>OZ252003.1:0-5029259 GCA_965247165.1 Flavisolibacter sp. | reverse complement strand
ACGTCTCGCAAAAAGACATGAAGATGGAAACCATACGCTCAGTTGCCGATGATGATTATGTTTTTTCATGGATGCATTATTCGGGTACCGGCGATGGCTCCATGATGCCACCCGGACCATACGATATGCGTTCCATGGAGTTGGTTAAGTTTAAGGACGGCAAAGCGGTGGAGCATTGGTCATTCATGCAACCGAAAGATATGATGGAAATGATTAGCAAGATGCCCAATGGCAGCGCAGACAAGATGATAAAGGATTCCACTAAAATGCAATAAGTTTTTGTTTCATTAAAAATTTTTTTGGTGGCTAAGCTTTTTTCCCTTTTATCTTTGCACCAGTTCTTTGTAAAACAACTTATCAAGAAAGGCTGAGGGTAATGGCCCTTAGACGCCTTGACAACCTCCCTTTGACAAGCTCAGATTAACAACGTGCTGGTTAAAGGAAAGGTGCCAATTCCATCATTTGCTTTCACGCAATTGACAGATAAGTCAGATCAAAGCTTTACTTCAAAAAAAAAATATAGTTAAGCTCTTCTGATTTATCGGGAGAGCTTTTTTTTGCCCAGTACTCAAGGGCTCAAAAACCTCCTGATAAAAAAATTTTGTTAGTCTTTTTGGCAAGTTGGTTTGTATTCTACACAATATTTTCTTACCACCTCTCAACTAAAGGGAGCAAACTTTTTACCATGAGCACACATCGCTTCGAAACATTACAGCTTCACGCCGGACAGGAAATTGACTCCGCCACCAACTCCAGAGCGGTTCCTATTTATCAAACCACTTCGTATGCGTTTAAAGATTCGGCCCACGCCGCCAACCTTTTTGGCTTGCGCGAATTTGGGAATATCTACACCCGAATCATGAACCCTACCACCGATGTTTTTGAAAAACGCATTGCGGCGTTGGAAGGCGGTGTTGCAGCCGTAGCAACAGGTTCAGGGCAAGCTGCACAATTTTTAGCGTTGAACAACATCTTACAAGCCGGTGATAATTTTATTACCAGCACGTTCTTATATGGCGGTACGTACAATCAGTTTAAGGTAGCATTCAAGCGCCTTGGTATTGAAGCCCGGTTTGCCAATGGCGATGATATCGAAAGCTTTGTTCCGCTGATTGACAAGAATACAAAAGCCATTTATGTAGAAACCATCGGCAACCCACGATTGAATATTCCCGACTTTGAAAAATTTGTTCAACTGGCGAAAGAGTACGATTTGCCATTAGTAGTTGACAATACATTCGGCGCCGGCGGTTACTTGTTTCGGCCGTTGGAATGGGGAGCGAACGTAGTAGTGGAAAGTGCTACCAAGTGGATTGGTGGTCATGGCACCTCCATTGGCGGTGTGGTAGTTGATGGTGGTAATTACAACTGGGGCAATGGAAAATTTCCTCAATTCACCGAACCATCGGAAGGGTACCATGGCTTGAAGTTCTGGGACATTTTTGGCGAAGGCAATCCTCTTGGCTTACCTAACATCGCCTTCGCCATACGTGCCCGTGTAGAAGGTTTGCGCGACTTCGGCGCCAGCCAAAGCCCCTTTAATTCCTTCCTGTTATTACAAGGATTAGAAACGCTTTCCCTGCGTGTAGAACGCACGGTACAAAACGCTTTGGCGCTTGCACAATGGCTGGAAGCCCATCCTGCCGTGGAGTTTGTACAATATCCCGGATTAGCCAGCAGTCCATATTACAGCCTTGCAAAAAAATATTTGCCAAACGGTTTTGGTGGCGTATTAAACTTCGGCATTAAGGGCGATAAAGAAGGGGCAAGCAAGTTTATTGATAGCCTGAAATTAGCAAGCCACTTAGCCAATGTAGGAGATGCAAAAACATTGGCCATTCATCCTGCCAGCACCACGCACGAACAGTTAAGCGGTGATGAACAAACAGCTGCCGGCGTAGCGCCTAATCAAATCCGCATCAGCGCCGGCATCGAACATATAGAAGATATTAAAGCCGATTTTGAACAAGCGTTTGAAAGGGTTTTATCGAAACAATTAGTTTGAGTTTGAGTTATCGCAGGGCTTTTTTAAGCCCTGCTTTTTTTTATGACAGAAACATTTTATTATAAAGAAACCTTTCTCTTAGAGTCGGGCCAAACTTTACCCGGCTTTCATTTGGCTTTTACAACCATCGGGCAATTGAATGCGAAGTCGGATAATGTAGTTTGGATTTTTCATGCGCTTACCGCTAACAGTAATCCTTTGGAATGGTGGGATGGATTAGTGGGAGATAAAAAGCTATTTGATTCAAAAGACTATTTTATTGTTTGCGTCAATATGCCGGGAAGCTGCTATGGCAGCTTTTCTCCGTTTGATGTAAATCCGTTAACCGGAGTGCCTTATTATCATCATTTCCCGCAGTTTACTACAAGGGATATGATCCGTTGCTATCAAAAGCTAAAAGATGTTTTAGGCATTCGTTCTATCTACATTGGTATTGGCGGCTCTATGGGCGGACAACAACTATTAGAATGGGCTATTGAAGAACCGGGCTTGTTTCAAAATATTTTTCCTATTGCTACCAATGCCCGCCACTCGGCCTGGGGCATTGCGTTTAATGCTGCACAGCGGTTTTGCATTGAAGCCGATCCTACCTGGAACGAAGACTGGCCGTATGCCGGTTTGAATGGAATGAAGAATGCGAGGGCCATCGCCATGCTATCGTATCGCAACTATACCAGCTATTCGTTGGCGCAAGCCGGGTGGCATCAACAGGAATCTAAGCACTCACTACCACAAAGTTTTAAGGCGGAAACGTATCAACGTTATCAGGGCGAAAAATTAGCCAAACGCTTCAATGCTTTTAGCTATTATTTTTTAAGCCGCTCTATGGATTTGCACGATGTAAGCCGCGGACGAACCTCCGTGGCCGATGCCCTGAAAGCTATACGGGCAGCCACTTTGGTGATAAGCATCTCTTCCGATATATTATTCCCGGCTATTGAGCAGGAAGAATTGGCTGCATTAATTCCCGGCGCAAAATTTACAGCGATTGATTCGCTTTACGGGCATGATGGCTTCCTTTTAGAGTACGAAAAAATTACTGTCTGCATCAACAATTTCTTTGCTCAAAAAACACCATCGCTTACTTCTACTTTTTCTTACCCATAAAAAATAAATCATGAGTCACGATAATAAATTGAACATTGGCCTCTTTGGATTCGGCGTGGTTGGTGAAGGCATTTATCACGTATTAAACAGCACGCCTTCTTTAAGAGCCACTATTAAAAAAGTATGTATCAAACACCCGGACAAAAAGCGGGATGCACCGGCTGAATTGTTCACCACCAGCTACAACGAACTTTTAAATGATGAAAGCATTAACCTGATTGTAGAATTAATTGATGATGCACCGGAGGCTTTCAAGATTGTAAGCACCGCTTTTGCCAAAGGCAAATCGGTGATCAGCGCCAATAAAAAAATGATCGCTGAAAATTTAGCTGAGTTGATTCGCTTACAGCAAGAACACAAGGTTTCTTTTTTATACGAAGCCGCTGTTTGTGGTTCTATCCCCGTAATCAGAAACCTGGAAGAGTATTTTGATAATGATCTTTTGCAAAGCGTTTCAGGTATTGTTAATGGAAGTACCAATTATATTTTAACCCGTTTAAGTGAAGGCCTTACCTACGCGGAAGCCTTGCAGGAAGCGCAACAGAAAGGATTTGCTGAAAGCAACCCGGCGCTGGATGTAGAAGGCTGGGATGCTACGAATAAGCTTTCCATTTTATTAGTACATGCTTATGGGATCGTAGCGGCGCCATCGTTGTTGCTGCGCCAGGGCATTACCCGCTTACATGAAAAAGATGCAGCTTATGCGGCGGAGAAAGCATTAAAAATTAAGCTGGTGGCGCAGGCACGAAAGTTATCGAATGGTTCGGTAGCGGCTTTTGTATTGCCGCAGTTTGTAAAAGCGGACAGCCAGTTGTTTAATGTATCGAATGAATACAACGGTGTGACCATTGAAAGTAAGCTGGCCGACAAACAATTCTTTTATGGCAAAGGGGCTGGCCGCTACCCTACTTCATCGGCCGTGGTTTCGGATATTTCAGCCTTTAGTTATCATTATCAATACGAATATAAAAAGCTGAAGCGCCACGAAAAGGGCGCCCTTACGCACCATTATTATTTAGATGTATTTGTAAGCTTTGCCGCCTGGGCCGACATCAACAAATGGGATTTTGAAGAGATCACTGAATATCATAGCACGGCCGACCGGCAATACATTAAAGGCATTATTCATGCGGATAAGTTAAGGGATGCCACATGGTTTAACGACCCATCGGTGTCCATCATTTTAGAGCCTAATGGCGTGATAGAAAAGGAAGCTATTGTTGCCAAGTCTATTAAGAAAGTGAGCTTGCAGTTGGCGGGGGTGGGGTTGTAAGTTTTTGTTTGAGCTTGATAAAATCCAACGTTTGTTGTAATGCAGGCGATTTTTCTGTGCATTATTAATAGTTGCGGTGAAGAACAGACTTTTAGGAATCGAAAGTGAAATTTAGAGAGGTTCGGGACGTTTTCATAAATTTATGTTTTAAAGAAAATGCAAGGGGAAGATATTTTTTACAGTTGCCAATTATGACTCGATTCTTATATACACTGTTTGCTATTGTGAGCCTTCTAATAACCAGCCTAGTGTATTCCCAATCAAACTCAGATAGTTTACTGTTTGTCAGGATAAATTCAGTTTATAAATCCAACTTGATAGATTTTGGTAGTACAGAATTATTAATGCTGAAATTCAAAACTATTCCAGAGAATTTCGCTATCGATCACTTTTTTTCTAATCTAAGTAAGGGAGTTTATAGAAGTGCTAACTCAATCAATGACAATCCTATTGTGGATAGTTTAAACAAAATGTTTTTAGTGTATAAAGTTGAATTTGATAAAAGCCAAAGTGGACAACTGGCTGATTCGCTTCTTACAAAATCACTTTATTACAGAGGTTACTTGATTGCATTACAAAAAGATTATGGCTCGGTGTCACATTATATACTTCAAATATGGACACAAAAATTCGACTTTGTTGAATACAAGGTTACTAATCTAGATTGTAACTACAAGCACCAATTGTAGGCTCCCCTAAAAATAGTACGTTTTAAAAGGAGACTTTTTAGTCATTAATTTTAAAACGTAGATTATGAAAAAGAGCACCTTTACGCCGCAGCAGATTGCGGGTATTTTAAAAGAGTTTGATTCAGGTAAGTCCGCTGAGCAGATCACCCGTGAACACGGCGTTAGCAAGGCCAGTTTATACAAGTGGCGGCAGCGTTATGGTGGTATGGAAGCTACTGAGCTTAAAAGAGTAAAAGAGTTGGAAGAAGAAAATGCCCGGCTCAAACGCATGTATGCGAACCTGGCCATGGAACTGGACGTAGCCAAATACATCATCGAAAAAAAGCTGTAAAGCCTTGCGAGAAACGGCGCATCATTCAGGAGATGCGCAAGGAGCGTCCCGGCGACACAAGCAAGGCGTGTCGCATTTTAAAAACAAGCCGCAGTAGTCTTTGTTACCAATCCATTAAAAACGATGAAATCATTATGGAGCAATTGGAAAAGCTTGCCACCCAAAATCCGGTGGAAGGTTTTTGGAAGTGTTACCACCGCCTGCGTAACAGCGGCAGTGTCGTTAATCATAAACGGCTGCACCGGGTGTATAAAGCGATGAAGCTGCCGCTTCGACGCAAGGTAAAAAAGCGGCTGCCTGGGAGAGTGAAAGAGCCGCTGGCGGTACCAACGTGCTTTACCCAAACCTGGAGCATAGATTTTATGAGCGATGCGTTAACGAGTGGCGTAAAGTTCCGCTCCTTTAATGTGATCGATGACTACAACCGCGAGGTACTGTTCATAGAAACCGACTACTCACTGAAAAGCAGCCGGGTGATCTGGGTGCTCAAACATCTCATTAACCGCTATGGCAAGCCGCAGAAAATACGCATGGACAACGGGCCGGAGTTTGTGGCAAAGCTGGCAACGGCGTGGAGCGAAATGAATGAAATTGAATTTAAATACATAGAGCCGGGTAAGCCTATGCAGAATGCCTACATCGAGCGGTTTAATAAAACATACAGGGAAAGCGTTTTGGATGCTTACCTTTTTGATAGCCTTGATGAAGTAAGAGAAATAACAGGGGTATGGGTGGATGATTATAACACGGTAAGACCGCATGATGCTTTAGGCGGGTTATCACCAAAAATGTATAAAGAAAAACACACCTCGTTTGCGGGGTTGCGTTCCGCTACGGCTACGCCTTCGCTGCACGCAACCCCGCAAACGGACCTAACTCAAAACAAACAATATTCTACTTTTGAAGCGTACTAAAAAGGGGAAGCCTACACAATGTTGTGTAGTTAAAATTGAATCATTGAGGTGAATCGAGTACTACTTTTCTCTAAGTATGTCCCGCGTCAGCTATTAGTTCAATGAGAAAATTCTTTTAGAGATACATTAGAGAATGAACACAAGCAGAAAATAAAACAATAAACCATTACATCAAAAAACATGAACCCATCCGTTGACTTTTACTTTACCAAGACCGAAAACTGGCAGGAAGAAATAGAACAGTTGCGGAAAATTGTTCTTGATTGTGATCTCATCGAAGAATTGAAATGGGGTTGCCCTTGTTATACGTTTGAGAAACGAAACATTGTTTTAATACACCGCTTTAAAGAATACTGTGCGTTGCTGTTTTTTAAAGGCGCTTTGCTAAAAGATCCGTCTGGTATCCTGATTCAGCAAACAGAAAATGTGCAGGCGGCGCGGCAAGTGCGTTTTACTTCTGTTAAGGAAATAAAGGTGCAGAAGGCTACGCTAAAAGCCTATATCCGCGAAGCCATTGAAGTGGAAAAGGCCGGTTTAAAAGTTGCCTTGAAAACGATAAAAGAACTGACGTTCCCTGAAGAATTTAAAAATAAATTAGCCAACGATCCCTCTCTGGAAGCCGCTTTCAAGGCTTTAACCCCGGGAAGGCAAAGAGCCTACAACCTTTATTTTTCTGCACCTAAACAATCCAAAACACGGGAGTCAAGAGTTGAAAAATCTATCCCTCAAATTTTAGTTGGAAAGGGATTAAACGATGAGTAGTTAAGAGGGAGGTGCGGCTCATTCGAACATTGCTTATGATGTTAAGCACTAGAAAAGGTCGCTAGAACAAAGCCCGGACAGCCGCTCTTCCCACATGAATGGTTCTTGTATCAGCCGGCCGGCGGCCCTCGTATTGAAAGTTAATCTCCACGTTATTCAGCAAGCGTTTCGTAAACTCCAGCGACCATAAATAATTGGCCCCGGGCTGTAAGGCATCAAGAATAATATAATCTACAGAGGAATTTTTTACGGTGCTTGCCGGCACTTTATAACTAATGTTATTATAAGTAAACTTAGCCGTAATGCTGCTGTTTTGAAGAACATTATACTTCGTCTCAATATTGATGGCATTAGATAAGGATTGCTCGCCGCCGTACTGCTCCTTATTCTTTTTATTTTCCAATACATAGGATGTTTGCAACCGGAAAACAGTACCCCGTATAAATGATAGTCGCGGCTCCAGGTGATCAATAGTCAATTCATAATTACGGTTGGCAAAGGCAGGTGTAAACAAAGCATTACTACCTCGCTTCCCATTTAAATCAACCGTCATATTAGGAGACAGGTTCCAGCGCACCTTAGCATTCCAGTCAACGGTTTGGCGGGTTTCGTAACCATAGGTCAGCAAGGCTTTGGCCGAGTTGCGATTGTTATTAATATCAATACCCCACTTGCTGGAAAAACGGTTAAAGCCAATGGCATTAAACAGCGCCGTGTTGTTGGTAAGCAAGGCTGTGTCCTGTATGGAATATTTAAACGGGTTGAATTCAAAGTCGCCCTTAGCGATTGATTTTTTACTCTTCTGCAACGAAGACTGAAAATTAAGGCGGCTGATAAATTTCAACAAGCCATGTACATTGCCGGAAGTGACCAACGCCTTGGGATTTAGGTCCAGCCTGTAATTGAACGTGGTGTATGCCGCCTTTACATATTGATTGGTGGGTGTAAAAATGCGGATGAATTTTGCCTGGTCGGGAAACAGCGCTACTTCAAATTCATTCAGTTGCTGAATGCCATCACCGTTCGCATCTATCCAGGTATATTCGCCGCGGCCGGCTGGCACTTCCAAATAAGCATAGTCTCTTTTCTGCTCCTGCCCGGTTCCTAATTCATACAATACGTTGCCGGTTAAAAACCCTTTCCATTCATTTACATTGTATTCGGTTCGTCCTAAAATAGTTTTATCATCTGCCTGGCGAGAAACAGTTTTATCATACACTTTCAATACACGATAGGTAGTGCTGAAAAGCAGTTGATGTTTCTGGCTTTGCAGCAGTTCTATTTGCACATTGGTATTATAACTTCTATCCCCTCTTACTAATGATTTTGTTGTAGGATATTTATCCGAACGGGTGAAGAAAGTAAGGCCCCATTTATTCTTTTTTGTTTCGTTTGATTTCAGGTAAGCGGAGTAGGTATCGAATGAAAAACTTGTAAGCGAAACCGTATCCGCCATCTTATTGCGTACTTCATTTTTTTCCAGTGCATAGCGTAAACCCAGCCTTACCGAACCTAAATTTTTAAACAGCCGGCTCATATCTATCACGGGGCGTATATAACTTCCGCGGTTATCTTTTGCATTAAAATTGGTCACCGATAACTGGTTGTTGATAGTCCAACCCTTGGCATTAAAACTATGTTGAACAATGTTTTGATAGCCAGTGTAATTATCGCTACGCTGATAATTCATAAACTGGTAAGACAAGCTGCTGGTGCCATTTTTTAGCTGCGATGACAAGCGTAGAATATTCTCCGTTGCCGGGTTGATGGTTAGCGGCAACCCCCATTCGCGGCTAAACTCCACAAAGCGCAAACGCTCTATGGGCCTGAATTTCGACTGCACATATTCGTAATCGAAATTTGAAATCAGCTGCAATTTTTTTGCCCGGTTGATGTCTGTTATATTGTTGTATTGCACCCGTGCTGCTATGCCAACATCGTCGCCACCGTCCTTGGGCGAAAAAGTGTTAGCGTCATAATTACTAAGGGCCACTTCCGTTTTTAAGGAATTATTTTTATCAATTTGGTAGTCGGTAGCAACACTAATAAGCTGTTGCTTTTTTGGTGTTACTAAAATCATCACCGGTTCGTAACGGCCCCGCTTTACGCCACCAACCGGTGCCACGTAACGATAAACTTTTCCGTTTGCGCCATTAAAGTCCGGGACATAATTACCACCACCATCACCTAAATCGGAGAAGGATAATTCAAACTTTGCCGAATCGGGGTTGGTAGAATATTGGTAGATCGAATCGGTGGTGGCGCCCCCAACCGTATTGTAAATCTTCTTGTATAAAATTTTTGTTGCAGAGAAGGTATCCAGCATCGCAGTTGGATATAACGCCTTATTGATACTATCGCCGATGTTAAACAAGAACTGCTTTTGCGTCGGGTCAAGCGTTTGATTGATGGTAGAATTTTTAGAATCGTTGTTATTAAAAGCGCCTATGCGCAACTTCAATTTGTTGTTGATAGTAAGCTCCTGGTTTAGATAAAGGTTAGCATTCAGGTAATTTCTATCGGCATACTCAAACTCAATCTGGATGCGGCTATCCTTGGTTATCAATCGCCGCGGCATAAACGTCACTTCTGCCGTATTATAGTTGATAATGTAATCCTGGTCTTCTCCCCGTTGCAATAATTCGCCATCTAAATAAATACGTTCGGTATTGGCCAGCACAATAAAAAAAAGTTCGTTGTTGGACCCTTTCAACCGGTACGGTCCTTGGTTGCCTTCGAGGTTAGGCGTAGTGGTGGCATCTAAAATATTGCGGGTAAATTTTCCCTTGGCGATGGAGGCGCTTACCAGGGTAGATATCTGAATTTTAGCGGAAAGCTGGTTAGTGGTTTGAAAGGATATTCCCTGCAATCGTTTGTAAAAATTAAGGAAGTACATGCCTCCCTGGCGAATATCAATATCGCCCAAATTCAATTGCCAGTTCTTCTTTTTGAACTGTAAAAAAACCTGATCGAATTCATTTAACTGTTGCGTGGTACCATCGGGCTGAATAGGAATATTATTATCGGTAAGTGCGGCCGAAATTTCAATGCTGTCTTTTAAAAAACCATTTAGTTGTAGTTGAAAGTTGGAGTTCACTACGGCATCCTGGTTATTGCCAAATGACAGCGACCGGCCAAAGCTGCCGTTATATTGAATGTTGCCGAAATCAAACAGTCCTTTTGCAGTTGCCTCTTCATTTTTATTAAAAACAAAAGGCATGACATACAATTTTTGAGAGATAGAATCAAAATTCATCCGCTGCACTACCGAATTTAGCTTAGCGGGAAATACCCGGTACATCATAGAAACACTGTCTATTGATGGGTGGACCCTCCAATACAAAACAGCATTCACAAAATCAAGCCGGTAAAATGTTGTATCAAATTCTTTAATAGAAAAAGTCGTGGGAAGAATGCTTAGCGTATCTAATAAAATGCTGTCGCCTTTTACAGCTATCCTTTTTATGCGCAGGTTGGAAAGCGGGGACTTGGTTACAGGTTGTTGCGCCTCGCTGTAAAAAGCAAAAAAAAGCAAACAGGTAAACAGTAATATTCGGCTGTAAACAGTCAACAGCAAAGGATTTGGATGCGTGGTAAATATGCGGAATATTAACGGAGAAGCGGGTGATTAATTGTTGAAGGGAAGGAATTAGCCGATGATGATTGCCCGAAAATAAAAAGGCGCAAAAAATTTGCGCCTGAAAATAGTTGAACAGCTACTTAATTATCCGCTGATAAACCTGCCGCGAGATAATCTTTATGCATCCGGCTGATATTGGTTATGGCAATCTCTTTCGGACAAACTGCTTCACAGGCACCGGTAAAAGTACAAGAGCCAAAGCCCTCTTTGTCCATTTGCGCCACCATGCTTAGCACCCGGTTATTACGTTCGGGCTGGCCTTGTGGCAAAAGAGCCAAATGCGAAACCTTGGCGGCAAGAAAGAGTGAAGCAGAAGCGTTTTTACAAGCGGCCACGCAAGCGCCGCAACCAATACACGCCGCAGCCGCAAAAGATGCATCGGCTTTATCCTTATCAATGGGCAGGGAGTTGCCATCAACGGCGTTGCCAGTATTAATAGAAATAAAACCACCGGATTGTATTATCCTGTCGAACGCGGAACGGTCGGTAACCAAATCTTTTATAACGGGGAAGCCGGCTGCACGCCAGGGTTCTATCACAATGGTATCGCCGTCTTTAAAAGCCCGCATGTGCAGTTGGCAGGTAGTAGTAGCATGCCATGGGCCATGAGGGCGGCCGTTGATGTGCATGGCGCAACTACCGCAAATACCTTCGCGGCAGTCGTGGTCAAAAGCAATAGTGTCTTTGCCTTCAATAACAAGACGCTCATTCAGAATGTCAATCATTTCGAGAAATGACATTTCCGAAGAGATGCCATCTATCTGGTAGGTTTCAAAACTGCCCTTACTTTTTTTGTTTGCCTGACGCCATATTTTGAGTGTCAGTTTCATTTCGTAATGCTCCATGTATGCTATGCTGTCTTTTTACTTTTCAAATAATTGAGATAATCTTTAAACCTGATCTTACGTTTTCCTTGCGGATTTTGATTGTACCAATAAACCCAGGCATTAATTAGCTTACCGCCACGCAACTTTACTTCCTCTTGTTCCCGGCTGAAATTTTCACCTTCATAGGTATCTAACAGTTTAAATACTTTATCGGGATTATTAATCAGAAAAACATCACCTACCACTTCGCCTTTTTCTGCTTCTTTAATAGCACCAGGATAACGGCCTAAGTCGTATAATGCTGCACCTACCTTGGCTTTGCCAATGTACTCCAATTCTTTCGACACCCGGTCCTTCAACTTCAGGTTGTACTTATTTCGTAAAGTGCCATAAACAAAGAGGTAATTATTGTGTTCCATTAACCTTCGATTTTGAGCAGTAAAGTTCTCAATTTTTCAAACCCATAGTCTGGTCTATTTATCCAGTCGTAACAAATGGCTGAACCTTTGAGTTTTTTTAGATAGTAGTCAAACAAATTGTTTACATCATTTTTATGCAACTGTCCCTCTGCTTCCAAAGTAGCAATAAACTCAAAGAAGTTTAAATAGTCCGTCAGCTTTTCTTCTTCGTCAGTAACCATCTTATCATTAGGCCTGATCTTCTTTTCTACTTCACCAGACTCAATCCATTTCCGAACTTCTTTAAAACATTCGTTTTCGTAAAATTTTTCAAATAACGCCTTCAGCCATTCTGCCCGTTTGGTTCTTGTCTGGCTTCGATAATTTAAAGCTGCAATTAAAATCCCAATAGCGGCCACCAATTTCGAAATAACATCCAACCAGTCTTTAAAGTTTTGATTCATGCTATTTATAACTCCGTTGACTCGGCTTCACCACATCATACACCAACTCTTCTTTATGCAGTTGCCAGCCGTCGCTTATATGTTCCCATGCGGCTACGTACATAAACTGATCGTCCCTTCTTTCCGCTTCGCCATCTTCCGTTTGAAATTCTTCTCTGAAGTGGCCACCGCAACTTTCTTCGCGATGAAGCGCATCGCGGCACATTAACTCGCCCAGCTCTATAAAGTCCGCCACACGGCCGGCCTTATCCAACTCCGGATTGAAATCTCCCACCACGCCGGGTATAAATATATCGCTCCAGAATTCTTTTTTTAGCTGCTGTATTTCTTCAATGGCTTGCCGTAAACCTTGTGCATTGCGGGCCATACCGCATTTGTCCCACATGATCTTTCCCAACCGCTTGTGCATGCTTTCTACGGTTTGCTTACCCTTGATGCTCATGATTTTTTCTATCCGTTCCCTCACCGCTTTTTCTGCTTCTTCAAAAGCCGGATGAGAGGTAGGAATGGTATTTACGCGAATTTCATCAGCGAGGTAATTACCTACCGTGTAGGGAACTACAAAGTAACCATCGGCCAACCCTTGCATCAACGCCGAAGCACCTAAGCGGTTAGCCCCATGATCGGAAAAATTACATTCGCCCAAGGCATATAATCCTGGTATAGACGTTTGCAGTTCATAATCTACCCATAAACCACCCATAGTATAATGAACGGCCGGATAAATGCGCATGGGTATTTCGTAAGGGTTTTCGCCGGTGATTTTTTCATACATGTCAAACAGGTTGCCGTATTTTTCTTTCACCACTTCTTTGCCCATGCGGGTGATAGTGTCAGCATCAGCATTGGTCATGTTATGCTTGCTGGCCTCTATAGTGCCATAACGTTGAATAGCGGCCGCATAATCTAAGTACACTGCTTGTTTGGATGTGCCGACACCATAGCCGGCATCGCATCTTTCTTTAGCGGCACGGGAGGCAACGTCGCGTGGCACCAGGTTGCCAAAGGCAGGGTAGCGACGCTCTAAATAATAGTCTCTTTCTTCTTCAGGAATATCGCCGGGTTTTCTGGTTTCATTTAAGTTTTTAGGTACCCAAATGCGTCCATCGTTTCGTAGCGATTCCGACATCAACGTCAGCTTACTCTGATGTTCGCCTGTTACCGGAATGCAGGTAGGATGAATTTGTGTAAAGCAAGGGTTGCCGAAGTAAGCGCCTTTTTTATGGGCCTTCCAAATGGCCGTAGTGTTACAGCCCATAGCATTGGTAGATAAATAAAACACATTACCGTAACCGCCGCTGCATAGCAACACGGCATGTCCAAAGTGGCGTTCCAATTCGCCGGTAACCAGGTC
Source organism: Flavisolibacter sp. (assembly GCA_965247165.1). Classification (GTDB taxonomy): domain Bacteria; phylum Bacteroidota; class Bacteroidia; order Chitinophagales; family Chitinophagaceae; genus Flavisolibacter. Next base: position 5,015,495 of record OZ252003.1, on the reverse strand, counting down.
CCTGGCGATGATGCCACGGGCCTTGCCTTCTATCTGAACCAGCTCCAACATTTCATGCCGGGTGTACATCTTTACATTGCCTAAAGCTATCTGACGTTCCAAGGCCTGATAAGCGCCAATGAGTAATTGCTGGCCGGTTTGTCCGGCGGCATAAAACGTACGCTGCACCTGTGTTCCACCAAACGAACGGTTGCTTAGCAAGCCGCCATATTCACGGGCAAATGGAACGCCCTGTGCCACGCATTGGTCAATAATGTGCGTGCTTACTTCTGCCAGGCGATGTACATTGCCTTCGCGGGAACGATAGTCGCCGCCCTTGATGGTATCATAAAAAAGACGGAAAACGGAGTCGCCATCATTCTGATAGTTTTTTGCCGCATTAATGCCTCCCTGCGCTGCAATAGAGTGAGCACGGCGCGGCGAATCCTGAAAGCAAAAAGCTTTTACTTTATAACCAAGTTCGCCCAACGAAGCCGCTGCGGATGCGCCGGCCAAACCCGTTCCGACAATAATGATTTCGAGCTTTCTTTTATTGGCAGGGTTTACCAATTTTACATGGCCTTTATAATCTTCCCATTTCTTTTCTAAGGTCCCTGCAGGAATTTTTGCGTTAAGCATAAAACAATTTCAGATTTGAAATTTACTATTTCGGACTGCCTTTAATTCTTTCTTATTCCTATTATCATCAATTTTCAACTTACACCAACCTTACTTTACAATCACTTTAGTGCAGATTGATAACTGTTTTCAGCGCTCTTTATTCTTCATGCTAAAACTATGAGGTCGGGTTCACCCAATTGAGGTACATGCTAATAGGCATCAAAGCAAAACCGACACACACCAACACGGTATAACCATATCCTAAACCTTTTAACAAGCTTAAATATTTTTTGTTGTGTACACCCATACTTCTAAATGAGCTGTGGAAGCCGTGGAATAAATGAAAGGCCAATGATGCAACACCAAGCAGGTAAGCCAAAACAATCACCGGGTGTTGAAACACCTCGTACATGCGAAGGAACAGGTTATGCATTTCCACACCGTTATAGGTAACTGAATCCAGGTCGTGTGTTATGCGTGACGACCACCAGAACTTAGATATGTGAAGAATGAGAAACAAGAAAATAAGCGTACCTAAAATGGCCATACTGCGGCTCATCCAGGTGCTGCCCCTGCTGCCTAATGCTATGCGATAGCCTTGCCCACGGCGGGCCCTGTTGGTTAATTCAATTACGTAACCCTGAATAATATGGATAATGAAGCCTACAAACAAACCAATTTCCAAAATGCGGGTAACGATGGTAGAACCCATGAAGTTGGCAGCCTTATTAAACATTTCGCCGTTGTCTTTTGTATCAATCCAGTCGGCAAAAATGCAGGCATTGAGCCCCACATGAATCAGTAGAAATAAAGTAAGAGAAATGCCGGTCAGCGCCATTACGAATTTTCTGCCGACTGCCGATGTAAAGAATTGCGACCATTTCATGCGTTAGTAATAATTTTTAGCCACATGCTGTTTGCCGGAAACGAGTTGGATTTAATGACCACTGCTATAATCGTTGCGGGCTTACGTCATAAGCGTTATGCCAATTTTTATGTGGGCAAATGTAAGTCTGGATTACGAAAATGAGGAGACAAAAACAATTTGAAAAAGCCTACAAAGCCAGCCGGTGATTTAGTTCTTCATCAATTTTTTTGAAGAGATGAAAGGGCCGGTAAATGCGCCAGTTATCAATCTCCATTAGCTCAACATAGTAATTGATCTTTGCTTTTTTAAAATCATGCTGCGTCGCCTGCGGCATGTTAAGGCTAACAATCCATCCGCTTTCGTCGGTAACTTCTTCAAACCATTCCTGGTAATAATCTTTATCGCCGCTATGAAAGTTGAGTACGTTTTCGGTAACCAGTATAAATTTAAAAATGCCTTCTTCCATAAACTTATCTGCTACTTCCCGCTTCAATTCCATGATGTCATTTTCGATTGCGTCGTTCCATTCGCCCAACAATTCTATTACTACATATTTTTCATCGTAATCGGCCTGCAAGACTTTCAGGTATAAGGTGCGGCTGCCGAAATCGTCCCACTGCGGATGGATATAATAGTTGTAAACCGTGGCGGTAAATTCAAACTCCGAGTACTGCCGGTTGTAAAACGGCGACCGCTGGTCTTCCTCGCTAACGTAGATGTGGCGCCAGTTGTAATATGGTTCGATGTTATGCATTACCGCCCCCATCCCCCAAAGGGGAGTTTTGTAGATTCATTCCCTGCAAATATTCTTTTCATCTTCAGCTAGTTAGTCTTACAATTTTTTGCTTACATTTTATAATTATCAACTGCCTTCTTCACACTCCGGTATTTCAACAACAACTCTTTTGCTTTATCATAATCCATAAGGCCGATTTTATCCATTATCATTTTCGTGCCACGGTCAATAAGTTTCTCATTGGTAAGTTGCATGTTTACCATCTTGTTATCCTCTACCCGTCCCAACTGAATCATTACCGAGGTGGAAATCATATTTAAGATGAGCTTTTGCGAGGTGCCGCTTTTCATGCGTGTACTGCCGGTAACAAACTCAGGCCCTACTTCAACTGCTATGGGAAAGTCGGCGATGGTGGCTAAAGGTGACCCTGGATTGTTGGTGATACTGCCGGTAATAATGCCCCGCGTTTTTGCTTCTTCCAAGGCACCGATAACATACGGCGTAGTACCGCTTGCCGCAATGCCGATGACAACATCTTTATCATTGATTTTGTGTACGTCAATATCTGCCCATCCCTGCGCAGCATCATCTTCTGCATTTTCAACCGCTTGTGTAATGGCCTTGTTGCCGCCGGCAATTACAGCTATCACTAAACCATAAGGTACGCCATACGTTGGCGGACACTCACTGGCATCCACAACCGCTAACCGTCCGCTGGTACCAGCGCCAATGTAAAACAACCGGCCACCGGCCAACATTTTATCGCTGATGGCACCAACCAATTTTTTAATTTGCGGTATCGCTTTTTCTATGGCAAACGGTACGGTTTGATCTTCCTTATTGATAGACCGAAGCAGTTCACCAATGGACATTTTTTCCAGGTGGCGATAGTGGCTGGTCTCTTCAGTTATTTTTTTAAATTCATCCATGATTTTTCTATTTACACAAAAAAGCGGTAAGCTCTTATTGTTGGTGATATGTAACCAACCCTTCCATCGGCGCCTTCAACACAGTCCCTAAATCAAACTCATAAGAAGCGCATAACGTTTCGATCACGTCACGAAAGCCATAGGCAACGCTACCAACAAAACTTACCGGATATTTCCATACTTCGTTGTATTTATTCAGATGTTGAAAAAAGAAATCGTTCAATCCATCTTCTATAATATTTTCTATCATATAATGCCCCCGGTTCTCCGCTAAAAAAATAGCGTATGAAGCAAGGTAGCGGTTAGGAAAAGGTTGCTTGTAAACCGCTTCTAAAATTTCATCCGGTGTGGTTACAAACATGGCATCGAAGCGGGAGCGCAAGTCATCATCAAAGGTGTTATACAAATAGTATTGAATAACTTTTTTACCAAGGTAAGCGCCGCTGCCTTCATCGCCCAAAACATAACCGATTCCGGGACTATTCTTCTTTATGCTTTTCCCGTTATAATAACATGAGTTAGAGCCCGTGCCTAAAATACAGGCAATGCCTTTTTCTGTAACGCATAAAGCCCGGGCGGCTGCAAGCAGATCTGTATTAACGGTAATAGCAGCAGCCGGAAACACTTGCTGCATGGCCTTCTTCATCATCTTTGCATTATCCGGGTGAGCGCAGCCGGTACCATAAAAATAAACGGCTTCAATGCTTGTTTTCTTAAACCTTGCCGCTACTTCTTTACCCACTAATTCCACAATGGCATCGGCATTTAAAAAGTAGGGACTAATGCCGGCAGTAAATACGGTTTCTTTTTTTTTGGCCGTTACCAAACACCATTCGGCTTTGGTAGCGCCGCTATCAGCAATTAATATTCCGGACATTTGTTTGGGCTTAAAGTATTGTTGAAATAGGCCTGATGAAAACGATGAGTTTTACAAATACCCTATTTTGCAAATTAATTTACAAAGTAAGGCAACGATGAGGAATAAAAAATTGCAGGTATGGCTTCCACTTGTTTTAGCAATAGTGATGATTGCAGGAATGTTATTTGGTTTTAAACTGCATCAGCAAACCGGCGCTAAAGATTTTTTTCAGCGTGATAAAACAAGTACTCTACAAGAAACACTTGACCTGATTAAAAACCGTTATGTGGATTCTGTCGGATTAGATTCTTTGAAAGATGATGCCATCAATGCTGTGATGGACCACTTAGATCCGCACTCGGTTTACATACCTGCTTCCAATGTTTCGGAAGCCAATGAAGAATTGCAGGGAAACTTTGAAGGCATTGGTGTAGAGTTCAATTTATTTAAAGACACGGTTAATGTTATCTATATTATTCCCGATGGCCCAAGTGATAAAGCCGGCCTGCATATTGGTGACAAGATCATCGCTGTTAATGATTCCGCCATTACCAGCAAAACAATTCCTATTCAGAACATCCGTCGCATGATACGTGGCACTGCCGGCAGTAAGGTGGCGCTGAAAATCATCAGGGGCTCGTTCCCGCAAACAATTGTGGTAACCCGCGACCACATTCCTTTACCAGCGGTAGATGCTACTTACATGACAGATGCTACCACCGGTTATATTAAGCTCAATAAATTTTCAGAAACTACCTACAAAGAGTTCATGCAAAGCATGGATAAATTAAAGGCCGGCGGTATGCAAAGTTTGCTACTTGATTTGCGAGGCAACGGCGGCGGCTATGTAACGCAGGCCGTGAATATCGCCGATGAGTTTTTAGATGGCGATAAACGGATTGTTTATACGCAAGGTACCAACACCGAAAAGAAGGAATACAAAGCCAGCAAGGATGGAGTTTTTGAAAAAGGAAAACTGATAGTGCTGGTAGATGAATTAACGGCCAGCGCCTCAGAAATTTTAGCCGGTGCTTTGCAGGATTGGGACCGTGCCACCATCATTGGACATCGGACTTTTGGAAAAGGCTTGGTGCAGGAACAATATAGTTTAAGCGATGGTTCGGCCATACGCTTAACAGTGGCCCGCTATTACACGCCTGCGGGCAGAAGCATTCAGCGGCCTTACGACAAAGGCAAGAAGATTTACATGGATGAAATTAAAGATCGTTATGAGCACGGTGAAATAATCAATCCTGATTCGCTGCACATTTCTAAAGAGCAAACTTTTAAAACAAAAGGTGGCCGAACCGTGTATGGTGGTGGGGGTATTACACCGGATGTTGTGGTACCGGTTGATACCAGCTTTTTTACCCATTCGGTTACCAGGCTCTATCTGGACGGCCGTTTCAGCGCTTTTGTTTACCAGTTTTATATAGCTCATCTTGCCCAGTTCAATCAATATAAAACGCCAATGGAGTTTGCTGCAAGGTTTCAAAGTTCCGATGAGGCCTGGCACGACCTGGAACAATACGCATTAAAGGACAGTATTTTTTTAAATAAGATTCCCGCGACAGACAAGAAGAATATCGAACAGCGGATCAAGGCTTACTTAGCCAGATTAAAATGGCGTACAGAAGGTTTTTACGAAGTATATAATTCTTTCGACCCCATCTTTTTAAAAGCGCTGGAAGCTGTAAAAAAGAATTGAAAGCATCTTTCTATATAAGCAGATCATTGAAGTCTGATGGGAGCAACAAGGTTTACTCGCCCTATTCAGATAGCCGATTACGTAAATCCGTAATGCAACAGGAATTTTGTAGCGATGATAGGTAACTAATTTTACTATTAGCCTTTCGCCAATCAGATGCTTTGTCTCTCGTACAAGTCATTTTCCCAGCTAATGCGGCGCTGTTCCGAACGGGTGTTGAACTTTGCAGGTTCGCCGCTCACTCTTCTGTCGCGGTAACTATCTTCAGTTTGGGTTGATACATATTGACGCCGAACGATGTCGTCTCTTCTTTCTCTTTGGGCCGGTTGGCCGTTGAACTGTTGCATAAAAAATTGGTTTATTGGTTATAGGAGTTTTATATAATGTTGGAAAGGTCTTCGCCCAACCGGGCGGTTTCACCCTCATCTAAATCATCGTTAGGGTTTTCTGCTGTTAGCTCTGCATCATCGTCCATATCCTTTTCAGCTTCAGCATGTGCCGACTCATTCAAGGACCTTTGCTCGTTACTTATTTCCTGCGGCAATGGGTTTTGGTGATGGCCCAGTTGCGTTTTCTGATCATCTGTATTTCGTGGTTCCATAACTATTGATTACTTAAACCTTTCTCTAAATAGCGTGCCGTTTTTGTAACTGAAAAAGCCGCAACGCTGCGGCTTTTTAATTTTTTTAAAGGCGGTGAAGCAGCGGTCTACGCTTTTACATCGGGTGACTTCGGTACACCCGGTCACTCACTGTTACCACATCTTCCATTTGCCTTGGCGAAAGTGGAATAGCTATTAGGTTTTTCCGACGTGCCACATGAGCGGCATTCAATTTAATTTCTTTATCCTTTAAAGGAATTTCGCCCAAAGCAGCGATGGCCGCAAGCTGTGTATGAAACTCTTTTTCAATTATCGTGACTTTGCCGGCTACTTCATCGGAAAGGCTAAGTTTGGAAGTAAGGACTGCCTTCAACTCCTCATCCACACTTACTTGAACTGTTGAAGCCGATACATTCTTTTGACTAAAACTGTTGTTGTGAAGAAGGCAAAGCAAAAGTAAAAAGTAAAAAATCTTTCGCATATTCGTTATTGTTATTTCTAAAAATTGGGTTTTATATCAAGGGATGAAGGTGACGATTTTTTCCAAAAATGTTGCATCGGTTTTATCAAAGGCATTCAGCTCAACACTATCCACATCCAGTACCCCTACCACTGCCTCGTTTTTGAAAACGGGAACAACAATCTCAGACCTTGACAAGCTGCTACAGGCAATATGGCCGGGAAAGGCTTCTACATCGGGCACCACAAGTGTTTCAGCATTTGCCCAACTTGTGCCGCAAACCCCTCTCCCTTTTTTAATTCGGGTGCAGGCAACAGGCCCTTGAAATGGCCCTAATACCAGGTCATCCTCTTTCACTAAATAAAACCCCACCCACAACCAATTGAACTGTTCTTTCAATGCGCCGGCAATATTGGCCAAATTAGCTATTAAGTCGGGTTCGCCTTCTACCAGTGCTTTAATCTGCGGAAGCAGGGTTTTATATTGCTCCTCCTTGGTTCCGGTAATAATGGTTAAGTCTTCTGCCATAAAAAAAATCCCGCCTGGAGCGGGATTCAAAGATAAAAAGAATGAGTTATTAATTACCGCCGCTTCCACCACCGTTCATCCGCTCCATCATTTTTTTCATTTGCTCATCATAAAAAGCAGACACAGCTTTTACCTGGTCATCGGTAAGAGGAATAGCCTTAAATTTTTTAGCATTGTCCGCATTCATTTCGTCCATCTTTTTCTTGCGGTCTTCAGGCGAAAGATCACGCAGTCCACGCATACCGGCACGTGAATCCTGTTGAATTTGCATCACCTTGTCCGCTTCGGCATCACTAATCTTTGCTTTTGCAATCAGATCAGCTTTCGTTTGCTTTTGGCGTTCGGCTCGTTGTTCCGGAGTCATTCCCTGACCCGGTTGTGCGGAAACTTTTGTAGTAAAAAGGGCTATAAATAAACCCGCTAATAACAATAGTTTTTTCATGTCTGATTATTTGTGGAGCAATTTAGTCCGCTAAATGGTTAATGGAGGTTAAAAAATTTTCACCGTTACTCTACCTCAAAAAGAAGAAATTGTGTTTTTTGTGAAGAGGCGAAATTATCATCTGCCACAAAAAGTAAACTGCGTTTGCCGTTAGATAAACGCGGTCCAAAGGTTGCCCCTTCAATGTTATCAACGTAACGTCGAAGGTTATCCATATTGATGAGTAATTTTTTTTGCAGCGGCTTTAGAGGTGGCGATGTTTTTAAAGAAACCACATCAGCTACGTTCTGCGCTCCGTCTAATTCTGCGAGGTAAACCCGGATATTGCAACCAGCTCTTCCTGTAGAAAATGATCGTTCAGTAACCAGCAACTGATGATTATTGATGGCCAGAATATCAGGTACACCGTTAATTTTAAAGGCCGATGCCGGCACCGGTTCGTGTGCCACCGGGTCTATCTGGTAAGCATATTGCGCCACCTGGGTTTTGGTGGCAACTTCGTATTTTATAATTCGTATCCACCCGGTTGAGTCACCCAAACCGGCCCGCGGCCCGTCTTCATAAATTGGTTCTTCCACGCTTACAAAAAGGGTTTTATTATCATCGGCGAAAGCCAATCCTTCAAACACGCCATTTTGCCTTGGGCCATTTGCCGTAGCCCGCATGTGCATGTTGGAGGGCAATAAAAAGCTGTCTAAAAATTTTCCGTTCTTACTTATAATACTGATAGAAGGATCAATTAAAATCGTCGTGTCCTTTTTTAAAATGCGTTCTCCTTCGCTGCTCCACACCAGGTTGCCGGTTTTGCTATTTACCCGCAAGGCTTCGGGGTCGGGCACGTGATAGGGGTCCTGTCTTTTATTGGGAAATGGCGAACCATTTTTCTGTAGTAACGAAGTGCTTTTTATAAACCGAACGCTGTCTATTCCACCATCGTTCAGAAAAATTTTGGCAGTGTAAAAGCGGGCCGGAATACTATCCGAACGATCGTCGCAGATCAGGTAGTACAACTTGTCCTTGGGGTTGTAGTCTATACTGGACAAGCCTCCCACCGTAGTACCGTTAAATTTATAGCCAGGGGGCAGATCGTACTCGCTAATGAATTTTAAACTGACGATTGGTGTTCTTTCTAATTGCTTTTGTGAAGAACAGGCAGCCATGCAAACAAGGCAAATGAATAGGTAAACGTGGGATCTTTTCATGATAGATACAAAGCCTAAAATTGCTCTATCTTTCTTAACTGATAAAATATAAATGGCAAAGCTTATCAACTACTCCATTTGCCATCAGTATTGTAATGGTTATATATTGCAGGCCGGACAAGAACTACTGAATGAAGAAGATCGTACGCTACCTGCGTGATTATTTTATCGCCATCAACAAACCGCTTTTTTTGTCCGCCACCTTATTCACAGCCCTGCTTATTTTTCTAAACTATCATTTTAAAGTTGACGGCGCCATTGGTAAATTAAGCAACTGGAGCCAGTACGGTTGCTGGTACGGCATCTTTCTTTTGGCCTTGGGTTATGGTTATCTGTTGCCTGCCGTTTTTTTGCGGTTGCCGTTTTTTAAAAACAAAAAGTTTATTGCGTTATTGCTGATAGCCCCGGCCATTTTTGCCTGGAAGATGGCCTTTTCTTTCCACCTGAAAATGGCAACAGACTTCTTTGAAGATAGTTACTGGAATGCCTTGCTGTACTGGCCTTTGAAGGTTATTGGCCTTACGGTTATGTTATGGTTGGTACACCGCTACTTCAATAAGGATATTCCTTTTTATGGCGTCACCACCAACGCTTTTACGGCAAAGCCTTACCTTATTATGTTATGCATTATGGTTCCGCTGATTGCCGCTGCTTCTACCCAGAAAGATTTTTTAACCATGTATCCGCGATACCAGAATATTGAATACCTGCTGCAACCCGGACGTGGATGGAACAAACTCCTGTACGAGCTTTCTTATGGGTCTGATTTCTTCTCTATTGAACTTTTCTTTCGTGGGTTTTTAGTGTTGGCTTTTGCCCGTTGGGCAGGTAAGGAAGCCATTTTGCCTATGGCCATTTTTTATTGCACCATCCATTTTGGTAAGCCGCTGGGCGAATGTATTTCTTCTTACTTCGGTGGATTGATCTTAGGCGTTGTATCGTACCATACCCGAACCATATTAGGAGGTTTTATGGTGCATGTAGGAATAGCCTGGCTGATGGAAGCCGGCGGTTATTTAGGGCATAGCTTTTTCTAACTTCAAACGAAGAAGCAACTCTATATTATAAAGTAATTCTTCTTGATCATTTTTGTAAACACGAATAAAAAACTGCAAGCCTGTAAGCCGGATTCTGTGCCTCGGAAACAGTTTACACTGCTCTTGCCGAAGTGCTATCATTTATCTGGGATAGCCATTGCTGGCTACCTCTATCTGCCTACCCACACCTGCCGTTCTGCTATCAACAGAAACGTGAACGAGCCGCTCAACAGGCAGGATATATTTGGCATTTCAGCACGCAAGGTTTACCCGTTGTTGATGTTACCATTCAACAACCGTGGGCTCTTACCCCACGTTTTCAACTTGACCTTTGTTGTTACCAACAAGTAGGCAGTAATTTTCTGTGGCACTGTCTCGTGTCCAAAAGATGTCATCCTCAGCTTGTCGAAGGATAACATCTTTTGGACAGTCCCGCTGTTAGCGGGATGCGTTGCTCTATGCTGTCCGGACTTTCCTTATGATACAATTGCATCACACGATAGCGCAGCTTGCAGTGGGGCGAAGGTAGGGGTAATAAGATTTGGCAGTTATCAGTATAGCGGGCATAAAATTTCTTTAGTAATCAGAATATATTTGTACCCGCAGTTGCACAAAGCCAACTGTTGGCGGCATTTCATTCGGCAGCACGTTTTTTAAACAAATTGAATTGTCTGAAAAACTAATTATCAGAATGCGTATCAGTAGCAATTACTATGAAAGGTTTTTCTACTCAACTTTTCCTTGGGTTTTGTTTGGTGGACTAATCTTCTACTCGTTCAAAAAAAGTGATCTAAGCATTTTGCTTGTATCTATACTGATTATGTCAATTGTTCTTTTTATAATTGACAAAATACCATTGAGGAAGACACCACTGTCAAAATTCACCATTAGTAATACCCAATTGTTTATAAATGGACAACAAATTGACGCAAAAGAAATTCATACTATCAGACATTATAAAACATCTCCACCACATTCATTATTAGTCTTTGAATTTCATCTAAATGACCATTCCAAATTAAATTTTATAGACCGACCAAAAACTATTTTTTATAAATCAAATAATAAATTATGTTCTAAATCTTTGGACATATTATTTAATACATTTCCGTTTTTAAAAAGTAAGTTAAGAGAGCTACATTAATAAAATTGCCGCCAACAAAATATTGTAGCAAGTGAGGCGGACGAGAGCCGTTTCATCAATTACAGCTATTATCATCAATGGGTGGGGCTTAACAAACGCCGCTGTCTAAATATAAAATGATCAACATAAATTTATGATTTGAGCATCAGTAACCCAACAGAAACAACAGAGAGTATCTTATTTGCTACAATACAGGTTCGTTAGTACAACCCATAATGCTAACCAGTTACCTCTAAAATCATCACCATGAAAAAAATTATACTCATCATCTTCACCTTGATTACCACCTTCTGCCTTGGTTTTGCTTTCAAATCGCTTACTATAAAAAGTACATTAGCACAGTCCCCACAACCAAAAGTAACCGGCATTGGCGGTATCTTTTTCAAATGCCAGGACCCAAAAAAAATGCGGGAATGGTACGCCGCTCATCTTGGCTTAAACACCAACCAATATGGAGCGGTGTTTGAATGGCGGCAAGGAGCGGATACCACCCAAAAAGGCTTCACGCAATGGAGTCCGTTTTCGCAAACCACCAAGTACTTTTTGCCCTCAACAAAAGATTTTATGATCAACTACCGTGTGGCGGATTTAACGGCATTGGTTGAGCAACTTAAAAAAGAGGCCGTAACCATTGCCGACACTATTGAAACCGCTGATTATGGAAAGTTTGTTCACATCATAGACATGGAAGGCAACAAGGTGGAACTGTGGGAACCCAACGATGTGGAGTATGAAAAGCTGGGTAAGAAGATGGGCAGCATTACAACAAAATAAGCAGGGCAAATAATCAATAACGAAACATCAAAGTTCTTATCCACTCACTTAAAATAAATTTCGGTAGCGCCAAAGCCAAACGAAGGATGGAACTGGTTTACAAAGGATTTAACTTCTTCCTTTCGCCGTAATATATAATGTATCTCGTTGCGCAGCTTGCCGCTTCCGATGCCATGCACTACAATCAACTGCGGCTGATGGTGGGCCACCGCCAACTCGTACCATTTTTCAAATTCCTTTAATTGCATGGAGAGTATATCGCCATTGGATAAGTGCTTCCAACTATCCGTGAGCTTTTCTATGTGCAGGTCAACAACCGTACGTGCCGGCTGTAAATGCTGTTTAATATCTTTCAGGCTATACACTTTAGCGCCTTTGGTTACCGGCGTTTCAATGATCTCATCATAAGGTTTGGGCGGATAGCTGTCAAACAATTTATAGGTAAAGGTGGCCTCGCCCTTTTGCTTCAATACTTCTATCCGGTCAAACAATTGTTTGGGCTTTAACTTTAAAGAAGCTTCGTAATAATCGGCCTTGTTCTTATCCGGTTTCAACAGCGAAAACTCAAAGGAAAAAGCAGGGCTGTCGTTCATGTCTTCAAACGGAATATCGTGCAGATAAAAATCGGAGAAGGGCGTGATCTCGTTTCGCAATTCAAACTCCGGCTTACCAAAAAACTGAAGAAAGTAATTAAAGTTATAGCCTTGATCGGTGCGGTTGATAAGGTGTACTTTTAGTTCCGTTACCACATCATCGCCAAATTCATCGTTTACAAATTTGGGTAGAAAGGATAGCCATACTCCGTCTGAAACTTTTTTCTCCAAAGGCTTTGGTGGTGTCTTTTCCTTGCGTAAATCCTCGATGTATTTCTTCTTTGTTTCAGTGGGAAAAAGCTTTTTCTCTGTAAACCGTTTGTAGTAAGGAAAATCAATCTGGTCCATGTAAGCAGGGAACTTTACACCTCTTATCTGTATCATCACCATCTTCTCATTAATGATGTCAATCACCTCCCCTTCTTCATTGGAATGCAGCACTAAAATCTTATCACCGATCTCGTATTTCATGCTGCAAAAATAACCACAAATGAGGGGGATTTAAATTGGGTTTGGAGGATGGTAACCAAAGATGTACGAAACTTTTGATTACCTGAACTTATTGGCTATTGTTGACTATTTTTAACCAATGCATCCTTCCTCAGACGGCTATTTTTATAACCGTAAGTAAAGTAAACGCAAAGCCCAATCACCAGCCATATAAGAAACCGCTCCCAGTTAGTAGCCTGCTCCTGGGCCATAAGGTAAAAGCAGGAAGTGAAGCCCAGCACGGGTATCAGCGAAAAGTTTTTGACAAAAGAAAGTACAGCTACAATAGCTGCTACTACCCAAAAAATACCCATGGGAAAGCCTTCCCGCGTGGTAAACGCTGCTGTAAAGGAATCAGGTGAATAATGAACCACCAGGGCAATTGCGAAAATAAATAATGAAGGAATAATATACTTGCCACTCAGGTGTGGCACCCGGAATTTAGATGGTTGCCGGTCGGGGCTTTTTTGCAATACCAGTACACCGGCGCAGACCAATACAAAAGCAAATAAGGTCCCGATGCTGGTTAAGGCAAGCACTGTGCTAAGGTTTAAAAATAGGGCTGGGATTGCTACAACAAATCCTGTTAATATGGTGGAGAAAGATGGTGTTCCATATTTAGGATGCACCCTTGAAAATATCTTTGGCAACAAGCCATCGCGGCTCATGCTCATCCAGATGCGCGGCTGCCCCAATTGAAAAACCAGCAACACACTGGCAGTAGCTACTACCGCACTAACGGCAACAATCCCTGATATCCAATGAAGGCCACGGGTTTCAAAAACCGCAGCTAACGGGTCGCCCACGTTCAACGTTTTATAGCTTACCATTCCGGTAAGCACTAAGGCCAATATCACATAAAGAATGGTGCAAATAATCAGCGAATAAATCATGCCGCGTGGCAGGTCGCGTTGGGGATCTTTACATTCCTCCGCGGTTGTGCTAATCGCATCAAACCCAATGTAGGCAAAGAACACAGCCGATACGCCTTTTAATATTCCGGATATACCATTGGGTGTAAACGGCGACCAGTTTTTTGGGTTGACATAGTAAGCGCCTAACACGATCACTAAGAAAACAACCGCCAGTTTAATGATCACCATTACGTTGCTGGCCGAACGTGATTCTTTAATGCCGATAAAAACGACATAGGTGATAAGCGCCACGATCATTAGTGCCGGCAAGTCCATGATAAGGTGCAAACCAAAAAGCTGTGGAGCGGTGCTCCATGCGGTTGATTGTTCGGCTATGGCCGGATCAACAGCCGTACCGGCAGCCGCATGTGACGCTTCTAGAAAACCATTGTGTGCGGTAGTGAAATCCATTGTCAGCCAACGCGGAATATGAAGGCCGGCATTATCCAGCAGGCTGGTAAAATAATCGCTCCACGATATAGCAACAGCAATGTTGCCGATAGCATATTCCATTAATAAATCCCAGCCAATAATCCAGGCGAATATCTCTCCAAAGGCTACATAAGAATAGGTGTAAGCACTGCCCGAAACCGGAACGGTGGAGGCAAATTCGGCATAGCAAAGCGCTGCAAAGCCGCAGGCAATGGCCGTGAAGATGTAAAGAAAAATAACGCCGGGTCCCCCATCATAACTGGCCTTGCCGATGGAACTGAATATACCGGCGCCAATAACAGCCGCAATGCCCATGAAGGTGAGGTCGCGAACACCGAGTACTTTTTTTAATGCACCGGCATGGCCATGCCCATCCGTTAACCCTTGCTCTGCTTCTTTTAAAATGGCGGGAATAGATTTTTTGCGTAGAAGTGGATGTGACATGCAGTTGGTTTTATATTCCTAAAAATAAAGACAATTATGAACCAGAAGAAAGAATATCTATCAAGCTCTTTTTGTACAGTTTATGCTGAGGCGCTGAAGTGGCTATTCAACATTTAAGCCCTTCGGGCTTCTGCTAACAATCAATGATTAATGGTGAGATATGATGATGGCAGAGGAATAATGATAGAAGTGATGCAGATGAATGGAGTCCTTCGGCGGCACTCAGGATAAACTGTGCCACTGAAAATTGAAAGTAGTACAACAGCCGGTCAACATAAACTTTAATGCTCTCGTTGAATGAGAAACGCCGCTAACTCTTTCAACGGTTCTTTCCTCTTTGATAAAACAGCAATATCATCCAGATGCGCAAGGGCTTCATTCAGGTATTTTTCTTTTAATTGATTAGACCAGCCATCTACTTTACAATCCCGGAAGATGGTCAGCACGTCATCCACTTTGTTAGGCTCATCTGTTGTCAGCAAATCATTCAATCGCTGTAGCGTAGCACCGGTGGCGGTTTCCAGCGCATGAATCAAAAGAAAGGTTTTCTTATTGGCTTTAATGTCTCCACCTATTTGCTTACCAAATTTACCGGCGTCGCCAAAGGCATCTAAGTAATCATCCTGTACCTGAAAGGCCAGTCCGAGCTTCTTTCCAAACTGGTAAAGAAGCTGCTGGTTGCGGTCCAATGCCCCGCCAAGAATAGCGCCTAATTGCAATGAGGCAGCAAGCAAAACGGATGTCTTTAAAGCAATCATATTTTCATAGGAAGCAAAGTCAACATGGCGCTGTTTTTCAAAATCCATGTCGAGCTGCTGGCCTTCGCAAACTTGCCGGGCCGTTTGATTAAAGAGTTGCAACACCCGATGCAAATGCGTAGTTGATATTTTATTGAGGTATTCGTACGCTACCACCAGCATTACATCTCCGGCCAACAACGCCGTGCTCTCACCAAACTTATGATGTACGGTTTGCATGCCACGCCGCAACGGCGCTTTGTCCATAATATCATCATGCACCAGGGTAAAGTTGTGAAAGAGTTCAATCGCTGTGGCAAGGGGCCACGCATCGGGGTTGATCTCATCAAAAAGTTCGTTGCCCATCAGGCACATTACCGGACGCACTCTTTTTCCACCCAATCCTAAAAAATAATCGTTGGGTTCATATAACGTTTTTGGTTCAGCGGGAAAATGCGCCGCACCAAATTTTTCAATAAAGGTTTTTGATAATTGCCCGAAGGTTTGCATCAATCTTCTTTTTTCTTTTTGCTCTTTTGCTTTAGTTTTTGCGGCTTATCATCAGCGGCAGTTTCATCCGGCGATGCTGTAAGCACCCACACGTAATCCAGATGGCGCTTCTCTAAATTGGCAGCCGCTACCTGTATGCGCACCTTATCGCCCATCCGAAACTTGCGTCCACTGCGCATCCCCACCAAACTATAATCCGTATCTACCAGGCGGAATTCATCGTACTCGGCTAAACTGGTGATGCTTACCATGCCTTCGCATTTATGCTCCACCGTTTCTACCCAAAAACCAAAGGCCGCCACACCACTAATCACCCCATCAAATTCTTCGCCCACAAAGTCGCGCATGTACTCAACCTGCTTGTATTTATTGCCTGCCCGTTCGGCTTCCATGGCGCCACGTTCCCGTTCGCTGCAATGCTTGCATTTCTTGTCCATGTCTTTATCCGGCTTCACATTATTTTTCAACACCTCTTCCAAAACACGATGCACCATTACATCCGGGTAACGGCGAATGGGCGAAGTAAAATGGCAATAGTCTTTAAAGCCCAAACCATAATGGCCAATGTTCTCCGTGGTGTAAGCTGCCTTTGCCATGGTGCGAATGCCCAATTGCTCTAATACATGCTGCTCGGGCTTTCCACGCACTTCCTGTAACATGGTATTAAATGATTCAGCAATTTTTTCCGGTGAAGAAGTATCGAACTTATGCCCAAACTTTTTTGCGAAAGCCATGAAGGGAAGCATCTTTTCTTCGTTGGGAAGATCATGCACACGATAGGGAAAAGGGATAGGTTTTTTGTTGATCTCAATAGCCGAAACATGCTGCGCCACATATTTATTGGCCAGCAACATAAACTCTTCAATCAGTTGGTGGGCTTCTTTACTTTCCTTAACTACAATGCCAATGGGCTTTCCTTTTTCATCCAGTTTAAAACGCACTTCGGTTGAAGAGAAGTTGATGGCGCCATGTTCAAAACGTTTCTTTCGCCGGCGTTGGGCAATATTGTTCAGCAGCAGAATTTCATCCGAATAAATGCCAGCTTCCTTCTCTATAATTTCCTGTACGTCTTCGTAGGTAAAGCGATGGTTAGAATGAATGGCGGTGCGGCCTAACCAATACTTTTTTACAGCCCCTTTTGGCGTCATTTCAAGAACGGCTGAGAAGGTGAGTTTGTCTTCATTCGGTCGAAGCGAACAAAGCACATTGGAGATCTGTTCAGGCAGCATCGGGTTCACCCTGTCGGGCAAATAAACCGATGTTGCTTTTTTGTAGGCAAATTCATCCAGCACGGTTCGGGGCTTTACAAAATGGCTTACATCGGCAATGTGAACACCGATTTCATAATTGCCGTTCTTTAAAATTTTTATTGATAAGGCGTCGTCAAAATCCTTTGCGTCAACAGGATCAATTGTGAAGGTTAAGATGTCACGAAAGTCCCGTCGGTTCCTGATTTCATCTTCGCTGATGACATCGGGGATGCGGGCCGCTTCTTCCATCACCTCATCGGGGAACTCAATGGGGAAGCCGGCTTCCAGTAATATTTCCTTCATAGCCATGTCATTCACATCATCCTGGTTTAGGATGCTGATGACTTCACCCACGGGCCGCTTACCATTCTCTCCCGACCAGTCTTTCACCCGTATCACCACTTTGTCGCTTTCCGTAGCGCCGTTAAAACTTTTCTCCGGAATAAAAATGTCGGGGCTTTTTTTATCACCGTCGGCTACAAAAAATGCAAAGCCCTTGTTCATT
Organism: Flavisolibacter sp.; assembly: GCA_965247165.1. Lineage (GTDB taxonomy): Bacteria > Bacteroidota > Bacteroidia > Chitinophagales > Chitinophagaceae > Flavisolibacter. Next base: position 4,997,733 of record OZ252003.1, on the reverse strand, counting down.
TGCAGCTTGCCTACAAACTCCGATTGTTTACGTTCCGAAACGCCTACTACAATGCCCTGCTTGCGTCGGCCACTGCCATTTTCTTCTTTAATGCGAACTCTTACCATGTCGCCATGCATGGCGGTATTAAAATCGGACGGACGAACGAGGATGTCAGTCTCTTGCCCTTCTACCACTACGAAGCCCATCCCCGACCGGGTTATTTCCAGTTTCCCTTTCACTTCGTTGAAACTATGTCCGGGCCTTTTCTTTGTGTCTCTCTTATCGTTTTTTCTTCCCATGGTTACATTGGATTTTTAAAATGTTGGATAAAGTTGGTTACCTGTTGTAAAAATGCCGGCTCTTCGTTAAATAAAAATTTATGTTCAATCGGCATTACATAAAAGGGCAGGCCATCAAATTTAGCGCTGAACTTCAACAAGCGCATGGCATCCTTTTCCGTAGTTAAAATAATCTTGCGTTCCGCTTCCATACCATCGAACTTTTTCATTATGTCGTTCCAGTCGTCAATGGAAAAAATGTGGTGATCGTTATAGTGCAACATATAGTAGGTATGAATGCGGTCTTCTAAAAACTTTTTTAAGGGCCGGGGATTGGCGATGCCGGTCACTAACAAGACTTCCGTTTCCTCATTTAACTGGTAAAAGGTTTTGTTAGCTATATGATAAGGGTGTCCGTAAGCAATGGCTGTAAAGAAAACTTTTTGTTGGCTTGTTGGCCTCAACTCCGCCACCAGCGAAGCTTTTTCCTGTATTGATAAATCGGCTTTGCATTTGGTTACGATGATCAGCTGCGCTCTTTTATAGCTGGTTTTTGCATCACGCAAATCGCCGGTAGGTAAAAAAAAATCACGGGTAAAGAGGTTGCCATAATCGGTTAGTAAAATGTTGAAGCCGGGCTTTATGGCGCGGTGCTGAAAGGCGTCATCTAATATAATCACTTCGGTTTGCGGATGGTCGTGCAGCAGTTGGGGAATGGCCACTATGCGTTCCTCGCCAATAGCAATAGGCACATCAGGAAATTTTTTATAGAACTGTAGGGGCTCGTCGCCTATCTCAATGGCTGTAGTGTTTTCGTTGGCCAGGGCATAGCCTTTTGTTTTTCGCTTGTAGCCGCGGCTTAAGGTGGCCACCTTAAACTGGTTTTTTAAATGAAGCACCAAAAACTCCACCATGGGCGATTTACCGGTACCACCAACAGATAAGTTTCCAACGTTAATCAGCGGTAATCCAAACGACGCCGACTTAAAAAAACCTTTGTCATAAAACCAGTTGCGAAGAATAACAATAAGCCCAAATAATAACGCAAACGGAAGTAATAAAATGCGAAACGATTTTAAGAACCAATTAGAAAACATAGGCCTGTTGCGGTGTGATACAAAAATTTAAAGGTACATCAAATTCATCCGTGTCATCAATGGAGTCAATGGGTTCAAAATACGAAACGCCGACCTTAATACAATCTTCGCGACAGTCTTTTAAGTAGCGGTCGTAAAAGCCTTTGCCAAAGCCGACGCGAGCCCCTTGCTGATCAAATATGAGTAAGGGAACAATGACCAGATCAAGATGATGTGGTGCAACGATGGTGCCGGCGACGGGTTCTAAAATATTTTGTGCATTGCCTTCAAAGATGGCGTCGGCGCCGGTGGCAACGGCTTGCATCGTGTGATTGGTGAAGTCGGTTTTTGGGTAACAGACCTGCAGCGACGGATTTTTAAACCGCAGATAATCGGTTAGAATAAACGTATCTACTTCGTTCTTTTCTTCCATAGGATAAAAGCTCAGGATATGATCCAGAAAAGGCAGTTCAATGGTTTGAAAGTTGATCAGGATAAGATCGTTCCACTTTAACTGATCGGTGTAAGAAATTTGCGAACGTTTTTGATGATATAGTTTACGGGCTTCTTTTTTTAGCATGTAACCTCCCTAAGTTTCTCCGGTTTATAAGCTTTGCTGCGCTCCAAAAGTCCGCCGTGAGAAAAGTTTTTATGTTTAGTAAATGACTGCATAAGTCAGGTCTGAGTGTTGGCGGCCTTCCCGGCGGGAAGGTCGGGATGGGCTTCAAATATCGAAAAGATGGTGGTGCCATAATTCTTCTCACGCACATAGTTGGCGTAAGCCTTGTAATCGTTGCGGGGCGTGTGTTCCAGCACAAACCAGCCACCGGTATTTAGTAACTCTTTTTCAAAAATAAGCGTAGGTAAATCATCAATAGTGGTTAACGCATACGGTGGTCCGGCAAAGATGAAATCGAATTTCCCGGCCGTGTTTTCTATAAAGCGAAACACATCCGACTTGACCACTTTAAAATTTTGCAGTTTTAATTCTGCAGCGGTTTTTTTTATAAACGAGGCCATTTTATCATCCTTCTCAATGATGGTTATATCCGTAGCCCCTCTTGATGCCAGCTCGTAACTAATGCTGCCCGTGCCGCCAAATAAGTCCAGCGTTTTTAAGTTATCAAAATCCAGATTGTTTTGCAGAATATTAAACAAGCCTTCTTTGGCAATATCGGTAGTGGGCCTGGTATGCGGCATGTTAGCAGGCGGACTGATTTTTCGCCCACCTAAACTTCCACTGATGATGCGCATGTAGCGAGGTTATAAAGTGAGGTAAAGAAGTAATGCGGCAGGCTATCGTTGGGCAATTTAAAATCGGCAGGCTGAGCAAAATGAATGTTGGTAAAGTATTGCTGTAGCTCGTTAAAGAGGTTGGACGCCTTATCAATTAAACCCGACAAGATCAGATGAACCGATGGTTGCTCTATCTCGAATTCGTAACAAATTTTCAGGAGGTAGTACACCACATCCAGCGGGGTTTGATACGAATAAGTCTGCGCCAATTGAATGGCCGAATCTTTTTTTAATAACACCCTGAAATGTTGCGGCGTAAAATGCACGGCCAATTGATTATCGGCCACAAAACCATTATAGACTTTGATACAGGTAGTATAAGCATGAAAAAATTGCAGCGATGAAAAGGTAGCTGTTAGTTTATGATGCATCTCATCCGGTAACGAATACATCGTCACCATCTGCCATTCATTTATCCGGTCGGCCTTATACACTTGCGCAGGTTGATTATACACTGCGTCTAAAGCCTCAAACTTATTGGTAAAGTATTTTGATGGCACTAAAAGGGCCTGCGGCAACGCAACAGAAACCATGACCTGTTCCGCCGGTTGTTGCTTTAATTCATTAATGATTCCCGGCCACACGGCATCGGCTTCAACCTCTGTAAAGGATATAAATTTTGACGCCTGAATACTATTGGTCAGCCGGTGCCAGTAAGCGTACTGGCAATAGTCCTGGCCGATCTCCAGCAACAAGCAATGATCGCTGGTCAGGTCTGTTTCGGACCCGGTTTCAAAAAGAGTTTGCAAATCTTTTTTTTGCAAAGTACGTGGTTCCGATGCAGAATTAAACGGGAGCTTTTTTTGGCTAAATCACAAAAAAATACCTGATAAATCAATACGATTTTTGATAGCTGACACTCACCGAACCTACAAAGCCGGTAATAGGCGGATGCAGTTTTATAATTTGAAGCGTTAGCTGTTTTAACCGGGGGAAGCGTTCTTTGATAGCCGCGCTGATATTGACACAGAGCGTCTCCAGCAATGGCTCGGGTTGCACAAAAATGTCTTTCACCAATTGGTACACATCGGCATAATTGATGGTATCATGGATGGAGATTTTTTTCTCCACCGGCGCTATAACCTCCATGGAAATATTCAACTCAAACTCAGCGCCTAAAATCCGTTCTTCTTCATAAAGGCCATGATAGCCGTACAGGCGAAGCTGGTGAAGTTGAACGGTGAAGGTGGGCTGAACGGTGGACAAGTTGGTGGAGTATGAAGTTAATAGGTTAATTAGGTAATAGGTTTGTAAGTGTAGCCTGTATCATCTACTTATTGCTTATTACACATTGCTCATTGTTACCTGATCTAATTCTTTCGCAGACAAATACCGCTCTGCATCCAGCGCCGCCATACAGCCGCTACCGGCGGCCGTTACCGCCTGACGGTAAATTTTATCCTGCACATCGCCGGCGGCAAACACCCCTTCCACATTGGTTTTAGCGGTACCGGCTTCGGTAAGTATGTAGCCGCTTTCATCCATGGTAAGGTAGGGTTTAAAAACTTCGGAATTAGGATTATGGCCTATGGCTACAAAGAATCCCTTGATAGGAATTTCCTGCGTTTCGCCGGACTCCCTGTTTCTTATACGAACTGCTTCCACGGCTTTCTCCCCTATTATTTCATCCGTTTCCGTGTTCCAGTACATTTTTATATTAGCTGTATTTTTTACCCGTTCCTGCATCACCTTGCTGGCCCGCATTTCACTTCTTCTAATCAGCATGTGAACCTTTGTGCAAAGCTTCGATAAGTACAAGGCTTCTTCTGCTGCGGTATCACCTGCGCCTACAATTGCCACTTCTTTTCCGCGAAAGAAAAAGCCATCGCATACGGCGCAGGCACTCACGCCATAACCGTTCAATCGTTGTTCGCTTTCTATATCCAACCATTTAGCGGAGGCGCCGGTGGCGATTATTACTGCATCGGCTTCAATTAGTTTTTCATCATCAATCCAAACCTTATGAGGGGCTGCCGAAAAGTCAACTTTTGTGGCCAATCCATATCTAAGATCCGCACCCATGCGGGCCGCCTGCTTTTCAAAATGGACCATTAACTCCGGGCCTTGAATGCCTTCCGGAAAGCCCGGATAGTTTTCTACATCGGTGGTGATGGTTAGTTGTCCGCCGGGCTGAATGCCCTGATACAGCATAGGTTTCAGGCCGGCTCTTGCTGCATATATAGCGGCCGTGTATCCTGCGGGACCGGAACCAATAATTAATAAATGTGTGTGTTCTGTTTCTTTATTGTTCATAATGGAGCAGCGAAATTAATGAGTAATCAGTAATGAGTGATGCGTTGGTGCTTCGGCAAAAGCTGAGTCAGTTTTGATGAAGCTTATTTATTACTGATTACTCGTTGCATATTACCTCGGTACAATCAACGTTCTGTACTGCGTAGCATAGCCGCCAAAGTAGCCCAGGGCCCCGCCGGATATATTGCCCAGCACTTTAGTGGGGGTGGAAAAAGGATTACCGATTGACTGATAAGAGAACTCCATGGTGCGCCAAAAATCATAGGTGGTCTTATCTATATTACTGAGTTTAAAACTGATGGTATCGCCTTTAGCAAAGAACCGGTCATCGTCAGTCAATTCTTTGTTTCTATCTACACCAGGGTCAACTGGCAACTGGTACGTGGTGCCATCAATAAACAAATCATCGAAGGTGGAATTGATAGCAGGGTAAAAAGGCTGGCTGTTACGCTTGGTAAAATAGCGGACGTAATCGCCAAAGCCGGGCGGGTCGGTGATCCTGGCCATGATGATAACCTTGGACGTATCTACCTGTGGCGGTGCTGGTTTGGCCCAGATAGAATCAATCACCTTTGTGACGTTGGGAATGGTAGTAGTAGCCGTATATTCTTTCCCGCCGGTAACAATGCGTAGCGAGTAGGAATGTTTCAGGCGTCCGGTAAAGGCATTGGCTAAGTTGGCCGAATCAATCGAATAATAATAGAGGTTGTAAGCGCCAGTTAAGGCCGCCGGATATTCTTTTAACTTTTGGGTTTTAGTGCCATCCGAAACATACACGTCAGCGCCGCGGACAAAACTCTGCGACAAAATTTGCGGCGATATTTTTGAGAAATAACTAAGCGATGTTGACAGAATCACCACCGGCGGCTGGCCGTTTTCAATGGTTGCTTCTACCACCAGCTTTGGGCTTTCATCCTTTAATTCAATTTTTATATCGCGTTCGCATCCCGGAAAAATGGCCAGGGCTGCCAGCAAGAATAAAAAGTAAAATCGTTTTATAAAATTATCAGTCATCATCAGGATGCGAAGGTAAGTGCGGATGATTTGGTTGAAGCAAGACCCTAAACAGTACGCTTAAAAAATGGAGCCTGTTCAGCTATCTTTGCCGGCTGATAAAATGCAAACATGAGTGAAGAAAAAAGCCTGAATTTTATTGAAGAAATTATAGAAGCCGACCTCGCATCCGGTAAATACGGTTCCATTGTAACCCGCTTCCCGCCTGAGCCGAACGGCTATCTGCACATCGGCCATGCTACGTCCATTAACCTCAACTTTGGCCTCGCTAAAAAATATGGCGGCTATACTAACCTGCGCTTTGATGATACTAACCCCGTAACGGAAGAAACCGAATACGTAGAGAGCATAAAGGAAGATGTGCGGTGGCTGGGCTTTGAATGGAAGAATGAACATTTTGCGTCGGACTATTTTGAAAAGCTCTACTCGTTTGCCGTGAAGTTGATTGAAAAAGGACTGGCTTATGTAGATGATTCGACACCGGAAGAAATTGCCGCGTTGAAAGGAACTCCGACTGAACCAGGAAAGGCCTCTCCTAATCGCGACAGAAGTATAGAAGACAGTCTTCGACTATTTGGTGAAATGAGGTCAGGCAAATATGCAGATGGAACTATGGTTCTTCGGGCAAAAACGGACATGGCATCGCCCAATATGATCATGCGTGACCCGATCCTTTATCGCATCAAACATGCGCACCACCACCGCACTGGCGACCAATGGTGCATCTATCCAATGTATGATATGGCGCATCCGCCAAGTGATAGTATTGAAGAAGTCACGCATTCGCTTTGCACCATGGAATTTGTTCCGCACCGCGAACTATACGATTGGCTGTTACAGCATATCGGGACCTTTCCGTCGCATCAATATGAGTTTGCCCGCCGCAATCTTTCTTACACGGTTATGAGCAAACGCAAACTGTTACAACTGGTGCAGGAAGGCCATGTGGAAAGCTGGGACGATCCGCGTATGCCTACCATTTCCGGTATGCGGCGAAGAGGCTACACACCGCAGGCCATCAATGATTTTTGCGAACGCATTGGTGTGGCTAAACGCGATAATATGGTTGATGTGGGCCTGTTGGAATTTTGTGTTCGTGAACATTTAAACAAAGTGGCTTTGCGAAGGATGGTTGTATTTGATCCGCTAAAAGTAGTGGTCACCAATTATACCGAAGCGGTTGAATGGCTTAAGGGCGAAGACAACCCGGAAGATCCGTCGAGCGACAGCCGTGAGTTACCTTTTGGTAAAGAGTTATATATAGAACACGACGATTTTATGGAAGTGCCGCCGAAGAAATTCTTCCGGCTATTTCCGGGCGGGATGGTACGTTTGAAACATGCGTACATAATTAAATGTGATGAAGTAATTAAAGATGCTGATGGAAAGATTATCGAACTTTATTGCACATACATTCCTGAAAGTAAGAGTGGTCACGATACTTCCGGCATTAATGTAAAAGGCACCTTGCATTGGGTAGAAATGACCAATGCCATCACTACAGAAGTTAGGCTGTACGACCGTTTATTTAAAGTAGAAGATCCTTCGAGTGAAGAAGGTGATTTTAAGGATTATATTAATCCCGATTCGCTGCAAACCCTTGCCACGGCTTACGCAGAGCCGGCACTTAAAAATGCGAAGCTGAACGAACGCTACCAGTTTTTACGCAAAGGATATTTTGTGCTGGATAATAAAGACACGCATGGCCGGTTGGTTTTTAACCGCACGGTAACCTTGAAAGATGCCTGGGCGAAGGAACAGGGAAAGGGGAGTTAGTTGATCAGTTGACTGGTTGATTAGTTACTACGTTAACAGGTTACTACGTATCAAAGCAATCTTTCTCTTGGACATGCTATACAGCTCTTATTCGTCGTGTTCTTTGTGTTTCTTGTTTTTTGTAACACAAAGAACCAGAAAGGACACAACAATATCGTTCACCAGTTATCTTGCGCCGCTGAAAAAATCAACCAATCAACCAATCAACCAATCAACCAATCAACCAATCAACCAATCAACCAATCAACCAATCAACCAATCAACCAATCAACCAATCAACCAATCAACCAATCAACCAATCAACCAATCAACCAATCAACCAATCAACCAATCAACCAATCAACCAATCAACCAATCAACCAATCAACCAATCAACCAATCAACCAATTAACCAATCAACCAATCAACCAATCAACCAATTGCCACTCGAACTACATACCTTTCTTCTCCTTTGCATCGCTGCTTTTTGTGCCGGCTTTGTAGATGCCATTGTTGGCGGTGGCGGCTTAATTCAGTTGCCTGCCGCCCTGGTGCTTCTTCCCTCCTTTCCGGTTGCTTCTGTAATTGCTACACTTAAAATTCCGGCCTTCAGCGGCACCTCCATGGCTGCCTGGCAATACCTTAAAAAGATCACTATTAGCTGGCGGCTGCTGGCAATTTTATGTACCATCGCTTTTATGGCTTCCTTCTCCGGATCGTACTTGTTATCGCAGGTGAGTAATCGTTTTATGAAGCCTGTATTATTAGTGGTGCTAACGGCTGTTGCTATTTACACCTACTATAAAAAAGACCTTGGGTTAAAAGAAGGACGGACACAGGTTTTTACTAAGTTGATTTTGCCAACCATTATTACCGCCCTGAGCATTGGCTTTTATGATGGCTTTATTGGTCCCGGCGCCGGCAGCTTTTTCATACTGGCTTTTATTACATTCCTGCACTTCGATTTTTTAAAGGCATCTGTTTATGCCAAGCTGGCCAACCTCGCCACCAATCTGGGTTCCATCACTTTGTTCTTAGCCAAAGGAAAGATCATTTGGAGCATTGCATTGCCGATGGCAGCAGCCAATGCGGCCGGTGGTTTTGTAGGCGCAAGGCTGGCCATTGCCAAAGGCAACAAATTTATACGGGTCTTCTTTTTAGTGATTGTGGTAGGTGTGTTACTAAGGTTTTGCTGGGACGTGTTCGGGAAGAAGTAAGTGAGTAATAGTTGATAGATACGAAGCCATTACATCCCTGCTTAAGATGGAATTAAACTTTTTTATTCGTTTGATTATTTAAAAGAGCACTTACTGCTTGCAATATTTCATGTGTTAGATTTGGATAGCTCTCCAAAACTTGTTGCTCCGTCCAACTACTGGAAAGAAGTTCTAAAATAAGTTCGACAGATATTCTTGTGCCCTTAATGGTTGGTTTACCAAGAAGGATAGCTTTATCCGAAATAATGTATTGCTGCCGCATGGTCTTAGAAATGTATGAAAACTTCTTTTAAAAATGAATCAAGCCTGGCTTTGCACAAGGATATGTCTAAAGTCAAACCGTCACACATCAATTAACCTGCACTGTGTCGGTTTGCACCAATTGTACGGCGTTGTAAAATTTTAAAATGTACTGCCCTGCCGCCGGAGCCTGAATGGTTAACGTGGTATCAAAAACAGTCAACACCGGTAGTGCAAAATTATAATTGATATTGTCATAAAATCCCTTAGCCCTGATGTCGAATTGCTTTGGTACAGTTTCCTTCACTTCAAAGTTTAAAAACCGGATGTCTGCGCTGTAACTATAAAATCCCATCTTCACACGAGACAAAACAGGTTGGCCAAGTACCACATTACGGGCTGTGATAGAGGAGAGGATTGGAATATAATCGGTCTTGGATCTTGGCCGTTCGTCACGGTTACCGTCCGTCTTTTTACAGGCTACAATAAGAAAACAAATTACTGCTGTCGAAAATATACTTGATCGCATAAAGCGGCTTTATAAACTGTTGACAATTGAGGTGATAAGATCGTTGCATTGCCTTCCATCTCAACAGGCCCTATTCAGACTCTTCGGCGTACGTCATCTTCAAACGATGAACTAATTTTTCGCAGCCGCGTTACTTTCTTTACTAACTGCCCCTGCCCTTTTTTGCAACCAGCGTCTCACCGGTTCATCGTATAATTTTAGCGAGGCGTAAGCGATTGCAACAGCCGATAACAATACGGCCACGGCAACAGGCAGCGCCTTCGCAAACGGCACTTTACTATCAGCCACCCAGCCCGTATAGATATAGATTAAGGGGTAATGCGTGATGTAGATTGGATAAGAAATATCGCCCAGAAATTTACAAACCCTTATTGCTTTTTGTCCGCTTACATTGCCACCGGCGCCTAATAAAACGATCAGGGGAAAGATGAAAATAATCACGAACGATTCGTACAATCCATTCACCCAGATATGGTCCGTACCGCCCCACCTTGGCAGCGCCAAAACCAATACCAGCAACAGGCTGCAATACAAGAAGGCATTATTTACCAGTTGTATTTTAACTGTGCGGCTAAGCAACAAGCCGGCGAAAAAAGGATACAACATGCGGGCAAAACCAATATGCAGTTGTGGGCCATCTAACGACCAGCCGCCGATAACATCGCCATTGGTAACTGCCAGATGAATGAGAAAGGCGGCCGCCATTAGCACTAATAAGAAAAGCATTTTGTTAGTAAACTTTCGTACAAAAAGCGCATAGAAAATATTAGCGAGATATTCAAAAAAAAGCGACCAACCCGGCCCATCAAGCGGATGCATTTCCGTCCAGCCGCGAATATCAAGTGAGGATGGAACGGGTAGTAAGGTAAAGCCAATCAGCATCACCAGCAACATCTTCCAAACGGGCACTTCATGTATATGCGGCCACAGGGTAGAGTCCTGGAAATAAAAACATACGGCGCCGACGATCATCCCAAGCACTACCATCGGTTGCAAGCGTATCAACCTTCGCTTAAAAAAATCAGTGATAGTCATTCCCCTCCAGCGATCATCATAGGCATATCCGATAACAAAGCCGGACAGAAGAAAAAAGAAATCCACAGCGAGGTAACCATGGTTGATGATCTGCTCAAAGCGGCTACTGGCGCTGGCTTCGCAGAGATGAAAGGCTACGACGGTGATAGCTGCCACGCCGCGTAAGCCATCGAGTATAGCGTAGTGAGGCTTTGAGGCGAGGGGCATTTGCAGAGTTTTTAGTTTGGTGGTCAATGTAGGAAAAATTTGTCTTTGTTGACAAACCAAAATGCTTCCCAGTCAGGCACTCCAGTGCATTCTTTCTTTAAATTCTATAATTATGAAATAAACGTATTGAAGTGAATTTAGCCCAATGTTATAACCTATTATAAAGTATAACATCGCCCGTGCCTTCCTGCAGAATTTCAAGACAAGACGCAGAAAGTTTACGGATAGCATATCTATGAGCGATATGACCGATTATAATCCGGAGATTATCCGCTTTTGTTGTCACAGTGTAACTGCCTTGATAATGTTTTTCTGGTTTATTGTCAACTGTCGCGTCATAATAACAATCGCCGTTTTTTTTAAGAATTAATTTATTAAATGTATTTGGATTAGCATGCCGGTCGCTGACAGTTCTCCAGCTTCCAACCAACTGCGTCTTATCAATGCCGTCTTCACAATGTAGGGGGATATATGGCGTCACCCTTTTTTCATAAAGTCCTAAATGTTTTAAGGCTGATACAGCTTCCTGATCTGCGTTGACCATTTTGTTATCCACCACATGCCTATTCCAAGGCAATGATCGTAGCCGAAAGAAAAATTTGAAAAAACTATTCACTGTGTCGTTATGTTGCTCGATGATTTCGTAGTAGTGTAAACCTGAGTTGTCTTTAAATTCTACATACAACTCCGGTCCATCGTATGAATCGCCATTAAAGGCTGTATCAAATGTTATAGGCAGCGGGTATTTTTTCAATGTAAGAATTAAATCATTTAATGTATCAATGTAGTTGTCATCGTGGATTGCTCCGACAATAGTGGTGTATTTCTTTTTATCATAATCAGTAAGAAACCGGTAGATAATTGAATCTTTCTGCGGGTCGTAATAAGCATAGTCATCTAATTCCAAGCCTTTATTGTACGCGGTGATAGAATCGGCAGCACCACCGGACAAAATCTTGATGTACTCAACCGGCATTTTTTTTTGTTTGGATAAACATCCAAAACAAATCACTGTTATAATGAGCATGAAAAAATAGGTTGCCTTCATAATGAAAGATTACACATTGTAATACCCTCAAACATGGATTACATTAACCTTTAAAATCGATATTAGGTAGTAAGATTCCTGCTGAAAAGTATTGTAAGTTTAATTATCTAGATATCTGTCCACAAAGGAATCAAGATTGCTTTGCATCATTGCATTTGCTACAAAAAATTGATTTTGCTGTTTGACGTTCAATTCTTTTATAATCCGAATAAGGTCCTTCAATTGGCTTTCTGAAACAAATGAAAAAACGTTATAGACAGTATATTTTTTAAAGTCCTGAAAGTTGACTTCGGCTCTCTTCTTTTTTACAACTTCTGCATTCCACTTCTTATTCGAAGCTGCCTGCTCTATTTTTTTGTAACAGTATTCTTTAAAATACTCCACGTATCCTGAAGCCTTCATCAATTGATCAATCAAAACAATATTGCTATTTAGCGGCATAGCTTCAGGTGGAGGTTCGGACTCTGTTTGACTCCAAAGTTTCGTAAATAGAAAGAATGAAAACAGTAGTACAAATACTTTCTTCATGTTGATAGAATAAAAAATTAGGTAATGATTCATTTGACTAATGCTTATCAAAATACACAAAAAAAGCCTCCCATCGCTGGAAGGCTTTTTATATTTATTACATCATCTTATTTCTTTGGATCTAACGCCTCAGTAATCCGATCATTCACATCCATTAAATGCGCTTTACTAATAGCATCTTTATACGTAGGCAAAGCTGCACGAATCTCTGCTTGCAAAGTGCGCAATTGCATCTTCACAATAGAGATAGCATCGGTGGTTTTGCTATAGCTGGCCGATACAATGCCAAACTGCGCAAAGGCCGCCGGTGGCGGGTTGTTGTCGGTTTGCAGGTTGCTGATCATGCGCTCCACAAAAGACTTTTGCAGGTTGCGGCGATACATGTCGATGCTTTTATGTGCGGCCAGTTCGCTCCAGATTCCTTTACGTAAATCAGTCAGCATTTCATTGGCCGAATAAGCATTGGCCGTGTTGCTATTTTCATACCGGAATAATTTGCTTAAGGTACCGTTTGACAGCAAGCGGTTTAAGGCGCCGGCCTGCACGCCACTAATAACCGTTAAGCCATTGGTACCGGTAACATCGGAGATGTTATTTTGAATGAGCCAGGTGGGTGTTTTAAACAACTGGTCCTGCAAAAACTGCATTGCTTCTTTTTGTTTGGCCTTGCTGGTAAACTCCACCGTCATGCCGGGTTCTTCCTGCATTTTTGGTGTGGTTTGCACACCGCCAATGTATTTACTTACATGGCCCATGTAGCGGCTAAACTGACCGACTAATTGTGTATATAATTCATTCAGGGATGAATAATCTTTGTTGGATTCTTTCGTCCACTCGGGTAACTTAACAATGATGCGTTGCAGGTTTTTAATTCCATAAGCGCTTGCTTTCATAGCATTATCGCCAAGGTCTTCACTTTGTTCACGGGGATCATCGGCATCGCTTTCAGTACCGAAAATCAGGCGCTTGTCTTTCAGCTTTTCCATCACCCATTTATTCAGCATAGGTGTTTCCGCATCAGGCGTTCTGTATTCAGGCATGTATTTATAACCCCATTCAATAGCCCATTTATCATAGTCGCCAATGCGGGGGAACAAACCCTTATCGGTAATGTTATCTTCCGGCTGCGCCACATAATTAAAGCGGGCATAGTCCATAATAGATGGCGTGTGGCCGTTGGCTTCCACCCAGGCTTTGTTACGAAGATTTTCAACCGGCACCGTAGAGGAAGAACCGAAGTTATGGCGAAGGCCAAGCGTATGGCCTACTTCGTGCGAGGAGACAAAACGGATCAATTGTCCCATTAATGAATCAGGGAATTGCAAGGTTCTGGCTCTTGGATCAACCGCCGCGGTCTGAATAAAATACCAGTCGCGAACCAGGTTCATTACGTTATGGTACCAGTTAATATGCGACTCTAAAATTTCGCCGCTGCGGGGGTCGTGTACATTGGGTCCGCTGGCATTGGCCACATCGGACGGCTTATATACGATGGCCGAGTGGCGGGCATCTTCAAGGCTCCACTCCGGATCGTTCTTTGGCGCTTCCTTAGCAACGATGGCATTTTTAAAACCGGCTTTTTCAAAAGCGGCGTTCCAATCGTTTACCCCCATCATTAAATACGGCACCCATTTTTTTGGCGTAGCCGGATCAATGTAATAAACGATTTGCTTAACAGGTTCTACCAGTTCGCCACGTTTGTATTTATCCATATCCTCCGGCTTAGGCTGAAGGTTCCAGCGGGTTATCACACGTACTTTTTCAATCCCCTGCGGGTTGGCATCAAAGTCCGTATAGCCGGTGGCAAAGTAACCTACACGAGGGTCAAAGTAGCGTGACTTCATCGGCATTTTTGGCAACAGGATCATGGACGTGTTCAGCTCAAACGTAGATGGGGAGCCGGATGCAGGCGGTCCAAACGAGATTGTCGGCGCACCAAAGCCGCCGCCCGTAGGCGTACGCATGTACGTTTTTACCGTTTGAATTTCAATGTTGTTGGGGTAAGAACGCAGGTCCATGATGTACGAATTTTCTCTTTGATAAGCGTTCAAACCAAGGGCACGTTTGGTAGGGGCTTCAAAGAAAAAAATGTCGTTATCACCCATCATGTAATCGGTTACTTCAATTACCGAACCTTTCACTTTAGTGATAGAATCGTTGCCAAATGCTTTGATGTCAAAAGCAGCGGCAATAGGCGCTAAGTTGGAGTTGCGCACGGCCTGGTACATACCGGCAGAGTCGCGGCCAGCTTCATCAAATGAAGAGCTGCGCAAAAAGATTTTGTTGTTGGGTCCTTTTTCAAACGTGATCACGTTCTCACCAATCTGGTCGCCGGCGTAACCTAAAAATCCGGCACGGGCGCCCGATGGCGCTTTTGAAATACGGTTCACCACCAGTATCTCGCGGCCTAACAACGAATCAGGGATTTCGAAAAAATATTTGTCTTCTACCTTGTGCGTAGTGAACAAACCTTTGTCGGTTTTTGCTTTGGACGTAATAATCTCGGAGTAAGGCTTAGGACCTGTACTGGCAGCACGGTTCAATCCGGGAAAGCCGCCCGGAAAATTTCCGCCGGTGGTAGAAGGCGTTGTGGTCGGCGTTGTTTGCGCCATCACTGAGCCGCTAAATAAAATACCTGCTGCCATAGCAACAGCAATGCGACGATTCATTTGCATTTTTTTAAAGTTTGGGGAAATCAACAGTCAATAATAAAGCGTTGAATGTACAACAGAAGACTTAACGGCCAACAAAAGCGTTGCAAAGACTTAACTTTTATTAACGTGGGAAGCTGCGCCGCTTTTTAATGTACTCCAAACTCAGTACCGGCGCTCCTTTTCGGACATCTTACCTTAGAGAAATGAAATACGCTTGTTGCATCGCCTTCTTATTTATTATCTCAGTCAATACTTATGCGCAGGCAGGTAAAAAAGATATAGCGCAGGATAAGGCGGCGCCGGAGCGGCTGCCGGTATTGAATGCGTTACGTAAGGCGCTACAGCCGCAGTTACACCTGCAACCCAGTTTTGTAGTAGAAAAAATGTTGGTGAAAGGCGGCTTTGTATTTTTTAAAGGCCGGGCCAGAGATGCGGCTGGCAAAGCCATTGATTTTAGCAAGACTGCTTATAAAGAGGCGGAAGCCAATGGCGCCTTTGATGGCGAAACCACCTATGCTTTATTGAAGAAGACCGGCAATGGCTGGAAGGTTTTGACATTTGCCGTAGGCCCAACCGATGTAGTTTATACCTGCTGGTGGCACGATTATAAAGCCCCCAAAGATTTGTTCGATTATACAGAAGCCTGTCAATAAGCCGTCATCGTGTTTCCCTGAACTTTTTTGTTTTGGCAGACAGGTATCTTTCCAGCAATAGCAAGCCCAATAAAATGTTGACCATCATAAAGCCGGTCATTACACCATTGCCGAACATTTTGCTATAGTTCACCGCGCCGAGATCGAAGCCGAATGTAGCAGAAGAATTTCCCGCGACCGACCAGTTGATTTGAGAAAGCCCATACACTAAAAAGCCACCAATGACAGTCATAAAAAAGGCGGCAATGCCCCAGATAATTTTCGTGTTGATATATTTTTTTGTGGCCGGTGCTATTTGATAACGGGCAATATCCTCTATCACATTTTTAGAAAACCGTAGGGAGGGCTGCTCCATTTCTTGCGTAGCCAGCAGGCTATGAAGCTGCAAGAGTTCCGCGTACTTTGCTTTCCATTTGTTGTTGACTTCCACCAGGTTTTTTATGGTAAACGCTTCACTGCTGATACCATCAATATATTCCCACAAACGGGCTTCCATGTCTTGGTAAAGTAAGCCGTTGTTCTGGACCGGATCGTTATTCATAAAAATCGTTTTACTCTTTAAAATATATCCTTTACTTCGGCCGCAAAATGGGCCTGCAGCCTTTCTTTCAGTCTCGTGCGGGCCCGGTGCAGCGCCACTTTCACGGTGTTGGGTTCCTTGCCTACTATCCTTGCTATCTCTTCCAATGTTTGCTCGGCTTTATAAAATAAAGTGATGATCTGCGCATCATCCGCACCCAGCATTTTGATGGCTGCTGTCACCATCGCATCCCTCGCTTTTTGTTCAATACGGTTAGCGGTTACACCACTGTCAATTACAGCCACGGAAGCGAAAATCTTTTCATCGTCCAATGAATGTATTTCTATTTTTTTCTTTCGCAAAAAACTCAGGCTGGTTGTTGTAGCTATGGTATAAAGCCAGGTGCTGAACTTTGAAGCGCCTTTAAAATCAGCCAGTGAACGGTAGGCTTTTACAAACACATCCTGCGCCACTTCTTCCGCATCTTCCCTCACTTTTACATACCGCAATACAATGGTAAAAACCAGGTTCTGATAACGCTCTACCAACTGTACATATGCCGATGAATGACCGGCCAACACAAGCTGGATAATGTCTGTATCAGAGGTTTCGGTGTGCATGAATAGTGGTAAGACGACAGCAGGCATAGTGAGGTTACAAATTTAATAGCGATGATTTCAAACAGGTTGAACGATTGTTAATGCCCCCTCATATAGATAATGACTATTTCGATACCCAGACTATTGCTCCGGTTTTCTTTCCGCCAATTGTAACCGCAAAGAATCTATTGTTGTCTGATATGTTAGAGCCGCTCTTAAAAAAACTTTGCGCCACCTGTAACCGTAACTAACAGTATGTAGTCAGATGGCATAGAGCAATAAAACGCGGCGATAAAATAAGCTCAAACAAAAAATAGTTTTATGAATAATCTCGACATGTTGATCCCGATTTTAGTTCCGCTTGGCGCCTTCGCCATGGTTTTTGGAATTTGTTATTTAAAGGCCAGGGAAAATTTGGCAATGATTGATAAAGGCATGAACCCAAAAAAATACGCTAATCTGCCGGCGCCTTTTCGCAGTCTTAAAACGGGCTTGTTGTTACTTGGCGCTGGCATTGGATTGTTCTTAGCATATATGTTTGACCAAGGCATACACACGCCACACCAACCCGAAGCCATTTACTTTAGCCTGATTGCTATTGGTGGTGGTCTTGGCCTGGTAGGTTCCTATCGCAGCGAGAAAAAGGAGTATGAGCAAACCCGGGATTACGAACGTAAGCAAGACGGTCATCAACTATAATGGCTGTCAGCACAAACAAGTAAAAGATGCTAACCCGCATTTTTTTTATTGCTTGATGGCTGGTGCTACTTTTGATGCTGTTACAGTATGAAGCAAAACAAGGTAGATGTAGTTATTATTGGGGCCGGTGCGGCCGGCATGATGGCCGCATTGGAGGTGGTATTAACCGGGAAATCTGTTGCGGTAATAGACGCTGAAAACCGCACCGGTGGCCGAACGCATACGATCATAGACAGCCGGTTTGAAAAGCCGGTGGAATTGGGAGCCGAGTTTGTTCATGGCGATTTACCGCTTACGCTGCAACTATTTAAAAAGGCCGGCATAAGAAAGTATAAAACCGGCGGCGATGTTTGGCAATCCAAAAGCGGCGAGCTAAAAAAGCAGCAGGAGTTTATTACTGATTATGATGCGCTGGTGGAAAAAATGAAAGCGCTGAAGCAAGATGTTTCGGTAGCCGAATTTATGAAGCAACATTTACCCGGTGTCGGATTTGAAGAGCTGCGCTTCACACTGAAAAATTACGTGCAGGGTTATTACGCAGGTGATATTGACAAGGCCAGCACCTATGCACTTTACGAAGAATTAACCGGAGGGGAAGATGTAGCTTACCGCGTAGAAGGTGGTTACCAAACATTAGTAGCTTATTTGGAAAATGAATGCAGGCGCAAAGGCGTAGCATTTCACCTCGACGAAAAAGTAAACGAAGTAAAATGGACCCCATCCGGTGTGGAAGTGATAACCAGCAAAGGGCTTCATCATTCAAAAAAGGTTTTAGTAACCGTTTCTATGGGAGTATTGCAGGCCGAAGCCATTCGCTTCACGCCTGCCCTTCCGGAAAAAATGGTTGCGGCAAAAAGCTTAGGCTTTGGGCATGTAGTGAAAATTAATCTGCAGTTCACCGATGCGTTTTGGAAGGATCGATCTGTTACGAAGGGTAAGAATTTAAACAAAATGAATTTTCTTTTTTCTGAACAGAGTATTCCTACCTGGTGGACGCAGCATCCGCACCAGGAAGCGCTACTGGTTGGATGGCTTGGAGGCCCGCCGGCACTACATTTCAGGCATCATATGGAAGAAGAAGTTGTACAAAACGCCCTTCAATCTTTATCCATCATTTTTTCAATAGACATATCATTTCTGCGAAAAAAATTAAAGGGTTTTTGCTGGCGCGATTGGTCGGCAGATGAAAATTATTACGGAGCTTATTCCTATAATGTTGTAAATGGAGACTCCTTTATTAAAACGCTTCTTGAACCGGTAGAAGCCACCCTTTATTTTGCCGGTGAAGGGCTTCATCCCGGTAATGAAATAGGTACGGTGGAAGCGGCCTTAGCCAGCGGCCGCGATGTTGCCCATCAATTGATCGCATCTTTTTCTTTATAAAGCTATCCCGTCGCTATTTATCTGGTACGATTTTTCAGCCCTTTTTATAAATCATTTTTTATGAAAGGAAACATTGGCAACAACACCTCCAGGCAAAACCGCAGTATGCCTAACAGTCCTGTTAATCGTCCGCAAAACAAAGATGATATTGATAGTCGCAGCAATGAAGAGCAGGACGTAAAAGGCCAGGATGTTACGCACAACAAAAAAGAGGTACGTAATAATCGCCAGCACAAAAAGGAGTAGGCAGTGGTTGAAAAAAGATAAAGGCTGCTCTTACGGGCAGCCTTTGTTTTAATAAAGCGTAGCGGATCAATTCTTTTTATTGGCCTTGTAACGCATGTCGGCAGTGCCGTCTTTCTTCTTAGGGCCATCTGTTTTTACCGTTGTTTTTGTGGTCTTGTTTTCTTTGTAACGCATGTCAGGCGTACCATCACTTTTTGTTTTTGCCACCTTGTTGTTAGTGGCCATCGTAGTGGTGGTAGTAGGCGCATCTTTTTTTACCATCGCTTTTTTATCGTCCACTTTTACTTTCTTGGCATCTGTTTTTGTTTTTGTGGTGGTGGTTACTTGAGCGTTAGCGCCAAAGGCAAACAAAAAAATAACCAAAAGGAGGCTCATTGTTTTTTTCATACAGAAATTTTTAAATTATGTTTTGAAGATAAACTTCTCCATTTAATGTAACAACACATAAAAGCCGGTTCGGTAAATTTTTTGTGAACATTTATAGAAGGCATGATGCCAGGCAGGTGCCGGTTAAAAAATGAAAGTCGCTTATCTTTAGCGCAGCCAAATCAACCATTGCATGCCAGAGCAAACCACCGAGATTAATTTAATAGACGCCTTTGAACGAATACCGGTAAAAATTTTCAATTCCCTCACTGAAGGTTCAATAGCAGCGGCCCGCCAGGTAGCCGATCTGATTACAACCAACAATGCCGCGGGAAAAAAAACCGTACTTGGATTGGCTACCGGCTCTACTCCCAAAATTGTTTATAACGAGTTGGTACGCCTTCATCAACACGAAGGATTAAGCTTTAGAAACGTCATTAGTTTTAATCTGGATGAATATTATCCCATTGACAAAGACGCGTTTCAGAGCTATCATCATTACATGCACCGCCACCTGTTTAACCAGGTGGACATCCATCCTGAAAACATATATATCCCTGATGGTGAACTACCGAAAGAAAAGATTAAAGAACAGGCCATCGCTTACGAAAAAGCGATAGAAGAAGCAGGCGGCATTGACATACAAATTTTAGGTATCGGAAACAATGGCCATATTGGTTTTAATGAACCAGGTTCCAGCATCTATTCGCATACACGGTTAATCAACCTTGAAAACTCTACACGACTGGCTAATGCTTACGAATTTGCCAACATCTCGCAAGTGCCCCGGCTGGCCATCACTATGGGCATCAGCATGATTCTAAAAGCAAAGAAGATTTTGCTTCTTGCCTGGGGTCCATCAAAAGCGCCGGTGGTACAAAAAGCGGTAGAAGGCCATGTTACCGAAAGTGTGCCGGCCAGCCTGCTGCAACAGCATAACGATTGCACTTTTTATTTAGATACGGCGGCGGCTTCGGAACTTACCCGCTTTAAGTCGCCATGGCTTACAGGCGAAATTGAATGGGTTCCCGAGTTAATAAAAAAGGCCGTTGTCAACCTCGCCTTAAAAGTGAATAAGCCTGTTTTATCATTAACTGATAACGATTATAATGAATTCGGCCTTGGCGATTTGCTGGTGGAAAAAGGCGATGCTTACGAAATCAATTTGCAGGTGTATTACCTGCTTCGCGACAGCATCACCGGATGGCCGGGCGGCAAGCCAAACGCTTCTATACCAGCTCACCCTGAACGTTCAGAACCTTATCCGAAAAAGGTCATTATTTTTTCGCCACACCCCGATGATGACATCATTAGCATGGGCGGCACTTTTCAGCGTTTGCACGATCAGGGGCATGAAGTTCATGTGGCTTATCAAACCTCCGGCAACATCGCGGTCACAGACGAATTCGTTACACGGTTTTTAGATTTCGCCGTAGGCTTTGAAGAAATTGCCGGCATCAACAACAACACATCGGAAAATATTTTTGAAGAAGTGCGGCATTACCTCGCAGATAAAAAACCGGCGCAGATTGATACGGCTTTGATCCGTTCGATTAAGGGGTTGATTCGTCGTTGCGAAGCAAAAGCCACTTGCCGCTATGTAGGTATCAAAGAAGAAGGCATTCATTTTTTAAACCTTCCATTTTACGAAACGGGCACGATAGAAAAAGCGCCAATGAGCGAAGCCGATGTACTGATCACCGTTGATTTGTTACGCCAGGTAAAACCGCAGCAGGTGTTTGCGGCAGGCGATTTGGCTGACCCGCATGGCACCCATAAAGTTTGTCTGGATATTATTTTTGAAGCGTTGCAAAGAATCAAAGCCGATGGCGATGAATGGGTAAATAATTGCTGGCTGTGGTTATACAAAGGCGCCTGGCAGGAATGGAACATAGATGAAATCGAAATGGCCATCCCCATGAGTCCCGACCAGGTATTAAAAAAACGCTATGGTATTTTTATCCATCAATCGCAAAAAGATATGGTACCCTTTCAGGGATCGGATTCAAGAGAGTTTTGGCAACGGGCCGAAGAGCGAAACAGGGCTACGGCAGACATGTATGCGCAACTGGGACTAACTCACTATGCCGCCATGGAAGCTTTTGTGCGTCACCATTATTAATCATGGGCCTGGTATTTGCATGGCTGTACTCGCTATTGTATTCACTAATAAAAAATTTAAGTATGAAAAAAATCATGGCCTTATGCATTGCCGCTATCTGCATCAGCTTTGCCTCAAACGCACAAACCACTGACAAATCAAAAGTGGAAACATCCGTTAAAGTAAAGAAAACAAAATCGCTGAAGAATCGCGTGCATAATACCCTGCATCCAAAGAACAAACAATATAGCGGCGTAAAAGTGAAGAAAGAAATTAAGAAGGAAGATTGATCTTATCAACCAATAAAAAATCCTCTGCTGATTGCGGAGGATTTTTTATTACAGCCATTTTTCCGCAAACCATTTTTCCCCTATTTTTGCTGCCCGCAAATGGCTGCGTAGCTCAATTGAATAGAGCATCTGACTACGGATCAGAAGGTTTCAGGTTTGAATCCTGACGCGGTCACAAAGAAGCCTCAGAATTTTCTGAGGCTTCTTCTTTTACAAATCTTTTAATTCTATCCGATTAAAAAACTTTTGAACTACTCACGGTAAAACTTGCTGTCTCATTTGCTACCTGCACTTTAAACTCACCGGCTTCCAACAACTTTTTATTATCGGTATTTACAAAAGCAAGGTCATTCACCGGCACTTTAAACGTTACCGTTTTTGATTCACCTGGCGCAAGGCTGATCTTATCAAACCCACGCAACCGCTTTACATCCGGTGTTAAGGATGCAATCAAATCGGAGATATAAAGTTGTACCACTTCCTTGCCTTCACGGTTGCCGGTATTGCTTACTGTAACAGTGATTGTTGCGGTCTCCCCGGGAACGAACGTGCTTTTATTTAAAGTAAGATTGCTGTAACTAAATGTAGTGTAAGACAAGCCAAATCCGAATTCATATTGAGGCGCTGATTCACCGCCTTGCGGGTTGGTAGCACCCTGCGAATATTTATGAATATAGCTGAAAATATCATTCACATAACGGGGATACGTGATGGGCAATTTGCCACTTGGGTTTACATCGCCGGTTAATATATCAGCCAAAGCATCGGCCCCGTAATTGCCGGGCAGGTACAAGTGAAGAATGGCCGCAGCCCTGGGTTCTATGCGGCTGATGATGCGTGGCCGTCCTTCATTTAGGATCAGAATTACCGGCTTACCTGTGGCTAACAACGCATTGGCCAACGATAGCTGATTGTCCGATAAAGTGAGGTCATTGGTATTACCCGGTGTTTCGGTGTAGCTGTTCTCGCCGATGCACAACAACACATAATCTACATTGGCTGCCGCTTGTACTGCCGCATCAATATTCACGACTGAGTCTTCAAAATACTGCCCCTTCATTTTATACGTAACACCCTGCACATAGCTAACATTGGTAGTCCCTAACTTGTTCCAAACCGCTTCTATAATAGTATTGTATTTGTCGGCATAGGTATCGGTCCTGTCGCCCTGCCAGGTGTACGTCCAGCCGCCATTAAGGGTACGCATGGAGGCTGCATTAGGCCCGGTTACTAAAATTTTAGCGCCTTTCTTTAGCGGTAATACATTATTAGTATTCTTTAATAACGTAATGGATTCAGCAGCGGTATTCTGTGCTGCTTTTTGAAATTCGGCTGAACCAAATTTTGGATAATCCTTCAGATAAGTTACCGGTGTTTGAAATAATCCTAACTCATATTTCACCCGGAGAATTCTGCGTACCGCATCATCTATTCTCGCCTGCGATACCTTTCCTTCTTTCACCAAAGCAATTAGATCGGAAGTAAATTCTTTATAATCATAAGGGATCATTGACATGTCAATGCCGGCATTAATGGATAACATAATAGCGCCTTTAATATCCTTCGTCATCTTATCACGGCGATAAACATTCTCAATATCCTGCCAGTCGCTGACGATAAAACCCGTGAAGCCTAATTCATTTTTTAAAATATCGGTAAGCAAGTGTTTATTGATGTGTGTAGGAATACCATTGATAAGCGATGAATTGACCATTACGTTTCTGGCGCCGGCTTTTATCGCCGCGGCAAAGGGAGGTAAATGGTATTCGCGCAGATAATATTCCGGTATCCAGGCATCGCTCCTATCCTTACCCGACTTTGGATCGGAATAGGCCATGTAATGTTTTAAACTCACGGATAAATGCTCATTCAGCGGTCCGTTTTGAATGCCTTTTACAAACTGTACACCCATCTCGGAAATAAGGTAAGGGTCTTCACCAAAGCCTTCGTAAATGCGTGGCCATAAAGCATTAGTGCCAAGATCTAATGCCGGAGAAAACGTCCATGGAACTCCCGCTGCTCTTGCTTCGTAGGCCGTTATCACCGCGCCATCATGAACCAGTTGGCGGTTCCAGGTAGCGGCCTGCCCTATCTCCTGGGGAAACAAGGTTGATCCCGCCGAATAATTCACGCCATGTATATCATCAAGGCCATAAAGCACCGGAATTTTCAATCGTGTTTTTTGTGCAGCCGTATTTAACTCGGTAATCAGACGGTTCCAATCCTGTGGGGATTGTAAGGGCCCCGGCGAATTTAAAACAGAGCCCACGCCATACTTTACCACTGCATCGTTCATCTTATCATTGAAAGAAAAGGCTTGTCCATTTGCATTGCCTAACGACTCAATAGACACCTGCGCCATCTGTCCGGCTTTTTCCTCCAGGGTCATTTGTTTAAGTAAAACATCAATTTTTTTTTCGATGACCGGATCAATTTTTTGCTGGGCTGTTACGCACTTGAGTGAGATGAGAGCAAAAGCGAACGAAATAAATTTCAACATAGCATGAATGATTTTATATATGAGAGCAAGTTAACAAAAGCGGACAGACGAACCGGCGTTCATATTCCGAAGCGATTTTATAAACAATAATTAAAGTGGCTTTCCTTGCAAAAAAAATTTGCTTTAAAACAGGCCCTTTCCGATATCTCACCATTATTAGTTCACATTTACTACCGCCTCCTCCAAATTCAAAAGAGTAACATTCCATTTCATTATTTAACTACCAAACGAATAACACCAAGGCTATTGTTTTTTGAATCAATCACCTGCACGAGGTATATGCCGGAAGGCTTGTTGGCAAACGTTTTCATTGGTACAACAGACCTGCCTGCAGGTACCGATATTTTTCCTGTATGTAACAACACACCGCTTACCGATAGCAGGTTGACCATTACGTCTGTTTTTTTTGTGGCTATAAACGTTAGCGTAAAACCCGCCGTAGCAGTTGCCGGATTTGGTGATGCTTCTACCACCAATTCTTTATTACCACTTGTAATTTGATTGACCGCGGTAACAACAGCGGTTGTTGATCCCACAATGACGCCCCGGCCTACCGTGCTCATATAAACGGTTCCATAGGAAGCCATATCACCCATTACAAATTGTGCATTACCCGGCCCGCCAAACTGGTGTGCATCATCGTTAAGCCGCGTCCAGGTGGCGCCTTCATCTATTGATTTAAAAATACCGGTAACACCATTTACGGTACCCCACATGTACAGCGTTACATAAGTGGCTCCGGGTGCCGCTTTTCCAAAACCAACGGCACTACAGGCAGACACATTTGAGATAGTTGTAAAGCTGGTACCGGAGTTGGTGGACCGCTTTAATCCACCACCATACATAGCTACCCAAATATGCCCTTCCATGGCTGGCACGGTTCTAATAATTTTTGATCCGCCACTGCCAATGTTTGCAGCCACAGTGAAGTTGGCGCCGCCATCGGTACTGACATTAATGGCACCTGTTGCAGCGTTATAGACATAAATTTTATTGGCATTAACCATATCGGCTACAGGAACCGCATTAGTTACTGAAAGATTGCTTCCAATTGTCCAAGAACCACCAAAGTTTTTTGAGAAGTAAGTATTTACTGATCCGTTGGGTGAATGATATAAAATAGAACCATCGGCTGATAAGGCAATACGGCCCCCGCTTCCATTGATAGTGGGTGTGGCTATCCAGTTGAAGCCTGCATCGGTAGTGTAATAAATCTTACTTCCCACTCTTGCCAATATGTTAGCCGCGTTACCTGCATACGCAAGGCCGGTGGTAGTGCCCATAGCTGGCGAATATCGCTGGCCGTATTGTGTAATATCTGTAAACTTAAATCCATCATAGTCGCCAACGGTGGTAAATAACGCTCCATTAGTCAAGCTTACAATATCCGTAGGCACCGTTTCTTCCAAACCTTTTACATCAAACTTCCACTGCGTTGCCGCAGCATCAATATTATCATTGGAGAACACGCCGTTGCCCGATGTAACAACTACTTTATTGGTATTGAATGGATCAAACTCCACACAGCCGGCCCAGTGAATAGCCTGCCCGTTGATCCATGAAATACCGGCGTTGTTTAATGAAAACCCACGGGCCACCACATCCGTCCAGGTGGTACCGCCATTTGTTGTCAGGTATATTCTATCGCCGTAGGCACTGCCATATTGCAGTTGATAATTATTGATGGTAGAAGCAATGATACGTGATGGGTTAGATGGATCAACCGATAGTCCGCCCCATGCCCGGTTTATGCCCGATGGCGTGACGTTGATCCATGTGCCATTGGTTTTGTTATACTTCCAAATGCCGCCATTGTCCATTGGTTCTGTAGCGGTGCCATAGGGCCCCGATCCGTTGGCATAATTAAGAATGAGATCACCGGCGCTGGTTAGCACGGCCCGTTGTGGCATATAAGCAGCCGGCCCGCCGCTGATAGCTGTAAACGTAGTACCGGCATCGGTGCTTTTATACAAATTATCACCGGTAGTTCCCGGTTGCGATATACCAACAAAAATGGTTTGCGAAGCATTGCCGGACGCAGCACTTGTTGAATCAATCAGTACGAACGAGATGCCATTTCCATTGGCGGTGGTGTTGATCGCTAATCCATTCAACCGCGACCAATTAAGACCGGCATTGGTACTTTTCCAGAGGCCGTTATACCGGGTGCCTACATATAAAACCGATCCAAGGTTGGGATCTACCTGTAGCCGCTCGCCGTTGCTGCGGCCCATGCCATTGCCATGCGCTTTAAACTGGCCGGATACATCAATGGTAGTAAAGGTTTGGCCGTAATCATCCGATTTTAAAATGGCTGATTTGCCGTTATCAAAATAGCTGATGCCTGCAAAAAGATAAAGCCGGTTGGTTGCATGGGGATCAATGGCTATAGATTCTACGCCATAAAACCCCGACTGTGTGGCTGAAACCCAGTCCAGAAGCGGCGTCCAGTTTGCGGTGGTCGCGTTCCATTTGTAAGCGCCGCCCACATCGGTGCGGGCATATAGTAAATTTTGTTCCTGCTTACTTGTAATCAGTCCCGATACAAAGCCACCGGCACCCATGGGCAAGCTCCTCCACTGATAGGTTTGTGCAGTTGCAATAAAAGAACAAAACACCAATAATAAGATGAGCAAAACAGGCTTTGCGAAAAGTGAATATTTATTCATTACTACTTTTTTGTTTGATAGAACACCGTGCTTTATAAAGAAAATACAAACGTTGTTATTGACCTTGACGGAAGCTGAACAAGCGTTCCTTTTGCATTGGCACTTGCCTCTGCGTTTACAGGATACGGCTTCATGTTATCATCGTCTTTTGCCGATGTACAGTAACTTACTACCCGCCAGTTTTTTAAAGCGGCCATTCCATCTAACACCAACCTTGCGGTTTTATCATCTGTTGTATAATTTATTAAGATGGCAACCAACTTTTTCCCATTCGTATCTTTAAAAGAAGTGATCATGACATGGCTTGCGGCCAATGTATCTGCCATGTTATCTGAGCGGCTTGTTTCTACCCGCTTCATACCCGGACGAACAAATAAACTGTATTGGCCAAGTGCCCACAAATTTTTCGTAATCGTGTACAATGTATCTGGATGCATGTCACGCCTTGGGTTTATGGCAATCAGGTAATAACGGGGACTGGTGGCGGTTCCAGGCTCGTACGAATTCCAATAATGCCATCCGGTAGCGTTGCCTGCCGTAAGATCGGTATGAATAATTTTTGCCAGAAACAAAGCATAATCTATCTGGCTGATGGGGCCCGTTTTGCCTTCCTTGTAACCATTGCCTAACATACTGTATTCCGATTGCCAGTACTCAAGTCCATTGTACTTTTTCAAGCTATCTCGTACCGACTTGCGGGTGTTTATGGTATAAGCATTGCCGTTATCCGTAAAGTAGCCATGGCCTTCTACAAATTTGGTAGCGCTACTTAAGTTGCCAACGTAATACGGACTACCCGGGTTCCAGAAGGCATCTATTTGCCTTGATCGGTTTACCAGATTGGAAGCATACAAATGGTTCAACATGCCAGCTTCGCTGAGAAGAATTTTTGTAGAAATTTTTTGCGCCGTTAAGCTGTTGTTCAGTGCCTTTGCGGCTTTGTAAATTTCTTCGTTTGTCCAGGAGCTGCCCTCTTGTTTTGCAGTGCCTCTCGAACCCGTCCAATCCCACTGCGGTTCATTCACCGGCGATATATAATTGAAATGAAGGCCGCTCTTGTCAAAGTGTTTTATCACCTCCGATAAAAAAGCCGCATACGCTTCGTACTTATCGTTGCGTAGGTTGGTGGAACTGTCCTTTGTCGTTTTATAACCCAAGCCGTTTTTAGTAAACTGCACCGGCGGACTGTTTACAAAAGCAATGAGGTCCTGCACCCCATATCCCCTTGCCTGTTGCAACATCCAGGTGTAGCCAGCCTGTTTGCTCCAATCATAAGTACCGTTGAGCGATAAAAAACATTCAACCCGATGGGCCGGCAATTGAATGCCGCCGCTATCGCCCTGCTCCGCGGTGCCGGCGCCAATGTTATACCGAAAGGCCGACAACCCAATACCCCGTGGCTGGCCATTTTCATCCATCGCTTTACTAAACAGTAATTCGGCAATCCGCTTCCGGTCTGCATCGGGCCACCTGGTACCTATCTCCTCCGTGAACCAACAACCCGATGCGCCGAAGTTGCGTATCGGCTGCACTGTTCTATCAAGGTGAATGGTAAAGGTGAGCGGTGAAGCTTCCTGTGCCTTTAGTTGCACCGATAAGCAGATGGCCAAAAAGAGAATTGTATTTTTCACTGCAGGTGCTTTTATGATTATTGATGTAATTTTTTTAATGAAGCGGAGGCTACTGTTTCTCCGCTCTTGATATAACTGCGAACCAGTGTCCAATAAAATTATAAAGTACAAGAGTGCGACGCCTATGTCGCTTAATAGATATTCGTCCGCCCGGCTCATCATGCCGCTTACTTTTCTATCAACTTCATTATATAACTGTACGAATATTTTTTATCCAGCAAGCGGTAGGGATCGTGTGGTAAAGCTCCCCAACTGTTATCGCCGCCTACGCCTCTTTGTTTAAGATCCACATTAAGGTACACGCCGCGCCGCGGCTTAATGTCGGTAAGGTGTTGCTGCTTTTTGGTAAGGCCCGGATCGAGGTCTTCTGTCATATTATTGGTGGCGCTGAAGCAGATTGGCTGCAGGCCTTCAATGAGCAACCCTTTACCCTGGGCGTTGGTGAGTGTTAACCAACGGACATCGGTTTTATAACCGCTTTCCTGCGGACGGATATAGTTCCAGGTGGCTTCGTTCTTTACCGTGTCGTTGTACAAGCCAACAAAGGAGGCGGTATTACGATCGCTGTAATTTTCCCAGGGGCCACGGCCATAATAGTTTAATTGATCGTACTGCTGGCTCAGTTGCATACGCATACCAAACCGGGGCAGCTCGGGCAGGTCTCTCCCGGTCATATCAATGGATGATGTGACTTTGATAGCTCCATCATTTCGAATAAAGTATTCAACAACGTAGGGCACATCAACGCCGGATAATTGGTAAACAAATTCTATCGGCAGGCCGTCGTTCGTTTGATCTCCGATCGTTATTTTTTTCACGGTCCGGTTGATGTGTGCATTGCGCCAGATACCAAGGTTAGCGGGCATGTTGTTTCCAAAATCATTATCGGTTGGCGCCCTCCAGAAATACGGTTCGGGGGTTTGGCTCATCATCCATTGATCGTTGCCAATCATGTAGCGGGTTAGCCTTCCCTGGCGGGTATCAAATTCGCCCCTTATGTTGCCGGAGGTAAAGCTGATTCTGTTGCCATCTTTAGTTACCTGCAACTTGCTATCGGTTGTATGGCTTTTTGCAAAATAATCACCGGCATACTTAAATTGCTCTCTAGCTACTTCATGATTAGCCGGTACTAAATCTGTGGCCTTTTTTGTAGTAGCAAATACAGCCAAATAGTACTCGCTGCCTTCGGCCGACTTGAACATCGGCACCGGAACTGTCACTTCTTTTTTTGAATGCGGCGCCAGCGATACATCAAAGGTTCCGTCTTTCACTTTTTCGCCATTGCGATACGCCTCCCATCTGAAATTGTATTGATCGAGGTTGGTAAAGTCGAATAAATTATGGACCGTAATAACGCCTTTTGAAATATCCGTGGCGCTGAATAAAATATTCTGATACACCTTTTTTACTTCGTTCAAACCGGGGTGAATGGTTCTGTCGGAAGCTATCAAACCATTGGCGCAAAAGTTTTCATCATTCTGTAGGGCATAGCCGCCAAGGTCGCCGCCATAAGCCCAAAACACACGTCCGTCGGGAGTTGTAGTGCGCATACCCTGGTCAACCCAATCCCAGATAAAGCCGCCCTGCATCTTTTTATCACTCATAATCACATCCCAATACTCCTGAAAGTTGCCGTTGCTGTTGCCCATGGCATGACTGTACTCGCACATGATGTACGGACGTGTTTTAGTTGCGTTGTTAGCATAGCGTTTCATTTGATCAACACCGGGATACATCGGACAAACAATGTCTGTGTTCCAGTCTTCGCCGGCTTGCTCAAATTGAACGGGCCTTGTATTATCACGGCCTTTCATCCATTTATAGCCGTCATGAAAAACTTTGCCGTTGCCGGTTTCATTTCCCATGCTCCAAATAATTACAGACGGATGATTTTTATCCCTTTCCACTACCCTTTTTATTCTATCGAAATAAGACGGATACCAAAGTGGCAGATAGGCCGGATGCACCGTTGTATCGAAAGAGCCTTGCAAAGAGGCGCCCATGCCATGTGTTTCAATATTGGCTTCATCTACCTGGTAAATGCCGTACTTATCACAGAGTTTGTACCAATACTCATCGTTGGGATAATGACTGGTACGAACCGCATTGATGTTATACTGCTTCATCAACTGAATGTCTTTCAACATCAACGCCTTGTTAGGCACATGGCCTTCCACTTCATCATGTTCATGACGGTTAACACCATGCACATAAGTCGCTACGCCATTAATCAAAAGTTGGGCTCCCTTTATTTCTACTTTTCTAAAACCAATCTTTGATCCGGTTACGGTCAGCGTTTTTCCAGCCGCATCTTTTAAGGTGATGAGGCAGTCGTATAAGTCCGGTGTTTCAGCACTCCATTTTAAGGGGTTGGCAACGCTGCCGCCAAAATGAATGGTTTGCATACTATCGGCAGAAGCGGTGAACTTTTGCGTTTGTGTGAAAACAGTTCTGCCCCCTTTATCCTGCACATCAACTGTTACACTGCCGCTTTTTAAACTGTTGGCTTTAAACTGCCGCAGGGCCACATCGGCACTGAAGGCGCCATCTTTATACTGCGCATCCAGGTCCGCTTTTATAAAGAAATCCCAGATCGTCAGCCTGGGTACTGCGTACAAAAAAACATCCCGCTCTATACCGCTGATGCGAAAGAAGTCCTGGTCTTCCATATAGCTTCCATCGTGCCAGCGAAACACTTGCACCGCTAATAGATTCGTACCCTTTTTTAAATACCTTGTTATGTCAAATTCAGCGGGCGATTTGGAAGCTTTAGTGATGCCAACTTTTTGTCCGTTGACATATACAAATGCGCAACCGGAAATAGACCCAAAATTGAGCAGCACTTCTTTTCCATCCCACGATGCCGGCACCGTAAATGTTTTACGGTAGGTTCCTACGGGATTGTTCTCGCCAATAAAAGGCGGGTTGCGTGGGAAGGGGTATGTAATGTTGGTGTAGATAGGAATACCAAAACCTTTGCGTTCCCAGTTGGATGGAACCGGGATAGTATTCCACCTGCTATCATCCAATGTTGGTTTATAAAAATCAGTTTGCCGGTTCTTGTATTTATCGACATACACAAACTTCCAGGTGCCGTTTAACGATTGATAAAAAGGTGACCGGCTGTATTCGTCTGCAACCACATCTTCTTTTTTACTGAACAACATAAACGTGGCATGTGGGGCTTCTTTGTTTAATTCGTAGAGCTGCGGATTCTCCCAATCGTTGTTACCGCTTTGGGCAAACGCTACGTTTATTAAACAGCCAATTGCAAATAATAATTTCTTCATCTAAATCTGTTTCTTTCTTGGTTTGATTGATAGCGATAAAATTTATGGTTGTGTTCTTAAATGGATGATGCGTACCAAAGCACCCTTCGACAAGCTCAGGGTGACAACCTCTCTAACCATGTTTACTTTTTAAGGATACTGTCAGGCTGAGCTTGTTGAAACCTTTCAGCAAGATGTTTTGAGAGTATCGACATTTAAGAATACAACCAATTTCACTTTACATCTGTATTACTAACGAAGGCCACCCGCTTACTATCTGGCGACCAGGACGGCGTGTTAATAGAACCTTGTCCGCCGTAGAAATAAGCCACCACCTTGGGTTTGCCGCCGCTTACCGGCATCATTCTTAAATAAACGTGCTTGTAAAATGGATGGTCTTCGGGGTTAATGTCTTTTGAAAAAGACAAGAACAAAATCATCTTTCCATCGGGTGAAATATGCGGGAACCAGTTGTTGTATTCATCCGTGGTAAGTTGCTCCTGGTTAGAGCCATCCGGCTTCATTCGCCACAACTGCATCAACCCGCTGCGGGTAGAATTGAAATAGATATACTTACCATCCGGACTGTACTCCGAACCATCATCTAAACCTTTAGCAGTGGTAAGACGAACTTCAGGTCCGCCATTGACCGGCACTTTATAAATGTCCAATTCACCATCACGTTGGCCGGTGAAGGTTAAAGTCTTTCCATCAGGCGACCAGCCATGCAGGTACGAAGGCCCTGTTGGTGTAATTTGTTTGGGCTTGCCACCACCCACCGGAACCACATATACCATCGAACCAAATTTTGCATCGCCGCTGGCACTGCTAAGGCCTAACATTTTTCCATCGAAAGAAAGTACATGGTCGTTATTATTATTTTTTACAACGTCGGTATTAATAAGCGATGGTGTTCTCTTCGCCAGATCGAAACGGTACATGGCGCCGTTGCTGTTATAGATTAAGGCCTTGCCATCCTTCGTCCAGTTAGGCGCTTGAAGCGATGCCGGCGAAGTATAAACAATCTGACGGGAGCCATCACTAACATTTAGCAACTCAATCTGACTACCGATATAATCACGATAAGGAACAAATGCTTCTTTAGCCGGAACGATGATGCGCACATTTGAGAAGACCGCTTTTTCGGTTACGTCTTTGTTATGCGAGCAAACAAACAGGCCTACATACACTTCATCGTTTAGTACAATATCAGAGGCCTCCGTTACCACAAAGGGTTCGCCAAAATGCGCTGCCGACATAATGAACTTTGATCCTCTACACTCCAACTGAATCATATCAGGTGCCTTAATATTGGATTGTGTTTCCGCTACATTACTATCCTTCACTTTGCGGTATTGCAACGATGTTAATCCATCGCCATGCACATGCACACTGGCCATCACCGAACCGCTGTCCAAACTGTTGCGCACCATCCACCCAAACTTGCGGTGAGGTTCCACACCTTTACGAAGGAGTGAGCCTTTACACTGCACAATAAAATCACCTTTCATCTTCTTCCACACATACTGAAATTCATCGTGTGCCCCCCAGATGTTTATACCCGAACCAGCCACGGTGTACGTCTCCGCTGCTTTATCAAAACTTACAGAACCCTTATGCAGCACGGCTCCTACGTCGGAGCTTTTATCGAAGATGCCCACTTGCGCAGAAGCAGTTGTGCAAAGGAGCATAGCAATGGCGGTAAAGATTTTTGAAGTTGTATACATGATGTTTGTTTAAAAAATTTATCGCGGCGGCCCCATCCCGACCTTCCCCGACGGGGAAGGCCACCAGCCGCACAGCCCAAGCCTGTCAACCCAACCTTTCATTTTCCAATCATCACTAAAGCAGTAGAACATCGTACCGCTTTAGTTATTCCTGTACCCTTCCCACCGGGGAGGGCGAAGCACGACCTAATCATAAACAACCGGTTGTGAAGGGTGGGGCCGTTGGGCCGCCCGTCCGCTTGCTTGTTACAACTTGAAAGTTTTTGTCACCCTTATATCCCCCGATGAACTCCCTGCCATCACCGTAAACATTCCTGGCTCCAGCACCCATGCTTTCCTCACATCGTTATAATATTGAAATGCTTCCTTGCCCAGTTTGATAGTGACCTTTTTACTCTCTCCCGGCTCCAAAAACACTTTCTCAAAACCTTTCAATTCTTTCTCGGGTCGGGGCAGGGCCGATACATCATCTTTCACATACAATTGCACCACCTCGGCGCCAGCTACTTTACCGGTATTAGTGATAGTAAGTTTAACGGTGGCCGACTGTGAACCCGGAACAACCGTCATATTGCTATACCCAAAGGTGGTGTATGATAAACCATAGCCGAACGGATACAGCGGCGCTATCTTTTTTGTATCGTTCCAGCGATAGCCCACCAGCAAATCTTCTTTATACGTTGCCATCAGACTGTCACCGGGAAAGGCATTCAGCGCATGGGCCGGCGACTCGTTCAATGTTACCGGAAAAGTAAAGGGCAACTTACCCGATGGGTTGACTTTGCCCGTTAAAATATCCGCCAGTGCATTGCCTCCCTCCGAACCATTGTACCAGGAAAAAACAATGGTGTGATTGTTTTTTTTAATCGCAGCTAAATCATACGGCGCACCGCCAACCACTACTACAATCGTATTCGCATTTGCAGCCGTTACGGCATCCACCAACGCCTGTTCACCAAAGGGCAGACTCAAGTCCTTCCGGTCACGGCTTTCGCTTTCGTATTCGCGGTTGCCGCCAATAAAAACAATCGCTACTTCACTGGCCTTTGCAGCGTTCACGGCCTCTTGTATCAGGCCTGCATCGGGTTTGTTCACATCCACTGTATCGCGGTTGCGGCGGTTGGGTGTACGGGCCTTATAGCCTTGTGAAAACTGAATGTTGGTAGTGGCGCCAAGCTTGTTCTTTAACCCTTGCAGTGCCGTTATTTCATACTTCGCTTTTACACCGGCACCGAAGCCACCCGAATGAAAAGTTTGAATGGCGTTATCACCAATTATAGCTATTTTCTTAATGCTTTTATTCAGTGGCAAGAAGCCTTTTTCATTCTTCAGCAACACAATGGCTTCGGCGGCAATATCATAAACCGTCTGGCTATGTTGCGGCGTGTTTATAGAGCCTGCCGGACG
The DNA here is from genome assembly GCA_965247165.1 of Flavisolibacter sp. Classification (GTDB taxonomy): domain Bacteria; phylum Bacteroidota; class Bacteroidia; order Chitinophagales; family Chitinophagaceae; genus Flavisolibacter. The sequence continues at coordinate 4,962,561 of OZ252003.1, read as the reverse complement.
TGCAGTATTGAGTGATGTTTTATAAATCACCCACAGTATCCGCCGCACTTTATCATTGATAGTGGCTTCGCTTACTTTACCTGCTTTGATCGAATCCAACAAGGGCTTTGCGAAATAATAACTTTCGTACGGCGGCCTCGATCCCATCTCTACATCCAAGCCTTTGTTAGCCGCATTCACGGTACTGTGCGTTCCGCCCCAGTCGGAAATCACCAGTCCCTTAAAACCCCATTCGCCTTTTAAAATCGTTTGCAACAGGTAGGCATTTTCAGAGCAATATTCGCCGCGAACTTTGTTGTACGCCGACATGATCGTCCAGGCGCCGCCTTCTTCAATAGACGCTTTAAAGGCAGGTAAATAAATCTCCCGCAAAGCCCTTTCGCTCAATTCAATATTAATGCGACCGCGTTCTGTTTCCTGGTTATTCACCGCATAATGTTTAACGCAGGCCGCTACGCCCTGGCTTTGAAGTCCCTTTACCGCCGCCACCGCAAGTTGTGCATTCAGGTAAGGGTCTTCCGAAAAATATTCGTAGGTGCGGCCATTGAGTGGTGTGCGGGTAATGTTGAAGGCCGGCGCCAGCATAATGTCCTTGCCGCGGGCCCTCGCCTCCTCGCCCATGGCAACGCCGTAACGACGCAGGAGGGCCGGGTTCCAGGTGGCAGCCAGTGCCGAACCATTCGGAAAAAACGTGGCGGAATCGGTGGTTAGATTAGCTGATGCCCATCCACCGGCCGGACTTAAATCTTCCCGAACGCCCAGCGGTCCGTCATCGGTTGATAAGCCGGGAACGCCCAACCTTGCTACGCCGGCCGTGGTAAAAATGCCATTGGCATGCAGCATACTTATCTTTTCCTCCAGCGTCAGTTGCTTTATCAGCCCGTCAATTTTTTGGCTGATGGCTGCCTCTGATAGCGGGGCTTGTGCCGCTGCTTTTTGTATGCAAGTGAAAGCTATCAGTGCTACCAGCATCCATCCGTTTTTCGTTGTTCGTTGTTTCATATTGTTCGTTGAATTCAAACTAAAAATCTGTTTGTCTATCGATAATCTAAATACATTTTTGGGCATGTGCCGAGGCGGCAACGGGCTATCCGCTGCAAGCTTTTGCCCCCCGGGACAAAAGGCTTTCCGCTGCTATCCCTCACGCAAACAGCCTCAACCCCAGCCACTCTATAGTGGAGTTGTAGAGAGGAGCCGTCGCGGACGAACAACCACCCACCCAACGTATCAAAGCAAAGTCATTCTTTCAATTCGCCCCTCCAGGGAGGGGATACTTTTTACAGAACTAACCATGCCTTCACCGCCACGTCATCATAATGTCTCGTCGCTTGTCATCCCGAAAACATCTTCTTCCATTTTCCTTCTCTTTTGGAGAAGGTAGCTGAAGGCCGGATGGGGCTGAGGGATCTATGAACTGCCACTTAAACGACTTGTGTAAAAAAACCATACTGGATGTATTACTCTTTACATTAGTTACCAAGGATGCTTCCTTCGTCAGCATGACAAACCACCATTATGCTAAGTAGCAATTAACCACTATTATTTAAATCATAGGAACTCCATTTACTATTCACTCTTCACTTCTTTATCACCTGCACCACCTCACTAAACTTCACATCCGCCGACGAAGCTCCAACCATCACTTTAATTTTATCCATCTCTAAAACATAACCATGCGTTCCTTCATCCCAGTAGCGTAAGTCAGCCGCTTTCACTTTCAAAAACACCGTCTTCTTTTCACCCGGTTTTAAAGTAATGCGCTGGAAAGCTTTTAGTTCTTTCTTGGGGCGTTCTACCACAGAGCCTAAATGCTGAATGTATAACTGCACCACTTCATCACCCGTTACTTTGCCGGTGTTGGTGATGTCCGCTGTTAGTATGATTTCACCACCGGCTCTTACTGCTTTAGCATTCAATTTAAAGTTGCTGTAGGCAAAGCTTGTATAGCTCAGTCCATATCCAAAAGGGAACAAGGGTTCGCCTTTGAAGTACATGTAGGTTCTGCCATTGCGGATGTTGTAATCCATCATGGGCGGCAGTTGCTCCATGCTTCGCGGCCATGTTTGTGTAAGCCGTCCGCCAGGGTTGTAATCACCAAATAGCACATCCGCCAATGCGGTGCCTTCTTCCTGACTGTTATTAGTGAGATGAACGATAGCTGGCATGTTATGTTCCGTCCAGGTGATGGCGTACGGAAAGCTCGAACGCAGTACTACTACTGTTTTTGCATTCATGCGATAAACTTGTTTGATCAATTCTTCCTGCTCTAAATAAATAGTCTTTCTATCTACCGCTTCTTTGCCGTCGCTGGGGGTGGGACATCGCTCCCAGCCTGCATTACACCAGGGGTGATTGCCTACCACCATGATGACATAATCCGATGAAGTGGCCAGGGCTTTTACGCTGTCTAAATCCTTTCCGGTCGTCCACTGCACGGAAACGTTAGCGCCAACTTTTGTTTTGATGCCATCAAGAATGGAAACCGTATATGGCGGTGTGCCGCTATACCAATCGAGCAGTACCTGGTTTGCATACGGACCGATAAGTGCGATGGATTTAATGGTTGATTTATCGAGCGGAAGAAATTGTGCCTCATTCTTCAACAGAACGATGGACTTGCGGGTAACTTCTCTTACAAAGTCTTTGTTCTTAGATGTTGTCCATGGCTCTTCGCCATCTTTTATAGAAGCATACGGCACCATCTCCGGCGGATCTAACAAACCCAATTTTATCATCACCCGAAAGTCGCCGCGAATGACCGCATCAATATCACTTTCTTTCAACAAGCCATCGGCCAATGCTTTTTTTGCGGAGGCGCCTGCCCTATCTAAAAACTGGTTGATGCCGGCCTTTATTGCTGCCGCCGTTGCCCATGCACTATCCGGATAATATTTATGTTCCTTCCATAACAAACCCATGGCGCCACCATCGTTGCAAATGATTCCGTTTTGTCCCCACTCCTTCACCGCAATTTCTTTCAGCATCGGGTTCACCATCATGGGTATGCCGTTCACTTTATTGTATGAGGCCATGAAGGCACGTGAACCCGCATCAATGCCCATCTTGAACGGTAAGGAATAGTATTCACGAAATAAGCGTTCATCAAAATCAGAAGTGGAGCGTACCCGGTCATTCTCGTTGCTGTTGGCAAGGAAATGTTTCATCAGCGAAGCGGCCATCCAGTACTTTGGATCGGGACCTTGCAAGCCTCTTACATACGCCTGCACCATGCAGCCGTTGAACCAAGCGTCCTCGCCATAACATTCTTCGGTGCGGCCCCACCTTGGGTCGCGACCCAGGTCAGCGTTTGGTGCACGAATCACCATGCCGCCGGTTTTATATTTTTCGGTTTGATTAATGTAACGGGCTTCATAAGCTTCCGTTGAGGCTACTTTTCTTATCAATGCTGTGTCCCATGTTTCGGCAAGTCCATACGATTGTGGAAAGGTGGTTGTAGTCACCGACTTCCTTCTGCCCCAGCCACCCGGACCGCCTAAAGCCACGCCATGCAAGCCTTCCATCTGCCCGGTGCCTTTTATACCCAAACGGGCAACGGTTGGGTTGGTACCGAGGCAAGCCACTTTTTCATCGAGTGTCATCAACGAGATGATGTTGTCAATGCGCTTTTCAACGTCAAGCTTTGGGTTTTGAAACGGGTATTGGTAGATTGTTTGGGCAGAAGATTTTTTATAGGCAAGAACAAGCAGAAGGCCGATTGCCGTTTTTTTAAGTAGAAGATTAAGCATACCAATCGTCGTAAAAATTAAGAGGAATTGCAAATAATAAAGCTATAAGAAATTTTAAGCGTGGAGGTTCGTGAATGTAAATAAAGCGGTATCGAAATGTTAACCATGAAAATTACTTCCCTTGCTAACAGATAAGACTGTATCAAACAGTTTCTCATTTCTAACGCTGCGTTTCTTTCTGCAAGTGTATTTGAAAACCAATGCCCATTACTACTGAGCTCACATTTGAATTATCTTCCATTGCTTTTTCGTACTTCCAACCTAAATTAAACTCTAAACCAACGTTTGAATTAAAAAAAATTACAGGCCCTCCAATGATAGAATAGGAAAAATTTTTAGTTTCATTTATACTATTTCCGGCGTTTTTAAATCTATTTATTCCATATTGAAAGTTTCCTTGTATAAATAAATTGGTAGTATTAATTGTGGCAGCAAATAATATTTAGCAAAAGGTCCTATAGCGTAAGAGCTTACATTGCTCTTTACATTATTGCTTTTTGATTGTCTAAAAGAAACCCCAGGGCTTAAGCCAAGAGCAAATTTATCAGTGATGAAATATCCAATGTTGGGCAATATTGAAAACGAGACATCACTATTCTTATCTGCACTATAAATTAGATTTTGCTTTGAGTTAGAAAAGCTTGCACTACCACCTACTAACCAGTTGTCTTTTGTTATTTGAGCTTTAGATGAAAAGCATAAGCAAAAGAGACTGGCACTTAGAAGTAGAGCTGATTTCATATTGATAGAAAAGGTTAGATTAACAAACTGGTTGCGGCTTTGAAGCTACCATAAACGCCTAATCCTTCTTTGACGTTATCTAATACTATTTTGTCTTACTCCCAAATCATCATGCAATCGTTTCCCTACTTGCAGATCTACGTTTACTCTATACACGCAAGTGGCTAACCTTCTTTCACCTGAAATCAAAAAACAATGTACCTGTCAAAGGCACGCCGCCCTGCCTTATATTTTTCTGGCTTTGCGGCCCCATCACCGCCGGGTTATTAAACTTGGTACCAATGGGTGGAATGGCATGCATAAATCCTACGCTGCCATCGGGAAAAGCCGGGCTGGTATTGTTGTTGGTAGCTGCTTTTGGCTTCTCCGGATGTAACAGTTGTAAGTACAGATTGGGCTGATCGGCATATATGGTAAAGGCGCCTTCCCTCGTTTGCAATTGCATCCAGCTTACTTCCGAGAAGTAACCTTTGAATTCAGGGTAAATCCAGTCTTGCCCGGTTACGGTATTGTTGTAGCTTTTCTGCCAAACGCCCAACTGCTGGCCTTTTAAGCGGTTCTTCCAAACACGGTAAGGGCCGCGGCCTAAGTATTTAACGCCGGTGATTTTATCTTCGGGGTAGTTGAATGTGATGCCCGCAAAATCAACAGTGTCTTTGGTGAGATAACTGTATTCCAGCTTTGGCAATTTGCCCTTTTCAAATGTCCATTTCACTTTCAAACTATCGCCCTGATACGATGGTTCAACAACGTATTGTGTGCCTCGCTTTGCGTAGTTGAATCTACTAAGCGTTTGCCCCCTTCCAGCCAGTGCCGGACCACCACTGAATAAAACATCATTTTTACCATTAATTACTTTTTGCAGATACCCGGTTGATTTATCAAAATGATACGTGATGCCATCCATCACAATGGCGAATGAGTTGCCATTGTCTTTAGTCACCGGTTCGTTGCTTTTAAACTTCGCCGATGAAGTATTTTTAAAATTGCCCGGTGACGACATTGCCCAACTCCAGGTGCAAATGGTATCGCCTTTCGCATCGAAAGCCGTTAAATAACATGCATCTGATTTTGTGTTGGCAGGTATCGGTATTGTCAATGTACTCTTCTCACCCGGAGCAACAAACTGCATTTTTAAAATCCCTTTTTGCACGGTTGCCGCCGCCGTTATCTTTTCATCCGCTTCTGCGAAGTTCACCAACTTCCATTCAAATTTTACCTGGTTAAGGTTGGTGTAGAGATAGCGGTTTTGCACTTCAATCTTGCCCGTAAAATTTTTAGCGATGTCTTTTGTTTCGATGTAAACAGGGCTCCATAGTTCTTTGATGGTATAATAGCTCCCCTCCTTTTCGCGGTGCGGACCAACGATGCCATCGGGTGCGGCGTTACCTGCTACATCTATGCTATCGTGCCTGTCCTGTCGCACTAGGCCTTCATCGTGCAGGCTCCATAAAAAGCCGCCGGCTGCATGTGGGTGCGTCATCATCAGGTTCCAGAAATCTTCCAGCGCCGCACCATGTCCACCATCAAATAAGCCATGCATAAATTCGGTGGGAAAGAAAACTTCTTTGGCATTGGCCACTTCGTTCTGCACGTATTTATAGTCGGGATAGTGTTTGGTGTTAGTGCCGTTAAAACGCTCCCAGGGATGAATTACATGGCGCTTTTGAATGTCGTACAAATCGTAATCTTTATCTACGCCACGGTTCCATCCGCCTTCGTTGCCATTGTCCCAAAGAACAATGGAGGGATGGTTTACATCACGTACGATCAATTCTTTTACCAGTCTTTTTGCAGTGATCGTATCATACGATTTTTGCCAGCCGGTTAATTCATCCAGCACAAATAAACCAAGGCTATCACAGAGGTCTAAAAATTCTTTATCCGGCGGATAATGGCTCATACGAACGGCATTCATGTTCATGCCTTTGATGGCGGCTATGTCCATCAGGTGAACGTTGCGGCTTAGGGTGCGCCCGGTTTCAGGCCATTCGCTGTGGCGGCACACACCTTTGAAAATTACTTTTGTTCCATTCACGTACATGCCATCGTTAGCACGCAGTTCCGCGGTACGAAATCCAAAGCGTTGCTTAATGGTATGAATAGTTTTAGTGCCCTCTTTAATGGAGACAACAACGTTGTAAAGATTCGGCTGTTCAGGATTCCAACGTTTAATGTTGACAAAGTGATGATGGAAAAGACTATCTCCTGATGCAAGCTGAAACGCTTTATCCACGGGCTTTCCGGCCAGATCATAGACCTGTGCTTCCACTGTTTGGGCCGACGAGGCGTTGGTAAATACCTGCATATTTAAATCGCCGCTTGCCTTTGCATCTATAGCTACCCGTTGTATAAATGTTTGCGGTACTATTTCTAAATAAACCGGACGAAAAATTCCACCGAATAACCAGAAGTCCGCGATCCGTTCGGCGCGGTTGATAGAATTATTAGCCGACATTTTTGTAACGTGTGCTTCCAATAAATTAGGGCCGTCAAATTTTATCAGACCGGTTATATCATATTTGAATTGATAAAACGCCCCCTGGTGCACAGGGCCCGCCGACTGCCCATTAATTTTTATTTCCGTATCCGTCATAGAAGCATCAAAAACAATAAAGATGCGCTTGCCTTTTTGCTGCGGCGATACCGTGAACTTATGCTTATAAAAACCTTCTTCTTCCGGCGTTAAGTCCTTATAATAACTGTAGGTGCCAAAGCCCTGTGTCTCCCAACACGAAGGCACCGGAATGGTGCTCCATTGGGCCGCTCTTCGCCCCTTGGTCACCATAAAGTCCCAGGCTACGGTATGGTCTTTATCGGTACCGGAGAGATATTGAACAACAGTTTGCTGGGCTTGCGACTTTACGAAGAAGCAAGTAAGCAGTAGTATAAGCAATACTGTTTTTTGACTGTGTTGTCGCATAGTTTTAAATGTTTCGTCGTATGTATTATGGCGGCTTTTGAGTTGTTTTTATATAGATCGTTTGCCGAATTTTTTTATCTAAAATCAAAATAAAGTACACCTGTTTGCGTATCGTTACCTCCGTTGGCAAACGTAATGTTGGCCACGCTTTGCGGCCCCAGGTCTTCCTTTTTCTGGCTTTTTGTTCCAATAGATGTAATGCCATGCATAAACGAAATGCCACCGGCTTTTGGGTAAACCGCCATTGAATTAGCCCGGCCCAAAGCCTTTGGTACCGCGGGGTTCAGCAGATGTAGAAAAAGGGCATCCGTTTCGGTGTACACCGCAAAAGGCCCTTCTTTTGTTTGCAGTTTGCCCGCATAAAAGTTAGCATAGTAACCTTTGAATTCCGGGTAGTTCCAGGTTTCGCCGGTAACCGTATTGTTATACGTTTTGCTCCAGGAGTTGAACGTGGTTCCTTTCATCCGGTTCTTATAAACATGGTAAGGGCCGTTACCAATAAGTTGAATGCCTTCCAACTTGTCTTCGGGATAGTTAAAGCTTACGCCTGACATTTCTTCGCCAACATCGGGGCGGTATTGAAAGCGCAATTGCAATACGCCGGAAGGCTGCATCGTCCAAATAAACTGGTAACGATGGCGGCCTTCATAAGCTACTCTTACCACATGCGTTCCTAAGGTATCCCAATGTCGTACGGTAGCAGTTAACGTATCCCCATTAATAAGCAAGGGACCATTGGTTAATGATAAAGGGCCACTACTGTTTTTTGCTCCCAATAGCAATCCTGTTTTTCGATCAACCGTCACTTCCACATTGTTTGCGGTCATCGTAATCTTTCCATCATCTTCTTTAGCCGTAACAGTGCCTGCTGTTTTTGGAAGCATCCGCTTTACCATTTCAGCCGGTGTTGTAATAGGCCACGACCAGGTGTTTAATTCACGGCCATATAAATCTTTGGCGGTGATGTAGAGAGCATCATACGTTGCCCAATCTTTTGGCAATGCCAGGGCCATAGATCCGCCGCTTTGCGGGGCAATGTTTGGCGATGTTATTGAACCTTTGATGGACGCTGTATCACCGGCTTCTAAACCGGTAAGCCTTTTCAAGCGCCAGCTAAAACTGCAGGCAGAAAGATTGGTATAATGATAGCGGTTTTCTATCTGCAATCTGCCATCAAATTCTTTAGTAATAAACCGCTTTGGAAAGTACACAGGGCTCCAGATTTCTTTAATGGTATAAAAGCTTCCTTCTTTTTCACGATAAGGTCCGAGGATGCCATCAGCGGCTGCATTTCCTTTAGTATCAAGCCTTCCATTTTGATCAGTGCGCACTGCACCCTGATCGCAAAAATCCCACAGGAAACCGCCGGCCGATAAAGGATTGCTCAACATCAGGTTCCAGAAATCATCCAAGCCTGCACCATGTCCGCCATCATATAAGCCATGTAAAAATTCGGTTGGAAAGAAAACATCATCACCCTGAAAAAAAGTATTGATGCCATAGTTGTACGGGATGTAATGTTTGGTGTTCATGCCGTTGATATTAGACCAGGGTTGAATGATGGGACGTTGTTGTATATCATGCACCGGGTAATCGGGTAACAGATCGAAATTAAAACCACCCTCATTGCCGTTGGCCCACAATACAATTGATGGATGGTTCACATCTTTTTGAATCAGTTCTTTCACCAATATTCGGCCCGCTTTGGTATCGTAAGCATGTTGCCAGCCCGTGAGTTCATCAATCACAAACAAGCCAAGCGAATCGCACACCTGCAGAAAATGATCATCGGGACAATAGTGCGACATGCGGACCGCATTCATGTTCATATCCTTGATAAGATTAGCATCCATAATACTGACTTCCTTACTGGTAGTGCGGCCGGTGGTGGGCCAGAAAGACCCGCGGTTAACGCCTTTAAAACGCACCTTCACACCATTCACATAAAAGCCATCGTGCCTGCGCAATTCAACGGTTCTAAACCCAATGCTTTCTTTTTGCAGATGAATTGTTTCAGCACCTTTTACCAGGCTCACTTCTACATTGTATAAGTTGGGAAACTCTGGCGACCATTGTTTCACTCCAGCAATTTTGCTTTGCAAATGCACCATCGAATCGCCTTCTTTAACCGTTGTTTTAAATGGTGCACCAACTGCTTTGCCATCTTTTGTTTTCACTTGCGCTAGTATAGTTGCCGGCCCTTTTATATTGATTGGAAACGCATTGATAGCAATGGTTCCATCGCCTTTGGCATCAACAGCTATTCGCTCCAGATGTTCTTTAGGAACGGCTTCTAAAAACACCGGACGAAAGATGCCGCCAAACACCCAGAAGTCGGCCCTGCGCTCTGCTAAACTTATATCCCGGTTTGAAGAAACCTTGTGTACAATTACTTCCAACAGGTTTTTACCTTGCTGCTTTAGCAATGAAGTGATGTTGTATTTAAACCGGTAAAAGGCACCCTGATGAATAGGGCCTGCCAGTAAGCCATTAATCTTTACTTTCGTATCCGTCATAGAGCCATCAAACACAATAAAAATTTCTTTACCGGTCCACGCTTTATCTATTTCAAAATTGTAGCGGTATAATCCGGCTTCCGTGCTGTCTTCTTTTTCGCCGCCATAGGTATAGTTTCCAAAGCCCTGAAACTCCCAGTTGGAAGGCACGGCGATGGTAGTCCATTTGCCGCTGTTACGGCCTGCGGTGCACATAAAATCCCAGGCCGCCGTATGGTCTTTATCGGTGCCGGATAAGAATTGTTTTTCGGTAGTTTGTGCATTGATGTGCAAGGAAAAAAGAAGCAGTATAAAACAGGCAATTATTGTTGTGTGCTTTGTGTGTCTGTTGTGTGCTTTGTGCTCCGAAGAAGGGGAACACGAAGAACCACGAAGAACACGACGGTTGTTCGTGGCTTTTGCATAAGACGGCACGATGGAAGGTTGGGTGTTGAATGCGTTTGATTGGCTACCCATCAATCGTTCCGATAGTATGGAAGGAGTGTTGTATTTAGCGAAGACGTTATCCATTTATAGATAATTGGTTTGTATAAATCGTTTATAGTAATAGCTGGTTAGCATTAGCACCTTACCACTTCTTTTTAATATTTTTTCTGTTAGGGATGGCGTAAACCCACCCCTTCAATCCTTTCATTATTAGTAGATGTTGCCGCCCCTCCAGGGAGGGGATAAATAGTCTGAAAGTCGCAATGCTTAACAATACAACCACCCTTTTGGATGGTTACATGAGTGAAGGCCATCTTCATACTTTAGCCCACATCCCCTCCTTGAAGGGGCGGGTTTAGGAAATGATTGTACTGTAAACCTTTGGGGTGGGTTTCGCCGCGACGAAGTGCTGAATGGACTTACCAAACGTACAAGAGTGCGACGCAACAATAGCCCCATATATATTCTTCCCTCTGGTTCATTATTGCCTTTTGTATTTGCATTAATTGAATTCATCATGATTTATTTAGCCGGATAAATCCGTGCCGCCCAACCACCGCCGGGTGCTAAATGAATCGTCAGTTTTTGACCGCTGGTTACTTTCACCACTTCACGTTTATAATCGGTTGCATCACGGTCGGCATTGATGCCATCTTTAAAGATGACAGCTTCATAGGCTCCGGCACCGAGGAACGACATATCCAACGTTAGATCCCTTTGGTTCCAGTTACTCATGGCGCCTACGTACCAGGTATCGCCTTTCTTACGGGCAATGGCTACATGCTCACCAACGGCGCCACTCAATGCAACGGTTTCGTCAAACGTAGTAGGAACGGCCGCGATAAAGTCGGTGCTCTCCTGCTCTTTCATATACGCCGTTGGGTTGTCGGCCAGCATTTGCAGAGGCGCTTCAAACACCACGTACTTGGCAAGTTCATGGCTGCGGGTACCCTGGCCCATAGGCAGTGAATTGTTGGGGCGGAAATAGGCTCTCGTAGCATTGCGCATAGCACCGGGAGTATAATCCATCGGGCCCGCCACCATCCGGATAAATGGAATGCTGCAATCGTAGTTAGGCACATCATCATTAGGGGTCCACTTGTTATTTTCCAATCCTTTCACGCCTTCAAAATTCATGACGTTTGGAAAGGTGCGTTGGATGCCGGTGGGCTTGTACATACCATGATAATCAACCATCAGTTTATAGTCGGCGGCACGCTGCGTAACCTTGTATAAATCGGAGACCAGTTTCTGGTCATCGCGGTCCATGAAGTCAATCTTAAACCCCTTCACACCCATAGCTGAATACTTAGCAAACGCAGCTTCTCCTTTTGCAGTGATAGCCGACCAACTGGCCCAGAGCATGATACCAACACCTTTGCTTTTTCCATAATCAATCAGCTCCTGTAAGTTGATGGCGGGAGCGATGGTTAGCAAGTCGGTTTCTACACTCCAGCCTTCATCCAGCACCACGTATTCTATCTTGTTGGCGGAGGCAAAATCAATGTAGTATTTATAGGTCGGTGTGTTAATGCCGGCACGAAAATCAACATGCGTGATGTTCCAATCATTCCACCAGTCCCAGGCCACTTTGCCGGGCTTCACCCAGGATACATCAGCAAGACGGGAAGGTGATGCGAGCTTTTGTACCATGTCGCTGTTCAGCAATTCTGCATCGTTGCTGGAGATGATAACAGCCCGCCACGGAAAGCTGCGGGTGCCTTCTACTTTAGCAATGTAATCGGCACGTTTGGTCACCATCATGTTTAGCTTATTGTAACCGCCTTGGTTTTCTTCCAAAGCATACGGCGCAAAGTCGGCTTTCAGGCCATTGCCGGTAGTGGCGCCTTTTAGGTACATGCCGGGATAGTCTTCCAGATCGGCATCAAGAATAACGGCTTTTTTCCCATTGGCTAAATCCACCATCAGGGGCAGAAAAGCAATGGTGTCTTTATATACCTGTGATAACTTTTGCTTTGTATATAAGGCTTCAAACGATTGCACGTATTGCTCTTTGCCACGGAGGTCTCTTACATACGGCAGCAACACATTGTAATCGTTATCAAAGTTGAAAGAAGCTTCTTCAGCCTTTACTTCGATAGGGCCTTTTTTCTTTGTAAAGAAGCGATAGGCTACACCATCATTGTAAGCACGAAAGATGACGCCGTAGTCGCCCTTGCAGGTTAGGGTAAGCTGATTATAACTATCCTGCACTACGCTTTTCTTATAATTATAGGCATTGAAAGTGGTGGCTACTTTATCTGTTTTTGCCGATGAAACCAAAGCCTTATCGCCAAGCATTTCACCCGATGATAATTGCAACGAGATGGGCGAAGGGGTTATCACCGACTGCGATTTGTTTGCAACAGACCACACCAAATGATCACCGGCAGCAATGGTTACCACGTTTGCTCCATCGGGAGAAGTTACTGTGTAGGTTTTTGACTTCTGTGCGCCTGCTGTTACCGAAAGAGCGAGGATAAAACCGAGAGATAGTAGTTTCATGTTTGTTCCTTTTTTATACGATTTATTTTTGCGCTACTGCCGGACGCAGTTCAGCTTTTATTGATTTTATAGTGAGTAAATCTTGCTTCAAACCATTAGATGTTGCCGTAAGCTTTATGTCGCCTGCATTGCCGGTTGATTGAACAATAACCTGCGCCAATCCGTTGAACAGGGTGCGCTTCCACCCTTCTGCCGGGGAAAGAATTTGTATCAATCCGGGGTTCGTATTGATGTAATCCCAAGACTGTTTTTTCAACAACGGTGTAGCTGCAATGGCAATGCTGTTGCGGCCCGAATGAACCAAAGAGGAAGGCAACAAAAATTCATTACCGCCTTTTGTTTCTTTTAGATTCGAGCCAATTTCTTTTCCGTTGATGTAGATGGATTGCTCCCGGCCTATGCTGTTGTAAAAGAAGCTGATGGTTTCAGCGCCTTTTAATTCGGGCAGATTAAAACTGCCGCGATAAACCAGGGCTTTTACTGAATCGCCGAAGGCTTGTATGCGGTCGGCTCTGAATGCCGGGCCCCAGGTTGCATCGTTATAGTCTGCAGCGACTTCTGTTCTATCCACAATATCGGGTACTGCTTTTTCTTTTAAGCCTTCAATCTTCACAACAGTAATGGCCGGTATGTATTTATCTTTTTCCAGCGAGGTAGGATCGCCGTTGCCGACACCGATTATTTTACCCGGGCCTTCAACAGAAAAATGAATTTCAGCCGAAGCCGTTGGGTGATGACGGCCTGATTTATCTTTTACATCAACAGTGATGACCGAGATGTCTTCGTTGTCCGCTTTGATTGTTGATGCATTTGATTGAAGATGAATCGCCACCGCTTCGCCTGTTGTTTCTACCTTATCGGTGATAATTTTTTTATTGCCGGTATAACCGACAGCTTCCAATGTTCCGGGTGTGTAGGGCACTTTCCATTCGAGGTGCGAATTCTTCTGCATCGGCTTCCGGCCCAGGCTTTTTTTATTCAGAAACAATTCTACTTCGTCGCAGTTGCTGTACGTCCAAACGGCCATCTCCTGTCCTTCTTTTCCGGCCCAGTTCCAATGCGGTAAAATGTGCAGCGTGGGTTTGTCCGTCCACCAACTGCGCAGGTACCAAACGTTGTCTTTTGGAAAGCCGCACAAGTCCATCATGCCAAAAAGTGAAGTCGTGGAAGGCCATCCAAAAGGCGTTGGTTCGCCGCGGTAATCGAAGCCGGTCCAGATGAACATGCCGCCTAAGTAAGGCCGCTCTGCGTACCACTTCCAACCTTGTTCGATGCTCAGTGAAGTTTTGTTTTGTGGCCTGTCGTACGCCGCACGAAAATGTTTTTCAACGTCATCAAAGTATTCGCCGCGAGTAGCCACCGTTGATCCTTCTTCGGTGCCCCAACTCGGTTGCAAAGGATACTTCTTGTGGTGCTCGTCGGTGTTCTTGTTCATCACATAATTGTAACCCAACAACTCAATGACCGGAGAGATGCCGTTGCTCAAGCCACCGCTAAATGCGTATGTAACAGCTCTTGTTGTGTCCAACGATTTTATATAAGCCTGCATGGTGCTTGTAATGCGGGCACCTTGTATGGAATTCTCGATCCCCCATTCCTCGTTGCCGATGCTCCAGCTAATCACCGAGGGATGATTTCTGTCGCGACGGATCAATCTTTTTAATGCATTCAGGTGAACATCGGTGATACCCGTCAACCGGTTCTCGTCTATCACCAACATACCCAGGCGGTCGCAGGCATCCAGTAACTCCGGTGTGGGTGGATTGTGCGAACAACGAATGGCATTGCTGCCCATCTCTTTTAATAACTTAACACGATAGTCCTGCAAACCGTCGGGCATAGCCGAACCAACGCCGGCGTGGTCTTGATGATTGTTGGTACCTTTTATTTTCAGGTGCTTGCCATTCAGAAAAAAGCCTTCGGCTGCATCCCACTTCAAGGTTCGTATGCCAAATGTGGTTGTGTAGCTATCCACCACTTTATCTCCCTGTTTTAGGGTTGTGAGAAGCTTGTATAAATAAGGTGTTTCAATGTCCCAAAGCTTCGGGTTTTGTAAAGCCATTTTTGAATCAACCTCTTTTTCTTCAAAAGATTTAAGTGCAATGCTTTTTTGTTCCGCAGTTGCAACTACTTTGCCATCGGCATCAGTTACCGATTGCGATACGTCAATGGTTCCCGAGAGTTTTCGGTCGTTACGTACAGTAATAGTTGTATTGATTTCAGCATTGCTTCCATCCACTTTTGTTGTGACGAAACTTCCATCAGTTGCCACGTGCAACGGACTTCTTTTGTTCAGCCACACGTGGCGGTAAATGCCGGCTCCTTCATAAAACCAACCTTCTTCCATTGTGGCATCTACCCTCACCGCTACTACGTTATCACCACCATAATTAAGGTAATCGGATATATCATATTCAAAGCCCAGATAGCCGCTTTCTTCGGCCCCTAAATAATGGCCGTTGACCCAAACAATGCTGGCCCGAAACACGCCGTCAAAAGCAATGGTGATGCGACGACCCAACTCAGAAGCAGGAACCGAAAACGTTCTGCGGTACCAACCCACACTGGCATCAGGAAAAGGACGCCCAATGGCTTTAAAACCGTGACTAAAACTGGCTTTGCTGTCAAAGGGTTGCTCTACTGCCCAATCGTGCGGCAGGTCCAGTTTGCGCCACGAACGGTCATCAAAACCCGCAGCCGCGGCGCCATCGCCATAGCCTGCTTTGGCGAAGTAGGAGAAGTAGCCCGTACCGTTGTTAAAATCTTTTCTTGCATCGGATGGATGCCCGAAAGCAAAGCGCCAGCCGCGGTCCATCAGCAGGTGTTCCCGCACCGGTGCTTGTTGCGAGAAACCAACAGCATTTAGCAACAAAAAATTCAGCAGCAATAACGTTTTTCGCATCCGGTGAAGTTCTTCTTTTCTATGAACGATCTATAAAACGAATTTTTTCTTTTGTACTGAGCGGACGTGCTACTATTTAGCTTTGGTTGCGTCGCACTCTTGTGCTGCAACAATTCTATTCAGCACTTCGTCGCGGCAGCGGCCCAGTTCGCGGCAACAACCCACCCCAGTGTCCTATGGTATAACCAGTCTTTCATTTCGCCCCTCCAGGGAGGGGATGTGTTCTAATGCACAACCTAAAGTCTAATCCTTTACCTGCGGTTTTGTCCCACTTTAAAGCTACACGTACCCTTCCCACGGGAAGGGCTTTAGCACCATCTATGCACTTCAGAATGGTGATTAGGGGATGGGCCACGTATCCCACTTTCTCTTTCAACGCTTCAATGGCATTGGCCAAATACACCATCGGTGCATTCCAGTTGATGGCAATTTCGTTGGAGGCATACGAGCAATCGGAATCGGAATATGTCGTTTCCGGTTCCGAGAATTCGTACTTGCAACCGTCCTGTTTACCGGGGTTTGGTCCGCCCGCCAACAAGCCCGGAACCGGCTCCACTACGCCATCTCCGGTTGATTGCCGGTGGTGCGGGGCCATGGGCGACTTGCTGCCAAGGCCCGTGACAAAACAGTATCCCGTCGCATTGCGGCCTAACAAATAATCAAGATTCGTGAGTGCCGCATCGACATATTTTTTATCACCCGTAAGTTGGTAGGCTTTAATCAACAACATGCCCTGGTTGCCCGTGTTGGAGTTGCTGCCCCAGCCAAAGTCCCTTGTTGATCCACCCATTACCGTAGCAAATGCGTTGGCCGGTACTTTCTCCAGATAACCATCGGCCATGCTGATGATGCGGGCCTTCATCTTTTGTAAACTATCGTTGCCTGAATTGAGATCTTTGCTGAAACGTAAAAAAGAATAATAAGCCATCATGCCTACGTTGCTCCATCCCGGCAAGTTCACGTTATCGCCAAGATGTTTCGTTACGACATCATGAAAAGCTTTGTCTTTTGTCGTGAGGTATAATTCGGCAGCGGCCCAAAACCATTCGTCGCTGAAGTTTCTGTCGCCATAACCGCCCGTTACTACCGCCGGTTTAAAGGTTTGGTTAATGCTGTTCTGGTTGTACTCCTTGTTAGGATTCGCCAACGCCCATGCCCAGGCTTTTTTTGCGGCGGTCAAACAGCTATCCGATAGTCCGGGCAACGCCTTTTTAAACTTCGCCAGAATGCGGCTTGCCTGCGCGGCAACGGCGGCTAAGTCAAGGGTAGCGGCGGTGCCTTTTTGTACAACATAGCGGGGCGCTTTCGTGATGCCCGGCATTACCATTCCATCGAAAGAGGCGTTGGTGCATTTGTTATAAACGCCACCATCGTTCGGGTCCTGCATGGTCAGCATCCAGCGCAGGTTGTAGATGGCTTCGTTCAATACATCGGGCACCGCATCGTTGCTTTCCGGGATGTTAGTATTTACCGTTTTGAAGTACTCGGGAAAGTCTTCGTAAGCCGATAAGATAGTACCCATGCTGATGCCGGAATTAACGATGTATTTGTTATAGTCGCCCGCATCGTACCAGCCGCCGGGTGTGGAGATGACTGTGCCCTCGGGACGTTCTTTGCTTGCCGCCGATGGATGTATTAAAACAACATTATCAGGATGACCGGCAGAGCGGTGCCATTTGCCGGCGTACTTTTCTTCTAACGGCATAGAAGCCCGTTGATAGTAGTAGCCTTTTAATACCGATACCGCTGCCTCTTTGTTCGCGTTATCACTGATGTTGAACACATACGAATGGCCGACACCGGGTATCAAAACCACAAAGCTGCCTTTGGTTTTTACCGGACTAAAATCAGCCAGTTTTGTTTTGGTGGATGAATTTTGCGAACCCTTTTCTTCGCTGAGATTGCCGGTGAAAACGGTATCCCGAAGATTGGTAGAAGTGATGTAAAATTTAGTGGAAGTAGTTTCGCCGGTAACTACCGCCATCTTGGGAGCACCGGGATAAAAACCGAGTTGGTTTAGTTTGATGCGGGGCGTTACCGATTGGGCCTGAGCATGAAAGGCCGCTGCTATTGTGAGTAACCCTAGAAGGGAATATTTCCTTATTTTCTTTTGTAGTGTCTGGGTCATTTACTTCCTTTTTTTGTGTGGCAGGTTTCAGAATGTGCTTGCGTAAACCCGCCCCTCTCGAAATGTTCTTTATAGGTATATGTTGCCGCCCCTCCAAGGAGGGGATGAATAGTTTGAAAGTCGCAATGCTTACCAATACAAAGACTCATTTAGATGGTTAAACGAGTGAAGGCTATCTTCCAGCTTTCGGACACATCCCCTCCTTGGAGGGGCGAAATGAAAGGCTAGGTATACTGTAAGACACCGGGGTGGGTTTACGCCGCGACCCTGTGCCCAATAGAATTACAAAGTGTACAAGAGTGCGACGCAACCCAAGCTCCATCGTTATTCTTCCCCCTGGTTCATAATAGCCTTTTGTATTTGCCTTTGCCATTTGCATCTTTTTCAGCAATTACTTGCCACCATACTTCTTTACAATATCCGGTACTTCATCCAGCGTAATAATCAGGTCGTGATTGTACACGGTTTTTAAATACTCCTTGTCCACTTTTTGAAGATGGCCGGTGTGCCATTCCATCCACCAACTCCAGATGGTTCCGTCGGCAATGGACTTGTCGGGGTTGGGTGGTGTGCCGCATTCGTGGTAAGTGATCGGCATTTTGTCTCCAACAATATCCGCCACTTTCTTATACATGCTTGTTTGCGGGTTGTCGCCCACACCATACGTATCAGCGCCGGCAATGTCCACATACTGCTTGCCGGGAAACCAGGCCGCATCGGGACTTCCGGTGTAACACAGCACCCATATCAGGTTGTTCAACTTGCGGTCGTTTACCAGATAATTGTACACCGTTATCCAAAGCTTTTTAAATTTCTCGGGACCTTGTTTACCCCACCAAAACCAGTTGCCGTTGAGTTCATGAAAAGGCCTCCACAACACTGGCACATGCGCATCCCTTACTTTTTCCAGCAAGGCCGCTTTGGTTTTAAGTTCTTTCCAGAACGAAAGATTCTGTGGTGTACCTTCTATAAAAATGCTGTCGATGTCAACTGGCTTTTTACTGTTCTCATAACCTTCACCGATGGCCGGTGCGCCCCAATGCCACATAATGGTGGGAATGCCGCCGCCCTTCCACCAATCAATGGCGTGCTGCACTTCGGCGTCGTTCTCGCGGCTGTTGATAAAGTCCATCCCACGAATGGCGGGCTGCTTGCCGGTAACTTCTTTTATGTATTTCAACTCATCGTAGCCCCAGCTTGCATACATCTGTCCGGATAGTGTTTTTTTCCCCTTGATGTCATTCAGGTAGGCATACAATGCCTTCGCTTCTTTTGACGGAGATGGGTTGGATAGCACCGCTTTTTGTGCAAATACGTTCCCGACAAAACCGAAGAGTAAAAGGGCAATCAGCGTTCTTTTTTTATTCTGCTTCATAGCGCTATTTAAAAAGTGGGCGATGACAACGGTGGCCATTGCCAACTTTTATGTAAATGATTTTATTCTTCATCACTATTTACTTACCGGCACTGGAACTTGTGAGTCTCAGCATCACTACATCTTTGGGAGGCACCATCATTTGCAAGGCTTTCTTTGTAGTACCTACTGCTTTTTTATTCCAGATATCATATACTTTGTAAGTAGTGGCTTTTGCATCTAACGTACGTTTAGCAACCGGGTCTTCAATGGCGGCGGTCCAATCCATACGGGCTGCTTGCGGCGTGGTTTTGCGGTTTAAAAAACAGATGGCCCAATCTCCATTTTTCAATGGCTTGATCCAGGTTTCAAGGCTATCGGCTTTTGCATAACGCATGGCTTGTATGCCCATTGAATCCTGGTTAATGGCAATGACTTCTTTGTTAGTAAGAATAGCATTGGTAGATGGCGACATTTTGCGGATGTCATTACCGGCAATCAGCGGCGCGGCTATCATGCTCCACATGCTGAAGTGCGCCCTGTTTTCATTCTCTGATAAACCGTTGCCTACTTCCAGCATATCGGGGTCGTTCCAATGGCCGGGACCTGCATACTTACGAAGCGAATCCTGCGATTCCAGTATCCGCATTACACCCGATGATGACCACGAACCCTGGCTCCGGATGCCTTCAAATTGCGCAGTGATATCACCCGTTGTACGCCAGATATGACCAACGGGAGCGGCCCAGGTCCAGGGCTTGTTTTGTCCCCATTCGCACAGGCTAAAAAGGATAGGACGGCCAGCCAATTTTAAGGCCTTGCTCATAGTGGTGTAAGCTTCCTTTGCATTGATGCCATTGCTGCTGCACCAGTCGAACTTCAGGTAGTCGGCGCCCACCGATGCATAGAACCGTGCATCCTGGTACTCATTACCACGTGTACCCGGATAACCGGCACAGGTAAGGGTTCCGGCACAATTGTACAGCCCAAACTTTAAGCCTTTTGAATGTACATAATCCGAAACGGCTTTCATGCCGTGTGGGAATTTTACCGGGTCCGGAACCAGGTCGCCGGTCTTTGGGTCACGTTGTTTTGCCATCCACGCATCATCTAAAACAAGGTAGATGTAGCCGGCGTCTTTCATGCCGGAACTCACCATGGCATCGGCGGTTTCCATCACCAGTTTTTCATTGATGTTTCCCTGGAAAGTGTTCCAGCTATTCCACCCCATAGGCGGTGTTAAGGCAAGGCCTTCCCATTTTTGTGCATGGGCAAACACCGTAGAAAATAAAAGGACATTTAAAAAAACTTGCTTCATATAAATTGAGTATTGCTATTTGGTTTGAATAAGTATTGTTGCCGGTTGCAAGCCATCCGCAGTGGCTGTCAGTGTGATCAGCCCGGCCTTTCCATTTGATTCAATGATGGCCAATACCAGGCCGTTCAATGCCGTATGTTTATCTCCTTTAAATGATTCAAGACTTGTTTCGCTGCCGCTATCTACTCCTGCAATAAAACCTTGTCCACGGATATTAAATTGAATTAAATTATTTGCATCGGGTACCATTACGCCATCTTTATCAACGATGGTTACTGTAACAAACGAAAGGTCTTCACCATCGGCAGTGATCATGGTTCTATCTGCTTTTAAGAGCAGCTTAGCGGGTGCACCGGCTGTTGTGATTTCTTTCGTTAGAACCACCTTGCCGCCATTGCGGGATATGGCTTTCAGCATTCCGGCTTCAAAAGGCACCCGCCATTTTACATGCAAATCCTCATCGCTTTTCTTTCGAATGCCCAATGATCTTCCATTTAAAAACAACTCCACTTCATCGGCATTGTTGTAATAAGAAATTACATCCACCGTATCGCCTCTTTTCCAATTCCAATGTGGGTAAAGGTGCAACACAGGCTTTGTGGTCCACTCACTTTGATACATGTAATAAACATCTTTTGGAAAACCTGCCAGGTCAATGATTCCAAAGTAAGAACTGCGTGAAGGCCAGCCAAATGGTGTGGGTTCGCCAATGTAATCGAAGCCGGTCCAGATGTATTCGCCGGATAAGTAGGGGTACTTTTTGATGTACTTCCAGGTCTCTTCATGCGTGCTGCCCCAGGGTGCGGACACATGATCGTATGCAGAGATCATGTGCGCTGCGTTGCCACCATTAAAGGGAAGGTCCCACCGTGATGGCCAGCGGCGAATGCTATCAAACGGCACCAGGTCATAATAGCCGCGGGTAGCTAACGCTGATACCGTTTCGGAACCTAAAAACCTTTGTCCGGGAAAACTGTCCTTGAAGCTTGTATATAAATGATGCTCATAATTAAAACCAATCAAGTCTAACGCATTCGCTTTGACTAAGGGATTAGACGGCTTTGGATTGCTAAGTGCGGAGATAGTAGGCCTTGTGCTGTCCATGGCTTTTACAATAGCGACCAGCTCTCTTGCGATGACCGTTCCGGAAGTATCTTTCGGGTCCCACTGCTCGTTCACTTCGTTGCCTACACTCCAAATAAAAACCGAAGGATGATTACGGTCGCGGCGAACCTGGTCCTGCAAATCTTTTACATGCCATTTGTCCCAATCGAGATGGTAATCATATCTCGTCTTTGACTTCTTCCACATGTCAAAGGCTTCGTCCATAACAATAAAACCCATCTTATCGCAAAGGTCTAAAAGCTCCGGTGCCGGCGGGTTGTGGCTGGTACGGATGGCATTGCAACCCATGGCTTTTAAAATTTCCAACTGGCGTTCAGCCGCTCTTTTATTAAAGGCTGTACCCAATGCGCCAAGATCGTGGTGATTGCAAACGCCCAATATTTTCATCGGCTTTCCATTGAGCGAAAAACCATTGTCTTTATCGAAGTTGAAGTAGCGAATTCCGAAGGTGGTGGTGTAAGAATCATAAATAGATCCTTTCAATTTTATTTCCGAAACCACTTTGTATAGGTAAGGACGTTCAATTGACCAAAGCTGCGGATTCTTAATTTTAAAATTTTGTTGCATGGTTCGAGTATCACCCGTACCGATAGGCTTGGAAGATTGTCCGACAACTTGACCCGAGGCATCATAAATCTTTGTGCTTATAGTTGATTCATAGTTGGTGAAATGTCCAAGAGGTTGAACTATGGTTGTATGCAAATCAACCAAGGCATAGTTGCTTGTAATAGTTGGTGTGGTAACTACCGTTCCCAAATTGTCAACATGAACAGGTGCAGTTTTCACTAACCAAACATTTCTATAAATGCCTGAACCACTGTACCACCTTGAGTTTGGCTGCTTTTGGTTATCCACCTTAACGGCAATCACATTCTTCTCTGCACCATATTTCAGGTAAGGAGTCAGGTCATATTGAAAGGAGATATAACCGTTGGGCCGTATGCCTAAGGAGTGCCCGTTGATCCAAACCTCGCTGTTGCGGTACACGCCATCAAAATCTATAAAAATGCTTTTGCCTTTGTCGGTTGCCTGCAGGACAAATGTTTTGCGGTACCAGCCGGTGCCGCCGCGTAGTGCACCACCACCGATACCTGTGGGACTGGTAGAATCGAAAGCGAATTCGATGCTCCAGTCGTGCGGAAGATTCAGCATTCGCCAGGAAGCATCAGATGCGGCCGGATCGCTGAACTGATGCGTGCTATCTATAATGAACTTCCAGTCTCTATTAAATGATTGCTTTGAGCGTTGGCTTTGCGCCAAAGTGGTGCTGCAATGCAGCAGGAAGAGCAAACTATATACTAAGTTTCGTTTCAACATGTTCAATATTCGGTGATGAGTAAATTTTATAAAATTGTCTTTTTTTCCATCTCGTCGTAGTAGGCTTTCAACACATAAAAAGCTTTTTTCTTTTTGCCATTATGGTCGTACAAACCTTTATTATTCCAGCCTTCCTGGTAAGTAGGGTTGGCCCGCCGCGGCGAACGGAAGTCATTCAATATCCATGGTGACATGCCGACGAAATTCGCAGGCATCCGCTTCATCATCGCCACTTGCTCACGGTAGTACCACTCCTGGTATTCTTCGCTCCAGCGGGTTAAGCTATCGCTATGAAAACCGCCCAATGCTTCGGCGCCGGTTTCACTAAAAAACAGGGGCTTGTTATACTTGATTTCCCATTTAGATGCCCGGGCAGCCGGTGGCAATCCGCCGTACCAGCCAATGTATTCGTTAGCCGATACAATGTCGGTGTAAGCACCCAGCGGATCATCTATCACCGATATACCATTCTCGATATGATTTTCAAGTGCCGCGGAAACCAGCCGGGTGGCATCCCACATCTTTGCCGTGCGAACCAGTTCGCTCATAAACGCAGTACGGGCGGGGGTTACAGGCGTCTCGTTGCCTACGCTCCAAATGATGATGCTGGCCCGGTTGCGGTCACGGGTAATCATTTCGTTCAACTGAATTTTTGCCTTGGCTAACACATCGGCGTTGCCAAAATCTATGGTCCAGTAAACGGGTATCTCGCTCCATATTAAGATGCCCATCGAATCGGCGGTGCGGCTCATGTTTTCGCTATGCGGATAATGTGCCAGCCGAACCATGTTGGCGTTGAGTTCCTTTACCTGCTTAAATATTTTTATCGCATCGGCTTTGGTATGACCGCGGCGGCCATCCACTTCTTCGTGCTGGCAAATGCCGCGTAAAAAGATGGGCTTGCCATTCAGCGATACCTGAGTGCCTTTTACTTCAATGGTGCGGAAACCGATTTTATCGTGAAGCGTTTCATTAGCGGTTGATATCACTACATCGTACAACTTTGGTGATTGTGGCGACCAAAGATTTAGCTGTTGTACATTGAAGCTGAAAGCAGCGCTGTCACCCGTTACAGCGATTTGTTTTTTAATTTTGAGTTCGGGAATTTCTATAGTAACAGACTCATTGGAGGCGGAATTCATCTTCACCCAACCTTCTACCCGCCTGGCAGTTGAAGCCAATAAAGCGTTCGATAATTGCAGGCTATAATCCCTCACAAATGTTTGCGGTACCACCACTAATTGTACATCTCTTGTTATGCCGCCGTAGTTCCACCAGTCGGTATTTAAAGTTGGTATTTCATCGGCAGCCCTTTTGTTATCCACTTTCACTACCAACAGATTTCCGGTTACTCTTAGCAAGCTATCGGGCACTTCAAAGTTGAATGGTGTGAAGCCGCCTTTGTGTGTTCCTAATTTTTTTTGGTTGAGATAAACATCCGTTTTGTAATTGGCAGCACCGAAGTAGAGATAAACTTTTTTACCCTTACCAACAGGTGTAAAATCGAACGATTTTTTATACCAAATGGTGCCTTCGTAATAGAGAAATTTTGCCTCCTGTGTATTCCAGTCACCGGGCACATTCAGTATGTACTCATCGCTGAAGCCAAATTCTTTGCGGTCTGTTCTGTTTGCCGGCGCATCACTGTTCCAAAAACCATCTGGGTCGGTCACATTTCGCTCCTTATAACGATAGTCATAAAAACCCGTTTCGTAGGGGTCAACAATGTATTGCCACCTGCCGTTCAAACTAATAGTTTGGCGGGATGAAACATTAGTGATCAACAGCGATTGTTCAAACGCTATTGAACAAGAGAGAAGAAATAAATTAAGAAGTGCAAATTTCATTCGTAAAGATATTGATCGCTTGCTTTCACTAAACCTATGTGAACAGTGTTCTTTATAACCTTTATCAACCTCTGTCAACACTACTTTTAAAAAAGCCCGCAGTCCACTCTAATTGCTGTAAGAAGAACTACGGGCAGGGTCAACGATTGCTATATGAGAAACTGCTTATTTAGTTTAGTCCGGAGTACTTACCAGCCGGGGTTTTGAATCATGAGAGGCGATTTACGTATCTCTAAGCCAGGGATGGGAAACCAATATTGCTTTGGCGCAAACACATGAGCCACAAACCCATTTACGGGAATGTAGGTGTAAGCTTTGGTAACCGGATCCCTGTCTATCCGTACCCCTTTGAGATAGCCGTTATTTACCGCTTCAGCAATTTTCCATCGCCGTATATCATCCCATCTAAAGTCACCTTCAAAAGCTAATTCAATATGCCGTTCATTTCTTATTACCTCACGCATTTCTGCTACAGACATACCAGGCTTCATTCCGTATAAACCATCAGTACCCGGGTCAATTCCGGCCCTTTCCCGTATCAACTTCATTTTATCGTAGGCTAACGCGGTTTGGCCAGTTTCATTAATAGCTTCGGCATAACTCAATATTATTTCTGCGTAGCGTAACAGGGGCCATCCCCGATTGGTATTAGCACTACTGTTTTGCGCTATGTTTGAGTCGCACATCTTCCGGCAATAGTATCCTGTTGTGGGTGTGGCCGGCGGAGCCGTAGTTGGGTTCCATCCATCACTGGTTGTATTAGGAACATTAGTTGTAGGCTTGGTGGCATCTATATTCCAGGTAAATACGCTGTCTTGTCCGCTATTGGCTTTCTGGTATAGCGAACCATTAAAAATTACCGTATATCTAAACCGTGGATCACGATTATAATAGGGATAGGCAGGATTGTAACCGGATGTTGGATCAGTGATGGCTTTACCATTTTTCATTGGAAAAGCATCCACAAAGGTTTGTGTGGGTTTGATGGTGAATTGTCCGCCACGCGACGGAGTAAGCCACTGGCTTTCAAAATCTTTATTAGCCGGCCGGTTAAAGAAAAGAATGTACTCGGAATTTACCCGTTTTAAAAAAACATTGTAAAAACCAAAGCCGGCACGGATGTTATTTTCAAGATTTAGTGAGTAATATCCAGAGTTTATTACTGCGTTGGCCGCATCTGCTGCTTTTTGCCAGCGGGTTACATCGTACGTCGGATAACCGGCAACGGTCTTTTGCGCTTCGGAAGCACCCGGGATGGCGCCACCGTTGGCTAAGGGGCTTGCTGCAAATAGCAACAGGCGGGCCTTTAATGCCATAGCCGAGCCTTTTGTTACCCGTCCGTAATCCACATCTTCATAACCCGTCTGGCTTCGGGGAACCCCTGGCACAAAACCTACATTAGGTACTGGCAATAAAGTCGCCGCTTCATCCAATTCTTTTACAATATAGGTCACCATCTGATCGAAGGTTGCCCTCGGAACATTTATAGTAGCGTCTTTATCGTAAAGGGTCTCACCAATAATGGGCATGCCGCCAAAGTTCATAGCGAGGTAGCTGTAAAAAAAGGCCCGCATAAATTTAGCTTCGCCTCTTAAACGGCTTTGCATATTCTCCGACAACGGCGTAGTAGGTAGCTTACTTAATAAAAGGTTAGCCCTTCTAATGTTTGTCCATGGTATATCATAAGCATCGCCGTGTAAAAAACTTTCAGCACTGTAATTCCCGAGGTACAACGCCACAGAGCGCCGTACCGGGTTAGCCAAGGTGAACTCAGCATCATCAGTAGCCTGCACGGTGTTGCCACCTTCCCAACGGTTGAAGTTAAAAGCGAATGGCATCTCCTCATACATCCTTGATACGTATGCTATGATTCTGACGCTGTCCGTAAATACGGCATTTTCATCAATCAGGCTGGTTGTTTTGTCGTCAAGAAATGATTGCTTCTTACAGGAAACAATTCCCAACAAAGCGATGGTAAATAGCAAGAATATTTTTCTCATCTTAGTAAGATTTGCTTTTTAAAAAGTAATGTTGATACCCACATTATAAAATTTCTGAGGCGGGTAAATGGTTCGGTCGGTGCCCGGGGTAGCTTCGGGATCAAGCTGATATAAGTCAAAGAACTTAGACCAGGTAACAAGGTTGTTTCCGTTGATATAAACCCGTATGTCATCAACCTTTAATTTGGTCAATAACCGTTGCGGAAGCGAGTAAGAAATGTCGGCGGTTCTAAGCCGGATATATCTTCCCGAACGCGACCAGAAGGTGGAGTTAACGCCTGGGTCGCTGATGCCTCTGGCGAATGTTAGAATGGGGAACTTAGCCTTGTCTCCCAACGCTGGCGTCCACGCCTGTTGCATAACCGGTTGCAAGTTGGCGGAGAAAGGACGAATAGCCTCTTCGTATCCATTTTCGCTGAAGTCGCCCGTGCCCTGGAACGCTATACTAAACCTAAGTTTACCATAACCCATTTGAAGCTGCATGCCATAATTAACTCTTGGTAAATTAGGTGAGCCGAAGTAGCCGCGGTCAAATTCATTAATCTGCCCATCGCCGTTTACATCGGCATATTTAAGATCGCCGGGATGTACGGGAGGTACACCGCCAAGCGTTACTTTCGGGCTCTTTGCAATGTCGTCGGCATCTCTGTAATAAGTGCCTGTCCATTTGTATAATAAGGGGTCGCCGATACTTCTGCCCGTTGCTGCCTGATAAGACTGAATCGGCGGCGCTTCATCAATATAGATTCGCGTATTGTTGGCATACGAGTACGTACCTCTCACGGAAAAATTGAACTTTTTACCGATGCGGTCGCGGTAAGTAATTTCCAAATCGTAACCTTCATTGTTAACCTTGCCTAAATTCACCGGTGGCAGGGCTACGCCCAGTATTTGAGAAACACTTTGCCTTTTAGTTAAGATGTCGTAACGTTTGTCACGGAACACTTCAATAGAACCGGAAATTTTGTTTTTAAACAAACCAAAGTCAAGACCGATATTTAGTTTTTTTACTTTTTCCCAGGTTACAAGATTAGATAAAGTACCTTCCTGCAGATTGTTATAAGGGGTAGTGGTGACACCGAAATTTGCCTGTTGAACACGGCCGCCAGGGAAATCAGTCAGGCTTCCGTTACTGTTGTTCCAACCCACAGAATTATAGCCGTAGGACTGGCGATACGCATACCCAAAGCTGCCCACATCATCAGACCCTACCAGCCCGTAAGAACCACGGAATTTAAAGATGTTAATGGCCGGTATCGCTTTCTTAAAGAACGATTCCTCTGCTAAATTCCATCCGGCGGATACAGCAGGAAAAAAGCCATACCGCTTTGAGCCCTCGAACCTATCAGTGCCATTATAAGCCAGATTAAACTCAAACAAATAACGCTGCCGGAAGTCGTAGCCGGCCCGGCCGGAGATACCCTGAAAATTTATTGGAATAAAATTATAGGTTTGATCAACAGTTGTTGTGCCAGGCAAATTAACCTGAAACCATTTACTATTTCTTGTCAGCAGTCCTAAACCATACACGTGATGAGGGCCAAAGGTGCGGTCATAATTAAGCATTGCCTGTACTGTGAGATCACGCCTTGTGCTATTGCCGCCGTATCCTAACGCTAAAGGCTCAATCCGAAAATTATTGGCATCCCTTGGCGTATAGCTTTGTGTAGTGGGGCTATAAATAAAAGAAGGATAATTCTGCCGCGTTTCACTTCGGCTGTAATTGTAGTTGCTGCCATAGGACACCAGTGCTTTTGCTGATAAACCCTTTGTTAGAAAATCCAGTTTTTGATTGGCAGAAGTAATGAAGTTCATGTTGTCATTGTAAGTCCTTTGATAACCGCCAAGTGTTAATCGCTCTACAATGTTATTAGCATCATACTGGCTATTGGATTTTTGCAATTGGCTATAGCCCCAGCTACCATCAGGGTTTTTGATGGGATAAGCAAATGGCGAAAGTGATTGAAAGCTGCCAAACTCATAGAAAGGGTCATTCTTTGAACCATTAACGGTTCCTGTGTTTGGACCCGTCAAGATAAAGGGGTTGTTTACCGAACTGCTGTTCCCATACAGATCCACCCGGAAGTCCAATGTCTTTGAAGCCTTGATATCAAGATTAGACCGGTAGTTGAAACGTTTATTAAAATAGTCGCCGTTGATGCCTTGCCCCTTACTAAAATTATTTAGTACACCGCCTTGATCTATGTAGCCTAATGACACAAAGTATTTAACGGCATCGGTGCCTCCGGATATATCTACATTACTCCTCGTTTGATGTGTATATTTTTTAAATAACACGTTGTACCAATCTACATTTGGATGAAGAATAGGGTCGCTGCCATCCTGAAATAACTGAAGATCGGTGGCTGTGTATTTTGGCTGAAAATTTTGTACAGGAGTTGTTGCATAAGTATTATCGTTTACCTGTGCCTGGTTATATAGCAAGGCTGTATTATATGCATCCAAATATTTGGGTAAAATGGTAGGCTCTAAAGTAGCATACTCTGTTCTGAAAGAAATTTTAGGAGCGCCTATTCTACCGCGCCGGGTAGTAACTACCACTACACCATTGGCACCTTTAATACCATATACAGCGGTGGTAGATGCATCTTTTAAAATAGAAAGATTTTCTATCTCGTTTGGGTCAAGGTTGGCAAACTGGTCATAACTATATTCAACATCATCTACAATAATGAGCGGCGTATTAGAGCCAGTAAAAGAGCTGACACCCCGGATAAAAAATGCCGCACCATCGGTGCCCGGCCGGCCGGTCCGTTGCTGCGCCGAAAAGCCGGGAAGCTTTCCTACCAGGCCGTTTTGCAAACTGGCAGATGGATTTTCACGAATGGAGGAACCAGAAATAGAACTGACAGCGCCTGTTACTGTTACTTTTTTCTGGCGTCCATAACCTACCACTACTACTTCGCCTAAACCTTTCGGATCAGCCGCCAGCGTTACCGTTACTGAGCTCCCGCTAACCACAGCTTCTTGCGAAACATAACTTGCGGAGGTAAACACCAGCGTATTTGATTTACCGCGTAACGTCAACGAAAATCGTCCTCTTTCGTTGGT
This sequence comes from Flavisolibacter sp., assembly GCA_965247165.1. Lineage (GTDB taxonomy): Bacteria > Bacteroidota > Bacteroidia > Chitinophagales > Chitinophagaceae > Flavisolibacter. The sequence goes on along the minus strand of OZ252003.1, from coordinate 4,932,641 downwards.
GGTAGTACCATTTGCAGGCATACCTTTTTCTATCACACTAACGCCTTCCACTGGTCCTTTGTCGTCACTCACGGTACCGTTAACCTGCTTCGATTGTGCAAACGTGCGGTTCGCAAACAAAGCGGTTAAGATGAGTATATATGTTATTATTTTTTTCATAATCTTCAATTTAAAATTTAAAAACATGGCTATTACCAGCCGGGGTTTTGTTCAAGATTTGAATTTTTAGTGATCTCATCATAAGGTATCGGCATCAGGTAAAGCCTATCACTAAATACCATTGTACTCACCTGGGTTTTTGTATAAGAGAAAGTTCCGTTGGAATTTTTTACAATCGTCATCCCATATACCGGACCGCTAACATCCTGCGACAATGTTTTCCAGCGACGTACATCCCAAAACCGATGTTCTTCAAACGCCAGCTCAACTCTTCTTTCCGCCCTGATCAAGTCCCGCATTGCGCTTTGAGAAATGCCCGCCGCAATACCATAGCGATTGTTAGCGCCAGCTATAATACCAGCCCTTTTCCGAATGGGAATAATATACAACACGGCACTGTCAACCATGCCTGATTCATTGTATGCCTCCGCTTCGTTCAATAAAATTTCGGCATAACGGAAGTAAGGGAAATTATGGCTTTGCGAAGCATATGAAGTTTGTGTAGCGTTATTGCCTAAAAATTTACGCAGGTAATAGCCCGTTCTTGTTTGAACAGAAGAAGTGTTTGGCTTGTCACGTCCGCCTTCAAAGGTTTCTACCGCTCTTCCAAGCCAGTTGCCCGCAGCATTTGCACCGTTATTGAAAAATACTGTATAAGCAAATCTGGTATCTCGTGAGGCATACGGGTTATTGGGGTCATAACCGGAGGCCGGGTCGGTGATGGCTAAACCATTATTCATGGGAAACGCATCCACAAAGTTTTGTGTAGGGCTTGTGCGGCCTCCGCTCTGCGTATTACTTGGATTGAACCCAATAGGCGCATTATTATTTTCAAGATCGGCATTAAGTCCTGATTGTTTGGCCAATATAATTTCTGTGTTCTTTCTTACCAGAAAAGCATTCCGCACATCGGACTGTAATGCATAGTAGTTTAACGCTTTCAACTCTTCAGCTGCGTTGATCACCTTTTGCCAACGGGTAGGGTCGCTTGTTGGGTAACCGATAATTCCTTTTGTTTTTAAAGAGCCGCCTGTAGCGCCACCATTAAAAAATGGGCTTGCAGCATATAACAAGGTGCGGCATTTTAAGGCGACAGCCGCTCCTTTTGGAATTCTGCCTAAGTCTCCATCGGTCACAGATGCTTCGCCAAGAAGATCTGTTTTAGCAATGTCGCACTCACTTACTATATAATTCACTACTTCTTCAAAAGTGTTGCGTGGCAATTCAAGGTTATCCGTTAAGGTGAAAATTCTGTCACCTATCAGCGGAACACCGCCGTAACGTTTTAGCAGCTCGAAATACATGAACGCTCTTATGAATCTTGCTTCTGCTTTCCACGATTGCTTGGTAATGGTCACTACCGGTACCACATCTATATTAGTAAGAAAGATATTAGCCTGCCGGATGCCCGCATAACTATTACCCCAGTACGGATCCGGATTGGCAATAACGCTTACTCTGCCATTCGTGTAATTTTCAACCTGGCTGCCAATGCGGGATGGGAGGGCATCGTCGGTGCCAGCGTCTAAAAAATCACCACCAACCCGGTTAAAGCCATTTGGCAGAAAGGTGTATATGTTATTTAGAAACTGCTTGGCCAATACGCCATTCACGTCTTTACTATCCCAGATAAGGTCGGCGGTTATGAGCTCTCTTGGTTCTATCTCAGGATCCTTCTTGCAGGATGGAGCAATTAAGCCGACCAAAATTGCTATAGAAATTTTTATGATTGTCTTTCTCATTTCTATAAGTTTTTTAGAATTTAATGTTGATACCAAAGTTGAACAGGCGTTGAATCGGGTATGATCCATTATATACTTCGGGATCAATGTTTTTTACTTTGGTAGCCGTCAACAGGTTTAATCCATTGGCAAAAACACGAAGCGTTTTTATACCCGCTCTACGTAAAAGATTTATAGTAGGCGTATAACCTATTTCAACATTTTTCAATCGTATATAATCTCCCGAACGTACCCAAAATGATGAAAACTCATGGTTGTTTGAATTGTTGCCAATGCTTAACCTTGGATAGGTTGCTGATGTATTAGCAGGTGTCCAGCGGTCTAAGTTTTGTGCATAGGCCTGTCCAAGACCACCATTTTGAAACTCGTAAAGCGCATTGTTATTCAGAAAAATGTTCCGGTTTTTTACTCCTTGAATTAAAGCACTAACGTCCAATGCCTTCCAGTTAAAACCCAAATTAAGGCCGTAAGTAATCAGCGGTCCACTGGCCCCAATTGCAGTTACATCGAGTTGATTGATTTCTCCATCGTTGTTTAAGTCCCTATACTTTATGTCGCCGGGTTGTGGAGCAATCCCGTTTTTAATAATTGCCTGACCTGTAATATCAGCAGCGGATTGAAAAATTCCATCAGCTATATAGCCAAACGGGCGCCCAACCAACTCACCGGTACGCCTCATGTAAGGATACGGCTGCGTTACTTCATCCATGTAAACCACTTCCGAACTTTGGATGCTGGCATTACCGGCAACATAATAATTGAATGCGCCCAGGTTATGCTGCCATGAGAGTTGGAAATCCATCCCTTTATAACGGTTGATCCCTATGTTTTCATTTGGATAAGCAACACCTAAAATAGATGTGTTTCTTCCCCGTTGAATAAGAAGGTCGTAATACCTGTTGTTATAATATTCTATAGTAAACCCAAGTTTATTTTTTAGTACCGAACCTTGAATTCCTACATTAGCCTTATCTGCTTTTTCCCAGGTGAGGTCGGGATTGGCGAGTGTGCCTTGAATGATGCTGTTTTGGCCGGTTGCCGAAGTGCCGAAGATTGGTTGCGTATAACCAGGGTAACGTTGTAAATAAGTAAAGTAGCCAGGATTGTCCCACCCGCTTTTTCCATAAGAAGCATATAATTTAAGGTTACTAAGCCATGTTGCTTTTCTGCTAAAATCTTCTTTAGTGATGATCCATGAAGCTCCTGCTGATGGAAAGAGCCCAGTATGAATTGTGCCACCCGGATATCGGTTAGAACCATTGACTGCGAACGCTCCTTCCAGCACATACTTTTGTTTATAATTATAGGAAACCCTGCCTGAGGTGCCGGCAACAGTATATGGCAGATCACTGTTACTATATGACTGGTCCCGGTTGGCCAACAGTAGTACATCAACCCCATGCACCTGCTGGAAAGTATGTCCATAACCCGCCGACACTTCTGCATAGTTTGCCCGGCCCTGATTACTGATGCCGTTCAAATTGATCTGGTCTATTTTTGCCCCATAAGGATTAAGGTTTGTGCCGCTGGTTGTATAGGCGATGTAGCCTTTTATACGGGTTATGTTCTCTTGTAAATTGGATGAGTAGGAGATGCGTGCCTTGACCCATAAACCAGGCAAAAGTTCATCTAACGTACGCTTTAAAAAAAAGTCTGCGAGTATATCTCTCCGGTAGCTTTGTAGATAGCCCGAGCCGGTAGCCAGGCCCTGCAGGTTGGATGCCTGGCGCAAGCCTGTGTTGGTAAAGTTGGGAATACTATAATCGGCATTAGCGCCAAAACTTCCATCACGGTTATAGATAGGATAGGCATTGTTAGGCGTTGCCAAAATAGTAGAAAAAATACTGCTTGTACCGCCGGCTGCGTTAGTACCGGTAACCACCCCCGCCGGCTCATTACCACTGATAATTCTTCCCAGCAAAGCGATGCCGCCGGAAAGCTTGGGAGTAATATTAATTTCTACATTGGTGCGGGCCAGGTATCCTTTAATCCAGTTATTTGTGCTGTAGCTGTTAGCCGGATTTTCACGTAAAAGGCCATCCTGATTAAAGTGCTCCAGGGCAACAAAAAAACGTGTGAAGTTATTGCCACCGCTTGCGTTAAAACTATAGCGGTTAAACATAGATGTTTTCTTTAGCAGCTGCGATTGCCAGTCAACATTTGGATGCCCTAAACGATCACTATTATCATTATAAGCCTGAATGTCAGCATCGCTGTATCTAAGGCGTGCCAGCGATGCCTGCAAACTTGGGTTGGCCCTTACGTCATTATCAATAGCCTCGTTGCGCAACCGTGCATAATTGTAGGCATTCAACGTTTGCGGTAAGTGCAATGGCTGTTGAATACCGCTTTGTACGGTAAACGAAATACTTTGTGCGCCGGGTGTACCCTTACGAGTTGTTATCAACAACGCTCCGTTTGCCCCTCTTACTCCCAACATAGCCGTTGATACCGCATCTTTTAAAAGCGTTACCGATTCTATTTCTTCGAGGTCAAGGGTAGTCAGGTTTCTTACCACGCCATCTATCAATACAATGGGCGACCGGCCATGCAAGGAAAGGCCTACACCATCAGACCCCGGCTGGCCGGAACCCTGCTCAGTATAAATACCGGATAGTCGGCCTACCAATGCATTAAGCACATTAGTTACCGGTGACTTAACCAGGTCTTTGCGATAAACAACATCATAGGAAGCAGCGGTCAGGTTTGCCGGCACCGTGCTGTAAGGAAGCCGAACTAATTTCCCTTTGACCGAATCAACCGAGACAATAAGAAGTGAATCGGACTTGTTTTGCGCCATCAGCATTTGGGGAGCGTATAAATAAGGAAGCGATAAAAGTAACAATCGAAAAAGCAGGTTTTTATTTCTCATATAGCTCATATAAAACGTAAAGAATAGACTGCATTAATTTTCAGCAGCAGCATGTTTTCACATGAAATCATCAGGAAATTGATTGCATTAAGGACTACTATCGGTGTAAATTTTAATTTTCATATTAGCCGTTTTATTTCGTTATAAAATTTGAAACAGTTGAGTCGAGTGGTTTTTTTACGGTAATCTTTTTCCCTGCGTAAAGGATTGTTTTATCAATTTTCTCTTCCGGGTTTAAACCATGCGGCTCGGTAGGAGTAACCCAAACAAGCTTGAAATTGCGTGTCATCAGCATACCGGGGAAGCTGCCTTCCCGGGCGCCGATGGTGAGCTGCTTTGCTATTTCGTTGTACGAGACAGGAATGTTACTGAAGGCGCCCTTTTCGTAATTATAATTCGTGTCCTCATCTTCGTAAATTTTAAAAGAGGCGTCCCTACCGGTGTAAACGTATAAGGTTATAGTATCGGCTTTCTTTTCAGCCGTGTATTGAAGTGCAGGCCCAAAAGGAAGAATAGAGCCTTCTTTCACCATCAGCGGCATACGTTCATAAGGTGCATCAACTATAATGTGCTGGCCGCCTTTATTGTATTTGCCTGAGTACAAGTCGTACCAGCCTTGCCCCGCGGGCAGATACATCTTTTTGCTTCTTTCTTTGTAGGTATAAACCGGATTAATTAACAACGACGGGCCAAACATATATTCATCGCCAATAGCCTTTACCGTTGTATCTTTTGCAAAGTCCATCACCAACCCACGCATAATCGTATAGTCGTTATGATAGGTCATACCGGCCAATGTGTACAGGTAGGGCATCAGCCGGTATCGCAACTGGTTATAATATAAAATGCTTTGGTAAGCAGGATGATCTTCGGGTGCTATGTTATATACTTCGCGATACGGGAACTGGCCATGGACGCGGAACAGCGGCACGAAGGCGCCAAACTGAAACCAGCGTGTCTGCAGCTCCCGCCAGGCTTCCAGAGCTTCACCTTTTGCCCTTTCATTTTTTGGTTCTACGGCAAAGCCGCCAATGTCCATTGTCCAGAACGGAAGGCCCGACATAGAGAAGTTTAACCCGGCGGAAATCTGTGTTTTCATATCGCCCCAGGTGGCCGAAATATCACCGCTCCAAATGGCGGCCGCGTAATGCTGCGAACCCGCGAAGCCCGAACGGGTTAAAAGAAAAACTCGTTTGTTTTTATCAACAGAACGCTGTCCGTTAAAGATGCCTTTGGCATTTTCCAATGGATAAGCATTCAGGTATTCGGCGGTGATGCCGGCGGCAAGCGGCATCATTTCTTCCTTTCTTTTTTGTGGCGATACGTTTGATAATATATCCGGCTCCGAGGCATCCATCCACCAGGCGTCAACTCCTTTACTATAAAGTTTTTTATTAATCAGGTTCCAGAACCCTTCCCTTGCTTTTACATTAAAAGCATCGTAAAAAGTAGAGGTGTAGCCTTGTGCAATCCAGTCGCGTTGGCGATTAGCGATGTTGCGTTTGTAAAGCCAATTCTTCGCATTAAAATCTTTATAAGCCTCAATGCCTTCGTACATCTTTGGCCATACCGAGATCATAAAGTTTACGTGTTGCTTATGCAATTCTGCAATCATACTATCAGGCGATGGAAACCGCGACGCATCAAACTCCTGGCTGCCCCAGTCATCTTGTTTCCAGTAACTCCAATCTTCTACTATGTTATCAAGAGGAATTTTTCGCTTGCGGAATTCAGCTACAGTAGCCAAAATTTCTTCCTGTGTTTTATACCGTTCGCGGCTTTGCCAAAAACCCATGGCCCATTTAGGTACAATGGTGGCTTTGCCGGTAAGTTTGCGGTAGCCCGCAATCACGTCATCAGCGTTGGTACCCTTAATAAAATAATAGTCTAATTGCTGGGCCGCTTCTGAAGAGAAGGAGTACGTGTTGGCATCGGCGCCGGCAACGGGAGGCAGCCATTTTACACTGATATAAGATTCACCGCCATCAGGAATCCATTCAATTTTAATAGCATACTTTTTATCTTTTTGAAGGGTAAGATGCTGAAGTGATGATCCCGGGTTCCATGATTGCCGCCAGCGATCAACCAGCAGCTTTCCATCTACCCAAACCTTAGCATAACCGGCGTAGTTGATCAGTAATTTATGGTCGCCATCGAAGCCGGAAGCAATTGAACCTTCCCAGGCTACGGCGCCTTTTTCAACAGCAAATTCCTTTGGAAGGTCCCGCTTACTATCGCCGAGATAAGGGTAATCAATCTTCGATTCAGCTTTTGTAAAGGCAACTTCATTGAGCTTTGTTTTATCGTTCGCATAAGAGGCCGTAAGCCAACCGTAATCCCCGTCTTTAGAATATAGTTTTAATGCGCCAAGTGGCAAGTAGTCTCTTGTATCGCCCACTTTGGTGATCGAATAATTATCCCAAAGCAGTCCGTAACCTTTGCTGCTTAACAAAAAAGGAACGGCTACTTCTGTGTTGTTTTGAAAAAGAAATACCTGGCTGCCTTTGTAATTATAAACTCCATCCTGGTGCTGGCCTAAACCGTAATAGGCATCATCACTTGTTGTTTCAAAAGTCTGCTCCAAACCGAAGCTTGGCCTTCCTTCAAACACGGCCGGCGTTAAACTTCTGCCACCCGCCTGCCGCTCCATAATAATTAACTTTCCTGCTTTGTCGAGATAAGAAATTGCTCCGCTGGAAAGAGAAACAACAGCACTAAGCGACGGCGTTTTTAAAATCACCTTCTCGCCTTGCTTTACTACAGTGAAGGCATTGCTGATGCTGGTATAAACGGTGATGAGGCTCTTGACGTCAGGGAAAATGGTTGAGGGTGAAGCCGTCACACGAATAACATTATCAGTGATAACCTGAAGCCTGACGGCTTTGGCGCCCCCAGATAAATTTGCATTCGGGTATAGTATAATGCCGTTTTTAGTTTGAATATAGCGTGGATCGGGAGATGCTTTTGCACACAGGGCGGTGCATAAAAAAAGAAGCAGGTAGCAGGCAATTTGTTTTCCCGGCATAGCAATCGTTTGCAAGTTTGATTTGAAAAAGTTCCTCTCGAAAAATTCTGAGCCGAAACTACTGCCGCCGCGTATAAGTGGGGGTACACGTTTGTTTACAGATAGGTAATGAAATGTTAACTGAATTACATAAATGACTGATAATCAAAATATAAAACTATCGGCACCTTGCTGTAATGACCTGTAACCAATAAAATTTTGTGGCGGATACTGCCGGCTATTTTTGCTCGTTGTGCTCTTGATTGCCGTAAGCTGAAGGAAGAATATTGTATGCTTCTTTAAAATAACGAGAGAAGTATTTGGGGTTGTTAAAGCCAACTTCGTAAGCTACCTCGGCTACGGTTAATTCCTTTTTTTGTAACAATTGGGCTGCTCTTTGCAACCTTACCGACCGGATAAACTCAATGGGCGTTTTACCGCTTAAGGCAAATAATTTTTTGTACAAAGCTACCCGGCTCATAAAAACGTCGCGGCTTAACTGGTCCACTGAAAATTCAGGATTAGACATGTTCGTTTCGATAACCGTCAATACCTGCTGCAAAAATTTTTCTTCAGCCGACTGGGTAATTGGCAGCTCCGAAGGTTGAGCCTGTACCTGCTTTTGATAGGTTTTTTTAAAGCTCTCCTGTTGCAGTAATAAATTATGAATCTTAGAAAGAAGGATTTCAAAATTGAAAGGCTTGGTCATGTAGTCGCTTGCGCCGGTTTGCAATCCGGCCAGTTGTTGCTCCTCTCCTGTTAGTGCTGTTAGTAAAATAACCGGAATGACCGACGTGCGGCTATCTTCTTTCAACTTCTGGCAAAGCTCGATGCCATTCATCTCCGGCATGGAAATGTCGCAGACAATTAAATCGGGGTGATGGGCCAATGCTTTTTGCCAGCCGAGCTTTCCATTTTCTGCTTCAACGATAGTATAGTAAGCCTTGAGGTTATCCTTGATGTAAAACCGAAAATCGTCGTTATCTTCTACCAGCAAAATGGTTTTCTTTTTCCCTTTGCCATTTCTTTCTACCGCTGCATTTGGTACGGGCCTGTACACCGGTTCGTTTTCGGTGGCTTCCTCAGCTTCGGGTAAATCAACGTTGGCATTTTCAATTTCAATTGGCGTAAGCGGCAGCGTGATAGCAAAACAACTTCCTTTATTTACTTCGCTTTGCACGTCTATAACGCCTCCATGCATCCGCACAAACTCTTTAGTTATGGCCAGGCCGATTCCGCTGCCCTGATTTACCATCGTACCCGGGATCTCATTTTGAAAAAAACGTTCAAAAATCTTTTCCAGTTTATCTCTTGCAATGCCGATACCCGAATCGCTGACTTTTAGCAACAGCATTTTTTCACCTGGAGCTGCGATCGTTTCGGCCAGCACCATTACGGTGCCGCCAACCGGCGTAAACTTGAAGGCATTGGAAAGCAGGTTAAAAAGTATCCGTTCCAGCTTATCATGGTCGAACGTAGTAAAAATAAAATCCTCTGAAGACTGCACGGAGAACCTGATATTTTTATTTTCAGCAAGGTCGGAAAAGGAATAGGAAATGTCTTTTACAAAGCTGATAATATCTCCCGATGTTTTATTTAATCGCAGCTCCTGCTCTTCCATTTTACGGAAGTCCATCAATTGGTTTACCAGGTTCAATAATCTTCGGGCATTGCGGTGAATAAGTTGAAACTGTTTTTTACCGGCAGGTTCCTCGGTTTTTTTAATCAGCTTTTCCACCGGCGAAATAATTAACGAAAGTGGCGTCCGGAACTCATGGCTGATGTTGGTAAAAAATTTAATCTTCATCATGTCCAGTTCATGCAGGCGTTGCGCCTCCTGGCGTTCCTGTTCAATGCTAAACTTTGCCCTTGCCCTTCGCAGAATGATTTTCCGGCCTAAAAGCAGTGCAGCAACAATCAGTAACAAGTATATAAAAAAAGCATAGGGTGTTAAATAAAAAGGCGGCAAAATATGAATAGTGAGTGCATACGGCGTAACGCTCCAAACGCCGTCGCCGTTACCGGCTTTAATTAATAAGGTATAGGTACCGGGGTTAAGGTTAGTAAAAGTGGCCTTTCTGTTTTTTGCATCGGTAGTCAGCCATTCGTTACTAAAGCCCTGTAGCTTGTAGGCATATTTTATTTTATCCTGGCTTAAAAAATCAATAGCGGCAAATTCAATGGTGAACACATTTTGGTTATACTTCAGCGTAATATCTTTTGCCTCGCTGATAGCAACCGGAAGCACAACGCGGCCATTGTACTCCTCGCCTATCTTAACGCTGTTATTAAAAATCTGAAAATCGGTAAGCACCAAATCAGGTATAGGCTTTTGTTCGGCCGGTTTGGAAGGCAAAAAAATATTAAAGCCGTTGGCGCCACCAACCACTAATTCCCCGGTACGTAATTTCAATGCTGCATTTTCGTTAAACTGCCCGTCCTGCAAGCCATCACTCTCATTATAATTTTTGAATTGGAAGGATGGATTCGTAACAGGGCCGGATACAATAATATTAGACACGCCGTTGGGCGTAGTGATCCACATGTTATGGTTGTCATCTTCCATTATTGTGACGATGGAATTATCGGGAAGGCCGTTTGCGGTGCGGAACGTTCTGAACGTTTTTTTTGCCGGGTCGTAAATATTTAGGCCATCCCTTGTTGCAATCCAAAGTAACCCTCTGCTGTCGGGTAAAAGTTCGATTACATTATTATAACTCAGGCTGGATGTATCACTTTCAATATGCTCGTAGTGATTAAACAAACCGCTGCGCACATCCAGTACATCCAACCCTAATGATGTAGCCATCCAAATATTGCCCTGCCGGTCTTCTACTATCGAGCAGATGTAGCGTGACCACGGAGTTCTGTTTGTTCGGCCATACTTGTAATGGGTAAATGTTCCCTTTCCGGGATCAAACAACTCTAGCCCTTCACTTAATGTACCTACCCAAAAACGTTTACGGCTGTCCTGAAAAATTTCCCAAACCCGATCATCTGCAAGGCTTGTTTCATTTTTATCGTTATGACGGTAGTGGATAAATTTTTTGCCATCGAAGCAATCCATGCCGCCATAATAGGTGCCAATCCATAACCTTTGTTCGCTGTCCATTAACATGCTTACAATAACATTATTGGTTAGGCTATTGGGGTCGCTGTTGCTATGCAAGTACTGCTTGTACGTGCCGGCTTTTCTGTCAAAATAAATTAAGCCGCCGCCATTAGTGCCAATCCATAAATTGCCCCACTTGTCTTCTATAAATTTATTGACGTCGTTATAAGGAAGGCTGCGGCTATTGCCGGCGAGATGCTGTAACAATGGAAACTTAGCATTGCTTTCGTGGTACTGATTGACGCCTTTTTTGTAGGTTCCTATCCACACAATGCCGCTGCTATCGGTGTAAAGGGTATTGATGCTGTTTTGGCTTAGGCTTTTAGGATCATTTTCATTATTGGTGAGGTAGCGTACCGAAAAATCTTTTTTATTAATAATATTGATTCCGCCATGATCGGTGGCTACCCATATCAGCCCTTTGCTATCCTGCGTTACAGCGTTTACAATATTATTATTTAGGCGCACAGCCCCGGATTCCTTCTCTATGCGAAGCAAAGAATTTTGCGATGGGCGGTAACAGAAAACCCCTTTCGCTTCCGACCGGGTATATACCCATAAGTCATTGTCGCTATCAATAAACAAGCGATAGTAAACATCAGGCGTATTGAGGTAGTTGCGGAGAATGGCTGTTCTGAAAATTACTTTATCCGCTTTGGGGTCAATCTTTTCAAGGATGCCTTCGGTGTAGATTACCCATAAAAACCCGGCGTGATCTACGGCCACACGGCTTACGTTGGGCGAGAAAAGTGGATGGGTTCCGGGAGTACCGGTATAAACCGAAATCTTCCTGCTGACTGAATTGTATTTGTATAAGCCCCGTCTTGGGTACACAAACCAAAAGTTATTGGCATTGTCCTGCACAATATCACTGAAGCCTTCATCCTCTATACCAATGGATTTAATAAAACGTTGAGGATGCGGCGTAAATTTTTCGGTGCGGGGATCAAAAATATTCCAGCCGTTTGGCGTCAATACCCACAAATTATGATCGGGTCCTTTTACCACCTGGCTTACGTAGTCGTCACTCATGGAAGTGGTATCGCCAATCCGGTGCTTAAATACTTTAATGCTATAGCCATCGTACCGGTTTAGACCGGACACGGTACCGAACCAGATAAACCCCTTTTCGTCTTTAATAATTGAGTTGACCTGATTGTGCGAAAGGCCACGGCGGCTGTCAATGGTTTCAAACTGATAACTGTCGCCCTGTGCATGTAGTTTCAGGCTGCCAGTAATGGTCAACATCAGCACAATGGTCCGCAGCAGGTAATGTGTCATAACAAGCATCAATCGGGCAAGGGTTTGCCGGTTAACAAAAGACAATTACAATGAACAATTAGATGTACCGGTTAATAATATTTTCCAGCCATTCCTGTTTTCCACTTTTTGTTTCGGGTTCGCCATTTTGTAAAGCATACTCCCGCAGGTCTTCCAACGATAATTTGCCGCTTTCAAATTCTGCCCCCTTGCCGCTATCATAGCTGGCATAACGTTGGTGCCGGAATTTTTTATAATCAGATTTTTGAAGAATGGCATCCGCAGTGATTAAGGCTCTGGCAAACGTGTCCATACCGCCAATATGCGCCAGTACCAGGTCTTCAGGGTCAGTGGAATTGCGGCGGATCTTCGCATCGAAGTTTACGCCCCCGCCTTGTAAGCCACCTGCTTCCAGAATGATCAGAAGGGCTTCGGTCAATTCATTAATATCATTCGGAAACTGGTCGGTGTCCCAGCCATTTTGATAATCGCCTCTGTTCGCATCAATGCTTCCCAACATGCCCGCATCGGCGGCTACTTGTAATTCATGTGTAAAGGTGTGACCGGCGAGTGTAGCATGGTTCACTTCTATATTGATCTTAAAATCACCCAATAAATCATACTGCCGGAGAAAGCCAATTACCGTTTCGCAGTCATAATCGTATTGATGCTTGCTCGGCTCGCAGGGCTTTGGTTCTATAAAAAATGTTCCGGTAAAACCATTCCTTCTTGCATAATCCTTTGCGGTGTGAAGAAAACGGGCCATGTGTTCCTTTTCCCGTTTCATATTGGTGTTCAGCAGCGACATATAACCTTCGCGGCCACCCCAAAACACGTAATTCTCACCACCTAATTCTATTGTGGCATCAAGCGCCGCTTTTACCTGTGCTGCGCCATGCGACAACACATGAAAGTCGGGATTGGTGGCAGCGCCATTCATATACCGCCTGTTAGAAAACAAATTTGCCGTGCCCCACAAAAGCTTAATGCCGGTTTCGGTTTGCTTTTGTTTGGCGTAAGCTGTTACGGCCTGCAGGCGGCGTTCATTATCCATTACATCAGTGGTGAAGTCCACTACATCCACGTCATGAAAACAATAATAAGGCAATGATAATTTTTGCATGAACTCAAACGCCGTGTCCATTTTTGAATACGCTTTTTCTAAGGGGTCGTTATAATGATCCCATGGAAAAAGGTGCGTGGGTTCGCCAAAAGGATCTGCGCCGCTACCAACAAAGGAGTGCCAGTAAGCACAGGCAAATTTAAAATGATCTTTCAGGGTTTTACCCCCTACTACTTTGCTTTCATCATACCAACGAAAACAAAAAGGGTTGTCGCTGTCGCGGCCTTCAAATTTTACGTAAGGGATAGAAGAAAAATAACCGGTTGATGAAACTGCCATAAAGATGATTTTCGTTTGTATTAATGGGTTTATTTTTTATTGGCTAAGAATTTTTACTAATGCTGTTTTCCATTGTTTGTAGCAATCTTCATACGACTCTGCCTTGTTAACTTCGACCCGTTCTACGACTTTCAAATTAGTAAATGCTTCGCTGGAATTTTTATAGATGCCTGCGCCCAAACCAGCCCCCAGCGCAGCTCCTACACTGCCATCGTTTTCGTAAAGTTCTACCGGAACGCCGGTGGCATTCACAAAGGCTTCTGTAAATACATCGCTTAAAAACATATTGGCCTTACCAGCCCGAATAATAGTTGGCTTCATGCCATTTTCCCGCATTATATCTATACCATAGCGAAAAGAAAAAGCGATGCCTTCCTGCGCCGCTCTAACCAGGTGTGCGGTGGTATGAATGTTAAAATCAACGTTCTTCAAATGAGCGGCTGGTTGTTTGTTGCCTAACATCCGCTCCGCCCCGTTACCAAACGGCAGCATCAGAAGGCCATTAGAACCAACAGGAACTTTTGCGGCTATTGCATTGAGAGAATCGTAACTTATTTGCGAACCAACAATATTCCGGATCCATCGGTTGCAAATGCCGGCGCCGTTGATACAAAGTAAGATGCCGATACGAGGATTCGACGCTTCATGATTCACATGCGCAAAGCCATTTATGCGGGACTGTATATCGTAATTTAATTTGTCCGTTACACCATATATAACACCCGATGTTCCGGCAGTGGCAGCTACTTCACCCGGTTGTAAAACATTCAGCGAAAAAGCGTTGTTCAATTGGTCGCCGGCTTTATACGTTACCGGGATACCGGCTGGCAATGACAGGCTTTCTGCCACTTGTTTTTTCACAAACCCATGCGATGAAAAAAGGGGCTGTATGCCTGGGATAAGATTATCGTCAAACCCATAATAGTTCATCACATCTTTTGAAAGATGGTTCTCTTTAAAATCCCAAAAGATACCTTCCGAAAGTGCAGAGACCGTAGTAGTTGATTCGCCGGTAAGCTTCATAGCCAGGAAATCCCCCGGCAATAAAATCTTGTCTATCTTATCATAGATTTTTCCTTCATTTTCTTTGACCCATGCCAATTTGCTGGCGGTAAAATTTCCCGGGGAATTCAATAAGTGCGAAAGGCACCGCTCTTCACCAATACCCTGGAACGCTTTATCACCAAGGGTTACAGCCCGGCTGTCGCACCAGATGATGCTGTTGCGCAAAACGTTTTGCTCTTTATCTATTAATACTAATCCATGCATCTGGTAAGCAATACCGATGGCGGCAATGTCAGCAGGTTTGTACTTACCGGAAGCATGGCATTTTAGGATAGCCTGCTTTGCATAGGCCCACCAAACATCCGGCGATTGCTCCGCCCAACCGGGTTGAGGAGCAATAATATCGGCCTCCGTTTCGGGATAGTGCGCAGATGCGAGGCAGCATTGTGACGCGGCATCTATTACAGAAACCTTTATTGATGATGTACCTAAATCAATTCCTAATAATAGCATGATGAAACTTTGCGGGATCAACGCCCTAAGGCGTAAAACAAATGAAGCAATTTTTTCTTACACGGCTGTAAAATTTTGTCAACTATTAGTTGAAAATAAAATGAACGGGAGGAGCGGAGCCCATAACGATTGCTTTTGCAGCAAGAAGAACAGCTATCAGCCAGTTGTGTTGGTTGTTGAGAAACATCAATCGAAACAAAATGGCCGTTGGCAGATTATTTAGCCTTTTAACAGGCATTGTCAGATTCCTTCTGTAAATTACAGATGTTTACAAGAAATAAAATTTACCATTTAAATAAAACAATATCTATGAATTGGAGAGATGTGCTGGCGGTTTTACTTGGTGTAAAAAGACCGAAACCCGTGTTGGTTCCGATCCCAAAAAGCAACAAAGGCCCTGTAAGACAATAAAACAATTTAACTGATTTACAATTGACCCCGCCACGGCGGGGTTTCTTTTTTACCTTCATCGAACAGCATCAACACATGAGAATACTTCTGTTACTACTTCTACCCTTCTGTTCATGGTCGCAAGGTTTAACGCCGATTAAAACTGATGTTGCCCGATGGGAAGCGCAGGCCAAAAGAGTAAGCATTGTTGAAGATCAGTATGGCGTGCCGCATATTTATGGCAAGCACGACGCAGATGCGGTGTTTGGATTATTGTATGTGGAATGTGAGCAAAACTTTTCAAGGGTAGAAAGAAATTACATCGAGATCATGGGAAGGCTTTCAGAGGTGGAAGGTGAGAAAAAGCTGTACGATGATCTGCAGATGCGATTGATATACGACAGTACTGCTGCAAAAAAGGATTATGATACCTGCGCACGGTGGTTTAAAGATTTGCTCAATGCCTTTGCCGACGGGGTAAATTATTATCTCTACAAGCATCCCCAAACAAAGCCTTTGTTGCTAAAAAAATTTGAGCCGTGGTTTCCGCTCATGTACACCGATGGCAGTATTGCGCCTACGCAAACTGGTGGCTTAACGGTACAGGATTTAAAAAACTTTTACGAAGCAAAAGAGGAGGCGACATCGTTTGTAAAGCCGGAACTTTCTATCAATGATTTTAATCCCAATGGCTCTAATGGTTTTGCTATTGCCCCATCAAAAACAGCCTCTAAAAATGCGATCCTTTATATCAACCCGCATGTAACTTTTTACTTTAGAACGGAAGTGCATTTGGTAAGCGAAGAGGGCTTAAATGTTTACGGCGCAGTAACCTGGGGACAATTTTTTGTGTACCAGGGATTCAATGAACACTGCGGCTGGATGCACACTTCAAGCTATGCGGATGTAGCGGATGTGTATGAAGAAGATGTAGAGAAAGACAAAAACGGCTACCAATATTTATACGATGGCAATGAACGAAAGTTATTGCAAAAGCCAGTAGCTATCAGCTACAAAGAGGGCGGTAACCTGGCTAACAAAAGTTTCTTGACTTACGCTACCATACACGGCCCGGTCATGGGGAAACGCAATGGCAAATGGTTGGCCTTAAAAGAACACAACCGTTCGCTATCCTCTTTATTACAGTCCTGGCTTCGCACCAAAGCGGCCGGCTATAATGATTTTAAAAAAGTCATGAATATGCGAAGCAATAATTCCAACAACACCGTGTTTGCCGATAACAAGGGAACCATTGCTTATTGGCATGGCAACTTTATGCCGAAGCGCAATCCAAAATTTGATTGGTCGTTGCCGGTTGATGGAACTACATCGGAAACAGAATGGAAAGGACTTCATACATTAGATGAAATGATTCATTTGCATAACCCGGCAAGTGGCTGGATACAAAACTGCAACTCTACGCCTTTTACCGCATCGGGTACGAGCAGCCCAAACAAGAAAAATTATCCGGCTTATATGGCGCCTGACGGACAAAACGGACGAGCCCTGAATGCGATGCGGTTATTGTCAACTGCCAGTAATCTGTCCATTGATGACGTCATTAAAATTGGGTATAATTCTTACTTAGCAGCCTTCGATATTTTGCTTCCGACATTAATAAAAGCTTACAACGATTTACCCGCAAGCGATTCATTAAAAACAATATTAAGAGAACCCATTGATTTACTTCAAAGCTGGGATAAAAATGCTTCCGCATCATCGGTTGCCACTACCCTTGCTATTGAATGGGCCTTTGCTTCTGCTACAAAAATTCCTCCGGCTAAAACACCGGAAGCGGCCACCAATGCCATTGGTAATTTTCACCTGATGGCGGAAACCATTGCGCCGAAAGAACAGTTAAACCTGTTGATGGAAACGATGAAAATGCTGGAGCGACTGTATGGCAAATGGAACATTCCCTGGGGCGATGTAAACCGCTACCAGCGCAGCAGCGGCAATAAATTTGATGACAGCCAACCAAGCCTTCCCGTTAAATCAGGGCCCGGTACCTGGGGATCTTTGCCTTCCTTTTATTCAAGAAGAAACGATACAAAAAAACGCTATGGACTTTCCGGCAACAGCTTTATTGCAGCCGTTGAATTTGGCAAAAAGATCAAAGCGAAAACTATCCTCACCGGCGGCGAATCATTCGATCCGCTCTCACCACATTACACCGATCAGGCCGAGGGCTACATTGAAGGAAAATTTAAAGACATAAATTTTTATAAAGACGATGTGCTAAAAAATGCTGTGCGGCGTTATCATCCCGGTAAGTAACAATCTTAGCGCATGTTTACAACTTTCCTACTGAATTATTTCGACAGAAACACTTTTATCACACTTCAATTTCAGTTACGTTTGCGCAGCAAGTGAATGACTATGTCGCATTTTTTTAAAGATAAAGTTGCAGTAATAACAGGTGGTACCGATGGTATTGGTAAAGCACTGGTAGAAGCGCTTTTGATGCAAGGCGCTAAAGTAAGTACCTGTGCCCGCCACCAGGATAAGTTGTACCGGCTGCAATCCGAATTTCCCTCCTACCCGTTACATGCCGTGCTGGCGGATGTAAGTAGTGAAAATGATTGCCGCAACTTTATTGAATCAACAATAGACGTTTTTGGCGGCATTGATATTTTAATCAACAACGCCGGCGTTTCCATGCGGGCTTTGTTAAAAGACACAACGCCGGATGTGATAAAAAAAGTAATGGAAATTAATTTTTTTGGTTCCGTGTATTGCACCAAGCTGGCGCTTGATTCTATTATTAAAAGAAAGGGGTCTATCGTAGGCGTATCATCTATCGCCGGCTACCGCGGACTGCCCGGCCGCAGTGGTTACTCGGCTTCCAAGTTTGCCCTGCAAGGCTGGCTGGAAGCGGTTCGCACGGAATTACTGGATGATGGTGTGCATGTAATGTGGGTATGTCCCGGCTTCACGGCGTCTAATATTCGTTTTGCTGCATTAAACGCAAAAGGAGCGCCGCAGGGCGAAAGCCCGTTGGAAGAAGGAAAGCTGATGACGGCTGCGGAAGTAGCGTCCGAAATTCTTAACGCCCTGCAAAGAAAGAAGCGAACCTTAGTCTTAACCTTCAATGGTAAACGCACCATATTTATGAATAAATTTTTCCCGGCCTGGTCGGATAAGCTGGTAAAGAATTTTTTCTTTAAAAACGGACAGTTAGTGAAATAGCCTTCAGGTATTTTTTTCAGTAATTAATCATCATCTTAATTCCAAAATCAATTGCCTTTAATTACCCTAACATCAGACATCGGCGAGCAGGATTACCTTGCAGGTGCAGTAAAGGGCAGGCTGTTGCGCATTAACCCGGAATTTCAGATCATTGATATAACCCATAAACTTTCGCCATTCAACTATCCGCAGGCATCGTATGTATGCCGTAACGCTATAAAAAATTTTCCGGAGTTTACGTATCATATTATACTCGTTAACCTGTTCGAATCAAAGCCCGAACAATTGTTGTTTGCCTTTTATAAAGATCAGTACCTGATCTGTGCCGACAATGGTTTGCTGAGTATGATCATTGAAGAAAAACCCGAAATGGTGATTGGCGTACCGCTTGAAAAATCGGCTATTAAAAACACCCTGTATTGCATTGATGTTGCAGCCAAAGCCATCACGCAATTAACCAATGGCGAACCGGTTCAAAACATCGGCATCCCCGATCCGAACTACATTGAAAAACATCCACTGCGCCCTACGCTTGGCGAGGATTGGATGGAAGGCCAGATCATCTTCATTGACAACTTTGAGAACGTTATTGTTAATATCACCCAGGACCAGTTTGAACGACAGCGCCGTGGCCGCCGTTTTAAAATAATTTTTCGCAGAGATGAGATGATTGAACGCATCAGCGGTTCTTACGCCGATGTATCGCAGGGCGAAATGCTGGTACTATTCAACAGCGCCGGCTATATGGAGATTGCTGTAAATAAAGGAAATGCCGCCGGCCTGTTTGGATTGAAAGGTTACAGCGAAAGCAACCAGGCCATGCCTAACGTGATGCAAACTCGATTGTTCTATCAAACCGTAAAAGTATTCTTCGACTAACGGGCTTCCATCTGTAAGCCTTGTAGCATCAACCATCCATCCATTCACACACTGTTACCTGTTTAACATTTATCTGATTCTTTTCCCGTTAATTTAGCCGCTTCCCTATTTTTGCACGTTTCCAGATGGAGCGGCATATTTAAATACCAACCACCTTTATGAACTTTAGAAAAGTAAACAACATTACCGGCTGGGTAGTGTGCGCCATTGCATCGCTTGTTTATATTTTGACGGCCGAAAAAGCCGGTAGCTTTTGGGATTGCGGCGAGTTTGTTTCGGCTGCTTATAAAGTGCAAATGCCGCATCCGCCCGGCGCTCCGTTATTTGTATTGCTTGGCCGTTTATTTGTGGTGCTGTTTGGCGACAACCCAACCAATGCAGCAAAAGCGGTGAATGTGATGAATGCTTTTGCCAGCGGTTTTACCATCCTGTTTCTTTTCTGGACCATTACGCATTTTGCCCGCAAGTTAACAGTTGGCTTTCGAGAAGAGCCTACGCAGCCACAATTATTTACTATCATGGGCGCCGGTATTATTGGCGCTTTAGCTTATACTTTTAGTGAATCGTTTTGGTTTAGCGCCGTGGAAGGCGAGGTATATGCCTTCTCTTCTTTCTTTACGGGGCTTGCGTTCTGGGCCATGTTGAAATGGGAACGGGCCGACGAACTGGCCGGCACCGATCCTGTGTTGCGTTCCCGCGCCGACCGTTGGATCGTATTTCTTTTCTTCTCCATGGGGCTATCTATTGGGGTGCATCTTTTAGGTTTATTAACGATACCCGCTATAGTGATGATCTATTATTTCCGTCGCTATAACTACACCCGCTGGGGCGCCATCTGGGCTTTTATTGTTGGCTGTATCGTGGTGGGGTTGGTACAGGTAGTGGTGATCCAATACACCCCCAAGATTGGTGGATGGTTTGATATTATGTTTGTTGATTCGTTTGGCCTTCCCTTCTTCTCCGGCTTCATCTTCTTTTTTATTTTACTTGCGGCCATAGTAATAGCCGGATTGTATTATGCCAATAAAAAGAACTACTCACTGCTGCGCTTAAGCCTGTGGAGTTTCATTTTTATGATGCTCGGTTACTCATCTTATGTAACTACCCTGGAGCGGTCGAACGCGAATCCTGCCATTGACATGAACAACGTGGACAATCCCATGAACCTTGTTTATTATCTCGGCCGCGAACAATATGGATCGCAACCGATTTTATTTGGAGCACACTTTGCGGCGCAGCCAACCGGCGTTACCAAAAAGTATGTGTATTCAAAAGGATTTAATAAAGAAACCGCCAAAAACGAATACATCAAGTACGAAAGTCCGAGCCCTGATTATGAATACGACAGCAAGGACATTCAACTCTTTCCCCGTATATGGGATGGCAACGACCCGAACCATTCCAACTTTTATATTCAATGGTTGAATATGGCCACCATTGCGGCCCGCAAACCCGCTATGGTAATGGGTGTATCGGAAGCCGGCATTCAGGTAACGGAGGAAGGTGGCACCCAATATACTTATCCACTATCCGATGGGTATGCGCCCAAAGTGCAACGCGGTACCGTGGTGCAGCCGGGCCAACCCATTGCCGTACAAATACCTACTGTTGGTAATAACCTCGAATGGTTCTTTACCTACCAAATGGGCTTTATGTACTGGCGGTATTTTATGTGGAATTTTGCCGGCCGTCAGAACGATTTGCAGGGCTTTGGTAATGTGCGTGACGGTAATTGGATGACGGGCATTTCCTTCTTAGATAATCTTCGCTTGGGCGATCAGAAGATGATGCCAGACAGCATCAGGCATAATAAGGCCAACAATAATATGTTTCTTTTACCTTTTATTTTAGGCATCGTTGGTTGTGTTTATCAGTTTTTAAAAGCCCGGAAAGATTGGATTATTACATCACTGCTCTTTTTCTTCACGGGTATAGCCATAGTTGTTTATTTAAACCAGGCCGGTGGACAGCCGCGTGAACGGGACTACGCCTTTGCCGGTTCGTTTTATGCCTATGCTATTTGGATAGGATTGGCTGTGGTGGCCTTTGTACGCATGGCACGAGACGTCGCCGATAAGGCAACCATGATGGCAACTTTAGTTTATGGAAGCTTGATTTCGTTTTTGATATTGTTATTAAGCGATGCCAATCACATGAACGGCGGAACGTTTACAGCAGCGCTGGTAGGCGGTATTTTGTTTGGTGTGCTCACGTTACTCTTCACGCTTATTGTTCGCACCATAGGCAAAACAAATTTGCGAACGGCTGGCTTAACGGCAACCGCTTTATGTGCAATCGTGCCGATAGTTATGGGCACGCAGGAATGGAATGATCATGACCGGAGCCAGAAATTATTAGCGCCTGATCTTGCAAAAGATTACCTGAATAGCTGCCCCAAAAACGCCATTTTATTTACCTACGGCGATAACGATACGTACCCACTTTGGTATGCCCAGGAAGTTGAAAATGTGCGTCCCGATATTCGCATCATCAACACCAGTTTATTGGGTATTGACTGGTATGTAAACCAGCTTCGGTATAAAGTAAATGACAGTCCGCCTATTGATGTTTTATGGAGCGAAGAGCAGGTGCGTGGCCTTGCTTACATCAGCGTAGAAGACCGCCAGCCAAGGGATGGCGAATTTGATTTATTGGACCTGATGAAGAATGCCATCGGTAAAAACCAACCAAAAATTTCTTACTTCCCGGCGGTAAAAACAGTAAGCCTTCCGGTTGATGTGGCCCTGGCAAGAAGTAATGGAATCATTGGTGCAAAGGATAGCGCTGCACAGAAGATCGTGTTCAACCTGCCATCAGGCAAAAGTTATTATACGCTGGACCAATTAACAATGCTGAACGTGATTGCCGGCAATGCGTGGAAGCGGCCTATCTGCTTCACCTCTCCCGAAAGCGGCCTTGGCTTTGGCTCTTATCTGCGCCAGCAAGGAATGATCTTTCAGCTAACGCCTATCGCTAACCTGGCCGGTCGCGGACGAAGCATGGAAACCGATACCACGCAAAAATTGCTGATGAACGTTTTCCGTTCGGGCAATGCGCAAAACCCTAATGTATATTTTGATGAAGAGAACCGCCGTCACCTGTTATCCATCCGCTCAGCGTATGCATTGGCTGCTTCCAGCTTAGCTGATGAAGGCCGCAAGCCAGAAGCGATTGAGTTGTTGAAACGGTCGGAAAGCCTGATGAATACCGAGGCGATGCCGTATGCAATGACTAGCCATAACGGCCATAACCAAATTTGCATGATGTACTTAGAGGCGGCGTATAAATCGGGTTACACCGATCTGGCCACCAAGGTAAAAGCGGCGCTGGTAAAAGATTTGAACGATCAACTGGCTTATTATAAATATTTGCGGGAAACCAAGGATGAATATTATTCACCGCTGATGCAGGAAGAAAAAGATGCGCAGGATTACCTTGGCTACATCAAACAGTTTGAAGACCAGTATGAACCGAAGAAACAACCGGTACCGGAATTGCCTTTGAAAAAAACATCTGCTGATTCGTCACAAAAACGGCAGTAAAAACAAAAGACCTTCCGACTTCGGGAGGTTTTTTGTTTATGGTCTGCCAATGAACAAAACCGCATAATTATTGTAGATGTTAGGGAACGTCAAACGTGAGCCGTGAATCGTGAAACCGAAAGGTGATTTACGTCGTAGTCAGCTTTTGTCTCACGTCTTTCTTCTCACATTTCACCTTAAATTTTTCAAGATGATTGGATTTCATTTTTCAAATTACGATCCGAGGCAGAGCGGCAAATCCAAGTTTGAACAGTTGCTTGATTTGTTCACCCAATTGCTTACTTACACCAGCGGCGATGTTAGCGAGGCCTTGCAATGGCTGAATGAGCTGGATAAAAAATATGAACTCACCGATAACGACTACGGCATGGGTGATTTTATAGATGACCTCAAGCAGAAAGGCTACATCAGTGATGATGCGGAAAAAGGCGAAATAAAAATTACGCCTAAAACAGAGCAAAGCATTCGCAAACGCAGCCTCGAAGAAATTTTTGGCAAGCTGAAAAAAACAAAAAGCGGCAACCATCAAACCTTTAAACATGGTGCTGGTGATGAAACAAGTCCTGATACGCGGCCCTTTCAATTTGGCGATATGCTGGAGCAGATTGATTTCACGGAATCCATCCGCAATGCGCAAATCAATCATGGCCTTGATGCTTTTACCATGCAGGAAGATGACCTGCAAATTCGCGAAACGGATTTTAAATCGCAGACTTCCACGGTACTGATGATTGATATTTCGCATTCCATGATTTTATATGGTGAAGACCGCATTACACCGGCTAAAAAAGTGGCGATGGCGTTGAGCGAATTGATCACGACAAAATATCCGAAGGACACGTTAGACATTGTGGTTTTTGGTAACGATGCCTGGCCGGTCGAGATCAAAGATTTGCCCTATTTGCAGGTAGGCCCTTATCATACCAATACCGTTGCCGGGCTGGAGTTAGCGATGGATACCTTGAGGCGTAGAAAGAACCCGAACAAACAAATTTTTATGATAACCGATGGCAAGCCAACCTGCTTAAAAATTGGCAAGCGGTATTATAAAAACAGTTTTGGACTCGACCGGAAGGTAACCAGCCGATGTATTAATCTGGCGGCACAATGCAAGAAGCTAAAGATTCCTATTACGACATTTATGATTGCTACCGACCCGTATCTTCAACGCTTTGTGCAGGAGTTTACGGAGACCAATAATGGCAAGGCATATTTTGCCTCGCTTGACAAATTAGGAGCTTTCATTTTTAAAGATTTTGAAAGCGGTAAAAGAAAAACGGTGTATTGATGGAACTTACAAGTCTTGATTTCAGATCCATTCTTTTTTCTCTCCTGATTTTTTTAGGCACTTGTAATTTCAATGATACTGCTATGAAAAAAAGCAGCGTTAGGCCAAAATCCGAGGTGCATTTAATAATGCCGAAGGAGCAACAAAATGTTGTGCAGAACTACGACAGCGTTTCTACCAAATTCACATTAATACTATTACACAATGATGTCATTTTCGCCTACGAAGGAATGGCATTGAGTCATGGACAATTATATAATTATGCAACCATCAGGAAGGCCATAGCTTCTGCTAAAACAAAATTTTCAAATAAATTGTTGGTTGTTCTAATCAAACCTACAAAACAAGCTTCCTATAAAAACACAGTAGATATACTCGACGATATGAGTATCAATCATATACTAAAATATCAAATTACCGATCCGTCTGCGATTGAAATAAATGCCGTCAATCCGAAAGACTTTTTGCACACAGACAATTGAAAACCGCACTCAATAGGTAGAGGTTGCAATACAAGTTGAAGGCGCAACAGACGATAAATATTAATTCAAAAGCTAATTACAAAACAAATATGAACATCAAACACATAAACACACTCGGCGAACTTAAAGAAGCAGGCTATAAACCGAGAAGCATTAAAGAAGAAATTCGCACCAACCTGATAAAAAAACTTCAGGCAAAAGAAGAAACCTTTACCGGCATTATTGGGTACGAAGACACCGTAATTCCTGATGTAGAACGGGCTTTACTCAGCAAGCATAATATTCTGTTTCTTGGTTTGCGCGGACAAGCTAAAACCCGCATGGCACGCCAGATGACAGAGCTATTGGATGAATACATCCCGGTGATCAGCGGCAGCGAAATCAACGATGATCCACTAAAACCCATCTCCAAATATTCAAGGGATTTGATCCTTGAAAAAGGAGATGCTACACCCATTGAATGGATACACAAAAGCCAGCGCTATGGCGAAAAGTTAGCAACACCGGATGTGAGTGTTGCCGACTTGATTGGCGATATTGATCCCATAAAAGCCGCTAATCTTCGATTGAGTTTTGCCGATGAACGGGTGATTCATTATGGCATCATTCCAAAAAGTAATCGTAGCATTTTTGTAATTAATGAGCTGCCGGATTTACAGGCAAGGATACAAGTGGCGCTATTTAATATTCTGGAAGAAGGCGATGTACAAATACGCGGCTTTAAGTTGCGGTTACCGCTGGATATTTTGTTTGTCTTTACGGCCAATCCGGAAGATTATACCAACCGCGGCTCTATTGTTACGCCACTAAAAGACCGTATCGAAAGTCAGATACTCACACACTATCCCAAGTCGTTGGAAAATGCGTTGGCCATAACAGAGCAGGAAGCCGATATTGAAGAAGCGCAAAAAGAAAAAGTAGCCGTTAGCGATTTGGTAAAACGATTGATAGAACAAGTGGCTTTTGAAGCAAGAGGCAGTGAGTTTGTCGATAAAAAAAGCGGCGTTAGTGCAAGGCTTACTATTTCGGCTTTTGAAAACGCGGTAAGTGCTGCTGAACGCAGGGCCATTCTCAACAAAGAAAAAACTACGCAGGTTTGGGTCGCTGACCTGATAGGCATCATTCCATCCATTACAGGTAAGATAGAACTGGTGTATGAAGGTGAACAGGAAGGTCCGTACCAGGTAGCCATGAACCTGTTGGACAAATCTATCCGCACCCAGTTCGTACATTACTTTCCAAATCCGGACACATTAAAAAAACGGTCGCCGCGCAAAGGCGAAAAGCCGGAAGCCGTTGACAATCCTTATCGTTCCATTATCAGTTGGTTCGATAAAGGCAATCACCTTAATTTATTTTTCGGCGTTACCGATAAGGAAAAGATCATTCAGCTTTATGCCGTAGATGGCTTGCATGCGTTGGTGAAAAAAACCTTCTCCCACGCTTCCGAAAAGGAAACGGCTTTGTTAATGGAGTTTGTATTGCACGGGCTTTCTTCCTTCTCCCTGATCAGCAAAAAAATCATGGAAACATCGGTGGAATTTAAAGACCTGATGGGAAGCATGATCAATATGCAATCATCATCCAACTTTGATGATTTGGGCGATGAAGATTTTAATTAATCCTTCGACAAGATTAAGATCAAATCTTATTTTTTTGAAATGAAATTTATGAGGGTCCAGTAGCCCCCAATTTTGTGCCTTCATAAATTTCTTTAAGTGCTATAGTCGTCTGGATGCTTGACAGGTTAAGGGTTTCGTCAATTGACTTATATTCTTTCAATTCCCAATTGCCATTGCTATTGATGGTGAAATCTTCTATACGGACATCCTTTGAAGCTACAAGAATATACTCTTTCAGTGTGGCAATGTTTCTGTACAGGCTAAACTTACTTCCTTTGTCGTAATCGCCGGTTGATGGCGACAAGACTTCGATAATCGCGGTTGGATTCATAATGTTCCAATCATCATTATTAAACGTCTCCACATCGCCACAAACAATAGAGATATCAGGATAGGTTAAAAAATTTATTGATTCTACAAAAATTCTTTGGTCACTATTAAAAGGCTGGCATCTGCTGCCCTTTAACTTTCGATGTATCACGGCAAAGAGATTTCCGCTGATAATATTATGTGGCACTTTCGGGCCTGACATCGCAAACACTTCTCCCTGGTAATATTCATGCTTTTCATCAGCCGCTTCTTCCATTTGAAGGTATTCTTCAATCGTCCAGTTTTTGCGGTTGTAGGCCAGTGCCGGTTCTTTAACTTCCATATTTTAAAGTTAAGTCTACTAACTGTTTTACCAAACTGTAAGTGCGGATAAAATCAAAACCGGTAACCAATGCCGGCGCCGCCCCAGGCTTTTGGCGAAAAGTGTTTCTGAAAAAGAGGAGAAATAAATACACGGTAGGTGAGCCCTTTTTTCATGTGAGGCTGAAAACGGTAACCGGCAGATACAAAACTATACGAGGTAGTTTCATCACTAAAAAAGCCGTGGTCAAACCCGATGCAATACACTTTTGTACCATTAATAATTGCCAATACGCCACCTGCGCCTACTTCCAAAAAATGGTATCTTTTCCCAAATAAATAGTTCAGCCCAACAGGCAAAGAAATTTGAGTGCCGGAATTGCACGACGCCCCCAAAAGGCTAAGGGGCGTGCCTCCCAGCCCAATACGAAACCCTAAACCTGCTTCCTTTCCGGAAAACCGTGAATCGAAATTAATGCTAAACAGGCCGGCTGGCCCAAGGCCCTCTGCCTGCCATTGCGATGCTTTAGCGCTGTAGGGTTGTTGCGCAATTGATGCTATTGAAAACAATAACAGGATGTACAGAAACAAGTAGTAACGCATTACCGGAAAAAAATTTCCCTTCTTCAGTTGTAAACAATCACACCGTTTTTCACTATTATCCACTCGATTGAATTTTACTTTATTAATAAGCCAGCCTTGAGCCCTCCTGTAACTGAAAACCCGGGACTACGGCCTGCCCTGGCATTAAGATAATTGAAAGCTGACGTATTATCATCGTAGTAGTAACCATCGCCACTTTTTTTGTTATCCAAGCCGTAACCAAATCCCCAGTAAAGATCAATGAGGAACTTTTCGCCAAAAACCCATTGCTTACCAAGCTCTATTTGCAAAGCACCAAACGTAACATTTTGCCGTTCCAGTACATATTGAGAATTGGCTTTATAAAGAACATCGTTTTCACTATAGTTTCCTATATAAATAATGGGCTTGACATAGGAGCCTTGCATAACATGAGTAAATCGTGACCGGCCAAAAAGAAAATCCGGCAGCTTATTAAATTTATAGCCAAGTGAGGCAGCAAATCCAAACTGGTTAGTACGGGTATTGCGGAATGTATTATTGTAGTAGTCAACCACACTGTTTTTGCCGGCGCCAATGATTCCTAAACCTACTTCATAGCTTTTGCCGATGCCGGTGCTTTTTTCGTAGGATATTTGCGTGTAGCCAATTAAAGGACCAAAGAAATCAATCTTTATCGCCTTTCTCAACTGGCCCTCGTACTGCTCAGGATCTTTTAAATCAGCAGTAAATTTTTGGACCGTTCCGTTTTCAAATTCAACTTTTTTAATCTTATCCGTTTCCAATATATAAACCGGGCCGGCATCATCACCAAAAATTTTATACTTGATTTCTGAAGAACCAACTTCAATGATTTTTGCCTGCACCACTTTACCGTTTTTACGGTAGATTTTATCCTGGGCGGTTGATGAAAGAACAAACAATAAGAAAGAGGAAAATAAAATAATTGCTCTCATATAGTTAGGTTTTATTGTTGACAAAAATAGTTTTACCAATGCTGCTTCATTAAAAAAGATTAACCTCCCGCTCCATTAAAATACCAAATCTATCATCTACCGATTTCAGGACTTTTTCACTTAGTTCATAAATTTCATAACCGGTCGCTCCGCCAAAGTTCACTAAAACCAGGGCCTGCTTTTCATAGCAGCCGGCATCTCTTTTACGATAGCCTTTCCAGCCGCATTGTTCAATCAGCCAGCCTGCCGGGACTTTTACATAGTTGTCATCTAACGGAAAACCTGGAATGGATGGATGCTGTTGTTGTAACCAAGTATAATGTACTTTTTTAACCGCAGGGTTTTTAAAAAAGCTTCCGGCGTTGCCAATAATTTTTGGATCGGGAAGTTTAGAGGAACGAATGTCAATGACGGCCTGCGAAATGGCTCTGATACTTAATTCGGTAATGCCCATCTTTTCCAACTCGTGTTGAATAGCCCCATAGCTGGTATTGTAAATTGGCTTTTTATGTAACCGGTAGGTAACCGCTGTAATAACAAATTGCCCCTTGTACTTGGTTTTAAAAACACTGTCCCGATAGCCAAACTTACATTCGTCAGCCGTGAAAATTTTAATGGCCTTGTCGTTGATATGATATGCTTTGGCTTCATAAAAAACATCTTTCACTTCTACGCCATAAGCTCCTATGTTTTGCATGGGCGATGCTCCTACATTGCCAGGGATGAGCGATAAATTTTCCATACCCGCAAAGCCGTTATCTACGCAATACATAACCAGGCCGTGCCAGTTCTCCCCGGCTCCAGCTTTCACATAAATATGGTCTTCGTCTTCCTTTACCACTTCAATCCCGGCTATCTCATTCTTCAATACCATTCCGTCAAAATCTTTTGTCAGTAAGATGTTGCTGCCACCGCCGAGTATAAGTTGACAGTTGGCAGTTGGCGGTTGGTAGTAAAGCAACTCTTCCAATTCTGTTTGATTACTAAATGTTCCAAAGTACCTCGCGGTTGCATCAATGCCGAATGTATTGTAGGGTCGAAGCGAAATATTTTCCCGAATTTGCATGAAAGCAAGAATACGATTTATGGCTCAAAAAACAGTAGGCGTTATTGGAAGCACCGGGTTAATTGGTTCGCACCTCGTTGACCTTTTGAAAGATGACGCTTCCATAGAAACGGTCCGGCTCATCGTCCGTCGTTTGGTAGCTGTATCGCACCCCAGGCTGGAAATGAAACTGGTAAATTTTCAGGACTACGAATCGCTGAAACTGGCCATAGACGGCTGCGACGCCATTTTTTGCGCCATCGGTACCACGCAAAAAAAAGTGCAGGGCGATAAGGTAGCCTATCGCAAAATTGATTACGATATTCCGGTACATGCCGCAAGAGCTTGTCTGGAAACGCAGGTACCCCAGTTCCTCCTCGTATCATCGGTTGGAGCTAACCCGGATGGCAGTAATTTTTATTTGAAACTGAAAGGCGAGGTGGAGCAAGCGGTTCAAAAATTTCCGATTTCCTTTACCGGCATTTTCCGGCCATCTATGTTGTTAGGCCAACACAAAGAACTAAGAACAGGCGAACGCATTGGCCAACCGCTGATGAAACTTTTATCGCCGTTGTTACCCAACAAATACAAACCCATTGCGGCCGAAGATGTAGCAAAAGCTATGCTACAGGCATCTAAGCAAAATAATAAAGGGTTTCGTGTATATGAATACAAGGCGATGATGGCGATGCTGAAGGATTGATCACACGAAGATTTGATTGCTACTGTTTTCTTTTACAATTGACAGCTTAATCTTTGATTAACCTAATATCTGTAGCGGTGATGGAGTAACCCAACCCTCCCCCCATCATTTGTCTATAACTATGTGGTGCTGTCTCTCCAAGTAGCAGTTTATTGCGCATCCACATCAGGAAGTACAATCACTTTTTTAAACTGTTTATGCGTATGCAAATTGGTACATTCTTTCATAACATCATCCTTGCATTTGGCAATCATTTGCGCATCTCTTGGCAACTTCAACAGCATCTCCATCAGAAACATTCCACGCACCCGGTTGATTACTGGCTCGGCCGGACCAACAATATATTTACGGTATAAAAAATCCATGGCTTTAGCAAATTCATGCGCCGCATTAAACACCACGTCACGTTCCTTGTGCTTGAAATGAACATGAATAACCCGTGAAAAAGGCGGATAAAAAAACTGCTTTCGCTTTTCAATTTCTTCATTATACATACCCGTATAATCATGCCTTGCTACATGCAATAAAACCGGATGCGTAGGGTTTACGGTTTGTATCAGCACTTTCCCTTGTCCATCTCTCCTGCCTGCCCGGCCACTTACCTGTTCCATCAGTTGAAAAGCTCTTTCATTCACGCGGAAATCGGCAAAGTGCAAAAGGCCATCAGCGTCTAAGATGCCCACCAGGTCCACGTTATCAAAGTCGAGGCCTTTGACTACCATCTGTGTTCCCACCAATACATCTATCTTTTTTTGTTCAAACTGTTGTATCAAAACGTCATGTGCATTTTTGTTTTTGACCGAATCGAAATCCATGCGGCTCACCTTCATCGTCACTAACTCCGCATCTAAAATTTCTTCAATTTTTTCGGTACCAAAGCTGCGCTGCACCAACTTATCGCTACCACAAGCCATGCAGGTAACCACCGGCGGATAGATGTTTCCGCAGTAATGGCATTTTAGTTTGTTGGATTGCTTATGATAGGTAAGCGATACATCGCAGTTGCGGCACTCGGCTATCCAACCGCAAACCGTACATAGCTGATAGGGAGAATAGCCGCGCCGGTTTTGAAAAAGAATGACTTGTTTTCCTTTGTTGACAGTGGACTTTATCTCGTCTAATAATTGAGGAGACAACATTACTTTTTCGCCGGGCTTATGAGCTATAGTCCGGTTATCAATAAATTCAATCAGCGGCATCTTTACATCGCCAAAACGTTCGTTTAATTCAGCCAGCCCGTACTTGTCGGTTTTAGCGTTGTGATACGTTTCCAGGCAAGGCGTGGCACTACCCAACAACACCTTTGCGCCAATAAGTGACGACATATAGATCGCGGCATCGCGGCCGTGGTAGCGGGGTGCAGGGTCTTGCTGCTTATACGATGAATCATGTTCTTCATCACAAATTATCAGCCCTAAGTCATGGTAGGGAAGAAACAGGGAGCTTCTGGCGCCAAGCACAATCTTCATTTCGCCGCTTTTTACTTTATTCCATATTTCCACCCTTTCGTTCTGGCTGAACTTGGAATGATAAATACCGATATAACCGCCAAAATGTTTTTGTAAGCGACGAATAATTTGTGAGGTCAGGGCAATCTCCGGCAGCATATAAAGTACCTGTTGGCCGCGCCGGATGTATTGTTCTATCAGCTTGATGTACACATGCGTTTTGCCGCTTGAGGTAACGCCATGCAGGAGACAAACCTGTTTAGTATCGAAACATTCCTGAACTTTTTTATACGCTTCTTCTTGGGCTTGTGTCAATTTAAAATCAATCGTAACATCTTTTGGAGCATAGGTAATGCGATCTACAGACCGCTTCTCTGTTCGCAGGATATCCTTATCCACCAGGCCTTTCAACTGCGCATCAGTAGCAGAAGCTTTCTTGAGCAAGTCGGCCTTTGTTACTTCACCTTGCGTTTTCATCAGGTGCAGATAGCCAAGCAGCAGTTCCATTTGTTTGGGTGCCCGTCCCCAGTTATTCAGCAGCGCCGATAACTTATCTTCATGGTGGTACTCGGTGGAAAGAAGAATAAACGTTTCTTTTTTTGCATTGAAGGTTTGCTTCAAAGATTCCCAGACGAAGCAAATCTTCTTTCCGATTAACCGGTTAACAATGGGATATACATGCGGCACATCGAGTATCTGCTGCACTTCGGTAAGGCGTAATTCGTGCTTCATCTGCAAGGCTTCCGCTACTAAAAACTCTTCGCTGTCCAACTCTGATAAATCATCGCCAAATTCCTCATTATAAATTAAAACCGTTTCGCTGGACAGCTTAAAATGCGAGGGCAGGGAAGCGGACATTACTTCGCCTTCGCTGCACATATAATAGCGGGCCATCCACTCCCACAACTGCAATTGGTATTGATGAATAACCGGCTCTGCATCCAACAAAGCCAATATCTCTTTTGCTTCAAAGCTTTGCGGGGCTTCGTTATGAATGTGTTTGACAATACCTGCATATTTTTTATTCTTACCTAAGTTTACTTCTACACGGCAGCCGATGGAAATGGAATCCAGCATGTCATCAGGTATATGCCAGGTGTAATTTTTGGGGAGGGCCAGCGGTATGATGATCTCTGCAAACATGAAGCGGCTAAGGTAAGTGAGTTTGGGGTTTGGAGTTTTGCGTTTGACGTTTTGTTGAAAGCGCAAAGATGTTTGGTAGTGAAGATGAATCGAAGACTTTATGATAGCGCTATAAAATTGGCAGCATTGATTTGGGCAGTATATAATTCGTTTTAAACCTTCATACTTTCTCAACTCTAATCCACCTTGCCTCATACTCAATCAACGCTGCTTCCATCATACCAAATACATTCGCACTTAACATCGCTACATCATTTATCGTTAATTCATCTACTGCAATCTCTTTTAAAAAAACAGCCCGGCTCCTGCCTGGGTTCAACGAAAAAATAGAAGTATAATTCATGCGGGAAAACGTATCTAAAAACAACACGGGTTTTATGGGCGTCCCGGTTTCAATAGCGATTTTAAAAGCGCCATCGTAAAACTCTTTCAACGGTTGGCCAGTAGTATTAAAAGTGCCTTCGGGAAAAACCAGCACGGAGATTTCTTTTTGCAATACTGACTTTAAAATCTGTACGCTTCGAGCCCTGTTAGCATTACTGCTTCTGTCAACCGTTACCACCGCATTTTTATAAATTGTACCGAATACGGGTATGGACGCCATCTCCACTTTGCCCAGGGGCCGTACAGGGCTCCGGAGCGTTTTTGGCAGCACGGCCGAATCTAAATAGGAGATATGGTTACAGACGTAGATATAAGCCTGGTGAGGCTTTGGCCTTTCTACATAAATATTCTTATGCCAAATAAAAATGAGCGCAAACCAAATGTCGGCCCACACCATGCAGGCATAATATACCATGTTTCCACCCCGTATCTTACCAAACAGGCTGGCAAATAGCGACCATAAAAAAACAGGGATCATCAAAATAAAGAACAACAAGAATGCATACAATACATACAACCAATGCAGTGGCTTTTGGAGTGTCCGCATGTTAATCGTGTTTGTTTTCGTCGCCGGGACAATGACACTCAAAATCTTCTTTCAAATTGTAACAGGTTATTACTTTGGTTTCATCGCTGCACTGCGCAAAAATTACGCGGATGCTTTCACCTTTATCCGTTACACCTTGTAACGCAAACGTCGGACAAGGCCTGTCTTTTATATTTGTTTTATTAAGGTTGATGACGCCTCTTTCACGTATCTCGTCAATGTCTTCTTTGGTAATGTGCCGGCAATCCATCCGGCACAAGGCATGATGTGTATAATAAATATGCGCCGTGTGCCGGTTAAAAATTTCCTGTTGCTGCGGCTCTTTCCATCGCTTAAAAATAAAGACGGCGAAAAAGGCTACAACAATTAGTAAAGAGAAGATGACTCTGGCAGGCTTCATACCGCTAAATTACCTGCAAGTATAAGTTTTATGTGCGAAGCCTGGAGTTGATGAATCGTGTAAATAAAATGTGGCTTTATCACTTAACCGAATAACGTACCCAGAACGATTCGGCTTCGTACATCTTTTTCCAGTCAGTGGTTGCAATAGTGGATTGTTGGTTATTACCCTGGCCTTGACGGTTGCCGTAGCTACTACCGCCTCTGCGTCCGCCGCCGCGCATTCCGCCACTCATACCTCTTCCACCTCCTTCGCCAGGTGTTGGCATGTCACCAGACGGGTTCTTTGGTTTGTCTGCAGCGCCAATGAAAAAACCAACTTCGATATTGTCTTTTTTTACATTGCTGTTAAAGGCTGCAAACGGGATCACGACCTCGTAAATTAAGTCGTTGTTGTCATCCCAATTTATGGCGCCTTTGAAGCCGGTGTTTTCGCGAATGCTTTGTACACCCGAATCTTCAGGTTTAAAACCAATGCGGTTTAGACTGATTAACTGGCTTTCCACATAGCGATGCATCTCATTCATACCGGGCTTTTCGCCCTGAACAATAGCGGGCCGCAGGTTCTCTTCGCCTATCTCACCTTTTACCGGATAGATTATTTCAGTAGTTTTTTGATGTTTTCCAGTTGGGTCTATCCATACTTGCATGCCGCCGCGGATCAGTTTCATTTGCTCTGCTGGGTCGGCTATTTTGAAGAGAATAAATAGGTTGTCCTTACTGTTAGCGCAGGCATATTCCACCAAACCATTAGGGCTTGTTGTTCTTGCCACTCCTTGCCAGTCGTCCATTTTGCCATCTACTGTTACTTTATCATCAAAGGCGCTTTGACTTTTTTCTTCTGCTTCGGTCATTGATTTTTTTGCGCTGCCGCAAGCCATCAGAAAAACGGCGGTAGTAATAAATGGGAGATAATATTTCATACCAAATAATTATGCAGCAAAACTATCAATCATCTGCGGACGGCATCTTAACCAAGGTTAATGTTTATAAAAAACAGGCTGTCAAAATATCGTTATATACCGATGCGGCCCGAAGCAGCCAAAATAGAAAGCGGTTATCTTTGTCCGTGATGCAAACACAGCGTTCGGTTGCCTTTCATACACTTGGCTGCAAGCTTAATTTTTCAGAAACCTCTACCCTTTCCCGGCAAATGGAAAGCGAAGGTTTTTTGAAAAAAGATTTTGAGGAAGTGGCGGATATTTATGTCATCAACACTTGCTCCGTTACTGATAACGCGGATAAAGAATGTCGCCACCTGGTGCGCCGCATACAACGCAAAGCGCCGGAAAGTCTGGTAGTTATCACCGGCTGTTATGCGCAATTAAAGCCAAAAGAAATTTCGCAGATTCCCGGAGTGAATTTGGTATTAGGCGCAGCCGAAAAATTTAATCTTGCCTCCCATTTACTTGAGCTCACGAAAAATGATTCGGGCAAGATCAGCAGTTGCGATATACGCGAAGTGGCTGGCTTTACCGCTTCTTATTCATTGAACGATAGAACAAGGAGTTTTTTAAAAGTGCAGGATGGTTGCGATTACAACTGCTCGTTTTGCACCATTCCCATGGCCCGTGGTAAAAGCCGTAGTGATAGTATAAAAAGCGTTGTCAGTCACGCAGAACAGTTAGCCGATAGTGGCGTGAAAGAAATTGTGCTTACCGGTGTTAACCTTGGCGATTTTGGTAAAGTGTCGGATGGCACAAGAAGTTATGAAAATTTTTATCAGTTGGTGCAGGCTTTAGAAGAAGTACAGGGTGTACAGCGGTACCGCATTTCGTCCATTGAACCCAATCTTTTATCACCAGAAATTATTCAAACAGTTGCCGCCAGTAAAAAGTTTATGCCACATTTTCATATACCGTTGCAAAGCGGCAGCAATGAAATTTTAGGGGCGATGCGCCGCCGGTACAAACGTGAGTTATATGCAGAGCGTGTCGCGATGATCAAGTCTTTGATGCCTCATTGCGCTATTGGCGCTGATGTGATTGTAGGTTTTCCATCAGAAACAGATGCTCACTTTAAAGAAACATTCGACTTTCTGCATCATCTCGATGTTTCGTATTTACATGTGTTTACCTACTCAGAACGGGAAGCAACAAAGGCGCTGGAGATTAAGCCGGTAGTACCACTGAATATCCGCTATGAACGCAACAAAGCCTTACGTAACCTGAGTTACATGAAAATGCAATACTTTACGGAACAGCATCGCGGCCAGCAGCGGAAAGTGCTGTTTGAAGGCTATAACAAAAACGGCATGATGGAAGGTTATACCGATAACTATATTCGCATTACCACGCCCCACCGCACCGAATGGGCTAACCGCATTGTTGACTGGAAGATTTAATCTGCGTAATGAAAAAATTTTTAGCCATAGCAAAATTCAAATGGAGCGATGAGATGATGGATCTGATCCCGGAGCATCGCGAACACATTAACACCTTGATAGAAGACCAGGTGATAGACCATTATGCCGTAAGCATGGAATTGCAGACGGCCTGGATTACGATGAACGCAAAAAATAAAACAGAAATCAAGAAGCTGCTGGCGCCATCACCGTTGGCTAAATACTGGAAGATAGAAGTGAGCGAGTTAATGGTTTGGGACGGCCAGAACTACCGTTTGCCGGCCGTTCAATTGAATTGAAAATGTTTTCGCCAACTACTTAAAAATATTTTTTTGTGTGAAGTTGTTCCCCTTATTTTTGCACTCCACCAAAAAGGGAGTTTAGCTCAGCTGGTTCAGAGCATCTGCCTTACAAGCAGAGGGTCGGCGGTTCGAACCCGTCAACTCCCACTCAATCTGGTAAAGGGTTTTAGCGAAAGTTGAAATCCTTTTTTTATACAACACATTGTTGAGGAAAGGAAAAGTTTCATACAGGATGGATTTTCTGAAACGTTTAGCCAGCGAATCATTTCAAGCCGGTGCTTACAGATATATCCAACGTTTTGCTAACTATCTAATAGATCTTTGGCGCCCACTGTGCTTGCAATCATCTATCATTTTCAATGCCATAACTACAATTAAGAATTTCTACTTTTGCTATCCTGAGACAGGACTTGTTATAGACAAAACCTTCAGTACTTCTGAATAGTTGGTTTGATCGCCTTCGTGCGGAACGGCTTGATTCAACCTGGCCACCGGGTGCAGCTCATAGCCATGTACGGCATTAGTGCCATCGCTGCTTACTCCTGTAATTTCGCCTTTCCATGCCTGTATGGTAGTAATAGTTGCGAAAAAATCTTTTGCATCTTTTACAACTTTTTCCCGCTGGCGCGGCCTTTCTTTTGCGTCCAAAAAAGCTGCTTGTAACTCCTTACACTTATCATCAAATGCTGTTGCTCTGCCGGGTAACTGATCATCGGCTCCTTAGGCGTATCGCGAATTCCAATAAGCATTAAAACCATAAGCACCGCACCAAGGCACAGTGCAACAATGAATAAAATAAAGCCGTATTGTAGTATCCTTTTCATCAACAGCAAACTATGATAGTAGCTTATGTTTATAAATTTCTGATTCTGATAAGAGAGGACCTGCGTTTCTTATATTTAGAGATAGTTTTCTCTATTCGGCATTTCGCTCTTACTACCTTATGTTAAAGAAAGTTCAATCAAATTTGGCACTGTTACGTCAACTGCTACAGAACGAAAAACCATATTATCGGTAAAAGATGTTGATTGAAAAATGATGTTTAAAACTTTTTCATAAACCGTAAAACAACAAATTATTCTTTACACAAGCCCAGTACGATCACCAATGTGATTAACTCACTGAGAATCTTTTATCGGTTACAAATTCGTATCGGCATCATGCCAACAAGAATAATACACTTTCGTACACAAAGTTTTTTAGCGCTATAAATGCAGCCCTTTTAATAGAAAGTCATTCGAAACAATTCGCAGCACGATTGCTTGCAAATAGCTATCACAAACAATTGCATGAAGTGTTTGTTAACTATCACTTCTTTTCTATCGAATCAGAGTCAGCGTTCCTTTTTCTGTTTTTGGTTCTTCCCCCTCGAACTGGTAGGTACACGTCCATACAAATACGCCGCTTTGCAGCACACCGGCAAGCCTTCCATCCCAGCCCTTTTGTGCATCCTTGGTGTAGAACAGAAGCTGTCCCCAACGGTTATAGATAGAGAAGCGGTAGCTCCGTACCTTACCAAAAAGCATCGGCTGAAAGTGGTCATTTTTTCCATCGCCGTTGGGCGTAAAAGCAGAGGGGACATAAAAACCGGTCAAGCACTCTCTAGGATTGATCAGAATAGAATCGCTGCCCACACAGCTATTGCCATCCCTTACTTGCAGCCAGTACAATCCGGGTTGAGTAACGGTAATAGCTGGCGTGGTATTTCCGTTGCTCCATAGATACTTGTTAAAAAAGCCGCTTGCCTTTAGTTGTAAAGTGCCATACGAACAGATAGCGGTATCAAGCGGTAAAAATCCGGAAGGCAAAGGATAGATAACAGCGATGCTGGTACTATCACTTCCGTTACATCCATTTGCATCAGTAACCCTGACGGCATAACCACCAATGCCACTTACGGTGATAGCAGAAGTTGTAGCACCGGTACTCCACCGGTACGAAGCAAAGGAGCCGGCGTTAAGTGTTTTCGTTTCTCCCAAACAAAGCCCATTGTTTTTATCAAGGACAACAACCGGCAACGGATATACGCTGAGCACTTTCACTGTATCAAAACTTTTGCAACCTTCCACTGTTTTTGCAGTAACAGCGTACTGACCGGCTGATTTTACTACAACCTGCTGCGAGGCCTGTCCATTGCCCCATGCATAACTTTCAAAACCGGCACCGGCATCAAACACAGCACTGTCGCCGAGGCAAAAACTTTTGTCACTTCCCAGGTTGATAGGTGGCGATTGGTGCACCGTTACGTGCACCGTATCGTAGGCAAAACAACCGGGTGTTTTTTCTGCCCTAATATAGTAGGCCGTATCAATTAACGGATTAACAATAACAGACTGGGATGTAATGGAGTTGATGTTATAGTTGTTGCTCCAGGTATAATTTAAGAAGCCGGATGGGGCATCTAAGTGAAGTGTATCACTGTTGCATTTTGTGCGGTCGGGGCCAATTGAAATAGGCACTGAAGCGGCCGCTATAACTTTGATTGTATCACTTAGTCCATTCCCACAAGAGTCAGTGACCTTCACCCAATAGTTGCCGGGACTTGTAATGGTAAGTACTGAGTCAACAGAGCTGTTTTGCCATAGATAACTCACGAATTTTGGACCTGCATGCAGTTGAATACTATTGCCTGGGCACAGTGATGTGTCAGATCCAAGATTTAATGGCGGTGTACGGGATGCCACTACTATTGACACAGAATCTTTTCTTGGATTGCAGGAACTAAGCAGCAAAGCAGCAACAGAGCAAGTTCCAAATGAAGTAAATTTTACCTTAATGAGTGAATCATTTTGAGTGATAATCGTTATTGCCCCCCTGGTTTCCCATTGTACAGGAAGGTTACATTTTTTATTACGAAAGACTTTATAAGTATAGGTTTGGGAGAGATTACAAATACTGGCCGGGCCGGTTACCTTAAGTACTAAGCAGGAATCAATGAAGTCAGGGCACGTGTACCTTGATTCTGAATATACAGGATCAAAAGGAAAGGCAATGGCTTGTTTGGTTATGCTAATAGCAACGTCGGTGGCAGGTACCAGATTGGACTGGCTGTATTGAAGCGGCAGAAAATCAAAATCGTGGTATTCACTACTGCAGGCAGCGTAGTTAGCAGGTGGGTCTTTGATTTTTAAAATGTGGTAGTTGAACGTGCCCACGTCGCCATATTCTACCAAGCCGGCATCAAGTGCGAGACTGCCCCATTCGTTTCTATTATTTAAAGCCGCAAGTGTATATTGTCGGGTAGCTGCTCCGCCTATGTTTCGCCCCCATTTTAAACTAAACGAAGAATCCAGCTTAATAAAATAGGAGGCCGTGGAAACATAGGGCTGCAGGCTTAGGGAGCGGCTAATATAATTTAGTAAATAAATATTCCCTGCCGTATCGGCTTCTGCAAACCCCGCTATGTTATTGAAATAGCCGACAACATTATTAGCAAAATTGTCTTGGTGCAGTAGTGTGGTTCCCTTTACAAAATTTCCGGCGTCATCTATAATCAACACCGAATGGCCAATGCGGTTGTTGTAAGGACTGGCATAGGCTGAGACGATTAACTTAGACCCGTATGGTTTAATGCCGTCGAAGTAGGAACTACCAATAGCCGGTATGTATTCTCTTACCCACACCATCTGGCCTGAAGTGCAATCAATGCGAATAATAAAATTTTTAGTATAACTAGTCTGTCCATTAATTGGGGCGAAGTAAGCAGAACCTGAAATATAAACTTGTTGATTTACAATTGTTAACCCATTAGCGGTACTATAATCATTCAACGAAGTGCCCAAATTATATGACCGGCTCCAGATTACAGTCCCACTGCCATCGAACTTTATAAGCTTGGTAGTACCGTTTGCGCTACCGCCCCAATTAGAAACGCCATAAAAATTTCCACTGCCATCTTCTGCCAACTTTACGATTTTGATTGTAGTGCCCTGGGTAGTATAACTATTTTGCCATAGTCGTGTACCCGATTTGTTAAAACGGGTTACGTAATAGCCACCGCCATTGTAACCACCGCAAACCACTATCGCTGAATCGGCACAACCTAAGACGGCATCTACAGTTCCACCTTTTGTATCGTTTATCATCCGCGACCATTCCACGCAGCCACCCGGTTTTGTCTTTACAACGTAGGCACGGTCCAAGGGATTAAAAAAGGGAGCCGTTAGATAAATCCGGGAATACCCACCGATTACGAAACTACCCTCACGGGTATCGTCAATGGCAGTAGCCACTTCATCGGATTTACTGAATCCATAATTAATGGCGGATATAGAATCTGTATTGTAAGGTATGCCGGCACAGAAGTAAGTAGCACTTACCGTATCGGTACAGTTCCCGGCTTTTGCCACCAATTTAATTTGAGTAGTGCCAACTGGAAAATAATAGTTATATGACACAGAAGTTGAATAGAGAAAGTCATTCACAAACCATTGGTAGGTTGCAGCACCTGTGCTGGTATTAATAAATGACACAAATGTACCAGGGGCTACCACTGAATCGCCTGCGGGTGTAAAGCTTGCCGAAACGCCACAGGCATTGCCA
Organism: Flavisolibacter sp.; assembly: GCA_965247165.1. Taxonomy (GTDB): domain Bacteria; phylum Bacteroidota; class Bacteroidia; order Chitinophagales; family Chitinophagaceae; genus Flavisolibacter. The sequence continues at coordinate 4,891,155 of OZ252003.1, read as the reverse complement.
GTTTGAGAACGACCCTCCAGATAAAGAACAGTAAACACAAGAAGAAATAAAAGGCGCGGGGGAACAACGACAGTACGATTTCTCACAAAGCTTTAGTTATGAATAGCAATATAATCTAAACGTTGTTTCTATACTGTAAGCGGCTAAAAGAATTTGATGCATTTAATCATAGATGCTGACTTCTTCAACTGCATCGGTATCTCCCGAAAACTCCCCGGTGCACTTTCCAAATTTTCTGCTATCTCCTTCGCCAATACATCCGGGTCGGGCAGGTTGTCCAAATCAGCAAGACTTTTATCCTTTAGCCAGGTTATACTAAAGATATTTTGTCTGGTGCAATGAGCTGTTCTTAGCTGAACTTTTGCCAGCGCCCTTCCGGGTTTGCAGCAGCATCAAAACTTCTTCGCTTGTGCCTATTGCCTGCATTCGCAAAAGGCTGCATTACACTTTTATTTCTGGTGAAGGAATTTATTATCATTCCATTTCGAAGAGTAATCAGGGACATGGCTCATTTAGTAATGTCCCCTCAAACCCTTTCTTTAAAATACATTGCCGTAAATCCTCAGCCTGTTTTAACTTGACGGTTATTGTTTCTTCTATCTTATCACAAACACAAAGGCGGCTTTCTATTTCCTGAACGACTAGCTGTTGTTCTTCAAAGGAAGCGGATCGTTGGCTATGTATTTAAGTTTGGCAGTAGCGTATTCAGTTGATTGCTCTTCGGGCATTGTTAAGCAGAAACCTTCTTCTTCCCGCTTGGTTTCAATCGGCCAACTGGTTTTCCATTGACGAACAACACATAATCAGCAGGGCCAACAGCTGTTTGAAATTCTGTACTTGCAACGCCGATACCAGAAGAAAAATTGAATGTTTTTTTGTCTTGTATCACCCAGCCGCAGGCAATAAGCTATTTGTCTATTTGGTCCCGTGCAAGCTGTTCTGGGGTTTGGTTCATGCAGTAAGGATAAATACAAGAAAGGCTATTACAGCAGCCAACTCAATCAACCAAACATACACACTATTGTAAACGATCGGTCTTTCAGATATGTATGCTCTACTCCTTTGTTACATCTGTTTACGCTTTCTGAACCTGAAGATGGTTTTCCCCATCGGCAGCATTTGGAAGCAACCATCTCCGGCACCAGATAATGGTTATCGGTAAACTGGGTCAGCAGGTAACTTTCATTTAGTTAGATGGAACATGTAGCGCTAATTGCTACGCCATCTTTTCATTATAAAATTGCTTTTGTACATTTAAATGAAGCTGCCCTTAGCGGCTACCTTTATCCCACCGTTTTTTTCGTAAGTAGAACGTCAGGCGTTTTGTTTGAATTGTAAAAAGGCAATAGAATAAAAAAGTGCGGCACTTATTTATAATCAAGCCTGTAGCACCACTTTGTTCGAAAAGCAACAGATGACCACATAAGCTTATTTTCGGTAATTAAAATTTTCCCGTGGACGATATACAAATTAAAAAGTCATCAAAGGTTTACGATGTTATTATTGTAGGCTCGGGTGCCGGTGGCGGTATGTCCGCCTATGTTTTAGCCAATGCCGGCATCAACGTGCTGATGCTGGAAGCAGGCCCTTATTTTGATCCGCGTATTCATTCCTCGCAGCTCAAATTTTCGTATGAGTCGCCCCGTCGTGGCGCCAGTACCAAGGCAAGGGCTTTTGGCGATTTTGATGCCGCCTTTGGCGGTTGGGAACTGGATGGCGAGCCTTACACCAAAAAAGACAACACACAATTTGACTGGTTCCGCTCCCGCATGTTGGGTGGACGCACCAATCACTGGGGACGTATATCGCTACGCTTCGGGCCAAAAGATTTTCAGCCAAACGACGGTGTAAGCGAACGCTGGCCCATCACCTACGAGGAAGTAAAACCCTATTACGATAAAGTGGACCGGCTCATTGGTATTTATGGTAGTGCGGAAGGTTTGGAAAATGAACCCGATGGCATTTTTATGAAGCCGCCAAAGCCACGGCTGCCGGAGCTTTTCATCATGAAAGGCGCGGCCAAAGCCGGGGTAAAAGTTATTCCCGGAAGAGGCTCTGTTTTAACCGAAGCCCTGCCCGGCAATAAAGAACGGGGGCAGTGTTTTTATTGCGGCCAGTGCAACCGGAGCTGTAAGGTGTATGCCGATTTTTCTTCGTCCTCCTGCCTGGTTATACCTGCATTAAAAACAGGCAACCTTGAGTTGATTTCAAACGCCATGGTGAGGGAAGTAATAACAGATAAAAAGGGAGCAGCCACCGGTGTTTCCTATGTAAGCAAGGATGATTTGCAGGAATATCAGGTAAGCGCCAAAGTAGTAATCCTTGCCGCCAGCGCCTGCGAGTCGGCACGTATCATGCTCAATTCTAAATCCACTGCTTATCCCAATGGTATTGCCAATAGCAGCGGGTTGGTAGGAAGGTACTTGCAGGATTCTACCGGCGCCTCACAGTCGGGTTTTTTACCGCAGTTGCTGGACCGGAAACGGTATAATGAAGATGGCGCCGGCAGCATCCATATCTACGGGCCGTGGATGGAAGACAATAAAAAACTCGACTTTCCAAGAGGCTACCATATTGAATTTGGTGGCGGTATGGGAATGCCCGGCTATGGCTATGGCGGCGGGGTGCCTTCGTTAAACGGTAAGGTTCCGGGCCGCGATGGAAAAATGAAAGAAGCGGGTGGTTACGGTCTGTCGCTAAAGGATGATTACCGCCGTTTTTTTGGTACTACGTTTGGCATGGCCGGCCGTGGTGTGGGTATGGCCCGTATTGATAATTATTGTGAGATTGACCCGAACGTCGTGGACAAGTATGGTATTCCTGTTTTGCGTTTTCATTACAAATGGACAAGCGATGAGATCAACCAGGCAAAACACATGCAGGAAACTTTTACCAGAATTATTCATGAGATGGGGGCCATTCCTACCAGCACACCACACACGGCGGATGATATGTGGGGCCTTGAAACGCCGGGCCGCATAATTCACGAAGTAGGTACGGCACGCATGGGCAACGATCAAAAAAAATCAGTGCTAAATAAGTGGTGCCAGGCTCACGACTGCGCTACTTTATTTGTAGTGGACGGAGCGCCTACCGTGCAGCAGTCTGATAAAAATGCTACGTGGACAATCCTTGCTTTATCTATGCGCACAGCGGAATACATCGTGCAGCAAAGCAAAAAATTAAACCTTCAATCATCTTCTAAAGCTTAAGTTATGAACCGGCGCGAATCATTAAAAGCCATTGGCATCACCACTCTTTCCGCAGGCGTTTTGCTGGATGCCTGTAAGCCCAAAGACACTGAAGTTCCTACCGGCAAGTTAACCGGTAACAAGGACGGAGACATTGACCGCCAGGCAGTAGAGATTGAAAGGGAAAAAGCGCTTCATGCCCAAACCTTTTTCACCCCGCATGAGATGGCTACCATCACTATACTCGGCGACATTATCATTCCAAAAGACAGCCGCTCCGGTAGCGCTTCCGATGCTAAAGTGCCCCAGTTTATAGAGTTTATTGTAAAAGACATGCCCGACCATCAACTGCCTATGCGAGGCGGCCTACGTTGGTTAGATGTACAATGCCTGAACCAATATGGCAAAGCGTTTAAAGAGTGCACCGGCAATCAGCAAACAGCGATGGTAGAAGCTATTGCTTACCCGGCCAAATCGGCGCCTGATATGCAACAGGGCGTTGCCTTTTTCAACCGGTTGCGCAACCTTGTAGCCAGCGGTTTTTTTTCCAGTAAAATGGGCATAGAAGACCTTGGCTATGTAGGCAACCGGCCCAACCAATGGGAAGGCGTTCCACCGGAAATAATAAAACAGTATGGGCTGGAAGATGTGGATTTTAAAAAGGGCAGAATGGTGTAAAAGAATGTACGGAAAATTGGAATGATTACGTTGTGTAGTAATTAGTAGCAGAACATTGACAGGAAATGAATTCGCTAATACATCAACTCTAATTTGGTACCCACCCTCATTCATTCTATCTTATCTGCCAATTATCTACAAAAACGATTTGCATGTTTATTGAAACGAACAAACCACCTCAGGCCTCTATCCTATCGCCTGCCTCTACTGTTACATCGGCGTATGTTATCCGTATTTCACTTACAGCAGCATTAGCTGGTTTCATTTTCGGTTTTGATACCGTAGTTATATCCGGCGCTAATCTTCCCATCAAACAACTATGGCATACTACGCCCCTCTTTCATGGCTTTTTTATTATGAGCATGGCCCTTTGGGGAACTGTGGTGGGCGCCATCTTTGGCGGAATTCCTACACAGAGATGGGGCCGTAAAAAAGTATTGGTTTGGATCGGCATTCTCTTTAGCCTTTCGGCCGTTGGTACGGCCTTCGCACCCGACCCATATACGTTTTCTTTCTTTCGTTTTATTGGTGGGGTGGGCATTGGAGTTTCGTCTGTTGCAGCGCCTACTTATATTTCAGAAATTTCTACCCCGGCCAACCGCGGCAAGTTGGTAGCACTCTATCAATTCAATATTGTGTTCGGAATTTTGATCGCCTTTTTATCCAACTTTTTTTTACAAGGCGTTGGCGGCGCTAACGACTGGCGCTGGATGTTGGGTGCCCTGGCAGTGCCCTCCCTTATATATTCGGTAATGGTAATTGGTGTGCCCGAAAGTCCGCGTTGGTTGCTAACCAATAAAAAAGATGATGGAACGGCAAAAAAAATTTTAGCCAGCCTTGGTGTAACAGAGGTAGATGCACAAGTGGAAGCTATAAAATCGAGCTACCTGCACGAAACCTCAACCGGGGGCACGACAAACCTGTTTAGTGCTAAATATAGCCGCATTCTTTGGCTGGCTTTTATGGTAGCTTTTTTTAACCAGGTATCCGGCATCAACTTTATTTTATATTATGCACCGGAGATTTTAGAACGGGCCGGATTAGCAGCGAAGGATTCGTTATTCAACTCTATTGCTATAGGCGGTACCAATCTGGTATTTACGTTTGTTGGCTTGTACCTTATTGACCGCCTTGGCCGGAAAACCTTGCTGGTAGTAGGTTCCATAGGGTATATCATAAGCCTTGCCATGGTGGCCTGGGCTTTTTATTCACATGCCGGCGCCGCATTTTTAATGACGTTTTTATTACTTTTTATAGCCGCCCACGCTATTGGGCAAGGCGCGGTTATCTGGGTTTTTATTTCCGAAATATTTCCAAATAAAATAAGAGCCCTGGGTCAATCGTTTGGGGCCAGTGTACATTGGATTTTTGCAGCATTAATCACCCTGGTAACACCCATTTTTCTAGATAAGGATAAAGGCATTTTTAAAGATAATCCCTGGCCCATCTTTGCCTTCTTCGGTTTTATGATGGCGCTGCAATTGGTTTGGGTGCTTACTAAGGTGCCGGAAACAAAAGGTGTTTCGCTGGAAGATTTGGAAAAGAAATTAGTGAAAGAATAAATTGTGGGAAACAGAAAAAAATGTATCCGGACTTGTAAACAAAATCCATGAAGAACAGATTTATCCTACCATCTTATTTGAGAATATATATCACTTTCGGTGCAGTAGTATGCCTATGCTTCGGCGGAAAATATACAGCAGCACAACAAACAATTCTGAATGAGCCGTATCGTCCGCAAATCCACTTCACACCAAAAGCGCATTGGATGAACGACCCGAACGGAATGGTGTTTAGCAATGGCACCTACCATCTTTTTTACCAGTATTATCCCGATAGCACGGTGTGGGGCCCAATGCATTGGGGACATGCTACCAGTACCGATTTAGTGCGTTGGAACCATCAGCCTATTGCCCTGTACCCAGATAGTCTTGGCTACATATTTTCGGGCAGTGCCGTGATAGACAAAACCAATACATCGGGGTTTGGAAAAGTCGGCAAGCCGCCAATGGTAGCCATCTTCACGCACCATAACATGAATGGCGAGAAAAACGGAACCTCCACCTTTCAAAACCAAAGCCTTGCTTATAGCTTAGACGATGGTAAAACGTGGACGAAGTACGCCGGTAACCCCGTGCTGAAAAACCCAGGCATCAAAGATTTTCGCGACCCAAAAGTGATGTGGTATGAGCCAACAAAAAAATGGATAATGACCTTAGCGACGCTGGATCGTATCACGTTTTATTCTTCCCCCGATTTAAAACACTGGACAAAGGAAAGTGAAGTGGGTAAAGACTTTGGAGCGCATGGTGGCGTTTGGGAATGCCCTGATCTTTTCTCACTGAAGTATGGCGGCAAAATCGTTTGGGTACTGACCGTGAGTATTAATCCCGGTGGACCGAATGGCGGTTCGGCCACACAATATTTTACCGGCAATTTTGATGGAAAAACTTTCACTCCTTTTGAAACAGATACACGATGGATTGATTACGGTCCCGATGATTATGCCGGCGTTACCTGGAGCAATACAGGAGACAGAAAAATATATTTAGGATGGATGAGTAACTGGCAATATGCTACCGTTGTTCCTACCCGAAACTGGCGCAGCGCCATGACAGTGCCACGGGAATTGCGTCTTCGAAAAGTTGGCGCTAAGTTCCTGGTAGCGTCGGAACCAGTAAAGGAATTATTGGCGTTGCAAGAAAAAATAATACCGCTCAGTGATATTGATGCTGCTGATTATGATCTTTCAAAAAAAATCGGGAAGCTCGCAAACCCAGTGGCAATAGGTGTTTCAGCCAATGAAATACAGAGTTTTTCTATGACCATTTCTAACGGGAATGGTGAAAAACTAATAGCGGGTTACGATAAAACCACCAACCAATATTTCATTGATCGAACAGCCTCCGGTAAAACTGATTTTGAAAAAGGCTTCGCAAAACAATTGGTAGCGCCACGGCTATCAGTTAATGATCATCTCAATATCACTTTTATCATTGACAAAGCTTCGATTGAACTGTTTGCCGATGGCGGCCTTTCAGTAATGACGGCTATCTTCTTCCCTGCTACACCTTATTTAGATTTAAAGCTGCAATCACCCAATCACTATCTCATTCAAAAAGTACAGTGCCTATCGTTGAAATCAATGTACACAAAGGCTTCGCGATAGACACAACAACAACTATTTTCCTACAACCTATTTGCCACCCGGTTTGGATGGCCGCACTTCTACCTTACTTGGTAACGTTCGTGGATGCATCGTCAGCAAGTCAAGCACCAGCTTACCAATATCTTCCGGTTGAATTTTCCAGGCATCGGCTTCTGTCGGCGTATGATCGGCAAAATGCGTGGCAACAGAGCCCGGCATAATAGTGGTCACTTTAATATCATACTTACGCAAATCCAGCATGATGGCTTGTGTAAAGCCCACCAATCCAAACTTACTGGCATTGTAAGCTGAGGCTTGCTCAAAGAAATTAGTGCCCGCTAAACTGGCAATGGTAATGATATAACCTTTGCTTTCTTTGAGCGCATCAAAGCTGGCTTTTACGCTATGAAACACGCCATTCAAATTAGTATTGATGGTACTGTGCCAATCTTCTTCGGTAAGGTTTTCTATCGAAGCGAAATGACCAACGCCTGCGTTAGCAATCAATACATCTAATTGTCCAAAATGATCGGTAACCTGTTGGATGGCTTTTGCCTCAGATGCGATGGAGCTCACGTCGGACTCAATAGCTAAAACCTTGGATTCATCTGCACTAAGCGACGCTGCTGCATCTTTTGCTGCCTGCAGGTTTCGGCTGGTGATGGCTACCCGCATCCCATTCTGCAATAAAGCTTTTGCAATGCCGTAACCAATGCCTTTGCTGCCACCGGTAATGTAGGCGACTTTATTTTGTAAGTTGTTGTTCATACTAATTGATTGTATTAATTGGTTGAAAAGTAAAAGGCCTAAACAACTGCAAAGGAACAGCAGGTAGCTCTTAACGTAAGGGTTATTTTTTTGTTATTGCAACTGATAGACCCGTACATAATCTATATACATGCTGGCCGGAAATTTCGTATTATCAATGGAGAGGCCCGGCCAGTTGCCGCCTACGGCCAGATTTAAAATGATAAAGAAGGGAAGATGGAAACCTGCGGTGCCATTGGCATTAGCCGCTATATCGGTTTTCCAATAAGCCACACCATCCAGATGCCAGGTAATGGCCGAAGCCGTCCACTCTACATCATATACATGATAGCCGGCAGTGGTAGCAATAGTTTTGCCACCAGAAGAAACATGGCCGTTGTTATTCCAATGCGCCGTACCATAAAATAAACTGTCGCTGTTGATATGTTCCATAATGTCAATCTCGCCACACTGCGGCCAGCCCACACTACTAATGTTAGCACCCAGCATCCAGAAGGCGGGCCATAACCCTTGACCGGCGGGCATTTTAATCCGGGCTTCTATTCGGCCATACGTAAAAGATTTTTTACCTTCTGTCTTCATGCGGGATGAAGTGTAATTGGCTGATCCGGCTACTTCTTTTTTCGCCGTGATGACAAGATTACCATTAGCTATTGAGGCATTTGATGGCTGGTAGTTTTCCAATTCGTTGTTACCCCAACCGTTATTGCCGGTATCAAAATTCCAGACCGATGTATCTATGGACGTACCATTAAACTCATCGGACCAAACCAGTTTATAACGCAGGCTATCAGCAATAGTTGTAGCGGAGGACGTGTTTCGCTTTTTAGTACAGAAAATAAAACTTGTCGTTGCTATTAAAATAGCTAAGAGGATAAAAGCCCTGCTGCGGAAATTGGTGGCTGGTTTCATGCAACAAAGTTGCAGTGTTGACAGCGTTCAACGAGCGGCCGTAGAATTTATGCGGTAAAAATAGTAGTACCCGTTGTAAATAAATACGTACTGGCAGGTACTGGTTATACGCTTGCAAAAAAGCACTTTGCAGGCAAATAATTGTATGAAAAAAATTCTGATAGGCGGCTTATGTTGTGTTTCTTTTTTAATGCAGCTTTCCGCGCAGGAACGCACTACCTTATACATTGCCGGTAACTTCGGCGTAGCATCGGCCAAGGCCCTATCTCCATCACCTGACACCAGAAGCAAGCTGAGTGCGGGTTTGGGACTACACGCCAAGTTGCGGCTTGCGCGGGATTTTGATTTGGTGGCGCAACCGGGCATTAGTTTTCGTGGCTACGAAAGTTCTAATGCGGCTTATGACTATGATATTAATGCTACGTATTTTGATATTCCTGTTGACCTTGAATTTCATTTTACACCGGGCTACATGAAAGGTTCTGGTGAAATGGACTTATTCTTTATCGGCGCCGGCATTTATGAGGGCTTAGCTATCAGCGGTAATTACCGTGATAAGTACACCAATGACCCATCGGTAAAACTTAAAATTGGTGAAACATTATCTGACAACCGGTCGTCCACCGACTTTGGTTTGAATTTTACATTGGGTTTGCAAAGCGATAAATTCCGTTTTGGACTGCAGTACCAAAAAGGGTTGAAGAATGTGGTACCTAAAGACCGGCAAGCTGGCGGATCGGAGATACACCTCCGAAACTTTGGTTTTTTTGTGGCTGTAAAATTCCATGGTTCCGGTCATAAAAAATAATGGGCCGTTAATCGTTAAGGCAGTTTTATACTGCCTGACAGACGGCTTTACTTTCAAGCTTTTTTTGGTGGTATGCTTACTGCATAAGTAACTTCAAATCTTAAAATTAAAAATCATGTTCGATCAAATTTTAGACCTCGTAAAAAGCCACTTAGGAGGCAATCCTCAGGTAGCAGCAGCGATACCTGCCGACCAGGCAGACGCTGTACATAATGAAGTAGCTTCTCAAATAACTAACGGTCTGGCCAGTCAGGCATCGGGGCAAGGCGGTATTGGCGGGCTTTTGTCTATGTTGCAGGGCGGCCTCTCCAATGGTAGTACCATCACCAGTGCTATTGAAGGCGGATTAGCCAGCAGCCTTGGTAGTAAGTTTGGTTTACCACCAATGGTTACCGGCGCTATTGCGGCGGCTTTACCCGGCATCCTGCAAAAATTTGCACATAAGGCTAACGATCCCAATGACACAAGTATTACTCCCGATAGTATAACAAAATCGTTGTCAAACATAACCGGCGGCGGCTTAGGAAGTTTAGGCAGTTTGTTTGGAAAATAGCAGCAAAATATCTGCAAAAAAAAGGAAGCCGAATCGCTTCCTTTTTTTATGCCTGCACTTTTATAAAGGGTACTGTTTCGTTTACGAATCAAATAAAATTCAATACAGAAGTGATTGGATTTGATTCTCCTGATAACAATATTTTATTACGCTGTAAGGAAACTGTTAAACCAATGCCTGTAAGGCTTTGAGCATGTAACCTTACCAACGATTATCCATCTGATAGCTATTCGATTCACGTAAAACAAATAGCCATGAAAAAGATTTTTACCCTCATTTTAGTTCTCGGTTTCTTAGGATCAGCATTTGCCCAAAACGGCTACCATAAGGATGATAGAAGTAACAACACCTATGATCAGCGCAACAAGGAAACAGTTTATACCAACAACCACGGCGGATACGATCAACGCAACGCTGGCTATGGTAATCCTTCTCCATGGAATGGCCAGGACAACCGTACAGATGATAAGAACCGCCGCGAAATGGATAGAAATAACGGTGGGTACGACAGAAGAAATAGTGATTATGGTGCCGACAGGCAGCTTCCTCCCTATCACGACAACAATCGCAATTATCCGGTGGTAAGAGAGCAAAAACAAAAAACAAAAACTTTCACCGGCGGTGTAGTAGTGGGCGCCGTAGCTGGCGTGCTGTTGGGTGTTCTGCTTTCAAAGTAATAAGACCTATGCAAACAAAAGTTAGCAACGAAAGCCTCCATCAGGAGGCTTTCATGTTTTTATTTTAGAATCGTTTCAATGCTTTCCGCAATGGCTTTTAACAATGCCAGATCGAAGTGTTTATTATTCTCATCCGAATCAACCAAGGCCCGGTAAGCGCCTTCCTCATCGCGTTCAAACTGAACGGCAACGCCATTCACCAATACTTCAAACCGGTGCGTATAGCCAAATTGATGAAGTGCAGCCGGAAAAAATAACTCTTCATCCTTATAAAAAACGGGCAGGTCAAATGTGTCATCCATTAAATAAAGGAAGCAAACATGATGCTACTGTTTTATTTAAAAAGTAAAAAAGAACAAAGGAAATTTCGGCCATCGGCAAACCCCTTTTATAAGCTCAGTATCTTTTTTAAATCCGGCTCACCTACGGTTAGTAGTGCTACTTTAGGTAAACGCCTGGTAAGCTCTTTCCAATTGGCATTACTTGCAAATACTTTTTTGAATATGGGCACAGCTTTATCCACTTGCTTATTATTTGCAAGCGTTATGGCTGTCCAGTATTGCATCTCTGTATTTTGCGGAAACATCTTCATCGCCGCATTATATTCCTGCATGGCTTTTTGCATGTTGCCCTTTTCCACCGCCAGGTCGCCATTGTTCATGTGTTCGTAAGCAACCTGCACATTATACAGGCGACGCAGTTCTAACAACGGCGCTGTGTTATCATCCACCCGTAGATCAAGCAGCCTTTCATTCCAGGGCTCATTTTTCGACGTAGCCGGAACAATAATAATAGCCGCTGATTGCCGGCCGCGAATGTCGCCACCCGCCGCCTGTGCCGCATCTAACGTAGCGAGTAATCGTTCCGCCAGTTTCTTATCCCTGTTCTTTTCATAAGCGGCTGTCATAGCTTGCGGAACCTTATTAGTTAGCATCATATTCGATTGCACAGAGAAGCCTGATCCTTTGATATGTCCCGCATAATCAATACAACTTTTACCGGTGTGGGTAGCTACGTTTCCTTTTACATCTACAATGGCTACCTGCCTTACATCACGACCTTCATCTGTAGCTAATAAACTGTCAAGTGCCTGCTGAGCGGTTAAGCCGGCACGTAGTAAATTTAAACCGCGTATGCCAAAAGACTTGTTGGTAAAGGATTGCGTGGCAACAGCGCCAACGCCGGCCTCGGCCCAGCTAACCGAAGTGCCAACAGAAAACCAATGGCTTTGTACTGCCACACCTATCTCGCCGGTGGCAGAATCGCGGGCCACAATGGAAAATGTGTGAGCCAGCGGGCTTGCCGTTTTATAAATTTGGGCACCAGAAGCAATGTGAGCAAGGAGGTAAATGAGAAGAACGAAACCTTTCCGCATAAACTGTGTTTCGGATAAAAGTAAGCTGACAGAAATTATAAACCGCTAACGGTTTTTATCCTGATAGCTGAAAATTTCTGAACTCTTAATGCTATATCCTTACCCGTTATGTGAACCTGTTAGCAACTAAAAAGCAGACGCAGTAGCTAAGCTGTTTGAACGTTTTCTTCTTATCAATAATAACGCAATGAAGAAGCCGGAGCCTGCCAAAAAAAAGGCGGCCGGAATGATATAAAAAATATAGAGCGGAAAGCTGAATGGCTCCAGGTTGGCGATCTTCGATTCGTTGTTTAGCACTTTAATTTCTACCGAGTCGCCTTCTTTTAACTGATCTACCGGACCAGGAGAAAGTGTTTTGAAAAACGCCGCTACTTCTTTTCCATTATTGGTGTAAGTGTACCGGATAGTTTTAGGGTGACGGCTATTGATGGTGGTGCTGTAATTTATTTTAATGGTAACGATCTTTCCTTGCACCACGGTTCCTTCCTTCTCTATTCTGCTATAATCGTAGCGTTCATAATCGTTTTTACTATAAGATGAAATTAGCGTAAGAAGGATAGCCGTAACAATACCGATGCTGGTGAATATGATTGCCAGCTTAAAAAAGGTGGGATGAATTTTTGATATGGAGGTGTTGGAAAAAACCTGTTGTGCAGAAGCGCTGGCTGAATACATGGCTTTTATTTTAGCCAATAAAAATACTACGTCAAATAAAATTTGTCCCTACCGGATATGACTTCAAACCTACCGGATATAAATTGATATGGCGATTTCATACATAGCGGTTAGCTGAGCCATAAGTTTTGCCTTCATTCAACTACCGCTTATAAAACACAGAAGCTATCAGGACTGCTTCGTCACTCATTACCACCAATCTGCCACACACGTTTCAAAAAAAGTTTTTACCTGTTACGGTACCATTGCAGCACATCAATTTTTTCTTCATAAGGGCATAATTTTTTCTACTGCACTTTAAATATTTTTTCATGAAACAATCTGCAAAAACAAACAAAGTCACAGCTACCGCAGCTTTGACAGGGCAACCTTTATCTACTCCTATAACTACTAACTCCGGACTATCTGAACTTTTTTCTGATGGCCTTAAGGATATGTATTGGGCCGAAAATCACCTGGTAAAATCATTGCCCAAAATGATCAGCGCTGCCGGAAGCGCTGATTTAAAAACCGCTATCGCCAATCATTTGGTTCAAACTGAAGAGCATGCCGCCACATTAGAAAGCATCTTTAAAAAAATGGGCGTAAAACCCGAAGCTAAAAAATGCGATGCTATGGAAGGGCTGGTAATGTCGGGCGAACATGTGATTGAAAATACGATGGCTGGCTCCGAGGCCCGTGATACCGGCATCACCCTATCGTCGCTGAAAGTAGAAAGTTTTGAAATAGCCGCTTACAATGGATTAATACAGCTTGCCAACGTTCTCGGCCAAAAAGAAGTAGCGGATATGCTTGCCCAAAACCTGGCTGATGAGCTGGAGGCGAAAGAACAATTAACCGCCTTGAGTAATCAAACATCACCCCGGTTAAAAGCCAATGCCAAATAACGTGACCACACCTGCGCCTATTTTTCATCTTCAATAAAACAGCTTTATGCCAACAAAAAAAACCGTTGCTACAAACAGCACCGGCAATACCGTTAACAACAAAATAAAAGACCTGCAATCTAATACGGAAGTAGCGCAAGATCAGGCTCTCACCACTAATCATGGCTTGCGCATCAGTGATGATCATAACTCTTTAAAGGCAGGCAACCGCGGCCCTACCCTTTTAGAAGATTTTCATTTTCGTGAAAAGATGACGCACTTCGATCACGAACGCATTCCCGAACGCATTGTACATGCCCGTGGGTCGGCGGCGCATGGTGTGTTTAAAGTATATAAGCCCATGGCAGATTATACTAAAGCTGGCTTCCTGAACGATACCGCTGTTGATACGCCGGTGTTCGTTCGATTTTCTACTGTAGCAGGGTCCCGCGGCTCATCCGATCTTGCCCGCGATGTGCGGGGCTTTGCGGTAAAATTTTATACACAGGAAGGCAACTTCGATTTAGTGGGTAATAATATGCCGGTGTTTTTTATTCAGGACTCCATTAAGTTTCCTGATATGGTTCATGCGGTTAAACCAGAACCCGATAACGAAATTCCGCAGGCCGCATCGGCACATGATACCTTCTGGGATTTTGTCTCGCTCAATACCGAATCCACGCACATGATCATGTGGGTCATGAGTGACCGTGCCTTGCCAAGAAGCTACCGGATGATGGAAGGCTTTGGCGTACATACGTTTCGGCTGGTTAATGCAGAAGGGGTATCGCATTTTGTGAAGTTTCATTGGAAACCTTTACTGGGCGTACACGCCGTGGCATGGGACGAAGCACAGAACATATCGGGCAAAGACCCTGACTTTCATCGCCGCGATTTATGGGATGCTATTGAAGCCGGCGAGTTTCCCGAATGGGAATTAGGCCTCCAGATTATACCTGAAGCCGATGAGCATAAATATGAATTTGATTTGCTTGACCCTACCAAACTAATCCCTGAAGAGCTGGTGCCCGTACAGCGCATTGGTAAGATGACACTCAACCGTAACCCGGATAATTTCTTTGCCGAAACAGAGCAGGTGGCTTTTCATTTAGGCCATGTGGTGCCGGGCATTGACTTTACTAACGACCCGCTTTTGCAAGGTCGCCTTTTCTCTTATACTGATACACAGCTTTCACGCCTGGGAGGTCCTAACTTTCATGAGATACCCATTAACCGGGCCATAGCGCCGGTACATAATAACCAACGCGATGGCATACATCGCACTACTATCAACAAAGGCAAAAGCAGTTACAGTCCAAATACAATCGGTGGCGGCTGCCCGTTTTTATCCGGCCAGATGGAGGGTGGTTTTACCTCTTACCCCGAACGTATTGAAGCGAATAAAGTACGGGAACGAAGCCCGAGTTTCTTTGACCACTTTAGCCAGGCAACATTATTTTTCAACAGCCAGAGCGAACCTGAAAAAATGCACATAATTGATGCATTGCGTTTTGAATTAGGTAAGGTGCAAACAACGGAGATTCGCAAAAGAATGTTGATGGTGCTGAACCAGGTTGACAAAGGGTTGGCAGCGCAAGTTGCCTATGGGCTTGGGTTACACATACCTGAAACGCCGGCCATCATCAACCATACAATACCTGCTGATGCAGACCCTGCCACTTACCAACCAGTAAAAATGGAAGGTTCAATTGACAAGTCCGATGCCTTGAGCATGGCCGGTTACAAAGCCACTTTGCGTACCCGCAAAATTGCTTTTTTAGTGGCGGATGGTGTGGATGAAAGCTCGCTGGCCACCGTCAGAAAAGCACTGGTGGATGAAGGCGCTGTGGTGGACGTTATTGCACCACGCGGCGTTATTATCACCGCTGCCGGCACGGAGATGGTGGTGGATAAAACATTGCTGACAACCGCATCTGTTTTGTATGATGCCGTGTATGTACCGGGCGGTACCAATAGTGTGGCCACCTTGGAAGCGGAGGCTGATGCCATTCATTTTTTAAATGAAGCTTACAAACATTGCAAACCCATAGCGGCAGATACCAGCGCTGTGCAGGTATTGGAAGCTACTTACTTCGCAAAAAAATTGCCGCAGGATAATACCTCCGACACAGTAATGCGTGATGGCGTTGTAATTAGCAGCGACGCCGCGAAGCTCGCCTCCCAGTTCATAGAGGCCATCGGCCAACATCGTTTTTGGGAGCGGGAAAAGCCAAGAAAGGTGCCAGCGTGAAATTAATTGTCATAGAATACGATCAGCCCTGTAAATACAGGGCTGTTTTAACTTTTAAGAAAAGCTAGTGCATAACAACCCGAAATATTTTTATGAGGTATCATTACGCTACTCAGTCCCAATCAAAGGTCTCTACGTTCCCATTCAGCTTCCATTTTTTCGGGACAGGGTTTTGCATCCAATCTAATGGCTCGCCTACAGGCAAATCAGAGGCCGCCAAGGCATAACATTTTCTGATCGTTTCTTTCTGTTCAGGCCCTAACGCACTGGGCTGTGCGGATATAAATAAAGGCGTTCCGCTACCGGCTAAAAGTTTCATCCATTGTTTGTTTTTGCTCCACGGCACTTTGTTGGTAAGGCCCACGCAATCCGCGTCCGCAGCATAAAAAGCGCTATGGGTAGCGCCGCGAAAGGCCAGCGCATTCACTCCCATTTTTCGGGTGCGGGACCATTCGTTACCCGATGTATCATCGCCTATGCGGTTGATTTCAAAAAGGCCTGCTGACAAATGACTTATTGTATTGCAACTTAAAATGTAGGTATCGCCGGCCGCTTCGCGAATAGTTTTATAAAGCTGTAAAACAATCTCCGCATTGGTTTTTGTTTGATCATTCATGTGCCAGTCCGGGGAGGTAATGGCGCCATCAGCCAGCATTTCAAATCCCCATTTGCCAAAAAGATCATCAGTAGTAAAATCAAACTTTATTAACTCGTAACCCCATTGCTTGTACAACAAAAAGCAGTTTTTTATGCGTTCGAGATTTTCGGTTATTGTGGGGTCAAGCACCGGCTTTAAGGCCTCTCTTCCTTTAATCAATGGCAGCATTATGTTTCTTGCATCTTTGTAGCTGCCGCAAAGTGGCCGCGTCCACAAACCGGGGCGCATGCCGAGGTTCCTTATCTCATTAGCCAGCTTAGACATATCGCCAAAACCTTCCTCGGGATCATCCATCCTATCACCCCAGCAACAGTCATCCGGCGCTGTAGGTGGGCCTTTAAACCATCCGGCGTCTATCACAGAAAACGGCCGGTTGATTTGCCCCTCCGCCAATGGCGCCATAAGTGCTGTGTGTTCTACTATCAATTTTGCGGAGTTATTGCCATAGCTAAAATACCAGTCGTTAATGCCATAAACCGGTTGCTTCGGCATACGTGGTTTTACACACATTAGCCGTGCAAAGCGGCGGGTAACTTCAAATGCGCTCTCTTCTTTTCTACCAATCATCATTACAATCTCCGCGGCATTTAATTGGCGATGGCACAGTTGTACCCCGTTACCGCCGGAACGTGTATCCAATGTCAACTGTAAACCTTGCTGGTTCAGTTGCCAGTAGCAGAAACTTGCTGCGCCGGTCTTTACCCCAAACCCTGTTGTCACGTTTCTATTATACTCCATAAAATACCAGGGAAGTATTTCAGTTGGTTTGGGCGGGTGCCAGGAAACATCGCCATACGTTCGCTCCCAATGATCATTTAAAAGAATGGTGCTTCGATTAGGAGAAAGGCGCCAGGTAAGGGTTACAGCCGATAATGAAACGGCCGGCGCACTTATGTTAACGGCCAGACTATTATCGTTTTTTAAGAGTAGCACCTGTAAGTTATTATACGACCACGAGCCATCTTTACCCACCAACTTTACTACCTTATTATTGATAATGGCGGTAACCGAAAATGGATAGTCTATGATGGAAGTATTGCTATTTTGAAATGAGGCAAACAGGCTCTCGCCCGCAAACAAAGATGCCAATGAAAGCCCGGTAGTATGAAGAAAATTTCGACGGTGCATAGTAAAAGGTGAGACTAAATTAGGCGCCTGAATTAGTTTGTGGATGGCGAGTCGCTTACGCTAATCGTGTATTGGTAAACAGTTTTAAAATTTTACCTTCTTTAAATAGGCCATATTATACTTCATACTTTCCAGCGGGGTAGCAGCGTATTCTTCCTGCTCCACAAAAATATATTTCAATCCTGCCTGTTTTTGATGTTGCAGCATAGCGGTAATATCCAATGCGCCTTTACCAAATTCCACGCTGTGCTTTTTAGCGAGGTCCATATCTTTCAAATGCCACAGGGGAAAGCGGCCGGGATAGTTTTTGAAATAATCCAGGGGATTTTTTCCACCTACGATCACCCAGCCCAGGTCAAGTTCCAAGTGTACCAGGTCGGCCTGGGTATTTTGTAACAGCACATCGTACAACACTTGCCCGGCTTCGGTTTCAAACTCGTACTCGTGATTGTGATACCCAAATTTTATTCCCCGCTTTTTACATTCTTCACCGGCTTTGTTAAAGGTATCCGCTACCTTTTTGTAGTTACTTACGGTTTGTCCCGACGTAGGCATCGTTGAGCAAATCAGGTATTCCTGTCCGCTTTCTGCCGCCTCGTCAATGGTCCGGCTCCAGGCCTCATCTATATGTACATGCCCGCTGCGGAGCGTCATGCCTAAGTCGCTGCAGGCCTGCTTCATCTGCCTGGGCGTGAGGCCGTAATAGTGGCCCTTATCGCTGCTCGCTGACTCTATTTGTTTGATACCGATAGCAGCAATTTGTTTCAACGTACCTAACGCATCTGCCACTAATTCTTTACGGAATGTATAAAGCTGAACGCCAACATTCTTTAACCCTTTTGGCGGCAGCATATACGACGGCAACACAAACGAGCCAATGGCAAGGGTGCCTGACTGAAGTACGAAATCTCTTCTTTTCATATTGATGATTTATCGGTGATGTTTAGCGAACTAACGTTATTACTATTTCAATGATGGAGGGGTAGTATAGATAAGTAAAGTAGCAAATTCGTAACTTTTGCTTCAATAAATATTTATGGCACCGATAAAAATAAGCTGGCTTCTACTCCTCGTTGCTTTAACCACACAAGCAAAAAATAATGGCCCCGATGATCCGGTTACCTTAGCCATTGGCGCTAAAGCTCCGGCCTTTGCCCTGCCCGGTGTTGATGGAAAAATGTATAGCCTCGCATCCTTCAGCAAAGCCAAATTATTAGCTATTGTTTTTACCTGCAATCATTGTCCAACAGCGCAGGCTTATGAAGACCGCATTATACAATTAGCTAAAGATTACCGGGCGAAAGGTGTAGCTGTTGTTGCCATCTCGCCAAACGATCCAAACGCCGTTAGGTTAGATGAGATGGGCTATACCGACATGGGCGATTCGTTTGCGGAAATGAAGCTGCGGGCTAAGAATAAAAATTACCCTTTCCCCTATTTGTTTGATGGTAAAACCCAGGCGGTATCAAAGGCTTACGGACCGGCCGCGACGCCGCATATTTTCATTTTTGATAAAGATCGCATTCTCCGCTACCAGGGTCGTATTGATGATATGGAGAAACCATCTAAAACACCCACCCATTTAGATGCAAGTAACGCTATTGAAGCCCTGCTTGCCGGTACGGCCATAACAACGCCAGTCAACAAAGTATTTGGTTGCTCCATCAAATGGGCTTCTAAAGAAGATGCCGGCAAAAAAGTAGCGGCACAATGGGCGCAGGAGCCGGTGGCTGTTGACACCATCAATGAAGCCGGCATTAAAGATTTGTTGAAGAACAATTCCGACAAGCTTCGCCTGATCAATGTTTGGGCTACCTGGTGCGGGCCCTGCATCGCTGAGTTCCCGGACTTTGTTGCTATCAACAGAATGTACCGTGGACGCGACTTTGAGTTCGTCAGCATTAGCGCCGACGACCCATCAAAAAGGGATAAGGTGCTGAAGTTTTTAAAGGGCAAAGAAGCCTCCAACACCAATTATCTTTTTAGTATTGATGATAAGTATAAGTTGATTGATGCCATTGACCCAGCATGGCAAGGCGCATTGCCTTACACCGTTTTGGTAGAGCCGGGTGGCAAGATTGTTTACGCCAGGCAAGGTGCTGTTAATATAGCCGAATTAAAAAAACGTATCGTAGATGATCCGTTGATAGGGCGATTTTATAAGTAGCGAATGATTTTAAAATTACACACACTATTATGAAAAAAATTTCGGTCATTGGTACCCTCACCATTTTATTTATAACTGTTTCTTTTTGTGCGACGGCACAAAAAGGCTTGCCGAAATTTGTTCCTGAATCAAAGGAATTACAAGAGACGATGACCCGCATGGACAGCCTTTTTTTTGATGCCTACAATACCTGTAAGATGGATGTATTGGCGGCCCTCATCAGCGAAGACCTGGAGTTTTATCACGACCATGGCGGCCTTAGTACCTCGAAGAAGGATTTACTGGCGGGTTTAAGAACTAATATCTGCGGCAAGGTCACCCGTGAGCTTTTGAAAGGTAGTATCGAAGTCTATCCGATACCCGGTTACGGCGCCGTACAAATGGGCGTTCATCGTTTTCATAACAACCAGGAACCGGCAGATGCGCCCTTTCATTACAGCAAATTTGTACACACATGGAAAAGGGCAGGTACGCAGTGGCAACTCACACGAGTAATTAGTTTGCATTGATGGAACAGAGGTAACGTAACAAGTTACTTCAGCTACAATAAAATTTCATCTATTTCATCTTCCCCGTTTACAAATCAAACAGCCATTATGAAAAAGAAAGCCGCTTCCCGTAATAAATTGTACAGCGCCTTTTTACCACTGGCAATTACTCTTCTCGGTCTATCCTCACTTAACGCTCAACTGTTGCCTGTTGAAAAAGTGCGAAGCGATTTCAGGAAGTTATTACAACGACCACCAGAAGCGCCAAACGCTACTACGCAAACATTTACTAACGATTCACTCATCATCGAAAAAGGATTCTTTTACTCAGAGCTTACAGAGAAAGTTCCCTTACTTATCTACAGGCCGTTATCAATCGCAATTAAAAAAATGCCTGTCGTCATTTGCCTTCACGGTACGGGCGGCAACAAAGAAGGAATGAATGATATTATGAATCGTTTGACAAAAGCAGGTTTTATAGCGGTGGCCATTGATGGCCGTTTTCATGGCGAACGAAGTAATAATAGCGGTGGGGAGAATAAATATGTTGAAGCCATCGTTGCTGCGTTTCGCAATGGCGACAGCCTGCACCAGCGTTACCCATTTTTTTATGACACGGTTTATGATGTGTGGAAGCTGGTGGATTATTTGATAACGAGGCCGGATATTGATACGGCCCGCATAGGCATGATGGGCGTTTCTAAAGGCGGCATCGAAACCTGGATGGCTGCTTCAGTTGATACCAGAATTAAAGTGGCCGTGCCCGTGATTGCAACACAAAGTTTTGCGTGGTCGTTAAATAACAACCGCTGGCAGGGCCGGGCAAAAACCATTTGGGGCGCACACGAAGCAGCGGCCAAAGACCTTGGCGATAGTGGTGTAAATGCAAAAAATGTAAAAGCCTTGTGGGATAAATTATTGCCCGGTATAACAAGCGAGTTTGATTGCCCGTCTATGGTCCGGCTGTTTGCTCCGAGGCCTTTGTTATTGCTGAATACAGAGAAAGATCAAAACTGTCCGTTGCCGGGAGCGCAACTCGCATTCGATGCAGCAACCGATGCCTATCGTTCTAAATCAGCATTGGATAAATTAGGTATTAATGTTGAACTCAACGAACCGCATCGCTTTACTGCCAAACATCTGGATATGGCTATCGGGTGGTTTAAAAAATGGCTTTGAAAAGAAATGGCTGCATTTCTTATGCTGGGTCTGAATAAATAAAAAGCATTTTGCTACGGCTGTTAGATGATAAGTAAACAATGGCTTTGGCTATATCATAAGGCCTTGCACACAACCAGAAAAATTCATTTAAAGAATGGTTAGTATTCAGGAAAGGGTAACCGCACAGCCGGTTTGCAGCCGCACGGCATAAATTTAAACTATAAGCTGAAAACCTTTACAGTAAAGCGTTTGCAGAGCCACTACCCTATCTTTGTATAAAGAACTTAAACACTATTTTACTAATGTGTAATAGTCACTTTACCATGATTTTCTGAGTACATAAAAAGTTTGTAGAATATGGTGCGCAACTTGCGTAAACCGCAGAGATTCAAACATAACAATTAGTAAGTCTATGCCTGCATACGTTGCGGTGGCTTGAATTTTGTCGGTAAATTCGCGTTCGGCTTCTTCAACAAATTATTCTCTCCTTTGTTTTTACAGCTTGCATAAAAACGCAGACAGACGAAATAGGTGTGTGATGCCAAACGTATGCAGTAGAAAACCTTCAATTTATAAAACTTCATAGATGGAAAAGGCTTACCTCATTGTAGCCCACAAAAATGCAAAACAACTTTGCCGGCTGGTATCCAGATTGTCGGATGGATCGTCGGAGTTTTTTATTCATATTGATAAAAAAGTTGACATTACCCCTTTTGAAATAGTAAGAGAATCCGGAGGTCCTGTCCATTTCATCGAACGGTTCGATTCAACCTGGGGCGGTTATGGCGTTATCAATCCGTTTTTAGCCGGGTTAAAAATGATCAGGGCTTCGTCAAAAAAATTTGAGAGAGTCATCCTGCTTAGTGGTCAGGATTATCCCATTAAAAGCAATGAAGCTATCAATTATTTTTTTGAAACCTCTCCGTATTCTGTCTTTATTGACCACTTCCCTATCCCGAACTATAAAAAATGGCCGGGCAACGACAGGGGCGGTTGGTACCGGGTAGATAAATATTTTTTCGGCATGAAGTGGTACGAATTCCTGGGTTCTAAATCACTTAATTTTTTAGCTTCTTATCTTCCTTTTTTACGGCGCAAAATTCCCAATGGCATGAAGCCTTATACCGGACAGACATGGTGGATTTTAGACCCTTATGCGCTGGATTATATTTTGGATTATCATGCAACGCATCCTGAATATTACGCCTTTCACAAAAACACTTTTGTAGCCGACGAACTGTTTGTACAAATGATTATTGCCAATAGTAAAGACGAGGAATTATTAAAGCGAATAGAAAATAACGAACGGCGATTTACTATTTGGGAAACATCGAGCTGCGCACACCCAAACATTTTACGAACAACCGACCTTGAAGCCATCCTTGCATCTGATGATTTGTACGCCAGAAAATTTGATGATACCGTGGACGAAGAAATACTGGATCTGATTGACCAGAAAATTTTGTTTAAAGGCAGGGTGCAAATAGGCCGGGACGCGGATTCGCTGCGGGCATAGATCATTAACCCAACTGACATACACATGAAGATCATTGCTGTAATTGTTACTTACAACCGCTTAACCTTACTAAAAAAAAGTGTGCAGGCCGTACGCGACCAGTCAAGGCCGGCCGATGAAATTATAGTGATCAACAACGGCTCTACCGATGATACCTTAGACTGGTTAAATCAGCAACCGGTGGTGGTGTACAGCAAAGAAAATAACGGCGGCGCCGGAGGTTTTTCCTATGGCATAAACAAGGCTTACAACCATGGCGCAGACTGGATTTGGTTAATGGACGATGACAGCATCCCCTATGCGGATTGTTTGGAAAAGCTGGTGGCAGCATTGCATTCATTAGAGCCGTACCTGGACAAGGTTGGCTTTTTATCCAGCAAAGTGTTATGGAAGGATGGTAACCTGCACGAGCTTAATAAAACCTACCCGCTTGAAAATAAAAAGAAGCTGGCCTCTTTCGCTTTTGCTGGGCAATCGGGGCTTCCGTTAATTGACTGGGGTACTTTTGTTTCTATGTTGCTATCGGCTAAAGCAGTAGAAAAAGTTGGTTTACCGATAAAAGATTTCTTCATCTGGTGCGATGATGCCGAGTACTCCAAACGTATCACCGGCAGCGGTATGGCCGGCTTTGCCATTAACGACAGCGTAGTGTTGCACGATACACCAACCAACCATAGAAGCAGCGTATTAAAAGACCCGGAGTCTGCCATTTGGAAATACAAGTATGGTATGCGAAATGAACTTTTTACCAAACGCAAACATGATGGGCAATTAGCTTTTTGGGTATCATGGACCCACCGGATGTTTATCATGCCCTTTCGCATTATGCTTACCCGTAAAAATCATCAATGGGCCTTTATTAAAATTTTATGGGTAACCAGTGTAAAGGCGCTCTTCTTCCATCCAAAAATTGAAAGAGCCGATGAACCGCAGGCCTTATCCGTTCCGGTTAATACAAAGAGTTTGAATCGGGAGACGGTCACCACGGGCATGGATTCTTCAGGTTAACAACTGTTCCCAGTCTTCTTATTTATTCATGCCATTGCGGTAACATCTCATAACGGGCTTGTCTTTCTATACAACGTCCAAAACGCAGTACTATCAACCGGGGTAAAATGGTTTTTAACAGTAGCGATGTATAGCTTCATCATTTCGGTGTTAGACTCTGCCTCTTTGCATGTTGGGATCAGTAACAAATCCACATCACTGAAAAGCACCCCGGGCTTTGTATAAACATCGTAAGAATAGGTAGTAGCAAATTGCCAAACGGGCGAAACATACTTAGGCGGAACCGTATGCGTTAAAAATGGATAAGGGTTATCAAACGAAAAGGCAAATACCTTCTCACCGGTACGCTTGTTTTTATCAATTAAAGCAACGCCGTTAATCACCCACGGAGCATAATCCTGGTTACAATGTATTTCCTTGAAGTTGGTGTAAAACCGCGACAGGTAAGGGTTTTTAAGCTCTGCGTACGCGGCGTCTTTTGCTTTGGTGAGATAGTAGATGCTTCGGAAATTTTTAAAAATAAAGAAGCTACAAAGCACCATAAACAGTTGAAACGAAAGCCTGCGGCGAAGGCCCGGCAGCAGTATAAAAACGATTGGAACAAACGACAACAACACAATGTCCGTAGCACCCCAGTTGGTAAACTGTATCAGCACCGCGCAAATGCCTAAGAAGCCAATCAATACGATAAACTTAAAGGCTACTTTTTTCCGAAACATATCAATAAGCAAGATGACCAGACCTGCCAGGAAAGCGAGGTTGTAGTATTGAAAAAGCTTGTGCTTAATAAACAACGGATCAA
Organism: Flavisolibacter sp.; assembly: GCA_965247165.1. Lineage (GTDB taxonomy): Bacteria > Bacteroidota > Bacteroidia > Chitinophagales > Chitinophagaceae > Flavisolibacter. The sequence continues at coordinate 4,866,325 of OZ252003.1, read as the reverse complement.
CCAGCACCTTACCCCTTGCCATAGAAATAGTCTGATAGTCGCGGATAACCGCCAGAAAGTTGACATGCGTAACAAGTGTGGCAACAACAAAAACAAGCAGTGTAATCAGGAGCAGCCGCAGGTAAATTTTAAGCGAGGCTATTTTCAGGTATAAACAAATCGTTAGCAGGCCAATAGCAACAATGAAATAGGTAAGCTTTACAAACAACAGGTAATTCAGCAGCAGCGCGGCTATCACCAATCGAATGATGATTCTTACATCATCCGGCTTTGCTTCTTTAAACAGAATGAATTGACTGAACAGTGCAAACAGGCAAAGAAAGCTGTAACGGTTATACAGGTTAGCGTAGGTAAGCAAAGTGTGCGTCTCGCCAAAATGGTACTGGCCCAAACCCAGCGACATCAGGAGCAACAACAAATAAATACGAAAAAGCCGGCTGGTGTTATTAATGAAAATTACTGATGAATAAAAAGATAAAAAGACAAGAAACACTACGGACGTAATGACCACCGATGAAACAGCAAAGGCAATAAAATCGTAATGAAAGAGGGTTAGAAAAATGTACTGCTGCAACAGGTAACCATAGCCTAAGATGGAAGGGAAATCGTTATGGGGTATCTGGTGATTTTCTATGCGCCAGGCGCCGTCCAGCACCGGCGACATATCGTGCCCCACATATAAAAGAACCGTAGGGCTTAGTGCTAAGATGAAGGTGCAAACCAGCACATAAAAAATAACAAACAAAATCATTTCGGTCTTTAGTTCTCTTCTCGAAACAGACGCCATGGCTATAAATTGTAGTACGATGGAAAGTGATGGTAACCTGTACCGGCTTAAAGAAAATCATGCACCACTATGTAAATTCAATGCCACGCTTTAATGATAAATGGCGGAACAAAAATGCTGGGCATTTTTGTTCCGCCATTCGTTTTCGTCAGGCATTACTGCTTCTGTCTTTTATATTTTTAATAGATAACTAACCCTGCAAGCCCCGCTGGAGGCGGGATGACTCAACTGCGCAACTAAGTCCTATAACAATACTTTCACTGCTACCCTACTACTTCTTATCTATTTTATACAATCGTCCATCATCGGTTACGGTATATAAAGCGCCGTCGTTGCCGGTAATGATGGCGCGGAAACGCTGAAACTGATCGGCCAGCAAATTCTCTTCACCCACCACTTTGTTGTTCTTAATAACCAACCGTGCAATGTGGCTGCTGCTTAACCCCGGAATAAATAAATTGCCTTTCCACTCGGGTATATTGTTGCCGGTATAAAAGGTCATACCGCTTGGCGACAGCACCGGGTCCCAATAATATACAGGTTGTTCCATACCTTCTTTTTGTTGTATGCCTTCGCCTATCTTGGGGCCATCGTATTCAATACCATACGTGATGGTTGGCCAGCCATAATTTTTACCGGGTTGAATGAGGTTCAATTCATCGCCGCCACGAGGGCCAAACTCCGCTTCCCACAAGTCGCCGGTTTCAGGATTAAACGCCAGGTTCTGAACATTGCGATGGCCGTAACTATAAATTTCCGGGCGCACATCAGGTTTGCCTGCAAACGGATTGCCGGGAGCCGGCTTACCCTCGGTAGTAATGCGCAGCACCTTGCCCAGCGCGGAGTTCAGGAACTGCGCTTGCGGACGTGTTTCCAAATCGGAACGTTCGCCGGTGCTCACAAACAGGTTACCGGTTTTATCAAACAGTATTCGTCCGCCATAGTGCTTGGTGCCTTTATGGGCTGGCGTAGCCTGGTAAATAACCTTTGCATTCCGGATTGTTTTTTCATCGGCCGCCAACTTGCCTTTTGCCACAGCCGTTAAGGTGCCATCGGCGGTATTTTGCGAGAAGGTCCAATACACCATACGGTTGGTAGTAAAGGCCGGGTCGAGGGTGATGCCTAACAGCCCTCCTTGCTCCTCTGTGTTCACTGGAGGCAGCCCGGTGATAGGCGCACTTAATTTGCCCGAAGTATCGGCAATGCGAAGGGTGCCGGTCTTTTGCGTTATTAGTAAACGGCCATCGGGAAGTACCGTTATTCCCCAGGGCTTTTCCAATTTATCCGTCAACATTCTAACACTGTAGGGCGTAGTTGTTTTAATACCGGCAATACGGGTTTGGCCTGCAAAGGCAGGCGGATACCTGGTATTGGCTTCCTTTGTTTCTACGGGTGCTCCTTTTGCAGCATCGTGGCTGGCGGAAGTAGTGTCAACCGCTTTGTCGGAACCGTTGGTGGAATTAGAATTACACGATGAAATGGACACGGCTATAATGCCAATGACAACAGGAATTTTTTTATACATGATAGTAATGGGTTTTAATAAAAAAGGGTTGAATAAACCTTTGCGTGCCGAAGGTAAAGATTACAGTAATGTTATAGCTTATACAGTGGTTGAAGGTATAGGGTTTGAAGATGCCGAAGATGGAAAAGCCTTACTACACATCTTACTTTCATTGTTTAACTGCGGTATGCGCCGTATTATAAAACCCGGCAAGGGAAATATTCTTTTGGGCAATAGGAAGTGAGCAGATGGCTTTTCCCTTTCCACCACACCCCGATGGCCAGATATTTCAGATAGACACTACCTGTAGCACGTGCCTGCCTACAAACAATAGAGCGGCTAAACACCAACAGTCCACTAAATTTGGAGTGACGCCAGGTCGTATTTGCGCTACTTTTTAAACCCGCGTTTTTTTTATACTAAGCGGTTAGAAGAGAGGGTATTAAAAAAATTGTTTTGGGGACTGGGTAGCGTATATTAGCGCAAATACGCATGTTAGCTGTAATGCTACTCGACACTATCAAAATCTTGAACGGTTTGAACAAACGTATAGACAGTTTACAAAAAGAAAGATTTGAAAACAAGCCAACGCCTACCCTTCTTTTTCCTTTGCTTCGGTTGACTTTTTTTCAAATCTATTTAAGCGGAGACAGATTATAAATTTTGCTCGAAATAATTTGAGACCCTGAAAATATTGAGTAGAACAACAACAAACGAACAGAAAACTTTAAAAGGTTGGACAAAATAAATTAGACAACCCAAACGCAGAAACCAAAGAAAAACAAAAACTAGAAACTAAAAAAATACAAGTACAAATTAACCTTGACACTTGCTTGAAATATATGAACAGAAAGGCTTTTGCAAAGTATGTTTTTATTTTAATCGCAGCGGTTGGACAATACTTTTGCGAAGTATGTTTTTATTTTAATCGCAGCGGTTCGACAATATTTGAGAAGACAAATTTTTTATTTTTAATCGTATCGGTTCGACAAACTTTGCAAAGACTAGTTTTTTATTTTTATCGTAGCTGTTGGACAAAATTTGCACAGGAAAATTTTTGCCAAAAATTTAAAAAGCCTTGATAAAAAAGATTAAAAAGAGTCAACGGTTAGAAAGAAAGCACAACAGCTAACATTGGGTTTTGTGCAAGTGGGGCTTGAAGTTCGTACAATCAACATTTGTTCTTTATTGTACTTCAGCTCGGGCTTGACAAACAACTTTCAGCAGTATTTCTTACCATCAATTTTTATATCTTTATTCAGCTTTTGTTCCAGGCGGAAGAAACACTATTGCCCCACCTGACACAAAGCCTCATTCGTCGTTGTGTGCTATGCTTGTGGAGACAGTTCACTAATCAAACGACTCGAAATTTCTTTGAGCAGACCATCTCTATCTTTTTTGACAGCTTTCATAAACTTGACATCAACGGCTGAATTTTTATCGTACTTGGCAGACCACATAATCATATCAACCAAAACAGGTAACAAGTCTATTCCTTTTTGACTTAACCGATAAACTACTTTTTGCTTATGGCTTTGGTCGCTACTTTTTACGACAATTTGCGACTGTTCAAGCAGGGACAATCTGTCTGCAAGAATGTTGGTTGCAATCTTCTCTTCCGACTGCAAAAATTCGCCGTAATAATGCTTGCCTTTAAACATCATATCACGAATTATCAAAAATGTCCACCTATCGCCAAAGACTTCTAAGGCAAAATTTATCGGACAATCCGATTTTCTTTTAATGTTTGCCATTATAAATAATTATTTTCAAAACTACTTGCGAAACAAAAGTAGTTTATTATATTTGCAACGCAATATGCAATTCACAAAAAAATTAAAAAAATGACAAATTCAATCAATTGGTTTGAAATCCCAGTAACTGATTTCGCAAGAGCAAAAAAATTTTATGAAACAATTATGGATTCTGAAATGCACCCTATGGAAATGGGAGGAATGAAATCAGCTTTCTTTCCTTTTGATATGCAAGGTGGTGGTATTGGAGGTTGTATTACAAAAGCCGAAGGCTACGAACCATCTTCAAAAGGTACGTTGGTTTACCTTAATGGAGGTGAAGATTTAAGTACACCGCTTTCTAAAATAGAAAAAGCAGGAGGAAAAATAATAATGCCCAAAACAGCAATTGGTCCAAATGGTTTTATGGCTCATTTTACCGACACTGAAGGAAATAAAGTTGCTTTACATTCACGGAAATAAAAATGGCAACAATCAACAACGAAATTATTGTAAATGCCAGCCTTGACAAGGTTTGGAACATTTTAACTGACCTTGAACTTTTAGACAAGTACGACCCAACAGTTAAAAAATCAACGCTAATCTCTGCCGACAAAACAGGAATTGGAGCAAAACGAAAAGTGAATATGCTTGACGGCAAAAATTGGTTTGAGGAAAAAGTTACAGTTTTCAAATCTAATGTGGCATTGACATATCAATTAACCGACTGCACTTTTCCAATGAAAGACTTAAAGCACAGCTACAGTTTTGAGAAAATCGGAAACCAAACAAAAGTGAAACAGATAATGGAATACACTGTAAAGTTTGGACTTTTAGGAAAATTGCTTGACAGATTAATGATAAGAAAACAATCAGACGCAGGAATAAAAAAATTCTTCGCAGGGCTAAAAAACTATGCTGAAAATAATTAGACTTCAAGATAGCACAGCACACAACAAAAGGTTTGCCGCAAGGCTGGCGGACGGAATAACAATCGGCTGTTGTACTACTATCAGCCAATATCGGGCTTGACCGAATTCTATTTGGCTTTTAGTTGTTAACTTCAACATCAGTTTTTCAATCGGTCTCAGTTGCCGGGCAGACAATTATAAAATGCCAGCCCTGCGGCAAGCCTCGAACGTTAGCAGTAATACTACAAACCTGCATCAAAAGATGGTAGTAATACTTTTACATCTTCTACTTCCTCTAAATTGAAATAAGGAATTTAATCAACAAATTCGAAAATTCCGTGTGGGTCGTTATCACCATTTTTTCCTACCCGACAAATCTCCGCCATCACGATCTTATTTGAGAGCACATCCACGGCCGGACTTGTAGCATTAGAGAGCCATCCACCAACCTCCAATGAATCCCTGCAATTTTACACCAAAGAAATCATGTTGCGCCGAAGGATTATTACCGGAGAATAATTACATCCTCATTCATTTTAATATGCTGTGGCAGCGCATCGTACAAAGCCAAAGGAGAAAAATTACAGTCAATACTTACCGGGTAGGTTTACGCAAATGCACAACATGCAGCCGTACTTATTAGCGAAGAACTAACAGCCGCAGCGGTTGAAACAATGGATGATGCCCTGCCACCATCCATTGTCGTAGTGAAAATGTTGATTGTTTTGGCAAAAAAAATTATTGATTGCCTCGTTTCAATTATTGTTTTCCCTTTCCCGTCTATTGTTTTTGACTTACCAATTATTGTTTTGATGAAAACAGTTATTGTTTTGATGAAAACAATAACTGTTTTTGGTTCGATAATAACCGGGTGAGTGCCTCCACATAATCTTCATGCAATCTGCAATCATGTATTCAATAGCTAAAACCTCTCCCCTTCCCTTCACCCATTTTTTGGGCACCATGGTAATTTTATTTATCCTTACTTAGGGTAGTTCACAGCTTTGTCAGGCCTATGTTATTAGTACCATACTACAGGCGGTAGTGGCTACTGCCCAACCGATTGCCAACCAAAAAACTAACTATATGAACGCCTCTATAAAAAAAACATTTAAAAGCCTGCAACAGCAATACATCAATTTTTTATACCGGCTCCGAAAACAAAGCGATGGAAAAAGGTGGATGGTACGTACATGAATGTCAGCCATGATATTATTTCAAAAGAAATAGCCGGCAGTATCATCCGCGGCGATTATGAAATTGATGAGAACAGTATTTTAAAGGAACCGCTAAGTGCTGATGACGTGCTGCCGGAGTTGGGCACCGGCCTTGGTTTCAACGCCATTTGTGCGGCTAAAATAAACGGCGGCAAAGTGATTTCTTTTGAAGGCAACCCGAATATGATTCCGTTGATCCGGGAGAATATGAAACGAAACAACGTGAGCTTTGAACTGAGTAACGAGATTTTGATATCTAAAAACTTTGGCGACAGACATTTACGATTTAGCATCAGGTTGGAATAGCCCGGAAAAGGGATGAACACAAGAAGCAGTTTTAAAAATAAGCTCATAAAATTTCAGTCAATAGTTACGCCTTTCGTTGGATAGAAGAAAAGGGAAAGGTTTGCCGGCTAATGGCAAATAAAAGTGCCACAAAAAAAGATGAAGGTTAGGTGCTTATCCTATCAGGCACAAGCGTAAGCAGGAAACTATAAAACAAGTCATCGGCAACCACTTCCGCATCATCTTTGTTCTTACTTCGTATGCAAACATTCCTGATAACAATAGCCGTAGGTTTATCGCTTAGCCAATGTAACACAAACGCAAAGCCGGCAACCATTACAGGCAAAACAGATTCTATCTACAATTACAAAACGCCAACACCCGATGGTACTGGCAAATGGTACATGGGCCGCGAGATAGCCCACGTAATGAGTGCCGATGGCGCCGATTGGCTGGAACGCAGCACAAGGCAAAAAGAAGAAGATGCCAATGCCGCTATAGCCGCACTGCCACTTACAGCAAAAAGCGTGGTGGCCGATATTGGCGCCGGCACCGGTTACTATACATTTAGAATGGCCGGCAGGGTTCCGCAAGGCAAGGTGTATGCCGTAGAAGTTCAGGATGAATTTGTTGCTTCGTTAAAAGAAAGGGCCACACGGGAAGGCGCAGTAAACGTAAGCGTAATTAAGGGCAGCGAACAAGCTCCTGATCTGCCCGATATATCTATTGACCTGGCTATTATGGTAGATGTGTATCACGAGTTATCGTACCCGCAGGAGATGTTGCAAGCCCTGCACAAAGCCCTAAAGCCCGGAGGAAAATTATTACTACTGGAGTACCGGGCCGAGGACCCTTCGATACCTATTAAAGAGTTACATAAGCTAAGTGTGGCACAGGTAAAAAAGGAATTGGCAGCAAACGGTTTCGGGTTGGCAGAGACGAAAGAGTTCTTACCCATTCAACATTGGTTACTCTTTCAAAAAAGGGAGTAACGGCTTTTCTGAATTGTAACGAAGTATTTAATTTATTGCTAACCGGCGGCAGTGTCGCTTAACGATGTTTTGTTCTGCTGCATTACCATCTTGGGGTCGTCGCACATCCATTCAATAGACAAGCGGCCGTTGCGTATAATGCCCACCAGGAAAGCGTTCTGGCAGCCGGCCGATTTGGTTTGCTCGATGCAATATAGTTTATGACCGTATTTTTTTATAGCCCGGTGCACTACATCGGGCGGCACATAAGAGCGAAGCACCGGTAAGCCGTTGACCGCCGTAGTATCAACCACTTTAGTATTTTGAGCTGAGGTGGTAAGGGTAGCGATAAGCACTAAAATGAGGAGCAGGAAATTTCTCATGGCGGTTATTCGATTTTTACAAAAGTGCGGTTTTATCGGCATAACAAACGGGCGAATCAGTTGCAAATCGGTGGAACCAATAATTCATCGGCGAAAATTAACGGGCAGGCGAACTATTTTTCAAACTGGATATAGCTCTGCGCTTTTAAAAAGGTTTAGATATGCTTCCTTGCATTTAACGAATAGTCTTACAGCTATGCCATGTAGAATTTAATGTAACGTTGATATTGTTATGTACTGCCTGAGTCACATAAACTAATCGGAAGTTTATAGGCTCCAAAGGAAGCTTTAATTGCATCCGGCTTTGTTTTGAAGAGCAGCTTCCATCTCTATTGTAGCATGATGAATGCCGGCATGCAGCAGTTGATGTTTTATGTCTTTTATAATTTTTTGTTTGTCTCCAAACGGCAAACCTTCTGGTAAAACCACGTGTGCAGTCAGCGCATTTTCGGTGGTGCTCATGGCCCAGATGTGCACATGATGAACGCCCAGCACACCGGTAACTCCATTTATTATTTTTTCTATCTCCAGGGTATCTACGCCTTTTGGAACCGCATCTAACGTTAGCCTGACGCTTTCGCTTAGCAGCGACCAGGTGCCAACCACAATCACAAGCAGTAATACCAGGCTTATAACCGGGTCTAAATAATACCAGCCGGTGAACTTAATAATAAGGCCGGTAATTACTACACCAACTGATATTAACGCATCGGCCGCCAAATGCAGGTAAGCCGCTCTGGCATTAAGTTCTGCCTTACCGGTTTTAAAAAACAAGAAGGCAGAAATAGCATTAACACCAATTCCGATTGCGGCCATCCAGGCAATAGTGCCTCCCTGTACAGCCACCGGACTTTTTAATCGCATAAATGATTCGTAACCTAAAATGCCGGTAGCCACTAATAAAATGGTTGCATTAACAAGGGCTGCAAGAATGGTCGTTTTTTTATAGCCGTATGTATAAGTTTTTGTTGGCTTTACCTTAGCCAGCCGGAAAGCCAGCAGCGACAGGGCCAATGAAATGACATCGCTAAAGTTATGGCCGGCATCCGTTATCAGCGCCAGCGAATTGGTAATAAAGCCCGTAGTTATTTCTACTGCCACAAAAGCAAGATTGATAACAATACCAACTATGAAAGCCTTGCTCCGGGCCTGTTCAGCTGTTACAGCATGATGGTGGTGATCGTGATGTTGATGGTCGTCTGGCATTATTAAAAGTACACCATGTTACTATAAGCTCCTTTACACTGGCGGCAAAAATCAGGTAACTACGATTAACGTTTATCAATGAGACGTATAGCAACGGCAGCTACTGCTATCAATGGCTTGAACGAAGCGTTGAGCAATACGACCGGTTTCTAAATCAAAGTTTATCTTTCATTTTAAAATGGTTTCTCCACGATGAAGATCCTAAAGACGTTGTATGTACAGGTTTTAATAGGCATTGCCCTTGGAGTGCTTGCCGGGTGGTTGTTTCCCACCGTTGCGCCAACAGCTAAGCTGATAAGCGAAACGTTCATCAACATGATCCGTATGGTAATTACCCCTGTAATTTTTTTCACCATCGTATCAGGTATTGCGGGTGCGGGAAGCATGAAAAAAGTAGGCCGGGTGGGCGGTAAAGCGTTGCTTTATTTTGAGGCGGTAACTACGCTTGCCCTGGTGATTGGTTTGGTAGTAGCTAATGTAGTAAAGCCCGGCGCCGGAGTAAAAAATGTTGCAGTTGCCACCAAAGAAGTAAGTGACATTGCTACTAAAGCCCAGGCGTTAAATTGGGGCGAATTTTTTTCCGGCATCGTACCCGCCAATGTAGTAGATGCGTTTGCCAAAGGCAATATTCTGCAGGTGCTTTTTTTCAGTGTGTTGTTCGGTATCGGGTTAAAGCAAGCCGCCGATTGGGGTAAGAGCCTCCTCTCCGTTTTTGAAAAAATCAATAAAGTATTATTCAATATTTTAACGATGGTGATGAAACTCAGTCCTATTGGCGCTTTTGGCGGAATGGCTTTCACTATCGGCACCTTTGGTTTTAGCACTTTGCTGGCGCTGGGCAAACTGTTGGCTACTTTTTACCTTACCAGTATCCTCTTTGTATTTGTTGTTCTGAATATAATTGCCCGCTACTCCGGCTTTAGCTTATGGCGGCTTTTAGGCTATATAAAAGAAGAGATATTGGTGGTATTAGGTTCCAGCAGCAGCGAGGCCGCATTGCCATCGGTAATGCAAAAATTACAAGCGGCTGGCTGCGGTAAAGAAGTAGTAGGATTGGTTATCCCAACCGGCTATAGCTTTAACCTTGATGGCACCACCATTTATTTAAGCATGAGCATTATTTTTCTGGCGCAGGCTTTTCATATTGATCTTTCGCCGGGCCAACAATTAATGGTGATTGGTATTCTATTGCTTACCAGTAAAGGTGCTGCGGGGGTCACAGGCAGCGGCTTTATCGTATTGGCCTCTACATTGTTGGCTGTAAAAGTAATTCCGGTAGCTGGGTTGGGTTTGCTGATTGGCGTTGACCGTTTTATGAGCGAAGGGCGGGCTATCATCAATTTTATCGGCAACACCGTAGCTACGGTAGTCATTGCAAAAAGCGAAGGTGAGTTGGACAGGCTGGTATATGAAGCCGTTGTGGAAAAAAGAACTGCTCATCAAAAAACAGGGTAAGGCCGCCTTAGGTAAATTCAGCTTATTAGCTGCTTATTCGTTGCTGGACCCGCCTAAAAAATTCTTTTTTTATTTTTCCCTGCGGCTAACTTTGTTCTGTAATGAAAACAGCCGCAGACAGTGATGTTTTAGAACTGGTTGATGTCTCAACAAAGACCACATCTCCCTTCCAGATAATTGTGTGGAATGATGATGTGAATACCTTTGAATGGGTGATAGAAACGCTTATTCATGTGTGCGGCCACACGCAGGAGCAGGCCGAACAATGCGCTTACATCATTCACCACAGCGGCAAGTACGCCGTAAAAAACGGTAGCTATGACGACCTTCGTCCCATGTGCGATGCTATTCTCGACCGCGGCATCAGCGCCACGTTAGAAGTAACTGCCTGAGCCCCTCCCCCTCTACTTTTATATGCCGCATATTTGTTTTGATGAAACGAATTTTCATATTCCTCCGCTGGAAGACGCTGATGAAGAAGGCTTGCTGATCATTGGCGGAAAGCCAAGCCCCGAAAGGGTTTTAGCCGCTTATGCCAAAGGCGTGTTTCCCTGGTACAACGAAGAAGCCCTGCCGTTATGGTGGAGTCCCGATCCGCGTTTTGTACTCTTTCCGCACGAATTGCACATCAGCCGCAGTATGAAAAAATTACTAAAACGGCCGCCGTTTACCTTCACCATCAACACCGCATTTGAACAGGTAATTCGGGCTTGCGCCACCATTGCCAGGGACGATCAGGATGGCACCTGGATCACTCCTCAAATGGAGCAAGTGTACCAGCAACTGTATCTTGATGGTTTTGGCTACAGTGCAGAAGCCTGGTTGAATAACCAATTAGCAGGCGGCATGTATGGCGTCAAAATCGGAAAGATATTTTTTGGTGAAAGCATGTTTAGCAAAGTGGCCAATGCATCGAAGTTTGCCTTTATAAAATTTGTTCAGCAACTGACGATGGAAGGCGTTGGTTTGGTGGATGCGCAGGTACATACGGCTCATGTGGAAAGCCTTGGCGCAAGATTGATAGACCGAACAGAATTTTACCAACGGCTGCAACAATTAATTGGTTCCTGAAAAGGTAGTTAAAGTGATAAAGACAAAAAATAAAAGACAATGCCTGATTCTTACTGGTCGGTTGTTTCAGCCATTTTAATTCTATCAATACTTATTTTTTCCAAAGCCTGACTGGAGCAGAAAAAATCAAAAAAAACAGAACAACTCAATATTGTAAAAGGGTGTTCGGCCATCTTAGTCGCTTTGTGTCTTCTGGCTCTTATTTGGGGCATCATCATCTGGTTTGTTGATAAACAATATCAATAGCCTGATCTATCTATGCTTATTTGCTAACTATCTTGATTCTTTGACGCCCAATCTCTATACTTCAAATACCGGATGCTAAAATCGCGTAGCCAGGTAGTGAGGCAGCATTGCCCTCCAGGTATCCCAATCGTGGCGCCATTGGTTGCCCCAAACATCCAGTTCGTAGTTGATGCCTTTGTTATATAAAATGGACGCAAAGCTGCGTGCTGCGCCTGGATCTTCGTACTCGCCACTGCCGCTGAAAATGTGCAGGTGATGGTTCCGCCGTATCTGTTCCAGTAAGCCATGATCTGTCAGGTTAGGCATGTAATGTTGCGGGCTGTTATAGTAAACATCATTGTCGAAATAACCCTTGGTGTATTCGGTTAAATCATACACGCCGCTCATGGCTATCACACCATTAAGCAGGTCGGGGCGTTTTAAAAAAAGGTTCATGCTATGCAGGGCGCCAAACGAAGCACCGCTTACAATAATTGGCGTATCGTGGCCCGACGTGGCTTTAATAAACGGTATTACTTCATCGTATATATAATAGTTGAATTGGTTATGCACCCAGGTTTTATGTTTAGGGTGTACCTGATTATTTAGCCAGCTTTCGCTGTTGATGCTGTTAACGGAATAAACTTTAAGCAACCCTGCATCTATAAAAGGCTGAATGGCGGAGATGAGGTTAAATCGTTCGTATTCTAAATAATCGGCAGCAGCGGTAGGCACCAGCAACAACGCAAAACCATAGTGGCCATACACAGCCACCGGCATTTCTTTTTCAAGCCTTGGGCTGTACCAGGAGGTAATATTTCTTTCCATAAACGCTTCAATTTAATTGGGTTAATAATCCATCAGCATTGGCTTTAAAGATAGAATCAAAACCAGTATGCCAAACGCACAAGGGAAAACTCTTATTTAGTAAAGAAAATTTATATAAACCAACAGCAGCTATAGGCAATGCCGTATTTTCATCCGTTTATCGCTGTTTAGCCTACTACATGAAAAGCCCGACTACTGCCTCCAATGCTTCAAGAAAGAAAAACAATAACCAGGCACTTATTCTACACTCTACTCAGGATGCATATTTTTTAATTGATCCTCTTCTGAACATACAGTTTTTTAACCCTGCGGCTTTTAAGGGGATAAAAGAAAAATTTGGCATCAGCATCCAGGCTGGCATGTCTATTTTAGACACCGTTCCGCCCGAACGCAGGGCCGGCTTAAAAGCGTTATACCAAAGGGTTTTGGCCGGGGCGGAGGAAAGGTCCGAATCCCTGTTGGCCTTACCCGGACAACCGGACTTGTACTTCGAAAACCGCTTCACACCTGCTTATCATGACGATGGCAGCATAGCCGGGGTAACCGTTTGTACCTCTAATATATCAGAGCGCAAGCGGGCAGAAAATAAATTGAAAGAAGCTGAGGAACGCTGGCGGTTTGCATTAGAAGCCGCCAACCAGGGCGCCTGGGACTGGGACCTTGTAACCGATGAAGTGATCTATTCTTCCTCGTATAAAAAAATGTACGGCTTTGAAAATGACGAACTGAAAAATCATATATCCGAATGGGAACTGAGGGTGCATCCGGATGATTTGCAACGCATGAAGGCGGCGATTAGAGATCATGTGGATTCTGATGACAACTATTACGAAAGCATCTACCGCCTGCAACTTAAAAATGGCGACTATAAATGGATCATGGCGAGGGGCAAATTAATTGGTAAGGATGAAAAAGGCAAGCCGTTACGAATGATTGGTACGCACACCGACCTGACCGCCTCCATTGAAACACAAAATAAATTAAATGCAATTGCGGAACGCTTTGCGTATGCCGCTAAAGCTACACGGCAGGCCCTTTGGGAATGGAACGCCGCCACGGGAGAAGTATATATGAGCCCCATATTTACCGAACTGTTTGGATGGGAGGCCGATGGTAATAACCAGTTTGAACAATGGCACTATTATATTCACCCTGATGATCAAAAACAAACCGTAGATAGTTATTACCATACCATAAACAAAACGGTAGCCGAAAACTGGGAAGCTGAGTACCGGTTCTTAAAAAAAGATGGTAGTTATGCGGTAGTAATTGACAAGGCATATATCATTCGTGATGGAGACAAAGCGGTAAAAGTTATTGGAGCTACAGAAGATATAACCCATCAAAAGAAAGTTGAGAAGGAATTGTACGATAGCAATGAACGCTATAATATCATGTTGAAGGCTACTCATGAATTGTTGTGGGAATGGCATATAAAAGACGATTTTATTTTTCGCTCCAGGGAAGGTCTCAGAAATGTATATGGTGTAAACGATAACACGTCTATCGGCACAAAAGAAGCGTGGATGGAAAGAATTCATCCCGATGACCGCGAAAAGCTGGATGGCATTTTGAAGAATTTTCTCAAAGGCGATCATCAGCAGACTTTCGAAATAGAATACCATTTTAGAAGAGACGATGGCAGCTATGCCTATATCTACGACCGCGGCATTTTGTTGAAAGATGATAAAGGGCAAGCCGTGCGGTTGATCGGTTCGGCACAGGACATGTCGGAACGCAAGCGACTCGAAAATGAAATTTTACAAAACGAGCTCGATCATAAAAAATTAATTAACCAGGCAACCGTTGATTCGCAGGAGCAGGAACGCGGCGAAATTGGTAAAGAGTTACATGATAACGTAAATCAGGTGCTCACCACCTCAAAGCTTTACCTGGAGCTGGCTTTAGCTAATGAAGACCTGGCTAAAGACCTGATAAAAAAGTCGAGCAAAAACATTAGCGCCGTCATTAATGAAATACGGCAATTATCCCGTTCGCTGATGGACCCTTCACTCGGCGACCTGGGTATCGTTGATTCTATTAATGACCTTATTGATAACATAAACCTGGCAAGAAAAATAAAAATCACCCTTGATATAGATAAGCAAACAGAGGCCTTGCTGGATGAAAAACAAAAGCTTACGGTATTCCGCATTATACAGGAATCGTTGAACAATGTCATTCGTCATGCAAAGGCTAAATTGGTTTCAGTTGTTATCACTACCTGTAATGATATGGTCGAGTTAATTATATCCGATGATGGTATTGGCTTTGTTCCGGAGCAAATAAAAAGAGGGGCGGGCTTAAAAAATATTACAAATAGGGTGTATCTAATAAATGGTAACTTTATAATCAATAGCAGGCCAGGCATAGGTTGTCAGATTACCATCCGTTTTCCAGTTACTAACCAACTAAACATTAAATAAAATGCTATGGAAAAGATCACGATTCTGATCGCCGACGATCACACGCTTGTTAGAGAAACCTGGAGCTTTATCTTAAATACTGATGAACGTTTTAAAGTGATTGCCGAAAGCGGCAGCGGCGAAGAAGCCGTTGAGCTGGCCAAGCAACTACGGCCCAATGTTGTTATCATGGATATTAACCTGCCCGGGATAAATGGCATTGAAGCCACTCAGTTGATCCGGAAGTTTTCACCCGCTTCTAAAATACTTGGTGTTTCGCTGCACACACAACCTACCTATGCCCGTAAAATGATTCAGAAGGGGGCCATGGGATATGTTACCAAAAACTCATCCCGCGAGGAAATGTTTAAGGCCATCATGGAAATTCAATCCGGCAAAAAGTATATATGCGATGAGATAAAAAACATCTTGTCCGAGCAGGTAATAAATGGGGAAGACCAGAACGGTGGGCTCAATGCGCTGTCGCAACGTGAGATTGAAATAATTAATTTTATAAAAAAAGGGTTCTCGTCAAAAGAGATTGCCGAAAAGCTTGATATATCGGTAAAAACAGTGGAGGTGCACCGGTACAATGTGCTGAAAAAATTAAATTTAAAAAACTCGGCTGCCCTGGTGAACTTCATCAATAATAGCCAGCTTGAGTTTGACTAATTGATGTTGGCACATTATTTAGTGTTAACCCTTATCTAATGGTCGTGCTAAAGCCGGTACTGCTTTAGCACTGTCTTGTATATACCTGGCAATGTTGGTCAATTGCATAAGAATAAAAACAAATTCAGCAGCACATGAATCCAATTCGTTTGGCCATCGTAGATGACCATGACATGATACGGCAAACCTGGAAGATGGTGCTGCAGCGGCACCACCGTATTCAGGTAATTGCTGAGTGTGCATCAGGCTCAGAAGCCATTGATTGCGCTGCTGAACATTCTCCCGACGTGATGCTGATGGACATCAACATGACACCCATCAACGGTTTTGAAGCCACCCGAAAAATTACTGATGCCTCGCCCACTGTAAAAATTATCGGCACCTCTATTAATAACCAACCGGCTTATGCCCGCAATATGATGCAGTTGGGCGCCAAAGGATACGTAACAAAAAATTCGCCCAGCGATGAAATGATTAAAGCCATTCTGATGGTAAACGACGGCGGCACTTACCTGTGCGAGGAAGTAAAAGATAAACTAAACGGAAAAGAGCTGATTTAGTAAAGCCTTTCTTCTTTTATATACTTGGTGTGCAGAAGCTAAATTTGCACACCAATTTTATTTATGGACAATGAACTTTCTAAAAATTTTGAGCCGCAACACGTAGAAGAAAAGTGGTACCAGCACTGGATGAATAAAGGCTATTTTACCAGTGTACCCGATGAGCGGCCCGCCTATACCGTTGTTATTCCGCCACCCAATGTTACCGGTGTGTTGCACATGGGCCACACTTTAAACGAAACGGTTCAGGATGTGCTGGTACGCAAGGCCCGCATGAGCGGCTACAACGCTTGCTGGGTGCCGGGTTCCGACCATGCCTCTATAGCTACCGAAGCCAAAGTGGTGCAAATGCTGGAGAAAGAAAAAGGCATTTCCAAGCAAGAGCTTTCGAGAGAAGATTTTCTGGCCCATGCCTTTGAATGGAAAGAAAAATATGGAGGCATCATCTACCATCAAATAAAAAAATTGGGTTGTAGTGTCGATTGGGACCGGGTGACGTTTACTATGGACGATCATTACTACAAAGCCGTCATCAAAGTTTTTATAGACCTCTATGGTAAAGGCCTGATTTATCGCGGTGCCCGCATGATCAACTGGGACCCATCTGCTAAAACAGCCTTAAGCGATGAAGAAGTCGAACATCGCGATGTAAAGGGGAAGTTATACTATGTAAAATATTTCATTAAAGATGACAGATTACCAATGACAGATGATGGTAAAAATATTACTGCCATCCATCATCCATCATCCATCAACTATGTTGTTATTGCCACACAACGTCCTGAAACTATCATGGGCGATACTGCCGTTTGCGTTCATCCCGATGATCCGCGTTATCAACACTTAAAAGGCGGTAAAGTGTTGGTACCATTAGTTAACCGCGAAGTGCCCATCATCTTTGACGAATACGTTGATCCTGCTTTCGGCACCGGTGCTTTAAAGATTACGCCGGCGCATGACATCAACGACTACAATCTTGGATTGAAACATCAGCTTCCGATAATTGATACCCTAAATGACGATGGAACATTAAGCGAAGCGGCAGCGGTTTTTGTGGGCATGGATCGCTTTGATGCCAGGAAAGCCGTAGTAGAAAAACTGCGTGAAGAAGGGTTGCTGTTAAAAGAAGAAGAGTACACCTCAAGGCTTGGCTTTTCGCAACGAACAAATGCAGTAGTAGAGCCGCGCATCTCCACACAGTGGTTCGTAAAAATGAAAGAGCTGGCCGGTAAAGCATTAGAAGCGGTAGTTAGCGGAGAGGTAAAAATTCATCCGGAGGAACGCTTTCTTGCTACGTATAAATATTGGCTGGAGAATGTAAAAGACTGGTGCATCAGCCGCCAGCTTTGGTGGGGACAACGAATACCTGCCTGGTATGACGCTGAAGGGAAACTTGTTGTGGCAGAAACAGCGGAAGAAGCAAAGCAAGAGTTCAATAGACATTATAGGATTAGCAATGCTCAATTAATGCAAGACGAAGATGTACTTGACACCTGGTTCTCGTCGTGGCTTTGGCCGATGGAAGTTTTCCATGGTATCACACAACCCGGTAACAAAGACATTAATTATTATTATCCGGGATCAGTATTGGTTACAGGACAAGACATCATCTTTTTTTGGGTGGCGCGGATGATTATGGCGGGTGAAGAATACATGAATAACAAGCCCTTTGAGCATGTGTATTTTACCGGAATGGTGCGTGATAAGCAAGGACGAAAGATGAGCAAGCAATTGGGTAACTCGCCGGACTTACTGAAGCTGATTGAAAGTTATGGAGCCGATGCGGTGCGGTTCGGCATACTAATCTCGGCGCCTGCCGGCAACGATTTGTTGTTTGATGAAAGTAGCTGCGACCAGGGAAAATTTTTCAATAATAAATTGTGGAACGCATTAAAGCTGGTGAAGCTGTGGGCCCTTCGGCAAGCTCAGGATGACACACAGACTACTACTTATTTCGCTACCGATTGGTTTGAGAATAGACTGAATGAAGTAAAAGCGCAGGTGGAAGAAATGTATAAAAGCTTCCGATTAAGCGAAGCATTGAAAACAATTTATTCACTGATATGGGATGACTTCTGTAGTTGGTATTTAGAATGGGTGAAGCCTGGCTTTGAGCAAACGATAGAAGCAGCAGTATATCATAAAACTGTTTTCTTTTTTGAACAGTTAATGCAACTGCTTCATCCTTTTATGCCTTTTGTAACAGAAGAAATTTATCATCAATTGCAGGAGCAAAGTGATGACTTGTGTGTAAAGCAATTTGCAGCCGCATCCTTACCAAGTGAAGCGTTATTGAAACAAGGCGAACTTTTAAAACAAACCATTTCTGCTATACGTGATGTGAGGGTAAAGAACAACATTAAACCTAAAGAATCCATTAGTCTGCATATACAAGCCGGTGAAGAAGGCTTTACCGCGTTTCAAGCCATTCTTCAAAAACAAACCAATGCAGCAGCCATTCATTTTGTAAATGAGCAGGTAGCCAATACTATCACTACTGTTATTGCCGCCAACAAATTTTATATAGAAACAGCGCAAGATTTAGACACCTCTGCACAAAAAGAGCAGTTGGAAAAAGAGCTGGACTATCAAAAAGGGTTTCTGCTTTCAGTTGAAAAAAAACTCAGCAACGAACGCTTTGTTCAAAATGCAAACGCGGAAGTTGTAGATGCGGAGCGCAAGAAAAAATCGGATGCAGAACAAAAGATAAAGGCGTTGGAAGAAAGTTTAGCGGGGTTGTAACACCTCACCCCTAACCCCTCTCCATCAGAGATGTAGAGGGCAACCGTTGTTTATAATTTGATTATGTCAGCAAGTAGTAAGCTTCTTTTCTCAACTAATTGTATTCAGTAGTAACGATTGAACTAAAACCGCTGGCGCAAGCACTCCCTCTACATCTCCGATGGAGAGGGCGGGGTGAGGTCCTAATTCGGTATCAGATTCAACGGCACTACAATCTCAAACCGGTTGCTTCCTTTTGGCCTTGTACCGGAAAAATCATCATCTAATAAGTGCGATAACCGTAAGCCAATGCTGGCCGGTAACGAATTGAAAATTTTCGTATCAAAATATAGCTCTCCGCCAACGCTCCGCTGCTCCGCCGTATTCAGTTTACTGCGCGAATACACCCTGGTATAATCATAAAAAGCATTGGCCCGGATGCGCAAAAAATAGATGATGCTGGCAAAGCCCCAGTCGGGATAGAATAAAGGAAAATGGTAGTTGCCCGATAACCGCCACATGCGGGAGAAGTAATAATCGTTGTAGCCCCTTGAATTAGCAAAACGATTACTGAACGTGATGTTAGCTGTATCGGTTTCCTGCAGGTTAGCTGCTAAAACTATGCTGTGATTAGCAATGGATGGGAGGTATAAACTTACTCCGCCCAACGATTGAAACCCGGCATCATTTATTAACTGGCGGTGCTGCAACGTAATGGCATAAGCAAACTTTGGAAAGATGTGTTGCACGGCCACAGGCAACTGTTGCGAGAAGCTGATATGGTGGTATAGGTAAGAAGCGGTTCGCTCCTGCAATAAGCTTTTGTAGGCGCCGGCCGGCATCAATTTGCTATACACATAATTAGAGCCGAAGTTTAAAAATTTATAGGTTTTTCCGCCTGTAAAATTGAGGGGAATGCTGTAGCCTATCCTCGCTTCCATCTGGTTCAACGTATAAGTTCTTGCTGTTGTTTTTATCGTGCGGTCAAATGTGTACGTATAGCCCGCATTAATTACGGGGAAGAGAGCGGCATAAAAAGTAGTAAAGCCCACCGCATGTGACGTTTCATTGAGGTTGTACCCGTAAAAAATCTCATTGCTGAAGGTATTAAGGATGTTGTCGCTGAATAAGCTGTAGGTTATTTCCGGATCGGTATAATTAGGCCGCCAGCTATGAAAATTAAATAAGCCGGTTCCTTTTTTATAAGGTGTTACGGGGAACGTTCTTGATGCGCCGGTCAACACATTTGGCGCCGCTTCCGGCAAGCTGATTTGAAAAGGAAGGTTGCGCTTAACCAAATCGCCGCCCGTAATTTCCACTGCCTTGATGCCTTTCAAAACCGCCTGGCGCAGGTGATAGCCATTGCTTGTAAATTCGCTCCAGGTAAGGGTATCAGCCGATGCGGAAGGAAAGTAATTGCCCGTTTGGCCAAACGTAAGTTGGCGAATTTTTTGTACCGGCAGCGTTCCGGTTATATCGGCTTGGTACACATCATTATTACCCGATTGCGACGACACAAAATACAATTTACCATTTGTTACTGAAGGGTAACCCACGGCTGCCATCGCGGGTGCTAACAGCGTTTCCCATTGCGATGTGGTTAGTGAATATCGTTCGATAGACATCGTGCTGTTGGCCTGCCGCACCGCTACTACAAAACTTTCAGCGGTAACAAAACGGGGGTTTACAAACAACGCGTTGACCGGCGCTTTAATTTTTCTTTCTATGCCGCCTTCACGATTGAGCAGGTGCAGTTCACTGGTTAAAGAATCGGTAACCGCCACCGCCAGAATTTGTTTTCCATCAGGGCTAATAGCAGGCGTAAAATATTTTGATTTGGCAGTGATGCGCTTCTCTTCGCCGGTGGCGATATTTAATAAAACAATGTTGCTGTAATCGGTCAGCGACCATCGTGCCGAAGTATGGTAAGCTGTGTAAGCGATGATGCCTGCGCCATACGTAAACCAATCTTCATTAGTGATGCTGCGAAGTTTAATATAATGCTCACCGCTTGCATCCTTTATAAAAAAAGCCGGCAATTTTTTAAAGCTGGCTTTTACATATAATAATGAATCGGCGCCAATTTGCTGCGGAAAAAAAACGTCGGTTACCGTCTCTCTTTTTCGCACACCATCACGGCGGGTGCTTACTTCATGGCTATAAAACTGCAAGGCTTCTTCGCGAAATTGCTGATACGTTTTACCGGAATATTTTTTTATACTCTTGCTATAAAGGCCTAAAGTTCCATGCAGCGTAAGTGCATCGTCATTTACTTTTTGCCAGAAGCCGGGGCCATATTTCAAGTAACCATAATTGACTAACATATAACCCAACGGATAATGATTAGGCACTCTATCTTTCAAAGAGCCATTGCGGTATTTCATCCAACTGTAATCGCGGCCCTCACGCCAAATGGATTTATACAAATCGAAAAACGCCGGCGCCCTTCCGCGGCCTTGTGCCGTTCTGATCGTTTCGGCATGTACGGCATCACCTTCAAAAAACCAATCAGGTATAGAAAGGGAGTTAAACGCCGCCTGCCCTTCTTGTCCAAATAATATAGCGGCTACATGACTCAGTCCTTTATTAAAATTGCTGTATTGATGAACATGCCGGTATTCATGCGTGGCCAGGTCCTGCTGCCAGGGTGTAGTACCAAATTCAAAAATATTGGACGAAGGAACCAAATAATATTCGCTGCGAAACGGCCCCAGGGACACATACCCATTAGCGAGTGTGGTGTTTTTATGAAGTAAAATATTTATCTGTCGCACCTTATTACCCAAAGGGTTTGGGTTTTCCACGTTGAGCCGGTGAATGATGGTGGCGATGTTTTCAGCCGATTGATAGTTAGCCGCCTCAAAGATGATTCTGGCCGTATCCGTTTTTATCTGCAACCATTTGGTAGCCGGTGGAAAAGCGCCAAACTGCTGCGCCTTAGCATACGTTACCAATAGCACAAACCCAATCGTAAAAAGTCGCTTTCCTTTCATAACAAAAAGATATATAAAAATTGTTCCCCGTTCGGGCCGCTGTTATCTTCACGATAAAACTGCTTTATGAATATTGCGACCTTAGTAGCGATTGCCATAGCACCGGCGGCTGCTATAATTCTTTTTATCAGCTACCGCGATAAGTTTGACCGCGAGCCGGCGTCGGTACTATTCGTTAGCTTTCTTTGGGGCGTTGCAGCTACTATTCCGGCCATTGTGCTGGAAATTGCGGCAGGTTATTTTAAGCTGGATAAAACCATCAACGGCACTTTTGTTTTTGCTTTTCTGGGCGTAGCGCTGGTGGAGGAATTTGTAAAATTTGTACCATTACGATTTTATTCTTTTACCCGAAGAAGTTTTGATGAACCATTGGATGGTATTGTGCATGGCGTAATGATTGGGATGGGTTTTGCCACGCTGGAAAATATCGGCTATGTGTTAGATCCGCAACACGGAGGCATTGGAACCGGACTTGCCCGCATGGTCTTAAGTGTACCGGGCCATGCCTCTTACGGCGTTATTATGGGTTACTATGTAGGCAAGGCAAAGTTCAATTATGAACGACGATGGATTTTGTTAGTGACAGGTTTGGTATTAGCCACCTTTTTTCATGGTTTGTACGACGGCTGTTTGTTTGTGTCGCAACAGGTAGTGAGCAGCCAGGCAGGCCTATTGGTGCTTGGCGCTTTAGCTACCAACGTTTTTGCCCTTGTGTTAGCGTTACGATTGATCCGGCAACACCGGCGTGTATCAAAAGGATTGTATAAAGCCGATCCTGTATTTACCATCCGTAATGCCACGGCTGAAGATATATCACTGGTACGCACACTGGCCAAACAAATATGGCCACAGACGTACGAAAAGATCTTAAAACCGGCGCAGGTGCGGTATATGATGAACCTGATATACAGCCAGACCGCACTAGAAAAACAAATGGCATCGGGACATCAGTTTATCATCATCTACAACATCGCTATTCCGGTGGGCTTTGCTTCCTTTAGCGAAGTGGAACCGGGCATTTACAAATTGCAAAAAGTGTATGTATTAATGAACCAGCAAGGCCGCGGCACGGGAAGGTTTGCCATTAACCAGGTGATTGCCGCCATAAGGCCCAAAGGCGCTACAGCCCTGCGTTTAAACGTGAACCGTTTTAATGCCGCTAAAGGCTTTTATGAGAAATTAGGCTTTGTAGTAGTGGGTGAAGAAAAGATAGACATTGGCAGCGGTTATGTGATGGATGATTATGTGATGGAGAAGAAATTAGCAGTCAATGTAGTGGTGGAAATGAACACCGGTGAAGTTCATCAGGGCGAACTATGATCTACTTATCCGGCAACGAGCGTTGATACAGCCTTACATCTACTAAGCAAATCCATAACAAAAAAGAAGCAAAGGAAATTTTTTGCACAAGGGGCAGGTAGTATAAAGACCCGCCGGAATGATAGAGATAATTGTTCAATCCCACCAACAGTAAATTGAAAATACCGAAGGCAAATAAATTCATCCATCCATTTCTATATACCGCTACATACACAGCCGCCATAGCGATGAGGCCAAAGAAGCCGGAGACGTTAATCACCACATCATGATAAGCTGATGGCAGGGCCGGAAGCAGGGCTACTGCAATGATTCCTGAAACAATAACAAGTAGTTTAACCGGTTTTGAAAAGGCAGCTAAGGATGCTGTAATAATCCAGAAGCTTACCAACGTTAATCCTAATACCGCCATCGCCAGGAGTGCTACGGCCCTTCCCCCATTTACCTCGCCGTTAATACCTTTTTCATTCAGCAGGTTACACCAATAATTATGCATCCAGCTAAAACCTTTTGAATGTGTATCGGCCTGAGAGCCGCCAGGGTAAAGGCTTGCAGCTACTAAGTAAAGAGCAATAAAAACAATAGAGCCGGCCAATGGCAACAATATCCAAGGATGTTTTTTCCTGATGGCCAGAGGGTTTAAAAACCCTTGCAACGACCGGGCGGGCATCAATGAATATCCATTTTCAGCTTTTTTACAATCGCTTCGCCCATTGGTTCTGAGGAGTAGCCATAGCCATTCACCAGGCTTCCTTTGGTGCCATCTTTGCCTTCTATGCCATACACTACGGCTTCATCACCGGGGTCGCTGTCGCCTTCAAAACGATAGACTTCACTGATCTCGAATTCATCGGGTGTGAACTTTTTTGCATTGCACACGATGCAGTTTTCCTGTAGGTTAAAGTCTTCGGTAAAGCCGCGGCTTTTTAAATCGTTGATGGCCTCGGAAACAGTTTCGTATGTCATGCAGATTTTTTTGATTTTTTACTTTTGGCGGGATGCTACCAACTAAGGTACGGTTTACAAAAAAGATGGTTTAGGATATGATTTTTCATTTCGTGGAAATTGTCTTTGTCTCGTTGCTTAGGAACGGTTTATGGGTAGGAAAAATCATTATATATATGTCGTTGCGTTCCTTCGGAACGCTTTGTGCGGGTGGGTTTGATGCTATCTTATTGTGTCTTTCTTATTGTTTGTTTTCCACTTTTTTCCTTGACAAAAAAAGTGGAGCAAAAGATCAAGGCTAAAAACAAATGCTCCGCTGTTTTTGCCGGGCCGGCGCACAACGGTCAGTTACTACTCGTTTCAATTATTCACTGTGTCAGCAATCCTTCTTACATGACTTGTTACCTTATCACAAGTAGTTTGAATCATATACTTTTAGTCGCTGATGATGGGTAGCAACTGAAGGCGCTGTATTGCGTGTTACCTTCTTTGCAGCACAGTGAAGCATTAAGACAACACGCAATAAGGCGCTGGACAGTGGGGTATCTGTTATGCTTCGTGATCGTCCATTGATAGAAAAGTTGTAACGAAAGACTAATTGATAAAAATAGTGAGTGATTGCATAAGTAAGGGCTGTGCTCCGGTGGCCTTCCTCCCGTCGGGGGAAGGTCGGAATGGGGGCCGCAAATAGCCCGACGGCGACGCGCCGGCACGACCAAATCCTCTCCAACTAAAACCAATTATTTTCTCAATGCCTCGTACACTTCCACTTCAATGATACTTAATGTGCCCTTTGCATTTGCATCATCTCTTGCCATACCATCATCCAGCTTTTTTCCCGATACTTCAACTTCTGAGTTGGTGCCTTTATCGGCAGACACACCGGTAAGTTGTATTCGCACCTTTTTCCCCAGCTGCGGATTGCACTTGATGGTATAATAGCCCAGTGTAGTTTGCGTATTTCCCTTGAAGGCTTCTTTACCATCAACAGTGATCAGCAAGGGATAAATTCGTGAACGAAAATTATTCAGCTTGATAGTGATTTCACTTACGGTGGCCGGCCTTTCTAAATCGTATTCGATCCATGCCGTAGAGAGTTTTCCATCATTCACCCATTCGGTTCTTTCATTATCGTCAAAGCTGGCAAAGGCGCTGTCGGCGCGGGCACCGGCGGTTGCGCTTACAATGTTGATGGGCGTTCTGGTGATGGTGTATGATGGCGTTGATGGCGTAGGGCCTTTGTCTAAATTAGAAGGTAAGCCGGCAGAGGGCAACATATTAGCTAAACCATCTTGGGTTACAAATGGTTTTGTTGTTAGCGTAATGGTGGCGTCTTTAAGGCCATCCGCAGACGCTTTTACTGTGATTGATCCAAGCTTTGTGGTGGAGCGAATCATAAAGCGATTGACGCCGCCTTCTACCGGAAAACTTTTAGCCAATACATAGTTATCCGGACCCATAGCCATGCCGCCCCGCCACTCTGCAGGGCCATCTAATTTGTAAGTAATCATGTTCAACGCAGTTGGGCAACGCTGCCCTTTTGCATCCACCACTTCCACTTCTATTAAAGCTATATCATGACCATCGGCAACAAAATCAGTTGGCCTTTTTATAGCTGTTAACTTTAATGCTACCGGTGCACCGGCCGTTGTAAGCTGATCCGTGCAAACCGGCTTGCCGGCTGCATTGTAGCCAACAGCGCTAATGGTTCCGGGCAGCCATTCGATGTTCTTAAAAGTAAAAACAAAGTCGTTACTTTTTGCTCCAAAGCCTAATGATTTACCATTCACTTTCAGCTCTACTTTATCGGCTGAAGAGATCACGAATATATCTTTCTTCACACCTTCTTTATAATTCCAATGGCCGATAATGTGCAGGTGATCTTTCTCCGGGTTTACCCATCCATCCCAAATTACCTGGTCGGCGTAAAAATTTTGCTTCTTTATGCGTAACGCATCTACTTCACCACTACGACGATAATTTTCTTCACCACGATGATGCGAGTTCGCTTCTGCCCAACCGATGTTTACACCACCGCTGCTTACCCGCTTTCCGGTGCCAGGCCGCTCTTTCCAAAACTCTGCCCATCGTACTGCATTCTCTATCGCATGGCTTTCCATATTGCGGTTGTAGGTACGTGCATCCTGGCCATTATGCTGCGGGCCATCACCATCTTTATGATACGGCGGTGTATAGTCGTCCCAATACTTTCTTGAACCCTCATCCCTTGAATATTCCATAGCCCAAAATGGTATGCGGCCACTCTTGTTGGTGTACAACATTTCGCCACCGTATTCAGCGGTTTTGCTGTCCAACATTTCACGGGCACCTATAACTCTTCCGCCAAAAGGATCATATTTATTTTTGATGTCGAGCATGTCTTTCATATTGCTTTCGCGAATGCCTTTGTTACCGCTTTCATAGAAAATAATGCTTGGGTTATTGCGGTTATAAATGATGGCATCACGCATTACGGCTTTTCGTTGCTCCAATCTGGCACCGGTTACATCACCTTCCGAATCGCCGGCAGGCATCGCCTCCATTAAGCCTTGCCTGTCGCAGCTTTCCACGTCTTGCTTCCACGGCGTAATGTGCATCCATCTTACTAAGTTGGCGTTGCCTTCTACCATCATGCCATTGCTATAATCGCTCATCCAGGCCGGCACCGACACGCCTATGGCCGGCCATTCATTGTTGGTGCGTTGTGCGTAACCGTGAATCATTATTACCCGGTCGTTCAGGTAAATCATACCGTTCTTAAATTCTGTTTTTCGGAAACCGGTTTTGGTGGTAACCACATCGGTGGGCTTGCCGTTTACAAGCAATGTAGTTTGCACATTGTATAAAAACCCGTAGCCCCAACTCCAAAAATTTAAGCCCTCTGTTTGTGAGGAAGCTTTGACTGTTTTTGTTTCGCCGGGAGCTATCACTGTCTTATCACCAGTGAATGTTTTTATCGTCTTGCCGGCTATGTCTGTTAGTGAAACCTGATAAGTTATTTGTTGTGTCTCCTTGCTCTCATTCTTCACTTGCGACTCCGCATGAATTGTAGCTGACCTGCCTTTGATATTGTAATTGTCGGCATAGATATAAACCCCGGTTGTTTGCAGGTTTGAGTATAATGGAAGCGTTTGATAAACCTTCGGAACCACATGCAGGTAAACATTTTTATTAATGCCACCATAATTAGCATTGAAGTTTTTATCCTCCCACTGAAACTTTTGCCCGGTTGCTTTTTCCTTATAGTTCCAGTCGTTGTCAATGCGTGCCGCCACTACATTTTCGCCATCAAAACTTATTAGGTCCGATACATCAAATCCAAAAGCCATCGCACCATTTTCGTGCAGGCCAACATAGGTACCGTTGAGGTAAAAATCGCCTGCCTGCCTGATGCCTTCAAACTCTAAAAAAACTTTTTGACCTTTGGCAGATGCGGGCACTTTGAAATGCTTTCTATACCAGGCAATGCTGTCAGATAAATCAGCAATGTCTTTCTTAAAAGCTTCGTCTTCGTTCCAGGCATAGGGCACGGTAACATGCTTCCACGAAGCATCGTTGAAGCCAGGCGTCTCTGCCTCTTTTGCATCGCCGACAAATACTTTCCAGTCACTGTTGAAATTGTATTTTACCCGTTGCGCATTAGAGATGAACGCATTTGCAATGAGGATGAGTACGAGAATTTTTTTAAGGTTCATACGTATGAGTTATTTCAATGAAGATTTAGGCGTGTCCCTTTGCCGGGTCGTTTTATGCGTAGGGACATACCATTGGCGTGTCCAATCCTAAGTTCACGGCAAAGGGCCGGGCTATTCGCAAGAGCTCATCGTGCGGATGGCTCCTCCCCTTGTGGGGAGGCCGGGAGGGGCGATAACCGCTGCTATCCCTCACGCAAAACAGCCAACAGCCGGCGTCACCCCCCCTCTCCAACAGAGTTGCAGAGGGGAGACGTCGCGGCAATAAAACAATGGACGAGACTAACTTATTCAGCATGCAATTAACCTCCTATCATAAACCTTCTCGTCTTGTCATCCCGAGGCAGGAGGGACATTGGAAAAGCTTTATAAACGAAAGTGTTATGAGCATACTCTTTGTGTTGTTCTTTACAATGTAGCCAAAGATGCTTCGTGCCTCAGCATGACAAACAACCAGCAAGCGCAGTAGCAGTTACACTGAATTAGTATAGCGTTTACACTTGCTGGCTCTACCGGTATCGGTGGTCATCGAGTCAATAAAGTTTCTTCAGTAAAGAACAGTTCTTTTTCCACCAACTAAGCTATAATCACTTACATCAACGCCCTTATTTCATTCCACACGTTAGCTAATACCGGAATGCCCTTCGCTATGTTTTGTGCCCTTTTTTTAACCACGCTTTCGCCGGGATAAATGATTTCTTTATCGCCTTCTTTTATTGATGCCTTGTAGTCGTCAATGATAGACCGGATGCAACTTTCAATGCTCTTATAATTTTTCAGTTTTGATAAATTGATACAAACAAACACCTGCGATAAACTTCGCTCTTTACCCAGCGCTGTAACCTGATTGGTGGCTAATCCACCGGATAAAATAGCACCCAGAATATCTAACAATAAAGAAAGGCCCGCTCCTTTCCAATAACCAACCGGCAAGGTTCTTTTCGTTTCAAGAATAGCTCCCGGATCATCAGTAAGGTGTCCGTTACTATCATACCCGCCGGGCACTGAAAGCTTCTCTCCTTTTCCTTGCGCTAACTCCATCGCTCCAAAGGAAAATTGCGACATGGCCATGTCCATCACAATGGCTTCCTCACTGTAAGGCACCGCTATCACTAATGGATTATTGCCCAGTCTTGCATCCACCGCACCCCAGGCCGGCATGTTGGCAATAGTATTCGACCAACCGATAAACACACAATCTTTTTTAGCCGCTTGCCAACCGTAATAACCACCGCGCATCCAATGATTCGTGTTTCGGAGCGCTACACAACCAATTCCATTTTGGTTGGCTAATAGCACTGCTCTATCGGTTGCTACAACGGCATTTAAAACTCCGGGCCCAAGTTGGCCATCCCATTGTTCTATTCCGTTAAAAGCCGCTTCCGGTAAAGGTTCTGCGTCTTTATTCACCAAGCCTTCTTTTACGTATTGAACAAAGATGGGGAAGCGATTTACACCATGCGTGTACACACCATCTACACTGTTTGACGTAAAGATTGTGGCGCATTGTAAAGCCTTGTCTTTGTTAAATCCAAGGGTCAATAAAATAGCATTGAAGGTGGATTGCATTTCATCGGCCGGTATGCGTATGGTTTCAATTTTATTCATGCCTTTATAGCCTTTTCATTTTTTAAAATCATCTTTTATCACTACTACCTCATAAGCACGAAGCATACCTACATTACGCCATTCACAGTAGATTTATTTACCTACCCTGCAGTGTTCCATGAAAACATAACACATAAAACGGCTATTGTAAACAATAGTAAACATCCAACAATTTCTCCCCTCTCCATCTCTGATGGAAAGGGGCCGGGGGTGAGGTCACTTCAACTCCAGCACTACGATTGATTTGGAAGGCACGGTTACCGATAGCCCGCTTCCTTCTTTTTTAGCGCCGGTAAAAGCTTTTGGTTTCACCGTAAAAGGTTGCTCAAATGTATTGATGTCCGTGAATGATGTTGAGGTGAGCACCTGCCCTGTTACACCTTTCCAGGAACCATCAACAGTAGTATTGATGGTGATAGATTTAGAAGGATCGAGATTGACCAATGAAATATGTATGGCTCCCATGGAATCCTTTGATGCCGTAATATTCAGCGCCGGAATTTTATCTGTTCCTGAAACATAGTCGGGGCTCTGAAACTGAAGCGGGATCAGCTTTGCGTCCTGGTGCACCTTATACAAATCAAACACATAATAAGTGGGTGTAAGCAGCATCTGGCGGCCCTTTGTAAGAATAATAGCTTGCAACACATTTACCGTTTGCGCCAGGTTGGCCATCTTCACCCTATCTGCATGGTTATTAAAAATGTTCAAGGTTGTGCCGGCAATCAGTGCATCACGCAGACTGTTTTGCTGGTACAAAAATCCGGGATTGGTGCCGGGTTCTACATCCGTCCAAACACCCCATTCATCTACCACCAAAGCCACTCGTTTTGCACTATCATATTTATCCATGATGGCCGAATGTTTCGTTACCAGCTCGTCCATCACCAAACAATTTTTCATTGTTTTAAAGTACTGTTGTTCATCAAAATTTGTAGCCGATCCTTTGGCCCGCCAACTGCCGGTGGGCAGCGTGTAATAGTGAAGCGTAAGGCCCCACATGCGACCCGGACCAATGTTCTTCATCAGCGTTTCCGTCCAGTGATAATCCCTGTCGCTGGCGCCGCTGGCAATGCGCTTAAGTGGTGCGCCAGGGTAGTTACGGGCATAGGTGGCATAGCGGCGATATTGGTCGGCATAAAACTCCGCCGTCATATTTCCACCGCAGCCCCAGCTCTCGTTGCCCACGCCCCAAAAGCTTACTTTCCATGGCGCGGCATGGCCGTTTTCTTTCCGCAAATTTGCCATTGGACTAACACCATCAAAATTGAAATACTCTACCCACTTCGCCATTTCTTCCACCGTGCCGCTACCGACATTTCCAGCGATATAAGGTTGGCAATGCAGCAACTCGCAAAGCTCCATGAACTCGTGTGTGCCGAAACTGTTATCCTCCGTTACGCCACCCCAATTAGTGTTCACCATCTTTGGCCGTTGCGGCCTTGGGCCAATGCCATCGCGCCAATGATATTCATCGGCAAAGCAACCGCCGGGCCAACGCAGGTTAGGGATTTGAATCTTCTTTAACGCTTCGACAACGTCTAACCGTATGCGGTCTTTCTTTGGCACCTTCATAGTATCGCCAACCCAAAAGCCATCATAAATACACCGGCCTAAGTGCTCTGAAAAATGGCCGTAAATGTTACGATCAATTATTGTATTTGCAGCACCTATGTTCATGCCTACTGAAACCGTTTGCTGTGCATACAATGCCACAGAAAACAGCCATGATAAAATGAGGAGCAGGTTTTTTTTAATTGATTGCTGATAATGCATACGCCTTTTTGTTTGTATTGAGATAGGCTTTAAAACTACCTCTTATTGGTTATTCTCAAGAGCCGTTAGCGTTACCGGCCCCAAAAGCCCCGACGGTAAAGGCTTCCAGCCTGAGGCATCGAAGAGGCCGTTCTTACTGTTCTCCCGCCGCCTTGCCGGCATGTTGGTATTGTAAAATATTTTCCAGGGAAGAGTAGCCTTATCCATATACGAAATACGGTTAGCCATAAGGTTGGCAACGATAATTTCAAGTGTATTCGTTTGTTGCAACAGCGATAAAGGAATAGTAGTTTGAAACGTTGGTCCGATTAAGGTTGTCAGCTTCTTACCATTCAAAAATACTTCGGCCGTTTCGTGTACGTCGCCTAAGTTCAATAACCACGAAGAAACGCTACCGGTGGGCTTTTGAAAGCTGGTGCTGTATTTGGCGGTGCCTGAAAAATTCTTTACATCCTGTCCATCAAATTCTGTCCATGAGCCTAATTTAGTGGTGGTTTGTTTTGATGGCAACACGGGTCCGCCGGTTAAAAATTCCACCGACCATAAGCCGCCAATTTCGTGAGAACTGCCTGTTGGCTGAGCGTATTGAAATGCTGTCCCGGTTTTGGATGCGTTGTATGTTCGAACGATCAATGATTCAAAAGGCTGTAAGGAAATATAAACAGTAACCCCACCCTTACCAGATGCCTTCCATTTTGCCAATCCGCTTTTTTGCGTCATGGCATCAAACAATACTACGGCCTTTGCCGCTTCATTGAACGTGACCCATTTTTGTATTGGCTTATTACTGCGGTTATTAATGAAATAGGTTGCCCCATCGCCATTCTTTCGTTTGATAGCAGAAAGGTCTTCTGCTTCCACAGCTTTACTGATGCCAGCGGCTTTTAGCAGTTCTTCCATCTCATCGCTTAATACGATAGAACCCTTGCCTACAGTGGCTGTTTTTACCTTACCGGCTTCTTTAAAAGACAACAAAGTACTTAACTCCTTAAACTGTTTTCTTCTGGCTTCCACATTGCCAAAACCCGGTACATCTTGTGGTAAATTTTTATAAACAAGAATAGTAGCGCCGGCCTTAGCGAGATCAATAATTTTTTGAAAACTTTTTTCTGAAATGAATTTATTTGCCGGCAATAAAATGGTTTTATAACTATTGCCACCGGATGTTAATCCAGTTGTTGCTCTGCTTATTTTTTGCAGTTGCCTATCGGAAAAAAAATCAAAGCTATAGCCGTTGTCCAACATCCACTTCGAGGCCTTTTCAAAATCGGTGCCGGTAAAGTTGCGTTCCATGCCATCAAAATGTTGAAGCAGTTCGCCACCGGTTTGCGAGTAGCGGTCAATGATCGGATAATACAACAACACATCGTTATCAGGCTTACCCATTTGCAAAAAAGATTGCACACGGGTGATGTAATTATTCAGGGTGCCAAAATCTTTCCACTGCGGATTGGTGGGTTGAAAATGAACCGCAGCATAAAACAACCAACCGGGCCATGGCACTGCTTTTGGCGAGTAGGCGGAACCGTGATAAAAGATATGATTAACGCCACCGAGAAAGTATAAATCGATTGCCTTTTTTACATCGCCCCAGCTTGATAAAAAATGTTCATTCAACCAGGTAGCCGACTCAGAAGAAGCAAGCAGCTTGCCGGTAACATTGGCTGCCGATGAAGCAAATTTGAATCGCAAAATATCGGTGCCTTCTGTTTCCGGAATATCAACAGCGCTATATAAGTCCAATGTGTTAGCCGGTGAGCCATGCGATTGGTTTCGCACCATCGCTCCTTTTGATGCACCCCACTTCTTCCACTGCTCTGTAAAATGTTCCAGCAATAATTCATCAATCGTTGCCCGGTAATCATACAGCACCCGCCTGTTTTTATCAGCATCGTCTTTTCCAAATAAGGCTGGTAATTGTTCCTTTAAATCATAGCCTTTCCGCTTCCTGAATTCTTCGAATAAAAGAGGCGTCCAGTTGCTTTGTCCTCTTGCATCATCCACTTCGTACGAGTCGTTAAAAAAGGCGCGGAGGTACGATACATTATGCCCCTTAAAAGCGTCATCAAATTTTTTAAAATAATCAGTTGCCGCAGCAGATGAAAAATGATCAATGGCATAGCCTTCACCACCGGGTGCGGCCCTTTCTACCATTTTTCCGTGTAATCCCACAAAGAGTGCATACAAGGTCCAATTGCCTGAAGGTGCCGTCCAGCTTAGTTTTCCGGTCCTATCAACCTTATTGCTAAGATCTAATACCGCTCCATTATTGGAGTAGGCCATCAACGCTTTCAACGGAAGGTTACCCGGAAAGATGATTTGGTCCAGCGCCAAAGACTGTAAATTTTTATTGGCAGATAGCGGCTGTAAAATGCTATCAATGCTGGCTTGTTTATTATTAGCCGTTCGCACTAAAGCCTCTTGTTTGTAAACGATGGGTTCTTGTAATTGCTCACCCGCTTTTACCGAATAGGTTTTGTAATAAACGGTTTTGCTGGCATCAGCATCCGTAACCCATGGACCGCCAAAAGGCCAACCGGTAGCATTGGCCAAATCTACGCCAAGGCCTAAACGTTTTCCTTCTGCCAATGTATGATCGAGCATCTCCATCCACTTTGGCGAAAGAAAATTAATCGCCTGTTTTTCGTGGCCGTAAATGCCATAAATAGGTGTGATTTCTACACCACCCAAACCAACGTTTTTGTATTGTTCGAGGTTATACGTAAGGTCTGTTTTATTAACGGCACTGCCCTCCCACCACCAGCGGGTCCATGGCTTTGCTTGTTGTGTAATGGCCGGCCATTTTAACTGCGCATTTGCCTGAAGGATTAGAAATGATAAACCAATAATTAAAATTCGTTTAAGCATGTATGTTTTTATTTATGAACCAGCGGTTCTTCTATCTATAAAGGTTCTCTTGCACTGTATATCCTGAGGCTTTGAAGGACACTCGTGTACGTTCTGTAATTCTATTCGGCAATAGGTTCGGCTCCTCAGCAGCCGCGGGAAATCAGGGACATTCTTCTACCAGGGTTTGACGCCTACGGCGCCGCTTCAATTACTTCAATCTTATCTTATCTTAATCAATTTTACATCAACTATCAACTATCAACTATCAACTATCAACTATCAACTATCAACTATCAACTATCAACTATCAACTATCAACTATCAACTATCAACTATCAACTATCAACTATCAACTATCAAGGCTTTGCCTCTACCGCATACACATTTTCAATACCCTCAAAATTGGCCCTGAAAATAATCCACTTACCATCCGGACTAAAATGCACATTGGGTTCCAAATGATAATTATGATGCTTCATATTCACTAATTGCGTTCGTACAAAATGATCGCCGTCGGGCTTGAATAAATTGATCCACATACCATCTTTTGCTTTGGCCACCTGGCCTGCATCGCCGCCATCTCCACAGAACCATTTTTGATCGGGCGAGATGTTGAAATGAATGCTCCATTCATCACGCTGCAACTCATATTTTTTCTCTGCTCCGGTTTTTACATCGGTACCGGCCACAAAAAATTTCACACTGCGCGGCTGCTGTAAGTCGTACCAGATGCGGCTTCCATCGGGTGCAAACCACTCGTGCCCTGCTATCTCCATGTCCATTGTTCGCTTGTGCATTAGCTTAACTTCTTTGCTGTTTATGTTGATGGTCCAGATGCGATCTACTTTATGCCAGGGGCCTTCGTGACAGAACATTAACAGGGATGGATCGGTGGAAGAAAACTGCACATGATTCAGCCAGGCGCTGTCGGTAAATAGCTTGGTAAGTTGGCCGGTTTTTACATTTACCGTGAACAAGGTTCGTGGCAGGCGGGCTTCGTAAATAACGTTGAAGTAATCACTCTTGTTGGGATGTAGCTTAAAAAGCTCCTTCTCTTTTTCCTCGTTCCAAACGCCGCCCAGTAAGGTATTGTCGGCATTCACCGTACTTATTGTTGATTGAAAATCTTTTGGAAAAACATATACCAGCCGGTTCTTCTTCGTCACCGCATTCACGCACCAAACGCTGTCTTTAATTTGATAATAGATGTCTCCGGTTTTATTGTGTACAATCTCGCCATTCATAGGCGATGCCTGTTGCGTTAGTTGCTCGTCTTTGAAAGTGGTAAGATCAAGTAAATGAAGCTGTTTATTTCGCGACAGGGCCGCATCAGAAGATTCTACTTTTTGATCTGTGGCAGCCAGGTTAGCATTGCTGCTGTAGTACACCATTTTGTTGCCGATAAACGGATTGTTGTGAAAGTAAAAACTAAGGTTGCTGCCGCCGGCCCGGGTAAGCTTTACCACTTTATGATGGGTGTCTTTATCAATCCATTCGTTGGGCATTTTTTGTCCGCCGGTTCCTAAAACGGGTTGTGCAAATGCGGACATACAAAGCAGCAAAAACAAGAGGGGAAACGTAATCTTTTTCATAGCAAACAATCAAGGAATGGAAAGTAAATTTTTATGGCAACAAGCCATCCTGATGCGTCATGAGAAGCATTACGGTAGATTCATTTTAGCCTTTCCACGTTAAGTGTACAGTTGTTATCGTTATGACAGATAGTTGTCTGTCGAAAGCTGTTTGCAGTTATTTCATTTTCACCAGCGACACATCATCTACATAGCAAAAGGCATTGGCGGTACCCGTTGCTTCAAAACCAATTTCAACCCTTCCTTTCTTTACCTGTATGCGTTTTATTTCAATAAGTTTCCAGGAAGGGTTTTCCTCCCTGAAGCTTGACGTAAATATCTTGCCATTGCTTTCAGCATATAGTTGCAGCACACCAAACCCGCTGCTGTTCTTAATCTTCGCCGTCATTTTGTAATATCCATCTTCCAATTTTACGTTGGGAGAAGACACAATCTCCTGCGAAACCTTTCGCTTAAAACTAACCCTGTCGCTGATGTTCAAACTCTTTTCTCCAATAACAATTTTCCTGTCGCTTTCAGTGTTGTTATAATTTAAAAAAGGTGATGTGGCGCTGTCAAGACTGATAGCAGTTCCTTCAATAACAGTCGTCACCCAACCGGTTAATTGTTGCTGCACCGGCTTTACTTTACTGGGGATGTTTTTACGGTCTGCTTCAAAGCTTCCGTTCTTTACATAGTTATTGTCAGCAGCCACTTTCCAATCTCCAGTGCCTGCGTTTATATTCCACGAACCGAGTGAATTGAACCAGGGCGTTTTGCCATTGAATGAAAGAGGAAACCATTGATTGTATCCTAAGCCGTTTCCTGCAAAATCCGCCCACCGGTCGCCACAGTAAATAACCGTTTCCTCATTGCTGCCTTTTACATTGAAGAAGAAGCCTGTCTGTGTTACATGGGCATAGTCATCGGCGCAACCGGTCATCACCTGCATGTTGTTAGTTGGTTCATAAGGCCCCCCGATGTTATCGGCAACGAGATAATAAGCCAGTGAAGCATCCCAGCCATAGATGTTGGAGGCGCACATATAAAACCTGCTTTTATACTTGAACATACAGTTTCCTTCGCGGCTTTCGCCTTGAAATACTTTTGTACAATCTAACAGGTTTATCATACCGCCTTTCACACCAATTTCAGAAACATAGATTTTGTTGCGGCCACTGCCATAGGAATAAATAAGATATGACAGACCACTGTCTTCATCAGTAAAAACGGTTTGATCGCCAGTGTTGGTGGTGCCAATCATCTCCTTCATACTTATTTGCTGATGACAGGTAAATTGTCCCGCGGGTGTAGCAGCTGTACAAATCAATACCTGGGCCCCATGCTGAACAAACATGGCGTATTGCTTTAGCTCCTTTATGTACGCAACCCCTAAACGGCCTACCCAGGTTTTTTTGCCATCATGTTTCATGAGTTCATCTGCGGTTAGCACGTCGCCTTCAAATATCCAGTTGACCAGATCGGTAGAACTATAACACGTAATGGATTCAAATGTGTTGGTGGTTTGTGTAATGGAGGGATTGTTGCGATAGGCCTCCGCCTCTTTATAATGAACGCCGTACCAGTAGTATTTTTTTATGCCTGTAACAGAGTCGGTGAACCTGAATATTCCACCACCCTGGCTGTAGATAGGGCGTCCGTCCTTGGTATTCCAGAATACATCATTCTTGATATTGAGAGCTTGTGCACTTACGGCATTGGGCATGCTTGCGATGACAAGGAAGGCAAACAAAGAGTGAAGAAGGGAAGAAAAATATTTCATGCTATTTAGACTTAAAATGTTTTTTAGTGATGAGTGTAAACCCACCCCTTTCGACGAGTTCTTTAAGACAACAATCTGCCGCCCCTCCAGGGAGGGGATAAACAGCCTGAAGGTGCTACCGCTTTAGGACACATCCCCTCCCTGGAGGGGCGAAATAAACGAATGATTTTGCTATAAAACCCGGGGTGGGTTCGTTGCCACGACGAAGTGCTGAATAGCGGACAAAACGTACAAGAGTGCGAGGCAAGAAAAGCTTAATCGTTATTCTCCCGCTCAGTACAAAATCAATCTACTTCTCTTTTAAATAATTTATCAGTAGCAACTAAATCGGGCCATCCTTCTTTATCAATATGCAATGGTTTTATATTAAGTAGTGACGCACCATTAGCTGCTCTTGTGTACGCATGATATACAATAAAAGTTGAATCGCCTTCGGTAAAAAATCCATTGTGACCCCGGCCCGGTTCTGTAGAATCGCCGGCAAGAAAAACACTGTAGTTATTATCTACCCAACTCTTCCCTTCCTTATTCAGGTAAGGTCCATGAACATCTTTTGAGCGTCCCATTACAATTTGATAGGTGCTTTGCATGCCGGCACAACACCTTCCGCGGGAAGCAAAAATGTAATACCAGCCATGCCCTTTGATGACAAACACGCCTTCACCTAAAGAAGTAGTGATGGTGGTTCGTTCCGGGTTATGGTTTAATAATTTTCCGGTTACCGGATTTAATTGTACCAATCGCAAACCGGCTTTATACGAACCATAAAACAACCAAAGCTTTCCATCACTGTCGCGAAAAGC
The DNA here is from genome assembly GCA_965247165.1 of Flavisolibacter sp. Classification (GTDB taxonomy): domain Bacteria; phylum Bacteroidota; class Bacteroidia; order Chitinophagales; family Chitinophagaceae; genus Flavisolibacter. The sequence continues at coordinate 4,828,053 of OZ252003.1, read as the reverse complement.
ATTGGGATCAATAACATTTACTCCATCGCCGCCATTTTTATAACTAATGATTTGGCCTTCATCTACCCACTTGTAATTTTTATCGGCTGTATCTAACGTTGTGTTGGTGGCAAGGCCAATGCTTGAACTAAAATTCATCCACGCCGATACAGAATAATAGAGATAATATTTGCCTTTATAATAATGAATGTCCGGCGCCCATAAGGCACTGTCTTGTGTAGGAATGTCTTGCTTAAACCAGGCGGGTGTTGACTTTGCGGGGAAGATGGGATTGGCTCTCGTCCAATGAATTTTATCGGTTGATGTTTTAGCGGAGATGCCTTTACCGGTTCCCAAAACATAATAAGTAGCGCCTGCTTTTATCATTACCGGGTCGTGTACTCGAATGTCGCCTTGCAAGGGGTTGAGGGTGTCCTGGGCGAAGCTTTTACAGAAAAGGGTGATTGGTATGGCTATTAAAATAAAGTGTTTCATGATTTCATTTTTTTGACGCCTCAAGGGTTCTTTGCAGCGCTGTCACCCTGAGCTTGTCGAAGGGTTAGTGCGTGGGCTGTCCTGATCACGCAAAGCTTGTTGAGACCTGGATTTGGAAAGTTGAACTAGCAACTCAAAGTCCTGAACAAATAACGCTTCTTTCTTTACTCTTGACCATCCCTTCAATTGCTTATCTCTTTGTATAGCTTGAACAACTTCGGTATAATGTTCAAAATGTTTAAGTATCACTGGCCTTCTTTTAAATGTATAACAGGAGGGATTGATACCCTCATTATGTTCGATCACTCGTCGATCTACATCGTTTGTGATTCCTGTGTAATAAAAGCTATCTGCACATTGTACAATATAAACGTAGTAGTTGTGGGCAAGCTTCATTTAAGTAAGTTATCGTTTTTATTTGGCCAAGACCTGCGCACGAACTCTTCGGCAAGCTCAGAGTGACAAAGGGTTGCAGTGCGCAAATAACAATCAATGATGGTCGTCATTTATACACCCGCTTTAACCACTCCTCAGGCACCGGTATCACACAAATATTCATGGACTTGTTATCGGCTGAAAGCATCGCCGATTGTATTTCAATCTTCTTACTATCGGCACTGAATGTTGGATGCGGATGATCAGAAGCTGTTTCTTTATGACCGGCAGAAAGCAAGATCATTTCACGGGTATGCCGGTCTATCAAATAGATGTTTCTTTTGAAATCATCGCCTACCGCCCAGCGACCATCCGGCGAACCATTAACATGCCATAACCCGCTACCACTGGGTGTTTGACCAATGATAACCATCTCTCTTGTTCGCAGGTTAACGATGCCGAGGCCAGTTGGTTTTTCTCTTGTGCCGGATGGTCCCCAGGCGGGGTCTTGTCCGGGGTTAGCGCCACCTACATCGGTGCCGCTACTATCAACTCCTTGCACTTTCCTGTGGCCCATAATGGCAATGGCCACTTCATCTTTTGTTATTACCGCTTCGTGTGTTACCCATTCATATTCCGACTCCGGATACAGGGGCCGAAGACCGGTACCATCGGCTTTTACATACCAGGTTCGTTGCGGCGATTTGCCACCGGTTTCCCAGCAAAAAATAATCTCACCCGGCACCCAATAATTCGTTTGAACATGACCGATTTGAAACGGAACAGACACAATATATTTCAACGCACCGGTTGCAATGCTCATGCTCATTAAGCCAGCCGGGCCTGCACCCATGTTACGCGGACCAAATGCTTTTTCAACTTTAGCATCGGGTGCTAAATGCTTTGCTGCCTCTGTTTTGCCTACCCGGAAGTAAACAACGTCCTCTTGCGCATCCAGTGCCATATCGCCGCCCGCTTCCATGGTAGCCGGTATGGTTCCGCATACACGTTGATACGAAGTGGCCGGAGCCATTTTTCCACTCTTACTATCGGCAAATACTTTATCAAGATTAACTTCTATCACTTGCAAAGCACCACCGCCCCTGCGCCGTTGCGCTGTATCGGTAGAGGCGTTGCGCATATAATAAAGCTTCATGGATTTACGGGCCACGCAAAGCATACCGGTATATCCGCCTTCGGTAACCTGCACGATGTCGCCTGTTTTTTCATTCACTGCTAAGGCTTCATTTCTAGCCCGGTTGCTACGAAAGATAAGCCACTCACCATCGGCTGTCCACTGCGTATGGGTTTGATAAATTTTTGAATCCCCGGCCGGTGTACTGGTGGCAAAGGTGAGCATCGTGCCTGTGACAGGATCCTTTACCAGCTTACGTTCCGATGGAAAGCGCTTACCAATTTGTGCATAGCTTGTACTGGTTGTAAAAAATAAAAAAGATAGAAGAACAGCACAAAAAAATGAGGGATTCTGCTGGTTTAGTGTTTTGCATTTGAAGGATTGTACTTGCATATCGTTAGAGGGTTTATAAATTCTTTAATTCATTTTGTACAAATTGCAGCAACTGCTCTTTGCTGGGTAGCTGTACTAAATATTTACTTACAAAAAGCGCATTGTCCATACCGGCTGTCGCATATTCCACCAGGGCTTTATTTTTATCAGTCACCATCAGTATGCCTACCGGCGGGTTGTCAGTGGCTTGTGTAATTTCTTTCTTGCAGTAGTTTAGATAAGTATTGATCTGGCCTGCATTGTTGTGGGTAAACTCCTCAATTTTCAAGTCAATCAGCACATGGCATTTTAAAATGCGGTGATAGAATACAAGGTCGATAAAAAAGTATTCATTGCCGATGAGTATCTTTTGCTGGCGGGCTTCAAAGCAAAAACCATGACCGAGTTCCAGCATGAATTGTTGCAAGTGATCGAGCAAGGCTGTTTCCAAGTCCGATTCTTCAATCGCATCTTTGGAATTTAGTCCTAAGAATTCGAATGTGTAAACTGATTTGATGATGTCGAAAGGCTGTAATTGTTCTGCTTTGTTAGCTACGATGGCCGACAGCTTTTCAGGGTTGCCGCTTAGCCCACTACGTTCAAAGTATAAACTGCTGATCTGCCTTCTTAGTTGCCGAACGCTCCATGTTCCTTTGATGCATTCTATTTCATAAAAAGCCCGCTTGAGTGGATCGGTGATAGGTAATAACTCCGTGATGTGAGAGAATGAAAGGCGGTTTATTATCTTTTCTGCCGGAACGCTTAACACAGACGATGGCTTCTGAATTTGCTCGTCCTTATTTGTTGTCAATTGTTCAGACACTGTCTGAACAATTTGATCTTTGAAAAAGATTGAATCAGATGATTTCAATTCGTCAGACAGCGTCCGACGAATTTCCGAACCTTCTAAAAATTCAGACACTGTCTGAACAATGTGCGGATAGATTAAATAAAACTGTCGAAATAAATTAAGATTAGTAAAAGACAAGCCTTTATACCCACCATTTTCAAGTTGTTCTGACAATGTGCGCATTAGCCTCTCACCGTATTTTGCCCTGTCCTCACCCTTTTGCTCAAACTCCACAATGTAATAACCGATGAGCCAGTTGCGCACGGTAAGCGAACGGTTAATGGCTTTGATGGCCTGCTGCTGCAAGGCAACATGCGTTTGCTCTATCGAGGAAAGTAAATGCGTAAAGTTCATAAGCTTTGAACTGATTAAATAATGATTGACCCAGTATTTGAATGTACTCTATCTATGCCGATCCATGTAGTCCATTCAGTACAACATTTGCTACTATTTTTTATACTCATAATGAAAAAAGTCAACATCCACATAGCCTTTCTCTTGTTTATTGTTGTAATTATAAATGGCTAACCGGTCGCCGCGGTAGGCGCCCCACATCATTTGATAAGGATCACCAAAAGCAGTGAAGGTTTTGCCATCAAAGCTGTACCCGTACTGGCTCTTTCCATCAAGGCCCCAGGTGGTTTTTAACCATAAATCATTGCCCTTAATAACCGGCCCGGTTGTAGTTATTCCTTTTACGATGTACTCTAAGGTCTTTGTTTCACCATCACAAGTCACACCAATAGCAGAATAATTAGGCGATCCGAAATGTGATAAGCCGGCCTTCTGCCCATCCTTCATTCCACTAATGTCAAACTTAAGTACAACTTCATTTTTTGCGGTGCGAAGGGTGCGTTGCGTAAGGGTATTACCGGCCTTCAAAAGATTATCTTTTTGCAGGGGAACGAAAGCCTGCAACCGAAGCCAGCCCCCTCTTTCAGTTAATGACCACATTTCCTTGCGGGGCTGATAATTCCATTCCCATTGCGGTTGTAAGATGGAAGAATTAAATTCATCGCTTGTTTGAATAGCGGCCTTCGTCTTTACTTTCAATGGCATCTTACCCGACCAAACCATGCTGCCGATTTTAGCGCTATCTACCTTGCCAATAACCGGCCAGCCATCAATCCATGTAACCGGCAACAAGCTCATTACTCTCCCACTCCAATCGCCGGTACCATGATGCGTTAAAAAATACCAATCTCCTTTTTGAGTTTGCACAAGACCACCCTGATTGGGTTCATTAAACTTTTTTTGTGAATAGCTTAATTGCTTCGGCCCTTCGTATGGGCCCCAGATATTCTTTGCCCGTTCCATCATCACAGCCCGCCCATCCTTTTTTACTTCGCTGAAAAAATGATAGTAGATGCCATTAATCTTATAGAGTTTATTGGCTTCGCTGCCCTTGCTTTGGTAAATAATTTTATCGCTTTCTTTGATCAATTCTTTTCCATCGGCTGTCATCTTCCACAGGTGAATTTTATAGCCATCGCTAAAATTGGTTCCTACGAAATAGCCTTGCCCATCATCGTCCCAAAACGGACAGCAGTCGTCCCAACCTTTCTCCGGCAATAGAGTATGCAAGGGTTCCCACGGACCTCCCGCTTTTGAAGCCGTGCTCATAAAATAACCTTCATCCGGCGTACCGAAATACACCCAAAACTTTTTATCATGATACCGCATAGCGCCTGCCCAAATGCCACGTCCATAGCGATTCATACGGTCCCAGTTCATCTCCGGTGAGATCTGCTTTAAGTCGGCAACCACGTGGCTTAACACCTTCCAGTTTACCAGGTCTTTTGAATGTAGAATGATCATACCCGGCGAATATTGAAACGTGGAGGAAATAGCGTAATAATCATCACCAACGCGGATGCAATCAAGGTCGCTGTAATCACCTGGTAGAACCGGGTTGCTATACGTTCCGTTGCCATTATCGCCCCAGGCTTTCCAGTCGCCCCATTTAGGTAGAGAGTCGTTTTGTGCAACGGCTTTTGTTCCGATAAGCAACGTCAAAAAAAGTATAAGCCTACTCCTCATGGGTTGAATTATTGTTTGTCAAACCTTCCTACAAAACCGCCTTCGGCATTTAGCTCTATTACCATTTTTAGAGCTGACGTAACTGTTTTGGTTTCCAACAATACAGCGGCCTGTTTGTCCTTTTCATCTTTTATCAAATGCAAATGGTAATTGCCCCTCTTCAAAAATGAAAGATCAGTATTGATCGTCTTTGAGACATGTTCTCCATTCATCGCGGCTACAAACCAGGTACTGCCTTTTCGCCTTGCATAAATTGCTAGCTCACCAATGGTACTTTGCGGCAGCACAAGGGTTTCATCCCATGTAGTTGGAATGCTTTGTATCATCTCTTTTGCCGGATTATCTAAGATGCTTTGTGGGTCGGCGCCGTAACATAAGAAGGGTGACGTAAAAATAACCGCACTGGCTACATGATGGGCCCAGCTTACTTCTCCCATCCTGTTACCAAAATGAATGGGCGTATAATCGGCGCTACCTGCCAGGTAACGGGTGAAAGGCAACACGGTATTACTTTCTGCCCACGGCGGACGGTTTTCCATTCCGCGAATGGCTTCCCTTGTCATTTCATTAGGCCAGGTGCGGCTCTCTCCGGTTGGCTTATTAGCACCATGAAAATCCATCATCAGGCGATACTCCGCAGCATCTTTTAATGCAGCCTGGTAGAAGTCAATGATCTCCTGATTCTCGGAATCAAAGAAGTCGACTTTTAATCCAACAATGCCAAGGTCTTTACACTTTTTAAAGAAGGCTTTGCGGTCTTGCGGATCTTTTATTCCCGGTATGCCGCCTCTATCCGGGTAAGCTTTCCATACCCAAATTTTTACCCCTTTTGTTGCGGAATAATCTACCAGCTCTTTCATCATGTTCCATTGATCAAGATGATTAGCGCTATCCTTCCAATTACTCCATCCTTCATCAACTAAATTGTATTCAAAACCTAATTGAGCGGCCAGGTCGGAGAAGTGTTTCATATTAGGAAGCGTGATAGCCCTGTTGGCTGCAAGCCACGACCAGACACTTCTTCCGGGTTTTACCCAATCTGTCGCATAACCTTGTGGAAAGAGCGCCTTATCATACGATGGCGATACAGCCGCAATAATGTCGCAGTTGACTAAGGCGTTAAGGTCTTTTCCAATTTCAATAATGCGCCAGGGTGTTTCTACCCTTCCTTTTTTACGGGTGACACCAGTTGGATTTGCTTGTAAAACACGATCGCCTTTTGCTATCAACGACATGCCGCCAAAGTCGGTAAGGCCACCTTCTGTAATGGCTGCATAACCGGCATTGGCAGGAAGTTGTATTGTTACCGGAGGCCCCATCAACAGACCTCCCTTCACAGTATCTATCAGCCTTTTTGAATAGCGGCCTTCGTAGTATTTTATATTAGGTTGCGACCAGATAAAGCTTCCGGCCGGAATCGCAAATGATGTTTCTTCTTTGTCTATAATGGATGAATCCCTGTTCTCGATTATGTATCGAAAAGCCACACCATCGTTGAACACTCTTGCCTCAATAACAAAAGGGATATTGCCGGAGATGATAGCTACTTTAGCACCATTGCATTTATTATGGGCCAAACTGTGAACGCCGCGGTAGGCAAAGGTTTCATCTGATTTGTATAAAGATGATTTGCTGATTATTACTTTGCCGCCTGCTAAAATACTATTAATGGTTATACCCATTGCCGATGACGCTATGACTTGTTTTTGCTGAAAAGTTATAGCGTACATTAAAGACCCGCTTTGTGTAGAAAGATGGAGCGCTATGGTCTTATCAGGGCTCGAAATAGTAACCTCGCTTGTAATTGAAATTTTTTGAGCAGCGAGGTTGGTTGTAACAATCAGAAATGGCAAAAGAAAATAGAAATATTTTATACACATTCTGTTGAATTGAATCATGTCATTAAAATGAGGCCGCCTCTACCTTTTTAAGTTTCTTCACTTTATCCCTTCCTTCCCAACTAAAGTCTTCTGTGTTTTGCAGAACCACATTTTTTACACCAACTGCCGCCTGCGCTTTCACCCTGAAAAAAGCAATGCCTTTTACATTATCCACCATAAAGGCCGGACGGGTTTCCGCTCCTAAAAAACTTACTTCCACATTATTTAACTGAATCCCTTTTGCATGCCGGATAAAAAAACCATAAGCCGGCATTACGCCTAGGTTGGCAGGTTCGGGATAGCCCTTGCTATTTTCAGGTACCATCGTTTGAATTTTTGTAATGGCAGAATCCATCGGCCTATAATAGATACGGATGTTATTCAACTGAACATCTTCAATGCTTTTTTCCAGCACGCCACTGATGATGGAAGCAAAGTGCGAGTCGGCATTATAGGCTATCACATTGCTGATAATGACTCTTCGCAAGGCGCCAATTGTTGAATCGTTGATGGGTGTTCGCATGCGGGACGCCAACCGAAGAAAGATAGGTGCGTTCACCACATCCCGCATCGTAATGTTGGTGATAGTAATATTCTCTAATGAGCCACCATCAACGGTTTCAAGCGCCAGGCCCCTACAGAAATCAAACACGCAATTAGCGATGGTGATGTTTTTAAAACCACCGTTCGATTCGGTACCGAATTTTATTCTACCTGTTGGTCCCTGATGGTCAGGAACCCTGTTGCCTTCTTTGCGCTGATAGGTACCATTGTAAAATGTACCGAGATCATAACCGCTAACTCCGCAATTGGTGATAGTAACATTTTCTGTTGGCTTCAGATAGCCTAAGGCATACGAACTTTTCAAACAGATAGCATCATCCCAGGGTGAGTTGATGGTGCAATTGGAGATGCGAACGTTAGCACAACAATCAATATCCATCCCATCGCGGTTGGTATCCATCTTTAAATTATCGAGTGTAAAGTTGTCAACGCCTGTAGCCAGTATTCCAAAGTGTCCGCCATTTAAAATGGTAAAATCCTTCAGCGTTACATTGCGGCAAAGTTTGAGCGCAATGGCTTTATTGCCCCAGGGCCGCCGCGCCGATGCAAAGCGCCGCAAGCCAGCGCCATTAATGATTCCTGGGCCAAGGATAGAAATATTCTGAAGGTTTTCACCCCAGATTAAACTGTTATGCCAGTGGCTATGGCCATAATCCTGGTACTGATATTTATCGCCCCATTCATTGGGTTCGGCTTCATCGTACTTGCCATTCGCGGTTGAATCAGCCGCTAATAAAACACAACCCTGATCGAGGTATAAAGCAATGTTGCTTTTAAGATGAATGGAAAAACTTAAGTATGTGCCCGCCGGAAAATAGACGGTGCCACCACCGTTTTTAGCAGCGGCATCTATAGCATCGTTGATGGCTTTTGTATCAAGGGTTTTACCATCACCGGTAGCGCCGTAATCTTTTATACTAATGCCGGATGAAGGCCATTTTTGTTGCGACAAAACAACTGTTGAAAAAGTGCAGTAGAGAAAAAGGAGAACAACCGATAGTAAATTTCGCCTGCTTAATCGCACAGCAATGAACGCAGTAGTTGAAGAAAAAAAATTCTTCATAGCAAGCATTTATTTAGATTGTAAAGTAGCGTATGTAAGTAGATAGCTATCCTGTTGCATCCCGCCATAAATAAGATAGGCATATAATTATTATAGCGCCTTCATCCTATTTACTTATCCTTTGATTTTGCATGGTATCAAATTCCTCCTTGCCTATTTTAAATGCTGTTCCATGCCTTACGCCTTTTGGAAAACTTATTTTATCCGATACATCGGTCCAATGTAACAGGTCTTTTGATACCACTGCACCATAAGCATGGCTGGTATATTTATCAAAATAAACAATCCATTCACCGCCGATGCACAAGCTCGTTGGACCCTCGGCCCAATAGTTACCGGTAATAGGCGGTCCGGCCTGAGAGTAAGGCCCGGTAAGGCTTTTAGCGTATGCCACGCGGATATTTTTTTCTGCCGGTTGCCTTGTTTCGTTCTTTAAAAACATCACATAGCCACCAGCATTGGCAACAATAGTAGCGTCAATAACACTAAAGCCTGGCTGGTACAACAGCTTTGTTTTACTCCATGTTTTAAAGTCTTTGGTCGTGGTAAAATAAATGCGGTGATTGTTCCTTCGCCCCTCTGCCGATGTATCCTTTTGCAAAAAGCGTCCGGCAATGGTAGAAGCCCAATAGACCATGTATTCCTTGCGCTTATTATCGTAGGTTATTTCCGGCGCCCAGGTGTTTTTAGCTGAATCTTCCGCCGCCATTAAAGGAATAAACTGCTGGCTGCTCCAATGAATTAAATCAGGTGATGAAGCATAGCCAATGCCTTTATCGGCCCAGCTTACCGTCCACACCAGGTGATACAAACCATCAGCGCCTTTAATGATGCAGGGATCACGAAAGAGTTTGTCCTTACTCACTGTTGGTTTTAAAATAGCGCTGTCGCCAAACATGGCCTGCCAGTTATAACCATCGCGGCTATAGGCATAATGCAACCCATCACCACCGCCTTTGAAATAACAAAAGAGATACATACTATCGCTGATTTGTGCAAACGCTGAGATAGCTATGCTCAGGAAAAACAGGAAGAAGAGTGAATGTTTTTTCATCGTACCAGGGTTAAACTCATTAAGCCGATCACCACATCGTTGGCAACCGTTTCCAATTGTAAATTTTTCAATGTTTTGCTGGGCGAAAGCGGCAAGTCTAATATAGTGGCCGCACCGCCGTCTATCATTTTTCCTTTGTTGTTGGATAATGCTGTTTCCGCATCGGTTATCACTTTGCCGGTTTTTAAATGAATGCGAATAGGCCGCGGCGCATTAATGTTGAAAGCATAACCATCGTTGTAGTAATCCTGCTCTATCGGCCACCAGGTTTCCGGGTTGGTTAAGGCCAAACTGTCGCTGCTGCCATCGGTATAGTTGATGTAAACCATTCCGTTGGCGATGCGGCTTTGCATGGGATTGGTAGAGCCGGCCATTAACAGGTAAGCGTGGGAAGCCTTGCCCTGCAAGGGTATCAGCACTTGCTTTGGAAAATTATCCCATTGCGAGGTAAAGACGATGTTGGCTTTGCTCGTGTCCGATGGCGTTTGAAAAGAGAATCCTTGCGGTAAGGTGATTTGGTTTTTTTCACCGGCTACATTTCGTAATCCTTTATCATCAATATTGGCTGTGATTAGCGGGTGCGTCCACTCGCCGATGCCTTGCGTAGGCAGTTGCAATGTAGGTACCGAAGGCCGTGGCGAGAGGTACTGATTTTTAAAAATGTTGGTGACTTTATCGTTGAAGTATTGGCTTAAATTAATCATCTCTGTTGTCCATGCCGGGGCAGAAATATTCCAGTTAATCATTTGGCCTTTTATCTGGTGATGTTCACCCCATTGGTACATTACCTCATTCGTTCCGGGAACAAGATTAGTTGCAGGCACCGTTACTAATTTAAAAGTAGAGGGATCAATGGCAAGCGGAATGATATAAGAGTGAAGGCCGGAATTCACCACTACTCTCCCCGACCTTGAAGATGAAGAATGATTAACAACACGAAAACTCAACTGCTGGTTTGGCTGAGATAGAGCGGCAACTATTTCAACATCTTTTTTCACCAGAATATTCAACGGTTGCCACCAGGTTAAGCCGCCCTGCGCTATTTGTAAAAAGGCGGTATGGCATCCGGTATCAGTAACCACATACCCACTGAAGCTGTTGTTTTTTATAGCTGGATCGAAAAAAATACGTTGCGGATCATATAGCTTTTTTATTGTAGCACCGGGTAAACTTACCGCCAATTCAGAGCCTTGCAAGTAAAAGCTTTTAAGTTGTGGAGTTGCTATTTTTTTATCCGCCCAACTGATTTTTATAATGTATGTTTTTTGAAAGCCCGTAGCAATTTCAATCATGGGATTGCCAATAGTATTCTCCATGCCTTTCCATGTAATAGGTTTTCCATTTAATGATATTTTTTTTATACCGGCCCCTTTTGCCCGCAGTTGCAATCGCAGATTCATTCCCTTTTGAAAAGAGGGAATAATGGTATATACATCTTCACCCGTCGTTCGTTTAAAATCAATCGCCACATCGGGAATATGAAGTGATGCGTAGTCCCATTGCAGCGGCCATCCGGGCTTGATGGTTAGCGTATCTTTCAACGCATCGGGCAACACGCCAAAGCAACCTTCTACTACCGCTCTTGCGCTCATACCAATGCCATCGGCAAAGTCGCGGTACAATTCTCCACGCACCGCGTCATAAAAGGTTAGCTGCTGAAAGCCGCCGGGGCTGGCGCCGATGTACATGCTTTCCATTAACGAGCTGCGCCAGATTTTATAGGCTTCATCTGCATTGCCGCCCTGCCAGTAAGCCAGGGCCGTATGCTGGCTTTCGGCTAACACTACGTTGTTCAAACTCCATTCGTATGGATGCCAGTTTGTGGTGGATAATACATATAAATCTTTGTCAGTAACACCGGAAGCTTTAACCGGTATGTGCGGTATATGCGTATCAATATAGCGCAACGATTGCCAGGCTTGAAAGGGATCGGCGGCACTTTCATCTAACGCATGATAGATGGTCCACAAGCCGGCGGAAAGATGTACCCTTTGTAGTCCCAACAAATCTTTATACTCGGCATACCATCCCCTCGATGGCATCCAGAGTTCATTGTTCATTGCCGCTAAAATTTTAGTGGCTTCCTGTTCATACGGTTTTGGATCTTCTCCAATCAGTTTCGCTATCTGCGCTGCCGACTTATTAGCTCTATAATTATACGCCGATGAATGTGTAACGCCGCCCCCGCTATATTCCAATGCATCGCTGGCCCAAATGGCCGCATACGCATCGTACAACCCATCGCCATCGGCATCAAAGTTTCGCTTTTCCCAGGCAAGATGACGTTGCAACAATGGCCACATTTGTTTCACATAATCTATATCTCCGGTGTAGTTGAAATGGTTAAGTAATTCATCAATAAACACCAGGTTCATATCGTAATGATGCGGTATGGTGTTGTTGTTAGGGTTGCGACTGATATAGCCGCTGCTGAAAACCGATGTGCCCATTTTTTCGGCCTGCCTTGCCAGGTGCAAGGCCGTATCAGCCACTACCGGCCCGCTTTCCGGGCTGGTAACCTGCGAGGCGGCATACGAAGAAAAATGTTTTCTTGCCCTGTCGTGCCAGCCCAGTGGATCGGCTGCATACGGACCACGCCAGGCATTCAAACGCATACGCCACGCCACGGCGCCATGCAGGAACGAGGGATCTTCCCAAATAGCATCAGCGGCTATGCTTAAAGCGCCGCCCAGTGTGTTGATGTATGGATCAGGCGTATTAATTTTTACTCTGCCGGCTACTTCTTTTCGTGCCGCTTCTGCCTTGCTGAATAAGGATTTCAAATCATCATAAGCGATAGCTGTTTGCGTGGTAGGATTGATAATTAAAAAATAGGCTTCATTAGCAGTAGATGGGTTCATCATCCCTGTTACAAGTGGAGTGGCTGATGGTTTTGATTGGTATAATTGAGCAGGACTACCCTGCGCTTTTGCGTCAGCTATCAATAAGGTTGATGCCGGTGGAACCATACCAACCAATTGCTTTTGCACGTTCTTTTCTTCTATCGCTGTAACCTTTACTTCGTTGCCTGCGGGCTTGTTGCCATAGCGGTCTTCTTCGCTTAATACCTTGCCCGACCCATACGATAACGTAAAGCTGTTTGCCGAAAGTTTGTACGAATTATCCTTGCAATAATCGGGTTGTAAATAAAAAGATGATTCCGGGTCGGCGCCAATGTCACCATCACGATTAAATTTTTTACCCGATGCGCCACCAAAGGCCCAAAGCAATTGAACACCCGCAGCCACACGATTAAAACTTGCTTTTACAATCATGCCTTCTGCATCGGCAAGCGCCAGCACCGTAAGTCCAATAAAGCCATTGCCAAGCATACTGTCACGCACTTCATACAACATGCTTCCCGGACGATAAACAGCTTTGATGTTGGTTGCTGCGATAATCCATTTACTCTTATTGCCGCTTACCAAACCAAATTTAAAATTGCCGCCCATGCCGGGCATGTACAGCGCAAACTCAGGCCCATCGCCGGCTTCCACCCGAAAGGCGGTATGCGTGCCATACAAGGCCCGGTTAAAACGCCGCTTGCCATTCACTAAAACAAAATCGTCGCCATCGGGCTTGTAATGAATAACCCGTTTGATACCGTGCCATAAACTATCGCCGCGCTGAGCATAAGAATGGGCAACAAAGCAAGTGGAAAAGAGGGATAAAAAAGTGTAGAGCAAGTATCGTTTCATGGTTGTTGTTTAGCGGATAATTTTTCTTTTGTACTTGGCTGTGGTGCTACTATTAAGTATCGTTGCGTCGCACCCTTGTACGCTTTGTAATACTATTGAGCACATCGTCGCGGCAGCGAACCCACCCCGGTGTCCTAAATCAAAATCAAACATTAGATCACCCCTCCAGGGAGGGGATGTGTTCTAAAGCACAAACACCTCCAAAATGTACATCCCCTCCTTGGAGGGGCGGCAGAGTATAACCATAAAGAACTCTTCAAAAGGGGTGGGTTTACGCAGCGCTATCAACCAGCCTCTCAAACCTTCACCACCTCCACTCCTATCAACGCTCCCAGCTTTTCTATCTTAGCACTCATATGCCCAACACCTACAGCACAATGGTGCGCCGGGCCATGGCTATTCCAATTATTGACAAAAGCCCTTGCGCCCATCGGAAATTTATAACGACTGTTAGTGTTTCCAATTTGAAGCACCGGCCCCGCAACGGAATCACCTTGGGCTACTAATAGAAATAATTTACCGTCATGACTGTCAACAACAGATAATAAGGTAACAGGGCCGTTCTTCACCGACATCTCCACCGATAAACCGCTGCCTACTTTACCATGATACACTTGCAAAGGGCGCACTTTTGTTTTGCTTTCCGAAATGGCAATATGTCCCGGACCATCATGTCCCATTAACACCACATCGTCTGTAAAATCCATTGCATAGTATTCGGTAAAAGAACCCCCGGCGCCAAAGCTGTCCATGATCTTCATAGCCTGGGCATTTTTAATTTCGTACTCACCGGCTACAGGAATGCCCCTTGCCGTTAATAAAGAATTGCCAAGTATAATAGAAGCAATAGCTTCCTCATTGTCTTTATTGCCGGTGCCTTTGTAGTAGTATGCAATAGAGCCAAGGGTATATTTAGCTACCAGTTTATCCAAAGCTATAGAAGTGATGGCCGCCTTTCGCAATTCTTCTTCGGAACAATCGCTTTGTACATCAAACACTTCATAAAATTGATGCAGTCGTTGGGCTACTTCTTCATCCCTTACTTCCTTCCGCAGCATCACCAATTCTTCTACTTCCAACAGTTCTATGTGCCCGCCGAAGGTGGCCAGTTGTTGCGTAAAGTCGGTATAAATATCCAGCATACCGCTATAGTAATGGCCTATGCAACCCATACGGTTGTAGAACATGCAATGCGCTACCCTGGCGGCTTCTATCCATTCTGAAATCTCTTTCCAACAGACCGGATCATTGTTAAGCATACCGGTTACCTGATGAAATTTTATACCGGCCCGTTTAAAGACATTGGCAATCTCGGGTACGGGACAAGCACTGCAAAAGGCCAGCCATTCACCCGTCATTTTTGTGCGATCAGTCATGGCATTAAAAGCGGCATAATCAATGCTGGCTTCGGGTGAAAGATTCAAAATAATCACCGGCACTTTGACCCGCTGCACCACCGGCAAGACCGTTGATGATAACGCATACGTACTGACATATAAAAAGATCAGGTCAACGCCTTCCTTCCGAAACAACTGACCGGCAGCAACGGCTTTTTCAGACGCATCTACCAGGCCGGCATTGATGATATGAGGATGCACGGCGGCCAGCTTCTTTTCTACTACTGACAGGTAACCATCCAGCCGTTCTTTCAATCCGGCAAATTGCTCCCAGTAAGTATCCAGGCCAATGGCAAATAAGCCAATCTTTAATGGTTCGCTATTCATCTTATTCCATCTTAATTTTTACCAATCCAATTTCATTTTTATAGGTGTAAGGAATAATAATGTACGAGTTACCTACGGCTTGCAAAAGCGGCAGTTCATAGTCATACTGATCGTACACCCTTAAGTCCGAAGCTTCCAAAGCACTGTTAACGCCTTCATTTATCATCAATAAGCCCTTGTGTTTTGATGTATAGTGCTGTACTAAAATTAAGTAAGCCTTGTTGTTCAAAACAAAGCGTGCCGAAGGTCTTGGCTCAATGTCAAAGGCCGTCTTATTAGCCACCAGACTGTCTTTCAATACATGAAATTTTTCATTGAGCAACGTAAACCGCACGCCGGTAAGCTGGTTGTAACCCGCAAAATAAGTGGAAGATGTACCAAACTTCCGAAGGTTGAACGTAGCCGGGTTATCCAATACAAAATCATTGAGCGGGTCGGCTTTGGCATTTAACCGGCGTACGCTGCCGCTGTTGTTCATCTCCAGCCAGCCGGCGGATGTACCTTGAGGCAATAAAAAATTAACGGCCGTATTAGCCCTGAACTGCGTTTTCAATAACCCGATCGGCGTCTTTTCATGCAGGGCCGAATCAAGCCGGCTGATGAAAACTACCCGTTGCGCCCTGGCACTGCCGGCCGACTCGCGGATGGTAGCATAAATAAGCAGGGTGGCATCTTTTACATCAGCGATAAAAGCCGGATCAGTATAAAAGTGGCTGCCACTATTGAATGAATTGCTGGTGGACCGGCCGGTGGCCAAATCGGTTTTCGTTATTGTTAAGGAGTTACCTTTTTCGTCATCACGGCCCGATGTTAACACCAACAGGTTATTGCCCGCTAACGCAGCCTGTTGAAGGGTTTCAGCAGTTTTATCGAAAGCGTAAAATGTGGTGCGGCTTTGCAGAGGCACCGCATTTTTGTCCATTGCTATAATGGTGCTGCGCATTTTTTTAACTGCTTCAAAATAGGTGTGCGCTATTATGAATAAGTGGTCATCCTGGTTGACTAATTGCAGCGTAGATATGCTCTGCTTTAGCGATGAATCTACCAGTCGCTGAAAAGAAGCAGAGAGATCAACAGCATCTCCTTCGCCATCAATTTTCCAGAGTTGGTGGGCGGTGCTGCCGGGCGAATGAATGTATAAAAAGTAACAGTCTGCCAGAGGAAGGATGCGTATATCGCAATCTTCTTTTACCCTTACCGCTATTTCTTTCTGATCCCGCAATTGCAGTTGCGCATCAAAAATGTAGAGCGAAGGCGGTTTGTTAGCGGTGAAGCAAAGCAGGTGATGATTGCCCGAAACATTAGCCACCAACTGCATGGCATCGGGGTACATCGTTTTAAAAGTTTGCCGGCTGTATTGGATGGTTTGGGAATGGGAAGCAAGACAACAAATCAAGGTAAGAAAAGAAACCCCAATTTTTTTTGGGTATCGGGAAGACCTGATTGCTGTTGATTTCATTCGTATGATTCGTGAATAAAATTCGTGTATTTATTTTAGCTTATATACTTCGCTTCCCGCCAGCAGAAAGCATCCCAGCCCATAGTCTTCAAAGTCCGGCGTAGTATCGAACGAAACCGGTTGCCCGTCTTTGGGCTCTTTGCCTGTGCCTTGTACAAAACCTAATTTACCATCAGGATGAACAGCCTCTTTCGTTAATGCCGTCCATGCTTTTACAATAACCGGCCGATAGATTTTTTTTTCCAGTATTCCATTATTAATGCCCCAGGCAAAGCCATAGGTAAACAAGGCGGTACCCGATGTTTCTTTCCCACCGAAGTGCGTAGCATCGTGAAGGCTGACATTCCAAAACCCATCACTGCGTTGCAAAGGAAGAAGGGCAGCACACATGTCTTTATAATCCTTTAGATACTCTGCATAATGTGCATCTGATTTAGGAAGCAGCATCAGGGTTCTTACCAATGCGGCCACCACCCAGCCGTTGCCGCGGCTCCAGTAACAACTCTTTCCATTAGGTTCGGTATAAGGCGGATCAAAATCTTTATCACGCCACCATAAATGATCAGCCGCATTATACAAGCCGTTGTCGCCATGATGATATTTGGTGAAGCTGTATAGATCATACATTTTACGGAAGTAAGCCGTATCGTTATAAATCACGCCTAACCGCACATATACCGGCATACACATTTGAAGGGCATCTATCCACCACCAGTCATCACTCTTAGAGCCAGCCACCATACTATCTATCGAAGCTTTTATATTTTTAATGCGTTCTTCTTTTTTATCTATCAGGTAAAGGTCAATATAGGTTTGTCCGGCGCACTGGTTGTCGGCACTGCGGGTGCGAATGCCGCCGGCTAAATTCCAGTCGTGCTTTTGGCTCCAGTCAATAGCATAATCATAATACTCTTTTTTGGGATTAATGTTATACAATGCCATCAGGCCTTCGTAATAAACAGAGCGTGTCCAAATGTTGCTGGGACGTTCTTTATTAGTAACGATGGTTTTACCCGGATCAGGCCATTTGGACATGAAGTAAGCATTGGCAGATTTAAGCGGGGCAAGGATTTGAGGCTTCGACGGCAATTTTTGTGCACGGCAGGAAAGGGCGGTGATGAACACCAAAAGAAGAAACGGTAGTCTGTTCATATAGCTGCGAAAATATGGGCTATGTTATGGAATAGTAGAGAGGTGATCGTCCTGAAGTATCCTGAAACCTCACCCCGGCCCTCTCCAACAAGTTGTAGAGGGAGGCATCAACGCACAAATACCGGCTTAGGCAAGATTCATTATTATGGGTTGCATTTTTTATAATCAAGATGCAAGTGAAAACGCCGGGATGGGCTGCTGACGCGACGATGTGCTCAATAGCATTACTGAACGTACAAGAGTGCGACGCAAGGGACGATGATAGTAACACCACAGCCAGGTACAAAAGCTTTATCGCACTCCCAAAGGCTTACTCAATTTTAAAAATGAACGAAGACGCCGTCAAGTATTTTCCACCTTGCGAAGCGGTGAACAGATAAGCAGGTTTCTCATTCAAAAACAGGAGCTGCGGACGTTCGAAGCGGCCGTACTTTTTTAAGTGCGATGGAGCCGGCGGTTGCTGAATATATTTTGCGGCTTCGTAGTAAGCAATCTTTGGGGCATCCCACCTAATGCCATTCTTTGATTCCATGATGATGCCGTCTTCATGATTGAAATAACCCATATCGCGGGCCAGCATTTTGAAGCGTTTCTTTTCGTGCCAAACAAAGGCATCTTCCAATTGCGTATTGGTTCCCCTTGATGAAAAATCTATAATAGGGTTGCCTGCAAATTTTGTGTACGGGCCTTCTAATTTATCGGCTATTGCCAGGCCATATTTGCGATTACCTTTTATGGGACCGGTATCAGTTTCGTAGTCGTGCGTATTCCACGATTTATAGTAGAGCCAGTACTGCCCGTTATGTTTGATGCAGGAGGGATTGGTAGTGCAATGATCGTCCCACGAACCCTCAAAACCCGGTTCCAGTAAGGGTTTGGCTGGCCGTTGCCAGGGGCCGTTCAATGAATCGGCGGTGGCCAAACCAATACGTTTGGTGTTGGTCTTGCCATTTGAATTCCCCATGTAAAACAGGCAATAGGTGTCATCTATCTTTTTGATAGAGGGGTTATGGCAAGTGGTGGCATCCCAGGCGCCGGCACGAGGTGCCAACACCGTTTCAACAAACTCAAATGGGCCCTCCGGATGATCGCTTACCGCATGGCAAATTTCACTTCCGTTAATCCAGCCGCCCATGCCTTTTATCGCTATCCAGCGGGAAAAGAAAACGTGTATTTTACCGTCGCCGCCTTCAATAGGACTGTTGCACCAAATATAATAGCCGTCCATCTCCAGGGCACGGCCGATGGGTTTTAGATGGCGTGCAAAAGGTGATTCGTCATCATCAATAGAAGAGGAAAAATTTGACCATGGAGACAGCCAAATGCCGGCGCTTGTAATGGAACATTTAGAGATGAAGTCTCGCCGTTGCATAGTCTATAATCAAACCATTAAGTCGTTAATAAAATACTTTTCGATTGGTGTTTTTTCAAACCAATGTCTGTATCAGCGAACCATAATAATGCAGATGAATAATGTCATTAGGCAAAGGCTTTTGTGGCCATGATGCATGTAATGCAAGAGCCGCACCCAAGGCCGTAGCCTGCGACATAGAGGCCGAATACACTTCGAGTTGCGGATATGCAGACGCCAACAAATTCATGTAAAGCGGATTGTTGCTAAAACCGCCATCAACAAAAATGCGCCTGATGTCTGATCCCTTCAATACAAGGTTAGTAGAAGCGACTTGCTTTGTTATAATGTCCATCAGCAATTGATGATAAGCTTCTTTACAAGATTGAAATTGCGACAAATCTTTTGCTGCAAAATCAGCGTTTTGTTTGCCGCCTTGCCGAAGCTTATTTACTACTTCAGGGTCAAATTCTATCTCCCGGTAAAAGAACGGGCTTTGATTAAAATAAGCGGCAATGCGCTTTACCGCATCTTCATGTTCCTGCCCGGCAAACAAGCGGGAAGCCTTTACCGGCAGGCCTTTGTACTGCAAATAGCAAAGACAATCCTGCGCTAATTCTTCTGATGTGAGCGGAGAATTATTGAAGGGATTTAGTGTGATACACCAGGTACCGCTTGAGATTAACACGAAAGGCTCGCTGAAATTTATCAGGTACGGAATAAGTGCAGCGGAACTATCATGCAGGCCGGCGCCCACTAAATAACTGGTGCCCGGAAACGCGGCAGGCATTACTTTATCGTAGGTGGTGGTGGGCGGTAACAGCGGCTCTATACCTTCTTTAGTAACCCACTCGTGGTAGCGGTTTTTTGTAAAATCCCAAAGATTGGTGTGACAACCAATGCTGGTTACATCAGACCATGCCTGGCCGGAAATGAGATAGCTTAAGTACTGCGGCAAGTGAAGCGCATGCTTTATTTTTTGAAAGAGTTCCGGCTTTTCATATTTGATGCGGTACAACTGCATACCGGAATTCAAACTACCTAAAACCGGCGATGCGGTTGTACTGGAGAAGGTTTCTTCTCCACCGTACTCGTTGTAAAACTGTTGCTTTAATTTTTCAGGATAAGCTTTTAAATAACTGTACAATCGCGTTAAGGGATTGCCTTCCTCATCAACATAAACAAAGGAAGCGCCGTAAGTAGAAAAGTTGATGGCTTTTATATCAAATTCCTTTTTAGCAAATACTGTTCGCAACGAATCAAACACAGACAGGCGAAGGCTTTCGAGATTTTCGCAAGGGTCGCCATCCTCATCTACCGTTTCTGTAAATCTTGCAGATCGCTCATACATCACGTTGTAATTCTGATCGAACAGGAACAGCTTTTTATTGGTTTTTCCTACATCGAAAATGGCTATGACAGGTATTTTATTTTTCATTGTTTGTTTTTAGCACCAACTCTGAAAACGCTTTAAATACTTCCAGCTTAAAAGGGTTATTCGATTTAAGTATCACAGCAACGGGGTATTGAACTCCTTCGCTGTCTATAAGTACTTCATCAAGTTTTGAGAAACCGCCTGGATTGAAATTATTGTACCACCGGTCAAACTTTTTCTTTCTGACAAATTGTTTCGAATCGGAAGAATCGCAGATGTCAACACAAATGTTATTTGAACATCTCTCAAAGAAGTTTAAAAAGATAGCAAGAACCGTCTTGGGAATGCGTTGGTCAGACGCGATATTAAATTTGCCTTCAGGACGCGAGATCAACAGCAATGAAAATTCAAAAATGTATTCAGCAAAACTGGTGTGCTGTGTAAAGATATATGCAGATGGCTTGAACTTTATCGCGTATACTACTTCATGTATGGTAATGAAGTTATAATCATTGTTTATGCCTCCAAGAAATTCGAAGCTATAAAATTCTTCATTTTTTAATGGTAATTCCTTTTGCTGCATTCTCCTTTTGTAATTGCTTTAGCATCTTTTGATATGCTGGTGTATGGAATGCTTCTCTTGCTTCCGCTATGTCCTGCGCTTTCCTTTTTTTCCATTCCTTTATAATTTCATCAACTCTGTTCGTTTCTTCTTTTTTACATGCGGTATTTTTCATAAATCGAATATTTGCTCTTACAAATTTACTTCGAAAATTTAGCAATTTGAAACTACAACCCCGTCGCTACCGTTACCAATCCTCTTTCCTTAATCAAAGTCTCGCGGCCCTTAAGTGAACGATAAACCGCTAAAGGCTCCAAAGCCCCGCCAGCCCTTACTCTTGCTTCGGCTATCAGCGGACGAACATCGGTTCGAAAAGCCTCCTGCAAAATTTCCTGCGCTGCCGTTACATCATTGTTTTGCCTTGCTATTTCCAGGCTTTTTGCATCTACCAACAAAGCTTGTGTATATGCAATTTTGATAGCTTCTACCGATTGCAGCAAATCCTCTAATGGATCTTTAATATTGTGCGAAGCATCTATCATCCAACCTAAATCCGTGGCATGGTTCATACCTCTTGCATCCATGCCTTCTACCAGTTCATAAAAAATTAAAAACAATTGATAAGGGTTGATAGCGCCAACGGTGAGGTCATCATCGCCGTACTTAGAATCATTGAAATGAAAGCCACCGAGTTTACCTTCCATCAATAAAAGAGAAATAATCTGTTCAATGTTGGCGTTGGGAAGGTGATGGCCTAAATCAACTAAGGTGTACGCCTTCTCCCCAAGTTTGTTAGCATACAAAAGTGACTGTCCCCAATCGCCAACCGTCATTGAATAAAAGTTGGGCTCAAAGGCTTTGTACTCCACAAACATTTTCCAAGTATCAGGAAGTGCCGCATAAATTTCCTGCAGACCTTCCAGTGTATTTTGAAAAGCTTTTCTAAAATTCAATTGTCCCGGAAATGAAGAGCCGTCGGATAACCAAACGGTTAACGACTCAGAACCTAATTCTTCACCATACTTTATCACTTCAATATTATGCTCAATGGCTTGTTTTCGAATGTCCTTATTAACATTTTGCAGCGACCCGAATTTGTAGCTATGCTCCTGCCCTTTCTGGTCCTGGAACGTGTTGGAGTTTACCGCATCAAACCTAAGTCCATGCTGTGCTGCAAGCGCTTTAATGCTTGAAACATTTTTTGGAATATCCCAGGGAATATGCAGCGAGATAGCGCCACTGGATTTGTTGAGTGCATGAAGCAAACCCACATCTTCCATCTTTTCTTCGAGGTTGCGGGGCTCACCGCCAATGGAGAAGCGACCAAACCGGGTACCGCCTGCACCAAGCGCCCAGGATGGAATAGCAATTTGAAAGTCAATTAATTTTTGAAGGATCATTTCCCTGTCTTTAATAAAAGAAGAAGCGAATTCAAATTTGCGGGTGTGCTCTTTTAAGCCTTCATGGTTGGCTTCATCGAGCTTGTATTTTTCTATCAGCATAACAATCGTGATTACAGTAAATAAAAAACTTCTTGTAAGGGTACACTCACCGGCGAATGATCTGGATTGGATTCCATAATATCGCCCATATACTTCCACCAGCGCTGCATTATTTCGTGCTGCGGCAGGTTTTCTAATGATGCCGGATCTTCTGCTTTTAATACACCAAAAAGGGCATTTGTTTCTTCATCTAAAAAAATAGAATATTCGCTAATGCCTGTTTGCTTTAGCAATGCTTCCAACTCCGGCCATAATTCATCATGACGCTTTTTGTATTCGTCTTTAAAGCCGGGAAATAATTTCATTTTGAAAGCAATGCGGTGCATGGCAGTTTGGAGTTAGGCGTTTGGGGTTATCGTGCTACGATACGATTCACTCATTGTAGCAATTTATAAAATTTTGTAGGTAGAAATTTGCAAGTAGATTATAGTATCAAAATACTCATGGGCAAAAGGAATGACCGCATGAATTACGCCAACTACAAACCACAAACTACAAACTTTTCTACCTCACAAACGCAGTTGCCACGCCACCATCCACATTCAACACGTTACCGGTTGATTTACCAAGCAAGCCTCCCACAAACGCAAAGCAGGCGGCCGCAATATCTTCGGGTTCAATGATCTCGCCTAACAAGGTTCTGTTGGCGTAATACGCTGGCAATTCTTCCACTGTAATGCCATACGCCTTGGCACGTCCGGCGGCCCAGCCATTACTCCAGATATTACTTCCCGAAATCACCGCATCGGGGTTGACCACATTCACCCTTATTTTATCTTTTCCAAGTTCTGCAGCGTTTAATCTTGATAAGTGCAACTGCGCTGCTTTAGCCGAACCATAACCTGCATTGTTCGGCCCACTAACCAAAGCGTTTTTACTAACGATGTTAAGTACGTCGCCGCCAAAGCCTTGCTTGCGCATAACCTCCACTGCTTTTTGAGTAACGGTAAACTGCCCTTTTACCAACACATTGTATAGTAAATCCCAATCCTGCTCCGTATGCTCTTCTATAGGTTTCGATATGGAAAGACCAGCATTGTTCACAATAATATCTACCCCGCCAAAACAAAGCACTGCTTCATCAATGGCTTTTTGTACCGTATCGCTTTTTGTTACATCCAGCATCTCCGCACAAATCAAATCCTTTCCGAACGATTTCAAGAATTCAATTTTTGCTTCTTCCAGCCGCTCTGCATTCATATCATTGATCACAACACAAGCACCTTCTTCTGCAAATTTTTTGGCGATGGCTTTGCCAATACCACCGGCACTTCCGGTAATTAAAGCAATACGGCCTGACAACGATTTCGACTTTGGTAGCCGCTGTAGCTTGGCTTCTTCCAGCAACCAATACTCAATGTCAAACGCTTCCTGTCGTGGCAGCGAAGTATATTCCGAAATAGCTTCTGCCCCACGCATAACGTTGATAGCATTGATGTAGAATTCAGAAGCAATTCTTGCGGTGGCTTTGTCTTTGGCAAAGGAAAATAAACCCACACCCGGATATAAAATAATAATGGGGTTGGCGTCACGTATGGCTGGACTGTTGCCATGCTTGTGTTTTAAATAATAGTCCTGGTACATGGCCCGGTAGGCTTGAAAAGACGGACCTATCTTTTCTTTGAGCTTTTTTACATCTGATAAATCTTCGTCCGGTTCTAATTCTAAAACCAGCGGACTGATTTTAGTGCGAAGAAAATGATCCGGACAACTTGTACCCATCGGCGCCAGGCGTGATAAGTCAACCGAGTTGACGAACTCCAACACCCGCTCATCATCGGTAAAATGTCCAATCATTTTTGTATAGGAACTACAGAGGCCACGCAGTACAGGAGCCAGGGCAACTGCCTGTGAGAGACGGCCCTCCTTCGATAAGGATTGGACCCTGGCTCCACCAAATACTGCGGGTTGCTTGTATAGGAAAGACGCTATGTAATCGGCGCAACGCTCAATTACTTCTAATGAGTTCATGTAACATTCATAGGCGGTATCGCCCCAGGTAAATAAGCCATGAGAGCCGAGCATGATGCCACGGATACCGGGGTTTTGGTCGAGGCACTCTTTCAATTGCAGGCCAAGATCGAAACCGGGACGTTGCCAATCTACCCAACCGATGGTACCGTTGAATAATTCTTCCGTAATGCGCTTGCCATCTTTAGCGGCTGCAATGGCGATGGCTGCATCGGGGTGCAGATGATCAATATGTTTAAAAGGTAAAAAGCCATGAAGCGGCGTGTCAATAGAAGGCGCTTTAGACTTTAGATCGAAGATGCAATGATTGAACAGTTCTACCATCTCGTCTTCGTGTTCAATACCGCGATAAACATTCTTTAAGTTACGCAAGCGATTTACATATAAACCCGCAAGACCGCTTCTGGTAAGGGTTCCTATATCGCCACCCGAACCCTTTACCCACATCACTTCTGTTGGTTCGCCGGTTAGCGGATCTTTCTCAATGGTTTTGCAGGAGGTATTGCCACCACCATAGTTGGTGAGGCGTAAATCGGCACCGAGCAAATTGGATCGGTAAATTAAAAGGGCTACTTCATCACCCGCTAAGGAAGCCGCCTTGGCTTCGTCCCATAAGTAGCTAACGTGTTTAAAGGTTGCTGTAGAGGTCATTGAAAACTAATTTTTGCCCTGCCTTTACTGGTGTTAAGCAACATGCCAATAAAGCAACGGGTCTATATGAATAAGAATTTATTTTATGTTACCGGCTTTTGTTATGCTATTAAGCGATAGTGGCGACGCTCCATTCATCGGCATCACATCTACCATCTTTTTTGGAACACAGCGAATATGAAGAAGACACGAAGCACACGACGTAGTTACCTTTGTGGTTCGTCGTGTTCTTTGTGCTACTCCCTGCTGAATAGCATTATAAAATGTACAAGTAAGCGATACAACAAGCGAACATTGCAGCACTTCCGCCAAGTACAAAACCGGAACGATTATTTTAAAGAACTATTTGTTTTGCGATACAACCGCTGTAGTCAGTTTTTGCGTTTCAGTTGTACTGGTTGCTTCCGGTTTTGGTATTGACTTTAGATAATTACCATAACCAACAATCAACACAGCCGCTATTACCGTGAGTACACCGGCCAGAATGGTGCTTCTGGTTTTGGCAGATACACCTTTCCACTCGTTGGAGATCAATCCCCACATATTAGCTACGAGTATGATAAACGACATGTGCAAAATCCATGAGGAGGCGCCATTGCCCAACTTACTTTCGCCCATGCCATAGAAAAAGAATTGTAAAAACCAGGCGGTTCCTGCTAAGGCGCATAACAAATAATTTTTTGTGAGCGGCGTTTTTTTATTGGCGTAGTCGCCAAAGGTTTTGTTGCGTGCATTTAAGATAACACACCAGATTAAATTAGTAGTTAGCCCGCCCCAAAGTATCACGATATAAATAACGTTATTGCGATAAAGAAATTCGCCTGCACCAGGATGAGCGGCCTTCCAAACCGAGTTGGCTACATCGGCCATTGGCTTACCTGCTTCCAATCCAAAATTAAAACAGGCGCTGAGCACACCGGATATAATGGCTACTAAAAGCCCAAGTCCAAACTTGTACTCATTAGCCGCTGCCACAGCCCCATGCGCAGATGCAGCCGGGCTTTGTTTTACAGCCAATTCCTCATAAGCTTCCTGACGATAGCCCACACCGGCAACTGCGGCTTCTTCGGCCATTACCGGCTGCGGACGCTTCACCATTTTTGTATCGCCGCCTTCAGGCCAATCGTCTGTTCTACCAGCCTTCAGTTGCGCTTCTTTCATGGTACCCGCCTTGCCGCAAATTATAATTCCAATAACACATACCAGCAACCCGGCCAAAACAGTTAACCCCCACTTGCTGCCGGCTATCATACCAATGGTATCCTTATCCGCCTGCGGAAAAAATTGGTAAAAGATAGAAGGGATCAACGCTCCAAATACCATGCATAGTCCGAGGATGATGCTGCTACCGAGCGACACGCCAAGGTAACGAACACCAAGGCCATAGGTAGCGCCGCCAATGCCCCAAAGCAGTCCAAAAAAATACGTGTAAAGTAATGTGGAAGTTGGTGTTTGTCGTATGATGTCGGCGAAGCCCGGAATGGTAAGGTAAGCGGCAATTGGCGGAACAATGAGCCAGGAGAAAAGGCCACCGATGATCCAATAGCTTTCCCACGACCAGCCCCGCACCTTCTTGTACGGCATGTAAAAGCTGCCTGAGGCAAACCCGCCAATGAAGTGAAAAATAACGCCTAAGATGACTCCCATAAGTATTTCAGTATAGCAAACAATGAAAACTAAAAGTAGATTTTAGAAATAGCTACCCATCATGTACTATCATGTGTAAGTTAACCGATAATCAAATGCGGGATTGCCTACATTTAGGGCAAATTGAACCGATAAACGAACAAGGATTGCTGCCATGAAATCTTCTCCTTTTTACAAACTTATTTATTTTGATGAGTTCTCCGCTACGCCCAAATACCAGCAGTTGGCCAACTCTATTATCAAAGCCATCGAAGACCGCAAACTGCAGGTTGATGATGTGCTGCCTTCTATTAACGAGCTAAGTTTTCAATTTGAAATTTGCCGTGATACGGCCGAAAAAGGTTACAAGTATTTAAAGAATCAGGGCATCATCGGCTCTGTACCAGGCAAAGGCTATTTTATTAAACGGGTGGACGTAAACCGAACCACCAAGATTTTTTTAATGTTCAACAAGCTGAGCCCGCATAAAAAAATTATTTACGATTCCTTTGTCAGTACGCTGGGAGATGGCGCTACCATTGACTTCTACATTTATAATAACGACCTGGGCTTATTTAAAAAGCTGTTGCAAAACAGCAAAACGGATTATAATTACTTTGTTATCCTTCCGCATTTTATAGAAGGTGGCGATAAAGCCCATCAAATTTTAAATACCATTGATAAAGAGAAACTGATTTTGCTCGATAAAGTCATTCCCGGCGTTGGCGGCAACTTTGGAGCCGTGTACGAAAATTTTGAAGCAGATATTTATACTTCGTTGGTACAAGCGCTGCCGCAACTGGAAAAGTATGATACCATTAAAATCATCTTTCCCGAGAACAGCTATTACCCTGAAGAAATCATCAAAGGCTTTACTTCTTTTTGCCAAGAATACACATTTAACTTTAGCGTAGTACATGATATCAGTGATGAAAAAATTAAGAAAGGCGAAGTGTACATCAACCTGATGGACAATGACCTTGTGGTGTTGATTGAAAAGATCATTGAATCAAAATTAAAAGTGGGTAAAGAAGTCGGCGTCATCTCGTACAACGAAACGCCGCTAAAGAAGATCATTTTAAATGGCATTACGACAATCTCCACCGATTTTGACGCTATCGGCGCTGAAGCCGCAAGAATCATACAGGAGAATAATTTGCGGCATGTACATGTGCCGTTTAAGCTAACGCTAAGAGCATCGTTATAATAATTATTTTTATAGAAATCCACCAATTACCTGTTTTAAAAATCATCCTCAAGTACATGAAAAAGATAATCGTTCTAATTGTATTGTTTGTTTCCCTGCATAGCATGGCTTCACCCTCATTCATTGGCAGCGGCGCAAACAGAGCTTACATCGAATTACGGGTGTATCATTTTACATCGGCCCAACAGTTTAACAGCATCGACAGTTTTTTAAAAGCGTTCTTGGTACCCGCTTTGCACGAAGCCGGCATAAATAAAGTGGGGGTGTTTACCGCTACAAGCAACGATACAGCCGCAGATAAAAAGCTCTTTGTGTTAATTGCTTATAAATCTTTAAAACAGTTTGAAGAAACGCCTGAAAAATTGCTGAAGAACAAAGCATTAAATGATGCAACCAGTAGCTATGTTAACGCTTATTACAAACAGCCGTCTTATAACCGGTTTGAAACCATTTTACTGCAAGCGTTTCCAGAGTCACCGGATGTTCATATACCAGGCCTGAGCGGCAAAAAAAGCGATCGAGTGTATGAACTTCGTAGCTATGAAGGAGCAACGGAAAAAATTCACGCCAACAAAAGGGAAATGTTTAATAAGGGCGGCGAAGTGGGACTATTTCAACGCCTGAATTTTAATGCGGTATTTTATGGTGAAGTACTTGTTGGCAGCCACATGCCTAACCTGATGTACATGACCTCTTTTGAAAACAAAGCCTCCCGGGATGAGCACTGGAAGGCGTTTAGCGCCGACCCGTTTTGGAAAGCCTTATCGGCTAAACCAGAATACCAAAACAATGTGTCTAAAATAGACATCCAGTTTTTAACGCCAATGGACTATTCGGATTTATAGTAGTAAGCATAAACTGTTTTCGCCGCTATCAACAGTCTGCGCCTATGAAATTTTTATCCGAAGGTCGTAGCTGTAGTCAAGCACCTCCTCTAAGCTGATCAACTTTTGAAATTCTGCATTGGCAGGATTAAGGACATAATTAAATTCGTATGGCAGTATCACCGAAGGCAATCGTATAACCAAATGATTGTTTAATAAACTACTTCCAAAATCTTTGCACTCCTGCGAATGACTGATTTGCTTCCAGTTGCCAGGCAGCAAGGCTTCTCTACATTCAAAAATTTTATAGTCCGGAATTTTATAGGCCGTAAAGCATAAGGCACGGGGAATTAAATCCAATGGCGTATGTGCTGAATACTCAAGTAAAGCCAATGCCCTGCTGGCTGCTGTATAAAGGCAAGGCACGCCAATATTGTTCCACCGGCCGCCATTGAGCCTTGCCCCTTCCCCGCTCAAATCCTTGCCCCACCTGGTTTTGCCAATTCTATAAATAATCATGCGTTAATAAATACCATAATCAATCCGGGCCAATTCCTGTAGTACCTGTTGCATGCCCAATTGGGTGCACAGCAAATCCAACGGACGCTTACTTCCTAAAACCGGGCTGCCAACCTGAAGCCATGCCCTGAATTTTTCTTCTTCTTCAAACACTTCCATACCGTAGCTGTAAACCTCGCTGAGACCCAATATTTTTTCCGCCACATTGCCGGTAAACTTAAAGGTCATCGCTTTGCTTTGTATCGTTCTGTTGGTGATATTTAAAATTTTGGCCAATGCATCCGAGGTGATTCCATATTTATCTTTCAATTGGAGCAGGCTCTTTTTTTGAAACCCGTTTTCAATTACCTGCAATTTTTCATTAAAGGAAATTTTATGTACCGGTCTTTCATCAGCGGTAGAATGACTGTTTCTTTTTGTGCTTTTAGAAACAGGTACGAGTCTCATGCCTTCATTTTTTAAAGGGATATTTTTTTTGGATAAGCGGCCGGGAACTAAATGCAAAGCGGAATGCTTGGGAGCCACATAGGCAGCAAAATCCGGCTCCTTCACCATTGAAGTGTTTGATGGAATTTTTGAATAACGTTTTGCTTTTGAAGATTTTTTGCTACCGGTTTTACCGGCATCCTTAGCAGCTATTGTACTAGTACGCATAGCGAAATATTTCACCTAAGGTAACGAATTTTTTCTGTTTTGTAATCTGCTTCAATAATTGCCGCCGCATTTTTCTTATTCTTTTCCTATACACTACAGGATGGTAGCTTGTGGCAAACATCAGAATTTTCATGATCATAAAAGATGATTACCATTGTAAAAAATCATTCTCTTATTCGTTATTGATGCAGCACCCAAAAACTTACAAAGCCTTTCTCTTCGATCTCAATGGTACCATGATAGATGACATGCAGTACCATATCACTGCCTGGCACCGCATCCTTAATAGCCTTGGCGCTATGCTTACTTTAGAACAAATGAAGGATGAATGTTACGGTAAGAACAGCGAGTTGCTGGAACGCATTTTTCCTGGCCGTTTTACAGATGCAGAAAAAGAAAAAATGGGGTACGAAAAAGAAGTCGCTTACCAGGAAGCCTTTCGTCCGCAGCTCAAATTGATTGATGGCCTGGATAAATTTTTACAAGAAGCACATGGCGCCGGCATTAAAACCGCTATTGGTTCTGCTGCCATAGTATTCAATATAAACTTTGTTTTAGATGGATTAATGATTCGTCAGTACATAGATGCTATTGTAAGTGCCGATGATGTAAAGGAAAGTAAGCCGCACCCCGAAACGTTCTTGAAATGTGCCGCTTTATTAAACGTTGAAGCAACAGATTGTCTTGTATTTGAAGATGCGCCCAAAGGCGTGGAAGCCGCTGCGGCAGCCAGTATGGATTGCGCAGTAATTACTACCATGCATAAGGAAACAGATTTCTTTGCTTATAAAAATATCATTTGTTTTATCAATACTTTTAGCGACGAAAGACTACTTCAACTGTATGAACGAAAAAAAAATTTTAGCTAATGGCGATGCCTATGTGATTGGTGTAGATTATGGTACCGATTCCGTTCGAACCATTATTGTTGACGCTGCCAATGGGCAGGAGATAGCTTCGGCCGTTTTTTATTATCCGCGTTGGAAAGAAGGCCGTTATTGCAATGCTACGGCTAATCAATTTCGCCAGCACCCCATTGATTATATTGAAGGGTTAGAAAATACGATCAAAGCCTGCATTCAAAAAGCGGGTTCCGATGTGGCACAGAAAATAAAGGGCTTATCCGTTGATACTACCGGCTCCACTCCCGTTGCCGTTGATGCTACCGGCACACCACTGGCCCTGTTGCCCGAGTTTGCAGAAAACCCTGCCGCTATGTTTGTGTTGTGGAAAGATCACACCGCCACTAAAGAAGCCGCTGAAATAAACAGCCAGCCACAGTCGAAAGAATACCTGCAATTCGTCGGCGGCATTTACTCGTCCGAATGGTTTTGGGCTAAGCTCCTTCGCATCCTTCGCGATGATGAAGGGGTGCGCAGCAAAATTGCTTCCTGGGTGGAGCATTGCGACTGGATTCCTTTCCTGTTAACTGGAGGCAACGATGTAAAAAATTTAAAGCGTGGCGTTTGCTCTGCCGGCCACAAAGCCTTATGGGCAGCGGATTTCGGCGGATTACCGCCCAATGATTTCTTCACCACAATTGATCCCTTACTAAACGGCTTCACGCAAAAATTATTTTCAGAAACATTTACATCTGATAAAGCAGCAGGAACTATCAGTGCGGAGTGGGCCGCCCGTTTAGGATTACCCGAAGATGTCGTCATCGGCATAAGTGCTTTTGATGCACACATTGGCGCCGTGGGCGGACAGATAGAACCCTATCATCTTAGTAAAGTAATGGGCACCTCTACCTGCGATATTTTAGTAGCACCGGTTAACGAAGTTGCTGATACTTTAGTAAAGGGCATCTGCGGTCAGGTACCCGGTTCTGTGCTGCCAGACATGATTGGTATGGAGGCCGGCCAAAGTGCTTTCGGTGATGTGTATGCCTGGTTTAAAAATGTTTTGGCCTATCCGCTGAGAAGCATACCCGACGAGGGTTTGCGGCAACAACTATCAGACAATCTCATTGCTAATTTATCAACAGAAGCTGCATCTCTTCCACTCAACGAGAAGGATGAATTAGCGGTGGATTGGCTCAATGGCCGCCGCACGCCGGATGCAAACCAGGAACTGAAAGGCGCCCTCCTTAATCTAAATTTAGGCTCCGATGCGCCACGCATTTTTAAAGCTTTGGTAGAAGCAACCTGCTTTGGTGCTAAGGCGATAGTTGACCGTTTTATTGAGCAAGGCATTCCCATAAAAGGCCTGATTGGTTTGGGTGGCGTGGCAAAAAAATCGCCTTACATTATGCAGGTAATGGCCGATGTAATGAACAGGCCTATCCGCATTCATAAATCGGAGCAAACCTGTGCGATAGGTGCGGCCATGTTTGCAGCTACTGCCGCCGGTTTGTATGAAAAAGTAGAAGACGCCATGCAGGCCATGGGACAGGGTTTCGACGCAGAGTATCATCCGCAGCAAAAGAATGTAGCGCACTATCAAAAGCGCTATCAACAATATAAAAGCTTAGGCGCTTTTATCGAATCGCAAATTGAAAAATAAGATGATGAACCAGGGGGATGAATATTTATTGAACCCAATTGCGTTGCACTCTTGTACGCTTTGTAAGTCTATTGAGCACTTCGTCGCGGCGGCCCATCCTAACCGTCCCGTTGGAAAAGTCATCTGCGTTGCGTTTCTCATTTTGCGATGTGACTTTATTTTCATCGGCATCTTGCTTAAGCTAGAGCGGTGCGTTGGCGGCCTTTTCGCTTTGCGCCTTTCACGTCTGACGTTTCACGTTTCACGTTTAATCTCATTCTTTCCATCCGCTGTCTCAAAGTTTTTTTCACCTGCTTATCGTATTCTTTCATCTTCTTATATTTAATCGCTTTCTACATGAACCAATACGATCACATAAAAGAACAAGCGTACCAGGCCAACATGCAGTTGCCTAAACTCGGTTTGGTATTGTTCACCTTCGGCAATGTAAGTGCTGTTGATAGAAGCCTTGGCGTATTTGCCATCAAGCCAAGCGGTGTTCCTTATGACAAGCTTTCTCCCGATAAAATGGTGATCGTTGATTTTGATGCGAATGTTGTTGAAGGAACATTACGGCCCTCTTCCGACACAAAAACCCACGCTGTTTTATACAAGCATTGGGACCGCATCGGCGGCATTGTTCACACGCACTCTACCTACGCAACTGCCTGGGCGCAGGCACAAAGAGACATTCCTATTTTTGGCACCACTCATGCCGATCATAACACGGTTGATATTCCCTGCGCACCACCGATGGCTGATGACATGATACAAGGCGATTATGAACACGAAACCGGTTTTCAGATCATGAACTGCTTTGAAGAACGTGGTCTTAGTTACGAAGAAGTGGAGATGATATTAGTGGGCAATCATGCGCCTTTTACCTGGGGCAAAACACCTGATAAAGCGGTGTATAATAGTGCTGTGTTGGAACAGGTAGCACACATGGCCTTACTCACTGAGCAAATAAAATCAACAGCACCAAGGCTAAAAGACGCACTTATAAAAAAACACTACAACCGCAAACACGGCAACAATTCTTACTACGGACAATAAATCAAAAACGCTATATGAAAAATGTATTTTTTATCTCCTTAATCTCCTTATCCATTATGGCTTGCAACAACGATACGAACACCGCCAACAACACGAACACGCCTTCGTCCGGCAACAACAATGACAGCGCAAAAGGTTACAGCATCACTGAAAAGCCTTTTGGAAATTTTAATGGTGAAGCTATCACCGAGTACACCATTACCAACCCATCCGGGATGCAGGTTTCCATTATGAATTACGGTGGCACCATTACCAAATTAATGACACCTGATAAGGCCGAACAGATGGGCGATGTTGTGTTAGGCTACGATTCTTTAAGCGGCTACATACAGAAAGGCAATCCGTACTTCGGGGCCCTCATTGGCCGTTATGGCAATCGCATCGCCAAAGGCAAATTTTCATTGGATGGTAAAGAATATACGCTTGCCGTAAACAATGGCCCTAACGCTTTGCATGGTGGATTGAAAGGGTTTGATAAAGTTGTATGGACAGCTAAAAAGTTAAGCGGCAATAACGGCCTGCAATTAAACTATGTAAGTAAAGATGGCGAAGAAGGCTATCCCGGTACGTTGAATGTGCAGGTGGTTTATACCTTAACCAATGACAACGGTTTGCAGATTGATTACACCGCCACTACCGATAAAGCCACAGTGCTCAACCTGACCAATCATGCCTATTTTAATTTATCGGCTGGTGCTGATTCTACGATCGAGCGGCATGTTGTAATGTTAAACGCAGATAAATACACACCGGTTGATGCCGGCTTAATTCCTACCGGAAAAATTGAAGATGTAAAAGGAACGCCAATGGACTTTACCACCGAAAAGCCCGTGGGACGCGACTTACCGCAGGTAAAAGGCGGCTACGATCATAACTGGGTGCTGAATAAAAAAGGAACATCGCTTGAAAAAGCAGCATCGGTTTACGAACCCACAAGCGGCCGTTACATGGAAGTGCTGACTACTCAACCCGGCATTCAGTTTTACACCGGAAACTTTTTAGATGGCACGCTTACCAATACAAAAGGTGGAAAGAAATATATCAAACATGCGGCTCTTTGTTTAGAAACACAGCACTTTCCTGATAGTCCCAACCAGCCTAACTTTCCTACCACAGTATTAAAACCCGGCGAGACCTATCATTATACCACTGAGTATAGATTTTCTACAAAGTAATATTCATTATCATGAATAAAAGCTTGCTGTATATAGTCAACCTGGTTGTCTTTATCATTTGCATGAACCCATTGTGCAGCCAGGCGCAAACCACCGATTATCCATTTCATGCGTTGCCGTTTACACAAGTAAAGCTGACGGATAAGTTCTGGCTTCCGCGATTAAAGATCAATCAAACCGTCACCATCCCTACCTCCTTTGCCCGTTGCGAAAACACAGGACGGGTTAACAATTTTGTAATGGCGGCAGAGCACACCGGAAAGTTTTGCACCAAGTTCCCGTTTGATGATACGGACATTTATAAAACCATTGAAGGCGCTTCATTCTCGTTAAGCCTCTTTCCTGATCACAAGCTGGAAGCTTACATGGATTCGCTGATAACTATTGTAGGAAAGGCGCAGGAACCCGATGGCTATTTATACACGGCAAGAACAATTGATCCTTTGCACCCGCACTGCTGGGCTGGTAAAGAACGTTGGGAAAAAGAGCGGGAACTAAGCCACGAGTTATACAATGCCGGACATTTGTACGAAGCGGCAGCCGCTCATTATCAAGCCACAGGCAAGAAGAATTTATTGAACATTGCGCTGAAAAATGCGGACCTGGTGTGTTCTGTTTTTGGTCCTGATAAAAAGCATGTTGCTCCCGGACATGAAGTAGTGGAGATGGGGTTGGTAAAGCTTTATCGCATCACCGGCAAGAAAGAATATTTACAAACCGCAAAGTATTTTATTGAAGAACGAGGGCATTTTAACGGCTATGATGCGAAGAGCAAAGACCCCTGGAAAAACGGTGCGTATTGGCAGGATAACATTCCAGTAGCAGATCAGAAAGAAGCGGAAGGGCATGCTGTGCGGGCCGGCTATTTATATTCGGCAATGGCCGATGTGGCTGCGCTAACCGGCGACAAGAAACTGCTGGCTGCCATTGATACCATCTGGAATAACCTGGTTTCAAAAAAA
Organism: Flavisolibacter sp.; assembly: GCA_965247165.1. Classification (GTDB taxonomy): domain Bacteria; phylum Bacteroidota; class Bacteroidia; order Chitinophagales; family Chitinophagaceae; genus Flavisolibacter. The sequence continues at coordinate 4,792,294 of OZ252003.1, read as the reverse complement.
CTGTATGTGCAAGGTGGCGCCGGCGCCATTGGCAGTGGCGAACGCTACGGCGATAATTATGAGTTACCAAATGAAACGGCTTATAACGAAACCTGTGCCGCCATTGCCAATGTGTTTTGGAACCAACGCATGTTTCAATTACATGGAGATTCAAAGTACATTGATGTGTTGGAAAAGATCTTATACAACGGTTTATTATCCGGTGTTGGTCTTGATGGTAACAGTTTTTTTTATACCAATGCCATGCAGATTACGAACAATGTTGCCGGTGCGGAAAAGACACGTTCCGGTTGGTTTGAATGCTCTTGCTGTCCTACCAATGTTACACGACTGCTGCCTTCCGTGCCGGGTTATATGTATGCGCAAAAAGACGATCAGGTTTTTGTAAACCTCTTTATCAATAGTACGGCTTCTTTAAGAGTGGACAATAAGGCCGTTACTATCTCACAGGAAAATAATTATCCCTGGGATGGCGATCTAAAATTTACCATCACCCCGCAAATCGTTTCCAATTTTTCTCTGTTGCTTCGTATTCCAGGCTGGGCGCAGGATGCAGCCATTCCCTCCGACTTGTATCATTTTCAAAATGACACAAAAGGAGCTATTGCTATTGCTGTCAATGGGAAGCCGGTTGACTACAAAATACTGAACGGGTATGCTGTACTGAATAGAACCTGGAAAAAAGGCGATGTGATAGAAATGAAACTCCCGATAGAAGTAAAAAGAGTAGTGGCGAACGAAGCATTAAAAATGAATGAAGGGAAAGTAGCCCTTCAAAGAGGGCCGTTATTGTATTGTGCTGAATGGGTGGATAATGCCGGAAAGGCCAGCAATATTTTACTAACGGATGATGTGGTATTAACACCGGAATATCGTTCTGAATTGTTGAATGGCGTAACCGTTTTGAAAGGTACTGTACCGGTGATTGAAGTAGATAAAGATGGAGCTGCTATCAAAACAGAAAAGAAACCTTTTACGGCCATCCCTTACTACGCCTGGGCCAACAGGGGTGAAGGTGAAATGATGATGTGGTTTCCGCAACGGGTGAAAGATTTGGTGATTTTAACGAAGTGACGGTCCCACCCTTACAACGATCTCTTTATTGTTAGTCCTGCGTTGCCCTCTCACCGGGAAGGTCGGGGTGGGCTGCCAAATCAATATTCATAAGCTAAGTACAAAAAAAAGATACCTATCATGACGGATTTAAAAAGTTTAGAAGTCTGGTTTGTTACCGGTAGCCAGCACTTGTATGGCGAAGAAACCCTCAAGCAAGTAGCCTCCCATTCACAGCAAATTGCCGCCTCGCTGAACAATGCTAAAGCCATTCCGGTGAGTGTGATTTTTAAGCCCACCGTAAAATCGCCTGAAGAAATTTATGCGGTTTGCCTGGATGCCAACAACACTAAAAATTGCATCGGCATCATCACCTGGATGCACACCTTCTCCCCCGCTAAAATGTGGATCAACGGATTGAAGATTTTGCAAAAGCCGATGCTCCATTTGCACACGCAATTCAATCGCGACATTCCGTGGAGCGAGATTGATATGGATTTTATGAATCTCAATCAGTCGGCGCATGGCGACCGTGAGTTTGGCTTTATGGTGAGCCGTATGCGGCTCCCACGCAAGGTTGTGTGCGGTCACTGGCAGGATGATAAAGTATTGGCAAGAATAGCCACATGGATGCGGGCCGCGGCCGGTTGGCACGATTGGCAGGGTGCCCGGTTTGTAAGGTTTGGCGATAACATGCGTTTTGTAGCCGTAACAGAAGGCGATAAAGTAGAAGCCGAACTTAAGTTTGGTTATTCGGTCAACTATCATGGCATTGGCGATTTAGTGAAAGTGATTGGCGACGTAAGTGATAGCGATATTGATGCCTTATGCGATCAATATGCTGACGATTACAAGTTAGCAGACGGCCTAAAAAAAGGAGCTGCACAACACACATCTTTACGCGAAGCGGCACGAATTGAACTTGGCTTGCGCCGGTTTTTAGAAGCCGGTAATTTCAAAGGTTTTACCGATACGTTTGAAGACCTGCACGGCATGGTACAATTACCCGGACTGGCCGTGCAACGCTTAATGAAAGATGGCTACGGCTTTGGTGGTGAAGGCGATTGGAAAACGGCTGCATTAGTGCGGGTCATGAAATTTATGGCTACCGGTTTGGAAGGCGGCAACTCTTTTATGGAAGACTATACCTATCATTTTGAACCCGGTAACGAAATGGTGCTCGGGGCTCACATGCTGGAGATCTGCGAAAGCATTGCCGATGGCAAACCATCCTGCGAAGTGCACCCGCTGGGCATTGGCGGCAAGGCCGATCCTGTGCGGTCTGTATTTAATGTAAAAGGTGGTGCGGCGCTGAATGCTTCTATCATTTATATGGGGGCCCGCTTCCGGTTAATCGTTAATGAAGTGGAAGCCGTTAAACCAAAGCATGACCTTCCAAACCTGCCTGTAGCAAGGGTTTTATGGAAACCGCTGCCCGATATGCAAACCGCTTGCGAGGCCTGGATACTGGCGGGTGGTGCGCATCATACTTGTTATAGCCAAAACTTAACGGCCGAACATTTAGAAGATTTTGCGGCCATGGCAGGAATTGAATTTGTTCTAATCAATAAAAAAACGGAACTATACAACTTCAAGAATGAATTGCGGTGGAGCGAGGTATTTTATAAATAATTAAACAACTTAAACCAACAACATGGGCTCATTGAAAACGATTGACCTGATTGTATTTCTTATCTACTTCGTCCTGGTTTCATCTTACGGCTACTGGGTTTATCAACGTAAAAAGAAGGCCGCCGTTAGCGCCTCACACGATTATTTTTTAGCTGAAGGATCGCTTACCTGGTGGGCCATTGGTGCTTCGCTTATCGCTTCTAATATTTCGGCCGAACAATTTATTGGCATGAGTGGCAACGGCTACTTTGTTGGTGTGGCTGTAGCGGCTTACGAGTGGATTGCAGCGCTTGCATTGATTATCATAGCCGTGTGGTTTATGCCCGTTTATTTAAAGAATAAAATATACACCATGCCGCAATTTCTGAAGCGGCGGTACAACGATACAGTGGCCCTGATCATGGCCATCTTCTGGTTGCTGTTGTATGTGTTTGTTAATCTTACATCCATTTTATACTTAGGTGCTATCGCTATCAGTGGCTTAATCGGACCGGAATACCTGCACACCGTAATGCTTGCCCTGGCTGTATTTGCGCTGATTATTACCTTAGGTGGTATGAAGGTGATCGGTTACACGGACGTGATACAGGTAGCCGTTTTAATCATTGGCGGTTTTGCTACCATCTACTTTGCATTGACGATTGTGAGTGAAAAATTTGGTTTGGGAAGAGATGCCATTGCGGGTTTTAAAGCACTAATCTCTCATGCGCCGGACCATTTTCACATGATATTGAAAAAGCCGACGGAAGGCTCCTCGCAGGAAGATGTAAACAAATACTTGATTCTTCCGGGTATTGCGATGTACTTCGCTGGTCAATGGATTGTGAACCTGAATTATTGGGGGTGCAACCAGTACATTACCCAACGTGCTTTGGGCGCCGATTTGCAAACAGCCCGTAAAGGGATTTTGTTTGCCGGGTTGTTGAAACTGATGATGCCGATCATAGTCATGCTTCCCGGTATTGCGGCCTATGTGTTGCATCAAAATGGTGAGCTTACCGGCCTTCGTGGTATGGATGATGCCTACTCTGCCATCCTTAATTTTTTACCCGGCGGTTTAAAAGGTCTTGCTATAGCGGCACTTACCGCGGCCATAGTAGCATCGCTGGCAGGCAAGCTCAATAGCATCGGCACTATTTTTACCCTTGACATTTACATGAAGTATTTCAGAAAGCAGGATGTTGGAGATGCGGCGCCGGCAAGCACTGTAGCCGGTGGCGGCTTACCCTTACCAAACGGTGTGAACGAACCGTTAGTAGAATTAGCTGCTACTGCCGCTCTTGAGGGGCGTGAGAAAAATCTGGTATGGATTGGACGCATGGTAGCTCTTGTTGCCATTGTGATTGCGGTGATTTTTGAATGGAAAGATTTCCTTGGTATCGGCGGCGAAGGCGGCTTCACCTTTATTCAAAAATATACGGGTTTTATTAGTCCGGGTGTATTTGCCATGTTTATTTTAGGCATGTTCTGGAAACGAACTACCGGCGCTGCAGCCGTAGCGGGATTAATCACCGGGTTTGCCATGGCCATCTTCTTTAACAGCTTTGCCATACAATTATTAGGTACCGAGAACGTAATGTACACCGCCTTTAAAAACAAGGATGGTGTGTATGAAATTCCTTTCCTCATTAATATGGGTTGGGCATTTGTGATTACCATGATTGTAATGGTATCAATGAGTTTGGCCGGTCCACGCATTAATCCAAAAGCGTTTGCCCTGGATAAAGAAATGTTTAAGCTGAAGCCTTCTATTGTGGCTATGATTGTATTTACGCTGTTTATATTAACAGCACTGTATGTGAAGTTTTGGTAAAGAAGTTTATACCGTTTTAAAAAAAGGTTTCGCCCTAACAGGCGGAACCTTTTTTATAGATAAACCGTTAAGCGTTATTTAAAAATGCTTCCCTTCAACTTAACTATTGGTGTAAGAAAATTATCTTGGATAGTACTTCAACTCCTTGCTATGCGACTCATTTATTACCTGCTGTCTGCCTGCGTGATGCTATTCTTTTGGGGCTGCGAAATGCCTCCGTTATATGTATATTTTAGAAACTACTCCAACCAAACGGTACACCTGTATGTAACGTTAGATAGCAAGAAAAACTTTCCGCGGCTTCCTAACCGGGTAACCTTTTACGATACGGCTTCAAAAAGGAAAACCTTGTGCGGTAATCAAAGGGATGACCAAATGGTTGATTGGATGGATACCAATCACTTTACTATTGCTATTCCCCCGCACACCATTATTGATATTAATGATATAGCAACCGGTAACAGACGGAACTTTGACCTGCTGTTGGTAGCGATCACCTCCAACAAAACGGATACGTTGATCAACACGGGGAATTACCTTTTACACAATAAATTTCATTTCACAGGCGGCTTTTCTAAATACAAGTATTACTATGATTTTGAGTAGGATTGAATGGCGATTTCAATATGGCTATTTCCTTTTGTTGTAAATGATGATAACATCAATTTCTTTATCAAGCAGCATAAATTAGTAGCCAAAGCCAAAGGTTGGTTTGATGAAAAAACTATAAGCCGCGGAAAAATTATTTTGAGTTTTAATATCTAACTTCTATAAAATGTACAAAGCCTTTGAAGTTTCAAAGGCTTTGTACTTGTGTAAATATTGATGATTTTATTTATAGCGACTCAATAGAGAACCGGGTGTATTTCTCCTTTTTATTATACTCTGTCACCATGATATGCCCTTCTTTGGCAGGATAAACATTCGTTCTGATACTGCCATCTTTATGAGCAATAGTCCGGGCCACCTTTTTCTGCGTTACATTATAAATTACAATGTCCTTAATGTCATCTACAATCACATAATCGCTTTTGGTAGTGGAATTGGTAACCCGGTAAAAGTTTTTATGTGGCCCGAATTGTACAATAGGCGCACGTGCCGGCGCAAAAGACCCGTAGTTACAAGGAATTGTATTTTCATACGATATCTGCCCATCAGGTGTTTGCTTTAGTACCAAGGCATCGGTGGTTTTACATTTAGACGTGCCTGCAATGCCTATAATAAATGGAGAAACAACAATGAGCGGCGATAAAATTACGGCCGAAGCAATAGTACCCCACTTTGTTCTTTTAATGATAGACGAGCCAATAAAATGCGTGTTGCCTTCATAGTCGGTAAACCCCTGCTCCAGCAATGCGAAGGCGTCGCTTTCTTTAAACTTGCCTTTCTCTGAAATGAAGCCGGTTTTATCATTATTCCAATAAGAGAATGTTTCTTTTATATCCGATTTTTTAGGTCCGTTCATGTGAATGGTAAACAAGCCGGTATAAGGCTGCTTTGTAACATCCTTTAACGTGTATAGCCCATTTCTTTCGGGGTTAATAATGGTACCCGTTACATAAGCCTTGCCGGTTACCGGATCGTTATCAAACCCCAATACTTTTAACGAGTTACCTTGCTTGTCTTTTAAAACATACTTGTCGTAAACCACGTTATCGGCAAAGCCATAACCGGCGATTTCATAACCGCCTTCCAGCTTTTCTTCGTTCTTTTTAGATAATAAATAAACGCCGTCGGCAGAACTTAACAGGTAAAAGCCTTTGGCTAATTTACCCACCGATTTTTTCCAAACCTGCTTACCGTTACTATCATACGTGATCAGGTAATTATCATTATCATCGCCAAAAAAACAGCAGAACCCTTTCTGTGAAATATTACGCACCTGCACCGATTGCGCCAGGTGGCCTTGTACGGTTTGTTGTCCAGGGCCAGGGTAGCTGGCAGAGGCTTCTACATCGGCCGCAACGGAATTGACCTGGATGGTTTTACCATCGAGGCTCAGGAACCGCGTCACTACTGCATTGCGTGGGTTTGCCGTAAGCGCTTTATACTCTTTTTTGTTTTTGTACGCCCTGCCAATAACATTGCTTTTAAAAAATGCCAGGCACAAAACATCCTGGTCAAATGCTACCGCCTGCAGGTCAAGATTTTCATCCCGAAAGTTTACTTTACCAATGTCGTTCAGGTTTTCATCCATGATGGTAATGCGGTAATTAAAACTGTCGGCGCTGGCTTTTTCCAGTTGCGTAAATACCAGATAGCCTACCAGCGCATTGTCTTGCTTGATGGTTTTTATCTGCGAAGAAATCTCATCGCTTACTTCTTTAAAAACTTTCGATTGCGCTTTCGTCATTACAGTAGTGGCCATGGCGATACCAATAAGCAGCAGGTACTTTTTCATGTGGGTTGTTTTCAGATTTGTTTGGTGATTTATTTTTTTACAAAGTGATCGGCGAATTCGCAATACATACTGGTGCCATAATTGGCTATAAACTGCATAGCCGACTTTCTGGATTGCTGCGCACTGCCGCCGTCATCATCAATTACAGAAGCCATCAATTGCTTTACGCTCCTGGCATCATCGGGTAGTTTTTGCCAAAAGGGTTGCGTTTGCAGGCGCTGGTAATAACGTTCCAGTGTATCCTTAGGCATTTGCTCCAGCGTGTTTTGCAATTCGTAATAACTTTTTGAGACATACTCTTTTGGAACAATGTTAATGGCGTTAAAGCGGCGTAAAGTTTTGTCGGAATGGTGCAGGCCACTGATAATGTTATACATCATAAAGTCGTACCATTCATCGGCATTGCCTTCATCTTTTTCCAATAATATGCGGTAGAGTGCCGCCGTTAGACTTAGGTTATCAAAAAGGTTCCAGATGATGATCTTGCCGGCCTTTTCCTTAACAGAAGAAGGGATAGCGGTAAGCTGTAAATCCTTTGCAGAATACTTCAATGTAGTTGCATAACGGGTGGCACAGTCGGGGTGGGTTTTCAACGAATCGTCAAGCTTAGTGCTATCGCTGAAATTGTAGCTTCTTGTAGATAAGCCCTTGGTGCGTTTTTGCGTCCAGGCGTTTTCAAACGACAAGCCGTAAGCCGTGAAGTAGGCTGCCACGGGCTTATGCAACGGAAGCTGATACTGGCCATCGGCACTATCCAACCGTAAAAAAAACCGCGCATCAAAGCCAATGTGGCTATTAGCTAATAAAACAATCGCTAATGAATCGGCATCGCTTTCGTGGTACCGGTGATGCCTGCTGCTGTTTAAACTATAGCCTTCAAAAACTTTTGTCAGCTTTGAATAGCGTTCGTATTTCGAATTGAGTACTTCTTTCAGGGAGTTGTTATAGGCATCGGAAGTCAGCCATTCTGCTTCTTCCTTCATCGCTTTATCCGGGTGCCCCAAAATGTTATGCGAAAGCTCGTGAGCCAGCACAAGTGCCACTTCTTCGCGGCTTTGCGAGAAGCTGATCAGGCCCAGATTAACGGCAATAATATTACCACCGATGGCATAGGCGTTTACCGCTGCGCTTCTGTCAATCAAAAGCATGGGCTTTACGGCAATAATCTTTTGATTAGCTGCTACAAGCTGGTTCAGAATGGCACTTATGTAAGAATGAATTTCCTGTTCACGAACATACTTCTGGTTGTCAATGGCGGAAACGATAAAATCGGTTCTTGAGTCCCAAAGCTCCTTGTACTTTTTTTGCGTTGTTTTTTCTTTGAAGAGCGCCGGGCATACCCAGGCTTTTTTCAGCGAATCTTTTTGCCGGGCATAAGCTAAATTAGACAGGTCCTGATAAAGATAAATTTGTTGCGACAGGAGCCGGTCAAACGAAAGCAAAGAAGCAGGAAAAGCAAAAGCCGGCAACCGGTGTTTTGGCAAGGGCGGTGATACGTCATTAAAAGCGGTCAGTTTGTTATAACCGGCGAAAAATAGTAGAAAATATTTAGTTCGCCAACGAAAGGAAAGAAAAGTTTTAGCGGGAGACAAAAGAAAAATCAGGACAAAAATTTTTTAAGCTGCCGGAATTATTCAGTGGAGATCAGGTAGTGGACAATGCTCTATCTAAATGTACATAGCCACCATCTACATGTATCAGTTGCCCGGTTGTATGGCTGCTCTTTTCCGACAACAAAAACACCACCATGGCGGCAATTTCTTCAACGGTTGTCATGCGGGCTTCCAATGGAATTTTTGCGGTGATGTCTTTCAACTTTTCTTCGGGATTAGGTAAAGTTTGAATCCATTTTTCGTACAATGGAGTAAAGCATTCCGCTACAATTACCGCATTTACCCGGATGCGGTACTTTAATAATTCCACGGCCCATTCTCTGGTCAGCGCATTGCGTCCGCCATTAGCCGCTGCATAGCCCGATGTGCCCCCCTGGCCGGTTTCAGCGGTTTTGGAACCAATGTTTACAATAGCGCCTTTCGATTTTATCAGCTCTGGTAACGCATGATGAACGATCAAATAATAGTGAACCAAATTCTTATGCAGGCTTTCGATAAATCCAGCATATGTACCATTCTCCACTCCTACTCCATCATTCTGGCCGGCGTTGTTTACCACACCATCTATACGGCCAAATTCTTTGACTATAGCATTTATCGTCACTTCACATTCTTCCGGCTTGGTTAGTTCAGCCTTTATCTGGAAGGCCTTTTTACCAGCCGTTTTCAATTCATCAACAAGCTTGCTATTGTCCTTCTCACTTCGACCAACAATTACCGGTAGGGCCCCTTCATCTGCCAAAGCTTTTACGATGCCCTCTCCTATACCTTTGGCGCCGCCGGTTACAATAATGATCTTATCTTTTAATCTCAGGTCCATCTTAATCCAGTTTATAAAAACGTGTTGCATTGCCGCCAAAAAATTGCTCCTGCTCACTCTGCCTGAAGGACGAAAAATAATCGGTCATCAACGCTACTACCTTATCATAAGAAGCCGCTACCAAACATACCGGCCAGTCGGAGCCAAACATAATCCGGTCAGGCCCGAAAGACTCCAGCACTACATCGAGGTAAGGATAAATGTCGTCCTTCGTCCACCCTTGCCAATCGGCTTCGGTTACCATGCCCGATAGTTTGCAATATAAATTTTGATGTTGGGCAGCCGCATGAATAGCCATCTTCCATGGTTCCATGTTGCCTTTTTTAATAAGAGGCTTAGCAATATGGTCCAGCACAAATGGCTGATCGGGAAACTGTACTACCAGTTCTTTAGCAAAAAGCAATTGGTCGGGAAAGATGAGAAGATCATACGTAAAATTATACTTGTTCAATAAGCCAATCCCTCGTGTAAAATCCGGTTGCAACATCAGGTCACGTTGCGCTTCGCCTTGCAATACGTGGCGGAAACCCTTCATCTTTTTAAAGCTGTTGTAGTATTGTAATCGTTCTTCAATGTCAGGTGAACGCAGGTCCACCCAACCCACTACACCTCTAATAAAATCGTAGGTTTCGGCATTTTCTAATTGAAAATCGTTCTCGCTTTCCGATTGATCCGATTGCACCGTAACGCATCCATCAAAACCATTTTTATGCAGCAATGGCTGTAAATCTTCGGGTAAAAAATCTCTTTGTATTACAGCCATGTCATCGGTTATCCAGCTATCACGTACCGCATCAAATTTCCAGAAGTGCTGGTGCGCATCAACCTTCATACGCTCTGCATTTTTGTTTAGACGAGCCTAAGCCGTCAATGCCCAATTCCACTACGTCGCCAGGCTTTAAATACACGGGTGGCTTCATACCCAAACCCACGCCGGCCGGGGTTCCTGTGGAGATGATATCACCGGGTAACAAGGTCATAAACTGGCTGATGTAAGAAATCAAAAAAGGTATTTTGAAAATCAGGTTGGAGGTATTGCCTTGCTGCATAGTTACGCCGTTCACCGTTAGCCAAACCGGGAGATTATCTGTATCAGGCACTTCATCCGGCGTTACCATAAATGGTCCCAATGGTGCAAACGTATCACAGCTTTTCCCTTTTACCCACTGGCCGCCACGCTCTAATTGAAAAGCCCTTTCGCTTAAATCATTGTGCAAACAATAACCGGCTACGTAGTCCATCGCATCTTGTTCTGTAATGTAGGAAGCCTTCTTCCCGATCACCACCGCCAGTTCTACTTCCCAATCGGTTTTAGTAGAGTTTTTTGGAATAACAATATCATCAAAAGGACCAGACAAAGCCGTTGTTGATTTAAAGAAAATGATAGGCTCTGATGGTGCGGCCGCGCCGGTTTCTTTGGCATGATCGGCATAGTTTAGTCCGATGCAAATGATCTTTGACGGACGTGCTACCGGGCTGCCCAACCGCACACCAGCAGGTGTAGGCCGCAACATAGTCTTGTGCTGATCTACCATCCACGCTAAATGAAGCAAGCCGCCGTTGGCAAAAAAAAGTTCATCGTAATCTTTAATAAAACCGCTTACATCATAGTTCTCACCTTCCAGTTGTATGCCGGGCTTTTCGTTATTCAGTTCGCCAAATCGAATCAGTTTCATGTTTGCAATTTTAATGGTTGGTAGTTTGTGTTACCAGTTACCAGCTATCCGGCAACCGGTAACTTTTTCTCAGTTATTCAATTTTATAAATCCGCCGTCAATCGGATAATCGCAGCCGGTGATAAAGGAGGCTTCATCGGAACATAAAAATAAAATTAAGGAAGCAATTTCTTCGGGCTTTGCCATGCGGCCGATGGGCTGCGACTGAGATAGCTTTTGAAACATTTCTTCCTGCTTGTCAGGATAATTTTTCGCGATGAAGCCATCTACAAACGGTGTATGTACCCTTGCCGGCGAAATGCAGTTACAGCGGATGCCCTGGTGAATATAATCCCTTGCCACTGACAGCGTCATCGCATAAACGGCGCCCTTGCTCATGGAGTACGCAAAGCGGTCGGCCAGGCCCACGTTGTTGGCAATAGAGGCCAGGTTTAAAATAACGCCGTGTTGGTTTTGCTTCATGGTGGTAACGGCCGACTGCAAACAGTTATAAACGCCTTTTACATTTACGTTATACAACCGGTCAAAATCCGCTTCTGTGGTGCTTTCTACATTACCTACATGCGATACGCCGGCGCTGTTAACTAATATATCCAGCTTACCTATGCTGCTAAAAACTTCTTTCACTTTTTGCTGGTTGGTGACATCTGTCACCTGCGGCACAGCTTTCCCGTTGGCACTAACAATTTCATTCACGGTTACCGTCACCGCTTCTTCATTTACGTCCATCACGTGTACAGTGGCGCCTTGTTGCGCAAACAACAGGGCTACGGCTTTGCCAATACCACTGCCACTACCGGTAACTGCTGCTGTTTTATTATTTAATCGAAACATCGTTGCTTTATTAATTTATTTTATGGCGTGTCCCTTTGCCGGGCCGTTTTACGGGTAGGTCATACTCCTGACTTAATCTTTCTTTCAATTCACGGCAAAGGGCCGGGCTATTCGCTGCAAGCTTTTGCCCATCGCACAGAAGCCTTGCTGCAAAAGGCTTTCCGCTGCTATCCCTCACGCAAATACAGCCCCATCCCGACCTTCCCCCGCCAGGCAAAGGCCATCCTTTCACAGACCCTTGCTTGTTCCATCACTCCTTCAACGTTAAACCAATATGCAATAACACACCAACTTGCCTTGTCATCCCGAGGGGATAAGGGAACTTTGTAAACATTTTGAGTGGCTATTGCAATCACTCTTACTTTTAACATTAGTAGCAGGCTCCACGAAGATGAACCAACGATCTTCTCGACTTCTTTTATTTTCTGGTGAAGTATCACCCTGTAAGTTATTATCTAATTCCATTTAATAAATAAGTTCACAGCAAAGCTTCATCTAAATCTATGAACAAGAACAAAGCTCGTCGCGGCAACTCATTTACGTAAGCAGAATAACTGACCAGCTTTGCTACTTTTAAAAGCGTCGTTCATTTTGCTATTGAAGTAGTGCCGTTTTTACCACCACCATCATTTCAATAAAGCTGTTTCTTTGCTGGCAAGATTTTATAACCTTACTTCCTATGGCCAAGTCACCACATTTTCAGGTTTATATAAGCTTCTGTTTTCTTTCTTTGATTAACGTGCCGTGTGCCGCGCAAACCCCTGACAGCACTGCATCACAGCCGTTACAGGAACTTGTGATAAAAGCTTTTGCTCAAGGTAAACGGTTACAAGACCTGCCTGCCGCAGTGAACTATATTGGGAGCTCAACCCTTAGCCGCTTTAACCCAGTTTCAATCGTGCAGGCTATCAACACTACTCCCGGCGTACGCATGGAAGAACGTTCACCGGGCAGCTACCGGTTCAACATTCGCGGCTCTTCACTACGTTCTCCTTTTGGCGTTAGAAATGTAAAAGTGTATTACAATGATATTCCCATTACAGACCCCGGCGGCAATACTTACCTTAACCAATTAGGCTTTTATAATTTCAATTCCATTGAGATCATCAAAGGGCCGGGAAGCAGTTTGTATGGCGCTGGTACCGGTGGCGTACTGTTGATAGAGAGCGGCTCTCCCAACGAGCAACCTTCTGTATCGGCCGGCATAACGGCGGGCAGTTATAACAGCCAAACTATTTATGGAAATATCACTACCGGTTCTGACAACAACACCAACAAAATAATGGTGCAGCATCAGCAAAGCGATGGCTACCGGGTTCACTCGCAACAAAAGCGTGACGTATATAGTTGGGATGGCCACTACCGGCTGGGCGAAGGCCGTGAGTTAAAAACAACTTTCTTATATGGTAACTTATTTTATCAAACACCAGGCGCTTTAACCAAAGCGGAGTACCTCGCCAACCCTCAGGCTGCAAGGCCCGCTAGTGGCGCTTTTCCGGGTGCCGAAGGAGCCAACGCTTCCATCACACAAAAGACTTTTATCGCCGGTGCATCTTATACACAACCGGTAATGACATCAATAAAAAATACTTCTGTTTTTTATGGCATGTTTACCGAACTGCGCAACCCGGCTATTCAAAACTATGGCCATAATTCAGAGCCGCATGTAGGGGCACGAAGCGATTTTCAATGGAATAAAACGGTGCCCAATGGAAGGCTTTTACTTGATGCTGGTGGCGAACTGCAACAAGGCTTTGCCAATTTTACCGTATTTAAGAATGTGGGTGGCAATGCTGATTCGTTAAGAACATATGATGAAATAAACAACCGCCAGGCCCTCCTGTTTTCGCAGCTTACCTGGGATATAAAAGACTGGACCTTTACGCTGGGCAGTAGTCTCAATTTTTTACACGTCGGCTTACAACGCTTTGCTCCGGCTTCTTTAGGTAAACAATCGCGTACCTACACCAATCAGGTAGCGCCGCGTTTTGCCGCCATGAAAAAGTTTGGTGTGTTCAACCTCTATGGCAGCATCGCCAAAGGATTTTCGCCGCCTACCACCGCCGAAGTAGCGCCAACCGGTGGCACCGTAAACCTTGACCTGAATGCAGAACAAGGCATCAACTACGACCTTGGTTTTAAAGGAACCATTGCCCATAAAATTTATGTAGATGTGAATGCTTTTGTGTACGCTTTAAATGATGCGATTGTACAGCGGCGCACGGCCGGCGGCAGCGATTACTACATGAATGCGGGCAGCACCAAACAGCACGGCATTGAAACCGCTATCAGCTATCCGCTGTTTCAAAACCGGCCCGGTGTAAAGCGGGGCCAACTCTGGCTAAGCCATACCTGGCACGACTTTCATTACAACTCGTTCAAGCAATTGGCGAATGATTATTCGGGCAAGCAACTACCTTCCGAAGCGCCTCACGCCATCTCAGCCGGCTATGATTTTGCGAGTAAGAGGGGTTGGCTCGCGACCATTAATTATTACTTCTGCGATAAGATTCCATTGAATGATGCCAACACTGATTATGCCGCCAGCTATCACTTAGTGGGACTAAAGTTTGGCTATCAAAAGTGGATTAAAGAAAAACTTAAAATGGTCTTACTGGTTGGTGGCGATAATCTTTTGGATCAAAAGTATAGTTTGGGAAATGATATCAATGGCTTTGGCGGGAGATACTACAATGCCGCTGCACGTCGGAATTTTTACGTGTCGTTGAACCTTCAATGGCTGACGCATCATAAGTAAGGGCTCTGTATTTCGTTGTGGTCTTTGTGGTTCTTCGTGTCCGTTGTGTTCCAAAAAAAGCGGAGCACGAAGTACGCAAAAGAGGCGCGAAGAACACCACGAAAACATCAGGCCATTTAGCTTATAAATTATTCAGGAAACTCTTTCGCCTGCTTACCAATCGTAGCAACGTAGGCAACACAATCAATAGCAACGGCAGCGCCGATAAAAAGCCGCCAATAACCGCTATAGCTAAGGGTTGATGCAACTGTGCCCCGGTGCCGATACCAAGCGCCAGCGGCATCAGGGCAATGATGGCCCCCAACGCCGTCATCAGCTTTGGACGCAGCCTCGTAGAGATAGAATACACGATAGCGTCATCCGCATTTTTCGATTGATGATACGATTCCCGAAACTGCAAAAACGTGAAGATGGCGTTCTCGCCAATGATGCCTACGATCATAATCAACCCGGTATAGCTACCCACATTCAATGCCGTGTTGGTAAGGTATAACGCTACATAACTTCCGGCAATTCCCAGCACCGCAATCAATAATATGGACAAGGCCACCAACACATCCTTGAATAAAAAAAGTATCACGCCAAACACTAAAATGCTGGACGTAATTAATATCAACAACAGCTCATGAAACGATTGTTGCTGTTCCGCATAAGCCCCTCCATATTCTATATGATAACCCTGCGGCAACACCACTTGCGAACCGATTTTTTGTTGTAATTCTTTTATCGTACTTCCAAGATCCCGGTTCTCCAAACGGGCGGTTATTACACCCATAGATTGCAGGTTTTCCCGCTGTATTTCCGCATCGCCTTCATTCACCTGCACGGTTGCCAAATTGGAGATCGGCACCAGTCTGCCGGAAGGCAAAAACACCTGCATGTTCTTTATGCCTTCTACGCTTTGCGTGGTGCTGCCGGGATATACAATACGCACCGGCGTTAGTTGCTCCCGTTCCGGTAGGGCGCCAATCTGTAAGCCCTGTAAGCCAAGCTGCACCTGGCTTTGCAGCGCCAACGGTGTAAGCCCGAATTGTGATAACGATGAATTATTGGGCGTGATGGTAACCGATGGACCCGATATAACAATACCATTCAATACATCGGCGGCGCCTTCTGTTTTTTCAACAATGCCGGACACTTGTTCTGAAAGCTGATGAAGCTTTTGATTGTCGTTACCATAGATTTTTATCTCAATCGGTTGTGCCGATTCCATCAGGTCGCCAAGCATATCACCAATCACTTGTCCGAAGTCAACGTCAAGCGCCGGTTGCGTGGCTTGCACCTGGTGTCGTATGTCGGCAATGACATCGTTAGTGGAACGTTTATGATCTTTTTTTAATTGAATAAGATAATCACCGGTGTTGGGTTCCGTAATAAAAAAACCCATCTGCGTACCGGTGCGTCGGGAGTACGCTTGCACCTCCGGAACTTTATTAATGCTCTTCTCTACTTCGCGAAGCATACGATCTGTTTCTTCCAACGAGGTGCCCGGCGGCGACTTATAATCCAACACAATACTGCCTTCATCCATCTCCGGTAAAAAGCCCGTTTGCAACTGCGGAAGTATGAACCAGATGGCGGCCGCAAATAAAATAAGGATGATGAAACTGATGTATGGACGAAGAATAAAAAACGATACCCAGGCCTGCTTTTTTACTTCGTGCGGCTTCTCCTTTTTCTCGGCCACAACGGCGCTTTTTTTATCGCGGGTGAGCAATAAATAAATCACCGGAAGAAAGATCCATGTGACAAAAAACGAACAGATCAACGTTATGATCATGGTGTTCGTCATCACCTTAAAATAAGCGCCGGCCACACCGCTCATTAATTCAAACGGAATAAAAATAACAATGGTGCTGATGGACGATCCAATCATAGCCGGCAACAAGTACTGAATGGCTTTTTGTACGATAGAAGCGTATGTATCATCGGGGTGCTCTTCATGCGTACGATGAATTTGTTCTACCACTACAATAGCGTCATCAATAATTAACCCGATGGCCGCAGCTATAGCACCAAGCGTCATAATATTAAACGTGTAGCCAATGGCATATACCACAATCAGCGTTAAGCAAATGGTAACCGGTATAGTGATTAAAATAGTAACACTGGCCTTTAGCGAACGAAGGAAGATGATAGCGACAATTATAGCCAGCACCAGGCCAATCCATAAACTATCGGTAACGCTTTTAATAGAATCGTTCACAAACTCCGCCTGAACGTAATACGGCCTTATGGTAACGCCAAGCGGTAGCAACTTCTTTAACTCCTCCACCTTCTTTTCCATGTCATTTGAGATGGTGATAAGGTTAGCATTGGGTTGCTTGATAATAGCCACCAGCAAGCCTTCGCGGCCATTAGCATTGATCTTTGTATATTCTATTCCGGGCTTGATGCTAACATCGGCAATATCTTTTAGTTGCACAATGCGGCCGCTGTTATTCGTCACCACCAGGTTCTTCAAATCGTCCAGCGAATGAACGCTGGCATCGGTAACGGTGAGGTATAAAAGCCGGTAATCGGACAGGTAACCGTTGGATTGAATAAAGTTGGTTTGCGCTATGGCATTTGATAATACATCCGGTGTAATGCCCAGCGTACTCATTTTTTGCGGGTTCAGCGTAAGCCAGTATTCCTTTTGCTTGCCGCCAATAATGCGCACTTCCGATACGCCTTGCACCTGCGATAAAAACGGCTTGATGGTATATAAAGCAATCTGCTTCATATCAATCGGTGTACGGCTGTTACTATTCGTTTCCAGGGTGTAACCAATTACCGGCAGTATGGAAGGGTTCATCCGTTCGATGCTGATTTGTACACCGGGCGGCAGGTCGTTACGGATTTCCGCTATGCGGGATTCGATGCGCTGAAGCGATAGATCAATGTTGGAATTCCAGTTCATGAAAGCCGAAATTTCGCAACTGCCGCGGCTGGTAGTGCTACGGATATTTACAAGGTCCGGCACCTGTTTGATAGCTGCTTCCAATGGCCTCGTAACCGTTACCATCATTTTATCTACAGGTTGTAAACCCGCGTCGGCAATCACTTTGATCTTCGGAAAGGTGATCTCCGGGAAAAGGGAGGTTTGCATTTTTGTATAAACAAAAGCACCTCCCATAATGATCAGCGCGATCAATACGGTTAAAGGATTTTTATAGCTGATAAAGAAGCGCTTCATTCTTCGGTGGCTTTTACAATTTTTACTTTCGCTGTATCGGGCAGGCCATAATTTCCTGATAGTAAAATCTTATCATCGGTTGAAAATTTCGGGCTTACAACTTCTACCCGGCCGGCCGCTTCCATTCCTTTAACGATGGAAACTTTAACCGCTGTCACGGAATCAATCATCTTCATCACCCAAAAATCCGATTGCGATTCATTGGATAAAACGGCTTCTTTCGGCAGCGATGCCGCACTCTTCTTTTCCGACTTCAACAAGTGTACTTTGGCAATCAGATTTTCTGGCAGAGGCAGGCTGGAAGCCACTTTCACCATCACCGTTTGCGACTGGGAAACAGAATCAATCGTAGGTAGAAAAGATGCGATGCTTCCATTTAATACGGTGCCATCGGGCAACGAAACCACCACGTTTTTACCAACGGTAATGAAGCGGCGATACTCGTACGGAACATTCAGCACAAAGCCAAAGCTTTTTGAATCGGATATAACAGCAAGTTGTTCGCCATCCTGCACATAGTCGCCCACCTGGTGATTAAGCTGCGTGATATAACCGCTTTGCGACGCACTGATGTTGACGATGCCGGTAAAATGAAAAGCCGGATCAAGCTTGTTAATGGTATTGCCAAGGCTCTCGGCTTCCTTTGTTTTTAACGTGAACAAGGTCCGCCCGGTAGCGGTGAACTGTCCTACTTTTACGGTAACTCCTTTTATATAACCGTTGATAGTTGACTTTACAATATTGTCTTGTACAAAAGACGAGGTGGCATTCAAAATAAGTGAATCATTCAAGGTTTCATTGGTGATGGAAGTCACTGTCACCGGTGTTTGCACATCTTCTTTACTTACAGCCGTTTCTTCGGCAGCCACTTCTTTATGCTTGCACGAAAGCATGATTCCAAGCAATACAGCGGCAAGTAAAAACCTGAATTTATCCATGGCTATTGGTTGTAGTAATTAAGCTGTGATTGAATCCGCAACCGGCTGACGATATTTTGTCGAAAGATGTTTTGCGCATTTAAAAAGTTAGTGATGGCCGTAATAACATCGGTGATTTTTACATCGCCGGTTTGCAATAATCTGCCGTAAGCCTGTATCAATGTTTGCGTGTAATCTACCTGTGTTTTTATTTTCGGGAACAACAAATTGATCGCATCCAGTTGCCGGGTAAGACTCCCTAACTGTTGCTGATACTGGGCTACAAAGAAATCACGGTTGCGCAATCGCGACTGCTCCTCAATATCTAACCGCTGATACTTTAAGCCTTTTTGATGGCCGTCGTAGATGGGCACACGCACCGTAACACCTACAGAAAAGCCTAAATTTTTGTAGGGTAAATTTTGCAGGGTTGAGTTGTAACCACCATCGGCAAAGGCGCCGATCTGCGGACGATAGCTGTAATCTATCAATCGTCTTTCATTTTCTATACGAAGGCTATCGGTTACATACCGTGTGTAAAAAACCGATGATTTAAAATCACGTGGAAGGGTTCCGGTAAAAACGGGCTCAGGAATAATGGCAACGGTTGTGTCTATAATGCCGGCCAAATAATTCAAGGTAAGATAGTCGGCATTGTATTGAATCTGCGCCTGCAAATAAGTAAGTTCTTGTTGTTGTAACGTAATGGTAAACGCTAAAAATTCCGTTTGCTTGATGATGCTGTTTTCGGCCAATTTTTTTAAGGCTACTTCTTCGCTTTTCAACAGGTCAAAAAGGTTCCGGCTGTAGTTGAGGGTGAGCAAATCACTGTAGGCCGTAATGTATTGATCGGTGATGGTGCGAACCAAATCGCGGATCGAAAGCTGTATCGTATCCCGCAAGGCCTGGCTTTGTAAACTTAGTGTACGAAACTGTGCTGCGATGGCCCCGCTTCGCAAAAAATTCTTTGAAACCTGCACCAGGCCTGATAACTGGGTTAAGTTGGTAATGGCTTCATCATAGCCATAACCTTTAATCACCGGTGCATATAAATTATTGCTGACAAACGCCACTTGCGGTTTAAGGGTTGCCTGGAGAATGGCACTGTCTAACCGCAACTGTAAAATTTGTGCTTCGTAACCACGAAGCAACGGGCTTCGCAGTCTGGCTTCGTCAACAAATTGTTGCAACGTTCGTTGCGACAGGCCAGAGAGTGTAAGAAAACAAAATAAAAGGGTGAAGCCGTTCTTCATTCAGGTTTAAAATTAAGAAAGTGGCAAGTAACCGCCAGTTGCTTTTTGTATACAAGCCGGTGCTTTGAATAACCGCTGGTGAGATATAAATGGAATCGACAACAAGCGGCTTGTTGGATCTTATCATTCCGGCATATTGCCACCGTTTGTGAGACACAAACGGTGGCAATATCGTGGCCGCTGGTTGTGTCTCACAACCAGCATTTCTGCCAATGGTCGTATCTCACAACCAGTAGCACACTATATCTAATCGTTCTCCTTTTTTGACGAAAGCAATTTACCATTCGCATCAAACATTACATCCTTACCTTTTATGTTGGCTTCATATTCCGTAGTACCATCAGCTTTAACAATAGTAGCCGCTTCTTTTACTTTCACGCCTTTGTAATGTTGCGCAATATAAGCGGTTACCGGCGCCGGTAACGAGGTCACAGGCATGTCGGTTTCTGTTTCTAAAATATCACCTTTAGACGTTACAATGCACGATACCATTTTACCGCCTTCTTTAAATGTCACTTCATAATTGGCGTCTTCTTTTTCCCACTTACCGGTAGCACCGGGATGCGCTTTTGCAAACGCTTCTTTAGCGGCTGCAGGTGCTTTCACCATGGCTGGCTTTTTCTGTGCCTGAGCCACGGTGACAACGCTGAACGTAAGCAGAGCAAACAACATCTTTTTCATAATAATTGATTTAGAGAGCAAACCTATTTTTGGAATCTGTGATAAATCTGTAGTGTGGTTAACCTTCCGGATGATGTAGTACAGACGAGTCAACTTCTGATTATTCACAGAATTAATCCGCACCTTTAGCCAGCACAAAACAGCTTCAATCATGTGGTGGATCTATGCCTTATTATCAGCCGTATTTGCCGCGTTAACCGCCATTTTCGCCAAGGTGGGCATCAAAGGAGTGAATACCGATTTGGCTACGGCTATTCGCACCGTTATTATTTTAATCATTGCCTGGGCCATTGTTTTCTTCCGGGGCGGCACGGCAGGCATCGCCGGTTTATCCAAACAAAATTTATTATTCCTTGGCTTGTCGGGGATCGCCACCGGCCTTTCGTGGATCTTTTATTTTAAAGCTTTGCAACTCGGTAAAGTATCGCAGGTGGCGCCGGTAGATAAGTTGAGCGTAGCCATTGCCATTGTACTTTCAGTTTTGTTCTTAGGCGAAGTACTAACGCTGAAAACCGCTGTGGGCGCCGGTTTAATCATTGCCGGAACCCTCGTTTTAATTCTGTAAGCCATGAAAGTTTTAGTAATAGAAGATGAAAAAGAATTGTCGGGCAGCATTTGCACTTACTTAGCCAACGAGCAATTTGTGACCGAACCGGCTTATGATGCGGCTACCGCGATGGAGAAAATTGAGCTGTATGAGTACGCCTGCATTATCCTTGATATTTCGCTGCCTGATGGCAACGGCCTGCAAATTTTGCAAAGCCTGAAGAAAGAAAAAAAAGGGGAAGGGGTCATTATTATCTCAGCAAAAAATTCATTAGATGATAAGTTAACCGGGTTGAAAGAAGGCGCTGATGATTATTTAGTAAAGCCTTTTCATTTGTCGGAATTAGCGGCGAGAGTGGCTGCTATCATCCGGCGAAAATCCTTTGATGGACATAATAAAATTACCTACGACAAACTGGAGATAGACCTGAATGAAAAGATGCTGACGATTGATAAAAAAAAGATTGAGCTGACAAAAAAGGAATATGACCTGCTGCTTTATTTCCTTGGCAATAAAAACAAAGTTATTTCCAAAAATGCCTTAGCCATTCATCTTTGGGGCGATGATATGGACACGGCCGGTAACTACGATTTTATTTATACGCATATAAAAAACCTTCGTAAAAAAATGCTGATGGCCGGCGCACCGGATTATATAAAATCTATCTACGGCATGGGCTATAAATTTTCTTTATCCTGATGAAACTGCTCACAAAATACAGCCGCATCAACGTTTTAGTCACTATCGCTATTTTTATTGGCGCCAGCGTGGCCTTTTATTTTACACTGAATTATGTACTGCTCAATCAGGTGGACGACGACCTGAGAATTGAGCGCCGCGAGATCACCTCTTACATAGAAAAATATAATCGGTTACCCGAAGCCGTGTCGGTTCATGACCAGATGACGAGCTATACACCCTCTGCTTCAATAGACGATAAAAAGTATTTTTCTACCGTTACTATTCAGGACCATCATGATAAAGATTGGGAAAAGTTCAGGCAACTACGGTTTGGCGTACAGGCTGCCGGAAAAGATTATTCCGTATCGGTTTCCAAATCGTTGGAATCTACCGATGATCTTATCCGTTCCATACTGATTATTTCTTTCAGCACCATCCTTTTAATACTGATCGCTTCGTTTATCATCAACCGTGTCGTGCTAAAAAAACTATGGCAACCGTTTTACGATTCGTTGGATAAGGTGAAAGGATTTCGAATTAATAAAGAAGCAAACCTTGCCTACGCTCCTACTAAAATTGACGAGTTCCATTTCATGAACCACACGCTTCAAACCCTTACCAGGCAAGCCCAGGGCGACTACCTTGCTTTGAAAACGTTTAGCGAAAATGCGTCGCACGAAATTCAAACACCTATCGCTATCATCCGTTCCAAGCTCGACCTTTTAATACAGGACGAAGGCCTTTCGCAAAAGCAAAGTGAAAGCTTAGGCAGCGCTTACAATGCGGTGCAACGATTAACAACGCTTAACCAGCACCTGCTTCTTTTAGCTAAGATTGAGAATAAACAATTTGAGGAAGTACAGGAGTTTAACCTGGCTAATGAAGTAGAAAAAAAGCTGGTAGATTTTAGTGAATTGTGGGTGGCCGAAGAGATTGAGGTAACACATGAAGTCAGCAACGTACCGGTAAAAATGAACCTTGCGCTTGCGCATATTTTATTGAACAACTTGTTCAGCAATGCCACACGCCATAATTATAAAAACGGAAAAATAATGGTTGAATTAAGTGCCAACGAATTGGTGATAAAAAATACCAGCCACCAGCCGGCACTGGAACAACAGAAAATTTTCAAGCGTTTTTATAAACCTTCGCAAAGCGGGAACAGCAACGGCTTAGGTCTTTCCATCATCAAGCAAATTTGCGATGTGTCCGGCTTCGTAATTCATTATAACTACGAAGTTGGATTACATATTTTTAGAGTTCTCTTACACTGAAATTTTTTTAAAAAAGTGAGCCAAGGTAGCAGCGCATTCTGAAGCAAGTTTGAAGAAATGCACCTCATAAAATAAACCATTTTTAACCGGCAAAAGATTTAAGTTAGCAGCCTTAACGCATTTAATTAACCAGTTATGAAAAAGCTCATCTTCATCGGATTCTTATCTATCAGTCTCGTCGGCTTTGCACAAAAAACACATGACTACAAAGTAGCGGCTACCTATCATATTGCCAGCTCTGGTGGTTGGGATTATATTGCCGTGAACGATGGAAAAATCTATGTATCGCATGGTACGCAGGTAAATATTTTGAATGAAGCCACCGGCGATTCGGTTGGCATCATCCCTAATACACAAGGGGTTCATGGTATTGCCTTCAACGAAGCCATGGGACGAGGTTACACCAGCAATGGCCGCAGTAATAACGTTACCGTGTTTGATTTAAAAACCAACGCAGTAATTACGCAAATAGCTACCGGCGAAAACCCGGATGCTATTATGTACGACACCTATACAAAAACCATCATCACCTGCAATGGACGCAGCAAAAACCTTTCGGTAATTGATGCAGGCACTAATACGCTTACCGCTACCATTGATGTGGGAGGCAAACCCGAAACAGCCGTATCGGATGAAAAGGGTATGTTGTATGTGAACATTGAAGACAAGAACGAGATTGTTGCTGTTGATTTGAAGTCGGCTAAAGTAACACAGCGCTGGTCGCTGAATGGCGCCGAAGGCCCCACCGGATTATGCTACGATAAAACTACTAAACGCCTTTTTGCGGGCTGCGATAAACTGTTGGTAGTAATGGACGCCACCAATGGTAAAATCGTTGATAAAATTGCCATTGGTGATGGTTGCGATGGTGTGGCCTTTGACCCTAAGAACAAAATAATTTATACCTCTAATGGTGGTGATGGCAACATGACCGCGGTAAAAGAATTAAGTGCCAATAAGTATGCCCTGCTCGGAAACTTCGCTACCAAACGCGGTGGCCGAACCATTACCATTGATGAAAAAACAGGTACTGTATTTATTCCGGCGGCTGATTACGATGCCACCCAAACCGCCAATGGAAGGCCACGAATGATACCCGGTACGTTTCAAATTTTAGTCGTCAAGTAGCCTAAAGGCCGCGGCAGGAAATTTGCAAAATAGCTCGCTATGATATTGGATAAGAAAGCCTCAGCGGAAGAAGTAAAACAGGAAGCCAAAGGCATATCCATACGATTGATAGCTGTGACAGGAATTTTTTTGGCGGCCCTTGCCGCTTTTCTTTTTATAGCAGATGAAATTGTTTTAGAAGGCGAGAACGGTCTCGATTCGGCGGCCTTTAAAGTGTTGGCTAACATTACCAATCCCGGTATGACATCCATCATGACGGGCATTACGTTTTTTGGTTCTTCCAGCTTTTTATTTCCCGCTTATATCATTGCCATTCTCTATTTTCTTTTGTTGAAAAAGAACCGTAGGCTGGCGCTGGATGTAACGGCCATTGGTGTTACCAGCACCATCATTTTGTTTTCGTTAAAAGCTATTTTTCACCGGCATCGTCCACTTGATCCGTTGGTGCAAAACGTGAATGGGTTTAGCTTTCCCAGCGGCCATTCGTTCTCTTCCTTTACTTTTTTTGGGCTGATGATTTATATTTTATGGAACACGAACATGAATGCAGGCCTGCGTTGGGTGCTCAGCATTTTGTTTTTTTTATTTGCTGCGGCCATTGCCCTTAGCCGGGTGTATTTGCACGTGCATTATGCCTCGGATGTAATAGCCGGATTTTGCCTTTGTTTGGTTTGGCTAACGCTTTCTTTTTGGGTATTACAAAAGATGCGAAAGCGGACTACGATTTGAATTCCGAAAGGCTGTTACGCACAAACCTATCTGATATGGTTAGCTGAAGTTTTGATGTATGGCTTATTGCTCATTGCCTGTTGCTAATTGCCTATTGATACCCCTTCGCCTGCAATAAAAACAATTCCGCATAGCGGCCACCTTTTTTTAATAACTCTTCATGGCTTCCTATCTCTGCCACCTCACCGTTGTTTAATACTAAAATGCGGTCGGCCATACGTACCGTTGAAAAGCGGTGTGAGATCAGCACCGCTGTTTTGCCCTTCGTTAATTCAGCAAAGCGTTGAAAGACTTCGTATTCAGCACGGGCATCAAGGGCCGCTGTTGGTTCATCTAAAATCAGGAGCTGCGCATCCTTCATATAAGCCCTCGCCAACGCTATTTTTTGCCACTCGCCACCGCTCAGTTCCACGCCGTTATTAAACCGCCTTCCTAACTGCTGTCCGTACCGGCCGGGCAACTTTTCAATAACGCTGCTGGCAAGGCTTTGCTCCGCCGACGAAGAGATAAGCGGCACATTTTCTTCTTCCGAAATATCACCCACGGCTATGTTTTGCGAAGCCGTCATTTGATAACGCAGGTAGTCCTGAAAAATAACGCCGGTATTTTTTCGAAGGCCGGCCAGATCATATTCTTTAAGGTCGTGGCCATCCAATAAAATGCGGCCTTCGGTGGGGTCGTATAGCCGCGATAACAGTTTTACCAGCGTGGTTTTGCCGGCGCCATTCTCTCCTACCAAGGCTAACTTTTCACCTGCTTTTAGGGTGAAATTTAAATGACGGTTGGCCCAGCGTTCCGCGTTGGAATATTTAAACCCGACATCTTCAAAAACAAATCCCCCGTTAATGGGAACCGGGAAGGGGCGCGGCTTTGCGGCAATTTTTATACGTGGTTCAATCTCGAAGAAATCAAAGAAATCTTTTAAATAGATGGCACCTTGCGATACCGAAGTAAAGCGTCCAAGAATACCTTCCAGCAGTCCGCGCAGTTGCCGGAACGATCCCGCTAAAAACGTAACATCGCCAATGGAAAGCGATCCGTTGATAGCCTGCCGTATGATAAAAACATAAGCTCCATAATAACCGGCTGTTCCCAATAGCGAAAACAACGTGCCCCATGCCGCACGGCGTTTGGATAAGCGTTTGTTATCGGTATAAAATTTGGCGGATAAGCTCCGGAAACGGTTGATAAAAAAGCCCGACAAATCAAACACTTTTACTTCCTTAGCCGTTTCGTCGGAGGCGCCCACATAACGGATATAATCCAACTCCCGGCGCTCCGGTGTTTGTCGCCGGTTAAGTGCATAGCCCTGATTATTGAAGTGCGATTCGCCCAAAAACGCAGGCACCACGGCTACTATTAAAAGAACGATAAGTAAAGGATTAAACGCTAATAAACCTACCGCTAAAAAAGCCATGGTAATCACATCCTGCACCTGGCTTAGCACCTGCGATAAAAGGATGGTACGGCCAATAGTTTGTTGCCGGGCTCTTTCTAATTTATCATAGAACTGCGAGTCTTCAAACTGCTCCAGATCCAGTCGGGCTGCATGTTCCATAATCTTTACCGAAGTGCTGTTGGCAAACAAATCACCAATCAAGCTATCCAGCAGGCCGACACCGCGGCTTAGCGCATCCGATAAAATAGCCAGCGCAAATTCTATTGCCACCAGCTTCCATAAACCAGCATGTGAGGGCCCGGCCGTTCTGAGGTGTACAATGCCATCAATAATTAATTTACCTACGTAAAGAATAGCGAGGGGAATAGCAGCCTTACATATGCGGAGGGCCATATTGGCGATCATCATACCCGGACTGCTTTGCCACACTAACCGGAAAAAGCGAGGGAGGTTGCGTAGTGCTGAGAAACGGTCTTTAAGACTTAGTCGTTCCGCTGCTGTGTCTTGTTGCTTCGTTGAAAAAATCTTTTGCCACCAATTCATGTCAGCAAGTTAAGAAATACACATTCCTTCATGTACTACATGGGCTAAGATAGCTTTAGTACTATGTGTAAAAGAACTACAAAAAAATTTCAAAAATTAAGTATAAAGACTTATTAAAATAGAAGTATATCTATTAGCCGGGCAGATTTCCTGGTACTTATACCGATTTTATTTAGCACACAATCAATTGGCAACTATCTTCCTCTGTTTAAAGAACGACCCAACAATTGAAATCTATTTTTAAACATTTACAGGAAAAAGTACAAGCTTAAAAATTGTGCTTTCCATCGCACCAGTCCATGAAATATCAAATCTCAACGCTTGACCTGACTGCTTTATTCAATTCACTAAGCGCCGGCTTTGTCTATCTTACAACGGATGAAACCATTGGCTATTGCAACGAATCTGCCGCAGCCCTTTTCAACTCTGCACCTGTTGAAATGACCGGTTCTAAACTCACCGATCATCCGGTACAATTTCTATCCGAGCAGGGTACCGTTTTATCAGCAAAAAAGAATCCTATTCTTCTTGCCTGCAAGGCCAACAAGCCGCAGTTGGACCAGCTTTTCCATATAAGAATTAATGCGCAAAAAGAAGCCTGGATCCGTTGTAATATAGAGCCCATCTACGATATGACGATTGACAACTTTGCCGGCGCGGTGCTTTCGTTTGTAGAAGTAACCGATGCTATTTTAGCCAAGCGGGAACAAAAAGAAACAGAAGAAAAGTACCGCCACCATTTTACATTCAGCGAAGGCGCGACTTTTCTTGCTACTAAGGACGGCCGGTATTTAGGTGTGAGCAAAGGCGCCGAAAAAATGTTTGGTTATACCAGTGCCGAGCTGAAAAAGATAGGAAGGAAAGGCATATTGATTGAAGATGAAGCGTTCAAAAAAACCGTAGCCGAGCGGGATAAAAAAGGCAAGGCTATTACAGAAGTAAAGGGCCGCCGGAAGGACGGAACTGTTTTTCCGGTACTTTGGTATGCGACCGTATTTACAACCACTTCGGGCGACGAACTGGTAAGCGTAGCCATGATAGATCTATCGGAAAAAAAACAACTGGAACACAGCGCACAAAAACTCGACTATAACCTGCAACTTATTTTAGACAATACGGATGAGGCATTCGTACTGTTAGATGAAAATTGCAAAGTGCTTACGTTTAATAAAACGGCTGTTCAAACATTTAAGGAAATACATAATAAAGAATTAAAGCCCGGTAAAAACATCAGGCAATTATTCAATAAAATTCATAGAAAGGAATTGGATGAAACCTTAACCGAAGTGGTAGCCGGCTTTAGCAGAGATATGCAGCGTGTGTTTCATTTGCCCGATGGCGGCCTCAAGGTTTTTCAATCCACGTTCAGGCCTTTGCATAAGAACGATAAGGTTGTTGGCATCATTATCAATTCAAAGGATACAACCCGGAAATATAAAATCCAGCAGGAGCTTTTAGAGAGTCATGAGCGGTATAAGAGGGCGGCACTGGCATCGTTTGACATCCTTTGGGAGCATGATTTACAGGAAAAGAAAATTTATTTCTCTGATACATTCGGCCAGGCCTTTGGGTATGAAAATCATTCTTCCATTATCAGTGCATCGGAGTTTTCAGAGAAATTTATTCACGCAGATGACAGGCTAATGGTACTTACAAGCGTTAGCGGTTTTATAGAAAGTAAGGATATTTATTTTACGTACCCTGTACACCGTTTATTAAAAAAAGACGGATCATTTATTTATGCAGAGGCACAGGTAATTGCCTCCAGAGATGAGGATGGGCAAGCGTATTTGCTCACCGGTGTTACCCGCGATATTACAAGCCGGTACCTGATGGAAACGCAGCTTCGCGAAAGCAACGAACGCTATCACCATGTGTCAAGAGCCACCTCCGATGTAGTGTGGGATTGGAACCTACGGACCAATTATAACTGGATCAGTGAAAACTTTTTTCTTCAATACGGCTATAAAGATTTTGGGTCCGATCTGCAATCATGGAAAGAAAAACTTCACCCGGATGATTGTACCCGTGTGTTAGCCAGTCTTACCAATGCGCTTAAGGGTGACCAGGCCGTATGGGAGGAAGAATATCGTATGCTTAAAGCAGATGGCAACTATGCCACTGTTTATAACCGCGGCTATGTACTTTACGATGATCAGGGAACTGCCTACCGGATGATAGGCGCCCTGCAGGATATAACCAATTTAAAAAACCTTCAGCAAAAGATTATTGAAGAGCAAATAGGTCTTCAACGAAAGATAACCGAAGCCACTATAAAGTCGCAGGAAGCCGACCGCGAAGAATTAGGAAAGGAGTTGCACGACAACATTAATCAGATACTGGCCACATGCAAAATGCTGATTGACGTATCCATAAAAAATGAAGAAATGCGCGACGAGTTTTTACCAAAAAGCTACGACTACCTAAACCGCGCTATAGAGGAAATACGGCTGCTTTCCAAATCGCTGGTACCGCCATCGTTAGGGGATATTGGCTTGTCGGAGGCGTTGGAAGAATTGGTACAATCGCAATCGGGCGCCAACAACATTAGCTTTCACCTGACCGGTGATGTCATTAAATGTAAAGTTGTGGCCAACGATATTCAGTTGATGGCTTACCGCATTATACAAGAGCAATTAAACAACATTTTAAAATATGCAAAAGCCACTCAGGTAACCATTCATCTTTCCATCATCAAACAAATTTTGCATATAGAAGTAACCGACAATGGTATTGGGTTTGATGCCAAGGAAAAGAAAAAAGGCATCGGACTGCGTAATATGAAAAGCCGCGCACAATTATATGGCGGAGAAGTAAAAATTATATCAAGCCCCGGCAATGGGTGTACGTTGGTAGTATGCATTCCGGTGGGCTAATGAATTTCGCCGGCGTTACTAAAACCTGATTAAGCAACCAGCTATTGAATAAACGCAAATTCATGTCTTTTGCTATTAGTAATTTTTAAACCGTATTGCATAATAGCATCATCATTATACAGTAGATTAATCCATTGTATCCCTGGACTTACCACATAAGAATATCGAATCCACGCACCCTGTTAGGAAACCGGCTTACAAAAAACGCTTTTAGGCCATTCGCTATAAGAAGCCGTATCCATAAACGGGTCGGCGCTGGTTGCCTTAGCCCTTGCTACATCTTTTAATTGCAATAAAAAAGTAATCGTATCGCCGATGTTGGCTTCTACTATGCCGCTCTCCGGCAAATAGGCAGCCGCGCCATATTTAAAAAAGTTTTTACTCCGGAAGGGCATTTTTTTAAATTCATTCAATTGAGGCGGGTCGGTTAATAGCGTCCATTTTAACTGTTCCGGGTAGTGATCCTCAACAAATTGTTCCGGTGGTGTAAGAAAGTAAAAATCATTTTGCCGCGCCGTAAACTCGTTAGCAAAATCGGTATAGCCGCTGGCCCACGTTACATCCACCAAATGCCATGCGCTATCTATTCTTACTGCATTCCAGGTATGGTTGGTACGAAACCTTTTATCACCTGTTGCATTGCTGCGGCCATAACCTTGAATTACTACAGCGTCTATATGTGCATAATAGCATAAGACTTTAAATAGCCTTGAGTAGCCATCGCAAACGGCTACGCGACGCTGAAGTATTTTGCGGGCAATCATTTCGTCTCCCGTTGGCCAAACCGCGGCTGTATCTATTGGGTCATGAAAGGGTTTATAAGCAGCAAGCGCCGGTTTATAAATCGCCGTATTATAAGAAATATGCGTGGTGATCCAACTAAAGATGGCCCTGACTTTTTCTACTTCCGAAAAGTAATTTTTGGTGAGGAGACGCGAAAGGGAGTCAGGCGTTGATGCCTCTACACCGTTAACCTGCTTGTCAATAGAAGCAAAAGAGAAAGTAGATTGAGTATTGCCAACAACCTCTATAAACAGCCCTAAACCGACCAGCCACCATTTCATACCATTACTGTTTTGAAGAATAAGTAAGATAAAGAAATCCCGCTTTTAGGGCGGGATTATACTTGCGCTTTTAGCGCTCAGATATTTTGATGGAGCAACCCGGTTAGGCGAAACCAACCGAAAGTTTCCATGAATATTCTGTAGATGTCATGAATACCTCCTTTTTTTTGATGAACCATGAAGATAGGCCATGCCAGCCAATTTGAGCGGAAAGAGTCAATTTATTTTTCAAAAAAATTTGTTATTCCCCATCGTAAAAACAAGTCACTGAAAAAAGACAATGAGGACTACTGTTGAATGGCTTAATGATCGTTAAGTTCCATGCCAAGGCGCTGAAACTCCTTCCAGTTCAGGTACTCATCACCCTTGCGTTGTTCCACCATGGTAATGCAGTTATCCACCGGACAAATGAGTTGGCAAAGGTTACAGCCCACGCATTCTTCTTCCTTGATAGCATAGGTATTGTATGGTTTGCCATAAGTGAGAGAAATGGATTGATGAGACGTATCCTCACAAGCGATATAGCACAAGCCGCAATGAATGCATTTATCCTGATTGATGTTGGCCACGTGATGATAGTTGATGTCAAGGTCTTCCCAATGCGTTAAGGTTGGAACCGACTTGCCGATAAAATCATTTAGCGTAGCAAAACCTTTTTCATCCATCCAGTTGTTTAAGCCGTCGCACATATCTTCTACTATGCGGAAGCCGTGTTTCATGGCCGCCGTGCAAACCTGAACGTTTGATGCGCCAAGCAACATAAACTCTACCGCATCCTTCCAGGTGCTGATGCCGCCAATGCCGGAAACAGGAACGCCTTTGGTGGTTTCGTTTTGAGAGATAGTGGCTAAAAATTTTAACGCAATAGGCTTTACCGCCGGCCCGCAATAACCGCCGAAAACGGATTTGCCCGCCACGTAAGGATTGGGTACAAAGGTGTCAAGGTCAATGCCCGTTACTGATTGAATAGTGTTGATAAGCGACAGTGCATTTGTTCCGGCTTCTACTACGGCTTTACCCGTTGGTACAACCGAATGAACGTTGGGTGTGAGTTTGGTAATAACCGGAATCGTTGCTTTTTCCATCACCCATTCCACCACCATTTTAGCAATCTCCGGGTCTTGGCCGACGGCGGCTCCCATGCCGCGTTCGGTCATGCCGTGCGGACAACCGAAGTTTAATTCAAGGCCGTGAGCACCGGTGTCTTCTACTTGCGCAATCAGCTCGTGCCACTTCTCTTTTGAATTGTCAGCCATCAACGAAACAACCATAGCTCTATCAGGAAAGAGTTTAATGCAGTCCCTAATTTCTTTCAGGTTGATGTCGAGCGGCCTGTCGGAGATGAGTTCAATGTTGTTAAAACCCATCACCCGTGTGTTGTTGAAATTAAGCGCTGAATAACGTGAGGAAACATTCTTCACCTGCGAACCTAAGGTCTTCCAGACCACACCGCCCCAGCCGGCTTCAAATGCTCGCAGCACGTTGTATTTTTTATCCGTTGGCGGCGCCGAAGCGAGCCAGAAAGGGTTGGGCGATTTGATGCCGAGAAAGTTTGCGGAGATGTCAGCCATCGTGTTACGTTTATAGGTTTGAACTCTTTTTAAAAGTAATACCTTTATTGAAAGCTTCGTTATGGAAACAGTGATAAAAGAAAAAGGGCAAATCTTCTCGCCCCATAAAATCTATACTGCCGAAGAATATCTTTTACTGGAAGACCAGTCAGTAGAGAAACATGAATTTTTTAACGGCAAAGTCATCCAAATGCCCGGAGCCAAACCCGCCCACAACCTGATTGCCAGCAATATCATTACGCATCTGAACAATGCGCTGGAAAATGCACCAAAGGAGTATTTCGTCCTTAACAGCGATTCCAAAATCCACATTCCCCGTTTCCGCAATTTTGTTTATCCCGATGCAGTGGTTGTATGCGAAAACATAGAGCTTTATCCGGGTTCGACCACCGTCATCACCAATCCACTGCTGATTGTTGAGGTGCTTTCGGCGTCCACGGAAAAGCATGACCGCCAAAGCAAATTCAACGACTATAAACAAATTTCTTCTTTTAAAGAATACCTTATGGTTTCACAAACGATGCCGTATGTGTTGGCAAGTTTCAAAAGTGCCGAACGTACCTGGGAGGATTTAGAAGCGGAAGGATTGGATTCTACTATTCATTTGCGCAGCGTTGACTGCACACTCGACCTGAAAAAAATCTACAAAGGTGTGAGGTTTGAAGAAGCGTAAAAGACGTTCAACAATTATGAGAGTGGCAGTCCTGCCGATAAACTGTTGAAAGCACTTGCTTCGGCTTCAACATCACTCAATTTTAAATATTCCAAAATCGCGGCTGCTCCGTCTTTTCCCGCCTGCACTGCATCCACTACCTCTTTACCGCCGTTCACACAATCGCCGCCAGCAAACACGCCGTCAATGTTTGTTCTGTTGCCATTTACGGCAAGCCTGCCATGAGTGTTTTGCAAATCATTTGTTGTAACTAATTCTTTAAACGGCATTTGTCCAGCAGCTTTAATAATCATGTCCACTTCTAATGTAAATGTGCGGCCGGTTTCAACCGGTGATCTTCTTCCAGACGTATCCGCAACACCCAATTCCATTTCGCTGCAAACCAAAGCCGTCACTTTTCCATCAATGCCAACAACTTCTTGTGGTGCGGCCAGCCAAAGGAGTTTGCATCCGTCCAATTTGGCAATGTTCAATTCCACTTCAGTGCAAGGCATTTCGTCTTGTGTTCTTCTATAAACGATGGTTACTTCTTTTGCACCAAGGCGTTTGGCTTGCGTGGCCGCGTCAATGGCTGTCATACCCAAGCCAATGACGGCAACTTTATCGCCAACAGGAATTTGATTGTAAGAATGTGAACGCAGGTTGTAAATAAATTCAATGGCATCTACAACACCTTCTAAATCTTCGCCGGGGATTTCTAATTGCCTTGCTAAACCAACACCGATACCAAGAAAAACAGCGTCGTAATCTTCCTTCAACTTAACAAGCCAAAGGTCCTTACCTAACTCTTTGTTGTATTCAATGTTGATGCCTCCAATTGATGTAATAAAATCTACTTCGTCCTGGCAAAACTCCGGTGTGACTTTATAAGCCGCGATACCATATGTCATTAAGCCGCCGCCCTTTGCTTCTTTTTCAAACACAGTTACCTCAATGCCTTCTCTCGACAACACATGTGCACACGATAAGCCTGCCGGACCAGCGCCGATGATGGCAACCTTTTTCCCCGTTGGGGACTTGCGCTTGAACAACGGCCATTTCTCTTTAATTGCCTTGTCCGTTGCATAACGTTGGAGCTTTGCAATGGGTATCGGCGCTTCGTGCAGCAGGTTATAAACACAACTGCCTTCACACAACTTCTCCACCGGACAAACCCTTGAACAACCACCGCCGAAAATATTGGAATCAAAAATTGTTTTTGCCGAACCTTTGATGTTATCGGTAGTGATTTGCTTGATAAATTTGGGAATGTTGATGCTGGTGGGACATTGCTTGATGCAAGGCGCATCGTAACAAAAAAGACAGCGATTTGCTTCCACTAAAGCCGCTTCCTTGTTGTCAAAAGGTGGATGAATGTCGCTGAAGTTTTCGGCGTATTGTTCGGGGGTAAGGCGGTTGTTTGCAATTGCCATGTTGTAGTGAAGATTGCATTATGCTCAATAGAATTACAAAGCGTACAAGAGTGCGACGCAACAGGCGATAAATAGATGAGTAAACTTCTGGCTCAAAAAAAGGTTGCCTCAAAACGATGACGGAACCAAGTAAAGTTTCTTTGACCTAAGTTCCCCACCGGGGACAGGGGCCGCTCTATAACTCCACCAATTTGCCATACGTCTCCGGCCGTCTATCCCTAAAAAATTGCCACGTGGACCGCACTTCTTCAATCATGTCCAGGTCAAATTCCGACACCAGCAATTCATCTTTATCTTCCGAAGCCTGCGCAAAAATTTGTCCCCGCGGATCAACGAAATATGACGAGCCGTAGAAGCGGCCGAGGTTCCAGGGCTTCTCTTCGCCCACACGATTAATGCATCCCATGAAATACCCGTTGGCCGCGGCGTGGGCCGGTTGTTCCAGCTTCCATAAGTATTGCGAAAGACCCGCAACCGTTGCTGATGGATTGTAAACAATCTCCGCACCGTTCAAACCCAATACCCTTGCGCCATCGGGAAAGTGGCGGTCGTAACAGATATAGACGCCAACTTTTGCATACGCCGTTTGAAACACGGGATAGCCAAGATTACCAGGCTTGAAGAAAAATTTTTCCCAAAAGCCTGATGTGTGCGGGATGTGGTTCTTGCGGTACTTACCAAGATAAGTTCCGTCGGCATCAATCACTGCGGCGGTGTTGTATAAAAAGCCGGCTTGTTCCCTCTCGTACACCGGAACAATCATCACCATGTTGTACTTCTTTGCATACTCGGCCATGCGTTCAACCGTTGGACCGGGCACGGCTTCGGAGGAGGCGTACCAGGCCTTGTCTTGCCCCGGACAGAAATACGGTGTGTTGAAAATCTCCTGCAGGCAAAGAATCTGCACGCCTTGTTGTCCGGCTTTTTCAATCAGCGGCAGATGCTTTTGCACCATCGCTTCTTTAATGTCTTCAATGCTGCCTTCGCCTTCGGTTTTCGGAAGCGACATTTGAATGAGTCCTGATTTAATGATTCGCGGCATAGTATCGTTTGTGATTTGTAGTTTGAAGTTTGTGGTTATCGTACTTCTGTCTTCATTGGTTCTGCTGTTGATACTTTTTTATGGGCCAGGGTTCTATTATTTATTGGGTTCTGTTGCAATCTCTGATTTGTTCATTTTTTCTCTTTCAGGGAAAGAGTAGAAATGAATTACTCTTGTACATTCTTATCGCTATGGAGCATAGTGCCAAATTTCTTTACTCCACCTGGGCCAGGTAATCTTCCACCATTCTAATAACATATTGAAAATATTCTTCTGCCGGTTCTGTTAGACTGCTGATTTGTTCTTCCTCCATTAACGAAGTGTCATAGTCGCTATCCATTCGGCTGTCCATGAGATGCTTAAAAATAGAGGCTTTTTCTTCTTTGAACAAACCCGTCGCAACGAAGTGCTGACTCAACAGCGTAAAAACACCACGATGAGTTTTAGTAACAAGGTCTTTGGTAAGGAGCAACGATCTTGTGGCATGGAAGCAAGCGTAATACAAACTGTGAACGACAGAAAAATAAAATTGGTTCTTAAGCAAACCGTCCCAATCAGCCATAATAGCTTTTGCTTTGCTCAACTCCAGTTTCACTGCTTCTACGTCGCGGCTCATAATGTTACCAGTTCAGGGTTCGCTAATTTATACAAAGCATACAACCCAGGAGCATTTTCCCATTCTTCTTCAGTTGCTACAACAAATTGAAAAATTTCATTAGCAGAAAGGCTAAGTGGAAAAAGCATATCATGAATTTGCCACTTTACTTTTTTAGGATATTTCTCTTTCGTCAACACCAAAATATCCCAATCGCTTTCCTCATGCCAGTCACCCCTGGCGCGGCTTCCGAATAGGTAAACCTTCCCATCGGGAATCACTTGCTGCACGGCGGCTTTTATCTGCGTTAGGATTTCTTTGTCAGTAATCATGGCCTTAAATCATTCCGTTCACCTTTTTTCTTTTTATAAACTGCCCGTAACCCTTTTCCAATTTACAAATATTATCATCAATAGCCACTTTCCCGCGAAGCAAAACCGTCTTAATCTTTCCTGTTACTTCCCAACCTTCGTACGCCGAGTAGTTCACATTCATGTGATGCGTTGCCGCCGACAATGTATGCCTCTCGTTCGGGTCAAAAATAATAATGTCCGCATCAGCGCCAACGCTGATGGTTCCCTTGCGGGGAAACATACCGAAGATTTTTGCGGGGTTAGTACACGCCACTTCTACAAATTTATTGGGCGTGATACGGCCTTTGGCAACGCCTTCGCTCCACAACAATTCCATGCGGTGTTCAATAGCCGGATGCCCGTTTGGAATTTTCGAAAAATCATCTTTGCCCATCAACTTCTGCTGCCACATAAACGGACAATGATCTGTTGCTACCACTTTCACCATGCCTTGGTTAATACCAGCCCATAAAGTTTCCTGATCCTTCTTTTCCCGCAACGGCGGACTCATCACCCACTTGGCGCCGTCTTCACGTTCGTAAAGCGAAGCATCAATAGTGAGGTATTGAATGCAGGTTTCAACGAGAACGTTTTGATTTCGTCGCGTCGCATTTCTCACCGCGTTCAACGCACCTTCGCACGTGAGATGCACAACATAACCGGGGCAACCGGTATAATTCGCCATGTCGGCAAAACGTTCCGTGGCTTCGGCTTCGGTGACTTCGGGTTGTGATAAATAATGATAAAGCGGTGAGAGTTTTCCTTCACTACGATGCTTGGCAATGAGGTAGTCAATCATATCGCCGTTGGTGGCATGAACCGTAACCAATCCGCCTTGCGATTTTACTTCTTCCATCAGGCCAATCATCTGCCGGTCGTCAATCATCAGGGCACCTTTGTAAGCCATGAAAGTTTTGAACGATGTGATGCCTTCTTCTTCTATAAAATGTTTGATTTCTTTTTTCGTGTCATCATTAAAATCTGTCACGGCCATATGAAAGCTGTAATCACCAACGCAAGCCTTGTCCGAACGAGACGTCCATTCTTTCAAGGCATCGCCCAACGATGCGCCCTGCTTTTGCAGAATGAAATCAATTACCATGGTGGTGCCGCCAAAGAGGGCGGCCCTGGTGCCGGTTTCGTAAGTATCGCTGGAAAAGGTTCCCATGAACGGCATGTCCAAATGCACATGCGGGTCAATGCCGCCGGGCATTACAATCATACCCGATGCATCAATAATTTCACCGGCTTGCATGGGCAAGTTCTTACCAATAGCTTTAATGATTTCGCCTTCAATAAAAATGTCGGCGATGCTGTCAGAATCCGCGGTAATGAGTCGTCCATTCTTAATGAGTATTGACATCTTCGTTTGAATTTTTAAAACCAATTCTTTGCCGGTCTTTCCACACCAGTTCCAGTATTTTTTTATCCAGCAAATTTTCAATGGTGTCGTAAATCTGGCTCAACTGCACGTCGTGTTCCTCCACACGGCTCTTTAACTCCTTAACCAGGATCACAACATCGGCATGGCGTATGGCCAACTTCTTTAAGACGATAAAAGCCCGTATGACAGCAATGTTCATTTTACGGGCTTTGGGGCTTTTCAACACGCTGGCAGCCCTACCAACACCGTGTTCGGTAAAAGCATAGGGCGATATTTGTCCGTGCGGTTTTTAGGCAAATTTTCCATCATCACAAATTGTGATGATGAAAGTTGCTTCCATTCATTCGCTGTCAGCCGGAACATGAAGTCGTCTGGAAAACTATCGAGGTTTCTTTTAATCGCTTGATTAAACACCCTTGTTTCTACTTCGTACAGTCGGGCAAGGTCGAAGTCAAGCATAATTCGTTCGCCACGCAATTCGTAAATTCTGTTTTGGATTTGAGCAGATTCCATTAGCTTTTATTTTGAACGTTGAGGGAAGATGGTTGCAGAATCGCTACGCCGCCTTCGGTAGTCCCACCTTTTGCAACTATCGCTGATTTCATCAAAAGTAAATAGACAATTCCCGAAACGAAGAACCCTACAAACCAGGCATAGTTATACAAGCCTGAAATCCACACCGGAAAAGCAGCAGCGTCCACCACTTTTATCTGCAATAAAAAGCCGGGCAGGTTGGGAAGAATACCCAGCAGCAAGGCACTAACGGCAACGCGGTTGAAACCATTTTTGTACCGGTACGGTCCATCAGCTTTATACAAATCTGTTGCGACTAACGTTTGCTTTCGCAGAAAAAAATAATCAGCAATCAGGATGCCACCAATCGGTCCAAGCAGACTTGAATAAGCAATGAGCCATGTAAATATGTAACCGTTCGGATCAGCCATCAGTTTCCATGGAAAAATAAGAATGCCTATGATGCCCGTGATGTAACCGCCTGTGCGGAAATTAATTTTTTGGGGAGCCAGATTAGAGAAGTCATTTGCCGGACTAACAATGTTGGCCGCGATGTTCGTAGCCAGCGTAGAGATAATGATACCAAGCATGGCAAAGCTCACCACGACTTTGCTTTCAAACTTACCCGCCAATGCCACCGGGTCCCATTCAGTTTGCCCATAAATAATAGTTGTTGCGGATGTTACTACCACACCGATAAAAGCAAACAAGGTCATTGATGGCGGCAGGCCAATGGTTTGTCCGCGCAGTTGCGCTTTCTGGCTTTTTGCGTAACGGGTAAAGTCAGGAATATTCAACGACAGCGTGGCCCAAAAACCAACAACGGCCGTCAAGCCGGGAAAGAAAAAATGAAAGAACTCTGATGATGTTTTGTAATGAGAAGGTTGGCTTAAAATAGGCCCTAACCCTTTCGCCGCGGTGATGGCCCAGGCAAGCAAAGCCAATGCCGCCAACGGTAAAAAGAAAGCTTTAAACACCAGCAACTTTTTAATGCTGTCCACACCAAGATAAACGATGAACATATTGAGTAGCCAAAAGGCGAGAAAGCAAAGAATAGGAACCGCTTGCGGAAAAAGTGAAGACGTGTTAATAGCCTCCCACTGCGGGTTCCAGGCTCTTACTAAATTATAAAAGGAAGCACCGCCGATCCAGGTTTGAATACCAAACCAACCGCAGGCAACAATAGCCCGAAGCATCGCCGGAATGTTGGCGCCCTTTGTACCGAAACTTGCTCGTGCAAACACCGGAAACGGTATTCCATACTTTGCTCCGGCATGGCCGTTGAGCAGCATCGGTACCAACACAATCAGGTTGCCCAGGAAGATGGTGAGTACCGCCTGCCACCAATTCATCCCTTTCGAAATAAGCGACGAAGCCATGGTATAAGTGGGAATGCAAAGGCTCATGCTGATCCACAGCGCTGCATAATTCCACGTGCCCCAGGTGCGCTTTTCCGGTGGCACAATGGCGAGGTCTTCGTTGTATAGAGCAGCATCCTGCGCACTGCCTTTTTTTTTCATGCTGTACAATTTACATTTCTATCATAGAACACAGTAAATGATTCATCCAATTCCTTTCTTAATTACTGCAATTTATTTTTCTAAGCCGGTGATGTAGTAGTATTGGAAATCAGTCCGTCTGCCAACAGTTTTTCTTTGTATCCCGGAAACAACATAATAAAATGTGCCTTTATCAATTGGCCTAATAATAAAAGTTTGTAGCCTTCCGATCCCCGCGCATCGCTTATGGGTGCTACTTCTGTTTGTGCTACTTCAATGGCAGCTAAAATTGTTTCGCTAGTAAGTATTTTATCTTTCAGCAACTGCGAGGTTTTTTCTAAATACATCGGTACCGGCCCTACCCCTCCTGCAGACAGACCGGCCGCAATAATCCGATCACCGCTCATTTGAATATTGATTGCGGAATTAACGCTGGCAATATCCAAATGAGTGCGTTTACTCACCTTCTCAAAATTGAATGCTTGATTACTTTGCGGCAATTCAAAAAACAAGGCGACGATAAATTCTTCTTCCGATTTATCCAATTGTTTATAGCCTTTGTAAAATTGCCGGAGTGGTACTATCCTTTCGCTTTCGACATCCGATAAAATCAGGTGTGCATCAAGCGCTAAAAAGAAAATCGTGAGGTCGCCGATGGGCGAAGCATTTACCAGGTTACCTCCAACCGTTGCCATGTTTCGTATAGGTGTAGAGGAAACCAGTTTTAGAAATTTTCCGAGTTGCGGAAAATGGCGTTGAAAAATTTCATTGTGTAAAATATCGTTTACCGTTGCGGCGCCACCTACATAACAACGTCCATCTTTTTGGTAGATTTTTTTATACGCCAGGATTTCAACAGCGGCCATGATCATTAGTTCCGGTTGTTGCACATATAAGTCTGTACCGCCACCTAAAAATTTTCTACGAATCGTTCTATCAACTGGCAGATTGCTTGTCTGCATTTCAGCTAACCGCTCCCTTATCTTTTTAAAATAAGCAGGCAACATTTTATTGGCAACAGCGAATGATACCGGATCAGCATCGGCCCTTTGATCTAATTGTGCAGCCACTCTTGCTGTAGCCCTTTCAATGGATTTATAGCCGGTGCAACGACAGATATTTCCGTTAACCGAAGCAAGGGCTTTTTCGCTATTTGGAACATCACCACTTAAACAAAACCCTGCCAGCGATACCACAAAGCCTGGTGTACAAAACCCGCACTGGGTAGCCGCTTCATCGCACATGGCTTGCTGAATAAAGTTCAGGCCGTCTGTATTTAGTCCTTCAATAGTAACGATATGTTTGCCGGCCGCACTATGTAACGGCATCAGGCAACTGGTAGCGGAACTATATTCTAAACAATCATTTTTTACTTCGCCCACCAACACAACACAAGCGCCGCAATCACCTTCGCGGCAACCAATTTTTGTTCCCATCAAGTGACGATGATAACGCACATAATCCAAGACCAACGTACCCGGTGGTAATTCGGTGGAAACTTCTTTTTCATTTAGAATAAATCGTATCAAACTTAATTTTATTAGTAGGCTAAATATAGTTCAAATGAAGGCTGGAACAGGCTTTTGATGTACGCTTCTCCCCGCTTATTTTATCGAAGCCCCCTGATCAATCCAGCAACGAATGACTGCTCTTTCTTCTTCCGTCATTCCGGTTTTATTGTTCTGCGGCATCGTCTTCGTCACCACCACCCGCTGCATTATTTTATCTTTCAAACGAACAATATCCTGCGGCGTTTCATAAACAACACCATTTGGCGGTGCAGTAATTACATCATCCGCTGGATGCAGCGAATGGCAGGCAACACAACGACGTTGTACGATGGAATAAACTTCCGCCATAGCAACTTGCTGCTTGCATTCGGTAGTAATTTTTTGCGGGGCAGAAACAAATGCTGCTGCCAACAAAATGGCGATGGATACCGGCAACACCCATACACTTAGCTGACCTCTTTCTTTTAAATTAAGATAGTGCTTTACGCCTGCTGCACCTAACGAAATAATGATTAGAATGACCCAGGGCTGGCTATAACCAAAGGTGGTGGGAAAGTGATTGCTCACCATTACAAACAGCACTGGTAGTGTAAAATAATTGTTGTGTAACGAACGCAGCCCGGCATATTTTCCCAATTCCGGATTTAAGGGCTTGCCTTCCTTAGCAGCCTTTACCATGGCCTTTTGCGCAGGAATAATGATAAAGAAAACATTGCCTACCATCAGCGTTCCCAACATGCCGCCGAAATGTATGTAAGCGGCACGGGCATTAAATACATGCGTATAAAAAAAAGCAAAGCCACATAAAATCAGAAAGCCAACCATCGTAAACCAATATCCTTTTTTAATAAGAGGCGTTCGACAAATAAGGTCATAGAAAACCCAGGCTACCGCAAACGAACCAATGCCCGTAGCGATGGCGGCAGTGGCGCTAACGTTCCAGATAGCCGGATCAATTAAAAAACTTTTAGCATTGAAATAATAAACCACAAACAACAAGCTAAAACCCGACAGCCAGGTGAAGTACGCTTCGTATTTAAACCAATGTAGATGCCTGGGAATTTCTTTTGGCGCCACTTTATATTTCTCGAGATAATAAAAGCCGCCGCCATGCACCGCCCATAAGTTACCGGCCAATTCTTCCCGAACATTCTCGGTGCGGTTCAGAGCATTTTCCAAAAAAACAAAATAGAACGAAGCGCCGATCCAGGCAATGCCGAAGGTAATATGCGCCACCCTTACAATAATGTTTAGCCATTCCATTAAATGGCCTTCCCACACACTACCTTTTACACCAAAGTAAACCACCAGCAGCAAGCCAATTATCAGCA
Source organism: Flavisolibacter sp. (assembly GCA_965247165.1). Lineage (GTDB taxonomy): Bacteria > Bacteroidota > Bacteroidia > Chitinophagales > Chitinophagaceae > Flavisolibacter. The sequence continues at coordinate 4,749,540 of OZ252003.1, read as the reverse complement.
ACACAATGATGGCATACATGTAACCATGCCTTACCTCTTGCTGTTGCTCATCATCGGGCAACAACTTGCTTTTTGACAGATGCCTTAGCTTATGGCTAAGCACCACTGCCATCAATAAAGCAACGGCCAAGGCAACAAATAAAAAGGCAGTGAGCATGATGAATTTTTGTAGAGCGGTAATAAAAGTTCAATGTAAAAATTTGTTTTCTATTTTTAGCCATCATTCTTCAACCGTTGATTAATTACATTATTCATAGTACAAGAGCCATTACGCCGGAAGGGATGAGAGAAGCCTATGTTTCTATCCGTGATGGAAAGATTATGGCGGTTGAATGGCAACAACCCCTCATCGGCGAAGCGGTTTTTATTGAAGCAGGCAATGATGTTTTGATGGCCGGTGTTATTGATCCGCATGTACATATCAATGAGCCGGGCCGAACGGATTGGGAAGGCTTCAACACCGCTACCAGGGCGGCTATCAGCGGAGGCGTAACCACCTTGGTTGATATGCCGCTGAATGCTTCGCCAGTAACAACAACGGCAAAAGCGTTGGAAGAAAAGTTGCTGTCAACTAAAAATCATTTACATACTAATTGCGGTTTTTGGGGCGGGATTATTCCTGGCAATACAGCCGACATAGAACCACTGATTGATGCCGGCGTATTAGGTTTTAAAGCCTTTCTTACCCATTCCGGTATTGACGAATTTCCAAATGTGAGTGAAGAGGACCTTCGCAAGGCCATGCCCATTATTGCCAAGCATGGCCTGCCACTGTTAGTGCATTGCGAGTTGACAGACGATGGACACCCTTTGGTTACCGGTAATACTTCTTACGCAACTTATTTAGCTTCGAGGCCAAAGGATTGGGAGGATAATGCTATCAACTTAATGATAAGTTTATGCGAAGAGTACAATTGCCCCGTTCATATTGTACACCTGTCATCGGCAAATGCTATTGAACCGATACAAAAGGCAAAGGAAAAAGGGCTGCCACTTACAGTAGAAACAGCACAACACTATCTGTATTTTTTTGCTGAAGAAATAAGGGATGGCGCTACCGCTTTTAAATGTGCACCACCCATCCGCGAAAAAGAAAACAACGACCGGTTATGGCAGGCACTGAAAGACGGCATCATTGATTTTGTTGCAACCGATCATTCACCTTCGACACCGGAATTGAAGGAACTGGAAAGCGGTGATTTTTCAAAAGCCTGGGGCGGCATCGCATCTATTCAACTGGCCTTACCAGTGTTATGGACAGCAGCAAAAAAAAGAAGTTTTGGGGTTGTTGATGTCGCTACATGGCTATGTCAAAATCCAGCTAAACTGATAGGAATAAACAAAATAAAAGGAAGCATCGCTGCGGGTTATGATGCCGATCTAATTATTTGGAACCCCGAAGAAAATTTTGTGGTGGCAGAAGAAATGATTCAGCACAAACACAAGACCACGACGTATTTAGGAGAAACGTTGTATGGCGTAGTGAAGCAAACTTTTTGAGTGGCGTATGTGTGTTTGATAATGGAACCCACCAGACAAACAGGGGCAAATTACTTTTACACCGTCATTAATTTGTTCGTTTGTTTGTGCTGCTTTTTTGACGCACGAAAACAACAGGAACCACCAAGGGCACAACGAAAAAGCAAGCGAATACAGCTACAACTTCTATTCAATACCAACCATTATTATAAAAAATATTTATGGCAAACGAGCCTTCCTTCACAAAACTCACCGACCTGGCCGCAGAGCGCCTTGGTGGAAAAGCCCTGTTATGCAGCGACGATTTTTTTGCTGAAAAAGAAAATTTGCTGAAGCCCGGCCGCGGCATTTTCATTGCCGATAAATACACGGACCGGGGTAAGTGGATGGATGGTTGGGAATCGAGAAGAAAGCGGACACCGGGACATGACTGGTGCATTATTCAGCTTGCCGCTTCAGGCAAAATAAAAGGGGTTGATATAGACACGAATCACTTTCTCGGCAATCATCCTCCACACGCTTCCATTGATGCCTGTGTCCTTGAAACCGGCGCTGGCACTGACTTTGAAACCGTTGAATGGAGAGAAATACTTACCATGTCGCCGCTGCAACCCGGTTCGCAAAATTTTTATGAGGTGAATGACGAAGGCATTTATACACACCTGCGATTAAATATTTATCCCGATGGCGGCGTAGCCCGGCTAAAAGTTTATGGCGAAGTGTTTAAGGATTGGAGTAAGGTTGCTATTGGTGAAGTGCCTGATCTTGCGTCGGCTCTAAACGGCGCCAAATCAGTTTTATGTAATGATATGTTTTTCTCCCACATGGATAATCTTATTATGCCCGGCCGCGGCATTAATATGGGTGACGGATGGGAAACAAAACGGAACCGAACGCCTGGCAATCGCGACTGGGTGATAGTGCGGTTGGCGTATAAAGGCATAGTGGAAAAAGCACTGATTGATACCTGCCATTTTAAGGGAAATTACCCCGATAGTTGTTTGATAGAAGGATGCGATAAGGCGAATGATAAAGACGGCAATTTTAATGATGTGTCGTGGACAACCTTATTGCCAAGGGTAAAATTATCTGCCGATCACGAACATTTTTTTGAAAAAGAAATTGCTAGTAAGCAAGCTTGTACTCATGTACGATTGTCTATTTTCCCGGATGGTGGCGTAAGCCGGATGCGGCTTTGGGGAAGGATAACTTGATGAAGACTTTTTAGTTTTTTAGACTTTTGAATTGGGCATAATATTTTGATTGTTTTAGAACCTTTTAGCTGCATATAAGTTATTCTTCCTTCGTTCCGTAGGAATGGTTCATGGGTAGAAACAATCATTATACGTATTTCTTTGCGTTTCTTCGGAACGCTTCGTGCTGGTGGGTATCATGTTATCATGGTGCTTCCTTCTTATTGTTTGTTTTCCCCTTTTGCCTTGATGCAAAAGTGGAGCAAAAGATCAAGGCTAAAAACAAATGCTCCCCTGTTTTTGCCCAAGGCCGGCGCACAACAGCCCATCATTACATGTTTCAGTCTTTCACTGCGTCAGCAATCCTTCTTAGATGATTTGTAATCTCACATTCTCGTTGTTGGAATCGTATGTTCTTTACTGGCTGATGATGGGTAGAAACGGTAGGCGCTGTATTGCGTGTGGCTTTCTTTATAGCACAGTAATTCATCGAGTAACCACGCAATAAGGCGCTGGCAGGTGGGGAGCCTTTGAATGCAACCCTCTTTACTTGAAGTACGATGGGATGAGTAAGTATAAAAAAAGAGCAAACAAAGAAGTATTTATAAAGGAAGTGTTTGGTTGAGTAAGCGTGGGCGGTGCTCTGGTGGCCTTCCCCTAACGGGGGAAGGTCGGGATGGGGGCCGGCTGTTCCTGCGCCGGTGGCCTCCTAACGGGGGTAACCAGAAGGGTTACGAGCGAAGCGCTGAGGGATGGGGGCCGGCTGTTCCTGCGTGAGGGATAGCAGCGGTTATCCTTTTTTGCCATCGGTAACTATCATCGTAAAGTACGGATTGCATTGGCAAAAAAGATAAGAGCGGATAGCCCGGCCCGAGGCCCTGCGAGGGACACGCCCAACAAATCACTTTGCAGTAAGCACGCCCAACTTTCGCTGCTACCCACTACTGCCCATCGGTAGGCGCAGCAAGGTTTTCCGACGGTTCCTTGTCTTTCTTAAATTCGAGTCCGCCGAACTTCCAGGTAAAGTTGATGCCAAAGGAACGGAAGGGAATCTGCCGGTAGCTGTTGATGAAAAAGTTAGGGCCAAATACTTCCGTGCGTTGATTGACATAATTGGCAAACGGGTTAGTGGCGGTTAAGGCAAGGCTTCCTTTCTTGTTCCAAAATTGTTTACGCACGGCCATGCTGTAGGTAGTGAATGATGGATACTTGCCTTGCGCTTCATGCCGTGGCGAATTAAAGTTGCCAAAGAATTCCGCTACAAGCGTACCAGAAAATTGATACGTGGCATTTGCATTGGCCCGGTAGTTAAAGCTGTTGGAGTTATAGCCGGGGTCCTGCATATTGATGGTATGGCGTTGAAAAAAAGCCAGGTTGGTACGCACCGTCAACTTACTGCTTGGATGCAGGTCCGCAAATAAATTGGCGCCCATATTTTTTTCCGTACCAATGTTTTGCCTGGTGCTTACAGAAACATTGGTGTAGATAGAATCGCCGACTTTAAACGTGGAATAATACCGGATAAATGGCTGTATATCCTGATGGTTTTCGCGGTAAAAAAGCGTAGCCATTACAGATCCGGCTTTGCCCAGCTCACGGCTGTAACCCAGCTCGAAGCGATGGCCTACTTCCGGCAACAGGTAAGGGTTTCCGGAGCTCAGGTTCTTTGGGTCGCTGGTGTTAATGTATGGGTTCAGGTCGCCATAATCGGGCCGTTCTATTCGTTTGGAATAGCTCAACTTCAGCACCCCATCTTCGCCTGTTTTTTTTGATAAGAAAACAGATGGCACTACAGTATTGTAACCCGGCGTAGGCACCTGTGTTTGTGCATTGGAGTAAAACGAGTTGATCTCGGTGCGTTCGTACCGGCCACCAATTTTTGCATCAAAAAGCTTTGCTACCGGGAAACTTAACTCGGAATAAATGGCATATACTTTTTGATGATACGTTAATGAGTTGGATAAAAAAGCATCAGGCACATACGCACCCGTAGCCGGTTTAAAACTAAGCACGTTGGAAGCACTGGTAATATTGGTAGTAGTAAACTTTGAGCCGATACCAAAATTCACATCTTTCTTCAAGGGCTGGGCATAGTCTATTTTGATTTCGGTTTCTTTTTCCTTACCAGAGTTTAAACTATTGTTGCCATAAAAGCGGGAGTCGCTGGGCAGCGCTACCTGATAATTATCGGCGGTGTTAGTATTGTTACCAAAGCTACTATTGACCGCTATCTCCAGCTCCTGGTCTTCTTTGGCAAAGGTTCTTTTGTAATTAAGGCTCGCATCTACATTATGAAAAGTAAAAGCACTGGCCGTATAGCTTGCCGACGCGGCATCAGAAACAACAGCTCCGTTTTCCACCTTGCGCAATAGCTGTGATTGGTTGATGTACCCATTACCGTCATTACCAAAACGGTTGAATGAAACCGTGCCGGTGAAATTATTTTTTTGCTGATAGGTCCAGTCAAAACCAGCGCCGGTTTGAAAGCCATGGCGGTTGAAATGCGAAGCACCTTGCTGGTGCAACAAACCGGTTGTTTTTGCCACCGTATCGGTGGAGGTGCGGTCGGTAGTAGTAGGTGCATCAAAAGCCGGACGATAGTTGCCGCTTACAAAAGCATTCACACCAAAAGTTCCTTTGCGGGCATTAAAATTAAACGACCCATTATCGGCCCTTGTGCCGGCCGCTAAAGAAAGATTGCCGTTGATGCCTTGTGCCGTAGTTTGCTTTAAGATGATGTTGATAATGCCACCCAATCCTTGCGCATCGTATTTGGCTCCTGGGTTAGTTACCACTTCAATGCTTTTAATCTGGCTGGCCGGGATGGACTGCAATACATCGGCAATGCTGCTGCCAAAAGCCGCTGAAGGCTTTCCATTAATAAGAAAGCGTATGCTGGAACTACCCTGTAACTCTACGTTACCATTTACATCAACCGATACCTGCGGTACCTTTTTTAAGATGTCGGTAGCGGCGCCGCTTTGCGAGGTAATGTCCCGTTCGGCATTGTACACCATCTTATCAATCTTATTGGTGATAAGCTTGCCACTGCTGGTTACGGTTACGGTTTGCAGGGTGGCTTGCTTGCCCGACAAGCGGATAGTTTTTAAATCAATTACCGGGTTGGCCTTATCAATTATCACCTTCTTTATGGAGAAAGGTGAATAGCCAACATATTCTATCAACACGGAATAGCTGCCTTCTTTTATATCGGTAAGGGTAAATTTTCCCGCTTTATCGGTAGTAGTGCCGGTGATGGTTTTAGCATCGGTTGCTTGTTGAAGCGTAACGGTGGCATAGTCTAAAGGGGCGCCGGATACGGAGTCTATGATTTTACCGGATAATTTTCCGGCCACCTGGCAGTAGGATGAAAGGCTTAATAATAAGGCTAAGGCAACAAATAAATTTCTCACTGGTTTCATTTAAGGTGCGCAAACCTAAGCCCCGATTCTGAAGACAATTTGATGAATAAAGTTTTTATGGTGTTGAAAGAAGTGCATTGTTGAATAACGCCAAAGACCGGTTTAAATAATACCAGTCAGCTATGCCAGGCAAAAGAAGAATTGTTGCTTACCTGTTTTCTAAGATGCAATAATGCGTAGCGCATTCTTCCTAACGAGGTATTGACACTGGTGTTCATTACTTCTGAAATTTCTTTAAAGCTCAGTTCTTCATAGTACCGGTAGGCCACTACTTTTTTCTGCTCTTCCGGTAATTGGTGAATCAGGTGATGCAGTTGCTGCTCCTGCTCTTTTTTAATGAGGAACGTTTCGGCGCAACTTTCCGTTGGAATAAAATAAGCATCATCCTTCGCCTCACCTTGAAAAGAGGGTAAGCGCTTTGCTTTTCGCAAATGGTCCATGCAAAGGTTGTGGGCAATGCGCAGCGACCAGGGAAGAAACTTGCCTTCATCGTTGTAACGGCCGGCGCACACCGATGTATAAATTTTAATAAACGCATCCTGCAATAAGTCCTCGGTAAGCACCTTGTCTTTTACATAATGCAGGATCACTTTTTGAAGGTCTGTTTTATAACGCAGGAACAAAACCTCAAAGGCCTGCTGGTGGCCATTGCGTAACGATTGAAGAAGTTCCTTGTCGGAGAGGTGGATTAGCTTTCTCATGAAATGATGATATGTTTCTATTATTAACGAGATGCTTTTGAAGAGGGTTGCGTTGGGTTTGGTAAGAACTTTTTTTGGTATTGAGCCGTATAAAAAAAGAAGTACCGAAGTACTCCTTTCCTTAAAAAACCAAACCTTAAACCAAAGTAGTTCAGCGTTATAATTTTATTTTTATTCCTGCCTCAATGCTCAGATAATTTTGATACGACTTTACCGGTGTTTGTTGGTTAATAGGCGTTAAAGCCAGGCGGGCCGTGGGTTTTAGGCTGATGGCTATTTTTTTATTTAATTCATATTCTGCGCCAACGCCAATCCGTCCATCCATATAAACCGACCGCAACCCGGTGATAGTTGCAGTGGCGCTTTCGGTGTTGGGCAAGGTGGTTTCCGTTTTGCCGCCTGTTAAAAAATTAGCGCCGATTCCAATGGTCGGATGGAGCGAAAACTTTCCTTTTTGTATAGTAAGGCTGGCGGAAAGTGGTACACTCACATAGCTAAGTTTGGATGTTGAACCCAGGATGGAAACGCTGTCGCCCACGGCAGGTTGCGCATTATTTTTAGGTGTGATGTACGAGTAACCGGAAGAACAATGAAGTTCGAAACTGGTATGTCCATTATTATCCGGCCGTGCATATAATTTTTTTGGTGCTATGCCGGTGCTGGACGAGGTAATGGTTACGCCGGTTTGCAGCGCCACTTTGCCCGTCAGCGCATAGCTGATTAACAAACCGCCACTTACAGATGAAGATGAATGTTCGTCTCTGCGTATTTCATTTCTGTCCCGCCCGGGACCGGCCAGGTGGCCGTCATCTTCCAAATGATCGAAGCTGATATTAGGGGCAAAAAAGGCGGTTAAATAAAAATGGTGTGAAGCGTTTGAACGAGGCTTGCCTGATTTATTATTGTTAGATGCGGTTGCTACGTTGGTCCGTTCAGCAAATGATTGCTTTAAATTGATGGGTGGAAAGGTAGTATGTGATAACGCTTCTATCTTACGTTCCGGAAGCCCTTCCTGCAGTGGCTGACCCGTTTGTTTTGCTATGTTTGTTTTTATGCCTGTTGGTTTTTGAAATGCCCGATTGTCGGTAGGATGATTGTTGAGCGGCGACCGATCCCCACTTGAAACTAAGCCATTAGTATAGATGGTGATGGGCTGCTGTAACCCTTTTCTGGCCCCAGTTGTAGCCACTGAACCTTTATCTTTTGTTGTGGCAGATAATTGTTTGTTGATGCGATTTTCCTTATTGATTTTCTTTTTGTCGGTTGCCTTATTGTCAATGATTATATACTGATCAGCCGCCGGCTTACTATTATCTTTTTTCACTGTAGCGCTGTTTTGTTTTTCGTTCCCTTTTATTTTATCTGATGGTTCTGTGGAAGGGTTTTCCGGCTGATGATCAACGTCTGTAGCAGACTGATTTTGATGATTAGCGTTTGTTACAACCGGTTCGTTTTTATTAACCACGGCACTGTCGGAATGTAAGTTTGTTGTTGTACTCTTCTTTTCCTGGCTATGGGTTGTGGTGGTGGAAGAAGTACTATTAGTAGAATCTTTGCCGCTATCTTTTTTGCCGGTAGTAAAATAGACGAAGCCAATACCGCCAACAAAGCCAATGAGTAAAAAAAGAATAGCAGCCCTTTTCAAGCGATAATATTTATCCCTGAAATGCACCGCCTGTTTTTTATCCAGGTCATGGCTAACCTCCTCCCAAACCGAGGGCGGCGGTTCTTCTAAATGCCCGTCAAGGCCGTCCTTAAATAGTTTATCAATATCATGTAAATCTTCATTCATAAGCACTGCGATTTTCTGTTGTTATGATTAGCGGTAGCCAACACTTTTTCTTTAAGCAATTGCCTGGCGTCATATAAATTAGATTTTGAAGTGCCTTCCGATATATGCAGCAGTTCCGCTATTTCTTTATGCTTGTAACCTTCAAACACATAAAGGTTAAACACCATGCGGTAGGTGGCAGGCAGGGTTTGCACAATGGCTAACAGTTCTTTGGCACTGAGCTTACTTTCTATGCCTACTTCTTCCGTGCTTCTATTTTCGGCACTGCTTTCAATAGATACCAGGGCATGAAGCGGGGTGCGGCTTCTGAAATATTGCAGGGCAGTATTGACCATAATTTTTCGTATCCAACCTTCAAAAGATCCTTCCATTTTATACTGATGCAGGGCGGAGAACACTTTGATAAACCCTTCCTGTAACAGCTCTGCGGCCTGGTCGCGGTCGCGGCTATAGCGCAGACAAAGCGTGAACATTGCCGGCGCAAAATGGCCATACAGCTCGTTTTGCGACGACCGGTCACCCCTAAGGCAGCCTTGTATCAGTTGTTGAAAGTTTATATAAAGCCCGTTTAGTAAAACCACAGATGCAACGCCAAAGTAAACAGTTGGGTTGGCATTGAAAAAAGTTTAGGGGTACAAAGCCAGATGCCGGATTACAAAATATTCGGCCCACTTCATATTTCTCTGAACTGGCTTCAAAGACACACGTCGCAGCGGTACCGGTTACTATTTTTGAAACACAGCCAGTAGCTTTTTACAGCACTAACGATGTAAGCGCTGCAATGTGATGAGAAGCTGTTTAGTATTTCAGTAGCACTTGTTCATCGTTTACTAATCCCTATCCGTGTTTGTTGACTGAGCAAGATAGTGCCTTCCCCCTTTTCAAAAGGGGGATATAAGGCGTCTGCTGGTTTAGGAAAAGATACTAAGGGGGATTTGATAGAAAGATACCGGCACGTAGCTAAAACACTAAACTGGTCATAATTTAAAAAGCAGCCGATGATACATAACTAAAAAAATTTTGGATTTAACCCAACGCTTTATTTACAGCCTGCATCTCGGCAGAAATACAACACACACTTATTCACTTATCAATCACCATCAAAACTTTAAAAACGCAAATATGAAAAAAACAATCCTGGCTTTTTCCGCTTTACTAACCATCAGCTTTTACGCCTGCAAAAAATCGAACGACACGGCATCTCAAATTACACTGACACCTTCCACCACAACCGCTACAGTGGGGCAAACCGTTAGCGTTTCATTGGCGTCAACGGCTAACGCCAGCAACTGGACGGTTTCGCCCACTGCATCCGTTACAAAAACCTACGGACTTACCACGAGCAAGGTGAATTATTTCACCTTTAGCCAGCCCGGTGTTTACACCATAGCAGTAAGGGCCCGCAGCGTTGCCTATGATTCTACTTTACATCAATCACTGGACTCTTGCTGGAACCATGGCGGCGGTTCAAGAGGCAGTTGCACCAAGGGTGTAGATACGGCTTCTGTGGCTATTACGGTAACCGGCAAGTAATCCTTTTTATTTATTGGAACATTATTATAAAAGCCCCTGAAACACACTGTCAACGGGGCTTTCGTCACTGTTATTTTACAAGTAGCCTATATTAATGACATGCTGTTTATGAAAAAGAAATTACAAGTCGTTTTGCTTTTGCTTGTCTGTGTTATTGCTTTGGTCCACTGCTCAAAAACCGACGCCGGTTTTGTTGCTGCCTACTTTACTGCCTTGCCATTAAGCGTATCAACGCCGGCTGACAATCCGCAGACGGCGCAGAAAATTGCCTTGGGTAAGTTGTTGTTCTGGGACCCTGTATTGTCGGGCAAGAAAGATGTGGCTTGCGCATCGTGTCATCATGCCTCATTAGGTTTTGCCGATGCGCTTGACTTATCTGTTGGCGTGAACGGAATTGGTTTGGGTACGGGGCGGCATTTTTTATCACCAAACAATATTCCGTTTGCCAGGCGCAATTCGTTATCCATTGTAAATACCGCCTTTAATGGCATCACGGCAAATGGAAGTTGTGACCCTGTAACGGCGGCTATGTTTTTTGATTCAAGGGTAAGAAGCTTAGAACTGCAAAGCTTAGAACCTATGAATACGATGGAAGAAATGAGGGGAACCACCATTAGTACCGCGGCTATACTAGATACGTTGGTACTACGGTTGAAAGCCAATCCGCAGTATGTCCAGCTCTTTAGCGATGCATTTCAATCGCCGGTAACTATTCAAAATGTAGGCAAGGCAATCGCTTCGTATGAGCGAAGCCTTATTGCCAACAACTCGCCTTATGACAAATATGAGCGTGGGGATAAATCAGCCCTTACCTCAACACAAATAGCCGGCATGAAAGCCTTTAGCAGCAACGGTTGTATCAAATGCCATAGCGGCCCTATGTTCTCCGATTATGCCTTGCACGTACTGTCGGTACCGGACAATGGAAAGCTGCCGACAGATGCCGGGGCTAATGGCACGTATGCTTTTCGAACACCAAGCCTGCGCAATCTTTCTTTAACAGCGCCGTATATGCACAGCGGCGTATTTACCTCGTTAGATGCGGTGCTTAATTTTTACGATCAGGTAGGAGAAGGCCGTTCGCAAAACGGACATGTCAGCGGCAATACATTAGATGGAAACCTGCAACGTATTGACCGCAACGATAAAGATGCTATCATTCAATTTTTGAATTCTTTGAACGATAATAGTTTTGATAAAAGCATTCCTTCATCGGTGCCAAGCGGATTACATCCCGGGGGTAATTTATGAGAATGATTATCATAGGCTAACCCCTTAGGCTATTAGATAACAAAAAGTTTGATGCCGGTTTTCCATTACTTTATTAAATATAACAGCCCTAACCAGGAGCAACACGAGTGTGTGGCTTACTCTTTTATCGGCACATTCTTACTCTTTACCGGTAACCGCTTGTTTACCCAACCTTGAGGAACTAATAGGTATCTATCCACCGTTATAGTTTTCCAGACTTTGTATCAAAAACAATTTACATGAAATTAAAGCTCCTTTGTTCATTCTCCGTCTTGCTGTTGGTGGTGTTTATCGCCTGCAAAAAAGATCAGTCATCTACCACCACTACCGCGGCAACTATTAGTTCGTTAAACTGCAGCAGTACTGTTTATTCCGCAACACCCGTTAATGGTGCTGCTTATACAGGCACGGCCACTGTTCCTTATACAGGTGGCAATAGTGTTGCTTATAGCGAAGGAACCGGCATTGCCTCCTCTGGCGTGAACGGATTAACAGCTACACTATCGGCAGGTACGTTGGCCAGCGGGGCCGGCAACCTTACCTACAATATTACAGGCACCCCGGCATCGGCAGGTACCGCTTTATTTGCCATTTCATCAGGTGGGCAATCCTGTTCGCTTTCGCTTACCGTAAATGCAGCGGGGAACACTACTGCTACTATCACTACGTTATCTTGTAACAGTGCCGTCTTCTCTTCATCGGCAACAGCCAACACGGCTTTTACCGGCACGGCAAGTATTCCTTATACCGGTGGTAATGGAGGCACTTATACCAGTGGTACCGCTATTTCATCTACCGGTGTTACTGGCTTAACGGCCACCCTGCAGGGAGGTACCTTAGTGAATGGCGCAGGCAGTATAACATATGCTATTTCCGGTACACCGGTAGCCGCAGGTACAGCTTCATTTGCAGTGACATTCGGTGGGCAATCCTGTTCATTTGCGTTAACCGTTAATGGCAGTTCGGGTAGTTGTGCTTCCAATACCGGTGTCGCCAAAGTGGTATGTTTGGCCAATGCATTTTTAGCCACTTTAAGCACTACGCAACAAGCTTCAGTTGTACTGGCATTGAATCTTGCCAATGCCAAACGCTGGTCTAATCTGCCTTGCGGTTTATCGTGCAGAAATGGCATCGCTTTTAGCAGCTTAAACGCCACGCAACTGGCCGCAGCTAAAGCGGTAATTCAAGCGGCATCTGGCGCCAGTACCGGTGAAGGGTACGATGAGTTTATTACCATTAATACGGCTGATGATTACCTGGGAACGATGGCCGGCAGCGGTTATTCTTCCGGTAATTATGTAATTGCTTTCTTAGGTGCGCCAACTACCACCGGTAAATGGATGCTTCAATTTGGTGGTCACCATTACGCGGCCAACATTACGTATGATGCGGGTACCGTTGTCAGCATTACTCCATCCCACCAGGGTGTAGAGCCAAGCACTTCTTTTACGTATAATGGAACCACGTATGCTTCGTCTTTATCAAGCGAAAAAACGGTAATGGCTGATATGCTGGCGTCCTTTACCAGTGCTGAGTTGGCGAGTGCAAAAATCTCAGGCACGTTTTCCGATGTAACGATGGTGCCTGGTTCCACTACCAATACATTTCCAGCTACAAAAGTTGGTATTAAAGTCAGCAGTTTAAGTGCTGCTGCGCAGGCAAAAGTGCTGGCCGCCATGATGCCATGGATCAATGACCTTGATGCCAGTTCCGCAGCGGCGTTTACCACACTGTATAGTAATGAAATGGCTAACACATACGTATCTTATGCCAGCAATACAAGCGGCGTATCGGGTACTGCGGCTTCGTTCTTTACCACCAATACCGACTATGTTCGAATTGACGGCCCCAGCGTATGGATCGAGTTTATTTGCCAGACAGGCGTCGTTATTTCTAATCAAATACACTACCACAGCGTGTTTCGTGATCATACCAGAGATTACATCGGCTTGTAATTTGAAAAATAATGTTAGATAAAAAAATCAATGGCAACTGTTCCGGCAGGTTGGGACAGTTGCTTTTTGCTATTCTGTTTTTTCTTACGGCGGCTTGTATATCGCCACGGGTATATGCGCATCAAACGCCTACGACTATTGCTTTGCTGGACGTAAGTCCCGGTAAGGTGGGTATGGAACTGCAACTGCCGCTTACCGAATTAGAACTTGCCTTCGGCCATGAGATAACGAAAAACCCGGAGTCGGTCATTGACCGGTTAGGGCCACAACTGGCTGAGTATCTAAAAGCGCATATCCATCCTTATACCACAAAGGAATATCCCTGGGCAGTGGAAGTACGGGACATGCAAATGGATAAAGGCGTACAACCAGCCAGCGGCCCGCCGTATTGGGAAGTAATTGTTCACTTATCGCTAAAGCCGCAACATGGCGAAGAAACACGAACGTTTATGTTGGATTATGATGTGATCATGCACCAGGTAATGAATCATGCGGCTTTTGTTTCTATTCGTAATGATTGGGAAAGGGGCCGTACTGGTGAACAAACTACGGAAGCCGGCGTGATACGGTGGGATATGAAAGACAATGTCATCTATCCTTTTGAAATTAATTTAGAAAAAGGCAGTTGGTGGAAAGGATTTAGAAGTATGATGGGTTTGGGCCTACAGCATATCAGCGAAGGAACGGATCACCTATTATTCCTGCTGGTTCTTTTACTGCCGGCTATGCTGGTAGTGAACGGAAAAAAATGGGGTGGGTTCGGCGGCACCAACTATAGCTTGCTGCGGCTGTTGAAAATCGTAACGGCATTTACCATCGGACACTCCATCACTTTATTAATTGGCGCCCTGGGATGGGTAAGGCTTCCCACGCAGCCGGTAGAAATTCTGATTGCCTTTTCAATTTTAGTTTCGGCTGTTCATGCTATCAAACCCATCTTCCCCGGCAAAGAAACGTATGTGGCCTGCGGGTTTGGATTGGTGCATGGACTGGCCTTCGCTTCCACTATTGCCAACTTAAACCTAAGTGCCGGTGCCATGGCATTAAGTATTCTTGGTTTTAATATTGGTATTGAACTGATGCAACTTTTTGTTATCGCTGTAACAGTGCCCTGGCTACTCATTTTGAGCCGTTCATGGTTATACCAATATGTCCGCATTGGCGGAGCCATCTTTGCCGGTATCGCTGCAATAGGCTGGATGGTACAGCGGTATGTAAACAGCGGAAATATTTTGGCTTCAGCGGTTGAGTATGTGTCAAAGTATGCGGTATGGCTGGTAGTGGCATTAGCTATCGTTGCTATAGCCAGCAATTTGATTACAAGGGACAAGCCTATCGAAGCTTCTTAGCCAGGCGTTGCCATAATGATGAATAATACCATCAAACAAAAATCCCTCTGCCATCGGCAAAGGGATTTTTCTTTATAAGGCGCTGAAAGCAATTTACTGTTTGCTGTTTCATGGGACAGTGGACGCCTGGTTTTTCAAGAGTTGGATCGTGGTTTTCGATAAGGATTATTCGGACCTTGGTTTTATCTGGATAGGGGTGAAGCGGCTTTCAAAAGGATAAAGAAGAAGTTGACTGATACTGGATTTAAGTTGGTTTTTGGCTTGGATAGTTGAACTTTAAAAAACTTACTGGACGGTATTTCTGGAACTGGATGGATTGATCAGCGATCAATCAACTTCTGATACAAAAGTAGTAGTTGAGAGGGGCCGTAGCAAGAGCAGAACTGCCCATTGTTTTTTTCTAATTTTTACTGATGCGGCTCGTAGATTAACGAAGAGCCGGATAGCAAGGCTACGTAGGGGTTGCAAGTAGAAGATACATTCGGGGCAAGGGCATAAAAAAAGGCTGCATAGAAATGCTGCCTCGTTTAAAATCCAATATCCTATGAAAAACCGTTGCGAAACTAATAAACAGAAGTTTAGCTACCAAGCGTAAAACTGCCCTTTTTAATAAAACTTATCCACTCATAATAAAAACGAATGCCTTTAGGCAACCTCATTTCTTATCAACACTCCCGCTATTGCACCAACATATACAAACGCTTTTTGCCATACAGGCAGCCTCTGTCAATGATTGCTGGTTTGCATGGCGTCAGCAAGAAGGTTATCATCCTATTGCCCGCTTATCTTTGCGGCCATGATAAGAGTAGGCGTATTTGGTACCGGGCATTTAGGAAAATTTCACCTAAACAACTGGAAGGAAGTTGCGGACGTAGAGCTGGTTGGTTTTTATGATCCGGATGATGCTATTGCAAAAGAGGTGGAAGAAAAATATGGCCTTAAGCGATTTACCGATGAAGATAATTTGATAGCCGCCTGCGATGCGGTGGATATTGTAACACCCACGCAGTTCCATTTTCCTCTATGTGAAAAAGCAATAAAACAAGGCAGGCAGGTTTTTGTAGAAAAGCCTATGGCTAATACAATCGAAGAAGCTAAGGAATTGGTGAAGTTGGTGCAGGAATCAAAAATAAAATTCCAGGTAGGCCATGTGGAGCGGTTTAATCCGGCATTTTTATCCATTCGCGACCTAAAGCTGGCGCCCATGTTTATAGAGGTGCATCGCTTATCGCAGTTCAACCCAAGAGGTACGGAAGTAAGTGTGATCCTTGATTTAATGATCCATGATATTGATGCTATTTTAAGCATCGTAAAAAGCGATGTAAAAACTATCTCGGCCAGTGGTGTGGCGGTGATGACCGACACGCCTGATATTGCTAACGTTCGTATTGAATTCAATAACGGTTGCGTGGCAAATCTTACCTCCAGCCGCATCTCTATGAAGAAGATGCGTAAGATGCGCCTCTTTCAAAAGGACGCCTACATTGCCGTTGATTATTTAGAAAAAAGATCAGAGGTGATTAAGTTAAAAAGCGAAGGCGATGAGAATGTTTTTGCTTTTGATATAGAAACCCCTAATGGTATAAAAACAATCGCCATTGCCAGCCCGCCGGTGCCGCAGGTAAACGCTATCAAGGAAGAACTGCAGGCTTTTGTTGATAGCATTATCAACAACACGCAACCGGTGGTAAATGAGATTGACGGCTACCGGGCTTTGGAGATTGCGCATCTTATTCTGCAAAAAATTAACTACAATCTTGAAGCTTCGTAGCTGATGCCGGTTAAAAAGTATATTCATCCCTTCTGGTACGCCATCGCCGACTACATAGCTGCAAGCCTTGCCTGGGGCCTATTCTACGTTATTCGTAAAAATATTCTGGCGGAGGCCTTTAGTATTGATTATAAATTCTGGCTGGGAATTTTATTTATTCCTGCCGCATGGTTGGTGTTATATGGGATCTTGGGTTCGTACCAATCTATCTATAAAAAATCAAGGCTATCGGAACTGACGATGGTTTTTGTTTGTTCTATAATCGGCTGCATTATCTTATTTTTTTTATTTCTTCTCGACGATGTAAAATCGGATTATAGCTATTACTACAAAAGCTTTGGTGTATTGTTTGGGTTGCAATTGAGCTTTACTTTTTTCATTCGCTTGTTGGTATTAAACGCAGCTAAAAAACAGTTGATAAATAAGCAGGTTCAGTTTCCGGCGGTTATTGTCGGTACATCTTTGCGGGCCGCCCGCATTTATCGCGAAGCAAAAGAAAGCCTCGCAGAAGAAGGGTTTCACGTACTTGGATTTATTTCCTTAACCAATGATAAACCGGATGCTCAAAGAGAGCTTTCTAAATTAGGCGATGAAACAGTATTGGAAGTACTAATTGATCGTTACAAAGTAGAAGCTGTGGTGCTGGCTATTGATAAAACAGATAGTGTATTGTTGGAAAATTTAATTGTCCGCTTATCGGAAAAAGATGTTGCTATTAAAATAGAAGCGAATACGTTGGATATACTCGCCGGCTCGGTACGGCCAAGCAATGTATTTGGCGCCGTGCTTATTGATCTGCAAACCGGCCTTATACCGGAGTGGCAGCAAAATATCAAACGGGTGATAGATGTTTCCGCTGCGTTTTTTGCCGCCCTTTTATTGTCGCCATTGTTGCTTTATATCGCCATCAAGGTCCGTGTTGGCTCACAAGGTCCGGTTATCTACACACAGCAACGCATTGGCTACAAAGGCAAACCTTTCCGGATGTATAAGTTTCGCTCCATGCAACCCGATGCGGAAAAAGGCGGCCCGGCACTTTCTTCCGATGCCGATCCACGTATTACCAAATGGGGAAAAACCATGCGCAAGTGGCGGCTGGATGAACTACCGCAGCTGTGGAATATTATTCGTGGCGACATGAGTTTGGTGGGGCCAAGACCGGAACGTAAATTTTATATAGATAAGATCCTGCAACAGTTTCCCTATTACAAATACCTGCTGAAAGTGAAGCCGGGCCTGACTTCCTGGGGCATGGTGCAATTTGGTTATGCCGAAAATGTAGGCGAGATGGTGCAGCGTAGCAAATTTGATCTGGTGTATATAGAAAATGTTTCCCTGCTGCTTGATTTTAAAATCATGCTGCACTCGCTACGGATTATTTTTTCGGGAAAGGGGAAGTAGGACCTCACCCCGCCCTCTCCATAGGAGATGTAGAGGGAGTGCTTTCGCCTGCGGTTTTAATTCAATCCCTCTCTTTGAATACAATGATTGTTTTAAATAAACTACTTAAGGAAATGATGAAATTATAAACCACAGTTCCACTCTCTATCTCTGATGGAGAGGGGTTAGAGGTGAGGTTCTTATCTTCGCCTCATGTTTAATTCCTACCACTTCACGGCCGCTGAACGCTTCATGCGTTATGTACAAATAGACACACAAAGCAACCCGCTTTCTGATACGCATCCTACTTCGGAAAAACAAAAAGACTTATCAAAAATTTTGGTTGAAGAATTATTAGCAATGGGCATCGGGGATGCGGCGATGGACGAATGGGGTTATGTATATGCTACCATTCCATCCAATACCGATAAAAATGTTCCGGTGATTTGTTTTTGTGCGCATGTAGATACAGCCCCTGATGCTAGTGGCACTGGCGTAAAACCCTTGCTGCATAAAGGTTACAAAGGGGAAGACATTGTGCTTCCCGATGATAAGACACAGGTATTGCGCAAGGCTGATTTTCCTTACTTAGAGCGATTGATGGGCCACGATATTATAACGGCAAGCGGCACCACGTTGTTAGGATCTGATGATAAAGCAGGCGTGGCGGAAATTATGGATGCAGCTCATTACTTAATGGTACATACCGAAGTAAAACATGGAACAATTAAACTTTTATTTACTCCGGATGAAGAAGTAGGCAAAGGCACAGCAAAAGTGGACATGCGAAAGTTGGGGGCGCACGCCGGTTATACCTTGGATGGCGGTGAAGCCGGCTCGCTGGAAGATGAAACCTTTAGTGCCGATGCGGTGACCTTAATCATTAATGGCGTGATAACCCACCCCGGTTATGCCAAAGGAAAAATGGTGAATGCCATGAGGATTGCCGGTGATGTGTTGGCCTCCCTGCCGCGTGCCGAACTATCGCCCGAAACAACGGAAGGCAAGCAAGGCTTTATTCATCCGGTACGTGTGGACGGCATCGCTGAAAAGTGTACCATAGATTTTATCATTCGGGATTTTGCAACCGACGGATTAAAAAAGAAGGAAGATTTTTTATTAAGCATTATAGAAATGGTGATGGATAATTACCCGGCGGCCACCTTCGATTTCAAGGTAACGGAGCAATACCGCAACATGAAAGAAGTCCTGGACCGACATCCCGAAGTTGTTGATTACGCCAAAGAAGCTATTGAAAGAAGTGGCTTGAAACTAAAAATGGAAAGCATTCGCGGCGGTACCGATGGCAGCCGTTTATCTTTTATGGGACTACCTTGTCCGAACTTATTTGCCGGCGAACAAGCCATTCATTCCAAGCTGGAATTTATCTCGGTGCAGGATATGAACAAAGCCGTGGAAACCATTGTACACCTGGCTTGCATTTGGGAAGAGAAGAGCGAGTAAGTAAAAAGTTGATTTGTTGATGGGTTGATATGTGAATGCTGTTTTGTAGGGACACGCTTTTGGCATGTCCGGTTGAAGTAACAAACGCTTGCACCAACCAGAGCGTATAGTTTATTCAATTAAGAAGTTCACTGTCCGTTTATAATTAGAAAATCCGTTCAGGCTTAAATTTTCATCCAATTCTTCCCAATGAATTCCAAACGGACTGCTCTCATATTTCCCTCTTTGTTCTTTGGTTGCTTTTACTAATCGCGTGAACCAAGCAATAGGGTTGCCAATGATATGACCTACATCTGTTTTAATGTAGATGTTGGGATTATCAAACCAAACCTTTTCTATTGTCATAAAATAATATTTAAAGGGTTCTATTTATTCTTCATGAATTCAATCTTTAGCCATAGTTATTGCAAGCCAAACGCAACATACACCTCATATGAACAAGCACCGGTACTCCGAATACTAACCGAGAGTAAGCAAAGATCTTATCAGACGGGAATCTATTGGCAGGCAGTCATATCACGTATGTAGAAGACTCCATCAAAGATGGTATGCCAGGGCAATTTTACACTGAGCCAATTTGTGTACCGCATACTGAACGATTCATTATTTGTCAGGTTTTTTTCCCGATAGGCTTTCAAATCTACAAAGCCATAGTTTACCTTTTTATCAGCAAACCAAGATTCAATACCGTTTTTATCGGGCTTCAAAATGTTGTACTTGTTTGAAGTTGTACTCCAGCCCGTCTTTCCCTGAAGCCCGGTAAATCCAATTATGTATGTTTTCACTTGCATAACCGGATCACGTGTAAAGAGGTAACCCATAGAAGAAGGCTTGGCGAATTGTTTCGTCAATAACCGGGAGTTGCTTTTTACAATGTGTGAATTGGCCGCCCATATGATCACTTTTTGGTTAGGGTATTTATTCTCAATCAGCCAGCGCAAATTGCTCGCCATTTGTTTGTCGCGGATACTGTCTGAAAGGAGATGCTCTTGGTTCAAGCCATATAGCATCTCTTGACTAAAGGCTTTTAAACTGGCGAGTGTTTGCATATAAAAACTCTTTAAATCATAAGGATCAAGGGAAAGCTGTCGAATGATCGTGTCTGCCAACGCATTGAGGTCTGAAAACAGCTGAATGGTTGAATCCGATTTGCTATACTTTCCAGTACGAAGCAAAGTATGGATAGAGAGAAGCGTGTTTTTAAATCTTCTCAAATTTTGTTCATCTTTAGAAAAGGGTAACCCTTTCGCTATGACAAAACGATTCATCTCTGCCGAAAGGTTCATCACACTGTATTCTCCCACTAATTGATTATCAAATCCGGTCAAATAAAGTGGATAATTACTGACGGATTGAGCCATAAGGTATTGGATCATGGGTTGGAATTGCTTACACAATGTCCAAACCCGAAAAATATTATTGGTAATTGCTGACTCCTTCTGTAATGGGCTCCTTGCTGAATCCCAAACCTTATTCAGCGCATAGAAATCACTTTCAAAAGCTAAAACATTGAAGCCAAGTTTCTCGTGCAGGTACTTTATCATCCTGCATTTTGCAAGAAACGTTTTGCTATCACCGTGGTCCTGCTCACCTAACATAACGATCCTGGAATCGCCGATAGCCTTACCAAGCGAATCAAGATCAGAAAATGAAGTGTCGTTTGGGTCTATAGATCTTACCACAATAAAAGAATCTTTCACGTAATGTTCTAGGCTAGCCTGGGCCTGGGAATAAACAGCAAACAAGTTGGATAAAACGAGCAACAAAAGGGGAATCAATTTTTTATAGAACTGTTGTAAATTCATATTACATAAATATTATCCTGCTGATGTGTGCTTTAGTTTTCGAGCGATACCTTATGAGCGATTGAATGTTAGAACCCATTGTGCCCTATGTGAATTATTGGTAAGCTAAACATTAAGTTAAACCACAAATAACGGTGATTGTAGCTGTTTTACAAATGACTTATAAGCTTGTTTGCCTCAGTATATTTGCTCTGTGAAACGATTGGCGACCCTTTTCTTTTACCTTTTCATTTCGTTTAACCTTATTGCGCAAAACCTCCTAATGAACCCCGGTTTTGAAGACGAAAACATTTGTACCGAGTACGAAAAAAACTGTGCTCCTGAAGGCTGGATTTCTACTTCTTTGTTTGCCGATTATTATTTTGATGACGACGTTCATGCTTACGAAGGCAAACATTTTACCGGGTTGATTTTAGCGCAAACCTATCGCCCCTCCGTACGTAATTTCCTTAGAAGCCGCCTCCTGTGCGGCTTACGTAAGGGATCGCAATACAGCCTCGAACTCTACATCCGATCTACTCATTGCATCTTTGATTCAGTAGGCATCTATTTTTCGGCAACCGATTTTTTGTATCAAAAAGAGCGCATCATAAACGGCAAGCCGCAACTGTTTATCAACAAGGACAGCAGTTTAAAATTTACCGGCGAGTGGCAAAAGGTGAGCTTGATTTATACCGCCACCGGCACTGAAAATTTTATCAATATCGGGGACTTTAAAATGAAGGGGCATGATTTTAAAAATGATTACCCCGACCTTAATCATAACTTTTATTTCTTTCTGGATAAGGTAAGTTTGGTGCCACTCAATCCTTCAGAAAAGCTATGTGCCACGGCCGATTCGGTGAAGGAAGAGGAGTATGCCTTCAATGTCCGGCATACGCAATTAGACCGGCTCATTTACGTGTACACAAAAAATCCGCCTGAAGTACCACCACTTCCCAAAACGGTAATTCAACATATAGATACGCTGGTGATTCCGGATGTATTGTTTGCTACCAACAGTTATGCGCTGAATAGAAATGCGGCCCGGCTGCTTGATAGCTTTGCCATGCAGGTACGCACTGCCGCTATTGATTCAGTTATCGTAGAAGGCCATACCGACAACCAGGGAACGGCAATTCACAATCAAAAACTTTCGGAGAACCGGGCTGCATCGGTGGCGGGATATTTACAACCTTCGTTTAGTAAAGCCATAGCTGCAAGAGGCTGGGCCAGCGATAAACCGGTGGCGGATAACCGCACACCATCGGGCAGGCAAAAGAACCGCAGGGTGGAAATTTATGTTTATGTTCGTGAATAGATAAACACAACCAATTCATTCAACTGTTTTATAATCCCATTTCACTACATTCAAAAACGATTACGCTATGATTCTTCTTCAGGACAATAATGGCGGCGCACTGGCTCATTTCATTGGAAATTTTTGGTGGCTGCTGGTTTTATTTTTCATCATTTTTAGTGGTCTGTTCACCATCAATCAAGGATATGTCGGTGTTATTACCATGTTTGGTAAATACCGCCGTCCGGCCAGGCCAGGCCTTAATTTTAAAATTCCGTTGCTGGAACAAGTCTATAAAAAAGTGTCCATTCAAAACCGTTCGGTGGAGATGGAGTTTCAGGCCGTAACCCAGGACCAGGCTAATGTTTACTTTAAAAGCATGTTGCTGTATTCGGTACAAAACGCCGATGAAGAAACCATCAAACGGGTGGCCTTCAAATTTATTTCCGACAGAGATTTAATGCAGGCTTTAGTACGTACCATCGAAGGAAATATCCGCTCGTATGTGGCAACCCGCAAACAAGCCGAAGTGCTGGGACTACGAAAAGAGATTGTAGAATATGTAAAAGTGGAGATTGATCTTACACTGGAAAGTTGGGGTTACCATTTACAGGATTTGCAGATCAATGATATTACGTTTGATAAAGTGATCCTTGATTCGATGAGCAAGGTAGTGGCCTCCAATAACTTAAAGGCTGCGGCTGAAAATGAAGGACAGGCTACTTTAATTACAAAAACAAAGAACGCCGAAGCAGAAGGTAATGCCATAAAAATTGCGGCCGAAGCCGAGCGGGAAGCAGCCCGTTTGCGTGGTCAGGGTGTGGCGCTCTTCCGTCAGGAAGTGGCCAAGGGTATGAGTGAAGCGGCTGAACAAATGAAGCAGGCCAACCTTGATACGAACGTGATTTTATTCAGCATGTGGACGGAAGCTGTAAAGAACTTTGCGGAGTATGGCAAAGGCAATGTCATCTTTCTTGATGGCAGCGCAGACGGTATGGAGCGTACGATGAAGCAAATACAAGCCCTGATGATAAAGCAGGCCGGTACGAGTGATAGAGTGAGTAGTGGGAATTAGGTTATTGGGTTATTGGGTATTGGGTAATGGCTTTTTGAGCCGGGCAAGGTACTTAGTAACTCAGTAACATAGTAACTTACTAACTACTGGTTAAAACGTTAAATGTCGCATTACCTGCGGCATTTTTTTAGCGGCCGGTTTTATCATTGCAAAATATAACGGGTTAAATGCCGTTACTTTCACCACTAAAGATGACAAGCATGCTCCATTTGTTTTTTTTATTGCAAACCGACACAGCCGCAAAGCTGGCGGTTCAAAATACTGCAACCGATAAAGGTGTAAGCCTGATTGAACTGCTTACCCTCGGCGGCTGGATTATGGTACCACTGGCTATTTTATTTTTAGCTACCATCTTTGTTTTCTTTGAACGCTTTTTATCCATCCGCAAGGCATCTGCTATTGATGGTAATTTCATGAACATCATCCGCGACCATATCGTTAACGGCAACGTAACCGCGGCCCGCAGCTTTGCAAAGAATACCGCAAACCCGGTAGCCCGCATCATTGATAAAGGCATTCAGCGCATTGGCAAACCCATTGAAAATATTGAACGCAGTATGGAGAATGTGGGCAAACTGGAATTGTACAACATGGAAAAAAATCTTTCCGTGCTATCGCTTATCGCCGGCATTGCGCCTATGTTTGGTTTCCTCGGCACCATCATCGGTATGTTTAAATTATTCTTTACCCTGGCCTCCACCGGCGATTTTACCATTCAAACCATGGCCAATGGTATCTATACAAAAATGGTTACATCGGCCAGTGGGCTTATCATTGGTTTGCTGGCTTATATAGCACATAATTTTTTAAGTACGCAGGTAGATAAAACCGCTAACAGAATGGAAGCCGCCAGCTCTGAGTTCCTTGATATTTTACAGGAGCCCACGAGGTAATTGAAGGTTTAATGTTGTAGTGAGGTAGTTGAATTCCTTATTGGCTTCATCATAAAAATTGGATAACGCTTATTATGAACCCGAAGTTCTTCTATCTATTAAGCTTTGGTTGCGTCGCACTCTTGTACGTTCTTATCGCTACGCAACCGTAAAACAATTCGTGTCATTCGTTTCTTAATCGTGTTTACAATGAACATCAGAAGAAAACTTAAAGCTCATACCGAAATACATACAGGCCCGCTGAATGACATCCTCTTTATTCTGCTCCTGTTTTTTTTAATTGCTTCTACGTTAGCTAATCCTAACCTGGTAAAAGTCAATAATCCCAAGGGTTCCAAAGATTCCAAAGCCAAGCAGGACATCATTGTTTCCATTGATAAAGAGCATAAATTTTTCATTGGCCAAAGCCTTGTGCAAGGCGGTATGATTGACTCTATGATTAAAGAACAAATTATTAAAGCCCGTCAAAAAGTAGATACGCCATCGGTGGTTATTAATGCGGACACCATTGCCTATTACGGCGAAGTCTTTCGCATCATGCGCATCGCCAAGCAAAATGGCGCAAAGGTTTCTGCATTGGTTAAATAAGACCTCACCCCGGCCCCTTTATTCCGCGTAAGGGAGGAAGTGTCCAGCGCACAGAGCTGGCCTCACCCCGACCCTCTCCGCACGGAGAGGGCCACCAGCGCACAGCCCACGCTTATTCCATCATTCTATTTTTTTCTCCATCAGTTTTGAATGCTGCGATTTTTTTTCAATAGTTACTCACTCCATCTTACCACAATGAAACATAATTTCCTTCCAAAGGCTCCCCACCTGCCAGCGCCTTATTGCGTGGCAACTTAATGAATGACTGTTCTGTAATAAAAGCCACACGCAATAAGGCGCCTTCAGTTTGGTGCTACAGAAGTAAGCAAAAAAGAATACGATTTAACCAACAAAAACATTAAGACAGAAGTCATGTATGAAGGATAGAAATCGTGATGAAGGATTGAAACAAGCAGTGACTGATTGTTGTGCGCTGGCTTAGGCCGCCAGCGGAGCTTTGGGCGGCACTTGACTTTTTTGCTCCACTTTTTTTATTAAGAAATAAAGTGGAAAACAACCTATTATAAACAATCATTACAGTTGATGTGACCCACCACCACAAAGCGTTCCAAACACTTTCTCTCTTCAGCAACAAACACTACGCTTCATGCAGATATTACCTAATGCCCCTCCCCTTTTCTCACCTTAAATAAATGCAACACCTGCGGAAAAACCGCTTCCATACTTTCCATCGCTCCCTTTACAGAACCGGGCAAAGTAAGTACAAACGTATCTTTTATAAACCCCGCTACGCCTCTCGATAACATTGCATACGGCATACGTTCCTGCCCATACCGGCGGGCCGTTTCCATAATACCTTCAACCGGCTTTTGTAGTAACGGGGCAACAGCGTCCGGTGTTACATCGCGGGGCGATAAGCCGGTACCGCCTGTAAAAACTAGTAAAGACACATCATCGTTACAGAGGCTTTTTGCCTTTTGCTGAATGGCATCAAAGTCATCAGGGATAACCTCGTAAACCATTGTTTCTATTCCAAAGCTTTTCAATTTTTCGATGATTGCTTTTCCCGATGAATCTTCTTTCTCGCCTTTAGAAATAGAATCGGAACAAACAACAACCGCCGCCTTTAAGTGCGAATAATCACCCTTAAAAAAATCCGATTTGCCGCCCTGCTTTTTTTGCAATTTAATAGTACATATCTCGACAGCTTTATCAATCGGCTTCAGCATATCATACATTGTTAAAGCCGTAACAGCCGCGCCGTGCATGGCTTCTACCTCTACGCCGGTTTTATAAATGGTATGCACTTCAACAGTAATAGTTATTTGAAGTCCTTCCATATGGTAGGTAATGCCGGCAAATTCTATTGGCAGCGGATGGCAATCCGGAATCACATTGCTTGTTTTTTTTACGGCCAGCAAACCGGCTGCACGGGCAAATTCAAATACATCGCCTTTAGGCACTTTGCGCTGCCGTATAGCCTCCATGGTTTCGGGCGTTGAAACCGATACAATGGCCGTGGCAATAGCGATGCGCAACGATGAGGACTTATGTGTAATGTTGACCATAACAGACTTCACCCTACCCCCTCCATCAAATATGTAAAGGGGACAGTGGTGTTATAACTTAAAACTAATAATTACAATTGGGTTTTGTTCTCTTTCCATTGATGGCTGTTATCTTCAAACACTTCTTTACCCCAAACCGGCAGCTCTGCTTTTATTCTTTCTACCATTTCCGTGCAGGCATCTATAGCCGCTTTGCGGTGTGGTGCGGACGTGAATACAAAAAAACAAATTTCACCAGCCGCTACTTTGCCTAAACTATGATGCACATGCATACAGGTCACGGAAAATTTTTCAATGATGGCTTCGCGTATCTGGTGCGCCTTTTCCAGGGCGAGTTCCTCATAAGTAGTGTAGTCTATTGCCACAACTGCTTTATTAGCCACCACATCTTTTCGCACCTGGCCTAAAAAAATGCTATGTCCGCCAATGCCGGTTTTATCGCTGTGTTTGGCAATGCTGTTTGCAATAAAATCTGAGGAGATAGCGCCTGCTACAAATATGTTTTTAAAATTTTTTTCTGACATGTTTTTAGTTGAAGATTCTTTTGTACTTGGCTGAAGCGCTTCTATCATCGTCTGTTGCACAGTTTATGCTGAGGCCTCCGAAGTACACACTTGTACGTTCTGATCGCTATGGAGCCGGTTAACTATCATTTGATTCTTCCTTTCTTATTGTTTTGCGTAGACCCCCAGCATTTGACAACACAATCGTTCTTTCATTTCGCCCCTCCAGGGAGGAAATGCCGTTTAAAATATTACCACCTTCAGGGTGATCATCACCTCCTTGGAGGGGCGGCAGCCTGTTACTGTAAAGACCTCTTCAAAAGGAGTGGGTTTTGGTTAGTGCCACTAAAGGCCTCACCCCGACCCGCTCCGCACGGAGAGGGCCACCCACCGCACAGATACTGGCTTATATAACGTTTTCTTTAAGTAAACAACCTGTCGGCTACTATAAACACGTTTGCCTTGTCATCCCGTAATTAGATTCATTTCCTTTTTCCTTCTCCAAGTGGAGAAGGTGGCGAAGCGGATCAGGCGGAGGAATCTTTGAACTGTATTATAAACGACTGATGTAAACAGAATAACTGATTGCAAGACTCTCCATCAGCAACTACAGATGCTTCCTTCGTCAGCATGACAATCAACCTTCAACCGTAACAGCAGTTAGTCATTCAGCAGTAATCACCTTACTGCCGTTGCGTCGCTGCGTAAAATGACGATAGCGGTGATGCTGATAAACGGAGCGTCGCCACTGAAGATTCATAGTAGTAGTGCAGCCGGTTAACAAAGCCATTTGACTTTTTAAGTATCTACACAATAACGTTTGCCCTGCTATATATTCACCCCTAATTCAGCGGCCCACTTTACTAACCCGCCCCTTAAGCTATACACCTGC
Source organism: Flavisolibacter sp. (assembly GCA_965247165.1). Lineage (GTDB taxonomy): Bacteria > Bacteroidota > Bacteroidia > Chitinophagales > Chitinophagaceae > Flavisolibacter. Next base: position 4,721,686 of record OZ252003.1, on the reverse strand, counting down.
TTTGATGATCCGAATGCTTCATAAACCAATTCTGCAGCATACAAACTTCGAATGCCGTGCTGACAAAATAAAACAACGGTTGACTGCTCTATTCTCTCCAGCTGTTCTGCAAAAACAGACATAGGAATTTGTACATGTTTAAAGTTAGACACAAATGGCAACTCGGCCTTTTCTCTTACATCAATAACAATTGTTGACGGCTGGTTTATTAACGCTTCAAACTGCGTCGCATCTATTTCAATAACATCTTTTGATTCGGTTAAACAAACTTCTTCATACTCCATCGCTAAAAATTGTTCTTCGTTTTTTGGCAATGTGTTATGGTCAGCCGATGGTGTTATGTTCAGATCATAAAATTGGTTCGTAAGTAAATTATATATGAGCAAACGGTTTATCAGCGGTTTGCCAATACCGGTAATTATCTTGATGGCTTCTGCCGCCTGCATTGTTCCAATAATTCCCGGTAATACACCTAACACACCGGCTTCCGCACAACTTGGTACCTCGCTGTCTTTCGGCGGATGCGGAAAAAGATCACGATAGTTAGTGCTGCTTTCAATCCTCTCTACCGAATTAGCGTTGAACACAGCCACCTGCCCTTGATACTGCGAAACCGCCCCATATACCAATGGCCTTCCCATCAAAATGCAGGCATCATTTATCATGTACCGCGAAGCAAAATTATCGGTGCCATCCACTACTAAATCATATAAACCAATAATGTCCAAAGCAACTTCCTTTTTTAATCTGATGCGGTAAGGATTAATCGTTACGCCGGGGTTCATGGCCTTCAGTCGCAAAGCAGCTTTTTCCACTTTAAAAGCGCCAACATCTTCGGTGGTATAAAGAGTCTGGCGATGAAGATTGGATAGCGACACTACATCATCATCTACAATGCCGATAGTACCAACACCCGCCGCTGCTAAGTATTGCAGGGCCGGACAACCTAATCCACCAGCGCCAGTTACTAACACTTTGGCCGATTGCAATTTGGCCTGTGCTTCACCAAATCCTTTAAGACTCATCTGGCGGCTATATCGTTCGTGGTAACTTTTTTCTAACATAATTATCCGCCCGAAAAAGGCGGCAGCAATGCTATGGTGCTGCCATCGGTTATAGAAGTATTGGTAGTTACCGTTTGCTTATTCAGTGCCATCAAAAATTTGGCGGCTGCAAGCGACGGGTAGCGCCGGTGTAATTCAATCAGCAACGCATCGGTATCATTGATACCGGTAACCGTTAAGTCACTGGTATTAGTGATATCCGTCAGGCTGCCAAACACAAGAATTTTTATCTGCATGTAGCTACGAATTTAAGCCATATCATCCCATGATAACTCTTATGCTCAAAAGGCTATCGCGATTGTTTAGCCTCCTCGTCCACTTTACTTTAAGTGATCTTCGCGGTTCGGCGTGCTCTTAGTGTACCAGACAAATAAACACAAAGACTATATAGAGTGCACAAAGCAAAAGATTGCTTTACTAAAAACGGCGCTTAAAATTATCTTTGATCCAATCTATATTTTATGGGTAAGTTTTACACAACCATCAACGATCAACACGCCGCCTTTATCCAATCGCAGCACCTGTTTTTTGTGAGTACGGCGCCGTTACGTTCCGAAGGGCATATTAATCTTTCTCCCAAAGGCCTAGATAGTTTCCGAGTGCTTTCGTCCAGTCGTGTTGCTTACATGGACATTGTCGGTAGCGGCAACGAAACCTCTGCGCACCTGCTCGAAAATGGCCGCATCACCTTTATGTTTTGCGCCTTTGACGGGCCACCCAACATTTTGCGATTATACGGCAACGGCTATACAGTGTTGCCCGGAGAGGCTGATTGGGAGAGCCTTTCAGCCCACTTCACCATCGTACCTTCTACCCGGCAATTAATTGTTGCCGATATATTTCAGGTGCAAACTTCCTGTGGTTTTGGTGTGCCTTACTATGCATACACCGGCGAGCGGGACCATGCCCATAAATGGGCGCAAAAGAAAGGCGCCGATGGGTTGGAAGAGTATAAGAAAGAGAAAAACGTAGTCAGTGTAGATGGCTTACCCACTGCCTTGGCTAAGCATTAAGCCGATGTAAATAATAACTTATAAGCAGCAAGGGCCAGTACACCAGCCAACACGTTTTTTAAAACGCTTTGCTGTAAACGTAAAGCTCCTAAATAAGCGCCGCATAAGCCACCGGCAAAAGCAATAGCTACATAAACAAACATGCTGCCACTAAACTCTATGCCTTTGGTTAGTTGGCCTGCCAGTCCGGCTATGGAGTTTACAAAAATAAAAGCCGCACTAATGGCCGCAGTTTGTTTTTGATCGGTCCATTTTAAAAGCAATACCACAGGTGAAAGAATAATGCCGCCGCCAATGCCGATCATGCCGGAGAGTAAGCCAATGATACCGCCTATAACCAGCGACAGACCTGTGTTTGAAGGCTTCAAGTCTTTTGGATCAACGTTCTTAAAAAAGAAAAAACGCACTACCGGAATCACTAATAAACAGCCTAATAGTTTTTTATAAAGTAAGTTGTCAACCGTTATAGTGCCACCTAAAAAAGAAAGTGGTATAGAAGCGATAGCAAAAGGTAAAAACGTCTTCCATTTAAAAAAGCCGCCGCGGTAAAATTGGATGAACGATACCGACGAAACAAAAAGGTTTAGAAGCAAAGCCGTGGGTTTCATTACGGCCGGGGCAAAGCTGAATAAGGCCATCAGCGCTAAATAACCACTGGCCCCGCCATGTCCCACCGATGCATATAATGCCGCCACGATAAATAGCAAAGCATAAAACAAAAAAAGGGTTTCGTTCATTTTTTATGACTGTCCGGGTAATAAATAAATAGTAACAATTTCTCCTTCTATAAAATCGCTTCGCCCTTCTTTTAAACAAATTAAACAATTGGCCTGTGCAAAAGAGCTTAACCGAAACGATTCCTGTGCGCCTAATGGTGTTGCCTTTCCATTTTGGTAATTGCCTTTTAAAAAACAAGTAAGTGCATGTGGCTTGCTATAAGGTTGTGTAAGTAATGCCGAAAGTTGTTGCACACTACTTTTTTTACCCGACATCATCTCTAAAGAAGGCAACACATAATTGTAAAAACAACTCAACACTGATGATGGATTGCCCGGCAAACCAAACACCGGCCTGAGACCCTTCATTCCAAAATATAAGGGCTTGCCTGGCCGTTGCGCTACCCGATGAAACACTTGCTGCACACCGGTTTGCCTCGTTGCTTCTACCACCAGGTCATAGTCCCCCACACTAACGCCACCGGTTAAAATAACCACATCGGATTGTTGTAACGCTGTTGCCAATTCTTTTGTAAGCATGGCTATTTCGTCGTCGGCACTAGCAACGGTTATCTTTTTAATACCGGCTTGTTGTAAAGCCGCCGTTAATGAGTAAGAATTGGATTCATATACTTGTCCATAAGAGAGGTCATTACCGGGGGTTTGCAATTCCTTACCGGTAACTATAATACTTACTGAAGGCATTGGATACACGCTAACTTTTGTTATACCAATGCCCGCTAAAAAACCGATAGCCGCCGGTAAAAGAAGCGTTCCTTTTTGTACGGCCAGGCTGCCCTGTTTTACTTCTGAACCTTTAGCACGGACGTTCATTCCTTTCGTTACAGCTTCATCTGTTACCGTCACCACGTTATTTTCCACACGCACTTTTTCCTGCATCACTACGGTGTCAGCGCCGTCTGGTAACGGAGCGCCGGTAAAAATTCTCGCAGCTTCTCCCTCGCCAATAAAAAATTTTTTGGAGGTGCCGGCCACTATCTCACCCATAACACGCAACACTACATTTTTATCACCAAAACGTATAGCATAACCATCCATTGATGATTGGGGAAAGGGGGGAATATTAGTGGATGCAAAAACATCTTTAGCCAATATATGCCGGGCAGCTTCCAACAACGGCAATGTTACCGGCGATAAAACAGAGATGCTTTTAGCAAGGAGTTCTTTGGCTTCGGTAACAGAAATCAATGTTTGGTTCACACCTTATCCTCCTATGGTTATCATGCTACGATTGTTGATGGTGGCGGCTTCCAGCTTTTCGAACGTTCCGGAAAATTGTCCGCCTAAGCTTATTGCTTTGCTTTGTATAGACTGATGAATCAGGGGCAACACGTCTTCACCTTTGCGCAAGGCTGTTAGTAAGTCGGTTTCGCCGTTGGAGAAAAGACAGTTCTTTAATTTACCATCGGCGGTTAACCGCATCCGGTTGCAGGTACTGCAAAAAGGTGCGCTCATCGTGCTAATCACTGCAAAGGAACCTTCGTGCCCCGGCACCATAAACCGTTTCGACGTATCGTTGGCTTCACCTTCCACCGGAAGAAAATGGTATTGTTTACTTACCACTTCTAAAATTTCCTGTAACGAAAAAACTTTATTGCTTGTCCAGCGATTACCACTAAATGGCATGAATTCGATAAACCGGATTTGTACCGGAATGTGTTTTGTCCAGGCAATGAAATCGGCGATCTCGCTGTCATTAAACCCCTTCATCACCACCACATTTATTTTAACGGTAAAGTGGTGATGCAACAACAGCTCAATGTTGCTACGAACCTGGTGAAATAAATCGCGGCGGGTAACGAGCAAAAATTTATCCGGTTGAAGCGTATCTAAACTAACGTTGACAGCTTTAATGTTCGCTGCTTTAAATGTTGGAAGCATTTCATAAATTCTTGTGCCGTTTGTAGTGATAGCTAATTCCACCGGCAGCTTTCCCAATGCTGAAATAATTTGCGCTGCATCCTTACGTATCAGGGGTTCGCCACCGGTAAGCCGAATTTTTTTTACGCCTTGTTCTACAAAAATTTTCGCCAAGATTTCTATTTCATGCGACTGCATAAGACGTGAAGCCGGAGTGAAATTGTAGTCGTCATCGGGCATGCAATAAAAGCAACGGAGATTGCAGTTATCGGTAAGCGATATACGCAGATAATCATGTACGCGGTTGAATGAATCTTTTATCATGTAATGGCTTTGCCGAAGAATTGAGCCACTAAGGTAAGTTACCGGTGTCTTGCAAACGCTGTTAGCAAAGGAGCTGGTGCTGATCAACTGTCGGTCAGGCCGCCGGCAAATCAAAACCAAAAGTGCTGCCCTCGCCTACCTGGCTCTTCACCCAAATACGGCCGCCCATGGCCTCTATAAAATCTTTGCAAATGGCTAAGCCAATACCGGAACCTTTTTTGTCGGACCGGCCGGGGATTTGAAAATAACGTTCAAAGATTTTGTTCAGGTATTGTTCTTCAATGCCGGGGCCTTTATCGGTTACAGAAAACGTGATCCATTTGTTAGCGGGAACTACTGCAATTACCACCTCCGTTTCCGAAGGGGCATAACGTATGGCATTGGTTAAAAAATTGTTCAGTACCCAACTTACTTTATCGGCATCTAATTGTATTGGTGGGAGGTTATCGTTCACGTTTTGCACCACCGCTATATTTTTCTCCAGCGCTACCGATACAATGGCGTTCAAGGAGTTTTCAATAACCAGGGCCGGAGCCACTTCCTGTAAGTTTAGTTGAATTTTTCCGGCCTCTACCTGCGACATATTCAGCAGCTCGCTTAGTATGCGCAACATGCGCCGGTTATCGGCTTTCAGGTGTTGCACCAGGTCTTTTTGCTCGGCGGAAAGCTGGCTTACCCGTTCATCTTCCAACAGCTTTAAGCTAAAGTCCGATGAAGCCAGCGGCGTTTTTAATTCATGCGAAACGGTGGCAATAAAATTTGTTTTGGCTACATCTAATTCTTTAAAAGAAGTGATGTTTCGCAGTACGATGACGCGGCTGTTATTTTCATCCTGCGGCACTTCTATCAATTCTTTAGTGAAGAAGTTTTCCTTATTATCCACAACAATTTTAAAAGGAACATTGCCTTTATCGTCCAACAAAAAACGAAACAGATCATTGCGGCTGCTCACCTCCGCCACCGGCTTACCAATAATATCTTTTGCCTGCATACCAAGAAAGCTTAACGCCTGGTTATTGGCGAACAAAATAATGTCGGCTTTATCTATACCGATGCTGGCATCCTTTAAACTATTAATCACCGCCTCTGCACGGGTCTTTTCAAAAATGAGCTTGTTGAGGTTACTGCTTTCAAAATATTCCAGCCGTTCCGCCATCTCGTTAAAAGCATCCGCCATCTTTCCAAATTCATCCTTTGATTCTATATGGATGCGATGCTTATAATCCTTAGCCCCAATGGCTTTGATGGCATCGGTAAGCTTTTGGATGGGTGTGGTAATGATAGAGGGAAAGTTATATACAAAGGTGAAGCCGATGATGAAAATGACCACGATGATGGCGATTAAAAAGGTTAAGGCTTCCTGCGCACCGGCTTCCGATTTTTCGCTTTTTGTTTTGATGGCCTGCATGTTCAGGTCTAATATTTTTTGCAGGGCAAAGGATATATCCTGCGCTGAAGAACTATCGCCGTGCTGCAGTTTAGAAAATGACCGCCGCAGGTTTAGCGTGGATGGGCCTTCACCGGCTTCGGTGATGTTGGCTTCCTGATTGGAAAGTTGTTTATTAAACGAATCAATAAAAGCGGTGTTGCCTGCCTGCAAACTATCCAGTGCCCGCTGCATACGATGGCTGTATTCCAGCGATTCGTAATTGGCCGTTAATATATTTTTTGATTGCAGCCGCACCTTTACCAAATAATAAATGCTGAAGCCACCGGAGAGCAGCAGCAGCACAAACAAAAAAATGGTCCCGAGCCTGATCTTATTTTTTACACTGTTCATGAGAAAAGTTTACAGTTTACAGTTGGCATCGTTCAAAAGTTCAAGCGTTCAAATGTGAGAGGCAGTTTGCCGTTTTCAGTTTACCGTTTAAAGTTTCGTGTTATTCACTATTGACTATTCACTACTCACCATTCGCGTCTCACGACAAAATCACCAGGTCAACATCATTCTTCGACAAGGTTTTTAAGAGTTGATTAAAGACGCTTGTTTTTAAAATCACCTGCCACAATTTTATATGCGGCTTACCCAAACATACCGTGGTAATTTGCTTTTCTTCAATGGCTTCAATGATGGCTTGTGCTACATTCTCTTCTTTTTTCTGTATCACTTCGCCACCCAGTTCCGTAGCGTTTTTAAAATTGTTTATTAAGTGGCGCTGCTTGTCAAGCGGAATTTTATCCACCGCTTCTTTTGGTGTTTGCACATACAACACATACCATTGGCTGTTGTAGTAGGATGCCAGCCTGGCCGTTTTGCGAATGATGCGCTGGGCTATCTCCTGGTTGCTTGAAATGCAGGCCAGGAAACGTTCGTGGCGGAAAGGGTTCTTGCGGTACGTGATGGAATAATCTACTTTTCGCTCTACCTGGCCGGCCACTTCTTTCAAAGCCAGCTCACGTAATTGCAATATTTGTTCAGGCTGAAAAAAATTGGTCAGTGCCTGCTGCACCTTGCTGTGATCGTAAATTTTGCCTTCCCGCAGGCGGCGTATCAATTCATCAGCGGGCAAATCTATATTCACCACTTCATCGGCTATCTGCAATATTTTATCCGGCACTCTTTCTTTTACTTCTACACCGGTAATGCCCTTCACATCTTCATTAATACTTTCGATATGCTGAATATTTACGGCCGATATTACATTGATGCCGGCTTCCATCACTTCTATCACATCCTGCCAGCGCTTTTCGTTTTTACTACCGGGGATGTTGGTGTGTGCCAGTTCATCTATCAACACTTCGGCCGGATGCATTAAAATTATAGCCTGCACATCCAGCTCGTCTAAACTTTTCCCTTTATAAAAAACACTGCGGCGCGGGATAATGGGAATACCATCAACCAAGGCCGCTGTCTCCTTCCGGTTATGCGTTTCGATATAACCAATGCGAACATCCACACCATCTTTCAATAGCTGGTGCGCCTCCTGCAACATGCGATAGGTTTTACCCACGCCGGCACTCATGCCGAGGTAAATTTTCAACTTGCCTTTGCCGTGCTTGTTAACGCTGGTCTTCTCCAGCCATTGGTCTGCGTTGTGTTGATTGTCTTCCATTACAGATGGCGTTTTAATTTTAAATGATGTAGCGGCGCTACCACCAGCGGGTATTTTTCTTCTACAACGTTAGAGGGTTCCAGTCCGAAATTAACCTGCTCTTTGATGCTTAAAAAACGCAGGTTAAAGTAGCTTTTCATGATGAAGCGTTTCCAGAAAGGCATATCATTATCATAAGATAAAAACGATTCGCTCATGACAAATTTAAAATCGCCGATGCTGGCTTGCTGGTACGGCGCTTCCAACCGGTGCGACAGATCCAGCTCTCCATTGGCGATCATGTCTTTTACTACCTGCCTGAAAAAATAGTCAACCCGTGGCTCTACCCGAAAGCCCAGTTCAAAAGAAATATAATAGACATCATTACGGGCAACGGTTTCTACCCGGTACGATAAAGCGTAGGGTTCGTCCACCACTTCTACATGTATCAGCCAATAACAATCGGCCCGTTTGGGAATGCCATGCAGAATAGAATCAATGATGGTATATTCTACTTTTTGGGGTGTTTTAGAAAAGGTCATATACACCAGGTTAGTGGCATACTTGGGAATGTTTTCATCGGCGCTTAACTGCCGGATGAAGGGTAAATATTTTTGTAAAGGCTCGGCTTTTAGCAAGCTTTGTTTTATGCCGCGGCCCCGGTACCAGATGTACATCACCATAAATAATCCGGCGCCAATTACCAATGTTATCCAACCGCCCTGTTTTATTTTTTGGAGGTTAGCGATAAGGAATGAGCCTTCAACAAAAAGGAATAATAACGTAATGAAAATAACCGCCGCAATATGTACCCGTTTCGACCGCAGGTAAAAGAAAATAAGCACGGTACTCATCAACATCGTTAACGTTACCGATAGCCCGAAAGCCGCTTCCATGGCGGTGCTTTCCTTAAAATGCAGCACCATGGCCATACAGCCGGCCATCAGCACCCAATTAATAAAAGGGATGTATAGCTGTCCTTTTATGTTGCCTGGAAAATCAACTTTATGGCGGGGCCAGATGCTTAAGCGGATGGCTTCATTGATCAACGTAAAGCAACCGGTAAGCAAGGCCTGGCTGGCGATGATGGTAGCGAGTGTGCCAATGATTAATGCTGGGATATAAATGCTATCAGGCACCGTATGAAAGAAGGGACTGATCTCCCCAATGGACTGGCCCTGATGTTGCACCAGCCACGCTGTTTGTCCGGCATAACTTAAGATCAGCATGAGCTTTATAAACACCCAGCTTACGCGGATGTTGGCACGGCCGCAATGGCCCATGTCGCTGTACAACGCTTCGGCGCCAGTAGTACATAAAAAAATGGAACCCAATAGCCAGAAGGCGCCAGGTTCATGAACCAAAAACCGGTAAGCATATTTTGGATTGAGTGCCCGCAACACCGACCAATCGCCTGTCAATTGATGAAGTCCTAAAAAACCAATAAAGCCAAACCATACGACCATCACGGGGCCGAACACCTTTCCGATATTTTGCGTACCAAACTGCTGAAACAAAAAAAGTATAGCGAGTATGATAATGATGACCGGAACTGTATGAATAGAAGGATAAATTTTCTGCACGCCTTCAATAGCCGAGGCCACCGAAATAGGTGGTGTAATAATGCCATCGGCAATTAAAAAAGCACCGCCGGCCATGGCCGCAAAAATCAACCATTTACCAAAGAACCTTCGCACCAGGGCATATAAAGAAAAGATGCCGCCTTCGCCTTTGTTGTCGGCCTGCAGGGTGATGATGACATACTTGATAGTGGTTTGAAAAGTCAGTGTCCAGACGATACACGAGAGCGAACCTAAAGCGATGCCTTCTGTAATCGTGCGGTTATGAAAGACTGCGTTAAGGGTATAGAGCGGCGATGTTCCAATATCGCCAAACACAATACCGATAGCAATCAAGGCGCCTGCAAGCGAAATACGTTTGTGAAACTGGTGAGTATTCATTGCAGCAATATGCGCCATATCAGGTTATCATTAAAAGGAAATTGCGGTTGAAAAAGTCAGGGCCGTATTGGTATTTGTCAGCGACTTTTCTTTCGTAAAAATATTGTCTTTACTATTGAACGACCGTAGCTCCAAACGCAGGGCCACATTGGGTTGCGGAAAATAATCAAGGTTCACCGACTCGCTGCTGGTGCGAAAACCATTTGGCGTACCGGTGTAAACAATAACACCGGCTTTGTCGCTGTAATATTCGCCACGCAACGCTATGGCCCATTTGGCCGATGGCGTAAAACGTAAGATACCGACCGGCGAATACCAGGTGTTATAGTTATTGCTGCCTTTGGTTTTTTGCTCCGTACCAATGTCGAAGCCCGCAGTAAGGCCTACCTTATCGCTAAACTGGAAGATGCCATAAACATTATGAAAGTAACGCCACAAACGGGCACTGTCTGGTTTATCTGTTCCAATAAAGGTGCTGTAATTAAGCGTTACCTTATCCGAAGCTTTATAAAAAATCTGCGTTCCAAAACTCATAAGAGAATTACCGTCAACACGGGTGATGCGCTGCCATCCGTTGATGGCTAATGCAGCCAGCGATAGTTTGCCATTGTCGGTAGTATAGCTAAGCCTTGCACCGCCTTGAAAAAAGGGTGTGCTCTCTGCAAGAATGCTTCTTGTCAAGGTCCAGTTGTCTTTGCCTACTGCACTTTCAAAACCTATGTGCGAAGGCAGTACGCCTATATCCAACCACAGGTTTTTTTTAGCACTTAACTTATAACCGGCATTAGCCTCGTAGATGTTTTTCAGGGTGCCGGGTTCAGCGGCATAATTGGCGTTCATGTAAGTACCCACGCCAACAGCGAGAATAGCTCTCACGCGGTCTTTTGCATACGAGCCTCTTACAAAACCAAGGTTTACATTGGCCTCATTGTGGCGATTAAAGTTGTATAAAAATCCGGGGCGGGTATTGTTGGCCGGCTTGTTAAAATCGTAACTGTAATAGCCTTCTACATAACCGGTAAAGGTTAATGGGTTGGTGGCTTGCACGGCACTATCCTGCGCATTGGCGGCCTGGCCCAGTAAAGCAGCCATGCCAATCAGTATCTTTTTCATTCTTTAAAATATTTTGCGGCTCTATATTATTTAAGTTCGTCTAATGCAATGTTTAACCGGAGCACATTAATTTTTGATGGGCCAAAAGCCCCTACCAGCGGGCCTTCTGTATGAAGGGTGACGAGATTATAAATTTTCGCTGCATCTATATGCCTTACAGCGGCAATCCTTGGCACCTGTATTTTAGCAGCTTCAACAGATATATCAGGGTCAAGGCCGCTGCCCGATGCGGTGACTAATTCAGATGGAATGGCTTCTTTTTTTATACCTGGATTATGAACCAAAAAACTATCTATTCTATCCTGCACCTGTTTGAGGTAATCGGGGTTGGATGGTCCTTTGTTGGAACCCGAAGAACCGGCTGCATTATAACCTGCGGCTGATGGACGGTCATTAAAATAATTATCGGCTGTAAAGTTTTGGCCTTCTAATTTATAGCCCACTACTTTATTGTTGACTGATACGGTTTCACCTTCACCTTTAGCCGGTGCGGCTTGCGCTACGCCCCAAATGAGCAGGGTGTACAAGCCCACAAAAACAAGGGTGCAAATAAGGGTGAGTCGTAGCGCAGGGAGAATATGTTGTTTCATGTTATAGGTTTAAATTTGATGAAAGAATTTTTTATGGAAGCAATGATCCGGTTGAGAGCGAGTGAGTTTAATGAAAGTGCATTTGAGCGTATCAAGTCATTTTTAGCGGGCAATGCCAATGCAGAATTGTCAATTAAAATTTCCGATGAGCCGCAGTCATTTCCTTTTTCTGAAACTAAAGAAGAGTACTTTGAACGATTAAATAAGTCAATTAAAAATGCGGAAGAAGGGAAAGTGACCACCTTTACCTGGAACGAATTTGAAACGTACACCAAACAATTGCTCAACGAACCATGAGCAAGGTTATTTTTGAACACGAGGCAATGAATCAGTTGCATAAATGGGCGATCAATGATCCTAAAGTTTTGAAGCGGATTGTAGAACTTATGAATAATATGCGAAGTGAACCTTTTACTGGCCTTGGTAAGCCTGAAGCGTTGAAACACCAGTACCGCGGCTATTGGTCCAGAAGAATAACTGATGAACATAGACTTATTTACAAGGTCGATTCCGAAAAAAATATCATTATTTATAGTTTGCTTAATCATTATCCAACGACTTAACAATTCTTCCGATTATATTGACAAAACCTTCTTTTACAAATCAAAACCACACACTTACTAAAAGGTCCAATAACTTAATCCCTACAAACGGCACCAACACGCCACCGAAGCCATAGATCAATAGGTTTCTACGCAGTAAGGCACTTGCGCCGATTGGCTTGTAAGCCACGCCACGCAAGGCTAACGGAATCAACATCGGGATAATGATGGCATTGAAAATCACCGCTGATAAAATGGCGCTTTCAGGACTGTGAAGGTGCATAATATTCAACCCTTGCAGGGCAGGCATTGATGCAATAAACAGGGCCGGAACAATAGCAAAATACTTGGCCACATCATTAGCGATAGAGAAGGTGGTTAACGTTCCTCTCGTCATCAACAATTGCTTTCCTATTTCAACTATTTCAATCAATTTAGTAGGATCATTATCTAAGTCCACCATGTTGCCGGCTTCTTTCGCAGCGGCTGTCCCACTATTCATGGCCACGCCTACATCGGCTTGTGCAAGGGCCGGTGCATCATTGGTTCCATCGCCCATCATCGCCACTAATTTGCCATTTTGTTGTTCCTTTCTTATATAGGCCATTTTATCTTCCGGCTTCGCTTCTGCTATGAAATCATCTACGCCGGCTTTGTCGGCAATGAACTTGGCGGTCAGCGGATTATCACCTGTTACCATCACCGTTTTAATGCCCATTTTGCGAAGGCGTTCAAAGCGTTCGCTGATGCCGGGTTTAATAATATCCTGCAATTCTATCACGCCCATCACTTTGCCGTTATCGCTTACTACGAGCGGTGTTCCGCCATTTGACGCAATGCTTTTTACACTGGCTTCTGTTTCTGGCGGGTAAGGAAAACCTTGCGCCGCGGCCAGTTTTTTTATAGCATCCGATGCGCCTTTTCTAATGCTTCTACCGCCAGGAAATTCCACGCCGCTGCTGCGGGTTTCGGCTGTAAATTTTATCATCGTAGCACCTTGAATAGATAACCCTTTTACCAACTGCGGACCGGCTAACTCAATGATGGATTTTCCTTCCGGTGTTTCATCAGCCAGTGAGCTTAAGGCAGCGGCCTTTATAAAATCAATTTTATCAACACCATTGGCCGGATAGAAGTTGGTAGCCTTACGATTTCCGATAGTTATGGTACCTGTCTTGTCCAATAGCAATGTATCAAGATCACCCGCTGTTTCTACAGCCTTACCGCTTTTGGTAATAACGTTGGCACGCAAAGCCCTGTCCATACCCGCTATGCCGATAGCACTTAATAAGCCGCCGATGGTAGTAGGAATTAAACAAACAAATAAGGAAATGAAAGCGGCTATTGTGATAGGCGTAGAAGCATAATCGCCAAAGGGTTTTAGTGTAACGCAAACAATAATAAAAATGAGGGTGAAGCTGGCCAGCAAAATCGTTAATGCAATTTCGTTGGGTGTTTTTTGTCGTGAGGCGCCTTCCACCAGGGCAATCATTTTATCTAAAAAGCTTTCACCGGGCTCCGTTGTTACTCTAACTTTTATCTGATCGCTCAACACTTTTGTACCGCCGGTTACAGATGATTTATCGCCACCGCTTTCTCTTATCACCGGAGCGCTTTCGCCGGTGATGGCGCTTTCATCAATGGTGGCAATGCCTTCAATAATTTCACCATCCATTGGAATGGTATCGCCTGCTTCGCAAAGAAAAACATCGCCTTTTCTAAGTTGAGAAGAAGGCACCATCTCAATATCATCGCTATAGCTATCGCTGTTTCCGGCCAGTTTTTTTGCCGGCGTTTCTTCGCGTGTTTTACGAAGCGAATCCGCCTGTGCCTTGCCTCTTGCTTCGGCGATGGCTTCTGCAAAATTGGCGAACAGGAGTGTAAGCAAAAGCACAATAAACACGATCAGGTTGTACGCCAACCCACCCTGATCTTTCCGGCCGGTAGCAATCCAGATAGAAACAACCAGCATTACTGCGGTACATAATTCCACAGTGAACATAACCGGGTTGCGAAACATAATTCGTGGATCAAGCTTAATGAAGGCTTGTTTAAAAGCCGTCTTTACAAGGGCGCCTTCGAAGAGTTTATTTTGATTTGAGGCATTCATTATTTAGTAATTTTAGGAGTAATTAATTTTTATGCTTCTTAACGAAAAATCATTGGCTTTACATGAAACGGTAGAACAAATGGGTTATAACTCAGTAGAGGATTTTGCTTTAGTTCAGGCAAGGCAACAACTGCTAAATGAGATATGTGTTTGCGTAACCAATATTGAAAAGCTGGAAAAAAAATACGGAACCGGTTATGCTGATTTCTGCAAGAATTTTTCGCAGTTAACTCTTCCGGTTTTTGAAAAAGAAGAAGACAGCGCTGAGTGGAACGCTGAAATAAAACAATTGAATAGTTTACAAAAACGCTTAGCCCGCCTTGCTTAATGCTATCAACATTATCTTCCTTCTCCGACTGTATATCATTGTTTGAAATTTTATTGCAGGAAACCCGCAGCGATTTATCTAAAACAAAAATCAAAGTTGATTTAATTAATGGAACTTCTATTTTTCTACGTGAGATCATTATTCAAAATGTTTTATTCGATTACTCTTACCATTGGCAATTGCCCGACAACTCTTTACTTATTCGTTGGGACAATGCGGCTCACTATCCCGGCATCAGTACGCATCCTCACCACAAACATGTGGGAAGCGAAATCAATGTGCAGCCTTCATATGAACAAAATCTTTTTCAGGTTTTCAGTTTTATCAAAAGTGAACTGTTCAAAACAGTTGAATAGAATTACAGAACGTACAAGTGAGTGACACAACAGACGTTTGATAGTAGCACTTCTGCCCGCTAAAAAATGTCTTTATCGCATTCCAAAATATTCCGCAATAGGACCCAATGCCAGGGCCGGGAAAAATGCCAGCGCCGCTATAATAAATATCACCGCAAACACCATAATCCCGAAGGTTGATGTATCTGTTTTTAGTGTGCCGGCGCTCTCCGGTACATACTTCTTTTTTGCTAATATGCCTGCAATAGCCACCGGGCCAATGATGGGTAAAAACCGGCCTAACAACATCACGATACCGCAGGCAATATTCCAGAACGGCGTGTTATCGCCGAGGCCCTCAAAGCCGCTGCCATTATTAGCTGATGCAGAAGTAAACTCATACAACATCTCACTAAAACCATGATTGCCGGGGTTGTTCAGCCAACTGGCATAGGTGGTAGGATCGTGTGTGTATAAGTGCGATGATATAGCCGTACCGACCAGAATTAAAAACGGATGCAACAATGCGATAAGCGCAGCAATTTTCATCTCCTTGGCTTCAATTTTTTTACCAAAGAATTCAGGGGTTCGTCCTACCATTAAGCCACTGATAAAAACCGCTATAATGATAAAGATGAAGAAATTTAAAAAGCCCACACCCACTCCTCCATAAAAGGCGTTGATCATCATTCCCAACATAGCACACATACCGGTAAGCGGCGTAAAGCTGTCGTGCATGGCATTCACCGAACCATTGGAAGTCACTGTAGTAGTGATACCCCAATAAGCCGAAGCAGCCGGCCCAAAGCGCACTTCCTTACCCTCCATACTTCCTAAATTTTGCAGCAATCCCATTTTACCAATGGCGGCATTACCGTGCATTTCGTTATAGATGGAGGGAATGACGAGTAGTAAAAAACCTAAGGTCATCACACCAAAAACCATCCAGGCAAACTTCTTTCGCTTGATGATATAGCCCAGCGCAAACACCAGTGCCATCGGAATTAAAATGATACAGATGTTCTCTACCATATTGGTAAAGTAGTTGGGGTTTTCAAAAGGGTGGGCACTGTTCACACCAAAGTAACCACCGCCGTTTGTACCAAGTTGTTTGATAGCGATCATAGCCGCGGCCGGGCCTCTTGATACATTGACGGTATCACCTTGAAGCCCTATAAACTGGCCTTTGCCATGAAAGTTCATTGGCGTTCCATTGAACAATAAGATGATGGCTACTACAATTGATAGCGGTAGCAACACTCTTGTACAGGACTTGATAAAGTAGTTATAAAAGTTGCCCAGTTTATCAGCGTTCTTTTCTTTAATGGCTTTGAATACAATAGCACAAGCGGCCATACCTGTACCCGCACTGATAAACTGCCAGAGCATTAAGGTAAGCTGGCCGAAATAAGATAAGCCGCTTTCGCCGGAGTAGTGCTGAAGGTTGGTATTAGAAACAAAACTCACGGAGGTGTTGAAGGCGAGATCCGCGGTCATGGAAGGATTGCCATCGGGGTTTAGTGGCAGCCAACTCATGTTCATCAGCACCAGCATTGATAGAATGAACCACACGATATTAATAGTTAGCAAGGCTACCATGCTTTGCTTCCAGGTCATTTCATTTTCCGGCTTAATGCCACCCGCTTTAAAAAATAATTTATCAAGTGGATTAAAAAGGAAGTCCGCCCAGGTTCTTTCGCCGTTGTAAACTTTGCCGATGTAGCGCCCCAGCGGAATGGCCAGCAGCACCATCAGCACATACATGGTAATAACGCCTAAAATTTCTGTAGTCATAATTGTAATAATGAGTGATGAGTAATCAGTAATGAGCGAGTCGCTTAAACTTTTTTAATTTCTTATAATAAGCAGGAGTTTACTGGTACTGCAAACCCATTACTGATTACTACTTATTGATGATTAAAATTTTTCCGGTTTAAGCAGTACATAACACAGGTAGCAAAAAACAAGAATTGATAGAATGAACAAGGCTGTCATAGTGATCAGTTTTAAATGTTTTCGAAGAAGTCAATTGATTTAAAAAAAAGCCAGAAACAAAGGAGGCCGGCTATAATTAGAATGGCGGTAAGCATATTGATTAGTTTAAATTATAAACCTGATTTAGTGATCTGTTTTACATAAGCCTTATACAAACCCGTTGGCATGGCGGCTTGCAGCTTGTTGCGTTGCTTACAGTCGTCGCAACTATTTAGAAGTGAAGAGAACGAATAGATGTAAATATTTTCCACGGCTGTCCTTACCACGTCATTCCCTTTTATGTATAACCGCCCGGCCAATGAGAGGCAGCGAGCTGTCATGCTATCGTTGTGTTCTTTTATCATCCGGCGTGTAAAATCCGTCAGACATTGCACGGCCGTAAACACCGTGTTCACGGCGGGTCCCGCAGCTTTTTGTAAAGCCGGCTTTATTTCGGGAAGACGTTCTTCCAAAAAAAGAGGTACTTGAATTTGTGTGATCATTGTAGAAAATTTTTTCAAAAAGAGTTCGAACCTGACTATCAACTATAACTATAGATGGAAAAAAAACTTAAGTTTCAGGAGAACTGTATATAGAAGAAGTAGTGCAGCCATCCAAATGATGATAAGCCAAACCAGATCGCTTTTATAGTTCCGTTTTTCCATGCCATTGGTACCTGTTAACTATGCGCCGCCTTCACAATTACACTAACAATTAAGAGTAAAGTGCTAATACCATATACGATGTCTATGCGGTTCAATTTGCTGCGATACGCTTTTAAACGGGAGTCCATGTTGATTTGTTTCTGCCTATAGGCCAAACGGAGTACCGGATAAAAAATCATTTGCAACAATCTTATGGAAGCCTTACCCCTGCTGCCTTTTATGACATAGGCGCGGCACGCCATCACCGGCCCGAAATAAAAAACCCTCTCAAAATGAGAAGGCGGTTTGTCAAAATGAGAAGGTAGTTATCTGGGCAAGCCGTATTCCTCCAGCTTGCGATAGAGCGTAGCTAAACCAATTCCTAATAAGCTGGCTGCCCTGGTTTTATTATTGGATGTGTAGGCAAGCATTTTTTGTATATGCCCCCGCTCCACAGCGGCCAGGGTTTGTTCCGTAGTAACCGATCCATCGGCTTGTTGTATATCAAAGGGTAAATCGGCAGCTGTAATTTCAGCGCCGTCGGTGAGGATAACGGTGCGTTCCAACACGTTTTTTAATTCCCGAATGTTACCACGCCAGCGGTTGTTTTCCAATACACGTAGCGCATCGGCCGAAAGCGCCGGCACCGGCTTATTTTCACGACTACTAAATTGTTGTAGAAAGAAAGCGGCAAGGTCTTTAATGTCTTCTTTTCGTTCCCGCAGCGGTGGCAAGGAAATAGTGAATGTATTTAAACGATAAAAAAGATCTTCCCGAAAATGGCCGGCCGCCACTTCTTTACTTAGTTCCCGGTTTGTAGCGGCAATAATGCGCACATCTACTTTAGTGTTCTTTACATCGCCCAGTTTTATAAATTCCCCATTCTCTAAAACCCGCAGCAGCTTGGCTTGCAGGTCAATATTCATCTCTCCTATCTCGTCTAAAAACAAGGTGCCTTTATCGGCTAATTCAATAAGTCCTTTTTTGTCTTTTACGGCCCCTGTGTAAGCCCCGGCCTTATGACCAAACAATTCGCCTTCCAGTAAATCTTTGGTAAAGGCGCTGCAATTAATAGCGATGAACGCCTCCCTGCTTCGCCTGCTTTGCGCATGAATGGCTTTGGCAAACACTTCTTTACCCGTGCCGGTTTCGCCTAAGAGTAAAACAGTAGTGGCCGTGGCCGAAATTTTTTCGGCAAGTGCGATGGTTTGTTTCATTACCCGACTATGGCCAATGATGGAAGTAAACGCAACAGGAGGGTCATCATTTACCCTGACAGCACATTTTTTTTGGGCCGCCACTTTGCTCATGGCTTGCGCTAACAGCGGCAGTATGCGGTCGTTATCGTTGCCCTTTGTAATATAATCGAAGGCGCCGTTTTTTATAGCTTGTACGCCGTCGGGTATGTTGCCATAAGCCGTTAGCAAGATTATTTCCAGCAACGGAAAACGTGCCTTGATGGTACTAACAAACTCAACGCCGTTACCATCCGGAAGCTTTACATCGCATAGGGCAAGGTCAATAGTCTGGTGGCTCAATAGTTGGAGAGCAGCTTTCAAACTGCCCGCTTCCACCACGTCGTATCCTTCCAACGAAATGATCCTTGCCAGCAGCTTTCGCAACCCTTCTTCGTCATCAATAATTAATATTTTTCCTGAACTCATTAAGTATCTTTTGATTGCCCTACCGGATGTAGCGAACACTGCAAATTTTATGATTTAAATTTTCCTCCTGACTTTTATTATGAAGTTTATTACACCGGCTAACTTATAGTACAGGTTAGAAATAAGATGGGGATAAAATTAACAGGTAAAATAATAAGGCGCCGGGTTATTATGATGCGTTATTTATTTAGTAACGGAATAAAAAAATGAAGCATGATTCATATAGCTATCATGCTGTTCTGCAATAAGACGGAGGGATACTTTTATATCTTTCCGTGTACACACGCCAATTTATTGATGTTGCGGCTCTTTATTTTTTAGCCGTTCTCTGGTAGTATTGTACGGTTACCCTGGGAGGATGAATCAGATCATCGTTAATAGCTTTTAGTAATGCCGTATCCGGCTGCCCATCGTAAACGCAATAACGATAGCGTGACGTATATACCGCACCAGGATTGATAGTGAACGAACCCGATGCGGCCGGAGCGAAACCCCAGTAAGGCATTTGCGGATGCACCCTTACCGGTTGCGGATAATTATAGTTATCCGGAAAACCAAACACCGCAACGCCAGCAGTAGCGCCATCAATAAGGCCCGAAGCCGAAACGTAGGTAGCCCGCCTCCCATCTGCGTTTGACAGGTTGGCGCCGGAGTCGGTGAGGATTTTCCATTTGCTTTTATAATGTATTGAATCGGCATCATTCCATTGTTTACTGCCACGAAAAGCGATGCTGCCGTAATGATATTTTTTCAGGTACAAGGTATCAGTGGTGATGTTCTTCTGCTCCGAGCGAAGATCAAAAAGATAATACGTGCTAAAAGGATAAATGGTGATGGTCCACCGTTCACTTAATATTGTTCCATACAACAAGCTATATTGTTCCAAGCGCAGTTTTATGGTGGTTGTTACAGCGCCTGTTTCTATGGCTTCCACCGACACATGCTTTGCACTGCCTGTTTGAAGTTGCTGGTTCCAAAAGTCAATTGGCTTGCGCCGGAATTCTGCATTTACCCAGGCCGTCATGATGCCGTGCTGGTGCGCATGACCAACCGGAAAATCATCCGTCAGTATTTTACCCGAAGGAGAAAACAGCGGATGAATAAAACCACTTCGTGCATAAAAAGAGGGCAAGGTATCGGGCGGAGGCATAAATGCTGTGTTATAAAACAAAACATCTTTGCCAGCAACTTTTACAAGCAAACCTTTGTCCTTCTTCTCAACTAAAATATTATTTGACGTTTTTGCATTCGCTATAGGAACAAGTTTGTATGTAGCGGTGCCGCCGGGGCTTAAAACATCGGGCAGCACAAACAGAATACGGGCAGGATCAAGTTGCTGCACCGGGGTACTTGCGCCGGTTTTTTTATTCACCAACTTATAGGCGTTGCCCTTTGGCAAGGGAGTGCTTAGTACGGCTTCTACAATGGAATGTTCACGCAAACAACTACCAGCATTCACTGTTAAATAAACTTCTTGCGCAACAGCCATCTGGCCTATAAAGAATAAACAGGCCATGACACTCTTTTTCATGTAACAGTTTTTATTATGGGCTTATTAGTTGTTCAACTTTACTTCAAACAACTCTCCATCGTATAACTTATCAATTGCTACTTCAAAACCATCTTCGCTCAATGCTTTACCCGTTTGCGTTATGATTAATTTTCCATTCATATCCCTCACTTCGTACGTTTTTTCAGGATCCAAGTATTGAACGGTTACCAATCGTTTTGCTTCCCTGCTCCCCTGCCGGAACACGCCGATAATACCTCCGGTTTTTATATCGGTGTTGATGCGTTGAAAGCCATCCCAAGCGCCATCCATCGGTTCGCCAAAACCAGCCAGATCCTGACGATAACTCATAATGCCGTAACGGTTTTCGGCTGCCTGCAGCCAATCGGCATAGCGCCGGTATTTTTTAAAATCTCCTGCTGATAATTGTCGTGGGTCGCCTAACATAATGGGCAACGCACCGGCCAACGATTTGATGTGTAATGCCCAGGCGGTGTCCTGCATTTCGGGGTTACCAATAACTAATGCCGTTGCCGGAATGGCCGGTGAACGCCACCAGGCCATGTTACGTACACGCAGGTCCACCTTGGCTTCCGGCCCATTAAAGTTGGACAGCCAATTGCCTTCTGCATGTTTCAGCATCGCGTAATCTATCAACTGCAAACCACCCATCGTTTCAAATGTGCAATCTATAAACAAGGCCGGCTTTGCTGCATGAAGTTCATCAAACAACTTCCACACCTGTTCGTAATTCGTATATAAAGATTCATCATGATCGGCATGGCCGGGATGCGTTTTTGCATAACAGCCGGTCTGGCTTTTTGTAAACCGGTACGGACTGGTAACCACCGTAAAATCAAGCTTCAGGTATTCCAGCCCATAGTCCAGCGATAACTTCATCAACACCTCTTTTATATAACCATACCAACCGGTGCCAAAGCAGGCCGTGCGAATGGCGTTGTCTTCAATATGAAGGTTGGTAAGCTGTCCTTTTTCATCCTGTACAAACCATTCGGGGTGGGCTTTAAAAACCTTGCTATTTGGTGAAGCGCTGCCCACACTCACCCATATTCCCGGCTTCATGCCCAACGATTTAATGTAGTCAAACACCGGCTTTAAACCATTCGGAAATTTCTTCTTGTCAATTACCCAATCGCCATAATTATCCTGCCAGCCATCATCAATAATAAATTCCTTCATGCCTGCCTCCGATGCTGACTTTGCCAGTTCCATGATCAGCTTTTCATTGATGTCTTTTTTAAAAGGCACCCAGGTGTTGTAAACAAAAGTTGGTTTCTGCGCCAGCGTTGACAGTCGGGTGCCGAGGTACTTATTTACGAATTGCGGGACGGCCGTGTTCAACATTTCATCAGGGTCTTTGTGATGGTTATAGACCATCGTAAATACCTGTGGTGTAGTAAAGCTTTCACCGGGCTTAATATATTTTTTGAATGGATAACGGGCATCTTTATGCGTAAGGCCGCTGACAATGCTTTCTTCGTTCCAGAAAACGGCGGTATGTTTTATTACACCGGCAGCTTCGTTGCCAATAACGATGCCTTGCTGCCAGTCGCTGTTGTGAACGATCACTAAGGCGTCCTGCATACTGCCATCATAAGGACCAATGGAGCGCCGGCGGCCGTAGTCGTGGCATACCCAACTGAATGTGGTGGAATAGTAAGGCGTCACTTCAAACTTTTCTACATCCACCGATTGAACCATTACTGTTTGCTGCGAACGGTTTTTTATAACGAGATTTTTACGAACCGCCGGTGAAGCAGGATAGAGCAAAAATTGTATAGTCAGTTCCAGTTTTTTATCAGCGCTTATAAGAACAACGGCTGCACCGTCACCACCCCTTGCGTCCGAAAACTTCTCTACTTTTTTTAATGTCCATAAATCTTTACCTGAGTAGCGCATCCCTCCCACTTCAAAACTAAAATCCGTGTTCTCCTTTTTGAAGTAGTTAAACCCGCCATCAACAGGGGTGTACGAAGTAGTAATAAAGTTCCTCCTGCTTTCTGACGGCAATACAATGGTTCTTTCTACAATACCATTACTCAATTTTAAGCTTGTCTGCGTCCATGTAGCGTATGGCTGCGCAACAACACATGAGGTTATAATTAACAAGCAGGCAGATGACATTGCCATTTTTTTCATTTTACTTTATTTTTTTAGTTAGCTATTTCCAATTGTTCTGTTTTAGTATGAAAGAGCATTGTGTTACGTTTTACCAGCTTTTTATCATCAATGAGAACATGTCGTAATTGCACCCCTTTCACATCATCAAAATAAAAAACCGGCCGTGCATCTTTCGTCTTAAAAACAAACACTACTTCATTGAAAGAAATAGTAATGGCATGCCTTACATAAAAGCCGCAACCGGGCAACTTTACGCCAAACATTCTGTTTTCGGGATAGGTTCGCTCCGCCTCAGGAATCAATGCAGGTATGGTTTTCATCGAGTCGGCCGACATGCCTATTGGGATAACAATGCGAATATTGAAAAGCTTTATATCTTCTACGGGGCTATCGGCTAAGCCCGCAATGATGCAGGGAATCACCGTCCGGCTTTCAGCTATCACATTCTGAATTCGTATGTGCCGCATGATAGAGGGCTTGCCTTCCGGGGTAACAAACCGACGTCCGACGCGGATAACGATCGGCGTAAGTACATCCGTCATTACAACGTTGCTGATGTTAATATTTTCTACCGTACCACCATCTACACCCAGGATAACAATTCCGGTATTTACACTGTTGAGGTCGGGTTGATAAACAATATCAGGCGTCATGATAAAATGCCGGTATCCATTGTAAGAACCTTTTTTTATAACGCAGTTGCTCACCGTGAAGTTTCGAAAACCGGTTCGTGACCCGGTTCCCCATTTAAGACCGTTGCAGATAGATGATAATGTACAATTAGTGACTGTAATATTTTCGCAAAACCTATTGAGATATTCACTTTTAAAACAAAGCGCATCGTCTTCTGTATCTATTGTACAGTTAGAAACCGTTACGTCACTTGCATCTATATCTAATCCATCGCAGTTCCAATTGGTAAGGCTTTGTACAAAGATGCCGTCTATCGTTACCTTATCGCAACCCGAAACAGAAATAGTTATTTGGGCCGAATTCAATACGCTTATATCTTTCAGCAGCAACTTAGTGCAACCGATAAAAAACAAGTCCATCGGCTTGCCATCCTTATTTAATCCTAACTGAAAAGCGGTACCATCACCGGCCCCCCGTATGGTTCCTTCGCCCCTGATGCCGGTATGATCGGCGCCGTCGGCTATAACGATGGCCTTCATGTATGGCACATAGATACCATTGTGCGTGATGGTGCCAAACTTTTGCGCCTTTACGATGTTGTATTCAGGATAATCCGCCGGATGGTAACTTCCTTGCAAAACCGCGCCGGGCATAAGATGCAGATAAACATTTGATTTGAGAAACACAGTACCGGTGTAATAGGTACCGGCTTGAATCACTACTTCGCCACCACCATTTTTGTAGCATTTATCTATGGCCGACTGAATAGCTGCCGTGTTTAGAAAATTGCTGTCCTTTTTAGCCCCAAAGTCAGTGATGGCGTAGGTTTGCGACGAAGCAGCAGAAAACAGAAACAGCAAAAGAATAAATAAAAAAGCGCCTCGCATACGTGGTATTTGAAATTGACTTAGCGTTTTTATCGTGATTAGCGCCACATACCAAACCTCACTATCAGGTAAAGGTCCCGGCTACCAATACTTTTTGGTTTCAATAAATTGTATCAGGTCAGCCGCCATTGTTTCCTGTTCTTTTATGTCCGGGTGGCCGCCAGTATTTTTATAAGGAAAGAAATGAGTCGCTATCTTTTTATCTTTCATAGCTGCCACCGCTGCTTCGATATATACCGGCCACTTAGACCCTTCTTTTGTAGCATCCATATTTCCCAGACAGCAAATGATTTGCGCTTTAGGATATTTATTTCGTATAGATTGAATGAAACTTTTATACGCGTTACTGATGAATGTTTCCGAAGGCTTTGCTTTTCCAAACCGCCGCTTAAATTGTACATGCTCCGGTTGGTTTACCAGCCAGCTATCGTTCTGAAATAAATTCACCACCACAATGTCGGGTGTATAGTTGCTGAAGTTCCACCTGCTGGCAGAATCAGCCGGATTGAGGCGGTCATAAATATCAGGCATCACTTCATTAAACCAGCTTACCATAATGCCGATACCGCTTTTGGACGTGCAATGATATTGGGCGCCAAAATGCCTTGCTGTGATAGCGCCATAAGCCCGGTAATTGTTGAAGAATTCCGGTGCGCCGGAGCCATTGCTTCCCGACTCTACGCCATGACCGCAGGTGATTGAATTTCCAAAGAATTCAATCTTGCGCTTAGGCTTTTTAGCCCTTTTTAAAACAGTCGCTCCAGCATCAATTTGAAACCCATAAAATCGCGTCGTAATAAAATCCGTGTTGGTGACTTTAAACAATTCAATCGTGTGTTTTGCAGGGCTTAAGCCGGTGACAAGCGGGTATAATTTTTTCTCTTTGTCAATCTTGATTTTTACGGCATGGGTACTATCGCCATCAACCAGCACCCAATAATAATTGCCGCCCTTTTCATCTGCCAACAAGGCTTTTACGCTGCCTGCCTTTTTTACATTGATGGAAACGCTGCTACCCGTCCAATAAATTTCGGCACAGGAATCGTTATGGCCAATGCGGCCCATATAACTGATAGAGTTATCCGCCGCGGCAATAAATTTTTCATTGATCGCTTGCCCCTGACTAAAAAAGCGGAGAAGAAATAAGGCATAAAAAAGAAGTAAAAGCTTCCTCATAGTGACAATGATTTTTGTTACTGTAAATTCAATCAGACGTTGGTACTTCGGTTATCTTTCCGCCTACCACAAATGTTTCCTGCACGCCTAATTTTTCGGATAGATAATACGCCATGAAATTGAAGGGAATAATATTATGAAGAATGGATTCCGCTTCGCTTACTCCAGGTTCTTCCACTTCAAAAACTGTGGCTCCGGCTGTCTGAATAAGAGCACCAAGTTTCTTGCTTCGCTCATACGACTTTCCTTTGGCGATGATATTGA
Organism: Flavisolibacter sp.; assembly: GCA_965247165.1. Taxonomy (GTDB): domain Bacteria; phylum Bacteroidota; class Bacteroidia; order Chitinophagales; family Chitinophagaceae; genus Flavisolibacter. The sequence goes on along the minus strand of OZ252003.1, from coordinate 4,695,783 downwards.
TTACCACGCTGCCATTGGCGGTTTCCTTCGGGCCATGATCGTATTGCGCCATCGCCAGGCCGTTAAAATTCAGCTTGGTGCTTTCGCTCATAATCAGGGCCGCCTGCATGGCCGTACCAATATTAGGTCCGCTTCCGGTAATGTAAAGGCTTTTAAACCCACCCTTTTCAATGGCTTCAAACACGCCATGGGCAAGGGTTTTGCCTACCTCTTCATAATGCCCCATATTATCTTCCAATACCTGAACCGCCCCATTTACATTTATACCAAACCCTTTAAACAAGGCCAGCAACGTGTTGATGTAAGTTTTGGATGATGAATATTTTTCTTCACCGGCTAATAAAGAAACCACGTTATTAACACCGGCAAAACGGCAAAGTGGACTATCAGTTGTATTAGTGATGGCCGTAAAATTCCGGAAGCGTTCGGCACACCAAAGCACTTCGGTGCTTCGCCCGGATTGGGAAAGCAAAACACCGGATGCGGCTTTATCATTTTGGCTTAGATAGTTGTAATACTCCGATGCGATTTCGGGGTAAATATCAATACCCATGAATTTAAAAGATAGCGGGGCAAAATAAGATGAACCCATACCAATGTAAGGCACACCTAACGGCAACTTACCGGCCGGTGAATGGTTGAGAAAATACCTGGCCTTCACCGGCATGTCCATAATTTCTGAAAGCATATAATTTGTTTTACCAGCGGATAGTTTTCCATAAATTCCAGAAAACCATAAGTGGTTAGTACGTTTCCATCTCCCGTAAATCCAGGAATACCAAAGCCAATGCCGTTGACGCTATATTTTTCTTTTGCAGCAATAGCTTTGAATTCGCTGATGCTCCTCTCCACTTGCCTGATAAACACATCCGCGTTTCTCTTTTCTGTTGGTTGCACTATGGTATGCAGCACATTGCCCGTGGCAATGTTTACCAACCCTGATTTAGTGCGTGTGCCGCCAATATCAACGCCTATGATTAAACTATTTGTCAAGCTATTTTTATAGAATCTGTGTTGACACCGGCGACTATACGCCAGGGGTTTCGTGCTTACTAATCAAATCACGATCTACTTATTCCGCTGCACTATTTCACCGGTTGCTTTGTTTTTTAAGATCAATTTTTCATCGCCGGTTGGCAACACTTCTGTTTTTATCAGGTAATAGTCTTCATCAAACGAAACCAGTGATTGCTTTTGCTCAACCGTTTCATCACCACGCCAATCCTCTACCAAAACGGGCGCCCAGGCTTTTGTTTTGGCTGATAAAAAAGCCGCATCAAGAATCGCATTCACCACATAGCCATCGTAGAAAGTTTCCAGTGGTTGCCGGCCATTTTCAATCGCTTCAAACATATCGGTAAACATATTAGGATAGCCCAGTTCATGCGCTTCATCGCCCACCGGAAACAGCCAGCCATTGGTCACTTCTGCCTTCTCTGCTACATAGCCGCCTTTGCCGGTGGTGAACATTTCAAAACCGGTACGCAAAAAACTATTTAACCAAATGCTTCCTTCGGTGCCCATCACCTCGTCGCGTAAATCCATACCACCACGGAAGGTCCAGCTGACTTCAAACTGGCTAATAGCGCCGTTGGTATATTTCACCAGGCCAATGGCATGGTCTTCGGCTTCTATAGGATGTACTTGTGTAGCGGCCCAGCACATTACTTCCAACGGCTTAACTTCTTTGCCAATAAAGTTGCGTCCAATCTCTACACAATGGCAAGCCAGGTCAATGATAACACCACCGCCGGATTTTTCTTTGTCCCAAAACCAATCGCTGTGTGGCCCGGGATGCGCTTCTCTTGACTTGGTCCATAATACTTTTCCAATGCTGCCTTGCTTAATGCTGGCAACCGATTTTAAAAACTTTGGTGTGTAGCACAAGTCTTCTAAATAACCGCCAAAAATTCCAGCTTGTTCTACGGCTTGCCACATGCGTTTAGCCTCGGCGGCTGTACGTCCCAACGGCTTTGTACATAACACATGCTTTTTGTATTTAACGCAAGCTTTCACGGCGGCTTCGTGCAAATGATTAGGTAGCGATATCAGCACCACGTCCACTTCGGAATGGCCGATAGCTTCTTCCATATTATCGGTAAAATGCGGCAGTTGGTAATCACCGGCAAGCCGGGCCGCATTAGCCAGTGTTCTTGAATAGACAGAAAAAATTTCATCCTTTCTTCGTTGGGCATGTAGCGACGTAGCATAAAAACGGGCAATAAAACCGGAACCCAAGAGAGCAATTTTCATTAACAGTTATTTTTATGGCGTTTAGTTGCCAGCATAAAAGAAGGCTACCAGCCAAATGTTTTTTTTACGAATTGGCGGCTACGTTTCCAATCTTCTTTCAATGGATTAACCGGCTTGTAATTGGCCGGGAAGGCGAGTTCTATCGCTGCTCTTCCGGTAAAATTTTGCTTTTTTAATGCGGCCGCAATTACGTTAAAATCAGTGGCACCCTGGCCAACGTACTCCGTCCAGTTGCCATCAGCATATTGGTCGCGAATATGTAAGTAAACGATTTGCTTCCCATAAGTATCAATGAAATTAACCGGGTCAACGCCGGCCCTTATCAGCCAATTTAAATCAGGTCCCAGTTTTATATCAGGAATGCGGGCCAGCGTTCCTTTCAGGTCATGTAAGTTATTTTCTACTTCGTAGGTATGGTTGTGTAGATTAGCTTCAACGCCATTGTCGTTGCAGACAGCTATTACTTTTTTTAAAATGCCGGCCTGCGCATCCAACTCCTTTTCTGTTTTCAATCGCTTTACTTCACCTACCGAAATACCAAAGGTTTTGCCGCCTACTTTAGCCAGCCGGGGAACAATTATGTTTATATCATCTAAAATTTTTTTGTGCTCGTCGGCATTCCACATATTCATGTGTACGCCGTATGATGTACCTGAAACGGGCAAGCTATATTTCTTAAGAAGGCCACTTAATTTATCTACCGCATCCTCATGACGCAATACCGGTTCCATTAGTTCTACACCATCCATACCTGCATAGCTTAAATCCGAAAAAACGGTTTCAAGATTGGGGTAACAGTCCCAATCGGGCGGGTACTTGCTGGCATATACCCACAGGTGGGCCACTACTTTGGTGTTTGCTTTATAGGCTGGCGCAAACGCAGTACTGGCGGCACTTTTCAGCAAAAGCGTCCCGCCAAGTAATGTTGCAGAACTTTGTATAAACCTCCTTCGTGAAAGGGGATGCGGCGAATATTTCATGTAGCCATCAGGTTTGGTTTCAGTTGTAGAAGCAAGATGGTTTTATTAAACAAATGGCAGAAAATAATACCTGATCATAATCCTTTCAGGTAAGCTACACTTACAGGAACCTGTAGGTTTACATGGGTGCTCTCATCTTCAATGTAGAAGTTTTGTATGCCTGAAGCTTGTGCCGCTTTGATGATAGCTGCAATGTCAATCTGCCCACTCCCAAGCGCCACGTCATTGTTTACATCCGTACCGCCGGTAAAGTCGCCCTTCACCCCTTTGCGTAAATCTTTTACGTGCATTAAACGATAACGAGGGCCGTACTTTTTTAGCAAGGCGACAGGGTCTGCACCGGGATGAACCACCCAAAGAATATCCATCTCAAAGCTCACGTATTTGGGATCGGTGTGTGCCATGATGTAGTCGTAGTACGTGCCAACTTCGTAGGATTGAAATTCGTAGCCGTGATTATGATAACAAAACGTAAGGCCATATTGGTCTTTCAATATTTTACCGGCGGCGTTAAAATCTTCGCAGGCTTTTTTAGCAATGTCAATAGTAAAAGGAACTTTTTCATGCGGTATCCAGGCCACCCGAACAAAGGACGCACCAAGGGTTTTAGCGTTTTGTGCTACTTCTTTGGTTTTAGTTACCAGGTCGGGGTAGGACACACCAAACGAGGTACATTTCATGGCTCTTGCATCCAGCAAGGCTTTTAATTCCGCGGCAGTTTTACCAAACAGATTAGAGAATTCAATGTTAGTTATACCTAATTCTTTGATGCTATCTAAGGTAGCAGCCGCATCTTTTGAAAAGCTGGCCCGGAACGTGTATGATACAACGCCGGGTGTATCCTTCAATAACTTGCCGGACAGCTTATCTGCCGGCTTTATCACCCGTATCTTAATGTTTTTAAAGTAGGCTTCGTTGCCATGGTCCTGTAATAAAATGCGGCCTTTAGCGGCTAAGCCAAAATTTGGAATACTTGCATATTTACTACCGGCAACAAGCGTTTTAAAGGCATCGCTTCCCCGCTCGTAAGCCACTACCATCACGCCATTCAACCAATGCTCTACGTGGCTACCCTTTGATATAATTTTTGCAGTGTTCCACTCGCCAATAGGCCGAACAGGTTTGTTGTCAATGGCCGGAATTAAATCGTATAGCGAACCAATGGTGCGGTTACCATTTTTGCCCAGTTTTGCATCGGGATGGCGTTCATCATCCAACACCTGAAACTCAAGCCCAATGGCCGATTTGGGGTTAGCCGGCACGGGCTGCGCCGCATCCATAAAATACTTGATGCCGCTGTTGGCGCCTTCCGTTATTTTAAAATCTACCGTCAGTTCAAAGTCGCTATAATCAGTAAGGGTAATGATGTCGCCTCCATTGGTGGACTCACTGCCACCGGACGATTCTACCATCAGTTGTCCATTGCTGACTTTCCAGCCTTTAGCCGGAAAGCCGGAAAGGAAAGCGCCTTTCCAGCCAGCAGTGGTTTTGCCATCAAACAATAACTGCCAGCCCTCGCTTTTTTCTTTTTTACTCAACGTGTTGTCTTGCGAATAAACGGTTGCCATAAAGAAAAAAACAGACAGGACAAGGCCAACATTCTTTTTCATTTTGGTGCGCATTACAGGTTTTGCTTTTTTAATTCGCTAACAGCATAGTCCACAGCCCTTGCCGTAAGGGCCATGTAGGTGAGCGAAGGATTTTGGGTAGAGGTTGATGTCATACAGGCGCCATCGGTAACAAAAACATTTTTGCATAAATGCAGTTGATTCCATTCGTTGAGCAACGACGTTTTTGCATCTTTGCCCATTCGCACACCACCCATCTCGTGAATGTCTAACCCCGGCGCCTGGCCGGTATCGGTTGTTTTAATATTTGTAAAACCTGCCTTGGTGTACATCTCCGTCATCTGTTCAAAAAAATCTTTTTTCATTTTAGCATCATTATCATCGTAGCCAATATTGATTTTTAATAATGGCATTCCCCATACATCTTTTTTAGAACCATCAAGGCTAACTGTGTTTGATTCTTTTGGAATGGTTTCGCCCATCATGTGCGAACCTACATTCCAGGGACTTAATTCAGTAGAAGCTAATTTTTTCTTTAACGCAGACCCATAACCGGACGTATCCTTTTTTACGGACCGGCCGGCACTAAAACCCGCCGCATAACCGCGAAGAAAATCAGTCTCCTGCTTATACACATTCCGAAAGCGGGGCAGGTAAGCACTTGTAGGCGACCGGCCATCGGTATTTGAATCTAAATTGCCATTGTGCTGGGCGGTAATGCGTGCACTGTAATTATGAAAGGCCACATATTTTCCCAATAAACCATTATCGTTACCAAGCCCGTTTGGAAAACGGCCTGACGTAGAATTAAGTAACAACAGGTTTGTGTTTAATGCAGCGGCATTTACAAAAATTACCGGAGCATAATATTCTTCAGTAGCATTTGTATGCGTATCTAAAATGCGCACGCCGGTAGCTTTGCCTTTCTTATCATCATAAATAACCTGCTGCACTACCGCGTTGGTTCTAAGGGTTAAATTGCCTGTTTTATCAGCCCAGGGAAGCGTTGCTGAATTAGAACTGAAGTAGCCGCCAAACGGGCATCCACGCTGGCATAAATTACGTTTTTGGCATTGACCACGTCCCTGGTCGAGATGTATTTGTTGTGGCTGCGTAACATGAGCGCAACGGCCGTAAATTACATTACGTCCTTTATAATTTTTTGCTACCACATCCCTGAAATAGGTCTCTACACAATTCAAATCAAGCGCCGGTAAAAATTCGCCATCGGGCAGATTGTCCAAACCATCTTTATTGCCGCTGATGCCCGCAAATTTTTCAACATAACTATACCAGGGAGCAAGGTCTTTATAACGGATAGGCCAGTCCACGGCATAGCCGTCGCGGGCCGGTCCATCAAAGTCAAAGTCGCTCCAGCGCTGCGTTTGACGGGCCCACATCAGCGATTTGCCGCCAACCTGGTAGCCACGTATCCAATCAAAAGGCTTCTCTTGTATATACGGATGCTCGGTATCCTTTACAAAGAAGTGCGCCGCATCTTCGCGAAAGGCATAGCAGCGACTAATAACGGGGTTTGCTTCCTGTACCGCAGCCGGCATTTGTCCCCGGTGCGGAAACTCCCAGGGCAGGTTATTGGTAGTAGGATAATCCTTGATATGCTTTACATCGCGGCCGCGTTCCAGCACCAACGTTTTAAATCCTTTGGCGGTAAATTCTTTAGCAGCCCAGCCCCCGCTGATGCCGGAACCGATCACAATTGCATCGAATGTATTTATTGCCATAAAGTAGGGTATTAAGCGGATTTTTTTACGGGCACACAACCATGATACCTGCCGGGCACCAACTCATATACCTGTACTTTAGTTAAGTAAAATTTTGAGGTAGTGTACGCTTGTATCGTTAACTTTTTTGTAGTAGAATAGAAATAAGACAAATCATCCTTGCCTTCTTTTTGCGCTTCGAGGCTATCCAGCAACGACTGTTTTTCGGCAGGCGATAAATCAACGAATGATTTGTTGAAATCCTTTTTCGATTTGTCGTTAAAGGCTTTTAATCCTTTCATGAATTTTTGCTGGTCTTCTTTTTTATAACAATCATCTACCATCATCAGCGCAAAAAGGTGGGCCGACAAATCTTTAGCACCCGGTGTATCGGTAGCCGGAATAATAGTTTCGCATAATTCAGCCATTGTTTTTTCATCATCACCGTCAATGCTGATTTGTTTTAGCAGAATAGAGGCTTTGTCCGCATGGTGTAAACAAGATGGTAAAAAGATAACACCGCCCGTTACATACATCATCTGTTTTAGCAAGGTGCGTCGTTGCATAATTGAATCGTTATTTTATAATGGTGAATATGGGAAAAGAAAACGAACTCACGGCAAGTTAAGTAGCCGTTGCGGGTATTTTATTATTCATTTAATTTATCCTGCCCATTAAAGATAAGTAGTAGTGTTTACCCATGGGGAACCCTAAAGGCAGGCGGTTAAGAATGCCTTTTATTTTAAAACTGGTGAAAGCTTTCCGATACAAAGCGTAAGACTTCGGGTAGGGCGGTTCGCCAATAGGTCCAGGTGTGGCCGCCATCACGAATACGGAATTCATGTGGGATACCTTTCCTGTTCATGGCTGCATGCAGTTTTGCATTGGTTTCGCTCCGCGGATCATCATCGCCGCAATCAATATACCAGCGCACCGCTTTAGCTTGGGCCTGCGGTAGATTATTCACGAGTTCTATACCATTATTTTGCCGGCTCCATGTATCAATTTTATCATCGGCGAGAGTAGAATCTGTCCGCTTCAACATTCGTTTGGTAGAGTCTATATCCTGCAAGCCATTGCCGGCACTTAAAGGGCAAGCCGCGGCAAATAATTCCGGGTGATGAAGTGCATACACAATGGTTCCGCCGCCACCCATGGATAGCCCGGATATAGCCCTGTAGCGCTTTTCAGCCCGGACCCTATATGTTTTTTCGATGAAAGGAATAAGTTCTCTAAAGAAGAAGTCCTCGTAGGGGAAGTCGCCTTTGATGCTGTTAAAGTATCCTCGTGTACCGGTGTTGGCATCAGGCATTACGATAATCATAGCGGTAGCTTGTCCCTCATTAATAGCCTTGTCTGCAATGGTGTTTACTTCACCAAATTGCACCCAACCCGTTTGGTCATCACCAGAGCCGTGTAATAAATAAAGAACAGGGTAACTGCGGTTAGATGTTTCGTAACCCGGAGGCAGGTAAATGGCATACTTCCGGTCAGCATTCAGCAGTTTACTTTTTAATAGGAGATTATCATGCACCGTTCCTGATTGCGACCAGCCAATGAAAGGCATCAATGAAAAAACCGAGTAGAAAACAAGTTTGCTTTGCGATAGTAATTGAGTCGTCATGGTTGGTGAAAGTTTTTTTATTAAAAAAATCAGGGAAGTGCAAAGGCCACATAACTATCACCGGAAGCCTTATTTAATTTACCGCCTCCGCAGGCAATTACTACGTACTGTTTTCCATCAACACTATAAACCGCCGGGGTAGCAAAACCGCAAGCGGGCAAATCTGCTTCCCACAACAGTTGACCTGTTCTTTTATTGAAGGCCCGCATCTTTGAATCACTGGTAGCGGCAATAAAAAGTAAACCGCCGGCGGTTACCACAGGGCCGCCATAATTTTCGGTACCGGTATGTAACCCTTTTGCCTTGAGCTCAGGATAATCTCCTAAGGTATCTTTCCAAAGCAGGCCGCCCGTGTTGAGGTCAATAGCGTTTAAAGTGCCCCATGGCGGACTTACAGCGGGGTAACCTTCGGGAGTTAAAAACTTATTGTAGCCGGTGCCACGGTAAGGCAGGTCATTCCATTCATCCGCCTGTTTTGATCGGCCAGTAAACATCGCCTTTTTGTTATTTTTTATATCCAGAACAAAGCAGGCCAACGCTTCTTTTTCTTCACCGGAAAGCGCCGTAAATGAAGGCATCATTCGCCTGCCCGTTGACAGTAATTCGGTAAAGCGTTTCTCATCCATTCGTTTGTTCACTTCAATCAGGGAAGGATAGTTGCCGCCACCTTGCCGTTCCGGTCCATGGCACGACAAACAATGCGAGGCATACAGCCGCTGGCCCGCTACCAGATTGGTTTCCGGAGCGGTACCCGTTTTTTTCCTGGCATCAATCATCGTTAATACCCAGGGCATTTCGCTGGCATTAATGTATAAAATTCCGGAGACAGGGTCAACCGCCGGGCCGCCCCATTCGCCGCCGCCATCATAACCGGGAAAGATGACGGTTCCTCGCTTAGATGGGGCATTAAAAATGAATCCGGTTTTATAGCCCGATAACCTTTTTTTTATAATCGAATAAGAGGTATCTGCAACAATATGATTGAGGTCTTTTTCGGTTAACGATTGCCGGGCGAAAGGTTGTGGAAGAGAAGGAAATGGCTGCGTGGGATAAACCTTCTCTCCAGTCAATTCTGTTTCCGTTGGCACTGCTTTTTCTTCAATGGGATAGATAGGCTGACCGTTTTTTCTATCGAACATAAACAGGAAACCGCTCTTTGTCGGCTGCACTACTGCTTCTATTTTATGGCCGTCTTTTGTGATAGTGACAAGGGCCGGAGCAGTAGGCAAATCACGGTCCCAAAGGTCGTGATGTACGGTTTGATAATGCCATATACGCTTGCCCGTAGCAGCGTCTATTGCCACCAATGAATTGGCATACAGATTAGCGCCTAACCGCTTACCGCCATAAAAATCATATACTGCTGAACCAATTGGTGCATATAAAATTCCTGCTTCTTCATCCATGGAAAATCCCGACCACGCATTAGCGCCACCTACATGATTATATGCTTCCTTATCCTCCCAGCTTTCAAAGCCCTCTTCGCCCGGTTGCGGTATCGTGTGAAAGATCCACTGAAGCTTTCCCGTGTGTACATCATACGCCCTGATATGTCCAGGGGCTGCCGGCATTTCTTCGGCTACTCTGGTACCAACAATGATCAGGTCTTTATATATAATACCCGGCGTAGTGGAGGCTACATAAAGGCTGCTGGCATCTATGCCCAGGTCATTGTGTAAATCAATGGAACCGCTATTACCAAATGATGTAATGGGTTTGCCGGTGGCCGCGTTAATACAATACAAATGGGCACTGGCCGAGTAAAAGATCCGTTGATCGTTGTACCCATCAGTGTAATAGGTAACGCCACGGCAAACGTTCATAGAAAAGTAACCTTTCCCTTTTGCTGAGACTGCCGTATCGGTAAGCGGATCGAATCGCCATTGCTCTTTGCCCGTGGCAGCGTTCAATGCAAACAATTTTAATTTGGCCGAAACACCATACAAAATGCCCTTGACGATAACAGGGTTTACCTGCATTTGCGTGTTACCTTCCGCATCGCCGGTATGGTATTCCCAGACAACTTTTAAAGCCGCGACATTGGCAGTATCTACTTGGGACAGCGATGAATAATGATTATTGTTTTTATTGCCCCCGTAAACCGCCCAATCGCTGGCGCCCTCACCCATTTTTGAGCGACACCCCACAGCAATCATGGCTGCTAAAAACATGAACCAGGCAGCAAATTTCTTTATTGTGTCATTTGTCTTCATTCAATAAATTTTTACAACCGTTGCTTTTAGCTCAAAAGGATAATAGGATAAGACAAACCTGTAAAGATGAAAACCGGGGCTTGTCTATACAACTAAAAGTAGGCTTTTTGACCGAACCCGATTACAGGATAAGCCAACAAACGCTATGTGATTATTGCCATGAAGATCAAGTGGAAGGAATGTAAAAAAAGAAGAAAGAAAAGGAACTATAAAAGCAGGGAGCGGTCAAAAAATGATTATTCCAACTGCCTTAATTGAAGGAGGCTCTGAACTGCAGCGGGGAGGAATTAGTTTTATTTTTAAATAATTTATTAAACGACTGCGGATACTCAAACCCAAGCCTGTAGGCTATTTCACTAACCGATAGCGCAGTGGTGCTTAGTAGTTGTTTAGCCCTTTCAATAAGCTTGTCATGTATATGTTGCTGCGTGCTTTGGCCGGTGAGGCTTCGCAGCATATCGCTTAAATAATTAGGTGACAGGTTCAGATGTTTAGATAAATATTGAACGGTAGGCAAGCCTTGCTTCGTTACCTGGTCATCATTAAAATAATCCGATAAAAGGCTTTCTAAATTTATCAGCAGATCATTGTTAGCCACTTTACGGGTGATGAACTGTCGGTTATAAAACCGGTTGCTGTAATTGAGTAATAAGTCAATTTGCGAAACAATTACATCCTGACTGTACACGTCAATATTCGACTGGTACTCCTGCCTGATGTTCTCCACAATTCCCGTTACCATCGCTTCTTCTTTATCAGAAAGATGCAAGGCTTCATTTAACGTATAAGAAAAGAAGCCATAGTTTTTAATCTGTTTTGCCAACGGATATTGCGCAATAAAATCAGGATGAAAAACAAGGCACCAGCCGGAAAGCGGCGTTTCATCTACGGCCGTTTTTGAAAGAGCCTGGCCCGGCGAAATAAACGACATCACACCTTCATCAAAATCGTAGTAATGCTGTCCGTATTTCAGCTTACCGGTGAAGCCTTTTTTAATTGCGATGCAATAAAAATTGAGCACGAAATTGCCGGCAGTTTCCTCCGCGTCATTTTTTATATCCGCAACATTGAAGACGCTGATCAGGGGATGATGCAGCTTCGGCAGCGATAACAACCGGTGTTGTTCCGAGATAGAATTGATCACATACGGAGCGTTGTTTTTCTTCATATAACGACAGATAAAATGCAGGGGATAAACCGGTTGGCGTACCCCCTGCCATTAGTTACAAGCTTACCATACTCATGCCGCTGGCATCGTACCGGTCGCCGGTTACAGTGCCCAAAGGTATAATAGCTTCCAATTGTGCTACTTCTTCATTACTCAATGAAATGCCTGCTGCAGCTACGTTTTGCTCTACGTACTTTACCCGTTTGGTACCGGGAATTGGCACAATGCCTTTTGAGATAATCCATGCAATAGCGAGTTGCGATGGCGTTATGCCCTTACCGGCCGCCAACTCTTTTATTTTGTTTACCAGTTCAATATTTTTATTGAATTGTTCGCCCTGGAACTTCGGAATGCTTCTTCTGAAATCATTCTCCGGAAAATCATCCGGGCTTTGTATATCGCCGGACAGAAAGCCGCGGCCAAGCGGTGAATAAGCGACAAATCCAATCCCAAGGTCATGCAGCGTAGCTACTATTCCATCTTCCTCCACACTTCTTTCAAATAAAGAATATTCTGTTTGTACGGCTGTTAGTGGATGCACCCCATGTGCCTTTTTAATTGTGTCGGACGATACCTCCGACAAGCCGATATAACGCACCTTACCTTCTTTTACCAATTCGGCCATAGCACCAATGGTTTCTTCAATGGGCGTGGCCGGGTCTAAGCGGTGCAAATAATACAAGTCTATGTAATCGGTTCCTAAGTTTTTTAACGACCGCTCAGCCGCTTTTTTTACATAGTCTTTACTGCCGTTGATCTTCCAGGTCAGGGCCTCCTTATCATCTACTTCGTACCCAAACTTTGTGGCGATAATATAGTTTTCGCGATTACCTTTTATGGCCTTCGCAATAAGCCTTTCGTTAAGCAGCGGCCCATATAAATCAGCCGTATCTAAAAAGTTTCCACCCAACTGCAGCGACCGGTGAATGGTAGCGATAGACTCTTTTTCATCCGCCGCTCCATATATGTCCATGTGGGCAATTTTTGTCATACCCATACATCCTAATCCTATCAGGGGCACTTTCATTCCCTGGCTTCCCAACGTTGTTTTTGTTATGCTCATAAAAATTATTTTTACTTATTGAATTGATACAGCAAAGGTCAGGCAGGTACAAGCATAGAAAAGTATCCGACTCTCATATTGTTGTATCCAAACTGCAGCAACTATGAATGAGATCCCTTTGCAACACAACAGCGGCGACAGATTCAGGGAGAAGTTCATTTTTGTTATCTTGCCCATGTGCAAAAATTGCAGCTTGCCATAGAACATATTTCTTCATTAGAAGAGGGCAGCCGTGAAATTTTTTTTGCTGCCTGGCAACAATGGCAGGTACCAAAGGATTACCTGCTGCTGCGCGAACATACCGTTAGTGATTACATCTATTTTATAGAAAGCGGTATTGCCAGAATTTACTATCATAAAAATGATAAAGAGGTAACGGAATGGATTGCGATGGATGGCCAGTTCTTCTTGTCTATTACTTCTTTTTTCAAACGAACAGCCAGCCATTTAATCATTCAAACCTTGCAACCTTCTTTAGTGTATGGCATTCATCACGATGTGTTGATGGGTTTAGCCAGCCAACATCACGATGTAGAAAGGCTGCTCCGGAAAATGGTTACCCTATCTCTTATTCTCTCACAGGAGCGAATGGATTCTATTCAGTTTGAAACAGCCCAGCAACGTTATCAAAAGTTATTGAAAACATCACCGCAAATGGTTCAGCAAGTACCGCTTTCCTATATTGCTTCTTTTCTTGGCATCACGCTGGAAACCCTTAGCCGTATGCGTTCGCAGCGATGACAGATCCAATTTTTTGACAATTATCAAATCAACTAAAAGAGTATTAGCGCAGTTTTATAGCCTCAAAAAGCTATATGAAATATTTGCTTCTTCTCAGTACGTCGTTACTAATTTTTTCAGCGCTCTTAAGCCAATCCCAAAAAGCCAAAGACCTTGTCAGCAAAATGACAAGTGAAGAAAAAGTAAACCTGGTGGTAGGCATGGGCATGAACATTCCCGGCGTATCGCAAAATGGTACCGGCGTTGGGCAAATCACCGATAAAGTAGTTGGCGCTGCCGGCGAAACCTATGCCATTCCACACTTAGGCTTGCCCAACACCGTAGTAGCCGATGGCCCTGCGGGCTTACGAATAGAACCAAAACGAAAAGATGATGCGGCTACGTATTATGCTACGGCCTGGCCGGTGGCCTCTTTGCTGGCTAGCACCTGGGATACTAAGCTGGTGCAGAAAGTAGGTGAAGCTATGGGCAACGAAGTAAAAGAATATGGCGTAGATGTGTTGCTTGGTCCCGGTATGAACATTCATCGCAATCCATTAGGCGGGCGGAATTTTGAATACTATTCTGAAGATCCTTTGGTATCGGGTAAGATGGCCTCTGCTATGGTTAATGGGATTGAATCAAACGGCGTAGGAACGTCCATTAAACATTTTGCCGGCAACAACCAGGAGACAAACCGCAACTCTGTAAATACCATCGTTAGCGAACGGGCCCTGCGTGAGATTTATTTAAAAGGTTTTGAGATTGCTGTAAAAGAAGCGCAGCCCTGGACCGTAATGAGTTCTTATAATTTAATCAATGGTACTTATACCTCGCAAAGCGGCGATTTGCTAACCACTATTCTCCGCAAGGAATGGGGCTTTAAAGGTTTGGTGATGACGGACTGGTTTGGCGGAAAAGATCCCGTAGCACAGTTAAAAGCAGGTAATGATTTATTGATGCCTGGAACACCGGCACAGAAAAAAGCGCTTAGCGATGCGCTGGCTACTGGTTCGCTTGATGTGAACGTGTTGAATGAAAGCGCTGCCCGTATTGTAAATTATATTTTGGGTAGTCCTGCTTATAAAAAATATTCTTTTAGCAACAAGCCGGATTTGAAAGCACATGCGTTGCTTGCCCGCCAAACTGCCGCCGACGGTATGGTGCTATTAAAAAACAATACTGCCTTGCCTTTAAAAACGTCAGTAAAGAACATTGCTGCATTTGGCATTACGTCGTATGATTTTGTTTCGGGTGGCACGGGCAGCGGCGATGTAAATGAAGCCTATACTATTTCATTGGTAGAAGGGTTGACCAATGCGGGATACCGTGTAGATGACGAATTAAAAACAGCATACAGTACGTATGTAAGTAAAGAAAAAGCCAAGCAACCGAAGAAAACGTTCTTCGAAGAATTTATGAACCCGACGCCCCGCATTCCTGAACTGCCGCTGGACAAAGCCGTGCTGGAACAGAAGGCCGCAACAGACGATGTAGCACTGATCACCATTGGACGAAATGCCGGCGAAGGCAGCGACCGTAAAGTAGAAAACGACTTTAATTTAAAAGCTTCGGAAATAGAATTAATTACGGCAGTGTCCAATGCCTTTCATGCAAAGGGCAAGAAGGTGATTGTTATTATCAATGCAGGCGGTGTGATAGAAGTAAGCAGCTGGCAGAACAAGGTAGATGCCGTGCTTTTATCATGGCAGCCGGGATTGGAAGCGGGTAACGCAGTAGCTGATGTTTTACGCGGTAACGTAAATCCGTCGGGGCACTTAGCCACTACGTTTCCTGTAAACTACAGCGATGTGCTATCGGGTAAAAACTTTCCAGGAAAAGCCTTTCCTGACAAAGCCGAATCAGGTATGCTGGGAATGAAAATGATACCGGCCGAAGTAACGTACGAAGAAGGGATTTATGTAGGCTATCGTTACTTCAACAGCTTTGGCGTAAAGACGGCTTATCCTTTCGGTTATGGATTAAGCTATACGACTTTCGATTACAACAATCTGCGGTTAAGCGCTGCTGATTTTAATGGAAAGATGACGGCTACGGTAACTGTAAAAAACAGCGGGCCGGTAGCGGGAAAAGAAGTGGTTCAATTGTATATCACGGCTCCAAAAGGTACGCTGGACAAGCCTTCTATCGAATTAAAGGCGTTTGATAAAACCGGTTTATTGCAGCCCGGCCAATCGCAAAGCGTTTCCTTCACCATCAATGCTTCGGACCTGGCTTCCTTTAATACCGAACGTTCTGCATGGGTGGCAGATGCGGGTACGTACACGGTAAAAATAGGCGCCTCCTCTGAAGCCATCAAGCAGACAGCCGGCTTCAATTTGGCAAAAGAATTAATGGTGGAAAAGGTAAATAAAGCATTAGTGCCGCAGTTACCCATCAATGAACAAAGAGTTATGGCACATTAAAAAGGAGAAGTCAGTAATTTTTTGAGATGATACGGTTACTACCTGTTTCTATACATCTTTTTTGCCGGTTAGTTTTTCTACCGCTTCGCGAAAAGTTTCGCCAATGGGCAGTTCCATCTCTTTAATAAAAACACTGTTCTTTCTAACAGACGTGATGCTTTCAATAGCCACGATAAACGATTTATGAATGCGGATAAACCTGGATGGCGGCAATTCCGGTTCCACTGCTTTTAAGCTGGTTCGAAAGAGTACTGGCTTGGCCGGTGCTTTAAAATAAATTTTTACATAATCCCTTACTCCTTCCATCCAGATTATATCGCTGAACATAATTTTTACCTGGCTGTAATCGGCATTCAAAAAAAAGTAATCAGCGGCCGGAGCTGCTACCGGCTGCTGTTTCATTGATTTCAATTCGTGTAATTCTTTTGCGCGGTTGCAGGCCTTTATGAACCGCTCCAGGCTTACCGGTTTTACTAAATAATCCACCACGGCCAAGTCATAGCTATCCAAGGCATATTGCTTATAGGCCGTTACAAAAATCACCAGGGGTTTATTTTCCAGGCTGCTAATAAACTGCAAACCCGTTAGGCCGGGCATTTGAATATCAATAAACAGCAGGTCAACCGCCGCCTCTTCCATCACTTTCATAGCATCAAATACATTGCGGCAGGATGCGATCCATTCTAAAAAAGGCACCTTGCTGATATTATCTTCCAACAACTTCAGCGCCAGCGGCTCGTCGTCAACAGCCATACATTTCAGCATCACTTTAAAGTTAGTTGTAAGTAAACGGTGAACCAATCGTTATTCTCTTCAATCGTTAATTTATGAAGGGCCGGATACAGCAGCTCCAGTCTTCTTTTTACATTCTGCAACCCAATGCCCGATGTCTTATCCTTTGCAGCTTTGGTTTCTTTGTATTTATTTTTCACAGTAAAATAAAGCTGATTGTCCGCCACCGTTAATTGCACATCAATATGCGGATAATGGTCCAAACCGCTTCCGTGTTTAAAAGCATTTTCAACAAAAGGTATCAGCAGCATGGGTTCAATAGTATGCCAGTCCTCTTTAATATCAAACAGCAAATCCATCGTAAACTCCGGCCCGAAGCGCTGCTTTTGCAGATCAATATAATTCCGCAAATATTCTACTTCGCTCTTTAGTAAAACACGTTCTTCATCCGTTTCGTACAGCATGTATTGCATCAGCGAAGAAAGCTTCATCACCGTAGGTTCCAGGTCATCGCTTTTCAACCGTACTAAGGCTACAATGTTGTTCATCACATTAAATAAAAAATGCGGGCTGATCTGCGAACGCAAAAAAGATAGCTCTGTTTTTAAATTCTCGCTTTGCTTTTCCCGTATTAATATATCGGCCTTCGCTTTATCCGAAATGGCCTTGTAGGCGGCGCTTACGGCTAACGTAAATACAAAAGGAAGAAAGTTATGTTTGATGGAATTGAAAGCACTAAAGCTGCGGCTGTGAATAAACAGGTGGAAAAAAATATCGTCCAGTAATACCACAATGCCGAACAAAATGATCAGGGCAAACACATAAATTCCTGTTCTTTTTTTATACACGAAACGCGGAAGCAGCAATGAGACATTTATATAAAACAGTAACACCCAGAAAAAATTAAGCGCCGTATTAAGGGATAGAAACTCCTGCCTTTCCTTGTCAGCGTTACGTTGCGCTCCCTGTACGCCGGCACTAAAAATATAGGGGATCAGAAAAACGATGAGCCATATTAAAACATGCAAGGCAACGGTTACCCATCCTTTTTTATCCTTTATACTATTTGCCTTGTAATGCATGAGCGTTGATTGAATTGCTTATAAATCTTCCGGAAATAATCGGTTATAAATTTTTACAGTATCAACATTAATAAAACAGCGGCGATTACTCCGGCGATGGTAAGATAAACACCGGAGCTGAAAAGTTTGGTACCGGGCTTGAACATCCAGAAAGCCGACACCGACATAAACAGCAATGCCACGGCAAAAAGGGTTGTAAAATAAGGCGCTATGCCTTTGCTGTTCGATTTATGCAACTCAGTAAAAGGTTGCAGCCACGAATACCATTCCTTACTAACGAATTTTGCATGCCCGGTTTCTGCATTGCAGCTGCCTTCTTTAAAATAAATAGTGCTTCCTTCCGTTTCCGTAATCTTCAAATTACGCAGCCGCAAACCTTGTCCTAACTGCTCTTCCTACAGGTTCGATTTAAGCTGTTGTTCGTGTAAAATATCATGCTCTAATAAATCACTATCTCTATACGTTTGCAGCAGACCGCTAAGCCCATATATGATGATCAGGCCAACAATAAAAAACCCGATTTTGTGATGAAGAAAACGCATGTACCAGCGAAGATGTTTTCCGTTGCTTGTTTTTATTTGTTCCATGTTCCGTTTAAATACAGGTGTCTTGTAAATAAATCTGTTGATTGATGGAGATTATTAGCGAACATTACTGTCCCTTTTTTACTGGCCTTGCCCGCTATCACTTTCAGTATTGTTGTTCTTCCGTTTAAAAAGATTCGCATCGAGTTTACCAAAGCGATAGGCGAAAGTCAGCCTTAGCATCTGCGGATCACGAAGACGGCTATAGGTTTGTGTGAAGTAAGGGCTTTCCGAATACTGGTTAAATGTTTTGGTGCGAAAGATATCATTCATACTAAGAACAACCGAAGCAGCATTGCTTTTTAAAAAGTTTTTACGGATAGCAATGTCTATACCATAGAAAGGTTCAATGTACCCTTGCGAAGCGCTTTGTGCCAAGCCAAAACCGCTACCAGGGCCGTTTCCAGCACCGGGCGCACCGCCGCCACCGCTGTTGCTGCTGGTAGGTAATACCTGTGCTTTTGATTGATAAGTACCGGACAGTTGCACCGTAAAATTTGCAGGCAGCCTGAAGTTATTGTTCCATTTTCCAAACCAGCTCCACATGGCATCGGAGGCAATTGTTTTATCATCGGAATTAATTTTTGCGTTATAGATATTTACGTTTGTTGTCATGTCCCACCACTTGGTTAAATAGTTTTGCGAGGTTAGCTCCAGGCCATAGGAGCGGCTGCTGTTGGCGTTAATATACGTGTTGATGATGGCGTCGTTGCCGGTAAATGGATTGATGCCCGGTTGCAGGTAACGGGTAATTAAGTTGTCGGTTTTTTTATAATAAGCCGAAGCTAAAAAGCTGTTGCTGCCACTGAATGTTTTTGCATACGAAGCTTCCAAGGAGTTAGTAAATTCCGGCTTCAGCGAGGGGTTGCCCTGCGTTATATTCAGTTCATCGGTATAGTCGGCAAAAGGTATTAATTGAAAGAAGTTAGGCCGGTTAATACGGCGGGTATAGCTGGCCTGGATTTCCTGGTTGTACGCCAGTTTTTCACTTACAAATAAGGATGGAAATAAACTGACCGGATACTTGTTGCTGAACTTTTCGCCGGTGCTGGTAAGCTCGCCGCTATAACTGGAACTCTCTGCCCGAAGCCCGAGCTTGTAGCCAAAATTTTTCATACTATTGGTGATGCTGGCATAAGCCGCATACACATTATCGGTGTTTTTATAATTGTTGGTAGCCGACGGAAGCAGCTTGTAGGTGTTGGTGCTGTTATCGAATGTATAATTGCTGTTCAGGTTTTCGCGGCCGCGGATAGCCGCACGCAGACCTGCTTCCAGCTTCACGCTCCCGGACAGTGGATTCACATAATCCGTTTGCATCACCAGATTGTAATCGGTGCCCGTTCCTGAAATTTTTTGCAGCGATGTGCCTGTGATAGCACTGCCTGCCCCGTTTGCATATTTGTTGGTAGAGTATAGAGAATTGCTTTCGCTGTTGCCGCTAAAGTAGTTGGCATCAGCCGTTAACTCTTCGCCGGCCTTTGGAAAGATGGTCTTCAATCCAAAGGTTAATCCTCTTCCATTAAAAGCACGGGTACCATTGGAGATGCGGTTGCTATAGCTATGAACAGTGCCGCTATTGTAAAGACTATCGGTAGTAATATCAATGCTTTCGTAGGGACTGAATTGGCCGTTGGCACGGAAGCCCGAAAGCGACAAGGTAGTGCGGTTGGTCATGAAATAATCAATGCCGGCACGGGCGAAAATGAAACGGCCGGTTGACTTATCCAGGTTATTTTGGTTAACAATACTAAGCGGTGTTTGCAACAGGTTTTCCCTGTTTACGGTGCCGGTTGTGTTGGACTTGCGTTGGTTATAATTAAGGCTGGCAAAAACATTGACCTTGCCCTGGCGAAGACTAAAATCAGCACCGGTATTGATAGCCCCTAACCTATCTATACCGGCCCGGAGATTACCGTTGTAACCCGTTTTTCGGTTTTTCTTTAAAACAATATTCAGGATGCCGGCGCTACCGCCCGATGCATCGTATTTGGAAGAAGGATTGGTGATGACTTCAACGGTTTCAATAGCGTCTGCGGGTATCTGGTCGAGTGTTAAAATTGTTGGTCGTCCATCTACAAAAATTTGCGGTGGCGCATTGCGCAACGACACATTGCCATCAAGGTCCACATTTACCGAAGGCACGTTTTTCATAACATCTATAGCCGTACCGCCGGTGCTAACAATATTTTTATCTACGGAAAAAACTTTCTTATCAATATCCATTTTCAGGCGTCCGCTGGTAGCGGTGATAATCACATCCTGCATCACATTGACATCTGTTTTTAAGGCAATTCTGCCTAAATCTTTTTCCATGCCTGCAGGCGCAAAACCTTTACTAAGGCTGTTATCCGGCGATGGTGAACGAAGGCCACCGGTATTTGACGGCGTAAGCTTTTGTTCGTAAGGCTTAAAACCCGTGGCTGAAATTTTTACTACCAAAGGGCCATGTGCAGCTATGTCTTCAAAAGTAAAATCGCCGTTAGCCTGCGAGGTGCCGCCTTTCAGCAAAACATCTTTTGTCTTTTTGGTTGCTGAATCATACCGGTTTTCCAGCAGTAACACTGACGCATCGCCGATGCCTTTGCCGGTGCTATCCACTACTTTTCCATAGAAATGTATTGTAGCGGTGAATTTTTGATCGCCCATTGGTGGCTGTGCAGAAATGGTTATTGAGAAAGCCATAAGGCAGAGCAGGTACACTATCTTTTTCATAACAAAGTTTTTTAGTCGTTCTATTGAATGGCGAAACTAAAAACCATGTTAAAGACCTTTTGGCTGAATGAGATTAACCCGAAAAAGTTTGCGGTTAACAGCAAAATTTAGCAGCGCTAATTAAATGAAGTAGATGACTTAAAGGGAGGTGGCCGGGCGAACCGAAGGTTTTTTGAAGAAAGACACAAATAGAGAATCGAATAGGTTTACCCTAACAATTCATCAGAAAATTTTGTAGAGGAACGTGCGATGAAATTTTCCCGTAAAATAAAAAGGGACAAACCATGTTTTTAATGATTTGTCCCCATCAGCGGAGAGCTAGGGATTCGAACCCCAGGAACCTCACGGTTCAACAGTTTTCAAGACTGCCGCAATCGACCACTCTGCCAGCTCTCCGGCGCAAAAATAGGGGGATAGCCTTTTCTAAAAAAATAATGAAAGAAATAAGTGAAGCGGGAACGGCGATTCAATTTGTGTACGGCTGCTACGCATTCCATCATTCGTCTATGGCTTTTTCTTTCACCAGCGATAAATCGTTTAAGTCTATTTGCATAGGCAACAAGCCAATCTTTACCACCGCTTTCTTTCCACGTAACTCCAGCACCTCGCCCACCTGCAGGTTGCGTTTCATTTTAACCGTATCGCCTATTTTAATTTCACCAACCACCTCCTCAAATTTCTTCTCTAATTGTTTTTGTTTCTTACTGGACGCTTTCGATTCGCCCTTATTAAAAAGCAGGGCGGCCATTTCCTTTACTACTTTCGTTTTATCGTCTGTTTTTTTCCACTCTGCCACCATTGTTTTTAGCTTTCGCTCCATGTCTTTTAGAAAAGCCATGCGTTCGTCGGTAAGTTTATTTTGCTGTTTTAATAACTCTACTTGCTGAAGATGCTTTTCTTTATTCAGCACTTGCTCCATCTCTTTTTTCAGCCGCTCATTTTCCTTCACCAATTGATGCAGGCTTTTTTCTTTTTCCTGCACTTTTTGCAGATCCTGTTCGGTCCTGTTTAATAACTTATCAAGGGTAAAATGGTCTTCGTCCACCATGGTGCGTGCCCGGTTAATGAGGCGCTTATCTAACCCAATACGTTCGGCTATAGCAAACGTGTAAGAGCTGCCCGGCTTGCCCACAGCCAGTTTGTACAAAGGCAGCAGGTTTTTCTCATCAAAGGCCATTGCGCCGTTTATTATACCGGCGGTTTTATTCGCCATTACTTTTAAGTTCAGGTAGTGTGTGGTTACAATACCAAACGCATGTTTGCGGGCCAGTTCTTCCATAATTACTTCGGCAAAAGCGCCACCAAGATTCGGATCGCTACCGCTTCCTAATTCATCAATAAAAAACAAGGTGCGGCCATTAGCCGTTTCCATAAAGTGCTTCATGCCAAGCAAATGGCTGCTGTAGGTACTTAGCTCAAACTCGAGGCTTTGCGTATCGCCAATGTGTATCATTACCTGCTTGAAAATGCCAAACTGCGACGACGGGCTAACGGGTACCAACAACCCACTTTGCACCATCAGTTGCAGCAAGCCAATTGTTTTCATAGTGACGGTTTTGCCACCTGCATTGGGCCCACTGATGACTAAGATGCGGGCTTTGTCATCAAGCGTTATGTCCACCGGAATCGTAGTTTTTCCCGACCGTTGATTATACAAATACAATAATGGATGATAAGCCTTCACCAGGTGCACATGCGCTTTATCTATCACTAATGGATATTCGCCTTTTATATCCTGCGAAAAAGTTGCCTTAGCCCGGATGAAATCATACTCGCCAACGATGCCATGATAGACCGTTAACAGAGGTGCGTACTGGCTAAGGCGCTTTGTAAGCTCCCGTAAAATCCGGTACACTTCCTGGCGTTCCGAAATTTCCAGTTCCTGTATATCATTATTCAACCCCATGGTTTCTTCGGGCTCAATAAACGATGTGCGACGGCTGTCGCTTTCGCCATGAAGGATGCCTTTCACGGTGCGTTTTTGTTCGGCAAAAACAGCCAACACCCGGCGGCCGTTCATAAAGCTTTCTTCTATCTCGGCTAAATACCCTTGCTTGTTTAATCGCTGTACAATGCGGTCGAATAAGCGGCGTAACTCGCCACGCTTGCGGTACAAACTCATTCGAATGTTATGTAAATCATCCGAGGCATTGTCTTTCACATTACCGCTTTCGTCAACCACATCATCAATGATTTCCTTGATCTTTTTTTCGTAATGACTATGGGCTATAACGGCCGCCAACCCGCTGTAGGCCTGCTTTTGCTCCGCATCAAACCAACGGAATATCTTTTCCATGCTTTCCGCCAGCTTGCGAATTTCCACTAATTGCTCACCGGTTAGCAACGCTCCTTCTATACGTAAAAGGCGTAGTTCTTTATTAAGATTTAAAGTATAGTCATTTGGAAAATAGATCGCATTTTGCAGAAGGCCTTTGTACTCGTGGGTTTGTTTTAATTCCCGCTCGATAAAATCTTTGCGGGTATGCACACGCAGTTCCAGGGCTTTTGATTTTGCGTATTCGGTACGGCATTTTTCGTGAAGCAGCGCCTTTACTTTATCAAACTCCAACTGCACAGTAGCCGATTCGGGATAAACTTTCATTCCTTCTTTTCTATAAATTTTTTCAAAGGTAAAAGCTAAGCCCGATCTGCTTTTTCAATTTTATCTTTCCGAACACTGTGTTAAAAAGGTTATGTTGGCTTTTCGTTTCCTTTTTTACTCGGCAAATTTGTAAACCAACAAGGTTCTATGCTTACTAAATTATTTTTATCACTAGTTAGTCTCAGCACAATTGTTGCCTGCAATTCTGAAAAAAATTATAAGGTTATGAGCACAGCCGTAGGTTCATTGGTAGATAAGACTGATACGGCCACCTTTGGCACCGGATGCTTTTGGTGTACTGAAGCCATTTTTGAGCAACTGAATGGCGTGTTGAATGTTACCTCCGGTTATACCGGCGGCACCAATGCCAACCCCAGTTATGAAGAAGTCTGCTCTGGCTCTACCGGCCATGCGGAGGCGGTTCAGGTGATTTACGAACCTTCAAAAATTTCGTATGATGAATTGCTGGAAGTCTTCTTTAAAGTGCATGACCCGACCAGCTTAAACCGCCAGGGAGCCGATGTCGGAACACAATACCGCAGCGCTATTTTTTATCATTCGCCGGCGCAGAAAGAGAAAGCGGAATACTACAAAGAAGCCGTTGATAAGAGTGGTGCTTATGATAAACCTGTGGTAACCGAAATTACGGCTGCATCTGCGTTTTATGCGGCCGAAGATTATCACCAGGGATACTATCAGGCGAATAAAAATACTAATCCATATTGCTCTATTGTCATTCGTCCCAAGCTGGATAAATTTCAAAAAGTATTTGGTAAGAAAGTGAAGACTGCCATGCCATAAAAAATATTTGGTTATAAATGATTAAAAGCTCGATTGTAAGATTGAGCTTTTCTTTTTGCGTGCCCCTTTGCGGCCCCCATCCCGGCCTTCCCCCGGTGGGAGGAAGGCCACCGGAGCAAAGCCCATGCTTACTCAATTATTCATTTCTTTGACCAACCCTTCTTTGATGTTTATTTTTCTTTCGTAGCTGCTCATCAGTATTACTAAAGGAAAGAGCGTCACCTTATAAGTCTGCCCACCGCTCAGCACCTTACTTGTGGAGCCAACGGCTTCATTGGGTATTAGTTAAATGACTCATTGTGCCGTAATGAAAGCAACCGCAATACATCGCCTTCTGTTTCTAACCTTTTCATTCAGCAAAAAAGCATCACCTTCCACCCATCTCCCCAAAACCACCTACTCATTACCTTCGCCTTATGCTTAAGCAAAAAATAAAAGACTTAGCCAAACAATACAAACAAGAATTCATATTCATCCGGCATCACCTTCACGCCCATCCCGAACTCAGTTACCAGGAGTATGAAACCTCAAAATATATCCAGCAAAAACTTACAGAATATAACATCCCATTTCACGTAAAAGCAAGTACCGGCGTGGTTGGAATTATTGAAGGCAATAATCCCACATGCCGTGTAGTAGCTCTTCGTGGCGATATGGATGCTTTGCCTATAAACGAAAAAAATAATGTCCCCTATAAATCAATCAATCCTGGCGTAATGCACGCCTGCGGCCATGATGTGCATACCACCTGCTTACTGGGAGCAGCAAAAATTTTGGCAGAAACACGGTCAGAATGGGAAGGAACGGTAAAGTTGATCTTTCAACCGGGCGAAGAAAAAAATCCCGGTGGCGCCAGCTTATTAATCAAAGAAGGCGTGCTGGAAAATCCAAAGCCGCAATGCATTTTCGCCCTTCATGTAAACCCCCAATTAGAAGTTGGCAAACTTAGTTTTCGTGGTGGCAAGGTGATGGCTTCTGCTGATGAAATTTATATTACCATAAAGAGCAATGGAGGCCATGCAGCGGCACCGCATCTTACCGCAGATACCATCTTAATTGGTTCACATTTAATTGTGAGCTTGCAGCAGGTGATAAGCCGCAATTGCAGCCCGTTTCAACCTTCGGTGCTTTCCATTACATCATTCCAAGGTGGCTATACCACTAACGTCATTCCTTCGGAAGTAAAGCTGATGGGCACTTTCAGGGCTATGGATGAAGTGTGGCGGGCTAAGGCGCACGATATTATTCGCAAGCATACAACTGAATTGGTAAATGCTATGGGTGCTGAAGTGGACTTGCTGATTGATGTGGGCTACCCCACGGTTTACAACCACGAAGGCCTTCATGAATATGCTAAAACCATGGCCGAAGAATTTATGGGCAAGGGCCTGGTGGAAGAAACCGAAGTGCGAATGGGCGCCGAAGATTTTGGCTATTACTCGCAGCAAATACCAGGATGCTTTTTTCGGTTAGGCACCGCCAATAAACAAAAAGGCACCACTGCCGGCGTCCACACACCAACCTTTAATATAGATGAAGATGCCATTGAAATCGGAATCGGCATGATGGCCAGCTTTGGCGCCTCAGCCGATTTTCGGCCATAGCCGCTATATCTTTATCTTGCAGCGTTGAACCCGGCTATCTGCCATTCAACAGATTATAAACTAATTTTTTAAAACTCAATGAGTTCATAATGAATTCCTGGATTTAAAGACATTAAACAACTCCCTTCAGGGGATAGGGGCTTATGCAAAAAGACTTACGCAAACAAGCAGCTTTAGAATATCACTCAAAAGGTCGGCCAGGTAAGATAGAAGTAGTGCCCACAAAGGAGGCGAAAACCCAACGCGATTTATCATTGGCGTACTCGCCAGGCGTTGCCGAACCTTGCAAAGAAATTGCCGCTAATAAAGAAGACGTTTATAAATATACCGCTAAGGGAAACCTGGTGGCCGTTATCTCCAATGGCACGGCGGTATTGGGTTTAGGCAATATTGGACCCGAAGCCAGTAAGCCCGTCATGGAAGGCAAGGGCGTATTATTTAAAATCTTTGCCGACATTGATGTATTTGATATAGAAGTGGCGGAAACCGATCCGGAAAAATTTGTTCAGATAGTAAAGGCACTGGAGCCCACCTTCGGCGGTATTAATTTAGAAGACATTAAAGCCCCTGAATGTTTTGTCATTGAAAAAGCGTTGCGGGAACAGTTATCTATTCCGGTGATGCATGATGATCAGCATGGCACGGCTATCATTAGTTCTGCGGCTATGCTCAATGCTATTCAAATTCAAAAGAAAAAGATTGATAAAGTCCGCTTTGTGGTGAATGGCGCCGGCGCCGCAGCCATGGCCTGTATGAACTTGTATGTGTCGCTTGGCGCTAAGCCGGAAAACTTTTGTGTATTTGATATTAGCGGTCCTCTTACACCGGAACGTAATGATCTGGAAGATTTTAAAAAACGGTTTGCCAATGCAAAACCTGACCTCACGTTAGACAAAGCCTTAAAAGATGCCGATGTGTTTGTTGGCTTGAGTGTAGGCAATGTGCTTACAGCCGATATGATAAAAAGCATGGCTAAAAACCCTATTGTTTTTGCCATGGCTAATCCCGATCCGGAGATTGGTTGGGACGAAGCTACCAATGCCCGCAAGGACCTGATCATGGCCACCGGACGAAGCGATTATCCCAACCAGGTTAACAACGTTTTGGGCTTCCCATATATCTTTCGCGGTGCCCTGGACGTAAGGGCCACGCAAATTAACGAAGCCATGAAACTGGCTGCTGTAAAGGCTTTGGCTGAACTAGCCCAAACGGCTGTACCCGATATTGTAAACCTTGCTTACAATGCCAAGACCATCACCTTTGGGCCCGATTATATTATTCCGAAACCGCTTGATCCCCGCCTGTTAGCTACTGTGGCACCGGCCGTGGCCAGGGCCGCTATTGAAAGTGGCGTAGCCCAAAAACCCATTGTTGATTGGGAAGCGTATGTAACCGATTTAAACAAACGGCTTGGTTTAGATAACCAGGTAATGCGGGTGCTGGGCAGCAAGGCGCGACGAGATCCACGACGCATTGTTTTTGCTGAAGCGGACAACATCAAAATTTTAAAGGCAGCCCAAATTGTAATGGACGAAGGCATCGGCTTTCCTATTTTGCTGGGCGATGAAACCAAGATAAAAGCCATAGCGGTGGCTAACGGAATTGACATTGAAGGCCTTCCTGTTTACGACCCACGCAGCGATGCCATGGAAGACAAGCGGGCAACGTATGGCGAACTGTTTTTCAAAAAACGCCAGCGACGCGGCTTCAATTATTACGAGAGTAAAAAGATCATGAAAGACCGCAACTATTTCGGTTGTATGATGGTGGAAACTGGTGATGCCGATGCGATGATCTCCGGCTTGTCAAAAAATTATCCTGATACTATTCGCCCGGCGCTCCAATGTATTGGTGTGGAAGAAGGCGTTGATAAAATTGCCGGCATGTACCTGATGCTCACCAAACGAGGACCGTTGTTTCTTGCTGATACGACGGTAAACTTTAACCCTACTGCCGAAGAATTAGCCGAGATCACTTTGCTGGTGGCAAAAGAGGTGCGCAACTTTAATATTATTCCCCGCATTGCTATGCTGAGTTACTCCAATTTTGGAAGCAGCAATTCGCCCGAAGCCCGGATGGTGGCCACAGCGAGAGCGATGATAAAAAAGGAAATGCCTAACCTGATTGTAGATGGTGAAATGCAGGCCAGCGTGGCCTTTAGCAATGAGATACTAAAAGAGAATTATCCTTTCAGCGAGTTGGTAGATAAAGATGTGAACACCTTAATCTTTCCTAACCTCGCCTCCGGTAA
This sequence comes from Flavisolibacter sp., assembly GCA_965247165.1. GTDB lineage: Bacteria > Bacteroidota > Bacteroidia > Chitinophagales > Chitinophagaceae > Flavisolibacter. The sequence goes on along the minus strand of OZ252003.1, from coordinate 4,667,676 downwards.
CATTGCTTATAACTTATTAAAGGAAGTGGGTGCTGCTGAGGCTATTGGCCCGATTTTATTAGGCTTAAAAAAGCCTGTACACATATTACAGTTGGGTAGCACAGTGCGTAATATCACAAACATGGCGATGATTGCCGTTGTGGACGCACAGTTAAAAAGCCAGGCGGCAGGTACCGAAGGGGCCGAACGGTCATCGTGGTGGAAGCGGAGACGGGCAAAAAGGAACGAGGCAACATAAATGGAAAGATTGGTTGAGAGATGATGGATGACAGTAGTTTTAATGCTGTCATCCATCATCTCTCATCTTCCATCAAAACAATAGAAGGCTTATGAAATATTTTGGCGAGCTTGGAAAATTTTTAATGATGCTAAAAGGCATGTTTTCCAGACCGGAAAACCTGCGGATGTACTGGCGGGAGTTTATGCACCAATGTACAGAAATCGGCATTGGCTCCTTTGGTATCGTAGCCATCATCTCCATCTTTATGGGCGCCGTGTCCACCGCGCAAACGGCTTACCAGCTTACTTCTCCGCTGATTCAAAAATATACCATTGCTATGGTGGTAAGGGATACGGTGATATTAGAGTTTGCTCCCACGCTTGTTTGTATTGTATTGGCCGGTGTGGTGGGAAGCAAAATTGCCGGCGAGTTAGGCAACATGCGGGTTTCGGAGCAGATAGACGCGTTGGAAATTATGGGCATTAACACCAAGGCGTACCTTATTGCGCCTAAGATATTGGCGGCTCTTGTAGTCATCCCGATGTTGGTTGTATTAGCGGCCTTCCTTGGCGTTTGGGGCGGACGATTAGCCGGTACCGCCACCGGCATTCTTTCGGCGGATGAATTTGACAAGGGCCTTCTGGCTTCCTTCGATCCGTACAATGCTTTTTTCTGCATGGCAAAAGCCTACACATTTGCCTTCATCATTTCCAGCATCCCTTCGTATTTTGGTTACTATGTAAAAGGTGGCGCACTTGAAATTGGCAGGGCCAGTACCCGGTCGGTAGTAGTTAGTTGTATCGCCATTTTATTTGCCGACTATTTCCTTGCCGCCATATTATTATAATTATGATTGAAGTAAAAGATATTCGGAAAAGCTTTGGTAGTAAGACCATTATTGATGGTGTGGATGTGCAGTTGCACCCAGGTATGTGTAACCTTATTATTGGCACCAGCGGCAGCGGCAAAAGCGTATTCACAAAATGTTTGGTGGGACTGTTTCAGCCCGACAGCGGACAGATATTATATGACGGACAGGACTTCACCGCCATGAATACCGATCAGAAAAAAACGGTCCGTAAAGAGATTGGCATGTTGTTCCAGGGTTCGGCCCTTTTCAGCAGTATGACAGTAGAAGAAAACGTGCTTTTTCCGCTTGATATGTTTACTAAAGACAGCACCAAACAAAAAATGGATCGGGTTAACCAGGTGTTGGAAAGAGTGAATCTGGTAGGCGCCAACAAAAAATTTCCGGCGGAGTTAAGTGGCGGTATGATGAAACGGGTTGGCATAGCACGGGCTATTGTACTTAATCCAAAATATTTATTTGTTGATGAACCCAACTCCGGCCTTGACCCGCAGACCTCCGGCCTCATTGACCATTTGATAAAAGAGATCACCGACGAGTACCAGATAACCACCATTGTGGTAACGCATGACATGAATAGTGTAATGGAGATTGGTGACCACATCATCTACATGTACAAGGGTAAAAAAGAGTGGGAAGGCAACAACAAAGAAATCATCTTCAGTAAGAATAATTTATTGAACGAATTCATTTTCGCTTCTGAGTTTTTACGCGATGCCAAGGACATGCGTATGCTGGAAGAAACCGGGAAAATTGCTAATGATAGAAACATGTCTGCACTAACACAGGATGATGCACCGATGTTGGTGCCGCCGCCGGAGGAAGAGAAGAAAGGGTGAAGGGTATAAATAGGCTTAGATAACTAGGACGTGTTTGTACCCGCAGTTGCGGCAATGCAAGCTATGGTGGTAATTGCTTGTTTTATGGCACATTTTCTAAAATCGTTATCGATGGCATCCCATACTTTGATGTTTAAGCAAATTCATTTACTTACCTTACTATTAATCACGTTATCAGGAATTCCCTTTACTGATTTTGCGCAAACCACCAAAGATTTTACTCTGGTTATCAAGGCCCCGCCTCAATTTTCTCGTCAAATGGGTGCTGGTGAGGCTTTTTATTTGAAGCAGTATAAGGCCGCTGAATTTATAAACGATTCAGCCAATTATAGCAATGGTCAATTCCAATTTACTGGCCAAATACAATATCCAACGGCTGTAAGAATATGGAGTAATGATAAAGGAAGTAGGTTCAACACACTGATTTTTATAGAACCCGGTTATCAGGAGGTTATAGTTAGCATACCAGATAGTAGTATTATGGTGCAAGGACCTGATACAAAAATTGAAAAGGAGTATAAGCAGTTTCTCAGCCTTATGAATATTTCAGATTTAGATCAGAAGCTTTCCTTATCGTCACTGGAAAAATATACTCAAGGGCAGCCCTCATCTTATGTTGTTCTTTTTGCTTTGATTGACCAAACGTTTAACTACAACTTTCAACCCGAATTCAGGCGATTGGCGGCCTCATTGGATTCTACAATATTAACTACCAAAGGTTTTAGTTACTACGAAAACCAGTACCTGATTCATAACAAAATACCGCCGTTGATGGTAAAGGATGCAAAAAATAAAGACATTAATCTGCAATTCGAACGTAAGGACGGCAAGTACACTATTATTGAATTTTGGTGGGTAGGTTGTAAAGGATGTATTTCTCTCATGAAGGAAATGAAAGAAAAATACTACGCTTCTATTTCTGATAAAGTCAGGGTCATTAGCGTTGCAACAGACGGCAGAGGTGTTAAATCTCAATCAATTAAGCGACTAAATCAACTTGCCATTCCGTGGGAAACATACTGGGACTTTGAGGCAAACGAGTTTAGCAAACATGCGCTTTTGTACATGTATCCAACAAATTTGTTGATTAATGACAAGGGGTATATTGTGGGTAAAGACGTTGATGTTTCAACTATATCTTCTTTTATCGAAAATGAAAATAAATGACTTAATAAATACTACTACCATTGTATTCCGCTATATCAGATGATGAGCAAGTACTGAACAAATGAGTATTACTTCACGTTAGGGAATACATTTACACTTACTGAACACGGAATGCCACCGCATCACAAAAAGGTGAAACATTCATAAGTAATTACAATTCTTTACAACTTACATGAAACGCATCTACATAACCGGCATGTCAGGCACCGGAAAATCATCGGTCATTCAAAGCCTTGCCGGCAAAAGCTTTCAGGCCATTGATACGGACTATAATGATTGGTGCGAACTGCTGGTTATCAATGGCGAAGTAGAATGGGCCTTGCGGGAAGAGAAGTTTTATGAATTGCTCCAATCGCCAGCCACAGCTCCCCTCTTTGTTGCCGGATGCAGTTTCAATCAATCAAAATTTTATTCCTTCTTTCAACATATTGTACTCTTTTCGGCGCCGCTTGAGGTAATGCTTCAACGGGTGGCGCAACGAACGTCTCACGATTATGGTAAAAATCAAAAAGAAATTTCGGAAATAATCTGGAACTATGAACACGTTCAACCATTGCTGAAAAAGAGGGCCGGTATAGAAATAAACACGGCCTTACATTCGGTTGAAGACATAACGGAAACGCTTATCAAACTGGCGTCGGAATAGGGAACGAACAAGCCTTTGTTACAGTAGCTGCCAGCTTTATCGAGAGACCGAAAACTACCAAAAACGAATCGCCGTTCTACCGCCTTTGTCCCTATCTTCGCCGGCTCAAAAAGTTCTTAACCAATGATCAGCAGAAGGAATATACGGGTGAAAGTGATGCAGGCTATTTACACCTTATCTACACTGGAGCAGCCACCCAAACCGGGCGAACCGGTAAAACTATTACAGAAACATTTTGAGCAAAGCAAAGAGCTACTCATCTACCTCACTTATTTTTTAACAGAAGTGGCCGGCTATGCCGAAACCGATTCTTTCCATCGCCGCGCCAAGCATTTACCTTCTCAACAAGACCTCAATGTAAGTACCAAACTGGCCGGTAACGAAGTGGTGTGGAAGATAAGGGAAGACGCCAGCTTTAAAACTGAAAGCGGTAAAACCAAACCGGCGTTGCGCCTTGATAAAGACTTAGTGCGTAAAGTGTATGGGCAATTAACCGAAACACCGGAATACAAAACCTACATCAGCACGGCTGAGCGAAACTCAAAAGCGGAAAGGGATATTTTAGAATTCATTCTCGAAAACCTGTTGCTGCAAAACGAACTGGTTACCTCGCATATAGAAGAGATATTTATCAACTGGACGGATGACGCGGAGATGGTGATTCAGGTGCTGGTGGGCCTGTTACAAAAACCCGGATCGGTTAACTTTAGTGAGATGGTGACACCTGATAAATGGGAGTTTGCTAAAAGCTTGTTGACAACAGTATTAGAGAAAGATGAACACCTGCAAACGCTGATTGTACCCAAGCTAAAAAACTGGGACCCGGAGCGCATAGCCGCGCTGGACATGATTATTATGAAAATGGGCGTAGCCGAATTTTTATACTTTGAAACCATTCCGCCCAAAGTAACCATCAACGAATACATTGACATCAGCAAGGAATACAGCACCGTGCAAAGCGGTCAGTTTGTAAATGGCCTGCTCGATAACATTCACAAAGAATTAGTAAGCACCGGCAAATTGCAAAAACGAGACTTTAAAAAAGCGTAGGCTTTTCCTCTACATTTGCACCGATAAAAAACGTTTATGAAGTATCTTTTTTTATTCCTTGCTGGCGTGGCAACCGTAGCCTGTAACGTTACCGATAAAAAGGCTGGTGATAAAGATGTACAGGTAAAAAATATGTCGGCCAAAGACTCTGCATCTGCTACTACCATTGAGTGGATTGACCCTGTAACGCAAGACCTTGGCAGCATTACCGAAGGGCAGGTAGTAGAGATCAGTTGGAAGTTTAAGAACACCGGCACCAAACCCTTAACGGTGGCCGATGTACATGCGCAGTGCGGCTGCACCATTCCCGACCCACCGAAAGAACCCATTGCACCCGGCGCGGAAGGAGTGATAAAAGCAAAGTTCAACAGCGAAGGAAAAAGCGGCCATGTAAGCAAGGAAGTATATGTGGTAGCCAACAATAGCAACCGCAATCATGGCGATGATAATAAGCTCACCTTTACCGCCGACGTCAAAGAAAAATAGTTTTAAAATTTAATTGTACAATATGTTTTTATTACAAGCAGCACAGCCTTCAGGTCCGTTTGGTGGTTCAGGAAGTTTAATTTTCATGGGTTTGATCATGCTGGTTTTCTGGCTTTTCTTTATTCGTCCGCAGGCAAAAAAACAAAAGCAGCAAAAGCTGTTTATTGATGATTTAAAAAAGGGTGATAAAGTAATTACCATCGCTGGCATTCACGGCAACATCAACAAAATAAACGACGACGGCACAATTAGTTTGGAAATTAATCCGGGCAGCTATATCAAGATGGAAAAGAGTTCCATCTCGATGGAGATGACGGCGCAGGCAATGAAAGCAGCCAACGCACCATTGGTGGTAACAGATAAGAAGTAAGCCCAGCGGGAGCTTTGTACGATAGTGAAAAACGCAATCATAGATGGTTGCGTTTTTTGTTGACCGGCTGTATTACTACTATGAATCTGTAGTGGCGACGCTCCGTTCATCGGCATCACGGCTATCAACATTTCAACATTTCACGCAACGACAGCAACGATGCGTAACGGCGCAACGGTGATATGATGATTACTGCTGAATGACTAATCGCTACTACCCTTGTTGATTGTTTGTCCTGCTGAGGCACGAAGCATCTTTGGTTGCCGTATAAGTAATCATACAAAGAGTATAGCTTTTCACATCAGTTGTTTGTAGTGCAGTTCAAAGGCTCCTCCGCCTCATCCGGCTTCGCCACCTTCTCCAAATTGGAGGAGGGAAATGGAACAAGATAATTACGGGATGACAAGGCAAGAGTGTTTATAATAGCCGACAGGTTGTTTGTTTAAAGAAACACTGTGTAAGCAAGGGTCTGTGCGCTGGGTGGCCCTCTCCATGCGGAGAGGGTCGGGGTGAGGCCGGCTGTTGGCTGCCGCGACGAAGTGCCCAATATTGTTATAAACGTACAAGAGGGCCCTTCGACTACGCTCAGGGTAAACTTGCAACAGACCCTTCATAGTAGCAATTCCGCTAAGTAAAAAAACCTATTTTATTTTTTTGGAAACAACATTTTATAGTCCACCTTAATAGCGCCTTTTGAAATATCATCCAGCTTACGCTTGTAAAGCTTTCGTTTGAGAAGCGGCAAATGATCAATAAATAACTTGCCGTCAGTATGATCGTACTCGTGAAGAATGATACGTCCTGTGATGCCGTCAAACGTTTTAGTATGCTTCACAAACTTTTCATCCATAAATTCAATCGTTACTTCTTCGGCCCGGTACACATCCTCACGAATTTTGGGAATGCTTAAGCAGCCTTCGTTGTAGGGCCAGTCGTCGCCGGCTTCTTCTACAAGGTGCGCATTAATAAAAACCTGCTTTATGCCGGGTGCATCAGGATAGGTTGATTCGGCTCTTTCTTCTTCGTCCATATTGGTAAAAATCTGTTCGCTGTCCATCACAAAAAGCCGGATGGGTTTATTAACCTGCGGTGCCGCCAAACCCACACCGTTGCTGCCATACATGGTTTCCCACATATCTTCAATAAGCTTTTGAAGTCCGGGATAATCTGGCGCAATGTCTTTGGAAACTTCCCGTAAAACCGGGTGCCCGTACGCTACTATTGGAAGAATCATTCCTTATGTAAAATTTAATGTTCGGCAAAAGTAAATAAGATGGCAGGGACAGAAAAAGGACATTCAATATTAAATCTTAAATATTAATGGCTTTGCTGCATATACTCCTGCAACATAATTGTAGCGGCTATTTCATCAACAAGCGCTTTATTCTGACGCTGCTTCTTTTTAAGTCCCATGTCAAGCATAGCCCTGGAGGCCATTTTGGAGGTAAACCGTTCGTCCACTTCTGTTATGGGTATAGAAGGAATATGTTTTTGAAATGCCTGGATAAAATGCTTTACTAATGGCGTGGCATCCGTATCCGAATCGTCCATATTAACCGGCATTCCAATGATAACTTCTTCTACTTTTTCCTTAGCGAAATAGTCTTTCAAAAATTTCATCAGCTTGGGCGTTTCTACCGTAGTTAGTCCGGTGGCAATTATTTTTAATGGATCGGTTACAGCGATGCCGGTGCGTTTTTTACCATAATCTATTGATAGAATTCTACCCACCTTTTAGTTTTAAAAAATCTTATTGGTTGTAATCTGCTCAATTCGTGATACACTTTCGAAACATGCCAAACCCAAATCACTACTACAATTACACTACATTAATGTAGAAACAAATCGGTAATAACAAATACCGCAAACACCACCGAAGCAATACCATTAGCCGTCATGAAGGCGAGATTTACCCTACGCAAATCCGTTGGTTTTACAATAGAATGTTGATATACTAACATACCTATGAAAACCAGAACGCCCATCCAATAAAACCATCCAAAATGGCCCAGCTTTCCGGCCGCAATTACAGAAGCGGCGCTTGCTATATGAAGTACTTCTGACACCCGTAATGCTTTTGCTTTTCCTAACCACGCCGGGATAGAATACAACTGATTGGCTTTGTCAAATTCTTCATCCTGCAGGGCATATATAATATCGAACCCGCTGACCCAAAATATAACGGCCAGCGAAAATAAAATCGGCAGCAAATGAAATTCACCGGTTACGGCAAGGTATGCGCCGATTGGCGCCAACGATAATCCCAATCCTAATACCAGATGGCAAAGCGGTGTAAAGCGTTTGGTATAACTATAACCCAACACGACCAGCAACGCCACCGGCGATAGAAAAAAACAAAGCCGGTTGATGAAAAATGTTACAATTGTAAACAAGACACAACTAACAATTGTAAAAGCCAATGCATTTTTTGGTGTGATGATTCCTTTTGGAATTTCGCGGATGGCCGTACGTGGATTAAGTGCATCCCACCGGCGATCGAGATAGCGGTTGAAGGCCATAGCAGCGGATCGGGCGGTGATCATGCAGAGGAGAACCAGAATAAATAGGGAAACCAACATTTTAGGTGTTACTAAAAGGGGGTCATTGATACCCCACCCTATCGTACGGTTTAAGTTCCACTGGCAAACACCAAACAATGAATAAATCTGTGGAAGCGAAATAATCCCTGACTTTGTCCCCAAGAAAAACCCAATCAACGCAAAGGGCATGGCGAAAATGGTATGCGAAAACTTTATAAGCGAGAGATAATTTTTAACTGTTGTCATGATTCGTATAACGCTAAAGCAAATTCTCAATTTGTCTGAATTGCTTATCAGCGGTAATAAAAGTGAGTTGTAATGTAATGGCGATAGCGGCTATAATGCAATCCGGAAGTTTTAACCCGTATTGCTTGCGCAAAAGAATGGTTTCTTCTTTGATGGCTTCATCCATATTAATTATTCGGAACTGTGCCAGAAACTTACGAATGCCGGCTTCTTTCGATAACAAATTCTTATAGGCCAATAATTTAATCTCAGTTATAAATGAAGCGTATAAATTTTTGTTATGAAGATGGTTCGCAAGGGTTTGTTCGCCGCCAAGAATGTAGAGCACGATATTGGTATCAAGCAAATACTTATTGCCACTCATCTCTTAATTTTTTCTGAGTAGCGAGAGGATCTTCTTTCAATTTTAAAATACCGCAGAATTTCTTGGTATCAACACCCTTTCCAATTGAACTGCGTTGACGACGCACCTGCCTGATTTTCGGCTCTTTTTTCCTTTGTTCCATAAAACAAATTTAGGTTGAAATTCTACTTCGCACTAACTCCCACAACACCACCCCCGCCGCTGTCGCAACATTTAACGAGTGCTTCATGCCCAACTGCGGAATCTCTATCACCCCATCACATAAAGCAATGGTTTCCTGCTCCACCCCGGTCACCTCGTTACCCAACACCACCGCTATCTTTTCATCATCGGTAGTAAATTGTCCAAGTTTCCAACTGTCAACCGCTTGCTCCAACGCATACACTTTAAAACCCAGGCCCTTTATTTCTTTAATGGCTTCGCCAATGTTTTTCATATGCTTCCACGCCACGCTTTCTTCTGCACCAAGTGCCGTCTTTTTAATTTCTTTATGAGGAGGATGCGCCGTGTAGCCACAGATATAAATCGCTTCTAAAAGAAACGCATCGGCTGTACGAAAGATTGAGCCTACATTATACGCACTGCGTATGTTTTCCAGCACTACGATCACCGGTATTTTTTCTGACTTCCTAAATTCTTCTACCGACTTACGACCCAGTTGATCCATGGATAATTTTCGCATCCTGCTTCACTTTGTGGCGCAAATGTAAGATGACCCTGAACGTGGATAAAAAACTATCCCAAAAGTCTCCTTCGCTCCTATTTTTGTTGCCACCACCATGAGTAAAGTAAAGACGGCCGAAACTCCCATGATGCAGCAGCATAACGCCATTAAGGCCAAATACCCTGATGCTATTTTGCTGTTTCGCGTTGGTGATTTTTACGAAACCTTTGGCAGCGATGCCATCATCGCTTCTCAGGTGTTGGGCATTACATTAACGAAAAGAAACAATGGAACGGCTGATAATGAGCTGGCTGGTTTTCCCTATCATGCGCTTGATACTTACCTGCATAAATTGGTGAAAGCAGGCTACCGAGTAGCCATTTGCGATCAGTTGGAAGACCCCAAAACAGCTAAGGGAATTGTAAAGCGTGGCGTTACCGAAATGATCACGCCGGGCACTACTACCAACGATAAACTGCTCGACTTCAGTGCTAATAATTTTTTAGCATCTGTTCATTTTTCAAACGAAGGTTACGGCCTTGCGTTTCTTGATATTTCCACCGGTGAATTTTTTATTGCAGAAGGCGACAGAGAGTACGCGGATAAGTTATTGTCTGGATTTAAGCCGGCGGAAATTATCTATCAGCGCAACCACCAGCGAAAGTTTAAAGAAGAATTCGGCGCCCGTTTTTATACCTACACATTAGATGAATGGATCTTTACTTTTCAATATGCGGAAGAAAGTTTATTAAAGCATTTTGACACGCATTCGCTAAAAGGCTTTGGCATACAATCGGCCGTGGCAGGGCTTATTGCGGCCGGCGCTGTACTGCATTATTTAAAAGAAACGGAGCACCCTAATCTGCAACACATCACGTCTATCCACAGCCTGGAGCAAGCAGATTATTTATGGATGGACCGCTTTACCATACGCAACCTGGAGCTGGTGCATAAGGCACATGAAGGCAGCCGGACGCTATTGGATGTATTGGATGCAACCGTTACGCCGATGGGTGCCCGCATGTTAAAACGATGGATTGTTTTTCCCTTAAAAGACATTCAAAAAATTGGCGAAAGACTAACTGTAGTAGAGCATTTTATTCTCTATACCGATGTGCGATATAAATTGGTGCAGGTACTTCGCCAGTGCGGCGATATGGAACGGCTGGTATCAAAAATTCCACTTAAAAAAATTAACCCGCGGGAGCTATTGCAGTTGGGCAGGGCCTTAAAACAAATCAGCACCATTAAGCATTTGTGCGACGAGAGTACGAATGAATACCTGAAACGTTTGGGCGCCGCCTTAAACCCTTGCCAGTATATAGCTGATAAAATTTTTTCTACCATTATAGAAAATCCACCAGCGGTGGCCAGCAAGGGATCCTTCATCAATAAAGGAATTGACATATCGCTTGATGAATTACGTGGCATCGCACACCATGGTAAAGAATACCTGGTACAACTGCAACAAAAAGAGATGGAAGCCACCGGCATTTCGTCGCTCAAGATTGGCTACAACAATGTGTTCGGCTATTATCTCGAAGTCACTAATTCACACAAAAGCAAAGCACCTGTTACCTGGATGCGCAAGCAAACACTGGCCAATGCCGAACGTTATATTACGCCGGAATTAAAAGAGTACGAAGAAAAAATAACCGGCGCCGAAGAGAAGATTTTAGTCATCGAGTTACAGTTGTTTGATAGCCTGCTGAATGAACTGCACGACTTTATTTCCCCTATTCAAACCAATGCGCAAATAGCGGCCACACTTGATTGCCTTTGTTGCTTTGCCAGCAATGCACTGCAATTCAATTATAAAAAACCGGTATTGCATGAGGGTGATGAATTGATGATAAAAGAGGGACGCCACCCGGTAATTGAACGGTCGTTGCCACCGTCGGAAGCATATGTTACCAACGATATTTTATTGAATAAAGAAGAGCAGCAGATCATTATTCTTACCGGCCCTAACATGAGCGGAAAATCGGCGCTACTGCGGCAAACGGCGCTAATTACGTTGATGGCGCACATGGGTAGTTTTGTTCCGGCTAGCGAAGCCCGTATATCGTTAACAGATAAAATTTTTACCCGTGTCGGTGCTTCTGATAACTTAAGCGCCGGCGAAAGCACCTTTATGGTGGAGATGAATGAAGCCGCTTCCATCATCAATAATGTATCGGAGCGTTGCCTTATTTTATTGGATGAAATAGGCCGGGGAACTTCTACCTATGATGGCATTTCCATCGCGTGGAGCATTGTAGAATATTTGCATGAGGCACCGCAACAACCAAAGACTTTTTTTGCTACCCACTACCACGAATTAAATGAACTGGAAGCAAAATTTCCGCGGGTTAAGAACTATCACATCACTAATAAAGAAGTGGGCAATAAAATTATTTTTCTTCGCAAGCTGGCCCCCGGTGGCAGTACGCATAGTTTTGGTATTCATGTAGCCAGGATGGCTGGAATGCCTGATGGTTTGGTAAAAAGGGCCAATGAGGTATTGAAGAGTTTAGAAGCTAAGGGCATTGAGAACCCCGTGGCCGGAAACCTTAAAACCCTTGCTGCGCCTAAGCTTCAGCTTAGCATCTTTGATGCGCACAGCCAAACGTTTAATGAAATTCGTACGATGCTGGAGGTGATTGATATAAACCGGTTAACGCCGGTGGAAGCCTTGCTCAAACTAAGCGAGATTAAAAACTTATTGAAATAATTCGTTGCGGCTATTGCTTATTATTGACCAACATCCATCTTGCCGTTTCTAAATAAGCCGACGTGACAACGCTTAGTTTTTTTTGAACGGAATCCAATTGCGCTTTGCTGTAATGCGCTTCTTTATTCAACAGTTGCAGCTTTTCTTTTTCAAACAATGTGTTCTTGGTAAAATAAAAATCATCGGTTATCAGGCCAATCTCACCTTCATCATGGCGGATAAAAAATGCGCTGTGATTATTGTGATTGTTCACTACATCTCGTCCTAAAGTACTGTTCACATGCTTTTGCCCGGCAATGCCGGCTATGGAGGGCAACACGTCTATCTGCGATACTACTTCATTCCTGACCCCTGCGGGTAAATGGGCGGGTGCATAAAACAGGAGCGGCACATGCATTTCAGTTAACCGGTCTTCAGTCCATTCGGGTTGATAAATATTTTTTGCATTGCCGGCTACGCCATGATCGCCAACAAAAACAAATAAGGTATTTTGAAAATAAGCCTCCTTCTTTGCCGACTCAATAAACTTGCCGACGCTGTAATCGAAGTAGCGCATGGCATTGTATTGCGCGGCTGATTCAAACCCAAATTTTTCCAACTCAATGGCATCCGGTTCCTTTTTAATAAAATCCTTGTCCTCTTCTGCAATGCTGTAAGGCGGATGATTATCGGAGGTTTGCACCACTGCAAAAAAGGGTTCTTTTTGTTTGGTAAATAATTTATTGGCTTCTAAAAAAAGGTTCTTATCACTAATGCCCCAAACATCAATGGGCTGTGATACAAAGGCGCCTTCTGTAACCATTTGCACACCAGTCACATTCTTAATCAAACCTTCAAAATTGTTGAAAGCCGGGCTGCCGCCGAGAAAATAAAATTTGTTGTAGTCTTCAAAATTATTGATGATGGTATGCTGGTTTTGCGACGCTTCGGTGCGGGTGCTAAAGCGGGCCAGTTGTACATCCGGGATGCCGGTGATGGTGGCAAACATCCCTCTGGCTGTAGAAAAATGCGGCGTAAAACAGCGGTTGAAAAAAAGCCCGCTGTCGCACATAGATTTTATATAAGGCGTTGTGTTCAACGGATTGCCGCTCATGCTGGTTTTGTACATGCTGAACGATTCGCACACAACCAGTACCACATTGGGTTTACCGGTAAAGAACTTCGACACCGGCGCTACAATTTTGCGATAGCTTTTTGCATGGCCGTCCCAACCCATCCAGCTACTTAGGGCCGGGTATAAATCTTTGGCTTTGCCTTCGTCAAAATGCGGCGTGCGGTTGCCCAAGGTGGAGAAAAAAGTTTGCAAGGGATTAAGTGCCAGATAGCCACTGAAATCATCCTTTAACTTAAAAGCCGCATTCCAGTTCAGCGGCGCAGGAAAGCTCCCATAAATAAAAATGGTTAGTACGATTAACATCGAAAAAAACCATCCTCTTTTGTATAAAATTCCTTTGCCTTCCGTTTTATCGGTAACGGTGGTATGTAAGCGCTGAAAAAGAAAACGCAGTATTCCCATCATCACCAGCAAACCCAAAATCATCCATACCACCGGGTACGATTGCCATAACATTTTTGTAGCGATAGCAGCATCGTCGGCAAAGTTTAATACGGTGGCGCCAAGCCTAACGCGGTAATAAGCAAAGCATCCAAAGTCTATAGTATAAATGAGCACGACGAAAAAAGTAGCAACGGCTAAGTACCAGGTCCAAAGCTTTTTGTTGCGAAGGGAAAAGTAAGGCGATAGTTGCGGCAACATGCTGGCGATAATGATGGGCAATAACAAAATGCTGATCCACCGCAGGTCAAACCGCAATCCTAAAAAAAAAGAAGGTAACACATTGCTGATGGTTTCGCCTTCGGGCTTGAATAGAACCAGGGTCGTACACCGGAACAGGGTGAACAAAATGGTATAGATGATCAACAGGTTAATCACCCATAATAATGTTTTTGGAAGGCGCAGGTGCAGGAACATCCGGTAGAAATAATTTTTGCTAAAACAGGACGGTAAAGCAAATCTATTTCGCTGGCAAAAGGCTAACATTTCGACGAAGATTTTTCATTGGCCTACATTTGCCACATGCACGGTACAGCTTTAACAGTTTCTTTGTGGCAACAGGTGCAGGAGTGGGACCAGCGGCTGTTTTTATTCTTTAATCATAAGCTGGCTAACCCGTTGTTTGATGCTGTGCTTCCCTTTCTTCGCGAAGCCGTTTTGTGGGTGCCGCTCTATCTTTTTATTGTTGTGTTTGTGGTTTTAAATTGGGGCAAAAAAGGCTTGTTGTGGTGCGGCTTTTTTATCGCTACCGTAGCCCTTGCCGACTTACTGGGAACTTATGCTTTTAAAGAAATTATCCGCCGCCTGCGGCCTTGCAACGAGCCGTCGCTGGCTGGTCAGGTGCGGCTTGTTATCAGCGCCTGTCCCGGTGGTTACAGCTTTGTATCCAACCATGCGGCCAACCACTTCGGTCTGGCCACTTTTATGGTGCTAACCTATCAAAGCATCTTTCGCAAATGGGTTTACCTCGCCTATGCCTGGGCCACGGTTATTTGTTTTGCGCAACTTTATGTGGGGGTTCATTACCCTTTGGATATTTTGGGAGGCGCCTTGCTGGGTGTATTGGCAGGATATTTAATGGCTTTCCTGTATCATCATAATTTTGGGCGGCTCAGCCCTGTCATCTAAAATTTATAAATGGATATTGTTATACTGCTTTGTTTGATTTTTATTAATGGCCTTTTTGTAATGTCGGAGATTGCGCTGGTTTCAGCCCGAAAGCCACGCCTGGAGAGCATGGCCGAGAAAGGCGATAAAAAAGCAAGGAACGCCTTGAACCTTTCCCATAACCCCGAAATATTCTTATCGGCCGCACAGATAGGCATAACGCTGATCGCCATTTTTACGGGCGTGTATTCCGGCGAAAAATTCAGTGGGTATCTGAAGCCGACATTTGATAAAATTCCCCTGCTGGCGCCTTATGCAAAAACGATTTCCACCACCATTATTGTTATCATTGTTACGTTTCTCTCCATTGTTTTTGGCGAGTTGATTCCCAAGCGCCTTGGGTTAATCAATGCCGAAAATATTGCCAAAATAGTAGCTCCACCCATGCGGGTTTTTGCCAGTATTACCCACCCGATTGTTTGGCTGCTAAATAAAACCAGCAACCTGTTTTTTAAGATCTTCAACATTAAAAATAAACGGGAGGATAACGTTACCGAAGAAGAGATAAAGGCCATCATCAGCGAGGGCACAGAGTCGGGTTCGGTGGAGCATGAAGAGAAAGAAATGATTGAACGAATCTTTCATTTGGGCGACCGCAACATCACTTCGCTTATGACGCACCGAAGCGATATTGTATGGTTTGATGTAGCCGATCACGAAGACAAGATCAGGGAAAAGATCATTCAGCAACCGCACTCCTTCTATCCTATCTGCGATGGTGAAATAGATAACATCAAAGGCGTAGTATCGTTAAAAGACCTTTATATTTCCGATGATTTTATCATGTTCAAAGACATGATGATACCCGCCCTTTTTGTACCCGATAATAATACCGCTTATCAGGTGATGGCGAAGTTTAAAGAGTCCAAGTTTCATGCTTGCTTTATAGTAGATGAATACGGCAGTTTACAAGGCATGATAACCCTGAATGACATACTGGAGGCCATTGTTGGCGAACTGCCCGAACCCGGCAATGCCGATTATGAGATAACAGATAGAGGTGATGGAACTTTTTTAGTAGATGCGCAAATACCTTTTTACGATTTCCTTTCGCACTTTAACCGTACCGAATGGCTGACCGATGAAGAGCTGGATTTTGATACCTTGGCCGGCTGTATTTTGCACGAACTGGAACACATCCCTACTACCGGCGAAAAGCTAAAATGGAAAGGTTTTAAGTTTGAAATTATTGACATGGACGGGCATCGGATAGACAAAGTGCTGACCCTGCCAAGCGAAGAAATCAAAGAAGACTTGCTGGAGGAAGAGGCATAAGAAAAAGCATAATAAAGAATAAATACGAAGTGACTTGAACCGGCAAGGATATTATTTTAGTTGGCCTTAAACTATTGCGCTACTAATTTTATGATGGAAGGTTTTATAAGTAATTCGCCTCTTACTTCAAGTCATTTCTTCCCGCTTTGAAATAGCGCCATGTTTATAAAAATTAATTCAAAAAGATTCTGAGCTTCCACGGAACTGCGTGTTCAACGATGTTGAACACACAGTTCCAATGGGACCCGGCTTTTAGGAGTCATAATGTTTCTATAAACACAAAGGCCCTCACAGCGGTATCAATTTTCTCTTGGCTGAAAATCGTTATGCAGGTAAGCAGATCAATATTTATAGCTTTTTTGAATTAAGAATTTAGTACGTTTTTATGTTCAACAACACGTCTGCGAAAACCTTCATTTTGTATGAATAGATTTCTTTTAGCAATAGTATTATTCGCTTTTTTCAATCATGCATTTGCCCAAAAGACTTCACAAAAAAAAGTTAATGAAACCGCTTTTGTTTTGGGTGTGGTACAAACCATTTCGTCTGTTGAATTAGGTGAAAAAAGAACCCTCAATATTTACTTGCCCGATGGCTATTCCGCTGATTCAGCTACCAGGTACCCGGTCATTTATTTGCTGGATGGGTCGGCCAACGAAGACTTTATTCATGTCACCGGCATCGTTCAATTTTTAACCATGATTGGTACCGTGCCGCCCTCCATTATTGTGGGCATTGCCAATGTGGACCGCCGCCGCGACTTTACCTTTCCCACTACGATTGAAAAGGATAAAAAAGATTTTCCTACCACAGGCCATTCGGCAAAACTTATAGCCTTCATAGAAAAAGAATTACAGCCATTTATAGAGAAGAGATATAAGGTTGGTTCCGCTAAAACCCTTATCGGGCAATCGTTAGGCGGCTTGCTGGCTACAGAAATTCTTTTAAAAAAGCCTTCTTTGTTTACGCATTATATGATTGTGAGCCCGAGCCTTTGGTGGGATAGCGAAAGTCTGTTGACTGCCGCACCAGCTTTGATAAAGAATCATGCTGATTCTGCTACCATCTATATCTCGGTGGGTAACGAAGGGAAGCAAATGGAAGAGGATGCAGGAAAACTGGCAGAAGTTCTTCAAGCCGGCAATAAAAATAATTCTGTAACCTTACTACTCCTGCCCCAGGAAAATCATCTAACCATTTTGCATAACAGTGTGTACAAAGGATTTCAAATTTTCTATCCGGCAAAGCCTGCGCTTCGAAAATAATTTTAGTTCACTGAATTCTTTCTTATGTCATTTGGGAGAAACAAACGACCGAATTAATGGCCACCGGGTGTGTCTCACAATCGGTAAACCCGTAGGAAAGTTATTGTTTGGGAAAAATCAATAAAAACAAAAATTGGTCGAGACTTCGATCATTTATAACACGTTAACCGTAAAAAATAAACCGCTGTAAAATTTTATATTTGACCAATGAGCACCGTACGCATCGGCACCAATTTTAATATTGATATTGAATTTACCGCTCCGCCCTTTTACCGCCGCCTGCTGGCCTGGGTGATTGATATAATTATTCTGATTTTTTATGTGGTCATCGCTTTTAAATTTTTATCATGGTGCGAAGATCAAATTCATAGCGGAGTAACCTTGAATGCGATTGAATTACTGCTGATGCTACCTTTTATTTTATATCATGTGGTGCTGGAAACCACTATGAACGGACAAAGTATTGGAAAGAAGATTATGGGCATCAAGGTTATCAGTGAGAATGGCGGCCGGCCTTCTGTAGGGCAGTTTATTATACGCTGGCTTATCCGCACATCAGACTCTATGTTACTGTATTTAATTATTCTGATAATTCTTATCAGTGCTGCCGGCATGTCTGTGTCGCCCCAACTGTATGGCGCCTTAGTAATTGCTGTAGTTTTTTTGATCACTGATTTAATTTTAGTAAACACCAGGAAGCAGCAGCGCCTTGGCGATATTTTAGCCCGTACGGTTTTAATCAATACCAGGCAAAAAGAAAAATTGACTGATACCGTTTTCCTGGAAGTATCGGACAAATACATTCCGCAATTTCCGCAGATTATGCAGTTAAGCGACAGAGACATGAATGCGTTGAAAGGAATAATAGATACCTCAAAAAAACATAAAGACCATAACATGGCATTTATGGCATCCGAAAAAATTAAAGCTCATTTGAAGATTGATACGCACCTTGACCCGGAAGATTTTTTAGAAGTGCTGTTGAAAGATTACAACTACCTCTCCGTTAATTGATAGTGCTGAAAGCCACGCCCATAAAGAACGACAGCGCCATAATCACTATGCCGATGACAGCAATAATGCCAATATAACGGAAGTAAATTTTGAGGTTTTGAAAAGATGAATTCAGCAACGCCTGATCATCGGTATTTAGGGCCCGCTTCATTTTATTGGCAAAGCGGAGCATAAACAGCAAAGGAAAAAACGCCACCAGCGCAGTGATCACATATCCCACCAACATTCCCGCACCAAACCCATAACCCATGCCTCTATATCTTGATGATCCGGAAAAAGCACTATCGAAACGGGTTAAAATGATGGAGGCATATACGCCTACACCTAAGAAAAGCAAAAGAAAAATAAAACCTATAACAGCCAGAAACCTTGCCCACTTGGACGTTTCGGATAGGTGTGTTTTGGTAACCGGATCAATAGCAAGTGAAAAGAGTGATGATGGCTGTTCCATATTTTTTAATGTTGTTGACGATCCAATTTTATTAAGATAAACATATAAATTATGTTTGCAAGAAGGCCAATGGTAAATAATAAAATAATTTTTACAAGAAAGGACAAAGCCATATTATACTCTTTTGAAGAAGCAGTAACAAGGCTTTGCTTGGTCATCTTAGAAAATTTAAAATAAAAATAACCCTGCATCGGCGTCACGACGATATAGAACAAGCGGTAGACTAGATTCAAAATAGTAAACCAAGCCGATCGACGATAATCGGTTGGGTTAAAAACAAAAGGAAGGAATTTTAAGGTTGGTAGCATCCTAACAATACTAAATACAGAATCAATTATACAAAGCAATAACAGGGTCTTTGCGCCGGTATAGATTCTTTGAATAGATCGCTTCCCCTCTTCATTTATTTTAACTTCAAAAATATCTTCTGACATCAATAAGCCCTCGCAAATAAAACCCTTTGTGCAGAAGGCTTTCCGGTTAATATACATAGTCCCTCTTCCTGTTTATTATTAAGCGGAATGCAACGGATAGTAGCTTTCGTTTTTTCTTTAATGGCTTCTTCGGTTTCGGCCGTACCATCCCAATGCGCCGACACGAAGCCAGCCTTGCCATCTAAAATTTGTTCAAACTCTTCCCAGCTATCAGCATTTGTAGTATGGTCATCACGAAAAGCCAATGCCCGGTTATATAAGGCCTGTTGAATCTCTTCCAACAGTTGCTTACAGTGTTCCGCTAATCCATCCAAACGTACCGAAGCCTTTTCTTTTGTATCTCTTCTGGCTACTTCGGCAATACCGTTTTGTAAATCTCTGGCGCCAATTGCTATTCTTATCGGTACGCCTTTTAATTCGTACTCGGCAAACTTCCATCCCGGCCTTGTGTTATCATTGTCATCATACTTTACTCTAATACCATCAACCTTAAATTGACTCAGCACTTTGCTTACGGCTTCGTCCACCTGTGCCTTTTGTTCTTCACCTTTATAGATGGGCACAATGACTACCTGCAGCGGCGCAATGCGTGGCGGCAACACCAAACCATCATCATCGCTATGCGCCATCACCAAGGCTCCTATGAGCCTTGTGCTTACCCCCCACGACGTGGCCCAAACATATTCCTGCTTGTTCTCTTTATTCAAATATTTTACTTCAAAAGCCTTGGCAAAATTTTGCCCCAGAAAGTGCGAGGTACCGGCCTGCAAGGCTTTACCATCCTGCATCATGGCTTCAATGCAGTACGTATCTTCCGCGCCGGCAAAACGTTCGCTCTGTGTTTTAATGCCGCGTACTACCGGTAAGGCCATATACTCTTCCGCAAAAGTGGCATACACTTCCAGCATTTTTTCTGCCTCGTCTATGGCTTCTTCTTTTGTCGCGTGTGCCGTGTGTCCTTCCTGCCAAAGAAATTCTGCGGTACGAAGAAACAGGCGGGTACGCATCTCCCAACGCACTACATTGGCCCATTGATTAATCAATAATGGTAAGTCGCGGTACGATTGGATCCAATCCCTGTACGTATTCCAGATGATAGCTTCGCTGGTGGGCCGCACTACTAACTCTTCTTCCAACTTTGCTTCCGGATCTACCATCAGTTTGCCCGGCCTTGACGGATCGGCCTTTAAACGATAATGCGTTACTATCGCACATTCCTTGGCAAAGCCTTCCGCATTTTTTTCTTCTGCCTCAAATAAACTCTTTGGAACAAAGAGGGGGAAGTAAGCATTTTGATGGCCGGTGTCTTTGAACATTTTGTCCAACACATCACGCATGTTCTCCCAAAGGGCAAAGCCATACGGTTTGATTACCATGCATCCCTTAACGGCTGAATAGTCGGCCAGGCCTCCCTTTCGTACCAAATCATTATACCATTCCGAATAATTTTCCGAACGCGATGTCAATTCCTTGCCCATTTTTTATTTGTGATTTATGGTTCGTAGTTTGCAGTTATTCTATCCGAAAATGTAAACTTTTTCTGAAGAAAAAATATGAATAAAGCACTGAAACCGTTGAATTTGAATTATCTTTTGTTTAACAGCAAAATGATTGAAATTTACTGTGTTGGCAAAAATAATATTAACCTCTAAATCATCTGCCATGAAATCGTATCTACCCCTTGTTTCTTTAGTACTCGTTTTCGCCAGTTGTACTACTTCTTATAAAACCGGGCAAACGCCGGATGATGTTTATTTTTCGCCGGAGCGCCAGCGTGATGAATATGTACGCACGGAAGATAAGCAGGAAAAGTATTATGAAAACGATCAGGCGGTGCGTGAAGATCGTTACCTACGCATGAAGACGCAGTACCGTCGCTACTCTACGTTAGATGACTATGATTTTTATTATTACAACCCTGCTAATTATTATGGCTACAATAATTATAGTTATAATCGCTACGGTTATTATCCCAACTATAGTTACGGCTATAATAATTACTACAATCCAAAGATTGCTTACGGCAATAATTATTGTTACAACCCTTACTACAATAATCCATACTATTCCGGCAATGTTACCCAGGTGTATAGCAGGCCGCGTACCTCTAATATGAATGTGTACAATGGATCAAACAGCAATAATT
The DNA here is from genome assembly GCA_965247165.1 of Flavisolibacter sp. Lineage (GTDB taxonomy): Bacteria > Bacteroidota > Bacteroidia > Chitinophagales > Chitinophagaceae > Flavisolibacter. The sequence goes on along the minus strand of OZ252003.1, from coordinate 4,646,196 downwards.
CAAACTCGCCATCAAAGAGCCGCTCCTTCGATAATTCTTCGAATAACAGCAATGAAAATTATCGCGGAAGCAATACCAACGCCGGTAGCTTTTTAAGAAACACATTTGGCGGATCAAACAGTAATTCTAATTCAAATTCCAGTTCTTCCAACACGCCAAGTTCATCGGGTTCATCATCTTCATCATCTTCATCATCCGGCAGTTCTTCGGGTACCAGCACGGCGCCGGTAAGAAAATTTTAAGGCAGATAGTTTGTAAATAAAAATAGTTAAGCAGGTACTGATGCGATCATCGCATCACCAGGCCTGCCCTTGCTCCTACCGATCATCATAAACGTAGTTATATGAAACGACTTTTACCGATACTTATCGCCCTGTTTTCGTCAAGTACTATTTGGGCACAGGAGCCTATAGATGCATTGCGCAATGCGTTTAATGTGCAGAGTGGTACGGCCCGCGTACAAGCCATTGGAGGCGCTATGGGCTCCCTGGGTGGCGACATTACGGCTACATTTGTAAATCCCGCCGGGCTTGGGTTTTATCGTACCGGCGATGTGGTGTTTACACCCAACTACAAATTTGGACAAACGGGTGCAACCTATCTTGGCCGTAAAGAAAATAGCACTACCAATAAATTTGCTATTGGCACCTCGGGTGTTGTTTGGGGCAGCAGCGACAACAGAAAAACACGCAGCTCCGCTTTCAGTCTTGCTATTAACCAGGTAGCGGATTTTAAAAGCGATGTTGTTTACCGCGGACAAAATAACAGCAGTTCCTACTCGCAAAAGTTCTTAGATGAAATAAATAATGCTAATATTAAAGATGCTAATGCGGTTGCATCTAACTATCCGTTTGGAACTTCATTGGCTTTTAATACGTACTGGATTGATACCATTGGTGGAGGATCAAGCAATAACTATCGTTTTCAAACAAGAGCGCCGATTGGTAGCGGTTTACTACAGCAAAACACCATTACTACCCGTGGTGGTATCACCGAATTTGCGTTAGGTGTCGGCGTCAACTTGAATGATAAAGTTTTAGTTGGCGGCACAATTGGCATTCCTGTTTACCGCATGGAAAGAGATGCTGAATTTGTAGAAGCCGATGCTACTTCCAACCCTAATAATAAGTTCGATTATGCTATTTATAAACAGGGATTAATTACAACAGGCGCCGGTATTAATTTAAAAGGAGGGATCATCTATAAACCGAAAGAATACTGGCGGTTAGGCTTTGCTTTTCATACGCCAACATTTTACAGCCTTACTGATAAAAACACCGCGGAGATTACTACCAATACCGAAAGCTACAAAGGAACCTTTACACAAAAGCTGGAAGATGTAACCACCGCTTCATCAGAGTTCAAATACATTCAAATGACGCCGCTGAAATTAATAGCAAGTGTATCGTATGTATTGCGGGAAATTCAGGATGTTACAAAGCAAAAAGGGTTTATTACTGCTGATGTTGAATATACGGCTTATCCCATGTCGTCTTATTTTACCGATAACTCACAGGCCACTAGTCAGGATACAAAAACGTATTTCACTTCGCTGAACAAAGCCATCAGCAACGCTTACAAAGGCGCCTTTAATTTTAGGGCCGGCGGCGAATTAAAATTTACTACCGTGATGGTACGTGCGGGTGTAGCTTACTATGGCAATCCTTACCAAAACATTCATAACGAAAGCGGCAGCCATTTAAACTTAAGCGGGGGGTTAGGCTACCGGCATAAAGGATTTTTTATTGATGCTACTTATGTGTATGCGGTGAATAAAGATGTTGATGTGCCGTACCGTTTGCAAAGCGCCACTTATTACAATGCAACGCTCAAGAATACCGCAGGAAAAATTGCATTAACGTTCGGTGTTAAGATATAAGGTTAGATTACATCACTATTCGAGAGGCTGAATACATCAGCCTTTTTTTATTTGTGGTTGGCACAGTCCATTGAGGATGAAATTCTACAACCGAATTTAAAAATTTATTTTCTGTTTGCGATTTCCATAGGAAATATTGCTGGCATATAAATAGCAATTATAAAAGCATGATAAAAAATATTGAAGAAGTTAGCTGTGCCTTTTTGCACGAAGTTGATCTGCTATGTTTCTCTCACCTGAGATGGGGCTTTGTTTTTCAAAGGCCGAATCATCTTCTTACCCGTTTTTCAAAACATCAGCGAGTATTTTTTATAGAAGAACCCATTTTTACCGATGGTGAAGAAAGACTTCATATTGAAAACTACAATGAGAATTTATATGTAGTAACACCAAATCTGCAACACGGCTTATCTGCAGATGATGTGAATAAACGCTTACAAAAATTAGTCTCAAGCCTGTTATTACAAATGCAGGTGAAGCGTTATTATAGCTGGTATTACACGCCCATGGCATTGCCATTTACCGAGCATCTGAATCCTGAGTTGGTTATCTATGATTGCATGGATGAATTATCAGCCTTTAAGTTTGCACCATCTGACATTACACAACGTGAAAAACACCTCTTCGCTAAAGCCGATATTGTATTCACTGGCGGCCATAGCATTTACGAACACAAGAAAAACGATCATCACAATATTCATGCGTTCCCCAGTAGTATAGACAAATCGCATTTTGGAAAAGCACGCCGGGTAAAAACGGATCCCGCCGATCAGGCCCATATAGCACATCCGCGCTTTGGCTTTTTTGGCGTGATAGATGAACGCTTCGATATAGAAATGATTGATGCTGTAGCTAAAGCAAAACCCGATTGGCAGTTTGTATTGTTAGGGCCCGTTGTAAAAATTGATCCTGCTACTTTACCCAAGTATGATAATATCCATTACCTCGGTGGAAAGAAGTATGAAGAGTTACCTTCTTACATTGCGGGTTGGGATATAGCTATTGTACCTTTCGCTATCAATGAAAGTACCCGGTTTATTTCGCCAACTAAAACACCTGAATATTTAGCTGCCGGCAAACCTGTCATCTCTACTCCTATTCGTGATGTGGTTTCGCCATACGGCAATAATAAGCTGGTACATATCGTATCTAATGCGCAAGAATTTATTACGGCGGCTGAAGGCGAATTAGCGAAGCGCAATAAGGCAAGCTGGAGAAAAAAAGTAGATGACTTTTTGATGGGTAATTCTTGGGACAGGACCTGGAGCCAAATGGTGCGTAATATAGAAAGCACGGTTAAGCAAAGAAGCAGAACATTGAAAACAGGCACGGAGGAAAAAGCCTACGTTTAATTGCATTGTTGTTGAGTATAACTTATCACTACAACAACGGAAAGAAATTATTTCTTTATTGCAAGTTGAACTGTAAGTTATGGTAACAGATTACAATGAAATAGGGCTCGCACTGTGGGGTGGTATTGAGTGTACAATTAATCGTGTGCAGGATAGCTTTTTCGACCAGTTAGTTTATTCGGGTCATTACCATCGGGCTTGCGATGTAACCGATATTGCTAAAACGGGTATTCAAAAAATACGCTATCCTATCCTTTGGGAAAAACATCAGCCGGAGAAAAACAGCCTTATAGATTGGACATGGATTACTGGCCAGTTAGATCAACTAAAGCAACATGGCATTGAAGTAATTGCGGGGTTGCTACATCATGGAAGTGGACCCGCATTCACTAATCTTGCCGATCCTGAGTTTCCTTATTTGCTGGCCTCTTACGCCGAAAAAGTAGCTACGGAATTCCCTTTTATTAACTACTATACACCCGTCAACGAACCCCTGACCACAGCCCGTTTCAGCGGATTGTACGGTCTTTGGTATCCCCATAAAACTGATGATCATTCTTTCCTTAAAATGCTGTTGAACCAACTGAAAGGGGTGGCGCTTTCCATGCAGGCCATCCGAAAAATTAACCCTGCGGCTAAACTGGTTCAAACAGAAGATTTAGGTAAAACATATAGTACCGGCCCTCTGAAATATCAAGCCGATTTTGAAAACCGGCGCCGCTGGTTAACCTATGATTTACTCTGTGGCCGGGTAAATAACAATCATATTCTTTGGAGGTATTTTATTAAGAATAAAATCAAGGAAAATGAATTGCTATTCTTTCAGGAAAATGTTTGCGTACCCGATATCTTCGGGTTTAATCATTATCTCACTTCCGAACGTTATTTAGATGCCCGTTTGGGCCGTTATCCAAAACATACACACGGCGGCAACCGTCACCATCGTTATGCTGATGTGGAGGCCGCGAGGGTTGAGCTAAAGGAACAATCTGGCCTGGCGGTTCTTTTAAAGGAGGCATGGCAGCGTTATAAAAAGCCTATTGCCATAACGGAGGTTCATCTTCATTGCCATCGGGAAGATCAATTGCGTTGGGTTAATTATGTTTGGCAAACTTGTACCACGTTAAAAAAAGAAGGAGTAACTATAGAAGGGGTTACAGCCTGGGCTATGCTTGGCTCCTACGGATGGAATAAACTGCTGACCGAACCAGGTGGCGATTATGAACCCGGTGTTTTTGATGTTAGTAATGGAATACCACGTGCTACCGCTTTAGCAGATTTTGTAAAACAATTGGGCACTAATTCAGTTCCTCATCATTTGTCAAATGACAAAGGCTGGTGGCAGCGCAACGATCGTTTTTTTCATCGCCCCCAACTTCTTCAAAATACGGTTCAGCACACGCCTTGCCATACAACCCCGATTTTGATCATCGGTCGCAATGGTACGCTGGGCAGGGCTTTCGCAAGAATATGTAACCAACGTTTTTTAAAGTATGCATTGCTCGGCAGACAGGATTGTGATATTACCGATAGCCGTTCTATTGAAGCAGCCATTGATTTGTACAAGCCCTGGGCCATCGTTAATGCAGCCGGTTTTGTACGGGTTGATGACGCCGAAGAAGAAGCGCATCAATGCGTTGCCGACAATACGCATGGCCCGCATTATCTTTCGGTGGCTGCGGCAAAGCACGGCATTAAGCTACTTACTTTTTCCAGCGATTTGGTTTTTGACGGCTTAAAGCAAAGTGCTTATTTAGAAGATGACCGGATTAGTCCTTTAAATATTTATGGCAAGTCAAAGGCTGAAGCCGAAGATGTAGTTCTTACAATCAACCCATCTTCGTTAGTCATTCGTACCAGTGCTTTTTTTAGCCCATGGGACGAATACAATTTTGTACACGATGTAAGGCGAAATTTATCACACTACGAACAAATGGCTGTAGCGAAGGATGCCGTCATCTCCCCTACTTACGTTCCTGATTTGGTGAATGCGACATTGGATTTATTGGTAGATGATGAAAGCGGGATTTGGCATTTAGCCAACAAAGGCGAATTGACCTGGGCTGATTTAGCCAACGAGGTGGCTGACCGTTTTAGTTTAAATAGAAAATACATTGTTGCCGTTACTACGGCAGAAATGAACTATAAGGCTGAACGCCCATTGTATAGTGCCCTTTCCAGCAAAAGGGGCTTGCTGATGCCCTCTTTGGATGATGCGTTGAGGCGTTACACCGAACAAACAAAATCATTTGTAAAAGAAGCGGTAACAGAAGAATTCAGAGCTTAATCGGTAAGGCTAAAAAGGCTGTCAACGAATTCGTGTTTGTCAAACACCAGTAAGTCTTCCATCTTTTCGCCAACACCAATAAACTTTACCGGGATTTTAAATTGATTGGCAATAGCCAGTACTACCCCACCTTTAGCTGTGCCATCGAGTTTAGTAATAGCAAGGGCTGTAACATCGGTAGCCGCGGTAAATTGCCTGGCTTGTTCCAGGGCGTTTTGGCCTGTAGAACCGTCTAACACTAATAAGACTTCGTGCGGCGCACCGGGAATTACTTTTTGAATGCTTCGTTTTATTTTACTCAGTTCCTCCATCAAATAAAACTTGTTATGCAATCGGCCCGCTGTATCAATCAACACCACATCTGACCCTCTTGATAAAGCGCTTTGCACCGTGTCAAAAGCTACTGCCGCCGGGTCGGAACCCATAGCCTGTTTTACTATGGGCACATCGGTGCGTTCGCTCCAAATAGTTAACTGGTCAACTGCCGCTGCACGAAAGGTATCTGCGGCACCAAGTAAAACCTGTTTACCCGCCTTTTTAAAATTGTACGAAAGCTTACCAATGGTAGTTGTTTTACCTACACCATTAACGCCTACAACCAGTATTACATAAGGTTTAGCAGGCAAGTCGCGGTCGAATGCATAGCTGTTAGCCGAAGGCGCATCTACCAGCGTGGCTTCAATTTCTGCCTGGAGAATTTTATTTAGCTCAGACGTATTAATGTATTTGTCTTTGGCAACCCGCTGTTCAATGCGTTCAATAATTTGCACGGTTGTTTCAAGACCAACATCCGCAGTGATAAGGGCTTCTTCCAGGTTATCCAGCACTTCTTCATCTACCGTGCTCTTGCCGGCAATGGCTTTGGTAACTTTTGAAAAGAAATTTTCTTTTGTTTTTTGAAGGCCCTCATCAAGAGTTTCTTTTTCCCTTTTTCCGAACAGCTTATTAAAAAATCCCATAATAACCCCCATTCCGCTAAAGGCAGAGCGTTTAGTTACACTCTAATTTCTGAGAGTGTTTATGAATTAATATCCGTTGAATATTGCTCTAAAAGTACACAAGTGCAACGCTCCTGGCTATGCTATAAAGTACTTCCGTTGGTTACCAAAGGGTCAGCTTTAAATTTTAACGGCGGCAAGATACGACTGAAAGCGTATGGCGGTTTTATTATAGGATGCAAAAAACAAAAGCCATCCACCAACAGCGGACAGCTTTACAAACGTTATAAGGCTTGCTTATTTTTGAGCTAAAAAATCTTTCACTTTGTCTTTGTGTACAATCGCTTCTTTAAACGTGTAAGCACCTGTTTTAGGACTACGCACCGCTTTAATCACCTTACTCCAGTTTTTTGCTTCGGCGGCTGCTCTTGCATCTTTTGATTTAATCGCCGTTTTTGCTGCTTTTGCCATTTTGTTAAGTTAATAAGTTTATACGTTGGCAGATGGAAAGTAGATAGGCCAAACATATCAACCTATCAACTTGTCAACTGCTTATTTAATTTCTTTATGAACGGTTACCTTTTTCAGATTGGGGTTGAACTTCTTCAGCTCCAGGCGTTCAGGATTGTTCTTTTTATTTTTTTCAGAAATGTAACGGCTGGTACCGGGTACGCTGGTAGTTTTTTGCTCGGTGCATTCCAGGATGACCTGTACACGACTTCCTTTCTTTGCCATTTGTATTTAGTTTAGTAATTGACTTATTGATTAGTTGATCAGCGGCTAACCGATCCAACCAAACAATTAAATATGTTGTCCTTCAGCTCTCAACCCCTTCACTACGTTATATAATCCGTTTTTGTTAATGGTACGGATGGCGTCGGTAGTCAGCTTTAAAGTGATCCACTTGTTTTCTTCTGCCAGAAAGAACTTCTTTGTTTGCAAATTGGGTAAAAAGCGGCGCTTGGTTTTTATGTTGGAGTGAGAAACTTTGTTTCCCCCAACCGGTACCTTGCCTGTAACCTGACATACTCGTGCCATTGAACTGTAATTTTAGGTCGGCAAAAGTAAGGGATTCAATTTAAATTTCTGATGATGATTTGAGATTTTTTAGGTGGCGCCAAAATATTAGCAAATGTTTTTTGCTTACATAATTCAAATTTATTGGCATTTGGCCAATCATTTAACCGTATGATTTATGAAGCAACCAACTGTTAGCAAAATGCCTTTCAGCTATCCATCTATTCGCCTTTGTGCATCGCTGTTTTTCCTTTAGCTTCGCCACGCCAAAAAAGCGATAAAGCGGCTGGCGAAATCTCAAATTTTAAATCTCAAATCTAAAATTTTTATGGCATACGATGTAGTTGTTATTGGCTCTGGTCCTGGTGGTTACGTAGCCGCCATCCGCGCCGCGCAGTTAGGTTTTAAAACCGCCATTATAGAACGGGAGAGCCTGGGGGGTATTTGTTTGAACTGGGGCTGTATCCCAACCAAAGCCTTACTAAAAAGCGCTCAGGTAATGGAATATATCAAACATGCAAAAGACTTCGGGATAGAGGCTACTGGCCAGCACGACTTTGGCGCCGTGGTAAAACGCAGTCGCGGCGTGGCCGATAAAATGAGTAAAGGTGTTCAGTTTTTAATGCGTAAGAATAAGATTGATGTGATCATGGGCGTTGGCAAATTAGCCGCCAAAGGCAAGATAGAAGTGACGGCTGCCGACAATAGCAAACAAACCGTAGAAGCGGCCCATATTATTCTGGCCACCGGCGCCAGGGCACGCCAACTGCCGGCGATGCCAATAGATGGTAAAAAAATTATCGGCTACCGCGACGCTATGGTGCTTCCGGTTCAGCCAAAGAGCATGATAGTAGTGGGTAGCGGCGCTATCGGTGTGGAGTTTGGCTATTTTTATAACAGCATGGGCACCAAGGTTACCATCGTTGAATTTATGCCGAGAATTGTTCCGGTGGAGGATGAAGAGATTTCAAAAGAACTGGAAAAGAACTTTAAGAAGAATGGTATAGATGTAATGGTGAACGCCGAGGTTACCAAAGTAGATACATCGGGAGCTGGCGTAAAAGCCACCATTAAAACGGCTACCGGCGAGCAAGTATTGGAGGCCGACGTTTTATTAAGCGCGGTTGGCATTCAGCCCAATATTGAAGGAATAGGATTAGAGGAATTAGGAATAAAAACCGACAAAGGCCGCATCGCCACTGATAAATATTACACTACTAATGTACCGGGCATCTATGCCATTGGCGATTGCACACCCGGCCAGGCATTAGCCCACGTAGCCAGCAAAGAAGCCATCATTTGCGTAGAAGCCATTGGTTATGCGGAAAAGAAGTATGCGCATCAGCCGGAGATATTAGATTATGCCAACGTACCGGGTTGTACCTATTGCTCTCCCGAAATCGCTTCTGTGGGTATGACAGAAAAGCAAGCCAAAGACGCTGGCCATGAAGTGAAGGTGGGTAAGTTTCCGCTGAGTGCCTCTGGTAAAGCATCAGCGGCCGGGCATACGGAAGGTTTTGTAAAAGTGATCTTCGATGCGAAGTACGGCGAATGGCTGGGTACCCACATGATTGGCTATAATGTAACAGAGATTATTGCTGAAACAGTTGTTGCACGCAAGTTAGAAACGACGTATCATGAAGTATTAAATTCTATTCATCCGCATCCTACTATTAGCGAAAGCATTAAAGATGCTATTGAGGTAGCGTATGGCGAGGCGATACATTTGTAAAAACCCTGTATCTCAAAGGAGCTTAGGTTAACGACTTTTAAATAGCAATCATCTTTTGATGGTTGCTTTTGTTTTTATGGACTTAGCCGAAGTATTGCTTTGATGTTCTTTTGTATGTCGCACTATTGCATGTTTTGCATGTGATTACGATCAAGACCATTCCATATTACCTTGTATAAAATGACCAACAATACAAAATGTCTAATGAGATTTGATCGTCCTAATGACGATATAAAATGTATAACCTTAAGTGGTTCATTTACAAATAGGAATTTTTTTGGAAGGTGCGCATAATAGTGTCAATCTTTGTATTGGAAGTCATGAAGACAGAACAAAACATATGTGAAAGTTGCAAGACACGACCAGTTGAAAAACTGGAACATCCCGACAAAGGACTGCAACCTTATCATTTATGCAAACAATGTCAGTACCGGTTATTCAACTATGCACTTCGTCCTTTGGAATTTTTTAATCTTGTCGCTATCTATGGACACGGCTATTATCTGCACGATGACTTTTATGATTACAAAAACGGCGAAGCAACGCAACCCAAAACAGATCTAGAAGAGCCGGGGAAATTTCCTTTTCCGGATTTACATTCAATTAACACAGACCTTGAAAAAGCAGTGAATTTTGCTTGCGTTCAAAATTTCACAAGTAGCGAGGTCATAGAGTTGCTGAAAAATTTAATAAGAAGGCTGTTTTACATTCCCTCGTTTCCAAGGTTAACTATAACAGATCAATCAATTATAAGGCGTACGAAATTGCAGCCAAAGTGCTTGGCTTGTATGCGGCCGACTGAATACGGCAGCAGTGGAAAAAACGAAAGGAAGATGAACTTTTGATTTTTGCACCTGCTTTAGCCGCCTGCCTTCCCTTTGATGAGGCTTTTGCTATTGTGACAACTGAAATAAGAGTCTCAGCCGAAAAATCATTTGCTAATAATAGTTCCGCTTTACTTTTTTTTAAAAGCAGTAAAACGCTTGATTGGCTTGAAAAATTTAAAGACCAGATTATAAATGTTTCTCCTGCTTGGGGTGTTTTGACTGCGTCCTCTATGTTTGATTGGCAGAGAGCAAAAAAATGGTTGGATGTGGGCAGGCCATTAAGCTTGCTTGCTCTTGACGCCTTAGTTTATTGCACAACTACCAGTGAGAGACATAATCAGGTGTTTTGGTTTAAAGAGAATTCACCAACACTTTTTAATCCGGCGAAACCAGAGGAAATAGCAAGCGCATTAACAGCATATCTTGAAAAAGATAGCGTACACCGAACAAAGAATGCGGTCAGGCAAATCATAAATAATTTGTTTGGGACAGTTTTGTAACTACAGAGAGCACGAATGGCAAGCCTGCTGCTATGGTGGGGCGACCAAGCAATTATGAGCTATGTGCAGGCATCAACGATACTTCTGTCTTGATGAATAACCATGCAACAGTTAGTATCATCAACATCATTAACTTTATTCAACTGAAGTTCAAGGCTGAATGTTCATTGAGTACTACAGCATTAAGCCCTCTATGTTACCTGCAACCATAATCCTACACCCTAAAAAACTTTCCGACAAAAAGGTTACTAACCATTAATTATTATAGATGAGAAATTTACTATTCTTTATGCACACCTCTCTTGATGGGTTTGTAGCAGGACCTAACGGAGAAATGAATTGGATAAATCTTGATGAAGCGATGTTTGACTTTGTGGGTACAATGACAGACGGGGCCGACACTGCACTTTACGGGCGGATAACGTATGAAATGATGCAAAGCTATTGGCCAAAAGCAGGCGATCAACCTAATGCTTCAAAACACGACAAACAACATTCAGCCTGGTACAATAAGGTTTCAAAAGTTGTATTATCTAAAACGATGAACGAAAGCGGACTTCATAACACCAAGGTTATTGGGGACCAACTTTTGGATAACATCAATAGGATCAAGCAAGAGGACGGAAAAAATATTATCATATTCGGAAGTCCCGGTGCTTCACAATCGTTATTGAATGAAGGACTAATTGACGAGTTTTGGCTCTTTGTTAATCCAATTATATTAGGACAAGGAATGTCGCTCTTTAAGGACATATCCGGCACAACCAAATTGAAGTTTGTCGAGTCGAAAACTTTTTCAAGTGGTGTGATTGCACTTCATTATAAAAAGCTGTAAACAAATCCTTTGTTACTAAAACGATTGCGTAACAAAAATTGCCGCAGGCTGGCGAAAGAGGTAAAAGCAGGTAATTGTTTACTATCAATCAATACCGGTTTTAACCGAATTCTATCTGGGTTTTAACTGTTATTACTAATATACATTTTTTCATTTCACTTACCAGTTATAAGATACCAGTATTGTGGCTTTGCCTGGCGGTTATCTTTACGTCTTCGGTAAGCCACCTGCCGTTTCTCAACGATCCTTACTAAGCAAAAAATTTTTTATGAAAATTTCGTAACCGGAATAATAATTTTACCGCACAAGCCGTTTCCCATTTGATTTATTAGTTCTTTCACTCTCAAATCAACCGCACATGAACAACAAAAACGGTCACCAAATCAAATTAAAAGGTCTCTTTTTTACCTGTGTTTTTATAGCATCCCTTTCAGTAACAAGCATGGCGCAAACAAGAGCCAATGCAAATGTCGGAGGCTTCGAATCTGGCAGTAAAATTCCAAAAAGCACATTTGTTACATTGCCGGGTGTAGGCGTTTATATTAAGGAGGCGCCTTTTGAAATTAAATACACAGTATTAAGCTTTACAGTAAAGCTTGTTGATGATGAAAATGGCGTTAAGGAAGTGAGTTGTCAAGGGTCCGCCTTCTCGGCCCTTGCAAAAAAATACATCAATGACTATGCGCAACCGGGAGACATCATAAGCATTCAAAACATTAGAGTAAAGGATGAAGGAGGACAGGAAAAAAAATTGCCGGCATTGTTATACATCATTCAATAAATGCAGCCATGCCTCTACTTGCCAGGCTATCAGCATGAAAAGGACAAGTAACAATCAAAAGAGGAAATGAACAAACTTATCGTTTTCTCATTCCCTCTTTTACTTTAAGCATCAGGTTCTTGTTACTTCCCAAACACCTTTTTAATAATGCTGCTTGCATAAGCGCCTGGGTCCTTTCGAATGTTTTTTTCTTCCTGGCCTACGTAATAAAAAATGCCGCTCATAGCTTTATCCGTAACATACCCACTCAGGTCTGTATTCACTTTTGTCAGCGATATTTTATTGTAAGCCGAGAACATATCCGACCAATATTTGGTTGCGTTTGTTTTAGCCAGTGAAGAATCAATCACCGGATGGAAAGCACTTCCTAATTGAGAAGTAGTCATCTTGCGCAAGTAAGACGTAGCGGATGTATCGCCACCGCGCAGTATGCCTAAAGCATCGGTAATACTCATGTTTTTAATAGCCGATAAAAAAATGGGGGCTGCTTTTTTACTGGCATCTTCGGCACTACGGTTTAAGCTGGTAATGGCATTGTCAACCAGTTTGCCCATGCCTATAGCCCGAAGTGTTTTTTCTACTTTCTGCGCTTCCGGCGGCAGCAATATTTTTACAGCGGCATCTTTCAAAAAGCCATCTACAGTTGATAGTTTATTAGCGCTGGCCTGTGCCCCTGTACTCAGCGCTTCTTTTAAACCACTAACAATGTCGGCATTACTTAATCCGGCACCGGTACTTTTAGTAGTGGACGTATCCTTCGTAATTTTTTTTAAAAGGCCCTTAAGACCCTGTGCCTGCACCAGCGAAAACGAAACAATAGCGAGAAAAAGAAAGGCTGCTTTTTTCATAAGATTTGTTTGGGGTGAAAGTAATAACACTTCAATTAACGGGAGGTTAAAAGATGGCCGCCAACGCAGCAAAGAATTTATTGTGCCGGAAAGAAAAACGGTCCGGTTCTTTTTTATTTCCGGTAATTCGTAGTTGAAATTTATACGGCTATGATCAGTATTTGGGAACGGGAAACATTTTTTGCACGGCAGGATGTAATCATTGCCGGTAGCGGGTTTACCGGGTTATGGTCGGCTTTTTATTTAAAGAAGAAACATCCGAATCTAAAGATCACCCTTGTAGATAGAAGCATTGTACCCGCAGGGGCCAGCACACGCAATGCCGGTTTTGCTTCATTTGGAAGTCTAAGCGAATTGGTGAGAGATGCACAGACCAGCGGCACCGATCAAATGCTGCAATTAGTGGCAATGCGGTTTAAAGGATTGGAAAAAATAAGGAAACATTTTGATGATAAGGCGATAGACTTTGATAACTGCGGCGGTTATGAATTGTTTGAAGACGGTAAGCCAACCACGGAAGAACTCCGGGAAAATATGGCCTATCTCAACTCTCTTTTACATCCCATTACCGATGCTAAAAGAACCTTTCGTTTAGCCGATGAAAACCTTGCTCTTTTTGGGTTTGGACAATCAATGCATTTAGTGAAAAATAAGCTGGAAGGCTATCTGCATCCCGGTAAATTAGTTCAGGCCTTATTGCAAAAAGTACAAGCGTTGGGTGTTATTGTACTAAATGGTATTGAAATAGAAGAGATCAACGAGGGTCAGAATAGCGTAGTCTTAACGACTAATCAACCTCTCAACCTATCAACTTCTCAACTCCTACTCTGTACCAACGCCTTTACAAAAACCCTTCTTCCCGAACTGGATATTGTTCCGGCCCGTGGCCAAATTCTCGTCACCTCTCTCATTAAAAATCTTCCTTTTAAGGGCGCCTTTCATTCCGATGAAGGTTTCTATTATTTTCGCACCCTTGGTGATAGGGTTTTGCTGGGAGGCGGCCGCCATAAAGCCTTTCAGCAAGAAACCACCACCGATATGCAGCTATCCGAGTTTATACAAAACGACTTAGAATCATACCTGGCAAACGTTATTTTACCGCACTATAAAAATGAATATAGCATTGACTACCGTTGGGCTGGCATCATGGGTTTTGGACAGGAAAAGGCACCTATCGTAAAGCAAATTTCTTCCGGCGTTTTTTGTGCGGTGGGGTTGGGCGGTATTGGTGTTGCCCTGGCGCCGGTTGTAGCAAAAGAGGTAACTGCGATGATGCTTTAAAGCTTGATGAATTTTTCGTTAAGGCCAGCCCCTTTTATAAAATACATTCCCGGTTTATAAGAAGCAATATTCAGTTTTTGACTACCGGCAGCAGCGACGATGGTTTGCACCAGGCTTCCATTGACAGAGAATACAGAAATCGTTTTGCTTTTCCAGCCTTCCCTTATTACAATCGTTATTTCATCGTGTGCCGGGTTGGGATAGATGAGTGCAGTAAAAGTATTTTCTACCAAAGGTGATTCCTCCAGCCATGGTTTTTGCAGGCCTTTGCTTTGTAGTATAGATGCTCTTGGTCCGCCATCAGCAAAGTTCGAAAGCATTCGCTTCTTCTGCCCGTCAGTAAACAAATTCATACACACATCGCTGGTGTAATCCATAAAATTCATGTACATATCGCCCATCGTTCCGTTGTCGCATGAAGAACGAAAACCGTTTGGGCAACCTTGCGTGTACCAGCCTTGTTGCGGTGTGTCATAAACCAGGTCATCACCACAGGGCGCATCGCCCCATATATGCCGCAAGCCAAGCCAGTGGCCTATTTCATGGGTTGCCGTGCGGCCGAGATTATAGCTGCCGCTTACGTTAATGGTTCCGAACGCGGAGCCATTAATAACAACGCCGTCTTTATCGCCATCGCTGCCGGGCACCGTTGCATAGCCGGAACCTGATACTAAATTGCACAACCAAATGTTTAAATAACTTTTGCTGTCCCAGGCATCATCACCGCCTTGCGATGAATACTTTATATGGTCGTTAGATAGCCAGTTGGCAATAGACGTTTGCCTGCGTACAATGCCTGTAGTGGCCTTGCCATTCGGATCGGTGGTGGCGAGATAAAATTCAATTTGCACATCAGCAGCAAACGATTTAAATCGTTCCGGGGTGTTTGCCGTATCGGAATTTTTTCTTCGGAAATCTTTGTTCAATACTTCTATCTCGCTTCGTATTTGTGCATCGGAAATACCTTGCCCACCATCCTTATAAACCACATGCACCACTACGGGAATTTGAATAATAAAAGCTCCTGTGTTTTTATTTTGAGTACTGCCGGTAGTTTTATTTTGTGCCGCTAAAGTTTGCTGCCGCAGGAGAAAGTTTTCTGCTTCTGTTATTCGTTGCGACTGCAACGATGCTGCTGTTTTTTGCAACTGCGTATAGTCGGTAGTGGCACAACGTTCCTGTGCCACAGAAAGGAAGGCTATGTGAAGAAAAAAAAGTCCTGATAGTACTGTCCTCATAGTTCCCGGTTTGAACGGTAACCATAGGTTTACGGAATTCGGGTAGTTTTTAAAGCGATACTGGAACTAAAAATTGTTTGGAGGAAAGGGACTTTTGAGTGGAATTAGTTAGGATACGTGGAGATGGTCAAACATAATATTCTTTTTCTAAAAATTCAAGCATTATTCCAGATTGGTTAACAAAGCGTACAAACCGCAAACCTTATTTTTGGCCTTATGAAAAAAATTTTAGCCCCCATTTTTTTTATGACCTTGATCGGCATTGGCTGTAAAAACAACGATGATAACAGCGGCACCGGCAATCCTCCTCCTACCCCACAAACCCCGTCTATCAGCTATTCTGTTGTAAGTACGCAACCGCACGACACCACTTATTTTACGGAAGGATTGGAATTTTATAAAGGCCGGTTGGTAGAAAGCATTGGCCTGCCGGGAAAATCAAAATTGATCCAATACGATCTGGCTAATGGAAAGGTGGACAAAGAAGTAAAGTTAGATTCGATGTACTTCGGTGAAGGCATCACCATCTTTCGCGATACCATCTACCAGCTTACTTACCGCGAAGGCGTGGTACATGTTTATGACGCAAAGACTTTTAAAAAAATAAAACAGTTGCCTTACAACAATGGCGAGGGTTGGGGTCTGACACACGACAGCACGTATCTTATTGGCAATAACGGCGGCAACAACTTATATTTTTACGAACCGGGTACATTTAAATTAGTAAAGACTTTACCCGTGTATGAAAACGATACGCCTGCGGTGAACTTGAACGAACTGGAATATGTAAACGGCTTTATCTATGCCAATCAATGGCAGTATAACACGATCTTAAAAATTAATCCGGCTGATGGCAAAGTAGTAGCTAAAATGGACTTAACGGATCTCTACAACAGGGTAAAGGCAGAAGACCCAACGGCCGATGTGCTGAATGGAATCGGCTACAATCCGCTAACTAAAAAAATTTATATCACGGGCAAATTATGGCCGCATATTTACGAGTTACAGTTTGCTTTTTAAGCTTTGGCAATAACGTAAATTAGAGAGCTGCATTTGTCATTACTGAATAGTGCACCAACGTTAGAACGAAGCCCGGTAAGGCCTGCACCCAGCCACGAGGTTTCTCCATTCTTGTATTTACTGCTCAGTAAACTGATATAAAACGAATCGAACCACATGGGTTTTTTAGCTATGATCTTTAGCTCATGTTGCGTTACTAATGCTTCGATAGATTTTGGTGTGAAGTGATACAGATGCCGCGGCACATCATACGCCGCCCAATAATTTTTATAAGCTTCAGCATCGGCCGAAGTATAATTAGGTACGGCGATAAATATTTTCCCTTCCGCCGTTAGCAGGTTTTTCAAATTTTCTATATAGTTATGAAGCTGATGTACATGTTCCAGCACATGCCACATGGTAATGGCATCATAACTGTTGGCAGCAAGGTTTTGCATGGAGGAAGGTTCTTCCAGTTCAATACCAAAATAATCCTTTGCGTTTTTGCGGGCAACAGCATCTGGCTCAAGGCCTCTTATCTCCCACTCCCTTTTTTTCATGATGGATAAGAAAGCCCCTACACCGGCGCCCATGTCCAACAAACTTCCTCTTTGTTTTGTAAACCGGATTATCAATTTTGCTTTTTGCTGCAAGGTGTGGTTGCGAACTTTCTGATAAAGCTGGTTCAGCAAACCCTTGTTGGTATTGGAATGCGAGATATAATCTGGCGACGCATAATACGGCCCGATCGAATCTTCATCCGGCACGTCCTGCGTAAAGCGTAGCGTACATTCATCGCATTGCCAGATAGCAAAATCTTCGCGGCTTACCGAGAAATCTTTTATGGTGCTAAAACTATGAATGGCTGTGCTGTGGCAAACCGGACAAGCGGTATAATGAATAAGGGGCATAAAGGACGGCAAATGTAGCAATCGGGAATGAGTAATAAATTAAGCCTTCTCATTCGCAATGGTAATGGCGTGGTAAGCGCTTGGTGCCAGCTTCGAACCAGCCGCATTCACCCTAAACTTCCCAGTGTATAAAATAAAAGCAATGACAAGAAGAGATAGTAATAACAAAATCCAACCAACAAGTATCAACACCGGCTTTTTCTTTTCTATTGTTTCCACCCTCTCCTCGCTTCCTGTCAATGAAGCAGACCCTATCACCTGATGATCGCCTACTAAAACTGCATGTTGGGCATCGGCCCTTACTACTTTTGCCGCAGGTACGGGTTGCAAACAACCAAGATGAAGAGGCAATGTTTGCGTACTCCGGTTAATAAAGCCAAGGCCCTGCCATTCAAACCCGGGCCCATTAATTTTTTCCTGCAAGGCATCGCCGAAAAAGCGCAGGTCGTGTACAATTTCTTCTTTCTCTTTTTGAAGATGCCTTTTTAAAAAATAGAGCTGGTGCTCAGTTACGTCGGCTTTTGCTTGCAGCTCTGCCACATAAGAAGGTGGCACAATGAGTTTATCCACCACGTTTACCTGCGAAGGCTGGCAATGGATAAAGATGGTGCCTACACCCGGTATGCTAACCGATTTGTATTGCCATAAATAGTTAGTGAGAAGATGGAGCACTGTGTGATTTTTGATCGAACGAAAATACAACACCCGCCAACATGTTAAAGCCGTAAACGGGATATTGGTTCCAGCGTTGGTATTCTTTATTAAACAGGTTATTGAATTGTGCCCACAACTTAAGGTTACTGATAATTTTAAATTCAAGCCCCGCACTTAAATCGGCAGCGCTGCCAAGGTTGTCGCGGCCACCGCCTTTTTTTTGATACCATGGACCTTTAAAGGCAAAGAGCTCGCTGTTCACATATAAATCTTTCAGCACCTGCAAACGCATGGTGGTCTTGAATTCCAGCGGTAGCAGGCCCCAGGCTTTGGCAGCCAGTTGTGCATCGTACTGATTAAACTGCAGGTTAGAAATAACCGATAACCTTTCTCCAACGGTGTAGCCTAACTCGCCACCAAAGTTCAGCACTTTTAATTCGGGTTCGTTGATGACTACGAACGATTTACCACCGGCGATAGTATCGTTGGTGAATAGTGGTTGATTATTGATTTTGTTGTAAGCAATTTTTGCACTGTAACTAAAATGATCACCGGCTGAACCTTTAAAGCCGGCATAACGTTCTTCTATCCTTGAATTATAAACGGTAGAAGGCGCCCAAATCCAGGGGTTGATTGCTGCCTGGTACTGAAAGCCCGAGTTACGCAGATAGCCCACCCAGCCGGCCTGAAATGAGAAACGTTTATCAGAAGAAGCCACTTCGGCGGTTACGTTTGGAAACAATTTGAACAAGCTGTTATCCCATGACGGCCGTATGCCCGCCTGTATATTGATGTTGGCCGTTTTATATAAAAGCGAAGGTGAAAATGCCAGCCAATTATTAGTAACAGCCGTTTTTTTATTGGGCGAATAACGGCTTAAATTAGCCGATAAAGCCAGGTCAACACCAAACTCTTTAGTAACAAATTTTTGCAACGGAACGTTGATGTAAGTGTTGCTTTCTGAATTACTTAATTGATCGTTGAACACATCTACTTTTAATTCCGGTGCATACGAGATTCCGAATTCTGTTCTGTTGATGTTGTGAAAAGAAACACGTCCGCGCCAGGTTTGCAGCTTTACGTTAATAGAATCGTTGGGGAAGGTTAAGGTCTTTGGCTCGAAACCGTACTTGTTATATTTCTCCTGCAAGCCGCCCAGCCGCGCATCGTATTCTATGTTGCCCGATTTATAAAAAGCATTCAACTCGGCTTCTGTATTACTATAATCCTGGTACTTTATTTTTCCTTTTGAAGAGACGTGTTTACCGTATAAATTAATGCCGGCGGTTTTGTTATCACCCGCTGATAAACCGAGTTGTATAAACGGTGTGCTTAGGTTACCAAAGCCAAGCTTTATATAACTTTCATTGGTCCAACGGCCGCCGCTATCCACCGCCAAAGCCAATGGCCGCAAGGTTCCCGGCTGAAAAGCAAAGGCTAAATTTTGATTGGGAATGCTGTATTGCAGGCGAGGCTTTGAGGTATCATTAAGGGCAGGCGACGCATTGAAGTTAATCTTCGCGGCTTCTTTCAAAACCGGTTTAAAGCTGGAGGTAATCTTTACTTTTTTCCCGGTGGTATCCTGCGCAACGGCCCCCGTCGCTATCAAAAAAAATCCTGCTAAAATGGAAAACTTCATAGTACAAATGTGGTAAGGTGATATAGGCTATTTGCCTTTGTATTTAATATGTCCGCTCTTGTTGACGTCTCACATTTCACTTCTCACGTTTCACGTCTCACTTCTGCCGTCTCACGTAAACTACTGGCTACTTACTTTACTGCTCTTACTTTCTTCCTCATTAACTCTCGAAAGCTTTGCTTGTGCTTCTGCTTTCAGCTCCGCATTCAAACTATTTTGTACAATGCTTTGAAAGGTGGCCTTTGCATTGAAATAATCTTTTTGTTTGAAATAAATATCACCCAGTAAAATGTAAGCTTTCGTAACCCAGTAATCATACGAGCCGCTTTTATTCACCACTTCAAAGGCCGCTTTTTCCGCATCAGCAAACCGCTCTGTCATAAACCAAGTGTTGGCCGTTTCGTAACGGGCTTCGGCTCCCAGTTCGGCCTTGTTAACCGCTATCACCGATTTAAAGGAACTAAGCGCAACATCATACTGGCCGCTGATTTGCGCCGATTTACCTATCGCCATATTGGCCAATGATTTATCATCGGAGCTGGCCCCTTTTTGTAGGATCAAATCTTTTGCATTGCTTACCGCATCGCTCCATTTCTTTTGTAGATATTGGCTGCGCAGCAATCCACGCATCGCCTCCAAACGGTTCTCCTGCCCGGATGTAATTTGCTTTAACTGCGCATAATATTTCTCTCCTTGCGGATAATCTTTCACCTCAAAAAAAGTCAGTCGTGCTGCCTGCAAAATAGATGTTTCCGCAAATGTATTTGGCGCCCTGGCGGCTACTTCGGCATAGTTGGCAATGGCGTTGTTATAATCTTTACGACTGTTATAAATCTCGCCACGATAGAAGTAAGCATTGGTGGCTTTGCTGCCGTTGGGGAAGCGTTGCAGGTAGTTCGTCATAGCATCTAACGCACCACCCATGTTATTGTTTTCGTATTGAAGCTGCGCTGCCTGAAAGGTCAATGAATCTTCAGCGCCGCTTGATATGGGTCTTCCCACCTGCCGTGCCACATCGGCAAACTCGCCGGGCTTGCCTTGTGCTACATAAATGGTTTTTAAATTGTCTAAGGCATCATCTGCCTCCGGCGAATTGAGATAATTGGTAAGCAACTGCCGGTATTGCGTGATGGCTTTTTCATTGTCGTTAGCATTGTAATAAGCGATGCCTGATTTTAAATAAGCCTGTGGCTTTAAGCTGTTATTGCCACCGGTAGCATTGATGATGTTGGTAAGATAAGGGATCGCATCGCGGTAACGTTCCTGCGCCAGATAGCTGTTGGCAATTTCCATATTAGCATCGGCCACAAGTGTTGATTGCGGAAATTTGCGAATGAGATTATTCATCAAACTTACTTTGTCGGTAGAATTGCTGATACCGGCTATCATAGCTTTTTGAAACGTAGCATAATCTTCCGAAGGCCAGGAATAGTTGATCACTTTATCATACATGCTGCGTGCCTGCGGATAATTGCGGTTCATGTAGGCTACATCAGCGGTGCGTATGTAAGCATCTTGTGTCAACGGATCGGAATTTAATGCAGCACCTCTTGATAGTGGTTCAAAAAAAGTATTGGCTACTGCATAGTTTTCTTTGCGATAATAGGTGTAGCCTAAATTATACTTTGCTGTTTTTTCGTTGGCCTCGCCGGAGGTGGGCGCACCTGCTGTTAAGTAAGCATTATAGTATCGAATGGCATCGTCTATACGATTACTTCTATAAGCTAATTCGCCTTTCCAAAAGTTAATCAGCGGCAATACTGATGCATTGTTCGGGTCCTTTAAAGCCCTGTCCAGCAAGGCTTCCGCTTCCTGCAAACGACCATCATTTATTAATTCCGTTGCACGACCGTATAAGATTCTTGGCAAAAATTTCTTTACGGTTGGTGTTGGATTTTTAATGCCTTCCAACAAGGTCAACGCATCTTTATAATTATTAGTATTCGTCAACACACCTACTAACAATTCAGTGGCTTCATCGCTATATGCCGATGACGAATAATCAGCCATAAAACTGCGAAGGCTTTTCAACGCTTCATCCTGGTAGCCTAACTCATAAGAAAGCTTGGCATAATTAAACCGTGAAATTTCGCGTTGCGTTGGATTACTGTTGTTGGACGATGAAAACAAAAAAGCATTACGGGCATTTGCCTTCTGTCCAATTTTTAAATAGGAGTCGGCCAGCAAATACATGGCATGTTGGCTTAGCGAATCTTCTTTACCGCTTAGTTGCTTAAAGCCATCAATAGCTTTATTATAATTGTTAGCCTGGTAATATGAATACGACAATTCATATAAGTCTTCGCGACGAACCTTTTTACTTCGGGTTACATAATCTTCTAAGTAAGGCAAGGCCTTGGCGTATTGCTTTTTCTCAAAGTAGGCATGGCCCAGTAACTGCTTTAACTCAAGGTCGTAATACTGCGTTTTACCGGTCTTCATTTTGGCTTCGGCATAAGCTACGGCTTCGTCTTTTTTTCCTTGCACGTATAATATCTGCGCCACGTAATAAGGCACTATCGGCGCATACTGCGGCTCGTTTTCCACGATCTTAAAACTGGTCAAAGCATCGCTGTAAGCCTTATCCCGGAAGGCGATGAAACCGTAGTAATAATTAGCATCAATATAGTTAGGGTCAGACTTGATCTGCCTTATGGAATTCAGCAGGGGCTTGGCTTGTGCAAATTGTTGTAAGGTGAAATACGAATAACCCTGGTGAAATTTAGCGTCGGCTACTTCGCGGTTATTGAGGTTGGAAATGGCCACGCCTTCATACAACGGGATCGCATCGGAAAAGCGTTGCAGACGAAAATAATATTCGGCTAAATGGAAGCGCATCATTTCCGTCCTTGCATTGTTTTTTGTTACATCGGCATACACCTGGGCATCTTGTTCGGCAGCGCTTTCATTTTGTTTTAAAGCGCTTACAATGGCGTAATAATCTATCTCTTGCGAAACAACCGGGCGATTGATTTTATCACTCTCCGAAAGCGATTGGCGTAGCTCCCGTAAAATAGGATAGGCCAATGTGTATTGTTCTTTTTGAAAGTATTCTTTGGCTTCTTCAAAGCGGTTGCGAAAGATCTGGTTATAAAATGTTTGCTGCGAAAAAGATACGATGACAAGGGTGCAGCCTATGATAGACAAAAGAGGTTTCTTCATGTTGATTCATTAACCGGTAAGGGGTAAACGCTGTAAAGATTCTATTTATTTCAAGTCCCGCCAAACTTCATTCCAAGCCTTTTACAGATGAAGCAGCTTTAACAAAAACGTGGCAAAATGAAAATGAAATTGTTTCTGTAACCTTGCAGCCCAAATCAATATTTGTATGAGAAAGCTCTTTAGCACCCGTACTTCCGACAATGCGTTTTCCTTTGCTACATTCGTGTTGCGGCTTGGCTTTGGCTCTCTGTTGTTACTCGACCATGGTTATGATAAGTTGATCCATTTTTCAACCTACGCACAAAAGTTTGCCGACCCGTTTCATATCGGCCAAACGCCTTCACTGGCATTAGTTGTTTTTGCGGAGGCCTTCTGCTCGGTGTTTGTTATTCTGGGTTTGTTTACACGGCTGGCCTGTGTACCAATCATTATTGCTATGGGTACGGCGTTCTTTTTTGCGCATCATGGCAGCTATCATTCATCGCCCGGCGGAGAGTTGCCTTTACTGTTTCTTATTGCCTTTACAGCCTTGCTATTTACCGGCCCCGGAAAGGTAAGCTTGGACAAGTTTTTAGGAAAGTGAGGGTTAGTTGATTAGTTGAGAGGTTGATTAGTTGGTTGGTACTTACTACATACCACTTACCACTTATTACTTATTACTCATACACGATTCCAATCGCCGCGCCATTTTTTAATAGCCATTTTTATTTCTTTATTGCTCAATCCTTCTTCCGCGGCCCGTTGCGCTAATGCCGGCAACTCTTCATCCGATGCAAAGCGTAAGGCAATGATCTGGCTGAGCGTAATTCTGGGGTCAATTGGGTTGCCGGTTAGTAGGAAATAGCGCAAGGTTTCTTCTGCCCTGATGGCGCGGTCTTGTGCTTTTAAAGCAAAGCTCCGGCTGCGAAAAAGCAGCGTTAGTAAAACCCATCCAATCAATAAAAGAATAAGTCCAAAATTTCTCTCTGTATCATTAAAAATTTTGATGATGGCAATCGCCATCAAGGCAAGTATTGGCAAGCCCGTGAAAGCATAATAGCTGTAAACGATCTGCGTATGATTTTTAAAATTTTGTTCTTTCATGATAGATGCCCTTTTGGTTTTGCCGGTAAACTTAATGGATGAGGACAGTAACGGCGGCAATTATTTTCTTACCATAAATTGATAGTTGCCCGAACCTGTTTTTATTAGCGCCTGGCTTTTTTCATAGGTAACGTTCATCACTATTTTTCCACTTTCACTAATTGTTGCACCTTCTTTTGCCGGCAAATAAATAGTCGCTGTTGTATTGGCCGGAACCACCACATTCAGTTCAAATGTTTCAGCGGTTTTCTTCCATTCGCTCCTTATCATCCCGTAGGGAGAATCGTAGCTTCCCTTTGCGAACGTTACATCTCCGACCGGTTGCGGACGAATTTCGATTTCTTTAAAAGCCACAGAACCCTTACCAGGCCTGATTCCCGCCAGTCCGCTGAAGAACCATTCTTTGATATGCCCCAGCATCATGTGGTTGTTTGATGCATTGGTATAAGCCTGCCACGATTCGGTTAATGCGGTTGCACCTTTTGCTAACTGATAGCCATAACCCGGTACCGATGCGTTGCTGTTCATGCCATAAATCACATCGCTGCAGCCGGCATCATCAAGCACTCGTAATAAATAACGATAGCCAATGTCACCGGCCGTTAAACTATTGGCCCTGCTTCTTAACTCCTCTACAATATTGGCTACAACAGCATCTTTATAAACTGAATCAACAAGATTCATGTACACCGAAATGGCATTAGCAGTTTGGCTGCCACGGCCGTATTGCTTTGTATCGGTATGAAAGAATTTTTTGTTGTAGGCCGCCTTTACTTTTTCTGAAACCGCTGCATAAAAATTTGCATCCTGCTCTTTATGAAGCAGCGTAGCAATTTGTTTCATCAGGGTAAGATCATAATAAAACATTGCAGTGGAAGTGAGCCCTCGTGGCGTTAGTTGCGAGGGCCCCGGCTCCTTTGGACCAATGTCGTACCAGTCGCCAAGGCCGGTCATTAATATACTGTCGCCCCATTTGTATTTTAGGTAAGATGTGTAGCGTTGCATCATTGGATAGGCTTCTTCCAAAATGGTTTTATCGCCGTACCATTCATACAAATACCAGGGCATGATGATGCTGTTGCTGCCCCACTCCGGCGAGTCGCGGAATGGGCCGCCAAACTGCGCATACTCAGGAGATGTAGATGGGATAAGCCCTTCAGCGGTTTGCGCTTCCATCATATCGTGTATCACTTTGCGGCAAAGCGGCCCGATGTTATAGTTATACCGGATAGATGGCCCCATCAGGTGCGCCTCTTCCAGCCAGCCAAGCTTTTCGCGGTGCGGGCAATCGGTTAATATACTCGACATATTACTTTGCACAGCCCAATCAATCAGCACATCTGTTTTATTAAACAAGTCATTTGAGCAAAGAAACTCCCCGGCTCTATCTGCTGCGTTGCGGGTATGCAAACCTTGCAGGGAAACAACAACTGGTAAATTGTTCTTGTTGTTTTTACCTTGCGGCACAGCGCCTTCTACCTGCACATAACGAAAGCCATAATACATAAACTGCGGCTGCCAGGTTTCAGTGCCATCGCCTTTTAAGGTGTACTCAAAATATACAGGAGTGCCGATGGGTTTTGTAGTAATGGTGCCGCTTGAATCTAACAATTCGGAAGGCCATAAACGCAGCTTGTCCCCTCGCCTTCCCTTGACAGCAATCCGTGGAATACCGGATGCATTTTGGCCGAGATCGTACACCCAAATTCCCGGCTTTGGCTCTGTAATTTTTACCGGCTTGAACGTATCAAAAATCTTTAATGGCGTTGCTGCTTGCGATGCTAATAATGGCGGGCCATCTACTATAATAACACTCTTCCACTGCTTATCATTGAAGGCTGCTTTGTTCCATCCGCCTTGCTCCATCGTTGCATTATAATCTTCGCCGCCATAGATACTGCTGAATGTAACCGGCCCTGGTGCTGCTTTCCAGCTTTCATCGCTTACAATATCTTCAATACCGCCATCATTATACTCAAGCGCTATACGGCAAATCATTTTTGGAAAGCCATACGCTAATTGCAATTTCAAATAACGTTCGCCCGGTAAAAAATAGAAGCCATTACCCAGCATAACGCCAATGGCATTGGCCCCTTGCTTTAACTGAGAGGTTACATCAAAGGTTACGTACAGCGCTTCCTTATCGTAGTTGGTCCAGCCGGCATCTAAAAAATGATCGCCGGCTTTTTTTCCATTTATACTCAGTTCAAAATGGCCAAGACCGGCTATAAAAGCAGTAGCCTTCTTCAATGATTTTTTTACAAAGAAATTTTTGCGAATTAGTGGCAGTACGTCTTTTATAGGCGTTCGTACAAATTCAGAATTGTTGGTACGCCGCCGCATCGAATCCGGCATCGCTTCATAGCCTATCCATTTTGCGCCCCTCCAATCCCATTCATTTGGCAACCCCATTTGCCATTGCGAAGAAGCACTCCAGGCAGATGCATCAGCCTTATTATCCCAGGCCATCACTTTCCAGTAATAGGTTTTTATTGGTTCTAAAGCTTTGCCTTCATAAGCAATTTGTGTAGTGGCATCGGACGAAACTTTTTTTGAATCCCACACATTACCAACGCCTTTTTGCAAAGAGGCCATGTTATCCGAAACAATGATCCGGTAAGCTATTTGAAAAACTCCCCTCTTAACCGAAACCAGCTTCCAGCTTAGCTTTGGATGCGTTGCCTGCACCCCCAGTGGTTGCGAAAGATATTCGCATTGAAGGGCGGTAACCGTTAGTGACTGTGCAAACGATTTGCCTGCCGCAATGACTAAGAAAAACAGAACAATGGCTTTCATCATGGGATGTTTAAAATTGAAAGACGAGTTTGTGAACAAATGATTTGTGTAACAAATAACATAGCAGCAATTTAATCTGCTTATAACATAGTGCCTTTACAAAAAGCAAAAACCTCCCGGTTAGAAAACAAGGAGGTAGATTGCCAATTGCTATATGAGAGACTATTATAAATTATCAGTAGCCGGGGTTTTGGGGAAATGGTCCGCGGTTTAAATCAATTTCTCTTTGCGGTATCGGCCGTAATAAATTTGTGGCTTTAATGGCGCCTACTGCTTTGGCTTCATCGTTATATGCCAACACCCTTTGCACTAATGTGCCGGTGCGTTTGAGTTCATACCATCTGAATTCTTCACCAACCAGCTCTCTTGCTCTTTCGTCAAGGATAGCATCTATAGTTACCGTTGTTGCCTGAAGTTCCGTTGCATACGGAACACCGGTTACCGGATTATTGCCTGGCTTTGCAGCCCTTGTCCTTATCGCATTAAAATACTGAAGCGCTTTAGGCAAGTTGGCCAGTTTAAGATAGGCTTCCGAAGCAATGAGATACGTTTCAGCCAAACGGAAAACGTAAGTGTCTCTAGTTCCGCCATTATCCGCATAAGATGTAACGCCTGGGTCTCTAAACTTTTTAAATTGAGGATAGCTTCTTGCATTTGATGCAAAGGGCGAGGTTCTGTACTCATCCGGATTGACAACAAAATATCTTCTTGCCGCTTTTTCTGCAGCCGTTAACGGTATAATGGGATAATAGACCAATGTGTCGCCTACAACAAAGGTTTTGCCTCCGAACGAACCGGCCGCCTGCGCATACACCACATCATATACAGTAGCTAAATAACGGCTGTCCCGTGTTTTATCGAACAGATTAAAGAACGCCGGCGTTGGAGCCAGTGCATTGTTCGACTTACCATAAAAAATACTACGGCCTAAAAGTGTAGATGCCTGTGCATTCACATCCCAAAGAAACCATTGCTGCAAGGTATTTCCGTTGGCATTGGTGGTAGTAGTGGTGCTGTATTGAACGGAAAAAATTACTTCGGGGTTTACCTGAAAATTGGTAACCGTTGGATCGAACAAATCAGAAAATTTGGGCTTTAATGAATACGTGCCGGAGTTAATAATTGTTTCTGCTAACGTTGCCGCTTGTTGAAAATCTGCGTTGCCGGCGCCGTACGATTTATACCCTCTTGTCAGATAAACTTTGGACAACAGGTGTTGAGCGAAGCCCTTTGTTACCCGGCCAAAATCCGGTGTAGTGGCTGGTAAGGCTGCCATCGCATCATTAAGGTCCTGTATGATCTGCGTGTAAATATCTTTCTCCGGCGTACGTGTATAAGTGAGTGTTGCGCCTGTTGTGCGGGTTAATACCAACGGTACATCGCCAAAAGTTTCCGCTAAAAGAAAATAGTAATAAGCCCTTAATGCTTTCGCTTCTCCCACACGTATGGGCAGCGTGGCCGCGGCACTCGGATCAGTTACCTGTGTGGCCCAATAGATGGTGTTATTGGCAATATTAATATCGTTGTATAACTGGATGTAAAATCCACCCACATCACCATTGGTAGAGTTAAGGTTGTTGTTATAAACGTTCAAAGCATTCAGATCCACCGTGCCCGGCGTGGTATAGAAATCCGTGCCGATGTTTAGTAGTTGCGGAAAGTTTATGATACCGCGTAACGTAGCATAGTTCGATTTAGCAAGGTCTTCAAAACCGGAGGCCGTATTGAAGTAGGTTTCGGCTGTGCGGTTGGCCAGGTTCTGCTCCTCTGTATATTTTTTACAACCCGCCATACTTAACAGCGATACTGCAAAAGCGGCGACAAAGAATTTTTTATCAAGATATTTCATAACGAAGTTTATTAGATGTAATGATGGTTTTATAGTGTCAGGTTAATGCCAAGAGTAAATGTTCTTGTACGGAAGTCCTGATTAAGAAACGAGTTTCCTTCGGGATTTTCAGGGTCCCAGCCGATAAACTTGCTCCAGATAAAGGGATTGAAGGCGTTGGCATATACACGAAGGTTTGAAATTTTAGCCCTGCCTAAAACCTTGTGCGGTATGGTATAGCCGAGTGTTATGTTGCTTATTTTAAAGTAAGAGCTATTCTGAAATTGATCAATCGGCCTGGCCGTTCCATCCTGCCAGTCTAAACCTTCATTGGCCCATCGGTTGCTTGGGTTTGTTGGCGTCCAGTACGGCCGGTTAAAAGCACCAAACCTCGCTCTGCCCTGGTCTCCATTCATCACCTGCTCAAGAAATATGCTGTTCTCAAATGTGCCCTGGCGGGTATAAACGGTGAAGCTGAAATCTATGTTTTTAAAATTGATGTTGTTGGTTAAACCGCCAAACCAGTTGGGTATGTTGCTGCCTAAAATCTGGCGATCATTCGCATCAATTTTATTGTCTTTATTAATGTCCTCAATTTTATACTGGCCGGGTTTTCTGCCATATACCACTGCCGCAGCCGCTTCGTCTGTCTGCCAAACGCCGAGAATTTTATAGCTGTAAACCACCCTGGTTTTTTGGCCGATAAACCGGCCATTGCCAACATCATCTTTACGATCACCATTTATATCAACGATACTGTTTCTATTTCTTGCAAAGTTAATATTGGTAGTCCAGCTGAATTTTCCACTTCTGATATTTACAGTATTCAAACTAACTTCTATACCCTTGTTACGTACAGAACCCAAATTGGTGGTAGTGGAGAGAAACCCATTTGCAGCCGGGATTTGCTGGCTTAATATGGATCCTTTAGAGGTTTTTCTATAAATATCCAATTGCAGTCCGATCCTGTTTTTCAGTATAGACAAATCCAGTCCTGCATTGTACTCATCTGTTTTTTCCCATGTCAAATTCTGGTTGCCAAAATTGGGTCCGAAGCCGTTAGCTCCGGCGCCGTTAAAATCATATTGTGTTTGATAAATGTTTGCCTGCGTTACATAGGGGAAAAGGATGTTGGACAAGGCCGCATTACCTGATTGACCATAACTTAACCGGAGTTTAAGTTGATTAACCAACGAAACTTTTTTCAGAAAGCTCTCTTCGCTTACGATCCATGCAGCAGCGGCTGAAGGAAAGTAGCCGGTTTGATGACCAGGGGCGAAGATGGAATTTTTATCAGACCGGATAGTGGCTGTAAATAAATAACGGCCCTCGAAGGAGTAGTTGGCTCTTGCAAAAAGAGATACGATCGTTTGCTTTGAATAGGTACTGCTGACAGACATCGTAGCGGGTGTATTATTAATGACTGTTCCGGCAGCCGTACCCAGATTGTACCAAAGAGACCTGAAGGGCAAGCCCTGAACGCTGATGCCATTGGCATCCTGCTGATGATACTCCCATGTATTACCCAATGTAACATCAAACTTATGTCTGCCAAACTGGTTGTTATAGGTTAATATGTTATCCCAGGTATAATTCACCCATTGATTCGAGCTGCTTGACGCACTGTTTGGCCTCGTTCCTAACTGTTGTTTTGAATAAGTGTCGTTAAACTGGCCTTGCCGTTGAAACGTTATATCAGGACTGAAGGATGTTCTGAGTTTTAAGCCTCTTATTAATGTTGCTTCCGCGTAGGCATTTGGCAAAAGATGCACATACTGTTGCCTTCTTATTTCATTTCTGAATTCATATAGTGGATTAGTAATTTGGGCTTCGCCTTCATACACGAAAAACCTTTCTGAGCCGTCCGGGTTGTAAGCGCTGCCGGTAGGGCGCAAGCGGTAAGCACTTCTGAAAACTTCGCCGCTTCCGGGGTCTATATCAGCGAAGGTGGCATACAAAGAAGCGCCCACTCTAAAGGCATTAAGTGTTTTATCCAGCCCAGCTTTTAAGGTGTATTTTTTTGTGCTTTCCTTTCCGGTACCGCCCTGATAGACCTGGTAACCGGCAGAAATAAAGTAAGTGGTTTTATCATCCCCTCCTGATATGGAAAGGTTATGGTTCATTGAGCTGGCGTTTCTTTTTATCAACCCAATCCAGTCGGTATAAGTGCCTGCGGCGATGTTGGCTAACTCGGTCTTTGAAAAAATTTTGTCGTCTGTTATTGGCGTAGCCGGATAACCGGCTTGGGCATTATAATAATCGCGGGCATAAGCTACAAACGTCGGCCCATCCATTATTGGTGGTATATGGTACGAATTGACGGTACCATAATAGCCATCATACACAATTTTAGCGGCGCCTCTTGTTCCCCTTTTTGTTGTAATCAAAACCACGCCATTGGCACCGCGTGAGCCATATATGGCGGTGGACGATGCATCCTTTAAGATGTCAATCCTTTCAATATCGGCAGGGTTAATATCGTTGATCGGATTGGTGGCCGCACCGTTTTGCGCAACCGCTATACCGTCAATGACATAAAGCGGCTGTGTGCTTCCGGTAATGGAGTTAGCGCCTCTTATTTCAATATTAAAGTCAGTGCCCGGCTTACCGGAAGTACGCTTTATATCTACACCGGACAAACGTCCCTGCATGGCTTCCTGCGTATTGGTTGCCCTGGCTTTTACGATTTCCTCGGAGCCCAAAGAGTTTACAGCTCCGGTAACATCTTTCTTTGCCCTTGTGCCGTAACCAATCACCACTACATCGGTAAGAAGACCAGCCTTTTCTGAAAGGGTAATTGTAACGGAACCGCTGCTGTTTACCTTCTGTTCTACGGTTTCAAAGTTCACAGAACTAAAAACCAATGTGGCGCCGGATGGTGCGGCAATGCTAAAGGTACCATCATCGGCGGTGGCCGTATTGGTGCGGGTTCCTTTAACATTTACCGTAACGCCGGAGGCTGGCTGGCCATTGTTATCCGTGACTTTGCCACGGACCACATTCTGGGCAAAAAGCCCGGCCGGAAGGATAAATAAAAGCAACAGGAGAAACGAGATGCTTTTGATTTTTTTTAAAGTAGAAAATGTCATAGCAAGTAAATTTTCAGAGTGATGTTTATGATTTATTAAGAATTATGAAATCGGTTTCATAAACCGGGCAAAAAAAAGCAGGCATCTAACCTGACGATGATTTGCATTACGAAAAAGTTATTGATCGGGAATGAATAATTATTTGATGTTGATTTACCGGGGCACCAAACTGGTGGAAGGAAGAGTTGAGTGAATGATGAAGGTCTTTACAAAATAGCTTTATAGCATCGAAACAGTTTGTTGGCATAGCAGGCAATTTTTGTATTAAGCAATTCGCTTACTAATGTCACGCTTTTATGTACAAACGCTGCCCATGCGCCGGCATTTATTTACTTAACCGTTTTCGTAAACGGCTATGCTGCACTGTCCTGAAAAGATGAATGATAACAATAAAAACGGTAGGAAACTTTTTGCTTCCCCTATTCATGGCCTGCTGCTTCCGCCAATTGACGGTACTTTAGGTAAAGCCCTTTCGCCACCCCTACCGCATCGCCTGAAACCCTTACCGGATAAGACTTTCGACAGTTAACCCACTGCCATTCCCAACCTGCGATTTGCTTTTGAAAAGCAGCGTTATCAAAATCTTTTCCGGTAAGTAAGGAGGTGTGTAATACGTTAAAAAATTGTTGCCAGCGGGGCAAATAAAAATCATTCAGCAAGCCGCTCCATTGGCGGCAGGCATATTCATGTAAAGGGCTATGTTCATCGCCCCAGAGTGTGATGAGGTCTTTAGCGTTCCTTTCGTATAATGCTTTTTCTTTTTCATTGTGGCCCCATCTTCTTGCATTTTCTACCCACGGCCCTAACATAAAATCGTTGCGGGTGGCTAACAGGTTGTCCATATCCCTTATTAATTGAAGAAAGCCTGTGCTGTTTTTTTCAAAGGCATTTAAGTCTTTGTTTTGATAAGCAGTTACCAACTTTCGTTGCAAAGGCAAAGCATAGTTTGCCAACACTTGTCTTGTTACATCCACCAGGTCATACTGAAAGCCATCGCTGCTTTTGCAGGCACCGGATGCTTTTATCAATTCATCCCAGGCGGGCAATAAATCCTTTGCCTCGTAATTCAGCCGGGTGTTTGCCCATCGTGTCATAGAGTCCAGTGTCGGCCTGCCCTGTATGATGGACTCGGCGCCATCTCGTTTGTATTTATCCGCGGGAACCGTATAAACAGTACGGCGTAAAATGTCCCAGGCTTTTTCTGCATGGCTATCTTTTACTCCATACCGATTGAAAATATATTGTGGCAACCATTGCTCTAAATCAATGGGCTCCGTTCGCCAGGTATGGTTCGTCATCAACTCATACAAAACAGGGTTTTGCTCAATACCTTCCATGGTTAAGCCAATACCGTTCAGTTGCCCGGAAGCCTTATCCTGCAAGGCTTTTGCGGGTTCAGTTGCTACGGTTTCCATTCGTCCAAATAAGTTGGTATTGCCGCCAAAGTTGTTCAGCATATTCCAGATCCAGGGCTTGCCATAAAAGGCCCCGGTACGTTTCCAAACAGTTTCAATTTCAGTAGCGAGGTCCAGCAAAATCATTTTATCATTCGGAACCGCTTTAAGCAAGGCTTCTATCTGCGGGGCCTTCCAAAACTTGCGGTCGCTATAAAACAACCAGCCCTGCATCACCCATACCGCTTGTGAGTCGGCGGCTTTCATGCCTTCATATACTCTCGCACTAAGTTTTGATAAGAAGGCCGGATCATCGGAGGGTGGTTCGTTCTCGTTAAACGTATCGGCCGAATACAAATGATCGGTGCCATACAAGGCCGTTTGCATTTGCAAAAATTTTTTACCAATGATAGCGAACATAGGGTCTTCGCTATCTAAAATATAGGTATCGGCAAAGCCGTTTGTCCAGTTAGTGGCTTTCAATTTTGCTTGCGGAAATTTTGTTTTAAAGGCCGCCGGCACATGGCCGGTAAAGGCAGGCAGCACAGGCTTTATACCCAGTTGGCGGTAACGCGTTAGTATCTTTTGCTGAAGATCCTTATGGCGTTGCATCCAATCAATTGGCAAGGGTCCGCCCCAGCCATCCAGATTGCCCATCCAGAACCAGGCAAAGTAACATGGGCCGGAGAAGAAACCTTTCAATTCTGCATCGCTAAAGCCCATGTCTTTATACACTTTATACCAAGTGTATTCTTCACCCGTAATAGCCAAGGGCATGTTGATGCCATGCAAAGCCATCCAGTCTATTTCTCTTTCCCATCGCGGCCAATCCCACCAGCTCATGCTGTAGTTAAAGGTGCAATAGTTTAAATAATAGCGGTAGTTGTAAGGTGTTTGTTTATGAATTTTTGCCGGTAAGACGGGAAGGCTTTTAGGCAATTTTAAATTAGTCCCGTTCCAGGTTACCTGGCAGTGACAGTATTCGGTTAGATAATAATAAAGCGCTGATGCGATAGCTACGCCGTTGTTGCCACGCAAGACGATTTTATGATGGATGCTTTCTATTTCAAAAACATCTTTACCGTTATCTGAGGCTAACGGTTTTATAATAAATTGCAAAGCCTGTTGGGGAAGAATACGGCCCAGTAAGGCTTTTGAGGCGGCGATGTTTAATTGGGCCTGTCCAAAAAATACACTAAATAAATTTAAAACGAATAGAAAGGCTTTTCTGTTCATAATAGTATTTTACCTTCTGTAAGCCGCAGGGCTTTGATTCATCTATAGTAGTTTCTTCATCCAACCACCACTAAGTAGGAATAAAACGTTGTTGTTTGTACTGCTCACTATTCAAACAGCTTTTATCCTTTGCTCAATATAATTACCGAACGTTCAGGCGTCCGGCTTAAGCGAGACAGACGATTATAGCAGCAATGCAGCTAAGTACAAAATTCTACAAACCCATTTATCTAAACACCGGTTCAGTCACCTTACCAGAAAACCGTGTATAAGGCCACCAACATGCCGCATATAATAAACGAGCCTACTATAAATCCCGGCGTCACTTTGAACCATCTCGTATCTACTTCAATGGTATGTGAATCCGTTACGCTTTTCGGCTTTGCTAAGCTAATAGCCACCATGATAAATACAATGGCAAAGAAAGCAATCGTCATGCGGTCTAAAAAAGGAAAATCCGGAAATGCCCCACCTGTCCAACGGGGTAAAAATTTTAGAACGGTAGAAATTGGAACGGTTAGTAAGGCGCCTGCCAAACCCGCTTCCGCCGTGGTTTTCTTCCAGAACATCCCTAATAAAAATATGGCCAGCACACCCGGCGAAAAGAAGCCCGAATACTCCTGTATAAACTGGTAAGCTTGTCCCAATGATTTTAATTGCGGCGCTACCACAGCGCCGACTGTCATAGCAATAATCACGGCCCAACGACCAGTGAGTACAAGTTTACGTTCGCTAGCGTTTTTATTAAAAAACTTACGGTAAATGTCCAACGAAAAAATAGTGGAAATGCTGTTGGCCTTACCTGCCAACGAGGCAACAATGGCCGCTGTTAATGCGGCAAAGGCAACGCCTTTTAACCCGGCCGGTAACAGGTTCATTAAAGTGGGATAAGCCTGGTCGGGTTTTACCACACCGGCGGCATCTACCATCTCTTTTTGAAACAGGCCGTTATGGTGCATAACATACATGGCGATACCCGGCAATACGGCTATCACCGGCACCAGCATTTTTAAAAACGCCGCGAACAAAATTCCTTTGCGGGCCGTCTTCAAATCCGCTCCCAGGGCCCGTTGTACAATGTATTGGTTGCAGCCCCAGTAGGCCAGGTTGTTGATCAACATGCCGCCAATCAATACCGAAATGCCGGGCAGTTCGGGATAGTGCGGATTATCTTTTTTAAAGATCATGTGAAAATGCTCCGGCGCTTGTTTTTGTAAGATGGAAAGGCCTTTGAGCAGATCTTTTCCAAAGCCAAAATGTTCCGACAATAAGGTAAGCGCTAAGTAGGTAGTTACCAGTCCGCCGATAATTAATACCAGCACCTGAAAAACATCGGTATAGCCAATCACCTTCATACCGCCCAGGGTTACAATAACGGAGAAAACACTGAGGCCAATAACACAGCCTTCGAAGCTGATAGGCGAGATAGAAGAGATAGCCAAAGCACCGAGATAAATAATAGATGTAAGGTTAACGAACACATAGAGCAACAACCAGATTACCGCCATAATGGTGCTTACCGAATCGCTGTAGCGCTTGGCTAAAAACTGCGGCATGGTGAAGATGCCGTTCTTTAAGTAAAGCGGTATAATAAAGATGGCAACGATGATCAGCGTAGCGGCGGCCATCCACTCGTAAGTGGAGATGGCCAACCCTAAGGCAAAGCCCGAACCGCTCATGCCGATGAAGTGTTCAGCCGAAATATTTGAAGCAATTAGCGACGCCCCGATAGCCCACCAGGTAAGCGACCCTTCAGCTAAGAAGAAGTCTTTAGAACTGGCCTGCGTGGCCTTTTTTTTATGATAGATGTAATAGCCGTAGCTGGTAATGGCGATGAAGTAAATGAAGAAAACAATGTAGTCGGCAGTTTGTAATTTGTTCATGTAAGCAGGCAGATTTAAAATGATGGTAGCGCCTGAATGTAGGATGTTTTTTGGAATTTGGGTTGGAGCTGGAATGTAATGATGATGACGCTGTGAAGCTTTAATGGCTTTGCAGCTTCTTATGCTGTGATTGCTATGCGCTGTGTTTTGAGTTTGGTATTAGCCATGGATATGGAAATGTACTGATCTCATTTATTTGTATTGGCGCTACTTTTTTAGAGTCGTGGATATTTTTATAAAGGCTTGGAAAAAGACAGATTATGAAAAATTTTGCGGTTGGGTTTGTGGTGTATTTTAGCGTAACCAAACACGTTGTTCGATATTTACGATGTTCTACAAGTACCAAAGAATAAACGAATACACTATAAAAGGATTAAAAGAGAAAAAACTGTAGAAGTTTGACCCAATATCCTTCAACCACCCTTTTGAATTGCGATTGATGCATTTTGACGAGAAAGATATTTATAGTGTTAAGGGACTGGATAAAATTAGACAAGAGAATCCAGATTTTTCATATCTATCAGATGTTGACTTGTTTTACATAGCAATTAGCGAGCTTCAGAATTATTTTTACAGGTTTAGAGTTATATCGTTTACAGAGAAGAATGATGACCTATTAATGAGGGCACATTATGAAGCAGACCACAAAGGGATTTGTTTTGGATTCAACATTGAAGACACGAATAAAGAAGGACTTTACAAAGTAATTTATAGCGATAACTATCCAGTTCTATACTTTGAAAGCATTTGGCATCGAGAAGGATTAGCCAGGATACTACTCAATAAAAGCTCTCATTGGGCATACGAGAAGGAGTAGAGAAAAAATTTTGTTGAGCCTGAAGATTTTTTATTTGATTATCCGGAGAAGTTTTCTGAAATTATTTTAGGTGCAAGGATTAGTGAAAAAGACGAAACTACAATCAGAGAGATATTTAGCAAAGACCATATAGATATGAAAAAGGCGTACTTACATTCAAGTAAGTATGAGTTTATCATCGAATGAACCTCGCACAACAGCGGCTTACTTCAATACAGGCTGACGAACAAAATTTCAACTATTTATCGCTATTTTGCTACTAAACAAAGGATAAGCTGATAGAACATGAAATGCGTTTAAATACAGCAAGCCGATTAACGTTATGCTTCATCATTCAATGACAGTGCCCACCTAATTTAAAAAGTATCAATCACAAAAAAATATGACCCCGATTTCTGGTAAAGAGAACCTAAAGCGAGAAATCGGAGTGCGGTCACTTACTTTAGCCATCCTAAATCAAACGGTCGGTACAGGAATTTTTATAATTCCTGCAATTGTTGCTGAAAGTCTTGGAGCAACTGCTGTAGTTGTATATCTGGTTTGTGGTTTTCTTATTTTTTTAATTGCCTTATGCTTTGCCGACTTAGGAAGCAAGACAACAAAGAGTGGTGGTGTTTACGAATACATTGAAACTGCTTTTGGCCCTTATGCGGGCTTTTTAGCTAATAATATTTATTGGTTGGGTGCAAGCGTAATATCCGATGCGGCATTAGCTAATGCTCTGGCTGATACACTCAGGTACTTTTTCCCTTCGCTTGATATTGAGATTTTTAGAATTGGTTTCTTTTTCTTAATTTTTGGCGGTATTGCTTTTCTTAATATAAGAAGTGTAAAAAATGGGATACGGTTTATAGAGTTGGCGGCTTTTGGAAAGCTTATTCCATTAATGGTATTGGTGATTGCAGGCGCAGGTTATATTTCAAAAGGGAATTTACAGTGGACAATTGCTCCAACCATTGACAATATAGGTTCAGCATCACTTCTTTTATTTTATGCCTTCATGGGATTTGAAACGCCACTAAGCAATGGCGGTGAAATTAAAAATGTAAATCGAACCGTTCCATTGGGAATATTTTTTGGAATTGGTGCCGTTCTAATAATTTATTTAGCCATTCAGTTAGTAACACAAGGGGTTCTTGGTGGGACTATTGGGGCTCATAAAGATGCTCCATTGGCAGCCGTGGCAGGTATCGTTTTTGGTAGTACCGGAATAATATTAATACTTGTTACTACAGCGTTATCCATGCTCGGAGCATTAGGCGGTGAAATACTTTCGATGCCACGGATACTTTTTGCAGGCGCAAGAGACGGTGTTATGCCAAAAGTACTGGCGAAGGTACACCCACGATTTTTTACACCTTATATAGCCGTTTTGGTTTACGCTTCATTAGGTCTCGTATTTGCTGTTTTTGGAGCTTTCAAGCAACTTGCAATAATCGCAAGTGCATCTTCGCTAATTATTTATCTGGGAGCTATACTTGCAACAGTAAAACTCAGGACAAAACGTGCAGAAAAAGCCGAAAAAACATTTCGGTTACCCGGAGGATACATAATTCCCATACTTGCCGGTGGCGTTATTATATGGTTGCTCTCTAATTTGTCGAAACAGGAACTTATGGGCATTGTCATTTTCATTTCTGTTTTTTCGTTAATTTATTTTATAACTAATTTCTTAAAAAACCGTTAGCGTAATCAGAGGTACGTTTCAAGGTATAGTGAGCTATCTAACAATCTCACATAATACGCTTCATAGACAGATAGCACGAACGCATGAAGGAAGATTGGCGCTATGGCGGGTCGGCCAATGAAGCTTAGCTACGTGCAGGCGACGGCTATAGTTTGAGCCTAACGAGTAACGCTAATCTATCAATCTCACCTTTAACAATAAACAAAACCCTACTGCGGTCAGGCGCCGGACACACGATGGATGAATGCTGCCACAGTAGCAAACCGTCGAAGGTTGTTTCTTACTGTATCAATTCTTATCCTTCACCTTAATCCTTTCAAACGAATAGCTACCTCCCGTCTTTTTCAGAATAAACAAATCACCATATTCACTATCGGCAAGGTCATTCATTTGGTGCCGGCCGGTTAAACCATTCACTATATCATCCACCGTGTTGGAGTGCCCAACAATCAACACATTGCCGCTCTTTAATGCCCGTAATTCCGTTACTAATTCAGCGGTTTTAGCAGCGTTGTAGATTTTAAGTTCAAGCCCAAAAAATTGCCGCGTTGGTTCGGCAGTGGCTTTGGTGCGATTGAAGTTGGTGCAATAAATGGCTGTTATCTTTTTATCGCTTAAAAAGTTTCCAGGTCTTGCGACTGCTTCTCTCCATCTGCAGTCAGCGGCGGATCGTTGGTGGCAGCGGTACTAACTTTCTCCGCATGGCGGGTGATAAAGTAGGTAGTAATTTTGCAGGAGAGCAACACCATCATAGCAACGACCAAGCAAATAGTTTTCAACATGAGCCAAAAAGTTTTTATCTATTTAAAGATAGACAGGTATAGCTTTTGAATATTTTCCGTTGTAAATTGAGAACAACAAATTCTACAACTATGAACAGCTTATCCGAAACCTGGTTTGCAGAAGGCTACATTGATTTTGAATTGAAGAAATACACGCTGCTGGCCTATTTGCAGCAAATCAACAGCTACTTCGATGAAAGCAAACTCTATCCCCAACTCGCCGATCTTATTTTTCACTACAACAACATTGTGGCCTTCCGGGAAAATAAAAAATACCTGCAGGAGCAGTTTCCAAAAAAATTAACGGGCATACAAATAGAAAAGCTGCAAGTGCTATATGAGCAAATGATTGCCGACAATGAACTGATGGACGAACTGGAAACCATCATTCATTTTTCGGCGGAAAAAATGAAAACAACCATCAGCAACGGCGCTGAAATTTATGAGTTTGTAGAAGCGAAACTTTCTATCAATCCGGTTGGCATTATGCCGCTGGATGTGCAGGAAGGCTACTTTTTTTTAAGTGCGGGCAACAAAAAAGCAACAAGGGTTTATCAATATCGCTTATCGTTTTTTGAGAAGCATGATGAGCGGTTTCGCAGTATGAAAACGGCTTTTGTAGATGAACTGCAACGCAGCATTTTGCACACCTACGAAAGTCTAAAAACAGACTTGCTGCGAAACAGAACTACACTTCTTAATCCGGCTGTGTATAGCATAGAAACGGAGCTTGATTTTCCGGTGGAGGAAACCTTGTTGCCGGTAGCGAAGCGGAGTTTGGTGAAGTTTCTTAGTTGAAGGGAGGTAGTAAGTTGATAAGTTAATAAGTTACCAGGTTAGTACGTTAATACGTTACTATGTATCTTTCGCAGTTACTATCAACTATCAACTATCAACTATCAACTATCAACTATCAACTATCAACTATCAACTATCAACTATCAAAACTATCAAAACTAACCCCCAGTCCCTTCCTTTCTTCACGGCTGGTATGCCTTCTGTAATCCACTTGGGTGGCTGTGCGCCTTTCAACAACCAATCAAAATATTGTTGCTCCCTTATTTGAATGTCCTTGCGGTTTCTTCGCTCCACCAGGTTATGCGCTTCGCCATTATAGCTCAATAACCAGATTGGTTTGTTAAGCCTTCGCATAGCCGTAAAGAACTCAATGCCTTGATACCAGGGCACAGCGCCATCAGCATCGTTGCTCATTATTACCAATGGTGTTTTTATTTTTTGCAGATGAAAGAGCGGCGAGTTTTCGATATATAAATCGGGCCGTTCCCAAGGTGTAGCGCCAATGCGGCTTTGGCCTTTCTCGTATTGAAACTGGCGGTTGGCCCCACTCTCCCAACGGATGCCGCCGTAAGCGCTGAACATATTTACTACGGGTGCACCGGCCCATGCAGCCTTGAACATATTAGTAGCGGTAACGAGATACGCCACCTGATAACCGCCCCAGCTTTGTCCTTGCAGGCCAAGGTTCTTCGCATCTACCCAAGGGTTTTTTGTGAGGGCTTGCACACCGCTAACAATATAGTTGTAGGCATCCTTACCGGGATGGCCTTTTGTATAGCTGATGTCGGGGGCAAATACTAAATAACCGCGACTAACAAAGAAGGGAATATTCAGCCGGCTGGGTGTTGGTGAAGGTGCCATATAACTATATAAACCATCGCTAAGTTTTTCATAGAAGTAAGTGATCATCGGATACTTTTTCTTAGGGTCGAAGTCTTCAGGTTTGTATAAGATGCCGGTGGAAGATTTGCCATCAAAGGTTTTCCATTTATAGAGTTCGGCGGTGCCCCAATTGTAGAAAGATTGTTGAGGATTGAGAGATGTTAGTCTTCTTTCATTCCAAGATGTAATTGCCGAATCCACATTAGGATTTTGTGTGGGCCAGTTTCCTACATAGATATTGGGTTGATTAAGATAGGATTCTTTAATGAAGATGATTTGATTGTTGCTTTTTGATTTAGCTGCGAAATTGTTGGCAAAGCTTTCTTCCTTGATTGAAGCAGTTTCAGAAATCCAATATTTTTTTAAAGTTCCGGGTATAAGTCGAATTGATTTTGTTCGCTGATTTTGAACTCGCATTAGAACGGGCTGTTCAACATTTAAAGAACGTTCGTCAGGATTCATTCGTTGATAACGATATGCATCTTTGCTCATCCGTCCAGTGACGGTCATATCTTTCGGCAATGATAGTCCCATTGGATCTACCTTCCACACATCATACCTATCATACACATACACGGCTGAATCACCTTCGTGCCAGCCCATAATGCCGTAAGGATTCGGGTCATCGGGCTGGTCGTATTCTTCATTATAAAGCGGCACCTTAATTTTTGATGTGATGTTTTTCAAGGCATTTCCATCCCAGGCAAAATAATTTTTAGCCTTATTATCATACAGCAAAATATACTTGCCCGTTGATGATGGATAAACAGCTCCATCATGGTTCTTCTTCACTAATTTCTTTTCGCCGGTGGCAATATCAATTGCATACACATCTTTTAGTGTGGTGCCTGCCCACTGGCTTTGTACACGCCTGCCCGTATCGGTTACACCAATAAATGTTTTACCATCGCCTTCATCGGTTTGTATAATCGTCGGCAGACCGGGTGTCCCTAATTGAATAAATTTATTCGCACCAAAATCATAAGAAGCGAGGTAACTTCTTTTCAATTCTGTTTGCAGATTAAATAGCTGTTGCGATTGCAGATAATCGTCTTCATAATTCCA
Organism: Flavisolibacter sp.; assembly: GCA_965247165.1. Lineage (GTDB taxonomy): Bacteria > Bacteroidota > Bacteroidia > Chitinophagales > Chitinophagaceae > Flavisolibacter. Next base: position 4,603,976 of record OZ252003.1, on the reverse strand, counting down.
GATGTCGAGTTTCGCAGTTTCAAAATCTACCAGCGAAGTATCTTTTGGTGGTGTGATGAGTGCAGTACCAAACAACAGTCGCTTACCGCTTTTACTAAAGCTGATGGCGCCATTTTCACTTATCGTCATGCCCAGCCACATACCGGCAGAAGCCTTGTCCAGCAACAGTTGTGCGCTATCAAAGCCAGCGCGGTAAAGATAAAGGCCATAGAATTTTTGAAGTGCTTTTGTGGCCGTATCACGTTCGGCTACGAAGGCCAACTTGCTGCCGTCATCAGCAAAAGCAAAGCCCCTGAAATCATTGCCCCCTTTTAAGATCGTATCCAATATGTCTGTCTTTAAATTGTACAACGCCACAGCGTTTTTACTATTGCTGTCCCTCGCCGGTTTGGTCAGCTTTATAACCAGCTTAGTACCCTGTTTATCGAAGTAATAATCGGCCACATTTTTAAGGGTTCGCTCTTTGCCGGTTAGCAGATTACGAACGACTAAATCAGTTCCGTCCACTGTTGCGGCACCGGCCGCCGGATCATCATCGGCGTCAGAGCCTTCATCCTTATTACCGCCTTTTATATTTTTTAATTGCACTACTAATTGCGTGAGCGAATCAATTTTTGTTCGTAAGCTGTCAACCGTTTTTTGTGTGGGCAAGGCTGAAGTGCGTACGGGCAGCGCATCCCGCTCTTTATGATAAGCTACCCATCCAAAACCTTTCTCCGGTGTTTTATACGATCGCACTTTGGCAACTTTCAATACAGCGTCTTTACCTAATTCAACAATAGCTATGGAATCTTTGGGGAGATCTTCTATCTTTTTCTTTTTAATTCTGGCGTCTCTTGTTTCTTTAAAATATGGCTTGATGCGAAACACAGCATAGCGGCTGTCCTCCGTTATCACGGCGTTATAGCCTCGCGGCACCTGCTTTTTATTGGCGATATTTTCAGTCGATTGAATGTATAAATCGGCATCGCCTTCCTGCGGGGTAACGGTATATACCACCCACTTACCATCGTTGCTTATTATACGTTCGCCAATGCTTTGCCAGCCATCATATACCGTATGATCTAATGGTTTTTTTTGTGCAAAAAGATGGAATGAAATAAGAAGGAAAACGATAAGCAGAAATTTCATGTGAATTGTTATTACTTTAAAATTAAGGAGAAACAACTACGGTTTACGGTTTACCGTTTATCGTTCACCGTTGCAATACAGGCGTAAGCAAAACGGTAATGGGTGAACCGCGAACTTGTGAACTATTTCCGTGGTTTTATCAGCCTCCACATATGAAAAACAACGGCTACGGCAATCAAGCCAAAGCCCAGATAAAACCAGGAGCTGAGCAATTTATTTTCTTTGTAGATAGCAAAGGCCAGTATAATGCCATATACCGGCTCAAGGGTTAACGTAAGGTTTAATGTAAATGCCGATATGTTTTTTAGCGACCGGATATAAAGAAAGAAAGTAAGAATAGTGCATACCCAACTTAACAGGAAAAGCCATAGCCAGTCGAGGTTTGATGGCAGAGCAAAGCGTTCGCCCAAGTATGCCTGAAAGAGCGGAAACAAAATGGTAAGTCCAACAAAGCCACCACTTAACTGATACAACGTTATGGTTTCCGGCTTGTGTTTATCAATGATTTTTTTGTTGAGTACCGATACCAATACGGTGAATAAGGCGGCCGCCAATCCAACAATAATTCCGGTTGAAAACTGTAAATGCGTATTGTAAATAATGATGATGCCGGCGATAGCAAACAGGCCTAAAAAAATCTCTACGGCATCAAATTTTTTACGAAGGATCAGTGGTTCAATCAGTGAAGCCAGCAAGGCGGTAGTGGATAAACAGGTGAGCGCAATGGTAACGTTGGCCAATTTGATGCTGCCATAAAAGCAAACCCAGTGCAAGGCCAGGATGGTTCCGATGCCAATGATTTGAAGGCCGCTTTTCCTATCTACTTTTATGGACTTTCCTTGCACCAGATAGAGTACCCAAAGTGATACGGCTGTAATTAAAAGTCGCCACCAAACCAACATGGTAAAACCAAGACTGATGGCCCGTCCGAGTACACCGGTGAAGCCCCATAAGAAAACGGCTGAGTGGATTTGCAGCAGTGCTTTTTTCATTGCAGCGGCAAAGAAAGACGATGTTGGTTATATGCGATGGGTTTTTTCTTTTAGTAATCAGGTGAAGTAGAATTATGGTTTAGCAACGCCTATTTTAATGTTTTGTATTGGATAACTTTCCCTTTATAGATGATTACATTTTACTTTAATGATTTCGGATTTTTTTGGTGAGTCATAGATTCCGTAGGAACGGTTCATGGGTAGAAATAATTTAGAGGCTTGTCTTTGCGTTTCTTCGGAACGCTTGATACTAAAGGGTTTCATGTTATCATAGTGGTTCTTTCTTATAGGTTGTTTTCCACTTTTTTTCTTGACAAAAAAAGTGGAGCAAAAAAGTGGAGGCTAAAACAAATGCTCCGCTGTTTTTGCCGGGCCGGCGCACAACAGTCAGTCACTACTTGCTTCAATTATTCACTGTGTCAGCAATCCTTCTTAGATGACTTCTGTCTTCACATTCTTGTTGGTTAAATCGTATGCTTTTTTGCTGGCTTCGGTGGCAACAAATGTCAGGCGCTGTATTGCGTGGCTTTCTTCCAAGTTCAGTGATGTATTAAGTTCACACGCAATAAGGCGCTGGACGGTGGGGAGTCTTGCTGGAAGTGACACACTTTCATTTAGTAAGAATAGATGAGTAACTATTAATGAAAATATCATGGCATAAAAAAGTGCTTGATAAAAGAAATGCATGATTGTATAAGCCAGTATCTGTGCCGCTGATGGCCTTCCTCCCGTCGGGGGAAGGTCGGGATGGGGGCCGGCTGTTCCTGCGTGAGGGATAGCAGCGGTTATCCTTTTTTGCCCTTTAGCACGATGGCTTCGGCACGCTCAGCCTGACATGGGGCAAAAAAGATAATAGCGGATAGCCCGGCCCGAGGCCCTGCGAGGGACACGCCCAAACGGCTCCTCTCCTATAACGGGTACGCATGTGTCATCTTCACCACGCCCATTACAAATACGCTTTGCACGTTGCCTACATTATCAATAGCGCTTAACTTGTTTACATGAAAATTATAGTACTCGTCCATATTGGCTGCTACCACTTTTAGCATAAAATCAAACTCGCCGGAAATGGTGAGGCATTCGATCACTTCGTTCAACTCCAATATTGTTTTAATAAATCTATCGCCGGCATTTTTGCTGTGCTGCTTTAGCGATACATAACAAATCACCATCAGCCCCTTTCCAACTTTCGATGCGTTGAGCAGCGTAACGTACTGCCTTATCACACCGCTTTCCTCCATGCGCCGGATGCGTTCGTGAACCGGCGTAGTGCTGAGGTGTACTTTTTCGGAGATTTCTTTAATGGTAGCACGGGCATTGTGCTGCAACAGCTTGAGAATAGCGAGATCGGTTTTATCCAGCAAAGGCATTTCTTCTTTTGACACGGCCTTAGACATAGGCTAACAGAATATTTTCCTGCAAAGTAGCGATTATCAGTCTCTCTTTCCCAAATATGGAGGACGGTAAAGGAAATTTCACTATCAGGAGTACATTTGCAGCAGCAACTGTCAACAGTAAATTGTGAGCAGTAAACGCTATTGTAAATTGTAAATTTCAAAATCAAATTATGTCAACTCTTACAAACACAAACATTGATTTCAACCTGAAGTACAAGGTGGCCGATATGAGCCTTGCCGCATGGGGACGTAAAGAAATTCGCTTAGCCGAAGCAGAAATGCCGGGCCTTATGTCTATTCGGGAAGAATATGCTGCCACGCAACCACTGAAAGGCGCCCGCATCGCCGGTTGTCTTCACATGACCATTCAAACAGCGGTCTTAATTGAAACGCTTATTGCATTGGGCGCCGAAGTAAAATGGAGCTCCTGCAACATCTTCTCTACACAGGATCAAGCCGCTGCTGCCATCGCTGCTGCCGGTATTGGTGTATTTGCCTGGAAAGGACAAACCAACGAAGATGCTGAATGGTGCATTGAGCAAACGTTATTCTTTGATTCTGCTGAGCGTCCGCTGAATATGATATTGGATGATGGTGGTGATTTAACCAACATTGTTTTGGATAAATATCCTGAGTTGATCCAACATGTAAAAGGTATCTCTGAAGAAACCACTACAGGTGTTCACCGCTTATACGAAAGAGTTGCCAAAGGCACATTGCCAATGCCCGCTATTAATGTAAATGACTCGGTTACCAAATCGAAGTTCGATAATAAGTACGGTTGTAAAGAATCATTGGTAGATTCTATCCGTCGTGCTACTGATGTAATGCTTGCCGGTAAGGTAGCAGTAGTTGGTGGTTATGGTGATGTAGGTAAAGGTTCTGCTGCTTCATTAGCTGGTGCCGGTTGCCGTGTTATTGTTACCGAGATTGACCCTATCTGTGCTTTGCAAGCTGCTATGGACGGCTTTGAAGTGAAGCGCATGGTGGATGCTGTGAAAGAAGCTGACATTGTGGTTACTGCAAGTGGTTGCCGCGACCTGATTACGGAAGCGCATTTCCGCAGCATGAAGGACAAAGCCATTGTTTGTAACATCGGTCACTTTGATATTGAGATTGACGTAGCCTGGTTGAACGACAACTACGGTAATACAAAAGATACTGTGAAGCCACAGGTTGATATGTACACCATTGATGGTAAAGACATCATCTTGTTGGCGGAAGGCCGCCTGGTGAATTTGGGTTGTGCTACCGGTCACCCATCTTTTGTAATGAGTAACTCTTTCTCTAACCAAACGCTGGCCCAGATTGAGTTGTGGACAAACAACGATGCCTACGAGAACAAGGTATATGTTCTGCCCAAGCATTTGGATGAGAAGGTGGCGAGATTGCACCTTGCTAAGATTGGTGTTGTGTTAGATGAGTTGACTAGTGCTCAAAGTGAGTATTTGGGTATTAGTAAGGAAGGTCCGTTTAAGCCGGAAGCTTACAGGTATTAATAGATTTGTTGTAAGATAGAAGAAGCCCCGTAGTGATGCGGGGCTTTTATATGTAATTAGCGGAAGTGCTACTATTAAGCTTTTGTTGCGTCGCACTCTTGTACGTATGGATTTCTATTGCACTAAAAACCAAAAACCCGAGGTACAAAAAGGAAAAACGAAAAATCCTAATTTTAATGTCTTCTATCCAAGTATAAATTTGATAGTTCCGTTTTCACAAATTACACCTTTGGTACTGTTTTTAATTTGACCTCCAGAGAGTCCTGTAAACTTACATCCAGATCCTTCGACATATAATTCGCCATTACCCACTTGAATTAGATATCCATCAAAATTCATATTAAGATATTCAACCAAAATGGCATCTGTTGACACAGCTCTTAAAACAAGGTGTTGTTTTCCATAGTTCTCTTTAACAACTAACTTTCCAGCAACAGTTTCTATATCCCAATTCCCAGTGCTTGCATACCATTCATTGTCATATATCTCCAATGTATTAACGCCTGCTGAATCAGTAAATAAAGCGGAAAACCTAAATGGGCCACCATCTATCTCCGGAGGCAGCATCCTCATTATTGGTCGATTTTCCACTAAAATGGGAAATACAACATTTTGAAATTTGAAATTTCCCATGATCAGTGTAGGAAATCCGGCCCCGACATCCAGAATTTCTTTCGAAAAACCATCTTCTAGTGCCTTTGGCTTTTTCATGGCATTTTTAACAGCTGAAGTTGAAAGAAAGCCTCTTGTCTTTAGATCATGATGGCGACCACATAAAAGTGTAATTCCTGCAGGATCATGATTCTTTGCAACTTTAAATTCTGGCTCAATATGGTCATAGTGATATATGCCTAAACCACAAATCACGCAACCAAACCCACTGCGCTTTCTTACTTCAAACTTCACTTCGGGATCAATTACTCTAGACAGACCGTATTGATTTTTGCTCATGACTAAAATTAAATTGAAAATGTTTTATACCTGTAATCCGTAATGTATTTCAACCAAAAAGCTGCAAACAAACTTACTTACCATCGGTAGTCCTCAGCGAATTATAGGATTGCTAGCCTGAGTTGACATGCTGCTACGGGCTGTTATTGAAAATTTTTAATTTTATAAAAAGGTATGTATGAGCATCAACGAATATAAAACCACTATAAAAAACCTAGTTGACGCAACTAATGATGAAACCCTTTTAAAATATTGGAAAGCTCAATTAGAATTCGACATTGAACAGGGTGGTGAAACCGAGCTTGCACCTGAAGAATGGCAAGCAGTACAAGAAGGTTTGGCTGACAACGAAAAAGGCAACGTTATATCGCTCAAGGAATTTATAAATAAGCGATGACAACAACATCCTCATTCCCGATGAGTCTCCCGTGCTAATGGTTTTGTACACAGCAGGGACTCATCGGCGCAGCCACAACCCTGCTGTCCGTAGTGTTCTTTTATTAAAAAGCCGAAACCAAAACTTGCCAACAGTAATAAACATCAACTTGTCGGATTGCTGCCTAATTTATATATACCCAATGTTATTGCTACGTTTCCCAATCCCGTTAGTAAGTTTTCTTAATGTACTGCAGTATTACTTTTACACCCTGGTCGAAACGAACGACACTATAATGTGTAAGAGGATAATCTTTATTTGCTTTCCTATCGGTAAAAACCTGTTCCGTATAAACGTAGGATGTAGTATTTTTTTGAGTAAAGCCACCTCCAGCCGGCTTATAAGTATCAGTAATGTTACTCTGTGATGTAATACCAGTTGGCTTAAGTACATACCGGTACTTGGCAACATCTGAATATTGTGCAGAATTCAACTCCTGCTTTGTTACTAATACTACGGGGTAAGGATAATCTTTCACCAGTTTTTCAAGCTTCTCATTAACAAACTGCTGATAGGTTTGACGGGATTCAGTGTCGTCGAGTTTTAAAATTAGTAGCGTATAACCTGGCTTTGCAACATCGGTTGGTACAGCATCTTTATGTAACCAATGGGTATTTGAACAGGCAGAAAAAGTAAACACAAAAATTAAGGTAATAGAAGTAATAAAAGTTCTCATCAGTAGTTTTTTCTAAAATAGATGAGTTTATTGATCTGCGGAAATAAACTTCACTTTTGCTGCTACCCGTAGTGTTTTTTCATTCCAAAACCAGCACTCAAAACCTGCCAACAGTAGTCCTCATCAAATTATAGAATTGCCGGCCTGAGTTTGCAACTACGGCCTGCCTTGAGAATTAAAATCGTTCGTTTATTTTCAAATTAGTTTTCTACTTTACCACAAACCAAAGCTATCATGCGCTATCATCTCTCCCGTCCTCTCGTTTTCCTATTATCCGTTTTAATTGTTTCATCTGCATCCGCACAACCCGATCCCGCTGCCTGCGAAAAATTAAAAACAGGGATCTTTTATTCGTACCCGGTTAATGTGAACGACAATTTTAAATCGGAACGTTCTGCTGACAGGCAGTTAGAGATCAACACAGTAACCGGCGACACTATCTACTTTCAAATAAAATGGAACAAGTGCCAATACTCGCTGAAGTATATATCGGGAGGCAACAAATTAAGTCGTGAAGTGCTAAAGCTTTTTAAAGAGCATACCATTGTAAGTGTGATCACGGATGTAACTGCATATTATTATGTAGCCACTAATTATATTGATGATGCGACCACTACCTACCCTATCTCTGTTGATACTTTATGGAACTCGGAGCAAATGGTGCCATCTGACTGTGTTGTGTTAAGGGCACTAACGCCAGCCGAGCAGCGCAAAGCGAAACTGAAAGACACTTCGTCGTTTGCGCTTTTATATTTGTACAGGCCTTCCAGATTTGTTTGCTCCGGCATACACTTTCCATTATATAACGATGATATTCTTATGTGTGGTTTTCCGGAACATGGCGGCGGCTATGTATTTAAGATTTACAAGCAAGGCCCCTTGCGACTGCAGGGCCAGCATCGCCAAAAGAAGGATTACCTTGATTTGAACATACACTTTGGACAAAAGTATTATGTACGGGTAGATACCAAGTGGAGCATGGCACGCTGCATTCCATTTCTTATAGAAAAGGACAAAGAAAAAGGCGAAGAAGAATTTCTTGAGGTTCCGCAGTACTAGTAGTTATACTGCTGCCAGCCCAAAAGGACAACTAATTAAAATATAGTATCGTCAAACGTCCGACCTCCGATAGCGGCCTGCTATCCATAGTGTTCTTCCTCTGCTGTCCCTGGTGTTCTTAGGCAAACATAAAATCAAAACGTACTAACTATAGGCTACTTCAACTTATAGAATTGCTTGCCGGAATTGCAACCATACCTTATCGTTTTCAATAACTCTATTAAACTAAACTATTCACTATCCTTCGGGTGAAGCAAATTAAATGCGTAGCCAACCCGGAAGCCGATGGAATTCAAAACATACCCTTTCCCACCACGGTCAGTTTCGTATTTAAGTCCCAGGTTGATAGAGTGTCCTTTCTGTCCCACCCCGAATGAGTAGCCGGCTTCGAATGCCGCTGCAATGCCATCACCATGAGTAGGGTCGTAACCCTCAACTATATCAACTACACGGCAAAAGCCAACCGATGGCGTGATATAAAAGCCATTCTGTGTCTCACTGAAAACGTACTTGTAGCCGGCCCTTATTGAGAGGTAGCCTTTGCTGTCGGCCGTAGTGGTAAAAAATTTTTCTCCTTTAGAGGGATAGAAAACAAATTCTGCCAGTTCTAAACGAAGGCTTTGGTTGCCGCTGGCTATCGGGTAATCTATAAAACCGAATAGTCCGTAACCGAGGCCGTATTTATCGGTGTTTTTTCCAATCAATTTAGAAACCATTAATTGGGCTTTTGAACCAACCGACAACAGGCATGCAATTAGAAACAAAAAAGAGACTTTTTTCAAGGTAAATAGTTTTAGTATAGAAAGTATGAAGAAGCAATATAAAGAAGCTAGGTTATGTGTACAAATGGAATAGAAGTACTGCTTTCACCAGTTACCTGTACCCTGTTCTTTCAATTCATACCGTCCGCCCGGGGTCTTAGCAGAAGGCTTTGTGTTCGGCCGTTGTGTCGAGACCCTGGGATTCCATCAGAAGCTTTATCCTTAGGTTACGTCAGTACGCTTCCCCAATGAGTGTTCCGCTCCACTGGTTCAGTGCAAGGCCTGGAACTACTGGCATAGAAACACATCATAATTAAACAATAAGTCAAGTCCAATAAACAATGCTACCGGAGGCTCATCGGGAGGGGAAAACGCAAGCCATCCTCAAAAAATTCTTAGTTTTATAAAAAGCTTTCTATGAGTATTGCCGAATATCAATTATCCCTTAAAAATCTTATTGACGCAACTACTGACGAAACAACTTTAAAACGATGGAAAGCACAATTGGAAGCAGACCTTGAACACGGGAGTGAAAAGATGCCTGGGGATAATGGGAACACCACATTGACTGAACCGGTTCAGGAATTGAAACCTGATAAAAAAAATGAAGCCTCCGACTACGTGGTCATTGAATCGGGACTGGGTATTGATGAATAAGGGTGCCGGTTTATAATTTGTATGTTATACATAATGTCCGTTCAATTATAGCATTGCTGGCCTGAGTTTGCAGCTCAGGCCTTTTTAGTAGCCAGCCTTTTACAGCAAAGGGTTTCAGCCTCAGATCAGAACCGACTTTGTATAGGAAGGCCGTCTATAATAATTTCAGCGGCAGGAACCACCTCTTTGATTTTTTTAATTGCTTCCTCGCGATTAGGGCAGATTGCGGAAGTTAACAGGATAATGTTCGGCTGGCATTCTTTGGCAAGTGGGATGGCATCAATAAATGTATGTGCAGTATAGGCGTCATAATTATTGCGAAGAAAATAGGCCTTCATAAGCAGGCACAAGTCCACATCATCGTTAATGATTACTATTTTCTTCCTTTCATCCATGAACCATCTTTTGCTGTACAGGTATCATTTACAAGTAATCTAATGAAATTACTCGCTGGAACAATCTAAAGGTGTTAGCGCTTTTGCTGCGGCTCCTTTAAGTCGGCAACGATTCTGAAATGCTATGATAAATTTTAAAAGGCCCTAAAAAGGACCTTTACCAATTCGATACAATCTACATCTCTTACGCCGGCTCTGCCTCTTTGTTCATCACACCTAACTGTGTAAGTAACGACAGGTGGTTGGTCTCTAACCAATGTTCAGCAATCTTTCCTCCTTCCATCCGGTAAATGATTATAAATGGCAGGTCAACTGATTTGCCCGTCGGTTCTATTCCATTAAAGTCTCCGTTGTGTGTACCCATGAAACGGGCTCTTACCACCACCCGGTCATTTTCTTCTATCATATCTTCTGCTTTCAAACGATAGTGTGGAAATGCTTTTTCAAACATTTCAATATGCTGGAACAAGGCCTCGTCTGAAACATAAGGTGTCATTAGTTCCCTTGGCTTGGATTTACCGTTGATGATATCCCAGTAATCCTGAATAATTGATTTGAGTAGCATAGTTGTTGATTTAAAATAGTGATTAAAATAAATGCAGTGGATAACGAAGATAATGTCTTATACAATAAAATAATAATATTAAACAAAAGGCCTATCAGGCATCATAAGGGAGGTACAATTTGTTCCGGGATCTTACTGTTCTTCAACTTGTAGATAGGTCGTCCTGAGTTTTTACAACATCCGTTGATACTCACTTTTGTTTTCAGCAGTTAACAGCACTTTTTCTATAGGCTTCCAAACTTTTACAATGTCTTCTGCCAACCTGGTTTAAATTAAATTACAGAAGTTGGTGGCCGGAGTGGTCGCATCCTTCCCGTCCTTACTTAAAGATTGCTGCTATACCTAATGCGGACTATTGTTTTAAGGCAGTGGTACAGGTAGCGACGCCAATAAGGATGAAACAATTTGATCAAGCTACACCGGCTAATTCGTATCTGCTATCGAAACACTAGCCCAACCATCATAGCCATCGTCTATAAATTCATAAAATCAATTGATACTATTTATAAACGCTCTTGGTTAGATTTGCCATCCTAACGTTATAATACCTGCCTGCATTTATAAGAAGCAGCAGGTTCGGAAAAAATATTCGTTCAGCACAAACCTCAAACATGGAATCAAACGACATTACTAAATGCCCTTTTCTTAATGGCAGCACAAAACAAAATACCGGCGGTGGCGGCACCCGCAACCGCGACTGGTGGCCCGATCAGCTTAAAGTCAACATCCTTCGCCAGCATTCTTCGCTGTCTAACCCAATGGGTGAAGCGTTCAATTATGCCGAAGCATTTAAGACCCTCGATCTCGAAGCGGTTAAGACAGATCTTAATACCCTTATGACTGACTCGCAGGATTGGTGGCCTGCCGATTTTGGTCACTACGGTCCGCTGTTCATTCGCATGGCATGGCATAGCGCCGGCACGTACCGGGTGTATGATGGTCGCGGTGGCGGTGGCACGGGGCAGCAGCGTTTTGCTCCGCTTAATAGCTGGCCCGATAACGTAAGTCTTGATAAAGCACGCCGATTATTATGGCCCATTAAACAGAAATACGGCAGCAAGCTTTCCTGGGCCGATTTGATGATACTCGCCGGCAACGTAGCCCTGGAATCAATGGGGTTTAAAACATTTGGCTTTGGCGGTGGCCGTGCCGATACCTGGGAACCTGAAGAAGACGTGTACTGGGGCGCCGAGAAAACCTGGTTAGGTAACGATAAACGTTATGCACATGGTAAACCCGGATTGGCAGAACATGGCGTACTGAATTCTGACGAGGACGCTGATGGCAACATTCACTCCCGCAACCTGGAAGCCCCTTTGGGTGCGGCTCACATGGGATTGATTTATGTAAACCCCGAAGGCCCTGATGGCAATCCCGACCCGATTGCGGCGGCGCGGGACATACGCATTACTTTCGGCCGCATGGCCATGAATGATGAAGAAACGGTAGCCCTGATTGCCGGTGGACACAGCTTTGGTAAAACACATGGCGCCGCCTCGTCTGACCATGTAGATAAAGAACCCGAAGCGGCTGACATGGATTTGCAAGGCTTTGGATGGCGCAACAGTTTTGGTTCGGGCAAGGGCGGCGATACCATCACGAGTGGCATTGAAGTTACCTGGACAAAAACGCCTACGCAATGGAGCAACAATTATTTTGAAAACCTCTTTGGCTTTGAATGGGAGCTTACCAAAAGTCCGGGCGGCGCCCACCAGTGGATAGCAAAGGATGCCGATGATATTATACCCGATGCACATGATGCGGCCAAACGCCGCAAGCCAACCATGTTAACTACTGATCTTTCATTACGATTAGATCCGGCGTATGAAAAAATATCCCGTCGCTTTTTAGAAAATCCCGAAGACTTTGCCGATGCCTTTGCACGTGCCTGGTTCAAACTTACCCATCGTGATATGGGACCGATTGCCCGTTATTTAGGCACCGATGTACCAAAAGAAGAACTCATCTGGCAAGACCCTATTCCAGCCGTTGATCATGCGCTGGTGGATGACAACGATATTGCTTCTATAAAAGAAAAAATACTAAATGCAGGATTGAGTGTTTCGGAACTGGTGTCAACTGCCTGGGCCTCCGCCTCTACCTTTCGTGGCTCCGACTATCGTGGCGGTGCCAACGGCGCAAGAATCAGGTTGGCGCCAATGAAAGACTGGCGGGTAAACAATCCGGTGCAATTAGATAAGGTATTGGATGTGCTCACTTCTATAAAAAAAGATTTTAGTGATACCGCAAGCGGCGGTAAAAAAATATCGTTGGCTGATTTAATTGTGTTAGGCGGGGTTGCCGCAATTGAAAAAGCAGCAATGGATGCTGGTACCGCTATTCAAATTCCATTCACGCCGGGACGCATGGATGCCTCGCAGGAACAGACCGACGTAGAATCGGTTAGCTATTTGGAACCGGTAGCTGATGGCTTTAGAAATTATCGGAGAGTAAAGAGCGATGTGTCAGCAGAAGCCTTACTTATTGACAAAGCACAGTTGCTTACCCTTACTGCTCCCGAGCTTACCGTTTTAGTGGGTGGCCTTCGTGTGTTGAGCGCCAACTTTGATGGATCAAAACATGGCGTGTTTACTAAAACACCAGGACAGTTAACCAACGATTTCTTTATTACGCTGCTGGATATGAAAACTGCATGGAAGGCTTCATCAGATGATAAAGAATATTTTCAGGGATATGACAGGGCCACATATAAACCAACGTACACCGCCACCCGTGCCGATCTGGTGTTTGGGTCTAATTCTGAATTAAGGGCTGTAGCTGAAGTTTATGCCAGTGCAGATGCTAAAGAGAAATTTGTAAAGGACTTTGTTGCTGCATGGACTAAAGTGATGAACTTAGACAGATTTGATTTGGCAAAGTAAATGACCATATAAAATTGCAAAAGGCAGCAGATTATCTGCTGCCTTTTTGTTTTGTAACAATCGCTGTTAAGCGATTGATAACGGTTAGAAATTTACTTATCCAATCATAGTTATAAACCGATTAACTGGTTGATAACTCGCAGTAGAAACTGCCAATCAAGTAAAAGCTTTGTTGTAAAAACTGGACTAATCTATTGTAGTACTGCCTGCCATACACTCTCGTTGACTTTACAATTGCCAACGCGGATGGCGGCTATAAACTCGGCCATCCCTTTCTGGACTTCCTCTTGTCTTGGTTTTATAATCTTCCAATCAATCCACGTGGCCAGGCGGTTCCATGCCGGCGCACTTTGCACTGTGCATAAAGGCACATTATTGTTGTTTTTGTACACCCGCTTCCACGTCCAAAAGGCGGTCCCACAAACCGTAGGAGTAGCATCGAGCAAGGCTTTTACTTCTTTTAAATTTTCAATCTTATCCTCGCCCCACTCACCGCACCATACCGGCCTGCCTGAGGGTAAGTCTTTTAAAATCTCCTTCAGTGCGGCCGCTTTTTTTCCTTCTGAAAACCAGGTATAAATATGAAAGCTATAAATCTGGTTACTGTCTAAAGCCGCCGGAAGCCCACTAAAGCTATGAGCCAGTTTGTAGCCTTCCGCAATCAGTAAATGATTAGCATCCACGCTTCGTATGCCTGCTATAATGGAACGGTACATCGCTACCAAATCAACTGGCTTAGTATCAGGTTCATTCAGTAAATCGTAGCCTGCAATGGCCGCTTCATTTTTGTATCGCTCTGCAATTCTTTTCCACAAAAAAATGGTTTGCTGTTGCGCTACTGTGTTTTTCCAAAGATTCGTTTTATCCGGATCGGCAATAAAATAGTTTGATTGTCCGCCAGGGGCTGCATGCATATCAAGCACCACATACACACCATATTTGCGGCACCATCCAATCAGGTTATCTAGTACAGGAAAGCCGCCATCAGCGCCGGCTTCGGCAGTAAATAACCGGTGATTAAAAGGCAGTCGTACACAATTAAACCCACCTTTCGCCAGTAAAGCAATATCGTCTTCTGTAATAAAGTTGCTGTAATAGTCGCTTAGAAATTTTGCGTAATCTGCGGGTGGTAATAACTGTTTTAATCCGGCTTTTACATCGGTTTCACTTTTGAATCCGGCGCCCCAGATCCATCCTTCCCAAAGCAACCATCCGCCAAGGTTCACGCCTTTCAGCTTGACTACTTTGCCGGTTGAATCCACCAAATTGTTTTGCTGGAGATGTACGTAGTGGCTTTGCCCAAAAACAGTGGTTGCATAAAAGAAATACAGCACGATGAAGATTGTTTTCATGTTATACAAATTTTTGTGTACACGAAAATTACCTAATCTTGTAACGCTGTAATGGGCTTTAGCATTTTACAAACAATACATAGATTAACGCAAGGCCGCTGTTACGACCAACACCGTTACAACATCATTTGCGGCAAAGCAAGCGTAAGTCAATAATATCAGTTACTGTTCTTGCATAGAGCAAGTGCAGCTTATGCAATAACTATTTTGTAGAATAACAAACGTATTGAAAGCAACTATCCAACCACTTCTACATTCACCGCGTTCATTCCTTTTTTTCCTTCCTCTAAATCAAACTCCACACTGTCGCCTTCTTTAATGTTGACAGACTTTAATCCTGACGCATGCACAAACGTTTCCTTATTGCTGTCGTTATGCTTTATAAATCCAAACCCTTTTTCTGCGTTGAAAAACTTTACGGTGCCTTGTTGCTTATCCATGATTTTTATTTTATTTAAAGATTGCAACAAATGTAGTCATCGCGGGGGTAAGCAGCCACGAATCATAAAATAATAGGATCGTTAGCCGGTAACAGCGATGACATCTTAAGCCATATAAACCAGGACACAGGCGGCTTGCAGGCCATCTTTGTGTAGGAGTAGTCAAAACGAAAGGCTACTTACCGTTTTTATTCATCTGCTGAAATTCCTTTAGCGTAGAAATAACAAACATTATAAAAAGGATGGCAAAAATGGAGGAGGCAATGATCAGGTCAGCATTATGCATACTAATTCCTCCTTTTTAATTCGATGTAAATTAATAAGCCAAGAATGGTAGGGGGCCATAGGCCAAGAAAAATGGCTTTAAGCGGTTTGTCCAATACGATATAATAGTATTCGGAAACAAAGATGGTGATGATGGCAAAAGCCAGGATTAATAGTTCGGACGTTTTAAATTTTTTAAACATAGCTGGTAGCCAGAATTAGTAGAAGCGATGAACGAATGGTATATGCGATGGATAGAAACACTTCAGGCCTTAATTGGTTGTGGCTATTTTATTAAATCCCTGTGCCCATTAGCATAATTGATGGAATGCAGACCCGCTAAATCAGTTACAAAACGTCATGATGATGTGTGGCATACCCGATAAAACGGCCTGTCATTTTTTTGATTTATCAATCAGCCAGTTGCTTGTTTTATAACGGGTGGTACCATCCGTAAGCTGATACAAGCTTTCACAAATGGCCTGTAAGTCCTTACCTGCAAGGCTAAGCGATGGAGCAATAAAATTATCCCTGGAAAACACCTGGTTGGGCAGACTTTCCATTGGCGGATGGTAATAAAAAACAAAGCCAGCCTGTCTGTTGTCTCCCGCCTTTGTATAATTCAGGTATAAAACAAAATCTGCCTGGTTGATGCTATTCACCAACTGTATATTTTGATTTTGCGCTACCCTTTTTTTTAAAGGCGTTGTAATGTATGATGGCAGCGGAAGAAGAATGACGGAATAGGTAAATCCATCAGCGTTGTTACCGACGTTGGTGATAGAGGTTTTTGTTTTGGCGCCGGTATATAATTGAATGGTTTGTGTTTTGTCATTGGCTGGAGAATTATAATCGGCATAAAATTGATCTTTTACCAATGGCTGAATATCGGTTTTAAAAAATGTTTGGAAATCGCTTGTGCTCATGGGTGCTTCGGGTATAAAAAGTTTTACAACCGGCTGCCTTACTATTTGAGTGTTTACAAGCTTTAGCATATCGCCTTTTTTGATGCTCCGGCTTTTGTCAATGGCTGCTGATGATGTAGGCGATACAATACTAAGAACAACTGTTTTGCTTGACGGTTTGGATGTTTTCGACACCCCATTTCCTTTTGCCAGCCCGGCATAAGCGCCTTTATCAAAACTTACCGTATCGTTTGTAACGCCGTTGCAATGCAAGGTGGTTACATCAGATAATCGCGTATGCGATAAACCAATCAGGTTATTACGTAAACGGCTTTTTTCGTAGAAGTACATTGGGTTCTGGCTATACTTCTGTTGCTTTATTAAAGCGGTTACTTTACGTAGCAGCGAATCCAAAAGTAAACCAGCTGATTGATGGCTATAAATGGTAAGCAAGGCCTTGGTAAAAGCGCCGTGCTTCATACCCGATTCATCCGTTATCTCTGCGGCCAATTCGTCGTCGGCTGCGGCGGCCAGGGATGCAAAAGCGCTGCCTTCCCGCTCTGTTGGCCGTTTAGCGTTGGGGCGAATATTTAACGTCAGTGCATCTTTTAAATTAAAGGAACGGTTAACCGTCAGCAACAATGCTGAATCAGGTGTGTCTTTTTGTTTGTCCGCAAAGCGTGGATCGGTCATTGTTTGCTTGATATATTCATCGGCAGCAATGCCATTGATCATCATGCCTAATGAATCAACGGCCACGGCAGGCGGCGTATGTAGCTCCCAGTCCGCGCAATCAGGAACACCATCTCCATCGGTATCAGTCCCGTCAACTATATTTCCAAAAGCATCTGCACGACAACCAGCCGGTTTTAGCGTATTGGGAAAGAATAAAATATCGCCCATGCTAATAGATCGTTCAGGAACATCCTCAGGCAGCGCCATCCAATACGTGTCCTCTGGCATCATCATCATTTTACCGCTGTAGCAGCAGTCAAACAGCGTAGTTACAACGACTTTTTTATCAACAAATTCATTAAAAACAGTTTTTAATTCTTCATCCGTCAGCAGGCAATCAAGGTTAGGGGCATAGAGATTACTCAACACCATAGCCTGGCTCTTTTTTCTTTTTACAGAATCAAGCTCCCAGGCATTTTTCATCCAGGCGCCATGGCCCGAGTAGTAGAAAAAAACCGCATCGCCGGCATGGCATTTATTCAATACACTATGTAGCAACTTAAGCACCGTGGTTTTAGTAGCGCCGGAGTCGAATAACGTTTCGATATTTTTTTGCGGAAAAAGAAACCGGTTTTGTAATAGCTCTTTTACGGACAACGCATCGTTGACACAACCATGCAAACTTTTAGGATGCTTTACACCCGGCTGTATATAGTAGTCATTGATACCCACGAGTACCGCATATTTATTTTGTGCCGGTGCTGCATACCACGAACAAAAAAGAAGGATTAGAAAGAATTTTGATATTTTGCGCATAACCTGTTTTTCGTGCTTCCATACCAAATTTACTGTATATGAAGATGTGGATTATTATTGTTCTTTTTTTGACCAGCTATATGGAAGGCTACAGCCAGCGTGCCATTACCGATAGCTTATGGGGTATATTAAAAAAAGAAAAAAAGGATACCACCAGGGCTAAGATTTTATACAAACTTAGTTATTACTATAAAAACAATAAGCCCGATTCGGCGCTGCTGCTGGCCCAGGCATCTTATACCATTTCAAAAAAGGAACGCTTTGAAAAAGGTGAAGCTACCTCACTTGGATTGATGGGAGAAGCTTTCAACCGTCTCGGAAACTTTCCCAAAGCGCTGGAGTATAACCTGGAACAATTAAAAATTTTGGAAAAGAAAGGCGATGCCGAAGACCTGGCGTCGGCGTATTTAAGTATTGCGATGGTGTACAACAGCCAGCAGGATGCGGGCAATGCCATCCGCTATGCTTATGCCGCCGACTCTATCGCCACCACAGCTAAGCTAGATCTGCTATCGCCTTATACGTTGTTGGACATTGGTGACATTTATACCAATGCCGGCCAGCTTGATTCGGCGGTTTTTTATACAGAACGATCGTATCACGAATCCATGAAGGCCAATAATAACCTGCTTATCGGTACCGCCTTAAATAACCTGGGAAACATCTATTTTAAAAAAGCATTCTACGACAAAGCCGCTCATTGCTACCATACAAGCTTGTCGTTTTTGAAAGCGGAGGAGGACTATAATTCTATCGCTGAATGTTATCTTGGATTAGCCAAAACCTACGACCGGTCGGGCATGCCCGATTCATCTTTAGCCTTCGCCAATGAAGCGTATCGCCTAAGTACCGAAAAACACTTCTTACAACAAGCCATGAACGCCAGCTTTTTTCTGACAGTGTTATATAAAAAGGAGAACCGGATTGACAGTGCCTTTACGCAACAACAAATCTATCTGACACTTAAAGACTCGTTTGACAATGGAGAAAAAATAAAGGCATTACAAAGCCTTACTGTTGCGGAAGAATTACGGCAACAACAATTGGTGGAAGAAAAAAAAGAAGAAGAGGAACAACGAGATAAACGCCTTCAATTAATTTTAATAGCTGCCTTTATTCCGCTGCTGTTTTTTATAACGGTGTATATAACTAAAAAGCGGGTGAGCCAACGGGTGATACGCACTACCGGCATTCTTTCTCTGCTTCTTTTTTTTGAGTACATCACCATTTTAATTCATCCAATGATCTCTATTACGGCGCACCACTCTCCTATTCTTGAATTGTTATTTTTTGTGGCATTTGCTGCTATGGTATTACCCGCCCACCATAAAATAGAGCACTGGGTAATAGCTAAGCTTACCACCAGGCACCAAAACTATTTAGCCGCATTGGAAAATGCGGCTAAAAAAGCAACAGAGGCAGAATAGCTGAAAAAATTTAATCTTTTGGCGGAGGCGTTTGGCCACTTTTGGTAGTATCACTATCATTACTTGATTTAGTGGGATTTGGCATTGTAGGAACGGTTGTATTCATCATCTTCGATGAATCGGATGACTGCCTTGTTATAGAATCGCCGGTTGTTTTATCAGGCTTTGTATCGTTATTGCAACTGGTAAAGATGCCAGCAAGAAGTATAGCCGTCATGAAAAAAGCTCCTGCGTTTTTGAACATTAAATTCTTTTTCATAATAATGATAGGTTGTTGGTTTAACTAACAAAATAAGAAAATATGCTGTTGCATCAAAAAAGTCTTTTATATGGCAGCTATAATTACAGCTAACCACAACCCATTTTTCAACTACTGATCTATGCGAACCGGCATGGTGTAAAAAAGCCCTGCATTTAACTTGCAGGGCTTTTATCTAATAGATAAACTGACTATCTTATATAGTCTGCAGAGCAAAACGCAAGTAACCTAAACGCCTCTTCTTCCACTTACTAATTGAATAACAAAAAGAATAACGGCAATAACAAGCAAGGTGTGAATTAAGCCACCGGTTACATGAAAGGCAAACATACCTAACAGCCAGCCAATGATTAATATAACTACAATGATGTACAGTAAATTTCCCATGATACTAATTTGAAGGTTTAAAATTGATTATCACCGGTAGGTATGAAATAATCCGGCCATCATTGGCTTCAACCGTCTTTGCGATATAATGAGAGTATTCAACTAATAGAAAAACGCATTCACGAAAACGTTCGAAACTACAGTTGAGCGATTACTAAGATTGCATTGCAACTGTTAGAAAGCCATAAAGTAACAGGTAAATCGGAAGTTACGCTTGTGGGCTTTCTACATTAGGTACATGAATGCGTTTGGCCGGCGTCTTACGAACGGCATCGGCATTAACTATAACCGCAATGGCCCGTATTAAACCCTTGCGCCCATTTTGTAAGTCAAGTGCTTCGTTGCCGGCGGCAACCTGTGAAAAGTTTTGAAGAGCGATAATACAACAGCCTGCGGCAACTAATTTTTTCATAGGAGTGGATAGGGTCAAAACTAAACAACACCAATGATTTCATCAATGGAACAAATGCGGATTTTATCAGTGCAGAAAATACGGCCTGTTTGGTGGCTTACTATGTTTCCCACTTAAACTGGCATAGGATTATGTGCATTAATTTTACAAACTACAATATGAAAAAGCACTTTATCATTCTCATCCTTGCAAGCACATTTTTATTATCACATAATGCAAGTGCGCAAACCACAGACAGTGCGGCCATTTTAAAGTCGCAGAAGCGTATTGACAGTGATATGAAGGACGCCGCCAAGCGGCAGGAAAAAATTGATAAAAGCCAAAAGAAAATTGCAAAAGAGCAAAAGAAAATTGAACGCCAGGATAAAAAACGGGCAAAAGAAATGAAGAAGGCAGAAAAGGAACAAAAGAAAATCAATAACGGTTAAGTCTCAATTGATCAAGTCATAATCGAGGATATCTTTTTGCCACCCGGCAAGATTAATTGAAAGAGTAGCGGAAAAAATTTATAATGGTCAGCGCCTTCCGGTATGCTTTATTCTTCTTTTTGTAACCAACGTTTTTAGTGCAGCAATTTTTGTAGCATGTCCTACATAAGGTAAAGGGTTTATCCAACCCTTGCCCGGACGAATACCAAAATGCAAATGTGAAGGCGTAGTGCGGGCATTACCCGTGTTGCCAACAGTGCCTATCACCTGGCCTTTGCGTACCTGCTGTCCGCGTTTTACCAACTGCCGGTCGAGGTGAGCATAATAAGCCTTCCATGAATAATGAGCCGGCTTCAGCCATAACGTTTTGCCGCCAATAGGTGTACGGGCTCTGCTGACAATGATTCCATCGCTAATAGCAACAACCGGTGTTCCCTTTCTGGCAAATATGTCTATTCCTTTATGCCTTCTGGCCCCGCCATCCCTGCTATCGCCCCAAAAGCCGCCCACTTTGCTTAGCTTACCGGCTACCGGAAAATCCAGCGATTTACTAATCTTTCTTCCATGCGCTTTATGTATTGGCTTTTTACTAAATGACGAGGATAGAATTCCGATAGCTATACAGGAAAAAAGGAGGACTATTTTCTTCATGGCGAAACCGTTTGTACAATAATGATAAATGCCTGGTTTTATTGTATGGACGCATAAACAGTTTTGAAAGATGGTAATCCCTTGCGATTTACTGATTTTGAATTACCAACCCGAGATTATCACAAAGGCCCGTCATTTGCTTTGTTGCAAGCATGTTTACACGTAAAATTCCATCTTCCGGCGAAGTCTTGCCTGCAATAGGCCTTGGCACCTGGAAAACGTTTGACGTGGCAGCATCTGGCTACGCAAACTTAAATGACGTACTAAATATTATTGAAGCAGGTGGCGGCCGGCTGATTGATTCATCACCTATGTATGGCCGGGCAGAAGAAGCCATA
Organism: Flavisolibacter sp.; assembly: GCA_965247165.1. Classification (GTDB taxonomy): domain Bacteria; phylum Bacteroidota; class Bacteroidia; order Chitinophagales; family Chitinophagaceae; genus Flavisolibacter. Next base: position 4,582,221 of record OZ252003.1, on the reverse strand, counting down.
GGAAACATCACACATAAGAGGCCTGGTGGTGATGATTTCTTTTATGCAACTAAGGTTTGGACAACAGGCGCCAGGGCTGGAAAAGAACAAATAGCCTCCTCATACCAATTGATGAAAAGATCTGTAATGGACCTGATACAAATCCATAATCTGGTTGACTGGCAAACGCACCTTCCCTACCTGAGAGCACTAAAAAGCGAAGGAAAGTTGCGCTACATAGGCATCACCCACTACCTGGATAATAGCCATGAGGAATTAGCGGCCATTATCAAAAAAGAGCCGGTTGATTTCGTACAATTCAATTATTCCATCTTATCAAGAAACGCCGAAAAACAACTGCTTCCTTTATGTGCCGATAAAGGAGTAGCCACAATAATTAATCGTCCGTTTGGCGAAGGAAGTTTATTTAAAAAAGTAGCCCATAAGCCATTGCCGGAGTGGTGTAAGCAATTAGCTATAGATAACTGGGGCGCCTTCTTTTTAAAATTTATCCTTTTCCACCCTGCCGTTACCTGTGTTATACCTGCCACGGGTGATGTTGTTCATGCAAGGCAAAACCTGCAAGCCGGTAAGGGAAGTTTACCAGATGATGCAACCTTAAAAAGAATGGTGGCATACATGAATGCTCAATAAATTTTGCAGCGAATGATTGGAGAGGTAAGCGAAGACTGCAACACAGCGCTTCATAATTTTCGTATCACTATGCCGATGGCGGTGGCTATAGCCAGAAAAACGGAGGCGCCTAAAATGGCCAGATTTTTTTCTTTATTTTTCATTTCATGAAGTTACCGTTAAAGCTCAATACTGGTGCAAGCTTTAGCGGTCGGCCTGCATACTGGTATAACTTTTTTATCAGCACCTTTTATTAAAATTTACGTTATGACATTAATAGGGTTTTTGGTTCTGTTATTAATTGCTGCGGTGTGCGGTGGCATCGGCCAATCATTGGCTGGCTATGACTTAGGCGGCTGCCTCGTGTCCATCATCGTTGGCTTTATCGGAGCGTACCTGGGTTTATGGGTAGCAGCAAAAATGGGACTGCCCAAAATCTACGAAATTGTAATTGACGGTAAGGCGTTTCCTGTTGTTTGGGCCGTTGTCGGATCGGCTATTTTTACACTGGTTATGGCGCTGTTGAGAAGAATCTTTGTGGGTGATCGCCGGTTATAATTGCCATTACTATTAAACGATGATTTAAGGATGGGTTTAGTTAATACACAAGACTTGTTAAGCAAAGTTTCTATTTAAATAAAATTACCACCGCTGATATTTTTTTACGGGAAAGCACCCATGCTTTATACCGCTCGCTAACTTAGCAAACATGACTGCGCTTTCTATTATTTCGCTTCTTCAATTACAGCCGCATCCCGAGGGTGGCTTCTATAAAGAAACCTACCGTTCACCGGGCAGCATCGCTTCAAAAAATTTACCATCACAGTTTAATGGAGAACGCCAGTTTTCTACCGCTATTTATTTTCTTCTGCAACAAGGTGATTTTTCCGCTTTTCATCGGATAAAAAGTGATGAATGCTGGCATTTTTATGAAGGCAAAACAATCATCATTCATGTAATAAATGAGGCAGGTGAATATGCCGTTATCTATTTGGGCAGAAGCATTGAAAAGGGTGAGGTGTACCAAGCCGTAGTGCCGGCTGGTGCCTGGTTTGCTTCGGAGCCGGGGCCTGGCACGGACTACGCATTAGTAGGTTGCACTGTAGCGCCGGGATTTGATTTTAGAGATTTTGAAATGGCGGATAAAAAAGCCATGATTCATACGTTTCCTCAACAGGAGCAGTTGCTAAACAGATTGTGCCGTTAATGCACCAGTTGTTTTGTAAACTGCCTGAGCCCTGATTTGGAGTTTTCCCTATTGACGAAAGGCTCCTACGCCTCTCATTTCACTTACCTGTAGTAACCACCTGATACATCCTGGCACATTGATAAAATACCATACTTATTTTTACGCTATGGAAAAACTTTTTTCAATAAAACGAACGTCAACCGGCCATCAGGATTTTCGTTTATTGGTAGAAGCCTTAGACCATGAGCTATGGGACGAATTGAAGGAGGACCAGGCAACTTATGACCAATACAATAAGGTGCCTGACATTAAAACAGCGGTATTAGTTTATACCGGTAAAGAACCTGTTGCCTGTGGTTGCTTTAAAGAGTATAATAAAGAAACTGTCGAGGTAAAACGCATGTTTGTAAAAAAAGATTTTCGTGGCAAGGGCTTTTCTAAAATGGTACTAACTGAGTTAGAGCGGTGGGCTATTAGTCTTGGCTATAAATACGCCGTATTAGAAACCAGCATCCATTTTGCTACCGCTTGCAGGTTGTACCAAACCAATAACTATATCGTAGTTGATAATTATGGTCCATATGCTTGGCTGCCTGAAAGCGTTTGTATGAAAAAAAAGTTAGGGGTGCGTTAGATAGTTGAGCCAATTACCTAAAAGAGCATCTGTAATTTCTTTACTGAACGCAAAAGCAGATATTACTTTTATTGTCTGGCAACTGCTTATTTTTGAACCTGCTACTGGTTAAATTATAAAGCATCTTCCTCTTGAATGTTTTATAGCGCTATAACCTGCCTGTAAAAGCTCCAGCTATTTCTTATTTAATTATTAACCACTAAATTTTTCTCATGAAGAAGCAGTTCATCCTGGCAGGCCTTTTTATTTTCGCCTCTCTGTTTTCCCTTGCTCAAATTTCCATTTATGTAAAGCTCACTGCTTATGATGGCAGGGTGTTAAACACCAGTGGGGTTTATGAAGCCAGCAACCCAATAAATAACAACACTATTGAAGCAAAAAGCGGCCAGTTTATTAAAGTATCTACTTATAACCATGATGTGGTGCAAACATTAGGGATTGGTTCCCAATCTACCGGAGCAGGGGCTGGTAGAATAACCTTTGACCCAATGAGCGTTACTAAAACAATGGATGCCACTACGCCTATACTTTTTCAAAACTGTGCCTCGGGTACGCCTTTTAAAACAGCGGAAGTATTTTTTGTAAACGGGGAAAACAGCATAGTGAATAAAGTGACGTTTAAATTGGCAGCCATAAAAACAATAGCCTGGTCAGCCCAATGCACCTCTGGCTGCTCAGCAGTAAACGAAGTGGTCGCCTTTGAGACAGGCGGACAAATAATAACCATCAGTAAAAATGGCGAGGGTAAATCAGTTCAAACCCAAGGTGGTTGGAACCGGGTAAAAAACACAGTTGACAACGATCCCGCAACAATTTTACAGTAAGTATTTACGAAGCGTTTGCTACAATTATTCGCCTGAATCTTTCCTTTTACGATAGCGCTTCATACCATATCCGGCACCAGCTATCAGTAAAATACTAAGCCCGGCATCAAAGGGAACATCTGTAGTGCCATTAGTTGCATCGCCAGTGTTGGCATTGTCGCGTGGGGAGCCCGGAGCATGCGTTACGGGGAGTGGCGGCGTGCCAGTTTGGTCAGGAACACCTTCGCATGACTTAAGTAAAACCGGAAATAAAAGAGTAACCAAAAGTGCTTTCATAAATGTGTATTTAGGTTAGTAAAACAAAACTGCCTTAACTATTCGAAAAAAGATGGTGTTGAGCTTGATTTGGTTTATGCTTAGGTCGTGGATAAGGAAGGGTTCGCCAATATTATGAACAACTATCGTACCTGAACAGTCTGACTAACGAAACGTCCTGAAAACTTAATATTGGGCGGAGCGTCTGATGTAGTAGAGCATGCAACGAAACAATTAGTTGCACGGTAAAGAAATGACAGCTATGTATTTTGCCAACTTTGAGGCCTTATCTACCCATCCTGCATCTGTAGTTTAACGAGTTTTCTTTTCATAAGCAGTAATGATTTACAAACAAGCCGCTAAGTTTGTAAAGAAAATCAGCATCATGGAAACAACGAAAAAAGAACCTGTTACGGTTACCACAAGCGTCAATGCTTCTTTAGAAAAGGTTTGGGAATTTTTCACAGAGCCGGAACATATTACCGCCTGGTGCAGTGCCTCTGACGACTGGCATGTGCCTCATGCAGACAATGATTTACGTACGGATGGAAAATTTAAGACGGTAATGGCCGCTAAGGACGGCAGCTTTGCATTTGATTTTGAAGGCACCTACACAAATGTTGAACACCATAAAACAATTGAATATGTGATGCTTGATGGCAGAAAGGTAAAGATTGATTTTTCATCGGAGGGCACGGCTACAACGATTGTTGAAACATTTGACCCTGAGGATACCAACCCAATGGATGCACAACGTGACGGCTGGCAAAGCATCCTTAATAACTTTAAAAAATATACAGAAGCTAATTGATTCTGTCTGCTATACAAACAAACCTTAAATATCTATATCAACTAATTTGCAAACTCTCTTTTAATATAGACCCCCTTACCTATTCTTGTCTTCAGTGTGATTAGACTATTGTCGTGCTATCAAAAACGGTAGGTGTGTGCGGAGTCGAAAATCAATAGCCTGCTCTATATCATAAGTCTGACAGCCGGTTAGATAAGTCCTTCTTTGTGGCAATGCCCGCGGCCGTGAAGATAGCAGCGGTTACCCTGGATAGGAATATGCAGACCGCTTTTGCGATTACCAACAGTATTGCTACTATGGGTTGCCCTCATCACTATAGAATAATTAGATAGTTCCGGTGTTGACTTTTGTTCTACTTATAATCGTCGTTGATCTCTATCCAATAGCCGTCGGGGTCCTGAAAATAAATTTGATGGACACCATCGGCACGGGTGGTAATGGCTGATTGCTTACCCGGCCAATCCTCATACAAAACCTTGTGTTTTTCAAGTGAGCTGATAAATGGCTTCATACCAGGTACGCTAAAACAAAGATGTGTCCCTTTTAATGGAATGACCAGCGGCGGCGGCGTCTGTATCAAATGAAGTTGCCCTCTGTCACCGATGGAGAACCATACATGCCGGCCATCATGAAAAGGCTCTGGAATGGTGTCGAACCCCAATACTGTCGAATAAAAAAACTGACTCTTCGCTAAGTCATGCACCGATAAAGCAATATGATTTATATGTGGAGATTTGCTCTGCGCCATAGAAATAAAAAAGCTCAATGTAAACAATAGAAAGATGAAAATCTTTTTCATAAAATGGAAAATGGTAGTCATCAAATGTAAGCTGTTAGCCCGCTAAAGCCAATGTTATTTAGTATAATAAATCCAATTAAAAAATGGAAAAACAGGTGTTTATTCAGACCCCTCTCAATGTAAAACCCCTGATCAAAATGCTTCATAAGCTATTTGATCAGGGGTTGCTTAAATTTTTTAAGGCACACCAGGGTTGTTGATTAATACCGCTCCCAATATCCGGGCCGCCAGCTATAGCCGTTGCGTGTGTTCTTCCAATAGCCTTCTATATATCGTGATCCGTTTCGGCGGGTAGTCCAATACCCCTCCTGCCATACATAACGGCCACCGCGCCAAACCCAGTTACCACTTACCCATACGTGGTTGGGAGAGGGAGCATGTGGCCGCACATAAACCACATTGCCAGGCCTTTCCCGTACGGCATACGTGGCACTACAGGAACACAAAGACATCACTACTATCACGGCTACGGTAAAAAACATAGTTGTTTTCATCATCAGAATTTTTCTTTATGACACTTAAAATTAAAATGGTTTAAACAGCGTAAAAAAAACAACAAAAATTTGGTCAGGCATTCCTTCTTCCCAGCCTATTAAAAAAGGCACGGTTTTATTACTATCACAATAAATACAAAACATATTTTATGCAAGGCAACAAAAACAATGAACAGAAAAAGGCTCAGGCTGATAACACCAGAAACACACAACAGCAGCCAATTACAAACGATAGATCATCAGAAAACAAAGAAACGCCAAAGCAAGATGGCCGGCAGGAAGAATATACCGAAGTGCTGGAATCCGGTTTAGGAATTGATGAATAAAAAAAGCAATCGCTTGCTAATTGAAGGACTTATTTTATAGTTGCTTTTACAGCAACTATTTTTTTACATGCCCGGCCATTTAATACCCGCAGTCTTTACATCGTCAACTATCTTTTGTTGTAGTAAAAGCTTTACATCTTCGTATCCATGAGCCGGCGCCCAAACGTTAACCAAAATTTTGTAGCCATCAGCATCTATACTACTTACCCCAATCCGGTGCTCCGGATCTTTCAGCAATCCTTCTATATCGCCAATAGTTTTATCTATAACCAGCTTCACGGAATTAAAGTCAATGCCAAAAGCAAATTTTAATTCTATATCCATCCGCCGCTTACCCTCACGGCTAAGGTTTACTATCACTTCGTTTGATAGCTTACTGTTGGGGATCACCACCGTTCGGTTATCAAAAGTTTTTACTACCGTAAAAAAAATCTGTATGCTGTCCACCGTCCCTTCCTGGCCCTGTGCAATAATATTGTCGCCCACCTTAAAAGGCTTTAGCAATAAGATAAGAACACCGCTGGTAAAATTTTGCAACGTACCCGATAAGGCCAGTCCGGCTGCTACGCCAAAAGCCCCTACCACAGCGGCGAAGATGGTCATACGGATACCAACAATTTGCATGAAGGCCAGTAATAATAACACCTGTAATGTGGTAACAATCAGGTTCACAAAAAAAGGCCGCACGGAGGAAGCGATCTCTCTTTTTAAAAAATGATGATTGAGCCAACGCTTTAAAATTTTGATTAACCATAAACCGATAAAGAAAATAATTAGCCCTACGAAAATTTTTGGTCCTTCGGCTATCAACCAATTCAACCCCCGTTCATAAATTTTATTGATGTTCATTCGTCTACTGATTTTTATCAACCGATGAAAAATATTGTGCCGATCGCCAGTTTGATTTTGTTAAACAGGTAAAAACGGATTAAAAAACACAGAACCAAATCCAGCGAAAAAATCTAACCCACATAAAAACTATTCTATAGGTTTACAACACTTGCCAGAAACATAAAACTGCCTGCCAATGATTCGTATAGCCTCTTTCTTATGTATAGTTATTTGCTGTTTGCTATCCAATACATCCTTTACCCAACCTACTGTACCCGATACCACTAAAGTGGGCATTTACATAACCAGCATACACGACATAGATTTCAAGCAAAAGGAATACACCATTACCTTTTGGCTTTGGCTAACTTATAAAAATAAGGACCTTAATTTTTTGCAGAACCTTGAAGTGCCGCAGGCAAAAACGGTTACTAAAACCTTTGCCACGGTAGATAGTTCGGGTAACCAAATTTATATGCAAATGAAGCTGCAGTGCGTGATGAAGGACTCGTGGCGCATTAGCAACTTTCCGTTTGACCGGCAGAAGCTGCGGCTATCCATTGAAAATTCGCAGTACGATTCACGCTCACTTGTTTTTGTGGCTGATACCGTCGGCAGCCATTACGACCCGCGGTTTACATTGAATGGATGGACTATTGACAGTTGTATTATATCTACCGGAATCAAACCTTACGAAACGGCTTTTGGCGATCCGAAATTTGCAAAGCCACATACCGACTACAGCACTTTTAAAGTAAAGCTGGATATAATGCGCAGCGCTTCGGGCTTGTTCTGGAAAATGTTCCTCGGCATGTACATCGCCTTCCTGATTGCTTATGTATGTTTTTATATACACGCCGATGGCATTGATTCACGCTTTGCGCTGAGCGTAGGTTCGCTGTTTGCCGTTATTGGTAACAAGTATATTATTGACTCTTCGCTGCCCGAGTCCACTTCTTTTACATTGGTAGATACGCTGCACGGACTTACGTTGTTCTTTATTTTTTCAATCATTACAGCTACCGCTTATTCCCTGCTGCTGATAAAAAAAGGAAAGGCAGCAAAGGCCCAACGTTTCGATATGCTTGCCGCGCAGATAATGATAGCTACATACGTTATTTTAAACATTTACTTTATTGTGCAGGCAACAAAAGGAGGTTGAAAAAATTGATCTGGCTTTTGTAACTTAACTATAAGCTTCATCAATAGCATTGCCTAATGCTTCTTCCAGTTCTTTTACCCAGGCGGGCACCTGCTGAAATATCTGCCAGCCATCTTCGCCGGCTACCATTTTAAATTGCTGATCGTCGGTACGCACCGTACACACTTCCTCGGGTCCTTCAAAAAACCCATGAAACTCGAAGTCTATACCATTGATTTTTTTCTTGAATTGTTCCATAACCAGATATTAATGTTCGCAAAAAAAGCCCTTGCGTTACAAAGGCTTTTGCACGAACGTGAGATAAGTTTTTTAAATAGCTCAGGCAGTGGCTGCATCAGCCAGTTCTTTTACTTCTGCCAACTGCTGAATGTGTTTGATAGAAAGCTCAAACTTGGGGTTGAGGCTGAAGTGAAATTCGTTACCGGCAAGCACTTCTTTTATTTTTTCGTCGCCTTTTAAAACTGTTGCCAGGCTGGAAGCTAAGGGAAGATCAATGATTACATTATCAATGCGTCCATCCCGAAAACGCAGAAGAAACTTATAACCCGACTTTCTTGAAAGGCCCGCCTGTAAAAAATCAGAAGCATTTAAAGAGAGTATTTGTTCTGCTGCTAACGATCTTTTTAAAACGATGCGGATGATGGGAAGGTATTTTGCCCAAACGTTTGTGTACATGGTAAATTATTTTATGAAGGAGGAATTTTCAAAGGAAGAATAGCGGTAAAGATGCACTTTTAAAAGCCAACAAGACCATAATATTAATCGGCCACCATGCGTATTGGCCACAAGTCTTGCCCGGAGTGGGTTTCCGACAATCAACGGTTTGAAAAACGGAACGGCTTACCTTTAAATTCAGCATTCATTAAACGTCTGTAGCGCAACGGCGTCTGACGAAAAACAACGCTATGAGAAAACCCTTCGTGTTTTCATTCCTATACATCGCCGCCCTTTTTTCCTGCAAAAAACAAGAGGTACCCATTGCAACAATACCGGCTACCTCCCATAATCCGTTAGGCGTGATTGTTAATAAAACAGAAGGCGTTAACCTGGGTGTTACCGGCGAACTGAATGTGGCTAAATCGTTAAGTGCGGCTTACGTGAGACAACCCATTATTCTTAGCCAATGGACAGGTACCGATGCTTACCAGGATGCTATTATCGCTAACGGTTTTAAATCGGTTACTAACCTAAATTGGGGCGTCCCATCTCTCTCACCCGTACCATTTTTAACCAGCAGCCAGCTCTCCGATTATAAGGCCACCATCACACAAGTAATTAATAAATATCCCTCCGAGCTTTTTGTTATCGAAAACGAAGAAACCAACAATAACTATCATTCCGGCAGCGTATTGCAATACATAGATATGCTCAAAGCAGCCGCAGATGTAATTCATGCAAAAGGGTTAAAACTGGCCAACGCAGGATTAACGTATGGAGGACTACAAATTTTAGTTTGGAAAGATTACCTCGCTACCGGGCAAACAGCTAAAGCCAATGATTATGCGCTGCGTTCTTTTTCGCCCGAGGTATATGCCGCTCTTCCATCTGTTCCGGCGGCTCTTGATGTTCAAGCTAAAAAAGACGATACGTTGCTAAATGCCTATGCATTCCTGCCATTGGATTATATAAATTTTCATTGGTATGGCGATACCCGCCAAAAGGATAACGGTCCCTATAATGCGGCTATAGATACATTGCATATTGATACCAGATCTTTAACTGAATTGGTTGATTATCTAAAGCGCCGAACCAACAAGCCCATTATCACCAACGAGATTGGCGAAAAGTATTTTTCACCAGGGTATGTAACCGATATTTTGACGGCCACCTTAACTATGGGACTACCTTATGTTGTCTGGTACGATGGCGATGGCGATGCACCTTTTAATGCCAAGGGATTACACGCCGCTTCGGGGCAGTTACGTGCTGCGGGAACGGCTTATCGCGACTTTATAAAATCGCATTTCCCATAGTTGACTTTGGAAAATAAAAGCGATGGTTTACTACAAATTAAGGCGGCTTATTATCTTAGCAGCATGATGATAAGAGGAGCCACCGCAGCGGATATTTCGCCATTGAATATTCTTGTAAACAGCGCTTATCGCGGTGAAGGATCCAAGCAGGGATGGACCACCGAAGCCGATCTGCTTGATGGCGTACGCACCAGCGAAGAAACATTGACCGCTATGCTTGCCAAGCCACTTGCAACGATTTTAGTGGCAGAGGAAAATGATGCACTAACTGCCTGCGTTTATCTTGAAAAACAAGGCGAAACCATGTACTTAGGTATGCTTACCGTTCAGCCTTCGTTGCAAGGAAAAGGGACAGGTGCGGTGTTGATGAATGCGGCTGAACAAAAAGCGAAAGAGTGGCAATGCAAAGCAATACAAATGACAGTGATAACTGTTAGAACGGCCTTAATTGCTTATTACCAACGCAAAGGATTTACTGATACAGGAGAACGCCAACCTTTTCCCGCCTATACTAAGTTTGGCATACCCAAACAACCACTGGAATTTCTGGTGATGGAGAAACTAATTGGGTAACACTTGGCATTCATCTACATAAAAAAGCCCGTGCAATAACACAGGCTTCTCTTTGCTTGAAAAAATTTAATTCATCAGGCTTTTAATAGATTGATAAACCTGGTCTTTTGTAAACGGTTTTTCCAGGTACACATCGGCGCCGTTTTCCATAGCCACATCTTTTGCCGCGCCATCAAAACCGGAGATCATAATAATTTTAATAGCGGGATAATTTTTCTTTAGAAAAGTAATAAAGTCCACACCAAAACCATCAGGCAACTTATTATCAAGAATGATAACGTTCGGTTTTTCATTTTGCAAATAAGCTTCCGCGGCCGAAAGATTTTTTACGTGGTCAAGTTCCATTTCTTTTCCATTTAAAATAATGTTTAGCAGCAAGCACATGTCGCCTTCGTCTTCAATGATCAATACTTTTTTTGTAGTTGTTTGTGGGGCAGTCGTTGTCATGTTATAGTTTTTTCTGTTGAGTTTCCGATTTCATCTATCGCTAAAAAATCGTTCCAAATGTAGGGCCCGCATTTGCTTCAAAAAAATTGCCTTTTTATCGCCTATTAATGCACAAGCATTGCTAACCAGGATAAAGGCATTTTGCAAACAGTATAAATACCTTTTTTGGATAAGCCCTTTCACGTAGCCGCTGTAATTAACTGTTGCGTTTTGCATCCTTTGAATTTACTTTACCCTTGTTGTTTTTTATCCATTACCGTACCTTAAATTAATCACATGCGTATTGCATCGGTTAAGCTGCACGAAGTAGCCCGCCTGGAAGATTTACACACTTACGATATTCTTGATACAGCCGCTGAAAATGAATTTGACGACCTGGCTCAACTGGCTGCTTCTATTTATGAATGCCCAAGTGCCGCTATCACCTTTATTGACGAAAAGCGCCAATGGTTTAAAGCTGTTAAAGGGTGCAATCTTTATGAGATGCCCCGCGAGATTTCTTTTTGTACCCATACGATCTTGCAGAACAAAGTATTGATTGTAAAAAACACCTTAAAGGATGAAAGGTTCCGCCATAACCCATTAGTGACCTCCGATCCTTCCATCCGTTTTTATGCAGGAGCGCCTATACGGTCGCAGGCCGGCTATAACCTCGGAGCAGTATGCATCCTTGACAACAAACCACGGAATTTATCGCATCTGCAAACACAGTCTTTAGAAGCTATATCCCGCCAGGTAAGCAAGCTTTTAGAGTTACGGTTAAAAAATAAACTTCTGGAACAATGGGCCAACGACAGTATCAGCGGGCAAAAAAAATTGTTGCAAAAAACATTACGCCTGCAGGATAAAAACGCACTTGCCTTTAGTACGGAGCTTCACGAAAATATTGCCCAGGGATTAGCGGCAACCAAGTTTTATTTAGACATGGCCGAGCAAGAGCCACTGCCCTTCTTAATTAAAAAAAGTAAAGAAAATATCAGCCGGCTGATAGAAGATACCCGCCGGCTGTCAAGGAAATTATTCCCTACAACACTGCGCCACACTGGCTTTGCGGATTTGGTACAACAGCTACTTTATGAATTTGAATTACAAAGTGGCGTTCGCACGGTACTGTCGGTTACCGGTTCAGAGATGGCTCATCATGAAATAGCCTTATTACTCTACCGGATTATTGAAGAACAATTACAGAATATTCAACTATATGCAAAGGCATCTGAAGTACAGATAACGCTATCAGTAGATAGCGCCATCCGTTTGCAAATACAGGATAACGGTGTGGGCTTCGATGAGAAAAAATTTGCAACCGGTTATGGCATCAATAAGGTGGTATCGCTTTCCGAATTTTATGCGGGATCTGTTGATATAATCAGCCAGCCGGGTAAGGGCTGCATACTGGATGTGATGATACCGGCATTGCAAAAAGGTAAAGCGAAGCCGGTGATGGCGTCAGGCACTCAACGATAAGCCTTCGTGGGCCAGCTCAAGGGTCTCTATTAACACCTCATTGCTATTAGCCTGTAACGGTGCTATTTCGTACTTGCAAGGCCAGGCGTTTTTTACTTTCCACACCAGTGCAGGCTGGTGGGTTTCATCTAATAACGAAATGGTGATGTCTCTTCGCTCAACGGTATTTGCCTGCACCGTGTTTATCCAGGCAAAAAACTCATGATCATTTTTTTGTATGCCTCTTTTTAAAACGATGTTACTGAATTTTCGCAAACCCGTCATTTTTGTAGCATGTTGATCTGGCTGCAAGCCATCGCGGTATTCCACTACCGCCACTTCCATTGACAGACCGGAGACTTCAGAAAAATTGATTTTAGTGCCGCCCCATTGTACCATAAAATGGTACCTGGACAAAGGATAATTTGCCATAACAACGAGTTTGATTTTTTTGAAGAGATAAATAAGCCGGTGCCTTACCCGCATGGTAATTAAATGTACACAACAATTAATTGCGGCGGAGAAGTGGAAAACCCGATTCGGCTTAATGAATAAGTGGTGGCTGTCATACCATACAGTTGCTGCGCGGCATGAATTCTGCATGAAACGTTTTGTATTAAATTAAAATCATGCAAGACAATAATGCCCCCGCACCACATAATGATAGCACAGAACCCAGCCACCAGCCTGCTCATAAACAAGAGCAAAGCGATCCGCAACTGACCGAGTTAAAAGGTTTTATTGATAAAGATGAAGACCTGGAACCAACCCTGACCGACGGAACAAAATCGCCTGACAAAGCCCCGCCGAAAGATGTAAACAAATAAATGAATGCGCCCTTGCACTTATCATTCCCGTTTCATCATTTGGTAAGATGCTTTCAGTAAGCGAATGACATCGTTATCTAAATCTTCTTCTTCACGCAGGCGTATGTAATGCTCCAGTTTTTTGCCGTAAGCCGCTGTTTTGTAGATCGGAAAGTCGTCTGTTTCTTGCGGCAATACAAATTTTAAATCCAGCTCCTGCCTCATCACTTTCACTACCAAAAAAGTTTTAGCCGTAATAAATACCACGCAGGTTTTAGTGGCGCTGGCCGATACACCCGGCCAACTGCCCACTTCCGCCATCAGTTTATCGAACAATAGCAACAATTCCTTTGGTTTGCCTTGAAATAAAGAATCTATGTTGATTTGTTTACAGTAGTGCCAACTCCGTTCTTTTGTTAAGGGCCGGTTGCATTTGGGACAAATAAAGTGCATGAATTTTACTTGGATTTTTTGTTTCCTGACACCGGAAGGTAATGCACGGGCAGTAATTTTTTATTCGTACGGCAACGTGATTCACTAACTGTAAAACATAAACTATTTGCCGGCGATTTTTTATTAATTTGTATTCGATATACCAACAAGCTTTCTAAAACAAGCTAAAAATTAATCCTCCCTTTTGGTAAACTGCTAAATCCAAAAGCGAATGGCCACCAAAGCACCTGCTCCAAAACTTTTACCCGTAAACACCTACATAATTATTTCGGTAATTGGCTTCCTGCTATCTCTTTTTTGTTTGTACTACTATCTCCATTACATACAAGGGAGCGTTAGTGAAAAGCAGGGCCAGAAAGTCTTTTACATTGTGTTGATTGTATTTGGCATTGCCGCTAGCGCTATGATATTTGGCGTGATGAATTCGTACGGGGCCATTAGTGGTGAACGGATGAACACCAGGTTTCAATTCACGGGCCCCGCGGTAGGTGTGATATTAATTGTGCTGGGTGGATTTTATCTTCCACAAAGCGCCGGTGCGCAAACGCTGTCTGTACGCATAATGAATGAGCAGGGCAAGCCCGTAACCAATGGAAAAGTAGTACTGTATTTTTTACATCATACCAGGGAGCAAACCATTGATAACGCAGGCACCACCGTCTTTTCCGACATTAACGAAGACGATATAGAAAGCAAATTAAAATTGGCTATAACCAGCGACGGTTACGCACCATTAACGATAGATACATTGCTCACAAAATTTGATCCGTTACAAATTACATTGGTTCAAAATCACACTGTCCGCATTTCCGGACAAGTTACCGACGCCGATGACCGCCCAATAAAAGATGTGGAAGTAATGGTGGATGGTGATCGTTTTTTTGGCCATACGGCCTCTAACGGAACCTACACCTTTACCGTAACGGATTTTGCACCCGGCGATGAAATCACACTCGTGACTTCACATGCAGCTTATAAAGACAAAACAAGGCCATTGAAAATTGACCGGCAGGAAATGACCAATATTGATTTTGTACTTCAACCGCTCACCACTTCATCTAAATAAAAGCGTTTTTATGAAAAGATATTCTTTGCTGATAGCCTCCATTTTTGCAGCTAATTTTTTTGCTTATAGCCAGGAGAACTTAGTATTTAAGGGCACGGTTAAATGCTATATTGCCGATGATCCGCGTTCTACAAAAGGAGCCAAAAATGTAATTGTCGTACCTGGCTTTGTACCCATCAAAACCGGCATGACCGGCACACAAGGTTTTTACGAAATCAACACCGGCATACCGGCCGAAAAGCTGGATGGCAAGTATGTTCTGGTTTATTTTATATCGTCGTGTAAAACCTGCGAGTCAAAAAGAAATGTCTTTGTTTCGGAAGACCAGATGCGGCCTGATGCAAAAAAAAATGTGTCCAATCTTACCCTTGAAACCATGCTGATGGCTGCCGGATGTAAAAATACAGAGCTGAAACCCTTACAATCGGATAGCATCTACAATAGCTTTGTAAAATTGCCGGCCCAAAACTTAGATAATATTGCGGCGCTTAATGTTGTAACGGCTACACCGGGCTTTCTTAATTTACTCACCACACTGGTAACAGCGGGTGCGGTGGGCGGCGGTAGTTCAAATGCCGAACCCAATACTATTCTTCCTGGTAAAATACGCTATGGCCAATTTTTGCTGGCGTCGCCCATGAGCCTATCCACCAATACGGGCTTCAACTTTGCGCCGTCACGCGATGTTTCCGAAGCCCTTTTTTGGAACCCATCTGCGTTAGCCAACAACCATCATTTATGGGGCGTTTATGCTTCCAGTAATTTCAGAACAAACCACAAGCTATCTGGTTTTGCAAAAATTAATGAGCAGCTATCCGTCGGGCTTGGCGGCATTTATACCAAACAAGATGAGTTTAGACCAACGAACTACCAGGGATTAAACGGCACTCCGGCAACTCCTTTGCGGTCACTAAAAGAATATGCTGCTTACCTCTCTCCTATCTATCAGATCAACAAAAAATTAAGCGTAGCGGTTACCGGAAAATCGGTTTGGCAAACCTTAGACAGACCGGCAAGAATTAATGTATCGGGTAGCCAACAAATGCCTGTAAACACGTTTATAGATAGCACCGACAACCTGCAAAAATTTGATGCGGATATTTCTGTTAGCTATAAAGTCAGCCCTTCCTTTCAATTGGGGTTAAACGCTATGAACCTTGCCGGCACTGAGTTGTACGCCGATGCTGTAGCGGTAAAAAAACTGGTAGTACCGGTACAACAGCTTCGTTCCTTTGGGTTGGGAGCTTGTTATAAATGGAAGCAATTTAATTTTGGGACGGATTTATTATTTACACAAAATGATTTGTATGATGTATCGCTGGGCGTGAACTATATTCCTTTCAATAATGCCTTGATCTCCGGTGGTTTTGCTTTCAAACAAAAAAGTTTTTCGCTGGCTTATCGCATGAAATATTTTAAGGTTGGCTATGTGAACGATAATAATTTTTTGATTAATGACAAACGCAAAGGCAAGAGCAATATTTTCAACGGGTATATTTATTCAGGGTTGTCGTTTGAATTTTAAGACCATTTTATTAGCAGCACCATCGCCTTTGATTTAAACCGTCATTTCAACAGCCCTCTTCGTAAGGTCGCATCGCTGAATAACCTCTTTCTTGCCCCTATCATTTATTCGCTTTAGAGAATAGATGGACGACAGCGATGCAACGGACAACTTCTTCTCACCAGATTTTTACCGGTTAATTTCCGCACCTTACCGGCGAAAATCCTTTCGCTTACCTATCCGCTATTGCCTCTGCCCTTCCACCGCATTTTCTTTGACCAAAATTTAAAAATCATGAACGAAGAAGAATTTAAAAGCAGGGTGGAACGAAGGTGGGGACGACACTCCCGCCGCCGGGGTAAAGGCCGCATTGGAACCGGTATTTTTTTATTAGCGATTGGTGTTTTGTTATTGGCAAAAGCAGCCGGAGTTTTTTTTCCCGACTGGTTTTTCACCTGGCCGGTTTTATTGATCGGCATTGGCATTGTAAGCGGTATCCGTCATCGCTTTCGTACAGGTGGCTGGCCCATTCCGCTTTTTATTGGCAGCGTGTTTCTGGCAGACAGATTGGTAGGGCATTTTGCTTTACGGCCTTACATCTGGCCGGTAGCTTTAATTGCCGGTGGACTATTTATCATGCTTCGCCCTAAATGCAGCAATCGTCGTCGTGACCACCACGACGACGATACGTATGATGCACCACTGACTACTGCTGATGAAACTACTACCGCTACCGATCAAACAAAATGGGAGCAAGCGATGAATGACGGAAAAGATATAGTGGATATAACGGCGGTATTTGGCGGCGTAAAAAAAAATATTCTGAGTAAAAATTTTAAAGGTGGCGATGTAACAGCCATTATGGGCGGTGCCGAATTGAATTTAACGCAGGCCGATTTTACCGGCAAGGTGATGATAGACAACTTTAATATGTTTGGCGGAACCAAGTTGATTGTTCCGCCCGACTGGGATGTGCAAAGCGGCATTGTAGCCATCTTCGGCGGCGTGGAGGATAAGCGTCCGCCATCGCTTACTGTAAACCCCGGCAAAGTGTTATACCTCGATGGCACCTGCATTTTTGGTGGTGTGGAAATCAAAAGTTATTAATTATAAACCAACGATCATGAACTGGTATTTAACCAAACTTGTTTACCGGATAATTTGTGGTGAAGGAGAACACACGGCACAATTTGATGAACAGCTTCGATTGATACAAGCGGCCGGTGAAGATGAAGCATTTTCAAAAGCGGAAGCCATCGGGCATGACGAAGAAGAGTTTTTTTGCAACCAAAAAAATCAGTTGGTGCAATGGCAATTTATAAATGTAGCTGAGTTGTATAAGCTAAGCCATTTTGTGGATGGTGCTGAGATTTACTCCCGCATAACAGAAGCCGATGATGCCGGAACTTATATTGACTTTGTAAACCGCAAAGCGTCCCTGATCAGGGAAAAGCTAACACATCAACTGCTTCATTTAATTTAATGCCATTGCCTTCTTCCCTGATAAAAACAAATCGTTTTCGCATTGCCTTTGCCACGTGGTGGTGCTGCTGGACAGGGCTTCACCTCGTTATTTTACTAAAATTCGCCGTTCCTTCCGATACGGCCATTTATGATGCCGTTATCAGCAACACGCTATTGGGTGGCGCCGTGCTGCTGGTTGCCATCAGTCTCCAATACTACCTGCCATCTGCAAACCGTTACCGCTATGTGCTGGCCCTTTGTACTACCTTATCAATACTTTTTATTTTTGTCAGCCGCGGCATTTTAATGATGGTGCTGGCCAATGGCAGCGACTATGAAAGCTTCTTTTTTCACTCCCTTTTGTTACGGGGCGCTACTGGTTTTTTGAGTATTAGCTGTATGGCCCTGATAGCCGTTTTGTGGTACACTATTCAGGACCAGCAGGAAATTGAAAAACGAAAAACAGAGGCAGAACGGCTATCAAAAGATGCAGAGTTAAACAACCTGCGCCAGCAATTACAACCGCATTTTTTATTCAATAGTCTTAATTCCATCAACGCCTTAATCGGTATGCAGCCGCAGCAGGCACGAACCATGATTCAACAGCTTTCTGACTTCTTACGAGGCACATTAAACAAAGAACAAAAAGAATGGACAAGCCTTGCCGATGAACTTCAACAACTAAACCTGTACCTGGAAATAGAAAAGGTGCGTTTTGGCCATCGCCTGGAAACGAATATTGTGAACCAAGCCTCCACAGCACGTTTGCCGGTGATGTTGTTACAGCCCGTGGTGGAAAATGCTATTAAGTTTGGACTGTATGATACCACCGGAAATATTGTTATCAGCATTAACGCTAAACAGGAAACGGGCTATCTCGAAGTAGTTGTTACAAACCCATTTGATGCGGAAACCAGCATGCCAAAAAAAGGTACCGGATTTGGATTAAGCTCCGTGCAACGGCGGCTCTATCTTTTATTTGCCCGCAACGATCTGCTGCAAACGACGGTTGCTGAAAATTTATTCATCACTACTATTAAAATTCCACAGCCATGACGGCCATTATTATAGACGACGAACCCTTAGCAAGAGTATTGGTAAAAGAATACTTAGCTGACTTTACTTCCATTGAACTTGCCGCTGAATGTAATGATGGCTTCGAGGGAGTAAAAAGCATTCAGCAACACCATCCCGACCTGATTTTTTTAGATATTCAGATGCCTAAAATCAATGGCTTTGAAATGCTGGAATTAATTGAAAGCCCGCCTGCCGTCATCTTCACCACAGCCTTTGACGAATATGCCATTAAAGCCTTTGAAACTCATGCGGTAGATTATTTGCTGAAGCCTTTTAGTAAGGAAAGATTTGGCAAAGCCGTACAAAAATTTTTGACCCGGGGCCAGGCACAACAACAAAAGGCAGCTATTGAAACACTGGTAAAGTCAACCGTGGAAATGCCCTCGCAAAACGAACGCATTGTAGTAAAGAACGGCGGCAAGATCAAGATCATTCAGGTAAATTCTGTTTACTATATAGAAGCGGCTGACGACTACGTAAAAGTTGTTACAGCAGAAGGGAGTTTCTTAAAAAATAAAACCATGGGTTTTTATGAACACAGTTTACCGGCCGGTTTGTTTGTCCGTGTTCATAGGTCATATCTGGTAAACATTCAGGAGATTACCCGCATTGATATTTATGAAAAAGACGCACACCTTGCCCTCCTTAAATCAGGCGCCAAATTACCTGTAAGCAAAGCTGGCTATGTAAAGCTGAAAGCGGTGTTGGGGTTATAAAATAATGAAGCTAACTGCCATGCTGCTTATCTTACTGTTGCTGCATTGGTATGTTTTTTACTTTTGTCCTCTATAAACAAAGCTTACACATTACATTATGGAGTTTCTTGATTATTATAAAATTTTAGGTGTAGATAAAAGCGCCGGCGATGAAGCAATAAAAAAAGCCTATCGCAAACTGGCCCGAAAGCTTCACCCCGATTTAAACCCCAACGACAAGGAAGCCAACAAAAAATTTCAGCAGGTGAATGAAGCCAACGAAGTGTTGAGCGACCCGGAGAAGCGAAAGAAATACGACCAGTATGGAAAGGACTGGCAACATGCCGATCAGTTTGAACAAGCCCGCCGGCAGCAACAGCAACGGCCCTATGCAAACCCGGGCGGGCAGGGCTTTTCAGAGGAATATGAAGGAGGCGATTTTTCCGACTTCTTTAGTTCACTGTTTGGCGGCGGGCGGCGTAAACAATCTGCAGAACGGTTTCGTGGGCAAGACTATCAATCGGAATTACACCTGGCCTTAAAAGATGCCTTCACTACACATCAGCAAACCGTTACCATTAACGGAAAAAATCTTCGCATTACTATACCTGCCGGCATTGAGCACGAACAAAAAATAAAACTAAAGGGCCATGGTGCACCCGGCGTTAATGGCGGACCAGCCGGCGATTTATACATCACGTTTATGATAACCGATGATCCAAAATTTAAACGCCTTGGCAACGACCTTTATTCCACGGAAGAAATAGATGTATATACAGCGGTGCTCGGAGGCGAAGCCGTGATAGATACAATAACGGGTAAAGTAAAATTAAAAGTGGCGCCGGAAACACAAAACGGAACCAAAATTCGCCTTAAAGGCAAAGGCTTCCCGGTGTATAAAAAAGAGGGCAGCTTTGGCGATTTATACATTACCTATCAGGTAAAAATTCCAACCGGCTTATCGGAAAAACAAAAAGAGGCATTCAGAGAACTGTCCAAATTAAAATGATTATCATGGCAAGTGAACAATTGATACCGGCCGTTACATTTTGTACGCTTTACAATATTGACCTATCGTTTATTCAATCGTTAGAGGAGCAACAATTACTGGAACTTACAACCATTGATGGCGACACATTTCTGCACGAGGAACAATTGCCGGAAGCTGAAACCCTTGTCAGGCTTCATCGCGACCTGCACATTAATGTAGAAGGCATAGACGCAATAAAAAACCTGTTATGCCAATTGCAACAAGTAAACGAACAAATGAGCAGCCTTAGAAATCGGTTGCGGCTATACGAAAGCTTATGATAACGTAGCGAATTGTTTGTGCGAAAGGTACCAGTCTGTATAAATAAAGGCCAGCCATATAAGCACCGCCTGCAAAGGCAACCGCAGGTAGGCCGCCCACAATAACGGATTCGCCTCTCGTCTATAATCCAACGCCATTTGAATATTAGCGGGGAAAATAAGAATAAGCAGAATGATCAATCCCCACGCTGCCATACTCCTGGTCTTCCGGCTTAGCAACAGGGCGCCAAAAAGAACTTCCAAACAACCGGTTATATAATTACAAAACGATGGCCACGGAATAAAGTGAGGCATTATTTTAAGGTACGTAGCCGGATGCCAGAAATGATTGAAACCAGCCAACATGTACAGAGCGGCCATAACAAACAATCCATATTTCTTTATTGTTGCCATCAGGTTGAGAGACAAACCAGGTTTGAAGGGTTGATGTACGCAGAGGTGCATCAATAGTTACGCTGGCAAATTTTATTACTAATAACATCATGTAAAAATTCTGCCACCAAACTGTTGATGTGTCCGTAGTAAGATTACCTGGGCTGATTAAACACCAATTCGGTCCGGTTTATTAAAATGCAAGGGTGTGCATACTTTTTGCATCACTACTAAAAACGATTATTTCATTTTCAAAATTTTATTTTATGGACGACAATAAACGTGAAGAGCAAACACCTGCCAGCAACGACCAACGTAACGAAAGCCAGCAACCACAAGGCGATCAGCAAAATGTAAGTAACGAGCAAGATCAAAATCCACAACAAGGCCATAGCTGGAATAACTATCGCACCAGAGAAATGGGCAGCGATGATGAGCAAGGTAGCAGCCGGTCATCATCCGGCGAAAGTGGTGGCGGAAATTTGTATTGATGCTATAGAAAAATTCATTTGAGATCCCCGGAATGTTCCGGGGATTTTTATTGCATATATCATTAGGGTCACAGCATTTGCCGGACCATCATATATCGCAGCGCATCTTAATCAAATGATAATCCTTTTACAAGTTGTGGAATCTCATTCTCATTTCAATAGTTATTAACACTGTAGCAGTAGCCTTTGATGAGGTATGAAATTCGTTTTATTCAATGCATGACGATCTCCTTTCACGGTGCCGCCCGTACTGTTACCGGCTCAAAACATTTGGTTACGTTAGATGATGGAAGAAAAATTTTATTCGACTGCGGCATGTTTCAAGGCCTTGGCGCTGAAACCGAAAGCCTCAATGCCAGCTTTGGTTTCGAGGCTTCAGGCATTTCTGTTCTGCTGCTTTCTCATGCGCATATTGATCATACCGGCCTGATTCCAAAACTGGTAAAAGAAGGCTTTACCGGTAAAATCATCTGCACCCAGGCCACCCGGGATTTAGCGGAGATTTTGTTATACGATAGCGCCGAAATTCAAACGTATGAAGCAGAGGGGATCAATAAAAAACGCGAAGGCAAAGACCTGGCCTTGTACGAAGCGCTTTATACTACTTCTGAGGTAGATCATTGCCTGGCACAGTTTGAAGTAATAGACTACAATCAGTGGTGCAACGTATTACCCGGTGTGGATGTTTACTATACCAGTACCGGCCATCTGATAGGAAGTGCAGCTATCACGCTGAGCGTGAAAGAAGGCCGGAAGAAAACAACGCTGTTATTCAGCGGCGATGTAGGCCGCTATCGTTCGATATTGTTGAAAGCGCCTGCCGAAGCGCCGCAGGCCGACTACATCATTCTGGAAAGCACTTATGGCGACAAGCATCACGACATTGCCTTCAATACGGTTGAAACCCTGCAGCATTGGATACAAAAAATTTGTGTGGAAAGAAGCGGCCAATTAATTATACCAGCATTTAGCGTAGGCCGCACCCAGGAGGTTTTATATGCACTTAACCAACTTAGTTTAGAAAAGCGTTTACCCGAAATTTTTTGTTTTGTAGATAGTCCTTTGAGCCATAAAGCCACGAATACGATAAAAAAATACACTGACCAATTCAACGAACGGCTACAAAATGTATTGCTCATTGATGATGACCCGTTTGATTTTCCGGGATTGAAATATGTGGAAACGGTAGAAGACAGCCGCAAGCTGGTAGCGTATGAAGAACCCTGTGTTATCATTTCCGCAAGTGGTACAGCCGATGCAGGCCGGGTTAAGCATCACATCAACAATTGCATCAGCAAAAAAAATTGTGCGGTATTGCTGGTGGGTTATTGCTCCAATAAATCGTTAGGCGGTAAACTTTTATCGGGCGTCAAAGAAATCGAAATTTTCGGCGATCCCTGTTCTGTTGTTGCGGAAGTAGGGCAAATGGGCGGCATGAGTGCGCATGGCGATATGGATGACCTGCTACACTTTATCAGCAATCAAAATCCTGAAAAAGTAAAAGGGATTTTTTTAGTACACGGCGAACACTCCGTGCAGAAGACATTTGCTGAAAAGCTTACCGGTAAAGGGTTTAAAAGAATTGAATGCCCGGCTCAGCATCAGGAGTTTGCGCTTCCTTTAAAAGAAATTCGCAAAAGAAAACGCATACCGTTAAAACAAAATTCAGATAATAACAGCGGGACTGCTATAGATAATGCGTCACCCATAGCGCAGTTGGTACAATAATAGTGTTCATTCTACAAATGAAATTTTATGGACGTTATTATTCAATCATTAGGATTTAAGCATAGCGATAATTTAGAGCAATTTATTAACGAGAAGCTGGATAAGCTTCGCCCTTCCGATCATATTATTCGTGCCAATGTTACCTTGTTTCAAGGGCCCGACCGCGCCACGCCCAACGATTATTGTGAGATTCGTTTAGAGGTTCCGGGTAATGACTTATTTGTAAAGGAATCCAGTCCGGAATTCGAACAGGCTATAGACGAATGCATCAATAAACTTTCCGGCATTTTAAGAAAGCAAAAAGATAAATTAGTAGATAGCCAACGCAGGGCAGGCGCATAAAAACAAAGAGGCGATTAGCAACAGGCAATGGGCAATAGATGAATGAAATTTTCTATGCTACTTTGAACATTGCCATTTGCAGATTGTCAATTGTACATTAAACAAAACATGGAAATTCAGGATTGTATTATTGTAGGCGGTGGTCCCGCCGGCTTAAATGCCGCTGTAGTGCTGGGCCGTTGCCATAGAAAGGTTCTTTTGTTTGATACCGCTACTTATCGTAACCGGTATTCGCACGGGATGCATAACTATCTTACAAGAGATGACATACCGCCCACTGATTTTTTGGAAATCAGTTTAAAGGAAGTTAACAAGTATGGAGCGGTTATCATCAAAAATAAAATCACTAATGCCCGGAAAAATTCTGATGGCAACTTTGATGTTAAGGATGAAAAGGGCAATACGTACCAATCTAAAAAACTCCTGATTGCCACCGGCCTTTGGGACAGCCTGCCTGAGATACCTGGTTTTAAAGAACTGTATGGTAAGTCTGTACACCACTGTCCCTACTGTGATGGCTGGGAAAACAGCGGCAAAGAATTAGGTGTTTATGCAAAGAATAAAAATGGCTTTGAATTAGCGCTTGCACTGAAAGGCTGGAGCAATAATGTTACCTTATATACCGACGGAAAAAATAAGCTAAAGCCCATGGAAGTAGAAACCTTGATGGCCAATGACATTAAGGTTATCAACTATCCTGTTGACCATCTTCGGCATACCAACGATCAATTAAAAGCGGTGGTATTTAAGAATGGGGACGAGAGCACTTGCGAGGCTATATTTTTTGTAAACGGCTTTGCACAACAATGTAACCTGGCCGAAACCTTTGGATGTAACATGACGAAGAAGGGAGTGGTACTTACCAATCGTTACCAGCAAACGAATGTAGAGGGATTGTATGTAGCCGGCGACGCAGCAAGAGACATGCACTTTGTAGTAGTAGCGGCAGCGGAAGGCGCAAAAGCCGCTGTGCTTATCAATAAAGAACTTCAAAAAGAATTGACGGTAGTTCCATCGGAGGAAGTGGCGCTCAGCTAACGTTATTTATTTACATTTAACTTTTAAGGGCTGTTAATGTTCCGGCTATAAACTATTGCCGGCAGGTCATTTGGCTACATTTGCAGCACCGAAAAAGATGGATGTAAAAATGAAAACAAGTTTCCCGGGCACCGTATTTATCTTACTATTTTCAATTATCGGATTTAGCGACGCTCTTGCGCAGGAAAGCAATGAAGCCAGTTTGAAAGCGTTACTAAATGGAAAAACATTTGTATTTAAGGCCCAGTCGGCGTGGCCGTTGCAAGGCACGGTGGTGCAACTTACACCCGGCTTTGATATGAAGGTGGTAGATGATTCTATCAATACATATCTCCCCTATTTTGGCCGCTCTTATGTAGCCGGTTACAATACCGGCGGAGGCATTAGCTTTACGTCAACGAGGTTTGATTACAAGCTGAAAGAAAAATCAAAAGGCGGTTGGGAGTTGGTTATAAAACCATCTGACGCAAAAGATATAAATGAAATGACCTATGCTATTTCTTCTAATGGATATGCAACGTTGCAGGTCATCAGCAACAATCGCCAAGCCATTTCTTTTTATGGTGTGATTGAAAAAAAGTAAGTGCTAGAAATTTAATAGGTCAGCAAGCTATCTTTTAATAACCTACCAACCTATTACTTTTTACAGGCTAATCATATTACTTAATCATGCCCTTCTAATTTCACCAGCTTATTGTACAAGCCCAATAAAAGAAAAGGTGCAGGCCATTGGCCAACGAACAGTGCATCTTTTTTTCTGCCGGCTACCTGCAAGCCAAGCGAAATAACAATAGAGCCTACTGCCGCCCATAAAAACAAGTCTGAAGGCAGCTTAGCAGTTTGTTCTTCAATAGCGGTGGCTACTGGTCCTTCTTTGTGTTCGGGGTTTGTACGTCCTGTTCTTACTGTTTTAATTGTATCCTCATTTGTTGCCATAAAATCCTCCGTTTGTTTAGTAGATGAAAAAACAATGTTTCAACTTTCCTGCCAAACAGGTAAAAGACTACCGGAGCTAATAAAATCAGTAATTAAAATAGCCGTTGTGCAACTTTTGTAGCAAACCCAACTTCATTTTCAAACAACATCCCAAAACGTGTTGGCATAGCTTTCGTAACAGTTGTGCAAACCACAATCATGAGCCAGCAACCTACCAGCCCCGAAAACGCAGGGCGATTTGAAAGCGATACACAAAAAATTGTTCACCGCCATCTACAAAATCAAAATGATACGATAACAGAAGACGATATCCGTGGCGTACGCATCGGTATGACACCGCAAGTTCAGGCTACCGCTAGCAACCTAAACGCTGAACCAAGTGACGGCAACAGAGCAAAAGAACTTACAAACGACGATATAGAATTAGCTAATGAAATTTAAGGGATGAATTACCTGACCTCTTGTTGTTGAAACAAATTTAATTTTGCTGATTAAATAATGACAGCATGAAAAGAGTGGTAAAACCAACCGGTGGCAGAGCGTTATATTTTACTTTATTCTTCTTCCTTATGCGGCTGGCAGCATTGGCACAAAGCGATAGTATTTCTGCCAGCAACATGACACCCTCTTCAAGTTCGGAAGGGCTTACAACTACCGGCAGCCACAATAACATGTGGTACACCCAGCCATGGGCCTGGATTTTAGGCGCTACTATTTTTATTTTACTGCTGGTTGCACTTCTGAGTAACGCTAAAAAAACTAATGGCGCCAATGAGGAAACAATGAAACCAGATACACTTCACAATTCGTAATGATGGTGGATGGTGATGCCGCTTTTTCCTACCATACCTTTTCGGCGTGATCATCTAATTTTAATTAACCATAGCAATAGCTCTCCATCGCATAATAAATTCGTAAACCGATTTACCCCTCTTTCACCACCTGTATATTTGTTTCATTAATTTCTAATTTATGAACCACGGCTTTCTTCTGGTCTTTCTTTTTACTACTTTAATTACGCAGGCGCAAAACCGCATGACGCCCGATATGCTCTGGAAGCTGGGCCGGGTAAGCGCTGCCGCCATTACCAAAGATCAAAAAAGCATTGCATATACGGTAAGCACACCTGATGTTGCAGCGAATAAAAGCAATCGTAAAACCTATTTGCTTTCCTTAACTAACGGCGTTGTAAAAGAGTTGGCAAACGCGGAAGATGTGCTAACGAACAGCCGCATTTCCCCCGATGGAAAATATAAATTGGAGGCAAGGGAAGTGAAGATGCGCAAAGTAGCCGGCAAGGATTTTTATCCCGACCTGTCTAAGTCAACCGTACAGATTTACGATGGCCTTGGGTATCGCCATTGGGACGAATGGGAAGACGGATTATATAGTCACATTTTTGTAGAACCGATCATCAATGGCAAGCCTTCAGACGGCAAGGACATTATGAGCGGACAACCCTACGATTCGCCACAGAAGCCATTTGGCGGCGATGAAGACTTTATCTGGTCGCCGGACAGCAAGTCGGTTATTTATATTACAAAGCCGTATGCAGGAACCCAATATGCTACCAGCACCAACACCGATGTTTTTCAGTATAACATCGCCACCGGCAAAACAGAAAACCTTTCGCAAGGAATGATGGGTTATGACATAGCGCCATCGTTTTCGCCAACAGGAACATTGGCCTGGTTAAGCATGAAGCGGGATGGCTACGAAGCCGATAAGCAAGACCTGGTAGTAAAGCTTCCAACCGGCATCATCAACCTTACAGCAGGGTGGGACAATTCAGTAGAAAGTTTTGCCTGGAGTAAAGATGGAAAGAGCATTTTTTTTAATGCCGCGGTGGATGGAGCGGTTCATCTTTTTCAAATTCAAAGCATCGCTGCCAATCCGGTGATCCGTCAGATTACCTCCGGCGATTTTGATGTAGCCGGCATCATTGGCCAGTTGGACAATACCCTCGTGGTAAGTCGCACGGATATGAACCATGCCGCAGAAATTTATACCGTAGATATTACATCGGGCATCATGAAACAACTGACGCATGTTAATGATGCTGCTTATGCAAAAATGGACCTCAGCAAAATTGAAAAACGGTATGTAACAACCACCGATAACAAGCAGATGACAGTGTGGGTCATTTATCCACCCGGCTTTGATGCCACTAAAAAATATCCCACGCTGTTGTATTGCCAGGGTGGCCCGCAGGCCGCACTCACACAATCCTATTCGTACCGCTGGAATTTTCAGTTGATGGCTGCCAACGGCTATATTGTGGTAGCGCCCAACCGCCGTGGAATGCCCGGCCACGGCCAATCCTGGAACGAAGAGATCAGCAAGGACTGGGGCGGCCAAGTAATGAACGACTACCTCAGCGCCATTGATGATGTAAGCAAAGAAGCCTATGTAGATAAAGACCGTCGCGGTTGTGTAGGCGCTTCGTACGGTGGTTACTCGGCGTTTTATTTAGCCGGTATTCACAACAACCGTTTTAAAACTTTTATTGCGCATGATGGTATTTACGATACCCGAAGCATGAGCGGTACCACCGAAGAATTATGGTTTACCAACTTTGATTTTGGAGGTAATTACTGGGATAAGAATAACAAGGCAGCGCAAAAAACATTCAATGAGTTTAACCCGCTGAATAATGTAGATAAATGGACGGCGCCTATTTTAATTGTACAAGGAGGTAAAGATTATCGGGTACCCATTGAGCAGGGACTAATGGCTTTTCATGCCGCGCAAACCAGGGGGCTACGAAGCAAACTTTTATATTTCCCCGACGAAAATCATTGGGTGCTAAAACCACAAAATGCATTGGTGTGGCAGCGTGAGTTCTTCAAATGGCTGAGCGAAACCTTAGGTACCAAGCCTATTTAAAAAGCAGGGTGAAAAAGGGTTTACGTTTGTTTTCTTAAATGGTTTGGGCGTGCCGGCGCGGCGCCGTCGGGCTATTCGCTGCAAGTCCGGCACAGGGCCAATGCACGGCTGTCACACTGAGCCTGCCGAAGTGCTTCACCGGGCTTTCCGCTTCTATCCCTCACGCAGGAACAGCCGGCCCCCATCCCTCAGAGCTTCGCTCGTAACGCTTCTGGTTATCCCCGATAGGAGGAAGGCCACCTGAGCACAGCCCTTGGTTACTTAATCATTCATTGTTTTATCGGTCACTCTTTAATGCTGTGATGTTTTTTCAATAGCTACTCATATATTCTTACCGCAAGTAAACAGGATCAGTATATAAAGACGCCCCAACCGTCCGGCGCCTTATTGCGTGTTGTCTTAATGCATCACTGTGCTGTAACGAAAGCCACACGCAATACAGCGCCTTTAGTATCTACCCCTTAAAGCTACTAAAAGAACATACGATTCAAACTACGTAAAGCGAGATAACAAATCATGTAAGAAGGATAGAGCACAAGGTGATGGATTGAAACATGTAGTGACTGACTGTTGTGCGTGAGCCCGGCAAATCTTGCGGAGCATTAAGATTTAGCCTCCACTTTTTTGCTCCACTTTTTTTGTCAAGAAAAAAAGTGGAAAACAGACAACCTGTAAAGGACCTTAGTGATAAGCTTAGACTCAATACCATTAAGCGTTCCGACGGAACGCAAAGACATACAGGCAATAATTCTTTCTACCCACGATACGTTCCTACGGAACGAAGAGCCACCAATAAACATTCCAATCCCAAACCCTCTTATCTTCATCCCTCTTAAAAAATTCCATTCATGAAACATAAAATCTTATCCGCTGTATTCATCCTATACACCTTTGTTTCTTTCTCACAACCAGCCAAAGAACCAATAAAACTTACCGACATGCTGAAGATAAAAACAGCCGGCAACCTGGTAGCCACCAATGATGGCGCCCGGGCGGCTTTCACGGTAACCAGCATTGAGCCTGATGAAAAAAGCAAACTGGATTATAAATACATCACACAGATTTATATGGTAGATGTAACCGCTTCTTCATCGCCGGTACAACTTACCTTTTCCAAAGAAGGATCATCGCAACCCGCCTGGAGCCCGGATGGAACAAGGCTGGCTTTCGTACGTGCCAGCGATGGCAAGCCGCAAATTTTTGTTCTACCCATCAACGGTGGCGAAGCCTGGCAGCTAACTAAATCCCTTTATGGCGCTTCCGCTCCAAGATGGTCGCCTGATGGTAAACAGATTATTTATAGCGCCTCTATTCAGCAAAAGGAGCTGTTGAAAGACTCTGTCTTAAATCCGTCAAAGGCTTATCCGGCCTGGCCTTCCGAAAAACCAGGTGTTACTTATTCCGAGATGGGCAAAGCCGCCAAAGCAAAACCTGATCCTGATGGCAGCACCGAAGAAATAAGGGCTTACCTTTTAAATAATGAAGCAGATGGGAAAGCCACGGTACTAAACAAGTTATCCTTTCAGGATGAAATGGGTGTGACCAGCAGCACGGGCTTTAACCAATTTTTTAGTATAGAGGTGCAGCCCATGGCTCAACCAAAACCGATGCTGAAAGGCTTTTTTCGTTATGATAATTTAGCGTTGACGCCGGATGGCAAACAAGCCATCATAACAGCGGACATTGATTCGATAGAAAGCCCGGACCGGTCATTAGAAACAGAGATTTATATAGCTGATGCGGACGGCAGCCATGTTCGGCTGCTCCTGGGAAGAAAGGACATGAGTTACACCAGCGCTAAGCTTTCGCCTTCCGGAAAATGGCTGGCCTACCAGTATGATAGCGTAGCGGGCAATGTAGCCACATTAGCCATCATGCCATTAGTGGGTTCCGAAAAAGATGCCATCACTATTCCCTTTGATAGAAGTAAATCATCACTCAACTGGAGCGCCGATGAAAAGTACCTTTACTTCACTGCACAAAGCAATGGCGGCGCTCCCTTATACCGGGCTAACATCGCCACAAAAAAAGTAGAACAACTCACCGATTATAACAGCGGCATTACCTCCTATGCGCTGATTAAAGACAAGATCATTTATAGCAAATTAGAAGTTGCTGATCCATCGGAAATTTATGTAGCTGATGCAGGTTTGAAGGGCAGTAAACGCCTTAGCTCTTTCAACGATTGGGTGATCACAAAACAGTTATCCTTTCCTGAAAAGAAAACGTTTGTGAATGATAAAGGCGCCACCATAGAATACTGGGTGATGAAGCCGGCTAACTATCAATCCGGAAAAAAATATCCCTTGCTTTTAGAAATTCATGGAGGGCCATCGGCCATGTGGGGACCCGGCGAAGCCAGCATGTGGCAGGAGTTTCAGTACTTCTGTGGTAAGGGCTATGGCGTAGTGTATAGCAACCCAAGAGGCTCCGGGGGTTATGGTGATAATTTTGTAAAAGCCAACGTGGCCGACTGGGGCACCGGCCCTACATCGGATGTACTAACGGCATTAGATAAGACCGTTGCAGAAGGCTGGGCCGATACATCAAAACTGTTGGTTAGCGGTGGGTCGTATGCCGGTTATCTTGTGGCGTGGATCATCGCTCATGATCATCGCTTTAAAGCCGCTTGTTCGCAACGCGGCGTGTATGACTTAGCCACTTTTTTTGGCGAAGGCAATGCCTGGCGATTAGTGCCGAAGTACTTCGGCGGCTATCCCTGGGAACCCTATACCAAAGCGCTATTGCAACGGGAATCTCCTATCAGCTATGTACAAAATATCACCACGCCTTATATCATCTTTCATGGTGATAACGACCGCCGCACCGGCTTTGTGCAAAGCGAAATGATGTACCGGAGTTTAAAAGTGATGAACCGTCCCGTGGAGTATGTACGCCATCCCGGCGGCACGCATGAATTAACCCGCAGCGGCGATAACCGCCAGCGCATGGACCAACTGTTACGCACTTACGAATTTTTTGAACGCTGGATAAAGTAGAGAATGCGATGTGGGGTCGTTATAAACGATGTACGCTCTAATTGAAAATATCGCCAAGAAATTTTAGAAACCGCGGCGCTTTTTTCAACCGGTTGTTGATGATGAATTTATCGTTAGCCGTTTTTATGTAGTTGATGTCGGTTCCATTGTAGCGCTGGGGCACCACCTTGCCCGTACGTATGTTTACAAGGCCATTGCGTAAAAACAATTCATTGGTAACCATGTTAGATAGCATGGGTGTATAGTAAATGCAATCTTTAAAATAATAGTGCGTTACCTGGCTCCATCTTGAGCTGCCGGGTTTTTCTACCTTGGAGCCGCCATGTATAATGTTTGACGACCAGATCAGGCAATCGCCTTTTTTAGCATAGAAGGCTTTCTTTTCATAGCCGAATTGCGCCACGATGCTTTCAATAAAATCCTCGTATTCCTTATAGGCCTCATAACTGGCATCGCCTGCGCCTTCTGTTATTTGTGCAAAATTATATTCGGGCATGTTCTGCGATTTGGGATAATAAAACACCGCACCGTTATCGGGTGTAATATCTTCCAGCGCTACCCAGGCGCCGCACATATAACGGGCCGGCAACGAACTAAAATGAATGGTATCGGAATGAGCTCTTTGCTGTGTGCCCACACAAAAATTGAGGGTTTGAAACGGAATGGCTTCACGGCCGTAAAGCATCTCTAAAATATCAATCAGCTTTTGATGGCAGGCCAATTGCTTTACCGGTTCCGAGACCATCCATAAGTCTTGTATGCGTCGTTCATCGCGATAGGTTTTTAGCGGCACTGATGGGTCAAACGCTTGCCGGGCCTCTGTTTTCACGCTATCAATAAGCGCTTCATTAAATAAGCCGGGTACCACTACAAAGCCATTTTCGTGGTATTCGGTTGCCAGCTTTTTAGATTCTTCCGAAAGGTTTTTTGTTTCCAGTTCTTTATAAAAAAAGGGTGACTCCACCCACGGAAGATTCATGTTTGCCATAGGTCTGCAAATTACTTAAACTGCCAGTAGCGTGAGCAGGTAAAATATTTCATGCAGCTCAGCGGTAGGTTTTTTTAATTATGTTTCGATGGCTTTGCATTCGGGCCTTTGCCACATCTTTTACCTTTCCACTACAGCGTTCAGGAACAAGTAGAATGAAAATGATGCCTTGGGTAGATGAAGCCTTAAGTTGTCTTTGCAAAGGCCCGGCCTTACTTGGCCATAGCTATTATGAATACTGGTTTTTTGGAAGAAGGTAGGTAAGTTTTGCCTGGTGAATAGACACGAACCGGAGGATGAACAAGCAGCCAGGCATTTTTAAGTTGTACATGCCGATGTTTAAACCGGGATTGAAATATCGAAGTTGGAAGTATCTGTACATCGTGTATCGCTTTTGAATCTGGCACAAATTTATGTTGATTATCAGAATATATTTGTGCCAGCAGTTGCGCAAAGCAGACTGTTAGCGGCAATTTTGACACAGCACTATTATACAGACACTTTGAAAATAGAAGCATTATTTTTATTAAATCTAAACGGTATGAAATTTACTAAATGTGCTACACTTCTTGGATTAGGAATAATATTCTCATTTCTCTCTTTGTGTGCTCAAGACAAATTGGCTATACCTCCACTGGATTCACTAAAAAAATGGCAAGAAGAATTAAAAGTGCCGATAGTTGCTGTTGGCATCATTGAGAACGGCAAAATAAAAGAGACAAAAATATTTGGTGAATTAAAATCAGGAGTTCCAGCACCTGCTAACACTTTTTTTAATATAGCGTCTATGACCAAACCTGTCGTTGGCATGTTGACCTTACATTTAGTTAGTAAAGGGATGTGGAATTTAGATGAACCTTTGTCTGATTATTTTGTAGACCCCGATGTAGCAAGTGATTCCAGACTTAATAAATTGACTACCCGAATTGTCTTGGCACACCAGACCGGGCTTCCAAACTGGAGAGGCAATGACACTTCAAAGAAAATGACTTTTGCTTTTGAACCCGGTACCGACATACAATATTCAGGGGAAGGATATATGTATTTAGGTCATGCGTTGGAGAGTAAATTTAAAATGTCTCTGCAACAGCTCGCTGATTCTTTTCTTTTCAAGCCATTGGGCATGAAACATACCCGCTTTTATTGGGATAGTACAATGAATGAATCTTTATACGCAGACAGGTACGATAAAAATGGGAAAGCTCTTGAAATGGAAAAATGGTACGAGGCTAATGCTGCTAATTTGCTTATGACCACTATTGAAGATTACTGCAAATTTGGAGTTAGTGTCGTTCAAAGAAAGGGTATATCAAAAAAAGTGTACAAGGAAATGATTACTCCCCAGGCACCTAAGGGGAAAAGCATTTACTGGGCTAACAGTAAAAACGTATCATACGGTTTAAGTTGGGGCTTAATAAAGAATCTAAGAAATGATGAATACGCATTATTTCATAAAGGTAGAAATCCCGGTCTAAACACAATTATTGTCTTATTACCGAAATCTAAACGAGGTATAGTAATACTGACAAATGGGGAGAATGGTTTAGAGTTATATTCAAAAATCATTAGCCAATCTTTATACACAGAAACAGAATTTTTGGAGAGACTTAAATCAATTTTATTTTAGAACCAACCGTTAATAACAGGCGACTAACTGCCGCTAACAAAAGTATTTGCAATAGCAGGGGGCGACGTACAAGTCCTTGTCTGTAAATCATTATCAGCAGCAGTTCCAGCATGACGTTAGTAATTTAGCTTTTGTTGTTATCTTCATCTATAGTTTTTCAATCAGCGGTAGTTCAGGCTGACGTTTTTCAAATGCCCTGCCATCGCAAATACTCAACGTCAGACTGTGAAAAAACATCTTTTTACAAGCCAGGCATGCTTCATAAATTTCCCTAAGAGTAATAGGCATTGATGTAGACCTTCTTTAAAAACAGGGCACCAAATTTCGGAAAAACAAAAAGTGGTTTTTTGTAGCTGTAAAAGACTTCTATAAACGCTGTTTTAAAAGCGCAGATTACACTATCGTAATCCGGTGTCCATTTTACAATGGCCTGGATCATCCCCTCAAAGCCCAGTAGATTTTTAGTACGCATAAAGTTGTAACAGAGCATAATGAGGTTCATTTCTCCATTCACTTTTTGGAGTCCTTTCAGCAGTGTATGGGTGTAACCCCAGTGGCGTTTGATGGTGCCAAAAGGATGTTCGCAGATGGCTTGCCGTCGCTTGTAGTACTGTGGGTTTTGCTTGATGTTATTATCATTGATGTCCACCGCGTCCTGGTACTCGCTGCGCTGAACAATGCGTTTAGGAAGCTTGGTACACTGATACTTGAGCGGACATGTTTTACAGGCATCGGTGCGGTAGGTTTTAAACCGGTAAGAGGTTTCATGGGCCTCGCCCCGTTTGTTGTGCCAGGTGCCCAGTGAAGTAAGTACGGCACCTGCCGGACAGGTGTAACTGTCGCTCTGCTTATCATAGGCAAAGCTTTCCGATAAGAACTCTGTAGCAATGTGTTTTACTGATGGCTGCTCTTTATACGCTACGTGGGTAATCATACCGTCTTGCTGGCAACGATCTAACTCCGCGCCGGTGTGGTAGCCTTTATCGGCCAGTACCATCAGAGGTTCTTCTTTACCTAAACCAAGGTTTTGCTTTGCCTGTGTGGCGGCGCGGTGCAGGGCCTTGCCATCATTAGTGTTAGTTGCCTCGGTATGTACAATCAGGTTATGCTTATCGTCCACGGCATTCTGTACGTTATAAGCTACTTCTACAATGCTCTTTACGATAATGATGCTGCGGCTGTCCCTATCTGTGGTGCTGATCTGCCGGTCTTCTGTAGCGTTTAGTTGTTCCTGAAGAAGGTCATATTTGATGGTGCGTTCCTTTAGGTTTTTTAAGCCTTGGGCGATCTTCTCTTTTTTAAGGTTCGCTTCTTCACCAGAGGCTTCCTCTTCTTCTTTATCCAGGCTATCCAGATCCTGTAAATAACGTTCTGTTTTGTCTTCTATGAGGCGGCGGTGCTTATCAATTTTAGCCTGGTTGAAGTTCGCCTTTTTGCTGTTGACGGCTTTAAACTTACTGCCATCGATGCCGATGGTTGTTACGCCCAAAAGCCCGGCATCGCTTAAAAACTGCACATAGAGGCGGAACATGCTTTGCAAGGGTTGTGCATGCACTTTTCTAAAGTCAGCTATCGTATGATAGTTGGGCTGTAAACTTTGCAAGAGCCACTGAAGTTCTATGTTGCGGCCGCACTCTTTTTGAAGCTTACGGCTGCTTCGTATTTTATTAAGATAGCCGTACAGATATAGTTTTAAAAGTACTTCGGGTGCATAGGGCGGACGGCCTTCAGTTTTATGTACCGTACCAGTAAACCCTAACTTTTGCAGCTCCAGCTTGTCAATGAAAGCATCAATAAGACGAACCGGGTTATGAGTTGCTACCTGTTCATCAAGCGTTGAAAAATAACGCTGATGGCGGTCGCTGCCCTGAATGAATTGCATACCTATGTGCAGCAATAATTATACGCCATTTATCCTATTGAAACCCTGTGTATATTTAGTTGACAACACATCGGTTTTTTCACAAACTCCCGTTGTGCGTCATGCTGCGGTGACTGTCCACAATTCAACAAACGACAAAAACAGCAATGACCTTTTTAGAACTGAAAGAACAATTTGAAAACAAATTAACAAGTCAATATAAGCTTGAACTTTTAGAACTTCATTTTGCTCCTTACTCTTTTGGTTCAGGTATGGCAGCATACAGGATTAAAGGACGAATTGCTAAAATTATCTATGACGGTAGAGATAATGAAGTCCAACTTTTTATTTCATCACTGCATGACAAATATCCAAACAGTTCATGGACAACAATTTTTACAGGAATTCCAACTTATTTTATTGAGAATGGAGTAACAACCCTTGAAAGTTTATATGGACAAAGTGCTTAAACAAAAATACAAAACGGAATTTGCGGCAATGACTGCATTGGTAAATACGTTTGATCCATGTGGTTTAATTGAAGGTGGTGCGCCACCAGACGAATATGACTGTTTAACTGAAAAACTTGTAAGCTCTGTTTACAACAAAAAGAGCCGACAAGAAATTAAAGACTTGATAATCCATGAAATTGAGCATCATTTTGGAACTCCCGACTTGACAGTATTAACCGAGCCATACAAAACACAGTTCTATAATGACCTTGATAATTTACTCACGAACATTGAAAAATACTTTTACTTAAACGGCAAGACACAGTTTCGTGGACAGTAGCACGAACGCACAACATCGGTTTGCCAAAATATGGGCTTTTTAAAATGTTTTCATCTGTTTATCTTTATTGAACAACAATGCAAAGGCTAAGCTGAAGTATTTCAAACGCCCATACTTCGGCAAGCCCTTTCCCGTACTACGGCAAAGGGCGAAAAGCAATGCCAATTCTACTGCGGCGACAACACAATTTTTGCTTCAGCAACACTTTGCTTTTACTGGTAAAAACGTTCGCCCTTTTCGCAGTACATGGGTTTTGTGTCATGGCGGGAAGACCAGCAAAGGCTCGTCCCATCGTTTGCTTCAACTGCATATTGTCTCGTCCTGATATAGGTTATCCATCAGCAGCGGCTACGGGTTAACCGTTTTAAAACTTAAATTTTTTTAGAGAAAAGTTCAATTTATTGACCTAGTTCGGTAGCTGGGCCGACGTATCACAGAAGCCAGCCCGGCAGCAAGCCGCCGGACGTTATCACTTATACAAAACACATCATCGAAAAACCCTTCAGCACCAATACTTCTACGCCTATCTATTGCTTTATCAAGGCCTTTCCTTCCGTAGCAATACACGTAGCCATCTTTTGAAAAAGTTGCTTTTGTTCTTCATTAAAAGTGATCAACGTCTCCGCATTATTGGTTCCGGTAAGTTTGATGGTGGCTACCCGTTTAGTGGTCATCTTATTCAACCATGATGGTGTAGAAGGCAGGTTCTTAAATACAAAATGGAAGGCGCCTTCGCAGTTCATAGAACCGGCGGCACGAAGCGTAGCTCTCGACCGCTCCCCTTCCCATATCACCTGCGCGGTTGATTCCGGGTCGAAACATTTGCCGTTATCTTTTAACCAGATAAAAAAATCAATTTCCGTTGGTGTGGCATCGGCCGAAATAGAAACGGTTACGCCACTGCCATCAAACTTTTTAAAACCGGTGGAAAGCTTCACCACATTGGTAAACGGGTCTTTACTTTTTTTTAATCCACAGGTATCCTGGGCAAAAGAAAAAAGCGGAGCAGCTAATAATGCAACAAACAAACTTTTCATAAGTACCAATTGAAATTTAAAAATAAGGGCTGGCCTCCTATCGTGTTCCATCCGGCTGTTAAATTCTTCATTACCTTTAAAACAGCTCAACTACTTATTATGAGAAATGGATTTTTTGTTCTGCTGCTGGTATGGCTGACCGCGTCTTCTTTCGCTCAGAATTTTACCTTGTATAGAAAGCAATCCTCTATGATAACGATGCGGGATGGCAAGCGGCTCCACACGGTTATCATGTCGCCGGAAGGGGCCACCACAGCGCTTCCTGTGCTGATACAGCGTACGCCGTACGGGGCGGACTTCACCGATTTAGCGGAAGGTTCAACTATTGATTTAAGCCGCGGCCGTAGTTATGCAAACATGGCGAAGGAAGGTTACATTTTTGTTTTTCAGGACATCCGCGGTAAGTATAAAAGCGAAGGCACTATGCAGATACACATGCCCGTTACCCACTTAAAACAACCAGGCACCATTGATGAAAGCACCGATACCTGGGACACGGTTGACTGGCTCATAAAAAACATAAAGGGCAACAACGGCAAGGCAGGTATTTATGGTATCTCGTATCCCGGTTGGCTGGCCCTCGTTGGCGCTATTGATCCGCATCCGGCACTGAAAGCTTCATCCGAACAAGCCTGTATGAGCGACCTTTTTACCGGTGATGATTTTCATCATAACGGCGCCTTCCGGTTAAGCTACGGCATGGAGTATTCGTACGAAGTAGAGCATGACCCCGCCACCGATTCCGACTTTCCGTTTCCGCAA
This sequence comes from Flavisolibacter sp., assembly GCA_965247165.1. Classification (GTDB taxonomy): domain Bacteria; phylum Bacteroidota; class Bacteroidia; order Chitinophagales; family Chitinophagaceae; genus Flavisolibacter. Next base: position 4,543,613 of record OZ252003.1, on the reverse strand, counting down.
TATGATTTGTATAACTGGTACCTGCAATTAGGTTCGCTGAAGAACGTGAACGACAAGTATTTCAAAGGAAGAATCCCCACCTGGAATACATTTGTTGAACATCCTTCGTATGATGCCTACTGGCAACAAAACTCACCATTAAATTATGTTAGGGGTGCGGAGATTCCGCAACTACATGTAGGCGGCTATTACGATCAGGAAGATTTGCAAGGGCCACAACTAATGTATAAAAACATGGAAGCAAGGGATACGTTTCATAAAAACTTTATCGTGCTGGGCCCGTGGAATCATGGCCAATGGTCAAGAGCGAAAGCCGACAGCCTTGGCGCCATTTCCTTTGGAAGCCCGACTGCACAATACTTTCAGGCCTTGCAAAAAAAGTGGTTTGATTACTGGCTCAAAGGAATCGGCGATGGAAATTTTGCAGAAGCCACCTTATTTCAAACCGGTAGCAACACCTGGAAAACCTACGACCATTGGCCGGTGAAAGAGGCCGTAACAAAAAACGTATATGCGGCTGCCGATAATAAAGCCAGCTTGGCTTCGCCGGCATCTAATACAGGAAGTGTCTCCTACATCAGCGATCCTGCACATCCGGTTCCATACCGGCAATTGCCTATCGAAGCCACCTATGGCCCCGGCAGCCGCTGGCGCCCCTGGCAGGTAGAGGATCAGCGCTTTGTGGTAACCCGCCCCGATGTAGTGCATTTTACCACCGATACGTTATCAGAAGATATGACGGTAACCGGAAACATTACGGCGCACCTGTTTGCCAGCACTACGGGCACTGATGCAGATTGGATCGTGAAGTTGATTGATGTGTACCCGAATGTTGACAAAGAAAGTTTAGTGATGAGTCAATACGAATTGCCGGTGGCGATGGAGGCCTTTCGTGGACGGTTTCGTAAAAGCTTCTCTGCTCCTTCACCCTTAGTGCCTGATAAGCCTGAAGAATTTATCATTGACCTGCATGGCATCAACCATGTGTTTAAAAAAGGCCATAGCCTGATGATACAAGTGCAAAGCACCTGGTTTCCGGTGATAGACCGCAACCCGCAGAAATACGTCGCCAACATTTTTGAAGCCAAGGAGCCGGACTTTATAAAAGCAGAACAGAAAATTTATTTTAGTAAACAGTACCCAACGCATATTGAGTTGCCGGTAGTAAGCAATTAGCAATAGCCATTGTCTTTTATCGCAAAGCCTCAAAGCCATATTTCACCCCGCTCCAAAATTCATCAAGGGCTATAATATTATTTTTAAAGAAGGTGATCAGCGCCGGCCAGTCTTCTTTTTTATAAATGGAAACGTTAGGTAAATACTTAGTCACCTGAGAGATGGTTTTACCGTATTCATTTGTTACAGCTCGTTGCCAGATCCAGTTGTTTCCGGCCGTTTGCTCCAGTACCTTTTTTACACTAAGCAATTGTTTGTAATAAAGCTGCTGAAGGCCTTCATCCGTATGGGAGAGTTGGAGGGCCACCGTTCCCTGTTGCGCATCGGCATTCATGCGGAAATAAATATCCTTTACACCGGTTTTATAATTGATCCACGAAATCTTTTCGCCTTCGGCAGAAAGCACCGGCGTCATGTATTGCCCAAAGACCGTCCAGAATTCTTTCTTTAATTGCGATGCCTCCTGTTTTGAATACATGGTGCAAAATTAATTGCGGTAATTGTGTAAGGGCGCAGCCCTTCTACATTTGGTTGGGGTTGAGGTTCTACAATAATGGCTACTTAATAGTATCAAATGCTAATTCAAAAGCACGATTAAAAATGGCATGTTATTGCTAAGTACATAACTATTACAAAAAATAATTACCATGAAACAAGCGTTGCAACGATTACTGAGGGCTGATGAAACAAATGAAAAGTTTCAGATGATGACTACGGTATTTATGATCCTGTTATTCCTTGCATTTTTAGGAGCCAGCTTTTACGTGCTGGTTAATAGTTTTGCCTGAGAGTAATTTTAGATAAAAAATTTGTTGCGGCGGCGAGAAAGAACAGTGTTGGTTATTTGCTGCAACTTTACTGAGCTTCCTGTTGGGAAGCTTTTTTTGGCCCTGCCTGTAGGTGCTTATCCGCAATTGTTCTAAAACCACGACGCCGTTCAATGGTAGCGAGGTTATAACTTTGAACCATGCCGACAAAGCTTTCCGTCAACATCAACAAATTAGCCACACTTAGAAACAGCCGTGGTGGCAATAATCCTGACATCGTAAAGGCCGCCATAGATGCGCAACGCTTCGGCGCCGATGGCATTACGGTGCACCCGCGTCCCGATGAAAGGCATATCCGTTATGATGATGTAAAAGCCCTTAAACGCATTATGGAAACGGAGTTTAATATAGAAGGCAATCCGCTTGAACAAAAGTTTGTAGATCTGGTATTAGCCAACAAGCCCGAACAAGTAACATTAGTGCCCGATGAATCAGGACAACTTACATCGGACCATGGCTGGGATACGGTAAAACATAAAAGCTATCTCAAAGATGTAATCGGAGTTTTTAAAGCCGCCGGCATCCGGGTTTCTATTTTTGTTGATCCGGATGCGGCTATTGTGGAAGGCGCTTATTTTACCGGAACCGACCGCATAGAACTTTACACCGAAGGATATGCAAAACAGTATGCGCAAGGCAATCGGTCGGCAGCCATCACACGTTATGTAGAGGCGGCAAAAAAAGCAAAAGAAGTGGGCATTGGCCTTAATGCCGGCCACGACCTTGACCTGCATAACTTAAAATACTTCAAACAAAATATCCCCTGGCTGGATGAAGTCAGCATCGGCCATGCCCTTATCTGCGATGCTATTTATTTAGGATTTGAAAACGCTATTCAACTTTATAAAAGGCAGTTGATTGTGTAACGGCTAAAAGCATAAAAGCCTTTACAGTAAAGGCTTCCCACGTATCAAATAGACGGCAGCTTAAAACCCAGCAAAGCAATAGAACTTGTCATTAATGCCTTACCCAATGTCTTTTGTTTTTTTCTATATAAAGCATAACCAATAGCCACCAATGCCGTCGCGGCTACAATTTTTATCAGCGTATAATCCGGTTCACGCGGCGGTACATAGGTAGGGCCTTCATCATCAAAAAGGGCCGGTTCGCTTACATAACGGCCATGGTCGGGCATCCCCAATTTCCAAAACTGACGGGCTAATTTATGCAACACTTTACGTGCCTCATCGCCATACATCGCATGTCCATGGCCGCTTACAATAACATTAGGTTCTAATGCAGCCAGTTCGTTCACTGATCGGGCAGCCGCTCCCCAATCGGGTGTAAAATATTTGGGCGGACCACTCATTACCCGCTTCTGCGTCATTACAGAAAAGATGGATTCCTGCCTGGTGGTTACTACCGCATCACCCGCTACTAATACACCATCCTTTTCCCGGAATAAACTGATATGGCCCGGCGTATGTCCGGGTGTATGAATCCAGCGCCAATCCGGCAACGCAGGCACAGCACCATGTTCAGGCAACTCTTTCAAATGTTCCTGCACGTCAATAGGGCTGCTGGGATAAACAAAAGCCACAGATGCCATTACACCACCGCCAACGGTAGAATCGGGTGGCGGGTAGGAAGCCTTACCCGTTAAATATGGCACCTCCATGTGATGACAGTAAACCGGCACCTGCCATTCGTCGGCTAATTGCTGAAGCGAACCCCGATGATCAAAATGGCCATGGGTCATGATGATAGCCTGAGGCCTGGCATCAGGCTCGATAGCTTCGGCAATCAGGTTTTTTATTTTCGCGTATGATGATTTCATGCCGGTATCTACCAGCACCCATCCGGGCCGCTGCTGGCTTTCGATGACGAAGACATTGACAAATACATCTTTCATTCGCCACACTCCCGGCGCCACGGCATAAATGTTATTAACGACCTCCCTTTCTTCCGTAGCCGATTGTTCTCTTTTATCAACAAGTTTTCTGTCCATAACCCATCTGTTTTTGCTGGAAGCAGAAAGGCACAAATAACATACCATGCGAAACAGGCACTGTCCGCAAATGTTTCTTTATTGAAGATGCGCCTACTGTTTTTGAACCCATCATCTATTCTGCAATCAATATTTTTCGGCAATCAATATTTATTTAATTTGGAAGCAAATCATCACCATGATCCCAGCCATACGCCAGCAATTCAACGAAAGGTTTACCGAAGAGGCTTATAAAAATTATTTACACGATTTAGAGAACGTTTATCCCGGCCAGTTAGAATTTCGGATAGCCGAGACACCCATTTTTATTCGTAAAGATTTCACCCAAAAAATGCTTGATTGCTGCAATGCTATTTTAGATCAGACAAGCACTGATGACTACCGTAACCAAAGCGATAAAGCCATACCGGCGGGCCTTAATGTTCCGGGCCAGGACGCTTACCCACACTGCATTGCCTTTGATTTTGGCATTTGCGAAAATGAGCAAGGAGCGTTAGAACCGCAGTTGATTGAGATGCAGGGATTTCCCTCTTTATTTGCCTGGGAAGCGGTAGTGCCGGAAATTTATGACAAGCATTTCTGGCACCCCGAAAATTTCACTGCTTACTTAAATGGCTACGATAAAGAATCATATATAGCACTTTTAAAAAGAGTAATCATTGGCAATACGCCGGTAGAAAATGTGATACTGCTGGAAGTTTTTCCGGAGAAGCAAAAGACCAGAGTGGACTTCAGTGCTACCGAAGATTTATTAGGTATAAAAGCGGTATGCTTAACTGATTTGATACAAGAGGGTAAGGATTTATATTACATGAACAATGGTGTAAAAACAAAGGTGGAACGAATCTACAACCGCCTCATTTTTGATGACCTGTTTCAGCAGGAACCCTGGGTGCAGGAGAAAGGAAAAATTGTGTTGCAGGAATTGAATGTGACCTGGGTACCGCACCCCAACTGGTTTTACCGGCTAAGCAAATACACCCTGCCTTTTATAAAACATCGGTATGTTCCCCAAACTCTTTTCCTGAATGAGGTAAAAAAATTGCCGCATGATCTCGAAAATTATGTGGTGAAGCCGTTATTCTCGTATGCCGGCCAGGGTGTTATTATTGACGTAACAAAAGAACAAGTAGAGAAGATACCCGATCCGCAAAACTGGATACTGCAACGCAAAGTAAAATATGCCGATGCGATTGTAACGCCTGATGTACCCGCCAAGGCAGAGATACGCCTGTTCTACTTTTGGGAACCCGGCGCCGACCGGCCCGTGCCGGCCAACAACCTATCGCGGCTAAGCAAAGGAAAGATGGTAGGAGTTCGATACAATAAAGACAAAGCCTGGGTAGGTGGCAGCTTTTGTTTTTTTGAAGAATAGATTTTGTTTGGTAGAAACATCAAAGCCCTGTAAATACAGGGCTTTATTCTTTACAATAGTTACAAGCTGATGTTTGGTAATGTTTGTTTATTGGTTCTTTCTTTCGTACTGGCAGCAATCATCTAATTTTTTATAGGTTGCTTCCGATGCTTTATAGTCCGGTGTATCGTACCCGCTGTCAGCAATGGCCTTTTCAATTTTTGCTGTGTTGGTGTTCGTGTTATTATACTTCACCGTCAATATTTTATTGTCTTTATTCCATACAGCATAAGTAGCGCCGGCACCCTTTGCAGCGGTTTCGATCTTCTTTTTGCAGGTGCCACATTCACCGGCAACCTTCAACGTCTCAGTTTTAGTTTGTGCAAAACTCATTGATGCAATCGAAAGGAATGATACGGCGAGTAAAATTTTCCTATTTGTTTTCATGTTCTATCTTTTATAAATAACGGGATAAAATTTAATTGATAAAGGTCCAATAAATACCCAACCGAAACACCATGCCCGGTAAGGGATAACCCGGCGCTGCCAGATTATTACGGTTAAAACCAAAGCCGCCGTTAACACTGATGGCATTTAAATTTTCAATGCGTACAAAAGCTTTGAAAGTGCGGATGCGCATATTTAAAAAAGCATCCACCTCTGGCCGGTTGCTGATAGTAGTGGTATCCTGGTAAAAGAACTGCCCTAACACCGGCGAATAATTATCGGCTTTGTAGGGGGTGTTATAACGGATCTCTAAACCGGTGGACAAATTAAGATTTTTAAAAAAGATGCCTTCGTACGCCAGCCGGTTGCGGGTATATAACAAGGGTACATTTACCGCAGCGCCACCGGCCTTTTGCTGCACATACACTTCTGAATGAAGGCGTATGGTGCGGCTTAACGAAACCGTTTTAGCAGCGCTTACCCGCAGCAGGTTAAAGATGGCATTCTCTTGTTGCAAACTTCTATAACCATTCAGGTAGAGGTAGTTGCTCACCAGGTAATAATCGCCGCGCAACTGCAGGCCCAGCTTAGGAATAAAATAGCTGGCAAAAATGTGTGCGGTGTTCTCTTTACTAAAACTTTTTGGTGCATCTAAGTAAAATGAGCTTCGTTGATTGTAAATAAAAGCAGGCGACCGGTTACTGTTTTCGAAGCCTGCCTGCAACGTGCCGAATTGCTTGTTGAATAAGCGTTCCAGGCTAATAAAGGCATGATAATCGCCAATGTTTAAGCCAGCCAGATACAATCGTCCAAAGGCATTAATGTCCCACTTACCATTCTTGGAACGGTTGCGGTATTCACCATGTCCAATGACATCATAAAAAGAATAGCTACCCGCTTTTAAGGTGCCTTTTACTAACTGCAACTCGGCCCCTACCTTAATAAATTGCTGCAGGTTATTCGCATCCGGAAATTGATAAATAGAAAAGTCGTTGCTCACTTCCTTCCAGCTATCCTGTAATAAAACAGAATCATGAAGGGCCGTTAATTTAATAGCATACAAGCTATCGTAGTAAGTACTGTCCGGCGTGTTGGTAGAAGTGCCCGAAGAAGGATAATCCTGGTAGGCATAGTTGTATTTAGCGTAGCGTAACGTATGTTCAAAACGAAGCCTCGGATAAAACAACGGCACCACGGTAGAATCGGTAACCAACGAATCTTTGCGGCCAAGGTCATATTGCTGCCGAAGTAAAAACGACGATTCTTTTTCCCGGTGGCCGGTGGTGATGGTATTTGAAAAAACATCGGCGCCAAACGATGGATCGCCGCCAATTTTTGTTGGAATGAGAAAGCGATTGCCATTGTAAATCGGATCGTTCAGGTAATCCTTATCGGTTTTTATACCGCCGCTTTCACCCGCCTTTAAACTATTGCCTAAGAAAACCACATAGTTATTATACCGCTTGTTAGGCGATTGATACCAGGAGGCAACCTCATAATTATTATGATTGTTTTTCCGGTTGCGCAACACTCCCGGCGCTGTTATCAGGCGGTAGTTAAAGCTAACATTCCAATAGGGCTTAATGTTTTGCGTATGCAATATTTCAATGATCTGCTCCGAGCGGCTGGCCAGCATAAAACCTAATTCCGTATAGGGTTTGGGCGTATTAAAAAAACGGGCATTTTCTATCTTCCATTTATATACATCTAGCGAATGAAAGCCGGGGTCCCAGCCAATAGCAGGCGGTGTGGAAAACAGGAGCGACTTAGTAGCCGATCCATCATTGCCTAAATAAATATGGGTAGCTGGAATAGGAAACCGGGTAGTGAAATCGCTCACAGAGGTATCGAATGTTACCGGCCGGATTGAAGACAAAAAATAGATTCTGACCTTGAGGCTATCGTCACTGTAATCGCGTCTTTCCACATTGCTTCTACCTGCCGTGTCTTTTTTACCATTGGCAGGCGCCTGGCCATTATTATTGGTATTGGAATTAGATTGTGTAAAGCCACCGCGTCCGATAGAACGAATGGAAGGCAGTTGCGCCACCGTATGATCAGCCATTGCTATAGCCAAAATAAAAAGTAGAACCGTATAAAAAGTAGAATGCTTCAAAATAGGCTTAGTATAATGAGGCGATTAGTTCGCGGAAAATAGAAGAGAATTTTGGTTCGGCTTCTTTAGCCGCCTGCAACACCTCGTCATGCGTGATGGTGTTTTCTTCTTCCCGTACGCCAATATCGGTGATCACACTCATGGCAAATACATTCATCCCGGCGTGGGCCGCAGCAATCACTTCCTGCACAGTGCTCATGCCTACAGCGTGGGCACCCAGCATACGTATCAGCCGGTACTCAGCACGGGTTTCAAACGTAGGACCGGTGACGCCGAAGTAAACACCTTCCCTTAAATCAATAGATTGTTGTGCGGCGATCTCCTTCGCTTTTAAAATCAAATCTTTTTTATACGGCTCGCTCATATCAGCAAAGCGAGGGCCTAATCTGTCGTCGTTAGGGCCGAGCAATGGATTTTTTATGGCAAAAGAAATATGGTCGGTGATGATCATCAGGTCGCCCACGTTAAAACCATCACCTACCCCACCCGCTGCATTGGAAACCAAAAGCGTTTCAATACCTAACAGCTTCATTACCCGAATAGGAAATACGACTTGCTCGGTGGTGTATCCCTCATAAAAATGAAAGCGTCCGGCCATGGCAATAATGGGCTTACCGGCAATGCTTCCAAAAATCAATTTTCCATGATGTCCTTCCACCGTTGAAACCGGAAAATGAGGAATAGAAGCGTAAGGGATTTCGTGGACTGTTTCAATCTCCTGAACAAAGTTGCCAAGTCCGCTGCCCAACACTACACCAATCTTTGTGTTGGCCGGATTGTATGCCTTAAGAAAAGCAGCGGCTTCTGTTAGTTTTTCAAACATAGTCATTGAGGCAAAGATAACCGGGCGGGTGAATTGGCAGCGGCGGCTATTTCACAATCTTAGTTTAAACTGCATGGACCGGATAAACAAACAACATAGAGAAGTAAACAAGCTCGTCTATTAAAGAAACTGCTCTGAAAATTTTCATCCTGCACAATCATGGTCATATCTGATAATGTGCTTAGATTTGATTGATTGCTTTTTTATGACGATTGCTAATATCAATGAACTGGTAGCAAGGATTTCGTTGAACAACGATGCCGCGGCTTACAAGAAGCTATTCCTATATTACCATCCCCGACTGCTAACTTTTTCCTTTGCGATAACCCACTGTAAAGAATCTTCGGAAGAAGTGGTGTCAGATGTTTTTTTAAAAATCTGGTGCAACCGAACCGGTTTATTAGAAATTGAAAACATTAATTTATATGTGTACATCAGCACGAAAAATACCTCGCTGAATTATCTCGCAAAACAAAAGCGGGAGCGGGTGTTTTCCTTAGACAATACTAAAACAGAATTTAAAAGTATTGCGTGCAATCCCGAGCAACTGATGATCACTTCTGAAATGTACAAGCGCCTTCTCGCTGCCATAAAACAGTTGCCGCCGCGCTGCCAACTAATCTTCAAGCTCATTAAAGAAGATGGCCTTTCCTATAAAGAAGTGGCCGAACTACTGCATCTTTCTGTAAAAACAATTGAAGCGCAAATGGGCATTGCCCTACGCAAATTAGGTGCTTCCGTAGCCTTTTACCGGGAGCCTTATTCCCTTTCATAAAAATATTTTCATTCGCTTTAGGGGTATAGGCAAATTGGTTTGTTCTTTATATACATCAAAGCCACATGCAGCAAAATCCCTTCTGGAATTTAATGGCCAAGAAGCTGTCCCGGGAAATTTCGCCGGAAGAACTTGGCGAATTAGAAGCCCTGCTTAAGCAAACACCGGAACTGGGTTATGCGGCGGAGCACATTGAAAATTTATGGAAGCTGCATCCTACGTATAGTGCCCAGGAAACAGAGCGGGCATTTGAAAAACATGTCGCGGCATTAAACGCCCAAGGTATTCATCTGCTACCCGATGAAGAGCTAATATTGAATGACACGGCGCCGGCAAATAACGCAGCCAAAACAAACAGAAAATTTATTTTTTCAACGCTTGTTATTGCCCTCATAGCTACAGGTGGTTATATTTTTTGGAAGCCTCAAAACACAGGCCTGCAAAGCGTTCCATCCCAAACAGCCGAAGTTTATACCAGCCCCGGAACCCGTAAAAAAATAGTGCTGCCCGATAGTTCGGTAGTATGGTTAAATGCCGGCAGCAAGCTTACGTACGATAACCCGTTCACGGGAAAAGAGCGGCAGGTTTCGCTTACCGGCGAAGCTTTTTTTGATGTAGTGAAAAGTGGCAAGCCGTTTATTATTCATACCTCCGGCGTACAGATACGGGTGTTGGGAACTGCATTCAACGTAAGAAATTACCCATCCGAAAAAAAGATTGAAACCAGTCTTGTAAGAGGACGTGTAGAGGTGACGATAGATGATCGCCCCGAAAAAAAATATGTGCTGCAGCCCAATGAAAAACTAACGCTGAACACACAAACCGACACGAACAGTTTTGTTCAAAAGAAGAAACAACTCCCTATAGCGGTGGTAAGTACTCTTCAACACATTGATAGCAGTACGATAGTAGAAACATCGTGGGTGCAAAACAAGCTGGTTTTTGTAGATGAAAGCTTTGAGGACGTAGCAAAAAAAATGGAGCAGTGGTACAATGTAACCATTGACATTCAGGATGAGGCCTTAGCTCAAATGCATGTAGGCGGCGGCCCTTTTGAAAACGAAACCGTGCAGCAGGCGTTAGTGGCGCTGCAGATTGCCTTTAATTTTCATTTCACGGTCAACGGCCAACATATAAAAATATTCCGGTAATTACGATGCTTAACCACGCTGCTTTACAGCATTAATAAACTTTTTCAACGATGCTTACAATCCAATTCACATTTAATTATCTAACATGAGAAAAATTAGACAAACTGCTAACGTTAGCCCGACCCCAGGTTACAGGTCGGGCAGGCTTATGAAACTCACCGGTGCGCTGCTGCTTATCTGTTGCCTTCATGTTTCGGCAGGTGGCTTTACGCAAGATAAAGTAACGCTGAACGCACACTCGGTAGAGTTGAAAAAAGTGCTGAATGAAATTCAAAAACAAACTTCGTATCGCTTTCTGTACAACGAAGCGCTTCTCACAAAGAAAAAAGTGGACGTTAACGTTACCAATGCGGATGTTTCCGTTGTGCTGAACGATGTATTGTCCGGCAAGGGCATCGGCTATCAGATTTTAGCCAACAAATTAATCGTATTAAAAAGCGTGGCCGACGGCGTCACGATTGAGGTAGCAGATATACGCATTACCGGAAAAGTTACGGGCCAGAATGGCGAGGCGTTGCCGGGTGTGTCGGTAACGGCAAAAGGAACGTCGCTTGGTACAGCAACCGATGCGGGTGGCAACTTCAGCCTTTCGGTTCCCGATGCAACTACCACACTTGTATTTAGCTATGTTGGTTATCAAAGCCAGGAAGTAGCTATCGGTGGACGTAGAACTATCAACATTTCTCTGACCACCTCGCAAAATTCACTGAGCGAAGTGGTAGTCATTGGTTATGGTACGGCCAACCGCAGAGACCTTACCGGGTCCATTGTAAAAATCAGCGGACGGGAAGTGGCCGATAAGCCAAACACCAATCCGGTGGCCTCTTTGCAGGGAAAGGTTGCCGGCTTATACATCGTTAATAACGGTACGCCAGGCGCCGAACCCGACATCCGCATCAGAGGTACCGTAAGCATCGGGCAGGTGCACCCGTTGTATGTAGTGGATGGTATTTTACAGGATAATATCAATTACATTAATCCAAACGATATTGAATCTATCGAGATTTTAAAAGATCCTTCTTCATTAGCCATCTTTGGGGTAAGAGGCGCCACTGGCGTTATTGCTATCACAACTAAAAGAGCAAGAGCGGGGCAGACCGTGGTAAACCTTAGTACATCGTATGGTTTTAAATCGTTGGTAGATAAAATTAAGATGGCCAATGCCAGTGAGTTTGCCACCCTGTTTGCAGAAGAAAATGCGAACAACGGGGTAGCTACTCCCGATTATTCAAAGCTAACTGCCAATACTGATTGGGTAAATGCGGTAACGCAAACGGGGCACTTTAGTAATACCAGTTTAAGCGTGTCGTCCAGCACCGATAAGAACCGGTTTACTCTTGGCCTTGGATACATTCACGATGAAGGCATAATTCAAAAAGAACAGCTAAGTAAGATGCTGCTTTCGTTCAGCGATGAAATGAAAATTATTAATCCCTTGAAGGTGGGCTTTAATGTGAATGTGTCGAGACAGCACAACCCCTACGATGCTACCGGTGTTTTAGATGCCGCTAGAAAAGTAATGCCGCAGGTAGCTGCCGGCACAAGACCATTCAGGGTAAAAAATCCCTACGGGTCAGATAGCGTTAATGTGGACTTATACTCCGGCCTGGATGTGGCCCTTCAAAATTCCGGCGTGGTGAATCCGTTCTTTCAAATTACCAACGATCCGCAGACGACTATAAGTTATGAAAACCGTTATGTTGGTAATGTATATACCGACCTTACATTTTTGAAGAATTTTAATTTCAGGGCCACTTGGTATGCAGACATCAGTGAAGTAACGTACAGAAAATACAACCCGCTTTATTATGCCTACGACCCGTTAACCAGTACGCCTTACTTGTACAACACCAAGACCAGTGTGTATGAAAGCGATCAGACGTATAAAAAGTTTCAGCAGGATTACATCATCAATTACAAGAAGCAATTTGGCGAACATAATCTTACGTTAACCGGTGGCTTTACTACCTATTACTTTGGCACTTCTCAGCTTTATGGAACATCCAGCCAGGGAACCGGCCCGTCAGATTTACCAATTCCTAATAATCCAAGGTTGTGGTATTTGAATAATGGTTTTGGCACTATCGGTCAGAATGCCGCTGGTTCCGGTCAGAGTGAGAATACCACGGTTTCATATTTAGCCCGGGGCCTTTATAACTTTCGGAATAAATATTACCTCAACGCTTCTTTCCGGGACGATGCCTCTTCGCGCATTCCCGAAAAAAATCGGCATCAACAATTCTGGTCGGTAGGTGCTGCCTGGGAAATCAGCAAAGAAGATTTTCTTAAATCAGTTAGCGCTATTAACTTCCTTAAACTAAAAGCTTCAACAGGTGTATTGGGTAATCAAAGCACATTCGCATTACCAGGAACCAACTACTCTCCTGACTATCTTTCTTACCCAACATTAAGAGGCGGCACTATTGTTCCTTTCGGTAGCAACTTAGTTACCGGGGCTTTACCGGCATACAAAGCAAATCCTGATTTGAAATGGGAAACCGTAAATGCATCGGAAGTAGGGGTTGAACTTAACGCTTTTAATAATCGCTTGCATTTGGAAGCCAACTATTACAACAAGGTTACCAAGAATATGATGACCTATGTTAGCTTACAATCGTTGGGATTAGATGATGCTCTAGAAAACGGCGGTCAAATAAAAAACTGGGGTGAAGAGTTAATGGCTTCCTGGAACCAAAACATCACCAGAGACCTCAAGGTGACTATTGGAGGCAACATCACTTTTATGAAAAATAAAGTGGTAAGTGTAGCACAAGATTTACCAGGCGGTTTCCTTATTGATTCCAGAGCTAATAATGGAACGGCTGAAGCAAGAACTCTTCCTGGTTATCCGATCGGTTCCTTCTATGGCTATGTAGTAGATGGAATTTATCAGAGCCAGGTGGACATTTTAAAATCGCCGAGTGCTGCCTCATTAGGCACCTATCGCCCCGGCGATTTTAAGTTTAAAGACATTAATGGTGATGGCGTGATTGATTCCAAAGACCGTATGGTCATCGGCAATCCCTCTCCTGATTTTATGTATGGCGGAACAGTAGCCATCAATTATAAAAAATTAAGTATCAGCGCTGATTTTGGCGGTGTATATGGTAATGAAATTTTCCGAATATGGGGATCATTGGAATCACCTTTCCAACGGGTGAATTATCCGGCTTTAAAATTAGACAGGTGGCATGGCCCGGGCACGTCCAACTTTGAACCGATCATTAGCCAGGGCGACCGCTTTAACTATAATGGTTCAACTTATAATATTGAAGACGGCAGTTATTTCCGCATCAGAAACTTACAGGTAGGTTACGATTTTACTTCACCGATGTTAGCGAAAGCCTATATCAAAAACCTGAGGGTATATGCCAATGCACAAAACTTAAAAACCTGGAAACATAATAACGGTTACTCTCCGGAATACGGAGGTAGAGCAACTGCATTTGGTTTCGATGAGGGAGGTAATGCTATACCACGCATCATCACCTTTGGCCTGAATGTAACTTTCTGATTTATCAACTAAAGAAACTTTGCTATGAAAAAAAATAAAATTCTCTTCGGCTTGTTGCTGATCGGCGCAGCCAGCCTGGCTTTCAGCGGGTGTAAAAAATTTCTTGACAGGCAGCCGCTCTCCGCCACCTTAACTGATTATGGCAGCGTGGTAGATGGCCAGGCGGTGGGCATGTATTCCATCTTCAACACATACGCCGGTTATAATACCTTGCCCTGGTTAGACTTTAACAGCATCAGGGATGATGATGCGCAAAAAGGAAGCAGCAGCACCGATGGCGCTGAAATTAATACGGAGTTTGAAACCTTTCAATACACCAAAGACGATTGGGCTACCAACACGTACTGGAACGATCACTACTACCTGATTAATAAAGCCAATCAATTATTATTTACGGCCGATTCGCTAAAGCTGACCGATCCCGGCTCCATGCGTAATATCGGTGAAGCACATTTCTTCAGGGCTTATTCTTATTTTGAATTAGTGAAGGCCTATGGCGATGTACCGAAGATTGATTTTTACTACACCGATGCTTCAAAAGGCGTTAAGGCAAAATCGCCGGCAGCAGAAATCTATACTCTCATTGACCAGGACCTTACTGCGGCTGTTCAATTATTACCGGTTAGCTGGTTTAACAGCACTACTAATCAAAATGCCTTTCCCGGAAGGTTAACAACAGGAGCTGCAAAAACCTTATGGGCACAAACCTATTTGTTCCGACAAAACTGGGCTATGGTTATTGGTTTATGCAACCAGGTCATCGCCTCCGGACAATACTCACTGGCCCCCAAGTTTACAGACGTTTGGAAAGAAGGTTTAGGTGGCGTAGGAAAAAATGGTCCCGAATCTATTTTAGAAATGCAGGCCTATGTTGGCTCCGGCGGTACGCCTGATTATGGTGTCGCATTCGGCACGTCTCAAAATGTTCGTCAGGGTGGCGCGGCGCCGCAATGGAACCTCGGTTGGGGATGGAACACGCCTACCGATAATTTAAATACGGCCTGGGATGCTACAGACCCACGTAAGCAGGCTACTATTTTATACTCGGGCCAATATGATGGAGGCCCCGCCACCGCTGGCTTTGGCGCCACCTTACCAGCCTACGCACCCGGTTCCGGTTTAGATCAAAAATACTGGAACAAAAAAGTGTACTCAGATCCGGCCGTTCGCCAGGCAACAGGGCACTCAACTGATGGTAATGCGGGTTGGATCAATCACCGGATTTTACGCTATGCCGATGTACTGTTAATGAAAGCGGAAGCCGCTAACGAAATGAACGACGGCGCAACAGCCGCAGCAGCATTAGAGTTAGTAAGGGCAAGGGCACGTGGTGGCAACAGCGCCGTATTACCTTACATAGCTTTTGCTAATCAAACCCAAATGCGCACCGCCATTAAAAACGAACGGCGTTGGGAGTTTGCCATGGAGGGCTATCGTTTTTACGACTTAGTACGGTGGGGCGATGCTACATCTGTATTAGCACCTTTAGGTTATGCTAACAGGGCCCGCTACTACCCTATCCCCCAAAAAGCAATTGATCTTTCCGGCGGTGTGCTGGTACAAAACCCTGAGTGGTAATAAAATTTATTAATAGTAAAAGACATGAACATGAAAAATATATCCATAAAAATTTTAGCCATTATCGTAGCTGGTTCGGCTATTGTTAGCTGCCAAAAAATGAGCCGGCCGGAGTTGAGCAGCGATTATCCAAAAGACAATCCGGTAACGCCTTCAACGGAACTTCGCTTCTACCTGAATTTTGATTCTACCACGGCCGATGACAGGCAACTTAACATTCGTTTTAAAGATAGCATTTCCAATTACCCTTCTTTCTTTCCACCATCAAACATCAGCTACACAAGCGGTGTAAGAGGTACCGCCTACCAAGGAAACACAGGAGGTTTTATTCATTATCTCGGCGCTAATGACTTTGGTTCAGCCACTAACTTCACTATCGCATTTTGGATAAAAGCTACTCTGGCGCAAAAAGACCATAACAATGCCGATGGCATCTTGGCCTTATCAAGTACATCTAATTTTTGGAGCAATGCCGTGGTATTTGCCGATCATGAATCCAGCACATCTGATTCTATGCAACTGAAATTTCATTTTGCCAATGGCTCCGGTGATAACTGGGATTTTTCGGGTTATACCGGCAACGCCAGGTGGCCGAAAATGTATGATGGACAATGGCATCATGTGGCCTTTGCATACAATGCCACTACAAAAATTGCAACGCTGTATCGCGATGGGGTTCAGTTTGATCAAAAGACGGGTGAGACCATCGCCTTTGATGGCAAGGCTTCTCAATTAGTAGTAGGCGGCTTTCAGGAAGCGGTAAACATTGTGGATACGTACGCCAACAACTCATGGATGTCGGGGTGGCCCGGTGGCCTTGACAACGTAAGGCTTTACAATAAAGCTTTATCTGGTGCCGAAGTGATGAATCTATATACCAATAAGCTCTAAGCGTTTCGTACTTTTTAATAATAGCAAGGCTGAACGTTGGTTTCAGCCTTGCTACTTTACAACAGCCAATAAATAAATAATTCTTGGGCTACAAAAAATTATTGATCCTTATCTCGCTTCTTGTTGCCTGTGTTTTTTTAATCCGGTGCATTAATCATACAAGTGAAAAACCAGCAGTTACAGAAGACCGGTTTCAGAAATTTGCCGGTTCGCAGGTATGTGCCAGTTGCCACAAAGACATTTATGAAAAGCACCTGCATACCGAGCATCATCGCACATCCGCGCCTGCAACCGCGGCAAATATTTTAGGAAGCTTTAATGAAAAAAATACTTTTGCTTTTGATGCTTCTACGCAAGTGAAAATGGAAAAAAGGGACAGCGGATTTTACCAGGTAGAATATGCGGATGGAAGAGAAATTAAAAAAGAAAAATTTGACATCGTTGTTGGTTCCGGACGGAAAGGGCAAAGCTATTTAGCGTGGATAAATAACAAGTTGGTGCAATTGCCCATAACCTATTTCACCTACGCATCGCAATGGTCCAATAGCCCCGGTTATCCGCCGCATAAAGTGGCTTTTAGCCGGCCTATCACGTCGCGTTGTTTGGAATGCCACAGCACCTATTTTGAAAAATTACAGGATAGTTCTAAAAAGCAGGAAACGTTTGACCGTAACAAAATTATTTTTGGCGTGGAGTGCGAAAAGTGCCATGGGCCTGCGTTGCAGCATGTGGCCTTTCATCAGAACCATATTAGTAAGGAAGCAAAATTTATTCTTAATCCGGGTAAATTTTCAAGAGAACGGTTGCTTGATTTTTGTTCGCTTTGCCATGGAGGCGCCTTAGCAAAAACAAAACCTTCTTTTAGTTTTCAGGCAGGCGATACCCTCGCTAATTATTTCTCTTTACAAATGGCGATGTTGAATGCTGACAATATAGATGTTCATGGTAACCAGGCCGGCTTGCTGTATTTGAGTAAATGTTTTACATCAAGCAACATCACCTGCCTTAATTGCCATAATACGCATCAAAACGAAGACGGCCAGCTTCAAACGTTTTCACAACGATGTTTGAGTTGCCACCAACAACCGGATGGAAAACAATGTAAGCTGACAGCTACCATCGGTCCATCCATTACACAAAACTGTATAGACTGTCACATGCCTAAGCAACCTTCAAAAGCGGTAGCTGTTTACTTGCAGGGAAATGATGTGCCTACATCGGCGTTGATGCGTACGCACTATATTAAAATCTATCCCGACGAAACAAAAAAATTTTTAGAACAACACAAACACAAGAAGTAGTAGATCGGTAAAAAATGAAAGCAGCAAGAATCATATCGCTTTTTATAAAAATTCTATCCATAGCGCCATGGCTTCTACTGTCGTCTTGTAAAAGCAAGCCTACCTTGTTTCAATCACTTTCCTCTTCCTCTACCGGCATAAGTTTTTCCAACAACCTCGAACAAAAAAAATTATTCAACATACTTTATTATCTCTATTACTATAATGGCGGCGGCGTGGCTACCGGCGATATAAATGGCGATGGTCTGCCCGATATTTATTTTACGGCCAACAGCAAAGGACATAACAAGCTATATGTAAACAAAGGCAATTTTCAGTTTGAAGATATAACCGATAAAGCCGGTGTTTCCGGCACCGCCGATTGGTGTACAGGCGCTACCATGGCCGATGTAAATGGTGATGGCCTGCTTGATATTTATGTAAGCGCTGTGGCCAACAAATACGGGTTAAAAGGACACAACGAATTGTTTATTAACAATGGCAACAACACGTTCACAGAAAAAAGCAAAGAATACGGACTTGATTTTTCAGGCTTTACCACGCAGGTGGCCTTCTTTGATTATGACCATGACGGCGATCTGGATTGCTATATTTTAAATCAATCGCACCAGCCCAACGCAAACATTGTTGATACAAGCAACCGTAGAAAGTTTGATGCGCTTAGTGGTGACCGTTTCTATCGTAACGATATAAAAACATCCGGAAAATTTACCGATGTTTCGGGCCAGGCCGGTATCTATCAAAGCAATCTGGGATATGGTTTGGGCATCGCCATCGGTGATTTAAATAACGACGGCTGGGATGATATTTACATCGGCAATGACTTTCACGAAAACGATTATTACTACATCAATAATGGCAATGGAACCTTTACGGAAAGCGGCGCTAAACACTTTCGGCATTACAGCCGGTTTAGCATGGGCAACGATATAGCCGATTATAACAACGACGGTCAGCTGGATGTAATGACCGTTGATATGTTGCCCGGAGAAGAGAAAACGGTAAAGACTTATGGCAGCGATGAAGACCCCGTGATTTATAACCAGAAGATTGTTGTTAATGGGTTTCAATATCAGTATTCAAGAAATTGCCTGCAGCGCAATAACGGCAATGGCAGCAGCTTCAGTGAAGTAGGCCTGATCAACGGCGTAGCGGCCACTGATTGGAGCTGGAGCCCTTTGATGGCCGACTTTGACAATGATGGAAAAAAGGATTTATTTATATCAAGCGGCATTGTAAAACGCCCCGTGGACTTGGATTATGTTCGTTTTGCTTCCGGTCTTAAACTAAAAGGTATGGACCGTACCGATGCCTATGATGAAGAAGCGATCAACGCCATGCCCGATGGGTCATCGCATCCCTTTTTCTTTAAAGGTGATGGCGATTCTTCCTTTACTGATGTGAGTATGGATTGGGGCACCGGCAACATGAAAGGATTTTACAATGGTGCTTCGTATGCCGATCTTGATGGCGATGGTAATCTGGATATGGTAGTAAATTGTTTGAATGCTCCCGCGTTAGTTTTAAAAAATACAGCAGCTAAAAAAAATTACATATCGCTATCGTTTAAGGGCGATGGCGCTAACCGTTTTGGCATTGGGGCAAAAGCCTATTTGTTTACAAAGGCCGGTTTGCAATACCAGCAACTGATGACCACGAGAGGCTTTCAATCTTCATCGGAACCGCACCTTCACTTTGGCCTTGACTCCTTAACCGGCATAGATAGTTTGTTGATTGTTTGGACCGATCAACGATTCCAGGTTATAAAAAATAGCACGATTAATAAGACGCTTTCGGTTACGCAGAAAGATGCTTCGGGAGTGTTTACGTACAGTGAATTCTTTTCACCAAAACCTAACCTGTTTGAAGACATCTCAAAGAAAGTAGCCCTTAACTGGAACCACCAGGAAAATGCCTTTTTTGATTTTAATGTGCAGTTCTTAATTCCGCACGAAGAAAGTACCCGTGGGCCTAAGATAGCGGTGGGTGATGTGAATGGCGATGGCCTTCAGGATATGTACCTATGCGGCGCCAAGGGCCAGCCCGGGGCATTAATGCTGCAACAAAAGAGCGGGACATTCACCGCCTCCGATACAGCGCTGTTTAACCGCTTTGCCATTTGTGAAGATGTAGATGCTATTTTCTTTGATGCCAACGGCGACGGTCATCCTGATTTGTGGGTGGTGAGTGGCGGCAATGAAATGCCTTTTAATGACATCTCCAGCGCCGACCGTTTATTTATCAACGATGGTAAAGGCCATTTTACTTTCTCCCCGAAAGCTATTCCGCAACTATACGAAAACAAATCCTGCGTTTCTGTAGCAGATATTGACAAAGATGGTGACGTGGATGTGTTTGTCGGGTTTCTTTGCGATCCGCATAAATATGGCATCGCACAGAGTTCTTACTTGTACCTGAACGATGGCAAAGGAAAGTTTACCATTGCTCCAAACAGTACTATTAATTTACTGAATGTTGGTATGGTCACCGCCGCTTCATTCACTGATCTTGATAACGATGGCTGGCCCGATTTAGCCATTACCGGTGAGTGGATGCCCATGAAAATATTCATGAACCAAAAGGGGATTTTTAAAGAGACAACCGTGCCTTCATCCACCGGACTATGGCAAAGTCTATATACGGCTGATGTTAATGGCGATGGCTATCCAGATATATTAGCTGGTAACTGGGGACATAATTCAAAACTATGGGCGGGCAAAAACGGGCCTTGTAAATTGTATGTAAAAGACTTTGATAACAATGGATCCATAGACCAGATCATGTGCTATACGATTGACGGAAAACAGTACCCTTTTTTAGCGAAAGATGAATTAGAAAGAGAGCTTCCGGTGTTGAAAAAAGCTTACCTCAATTATAGCGAAGTGGCGGGGAAAACCGTGGACTATATCTTCTACGACCTGTTTAAAGATTACACCGAACTCACGGCCGAAGTGCTGGCGTCTTCTTGTTTTATTAACGATGGAAAAGGCGGCTTTACACGGGTTGATTTGCCCCAAAACCTGCAACTGGCGCCGGTTATGAGCTTTACATCATTTCAGCAAAATGGCGAAAACAAATTTTTAGCCGCGGGAAATTTTTACGGAGCCACTCCTTACGAAGGCCGGTACGACGCTTTGCAACCCACTGTTTTTTTCTACGACAAAAACAAAAAAAACTTTGTTTTCAATTCAATCTTACCCAATGAAAACAGCGAAGTGCGGGATGCCAAATGGATCACTGGAGCCAACGGAATAAAGATGCTAGTGCTGGCAAAAAATAACAGCCCTCTTCAATTTTTAATACAATCGAAACCATGAAAAAAATTCACCTGTTTAACCGCCGGAAACTGCAAACGCTCCTTGCCGCCGCTTCTATAATATTGCTGCTTTTTAGTTTTAGTTGTGCCAAGAATAACAGCAGCAACGATCCTGGTTCCGGTGGCGGTACTACCCCGCCGGTTATTTACTCACAAAAGATTTCGTATTGGGTTACCAAGGCGGATGGTTCTGCTTTATTGCAAAAACAAGCGGATGATTTATCCTTCACTACCACGGCCAATACATATCTTAACCTTGACGTGGACAGCACTCAAACGGCACAAACAATAGATGGCTTTGGCTATACCTTAACCGGCGGCAGTGCTTCGTTGATTAATCGTCTTGATGCAACAACAAAAGCTTCTTTGCTGCAAGAGTTATTTGGCAGCAGTGAAAGTTCTATCGGTGTTAGTTATTTACGTATCAGCATTGGTGCTTCCGACTTAAACGCATCGGTGTATAGCCATGATGATTTACCGGCTGGACAAACAGATGCTTCCCTCAATAATTTTTCTCTTTCGCAAGACACGCTTGATTTAATTCCGGTACTAAAACAAATTGTAGCCATCAATCCATCTATTAAAATTCTCGGTTCGCCCTGGAGCCCGCCGGTATGGATGAAAGACAATGCTTCATCCATCGGTGGAAGTTTATTGCCGCAGTATTACAATACCTATGCGCAATACCTGGTGAAGTACATTCAGCAAATGAAAACAAAAGGCATCGCAATAGATGCTATTACACCACAGAACGAACCGTTGAATCCGAACAATAATCCCAGTATGGTAATGACGGCAGTGCAGGAAGCCAGCTTTATTAAGAACAGCCTTGGGCCAGCTTTTCAGGCTGCTGGTATCAGCACAAAAATTATCGCTTACGATCATAACTGCGACAAGCCCGATTACCCGTTGACGATTTTAAACGATGCCTCGGCAAGGGCGTTTGTTGATGGCTCGGCCTTTCATTTATATGCCGGCGATGTATCGGCGCTATCAGGTGTACACGATCAATATCCTTCAAAAAACATCTACTTCACCGAGCAATGGACCGGATCAACCGCCAGCTTTAGCGGCGACTTAAAATGGCATATCAAAAACGTTATCATAGGCACAATGCGCAACTGGAGCCGTAATGCGCTTGAATGGAACCTGGCAAGCGACGCCACGTATAGTCCGCATACATCTGGTGGCTGCACGGAATGTAAAGGAGCGCTTACTATTGGCAGCGGCATCACACGGAACGTATCGTATTATATCATCGCTCATGCTGCCAAGTTTGTTCCGGCCGGTTCTGTGCGAATCAGCAGTAACACTATAAATGGTATCTCCAATGTTGCCTTCTTAACACCATCCGGAAAGAAGGTCTTGATTGCATTGAACGAAGGAACTTCAGGACTTGTGTTCAATATTAAAGCGGCTGGTAAATGGTCGGTCACCACCTTGCCGGCAGAATCGGTAGCCACTTATGTTTGGTAGCTTATAATAACTAATAAAATGAAATTCATCATGAAAAAAATAGTTGTGAAAGTAGCTGCTTTAGCTGTTTTGATGGCCGCTAATACAATCGTTTCAGCACAGCAAAAAGATGGTGCCTTTACTATAAATAATAAAAAGGCTATCGTCTATACAACGGCTGAGAAAACAGCTTACCGCCTATCTCCCACTGACACAATAACCTTTACCAACGCTATACAACCACAGGAAACACAGGTAAGCATTTTTGTTGACCCGTCGCATACCTTTCAAACATTGATTGGTATTGGCGGCGCCTTAACCGATGCTGCGGCAGAGACCTTTGCCAAACTGCCCGCTGGTAAACAACAGGAAGTGCTTGACGCCTATTACACTACCGGCAAAGGCCTTGGCTATACCATGGCCAGAACAAATATCAATAGCTGTGATTTCTCGAGCGATATGTACACCTACGTGAGCGACGGCGATAAAGCCTTAACTACGTTCAACGTCTCGCATGATGAAAAATATAAAATACCGCTGATTAAAAAAGCAATGCAAACCGCTGGTGGAAAGCTTCATTTGTTTGTAAGCCCGTGGAGCCCGCCGGCATGGATGAAGGATAACAACGACATGCTACATGGCGGAAAATTAAAAGAAGATTTTGCTGACGCCTGGGCAAACTATTATGTGAAATTTATAAAGACGTATGAGAAAGCAGGCATACCCATTTGGGGACTAACAGTGCAGAACGAACCCATGGCAAAACAAACCTGGGAATCCTGCATTTATACGGCAGACGATGAAAGAGACTTTATAAAAAATCATCTTGGTCCTACCTTGCAAAAGGCCGGATTGAGTGATAAAAAACTCATCGCCTGGGACCATAACCGCGACCTTATTTATCAACGGGCTTCAACGATATTAAACGACCCTGACGCGGCAAAATACGTGTGGGGCATAGGTTTCCATTGGTACGAAGTATGGAACGGCGGCTACCAGTATGATAACCTGCAACGGGTAAAGGAAACCTTTCCCGGTAAAAATGTAATGCTGACCGAAGCGTGTAATTATCCTTTTAGCTGGGACAGTTTTGATCAATGGCAATGGGGCGAACGATACGGCGCTAACATGATCCACGATTTCAATAATGGGGCTGTGGCCTGGACCGATTGGAATATTCTGTTGGATGAAACCGGCGGCCCGAATCATGTTGGTAATTTTTGTTTTGCGCCCATTCATTCCAAAAAAGATGGCAGCCTGCACTACATGAATTCTTATTATTATATCGGGCATCTTTCTAAATTTATCAGGCCCGGTGCAAAGCGTATTGTCAGTTCATCTAACAGGGCGCAATTACTTACTACCGCTTTTATGAATGAGGACGGCAAACTGGCTGTAGTGGTGATGAACGCAACCGATGAAAAATTTTCGTACAAAATGTTTATTGGTAACAAGGCAGCCAATGCCATTTCATTACCACATTCCATACAAACATTAGTTGTTCAATAGTAATGATTGAAACGAGGAAGATAACAGATTTTTTTTAGGATGCTTCTGGTCACGTTCGCAATAATCAATACAACTACTATCGTAAGATGAAATTTATTTTCGTTTGTCTTTTACACTTGTTGCTTACCACAACATTTGCGCAGCAACAAGCTGGCTTTACACCCGTTTCGCGGCCGCAAGGTTTATCTGATACGGCTTTGGTGGAACTCGTACAAAGGCAAACGTTCAAGTATTTCTGGGACTTTGCGCACCCGGCAAGTGGCCTGACAAGAGAGCGGAGCAATGCGGGCAATGAATACGGTGCAGAAACAACTACCATTGGCGGAACAGGCTTCGGCATCATGGCCTTAATCGTAGCAACGGAAAGAGGATGGATAACCAGAGATACCGCAACAGGCTTTTTGTTGAAGATGCTGCGCTTCCTAAGAAGAGCGGATAAATTTCATGGCGCCTTTCCGCATTGGATGAATGGCGAGACAGGTAAAACCATTCCGTTCAGTCCTAAGGATGATGGCGGCGATTTAGTAGAAACGTCTTTTTTAATGCAAGGGCTTTTATGCGCAAGGCAATATTTTAATGGAACAAGTCCGAAAGAGTCTAATATTCGGGCACGCATCAATGAATTGTGGAATGGCGTTGAATGGAACTGGTTTACACGCGGCGGCGTTAATGTATTGTATTGGCACTGGAGCCCTAACAACGGCTGGGCCATGAACAATGAAATTCGTGGCTGGAACGAATGTTTAATTACGTATGTGCTGGCCGCTTCTTCGGCAGATTATTCAATTACCAAAAACGAATACCGCCGTGGATGGGCCAACAGCCGGACATTTTTGAATGGTAAAAAGTTCTATGGCATTGAGCTTCCGTTAGGATTAGATTATGGCGGGCCGTTATTTTTCACGCACTATTCTTTTTTGGGGTTAGACCCAAGAGAATTAAAAGATGTGTTTGCGAATTATTGGGAGCAGAATCTGAGTCATACACTAATCAATCATACGTACTGTATTGACAATCCAAAAAAATACAAAGGGTACGGAGAAGCTTGCTGGGGGCTTACGGCAGGCGATAGCTGGGTAGGGTATGCAGCCCATTCACCCGCCGAAGATTTAGGTGTTATCTCCCCCACCGCTGCTCTGTCGGCGTTCCCTTACACGCCTCAATATTCAATGAAGGCGTTGAAATATTTTTATAATACTGTAGGCGATAAAATATGGGGACAGTATGGCTTTAGTGATGGCTTTAGCGAGAGTAAGAATTGGTATGCACAATCGTATCTCGCCATTGATGAGGGGCCAATTGTGGTGATGATGGAAAACTACAGAACGGGTTTGTTATGGAAATTATTTATGCGTTGTCCCGAAGTAAAAACAGGCCTGATTAAATTAGGTTTTGAAAGCCCGTGGTTAAAATAAGTTTGATATGAAACGTTGCTTGTTGATCATTTTATTCTCTGCCTTTTCTTTTCAAATTTATGCGCAACAAAAAACGTATTGCAACCCTATCAACATAGATTATGGTTACACACCTATCCCCAACTTTAGCGAATGGGGCCGGCATAGAGCCACCGCGGATCCTGTGATCGTTAACTATAAAGGGGATTACTATTTATTCAGTACCAACCAGTGGGGTTATTGGTGGAGCAATGACTTGCTTCACTGGAACTATATTTCAAAAAAATTTCTTCGTCCGTGGAATGAAGGCTATGATGAATTATGTGCGCCGGCCGTTGGTATCATTGGCGATACGATGATTGTTTTTGGTTCTACCTATACATCAAAATTTACGATTTGGATGAGTACAAATCCAAAGCGCAATGATTGGAAACCTCTGGTTGATTCGTTTGGGCTCGGTGGCTGGGACCCGGCCTTTTTTACCGATGACGACGGAAGGCTCTACTTGTATAACGGCAGCAGCAATCGTTATCCGTTATATGGCATTGAACTGAATAGAAAAACCTTTCAACCCATTGGCACAAGAAAGGAAATGTATTTTCTGGAAGACTGGCGTTACGGCTGGCAGCGTTTTGGCGAACACATGGACAATACCTTTCTCGACCCATTCATGGAAGGCGCCTGGATGACAAAGAACAACGGAAAGTATTACCTGCAATATGGCGCACCCGGCACAGAATTCAGCGGCTATGCCGATGGCGTTGTAGTTGGCGATTCGCCGCTTGGGCCCTTTACGCCTCAAAGCGATCCATTGAGCATGAAGCTTGGAGGTTATGTGCGTGGAGCAGGCCATGGAGCTACGTTTCAGGACAACTATAAAAACTGGTGGCATGTAGCTACAACTGTAGTGAGTGTAAAGAATACTTTTGAGCGACGAATTGGTATATGGCCCGCGGGTTTTGATAAGGATGGTGTGATGTGGTGCAATACAAGTTTTGGTGATTATCCGCACCTCACCCCTTACCCCTCTCCATCAAAAATGGAGAGGGGAACCGCCAACGCACAGTCCTTGCTTAAGCAAGAGGCAAGTGATAATTCGGCCTCATTGCAAAGCGGGCAACGCAGCGCAGATGGCCTTCCCCTGCCGGGGGTAACCGATAAGGTTACGAGCGAAGCTCCTATGGATGGGGGCCGCTTTACGGGTTGGATGTTGTTGAATTATGCGAAACCGGTTCAGGTTTCTTCAACGCTCGGGGGATATCTTCCCAACAATGCCGTTGATGAATTAATGAAAACCTATTGGAGTGCAGCAACTGCAAATCCCGGCGAATACATTCAATCTGATTTAGGAAACATCTCAACGGTCAAGGCCGTTCAAATAAATTATGCCGATCAAGATGTGGACAGCAACCGCCTTGGCAAATACAACACTCAATATCATCAATACAAACTTTGGTCATCGCTGGATGGAAAAAAATGGAGCTTGCTGGTTGATAAAAGCAGGAACACCAAAGATGTTCCGCATGATTATGTAGAGTTGGAGAAACCCGTGCAAGCCCGTTATATCAAGCTCGAAAACATTCACATGCCGACGGGCAAATTTGCCATCAGTGGACTAAGAGTTTTTGGTAACAGTAACGGTGTAAAGCCCGATAGTGTAAAGGACTTTATTGTGCTGCGAACAGAGAAAGACAAGCGCAGTGCTTTTATTAAATGGCGACCGGTGGACAATGCTTTCGCTTACAATATTTACTACGGCATTGCACCCGATAAACTTTATAACTGCATCATGGTACACAGCAACAATGAGTATTGGATGAAGGCAATGGACAGCCAAAAGGCTTACTACTATTCTATTGAAGCCATCAATGAAAACGGCGTATCGGGCCGGTCAAAAATTTTAAAAGTAGAATGATGAAAAAAGCTTTGCTGAAATTATTAGTTCTGTTTTTTGCAGCGCAAACGACCGTTGTAAATGCCCAACAGGCAACGTTTTGGGACGAGATACAAGCCTTTCGAAAAACCGATAGCCTGCAAGCGCCACCGCAGAATGCGATCCTGTTTGTTGGCAGTTCATCGTTCCGGCTGTGGCCCGACATACAATCTTATTTTCCCACACATACGCTTATCAATCGCGGCTTTGGCGGCTCTACTTTGCTGGACATGCTTCGCTATGAAGAAGAAACCATTTTCAAGTACAAACCCGCGCAGGTGGTTATCTATTGCGGTGACAATGACCTGGCATCATCGGATACGGTTACAAGTACGATGGTGGCAGAACGTTTCCAAAAACTTTTTAGCGACATACGGAATCGCTTGCCAAATGCGGCTGTTGTCTTTGTTTCCATCAAGCCCAGTCCATCGCGGTGGCGACTGAAAGAAAAGATGATAGAGGCAAACAGGTTATTAAAAACATTTTTAGCAAAGAAGAAAGAGACAGCTTTTGTGGATGTGTGGACGCCGATGCTAGATAAAACCGGCAAGCCGATGGAGGTGTTATTTAAAGAAGACATGCTGCACATGAAGGCAGGAGGATATGCGATTTGGGCAAGGGTGATGGAAAAGTACCTCAAGTAACAACCTACGGCCCATCCCTTTCAGTCAGTCGTAAAAGCGGTTGGATGGTGCTAAAGCCCTTCCCGGTGGGAAGGGTGTAAACATCACGAAAGTAGTGGAGAAAGACAACGTTGAAAGTTTGGTTAAAAAGAATAATGAATGGTTAAAAAGCAAGGGCTGTGTGGCGGCAAGTCCCCCACCGGGGGATTTAGAGGGCCGGAAGGTCGGGATGGGCCGCTGCCGCGACGATGTGCCCAATAGAATTACAAAACGTACAAGAGTGCGACGCAAGTAAAGCTCAATAGATAGACAGGCCTCTGATTCATAAAAAACAATAACGATGAAACGATTTTTCCTTTTAGCAACGATTGCCCTAACGCTTCAATTACAAGCCCAAAACAAAGACGCGAAGATGAACGCCTTCGTGTCTTCGCTGATGGCGAAGATGACGCTTGACGAGAAAATTGGTCAACTAAATTTACTAACTCCGGGCGGCGGCGTGGCCACGGGTGCGGTGGTAAGTAGCGATGTGGAAGGCAAAATAAAGAGCGGCAATGTAGGCGGCTTATTTGGCGTGATTGGCGTGGACAAAATACGCCAGGCGCAAGAGTTGGCCGTGAACGGAAGCCGGTTAAAAATCCCGCTCATTTTTGGTTCCGACATTATTCACGGCTATAAAACCACGTTCCCCATTCCATTGGCATTATCATGCAGTTGGGACCCGGCAATGATTGAACATAGTGCCAGAATTGCCGCTACGGAAGCAACGGCCGATGGTTTGTGCTGGGCCTTTTCGCCCATGGTGGACATTGCCCGAGACCCGCGCTGGGGGCGGGTTGCAGAAGGAGCCGGTGAAGATCCTTATCTCGGTTCACAAATGGCGGCCGCAATGGTAAGAGGTTACCAGGGCACCGATTTATCGGCGAACAATACCTTGATGGCTTGCGTAAAACATTTTGCTTTATACGGTGCTGCGGAAGGTGGCCGCGACTATAATGTAACGGACATGAGCCGGCTGAAGATGTATGAATTTTACCTGCCGCCCTACAAAGCTGCAGTGGATGCCGGAGTTGGAAGTGTGATGTCGTCGTTCAATGAACTGGATGGCATTCCGGCCACCGGCAACAAATGGTTATTGACAGATCTACTTCGTAAGCAATGGGGCTTTAAAGGTTTTGTTGTATCGGATTATACCTCGGTATCGGAAATGATAGACCATGGCATGGGTGACCTGCAAACGGCTTCTGCGTTAGCGTTGAATGCCGGTCTGGATATGGATATGGTGGCAGAAGGTTTTCTTGCCACGATAAAAAAATCATTAGCAGAAAAGAAAACAACGTTAGCACAAGTAGATGCTGCCTGCAGGCGAATCCTTGAAGCAAAATACAAACTCGGGTTGTTTGATGACCCCTTTAAATATTGCAATGCCGACAGGGCAAAAACAGAAGTGCTGAGCACAGATAAACGAATTGCCGCAAGAGCATTTGCAGAACATTCGATGGTATTGTTGAAGAACAACAACAGCACGTTGCCATTGAAGAAAAGCGGCACCATTGCGTTGATCGGTCCACTGGCTAATAACACGTCAAACATGCTGGGCACATGGGCGGTAAGCGGCGATGCGGCTACATCTATACCCGTTCTGCAAGGACTAAAAAATGTAGCAGGCAATAACCTAACTATTGTATATGCAAAAGGCGCCAACCTAAGTGACGATACATTGCTGGTTAAAAAAGCCAACGTGTTTGGCGAGCGGATTTCTATTGACGCCTTATCGCCGGACTCACTGTTAGCACAAGCGGTAAGAACCGCTAATGCGGCCGATGTGGTTGTGGCCGTAGTGGGTGAAGCTTCTGAATTTACAGGCGAAGCTTCCAGTCGCTCCGATATTAGTTTGCCGCAAAGCCAAAAAAGATTGCTGGAAGAATTGGCTAAAACAGGTAAACCATTAGTAGTAGTGTTGATGAGCGGAAGGCCCTTAACTATTGAGAAAGAAAGTACGCTGGCTACTTCTATTTTGCAAGTTTGGTTTGGTGGACATGAAGCCGGAAATGCCATTGCCGATGTATTGTTTGGGGCTTATAATCCATCGGGAAAATTATCTATGTCATG
The DNA here is from genome assembly GCA_965247165.1 of Flavisolibacter sp. Taxonomy (GTDB): domain Bacteria; phylum Bacteroidota; class Bacteroidia; order Chitinophagales; family Chitinophagaceae; genus Flavisolibacter. The sequence goes on along the minus strand of OZ252003.1, from coordinate 4,513,370 downwards.
GCCCAGAAACGTAGGCCAGATACCGGTTTACTACAATCATAAAAACACGGGCCGGCCGCAGGATGATAGACAGCCCGGACAAAAATTCCGCTCCAACTATTTAGATGTTGCCAACACGCCGCTGTACCCTTTTGGTTATGGATTAAGCTATACCAACTTTAGTTATTCTTCTATTCTATTAAGTAAACCAAGGATGAAGGCGACTGAAAAAATTACCGTAACGATCACGGTAACTAACAATGGGGCTTATGATGGAGAAGAAGTCGTACAGTTGTACATCAGAGATATGGTAGGTTCTGTTACACGTCCGGTAAAAGAATTAAAAGACTTTAAAAAGCTGTCGTTGAAAAAGGGTGAAAGCAAAACAATAAGTTTTACAATTGATGAAGAAAAATTAAAGTTCTGGAACAGCGATCTGAAACGGTTTTCCGAAGCCGGAGCGTTTAAAGTATATATCGGTGGGAGCTCCGATAAAGTAATGGAAGCCGATTTCACGTTAGTAAAATAAAGGCCGGTAACAACCGTGTTAATGGATAGGCTACTTATACAGAGTGAGCTCATTTAGCACACCGGAGATAAGATCGTTCGGTAGTACAATGCCTTTGGCGGCCACTTCCATTTCTATCTTGCTATGCTCGCTATCAAGCTCTTTCAGGTTGATGGCTTTGGCTCTTTTTTCCTGCGGTGGATTTAGTTTTTCGGATCGTTCAAACTCAATCACTTTTTCCAACACATCCTGCGGCAGGGCATTCTCACATTTATAAGCCAGCTCTATAAACTGGCGGGCAAAGAAGGAATCAATCTGAATGCGGCGCTTGGATAAGTGCGCAAACTTGCCAATGATGCGACAAATATTTTCACGGTCTTCAGGACTTAGCTGTTTGGCAAATTCATAGTCCTCAATTTTACAGAGCGATAAGATCAAAGGCTCCAGCGCATCTACCGAAACAATGTACACGTCATAATCAGCGAGGTTATAAACAAATTCTTTCACGCAGTGAAGCGTATTGGCAGGCACCACTAAAAAAATATCCTTCTTAACGCCTTCAATCTTCGCATATTTTTTAGCGGCTTCCGCTTGTGCTTTTAAATAATGTGGGAAATTTTTCAACTCGTCACCCGCAGGGCTCTTTGCATCAAACACTACATGCTCTTCACAAATCAATAAGGTATTATCAGGGTCGCCACGAAAAGGCGCTTTATCCACATAGCTCAATGTATGCTTTTGACAGACCGCCTTCATTCGCTCCTGCACATCGGTTTGGTGGGCTGCCCATGTTTCTTTTAATGCCGTCAATCGTTTCATTTCTTCTTCGTGCCGCAATTGTATTTCCTTTGCCCGCTCTTCCTGCAAACCCAGTTTAATACTTTGCAGCGAAACGATTTCTTCGGAATATTTTTGGGAACGAAATTCTTCTTCCTTTTTTAGTTGAACATTTTCCTCCCTAATCTTTTGTATCTCGCGGTCGCAGTTTAAGGTCCGCTCTTTATAAATGCCTAAGTCCGTATTTAATAATCCAATCTGTTGCTCCAATGTCCGTTTGTTTTCCTGCAACACAGTAAGCTGTAAGGTGCTGCTGGTAAGGCTTTGGCGTGTACCATCCAATTCGTTTTGCAATGATGTTAAAGCTGTAGCGGCATCAACCAATTCCTTTTTGGCACGGCCCCAGCCAAACAAGCGGTCGAAAAAAGAAAGGCCTTTTATCGTATCAAGAAAAGATTTTAATGTAAGAAAGTGATTGCTCATACCACCTGTTTTTGGTTATTGTTGCTTATTGCTAAGATGGCATTTTTAGGTAACGGTTGCAAAGCCTTTTAAAAAAACCATCTTATGAACATTGGATTATTATTTTGGCTGTATCAGATCCCAAAGGTTGCCATACAAGTCTTGGAACACGGCTACCGTTCCATGCGGTTGCTCTGAAGGGTTGCGAATAAATGATACTTCATTTTTTACCAGGTTGTCATAGTCGCGCCAAAAATCATCAGTATGCAAAAAAAGAAAAACCCTGCCGCCGGTTTGGTTTCCTACAGCCTTTACCTGTTCTGGGTTGGCAGCCTTCGTCAGAAGCAGATGGCATTGGCCCTCGCCTCGTGGCTTCACTAATACCCAGCGCTTGACGTCATCCATTTTTGTATCTTCTATCAATTCAAACCCTAACTTTTTTGTATAAAAGTCAATGGCTTCGTCATAATCATTTACCACTAAGGCCAGGTGTACAATCCGTTGGTTCATTCGGTATTTATTGGAACGAAAATAAGCCGGTGAAAGTATCTTTAAGCATGACATTCCGCGAAGCCACCATTGAGGACGTACTGCAACTACAGCTCATTCGTCACTCAGTAAAAGAAAATGTTTTGTCCAACCCGGCTTTAGTGCCAGATGAAGACGTGGTGGATTACATCAGCCGGCGGGGTAAAGGATGGGTATGTGAAATGGATGAAGCAGTTGTTGGCTTTGCCATTGCCGACTTGCACGACCATAATATCTGGGCACTTTTTATTCATCCGGATTATGAAAAGATGGGCATTGGCAAACACCTGCACCAATTAATGCTGGATTGGTATTTTTCTCAAACCAGCCAGCCCGTTTGGTTGGGCACCTCGCCGGGGACAAGAGCCGAAGGTTTTTACAAAGCAGCGGGTTGGCGGCAAACCGGCCTGCACGGAAAGGGAGAAATAAAATTTGAAATGACGTTGGAAGAATGGAGGCAGCAGCGGACATTTTAACGATGTGGCAGCATAAGTTTAGTTTCCATTGAAAAAGAAAACAGTCTTTATCCGCGCATCATTTTTTCTTCCTATGTTTATCGGACTATGGCGTTATTAGAAAAAGAACTGGAAGTAAAAGAATCTACGCTTCCGGGTTCCGGGCAGGGACTGTTCACCAAAATATTTATTGCAAAAGGAACACGCATCATTGAATATACCGGCCGCATCACCACCTGGAAAGAAGTGAAAAATGATTGGAGCAACGTCTATCTGTACACTGTAAATTCCCGTCACGTGATTGATGCCCGTTACCGCAAAAAATCCTTAGCCCGCTATGCCAACGATGCCAGGGGCTTATCACGGATAAAAGGGGTTACCAACAACGCTGAGTTTTTAAATGAAGGGCTGCATGCTTTTGTAATTGCCAAAAAGGATATTCAACCGGGGGATGAAATTTTTGTGGATTATGGCAAAGAGTATTGGGATGTGATACGCAATAACAACCGTTTAGACAAGAAGAACAATAAGTGATAGAACCCTTTGCCATCGGGCATTTTCACGTATGACGGTGGAGCAAATCTACCGGCCTCAGGAAGAGACAAACACTCTTTTTTTGTTAAAGGGCATTCGGTATGCCTTAAAACTATTACCTTCATTTTGTAATTTGAGCCTCGCATTAGTAATCGTTAATTAGTTTTGCTTCGTTAGCTGCATTTTTAGTTAGTCATTTACTGGTTGCCTCCTCAAGCATTTATCATTTTTTAATCAGTTAGAATGAACATTTATGTTTCAAATTTAGGCTTCAACGTACAGGATGAAGACCTGAAAGAATTTTTCACTCCTTACGGAGAAGTAACTTCAGCCAAAATTATCAATGACAGAGAATCAGGCCGTTCACGCGGTTTTGGATTTGTTGAAATGTCGGATAATGAAGCGGCAAAGAAAGCCATTACCGAATTAGACGGCGCTACTGTAGAAGGCCGCACTATTAAGGTAATGGAAGCAAAACCAAAAGAAGACAGACCTGCCAGAAGCAATAGCCCCTTCCGCGACAACAATGGCGGTGGAGGTGGTGGTTACAAAAAGAAATGGTAAGCTACTACTGAAAATTTTTCAAGCCCCGGCCGCGGGGCTTTTTTAATGCTCATGCCTCAACGTTTATAAAAGATTTTTCGTACCCATTTTTACAAACCTCGTATGCAGAAAAAGGGAGGCAAACGTAAGCCCCAATATAAGCCCGGCCCACATTCCGGAGGCGCCCATCCCTAATTGAAAAGCCAGCACAAACCCTACCGGAATGCCGATAGCCCAATAAGCGATTCCAATCAAAACCGTTGGCGTTTTTACATCTTTGATTCCGCGGAGTAATCCGGCGCCGGTTGCCTGAGTGCTGTCCGATAATTGAAAGATACCTGCTAAAAGAATCAACGTAGCTGCCATCAGTTGCACCTCACTATTTGTTGTGAATAAAACCGGTAATTGATGCCGGAACAAAACAAATAAAATGGCACAGCACAAGCCATAGATAGCGGAAGTAAGCAATGTGCTTCTGCCGATTAATGATATAGTTGCCCAGTCTTTTCTACCAAAGGCATTGCTTACACGAATGGAGCCGGCTTGCGCCAATCCCATCGAAACCATAAACGTAAACGAAGCACAGCTAAGGGCTATCTGGTGCGCCGCTTGCGCCACTGCGCTAATGGTGCCGATGATGATGCCCGAAACAGCAAAGGCGCCTGCTTCCATGCCTACCTGCAAGCCGCTGGGCACACCAATATTCAGTAGTTCCTTCCATGTTTTTTTACGAAGCCGCCATTGGGCCGAAGCCAACTCTATATAAGGTCTAAAGGTTTTATGTTTAAATACAATAAGCAGTAGTGCTAAAAAAATAAGACTTCGGGTTATCAGTGTCGCCCATCCTGCGCCAATCAGCTCTAATCGTGGAAAGCCCCAGTGGCCGTATATCAGCAGCCAGTTTAATAAAATATTTATCGGCATAGAGGCAAGTGAAAGCGTCATGGCCGTACGGGTAAATTCAAGGCCATCGGCAAATTGTTTGAGCGTCATAAAAAGCAGCATCGGAATAATGGATAATCCCATCAGCTTCATAAACGGTAAGGCATACACTACCACTTCGGCATCTTGCCCAAGATGTTGAATTAACGGACGGCCGAAGACTAACGTGGAAGAAATAATGACAGCGGTTAAAGTACATAAACAAAAGCCGTTAAAAAGATAGTGCGATACGGCGGCCGCATCTTTTTTCCCATGCGCCATAGAAACCATCTGTGACACGGAGATCGTCATGCCGATGCCTAATACAAAAGGAATATTCATCGCATTGATAACTAAAGCCGCAGCCGCTAATTGCCTATAGTTGATAGAACCCACCATGGCCGTATCAATAATGTGCAGCGCCATTTGCGCCAGCTCACCAATGATAATGGGAATAGCCAATCGTAATGTTTTATAAGCTTCTTTGCGCATGAAGATGAAAAAAGGAAGCGAAGGTAAAGGATAGCAAAACAATGCCCTCTACGGTAAGGGCCTTGTTACATAGCGATATAAGGAATGAAAACAAATGGCTTACTATGCTGAAAAAATTTTTTATGGATTGATTGGCTTTTTTGAAAATGGCTATTATCTTACCGGTTCAATATCTGAAAAACCAAATCCAATGAATAGCATTTCTAAAAAGAGAACCTCTCTTCGCTCCATTACCAATGTTCGCACCATCGGCCTCTCGCTACTTTTCTTCGCTTTTATCGCGGTTACCCTGTATGTGCTGATCAACAGTCCGGCGTAAAAATTACCTCGTAACAAGCAGCATAAAAGCCGCTCCCACAGCGGTGTTGATAAAATTAACGGCATCGTTTTTCAGCAAGCCTTTTCGTTCCAGCGTAGCGCCTAAAATAGAATCGGCTATGTTTCCGGTTGCCCCTGCTATCAGCAGCCATAAAAAAAATATACTCCAACCTTCGGCAATCGAATAAATAGCGGCTATCACCGCACTGCCGGCAAGGCCAAATAAAAAACCTTCAGCACTAACAACGCCATCACTTCCACGACTACCTTTTTTGAAACTTAAAATATCATAGAAACGCTTGCCATAAATACTTCCCAACTCCGATGACAACGTATCGGCAGTGGCCGATGAAAAAGAGCCTGCGATCATTAATAAAAACGCGGCGCTATGTTGCGGATAAAAAATAGCAAGCAGTGCAAGCAAACCGCTTACACCGCCATTAGCCAGCACCTGGCCTGCATTTCGCCTTCCTTTATTTTCCTGGGCGATTCCTATTTTTTCTTTAGCGCTTTTGTGGTGAGATGTTGCTATTGTTCCAAATAAAAAGAAGCTGCCCAGCAAAGCAATGCCCACCCAACCTACACCAAAATAAATCGCAGTAGAAATGCCTCCGCCAGTGATGGCAGCAATAATAGTTAGCTTATTAGCCAATATAGAAGCAACAATAGCGGTTGTAACAACGAGTATAAAAAATAATAGGCTCAAGAGGAGATAGTAAAGTGTTTCTATTTAATCAGCAGCTTGTGAAACTTTTCCAACTCTGTAGTTTCAACCACCGATAAAGGATTGTTGCTTTTATGTTTCGATTGAAAAAACAACACCCGTTTATGCTGCGGGTATTTGATTAAAATATCTTCAATCAACTGGCCGGCTGCTTCATCCTTTTTATACAGCGGCTCTGTTGGTGGTAGTGCAGACTTGAATTTATTGGGCCGTTTTAAAATAAGAGCTTCCAGCGTAGCTAATTTGTTTTGAGGAAGATGAGTGATCCGCTCTGCTTTTTTATACAAACCTTCCAACTGTTTTTTACTTAGGCTTCCCCGCACCAGGTATTGATGCGAAAGGCTTTGAACAAACTCGGAATTTGGATAAGCCTTTAATGCGGCGGATAATATATCGCTGACAACATCTACGTCTCCCATACATTTTGATAAACAACAAAGGTATTTACAAACCCTTACCATAGGTGATTGTTGCACCGCGGCTACTTAGACACTCTTTTCGATTCATAAAATTTGCTGTTGTCGCATAAAAAAATCCCCTTAAAAAGGGGATAATATAATCAGTGCGCCTATTTACTGTTTGACCAGTTTTTCATAATTGGACGCCTGAGGCTTTGGATAGGATTGGAAAGTTTGTTGGATCGTAGGATTATAAAACGGGACACTTATAAAAAATAAAAAAAGAAGTTGACCGATATTGGATTTTGGTTTTGGCTTTTCTTTGGATCTGGATAATAACTTTTCGGTTTTTCTGGATTTGGATTGGATTGATTATGTATCAATCAACTTCTACTGCAAACATACCCCGTTTGGGTAGGCAGAACAATGGCACCTTTGCTCTATTTTACGGCTATGGTATTTACATCGTTTGTAGTAGATCAACGAAGAATGCAGTCGGACTTTTACGTAACAAGCGCTGCAATAAAAGAAGGCTTTACTTCGCAGATAACTATTCGGTTGTGGTCTTAAATGTATGATGCTCGTTGATTTCGATAGTGGATGATGATTTTCATCATAGAGTAATGATAGATTAGTTTTTTGGAGAAGCAGACGGTTCTTCTAACCAGCCTTCTGCTTCTGGTGCGAAAGAAGGTGTTAACACCTTCAATGGCTTTGGTGAACGCCTTTCCAATGAGGTGTTTTGCTTTGGGCAACACGGCACTAAAGGCATCCCAATCATCGGTCATAAAAACAGCAATGTCTAAAAGTTTCAACTTCACGTACAGGTTGCTCACCGCCCTGGTACTTCGTTTTCCCATGCTGAAAGCAATGATTTCATCTTCCTCCACCGCATAGGCATAGAGCATCCACACTTTCTTATCCTTTTTTCCTACATACGACCATTGCTCATCAATCTGTACCCGGCGATACGTGTGTTTCTTTGGCTTATAAACAAGATTGGCAGCAGCCGTTTTGATGAACGCCAAAACAGTTGACTTACTCATGCCACTCACCACCGCCGAGTCACGAACACCGCTGCCCCTGCAAAGCATTTTTAAAACAAGCTCCTTCTTTTCCGCTATACAACCCTGATAAACATAAGCGGGTTGGAACTGCTTGCTGCAAGTTTTACACAACAAATTCTGTTTGCCGTTTTTCTTTATTCCATTGCGAACTACCTTCGTCCCCCGGCAGTAAGGACAGGACAACGCCTTGTCAAACTTCACAATTTACAAAGCTATTCTACCTTGCTGCCTTCTTTTACACTTTAACCTCCATCATACATTTAAAACCACAACCAACTATTCAATTCAATAACGGTTCATGGTACGACTTATTTTAATATCCCTTCTTTTTTTATTGTCGCTGTTAGTAGTGTTTCGGGCGCCTACCAGTTTTCTTTGGTATGTATCTATTTTAGTAACTGAATTTTGCTGGTTGTTTATTGTTCTATTAGTGGTGTTACTGCTATGGAAATTTGGTACGCCCCGCTATCATACGGCCACTATGATGATAGGTGGAATTGCCACTGTTTTATTTTTTCTTCCCTTGCTACAAGCCCAGTTACTTTCCCAACGGCTTGCTAAGGATTTTGATGCTACGTTTAAGCCTTCTACTTCTTCTGCAACAGACGCCGCGTTTCATCCCTTGCAAATGATCACTGGAATTGGAGCAAAAAAGGTCGCTTTTTCAACGGTCACTTACGATGCTATTAATAAACTCACACTTGATTATTATCCATCCCCATATCAAGGTTCCAAGCCCTGCGTAATCGTTATCCATGGCGGGTCCTGGGCCGGTGGCAACAGTCAGCAGTTGCCTGAGTTAAACAGCGAATTAGCCCAAGAGGGTTACCAGGTCGCCAGCATCAATTATCGCCTGGCTCCACAATACAAATTTCCGGCACCGGTAGAAGATGTTCGCGCAGCGATAGCTTACCTGCGTTCTCATGCCCGCGAATTAGCTATTGATACAAGTCGGTTTTTTTTATTGGGAAGAAGTGCCGGTGGTGAGATTGCCCTATCTGCAGCTTATACCTTAAATGATAAAAACATAAAAGGCGTCATATCATTTTACGGACCGACAGATATGGTTTGGGGTTACGAAAATCCTACAAACCCTTTGGTACTTAACAGCAAAAAAATAATGGAAGATTATTTAGGCGGAACCTTAACTCAAGTCCGCAATCAATACCTGAATAGTTCGCCTACCGAAACATTGACGGGTTACCTGCCTCCTACCCTATTGATCTATGGTCATCACGATCCGCTGGTATCGCACCTGCATAGCAACCGCCTGACAAAGAAATTAAAACTTTTGGGTGTTCCTTATTATGAATTGTTTCTTCCCTGGGCCACACACGGTTTTGATTATACACTCAATGGACCCGGCGGCCAGCTTAGCACCTGGACGGTAAAACGTTTTCTGGCAAGTATTAATCAAGCACCAGTTGAGTAAATAACTTTTCAATTGTTTCAGTAGCATTGGTGCAAAGCCCCGGATGCACTTTAGCGGTTTGTATGATGGTGCTTCTTGTAGCAGTGAGCCATCGAAAGCGGGAGGCCACGTCAAGCTTACCGATTGGTCCGCTGTCCTCTTCGCCCTTACAGATTTTCTCAAATGATAGCAGATTGGCTTCGATCATTTCAATAGCGGCCGAAGGACAAAAAGAGAGCAGCCGTTGATGATTGAGTTGGTACCGGCATAGTAAAATGCGTCCTTGCCTGGCGTATAAAATCACTCCCACGTTGATGAATTCTTCCCGCTCCACCTTAGGCACCACACGCATCACCGCATATTCATATAACAGCTTGTCTGGCATGCCGTGCTTCATTTACAAAGGTTTGAGAGGCAGCAACCCGGTTGATTAAAAACCGTACATACACCGTACGATTTTCTTCCGGCGATCCGGTATCCATCACTAACCATTCGTCGGGAATAAGTGCAACTATAGAACGTATTTTTGCTTCAGTAAGAGTAGAACGAAACCGGTTATTCACTTCTTCTAACTGGTTAGTCCAGGGCAGCAACACATGATCTTTTACCTGTACAAAAGGCCGGACGCTTTGCTCTTCCCAGCCCGTCCATGAATGATGAAAATAAAGTGCGGCGCCATGGTCTATCAGCCACAATTCTTTATGCCACATCAGCATATTAGTATTGCGAACGGTTCTATCCACGTTGGTAAGAAAGCAATCTAACCAAACGATCTCCGAGGCCAATTTTGCATCAATAATCGTTACCGCCGGATCGAAAGTTATAGCACCAGACAAATAATGAAGGGCCAGATTTAACCCCTCGCTCCTCTTTAATAAATCCTGAATTTCTTCATCGGGTTCGGTGCGTCCAAAGGCCGGATCAACATTCGCAAACACCAGCTCCGGAACCCGTAAACCCAGTGCCCTGGCCACTTCGCCACCAATGAGTTCTGCAATCAACGCTTTAATTCCTTGCCCGGCGCCACGAAACTTCAGCACATATAAAAAGCCATCATCGGCTTCTGCAATAGCCGGCAGCGAGCCGCCTTCCCGCAACGGAGTGACATACCGGGTAACATCTACTGTTCTTATAAGTGATTCCTCCATCAGCAATTATTTATCTATTCAAACCATCGAAAAAGCTAAGCAGGAAAATTAGATAGTTTTTTTGATACGGTTTTTTTAAGGATTAAAAGAGATGTAATTGCGCATGGCAAACGCCATTCTTTTCGCTAACGAAAAAGGTAACTGCACTGCTTAATAGTGGCTGATAGATTTGAAAAAAAAGTTAGCGTTTTACAGAATTTGCTTCAGAATAATACTAAAGCGCAAGGCTATAATAAATACATTGAAAAGCACTAAAAGGGCGACAAGAAGTTGAAACGATCTGGGGCGGTTGCGTGTAGCGGTAAACCGGTTAAAAAACGAAGAGACCATCAGGCTAATTTTTGAATTTCAAAACAAATAAAGCATGATTTACAGTATGTAAAATCGCTATGAAGTTTTTATTAAATTTTACAGTCGTGAGCGGCCTCTGATGGTGAATCAACCGGCAACGGGCTTATTTCTTTTTTACCATTCTTAGTTCTGCAACAGGCAGAGCAACCGGTGGCGCAATGTTTCGTTTGCTGATGAATGTTTCGCCCAACAGGAAGCCGGCGGTGGCTGCTATTTGTCCTTGCGTAATGGGTTTGCTTTCTTCCATCTCCCCTAATGGCTCAATGCCTTTGCCCAATAGCGCTAACCATATTTCACCGGAGCCGCGAATGAGCGTATGATGCGAGGTCCATTTATCGCCATACTTTCCACGGCCATGATCGGTAGAGATGATAAAGGTGGTTTTGTTTTTATATACGCTGTCGGTTTGTACCATGTACCATAATTCCGACAGCATCTTATCTACATTGGCCGCTTGTTGCAGGTATAAGTCGTAACGGCCCTGGTGGGCAAATTCATCGGTTTCGCCTAAGCCGATAAACATCACTTTGGGGTGGTGTTGTTTGATGTATTCTTTCGCATTAAAAAAGGTCAGTTCATCATAACGGGTTTTGTATTTGTTCTCCACCTTTTCCTGCACTTCGTTAAGGAGTCCTGTACTCTCGTTTTCATCATCGGCCATGGCAGCGTAACCACTGTTTTGAAGCATCGTGTTACGCTTATGGTTCAGGATAAAAGGGAACACATTCCACGAGGTAAAGGCAGCTACTTTACCCTTGTATTTTTCCAAACCATTTAAGTATTCCAACACACTTACGTTATGATTGTATTGCGGCGCATTCAGCACGGGCAGCGGATCGGCATAGCCCGTCAGCATTTCATTGTAGCCGGGGTAAGAAATTTTATACAGGTTCTTTACGTTCACCTTGCTGTCCTTTGTTCGGTTGCCATAAAGCTGGCCCTGGCGGGAAAGTACATTCCAAAAAAAAGGCAGAAGCTTTTGTCGTCTTTCTGCCGGTGAGGGGTCCCAGTACATTTGTTTAGTGAGTGCCGTGTCTTTTACGAAGGCCGGATCATTGATAAGAAGCGAGTCGGCCCCATTGAAAATTTCCTGCCACCGGAAGCCGTCGGTAGTAATGATAAAAACGTTATCCGCTTTTTGGATTTGGGCTTTTGCACTAAGAACACAAATGGCCGCGAGGCATGCACAAAAGGTTTTCATAACGCGAGGTTTTACAAAGTAAACGTTGGTGTATAACCATAGTATGATGCTAACCTTACCGTAGTGTTATGAAAGGACGGCCTTCCTGCTTTGTTGCAAATGGTTACATAATTCTAATACAGCGCTAACGTTTTGTTTATATCACTGATTGATCTTACCGTAAAACCTTTACTATGAAAAATTATCTTACCGCTATCAAACTTTTCATTTTTCTCTATTACTTTAAAAGCTAACATTCGTCACGCTAAAGCAAAGCCCCCGCCAATAGCGAGGGCTTTTTTTATGGTAGGGATCAAGATTTATTGAATGACCAGCGGACTGGCGGATACGATCTTTTCCTTGGTTGCCAATACAAAATAATAACTGCCTTTGGCCAAACCTTCGGTGGACATATCCAAGGCCGAACCCATGAAGGAAAACGATTTTACCGGTTGTCCCGATGTACTAAACAAGGTAGCGAACTTAAGCCCTTGCAGTTGTGTACTTACGGTTACAATGCCCGCCGGCACCGGGTTTGGATATACGGTGACCATTTCCATAGCCGATGAATTAATGACGCGGATAGGCGAGTAAATAACCCTTCCCGATGCTTCCGCCATAGCGATACGATAATAAATTTTTCCGTCCGCCTGGTAGTAATCTGTGAAGCTGTAACTGCCTTTATTGGAAGAAGCCATCACGGTTCCAATGGAAGTAAACGCAACCCCGTTTACCGACCGTTCCACAACAAAACGAGTAGCCGTTACCGGCGTGGCAATCTCCCAGGTCAATAAAGAAACGTTGGCTTGTTTTTGTGCGGTGAACGTTTTTAATACAACCGGCAACACGCTACCCGAACCGGATACCACCACATCGGACCGGAACTTTTTATAGTTGTTTTGCGACAGGTCTTTTGCTTCGATGCCATCGTTATAATAAATAGCAGAACCATTATCGCTGATAATTTGTAAGCGGTCTGATAAGAGTGTTCCTGATGATTGAATCTCCATCACAGCTTCGGGATTAAGGCCCGTTAGATTGAACGAATTAATCATCAACGGCGCCGATGCAGCTAACCCGTTCCAGGTGTAAACAGCAGGGTTCAACGGTGCGTCATCGTAGTTACCGGCGAGAATAATATAGGTGCCATTGCTTAACCTTACAATGTCGCGAAAGCCTCTGCCGCCAAGATCTAACTCTATTGGCGAACCAATGGTGGGAGAACCTGCGGGCGAACCGTTATTAAACCAGGTTTCAAAATTTTGCACCGGTGCAATCACCGCCTTTGTTCTGTTAGCCGTAGGTACCAATGGTGCACGAAAGGCAATGTAAGCGGTGGTATTATCAGGTGCGAAGGTTAACCCTTCTACATTAAATCCATCAATCACTTTGGGGTCTTTACCGGCCAATGCAGAAGCCGAAAAGTTATAACCGGCCGCATCGCCCCAGGTTATTAAATCCTGCCGAAGGCCCGGGTACATACCGGTATAACTAAAAGCTGTGCTGCTGCCCGTTCCGGTTGCCGATACCGCAAATAAACGATTACGGTTTGGCCTGGCGGCAAAGCTGGTAGCGCTGTTACTCATAGACCCCAGCCAATAAATTCGGTTAGTGTTGGCAGGGCTTTTCACCGCCGCCTCCACATCTACTTCCCGTGGTGCGCCACCGCTAATATCAGTGAGTGAAAGCAAGCTGCTAAAATCAAACGTAGTTACCGGCAAGCCTGACTGAGTGCGGCTATACACAAATAGTTTGTTGATTTCATCATCTCCCACAATCATATAATTATCATCTATGGCGATAGCTGCCGAGGCATCGGACGAACCGGTATGAAAGCGGGTGCCGGATGGTACCACCGCACCCGCAGAAGCCGCCACATTAATGGTGAGAGTTTTTGTGAAGCTACCCTTGGTTATAGTTACTGTTACATCGGCATAGCCTACAGCTGCCGCGTTGATTTTTATGGTTGCTTGTCCATCCGCTTTAGTAATGCTAACGTTTGCATTAGGAACAACCGTGGTATTGCTACTAACCGCGGTAATGGTATAATTGGCGGCAGGAATAATCACGCCATTATCTTTTACATCAACCGAAATTCCTGTTGATGCCAATGGATCAGTGGCATCGCTTAGTGCCGTACTAACCGCCGGTGGCTGTAGCGAAGATGATGTAGCAACTGATGTAAACGTGAGCGAAAGATTATTAACCGGTGCAATGGGCGCAAAGGCTATACCTCTGAAAGCCGTGTTGGTAGCGGAACTGGCGATGGTTGTAAAACTTCCGGTGATAGCAGCGTCGAACACAGAAGCATCGGTTAGCTTAACGAGATTAGATATAGAAGTGGATGAAGCCGATGAAATGGCATACAAAACAGGAGTACCGCCTTCCAAACGACCGGCTATACCATATAACGATGCGGAGGCTGTAATACTTCCACGTGCCGTCCAGGTAGCACCATTATCCTGAGAAGAAAATTTTAACAGGGCGGCAGGGCTACCGGAAACAACATAGCAATTTAAATTTCCACCTCCTCTATCTATAAAACTATAACCATATGCATCAGTAGCCGTAATCTTTATAGTAGATGTGTTGGAAGAAGAGGTGGGAACACCTGCTCCCACTGCATAAACCCCGTTGGTACCCGATGCGGTGCTGTAGTACAGCTGGCCGCCGAATATATTAACGCCGCGTATATTGTTAGTAGTGTTACTCACTTGGGAAGCAATAACCGGAACTGTTGATCCGGTAAAGGCTACTGTTCTAACGCCGCCGGTTGAAGCCGTTCCGTTCCCACCCAACCAAAATTGGCTGCCATCCGTAGAAGCAACGGATCGAAAGTTGTTAGTCGTATAACTATTATTAACGGCGGTAGCATCGGTAGTGGTAACGACAGTTGTAGCTATTGTTCCATCGGAGCCTACCCTCACTACTACACGGTTTATTCCTGCTGTACTATTAATGTTTAACTGACCTGGAACGGCATCGTAGCCTCCGAAAGTGAGGTAACTTCCATTAACCGATAAATTCAATTGACCTTCAGAGGTAGCGCTTCCACTTCCTGTTACCCGGGTCACATTCCCGGACGTAGTGGTGGGGACAGCAACGATTATACCTGCTGTTCCGCTTGTAGTGTACTCATCTAAAAAAAGTGGTGTAGCCGAAGAAGTGAGTGCGGTACCCGAACCCACCCTGAGCACAACAATCCTGTCATTGGTAAATTGAGAAAAGGAATAAATGGAAACAGCTAATAAAAATAACAGAAGTAAAGCTTTCCGCATAGTGTAGTAAGTTTTTATTTGTGGCGAAGCTATTAGTACATACCCTTAAGCGAATACACGCTATGTTAAGGAACTATTACCAATTTCCGCTAACAGAATCTCCCCGTAAAAACGGGGAGAGAATACAACTAATAGGACTATGTCTATGCGGGTACGGAACGCTTAATGCTGATTGCCTTTGCCATTGTATTGATAGCAGCCTGCATCGGCGCCGGGCTGGTTATATTCTGTAACGCCGTAAACAGGGTCAACAGCCACATTGCCGTATGGTGTAAAACCCGTGAAGCCCTTGCCCATGGCCGGCGAGCCAGCCTGCAAGGAAAATTTATAGCTGCCTAATGTAGTGATGTCGCGAAGCCGGTAATTACCGGGAGCAGGCAGTGGATAATTGGTAAATTTTGGATTGTTGAAGCCAACAACAGAAGCGCCGTTATAAACTGATCCTAAGGTATAACCGGCTGGTAAAAAAGAGGGGGCCGAAGGAACGTCGGTGGCCTGCGGATAAGTGATATAAGTGGTGGGATAAATTTCATTGGCGACCGATGCCGAATCAGCATAATAAAAATTATAACCGTAAGATAATTTGGTGGTATCAGCAGGTGGCGTTTTTACTACCCGCAAACCAAACTTACAATTCACAATAAGATTATTGTACGCCATGCCCGATGCACCTTCTTCAAAATTTATAGAGCCGCCCCTACCGGTTTTTACCTGGCGATAACCGCCATTAATGATGGTGTTATTAAAGATGCGCACAGCCGTTTGTACTGGTGCGCCGCCTTTGTTGGAAGCCTTTAGCGCATTCGTGGCATTGCCGATAAACATATTGTAAGCCATATCGCCGACAGAGCCGCTTTTTACATTTAGCACATCGCCGCCGGTGCCTCCGCATTTTTCAAAAGTATTGCGAAGCAAAGCAAATTTTCCCCCCGATACCCGGATGGCGTCATCGGTAGTTCCGTATAACCAAGAGTCTTCAAAAACAAAACTGCCTTGCACATTTTGAAAGTAAACCGCATACGATGGATCAGTTGCCGTAAGGCCTAACAACGATGCCAAACCGGTGCCCAGCGTGGCTCCTGCGTATTCAATGTGCGTCCATTTTATGACTAACAAAGGGCAGGTAGTATCTGCCAAAATACCCTTCCATTTACCGCTGAATGCCGGGTCGGTAGTGGGATTCTGCCCGGGTGCATCTTGCTTAACCACGCCTTCAACCGTAAACCAGTTAGGTGATTCTTTAGTACCAAGGCTTAGTAAAACACCACGAACAACAAATGCTGAGTTAGACGCCACGTTAACATGTACACCCGATTGTATCAATAGGGTATCGCCTTTATTTACAGTTACATCGCAGCCAATTGTATAGGTTTTACCCGAAAGCATAGTGCCTTTGATGGGTCCGCAAAGCGGCGCCGCATCGCTAACCGGCGAAGCATTTTGAACGATAGCCGTTGAAATATTTCGCGTCTCTTCTTTTTTACAACCGGTTATTGCTAAGAGCATGGTACTTGAAATAAAAAGTATCTTTTTCATGTTTATAAAAATCGTTTAATGATTAAAGTTTAAACCGGAAGCCGGCAAGGAAAGTGAGCTTGTACACGTCGTTTTGAACAAGAATTTTATCAGCGTCCTTTTGCTCGGGCAAAGCATTTGGACCTGTTATAAATGTGTTGGGCTGAAGGATGAAAATCTTGCGTGGTGCATTGGTGATGTTATTCACTTTGGCATAAAACGAAAAACGTTTTACAAGGCGCTGCTCTACTGAAAAGTCAAGTTGTTGAAAAGGGTCTTGCCAATAATCCAAACCATCGTAAGGGGATAGTTGTGCAATGCGTTTGCCCGTGTAAACAAACGCCACCTGCGCATCTAACCCAATCTTCGAGTCTTTAAATAATAAAGAAATGTTTCCTATGTGATCGGCCTGGCCTTGCAACGGACGTTTTTGCTGAACTGTTTTTGTGGTTAGCTGGTTGTTGGCATCGCGATAATAAAAGTTTTTATCGGTAGTAATTTCCGACTTCGTGTAGGTATAATTAGCCGACACGCTAAACTTGCCCACGTACTTTGTAACAACAGCTTCAAAACCGTAATTGGTAGCATTGCCAAAGTTATTGGGCTTTAAAATTTGCTTGCCGGTTCCGTAGCGAACGATGGAATATTCAATGGGGTCGTAAATGCGTTTATAAAATGCACCCAGCAAAACCTGGTCTGCGCCTTCGGGAAACCATTCGTAGCGGGCATCAAAGTTATCGGCTGTAGTGTGCTTCACGTAAGGGTTTCCGCCTTCGTCATAAAATTCACCGGGAATGTTATACGGCGTTATCTCGTAAAAGCCCGGACGGCTTAACGCTTTGTAATACGATAAGCGCAGGTTTTGTTTATTGGTAAGCGCATACTTAAAATGAATGCTCGGCAATACGTCGGTGTAAGAAATTGATCCTGTTTTTCCATCTAAGGAGGCCGGCATTTGTGTGTTGTACTTCTGCTCCGTATGCTCCACCCGCACGCCACCTAAAACCTGAAACTTTTTTGTCAGCATCCACTTGGCCTGTGCATAGCCGGCGCCGATATTTTCAGTGCTTGTATAAGTGTTGGCATTAGCCTCCGACGACTTTCCACCATCGCTATTTTTAAAACCATATTGCGCATTATAGATCGTGGTATAAGGTTGTTGCGCACCATTATTCACTACCGGGCTAAGCTCATAAATGTTATAATAGTTGTCCCGCTCTTTATTTCGATACAAGCCACCAGCTGCTATTTCAACAGTTCGCTTAAAGACAGTTGGCGTGAAGGTAAGATTCAGGTAGCCGCTTAAATCCCTGTCGCTGTTATGCAACCAACGGCGGCTCATGGTAGATAAATTGGTTTGCGTTTCAGTTGCCTTACCGGAGGCATCGGTGGTTACCGCATGAACGGTTTCGTACTCCGCCCAGTCGGGGATGGCATTGGTGGCTTTAGAGTAAACGGCGCTCCAATTCAGCTTCACCAAATTGCTTAATTGATGATCGCCACTTAACGTGCTATTATAGATACTTTGCTCTTGCCAGCGGCTGCGGTTTAGCAAGGCTACGTTTCCCGATCCGGGGCCGGTGCGTTGTATAGCAAGAGAAGAATCAACGGTGTACCGGCTTTGAAATTCATCCATGTGCAGGTACAGGTTGTATAGTGAAATTTTATTTTTTTCATTGATCACATAATCCAGCTTGTTATGTATGCCAATGCGTTTGTTCTCTGTTGAATATTGGCGAATGTAGATGTCGTCGAAAACAGGCATGTTGCCTGGTGCCGGTTGTGCATTCGGATGAAAGAAGTCGGAGTTGGAACCACGGAAAATATCCTGGTAAGACGCGGCCAATACCACGCCTAACTTCTTACCAAAATAACGGTTGCCGAAGGTGGCGCCAACGGTTTGATTAATGGGCGAAGACTTTGGTTGAAAGTCTAAGTTGGATTTGCTGAAATCGGCTCCCGTGGCGGCATACGACGGACCATACAATTCACCCGGCGATTTTTTATTGATCACGGAGTGATTGAAAGATGAAAATTTTCTATCAGAAAATAAGGTGCTGTATCCACCAGCAACATTGGCTGTAAATAACAAATGGTCGGGAGCACTTTTCATCACTAAGTTCATCGTACCGCCTACCGCATCGCCTTCCATATTTGGCGTCAAGGTTTTAATCACTTCCAATCGTTCCAATAAATCAGATGGGAAAATATCCATCGGTACATAACGGTATTTATCATCAGGGCTTGGAATCTTTACACCATTCACCAACGTATTATTGTAGCGTTGGTCCATTCCTCTGATGATAGCATAACGACCTTCGCCGCTGCTGCTGCGTTCAATGGTTACGCCGCTCATGCGTTGCAAAGCATTGGCTACGGTTACATCGGGTAATAACTGAATGGTTCGTGCCGACAAAATGTTTTGAACGATGTCGGCATTTTTTTCTAACCGGCGTGCACCTTTATCCGAACCGCTGTTAGTGGTGGATACCACTACGGAACTCATCTCCTTTGCTTCGCTTTGCATCGTTATGTTATCTACAACTGTTTTGCCCGCGCCGCTAATAGTTACGTAGAGGTGCTCTTGCTTTTTGTAGCCTATCATTTGCACCACAAGCTCATAGTTGCCCGATGGAAGATCGCGGAACGCAAATCGGCCTTCAAGGTTGGAGAAGGTTTTATATTTTGTATGTTCCAACGAAACAGTAGCTCCCGCCAAAGGCTCTCCTGTAGCGGCATCCAGCACTTTACCTTCAATAGTGCCGGCAAAAGAACAGATGGAAAAAAATAAAAACAGCACTGTGAGAAAAGAAAGTTTTGGGGCGTGCATGGCAGTAAATTTCGGCGAAGCTATTCCCCGGCGTCAGATAAAACCGGGCTTTATAAATTAGTAACAGAGTCTTCATACTACGGTTACAATTGCTTAATGAAAAGATAACAAAGGCGCTTTGCGGCGCCGATACCTTTGCCGGAAATTAACTGCATGAAATTGCTTTTTCTTCCGACATTTTTATTGATAGTTACGCTGTCGAAAGCACAGGATACCGCGGCTACTCATTTACAACTGACGCCAAAATCATTGAATTTTTTAGTGATGGGAGACTTTGGCCGTGATGGTGAGGCAGGGCAAAAAGAAGTGGCAGCTCAAATGGGTATAGCCGCAAAAAAAATAGAAGCTGATTTTATTATTGCTACCGGCGATAACTTTTACCCTAGCGGCGTTGCGTCTGTGTGGGACCCTGCCTGGCGCAAATCTTTCGAAGATGTTTACACCGCCGCCTCTTTACAAACCGATTGGTTTGTAGTGCCCGGCAACCATGATTATAAAGGAAGCGTAGGCGCCGAAGTGGCTTATACCAAAGTAAGCCGCCGCTGGAACATGCCTGCCCGTTACTACTATAAAAAGTTTGCGATTGATGATGATACCGCTAACCAGGTGTTGATTATTTTTTTAGATACCACGCCATTGGTAACACAATATTACAGCAGCAGCGATCATCGTGATAGTGTAAAAACGCAAGACACAACGGCACAAAAAAAATGGCTGGAAGCCGTGCTACGGATGAATAGCGGGCCAACTATCAAATGGAAGATTGCGGTGGGCCACCACCCTGCTTATACCGGTGGAAAGCGGTTGCATTCGCCAGATACCAGAGAGATCAACGGAAGCCTGAAACCGCTGTTTGACAAGTATGGCCTGGACCTTTATTTATGCGGCCACGAACATAACCTGCAATACATAAAGCCGGCAGGTAAAACGCATTATTTTGTCTCTGGCGCCGGCTCGGAGTTAACGCCTGTAATTGTATATCCGGAAATTGGAAAGTTTGCGCAAAGCACCAATGGCTTTATGACTTTTTCAGTAACGGCAAAGCAATGCAATGTGCAGGTGGTGAACAGCACCGGCGCTGTGATTTATACAACGGCCATTACAAAATAATATTGATAAAGCTGCAAAACTTTACCCTTTTATCTCACCATACAAAGACTTACCAGGAATGTGATGAATATTAAACGTAAACACCAGTGTAATACCTGTGGCGATACTTACTTTGGGAAAATATCATGGTTTAAAAACAGAACTTACATGATAGGGGTCGTGGCGGGTATAAAATTTAAATGAAGCAGCAACTCTTTAATTATGTTTTCTCGACATGTATTTCATTGTGTTCGTTGTTGCTTTTTGCACTCCGGTTTTTATAATGGAAGGAGAGCTAAAGAACACCTTCTTTTAAAAGAAAAAAATAGACCCGGCTCTCTTCACATCAAGAGGCTATTACATTAATCGCTTACTTCGCTCTGTATGAAACCAACCTTTCTTCTTTGTGTTGTTTGTTTCTTTTGGAGCTGTAACAGTTTTAAAAATTTACCTAAACGTACTGCCATGTTATTTGATAAAGAAGGCCATCGCGGCTGTCGTGGATTAATGCCCGAGAATACCATTGTGGCTATGATAAAAGCTGTTGACCTGGGGGTAACCACATTAGAGATGGATGCCGTAATAACCAGGGATGGACAGGTGATTCTTTCACATGAGCCCTTCTTTAACCATGAAATCACCACTAAACCCGACGGCAGTTTTTTAGCAGAAGCAGAAGAAAAAAACTTCAATATTTACCAGATGACCTACCCGGAAACGCAAGGCTATGATGTAGGCCTGAAGCCGCATCCAAGGTTTTCACAACAACAGAAAATAGCCGCTCATAAACCTTTGCTTAGCGATGTAATTGACAGCGTGGAAAGCTATTGCCAGCAACATCATATCAAAGCGCCGCAATACAATATCGAAACCAAATCAATGCCGGCAACGGACGGCATTTATCATCCGGCGCCGGATGTTTTTGTGAAAACGCTCATTCATCTCATCCTACAAAAAGGCATTGCTGAAAGGGTAATTATTCAGTCGTTCGACTTTCGCACCTTACGCTATTTGCACCAGCATTATCCTCAATTTAGAACAGCAATGCTGATAGAAGATTTTGATAAAAGAACATTGGAAGAACAAGTGCAAGACGTAGGTTTTACGCCAGCCATTTACAGCCCCGAAGCATCGCTGGCAACAAAGGAAAGAATTGATCAATGCCATCATTTAAAGATGCAGGTAATTCCGTGGACGGTAGATGACGCAGGCTTGATGAAGCAATTGATTAAAGACGGAGCAGATGGCATCATCAGCGATTATCCCGACCTGTTTTCTTCCATCGGCTATTGATACAATAACTCCGGAAACAGCCTTCCCAACTGCATCTTAGCGAGGTAGGGCTCCAGCAGGTTGGTGGTATAAAAGCTGGTAATCATAATCACTTCACTGTCTTCAAAGCGGTAATATACCTCCACATAAAAATCTTCCAAAGCATACAAGGCCACCAAATAATCGCCTTCATTTCGCTCCGATAAATAAACACCCCGCTGGCAAATAAGGTGCGCCTGCATGGGTAAGGATTGCAGTTTAAAGTCTATAAAGTCCATGGGGTTCAAAGTGACGTAGTTAATAAGGTAAAGCGTTCTTACCGCCAATTTAGCGTACGAAACAAATGAACTACTCACCCAAAAATATGTTCATAATTACTTAATACAACGTACGGTGCTTATAAAAAAAGCCCTCTAAGAATAGAGAGCCGTCCTGTCTTAACTTTTAAAAAACTGCTAAAGAGAAAGTGAATATATAATTCCTTTTATGCCTTGCGGCGAACAGGCCATTATCTAAATGTTATGAAATTGTAACCCGTAGTATATGGCTCAAACCTTTGCTAAACTGCTTTTGCATGCACCTGCTGCAATTGCAAAAAACGTTGGTACCAAAAGCCGGAATCTTTAATGATCCGTTTCTGCGTGGCATAATCTATATACACCAATCCAAAGCGTTTGGTATAACCTTCGGCCCATTCAAAATTATCGGTAAAGCTCCAGGCGAAGTAGCCATCCACATTCACGCCTTCCCTTTTTGCCCTTAACACCTGCTGTAAATACTGCTCATAAAATTGTATGCGGCTTTCATCATGCACATGGCCATCATCATCTATCTTATCATCAAAGGCAGCACCGTTTTCCGTAATAATGATGCGCATGTTTTTATCGTACGATTGAAAACGTTTCAGCACATTGTATATACCGGTTGGGTAGATCTCCCAATCCATAGCCGTACAGGCTACGCCACGCTTGCTGGCCTTTACCAAACGGGCATTCAGGTAAGGCATAATGGTGCTGTGGCGTACCACTTCACGTGTATAATTTTGAAGCCCGATAAAGTCAGGTTGTGCTTTCAACAAGGCCTCGTCACCTGGCTTCATGTACTTCTCCAAACCTTGTAAAACTTTCATGTCGTGCCACGGGTAACCTAAGCCCATCAAGGGTTCAACAAATAAACGGTTGGTTAATACATCTACCCGTTGGGCCGCTTCCAATGATGGTTTTGTGTTGTCAACAGCATCTACCGGTGCGCAGGAAAAAGTAGTGCCCACCTGCAGGTTTGTGTTAAACTCTTTGATGATCTTTATTCCATTGGCCTGGCAAATAGCCGCATGATGCACGGCAGGTAGAAAATTAGAAAGGCCTTTCTTCCCGGGTGCGTGAATGCCCAAAAAATAACCGGCTCCGGTAAAAGCCACGGGTTCATTTAGTACCATCCAATGTTTTACCCGATCACCAAAATGGTTAATACAGAAATGCACATACTCTTCAAACCAGTGAATGATGTCGCGGTTCGTCCAGCCGCCTTTGTCTTCCAATGCCTGCGGTAAATCCCAGTGGTATAATGTTACCCAGGGTTGTATGCCGCACTCCAAACAGAAATCAATAACACGGTTATAAAACTCGATGCCTTTTTCATTTGACTTTCCCCTGCCGTTTGGAAGAAGACGCGGCCATGAAAGCGAGAACCGGAAGTTTTGAATGCCGAGGAATTCCATCAGGATAATGTCCTGAATATAGCGATGATAAAAACTGTTGGCGAACTTTCCATGCTGGGCTAAACGCACTTTGCCTTTTTTTCCGGTAAACACATCCCAGATGGAAAGGCCTTTACCATCATCCACATAAGCGCCTTCAGTTTGATAAGCCGACGAAGCAACACCCCAGGTAAACGACTCTCCAAAATGGCTGCTGTGTAACCGCATGTCAGGCTCCTAACTGGTAAAAGATTTTTTTTAATAACAGGTTGCGGAAATTTTTAGCGGAGGAAAGATGTTTTTCATTTATGGCCGCGGGTGGTAAAGATTGGAGCTGCTCCTGGATAATATCATCTACAACCCATTCCGTTTCATCCGGAAAGTCAAAGCCTGTCTGCGTTTCAGCCGACATCCATTGCCTTACTTTTTCCTCTTGCTTCAGCTTGATATTTTTTATAACGCCGATGCCCAACAGCTTTAAGGCCGCTGCATTGCACTGTTGTTCGTACTGCCCTTTCATAGGAACCACCAATACTTTTTTCTTTAAGAAGAGGGCCTCGGATGGTGTTTGAAAACCGGCATTGCACAAAACCCCGGTACACGATGTCAGGCTTTTTATAAAAGCGCTGCTACTGATAGGACGAAAATGAATACCATCTTTTTTATAGGCTTCAGTCAAGCGTTTTGAAAAAACTTCCCACTGCACATCAGGAAATTTTGATAGCAATTTAGCGATGCGTTTGTCGCTGTACGAGGGCAGGTAAACGGTGTAATGGCCGTTATCTTTTACCTCCGCTTTTCGTATTTCACTACGTATGATTGGTGTAAAAATATTTTTATTGTAGGGAACAAAATGAAAGCCGTAAGCTGCCGATACCGGCGCATAATATTTTAAAACCGCTTGACCTAACAGGTCCGCTTTTTCTGGCTTGGGCGATTTTTTATTAACGACCGCGGCCTGGTGGCTGAAGCCAATGCAGGGCTTTCCTTTTAAGCGGCAGGCCCAGGCGCTTACCGGCTCAAAATCGGAGAACACGAGATCATAATCCTCTACCGGCAACTGATTGATTTCTTTAAACAGGCGCTTGATATTGGCGCCTTTGTAGGTGGCGAGGTAATCGATGCCTCCCTTTTTTCCGAAGACAAAGCAAAGACCATTGAAGCGGTACTTAACCTCGTAAGGAAGTTGTACATCTACCTCTGTACCGGAGATAAGAATGTCCACCTCACCCTTCTTCATCAACAGGGGCAACACTTCCAGCGCCACCGTGATGTGGCCGTTGCCAGTACCTTGTATGGCATATAGTATTTTCATCTGGTGGGAGAGTATTGCATCAGCTTCAAATAGCGGATACATACATAACCGGAATGTTAGGGGCAGATTAAGAAATCATTACTAATGGTAAATGAATTCACACTACGAGCCCGGCACGTTGCTGACCTTAATAGAACCGGTAGGCAGGCTGCCCTTGATACCCGATTCGGTATGCACAGAAATAGACCCAGATTCTTTGAAGGTGATGGTAGGAAGCAGTTCGTCAATCTTATCTATACCCGTTTTTGTTCCCAGTTTGCCGGATAATTCTCCTTTCGCATCAATGCCCGCATCCACCATTTTTGTACCCTTGAATTTTATAAACAGTTCGCCTTCTAATTCTACTTTCAGCTTGGCCGCGTCCACGGCATTTTGTCCTTCGCCTATTTTAAATTTCTTGTCTTTATCAATGCCGGCGCTTAGCCAGATCTTTGTTTCATCGTGGCTTTCATCTTCCTTAAAATCAATCTGCGCATTTAATTTAGCACCTGCGCCAAAGCTTACTTTTAAATGATCACAGGTCATTTCGATAGCCGCCGCGCCTCCATCATAATCGCCGGTAGGCACATAACATTTCTCCGGCCATTTTTTAAAATGTTTAATGCTGCCGCCATCGTTGCCGCCACCCATCATGCCCATGGGCGTCCATTGCGCCACGCATTGTTTTTGCGGATGGTAAGTGTCCATCATACCCCGGTTGAAATTGCAGCAGGTAAGCCAACGGCCGTAGGTGTAGGTAATCAGATTAGCTTTCACCAAAAAATTACGGCGGGCATTTAGGTAGTCATTCAGTTTTACCTCATGCACCTTGCCAATGTAGGCCGAAGTGGCCTGAATAAACCAGGTTGCATTGTCGAGGCTTTTCAGGTGATACTTTTGCCAAACCGTGTAATTCATACCCAGTGCGGTTTTCAGCAAAGGATAACTTTTTGGCGAGGTGGCGCAGGGGTCACGTTTAGTGTTGAGTTCTTTATAGATTCCCTCACCCATGCCATCAATTTGTTTGCCGAGCTGATTGGTTTCCTTGATGTACTGCAAGGCAATGTTGGCCTCGCGGCGCTGGTATAAAATCTCTACGATGTGAAACAACTTGAATTCATTTTCGTAATTGCGCGGGGTAATAATATCGCCATGATCATCGGCATACGGCGGCAAACTCAGTGGTGGCAGACCTTGTTTCATCTGTGATAATTGCAGCGAGGCATCATCTGACTGCTTGTTTAATTGCTGGTGGCTAAGCCGGATATCACTGAGGTTATCGTCCAACTGAAAAGGCTCCAAAATAAAAGCTGAATTAAATTGTGGGAAGGCATCAACTTGCTGGTCGGCGCCGCCAACATTACCGCGTGGCGGATCGTTATCGGTAGCGTCATTATCAAAGGCATGATCGGTAAAGGGGTCTTCTTTACGCTTCACCGGATCGGTCAAATACATGTCTTCAACATAATCAACAAAGCGGCCCGATGGCTCTTCGCCTCTTGCACCGCCAAAGCCTTTTATTTGTTTGGCGAGGTGCTCAAAAAATGTTTTTATATCACCTTGCGCATAGGCAATCATAGCCATGCCTTGCATAGCGCCACCGTGTTGCGGATCAATTTGCAGCGCCTTTAGAAAATAGGTTTTAGCGGCAACAAAGTCGCCATAATAAGCGGCCGCCCAACCGATGTTGGTTTTAATTACCGGTGTACTGTCGGCTAATTTTTCGGCATATTTAAAAAGGGCTAATGCATGTTCGTAATCGCTGTTGTTTTTATACAACACGGCCAAACTGTTGATGGCCCAGGGGTCTTTTATATTTTTGATGATGCCGCTGCCAATCAGGTACCTGCTTGCGTTTACCTCAAGGCCGTTAGCGTAAAGCAGCATGCCGGTAGCGGCGGCGTTGCTATCTTTTCGTGAAGCGATAGCGATAATTTTTGTCTTTAACAGGCCATCAACTTTTGCCAAGGAAGATGTTTGTAACGCCTTCACTAAGGTTAATAAAGACGTGGTTGTAATAGGCGCAACAGAAGCGGCATGCTTCGATACGTTTTCCAAGGGTATGCCATCTTTCATCATTTTATCTTTTGCTTGCGCCGCTTTCAGTTGGGTGCTATAGTCGTCTTGTTGGGCATGGCAAACATTTATGACGAACAAACACCCTACAGCAAAAAAGATTTTGTACATAGGGTTTGATTTAAAATGCCACTTTGTTTGAACTAAGCGGGAGCGAATTGGGCGCTAAGGCTTCTAACCAAATTTTGAACGGGCCGGTTTTCGAGGAATCCCTGTTAAATCCTGTTCGCACCGAATCGGGAGGTATGGGCATGTAACTCGTCAAAGGTCGGATTGGCATGTTGTGTTCTTCAAGGAGCCATCTGTAGCTTTGAAAATTACTCAGGTTTTTAAACGTTGCTTTAAACTCAAAAAAGTAGAGATGGCCGGCAGGCGATGATGCGCTGCGGCTAACCCTGGTAATACCCAATACAACTTCAGGCACCCTGGCAAGCGGCAAACTTACACCAGGCGCCTTTGGTAACTTCTCTATCTTGTCAACCGGGTTGACTATCGTGCTTTGCATGATCTGCGCATTTAAAAAAAGGGTGAATGAAATACAAAGGATTAAAAGAGCCGCTTGTTTATTATTCATATTCATTGATTTAAAATTGTTTGGCAGATAGGTTAGTAAAAGTGAATACTGTTTGAGAAGCGGTTGAAAACCCGGAGTCAACCTTTGATCATTTTACAATCAGCAAGTCTGTCCATAAAATAATGGAAAGCCTTGCGTGTTAAACTATGTTGGATGAAAAGGTCACAATAACAGGCTTAGTAATGTTCAATGTTTGACATGATGATGTTAGGCGTAAGGGTCTGCATTTTTATAGTAGTGCTGTTCGCCAATTTGTGTACCATGATAAACACTTTATCTTTTCCTAAACCATTCAGCATAACCGAATCTTTTCTTACCAGAGGGCCGGGTGCATTTGGCGTTGTTTGTTGAGGTGAAAGAATCCATTGGTAATGTACCATACCACGGCCTGTGGAGGTAATGGCTGCTGAAAAGTAGATCGTTCCATTGCTTTGAAGTGAATCAACACCAAGGTCAACTTTTTGCACATTAGGGGTAAACTGCGGCTGAACCGTTGGCGGTGTAAACGGCGTTCTATCTTTAATTTGGGCGTGGGTGTTTAAGGCAAATGCGATGAAAACGCCAAGCGAAAAAATGATTCTGTATTTCATTTTGTTTGATTTGAAAAACGTGTGATCTAACCTTTATGTTTATCGGCCTAATCATATTTATCACTTACACAAAACTGATGGATGCAATCGCCGCGGCCCGGTGCTGCATCGCCGTAACGGCTCATGGGCTTGTGTTTGCGGCTGTTTACGCCGGTGCCTATGGTAGAGTTGCAAAGATTGATGCCGCTTAGCTCCACATATAAAGCTTTACCTCTAAGTAAGTAGATGTTGCTTTCTTTAATGTACCCGTCAGCCACATCATACCGCATAATACAATCTTCTACACCTGAGTGGGTACTATTGTTACCGTAAATATGCCACTCCCGGGCCGGAACCACGTTGTCGGTACTATTTATTTCATGAGTGGGGTCATCTTCCCAAAACATTTTTACATGGTAATAAAATCCGTTATCATCCAAATAGTTTTCTTTGTTTTTCATTTTTATCTCCCAAGAGTGTCCAAGGTCGGAGTACATAAACTGATAATTTCCGTAATCACCATCGTCGCCATGGTGCCTTATATGAAAGCAGTGCAGCATTTCATGCGATACCGTTCTGGCATATTCATCGGTTAGTATTTTGGCGCCGCCTTCGCCTGTTTTCACATGCCCGTCACCATCCACTGATCCATTTGTTTCGGCCCACCCTTTGGGTTTTGGATTGAAGTCTTTGGTAATAATTAAGAAATAATAGTTCTTAGGCGGACCCAAATCCTTGTTTGTTTTTCTTACAGCTTTCGCAAACCCAAGCTCTTTATTGGCAAACATTAAAACAACGCCATGCTGATCTACCAAATGCAAATCTTCAATGTTATTGTAATTGATACAACGGTCGTATTTCATAGGCGTTTTTACTTCGTAAGTAGCCATCAACGCCAATTCATCGCCATCAGGGTTTTGCTTTTTCCCAAACTCATCATCTTTAAAATGCGAATGCATTACTACATGGTTACCATATTGGTTTAGCACGGCTTCGCAATTGTTTATACCGTCCTGGCTTCGTGCGGTAGCAATTTTGTTACACACCATCATGTCTTTCTTTTCCGCACTGCCCCTGAAGTGTTTCCGGTTTTCCAGGAAGCCACGGTATTCTTCATACAGCGTTAAGCCATCACCGGGATAGCGGTCATCGTGCAATTCTATTTCTTCATCATCGGCCAGGTCGCTCTTTTTTTCAGCGCCTTCCAGTTGCTTCCAATAGTCGGCAACTAACGATCCGTTGCTGCGTTTGGGAAGAGTCAAAGTGTCCATCGTGCCATTACGCAAATGCGCTTTTATGGTATTTCCGTCGGCAAGGGTTACATCTGCGGTCATGTCGGCCATGCCGCCATAGTCGTAGCTTACAACGGTTACGTATTGCGGCCCTGATGCTTTTTTTGTCTTCAGCTTTCCTTCCGACCAGCTTTCATAAATGGCACTGTCAGCTCTGTCGAAACGCATGTCCGGCTTATCGTCAGCGGCCTTATTATCTTCAGGAAAGTTCATGCAATAACCCGGCATGTTGCTTACATTATTTAGTTTGATTACCGCCTGATAATTGTCTGCCGCTTCCTTATTTAATTGACCGTCCCACAAGGTTACTTTCAATTGCAGGTCGTTGCCTTTACCGCCATTGGCAAGTGCCGGATAGTTGGTTAAGTTGGGACCTTTCGGCAGCCACTTGCGGTATTGCGCGGTGTCAGCAGGCTCGATAAAGGCTTCGTAACGAGGCGGAGCTAAACTAATAGTTGCCGAAAATTGTTCTGAAATACCGTCTTTGGAATAACTGTATTGAGCGGTGAAACCGGTTTGAGTTTTTCCAAACTGTACAACTTTACCACCCCCGCTTTTTAGGGTTGTTGCACCGGGTATTTTCATTGTTGCCGGATCGTTGGCACCTAAAAAACCTAAAGAACCTGTATCGGTTTGAAGCCGTCCACCTTTAATTGGCGTAGTCCATATCATACCCGTTCCGGCACCTATTTCGTACAGGTTGCTCAAGGGGTTGTAGCTAAAAGTGAACCCAAACATTTCGTTAGATTTTCCGACAGTTTTATCAGCGTGTGAACTTGCGCTGCCTTGAATATCATGATGGGCAACCATGGCAGGGATACGTGCATTTCCCTTTGATACATACTCCGGCAACTGGCCGTTGGTTGCCCGAACGATTATAATTCCGTTTTGCCGGTACATTGAGGCAGTGGAAGAAGAACCGCTGAAAGATGCTTTATCCGATCCATTTTTATTGTGTCCTTCCCGGTGGTATTCAAATGAAATCACTACCTGCGATGTGTCGGCGGTGGCAAATTGGTCGAAGGAAAACTGGTCAGCATTCGGTAGTGTAATCAGCCCTTGTTGAATAACCGCATGTTTAGCCGCATCTTTATTGGCGGTGCGAATGGAGTCATTCTTTTCCTGCAGTTTTTGAATGGCTGCGTACTTATCTTTTCTCGATCCGGATGTATCAAAGGTTTGCTTTAGTTTTTTTATTTCAGCCACTTGTTTGTCGCGTTGCCGTAGTGCTTCTCCTTTTGATGTAGGAAGGTTACGAAGCAAGGCAGTATCAACAGAACTTTTACCCAGTATAATTTTTTGCAGCTTTGCGGCCAGCCGGATTTTTTCTTCATTGGTGGCAGCGTTTTTTATCAGCTCCTGATATTTATTCAGGCTGTCCATAATAGGCCCGGGATATTGTGCCAGCAAGGCTTTGCTAAAGAACAGCAAAGCAAAAACTAAAATATATTTCATGCAGATGATTGTGTTCTTTATTTAACGCCGTCGGAAGTAACAACAGAAGCGCAGGAGATGGTAGCGGATATAGAAACACCATCAGCCGTTCTGCCTTCCACCGTAGCTATTTTACTGCCGCCGGATTCAGTAATAGTAAGTTTTCCACTGCCCCCTTTTTTACCCGCCAGTGAGTTATCGCTGCTATTAATTTCATACGCTTTGCCTTGCAATATTTTTCCGAATGCTACTTTAATGTAAAACTTATCGGTACCAGATTTAGCGGCTTCATAATCATCAACCAATAGCTGCAAACTGCTGAACTCATTGTCGCCTTTGCCCTTTACCGAATACTGATTACCAAACGACTTCTCACCTGTTAAACCCATGCTGCACGTGGGTTCTGTAGAGTTGCCCGTATAAATGCCGGCGTTGGCGCCGCCGGTAAGCGTAACCTTTATTTGCGTCGCATCAGCGCCGTTGGAAACCGGCTTTTCATTTGGCGGAGCAATTGGTTTATCTGCATTTTTTGTGTTGGAACTATTGCAGGAAAAAAGAATCGCTGCAAGGATAAAAGACGCAATCGAAGGTTTCATTTTTTATTTTTTTGAAGTAGAAAAAGAAAGTGGGTTTATGACTTGACTAATACCTGATCAACTTTTGCCTTTGCGTGTTCTTACCATCCCCGCACTCCACTACATAGGTTCCTTTTGGATAATCTGCAAGGGAAAGCGTTGCTGTTTCGCTGTCAGTAGTAAAGCTTTTTAATAACCGGCCATCAAGGGTCAACAAACGAATCATGTTATGTTGCTTTAAGCCACTTAACACCACCACATCATGAGCCGGATTTGGGTATAATTGTAACCCGGTCTCTTTACTAAAATTCAGCTTTAGGGTAGATGAGTAGCGATAGCCTCCATTGTTGTCAACCATTTTTAAACGGTAATAGTTTACGTCTGCCAACGGTTGTGCATCCGTATAAAAATAGCTGCTGCCTGTTGCACGATTTGTGGCAGTAACGGTTCCGATAGCTGTAAAATCTTTGCCGTTGGCACTGCGTTCCACCTCATAATTTTTTGTAGCCGTTTCGCTGGCGGTCTTCCACTGTAAAGCGGCTCCTGTTGCAGTTTTGCTTGCGGTGAAAGAGGTTAGCGTTACCGGCAAAGCAATAGCGCAAATATTTGTCCATACAGTATTTACCTGGCCGGCAGTAGAAGTAACAGGCGAGATGGAGAGATATTTTATGCTGCCGTCACGGTCTTCGCATTGAGCACTGCTGGCAATGTTATCCCTGAAGAAAACAATGGGTGTGGTAGTAGTAGAAGGCACGTAGGTAGCGGAGGCATCGTTGTAGCTGCCGAACGAAGCGCCGTTGATATAGATAGTGATGGTATTGGTAGCGCCGTCACGCACCAGGGTTAGCAGGTAGAATCTATTCGCTACAAAATAAGGACAGGCGCCCACGTTGCCATTAGGATAAAAATTAAGGCAATCGTTTAACGTATATAAGCCCACATCGGTAGAGCCGCCTAAAAAATCAATGATCCGCTGATAACCCGAAAGCAGGTTGAACTTGAAAAAAACATGAATGGTATAAGTGCCGCCAATGGTATTGCTGTTTGGGAAAGACAGGCCGCCCCCTTCGTTAAAAGCAAATACTGTTTGCGCCGCCGCGTTGCAATTGCCCAGTGTAGTGGTAACCAATTGCGAAGCAAAGTTGCCCGCTGTTGCACTGCAGGATAGAACCTCAGTTAATGCCGGACCGGTGCTGGATTCGTTAAGGTTGCCATTAAAGTTATAATTGTAAGTCTGCGAAAAAGATGGCAGAAAAGAGGCGATAAAAAGGAAACTTAAGAAGTAGATTTTTTTCATGACCTGGAGGGTTTAAGATGATGCAATTGAAATGTCTTACCTAAGCTACTACTTATTGTATTCATTTATAATATTCCACCAAACGGTGTACTGGTGCCTGTCTTCGGTAATGAAGGCGTAGAAATAATCTTTGTTCCTGCTTTTTATCTTCTCCGCTAATGCCGGCTTATCGGCCACTATCGCACTCACCTTTGTATCAAACTTTGGAACAAATTTGTTATCCGAAAACTGATAAACTTTATCATCGGTAGTATTGGGCAATTGAACAAAATAGCCCACAATGTTTTTTACCTCTGAATAGCCATTGCCACCTTTTGTAACCGTATGGGCATTGTATTCGTACATCGCCATTTTGCTGCCGGGTGGCGTTAAACGCTTCACCATTGCTTTTTTATACGGCGTGCTTACCGGGCCATTACCTAACAATTTTGGTTCGTACCAACTGTCGCCCATTTGAAAGCCAAGCACGTCTTCGGGCTTATAATATTTTACTTTGGTAGAGCTGCCTTCAAAAAAACGGATGTAGATATCGTTGCTTAAGCTCCAGTCTTTTTTTCCTAACAACAGCCGTCCAAAAAGGTGCGATGAATCTTTCAAAAACAAAGTAGCCGGCTGCGCCGCTTTGCTATTAATAGATTCTGAAGGATCGAAAGAAACCGGCTGATTTGGATTAACGGGTTGCGAACTAAAGTTGCTCACATCGAAATGATACACCGCGGCCGTGCTGCCATCGGAGGGCAACAATTGCGGTGGATTAAAGTTGGCTGTATAGCGAACCGACCCTGAAATGCGGGCTTCGCCAAAAGAAGCATTGCTGATAAAATTTTTGTTGCCGCTGGTGTTGCCTTGAAAGGCATAGTCGAGCGAAGCTGCGCCAAACGTAAGCGGGGCGCTGCTTGTAACCAATTTACGTCCCGATACCAAAGACCCGATAATGTTACCATCAACATAAAGGTTAATGGTTTGCCCGTTGTTGACCGCCGCTATATGATGATAAAAACCATCGTTGATGCGAACAGTGTTTGATAAAAACTGCTGATCGGTATTGAGGGTTGAAAGGCCTTCCCACATGCCCACATAACCATTGTTGAGTGTAATGGCAAAGTCGCCGGAATTATCACCACTCGTCACATTGCCGAAGAGTGTTGGCCGTTGCCAGTAAACAGTGTTGCTGCGGTTGTCGGCTGTCTTCACCCAAAATTCAACAGTAAATACCAGAGCGCCATTAAGCAAACCATTTTGTGTGGCGGCGTACTGACTGCCATTGCCGTTGCTGGTTTGCGCTTTTGCCAGCGTTGACACTAAAAGCAGGGCGACGACCATCTTTTTCATAAGCTCTTATTATTGTTTTGTAATCAACGACTGCAAAGCCGCAAAGTCAATGGTAGCAAGGGCTTTGTCCATCATCTCTTTGCTGCCTTCCATCTTTACAATGATGTTATAAACTGTTAGCTTGTTTCCATTGGCGGGATAAACAGCCGTAGTTGTTTCCGCATCAAAACCGCCACCCGATTTACCCATCACCGGTGGCGTAAATTTTCCAAAGTATATGGACATCCGGTCCCATATCCACGAGCCATCGCTTTCTTTCGCCAATGGTGAATACACTTCAAAAGCGCTCCCTTTTATATTGTGTTGAACGCTGGTTTTTGTTTTGTCACCTACCTTTACCAACGCTGTTTCTTTATCCCCTACATTGATGATCACTTTTAAATAAAGATTGTGTAGTGCTTCTTCTTTTTTCAAATCTATATCGCCGCTTGCACCACTCATTTCCTTTATAGCGGCCTGGAGCAAGTTGCTATACTGCTCGTTGGAAATCTTTTTCGCCATAGCGAGTTTAGTGATCGAATCCATCTTGGCAGCGGCTCGTTGCCTTGCCCTGACAGCATCATCGCCACCGGGGTTTAGTACAGCATTGGAAGGTGTCTTTATGAAGCGCAAGCCAAAGCCATCATCGTTGGTAAAATTCCTTTTATGCGCCTCCGCCCCGGTGAGGCCATTGTGATAATAATCGGTCGAACACCAAGGCCGATCCTTAACCGGCACATTAATATCAACAGTGCCGGGCAGCATCGAGATGTTGATATCTCCGGCTGACATAGTGCCGCTGCCCTGGTAAGCCATCTTGCTGAAAAGCGGGCCCATGGCCTTTTGTACAGCATCGAACAATTTGTTGCGAAGGGCTGCTTCGCAAGCCGACTTTGTTCGGATGTTATTATCGGGATCAAACGTAGCGGCATAAATAGTGGGATCGCAATTGCAACCCGGCAACACGTCCGACTTCGTAAATTTTGGTTCGCGGTAAAAATGGCCCCTGCCTTCAATGGTCCCGAATCCTAATTTCTGACCGTTGCCATTGTTCGATTCCAACTCCGCCGTGCCACTGATGGTAAAGTCAATCTCCGCATTGGAAAAGCTGTTGATGTGAATGTGAAGCGGTTTGTTTTTATCACCCAGCTTGGGATCGTATTCCGGTGCATAGATCACATAGCCTTCGCGTTGCAGGGTGATGGCATCCGAGTCGTTTGACGTGCCCTGGTAAATATCAAAGTCATTCACCAGTTCATTGAACGTGATGTTAGCGGCGCCATTACCGATGGCTTTGTAATGCTCTGGCGATGTACTAAAATGGCGCTGGTTATTGTACGGATTGATAAACCAATAACCATTAGGATCATCAAATTTGAACAGCGCTTTTGTCAACGAAATGTTTACGGGTTTTATACGGCTATCAGCAGCTTTAAAGACGGCCGTTAAGGCACCCATCTGTGTGCTGGCAGTTCCGGCGATACACAGCAAAGGGAGAAGAGATAAGAAACACTTTTTTGATTGCATTGATAGCATGGCCGGCTTTATTTTACTATTTCCAATTTTACTTCTTTGATAACAGCGTAACTGCCCTGATGTGTTTCGCCGCCATTGGAGGTGACGTTGAAATTAAAATTCATAGAACCCTTCAAGGCGGTGGTTGTCTTCCATACCGGACTATCGCTTTCTGCACCAAAATTGATGAGCAGCACCGCTTTGGTATAAACGGCGGCTGCCGGAAGGTTTTTATCATTGGATTTCATCTGCAGGTTTCTGCTGAAGGCAACGTCACTGTTATCGCTTTCCGGATCGTAGCTGCCGTAAAACGAAAGCACATCATTACCCACCGGTTTAAATTTATACGTGATGGTTAGTTGCAACATAGCGCCAGCCGGTACGGATAAGGGAAGCCTGTCGCCATCTATATTTACTGCCGGCCGCCAATTAGCCAGCAAGCCTTCGCTCATGCACTTATTTTTTACCGGCAGTACCATGCTGTCTTTACTAAGCATAACATTTTTACAACCTGGCGCATTGTTGGTACCCCATTTTAAAAATGGCGGTAACGCTATCCGTTGCGCCTGTAGCAGCGTTGCAGACAGCAGCACGACAAGGGTGAGAAAGTTCTTTTTCATATTGTAAAATTTATCTGATTTAAAGTTTTCCTTCTATCCATTGCTGCTTGTAAAAAATATTTACCGGCACAATGGTTTACCGTGTTAAGGCCCGGGGCTGGTGTATTCTCGCATTACCGTTTTTTTCAACTATTGATAAGAAGACATACGTCTTGTTTTTTTTACTGCCCTACCAATATTTTTTGCTGATAGTTATTTTCACCATCAGTTATCATCATCAAATAGGCTCCGGTGGCCAGTCCTGTGAGATTTAGCTGTATCTGCGCCGTTGCTTTTTCCATCCATTGTTTTACCAACTGCCCTTGCTGGTTCAGCAGGTTGATAGCAACCGGTTTGCCAATGGCGCCGGGCCATTCTATAGTTGTTACATCCTTCGCCGGGTTTGGATAAACATTGATGTTGATGCCCGCTTTTGCATTGATGCGAACGATGGGCGAGTAAGTGAACTTACCATCCGCATCTACCATTTTGAGACGGTAATACAGCACACCGGAGGGATAGGTTACATCATCAACATGATAGTCTTTTGTAACTGCTGTTGTTGCTTGCGCAGTTACTTTTATAATGGCTGTAAAGCTTACTGCATCGGTGCTTCGCTCCACATCAAAATACTTCGTTCCTCTTTCTTTGGTCGTCTTCCATTCAAGCCCAATTATGTTGTTTTGTTTTTGTCCTGTAAACGATAAAAGGTTAAGCGGAAGAGCACCACCGACCATAAATGGATAAGCGCTTGTTAAACTCCAGGCGTCAAAGCTGCGGATATAGAACACATGATTGCCAATGCCCAACGCACCAATGTTAGCACTAAAGGAATAGGAAGAAAGATCAGCCGTTGGGCCTACGTTTATGATGGTGCCCTTTCCAAAACCGGGGTCCGTATCTACAAAGTATTCCAGCTTGCGAACCGTGCCTGGAGCGGGATTGCCGGGAAGAGTGATGTTATTCACCACGGCAAAATTACCCGCATTAGTAAGGCTCCATTTACCGGAAGCATCTTTGCTTCTTACATATAAACGGTGAACTCCCGTAGAAAGGGCGCCGATGATAACTGAATAATTATTCAGTGTAACATCATTATTAGCTGTAATGTTAAACGGTGTGGCATTGCCAAAACCAGGATCGGTATCAACAAAGTATTCCATCTTCACCACATTAGTTGGAGTAATGTTGGCAGGTATCACCGTGTTCAGGTTTACAATGTAAAACACTTTTGGGTTGGTGTGGCTCCAGTTGCCGTTGGCCATTTTTGATCGTGCATATAAAACGTGTACGCCGTTTGAAAGACCGGTGATGGTAACCGGAAAATTAGTAGCAGTTGCATCTGTAGTTCCCGTAAACGGTATGTTGATACCAGCCCCAAAACCGGGATCCGCATCTATAAAATATTCTATCCGGCTAATGTTGGTTACGTTGCTATTGGCAGGCAGGATCGTATTTAAGTTCACGATGTAAAACGGCTGCACTGCGGTATGACTCCAGGCACCTGCTATATTTTTTGTTCGCACATAAAACCGGTGCGAACCATTAGATAGACCGGCTAAGGAAATGGAAGCATTGGTTATTGTAACATCGCTGGCAGCGGCGAAAGAAATAGAACTGTTTCCAGCCCCAAAGCCCGGATCCGTGTCAATAAAATACTCAGCTTTTGATACGTTGTACACCGGTGGATTGGCCGCAATAGTAGGCACCGGTGGCAATACCAACACACAACTGCCCGTGGTAAAAGCAGTAGGCGTCCCATAATTGTTATTGCTGCTTGCATCCGGTACTTTGTTATTAACGCACCCATCCAAATGATAAAGTGCTATGGTGTTGGTATCAGCCGTAAAGGCCGCTGACGATATGCTAAAGTTGGATGTATATCGCACGTTGTTGCTAAACCTTACTTCATCAAACATACCTGCACTAAAAAAGTTTTTGTTACCGACATTGCCACTAAAACCAAAGTCTAATGTGCAGGCTCCAATGCTTAGCGATGCGTTACTGCTTACCAATGGGCGGCCCGTGGTGAGTGTACCAAGAAGCGCACCATCAACAAATAATTTTAGCTGCGTACCATTGTTTACTGCTGCCACATGGTGCCAGTTGTTATCGTTGATTTGTACAGAAGAAAGAAAGGAGTTATCGGTCGTGTTATTTAGACCGGCCCACATGCCAACGAAACCATTGTTGGTTGTGATGCCGAAGTCACCGGATATGTCGCCGCTGGTAGCATTGCCCACCAGTGTTGGCCGCTGCCAGTAGGTTCCGTTGGTACGGTTTTCTGTTGTTTTTACAAAAAACTCAATGGTGAAGGTAGTTGCCCCATTCATCATCCCCGGCGGTGTGCTTACCGATTGCGTACTGCCATCAAAAGCCAGGTTGCCGCCGAATTGCGCATCGCACCAACGGTGCAGAAAAAGGCAACACAGCAAGGCCCCTAACCTATATAGTTTATAGCGCATAAATTTTGCTTTGATAGGGATGAATTAGTGAGCGATGGTACTGATGGTAATGTTCATGGTGGTAGTGCCGGTGGCTACTGTGCCTGGCGCTGTAAATGCATAAATGCTGGGCACCGAAGGCATACCGGATAACACATACGGCGCTGGTCCGCCAAAGGCGCCGCAATCAACCGGGCCGCTATTAAGCACACCGGCGCCTATAGCCGGCGAGCCTGTTTTTAATTGAAAGCGTCCATCACTGCTGAAGCCGGCGGCGGAATTATAGCCCACAAACACAGTATTCAGATCAACGTTTTGCTGGTTGCTGTTGCTTGCCGGTATAACGCTGTTGGTAGAAATACAGTTGAATAAAACATTAGAGGGCAGGTAAGCGAAAAAGTTAGGGCTGGTAAGAATATCATTCTGAAAAGTAAAGTTGATACAGTTAAAATAACTGGCGCCTCCAATGCAGCTGTTGTTGATAAAGTAACCGTTGTTCAGATTAATGCAATTAGAATAAAAATTCAGGCAATAATACCCGGTAAAGATGTTGTTGTAGATAATCAGGTTCTCAGCTTTTGTGGTGTTGTTGTTATAGCTGCTCATACCATCCAGGATATTCTGGCGGATGGTGTCCGCATAGATATTGTTATTGATATTTACTGTAAGGCTGCCGTTTATTTTGCAGCGTTGCACGGTAATTAAGCTATCATCTAATTGTACCTGGTAACAGGTGATACCGCTGACAGAACTTCCCTTGCTGCCCGGACCGAAATACAGATAATCCATATAGCTGCCATTAGCATTGGCCTGCGTTTTTTGGTTAGCTACCAGTGGCGAGGTTTCGGTTAAAAAATAACCGGCGCCAATGATGGTAACGCGTTTGGTAACCACAATGTTTTGGTAAGCACTTGCCGATGCTTCTATATGAATCGTATCTCCGTTTTGTACACTGGCACTGCTGAAAGCCGCCGTGGTAGTGCTAAAGTCGGCGGTAACACCCACCGTATTATTTACCCTCCAGATTTTTGCTTCTGCAATAAAAGAAATGACGATGCCAGTGATGGCGAACAGAACTTTTTTCATACAATGATAATTGTTAGTTTTTTGTTTTAATAAGTGCGTGTTGGCGAGAAGGCTACTACCGGCGTGGTGGTTTTTAATTGTATCGTGATCAGGCCATGAGAGCCATAGCTGGAAGTATGATACGCATGATCGGTACCGGTTCCACTCAACGTAAGCGTTCCATTGATGAGCGAAACGGGTGGCGGCATATTAGGCTGGCCATTGGTTCCCCTGACAATCCACTGATAATCTACCGTGCCGGTGCCTGTTGATGTAATGATGGCGTGAAAATAAATTTTATGGCCGTTGCCGTCAGGCTTCGACGAATCTGACACCAGGTCTATCTTTGAAATTTGAATAGGGATGCGATGCGTAACCACAGTGGGAGCCTTTAGGTTGTTATCTATGATCTGCGCATGAAGGGTTGAAATAAAACCGATGCTCAACAAAAAGAAAATGATTTTACATTTCATGATTTCTTATTTACAAGTGACAGTGTAGCTTACCTGGTTTGATTGTACGGGTTTGGCAGCCGTTGTAACAACGCTGATAGACGTAGTGATTTTAGTGGGAATGCCTAACTCAAAAACCGCTACCTCCTGACCGCTGCTTGTTAAGGTAACCGTGCTTGTATGTATCAACGACCCGTTTGGGTTCAGCCATTTTATAGTGGCAGGGCCGGGGTGCCGGTCGGTTAATAAAACAGCTTTGAACTTCAGGTAGCGTGGACATTTGCCGCTGTTAGACGCGGTGTCTAACGTCAGGTAAATTTTATCTATCGTCTGTGCCTTTGCAGAAAACGATAGGCCGCCAATCAATATAAAAAGGCTTAAAAATATTTTTTTCATACGCTGTGTTTTTGAAACATGATAAAGAGGATTGCTCTTACTTTTTTACAAATTCCACCCGCCGGTTATTCGCTTTTCCTTCCCAGGTTTTATTATCGCTGATAGGTTTTGTTTCCCCATAACCTTTTGTGGTAAGCCTTCCGGCATCAATGCCCATGCTGATTAACTGCGTGCGAACTGCGTTAGCCCTTGCTTGCGATAAGGCCATGTTAAACGCATCGTCACCATCGCTATCGGTATGGCCGCCTACTTCAAACTTTATATCGGGATTGTCCTTCATTACCTGGGCTATGGAGTTTAAGGTGCCCATGCTTTCGGGATGAATAGCGGCTTTGTTCACATCGAAGTTGATACCATGCGTAACAATTTTTGCATCGGTAAATTTCTTTCCCAGCATGTTCATACCGGCGCCTTTTGCCACCCGGAGGTTGGAAAAAATAATCGGGTTTTCTTTGTCGCCGATGCCTTCTATATCAAAGGCATGAGGAGCGATACCGAGATTAGGCACTACCAACGCCCTCGATTGATCAACGTAAACTTTTAACTGATTTTTCTTGTAAGCAATAGCGAAGTGGTGCCACTCGTTGCGGTGCTCTTCGCTGCCTACCTCCGGCGGAAAGGAACCGCTGAGATCTATGCCGGCGCTTTCCACTCCCATATTTACGCTGCCATGATCAAATGCAAGCTGGCCAAGTTCATTGGAGGCATTTTTTGCATCGGCGCTGTTATCGTAAAAGTAAAGGTGCGGACCGTAGCCGTTGTTGATATACCAGTCGAACTCAATAGTAAACGCATCGGAAAAATAGCGTGGCGATTTTATCAATGGCGATACATGCGCACCGTTGCCTTCGGTAAGCAGCAACGCATTTTGTCCGCCCACTTTATTCATCACCGCCTGCCCGGCGCCAAGGTTCCAATGCGATGGAAATTCGCCCAACTGATCGTCGGCAAAATGGTCTTCAAATACAATGGTATCACCCGGCACAAAGTCGTAATTCTGATATGCCTTAAATACTACCGGCGAAGCCACGGGCACCGTATCAATTACCGTAGTGGTAGTGGTGGTTTTTACCTCCACCGTTTGGCTGGGTGGTGTAACCGTAGCAGTCGTTTTTTTAGGAACTACTTTAGTGACCTGTTTTACTTTTTTTATCTGTGCCTGTAACGAGACGGAAAATGCAAAGGCAGCAAGCAGCAATAACGTTTTCATACTATTTAATATTGATTGTTTCTGTTTCTATGTCAATGGAATCCGGAGTGTTTATAACCAGCCGGATATTGAAGGTGCCGGATAAAGTACCAAAGCTGAAAGCCACGCTGTGACTGCCTTCTGTCAGTTCCTCGTTCAGTAACATGCGAACCTCTTTGTCCTCTTCGCTCATTACTTTCAGCATCACATCGCAGGTATAGTGCGTATTAAATTGAATAAAGGCCTGGCGCAAGTCATCTACCCTGATAATTTTTAGTCCGTGGTGAGAGGTTGTCTTATTCATCAATGAAGCAGCTTTTACACAACCAAACTATGGTGTAAATAAAAAAGGACAACGCTATGTTTGTCCGTTGCCGTAAGGCGGTTTGCAAGTGGCAAGAAAAAGGGGCTAAGTGGAAACGCGTAGCTATAATTTCAGCCGCGAAATAAATTCCTCTTTGCGCCTTTTACTGACGGGCAGCTCGGCGGAAGTGGTCATAATAACGGTGCCGCCATCGCCTTTTATATAACGTTTAATTTCGTTGGTATTGATGATATAGGAATGATGGATACGAAAAAATGTTTGATGCAAAAGCATCTCTTCAAACTCTTTTAAATTTTTAGACGTGACCAGTACATCCGCATTTTTTAAAAACAATTTAGTGTAGCTGCCCGCCGCTTCTATATATACAATGTCGGAGGTGTTGATGAAGATGATGCCCTCGGTAGTGGCGATGGACAGTTTATTAAAAGGTTGCGTGATGTTTTTTAAGTTGGTAAACAGCAGGTCAAATTGTTGTTGCTGATGATCATTTTTATGACGGGTTTTATACCGGCCAATGGCGCCTGCCAATTCATCGGTCTCTATCGGTTTTAATAGATAATCGAGTGCGGCAAAACGAATGGCATTGATGGCGTACTGCTGATAGGCGGTAGTGAAGATAACATCGTACGGCACGTCCCGCGTGGCTTCTACCACCTGAAAGCCATTCTTGTTCGGCATTTCTATATCGGTAAATAGCAGGGACGGCTCGTGTTGGCGAATCAACCGGATGCCTTCTTCCGGGTTGGTAGCGGTGGCTACTACCTGCACCTCGGGAAACGATTTTTGAAGCAGTTGCTGCAACAGTGAAATGCACTTTTTTTCGTCGTCAATAATAATCGCCTGTATCATAGTTAGTCTTCTAAAAGTATGTAGATCGTTACACGGGTACCGGTCGGTTCTCCTCTTTCGCCTATCAAATCTGAAATTTCTACCCGTTGCTGCGCATAGCCGTTTTGTAACTGCAATCTTGCTTCGGTTATTTTCATCCCCATTGATTGATGAGAAGAAAGGCGGGCCTGATTAATAATTACCGAACCTTCACGGCCAATGCCATTGTCTTCAATAGTTACCTGCAACGTTCTTTCTTCACCCGCTGCAAATGTTACTATGAGTTTCTTATCACCTTGCTTGTGGCTAAGCCCATGTTTAATGGCATTCTCCACATAAGGCTGCACCAGCATCGAGGGAATTTTTATAAAGGAAATTTCTTCTATTCCGGCTGTTGAAAGAAAAAAGGTAAAGTTGTCAAAACGAAACGATTCCAGTTCCAGGTAAAGGGTGAGATAATCTATTTCCTGTTGCAGTGTAATGTATTTGCGGTCCGAATTCTCCAGCACTGTTCTGATTAATTTGGAAAATTTGCCGAGGTATTTAGACGCTACATCTGTTTTTTGATGCACAATGCTGTCCTGTATCGAACTCAGTGAATTAAAAATAAAGTGTGGATTCATTTGTGCTTTCAGTGCTTTCATTTCAAGATCGGCCACCTTCCGTGCATCAATAATTTTCTTTTGGCTTAAGGCTAGGGTGAAGAGGATGACTTCTATTAAAAATCC
This sequence comes from Flavisolibacter sp., assembly GCA_965247165.1. Lineage (GTDB taxonomy): Bacteria > Bacteroidota > Bacteroidia > Chitinophagales > Chitinophagaceae > Flavisolibacter. Next base: position 4,469,931 of record OZ252003.1, on the reverse strand, counting down.
TGTCTGTCCAAAAATCAGCAGATTTTTAATGGGGATATTATAGTAATTGTAGTCGCGCAAAAAACTAAGTACAATACCAGTTATGCCGCCCAACCCTACAGCAAGGCCACCGCAGATAACAAAATAACCATACTTTTTTTGTTTTTGCGTAAGCAGGTAAATGATAAAAATAAAGGAAGTAAAAAAAAATACGGCTGAGGAAACAGCGCCGATAAAAGCATAAAGCCGGACGTTAAAAAAACAAACCAGCAATACGGTATTTACCGTTACGATGCCAAGCACGGCAAACTCCATCCGCTTTAGCGCCTTATTCATGCGGGGAAAGTAAATAGCCATCTCTAAGAAATAACGCGAAAAACGATAGTTAAAAAAATAAGGCAAGGTGAGCAAAATTTCATGGAGGTAAACGGCCAATATAGGATGGCGAACAAAGAGAATGTTTTCACCTGTCATGCCTTCGTACCGGCTGAAAAAGTAAAGTGAAATAAGAAGGAGATATACGAGATAATAGAAATAATCCTTCGTGCGTGCAAAAAACCATTGTAGTGTAATAAAAATAATTTGGCAAAGCATAAAGCCCTGAAATAACAATTGCAGTATGATGTTGGACCGGTTGGAATAATACCCCTTAGCTACAGTAGCCTGTAAGGCTTCAGGCGAATAAACTTCAATGCCTTCGAAACTGTTACCTTCTGTGTGCTGCACTATTTTTACATAAAAGGTAGTAGGTTGATAGGGCGCCAACCGCACCGGAATGTTAGAAAAGTAGGGTGAGGCAGTATCTTGGAGCGTACCCTGTTTTTGTAATCGGCCACCAAAAAAAATAGTCGTAGTGTCAGCCGTATTTACCTCAACCTCGACGATGTCAAAATCGCCAAAATAAAAATAAGTCCGCGTAGCTTTATCCGTACGATTAATTACGGAAAACCTTAACCAGAAAGCATTTCCGCGAAAATGGTTGGCGATGCAGGCTTTAAAATCATCATGCGACGCAGTGAAATTTTTTTGGGTAATGGACGTAAAATTTTGTGTAGCACCTGTGTCAATAAGGTAACTTATAGGTGAAGTCATTTGCAACTCGTTACCATACCCAGATTTTGACCATACTGGATCATTTTGCGCTAAAGCGGAGGTCTGAATGAACAGCAGTACGGAAAGGAGAAAAGCAAAATACCTCATAAGCAGATTACGAACGAAAGATACAATGCGTTCACGGAGTTTGCCACGGCAATGCCAGCAACCAGTTTATACTGTATGTTCATGGCATTCGTCAGGCCACGGCAAGCATCATGATTCTGCCGAAGTCATTACAAAGCGAATTTTTTTATTAAAGAGCGCCGGCAATGCAAATTTTTTTTACTTGGTTAATAGCGTAATAGTGGCTTTGCTTGAATCAACGCGCTTTTACTATTATTGGGTTGACAGGAGGTTAAGATAGGAAGCAGGCACAAAATCTACAAGCCATACACCATTTGCAGAAAGGTAAAATTGATGACCATCGCCCCGCATTTTTTCGGCCGCCACCTCCAATACAACAGCTTCCCCATGGCGCTTTCCAACCGTTAACGCGGTATCAAGGTTAGTACTTAAATGTACGTGGTGACGGCTTTGTTTTATCAACCCATCCTGTAAAATGGCAGCTACGTTTTTAACTGCAGTACCGTGGTGCAGAACTGTTGGTGGATCTGCTTTTGCGAAGTCAATGGCTACTTTAACAGAATGCCCCTGACTGGCCCTGATTTTAGTTCCGCTTTCGTCAAAAGCAAAGCGCTGTTTGCTATTTGTTCTTACCAGTAACTGCAGGTCTTCTTCTGATACCATCATGCCATTGGCTTTTAGTTTTGGTAATAATTCAGCAATGTTCGCCCATCCGTTTTCCTCCAATGTTAGTCCTGCAAACTCCGGCTGATGACGTAGTGCCAGGCTCAAAAATTTGCTGATACGAACTACGTCTTTATTGGTAAGCATGAATTATTTTTTATCTCAGTAAATATCTTAATGGTGCCCGTACCCTTTTAATACTATCCAGAAGTTTTTACTCCTGCGGCATAACATTTGGTCTTATTCTGTATTGCCATTACGAAGAGGCCATTATGAACACATCCATTTTATAACACATAACGAAAGGCCATGATCATCACCATAGAAAATAAAGCTGATTTTGTAATAAAAGTGCATCACCGCTTAGCCGAAGTTTACGGCAGCGGCATCAGTTACTTTCATGATCTTGATCCGCTCAGTGAGTTAGTATCTGCCCTGTTATCCCATCGTACCAAAAACAGTAATTCAGCCAAAGCATTTGCTAATTTAATGGAGCGGTTTGGCTCGTGGGAGGCAGTGATGGACGCTTCAACAGGCGCCGTGCAGGAGGCCATCATCCCTTGCACCTGGCCGGAACAAAAAGCGCCACGGATACAGTTGGTGTTACGGCTGGTGAGCGAACAAACAGGACATTTATCATTGGATTTTTTAGCCGGAATGGAAGCAGCGGAAGCCAGAGCCTGGCTGGAAGCATTGCCCGGTGTAGGTCCGAAAACAAGCGCCGCAGTTTTATCTTTTAGTACTCTTCGTGGAAAAGCATTGCCTGTTGATTCGCACCATTTTCGGGTGGCGGTACGGTTGGGCATCATACCCGAAAAAATAGGTGAGGCAAAAGCCAATCGTGTGTTGGAAGACTTGCTGCCAGCGGATTTTAACGCTCAGGACGTGTACGACAATCATCAACTCATGATGCGTCATGGACAAAGAATCTGCACGCATTACCGGCCCGATTACCAACACTGTGTACTGCTCGATTTATGTCCGACGGGGCAGGCTATTATGGAAAAGAAGTCAGACGTTACCTAAGTTTTATTGCAGGTTTTAATTGATAAAAATGCGTAAAGACAATCTTGAAGATTGTCTTTACGCTCTATGTATTTTGATAAAGTTTTATTACTTAATTATTATTTGTTCTGGCTTACGTACCACCATTTGCGGCTTTTCGTTATAGAGTTGTAATACGCCACTCACGCAAATTTCTTTATCCTTAAAAGCTTCTTCCGGTGCAGTAGTAAACTTCGCTCTGCCTTCTTCATATATAACCACCGTAAGCGGCTGGTTGGGATAAGCCGCACCCAGGTTAAGCAGCGTGGGCTTGCCTTTGCTTCTATCTAAGTAGCGGGCCGTAAACACCTTGGCACATACTGTTACACTATCGCCTATATGTTGTGCTGCATCTTCTGCTTTAATGTTAGTCACCGCTCCACCGTCCGTTGTTTTCACTTCCGGTGCGTCGGTTTTTGTATTCACAACCATCGGCTCTTTAGCGGTGGTAGTAGTAGTTATTTTAGGCAGGTACTTTACAAACAAGGCGCTTAATCGCTTAGCCCGTTCCTGAAAACGCGGTGCGATGCTGATGTAGGTATAATCATCTCCCGCCGATTTGCGAATGGCTTTAAGCTTGCCCTGCGCTAAAGCTTCCAGGTCGTTGCGACGTATGGTATATCGGTGCTGGTAAGAATTGAGGCCGCTGTCGCGGTACCACCAGGCCTGGCGCCCGGTAGATGTAAGTGTAACGGTACTGTCATTATCCAATATAAACACTACCTGGTCTTGCGGAGATATAGTACTGACGCCTAAACCTGACCCGGATATAAAAGCATAGTAGTTAGACCCAACTGACCGGAAGCGCAAGGTGGTTACCGTGGACTTCGTTTCTTTTAGTGACAGCGCATAAGTTTCAATTACTTTTTGACCGGATTTGGTGTTGCCAATACTTTTAATTTTTTGGGCCGGCGATAAAAAGGGTAATGCTATAAAAGCAACAAGAAGAAAACGCATAAGCAATAGTTTGATTTTGGGTTAAGGTAGTAAAATCTGTTGAAAGGAATTTGTTTGTCGTGTGATATGAGTAAGACAAATTCATATTTGATTAGTGTTTTTTGAATGAAGATTAGTGGATAGGCACAGCAAGCTCTCAAAAGATTTATGGCTGCTTTTCTTTGATGCTGTTTTATAAGATGGTTAGGTGATGACTGTCTGTTATACTCATTTCTTAAAAGCTTTTTTTCTACATGTTCCGTAGGAATGTTTTGCGGGCAGAAATAATCTTGGAGATTTGCTTTTGCATTCCTTCGGAACGCCTTGTGCTGGCGGCTTTCATCCCATCAAGGTGTTTCTTTATTATAAGTTATTTCCACTTTTTTTCTTGACAAAAAAAGTGGAGCAAAAAAGTGGAGGCTAAAAACAAATGCTCCGCTGTTTTTGCCCATGGCCAACGCACAACAGTTAATCATTACTTGGTTCAATTATTTACTGCGTCTTCTATCCTTCTTACCTGATTTGTTGCCTCGCTAAACATAGTTTGAATCGTATGTTCTTTTAGTGGCTTTAATGGGTAGATACTAAAGGCGCTGTATTGCGTGTGGCTTTCTTTAAAGTTCAGTGAGGCATTAAGTTACCACGCAATAAGGCGCTGGACGGTGGGGAGTCTTTGGACGCAACCATCTTTACTTGAAGTAAGCGTGGATGAATTGCTATTGATGAAACATCATGGCATTAAAGAGAGACCGATAAAACAATAAATGATTGTATGAGCAAGGGCTGTGGTGCTGGTGGCCTTCCCCTGACGGGGGTAACCAGAAGGGTTACGAGCGAAGCTCTGAGGGATGGGGCCCCGCTAGGGACACGCCCAAAACTTCTTCACAATACTGCTATCTTTTTTTGCGGTAACCGATCCTAACAACATTACCTAACCAGCGCTCCTTGCTTATGTGTCACTGCTACTCGCTCTTTAATAACTTCAAAAGTTTCCTCGCGCATGATAACGCCGTTTTCAAAAACAGTTTCTAATTGATCGGCGTATTCAGGCAACGCCTCTTCTTTTGTAGTTTGATAGCCATCGGCGGTTAAAATCAGTTTCAAACGGCCGGCTTTTGAGCTTTTGAATGAAGGCTGCAGGGCGCCATGTTTATCCAATTCTACCGGTTGTTTTTGTACGTCAACTTTCCTATCACCCAGTTCAGCATAGGAGCATTTGAAAGCAAATTTTTGTGTGTCCCGATCCAGCTTTTGCAGCAGGGCGCCACCCATGCCCAGCAATAAATTTTCGGCACTGATGCCATTCACTTTTAAGGCGCCGTATATAGCACGAATGGAGTTGTTGTCTATACCATCGCCTTGCAGTACTCTTACCTGTGAAGGCAAAACTTTATAGCCTTTTTCATTACTGGTAAAGCCAAATTTTTGAAACAAAATGTCAAAGACTTTTAGCAGGGTAAAAACCGGGTCGCCACTGTCGGGACGAATAACCAAGGTTCCATCACGATCAAGTATCATCTGCTTTAATTCTTCGCCCCAATACTCGCTACAGGCACGAAAAATATTGTACGAATCCGATACGCAGGAAACCGTACCGGCGGGAAATGTTTGAAGGATATGCTTAAAGATTTCGGCCTCACCTTCTTCACCTAATAATGTGCAGATAGAGTGTTCAGTTGCAGGTACTGAAACACCATAAACAGTTTGGGTATTATAATAGCGGCGGGCAAAAACCGAACCTTCAATGGTGTCGCTGCCACGAAAGCTTAAGAGGTGCGCCGCATCGCCAAGGCCGGCACTTTCTACCGAGCTGACGCCGCGAAAACCGAAGTCGTTCAACACATAGTCAATGCCGGTATTGGCCGCATACGAAGCTGTATCGCAGTAATACTGTTCGACTACTTTTTTTATTTCGTTTGACAGCGTAGCTACCGTACACGGGTACCAAACCTGCATCAACAACGTTTCTAAAAAGTTAGTGAGCCAAAAGCAGGCTGGGTCTGTGTTTTCAATGGTCATTAGCACATTGTGGGTTGGCACTACCCACCCTTCCTTTACAGCCTTAATGCGTACCGGCAAGCATCCTCCATGTTGGGTTATGATGTGGTCGAATTTGGAGCGGTCGAATACATCATCGCGGCCAAAAATCTGTGGCAACACTTCGGCGGCTTCATCCACTTTTTCTTTAGTAATAACGGCGCCTTCGAGGTAATGCTTTAAATAATACTGCAAGCCGAAAAAAATGGTTTCATCAAATACGCCACCCCGGCTTTCGAGGTAAGAATAAATTTTAGTAGTGCCGGGGTAATATAGTTTATGGTGCGAATATTTATAGGCGTCGGCCAATAGCACCAGGTTTTCAGTTGTTTTCATTACTTAAAATTTTGGGTAATTATCTCTTTGTTATCATGATTTATTTTACGTAGTAACATTTGAATGAGTGGCTGATGCCCGGCCGCGATAACCTGTCGCGTCAGCATATTTTCAAGACCGGCTACTTCAAACCATTCCACCTCCGCGAGGTCGTCGCCCGCCACTGCATGGCCATACAAAAGATCAGCCGCAAAAAGCAACGTAATAATTTTATCTTCTTCGCGCCGGTACCGCCAATCGTCAACCTTTGCAGACCCGATATACAGCATCGGGCTGGCCTCCACCTTTCCACATTCTTCCATCAACTCACGCTTAGCGGCGGATTCAAAATCGCTGTCGCCTGCATCCACAAATCCACCGGGTAAACGCCACTCCTGGCGACCTTTTTTTCTGCCCAATAAAAGATACGTCCGCTCCTCTTTAAACAAGGCCACATCTACCGTTGGATATACTTTGGCATACAGGTTATGATAGGCATAGTTGATGCCAAGCCGGAAGTCTTCGGAGTCCAATACGCGGTCTGAATTTTCGGTGCGGAGTGCCGTAGCGGAGTAGTGCTGATGCGGTGGTAACTCTTGCGAAGCGAGGCGGCCGCTATAGGCCGGAATAAAACTATCGCGGCCGCCGTAAAGTAAAAACGTTTCGCGGGGAAAGGTTTCCATCAGCAAGGCGTCAAGGTTAGCCGACCATATACCATCAGAGGGATGATCGGCCAGCGGAAGCACCAATAATTCCGGATAGGCTTTCTTAATCAGGCGTTCCCTGGTATAGAAATCATAAGGATTGAGCTTGCTGCCTTTTACCGGCGAAACACCCAGCACCACTACTACCTTGTGATGCTGTGCCTGAATGTGTTCGATCAGGTACCGGTGCCCATCATGCAGGAACGGCGTTTGAAAACGGGCGATGATAACAGCAGTTGTTTTCATTTTGCGTATTTTATACACAAATATAAAACGGAATGGTATGCGCTTCCAATTTTTGTGTAATAAATACGCAAAATAGCAGTGGGTTAAATTTCAAAGCTGATACCTTCCCTGGTCAACTGCTGGTAGCGTTTTTTATTAAAGCGGTATAGCTTTCCCGGCCGTCCTTTGCCTTCGGCTTTAGCTACTTCGCTGGTTTCGTCCAACACATTGAAGGCCATCATTTTTTTGGCAAAATTGCGGCGGTCTATATCGCGGCCGAGCAGTGCAGTGTAAAGTTTCTCCAGATCGGAGAAAGGAAACGATTTGTCCAACAGCTCAAACCCTATCGGTTGGTATCGAATTTTAACCCTTACTCTTTCAATAGCCGTTTTCAAAATTTCTTTGTGATCGAAGGCGAGTTTAGGAAGGCTTTTAATGTTAAACCAGGCGGCTTCCTCAGCATCGGTAGTGGCTTTCAATGCCTGGTACAAACCGCTCTTCACCAGCGCAAAATAAGCTACCGAAATAATGCGCTGGCGGGGGTCCCGGCCTGGTTCGCCAAAGGTGTAAAGTTGTTCCAGATAGCTGACGCTAATTCCGGTTTCTTCTTCCAACTCCCTCACCACAGCGGCTTCCAGCGATTCGCCGCCTTGCACAAAACCACCGGGTAAGGCCCAGCAGTTTTTAAACGGCGCATACTTACGCTGGATCAGCAATACCGATACACCGTCGGTTTTGGAATAGCCAAAAACAATGGCATCAACCGTAACTTTTATCGTATTATCTTTTTGGGACATAGTGGTACAAAGTAAAACTGAATTAGGGTAGGTTGAGAGAAGGTTACTGTACTATTGTATTACGCGACAATGTAAATTTATTATGGCAAGCAAACACAATGGAAAATTGCCGGTTATACATGAACCCCAACCCGACTGATATTAGGAAACAATTTTTAAGCTCACTAAAACGCGGAACAGGCGAGGCTTATCTGATCTTAAAAAATTACCCGGCTATTGATTTCTCGGATCTGATCGTAAAAGGAGCCACTACAAACTTTGCATTCGATCCACAATGTGAAGGGAGCCACGCAGCTTATATTTTCAGACTTACTAAAAAATCCTCAAAGAAAGAACAAATTACAAAAGCGGTGTTGCAAAAACTTGAAACTAAAAAGAAGGAAGGTTGGAATCTTGACCAACTTTGCGATTTAGCTGTTCTTTTCTACAAAGATGGAAACTCAGACGCTAAAAATATCTTGCAACATCGTTTTGAAAAAAATGATATTGAAGGCTATGAGTTTTGTGGGCAAGACCAATTAATGGAACTTTATGGGCTTGCCGGCGTTTTAAGAGTTGCGGAATCTGTTGGCAAAAGAATAGTTGAGCAGGATGATTGGGAAGATAGTTGGCGTATAGATAATTTTCAAAAAGAGAATAAAAACGTTTCTGTTTATAAAGAACTGGAGAGGGCCGGAAAAGACAATAAGTTTATTGAAGCCTACTATCAATCAATCCTTAAAAACAAATGGGATATTCCTAAACGTACAAGGGCTAAAAAAATCTCGTATAACTTAATAAAGGAAAAGATAGACGCAAATAAATTTCGTTTCATATCAGTTGATAAGGCTAATGATCTTTCGACTGAAGATGTTGAAAAGCTGGCAATAGAAGCCTTTGCTGAAACGAATAAACAAAGACAGGAAATGTACTTGCGGTTTTTTGCCAAAAGAAAGTTCCCGTTTGATTATAAGCCATTACTTAAAATCGCTGCCGGCAAGAATCCATCAAAGACAAGGCTTACTAAATTCGCTGTGGATGCTCTGAGTCATTTTTCAGGCGAAGACATAAGAAAACTTGCTTTAAAAAAATTGACCGACAAAAGAAATCCTTCTGATTATTTAAATCTGTTAGTGAGCAATTATGAAAACGGGGATCATAAACTTTTAATGGATATAATACAGCGTTCAGACGGCTATAATTACATTCACTCCATTGTTTTCGGGATAATTGAAATTTATAAAAAGAACGATATCAAAGACTGTAAAGAACCTTTGGAAATGATTTATAGCAAGACGAATTGCGGACTTTGCAGAAAGCAAATTGTCAAGATTTTACATAACAACGATGTCCTCTACGATAGCATTGTTAATGAACTCAGGTTCGACAGTTATGACGAATTACGAAAGCGTTACACATGGTTGAAGAAGAAAAGATAATGATACTCTAATGTTGTAAACTCTCACGCCGCATACCCAAACTTCAGCAACGCCGTTTCTCCCAATACAATTTGATCACCCTCCCGCAGCAAATGCCCTAACTGCGTGCTTTGCAACCTTTCTATGCTGCCATCAACCGACTGCACTTTTATTTTATTACGCGGCGGAACACCGCCTTCATCAGCATATAAAAAAAAGGCGCCTGCTTCGGTGTTCCACTCGATGTGGGCATGTTGGCGACTGATAAACTGGTTGGCTTTATTTTGCGTAGCGCTGGTAAAAGCAATCGTGTTCTCCCGCAAAAAACCTTCGGGTGTTTGCACCCGCTTTTCCCTGCCTATGCAAACTTTGCCGCCAGCGGCCGATAAGGAATAAGTTTCTTTTTCCGCTTCGCCGATCATGATGGTGATGTACGCTGTTGTTTGCGTGGTAAGTACCGGTTGCTTTTTGGTGGAAACATGCAGGGCTGCCGCTATATCCTTTGCTTTTACCGCTTCATCAGGAAGCGTGTCGCCAAACAAAATTTCCAACGTCCAACCGGCTGGCAGTTCTATCGCATAATCATCGGCAATGCGCTGCACTTCTTCGTATTTGAACTTTGTTTCGTCATCCACATAAACGGCCGCTTCATACAAATGTCTTTCATCCGCTGAAGGCGCTAAAAACAGTTGCAATCCCTTGATGTTGGCGCCCTCGCCGCCTTCCCATTTTTGAAGCTGCGTTTTTATAAATTGAACAATGCTGTGACGTAATGTTTTTACATCAACCGGACCTTCTTCTTTTTTAAATATGCTTAGCATAACCGTTTATATTTTACGATAAAGTTTCTTTGTGTTCTTCGTGTAAAACTTAGTGTCCTTTGTGCTCCTGTACTTTTGGAACACGACGGACACAATGAACCACAAAGAATACGACGCTTAATTCAATTTCTTTTCTTCAAAGCTTTGTATATACCCGTACTTCTTCAAAATAGGTATCACCTGGCTTCCTGCCAAACGCACGGCCACACTCGATCCCCGTGTTCTTTCTATACGTACACAGACTACAATATGGCCGAGACCTTTTGCCTTGGGGGCAAAAAATACATACCACCCATCATTGATCCGTTCGCCTTTTAAAATGCGTTCCGGCGTACCGGTTTTGCCGGCCACTACAAGCCCTAACTTATCTTTTCTATTGGCGCTTTGCTCCTTCATGTACTTCGTCATCAGGTCAGCCGCCGGCGCATCTTTTAATAGCGGAACACCTGCTTCTAAAGCAATGGCTGAATCGCTGACTTTCATTACATACCGGCTGTGCATCATCACGCCGCCATTGGCTATGGCCGATGCTACACGGGCCATTGCTGCCGGTGTGGCAATCAGTTCGCCTTGTCCCCAGGCCATGCCCGAAATACCACGGCCTCTTGTGCGGCGAATGTTATCTTTGTTGTATGATCTGATTGAATTAAACTCGGTCTTGCGCCAGATGTTCAACCACTTCTCTTGTTGTTCGGAATTTCCTAAATCGCCATCATAAAAATAGCCGCCCACGCCACGAAGAAATAGTCCAGCTTTCATATAAATGGCCCCCATATCTTCTTCCAAACGTTCTTCATTAGCTAAGCGTATAAAGAAAGGATTGTTTGATTTTACAATGCCACGTTCAATGGTAATGTTGCCTACTTCATCCGGTTCTTCACTTTTTACACGAATTAAATCTTCGGGACGAACACGGATGGTTTTCTTTTCCGCGGCTAATCCCAACTTATTAAATGCCGCTGAGGCAGTGATCAATTTAGCAGTAGAACCGGGCTGCGAGGCATAAGTAAAACCAAGGTCTTGTGTGGTTAAAAAATAAGGCAGGCGATTAATTTCCGCATTCGATAAACCCATACGATCTGGATCGTTCACCGGAGGCGCCGGGTACATAGCCGATGCCAAAACATCACCGGTATTATCCTCCATCACAACAACAGAAATGCGGCTGTTCTTCAACGTATCTAAATTCTGTAAAGCCTGTTGCAACCCTGTTTGAAGGGCCGCATCTATGGTCATCTGCACATCGCGGTTTTGCTGCTTAAAAGAGTCCACTGCTTTGCTGTTGATGCCCGCTAAAAGTAACGGCGCCAAGGCACTAAAGTCTCGTTTGGCCACCGTCATTTCTGTTTCGGTACGAGGCAAAAAACGGTTCTCTCTAAACCGGCTTGCCACCACGTTAAACTTGGTTTCAGGAGAAGGAAAACCTCTCAGTTGCGCCATGTGTTCGTACTCCGCAAAGTAGCCATTGGTGCCACCTAAAAACGCACCGGTATTCATATCACCCGTCCAGAAAAAAGCACTTTCATAAAAGGGATAGAACCGGTCCAAACGCTTGTGGGATAAGGCTTGCAGGCTAACAGGGTTAAGCCCCGCGGAGATGAGTGAATCTTCCTGTTTCAAAAAAACATCCGGGTTGCCGGTGGCTAATACCCTTCCTTTTCTGTCCAACAAATTACCAGCGCCAAGCCGGTTCATCAAAATAGCAATTCGAGGATTATAACTAAACATCCGGGCACCGCTTCTGTCAGCGACAAGGGCCGGTTGCGTTACCCAGGCCTTATTGTTGAAAAGATACTGTCCAACGTTAACGCCGAGCAATATCACACCAATTAATGCTGCTATCAATGCCGGCATGATGTTGCGATCTTGCTGTTTTGCTATAAACTTCATTTGCACCGCAGAACCCCTTACCACTGATGCGGATAATAGAAAGCCTGCGGCGATCATATTCATGATCAACGATGAGCCACCATAGCTCATAAACGGAAGCGACACACCAGATAAAGGCAAGGCGCCAACGGAACCGCCGGCTATTAAAAGAAATTGTACAAACGTAGCAATGCCAATACCGGCACAGAGGTAAAAAAGAAAGGGCGTTCCTGTTTGCCGGCCAATGATAATAGCCCGGTGCAGGTACAAAAGAAAAACAATGAACACGCATACAATGCCCGCCCAGCCAAACTCTTCGCCCATGGAGGGAAGGATCATATCGGTATGCGCTTCGGGAATGGTTTTGGCAAATCCTTGTCCGATACCTTGACCGCTAATGCCGCCGCTGCTCATAGCCCACAAGCCGTTGGCTATCTGATCGCCACCAAAAACTTCATTGTCCCAGGGGTTTTGCCAGATGGCTTTGCGATCCACCAACCGGCCTACCGGACCTGGAAGGAGCTTCTCAATCTTCGGTACTTTATCCAGTAAAAGGAAACCGGCCATCACTACTAATAACATCACCGCCGATTCAGTTAATTGTTTTTTTATAAAGAGAATAGCGAGCAATAATAAAGCAACGGTGATGCCAGTAGCGAGGAAAATATTGTTGCCTGTTAACCAGATGATGAGCACATAAACGGCCGCCGTAGCAACAGCATAAGCAAAGTCGCCACGGGAAAAAGAAAATAGAATAATGAAAGTAAAACAAGCCACCATAGCGGGTCCTAAGTCGCCAAGGATAAGAAACAAAAAGATAGCGCCAAGTATAGCGGTGAGTGCAAAGCCAAAGAACTGCCAGCGCTTTTGCCAGCGGCCGTACTCCGATATAAATTTTTCGTTGGTAGCAAAAAAGCCAGCCAAAAAAACAACAATTAAAAACTTAACGATCTCCGATGGTTGGGCGCCAAACAGGTTCACTTTTACGCCACTGCCTTCGGGGCCGGTACCAAATAAAATCGTCATCAACAGCAAACCCATGGCGCCAATGGCCCATGGCCAACCGTTGGCCGCTTTGTCGTTTTTCTTAAAAAGAAATACGCGGAACAAGCCCGAGTCGGTAGTGAATTTTTTAAGATTAAAAAGCGTCAGTAAAAAAATACCGAGGACACCGGCTGCAAAAAATACCAAGGTGCTGCGGCCGAAGAAGCGGTCACGCAAAGGATCTTGCAATGATAACAGGGTAAGAAATGAAATGCCGGTCAGTAACATGATTACCGGAAGAAGGAGTTGATCGGCCGATGGAAAACGAATGGACAGAAAAACATGGAGCAACAAAAAGCTTCCGAAAAAAGTAGCAACGATGATCCAGTACCACTTCGTCACTTCTTCCGGTGTACGAACGACAAAGGCTTTTTCCTTGCGCAGATTATTAAAGTCTCTTGTAGAAAACAATTTGATTTTATGCGGTGCTTGTACAAAATTGAGCGTTGCATTTTCTTCCAAATCCTGCACGCCTTTAGGTGCGCCAAATTGAAAGCCGGGCTTTAGCGGAAGCACGTCGAAGGCTTTATCGGAAGGCAACCCTTCAAAGGAAAAATGGCCGGCATTATCTGTTCTTGCATAAGCTGTTAACGACACCAACTGACGATGATTAAAAGAATCGAGGCGGTAAACCTTCAACAGTGTAGCCGATGAATCATGAACGGTTCTTCCTTCATCTTCCACAACATCGCTGTACAAACTATCCTGCGGTAAAATCATTTGCAGGCGTACAAGGGTGCCGCTGCTTAATTGCTTGTCGGGAGACTGAATGGCGCCACTGATAATATGATTGCCTAATCCAACATTTACCGCCGATGGCAGCTTTGGCGGACGGCTTCTCTCTTGCTCAAAACGCAACGAATCAGACCCGCTAAAACCAATCAACAAACGGGCTACCCTGGCCCGCTTGCGAAACGATTCGCCACCGGCCGATTCCGCATCAGACACAGTTAACTCAAAAGCTTTTTTATTCAGTTCACCAATGTTATCCATTTCGCTCACCCGCTGAAACCCGCCTGTAGCAACGGTTTTAATCAATTCGATATCCTTCGGGTCTTCGTAATAAAAACCTTTTTGCAGCAAGGCAGCTAAGTTTTCGGCGGGTTTTGAACCGTTCAGATTCATTAGAGAGCCATCGCTTAACCGCTGCGGCACATCGGCCATTTTTTTCTTCAGCACCGTAAATAATTGCAGAAAAAGATAGAGCAGCACCGCTCCAAGAGCCAGTAAAAAAACACGTTCCAAATTGCGGCTGCGAATGAAAGATGCCATGCGGTTTTTTTATTTATGGGTCGAATCTTTTTTAAATAGAAAACTATCACGAAGGATTCCGGTTACCGTATCATTTAGCGATATCAGATGGTTTTGCTGAATGGGCACTGCGATATGGTGAAAGACAATCTTTTTTAATTGAAGTCCTTTGCTTTGCGTGATAATGGCAGTAGTAAAATCGTTGAATATTATATTTTCCAACAACAAATATTTACAATTAGCAGTAACAAAAAAAGCAGGCCCATGGTAAGATGAATCGCTTTGCAACGTGGAGCCGTTTCCAATAATGTGCAAACTATCCTGACGGATGTACATTGTATCGCCGATGATGATGTTCTGACCAAAAATGGAATCTGTTATCAGTAACCTTTTTGATGCAATGGCTAAGCTGTCTCGCAATCTTTTTTCCATTTCATTTGGAACACGTTTTACAGGGACCAGCGCTGGTTTTATCAACTCTTTATTTTGTTTCCAAAACCAGTAGGTGGTTGCGCCCAGGCCCAAACACAAAAGCGATAATAACAAAACCGGAAGCATGCCGCTTCGACGTTTTTTTATAATGGGTGCCGGTTCCTTTGTTGCTTCTACGGCTACCGGTTCTTCGCCAACGCTTTCTGCCTTTTTTGCTACGGCGATAGGTTTAGTGGCTTTTTGTTTTAACGGCTTTTTAGTATTCACAACAAGAACAACCGTGATATTATCTTTCCCGCCGGCTTTATTAGCCGCTGCAATCAAACCCTCGACCTTTTGCTGTAGCGACGTATCGGCCAGTAATATATCCGTCATGCTTTTGGCCGTCACCAAATCAGTCAGGCCATCGCTGCAAAGCAGCAAAACATCACCTGGCAAAAAGGGTGAAGATCCTGTTTCAACGTACTCTTCATCTTTTTCAATAGCGCCGTCAAAACCTAGTGCTTTATTAATCTCGTTTCGCTTTGGATGCTGCATCGCTTCCTTCTCCGAAAGCCGCCCACTATCTTCTAAAAAACCCACAAAGGATTGGTCTTTGGTAACCTTCACTAACGAACTATCGCGTAGCAGGTACATGCGGGTATCGCCTACATGGGCATAGTAAAAAATATTATTCGCTACATCAGCTAAAGCTATGGTTAACACGCAGGCCATGTCTTTATTAGTGCCTGCCTTTTGTTTCTCTGTGTAAATATTTATGTTGGCTTTCAGCACCGCAGCTTTTAATGTTGCCAGTGCATCGGTAAAGGGTTTTTGCAGCAGTTGAAGAATGGTTTCTTTGGCAATAGCGGCAGCAATCTCTCCACCTTCGTAGCCGCCTACACCGTCTATCACACAGGCCAGCAGCCAACCATTGGAAAGTGGTTGGGCCATAAAAACATCTTCGTTGGTATCACGAAGTTTGCCAATATCGGTAAGGCCGAAAAAAGTATCCGCCATTATTTTTTGTGGGTGATTTTTATTTCAGCAAAATGCGCTATCAACATACACACACAAATGCCTAACAACACTAACGAAATAATTGCCGTCATACTCAGGGTTTAAAAATATTCACACCAACAATGCCATTCAGCAGAATGCGGGAATTGAACGGCAGCTCCGTCCATTGCGGCGCCGCTTCTTCACTGCGTGGCATTTCCTTTTCGTTCACTACCGTTTTTTCTCCAAACGAAGCGAGGTACAATTTATTTTCATCACGATTATAACGTATCCGTAAATGTGGCGTGTTTACCCAATCGGAAGGGATCTTAAAAAAGTTAGCGACATCGTTGGTCTCTTCTTTTCCGGATACGACTATCTCGTCCGCTTCCATAAAATACTCAATCTTTTTACCGGCAAATTCCTTGTCCGGGATGATCGTTTCCAAACGGGCGATAGCATTGCGGTTAACCACATTTTTAGCTGAAGGCGTTGCAGTGCCCGGCGTGTTTTTTACCTGGCCTTCCTCATATTTAAAATCATCGCGGAAGGGCACTTCAAAATAGCCATCGCTATAAAAATGAAAATCTTTTAGTATGTCGGGGTTAATATCAAACGTCTGTGCAATGCCCGTCTGGCGTGGGATGTAGGTTACCCGCAGGTTCTCTTCTTTCTGCTCGTTCTTGGCGCTATCGGGCAACAGCTTACCAATAAAACTCAAATCACCCTGCGGATAATCGGGGGCTGCCACAAAGCGAAATATCCATTTATTGGCGGAAGGTTCTACGGTTTTGCCTAAGGCTCTGTATTCTTTTAGCAACTCGTAAAATTTCTTTACCGACTCATGAACGATGAGGCCAAAAATACCTTTCTTATTATCCATGAAGGCCTTGTAATCGTCGGGGTTAAAGCAGATAATATATTCATGGTAAAACACCACCCGGCCGGCGAAAGAAAGGTTACCAATAGACTCTTTAAATTTTTGAATGATGTACTGATATACATCATCTGATGAAAGCGACGGCGCGACTAGTTGTTCGGGTTGTTGATCGCCTTTCACAAAAAAATCGTGCAGGCCAATGCGTTGCCAAAAGGTTTGTTTTGATTTCATTGAAGTGAAGTTCGGAATTAAAATTACAGGATAAGGGTGTGGAAATGCAACCGCTGAGGGGTTAGAAGCGTTAGCGAGGCGAAAATTTTGAAGAAGGATTCTGGTGCGTGTTGAAAATGCTATATACAATTATCATATCGCTTTGAACTTTAAAAATGACCACACAGGGATAGCGGTTAAGTTTACCTTGACACAGCGGCTTTTCATAATATGAATAAGCTGTGGGATTTTCAAGCAAGTTTTAATAGAACGCTTCCACCTCAGTAAAAAAATCTTCACCTAAGCCAGGTCTCATACTTTCATAATAGTCATAAGCATCCATGGCTTCAATTGTTGCCAGTGGCTTTATTTCAAGGTCGTAAGCCATTTCTTTTTTTTTGCGTGCCATTTCTTTCACCTGATCCCATGTATAGCCTTGGCACCGCTGTAGGGTCCTTCTCGTTCTTTCATAATTAACGCCCATTGCTTATCAGGGATTATGACTTGTTCGTTGTCAGGTTGCATCGGCTCAACAATATGTTTCACCACATTCAGAATTGATTCTTTCTGAACGATTGTAAGCCTCGCCCAATACCGCGAAAATTCTGCTTCTATTTTATGCGCTTCCATAACAAGTGTTTGCACAAATCTACTTGTAATTTTTAAAGCAGAGCTGAACAGCAAGGATTTACTCCTGCTGGCATCAGAATTGAATCCACCATCGCACAAACCACGGAACTAACATGAAGATGACACAATTCCCCGGCTACCCGTTTCCGTTGGGAGCTAACTGGGACGGCCAGGGTGTAAACTTTGCTTTGTATAGCGAGAACGCCACGGCCGTTGAGCTTTGCGTTTTTGCAGAACCTGATCAGGACAAGGAATCTATTCGTATCCGCATCTCCGAACGCAGCAATCATATATGGCATGTGTACCTTCCGGGGTTGCTGCCCGGACAACTTTACGGCTATCGGGTATATGGTCCGTATGAGCCGCAGAACGGTCACCGTTTTAACCCCAACAAATTGTTGATTGATCCATATGCAAAAGCCATATCCGGCACCATCAAATGGAACGATGCGCTTTTTGGGTATGAAGTTGGACACGAAGATGGTGACCTCAGCTTTGATGACCGCGACAGTGCTCCCTACATGCCAAAGTCGGTAGTGATAGACCCCCGTTTTGATTGGGAAGGCGATAAGCTGCCACGCATCTCTTACCATCGTACCATTATTTATGAAGCCCATGTGAAAGGCTTTACAAAAACACATCCCGGTATTCCCGAAAAACTTCGCGGTACGTATGCCGCCATCGGCCATCCGGTAACCATTCAATACTTAAAAGAACTTGGCATTACAGCCATTGAGTTAATGCCCGTACACCATTTTGTACAGGATAAATTTTTAGTAGATAAAGGCTTGTCAAATTACTGGGGTTACAACACCATTGGATTTTTTGCTCCGGAGGTTAGTTATGCCAGCCAACAGGATCATGGGGCACAGGTGATAGAATTTAAGCAGATGGTAAAAGAGCTGCACAAAGCCGGCATCGAAGTGATCCTCGACGTGGTGTATAATCACACAGCGGAGGGCAATGAAAAAGGCGCCACCTTATCATTTCGTGGTGTTGATAATGCCAGCAGCTGCCGTCTAACAGAAGACAAGCGGTACTACATGGACTATACGGGCACGGGCAACACCCTTAATGTAAAAATGCCCAACATCATGCGGATGATCATGGATAGCCTGCGGTACTGGATTTTAGAAATGCATGTAGATGGTTTCAGGTTTGATTTAGCGGCAACATTGGCAAGAGAACTTCACGCTGTAGATCGCTTGGGATCGTTTTTTCAGATCATGCATCAGGATCCTGTTATATCGCAGGTGAAGCTAATTGCCGAGCCATGGGACATAGGCGAGGGTGGCTATCAGGTAGGAAATTTTCCGCCGGGATGGGCAGAATGGAATGGTAAGTACCGCGATTGTATCCGCGATTATTGGCGCGGCGCCGACAGTATGCTTGGCGAGTTTGCACAGCGCTTTACCGGAAGCCCCGATTTATACCAGGGCGACTATCGCAGCCCTACGGCCAGCATCAATTTCATCACGGCACATGATGGGTTTACGTTAAATGATTTAGTGTCGTACAACGAAAAACATAACGAGGCTAACGGTGAAAATAATAATGATGGTGAAAGCCATAACAATAGTTGGAATTGTGGGGTGGAAGGTAGCACGGATGATAAAGAAATCATCGCTTTGCGACATAAGCAACGGCGCAATTTACTAACCACTTTATTTCTTTCGCAAGGCGTGCCCATGCTGGTGGCAGGCGACGAATTAGGCCGCACACAAAGGGGCAATAACAACGCCTACTGCCAGGACAATGAAATCTCGTGGATTGATTGGGAGTCTGCCGATACGGAGTTGCTGACCTACACGAAGAAGCTCATTCATTTTTGTAAACGGCATCCGGTTTTTAACCGGCGCCGGTGGTTTAAAGGGCAGCCCATAAAAGGCCTTGGGTTGGAAGACATTGCCTGGTTTCAACCCGATGGCGCCGGGATGAGCGAAGAGGCCTGGCAGCAAGGCTTTGCCAAGAGTTTAGGTATTTATCTAAATGGCCGTGGCATACATGCAGTAGGCCCAAAGGGGGAGCAGATTGTAGATGATAATTTCTACCTCATTTTTAATGGTCACCACGAAGCCATGCTATTTAAACTGCCCCCAAAAAAGTTTGGTATGAAATGGACAAAAGTGGCCGATACAAATCTGAATTTTTTAGAAGAAACCGGAAGTAAACATAAAGCCGGTGAAGAGGTACAAATAGAAGCCCGTTCGATAGTCATTATGAAAAATGAAATTGGCTGAGTTATGCAGAAAATACAAATTGATAGTAGAAGAATTGGCATCAACTTTTTAGAGGATGGCAAAGCATCGGTAGTAGTATGGTCGCCCCTGGCAAATAAGGTGGAAGTTGTTATCGCCGATGAACGGATATCATTAATAAAAAAAGAGTACGGTTATTGGGAAACGACCACGAATGCTATTAAAGAGGGTACCCGGTATAAACTAAGTATTGATGGAAAAGATCCGTTGCCCGACCCGGCCTCGCTTTCACAACCGGATGGCGTACATGGCGAATCGGAAGCCATCAACTTAAACAGCTTTAACTGGACTGATACTGATTGGAAACCGGTGCTGTTAGAAGACTATATCATCTACGAACTACACACAGGAACGTTTACACAAGAAGGAACGTTTGCAGGCATAGAAACAAAGCTTGATTATCTTAAAGAACTGGGCATAACTGCTATTGAAATTATGCCCGTAGCGCAATTTCCCGGCAGCAGAAACTGGGGGTACGACGGCGTATTTTCTTTTGCGGTGCAAGACTCATATGCTGGTGCAAAAGCGCTGCAACAATTGGTAGATGCCTGCCATCAAAAAGGCCTTGCGGTTATATTGGATGTAGTCTATAATCACTTTGGCCCGGAGGGAAATTATTTGGGCGCCTACGGCCCTTACTTCACGGATAAATATAAAACTCCCTGGGGACCGGCCATCAATTTTGATGATGAATACTGCGATGGTGTGCGCCAATATTTTATCGAAAATGCCGTCATGTGGTTTCGCGATTTTCATATAGATGCGTTACGATTAGATGCCGTTCATGCTATTAAAGATTTCAGTCCGATACACATCTTACAGGAGATTAAAATGAAGGTGGATAAGCTGATGCAGGAAACAGGCAGAACGTACTATCTTATTACAGAATCAGATTTAAATGATACCCGGTTTATTTCGCCAATGAATGAAGGCGGTTATGGCATGGATGCGCAATGGATTGATGAATTTCATCACGCCTTACGCTCTACAGCTACTGGTGAGCAAACCGGCTACTACAGCGACTTTAGCGGTATCGGGCACCTGGCCAAAGCTTATCAGGATGCTTATGTTTATGATGGACAATGGTCGCCGCACCGGAAAAAAAAGTTTGGTATAAAAGCCGAAGAAGCAGAGGGTAAACAGTTCATTGTCTTCTCGCAAAATCACGATCAGGTTGGCAACCGTATGTTGGGCGAACGCACCAGCGCTTTGGTAAGTTTTGAAATGCAAAAGCTGATGGCCGGCGCTGTATTAGTAGCGCCATTTTTACCCATGCTTTTTATGGGCGAAGAATGGAGCGAGCCGGCCCCCTTTCAATATTTTGTTTCGCATGGCGATGCCGGTTTATGCGAGGCCGTTCGCAAGGGCCGCAGGGAAGAATTTGCCGCTTTTCATTTAGACGGCGAAGCCCCCGATCCGGTAAGTGAGGAAACGTTCAACGGCTCAAAGCTGCAATGGAATTTGTTGGATGAGGGCCGGCATAAAGTAATGTTGGCGTATTACAAAGCCTTTATCCGGCTTCGCAAAACGCACCCGGTATTGAATAAGCTGAATAGAAAAAATTTGCGTGTTGATGCAGATGCTGTCACACAAATGGTAACACTGCATCGCTGGCAGGATGAGGCAGCCATTTTCGCTTTGATGAGCTTTTCCAAAGAGCCACAAACTGTCTCAATTAAGATGGCATCGGACTATAAAATAATTTTTGATTCAGGCGATATTGAATGGGGTGGCGCTGGCGCATCAACCCTACACGAAGACAACGTATCCATTAAACCCGAAAGCATTTTGGTTCTTTCAAACACATCACTTATTACTCATAATTGATTATTTGTTATGTTCAATCCTGTTTCTACCTATCGCATTCAATTTCATAAGGGGTTCACGTTTCAGCAGTTTCGGGCTATCATTCCTTACCTGCAAAATCTTGGTATCAGCACCGTATATGCTTCACCCATTTTTGAAGCGGTACCCGGCAGCGTTCACGGTTACGATTGCACCAACCCTTTGGTGATCAACCCGGAGATAGGAACCTTAGACGAACTGCGTGCCATCAGCAAAGAACTAAAAGAAGCAGGCATGGGATGGTTGCAGGATATTGTTCCTAACCACATGGCCTTTCATTCGGCCAATACATGGCTGATGGATGTACTGGAAAAAGGACAAGCATCGGAGTATGCTACATTCTTTGACATCAATTGGGATATTCCCGGCAACGAGAAGCTGATGGTGCCGTTTTTGGGCAAGACATTAAAAGATGCCATCAATGACAGTGATTTAAAAGTGGTTTGGCAGAACGGCAAAGCGTCGTTGGATTACTTCGGCGCTACCTTTCCGTTATCAAAAGATTCCGTTGAACGATTGGTGAAAAATGATACGATCAATAACGATAAGGCAGCGTTACTTCAATTAGCCGGGTCGCAACACTACCGCTTATGCCATTGGCAGGAAACCGATCATCAAATCAACTACCGGCGTTTCTTTACGGTAAATGGTTTACTCTGCCTGAACATACAAAACGAAACGGTGTTTGCACAGCATCATTCCTTTATAAAACAATTGGTGGACGAAGGCATTTTTCAAGGCTTACGTATTGATCATATTGACGGACTGAGTAACCCCACGGAATACCTTCACCGGCTTCGAAAATTAGCCGGCGATGAGGTGTATATTATTGCAGAAAAAATTCTGGAAACAGGCGAAGCACTTCCCTCCTATTGGCCGCTGCAAGGCACTACGGGTTACGACTTTCTTGCCCACGTAAATAACCTCTTCACCAATAAAAAAGCAGAACATTCCTTCACCGATTTTTACCACGGGCTTACCGGCGACTACTCCTCTATTCATCAACAGATACACGATAAAAAAGCGCATATTTTATCTGAGCATCTGAATGGTGAATTGGAGAATCTCTATCGTTTGCTTTTAAGCCTCAGCATCGTTCCAAAGCAAGCCCTGTCAAGGATTCCGGCCGATGACTTAAAGTCGGCACTGGGCGAATTTTTAATTCAGTGTCCCGTGTATCGGTATTACAGCGATAGCTTTCCTTTGCGTGGTGATGAAGAAGAAGCGGTAAGGAAAATTTTATCAGGCGTCAAGCGTAGCGGCGAATCGTCAAGCGCTGTTCAAATTTTAGAAGGCGTGTTTCTACATAAGCCGCACGAAGGCAACGATGATCTCAATGGCCGCATTGCAAAGTTTTACAAACGTTGTATGCAATTTACCGGTCCGTTGATGGCCAAGGGTGTAGAAGATACCTTAATGTACACATACAACCGCTTTATCGGGCATAACGAAGTTGGCGATTCGCCGGAAGCATTTGGTTTGACCGTTGCTGAATTTCACGGCCTGATGCAACGCCGCCAACAGCAATGGCCATTAGCCATGAACGGTACCTCTACCCACGATACCAAACGCGGTGAAGATGCCAGGGCAAAATTGAATGTATTAACGGATGTAGGTGATGAATGGCTGTTGCTGGTAGAGCAATGGCAAGCGCTGAATACGCCACTGAAAAAAGACGGCGCACCCACCGCCAATGATGAATATTTAATTTACCAGGCATTGGTTGGCAATTATAATTTAGCAGATGAGGATGACTTTAAATCCCGCATACAAGAGTATTTACAAAAGGCATTGCGGGAAGCAAAAACGAACTCCAACTGGACAACACCCAACGAAGAATACGAAGCCGCTACAAAAGCGTTTGCCGTAGCCCTGCTGAATAAGGAAACGCCCTTCTGGCTAAGCTTTGAGGCCTTTGCAAAAAAGATAGCGGAGCATGGCGTCATCAACTCTTTATCGCAGGTATTGTTGAAGTTTACACTTCCCGGCATGCCCGATACCTACCAGGGTTGCGAGTTGTGGGACTTTAGTTTTGTAGATCCCGATAATCGTCGCGCTGTTGACTACAACAAAAGGGAACAACTGTTGAAACGGTTTGAAAATAGCGATGAAAACTTATTGCCGGCACTTTGGAAAGAAGACCCTGCCGCCATCAAACTTTGGCTCACGCAACAATTGCTGACCGTTCGCAAATCAGATGCAGGCTTATTCGCCGAAGGCGATTATATTCCGTTGCAAACCGAAGGAAAGTATAAGGAGCATGTGTTTGCTTTTGCCAGAAAGCAGGCCGAAAAAATGTACTTGTTTGCGGTGCCATTGCATACGGCCTGTTTAACAACTGAAGACAGTAGTTTTTTTAAAATTGACTGGGCCGATACCCGCATCGTATTGCCACCGGAGTTCACTGGTTTCAGCGATGTATTAAGCGGTGCTTCCATTGCTAAAACAGATGGCTTGTTGGCAAAAAATCTTTTTAAAAAATTTACAGCAGCTATATTAAAAGGTCGCCAGAACGCCAAGGCAAGAGGCGCCGGTATTTTAACGCATATCACTTCGCTGCCATCCCTTTTTGGCGTTGGCGATTTAGGCCCTGCAGCAAAAGCCTTTGCTGATTTTTTGCACCGCAGCGGACAAAAATACTGGCAACTACTCCCGCTCAATCCAACGGAAGGCGGCCAGGGCTACTCGCCTTACAGTGCGCTGTCAAGTAAGGCAGGTTGGTCGTTACTACTATCGCCGGAAGCCTTGGTGCGAGAGGGTTTGCTGAAAGCAGACGACCTGAAAGAATATCAATTACCAGGCGAAGTAATGATGAATTATGAAGGCTCAATAAAAAATAAAGAAGCCATTTTAGCTACTGCTTTTGAAGCCTTTTCTACATCAGCAAGTGAAGCGTTGCAAAAAGAATTCAGCCTGTTCTGTGATAAAGAAAGGGCCTGGCTGGATGACTTTGCCCTCTTTCAGTTTTTAAAACAACATCACGATGGAAAGCCCTGGTACGAATGGCCTTCCGAATTAAAAAAACATGATGAGGAAGCGTTGAAAGAAATCGTAGCAACCCATACAGCAAGCCTTCAGCGATTGAAGTGGGAGCAGTTTGTTTTTATTAAGCAATGGAAAAGTTTAAAGACCTATTGCAATAACCGCAACATCAAACTCATTGGCGATATGCCTTTTTATGTATCGTACGATTCGGCCGATGTATGGGCAGCGCAGGAATACTTTTCAATTGATGAAGAAGGACAACGGACTGGTGTTGCGGGCGTGCCTCCCGATGCTTTTAGTGATGACGGGCAACTCTGGGGCATGCCGACATTTAACTGGGATCGCATGAAGGAAGATGGCTACCGGTGGTGGATACAACGCCTTAGAAAAAATATGGAATTATTTGACCTTACAAGGCTTGATCACTTTCGTGCTTTTGAAGCCTACTGGCAGGTGCCAGCCGGTGATACCACGGCTAAGAACGGAGCATGGGTTCAAGGTCCCGGCCTTGAATTTTTCAGATCATTACAAAAAGAATTTGGCGAGCTGCCCTTTATTGCGGAAGACCTTGGCGACATCAATGAAGCCGTGCTAAATCTCAGGGATGAAGCCCACCTGCCGGGAATGAAAGTGTTGCAATTTGCCTTTGGCGACGACATGCCGCAGTCGGGTTATATACCGCACAACTACGAACGGAATTTTGTAGTGTACTCCGGCACACATGATAACAATACTACAGTTGGTTGGTGGCGTAAAGAAACAGATGAAGCGTTGAAAGCCCGCATTAAAGACTACGCAGGACAAGAGGTGCATGAAGCAAATGTGCACCTTGTTTTTGCCCGTCTCGCTTATGGGTCTGTAGCAGACATTGCTATTCTTCCGGTGCAGGATGTGCTTGGGTTAAATGAGACAGCCAGGATGAATGTGCCTTCTTCTGCCTCCGATAATTGGGTGTGGCGGTTAGTGCCGGGGCAGTTGAATGGTAATGTGGAAGGGATGTTGCGGGAGTGGGTGAGGGTTTACAATAGGTAGTCTTTTTCTTTTGGTCGTAAGTAGGTAAGGGAATTTGGAAAAGAGCGCTGTGAGGTTAGAAACGATGGCAGTTTTCTAATTTTTTCCTATCGGGGAACCCATATTTTCGTTCTTTAGGCTTGTCTCCATATCTCGTTCCGTAGGAACGTTTCATGGGTAGAAAACAATTCTTGTTTGGATGACTTTGCGTTCCTTCGGAACGCTTGATGGTGTTGGGTTTCATCCCATCATAATATTTCTTTCAGCTTTGTCTGTTTTCCACTTTTGCCTTGATGCAAAAGTGGAGCAAAAGATCAAGGCTAAAAACAAATGCTCCGCTGTTTTTGCCCAAGGCCGGCGCACAACGGTCTTTCATTACATGTTTCAGTCTTTCACTGCGTCTTTTATCCTTCGTACATGACTTGTTACCTCACCACACATAGTTTAAATCGTATGCTTTTTTAGCTGCTTGCGTGGCAAAATACTAAAGGCGCTGTATTGCGTGTGGCTTTCTTTACAGCACAGTCATTCATTAAGTTGCCACGCAATAAGGCGCTGGATGGTGGGGAACCTTATGGATTGTTATATGCTTTACCTGCGGTATGAACGGATGAGTAGCCATTGATGAAAACAGCACAGCATTAAAGAGTGCCTGAGAAAGGGAATGAATGATTAAATAAGCGTGGGCTGTGCGACTGGTGGCCTTCCCCTAACGGGGGAAGGTCGGGATGGGGGCCGGCTGTTCCTGCGCCGGTGGCCTCCCATCGGGGGTAACCAGAAGGGTTACGAGCGAAGCGCTGAGGGATGGGGGCCTTGCGTGAGGGATAGAAGCGGAAAGCCTTTTGCAGCAAGGCTTCTGTGGGAAGCGCAAAAGCTTGCAGCGGATAGCCCGACGGCGCCGCGCCGGCACGCCCAAAAACTTCTTCACAATGCTGCTATCCTTTTTTCCACATTAACCAAAATTTTTAGCAATCCACCTTACTTTGTAAAAAATAACCGCCAATGGCTACGCACATAAAATGCCCGCACTGCTCCAATGCTTTTGATGTAGAAGATGTACTGTCGAGCGACGTGGAGCAAAAGATCAAACTTCAATACGAAAAAAAATTGCAGCAGTCACTTTCCCAAATAGATAGCGAGCGAAAAAAGCTGGCCGAACTGGAGTCCGCTTTTGAAGAAAAACGCAAGCAGACCAATGAACTTTTTAAAAAGGAATTAGATAAAGAAAAACAGAAACTGGAAGCAACTGCGCAAGCCGAAAAACAAAAAGTAGAAGCCGACCTGCAACTACAAATACGCAAATCCGTGTCGCAGGATTTTGAAAACCAGTTACGCATTTTAAAAGAATCGGATAGAGATAAAGATGAAAAATTAAAAACAGCGCAGCAAAAAGAACTGGAGTTTATGCGCAAGGAACAAGAGTTAAAGGCAAGAGAAAGCGAGATGGAAATTACGCTGCAAAAAAAGCTGATGCAGGAACGGGCCCTGCTACAGGAGCAGATTCGCAAGGAAGAAGCACAACGTGTTTCTGTTAAAGAAGAAGAGCACCTGTTCAAAATGAAAGACCTGCAAATGCAATTGGAAGATCAAAAGCGATTGATAGAAGAAATGAAACGTAAGGCGGAACAAGGCTCGATGCAGCGTCAGGGCGAAGTGCAGGAATTGTTGCTGGAAGAATTATTAAAAGACCATTTTCCCTTTGACGTGATTGGCGAGGTAGGCAAAGGGGTGGAAGGCGCCGATTGTATTCAAACCGTACGCAACCATTTAGGCAACGATTGCGGCAAAATAATTTTTGAGAGCAAGCGAACGAAGACCTTTAACATGGCCTGGATTGAAAAGCTAAAAACCGACATGCGCAGCAAAGGCGCCGATGTGGCCATACTGGTAACGCAGGTTTATCCAAAAGATTTTAAATGCTTTGGTGAACATGATGGTGTGTGGGTTTGTTCGTTCGGCGAAGTGGTGGCCCTGACCAGCGCCATGCGGCATACGATCATCAATATTGCGCAAGCCAAACGCGGCGAAGAAAACAAAGGGGAAAAGATGCAATTGCTTTACAGCTACCTGACGGGCATTGAATTTCGCCAGCAGATGGAGACGATTGTGGAAGGTTTTTTATCTATGAAAAACTCGATTGATAAAGAACGCATTCAAATGGAAAAGCTCTGGAAAGAACGGGAGAAGCAATTGCATAAAGTGCTGGTGAGCACATCGGGCTTATATGGTTCTATTAAAGGGATTGCCGGCGCCAGCGTGGGGAATATTCCGTTGCTGGAAGGCAGTGATGATCAAGAAATGTTAACCTAAATATGTACGAGATGGCAATTGAAATTGAACGCAAATTTTTAGTAGATAAAACCAAATGGCATGACTTCGTAAAACCTCCGTCGGTTAAGTATAGCCAAGGTTATATTACGAACGAAAGAGACAAGGTAGTTCGGGTAAGAGTAGCCGGACCGCAAGGCTATGTTACAATCAAAGGCGGTAATCTTGGAATAAAACGTTCCGAATTTGAATATGAAATTCCTGTTGAAGACGCAGAACAATTGCTAACCGAATTTTGTCCCAACACAATTACAAAGCACCGGTATAAGATTTTGTTTGAAAATAAAACATGGGAAGTAGACGAGTTCCTTGGCGATAACCAAGGTCTTGTTGTTGCAGAGATTGAACTGAAAGATGAAAAAGAACTTTTTAAAGTACCGGGTTGGGTTGGTAAAGAAGTAAGCGATGACGAACGATACTATAATTCCAATCTTTCTATTGTTCCCTATAAAAAATGGAAAAGTGAGTTATGATTTTATTTGGTATGATAACTTTTTGAGTAAAGAAGACAAGCTGGACTTAATCTCTAATAATGAAGGCGCAAAAACAGACGCCATTAAATGGATGGCCTTTTTTGGATCGGCCAATTAGGAGCAACGATAGCTTTAGTAATAATGTTTTTGAAAAAATGATTATTTCGCTACCCAGGCCAGACAAAGCCCCTCAAAAATTTTATAGTGTAATTGAAGCGGGTAAGTTTCCTCAGCAATAAAGGCGCCTTCAATCATACCTTCAGGCTGCAGCGTAAACGGCTGCAGCCTTATCATTTCGCTGAAGTCCACCGCGCCATAACTCCACCATTTAAACACCGCTTCTTTACAAGACCAGAGAAGGGTTAAATAGTTGATTAGTTGATCAGTTGATTGGATTTGCTGTTGGTTGTTCTTTGCCCATTGCCCATTGCCCATTGCCTGTTGCCAATTGATTTCTTCTTTATGCAAAAACTTGTTTTTTATCTTTTCCACTTTAGGGGAGGGGATTTCAATATCTACCCCTACCCTTTTGGTTTTGCTTACAATGGCTGCGGCATAGTGGCTGCAGTGAGAGATGGAAAAATGATAGGCTTCGTCTTCTAAAAAAGGTTTGCGGGTATCAGCGATTTTTATGAGGTTGATAGGGAAGTCGGGAGCAAGATATTGAAGTAAATAACGGCCGGCTAAATGTTGCAGCCGTTTATGCGGATGGGTAATTTCCCGTTGCAAGGGCACATGCTGAAGAAAGTAACTTTCTTCCTCTTCAATCTTCCAGATGGCCAGCCTTGTATCACTATCAATCTCTTGTTGAAAAAAAATAGCCATGGTTTCGCTTTTCCCGATTATTTTACCGCCCTCAAATATCAAATTTCAAACGTCAAATCTCAAATCTTCCATGATTCTTTCCGATACACGCATCTTAGAAGAAATAGAAAAGGGCACGATTAAATTACAACCCTACAACCGCGATTGCCTTGGCAGCAACAGTTATGATGTACACCTTGGAAAAACCTTAGCTACCTACCGCGAACATATTTTAGATGCTAAAAAGCACAACGAAATCGAGTCCTTTGAGATACCGGATGAAGGCTTTGTTTTATACCCGCATATCTTTTATCTCGGGGTTACGCTGGAATATACCGAGACCCATGCGCATGTGCCTTTTCTTGAAGGCAAATCCTCTACAGGCCGCCTGGGGATTGACATTCACGCTACGGCCGGCAAAGGCGATGTAGGCTTTTGCGGCAACTGGACACTGGAAATTTCGGTAAAGCAACCGGTGCGAATTTATGCGGGCATGCCTATTGGCCAACTGATTTATTTTCCTGTGGACGGTGAAATTGAAGTAAAGTATAACCAGAAAGGAAACGCGAAGTATAGTAATCAGCCAAACAGGCCGGTGGAGAGTATGATGTGGAAGAATAAGTTTTAGCGCTGACTTTATATTGTTTTTGCATACTGCAAACAGGCCAGAAGATCGTCTCTTTCCAAATCAGGGAATTCTTTTAGTAGTTGTTCAATATTATCACCACCACATAAATATTCCAGCATGCCTTCGACCGTGTAGCGCTTGTTACGGATGGTTGGTTTACCATGAGCAACTTCAGGATTAATGGTGATGCGATTTAGTAACGAGTTTGACATTCATTTTGTTTAAAACATTAGATATATACGATTTTGAACGTGGTCAAATTGTTGAAAGGCTCTTATAGGATAAGTCAAAAATTTCTAACGATAATTTTCTTAAGTGTTTCGAAATCATCTTTTTTACCTTGCATTTTGTGAAGCATTCTGTGACAATTTGCGCATACAGTAATTAAATCTTCCGATCGAGTCTTTACATTTTCGTTGAGACTTGAAAGGGGAATAAGATGATGTGACTCTGCATAGTTAATTCCGAGAGGACCATACTTTTCTAAAAAATTAAAATCACAAACTTTACACCTGTATCGATCCCTTTTTTTAGCTTCATCTGCAAGAATTTTAGATCTGTCTCTTCTCTTATGATTAGCAACTATTTGCCTATTTTCAAAGGCAAAGTAGTCTTCACTCACATTGGACTTTACCTCTAACGCCTCTGCAGTTGTGCGAACAAGCCATTCAGTTTGCTTACAAATTTTATTTAAAAAATATTTTGATAAAGAAAATGGCTCTTTGATCTCGTCTGAAAAATAATATGTAAGCCATTTAGTTGTATAAGGTTCTACAATGAACTTATTGAATAATTGTTTATCCAAAGGTTTAGCTAATACTTGTCCGGCAGGAAAAAATTTAGTTTTACCATAATGGATAGTGTTGACTATTTCTGGTTGATAATTCGCAATGCGGTTAATACGGTCAATATCCGCACTCCAAAAACAAATAGATAAGATTGGCCTTCCTACATTCGCCCAACAGTCAAGCCACATTTCAATAGTGCCACGTCCAGATACACCTTTGAACTTGAATAAGGTAATATAATATCCGAATGTGTAGGTTTCTATCGCATGTGGATTTTTAATTACGACGACTTTTTTATCGCTAATTTTTGTTATCAAATTCGATGCTGCTGATGAGGCATATTTTTTCAAAACATCTCTATATTTCTTTTCCAAACGTTTCATAAAACTTGTTGATTTATTGATACATAATCTTTAAAACTTAATAATTGTAGTAATGCATTGAAAAAATCATTATCACATATCATATATATGTCATCTTGAAGATAACACTTGTGACAACTTAAGGATAATCCATCCTTATTTATAACCGGCCCTTCTCCCTTTCACACATCAATAAAATAATTACTTCCCGCCACCGCCGTTTCAGTAGATTTAAACATAAAACTTCTGCCATGAAACAATTGCTTTTGCTATTTATGTATAGCCTTGCTCTATCTACATCCTTTGGGCAAGGTCTTACCACTTTGCAAAGTGGTGGTAATAAAAAAGCCAGCGTTAGTGAACGCATTGGCCTAACCGATGTCACTATTCATTATGACCGTCCGGGAGTAAAAGGACGCGAAGGAAAAATCTGGGGAGGCCTGGTACCAAACGGTTTCACCGATCAGGGCTTTGGCAGCAGCAAGGCTGCACCATGGCGGGCCGGCGCTAATGTGAACACGACTATCGAGTTTTCAAACGACGTAACCATCGAAGGGCAACCGCTAAAGAAAGGGAAATATGCGCTTTTTATAGCTTACGATCCGGCCGAACCAACGCTTGTATTTTCCAACAACTCCACTTCGTGGGGAAGCTTTTATTATGATGATAAAGAAGATGCACTTCGGGTGAAAGTAAAAACCGCTCAACTGCCTAACAGCGTGGAATGGTTGAAGTATGAGTTTGCCAACGAAACTGAAAATGCGGCTACCATCAGCTTGCAATGGGAAAAGCTGATGATACCTTTTAAAGTAGAAACGGCTTACATAAAAGATCAGGTGGCATCTTTTCAAAATGAATTAAGAACCGATAAAGGTTTTAGTTGGGAAACCTGGGAACAGGCCGCCCAATGGTGCCTGCAACATAACACCAATTTAGAACAAGCCTTGCTTTGGAGCGACTCTGCATCGGGACAAAATTTTGGTGGTAATAATCTGTTTGCACCTAAGGCTACTAAGGCACAACTGCTACAAAAGCTTGGTCGCGACGACGAAGCAACTGCTATTATGAAAGCCGCACTGCCACTGGCTTCTATGCAGGAGCTGCATGCTTACGGACGTTCGTTGGTAGCACAGAAAAAACCAAAGGAGGCGATGGAAGTTTTTCAACTGAATTATAAAAAAAACCCGGGGCAGTTTACTACGTTGATGGGAATGACAAGGGGCTACTCCGCCAATGCCGATTATAAGAATGCGCTCAAGTTTGCACAGATGGCTTTGGCGATAGTGCCTGATGCGCAGAACAAAGCCAGTGCGGAGGGAATGATAGATAAGTTGAAAGCCGGTAAGGATGTGAATTAAAGTCGCCGCATGGGTAAGCTTTAGTTTGCCACATTTTTTTTGGAATGCACATATTATCGGAAAGCTGTTGTGCAATATTCATAGGAAAGCCTGATTATGTGGATGGCATAACCAGGCTTTTCTACTTTGCTTTTATACCTGTTATATGCTATTACGTTATAGTAATGTTAGAGCGGTTTAGCAGCATTGTTCCTGTAGCGGTAAATAAACAATTTGTTACAACTTGCTATAGGCCGTTTGAAAGTAATTGCTTAATGAAAAAGATGTGGCACCGGCATTTTGCGCCCAGCTTGGCGATACCATGTTCATGCTGCCACCATCGCCATTCCACGACCAGGCTAAAACCGTCCAGCCTTTTTGTTTGGCATAGTCAACCAATCCACTCCAATTAGCACCAGAACCACCGGAGTTACCAAATTCACCAACCATGCAGGGCTTGCCGGCAGAGGCCATATCATCCAAATCAGCATTAATCATGTAACGCCCTTTTCCCTGGTTATAAGCACCCGGATAAATGTGCGTTGATAATACATAATTGCCATCGTTGATTTTAGTTCCGTTACTGCCTTTTGCGGCGGCAGCAGCTGTAGCAGTTTCCTGGCCATAACCGGGAATATCAATAATAATAGCCCCGCCATACACCTGCCTCACCGTTGGTATAGCGGCATTATAAGCAGCGGCAAAACTATTGGCGCTAATGTTATGGCTACCCCACTCATTAATTAAATTGATAGTGAAGCCGCCACCCAATGTATTATAATTTGCTTTCCACCAATTGGCGGCGGCAGTAACCTCGCCGGCATTATCGCTGCCCAGCACAGAGGATTTATGGTACGTGCAAATAATGTTGTAGCCATTGCTTTTGGCGGCCGAAATCCACGAGCGGGCCTGGCTTATTTTATCGGGCTCAATTTCAATACGTACAGTTCCAATCTTTTTTTGTTGCTTCATAAGCGACCAAGCAAAGTTTGGATTACCGCCATTGTAATACGATGGCTGGAGGTTCACACCGTTAGCCCAGTTATTGGTTCGGGCCATAGCGTTGAACTGTTCTTCAGTTGCCGGTACAGCTTTATTTGCGGCTTGTACTTCGGCCTGTTGCGTTGTAACAGATTTGGAACAGGAAACAAAAACAGAGGCGATTGTTAGTGAGGCGAAGACGCGTTTTGCAACGCTAATGAAGGGTGTGTGTTGATAGTTCATATACCTGGGTTTTTATGTGCGGGTGACAAGAAATCGTATGTAAATGTTTATACAATAACCATTACGATAAACACCCGGTACCCAAATTGGAACTCTTAGTATTTGTATTTGCTAAAATTTTACTCGTTTGCTAAAATAGGTGAACAAAAAAGTATCAGTTTATTGCTATAATAACGATGGGTTTTGAGGATAGAAATAAAAATCATTACATCGCAACCATGCTTTTAATGCCCTTGCATACGCTTTGTCACTGATCAATCTTAAGGATATTATGAGGCGAATAAATAATGGCTATGAAGGCTATCGTCTCACAATAATTTCTTTTTCGTGCAGGAACGATTTTAAATGCCCTATCTCTATCTCTCTAAAATGAAACACGCTGGCAGCAAGGGCGGCATCGGCGTGGGCTTCGATAAATACATCAGCGAAATGTTGCATAGTACCACCACCACCGGAGGCAATCACGGGAATAGATAAATTATCGGAAAGCTGTTTTGTAATGTCTAATGCAAAGCCCGCCTTTGTACCATCGTGGTTCATGGAGGTTAATAAAATTTCACCGGCACCTAAGTCAACAGCTATTTTCGCCCAATCAAAACATCTGGTGACCGTTTTTGTGCGGCCACCATGCAGATATACATACCATTCACCATCGGCTTCTTTTTTGGTATCAATGGCCAGCACTACACATTGACTGCCGGCCGTATTGGCAATGGCGGTAATAAGCGATGGATCATTAAAAGCCGCCGTGTTAATGGAAATTTTATCGGCGCCATTTTGTAATAAGATGGAAACATCTTCGACGGACTTAATGCCACCCCCCACAGTGAAAGGAATATTGATGGAATGCGCTACCCGCTTCACTAATTCGGCCAGCGTGGCCCGTTTTTCAACCGTGGCCGTAATGTCGAGAAACACCAGTTCGTCGGCGCCTTGTGCCGCATAGTTGGCGGCTAACTCCACCGGGTCGCCGGCGTCGCGAAGGTTAATAAAGTTGGTGCCTTTAACGGTGCGGCCGTCTTTAATATCAAGGCAGGGTATGATGCGTTTGGCAAGCATTAGTTTTTCTTTTTCTGGTTCAAAAGCTCTTCTGCTTTGCGCAGCCTTTCATTGTGTGACGCTTCTGCTTTACCCCGCAACAAGCCGATGTATTGGTTGGTAGAAAAAGTAATGGCGGCCTTCGCCATATCCCAATCAAATGGTTGCAACATGACGGGCAATTCAGATTGGTCAGCTTCGTCAATAGCGTGTAAAGATTCAATAACAAACTTGTAGTCAATAAAAGTATATTTCGTTCTGAATGTCTGTATCATTTCTTCCAGTGAATAATATTGCAACAGAAAGAATACATCCGTAAAATCTTTCTTCATTTTCCGGTCTGTTATTGCTTCAAGCTTCATCGCTGCAACTTCCTTTTTATTCATCAATCTTAGTGCACCATCTACCTTAACCGGCTCTACAAATCGAACACGCCAGTTAAACAAATCAACTTTCACGTCCTCAATTACAACTGACATTCCGTTTTCATTCTGCCAAAGAAGTTGGAAGGAACTAAAGTTGTTTTCAAAAACCTGTTGTATTTTTTTTTTATCAAAGCTGGTATCTGTGAACAAGTCTATATCCACAGATGTGCGATGTCCTATCTGTAATGCCAATGAAGTGCCTCCTACTAACCGGAATGAACTTAACTCCGGTAAAGCCATAAGCTCATTTAAAATTTTTAAAAGATTTGGCGAGACGGTGTTGTAGTGTAACATTGAAATGAAGATAGCGGCATATTAAAAAGTTTCGACGCAAATACAAACGTCTGCTGCCGGAGCGATGGCGCTGTTACCAATGCTTCCTTTGCTTTTTCATCACCGTAATAAGCCATCACCTCGGCTACATCTTCCAAACTCCCCCGCTCAAAAACTTTACGGATGATGTAGGCCCAGTTCTTTTCATAATCCATCTTGCTCATATCCACGTCCCAGAAAGCTCTGGATGAAAGGTGGATGATTTGATTAGCTGGAATCATACACAAATTTAAGCTGATTGATTACTATTCTTCAGTTCTTTCAGGGTGACTCTTCCTTCGTAAATAGCCTTGCCTATTATAACACCGCTGCATCCTATGTCCTGTAACGCATACACATCATCAATAGAACTTACCCCGCCGCTGGCGATAAAATTCAGCTTCGGAAATTTTTCGATAATGTTTTTATACAAGGCGGTTGAAGGTCCTTCCAACGCACCGTCTTTAGCTACGTCGGTACAAAAAATTTGTGTGATGCCTTGTTGAATGTAGTCTTCTATAAAATCATAGATCCAGATGTCTGTTTGTTCCGTCCACCCGGTGATGGTGAGTTTTTCAGCCTTCACATCTGCTCCAAGAAAAAATTTTTCAGCACCAAATTTTAGCAGCCATTGAATGAAGGTTTCTTTCTCTTTTACCGCCATGCTTCCAATAGTAGCGAGGGCCGCGCCGGAATCAAAAACAATTTGCACGTCCTTCTCCGATTTGATTCCGCCACCAAAATCAATCACCATGGAAGTCTTGCCAGCTAAGGCTTCCAGCACTTTCCAGTTC
Organism: Flavisolibacter sp.; assembly: GCA_965247165.1. Classification (GTDB taxonomy): domain Bacteria; phylum Bacteroidota; class Bacteroidia; order Chitinophagales; family Chitinophagaceae; genus Flavisolibacter. Next base: position 4,433,928 of record OZ252003.1, on the reverse strand, counting down.
TTTACTTTGCCTTCTTTGGCGCCATCCAAATCCACCAAATGAAGTCGCTGCAACCCGGCATCTTCAAACTGTTTGGCTACGTCCAAAGGATGCTCATTATAGATTTTCTTTTGTGAGTAATCGCCATGCGTTAAGCGAACGCACTTGCCTTCAATAATATCAATGGCCGGTATGATTTGCATTAGAGGTTTAAAAAATTTTGGATGATCTGATCGCCGACTTCAGCGCTTTTTTCAGTATGAAATTGTACGCCGTAAAAGTTATCCTTTTTTATAGCAGCGGCATATTCCATTCCATAGTTACAGGTGGCAATAGTGTACTCGCTGTGTTCAGCATAATAGCTATGAACGTTGTAGATGTAGCTGGTTTCCTGAACGTTTTTAAACAGACCGGATTGCAGGGCATAGATCGTGTTCCAGCCTACCTGGGGAACTTTAAGCCCTTGGCCGCCTGCAAGTTGACTTTTTTACGTTGACGGGCACGATGCCTAAGCAATTCGTATCGTTCTCTTCCGAATGATTGCAAAGCAATTGCATGCCTACGCAAATACCAAGCACGGGTTGTTTCAGTTCCTTGATCACCTCATGAAGATTGGCCTCCCGTAAGCTTTTCATGGCGCTGCTGGCTTCTCCTACGCCGGGAAAAATAACCTTGTCTGCCGATTTTATCTTCTCTGCATCATCCGTTACTTCGGCACTTACACCAAGCCGTTCCAACGCAGTAAGCACCGATTGAATATTGCCCGCATTGTATTTTATAATAGTAAGATTCATTTTATAATACTCTCTATAAAGTTTTTTGTGGTACCAACTATATCATTGCTATTTTCTATTGCTTTTATATAGGCGCTGCCGATGATAGCACCGCTTGAATACTTACATGCGAGATCGAAAGTGACTTTATCCTTTATACCAAAGCCCACCAACACCGGGTTCTTCAAACCCATTTGCTGCAACCGTTGCAGGTAACTTTCTACCGGCGAAAAATCTTTATCCGAACCGGTTAGCGATGATGATGATACCGCATATAAAAAGCCGGTGCTCAAGCTATCTAACTTCCTTATTCGTTCTTCCGATGTTTCCGGCGTTACCAAAAAAATAAAATCCAATCCGTGCTTTTCTACAATGGCTTTGTAATGCGTTTCATATTCGTACATGGGAATATCGGGAATGATAAGGCCATCTATACCTACCTCCGCCGCTTTTTTACAAAAGGCTTCAAAGCCGTATTGCAACAATGGATTGACATAGCCCATTAAAACAACCGGTAAACCCCCGATCCCTAAAGGGGAGTTTAGAGACCGAAAACCTTTTAATTGTTCAAAGAGCTTTGTGATGGTCATACCATTTTGCAGGGCTTGTGTACTGCTGGCTTGTATCACCGGGCCATCAGCTAAAGGATCGCTGTAAGGCATGCCCAACTCAATTAAACCGGCTCCATTTTCTGAAAGGGCTTTCATCACTTGCAACGTGCTATCCAGTTGTGGATAGCCGGCCGTGCAGTACATATTCAGCACCCGTTTATTCTTTTGTGCAAACAAATTTTTTATCCGGCTCATAATAGGTCATAAAAAGCTGAAACGCTTTCCCATGTCGCATCGGCTTCCATTTCAAAATTGTTCTCCCGCTCAATGGTAGAAAGAAAATAGTTTAAAAACCCTTCTACCTTCTCAGGCTCCTTAGTATAAAAAATGATCTCTAATTTTCGGTATGAGGTGATGTGCCCGACATGCACCGTTTGCGTTTGATCTTCGAGGTAATCAATCATCTTTTTTTCTATCTCCACCAGGTAATCATATTCCTGTTCTTTGGGATGGCCTTGATCATTAAATGAATCAGGAATCACTTCTATAAAAACGGATGAGGGATATTTTGCCTGCACCGCTTTATCCACCAAATCTTTATTGATGATGGCGATGGCGGGAAAGTCATCCACCTCAAATTCGAAGCCTGTATAGGTTGCTGTTTTGCTGCTCATAAAACCTCACCCCCGGCCCCTCTCCAACAAGTTGTAGAGGGGAGTTGCTGACGCAAGATGCGGGAAGAAACATTGTTTGTTTGTCTTGTCAAATAGAACTTTTAAAAGTACAGAACTATCCTTCGGTACCTCAGGATAAACTGTGCCAAGGAAGCTTTATCGTTAAGCTTGCCTCTCGTGCAAAATAAAAATTCTATAAAATTCAAAGCACTACTCATTACTAATTATTCAAGACTCATTCTCTCCATCACCTTCATATACGTCGCCAAATCTTTATCACCTCTTCCACTTAAACAAATAACGATCTTATCTTTTTCATATAACTCCAATTGGTGCAAAGCCGCAAACGCATGGCCAGTTTCGAGGGCAGGAATAATGCCTTCCAGCTTGGCTACTTCAAAGGAAGCTTTTAACGCATCATCGTCCGTAACGGATAAAAATTTTGCACGTTCGCTGTCATACAAATGCGCATGAAGCGGACCAATGCCGGGGTAGTCCAGTCCGGCTGAAATGCTGTGTGGCTCTACTACCTGGCCGTCTTCGGTTTGCATTACCAGGCTGCGGCTGCCGTGTAAAATGCCATCACGTCCAAGCTTTGTAGTGGCGGCACTTTTGCCTGTATCAACGCCTTCGCCGGCAGCTTCCACCGCAACTAATTCCACTGAAACTTCATCCAAAAAATGATAAAACGCACCGGCCGCATTACTACCGCCACCAACGCAGGCAATGACTTTGTTTGGCAATTCGCTACCGGTTTTATCTTTTAACTGCCAGCGAATTTCTTTAGAGATGACGCTTTGAAAGCGGGCCACCATATCAGGGTAAGGATGCGGCCCTACCACGCTGCCAATGATGTAATGCGTATCATTTGGGTGGGCCATCCAATCTCTTATAGCCTCGTTGGTAGCGTCTTTCAGCGTTTTGCTTCCGCTGATGGCAGGGACAACTTTAGCACCTAACATCTTCATACGAGCTACGTTTGGCGCTTGCCGCTCAATATCTTTTTCGCCCATATATACAATGCACTCAATGCCTTTTAATGCACATACCGTTGCTGTTGCGACTCCATGCTGACCGGCACCTGTTTCGGCAATGATGCGCTTTTTACCAAGGCGTTGCGCTAACAAAATTTGCCCTACCGTGTTGTTTACTTTGTGCGCACCGGTATGACACAAATCTTCCCGCTTTAAAAATATTTGTGCGCCGAATTGTTTGCTTAAACGCTGCGCAAAATAGAGTGGCGTTGGCCGGCCAACGTAATCCTGCAAGAGTTGCTGATACTCTTTTTGAAATGCTGTTTCATTAATGATGTCTAAATATTTTGTACGCAATTCTTCTACGTTGCGGTGCAGCATCTCCGGAATGTAAGCGCCTCCAAAGCGGCCATAGTAGCCGTTTTCATCGGGTGCATAGGTTGCTTTTGCTTTGCGATAGTCAAAGGCTTCAGCTTCTTCCTCCGTTTTTTTTGTTATGTGATAACTCATTTAAAATCATTTTTATGAACCAGAGGTTCTGCTATCTATAAAGCATCGTTGCGTCGCACTCTTGTACGTTCTGAGTTTTATTCAACTTTTTGAAAATCTCCATCATTAGCTTTAATATTTATATTTGTCAATTCTCGAAGTCTAATAATATTATGTTGATCCTCAACATAAGTTCCATGCAATTGCTTCTTATTGTCCAACAAAAAAACCAACTTGTTTTCTTTTTGTGCAGCAAACCCTTTGGATATCATTTGTTCATTCATGTAGATTTCAAAAGTGTTGTCTGCGAATATTTTTATTAAAGGAAATTTGACCGTGTCGATAAAAGCCTTTGACTGATAACTGACCATTTTATATACCCGTGCCTGCCCCTTGTTTTGAGATGGCCCACTACAACCAAACAAGTTCAGAAAACAAAAGAGTAATAAAATTTTGTTCATTGTCTTTAAATTTTAGATAAATTAACCTTCGTTTTCTCATCCACCACATCACCCGTATTCAACGTTCCTGCCGGTTCAAACAACATCACCCAAACTTCTTTATCAGCTACCGGTCTATGCTCCACTCCTCTTGGAACAATCAATAGTTCCCCTTCATTCAATACAATATTTCTATCCCGTAGTTCCATTACAAAACTTCCCTTCATCACAATAAAAGCTTCGTCTTCTTCGTCATGTTTATGCCAGGTAAACGCACCTTCAAACTTTACCAGCTTTATATGTTGGCCGTTCAATTCACCAATGATCTTTGGGCTCCAATGTTCATTGAACAAACTAAATTTTTGCTGTATGTCTATTTTCTCCATTGTTATCAATTATAGCAGTTGGCGGAGGTTAAAAATTGCGCTAAGCGGACATGCCATGAGCATGTCCCTACATAGTAACCTATTCACTTATCAACCTATCAACCATTCAACTCGCCAATGAACTTTGCCACTAATCCCATATCCTTTATCCCCGGCGCCATTTCAAAACGGCTGTTGATATCCACTACCATCAAATCCTTAGCCACCGGGTCTTTCATAAATTCTTTCACCAGCCCGGCATCACCCGGTTCTATGCCGCCGCTTAAAAAAAATGGCTTGCTGATGTTTAGTCCTTTCAAACGGTTCCAGTCAAACTTACGACCGGTACCGCCGTACAACATTTTATTTTCCCGCTCTTGTTTGGAGGCCGGTACGCCGGTGTCAAAAAGAAAGAAATCCGTATCAGCATAAAAGTCTTTTATCGTCCACATCACATGATCATTCTCCGCAAAACGAAAGGCTTTTATCACGTCAATGTAGGCGGCTATTTGCTGGCATTCGTACGGCGTTTCGCGGCCGTGCAACTGCACCATGTCCAACCCAAAAGCGTCAATCTGCTTTTTCATTTCTTCAAAGCTGGCATCTACAAACACGCCCACTTTATACACTTTCAGCCTGGCCTTTTTTACATCGGCGCCAGTAAGGCCGTTCTTAAAAACATAGCGTGGGCTTGGCGGATAAAATATAAACCCGGCATATTGCACATCCATCTCGCCTAACTGCTGCAACTGTTCCATCTGCGTCATGCCGCAAACTTTTACTTTCATACGTCGTAACTAAAGTTTTTAAATGCCTGCATCGGATTGTCTTGTTTCATAAAATGTTCACCAATTAAAAAACCTTTAAAGCCATGTTTTTTCAGGTACTGAATGTTGGCTACATCGCGGATGCCGCTCTCCGCTACTTTTGTAAAGCGGTCATCAATTTTTTGGGCCAACCGCACCGAATGTTCGAGGTCCACTTCAAAGTTTTTAAGGTTACGATTGTTCACGCCAACCAGGTCCACGCTGTCGCAGATGTGTTGGAGTTCACTCTCGTCATGTAGTTCAAGCAATACGTCGAGTTCAAGATTTTTAGCCACGAGTGACAGCGTTTTTACCTGTTGTGGCGTTAAGCAAGCAGCAATCAGCAGAATAACATCGGCGCCGTACGACCGGGCTTCTATGATCTGGTATTCATCAATCATAAAATCCTTGCGCAGTAAAGGCACATTGTTGTCGCGTGCCGCCATCAGGTCATCCAGCGACCCACCAAAAAACCGATGATCGGTTAAGATGGAAATACCAGAAGCCCCATAGCGGGTATAAGCTTTGGTAACGGCTTCTACACTATCCCTGTTATTAATGATGCCCTTCGATGGCGACTGCCGTTTGTATTCGGCAATGATACCGTTGGTGCGTTCATCTGACAAGGATTTTCGTAACGATAGCGTAGGCCGGTTAAAGTAACGACCTTTTTCTAATTCGGCAACCGGCACTTCGGTCTTACGTTGAGCGACTTCTTTGTGTTTATGCGCAATAATGGTTTCCAGTATATTCATAAATCCCATCTCTGTTAATTGTATAAGGCAACTACTTTCTATTGACTACTCACAACTCACCATTTACTATTAGCTACTCACTATTGCAATGCTATCAATTGTTGAAACGACTGTAAGGCTTTTCCACTTTCCAGGCTTTCTACTGCAGCATCATAGGCCGTATCATACGAATGATAACCAGCGGTACAATTCAGTGCCATGGCGGCATTGGCCAATACTACAGCGTTCTGCGACCACGTCCCCTGCCCTTTTAAAATGGTTGTAAAAATCTTCGCCGCTTCATCAACGGTTGAGCCTCCATAAATGTCTAACGGAGCTACCGTACGCTTTCCCAACTGTTCGGCTGACAGTACTTTTTCGCCCCTTGCCGTGATCACTTTCGTATCGGCCGTCAGGGATATTTCATCATAGCCGTCGAGGCTGTGAATAATAGTAAAGGGCTTTCCGCCTTGCTGTAGAAGATAGTTATAGATGCGGGCCATTTCCAGGTTATAAACACCTACTAACTGATAGTCGGGTTTGGCCGGGTTAACCATCGGTCCCAGCATATTGAAGAAAGTACGAAAGCCTAAGTTTTTACGAATAGCAGCAACCGCTTTTAGCGCCGGATGAAACAAGGGCGCATGTAAAAACGTGAAGCCGGCTTTATCCAGTTCTGTTTTTAATTTGCCATTGTCGTTTGAAAATTTGTAACCCAATGTTTCCATCACATTGGACGCACCGCTGACCGATGTAGCGCCATAGTTGCCATGCTTGGCCACTTTCTTACCAGCGCCGGCTACTATGAAACAGGACAGGGTGGATATATTAAAGGTGTTCTTGCCATCGCCGCCGGTACCTACTATGTCCATCACTTCGTACCCGGCCAAATCTACGTCCACGGCCAGTTCCAGCAATCCGTCCCGAAAGCCTTGCAGCTCTTCTATGGTTATGCTGCGCATCAGGTAAACCGTCATAAAAGCGGTTAGCTCTACTTCGTTGTAAATGCCTTTAGCGATGTTAAGCATGATGTCCCTGGCTTGAAGACGATCCAACGTTTTGTGCCCGAATAAATGCTTTAATATTTTCTTCATATCACAGATTTCACAGATTTTTTTAATACAGATAGCACGAATTACACGAAGGAGGAGTTAATAAGTTGCTATGTTACTGGGTTACTATGTACCTTACCCGGCTCAAAAATTCATTAACCTATTAACCTATTAACCTATTAACCTATTAACCTATTAACCTATTAACCTATTAACCTATTAACCTATTAACCAATTCCTCATAATCACTTCCCCATCCGGTGTTAGTACACTTTCGGGATGGAATTGCACACCTTGTATGTCGAATGTTTTATGTTGCAGCGCCATGATGTAACCATTATCATCAATAGCTGTAATCTCTAATTCGTCAGGGAAATTTTTTTCATCCACAATCCAGCTATGATAACGGCCCACCGGAAACTCATCAGGCATACCCGTAAACAGTTTAGAGCTGGCAGTTTGCAGTTGGCAGTTGAGCGCTACGCCGTGATAAACAGTTGACAGATTTACTAACCTGCCACCAAAGGCCTCCCCTATTGCCTGATGGCCCAAACACACGCCCAGTATGGGTTTGGATGCCGCATATTGTTTTATTAACGGCAACAGCAAACCAGCTTCAGATGGAACACCAGGACCCGGCGATAGAATGATCTTATCATACTTCGCCACCTCATCCAACGCAATTTCATCGTTACGAAAAACATCAACTTCTGTATCCGGCGCTACCTTTTTTACCAGGTGCACCAGGTTGTACGTGAACGAATCGTAATTATCAAAAACCAATATTTTCATGAACCTTTTTTTTGCAGGACACGCCGATGGCATGTCCCTACGTAGTAACTTATTAACCTATCAACTTAGTAACGTCTCGGCCTTCACAATAGCTGTCTTTAATGCATTCAGTTTATTCACCACTTCCTGCAACTCGCTTTCCGGATTAGATGCTGCAACGATGCCGGCGCCGGCTTGTAAAAACAAGGTGTTATCCTTGCTTAACAACGTACGGATCATGATGGCATGATTGCAGGTTCCGTCAAAGCCAACAAAGCCAATAGCGCCGCCATAAAAGCTTCGCGACGTGGGTTCGTAATCATCTATCAATTGCATGGCTTTATACTTAGGCGCACCGCTTAACGTGCCGGCAGGAAAGGTTTTGGCCAACACACTAAATGGATTGGTACCACTGGCTACAGAGCCTGTTACTTCGCTTACCAGATGAATGACATGCGAATAATATTGCACCTCGCGGTACTTGTTTACATGCACATTCGTACAAACGGTACTCAGGTCATTTCTGGCTAAATCTACCAGCATCACATGCTCTGCATTTTCCTTTGGGTCTTCCATCAACTCATCGGCCTTTTGCTGGTCGGTTTCATCGTTACCGGTACGCTTGAAGGTTCCGGCAATAGGGTGCATAACGGCTTTGCCGTTTGTAATGATTAACTGCGCTTCGGGCGATGAACCGATTAGTTTATAATCGCCATAATCAAAGAAAAATAAGTAAGGAGATGGATTAATATTTCGCAAGGCCCGGTACACATTAAACTCGTCACCGATAAACGATTGCTGAAACCGGCGGCTCAATACAATCTGAAATACATCGCCGCGGAAACAACTTTTAATGCCTTTTTCCACCATCGCCTTGTAGTCGCCATCCGTCATGTTTGAACTTTCCGGCGACGTGGTTTTGAAAGGAAAAACAGGGACGTCTTTACTGTTGATCAGGCTCTCTAATTCCACTACTTCACTTTCCAGGCCGGCTATCTTATTTTCCAATAATAGCAACTCATCGCGGTAGTGATTGATAGCAATTACGTATTGATATAACCGGTAGCGGGCCACGGGAATTTGATTGCTGTCATCGCCCTTAGTTTTAAATTGAATAGACTCAAAATGTTGTACCGCATCGAAGGTAAAATAACCGTACAACCCTTGCGCAAAGCGGGTTTCCTTTGATGGCCCCACGCTCATTTCAAAGCCCTGCATATAATTCCAAAGAAGGTTTTTCAACGCTTCTGTTGGCTTTAAAGTGCGCCGTTGCGGCTTCTGGCCCGGCAGCTTAAACTCTACTTCATTGTTATTGATTTCAATACCGCCAATGGCATTGATGCCTATAAAGGAATAGCTGTTTTCCGCTGCATGATGATCGGTGCTTTCCAGTAAAATGGTATCCCGAAAACGGTCGCGGAGACGCAGGTAAATACCAACGGGTGTATATACATCGGCCAACATCTTTTTGACTGTTGTTTCGATTTTTATTTTTTTGTCCCCATCCCCTAAAGGGGAGTTTGGTAAGAGGCTGTTATTCGAAATGGTATCACCCTTTTGAACTTTGTTCATGTAAAGTTTGATTATAGTTTAAGACCTTTCCCGAGCCCCCCTTAAGGGGATGGGGGTGTATAAAAAAACCCCGCAACTGCGGGGCTCTGAATATGGTTAACAAACTATAGCAATAGCGTTACAGAACCCCGGAAGATTTTGTATGCCACCACCACTGATTGTTGATTAATTTTTTCATTAGAGTGCAAATATGAGGCACATCGTTAACCGCACAAAATATATTTTAGCTTTAGAAAAAAATCACATGAACATTCAGCATAAAGAAGGTGAAAGGCACAGCATGTTTTTTATAGAAGAAGACGGAAATACCGTAGCAGAGATTGTCTATTCTTACCGCGGCCCGGATACCATGGTTATAGAACATACGGGTGTAGATGAAAGCCTGCAGGGAAAACATATTGGCAACGAACTGGTACACAAAACCGTGGAATATGCCCGCAGCAAGGGTGTGAAGGTGGTTCCGCTTTGTGTGTTTGCTAAAGCGCTGTTTGATAAAAAACCCGAGTGGGCCGATGTCATCGCAACAAATGCTTGAACCGGCTAAAGGTTTCGGGCTGAATATTGAGTAACGACGCCAGGTATTTTTGTGGCACCCTCTGTATCATCTCCGGGTTTTTTTGTACAAATTGTATAAACCGTTCCCGCGGGGCCAGCTTTAGCAGGCTCATTTGCCAGCGGTCGGTAATTACTAATATATTGGTAACAATCAAGCGGCCCATCCGCTCCATTGCTGCATTGGTAGCCAGAATTTTATTCAGGTCGTTATAGCTGATAGAGAGCAAGGTTGAATCTTCAATAGCTTCTACGGTATAATCCGATGGGCGCTGGCTATGAAAAGATTCCTGCGAATGGATCATTTGTCCCTGTAACGAAATTTGCGTATTAATCTCGTCGCCCTCTTTCTTAAAATACTTACGCACCAGCCCTTTGGCAATAAAATTAAAATATTCTTCAATGGTGTTGGTAGCCGTGATGACCTCTTTGCGCTTGAACCGGCGCACCTGTACATAAGGCACAATTAGTATGGCAAAATCATCAGGGCTTAGTTGAATAAACTTATTAAGAAAGTCAAAGAAATAGTCCAGCGGATCCATGAGCAGCGTATTGATGGGATGCCGTAAAGCTACTTCCAAAAATTTTATTACAAGTAACCGAATGCCTTAGTTTTGCCCGATTAAAAAAAACTAATACCGCTCTTATGCTCCAAAAGATTAAAGTGGCCAACCCCGTTGTTGAACTGGATGGCGATGAAATGACCCGCATCATCTGGAAGTTTATTAAAGACAAACTGATACTACCTTACTTAGAATTGGATATCAAATATTACGACCTTGGCGTGGAGTACCGCGACCAAACCGCCGATCAGGTAACAATAGATGCAGCCAACGCTATTAAGCAATATGGCGTAGGAATTAAATGCGCAACCATCACTCCCGATGAAGACCGCGTAAAAGAATTTAACCTGAAACAAATGTGGAAAAGCCCAAACGGCACTATCCGCAACATCCTTGATGGTACTGTGTTTCGCGAACCCATCGTAATTAAAAACGTACCGCGTTTGGTAACCACCTGGGACCGCCCGATTGTAGTGGGCCGTCATGCCTTTGGCGATCAATACCGGGCTACCGATTTTGTAGTGAAGGGAAAAGGTAAGCTCACCATAACGTTCCAGGGCGAGGACGGTACTAAACAGGAACATGAAGTATATAATTATAGCGGCGAAGGCGGCGTAGCGCTGGCCATGTACAATACCGATGAAAGCATCCGTGGCTTTGCCCGCAGTTGCATGAACATGGCCTTGCAAAAAGGATGGCCGCTGTATTTAAGTACCAAGAACACTATTTTAAAAAAATATGACGGACGTTTTAAAGACATTTTTGCAGAAGTGTTTGAAGCCGAATTCGCACAGAAATACAAAGATGCCGGTATCACCTACGAGCATCGCCTGATTGATGACATGGTAGCCAGCGCTATGAAATGGAACGGCGGTTTTGTGTGGGCCTGTAAAAATTATGATGGCGATGTGCAAAGCGATAGCGTGGCACAGGGCTTTGGTTCATTGGGCCTTATGACCTCTGTTTTGGTAACGCCTGATGGAGGTACGATGGAAGCCGAAGCGGCGCATGGAACGGTTACCCGCCACTACCGCGAGTATCAAAAAGGCAGGCCCACTTCTACCAACCCTATTGCTTCCATCTTTGCATGGACGCGGGGCCTGGCCTTTCGTGGCAAGCTGGATAACAACCAGGCGCTGATTGATTTTTGCAATAACCTTGAAGCTGTTTGTATAGAGACAGTGGAAAGCGGTAAAATGACCAAAGACCTGGCGCTGACCATAAAAGCCAAAGCCGAACATGGCGCCGATTATTTATACACCGAAGAATTTTTAGATGCGATAGATGAGAACTTAAAGAAGAAGATGGGATGATGTATGATAAGTAATAAATAGCCAGTAATGAGTGGAGCCCTGCAATTTTGCGGGGCTTTTTTTGTCGTGGGCTTCAGGTTTGGTTGTGCGCTTTCTGTTGCTTTTGCTGTTGATGAAAAGATTCCTGTTTTTTATCTTTAGCCAATGCAGACGATTCAGCTCAAGCCACTGCGGCACCGGGGCGCCGAACAGATAGGCATTTATTTTCTAAAAGATAAAGCGCTGGAAATAGCGGTAAGAAAGTTGAAAGGAGTTAAGTGGAGCCAAACCAACCAGTGCTGGTACCTGCCTTTGGCAAAAGAAAGCAGCGATGCCATACTTCATCACTTAAAAGATGCGGCCATTATTGATACCCTCCTGCTACGTCAGTTTCTACTGAAGCGCAGGCAGGTAAAAAGTACGCTTACGCCGGCAACGGCAACTACCCGGGCAAAACCCGTTGCCAGCTCTGCCGCCTGGAATCTTTCGGCAGGAAATATAAAAGAGTTAAACCGGTTTATAGAACAGTTGAAGCTAAAAGCTTACAGCACTTCCACCATCAAAACCTATCGTAATGAGTTTATGCAATTGCTGCAACAATTAAAAGGCAAACTGGTAAATGACCTCACTCCCGATGACCTGCGGCGCTACATGTTATTTGCCATGGAGAAGCGGGGCATCAGCGAGAACACAGCTCACAGCCGCATTAATGCTATCAAGTTTTATTTTGAACAAGTACTCCAAAGAGACAAGTTTTTCTGGGAGATACCGCGGCCAAAGAAACAAGAGCAATTACCACATTTTTTTAATCAGGAGGAAGTAGCCGCCATTCTCAATAGTATAAAAAATAAAAAACACAAAGTCATGCTGATGCTCGCTTACAGCGCCGGTTTAAGGGTAAGTGAGGTAGTAGCGATAAAAACGTATGAAGTAGATAGCAAACGTATGGCAATTTTAATCACTCAGGCAAAAGGTAAAAAGGATAGAATAGCTGTGTTAAGTCCGGTACTGCTGGTGATGCTGCGAGAGTACGCAGCTGAGTATAAACCCAATAAAAAAGGTTTTCTTTTTGAAGGCATTGTTAAAGGCACACCTTATAGCAGCCGCAGTCTTCAGGAAGTAATAAAGGCGGCAAAGAATACAGCCGGCGTTTTAAAGCCCGGAAGTATTCATAGTTTGCGCCACAGTTTTGCCACGCATTTACTTGATAAGGGCACGGATGTAACTATGATACAGAAACTGTTAGGCCACAATGATCTTAGAACAACCCTTCGTTACCTGCATACCAGCAACAAAGACCTGCTAAAGATTATTAGCCCATTGGATGATTTGGCATTAACCTAATTTGGTTCTGCGTATTTGCGCTACTTTTTAAACCCGCGTTTTTTTTACTAAGCGGTTAGAAGAGAGTGTGTTGAAAAAATTGTTTTGGGGACTGGGTAGCGTATATTAGCGCAAATACGCATGTTGTGCGTCACCTTAAACGACATTCCGTAAATGACAGAAACAAATAACTTGACAGAAAAAATTAGTAAACAAAAATTGCTTTCAATTGCATTGCCTTGTTTACTTGGTTGGACATTTGCATATTTGGCGACAAATGTTTTTAGAGATTATGGGTTTGGACTTTTTGTTTGGCTTCCATTAGTTTTGGGTGCGACCTCAACTTTAATTCTTGCACACAAAAATTCAGTTCCGAGAAAACAACTTCGTAACAATGCTTACTTGACACTTCTCATATTTTGCGTAGGACTTTTAGCCTTTGCTTGGGAAGGCGTTATTTGTTTGATAATGGCAGCACCAATTGGATTTGTATTTACTTATTTCGGTTTTCTAATTGGCTTTCATTTTTCAAAAAGCACTTTAAAAGGACAAACACCAACAGCAATAATTTTGCTGATGTTATCATCACCATCATTAATGGCTTTTGAGGACACTATAAAAGAAACAGACGATTTACGTTCAGTTGTAACAACTATTGAAATAAATGCAACACCTGAAAAAGTTTGGAAAAACGTAGTTTCATTCCCTCAACTTAAAGAGCCAACAGAATTTATTTTTAAAACAGGAATTGCTTACCCAATCAATGCAACCATTGCAGGACACGGCGTTGGAGCAGTTAGACACTGCAATTTTTCGACAGGAAGTTTTGTAGAACCAATCACTGTTTGGGACGAACCAAGACTATTAAAATTTTCAGTTGACGAACAACCAGAACCAATGAAAGAAATTAGTTTGTATGACATTCATCCAAACCATCTTCACGGTTATTGGGTTTCTAAGCAAGGACAATTTAAGCTAACAGCTTTACCAAATGGACACACTTTGCTTGAAGGAACGACTTGGTATGTAAACAAAATCAATCCAGGTTTTTATTGGACACTTTGGAGCGACAATATTGTTCACAAAATTCATAACCGAGTTTTAGAACACATCAAGACACAGGCTGAATTGTGAGGAAGAAAGGCGAACGCACAACATGGGGTTTTGTGCAAGCAGGGCTTGACGTTCAAACTTCGGCTGTTTGCATCGCTGTACTTTGGTTCGGGCTTGACGGAATTCTGTTGGGCTTTTAGTTGTTATCTTGTACTTTTATTTCTTTATTGGGCTTTAGTTCCGGGCTGGACAATCAACAATGCCCTGCCTGCACAAAGCCCTGTTCGTCAGACTGTGAATAAACATCTTTTTACAAGCCCGCTATGCTCCACAAATTGTTTTAAGGGCAATAGGCATTGATGTAGACTTTCTCCAGAAACAGGGCACCAAATTTCGGAAAAACAAAAAGTGGTTTTTTGTAGCTGTAAAAGACTTCTATAAACGCTGTTTGAAAAGCGCAGACTACTTTACTGTAGTCTGGTGTCCATTTTACAATGGCCTGGATCATCCCCTCAAAGCCCAGTAGATTTTTAGTACGCATAAAGTTGTAACAGAGCATAATGAGGTTCATCTCCCCGTTTACTTTAAATAATCCTTTCAGCAGTGTATGCGTGTAACCCCAGTGTCGTTTAATGCTTCCGAAGGGATGTTCACAAATGGCCTGCCTGCGCTTGTAATACTTCGGATTTTGCTTGATATTATTATCATTGACATCTACCGCATCTTGATACTCGCTTCTATGAATGATACGTTTGGGCAGCTTCGTGCATTGATACTTAAGCGGACATGTTTTACAAGCTTCTGTACGATAGGTTTTAAACCGGTACGAAGTTTCATTCGCCTCACCTTTTTTATTGTGCCAGGTACCCAGCGAAGTAAGTACTGCACCTGCCGGACAGGTGTACGTATCTAAGGCTTTTTTGTACGTAAAGCTCTCTGCTAAAAACTCATGCGCTATATGCTTTACACCAGGTTGTTCCTTATAAGCTATATGCGTAATCATGCCTTCGTCCTGGCATTTCTGTAGCTCGGCTCCGGTGTGATAGCCTTTGTCCGCCAGTACCATCAGCGCATCTTCTTTTTGTAACCCTAAATTTTCTTTGGCCTGTGTAGCGGCTCTATACAAAGCCTTACCATCATTCGTGTTGGTGGCTTCAGTATGTACAATGAGGTTGTGTTTATCATCCACCGCATTTTGTACGTTGTAGGCTACCTCCACAATGCTCTTTACAATGATGATGCTGCGGCTATCGGGATCTGTTGTACTAATTTGCCTGTCTTCTGTAGCATTCAATTGCTGCTGAAGTATATCATACTTAATCGTTCGCTCGTTAAGCTTTTTGAGACCTTCAGTTATCTTTTCTTTTTTTACGACAAGATCATCTGCGCCTGCTGTAATTGCTTCCTGTCTGTCAAGTTCATCCAGGTCCTGTAAATACTTAGTCGTTTTGTCTTCTATAAACTGCCGGTGTTTATCTATCTTTTTTTGATTGTAATTATTCTTTTTGCTGTTGACCGCTTTAAACTTACTGCCATCAATGCCTATAGTTGTTTTACCCAAAAGTCCGGCATCACCAAGAAACTGCACATAGAGTTTGAACATGCTTTGCAGTGGAACCGGATGTACTTTTCGAAAGTCGGCTATCGTATGATAGTTGGGTTGTAAGCTTTTCAAGAGCCATTGCAACTCGATGTTACGGGTGCACTCTTTTTCAAGCTTGCGGCTGCTACGGATTTTATTAAGATAGCCATACAAATAAAGTTTTAAAAGTACCGAAGGGGCATACGGCGGACGACCTTCACTTTTGTGTACTGTACCAATAAAACCTAATTGCTGCAGCTCCAACTTGTCAATAAATGCATCTATGAGCCGTACCGCATTATCGACGCTTACCTGTTCATCAAGCGTTGAAAAATAACTTTGATGACGATTGCTACCCTGGATGAATTGCATACCACTGGGCAGCAATTATTATACGCCATTTAGCTTATTAAAACACTGTGTATATTTAGTTGACAACGCATAGGTTTTTTCACAAACTCTCGTTGCCTGTAATGCTACGAAACACCTCACTATGACAAAGCTATATTTAGATTGGAACGTTATTACAACATTACGACAGACAGAAAGTTTGACGAACGAAGAAGATAGAATTACTTTTGAAACTCTCATCAACGTAATTAATTCTGCAAGAGATAAGCTTATAATCCCTTATTCAAATGGACACTTAAACGACCTTTTGAAAAGCTATAAAAAAGGCGAAAGAGAAAGAGTTGAACAGTCGTTAAAATTCATTTCATTGCTGACACAAGATGTTTGTTTGACACAGTATTGGAATGAGGAATTTGCAAAATGGCATCATAGAAATCCAGAAGAGTATTTTGAAAGCTTACTTGAAGACGGCAATGGTGTTGACACTTCGGGGCTTGACAGTGTTCTTGAACCTTTGAAAGAATTTGGGCTTGACAAAGTGTTTGATATGTTTAAACTTTTACCTCACAACATAAATTTTGAAGAGGTTGAGCAACATAATTCTTCATTTGCAACTTTTTTTAAGAGGTCTAAGTTTGACAATAGTATGTACGCTGTTATGGAAGACTTTCTTGAGTTGACAAACGAAATGAAAACGAACCCAGTAGTCTATAATGAATTACGTTCTGTTTTTAAAACTTCTGTTCCGCTTGACCCAAATGTACACAACGTTGAGAACGTTATAGAAATGTTGGACAAAACAATGCCGAAAACAATGCTCAACAAATCCTTTACCGAATTATATCAAGATAACGACAAAACAGAAACATCAAAAAACAAAGACTACTCAAAAATTATTGGAACCTTTATGCAACTTGACTTTGTTGGTTATGGCTCTGACAAACTAACTGACAAAAATCAGTACGACAATTTATTTAATGACTCATTGCATTGTTTTTATGGAGCACATTGCGACTTTTTCATAACGGCTGACAAGAAAACTTATAAAAAGACAAAGGCTGTTTATCAAAGTGAAAATATCTCAACACAAGTAATGAAACCAAAAGAATTTATAGAGTTTTTGACACAAGCACCTTGACAAGCACTACAGGCAACATGGGGTTTTGTGCAAGCAGGGCTTGACGTTCAAACTTCGGCATTTTGTGTCTCGTCCTGAAATAGGTTGTCTAAAAAACAACTTAAAATGGACATTAAAAAGCAAGTGATTACGGAGTATTTAACCCAAGGAACCGGCTACAGGCAGCTGGCAAAAAAGTATGGAGTAAGCCGCACCACCATTAACAAATGGGTAATGATTCACCAGGGCATACACAACCTGCCACCTACAGAAAAGCAGCAGAAATATTATCTTTCAGCCATGAACAGTAACGGGGATAAAATTCCTGTTGATCAACAAAAAAATCAAGATTTATTAGAACAAAAGATTGCACTGCTCCAAAAGCAACTGGCCTGGGAAAAGCTGCGCGGTGATGCACTGGATACGATGATCAACATTGCAGAAAAGCAATTAGATATTTCCATCAGAAAAAAGTCTGGCTCCCAACAGTCCGAGAAGTAAAAAAGGCAAATGCGGTTTGTAGTGTAAAAAGCATTTGCCGTCTGTTGGGATATACGCCGCAGGCGTATCACAAACAAATAAAACAACGTTTAATCAAAGAGGTCAATGAAGAGCTCATTTTAGAACAGGTACGCATCCTCCGCACCGAACAGCCAAGATGCGGGACACGCAAATTACTGATCATGCTGCAGCCCTTTTTAGAGCAGCATAAAATCAGCATTGGAAGGGACAATTTTTTTGATTTACTGGCGAAGCATAAGTTGCTGGTACGCAAAACAAAGCGCAGCGTTCATACCACTAACAGCAAACATCACTTTCGCCGCTACCCTAACCTGGCAAAGGATTTTACGCCATTGAAGGCGCACGAACTTTGGGTGAGCGATATTACCTACATACCGCTTAAGGACAGATTTGCCTACCTGTTTTTAATTACCGATGCGTACTCCAGAAAGATCGTAGGCTTCCATGTAAGCGATGACATGAAAGTAAGCAGTGCGGTAGTGGCCTTGAAGAAAGCACTGGTTCAAAAACCATCGGAAACCATCGTCATCCACCACTCGGACCGCGGCATACAATATTGCAGTTTTGAGTATGTAAAATTATTAGAGGATCATCATGCAATGATCTCGATGACGCAGAGCGGTGATCCGTTGGAAAATGCCATTGCAGAAAGGGTGAATGGCATATTAAAAACAGAGTTGATCAGCAGCAGTTACGAGGATATAGACCGGGCGGCTTTATGTATTGCAAGAGCCATTACAATTTACAATTACCGCAGGAGGCACAGCAGTTTAAATTTTCAGGTACCACACGAAGTGCACACCCAAAAAGGGCCACAGGTAAAGCGGTGGAAAAACTATTACTGGCAGGCTAAAAAAAAGGAGGAAACAGTGGAGAAAGAATAACGAAAGCAACCACAAAAAATATTTTCTTTAACTGTGAAATGGTTACGAAAATATTTTTTGTTAAGCGAACTATAAACACCCAAAAGTCAACCTTATTCAGGATGATTTACCTTGATCAACCAAATACAGGATCTTTATCATTAACAAGACAACTTTTTTCAGGACGAGTCATATGCATATCCCAGCTTTGGTTCGGGCTGGACGTTCGCTATTCGGCATTTTAGTTTTAACTTCAACTTTATATCTTTCAATTGAGCATCGGTTGTGGGCTGGACGTTTTTCAACTTCCCAACCATCGCAATACCCTGTTCGTCAGACTGTGAATAAACATCTTTTTACAAGCCCGCTATGCTCCACAAATTGTTTTAAGGGCAATAGGCATTGATGTAGACTTTCTCCAGAAACAGAGCCTCTAATTTTGGAAAGACAAAGAGCGGTTTTTTGTAGCTGTAAATGACTCCTGTAAGCGCTGTTTTAAAAGCGCAGATTACACTATCGTAATCCGGTGTCCATTTTACAATGGCCTCAATCATCCTACAGAAGCCCAGGATATTTTTAGTACGCATAAAGTTGTAGCAAAACATGATGAGGTTCATTTCTCCATTCACTTTTTGGAGTCCTTTCAGCAGTGTATGGGTGTAACCCCAGTGGCGTTTGATGGTGCCAAAAGGATGTTCGCAGATGGCTTGCCGTCGCTTGTAGTACTGTGGGTTTTGCTTGATGTTATTATCATTGATGTCCACCGCGTCCTGGTACTCGCTGCGCTGAACAATGCGTTTAGGAAGCTTGGTACACTGATACTTGAGCGGACATGTTTTACAGGCATCGGTGCGGTAGGTTTTAAACCGGTAAGAGGTTTCATGGGCCTCGCCCCGTTTGTTGTGCCAGGTGCCCAGTGAAGTAAGTACGGCACCTGCCGGACAGGTGTAACTGTCGCTCTGCTTATCATAGGCAAAGCTTTCCGATAAGAACTCTGTAGCAATGTGTTTTACTGATGGCTGCTCTTTATACGCTACATGCGTAATCATACCTTCTTGCTGGCAACGATCTAACTCCGCGCCGGTGTGGTAGCCTTTATCGGCCAGTACCATCAGAGGTTCTTCTTTACCTAAACCAAGGTTTTGCTTTGCCTGTGTGGCGGCGCGGTGCAGGGCCTTGCCATCATTAGTGTTAGTTGCCTCGGTATGTACAATCAAATTGTGCTTATCATCCACGGCATTCTGTACGTTATAAGCTACTTCTACAATGCTTTTTACGATAATGATGATGCTGCGGCTGTCCCTATCTGTGGTGCTGATCTGCCGGTCTTCTGTAGCGTTTAGTTGTTCCTGAAGAAGGTCATATTTGATGGTGCGTTCCTTTAGGTTTTTTAAGCCTTGGGCGATCTTCTCTTTTTTAAGGTTCGCTTCTTCACCAGAGGCTTCCTCTTCTTCTTTATCCAGGCTATCCAGATCCTGTAAATAACGTTCTGTTTTGTCTTCTATGAAGCGGCGGTGCTTATCAATTTTAGCCTGGTTGAAGTTCGCCTTTTTGCTGTTGACGGCTTTAAACTTACTGCCATCGATGCCGATGGTTGTTACGCCCAAAAGCCCGGCATCGCTTAAAAACTGCACATAGAGGCGGAACATGCTTTGCAAGGGTTGTGCATGCACTTTTCTAAAGTCAGCTATCGTATGATAGTTGGGCTGTAAACTTTGCAAGAGCCACTGAAGTTCTATGTTGCGGCCGCACTCTTTTTGAAGCTTACGGCTGCTTCGTATTTTATTAAGATAGCCGTACAGATATAGTTTTAAAAGTACTTCGGGTGCATAGGGCGGACGGCCTTCAGTTTTATGTACCGTACCAGTAAACCCTAACTTTTGCAGCTCCAACTTGTCAATGAAAGCATCAATAAGACGAACCGGGTTATGAGTTGCTACCTGTTCATCAAGCGTTGAAAAATAACTCTGATGGCGGTCGCTGCCCTGAATGAATTGCATACCTATGTGCAGCAATAATTATACGCCATTTATCCTATTGAAACCCTGTGTATATTTAGTTGACAACACATCGGTTTTTTCACAAACTCCCGTTGGTGGCAATTTTTTCAGACGTCTCAATAAATCGTAATCTCAAACTTTAAAATATGAATATCAAATCACTTCTCCTGATTATGTTGACTGTTCTATCAATGCAATCGAAAGCACAACCAAATGGAAACTCTAATGTAACGGGAGATTTAGATGTTCCAAATTTTATTAGAGTTTATAGTGTTGATGCTATAGGTGGTGAACAAGTAGAAACATATAAAAATAATAGTAACCAATATTTCTATAATCCACTAATAATTGTTGATTGGAACAATTTTAAAGTGCAACTTGACAAATACAAAACTCAAAACGACAATACCAGTGTAAAACTAATACTTAAAGTAAGTCATTATGATAAAAGGGTTTATGATGAATTAAAGATGCTTTTAGAACGAGATGAAAATGTTCAAAACATAAAACTTAGTAGCCTACCCTATACATATTATGTTCTTAAAGCAAAAGTTGGAGAAGACTACGTTATTCTAAATCCAACCGATTTGCCAACATTCTCAACCATTGGTAACTTTCAAACAAAACATATGATAAGTGTGCAAAGAAACTATGTAATTTCTGGAAAGCTAAAAGACCTCAATGATTTGTACAATTTCAAGAGCAGTAATGACTACTTGAAAGGAAGTCTCTATACTGGAGGATTTGAGTATTCTAGTGATTATGTAAAAGGCAGTGCAGATTTTGCAACTAGTACTACTATAGAAAAAAAACTATTTGGTGACGAAACGTTAATAGACAACCAAGTTGTCAATAGCAGCAGTGGTGGAGGTGGGCTTAGTCTTAGTGTAGGACCGTTAAAACTTGGTGGAGGAAAAATTGATTCTAAAGTTTGGACGGAAAATGAGAAAAAAAGAATATTAAACAGAAACTATGTCTCTGACCTAATTTCAAACAATCAAACAGAGATACATATCTTATCAATGGGTGATGCGGATAGAGTTAGAGAAACAAAAACTCAAATAATAAATTATCTTTTGGATAAAGTTGCTTCGCAAGTAACCTTAGAATTCAAAAAAATATCTGATAAAGAATATGATTTAGTTAAAGACAATTTAGTCTATGCCACTTTAAAAGGTGAACAAGTTGAGACCTTGTTAAAAGCAAAGCCACAAAGTGAAATTACTACAGGTAGTAAGCAAAGCGGGTCAGTAGCTGTTGATGGGGTGACTGCATCAGGTTCAAAGGAAGATAATATTTCTCAAAAAGGTGGCGATGACATTACTTGGCAGTATAAAGGTAGTTGGGTTCCGACAAAAGTAGATATGTACATTTTAAGTGAATATCAACTTAAAAATTCTTTATCTATTGACGCTCTTTCTTATAACAAAGAAGGTAAAAAAACGATTGATATAGCTTTTATTTATCCTGCTGTTTGGCTGGATAATAACTCTTCAAGCTTAAACAATGGAATTGTAGATAGAGATAATCCAATCGGGACAATTCTCGCATTTGCAGGCAACGTTGATAAAATCCCTGCTGGCTGGAAATTATGTAACGGAGATGCTTTACCAATTCATGGAAATGAAGAAATTTTCAATGTTATCGGATACAATTGGAGCAATCAAACAACTGGAGACTTCAACTTACCCGACTTGAGAGGTGCATTTTTACGAGGATTAGATAAAGACAAAAGGCTTGACCCAGTAGTTAGAACAATTGGTTCCTTTCAGGGAGAGTCGTTTTTGAACCATACTCATAAACCATTTGACGATATCCAATATTTCATTACCCAATCCACCCCTAAAAATGGTGGCGGACAATTGCCTCCAGGAGGTGTTCCGGTTGGAGTGCCCAAGACCACCGGGTATTCAGACCTTGGTGGGGATGAGACAAGACCAGACAACTACGCCGTTAATTATATTATAAGAGTAAAATAATTAAAAAATTTGAAGCCCATTATTAAAATAAAAAACGATAAACATGAAAAGTACAGAAAATTCAACAATTGAAATTCTCAACAAACTACTTTCCGATAGTAGAAAAGAACTTGTAAACGCTGGGGCGATTAATTTAAAAGAAATGGGATGTTGCGTTTATCCAGACATAAATAATCCTGGAGAAACTTTGTGTGGCGACAATTGGAGCGAAGCCATGTGTTCGTATGCTGGCGGTAAGTTTTATCCCGGTGAGACATGCGACGACCAGTAATTTTTTTGCTCAAAATTTTAATGCAAGGAATAAAACTGCCACCAACAAGAGTATTGCCAATAGTGGGGCTGGATTGCTATGGAAAAAACAAGTTTATTTTTTAGGTAAATCATGCTGCAATTTGTGGCTTATGCACATAAGGTGTTTGGTTATGAACAACAGCTGCCACACGGAGCACTAACTTATTTCTGATGGCATTCAGTACAAGCATGCCGTTCTTTCCTTCTGCCTTTTTTCGCTTAAAGTAGGCGGTAAACTCCGGGCAGTATTTAACAGCTGTGAGTGCGCAGAGATGCAGCATTTTCTTCAGGTCTTTATTAGCCATTTTATGTACCCTGTTTTTACCCTTAATACTAATACCGCTCGTATGTTGAAACGGTACTACGCCGGCATAGCTCGCCAGTTGCTTGCCTGTGGGTTTAGATGCAAAATTTCCAGTGCAGCAAATGATGTAAACAGATGTAAGGTGACCGATACCAGGCACTGATTTTATGAGGTTGTAATTGGTCTTTATGGAGGGTTCCGATTCAATAATGCTCTTGATTATTTCCTCTATCTGCACGATGCTTTTTTTGATGCCTTCAAGGGCAGCTTTGTGCGCTTTGCCAAGCAGGGCAACAAGAGCTTTGTCGTCGGTACAATGCAGCTCTTTAATATAGTTCTTCGTGCTGTGTAACTGGGCCACCAGCCGGCTGCGGCTTGTCATCAGATCCTTCAACTTCATAAACACAGGATTAAGTGCCGGTGTGGCTTTCAGCTCATCGCTCTGTTTGTAACAGTAGGTACACAGACGCTGTGAGTCGATGACGTCGCTTTTGCCACGGGTGATGCCGAGGCTCCATTTAATATGAGCGGCATTACCAATGTGGAGGTGAAGGTTTTGGCGGGTGCAGAAGCTCCATAAAAGGCGGTGATAAACGCCTGTGTTTTCGATAACGATAAGTGTGTGTTCATCGGCACTTACACCATGGGTACGAAGCCAGGCTTTGAAGGTCTTCATACCATCGGTTGAGTTGAAGAAGCGTTCGGTGATCATGGGTTGTTTTTGCTGATTGATAACCGCTAAGAGGGAGACATCAAACCAGGGTTTTGATACATCGATGCCGAGGTAATTTTTTGTTGAAGGGATCATGCTAATCGTTTTAAATTTGAAGCGATAACTGAACCCGTTTTTTCCCCATCGTCTTAGTCCTTAATAATGAGTCTTAAAACCCTAATTGCTATAGAGACACAAAGGGAAAAAACCGGCAGTGGATTTTATCCAGCCATGGGTAGTGAGCCCTCACGTTGAAAAATGCGCCACTGCCGGGGGTTAGTTTATCAACAAATTAATGTGGATTGTAAAAGAAAAAAAGTAGCAAAAAAAGAAAATGGTACCAGTAGTAATAGATATTGAAAATCGTCAAATGCAAACCTAAAGGACGTTGGAGCAATCGGCTGCAGTTCGCTTTTTAGCTTTGGTTCGGGCGGACGGATCTCTTTTGAACATCAGAATAATTTTTTAACCTTTAATAAATAATGAACTTCGGTTGCCACGCGAACGTCTTTCAACTACCCCACCATCGGCAATACTTGTTCGTTAGGCTGCACAATACATCTGCTTAAAGTACCCATCAATTACCCCTTTTCTCATAGCATGGCTAACAAAAAAATCTTATCACCACAGCAACAGGCAGCACTTCTGCAAACACTGCAAACCCGCTTTGAAAAGTTTACCGTTCGCCATAAAGGCCTTCAATGGAGTAGCGTACAACCTAAGCTGGAAGCCAATCCTACCGCTTTATGGTCGCTGAACGAAATGGAACGCACCGGCGGCGAACCGGATGTGGTGGATTTTGATAAAGCCACTGGCGAATACATTTTTTACGACTGCTCACCGGAAAGCCCTGGCGGCCGCAGGAGTTTTTGTTACGACCGGAAAGCCCTTGAGACAAGGAAAGAAAATAAACCAAAAGACAGCGCTATGGAGATGGCTGCGGCCATGGGTATTCAGCTACTAACAGAAGAACAATATCGCCACTTGCAAACACTGGGCGCCTTCGATACCAAAACCTCCGGTTGGATCAACACCCCGGCCGCCGTCCGAAACCTTGGCGGCGCCCTTTTTTGCGACCGTCGCTACAACACCGTCTTTGTCTATCATAATGGCGCCGAATCGTATTATGCTGCAAGAGGGTTCCGCGGTTGGCTGCGGGTTTAAATAACACACCAACGATCAGACAGGTATTGATTCGGATTACGTAGCGCCGAAATAAAATTTCATAGTCGGTGCTTCCACCAATCTTCTACCACGCAACTTTGCAGGCAGCCGCTGGCAACAACATCCACAGGCTCTTCAATCAAACCTCTTTTCATGAAAAAACGATTGCTTTTTTTGCTGACGACTTTCATTACCGCTATTCCGTTTCAAAAAAGTTTTGGCCAGTCAACTACTGATGATAAAAAATGGTGGAAGGAAGCGGTGGTGTATCAGATTTATCCACGCAGCTTTAAAGATGCCGATGGCGATGGCATTGGCGATTTAAAGGGCATCATTTCCCGGCTCGATTATATAAAAAGCTTAGGAGTGACTGCGGTTTGGCTTAATCCAATATACAGTTCGCCCAACGATGATAATGGTTACGATGTAAGCGACTACCGCAACATTATGAAGGACTTTGGCACCATGGCCGATTTTGACGCCTTGCTTGCGGGCCTGCACCAGCGCGGTATTAAGCTGGTGATGGACCTGGTAGTAAACCATAGCAGCGACGAACATGAATGGTTTAAACAAAGCCGAAGTTCCAGAACCAGTGCTTACCGCAACTACTACCATTGGTGGCCGGCCGAAAAAGGTAAACCACCCTACCGCTATAGTTTGTTTGATGTAAATGGCGACGCCTGGATGTACGACTCGCTGACCCATGCTTACTACCTGCACTACTTTTCCCGCAAGCAACCCGATCTTAACTGGGAAAACCCAAAACTTCGTTACGAAGTATATGACATCATGAAATTCTGGGCCGATAAAGGCATTGATGGTTTCCGGTTGGATGCCTTTCAGTTTGCCGCTAAAGACACTACGTTTCCAACTTTTCCAAAAGGCTTTGAAAAAAAATTTATACAGTACTACGCCATGCAGGGCAACCTGCACGGGTATTTACAGGAAATGGACAAAGAAGTACTTAGCAAGTACGATGTGATGAGCGTGGCCGAAGGCGCGGGCAACTCCTTTGAAGATGCGCATAACCTGGTAGATGCATCCCGCAACGAGTTAAACATGGCTTATGCTTTTGAAGGTGTTGATATAGCCAAACCGGAGGGTTATAGCCTGCTGCATTTGAAAGATGTATTCAGCCGTTGGGACAGCGCTTTTGCTACCAATGGATGGCTATCGGTTTTCCTGGCCAACCACGACCAGGCAAGGCTGGTAAGCCGGTTTGGCAACGACAGTCCGGCGTTTAGAGAGGCTTCTTCTAAAATGCTTTCTACGTTTATAATGACGATGCGCGGCACGCCTTATTATTATAATGGCGATGAACTGGGCATGACCAATGCGGGCTTTAAAAATATCACCGATTTCAGGGATGTAGCTACGCTGAACGAATACCAGCACCAAAAAAATAGTGGCGGCGATTTACAGAAATTTTTAAAACGAAAACAGTTTGAATCAAGAGATAACGGCCGCACCCCGTTTCAGTGGAATGCCACGCCGGGGGCGGGTTTCACTACCGGCAAGCCCTGGATACAGGTGGCAACAACTTATCAAACCATCAATGTAGCCGCGCAGGAAAAAGACCCGGCAAGTTGCCTGAATTATTTTAGAAAGCTGGTGAAACTCCGTACAGAAAATCCCTCTATACTGGTGTATGGAAAATACACCCTGCTGGATAAAGCCAATGCAAAAGTGTATGCCTACACCCGCGAAGCAGACGGCGAAAAAATGTTGGTGCTGCTCAATTTTTCGCCGGCTACGGCAGCTACGTCGCTATCGCTGAATTTGGCGAATGCCCAACTGCTGTTATGCAATTACAAAGAGGCCCCGGTTATTGATAAAACTGTTATACGATTGAAACCTTATCAGTCGGCTATTTACAAATTGCATCGCTGATAGCAAATGATCACTAACCATTTATCCGCTAACTTTATTTTGATGATACGATACGTCATCAATCGCTGTTCAACTGACCACTCATAACAAGCTTTCTCTCATGCAACTTCGCCATGCGCACATTACTGATCTTCCGGCTATCGTTGCCATTTATAATTCAACTGTAGCAGGCCGTATGGTAACGGCCGATCTAACACCGGTTTCGGTAGAAAGCCGGCTGGCCTGGTTTGCTGAACATAGCCCCGGTAAACATCCTTTAGTAGTAGCGGAGGATGATGCGAAAGACATCATTGGCTGGCTTAGCTACGGGCCATTTTATGAACGTCCGGCTTACGATGCCACAGCCGAAATCAGCATCTACCTGCACGAAGCGCAACGCGGCAAAGGTTATGGTAAAAAGCTATTACAGTACGCCATGGAGCATGGACGTGAGCTTGGGCTGAAAACCTTGCTGGGCTTCATTTTTTCGCATAATACACCCAGCCTGAACTTGTTTGCTCAATCAGGTTTTGAAGCGTGGGGCCACTTAAAAAACATTGCAATTTTGGATGGGAAGGAAAGAAGCGTTACCATCGTTGGCAGGCGGTTGAGTTAATAGCAAAAGTTTATTAAGATTAAAAAACTGATCGTTGTGCTTGTGTTCAATCCGGCTTTTGAAAAAGTATTTATAGTGGCTATCGCACACTACCGTTAACAGCTTACCTGATCATTTTTTGAGGCATTACTAACGTGGCAACAGAGCATCAATCATACACTTCCTAACAACTGCCTATTGCTTAATCATCTTCAAACAAACGGGTTCCGGAATCAAAATTTCATCGCCGGTTGGCGTTAACAAACCGGTCTTTTTATTGCGTTTAAAAATTACAATGTTGCCGGTTTGTTGGTTGGCAGCTAACAGGTAATTGCCGGTTGGGTCAATGCAAAAATTACGTGGCGTTTTACCCATGGTAGATTGATAACCCACTGACGTTAGTTTTCCATTGCTGCTGTTGATGGAAAAAATGGCCAGCGTGTTTTCGGCGCCACGGTTGCTGGCGTATAAAAATTTTCCATCCGGTGAAATATGAATATCAGCGCTGCCAAAACCGGCTTTGATGCTGTCGGGATGCGCGGCTATTTCCTGCTGCTTTACCAACTTGCCATTGCTGTAAGTATAAGCCACTACGGTGCCGCCCATTTCCTCCATAAGATAAGCCCAGCGGCCGTTTTGATGAAAGATAAAATGCCGGGGCCCACTGCCTGGCGTAGTAGCGGCATACTGCTGAAGTGCAGGCTGCACGGGCTTTTGCAGCGACGCATCAAAACGGTAGATCATCACTTTATCCATGCCTAGGTCTGGCGTAAAAAGATAGTCGCCCTTTGGTGAAAATACAGTAGCATGTACATGCGCCATGTCCTGCCGCTCTTTATTTATACTCTTACCGGTATGCTGTACCAGTTGGCTATAGGGCTGCAAACTACCATCGGGATTAATGGCAAAAGCGGCCAGGCTTCCGCCCGAATAATTACCCGCCGTTACCCATTTACCACTTTGATGAACGGCCACATAAGCCGGGTTATCGCCGCCACTGGTTTGTTTGTTTATAAATTGTAATGTGCCTTTGTTGCGATCAAATTTAAAAGCGCTCAACCCACCGGCGTTTACGGTACGGGTTTCGGTGCAGGCATATAGCAGGGAGTCGCCGGGAGCAACATCCAGGTACGATGGATTGACCACCGTGCTGTCCGTATTGCTTATCCACACTGCTTTTCCGGTGGCGGCATCAAACTGGTACACATAAATTCCTTTGCTGCCTTTGCCGGTATAGGTGCCGATAAAAAGAAAATATTTTTGTGCCTGTACGGCAATAGAAATTACCAGTAAAAAAGATAAAAAAAGACAACGCATGGGGATGATTTAGTGGCTGTAAAGTAAACTTATTTATGGGGCAGATAATTCAGCCCGTTTACTTTTCTATTGTAAACTATCTTACATCAAGTGACGGCGAATGCAGCGAATGGCATGGTGAGTAATGGAATCAAGAGTAAGCGGACAATTTGTAGTTATTAATATGAAATAGCCAAGTCAACAGCGATGGATAAAGCGTCGCAATAAATAAAGCGCTATGAGTAACTTTCCGGCTTCCAAATGGTTTAAGTTTTTTGCATTTATCGGCTGTATTGCAGGCTGGGCGGCACTTTTGCTACAACTGTATTTGATCATCACCAACCGCACCGCTACGGTTCCGGAGACGCTGGTCCGTTACTTTAGCTTTTTTACCATCTTAACCAATATCCTTGTCGCCATTTGTTTTACCGTTATTACATTTTCAGCTATTAATTCCCGTTCTTTTTTTATAAAGCCAGGCACCCTTGCTGCGGTAACAGTTTACATTTTTGTGGTGGGCCTGGTGTATAATGTGGTGTTGCGTTTTCTGTGGAAGCCGGAGGGGCTGCAACGCGTCGTGGATGAGGTCTTACATTCTTTTATTCCTGTTTGGTTTCTGCTTTTCTGGATCGCTTTCGTACCAAAAAAGCCCTTACAATGGAGCATGATCCCGCCATGGCTTATCTATCCGCTTGTCTATCTTATACTGATTTTAATCCGTGGTTCGTTTTCCTCTTTTTATCCTTATCCGTTTGTAAACGTAACGGAACTGGGTTATGGAAAAGTCCTTTTCAACAGTGTTATTTTAACCGGTGTATTCGGTGTGCTGTCGGCCCTGATAATAGCCGTGGGAAAGGGTTTTAGCAGACGCTCTGCCATCTCATCATCTTCTTAAGCTTTCACTATTTGTACGCCATGCAGGTCGGCAATCCGGTCCAGCAACACCGCTTCTTCGGCTTTGGGAATACCTACCTGCAAACGGCAAAAAAGCTGCGCTTCATTTTGTAACACTACGCCTCCATAACGTTTGATAAATGTCATCACTTCATTCATCAGCGTATAATCAAATTCAAGGCTGTACGTAACTAAAACGGGTTTTTCAATAACCGGGGTTACCTGCAACGCAAGTGAAGTAGCGGTTTTATACGCATTGATTAAACCGGGAATACCTAACAACGTACCGCCAAAATACCTCACCACTACCACGGCGACATTTGTAACTTTCTTGCTGTCTAACTGGCCAAGTATTGGCTTGCCCGCACTGCCCGATGGTTCGCCATCATCGCTGGTGCGAAAGATATTTCCATCGGTCCCGATACGGTAAGCAAAACAGTGGTGTGCCGCTTTGGAATGTTCTTCTTTCAAACCCTTTAATTGCTTTTTAAAATCATCAACAGTTGTGATGGCAAATGCATAAGCGATAAAGCGACTGCCCCTGTCGGCGAACTCAGTGCGGGATGGCTTTTCAATGGTATAATAATGTGTCAAGAAGTGATTTAAGCTATAAGAATTAAAGGTAAGATTGTTACTAAACCATCAACAGTTTATGGTATTGAATTATGATAGTACCGGATAGTGTCATCAGCAAATGACTCGCTGCAATAGAACTGTTGGCGGCGCAGTACCGGGGCTGGTAGTCCGTCACCAATTACTAAAGCTTCGTTAGTGATAATTCTTGCTTCATCCCACAAACCTGCATCAATAAATGATTGCAACAATTGAGCGCCGCCTTCTACTAAAATGCTTTGAATGTTAAGTTGGTACAGTGCCGTCGTTATCGCATCCGCCAGATGGTTTTCATTGCTTAGTTGATAAAAGTGAACACCTGTTAGACCAGTGGCATCTATGTTTCCACTTGGCAAACTATGTCGCTCCCTGTTAAAAACTATTGTGGGCACAGAACCATCAAAAACCTGTAGCCACAACGGTAGCCGGAGTTGCATGTCCAGCACGATGCGCACCGGATGGCGGCCGGGCCAAAGCCTTGTTCCCAGTTGCGGATCATCGTACAAGGTAGTGTTTGTTCCTACCATAATAGCGGCTTCCTCACTACGCCATTTATGCACTATACGGTTGGAAAAATCATTGCTGATAAAGAGCCTTGCGGCCTCCTTATCTCCTTCGGGAGCATTTATCCCATTGCCTTTAGCTGTCGGAATATCAATCTTACCGGTCGTATTTTGGGTAGCAAAATGATCGCTAACCAGGCCTTGTGCATCATCTACATTCCCCAGCGTGGGATAGAGGGCTCGTGCTATTTTGCCGTCGAGGCTTTGTGCCCACTTTAAAATTATATACGGCCGTTCTTTTTGATGAAATGTAAAGAACCGTTTATTCAATTGGATACATTCTTTTTCTAAAATTCCGGTTAGTACTTCAATACCGGCCGCTCTTAATTTTTCAAGCCCTTTCCCATTCACTTGTTCAAATGGATCGCGACAACCAACGACCACTTTTGGAATGTTATTATCAATGATCAGATCAGCACAGGGTGGCGTTTTTCCCCAGTGGGAACAGGGCTCCAGCGATACATACAAGGTGGATTGTGCGATTAGCCATTGATCATTCTCCTTCACAGAAGCAATGCAATTCACTTCCGCATGTGCATAACCATATTGCTTATGATAGCCCTCTCCTATTATACGGCCATCATGCACCAAAACCGCTCCTACCATAGGGTTCGGCGCTACGTTGCCCGTAGCCAGGCCTGCCAGTTGAAGGCAGCGCTGCATATATGTTTCGTGTGTTGACAAGGGAAAGTAAAAGAGCCAAATGTAATAAAGGTTTAAGTTTGGAACATGAATATTGCTGAAGCGGAAAAGTGGATAAAACAAAGCCTGAAAAACTTATATGACGAAAACGAAAGTCAGGCATTAGCGACGATGGTTTTGGAATATTGCACCGGGCTATCAAGATCAGAAGTTTTCGTGAACAGGCTTCGCGAAACCAGCGACAAACAGAAAGAAAGCATACAGGCTTATATAGAACGGTTATGCCGGTACGAACCTATTCAATACATCTCAAACAAAGCCTCGTTTTACGGGCTGGACCTATATGTGAATGAAGCTGTATTAATTCCACGGCCGGAGACAGAAGAACTGGTTGATTGGATTATAAAAGATGTGAAGTCCCTTCGCAATGATGTATTTCAAAAAGAGGTGGCAACTGCTGACGCCACTACCAGCTTAAAGATTTTAGATATTGGTACCGGCACCGGATGTATAGCGCTGGCCCTGAAAAAGGCAATGCCGAAAGCCGAAGTCTGGGGTTGTGATATAAGTGAGGAAGCTTTGAATGTAGCAAGAAGAAATGGTTCTTTATTAGATATTCGTGTGGACTTTCAGGGCATTAATTTTTTGGATGAAGCGGCGCAAAAAGCATTGCCTACGGTAGATGTAATGGTGAGTAATCCACCTTATATTCCACTACGTGATAAAGTTGCCATGCACCCTAACGTGGTACGCTACGAGCCTCACACAGCGCTGTTTGTAGCGGATAACGACCCATTGGTTTTCTACACCGCAATTGCGCATTTCGCTAAAAAAAGACTTTACCAAAAAGGTTTTATTTATGTAGAAGTACATGAAGATTTTGGAAGAGAGGTAGCGAGACTTTTTGAAAAAGAAGGGTATGCGCAAGTTGAGGTGAGAAAGGATATGCAAGGGAAAGAGAGAATGATCCGGATTAGGGTATAATGGTTTCTTGCATTGGTGCATCGAAATTAAATGCATTGAACAATTTTATATCAGAAGTTGATTAAATGTTCATCGGCAAAGATTGTTGTAATCATCTTGCAGTTAGGTTCTTGGTTCCGTAGGAACGGTTCATGGGTAGAAAGAATTATTGTGTCTATGTATTAGCGTTCCTTCGGAACGCTTGATGCTGGTGGGTTTTGCTAAATCATTAAGCTTCTTTGTTATAGCTTGTTTTCCACTTTTTTCTTGACAAAAAAAGTGGAGCAAAAAAGTCAAGGCTAAATCTTAATGCTCCGCAAGATTTGCCGGGCCAGCGCACAACAGTCAGTCACTATTTGTTTCAATCTTTTATTGCCTTTTATAACTTTCTCTTACGAGTTCTGTCTTCAGTTTCTTGTAGTTTGAATCGAATGTTCTTTTAGTGGCTTTTATGGGTTAGAAACGGTAGGCGCTGTATTGCGTGTGGCTTTTCCTACAACATGGTGCGGCATTAAGTTACCACGCAATAAGGTGCTGGACGGTGGGGAGTCTTTATATACTGATCATCTTTACTTGCGGTAAGAATATATGAGTAGCTATTGAAAAAACATCACAGCATCAAAGGGAGACCGATAAAACAATGAATGATTGCTTAAGCGTGGGCTGTGCTCAGGTGGCCTTCCTCCCATCGGGGGAAGGTCGGGATGGGGGCCCGCTGTTCCTGCGCCGGTGGCCTCCCAACGGAAGGTAACCAGAAGGGTTATGACCGAAGCTCTGAGAGATGGGGGCCGGCTGTTCCTGCGTGAGGGATAGAAGCGGTTATCCTTTTTTGCCCTTTAGCACGATGGCTTCGACACGCTCAGCCTGACAAAGGGCAAAAAAGATAATAGCGAATAGCCCGGCCCAAGGCCCTGCGAGGGACACGCCCAAACATCCTACAAAACATATATCCTTCACTGTTTTCCACCACCTGCCTATTTTTACAATCAATGATTCTAACAGGCCTCAATCAACTTCCTCCCGCACAACTTAAAGAAGCCCTCGGCAAATGTTGTGGTGCCTCCGCCTGGGTAAATGAACTGGCTGCTGCTTTTCCATTCAATACCCATGATGAATTGATCAAAAAAGCTGAAGAAGTTTGGAATGCTTTACCGGAAAAAGATTGGCTGGAAGCCTTTAAGTACCATCCAAAAATTGGTGACCTTTCCTCCCTGCAAAAGAAGTTTGCGAGCACAGCAAAATGGGCTTCCAATGAGCAAGCGGCGGTTCATCAAACAAGCAAAGAAGTTTTGCAATTATTAGCAGAAGGCAATGCCGAATATGAAGCGAAGTTTGGCTATATCTTTATCGTATGTGCTACAGGGAAGTCAGCGGAAGAAATGTTGCAGCTATTGCAAAGCCGCTTATCAAACCATCGCGAAGATGAAATAAAAATAGCCGCAGCAGAACAAGCCAGGATCACTAAACTAAGATTGGAAAAACTATTTGCATGAGCCAGATCAGCACGCATATTTTAGATACAACCAAAGGCAAACCCGCTCCGGACGTGACGATCATCTTATACCAGGGTAGCAATGATCAATGGAAAGAGTTGGCACGAGGCCTTACCAATAAAGACGGCCGCATTGCTGATTTATTGGCTGAAGACCAGATGCTTGAACAAGGCATTTATAAAATGCGGTTTGAAACAAAAGACTATTTTGACAAGCAGCGGGTGCCAACATTCTATCCCTATGTTGACATTATTTTTGACCTTGCCGTTTCCGAACATTATCATATTCCTTTATTGCTAAACCCATTTGGCTACACTACATACCGCGGTTCTTAAACCCTTTACCTGCTTATGAAATTCAGTATAAAAGACAGTTCAAAAGAGGCCTTGCTGAACGATCTGCAACCGGCTAATCTTGCTTTTCAAAAAACGTATCCAGGCGATAAGCCCGACCGGCAGCCGGTGCATACGGTGTATGGCGGCGCTAATTTATTTAAGTCAGATACCTGCGTAAAAATGGGTGGTATTGCCTTGCGAAGTTTGCAAACGTATGCGCCAAATTTTGCAGTGCTGGCCCGTGTGCTGTCATTAAAAGGGCATGAGCATTTGCCTGTTACCGAAGAAGGAATTACCCAGTTAAAAAGTAAGCTTACTTCCATGAGGGAAGCGGAGCGAAAGGCAGAACCCGCCTGGCTTTCCTACGCGGTGTATAATAAAATAATTCAGAAATTAACCACCGAGCCGGTAGAAGATTTTCGGATTGATTTTGAGGACGGTTTTGGCAATCGGCCGGACGAGGAAGAGGATGCAACTGCGGTACAAGCCGCAACAGAATTAGCGATGGGAATGAAGGCTGGTACTGTGTCGCCTTTTATTGGCATACGCATTAAGCCGTTTACGGAAGATTTAAAGCATCGCGGTGTACGCACAATGGATCTTTTCATCACCACCTTACTACAGGAATCAGGTGGCGTGCTTCCGCAAAATTTTGTCGTGATGCTCCCCAAGGTCACGATACCAGAACAGGTAATAACCCTGGTACGTTTGTTTGAAATTATAGAAAAAGAAAATGGGTTAGAACCGGGTAGCTTAAAAATGGAGACTATGGTAGAGGCTACGCAAATCATTATGGATGAAGAAGGCCGCAATCCATTGCTGCGCATCATTCGTGCCAGCGAAGGCCGTTGCATTGCCGCTCATTTTGGTACGTACGACTATACGGCTTCGTGCGGCATTACAGCCAGGTATCAAACCATGGCGCACCCGGTTTGCGACTTTGCCCACCACATGACCAAGGTGGCCCTGGGCGGCACCGGCATTTTTTTATCGGATGGCGCTACTAACATAATGCCTATTGGTCCGCACCGCGGCGAAGCCCTTTCTTTTGAACAACAGGCCGAGAACCGCGAGGCGGTGCATCATGGATGGCGCAGTTGCTACCACCATTCTATGCACTCGCTGATTAATGGTTTTTACCAGGGCTGGGACCTTAATCCGGCGCAGCTTCCCATGCGCTATGCAGCTACCTATAACTTCTTTTTAAGTAGTTACGATGATGCGGTGTTTCGCCTGAAAACCTTTGTGGAACGGGCGGCCATATCAACGCTGACAAAAGACATTTTTGATGATGCGGCGACCGGCCAAGGTTTACTTAACTTTTTTTTGAAGGCGCTTAATTGTGGGGCTATAACAGCCGAAGAGGCAACTGCTACCGGGCTTACCTTGGATGAAATCAGGAGCCGGTCTTTTTATAAAATTTTGAAGGATAGAAGGGATAAGTTAAAGGGATGATTTTTATACTGGGCTGAAGTGATGCTATCGTTGTCTGTCGCCTGTTTGTTCTGAGTTAGGACGAAGGGTTCAGCTTGAGTTAGATAAATCTATTAATCATATTACATCTTTCTCTTTTTTCTTTTTGAAGTTTTTTGCTATTGCTCTAAAAGCAATGCGACTTTGTGTTTCATAGGAACGATTTGCGGGTAGAAATAATTTAGAGGCTTTTATTAGCGTTCCTTCGGAACGCTTGATACTAAAGGGTTTCATGCTATCTTATGTATCTTTCTTATCGGTTGTTTTCCCCTTTTGCCTTGATGCAAAAGGGGAGCAAAAGATCAAGGCTAAATCTTATTGCTCCGCAAGATTTGCCGGGCCGGCGCACAACAACCAATCATTGCATGTTTCAATCTTTCACTGTGTTGTCAATCTTTCTTACATAACTATTGTCATCACTACAGGTAGTTTGAATCGTATGTTCTTTTAATGGCTCTTATGGGTAGAAACGTTAGGCGCTGTATTGCGTGTGGCTTTTCCTACAGTACGACTATTCATTAAGTAACCACGCAATAAGGCGCTGGACGGTGGGGAGTCTTCTGGATAGTGATGTTCTTTCTTTTAGTAAGAGTAGTAGATGAGTAGCCATTGATGAAAACATCACAGCATTAAAGAAAGACCGATAAAACAATGAATGATTGTATAAGCGTGGGCTGTGCTGCCGGTGGCCTTCCCCTAACGGGGGAAGGTCGGGATGGGGGCCTGCTGTTCCTGCGCCGGTGGCCTCCCACCGGGGGTAGCCAGAAGGGTTACGAGCGAAGCTCTGAGGGATGGGGGCCGGCTGTTCTGCGTGAGGGATAGAAGCGGTTATCCTTTTTTGCCTTTAGCACGATGGCTTCGACACGCTCAGCCTGACAAAGAGCAAAAAAGATAATAGCGAATAGCCCGACGGCGCCGCGCCGGCACGCCCAAACATCCAACAAAACACCTATCATCCTTCCCTTACTTTGCTGCCATAAATCAAAAACCT
This sequence comes from Flavisolibacter sp., assembly GCA_965247165.1. Classification (GTDB taxonomy): domain Bacteria; phylum Bacteroidota; class Bacteroidia; order Chitinophagales; family Chitinophagaceae; genus Flavisolibacter. The sequence goes on along the minus strand of OZ252003.1, from coordinate 4,397,354 downwards.
CTTACCCTACAGTTGGAAAGAAGTTTGTAAGCACTTTATTATGGCTACATTATTTGAACCACTACAGGCAGGGCATCTTCATTTAAAAAATCGCATCATCGTTTCCCCTATGTGCCAGTACAGCAGCGTGGATGGCTTTGCTACCGACTGGCATTTAGTGCACCTCGGAAGCAGGGCCGTTGGTGGTGCGGCACTCATCATCTGCGAAGCGACAGCCGTTTCGCCTGAAGGAAGAATTACGCCGGATGACTTAGGCATTTGGAAAGACGAGCACATATCGTTTCTACAACGCATAACAACTTTTATAAAAGAGCAAGGGTGTGTTGCCGGTATTCAATTGGCACATGCCGGTCGCAAAGCCAGCCATCATTCGCCGTGGAAAGGCGGAAAAGCGTTGGCGGTAAATGAAGACGCCTGGACAACGGTTGCACCCAGCGCCGTACCTTTTAAAGACGAAGAACCAATACCGCTTGCCTTGAATAAAGAAGGCATTACTAAAGTGATTGATGATTTTAAAAAGGCAACAGAACGATGCCTGCAAGCCGGCTTTGATATGATCGAGCTTCATGCGGCACATGGCTACCTGATACACCAGTTTTTATCGCCGTTAAGCAATCAGCGTAACGATGCATATGGCGGCCCATTTGAGAATCGTATCCGTTTATTACTGGAATTAGTAGCTGGTGTAAAACAAGTAGCCGGAACCGCTTTCCCGCTGTGGGTGCGCATTTCAGCTACCGACTGGACGGAAGGTGGCTGGTCCATCGAAGACTCGGTAGCGCTTTGCAAACAACTAAACGGCGCCGGGGTGGATTTAATAGACTGCTCAAGCGGTGGTAATATAGCCAGCGCTAAAATTCCGGTGGGGCCGCTTTACCAAACACCATTTGCAGCACAAATAAGAAACGAAGCAGGCATTATGACCGGTGCTGTCGGGTTGATTAATACATCGGAAGAAGCAGAAAGTATTTTGAAAGAAAACAAAGCTGATGTGGTACTATTGGCCCGTGAGTTTTTACGTGACGCTTACTTTCCTTTACGGGCGGCTTATGAATTAAAAGACAACATTGCCTGGCCCGTGCAGTATGAACGAGCGAAGAAATAAGATTAAAACCTAACGAAGATGTATTGTTGCCGGGAAGACGATAAGGCGTTTTTACTGTTTGTAAAACGTCTGTCAATGAATAACTCCATTAATTGATGGAGGCTATGTTGAATAAAGAAACACAAAATTTTTCCGCCTCATCGCCTTCCCGGCTAATTTACTTAGCGGGCCGTGGTATCCTTTTTCTTGCGGCCGAAAATTTTATCAAAGAACCGTCGGAAGCCGCTTCGCTTTTTCTCTGCCGGTTTTGACGCTTCTATCACAACCGGCTTCACTGCTTTATTTGGTTGGGTATCGGCTGGTGAAGCATAGAGCAATGCCGAGTAAATAAGCTTGTGATTCTGGTTGTCTTTCCATACCGGATCGGCCGGCGAAGCGATGAAGACTTTTTTATCCATCAGCACTTGCATGGCAACCGGAATTTCTTTTGCCGTTTGCCAGCTTTTTCCATCATTGCCTAAAAAAAGATATTCTTTATTAGCCGAATCGAAATACACATTGGCTTTGGGATAAAAATAGTATTGATGCGCAATGGCAGGCGCAGGGCGGTTTTTAGTCGGCAAGGCTTTGTTGTTATTACAACTTTGGGAAAACAGAAGAACCAGCAAAAAAATAAGGAACCGCACCATAACAACATGTATTCAAAGAACATTCCACCCAATCTATTGGGGCGTGTTTTGATCAGTGATATTTAATTGATTCAATAACTGCCTTGCCGTGGTATCGCCTCCGTTAGCTGCTTCAGTTAAATAGGTACGGCCTTTGACAAAATTTTTATCAAACTCGCACTGCGTATAGCCATTGATTTGCAACACGGCTTTGTTTTCAGCAAAGAGATATAAAATGCCCAGCGTTCGCTTGGCAGGCAGGTAACCGGCATCGGCGGTTTTTTTTAACTGGGCAACCGCCTCTTCACAACCAAGCGATGCATTCTTTCCTTGCAGCGCCAAATTAGCGGCGTTGTATGTGGCTTCCGGCACATTAAACGTGGACAGAAAATTATAGATCCGCAAGGCATCGCTAAGCTGGTTATCCTGCAAAAAGCCATCAGCATCCGTCAACTGTTTTTTTACCTCGGCATCGGATGGTTTAGCGGGAGTGGTACTCTGTTTTTGTTGCCATTCTTCCAGCGTCATCAGGTCCGACTTACGCAACCAGCCTTTTGATGTTTGTCCACGGGCATTAGTGAACTCCGTATAAATAAATCCGTCTTTATCATCAAGCGCAGTAATGCTGGCATCGGCATTTACAAAAGCATTGCGCCGGGTAGATTCATCGGCTTCGTTATAAAAAAAAGCCTTGGCCACCGCTACTTTATATTGGCCGATAGGCTGTAAAGGTTTCGGCTTTTCTGTTTTCTCCGGTGGATCATCCACTACTTTTTTACCTGCCTGCACCAGGGCATAAGCCAATGCACCGGCTACTAAAAGCGTTATAAGAAAGGCAATGATCCAGGCCCAGTTTTTATTACGGGTGTTTGCATAATCGTCCTGGCCCGGGATGCGCTCCAGGCCTTCGTTACGGCCGGTTCTGAGACTTTCGATCTCGGCCTCTTTACTGGTAAGTTGTTGTTGTAATTGCTGCTTCTCTTTCAGCAGTTTTTCAGCTTGCACCTGCCAGCCATTCGCATCTATCACCGGAAATTCGGTCCGATGGTTGCCAATGCTGTTGGCTACAATAAACTGGTGCAGTTCTATACCATTGGAAAACCGTTCTTCGGGCTTTTTACGAAGGCAACGATAGATGGTACTTAATAGCCATTCCGGAATAGCGGCTTCTTTTCTTTTTTGGTCTTCCGTCCACGATGCCGGCAAGTGCTGTTCCCTCAAATTCTTTAAATCGGGCGGCGGTGTTTCCATGTGTGATAGCATCACCTGGTTGCGGGCACTTTCGCTGCTATCCCGCAAGGGGAACGGAACCTGACCACCTAACAGTTCAAAAAGTATCACTCCGAATCCATATACATCGGTCTGAAAAAACAGTTGTCCGGCTGCTTGCTCCGGGGCCATAAATTCAATAGCGCCGGCATGGCGCAAAGAGGTACGGCGCTGCTCATCGCTCATAGCCGACAAACCAAAATCAATCAATATATAATTGCCCGTGGCGTTGTTGAATTTTACATTGTTGCTCTTCATATCGCCATGCTTTACATCCAGCTTATGGCAATGGGCTAAGGCGTTTGATAATTGCTCGGCCACCTTAATCACTTCTTTAATAGTAAAGACCGGCGTGTGCGGCGGCTTTAGGAGTTCTTCCATATCCGGCCCTTCAATAAACTCCATTTCAATAAAGGGAAAAGAGCCGCTATCGGTGATGCCGGAGGAAAGGATTTTTACCACGTTGGGATTGGGTTCTTCGTTAACCTTTTTCAGCTTGCGCACTTCGTTTTGAAAGGACGTGAAGTTTTTATCCTGTTCGCTTTCGCTGTGGATGGGCGTGGGCAGCAGCTTTACCGCGGTGATGATCTCTCCTATCCGGCGGGTTTTATATACCGATCCTTGTCCGCCCGTTTTTAAGGCGCCCATATTTTCCAATCCTTCGGTTATGGTAAACACTTTAGCCATTGCGTAAATGTAAGACGGCAGCGGCTAAGGTTGATAGCCCTTTGGCCTTATCATAAAAGATTGATTTCATAGTTGGTGCTACGTCCGCCGCCATAAGAAACCAACGCCTCTATTTCGGCAAGAAACTGTAAGTCCCGGGTGGCGGTTGCTTTGGAAACTTTAGTAATGCCTACATATTTGCGTGCGTTCATTCCACCTTTGAAGTTGCCGGGCCCTTCTTCCAACATCCTTTTCAAAACAGCCTCATGTCGTTCTGTAAACGTGTCGGCAAAACGATCAAAGAATCTTGCTTTTGCCAAGGTGAAATCAACCTGCCGCTCTGCTTCTGTTTGTGCATCTACCAACACCCTAACGAAATAAACCAGCCAAGGTGTTATTTCATTTGAATGTTGCGCCTTTTCTAACGCCGCGTAATACTCTTTCTTGTTTGCTTCGATGGTTTTAGAAATGCTCAACATTACCGGACGGCCCATCCCTTGCGACAAGGCTTTTTCCGCAATGGCCCGGCCAATGCGGCCATTGCCATCTTCAAAGGGATGAATGCTTTCAAAATATAAATTCGCTATGGCCGAACGTACGGGAGCTTTTTTTATTTCCTGCTTACCGCCGGGGGCTGTGTTGTTAAACCAACCCATGAAGTCTTTCATTTCTTTCGGCACCCGGCTGGAAGGAGGCGCTTCAAAATGTACACGTTCCTTTCCCATGGCCCCTGATATAATTTGCATGGGCCCGGCATGGGTACGCCACCGCCCTACTTCTATACCCGATGTAGTGCCCATGAACAGGCGATGCCAGGCATACAATTTTTCTTTCGTCAGCGGCTCTCTGAATGAATTGCGCACATCCACCATCAGTTCACCAATACCGGCAGCTTTTTTATCTTTTATGCTAATAATGGGTAAGAACACTAGATTTTTTTACCGAGGAGAACACATCTTTACGGCTTAGGTACTCGCCTTCAATTTCAGATGTCTTGATGGCTTCTGATACGATAATATCAATCAGCGTTTCTGTTTGCAAATCCGGTCGAGCGGCTTTAACAGGCCGCTGACGTGGCCGGCCCGTTCAGTAAAAGCAAAGAGGTCGTCCTCTACTTTTTGAAGAGTATAAACAAACTTTGGCCAATCTTTTTGTTGCCAGTTGTAGGTAGCCATGAGCTGATTAAACGATTTATTCGGCTCAAATACAGTTGAAAATATGAGCCGAATAGAGAGGTTATTCGGCTCATGGGATGATCGCTTATGAGAAATACGAACCTGATTGGTGCGAATAAATTTTTGAGAAGCCAAACAGTTTTATCATTTTTAGATGATAATAAACAGCATGATAACTAATATCATTATAGAAAAAGCAATGGAAGAAATTGAAACAAAAAGCCTTGGCATAACAAAACAGTTTTTGCAAGTTCATAAGATAGTTTATGCCGATGGTAAGCCACAAGCTGCCAGAGTTGACCTAGATAAAAAAGATGAAGCCATCGTTTATTTTAATGTGATGGAGGAAAAATTTTTTTTCGCTGTTTATGTAGATTTGAAACTAAACGTATCGGTTAGGTGGTGCAATACAGAGCCCTATCATTCGGTGTATTTTAGGGCTTTATCAGATAAGTTATCCTTAAAGGAACTGAGCCATTTAACAAAACTTACATCAACAAGAGGAAGAAATAAAGGCGAGAAGCGAAGCCCGGATACCAAAAGCGACGTAGTATGGAAACATAGTACAATTGATTTTGAACCCAATCCGGAGGCGGATGAATTTGAAGACAAACTCACCAAACTATTAGACTATCTGGAGAAGGATAAAGAAGGCGTAGCAAGTCTTGTAAACAAAGCTGGTGGCCACATTCAGGTATATTCATCTTTTCATAATGGCAACACCATAATAGGCGGCCATCATCTTGAAAAAGACCATATAAAAAGAATGAGCAGGCTAAATCTTGAAATAGATTTTGATATAACCGCGGATGGGAGTTTTTTTCTGGAAACATAACTTCTCCAAAAGTTCTACTTTGCCTTCGTCGAATACTCCCTCAATTGAAAATCATTACCTGGAACTGCAACATGGCTTTTCGCAAAAAAGCCGGCGTTATTCTGGAACACGAGCCGGACATTCTTATCGTACCGGAATGCGAACATCCTGACAAATTAAAGTACCCAGCCTCCACTAAAATTCCTACAAGCACTATCTGGTTTGGCGCCAATCAACATAAAGGGCTTGGCGTGTTTTCTTATGGCGATTATCAACTGGAATTGCTGCCCGGCCACAACCCCGATATAAAAATAATTCTGCCCATCGCGGTCACCAACGGATCAATTGATTTTACGCTTTTTGCTATCTGGGCCTACAATGCCAATGATCCGAATTATAAATACATAGGCCAGGTTTGGAAGGCGATCCTTTACTACGAACCCTTACTTAAAAAAGGAAAAGTGATAGTAGCCGGCGACTTTAACAGCAACACTATCTGGGATACGCCAAAGCGCAAGATCAGCCACTCAGCAGTTGTAAAAAAACTGGAAGACTTACACATTTACAGTACCTATCATCACCACCTGGGTATGACGCAAGGTGTTGAAGAACATGCCACTTTTTTCTTATACCGGCACCTGAACAAACCTTATCATATTGACTATTGTTTTGCTTCGCAAGACTTCATTGATAAAATGGAAAAGGTAACAGTGGGTTCGCACGAACATTGGAAACAGCATAGCGATCACAGCCCGTTACTGGTTTCATTTAACCTTTAATCAGAGCAGGGTTATAAAGATTATTTTAATTAAATAACCGGTGTCTCCCTGCTTTATTTTGTTCACCCGCTTGCAATTCCTCATCCTTTACAACCTTGTTGCTTGTGGATAATATCCTTTACCAGCATGGTTTCTATGCCAATGATAAGTATGGCGTTTTGATACTATCTGCATTATTCTTATCACTTCCATAGGTTATACCGAATATTCCAAACAGACATAAACACCCTCCCTTTCAACATTTTTTTCATGCAGCAGCAGCGTGAGCTTTGTGTTGTAATTGACAGGGAGGAAAAACAGAATGAAAAGAAAAACAAAAGAAACAAACGCCGATAAAAGCCCACCGGGTTAAGGCAGGTTCATCTACAAAACCATTAGTAAAACAAAAAGTAACAACATTAAAATTTACGATCATGAAAAAGGCATTTATTTATTTATTGACAGCCCTTAGTTTATTTACCGCTTCGGCTATACACGCACAAAAAGGATTCTCACTAAGTGTAAAAGGCATACCTCAATTCAGCTTTATGCAAAACAGCGACGATAACGACAACAGCCGCTACGAACACAAAGCCACCTTTAATGCCGGCTTTGGCATAGGCGCCGGTTACAACTTTGATAAGTCGTCCGGCTTTGGAGTTGACGTATTGTATTCGTTACAAGGACAACGCTACACGCTTAATGGAACGGAGTACAATCAAAAAGTAGATTATGTAAAAATCCCTTTGATGTACACTTACAACTCCAACCCCGCCAGGGCAGTATCCTTTGTAGGAAAGATTGGACCTCAATTAAACATCCTATCCACATCGAAGCTTACCGATAAAGATGGCAACGACCTGATAGAAGATACCAAGAACCGGTACGAGTCGGCTACGTTGGGCGGTGTAGCTATCGCCGGCACGCAGTTCAAACTTTCGCCCCGTACTTTTTTAAGTACAGCCGTGCGGTTTGATTACGACTTTACCAATGCCGAAGACAACGCCTACACCGGTTACCCTAACGGCCGGGCCGTTACGTACAACTCAACAATAGGGTTAGAAGTAGGGTTAAAATACCTGCTGAAGTAAACCTTCATTCATCATTTTTCTCACTGTGGTTTTGTGTTTACCGCAACACGTTTCAATATACGTGTTGCTTAAAGAAAGGGAGCTTTGGCTCCCTTTTTTGTTGTTTAAATTAAATGAGGAAAGCCTCATCGTTTTATGCTGATTAGTCATCTCACTAAAAGTACGATACCGCTGTTGAGTAGCTTGAAATAATGGCCTGATAAATCATACTGCAAAGAGAGAACTACAGCGATCATTAATGATAATGATAAGAAAGGATAAGGCGATTAATTATTATGAGAAAAGACAGTAGTTGAACCTCGTAATAGTCCATTGTTCTTTTGTACATACAGTACCAATCGAAGCTTTGAACTTGCTGTTGTTTTCCATTTATTATTTAGTAATGCAATAAAAATGCAAGCCGGTTAAGCTTGCATTTTCCTTAAATATGCTGTGCACTATCACACAAATTTTAAGCCTCTTATGCAGTTCTACAACAACAAGGTCTTATCAAAGAAACGCTTCTTTAATTGTGGCACTACAAACAGCTTTTCTTTTTGCCGCCGCACTTTCGGCTGGCGCGCCAGTGCTTCATCAGCTTCATCTCTGAACCCCAGGGCTAACAAGGCTACGCTTCGCAGTCCTTTCGGTTTTAATCCAAGGTAGTTATCCAGCGCTTCATGATTAAATTCTTCCAATGGTGTGGCATCTACCTTTTGGTCCGCAGCCGCTACCAGCGCCACTCCTAAGGCAATGTAGGCTTGACGTGCATTCCAGTTAAAGTTATCTTCTTTTGGTTGTTGCGCTACTGATAGCAGCATTTCTTTTATACCATTAAACGCCGCTTCCGGCACTTTCCAGGTATCGGCCATATTGGTAATGTGTTCGTGAATATGTTTGAGGGATACATCGGTCCATGCGGCAAATACCAGCAGGTGCGAACTTTGACTAATAAGCAAGGGACTGCCCGACATTGCTTTCAATTCGCTTTTCATTTTGATAGACGAAATAACAAGAATAGTATAAGGCTGCAAACCAAGCGACGAAGGTGAAAGGCGGATAGCCTCCATAATAGCATTCAGCTTTTCTTCCGATACCGTATGCCCGTTCATTTGTTTGGTAGTGTAGCGCCACAGCAATGATTTTAATAGTTCCATTGTAGTTATTTAAGGATGATTAAAGTAGCAGGATTGCTTTTATAAAGTTGAAGCGGCCACTCAGAAAATAAAATGTCTTAAAGGCGGCAGAATATGTCTGTAAGTAGGTAAATAAAAATTGCAGCCATCTGTACGACAGTTGCACTTACATCAACAGCGTAGTTGGCGAAAACAAAAATCTGAATGAAGATGAGGGAAGATGCTAAAGCGAATTTTTGTATTCTTTCGGCGTCATTCCGGTCCGCTTCTTAAAAAATTTCGAGAAGAAGAACTGGTCGCTGAAATGAAGATGATCGGCCACCTGTCCAACAGAGTAAGAAAGATCGCCAAGCAACACCTTTGCTTCGGCAATCACCATTTCGTCAATAAATTCACCACATGTTTTAGTGGTTAATTCTTTTACGGTTTTGGTAAGATGTTTCGGTGTAATAAAAAGAGCATCCGCATAAAACTGAACACTTCTTTCTTCTTTAAAATGCGCCGCTAACTGTTTTAAAAAATTTAATAAAATATCTTCCTGGCGGCTCATACCCTGCTCCTCCGCGCCTCTGTACTTTTTAGCCATGGCGGCCACTTCCAGCATAAAAAGATTAAAGCCATGGTAGATCATTTCTTCCTGAAAAGGATGACTGTAATTAACAGCCATTTCTTTAAGTGACACCATCAAGGGATGCAGTCTGCGGGCCTCCTCTTCCGTCAGTAAAAAAAGTGGATGGCTTTGTAGCGAAAGAAAGCCAAGTGCATCGGCATGCTTCTTATGCAACATAGACGCGGCAAAAAAATCATGTGTAAAACCAATTGTAATATCGGGCAGGTTTTCGCCTGTTTTCAAGGCGTGAATTATTCCCGGGTGAATGATGAAAAGCGAATTTTTTGGAACCGTATAGGTATTGAGGTTATACTTTATTTCCAGTATATCGCCCAGGTTAAGGTGTAAGGAAAAATGGGCCGATCGGGCCGGACGAAACATTTTTTCCTGTATGGTAAGATCATGGTTGGTATAAACAAAAAAACCGTTAGCTCCCTTCTGCCGGCCGGCATCAGCATGCACTTCTTTAATATCGTAAGTAGGTATAAAAACGTCGGCAGTGGTCATAGTTTGTAATAAGCAATAGAAAAAGAACCCCGCAAAATATTGTCAGGCAGCGTTACCTTATACGGTATGATGAACCATCTTATCCGGGAATGATTGCAGCGCCTCTTCCGTTGAATAAGTTTCTTTTTGATAGAGCTTCTTTATATCACCGCTTATTTTTTCGATGCTCGTTTCAGGTGAGAGATGATCGGACGCCACTGTTTGTTTGTATGCTCCGTCTGCCCATAAATGATAATACCGGATGCCGTGCCGGTGGGCTTCTTCAGCAAATATTTTCGACATCTCCAACCGGGTGGTAAAAGCCACACGGGCCAGTGCGCATGATTTTAAGTTCTCAAGCAGCCGTGCGTCCGTTACGTGAACAAACATTCCGCTCAGGTTTCCCTTCATTAAATTCAGCACCACACGGGCACCCATAAAAAACGGAAGCATGTCGCTTTCCATCATGGTATTCCATTCATCCAGACTGGCTTCAGTCAACTCTTTTTTGGCGTTGGAGAACTCCGGAATTTCTATGGCTATATCTATCTTCCCAAACTTATCGGTGATGGCTTCGCAGGTTTCCATTACCTTATCAAAGTCGAGTACATCAATTAACAGGGTTACAAAATTTTCCTGGTTGTAAATGTCTCCAAACGCTTTAAGGCTTTCAATTTGATGAAGGCTTTTAGCCGGAAAAATAACGATTGCCTCACTATGCAAAAACGACTGAATAATACCGGCACTCAGGTCGCTCACCTCACCTGTTACCAAAATCACTTTACCACCGAATGAGTTTGTCATAATAGCTGTTTAATTACTTACGAAGTTAGATCAATAGCCCATTAGTTGCTATGCTGTGAAGGCGCATAAATATAGCTAAATGGCTTATTTGTTTATGGCTGCAACCCTTAGCAGCAGTGCATTTTATTCGTTGCCTTTATCTCTTTGCCCTGCCGGTTTCAGCAGCTTTACACGCTGCCTTCGCTTTTTAAAAACAAGCACGTACAGCTTTTTTCCGGCTAACCCGAAACGCCTCAATGAAAACGTGGTTTTGACATAAAAATGCCTCCTTTAGCCCTTTTTATACGAGGCGGTTTTGTGGAGTTTTGCTCTTTCAAAAATGTAGTAAACAGTATGACTTATTCAAACGCAGGTGTACTTAAGCAACCGGTAGCGACAAGCTCAAAAAGTAAAGCAATAATTATATCAGCGCTAGTAGCAAGGCTGTTACTCGGCGCTATCTTTCTTGTATTTGGACTGAATGGATTTTTTCATTTTATACCGATGCCTACGCCAACAGGCACCGCTGCGGAGTTTGCATTTGGCCTGGCAAAAGCAGGGTACTTGTTTCCGCTGATGTCCGCCATCCAGGTGCTTTGTGGCGTATTTCTGTTATCCGGTTCGCTGGTGCCTTTCGCACTGCTGATACTTTTTCCTATTACGCTCAACATCTTCTTTTTTCATGCATTGCTGGCGCCGGCAGGTTTAGGGATGGCAGTTTTAATTATGGCAGCGCATATTCTTTTAGCCGTTTATTATTGGCCGGTGTACAAACCAATTTTTCAAACCGGCAATGCCTGGAAGCAGAATAACTAATTCTATTAATTCTTTAATCAATAAAAAAATAAACAATGACTTACTTAGAAAAAGCAACCGATTTGTACAAAATGATTAACGGTGGCCAACTGATGGATGCCTTTGAAAAATATTACCACCCCGATGTAGTAATGCAGGACGTAGGCGACGAACCACGTGCAGGAAAAGATAAAAACAGAGAACATGAACTAAACTTTTTAGGAATGATAAAAGAGTTTCATGGCTCTGGCGTTTTAGCTATCACGGCTAATGAAGCTGAACGCATAACCATGGTGGAAAGCTGGATGGACCTCACGTTTAAAAACGAGGTACGTATGAAAGCGCCACAGGTAGCCGTACAACGTTGGGAAGGCGATCATATCATCAATGAAATTTTCTACCACAAATAAAACTAAGGTGGCCTTATAGCAACCACAGAAAGCAGCCCGTTAAATGGCTGCCTCCGAAGTTGGCAATACACGTTTGATCATCAACAATAAAACAATGGAAATTATAGAAGCATTGAACTGGCGCTACGCCACCAAAAAAATGAATGGTAAAGTAGTGCCGCAGGATAAAATTGATTACATCTTAGAAGCGGCCCGGCTGGCTCCATCTTCGTCGGGCTTGCAACCCTACCGGATTTTTGTTATCACCAATAAAGAATTATTAGAAAAGATAAAGGCTATCGCTTTTAATCAAAGCCAGGTAACCGATGCATCGCACCTTTTAGTGTTTGCGGCATGGGATGGCTATACGCTGGATAAAATAGATGCCGTATTTAATTCCACAGTGGCACAACGAGGCCTTCCTTCAGATGCGATGGATGGCTACAAAAAACAACTGTGGGGAATGTATGAGCCGCTGAGCCAGGAATGGCAGGCTAACCATGCGGCGCGGCAAGCCTATATTTCATTCGGGATGGCGATAGCTGCGGCGGCCGAGCAAAGGGTAGATGCTACGCCTATGGAAGGCTTTGTAGCACCCCAGTTGGATGAACTGTTAGGCCTGACTGCCTTGGGCCTGAAAAGCGCTGTGATACTGGCTTTGGGCTACAGGGATGAACCAAACGACTGGCTGGTGAATTTGAAAAAGGTAAGAACGCCGGTAGAAAAGTTTATTACAGAATTGAATTGATTTTATCGTTATAAACAGAGCCGCTTAATTAATTTTAGCGGCTCGGTTTATTTTAAGATGGATTGAGAAAGCCTTCGATCATACAGATTTGTTACTTCCTTTAATGATGCACTTCAAGCTAACTACAACAAACCTTTTTTGAATTGATCTGCTGCATGATCAACAGCCCTTGCGGTAATGGCCATATACGTTAACGATGGATTTTGATTAGAAGTAGAAGTCATGCAACCGCCATCGGTAACAAAAACATTTTTACATTGGTGCAGGCCATTCCATTCGTTCAATAAAGAAGTGTTTGGATCTTTCCCCATGCGAACGCCACCCATCTCGTGGTTTTCATTTCCGGGTTTGCGCTGGCTGTCTATACGCTTAATGTTTTTGAAACCCGCTTCGGTAAACATGGCTTCAAACTGTTCATGAAAATCCGCTAACATTTTTTCATCGTTATCATCATAGGCTACCGACACATGCAATTGCGGCAAGCCATATTTATCTTTCTTATCCCCATCTAACCATACACGGCTTTCTTTTTTTGGAAGGGTTTCACCCATCATTTGCACGTTCACCTGCCAGTCGGCATACTGCGGATGATTGAGGTTGTTTTTTAGTCCAGCGCCAAAGCCGGCTTCATTTATTTGCGTACCCCGCGAAGAGTTGATCAGTGCCGAGTAGCCTCTTAAAAAATCCGTTTCCTGTTTGTGTACGTTTCTAAAACGAGGCATCAGTGAGGAGGCAGGCCTGCGTCCATCGGTTGTAGATTCTTTTAAACCATCATACGTCGCATCCATCCGGCCCCGGTAATTATGAAAAGCGATATGGGTTCCCAGCAATCCATTGTCATTACCAATGCCGTTAGGAAAACGATTTGACCGCGAGTTGAGCAAAATTAAATTGGTATTGATAGCCGCTGCATTTACAAAAATGAGGTTTGCTGAATAGGTAGTGGCAGCACCGGTTTTTTTATCTATTACCTGAACGCCGGTTGCCTTTCCTTTTTGTTCGTTGTAGATGACTGATTCAACAATTGTATCAGGTAACAAGGTGAGATTACCTGTTTTTTGCGCCCATGGAATAGTAGCAGCATTACTGCTAAAGTAACCGCCAAACGGACAACCGCGTAAACACAAGTCACGGCGTTGGCAACGGCCGCGGCCTTGCGCCAGTTGCACCTCTGTCGGCTCCGATAAATTAGCCCTGCGGGAGATAATCACCGGCCGGTCGGGGTACTTTTTTTCCGTAACTTCTTTAAAATGTTTTTCGACGCACGTCATTTCAAACGGTGGTAAAAACTCTCCATCCGGTAGCACGGCAAGGCCATCCCGGTTACCGCTAATGCCCGCAAATTTTTCTACATGGCTGTACCAGGGCGCCAGGTCTTTATAGCGGATGGGCCAGTCAACCGCATAGCCATCCCGTAGCGGCCCTTCAAAGTCAAAGTCGCTCCAGCGCTGCGTTTGGCGGGCCCAAAGCAGGGAGCGTCCGCCTACTTGCGCACCACGAATCCAATCAAAAGGTTTATCGGCTATGTACTCCTGTTCGGCATCTTTCAAAAAAAAATGCACTGTGTCTTCTTTAAAAGAATAATGATGGCAAACGGTTTTGTATTCTTCCTGCACCGACAAGGGAACGGCATTACGGTGCGAAAATTCCCAGGGATAATAATTGGTGGTTGGATAATCTATCGGATGCACCACGTTGCGGCCACGATCAATCAGTAAAGTCTTTAACCCTTTTTCAGTAAGTTCCTTTGCGGCCCATCCGCCACTGATGCCCGACCCTACAACGATGGCATCGTAAGTGGTTGCCTTTACACCCTTAGCATTAATGTTGACTGATGGCAAACTATCTTTATCGTTTCCCATGATGCGTTCTTACTATTTTGCCGGAGAAGTTTAGCAGCCTTAGTAGAGTGGTAGCTGCAAAAAATCATCCCGTATAATTCCAAAATTGGTAAGACAAATTACTACATCCTGTTAAATACAGCCGGTTATTCTATCAGCAACTTATCAGGTAGAGAAGTGCTTTGTACATTGTAAAAGAAGAACAAGAAAAGTCACAGCTAATCAGATGTCTTAGTAAGATAAGATGCTCTTCAGTTATTAACCAACCGTTTTATGAGCATCACCTTTCCATGGTGCAGCTTTCAATTCGTTATCCCAGCGGCGCAACGGATGCCTTGCGGGGTCGAGGTCTTCGCCTTCATCCCAGGGTTCAAAAGCGTTTTTAATATTAGCTAAACCGGTTGTTGCTAATTCCGGGTAATGGCGCAACAAGATTGTTTTCAGGCTGGCATTATCTATCCATTCCAGGCCTTCTTTTGTATAATATTCTTCTGTATAACAATCGGTATAAAAGCGGTCGGCCTGCAGGCGCCGTGTTGCATTTAAAATAAAGATCTGGAACATGGTCTCGCCAAAACCAAATCCATCAGGACGATGGCCCTCTGCCAAGGTGCCTACTAAAAGATCAAGGTCTTCTACCGCATCGGAACCATATACCGCCTTCAACTTTTTTACTATCGCTGCATCATCGGTTAAGTCATCAAAACTGTTGATAGAGTTTAGTCCCAACTGCCGGCGAAACTCATTGTAGCGGGGAACGCCGCGTTCGCGGGCCCGCAAAATATCTACTGCTCCCAAATCATACACAGGGTTAAAGGGGATACTTAACTCCTGCATGAATTTTGGAAAATTATTCAGTACTAACTGGCCCGGATGCTGGTTACCAAAGGAATAAAAAAGGTCGGCGAACGATACTTGTTTAGTGAGCTTAGCCGATCCCGCCTGGCGTACATTTACAAAAGGCACTTCGGTTATCTTATCTGCTTCGCCTCTCCTTTTTATATGAAGCTTTTCAGGTAATAAAGAATGTAAACGATAGACTTCTACAAACTCCTGGCTCAAGGCATAAGGCACGCCATGTTTGTTGATCGGATTACCGACTACGCCACCCAATTCCGGGTTGCGAACATTAATATCGGCGACCGTTTTGCGATGGGTTCCGGTTTTAAATAAATTGGTTAAGATGCCGTACCAATTGGCGTTCAAACCCATGTCTAACCCTTGGTTTGCCAGGATAGCCGGCGTCCACTCTACTGAATGAATTTTAGCGGTGATGGCGGCATTGATTAACCGGGCGACATTAAATAACCGGTTATCGTCCCAGGTTGGATTATGCTTTTTGAGGTGATCGCAAATGGCATTATGTTCCCTTGCAAATAAAGTATGCAACATAGATAAGCCTACCCACCAGTTGCGTACAAAACCAGTTTCCTCCACACCCTTTTTATTTAGCGGTAAACTTCCATCATCGTTTAAGCGAAGCTTGCCATCAATACCACTACGCAGATGAGTAGTCGTTTTCCAATCACTCCCATACAACTGCGATCCATCCCACCAATGCGTGACTTCGTTAATAAACGAAACCGGCGCCGGTTCGCCTTCCTGCCGTCTTGTAGGATCGGGTTGCGTACGCGGCACCATCATCGCCGTTTGCCAGAATCTTTTGGCTGCGGGATCATCGAACGCCATTGGAATTTCAATCAAATCCGTCAGCTTGTTTTCTCCATGACTGATCCAATCATGGTTTTGAAACTGTATCCATACGGCCGCCAGCATATTTAAAAACGGTACTTCTTTCATTTCATTTTCGCGGGTCAACAAGTGCCGGCTAATCTCTCTTGGGTTAGGGGTTAGCAAATGCTGGCCAGTTTCGGGAACGATAGATTGCAGCTTTATATTTCTGGAAAAACGGGTGCCGGCCGCGCCTTCTTTCGGGTTGCTTAAATTGTTCCAGCTACCGTCCGATGTACGGAAATGCGTAACACCCTCCGGCGGTGTCTGGCCTTCTTGCTGAAAGCCTTCCAGCACACCTTTCGGATAGGTTGATACGAGGTTGTTGCGGTTTAATTTTTCCCGCATATAGGCAAGGGTTAGTATGCCTAAGAACAGGGGCCTGCGGTACCAGTTTGTCCATACTTTATTACGATAACCAGCTACCGTTCCCCAAAGTGTTGTAGTGCCTCCCATAATAGTAGTACCTATAAAACCAACGAGGTTGCCTAGTACTATTTGCATCCGTTTTAAAGCAGGTGGTGCTGGCGTTGGTGATGGTGGCGATGGTAGTGCAGCCTGCGGCACTATAGGTTTTGCCAGCAATGTTTCTCTCTCAAAATAGGCTATAGATGGAATAGATACCGCCGCTTCCGAAATAGCATTTCCGGCAGAAGTAGCCAACATTTCCTGCCAATCTTTATTAGAAGGGTCATACGCCAATGCTTTGCTGTAAGCATCGGCTGCAAGAGGATACTGTTCGGTTTTATAATACGCTAATGCCAGTTTTGAAAAGCTGGAGCCGGATGGTTCCGCTTCGCTTATCTCCTTTAAAATTTTAATGGTTTCCGCAGCGGTTATAGGTAAAGGTGAATGCTTTGAAAGAGGTGCAGTACCTGATAAGTGGAAGCTATTCATGGCTGATGATTTTGCTGTATTAAAAAATTCAAGGGTGGGATTAGCAATCTGTTTATTAAGCAACAGATAGCCGATGCCTAAAATTGTGGTGGCTGAATAACAAGTAAAATAAAAAATACACGAGGCGTTGTTTTTTTCTATCTAAACAGGCAATACATCAATCAAAGAGTGCTCACCGGGTTTAATTATACATAAGCTATAACCTTCAAAAGGTAAATAGTTAAGCAACTTATGCCTGTCACCAAAGCTCATTAAAACCGCTGCTGTACAAAAGCAAAATCCATATCTGGCGGACATGAATCTATACATGGCGGAGAAGTTTATATTTTCTTGCAGATGTGCCGTAACAAAATATTAGCAGCCTTGTTTGCCAATTTAATTTTCTAAAAAGACGGATTAAAGAACCAAAAAATTATACTAAATAAATTAGCATCTGGTATGGTCTTGGTATCTCTTGTATAAAATCATTCAGTATGAACACACAAACAGACAACAGCAAAGCAGACCAACGAGGTGATAATGCTATTAAGAATCCGGATGACTGGACAACCGGCGCCGAAGAAATGACCGGTGCTCAGCGGTCGTATTTAACTACTTTATCGCAGGAGGCCGGAGAAGAAGTGGATGATGCGCTAAGCAAAGCAGAAGCATCGAAAAAGATTGATGAACTGCAACATAAAACCGGACGAGGATTAGATGAGTAGTATATATAGAAAGGCAGCCGTCGCTGCCTTTATTTTTTAGTAAGCGAAGGGTTTGTTGAGAAATAGTTTGAGCTGACCGCGCATTTAGCCATGTAACTTTGATTCAACCTATTTTTATCTTACCAGCAAAGACCACCGGTTTATGAAGAAGATACCCCTGCTGCTTTTCATCGTTTACTTCATTATTTTATTACAGTTGGTCCTTTTTAAAGGGAAGCTGTTTTACCATATAGTACCTGGGAATAAAAATTATAGAATAAAGACCGCCCACGCCGCTTACAAGGGATTTAATGTTGTTCCTTTTCGTACGATTTATAGTTTTTTAACGGCGGGCCGGGCCGCTTCCACCGAATCTAAAGTGGATAATATTTTAGGGAACATCGCACTATTTGTACCCTTTGGATTTTTAGTGCCCTTTGTTTTTAAAAACAGAACCGGATTTAAAAAAGTAGTGCTGGCTGCGGCTCTTGTAAGCCTGTGCTTTGAGCTGTACCAGTTTATTACACATACCGGCGAAGCAGATGTTGATGATATAATACTAAATACATTGGGTGGCATGATGGGGTATGGCGCCTTTGTTCTCTTTAGCCGGTTTTATCAGCCTGTAGCTTCTAAAGAATAAATAGAAGACAATGCAGCAGTAGAGAGGTAATGGTCGGGTTTATATGACGATGATAAGCATATTTTTGGGGTAAACCATCAACCAATTATTTAGGAAGCATCACTCCCACTTTTATAGCAATCCGCCTGAAATTATCAGGCTCACTTTTAACGAGTGCACCTGATGGCGAATATTGTTCCCGTATATAATTAAAACCCGTATAACCCAGAGCAACAAATAAGCGGGTATGTTTTTGAGATGGAAAACGCAATCCTACGCCGGTAAAAAAAGCCAGCTTGCCTTTGAAAGCCGATGATCCTGATGTACCGGGAATGTCTTCGCTATAGAATAATTTTCCTACCTCAAAAAGACCAAAAGGAGCAATGCCTTCCTCATCCTGCGTGGTAAAAAAAGTTACCCGGCCCGTGAGCGGAAAGGAAAGATGGCTAATAAAAGGCTTTACCTGCAAAGCGCCGGTGGCAAGCCCCAGATACAGATTGTTCATCAGTTGTATGTTTCCACTCAGATTAACGCTGTAGCCGGTAAATTCTATATGGCGTCCGAAGTTGGCACTGGCATCCGCGGAGTAGTAGGTAGTGACCTGACAAGGAGCAAAAAAAGGCAGGAGTAACAAAAGGCTTAAAATGGTTTTCATGTATAGGTTATTGTAGGTGTTTGGCAAAACAGGTAACCGGCAACAAAACTAAAAGATTACGGGAAAGCATCACCATCGCGGGTATTTGTTGTTGATAAATTATTCACGCACTTAACTTTGAGCGTAACCACTTTTAATTGTGAATAAAGAATACCAGCTTAGAAAAAATTTAAACAGAACGTTTTTTCTTATTTACGTCGTTGTTTTAATCAACCTGATATTTTTTAAAGGCCCTATTTTTTATAAAGTCGTTTTGCCTTACGACGTATTCAATCATAGTGGCGGTGCCACCTCCAACGGTTATAACCTGGTGCCTTTACGCACGATAAAAATGTATATAAGCGGCACTACCTGGACGCCGCCCGACACTAAGTTTATTAACGTGTTTGGCAACATGGCCCTGTTTGTTCCATTTGGTTTTTTATTGCCGCTTGTGTTTAACCGGATGAAAAAATTTCGCTACACTTTCTTAGTTTCCTTTTTTTTAAGCTGCTTTTTTGAAATCGTTCAATTGCTTACCCACACCGGCTTTTGCGATGTGGATGATGTGTTACTTAACGCAGTTGGAGGAGCAGTTGGTTACCTATTTTTTGCGGTTATTTATGGGTAGATGCGTTTTGTAAACTATGCGGGGTATTACTATTAACTGGTAAGCAATGCTGTCCCAAACGCATTGTCAACTTTCGATACCGGCTTGATAATAACTTTCGTATTCAGCATAGATCTTCTGCAACTTATTTTAATTCTCTCTGCTCAACACCTTCTTTTGTAATCTTTACCGGTTGTATCAATCCGGCCGCATCAAAGGTTAGTTTATCTATGCAGGTCACGCGGTGGTTAGGGTCGGTTTCGCCCCTGGGGCGGCGATGATACACGATATACCAGCTATCCGTTTTTTCATCGTGTATCACAGAGTGGTGGCCGGCGCCGGTGGCAACGGAAGTATCTTGTTGTAGCACGGCGCCCAATCGCTCAAAAGGCCCGAATGGAGAATCAGCCATTGCATAGGCTACCCGGTAATCCGGGCCTGTCCAGCCACCCTCCGACCACATAAAATAATACCTGCCGTTTTTCAAAAACATAAATGGGCCTTCCACATATCCCCTGGGTGTAATTTCTTTAAACAGCGTTCCGTCGGCAAAAGGTTGAAGTCCTGTAAAATCATCTTTCAGCCGGGTAATGTTGCATCGCCCCCAGCCACCGTAAATCATATAGTAGGCTCCATCCTTATCATGAAATACAAACTGGTCAATAGGTTGTGCCTTGTTCACTATTTTATCAAGCAGCGGCTTTCCTAACAGGTCCTTATAAGGGCCTTCGGGCTTCGTGGCCACTGCTACGCCTATGCCTCCTTTTTGCTCTTCGTTTTGTATGTCATTAGCCGAGAAAAACAAAAAGAATTTTTTATCTTTTTGAACTATAGCAGGGGCCCACATGGCACGCCGGGCCCAGGTAACCGATGCTGTATCAATAATGCGCGGATGCCTGATCCAGTTCACTAAATCGGGAGATGAAAATGCATCCATAAAAACCTGTTGATTGTAAGGAGCAGAATAAGTAGGAAAAACCCAATACTGCTTGCCGATGATGACGCCTTCCGGGTCGGCATACCAACCGGGAAAAACAGGATTACCGGAAGTGACAACGGTGGTTCTGCCTGGAGATATTTTATGAGAACAGGAACCAAGTAAAAGCAGTAGGATAGCGGCAATTAGTTTTTGCATATTGTTTGAATAAAAATGAGTTTACTAACCTGAATGTAAAGTATTGTGTTGACGCCTGCTTCTAAACGAAAGGCTTAATTATGTTGGTGGCTCATTTATCGTGCGGCCGCTTCTGCTACTTCAGCAACTTGTTGTCCAAACAAAAAACCCAAACCACTTTCATATCCGGCTTCTCTATCTTATTTTGCGCCTTCCAATCGTACCTATGAAAATACTATTGCTTCCGGCATGTGCCTTTGTTTACCTTACCACCTTCGCTCAACCTTCGCCCGACACATCCGCTCATCTTATTGTACAAAAAGAAAACATCATAAAGCAAAATACCATTGTTAAGGTGGAGAACGTTGGCTGGCATGTAAATTCGGAGTTGGCCGAACTGCGTCCTACCATATCGGCCGATGGCAATCACCTTTATTTTATCTGTCAAAACCACCCGGTTAATACAAAATATAATTCAGTTCCCAATACGCAGGACATCTGGTATTCGCACCGCGACAGCCTTGGCAATTGGAGCGATGCTAAACACTTGGGCTATCCATTAAATACTTATGCGTACAATGCCGTGTTTTGGATTTCACCGGATAATAATCGCCTGCTGATCCGAAATGCCTTTATTGATGGCGACTATGCCGGCAACGGCGTAAGCCTGTGCAACCGGTTGAAGAATGGCAAATGGGGATTGCCGCAAATGTTACGTATTCGTAATTATGGCAAGTACGATCTGGGCCGGCAGAACGGGGCCAGCATGGCGCAAGACGGCCAGACTTTATTGCTTTATATGAGCGAGGTACGCGGTAGCCAGGACAATGATATTTATGTTTCGTTTTTACTACCCGACAGCACCTGGAGCGAACCTAAAACGCTGGGCAAAAAAATAAATTTAAAAGACTACAACGAGATGACGCCCTACCTCGCTGCTGATGGCGAGACGCTTTACTTTAGCAGTAACCGCCCCGGTGGTTTGGGCGATAACGATATCTGGATGAGCAAGCGTTTAGATAAGAGCTGGCAAAAATGGAGCGACCCTGTAAACCTTGGTGCGCCCATTAATACACCCGATTGGGATGCGTTTTTTACGATGGATGCCGGTGGCGAATACGCGTACATGAGCAGCAGCGAGGGCGGTTATGGCGAAAGCGATATCGTTCGTATAAAACTGTTGGAAAAAGAAAAGCCATTGCCGGTAGTGCTGGTTAGCGGCAATGTTTATAACGCTAAAACAAAGCAACCGTTGAGTGCCTCCCTGATCTACCAAACATTGCCCGATGGAACGGTAGCGGGTAATGGTGTTTCAGACATGAGCGATGGTGGTTTTAAGATCGTATTGCCCTACGATAAGAATTACAGTATTCGTGCTACTGCAGATAAGTTTTTTGCGCAAAGCGAAAACCTCAACCTCGATTCATTAGTGAAGGCGGGTTATAAAGAGATACACAAAGACCTTTACTTGGTGCCGATAGAAATTGGCGCCATAGTGCGGCTGAATAATGTATTCTTTGATTTTGATAAGTGGAATCTTCGGCCGGAAAGCTTTATTGAGTTAGACCGAGTAGTAAAATTGCTGTCAGAAAACTCGGCTATTGAAATTGAAATGAGTGCCCATACTGATAGCAAAGGGGCTGACGATTACAACCTCCGGTTGAGCGATAACCGGGCAAAATCGGTAATGGATTACATCTTATCAAAAGGCATTGACCCGAAAAGAATTGTATCAAAAGGGTATGGCGAAACAAAGCCGGTGGCACCTAATGATACAGATGAAAACCGCCAGTTGAACCGAAGGGTGGAGTTTACTATTTTAAAGAATTAACCCGAACCACATACACGAATGATCGTCGGTAATTGGTTGTAGAATTATAACGATCATTCTGTTTCCTTTGCCGTGATGCTATTCAGAAATAAAAAATAAACAAGCCTGCCAGCAGCATGAAGTAATCTAATTTGTCAGGCTACAGCACAAAAAATTGCTTCGATAATCGAAAGGCTGAAAGCTAACCTGCTTTTATTCATTTTAGGTTTATAAGCCGCTACTCTATGATAAGAATTTGAACTATCACATCTTCACTTTATCCAATGTCAAGGTCTTATCGCTGGTATAAATTTCTTTTACCCGGCCCTTGGTGTTGTCCGTCCATAACCAACTGCTCCAAACCAGAAACCAGGCCCACTTTGGTTGTGCAGCCAGCACTTCTGCGGAGGGCAAGGTGCCTACTTCGGTGAGTGCAATGATGCGGCCGCCGGCAAGGTCAACCAGCTCATTATAATCCCGCTGTTCATAATCGGAATGATAAATATCGGTGCCCAAAACATCAACGTATTTATGGCCGGGATAAAAGTCTTTGTAGCTGTAGGCTTCATCTCCCGGAATATCCCGCGGACCGTTGGCACCCCAAACCCAAATGAGATTATTGAGATGATGATAAGTTGTATAACGGTCGTACATCATCCGCCACAGTTTGGCAATACCGTCTTTTCCTTTTTTATTCCCCCACCAAAACCAAACGCCGTTCATTTCGTGGTAAGGCCGCCAAAGCACCGGTACGCCTGCATCTTGTAATTGTTTTAAGTAACCGGCAATCACGTCTATCTGTGCCAACCATCTTTTATAAAGTTCCGTACCGGGGGTGATTAACTCTTTCCATTGCGCATCCGTTAGCTTTCCCTGTATGCTTTCCTTCCAGCCGAATGGTGCGTTATCTGTTGGCCGGCCCTGGTGCCACATGAGTGTTATCAGGCTCCCTTCTTTCCATTTTTTAATGGCTTCCGCAACAATGGCCGGACCGTTATCTTTCAACCCGTTCCAAATAAAATCGGTGCCCCAAACCGCGGGCCTTTTACCGGTGAACGCAAAGGCGCTGTCGGAGAAACGATTGGCCTCCTGGTTATAGTTATGCTGACCGGCCAGCATGTATTTTCCATTGATGGAATAGAGATAACGAAGCAGGGCTTTTGCTTCCGGCGTGGCGGCGTTGTTTACCGGTTGGAAGGTTTGCGCAGAGGAGTAAATGCAGAAAAGGATGCCGATGCAAAGCGTTGCAAGTTTCATGATCGTTTATTTATGATGCGATATACGTTGAGTATAAAGCAATGAGTTACCCGCATTTTGCCGAAAGCCTGAAAGGCTTTAATTACCAATAGCCCCGGGTGTAACCCGGGGAAACAACAAGCGCAAGCGATAAGGCAACCCTGAAGGGGTTGAATTACTTTATGGCCACGGTTCAACCCCTTCAGGGTTGTGGTAAAGCTTGTTGCATGCATCCACCGGTTTCACCGGCCGCTAATAGCAGTTCAAGCCCTTCGTGCTTGTGCGCCGCCCTTAATCACCTTGCGTTTTTCTGTTAACTGTCAACATTTCAAAATTTTCGGTTTCCGATTGCTTGTTGCTCATTGCCTATTGCCTATTGCCTATTCACTCCATCTCCCCGCAACCGCTTTATGCAGTTTGCCAACGCTCTGTAATTATGATACGTAGCCTTCCAGATATGTGCTTTCAATGCGGTCTTTCGCTGCGGTTCTTTGTCCAATCCTTCTTCGTACCAATCGCCGTTTACGTGGTCAATCAAATACGTTTGCGTATAGGCCCAAAGCGTTTTGAATTTTTCAAAGTACTGCATCTTATCCCTTGGATACCGGTCGGCCATCAACAACAAGGTGTTCAGCCCTTCGGCTTGGGCCCACCAGTTTTTACTGTCCAATAAAATGGTGATGCCGGGCTTGTTTTTAAAGTAATACCCTTCATCGTAAAAGCCACCGATGGTGCTGTCCCAACCGTTGCGTAGCGCATGATCCACCATTCGTTTGCCAACGGTGATAGTCGTTTCATCGTTCTTGATGCCCAAGGCATTCGAGGCTTCCAACATCAGGTAAGCCGTTTCTACATCGTGCCCAAATGAAACATGATCGTCGTTCTTATGCTGACGGATAAACGCTTCCGATGAATCGCGGTTGGAGATGGGCTTTAAGTCTGACGTAAAGAACAAAGTGAGATAACCTTTTTTCGTCACCATTTTGCCGCGAATGAGATAAAGCATTTCCTCCAACCTTGTTCTCACCAACGGGTCGGGCCACACGCTGTACAACTCCGTTAAGGCTTCCAATAAATGAATGGATGAATTCTGGTCCTTGTAGCTTCCCTGCGGGTTTGAGGCGGTGCTCGTCATTGGCGTGCCGTCTTCCTGCAAGTGCTGGAAATATCCTTTGCGCACGGGATCGTGACTGTGCTTCTCCAACCAGGCAAAGGCTTTCTTCGCAAGGCTTAAAGCGCCGGTATCTTTCGAGGCTTTGTAATAAGCGGACAAGCCATAAATAGCAAAGGCGTTTCCATACGCTTCCTTTGGCGAACGAGGGTTTACTTTCTCCGCTCCCTGACGATCAACGAGGTTATAAAAGCCGCCGTTCTTTTTATCCCACATCACATCCCGAAGGAAACGAAAGCCGTGCACAGCGCATTGGATGTAATACTTTTTAGTGGGATAAGCCAACGCCGCTTTTGATGTAGTCCACACATGCCGGGCCTGCGTTACAATCATTTTATCCTGCGTACCGGTGGGCTTGAAATCGTAGGTGTAGGTGCTGATGAAACCACCGTAAAGTGTGTCCATGTTTTGCGGATAATATTTGTCGAGAAGTTCTGTGGTGGCGGAGTTCGCCATTTCTGCGGCGATGCGGAGGCGATCCTCTTTTTGGGAAGCCGTTGATGTGTTTTGTGCTGTTGCAACGTGGTAAACAAACAGCGGAATGACGATGAGTGTTAGCCTTGTCATTTTATAATTTTTAGAGATGCTTTTATTGAATTGATTCCTCTTGTAGAGTAATGTCATTCGATGATGGAACATGCATTGCCCCGCTCTTCAGAGCGGGGATAGCTTAACAAGAAAGGGCGGGGCTTTAGCCCAACACTTGTTTTGGCTAAAGCCAACAATCGTCTATACTTTTTTCTCCCCGCCATAAATGGCGGGGCAATTAATAGAGCCAGCCCTAATTGATACCATCGCTATAGTGATTATTACCGGAACTTACTCGTCCATTTTGCACAAAGCGTACCTACGGCACGCTGGTTCTGTGATCACTATCCTGTTTTCTACCCACGAAACGTTCCTACGGAACGAAAACAAAACCTGTTTCCTCTTTTGCTTACTCACTCGACTTACTTAGCAAATTATTGCTCCGCTTATTCAACACCTTATCCGCCGCCAGCACCAAAAACATATAATCGGTAGTGCCGCCACCCAACACGTATTCGGTTTGCTGCCACAAAAAAGGCCAGGTCAAAAGCTCTGGAAAATCGGGCCGTATCAATGCCGTACCAGAGCCAATGCCACCGGGGATATAACTCCAGTCGGCACGATTAAAACCATAAGCGGTGGTTAATGAATGAGCGCCAACACCCGATGCAAACGAAGCCGTGTTTGATCCAGGATGACAACCCAAAACAAAGTTCAACGCGTCGAGCATGTAGTCGGCTGAAAAAATTTGCGGGAAGGCTTCATACAAAAAGTATTGATGATAACCGAAGTTCTGAATGCCCCAACCGGCTCCCCAGATGTCGGGCAGGTACGGCATGCCGTAAGGCGTCTTTGTTCCCTGCGCCTGCACCTTGGCATAGTATGTTTTTGCAGCCGCGGTGATGGCCTCTTTATAATGTGCATCGGTCATCACTTTAAGTGATCGTGCAGCAATCCAACCATTGCGGTCAAAGGTTCTTACAATGTCATCGGTATGGGCAAGTAAAAAGTCGCTGTATTTTTTATCGCCGGTGGTGATGAAGAGTTCCACCGCCGGTGCAATGCGGGCCGTTGCCGTTTTCTCTTTTGTTGTTTCCCAAATTGCTTCCGCGGCTTGTAAGCTTTGCGCAGCCAAGGTATCGTTGTAACCCTTCATTACCCGTGAGCCCGCAGCCAGACAAGCCGCCACACTTAATTCCCTACCCGGATTGTCTTCTGTAAAAACCCAACGATCATCGGGTGAGCCAGGCAAGCCCACTTGAGGAACCGTTTTATTGGCTGAAGTAAAAGGCACATTATCGGTAAGATTAGAAGGATCGCCCAGAAGGGTGTATTGCCGCTTGGTTGGTTCAATGATGCCGCGATACAATCTTCCCAACGAACGATAACCGCCAACGATAGATAACAGGCCGTGTTCAACCTGTTGCAACACATCGGGCTTTCCGTCAGGCACCTGAATTTCTACTACGCTGTTCTTTTGGTCAATAGATGTGTTATCATATTTCAAATTAAATTCTTCATAAGCCAGTGCAAGACCCATCACCGTTTCGGCCTGCGATTCTACCCGCAAATCAAAATCACCGGCATCATGCCAGGCGCCGTGATTCAAGCCAGGCACGGCATCGCCACCTTTAAATGTAGTCAGCGTTGAATGGCCCTGAATGTAGCCGTCAAAATGGTTGGAGTCAGTCGGCGCCATGCGGGCATCGTCCATGTGGCACCAGCCGTGCCATACGCGGTAACGTTCGTTCACCCGCATGTGGCACATCTGAACAGGCAGAAAATATTCAAGTGTTGGCTGCCATACGTTGCGGGTATATACATCGCTGTTGATGGCAAAAGGTTCCGTTTGCACAGCACCGTATTTTACCACGTACATGCCGGGGTTTTGAATTTTCGTAAAATCAAACTGCAAATAATTGTAGCGAAGAAAATGGCCCCAGGTTTTTGGTGCCGTTGTCAGCACCGGTTCGTAGCCGCCGGTTTCTTTTAACCGTAGGAGAGATATTTGGGCCAGTGCTTTATCGGTTGCATCCAGTTCTATCACGGCTGTTTTTTGTTGGGCCGGATGATAGCCCACTTGCGATACCTGCACTACCGGCGCCGACTTCCAGCCTTCTACTGCATTGGGTGTAACCAGCCATTCAATAGCATTCTTAGTTGCACCTTTTTTTACTAATGAACGAACCACAAACCAACCATTGTTATGCTTGCCGCGGCCATCGAGTAATTGCAGGTCGTTGCCGGTTAAATTTTCGATGGTCATGGTTTGCGTAGCTACATCCGGCGCTACCGTTAATCGCTTGCCGCTTGCCATTGGCGTTATCTGCAACTCGCCCCACTGGTCGGTGTACATTGGGCCATTGGGTTGCCGGGGAAAGATGCCGGATTGGTTATCTACATACCAACTCTTGCCGAACAAGATGCCGGGAAACAATTCAAAGTTGAAGCCCACTCTTCCGATCCATTCATCAGGTAAAGGCTTATCTAAATCAACAATAATTTTGAAGGCTTTGCCCGCAGGTTGCACCCGAACGTTGTACGCAAATTTTAAATCAGGATAGATGATGGGATTGAAGCCTTTGCGGTTGATGTCTTCATTGGGGTACTCCATGCGAACGCTTACCTCGCCGGTGGCTTTGTCAATGACCCGCTTGCCGACTTTGGGCGTGGGTTGCCATTGGCCCGGCGTGGGTTCTAACCGAAGGTCACCGTTGGTGGCAACACGCAGTCCATTTTGAATAATGCCGACGCCGCCCTGGTGGCTCTCGGGATAGAAATCATGCGCCAGCATTACATTGATGCTTTTGTATTCGAGATACTCTTTATCGTTTAAGCGCATGGCCTCTGCTTTCTTTTGGGCAGATGCAACAACACAGAAAAGAAGGAATGAAATGGAGAGAAGGGGTTTGATGTTCATATAAAATCTGATGAGGTTAGGTGATTGGGTTATTGCTGTTTTTTGTTAGCGATTTATGTCGTGTTATTTTCGGTGATTCAATTATAAGAACGATTTGTATCTGTACTAACTGTTGCTTGTCATCCTGACGAAGGAAGGATCTGTGGCTTGCGTAAAAGCGACGTGCTTCCACAAAAACATCGTGCATTAACGCCGTTATAACGCCTCATCCTAACCTTCTCCTCGCGGAGAAAGGAACAGCACACAGATACTGGCTTTTGCAGAAGTCATCATTAAATCTATCATCACCTAAGGGCAACAATCAGATCCCTCGTTCCTTGGGATGACAACGACACAAACACTACAATAGCAAACAGACTGAATGCTTAAGAATCTTTTGTATTAAGTATTCCTCATTTAATATTGCCTGTTCATTTCATACCGACCCACTCATTACTGATTACTCATCACTTATCCCCCTCACTTACTCATCAGCGTTACATAGCTCGTTGCATCCATTGTAAATGATGCAACGCCATTAGCAACGGCTACTGCTTTTCCTTCCTGCATATTGCGCTTTGCATCGGTTACAAAAAGCTGTAAGCTCTTCACGGTTTTAGGTAATCCTCTTATCACTACCGGTCGTGTAGCGCCGTTGTTTACTAAATGCAAAGCGTATTGGCTTTTGCTGTTATCGCCCAATGCGGCGCAGGTAATGTTAGATGCGGCGGTAGTCACTGGCATCGCTTTCAATCCTGCTGGTGTTGATGCTAATTGCTTTAAATTCCAGAAGCGTTGCGTAGGCCGCAACTTAGTAGTATCACCAAAAATACCACCACCGGCCAGCGGCGAATAATCGGCCGTTAACTGCCATTGCATGATAGAAGCGGGCTGGCAAATGGCGAGCAACCTTGTATATAAATTAATCTCCTGCAAGGCATACGTTGGCTCTAAAAAAATCATCGGGTAGCCCCAGGCCTGCGCATCTATGCTGCCTTCCGCAACCAGCAAGGGCTTGTTCAACTTCGTTGCGGCATCGGCCCATTTTTGCAGGGTTTCTTTTTCCCATCCGCGCCAGGAGTGAAACACCACCGCACCAATGTACGGATGCGTTTCAGGGTCGGCTATAGCCGCATCAATAAAGGTGTAGGAATTGGCGTCGGAGTTATCGCCCAATGATAGTTTGGTTTTTAGTCCACGTTTTTGAAAGTAAGCGCCAAGGCCTTTTATCAGCGTGGCGTGTTCTTCACCGGTCTGGCGGATGTTGATGCCCAAGTCCGACTCGTTAAATGAAAACAAGGCCACTTCTACACCATAATGATCTTTCAAAAACTGGATGTAATCGGCAATGGATTTATAAATTTCCTGCGTGCTGTCGGCATTTAACGGGTTGCCCCAAATGCCATCGGCGCCTTGTCCGTTACGTGGCCGCCCAACAACAGCCCATGCGGGCCCCGACCAGGCCGAAAGAATCACCGGTATGTTCATCTTACCCAGCCGTGCTGCCATTTCCATGGCGTTCTTTACCGCGGGGTGCAGCTTGCCGGCATTGGCTGAATCAATGGGGTTGCTGTCCTTACGGGGTTGCCAAAAACGCCAGGGCATTTCCACACGGCTCCAGGCCACACGCAGGTTTTGCAAACTGTAGTCAATCACCTGCGGATCGGTGCGTGCATTCTGCAACCGGAAGTTGCCGCCCAGGCCATCAAAGGCCCTTCCGCTGGTAGCGGTATTTACGGTAATGATGGCCGGCGTTTTATCAATAGTACCCGACGCTTTTACCGCAATGCTTTTTGAAACTGTTTCGCCGCGTTGCAGGCTGCCCGTTTTTATGGGGATGAAAACGTCAAGGTTTTTGCCTTTTGCCGATGGCTTAAAAAGCAGCGTAGTGGGTTCGGTAAACCGAAGCGTTAGTTGCCGCAGCGCCGATTTGAAAGTTATGGATTGTACCGGCCTTGTTTCTTGTTGCGATGGCTTTCCATCAGCGCCAAATAAGGCAGCTTGTTTTGTATCGCCAAAGCTTACAGACCCCTTTGCATAATAGTTATAGGGCAGCACCATGCGCAGGTACACGCCAGTCACATCGGCATTGCCGCGGGGCGAAAGCTGCACCGTAAAGCTGGCTTCATCGGGCCGTGCTTCATCGGTGGTTTCGGTTATGTAAAGGCTATCAATGTTGGTGGTAACTACTTGCTGTGTGCCCTTGCGTACATACTTCGGTCGTTGGGCTTCTTTGGCGGTGGCGGTAATGTGTTGCCAGTCTTTCACCACGGTTACATCGCTGTGAAGTTCCATTAATTCGCCGCCTACCCGCAGGCCGCTAAGGTTGCCCCAAGGCTCAATTTCTACCTGGCTAAAGGCCGGGACCCAGGACATAATTAAAAAAGCCAGTAACGTGCCTTTGAAGTAAGACGAATTTTTTTTCACAACTTTTGAAATGATAAATGAATAAATAGACCTATCGAAATTGCCCGTTAGCACTTGGTGAACGCGGTTTGAAATTCACGCTTATATTTCAACCGCCGGTAGAATGATAGAGCGATGAGCAATCTTTGCTAAAAAGGTATTGGTTTCTAATTTTAAAACTGGTTTGACAACCCAAAGAAGGTTAGTGCGGCGGTAACCATTTATAATGTTAAGTTCACTTTGTTGCCGGTCTTAACAGCCGCGTAAATGCCATCAATTACTTTTAAATCCTTTACCGCTTCTTCTCCATCCACGGGCACTACCGGTTGTTTGCCTTCTAAAATAATGGCCGCCATTTCATCCATTTGCACGGTTTGATGCGTTACATGCGGTTGCGTTAATTCGCCCCTGTTAGTACGGCCCTGGATAGGACCATAACCCGTTGCCGGCAGCAACTCGGCAAAACCTTTTTCTGCCGTTAAAAAGAAACGGTCAAGGTTGTTCATGTTGTAAGTAGATAAGCAGGAAGCCACTGCGCCGCTTGGAAAACCCAATTGAAATTGAATGGTTTCATCTACGCCTTCGGCAAATTTTTGAGGGTTGGTTTTTGTTTCTTCCGCAGTTACCCAAATAGGATCTTCGCCAATCATATAACGGGAGCCATTGATAGAATAGATGCCGATGTCCATTAAAGAACCGCCACCCGAAAGTTTTTTATTTAACCGCCACTGCGATGGATCGCCTGCCACAAAACCACTTAACCCCTGAAAGAATAAAGGCTTTCCTAATTCGCCCTCTTTGCGCATCCGAATTATTTCCAGTGTCTTTGGTTCAAAGTGCATACGATACCCAACCAGCAATTTTACACCGGCTTTTTTACACGCCTCTACCATCTCCTGCCCTTCCCTGGCGTTAACGGCCATCGGCTTTTCGCAGATCACGTGCTTGCCGGCTTTAGCTACGCGTATCACCTG
The DNA here is from genome assembly GCA_965247165.1 of Flavisolibacter sp. Lineage (GTDB taxonomy): Bacteria > Bacteroidota > Bacteroidia > Chitinophagales > Chitinophagaceae > Flavisolibacter. The sequence goes on along the minus strand of OZ252003.1, from coordinate 4,365,786 downwards.
GTCGTGGTGTAAAGCGTTGGGTGTGATAACGTACACGGCATCAATATCCGGATTGCTTTTTATGGCATCGAAGTTTTGATAATTGTAGCAGTTTGCCTGCGGAATATTATACCTGCTTTGCCAGTCTTTCAGCTTGGATGGCGTACCGCTGATAGCCCCCACCAGTCTGGCTTTCGTGCAATCCTTCATAGCGTTGGCCACTCTTGTTCCGTAGCTTCCCAACCCCATAATAGCTACCCGTAACAGCGGCCCACCGGAAGGTGTGTTGGAGCAGCCATTGGGCAGCACCGATTTACTTAAGCCTAAGATGGGCATAGCGATAAAAGGCACGGTTAGCTTTTGTAAAAAATCGCGGCGTGAGTTCATGCTGAATGGTTTTATGTGGAGAAAAGAAATATGTAGTAGTAGAATCTGAACTACGGATAAAGCTAAATTGGAAAGTAGTTATATCCGTTTATCTATAATCTATCTGATTAAAATAATTTTCCAATTCCTTTGTAGCAGGAGACACAGCCGGTAGTTGTTATTCAGTTTTTTATCCCGGCTGGATTACGCTCCTCATCAACCGGCAATGTATGGACTACTTCCTAGGTGTTGATATTGGTACTACTGCGGTAAAGGCGGTAGCCTTTAATGCCGCCGGACAAGTGATCCGGAAAGAAGTTATCGGTTACAAGATGCAGCATCCGCAACCCGCCTGGTCGGAGCAACATCCCGATGAAATATTAAATGCCGTTATTCTTTCAATTGCTACTATTACCAAAGCGCTTCAGCCTGCAAAGGCCCGCCTGGTAAGCTTTAGCGCCATGCTTCATAGTATTATCGCCGTAGATGAAAAAGGAGGTCCGCTAACGAATTGCATTATCTGGGCCGATAACCGGGCGGCGGCTATAGCAACAGCACTGCGTTATACAAACGAAGGCGAATGGCTCTATCGCACTACTGGTGTTCCGGTTCATGCGATGTCGCCATTTTGCAAACTGCTTTGGATGAAGGAGGCCGAGCCCGAAATTTTTACTAAAACTTATAAGTTTATTGGCATTAAAGAATACCTCTTTTTTCAACTGTTTGGCGAGTATGTGGCCGATACCGGTATTGCTTCGGGTACCGGTTTACTAAACATCGCTTCATTGCAATGGGACAAAAATGTGTTAGAACGGGCCGGGGTGCCGGAAGAAAAACTGTCCGCTGTTGTTGCTGTTGAAAGCATCTTTTATTTTGATAATAAAAGGACATCAATTCCCTTTCCAAACCTTGCTAACGGAACGCCTTTTATTATCGGTGGCAGCGATGGCGCCCTTGCCAATCTTGGTGCTGGCTCTACCGCAAACGATTCTATGTCGGTAACCATTGGCACCAGTGCAGCTATCCGCGTTCTCTCCAACAAACCGCTTACCAAAGAAGACAAAAATGTGTTTTGCTATCATGCAATTGATCAGCAGTATATCATTGGTGGTGCAAGCAACAACGGCGCTATTGTTTTGCAATGGCTGAAAGAAAGTTTGCTGCAAACAGACGAAGGTTACGAGGAGTTGTTTGCTATGGCAGCAACTATTCCTGAAGGTAGCAATGACCTGATTTTGGTGCCGTACATATTGGGTGAAAGGGCGCCGGTATGGAACTCCGAAGCGAAAGGAGTTTACTTTGGCTTAACTATCAATCATACCAAAGCGCACCTGGTACGAGCCGCGATGGAAGGCGTGATTTACAATTTATACAGCATCAGTAAAGGCCTGCAAAAACGTACAGCGGTAACCGAAATTTATGCGGCCGGCGGCTTTGCGCAAAGCACTTTATGGCTGCAAATTCTATCCGATGTTTTTAACAGCAAAGTAATGGTATCAGGCTCGCTAGAAAGCTCTGCGTTAGGCGCTGTAATGGTTGGAATGAAGGCGCTTAACATACAGGCTGCTATCCATCCCGACATTATTTCTATAAATAACCCAAACAGTGTAAACCATCAGAAGTATCAAAAGGCTTTTCAAAAATTTGAACGGCTCTATGCCTTACTGATAAATGAATTTGATACTACAGGCAATGAGGCGGAGCAGTGATTGGTGGTTACTTGAATTCAAAAAGTTTCAGCAGGTGTTACGATCATTTTTGTAACCCATGCATTTGCTATCATCTCAACGATATAGACACTTCATCGTTCGATCACTTTTAATAACGACTTGCCATGAAAAAATTTTTAGCTCCGTTTACTTTGCTTCTACACCTCATTACCATCGCACAGCCGGCAGAAAAATATGCGGTTGATTCAGCCAGTGTAGAACATGCCGGTGTACCCAAAGGAGAAGTGCTAAAATTTACCTTCAGTAATTCAAAACTATTTCCCGGCACATCAAGGGACTATTGGATCTATGTTCCTGCCCAATACAGGGGCGACAAACCAGCTTGCGTATATGTAAATCAGGATGGCATTCAATGGAAAGCTCCGACGGTATTTGACAACCTCATTTACAACAAGGAAATGCCGGTTACCATTGGTGTGTTTGTGACGCCGGGAAAAGTTATAGCAGACAGCGGTTCAGCAGGGCTTGATCGCTTCAACCGAAGCTTCGAGTACGATGGCCTGGGCGATGCGTATGCCCGTTTTATTCTTACCGAAATATTGCCGGAAGTAGAAAAGAAAAAGACCAGTGATGGCCGCATAATCCGTTTATCAAAAAACGGTAACGACCGGGCCATCGGCGGCTCAAGCAGTGGTGCTATTGCGGCCTTTACCGCGGCCTGGGAACACCCCGAAGAATTCTCGAGGGTGTTCAGCGCCATTGGCACTTATACGGGCTTGCGTGGCGGCGACCGTTATCCGGTTTTAGTTCGCAAGTATGAACCAAAACGGCTACGCATCTTTTTGCAGGATGGCAGCAATGATCTGAATATTTATGCCGGCGATTGGTGGAAGGCCAATGAGAGTATGGAAAGAGCACTGACGTTTTCGGGTTACGAAGTAGCGCATAGTTGGGGTGAGGGCGGCCATAATGGAAACCAGGGTACAGCTTTATTTCCCGGGGCGATGCGCTGGCTTTGGAAAGACTGGCCCAAGGCCGTGGTAAAGGGTTCTACCAAAAATCAGTTCTTAAGCGACTTACTAATCCCGGGTGAAGATTGGGAGCTCGTGGGACAAGGTTACGGCTTTACCGAAGGCACGGCCGCCAATGCAAAGGGAGAAATTTTTTACCAGGATATACCTGCTTCAAAAACCTATAAAGTTGGGTTGGATGGTAAACTAACTGCCTTGCCAATTGATTCAAAAAAAGCAGCCGGAACCATCTATGCTTCTAATGGAAAACGCTATACCGCGGCTGCCGGCACTAAACAAATTTTGAGTTATGATGCGGCCGAAAAAGAGGCGATCGTTGCTGACAGCATTAATGGAAATGATTTGGTGGTATCCTATTCAGGAAACATTTATGTAACCGTTCCGGATGGAACCACAAAGCCCAGCAAATTGTACCTGATAAAGCCAGGCGGTGAAAAAATCATTGTTGATGAAGGATTGAAATTTGCCAATGGCATTGCCTTAACGCCGGACCAAACGCAATTGCTGGTAACGGAATCAGCATCGCACTGGCTTTGGATCTATAAAATCAATCCGGACGGAACGCTGTCTTACAAGCAACGCTATGGCTGGTTGCATGTACCCGACACAGAAGAAAATGCCTGGGGCGATGGATTAAAATGCGACACAGCCGGCCGCGTTTATGTTGCTACAAGAATAGGGATTCAGGTGTTGGATCAATTGGGCCGTGTGAATGCCATCATACCCATACCGCCATCCAATAACCAAACATCCAACCTTTGTTTTGGCGGGGCCAATTTTGATGTGCTGTATGTATCGGCCGGTGATAAAGTGTTTCGGAGAAGATTAAAAACAAGAGGAGCCAATTCGTTTGAAAAACCTATCAGGCCAATGAATCCAAAGCTGTGAGCTGCGCCAATAACGCTGGCAAAACGATGGCTGTTTTGCATTGGCATCGGTTAGTACGGGTAGCTTTTATCTTTACCACTTTTTTACGCCATGTCGCCAACCAGCAATCCATCTATTTACACCCTAAAGTTTTGGCTGCTTTGTACCAGTTCCTTTTTATTCTCGTGTAGTTTTAATATGCTCATTCCTGAGTTACCTGCATTCTTGAGCAGCCTCGGTGGTTCGGGTTATAAAGGTTATATCATTGGGCTGTTTACGCTAACAGCCGGCCTTTCGCGTCCGTTCAGCGGCAGGCTTACCGATACGATTGGCCGGGTACCGGTAATGGCCGTTGGGTCATTGGTTTGTTTTGTTTGCAGCCTCTTGTATCCGATGCTTACCACGGTAGCCGGCTTCTTATTGCTTCGCTTATTGCACGGTTTTTCTACAGGCTTCAAGCCCACGGCCACAGCGGCTTACATTGCCGATGTTATTCCGGTTGGCCGCTGGGGTGAGGCCATGGGCATTCATGGACTTTGCTTTAGTACCGGGCTGGCTATTGGCCCCGCAGTAGGTGGTTTGATCACCGCTTATTACCCGCTTAATTTTTTATTTTATGCTTCCTCGCTTTTTGCTTTAGGCTCCATCGGCATTTTAATGAACCTGAAAGAAACGCACCCCGGCAAACAACGTTTTCACTATCGCTTATTGAAAATTGCCCGCAACGATATTTTTGAACCGCTCGTTTGGCCGGCTGCTATCGTCACCTTTATTGGCTATATCAGCTATGGAGCTATACTTACTTTAATACCCGATTGGAGTCAACATCTCGGCATCAAAAACAAAGGAACCTTTTATGTAGTGTACACCTTGGCTTCGTTAATAGTGCGCTTTTTTGCCGGTAAGGTTTCCGATAAAAAAGGCCGTGTATATGTATTACGAATTGCTTTACTACTGATCGTTACTTCCGTTATTATGCTGGCGCTGGCGTCATCTGTTGTTACCCTGCTGGCGGGTGCCGCCATTTACGGAATGGGTACCGGTTTATTTTCGCCGGCCACATCGGCATGGACAGCCGACCTGAGTGATGATGCCCATCGCGGCCGCGGCATGGCTACCATGTACATAGCGCTGGAATCGGGTATAGGCTTTGGCGCCATGATAGCCGGATGGATTTTTCAGGACCATCTGCAACGGGTGCCTGTTATTTTTTATGGCGCCGCTTTTCTTACTGCTACCGGACTTGTTTATTTACTGGTTAAGCATAAAGGGCCTCAAAAGAGGGCTTCCATAAATGTCGGCGTATAACATCTGTTACAACTGCTCATCTTATTACAAAAACGGATCAATGTTTTTTAACGTTAAAACATTGGCAATGCAATACCGGTTTCTCCACCGCTTGGTCTATTTTTAATTTAATGAGAAAACTATACTTAGCCGTTCTATTGCTGATAAGCGCTGCAACCTACGCCCAGCAAAGCTTTGACGTAACCGGTAGCGTGGTGGATACATCGGGGCAACCCTTATCCGGCGCTACAGTAAAAATTTTTTTCGGTACGGATAGCACCGGTGTAGTTACCGGTAAAACCGGCGCTTATTCTTTTAGCCACATCACCAATAATACCTTTACCATCAACGCCAGCTATAGCGGCCTGCAGCCCTTTACCCAAACGTATAACAGAACCAGTACCAATCTTTCATTCAGCATCCCGGCTATTACCCTGCTTAGTTCATCGGGCCAGATGGAGGGCATTATTATCAAAGCCATTAACCCTGTTATTGTTAAAGAAGATACGCTGCAGTTTGATGCAAGAGCCTATAAAGTAAGGGACGGCGCACCGGTGGAAGATGTAATAAAAAAGCTGCCTGGCGTTACAGTAGATAAAGACGGCAACATAGAAGCGCAAGGTAAAAAAGTGGCGAGGGTACGGGTAAACGGCAAAGATTTTTTTGGCGGTGATGTGCAAACGGCTACACAAAATTTGCCTGCTAACGTTATCGAAAACATTCAGCTGATTGATGATTATGGCGACCAGGCCAACATATCCGGCATAAAAAGCGGCGACCCGGAAAAGATCATCAACATCACCATACAAAAAAATAAGAACAAAGGCACCTTTGGCAATGCCACTGCGGGCATTGGTAATGAAGGCCGTTTTTTAGGCAGCGCCTTTATAAATAATTTTCATGATGAACGCCAGATTTCTGTGCTAGGCGCCGTTAATAACACAAATGCTAACACGTTTAATTTTAATGGCGGCGGTCGTGGCGGCGGTGCCCGTGGGGCCAACTTCGGTACCGATAGCCGGGCCGGCGCAGGCGGCAGCGGTATTACCTTATCGCAATCGGCCGGATTAAACTTTCGTGATAAATGGGGCGAGAAATTATCGGTGTATGGTAGCTATAGTTTTGCCTCCCGTAATACGGATATTCAAAGTTCTACCTTCTCTCAAAACCTCGATCCGCATAATATAAGAACCACCACACGCCAGAGTACCAGCCATAACAACAGCTATAATCACCGCGTCACCTGGAACATGGAGTATGCAATGGACACCAGCAATTATTTCAAGCTATCGCCTTATTTATCGTACAGCAGTTCCGGTAACGAAAGCAGGAGCATGTCGGAGATAAACCGCTCCCAATTTTATACACTCAGTCATAACTATACGCTTAGCAATTCCACATCGCCAAACGGCGGTGCCAACCTTTTATTTAATCATAAATTTGGATCGCGTGGACGCAACTTTAGCGCCTACGCCAGCATTGACCATTCCAACAGCGATCAAAACCGTTATACAAATAACACATACCATAATATTGATTCGACCTATAACCCAATACTGGTAAAGGATACAACGCAAATCCAAAACACCAATACTAAAAGCACTAATACCCGTACCAATCTGCACCTGTCCTATATTGAGCCGCTTGGCGCCAGGAAGACCACGTATCTTGAATTTAATTACGACTGGAATAAATCGGCTACGGAAAGTTTTAAAGATGTGTACGACCTGGCGGATTCTTCCGGTAAAAGCGATCGGTATAATACTTCGCAGAGCAATCATTATAACTACACTTTTATTACCAACCGCGCCGGCATCAGCTTAAAAGGACGGAAAGAAAAATACAACTACAGCGTGGGTGTTCAGGCCCAGCCTTCTTCACTTAACGGCATCTCCGTTGGAAAAACCAATGGAACCTCTTATTCCAACCTCAATTGGATTCCTTCGGGCCGCTTTGTATATAATTTCGCCCGCAATAATTCTTTAACAGCTACCGTAGATGGCAGCGCCAGGGAACCCAGTTTTCAACAGTTGCAACCGGTGGTGGACAGCTCAAACCTCACCAATATTATCATTGGAAATCCGAAGCTAAAAAACGAGTTTACCAACACAGCTACCATACGCTATAATAAGTTTGACGCCAAATTAGGCAGCAGCTTATTTGTGAACTTATCGTACGATAAGACCAGTGATAAAATTGTAAGCAGCCGCTTTTATAAAACATCAGGCACATCGCAAACAACCACTTACCTCAACACCGATGGCTTCTATGGCTATAATGGGAATGCCTCTTTTACCCAGCCTTTTAAAAATAGAAAATATACGGCGGGACTAAATTTCGCGGCCAGCTTCGACAACAATATTTCCTACACCAACGGCCTAAAAAATATGGGCCGCAATTGGAACATCAGGCCGGGCGCCAACTTTCGGCTTGATCTTGAAAACATTGTGGACTTAACGTTACGTGGCGATTATACCTCTTATCAAACTACCACGAGATATTCAGGCACCGACAGTACCTCTTCTACCAGTGCACAAACCTTGAACCTTGGCATCAATGGCAAAAATTATTTTGGTGATTTTACTATTGGTTACGATTTTTCCAAAGTCATCAACTATGGCTTTAATCAATCGGTAGCCGCTAACCCGGCTATACTAAATGTATATACTGAGTACCGCTTTTTAAAGGGTAAGATGATGACAGCCAGGCTACAGGCATTTGATTTATTTAATGAGAATACCGGTATCACCAGAACCGTTGTGGAGAACACGGTTACCGACAGCCGTAGCAACCGGCTTGCCCGCTACTTTTTGCTCACATTGAATATTCGTTTAGCCAAATTTGTTGGTAGTGGCCGTATGCAGAGAGATAATGGCGAAGGAGGCGACCGCAATGGTGGTGACCGCGGCGGAAGGCCCGGAGGCGGAAATGGAGGCGGAAGAGGGAGAGGCAACTTCTAATAAAGCCGCCCCTGTTTAATCAATTATTTTTTTGTAATCCGCCAGATCGTTTTACCCGCATCATCGGCTACCAGCAACGAACCATCCTGCGCAAACGCAACACCCACGGGCCTTCCATACACGGTGTTAGATGATAAGTCAGCAATAAAACCGGTTAAAAAATCCTGTTTCGGACCTGAGGGCTTACCCCCTTGAAAAGGCACAAATACTACCTTATAACCTGACAACTCACTGCGGTTCCACGAGCCATGCTGGCCAATGAACATGCCACCATAGTAAGCTGGCGTGAGGTAATTTTTTTCGTTAAATGCTAATCCTAATGAGGCCGTATGTGCACCCATAGAAACATCAGGAGTGATGGTGCTGTTCACCAAATCCATGCGTTCGCCCTTTAATCGGGGATCGGGGTGTTTACCAAAGTAAGCATACGGCCATCCATAAAAGCCACCTTCTTTTACCGATGTTGCATAGTCCGGCACCAGGTCGTCGCCCAGTTCATCCCGTTCGTTCACGGCCGTCCATAACGTATTAGTTCCGGTAGCCCAACCCATGCCCACGGGGTTGCGCAAACCGCTGGCATAAATGCGTTCGCCCGATCCATCGGGATTAATTTCAAGAATATTAGCACGGCGCTTTTCATTATCAATACCGTGTTCGGCTACATTGCTACCCGAGCCCACCGACACATATATTTTGGTGCCTTCCCTGTTGGCAATCAGGTTGCGTGTCCAGTGATTATTATAGCCGCCTGCCGGCAGATCAAGGATCTTTGTTCCGGCGCCACTGATCTGCGTTTGGCCGGTTTGGTAAGGGTACATCCACAAGCCATCGGTGTTGCCCACATAAAATTTATCATTCAATATCAACATGCCTAACGGGCGATTTAAGCCGGTAAGAAATACCTGCTGTGTTTCGGGTACGCCATCGCCATCTTTATCGCGAAGCAACAAAATGGTATTGCTGCTTCGGGTACGTTTTTCTATGCCGGGCGTTTTGGTAAACCCATCACTGATAGTATTAGCCATAGCAACAAAAATGTCTCCGTTTGGTGCTACATAAATCCAACGCGGATTGTCGAGGCCATCGGCAAATTTGCTGATTTTAAAACCGTCGGGAACCGTAGGCATCCTTCCCTCCTGCCAACCAAGTGTTTTTGAATTGTTCCGCGCAGATGGCGTGGCGTAAGGCTCAGGCAGTGCAACCGAATCGGAAACCATAGCTGTGCTTTCGTTTTTAGAAACACCGGTCATCGCTTTTTGACTATGGCAGGAAGCAAAACATGAAATACATAGAAGGGGGATAAAAAACTTATGCATGGATGATGATTGAGTCAATTAGATTTATAAAATTAGTGCCATGATTCCCGCCAATACTTCTTCAACAAATAAAGTAGCAGAAACAGCTATAATGACAGCATAAAACTAAGGCAACAAACAGCCTTCAAAACCGGTTCACTATCAACATTATTATTTTTAGATTTTTATCTGCTATCAAAATCAGGTATTATCTTTCAATGGCATGATAGAATCTACTCTTAATAGTCCGGCATCATCGGGTAATTTGCCCAAAGCCTTATTTGAAGCGGCGCTGTCGAGCGAAATAAACTGGGAAAAAGCTATCAGCAAAGCGGAAGCAAATCATGTGTTTCAATACTTTCAGCAATCGCGTTTGTTCCGCTGGGCCGATGCTAAAAATGATTGCGAGGACAGGGCTCATGCCATTTGCCTGTTGCTGGATAGCTGGGGAATTCCTAACTACAAAGGATGGGTATTTAGCGGCGCTTATTTAAAACGCACGTCGGGAAGCCTGATTAATTTATGGAACTATCATGTGGCTGCTGCATTGCCGGTAAAAGAAGGCGAAAACGCATTTGTTTATATTATTGACCCTTCTACGTTTCAGCGTCTTGCTACCCTATATGCATGGGCCGATGCCATAACAGGTGATGAATGCAGCTACTATTTAGTACGGGAAAATGAAGATTACATATTTAATGAATCGCAGATAAAAGCTGATAACTGGTACAAGAAAAACCGGCAAAATTATAAATGGACGATGCAGGGATTAGCGGGTGTGAACGGTGTAACATTGAAAGGGAAAGCGCAACTGGTTTTTAAAAAGAAGAAGATAGCAGAGACGGAAAAAGCCTTTAAAGCATCATTGAACCGCAAGCCATTCTGATTTAAGGCTATTTATTTATAACGACCCTTCCAGGGTAATTTGTTCGAGGTAGGGGTCCAGTTTATCCATGCAGGTAAACGCTTCTACTTTATGGATAGTAAGATAGATGTTGCAATGAAATGTTTCAATGTAAAATGAATGAAGTTGGTATAGCCGCACCCGGCATCCGGCCTCTTCCCTCCGGCCAATACACACGGCATCTTCAATAGCTATTAATTGGTCTTCCAATGGCAAGGTTTCAAAAGCAAAGCAATTCATAAGACAAAATTTTGCTAACGGTTCAATTGTTTATTAGAAATTCTACAAATTAGTTTGGCTGAAATGTTTTGCAGGTAACGAAGCGAGGTAGTGAAGACAAAAAGCGAATCAAGAAAAAACGTTTCATTATCTTCTTTTCAAAGCTATTGAAAGATGAGGTTTGGCAGCGAGAAACAATACGCAAGTTTTTACCTGTGGTTTTTACGGTAATTTTTACTTAAAAACCGGCGCCTAAAATGCTGGCGACAAGGCTTTTATCAACCATCCAACGGCGTAGCTCAGTCGCTGAAAGCCTTTACTGTATTGCAAATGCGGAAAATGGCAGTTATCTTACCGCTGCCTTTCCTGTAGCACGAGACCGACGTTACCCTTATGAAAATGATGACACTAAAATTCACCTCGCATAGCGATATATGGGAGTTTATGAAACTGATTAAATCGGAAGATGCGGAAATAAACTTAACCGATTGCACGATACATTGCGGAATGGAGGAGGAAGAGATTGATCTGGCCGCCCAACGTTTTGGTGCAGCAGTGGAGCCCGGTTTTAGAAATTAGCGGCAAAGACTAAATAATAATGTTAGCTCTCACCGCTTCGCAAATTCATCGGCTATACCATTCATCTCTTTACCTGAAAGTTTTTTTCCCGACACGATGGCTACCTCGTATTTAAACGTTACAGCGGCGCCAGGTTGCAAGGTATAATTCAGTTCTTCGGCACCGTTACTGAATATTTTTCTACCCAAGGGATTAACCGCAAACAGCCCATACCCTCTCGCATGCCAGTAAGCCGGATAGCCTATATTAGATGGATGATCGAACATGCCGATGGTAATATCCTGCCCGTCCTTCCGTCCCTGCAACATGGTCCAGCGGCCCTTGGTGCTCCATACCGAGTCGCCCACTTTGCCCTCGCTGCTGATGTAGTTGCCCGTTACGCCTTCGTTGCTGACCATTTTTGAAACCTCGGTTTTATTACCTTTTGAGTCGGTAAATACATCGGCTTGTGTAGAGGGCAATTCCAGTTCCCTGGCTACACGCAGTGCAAAGAAACCATCCTTGGCATCTTTAAAAACGACGGGCTCTTTATTGGCCGTTAAAGTGGTGGAGCGTTCTATAAAAAAGGTCTTACCTCTTACCGTAAAATGGTAGGTGGTTTTTTCTTTCATAAGCACATGCCCATCCGGATGCAGCCAGTTGGCTTTAACAGTAAGCGTGGCATAATTGTCATCATCAATATTGGCATCTACCACCTGGTCGTGGCGAATAGTGCCGTACATGGCCCTCTTTGCCGGCTCAATGGCGGTAGAGTTGTTCCAAAAATCAAGGCCATTTACCGATTCATAATTCATCCACATGCCATCGTGGTGCGGATGGTCGGTGCGTTCGCCGGCCCTTGGTGCCAGTGGCCATCCTCTTGTTACCGCAATGCCATCCACGGTGTTGATAGGAAATAGAACAGGCTTAAAAACAGAATCGTAATAACAATAAGCCGTCAACAGGTTGCCATTGAACAGCACATCCATTTGTTTGGCATCCGTGCGGTCAACAAATTGAAATCCATTGCCGTTTTGTGCAAAGGCAAAAGAACAAATTACCAGTAAAGAAAAAATGAAAACAATATTTTTCATGAATCGAATTATTTAAAATTATTAGACGTAAGCATGCTATTCTTTGATTTCTTCCTACCCTTAGCGCTCCGCTTTTTCGGAACACAAAGAACACAATACATCATTACTTATTGCTTACTACTTACTGCTTACTACTTTACTACTTACTACTTACCTATTCACCACTCAATATTTAAAAACTTTTCCATTCACCATCACTTGCTGCGTCTTTTCATCAAAGGTGGCTTTGCCGCCACTATGTACGGCCGCATTGGTCATGATGCAGGCAATAGAATGATGATAACCCGCTTCCACCGGGGCATTGGGCGTTTGCCGGCTGCGTACACATTCCATCCAGTTGCGAACGTGTGCACTGGTTAAGGCATCGCCGCCGGTGTTTGCCGACGTATTTATTTCCACTTTTTCTTTCACCAGGTCCATGTCCGGCAACAGGTTGGGCTGCATGCCCATAGCGCTGGCAAAGTTCTTTTGCAGGCCGCCTTTTGGCGATACTTTATTAGTAATCAAGTTCAACTCGCCACCGTTGGAATAATAGAGTTCAGCCGGATGTTCATCGCCATTATGCATACGTGAAGAGAAAATAACCTGGAAGCCGGTGGTCGGGTCTGCCGCCGGGCCATAATCAAAAACAGCACTGATGGTATCCCAGTTTTTACGTCCGTCCTTCCACATATAAATGCCACCGTTGGCCGTTACGCTTCTTGGATATCCAAGGCCCGAAAACCAATGCACGGTGTCTATCTGATGGCTCATCCACTGTCCGGCAAGGCCTGATGAGTAGGGCCAGAACAAACGAAACTCAAGGTACTTTCTTGGGTCCCAATTATCGGCCGGGCGGTTTAGTAAAAACCGCTTCCAGTCGGTATCTTCTTGCTTTATCTTTTCTACCAAAGCCGCTCTGCGCCAGCGTCCTGGCTGGTTTACATTCCACGATAGTTCTACCATCGTAATGGGCCCGAACTTACCGCTTTGCACAAATTCAGCGGCCGCCTTGTAGTTACCACCACTTCTTCTTTGCGACCCGATTTGTATAATTTGTTTAGAGCTTTTCACTGCTTTTAAAGCCGCAATGGCATCGTCCATTGTTTCGGCAAACGGCTTCTCCACATAAGCATCGCAGCCGGCATGTACCGCTTCTACCGTATGCAACGCATGTTGAAAATCGGCCGTGCTGATGAAGACCGCATCCACTAATTTCTTATCATACATTTCTTCATTGTTGCGGCAAGCGATTACATCATGGCCCATCTTGCCCTTCCAGGTAGCGGCACCTTCTTCACGGCGTGCATTCCAGATGTCGGATACAGCTACCACATCAAAATTCAATTCCTTATAATGGTTCATAAAACAAGGAATATGGGTAGCCTTATGTCGATCGGAAAAGCCCACCACGCCTACCCGCACACGGTCATTGGCGCCCATGATGCGACTATAACTTTTTGCACTAAAGCCCATTGAACCCAGATAAACCGCGGATGCCGCTTTGGTAGATTGCTTAATGAAATACCTGCGTGAAGACATGAGAAAAAATTTAAAGGTTGATTGTTGTAAGGATGATGATCAGTCGTATTTAGCTATAGCAGCAATGTTAATTGCAGGGCATCAAGATAGGAAATTTATGTACATGGGCTATCTTGAAAAGTACCGGTACAATAATTATTTTTTGGATTGAAAGCGGAGCCGCCGGGGCTGCAAAAAATGGTTGGTGAAGTAATGAAGAAAGGAAGGAGAACGATCATTTTACAGCACCCCAAGATGTTGGCTTGCTTTGCAACTGAATGTCTATTGTACCGCCTTTTACAATATCGGCATGACGAATAAAATTGAATTGATAGGGCTTGCCGTTCCAGGTAATGCTTGCGATATAAACAGATGTTGCGTCTTTCTTATGAAAGGTAATTTGAAGCGTTTTATTATTGGGTAAACGAATAATGATCTTGTCAAATAACGGCGAACACAATTGATAGTTGCCCGACACCGGATCAACCGGATAAAGGCCCATCGCCGCAAACACATACCAGGCGCTCATCTGGCCGGCATCATCGTTGCCGCTCAAGCCTCCGGGACCATCGCTGTATTCTTCGCTTAAAATCTTTCTTACGATACGTTGTGTTTTCCATGGCGAGGCCGTATAGTTATACATAAAGGGAATCTGGTGGCCGGGTTCGTTGCCATGCCAGTACTCATCTTTAGCGAACAAGCTGTCCAAGGCGGCTTCTAATTTCTTTGACCCGCCCATTAGTTTTGCCAAACCCGGTACATCCTGCGGTACATAAAAACTGTACTGTCGCGGTGTGCCTTCAGTGATATAGCTTTCGCGTTTATCAGGATGAAACGAAGAAGCCCAGGCGCCATCCGCAGTACGGCCACGCACCATGCCAACAGCTTTATCAAACACATTTTTATAATTGAGCGAACGTTGCTGAAGCGTTTTGTAATCATCAATCTTCCCCAATCCCTTGGCAACAACGGACAAGGCATAATCATCATACGCATATTCCAACGTTCGGCTTACCTGTTCCCTTTTATGAAAGGCTTCAGGCACCGAGTCTTCCAACGGAATGTATCCGTATTTTAAATACGACGTTAAAGCCCTTCGTCCTTTTCCGTTTTTATAATCGGCTGAAGATGGCGTGGAGAAGGCGTTTTGGCGCATCAGCCGGTACGCTTCTTTTACATCATAACCACGAATGCCTTTTGCATAAGCAGAAGCGATAAAGGCGGTGGAGTGATCGCCAATCATAGCCGCCGTATAATTATTCCAGCAAGGAAAGATGGGCAACCAACCACCTTGCTGTCCTTTTAAAATAAGCGATTGAACGAGATCATTTACTAAGGTTGGTTGTAAAATTTCCAGTAGAGGAAGTTGGGCCCGGTAAATATCCCACATGGAAAAATCATCATAATAGTTGCCCCCTATTTTCTTTGCATAGCTGTATGTACCCGCAAACGTTGGGTACGTTCCATCAACATCATTAAATAATCTCGGATGTTGAAAGGCGTGATAAAGTGCTGTATAAAAAATACGCTTGTCTCTATCATTAGAACATTCAACTTTTATTTGCGATAAAGCCTTCTCCCAAATTTGCTTTGCTTTAGTAACGACGTTTGGAAAATGCAGTGCCGGAACCTCAGCTTCTAAATTTTTTTTAGCTCCCTCAATACTTGAAAACGAAGTACCCACGCTAAGGCAAATCGCTTCTCCCTTCTTCAGCGCAAAACCTAAATACGCACCGATGTTTTTTTGATTGCTGATACTATCCTGGCTAAAAACATGTTCATCGCTAAATATACCGCGGGCACCAATTAGCCTATCCATCTTCATAAAAAAATAGCCGCTGAAGCCGGCCGGTTCGCCCCAGCCCTGGTAGATACGATGCACCGGATTGGTGCCTGAAACTTCATTGCGGCCTGCATCAAATTTTATGGCGCCTTCACCCCTATCGCTATTTGGAATGATGAGTAAGTACAAGCTGTCATCCTGCGTCATTGTAAACTGCATAACGCCGCAACGGGCCGTGGCACTGAGTTCTACGGTTAGGTGCGATGACAGCAGGTTTACTTTATAATAAGCCGGCGATGTAATTTCATTGGTATGAGAAAACGGAACGGCATAATCTTTCACTGCTGTTTTTAACTTGCCGGCAACCGGCATAATCGTAACGCTGCCATAGTCCTGCATACACGAACCACTGATCCAGTGCGTACCCCGGAAGCCGCTAAGCATCGTGTCCTTGTAGTAGTAAGGCGGTTGGCATTTTATTTCAGTTGTTCTTGTTTGCGGCGTCCATTGCGTCATGCCAAATGGCACACCCACTGCAGGTATAGTATTAGCGTTTTGCTCGCTGCCTGCTTCACTATGTTTTACGGCGCTGATAGTAGTTGACGAAGCGGTGCCGGATAGCGGCTGTACATAGTTGATCAGGTCTTGCGAAGCACTTGTTATGGTGATCAAAAAAAAGAGCCATGAAGTGATAAATGATTTCATTGTACTTTGATTCCTTTAGTGGCCGCTACCGGCAGGTTGATATTTTGCAACGATGGCTTTTCTACCTTATTTAAAATAATTGCCGGTGCTTCTTTTATAGTGGGAATGGTTATATGGGTTAACTGCAAATCTTTTACATCATCAAAGATCATAGCCGTTCGATAGTCATCTTTCTTATACTGCATCCTGATATTCTTCATCACCAATCCATCCACATGACGCACATATAATCCCCATGACGGCAACTCGCCAAACATTGAAAACTCCGGATAAGAAGCCACGGCTTCTGTAATGCCCGCCAACGAATCAGCCGGGAAAAAAGCAACGCTTTTATCAGCGCCACCTTCATAAATAATCTCAATATTTTCTAACCGCACATTTTGAACCTGATGGTTTGGCAAACCGGTAATAGACGAAGGAAAAACATTATGCAAATAGGGGATGGCAGTGGTATCCTTACCGGAATTGTTCCAGGGCAAAACGCTTTGCCCTGCTGTGTTTGACGGCTTTGTTCCCGGTGGATATTTTAGTGTTGGGCCTTCCATGGGATAGCCTTTATCGGGCTTGCCCGCAGGCACTTGTACATACACATTAGCGATGGAAATATTTTTTATGCGGCTGTATTTATCGTTCTTGTTTCTATGTCCTAAACGGATAAAAATAGCGCTGCCCGTATTGGTGGCCTTCACATTTTTTATGTTCACGTTTTCAAGAAAGCCACCATCCACCGCTTCCAGGGCAATGGCCGAACGATAGGTATCGTAAACGATTAAGCCATCCACTGTAATGTTCCTGAATCCGCCCTTTGAACCAGTGCCTAATTTAAACGCATTGGCGCTGCTGCGCAGATTACAATTAGTAACTGATACGTTTACGCAGGAATCCAAAAAGCTACCTTCCGACTTTAGGCAAATGGCATCGTCCGATGCATTGATTATACAATTACTGATAGAAACGTTTTTTGAATTCACTATGTCAATGCCATCGTTGTTCCAGTAAGCGACGCTTTCTACATGAATGCTATCAATCGTAACACCATTACAACGCACATAACTCTGTACCCAGGCAGCACTGTTTTTTATAGTGATGCCCTTGACCATAACACCATCACATTCTTTAAAATTGATGATCTGCGGACGGGCCTCTTCCCGCGGTGCTTTTAGCGGCCATTGTGTGTCGTGCAACCGGTGGGCTTTCAATTGCTGAATTAAATTTTCCACCAACTCGCCGCCTCTTCCATCTATCGTTCCCTGCCCGGTAATGGAAATATTTACAGCGCCTTTAGCACTGATCAATGGCTTAGCCGAATCGTTGCCGTAATCCAAACGGTTGGTGCTGCCCAACAGAAAAGCGTTCTTGCTCAAATGCAGTTCCACACCGGATTTTAGCGTTACAGGTCCGGTTATAAAACGGCCCGCCGGCACTACTACATTACCGCCTTTTACAGCCGCTTTATCTATCGCATTTTGTATGGCAGTAGTATTCATTGTTTGGCCATCGCCTTTGGCGCCAAAAGACGTAATCAGAAAACCTGGCTGTGAAAAAACGTTCATCGTAGCAATGATAAACAGTACAAAGAGGAAAAGCTTTCTTATGTTACCGGCTGTAGTTCTACTATTGAGCGACATTGGCGACGCTCCGTTCAACTGAAGAATTTCTATGAAACACTGATCAATCATTGCTTCTCTTTTGCAGCCGGCTCTATCAGCTGCGCCTTTACTGTTTTAGGGAATGCCGACTGCCCGTCAAAGTTTGACAATCTTATTGCCGCCTCATACGACTCTATTGCATAGCCAAAATAATCCGGACAATTAGCACCCCATACAACCGAACTATTCCGGATAATAATATTCATTGCCTTATCAAAATAAAACCCTGAAGTGCGGCCTTTGATCAATCCTTCTACTGCACTCGGCCTTCTATCATATACACCGCCAGTTACGCCAGTTGTTTTATTGATGCGGACATCCACTTCATCAAAGTAAATATTGGAAATTTTATCTGCTGATTCGGCGCTTACATACACACCATTTTCACTGGTGCATTTAATGTTGGTAAAATAGATATTGCTAATGTTGCCTACCCTGCCTTCGGTTTGGCCTTTAGCAAAACGCCAGTTAGCGTCCTTGTTGTTGCCCGCCGCCCGCCGGTAAGCTGTAACGTAGATGGGCTCTGCTTTTCCCCACCACACATCGGAAAAAAGATGGCTGTCAATAAGCAGGTTAGAGAAGACAACATCACTCACCGTGCCTTCATCGCGGTTCTGGATTCCCACGCCACGATTAGCTTTTGTAATGATACAATTATTGAACAAAACATGGTGAATGCTGTCCATGTTTTCGCTACCAATTTTAATGGCGCAGGAACGTGAGGTCATGGTGCAATTGGATACGACAATGTTCTCGCAAGGGCCGAACTCTTCGTACTCTCTCCGGTTCTTTAAACAAATGCAATCGTCGCCGCTTTCTACATAACAGTTATTGATGCGAACATTTTTGCTGTGGTCCAGATCAATGCCATCGCTGTTACGCACCTTCAAACTATTTAATAAAGTAAGATCCGAAATGGCCACATCATCGCATCCGATTAAATGAACCGTCCAGTAGGCTGAGTTGCGAATGGTAAGGTCTTTTATACGGATGTTTTTCCCACCAACAATCGTTAACAAATGCGGCCTCGGATCAACAACATTAAATGGCTTTAACTCATAGCTGTCGGCTAATTCTTTTCCCATAAAAGAAATGCCGTTGCCATCAATGGTACCGCTGCCGCAAATGGTGACGTTCACTAAATTTTCACCACCAATCCAGATGGTGCCTTCTCCTTTGTTAGCCCGAAAGGCGCTCCTGGTGTAAACCTTTTCATCGGGGTTAGCCAGCAACCTGGCATTGGCTTGTACATAAAATTCAACGAACGATTTCAGGTTAAACGGACCGCTTAAAAAGGTAAACCCCGATGGCACTACTACCCTTCCGCCACCCGCCTTATTGCAGGCGTTTATTGCTTTTTGAATAGCGATGGCATCATCGGTTTTACCATCGCCAATGGCGCCGTAGTCTTTAATGTTGAAAGTAGCTTCAACAGTGTAAGAAGTAGATTGGATAAGCGTTCCGGCCTCTTTTTTAACAGAAGAAAGTACAATCAATGAAAACAGGAAAGTTAAAAAGGGCTTCATGGATAACGTCTTGTTATTTGTTCCGATGTTTTTTGAAATGTGCCTTCGGCACTACCTGTTTGTAGAAAAATTATGATGGTTTGATGCTATGCCGCATCGCGGCTACCCTTGCTTCTATTGGGTAGCCGCTATACGGCAATAATTCGTTTTATAATTATACTTCTGCAAACAGGTAGCCACTACGCGGCAGTAGTGCTTTTACAATCATTCGATTGATTTTTTGCTTCGTGGAAATGTTCATTCGCATTATGTAATTATAAGAATTTCGTTTACTTACTCCGGCCCATATAACTGCCATTCTAAAATCACCGGTTCGTTGGTTACATTCTCAATCATCAATCTAAATTTTTGTCCGGTCACCGATTTAAAGTTTTTGACAAAGCCGGTTCCATTGCTGGTGCCTTCTGTAGCGGTTTTCCATTCGGTTCCGGATTGATATTGCAACGTAATTTTTTGCTTTTTAGCTTCCCACAAATGCCAGGGTTCGTCGGCAATTAATGAAGATACAGTCACCGGCTTACCCAAATCAATTTCGAGCATAGCGCTATGCTCCCCTTTTGCCGCCTGCCACTTCGTTTGCCGGTTGCCATCCAATACATTTTGCGGCGGCGTATTGTCAGAAGCCTGCGAGGAAGCCATAATTTTTTTACCGGAAACAACTGAAGGCGCTACTACCGGTTCACCAGCAAATTCTACTACCACAACAGCATCCATCGTATCGGGTGATGCCGCTGGCAAATGAATCACGGAACGTTCAGTACCCGATGTAATAGCCAATGGTTTCTTAGGTTGTCCTAACCAATACGCTTTTGTTATTTTATTCGACAGGGGTACTGCCAACAAACCATTCATTGGATAGTCAAAAACATGCAGGTACAACTTCTGCCCTTTGCGGGTGCAACGTCCCCAACTTAAATAAGGAAAAGGGCTTGGCGATGTGCCGTAAATGGCCTCTCCATTCACTTTCGTCCATCGCCCCACGGCTGCTAATCGTTCAATACTGGGCTGCGGAATTTCACCAAGCGATGTTGGTCCAACATTCAACAACATATTACCTCCCTTGCTGGCAACATCCGCCAGGTCTCTAATCAATTCTTTTGCCGGCTTCCAATTGTTATCGTTTGCTTTATAACCCCAGGTATCGTTCATCGTCATACAGCTCTCCCAGTTGCGCCCCGGAAAGCCGGTGGCCGGTACAAATTGTTCGGGGGTTTCCGTATCGCCATTGTAGCCACCACCCAGGCGATTGTTGATGATTAAATTGGGGTACTGGTTAGTAAGCGCCATAAATTTTGCGGCTCTTTCCGGCGTCATATTTTGCGGTGTATCGTACCATAAAATATCAAGGCCGCCATAGTTGGTGAGTATCTCTTTCACCTGCGGCAGGGCTATCTTTTCTAAGTACGTATCAAAGTTGCCGTTCTGTGCACTATCCCAATGCCCGCCGCTGGCTGCACCGCCCGGGTGGTTCCAATCCTGAGCTTGTGAATAGTAAAATCCGATCTTCAATCCCTGCCTGCGACACGCTGCTACCAAGGGTTCCAGCAGGTCTTTACCATACGGCGAGGCATCCACTACATCCCAATCCGTTACCTTACTATCGAACAAGGCAAAGCCATCATGGTGTTTCGAGGTAATGACGATATACTTCATTCCGGCGTCCTTGGCCATCTTCACCCAGGCATCCGGATCGTACTTTACCGGATTAAAATTTTTCGCAAACGTTTTATATTCCGCAACGGGAATTTTTACTGTATTCATAATCCATTCGCCAATGCCTTTCACAGGCTGACCATGATACGTTCCGGCCGGTACCGAGTACACCCCCCAGTGAATAAACATACCAAACTTCGCATCTTTCCACCACCTCATTTTTTGCGATGAGTCGGATTGTGCATAGCTATAAAAATTGATGAAGAGAAAGAAGCAAAGGAGTATTTTTTTCATACTGTATTTGTTGTGCTTTAATTATCCCGAATAAAAATTTGAGCGTATCCCTCGCAGGGCCTTGGGCCGGGACCTCACCCCTAACCCCTCTCCATCAAAGATGGAGAGGGGAACCGTGATTTATCATTTAATCATTTCTTATAATAGTAAGTTGCTCTAAGTAAACTGATTGAATAGAACAGGTAAACATTGCACTAAAACCGCTGGCGACAGCACTCCCTCTACATCTCCGATGGAGAGGGCGGGGTGAGGTTTCACTTCATCACATCCAGCACCGCAAACATCTTCTTCACCAGCAAGGACGAAGCACCATTGTAATTATTCACAATAAACGAAACAACATAACTTCTGCCATCCTTAGCTGTATGATAACCACAAAAACTTTTCACGCCGTGGATGGTGCCGCTTTTTAGTTTCATGCCGTTAAACTCGGGGAAGGCATTGTAGTAAGAATCAAACCAGGCCTGCTTTTTAGCCCATTGCAAAATAGTTACTTGTGCATGGGTGGTCACCCGGTTTAAGGGCGAAAGACCCGAACCATCTTCGAGGTGCAATTCATTATCGTCAATACCGATTTGCTTACTTTTCCAAAAATTGTGAATGACTTGCACACCATTTTCTGTGGTGGCCGTTTTAACCCCTTTAACCGCTATTGTTTTTGCCAGGGCTTCGCCATATAAATTAATGCTACGTTTTAAAAACCAATAGTTGATAGAATCAAGCGGCGGCGATACTTCGGTGTGAAAGATGGTGATGCTATCGGGCGCCTTATTTTTTGAAAAAGCATCAATGGTGAGGTTCATAAATTCTTTGTTGATGCCTCTTTTGGATAACGAATCATTTAAGGTTGCGAGGAACTGATTAGTGGCTGAAGGCATAGCGCCGGAGATGGTAAAATGGTCTTCATTAACGGGTATAGTTCCACGTACAATACCCGTTAATGATGTTACCGGAAAATAGATGTACGAGTTATCACCGGTACCCTTGTCTGCTGCTGTTACAGCTGATGTTATGTCGTAATTATACAGGGTTGGTTTTGTACCAACGATACTTACCGCATCGCCAATATGGCTGCCAGATTTCATTATCAGGTCATACTGATTTTCGCGCCAATTAACGGCCGCCGCACCCGCGCCGTAGTAGTTGGCTACATCATCCCATATCCATCCACCGGGAGTGGTCTCTCCTTCCCAACCCGTTGCATCTGTTACCAAAGCGCCATACGATTTTATTCCTGTAACGGCTACAGCATTGCTTAGTCTAATCAGTACCGAATCTTCTGAAGTCTGCTTCCAGCGCCAGCTTCCAAGCGTTGGGTCGCCCGAAGGCTTTATGTAAATGCCACCGCTTAACCGGCCGTCTTTCAAAGAACCATAATACCCAAAGTCTGTTTTATAACGGAAATCTTTCCCTACCAATTCAAAAGCTGTAGCACTGGTAATAATTTTTTGGGTTGATGCCGGGGCTAACCCTACCATCGAATTCTTATCGAATAAAACCTTTCCCGTAGCTCCATCAATAACATACAAAGAAACAGTACTGCTTCGTAGTTGGGAGTCTTTTTCAAACCGGGAAAAAGCAGTGGAAAGCTTCGCTGTAATCGTTTGTTCAAAAGCCGTTGCAGCAAGCAGCAGAAGCCCATAACTGAGGCACAGACGTTTCATTCTGTAGTACATTGCGCTAAAATTAAGGCATTACGTTATGACTGAAGTTACGGCCTCCATCATCACCATCGGCGATGAGTTATTGATTGGACAAACCATTGATACCAACAGCGCTTTTATTGCACAGGAATTAAATAAAATTGGTGTTTGGGTAAAGCGAAGAGTAGCCATAGCGGATAGTAAAGAAGCGATACTAAGTACGTTGACGGATGAATCGCAACAAGCCAACATTATTATCATTACCGGTGGCCTTGGACCCACCGCCGATGATATTACCAAGCCGGCTTTGTGCGAATACTTTGGTGTAGAAATGCGGGTAGATGAAGCGGCTACTCAAAATGTAAAAAACATTTTTCAAAAATTAGGACGGCCCATAACCGAAAGAAATTTATCGCAAGGATTGGTACCGGCTAATTGCGTGGTATTGCCCAATGCCAGAGGCACCGCGCCGGGGATGCAATTTGAACGTGATGGTATGGTTTACTTTTCGTTACCCGGCGTACCACACGAAATGCGGGGCCTGATGCTAAGTGGTGTCATTCCAAAAATTAAAGAGGCCTTTCAATTACCGGCCGTGGTACATAAAACCTTGCTCACGGCGGGTATTGGCGAATCGTTTTTAGCTGATAGCATACAGGCGTTTGAAGAGGCGTTATCTCCTTCCATCAAGTTGGCCTATCTGCCGGCTTATGGTATGGTAAGGCTACGATTAACCGGTAAAAGCGAGAACAAAGAAGCAATCACTACTGAGGTAGCTACGCAGTTCGACCAATTAAAATCTTTGGTGAAAGAATGGATGGTGGCCGATGAAGACATCACCATACAGGAAGCAGTGGTAAAGTTGTTGAAAGAGCGGCAGCTAACTGTAGCAACGGCTGAAAGCTGCACTGGTGGCAACCTGGCGCACCTGATAACCTCTATCGCCGGTTCCTCGGCAGTGTACAATGGATCGGTAGTAAGCTATGCCAACGACGCTAAAATGAACCTTCTTCATGTTAAGGAACAAACCTTGCAACAATATGGAGCGGTGAGCGAGCAAACCGTGACGGAAATGGCAACAGGCGCCTGCGCGGTACTACATACTGATTATGCCGTTGCTACATCGGGAATTATGGGGCCGGATGGCGGCAGTGATGAAAAGCCCGTAGGCACGGTATGGATTGGCGTAGCTCATAAAGACGGAAAAACAAAGGCGCAGAAATTCAGCTTTCGCTTCGACCGTTCACGCAACATAGAACTCACCACACATACCGCTTTTAATTTATTGAGACGATTCATACTTGAAGGCTGAGCCAATAAAATTCCGTTATCACCGCAATGCTTATTTTTGGCGCCGGTTAAAACCAGTTGTTGCTTGCCACCTATTTTGTTGCTGTTTGATGAATAGAATTACAAACCGTACAAGAGTGCGACGCAACGATGCAATATAGTAGCCATTCAGCTATGTTCATAAAACTGAATTTGGCAAATAGTAATATCAACAAACGGTTGATGATCAACTTTAAACCTTAAACTTTAAACCTACATGGCCACGATAGACCTGACAATGCCTAAGCTGGGCGAAAGCATTATGGAAGCCACGATTTTAAAATGGCATAAAAAAGCCGGCGATGCTATTAAAATGGATGAGACGCTGCTGGAAATTGCTACTGATAAAGTGGATAGCGAAGTGCCCTCCACCACGGAAGGCGTGGTGGAAGAATTATTATTTGCCGTAAACGATGTAGTGCCCATTGGGGCGGTGATTGCGCGGATAAAGACCGGGGTAGAAAGTTCACCGTTTACCGTTCACGATTCACCATCAACCGGCAGTGGGCAACCGGCTACGAGCAGGGACCAGCCGGTAACAAGCAATGGGCAAGTTGAAAGGCAACAACCCTCGTACAACGAACAGCAACCAGCAACATCCCAAACTCCAAACCCTAAACCCCAAATCCAAAACGGTAATCGCTTCTACTCGCCGCTGGTATTAAACATTGCTGCACAGGAAGGCGTTAGTATGACGGAGTTAGAAGCCATACCCGGCACCGGCGCCGAAGGCCGTGTGTCGAAGCGGGATATTTTGCAGTACGTAAGTGAGAAGAGAAATGACAGAACGCAGGAGACGGGAAACAGAATTCAGGAGACAGAAGCGAGGAGACAGGAGACAGGGATAGAAAGACAACAGGATATGGTAATTCCAATAGCCAAAGTGGAAACACAAAAAACGGACGCAGGCAACTCTAACGCTCAACTTACCACGTACACCGGCAACGTAGAGATCATAGAAATGGACCGCATGCGCAAGCTGATTGCCGATCACATGGTGCGCAGCAAACATACCTCGCCGCATGTTACTTCTTTCACCGAAGCGGATGTAACCGCCCTGGTAATGTGGCGTAATAAAGTAAAGAACGATTTTGAAAAACGCGAAGGCACTAAAATTACTTTTACGCCGCTTTTTATCGAAGCCATTGTGCGTTGTATTAAGCGCTTTCCCTTGGTAAATAGTTCGGTGGATGGCAGTAAGATGATCATCAAAAAAGACATCAACATTGGAATGGCCACAGCCCTGCCCAGCGGCAACCTGATTGTACCCGTAATAAAAAATGCGGACGGCTATAACCTGGTGGGTTTAGCCAAGCAGGTGAACCGCATGGCCGATGCAGCCCGTAATAATAAGCTGAAGCCCGAAGATATTTCCGATGGCACTTTCACGATGACTAACGTAGGCACTTTTGGAAGCCTGATGGGCACTCCTATCATCAATCAGCCGCAGGTAGCTATACTGGCCGTGGGAGCCATAAAGAAACGTCCGGTGGTGATTGAAACGCCTGCAGGTGACAGCATTGCTATCCGTCACATGATGTATTTGAGCATGAGCTACGACCATCGAATTGTAGATGGAAGTTTGGGGGCAACCTTCTTAACCGCAGTAGCCAACGAGCTGGAAAATTTTGACGCGAACAGGCAGTACTGACGACCGCCAAAGCCTTTAGTGGAGGGGATTTTGGCAAATGACTGACGCCTTTTTTTAGATGATATTTTAAAAGGCAAGCAACAATTGTTGCTTGCCTTTTTTTTGTACTTGGCCGAAGTGCTACTATCATCGTCTGTTGTGTCACTCCCTTGTACGTTCGGTAATGCTATTGAACACATCGTCGCGGTACATAATCGTCAACTAAGCTTACTATCTTTTTTGACGTAAACCCACTCTGGCGTTTTATGGGCAATCATTCTATTTATTGAAAAACTTTTCTTATTAACCTTGCGATGTTTCCATCCTTTGGCAGGAATGCCTGTCGCGCCGCAAGTAGGAGGCTGTCGCACCATTTTACCGCTTTAACAAAAGTTGAAAGGGTTAGGCTACAACTTCAAAAACCATTTCTTTCTATACAAAAAATAAAGCACTCCTACCTGCACTAAAGCCACACCCAGGGCCAACCATACAGCTTGCCTACCTGGTGTGGCAAATCGTATCACACCGGCAAATAAAAAATTGGCAGTGTAATAAAAATCTATCGCTCCGTGTGCCGCCATATAAATTAAAATAGAGTTAGCGCCAATCCAAACAAAAGGCTGGCTCCATTTTTTTAAACCGGCAACGTCAATCACCAAATAAAAAATAGCGAACAGCAACAAACTCCATCCACCGGCATACAACACAAAAGAACTCGTCCACATAGTTTTATTGATGGGAAAAAAATGGTTCCATAAACGGCCAAAACCCACTAAAATAGTACCCGTTGCTAAAAGCATAACCGCTTTGCGACCACCGCTAAACCCGTTGGAAGAAGCTTTCAAAAACGCTCCGGTGAATACGCCCAGCAAGGCCGTTACAATAGCCGGAATGGTTGATAAAATCCCTTCGGGATCATATACCGCCCGATGCAATTTGCCGGGTAATAGTAACCGATCAACATACGCTGATAAATTACCTTCGGGTGTCAGCACACCGGCACCGAAGTTTGGAACCGGTATCAACATCATGGCCACCCAATAACCAATCAATAAACCAACCGCCCAAAAGATTTGATTCCTTCGCGAAGCGTTCAGATAGATGAGCGCAGCAAAAAAACAAGCGAGGGCAATCCGCCCTAACACACTGGCGATGCGGGTTTGCTCGTAGCCCTGCCATTTGAATAAGCCGTTAACGATGGCGCCTAACACGATAAGTATAACAGTCCTTTTAATAAGCGCTTTATAAAGTTGTCGTTTTACCGCTTTACTATCAATGGTATCTGCCGGTAGCTTTTTGCTATAAGAAAATGGCATGGCTACACCGGCAATAAAAATGAAAAGGGGAAATATGAGGTCGTAAAAGGTAAAGCCATTCCAGGGCGAATGATGTAACTGATTACTAATGCCAACTGCCATTCGTTCCCACAAATTCAAATCGTTTGTGGTAGCGATTTTATATGTAACCGGGTTACGCACCAATGAATGATTTGCCATCACCACATTAGCCAGCGCATGAAAAATCCCTTCGCCGCTGATGATCCAAAACATATCAAAGCCACGAAGGGCATCCAGCGAGTGCAACCGTGACGAACCACTCTTTGCTTCGCCACTAACCAACGGTGTAGCCCCAAATGTTACCTGATCTTTTTGCATTGACAGCTTGAATTATTTAAGCATAAAGTTGGTGCGCTGACGAATATCGGCTGATGAGGCGCCAACCTGAATTTCAATTTCACCGGTGTACTTTTTCCACCTGCGTTGCTCTTCCGACCAATAGGCCAACTCACTTCTTCGTACCGGCAATACTACATTTTTTGTCTCGCCCTTTTTTAAATGAATTCTTGCAAAGGCCCGCAGTTGCTGCACTTTAAGGCCGTCTTCATTGGTCAAATAACTATATACCTGCGGTACTTCATCGCCATCGCTTTTGCCCGTGTTGGTGATAGAAACAGCCACGTTTATTATATCGTTTATATAAGTTGTTGCTATAGCAGTATAACTAAAGTTGGTGTAGCTTAAGCCATAACCAAACGGGTAAAGCGGATGCCCCTTGTAATACATATACGTGCGGCCCTTTTTTATTTCATAATCGTCCATCGGCGGCAGGCTGTCCATTTGCTCATAGTAGGTTAGCGGTAATCGTCCGGCAGGATTGTAGTTTCCAAATAATACATCAGCTATAGCGCTACCGCCCTGCTCGCCGGGATACCAGGCATTAATGATAGCCGGAACATTTTGCTGCATCCATTGCAGCGTATGCTGACTGCCTGTAACCAGCACCACCACTGTATTTAGGTTGGCTTTATAAACGGCCTGCAACATCGCCATCTGATCGCCGGGCAGCGCTAAACTTTCCTTATCATGTCCTTCACGTTCGTTGTACAAACCGGTGCCTATCACCGCTATTACCAGGTCGCTTTTTTTGGCAGCTTCCACCTGCTCCGTGTACTCTTTTACTGTAGCATTTGGTGTGCGCCACCATAAGCGGCAAGCGGCATCGCCACCTACGTCAAAATATTCAATCTTCAACTTATATTTTTTACCTGCTTCTAATTGTGTGCGAAAGCTGTCCACCATCTCGCCACGCTGGCGCCAGCTATCTACTTTCAATTCATCATTGAACCATAGCCTTACGCCATCATCGGAACTTACGCCTAACAGGTACCAACCGCTCACCGGAACAACCAGGTCGCCCTGCCAGCGAATAGATTTATTTCCCACCGGCACGAAGGGGTCCGGCGGGTTATCTTTTGAGTGAAGATTTACCTGTGGATCAATACGCAAAACCGGCGTTCCGGCAAGGTCACGATTGGTATAGTACTCAGCCTGTAACCCTTGCATGCCGCCGGTTTGCAGCGCTGTAGCCGGAATCATGTCAAGGTTATAATTGTCTAATCGCGTGGGTACATAATTAATGCGGATGCCCTTAGGTTTTGCCTTGTCCCTGATGCCTTGCAGTGGGGTGATAACTTCATTTTTTGGTGTGCCGCTGTAGCCGCCAAAAACAGCTATGTCGGCATTGTGGCCAACAATTGCAATAGACCTGATCTTTTTACTATTGATAGGAAGCAGGCCATTGTTTTTTAACAACACGATGCTTTCTCTTGATGCTTCTAATGCTAATTGTTGATGCGCCGTACTGCCAACAACATCAGGCGATATAGAGCGAAATGGATTTTTATCAGCCGCATCAAACAAGCCTAATTGAAATCGTACCCGCAACACATTCTTTACTGCATTGTTGATCTCATCTTTTGTAACAAGGCCTTTGTTGTATGCCTTTAATAAATTGTCCTGCATCAGTGTGCAACCGCCGCTGCACTCCAGGTCCATGCCGCCTTTGATGGCCGCTGCTGCTGTTTCTTCCGGCGTAGGCGTATAATGCATTGGGTTGTACATGTTGCAAACCGCACCGCAATCGGAAACTACAAAACCCTTAAAGCCCCATTCATCACGCAGCACATCTTTCAACAGCCAGTGATTGGCTGTAGCAGGCACCCAGTTAACTTGGTTATACGCCGACATAATACTTAGTGCCTTGCCTTCCACTATAGATGCTTTAAAAGCCGGGAAATAATATTCGCGAATGGTTTTTTCCGAAGCAATGGAATTGGCAGCGGAGCGGTTGGCTTCCTGGTTGTGTACGGCAAAATGTTTTGGGGTCGCTACTACTTTTATGTACTTCTTATCATCGCCCTGCAAGCCCTTTATAAACGCCACACTCAGCCTTGCTGTCAGCCATGGATCTTCACCATAGGTTTCGGCGGTGCGGCCCCAGCGTGGGTCGCGGGCCATATTTATAGTAGGCGACCAAAACGTAAGGAGGTCGCTATAAAAAGCTGTTTGTTTTTGTCCCTGGTTTAGCTCATTCCATTTACCACGGGCCTCATCGGAGATGGCCGTAGCAACCGTATGAAGCAAGGTAGTGTCCCAACTTGCCGCCAGGGCAATGGCTTGCGGAAATACCGTGAACTTGCCGCCCCGCATGATACCGTGTAAGGTTTCATTGCCATAATAATATTTTGAAATCCCTAATCGCGGAATGGCCGGTGATGACTCCCAAAGCAAGCTGATTTTTTCCTGTATCGTTAAGCGGTTCACTAAATCATTAAGTCGGACAGGCATTGCCAATGATTCGTTGGCATAAGGATAATGACCCTGCGCATTGATACTGATAAAACAAAGGAAGCAGGCACCAGCCAATAGAGAATAGCGCTTCAGAATATTCGTCATAAGTTCTTATTTAAACAAAGCCCGGAGTATATACCCCGGGCCTGTAACTACTTGAAACAAATTTATTAATAACCGGGGTTCTGTGTCAATGCACTGTTAACTGCAAAAGCGTTGGTTGGTATTGGAAAAATTCTCCGGTACGTTTCACTGTTGGTTTTAAAGCCGTAGCTGGATTCGTATTTACCATAGCGGATCATATCGTTCCGGTGCCATCCTTCCCATGCAAATTCACGGCTGCGTTCTGCATAAATATCATCCACGGTAACGGTTCCCAGTGGTGGGGAAGTAGTACGTTGTGCCCGTAGAAGATTCACTAATGATAAGGCAGTAGCGCCAAGTGTTGCCGTGCCGCCGCGGGCAATAGCTTCGGCTTTCATTAAAATAATATCGCTGTATCGAAACACCGGTATATCGTTGTTTTGATTACGGGACGTAGAAGAAGCATCGGGATAAAACTTGATGTTGCGGTAGCCGGTTGTCCATGCCACTTCATCATTTCCCACATCAAAAGAAGCAGTGCTTTGGCGCAACACGATGTTTGGTTTAAGGTCTAACTGAAATGTATAAGCCGCATTAGGATTAGGCCCTGTATAAAATTGGTTATAGCCAAGATTAGTGGTCGTGATCGTAATGGGTGTTATGCCATTTGGTTGAAACTGCGGACCCGTCAGCCATTGTTTGTTACGGATGTCGTTGGGGTCATTAAAGTTGGCGTAAAATTCAGGTAATGTTGCCGCAGGGCCGCCCGTTACATAGGGGATATTAAAGTAGTTGTAACCTGCTCCTGTAGCCACTTTCCCCATGGCTCTCGGCACATCGTACCGGGCTTTATAATTGGCAGACCGGCCGATAAAACCGGCTGAAGAGGCATCAAATGGAATAGCGAAAATAAATTCCTCTTTACTACCCGGCGCTGCAGGCCCATTGGTAGGATAAAACATTTGCAAATAGTTTGTCATTGATGCCAATGAAAACTTGGTGGAGTTAATCACGTTATCACACGCAGCGATACATTCATTCCATCGTGCGGTGCCGGTATAATACTGAGCATTCAAATACATTTTTGCCTGTAAGGCATAAGCCATGTACCTGGTTGGCCGGCCATACGTAGTAATATCATTCACGCTGCTTAAGTCAGGAAGCACCGCATTTATTTCACCTTCAATAAAACTAAATACCTGCGCACGGGGGGTGTTGGGCTTTGGTGTAAAATCGCCGTAAGTGGTTACAATAGGTACATTACCATAATTATCCATCAGCATAAAATAAGCCAGGGCCCGCACCATTTTCATCTCCGCCAGGGCAGTACGTTTGCTATTACCATCAGGCATATTGGTAGTAAGAATAGATACTGCCTGGTTACAGGTACCCACAATAGTAGTGAGCCACGTCCAGTTACTATTTACATAGCCGTTGTCGCGGTTCCAGCTATGGTAGTGCATCTGTTGGTTTTGTGCTCCATCGAACCAATTGCCGCCGTACGACGGCATGATGCCTTCATCGGTGCTGTAGCACTGCTGAAAAAAATATTCAGTGGCCCAGTTGCCCCGCAATGCCACGTAAGCCGGCCCTGTTGTTTGAATGAACTGCGCTGAGTCGAGGGGGAATACATCCGGCGTCAACTCCGATGTTACGGGCAATGCGATTTTATGGCAGGACATAAGCATGCCAATAAAAAGGATCAGCAAGCTTAGATAGTTTCTTGTCTTTTTCATATAGATCGTTTAATCAGGTTTATTTTAGAAGGTTACGTTTACACCAAACAACACGGTTCTTGTTTTTGGATAGAAGTTATTATAGTCAACACCCGGCGCAATACCGCCCTGGTTAATTTCAGGGTCAACACCGCTGTACTTGGTAATGACAAACAAATTATTGACCGATGCATAAAAGCGGAGCGACTTAACATACGGGTTAAACGTTTTAAAACTATAACCCAATGTTGCATTATCGAACCTTATGTAATTGCCGCTTTCTATAAAACGATCGGAGTAACGATAGGCGTTGTAGTCGGCGGTTGATTCATCTGCAGCCGATACCAAAATGTTGGTGTACTGCGCCGTGCTTGGCCGATACAGGTCGGCCTTGGTAGCATTGAAAATTTTATTGCCAAATACGCCGCGTATAAAAATATTCAGGTCGAATGTTTTATAGCGAAAGGTGTTGGTCCATCCCAATAACAGCTTTGGTTGTGCATCGCCTAAGTAATGGTAATCGGTACCGCGGATAGGCGTAGTAGTGATGGTTTTTCCATCGGCGGCCACGTATTGCGAAATGCCCGCTGCATTTTTACCGGCATACTGAAAGGTAAAGAACTGACCGAGCGGATGACCCACTTTCAACAACTCCAACGAGCTTCCCGATTGCCCGGCGCCTTCCGGAAAGGCCACCGCAACTGAGTCGCCACCAATAAATGATGGGTTACTCAGGCTGGTAATTTTATTTACGTTGTGTGCCAGGTTAATGCCCGATGTCCATGTAAAGTTTTTATTACTAACAGGTGTTCCATTCAAGCTCAGCTCAATGCCTTTGTTATTGATGCTGCCTCCATTGGCGGTGATGTTGCCAACGGGAACCAGTATCGGATCTACTTTGTAATTGTAGATCATATTCGTCGTGTTTTTATTGTATACCTCCACTGTTCCGTTGAGCTTTCCTTTTAAGATGGTGAAGTCCAAACCTATATTGGTGGTAGTGATTTTTTCCCAGGCAAGGTCGGGATTAGCGGCATGTGTTGGCCCATAGGCCGCGGTTAATACGCCGTTGTAATAAAAGGTGCCTAAGCTGCCTGAACTGAATTTTGCCGTAAGCGGATCAAAGCCTAACGAGTTACCGGTAACGCCATAACTGGCCCGTAGTTTCAAATCGCTGAAGATATTTTGCGAGTGCATAAAGTCTTCCTGGTTGATGCGCCATGCTACGCCTACCGCAGGAAAGTATCCCCATTCTTTATTAGACCCGAATACAGAGCCACCGTCCCTGCGAACAGAAGCCTGCAATAAATATTTTTCTTTGAAATTATATTTCAAACGGGCAAAGTCAGAAATAGACCGGATCTTCTGATAAGCGCCACCACCAAGGCTTATACGGAACGATGGTATAGCATAAGGATTGCTGAGTGCGAAGTTTAAATAGCCGGTATTATCCACTGTAAAGTTGGTACTGCTGGCTTGTACACCGTCGTTGTTGATGTTCTGTTGCCAGGAGTACCCCACCACCGCATTAATGGAATGGCTGCCAAACTTGCGATCCCAGGTAAAGAAGGTTTCCAGGATATTATTGGTGCTTTGATAAGCGCCACGATACGCCTGGCCGTTGGTACCAAATGTTTGCAACCCATGGCCAAACGTGGTCGGGTCGGGGTTGTCGTACATATTGTTATAATTGCTGGTAAAGTACTTGTTGAGGTAAGAGCTATTGAGGTAATTAAACCGTTGGTAGCTCAAGCTTAAATCATAACTTAATCCCCATGGAAGCTTTACCTGCGTGGTAAAATTGCCAATGGTGGTGTTGTACTTATTATTGGCCTGGCTGTTCTTCATCATGGCAACCGGGTTGTAGTAATTCTGCTTGGTGAGATTTTCAAAATACGTTCCGTTTGCGTTCATAATGGGCGACACCGGCAGGTAAGATGCCGACTGCAGCAACACCGTGTTGCGGTAAGCAATGTCATTGGCATCGCTGGTACTGTTGGTAACGGTCAGCGCAAATTTAAGGTGGTCGTTTAATGCGTATTGCTCCATTGACAGGCGTCCAATGAAACGGGTAAGATCGCTGCCCATTAAAATACCCTGCTTCTTTATATAGTTGATGCTGGCACTGTACGTACCATGTTCGCTGCCTCCGCTAAAGGAAAGGTTATGATTGGTAGATACGGCCCCATCCCGCTGAATGGCTTTCTGCCAGTTGGTGCTGGCGGCTTTATCATCCTGCGGCGTAAACGACAAACTATTTTTGGCAAGAAAGGCCCGCAGTTGATCGGCGTTCATCATATCTAACTGGCCCGATACTGACTCAAGACCAACATAGCCATTATAAGAAATTTGCGTTTGTCCTTTGCGGCCACGTTTGGTAGTAATAATGATAACACCATTGGCCGCCCGGTTACCATAAATGGCGGTTGCGGCCGCGTCTTTCAATACATCAATAGAGGCTACATCATCCGGAGCAATCGTAGCGATGTCGGCGCCGGGAACACCATCAATAACATAATAAGGTCCGCCGGGACTATTGATGGTAGAAGCACCGCGCAATATCACAGCGGCAGTGCGATTGGGGTCGCCGCTGGCCGTAATATTTAACCCCGGCACCTTGCCTTGCAACAACTGGCCTACATCGCTAATAGCGCCACGGTTTAAATCTTCGGGACGTACGGTATTAATGGCGCTGGTTAATGTGCGGCGGGAGCTGCGGCCATAACCCACTACCACCACATCGGATAAGATAGAAGATGATGTGGCGAGTGAAATGGCATACGTATCCTCTCCCGTTACCGGAACTTCGAGTGGCGTAAACGAAACAGCACTGGTGGTTAACGTTTCACCGGTAGCAGCATTAATAACAAAAGAGCCATTGCCATCTGTAGCGGTAGCCCTTTTTGTTCCTTTAATGGTAATGGTAGCACCCGAAACACCAGCCCCTTTATCATCTTTTACTGTACCTCTTATTGGTCGGGTACCGGGTTGGGCCAATGCCATAAACGGCAGCGTAAATAGCAACAGAAGCAAATAGACGTTTTTGCTTACCGGTAAGCAATCGTGTTGTTTTCTCATATAACGTTTGGGTTTAGTCAGTCAATAAAATCGGAAAGGAAAATAAACCGGCAGTCGCCTGCCGGTTTTTATATGGATTTAGTTGTACGCTTACAGATGCATCCACTTCTCGGACGCAATACACTACCTGCTTAAAATTTTAAAATATCAGGCAGGTACTTTTTTACCAGGTTTTCATAATACGGTTTCAGTACATTCCAATCGGGTGGTGTAGGGTTTTTTGAATAGAGATCATACGGATTAAAGAGTTTCACCCATGGTAGCATCTTATGGTCGTGTTCATCCAGCAAGTGCTGGTAAGCGCCTTCGCGGTGCCACGAATAAAAAGAGTGATAGCGCAGCATGTACAGGCCTTCCTGCGGTAAATAATCTTTCATCATCTGGTACACATACTCATCGTGCCCCCACGACATCGTAACGTTTTTAAGCCCGCATCCTTGTTGGTACACGCCAAGTTGCGTGCTGTACGTGGGGTGGGTATAATCAGGGTTCATAGCAAAATATTCAGGATAAACAATCGCATCGGAGTAAGCGCAACCTATTGGAAACGTATCACCCACCACACCCCATTGCGGCTCACCAAACAAGCAAAGCACCTTGCCCATATCGTGCATCAATCCGGTTAGCACCATCCAGTCGGGATGGCCGTCACCACGAATAGCTTCAGCCGTTTGCAACAGGTGCTGCAACTGGGTTAGATCGGTATCGGGGTCGGAGTCATCTACCAATTGATTCAGAAATTCAAAAGCATCCCACACCGGCATTTGCCTTTTATTGAACCGTAAATAATCGGCTCTTTTTTGCTGCACAAAATCAAAGGTTTGATATTGATGATTGAGCCGGTAAAATTCACGAACGGAGTCGCGGCCGGGGCTATCATAATTACGATATTCTTCCTTGCTTTTTTCGGTAGTGATAGATTCAGGTTCGGGATATCTAAGTAATAAATCATCTTCCCATTCATCCAGATTAGTAAGTGGATTTTGATTCACCTGTACAAGCGGAGTCATTGACATAGCAGCAAAAATTTTATCATGTTAGACAGGACTAAAGTCAGCCTTTTAACGATGGTAGCTGCAAACCGCTAAACATTTATTTACTTAACCGTTTTCGTAAGTTTTATATTTACAACACATAAACAAGGCAATCAATAAGGCAACTTCATGAGCAACGTCACCATTAAAACATTGGCAAAAGAATTACAGGTTTCGGTGGCTACCGTATCAAAAGCATTAAAGGATAGTTACGACATTGGGCCTGCTACCAAACAACGGGTGATA
Source organism: Flavisolibacter sp. (assembly GCA_965247165.1). Lineage (GTDB taxonomy): Bacteria > Bacteroidota > Bacteroidia > Chitinophagales > Chitinophagaceae > Flavisolibacter. The sequence continues at coordinate 4,329,557 of OZ252003.1, read as the reverse complement.
GAGATGGCCCGCCAGCTTAACTACATTCCCAACCCTTATGCAGGCAGCCTTCGCAAACGAAAAAGCAAAACAATCGCCATTGTTTTACCCGAGGTTGCCGACAGTTTTTTTTCGCTCGCCATCAATGGCATTGAAGCCACCGCACAGGAAAAAGGCTATCATGTACTGGTATATCTTACGCATGAAAGTTTTGAAAAAGAGAAAGCAATATTAAAAGATTTTCAAAGCGGCCGTGTGGATGGTGTGCTGATGTCGGTAACCTCCGAAACTACCAGCTACGAACATATACAGGATTTGTACGACGCCGGTACGCCCATTGTATTTTTCGACCGGGTGTGTGAAGACATTGATACGCCAAAAATTACCACGGATGATTTTGAAGCTGGTTACTTAGCTACGCAGCATCTGATAGAACGGGGCTGCCAACGCATAGCGCTGTTATCCATCTCCGATAGTTTATCCATCAGCCGTTATCGTAAAGAGGGGTATAAAAAAGCATTGGAAGATCATCAGTTTTGCTATCATTCATCGGATATGCTGATGTGCAGCAACGATGCGGAAAAAGACAAGGCGCTCATAAAAAAACTGCTGCAGTCAAAGAGCCGCCCTGATGGAATAATTGCTACGGTGGAAAAATTAACCACGCCCATTTATATCTGCTGTGATGAACTAAACCTTTCCATTCCGGATGATGTAAAGGTGATCAGCTTTTCCAACTTAGCTACGGCGCCTATTTTAAATCCTTCGTTAACCACTATAACACAACCAGCCTTTGAAATTGGCAAAGCCGCTTCCACTATACTTTTCAAGGCATTAAGTAAACCGCTGCTGAATGTAAAAAAGGAAAGCATGGTTATTAAGTCGGCGCTGGTGGTGCGAAAGTCCACTACATAAAACAGAAACCTTTATAACGTTATTTCAGTCCTTCTATTTTTAACGTCCATGCATAGTCGCCAACTTGTTCGGTGGGAAAACTAATTGATAATCCTTCTTCATTTTGTGTAAAAGAAATACTGCCTTTATAGCCTACTAAGCTTATGCTTTTTACCTTGCCGGCACTTATGGGTAAGGCTTTAATAATAACCGGTTGTGTGGGCCATTGCAAAGCAATAGCATATAACGTTGATTCTTTTCTTGTAAACCGAAACTGGCCTTCGCCCCACTGCTTCCAGGCTCTTGTACCATAAATGCCTTCGCCATTCACCGCTAACCATTTACCTACGCCCAGCAAAATTTCTTTTTGTTCGTCGGGTATAGTGCCATCGCTTTTTGGAGAGATGTTAAGCATATAAGCCCCATTGCGGCAAACGTTTTCAATCAACCTTCGTACAACCGTTGCTGCATTGGTCAGCTTCATACCTTCTACATAACCAAACTTCTCTCCTATCGGATCATCTACCTGCCAAACATAATCCGTCATCTCTTTTGGGGCACGGCCTTGTCGTTCAAAATCACGGATGCTTCCGGCGAGATACGCATCGCTTTTGGTGCTGATAGATACCGCCTTCCTCCATTGCACCGCCCTGTTATAATAGTAGGCCGCAAAGCGAAGCTTGATAGAATCCAATGCGCGGCTGTTAACGCCGTTATCAAACCAAAACAAATCCGGTTGGTATTTATCTACCAACTCCTGGCAGCGGGCCAGCCACTCTTCCAAAAAGGCGTTGCTCTGTGGTGCTATGTTTTGATCTTCTATTACTTCTTCACCTGGCTTTGTTGCTTTGCGTGGCGGCGGCGGTTGGGGCGGACCATAAAAATCAGCATACTGCGGATCAAATAAATCGGTTTTTGTTTTGAGTTGCGGATACATAAAATCCCAGTTCTCCATACGATGATTGGAGACGCCAAACTTTAATCCCTGCCTGCGAACGGCCGTACTCAACTCGCCGATAAAATCAACGTGAGGACCCATATCTTTCGCATCCCATCGGGTAAGTTTGCTATCATACATCGCAAAGCCATCATGGTGTTCAGCGGTTGGCACTACATACATGGCTCCGGCTTTTTTAAATAGCGCTGCCCATTCACCGGCGTTAAACTTTTCCATTTTAAATAATGGAATCAAATCTTTATAACCCACTTTATCTACGGTTCCGCCAAAATGTTCTTCGTGCCATTTTTGTACACCGGCATTGCTATACATGTGACGCGGATACCATTCGCTGGTATGGGCCGCCACGGTATAAACGCCGTAGTGAATGAAAATGCCAAACTTGGCATCAAGAAACCATTTTGGTGTGCTATAGTTGGCCTTGATAGATTCCCATGAAGGTTGGAAAGGGCCGTTGGGAATAGCCGCCGCACGGCCATCAGGTAATTGAATGGTAACCCGTGGCGGTGTTGGTTGTTCGGCCACTTGCCTTGTGATTGTATCTTGTGCTTTTGCAAAATGCGACAACAGCAGGCTTACAAAAATGGTGAAACTAATTTGTTTCATACGCATACTTACAGGCTGAAAATTTTATTCATTTCGATCCACTTCTCTCCTTCCTTTGCCCACGGCAACGGCTGTTGAAAAGTCCACATCAGGCGCTCCCATTCCTGCACCTTTGGATTAGCCGCATCCATGGCCGCTTTCCGCTCAAAGCTGAAGTCATCTGTTGTTTCCATAATCATGAATAGCCGGTTGCCGGTACGATAAATTTCCATGGACGCAATGCCGCCATCGGTGATACTTTTCTTTATTTCCGGCCAGCCGTTTTCGGCCTTGTGCCAATGCTCATATTCACCTATCAGCACCGGATCGTCTATCAGGTCAAGGGCAAGGCAAATGCGTTTCATGGTAATTTTTTTGGTGTAATAAATTAGTGGCAGGTGATGGATATGGTAAACTAACAAAGAGGATTTACCTATAAACCGTCTGCGGCATTATTCGGTTTCATGTACAATGCGCACCGGCCCGAGTAATCCTGATGAAATTAGTGTTGAGGCTTTTGTAAAATAATTCCAGGTAGTAAAGCAATACCTTCCTTTTGATGGGCGAGGCTGATGCTTTAAAAACCAATCGGGAAATTCTTTCAAATACTTTGCACCGCCAAAGGGATTAGGATTCCATTCCACATCATCGGGTTGCTGCTCATCGCCAATCAAGCGGTTGGCCCAAACATTGGTTACATCAATTTTCAGTTGATTGGCCCCCGGCTTCAACAGGCCCGCCGGTATTTTTATACGCCACGGCGCCGTCCAAAGTACACCCAGGTCTTTACCATTAAGTTGTACACGGGCAATATGATTTACTACACCAAGATCGAGATACACGGCGCCTTTGCCCTGAAGTTGTGATGCCGTTATATCAATCGTTTTTTTATAGATGGCCGTACCGCTAAAATATTTGATACCGGGTTCGCTGCGTTGCGTCCAATCTTGCAGGCGGTCAAAGGTTACCGGTGTTTTGGGCCCGCCCCAAACCGGATCAAACTGCACTTGCCAGGAACCGTTTATAGCGAGTACCTCTTTAGAAAAAGAAGGTTTTGTCAGTGATGGCTTCTTCAAAATTTTATTACGAAAAACAATAAAAAAACTCTGTGATGCGTCAAAGGTTAATGGAATAGAAATGCTACCATCCACCTCCTCAAATTGGGTCAGCGTTTTCATCGAAGCGGTAACCGGGTCCCAGGCTTCGGGCTGTTTACCCGTGACCTTAAAACGGCAAGTGGCAGCACCCGCAGTACGGCTGGTATTCGCTACAAAATAAATGTCGGTTCCATCAGCCGACCTATGAATTTCTTTAATATCAACGGTACCTTCTGTAGTGGTTGAGGCAAAATCATTTGCATCCGCTGCGGCTATCTTCCCCCATTGCAAAAGAGCCTGGCAGCGGGTCCAATAAGCTACCAATGCTTTGGCAGGCTTCCACCAGGTTTGTGTTCTATCGAAGTGCGTGCCCCATTGGCCCATAGTGGCGCCGGGTTTATATTGATCATCCCACGGTTGTTGCACAAAACGGTGCAGCACCATGCGGTTAACACCGGCGCAGAAAGCCGCGTCCCCCATCGGTTTCAGCCAGGCCGGCGTTTCGCTCCACTGACTTTCTTTGGGGTCGCCGGTAAAGGCTTCCGCTTCAATAATGTTTTGTCCCGACTTACGCAGTGCTGCCACGGTGGGTTCTAATTCTACCGGGAAAAATTTACCGTCATGCGTCCAGAATTCTGTCATCACTCTTCCTATCATGGGCATAATTTCATCCTGGTTCCAGGGGCCGCCATACGGTTCACATAAAAAAATAAGATTAGCTGCTTTAAGTTTTTTTGCGATGGTGGTAAAGTATATATCACGATATAAATCTTTTATCGTGGCATCAAAATCGGCCCTGAATTTTATAGAATCATCTTTGCTGCCGATAGTACGTTTGGCAAAGGCAGGGAGGTAAGCGATAAGGTCGTAGCCGCGACGCTTTTGAAACTCTTCCCGCAGCTTAGGCGTCCAGGTCGGATAGCCGGCTTCGTAGCTATCAAAGTGTACATGCGTGAAGCCGGTGCCTATTAAATCACCAACGCGTTTTTTAATTTCCCCCACTACATGGTCCATGTGAAAATCCATTGCCACCTGGCTTATTTTATCACATTCCAACCCGGTGGCTTCCCATTGCGCCGGCTGTATTAAAGTACCTCTTGTGGTGTGTCCAAACCGGTAGATGATCCAGTTGCCCGCAGGTGCATCCCATTCTAAACTACCATCATCTTTCATTTTATTGGTAAGATTAATAACGGACTCCTTTGGAACAATTCCTGATGCCGGCAGTGCCAGAACAGCAATGTCTTTGTAATACGTTTTCCGTGCCTCAATTTCCGGTTTTTCCAGCTTGCCGTTTTCGGGATTGTGGTGAGGGAATGATTGATTGGCTCTTGGGTTAACGGTGGGCCGTTTAAGTTGTAAGGCCACATGCGTGTTGCCGCTAACAGGGTTTGCCGACCATGATATTTCCTGCATAGAAAGTTCAGGAGTGATCCATTTACCACCACTGGCCGTATAGCCCGGACCATTGAACATTCCGAAGTCTATGCCAAGGCGTTTTGATTCAAGTGCCGCGTGACGCACCATCTCCCACCAGGGCTCTGTCCATGAAATTACTTGCGGCGTTGGGTCTTTACCAAAGTAGCCTGCCCATGGCGTAGTAACATCGGCCAGGCTAAACATAGTGGTGCGGCCAAAACCTTCTTCTTTCAGGGCTTCAAGGTCTTTTGTAATACCGGCTTTGCTTAGGTTAGCCCCCATCCACATCCACAGCACACCGGGTTTTGCCGCTGCCGGCGGGTGTTGAAAAATATAAGCCGGATCGGATAATCTTTGATCGAATCCTTTCACCGCATGTACGTTTTGCTGGTAAGACCGCATTACGATGAACATAAAAAAAACAAGAAAGCACATAGATCGTTTCATCGTACACAAATTAGATAACTGTAAATAATTACGTGGTGTTGAGTGATAGCTTTTATCGCTTATTGATTCTATCCGATACTAACAAAAAACTTTAGGGCATCTTCTTCAATCCCTCCCACTTCACTTTCCATTTGCCATCTTTTGGAATGCCGGGCATTGCAATTTTACATCCATCAAAGCCCGCAACCATCATGGCCATAGCCGCCAGCAAACCGCCATTGCCGGGCATGTAAATCCGCAGGCGATCATCCTGATAATTATGGCCGTTGAGCAAGTAGGTATTTGTTTGAATGGGCATCAGCAACGCATCAATGGCTTTATCCGGCAGGCCCAATCTTGTGGCGGTCATTGCCGTCATTGGAAAGTCCCAGCCCCAGGTGTCTTTCCATATCCAGTTCTTCCACACCCAATCAAACGTGTTTTGCATTGTCGCTTTGTTCACTTGTCCGGTTGACGGCATTACACCAAACGCTGCCAACACTGATGGATGGTCGGTTCTGTATTCGGGATTGGTGTAAGAATCTTTTGCGCTTTCGGCGGCGAGATAAAGATTGTCTTGCACTGGCAACGGCGATAGCTTTTGTAAAACATCATCCCAGGCTTTATTTCTTGACAAGCCTAATCGTTCACGCCATTGTTGCGCCGCTTCTAAACCCCACTTCCAATACACCAATTCAAAGGTTGGATTAAAGGTTTCTTCGGCCTTGTACCGTTCCTGCGCCGGTATCAAACCTTTACCAAGAATGTATCGTTTTGTAGCACTCTCGTAGTTTGCAAACGAAGCCATAAAATCGGCTGTCGCGAAAACCAAATCTTTGTACTTGTTTAAGGTCTTCACGTCCTTGTAATAACGATAGCATTGCTCGGCGAAATAAATATAATGCGGCTGTTGCCAGATGAGCAAAGCGCCAACGGAAGATGGCGCTTCATCGCCATTATTATCCGTCATCTTTTGCCAGCGAATGCCTTCAAAGCCTTGTCTTTTTGCAATGGCTTTAGCTTTGTTGGCAACTGATGCGTACCAGGCCAATAGCTTTTCGGTGTATTCAATGCGTCCCCACAAGGCCCAATGGGCGGCATGCCACCAGGTCATTTCCAAATGCGGTTTGCCAAACCAACTGTTGTAGGTTAAGCCGGTTTCCTGCGGTGGAAAGTTGCCGGCTTCCTGCGTCTTCATTAGGTATTGGGAGAGAACGATCCTTCGCTCCAATTCAAAGGCTCTTTTATCGGTGCTGCCGGAGAAGTCAATGGCGCCGCCGCTTTGCCAGAAGTTTTGCCAAGCCTTTTCGCTGCTGATTTTTGTTTGTAAATAAGTTGGCTTCAACTGCAACTTGTATTCTGGCAAATGAAACGAAACTGTAAAATCAAAAGGGTTGGATGTAATTTCTGGTTTAATTAAAAAGCGATGCGGTCTAATTTCACTTACATGGATTTTAGCCCCAGTGGTAATTGTCGCGTCGTAGTAGGTGTTGTCTAATTGATGTTGTACAATCACCATTAATTTATCGCTGACTATTATTTTAGAATGGTGTTTTTCATCCAATGTGTTATTATTTCCTTCATCCGTCCAAGTACCTGTTGGGTTAGGAAAAACCAAATAAGCTTGCAATCGGCCTTGCACTATTAGCATCGAATTGACCTTCACACTAACAGCGTCTGTTTTCGCATGGCAGAAAGTAGAAACATCCACCGGCACACCTGCCACCGTAAAATGACTTTTAATTTCACCTGTCCATAAATCCAACTCTTGGTGAATGTCTTTGATGTCCTCAAGCTTTGCTTCACTTCCATCTTTCTTCAACAACACAAAACCAATGTTGCCCAACTGCAAACGATGTGGGTTTTGCCGGAACCAATCGGCTGCTTTCTTCGCATGTTCCGGCTCTTTCACTTGCACCGCATACGTAATATCTCGCCCATTTAAATGATACGTCTTTAATGCTTCTTCACGCTTATAACCAGCCGTATCAATGAAACTGTGCCAGCCCCATTCGCTTTGCGTTCCTAACGGTACGCCGTGTGCATATTCTTTGGGAAAGGTTTGCAGGCCGGTAACATCAACGGTAAAAGCAAACCGGCCATTGCCCACCGTCAAGGATGATAAGCTATCGGCTTTTGTAACAATCACATTGTGCCGTTGCACCAGCGCCTTGCGGTCGATTTTTTGAGCAAAAAGATGACAAGTAAGAAGAAGGCAAAAAACAAAAGGGTAAAGGCGAGCCATCATGCATTTGTCATTAAGAAAGTAAGTTAGTTCATGTACTTCTTCAACCCTTCAGGCCTTATCTCTTTCAATTGATCGGCTACAATCTGCGCATTTAGTTTAGCGCCATCACTATTGGTATGCGTATGATCGCCAGGGAAGAAAGGCTTCACCGCATCAGCGCCCATTGCTTCATACTTTGTTGCCACCAGGTCATTCAGGTTGATGAAATAAGCGCCTTCTTCTTTGGCAACCTGTTGCGCCCAACCTGCATAGCTCTCCGCCGAACGTGTTACTTTTCCATCCTTCCAATCGTTGCGCGGGATGGGCGAACAAACAATGGCAATGGCGCCTTTTGCCTTTGCATCGCGAATGTATTGTCGCATGTAATGGCCATAGCTGTAAACCACTTCCTGTTTCTTCATAATGGGGTTATAGACCTCTTTGCTTTCTTCACCAATACCTTTAATGGTGCCTCTTGCCCGTGCGGTGTCGTCAAGCGGACCGCTATCATTATGGCCAAATTGCATGATGACGTAATCGCCTTTTTTAAGCGTGGCCAATACTTTATCCCAACGGCCCTCGGTGATAAACGTGCGGCTGCTTCGTCCGCCGATGGCATGATTGCGAATGCTGATTTTTGTTGTGTCAAAATATGGCGACATAAAATCGCCCCAGCCCCACAAGCTTCCTTTGCCGGTACCATCGCCGTTCTTCACGGTGCTATCGCCAATGATGTAAAAAACCGGTTTGTCTTTTTGCAAAATGGCGAACGAACAAAAGGCCGCAACGAGGATTAGCGCAGTAAAAATTTGCCGGGAAAACTTTTTCATAATTATTATGGTTTGATCAGGTAATTATTCAATGAAGCCTTAGGATTTGATTTGATGCCGTCTACAACCGACGCCGCATTTACTCTGGCGCCTTCCTGGTTGGTATGCGTATGATCGCCGGGAAAAAATGTCGCCACTTTTTCCGCTCCCCAGGCATCATATTTATCGGCGGTGATGGCGTTCAGGTCAATGAATAGCACGCCTTCCGCGTCGGCAATTTGTTTGGCCCACAATCCGTAATCTTTATCGGCACGAAGCACCTTGCCTTCGCGAAATTCATTTCGTGGTATCATGGACAATACAATCGGCGTTGCGCCTTTTGCTTTTGCATCACGAACGAATTTGCGGATGTACCAGCCATACGAATGCACGGTTTCCGGCTTGCCGTCAGGCCAAGTCAACTGCACGCTGTCTTCACCGGTTCCTTTGAGCACGCCGCGATAACCGCCTCTTGTTGTATCAGGCCGTGAGCCTTCGTTGTGGCCGAACTGCATCATTACATAATCGCCTTTTTTTAATGTAGATAATACTTTGTCCCAACGGCCTTCTTTGATGAAGGTTCTTGTGCTTCGTCCGGCCATGGCCTGGTTGGAGATGCTGATTTTATTGCTGTCAAAGAACTCCGGCAGCAAGGTGCCCCAGCCCCATTGTTCTTTGTTGCTGTTGCGCACCGTGCTATCGCCGATGATGTAGATGGTGGGCTTATCTTTTTGCAGCAAGGCAAAGGAAGAGCAGAGAAGCAGGATGAAACCAAAAAAGAAAATGCGGGTTTTGATCATGTTTTGTTTTTATGACGATTGTGTTTTGTACTTGGCTGCATGGCTACCGGCCCCCATCTCGACCTTCCCCCGCCAGGGGAAGGCCATCCGAGCACAGACCCTTGCTTTGCAACGAACCAATTTTTTCCATTGCTTTCTCTTGTTTCGTTCTGCGTAAACCCACCCCTTCAATCCTTTCTTTATAGCTACTGTTTGCCGCCCCTCCAGGGAGGGGATGAACAGTCTTGATGCATAAGCAGCGGCCCATCCCGACCTTCCCGGTGGGAAGGTCATTTACACACAGCCCTCGCTTGTCAACGATTTATTTCTTATTCAATCAAACTTTAGGTCGTAGTTGTTCTCTCTCAAACTTTAAAACTTTTTCTACCCTTTCCACCGGGAATGGCTTTAGCACCATCTCACCGCTTTCAGAAATAGTTGAAAGGGATGGGCCGCAGCGACACTGTGCTCAATGTTGTTCTGAACGTACAAGAGTGCGACGCAACAGAAGCCCAATAGATGCAATGACCTCTGGTTCATAAAAAAAGAACTTCAATTAATGCAACGAATCATTTTAATGCCGTTGAATTTTTACTCTTTGCTTTTACTAAAACAATATTCGGTTTCGGCGGGTTCTTCATGCCTTCGCCAAAATAAAAGCTGGTGTGCGGCGGTTGGTTATAGGCCACATTTTGCCAGGCAATGCTCAAGCGGTACTGCGGGTCGTGCATGAGCGTATAAAACTTTTTGTCCGTTGGAATACCCGTGCTGAAGATGCGCAACTCTTTGTTATCGGCAGTGCGGTACATCACTTCTTCGCGCCAATCGCCCCAAATGTCGGCGGACAAAACAGGATTCGATTTGGTGCCGTTGTTCTTTACACAATTGTATTGTGAAGCATCCAATATGCGAACAGCTTTGTTAGCTGCATAATCCCATTTGCTGATGGTGGTTCCGTCCAGCAATTCACTTAATACATCGCCATCCCAAAAGATGCCCATGTTGCACGAAGGCGGCGATTGTGCATTGATTAATGCGCCCTTGCAATCGTACAAGCCGGTGATGCCCGCGCCAAAAGACCAGCACTCGTAACCGGGATGCGTGGGGTCAATGTCAAGAGCTAGAGCCCGGCCCGGACCTTCGCCGTCTTCGCCGGCTTTTACCGATGCCTTCTTCCATAAAATCTCTCCGGTTCGTGCATCAAACATATGAGAGCCGGCATCGGAAAAACGCTCTTGTATGCCGAAGACTTCAAGGCCGGGACGTGAAGGATCAAGGTCGGTTACGTGTTGCGCATCGCCGTGACCGAGACCGGTTGAATACAAGCCTTTGCCGTTGTCATCAATACACATGGCACCAAAAACAATTTCATCTTTTCCATCGCAATCAACATCTGCAATGGTGAGGTTGTGATTGCCTTGTCCGCGATACGGTTTGTTCTCCGGATGCTGCGGATCATCGCTGTCAAAAGCCCAGCGTTTGGTAAGCTTGCCGCCTTTAAAATCCCATGCTGTTAAAAAGGTTCTTGTATAATATCCACGGCTCATAACAAGGCTTGGTGTTTTGCCATCCAAGTAGGCAATGCCCGCAAGAAAACGGTCCATGCGGTTGCCGTAACCATCGCCCCACGCCGCTTTTAATTCATCGGTGGTTGGCGTGAGTGAAGTGGGATAGCGAGCCGGAATAAAATCAACTGTATTGATGGCCGAACCGGTTAAGCCGTCAAACACGGTGAGGTATTCAGGGCCTGATAAAATATATCCTTTATCATTGCGCCAGTCTTTTGTTGAATCACCAATCACGGTTTCTTTTCCATCAATGGAACCATCGGCGGTTTTCATTGCGACTTCTGCGCGGCCATCGCAGTCAAGGTCATACACCATGAATTGGGTGTAGTGGGCACCTTCGCGAATGTTCTTTCCAAGATTGATGGTCCACAACAAAGTGCCGTCTAATTTATAGGCTTGAAAGATGGGCGGATCGGTTTGTCCAGCTTGCGAATTGTCTCTTCCACGGCCGGCCATGTGCAGGATGATTTCGTATTGACCATCGCCATCAAGGTCACCGACGGAGCCATCATTTACGCTATAGCCAGTTGGTGTTTGAAGTGGAATGGAGAAGTAAGGAACATTGCCTTTCGATAAGAAAAAAGGTTTGCTCATTGCTACTTCTTTTCCATTGACAACAGCAGCAACTGAATAAATGATGTTGTGTGTTGTATCAATTAAATCATCTGCAAAATTTGTTGCGTTGTTGACGACAACTTTATTAAGTTTTTGGGGCTTGCTACCTTCAACAGAACGATAAACGTTGAACGCCAAATCCTGCGGCTCTGTTCCCAGCAAGCGCCAACTCACAAACACTTTTCCATCCTTGTTGCGTACCGCCGATACGCCGCGGTCAAGGGCCTCCATTTGCCTTTGTGCAAAGGCATTGAAGAATGAAAAAAGTAAAAGGCTGACGAGCAATTTTTTCATCATTAGCTATGATTAGTTACGGGCTGTGGTTTTAGTATCGCTTGTTGGTTTGTTCAATACAATGTTTTGTTTCGGCGCTGGCTTCATGTCTTCGCCCATGTAAAAGCTGGTGTGCGGCGGTTGGTTGTAACCTACGTTTTGCCAGGCGATGGATACACGGTATTGCGGGTCGTGCATCAAGGTGTACATACGATGTTCCGTTGGAATGGTGGTGCTGTAAATGCGCAACTCTTTGTTATCGGTGGTGCGTTCGATAAGCTCTTCGCGCCAATCGCCAAGGATGTCGGCACTCAACGTTGGTGTTGACTTGCTGCCGTTGTTCGACGTGCAACCTTCGGCCGTAAAGATTCTTCCCACGCCGTATTTATCAATGTGATTGCCGTCCAATAATTCTCTTGTTAAGTCGCCGTCCCACCAGATGACAAAGTTGGTTGATGGTGGGTTCTCACCAATCTTTTCACCCTTCATGTTGTACAAGCCGTTGGAGCCACTCCACCACATTTCAGCACCCGGATTCTTTGGATCAATGTTTTCAGCAACGCCTCGGCCCGCATCCTGATCGGGGTTTCCGGTCCAAAGAATCTGGCCTGTTTTTGCATCGTACAAAGCGGCGCCGGGGCCTTTTGTTTTTTCTTCTATTTCGTGAATGCCAAAGACTTCAAGGCCGGGACGTGAAGGATCAAGGTCGCTTACATGCAAGGCATCGCCGTGACGAAGGCCCGTGCTGAACAAGCCCTTGCCATTCTCGTCAACCACCATCGAACCATACACAATTTCATCTTTGCCATCGCCATCAACATCGGCAACAGAAACGGTGTGATAACCTTGTCCGGAGAAAGGATTCTCGCCGTCTTTTGAATCAAACACCCAACGCGACGTAAGCTTACCGCCGCGCCAATCCCATGCGGCCAACACGGTTCGTCCGTAATAGCCGCGACACATTACCACGCTGGGCAACTTGCCATCTAAGTAAGCAACGCAGGCAAGAAAGCGATCAACACGATTGCCGTTGTTGTCATTGCCGCCATTGCCACCGTGACCGCCCCACTTGTCGGTTGGATAACGATTGGGAATGTAATCGGTGGTTGCTAAAGCCTCGCCGGTTTGTCCGCTGAAGATGGTAAAGTATTCAGGGCCGGCCAAAATTTTCCCGTTCGCATCTACCCAGTTTTTTGATGAATCACCAATGGGCTTTCCTTTGCCGTCAATGGTTCCGTCAGCTGTCTTCATGGCCACCTCGGCTTTGCCATCGCCATCCAAATCATACACCATGAATTGTGTGTAGTGTGCACCTTCACGAATGTTCTTCCCGAGGTTGATCGTCCAGAGTAAAGTGCCATCTAATTTATAGGCTTGAAAGATGGGCGGGTCGGTTACACCGTTGGAAGGATTGTCCCGTCCTCTTCCTGCCTGGTGTAAAACAATTTCATATTCGCCATCGCCGTCAAGGTCGCCGACACTTGCATCGTTGGGTGTGTAGCCGGCGGGTGTTTGCAAAGCGATTGAGAGATAATTTTTAGTGCCGGGTTTTAAGGTGAATGGCTTGCTGCTTTCGGCTTCCTTATTATTGATGATTGTCTTTACAACATAAGTTCGTTGTGCTGTGGAATCAACTAAATCATCCGTATAGCTTGTGCCTTTTGTTAGTGGTGAAGTGTTTAGCTTTTCTGTTTTGTTGTTGATGGTGCGATAGAGATTGAAGGCAAGATTTGTTGACTCTGTACCAAGTAAGCGCCAACTAACAAATACTTTTCCATCATTGTTGCGCAGGGCGATAAGGCCACGGCCGAGAGCTTCCATGTGGCGCTGGGCGGAGGCCGCGAAGAATGTTAGGATTAGGCAAAGAGTGAGTAGATTTTTATAGCGGTTCATATGTGTTTTGAATTATTCTTTATGATTCTGGCGGCGTAGAACCCACCCCTTTTAAAAGTCCTTTATGATTACACTCTGCCGCCCCTCCACGGAGGGGATGACGACTCTAATGTTGCTTGTGCTTTAAGCACATCCCCTCCGTGGAGGGGCGACCTAACGTTTGATTGTGCTGTAAGACACTGGGGTGGGTTTGCCGCGATGGAGTGCCGCGTAGCGAACAAAGCGTACACGAGTGCGACGCAAGTAAAGCTCAATAGATATTCTTGCCCTTGGTTCATCATGCACTTAATTTTTTGTACCTGTTGCATCAATGGTTACACTGCCGCTTTTTAAATTTTCACCGGCTGCCGTGATAGTTATTTTACCACTGTTTGCAGCCGCTTTAATAATGGCGATGCACTTGCCTTTATAGCTCCAACGGCTCTTGCCTTGATAGGCTTCGCTGCTGGAAACATCGCCGTTGTCAACAGCGGCTATCACACCCGGACCGGTGATGGAAAAATCAATTTTCGTGTCGGCTGCGGAAACAAGATTGCCATCATCATCGGTGATGGTAGCGGTGATGTACACGGCATCGTCCCAACTGTTCTGCACGGATGCTTTGTCTGCCCTCAACAAAATTTTTGATGCTTTGCCTGCGGTCTTTAATTCTTGTTGCGCAACTTCTTTACCGCCATTTTTACCAACAGCTTTTAGTGTTCCTTTTTCAAAAGGAATCGTCCATGTGCGGGGCGATGCATTGTCGGCGGTGCGGCCTTTGGCACCCATTGACTTGCCGTTTAAAAACAACTCCACTTCGTCGCAATTGCTAAAGACCTGCAGGTCGGCCGATGTATAAATGTCTGCGTCTTCCGGTGTCCAATCGCTGGCCCAAACGGTGCCGCCGGCGTTACCTTCTTTGCGGGTTACATACACCATCGGCTCATCGTCCCACCAGCTTTGGCGTTGATAACCCACTACCTTTTGTTCGCCGGTTTTATCAAACAATCCCTGGCCGTTTGCCACCTTGGGCCAGTCGGCTTCGCCGAGATAATCATAACCCGTCCAAAGGAATTGTCCACTCATGTACGGCTTGTCGCGAAGGGCGAGCCACATGCTGATGACGTGTGTGTTTTCGGTGCCGATGACTTTCCAGTCCGGATGTTTTTCGTGTGCCGCAATGAGTTCGTTTTCGCGGTAGTTCTGTCCCACAACATCCATTGATGCCGCGAGACCATTATCATATACTTTAGAAATGTTCGGACGAAAAAGCGCCATCGTTACCGGCCTTGTGGCATCCAACGAATGAATCAGATCCTGCTGCATTTTATACTTCCGAAAGCCCGACGTGTCATTGAGGTTGTCGTGAATCTCATTGCCGATGCTGTAGATGACAATAGACGGATGATTGCGGTCGCGAAGCACCTGGTCTCTTGTGTCCTTTTCCCACCAATCGTTGAAGTAAAGATTGTAGCCTTTTTCGGCGTTGGGCTTGGAAGCGTTCCAGGTATCAAAAGTTTCGTCCATCACCAAAAAACCCATCCTATCACACAAGTCTAAAAACTCCGGAGCATAGGCGTTGTGCGAAGTGCGGATGCCATTCACACCAATGTCTTTTAATGATTGTAAACGTTTTTCCCAAACACGCAACGGAACCGCCGCACCAAAAGCCCCGCCATCGTGATGCAGGCAAACGCCTTTAATTTTTAGGTTCGCCCCATTTAGCCAAAAACCGGTGGCGGCTTCAAAGTGTGCATCGCGAATGCCGAAGGTTGTAGTGACTTCATCAGCACTGTGCTTATCAACTGTAACAGAGGTAACGGTCTTATATAATTGCGGAGCCTCTAAATTCCAAAGTGCAGGTGACTTGATGTTTGCGGTTTGAATGACGATTTCTTTTTTACCCGCTTCTATCTTTTTTGTTGTTTGAACAGAGGCCGCTTCTTTACCATCGGGTGATAAGAAGCGAATGCGAACGGTTGCCGTTTGCGCAGATGAAGAAGCGTTTGTTATTTCTGTTTGTGCCTGCAGCTTCGCGGTTTGTGCGGTAACGTTTGATGCCGTGACGTATGTGCCATTCGCTTCCACATGCACGGGGCTTGTACTTATCATCCGCACATGCCGATAGATGCCCGAACCGGTGTACCAACGCGAAGCCGGTTGCACCGTATTATCGGCACGAACAGCCAGTACGTTTTTTTCGCTGCCAAATTTTAGGTAAGGCGAGAGTTCGTAATGCAGGCTTTGATAACCGCTTGGCCGTTTACCGAGATGATGACCATTGATCCATACATCGCTGGCCGCCATGATGCCATCAAACTCAATAAAGAACTTCTTTGCTGCATCGCTATTGCTTAATGAAAATGTTTTGCGATACCAACCCACCCCTGCGGGAAGATAACCGCCACCGCGGCTTGTAGGATTGGCACGATCATAAGGACCTTCAATGCTCCAATCGTGCGGCACATTTAGGGAGCGCCAATCGTTATCATTAAACGCTGCGGCTTCCGCACCGGAAGCATCGCCTTTGTAAAATTTCCAGTCGTTATCAAACGCAGTTATTGTTCTTCCGTTTTGGGCGTAAGCGCTGTTGAAGAAAAAAGAAATCAGGAGTATGGTTGACAGGATTCGCATAAGTAGTTATAGAATTAGTCCGTTAGAATTTTTTACCGATACGGTACTTTTGTCCGTTGCATTAATCTTTACCGCCTTCCATTTCCAACCTTCCGCATAACTGACTTCACCGGCGTTGGCCGTGTTGATAGTCACATTTTCAAAATTGAAATTTTGCAGGAGCGATTTATCCAATCCCGCACCGCTGATGGCTTTGCGGGCATACTTCACCGTAACGTTAGAAACATAGATGTCTTTAAAATGTGGAATACCTTTTTCCTCCGGTTCCACTTTCGTCAGCATTACTTTCCAATGCGCCGGCAAGGTCCCTTGTGTGTAGCCATCAGGAAGTTTTGAATAGCTGTACGACGGGTTCCAGTTCATGGTGTACATAAAGGCGTTGCCCACGCTGTCCATCGTAATGTTTTGAAAATGGATGTCTTCCACCACGCCGCCTCTTGTGGTGGCCGACTTAATATGAAAGCCGTTGCCCGTGCCCATTGCGGTTAGGTCGGTTGCTAACACGTGACGAATGCCACCGGAGGTTTCGCTTCCCAACGTAAGCAGTCCGCCGCCTTTGCGGGCAATGCACTTTTTTATCACTACATATTCTGTTGGCTTGTTCACGCGAAGGCCATCGGCATCTCTTCCGGCCTTCAAACAAAAGTCATCGTCGTTGCAATCAATGTCGCAATTTTCCACCAAAACCCATGTTGACGAATCCACATCAATGCCATCAGTGCTCGGCCCTTTGCCATCCTCGTTGTTGCGAACGGTGATGCCGTCAACAGTGAGATGATCGGAGTATAAAAGTTGCACGGTCCAGAAGCCGGCGTTGGAAAAAGTGAGGCCCTTCAGTGTAACATCGGATGATGATTGCACAAGAAATGTCCGCACCCTTTTAGCGTCATAGTCAACAATCCAACGCAAGCCTTTTGCTTCGTATTCTTTGCGCATAGCCCAGTATTTATCCCAGCAAAATTTTCCCTGCGCATTTACTTTTCCATCACCGCTCACCATCACGTTCTTTTGATTCATGATGTTGATAAGCGCCGCGGGCCACTTCATTTCAATGCCGGCAATGCGGGTATCAATTTCGGGATAATCATTAAAGCTTGTACTACCTTTTATCAAAACTCCTTTGTCAATCTTCAAATGAACGTTGCTTTTTAAAAAGATGGAACCGGTGAGGTAAACACCGGGTTTGAATGACACAATACCGCCGCCGTCTTTTGCAGCTTTGTCAATAGCTGATTGAATGATTTTTGAAATGACTTTTGTGCTGTCGGTGGTTGTGCCGAAGTCATTGACCCAATAGATTTTTTTTGTAGTGGGCATCTTACGGGCACCAACAGCCTTCGTCCACGACAAGTCTGTTTGCGCTTGCAGCAATAGCGTTGAAGCAATTACAAATGATAGTGAGAGAAGTATTTTTTTCATGCTTGTGTGACGATTCATGTTTTGTTTTTTCGACCAAGGGTTTGTCTATCTATTTGGCGTCTGTTGCGTCGCACTCTTGTGCGGTTGGTAATTCTATTCGGCAAAAGGTATGGTCATTCATCATTGCACAATCAGCGGCCCATCCCGACCTTCCCGGTGGGAAGGCCATCTGGTACACAGCCCACGCTTTGCAACCATCTAACTGCTCTCTTCAGTCTGTACAAAACCTGTAGGGTTTCGTACCGCTTTTATGATGGTTATACCCTTCCCACCGGGGAGGGCAACGCACGGCTAACCTTAAAGAACTGGTTGTGTGGGTGGGGCTGTACTAAACGGCGATGCCGGCAACCCCGCACCATTATACAAATTCGGATGCGGCACAGCCTTCCATGCAAAACGCACTGCCTTTGGATTCTTCACCGCATCGCTCCAAACAACAACCGAATTGCCATCAATCTTTGCCATTGCCAGAACGAATTGGCCATCGTCACCGGCAATGGTAAATTCTTTCAACTCCCCATCTTTCGTCATCAAACCTTTGTCGTAATCAAAAGCAATTCTTATTTTATCACCTTCAATCTTCATGGATTTATATAACGGTCCTGAAACAATGACGTCCTTCTTTCCGTAATCGTTGTGCAAAGCCCAAAGCGAAAGACGCTTGCCCACTAACTCTTTATTGCGTGGATGAATGTCCAACGAATCGCCATTATCTGTGGTTACGGCCATGCCGGTGTAAGGCACCGTGCGAAGCGCATAGAGTTGTGCATCGCGTATCTCCGCATTCTGGCTGCGGTTGGGAGAAATTTGTACAAAGTAAAAAGGCAGTTTGTCGGCCTTCCAATCATCCCGCCAATTCTTGATCATCGCCGGAAATAATTTGCGATACTGATACGCATGATCGGCATTCGATTCGCCCTGATACCAGATAACACCTTTGATGGTGTAAGGCTCTATCGGCACAATCATGCCATTGTATAATTTGTACGGCGACTTGTTGTGCGTTGGGCCTATCGGTGCTACGGGTGCAGCGCCTTTGCGCTTGTTTGTATCGGCTCTCCAGGCAGCCGTTGCCGCTTTATATTTTTCGGCTTCCTGCGGATAAACGTCCAATGCCTTTTGATAGCGAACCAGTATCTCATTTAAGTCAGCATCGCTTTGCAGCACGTCGCGTTTTGTCCACGATTCGGCCGGTGTACCGCCCCAGGTTGAATTGATGATGCCGATGGGAAAACCGGTGGCTTTGTTAATCTCCCTTGCAAAAAAATACGCAACGGCAGAAAAGGTATCAATGGTTTTTGCAGAACAGATTGTCCAGGCTCCTTTGAAATCAAACTGTGGTTCGTCGGCCACTTTATTGGGTACATCAATCAACCGTATGTCGGGATGCTCCGCGTCCTTCATTACTTCATCATGATTGATAACGCCGGTATATGAAGCACTGGCCTTTTTGCCGATAAAAAATTCCATGTTGGATTGTCCCGACGACAACCAAAGCTCACCCAGTAAAACATTGTCAACATCTATTTGATTAGAAGCTTTGAAACTAAGCTTGTACGGACCACCGGCTTTTGTAGTGTTGATGTAAGTAAGCCATTTGCCGGAAGCATCGGCGGTTGCCGTAGTTGCTTTGTTATTCCAGTTATTAGTTATAGTTACTTGTTCATTTGGTGACGCCCAGCCCCACAAAGCCACCTTGCTGTTTTGTTGCAGCACCATGTTGTTGCTGATGAGGGCTGGCAATTTTAGTTGCGCCTTCAGCGATACAGAAAAAATGATAACGATTGAAAAGAAAACCGGTTTACGTAGCATCATCATAGCAAACAAACAATCAAACCGAAATTTAGCACTACCCTATCTCTTACTATCCTGCTGCATCCTGAAATTGGATGCTTTACATAGACTTCATTATTTTAGATTGCTATCTTTTAACCTTACTTAACTTTCGCTGTATGAAACGACTTACTTATCTTATCATTTGCCTCGCATTTCAACAAAGCATGAACGCACAAATTACACTCCCTTTATGGCCTGCCGGCGCCGTGCCTAACTATCAAAAAACAACCGAAAAAGAAAAATGGGACAGCGCTGATATTATCCGTGTGAGCTTAGTGCAAACACCGGAGATGACGGTCTATCTGCCTTCTAAAAAAACGGCCACCGGACAAGCCGTTATTATTTGCCCCGGCGGTGGTTATACCTATTTATCGTACAACTGGGAAGGCACCGACCCGGCGGGCTACCTGGTATCAAAAGGCATTGCGGCCATTGTATTAAAATCAAGGCTGCCCCTTGCTAAAAGCAATATTGTTCCGCACTTGTCGCCACTGATGGATGCTAAAAGAGCCATACGATTGGTAAGGGCTAACGCCGCTAAATGGAACATTAAAAAAGACAAGGTGGGCATCATGGGTTTCTCCGCCGGCGGCCACCTGGCTTCTACTTTGGGGACGCATTTTGATAGTGGCGACAGCAAGGCAACGGACAGCATAGAACAGCAAAGTGCAAGGCCCGATTTTATGGTGCTGGTGTACCCGGTTATTTCTATGAGCAAACCCATTATGCATGCCGGTTCGAGAAACAATTTGATTGGCTCCAAGCCTGATAGCAGCTTAGCTAACCTATACTCCAACGAGCTACAGGTAACAAAAGAAACACCGCCAACTTTTTTGGTTCATGCTACCGACGACAAGGCTGTACCGGTAGAAAACAGCTTGCTATTTTATCAGGCCCTAAAAGATAATAACGTACCGGCAGAGATGCATATTTATCCAACGGGCGGCCATGGCTTTGGGCTGGGCTTAGGCAAGGGTTATTTGGAAACCTGGACGGATAGATTAATAGATTGGATGAAGGGATTGAAGTGAATGAAGAGGCCTTAAAAAGGCAGAAGGTTTACGGGTTGCTTAATCAGAATTATTTTCTTTATCAAACCCTTTTTAAGAGTACGGTAGCTGATTCGTTTGCCAGTAACCGGCACACGATAAATAAGATTTCCGCGGTAAACGCTTACCGTCAATTGAAGTGGCTCTGGTTCAAGCAGCCAAACATTTTTTAAGTTGTACATGCCGATGTTTAAACCGGGATGAAAATATCGAAGTTGGAAGTATCTGTACATCGTGTATCGCTTTTTTATCTGGCACAAATTTATGTTGATTATCAGAATATATTTGTTCCAGCAGTTGCGCAAATACGCATGTTGTGTGCAAGGCTATGACGACCCTAAACTTCAACCAACGATATGAAATTATTAATCACTTCGACACAGTTAGAAACAGAATTTAAACGACTAACAAAACAGTACAAAAGTTTCTATTGGGCGACAGCTTGGGCTGGCGTTGGTTCAAAACACTTTGACGACTTACTAACAAACAAAGACAAAATCAAAAAGATTGTAGTTGGCATTCACTTTTACCAAACCCATCCTGACTTTATTCAAACTTTTTTGTACAATAAGAATGTGCAATTTGTAAATCAGCCACAAGGAACATTTCACCCAAAACTTTACTTGTTTCATAATACTGACAATGACTGGGAAATAATTATTGGCAGTTCAAATTTCACAAGAGAAGCGTTTAATAAAAACACAGAAGCTAATACTTTGGTTAGCTGCAAAGACAATAATTCCGAAGATTTTTTACAAGCAGCATTTAAACTTATAGAAGAGAGTTGGAAAATTTCTAAATCCTTTTCAGACACAGACCTTTTACGTTACAGGACAATTTGGAAAAATCAAAGACCAAAAATTAAAAGTCTTTCTGGTTTATACGGCAGTGACGAAAAAGACAGCAAACCAATTCACGAAGTTCCAGTTATTAATATGACTTGGAAAGAATTCGTTGCAAGAATTCGCAAAGAAGATTCTCACGGACTTGACCGCAGATTAAAAGTAATAGAGATTTCCCAAGAACTTTTTAGTTCTGTTGAGCATTTTGACGAACTTGAAGTAAGCCAAAGAAAATTCGTTGCTGGGGCTACGACAAACTATGCAGATGACTGGGGTTTTTTTGGAAGTATGATTGGGCGTGGCGACTATGTTCACGAAATAATAGTAAACAATAAAGACATATCAATTGCACTTGACCAAATCCCTTTAAATGGACAAATCACAAGGACGCATTATGATAATTTTGTAAAGTATTTCACCAAAGTATTTTCAGGAAATTACATCGGTGTTGCTTCAAGACTTTTAGCAATGAAAAGACCAGACGTATTTTATTGCCTGACTTCAAAAAATCAAAAACGATTTTGTAAAGACTTCGATGTAAGTAAATCTGAAATAGACTACAAAGGTTATTGGGAACACGTTATTGAAAGAATTTACGACTCTGAATGGTGGTTAAATCCAACAGCTTCGACAAAACAAGAACAACAAATCAGTAACGCAAGAGCAGCATTTTTAGACGCAATATATTATGAAGAATAGCGACCATCGAGAAAGCCCTGCACACAACATTGGGTTTGGCAAAAGTGGGGCTGACGGAATAACAATGAGCATTTGTAATTCTATTCAGCTTTTGTTCAAGCTTGACGGAATACTATTTGGCTTTTAGTTCTTAACTTCAACTTTTGTAACATTATTGGGCTTCGGTTCCAGGCTGACGGAATTCTATTTCCCCACCTTCGCCAAGCCCTGCTCGTCAGACTGTGAAAAAACATCTTTTTACAAGCCAGGCATGCTTCATAAATTGTTTTAAGGGCAATAGGCATTGATGTAGACTTTCTCCAGAAACAGAGCCTCTAATTTTGGAAAGACAAAGAGCGGTTTTTTGTAGCTGTAAAAGACTTCTATAAACGCTGTTTGAAAAGCGCAGACTACTTTACTGTAGTCTGGTGTCCATTTTACAATGGCCTGGATCATCCCCTCAAAGCCCAGTAGATTTTTAGTACGCATAAAGTTGTAACAGAGCATAATGAGGTTCATTTCTCCATTCACTTTTTGGAGTCCTTTCAGCAGTGTATGGGTGTAACCCCAGTGGCGTTTGATGGTTCCAAAAGGATGTTCGCAGATGGCTTGCCGTCGCTTGTAGTACTGTGGGTTTTGCTTGATGTTATTATCATTGATGTCCACCGCGTCCTGGTACTCGCTGCGCTGAACAATGCGTTTAGGAAGCTTGGTACACTGATACTTGAGCGGACATGTTTTACAGGCATCGGTGCGGTAGGTTTTAAACCGGTAAGAGGTTTCATGGGCCTCGCCCCGTTTGTTGTGCCAGGTGCCCAGTGAAGTAAGTACGGCACCTGCCGGACAGGTGTAACTGTCGCTCTGCTTATCATAGGCAAAGCTTTCCGATAAGAACTCTGTAGCAATGTGTTTTACTGATGGCTGCTCTTTATAAGCTACATGCGTAATCATGCCTTCGTCCTGGCAGGCTTGCAGCTCGGCTCCCGTGTGATAGCCTTTGTCGGCCAGTACCATTAGGGCCTTTTCTTTTTGCAGCCCGAGGTTGTCTCTAGCTTGCATAGCAGCTCTGTGCAATGCTTTACCATCGTTGATATTTGTTGCCTCAGTATGTACAATTAAATTGTGTTTATCATCTACTGCATTCTGTACGTTGTACGCTACTTCCACAATGCTTTTGACAATGATGATGCTGCGGCTGTCCCTATCTGTGGTGCTGATTTGCCGGTCCGTTGTAGCGTTTAGTTGTTCCTGAAGGGTGTCATATTTGATGGTGCGTTCCTTTAGGTTTTTTAAGCCTTGGGCGATCTTCTCTTTTTTAAGGTTCGCTTCTTCACCAGAGGCTTCCTCTTCTTCTTTATCCAGGCTATCCAGATCCTGTAAATAACGTTCTGTTTTGTCTTCTATGAAGCGGCGGTGCTTATCAATTTTAGCCTGGTTGAAGTTCGCCTTTTTGCTGTTGACGGCCTTTAAACTTACTGCCATCGATGCCGATGGTTGTTACGCCCAAAAGCCCGGCATCGCTTAAAAACTGCACATAGAGGCGGAACATGCTTTGCAAGGGTTGTGCATGCACTTTTCTAAAGTCAGCTATCGTATGATAGTTGGGCTGTAAACTTTGCAAGAGCCACTGAAGTTCTATGTTGCGGCCGCACTCTTTTTGAAGCTTACGGCTGCTTCGTATTTTATTAAGATAGCCGTACAGATATAGTTTTAAAAGTACTTCGGGTGCATACGGCGGACGGCCTTCACTCTTGTGCACGGTGCCGGAGAAGTGAAGCTTTTCTAAATCCAGCTTGTCGATGAAAGCATCAATAAGACGAACCGGGTTATGAGTTGCTACCTGTTCATCAAGCGTTGAAAAATAACTCTGATGGCGGTCGCTGCCTTGAATGAATTGCATACCTATGTGCAGCAATAATTATACGCCATTTATCCTATTGAAACCCTGTGTATATTTAGTTGACAACAAAGATGTTTTTTCACAAACTCTCGTTGGCTGCAACCAATCTATGACAGCTTGAATTTTATGGTGACTGAAATCAGAACTTTAAATTAATATGAACTTTCTTCATTAAACTTTGAATACATCTTTAATTCATGACATTATTCAAGCAATATTTAAAAACATTTTCTTTAGCTTATTTATTTTTCGCTTTTACGCTATGGTTTGGTTGCATATTATTTGGACACATGGATAATGAACTTGGTTCTTATTTATTTTGGTTTACTATAATATTTGGACTTGCAGTAATAACTATTCAATCACTAATCTTTTCAATTATTCCTTTCAAGGTGACAAGAATTAAGAGTTGGTTTTTTATAATTGCATTAATCAGTGAATTAGTTTTATTAAATCTTTTGGCTGCTTTTGCAGGCACTCAAAATTTTACCGTGGACACAATCATTGATATATTTCATAATGCTGGTGATTTAGTTTTTCCTGTGACAATGCATATTGCTATTATTGTTTCGCTTATAACAATTACTTGGACAAAACTTAATCGACAAGCAACTTCACAATAAAATTTGGCAGCAGCCAACAAAAATATTTGCAATAGCAGGGGGCGACGGAACGCACTTCAACAGCAGTAATTCTATTTTGCTTTAGTTATCGGCTGACATTTCTCTATTAAACATTTGTAGTTAACTTCGGCAACAAAAAATAATCGGCTTCGGTACCAGCGTGACGAGCTTCGATGCCCTGCCATCGCAAATACCTACCGTTGGCGGCAAGCATGGCGATAAAATATGTCATCAACATTTTTTTATCATCTATCTTTTTGTTGTTTGTCGTCAGACGTACATTAAAAATTTTTTTTCAAAAAATGCCAGCCGCCAACTTAGGGTTTGGCGCTATGTGGCCGGACGTTGTTTAGCTCGCCTTTTATTTCGCTTATCATCTTTTGTTCCGGCTAGACGTTCTTTGTGGAGCTTTTGTTTGTTAACTTTTACTTTATTAACTTTATTCAACAGCGGTTCGGGCTGACGTTTTTCAATTGCCACACATCGCCAAGCCCCGTTCGTCAGACTGTGAATAAACATCTTTTTACAAGCCCGCTATGCTCCACAAATTGTTTTAAGGGCAATAGGCATTGATGTAGACTTTCTCCAGAAACAGAGCCTCTAATTTTGGAAAGACAAAGAGCGGTTTTTTGTAGCTGTAAATGACTCCTGTAAGCGCTGTTTTAAAAGCGCAGATTACACTATCGTAATCCGGTGTCCAGTTTACAATGGCCTCAATCATCCTACAGAAGCCCAGGATATTTTTAGTACGCATAAAGTTGTAGCAAAGCATAATGAGGTTCATTTCTCCATTCACTTTTTGGAGTCCTTTCAGCAGTGTATGGGTGTAACCCCAGTGGCGTTTGATGGTGCCAAAAGGATGTTCGCAGATGGCTTGCCGTCGCTTGTAGTACTGTGGGTTTTGCTTGATGTTATTATCATTGATGTCCACCGCGTCCTGGTACTCGCTGCGCTGAACAATGCGTTTAGGAAGCTTGGTACACTGATACTTGAGCGGACATGTTTTACAGGCATCGGTGCGGTAGGTTTTAAACCGGTAAGAGGTTTCATGGGCCTCGCCCCGTTTGTTGTGCCAGGTGCCCAGTGAAGTAAGTACGGCACCTGCCGGACAGGTGTAACTGTCGCTCTGCTTATCATAGGCAAAGCTTTCCGATAAGAACTCTGTAGCAATGTGTTTTACTGATGGCTGCTCTTTATACGCTACATGCGTAATCATACCGTCTTGCTGGCAACGATCTAACTCCGCGCCGGTGTGGTAGCCTTTATCGGCCAGTACCATCAGAGGTTCTTCTTTACCTAAACCAAGGTTTTGCTTTGCCTGTGTGGCGGCGCGGTGCAGGGCCTTGCCATCATTAGTGTTAGTTGCCTCGGTATGTACAATTAAATTGTGTTTATCATCCACGGCATTCTGTACGTTATAAGCTACTTCTACAATGCTTTTTACGATAATGATGCTGCGGCTGTCCCTATCTGTGGTGCTGATCTGCCGGTCTTCTGTAGCGTTTAGTTGTTCCTGAAGGGTGTCATATTTGATGGTGCGTTCCTTTAGGTTTTTTAAGCCTTGGGCGATCTTCTCTTTTTTAAGGTTCGCTTCTTCACCAGAGGCTTCCTCTTCTTCTTTATCCAGGCTATCCAGATCCTGTAAATAACGTTCTGTTTTGTCTTCTATGAAGCGGCGGTGCTTATCAATTTTAGCCTGGTTGAAGTTCGCCTTTTTGCTGTTGACGGCTTTAAACTTACTGCCATCGATGCCGATGGTTGTTACGCCCAAAAGCCCGGCATCGCTTAAAAACTGCACATAGAGGCGGAACATGCTTTGCAAGGGTTGTGCATGCACTTTTCTAAAGTCAGCTATCGTATGATAGTTGGGCTGTAAACTTTGCAAGAGCCACTGAAGTTCTATGTTGCGGCCGCACTCTTTTTGAAGCTTACGGCTGCTTCGTATTTTATTAAGATAGCCGTACAGATATAGTTTTAAAAGTACTTCGGGTGCATAGGGCGGACGGCCTTCAGTTTTATGTACCGTACCAGTAAACCCTAACTTTTGCAGCTCCAGCTTGTCAATGAAAGCATCAATAAGACGAACCGGGTTATGAGTTGCTACCTGTTCATCAAGCGTTGAAAAATAACGCTGATGGCGGTCGCTACCCTGGATGAATTGCATACCTATGTGCAGCAATTATTATACGCCAATTGTCCTATTGAAACACTGTGTATATTTAGTTGACAACACATCGGTTTTTTCACAAACTCTCGTTGTGCGTCATATTAAAGCGACATCATTCATTTAAAAGAAAATGATAAAAATACCACATAACAGAGCAATTCAACTCTTAGAAGCAAGACTACAAGACGTCGACAAATTTGGTGTCAATTTAGACGCCCTAAAAAGTAGAGTTCAAGACGATGTCGTTGGAATTTTTGGTAAAGGAAGTAATCAACATATAAATTCAATCACCCTACAGACTAGCGATTATAGTCCCGAAAAATTGATTGAAAGCAAAACCAACTTCAGGCAAACTATCCAAGGTTGGATAGAATACATCAAGGACTTTCATCTTATTGCGCAAGAACAAATTGAAATTTCAGAACAGGAATACAAACTGAAATATGAGGCTTTGTTCAAAAAATGGAATGATTTAGTTCCTGAATATAACCAATTGCTTACTGACCACGAAAGCATTGTTGGTAAATACGACGAAGCATTATCTGAAACTAAAATTTTACAAGACAAACTAAATGATAAGCAGAATATTGGGGATGTGATTAAAATATTGTTTTTAGGTGCTAGCCCAATTGACGAAGTGCGGTTAAGAGTTGACCAAGAGCAGAGAGATATTGAGACAGGACTTCGTTTAGCAACTTTGAGAGACCAGTTTGAGTTGAAATCACAGTGGGCAATCACTTCTAAGTCACTTCAGCAAGCAATGCTTGATGAGCAGGCTACCATTATCCATTTTTCTGGGCATGGTGACACAAAAGGTATTGCGGTTGAAGACTTGCTGGGTAATTCAAAGTTAATTGACAACGACGCAATAGGCAGTTTATTTGAATTATTGACTGACAGTGTTAAATGTGTCATACTAAATTCCTGTTACTCCGCATCACAAGCACAGGAAATAGCTAAACATATTCCCTATGTAATTGGAATGAAAAGTTCTGTGAACGATAAAGCCGCAATCGCATTTGCAGTTGGTTTTTACACTGCTTTAGGTGCCGGAAGAGATATTCCGTTTGCTTACAAGTGGGGAACTGTGGCAATTAAAATGGAAGGTGTTAGTGGAAGTGACATTCCAGTTCTGTTGGGTTAGGGGAGAAATACGAACGCACAACATGGGTATTTGCAAAAACTGGGCGGACGGAAGCCGTGTTTCAACTTTTGTTTTTCAATTTGGCTTCATATCGAGCAGGGCGTTAATAATTTAGCTATATACAAATCATCAACTTTTATTTATAAATTTCGCTTCAAGTAGCCAGGCTGACGAACATCTATTTCCCAGCCTTCGCAAATACCTGTTCGTTAACCCCATTGTATTTTTACACTCCGCAATAAAATAGTTGGAATAACAAGCACCTTAAAACTATAAAATATGGCACTTATAAACCCTCACATCAACTTCAACGGAAATGCTGAAGAAGCCTTCAATTTTTATAAATCAGTATTTGGTGGAGAGTTTGCCAAGGTTATTCGATTCAAAGACCTTGCAAGCTATGGATTTCCGGTATCAGAAGGGGAAGAAAATAAGATTATGCATATTGCTTTGCCTATCGGTAAAAGTAACAGGCTGATAGCAAATGATGTTCCTGAATTTATGGGAAAAACAGCCGAAAATGAGAACAGAAGTAAGATTTCAATAAGTGCGGAAAGCAGAGAAGAAGCAGACAAGTTATTTAACGGGCTTTCAGCTGGTGGACAAATAGAAGGCCCTATCGGTGACAGTCCCTGGGGTTCCTATTTTGGCTGTTTTAGAGACAAGTACGGGATTGAATGGATCGTGGAATTTGACCCGGAAACTAATTGAAACTTATAAGCGAAAACAGCGAACGCCCAACACGAATTTGCTGCTATGTTGCTGATAAATAAATTGCCCTCTTCTTTTTCGCTACCAACTTTAGTTATAACAGAAGAAGATCTGTTTGCCTTTCTGTTGTTAGCACCGTCTTTGATAATTCTATCGGGCTTTATTTCCAGGCTGAACAAAAAACATATATCCCATCTGCATCATAGGCAGTAGATTCCCTTTACTTCCAAACCATACCTATGCACCAAAAATTTTTAGTACTGCTGCTTCTTAATTTATCTCTTACGGCCACAGGCCAATTTACCTACGGCATTAAAGCTGGCTTTACTAACTCCACCATCAAGGTAACAGAAGGCTTTAGTGCTGCGGATTACAAGTCTAAATCAGGTATTCAGGTTGGGGTTACCAGCAGCGCAATACTCTCTGATAAATTTAGCTTACTAAGTGGTTTATTGTACACGCAAAAGGGCTATCGCGAAACCTATGGGGCACCCGGCGCTTTGGGTTATAGCACCTATAGCCGTACCATCAACTATCTCGAGGTTCCGGTTGATCTGGTTTTTACTACCAGGGCGATTAAACAACTCCGGGCATTTGTTGGTACCGGCTTAGTAGCTGCTTTTGGCCTTACCGATAAAACAAATTATGCAATAGACTATAGTGGCCGTCCATCTGATGCGGGCACTGCGCATTTTGGTTTTGGCAAGGATAAGTATTATAAATCGTTTGGCCTGGGTTGGAATATTATTGGCGGATTGGGATATAAAAAACTGGCCCTGGGAGCCGATTACAACATCGGGCTAACGGCTATTAACCATGGCGGCTTCAACCAAACAATTTTAAAAAACAAAGCGCTGGCAGTTACCCTGACGTATTATTTTTTAAAAAACACTGCTCTCTCAAAGCACTAAAATGTTTTCCGTTGATGATCCCGAATGGCTGTCAGCATCTACCTTGTAAAGATGATAATGGCTATGGTAAATCCTAGCCTTACCCTATTGAGTAAGAGAGCATCTGGCTTACAGTATAAAGAATGTATAAAAGATCCTGATCTTCGCATCAGTCATTTGTAGCATAGTTCAAAAATTCTTCTGCTCTTAATGCACGTGCCATAAGAGACGGCAATAGGAACAATATATTTCGGGAAGACCGTGACATAAACAGTAAGATGGAGGCAGATTGAGCGATTAACACAACATGCGATAAGCCTTTGCTGTGCAACTAATAACCTCTACGACTTTGCAAAAACAGGTTGGATAGAAGTCACCAATCTAACTTCAATAACGCCACGCCTTGTCGTGGTAATGATACTTGAATATGGCCGGTTCCGTTTGTAGCAGTAAGCTTTTGCGGCTTTCCG
Source organism: Flavisolibacter sp. (assembly GCA_965247165.1). GTDB lineage: Bacteria > Bacteroidota > Bacteroidia > Chitinophagales > Chitinophagaceae > Flavisolibacter. The sequence continues at coordinate 4,299,693 of OZ252003.1, read as the reverse complement.
GCCGTTTGCAGTTGCCCCGATTTTTCCAGTGTTTCTATTTGTGCTTTTGTTGGTGTTGCAGGTGATCCCATACCCTTCCAAACCGCGTATGAATTACTATGGCTGTCGTCAATCTGATACTGTGTAACTATAGCATATTTTGCAGCAAGCCCTTTTATCTCCAAATCAATTTCTGCCGGGCTACCGGTTACATCATCATCGCCGTAGTTCCATAACATCACCGTGGCGGAATGCTTATCTATGGCGGCTGTAGCGCCAATATCGGTAGTGTCACGCACACTGGAATCCACAATGGTTTGTAAGCAATACATGCCGGGCCCCGCAACTGAAACCCTTTCCCCCTTCATCATCCCAAACATGCGAAACACATTCAGCACCGGCTTGTCAACACCATTGGTAGCCAGGTCGCGAAAGCCATAAAACCAGGGTTGGGCCTCAAATTCAAACGCCCAAGAAACAGCGCCCAAAAAATTGACCTTATACTTATCGGCTAACAAATATTTGCGGGCAAAAGACGCAGCCGTATAGCTGCTATACATAGTGCCGTTGCGATAAGCATTTTGCGGATCGGTAGCCATGCCGCAGGCCGCACAACCTTCGGGGTCCGACTCGCCAATGATAACAGGAATGCCTTTTAATTGGGGGTAGGAAGCGACGAATTTAAAACCGGCTTCAATGTCGCGTAATTGCCGGCCCATATCCATCCGCACATGGCCTTCCACCACCTTAGGCGAACCCTTTGCATGAAACAAAAGGGCATCTATAGGCGCACCAATTTTATGCGTGACATAATTTGTATCGCTAAAGCAATGTTTAACAAAAGCATGCAACCATTTCTGGGCGCCGGCGCCGGCCGTTCCCGCTACGTTGATACCACCGATTTTTGCGGCGGGCAAAGCTCTCTTCACCGCGTCCGCAGTATAATCATACAGCTTAAAAAAATCATCCATGGTACCTTTCCAGTAAGCGCCATTGGGTTCATTCCAAACTTCCCAATACCAGCTTTCCACTTCTCTTTTTCCATACCGGTCAACACTATGTTTCACCCATTGATAAACAAGTTCCGCCCACTTGTTATAATCTTTTGGCGGGTAGGCCCAACCGGTGATGATGTCGGCGTAAGGGTCGCCTGGCTTCCAGTGATGGCGGTACGGTTGGGGATGTGTTGATAAAGCTTCGGGCATAAAACCAATCTGCGCCAGCGGCTTCATGCCCCGTTGAATATAGGTATCAAATATGCTGTCAATAATGCGCCAGTTATAGATAGGTTTGCCGCTTGCGTCTTCGGTATAAGCGTTGGTAGAGCCCCATTTCAGGGCAGGCGTTCCATCGCCGGTAACCAGCAAACTATGCGTACGCACATATACCGGCACCGGGCTAAGTTTTGAAATTTCCGTCAATAATTTTTTGCCGTCTTTCATGTACGTGTAGTTCGGTTCATCGTAACCAAACCAGGCCCACATCGGGTACATCTTTCCTATAGGTTTAGTAACGTCAACTTGTATATTGTTTTTTTGTGCAGCCGTATTGAGTGATAAAAAAAGGATGGGAAAAATATAAAAAAGAAGTATTGATTTTATACGATAGCTGCATTTTTGTTGAGTTGATATTCGCATAGTTATTGATGAAAGGGTGGAAAGACGCCGGTACGTTTTACTTTATGCTATCGTTGCAATCCAAAAGTTTGCAAGGATGATTTTTGGTCCAGTAAATGAATGGAAGAGGAAGGCCCAAGGTCGTTCGTACCATCCCACGAACGCAAGGCCCACACTACTTTTTTATCCCTTGTCACTTCCAGCACCTGCACGGTTTTGCGCCACTGCGCCGTATCCTGCAAGCCTGCGCACCAATTGCAAATAATCGTGTTGCCATTATCTAACCGGGTACATTCCTGTATGTTGAAAATTTTAATGGAGGGCACATCTTTCTGTGTAAACTCCCACACGGTTTCGCCCTGCGGATTTACTTCACGGGCAAAGCCTTTGGCATCGCCACTGATTAAGGTGTTGCCGTTTTTTAATCGAACCGCCGCCCATGCTGCCGGTGCTGTTACCTGCCAAACTTCGTGACCATTAGTATCATATTCTATTACTTTACCCGATAGGCTGGGCACTAAAAACGTTCCAGCCTTCGTCATGCGTATATGCCGGAACTGGCCGTGCGGACTGGTCGGGTTAGTGGTTGGTATCTCCATCTCCTTTAGTACCGTATTTGTTTTTGTATTGAAGATCATTAGTCGCGGCGTGACAGGATTACCATTTTGCATAATCAACACCTTGTCGTCACCTATTGGTTGTGCCGTATGTATCTCGCTTCCCGGTGGAGCCGTGTATTTCCAAAGGATGCTTTTGCCGGGTGTGATGAGGGCTGCAAATGTTTTAGCAGAGAAAATGATGTTGCCGTTTTGCAGCATTGAAGCATCGCCTAACTCCTGAATCACATTAGCCGGGTCTTTTATTGGGAAGCCGTACGTCCAAACAACTTTACCACCCCGAACGACCTTAATGGTTTGCATCGCATTGCGGGTATCCCACTCACCGGCATATAAAAAATCGTGCTGCTTCAATCCGTTGCCGGGTAAGATGGAATCCGAATAAATGATGGGTGTATCCTTAGCGAAGCTTATTGATTGAAGATGAATAACACGAGGCTTTATCCACGAAAGAAGTACAACAGAAACAAAGGTGATTGTGACAGGCAGAAAGAACTTCATAATGTAACTATTTAGACGAATGAATTGAAGCTTATATCATCTCCTTAAGTCGTTGGCCCGGACGCCAACAGCAGCGAAACTGCCGTTGGCGTTTTCTATTTGTAATAGGCCGCGTACGCAGCCGGCAACCCGGTAATGTTTTGAATCTGGATGTCTTTATAAAACACCTCAGCCCCTTCGCTTTGTAACTGTATTTTGCCTTTGGTGAGGGGGATGTCTTTATCACCTTCGCGGTACCTTGAGTGGGCCAGTACCATTACCACTTTACCATTAACAATATGCAGGCTTTTATCTCCGAAACAAATCAATTCAATGGTAGTCCACTCGCCTGCCGCACTTTCGTTATCTACCGTACGTAAACAAAAGCCCGGCAAGGCCGTACCGGTGCCGATGGATAAGAAGGGTTGTTTGTTACCTGCCACGGTATTCATGCTGCCCTCCGGCAGAAATGCTTTTACGTCTATTGCGGAATTGGCAATATTCCAGTAATCGCCCATGTGCCCTTCCATAATTTGAAACTCCTGCGAAAGCATCCAGGCACGCCAATAATCTTTGCCATAGTCGCCAATGGAATGGTAGCAAATGCCGGCGTCCTTTAGCCTATCAAGCCGGGGCGTCCATTTCTTTTGGCCCCATTTTACCTTGCATTTAAAATGATAATTTTCATATTCCGCTTTGGTAAAAATGCATCCGTAAATTTCTCCGCTGATCCGTAAAACAGGTTCGCCGTTTTCTTCTGTTGTACTAAAAACATTGTTTTCATTTTTGTTGAACCCGATTGGTTTTATAGCAACGCCTTTTTCATCTGCGGGCTGTGCACCGGCATAATCAGTCTTATGCCGGTAACTGAGGTACGTATTCCATTGCGACAAATCTTTATCTAATAATTTGGTCCATTCTTTTTTTGGTTGAAACGATGTAAGGCTTACCATCAGAAGGCTGCAAACAAGGAAGGCAGTTAAATCCGGCATCGGCTTTTTGTTACGCATAAAAAGGTTTTGTTTAAGTAAAGGAATAGCCGCCCTGTTTGCACTTCTCAAGGTAAGTATCGGCACGTTTAATTTCCATCTGGTTTTACAACACCAATAAACGCACTTGCCGGTAAGTGCCAATCCTCAAAGGCATCGGGGTGCGCCGGATTAAAGGAAGGCAATGCTGGCTTAAGGTACTTTGCCAAAGCAGGTACGTTTTGCCTGATACCATTTACAATACACTTCGCTAATTCATACGCACCATAAGCGGTAAAATGCGTGTTGTCCTTCAGCTCTTTTGTTTGATTGGGAAACGTATTCGCCGGAAAGTGTACAAAGGCTTTGATGGACTTTTCAGGACCCCAGGCTTCGTACAATGTTTTACTCATGCTGTTCAAATCAATTACTGCTACGTTTTCTTCTTTACCCGTTTGCCGCATCGCTTCGGGATAGTCGCCTAACGAGTTGGTGATATGACCGGAGGAATCAAAGGTTCTGCGGTTCATGGAACTCACCAAAACCGGCGTCAGGCCTCGCTTGCGGGCTTCCGCTATCCATTCTTTAACCGTTTGCTTATAGGTAGTAAAGGGGTCTAAAAAACTGCTTCCTTGCTTTTGATCGTTGTGGGCAAATTCAATAAACAGATAATCGCCGGGTTTGGCCATGCTCCATATTTTATCAAGCCGCCGTTCGCCTTTGAACGCCTTGAGTGTTTCGCCCGATTCGGCATAGTTGGCCACACTAATTTTACCCGGTTGAAAGAACACCGGGATCATTTGTCCCCAGGCCGCCCAGGGCTCGCGGTCCTGGTCAACAACAGTAGAATTGCCGGCTAAAAAAACGGTAGGAATACCATCCACTTTTGAAATTTCTACGCTGCAAATCTTAGGTGCGGTGTTATTAAATTCCAGCGTTAATTTATCGTCCCAATGCAGGTAATCTACTTCACGCGACTTTAACCGCACCTTTGTTCCTGATGGGCGGATGATGCTGTCTTTTACATGCACGGTAAATTCTTCCGTAGCAAATTTGCCTTTGGCGGTTTCCGTTTTTTCTACCATCAACCGCCTGCATTCGGCTTTAATAGTAGTGGTTGAAGTACCATTCTTATCGCCCAAAATTACTTTTACATTATAGTTGCCCTCGGGCAGCTTTACCGAAAAATAAAACGGCTTGTCGCTGGTTATGTAATCATCTTTCAAGGCATCATTACCGGTAATATTCTTTGACGTAAGATTAGATGAAAACTCAAAGCCATAGCCGGTTTCGGGAGAATATTTTGCATCCGGCATTACTTGTGTATAGCCTTGCTGCACCTTGCCCGAACCGAAATCAAATTTTAGTGTTTGCGTATGGCCCATGTAACCTGTAAGCAAAGCCAGCGCAAGAGAACGGATGTTTTTATAATTCATTGCCTTTATTTTTTTTATTGATCTGTTTTAAATGGCGATGCAGGCAAGCCTTCAGCATTGTATAAACTTATTGGCGGATTTTTACCCCATGCATACCGCACCATAGCCGGCGCCGTTACAGCCGCATTGGAAACAATAATCGTGTTGCCATCTACAACGGCATCGGCATGATAAAATTTCTTATCACCTGCTGCAATGGCAAAGCCGGTGAGGGTGTCCTTCTTCAATACTAAACCGGCACCGGCATTTTTAAAGTACAAACGAACGTTCGTTCCTTCGACCTTCATCTTATCATAAAGCGGACCTGAATAAACTACCTTTTGGCCATAGGCAATGGCTTCGGCTGCCAATGCTAAGCGCCTGCCAATTTCCTGTTTGTTTTTTGGATGAATATTGCCCGGATCTTTTGGATCAGCGTTATCAATAGCTACTACCATAGCGGTATTTTGGATAGATAAATTTTGTAATTGTGCTTGCCGCACCGTTACCATGGGATCATCTTTCATGGGTTCTTTTATCAAGGCCTGATGGTTGGCCAACTGTACATAGATAAAAGGAAAAGCTCCCTGGCCCCATTGAAGCCGCCAATCAGTGATCAGGGTTTCCATTAGGTTTTTATAAATGGTGGCGGTAGGTCCGTTCGATTCGCCCTGGTACCATAAGGCGCCTTTTATTGCATACGGTACCAGCGGTGCTACCATACCGTTCCATAACACATAAGGATTGTGCTGGTCCTGCACGGGGTTTGGGTTTCGGGGGCTGCGCAATTCATCTTTGCCTTGAGCTTTTGCTTTAGCGGCTTCGTCTTTCCATTTAGCAAAGGCCACGGCGTACTTGCGTTGCGAGGCTGTGTCGCTGTAATACCGGGCCAGCTTTGATTGAAACGTATCTACGAGATAGGTGAATTTCGGATTGGCTTGTAAGGCCTCCTTTCTGATCCATGCTTCAGCGGTGCTGGCGCCGAACGCTGTAGTAATTAAGCCAACGGGCACGCCTAACTTTTTTTGTAGCTCTCTTGCAAAAAAATAAGCCGCCGCTGATAAATGTCCAACAGTTTGCGGTGATACAATTTCCCAACTGCCTTTCACTGCTTGCTGCACATTTTCAGCCGGCGTAAAGTCAACGTCAAATACACGAATAGTTGGATAGTTAGCAGCCGCTACTTCTTCTTTTTCATTGAACACACCGCACCAATACCGGTCTTCCCTTGCCACCGTCATGTCCATGTTTGATTGCCCGGAACAAAGCCAGACTTCGCCTATATACACATCGGTAAGGGTGATTGTATTCTTTCCTGTAATCGTTAACGTGTAGGGGCCACCGGAGGAAAGCTTTGATAACGAAACCGCCCACTTACCGCCTGCATCAGCAGTTGCTGTAAGCTTTTGTTTTAAAAAACTAATGGTAATTTTTTCGGCCGCATCTGCTGTTCCCCAAATGGGTACTTTCATGCCTTGTTGCAATACCATGTGCTCACCAAACGGACTTGCCAACCGCACATCAGCAAACGCTATTGAGTGGCTAAGACTCAGTAGCAGCAACAGTTTCAGGGCTTTGTTCTTTACCATCAGTAATGTCTTTAATAAACTATGTTCTACTTATTTTTTTGATTTTACCTGTACCGAACTATCGTTCATTTCAAAAACAAAATTGTTAAGCAGGTTGATGATTTCTGCACCGGCCAGCAATACCGGGCCATAACCATGCGCCGCAAAAACATTCACCGGGCGGTAATAATAAAATGCCGGATCGAAGGCCATACCGGTACCAACGCAGGTACCTTCTACCTGGCCTTTATTATTCACTTTGGTAGTAACAGCGTTCCAGGCCAGGATGGCTGCCGGTGCATACGCCTTAGCATCTATCCAGCCCCTATTTACAGCACGGGCTATGCAATAAGCATAAATAGCCGTAGCGGATGTTTCTAAATACGAATCATTTTTATCTAACAACTGATGCCAAAACCCCTGTCCCGTTTGATATGATGTTAAGCCTTTTACATGTGCCTGCAATTGCGCCAGCACCTTCGATCTGCCCGGATGGTTCTGCGGCAGAACATCTAATAATTCTACCATGGCCATAATAGCCCAGCCGTTGGCACGGGCCCAGTGAAACTCAGGGTGCACCTGCATTTCCTGCACCCAGCCATGCATGTAAACATTAAGTTCTTTATTAAACATGCGTTCCGAAAATTGGAGGATTTGCTTCACCGCATCATCGTAATATTTTTTTTCGCCGGTTAGCTTTCCCATCTGCGCCAGCGCCGGTACGCTCATATACAAATCATCTAACCACAACGTATTCTTCTGCGGACGGTTACGGGCCAGGGTACCGTCCGTCAAGCGGAATTCTTTAGCAGAAATATAGTCAACATAGTTGTCTATCACCGGACGAAGCATCGGGCTTCCACCGCTACGCAACGTTTTTATCATAGCAGCGCACAACGCCCCACCATCATCCAACGCATGAGGCGCAATGGGCTGCCGTAAAGGGTTTGAGGGTTTTGGATATTGCGCATACAAGGTTTTAAAAGCCGGTAATGATGTTGCTATAAAATTCAGGCGGCTCGTTGTATAGTCGGTAAATTTTTTATCGCCGGTAGCATCGCCTGCCGCCAACATACCGCCGTAGGTAACGCCCCATTCGTAACTCGTTAACCGGAAATCGCCTTGCTTGAAAACAGTGTTGGTATCTATTTTATTTAAGGCGGTTAGAACCTCGCCGGTACTACGGTTTATAAAACCTGTTGGTGTAGCCGCATCCAGATACACCAGCATACGGTCAAGCACCCCTTTTACATTTTTTTGATCCGGAATGCCATACGGCACCGCGTAATCAGGCTTCAAGGCATGTAAGGGAGCGGTTACATCATTACCTTTTTGGGCAAAAATATCAAGGCACAAAAGAAGACAAATGACCACGGTTTTTATTCGCATGTTATTTGGAATTAAGGTTTAGGTTTTGTTCAGCGATTGAAAGGGAAACATCTAAGCCTCCATAATAATTTATAAAGAAAATGAAAAAGACAGGTGGTTTAATTCCTGCCTTTTTTGCTAACAACGGCTGATATGAACCATGATAAAAATTAATAGCCGGGGTTTTGGTAAGCGGCTATATCACCAGCCCCTAACGCATTCCCGTTTTTAGTTTGTGATATAATTTGCGGCAACGGAATAGGGCGCAACTTATGGTACGGCTGCACTAAGGGTGCATCGGCATTATAGGCTTTTGTTCTTTCGTAAAAAGATTCGGTACGTGCCAGGTCTTCCCAGCGAAAGAACTCTCCGCATAACTCCCTTGTTTTTTCATTCAACATAAATTGAACAAACCTGTCGGTGGCGCCAACAAAGTATTCTGAAGGCGTATTGGCTTGCCACAAAGCAGCAGTAGCCTGCATTTGCGGAATGGTTGACGTCAAATCATTATAAGCGCCGCCATAAAACAGCCAGTGGTGCGGGTTCTTGGGTTCGCCGGCTTTATAAGCTGCTCTGGTGCGTACGATGTTTATGTTGATCAGGGCATTGGCAAAGTCCCCTTTACGGCCATACGCTTCTGCTAAAATCAGATAGGTTTCTGCCATGCGGGCCAGCGTACCATTGCGTATGCCTCTTGCCTCATTAGCGGTATTGGTTAGTCGTACACCATCGGCAAATTTTACCATGGTCAGGTATTTATTATCGGTGAATTCGGTAAACACCGGCGACGTAGCTGTACGCTTTTTGTACCGTGCATAAATTCTGTAATACCGCATTGCTGCACTATCGGCACTGGTAATGGGGTTAGCCGGTGTGTTTACAATAAATAATGCGGCCGTGTCGCCAACTCCTACCCGTGGCTTGCCCACTACATCCGGTGTAGGCGCATTAGCTGCGGTAAATGTAGGAAGGCCCGTATTGGAAGTTACGTTGCGGTAGTAAACGGTTTGAAAGGTTTTGAAGAAACGGGAGTCATTTACTTTATCAAAAATATCCATTGTATAATCGGTAGGGCGTAAGCGGCGAAATGGACGTCCATTAAAAAAATCTCTTGTCATACCCGGTATGGCAATACCCGCATCGTATTGTGTAGGATAAAATAAATGTGTTTGATTATTCAATGGGTCGGCCAGGGCCAGGCTGTTGCTGAACTGTGCGGCGAGGATGATTTCATTACTGTTATTGTTGGCGGTAATGGTTGCGATAGTAGCCACCGGCGCCGATCCGTCGGTACCTGCCCTGGGTACCGTATGTGTAGCATAAGCCGTACTGAACAAGTTAGCGAAGTTGGGTTCAAGTGCATGACCGCTAAAGCGAACAACCGAATCGGCAAATACAATAGCGCTGTCCATATCGGTTGGCTTTTGGCCACGGGCGTCGGTTACAGCGCTCCCCCTGGTTAAGTAAGCCTTCGCCAAAAAATGATAAGCGGCGGCTCTGGAGGCACGGCCTACCTCCGCAGTTTGGCGCCACGGCAGATAAGGTCCTGCGCTTCGCAAATCAGCTATAATCTGGTTGTACACATCGGCAACGGCGGCCCGCGGAAATTCTTTTTGTACCTCTTTTGGTGATTGTGTAATTAAGGGAACGCCACCAAATTGCTGAATAAGGGTGAAGTAATAGAAAGCTCGTAAAAATTTCAATTCACCAATACGAAGGTTACGTTGCGACGACGTTCCGAGCTTGGTAGAAGAAGCATCGGAAAACGCGTTGATGGATTCAATGCCTAAGTTACAGCGGTTGATACCGGCGTAATAATTGGTCCATAATCCATTTAAGAAACCATCATTTCCATTGGCGTTTAAGTTAGAATTATAGGTGTTGAAATGTTCATTGTTAAACTGATCGCCCAGCCGGAATTCGTCCAGCCCAAAGTTCCATACCGAATATGATTGTTCGCCCTGGAATTTCCATTTCAGCGGTACATAGGCAGACTTCACCAAATCTTCCAAACCCTGATCTGTTTTATAATAGTCTTGCGTTAGTTGCGTAACCAGTTCTTCTTTAATAAATTTTTTGCAAGAGATAAAGGTGAATGAGCCAAGAACGATAGCTCCGAGAAGTACTTTATAGATTGCTTTCATCGTTTTTTGTTTTGTAGTAATCATTAATTTAAAAACCTAAGCGTACACCCACCACCATGCTGCGATAGCTGTAGGAATTAGGACCCGGGTTACCGGTAGAAGCGGCAAATGATTCTGTGTATTGGATAGTTTCCGGATCGTATTTAGACGCCTTATGAAACAAAAAAGGGTTAACGGCATTTACATAGATGGACATGTTAGACGCTTTTATTTTTGATAAAAGCGCTTGCGGCAGATGATACGTTAATGAGATATTTCTCACCCTTACAAAACTTCCGTCGCGGTAGCCCAGCGCTTCCCAATACAACGGAATATCGGAGGTTCGCGTTGGTTGCTGGTACTCGTTTGATGGATTGGTTGGCGTCCAGTAATTAGCATAGCTCGACTGAAAGCGGCCCACCAAACCCGGACGGGGCACACGATACATGCCACCCTTACGCACATAGACAAGAAAATTCAGGTCGAAATTTTTAAAAGAAAACGTGTTGGTGATGCTGCCGGTCCAATTGGCATTGTCCGACCCTAACACCATTTTATCAGTGGCATTAATTAGGGTGTCTCCATTGGCATCCACCACTCTAATTTTTCCGGGCCGGTAAGCCGTATTAGCTTTATTGGTTCCCTTGTTCCATAAATAATCGTACAGGTAACCACCTTTTGCCGTATCGGAATATTGGTAAATACCCCCTGACTGATAATTATAATATACCCGTATCGGCTGGCCTATAAACAACAGGTTAGCGAGGTTATTATTTTTGGATACGCCGTCAATGCTTACAATAGCCTCTTTGTTTTTACTGAACACTACATCAGTTGACCATCTAAAGCCGCTGCGGGTATTTATATTAACAGTGCTGAGCGATACATCAATTCCTTTGTTACTTACTTCACCAATGTTAGCCAGTATAAACGATACGCCGTTTGTTGCCGGTATGCTTAACTGTTGTAACTCGCCAACGGTGGAGCTTTTATACAGATCAATGGTGGTGTTAATGCGCCCTTTTAAAAACCCTAACTCAATACCAATATTTTTGGTTGTTGTTTTTTCCCAGGTAAGGTTGGGCGTAGGAAACGTGGTAGGCGCCGCCCCAATGGCAGCATTGCCATTGCCCCAGTTATATAGTGTAAAATCCAGCGGGCCACCGGTGCGGTAAGGGTCAATGGAGGAGTTGCCTACCTTGCCAATACCCAACCGCAACTTGGCGCTTGATAAAAGGTGCTGATCGCCAAAGAACTTTTCATTGTCCGCCCGCCAGGCAAATGCAGCCGATGGAAAAAACTCACCTTTCTTGCCTTCGGCCAGCACCGATGAATTGTCATAACGGTTGCTAAGGGTGAGTAAATATTTATTCTTGTATCCATACTCTATCCGCCCCATGTACGATAATAATTGAGCGGCTCTGTAACTACCAGAACCGGTAACAGTAGCCAGAGTATTGTTTTGTAGCGAGTACCATTTTTGTTGTTCAAAAATCAGGTTTTGTGCCGATAAGCTCAGCACATCAGCTTTATTGAGGCTTTGCATTTCGTGCAGTAAAGTAATGTTGAACTGGTGGTCACTCTTAATTTTAAAATCATAATAAAGCAGGTTATCATAAATCCAGGAAAGGCTGTTGGTGATCGTATAACCGGCATTGGCAAGGTTGCCTTGCCGTACTGATGATTGGGCGCCGTTGAACGTTCCCTGCCTTGCATTGCGTGAGTCAATTCCAAAGACGGCTTTATATCGCAATCCTTTAATTATATTGATCTCCGCATATACATTACCAAAGATGCGGCTTGTTTTAATTTCATTGATCACAGTGTTAACATCATTGAGGCCATTGATGATCTGCTGATCGCCGTTGGGGTACAATAAAAATTTTCCGTTTGAATCATAAGGCTGCGTAAACGGCAACTGGCCGGAAGCATTACCATAAAGGCTGGTGCCTACATTTTGAAGGCTGTTGATGTAAGAAATATTATTACCAAAGGTCAAAAATTTAACGGGCCGGAATTCGGTATTATTGGTAACGGTGTAGCGGGTATAGTCCTGTCCATATTCAATACCTTTTTGTTTAAAGTAAGAACCGCTGAAACTGGACCTTACTTTATCGGTGCCTACGGCAAGATTAATACTATGCTGATTGGTAATACCCTGGCGAATAGCCGCCTTTTGCCAGTCGAAGCTTTTGATTTTTGACGGATCATAAACATCTACTTCGGTAAGCACCGGCAAACCAAGGTTGGCCAGCAACGTCTTTTCATCCAGCGTAGTGGGTCGCTTAGTGGCTACATAACTGTTAGTGGCAATATCAAACGTAGTAAACTGGTAGGCATCTTTAATAAAGTTCCACATGATGTTGCCGGTGTTGCCACCAAAAAGCTTTACATCGGCAGCGGCAGAAGGAAAGTAATTATTGGGGCTTGTAGTGCTCTGTCCAAAATTGTACACCTTGTCGGCAAAGAAAGCCTGGCGCCAGGCATCGGCTAACTGCGGCCCGTTAAATACAGGAATTCCCCGTAAAATATTGTCAAACGATGTGCTTCCATCATACTGCACACTTACCCTCCCCACCTTACCTTTTTTGGTAGTTATTTGTACCACGCCGTTTGCGCCTCTTACGCCATACACAGCGGTAGCTGAGGCATCTTTTAATACGTCCACCGACTCGATATCCGTAGGGTTCATATCATCTATAGTATAGGTTACGGGAATACCATCTACTACATACAAAGGATCGTTGGTTGCGTATAAAGAGCGGTCGCCCCGGATGCGAACCCTTGACCCGGCTCCCGGCTTAAACGAACTGGCAAATACTTCTACGCCGGCTATTCGTCCCTGCAAAGCCTGTGTAAGGTTGGTGGTGGGTACGGAGCGGATTTTTTCGCTGTTGATGGATGATACAGCTCCGGTTACATCGGCCTTTCGCCGCGTGCCATAACCCACTACCACTATGTCTTCCATAGCATTGGTAGCAGCGGTTAACGATACCGATAAATTAGCTTTACCATCTACCGGCAACTCTCGTCGTTCATAGCCTACAGAGGTAATTACCAGTACCGCCTTGCCGGAAGAAATTGTCAATTGAAAGCTGCCATCGGGCCTGGTGACTGTAGTTGCCGGAGCACCTTTTTCCTGAACGGTAACGTCTTGCAATCCCTGGCCGTTATTGTCGGTTACCTTACCGGAAACCTTAAAATTATTCTGTGAAAAAGAGGTGGCAGAAAAAAGAAGAAGACATGTTGCAAATACAACATATCGCAGCGAAGCAATCGTCTTTGTCATATAGCAGTTGAAATTTATGAAGCCTAAACTATTTCAGTTGGTGTTAGAAATTATCCTGAACTGTCCTGATAAAAATTAAACACAATAATGAAAATAAATATCCATTCCTGATTTAATGTAAAAAGAAAAGCAGGGTGCTGATGCCCTGCCTTCTTTCAACTGAACGATTGCTTATATGAGAAAAGAAAGATGAAGCGATTGGTTCTATTGCCACTTATAGGGCAGAAACCAATCGCGGTTTAACAGCTTACTTCTGGCCTGTCCGGCAGCACCGGCAGAAAGGCCTGATTTTATTAATTTGTTATATACTTTATCCGCGATGAAGGAAGGATCGTTACGCCGTATGGCCACCCTTAACAGGTCGGACCAACGCTGCCCTTCGTACGCCAACTCTAATGCATCTTCATTGATGATCATATTCTCCACCTCCCGCAGGCTATCCGCAGGATTCACTACCGGCACGGCTTTCAGGTTAGCGCGGCCTCTTATACCGATGTTGCGGTACCAGGTGTTACGATACGGCGGCGCATCGCCCTGCCTTGCATCAAAGTCGTAAGGTGGTGGCTGTAAGGTTTGCTGAATATTGGTAACGTCCCTGGCATTGGCGCCGCCTGGCAATGGGTCGTAGGTTTCCCGAATGCCACGATTGGTAAGTGCATACGCCACCTTATATTGCCCGTCCCTGTTGGCGGCTTCAGCATAGTGAAGGTGCACTGTAGTTGCCCGTGATAAAAACCATTTTCCCTGGCCGGCAAAAACATTCGTAGGCAGATTATTCGTTCCCAAATAATTGTATAAATACTTCATGATAACGGGTTGCCCGTTAATGTTCCTGCAAGTAAAAACGCCTCTTGAATCGAAGGGAAAATTATCACGCAATACCTGCGCTGCAGTAGCCGTGCCTGCGGTGTAGGTAAACACCTGTGTCTGGCTGTTCCAGTTATCCATAGCGGCCTGCGATGGCCTTGCGAGGTAGTGCCCGCCGGTAATGGAGAACATATCTACAAAAGGATTTTCCGGCTCAAAGTTTTTATCAAAAGGCAGCACCCAAATCCATTCCCAGTTAAAAGGATTGTCCTGGCCTCTTTCAAATAAATAGCGCCAGCTTGGGGTATAAATCAACGACGAAAAATCCTGCGCCCTAGTATAGCTGATGTTGGCTTCGTTAAAACTGGAGATGCGGTATTGGTTGTAATAGGTTTCGCCTATGGCCTGATTGGATGCATACTCCATTACCTTCTTAAAACTGTTAGCGGCTTTGTTATACTGTCCTTGCCAGAGATACAAATCGCCTAACAATACATTTTTATTTACAAAGAACTTTTGTGTACTGTAACCATCAACTGTAGTAAGTAAGGTAGTACCGGTTGGATAGTCGTCCATGAAGGGAAGCGATTCGGTAAAACGCACTAAAGTATCAATCAATGGACTTAAGGCCAGCATTGGAAATTTAGAAGCGTCGTGCAAGTCGGCTACCTGTGCTAACGGATCGGTAACATATACCACCTTGCCATAATGGATACCCAGTTGCAGGTACACCCAACTTCTTATAGCGCCAACATCGGAATAGCGTTGGCGGTACTCCGCATCCTTCAGCTTTTTATTATTGTACATGATGGTGAAGTTCTTCAGCACATCATTACAGTTAACAATCACTTCATAAAAAGGCTTTGGGTTGATGTAGGGATTATCGCCTGATACATTGTGTTCGCTTAACTGACGGATGTATTGATCTGAGTTGCTAGTGATGTCCATTAAGTCGGCACGCATTTCATTAAACAGCAGGTACTGTTTGGCCAGCTTCATCACTTTGCCGTAGATACCGATTACGGCCGCATCTGCATCATACACATTCCGGTAGGCCTGCGATACATCCACACTGTCCTTTGGCTGCAAGTCAAACACTTTTTTGCACGATGGCATCAGCAACACTGTTCCCACTGCACCAAGAAGAAAATATTTTTTGAAGAATAGAGATTTCATTTTCATGATCGCTTTTAAATGAATGATTGATTACAACCCGAAGCGTAACCCAAGTTGTACGGATTTAAACTGTGGTTCCAGGGTATTGTCCACGCCCTGGCCGAATACACTTTCCGTGGCGCTAAACTCCGGATCGTAGCCTTTGTATTTGGTTAGCGTAAATACATTGTTGCCGGTGAAATAAGCCGTTGCATATTTTAGAAACTGCGTATGAAAAGGAAGCTGGTACGATAAGGTAATGGTTCGCAACCGGAAGTACGATCCATCTTCTATCCAGCGGTTGGAGAAGCGGCTGTTGCCCATCGGGTCGCCCCAGGTGGCTTTCGGAATAGCCGTTTGCTGGCCGTTGGTACGCCAGCGGTTACGCACCGCATCGGTTTGGTTAGCATAACCCGACATAGCTTCTAACTGAGCCCTGGTACCGTTATAGAGATCACCACCTTTAGAAAAAGTGAAGAGGGCATCTAAGGAAAGCCGTTTGTATTCTATACGATTAAATACAGAGCCAAACAGATCAGGGTTGGGATTACCTATCACGGTTCTGTCCCCATCATCAATAATGTGGTCGCCATTAAGATCGGCGAAGCGTACATCGCCGCCTTTAAAAGCAGCGAGTGTT
This sequence comes from Flavisolibacter sp., assembly GCA_965247165.1. Taxonomy (GTDB): domain Bacteria; phylum Bacteroidota; class Bacteroidia; order Chitinophagales; family Chitinophagaceae; genus Flavisolibacter. The sequence continues at coordinate 4,283,668 of OZ252003.1, read as the reverse complement.
CCATCGGCATTACGTATAGAAAGGCCAGCCTGCGCCGCTTCGGCATCGGTGGTAAATACACCGGCCGTTTGGTGGCCGTAAAAAAGATTAGGCGTACTTCCAGCACGGGTAACATAAGTAGCGCCGCCAAATGAACTGTATAAATTGGCAACTGGCAGTTGTTCCATTTTAGATGTGTAAGTAGCTACGGTAAAACCCGCATCCCATTTAAAAGAAGAATGGTTGATGATGCGTGCCGTTACAGAAGCTTCTATGCCGGTTGTTTTCATGGCACCGGAGTTGGTAATGGCGTAATCGAAAGAAGAAGCAATGGGCGCCGGTTCATAAACAATCATCTTGGTTGTGTTGTTCCGGTAGGCATCTACACTAATATTTACTCTTTCATTTAGTACAGCGATATCAAGGCCCGCATTTAATTTATTCACTTGCTCCCACTGCAATTGATTGTTGCCTACGCCGCCTCTTACCAGGCCTTGTACGCCTAAAAGATTTTGCGATACATAGGTTTGCCTGGCGGTATAATTGCCAATATCATCGTTGCCGGTAAGGCTGTAAGAAGCTCGTAATTTCAACAGGTCCAAAAAGCTGCCCTTCATAAACTTTTCGGATGAAATCAGCCATGCGCCTGCAACAGAAGGCATCACCGCATATTTGCTACCACTTAAAGTAAGTGCGTTTGAAATGTTTTTTCCAAACTTTGACGAGCCATCCATAGCCGCGTTAAAGGAGAAGAAAAATTTATCGGCATAACTATAATCCGTATTGAAATAGGTATTCAGCCAATTAGATTCGCCGGACATGCCACCTACTTTACGCAAGGCATTTACACCATTACCAACGCTTACCAGTTCATCCACAGCAGAGTTATAACCGGTGCCATAAGCCACCTTTGATTTATCGTACAAATACCGTACGCCCAACCGTGCGGTTAACTGGTGAATGTTTTTAAACGTATGACTGTAGGTAGCCCTTGAATCGTTGTAGATAGAAAAACGGGATTTTACATTGGTGCCTAAGCGGCTGAAGGCAATATCGTTACTCAACGTATCCGGTGTTACCCCTTTACGCGGAATAAAGAAGCTTTCCCGCACATTGTCATTGGTAACACCCACTGTAGTACTTAATGATACATCAGAAGACAGCTGGTAGTTAAAGCCGATGGAGCCTAAAAAACGATAGGCCTTATTTGTGCCTTGTGCTACATCGGTAATGGTTACGGGATTGGTTACGTTGAAAGTATCACGGTCAGCTAATACCGGCGATTCTACACCCTGCGCCGATACTTCTTTCACCCTTAAAAAAGGAGCTTTGGTTAACGCTAAAAAAATAGGGTTTGTTTTTGGAAACACTCCCTGGTCCCGTAAGTTTTGTTCGTAAAAGGTGAAGCTCAAATTGGTAACGGCCGTCATCTTCTTACTCAGATTCAGGTCGCCGTTAAAGCGCATGTTATAGCGATTGAAATCGGTATGATTGGTGATAGAACCAGTCTTCATATAACCAAGCGATAAGCCGTAACGGGCAATGTTATCGCCACCGGTTACTTTCAAATAAACACTTTGCGAATAGCTTTTTTTAAAGACCTGCTTTTGCCAGTCGGTATTGTTATGATAGCGGTAATAATCCGGATTGTTCACATCATCATTCATGTAGGGCAAGGCTGCAATTTGCGAAGCCGACAAGCCTTTTGATTGCAAGACATCGGATAGCAGGGTGCGATAATCAGCGCTGTTTAAAACCGGCAGGTTGGTTGGTGTCAGATTAACCCCGCCGTAGGTAGCGAAATCAATTCTTGTGGCTAACTCTTTGGCCCTTGCCGTGGTGATGATAATAACGCCGTTAGCCCCTTTGGTACCATAGGTAGATGAACCATCTTTTAACACGGTAACGTTATCTATGTCGCGTACATCTATCGTTGACAAAGGATCGTTGTAATGATTGGAAATGATAGAGCCGCCGTTGTCATGATTATCGAACAACACACCATCCACTACTATTAGTGGCTGATTGGTGGCGTATAAAGACGAGATGCCGCGAAGCATCATCATAGCGCCAACACCCGGCGTACCGGAACGACGTACTACGTTCAACCCCGGTACACGGCCTTGTAAAAAGCTGCTCGGCGTTTCCACTGTTTTATCCCAATTGCCACCCGTTTGTATAGAGGTTACAGCAAAAGGCGACTGGCTTTTTAATACGGCTCCTAATGGCAGGGTTGCATCATCATAAAACGACGTGTAAGTATCTTCATACAATTTCACCACTACAGGTTTCGACCCTTTCAAGGCAATCTCCTTTCGCTGAAAGCCGTCCCCTTCCATCATGATAGAAACAAAAGCCGAAGGAACTTTCAACGTAAAGTTTCCGGTGCTATCGGTGATAGCCGCGGAGTAATCTTTATACGTTACACTGATACCCCTGAGCGCCTTGCCGGTAGCGGCATCCAGCACTTTACCTGAAATGCTTACAGCGCCGGCATATTTGTTTTGATTAGTGTTGGCAGTAGCATCGCCGTTCCGCTTTTGCTGAGCGGCTGCACTCAAACAAAGGACCATCAATAAAGGAAAGAAGGTATATTTTTTTAGTACAAGCATGTTAGTTGTATAAAATAAAATGAGTCAATTTTTATGGTACCGGCACCAGGCGTAAATAATCCAGCACTAATGGATTGGTAGCGGTAGAAGTCAATTGTATTTCCAGTGTTCCAAAACTGGTTGGCGTAAATTCTCCTAACAGTATTTCGTTGTAAGCGCCGGCAGCAGTGGATAGCGGTACGTTATGATTAAGGCTTACTAACGTGGTGTAGGTAGCCGGTAACACCAACGACTTCACCACGATAGTTTGCGCAAAGGCAGCCGCCTGAAAATCATTAATGGCAGAAGCATATACTTTGTATTTGATAGAAGGCACATCATTCAGCCGGTAAAAAGCATAGTAAGAGGTTACTCCATGGCCGCTGATCAATATATCGTTGAAGATGGCGCCGGTCACGGGGTTTTGGCGCACCCGGTAATTAGTGTTGCCTGTCTTATCGGAGAAGAAACCGGAAGGGCTTTCGCCTTCTACCACCACGTCTTTAAATTTATTTACCGTAGGCACATCAATCCTGCTCATTACATATACAATGCCGTTGCTTACTTTCCGGGTTTCGATAACAGCGGAGGCATCAAGTGGCACTACAACACCTGACTTGGATATAATAAAAGATGGCAATGTCGTTAGCACGCCTTCTACCACCAAGTCTTTTGCCACGTTCCATTTTACCAAACTATCAGTGCTAACCGGCGAAGCGGTTTTATAATAGTTGCGCAACGAATCGGACTCCAAAGTGAAGTTGTTGTTAGCGGTGATAAAGTACGTGTACTGCTTGTCTTCTCTTTTTAAATCATATACCCGGTCGTTAAAACGATTACGGACGACAATGCCGGTGCCGGGTTTATAGATAGGCTGGCCGGTTACCGAATTAATGCTGTCAACAGTAGCTAACGACGCATCAAACGAATTAAAATTTAAACTGGCGAGATAAGCATTTTGATTATAAGTGCTGGAAGTTGTATTGATATAATCCCATACATTAGGTAGCACCGCAATGCTTTTATCTATCACATGCAACACGCCATTGCGCACATATTTATCACCGGCGGTAATGTTGGCATCTTCAAACTTAGTCCCTACGAAGGCATTGTACTTTCCATTGAGCATCGCCACACGCAAGCCGGGTTGGGCATTACGTAAGAAATAGCTTTCGCCGGCAATATGATTTAATAAGAAATTTTTCAGCTTCACCGGGTCGCCGCTAACAGCCGGATCAAGCGTAGCCAACGCAGCATTGGTTGGCGCCCAAACCGTGTAGGTTTTTGATGACGCTAATAGCGTATCTAACCCCGTTTGATTCACATAGTCACGGAACTTGCTCAGGTCAGGATTAGCAGCTATTGCCTCCGCCAAACTGAGGTTGAGGTCAGCGTTGGTAACGGCCGTATGATCTTCCCATTTTTTACAACCGGCAAGGCCGATGAAGAAAAAGAGCACAATAAAAGAGAAACTATTTTTTAATCGCATTCGATGATAATTAAGAGATAACAATCGTATAGATACTGCTTAGCTTATTGAAACACCTTCGACCCATCCCGGTCAAACCGGGGCAGGTACTGTGATGGCGCATCAATAGGAATGAAGTGAATCATGTCAAGGTTATTTACGTCCTGTCCGGTACCGGCAGCCGCCAACGAAGCCAGCGTTAATGTATGGCGGTCGGTAGTGGCAATATCTACAATGCCCACGTACTTACCCGACATGTACTGTGCAGTGTTCACTGTATATCGTTTCCAACCTAATGCTTCCATTTCTCCATCAGATAAGGCCGGACGCTGATCGGTAAATGTAACGGGCCTTGATAGCACCTGGTTGTCAACCGTTACCTGGCAAGGGTTGTACGAGCCACCGGGTTGTCCGATAGAACCTGAACCTTTTTGTGTACGATAACAAACCCAAACTTTATACTTGCCTTTTACCAACAGCGGCGTACGAAACTGGTACCAGAAGTTTCTGGCGCCGGTGGCACCTAAACGCAGGGTTAAATAATCGTAATTGGCGGTAAAAAAGTTAGTAGAGTTAGCCGGGCTGAAAACATATTTTAAGTCATTGGCCGCATCCGATTTTTCCCAGGTAATATCTTTTATGCTACCCGATGAAAAAGTATAGCTGGCTTTTCTGAAATAGGCAGGTAGCCGTCGTATTTCTGCAAAATCGCCAAGGTCCCAATACACCGGATAGGGCGTTCTTGTTTTAGCGGTGAAGTGCGACAGCGATGTATGCAACACACCGGTGGTGGCCGAAATATCACTGGTGGAGCGTTGCAGCTCCGCTCCTTTTTCGTGTACGCCGTTAAAGTCAATATCATTGATCAATACTTTTTCTCCATCTAAGGAAGACGCTAAAATTTCAAGCGGCTGCAAGGAAAAATGAGAGCTCGCCGAAGCTATATCTGCCAGGTATTTTGCATCAGGAAGAATATGGTACGCTACATAAATATGAAGGCTGTCCGCCGGGTTCATAGGGTTACCTGTTTTGGAATATTTAGCCGCCAGCGCACTGTAACTATTAATGCCCGAATCGGCAAGGGCCTGGTTGGTTTCAGCTAATACGGTAAACCATCTTCTGTCAGGGTTGGTAGTGTTAACGGTATTCAACGTATCGTAATAACCGGTGGCAACCAGCGCCTGTTTAAAGATAGAATAGTTAGGATTTTCGGAGATCAGTTGCGCCAGCGATTTAGTAGCTGGTTTCAATACATGGTCAATGGCATGAACAAAGCCGTTACCGGTTCTTATGTTCGCCTGTGTTAACGCTGCCTGGCGATTAATGGTGATGCCCGAAACCCCGTTAGCATTAGTAGTTCCGGTTACTAAATATTGCCCATACATCGTTACCAACGGCAGCTTGCCATCTTTAAAAGAGCTGGTGGTAAGCGTATCCTGCAGCAGGTGAAACTTTACAATATCTTTCGCTTCTGTTTCGGTTAGCTGGTCGGCCGTTTTATTAATCTCCTTTAAATAGCTCTGTACGCCATCATTGGTAGGCGCAAAAATGGTGTACGATCCATACGCATTCAGGAACCCCGAATAGCCTGACTTGTCTATGATTTTGACAAGTTCCGAAAACCTCGTAGGATTATTTTTCAGGTAATCGTAAATATTTACGTCAGAAGTAGTGGACTGAACGATTTCTATCTTTTTACAGCTACTGTAAACCGCCACCAGCATTGCTGCCGTAACTATACAGAGAGAGGTGTGAATAACTTTTTTCATAACAATCTTTGTTTATCTGTAAAAGGGATTTTGTACCAATAATTTATCGGTTTGCAATTCGTACGAATAGATAGGGAAGTAATGGCTGTTTTTATCACGGAATTTGGCAATAGCCGATTGCTGTCTGTCGGGCGGCACGGTAGAGGCAACCATGTTTAGTAAAAGCGATTGCCGCTGGTAATTATTACGCTTGGCGTTTCGCAACAAGTCGTACCATCTTTTTCCTTCAAAAGCAAACTCCCGTTGGCGTTCTTCTAAAATAAAAACGGCTACATCTTCCTTATCCGTTGGTGTGGGGTTATTGTTGGTAGCATCCAGGGCCCTTGCTCTTGTGCGTATGCGATACACGAGGTCTAAAGCCGCCTGCCCGTTGCCCGATTCGTTCAGTGCTTCAGCCTTCATTAGCAAAATGTCGGCAAAGCGATAAACAAACCAATGGGCATACGATTCTTCCTGTGCCCGTGCGGTAGTATTATTCAATCCAATGTACTTCCATATAGCGCCATCGGTTGACCTTACAGAAGCGCCATCGCCGCGTATATCCTTATTTTCAGGAACAATAAAGTCAACCGTAAACACCTGATCCATTACAGAAGGATTAGCCAAAAAACGCCTGCGCGACGTCATCAGCATTGGGTATAACGTGTTCAGTTTTTGCTGATCAAATTGAAATTCAAAAATGCTTTCGTTGGAGTTGCCGGTGGCATACAAATTGGTAAACCAGGCGTTGGAGCTGGTGCCGTCTATCAATCCAAAACGGTTGGAGTTAATGATTTTATCGCAGGCGGTAATGCAGGCAGCGTAGTTGTCCATCCACAGGTTTACATCGGCCTGAATGGCATTAATAGTATAACGGGTGATGCGGCCTTTATCCGATGCATTGTTGCCATAGGTAAGCACCGCGTCGGCTTCCGCGTCGCTAAGGTCCTTTATAATCTGAGCCAGCACTTCTTCTTTTGTGCTTTTAGCCAGTTGTTCTATTTCCTTATCGCTTGAAGTAGATTTGATTTTCAGTGGCACATCGCCAAAGCTTCTTACCAAATAGAAGTACATCAGGCCGCGGACCGCCTTTACTTCGGCAATGTATTTTTTCAAGGCGTCCTGTGTAAAGGTTTTATCTCTGTCTATAACCTTGGGAGCGAAATCAATAACGGTGTTGCAATAGTTGATGGTTTGGTAAATGGTACGCCAGTTAACGATGGAATTAGTGGGCAGAATATTTACGTTCATGATGTCCACCTCTTCCGATGTAGTGCCTGTGGTGGAGATCAACATGTCGGCCCTTAACTCGCCCCACAGAAAAAAGGTTTCGGCCAGCGGGCGGCTGCCGGTAGGCGAATCTAAAAGCGATGAATAAGCGCCTATCACAGCCGCCTGCACCTGCTCTTTTGTTTGCCAGAATTCGGCGCCGGTGATACCGTCAATGGGTTGCAGGTTCAGCCATTTTTTACAGGAGATGCCCGATACAACCAGCAGTGCCAATGCTATTTTTAAAAAGGTCTGTTTCAACATTTTTTTCTATTAATAAGTTTAAAAGGTAGCCGTCAAACCAAGGGTAAACAACTTTACCGGTGGCGTGAATGAATAGTCTATTGCTACGCGGAACGGATCGCTGCCCCGGATCGTTACTTCAGGGTCTTGCCCGGTATAATTAGTCCAGGTAAACAGGTTCTCGCCGGTTACATAAGCGCTCAGGTTTTTGAACTTTATTTTATCTACAATTTTCTTTGGCAGCGTATAGCGCAACGTAATGGTACGGAACCGCAGGAAGGAAGCATTCTCCACATAACGGTCGGAGCCCAGCCAGTTGTAACCCGTGCGGTACATGGCTCTTGGTATGTCGGTCACATCGCCTTCCTTGCGCCAACGTCGCAATACCGCGGTGCTTTGGTTATCGAAATAATACATGTTGCTGGTGTTCATTTTTGTACCATTCACCACATCATATTTATAGCGGTAATTGAAGAAAGCCGTTAGTTTTAAAGCGCCTTTCCAGGTAACAGAAGAGCCAAAGCCGCCGGTGAAAAGCGGGTTGCTGTTACCGAGATAAACCACGTCCTGATAGTTGATATTTCCATCGTGGTTGATGTCCTCGTACATAGCATCGCCGGGCTGAAAGGTGTAACCGATACTGGGATAATTAAACTTCATATAAACTGTTTGGCCGTTGGGGCCTACAATGGGTTTACCGTTAGCGCCGGTAGCAATAGTAGAAGCTGCATCGGTATAAACGCCTTTATACCGGAAGCCATAAAAAGAGCCAAAAGGATTGTTCACCTGCATAAAGGTTTTATACTGGCCGTTGGCGGTGATGTCGCCTTTATCGGTAGGATAAAACTCAGAGATTTCCCGGATCACATTCACATTGCGGGCAATATTGAAATTGAAATCCACCTGCAGTGTTTTTGATTTGTGCACAATGGTATTAAGGCCTAATTCAAAGCCTTGATTATCCATTGTGCCCACATTCAAATCCACCTTATCAAAACCAGTGAAAGAAGATATTTGCAAGCCGTTATAAAACATGTCTTTGGTGCGGTTACGATAGAACTCTACATCCAATACTACACGACGTTGAAACAAGCTAAGGTTGATGCCGGCGTTCTCTCCCTGGATGGTTTCCCATTTCAGATCAGATAGCTCCATGTTGGCAGGAAACACACCAGCCAGGCCGAGGTACGTCCAGTTGAATGTATTAAAGGTGCTGAAGTAACTATAGTCGCGACGGGGAGCATTGCCGCTTTCGCCATAGCTGGCGCGGAAGCTTAAATCATCTACCCACTTGGAGTAACGCTTCATAAAACTTTCGCCCGAAACCCGCCACCGCACGGAAACAGAGGGGAACAAGCCATAACGGTTAGCCGGGCCAAACCGGGAGTTGCCATCGCCTCTAATGCCGGCATTGATGATGTATTTTTCTTTATAACCATATTGGGCGTTCACTAATAACCCAATGCTCCGGGTTTGTGATTGCGGCGCGGTTAATCTTGACTCCGCATTTTGCGTACGCGACGGCGATGAAGGATTTTGCAGGATAGATGAAGCTGTATTGGAAGTCAGTATTTCCTGCGACAGGCTTTTATTATCGTAGGTATTTAAAGAGATAAAGGCCAACAGATCATGGTTAGGGTTTTTCAACTTTGGCGTGTAAACAAGGTTGGTTTTTGTTTGCACATTGAAGATGTCTATATCACCATTGTACGACCGGTTAACCGCAGGCTCTGTCCATGGACGGCCGGTAGCCGACTGCGGCAGAAAGGAAGCCGTTTTTATATTGTTGATGTCGAACTGCACATCAAACGTGGCCATTAAATCTTTACGAATATCGTACTGAAGATTAAAGTGCGGCGTTACCCGTTGCGTAATAATATTGTTGGGCGCCTGGTTGGCCATAGCTACCGGGTTCACTGTTCCACTGGCCGTATTGCTGCTGCTGATACCGGTATATTGTCCCTGCACATTAACCGCAGGCGAAAAGTAGTTACCGGAATAATTGCCAAATTCATCATACTCATAAATGCTCATGTTAGGCATTTTACGGTAAGCAATGTCCCTTAAGTTGGCTGCATAGTTTTGATTGTTGTCGGTATAAGAAAAAGAAAGATCGGACTTGAAGCGAATGCGGGAGGATACAATGTAATCGAGATTGATTCGGGTATTGATGCGGGTTAGATAGGTTCCTACAGTGGTTCCTTTTTGGTTAAAGTAACCAAGAGATGCAAAGTATCTTGCCTTTTCGCCACCGCCATTCATTGAGATGTTATGGTCCTGCGCATAGCCGGTTTGTGTAATTGCTCCCAGCCAATCCGTGTTGTTGGAATAGTTGCGGTACCAATACGGATCGTTAGGATCGTACTGAAACTCCTTTACCGTTTGCGTATTTAGCGGCGTGCCGGTGGCATTCATATACGCTTCCGGTATCAGTGTGGAGTATTGGTTACCATTCAACATCGGAATTGCTTCGGGTTGCTTGGTGAAAGAACCTTTAAACGTATAGGTTAAGCTGGGACGCCCTACAGCGCCTCTTTTTGTATTGATAACAATAACGCCGTTAGCCGCTCTGGAACCCCAGATAGCGGTGGCAGCGGCATCTTTTAAAATCGTTATGTCGCGTATATCGGACGGAGCTATGTTCAACAATTGCGCATAACCCACTTCATCAGCCGCGCCAAAATTAAAATCGGCCGGCACCTGTGTTTCGTAGGGCATTCCATCTACTACAATCAATGGATCATTGGATGAATTAATGGAAGATGTACCCCTGATGCGGATTTGCATACCAGCTCCGGGGTCGCCGGAAGCGGCGGTAATATCTACGCCAGGTAAGCGTCCCTGCAAAGCCTGATCAATAGATGAAGCCTGCATTTCCTCCAGGTCTTTGGCACTAATCCTTGATTGCGCCGTCGTTAAATTTTTCTCCGAGATCTGCACCATACCGTTGTCGGATTTCTTTTGCGACGTCACAATAACGCTACCCATGTCCTTTGAAGATGTTTCCATGGACACGTTAAACGTGGTGCGGCTGCCTATGTTTAGCTCGAGGCTTTTAAAGCTGATGTGGGATAGAAAAAGTTTGTGCGCAGTACTGGCAATTTTTATAGCGAAGTTGCCGTCTATATCCGTTTTCACGGCACGAACGGTGCGGCCATCTCCATCTACTTCTGCTACGGTTACCGGATGAATGGGTTTTTTATCTGAATCCAAAATCCGGCCCTGAACAGTGATGGTTTGCGCGATTGTTTTTGTAGTAACCGCAAGGGCTAAAACAACGCAAAACAAGGTGCATAAAATTTTCTTCATAATCCAGTTGAGGTTTAATTGTACTTCAGGTAATTATCCAGTAAGTGTATGGTAGCCCGGTTAGAAAGCTGATTGCTCTGCGCCGCCACCATGTGGGCTTTGCGGTTAACCGCATCGCTTACTTCAAACACGCCGGCCGGGTATTGCACACTCACGGTTACCGGGTCGCCATTGATGTTCTTTAGTAAGGTGGCGAAGGTGCCAAAGTCTTTACCATCGTTAATAATACTGCGCTTATCCAGAATATGATATTGCATAAACTTTTCTACCAGCAACTTATCGGCAGTAAGCGTTGGGTTAAAGTTTGGCGATGCCACCGTACCGGGTAGCAAGCCGGCCGTGATAGCCGCTTTGATAGACGCATTATTGGGCGCCATAATGGTGTAAAAAGATCCTGCTGTTGTACCTACAATAGTTAATGCCACACCATCATATACCGTGGAGTTTTTAAAATAATTCCAGAAAAGATTATACTCTGAAGTAGTTGGCGTACCAAGGACTTCAAGATGCTTCACCAGCGGGTTGTAGGTAAACGAAAGAATGTTATTCAAGTACACCACCCGTCCGTTCTTAGCAGTTTTGATGCTGTCAATAGTGGCGACAATGTTTTTATCTTTTAGCCCAACGGAAATGATTTGGTTACCGTTATACTTGATGTACTCGCCTCCAAAAGTGCCAATGGTTCCGGAGAAACCCGGTGTACCTAAATTATCTAATTCACCGTTTGGCGTTTCTACTACGCTGGTGTTTAATATGCGTAAAAGATTTAACCGGTTACTATCGTTGCTGGTGGTGCCGTACGTCCAGGCATTGGCATTCAGGTTATAGCCGTAGCCCTGCGCCGCGAGTACGGCATCCGGCATCATGAAGATGGTGAACTTCGCCCCGTTGTTGGTGATGATGTTTCGTAGCTCTGTGTTGAGCAACCGTGTCATAATAGAAAACTTCGGGTTCAAGTAAGCCTTTCCATAAACGCTGGAAAATACATTAGGCTCATTCACTTTATTAGTACCGTAAAAAAGTCCGTTACTCAGTACTTTTCTATCTACCACATTTGCTTGTGCATCTAAATGCGGTGGTTCGCCTAGATAGTTATACGTCAACCCAAACTTGCTGGGCCATACGGTGCTTTGCCATAAATGCGAGTTCAATAAATCGGCAATAATTCCTAATGGCAGATTGCTTACCGAGCCATACCCTTCCTTTACAACAGCATCCAGATATTTCAGTAAGGAATCATTCTTAGGTGCAAACATGGTCCAGCCATCGCGTTGCCCATCATTATCCTGCAGCTTCAAAAAGTTTTCGTTATTGGGAGAATAAGCAAGCAGGTTGGAGTACACTTTTACAAACACATTGGTAGCCTGCCCCGTAAGTACATTATACCGTTGCGTAGCATCGGGGTTTTGAACAAACTGCACCATATACTGATCCAGTAACTTCCGAAACTCGCTATACTCGGGCTTTGTGCGCAGGTACTGGTCTAAGCTGGAAAGTGGTGTAACCACTTTATCAAGTATGTGAATGACGCCGTTTTCGGCAGCAATATCTTGTTGCGTTACCCTTGCACCCGCTACATTAAAACCGCTGTATGTTGAATTAGGATAGAAGTAGTTATAGTCGGTAGCGGACAATCCTTTGGTGGTAAAAAAATCGGTAGTAAAAAAGGGAATGTATTTATTGTTATTGTCTGTAGTAGCATAATAGCCCGTGCCGGAGCCGGGGTTGTTGCGGTTAGAGGCGACGGCTTTCACGGACTGGCCTGACACTGTCGTATCATTATAGAAACCGGTATAATAGGCGGTGCGGCGTTTGAAAGAATTATTGACTACCCAGCCAATGTTTGACTGGTAATCATCCAGTCTATCCTTATTAAAACCATTAAATACCAGCAGGTACTGAACGAGGCTTTGGGCGGTTATAGAGTCCACTGCATCTACACTGGAAGCGCCTTTGCCTTGCAGCCATGTTTTAAAATCTATGTCAGCGGCAAAAGCTGAATCGGAGGGGGCAAACATCGTCCAATAACCGGCACTGCTAAGGGTTTGCTTATAACCTGCTTTATCAATCAGGCCAAGCAACTTACTGAAATTTCCCCTCGTTTGCAGTTGTTGATAAATAGCGGGGTTACCATTGGCAGGCGCTGCATAATAGTCTTCAAACTTTTTTTTGCAACCTGCGGTTACAAAAAATATAGCCAGAAAAGGCGCAAGGCGTTTCATCGTTCTATTCATAAGTAATTAGCGCATTTAATGAGTTACTGTGTTTAAGGCAATAGCACTAAAACAGAAACGCAGGGCTTCTGCATGTGATGTAATAAGTGATGGCTTTTGTTCTTGTAAAAGCGGGCCTGGTTTATGAAATGGCGGCTTGCCGTGCAGACACAGTAAAATCGGAGATTTTCTCATATAGCTTTTAATATAAAAATTTAGCAATCGAAGGTGTACGCAGTATTGTTATCGTTCAGCAAGACTAAAGTACCAATTAGCATCCGGCAACTATCCTGTTGCATCCTGAAAAATGAAAGAATATTTCCGGGAACGATTGCGTAACGACGGGCTTTGTACCTTATGAAAATCATGGACATACATCACCATTAAAATAAAAAGAACAAATGAGTCTTTCTATTGAATGCACCCATGCAGTCGGTACTTTATAAATAGTTGCCGAAGAGAAATTTCACTTCTTAAATTCTCCAAAATGCCATAACACGCCTGAAGGGTCGTGCAAAAAACATTCGCTACCCCAGTCATCGTGTCTTACCGGTACCAATCTAACACCTTTGTATTTCTTATGAAGCCCAAGCTTTAGCAGGGCATCAAAGTGTTGCACTACATTGTCCACTTCAAGAAATAGCATGGAGTTATTAACCCAATCCTCAACATAACTGTTTTGCAGGTAGAAACCCAATGTGTCATACACGTTGAAGTAAGACATGTCTTTTGAAATAACAGATTCCTGAAACCCTAATTCAGTGTAAAAACTTCTTGATACGGCAAAGTCCTTTGCACCAATAAATGCCCTGATAGATTTTGATGGGTGATTCATGATTCTAAATTTTTTGTCTGCCTACAAATGTTTAAAAGGATAAAGCCACAAACAATTTCACTTTACAGCAATAATTGAGAATTGTTCCGAAGTACGGCAAGTAATAGTTAGGAATGAGCTACCAATATGTACCTATCTACCCGTTAACCCAATGCGATTAAAACCATGTGCTTATTCCAGCACCATTACAAAACCACCAGAGGGTTTCATAATAATTTGGTAGAGGCCATTGGAAAAAATATTCTTTCTCAAAAAGGAAAAGGGTTCTGTTCCATCGCTGATAAAACTGCCGGCTTTTGCATTAAAATCGCTAAGATTAAATTCAATTCTTTTTACTGTGTCTCCAGCATTAATACCGGCGATGTACCATTTGCTGCCTGCCTTTCTCGCCATCACAACATACCGGCCCGGATAACCGTCTATAAACCTTACATCATCCCAACGTACCGGAAGGGCTCGTAAAAATTGTTGCACATAGTCAGGTACATGGCTCATACCATCAGGCGATTCGGCAAAGTGCTGAATGCCCGAATAAAAAAGTACGGACGTGGCCAACTCAAACCCGCTGGTGGTTTTACGCTTCACCTTCGTTGGAATTTTATAAAGGTTCATAGGTGTAAAATCCATTGGGTCGAAGGCATTGCGGGTAAAGGGAAGCATAGCGCAATGGGCCGCTTCAGCATCGGCATCGGCCTGATTGAAGGTGATCATTTCAAAACCGCGGACGGCTTCTGTTGTGATCAAATTGGGATAGGTGCGTTGCCAGCCGCGGGGCAAGGTGGCGCCATGAAAGTTGACCATCAAACCCACTGTTGCCGCATCCTTTAAAATGTCGGTATAGTATTGCATCACCGACTGGCCATCGCCACCAAAGAAGTCAATTTTTATTCCTTTGATACCCATTGCTTTTAAGCGATTGAATTCCAACATACGATCGCTATGCGTAAGCAATTTTCCTTTTGGGGTGTATTTGACAGTGTTCCAGTCGCCGGCCGAATTATACCAAAGCAACAGCCCGACATTTTTTGTAGCGGCATACTTCGCCAACTCTGCAATCTTATCATAGCCGATCTTTTGGTCCCAGTTCACATCTATGAGACAATATTGCCAGTTCATGTTGGCGGCATAATTTATATAGCGAAGCTGTTCGGTATAAACAATGGAATCGTCTTTAGACATGATCCAGCTCCACGATGCTTTACCTGGTTTTATAAATGATTTATCAAAGACAATAGAAGGCTTAGCGAGATCGGTGCCAAGTGTAGATTCAGCAATTGTTCTTGGGCTGCCAATGGTAATGATGCGCCAGGGCGACGCATAAGGCGTAGTAAATTTTGGCAGTGTGGTTCCCCCTTTTACGGTTTCTCTTACATCCGGAAAACCAATGTGGTACTCACCTCCGGGCGACCGGGCTTGCAATCGTGTAGCGCAATAGTTACTATCCACCGCTGCTTCTGTAATTAATACCCAGGTGGTATTTTGACGGAATAAGGCGGGATATACCCAGCCTGCTTTTGTAGGCGCAGAGTCGGTTACGGGAATGTTTTGAAGGTAGTGTTCTTCATAAGCCGGGTTGGTTTGCTGCCAGCCGGTTTTTGCTACCTGCATCGGTTGTAGAAATGCCCTTGCTGACGTATCAAAATGAAAGGTGGTTTGTTCTTCCGTAATTGTTTTTTTGCTACTGGAGTTATCGGGAAAGGCATACCGGAACGCTACGCCATCATTGGATAGTTGGAAGATAATATCAAGCTTCTTTCCTGTACTGTTTTTTAGGTGAATCGTTCGCCTGTTAGCGGTATAATTAACCAGACTTTTTTTGCCGGTGTATAGTTCGTAATGATCCTTCACGGCTTCAATAGCAGATGCATTCAGTAACGTCATGTTTTGTACAAAGGTTCCATCATCGGTTGCCAAACCAAGTTTCGATTCCTTTAGTATGGATGTCGTTTTATAAGTTATAGTATATCGTGGTTCGCCATTTTTGGTTAGCCAGCAGGTTGCAGTAATGGCCTTATCCGGACTGGAAACAATAACCTGCTGAGCAACCAAAGTTTTTATTTGAAAGAGAAGGTAGATGGAGAGATGAACCAATCGCAATTTCATAAAAGCAAAATATCACTTTCTTATCTAACAAGTATCATGTTCTCCGGTAGCTTGTCAATAGGGAAGACGATAATGCATTGTTTTCAATCCTTTAAACTTGGCGAAGTCGTTTATGTTGTTGGTAAGCAGCGGAACTTTTTCGGCTTTTGCATGAGCGGCAATGAGCAAGTCCATAGGTTTGCCGGCATGGTAGCGGCGTGCCAATAACCGGGCTTCTTCATGAGCGTTTGAATTGAAAGGAAGAACGGAATATGCTCTTAAGAACTTTGATGTATCCGCTTTTCGATGCTTTTGGGCCCCTGCCAAAACTTCTATATAAACGAAATGGGAAATAGTAAACTGATAGTGGCTGAAATCTAATAACCGCTCTAAAGCTTTGTCCTTATTTCTGATTAAATCAATGATAACATTACTGTCTAACATTATCTTTTCCATCAGGGGTAGGTTAAGCCTGCTTTCTTAGCTAACTCCACTGACTTTATAACTGCCGCCCATGTACCAGGCTTGGGTTCTTTTTTAACTACCCGCTTTTTGAGTATATCAGTTGTCGCTACTTTTTTTCTGTACATATTTCAAAGATAAAAATTCCAATTCAAATCCTCACCGTACAACTAAAATCACCCTAATTCAAAAACCTGATCTCAATATTCTTTGCATTATCACCGGATGTTTTTACGTAAATAACTTTCTCCTTTTCATTATACCACCATGCCTTTGTACTGCTTGCTATTACTGTTCCGTTCTCTGAAACTGTTTTGGGATCTTTATCCAAATGAAGCCTTACTAAATAGCTATGTTGGGTTGCAATAAATTTCCCTACAGGCTTATTAATAGTGATAACTGTTCCCTTCGCATTTTGCGATGTGATAATAGCAGTGATGCTATAATTCCTTTGCTGATAGTTCAAGCTTTCACCATCATCTTCGTATAACTCAAAGGAACCATTACCGGGAAAAACATCCAGCGTTACTAGGTCCACCTTTTTCTCTGCCACATAATTCATAGAAGCCTGCATAGGAATGATGGCGCCTTCTTTGGCAAACAGCGGTAAGGTATCAAGTGGCGTTACTACATGTACATAACTTTTGCCATTGTATTTTTTACCGGTCCACCAGTCGTACCACACTCCTTCAGGTAAATAAACCGTACGGGTTTGTGCGCCTTTTGTCGTAACCGGACAAACCATCAGTTTCTTACCAAACAGGTACTGGTCGCCGATTTCATACACATTCTCATCATCCTGATAATCTAATACCAAAGCACGCATTACCGGTTCGCCAGTCTGGTTCATTTGGAAGGCGTTGCTGTAGATGTAAGGCAACAACGCATAGCGAAGCGAATCGTATTTTTTAAAGTTGCGTAGGGCATCATCGCCATAGGCCCAGGGTTCTTTGTAGCCCGGATGATCCATACCAAATACCAGGGCCACAGGACTGAACATGCCGAACTGTATCCACCGGATATAAAGCTCCGGATCAGCTACATGTTCAAAGCCACCAGCACAATGCGCCCAGGCCCCCACACCCGACAGTCCAATATTTAAACCGGCCTTGATCACTGGTGCAAAGTATTGCCATTCGCTGGGCCAATCGCCGGCAAAAATGTAAGGATAACGTTGAATACCAGCATAGCCCTCACGGGTTTGATTGAGGCCCCGCAGGTGATTAAAATCCTGAAATTTTTCGAACGGTGCTTTAGCATACGCTAACGGAAAAAGGTTATGCAGCTTTGCAATGTCTTTGCCTTGCGGGCCGATCTTATCACTCTCATTAGCCAGTGCACCAAAGGCGCTGCCTTCATCGGTTTTTAAAAATCGGGCGCCCGTGTTAGCTATGCGCTTCACGCCATGTTCCCACCAAAAATCAACGGATGCCGAATCAAAAAAATTGACAAACTCGCCGGCATACGAACCTTCGGGATAGGTGTATTTTAAGGCTTGTGCCGTGTCTAACAATTTTAATTTTTTGCCGTTGTCAAACCGGGGACGAAGATGCAAGCCAACCATTTTAAAGTGCATCGCATAGAGGCTATCAAACATACCTTTCGGATCTTTAAATGTTTCCCTCCATTCAAACGATGTAGCGCCTTTTCCACCTACATCGCCAAAGATGCGCCAGGTGCTGTCGAGCCATAACAAGTCAACCGGAATACCCAACTCACGCATCCTTCTTGCCAAGGCTAATACATAAGCATCTGAAGTATATTGCTCGTAACCCCAGGCGCCACCGGAGTACTTTCCCAGGTGTAAACCATAAGCTGCTTTTGGCATCAAAGGCGCACGGCCGGTAAGCATTGTGTATTGCGAAACGATAGCTGGAAACTTAGGCCCCAGCATAAAATAATAATCCATCTCACCACCTTGCGCACTAAAAGAAAAAGCATCTTTTCTCTCGCTGCCCATGTTCCATTTAGTTGGGTAAGCGTTGTGAAAAAAGAGGCCATAACCAGCCGTACTCATAAAAAAAGGGATGGGACAATAATTAGCTTCGAGAATATTATATGCACCAATAATGTGCGGCAGCCCGGCACCTCTACCAACGTTTAAGGTCAAACTTTTGCCTCTGCGATCAAGGAAGTCCATACGTTCTCCAAAGCCGAAAAAATGTTCATCGGGAGCTAACTTTTTTATACAGCCAACAGCTTCGCCATTAGTTGAAATACCGCCGCCAGCAACGTTTTCAGAGGAAAGCAGTTTGCCATCGTTGGTAAGTACTTCTATGGTTAAGGAAGGTTTTTGTATAGTGATAGTCAATGCAGAAGTTTGTAACTTAACCAAGCCTTTATTTTCAGAATTTGTAATGGCGACAGGAGGCCAATCATACTTGACTACCATCCAGGTTTCATTAGCTTCGAAATTGTTGGTTGATGCACTTCTAACCCGGAACATGGTGGGTGTACAAAATTCTATTTTCAGTGTTTTACCTGGTGATGTGAAGGTGTATTCGTTGCCTATTTTTGTGAAGCTTTGCTGGGCAAAAGAGGAAGCGCCAAAAATTATTATGGCGAAGAAAAAAAGTCCGCGTATTAGCATGCAACCGGTTTGAAAAGCCAATGTAAAGAAAGGGAGTTTGAGAACTATCCTGTGGTGAGAAGGGTTTAGTGAAGATTTGAATATGGCCGGTGGATAAAGAATTACCAATCACCGGAGGCGCCACCACCGGAGAACCCACCTCCCCCATCGCTGCCAAAATCACCAGATTTTGAACCGTCATCACTACTACTTTGTTCGGGGTGGGTACTTGCATAATATTCACTTCCAATGCCAATGTAAACCCCATTGACGATATTTTTTGCCCGGTACTTTTTCTTATAGCGATAAGCCCAGATGAGAAAACATACAGCGCCACCAATGATGGCTGCCGTTTCGTAAGGACGGTAGCTGTTCCATTTTGCTTTGTCCCTTTCAAATTCACTTTGTTCGTTTGAGGCGGCACTATTTTGCGTTAGTTGCAATGGCGTTTGAGCTGCGGTATCGGGTGATGAAGTATTCGGAATAAGGCGCTCACTGATCTGTGTGATGAGCAAGTGGAGTGCTGTGTAGTAAGCTTTTTGGCGCAGCAGAACCTGCAGATTATCCAGTATTTCTTTTGCCGCAACATCGGTTATATCACCCTCCGATCTTTCTGCTACTTCCAACCGTTGCTTGTGGCTCTTTAAAACGGCAACAAAGATTATTCCATTGTGATTGGTGCCAACTTTCCAGGTGTTGCCAATGTCTCTTGCGTACTCTTCTATCGTTACATCTTGTGGTAATTCATTGATGAGAACTATAGCTACCTGCACCCTGGTTTTATCTTCCAACAAACGAAGCCTTTTATTTAATTGAGTAATTTCTTCTGCGGCTAAGGTGTGGGTGTAATCGTTGACATAGGTGTTTGGTTTGGGCTTTGGTATTTGACTAAAACAAAAGACAGGTATTAAAAATAGAAGAAGGAAAATTCTTTGCATGGGGAAGGAAGGCTTTGATGAACAAGATAGAAAGGTGTTTTGAAACGACAGCTAAGCCTCGCCATCCCAATCAGTTTTTCTTCTATATTGTTTTTTGCAGTATTATGAGAAGCTTGTTGAAAAGATTCGGTGGAGGTCATTGGGTACTATGCAGCCGCTACACAACGAGTCCCACGGAGAATTAGCAATAGAAACGAATGACTGAAGCGGAGACGCAACGGGAAGTAAGGGTAAATATTTCAAGTAGCCAAGCTACGCTTCAAAAGGTCCTCCTATCGCATCAACTCTATATATTTCATCAATAGTTTTATTCTCTTTATTTTTCCACTCTGTCCAGCCATTTGCTCTACGTCCTAACACAGCAGCAGCAGCGGCACTTGGAGAGCCGAAAATGAAATCTTCCGCAAAAATTAGCACCCCATTTTCTGGAGTAATAATTTTATCATCAATTAGTTTCTTACGCATACCTGTTACCCATGTACCGGCTGTTTTTGTTTCGTCTTTATTTGCTTTTGATCCTTTTAACACCACGAAGCCGTCGTCAATCAGTTCACCTTGCGCACTTGCATCTTTTCCCTTGCAATAAAGCAAATCCTTTTTTTTAGATGACTTTCTGATTTCTTCAAAAATTGGGAATCCGAGTGTTGAAAGAAGAACCTTTATTGTATCAAAATTGTCCAGGAGGTCAGCTTCCATACTTTCAGTAATATATGGTTTTGCTGGTGTTGATAAATTGTCAGTTTCGTAACGACTAATATCATTTGCTACTTTGATGCATATATGTTCTAAGTACTTTACATGTGATTTTGTAAATGTGTTGGACTTAGATGTTATTACAACGGCATAATTCCAAAAATCTTTTGATTTGTTATGCGTTTTCAGGCGCTCGAAACAGTCTTCTGTCTCACCGATATAGGAAATTGGTTTTGCTTTGTCTTCATCAACGCCGAAAAGAAAGTAGATACCATATTTTCTTACTTCTGGCCTTATTCCGCATTCAGTCAACTTGTTTCTTGGAATAAGAACCGCTACAATCATTCTGTTTGTTAAATCAGCTATTTTGATACTTGTAGGGTTGCCGTCCGGAAGAAATATTTGAATTGTCTGTGGCCTTTCGATCATATTATGTGTTAGAATTAGTTGGTTATTTCGGTTGTATTGATCCGATTATTGTTCCAAACTTAATTCATTTTCAATCCAAAATTGAAGAGCAAAATTCATAGAGAATAGCGATGTCAACGTACAAGAGTGCGACGCAACCACAGCTCAATGCATAGACAAACCTCTGATATATAAAAACAAAAAGCCTTCGCATCACTGCGAAGGCTTTAACTTATAACTTACTACCTACTACTTACCACTTTCTCCTTACCCCACATGCTGCTCCACTTCATTTCTAAACACCACCACCCCATCAAATACATCTACCAATACCGGTTGCGATTTATCAAGACCGCCCCCAAGAATTTTCTTGCTTAAGCTATTCACAATCTCTTTTTGTATCAATCGCTTTAGCGGCCTGGCGCCATACTGCGGATCAAAGCCATTCTCGGCTAAGTAATCAACTAAATAGTTAGAGTACTGCAACTGAATACCGGTTTGGCCCACCAGCTTTTTCAGGTCTTCCAATTGTATTTTAATGATGCCTTTTATCTCACTACGCATCAAGGGTTGAAAGAGGATAATCTCATCTACTCTATTCAAAAATTCGGGCCGGATAGTATCCTTCAACCGCACCATTACTTCGGCTTTTGTACGCTCTACAATCTGCTCCTTATTCTTCTCTGTTACATTGGCAAAATTCTCCTGTATAATGTCGCTGCCCATGTTGGAGGTCATGATGATGATGGTGTTTTTAAAATTTACCACACGGCCTTTATTATCAGTCAATCGTCCATCATCCAGCACCTGCAGCATAATGTTCCAAACATCGGGATGGGCCTTTTCAATTTCGTCTAAAAGCACCACCTGGTAAGGTTTACGGCGAACGGCTTCGGTTAACTGGCCGCCTTCATCGTAGCCTACATAGCCCGGAGGCGCACCTACCAAACGCGATACCGTATGCTTCTCCTGGTACTCGCTCATGTCGATGCGGGTCATCATGTGCTCGTCATCAAACAAGTAATCAGCCAGGGCTTTTGCCAGCTCTGTTTTACCTACGCCGGTAGTACCTAAAAAGATAAACGAACCAATCGGACGTTTAGGGTCCTGCAGACCGGCGCGGCTTCTTCTGATGGCATCGGCAACAGCGGTAATAGCTTCCTCCTGCCCTATCACCCTTTGGTGCAATTCATCTTCCAGATTCAATAATTTTTCGCGTTCGCTTTGCAACATTTTACTTACTGGTATGCCAGTTGATTTGGCTACGCTTTCGGCAATGTCTTCAGCATCCACTTCTTCCTTCATCAGCCGCTTGCTATGCGCACTCATTTCATTCAGGTCGGTTTGCAATTCAGCAATCTTTCCTTCCTGCTCTTTAATTTTTCCATAGCGTATCTCGGCCACTTTACCATAATCGCCTTCGCGTTCGGCCTGCTCGGCTTGTTGCTTTAAGCCTTCTATATCGGCCTTGGCGGTTTGTATTTTATCTACCAGGCCTTTCTCTTCCTGCCACTTGGCTTTGAGTGTATCACGTTCTACGGCCAGGTTGGCAAGATGTGTATTCAGCTCTCTTAACTTATCATCATCGTTCTCTCTTTTGATGGCTTCACGTTCTATTTCCAACTGGCGAATAGCCCTTTCTAATTTATCCAATTCTTCGGGCATGGAGTTCATCTCTAAGCGAAGCTTGGCCGCACTTTCATCAATCAGGTCAATGGCTTTATCGGGTAAGAAGCGATCAGTAACATAGCGGGTAGATAACTCTACCGCCGCAATGATGGCTTCATCTTTTATCCGAACATGATGATGTGTTTCGTAACGGTCTTTTAATCCGCGAAGGATAGAGATAGCATCTTCCACCGAAGGTTCATCAATCAATACTTTTTGAAACCGGCGTTCTAATGCTTTGTCTTTTTCAAAATATTTTTGATACTCATTGAGTGTTGTCGCGCCAATAGCTCTTAGTTCGCCACGGGCCAACGCCGGCTTTAAAATATTAGCCGCATCCATCGCCCCTTCGCCGCCACCGGCGCCCACCAACGTATGAATTTCATCAATGAATAAAATAATCTCGCCTTCGCTCGTTGACACTTCTTTGATCACGCTTTTCAAGCGTTCTTCAAACTCGCCTTTGTATTTGGCGCCAGCAATCAGTTGGCCTAAATCAAGAGCAAAAATAATTTTTGATTTTAGATTTTCGGGTACGTCGCCGTTAACGATGCGTATGGCCAAACCCTCTGCTATAGCGGTTTTACCTACACCGGGTTCACCTACCAGTATCGGATTGTTTTTACTACGGCGCGATAAAATGTGAAGCGTTCTGCGGATCTCCTCATCGCGGCCAATCACCGGATCAAGCTTGCCGCTACGGGCCGCTTCATTCAAATTTCTTGCATACTTGTTTAAGGCGTTAAACTGGGTTTCCTGTGTTTGCGAAGTCACCGTTGAGCCTTTGCGTAAATCCTTTATGGCGGCTATCAAACCTTTCTCGGTTAAGCCGGCATCTTTTAATAACAACGCGGTGCTGTCGGTGCTGCCTTGTAACAAGGCCAATAATAAATGTTCGGGTGTTACAAATTCATCGCCAAACGTTTTTAGCGATGCGGTGGCTTTTAGTACCGCGTTGTTGGCATCGCGACTGATATTTTGCGCCGGGTCGCCACTGGTAACTTTTGGCAACCGGCTGATCTCCGCATCCAGCTTGCTTTCCAACTGCTGAAGGTTAACGCCATTCTTTTTTAATAAGAATTCAACCGGCGAATCCTGCTGATCGAGCATCGCTTTTAAGATGTGCTCCGTTTCTATATTGCTGGCCTTATTATTATACGCTACCTGTTGGGATGCCTGTATAATTTCAGCGGCTTTGATAGTGAAGTTGTTAAGATTCATATATTGTTCCTATGAGGTTTTAGCTTAAAGGTGACTGATTATTTTTTCTACGCATCGCTACTAACCTGTTTAATTTTTTACCTCATTTTTAATTGCTCTTAAAAAGAGGTGATAAAGAAAGTTAGCTGCCTGGCTTTATACCATATTTACATAGCGAACGTTATCTTACAAATAAAACTCCATATTGTGAACAGCGTAACTATGTCAGCTAAAGTTAAAACAATCTGCCTCAAATTCAGTCTGGCAGTGGCTTTTCTGTTATTTCAGCAGGTGGCGAAGGCACAGAAAAATTTTAGTGAAACCGATAAAGCCATTGAAGCCAACAAAGCCATCTTGGGTAATGATTTCGTTGTGGTAGTAACCAGTAAAGACAGTGTCATCTGGCAAAAGGCTTATGGTGATTTCAACAACAAAACGGTAGCGCCAATACAAGCCGCCAGCCAATGGTTTACTACCGCCCTCATCATGCAACTGGTAGATGAAGGCAAGCTTTCATTAGATGATAAGGTGAGCAAGTACCTGCCCGTGTTTGAGCAATATGGCAAGGCTTATATTACCCTTCGCCAATGCCTTTCGCATCAGACCGGCATTCAGTCGCAGGGCACTGTACTTCAAAAAATATTTGAAAGAAAGAAGTTTAATTCGCTTGACGATGAGATGCTAGACTTTGCCCGCAAGGAGATACAAACCAATCCGGGTACGGAGTTCCGCTACAGCAATATCGGTATTAATATAGCCGGTAAAGTAGCCGAAGTAGTGACCAGGAAAAAGTTTGATGCCTTGATGAAGCAGCGCTTTTTTTCGCAGCTCGGTATGCGCAACACCACCTTTAGTGTACTGGATTTAACGGCTCCTGATCCATCGGCCGGGGCTAAATCTACGGCTGCTGATTATGCTAAATTCTTAGCTATGCTGTTAGCCAATGGCAAGGTGGGCGACAAGCAATACCTGAGTGAAGCGGCTATGGCAGAAATGCGGAAACTACAGGTAACAAAGGAGCAGATGAAATTTTCACCGAAAGCTACAGAAGGGTTTATGTATGCGTTGGGAAGTTGGGACCTCACCCCCGGCCCCTCTCCATCGGAGATGGCGAGGGGAGCGGCTGGCGCAAACATGTTAGCTTGCCCAAGCTTGTTTGGTACCTGGCCGATTGTTGATTTTAGCAGAGGGTATGCGGTTGTGTTTTTTGTGAAGAAGGAGATGAGTGAACAAAGTGCGGCTGTGTATTTGGAGCTGAAGAAGGTGATGGATAAACAGTTTGCCATCAATTCAAAAAAATGAGTTATATGAAAAAAGTGTTTTGTTTTTGTTTAGTCTTAGTTATTATTTGCAGCACAGTGAATTGCCAGGTACGTACTAAGACAAATAAAAATTATAGCGGAGAAGATTCTATTGCAAAAGAGAAAATTAAACGCAGCATTGCCTATGCTAAGTCAATTCCTGTAGATAGTACTATTGCATTAAATGATATTGCCAGCCACCATATAAAATTTTATTGCAGATCTGGTCGGGGAGGCCAAGGTAGAACAAACGAAGACACCGATTTTGAAAATAGATTTTCAGTTCACTACCTGCTGTTTGGCTGTGTCATTTGGCAACCAGAAAGGCAAATAATCGCATACAACAACATGATGGCTGCTTATCTTGATAGAATGTATGGTACTGCTTGGCGTACATTGGCCAGAAGGGATATTGTTGGAGTAACGAAATAGGGGCGAATATTTTTGCCATCAGTTTTTATTTTCTACCAAATGCTTCTCAAAAAAATCTCTTGCCGTAAAAACCGGTATCTCGGAAAAATAAAAGTCGTGAACATCTTCTGTAATGATAAAATTACATTTTGCCGCAAGGGCTGAATAATATTCCAGCCCGTCTTCAAAGTCCTTAATTTTTTTGTTAGCTAAAGTACTTTGAACAACATCGGCCGAAGAACCGGCAATGGAAAGATGCTGGCACAACAACCGCATTTTTTCAAACGCCATTTTAGAGGTTGATTTTTTTTCGGCAAAGTAGAAAGCAATAGCCAGGCAAATAGGCGAGGTAAAAATTTCAAACCCTTTCTTACTGCTAAGGCTTAGCACCCGTGAGCTATACGTAAATAGCGGATACTCTTTGTTAAGAACCGATACAAGTAAATTGGCGTCAACAAAAATCTTCATTTTTTAGACGAATAAAAATCTTTCTTCATGCCCTTTCTGGAACGGTTCTTTGTTTGGTAAACAGCTTCGCCTTCTGCAACCTGGTGTACCCAATCCGCCACCGGAAATTCTTCAAATGAAGCATAACCCGATGATGTCACCTTATCCAAAAGAAACTCTACCAGCCGGCTCAGGCTTACGTTATTTTTTTCCGCATAACGCTTGGCTTTGTCTGCCACTGCCCCACTAAAACTTAAGGTGATTTTCGCATCCATGATCCAAATTTTGATAAAGATAAAACGATTACGTAAAGAAAAAATATTCTTTACGTACAAATAAATTTAGTCCTTCTTTACCAACACTACTCTGCTTCTATCGGCTTTATAAATGGTAGCATAAAATTCGGCAAGGGCAGCGCCGTCTTTAGCCGGGTAACGGCCGCTCCATTGTTCCATATTGCGGTAGTAGATGATCTTATCGCCTTCCAGTTTTACCTTAGAACTATACGTCCCAAACGGGGTTACCAACTTTACGTCCGGCTGCACAGCCTCCAGCGTATAACCCGCCGGCACGGCTATTTCCACGCTGTCTATATCGCGGTAGGCATTGTCAATTACATAGTCCCATTTGCGGGTATCATCTACTGTAATCTTTTTACCGCCACGACTCATGATATTGGGTGCTATAAACAAACGGCGGCCGCTTACCGTTGCATAGTTGGTGACATCAATTTTCAAGGCTTCGTTCACCTCCGGCATCAGGTCTTTTTTAGAGGTATAGGCAAAATCGGCAATGTCGTAGGTAGATAAATCCAGTTCTTCATTCAAATATTTTTTGACCTTGTCTTTTGACAAAGCGTTAATCATTCCGCTTAAATAATCCTGTTGTAAAGCGGCATACCGGGTATTAGATAAAATGGTAAGGTTACCCTCGTTATCAATGCGGCCCCTAATCACCCTAAGCTGCGTATTGTCCCTTGCCGTATAACGTGGCGTGGCTACTAACTTGCCACCGTCATCGGTAATGGCTAAGGCTTTGCGGTTGCCGGTAAAGCTGCCCGAGTAGCCCGCTGACTCGTCCTGGCTGGTACACTCCAGCCACATCGTGTCTTTTGCAAAAGGCACAAATAAAACCATGTGATTAAACTGTGTGGAAGGCAGATCTTCCATCAGATATTTCGCATCAATCCCCTTACCAGCGCTAATTAACGCCAGGTTAGATTTGATGCCCGCCGCCTTTAATAAACTATACATGTAGTTGCTTAATGCCTTGCAATCGCCATAACCTTTTTGCGCTACATAACCGGCTTCAAATGGCTGAAACCCACCAATGCCCAATTGAATGCTGATGTACCGTGTATTATGTTGGAGGAAATCGTACAGTTTTTTTACTTTTTCTTTTGGGTCGGTGACGCCATCGGTTAAAGCCGCCACTTTTTGTGTGATGGCATCGGGCAACTTATCACGTCCTTCATCTAAAGCCAGCATGAATTTTCCAAACTCCATCCATGATGATGCATTGCCTTTGTAGCCCTCAATCTCAAATTCGGACGGAGCGAAACATACTGAGGTGGTGAGTTCGTTCCAAAGCGGCGCAGCAAAAGGCTTAATGATAGCAGGCAATGATTTCACTTCCCAATGCATGGTCTTTTTTCCTTTTCCGTTTGTAGTAACAGGGTCGCCTTTATAGTTGAAAGCTTTGTAATGCAGCGTGTAACTATCGGGTGAAATAAAAGTGTAAGCGCTTTGCTCTATTGCCAAATGCTCAAGGGATTGCGGCTCCCAATCGGGAAAATGAAAAGTATGATTGTACTCCACTTCCACCATGTATTCTACTGTGTATGGAAACACTTTGTAGTTAAAATCATGCACTTTCACGCGGTTATCATCATACAAGCTGATATCACTGGTAGCGCTAAAATCGCCAATGTCTTTGCCTTTTACTTTTTTTAGCTGTACGCCTGCGGCATCAAAAAGCGCCCCTTCAATAGTTGACACTTTATGCAGCTTATCATACCCTACCACCAGTTCGGCTTCATTCTGGCCAAGTTCATTTAAGATAGTCAAGGCAAACTTGCGGGTGTAAATAGCTTCGTGCAAATTCTTTATTTCAAATTGTACTTCCTCTGCTCTTTTTACCACATTGGCATCTTTTAAAAGCGAAGCCGGTATGGCGCTTGCAGGATATTTTACCTGTGCTGCTACCATAAAAAATGAAAGCAGGAAGAAGGCAAGGGCATTGATTTTTTTCATGGCTTATTTTTTCTTTTTAAACACGATCTGCTCTCCCTGCTTTTTTACCACCATGTTAAAGAAAGCCCGCAGGCCTTCGTATTCGTCCGGTGCATAGTAGGCCCGGGCCAGCTTTATACGGGAACGAAGTGAGATAGTGGTGCCGGATTGTTGAATGCGGTATTCAAAAAAGGAGGTGCCTTCCTCATCATATTTCGCCAGTATTTGCTTGGGTAATTCATCTACCACATACCCCTCCGGAACTTCCATTGTCAGAATATATGTTTCGTCCGTAGTGTACGGCATCTCCACAGGGTAATACCGTTCGGCTGATGTAA
Organism: Flavisolibacter sp.; assembly: GCA_965247165.1. Taxonomy (GTDB): domain Bacteria; phylum Bacteroidota; class Bacteroidia; order Chitinophagales; family Chitinophagaceae; genus Flavisolibacter. Next base: position 4,255,265 of record OZ252003.1, on the reverse strand, counting down.
AGGGGTTCTTTTTATAGCCTTCGCCAAACATAGGATTGAGGTATAAAATATCTTCCTTCTCCGGCGCATAGCTAAGCTCATAAGCAATGCCCACCGGCTCATCATAATTAAGCAACGAATCCACATGGCCGTTCTCAATTTTTACATCGCCACCAAAATCTTTCTGCACTTCTTTAAAAAATTCCGCCTCTCCTTTCTCTTTTATTTTATCACGTAACCGGTACGATTCGTAGTACCCCGGCGTCTGCGACATGTTGCCGCGCCAACCGCCTTTGGCGTCGTTGTTTAAAAACAGCGCTGTTACCTTTCGCTCCCGCAAGGAGTCGGCTAAAAAGTAAAGTGGCGTGGCGGCTTCATCTACCACCCGTGCATGGCCATTGTAACAATCAGGCAATAGCTTTCCAAAGCCAAGATGGCTGTGCGAGGCATCAAGGTAAACGAGTTTATCCCCCATTTTTACCTGCGCTATTACATAGTTAAACCGGTCCACCAACGGATACAAATCATATGCGTATCCACGGCTGCTTCGGCTTAGAATAACAGGGTCGGCCTGTAGGCCTGCATTGCGTAACATAGCCACCAGCAACATATTGATTTCCGAAGAGCGGCCTTTTTTTGATTTGAAGGTGCTCTTTACTGACTGTTCTAAATACATAGAGGAATAATCGGTACAAGTGAATCCATCACGTACATAATTATATACTTTTTTTGCTTTATCCAGATCAGATTTGCTGCTGGCGAACATGGGCTTTGTTTCATCGGACAACCATCCGTTTGAACCTTTGATGCCACTGGCGAAAAAGTCCGCATCCATCAAATTTTTTGTAAGCTTAGTCCAGGTGCCACTGTAGTTGTAAGGTTCAAGCGGTTGGTTTTTGCTTATCAGCTCAAATTCAATTTTGGCTATGTGGTTTTCAAGCGTTGAGGTAAAGTTTTCTTCCTTTAATTCAGGTATATCTTTCATTACCCAGCGATAATCGGTAACCCCCGATGTAATGGAATAGGTTTCGGCCGACCCGGTGCCTCTGGTTTCGCGAACGGTAAAGTTGGTGGTACGATCTTTCTTATCGTTAATGGCCATTTTTACATAACCACGGCTTAAAAAAGCGTAAGAAAAAAACTGCGGAACCGAGAACTTCAATTCGCTCCAAAGGCAAGGGACGCTACCCTGAAAATTCCACGGATCAAGGTGATGAATATAGTCGGATACAACCGCATACTGCACTTCTATAATGCTGCCTTCTTTTACATTGGGCAGGGTAAATTTTTTGATGATAAGGTGCTTGCTGCGCTTCTCGGTAAAGATGTTCTTGGACTCCAATTTTGTTTCGACTATTTTGCCACCCTCCAGGTTATAGGTTACCGCCTTTACATCCTCCAGCTTTTCTTCGGTTTCGTTCTCTGTATATAAACCCACCTCCATGCTGGCCACATCGTAGCCGTTTTTATTTAAAATATGAACCACCTTATGGCGTTTGGTATAAACCGAAAACCATCCTTTGGAATTGCCTTCGATAGACATGTCGCCGACATCGCTTAACACCACGGCATTAGCAGAACTGTCAACGGAGTAAACTTTTTTCTGAAGTTCTTCGGTGGTAATTTTTCCAAATTTTAAATAGGGGCTTTCCTGGCAAGAAGAAGATAAAAAATAGAAGGTAAAAAAGGCGGTTAACAATAGTCTCATGAGTATTATAGTTTGGTACAACCAATTTCTACCTTTTCGATGAAATAAAAAAATTTGTCGTTGAAATGTTCCGATAGTACGGATTTTTTAATATCCAGAAAGCAGATGTAAGTCGGTATCCAAGAAGGGTAACGCAGGCCAACAAAACTTTAAGAAATCTGGCTGGTGATGAACCAGCAACTTTGCACTACAAACATTTTTCACCTTTTGTCGCACATAGAAAAACATACAGCGCTTATAAAAAGCCTGGCTTCGCAATATGGCTTTGATTATTGCGGTATTGCCAAAGCCCAACTGTTGGACGATGATGCCCGCCGGCTGGAAGCGTGGCTGCATAAGGGTTTGCATGGCAAGATGGGCTATATGGAGAATCATTTTGATTTGCGCATAGACCCAACAAAGCTGGTACCCGGCGCTAAGTCGGTAATAGCGTTGCTAAAAAATTATTACCCCGCTGAAGCGATTGGCGGCGATCATAAAATTTCCAAGTATGCATATGGAACCGATTACCATACCGTAATAAAAGCTGCACTAAGAAGCATGATAGCGGCAGCGCAGGAACGCATCGGCGATTTTTCAGGAAGAGGCTTTGTAGATTCGGCGCCGGTGCTGGAACGAACCTGGGCGCAACGGAGCGGCTTAGGTTGGATTGGAAAGAATGGCAATCTGATTACCAAAGGCAACGGCTCTTTTTTCTTTATCGCTACGCTGATTACCGATCTTGATTTAGTGTACGACGATCCGTTTGCGAAAGACTTTTGTGGTAGCTGCCGCAAATGTATTGATGCCTGCCCTACTAACGCTATCAATGAAGATAAAGTTGTTAACGGCAGTCAATGCATCTCCTATTTTACCATTGAATTAAAAGACGAACTGATACCCGATAACATGAAGGGCAAATTTGATAACTGGATGTTTGGCTGCGATACCTGCCAGGATGTTTGCCCCTGGAACCGCTTCAGCAAACCCACTGCCGAAGCGGCTTTCAGCCCGTTGCCCGAAATGTTGAACCTTTCTACAAAGCAATGGGAAGAATTTACGGAAGAAGCTTTTAAAAAGGTATTCAGGCAATCGCCACTCAGCCGCAGCAAGTATAAAGGCATACAACGCAACTTGAAATTTTTAAAACCGTAGGCCGGTTTTGATTGACAGTCTTCTTGCCACGTATTCGTTTGTTCGATAGGCTTGCGGCGGTGGCGGCCATATAGATAAGTAGGGCATCGAATTATAAGTCTTTGTAAAATTCTTTTGGCTGAAACCTACGCTAAAAAATAGCTTTTGTGTTTTAAATGCCGGCAACTCATAACCAATACCGGCATCCAAATAAAGTCCGCCTTTTGAATCACTCTCAAACCCGATCTTATCTTTTTCCCGTAACCAGCTAAAATTATAACCCCCATCGGCATATAGGAAAGGTGTATTTGCATTGCCGCTAAATGATTTACGAACGTCTATAAAAAGCGGTATGCTTCTTCCATAATAATAATCCAAACCGGCGCCGCCACCTGCCGACCATGTTTTATATTTTACACCCAAAACCATTTGCAGTTGCAACGCCGAACCTTGCTCTCCTTCCAATAAGCCGGCCTGGATCAACGATTGAAACTTCATTACTTTCTTTTGCGCATCAGCAAGGAAAACAATCGCTGAAAAAATTATCAATAGAAAAGATATTATTCTCATTGTTTTACTTTGAAATAGCCATTTTACTTACTTGTCTTATGTTGGTTGCATCCGTATAATCGTATTGGTACAATCCATCCTTTGCTACTACGATAGCGGTATGGTTCATCGCAATCACATCATAAGCTTCTACACCCGTAAATTGTTTTAGCAGTTGCAGGTTTTCCGGCGCGGAAGCATTGTATATTTTAATGCCATCTCTTCCATCACAAACAAATAACGTGCTGCCATCTTTTGAAAGCCCGTAAGGATTTACCAAAGAGTACGTTCGTTTCAAAACCGGCGATGACAGGTTGCTTACATCCACTATATTCAGCTCATTGGTGTTGCCATTGCAAGTGGTGCCGGTACGCAGGGTTACATAGGCGTATCGGGCATCGGCAATCACGGGGTCGCAACGGGTAGCATGAGTGAAGGTGCTTTGCAGCGATGGATTGCCGGCATTGCTTACATCAAAAATGGACATGCCCGTGTTGGAGCCAATGAACAGTTTATTTTGAAAGGGATAAATAGTTTCTATACCCCATCCTAAATTTTTTACAGCCGTTTGCTGAGGGTTGGAGGCATCGGCAATATTCAGACAGTATAAGCTGGTAGAGGAAACGGTGTATAGATAATTATCAATGATAGTAAAGCTAGCTAAGCTGCCACCAGTACCGGTTTGCGGCGAAGCGGAATAGAAGCCCGTGCTTTGCGTGGTAGCATACGAACAATTGGCGCAACTATTCCAGCGGCTGTACGAAGCACAATCCACCGTCGTATCTTTTTCCGTATAGCCGGTTACTATCTGAATCGAATCAGCGTTGGTGATACCCTGCCACCAGTACACATTTTTTTCCTTCATCACATTGTTCATAAACTTCACCGGCTTTGTAGCAACCGGGTTGCTGATATCAAATACAATAATATCCGAATAAGAATCGGCATACAGGTACGAACCCTTTATGGCAATATCTACATTATTAGGAATAGCAATAAAGCCAATATTTTTTGGTGACGCCGGGATCGTATTATCTATCACATGAATGCCTTTATTCTTCTCATTTAAAAAGATATAATTACCGTACACCGTTAGTTTGCCAGTGCTTTGTAACGCTTGTGGCGCAGTGCTCCGCATGTTGGCACGAACCGCGGATAACGATTGATAGATGGGCCGGTACAACTTATAAGTTTGGCGGCAACTATCTTTTAAACAGCTTTGTTGGCTAAGGATAATGCAGGCTACCACAAAAAACCTGAGAGCGAGGTGCAGCAATTTTTTCATATTGATAATTTTAAGTAAACAGTAATTGATTTTAGTTCTTTAGAGGAAGCGTTTATGCTACGCCTGACAACCGTGGTATCAGGTACGTTGCATCCTGAATTAAAAAAATATTTCTGTTTGTAAGCCTGCGGCGAATAAATGCTTCGCCGGATAGCCGGCATCGTTTTGCAACCGCAATAAGTTATACCGAAACGCAGGCCCGGCTTGTATTTTAAGCTTGCCCATTAGGTGAAATTGATACTGCAATGCGGCCGACATATTCATCTGGCTTCGCTTATTATTTGCCCTATTGAAATAATAACTACCCGACGAATAATCGTAGGTTAACGCATTAGATTTTAGCAGCCGGCCATAAGCAACGCCGGCACTAACGGACAGACTTTTAGAAAGGTCATATTGCAGATAGACCGGCAGTTCTAAGAAACCAAATTTATTACGATAGTGCTGCTGCGTGCCGGCTGTATAGTATTGATTAGTGCGGATGGTATCGGCATTGGCGAGAAAAGTTCTGGACGATGTTTGTAAACTGCCCACCCCGTTGCTGGTGCTGTAATAAGAATATTGCAGGGCAAGGCCCAACTGCAGCCTGTTGCTAATGGCTTTTTTAAAACCATAGCCAATGGAAAAAGATAACCCTGCTTTGGTAGCTGACGGCGTATAATTTGTAGCCGGCGGATTAGATACGCTGACGCCTGAATTATATTGAGCTGGCGCCGTTGATAAGCCGGCATAGGTTGTGCTATAATTGCTAACACCAATGTTGAACCTGATAATCCGGCGCCAAGTTTTGTTGCGCTTCGCTAGCTTAATTTTTGTTGCAGAATCAGTTTTTGCGGGTGAGAAACTATCCAGCTTTTTTATCTCTTCTTTTTTAGCCGAATCCGTTATCAGTGGAGACTTTTGGTAAATGACATCGGTGCTTTTTGCAACTATTTCTTCGTTCTTCGTGTTCACTTTTATGCTACTATCTACCGGCGAATTAAAGCCGTCCTTTTGTGTAAGTGATTGAGCTGTTTTTGAAGGCGGGGTTAAGGTAAGGGTTGATGGAGCGCTATAAGATGGATAACGTAAATTTAAATCGCTATTGTGTATTTTTTTGTTGAGTACCAACGTATTTCCTGTTGATTGACCCGCTGTTGTAAGAACCGTTATCTTTTGGTTTTTGATGATCGAACTGGTATCCTTATCACCATTTTTTATAGATGTATTAAGAGGTGAAAAAGTATCGCTAACCTCTTTATGTAAAGGCCTTTGGATTACGGCTTGAGGCATTGATTTTAATGGCCTGTTTGGTGTGCTTACATAACACCAGGCACCCATACCCACAATCAATAAGGCAACGAAAATCCAAAAGAAAATACGCCGCCGTTTTTTCTCCGGCTGTATCTCCAATGCAATTTTTTCCCACAGCGGCGGCGATGGAACCAACTGAAGTTCTTCCATCTTTTGCTGCACCTCTTTTTCAAAATTATTTTGCATGAGCGGTGGTTTTGTGTTCGTTATTTTTTTGTTCAATCCATTGTATCAATAAAGCCCTTGCCCTGGCGTACTGGCTTCGCGATGTGCCTTCCTGTATGCCTAAAATCTTTCCTATTTCCAAATGATTGTAGCCTTCTACAGCGTATAAATTAAAAATGGTTTGATAGCCCGATGGCAGTTGACGTATCAGGTTGGCCAACTCCTTTGCATCAATGGTTAGTTGCGGATGGTAAGAAGAAACTGCATGAAGCGGCTCATCGCCAAAAACCAATTCAGCATTATAGCGGCTGTTCTTTTTCAGATAATTGATAGCGGTGGTCACCACAATGCGACGCAGCCAGGCGCCAAGCTCGCCTTCAGACTTATATTGGTGAAGATTTTTAAACGCCTTTACAAAGCCTTCCTGTAGCACATCTTCGGCATCGGCAACCGATTTGGTATAGCGATAGCAGACGGCCATCAGCGGTGCGGCAAAGCGGTCGTACAACAGGCGTTGCGCAACAGGATTGCTTTTCAGGCATTCTTTCACCATCCGTTGATCATCCATTTACTTGCATTGCAAACCACTTGACAATAAAAGGTTGAGCGGCGTTGCAGCACTGTAAAATTATTTTCAGGTGAGGAGTGATTATGTATTTCGTCTTGTTCTTCATGAATGCTTTTTGTTCTTAGCGCTCCTGTTTTTCGGAACATGAAGAACACAAAGAACCACAATGGGCACGAAGGAAGCCAAAAGCAGAAGGAAGTATCTTTTGCTGCTGCAATACTATCAGAAGTCGTTATTCTTTTTTACGTTGTTCAGGTTTTGCATAAACTGCGTCCAAACTTTAGCCGCATCTTTAAACGGATAGTAAGTTGTAAAAAGGCTTTTTGTCTCTACCAGGTTCTTACCAAATAAAAAATAGTACGCGGCTAAATTTAAGGCCAGCTCTTTACGGCGGCCATCATCAAATTCGTCATCAGGCACCCCACCATCCCAGCCCAGGTTTTTAATATAAACAAGGTTCTTTTTTATAGTTGATTTCAAGGCCGCATCGCCGGATTGTATCAACAATTTACCGGCTTTGTAATGGAGGTTGATATCGTCTATAACGGTTAGCCCTTTTGTTTGCTTGCCATCTTCGTCCGATGTAAGCCCACAGGCAAAGCAGGTAAAAAAATAACCGAACGACTCGTGCAGATTGTAAACAAAATTGTTCTGCGCATCTACGCAGGTGTTGCCGGCGTATAGTTTAGCCACGTAGCTGTATTGATTAGCGCCACTGCTTTTAAAAAAATAAAACTCATCGCAACAATGAGCGCCTCCGGTATAATCCCAGACAATCAATTCTTTTACGCCATCGCCATCCAAATCTTTAAGGCCGGCCATGGGCTTGGTTTCGCCATCGGCTTTTGTAAAAACGGCTAAGGTGGTTGTCTTTCCCTTCTCTACTAAAAGCTTAACTGAGGATTTATTTTTTATAGGAGTACTGCTTGTAAAAAAAGCATCGAAGCAATCCGCAGTTGAATCTGTTTGCGCTTCAATATTGTTCTTGCAACAAGTAATGAAGAACAAAAAAAGGAAAAGGAATTTTTTCATGTATTGAATGTAAACGAACCCTGTTTGTTTACCAAGTGAAATAAAAAAGGCCGTCTGTGACAGACAGCCTTTTTTACAATAAATATCTTTTTAAAACACCGGATCGGGTGGCGTATTGGGATTATTATCCCGCTCCCGCAACGGGTAAGGCATCAGGTTGCGCCTGCGTTCCGATGTAGGCCTTGCAAACCGGCGCATGTCCTCCAGTTTTAGTCCGCTCATAAACAATTCAATGGAACGCTGGCGATAAATTTCATCCAGCACCGCGGCCTGCGAAGCCAGTACCACGGCGGGTTGTGCTGCATTCACCCCAAACGGATCAGTTGTTTTCGTTACTACTTTATTCAATTCTATTTGCGCATTTACTAAGTCCGGGGTGGCTTGCCTTGCATATGCTTCGGCTTTAATAAGCGTCATCTCGCCTGGCAGATAAACAGGAAAAGCCGTAGCCGCTGCGGCGCCAAATCCATTGATACGATAACGTGGGGCAATGGTGGCATTAATGCTGGTATAAAACGGTACCCGTCCATCGGTAAGTGATGGTTGTAACGGGGGCAATAAACCCAGGGTAGAATCTTTTGGCTGTACTACATTATTGGTAGATGTAGCTGTTTCAAAAATGGGATTAAGCGATAGTGCATCAAAATTGAAGGTTGACTTTTTAGTCAGATCAACAGCGTTGGCAGCGGTTAATGCCTGCGGATAAAGGCCGGCAAATAAAGAGTAACGGGCCTTTAGGGCATAGAGTGTATTGATGATGTCAATGCCTGCCGGGATATTGGCCAGAAAGGCCGCACTGATACTGTTGGCGTTGCTGGCAGCGAGGGCATCATCTATTACCGCGATCGCTTTTTTATAGCCATCAATACGATCAATAAAACTAACGTTGGTGCCAATGCCTGCGGGTACCTTTTCCCAAAACTCCGACAAGCTGCCAATAGACAAGGCTTTAAAAATTGCCGAGTAGGCAATCAGTCCGCTTGCGTAATTTTTATCGCTTAAGTTCCTGGCGTTGTTGATCACATTATCGGCGTCATAAATCACTTTATTAAGTGTGGTCCAATAGGTAGTGAGTATAGAATTATTTCCATCTACGGCCGTTCCGCCGGTAGCTAATTGCACTTCGGCCGTATTGCCGGAGTTCACTACAAACAGCTCGTTGGTCACCAGCCCGTTTATGGTAACCATGTTATACAAGTTGCTTCCGCGGCCTAACGTATATACCCGTTGCAACCCCACGGCCAGGCCGGTTAAACCTTTTGACGAACTGAATACCTGATCTTCGGTAGCCTTGTTCGGGTCAACAAAATCTTTTTTACATCCTGTTGGAACCATAGCAGCGCAAGTCACTGCCGCTATCAGTACCAGTTGTTTTATGTTGTGTTTCATTAGTAAATTTTTGATGAATTAAAATTTAGCCGACAAGCCAATGCTGTACGTTTTTGGGATAGGTACCGCGCCAAAATCTATCCCGCGAAGGATGGTACTTTGTCCGCCGGCGTTCACTTCCGGATCATAGCCTTTGTATTTATCCCAGCTAATTAAATTGCGGCCACTTACACTTAGCGTAATGTCCTTGATGGTTTTAAAACTACCAAAGGCATAGCTTAATGATACTTCCCGCAGCTTAACAAAGGAGCCGTTATCAATACGCCATTGTTCTACCGTACCATAAAAGCTGGCAATGTAGCCACGGGGATAAATTCCGGTTTGTTCTTTCTCTGCCTCTTTACCATTGCCCACGCCTTGCCTCGTGCGCCAATCGGCGTTCCATACTTCCACGCCCTGCACCGCATCTAACTGTACCCGCAAGCTTGCTTTCTTGAATGATACTTCATTTACTAAACTGGCTGTATAATCCGGGTTAGGGTCGCCAATTACTTTCCGTACCAAAGGAAACGTGGTGATGGGAAGTCCTGATGCATCGCGTTGAACTGTATAAGTCAATGCGCCTGTTTGAATGCCTCTTTCGCCTTGCGGAAAACCGGAGGTATTTTTTATCAGTCCATTGCCACCGTCAACAGCGAAGAAGGCGCCGTAAAAAACACCAATCGGCTGGCCTTCAATAATAGCTACCGGTGCACCGGCATTGGTGCTTAACAAGGTCAGCGCCTGGCCAATTTTCAACGCTTTGTTGCGGTTGTGATTATAGATACCAGTAATAGACCAGGCCACATTTTTGTTTTGTATGGGCTTGCCGGTAAGCACCAGCTCAAACCCTTTGTTTTCAAGGCTTCCGAAGTTATCAAGCAAACTGGAAAAGCCGGTGGTTGGCGCAATAAACCGGTTGATCAACAAATCGTTTACCGTTTTTTTATAGATGTTGGTTTGCACACTTAAACGGCTGTTAAAGAAGCCTAAGTCAAGACCAAATTCCAATTCCTTTTGGCGCTCCGGCTTTACATTGGTGTTAGCTAAGGTTGTATTGGAAACAAGCGATGTACGGCTGACAAACGAGTTGCTGCTATACGAATTGAATCTGGAGTAAGCCCCAATGCCGGTAAGGTTGCCGCTCTCACCATACGCCACCCGTAGCTTGGCAAAATTCCACCATTTGCTCATGGCCATCTTCTGCCAAAAATCATGTTCGCTAACGATGTAACTGCCACTGGCTTTTGCATACGTCTGATTACGTTGGTCCTTTCCAAATACGGAGGAACCATCTACTCTTAAAGCACCGGTGAGGTACAGCAGTTTTTTATAACCAAAGTTTTGCTGGGCATAATAACCCGAGATGGAGATTTCTCCTCGTTCATCATTGCCTTGTATCAACGTACTGGCACCGTTAACCGTTTGCACAAATGGCGCCAGGCCGCGGCCCTGCGATAAGTTGTAGCTGCTCTTTTCGTATTGCATAGAATAGCCTACCTGAGTAGTAGAAGCAATATCACTGGTGACCCTGAATTGGTACGTGCCGTTCAATTCATTATTGATCTGAAAGAAATTATAATTGCCGGCACTGGCATAACCGTTACGTGTAGGGTCAAGTGCTGCGCCACCGCCAAAGAAACCATCGCTTACATTGTAGGCAAAAGGCGGGATAAAGGTTTCGCCTTTTTGCGCATATTCATCTATACCCAATGTATAATCTATAGTAAGACCCTTGATGGGCCTGACTTTGAAGCCGGCGTTGGCAATCACCCGGTTGGTTTCTTCTTTCTGCTTGATGTCTTCTATAACAGATACGGGGTTTACCCGGCCGCGTTCACCAATGGCTTTTATATTTCCTAACGCATCACGGGTAAACAAGTCATGAAAATTACCAATGATGTTGATGGAGTTTAACGGGGAAAAGAAGGAGTTTCCATCTGGCTTTTCGTTGCTGAAGCTGTTGATAAAATTAAGCCCGATGTTGAAGCTGACTTTATCGCTGATAGCCTGATCAAGATTCACTCTGAAACTAAACCGCTGAAAGTCGGTGTTCTTAATAATGCCCTGATTCTTAAAATAAGAGGCCGACGTATAATATTTTGTTCTGTCCTTACCACCGGCTACCGAAACATTATTATCGGTACCAATGCCGGTATGAAAAATATAGTCGTTGTAGTTGTATCGCTGCACTGGCGTGGTGTTGGTTAACGCCGGCGTTAACACGTCCTGTGTTTGAGCGCCAGGGCCATCGGTAGGGCCGCCAAACTTTGTGGGCGACTGGTTTACCTCTACACTTTTTCGCAGTTGATTAATTAAAAAATTGGTAGAGAAACTTACTACCGGCGCACCGGCGCTTCCACGTTTTGTAAAAATTTGTACCACACCTGCATTGGCCCTTGAGCCATAAATAGCAGCGGCGGCGGCACCGTTTAAAACCTCTACCCTTTCTATATCGGCAGGGTTAATATCCGCCATCCGGTTCTGGCCAATGGTGCCTACAAAATTTCCGCCATCGTAACCGCTTTGCGTGTTGGTAACCCGGGTGGTAGCATTGTTCACAATAACGCCATCAACAATGTACAAGGGTTCCGATGAACTGTTGATGGAACTGATACCGCGAAGCCGAACGGAAATGCCACCGGCAGGATCGCCGGAGTTTTGAATGATTTGGGCACCGGCCGTTTTTCCTTGCAGGGCCGCCAACACGTTGCCTGTAGCGCCTTTAGAAAGTTCGCTGCCACTGACTGACGACACGTAGCTACCGAGCTGTCTTTTAGTAGTGCCGGCCGAGGTACCGGTTACTACTACTTCATCCATCTTTAACGCATCTTCGCTAAGCTGCGCATTGGAGGAGTAAGAAATAGCATTACCAACTTGTACTGTTTGGCTTACCGACTTAAAACCAACGCCGGAGAAAAGAAGCTGATAGGTTCCGGGTTTTAATGGAGCTGAAATAGAATACACTCCTTTGGCATCAGTAGTACTGCCAAACGTAGTGCCCTGCACCAGAACCGAGATGGAGGGCACGCCCTCTGATTGTGCATTGGTTACCTTTCCGCTGATTTGCACCTGTGCCAACAGCACAACCGCCCATAGCTGAAAGAGTAAGAATAAAGAAACTTTTTTTGGCTTCACAAGCCAGCATAATTGTTTACCCATATACAGTTTTTAAAGTGAAAAAAAGACATCGTTGTTGGTTGGTCGTATAGCTGTAAGGGGATGGAACAATTTACTTTGAAAGCTTCTTTTTTATATCAGCCAACCCTGTTTCCATTAGCCGGCCGTATGTGGTTTCAAAAAAAAGCGAACTGAATTTTTTCCAGGGATACCAGGATAAATGGAAGTCCATATACCATTGTAAAGTTAAGGAGTCGGATGTAGCAGAACCATACAATTGCCAGCCGCTAATGATGGGCTGGCGGCCCTGCTGCTGCAATTGAATAACATAAGTAGAATCAGTTTGTTCAATCCGTTTTTTTTGAAGTTTCGTGGTTTGAAATTTGGCTGAAGAATCGGTTGGGCTGAAGCTGAATAAATTTTCTGTCTTTACTAACGCAAAGATGCTGTCTCTTTTATTTGGCAGATTTGTGGCTTTTGAAATACGTATGTGAGAGGGGATCAGCAGCGAAATGAGCGTGATGAGTATAAAGAAAAATACAAGACTGATAATCCCCAATTTAATGGCCCGCATGATATTGAATTTTTACGTGAGACGTGAGCCTTTCCACAGACCACAGTCAACTGCAAACTGCCTTTCAACTCTTGAACTTTTAAACTTTTGAACACCTGAATTGCAAACTGCCAACTGTTTACTGCCAACTTCCCTTATTGTTCCCATTTAAACAACCTCGCCGTTAACGCATACACTGCTACGCCCCAAACAAACAACGTAAGCAATTGCGGCCAGCAACTCCAAAGTGATGAACCTTCAAAGGCTACATTACGTAACGAATCATTTAATGCCGTTAACGGAAGAAATTTTAAGAAGGGCTGAATACCTGCCGGCAGCGCCGACTTCGGGAAAAAGGTACCGGATAAAAAGTATTGCGGAAACATAAACAGGTTGGCATAAATAGGAATGACGTTTTGGTTTTTAGAGATGCCACTGATTAAAAATCCAAAGCCCATAAACACAAGCAGACCAAACAAGGCCAGCACCAGCATATTGATAAACGTGATAACACCATTGGCCAGGTAAAAGCCGTACATAAAATAACCAAAACTAATCAGCACCACCACCGTAGTAAGTTGAAATAAAACCTTGGAGATGCTTTCGCCTAAAATGATGTAACCTTTCTGGATAGGTGTAGCGTACATCCGTTTCAGCACCAGCGTTTCCCTTAATGAATAGAATAAAAATGCTACTCCAAACACCGCCGAACCAATCAGCGAGAAGCCAATCATGCCGGGTAAAAAAAAATCAATCATTTTATATTTATGACCTCCCTTCTGCATCGAAATATCGAGTGAGGCAACAGTGGGTTGATTGGGATATTCCATAGCATCAATATGATGAATGGTGGCATTTAGTGAGCTACGTAATTGATCCAGTTCTCGCACACTGGCGGTTGAACTTCTAATAACGACGGTATAAGGCGCCTTGGTATTGCCGGGTTGCTTTACAATATTTAATACACCGGTAATGCGACCTTTACTTAGCTCTTCTTCCACGTTTTTTTTCACCGGATCAATAAAGTTAAATGAGCTGTCATGGGCAATGGCCTGGTATAAAATGGACGCAGAATCAGCGCCTTTTTCCCAGGCAACATCAGTAACAACTCGTCCGCCGCCGCCGCCTAATGATCCGAATATCCAGATTAAGACAATAGGGAAAAACAGCGAAAAGAAAATGGACTGCGGACTGCGGAAAGTGGCTACCAGACTGGCTCTGGTTACGGCCAGCATCGCTTTTATTTGACTGTATTTTTTCATGAGAAAGAGAATAAATTCTTTAGTGAAAAGTGAAACGACAGACGTGAGACATGAGCTTATTTTAATCAATCATTTTTGATAGCATGGCAAAACATTTGTTCAATAGCTCACTTATTTTTTGTAATTCTTCAATTTTATAGTAGCCAAGATCAACGGCTGTTTCCAACGCAGCATCAATTTCAACAACTGACCCACGTGAAACTTCAAAATACCTTTTTCGCTCCTGTGCTGATCTCCTTGTGGAGCCTTCAGCCAGATTCAACTTCACTGAAAGGGCAGCCCGTCTAACTTGCTGTACCATGTTAACCTTTCTTCAGAAGGCAATAACATCGCTACGCGGTAAACTTCTTTCACCAACTCGCGGACAGCAGCATATACATGCAAGGATTTGTGTTTAAGATCGAGAAACATACCGTGATCGTTTTAAATTAAGTGACTCTGTTGTCTCAAGTCTATCTTCTCACGTTTCACCTCTTCCTCACCTGATAATTATCTCAAACGGCAGCCGTGCCTGCGCCGAACCCGTCATCCCTTTTATTTTTTTCATCTGCTCAAACAGCTTATAATTTTCTTCACCCAATGCTTCGCGAATGGCGGCTGAAGGCTCCGTTTTTTTCTTGTTCAATAAGTTATTGAACCAGCTTTCTGTTTCGGGATATTCACGCAAGCCATAATCACCAATCTTGGCCATGTGTGCCGCACAATTAATGGCATCCTGCAGATTGCCCAACCTGTCCACCAATCCATTTTGTACGGCGTCCTGTCCGCTCCAAACACGGCCCTGGGCAATGGTTTCAATGTAAGCCGTATCGCGTTTACGACCGGCTGCAACCCGCTGCTTGAACTGCGCATACGTGCGTTCAATACCAGTTTGAATCAATCCTTTTTCTTTATCGTTAAGAGGTTTGTACACACTCATCGCGTCGGCATACGGCGCTGTACTTACGCCATCGAATGTTATCCCCAACTTATTTTTAAAAAAGCCTTCCATGTTAGGGATAATGCCAAACACACCAATGGAACCGGTGATAGTATTGGGGTTGGCGAAGATGCTGTCGGCGCCGCAGGCAATATAATATCCGCCCGAAGCCGCAACATCGCCAAAGCTAACAATCACCGGCTTTTTATTTTCCCTCCGGGCTACCTCTAATTCACGCCAGATAATATCGCTGGCCAATGCACTGCCACCACCGGAATTCACCCGCAGTACAATCGCTTTTACATCTCCATCCATCCGCACTTTCCTGATCAACGCACGAAAGCGTTCGCCACCAATTTCCGTTGCTGTTCCTTCACCATCTACTATATCGCCTTCGGCAAAAATCACAGCAATTTTATCCTTGCCGTACTTGTGTATGAGGGCCGCGTCGTTATACGTATTTAACGATATAAAATTTAGCGGATCGGCCACGCCAATGTTCAAATTCTTTTTTATCTCTGTCTTTACTTCATCATCATATTTTACTCCATCAATCAACCTGGCGTTTACTGCATCCTGCGGTGTTTGAATAGATGCTTCGGCGGCTAACTTGTACAATGTAGTAGTATCAATATTTCGGGCAGCGGATGTTTGTTGTAAAAAATAGCGGTACATGTCGCCCAGCCATTCGTTGGTTTGAAGTCGGTTCTCGGCCGTCATTTTATCGGTACGGAAAATTTCTGTGGCACTCTTGTATTTGCCGGCATAAAATATCTGCGTTTGAATGTCCAGCTTTTCCAGGGCGCCTTTTAAAAAAGGAAGGGTAACATTAAAACCTAACCAATCAAATCCACCACTCCCGTTCACATAAATTTTGTCCGCAACATTGCCTACGAAGTAAGCGTTTTGCGAAACGGTATTGCCATAAGCGATAATGAATTTTTTTGATTTTTTAAAATCAAGCAAGGCGATGCGCAGCTCGTTGCTGGAGGCAAAACCGTTGGCATTGGCATCGGCCTGAATAAAGATGCCGGCAATATTTTTATCCTCCTTAGCATGACTGATCAATCGAACCACTTCATATAAGGTGGGCGGACCGTCATCGCCCAAAGCCGCCAAAGGTTTACTGCTGGCGTGTTCTGCAAAATGGTTACCCAGATCAATTATCAATACCGACTTTTCCTCTACATCGGGTTTGTCCTTTTTTGCCAGGCTGCCCACCGCGCCAACAATGATAAAGAAGATGATAAGACTGAAAATAAGAAGGGCTAATAAAGAGGCGAAAAACGTTTTAAAAAAACTTCCCATGCAGAAAAAATTCAATCGTCAAAAATAGGGGATATTTGACGCCATAGTCTATGATAGAGATGAACAAAGCGTATTTACTGATTGGCGGCAATATGGGTGACAGAAAGGCTTACCTGTTGAAAGCAATAGAACAAATAGGCCGGCAATGCGGCGCCGTGGTAAAGCAGTCTTCTCTGTACGAAACAGCCGCCTGGGGCTTGCAACAACAAGATGCTTTTTTAAACCAGGCCCTTGAAATAGAAACCGGTTTAGAGGCAATAGATTTATTAGCAAGAATTCTATCCATTGAAAAAATGATAGGCCGGGAGCGGGATGTAAAATATGGGCCGCGGATTATTGACATTGATATTTTATTATTCAATGACGACGTGATTAAAACAGCTGCCCTCACCATTCCTCATTCACAAATGCAGTATCGGCGCTTTGTGTTAGTGCCGCTAAATGAAATTGCGGCGAAAGAAAAACATCCACTCCTTTATAAAACCATTGCTGAACTTTTGCACGATTGTGCCGATCCGTTGGCTGTGTATAAAATTTAAGAATGGATTGTATGAACTATCTTTTATTTGCGGCCTTTTCATGACGTATTCATTTATTACCATAGAAGGAAACATCGGCGCCGGTAAAACCACACTGGCCAATCTGCTGGCTAAGCATTACAATGCCCGGTTGATTTTAGAAGAATTTGCCGACAACCCCTTTCTGCCCAAGTTCTATGAAAACCCGTCCCAGTATGCCTTTCCGCTGGAATTGTTTTTTATGGCCGAACGGTTTAAGCAATTGAAAGATTTGTTGGGCCAGAAAGATCTGTTTCAAAGCGTAACCATCTCCGATTATCTTTTTACCAAATGCCTCTTGTTTGCCAGGGTTAATTTATCCGACGAAGAGTTTAGATTGTACCAACGTTTGTTCGATATTATTCACCAGCAATTAGTGCAACCCGATGTGCTGATTTATTTACATGCGCCGGTAAATAAACTGCAACAAAATATAAAAAAACGGGCCCGCAGCTACGAGCAAAATATACCTGACGATTACCTGTTTAGCATACAGGAAACGTACACCCACTATATTAAACACCACAACCTGAAAACTATTTTTATAGATGCTTCCAATGCCGACTTTACAGGCAACGCTACCCACCTGAAAGTGGTGACCGATGCACTGGACCGGGAATATACCGGGAGCCAGCATTATTTAAGTTTGCCGTAAAAAGTTTTGGCTCGTTTGCTGTACACCTTTATTTTTGCACTCCTCAAGTTTGAGCCATGGTGTAATGGTAACACTACTGGTTTTGGTCCAGTCATTTAAGGTTCGAATCCTTATGGCTCAACATGGCAGAATTTTCTTCTGCGTTCGCATCAAAAGCGCCTACAAAAAGTAGGCGCTTTTTTAATTTACAGGCTATGCGAATATGCCGGCAGCAGGCGTGGATTTGAATACAGTATGTCTCGCCTTATCTTTTCAACGCTTCCCTGCAAGGATGCGGCAAAGCTTTTACCAAACATTTTTGGGACAGGAATCATCCCAACCATTACCAATGATAAAGCCGATCATGATCTCGTGCGAACCATGACTAAAATTATTCAGATAAGAGGTAGTATAGTCGTAGCTATAACCCATGGTAATTTTATTGGAGAGATTGACTCCAACCATAGCCGCCACAGCGTCTTCGCTTCTATAACTTGCGCCAAGCCAAAAAATATCACGGTATTGCAACTTGCCGTTAAATTCAATTTGCGTAGGCGTAGCGCTGAATTGCTTTACCATCAGCGATGGAATAAAATTTAAGTCATCGCTTAGTAAAAGGCGATACCCTGCCGTCATAAAAAAATGCGGCAACACATTATTGGCCTGAACCTTCACGGTATTATTGGAATAATCTATCCGCTGCGGAACAATCTGCAAAGCAGAAACGCCAAGAAAAAAATCAGCGGAATACAAATACAAACCGGCACTTAAATCAGGATGGATTTTGCTTAGCGCACCGCTTGAGTAAACAGAAGGATCAACATTGATAGTGCCAAAATTGGCCTTGGTAGCATTTAATGTAAGCTGGCTAATGCCAAACCCAAAACCCGCTGCTATACTGGTTTTATCAGTAAGGCCAAGATGATATGCATAAGTAAGCGCAGCCTTTAAATTACTAAGCGGGCCTGTTTTATCATCTATTATTTGTAAGCCTATGCCGTGATGGGGCTCGGCCGCGGTGTATTGCTCCCAATAATTTTTCCCCCGTGGGCTGCCGCCGCTTTCGCCGGCAAAGGAAGTGGCCGTTGTTTTAGAATCGGTTTTACCAAAGGCTTTATGCGCCGTGAAATAAGTAGTTACCGGCGCGCCTTCAAAACCGGCCCACTGGTGACGGTGACTAATTTTAATATCAGTATAGTTTTCGATACCGGTGATGGCCGGGTTGATGATATATTGGTTCATTACATACTGCGTGTAGTGCGGCTCCTGCTGGGCAACAGCGCTTACATAAAACAGTATTGATACCACCCACAAAAGTCTCTTTCTCATAGTTGGTGTTTTACAAGCTTGAAACAACAGAAGGTCAAAGTGAGGCCAGAAAAATTTACAGAGTCTGGCCTACCTGCCATTTCGTTTCTATGCCTGACTAATTCTTAATGACTTTAAATTCTGTTCGCCTGTTCTTGGCCCTTCCATCAGGGTTGTCGGTTCCATCGGGATTGGTGTTTGGCGCCACCGGCACGGCACGGCCATAGCCTTTCGCCATCAGGCGGCTTTTGTCTATTCCCTGCGATACCAGATAGTCCACTACACTTTTGGCTCTGGCTTCAGAAAGATTTTGGTTGTATTTGTCATTGCCAATATTATCGGTATGGCCACTGATTTCTACCGACACCGTAGGGTTATCATTCAGCATCTTTACCAGTTTATCCAACGAGGCATGAGACTCTTCCAGAACTACCGCTTTGTTGTACTCGAAGTACACATTATCCAGCACTTCCACGGTACCTACTTCCGGAATTTTATTTAAACATAATACGGGCAATGTGGCCCCTTCCAGATTTTCATTCTCCGGTGCGTTAGCCATAGTGCTGTTATCGGTATAGCCTTTAAGCGCCCCATTAATTTGAAGGCTGGCAAAATCTTCTACCGTAAAATTGTAGGCACCGCTGGCGGTAGTAGTTCCGGCAAACACGGTAGTATTAGCGGCATCTTTTACTTCTATTTTGGCACCGGCCAATACACCATTTGTTTTGCAATCAACTACACTACCGGCCATCAGCTTTGGCCTTTTTATTTTGCTTAAAGAAAACATTTGCAGGCAGCAGTCTGCAGAGCGATCGGAGCTTAATAATACATCTGCTAAAATATTTTTTGCACTGCCCCTGCTGGCGAAATACATATCGTTTTTGATGGAGTTAACCGGGTAACCGAAATTTTCAGGCTCGCCCCAGGCGCCATTATTCTCTTTACTGAAAAATAAATCAAACCCACCCATGCCTACGCGGCCATTGGTAGAAAAAACCAGTGATTTAGAAGCTGCATGATAGTAAGGTGCTTCTTCGTCAAACTTTGTATTAATCACCGGGCCAAGATTAGTGATACTGGTAGCTTCGCCGCCGGCATTTAAATCGGCTATGTACAGGTCAAAACCGCCCAGCCCTCCTTCCCTGTCGCTGGCAAATAATAAGCGGCCACCAGGCATAACAAAGGGTTGCTTGTTGTTTCCTGCGCCATTTATCATCGCATTCATCAAAGCGGGTTCGGTCCATTGCTCTGCATTTTTATGGCTGGTATAAATAGCAGCAGTTGTTTTTCCACCGGCTACTTTCCATCTGGTTACAAACATTGTATTGCCATCGGCTGAGAGACTTACACCACCCTGGTGCATATCTCCAGGTTGCATAATGGCCAGTTTCATGGGGCTTACAAAGTTTCCGTTTTCGTACGTGGCGCCGTATATTTTGTTGACGAATTCTTTCTTTGACGCATTTGCATCGGGCCTTGTAGTGGTAAAATAAACCGTGTTGGCCGATGCCCATACCGGAGCATAGTTAGCACCTTCACCTGCAAATGCCGCTGCGGGAGTAATGGTATATTGCGATAAATCTTTCTTTTTCATTTGCGCCTGTATGTAGCGCAGGTTCTGGATTTCACGGGCCGCTGCCTCGCTATATTGGTCGGTGGTTTTGTACGTGCGCAAAAATTGCGAGAATGTTTTTTCCGCTTCTTCAAATTTACCAAGGGCCCGCAGCGTGGTGGCATAATGATAATCGGCTAACGGAAATTTAGCATCGTCAAAAGCCGCTGCCTGTTGGTAAAACGGTTCGGCCTTTACATAGTAATTCAACTGGCGGTAGCTCTCTGCCAGATTATAAATTGCCTGCTCCTTTGTACTAACATCCTTCTTCTCTTTTGATAAAGAAGATTTTAATACATAAGGATCAAACTCAGACCCTTTTATAATGCCGTTTGTTTCCAGATATTTTTCATAATACTGCGCGGCCGAATAATAATCGGACTTGCGGTAGTAGTCGTCGGCGGCCTTTAAATAATCGTATGTAAACTGCGCCTGCGCTGAAAGCAGGAAGCAGATAGCAGAAGTGGTTATAATTATTTTTTTCATTTTATAAAAACGAATTTTTATACAAATTGCATGAATTGATTTTTCAGGTTTATACAGTGCTTTTTCACGTTTGATTTCTCTCGTTTATAACGCAGGGCAAATAAATTCTGCTTCCGGCGTTTTAGCACTCTTTCTTCCAAAGAAAGAAAGTGATATTTCGAAAGAGTTGCTGCCTCTTACCAGTTTTCCTAAGTCCGATGTATTCACATCATAACTGGCGCCTAATACCATGTTTTTATAAGTGAACCCAACATAAGGTGCAATGGCATCTTTAAAGCGATAGTTGGCGCCAAACAACAAATCAACCGGGGCTGCTTTTATCTGCGCATAAGCGCCAATCATTTTTTCCTCGGCCGTTCCCTGACGCAGGTATAAGGCGTTTGGCGTAAGGCTTACGCTTTCAGATAAAGCGAGGCGAATTCCCGTATGGCCCGTCCACCGGATGGGTAGCTTGGCGTTACTCAAGGCACTAAATTTATCATCGGGCTGCGTAATATGAGAAGCTGCAAAGCCTGCATAAAAATTGGCCTTCTTTCCGGGCTTTGCATCAAAGTATAAAACACCGGCGCCCAGGTCAAAAGAGCTGGCCGATGTGCGGTTTAATACATCGGAAGATTGTGTATTGGGATTATAACCGGTGATCGGATTCCACTGGTCGCCAAAGGTCATCTTACTCTGATTAAACCGGCGCTGAATAACACCGCCTTGAAAGCCAAAGGTTAATCGTTGAAAATCTCCTGCTCCAAATTTTACACCGGTATAAGCCAGGTTAGCATACGCCGTGGTGTATTGATAGCCGCCGCTGCCGGCTTCCTGATGAAGGATACTGGCGCCGTAGTTCAGGTTTTTTTCGGTGGTAAAATCAGCCGCTACGCCGGTGGTTTTGAATGGGCTGCTGATGTTGCCCCATTGCGAACGATAGATAGCCGATACCCGGTATGCACCATCGAAGGAGCCTGTCAGCGCAGGGTTCAGCCACGATGGATAAACATAGTATTGCGAAAAATGAGGATCTACCTGTGCCTGCACCTTTGCTGTAGCAGCACAAGCCGCCAGTGCTATCATGGCTATTTGTAAACGTCTTTTCATATTCACCGTTTTAATGTTATCTGAATTATTTTATGATGGTTATGGACCCTGTTACCGGTGCGAAACCATTCTTTAATGTGATGATATAATAATAGGTTGCTAATGGTAAGGGCTTGCCCAACATGGATCCGTCCCACGGCCTGCTGTAGCCATACGATAAGAAAACCTGCTGGCCCCACCGGTTATAAATTTCCACTTTAGCTCCGGGATAATCACTAAGGTTGGCGATCATCCAGGTATCATTTATTCCATCGCCGTTTGGTGAGAAAACATTAGGTACTTCAATTACTTTTAGTAACCGTACCGATAAGGTGTCTGTTGCGGTACAGTTGTTCTGGCCGGTAGCGGTTAAAGTGTAAACCTGATTTTGTTGCACAGTTACTGTCGGCTGCAGAATGGTAGCGCTTGACAAGCCGGTAGCAGGCGACCAAATAAAGCTGATGGTTGTATCATTGGCTGTGGCCTTGAATTGCACCGTGGTACCAATAGGAACAACAAATGATGGACCTGCATCAATCCTTGGCTGCAGATATACTACAACGTCTTGCTTAAAGGTATCAGACACGCAACCGATAGCTGTTGTTACAACAAGGTTTACCGTATAAGTGCCCGGATTACTATAGCGGTGAGAAGGGCTTTTTACCGAAGCCATTTTTGCATCGCCAAAGTTCCAATCCCATTTGGTGATGGTGCTGCCCGATGGATTGCTGTTATCGGTAAAAAAGTTATCCTGCCCCTGGCAAAGCAGTGATGGATTTACAACAAAATCCGCGACCGGCTTATTGTAAAAGGAATTTAGTGTTTGCGTTTTTGTATTGATACAACCGAAGGCTGATGTAGCTGTCAAGGTAACATTATATGATCCGGACGCTGCATAAATATGCGTGGCATCTGTTACTGTGGATGTGATTGAAGCATCGCCAAAATTCCAGTTATAGTTCAAAGTTGTGTTATCGGCAATGGTGCTTTTATTTTTAAAAGCAGCCACACCATTCGGCATACAAATACCGGCAGGCAAATTGTAATCGGCCACGGGCAACGGATGTACCGTTACGGTTATGATTGACGTATCGCTTACACAGCCCGTACTGTTGGTTTGTGTTACATAATACATTATAGTGCCTGCTGTAGCGGTTGACGGCGTTGGCGCTGTAGCTGTACCGCCGGTTAGTGCCGTATTCGTGTACCACTTAATTGTATTCCCCACGGATCCGGTAGCTATTAATGGCGACGCGGCAGTGTTTAAGCAATAATCAACCGGCCTTGTTACCACTGGTTTGGCCGGACGTGGTGTAACGCTAATAGCGATTGTTGCCGTATCGGAGCAGCCATTGGTGGTACCTATCACCTGGTAGGTAGTGTTGGTTATTGGATTGGCAGTGATTATGCTTCCTGATATTGCACTTAAACCGGTAGCAGGGCTCCAGGTATAAGTGGTAGCGCCGCTTGCTGTAAGGTTGGTAGATGTGCCTTCGCAGATAACCGCAGCGGCACTTACGATCAAAGATGGTTTGGCGGTAACAGTGATACTAACACTAGCTAATCCGGTTGTGCGGCTGCAACCTTTGCTGTCGGTCAGACTGACTAATTGGACAGTATAAGTTCCTGCAGTGCTGTTGATGGGCAGCACGTTAATGCTAACAGGTCCGTTAGACGTCACCGTTTGATTAATGGTTGATGTGCTGCCACCCGGAGCTGTAATCAATAGCTGAATGTTGAACGGCGCCGTGCCGGCAGTAGCGGTAAATGTCACGGCTGCATTGTTATATGAACAGATGGAAGCCGCACCAATTATGGTTCCTGTGGGTTTCGGATTCACCGTAATTAAAACGGCGGATGAAATAGCAGGACAATTGCCACCAGATGTAATGCGGCGAAAATATGTATTGGATGATAATACGGTTGGCTGAAAATCTTCTGCTATGGCGCCTGTTACAGGAGTCCAGATAGTACCATCAGGTGAGCTTTGCCAAACGTAAGTGAAGGTTCCCGTACCGCCGGTTGGTGTTTGCCCATCCAATAAACCCGGCACTATGCCTTCGCAAACTGTTTGGCTGGCGCTGATATCATAATTAGTCAAATTGGTTTGCACATCAATACTCACTATGTTGGAAATGCTGTTGCACAAACCACTTGTTATAAGCCTTCTGAATTTAGTGATGCCCGCACTTAAGATACCGGGGTTAAAGGTTGCCGATGTAGCGCCGGTTATATTCGTCCATGTAACGCCGCCATCTGTAGATGCCTGCCATTGGAATGTATAGCTTCCGGTACCGCCTGTTGGAGTACCACCATCTGTTATCGTGGTAGCAGGACTTCCGGAGCAAACTGTTTGATCGGCCGATATATTATTGTTGGCAATTACCGGTGTAACGGTTACGATAATTGTTGATGTGTCACTCGCACAAAAGCTACCCGAACTAGTTTGCGTTACATAATATGCAAACGATCCCGCAACATTCGTTGCTGGTGTTGGTGCCGCAGCAGTGCCTCCTGTTAAGGGGTAAGTATTGTACCAGGTGAGGCTATGACCAGTTAATGCGGTAGCGATTAATGGAACTGCCACCGCATTTTGACAGTATGTAACTAGCCTTATAACCGCTGGTTTTGCCGGTATAGGATTAACCGTTACGGTAATTGTTCCAGTTCCATTACAACCGTTTGTTGTGCCTGTTACGGTGTATGTAGTAGTTGTATCGGGAGTGGCGATAACAGAAGTTCCGGTTGTAGTATTTAATCCCGCCGCAGGGCTCCACGTATAGGATGTTGCGCCGTTGGCACTAATGCCGACGGAGGTTCCTTTACAAATTGGTGGCGCTACAGGTGTAAACGAAAACGTGATTACAGGTGTTGTTTTAACATTAATAGTTATTGTATTTAATCCTGTTGTACGAACGCAGCTTCCGTTATCGGAAACACTTTGCAAACGAATGGTGTAAATTCCGGGAGTGCTGTTAATAGGAATCACCGGAATACTCACCGGTCCGTTGGTAGCAACCGTTTGCGTAATAGTAGATGTGCCACCACCAGGCGCTGTAACCAACAACTGAATAGTGTAAGGTGCTGTACCGGCCGACGCCGTAAAGTTGACCGATGCGTTATTATACTGACATATAGAAGATGGACCAGTAATGGCACCGTTCGGTGTAGGGTTAATAGTGATGACTACCACGGATGATATAGCAGGGCAGTTACCGCCGGTGGTTACCCGCCGGAAATAGGCTTTTGCCGTTATTACACCGGGTTGATAATCTTCTGATGTGGCCCCCAAAATCACCGTCCAGGTTACGCCATCAGTGGAACCCTGCCATTGAAAAGTATAGCTGCCGGTGCCGCCTGATGGTGTTTGCCCATCTAACAAAGCCGGTGCTGTTCCTTCGCAAATAGTTTGGCTGGCGCTGATGTCATAGTTGCTTAAATTGGTTTGTACAGTGATGTCAACTACGTTAGAGATGGCGTTGCATAAACCACTTGTTGCCACTCTTCTAAATCGTGTAATTCCGGTGCTTAAAATGCCGGGGTTATAAGTTAATGATGTAGCGCCGGCAATGTCCGTCCAGGTAATGCCCCCATCAGTGGATTGCTGCCATTGATAGCTATAACTTCCGGTACCCCCTGTAGCAGCAGCACCAGTAAGCGTGGCAGCGGGCGAACCGGAGCAGATGGTTTGTGCAGCACCAATGGCGTTAGTAGCAATCACCGGCGTTATATCCACTTGTAGCCTGGCCGTATCACTTATACAACCGGTGCTGCTGGTTTGGGTTACATAATAATATTGAGTGCCGGCCGTAACGGTTGAAGGAGTTGGCGCCACCGTGCTGCCGCCCGTTAATGCTGTATTGTTATACCAGGTTAAGGTATTGCCTGTAAGTGCCGTAGCAGTAAGCGGTGTAGCAATCGTATTCTGGCAAAACATCAATGGTGTAACGGTCACAGGCTTTGCTGGTTTAGCTACGATGGTGATGGTTTTATAAACAGTGTCGCTTAAGCAACTGCCTGCGGGCTGAATAACATGTTTAATCGTGTAGGTTCCAGCGGTTGGGTAGGTAATGGTTTGCGGTGTATTAGAAGTAAGATTGAGTGGCGCACCTATACCAAAGTTCCAATAGAAATTACCCGATGTTACGGTAGTAGTATCGCTGAAGGTAATAGATGTACCCTCGCAACCGGTAGGCACGGAGGTAAAGATGCTGGCCACTCTGGCATTAGCAATGGTTATGGGTTTGGTGGTATCCGATAAACAACCTTCGGCAGAAATCACTGTAAGCTTAACCTGATAAGTTCCGGTATTGGTATAACCCTTTCGCGGGTTCTTTATCGAGTCAACCGTATTATCACCAAACGCCCATTTCCATTGATTGGCAGCTAAAGAGCCAGTCGCCGTTGGGCCGAAGAAAGAAACGCTGTCTGTACGGCAACCACTATGAACGAAGGTAAAATCCGGTGATGGCTTTGACTTAACTTCAATCGTCACCTGCAGCGTTTCCTGCAAGCTACAGTTGTCAATATCAGTAGAGGTACAAACAAACGGAAGGTCATACGTGCCGGCCGCATTAAAGGTGTAGGTTCCAGGTATGCTATAGCGATAATACGTTGCACTACCTATAATTACTGTACTAACAGGTGTAGGGTTAGATTGTAAGGTATCTGTACTTGGTGACATCACTGCACTTAAAGCACTCATCTTCCAGTTAATACTGGTGGGCTGATAGGCAATTAAAGCAGTTAACTGAATCGGCGTTCCTGTACAGGTAAAAGGCCGTGGCTTATTGGCCGTATCAGGTGTATTATAGAGTTCGCCCTGTGCGTTTAAGTTTTTTAAATAGGTACCAGCATTATAACCATAGCTTTCGGCACTACCCAACCCATAAGTAATAGCATTAAAAGCCGAATCACATTTTACAATTACTTGTGATTGCGCAGCCGTCCATCCTTTCACCACTACGGTGTAGTTAGTCCCTGCCAATGCGTTTTGGGGATGTGAATAAGTATAATCAAATATTTGCGAGTTATTAATTCTTAGTGAGGGTAAGCCTGTTGTTGGAACCACTAATGTTAGATAATTAGTATTGATACCCACTTTTAAGTTTCTGAAAAATCCAATATTATTGATTGCCTGTTCGATCGGGCTGATATAAATCATTTCAGGATCACCGTCCCCTGTGCCGCAACCGCCGCCAAGCATATACTGAGCAACCGTAATAGGTTTATTAGCTTCGATATAATCCGCAGTAGTGCTTTCGTATCTATAATATTTCCCATTAATTAAGCCGGTCATTAGTACTCCATTTTTCTTTACCACCGTAGCAGGATCTTTCACGACTACCTTATAAACACTGTTTTGAAGCTGATTAGCATGAAGAGTTGACCCTGATCCTGATGAAAATGGTGTAGTTAGGTATCGCTTCCCCCAAGCCACTTCCGGAAAACATTGTTGCATGTCATTATCCCTTGAACCTGCCGAGCAAAAAGAACTTTCGCCTGAAGTTCTTCCACTTCCGGAAAAAACGCCTACTGCATGGCAGACTCCATCTGCACCTACAATAGACTTCACAGTCGTTCCGGTTAGTTCAACGCCAAGACCGGTTTGGCAATCAGCCTGCCCGATTAATTGATAGATTTCGCCCTTTTGCATATCAATTGTAAATGGCACTCCAGCGGGTTTGCCAAGCCTTGATGTGGCAGAAGGAATGATTCTAACTCTGGTGTTATTATCTTTTGCAATAACATACATCCACGAAAAGCAGCCCGACACGCCACCCCCTTGTTGGCTATTAATAGAAGTGTATGAGTACCCCCAAGTATCTACCGGCAGTAGCATTGTTGCTCCTGAGTTTGTCACCGCGTAAATATGTGCATACGCTACAATGGGCACGTCACTGACAATATGTATTCCTCGTTTTGCAAAGAGTTCTTCTCCTCCAAAATTGCTAAATAACCGGGCATCATAATTTGGATCTGATGGCCCTGAGGTATAGTCAATTGATCCTTTCGGAATAACATCTGACTGAATTACCTGATTAGGAAGAATAGTGTAAGTCTTGCTCCATGCCGGCAATGGTGGAAACGCTCTGCCACTTCCATCAAGCGTAACTGTAACATGCGCGGTTGTGACCTCAGTATTACTTAAATACAAAACCATGTCCTGGTCATTCGCACCCTGTGTTGCTCCGTCGCAACTAGTTTCCATTGATTGATGGTGGCCATAGCCTACCCAAAACTCCTTTCCTTTATTGGTGAAGTTTTGGGCATGACTATCGGCTGTTAGTATCAATCCAACAAATGCTATAACAAATTTAAACAGGCGCTTCATCATCAGTCGGCAACTTTTATCTAACCAAATTGATTGATCCTTTTCGTTCAATGGTAGATCCATCTTTCAGGGTGAACTTAGCC
Organism: Flavisolibacter sp.; assembly: GCA_965247165.1. GTDB lineage: Bacteria > Bacteroidota > Bacteroidia > Chitinophagales > Chitinophagaceae > Flavisolibacter. The sequence goes on along the minus strand of OZ252003.1, from coordinate 4,226,961 downwards.
ACATACATATATACACCCGATGGCTGGCCTTTGCCTTTGTAGGTACCATCCCATCCTGTATTCTGTGCCCTGCTTTCAAAGATTTTCTCACCCCACTGATTGAATACTATAAACTGCATGTCCTTTATCACATAACCATACACCAGCAATACATCATTCAATCCATCGCCATTTGGCGAGAAAGAGTTGGGGATGTAAATCTGGTCGGGCAACGTTTGACCAACAACTACCGGTGATGTGCTGGTTTGGCAGGAGGCGTTACCTACCGCCATTACCCGTATAGAAACCGTGTCCACCGGCCGCAAATTAATAACGGTATGGGTGAGGTTAGGCAGGCCATTGGCAGGAATAAAGGCCGCACCACGCACCGATACCATGTACGAGGCCGGATTGGCCAGCGGCACAGGGTCCCAGGTAAAGGTGACCGAGTTTACATCTTTCGATAACACACGCACATTGGCCGGTGTCAATGGTCCAAGCAAGGTGGCTTTTACTTGCTTGCGTGCCACGCTGGTACAACTGTTTGATGTCGCTTCTACCCAAACACTTACCGGAGGCGTTGCACCTGTAAGCGTGAACGTGGTGCCGGTTCCTAACAAAGTTCCGCCCGTTGCTGCACTGTACCATTTGTACACGGCACCTGCTATGGGGTTCGATATCTGGAAGGTGGCATTACTACCGGGACAAAGCGCAACACTATCCTGCACTACGGTTACTACCGGCTTGGCATTGATAACAATGCTCCTGGTAGTGTCGGACAGGCAACCGTCGGCGGTAATACCTCTTAACGATACAGCATACGAACCGGCATTAGGATAACTGATAGTTTGGTTCTGCCCGTTGGCTGTGGCCTGAGAGCCACCAGCCGCAAAGGTCCATTGCCATTGGTTAAGGGCAATACCATTGCTGGTAATTAAGTCACCGGTAAGGTTAACTACATCGCCCTGGCAAGCCGCTGTGGTTAAGCCATTCGGATAAGCGATGCTGAAGTTGGTGGCCGGCTTTGGCAACACCTGAACAATCAACGCACCGGCTTTTTTCTTATCACAGCTTTCAATTTCCGGCGACCAATATTGGATAGGTACACTAAACGTTCCGGCACTATCTAATGTATAAGATACCGATAAGGTAAACGAGAAGTAAGACACACCATTAACAGTTACCGTACTATCAGGTACCGGATTGCGTAACACCACATCGCTGTTAGGTGTAAGCCTTGGCACCGCGCTTACCTGGAAGCGGATGGAGTCGGGAATTAATGGCAACAGGGCGGTTAACCTGAACTGCGATCCTTTACAGGTATAGCCGGTAGCGATGTTGCCTGAGTTCAATACCGTGTTAACTGTACTTAGGTTGTTCAGGTTTTTCACCAATGTCCCTAAATTATAGCCATAGCTTTCTACACTGCCCTCTCCATATACGATACCAGTAAATGGATAATCGCTCTCTATAGTGCTTGATCCGCTTACACCTGTCCATTTTTTAGTTACAATAGTATAACCTGCCAATGAACCGATATGCGACGTGGTATATACCTGGCCCAGAGGATAAGCGCCATAGCTTACACCATCAATACGTAAGGATGGCAAACCTTCTGTAGGTATAACGATAGTGATGTAGTTGCTGGTAATGGAGCTTAAGTTATTACGATAGAACTGCGTCTTTTTGATAGCCTGCTCCACAGGGCTCAGATAGAACATTTCAGGATCACCATCCGAACCGGTATTGCCACAGGCGCCATTGGATGACATATACTCCGCTACCATGATAGGTTTGTTCGATTCAATGTACTCACCTTGATCAGTTTCAAACTGGTAGTAACGGTTGCCAATTAATTGGGCCACAGGAATAATTACGCCATTACGCTTCACCACTGTTGTTGGGTCTTTCACCATCACCCGGAATAAACTTACCATGCTGCTGGTGGCGTTAGGACCATTTGAATTAGTAATTGGGCCTGTCAGATATTTAGTACCCCATGCCTGGTAAGGGAAAATTTGCTGAATGATTAAATCACCCGATCCACCGGTATTGGTACCGCAGCCGATGGCCGTACGTGTACTGCCTGCAAATACCGCAATCGGGTAACAGCCGGTGGCGCCGCCAATAGATTTGATATAGCTGCCGGAAAGGTCAACACCTTCTGAGCCACTCAGAATATTTCCTAACACCTGGTAGGCATCTCCTTTATTCAATCGTATCAAATAGCTGCCATTTGGTTGGGTACCACCATTTGGTACCATACCATTTTGCGTTGGCGCCGATGGGTTGATCTCTACCAACGTACTATCATGCTGTGCTACTATATGGAAGGCAGAGTATGATACGTTGGTATAATACTGCCTTGACTGCAAGGTATAATATTCATAACCCCAAACTGTTGAAGGCAGCAACATGGTAGCGCCTGAGTTAGTGCTTTCATAAATATGCGCATACGCTACAATCGGTACATCGGATGTAATATGAATTCCTTTGTTTGTATACAACCCGGCGGTTATTAAGCGGGCATCATCAGGGCTTGTTTTTGGTATAAAGTCGCTGGTAACGGTTGTATTAGCAGGCACCTGGTAAGTACGCACCCAAGGAGTACCATTATTACCTTGAATAGTAATAGTAACATTAGCTGCCTGATCAGATGCTCCCATATAGATCACCATGTTCTGTACGTTACCATCACTAAAGCCGTTGGTACGTTGATAGCCCACCCAGAAGTCCTTACCGCGATTAGAAGAGCTATCATCCGATTCCGGCACAGCGAATGGATTTACCAGACCGGTGAAGCGATCAAGATAAACAATAGCTGTCTGGCTGATCTCTTTCTTCGCTATGTCCACCTTGCTGTTCTGTCCAACTACCCATGCGTTGGACGGTGTTGTTCTTCCCAGGCCAATTTTATATTGCTGCGGAATAGAACCCTGCCACGGGTTAATGTAATACAGCCTGGCAGCATAGTTATACGTATTGGTTCCGCCAACGTCCACTTTGGTATAGAAGAACATTGAGTCCTGTGTAGGCAACAAACCAGATGGTACCACACCGGAAAAACGGCGAACGGCCACTGTTGGCGGAGCGGTTGGCCCCCAGGTAATTTTCATTACCGTATCGGTACCATAGCTGAATATTTGTGTTGTATTCGGCGCTGGTGTAGCAGGCGTTGCAGTCAGTACTGTTGGCTGAGCCGTTGGGAAGAATTCATACGCCCCCAGGTCAGGTACGCCGCTTGTTAATGTAGTCGGACGAACCTTATTATCGAAGTCATAAGCGTTACCTGCGATTTGCGTACCACGTCCCTGCATAGCCCATGCGTCGGGGTTAGCAAGGTTAGGCCGCAAAGTAGTAGTGCTGCTGAAGGCCGGGGCATAGGATATGGAATAGCGGTCCCAGTTCCAGGTACTTATCCAGTCTTTTAAGCTGGTAAAGTTCAACGCCGCTCCTGTAGCCACTTGTACCAGGTTTGCGCCTGAGGTGTACAGCATATTATAGTCTGCGGTAAAGTTTACCGGGTTGTTTACATACAAGGCTTTACCACCGCCTGTATTGGAGAAGATGTTATTGTTCACACTCACCTTAGCCGCTGCTGAGTGATTAAAGTAACCGGCGTAACCATTAGCCGCTGTAGTACCAAGGTTGACAGAGTTGTTGTAATAGTTAACATCATCGGCATTGTTCAAGCTATATAAACCGTAGGCAGTAGCTCCTGCATTGTTCACAGCCACCACATTGTTAACCACATTGACGGACTTGGAAGCAGATACTGTTATTCCATAAACGGTTCCTGTATTATTGCTATCGCTATTAAACCTGTTACCGGCAAGAATAGAAGAATCCGTTTTATTACCGCGTGAATTGAACACATAAATACCATACGAGGTAGTGGCCGTATTGCCGTTCATGGCTACACTATTACCGGTAATGCGGAAGGCCGTATCGGCATAGTTGGCATAGATGCCCGCTGAATTAAATGCCATCGGCACATTTAATGAAACCGTGTTGTTGGTCAGTTTTAAACGTTGGGTAAACTCTGCGTAAATACCGTAGTTATAAGCATTGTTCACCGTATTGCTATCAATCACATGGCCTGCATTCGCCAACACGGTTGTAGATGTTCCGGTGAAGTGAATACCTCTTGAACCATTATTTACGGTATTGCCTTTTATAGTGATATTTTTTCCTTTAAAGGCATTGGCATAAATACCGGCAACACTTGTAGAAGCCGTAGTTACCGCTGGTGCATTGATAATATTATTAATGAAATTATCATTGGACGCTTCATTAAATAATTCTACCGCACGGCCATTAGTAGCATCGGTAGCTGTAAAGCTCATATTACGGAATGTGAAATAGCGGGTGCTATCTAAACGCAGTGTATAGTTAGCTCCGGATGTTCCGGCTGCAGATAAGACAACGGATGATGCCACTCCGCTTTCGCTTTGGAATGTAACCGTATTCACCGGCGATGTATTTCTTATGTAAGGAACGAGAATCTTCTCACTATACGTACCTGCCTTTACATTAAATGTTACAGGCCCTGTAATACCGCAAAGCATTGCGGTTACTGCATCCTGGAAGGTGTTGAAGTTGGCGCCACCGGTTGGGTTAGCCGGGTTAATCGTATATACACCCGACAGTAATAGTGGGTTCAGGTTGATATGAACCGTATTGGTATAAGCAACAGAGCCATCACAACTAACTACGGCCCGGTAGTAGCTGTTTACCGTACTGATGGTATCAAAATCGGGGAAGTATTGTACACCGCTGATGTTGGTCCAGTTGCTGGTGCCATCGGGTGAATACTGCCATTGGAAGGTAATGTTACCCAAGGGTGAGTTACCGGTAATGGTTAAATGAATAGGTGTTTCCAGACAGATGCCGGAGTTGGGCGTTACACTCGAAACACCGGCTGTTGGCGGATTTTGACAGGCGATTGGTGCAAACTCATAAGCGCCAATATCCGGCGTGGTGGTGCTGCGGGTAACATTCACAATGTCAGTAGCGATGCCTACACCAATGCCTTTGTTATCAAGGCCTGTTATCTGTGGCTTGTAGTTGCCGTTCAGCGTATCGGCATACAGCGGGTTCAGGTTATAAGAATTTGCCTCCTGGCCTGTTGCTGCCTGCCACTGCGCAAGGGTCAACTGATTGGCGTTTTTAAAACCAATATAACCGCTGGAAGCCGGGATGAAATAGTCATTGTTACTGGCTGTAAATTCTGTTGCTGATGTAGCGAGGTACACACCATATTTCAATCCTGTGCCGGCTCTTTTTATTGTAACGATATTATCCTTAAAGAAGATGCCCGTGGCGGCTGTTGTTTGATACAATCCGGCTGTTTGTCCGGTTGGTGTGCTGGCCGCATTATCGAAGGAAATAGTGTTATGATAATAAAATACATTATCCGACCCTAAGTTATAGAAACCATACATAGACGCATTGCCTTCGTTCCCGTAAACCAAGTTGTTAGAAACAATGGTTTCACTGCCGGTAGTAGCATCTATACTATTATGGTATAAGGCGTACAGGGAAGCGGTGTTATTGGCGATACCGGTAAAAAAGCGGGTAAAGCGGTTCTTTGAAATACTTAGTTTGTTACTTGCCGCCGCCGTGGCATAGATACCGTAAACGCTGCTGGCCGTAGTACTTCTCGTTGGCCTTGTGAAAAGGTTTCTTTCTATTAATGTATTGTAAGTACCGGAAATATAAAATCCGTAATTATAAAACTCACTGATAGTATTATTGGTAAACTGGTTATCATTTATAAATGCTGATGCGGTAGTGCCACCTACAACCGTTACACCATAATACCCGCCGGTGATGGTATTTGAATTGAATACGTTACCGTCGGAGAATGTACCGCCATTGGTTACGGCATTTGCATCTGCTGCATTAATAACAATACCGGCATAGTTAGTGGTAGTTGCGGTACCAGAACTTAAAATGGAACATCGGCGGAAGGTGTTCGAATCGGCATTGTTGATCAGTTGAACGCCATAGCCGTAGGTAGTACCGGCGCTGGCATCTATACGCAAACTATCAAAGATGATATGATCTGCTGCGCTTATTTTAATGACCGCTCTTTCATTGGTGGTGGCACCCGCAAATGCGATGGTGTTGCCGTTACCATTAAACGTGATCGTATTAGTGGCCGATACACCCGGAATGCTATCCAACCGTAATTGCTCATTATAAGCTGTTCCTCCTGCTACTACATTAAATACCACAGGACCGCCAATAATGCCACAGCCCATTGCGGCTTTTGCATCATTGAATGAAGCAAAGTTGGCACCCGGAACACCCGTGTAATTAGTTGGCAAAAGCTTATTGATGGTGTATGTACCGGTGGGTAAGGCAGGGCTTACCAATAACTGAAGCGGATTAGAAAACACCGTCGTCCCACCGCAGGTTACTGCAGCACGATAGAATAATGAAGTACTGGAAATGATAGTCGTATCCGGATCGGAATGCAAGCCGCCTAAGTTAGTCCATGGCCCTGCGGCCGACGTAGCAGTTTGCCATTGAAAGGTTTCCGCCGCACCCCATGATGAAATAGTCAGGTTTAACCGTACCGGACTGACTTGGCAAACCGTAGTATCGTTAAACAAGGTATTACCTGGATCTGGCGGAAGCGTACATGGAAGTGCTGTAAATTCAAAAGCGCCAATATCAGGTTTAGTTGTACTTCTTGGCACGCCGGCTATATCAGTAGGGATACCCGCAAAGTAGCCTTTGTTATCAACAGCTCCATTTGTGGGGTTGTAGTCATCCCGCGTTGATAAAGCATAGAACGGATTTCGAGAGAGTGAATGTACATCCCCGCCGCCTGAACCCTGTAAACTACTTGTGGCAGATTGCCAGGCTGCTAAATCATTTCGGTCACTGGTGAAAAATCCAAGATTGTTGGCCCCTGCCGGTGCGTTTACATAATAGTTATTGTAATCGGCAATGAAACCCGTGGTATTTGTAAACATGTAAATAGCATGCTTAGCACCGGTTCCGCCACGGGTAATGGTAATCATATTATTGAACAGCACTATACCCCCTGCTTGAGAGGTTTGGTAAAAACCTCTGGCCACAGAACTTGACGTTGAACCGGCGCTATCAAATGCAACCGTGTTATGCAGATAATAAACGTTGTCGGAGCTGGAATTATATAGTCCGTACTCAGCCCCCTGACCATTAATTTTATAAATCAGGTTATTGCTTACCGAATTTTCATTGCCTGAAGTAGCATCATTATTGATAAAATAAATACCATAGAAACTGTTAGTGCTACTCAAAGATCCCCCAAAAGGATTGGTTATTCTGTTTTTAGAGATCGATGCTAATTCACTAACACCTGTAAAATAAACGCCGTAGAAATCAGATACGGTAGTCCGTGTTGGACGCTGTATGATATTGCTGTCAATAACAGTACTTAAACTACCGCTTACATAAAAACCATATTGATAAAAATCTTGAATTTTATTACCAACAAAACGGTTGCTGGTATTTCGGCCGGTAGTAGAAGATACCAGGGTCACACCGTAATAACCGCCGTTAATGGTATTATTCAAAAACTGGTTGTAATCACAAAGTACCGTTCCGGTAGAAACGGGACCCGCTTCTGTGCCGTTAATAACGATGCCGGCATAGTTAGCAGAAGTGGCCACAGCATTCGTATTGATGACACAGTTGCTCACCATATTTGAATCTGCATTGGATATTAACTGTACACCGTAACCATACGTTCCCGCAAAAGCGTTAATAATTAAACTATCAAATCGGATGTAGTCAGCGCCCCTTAATTTAATCACCGCCCTTTCGTTACTATTGTTGGCAGTAAAGGAAATAGTGGCCCCATGGCCCTTAAACGAAACGGTATTAGCTGCTGATGTTCCCGGCACCGGCAACATAATCAATTGCTCATTATAAACACCGGTAGTAGCCAGGTTATCCTTAACGTTGAAAACAACCGGCCCGTTAATGCCGCATTTGATATAATTATAAGCGTCGTTGAAACTATTGAACGTAGCACCGGGAATATTTGTTGGCAAAGCATTATTAATAGCAAAGGTGCCCGATACTAACGTTGGAGAAATTACCTGAACGGCAGCAGAGTAGGCAGATTCGCTTCCGCATTTTACAATAGCACGGTAGTAGGTAGTACCTGTTTGCCCGGTGGTGTAAGAGATGCTGGTCGCTCCGGCGATATCAGTCCAGGTAATGTTATCGGCTGACTTTTGCCATTGATAAGTAAGGCCGGCTGCTGAAGACGATCCCTGAAGACTCAATGTAAATTGCTCTGAACATACCGAGGTAGATGAGCTTACGGCCGTACCAGCGTTAGGAGCTCCTGCGCACGGAGAAAAGTCGGTGATAAGGATATTATCAATGCCTATGTCACTGAATAAATAATCGCTTGTAGCTTCAAACCGGATAACCGTAGTAGCGGAAGTGGAAGAGAAGAGAACTTGCTTTGTTCTCCATACCGCCGATTGCTGCGCACTGTCAAGGCGTACAAATGTAGCCCCTCCATTGGTTGATAATAGTATGGTTAAGCTATCCGATCCATCTATATTAATGTAATCAAAGCTGACCCGTTTAGCCGCCGAAGCAGTTGCTGCATTGATGTACAAATTAAATTGTCCTTTGGTGCCGGCAGGTGCGTCGTACGAATGAAAGCGTGCCGAATAACTTCCCGCAGAGGCATCCGGCGTATAAGCCGCATTGAGGCTTGACCAATTGGCTGAAGCGCCATCATCATTTCGTCTCCATGATTGATTGCCTGTAACCGGATTATTTCTCCAACTATTGTTTGGTATGTCATGTTGATCGCAACCATTTAGCCACGTCGCTTCAAAGCTTTCTGCATAAGGCAATGCGGCGTAGGTTGGCGCATTTAAGCTGATGGCCACCGGTGTGGAGGTACTGCTGTTAGCACCGCAAAGTACCTGAAGGCGGTATTGGGTTGTAACGGTAATTCCACCAGACGCATAGGTGGCGCTGGTTGCCGCCGGAATATTGGTCCACGTTACACCGCCGTCAATGGATTGTTGCCATTGATACGTGATACCATTAGCTTGTGTGGCACCGGTTACACTAACGGTAAATGGTGTAGATGGACAAACATTTGTTGATGTAGAAACTGTAATACCTCCGGCCGGTGCGCCGCTACAGTTGGGATAGTCAACAATGTTGATGTTATCCAGGCCAATATCGGTAAAGCCATAATCTGAAGTAGCTTGAAAACGGATAACGGTAGTGGCCGAAGTTGAGGTAAACACTATAGACTTCGTCCTCCAAAAAGTACTGGTTTGAACACTATCCAATCGTGTGTACGTAGATCCGCCATTTGTTGATAAGTAGATACTCAAACTATCAGCGCCATCCGTATTAATAAAATCAAAAGTAAGCCGCTTTGTAGCCACACCTGTCGAGGCATTCAGGTAAACATTTAACTGACCTCTTGTACCCGAAGCAGCATCATATGTATGAAAGCGGGCTGAGTAACTACCTGCCGATGCATTAGGCGTATAGATTCCCAAATTTGATGTCCAGTTTGCAGTAGCTCCATCATCATTTCTTCTCCATGAGCTATCGCTGCTGACAGGACTACCCCTCCAAAAATTGTTCGGGGCGTCATTTGTTCCGCATATACTCGACCACGTAGCTTCAAAACTTTCCGCAAACGGCAGAGGCGCATACGCCGGCGCCGATAGAATGATGTTTACAGCACTGGATATGCCTTCATTGCCGGCACAAATGGTTTTTCTCCGGTATTGTGTGGTTGAAACAATGCCTGCAGATGTATAGTTGTCACCAGTAGCGCCGGTAATGTTATTCCATGTGGTTCCGCCATCTGTTGATTGTTGCCATTGGTATGTAATGCCGTAGGTAGTAGCGGCACTGCCAGCACCTGCTACATTGAGCGTGAAGGGTGTACTTGAACAAACCAACGTAGCAGTGGAAGACACAGTGCCGCCTGCAGGCGTACCGGTACAACTTGGCAATCCCACAATAGCTATGTTATCTAATCCAATATCCGAACCGCCAAAATCAGAGGTTGCCTCAAAACGCAATACAGTGGTTGCTGAAGTCGAAGCAAAAACAATCTGTTTTGTTTTCCAGATGGTTGATGTACGTACGCTGTCCAATCTTGTAAAAGAAGTGCCGCCATTAGTTGACAAGTACACTACTAAACTGTCACTACCGGTGGTATTGATAAAATCAAAACTTAGTCTTTTTCCGGTAGTTCCATTATTACAGTTAACATATAAATTCAGTTGCCCTTTTGCGCCTGCGCTTGCAAAATAAGTATGAAACCTGGCTGAGTAATTTCCTACCGATGCATCCGGTGTGTATGCTCCCAAATTAGGTGACGTCCACAGTGCTGAATTAGTCGTTGCCGGGTCATCATTTCTTCTCCAGGATGCATTGCCCGTTACTGGGTTATTTCTCCAGTTATTATTAGGCACATCGTTCACATCACATATACTTGACCAGCTATTTTCAAAACTTTCGGCAAATGGTAATGTAGAATAAGTAGGTGTGTTTACGGTTATTGTCGCACTACTTGAAAGGCCGGTATTGCCTGAGCAAATCGTCTGCCTTCTATATTGTGTGGTTACGGTGGCGCCGGCCGATGTATAGCTGTCGCTAGTTGCAGAAACGATATTTGTCCAGGTTATACCGCCATCAATGGATTGTTGCCATTGAAATGAAATGCCCCCGACGGTTAGTGGGTCTATAGAACCGGATATAGTAAGGGTAAACGGGGTAGCGTTACAGGTTGATATTGAACCTGGCTGAATGGATCCGCCGGGGGGTGTGCCTGAACAGTTAGGGAGATTATTGATAGTAATGTTATCAAGGCCGATATCTGTTGTACCAAAATCTCCTGTTGCTTCAAAACGCAAAATAGTGGTAGCGGATGTGGAATTGAATTGCAGTGTTTTGGTTCGCCATGCAGCGGCTAAAAATGCACTATCCAAACGCTGAAAAGAAGTACCCCCGTTTGTAGATATTAAAATTGTCAGGCTATCTGTCCCGGATGTATTGATATAGTCAAAACTGAGGGACTTGCTTAAAGAAGCATTATTACAATTTACATATAAATCTAACTGGCCCTTAGCCCTTCCTGATACATCGTACGAATGAAACCGGGCGGAATACTGACCATCTGTGGCGGCAGGCGTGTAGGCTCCTGCATTGGACGACCATGCTCCCGAGGCGCCGTCATCATTTCTTCTCCACGAATTATTGCCGGTGGCAGGCGTGTTTCGCCAAAAATTATTGGGTACGTCCCTGGTGTTACAAGCATCTACCCAGGCGCTTTCAAAACTTTCTGTATAAGGTAAGGTGGTGTAAACAGCAGCGTTGACTGTAATAAGTATGGAGGTTGAAAAGCTACTGTTAGCGCCGCAGCTTATTTTTCGTCTGAAGTAGATGTTTGAAGTGGCGCCGGTGGCTGTATAAGTTAAAGAAGTGGCGCCGGCAATATCAGTCCAGGTGCTATTGTCAACAGACTGTTGCCACTGGTAAGTTAAGCCACTGCTGGATGTGGCTCCGGTTACGGATAGAGTGAAAGAAGCGGTTGGGCTACATACAGACGTGGTGGTAGATTGCGTGGCACCGCCCGCCGGTGTGCCTGTACAACCTGCCGGAACATTCCACGTAAATGTCAGGCCGCTGGCAGGCGGAACTACGCTTACAGTGGTCGTTTTTACCTGGGCGCCATCAGCATTGCTGGCGCCTGCTACCGTAGTATTCCAGTCGTAGGGCAATGCCGTATTTCTATCATTGAAATCAGCCGATGTTGTTCCCCCTAATCCAATTTGTGATACACCGGCAGCCGTGGACGATGTACCAAATACAAAGCTTCCAAACTTTACCTGTACTGCATTCGTTGTTTCATTAAGAATGATCTGAAAATTAAAGTTGTCACCGGTCCCGTTAGTTCCAAACCGCTTATAATTTGTCCATTGAATAATACACTGCCGGCTGGGGGCCGTTCCTATAGTTTGAATTCGAAGTTCAGCCCCTGCCTGAGCTTGCAAATCCTTTCCAACAGCAGCTATTCGTGCACGTAGCAAGGCCGGTGTGTTAGTTGCAGTGGAAGCAATAGGCACATAAGCGCTGGAGGTGGTCATATCTACCGAAGGAGTTAAGGCCGAATTACCGAGTGAGATCCAGCCATTGTTATTTACCCCTACTCTATCATATATATTGCCGGCGTACGTAAAATTGAACCCGATTGGGAACCCTGACCCGGTGAGTACGCTACCTCCCAGCGGAATAGCGGAGTTTACAAAATATTGATCATCCGAAGACGTATTACCGATAAGCGTTCCACCGGTAATGGGTGTGTAAACTGAAGTACTCTGATTAAAAGTATAACTGCTAACCGTTTGCGCACTGGTTAGTTTTGATACAAGCAGAACAAATGTGAATAATAGAAAAGTGTAAATTTTCCTCATAGCAGCTATGATTATTATAAAAAAAAATTACGCAGAGGATACATCAAATCTTCATGGGTTAATGAGTTTGAATATCATCGTCGCTATTAAAATATGCGAAAAAAAAAATTTTAAAACTTCAGCAATTAAACGTTAGGTGGGTGGCTTTCAGGCTATGAATACAGCAGCAGATATGGATTGAAAAAAAGTTAGTTTTTACAAAAAGATTTTAACCTCTTTATAGCGTTTGAAGATAGGGAGTTTCCATTATCAAAAAAATAATTTGCTATCAAAAATTAATTTCAACAAGAAAGGTTTGATTCAATGGAAGATTTGCACAGGACTGGCATCCGGTTCTTTGCTTTACTCCACATATAAAAATTAACCCGACACCTAACGTTTCGCCCGATGTAGGAAACTTACCCTTATTAAATCGGTGACTAAAAAAGATGACATACCGTTATGCCATCAACCGGACAATGGGAACCAGTAACTTCGGCCAAAATAAAATGGATTTTTATATTCTGTTTATGAAAAAATCATTCTTAGCTTTTGCCGCCCTGTGCTTATTGGCAGCCTGCAAAAACACTTCCGATACCACCGTTGCCGACATCACCGGAATTGATTCTTCCATTAAACCCGGCAACAACTTTTTTATGTATGTGAACCGCACCTGGTACGATTCGGCGCAGATACCGCCATCGCAGGCAGGCGTGGGCGCCTACATGTTTATGAACTATCCGCAGCGCCTGCGGTTGCAGGGCATATTGGACAGCGTTTCAAAAGCAGCTAACAAAGCCGGCAGCATTGAACAAAAGCTTGGCGATTTTTATGCGTCGGGCATGGATACAACCACCATCAACCAGCGTGGCTATGAACCCATCAAACCACTGCTCCTCCGTATTGACAGCATTAGCGATGTGCCTTCGTTGATGAAATTTGTTGCGGAGGAAACAAAGGCCTACAACACGTCGCTCCTATCGTTTAGCGTTGGGCCGGACAATAAAAACAGCAGCCTTAATATTGCCCACATTTCCCAGGCAGGCATTGGCCTGCCCGAAAGAGATTATTACTTTAAGACCGATGCCGCAAGCACCGCTATTCAACAAGCGTACAAAACATATTTGACCACACTTTTTAGATTAACAGGCAACGATGCATCTATGGCAATGCAAGACGCCGACATCGTTTACAACATAGATAAGCAACTGGCTTTATCACACAGAAACAATGTTGAATTGCGTGATGTGGTTGCGAACTACAACAAGATGTCCATGGCAACGCTTGCCAAGCGACAAGCGAATATTGGTTGGCAAAATGTATTGAATGACCTCGGTGCAAAAACAGATTCGATTGATGTAAGCCAGCCTGCTTACTACGACAAGCTAAACGCGGTTTTAAAAACCATTCCTATCAATGATTGGAAAACGTATTTAAAAGCTTATTCCATCAGCAACTATGCGGCCTTGTTGAGTAAGCCTTTTGTGGATGCGGCCTTTGAATTCAACAAAGTGCTGACGGGACAGGCGGTTCAAAAAACCCGCGGCGAAATTATGGCAAGCATGGTGGACCAATCGCTGGGCGAAGCGCTTGGCCAACTCTATGTAAAAAAATACTTTGGCGACGATGCCAAAAAACGGGTGCAGGAACTGGTGAACAATCTGCAAAAAGCAATGGCCGCACGAATGGACAAGTTGGACTGGATGAGCGATAGCACCAAACAAAAAGCAAAAGAAAAACTTTTTGCCATCACCAAGAAAATCGGCTATCCCGATAAGTGGCGGGATTACGGGGCTGTAGCCATTGTGAGAAATAACTATTTTGAGAACGTGATCGCAACCAACACAAACAATTATCAGTTTGGCCTGGCTAAACTGAACAAGCCTGTTGACAGAACCGAATGGTTTACTTCACCGTCAACAGTCACTGCGTACAACAATCCTTCAGCCAATGAAATTGTTTTTCCCGCCGCCATTCTGCAACCGCCTTATTTTGATAACAGCGCCGATGATGCCTTGAACTATGGCGGCGTTGGCATGGTGATAGGCCACGAGATAACGCATACGTTTGACGACCAGGGCGCCCAGTTTGACAAAGAAGGTAACGTAAAAAACTGGTGGGCAAAAGCCGACTACGATCAGTTTAAAGCAAAAACACAAAAGGTTATTGATCTCTACAACACGTTCACAGTGTTGGATACTGTGCATGTGAAAGGCGCCATGACGGTTGGCGAAAATACAGCTGACATTGGCGGCGTGGCTATGGCGTATGATGCTTTTAAGATGACGAAAGAAGGACAGGACACAACAAAGATTGGCGGCTACACACCCGACCAGCGGTTCTTTATTTCGGTGGCGCGAATATGGCGGGTAAAAATGAAAGATGCCTTCCTGCGGTTGTGGATCAACAACAACCCGCACTCTCCACCGCTGTGGCGTGTAAACAGTCCGTTGATGAACAACCCGCATTTCTATGAAGCGTTTAGTGTGCGGGCCGGTGATTCGATGTATTTACCCCAGGAGAAGAGGGTTCAGATTTGGTAGGTAAAAACAAGAAAACAATTTTTTAAATTATTGGGTTGCTTTCATTGGCACTTCTTCAATTGAAGTATCCATTTTATGGTTAGTTGGCAGTCGTTTTTTATCACTGAATAATTTATCAACTTTGTTTTTTTAATTCGGGCAATTATCTTTTCGGCGTACTAGCAATTATCTGCATGAAGTGTTTGAGCGTACTGATTTTACTTGTCTTACTTAATCCGGCCTCCTCTGTTTGCCAGTCTGTTATTAACAGCACAGGCACTTCGGTTCAGGGTAGTAGCGTTAATTTTGAATACTCGATTGGTGAAATTGCTATTACTACCTTAAGTTCAACAAACAATAAGATTACACAAGGTCTTTTACAACCGCTGATTGTTTTTAAGGACTGCAATTTTCTTCAATTTATCCCTTCAGCATTTACACCCAATAATGATTCTAAAAACGACTGTTTTGGGATAAGCAGTTGGCCGGCCACTACCTCTTTTAGCTTAAGTATTTATAACCGGTGGGGGCAGATGATTTTTAGTACCACCAAATCTGACGATTGCTGGAATGGAGAATTTAATGGTCAATTACAAGCCACAGGGGTGTATGTATACATTATAAAAGCAACATTAGTTACTTGTGGCAGTGTTATGAAAAAAGGAACTGTATTATTAATTCGCTAAGAAGAAAAAGCTGTTATGTTGAGACCAATAATTTTTTTAATGTTCCTCTGCCTGGCCTCCACAATTTTCAGTCAGGCCCCCCAGGCATTGAATTATCAGGCTATAGCCCGCAACGCGGATGGAAGTATCATCGCAGGCCAGCCGGTTGGTGTTCGCTTTAGTGTTATTGACGGAAGTGCAGCAGGTAATATCCTTTATCAGGAAACACATCAGGCAACCACGAACAAGTCAGGTTTGTTCACTTTATCAATAGGCAAGGGTATAACCATTGCGGGAAATTTTTCTACCATCAGTTGGGGGGGAGATAAATTTTTGAAGGTAGAAATTGATCCGCAAGGCAGCACTAATTACCAATTGCAAGGAACAACTCAACTTTTAAGCGTGCCGTATGCTCTTTATGCTGAAAAAAGCGGAACAGCCGGCCCACAAGGTGCAACAGGTCCAATGGGACCGACAGGGCCAGCAGGAGTGGCTGGTGCAAACGGTACGCAAGGGCCACCAGGTATAACGGGTGCTCAGGGTGCCGCGGGAGCAACAGGGCTGCAAGGTGCAACCGGCGTGCAGGGAGCGGCTGGCATAAATGGTAAGACCGTATTAAATGGAACAAACGATCCGACAGCCGTCTTAGGAACTGATGGAGATTTTTATTTGAATACAACAACTGTACAACTGTTTGGCCCAAAAACATCCGGCAATTGGGGCCCTGGTACTACCTTAAAAGGTATCGCAGGCGCAACGGGGTCGCCCGGTTTAAAGAGCTTGATTGACCTTGATTACTTCTCCGGTTCTACAGGCTGTCCTGCGGGAGGCGTTATCGTAAAATCAGGAATTGATCAAAATAATAATAATGTATTAGAAGCAATTGAGGTTGACCATACAAAGCAGATTTGTTTTACTCAAAGTAGTACTGTCCCGTTGGATAAAGTAATCATATTCCCTTTTTCTTTTAGCGGAAATACATCAAGTACAACCGGTGTTTACGGAGGCGATTTTATCAACTTTAATAAGGATAACTATACGGGGATTGATTCCGTCATTTTGATTTGTGAACCGTATGTATTTCAGGGCGGCCTTGGTAATACCGCTACTGTTGAATTGTATAATCTAACCTCGAATACTCCAATAGCAAACAGTACTATAATAACAGGACGAACCTATACGGTTGGCTTTTTAAATAGTGCGAACGTATATAACTATCTGCCCGCTCAGGATATATTGTTAGGTGTTCGAATAAAATCCGGAATCAACGGTCAGTCGGTAGGATCAGGCAAATGTTATTTGTATATGTACAGGCGATGAGCACTTGATTTTATGAGGAGCTTGCTTATTTGCTGTATGCCGGAACATATTGTAGATGGCCTTTTACATACCTTATTGCAGCACTTGGACATTTGCCTGACTACCTTTAATCACTCCGATCTCCTTATTGTATTTACTTCTGTTTTTTGGAAGCCGGTTACATCAATTACACAGGTTTTAAACACGCTTTTTTTACAACAAAATTTCGGTTTATAATATTTTTATCGGGGATTTATTGTGCGATCAATACCGAACAAACATCTTAAACATATACTTGATGGCAAAGCAGATCAAAGAGTTGGAAGAATGTTACAGCAACAGCTAATGGCACTATCCTCCTCAATACCTTTAACTCCATTCATCACATTGCCTTAGCTTCACTAACCAACATACTTACCAACTCATCATGAAAAAAATTACGATTGCCCTGCTGCTGCTTTGCCTCGCATTTATCATTCATGCGCAAGAATTTAAATCTCCCAACGGAAATTTTGTAATGACCTTCTCGATTCTATCCGATGGCACACCCACTTACCGCCTCACATATAAAGGAGCCGAAGTCATAAAGCAAAGCAAACTTGGCCTGCAACTAAAGAATGATTCGCTTTCCTTGCTTGACGGCTTCACCATTACCGATACCAAAACATCCACCTTCGATGAAACATGGCAACCGGTTTGGGGCGAAGTAAAAAACATTCGCAACCATTACAACGAGATGGCCGTAACGCTTACACAAAAGCAGGCCGACCGTTTCATCATCATTCGCTTTCGCTTGTTCGATGACGGCCTTGGCTTTCGCTACGAGGCCCCGCAGCAGAAGGCCCTCGGCCACTTTATTGTAAAAGAAGAACGCACACAATTCGCCATGACCGGCGATCACACCGCTTACTGGATTCCCGGTGACTACGACACGCAGGAATATGATTACACCACGAGCAAGCTTTCCGAAATACGCAATTTGCAAACCGGTGCCGCTACCGGCAACGTCTCGCAAACCTTCTTCTCTCCCACCGGCGTGCAAACCTCTTTGATGATGAAAACCGCAAACGGTATTTACATCAACCTGCATGAAGCGGCGCTGATTAATTATAGCTGCATGCACCTGAATCTTGACGACAAGAACATGGTGTTTGAATCCTGGTTAACACCCGATGCCGTGGGCGACAAAGGTTACTTGCAGGCGCCTTGCACTTCGCCGTGGCGCACCGTGATTGTAAGCGACGATGCCCGCGACATACTCGCTTCTAAAATGACTTACAACCTGAACGAACCTTGCAAGCTGGCAGACGTGAGTTGGATAAAGCCGGTGAAATACGTCGGCGTATGGTGGGAGATGATTACCGGCAAATCAAGTTGGTCTTATACCAATGATTATCCATCGGTGCAATTGGGCGTAACCGATTATGCAAAAGCAAAGCCCAATGGCACACACGGCGCCAACAATGCCAATGTAAAAAAGTACATTGACTTCGCTGCGCTCCACGGCTTCAATGCGGTGTTGGTAGAAGGCTGGAACATCGGTTGGGAAGACTGGTTCGGCCATTGGAAAGATAAGGTGTTTGATTTTGTAACGCCTTATCCCGACTTCAACGTAACGGAGCTGAACAACTATGCAAAAAGCAAAGGGATCAAGATGATCATGCACCACGAAACCTCCGGCTCCTTGCGCAACTACGAACGCCACATGGACACGGCCTACAATTTTATGAAGGCGAACGGCTACGATGCGGTGAAGAGCGGTTACGTGGGCGACATACTGCCACGCGGCGAAAACCATTACAACCAATGGGCCGTGAACCACTACCAATACGCCATTGAAAAAGCGGCCGCTTATCACATTATGGTGAATGCCCACGAAGCGGTTCGGCCCACCGGCATTGCCCGCACGTATCCAAATTTAATTGGTAACGAATCGGCACGAGGCACAGAGTACCAGGCCTTTGGCGGAAGCAAAGCCAACCATGTTACGCTGTTGCCATTTACCCGCCTCATTGGCGGACCGATGGATTACACACCGGGCATTTTTGAGATGGACATCAGCAAGATTAATCCATCTAATAAGTCGCATGTAAACAGTACACTGGCCAACCAACTGGCTTTGTATGTAACGCTATACAGTCCGTTGCAAATGGCCGCCGACCTGCCCGAGAATTACAACCGCTTTTTAGATGCCTTTCAGTTTATAAAAGACGTAGCCGTTGATTGGGACACCACCCGTTATTTGGAGGCGGAACCCGGTGACTACATTACCGTGGCCCGCAAAGCAAAGGGCAAAAGCAGTTGGTTTGTCGGCAATGTGAACGGCTATACGCCGCGTACTTCAACTATCTCTTTTGATTTTTTAGACGCGGGTAAAACTTATCTCGCTACTATTTATGCCGATGCGCCAACGGCGAATTACAAAACGAACCCGCAGGCATACACCATTCGCAAAGTGGCGGTAACAAACAAGTCTAAACTATCGCAGTTATCAGCAGCAGGCGGCGGTTATGCGGTGAGTGTTGTGGAAGCGGATGCAGCGGGTTTGAAGGGAGTGAAGAAGATGTAGTGCAATTATGGGCCAAGGGTTCGGATGTCTATTGAGCGTCTGTTGCGTCGCACTCTTGTACGGTTTATTATCTACTTATCAATTGTAGGATAGCGGCTACTTCTAGCGGTTTGCTTTATCAAGTTAAGCAACGCAGCAGGAAGGAAACTTTTGGTGGTGAAAGTGGTGAAAAGACTTTATTGAGCGAGGTCTTTAAGTGGAAAAGTTGCGCTTATCAAACAGAAAAAACACACTTAGCTGTAGTAGGAAAAGCCGGCTTTGGGAAGCTTAAAGTACAAACACTTGGCTTATAGCTTTAGATAACTTTTTGGCAATTGGGTTTGTGTCACCTTGAATCAAGGCGTGGGCATCATTACCTGGCTGAGGGTTGTGAACACAGGAATAATTTAAATCCAATGGAACAGAAGCCAATATCTCCGCAACTCCAAACTGCGTTGTATCACCGGCAGTAGTATGTGGTGTTGTTAGTTTAGCGATGTCAACCGATAACCCATCCTCATTGGGTTTTGTTTTGAATGCTGCACTGGTAGGCTTTTTTTGTCCATTTTCAAGTTTCCAAAAAACTGCATAATTAGGTTCTTCGAGCACTGGAAACCGCCGATATAGGAAGTCAGCGCCGGTAATATCATATGGCGGCATACTGTGCGTCTTCTATAAGAGTTGTTATTTCAGAGAGTTCAAAGAACTCAATACGGTCGAAAAGGTTTCCTGCGTTGTCAAAAAACAACAAAAGTGGTTCGCCTCGCGGGTTTATCTCCAATTCTGCCGACAAGTTTTCTCCGTCGAATTCCAGTTGCACACCTCCATCACGCATCGGGAAAGCCGTTACGATTATATCTGATGAGAAAAAAGGGGAATACCGTAGCTGACCAAGCACTTGGATGGCAGTGGAAATCCCATTCATAGAAATTGGGTCCGCGTTGTAAGAATCCCAATTCGCCTGCAGGTTGGCAAAGCCACTGACCTTGTCCTTCAGGTTGATGTACCATACAGACCCAAGACTCGGTTGTTCATGCCTTTGCTTGTTCCGGATAGCGTCAACACTCGGAAAAAAGGTTGTCGGAGCAATTGATGTCAACTCTGCGTATCGTTTGTCGGGTGTGGACCTTTGATTTTGTGCAATGCTAATCACGTTCATATCGCTTTCTCTTTTGGGATGAATTGGTAATTACCAAGTTTCAAGATAATGATTATTGCCAGCAAGATGTACTCCAAACTGTATTCAACGGCGTCCATCAAGCCGTGGGCAATTCGGTTGCGGAGATTGTGGCCTGCCTTTTCGGTAAGGGCAAACCGAATGAAAAAAAGGTCGTCCTCGGTAAGCTTTCCTTCCAAGCTGTTCAGTAAATCGTCCAGCGTCTTTTCCATGATGATGCCTGGCTGCTTCGGGTTGGGCCTGAATGTGGCTATGCCGAGAAACCGACAGACTTCCCGCAACAGGTATTCTGCCTTGAGGATAAGACTATCGGTAGCGGCAACCAAGTTGGGAATATGACTTTCATCTTTCCGCCACTTGTTCAACTCTTCGAAGAAAGAAAGCAGGCCCGGCTCGATTGCTTTAACGTAACTAAAGCGAACCGGATGGCCATTTACTTTTCTGACTCCTTCCTCACCCAACCAGGTTTGGCCCAACAAGTCCATGATGCCCGTTGCAGAGGCTTTGTTAGCACGAAAGGCTTCCATGAACAGGTGAACCAAAGTTTGGGTGGCATATTGAAGATGGAAATCGTAGGCACTCAAAAGGGAGAAACGGCTTCTCTCCTCATTGGTAAAGTATTGGGCCACTGTGTTACCAAACTTGTCCTGAATACTTGTCGGCAATATGTTTGACAAGAAAGACTCCTTGAACGACTCTTCGCTTCTCTTTTTTATATCGGCTAAGGAAGACAACATGGGCGTCAAGATAAAAACCCGCAGAATTTCTTCCTCGCTCTTTGCCTTCACTTCACTTTTAATCAATTCGGTTAGCCGGACTGCCTCGTCCTGCGGCATTTCTTGCACGACTTCGCCTAATCTATATTCCGTTCTTAGTTTTTGATACCGCTGCTGCAGCCGGTCAAGATTGTCGGCATCTTTTAATGTCCTGTAGATGGACATGGCTTCTTCCAAGAAGGAAACGGCGGCCATGTCGTCTTTGCGCTCTTCCGACAATTTTTCGTATTGCGCCGCCTTAAAGTACAACCAGTCCCTGGCGTCACTTTTTAGCTTTCGGCAAAGCCTGATAGAAATGTCGGCTACGTAAATGGCTCCCCACACGTAGGTCTCGGTCAGAGACCTTGCAACGACCCAATTCTTTTCCAAAAACTTTTCAACCGAAACAACCTCGCTGAAATCTTTGAAGTATTGGATGGCAAAATCGGTCAGGTCAATTACCGTCCGCATAGAAGCTTCGTGCAAAACTTCCCAGTTTTGGTGAACGTCGAACGTGTACTGAATGACGGTTTTGTACAATGCTCCAATCTCCGCGACTTCTTTGCGCCGGTTTGCTATGTGAAAGAGGTTGGCCCAGACGCCGTGTGCATAAAGAATGTAATGTTCCTTGTCGTCATTCAACTTAGCCTTGCCCACATAGGTTTGGAGCAGGGAGAAAAGGGCTTGCAGCAACTCGCCAATGAATGCGTTGTCTTTTTTGTAACCGGCGTAGTAGAGCACCAAGCCATATTCTGTTTTTGCGTACGTATTTTGGGTAGAGGTAAACCGTTTGCATAGGTGGTCAAAGTCAGCAGGCAGGAAATCGCTAATCCGCGGCCATTCAAAAGGCACTTCCGTACCGTCTTCCATTGTTTGCGTGCCGGCAATTTTATAAGACAGCCGTTTCTCAGGTGACTTGCTAAAGAGAAATGCCTGCCTTTCGGTTTCCGCTTTGCGGAAGTTTTCATTGTTACCGGCTTCAGAAAAGGTTTGATTGATTTCTTGGAGCCGTTTGTTGATGACGTCCTCTTGCAGCACGTCCCAACTGCTATCATCTAACTCTTCATGAAACTGTTCTAAAGGATTCATTGCCAATTTGAATTTCTGACCTAAAAATAAACCTCTAAGTTATACCGTCGTTTCGGCGCTATTGGTGTTTTTTTCGATGAGATTCTGTGAACATTACCAAGTGAGCTGATGTAATTATTTTTGTTTTACTACAGCGGCATCCGTCAGCCTGTTCAGGGAGTGGCATTTTTTGTTGCTCTCTGATTTTTTATGGTACTCCGGGTCAAAGGGTTTGTTTGTTTTGTAGACGGTGTACATCAGCTCCAGCAGCCTTCGCTGCACGGCGGTAGCGGCCTTCATTTTCACCCCATGCCTGCTTACCAGCCGGGCAAAAACAGCTTTGTAATCCGCGTTGTGCCTGATGGCACTGAGAGCAGGCAGGTGAAGCGCCTTTCGCAAAAACCGGTCAGCCCTTTTCTGCCTTTGTTGGTCTTCCCCTCAACCGCAAGCCGCCGTTGTTGGTATGGGCCCAGCCTTGTGCCCGGCCTACCCACAACCAAAGCATGATCTTATCGCCTTACGTCAATTGTTCTTCCCATCCAGTTGTTGGTACACAGCACGCAATACCAACCAGCATACCAACAACAGCGTAAATGGCTTTTCAACTGCATTTTTAGGTAAAGGTTTTCATCAAACCTAAACTGCTCAGTCTAAGAGCAGCACCGCATAAGCAGGTACCTGTAGGTTAAAAGCAAGGCAGGGTTTTCCTTCTTTTTGTTGGCACATAAATTATGCAGTACCCCGTACAAGATTAATTATGGAAGAAACCACCAGCGAAAAAGACAAGCTTCTTTGGTATAAGGATGCAATAATTTATGAGCTTCACATTAAAGCATTTTTTGACAGCAGCGGCGATGGCATTGGCGATTTTGGCGGCCTGTTGCAAAAGCTCGACTACCTCCAGGACTTAGGCGTGACGGCCATTTGGGTGCTTCCCTTCTACCCCTCGCCGCTACGCGATGATGGTTACGACATTGCCGATTACTACAGCATCAATCCGCGCTACGGAACATTGGAACAGTTTCAACAATTTTTAGCGGAAGCCCACAAGCGAAATTTAAAAGTAATTACAGAACTGGTCATCAATCATACTTCCGATCAGCATCCGTGGTTTCAACGGGCACGGCGGGCCGAAAAGGATTCTGAGGAACGCGGCTATTATGTATGGAGCGATGACCCCACCAGGTATAAAGATGTACGCATCATCTTTACCGACTATGAAGCCTCCAACTGGACCTGGGACCCGGTGGCGCAGCAATACTTCTGGCACCGCTTCTTTCATCACCAACCCGACCTGAACTATGACAGCCCCAAAGTGCAGGAAGAAATTTTTAAGATCATAGACTATTGGTGCGCTATGGGTGTAGATGGGTTTCGGTTGGATGCCGTGCCTTACCTGTACGAACGGGAAGGTACCAACGGTGAAAACTTACCGGAAACACACGCCTTTTTAAAACGCCTTCGCAAACATGTTGATGAACGCTACCCGGCTACTTGTTTTTTAGCAGAAGCCAATATGTGGCCCGAAGATTCGGCCTCTTATTTTGGCGATGGCGACGAGTGCCACATGAACTATCACTTCCCCGTAATGCCACGCATGTTCATGGCCTTGCAACGAGAAGACCGCTATCCCATCACCGACATATTTGATCAAACACCGGCCATTCCCGACAGTTGCCAGTGGGCTATTTTTCTTCGCAACCATGATGAACTGACACTGGAAATGGTAACCGATGAAGAGCGGGATTACATGTATAAAGTTTATGCAAAGGACCCGAAGGCAAGGATCAACTTGGGCATCCGCCATCGTTTAGCACCCTTAATGGAAAATGATAGACGACGAATTGAACTGATGAACTGCCTGTTATTTTCGCTACCCGGTACGCCGGTTATTTATTATGGCGATGAGATAGGCATGGGCGATAATTTTTACCTTGGTGACAGGGACGGCGTTCGCACACCCATGCAATGGTCGCCCGATAGAAATGCTGGCTTCTCTGCCACCAATCCACAACGCTTGTACCTGCCGGTGATACTTGATCCGCAGTACCATTACGAATCGGTAAATGTGGAAACCCAACGAGCCAACACATCGTCGCTGTTTTGGTTTATGAAGCGCATCATCAACATGCGTAAAAAGTACAAGGCTTTTAGCCGCGGCGACATGAAATTTCTGCCGGTTGATAACCCTAAAATTTTGGCTTTCACCCGCAGTTTTGAAGAAGAAACAATTCTGGTAATTGTGAACCTGTCCAAGTTTTCGCAGCCGGCCGAAGTGGACTTAAAAGAATTTAAAAGTTATGTGCCCATAGAGGCCTTTAGCAAAAATGCTTTTCCGGCTATAAAAGAAGGAGCGCCTTACTTTTTTACGCTGGGGCCACATGCCTATCAATGGTTTGTTTTGCATAAGGCGGCAACAACTATACATGCCGAAGCCAAACTTCCCCAACTCAAGGTAGCGCAGTGGGAAGCGCTGTTTAGCGGCGAAGCTGTTGATGTTTTTCAATCCTTGGTATTGCCCGATTACATACAAAGAATGGAATGGTTTACCGGTAAAGACAAAACCATCTACAGCACTACTATCATTGCCCATACCGCTCTGCCAACAGGCGAAAAAGACGTTGAAATTTTATTGGTAGAAGTAGCCTTCGAAAGCGGGTTGCCGGAATATTATCAGTTGCCGGTGCATTTTATTGATGAAGAAGAAGGCAAAAAACTTTCAGCCGCGCATCCCACCGCTATTATCGCACAATTAAAAACCGGGGATGAACAAGGGTTTCTTTGCGACGCTGTGTACACTACTTCTTTTCAACATTCATTGTTACCATTTATGGCTGCGGGCAAACGGTTTATGGCCGGTGGCGAAGTAGCTTTTACGGCTATTGAAGAAGTAAGCCAGCACCTGCAAAGTGGCGCCCCGCTTACCTCACGGGTGCATGCCACCAGTGAACTGCATACCGCCATCACGTATGATAACCGGTTCTTTTTAAAGGTTTACCGCCGGGTAGATAAAGGCCTTCATCCTGATGTGGAACTAACCCGCTTTTTAACCGGCGCCGGCGTGCATACAACAAAATATGCAGGCGATATAGCGTGGCGTTTGGAAACAGATACCTATACACTTGGTATGTTGGAACTATTGGAAGAAAACCATGGCGACGGCCATCATTATATGCTGGAACGGGTGGAGAATTTTATTGAACGCATTTTAGCCCGTGATAGAAGCTTGCTGCCTGGGCACCAAACAACGGGCAGCCTAACCAGGCCGGTTGCCTTTGAAGACTTGGATGAAGCGTTAAAAGAATTTTTGGGGAGTAACGCCGCAGAAATTGCCCGGCTGGCAGGTTTGCGGCTGGCGCAGGTACACAAAGCTTTGGCGGCCGGTGTAGAAAAAGAGTTTGTACCGGAGGGGTTTTCGCTGCACTATCAGCGGTCGTTATTTTCTTCGATGACCTCATTAGTGCGTGAGATGGGGCAAGGCCTTGATAAAAAGGGAGATACTGTTCCCGGCAGTATAAAAGAGGAGGTGGCAGCGCTAAAAAATAAAAAGGACCTGTTGCTAAGTACCTTTAAAAAGATTTACAGTAAAAAGTTTGATGTGCTGAAAACCCGCACCCACGGCAACTTTGGGCTATCACATATACTGCTCACCGGGAAAGATATTTTAATTCATGACTTTGGCGGCATACCCTTAAAGGCTTATAGCGAAAGGCGATTGAAGCGTTCGCCGCTGCGGGATGTAGCGGCTGCCATCCGCTCTTTTTACTATGTGGCTTACGAAGCGTTTTTATCCTCCACTCATCTGCAAACAGAAGATCAAAATATGTTACTTCCCTTTGCTCATTTTTGGGCTCACCACATGAGCCATTTTTTTATGAAAGTTTATATGGATGAAGTGAAGGGGACTGCTTTTATACCAGCTAACGAAAATGATTTTGACGTATTGCTGCAAACATTTTTATTAGAAAATGCACTGCATTGGTTTAATTACGAAGTAGCCCACCGTCCGGATAGGATAGTGATTCCATTACGGATTATAGAGCAAATTTTGGAGTAGATGAAACCTACCGCAGTAGTTAGATAAAGTTATTTGACTATCAGGATAAATTTGTGCCCGCGGTAGCGCAAAGCAAACTGTTGTGCGTCAGCAGCGAAAAATATATTCTTACGACGGAAACGAAATGGACTATACACCATTTTACAAAACATAAATTAACGATATGAAGAGATTAGTATTTTCTTTAATTATTAGTTTAACGTTAGTAACAGCCTTTGCTCAAAACACGTCTGAAGCACCTGTTCAAAATATTTCTACGGATAGTGCTGTTGTATATAGGCTCTTTGCTACACGAAACATGTATACGTTTATCAAATTGAATACAAGAAATGGACAATTGTGGCAAGTTCAGTGGGGTACAGAAAGCAAATATCAGTTTGAGGCTACACTATCGGATATTTCTAGGGTAAACAAAGATGAAGAGAAGAATGGCAGATTCTTTCTTTATCCAACAACCAACAGCTACCATTTCATTTTGCTCGACCAAATAGACGGGAGAGTGTGGCAAGTTCAATGGTCATTTGAACCTAAAGAAAGGATTATTGACCGCATCAATTAAATGAATAAAGATATTGTTTATAAAGTAAAGGCTTTGCATCAAAATCACTGAAAGCATAATGAGTGCATTGTCAATAAGGCAAGTGACAAATATATTCTGAAATTTTAGTTGGCGATTAGCTTCAAGTAGGCAGACGAATAATTTCAAGCGCAGAATAAATAAGTAGCTTTTGCACCTTTATCTAGCAGCAGTGCGAGCGAATAGATCACAGATATGGCCACATAGCTACTGCGCTAATGTTGTGCTGTCACCCTCAATTTATTAACGTTCCCCTCTTCTCCATTTCTCCCCAATAAAATATATTTGGCTAGCACTTTTATAACCGCCATTTATATGATCGAGCATTCTTTTATTACATTGGCCGTCATAGTTATTACGGGCCTTATTTCTTACAAAGGGTTTCGCAACCAACCTTTTTTTGATGGCTATACGTTTGAGGTAGATAAAATTCTTATCAACAAAGATTATGTGCGCCTCATCAGCTCCGGATTTTTGCATAATAGCTGGCGGCATCTCATTTTTAACATGATTGCGTTATATGCTTTTGGTACTATGCTGGAACCTTTTCTTGGGCCTGTTAAATTTTTCCTCATCTATTTTTTAGCCCTCGCAGGCGGCAATCTGCTTGCCCTTTTGATCAATAAAAACAACGGCGGCTATACGGCAGCCGGCGCATCGGGTGCCGTAAATGGGATCGTGTTCGCTACTATCGCACTTTTCCCATACGGTGGCATTGGGTTTTTCTTTATTCCTGCTTCCATTCCAAGCTGGGTTTATGGTATCGCTTATATGTTGTTCAGCATCTACGGCATTAAATCAAAATGGGGCAACAGCGGGCATGAGGCGCACTTAGGCGGCGCTGTTACCGGCATGTTGCTGGCATTGGTGATGTATCCCGAAACCTTTACCCAAAACTATCTTCCGGTGTTGGCTATTCTGCTGCCGGCCGTAGCATTTTTGTTACTGGTTATTTATAAGCCGGGCTTTCTGTTGGTAGATTCGTTCGCCACCAAAAAGGCCTATTACTCCATTGACCATGAGTACAACTACCGCAAAGCAAAACAGCAATCGGACATTGACAGCATTCTGGAAAAAATTCACCGCAGGGGAATGAAGAGTTTAACGGCAAAAGAGAAAGAGGCGTTAGAGCGGTATTCTAAAATAAGCCGGTAATTGAGTGGAAAACAACATCGGCTGCCTTAAGAAATAGCATTACCGGATATGCAGATGAACGCTTGAATGAAAGTTAGTATAAACGCCGGAATGGATGCCTGTAAAACCCTTGATACTACAAACTTCTAAAAGTTCTCTTCCTCGCTTCCGCCTTCCCCGCCATTATCAACAACATCATCACTGTCGGCTTCACTATCGCCGGCCCCTGCACCCTCCTCTCCTTCTACCCCAAAACCTTCAGCGCCTTTGGAGAGGTCGTATTTTTCTTCTATGTCGGCGAAACGCTCACCCAGCAAGCTTTTGGTGCCGTACTGGCTGGGCGGTATGCCCTCCTTGCGAACAATGGCCGGGTATGTTACCTTCGGAGACTCTTCTTTGGTTACATTAATCAGCTCCACTAAAAACGACCAGCCTTTTATAAAATCGTACAGATAAACAAATTTTTGGTTGGGGTCTTGTATCTCGGAACCGATGGTGGTTTCTTTCATCATCAACGGCGCCGCTTTGTATTTTTTATCATACACGTCCAGGGATATTTCGCGGCCGCGTTGCCAGTGATCATTGCTCCGGAAAAACGTAGCGGCGTGCTTGCTGTCAAACTCATACGATTTTAAAATCGCTTCATGCAAATCAAAAAAACTTTGTTTGTGACGGATGGCAACATCACGATACACACTGTCGTCTTCTTCAAAATAAATCCTGAATTTCAGAATAGCCATTGGTGCGGTTGAATAAGGTTAAACGTCAAATATAAGAAAATGAGTGATGAGTAATCAGTAATGAGTAATACCGTTCCCAGATAGATAACAGCCAACTAAGTTGACAGTTGACAGTTGGCAGTTGGCACCTCTTTAAACGTGTATTTATTTGCATAAGATCATTGAACTCAGATGACTCGCACGCATTATTCATCACCCATTACTCATTCTCGTCAGTCCACGCTCAGTGCCCTTTTGCAGCATATAAGCAAAGGCAGCTTCGTAGTTATTTGGGATAAGGCCGTCCAGTATCGCATCCTTAATGGCATCTTTAATTATACCTACGGGTTTCGATGGTTTGATGCCAAAGGTTTGCATGATAATCTCGCCGGTAATGGGGGGCTGCCAGGTGCGGATGCTGTCCTTTTCTTCCACCTCTTTGCATCGCTGCCGTACCAGTTCAAAATTCTCTAAGTAGCGTTTTACTTTATACTTGTTTTTGGAAGTGATGTCCGATTCGCAGAGCTTCATCAGGTCGTCAATATCTTCTCCGGCATCAAATAACAAACGACGGATAGCCGAGTCGGTGATGTTTTCCCTGGTCAATGAAATGGGCCGCAGGTGCAGTTCTACCAGCTTACGTACATACTTCAAGTGCTCATCAAGTGGCAACTTGAGCTGATTAAAAATTTTTAGCACCATGCGGCCACCTACTACCTCGTGGCCATGAAACGTCCAGCCATGGCCTTCCTCAAAACGTTTGGTGGCAGGCTTGGCAATGTCGTGTAAAATAGCGGCCCAGCGCAGCCATAAATTATCGGACCGTTGCGCCGTATTATCCAGCACCTGCAGGGTGTGATAGAAGTTATCCTTATGCCCCATCCCTTCAATAAATTCGGCGCCGGCCAAGTCCACCATTTGCGGAAAGATGATGTGCAGCAGGCCGGTATCGTACAACAGCTTAAAGCCCACGGAAGGTGTTTTGCTGGCAATGATTTTATTTAGCTCGCTGGTGATGCGTTCCTGCGAAATAATTTTTATGCGTTCCTTTTCTTTTTTGATGGCTTCAATGGTTTCGGGATGAATTTGAAAAGCCAGTTGCGTAGCAAAGCGGATGGCCCGCATCATTCGCAGGGGATCGTCGCTGAATGTTTGCGATGGGTCGAGCGGCGTTCGGATTAGTTGTTGCGCTAAATCTTCTATGCCGTTAAAAGGGTCAATCAGTTTTCCATAGTCATCGTTGGTCAAACTAACCGCTAAAGCATTAATGGTAAAGTCGCGGCGTTGTTGATCATCTTCAATGGTGCCGGGCTGCACGTCGGGCTTGCGGGAATGGCGTTGGTAACTTTCTTTTCGTGCTCCCACAAACTCTAAGTCAAGCCCGTCCTGTACTTTAAAATGGGCCGTACCAAAGGTTTTAAACAGGCTTACTTTAGGTAGGGGCGTAAAGCCTTTAGCCGCTACCAGCGCCAGTTTCAGGGCATCGCCTACGCAAACAAAATCAGCGTCGGTAGTAGGTCGCTGTAATAACTTATCCCGCACAAAACCGCCGATTAAATAACAAGCCATACCCAGGCTTTGTGCTGCATCGGCCACTTTTTTAAACGCGGTTTCTTCCTCTTTGGTAAACGTAATTTTCATCAGCGGGCAAAGATAAGATCACAGATTACGCAGAATTTAAAACATAGATTACACTGATTTTTTTTATTGAAACAGATGATCCTTGTGGTAAAGAAATCTTTATGTAGCATAAATGTTCTTTAGTTGATCGCGACGTTAGCTTCTGATAACATCATACGTTCCATTACTCCTCCACTTAATAATTTGCGAGGGTTGCGATGGCGTTTTATCACTTTGCCGCCACTGCACTACATAGTCAACGGCAGCTTTAATTTCATCAGCCACATCGCCAAAAAAAACCGGCGAAGGCTGACCACTGATATTAGCCGAAGTAGATACGATAGGATGGCGCAAACGCTTAATCAGGTGACGGCAAAATTCATCTCTTACAATGCGCATAGCTATGGAGCCATCTTCGGCAACCAGGTTTCCAGCAAGGCCAATGGCGCCATCAAAGATGATGGTACTTGGCCTCGTTTGGCTTTCGATAAAATCAAATACAGCAAGGTCCGGTGCGGACACATGCTGCAAAATGTCGCGTTCATCAGCCACTAAAACAATCATCGCTTTACTTTCAGCCCGATGCTTTATTTGATAGATTTTTTTTACCGCTGCTTCATTGGTGGCGTCACAACCCAAACCCCAAACCGTATCGGTTGGATAAAGTACCACACCGCCATTACGCAGTGCTTGCAAAGCCGCTTCTACTTCTGGCAGAAAATCGTTCGTCATGATTGTGTGCTTAGTTGTTTCATAGCCGATAAGATGATGGGAACCTCCAATAGCTCGAGGCATTGCGGCGTACCAAATTGTACACAGGTATTTTTTGTGCAAGGTTCGCACGATAGCTTTCCCAACCGTATCGTTTGTAAGATACTTTTATTATAAGGCGACGTATTGTTTTCGTTACCGGCGCCAAACAAAACAACCGTTGGCGTACCCAATGCATTGGCTAAGTGGGCCGGGCCGGAGTCGGTGGAAAGCATTAGTTGTGCGCCGGCAATGACCTCGCATAATTCCGGTAAGGAAGTACCACCGGCAACAGATTCAACGCCTTCTTTCAATGGTAATTTTGAAAGCACATGTGTCACAAATTCTTTTTCGTTAGGGCTTCCGATCAAAACAATGCGGTTGGAAAAATTTTCCTGTACAGCACTGATAATCTCTACCGCTTTAACCGTGGTTAACCGGCGCGAAGAAGCTTCGGAATTAATGTTGATGATGATCGTATCGCCTTTTATAAATTGATGGCGAAGTGATACGTTCACATCGCCGGAAGGCTTGCTGGTAAAGGCTTCCAGCAAGGCCATGTACTCTTCTACCCGGTGCTTACCAACCGGTTTTGTATAAGCGTTGGTCAATAAAATTTCACGGGCTTCCTTTTTATAACCCACCCGTTTTTTTGCGCCGCTGGCAAAGCCCATCAGCGCAGACGAAAAGGAATCTGGTAAAGAAAAGAAAAGGTCAAAAGCGTCTTTTCGCTTAATGACCCTGCCTGCATCCCAGGTACCCTTTAGGCCTCTGTATTCCTCCTTACTAAAAATGAATTGGTGCTTTATGGGTGGAAAGAAAGGCAACAATTGATGAAGGCCTTTTTTAATAATCACACTCACTTCGGCTCCGGGAAAAAAATGCGGTAGCTGGTTAAGAAACCCAACCGACATTACCATATCGCCTAACCAATTTGGAAGCCGTACTAAAATTTTCATGCTTGTAACTAAGTTTGCAAAAATAATTTTTGCAACATGAACTTGAAAGAAACAATTGAGCAAGCCTGGGCCAACCGTGAAATGATGACCTATCAGGCCTTTCAGGATGGCGTGCGAAAAGTGATTGAAGAAGTGGACAAAGGGCGGCTTCGTGTGGCGGAAAAAACGGATAACGGCTGGACGGTAAATGAGTGGGTGAAGCAAGCCATACTTCTCTACTTTTCTATTCAGCCCATGCAAACATGGAACATAGAGCCGTTTGAGTTTTACGATAAAATGTTACTAAAGAAAAACTATAAAGAACTCGGCGTTAGGGCCGTACCACACGCCATTGCCCGCTATGGCGCTTACCTGGCAAAGAACGTGGTGCTGATGCCTTCGTACGTAAACATCGGCGCTTATGTAGATGAAGGCACGATGGTAGATACATGGGCCACGGTAGGCAGTTGTGCACAAATTGGCAAGGGCGTTCATTTGAGTGGAGGGGTTGGTATTGGCGGCGTGCTGGAACCCTTGCAGGCTTCGCCGGTTATTATTGAAGACGGTTGTTTTATCGGCTCCCGCAGCATAGTGGTAGAAGGCGTAAGGGTAGAAAAAGAAGCGGTGTTGGGCGCCAATGTAGTGCTGACGCAGTCAACTAAAATCATTGATGTCAGTGGTGCAGAAGCGGTAGAATATAGAGGCCGTGTGCCGGCCAGAAGCGTGGTGATTCCGGGCAGCTATACTAAAAAATTTCCGGCCGGTGAATACAATGTTAGCTGCGCTTTAATCATTGGCCAGCGTAAAGAAAGCACCGATTTAAAAACCAGTTTAAATGATGCCTTGCGTGATTTTAATGTAGCGGTGTAGCCAGCCGGTTTAAAAGTTTAAGCGTTCAAATGTTTTACTGTTGACGGGTTAATGGGTTTCCGATTTTAATAATTACCCGGCCGGTTCAGGTTTCGCAAACTTCGTAACCTAAAGAGTCCCAACTTTTGAACTTTTGAACACTGGAACAACATCTCAAGAGTAGGCTACCAACTGTTCGGCTACTTTATTCAGCAGCTTTACATTATCAAAAATAAAGTTGCTTCCGGCTTCGTGCAAGGCGTCAATGTTTTCTTTAAAAGCGCAGTCCATGCCACTTTCAGCGCCACCGCGGCTGGGATCTAATCGTACATAATCATCCCGATCCGGCGCCTCCAGGGTGTCGTACATTTTTTTCAGGTGGTAGTCCACGGTCTCGCTGTTTCCACTCATCATGATGTCAATAATTTTAGGCAACCATCCGATAAGGCCGGCATTTTGCACATCGCCAAACTCAATTTTTTTCGACTCGCTGCCGGTACCGATAGACAGATGATACATTTCCTTAGCTGAGGGTTTATCAGGCTTCTCCAACTTAAATTGGTGGCTCATAAACCGGTCCTTACTAAACTCCGTTGTTCTGGCTTCGCTATAAGCACACAGCGCCGGATTATTTACAAACACACCGCCATCAATTAAATTAAAAATGCTGCCACCAAGGCTTTTAATCTGCGCCGGCTCAAAGTACGTAGGGGCGGCGCTGGTAGCCCTGGTAATATTTTTTACATAAAAATCTTTAACCTCACCGTATTGGCAACGGGCATCTACGCTATTAAAAAAAGTAGCGCGGCGGTTATAAAAATCATACGATGTAATAAGGCAGGGGCGAATTAATTCGCTAAGTAAAGTATTGCCAAAATATTCATCCAGCAGGTCCTGCAAATGATCGGATGGATATTGTTCGTTCCATATTTTGTAATGGCTGATACGCTCCCAAAAATCTTTTGAAAAAATGCGTTGGCCATGAGCCACATAAAGGTCAAGCGCCTCCTGGGCCGTGTACTTTGCTTTGTTCTCGCCGGGCACATCCGGTGCCAGGTACAAACAGGCAAGAATACCGCCGGTGCTGGTGCCGGCTATCATATCAAAGTACTCGCCTATCCTGGCTTTCGGATTGCCTGTAAGGCGTTTAATCTGCTCTTCTACATACACTAATATGCGGGCCGGGATGATGCCACGGATGCCGCCGCCGTCAATAGAAAGTATTCTGACTTTTGAGGTATCGGGGTTGTTGGCGGTAGTTTTGTCTGCGATCATGTGAGTGGTTTTTAAAATGGTAAATGGAAAGCGTTGGTAAGATTACTAAAGTGACGGCAATTTAAATAAAACAAATCTTCGATATGAAAATTGGTTGTCGCGTAATGCCAAAATCATGATTCACTAAAAGGCATTTCGGCTATATTTGCCTTCCGTTTTTAGTAAAGCCCGGGTGGCGAAATTGGTAGACGCACCGTCTTCAGGTGGCGGCGCCGCAAGGTGTGCTGGTTCGAATCCAGTCCCGGGCACAGGGTAACATTTCAGGCAATCCTTCGCTGGATTGCCTTTTTTGTTTTTGGCCGAAAGACTTACTGGTGGCGCAATCTCACTAAATAAACTATTCACTCTTGCGGTTCGAACCGCCCCTTTTTTCTTGTTATACAGGATACCATCAGGAAAGACCAAGATTTGCAGTCGCTGCTTGCCCGTGTAGTCAGCTGCCGTCCACGCCCCGCTTAGGTTTTGGGCGATTTGCAGACACTTGTCCACCGCCTTTTCAAGGTTTGAACCGCCTACCTCACTTTTTCCTAATTCCCCTTCCAAGACTGCTAATTCATCGCAGTACTTTACGCTGAACTTTTGATAGAGTTCTTTGGTAATATCCCCCAGCACAAACTTCTCTTCGATGGTATCGAGCTGCGCTTTTTTTTCGCTGATCTTTTTTTTCAGCCCTCTTGCTTCCTCCATTGATTTGGCAAAGCGCTGTTTGAGCCCTTCGAGCAACCGCTTTCCCAGCTTTGTCTTTTCACTCTTTTTGTACTCAAAAGCTTTGAGCCGCTGTTCGAACAATGCGTTTAGGGTCTCTGCTCTTACGTTCACCGCCGGACTTCCCTTTTTTGTTTTGTAGTACCAGTTGCCCTTGGTCTGGTAGCCGGTAAAAGGCTCTCCGCTCCCTTCATCCCTTGCAAACACTTTAAGCGGCACTTCCTCTCTTCTATGTTCTTTGGGTACGGCAACGTTTATCGCTTGCTCAAAGAGTTGGTTTACTTTTAAAAACGTCTTCATACCCACCAGGGCCGGATGCTTTCCTTGGATTAATTTTCCCTCCACCAGCTTTCCGGTTACATAGCCCGCATAGAAAGGATTAGACAGAATCCAGCGGAAGGAGGTCTCAGAGATGCGCACCCCTTTTGCTTTCAATCGGGTAACAATTTCTTTGTTGGTAAGTTTTCCTTCTGCTTTTAATGCAAAGGCTTTTTTAAGTTCTTTTCCTTCCTCTGTAATCACGTACTCGTGAAAACAAGCCCGGTGCTTTTCTTTTAGATTCTTATAACCAAGCGGGGTATGATAGGGCCAGTAACCTTTGAGCATGACCTCTCTTGTGTTGATCATCGTGCGGTCACTTTTAGAGCGGTTGTCAAAATTATTGAGCAGGTGAAAGAAGTTTTCCTGTAGCCTGCCGGAGGCGGTGGTGGTATCAATGTCTTGGGTGACGCTTTTAACGGTGATACCAACCCTTTGCAGGTCTTCGGAGAGCTGCGAGGCGGCACTGCCCGAACGGGAGAAGCGGTCGTAGTTCATCACAATAATAAAGGACACGTCCTTTGTTTTCCTGACAAAGGAGAGCATGCGCTGGAACTCTTTGCGCCCATCGGTCTTGGCGCTCTCAAACTTGCCACCAAAGGATTCTTTTACGGTGATGCCCTGGCGTTGGGCGTATTCTTCACAGTACTTTTTCTGCACCTCCAGGGAGCCGTTGTTTTCGGCCTGCTCCTGGGAGGAAACACGGGTATAGATAACACCATAGCGGCCGTCTCGTTGCGTGGGTGGACAGTACTGCTTTTGGCTCTTTGCTTCCAGTAGCTGAAAGAGGCTTTGTGCTCCCTTTTGTGCGGGTTTTGTTTTCTTCATTGTAAGTGGCTTAGTCTTGTCCATGGTCGTTGTTTTGAAGCTGCGATAAATAAAGGTCAAGGAGCATATCAGCAAAAGCGTCCAGTTGCTCTTCTAAAGACAGGACACGAGGTGTCTCGTCTGCTTCGTTTTCAATGGAGGCGGTTTGGGTTGTTTGCGCTTGATGGTTTTCTCTATGTTCGTTTTTTCTTTTTTGCTTCGGTTGTTTTGGTTGCTTTGTTTTTTTGTAAGGGGTTGGATTTTGATGATACACGGCTTTAGGCGTGTTGCGCCCTCTTTTCAGTCATCTACTGGATGAGAAGGCCTATGGTAAATGGGGTCTGAGAACTTCAGTACCCATCTGGTTACTATACTATTTTATGTTTTGCTGTGATTGTCCTTCGATCGCTTCTTGCCAGCGTGCGCTGTCCCTTCTTTCTCGCTACTTAGCTTAATGTTGGTCGTCTCCTCATAGTGAATAAGTTGCCCGTCGCGGGTCTTAAACCCAATGGACTGATAGTCCCCTTTCTTTAAGTAAGAATGCAGCTTTTTAATCACGTCACCACTAAGCTCCCGGCTCTTCACTTTGATGTGGGTCGGGGTACCATCGCTTCCTTTGGTGATAATGACCTCGGTGTACTTTTTTTCCTTTACCAGCTCCAGAATCTTTTGTTCCGTGGACGAAATAAATTGAAGCAGCGCTTCTTCGGGTAAACGGGTGTGCGCTCCCAGGGCCAGGCCTTCAATAATCGGCCATAGATGGATCAGGGTACCGGAAGAAGAGAACAAGGCTTGCTGTGCCGCAATGATAGCCGGGTTCATGCCCTCAGTGTAAGGAACCAAGGGAAAAAGGCTAACATCTCCCGCTTTATTAATCAGCAGGCAATACCTCACTTTTTTTACGACAGCCGTAATCACAAAGAGCATCAGGGTACAAAACTGTACCTCTTCACCCCCTATACGGGCTAAGCCCTCCACGCCTTCCTGTTGGATTTGCGCAAGCACTTCCTTTTTCTTTTCTTCTGATATTACCGGCGAGCTTTCTACTCCTTTTATGATGTAATCCCCAAAGGAGCTGGCATCCTTTGGCCAAAGCAGCTCCTTTACCCCACGGATGGTATCCACCGCCACACCAAGAGAGCGCAACTCCTCTACGGTCTTTATCCAGACACTTTCCAGAAACGAAAACCGGCGCCAGCCACTCTCTTCACGCTGGTAGGGGATCACACCGCCCTTCTCCCAATTGATAAACGTGTTGCGGTCAATACCGAGCTGCTTGATATGAATGGTACGGTGGGAGAAGAGTTCAAAAAAGCGCACTACTTCCCCAGGGTCTGCTTCAAGCAGCCTCAGCACGTCTGAATCGTTATAATCTAAAAGCCTAGTTGCACTGTTCATAATCGCACCTAAGATAGTGCATTATAGGACAAGGGTCAAGCTTTTTGTCCTTTTTATAATCTGGGTGCTTTAGCTGGGGGCAAGCAATACCAAGGGAGGGTTATTTTCCAAAATAACCATCCCTTTTGTCAAAGCGTAAGAGTGTGGTTATTTTCTAAAATAACCCTCCGTGAAAAGCGGAAAATAAATTATGATATTAATTACTATGACAGAAGAAAAATTAAGAAAAAGGGTTTGAAAATGGGTAGATAAGTGCTTATATAGCGCTATGGTAGCAAGGCTAAATAGCAAGGCAGTGACGCTATAAAACGCCAAGTAACGTTATATAGCGTTACCCGTATTAAAAATCAGAGAGAAGTCCCTTTACCTAACCCCAAAACCTAAACAACCAAATTCAACACCTTATGAAAAAGCTCAATGAAAATTTTACCTCTGTTTGCCACTACTGCGGGGTTATTTTCAAAAATAACCGCTCCACCGCTAAGTTCTGCTCTAATAAACACCGCTCGCTATACGGCACTTATGGCGCGGCCATTGATCCCATCGTTATTACAGCTGACAACAGGTACATCAATGCAGATGACCGTCTTTACGCTGCTTACCGCTCGAGCCAAAACCTGCGAGGCGCAAAGGTGGCTCCGGGCGGATGGGCCCACGGTTTTGACGAAGCTACCTTTACGAAGCAATTTGACTACGACGGCCCACTGCCGGAAGGCGATGAACTGCTGGTGGTGGGCAGCTATATACTTAAAGGTGCCACCGTGTTGCAACGATTGCAGTTCAGGTACCTATTATTTGTCAAACCCATCACAGCGCTAACGAATGAAGAGCGGGCCACCGCTACGATTATAAGCCCAAAGGGGGAAGGGGAAAAAGAAGAATGGCCATTCGGCGCAAGTGATGCCAATTACTAAACACAAAACTGATGAAAGATTTTAGCCGTCGGCTGCCAAAAACAGTTTGGATTATTTTGCTCCATTACGTAAGAGAATAATTTTTTCCTGTTCGCTTTGCAACAACCGTTCATAGAGCTTTGTATTTTGCTCTATCAGCTTTCGGTTTTCTTCTAAGGCTTCCACCCATTTTTCCATTGGATTTATCGTGCTACTAAAAGCATAAACTACCCCGTTATTGATGCTGTTGTCGTTAAATGTATTAAAGTAATTAACGGCTGCTTCCTCACTAAAGTTCTTAATCGCCTCCGGTGATACTTTTAAGGCTTTGGCCACTTTTTCCAGCAGGTCTGCCTCAAGGACCTCTTTTTGCTCTAGCTGTGAAATAGCTTGTTGACTCAAGCCAACCTCCGCTGCCAGCGCATCTTGCTTTATACCTAAAATATCGCGGATACGTTTAACGTTTTTTCCGTGGTGCGCTGTTTTTTCCGTCATGGCGGTTGGTAGCATGTACTAGTAATTTAAAAGCAGATAAGAGCCTAAAACTACAGCACGGCTGTTTTTTACCACAAAAAATGTTTGTACTGCTCTACGCGACGTTAAAGCCTCGCTTAGGTTTGATTATGTTCACTCAACAGACAATCCTCGACATTGATAGGGCGTTAGGGTATATCATCAACGTATTGACGGCGACCGCCTATAATTTTAAACACCGGGTCTTCGTACATGCCGGTTTGCTCAAAGTGATGTAAATAATTGAGCGCCCAATCTGCGACGCTTTTATGACTGTAGCAAACGCTGCCAACAATGAAACTTAGTGTAAAAAAGGCAAGCTTTCCATTGTTTTGACTGAGCATGTCTAATTCTGGCTTAAAGGCCTTTGTTATCTTTTTTGAGTGGCTTATCATCTTCTCCAATTCTTTTCCCTTGGATGTGTTATAGCGCTTGGTTAAAATAAGGAACTTTGCATCCGAGAGCGTAAAGAAGCGTAAAAACTTTTTCCAGTCCTCTGGACCACTGTCTGAATACTCTACCACGGTCAAGTTTTCATCTTCAAATGTGCCCGGAAAAAGAGCAATTTGCTGGTTGGTGCATTCTTCTTGAATTTCTTTAAGCAAATTCAGTAAACTTTCTTCTTTCATACATTGCTGTTTAATTAGTAATGAGCGATGGCATCTAAAAGTAACCGCGAAGAAGTGGATGCCAATGTAAGGCAACTTGTATTTTACAGAATAGTGCTTGTTTTTTACCCATGTGTTTTATTAGGGAATTAGGGTAAGGCAACAGTTTCAAGTTGAATTTTAATTCTGCTTAAATTGAATAAATTTTGACTAACTGCCTATGCCCATAAGCTGGAACGAGATAAAATCTAAAGCCCTGACTTTTGTAAAGGAATGGGAGAACGAAGAAAGCGAAGACGCCGAAGCCAAGTCCTTTTGGGATGACTTCTTTCGTGTATTTGGTGTGCAACGACGAAGGCTTGCTTCATTTGAATATCATGTAAAAAAGCTGAATAACAAAGACGGCTTTGTTGACCTGTTTTGGCCAGGCACTTTGATTGTTGAACACAAAAGCAAAGGCAGGAGCCTTGACAAAGCACATGGGCAAGTGCTCGATTATTTCCACGGCATCCCTGATAAAGAGCTTCCCAAATACATTCTTGTTTCCGACTTCGCCAACTTCCGCTTATATGATCTGGATGCAGAAACGGTTGTTGATTTTCCCCTAACGGCTTTAATAGAGCATGTACATCTATTTGGTTTCATTGCGGGTTATCAAAAGCGCACCTACAAAGAGCAAGACCCCGTAAACATCAAAGCGGCTGAACTGATGGGCAAGTTGCATGATAAGCTAAAGGCCATTGGCTACGATGGACACCCGTTGGAACTCTACTTGGTACGTTTGCTGTTTTGCCTTTTTGCCGACGATACCGGCATCTTTGATGAAAAAGGAATATTCAATGAATACTTAGAGTTCAAGACAAGTGAAGATGGCAACGACCTGGCACCACGGCTTGCGGAACTCTTTCAGGTTTTGAACACGCCAAAGGAAAAACGATACAGGAATATTGACGAAACGCTGAATGCCTTCCCGTATGTAAACGGAAAGTTATTTGAAGAACATTTGCCGCTTGCTTCTTTTGATAGCGAGATGCGAAAGATTTTAATGGATTGCTGCATCTTGGATTGGGGCAAGATTTCGCCGGCCATCTTTGGCTCCTTGTTTCAAAGTGTGATGGACGAGAAGGCAAGGCGCAACCTGGGTGCTCACTACACGAGCGAGAAGAACATTTTAAAGCTCATTAAGCCGCTCTTTTTAGATGACCTGTGGAAAGAGTTTGAGAAGGCCAGGTACGAAAGCAAGGGCAAGCTCCTTCAGTTTCACGACAAGATTAGCAAGCTGCGTTTCTTAGACCCTGCCTGCGGATGCGGCAACTTCTTAATCATTGCCTACCGTGAATTGCGCCTATTGGAAATAGAGATCATCAAAGTTTTGCTGTTTAAGTACGAGAAGCTGCGACTCGAAGTAGCTGCTGAAGCCGGATATAATGTTGGTCTTTTGATTAAATGCGACGTAGATAAATTTTACGGAATCGAATACGAAGAATTCCCGGCCCAGATAGCGCAAGTTGCTATGTGGTTAGCCGACCATCAAATGAACCAATTGGTAACCCAAACATTCGGGCAGTATTATGTAAGATTGCCCTTACGAAAAAGCGCAACCATCATACATAGCAATGCGCTACGGATAGAATGGCAATCACTGTTGCAAGGGAATGAGAAGTATGATTTCATTTTAGGCAATCCTCCATTTATAGGAAAAACCTGGCAAAGCGATTCACAGCGGCAAGATATTGACGCAATTTTAAACGGAGTAAAAGGCGCTGGTGTTTTAGATTATGTCTGTGGGTGGTACGCGAAGGCAGCGCAGTACATGCAAAGAACTAATACTGACAATCAAAAAGTCAAAACAGGATTTGTAAGCACTAACTCAATTTCACAAGGGGAACAAGTTGGAATACTGTGGTCAGAACTTTTCAATCAGTACAAAATGAAAATTCATTTTGCCCACCGAACGTTCAAGTGGGGAAATGAAGCGAAGGCCAATGCAGCAGTGCATGTCGTGATTGTCGGCTTTAGCAATTATGATGTACAGGAGAAATTTATTTACGAGTATAACGATATTAGGTCAGAGCCACATGAAGTTAAAGTCAAGAATATAAATCCGTATTTAGTTGAAGGGAAAGATGGCTTTATTACAAGACGTACAAAGCCAATTTGTAACGTGCCTCAAATGATTTGGGGAAACAAGCCCGTTGACGGAGGCCATCTAATTTTCGATGACGCTGAAAAAACAGACTTTCTCAAAAGGGAGCCGGGTGCAAAGAAATTTTTTAAACGGTTTATGGGTGGTCAAGAATTTATTCAATCAAAAGAAAGATGGTGCCTATGGCTTGTTAACGCTAATCCAGCTGAACTAAAAGAATTGAAGCATGTACTTGAAAGGATTGAGTTGGTTAAGCAAGCCCGATTAAAAAGTCCCGATATAGGTGCTCGTAAACTTGCTTTAACACCATCGCAATTTCGGGACATTGAAAATCCCAACCATTTTATTGCTATTCCAGAAGTGTCATCAGAGCGAAGAAAATATATACCAATTGGCTTTTTGAATAACGAAGTAATAGCGAGCAATAAATTGCAAATGGTTCCTGATGCTACCACTTGGCATTTTGGAATCTTGACTTCAGAAATGCACATGACTTGGGTGCGCTATGTATGTGGAAGAATGAAATCGGATTATAGCTATTCCAACAGCGTAGTATATAACAATTTCCCCTGGCCTGAAAGCCCTTCCGAAAAACAAATTAAAGCAGTAGAGGTAGCAGCACAAAACGTTTTAGAGGTACGGAAGCAGTTTCCAGATAGCAGCTTAGCAGACTTGTACGATCCGAACACCATGCCTCCGGTTTTAGTAAAGGCACATCAAGGGTTGGATAAGGCCGTGGATTCGTGTTATCGTTCCCAACCTTTTACAAGCGAGAGCAAAAGGATTGAATTCTTGTTTGAGTTGTATGATAAGTTCACAAGTGGCATGTTTGGAAATAGTACTAAAGTAACCAAAAAGATAAAGGTGTAACTAAAGATTAGTGTAATCTTTTGCAGAGAATTCAATAGCACTGGAAAATTAAGGCGAGGCAACCCTAAATAAATTAGAAGATGGGAATGACAAATACCGTAAAGATGAGAGATGAAGTTGATATTAAACTTCGCCAGTACGTTGATGGGATAAAAGTCAGAACAAAAGGTAATATGAATGATGAAGCTGTTGACGCAGAAGGTTTTTTCCGAAACCTTCTAAATGTTTTATATGACTTTAACCTTTCCAAGGACAAAATCGAAAGCGCCCATAACGAAACCATAGACCTCCATTGCATCGAAAAGAAAATTTGTATTCAGGTGACGGCTCAAAATAACCGGGGCAAAGTGAACTATACCATTCAACATTTCACCAATACAAAACGCTTCGAGTTATACGACCAATTGCATTTTTTGATAATAGACAGGGAAAGAAATTTCGATTACGATACAAATAAGTTGGAGAATCATGGGGTTAAGATTGTATTTCATGACATCACGACAATTTTTAGAAAGCTGCAAACTGATTTTGATGATTACGATAAGATGTTCAAAGTCTATGATTTTGTGATGAAAGATCTTGACAAGGAGTATGCCCGAAGGGTTGATGAAAAAAGAAAATCCAAAGTAGAAGAAGAGATGACAGGCAAACACATAGTTGAACAAATGTTTATTGTGTTGAAAAAGTTTGTCGGGTTCAAATGTATTTATCCCAGAACCCTATCCAAGCTCTATCCTTTCAACACGGAAAAAAGAACGCATGACGCTTATTCGCATTATTGCCTCAAAACCAATAATAAAGAAATCCACGCATTGCTTCAAAAAGTAAAAGTGAAAGGCAACGAAATCGAAATAAGCGATGATTCACTTTTGCCTTTCTCCGATAAGCTAAAAGAAATTTTTACCATCCTAAATTATTCACTGGTGCGTTGCATCGCTTATTGGGAAAAGTACACCGAAATAGAGCACCACAAAATTTCAATACTTAATGGCAACCCTGATTGCACTTGCCATCAGTGTCAATATCAGCGTTTCGACTTGCAATCTCTTTTTCCGCTGCTTAAAGAAAAGGCCATTCAGCATTCCGAAAACTTGGTTGAGGGTTTGAATGAAGGCTATTATTTGCACAAATTAGGTGAACCGATAAAAGCTTCGCAGGTATTTAATTCTGTTGCCTTAAAGAGCATTGAGCAGAAGGAGCCGGTTATACAATTTTTGGCACAGCACAACAGTTTGGCCATTTACAATTTCGTTGACTCGCCTTGGTGGCAAAGTGAGGCAAAGGCGATACTTCCGAAAATTGAAGAAATAGACTTGCATAATTTAATCAGTCAATTAGATGTTCCAATTATCGTTCGGGATGAGCTGATAAAGGTGAAAGAAGACTACCATCTACATCAAAGCAGAGAAAGGATTGAAGAATACGCTGAATCAATTAGAGGTACGAAGGCGCTATACGCAGATAGAGGGTACAGTAGCGGCACCGCTGCTCCCAATCTACTATGGGAGGAAATACATTTGCTCTTTTACTTTCATTCGATAAACAGCATCGTTTCTGATGATTTTTTTTCGTTTAGAGCAACAATTACAAAGGGAGTTGATGCACTTTTCAACAGTTATACGACAGACAGCAGATATGCTTATAGGTACAAGGAGATTGATAGCTTTATTTTAAGCATGATGCTTTTTTATGTTGATGACGATTCTATAAAAAAGATTTTCAAGACATACGGTATCACGACAATTGCAATCGCGAATGAGGAGAAAAAAGCCTTCATCAAACTAATGGCGAATTTTTTCATTGCCCAATTCACATCAAACACTTGGACGGGGCCACAATTTTATACCGACATAAAGAGGCAAGAGTATTTCTCCCACTACCGGCAGTTGTTAAGGCATTTGTTTAACCGTGTCATGCTTATTCTTTCAAAATTGGA
This sequence comes from Flavisolibacter sp., assembly GCA_965247165.1. GTDB lineage: Bacteria > Bacteroidota > Bacteroidia > Chitinophagales > Chitinophagaceae > Flavisolibacter. The sequence continues at coordinate 4,182,383 of OZ252003.1, read as the reverse complement.
TTTGACAAGCCAGGATTTAAACCCGTTAACACAGCCTTTTACTGATTTTTTGAAAGCTGCTGAAGACTTAAATCATTCCAGTTGGTCATCCGCTGCTGAGTTTTTAGATAGGCATATTCAAGCGTTCAACAACAAGCAAATTCAAGATATTCTTGAATCTTGCTTGTCAGAAAAGAATCACAGAACGGGCGGCGATTCGTTAGAAGAAATTTGTAGCAGTGCGGCGGAGAAGGCAAAGTTTGTTATTGCCGACCAAGTTTTTTTCCTTAAGCTATTCAGCAGAGTTTCTACGCCTTGCCCATCTTGTAATTGTATTCACGACCTTACTCAGATTTTGGCTTTTTGGGATATTGCGGACGAAAGTGGGAAACGACTTATCAAGCAGAAGGCAATTGACTATTTGGAAGTTACTTTTGATGCTGATTTTTATCAGGAAGCGGCATATACAGGTGTTTTTAAGAAAGATGAGCAACCGAATTTTTTAAAGCAATACATCACCTATGCACAAGAAAACTGCCATAGTTATGACTTGAAAGAAGAACATGGTCATTGGATATTTAACAGCTATGTTGGGTATAACTGTGTTTACTGTCTTGATTACCTTGGTGTAGATTTTAATGATGAAGCTATGCAAGTAATTGCTCAAAAATCAAACTACTATAATTGGCTTATCAATTTCAAAAATTACAACTATTCAAATTTTCCTTTTCGTTGGTTGACTGATGCCTGCCCGCTTTACTTAAGAAAACAACTGTATAAAGTTGACAGTTTGAAAAAAGAAGTGGCTAACGAACTCGCTGAAAAGTATGATGAGAAACTGGCGCCCTTCTACGTTAAATACTTATTGAAAGAGACTGCGGGAGAATCCAATTAGGTTTCTTAACGCATAAAATTCAAATTAGAATACCTGCCTTTTAGGTACAGTCTTTTGTGATTCTGTGTAACAGGAATAGCATTGTGGTCTGTTCATTGTAGATTGCTCGTACTCACCACATCTATGGCAAACATTTTCCTGATAGTCAGGGTTTTCATACTGTGCCCATATAGAATAGCAGTCGCCACAGTAGGGGCGGTTAGGGTCATAATCAATTCTTGCTTCGCACCGAATGCAGTAGCCTCTCACCGTCTTTGGATATGTAGTTTGTTTTTGAGAGGAACCGATTCTTTCTTGAGTGAAATTGCGGGCAGCTTTGCGGAGTGCAATTTGTTCAGATGATTGTATGATAGAATGCGTTTCGTTTACTGCTTTATCAAAAAGCTCTTTATCCGTTGAACGGTCTATCAAAACACCCATCTCACGGTTATTCTTTTCCGAGAATTCATACATATTCATGGAAGTTATAACCATACGAGTTTCATTGAAATAACACTTCGCATGAAGGTTTTCAAAGTAAAAGAGCTCTACGTTTTTTAAATCAGCAAGCGAATTTCGCTCATTGGCTTTAGTTCATCTTTGCCATAAATGATTTTAATTTGAACACCTTTGTTTGAAGCGTCTTTAAGTCTTTCGTAAAAAGTTTTGGAGATCTGTAGATAAGGTGAAACCAAAACGAGTTTAGTCTTTGCGTCAATGATGATATTTTCTATGTGGTGTGATGTACCACTGGTGGTTAAAAATTCAGCCATACAAGTCAGTTAGCAGTTTGTTTTCAAAGGATTTTAATAGGCGATAAAGATAATCGCCATAGCTAAATATCCAAGGGTGGCTCATTCGATCAATAAACAGTTTAGCCATTTCTAACCCTTTTCAACAAGTATTCAATCCTTCCGCAATAACTTTTCAATTACACAATAAAATGTTTTGCTAAAAATTTTAGTATTATTGCTTTTCCAAACCCACAAATACCGGCATGCCAAAAGCAGATATTATAGCACAATTGCACAGGGATATTCTTCCCTTGCAAGGCTATAAGTCGTCTTTACACAATGCTGATTTAGATGTGGGACTTGGCCCCATCAGGCAATCATTTCCATCTTCTGTTTTCCCCCTGGCTGCCGTACATGAATTTTTCGCAAGCAATCCCGAAGAAGCCAACGCCTCCAGCGGTTTTATCGCTGGCATTCTTTCTTCGCTCATGCAAAACAGCGGAGTTGTACTGTGGCTTACTGCCAAGCAAACTATTTTTCCACCTGCACTTAGCGTTTTCGGCATCAATGCTGATAAGATAATTTTCGCCACCCTTAAAGAAGAAAAAGAATTGCTGTGGGCAACAGAAGAAGCCCTAAAGTGCAAAAGCATTGCAGCCGTAGTTAGCGAGGCCAGTGAAATTTCTTTTACGGACAGCAGGCGGTTTCAGTTAGCGGTAGAAGACAGTGGCGTTACCAGTTTTATGCTTCGCCGCAACCCCCGCAACCTTACTACTGCCTGCATCAGCCGATGGCGCATCACATCTCTCGCCAGCAGTGCAACGCACAACTTACCAGGTGTGGCCTTCCCCCGCTGGCAGGTGGAGCTGCTTAAGGTACGTAATGGAAAACCCGGCACCTGGCAAATGGAATGGAAGGGAGGAAAGTTTTCACCGGTTTACAAAACACTGTCGCTCCTAAAAGAAGCACAAAGCAAAACGGGTTAGCATGGCAAAACGTTTTGTGTCTATATGGTTCCCTCATCTTGCTACCGATTGGTTTGCCTTGCTCAAACCAGAATTGAAAACGCTACCCTTTGTCTTAACCGTTCCATCACATGGACGAATGTTGATTACCGTTGCCAGTCCCTTAGCCCAAAAAGCTGGCGTACATACCGGAATGGCATTTGCCGATGCAAGAGCCATTCTTCCTGCGATGCAAGCCTTTGATGATAAGCCCACACTAACCACTCAACTTTTGCAACGCATTGCTGAATGGTGTATTCGCTTCACACCAATAGCGGCACCACAAGGCCTGGACGGAATTGTGTTGGATGTCACTGGCTGTACCCACTTGTGGGGCGGCGATGAAGCGTATGTGCATGACATTGTGAAGCGCATTGGCAACAAAGGTTATACGGCAAAAGCCGCTATCGCTGATACAGTAGGCACAGCCTGGGCGGTTGCCCGTTTTGGCAAAGAACAAAAGGTTGTTGCAGGTGGAATGCAAATGGAAGCCTTGCTTCATTTGCCATCGGCTGCCTTGCGTTTAGAGCCCGCCGTGACACAAAAACTTACCAAGCTGGGGCTTCGCCAAGTAGCGGATTTTATCTCCATGCCCCGTTCCGCTTTGCGAAGACGTTTTGGCCCGCTGATTGTTCAACGCATCGGTCAAGCTTTGGGTGAAGAAGAAGAAGCTATTCGACCTGTTTATCCGGTTGAACCTTACCAAGAGCGGTTGCCTTGTATAGAACCGATTGTTACCCGGACAGGAATTGAGATCGCTTTAGAGCGATTGTTAGAACCTTTGTGCAACCGACTAAAGAAGGAAGGCAATGGACTGCGGTCTGCCTACTTAAGAGGCTATCGTACCGATAGCACTGCACAAGGAATAGAGATCGGCACCAGCCGGCCATCGCATAACGGCCAACACCTTTTTCACCTTTTTAGTTTGAAGATGGAAACGATTGAACCTGCTTTGGGTATTGAATTGTTCGTATTGGAAGCGACCAAAGTAGAAGAGCTTTCACCGCGACAAGAAACGTTTTGGAAAGAGCGAAGTGGGCTTCAGGACGCAGGACTATCGGAACTCATTGACCGCATTGCCGGTAAAGTTGGTGCTGCGGCTATTCATCGCTATCTGCCGCAGGAACATCATTGGCCGGAACGCTCCATCACGAAAACAACTTCGCTGGAAGAAGGACCCGCAAGGGAGTGGCAAAGCGATAAGCTGCGACCACTTTCTCTCCTTTCGCCGCCGGAACCGATAGCGGTTACCGCACCAATACCCGATTATCCGCCAATGAACTTTCGGTACAAAGGGACATTGCATAAAATTGTAAAAGCCGACGGGCCGGAACGCATTGAACAGGAATGGTGGATCACGGAAGGTGAACACCGGGACTACTATGCTGTGGAAGACGAAGAAGGCTGCCGGTACTGGCTGTTTCGCTTAGGACACTACGATGCAGAAAAATCAGTGGGTTGGTATCTGCATGGATATTTTGCATAGGTACGAATTGGTAAACACGAATTAGGTATGAATGAATTATACAGAGCTACAAGTAACAAGCAATTTTAGTTTTCTCCGGGGCGCTTCGCATCCCGATGAAATCATTGACGAAGCCACACGTCTCGGCTACACCACTATTGGCATTACCGATAGAAATACACTTGCTGGTATTGTTCGTGCTTATGTTGCCACAAAAGATAAAAACATTCGACTACTTGTTGGTTGCCGATTGGATTTGTTGGACGGTGGCTCAATGCTTGCTTACCCGACCGATAAAGAAGCCTACTCTCGGTTGAGCAACTTGCTTACAGTTGGAAACCTTCGGGCGGAAAAAGGAGAATGTTATTTATATAAAAGGGATGTGTATGAACACAGTGAGGGGATTAAGTTCATTGCAATTCCTCCCCATAGCCTGAACCTGGATTTTGACTTTGAACCTTCGTTTAAAATTGCTTTAGAAGATTACAAAGAAGCGTTTGGTAAAAATTTATACCTGGCTGCCTCCCGCCGCCACGGTGGCGATGACGGCAAACAACTATACCGTCTCGAAGAGTTATCTAATTGTTACAACATTCCACTGGTTGCCACCAATGATGCTCACTACCACAACAAAGCACGAAGACAGTTACAAGATGTTGTGACCTGTATTCGGGAAGGCTGCACCATCTACAACGCAGGCTTCAAACTGCACCCTAATGCAGAAAGGCACCTAAAGTCGGGTGAAGAAATGGTACGGCTGTTTCGTAAATATCCCGATGCTATTTTACGAACGCAGGAAATTGCCGAAGCCTGCACCTTTTCACTTGCTGAACTCAAATACGAATACCCGGAAGAAATTACTACCGAAGGACGAACACCACAAGAGGAACTAACACATCTGGCCTGGAAAGGCGCAAAGGAAATCTTTGGTGAGCCACTTCCTGACAAAACGGTTAATGCTATCAAACACGAACTGCATTTTATAGAACAAATGAACTATGCCGCTTATTTCCTTACTGTGTATGATATTGTTCGCTACGCAAGAAGCGTAGATATTCTTTGCCAGGGACGAGGCAGTGCGGCCAATTCTACTGTTTGTTTTTGCCTCGGCATAACCTCTGTCAATCCAGAAAAATTTGACTTGCTTTTTGAACGCTTTATTTCCGCAGCCCGCAATGAGCCACCTGACATTGACGTGGACTTTGAACACGAGAGGCGGGAAGAGGTGATGCAATACATCTTCAACAAATATGGACGTGACAGAGCCGCTATTGTCGCTACCGTTACACAACAACATCAAAAGGGCAGCATATTAGATGTGGGCAAAGCAATGGGCTTATCGGTTGATACCATCAAAAAGCTATCAGATAGCATTTGGGAGTTTACCGACGAATGGTTTGAAGGAAATAGATTAACCGAACAAGGGCTAAACCCGAATGATAAACATCTAAGAAAAGTCTTGCAACTTACCGGAGAGTACATGGGCTTTCCTCGGCAATTGGGGCAGCACACTGGCGGTTTTGTCATTACCAAAGGAAAGCTATCGGACTTGTGCCCGATAATGAATGCACAGATGGAAGCCCGTACCAACATTGAGTGGAACAAAGACGATATAGACGCACTCGGCTTTATGAAAATTGATGTACTCTCTCTCGGTATGCTTACCTGTATTCGTAAAGCCTTTGACTTGGCTAAACAGCAGTATGATCTTGACCTAACACTTGCCAGCATTCCGCAAGATGACCCGGCAGTGTACCAGATGATTCAACACGCTGATACTATTGGCGTGTTTCAAATAGAGAGCCGTGCGCAGCAAGCCATGTTACCACGACTAAAACCTAAGTGCTTTTATGATCTGGTGATTGAAGTAGCCATTGTTCGTCCAGGCCCGATACAAGGCGATATGGTGCATCCCTACCTCCGAAGACGCAACGGTGAAGAACCCGTTGAATATCCTTCTAAAGAACTGGAAGAGATTCTTGGAAGAACATTAGGTGTTCCTTTATTTCAGGAACAGGCGATGAAGATTGCGATTGTTGCCGCAGGCTTCACGCCAGCGGAAGCAGATGGGTTGCGGCGAAGCATGGCAACGTTTAAGTTCAAAGGCTTGGTTAATCAATTTGAGGAAAAACTGATTAGCGGGATGAAGGCAAGAGGCTATTCCGAAGAATACGCCAAAAGGGTATTTAAGCAATTGGAAGGATTTGGTTCGTATGGTTTTCCTGAAAGTCATGCGGCTTCATTTGCCTTGCTTGTCTATGTCTCGTGTTGGCTCAAATGTTTTTACCCTGATGTATTTGCGGCTGCCTTGCTCAATAGTCAGCCAATGGGTTTTTACCAGCCCGCACAGATTGTAGGTAACGCAAGAGAACATGGTGTGGACGTAAGGCCAGTTGATGTTAACTATTCAAATTGGGATAATACGTTTGAAGAAATGGCCGGGAAGTATTATGCCCTTCGTTTAGGCTTTCGTCAGGTAAAAAGTTTGCGGGAAGATGATGTATTGTTATTGACCCAAGCAAGAGGGGGTGGTTACAAAACTGTTAACGAACTCCGTGATGCTGGCATTTCAAATACAGCTATAGAACTCTTGGCGGATGCAGATGCTTTTCGTTCTATTGGTTTGGACAGAAGAGAGGCGCTCTGGCAAGCAACAACAAAAGACAGCCCGGAAGCCTTGTTTAAAGGCCAGGTAGCAGAAGACGAAAAGGCCGAAAATGTATCACTGCCCCAAATGGCAGAATCAGAGCATGTTGTCTTGGATTACGCTGCTACCGCACTTTCCTTAAAACCACACCCGGTAAGTTTTATCAGAGAGAAGTTGAGCAAGCTGCGCATCCTGACTGCGAAGGATTTGAAAAATGGTACTAATGGTGCCTTTGTAAAATTAGCCGGATTGGTATTGGTACGGCAGCGGCCGGGCACAGCTGGTGGTGTTTGTTTTATGACCATTGAAGACGAAACCGGTTTTGCCAACCTTGTGATTTTTCAAACACTGTTTGAGCAGTTTAGAAAGGAGATTTTGCAAAGCCGCCTGATTATGGTGGAAGGCAAGCTGCAAATTGAAGGAGAAGTGATTCATGTGATCGTCAAACGCTGTCATAACTTTTCAAAACTCCTGCGGGAGCTTACGCCATCATACAAAGAAATTCCCAACGTGCAGACACTGGCCTTTCCTGATGAGACTTCTCTTCCGGCAGGACTGAATAAACGAAGCCAGGTAAGAGAGGCGGCACAGGAAAAGGTGTTTCCTGAAGCAAGGAATTTTAGATAGGAGTGTAAATTTTCAGAAAAAATACACAAGAGAAATTATTATCGTAATATTGCGATATAATTATGGGCGCAACCAAGTCATACGAGTTTAGTGTAAAGGAAAATAAACTGGCAAAACTTGCAAAGGCATTGGCGCATCCTGCACGGATTGCCATTTTAAATCTTTTGGCAAAGCGGCAGACATGCGTTTGCGGAGATATAGTTGACGAATTGCCGCTGTCGCAAAGTACCGTGTCGCAGCATCTAAAAGAATTGAAAGAAGCGGGCTTGATTACCGGAGATATTGAGGGAGCAAAAGTTTGCTACTGTATTGATGCAAAGGAGTGGAAAGCAGCGCAAGCAGCTTTAAATAGCCTGTTTGAAACATATAAGGGTGGCACTGGCTGTTGCTGACCTTTTTTTTGTTCATAATTATCGGCATATTACGATATCATTAAAATAAAAACAATGGAAACAAAAACCGATGTAAAGGAACTGGTTCGCCAGAAGTACAGCGAGATTGCTTTGCAAGACAAGGACACAAACGCCGCCTCCTGCTGCGGCGCTACCGCCTCCTGTTGTGGCCCTGAAGTTTACAACATTATGGCAGATGACTACTCGCAACTTGAAGGCTACAATCCCGATGCGGACCTGGGTTTAGGTTGCGGTCTGCCTACTCAATTCGCCAAAATTAAAAAGGGTAATGTTATTATTGACCTTGGCAGCGGTGCAGGCAATGATGCCTTTATAGCCCGTGCCGAAACCGGCGAAGATGGCCGTGTGATTGGCATTGATTTTACGCCAGCCATGATTGAAAAAGCAAAAAAGAATGCCGAAGTACGAGGCTTTCAAAACGTGGAGTTCCGGCAAGGCGACATTGAGCAAATGCCCGTGTCAGATACAACAGCGGATGTAATTGTAAGCAACTGCGTACTCAACCTTGTACCCAACAAGGAAGGCGTATTCAAAGAAATCTTTCGGGTATTAAAATTCGGTGGTCACTTTTCCATCTCCGACATTGTGCTCATTGGTGAACTCCCTAAGAACATCCAAAATGCTGCGGAAATGTATGCAGGTTGTGTGGCCGGTGCCATTCAAAAAGAAGACTATTTATCCCTGATAGAAAAGGCCGGGTTCACCAACATCACATTGCAAAAAGAAAAGATCATTACAGTTCCTGATGAAATTCTGGCGAACTATTTATCCGCTGAAGAAATTGCCACCTTCAAATCATCCGGCACGGGTATATTCAGCATAACCGTGTATGCCGAAAAAGGGAAAGACGCTTGCTGCCAACCAGGTTCAGGCTGTTGCTAAACCCATTGTATGAGAAAGTGTGTAGCGGAAGCCATCGGAACCTTTGCCCTTGTGTTTTGTGGTACGGGTGCCATTGTCATCAACCAGGAAACAAATGGAGTTATAACACACGTAGGTATTGCCATCACGTTTGGCTTTATCGTGATGGCAATGATTTACACTTTTGGCGGCGTTTCGGGAGCACATCTCAATCCGGCAGTAACTATCGCCTTTACTATTGCAAAACGTTTTCAGTTAAAGGAAATGTTGCCCTACATCATTAGCCAATCAATTGGTGCTTTGTTAGCAAGCAGTACGTTAAAGCTTTTGTTTCCGGCAAATGCAACCTTAGGAGCAACGCTTCCGGCAGGAACGGAAATGCAGTCCTTTGTCTTGGAGGCCTTGCTTACGTTTTTTCTCATGCTCGTCATCATCAACGTGGCAACCGGCAGCAAGGAGCAGGGTATGTTTGCGGGTCTTGCCATCGGTTCAACAGTTCTTTTGGAAGCCATATTTGCCGGGCCAATCTGCGGGGCCAGTATGAACCCCATTCGCTCCATTGCGCCAGCCATTGTATCAGGCCATCTGGGACACCTGTGGATTTACATAGTAGCGCCGGTTTTGGGAGCGGCTTTCGCTATCCCTGTTTGGAAATACCTCACACAAACAAAACCACATCAACATGAGAATAGCCTTATTCAGTGATATACACGCCAACCTTCCGGCTTTGGAAGCCTGTTTCAAAAGTATGGAAGAACAAAAGCCCGATGCCATTTATTGCCTTGGTGATTTGGTCGGCTACAACATTTGGCCCAATGAAGTAATTAACGAAATCAGGCGGCGGGGCATTCCTACCATTGCCGGTAATTATGACCAGGGCATTGGCCTTATGAGTGATGAATGTGGCTGTGCCTACAAGACCGATACCGAAAAGGACATGGGCAAAATTTCTATCTCCTATACCAACTCACTCGTCAAGCCGGATGAACGCAGATACTTGCGAACTTTACCCGCACACATTCGGGTAGAGTTTCACTTAAACGGCGACAAGCTTAATTTGCTGCTTGTCCACGGCAGCCCACGGAAAATAAATGAATACCTTTTTGAAGACCGCGATGGAAAAAGCCTGCTGCGGATTATGGAAGGAGCCGATGCCGACATTATGTGCTTTGGCCATACACACAAACCCTATCACAGAATATTATCGAAAGAACCAACAGAAAATACTCACTACCGTCATGCTATCAACATTGGTTCAGTAGGTAAACCGAAAGATGGAAACCCGCAAGGCTGCTATGTAATGCTCACCATCAATCAACATAGCAGCATCACAAATAAAGACACGGTGCAGGTTGAATTTATACGGTTTAATTATGATGTTGAGAAGGCAGCAAAAGCAGTTGACAGCAGCCCACTACCGAACGAGTATGCTGATATGCTTAGGAAAGGCTACTAATGTAATATGTCATGAAAAACTGTATTAAATAATTGAACCTTTGCATTTCAACAGAATATTATAATGGAAATAGATCACCTTAAAACCCTCTTCCCCAATCTTGAAGAAGAACTGTATAACGAAATTATTAAAGATGGCATTATTAGAAAGGTAAAAGCAGGAGATACTCTATTACGGTTAGGGCAAACCATTCGTTCCACTATTTTGATTATTGATGGTCTTGTGAAGCTTTACAGGGAGGACGAAAATGGTAAAGAGTTTTTCATTTATCATCTCAATGCAGGTCAGGCTTGTTCGCTTTCAATGGTATGTGCCGCCAAGCAGGAAACTAGCGAAGTTTTAGCAAAAGCGCTTACCGATACCACAGTATTAGCCATTCCATTGGAGAACATGAATATGTGGATGACTAAATACAAAAGCTGGTACCAATTTGTCATAACTTCTTACCGGGCCAGGTTTGAAGAACTCTTGAAAACCATTGATGCCATTGCCTTTACCGGCATGGACGAAAGGCTGGAATATTATTTAAAAAAACAGGTTGGGCAACTGGGCAACCCTTTAAAAATAACGCACCAGGAAATTGCCAACGACCTCAATTCGTCGCGGGAAGTGGTTAGCCGTTTATTGAAGAAAATGGAAGCAAAAGGCTGGGTGATTATTCATAGAAGTTCGGTTGAATGGATAAAGAAGGCCTAAGGCTGTGTGACTAATATCACAGTAGTCTTAACCGGCTACAGCCATCTTTGCGCCAATGGAAGCAGCGGGCTACATAGCATCATTATTTATCGGTATTTCATTGGGCCTGATAGGCGGCGGCGGTTCTATACTTACGGTGCCGGTCTTGGTTTACCTGTTTGGCGTTAGTCCTGTTCTGTCAACTTCCTATTCACTATTTGTTGTTGGCTCTGCCAGCCTTGTAGGCGCGGTTAACAATTACCGAAAGGGTTTGGTGCGAATAAAAACGGCTTTGTTATTCGGGTTAACTTCTATCACAACTGTATTTCTTACACGCAAGTTTTTAATTGTTGCCATCCCCAAAACCTTTGGCAGAATAGGAAACGTTGAATTTACCGGAGCTTTCGTAACCATGATTTTATTTGCCGTACTCATGGTGATAGCAGCTATGGCAATGATAAAAAGTAAACCGGTTACGGTAACGGAAGCTTCACCTAAAAACGAGAGAATAAACCGGTTAAAATTGTCTGCCTATGGCATTGCTATCGGGCTTGCCACAGGGCTTTTAGGTGCAGGCGGTGGTTTTTTGTTAATCCCGACTTTAGTACTGTTAGCAAAATTGCCTATGAAAGAAGCCGTAGGCACTTCGCTTTTTATCATCGCACTAAATTCATTAATTGGCTTTACAGGAGATCTTGGACATTTTAGTATTGATTGGCCGTTGCTGCTTACAATAACCTGCATAGCCATCGCAGGCATCTTTATTGGCGGCTTTATAAGTAAAAAAATACCGGGTGATAAATTAAAGAAAGGCTTTGGCTGGTTTGTATTGCTAATGGGTATTTACATCATTCTTAAAGAACTGTTTTTATAAACGAGGTAACCGTTTTCACAATGAAATAAAACATTTATGACAGAGTTTCTAAAACAGCCGTGGGCATGGTATGTAGCCGGTCCGTTAATTGGCTTAACCGTTCCTGCACTATTGATACTGGGCAATAAAAGCTTAGGTATCTCCTCTTCGCTGCGTCATGTTTGCGCTGCTTGCCTGCCGGCCAACATTCCGTTTTTTAAATACGATTGGAAGAGCGAAGCATGGAACCTCTTCTTCGTGGCAGGTATCGTTTTGGGTTCCTTTATAGCGGCTTCATTTCTAAATAATCCTGACCCCGTTGCCATCAATCTGAAACTTGTTACCGAATTAAACAGCTATGGCATCACTGATCAACATTCATTATTGCCTGAACAGCTTTTTAACTGGCAACACCTGTTTACAATAAAAGGCTTGTTCCTTATGGTATTTGGCGGCTTCCTGGTAGGCTTTGGAACCCGGTATGCAGGCGGCTGTACAAGTGGTCATGCCATCATGGGCTTATCTAATCTGCAAGTGCCGTCGCTGATTGCCACCATCAGTTTTATGGCAGGTGGTTTCATCATGGCCAACCTTATTCTTCCCCACATTTTAAAAGCCTGATCATGCAAATAAAATTTATACAACCGGTACATATAAATACTGATTTTGAAGTAAAGTCATTAGACATATTATCTACGGAAGAACAAAAAAAGGAAAGCGGTTCATCTTACCTGAAGTATGTATTCATGGGTTTATTTTTTGGCGTTATTCTCGTAAAGTCCGAAGTGGTATCCTGGTATCGGATACAGGAAATGTTCAGGCTGCAAAGCTTTCACATGTTTGGTGTCATCGGTTCGGCAGTAGTAACAGGCATCCTATCAGTGTGGCTTATCAAAAAGTTCAACATAAAAACAATCAGGGGAGAAAAGATAGAACTGCCAACAAAAAAATTCAGCAAAGGACAAGTTTACGGCGGATTGCTTTTTGGCTTTGGCTGGGCAATAACAGGAGCTTGTCCGGGACCTTTGTTTGCGCAAATCGGTTCGGGATTCAGTGTCATTTTTGTAACGCTGTTAAGCGCCATTGGCGGCACCTGGGTTTATGGATTGATCAGAGAAAAATTACCTCACTAACTTTTAGTCATGGTGAAGATTGTTACTGAAAAGAAAACAAAGCGCAAGGAAGTTTACAACTTGAAAAAAAGACAATGCAGATAAAACAATTTGAAGATAAAAATCTTTCGCACTACAGCTATGCGATATTGAGTGAGTGCGAAAAGAAGATCATACTGGTTGACCCTGCCCGTAATACAAAGCCATACGTTGAGTACGCAAAAGAGAAGGACGCACAAATAACAGGCATCATTGAAACGCATCCACATGCCGATTTTGTAAGCAGTCATCTGGAGTTGCATCAGACTACAGGGGCAACAATTTATACAAGCAAACAGGTGTATGCCTTCTACCCGCACCAGGCTTTTGATGAAGAACAAACGATCCAATTAGGTAAGATAAAATTGACTGCATTAAATACGCCGGGACATTCACCGGACAGCATCAGCATTGTCTTGGAACATGAGGGAAAGCAAAAAGCTGTTTTCACAGGCGATACGCTTTTCATTGGTGATTGCGGCAGACCCGATCTGCGGGAAGGCGCCGGAAAAATGCAAACTTCAAGAACAGAACTTGCCAGGCAGATGTATCATTCCCTGCGGAATAAACTGATGAAACTGGACGATGATGTAACCGTTTACCCGGCACATGGAGCAGGCACGCTTTGCGGTAAACATCTAAGCAAAGAAAGCACCAGCACCATTACAAAAGAGAAGAAAACAAACTGGTGTTTACAGGAAGCAACAGAAGAAGAATTTTTTCAAAACCTTTTAGCCGATCAGCCATTCATTCCTCAATATTTTCCGTTTGATGTGGAATTGAACAGAAAGGGTGCAGCCGGTTTACAAGAGAGTGTTGATAAGATTAGAACAGTTGATTTTATTGATGAAGAATTCATATCAGGTTTGGATAAATCGCTGTGGATAATTGACACCAGAAAAGCAGAAGATTTTAAGAAAGGCCATTTGCCGCATTCAATTAATCTGATGGAAGACGGCAAATTTGAAACCTGGTTGGGCAGTATTATTAAACCGGATGAAAAATTTTATTTAGCAAGCAACAACACAGAACAATTACAAACGATGCTGGAAAGAACAGCTGCCATTGGCTATGAAAGTGCGGTAACGATAGCCTTTGTGATTGAGAGCGGTACGGTAAAAGAAGAAAAGATTGATGTAGATGAATTTAAGAATCAGCAGCAGCATTACACCATCATTGATGTGAGAAATGCTTCGGAAGTAAAAGACGGAAAGCTTTTTCAAAACAGCATCTCTATGCCGTTAGCAGAGATTAGAAGCCGGGTAGGTGAAATTCCAACCCGTAAACCAATTGTTGTTCATTGTGCGGGAGGTTACCGTAGTGCAGCAGCAAGTTCATTGATACATTCCTTATTGAACGGAAGTGTAAAAGTTTTAGATTTAGGCGAGGCTGTAAAGCAGTTTTAATTGTTGTAATTAAAATGAAGTCGCTGTGGGCAGAGGAAAGATAATTGGGACAAAATATACAGCTCAAATCACAGAATTGAGTGAACTGATGGTAGCCTCACTCTATATCTTCAAACACTAAAAAAGTTTATGTATCCTGATTTTCTGTACCTCTTTCAAAGGTTTTTAAAACAAATGTCTCTTCTTTCTTTGAGCCTCTAAAGCCTTTGGTTTTTTGTTGCTATAGCTTTTTTGTTGGCGGTGTGAATATCAACTAAGCAATTGAAACGCAAAGGTCTGAATGTTTTCCTCGCACGATAACGCTTACCGCTTTCAAAAGCAAGGAAATTTCTATTAGATAAAAAGGGCGTGACGCCGGCGATGGCTAAAAGCAGTACTTGATCGTCTCCGCATAAGTGTTAATATGCTGCACAACATTTGTCGGTTAAAGTTTCTTACCGCTTTGTCAAACCTGATATATCTCTAACAACCGGCAAAAAACTTTTGTCAGCTTTTTATCCGCTTGCCCTGCTACTTCAATGATCTCCACAATGTTCACTGGCTTTAAGTTATCCGGGTCGCATTCGTCAGTGATAACGGAAACAGCGGCGCATTTTATTCCGGCCTGGGCAGCCACTATCACTTCCGGCACGGTGCTCATGCCCACCATATCGGCACCCGTGCTGCGCAGCCAACGATATTCTGCCTTCGTTTCCAAATTCGGCCCCATCACCGATACATAAACGCCGTGCTTTACCGGCACACCTTCATTGCGAAATGCCTCTTCCAATCCCTTGCGAAGCGCAAGGTCATAGGGCTCACGCATGTCAACAAAACGGTTACCAAATTCTGCATCCAATCCCCTCAGCGGATTGTCCGGTAATAGATTGATGTGGTCTTCTGTAATAATTAAATCGCCTTTTTTAAAATCGGGGTTCATACCACCGGCGGCATTGCTTAAAAGCAAAGTGTCAATGCCCAATTCTTTCATCACCCGTATCGGAAAGGTTATTTGTTGCATAGAGTAACCTTCGTAATAATGAAACCTGCCTTGCATAGCCACTACAGGTACTCCATTTACATCGCCAAAAATCAATTGGCCTTTGTGAAATTCTACAGTGGAAACCGGAAAGTGGGGAATAGAATTATACGGAATGGTAATGGCATTTTGTATATCATTAACAAACGCATTGAGGCCGGTGCCTAATACGATACCAACCTTTGGCGCTTTGCTATTCGTTATTCGCAAGTAGGTTGCTGCCTCGTTGATTTGGGATTTTTGCATAGGCTAAAATAAGCGAAGAAAACCCTTTGCGTTTACGCTGCGTATATTTAGCCGGTGTATATGAAAAGAAAACTTCTCTTCGCAGTATCAGTGAGCCTTTATTGCTGCTTTGTTGCGCAGTCGCAGGGCATTAAGGTGGGTGATGTGATGCAGGTAACTTTTTCAACAAAAGCATTGAATTATTCCGCTCCAACCGCTGCCTTCAGCAATTTTAAAAACCGGCTCACCATCATTGATTTTTTCGGCACCTGGTGTGTGCCTTGCCTAAAGGCGTTGCCGCATCTAACGCAATTGAAAGAAAAATTTAGTGGCGATCTTAGTATTGTGCTGGTATCAAATGAAACAGAACCACAGCTCATAAAGTTTATAAAGGCCCGTACCAATTTTGCCTTCCCGGTTTTGGTAGATGAAAAGAATATTTGGAACGACGCATTTAGCCCGCCATCGCTGCCGTACACAGCGGTGATAAATGACGAGGGCCGTGTGATAGCCCTGACAGATGCGGCTTCTATCACGGCAACTTCCATACAGGAATGGCTGAATGGGGCCGTTCAAAATGCAGCCGCAACCAACCCTGTTCAAACATCAGCCAGACAGCCAACGACTAATCAAATGACAAAGAGTAACAATCCCACAGTGCAACTTTCGCAGGATTATATTTATAAAGCGAAGACCGGCGATTCTTTAACAGCCATCGCCGCGCAATTGCAAAGCCTTGATTTTTCCGTTCTTAAAACGTCACTCAAAACCGATAACGAACGAAAGGCTTTCTGGATTAATATTTACAATGGCTATACGCAGGCTGCACTAAAAGCCGCACCTGAAAAGTATAAGGACCGCTCCGCGTTTTTCAAAGCAAAAACGATCAACGTAGCGGGAGAAATTTTTAGCCTTGATGATATTGAGCATGGCATTCTTCGCCATTCAAAAATTAAATGGAGCCTGGGGCATTTAAATAAATTGTTTCCTTCTAAAAGAGAAAAGGCTTTACGGGTTGATACGCTTGATTATCGCCTACACTTCGCCCTTAATTGCGGCGCCAAAAGTTGTCCGCCGATAGCCTTTTACAACGCCGAAAATTTAGACGCTCAACTGGAACTGGCTACAAAAGCTTACCTGACAAGCGAAGTGGAATATGACAGTGAAAAAAACACAGTACGCCTGCCAAAGCTTATGAGTTGGTTTCGGGCCGACTTTGGCGGAAAGAAGGGCATGATAAAGATTCTTCAAAAACACGGCTTGCTTTCTGCTGGTGTAAAGCCTGCTGTTGAATTCAAAGACTATGACTGGAACCTTTATTTAAACAATTACAAAACAGCCGGTCAATAGTAAGGAAGAATTCATTTCGACAAACCATTCTTTCGTATTTTTCGTACCTGCTTTTTTCCAACATCTATTTGCACCTAAAACCAAACCATACGGCACTGCTGCTTTTCTCCCGTTCCGCTGATGCGGAAGCGAGAAGCAAAAGGCTTTTTCGCCGCGCAAAACACAACTTGAGTGCGGCTAATAACTTCATCCATCATACCATCAAAATAGCATCGCAATGCAGCTTGCCCGTGCATGTATGCGATGAAACGTTGCAAACCGGCAATTCCTTTGGCGAGAAACTCGCCAACGCCATCGCCCAAACCTTTGCAAAGGGTTATAGCAAACTCATTATCATTGGCAACGACTGTCCGGGCCTGACAGAGTTAACTATTGAAAAGGCGGCTAGTGAGTTGGAGCATCATGATCTGGTGTTAGGCCCTACTTCTAAAGGCGGCGTTTATTTAATTGGCATTACTGCTGCGGCATTTAAAAAACATAAGTTTAAAAAAATAAGCTGGCAAACAGCATCGGTTTTTTCGGAATTGAAAGCGATTGGAAATGCCACCGATTCATCTGTATCCTGTCTGCCTGTTCTTGACGATATCAATACGGCAAGCGATGTTATAGCCATTGCAAAGAACTATCCCGCAATCCATTCCTGGACTCATGTCCTGCTTCAGTATTTAATGAGTGCGATTTCTTCTCATCATTACAAAGGCGTTATTATCCCTTACGTTGCTGTCTTCGCTATGGGGCGCCGCGGGCCCCCTCCATTCGGCAACTAATTCGCATAACAATTTTATTAGCCTTTGCTACAAGCCTGGCTTTTTTAAATGACCACGATTATTACGCTCCTGATTAATGCGGGTACATCCTCAATCAATTTTTATGAAGAAAACTTTACTGGTACTACTAACCGTTTGCATAGCTTTTTTCAGCCGTGCGCAAATAAGCATTCGGGTAGAAGCTCTCAATAGCCTGGATTTAAAGCCGGCACAAAACATTTCTATTCAGCTTCAGGAAACCAAAACAAAAAATATAATTGAAGCACACACAAATGAAAATGGCGTTGTGGGCTTTACCAAACTAACAGCAGGTAGGTACACCGTGATAGTAGCTTCCGGTGCCGGTTTTGCAAGTTTGCAAGAAGATCTGACGGTGACGGTGGACAATCAGTTGTACACGCTTTACTTAACGCCACAAAACCTTTCGCTCCTTGATGCTGTTACTGTTAGCAGCCGCAGACGTCCGTTAGTGAACCGCTTAGATGCAACGGTTCAATCTGTGGTTACAAAGAGGGAGCTAAGTAAAATTCCATTGGAAGGCCGTGATATTACCAAGAGCTTTATCCGCCTGCCCAACATTACAACCGCCACATTGGGTTATAACGAATCACCGCAAATTACCATTAACGGCGGCAATCCCATCTATACCAATTACCTGATTGACGGTATGGATAACAACGAACGTTTTTTAGGCAATGTAAAATTCAACACACCGTTTGGTTTTACAGAAAGTGCAACGGTGCTTACCAATAACTATTCAGTGGAGTACGGCAACACCAGCAATGGCATTGTAAACGTTACCACACGCAGCGGCAGCAATGATTTTAGCGGTGAAGTTTTTTATGTAACCCGTCCCGGGAAAATCATTGACAGTAAATCGTCTTTTGCAGCGCTTGATTTATACGGCAACCCGGTGAAGGATGGTTTTCAACGCCAGCAATTGGGCGTGGGTTTAGGTGGCGCTATTAAAAAAGACAAGACCTTTTACTACGTCAACTTTGAGCAGACGAACGACATCAAAGACAACCTGCTTAATTCGCCCGTGCTTGGTATCAATGAAACTGTTCGCGGCAACAATTACTTCAGCTATGCATCAGCAAAAATTGACCAGTACTGGAGCAAAAACCTGCACACCAGTGTAAGAGGCAACTACGGTCGCTTTAATGTAGATGTGCAGGCAGGCGGATTGACAGGTGGTATCCTGTTCCCATCTGCGGGTTCTACCCAAAAGAATAGAACCTATCTGGTGGCGGTAAAAAATGATTATCGCTTTAGCAATAAGCTCACCGGCGAAACCAACTATCAGAACTCTTATTTCCGCTGGAACTACCGCGACAATCCGCTGTTTGGCAAACCCGGTGTTACGGTGCAGGCGCCTAACGGCACTGCTATTGCCAACATCGGCCCGCAGAATTACATCTTCGACGATGATGAGTACACGAATCAAATCCAGCAAAAATTTAAGTTCGTAACAGGGAAGCATACGTTGAAAGTTGGCGCTGAATTCACTACTTCTGATTTTAAATTATTAGGCGCTGGTAATGCGTATGGATTTTACACCGTACGATTGACACAGGCGCAAATTGATGCCTTAAAAGCACAGAACATCGGCAGTAAATTAGACGTGGAAAACATTCCTGCCAATGTGCAGGTGATCAATTACCAGGTTGACTTAGATAAGAAAATATTCGGCGTGCGGCAAAACGTTTTCAATGTGTATGCAGAAGACAATATTGAAGTAAACCGCCAGTTAAACCTAAGCCTCGGTGTGCGGTTCGACTATGATAATCTTTCCAAAGCCGGCGGCACCAAAGGCGATTGGAACAACATAGGGCCGCGTGTAAGTTTTAATTATAAGATCGATAACGACAACATCATCCGCGGCGGTTGGGGACTGTTTTACGACAAGATTAAATACTCCGTTACCAGTGATAATCTTCAGTTCAGCAACAACTCTTCCAACTTCAAGCTGGAATTGAAAGAACTGCAACGCCTCGGTATCTTAAACCCGAATGCTGATTTAGACCGCATCACGCATCCGGGCAATTTGAAAGCATTTTATGACATGGGTTCTACGCCTGCTTATCTGCAAGGGCCAACTTCGGAACAGGCGCAAGGCAACAGGGCTTTACAATCAGGCGCCAACTTTCGCATTAAAAATCCCGATGGTTATCAAAACCCGTACAGCAGTCAGTTTACACTCGGTTATCAACGTAAACTAAATGAGCTGTTGGTGTTTGAACTGAACGGAACCATTGTAAACACCAATAATCTTTTCCGTATTCGCAATCTCAATTCCGCTTCTTCTTATCCGCTTGATGATCCCGCGACGGCGGTAGTCCGTACCACCACCGCGGCTAACCTCACCCGGCCTGTTCCCATTCAAACCGTGAACGGACAATTTGAAGCCATCATCGGCGGCACGAGTTACAAGGGTATCGGCCGCGATGTGTTTATGACCGAAACAAAAGGCATTGGCCGCTACCAGGCCATCAGCATGATGATGAGTAAAGAAAAAGGGTTGAATGATAATATCGCTTATCGCTTTGCCTATACACTAAGCAGCTATAAAACGGACGTGGAAGGAATCAACGTAAGAGCGAACGATAACAATAATTATGACCTTGAATACAATTATGGCGATAACGACAGAACGCATGTATTAAGCGGGTTGGTTACCTGGTATGCGGCAAAGAATTTATCGTTAACACCAGCCATGCTGTTTCAAAGCGGGCAGCCAATAACGTATTATGCCGATGCCACAAAGTTTGGCGGTGTTACCGATTTGAACGGCAATGGTGAGTTAAGTTATACTGCCGCCGGTCCCGCCGATTACCAGCCGGGACAAAAAAGAAATGGCGGTGGACGATTACCTTCTTCTACCACATTTGATTTCAGTGCCCGTTACAACATCTTCTTTACGAAAAAATCAGGCATAGAAATCTCGGCTGATGTGTACAATATTTTAAACACAGAAAACTTGAGTGGCTATGCAACGGGCCGTGCATCAAACAACACGGTGCAAATAGGTTCGCCGGCAAGCAATACCATCACCAAGCGAGGCTCCGCGCCGCCGCGGCAGTTCCAGTTTGGGTTAAGATATATTTGGTAAGAAACTGTTTGAATTTTATAAACCGGTGAATGCTTTAGGATAGAAAGATGCCATGCAAATATTTTGTACAAGAGTGCGACGCCACTGGTGATGCCATGAAAAACTAAAGCCGATAACATAAAAATTAAACAGCTTAATTAATAAAATTTTTTTATTTCATACAGGTACAGCGTACAACTGTACTGGTTTTTTTATTCAAAAAGATATGCTCCGAAACTTCATTTATTTTATCGTGATCATTTGTTTCGCCTGCAATAACGACAAGGCAAAAAGCGGTGAAGCCATCAGCAATTTATCTTGGCCGCAAACAGAAACGAAAGCTAAAGGCGCTTCACTTACCATGATGATGTTTCAGGGAGATAAAAAAGTGAACCGCTACATGAACGAATACGTGGTGCCGGAAATGAAAAAGCGTTACGGCATTTCGCTTACTATTGTACCCGGGCAAGGCAAGGAAATTGTGAGTAACCTGATGAGTGAAAAAGAGGCCGGCAAAGCCGCCAGTGAAATTGATCTCTGCTGGATCAACGGCGAAACTTTTTTTCAGCTTCGCCAGATTAATGCCTTGTATGGACCTTATACCGATGCACTGCCCAATTCCAGATATGTTGATTACAGCAATCCAATTATCAAATACGATTTTCAGCAGGAAGTGAAAGGCTATGAAACACCGTGGGGCGAATCGTTTTATTACCTGATTTATGATTCAACGAGCTTACCAACACCACCGGTTAGCATGGCCCATTTTGAAACGTACTGGAAGGCGCATCCCGGTCGCTTTACCTTCTCTAACGATTTTTCAGGAATGACCTTATTAAAAACCTGGTTGGTAGAATTGGCCGGCGGCATAAATAATCTGGACGGTGTTTTTGATGCGGCGAAGTACGCAACCTATTCAGCGCAACTATGGCATTGGATCAATGCAAACAAAAAGCAGTTCTGGAAAAACGGCGAAACTTTTCCGGCAAGCATTACCAACGTCGCGCAGATGTTCAGCAACGGGGAACTGGATTTTACGATGAGCTTCAATGATGCGGAGATTGACAACAAGGTGATGGAAGGCTTGTTTCCCGCTACTTCCAAAGCCTACATTTTAGCGCCTGGTTCCATTCACAATACGCACTATGTTGGCATTTCTTCGGCTTCGTCAAACAAAGAAGCCGCAATGGTGGTTTGTAATTTTTTGATTTCGCCGGAAGCGCAGGTAAAGAAAAATGATATCAGATTGTGGGGCAGTCGCACCGTGTTGGCGAAAGATAAATTGGAGCAGCAATGGCAGAATGCTTTTGCTGCCTTGCCTCCGCGTAAATACGGCTTAAGCGGTGATGAAATTAAAACGAGAGCCATCAAAGAATTAGCGCCGGAATACATGCTGCGGATGTTTGATGATTTCAGAACAAAAGTGATTAATGAGTAAGGGCTGGAACATAGCTGCCGTATCGGCCCTGCTGCTTTTTGCCGCTTTGCCATTGGTGCTTAGTCTCGGTTATGCCATCCTGTATAGCTTTGGTTTCGTGGGAGCCTTAAGCACCGGTTTTACGCTGGAGCATTGGCAGAAATTGCTTGCCGATTCTTCTACGATGACTTCTTTTTTTTACAGTGCCGTTATTGCTTTTGTCACCGTGGCTTTATCTGTTTCGATAGCCTTATTCATCGCTTTAAAATACGGCGATGCGTTTCGCAAAGGTGTTCTTTCTTCTGTCATTTATTTGCCGCTTGCTTTTCCGGCTATGGTGTCGGCCTTCGTCGCCTTTCAGGCATTGTCAAAAGCAGGTGCGCTGTCAAGGATTAGTTATGGGCTTGGACTTACCCGCACCATTGATGCCTTCCCCGACCTGGTGAATGATAGCTGGGGCATCGGCATTATCACGGCGCATCTTTTTCTTTGCGTTCCTTTTTTTCTGCTGCTCTTTATAAACCGCATACAAACGGAGCGGGTGAAAGAGTACCTGCAATTAGCCGAAAGCTTAGGCGCTGCGAGGCAGCAAGCGTTGCAGCGAATTGCCATTCCGCTGCTCTTAAAGAAAACGGTTCCCAACATTCTGCTTTATTTCATTTTCATTTTTGGCTCTTACGAAATACCCATTTTGTTGGGACGCTCTAGTCCTGAAATGGTTTCGGTGCTGGCCGTTCGCAAACTGCAAAAGTTTAATCTTTTCGATATTCCGCAGGGCTATGCCATTGCCATTCTTTACACGGCAATTACGCTAACGCTGCTGGTGTTTGCGCTACAAAAACAAACCGCCGCACATGACAGTTAACCGCAAACACATAACGCCGTGGGTTGTTGCGCTTCTATGCGTTTTACCATTGTTGTTGTTGATGCTATTGTCATTTTCCCGCGACTGGATTTTTCCTTTTATTCTGCCCAAAGAATTTTCCACGGAAACCTGGCGTGACCTTTTTACTTCCAATAGTGGCGTTCGTGAAAGCTTGTTGTTAACGTTGGCGCTTTCCTTATCGGTTGCGGCGCTATCAACCGTCGCCGGGTTTTTCTCCAGCAAGTTCATTGCCTATCACCCAAAAAAGAGATGGCTGTTGTTGCTGGCTTATTTTCCATTTGTATTGTCGCCGGTTATCCTGGCCGTGTGCCTTAAATTTTATTTTATTAAGATGGGCCTTGCCGGAAAGTTTGCCGGTGTGTTGCTGGCACATCTCATCATAGCCTTTCCATACAGCGTTATTTTTTTTATCGGCTTTTGGAACCGGCAGTTGCGGCAATACGAGTGGCTGGTGCAAACACTTGGCGGTTCGGCCCGCGATGTTTTTTACAAAGCCATTTTACCCACGGCCAAACCCTCTTTGTTGGTTTGCTTTTTTCAATGTTTTTTGATAGCCTGGTTTGAGTACGGCCTTACAACGGTGATTGGTTACGGTAAGGTGCAAACGCTTACAGTTAAGGTGTACCAGTTTGTTACCGAGGCCAATATTTTTTATGCGGCGTTGAGTTGCTGCCTGTTGATAGTGCCGCCGGTGTTATTATTATGGATAAATAAAAAAATTATTTTCAGACAGGCGAAATAATGTTTTTAGAAGTTGACCATATCAGTAAGCAGTACGATTCACAGGAGGTGTTGAGCGAAGTAAGCTTTTCATTGCCACAACACACCACCATGAGTGTGTTGGGAAAAAGCGGCTGCGGAAAATCAACGTTGTTGAAAATTATTGCCGGTATTGAAACGTCCAACGGTGGTAGCCTGCGGCTGAACAAAAAAGACATTACCGCGTTAAAACCGCCGGCAAGAAATATCGTATATCTTTTTCAGGAGGCGTTGTTGTTTCCGCACCTTAGCGTTTTTGAAAACATCGCCTTCGGTTTGCGGATACGGAAAATAAAAGATGCTGAAATAAAAAAAAGTGTGGAAGAGATGGCCCGCAACCTTGAGCTGGAATCGCATCTCTATAAAAGGCCACACCAATTATCGGGTGGACAAAAACAACGGGTGGCGTTTGGCAGGGCGCTGATTATTCAGCCGCCGCTGATTTTATTAGACGAGCCCTTCAGCAACTTAGACACGGAAATACGTACCGCCATGCAGGATTTATACAAACGGGTGGCAAAACAGTTTGGCCTTACGGCATTGTTTGTAACGCATGATTTAAAAGAAGCGTTGATTATGGGCGATGTGATGGCCTACATGCAGGAAGGAAGATTGGTGGTATATCCGTCTAAAGAAGCCTTTATGCAGGATGAAAAAACCGGGGTAAAAAAAGAGATTCATTTTTGGAATGCGTTGAGATAAAAGATGCCATTTTATTCCGTCCATTGATCAAATCAATGGACAAACACAAGTTCAAAAATTTCGCTCCGTAGGGGCGGCGTGTTTATAGAAAAAGTTGCATTGAAAGGTCAATAGCTCCGTTAGGAGCTTCGTGTTCACCTTGCGTTGTTAGAACACGTGGCACCTACGGAGCCGATGGCCCTCTTCCTTCGTTGGTTTCTATAAACACGAAGCTCCTAACGGAGCTAATTCAAATTATTGCTTGAGCGATACATTGCAGTGTAGGAAAACTTCTTAAAGACTTCTCGCCTTTAAGAAAAGATGGATTTAATTGTGTGCTTTAAAACAACTTTGCAAGATGCTTGAAATGAAGAACGATTTTAATCATTGCGAAACCATCTATTGGGTATTTACGCAATTGTGCAACGATAAATGTGACCATTGTTACAACAACTCCGGTCCGCACGGGCAGCGCATGAGCGAGGAGGAATGCCTGCAGGTGATTGACAATCTTCCGGATAAAATTGACAAGATTATTTTAAGCGGCGGCGAACCCCTTGCCGAACGCAAAATACTTTACGCTATACTGGATAAGCTTACGGAGAAATACGGAAAAGAGCAACGCATTACCCTGCAAACCAATGGCGATTTGATGACGGGCCAGATCTTAGACACCCTGTTGGAAAAAGGCGTGAAAGGCATATCCATTGCTTCGCTTGACCGTTTTCATAAACACGCCGGCGCTAAGTTGGAGCCGCTGAAAGAATTGTTTAATTCAAGAGGTATGGTAGATGCGATGCCTTACTTCACCATTGGGCAGAAGAAAGGAAATAAGATTGATCCCTCATGGAAAACCTACTCCTATTTTGGCGCCAACGACGATATGTGGCTCGGCGGCAATTGGGCCCGTGGCCGTGCCTTAGATAATGACATCTGGATGAAAGACTCTTCGCATAATTTCTGTTCCATTCAATCCGGCGCACGGAATTTTTTAGGCGGGTATAACGATGTGATACAGGAAGTAAGTGTGCAATTGTGGGCTATCAATCCTTGTTGCCCGGGCACCAAGCACCCTATGGGCGATGCCCGGAAAGAGAAGGTGGCGGATGTGTTGCAGCGAATGACGACTTCACCCATCTTTCAAAAATTAAATGAAGGCGAACCGTATAAAATGGGTGAAAGCATTGGCCTTACCGAAGCCTTTGCCAAAGAACGGGGCAAGGACTTAAAAAACATTTGCCTTTGGTGCGATGAGTTTTTTGATCACTTCTACGACATAGAAAAGCTATCGGCAAAAACAGAAGAGGACAAGAACTCACCTGTTACTTTCCCACAACAAAACGCTTCATTGAAGTGAAGGGTTACGGCATAAAAAGCGCATCGCTGCGCACGGTGCTGAAGACAATGTTGTCGGCAGATGTAGCGGTAATTAGTGTAAGCGAAGCTGCTGCTAAAATTGATACGGCCTTGTTTTTAGATACCCGTGAAATTAAAGAATATAGCGTTAGTCACCTGCTCAATGGCATCTGGATTGGCCACAATGATTTTGACCTTGTCCGATTGAAAAATATTTCCCTCACTCAACCGATCATTGTTTATTGCTCAATAGGCAAGCGAAGCGATACCATTGCCAGGGCTTTGTTGAAAGCAGGTTACACAACCGTTAAAAATTTGGCAGGCGGCATTTTTGAATGGGTGAATCAAGGACATCCTGTTTATAAAGAAGACAGGCAAACCAACAATGTACATGTGTACAATAAGTTTTGGGGACGTTGGTTAACGAAGGGCAACAAAGTTTATTGAGGCTTCGCCTTGCGTAACTTCTGTTGTACCCTTTTGATGCTGAACCATCCGCTGATGACAGTAGTAGTGGCAACAATAGTGTAAATCCACCACGGAATGTTTTTGCCGGCGATGATGAGATAAATATTGGCGGCGTTAAAAACAATCGTCGCTGTAATAACAGGAAAAAGGAGCGGACGCTTTGCCCTTGCACTGAAAATAATCCACCAAACCGCGGCGGCAAACATTGGTGTGGCAACGATGTGTATGCCGACAAATAGAACGGGGTTGACGCTGTACCGTTCGCCAATGGCTTTGTAATAATCAACTATGGCATCCCACCAACTCATTTTTTTAAACAACAAAAGCTATGGCTTGGCCTTTGCAGAAACTACGCCATGAAACCCAATGACAAATCTCCCGCACTACCATTAAACGACCGGCCCTTTCGTGTGCTGTTACTTTCAGGTTCTAACCGAAGGCAGTATAACTGTCCGGGGGTAGATGGTAAAGCAAGAACCCTGATGCTTCGCATGGCGGAGCGGTTGCCGCAAGGGTGGGAAATAGATTACGAAGACCTGGGTAATGTTTACGGACGCGAAAAAATTCAAAGTTGCAATGCCTGCGTGTCCACGTCAATGGCGCTTTGCGTGTGGCCCTGCAACTGCTACAACAAACACAGTTGGAAGGAACCCGATCTGCTATGGAATCTGGACTTGTATGCCCGTTTGGATGCCGCCGATGCCTGGGCCATCATTGGGCCGATCAACTGGTACGGTCCGTCATCAAATTTAAAGTTGATGTTTGATAGATTGGTTTGCATGAACGGTGGCAACCCCGATGAAACCACCATCAAACACAAAGACCCGGAACTGGCAATGGCCTTTGAACATACCGATAAGTGGAAGGAGCTTAGCATAAATCATTTGGAGGGAAGAACGGCGGCCTTCTTTTGTTATGGTGACAAAGGCGGCGACGAAATGGATGAGGCCAACCGTCCCAAAATATTGCAGCATAAAGAATATTTTGACGGAGATGCGGAGCCGTTCAAAGATGAACGTAATGCCTATGCGCCGCTCGTTTGGCAATGCCGTTATGGTGGCATTGAAGTGCCGGATGCGTTGTGGAGACACTGCACATCGGGGGAAGGAAAAAAGTATAGCGACAACCAGGCGGAAGATGTTATTGCCGATGAAAGCTTCATGCAAACTTTTGATGATTGGGCGGCGCGGTTTCAAACCTTTGTAGCTGCCAAAGGCAAGGTGCCGCCCGGTAAGTGGCGGGCTTATGGCTTTAAGCGCCGCACCAATCTTTATCACGAATTGCTGACAGGCATCCGGTCTTGGAAGTTGCGGTTTGGCAAACCGCCAAAAGGTTCTTCGCCATGGGAGCAACAACAAAGTAGTTTGAATAAAGACGCAACTTTATCGCCAAAGAAAGGCGAAGGAAAAAAATTGAGAGAATGACGAAACAAGCACTTATCATCTTCGTGCGCAAGCCCGAAAAGGGAAAAGTAAAAACAAGATTGGCCGCTTCGCTTGGTGATGAGGCGGCGCTATTCATCTACCAAAAATTATTGCAGCATACGCTGGAAATTACGGAAGCTGTGGATGCAGACAAAGTAGTGTTCTATGCAGGAGAAATAGAGGAAGATGATAGATGGCAGCAGGAAAAATACAGCAAACAAAAGCAAGCCGATGGTGATTTAGGCCGCCGCATGAATGATGCGTTTGATACCGTTTTTAAAATGGGTTACAATAAAGTTTGTATTGTGGGCAGCGATTGTTATGAACTAACGTCGGAAATTATTACGAATGCTTTCCGGGCATTGGAAGAAAATGATATAGTGATTGGCCCGGCCCATGATGGTGGCTATTATCTGTTAGGAATGAAGCTGCTTCATTCTTCCTTGTTTGAAAATAAGGCCTGGAGTACAAGTTCAGTATTGACCGATACTTTTCAAACAGCGCAGCAAATTGGCGTAACGTTAATGCAGCTACCAACCTTGCGTGATGTGGATGAAGCGGCCGACGTGCCCGAAGAATGGTTAACCGCTGTAAAAAGATAGCGTTGTACTTCCTGGTGAAAATATGGGTGCGTACCGGCTTGTGAAATCAACCTTGGCGCTTGCACCATTCTAAAACAAAAGGATAAAGGTCAACCACTTTCAAGTCTTTATGTTCTTGTCTCAACCGGATGAGTTCTTTGTCAAATGCTTTAAACTTGATAAAGTTCCGTGTACTAACCATTAAGTCCTCTCGCCTGTCAATTACAAAGTCTGCTGTTTGTTTATCATAGGTGTCCAAAATATAAAGGCAAAAGGCAGCGTGGGTCATGTACTCATTGAATACGCTTTCCGGGCTGCCATAATAGTCGCTGCTATTCCCTTGTCTTGTCCAAACACTGCGGTTAGAAAAAATGCTATCTATTTGCTTTTCATATTTGTTAGTTGCGGGATTTACATAGTTGTGGTCAATTTCTGTAAATACGATGCCTGACATTAAGCCTTCTTTTTGTTTTTCGGATAAGTCAGGCATTCTGTCGTACCTATCGGTGTTGCAAACGAACATTACGTTTTCGCCAAACCGTTTAGATTTGTAGTAAGTAGAATATCGTTGTGTGCTGTGCGAACCCCCGATAAGTGGCGAAAAAACAATCCTGTATGATTGGTATTTTGTTTTGGGAAACTCTTCTTCTAACCAAGTCCACATTTGTTTAATCGGCAACAGTTCTTTTTGGCGTTTTATTTCTTTA
The DNA here is from genome assembly GCA_965247165.1 of Flavisolibacter sp. Lineage (GTDB taxonomy): Bacteria > Bacteroidota > Bacteroidia > Chitinophagales > Chitinophagaceae > Flavisolibacter. The sequence continues at coordinate 4,153,508 of OZ252003.1, read as the reverse complement.
TCGTAATAACTCAAATTGTTTTTGTAGAACTGCTTGAACTTTGACTTTGTCGCAAAATCTTCTACCAGCGGTTTGAGTTTCCCAAATAAACTACTGTCTGCTAATTCATCGCCATATACGTAATAGTAAGGGCCGTTGAATAGAAGTTTTGTGTTTGATACACCTAATTCCGGGTTCTGAAAATTGAAGGCAAAGCTATTCTCCCTGAAAGCATAGTATTTATTGTAGAAAACACTGTCGGGAAAGTCTAAGGCTTTGAAAATCGGATGGTTTAGGTAAGGCTTAAAATAAGCAACCACACGTTGATAATAGTCACCTTCCTTATTGAGGTCTTTTGCCCTTTTACCGCTTGGCGAAATTGTCCAAATAATGTTTGCTAATTCATAAACTTCCGGGATGTCAAACTGAATGTTGCCCACGTTTTTTTCCATATAATTGTCTGGAAAATAACCCGCAAGCTCATTGAAGTGAAAACGTAAAGTTGTCTTGCCTTTCGGTGATGCAAAATTGATATAAAAATTATGTTGATAGGGCAAATGATTGTTGTAATTAAGTCGCAGGCTATCGCTGCCAAAATAGATAGTGGCATACTCATTAGGGGCTGCGTCTGTTCCAGGGCTTATTTTGTTTTTTCTGCTTGCCGTATAGTAATCAAGATCTGAAAAACCTTTGTACCTGATTGCAAAGGTGTCATTCGGGCACCATAAAATCTTAGGATATGTTTCTTCAACGGTCTGCCCGCAAACAAGCTTGATTGTAAAGCAGAAAAATAGTAAAAAGTATTTTTTCATAGCTCTGATGTCAATTTGAATGGTCTAATTTATGGCAGAAATCACTTCACCTTATTCAAGGCCAACAACTTTATCATCCAATCGGGTAGCGGCTTTTTCAAATCCCGTTTTTTAAGATTGAGGTAAAGACCTAATTTTTTAAAGATGGGAACCTTGTGCGTTTCTACTAATTCCATCAGTGTTCCGTCGGGATCTTCCATATAACAAAAACGGCCCGATGCGGCCTCCATACTAAAAGAATCCATGCTGTCAACGGTGAAACGATAGCCAAAGTCTTCTGCGTGTTTCTTCAATCCGCACATGTCAAACACATCAAAGCACAAATGAATAAAGCCACAATCGCCCCAATAACGGTTCTCGTAAATCGTAGCCGGCTGCCGGTCTAAACACTGTACCAATTCAATCTCCACGGAACCTAATAATTTTCCAAACGCTCCCTTGCCGGTGGGATGTTTTTGCAGCAAGACTTTCCGGTACTTCTGGCCTTCTTCAGTGATGATTGTATCATAGATAACATTGTCAACATTCAGCAGCCATTGATAAAACAGCAATGAACGCTCCATGTCACTCACCCCAATAATGGCTCCTGTTACACCGCCAACAGTATTATCGTTTTGCTGAAACCAATGATTGCCTAAAACAATGTTGAATTGGTTGTTGTGTTCATCACTTACAAAAAAGTGAGAGTCGCCTTTTGCATCTTTCTGCATTGCAGACACTACAATATCTTTTACTAAAGTAAAGTTGCGAAAGGCTTTTTCTACATCGGTGCACTTTAGCTTAGCCGCATAAATTCCAATATCGCCGTATTGCGGAAGTTGTGCTGGTTCGGCCGGTTGCCTGTTTTGAAATTGCCAAAGTTCAAAACCGCCACCGCCCTGCATGTTCAGGGATAATACCGCTTGCCGTTTGTAAACCGTGCCGCCGGTGTATTGTGTCATTAGCGTAGCCTCGGAAACATCGTTAAACACCAAGGTGTTCATACCAAACAAAGCGGCATACCGGCGTAAGCACACATCAGCGTCCTTTACTCCAATGCCAATTTGCTGTATTCCCGATAGATAATCCTGCATAATAACGGTCCTTTCCATCTACGTTTTGGCAATAGTTTCAGTTTGTAATTTGCCGCCTCTCGCCCTGGCTATTTTATAGTACAGAGGCCGGGCAAACCACCAAAGCCACCACAAGATTTTTTCACTCCTGGCAATGATAAGATGCCTTCGCCTTTTATGGATAGCCCCAATGATTTTTTCAGCGCAAACGCCAACGGGTATTCCGTGAAGTTGGCCTTCATCCATCATTCCATGCTTTTCACCTTTTCCCGTAATCGCATTGACGGAGATAGGTGTGTTTATCCGTCCGGGGCTAATGATAGTGACGTAAAAATTCGGAAGCTGGTGCTCCGTTTGCAAGGTTTCGTAAAAACCTTTAAGTGCATGTTTGGAGGCGGCGTACCCGGTTCGCAACGGAAAGCCCATTAAACCGGCCACGCTGCTGATCACAACAAGATGTCCCGAACCCTTTTGCGCAAAATGCGGAAGCAGAAATTTTGTAAGAGCAACCGGCGCAAAAAAGTTCAGCTCAATCAGTTGCCGGTACACGTGCATCTCCGTATCTGTCGCATAAGAGCGTTGGCTTTGCCCCGCGCAAAAAATAGCGATGTCTATCCGGCCATAAAGTTGGATGGCCTTCGACACAAGATCAGCAAAGGTTTCCGGTTGTAACATATCGCCGATCAAAACAGAACACACGGCATCCTTGCAAGCCTCTTTTATCTGATGTAATGCCTCTTCGTTTCTTGCCGTAAGAATGAGTTTTGCGTTCATCCTCGCCAACTGTTTTGCCAGTTCCGCACCTATACCAGAAGAGGCGCCTGTTATCCAAACGGCTTTATTTTCAAAACGCATTTTTCCGGTAGCTTAACATTCGTTTATAAGTGTCCACCATTTGTTGTTGGGTAGCGCCTCGTTTGTACATGTTAACTACGGTGGCGTTGGCTCGTTGCACACGAAGCCAACTGTTTGTATCGTACTTGCGGGCAGAGATTAAAGCCGTGCCGGGCAAAATTTTATAGCGGCTTGTTTTTCGGACCCGTGCGCAAAACTCGTATTCTTCCATAATCTGCATGTCTTCTTTAAAACCATTAAAAGCCTCAAAAAGTTGCCGTCGGATAAACAGGGTTTGGTCGCCGCCCATACACATGAATAAATCGAAGCGGGTGGCCCAGGCATTGAGTTTTAAAATAATTTTTGGCGAATTAAATATTGTGCGGTAGCGGCCCAGATCATACCCTTCTGTAACGGCTTGCTGAATATCGGCTACGAAGGTTTGGGGTGGAAAGCTATCGGCATGTATAAAATAAAGCACATCGCCTTTAGCAAGCGAAGCGCCGTAGTTCATTTGGGCCGCACGGCCTTTTCGTGGAGAAAGCAAAGCAGTAGCGCCAGCCGATGCCGCTTTTTCTATTGTGCCATCTTCGCTCCCGCCATCGGATACAATCAAATCTATAACGGTTTCATTGCTCGACTCCATTAGCTGGTTCACCAACTTTTCAATGCCTTCCGCTTCGTTATAGGTCGGAATTATAATGCTGATTGTCGTCATTCGGGAGCTAATTTCGGCTTTCGTTTCCAATGAATTTAAAGTACGTTCAAATCATTGTTTTGGCTTCTGTCTTTGCGCTGCAATTTTTAGCGGAGCACCTTTATCCGCAAAGGCGGGAAGTTAACGACTGGAAGGCTGAACGGTTTAATCTTGCTATTGGTTTACTGAACGTTCTGCTCACGTTTCTTCCGGCAGGTTTTTTTGTTCAATGGCTTCAATTTTTGCAAGCACATAAGTTAGGACTGCTGCACCAATTTGCGCTTCCCTTTTATGTACAATTAGGACTAACCATTTTGGTGATGGATTTTTGGTTGTATGTGTGGCATCGTTGGAACCATTACGTTCCATTTTTGTGGCGTTTCCACAGCTTTCATCACAAGGACACAAAAATGAATAGCACCACGGCGCTACGCTTTCACATTGCCGAATTGTTTTTATCCTATCCGGGCAAAGCAGTCGTTTGTTTTGTTTTTGGTATTTCATTTCTGCCATTGCTTATTTATGAAACCCTCTTTTTTATGGCAGTGGTTATTCATCATTCTAATATTCGCATTACTAAAAAGCAAGATGCTGTTTACCGGACGCTTTTTGCCTCGCCGCTCATGCACCGCATTCATCATTCGATAAGGTTTGAAGAAACCAACTCCAACTTTGGTGCATTGTTTAGTTTTTGGGACAGGCTATTTGGTAGCTCAACTTCAAATGCAAAGGGCGATGTTATATTTGGATTGCCAGAGAGTAGTACACCGATAATGAAAGAGAACATGGTTAACAAATAAATTGACCGTGTTGGTGTGAGTTTGTAGTCAATTAGACCTTGAAAATTGGAACTTCTTGCGCGCCAGTTTAACGGCAATCCCAAATAGCTGCATCACGTAAGCATTGTTTACTGCCCTTGAGTTTTAATGCTTAACAACAAAGGCTTTAGTTTAAGGAGGAGTTGTAACTCCTCATTGTGCTGGTTCGAATCCAGTCCCGGGCACCAAATAAAAAAGCTCCGAATTTTCGGAGCTTTCTTATTTGCTTGTCATTTCCTTTATCACCTTAAACGGTGTTTTCGCTTTACTAAATTTCCCAACTGCCTCTGCATAAATCGCAATTAAAGCCGCCCCTGCAAAAGCAGGGCCGCTGTGTACGAAGAGTAATAATGCCAATCAAAAACTTCTTATTCTTTTATCATCTTCATGCTTTCGCCGCTTTGCGTTTGCAAGGTATATATGCCTTTGTTCCATCCGGTAGTGTTAAGGAAATTCATTCCACTATTAAGTGTAATGGTTTGTACCAGCCTGCCCGAAGCGTCTAACAGACGGGCTGTCTGCGGAGAATTGCTTTGTACCGTGATGGTTGCTGTAAATGGGTTCGGATATACCGATATCACACCAGAACCATTGCCGCTTAACCGTAACGTTTTACTATAAGAAATTTTTCCATCGTTGCCGCTTTGTTTTATGCGATAATAAGCCATTCCACTTAAAGGCATTGCCTCCGTAAACCTATAAGTGTTGGTACCGTTTCCTTTACTGGTGATGTTACCTGCCACAGCAAACCCTCTGTTATCTGCGCTCCGTTCAACAGTGAAGGTTGCTATGTCTGTCTCGTCCACTTGCCACGCCAACTGTGCCTGACCAATGCTGTTAAGCGTAGCGCTTACTGTCAACCATTGCAGCGGCAAAAGGCTTGGGGTTGTTTTTACGAAGAAGCCACTGAAGCCCGTTACATCAAAGCTTACCTCCCAACGGTTAACGGTGCTATTCCATACAATGTCCGCATCCGCGGGGTCAATAGTGGTTACGGAACCCGTGTATGTATTGGGCATCCCTGTGCCGTTGCCGCTGGTGCCGCTACGCTTTTCAATCCTAAGATTTGCCTTGCCGGTTGCATCGTTTCCATTGCCGGGAAGTTTCAAAGTGTTTACAGCGTTGAACCCATCAAATTCAGCTTGTGTAAAATAAAGTGTCACTTTGCCGGTGGCTGTTGATGCACCCGCAGCTGGAGTAATTTCATAATGGCGTTTGACGTAGCCCGCAGGCTGGATTGCTTCAAACCAAACCTTAGCGGTAGTGCTACCGCTTATGCCGTTGGTAGCGCCAGGCAAAAGTGTCGTCATCAGCTCTGATGCTGCATTGTAAAATCCACCGCAAGGAGTAAGAACTTGTGTGATGGAAGAGCCGGTAGAAGCTATTGCTCCGTTGCTCATATTCACTGTCCAGCCTTGTACATCTTTAGCAGGTTGTTGTGTGCCGTCATTTATATAATTGCCACCACTGTAAACATCGGTAGAAGTGTAAGCAAATAAAATGACGCCGCCGGCTGGTATGGTGTTGGGTATATCATCCACCCCCTCCAGTTCCCATATATACCTGATTCCGCTTGTAAGCGTGAGGTTATTGCATACAAAACTGGCCGTTGTGGTAAACCCCGGATAAACAATGTCAGTTGTTTGTTTGCCGTTGGGCCAGGTACCTGTTGCGATAACGGTACCGGCTGTATTTTTAAGATTGCATCGCAACGAAGCGCCAGAGCCCCGAAAGTCATCTGAAAAATTGCAAAACGTAAAGGTGATACCGGTTAGTTGACCGCTACAAGTGGGGGTAAAACTTTGGTCGGTTTTGTAGGCGGTGGTTACTTGTGTCACCGTACCAGGTGGCGCTACAGCCGACGTACATTGTGCCTGAAGATTAATGCTGATAATTAAAGCCGTAGCAACAAGAAGTAGAATAGAAGTTATGTTTTTCACAGCGGTGGATTTGTTTGCAAGATGTATAAGCCTACGCAAGTTCGCCAGTAATCTGTTGTAATTAGGGGGTACCCCTATGTAGGTACCAAACGGGCACTGACACCCATGATTCCACCAGCATTACACCTTACTTAAGTATAAAAAACCGCCCATGCAAAAGCAGGGCGGTTTGTCTAAGGGTCTTACCGTTAAGGAAAATTTATGGCGCTGTCATTTCAATAAATTCCGTTTTGTTTAAAATAAAATATTTTGCTTCATTCTCATTCAACTACGGTGATAGTTACTCGTCTATTTTGCTCACGGGCTTCCTCCGATGTATTGGGAGCAACCGGCTCCGCTGTTCCCATGGCTATAATTTGCATCCGGTCTTTGCTCACGCCCTGGCTGGTTAGATAATTTGCAATGGCGCTGGCTCTTTCGCGGCTGCGTTTATCGTTTACAGCAGGTGTTCCCAGGTCGCAGGTATGGCCTTTCAAAACAATACGGCTCGACGGGTATTTGTTTAGCATGGCGGCCACGATGTCAAGGTGCTGCTTTGTTTCGGTATTTAGCGAAACGTTGTTTTTCTTTCCAAAGGCCATTGGTTGCTCTACCCATTTGCGCTCGGCCGGTGTCAGCTTTTTCTCTGTTGTTTTTGACGCCATTGGTTGGCTTACTACTTTTCTATCTTCATTTTTTGCGGCGGATATAGACGGTACGATTGCCAGGGGCACTACAGTTGGCGACTTTTGTTTTGCTTTTTGTTTCTGTCCAAAACCCAGCTTTAACTGAATGCCGAAGTTCACAAGCTTCAAATCCTTTACACCGCTCATACTCATAGTGCCGTTCGGCAGTATGCTGGAAACACTTTGCGAGTTGTAGCTCACCAGCGACAGTGGTTCTTTGGCTCCTCGCAGATTGCTTACGCCATAGTCAGCATATACACCCGCGTAAAACCTTGTGCTGCCCGAGGTCGAAAGCTTAAAGCTGAAGCCCGTGCTGCCGGTTAAAAGCCAACCCGCTTTTGTGGAATAGCTGCCCGTGCTTTGCCAATTATCAATGGTACCAAAACCGTGTTGCGGAAGGTCATGCACTTCGGCATTCACATCGGGATAATAACCCGTGGTAGTGATGCTGACGGTAGTGGCTTTTAGCTGCACTTTAGCAGGCAACATAAACTTGGTACCGGCATTCAAATACCATTGTGTTTTTGCCGCACTGCCGGCAATGTATTGAAACATCAGCGGCAGGCGAAGCGCCGTAAAGTTTTGCGTTTCGCTGTAGCCTTTTGTGGTTACCCGGTATTCAAAATAAGAGACCATGTCATCGGCTTGATTGTAGCTATAAACCTGGTTGTCGGCCAATGTTGCGGCTGACTTGTAGCGAAAAGCTTCCAGCCCGGTGATAAGGTTTAGATGATGGCTAACAGGTATTTGCAAGCCAAGTTCTCCACCAAAAGAAGGCTTCACACTGCTACTTCCATAAGGCAATTTGTAGCTGGCTCCTGATTGTGCAGTATTGATGCCAATGGTAACTTCCTGAGCCCTGCTTCGAAACAGCATCCCACCAAGGAGGGATGCTGTTATAATGAGTCGTTTCATTAATTGATTTTTTTTGAGGATTTTGGTTATTTACTTAAAAGGTTGGCGCTGTACTTCACACCATTTTGCAAGGTCAGCGTTATTATATACATGCCGGTGGCTGTTGGCGCCTGCATTGTCATGGTTGGCGGTATCTGCTGCATTGTTCTTATTACGCGGCCGTACACATCGCTTACAATGATGGTGGCGCCTCCTAATTCAACCTGCGTGAAGCTTGTGCTTATGGTTACGTTGTTGGAATTATCAACCGGGTTAGGGAAGAGAGAGATACGTAATCCGGTAAACGAACCAGCGGTAACCATGAGCGGACAAGACATCTCTTGAATGCCGTTTTTATCCGTGGCTGCTACATAGTAAGCACCTGCCAACGCACTGCCTTCGCTGTACTGTTGCATGGTAGCTCCCGGCACCAAAGTGCCGTTCTTGTACCACTGCCAGGCTACGTAATTTTTGCTGCTGTTATCAAACAACAACACATCGTTCCAGTGCTGGCGAACGTGCATGACCAGGTTGGCCCGTTGCACTATCACACCAACCGCGGCCGTGTTGTTACAAGTTCCTTCGGCCCGTACAAAATAGGTGGTGGTTTTGCCTACGGCGATGTTCGATAATGTAGTGCCGTTGCCGATGGAAGGCGTGTTCAGGCTATCGGCATACCACTTCCATGACGCACCGCTTCCTAATGCACCGCCAGCTACAGTCAGGTTGGCGAAGGCGTTGTTCGCACATACAATTGGAGTGGGATTGCTGATGGAGGTTGGTGCTACCGACAATCCGTTTACCGTAACCACATAACTGGTTGGCTGGCCCACACAACCTGCCACTGTATTGGGCGTAACCGTGATGGTGCCGGTTGCTGCGTTGGGCGATGGGTTGATGCTGTTGAAAGACACAATATTACCGCTGCCAATCGCTGCCGAACCGATAGATGGATTGCTGTTGGTCCATGCATAAGTAGTACCCAACACAGGTCCACTAAAAGTTACCGCACTCACTGCTGTACCGGCGCACACCGTTTGGTTGCTCACAACATTTACGACAGCCGTTGGGTTTATCGTGATGGTAAAGCTTCGCGGTGTACCCGTACAACTTGTGCCGCCGTTGCTGAATGTAGGCGTTACCACAATGGTTGCCGTAACCGGTGTATTGCCATTGTTGACGGCGTTGAATGATGCCATGTTACCGCCGCCGTTCGCCGCCAAGCCAATCGAAGGCTTATCATTCGTCCATGTGTAACTAACGTTTCCGCCAGTGGTTGGTGAAGTAAAGTTTATGGCAGTCACAGAAGATCCATTACATACTGTTTGATTAAGGATGGCATTTACCGTGGCTGTTGGGTTTACCGTGTAGGTAAAGGTTTTAGGAGCACTGGTGCAGCTAACACCGGCATATGTATAAGTCATGTTTATAGTGATGGTGCTGTTGATTGGTGCATTGCTATTATTGATTGCAGTAAATAAAGCAATGTTACCCGAACCACTCGCCGCAAGGCCAATAGCAGGGTTGCTGTTCGTCCAGGTGTACAACTTATTGCCACCAGTGTTTGGTGTACTGAATAATACAGCGGGTGAGGGTGCATTGTTGCAAATGACCTGATTGATAACGGCATTCACCACCGGTGTTGGGTTTACAATTACCACCAGCGTATCGGCGATACCTGCGCAGGTTGCACCGCCATTGCTAAAGGTTGGCGATACAATAATGACAGCGCTATCCGGTGCTGTTCCGTTGTTTACTGCAACGAACGAAGCAATGGTTCCACTACCATTTGCGGCAAGACCGATGGCCGGATTGTCGTTCGTCCATGCATAGCTCATTGTACCGCCACTGTTAGATGAACTGAAAGCGATTGCCGATGCAGCGGAGCCGTTGCATAACACCTGGTCTGTGCCCTGGTTGATAGCTGCCGTTGGGTTAACGGTGATGCTGAAGCTGCGGCTTATGCCCGTGCAGCTTGTACCACCATTGCTGTACATAGGCATTACCGTTATGGTAGCCGTTACGGGAACCGTGCTGTTATTCGTAGCATTGAAAGAAGCGATGTTACCAGAACCACTTGCTGCCAACCCGATAGAAGGATTGTTGTTCGTCCATGTATAGCTTACCGAACCACCGCTGGCCGATGTACCAAAAGCCACAGCTGTTGTTGGTGCACCATTACAAACCACCTGATTGCTGATTGCACTTACGGAAGTGGTGGGGTTTACGGTGATAGTAAAAATTCTTGACGTTCCCGTGCAGCTCACACCGTTGAAGCTGTATGTTGATGTTACGGTGATGGTAGCTGTTACAGGTGCATTCCCATTGTTGATCGCATTGAATGAAGCAATATTTCCTGAACCGCTTGCGGCAAGGCCGAGGGATGAATTGTTATTCATCCAGACATAGCTTATGGTACCACCTGAAGCAGAACTTCCAAAGTTGATGGCAGTTGTAGCAGCACCGTTGCACAATACCTGGTTTGGTACGTTAATGACAGTAGCCGTTGGGTTCACATAAATCTTGAAGGCTCTTGCCGTACCCGTGCAGCTAACACCGTTAGCTGTAAACGTTGGCGTTACAGTGATGGTAGCACTATCCGGTGCCGTGCCGCTGTTCGTTCCATTAAACGATGCGATATTGCCACTTCCACTTGCTGCCAATCCTATCGTTGCATTATTATTTGTCCGCGGGTAAGAAATAGCAACGCCGGTAGCTGATGACCCGAAGTTCACCGCACTAACGGAAGATCCATTACATACTGTTTGATTAAGGATGGCATTTACCGTAGCCGTTGGGTTTACCGTAATGAGGAAGGAACTACCGGCACCAGTACAACCCACACTACCGTTAGTGAATATTGGCGTTACAGTGACGGTTGCTGATAAGGGAGCAGTGGTGTTATTAGAAGCAGTAAACGATGCAATAACCCCATTGCCACTCGATGCAAGCCCGATGGCCGTGTTGTTGTTTGTCCATGCGTACGATGTAGCGCCGCCGGAATTGTTTGTACTGAAGTTAATAGCGCCGGTGCCTGCACTATTGCAAACAACTTTATTGGCTACAGTATTCACTTGTGCGGCCGGATTGATTACAATGTAGAAGGTATCCTTTATACCCGTACAACTCAAACCGGCATTGGTGATAGTTGGTGTTACGATGATAGTGGCCGTATCAGCTTTTGTAGCCGACGTATTTACACTGCTGAAGGAAGTAATATCACCTGTGCCGCTTGCTGCCAGGCCAATAGAAGGATTGTCGTTCGTCCAGGCATAGCTTACCAAACCGCCGGTGGTGGGTGTACTAAAGTTGATGGCGCCTACGGTGCTGTTGTTGCAAACAACCTTATCGGCCGTGGTATTTATAACCGGCGTTGGGTTAGTAATGGTGATGACAGGCACACGGTTGGAGGCGGCTTCGGCTACATACAGCGTATCCAACCCACTCATCAATGAAGTGGTACCTGGTAGCACAGTTGCGGACAAAGCACTGCGATACCATCTTATTGTATCTCCGGTATTCGGTGCGGTGATTATATCAGCGATAGTACCGGCGCCGCATTTCACCAACGAATCATTACTGATCCGGTTCACCACAATTTTAGTGCGGCTGCTTTCGCAACCACCAATGCTTTGCGAGATGTAATAGTCAGAATCATCCTGCACAGCCGTTGTACCTGGTAGCGCAGCACCACCTGTTGCACTGTTATAAAATTGAACATTGCTGCTGTTCACATTCAATTGGTTCAGTGCTTTGCTACCGGTATAAATAACCAGTGATGAAGTAACCGGCGCAGCAGGTTGTCCGCTTGTGATGGTGAAAGAACGTGGCGTACCAAAGCAGGTATCTGCACCTTTCATCATATAAGGCATTACGGTTACAGTGGCAGTTGCCGGTGAACTGCTTGCGGTGAACGAAGCAATGGATCCGTTGCCGCTTGCGGCAAGACCGATAGATGTATTATTATTGCTCCACTTGTAGTAAACCGCACCGCCGGTGATGGGTGTAGAGAAGTTGATGGCGGTGACGCTGCTGCCCGGACAAGCCATTGCAGCCGGTACGCTATCCACTTTTGGTGTTGGCAGTACCGATACGCAGAACGTATCCCGTTGCAGTGGACAGCTCAAGCCCGGTTGCGGTGTAAATATTTTCAACTCATTGGATAGATTGATCCAACTGCCGTTGTTTCGGCCGGATACGTAGTAGGCGTTTGATCCGTCTTTTATTCCTTCATAAGCGCCGCCAACAGTACCCGATTGGTTATACGGATCGGGATTTATACTTTCAGTTAATGAAGGCACAGAACCTTTGCCGCTTTCAATGCTATTGCTGCCTTCGTTCAACACAATTTGGAAGGAACCCGTTCCTGCAGAAGGGTTAGCTGTAAACGTATGCGTTTGCATCATCGGCACGCCCAGGAATACAGTGCCGGAATAATCGGCTGGTTTTTGCAAATTAATAAAGCTAACGATCAACTTTCTGTTAGGGGCTGTACCGCTTACCTTATAAGCAATCCTGCTGCTTGCATTCGTTTTCCACAAACCACGCATCTGCCCATAAATTATTTTAGTTGGGTTGGTTCCCGCATCAAAAGTGATAGAGCCAATGTTAGAGATATAAAAATTGGAATACCCATTACCAAAGAAGTTGAAAGGGAAACCAATGGCTTTGGCCGTGCTTAAATTTCCCGACCCATACTCGGTACTTAAATTCAGGTAAGCCGAGCCAGTGGTATCGGCTAAGGCATAGGTTCCATTGCTGATGGCGTAAGAGGATGGTGTGGTATAAGAGGCTGAAACCACTACCGTATCGGTTTTTACCGTATTACTTGTATTGTTGGCAATGAAAGAAATGTTACTGCCGTTGCCGCTTGCCGCAATGCCGGTACCGCTTTGTGTAGCCGTCCACGTTATGTTATTTGCATTGCCTTTTATAGCGATGCTTACGCTTGAATTGCTGTTGCAAAATGCAGTATCGGCTGTTGGTTTTAGTTGTCCTCTGATGAAGACAGTGTCTTTAGCCCTTGTTCCACTTTCGCAACCGGTGATGGTTTGCGAGGCGTAGTACACCATACTGTCGGTAAGTGGCGTAGTGCTTGCCAGCGGCGATCCGCCTGTTGCGAAAGCATACCATTGGATATTGGTTCCACTTGCTGTTAAATCAGCTACGGTGTATGCGGAGCCTGCGCAAAAGGTTTGGCTGCTTGTGGCAGGTGCGGCTATTACTGTTGTTGTGCCAATGGTAACCGACTTGTTTACGGTATCGCCGCTGCAGATCACTCGTACAGTATATGTTCCCGGCGCCAGATTGCTGATGGTATCGGTAGTAGCACCACCGGGCGACCACAAATACGTATAGGCACCCACGGAGCAGCCGCTTGCAATGGCCCTTGCACCGCCATCCGGGGTACTGGCGCAAGTGGCATTGGTTTGATTGATGGTTACCGAAAAGGGAGTAGTGCCTATACGGCTGATCAAATAAGAATTCATAAGAAACATACCGAATTTGCTTCTTATCTGGTATAAATAATCAGGTGTAGCAAACAGCTTGGTACCCTTATAGCCTGAGCCAATACCAGTGGTGGAAAGGGCCACAAAACTGGATACGGTGCCTGTTGTTGTTGAAATTTTATAAACAACGGAAGATTGACCACTGGTTACATATAAATTACCATTCGTGGACAACACAAAACCGCCACAATAATCGCTGGCTGCTGCCGGCACTTCTGCCCATCTGTTAGTGAGGGTGCTATCCGCTACATTAATTCTATGGATGCCAAATTTCCCAATCGTTGTTACATCCGGGTAGTTATCGGCCAGATAAATATTTCCGGCAAAATATACGATGTCGGAAAAAAAGGAACTCTGTGCCTGGCGGGGCTTTGCCCATTGGTCATTCACCAGCCCTGCCTGTGTAATTTTTGTAATTACCGAGTCGTTTGTATTGGTGCAGTAAACATTAGAATTATCATCCGCCGCCATCCGGTTTAAGTTGCGGTAAGTACTTGTAGCAAATAAGGTAACTACCCCCATTGTACCAAAAGCAGTGTTGGTAGGAGCAACTTTCAACATTTTAGTTGTGTTGTTGGTAACGTAAAAATTTCCATTGGGCGCCTGAATCATATTAGTCCATGAATTGGAAACCGTACCAAGGTCGGCCCAGGAATTATTTACAACTGAATCGAATGTAACCCTGGCTATTTTTGGGGTCTGGCCTGCTGTTGTAGGAATAATCAGGATGTATATAGCACCGTCCTGTCCAATAACTGCATCTTGTATATTCCCCCCTACCGTAGCCCAGGAGTTATTATATACTGCGCCAGATTTTCGTCCAATTTTATTGGCATAATAATCGGCAAAAAAGAAATAAGAAGCCCCATCCGGCCCTTCAAGAATTTTATTCTGAGTAGCGGCGGCAGTATAAACGGGCACATGCGGTTCATCAACGGGTGGCGATTGCGCACTTGCCACATTAATAAAAAAAGAAAGGGTAAGCAAAAAGATAGTAACTAAACCGTACCGTGCAAGAAAGCTTTTCCGCAGTCCTCTTGTTAGAATTTGCCGCCGTTGATTGGTTGTAGTAGCGGCATACAAGCGAACGAAAGCAGACAGATGTGGTCTTCTTTTCATTGAATAAAGGATTTTGCCACAAGGTGATCTTTGCTGTTTACCTGCGCCAGTAATCTGTTGTAATTAGGGGGTACCCCTATATCCAGCTGGATAGTTGCATCACTCACAGGCTACCTTATTTTTGTGCTTCTTCCAATTTTTATGAAGCACTTCATGCAACCCAATTTCTTTTCTTACCGGCTTCTTTATGTAACGGCTTTGCTCTTGCTATACGCTTGCGGCTGCCAGCAACAAGCACCTACCGTTATTCCGGTCAATCCGCGTTCCGATTCAACACGTGTAGAACAGTTACTTAAACAAGGCGACAGCTTGTATGGCCGCCGCAGCAGCATGAACGCCATCAGCGAAAGCCTTTTGTATTTTGATTCTGCCAATCGCCTTGCGGCCCGTATAGGCAACAAAGAACTGTTGGCAAACACACTCTATTACATCGGCAATGTGTACAATGCCTGGAACGGAGAGCCACAAAAAACAATTGACTATTATAAAAAATCGGCGGCCATCTTCGCCACTCTTCCTGAGCAGCGCATTAAAGAACATTACCTGTACTACATTATTGCCCATGCTTACGATGGCGAAAAAGCCGCCGACAGCCCACGATGTATTGAAACTATCAACGCTGCTTTGCAGACCATTAAACGTTTGCCCGCGGCAACAATTGATTCCATGGATTTTCTTCCTGACTTTGCCTGGGTGGCTTCTAATAGTAAGAACTATCTGTTGGCGGATAGCATCCTGTCGCAACTACCCTTTCGGCCCCGAAACAATCCTGCTACCAACAACTATCTCGATCATTATTATCTCACCCGTTCACGCATCGCTGTTTATCAAAACAAGCAACCAACTTCACCCTGGCCCGATTCATTGGAAAGAGCCCTGCGTACCTGCAACAACCGCTTCGATAGCGCTTACTATTGCCTGCACCTTGCCGAACTGTACGATACGTCGGGGCAGTACAAAAAAGCGCTTTATTACAACCGGTTGAGTGCTGCGGTAAACCAGCAGGTAAGCAGCGGCGATGTACTTACCGGGTTGCGTACCGCTTTATTGAATGGCGAGTTGCGGGTAGAAAAAGAAAAGCAGCGGCTTGCAGAAAAAGAGTTAGAGAACAACAAACTCTATTTAGTGGTTGCTTTTCTTGGGTCCCTATTTACCGCTGCCGCGGTGGGATTGTATCTTACTTTTTTAAAACGGCGACAACAACATAAAGATGCTTTGTTGCAGGAAAACTTTACGCATCAGCTATTGGAAAAAGAAGAGGACGAACGCAAACGCATTGCCACCGAATTACACGATGGCATTAATCATGATCTTCTGGCCTTGAAAAATAATCTGCTGCTTCACAAGCCCGTGCAAGCCGATGATGTGGAGGAAGTGATTACGTCAGTCCGGGAGGTGAGCCGCAATTTGTATCCTTCGCTGTTTGAAAGTGTAGGCTTACAAGCGAGCCTTGAATCGTTATGCCAACGATTGACTGCTGCAGGGTTTTTCACCACCTGCGACATTGCCTACAAAGCAACGCTGTCTAAACAAGATGAATTGCAGATTTACCGCATTGTGCAGGAGGCCCTGAATAATGTAATGAAGCATGCAAACGCCGAAGCTTGTAAAATCACCATCCGGTCAAACGATGCTGAACTGTGGGTAGAAATTAAAGACAACGGCATTGGCTTTAATGCGAAAAGAGCCAGGGAAAGCGCTTTATCTTTTGGCTTGCAAAGCATGAAGCAACGGGCCCGTGCCATTGGCGCCGACCTGCGTTGGGAAAGCGGTGCGACGGGCACTATCGTTACCTTAGTGAAACAACACTGATTATGGCCAACATTATTATAGCCGACGACCATCCGGTAACGCTTAACGGCATCAGCCAATACCTGCGTTCATTGGGCCATCGCATTGTAAAAGAATACACCAACGGCATTGAAGCCTGTAACAATATTTTGACCCTGCTTCCCGATTATGCCATTCTTGATGTTTCCATGCCGGGGATGAACGGCCTGGAGGTATTGGAAAAACTGCGCAGCCGCAACAAAACGGTAAAGGTTATTTTGTACACCATGTACACCGACGCAGCGCTGTTTGAAAAAGCAAAAGCGCTGGGCGTGAACGGTTATGTACTGAAGGATTTTGCACTGGAAGAATTAAAGGATTGTCTTGCTACGCTGAAATTTCAAAAGCAATGGTTCAGTCCCAAATTAGATGTGTCGTTGGAGGCAAAGCCTGATAGCAGCGAAGAAGAAAAATTACAAACGTTATCTGGCGCAGAACGGAAAATTTTATCGTTGATTGCCGCCCGGAAAACCAGCCGGCAAATTGCCGACCAGCTTTTCATTTCGGAAAAAACAGTGGAGAACCACCGTAGTAACATCGTAAAAAAACTGGGGCTCACGGGCGGCAGCAATACGCTTTCGCATTGGGCAGCACAATATGCAATGAAGTAAAAGGGGCACCATGGCAAATAATCTGAGCGAGGGGCAAACAATGGATTCTGGCAACTTCTTCTTAGCGCTTCATAGTAAGTATCAAAAGTTTTATTTTGTATAGGTGGTGCAACTCCTCCCTGTATTGGTTCGACAATTCTCCAACGTGGAGCACTATAGTAAAAAGCGCCAAAAATCCGGAGCTTTTCTTTTTTCTTTTTCCTTTTGCAATCCTTGCGGGGCCTGCTTATCAGCAAACCTGTGTTTTGAACTTGGTTTGTGAGGATCCTAAACTCAAAACTATTTTTCTGAAAGCATCCAACCAGGTATTTATTGTTTGACGTTTTGGATAAACTTCAAATAACAGAAAATTCTTTTAACTCTTATCCTTATAGTGTAAAGTTGCTTGGCCAACGGCTTGCTCTTCCTGTTGGCTTCGAATAAGTTTCTTCAAAATTTTCCATTTTATTTTTTGTAAAAGGGTTGTACGGAAATATTAGGGTAAGGTTGTTGCGTAGATACAGAAAGAAGTTAGAAGTAATCGTTTCATTGCTTATTTATTTTACTTCAAAAACAACCACCTGGTAAGGGTCTAAATCAACAGCTTTATTTTGTATTTTACTGTTACCAAACAGCGGTGTATATTTTTTCTGTCCTTGTTCAAAATTTGCCATTTGTACATCACCGGAAAGATTGACCGCTACTAATACTTCCCTGTTTTTATATTTCCTATAGAAGCTAAACACTTTATCATTATCGTTGATAGCAGTTGCATAGTTTCCATTTGCCAATGCAGGATTGCTTTGCTTTACAGCAATTAAATGTCTGTAGTAATTGAACAATGAATTGCGATCATTTATTTGTTCTTCTAATGAAATGCCATCATTGGGTTTCAGATTGGTTTTATCCCACCAGGGGCCGGTGGACTTATACCAAAGGGCCATGCCCTTACCGTCAATAATCTTATACCATTCAAATGCTTCCCGTTGTGGAATGTCGTTGCCATCGGTACTTCCAAAAGAACCCCGCCTGCCCAGCATCCCGATTTCCTGCCCGTAATAAATGGAAGGCACACCGCCAATGAATAACATTAAAGCGGCTGCCAGTTTTTGTTTTTCAACATTTTTTTCAACCGAAGCAAACCGGTCCAGATCATGATTTTCAAGAAAAATAATTTGTTCTTTCCCCGGTGGACATTTCGCTAAAATGGTATCCGCATTGCTCATTAATTGGTGCTTATTAAAAGACAGAATAGCCTGCTGCAAACCAAAGCCAAACATTCTGTCAACGCCTGCGTTTTTAAAATAGCTAAAGCCATAATCTTTCCAGTCGGCTTGCTCCGCCACGTTTTTAAGGTTCGGGTTTATCTTCTTTAAAAAGGTGAGCAATGGTTTCCAAAAATCGGCAAATAAATTTGTCAGTACTGGCTTTCCGTCCAAAGTATCCATCGTATGGTCAAGCCGGAAGCCATCCACGCCATCGTCGAATTTTCCATCGTTATTGGGGTCAACAAAAAAGGAGAACAGCTTTCTATTATAATCCAATACGGCCTCGCTTCGCAGGTTGACGGTTGTAATTTTTATGACCGATCCATCATAACCATTCAATACCCTTAAACCGGCCACCATTGTTGCGGGAACGTTATGTGCGGCATCATCAAACAAAATATAATCCTTGTAAGCCGATTGAAGGTTGCCCACGGCATCTTTCCACCACAAATGTTTATCGGTCACGTATTGTGTTTCCATATCCATGTACAACTTCATGCCCCGTTGGTGTACCGCTTTTACCAGCGAAATGTACTCTTCCATGGTTCCAAATTCCGCATCTATTTTTTCAAAATCATTCGCAAAATAATTGTGGTAGCAATCGGCGTCGTACAAGGGTAAAAGCAGAATAGATGTGATACCTAAATACTGCAGGTACAGCAATTTTTGTTTCAGGCCGTTGAGGTCTCCCTGCCTGTCGCCATTGCTGTCGTAAAAGCTGCGCTGGCAAACATGATAAATAACTTCACCCTTGTTGCCGCTTGCTTTCTTTTGTGCAGGACTAATGATACAGTGGAGAAGAAGGATTGCTGTTGTAATGATTTTACTGTTCATGCTAAAAGGTATTGTTCAATTTGATAAATCACTGCTTCAAAAGGTTGAAATAAATCGCTATCGGAAGCTTGTTCATAATTACCAATCAGGACTTTTCTTTTCGTTACATCAATGGCAGAATTAAGTATAGCTTTTTTATCAGAAAAATTCAGAACTATCAATAGCTTTTGATGATCCAGTTGCTTTGTGTAGGCAAAAAGCTGATCGTTGTTTTCATCTACCAATTCAAAGGCGCCATATACCAGTATTAGGTGTTTTTTGCGTAATTGAGTCAGGCTTCGGAAGTAATTCAATACCGAATATGGATTTCTTTCCTGCTCCTCCACATTGAGTATTTTGTAGTTTTCATTTACGGCAAGCCATGGTTTCGCTGATGTAAAGCCTGCCTGCTCTTTATCGTTCCATTGCATAGGCGTTCTGCTATTGTCTCTGCCAAACATCTCTATTATTCTTGCGTCAACAAACCTGGAAGCAAATTTTTCAACCCGGTAAATGGTCCCGGATGAAACAACCGGCAGTTGTGCCGACGTAGGATTGCAAGTGCAAGCAATAAGTAAGGCAACCATGATCAACCGTATCATGAAGTAGTATTTTTTATTCTTTCGCAAGCAACCGGCAACAGCAAAACAGTATTGAACAATTGCCTGGGTTATTCTTTATGAAAATAAAACCGGGTTTATAGGTGAGTTTATTACCTCACCCACAACAGCGCCGGGACACCAGGTATTCCAGTCATTAATTTGATTTTTATTTTCCGGTTGTTTCAGCTTCATGTCTTTATCCATATAAATTATCGTCATCACTTTACGCATTTGGTTGGTGACATTGGCGCCAGCACGGTGAAATACCCAGCCGGAATGAAAGCTGATTTCGCCTGCGTCAAAGGGTTCAATCACGTGGGTAAAATCGGTAACGCGTAATTTTTGTTGAATGATGATTTCGCTGTCGTCACCAATTTCAAGCTCCCGTCCTTCTATAATCTGATGGCTGCCGGCGCTAAATTCCAATGGCCCTAATTCTATCGGCGTTGCCTGCAAAGGGATCCAGGCCGTAACGGTTTTATCGGTCTCGAGCGGCCAATAGTATTGGTCGGCATGCCAGGGCGTAATGCCGCCGCCGCCTTCCTTAAATAAAGCCTGGTCGTGGTAAAGGCGAACGCCAACTACCTGCATTAACCCGGAAGCAATTTTTGCCAGCCGCGGGCTGAACACCAGGGCTTTTATTATTTCATCTTCTCTCCATAAATTAAAGAGTTGTATGAACGCCTTTCCATAGGTTGACCTTTCTTCCAAAGGCCTGTGTTCGCTATTCATCGCACTTACTCTTTTGGAGATAACCTCGTTGAAAAACGAACGTGTTTCTTCATTTAAAACCTCCTTCAATTTGATGTAACGGAACGTCTCATAAAATTTGATTTGCTCTTCGGAAAGAACATAAGGTTCATTGAGAAAGTTTGCAACGGAGGAAGGAATTTGCATACGCATTGTTTCAATAAAATTATTTCTATAGTGCTGCTATTACTGGCACTTAAATATCTCATTATAACACTATATTGCCTGTTGAATAGCTTTACTGCACTATTAGGATTAACAGAGTATCATGCGGGCCGCATTTGAAAGCATTGCTACACGTAAAGGCGCACAGGCGTTTTATGCCTTTAAGATAAGTGTGCCCAGCTTTGAATTTATCTGGCATTACCATCCGGAGTATGAGCTGACGCTGATACTAAAAGGCACAGGGAAACGAATGGTGGGCGACAGTTATGAAACCTTTGATGATGGTGACCTCGTGCTTATTGGTCCGGACTTACCGCATACCTGGAGCAGTGAAAAAACAAAGAATACGGATGCTTTGCTGGAAGCCATCGTGATTCAATTTTCCTCTTCGCTGTTCGCAGCCTTTCAACTGTTTTCAGAGTTTACGGCGATAAAAAAATTGCTTCTCCAATGCAGCCGTGGCGCTGTGTTTAAAGCCACCGTTGACATCAGAAGGCAAATTGCAGCATTGCCGGCAAAATCGGGTATGGAAAAAATTGCAGCGCTTCTTCAACTTCTTGAACGCCTTTCCACGC
Organism: Flavisolibacter sp.; assembly: GCA_965247165.1. GTDB lineage: Bacteria > Bacteroidota > Bacteroidia > Chitinophagales > Chitinophagaceae > Flavisolibacter. The sequence goes on along the minus strand of OZ252003.1, from coordinate 4,132,595 downwards.
AACGTCCCGCAGTTTTATCATCAGTCAATTACATTGCCTTAAAAGGCGCGGAGAATGAAAAGCGTATCAACAAATTATGCTCCTACGTTCAAAACAATTTTACAAAGCCAATCAGGTTAATGAATGCTGCCAAAATTCTTCATCTTTCGCCCAGTGCGTTTTGCAAGTTTGCCAAAAAAGCCCTCGGTAAAACGTTTTCCGATTATGTAAATGATGTTCGCGTTGCACATGCCTGCAAACTGCTGACGGAAACAGATATGCCGGTGAGCAGCATAGCTTTTGCCAGTGGGTTTGAATCATTGACTTACTTCAACAGGGTTTTTCTGAAGAAAAAAGGAATGCAGCCGAATGGGTTTCGGAAAATTAATTAACTATGAAATGAATAGACGGGGAGTTGGCCTTTTGAGTGATGCACTGCTTCTCTTGTACTGTGTTATGAATGGCTAAATCCCTTATTGGCATACATACTTCGGCCTGTGTTGTTGGATTAAATTTTAAGATAACGGGGCTTTAAAGTTTATGTAAAAGCAGGAAGTTACTCTTAGCTGGTATATAGTTAAGGTTTGAAAATCGTTACATCCGATCTATACTAAGTCGGAGAATTCTGGCTGTCTAAACCCTCATCTTCTACTTATACACCTTTCTTTACCTTTTTAAATCTAAGGATGGTTTTACCAATTGGCGGCATGGTATCGCCCAGCAAAAATCCAAGAGCGCCTAAACCCTCCACCCGGTCGAAAATAACTTTCAAAATAGCAGTAAGGGGAATGGCAAGAAACATACCGGGGATACCCCATAAAGCGCCGCCAATAAATACCACGATAAGCGATACCAGCGCATTGATACGCACCTTGGAGGCGACAATTTTAGGTACCAGATAATGGTTATCGGTAAATTGGATGATCAGATAAATTACTACCACCCAAAGTGCGGTAGATGGCGAACCGGTAGCCAGCGAAACAATCACGGGAAGCGCTATAGAAATCAGTCCGCCAATGAAAGGAATGATGTTAATGATGGCCCCCAATGTTCCCAATAAGAAGGCGTAAGGCACACCTAAAGCAAATAAAGCAATAGTGTTGAGCGTAGCCACAATACCGGCTTCTACCAACAGCCCAAACAAGTAAGCCTGAATTAACCGCGTCGTTTTCATAAGTACTTCTGCCACCGTAGTGTGCGTCTCTTTTGGAAAAAGACGGGCTACAAATTCAAGCAAGAGTGGTTTATAGTACAGCAGCATAAATATATATACGGGCAGAAGCACCAGCAGGGTTAAAAGTCCGGTGATAGTAACAAGGGTAGTTTCTGCAATGGACCCGAAATCACTTACGCCATCGGCTTTTGTTTTTGCGATCCAGGCGGTTATTTTATCCGGTGCTACTTTAAATGTTTTCGATACCCATGATGCGGTACTTGCTACTAACTGATTTAATTTATCCTCCAACAGCGGCAGCGAGGACCCAAAGTGGGCGGCCTGTGTGATAAAAAAATATAAAACCAGGCTGAGGGTCGCTAAGCCAATTAATATAGCGGCAGTTATGGCAAGAGGTTGATTAAATCCGCGCCGGCAAAAAAAGTTGGTAAGCGGGTTTAAAAGAATGGCTAAGATGAGTGCATAGATAATTGGCAGAAGGATAGACTGGCCCAAATACAAAATGTAAAAAAATATGAAAATGCCCGTCAGTAGTTGACAGAGAACCACGATGAGTGAAGCTTTTCCGGCTGTTGGCATAAGGCAATATTGAAAGGTTTAGTGAAGCTGATACGTGTTGTTGTTAGAAAGATAGCCAACAAACATCTACTGAAATAATTACTTGTAAGAAAGCTTATTTTAGGTATCAGTCTGCCATTTCTGTTCTTATAATTTAATCAAGACGTGTGGTCAAATCGTACAGCCAGCTCTCTTACAAGCAGCTTACTTTTGCCGTTGCCAAATCTGATAATTTAGCCCTGCATTTAATCATTGTGCCACCTATAAATCCATCTTTATTATGAGTGAAATTACCGATTCTGTTTCCTCCCCCGATGCAGGCGCATCTCTCAATAAAATAAATTCGCTTGTCGCCATTTTTGTAGCAGTCACTGCAACGTTTATGGCGCTTTGCAATGTTAAGGACGGCAATCTGGTGCAAGCCATGTCGCAGGCACAGGCACGCAGCATTGATGCCTGGTCTTACTTTCAGGCTAAAAGTACAAAGGAAGCAATTGTAGAAAGCAGCCTTGAAAATCTGAAGCAGTCCGCACCAAACAATGACACATTATTGAAAAACTATCAGGAGCAAATCGTTCGGTATGAAAAGGAAAAAGGAGAAATAAAAGCGCAGGCAGAAGGGTTTCAAAAACAGTATGACGACATTAACCTTTTTGATGATCAGTTTGATATGACCGAAGCGTTGCTAACTATTTCAATTGCCCTGTTTGGCATTACCTCACTGACACAAAAAAAGTGGCTGCTTTATTTCTCTGCTTCGCTCAGCACTATTGGAATTATTTTAGGGCTAACAGCCTTTATGAACATTAGCCTGCACTCCGATTTTATTTCCAGAATTTTGGGATAAACACCTGGTCAAAATAACGGCCCTGATAAAACCTACGCTAACCAGCAACAGTTTGAGGAATAAATTATCGAAACCGTGAGGTAAAGTTTTCATCAATAACAATTTTTGCTGTTGACTAATCGCATGTGTAATTGGCGATATAAGCTACCGGAAGTAACAGTAAAGGCGAGATACCACTACAGCAAATCTTGTACAATTTCCTGGCCGGTAAGGGATAGTTTCACGCTGACAACTGAGTGAAATAAAATAAGAATGGTCACGCACGGCAACCTGTTGGTTTCTTTTATTTTTTGATAGGCTAAAAAAGATAAAACCCGCTGTGGTAGCGGGTTTTAAACCAATTTTTGCGGACCGGACGGGACTCGAACCCGCGACCTCCGCCGTGACAGGGCGGCATTCTAACCAACTGAACTACCGATCCGTTTCTTTGTTGGGGTGGCAAAAATAGGGGTCTTTTCTTTTTCACCAAAAACAAAATGTGTTTCACTAATAAAAAGAATCACCTCTTCATTATTTTTTCATTGTTCAAACGTTACCGGCAGGGTTCACCTTCCTTACATATTTTATCAACAAGGGCATAAAGTTTATAAGAACTACAGTTCTTTATTATTTAATCACCTCAAAAATTTACTCATGAACCCAATTCAAAACCAGGAATCAGCTTCCAAAAAGGAAACTTCTTTGGCCATAACAGGTAATGCGTCTAATCCCGACCCAAGACCTGATGATATAGTGCCATCGAACGAAAACCAATTACTTGGCAGCGGTGCAGAAAAATACCTGCGGGAGGTAGCCAGCATCGAAGACGTGCCAGATGCCCAGGATCAACAGGATATGGATAACGTGATAGAAGTAAATAAAAGCCGGAAAGCTGTAGATTAAAATCCGCTAACGTTACCGCCGGTAATGTTGAAGAAGAAATTTACTATACCACTTGTAAACATTATTCATTCATCATCCATTTATAAAAAAGGGGAAACTCCTGTTGCCAGGTTTGTTCGCTGTGCCTGCCTTCTGCACGCACCACGGTTTCCATCTTTGCTTTAGAACGATGGCGAAGTGTTTCAAACACCTGCAGCATATCGGGCACCATCGTTTCACTTTCCCGCCCACCGGCATAAAAATAAATACGTCCTTTTACTTTAGGCGCCTGTTTGTTGGCATAGTCTTTCAACTGCGGCACAATCCAAAATGCGGGAGAAAAAACGCCAGCGGTTCCGAATACATTCGGATACTTCATGATAGCATAGAAAGAAATTAAGCCCCCCATGGAACTACCGGCTATGCTGGTATATTTTGCGCTCTTTTTTGTGCGATAACTTCGATTGATGTAAGGCAGTAGCGTTTGTACTAAAAAATCAACATAAGCATCGCCTTCACCTTTTCCATATTTGGGTACATCAAAAGGCGAATATTCATTGATGCGTTTTTCACCACCATGATCTATCGCCACAACAATGGTTTCGCCATAGTCATTACTTAAAGTATCCAATGCTTCATCTACGCCCCATTCGCCATAAGCTGCCGTTGCGTTATCGAATAAATTCTGTCCATCCTGCATATAAAGCACCGGATATTTTTTCCGGGACGTTGCGTAGGATGATGGTAAATAAATCCAGACGCGGCGATGGCGGCCCAGTTGCGGAATGTAAAAAGCGGTATCTAAAATATGCACATTTTTAGACGCCGTAGTTTCTCTTGATTTTTTTGGAAAGTGATCCGCCCAATGGTCAATTTCTACCTGTACGGTGGTATCACTTGTTACATACAAACTATGATTTTGTGTAGTGGAGCCACCTTCGCCTGATTCAACAGACTCCCAATTGCCACGGGTAAATTTGTATTCATACATGCCTTTTGCCAACTCAATAGTAATGCCATGCTTGTTAATGCGGAGCTTCGGATCGGCAGGATTCCAGCTATTAAAATTACCCACCAGGTAGATAGGCTCGGATGACGTATGATACGTGGGGAACTTGTTAATAACAATGGTTACTTTATACTGTGCATAAAGACCGATTGTAGCCAGTAATAAAATGTAAAGCAGGACAATTTTTTTCATTAAATTATTTACGTGTAGCAATATACTCTTTCACTTGCTGATGCACTGTAGAACTCAACGGAACGAGGGGTAGTCGCAGGCTGTTTTTTATCATTCCCTCATCCGATAAAAAGGCTTTTACTCCGGCCGGATTGTTTTCAGCGAACAACAAATCATAACCGGCAATGAGTTCGTTATTGATAGCCCTTGCTGTCTTAAAATCCCCGTCCAGCGCGGCGTTCACCATATTGCAGAAGTCTTTTGGGAAGCTGTTGGCCGCTACGCTGATAACGCCATCCATGCCGCAGGCAATCTGTGGCAGGGCCAGGGCATCATCGCCGCTAACCACCATAAATTCCTGTGGCTTGTCGCGAAGTATTTGCATGCACTGCGCCATGTTTCCACCAGCTTCTTTTATGCCGGCGATAGTATCAACTTCATTTGCTAAACGCACTACGGTAGCCGCATTAATATTGCTACCTGTGCGGCCGGGAACATTATATAAAATGATGGGCTTTGTGGTGGCGGATGCTATTGCTTTATAATGTTGAAACAACCCTTCCTGCGACGGCTTGTTATAGTAAGGGCTGGCCGATAGAATAGCGGTTACTTTTTCAACAGGCAGGTAATCAATTTCTTTAATTACTTCAGCCGTGTTGTTGCCGCCGATGCCTATCACTACCGGTACGCGGCCGGCTATAATGCTAAACGTGGCAGCGACAATGTCCCGCTTTTCTTCTTTGCTTAAAGTAGGTGTTTCGCCCGTGGTGCCCAGCGTTACAATGTATTGCACGCCGCCTTCAATAACAAAATTGATTACCGCTTGCAAGGCATCAAAGTCAATGCTTTTATCTTCTTTGAATGGTGTGATCAACGCCACACCGGTCCCTCTTAAAATTTCGCGAAGCATACAAAAGTTTAATGTTTAAAGTTTGCCGTTCAAAGTTCTTTTATGCGGTCAATCAATTCTTCATATCAACCACACTTTTTAATTCAACCTTTCCTAATTTGAAAAGGTGAGTCTTCACATTCTTTAGCTTTGCTGCTTTGCATTTACTTCTTCATTCATCGGTTCGTTATTCGTTCGTGCAACATTCGTTTCTTCTTCCCAAAAGCCCATCTTCCCAAATTTTTCAATGCGCTGATTAACTCTTTCCGTTGCCGGAACAGCCCTTACTTCAGCCAATACTTTTATTAGATGTGTTTTTAAAATTTGTGCCGCTTCACCATAGTCCCAATGAGCGCCACCGGCTGGTTCAGGAATAATATCATCTACCAAACCAAAGCCTTTCATATTGTCGGCGGTAAGCTTCAATTGCTCTGCCGCTACTTCTTTTTTATCCCAGCTACGCCATAAAATAGAGGAGCAACTTTCCGGTGAGATAACCGTGTACCAGGTATTCTCCATCATATATACTCTATCGCCAACACCAATGCCCAATGCCCCACCGGAGGCGCCTTCGCCAATGATAACAACAATCACCGGCACCTTTAACCGGATCATTTCATACACGTTGCGGGCAATGGCTTCGCCTTGTCCGCGTTCCTCTGCTTCCAGCCCGGGATAAGCGCCGGGAGTATCAATCAACGTTATCACCGGCTTGTCAAACTTCTCCGCCAGACGCATTAAACGCAGTGCTTTACGATAGCCTTCGGGATTGGCCATACCAAAGTTTCGCATTTGCCGGGTTTTGGTGTTGATGCCTTTTTGCTGGCCAATAAACATGCAGGTTTGTCCATCCAATTGTGCGAAGCCACCCACCATGGCTTTATCGTCTTTTACATTTCTATCGCCAAATAACTCCACAAAATTGGTCGTCATTTTCTCAATATACTTCAGGGTATAAGGCCTGTCGGGGTGACGGCTTAATTGTACCCTTTGCCAGGAGGTGAGACTTTGGGTGAGGTCGCGTCTGCGCTCTAAAATCTGCGCTTCCAGCTTGCCGATCATTTCCGTGTAATCAATCTTCTTGCTCTCCGATGCATGGCGAAGCTTTTCTATTTCATCAATGAGGTCTTTGATGGGCTTTTCAAAATCTAAAAATTGTCTGTTTGCGTTTGAGGGCATAGGCGAGTTTAGGGCGGTAAAATTAAGGGAAAGAGGGGATGTGCATGGAGGTACATTGAATGGATTCAATCTGCTTGGCAACAGGCTTATTTACTTTCAAGAATTTCAACTACTTGTTCTCCAAGTTTTACTTGTTCTATATTTCTTTCTTCATTACTGAAAAGCAACCCTACCATAGATTCTCCGTTGGTGTTTATTCGTCCCCAATCAACTCCTTTTATCTGACAAAGCATTTTCTCATTGCTAATTTCCAAAAAAGCAAACGCACCGGTTTTTACAACACCATCTACAATATGCCCTGATGCCACAAGCCCTCTGCCAGTTATTTTAAAGCTTTGCAGAATTTTGAAGGTGCCAATTTTATTCAAAGCAAGAAATATAAGAGAGAAGAATTAAGAAGCTTTATCACGCAGCGATCATTTTTATCATTGCTTCTCTGTTGGCAGCGAAAGATAATGCTGCTCTAATATGCTGTTCGCTGATGGAAGGATAATCTTCAATGATTTCGGTATAACTCATATTTGACGCCAGCCAGCTTAATAATCTCGGCAACCCCTATTCTTGTTCCTTTAATACAAGGCTTCCCAAACCTTATTTTGGATTGATTGAAATATAGGCGGCGAGTTCTTTCATTCTTAAAAGTAAAAATAAAAACAGTAATAAGTCTGTTTGATCTACACCCTAATCTTCACCTTACCCAACTGCGGCACTTTGTTTCTGATATGACGTCGTAAGTACCACACTTCTTTTACATCTTGCTTTTTAATCAGGTGCTGCGGCGCCACTTCTTCATTATCGCTTACCATCACCCAGGTATCATCCGACTTATTGTACAATCGCTTTATCAAAAGCTGGTCGGCGGTATGGATAACATACACGCAAAAATCTTTTGTATCGTTCCAATCATCTACCGGAACCAATGTTGCCAACACTACATCCCCGGGGCTTAGGGTTGGCTCCATACTATCGCCGTCAATTTCAAAATAACGCCACACGGCGCCAATAGGGTTTACCCCCGGCGGTAAGGAGTATTGCTCCAGCGTATCCATATAATCCACCTGCTCAAACCCTTTTATATAACCTGCTTGAGCCTTCACGCCAACCAATGGAACCAAATGAATATGACCAGCGTTTTTGCTTTGCAACCGGTTAGATAAAAAGCTTTTGCCGCCAGAGCGTTTATTATCTGCTTGTGAACTTTTACCCAAAATGTTCACATCGCCAAAATTTGTGGTGTTTTGGTAGTTCTGAAGGAAGCTTTGCACCTTGGCAAAGGTCTTTTTAGAGGGCTTCATCTTACCGCTTTCCATTTTATTAACTACTTCTCTGCTAAGGCCCAGCCGGCGGGCAAAGTCGGTTTGGCTAAGGTTGGCTAACTCCCTGATTTCCAGCAAATTTTCAGCAGTAAACATGGCTTTAAAATTTTGTGAATAAACCTGTGAATAAATTGTGCATAGTGTGATATTTTAGTATCTTTATGCTTCACAAATTTACTCAGAAAAATCACAATTCCAAATGACGAGACAGACGCAACAACTTTTCAGCTTTCATTACCCGCTGAAGCACAAGGTGGTCAGGGATTTAAAGGTCGTTACGGAGCACATAGGCGACTTAGAAGTGGAAGGTGTAGGGTATTTCAATCCTTCGGCTTCTGCCCTCGACATCTTTGACCGATACAATGTGGACATTGATTTTGTAAGGTGGAACGGCTCCGATATAAAACCGGTTTTGGAAGTTACCGGCGCTATTGAAGAAATACAGGAAGCCGCTGTGCGCTACTTCGCCGGAGCATTTGAAGGCAGCGTGAATAAAGCCGCATAATCAATAATGAGTAATCAGTAATGAGTGGGCATCGCGAAAGGGTTGTCATTCATCATCTGATCACTCATCCGCTTATACTTCAACTGGTTCTTTTCCGGTAATGACTGTTAGCCTTGTGGTGCTTCCAATCATTACTGATCACTCATTAACAACACAACATGCAATTACGTAAAGCAACAAGAAAGCAAGCAAAAATCCGCCTCGGGCTGTCAGCCGTTTCCGGTGGTGGTAAAACATACAGTGCCATTTTAATTGCCAAAGGCCTGTGCGGCGATTTAAGCAAAGTAGCGGTGATAGATACCGAAAACGGCAGTGCCGATCTTTATGCGCATCTCGGCGATTACAATGTGCTTCCATTAGCGGCACCGTTCACACCGGAGCGGTACATCGAGGCCATCCGCTCCTGCGAAAAAGCCGGGATGGAAGTGATTGTGGTGGATTCTATCTCACATGAGTGGGATGGCAAAGGCGGTTGTTTGGAGATAGTGGAGCAATTAGGCGGTAAGTACCAGGATTGGGCGAAAGTAACCCCGCGCCACCAGGCATTTTTAGATGCTATCCTTCATAGTTCATCGCATATTATTACCACCGTTCGTCGCAAGCAGGATTACGAAATGATCAAAGACGGCAATCGCATCAAAATAGAAAAAGGCGGCCTTCGCGAAATTACCCGTGAAGGGTTTGAATATGAGCTGACCATCAACCTGGAAATGGATACAAAGCACAATGCTTCTGCCTCCAAAGACAGGACTAACCTGTTTATGGGCAAGCCTTCCTTTATTCCAACAGAAAAAACCGGTGAGCTCATTGCACAATGGTGCGAGCAGGGCGAAGAACAGTTTCATGTTATTAAACCCGGCAGCGATTGGTACCAGTTGGTAGATAATTGCGGCTCGCAAAAAGAGCTGGTAGAACTCTATCAAAAAAACAAACCGGAGGTAGATACGAATCCTTTATTACAGCAATTAATTTCTAACCGCAGAAATCAAATCAATGGCAAAACACTCAGCGCAGCCTAACGAAGAAATAATTTCTCCGTTGCGAATCGTTCACACACAGCCTTCCTCTTTACCTCAATTAGGCGAAGGTTTAAGTAAATCGCAGATTGCCGGCTTAGCCGATAACGCTGTAAGCAATTTGCTGGAAGAAGGCTCTGTGTTTGGCGTAGCCGAAGCCTTAGCTACGATGGACGAATTTGTGAAAACAGTTCGGAAAGATGAACGCTATATACAGTTCTTACGAGATGAATTAGCGAAGCACCACGGACGATTAATCACTGCATCGGGTGCCAAAATAGAAATGTGTGAAGCCGGTGTTACTTACGATTATTCGGCCAATGCGGAATGGCGTCAACTGGAAGCCGAACGTTTTGAAATTGAGCGTAGAAAAAAAGCAGTGGAAGAAAAGCTTCGGTTGTTAGCACCCGGCCGGATAGCTGTTGATCCGGAAACCGGCGAAGTGCTGGAAGGTGCTCAAAAAACCTCTAAATCAACCTATAGAATAACCTTAGCAAGATGACAAAGACGATACTACAGGAATGTAAAGAAATAGTAAAGGACCTGGTGGGTCACGATTACTTATACTTTGATACATCGGTAGAAGTAAAGACCACGCCGCACACCTATCCGTTCAGCGCTTGGGCGGTAAGCGTAAGTCCGAAAGACGAGCTGTATGTAATGGATGCTGATGAACAGTGGCACCAGGTAGAACTGGAAGATATGAATGCCGGGCTGGTTATTGGCAGCCTGTACCAGCGGCTGAAACTGATGCGTATAAATTATGCGAAAGCATCGTAGTGAGTGGTGAGTAGTCAATGGTGAGTGGGCTATTTCTGATATAACCATTCCTAACGATTGCATGTATTTGCCTGAGTTTACAACTCACTATTCACTTTTAAAATCAATTATCATGAATTACACCGACACAATTATATCCATGGAAAGCCAGCAACCTGTCATACAAAAGGCGTCTGGCAAGCGTTTCGTGCATTCGTTAGAGTACGAGATGATCGCCAACCTTGCTATCAAGCAGTACAGCTATGGCAACGAGGCAGCATTTGATAGGTTGCTTTCCATTCCGTTAACCGAACGTGTTCCGGGGCTGATAAAGGAGTATGGATTAAAAAGGGCACACCGCTTAATTAAAACCATTTTACAGGAATTTACCTGGAGTATTCCGCTCCCAAAAAGCGCCAAACTTTCCGAAACAAAGATTAGCGCCGTAGCCTGCGATTTTATATTGGCCGCTTACGAAGATCAAATGGCGATGGAAGATTTTATCGTAGCCTTTGAACACATGAAGCAAGGCAAGTATGGTAAGTTTAAAGGAACCGTTACGCACTTCAGTGTGATGGAAAAATTGAACCAATACCGCACCGAACGTTCAGCAGCCTATGCTGCTTTCAAAGCCGAGCAGGAAGCGCAGGTAAAACGCATGAGCGATATACCCCGCATTGGCGATACAAAATCCATTGGCGAACTTTTACAAGGCGCCGATATAATAGAAATGAACAAACGAAAAAGTGGATAAGGAAATGTGAGATAAGAAGGGATGAGTGATCGTCCCTTTTTTTATGTAGTAAGCTGAAGTGCTGCTATGAAGCGGCATTGGCACAGTTTATCCTGAGTGGCGCCGAAGGACTCCGTTCAGCAACATAACCGCTATGATCTTTTTAACGCAACGACAGCATCGGTGTTACGACATAGCCGAGCGATATTTATTGATTGACGGCCAACAGCTATTATGCTTGTTATCGTTTGCCAGGCTGAGGTAGGAAGCATCTTTAGTAAATGATAGAAAGAATAATACAACCTGTCTTGCTTTTCACAACAGCCGCTTGCATAAGAGGTCAAAGATCCCCCCGTGCCTCTGCATCACAACGACGCAGACGTTAGGATGGCAGACTGACTGCTTGCTTCAGAATAAAATTGCATGGTTGGCTCTACGCCAGCACCATTAAAACTTTTTCTAATCAATTCATTCACTTAATCATCCACTAACAGTTTTCCGAAGACTAAGCCCATGAAATTTTATTTCTTATTTTGTACCCGTGAAAAAAATCATCCTTTATATCCTTGCCAATTGCCTGTTGCCCATTGCTTATTCGCAAGCATACTGGCAGCAAAAAGTGGATTATACCATTGATGTTTCGCTCAACGATAAAGAAAAAACATTGGATGCTTTTGAACGGATCATATACACCAACAATTCTCCCGACACCCTTCACTTCATCTGGTTTCACTTATGGCCTAATGCTTATAAAAACGACCGTACGGCTTTCAGCGATCAGCTTTTAGAAAACGGCAATACAAAATTTTATTTTGCTGATAAAGAGCAGCGGGGTTACATCAACCGCCTGGATTTTAAGTGCGATGGGCTGACTGCAAAAACTGAAGATCATCCGCAACATATTGATATCATTAAAGTGGTTCTTCCAAAGCCACTACCACCACATGCACAGGTTTCCATCACCACACCTTTCCATGAAAAACTACCCTTTAATTTTTCCCGTGGCGGTTACGATGGGCAGTCATTTCAACTTACACAATGGTACCCCAAACCGGCGGTGTATGATGCCGGCGGTTGGCATCCGATGCCATATCTGGATCAGGGCGAATTTTACAGTGAGTTCGGCTCTTTTGATGTGAGCATTACCGTTCCTAAAAACTACGTAGTGGCCGCCACCGGCGAGTTACAGAACGAAGAAGAAAAAGCGTGGTTAAAAGAAAGATCAAACTTTTTATTGCCGGAGCCACCAAAAAAAATTACCGGCATTCGTTCATCATTACCCCAAAAAACAATAGCGAAACCTGTTACACCAAAAGTTATCGCACCTACCAAAACCATTCAATTTAAGCAGGACAACATTCATGATTTTGCCTGGTTTGCCGACAAAGATTTTATAGTAAAAACAGATACCTGCCGGTTGGCTTCGGGCAAGGTAATAGCGGTTGCTTCGTATTACACGCCGTCGCAAAAAAAACTTTGGCAAAATAGTCTGGGTTATGCAAAAGAAGCGCTGCGTTTTTATTCAACAGAGGTAGGCGAATATCCCTATAACACCGCCACGGTGGTACAAGGGCCGCAAAGCTTTGGCGGTGGCATGGAGTATCCTACCATTACCCTGATCTCTCCTACTCAATCGGCCAAAGCCCTCGATGTTACCATCGCCCATGAGTTGGGCCACAACTGGTTTTACGGCATCCTGGCGTCTAACGAAAGAGACCATCCCTGGATGGATGAAGGCGTCAATTCTTTTTATGAAGACCGGTACACGGAACATAAATACGGTCCGCAAACCAAAGAACTTGAATTAGCTTTTCAGGCAAAAGCCATCAATAAAACAGATCAACCAATTGAGACAACTTCTGAAACCTCCAGCGAAATAAATTATGGATTGGTGGCGTATCATAAAACCGCCGAATGGTTGAAAGGAATTGAGAAAGCTTACGGCAAAGAAGTGTTCCGGCAAATGATGATGGCTTATTATAATGAGTGGAAGTTCAGGCATCCGCAGCCAAACGATTTTAGAAAAATTTTGATAGCCCACCTCGTTACCAATGGCGAAGGCATGTTCAATTTTATTTATTCAAAAGGCGTGTTGCCATGGAATAGCTTGCAGGGATCAACAGTAGTAACGCCTTTTAAAAAAGGCTTTGTTACATCGTACCTGCAATCACCTGCAAAACATACGCTGATCATTTCCCCGGCCATTGGTGCTAATGCTTATGATAAGTTTATGATCGGCGGGCTATTTACCAACTATGTACCGGCACTTTCAAACTTTAATTTTTTAGCTGTTCCTATGTACGGCACCGGTTCTAATACAATAGTTGGTCTGGGAAAATTAGCATATGCTATTCGCACGACTGGCATCATTAGAAAGACCGATTTGTTCCTGAATGCTTCCACATTTACCATGGATGAATTCAAAGACGAAAAGAGCATTAAACACCAGATGCGCTTTCAAAAATTAGTGCCCGGTTTTAAACTGACCTTCAAAGAAAAAGACTCACGTAGCACCATCAATAAATACATACAATGGAAAACTTTTTTGATTAAAGAGCAATCGCTGCACATTACCACTGACAGCATTTTTACACCAATAGATACGACCATTAAAATCAACTACACCACGCCTTCCGCCAGTCGTTACTTAAATCAGTTACAGGCCGTGTATCAAAATCACCGGGCTCTTTATCCGTTTGATGTTTCGCTTCAAATTGACCAGGGGCAAGACTTTGTGCGAGCCGCACTCACTACCAACTACTTTTTTAACTACGCTAAAGACGGCGGTTTAGCAGTGCGTTTCTTTGCCGGCAAGTTTTCGTACATCGGCACTAAAACCATTCAAAAACAGTTTGCCAATAACCGTTATTTTTTAAATATGACCGGCGCAAAAGGTTATGAAGATTATACGTATAGCGATTATTTTATCGGCCGTAATAAATTTGAAGGATTAGCTGATCAACAGATCATGATTCGCGATGGCGCTTTTAAAGTGCGTACCGATTTATTGGCCAGCAAAATTGGGAAGACCGATAACTGGCTGATGGCCGCCAACTTTGTTTCTACTGTCCCGGCTAAATACAATCCGCTTTCCGTGCTACCGCTGAAAATTCCACTTCGGATTTTCGCTGATATAGGAACTTATGCCGAAGCGTGGGATCGTAACAGTATCAATGGCCGGTTTTTATTTGATGCTGGCTTGCAATTGCCCCTTTTTGATGAGATGATCAACATCTATGTGCCCATCTTTTATAGCAGTGTATATAGCACCTATTTCAAATCTACTATTCCGCAAAACCGTTTCCTAAAAACGGTCTCCTTCAGTCTTCATCTTTTTCCAAAAGAATTAAAGCAGCTAAACCGCGAGCTGGAATTTTGATAGGTGATGCCAACGATATTCAACATCTGAAACGTTCAGAAATCAATGACGTTTTATGGAACCGGTGCATCACTCAATCGGCTAATGGATTGATCTATGGCTACACTTTTTATTTAGATGCGATGGCTGATAATTGGGAGGCCCTCATCTATAAAAATTATGAAGCGGTAATGCCCCTGCCCTGGCGAAAGAAATGGGGCATCTATTATTTATACCAACCGTTTTTGATGGCGCAGTCAGGTGTGTTCGGGAGCGGTATAACGGCTGAATTATTTGAGCTCTTTTTGCAGGCCATCCCAAAAAAATTCAGGTATTGGGATATAGCGCTGAATCATCAAAACCTTTTCCCGGCTTCGTCTTTCCCGGTTTATGCCCGCAGCAATTTTGTTCTGTCGCTTCAGCCGGCTTACACCGATCTACATAACGCTTATCGCGACAACATCAAACGGAATATAAAAAAAAGCAAGCAGTTTCATTGCGATGTAATAACTGACGTAGCCATTGAAAAAATCATTGAACTCACCAAATTACAGGCAACGGAAACACCAGAGAACGACTTCGATAACTTCAGAAAATTGTTCGCTTTTTTAAAGCAAAGAGGAGAAGCGAAAACGTATGGGATTGTATCTCAAAAAGATGAGCTGTTAGCTTCCTGCGTACTCTTCTTCTCACACAAACGGGCTTACTATATTTTAGTGGGCAATCATCCTAACGGCAGGACGCTGGGCGCCTCCCATGCCTTGATAGATGCCATTATAAAAGACCATGCGGGCCGGCATTTATGGCTTGACTTTGAGGGCAGCGATATACGTAACCTTGCCTTTTTTTATAGTTCGTTTGGAGCGGACGAAGAGCCTTATGCAGCTATCAAATTAAACAGGCTACCGTGGTGGGCTAAATGGCTAAAGGGTTAGCACGATTAATGAAACGATTGGTGGTAACTTTAAGTAACCCTTCATCACTTATCGTATGCGCCGCGAACGAATCTCCTTACAAGCAAACCTGGCTGCCATTGGCCTTATTATCCTGGCCATTTTGTTACTGATTACGCTACTCACCTGCCATACACAAAAAGAGAGTACAACGCTTCCTCCACCTGCCTTATCGGTACCGGCAAAAATGGAAATGCCGCAAGCCCGTTCATCAGACAATATTATCCAACATAAGGCATATACCTTGTCGTATAGCAAGCCATACAAACAAGCGTCATGGGTGGCGTATCTACAAACCGGCGATCATTCGAAACACGCCACGGAAGTGCGTTTGGACAACTTCTCCACCGACCCGTCAGCCACCTTTGGTACGGCTACCGATCAGGATTATGAAGCTACCGGTTTTGACCGCGGCCATTTAGCGCCGGCAGAAGATATGGCCTGGAGCAAACCCACCATGGAAGAATCTTTTTACCTCACCAACATATCACCGCAACGGCCATCTTTCAACAGAGGTGTTTGGCAACGGTTAGAAGCGTTGGTGCGTTATTGGTCGGAAGAGTATGACAGCATTTATGTTGTTACCGGCCCGGTATTAACCCAAGGGCTGCCAACGATCGGGGCTGGTAAAGTTTCGGTGCCCGCACTGTTTTATAAAGTGGTGCTGCAGTACAATCAAAAAGGCACAAAAGCTATTGGATTTGTATTGCCGAACCAAGCCTCTGCCGCTACGTTACAAGAGTTTGCCGTAACAGTAGATAGTGTAGAACATCTCACGGGCATTAACTTTTTTTATCGCTTGCCCGGACAAACCGAAGCTAAAATAGAAAGTAAAATAAATGTAAATGATTGGCCGTGGAAAAGGGTTCGTCAATAAAAACTCAAAGCATCTTTATCGCGATCTATGAAACCAATTATAGTATGGCTGTTCCTTAACGATAATCTGGTTTTATTCTTCGCTTCTTATCTCTTTAATCATCTTTTTCAGCGCCTTATCATCAACGCTTTCAATATCAGTTTTATCATAAATAGTGAACAGGTAAATTTCTTTGTCAACAGTTAAAACGTATATAATCACCCTACCGCCACCGCTTTTGCCTTTGCCCTTACTTTTAATGGCTATCCTTATCTTATAGCAATCGTTACCAAGCGCCGTACCGAAGGTGGATCAAGAATTAATTGATCGTTTAAGCCCTGTAAATCTTTTTTAGAGAAGGGTATTTTTTACGAGGCGCTTTGCATCCTTTTTAAAATATTATAGCTCATGGAGAAACTCTGAAAGAGTTGTTTTCTTTGCTTTTGATCTTTTCAATTCAGCGACTTGCCTGAAAGCTTCACGTAAATCCGATTTTACTTTTAGAACCTGTTCATATTTATGAAGTTTCAGCAATAACTTTTCCCACTCATCTATAGAAAGTTGAACGGCTTTTATATTTCCGTTCCCATCATTTACATATTGAATAGCAAATTTCATAACCCAAATATAAATTGCAGGTAAATGACTGTTTAGCTGAAACTAAATGGGCAACGTGGCCTATCAACCAGTGATCCCTTCCGCCATCGCGACTTCCAACAATTTTTCTGCAATTAATAAATCCACCGGCCGGGTGATTTTAATATTGTTCTCCTCTCCTTCTATCAGGGAAATTTTCAGTCCATAGGCTTCTACCACCGTGGCTTCATCGGTAAAGCGTTCTTTAAAATCTATTTGAAAGGCCGGTTGTAAAATGCGGCTGTGAAAGGTTTGCGGCGTTTGTACCAATACGATCTTATTACGGTCCACCACTTCATTATCATTTAATTCTTCATTCAACATACGCACACTGTCTTTGGCAATTGTAACCGGAACGGCGCTTCCCATCTGCAACGCATGATTATAACACTGGTGAATAAGACCAGTACTTAACAAGCAACGTACCGCATCGTGTACAAACACAATCGCTTCACCCTTTACCAATTGCAAACCGCTTTTTACCGAGTGAAAGCGGGTTTCGCCACCCGATGTAATTTGAATACGGCTGTAGTCAAAATAGGCGTCAATAATTTCGCGGCCGAGGTCTGTATATTCTTCCGGCAACACTAAAATAATTTTCAGATCACTATACGATTCTAAAAATGTTCTGAGCGTATAAAACAAAACCGGCTTGTGATGAAGTAATAAAAACTGTTTGGGTACTGCGCTTCCCATGCGCTTTCCGGAGCCTCCCGCCACGATGATTGCATACTTGTTCATAGCCTTAAAAATAGTGTAGCAAATTAGGTTTTTACCGGCATACTTATCCTGTCAATTTCGTCTCCGCCGGCTTTATCTTCGCTTCATGCATGTGGATGTATTGATTGTTGGCCAGGGCCTCTGCGGCACCTTTCTTTCGAGGGCTTTGCAAAAGGAAGGCAAAACGTTTTTAGTAATAGATGACGGGGCCGCCAACAGTTCTTCTAAAGTGGCAGCCGGTATTATTAACCCTGTTACCGGCCGCCGTTATGTAACCACATGGATGATGGAAGAGCTGGCCGATTATGCCGCCATTGCTTACAAGGAAGCAGGTGAAGAGTTGGGCAGCCGCTTCTTTTTTTCAAAAAGTATTATTGATTTTTTTCCCTCGCCGCAAATGCGGAATGCGTTTGTAGAACGTATTACAGAGAACGATACCTATCTCCACAGTTACCCTGATCAAAACCATTTCAACCCTTACTTTACTTATGATTTCGGGTGCGGCGAAGTGAAGCCGGCTTATATGGTGAATGTAGCGCTGGTACTGGCTTTGTGGCGAAAAAAGCTGATTGAACTGAGTGCATTAAAAGAAGAAAAGTTTATCCTTGATGAAATGCACGTCAGCAAAGAACTAATCAGTTACAGAGACATAACCGCCCACCAAATTATTTTTTGCGATGGCATTGCTTCAACAGAAAATCCATGGTTCTCGCTGTTACCCTTTTCTGCTAACAAAGGCGAAGCATTGATCATTGAATGTGAAGGCTTGCCCAACGATCATATATTTAAAAAAGGATTTACGCTTGCGCCTTTGGAAACACCTTCTACTTATTGGCTGGGCTCAACGTATCAATGGGAATTTGAAAATGATCAACCCACGGAAGCCTTTTATAAAAGCGCTACCACCTTGCTGAATGGCTGGCTGAAAAAGCCGTATAAAGTAATAGCACATAAAGCAGCCATAAGGCCGGCAACGTTGGAGCGCCGGCCGTTTGTTGGTTTTCATCCACTGCAAACCAACGTAGGAATTTTAAATGGTATGGGAACCAAAGGTGCATCGCTGGCGCCTTTTTTTGCGCACCAGTTGGCGCAACATATTGTTTATAATTTTCCCATTGCGCCGGAGGCCGATGTGCGCCGTTTCAGCCGAACCCTTTCCAAATAGAGATTTGCGTTTATATTTATTGAAAGCAAACTTTTTGATGGAGACAATACAGCAAGAACCGCAGTACACTATTCCGGCCCGCTACCGCAAAATGGAAAACATGCACATTATTTTCTGGCTACTTAAAGACATCTCGTGGTGTTTGGTATGGCGTACGCTGGGTATAGCCATGATTGTGCCCACGTTATGTATTTCGTTGCTGATTGCCTGGCGAACACGCGGTATAAAATCGGAGCTGGCGCATAATTTAGCCATCTCTTTTTGGATAACGGCCAATGCGCTATGGATGATCAGCGAGTTTTTTCATTTCGATGATATGCACGTCTGGAGCGGCTTTACGGGTAAGCACCTGGCTCTGGTTCCGTTTGCTATTGGTGTTTTATTATTGCTCAATTACTACCTGCTGCAACGGCCTCGTGAAGCAACAGCACACAAAGTTTCTACTTTGTAAAATCGTTTTTGATAAATGGCCGGAATGTGCACAGTCATCACCCGATTTATACATCTTTGTAAAAAAATTTATGGCTTGTGATATAGCAATTAGTTTTTCAGGAACACCAGAAACCGTATTAGCGAAAGCCAGAAAAGCCGTAGAAGGACAGGGTGGAACGTTTACCGGCGACACTAAAAACGGCGACTTTACCGTAGCTGTATTTGGCAATAAAATTGTTGGCAATTATACCGTTAATGGACAGACGCTCGCTATTCAAATTACGGACAAACCCTTCCTGATTCCGTGCAGCACTATTGAAGGTTTTTTAAAAAACCAAATCGCTTAAAAACAAAACAGTCCCGTATAACGCGGGACTGTTTTTATTATTTGTTATCAAGGGTTTCACGCCTTATCTCTTCCGCCAAAGAACCATCATCAAATTCTTTGGGATCACTGCCATCCATCTTTTGCGTTTGGCCGGTTTGTGCCTTCACGATTTTGGCCTGGTCCCTTGCATCCGATTCGGCAGGTGTATCGGTGAAGGTGTTGCCTTTATTTTCTAATTCGTCGTTATACGTTTTACCTGGATTGCCTCTTTCATCAAGAGGATGCGTTGTTGGGTTCATATAAAAAATTTTATAGAGGCTTTTATTTTTTGCTGGCCTTTTCGGCTACCGGCATTGATGGTTGCTCGTCAGGTTTGTTTTCCGCTGTGAAAGGAAAAACCGGCTGCCCGTCTCTTCCTACCTGAACAAAGGCGCCATCCGTATTTTTTTCAGGTGCTTCCTGCTCCGTAAACTTTGTTTGCATTGAATCCATCAGTTACCGTTTTATAAGGAAATAGTTAGTTAATATACAGTCGCTTTACGGCCTGTTTCTCGTCTTTAAATCGTGTCCTGTTTCGCCGTTGTTCATATCGCCTTCCTGCGCATCTTCGGATTTGGCACTGTTAGGTTGCAACGGTTTTGTTTTTGTTTTTGTTTGGGCGGTTGAATCTCCGGAGATGTGGCTGTGGCTACTTTTTTCAATAGGTCCGTCGCTTCTTTTGTTGGTTTCCTTTCTCATAAAAACGATTTAGTATCATAAGCCAAATAATTATGCCAGAAGTATCATCATATCGCTGATACGTTCGTTTATTCAGCAGACGCTTCTTTATCGGTTAACCCATTTAAACCCGCCCCGATAAAGCCCATCAGAGGTGGCAGGAATATTTTATGGACACTTATATGCCGCACTACGTGCAAAAGAAAAAGCGCTTTGCTTTTATCCACTTACCCATTTTATTAAAACGGTCGTATTTAAAACTGGTGCATAACGATCCGCTCCGGATGGCAGGCGCCACGGCCTTTTTCACCTCCTTTGCCTTGCCATTTATCCTGATTCTTCTACTGCAGTTTTTAGGGTTGGTATTTGATCCGCGTAAGCTGCGTAAGGAATTATTTGAAGACCTTGCCGGCATTTTCGGCACCCAAAGTATGCGGCAGGTAATCAGCACCCTGGTCGCCTTCCGGCACCTTGCCAGCAGTTGGTTTATCGCCGTTATCGGCTTTATGTTTTTGCTGATGGTATCTACTACCTTATTGATGGTTATTAAAGGGTCTATCAATCAGCTTTGGCGCATACGGGTGCATAACAACCAACCTTTTTTATTAACGCTTCGAAACCGGCTTCAATCGGTGATGATCATTGTGTTTACTGCCATGCTGTTTTTGATCAGCATTTTAGCGGAAGCCGCAAAAGCCTTTCTGACAAAGGTTTTAAGCCATCTGTCACCAGGTACGACTACCTTTTTCTTAGGCACTTTTACCTACTTGATTTCTGTATTGATTGCAACGGTTTGGTTTGGTATTCTCTTTCGGTTATTACCCGATGCCCGTCCTAAATGGAGCGTAGCATTTACGGGCGGTTTGCTAACCTCGGTGCTGTTGAATATTGGCAAGTACATTTTACGCCTGCTGCTTACGTACAGCAATCTCAATTCGCTATACGGCACATCGGCCAACATTGTGCTAATCCTTTTGTTTGTATTTTATTGTTCGCTGATCATGTACTTCGGCGCCGCCTTTACCCGTGTGTGGGCCGAATATAAAAACATACCGATACTACCTCGATATTATGCGGTAAGGTATAAGCTTACAGAAGTAAATGAGCCCTGAGTTGCCGGGCAACGCATCAATTGCGTATATCGTCACTGCTTATTTTCTGTTTTTGCCGGTGCATTATAAACCGGTTGCCTGCTGCCCCAAAACCATGGCCCCGCATCATTGCTTTTTCCATTAACACCAGGGGTAGATTCGCTGGTTCCAATGCCATTGATTGACGTACCCGTGCCTACAGCGCCGCTGCCATAGGCCGTTCCAGACGATGAAGCAGTAGTGCTGCGAAGAAAAATTTTACCCCCGGCATATCCATAAGTACCCTTTGGCATACCTGATATTCCAGAAGAACTGATAGGTACATTAGTTCCAGAAGCCCGTTCATTGAAGGTTGTGATAGTTGGGTCGGCAATGCTAAAACGGTTTCCGGTGGCACTATAAGCCGAGTATTTGCCAGTGTGCATCAGCAATACACCGCTTGTAGCATTAGAGGATGTATTGGCCCCTTTTTGTGCAACATTGGTACGAGCAACTTTCTTCTTTTTAATTAGCTGTGCTTGTGCAAAACCATTAGCAGTTACAAAGGCCATCACTAAACTTAACAAGAGCATCTTTTTCATAACAACACATTTGGAATTCGGTGAACTAACTACAAAAAAATTGCCATCTTTTATAATTGGCCTTGAATAGTAATGCCGGTACAATATTTTATGCGATAGAAGAATGATAAATAAAAAGACGATTAAGGTGCCGTATAATGGCAAGGGTTACAAAGTAGATTATACGCTGGAGACA
Organism: Flavisolibacter sp.; assembly: GCA_965247165.1. GTDB lineage: Bacteria > Bacteroidota > Bacteroidia > Chitinophagales > Chitinophagaceae > Flavisolibacter. The sequence goes on along the minus strand of OZ252003.1, from coordinate 4,110,587 downwards.
ATTGATATGAGCATGACACCCATCCCTTTTTTAAATGTGTACGCGGTGTTTATTAATGACCCCGAATTACAAAAAATTGTGGGCGAACATTTCACCTTGCTGCATCACCCCACCGTAACCATTGTGCCGTTGTATGATATTGTTACACCCGGTAATATAGAAGAGAAGAATCTAAAAAAAGAAATTGCCCAGCAGATTATGAATAACCCATCGGTGTGATACGGTGAAGAAGCAGTTACCTGCAAGTAGTTTAGCCATCGGGGGATGTAGATGATGGATCTGCGTCCGCCGATGGCTATCATAGTAGTTACCACTTTCCATGCATATCTTATCAAATGCACGTCCAGCCTGCGTTTTATGGATTGCCTGTCGTTTCCTCTTTAGCCGAATGATCGGCATTCTCCTGTCTGCGTTGCTGGTGGCATTCTTCCTGCTCTGGTGCATCATTGCCCGATCCGCCGGTGGTATTTCCATAATCGGCCACCTGCGAACCCGGACTATTAAGCGTTGGGTTTTGCTCTCCCTCCTGCGATGCCGGTTTTTCGTCTCTGTTCCTTTCCATGCTATTTATTTTTATTATCGTTAGTAAATCAATTTGCGTTTCACTTCTTCTCTTTACCCCAATGATGCTCCATTTTGCTGTACGATTTTTTATCTACGCCGGAGCTTTTTTTTGTTTTGGAATCGCCTTTCTTTTTGTGGGCATTGATGTTATTGACCAAAGAATTTTTCACGCCGAGTTTGTTCTTTTTTCCAGCGGCTTTTTTAGAGGAGCTCTTCTTCGTAACACTTTTTTTAGAAACACTCTTCCTTGCGGCGCTTTTTTTAGCAGCTCCTTTTTTTGATGCGGTTTTCTTAGCAGCGGTCTTGCGTTTGGTAGCGGACTTTTTACTTGCTGATTTTTTTGTTGCGGTTGCCATGTGTTTTAAAAAGATAGAATGCAAGGACCATACCTAACTGCATTTGTTTTATGAAGAAGGCAAGGACGCATTAGTTATTGCATAAGAAGATAATAACTACTTATTGAAAATTCTTCCACCAGTTGTTAGAATAGACCTGGTTATTGATGGTGACAGTTTCGCCGGGGGCTGGCAGTAAAAGCGGTACGGATTTTTTTTGCGCTTCGGCTATAACCCTCTCTGCTGGCTCTTTCCAGGGATGCATGGCCAAATCGTATGTAGCCCAATGAATAGGCATCAGCAAAGGGCTTCCTAAGTCAACAGCCGCTTGAACGGCTTTTTCCGGGCCCATGTGAATGGACGGCCAGTTCTCATCATAAGCGCCTATTTCTAAAAAAGCCAGATCGAAAGGGCCCAGCTTTTTGGCTATGGTAGTAAAGCCATCATAATAACCCGAATCGGCCCCAAAATAAATGTTATGCTCCGGCCCTTTTATGGCAAACGATCCCCATAATGTTTTAAAGCGGTCGCCTAACCACCGGCCGGAAAAATGCCTTGCGGGTGCAACGGTTATTTTAAAATCCATATCCAACAGCATATTGTCCCACCAGTCGAGCTCCGATACCAATTGCGGATTAATGCCCCAATCCACCAGCCGCTTTTTTACACCCAGCAAGGTGAGTACACGAATACCTTTTTGTGTAAGCTGAATGATGGCCTTCTTATCCAAGTGATCATAATGATCATGCGATAAAAGAATATAGTCAATGGGCGGAAGATGTTGAATATCCAATGGGTTTTTAAAAAACCGCTTTGGGCCAACGCCACTAAATGGTGATGCCCTTGCATACCACACCGGATCGGTAAGCAGGCGTTTGCCATCTATATCAATCAATAAGGTAGAGTGGCCCAGCCAGGTAACCCGCAAGCCCTTGGTGGGTAAGGTTTCCAGCGCTTGTTTATTAACCAGGAAAGGGCCCAGCGGCTTGGCTGGCACACGGCCCGGATGCTTCCGTAAAAATTTTTTAAACACTTTAAAAAACGAACCCGGTTGCATTACTTCGGTAGGCACCGGGTTTAAAAAAATAGTCCCGTTATAGTGATCGGAGGTTGGCATGATGTATTAAAATAAAAAAGGAACGATGCGGCGCATCCATTCCATTCCCTTGCCTTCAACAACAGTTATAAAACCTGTATTGAAATCAGCAATGACGAATGCCCAGCACCCAATAAATAATAACAAAAATAAGAATGGTAGAAAGGCAACCGCCGCCAAGTTTTTTGGCGCCGTATCCGGCTATAAGAACTCTTAACCAATTGGGCATAAAAAATAGTTTGACCTACTGTTTAAAAAAATGTGCCATTGGTGTGTGTAAGGTTAACTATGCCGACCGCAACGCTCATTTATCAGCAAAATTGTAACTGGCATTGCCGCGCAGGCTTCGATGAATAGTGGTTATGTTTTCGTTTTCGAATGCCGGTGGAAGCATATAAAAATTCTTCTGCGCTTTTTGAAAGGCGGTATAGCTTGCCAAACGAATCGCTGTAATAAGCGGTAACAAATTCCTGTTGTAAAAGCGTTTCAAATTCTTCCTTATCCAACCGGTGGTTACCATAAATAATTACGTCGGGAAAATGATAGTAGGATTGGATAGAATGATTATACACTCTAACCAGCAAAGCAATAATTTCTTTGTCAGCCTTGTTTTTCATGTACCCGGAAAGGTTAGTAAGAAGCGACGCGTAAGGTAAACTATGCGCTGTTACCAATTGCAGGAAAAATAGTGCCAGCCTTGGTTTCAGCGCCTCGCTATAGTTTTAGAAAGGAGTGGTTTTCTATCATACCGTTATGTTGCAGTTGTAAAAAATAGTTGCCGGTGGGCAACGATGCCGTATTTAGGTTAATCTGGTTAAGCCCCTTCTTTATAGCGATGCCTGATTGCTTTACTACCTGGCCCGATGTATTTACCACCTTCAATTCTACAATGCCTGCATTGTCGGAGCGGTAAGTCACATACAACAAAGAGGCAGCAGGAACCGGATATAATTGCAGCAACGCATCGCCGGTAAAGCGCACCGGCTGAATTTCGGAATAAGAACTGTTTCCGTTTTTATCATATTGCTTAATGCGGTAATAGACAACCGTTGCCGGCGTAACGGTTTTATCTATAAAGTTGAATGAAGAATTCTTAGTCGCATCCCGACCGATGGTTTCAAATTGATAACCGTTATCAGAACGTTGGATTTCAAAAAAAGCATGCTCCGGCGATACCATTGCCGACCAGGATATTGCGACACTGGTTCCGGTTTGTACCGCTGCAAAATTTATAAATCGCACCGGCAGCACAACCGATCCAAGATTCTCCTTTCGGGAAATAACGATAGCCGTATGGGTATCAAACACTACAGCATTACCCGACGCATCAAGCTGTGATGCGGTGTTGGTATTATCGGGATGCTGAACAGACAAGAACAGGAATTTATAGTCCGGCGAAAAAGTAATGCCCGTGGGTTCGGCGCCGGCGGGTATGGTAGCAAATAATCTAACGTTGGGAGCAGCCGCGGTATGATTAGCGCCTACCACCCAGATATAATTTTTATCGCCATCCTGCAACACCCACAAGTTGCCTTCGCTGTCAAAGGCCAGGTTATCGGCGCCCACGCCCCAGGGCTCCGGAGCAAAGGGCCCGGCGCCATCTACATCAAAATTGGCGGGGATTAAAAAAGGTTCTATCCCATCAACCGTTGTTCCCAAATCACGAAAGCGATAAATAGTTCCGGATGTTGTAGAGGGAAAGTAAATCTTTCCATCGGGGCCAATCTCCAGGCCTTCTATTCGCACAAAATTATAGGCCCCGGCCGCCTGGCTTAGTGTAATGGTATTATTGCGGTCGGCTACTGTGGTGTTGGGCACAACTTCCCAGGTACCCGTACCCAACGCCGGTGTGGTTTTTAAAACATACAAAGTACCTGAAGAAAAGTTATTAGGTATGGTGGGAACGAATTTATAAACGTAACCATCGGTGGCATTATCGGCGCTCCAGTAGGCGGCAGAACCATCCGGCTTTATAGCAATGTCCTCATGCTTCTGACGGCCCATAGCCCATAGCTTATCTACGCCGCCAATACCATCCTGGTTAATAACCGTCTGGGTGGCTGGATCTATTTCAATGATCCATCCATCATCATTATAACCGTCGCCATTATAATCACCCAAAGACGCCGTCTCCTCACATACCATGATATGATTGGTAGGCGTAACGGTACCCGCGCAAAAGGCCACCACGTAGCCAAGATTAGCAAGCGGAAAAGGCACGTTGCCGCTGCTGTTCACCGTCCACAATTTAGTAGTGGAATTTAAAGCGATCGATAATATGGCGACGCCGGCAGGAGCGGTTTCGCTGCTCACCGACAGATAGCCAGTAGTGCTGCTGCCACCGATAGGAACATAGCCGCAAAAATCAAATTGGTCACCGGCGGTTTGGCCGGAAGTAAGCACAGCCCCGGAGCGCAGCAGGCGCTGAAACGTATGTGTAGCGGGTAATACAAGACTTTGTGTTTGCGCGGTCGGCTGTACAGAGTTGAACGTGCCAATGGTTTGTGCCGGTGCCGTATAGCTAAAAAAAAACAAGGTTGCGTAAAGGAAAAATTTCATAACAGTTGGTTTAGTTTACCATCAGTAAGATAATAGATTTTGTGTCACGGCTGCCTGTACCGGCAAGAAAACATTTTTGAATTTCAGCTCAAGTGAAAAGGTATGTGTCTTAATAGATGACTGGAAACGCTGTCACATTCATGCTGCCTTTATACGTTCCCGGCTGCCATATTACCGTTCCATAAACTTGCGGAAGCCTTCGTAATTGATCACTTTAAATGCAAACATAATAACGCCAAACACTTTAAGGATAGTAGCAATTACCAACAATGTCTGCGCCTCGCTATTATGCATTATTCTGGATAAAGAGCCGATGTACTCAATGCAATAACCAAGGGCAATTAAGAGGATGGTGTATTTGGCTTTCATGATGTTGCGTTGCGGCTGCAATGGTACCAATAGTTTAAAGAAGTTGTACCGGATTAAGAGACGAAACGCCACCAATTTGTTGCAAAAATTTTTCATCTCAAGCCGGCTGCATGAAGTTGATTGGAACAAAAAACGCTTCCATTTTCCAATGGCCTTGCGGTGAGCTACTTATTTTTAATAGCTTGGTAAATGCGGGAAAGAGGCGCCTGGCAAAGCCTTCACGGCGATAAAATATAAAAAAAGCAATAGCGGATATATAAGCCTATGTTTAAACCGCAAGCGGTTACTGCTCTGCCTCGTTTTAGTTAGTTCAATTTTCTTCGGTTTAGATTTTTACTTTAATTAGTCTCGATTTTCATTTGATTAAGTTTTATTTATTATTTCGATTTTTTTGCAGTAACTCTTGCTGATAAGGGCGGTGTAAAAACCGCCTTTTTCTTTTACCTACCCTAAAATCTTACGGACAAATTCTGTTGGTCTGTTTGTTACTCAGCAGTGCCGGTCAGAAGCAATAACTGCTTAACCGGATAGTCGAAGGGGAATAGCGGCCCCGCTTTTTTTCTAACGATAAAGGGATTGATTATTGTTTAGCATACTATATGCCTTTTACTTCCACGTTAAAAAAAGCGACCATTGCTTTTACTTCTCTTGCTGATTTGTCGAACTTTAAACACGACTGCGCCTGCGCCGACTTTTATGTGGACCGGGATGCTTTGACCCTTGTGGGCTCATTTACAGAAGAACAACTTCAAATAGCTAACTACAGCTATGGAGGAATGTATAAGATTGATGATGCCGCTTAAGGCTTCTGCGTGGTAACTGGTTTTATTTCTATCCCATTTTATAGGCATTACATCTTACCAACCACATGTTTGTTATAAATTTAAAAGCACAGCGGCTAATATCATCACAGCGACAAGAATAAGAAGTTAAGAGCTTATCTATTAGCGATTATTCTTTTGTCCTTTTAACTGGTCGTGTAAAAATCTTCGCAACACTGGTATCGCGTTATTTATGTTGCTGTTACCTGTCACGTCTTCTACCAACCAAATTTGTATTAAACAACCCCGGCGCCTCTTAGTGTAAAGGCATCTTTTTTATCATTCCTCCCTGCATGTCATTGATGCTATGCTGAATGATAAAAGCATTTTCGTCAATGGCTTTTATCAGGCCCTGTAGCCTTCCAATTTCCACTCGGGTAACTACCGTAAAAATAATTTCATTTTCATCGGTTGTTTCCCCACGCTTTCCATGGCCGCCCTTACCGCTATACACGGTTACGCCCCGGTTGAGTTGCGCTACTATGGCCGCTTTTATGGCGTCGCTTTGAGCGGACACGATAGTAACTCCGGTATATTCCTCCAGCCCATGCAATAAAAAATCAATGGTTTTGGCGGCAGCAAAATAAGTGATGATGGAATAAGAAGCCGGTTCGATACCCAGGAAAAAAATAGCTGTACCGAAAATGATAATGTTTAAAATGAGAATTACATCGGACACTTTTAACGCACCACTGCTTTTGCTTACCAGCAGCGCTGCAATCTCTGTCCCATCCAACACAGCGCCGCCACGCATGGCCAGCCCAATACCGAGGCCGATAAAGAAGCCGCCAAATAAAGCCGTCAGTAATTTATCAGGCGTTACATCGGGGTAAGGGATCAGTGCCAAGCAAAGGGATAATCCTAAAATAGCGGCGCTGCTTTTTACAGCGAACTTTAGTCCCATTTGAAAATACCCCAGTACCACAAACGGCAGGTTAATAAGCGGCACGGTGAGATAGATGGGCCATTTAAAAATACTATTCAGTAGCATGGAGATGCCCGTTACGCCGCCATCAATAAAATGGCTGGAAAGCAGGTAACCTTTGATGCCCATGCCCGCTGCAAGAATGCCCAGCAGAATTAACACACTATCTTTTATCTCCTTGCCAATACCACTTTTCATTACTGAAAATTTAGGCTGTTATTTGATTACCGGAAATTTAAAACTTCTATTTTGCAACTAAACGATGGCTGATGAAAATAGTGACTGCGGGCATTTGCCTGCTGATGATGTTAACAACAACTGCGCAGAAACGGGAAGAGATGTTCGATTTTTATTTTCGCCCGACAACCGCTAATCCTTATTATTATGTGACCACGGAAAAACAAGATACGCTCTGGCACCGCAAAGTATATTATATATCCAGAGGCACAATGGCTACAGAAGGATGGTACAAAGATGATAGTTGTAAAGTACCGCATGGCCGGTTTACTATGTACGACTTTACCGGCTATGCAAAAGAAGATGGCTATTATAGCAATGGCAAAAAGGAGGGCCTTTGGCTGAGCTTTAGCGACAAAGGTTTTATTGTGGATTCCGGTATATATGCAAATGGGCATTTAAAAGGCATTGAACTTAAATGGTATCCCGATGGCATGCCATCCGACTCACTGAATTTTGATGGCGCCGGTAACGGGGTCGAGGTAAGTTGGTACACTGATGGAACACCCGCCAGTGCTGGCTTTTGGACGCAGGACACGATGAAAAAAGGCCGGTGGAAATACTTTTTTCACGATGGCTCTATCATGGCTACCGAAGAATATGATAAGGGAAAGTTGGTGGTATGTAATTGCTTTACCCCCACAGGTCAGGCAATGGATACGGCTCTTTGCCGGGAGAAAGAAGCAATACCTGGTGGTGGCTTACGAGGCTGGCGGCATTTTTTAGAAACAGGCCTTCGCACTATGTTGGATAACCTGGCTACCAAAGGGGCAAAGCCAGGAAGTTACACCGCAGCAATAAAGTTTTTAGTAACAGAAGATGGAACCGTTACCGAGCTGGTACCATTAACCAAATTAGGACAAGGCATAGAAGAGGAGATAGTGAAATTATTTAAAAATGCGCCTAAGTGGGAACCGGGCCGGCAATTTGGGCGACCGGTAAAGTCGTATCATACACAGCCAGTAACGTTTATGATTACGGAGCAGTGAAAAAGGAATTTAATTCTTCTTTTTTCATGAACTTATTGTACTTCTCTTTGCAAGATAGATTTGCAACGACTATGTATGATGTATGGCTTCATCCTACAAAGCAAAGCAGGTAATGATCGCTGACAGTTGCTTTTTCAAACAGGGCTTTTAATTTCTTGAAATCCAAAAAAATTTGTCTCTCGTTATAAGCATTTCCTTCTTCATTTCCTTTCATCCAGCAGCCTGGATAGATATTATGCTCATTCAATTCGTCGGGATCAAATCTGAATAAAAATTCTTCTATGCTTAATGCGTCCAACACTAAAGCAATTTGTTTTATAGAATCCGGCGCAAGATAAAAAATGGCCTCTCTTTCAAAGTCATCGTAAGCTTCATCTTCTGTTACGTCTAAGAACTCATTTGCTTCATCCGCATCAGGCGAAACACCCACGGAATTATCTCCGATAAAAGTAGCAGGTGAAAATATCTCATTGATAAGATCAAATTCTTTTTTTGCCAATCCTTTTGAAAGAACAAAACGAAGTCCTTCATGCGTTCCTGCAAACAGTACATAATCATTCCGGCCACTAAGAAGATCAAGTTTTTCGGGATCCTTATTGATTGCAGAAAAGTCATTTTTGTCAATCAGGTAAAATGTTGCACTTTGACTCATAACATTATTGAAATTTGAGCTATGTATTTCCAAACTTAATAAACATAGTAAACCATTTAAACGTTTGTTGGAATTTTTGTTTCTATCCTTTTCATTCATTACCATTTCTATCGTAATATGCAGGAATGGAATCCATCATCAGCATCAAGCATTTATTTAAAAATTACGGGACTAAATCCGTGTTGAAAGATATTAATCTGGAGGTTTATCCGGGCGAAGTTATTGGCTATATCGGTCCCAATGGCGCCGGCAAAAGCACTACGGTAAAGGTTTTGTGCGGATTGATTACTGATTATGAAGGCGAAGTTTCGGTTAAAGGCTTTGATTTGAAAATGGATACACTGGAAGTAAAGAAGCGCATTGGCTACGTACCCGAACTGGCTGAATTATATGATGTGCTAACGCCAATGGAGTACCTGCAATTCAGCGGTGCGTTATATGGCATGGACGAAGACCTTTGTGCAGAACGTATCACTAATATTATGCGGGCTTTTGACCTTGGCGCCAACATTAACCAACGTATGGACAGCTTCAGCAAAGGGATGCGGCAAAAGGTATTGCTGGCATCGGGCCTGCTGCATAACCCGGACGTGATTATTCTTGACGAGCCCCTGAGCGGATTGGATGCCAACAGTGTGATAATTATCAAAGAACTGATCAGCAAGCTGGCTAAAGAAGGCAAGAGTATTTTTTATTGCAGCCACATGATGGATGTGGTGGAAAAAGTAAGCGACCGTATTGTATTGATTGATGAAGGCCGCATCATCGCCAACGGCACTATTGACGAATTGAAACAGCAGCACAACAACCAAAGCCTTGAAAAAATGTTTGCAGAACTAATAGGCAAGGATGCCTTGTCGTTATCAGCCGATGCGTTGATGAAAGCGTTAAGTTAGTTCATTCGTTCATTAGTTAATTTGGTAATTAGGGCTATGTATCTTGCGGCGCTAAAAAATCCCCAATAACCCAATAACCCAATAACCCAATAACCCAATAACCCAATAACCCAATAACCCAATAACCCAATAACCCAATAACCACCAATGAACATCATCAACAAAGCATTCTTAAAACTGGCCTTGTTGCCGTCGGCTTTTTACCGGGGCATTGGTGTAGATACCGCCAAGCTGAAAAGCATTGTCACTACCAAGTTGATCATGGACGACCGCCGGCCGAACTCCATTCAGCAAGCCCGTCGCAATAAGGAAAAAAAGGTATCGCTGGCTACTGTGGGCACTATGCTCATCAGCGGATTATTAGGGCTGGTTTATTTGCTCGTATTCTCCATCGGCCAGGATACCGTTACCCAGCTTACTTTTTACTTTACAATATTCTTTTTCATGTTGTCGCTAACGCTGGTGTCTGACTTTACATCGGTGCTGATTGACATACGCGATAACTACATCATTTTGCCAAAGCCGGTAAACGACCGGACCTTTGTGGTGGCCCGTTTGCTGCATATTTTTATTCACCTCTGCAAGATTGTTTTGCCCATGAGTATTGCAGGTGTTTGTTACATAGCAGCAAACTATGGTGTATATGGTACCCTGCTTTTTTTGTTGCTGATTTTATTAACCACTGCCTTATCCATTTTTTTTATCAATGCCTTGTATATTGTTATTCTAAGGCTTACCACGCCGCAACGTTTTCAAGCTATCATCAGCTACGTGCAAATATTTTTCGCCATTCTTTTATATGGCAGCTATCAGATATTTCCACGAATGATTAATCGCCTGCACCTTGAAGATTTTACCATCACTTCACAAAAAGGCATTGTGGTTTATCCTGTTTATTGGCTGGCCAATAGTTGGCAGGTGCTTTATCATTTAAGAGGAAGTGTAGAAGAAACAGTATTGGCGGTTATTGGTATTCTCTTTCCTTTTTTATGTGTGATAATAGTGGTGCGTTACCTGGCTCCTTCCTTCAATAAAAAACTGGCCCTGCTCAATAGCAGTTCATCAACACCCGAAAAAATCACTTCCATTAAAGGCATCAAAAAAGAATCGTACAGTCATTTCCTTAGCAGGTTATTTACCCGCAGCGGCGCCGAGAACGCCGGCTTTTTATTTACGTGGAAAATGACTAACCGCAGCCGCGATTTTAAAGTAAAAGTGTATCCCTCGTTCGGGTATATTTTGGTGTATGCGGTGGTGATGTTTATGAATAACAAAAACCTGTCGCTGACAGATTTTCAAGATGAATCGGGCAAAGGGAAAGCAATGGTTTTGATTGCGGTTTACTTCACTTCATTTTTATTAATGACAGCCATCGGGCAGATTGTTTATACCGAAAAGTTTAAGGCGTCGTGGATTTATTATACCAGTCCGTTGGCGCATCCCGGGGAAATTATTTCCGGCGCTACCAAGGCTATTATTCTAAAATTCTATATTCCCATTGTAGTGCTGATAACCGCGGCAGGCCTTGCTTTGATAGGCCCGAAGGTTTTGCCCAATATCATCTTCGGCCTTTTTAATGAAGTGCTGATAGCCGCCATGCTGGTATATATTGGCAACAAGTTTTTTCCCTTCTCCATGCAGCAGAATACCAATATAAAAACGGGTAGCTTTTTACGAAGCATGATGGTGCTGATCCTATCAGGCTTTATAGGTTTTGGGCATTACCTGATTTATTCAATTTTTCCTGCCATCTTTATTTGCGCGGTGTTATCTATCATCGCTTCCTGGCTGTTGATGGATGCCATAAAAAAGATTAACTGGGATCAGATCAAGAGCAGTTATGCGGAAGAATGATGGCATAGACTAAAATGCAAAAAGCTTTGTTGACGAGCGGCTGTGCTACTATTGATCGTTCCTTGCGACGCTCCGTTTATCAGCTTCACATCTATCATCTTTTTCACGCGGCGAGGGCAACGGTGCAGCGGCGCAATGATGAAAAATGATTGATAATGCCTGATTGCTAATACGCTTGATGGTTGTTTTGTCCTGCTGAGGCACGAAGCAGCTTTGGTTGCCGTATAAATAATGGTACAAAGAGTTTAGCTTTTTACATCACTCGTTTATTGTGTAGTCAAAGATCCCTCCGCCTCATCCGCCTTCGCCACCTTCTCCAAGTGGAGAAGGGGAATGGAACAGGATAATTACGGGATGACAAGGCAAGAGTGTTTATAATAGCCGACAGGTTGTTTGTTTAAAGAAACATTGTGTAAGCAAGGGTCTGTGCGCTGATGGCCCTCTCCGTGCGGAGAGGGTCGGGGTGAGGCCGGCTGTTTACCACCGCGACGAAGTGCCCAATAGAATTACTGAACGTACAAGCGAGCGTGGCAACAGACGATGATAGTAGTTCTTCAGTTAAGTACAAAAGACCATCTAACCGATGAACAAGGAAGAAGAGAATATCGAACCGATGAACAAGGAATATTGAAGGAAGAAGGGAAAAGCAGAACAGCCGGATATCGAACAGACGAACAAGGAATAAAGAATGATGAGTAAAAAACACTGCGCCTAATACGCCGACTACCAACTATAAACTACAAACTTTCTAAACCGTTTTCGATTCCAGCTTGCTCTTCACCCGGCGGCGGTAACTGGTGAAGAAGCTGTACCAGCGCAGCTTTAACACACCCAGTATGCCTTCTTTTACAATGCCCGTATTCATCTTCGATTCACCAAACCGGCGGTCGGTAAATTGTATCGGTACCTCTTTTAATTTGAAGCCTAACTTCCAGGCGGCAAACTTCATTTCTATCTGAAAGGCATAACCCACAAAATGAATTTCATCAAGGTTGATGGTTTCCAGTACCTCCTTTTTATAGCACACAAAACCGGCCGTCTGGTCAAATATGGGTGTCCATAAAATAAGCCGGGTGTACATAGAGCCTCCTTTGGAAAGTGCAATGCGGTTTTTTGGCCAGTTATACACGCCACCGCCTTTTACATAGCGGGAGCCAATGGCTACATCGGCGCCTTCGTGCTTGCAGGCGAAATACAGGCGGGGCAAGTCTTTCGGGTTATGAGAGAAGTCGGCATCCATTTCAAAAATAAAACGATAGCCTCTTGCCATCGCCCATTTAAAACCATGAATGTAGGCCGTACCAAGGCCTTGCTTGCCGGTACGTTCTTCTAAAAAAACGGCATTGTGGTATTTGGGTTGCAGGCTGCGTACAATTGCGGCCGTACCATCGGGCGAACCATCATCAATAATGAGTACATGAAAATCATCCTGCAACTCATAAACCGCTTGCAAGATGGCTTCAATATTTTCCTTCTCGTTGTAGGTTGGTATAATGACGAGTTTCTCCACGGCGTATTAAGTGGTTCGTTTTTTTAGCATGTAGCGGGTGTAAAGCTCGGTGAGCTTTTGCTTTGTATTCATGGGAAATTCGCCCTTCATCATCCAGTCGTAATACTGCGGTTCGGCTTTAAAAACGTCCACCACCGGCCTGCCTTTATGCTTACCGAAATTGAAGACTTCAATGCCCTTTTCATCATAGATAAACCGGCGGGCAAAATCAATGATCTGGTCTTCGCCAACAGCTTTGATAATGCTTTCTAAATTGTTTCCTAATTGAGGATAACGCTCTACCTGGGCAAAAAGTATTTCGGCGGTTGCGCTGGCATCCGCTTCAGCGCCATGTGCGCCTTCAAGGGTTTTGTTGCAATAGAATTTATAGGCAGCCGACAGCGTACGTTGCTCCAAGGTGTGAAAGATTTTTTGTATGTCCACCAGTTTGCGGTTCTTCAACTCAAACTCAATACCCGCTCTTATAAATTCTTCCATCAGCATAGGAAGGTCCAGGCGATAAGCGTTGTAGCAGGCAATGTCGCAACCATTCAACTGTTGCTTTATATCAGGAGCCGATTGTTTAAACGTAGGTGCGTCTTTCACCATGTCATCGGTGATGCCGTGTATGTCAACTATAGATTGTGGAATAGGAATTTGCGGATTAATGAGTTTTCGTTTTACCGTGCGGCTGCCATCAGGCATATATTTTACAATGGCAATTTCTACAATGCGGTCGGTAGTGACATTGGACCCGGTGGCTTCTATATCAATAACAGCCAGTGGTTTTTTCAGTTGTAACATTATCTGCTTTTGTGTGAGGGCGGTAAAGGTAAAGGTTTTGGCTACTTAGCTTTACGAAATCAGGCTACCGTTGCTGTAATCTTTTGAGCAAATTGAGCGACATCAAATCCATCATAATTGCCCGAACTCATAAACAGGATGACAGCGTTATTGTAATCAAGTTGGCTTAGCCAGGTTTCCAACGCCGGTCGTTCATTGATCACTTCTAACCCCGGTTTATTAAAGCCTGATGTTACTGCCTCCGGTTTTAATTCAGGCATTCGTTTTAGCTCCAGCGCATGCCTGCTATAAAACACGGCTGCTTCATCGGCGGCAATCAATGCACCGTTGTATTCTTTCATGAAGGCTTCATTCAGGCTGCTATACGTATGCAGTTCTAAAACACCAATTAGTTTTTTGCCGGGGAATTGGGCTCTGGCCGCTTCCATTGTGGCTTTTACTTTAGACGGCGCATGAGCAAAATCGCGATAGAAAACGGTGCTGCTATTTTGCGCTAATAACTCTAACCGCTTAGCCGCACCGGTAAAGCTGCTGATGGCTTTTGTAAAGGTTGATGCATCCAAACCCAAGCCTTTACACACTAACCAGGCCGCCTGCATGTTCAGTAAGTTATGGGCACCGAAAACTTTTAGTGTCGTCTGCTGATCATCAATCGTGACGGTAGTAATACCATCGGTAATGGTGTGTTTTGGAATAGCATAAGGCAGGTAGGCGATATCATTGCGCTTGTTCTTCTCTACTAATTTCCGCAACGTTTCATCGGTTTCATTGTAGATCAGCGTTCCGCCCTTTTCAATTTTATTAATGAAGATGACAAACTGTTCGAGGTAAAAATCAAAGGTGGGAAATACGTTAATATGGTCCCAGGCAATGCCGGTAAGAACGGCTATATGCGGAAACAAAAAATGAAACTTTGGACGTTTTTCAACAGCACTGGCGGGGTACTCATCGCCTTCGCAAACAATCACGGGTGCATCGGTAATATTTACCGATTGATCGAAGCCTTCTAACCTGGCGCCTACTAAATAATCAAAGTCCTTCCCTGCCTGCCGCAGCACATGCATGATCATGGAGGTGGTGGTGGTTTTACCATGACTTCCTCCAACCACTACCCTTGCTTTATCAACACTTTCTTTAAAAATATATTCGGGAAATGAATAGATGGGAAGCCCTAATTCCTTTGCTTTTGCCAGCTCCGGGTTATCGGCTTTGGCGTGCATACCAAGGATAACAGCGTCTAATTCTTTATTGATGGTTGAAGCGTTCCAGCCAACTGTTGCCGGTAAAATTCCCTCACCATTTAAATTGCTTTTAGCAGGTTCAAAAATTTCATCGTCGCTGCCGGTAATATTGTAGCCTTTGCGTTTTAAAGCGATGGCGAGTTGATGCATAACGGAGCCACCGATAGAAATAAAATGGATGTTCATAGTATATTTGTAAAATATCGGGCAAATTAATTCGTTTATCCTAAAACCCAGTTCAGATTATGAAAAACAAAATTTTTTACGCTTTCCTTTTTATGCTTTTCGTTGCATCACTTAGCTCCTGCGCCGGCTCACGCAGCTATGGCGGACATAAAAAAGGATATGGTTGCCCTAATTCTTCGTTTGTAAAACCTGTAATGTTACCTTCTCAATCGGCCGTTTAAATTTAATTGTTGTTGTGTATGTCGTGGAACCAGTTGACGGATGTAGCCCAGTTAGAAGAAATCAGCGCCGCTTCCAAAGCCAGGCCCCAGGTGATTTTCAAGCATAGCACCCGCTGTTCTATCAGCTCTGTAGCATGGCAACGGTTACAAAAAGCAACGCAGCCCTCCGGCGCTGACTTTTACTTTTTAGACCTGTTAGCCCATCGCTCTATCTCCAATAAAATTGTTGAAGTCTTTAAAGTTCACCACGAATCTCCGCAGGTGCTGATCATAAAAAACGGTGAATGTATTTTTGACGAAAGTCATCTCGCCATCTCCATGAATGACATTGCCGCCGAAGTAATGTAACCGTTTTTATTCTCCTGTTTTGCTGTTGGAAGCATCAACCGGTTTTGACTGCGAGGAACCTTTTTGCCGTAAATAAATGGTGAGGATAACGATAGAAAATACGGAGAGGAATTCGCTCTGCCAGTTTTGAAACGACTCGAACCAGAATTTTGAATTGGTGATATATTCCGAAGCGTTTTCTATAGCCTTGTGTTGCAGGCTTTGTTGCAGGTTATAATTCTTCATGCTGCCAAAAAAATGGCCGATGAATGAGAAGAGGAATAAAAGAAAAAAAGCAATGCTGAGCGAGTTTTTATAAAGCCATAATATAGCACCCCCCTTTCGCACCGGCCATGGAGCATCTTTCTTTTTTGGGTCAGGTTCTTCATCGGTTTCATTGTCACCATCAGGGTCTTTTGACTCCGAAGATCCTTTCTGGTAAAGGAATACACTGAGTACGATAAACAAACCCATTTGCAGGAACTCGCTTTCCCAGTTTTCAAACGTGGCTTCTATAAAATGACCGGAGGAAAGGTACTGCCCGATAGAAATTTCTCTTCCGCCATGCTCTTTCACTTCCTCATTATATTGCTTTAACCCGGTAACCGTTTGGCCGATCATGGCGAAAAAGAAAAGCAGTAAAAAAACGATGGAAAGGCTGTTGTTCTTAAACCACTTCATAATTGTTTAGTGATGTTACTCAAAAAACTATTCCACTAAAAACAAAATGGTTGGAGCGCAGGTAAATATGACTACATGCCTCTTCAGTAAAACGTTTAGGCTGCGTAAAATAAAAGTTGATGATGCGGTTAGAAAGATGATACAAAGTCCTGAACAGGAACGGTAGCAACGACCTCGCCTTCCAGGTCATAATCAAAGGCCTTTGTAATTTTTACATTGACAAAATCTCCGATCGGAAGTTTTTTATTGGCGGGAACAATGACTTCGTTATCTACTTCCACGCTATCAAACTCGGTACGGCCAAGGTAGCGGCCGGCTTCTTTTTTATCAATCAACACCTTAAAGGTTTGGCCAATTTTTTCCTGGTTTTTTTCGAGGCTGATTTCCTGCTGCACCGCCATTATCTCTTCGGCACGGCGTTGCTTTTCATCAGCCGGAACATCGTCCACCAAACCAAAAGCCGATGTATTTTCTTCGTGCGAATACGTGAAGATGCCGACACGGTCTAATCGCTGGCGTTCTAAAAAATACTTCATCTCTTCCACGTCATCTAAGGTCTCACCGGGGAAGCCGGTGATTAAAGTAGTACGTAAACATATAGCCGGTACCGTCTCCCGTATGGCAATGATCAGCTCTTCCATCTCTGTTCTCGTAATCTGCCGGCGCATGGCCTTCAGCATGGCATCGGCGGCATGTTGCAACGGCATATCCAAATAATTACAGATGTTGTACCGCTCTTTCATCACCTCCAAAATCTCCATCGGAAATTTATGCGGATAAGCATAATGTAAACGTATCCATTCAATACCGGGCACATCGCTCAACCGCTTCAGCAGATCAGGCAACATGCGTTTTTTATACAGGTCCAATCCATAGTAAGTAAGCTCCTGGGCAATCAACATGACCTCTTTAACGCCGCGACGGGCAAGGGTTTCAGCTTCTTTTACCAGGTCTTCCATAGAACGGCTTATGTGCGTTCCCCGCATTAAAGGGATGGCACAAAATGCACAGGTACGGTTGCAGCCTTCGGCAATTTTCATGTAGGCATAATGCTGCGGCGTAGCTAACAAACGTTCGCCAATGAGCTCTGCTTTGTAATCAACATCAAACTTTTTTAAAATAAGGGGAAGTTCCATCGTACCGAACCACGCATCTACTTCGGGAATACTTTGTTCCAGATCGTCGCGGTAACGCTGGCTTAGGCAACCGGTAACATAAACTTTATCCAACCGGCCTTTTTGTTTGAGAGCAATTTGATCAAGAATGGTATTAACGCTTTCTTCTTTAGCCTTGTCAATAAAACCGCAGGTGTTTACAATAACAATGTTGTGATCCGGCTTGCGGCTTTCGTGAATTACATCAAGCCCGCCGGCAATCAATTGTCCGCTCAACACTTCACTGTCCACCATGTTCTTGCTGCAACCCAGCGTGATGATGTTGACCTTGTCTTTTTTCAGCGTTTTTACCTTCATGCGTGCCCTTTGGTTTAGGCGGCGAAGGTAAGTACCAGGGGTTGCAATCCCTGTTTAGGAATTGATAAATGAAAGAAGGGTACAGATAGATTACTTAGCCAAGCGACTTAACCCAGCTTACAAATTCGTCTTTTGTTTTTCCTATTTTTTGCTGCATGCGGCCGAAAAATTCATCGTCCTTGCCTTCTTCCCATTGCAGGTCATCGTCGGTTAAATTGCCATGGGCCTGTTTCACTTTACCCTTTAGCTCATTCCACGATCCTTTAAGTTCCATCTTGTCCATAAAAATTATTTTAGAGAGAGCTTAAAAAACCTGTGCCAGATGAATCAATTGGCAACAGGCAATTAGCAAAGCGTTGTAATTGGCGACAATTATTTGCCGGGAAGCAATCATACAACCAATCTCTTTCTTTTCAATCGCACATGACTCGTTATCTATTGCTTATTGCCCATTGCTAATTGCCTATTAACTCCCGGTACCATCACCCGTACAATCCCCGGCAGTAGATGGGCTTTGAGGTTAGCTATTTTTCCTATGTACTCTCCATCCATTTGAAAATGGACTTTTTGCTGAAAGGTGAGCTCCACATTTTTTGTTTGAAACACTTCTATTTTCTTTGGGTCAAAGGCCTTGCAGGCAGTTACGGCCTTAAAGATTTCGGATAAGTGAAGTTGGCGAACGACAACAATTTCAAACACGCCGTCAAACGCATTACCATCCGGATTGATTACCGCACCGGTACCGTATTTTTCAGCATTAGCAAGGGCCACCATATACGCTTTTCGCTTCACCGTTTCGGTATCGGTTTTTATGGTCACCTGCAGCTTCTTTTTATTCCAAAGCATTTTAAACAGCGACCGGGCATAGCCCCACATTCCGCGGTGTGGCGAAGCCTCAAAATACTTTACCAGCAAGGCATTCAGGCCCACATCGCTTAAATGAAAGCTTAGTTGCTTTTCATTAATGCAGATGGCGTCCAGCGCCTTTTGTTCTCCCTCTAAAATAATTTTTATTGCTTCAGGTACATCAGTGGGTATGCCCAATTCTTTAGCCAAACCGTTGGCCGACCCACCTGGAATAATGCCTAAAACAATGGAGGTTTCCTTCACCAATTCCGCTACCATTTTTATAGTGCCGTCCCCGCCGATAGCCACCACTTTAGCCGGGGCAAAATCAATAATCTTTTGTTGAATAGCCGGCTTGTCATTTTCTCCGGTTTGATGGTAAAATTCAATAACCTCATCGCGGTTTGTAAAGACGCCGCGGATCGCTGGTTCCCAATCTTTTTTATGGCCGCCGGCAATAGGATTGACGATAAATAAAATCCGGTCTTTGTTGTGCATGTTTCTTGTATGTGCCTCAGTATGCAAACAACCGACCATGCGCAGCGGGTAAAACTAAGTTGGAAGGAAAGGGTTTTAAACTTCTGTAGGCTTACCAACAGCCCTACACTTAAAATCTATCATGGCTACGGACACGACAATACTTTAACAGCGTTTGGCCATCTATTCCTGCGCAGCCCTCTTCCGCGAAAAAAATACCGGCAAAATTTTTTGCACAACACCCTGGCGCTGCTTCGGCTGTTTTTAGTTAAACCCTTTGCCGGCGCCGATATAAAGTTGTATTGGAAAGGGAAAACCTATACGGCAACAACCGATACGGATGGCTTTTTTAAATTAGATTGGATAGACAGTGAGCCATTGGAAAAAGGTTGGCTGACCATTGAGGTGAAGGCCTTTCATCACCATACATTGATCGCTTCATCGGTGGGCCGGGTGTGTGTTCCCTACCCTACGCAGTACATTATCATTTCCGATATTGATGATACATTTCTTATCTCGCATTCCTCTAATCTGCGTAAGCGTTTATTAGCCCTTTTTACGCAAAATGCCCGCAGCCGCAAACCCTTTGAAGGCGTTGTCCGGCACTATCAACTATTGGCCAAAGCCGCTACCACAGCCGGTATGCCTAATCCTTTCTTTTATGTAAGCAGCAGCGAATGGAACCTGTATGACTACATTTTAGAATTTACAGCCGTTAATAAAATACCAGCCGGCATTTTTTTATTGAACCAATTAAAACAGTTTACCCAACTCCTGAAAACCGGGCAAAACAATCATGGGACAAAATTTACCCGCATTGTTCGCATTATAGAGGCTTTCCCAAATCAAAAAGTCATCTTACTGGGCGATAGCTCTCAGCAGGACCCTTACATCTATGAATCCCTTGTAGCCCACTATCCGTTGCGGGTTTGTGCCGTTTACATCCGCGATGTGTTTCAGCACAACTATCAAAAAGTGCAGGGCGTTCTTACTTCAATAGAAGCCGCGGGTGTTCCCTGCCTTTTTTTTAAACATAGCAAAGACGCAATTCTTCATTCGGTGAAAATCGGTTTGATATCTGAAGCAGCCGCGGAAGAAGGCCTGGCTTCGCCGAAAGAGGAAGTGTTTAAAATGGCATAAAGTTTTTAGCACTGGCGTTATCAACTATTAATTATGGAAAAGAATCTTCAGAACAAGGAAGCATTGGAAAAATTTTCAAAGCTGGTAAAAGAAATAAACGTTTGCATGTTTATTACCAACAACAACGAAGACCAACATACAAGGCCAATGGCAACTATTGAAGTGGAGGAAAACGGAACGCTTTGGTTTTTTACAGACGTACGTTCCGTTAAAGTGGATGAAGTATCAAAGGAAGCCGATGTTCACCTGGCATATGCTCATCCTGGCAAGGAAAGCTACCTGGATGTTTGGGGTAAAGCGAGTGTAGTAACCGACCGGCAGCAGATAAAAGATAAATGGTCGCCTGTTGTAAAAGCCTGGTTCCCCAACGGTGAGGATGATCCAAATCTGGCTTTGCTAAAAGTAACGCCAACCGATAATTACTATTGGGATTCTGAATCCGGCAAAATGGTGCAGTTTCTGAAAATGGCCGTGGCAGCGGTTTCCGGGTCGCCCAAGATTGCCGAAGGCGCACAAGGAACCATAACCTTGTAGTATGAATCCCGAAGAAAGCATACCGCAACAAACGGAAGGCATCGAGGTGAATGTGGAAGATAGCGTTGAGCTCCGCACACAAGCCGAGGCCAACGCTTTTTTTTCTTTAGTAAAAAAACGCTTGCTGAACATTAATGATTGGGGCAAGATAGCCGGGGCTTTGAGCGCTGATTTTCAGTTGACAAATGAACAAGGCCAGCCGATTGATACCTTTCCGCGTAAAGGAAATTACTTTAAAATTGATATTCCGGCGCCGGGCATTATTACCGGCGAGGGGTACGATTGGGTGCAGATAGAAGAGGTGAAAGAAGCCAGTGATGAACAGAGCGAATCTATTTACATGCAGGTACGGCCAACAACAAGCCCTTTAAATGAAACAGATGATGTAGCGCATTTTTATACGGACGACGCTACTTCTACTTTTATTGTAAAACGAAAAGGTAAAAAGGTGACCGCCGGTGTGTATGGCAGAAATGAAAAGCCGAATGTAAAAGCCGAAACCGTGATTGATAAAATCAGGAATGCGATTGTGGGCAGTGGCGCTGTAACCGGGTTTGCCAAGCTGCAATGGAAGGCACTGGTGAGTGGGTTGTTGGAGAAAAAGTAATTTGGTTTATTTTAGAGGAGTAACTCTTCAAAATGATTTCTACTTTTGGTTCGAAAGAAACGGAAAAAATTTGGAATGGAGAAAGAGTTAAGTCGCTTCCGAATGAAATTCAGGAAATTGGTAGGAGAAAGCTACGGATGCTCAACAACTCGCAGACGTTAGGTGACTTGAAAGTTCCACCATCGAATAAGTTGGAAAAATTAAAAGGAGATTTAAAAGAATTTTATAGTATTCGAATTAATGATCAATAGAGAATCATTTTTAAGTGGAACAATAAAGATCGTACTGAAGTTGGAATTGTAGATTACCATTAAATGAAAAAACTAAATAATATACATCCGGGTGAGGTATTAATGCAGGAATTTATGCTTCCTTTAAATGTAAGCAGTTATCGTTTGGCTAAGGATACTGGCATACCACAAACAAGGCTTTCACAAATACTAAAAGTAAGACAGCGGATGAGTGCTGACACAGCTTTAAGGCTTAGTCAATACTTTGGAACAACACCAAAATTTTGGTTGGGACTACAAGATGATTTTGATATTGAGGAAGCAAAAACTGCCAGTGGAAATGATTTGCTTAATATTCGATTGCATAATAATACAGCCGCTTAAATCAGTTCCTGCAACTTCTCTATTACTCTGTCTATCTCTTCCTTAGTATTATACTTGCTGAAAGAAAAGCGGATGGTGGTGCAATTGTCTATTCGTTGTAAAGCCCTTATCACATGCGAGCCTGCATCAGCGCCGCTGCTACAGGCACTGCCACCGGAAACACAGATGTTAGCCATGTCGAGGCTCATTAAAAGAAAATCACTTTTTTCTGTTTTGGGAAAACAAACGCTGAGCACTGTATAAAGCGAACCCGGTTGATCGTTAAAGCCAACACCGGGTATATTTTTTTCTAAGCTTTGCTTCATGTAAGCTTTCAAACTTTTTATGTAAGCCGTTTCAGTTTCGAGGTTACGTACCGCAATTTCCAATGCTTTGGCAAAGCCCACAATGCCGTAAACATTTTCGGTGCCGGCCCGCATGTTGCGCTCCTGTCCGCCGCCGAAAATAAAAGGCTTGATGGTAACTTCATCGCTTACGTATAAAATGCCTACCCCTTTTGGCCCATGAAATTTATGCGAAGCGGCGGAAATAAAATGAACGCCGATACTGGAAAGATTTAATGGATAATGACCCACCGTTTGCACGCAGTCGGAATGAAAAACGGCTCCGTGTTCTTTACACAGTTCGCCTACACGGTTAATATCCAGCAGTACGCCAATTTCGTTATTGGCATGCATAAGCGAAACCAATGTTTTTTTATTGTTAGCGCTTTGTTCTTTTAATTGTTGTTCTAAATTGTCGTAATCAATAACTCCTTCGTTGGACAAGGTTACGAATGACGTAGATATTTTATTACAACTGCAATAATGTTCTACGGTATGCAAAACTGCGTGATGCTCTATAGGTGAAGTGATGATATGCGTACAGCCCAAATCGCGGATGGAAGCGGCTATGACGGTATTGTTGCTTTCAGTGCCACCACTGGTAAAGAAAATATTTCCGGGCTTTACACCTAAGAGTTTTGCAACTGTTTTGCGGGCCGTTTCAATAGCTAACCTCGTTTCGCGGCCGTAAGAATAGATAGAAGAAGGATTACCAAAATGATCGGACAAATAAGGCATCATCGCTTCCAACACTTCTTTATCTAATGCCGTAGTAGCGGCATTATCCAGATAGATGCGTGAAGAAATATTAGTAGAAGAAAGCTCTGTCTTTTCTTTTTGCCTTATGGTATCCTGCATAGTGATAAAGTTTGAAGAACAGTTGCCGAATAAAGGTACAGCAGGTAAAGAGTGTACATTGGGCAGAATCTTTTTTTACTAATCAACAGATCAACCAATCAACTAACTACCCTTTCATCTCTTTTATATCCGCCATTAAACGCTTGGCAATGTTATTAGCTGTTGTTTCAAAATTACTCTCTGCATAAATGCGAATAATCGGTTCTGTGTTTGACGTACGCAAGTGAACCCAGTCGGTATCAAATTCTATTTTTAACCCATCTTCGGTATTGATAGGATTGTTCTTGTATTTCTTTTTTATTTCATTAAAAATGGCCGGCACATCTACACCGTTTTCCAGTTCCATTTTATTCTTGGAAATAAAATAATCGGGGTAGTTATTTCTAAAATAACGAAGCCCTTTTTTCTGTGCCGCAAAATGCGATAAAAAAAGAGCGATACCAATCAACGCATCGCGGCCGTAATGAAAGTCGGGAACAATAATGCCGCCATTTCCTTCGCCACCGATAACGGCATTAACCGCTTTCATTTTCGTTACCACATTTACTTCGCCCACCGCAGAAGGATAGTATTCGCCGCCGTTCTTTTGCGTGATTTCTTTAAGTGCTTTGGTGCTGCTCATATTGCTCACCGTATTGCCTTTCTTCTTGCCAAGAATATAATCGGCCACTGCCACCAAAGTATATTCTTCGCCAAACATGCTGCCATCTTCGCAAACAAAGCAAAGCCGGTCCACATCAGGATCTACAGCAATTCCAAAGTCGGCGTTTTGTTTTACTACTTCGTTGCTAAGCGACGTGAGATGCTCCGGTAGCGGTTCAGGATTATGGGCAAACTTTCCATTTACTTCTTCATTAATCAGCAACACATTTTCAATACCAAGCGCCTTTAAGAGTTGCGGCACTACTAACGCACCGGTAGAGTTAATACAATCAACCACCACTTTAAAATTGCGGGCAGCAATGGCTTCTTTGTTGATCAACGGATAAGCCATTACAAGGTCTATGTGTTTTTGTAGATACGTATCATCGGTAACCGCCTTTCCCAACTTATCTACCACTGCAAATTGAAAGGTTTCGTTTTGTGCCCGGCTTAATACTTCAGCGCCAACGGCGGCATCAATAAACTCACCATCACTATTCAATAATTTCAGTGCATTCCATTCTTTAGGGTTATGGCTGGCCGTGATGATAATGCCGCCATCGGCACGCTCTACTTTTGTTGCAATTTCAACCGTTGGCGTGGTAGATAAACCAAGGTCAATCACATCTATTCCCAGGCTGATTAAAGTAGATACGACCAGGTTGTTTACCAGGCTTCCGCTCATGCGGCCGTCGCGGCCAACAACAATCTTTGCACTCGTTGTTTTATCCGCTCTGCTTTCAGAAATAATGCTGCCGAAAGCAGCCGTGAATTTTACAACATCTATCGCTGTTAAGGCTTCGCCGGGCTTACCGCCAATGGTTCCTCTTATGCCGGATATACTCTTGATCAATGCCACAGAACAATATTTTAAGGGGGGCAAAAATACGGCAATCCACCCTAAGCAAACACGTTAATAAAACGCCGTTGCCACTACATTTGTAAAAAACTGTTTATGGGCGCAGGTGCTTGGTATAAGGATTGGTTCAACTCAATTTACTATCATAAGCTGTACTTCGACCGCGATGAAACCGAGGCGCAAGGCTTCATCACAAAGCTTACCAACCATCTGAAACCCGCCCCTGGCAGCCGTATGCTGGATGTGGCCTGCGGCCGTGGACGCCACTCCAGGTTCTTATCTACCAAAGGGTTTGATGTAACAGGCATTGACATTTCGTTTGACAGTATCCATTACGCCAAACAGTATGAAAAGGATAACCTCCACTTTTATCAGCACGACATGCGGCTGCCTTCGTGGATCAATTATTTTGATTACGCCTTTAATTTTTTTACTTCTTTTGGCTACTTTGATACCCGTCGCGAAAATGATGATGCGGTGCGTACCATTGCGCAAAGCCTTAACCCCAATGGAACTTTATTGTTCGATTATCTGAATGTGCATTATATAGAGGAACGGTTAGTGCATAACGAGGTAAAAGAAATTAACGGTACGGAGTATGAGATCCATCGCTGGCACGATGACCGTTTTTTCTTTAAACGAATTATTGTACGCGATAAAGAACTGGCCCAGCCAATTGACTATACCGAAAAAGTGGCCAAGCTAACCTTAGGCGATTTTACGGATATGCTATCGTATCAAAAGATGCAGGTGAGTGAAGTATTTGGAAATTATGACTTAAGCGACTATCATTTAAAAACAACGCCGCGCCTGATCGTAATAGCAAAAAAATCATTTTAAAATGGTTATTCATTTAGGCGGATTGGCATCGAACCAAACCGGTTGCTTGTTGTTCCAGTCGCCATTGTAATTAATGAACAGCTCCGCTCCCGCCATTATATCAACCACGGTTTTTACAGCAATCACTTCTTTTGCATAATACATTTCGTACTCGCAATTAGCCTGGTAGCTATGGTTGTACAAAGGTACTAATCCAAGCGCCATCGCACACTGGTCTTTAATACCACCCCATTCAAAAATATAATCATGCAGCAGGGTCAGGTCCAAGTGCCGGCGGTCATCCCTCGACATTACTACCACCGGCGCCAGCTCTATCAATGTGCCTGCCTTCAACCTTCCTTTTGTGAACACGCCACGGCCCATTTTTTTGGTGCTGCTGCAATAAATGCCATCCAGTAAAAAGCTTAATTCTTTAGTTGCCATAACTCAAATAGTTTACAAGATAGGTTGCGTTACGATACTGCTGTAAATTTGGCGCATGACGTTGGAAACTTTGCAGGCAGAACTGGAACATGTAATGGAAAAAGACGACCCGAAAGAGATCGGCCACTTCTTAGACCAGCAGAATATCAGCGATATTGCGGAGCTCATTGATACCGTTCCCGAACACGACGCCTCCATCATTTTATACATGTCCATCCACCGGGCCTCCGGCGTCTTCAGAATACTTGAAACGGCCACCCAGCAAGACATTATACAAAAACTTCCGCCCAGCAAAACCGCTGAACTACTAAACGAACTGCCTCCCGATGACCGCACCTCTTTACTGGAAGACTTACCCAGTGGCGTGGTACGTGAACTGATAAAATTATTGAATCCGGAGGAACGGAAGATTACCCTCTCCTTGTTGGGTTATCCTGAAAATAGTGTAGGCCGTTTGATGACGCCGGACTATGTGTATGTATATGAAAACAACAGTGTGCAGCAGGTGCTTGAGGTCATTCGCCGTGTGGGAAAGAACAGCGAAACCATTGATGTAATTTATGTGATCAATGATAAAGGCGAGTTGCTGGACGATATACGGATACGTGAATTTATATTGGCCGCGCCGGCAAAAAAAGTAAGCGACTTGATGGACAACCGTGTGATAGCGCTTAATGCCTACGCCGACCAGGAAGCGGCTAACGAAGCCTTTAAAATGAACAACCGCGTAGCCCTTCCGGTGGTTAGCAACAGCAATAAATTATTAGGCATTGTTACCATTGATGATATTCTTTGGGTGGCCACCGAGGAATTTAGTGAAGACATGCAAAAGATAGGCGGTACGCAAGCCTTGAACGAACCCTATCTTGACATTGCTTTTTTTACCCTGATACGAAAACGTGTAGGGTGGCTGCTGGCGCTGTTTCTAAGCGAATTGCTTACGACTTCGGCCATGACTTATTTCTCCGATGAGATGCAGAAGGTGGCCATCCTTTCCATTTTTATTCCCCTGATTACCTCCAGTGGTGGCAACAGCGGATCGCAGGCATCAACGCTGGTGATACAAGCCATGGCGGTAGGCGAAGTGAAGATAGCCGACTGGTGGCGGGTGATGCGCCGCGAAATTTTATCCGGCCTTGTACTGGGAATCATCTTAGGCGCTGTTGGTTTTTTACGCATCCAGGTATGGAACGGATTAATAAAACATGGGGTTATGTACATGCACGACCCGGCCATCCGCGATTCGTATTTACTTCATTCAACAGCCGTAGGTTTTACTATCGGTATTTCGTTAATCGGCATTGTGCTGTGGGGAACGCTAACCGGTTCGATGCTTCCTATCTTGTTAAAAAGGTTAGGCGCCGACCCTGCCGTTTCTTCGGCCCCGTTTGTTGCCACGCTGGTAGATGTTACGGGTATCATCATTTATTTTTCTGTCGCTTACTTCATTTTATCAGGCATTCTTTTATAACACAAGCTTGCGGTGGCGCATTTTGGCTTATCAGTCTTTTTGTCCATTTTCGCAGGCGTAAAAACCTGATCGGTTTACTGTTTTTAAAACGCAAAGCGGATCATCTTTCAACAATAAAAATCATCAACTAAATAAAAAATTATGTGTGGAATCGTTGCTTATATCGGACCCCGTGAAGCTTACCCTGTTATTTTAAAAGGATTGAAACGGTTGGAGTACCGCGGTTACGACAGTGCCGGCGTGGCGCTGATTGACGATAGAGTAAACGTATATAAAAAGAAGGGTAAAGTAGCGGAGCTGGAAGAAGAAGTGATCGGCAAAAACCTTCATGCGCACATCGGCATTGGGCATACACGCTGGGCTACGCATGGCGAACCAAATGACCGCAACGCCCATCCGCACTTATCCAACAGTGGCAAGCTGGCCATGATACATAACGGCATTATTGAAAACTATAACCAGTTGAAGATGGAGCTTTCCCGCAAGGGTTACGTTTTTCATAGCGATACTGATACGGAAGTGTTGTTGAATTTTATTGAAGACATTCAGACCAACAACAATTGCCCGTTGGAAGAGGCAGTACGCATTGCCTTGAAACGTGTGGTAGGCGCTTATGTGATTGTATTGATAGACCAGGAACATCCCGATACATTGATTGCGGCCCGCAAGGGAAGTCCGTTGGTTATTGGCATTGGTAAGAACGAACATTTTTTAGCCTCCGATGCCTCGCCTATTATTGAATATACCAAAGAAGTAGTGTATGTAAACGATTATGAAGTCGCCATCATAAAGTCGGACGAACTGGTATTAAAAAACTTAGGCAACGAACGGCAAACGCCTTACATCACCAAGCTGGATATGGAGTTGGCCGCAATAGAAAAAGGCGGCTACGACCATTTTATGCTGAAGGAAATATTTGAGCAGCCAACCACCATTCATGATTGTTTGCGCGGAAGGTTAGATGCAGAGAAAGGAACGATAAAAATGGCCGGTATAGAAAAATATGCGGAGCAGATCATAGCCGCTAATCGTATAGTGATGGTGGCTTGCGGAACCAGTTGGCATGCAGGTTTGGTGGCCGAATATATTTTTGAAGAACTGTGCCGCATTAATGTAGAAGTGGAGTATGCATCGGAGTTCCGGTACCGCAACCCGGTCATCAATAAAGGTGATGTGATCATCGCTATTTCGCAAAGTGGTGAGACGGCTGATACCTTAGTGGCCATTGAAAATGCAAAAAAGCAAGGCGCTATTATTTTGGGTGTGGTGAACGTGGTGGGATCCTCTATTGCCCGCCTTTCCGATGCTGGTGCTTATACGCATGCCGGCCCGGAGATTGGCGTGGCATCTACCAAAGCATTCACAGCTCAGTTGGCCGTGCTTACGATGATTGCTTTAAAGATTGGCTACGAAAAAGGCACTATCTCCCATGAACGTTACAGCAAGTTGTTGAAAGAACTGGAAGCCATTCCGGAGAAGGTTTCCATTGTATTGCAACAGAAAGAACACATTGAAAAGCTGGCTATAAAATATAAAGATGCTACTGATGCCCTGTACCTTGGCAGAGGTTATAATTTCCCGGTAGCGTTGGAAGGTGCTTTGAAATTAAAAGAGATCTCGTACATACATGCAGAAGGCTACCCGGCTGCTGAAATGAAGCATGGCCCGATAGCTTTGGTTGATGAAAATTTGCCGGTGGTGTTTATCGCTACCAAGGATTCGTACCACGAGAAAGTCATCAGTAACATGCAGGAGATAAAAGCCCGCAAAGGCAAGGTGATAGCGGTTATTAACGAAGGCGACGACCAAAGCGCTGCCCTGGCAAACGATGTGATTATAGTACCCGAAGCCGATGAAATTGTAGCGCCCATGCTTAGTATTATCCCACTTCAATTGCTCTCTTATTATGTAGGTGTAGCAAAAGGAATTGATGTGGATAAGCCGAGGAATTTAGCAAAGAGTGTGACCGTGGAGTAAGAAAAAAATCATGGCTACAGACGATATTAAAGAAACGATAGATAGACTTCAACATTTGATATATGGATATAACTATCAAGTGACTTATGGCATTGATGATTTTGACTTATGCGACACTCTTGATGTATTAATTAATAAACTGAAGGAAATGTACAGCGATAGCGTACCTAACGAAACAGCTCTTATTTTATTTAGTACTAAAGACTTTTGGGAAGAAGTAGATTTCGGATTAACCTATCGTGGTGACCATACATCGGGCTTGATATTGACTGTTGAAAAAGAGAGTCAGTTGTTGATTGAACAGAAAAAGTATAAAGCATTTATCGAAACATACGTTTCCGGGTCTACAAAAATTTATAACTATTCTGACAGCATTGGAATACCCGGCTATATAGTTTGGTGGGGTTATGCATTTTTATTGCTTAATAATGACAGACCATCACTTTTTATTTACGCATCAGCATCTGACTAAATGGTCTTGCCTTTCTCAAAACTTGGAATTTTCAATGATAATTACATATCCAACAAAGCGACCGTTGGAAAGCGGAAAATAACACAACCTAATAATTTGACGATAAATGACAGTAGACTTTGGAAATATTTATGAGCACATAATCCCAATGAATGACTTTCGTTTAAGCTGGCGTTTTACTGACGACAAATATGACCGCTTACCTGAGTTACATTTAAATCAACTTAAGCCATTAGATAAAATAGCGTCTAAATTTTTGTGGGACTATATTTCGAATTCAAGGCTTCATGACGACGTACCATTTAAAGCCAATTTTTTCAAAACAATCGTTAAAGCAAAAATTGACCTTGACAATAAAGAGGTAGTTAAAAAATGGCTTTATCATCGAGGACTTCCATTTGATAAACACGTTTTTCTTTCATGGCAGCCTGATGATGCAATGATAGTACCTTGGAAACTTTTTATAAAATATTTTGATAGCTTTTACTATTCTGATGACTTAAGTATCATTGACCAAAGTTTAACATGGGCATTATTATTTTATCATGAGTCTGAAATTTATTTCGGAACAAACAATGATTATAAGCCAAGTGGAGATTTCGCAGACCATGAATTTATTTGGTAAGGCAAAATCAAGTGTGGCAATAAAATGCCAGCCAATAACAAAAGTAATTCTCCCATCCCCGATGAGTCTCCCTCAGCAGCAATTAAACGTAAAAGAATCTTTCGCGGGGACGGCATCGGCAATGTATCACACTATCCAACTGTAGCCGAATTCAGCAAAAAATAACCTCCAAACTTTTCGAGTAAATTTGGATTAAAGACAATCAAATGAAAACAGCACTGCAGGTAGATATCAGCTTCGACCAAATTCTTGCTTTGGTAAAACAATTACCCCGGCAAGAAAAAATTCAACTTACTAAAGAGTTGGAAAAAGAGGGCATTGAAACCAAATTATCCGAGCTACTCAAAACTTTTAAAACAGATGAACTGAGTTTAGAAACAATAGACGAGGAAGTTGAAATTGTAAGGCGACAGATCTATGACAGCAAAAAACAGTAAAATCATTTTAAAAAGGAAACAAGAAAGCTGTAAGAGTATGATTACCGCAACGCAGGCATTGGCAAACTATATGTCGCCAAAAAACGATTTAGAAATGCTTATTCAGAATGGAATCATTAATGTCAAAGCGAAGCTATATTTAAAGCCGACAAGTGAAGGTGGTAGAGAAAATGGAATCACAACTGGTTACAGACCCAACCACGTTTTTGAGCAAGTTATCGATCCACAAATGCTGAAATCATACATCGGGGAAATTGAATTTCAGGAACCTAAAATTATTTATCCAGGCGATGACTCAGAAGTGAACGTGAGTTTTTTAATGCATCCATCAATTGAGCAGTACATGCAAATTGGGCAGCGATGGTCTATTCACGAAGGGGCCAAATCAGTTGGTTACGCAGAAATCACTGACATTATAAGTCGTTAAGCAAAGCATCCGAAAAGCGAAAGGCTATTTGCAGTTGTTCATCAAGGCATTGTCTCAAAGCAAATCTTTAAAAACATAAATTAGTTTTAAATATTTAAAGGTCTCGAAATAGCTTTTGCGTTCCCGCTCCCCTCGCTTTCCCCACTCCCTTTATCTTTGCCGGCATGAACAAAAAGCCGCTACGCTCTATCGGTTACGACTTTGTTACCCCCGACTTTATCCCCGCCGGCAAAAATGAATATCATCTTCGCGATTTTCAAAACCGCAATGGCATCAGCTATCGCCACTTATCGGCTTACGAAATAGAAGTGCTGGTGCGCAACCGCAATACCTCCGACGATTGGAACAAGATCCAGGTGTCAGATGCCTTTAATCCCGAACTGGTAAAAAGCTGTAAGTTTTATGGCTTGGTGCGCATTGGAAAGTTGGAAAGCATAGCCCTTGAATATCATAATATTTCCATGCCGGTGGGCTTGTACGACAGCACCATTATCAGTTGCGACTTTGGCGATAATGTGGTCATCAACAACGTCAACTATATCTCGCATTATATCGTAGGCAACGAAGTAATGATCGCCAATGTAAATGAGCTTCACGCAACTAATCATTCCAAATTCGGAAACGGCATTATAAAAAAAGGCGAGGTGGAAGACGTACGTGTATGG
Source organism: Flavisolibacter sp. (assembly GCA_965247165.1). Lineage (GTDB taxonomy): Bacteria > Bacteroidota > Bacteroidia > Chitinophagales > Chitinophagaceae > Flavisolibacter. Next base: position 4,078,632 of record OZ252003.1, on the reverse strand, counting down.
ATGGAAGTATGCAACGAAAATGGCGGCCGCAAAATTCTTCCTTTCAATGGCATGTTGCCTGGCGATGCTTACCTCTGGAGCAAGTACCGCGATGATGAAGAACTGATGAACAAATTCAAAGAATTTACTGAGAAGAAATTTGACAAACAACGCGGCTATTATGGCAAGATCGGCGACCGTTGCGTGATTAAAAATACCAGCATCATTAAAGATGTTTGGGTGGGGCCCGATGCTTACATTAAAGGCGCCAACAAGCTAAAAAATCTTACTATTAATTCGTCGCCGGAGGCGCCTTCGCAGATTGGTGAGGGTTGCGAATTAGTGAATGGCATTATTGGTTTTGGCTGCCGCATTTTTTATGGTGTAAAGGCGGTGCGGTTTTTTATGTCGTCACACTCGCAGTTAAAATACGGGGCCCGGCTGCTTAACTCTTATCTTGGCAACAACTCCACCATCTCGTGTTGCGAGGTCTTGAATTCATTGATTTATCCGTTTCATGAACAGCATCATAACAACTCATTTTTATGTGCCGCGTTGGTGATGGGACAAAGCAACATAGCGGCCGGCGCTACCATCGGTTCCAATCATAATAGCCGGGCAGCCGATGGTGAAATGCAGGCGGCACGCGGCTTTTGGCCGGGGCTGTGCGTGAGTTTGAAACATAATTCAAAGTTTGCGTCGTTTACCCTGATTGCCAAAGGCGACTATGCAGCGGAGTTAAACATTCCGCTTCCCTTCAGCTTAATTAATAATGATGTAGCAGCCAACCGGTTAGTGATTATGCCGGCTTATTGGTTTATGTATAACATGTATGCGCTGGCCCGCAATTCCGCTAAATATGCTGACCGCGATAAGCGGACAAAAAAAATACAGTCCATCGAATACAATTACTTAGCACCGGACAGCATCAATGAATTGTTTACCGCATTAAAGTTGTTGGAAAAATTTACCGGCAAAGCGGTAGCAAAAAATGTGGATGATGAAGCGGAATGGATAGAAAGGGGCCGGGCAGTTTTACATGATGACCACTTCGATTTCAAAACTGTTGAAATTTGTGCCGATGGCTTTGAAAACAGCAACCGTCCAACACAGATCGTTAAGGTTAAAGAAGGTTACCACATCTATAAAAAGCTGATCGTTTATCATGCCGTTGAACAGATAGTACTTTATAGCCATCAACATAATATTGCTTCTTTTTCCCTGTTGATGCAAGCCTTACCCAAAACATTGAACCGCCTTGAATGGATCAACGTAGGCGGACAATTAATACCGCAGCCGGAGCTGAAAACGGCGCTGGAAGCGGTTAAGAGCGGCACTGTAAAAGGTTGGAACGAGCTGCACCAGTTTTACCAGCAACAGGGCAAGCTCTATGCGGAACAAAAATTCCAACATTCAGTTGCTTCTCTTTTTGAACTGTTAAACACGCCTAAAGAAAGTTTCACTCCGCAACTTTTATCATCCCTTTTTGATGAAGCCATTGCTACAAAAACTTGGATGGTAAACAACATTTATGAATCCAGGGCCAAGGATTATCAAAGCGATTTTCGAAAGATGATTTATGACAACGATACCGAAATGGACAAGGTGATGGGCGCACTTGACGATAACGTTTTCATTAAGCAACAGCAGGAAGGGCTTGAGGTATTCACCCGACAAATTGGTGAACTAAAAAGGCAGTTTGGGTTATAAAAAAGGCTCCTTTTCAAGGAGCCTTTTTTATTATAAGCAAGAAAACATTATTTCATGGAATCTTTCTTATCCATCATCTTGTCGTTCATCTTATCCATTTTGTGATCCATCTTATCCATGTCGTTCATCATCATCTTGCCGTCCTTATCCATCATATTACCCATCTTATCCATCCACTCACCTTCTTTCATTTTCATTTTCATACCGTCTTTCATGGTACACATGCCATCCTTAGTCACTTTGCAGCCATTCTCAAACGTCATATCTCCATCCATAGCCACCATGGCGCCGCCTTTCATCACCATCATCTTGCCGTCTTTCATCATCACATCGCCATCTTTCATCGCCATGCTGGATGATGTGTTGTCCATAGTGGTTGGTGTTGTGGTAGCACTGCTCATGTGAGATGTGTCATTCATCTTAGTCATGGAATCTTTGTTGTCAGTTCCTTTAGAGTCGTTGTTGCAGGAAGCAAGCATACCGGCTACAGCCAGTACTGTTAGAATCTTTTTCATTGTAGATTTTGAGTTTGTGATTGAATAAGCCTAAAGGTATAAGAACCAAACCGAATGAAACGTAGTGCACATCGGCTGTTTATTAAATGTGTATTATTTCTTTCTAAAGAAGATGCGGACCGGCACGCCGGAAAAATTAAAATTTTCCCGCAACTTATTTTCTAAGTAGTTCTTGTATGGCGTTTTTATTTCATCAGGATAATTACAGAAGAAGGCAAACGATGGTACCACGGTTGGTATCTGTGTTACATATTTTATTTTAATAGGATTGCCTCGTATAACCGGTGGATGATACGATTCAATCGCTTTCAATAATATATCATTCAATACCGATGTAGTGATGCGGCGCTTGCGGTTTTCATACACCTCAAGCCCCAATTCAATGGCTTTAAAAATCCTGGTTTTTTCTTTTACAGAAATAAATAAAATAGGAACGTCGTTAAAAGGCAGCAACCGTTCTTTTAATGTTTTTTCATACTCCTTGGCCGTGTTGGTTTCTTTAGCTACCAGGTCCCATTTGTTTACCAGCACCACAAGGCCCTTTCCTTTTTTAGCGGCTAAGCTATAGATTGTTAAGTCCTGTGCGGTCACGCCTTTTTCCGCATCTAAAAGCAGCAGGCAAACATCCGCTTCATCAAGGGCTTTAATGGCCCGTATCACCGAGTAAAACTCAAGGTCTTCGTGCACTTTGGCCTTGCGGCGAATACCCGCTGTATCAATCAGGATAAAATCTTTTTGAAATAATTTATAACGGGTGTGAATGGTATCTCTTGTGGTGCCGGCTATATCGCTAACAATGGTCCTCTCCTCACCTATCAAGGCGTTTAAAAGTGATGACTTACCAACGTTTGGCTGACCGATGATAGCGAATTTGGGAACACCTTCATCTTCCACAATCTCCTGCTCGTTTTCCATCAGTGCCGTTACATCATCCAGTAAGTCGCCGGTTCCGCTGCCGCTAATGGCCGATATAAAAAAAACTTTTTCAAAGCCGAGGCTGTAAAATTCTGAAGCTTCCAACAGGCGTTCATTATTGTCAACCTTGTTGACGACTATAAAAACCGGCTTGGTAGAACGCCGTAAAATATCGGCCATTGAATCATCCAAATCCGTCATGCCCGTAGCAGCGTCCACTACAAAAATAATAAGGCTGGCTTCGTCCATGGCGATGCGTACTTGTTTGCGTATTTCGCGTTCAAAAACGTCCTCGCTTTCGGGAACAAAGCCGCCGGTATCAATTACATAAAAGTTCTTACCGTTCCAGTCCGCAATGCCGTACTGGCGGTCTCTTGTCACACCAGGCGTGTCTTCCACTATCGCTTTGCGCTGCTCCAGCAAGCGGTTAAAGATGGTGCTTTTGCCAACGTTTGGCCGGCCTACGATTGCTATTGTAAATGCCATTCCAATTTTAGATTTATGATTTCGGATTTCAGATTGTATAAACATCTGCAATCGTTAATCTGCAATGATTAATACCCGTATTCTTTCAAATACAATTCATTCTCCCGCCAGTTGGGACGCACCTTTACAAACAGTTCCAGGAAAATCTTTCGCTCTAAAAAATCTTCAATTTCCTTGCGGGAGTCGGTGCCTATCTGCTTAATTTTTTTACCGCCTTCACCCAACATAATCGCCTTCTGCGATTCACGCTGCACCACTATCTCCGCCCTTATTTTTATAAGTGTTGATTTCTCTTTAAACTCCTGAACGATCACCGTTGTTTGGTAAGGAATCTCATCGTCCATCAGACCGAATATTTTCTCACGGATCATTTCGGCTACAAAGAATTTTGTAGGCAGGTCGGAGATTTCATTGTCGCTGTAAAAGGCTTCTCCCTCCGGTAAAAAAGCAACAATCTTTTCTAATAAGCTATCAATGCCTTTATTGCTTAAAGCGGAGATAAAAACAACCTCTTTTGCATATCCTTTTGCTTTAAAAAAAGCCGTTGCTTCGTCTATCTTTTCTTTTGATGCTTTGTCCACCTTGTTGATAACCACCAGGGCCGGAACCTTTAAGCGCAAAGAGGTAAAGATGCTGTCCACTTCCGTCCAATCTTCTTTTATATCTACCAGCAACAAGGCCAGGTCAGCATCTTCCAGTGCGCTGCGTACGGCCGCCATCATCTTTTGGTGGAGCTTGTACCTGGGATCAATAATACCGGGTGTATCGCTAAAAATAATCTGGTAATCTTTTGTACTTAAAATGCCTTTGATACGATGTCGGGTAGTTTGCACCTTGGTAGAAACAATAGCCAGCTTTTCCTTCATCAAAGCATTTAGCAAGGTGCTTTTGCCGGCGTTAGGCTTACCAAATATGTTAACAAATCCTGATTTCATTTTTTACTGGCCGCAAATGTAACGGTTTAAAAGCGGCGTGGGGTAAGCTTAACATAGTTGTACTGCAAGGTTAGCCGGTGAGGCGGAAAGAAATTAAATATGAATTGATTGATAAGATTGGAAGGTGTTTAAAGTTTGTATGTACTATTAGCCTTTAATCTCGTCACGTCCGCGGTAATTGTAACAAGAGGCTATCAAAACAAAAAAGCCTCCATTTCTGGAGGCCTTTGTTGCGAAGCCAGGGATCGAACCTGGGACCTTCGGGTTATGAGCCCGACGAGCTACCGCTGCTCTACTTCGCGATGTAAATTTATGTAAAGAACTTTGTTTCTTGATTTATACTTTCAAAATGAAAGATAAAGTTTGTACCGCGTACGGGATTCGAACCCGTATCACCACCGTGAAAGGGTGGTGTCCTAACCCTTAGACGAACGCGGCTTCGGTTTAAAGGACGGCAAAGATAAGAGGCCGGTGTTTTGCTTCCAAAAGTTTCTAAAATAAAAAAGCTTCAACACCGTTGAGGCTTTTAAGCAGATATTCTACTTTAGTTTTTAGCTACATCAAACTTGCGAAAGATGGACTTAATGCTGCTGTGAATTTCCTTGCTGGTAAGGTTACGGCTGTTCACTTCATCGGTTGTCCAACCCTGCCAAATGGTTTTATCCGTTCTGGCATCCATCATACTAATGGTTACCGTTCCTTCCCTTACCTGTTGCTGGTCCCTGTCATATCCTAAAAACTCAGAAGGATAATAAACCGGTACATAGCGGCGGGTGTAGGGGTTAAAATAGTAGCGGGTTAATGGTGATGAATACACTGGGTTGTTCAATTCTCTTGTACTTTTTTCTACCAACACATCATACGTTAATAATACATCTGGCTTCTTTGATTGCTTCCATCCGGCTTTTGCCAACTCCTCGTTAACAGCCTCTCTAATATTCCTTTCGGTAAGATCAGAAACCCTTGTTTTTGCTGAGTCCATCTTTCGATCCCGTGTATCTACCCAGGCATAACTGTGGTAATTATTTAAGTTCGCTGATTTGTCCTTTTCAACATGCGCTACGCTTGCACAACCTGCCAGCATCAGGCCTGCAAAAGCTGCCATGCCAATCGTTTTAAGAAGACTTTTCATAGTATAAACTCCTTTGTTTTTTATACTATTATGTACGCAAAAAACATGCGGTTGTTTTAAACAGGATGTGAAAGTTTAGTTAGCTTAAAACACTTTATCAGCAAGGGTTTCAATAGCTATATCAGGACAAGATAACTTCAGAATGTTGGGCCGGAATTTCTATGTTGAAAAAACCTTTTTTTAACAGCCATTGCCTAAAATCCTGCTGTACATTATACTCGCCATGAACCAGGAAAAGCTTCTTTACCTGGGTGCTATTTTGGCAAGAAAGCCAGTGGCCCAAATCTTCATAATCGCCGTGGGCACTCATGCTTTTTATCTGCCCGATCTCCGCGTTGACCTGGTGCTGAACACCAAAAATGCTTATCTCTTTTTCACCGGTCAATAGGCGGGCGCCAAGCGATGCAGGCTCACAATACCCGGTCATTAAAATGCCATTACGACTATTTTCTACATTGTTACCAATGTGATGTTTTACCCGTCCGGCTTCTGCCATGCCACTGGCAGAGATGATGACGCAGGGTTCATTGCGATAGTTCAATGACTTTGACTCTTCCACGCTTTCAATGTAATGCAACCCTTCAAACTGAAAAGGGTCATCGTCGGACTGCAACACTTTTTGAATGGTTTTATTAAAGTACTGCGGATATTTTTTTACTACATCGGTGATAGAAGTGCTTAACGGACTATCCAAAAAATAATCAAGCTTGGGCAACCGGTTTTCTACTGCTAATTGGTTAAGTGCATATAAAATTTCCTGTGTCCGGCCCAGGCTGAATGCCGGTATAATCAGCTTGCCTTTTTTCTGTACGCAGGTACGTTCAAGCCATTGTAAAAGCGTATCAACCGAGGTGCTGACATCTTCGTGCAAACTATTGCCGTAGGTAGATTCCATGATGATGTAATCGGCTTGCGGAAAAGGTTCCGGCGACCGCAAAATAACATCGCTGTAGCGGCCCACATCACCGCTAAAAGTAAGGTGCGTAGTGGTTCCATTTTCTGTAACTTTCAGATGAACACAAGCACTGCCGATGATGTGTCCTGCATCGGTAAAAATCGCTTGTACACCTTCGATTACATCAAACCATTGCTCATAAGGTTGCGGCTGAAACTGGCCTACCGCCGACAAAGCATCATCTTTTGTATAGAGCGGCTGCGCCAATGGTTTGCCTTGCGCCTTGCTTCCCTTGTTATGGTACTTGGTATCACTTTCCTGTATCTGTGCCGAATCTTCCAGCAACAAGGCCGCTAATTCCTTCGTGGCATCGGTGCAAAATATCTTTCCGGTAAAACCATCTTTTGTCAGCTTGGGAATAAGGCCGGTGTGGTCAATATGTGCATGAGACAGCACCATCACATCTACACCGAAAGCATCAAAACCAAAGCTGCGGTTTAAGACATCCGTATCCTTGCCCATGCCCTGAAACATGCCACAATCAAGCAGTATGGTGGTGCCGCTATCTAACGTAATTAAATGTTTAGAACCAGTAACCGTGCGGGCCGCGCCATGAAAAGCAATTTTCATAAATGATGAGTTTAAAAGTAAGTTAGGCAATAGCATTAAGCAATGGAAATCACTTTGCTTTAAACGACCAGGTGATGCGAAACTCGGCCACCTTCTCGCCCCCTTTGTTAACGCCAATTGAAGAAGCAATCAATTGTTGCGACTCCTTTCCTGCGATGGCTTCATTAACGGTATCTATAAATTTTTTTCCATCATTGCAGGAAAAATATGTAATGCCCGTCGCCTTTTTATAAAATTGCGCATCAACGGCGGTGACCAACATTGAAACCCGGGGACTCCGTTTATACACCTGCGCCATAGCTAAAACCCCGGTGCTTAATTCAGCTGCCATGGCAAGACATGCAAAGTAGGTTGAGCGAAATGGATTTTTGGTAAACCATTTAAACGGAACCGCGATGGTGCAGGAATCAGTAGAAGCCTGCATTATTTTTAATCCGCTGAAATAGGCTGCTGGTAGGCTTTTCAGCAGAAAGAACCGGAGCTTAAGCGGATTGTTTATAGAAGAAAAAAACGCACCCGATTTATCTTCGGCTGCGTTTTCAATCATTTTTTCCATCGGCTAAAGTTAGTTCTTATACTGCTTTTCATCGAAGGCCGATGGAGCCCAGTTTTGAAAAAAGCTTTTCACTTTATCGGCATCATAGCCTTTGTTTTTTCCAGTAACGAGGAGTCCTGCGTATGAAGCTGTTTTCCATCGCCATCTAAAATAACAAATACAGGAAAGCCGAATCGCTGTGGAAAATGGAGCGTTTTTAAATACTCCGTGTTTTTATTTTCCTTGCTCCAGTTTAAATGATACACTATAAAATTTTTGTTTTCGATTTTTGACAGGGCTGTGTCTTTTGCTACAAAATCATGAAACCGGTAGCACCAAATGCACCAGTTGCCGCCTACTTGTATCAGCACATGCTTGCCTTCTTTCTTAGCTTTCGCTACCGCAACAGCAACATCTTTTTTTACGTTGGCAGCCGGGTTGTACAACTTAGCCGTATCGCCTGCAAATGACTTCAACGACACTAATAGGGCAAGGGTGAATAGGGTTCGCATAGTTAAAAATTTGCCGCAAGCTACAGCCGATTTTTCTAACAATACTTTAAAGTAGCACGTGCCAATGCCTGCACTAAAGAATTGTTTTATCAGCATCTTTGCTCCACAATTTTTATCATGAAAAAAATTCTTTTTTCTTTTTTAATAGTCGCCTCTTTTACTGGTTTTTCACAAAAGGTTTCTAACAAGCTTTCGTTTCAAAAAGGGCAAAAGCTGGAAGTAACCACCAATATGAACATGAGCAGCCAGATGATGATGGGCGAGACATCGGGTAGCACGCTTAACACAGAAGTTTATGAAGTGAAAGATGCGGCGGCGTCTAATACTACTTTAGAAAAGGCCATTAAAAATGTCCGGTTTTCCTTTTCGGTAATGGGACAGGAAAAAACTTTTGATTCTGATAAAAAAGAAGATTTAAACAGTGATCTTGGACAATCTATAAAGCCATCTATTGACACGCACCAGGAATTTACTGTTGATGCCAACGGAAGAATAATCAGCGTAAAGGAAGACCCAACCAAGAAAAAGAAAGAACAGAAAAGCGGCGACATGATGAGCATGTTTATGTCGCAATTTAATGTGGGCAGTGCACCGCCAAAAGCCGGTGATGCAAGTCTGTTTCATATTCTGCCCGACCATGAAGTAGGTAAAGGCGATAGCTGGACTGATACTACCGGCATAAACGGCAACCCGTTTAAAACCGTTTATACTGTAAAGGATATTACTTCCAGTGAAGTGCTGCTTGATTTTACCGGTGATGGAAAAATAAATACCAAACAGGAAATGATGGGCATGAGCTTAGAGGTAAAAGGAACCGTTGCTGCCACCGGTACTGTTACTTTAGATAAAACCACCGGTCTGCTAAAACAAAAGACGTCAACATCCACTACTGAAACCAGCACCAGCGTTAGCGGACAAGATATGACAGCCACCACAAAAATGACTACCGTAACTACGGTGAAACCATCTTAAAATAGCTTCACTTTAACCATAACAATCCCCCGCCAAAAGCGAGGGATTTTTTTATAAAATTTGGATTTGATTTTTCAGTAAATCTTCAAAGCTGTCCCGCTTTCTTATCAGGTGCGCCGCTCCGTTCTTCACTAAAACTTCGGCAGGCTTGTAGCGGGAGTTATAATTAGATGCCATTTCAAAACCATAAGCACCGGCGTTGTAAATGACTAATAAGTCACCTTCCCGCACCTCGTGCAGTAAACGGTCTGTAGCAAACGTATCCGTTTCGCAGATGTATCCGGTAACAGTATAAACTTTTTCCTTAGCCGTTGGGTTGGAGATGTTGGCAATGCGATGATAGGCATCATACATCATGGGCCGTATCAGATGATTGAGGCCGCTGTTAATTCCGGCAAAAGTTTGTGTCCCATTGTCTTTTAGCACATTTACCTGTGTAACAAGATAGCCACACTCACTTACCAGGTATTTACCCGGTTCAAACCATAATTGGTATTTTTTTCCGTTGGCGAACAAATGAGTATCAAGATAGGCTTTCAACTTGCGGGCAATAAGCGGAATGTCGGTTTCCTCATCTTCCGGCTCATAAGGAACTTTAAACCCGCCACCCATGTCAATAACTTCTAAATCCGGGAAATGCACCACCAGGTCGTTCAGTACTTTCAATCCATGTAAAAACACATCAGCGTCTTTTATATCGCTGCCGGTATGAATATGCAGTGCCTTTATTGTAAGATGGTTTTCCGCAACAATCGCTTTTATTAAATGGAGCTGCTCCACCGGAATACCGAACTTACTCCTTTCATGGCCTGTAGATATTTTAAGATTACCACCAGCTAAAATGTTAGGACGCACACGAACGCCAACCGGATACGTATCACCGTATTTCTTTCCAAATTTTTCGAGGTTAGATAAGCTGTCAATGTTAATGTGGACGCCAGTTTGGACTACTTCTTCAATTTCCTGAAAGGAGATGCCATTGGAGGTATAAAGGATTTTTTCCGGCGCCACGCCGGCATGGAGCGCCAGCTTTACTTCATTCACACTGCTGCAATCAATTCCACCACCCAGGGTGTTTATGTACTTTAAAATATTAATGTTGGTTAATGCTTTGCAGGCGAAAAAAAACCGGGCATCGAGGCCCGCAAAACCAGTGGTTAATTTTTGGTATTGCACGCTGATTTTTTCCGCGTCATATACATAAAGCGGTGTGCCGAAGCGTTGGGCTAAGTCGGTTAATTGATCAGGCGATAACATGCGCAGCGAAAGTTTTATTCGTATAAATAAATGGAAGATGAAGTTAGTGTTTCGGTCCTTCAGCATCAGGGGAAGGCATAGCCTCATTGTTGATTGATAGCTCTTGCAGGAAGGTTGCTTCCGGACTATTTTCAATCTCTATTTCCGCGATGGCTTCATCCTCCGCTACAAATATTGCGTCCGAGATAGCTTCCTCTTTCGCTATTTCATCTTCTAATGTTTCGGTACCGTCAACCGTTTTACCGGCTACTTCTTCGTTTTCCTCCGGCGTTTTCCCAATGGATTCTTCGCCGCTCGTTTCATTTTCTGTAAGGGCAGCATCATCGCCAATCATTAATTCATTTTCACTATTTTCCGGCACCGCATCGGCGGGTTCAAAATCGGTGTGATTGATCACAGTAGGTTGAATCAGTTGCTCCGCCAGAACCTCTCTGATCTTGGGTAAATCTTCCGGTGTATTGATGCCAAAATAATCCATGAAGGTTTTTGAAGTGGCATACACCAGCGGGTGCCCCGGCAGTTTTTCGTTGCGGCCGGTGATAATGACCAGCTCTTTTTCCAACAACTTTTGAATGGCATAATCGGAGCTGACGCCGCGTATGGATTCTATCTCGCCTTTAGTGACGGGTTGCTTGTACGCCACAATAGCTAACGTTTCCAAAGCCGCACTGGATAAGCGTTTAAGAAACTTTTCTCCGTTTAGCTGCGCTACCGTTTTATGAAATTCTTTTTTGGTAAGAAACTGCCAGCCTCCGCCACTTTGCTTTACTTCAAATGGGTAAAATTCGGATTGGTATTTTTCCACGATGCCTTTGATGGAAGCGTCAATTTGATCAAGCGACACTTTCTCTTCCATAAAGCCGAAAGCAGCGTTGATAAGATCAGTTATTTCCAAAGAAGTCAATGGCTTGTCCGATGCGAAGACCAGCGATTCGATATGCGGTATGAGATCAGAAATTTCCATTTGAAAATAGATGATGGATGTTGGATGACAGATTATGGTGATTACAGTACCTTCCTGCCATCTATCATCTGTTATCCGTCATCGGTTTTATCCCTTCAATGCTGCAGCGCCACTTACAATTTCCGTCAACTCAGTAGTAATAGCGGCTTGCCTGGCCCGGTTGTAAGAAATTTTCAGGTTGCGTAATAATTCATTGGCATTTTCACTGGCCTTATCCATTGCCGTCATGCGGGCCCCATGTTCGGAAGCATTGGCATCCAACACCGCCTTGTATAATTGTGTATTTAAAATTTTGGGCATCAGTTCGGCAATCAACTCTTCTTTGCTTGGGTCAAAAATAAAATCTGCTTTTACTTCGGAGCCGGAAACGTTTTGCACTTTCGGTATGGGAAGAAAAGGCTCTACTTTAAAGGCTTGCGTGGCCGCATTTTTAAATTCACTGTACACTAATTCTACCGCATCAAATTCACGGTTACGGAAGGCTTCCACGGCTGCGGAAGCCGCCTTTTGCACATTCTCAAACGTAAGGTTCAAAAAAATATCTTTGTATGCATCGGAGGCGTTGTAATTGTTTTTGGAGAAATGCTCGTACCCTTTTTTACCAATGCCCCAGATGGTGACATGGCCGCTGTTAAATTGCGCTTCGTACTTTTCCTTGATCGTTTGTTTAGCCAGCTTTATCAGGTTAGCATTATAAGCGCCGGCCAGTCCACGGTCGGAGGTAATAACAATCAGTAACACTTTTTCCACCGTACGTTCGGTAGCTAAGGCAATGCCGCCTTCCACTTCTGTGTTGCTCACAATATTGCTCAGCATCTCCTGCAATTTTTTTGCATAAGGACGCATTTGAATAATGGCATCCTGCGCCCGGCGCAGCTTTGCGGCGCTTACCATTTTCATGGCTTTAGTGATCTGCTGTGTGCTTTGAACCGATTTGATGCGGTTGCGGACTTCTTTTAACTGGCCAGCCATGTAAGTTTAAAGTTTAAAGTTTACCGTTTAACGTTCTTTAGTTGAGGCATTCACTTCTTCCTTATTCAATCAAGATTTTTTTTGTACTTAGCTGTAGTATTACAATCATCGTCTGTTGCAAGTTTATCCAGAGCATAGTCGAAGGGCTCGCTTGTACACTTTGTACTTCTATTCAGCCATTTGCCCAACTAATAACGTTTAATCGGCCGCAAAAGTAAGGCAGACGTACTGAACTTCCATCGTATAGAAAAAGGGCTATCAACTTCGACGGTAAGAATTAAGATTTTAAAAGCGGTAGGACAGTCCCAAACCTTTTGGAGTAGCGTAGAGGCTTAAGTTTTCGAGCTTCACATCAAGCCTGTTGCGGTTTTTAGAATGAAGCAGGTACATCACTCCATCAAACAACGTAAGAAAAGAGCTTTGCACTATCAGGGAGTTGCCGCTGCCCAATAGCTTATCCTTTTTATCGCCTGTAAACCGGTTGGCCCTTTCTCTGGTGTAAAGTCCCAAGCCTATATAAGCCAGATCGAGCCCTGTATTAAAAAGAAAAATCCGTTGGGTCGCTTCCACTTGCTTTAAGGCTCCGGCCGGCGAGTAATTTTTTGCAGGGCTGATAGCCATCCGAAGCATCCCAAGACCTGAAATTCCAAGGTTGATACCACCCCATAAAATATTTTTCTTGTAGAAATATTTCTGTTCACCGGTGGTATTATTTTGTCCAATGAGGCCGGTAGCAATGCTGGCTAATGACCATCCTGATAAAATAGTAAGCCCGGTTTTCGTGAGCTTATCATGGCGCTGAATTACCGAATCGTACAAAGAGGTTTGTTGTGCGGTGCCATTGATGGCAAAAAATAAGGCAGCGAAAAATAAAATCTGTTTCATAATTAGGGTCAAAGTAGTAGGTAAATAGTTAATGCTTCCTTCTAAAACCAATGGCTAATCAATCAATTCAAACTGGCGTTTTAAACTATAGGTAATCTGAAGCCGGCCACCTTCTTTCGATGGTTGTTTCAACGGTCGCTCTTCCTCGCGGTAGAGCTCCAGGTTTATAGGTCCGTTTTTCAAATTTGCTAATTGCATGCTATCAATCCGTAGTTGACCGCTTTCTACATACACTTCCATATTTACATCCCGGGTTTTAAAGGCGGTATCCATCATAACAAGTCGCACCAAAGCCTGGCCTGTATCAAAACCATTTAGCTTAATGGTAAAAGGCTGGCGCTTTATCTTTTCAGGAAGTTCATTGGCCAAGGCAAACGGACGGTAGCTAAATTCTTCTTTATGTTCTTTACCATCACGGTCGGTAAATAGAATTGTATGATTTCCGTTGAAGCTGGCCGCCGGTTTTATCAGTTCATAAAAAGCGCCGGTTAGTTTAGCGCTGTCCACCTTTATCTGCACGCCATCTACCAAAACTTTGGCGGGACTATCCAATACCAGCGTAGTTCCATTTCGTCCACCAAAGCGGTATTGTAGCATCATCGTAGCATCATCGCTGCCTTCCTCGCCTGAAACAGTATAATCGTAATAAATGCTTTTCGGATCTACATCTTTTGCTGAACCAATTTCAGCATTATTAAGGCAGGAAGCCAAAGCAGAGCAGGTTATTAAAAGGAGGAAGATTCGCATAATTTGGTTTACTATTAATTACGATAGCGGCCCTAAAGTTCGTTAAGCAAATTTTAATTGTAGCCGTTTGTTAAGATGCCTTACTGATAGGAAAAGCCGTCGCAAAACAATTATCTTTGGCCGCTCTGTCAAATTGGCTACTAACCGTTGTTAGCACCATTCTTGACGAACTAAAAATCTTTATTAATAGAACTCCCAATAACACCCATTACTACGTATGATTGGCTTTCTTTCAAAAATGTTTGGCGGCAACAAGTCGGAAAAAGACGTGAAGTTGATAACGCCGTTAGTCGCTCAAATTAATCAACAGTTTCTTCTGCTACAGGATGTAAGCAACGATGAATTGCGGGCAAAGACTATAAAATTCCGCAACCGTATAAAAGAACATATTAAGGACATAGATACAGAAATCAGCGATACCAATCAAAAGGCCGACGACTTGCCTTTTACAGATCTTGTTGGTAAAGATGCGGTGTATCAGGAGGCTGATAAGCTAAAGAAAACCCGCGATGAAAAAATTGAGGAGGTATTAAAAGAGTTGCTGCCCGAAGCCTTTGCCGTAGTAAAAGAAACAGCCCGCCGCTTTAAAGAAAATTCTGAGCTTACTGCATCGGTAACAGACTTAGATAAAGAACTAAGCACAACAAAAAAACATATTACTATCAATGGCGATCAGGTAACGTTTAAAAATACCTGGACGGCCGGCGGTGGCGATGTTACCTGGAACATGGTTCATTACGATGTGCAGTTGATTGGCGGCGCGGTATTGCATCAGGGCAAGATTGCCGAGATGGCAACCGGTGAAGGAAAAACATTGGTATCTACCCTGCCTGCCTACCTGAATGCGTTGGCGGGTGAAGGCGTTCACATTGTAACCGTGAACGATTATTTAGCCCGACGTGACAGTGAATGGAACGGCCCCTTGTTTGAATTTTTAGGTCTGCGTGTTGATTGTATTGATAAGCACGAACCCAATAGCGAAGCCCGGCGCAAAGCTTACCTCGCCGATATTACGTATGGTACCAATAATGAATTTGGTTTTGATTATCTGCGGGATAACATGGTGCATTCGCCGGAAGAAATGGTGCAGCGCAAACACCATTATGCAATGGTGGATGAAGTGGATAGTGTATTGATTGATGATGCCCGTACGCCGTTAATCATTTCAGGCCCGGTACCGAAAGGCGACGACCAGCAGTACCATATTTTACGTCCAAGGGTGCAAGGCCTGGTTGAAGCGCAGGAACGTTTGGTACGCGGCTTTTTAAATGAAGCCAAGAAGCGTTTTGCTGAAGGCGATGATGATCCTAAAGGTGGTGGCCTTTACCTGTTCCGTGCCTTTCGTGGGTTGCCCAAATATGGACCTACTATTAAGTTTTTAAGTGAGCCCGGTATAAAAGTGAAAATGCAAAAGGCCGAGAACTATTACCTCGCCGACCAGATGCGCCACATGGGTATTGTAGATGAAGAATTGCTATTTCATATTGATGAAAAAAATAAGTCAGTTGACTTAACGGATAAGGGTCTCACTATGATCACCCGTTCCGGTGAAGACCCTGATTTTTTTGTGCTGCCCGACATTAGTGTACGGCTGGCCGAAGTGGAAAATGGCGACCTTCCTGCGGAAGACAAGCTGCATCAAAAAGAAGCCATCTTAAATGAATACGCAATTAAAGCGGATCGCATTCATTCCGTGCAACAGCTATTAAAATCCTATACGCTTTTTGAAAAAGATGTGGAGTACGTAGTGATGGATGGCGCGGTTAAAATTGTAGATGAACAAACCGGCCGTATCCTTGATGGCCGCCGTTACAGCGATGGCTTGCACCAGGCCATTGAAGCGAAAGAAAATGTAAAGATTGAAGCCGCTACCCAGACGTATGCAACAGTAACCTTGCAGAACTATTTCCGCATGTACCATAAGCTGGCGGGTATGACGGGTACGGCAGAAACAGAAGCAGCGGAATTATGGAGCATCTATAAATTAGATGTAGTAAACATTCCTACTAATATACCGGTTACCCGTAAAGACCAGCAGGATTTAGTGTATAAAACACGCAAGGAAAAATTCAAATCTGTTATAGATGAAATAGAAGCCCTCCGCAATGCAGGCCGTCCGGTGCTGGTGGGCACTACTTCGGTAGAAGTGAGCGAATTACTAAGCCGCATGTTGCAGGTAAAAAAGGTTCCGCATAATGTTCTCAACGCAAAGCAACATGCCCGTGAAGCGCAGATAGTAGCCGAAGCCGGTTTGGCAGGCGCTATCACCATTGCCACCAACATGGCTGGTCGCGGTACGGATATCAAGTTAGGAGCAGGTGTAAAAGAAGCCGGGGGCCTTGCTATCATTGGTACGGAGCGACATGAAAGCCGTCGTGTGGACAGGCAGTTGCGTGGCCGCGCTGGCCGCCAGGGCGACCCTGGTACCTCACAGTTTTATATTGCGTTGGAAGATGACCTGATGCGCATGTTTGGCAGCGAACGTATTGCCGGATTAATGGACCGCTTTGGTTATAAAGAAGGTGAAGTGATCCAGCACAGCATGATCACCAAATCCATTGAAAGGGCGCAGCGCAAAGTAGAGGAAAACAACTTTGGTATTCGTAAGCGTTTGCTGGAATATGATGATGTGATGAACATGCAGCGGAATGCGATTTATGACAGACGAAACCACGCTTTATTTGGTGATCGGTTGGCATTGGATATTGATAATGCTTTTTCGGTAACGGCGGAAGAATTGGTGAACAGCTATAAAGAACAGGATGATTATGAAGGATTCAAGCTGGGTTGCATCGTAACGTTTGGTTTAGATTTTCAACTGACTCCGGAGGAATTTAAAACCACACAGGCCGGCGATTTAACCGACCGTTTATACACCGATGCCATTGAAAATTACCAGCGCCATAAAGACGATGTAAAAGCCCAGTCGGTACCGGTGTTTAAAAACATTCGTCAAACACAAGGCGCTCACATTGAAAACGTAGTAGTGCCTTTTACCGATGGCCGCAAAGGAATTAATGTGTTAGCCAACCTGGACAAAGTAGTCACCAGCGAAGGGGATGAATTGTGTAAAGCGATGGAACGCAATATTACCTTGTCCATCATTGACGATAGCTGGAAAGAACACTTACGTTCTATGGATGATTTAAAGCAGAGCGTACAAACGGCTTACTTAGAACAAAAAGATCCATTGGTGATTTATAAAATGGAAGCCTATAATTTGTTCCGCAGGATGAGTAGTGAATTAAATCGGGAGATTGTTTCTTTCTTATGCCATTCGCAGCTACCGATACAGGAAGAGCAGGAGGGGTCAGGGCAAAATTTACGAGGCGCTAAACAACCGGCATTACGCGAAGGCCGCCAGCAAAAAACCGACATGAGTAAAATGCGGGCTAACAAAGAAGAAATAGAAGCCGTGGGAGAAGATTATGCAGCGAATGAAAAAGACTACTACGACCCTTCAAGCCCAGCTGGTAATATAGCGGTGCGTCAGGAGCCAATAAAGGTGGGACCAAAGATTGGCCGCAACGATCCTTGCCCATGTGGAAGTGGTAAAAAGTTTAAAAACTGCCATGGAAAAGATGCGTAAAAGTTTTTGGTGAATTATATTTTAAAGTCTCACTTAGTTGGGACTTTTTTTATGGCCCCGCTAATAAGATGTAGTATCTCATCCATTAAAAATTAATTCTATCTGTAAACAATTTCGTGTAGCTTTCAACTGCGTTAACCATTACTTCCACTACCTGAAACTAACCTTGTAAAGCAGTTCTATATGAATTCCTTTTCCAACATTCCCACCGCACCGGTATTGACTCCTTTTATCCGCTGTTTTTCTATTCGTCATATTACTAAAAAAGGCTTGTACAGCATAAAACCCGTTCATGCCCTGCACGAATTATGTCTTGTGTTCTGTCTTACCGAACACGGTTTGCCGGCATCTGCAGAAGGCCAGTCCCTTTTGCGGCCTTACTATATTACAGGCCTTTCAACCACCTGCCATGGCACCATCTATCTGAACGAACCGGGCAATTTATTTTATATTCACTTTACGCCCAATGGCTTTTACAAACTCTTCTTGCTTTCACCAAAAGCCTTTGTCAACAAAACACTTGACGCTATCACTTTCCTGGGAAAGCCATTGCAGGTATTGGGCGATGCTCTAAAAAATTGTGGCGATAAAGAGCAGATGAAAACTATAGCAAACGATTTCTTACTACAACTAATGTCGAAGCAAACAGCAACGGATTTATTTGATGGCATCACGGCGGCCTCCAACATCATTTTAAATAACATTACTATTAATACGGCCCAACTGGCAAGCTATGTAAACATGAGCCTTCGCAATTTTGAACGTCGCTTTCAGGAGCAGGTAGGCATCCCGGCAAAACTGTATTGCCGCATTGTGCGTTTCACCAATGCGTTGCGACTGAAAATAAATTCAACAGAAACCGGCTGGAGTTCTATAGCACAGGCCTGTGGCTACTTTGACCAAATGCACCTGATTAAAGATTTTCACCAGTTCACCGGTTGCAGCCCTTCTCTTTTTTTTAAAGGCCAGCTAATGATGGAAGAAAAAAACGGAAGCTTTTTTATCAACTAATGAAACTTGGCGATTTTTTACTATTTACTGCTTTTTACACAACCTATTTTCGTATCAGAAACATTTAATATCTATCCGCCGCCATTCAGTAACCAACAATCTTCTATCGCTAACCATGCACATAACCAAAACATCCATGCGTTTACCTGATCATCATTCCTGTTAAATAAGGTAATGTAAACATGGTTGAAGTTGTTGCTATACTAAATAGGCAAACGAATGTTTCTGCACAGGATTGCTGTACACTACTAATCGTTCCCAACGAAAACAATCATCCGTAGCCCTCATTTACATTCTCACTAAAACGGTCCGTGTTGTAGTTACCGCTGCCTTCCTGAGGGCTTTGCTTTGTCACAAACATCCTTCAACAATAAACCTTGCATTATGGCTACCAAAATCAAAAAAGAAAACCTCCCAAACGAGTTAGAACAAAATGTTACCAAGGTCACCAAACACAACCTGGTAGTGCCTTCCAAACAAATTATCAAAGGGCTTTCCTCGCCTTTTGCTTCACCGGACCAACAAGCGTTAACCGCACCGGCGGCACCCAACAATTTATTAGGCGTTTGCAGCATTCAGGACTTCTCCGGCAACTTCGGTAATCACAATTCAGACCTTCATCAAACCCACAACGATGCAAGAGGCTTTTACACCTACTTGTATAACTGGTACACGGCCAACTTCTGGTACATAGATGGCGCTGTGCAAAGCTGGCTGTATGAAGAGCCGTATGACCATTGGCAAAACTATTATGGTGTAGATGCGGTTTGTATTTTCTATCACTCCGGCCATGGCAACATGACCAATACCGGCGTATTTCAGGCGCCTATGGGTGGCAAATGGAATAACGAAACCTGGTTTTTTTCCAATAACAAAGCCCTGTTTGGCAACCAGCGCATCCGCTATATTTTCTGGAGCACTTGCTTGTCCTGCCGAGTGGGCGGCGGTTTAACGCCAATCAGTACCTGGTGGGCGCATGATAGTAATCCCGGCTTCCGTATTTTGTTTGGCTTTGAAACCACCAGCATAGATAGCGGTGATTACGGCAAAAACTTTTGGAACCATTGGAAAAACGGCGAATCGTTTACTACTGCCTGGCTGAACGCCAGTTGGGACATTACTTCTCATCAGGGCCCAACGGCTGTAGCCTCGGGGGCCACACAGGCCGAAGCCACCAATATTCTTTTTAACGAACGAAATTTTAACTGGTCGGCTGTAGGCCGTAACTGGTACCAGTGGCGGTGGTACACAGCCGCATCCATGGCAGCCCGTAACAAAACACTTCCTAAAAAATTAATGGTAGCAGAGTTGGCGCCCGAAACGTTTTCGCAGGACCATGTGAATGCTATTGCAAAAGCAGTTGGCCTGAAAAATCCGGTTACTGCCATGAGCAAAGATGGAATGTTCTCGGTAGAAGCTAACAATCAAATCATAGGTCTCGACAGGTATGGCCAGCTACACATTAAGCTGGGCAACGTGAATTATAACAATAAGAAAAAGCTTGATGAAAAAGAAGCTATCCGCCTTGCCGGAGAGCATATTAAAAAACACAACCTGCATGCCGGTGAAGAAATTCAATTTGATATGATTCGTTTAGGCAAAACAGCCGGTGGCAACACCAAAGACAAATCGCATAAGGAAGAAGAATTTGTTACCGATACCACCGTTCAATTTAAGCAGGTAATTAACGGCGTGCCGGTGGTCAATAATAATCATGGCGCAATAAGGGTTACGGTTGATAACGATGGAACGGTTACCCATTTACATAGCTCTGTAAAAAAAGTGTCCAACCTTAGCCCGTTATCAAAAAGCATGGCCGTTAATCCAAAAGATAAAGGCGACTCCGCTCCGCTTTCACAGGACATAATCGAAAAATCGTTCAAAAAACAGTTAACCGATTATGGCACGGCGAGACTGATGGCCGAATCGGAGGAAGTAGGTTATGATTTGGATAACATGCATGGCCGCTTAGTTACGCAACGCATTTACGAAGTAAGTTTTGAAGAAGGTCTGAAAAAGTTAGTAAAGATTATTGTTCCTGTTTTTGAATAAGCACTATTACAAATTGAACACAACTATTTTTTAATTAAAACCAAACACGTATTATGGCAACACAACAAACACATGGCTTAGGCTGGCTGCCCGATCTGCCCGACTCCAGGGACCTGATGTATGCGGCACCCATGGCCGTTACCAAGAGTATTAAAACAGCAGTTGACCTTCGAAAATCCTGCCCTCCGGTTTACGATCAGGGTCACTTGGGTAGCTGCACTGCAAACGCTTTGGCAGGCGCCTTTGAGTTTGATTTAAAGAAGCAGTCGAAGCCCGACTTTATGCCTTCCCGACTGTTCATTTATTATAACGAACGGGTGCTCATCAACACCGTCAATTCGGATAGCGGCGCTTACATACGCGATGGCATAAAAACCATGAACCATGAAGGGGTTTGCCCTGAAAAAGAGTGGCCCTACGACATTGCGAAATTTGCGCAAAAGCCGCCTGCCGCCTGTTACAAGGATGCAAAGAAAAATCAAATTAAAACGTACAGCCGGTTAGTAAACAATTTATCGCAACTGCAAAGCTGCCTGGGAGAAGGCTTTCCGTTTGTTTTCGGCTTTACTGTTTTTGAAAGCTTTATGACAGCGGAAGTAGCTAAGACAGGGAAGATGCCGATGCCAAAACCCGCAGAAAAAGTTATGGGCGGCCATGCCGTGATGGGCGTTGGCTATGATGATAAGAAGAGTGCATTTATCATTCGCAATTCGTGGGGTACGGGCTGGGGCGATAAAGGATACTTTTATATGCCCTATGCCTACATCACTGACCCGGGACGTTGTGACGATTTTTGGACTATTCGCTTGATCTGAGATTGACCCTCTGGAGTTCAGCCTGTTTTTATTCTTACCACATTCATGTATGGCATGGCACAAATATTAGTCGTGTACACCATCGGTTATAAAACTAAAACGAATGGAAAAAATTACGTTGAATGTAGGGAACAGCGTCACACTTAAATTCAAAAGCCTTGCTACTGCCGGCTATATGTGGGATTATGAAATTGACCGGTCGGGAGTTGTTTCCATCGTATCGGAAGGAACCACAAACACCAGCAATTTAGCGGCGGGGCAAAGCCTGGATGAAGTGTTTGATATTGCTGCTTCAAAGC
The DNA here is from genome assembly GCA_965247165.1 of Flavisolibacter sp. Classification (GTDB taxonomy): domain Bacteria; phylum Bacteroidota; class Bacteroidia; order Chitinophagales; family Chitinophagaceae; genus Flavisolibacter. Next base: position 4,056,825 of record OZ252003.1, on the reverse strand, counting down.
CAGGTACGGTACAATTGATATTTCGGCAGCGGCGGAGCTGGCAACGTGATAAGCCAGTTGCTGTTAAAGAATACTCGGTAGAAGTAAAATAAAAGAGTAACGGCCAGCAAGAAAAAAAGGTCAGCAAATGCTGACCTTTTTTGTGTATAACCAAGTAGTTTTAAAATTTAAAACCGATAAATAAACTAAGTACCCGGTTCTTATCATCGTTATCAGCATTACTGTTAGTGCCACTTTGCAGTTTTGCCAGTCCCAGTCCATAATTCAAGCCTATAACAATGTTTTTGCCTTCTAAGCCCGCTGTGCCGTTTATACCATAGTCAAAGCGTTTCACCCGGTAAAGGCCCGCTCCTTCTTCCTGATTTAAGGTAGTAGGATCATCGTTTGAAAACTCGATATTTTTTTCGAGCGGACCATAGTTGCCACCTAAAAGATTGGTCCCTTGCGTCTTTATTTTTCCGGACACGCCTGCTGCTATATAAGGACCAGCGCCGACAAACAAGCGTCCTGATTTTGTGTTGGGTGTTTTAAAAACAATGTTCACTGGCAACTCCACATACATAGGATTAAACGTTTGGTTAAAGTACCCCGGCTTACCTTGTGTGCCCCGCTCTACCTTAGACCCTTTGCCTGTGTAAACTAAGCCCGGTTGCAGATAGAGTAAGGATGTACCCAGTTTTACATTACCAACAATGCCAACCTGAAAAGATGTTAACTGATTGGCTTTGTCAACGCGGCCATTATCGGTAACCGAAACATTAGCGAGATTTAAGCCTCCTTTAAGATACACGCCTGATTGTGCCTTGCTGATTAAACCGGCACCGACTAAAAAAATGGATAAGCTAAAGATCTTAATTTTCATACTGTAGATTTTTACCACATTTTGCAAAAGCCTTGCCAGTTGTGGATTTGAAGGTATACTGCAAGCAAAAAGCTCCCTAGGGAGCTTTATAATTTTTTCCGTAAGACTCGGCATCACCCGAATTATTTATAGTAAACCTAATAATACCTGCCGCTCAGGACACCAGGCTTTTCCGGCAGGATTAACGGGTAAGAAACGACATTGGATTTTCCAGTGTGTTTACGAATATATAGCATACTTCAATTGTCATCAATAGATTGAAAAAAAATGATAAGGCCGGTGAATGTTGAGGGGTAAATTAAAATGAATGGTTAAGTACGTGCATGAAAAAACATTTACAAAACTTGCTATTACAATGCCGTTCCCTGTAACTACAGGATAAGAAATGGGTTATCATTAAAACCATCTTTTTCTTTTCCCTTCCTGCCGTCTTTTACGAAACAGGCCTTGATCCAGCTAAAAAATTTTGATAACATAACAACTGGTTTTAAAATAAAAAATGCTGTGGGAAAGGATTAAGCGGCAAGAACGAAGCCAGAAAATATATTGTATTCAGGGGAACAGTTGACTGATGATTTCAAGTTAACGACTTTTTTTGTTCCATAGAAATAAAATTTAAAAAGCCCCATCGCTTTCACGATAGGGCTTTTCGCAGTCACCTATTGACTATTGCCAATTACTTAATTGATATTAGTAGTCCATACCCATACCACCGCCGCCTGGCATACCATGTCCACCATGACCAGCCGCTTCTTTTGGAGCAGGCTTGTCGGCAACAACACACTCGGTTGTCAGCAACATACCGGCAATAGAAGCCGCATTTTCCAAAGCGATGCGGGTAACTTTAGTCGGGTCAATAACGCCGGCTGCAATTAGGTTTTCGTACACTTCGGTGCGGGCATTAAAGCCATAATCACCTTTTCCTTCGCGAACTTTATTTACAACTACGCTACCTTCAATACCGCAGTTTTCAACAATCTGGCGAAGCGGCTCTTCCAAAGAACGGCGAACGATTTGTACACCGGTAGCTTCGTCGGAATTTAATGTTTGGATAGAATCCAGGTTAGCGATAGCACGTACATACGCCACACCACCACCAGGAACAATCCCTTCTTCTACTGCGGCTCTTGTTGCATGTAAGGCGTCATCAACACGGTCTTTCTTTTCTTTCATTTCAACTTCGGTAGCAGCACCTACATGAAGAACGGCAACACCGCCACTCAATTTGGCTAAGCGCTCCTGCAACTTTTCTTTATCGTAATCAGATGTTGTATTCTCGATCTGAGATTTGATTTGGTTAATTCGGGAAGTGATTCCTTCCTTCTCGCCTTTTCCACCGACAACGGTTGTATTGTCTTTGTCAATCACAACCCTTTCGCAACGGCCTAAATAAGTCAGGTCGGCGTTCTCCAGTTTGTAACCTTGCTCTTCGGAAATCACAAGTCCTTTTGTAAGAATGGCAATGTCCTGAAGCATTTCCTTACGACGGTCGCCAAAGCCAGGAGCCTTAACAGCAGCCACTTTCAACGTACCCCGTAATTTGTTTACTACCAATGTTGCCAATGCTTCGCCTTCCAGATCTTCGGAGATGATTAATAAAGGAGCGCCTTGTTGTGCTACTTTTTCAAGGATGTGAAGAATATCCTTCATGCTGCTGATTTTCTTATCATAAATAAGAATGTATGGGTTCTCCAGTTCAGCCTGCATTTTTTCGCTGTTGGTTACAAAGTAAGGAGAGATGTAACCACGATCGAACTGCATACCTTCAACTACATCAACAGTAGTTTCAATGCCCTTGGCTTCTTCGATAGTGATCACACCATCTTTAGAAACTTTTTCCATTGCCTGAGCAATCAAAGCACCGATTTCGCTGTCGTTGTTGGCAGAAATGGTAGCTACCTGCTCAATTTTTTTATTGTCGTTACCAACGGTTTGGGATTGAGAGCGAAGGTTTTCGATAACCGCTTTTACGGCTTTATCAATACCACGTTTCAAATCCATTGGGTTAGCACCCGCAGCTACGTTTTTCAAACCTTCGGTAATGATGGCTTGAGCTAAAACGGTTGCTGTAGTAGTTCCATCACCGGCAATATCAGCGGTTTTAGACGCTACTTCTTTTACCATCTGGGCGCCCATATTTTCAATAGCGTCTTCCAGTTCAATTTCTTTAGCTACGGTAACACCATCTTTAGTAACAGAAGGTGATCCGAATTTTTTTTCGATTACTACGTTGCGGCCTTTTGGTCCTAAGGTTACTTTAACGGCGTTGGCCAGAATGTCCACGCCTCTCTTCATTTTATTGCGGGCATCCGTTTCGAAGAACAGTTGTTTTGCCATAGTATTTAATTTGATGATTTTGTGAATAGATTGTTTTGTTGATAATTTTCTATGCTAACTATTTGCAGTTAGCAGCTTGCTACTTAAACAATAGCCAAGATGTCGCTTTCACGCATAATAAGAAAGTCGTCACCTTCAATAGAAATTTCAGTACCGGCATACTTGCCGTATAAAACGGTGTCGCCTTCTTTTACGGTTACCGGCTCGTCTTTTTTACCGGGGCCCGCAGCGATAACAGTTCCGCGTTGAGGCTTTTCTTTTGCTGTGTCGGGGATGATGATGCCACCGGCTGTTTTTTCTTCAGCCGCAGCAGGTTTTACAATCACTCTGTCGTGCAGAGGGGTAACACTTACTTTGTTAGCCATACTTGTATGATTTTAGTTTTATTTAATGAATGCCTTTACAGTAGCCGCTTTGGCAAATGCCACAGCTTGTAAGGCGGGCAAAGGTAGGCGAATAGCGTGCCGCAGGTTCAGAAGCGGAAAAAATTTCAGGATAGCTTACAAAGCGGCGGCAGTAACACTGCCAACAAAAATTTATTTCATTATAAAATGCCAAAATTACACGAGCGGTACGAATGAACCTGGTGGTTTACCTGCCTGCATTTTTCAATTTATTATCTTCGCCGCCTGTCTTATTAATCGCATTATGGATATAGTGATTAAACTGTTTAATAAAGAAATCAACAACTGGGCGCTGGCTTTTAAAAGCCCTGTATTTCGTAAGCGTTTTTGGATAGTGGTTGCCGCTGTAACCATCTGTCTTACCGCCCTTCCTTTTTTCTTTCAGATTATTCAGCGGCGTGAAGGCCTTGTGTTACATGATTTTGTTTTACGTGCCTTGCCGGCAAGGGACGTATCACTATTGATTTTTTCTTTAGTATGGATGATGGCCGCTTTAATGTTGGTGCGTTGTTTTCAGAACCCTCAGTTTATGCTGCTCGCCTTTTGCTCGTTTACGCTTTTCTTATGCAGCCGTTTTATTACTATCTCAATAATAGCGTTAAATCCACCAAACCATCTTATACCGTTAATTGACCCGTTGAGCAACTCTTTTTATGGTAAAGATTTTATTACCAAAGACCTTTTTTACTCCGGCCATACCGCCTCTCAGTTTCTGTTTTTCTTTTGCCTGCAAAAACAAAGAGATAGGCGATTTGCCCTTATCAGTGGTATTGCCATTGGTGTATTAGTTTTAGTGCAACACGTTCATTATACGATAGATGTATTGGCCGCCCCTATCTTTGCGTACTTGTGCTATTTCGTCGCTAAAAAACTGGTATCTGACTAATACTAATTTAGCGGGGAGCAAATATCTTTTTCTTTACCGTTTTGAAAGAAGCCTTATTTTTAAAAAAACCTTATTCAGTTAACAATAAAACCTTAATGACCATGAAAAAGTTAACTGTTCCTTACTACGAGCTGGGAACCACACTGACGGAAGAGCAATTGGAACTTTTTGAAAGGCATGGCGCAATCATCTTCAGAAATTTTATTACACCTGAAAAGGTGCAAACTATAATTGCCGAAACACAACGGATAGAGAGAGAATGGCTGGAAGCCGGTTATGATAAGATGAACGGTATTCCACTGAAATTTGGAAAAGATGTTAATGGCAATAAATGTATTCAACGGCTTTGCTTTCTCTCGCAACACAGCAAAGTATTAAAAGACCTGTTAGCCGACCCGCGCCTGCAAACACTTACCGAATTGGTAAGCCCGTTTGAAGGCCGCATCGGTGAAGATGAAAAAGACGGCCTTGTTTTAAATAATTACGTACGTACCGAAGAAAGCGCCTTCTCGCAAATGGGATGGCATACCGATAGCCCCCGTGATCTGTTTCTGGGCCAACGCATCATGCCAATGCTTAATGTAGGCATCCATTTAGATACAGTGCCTTTTGAAAATGGGGGCCTTCGCATTTTGCCTGGTACGCATAAACAAGGAATGCTTCGCTTGTTATTTGGAAAAAAATACTTTATTGATCATAAGCCCGACCGCCGAGAGGTTGGCTTTGATATTAATGCCGGCGACTTAACTGTTCATGATGGACGCCTTTGGCATCGCGTACAAAAATCTCCTTTCATTGGCGAGAAAAGCCGCCGCAGGGTAATGTACGTACCTGTTGTTACCGGCAAATACCAGCCTAAGGATAAAAACAGCAAAACGCCTTTTTATCATCGCCTGGCTTCTACTGTTCAAAATTAATTTACTGAATGTCGTTTGCATTAATTACCGGCGCCAGCAAAGGCATTGGAAAAGCTATTGCCCAAAACCTGGCAGCTAAAGGTTATTCGCTTTTATTAATAGCCCGGAGCGAGGACTTACTCAAAGAAGTCAGCGAGGAAATAAAAAGCTCATTTAAAGTAGAGGTCCAATATTTGGCGGTTGATTTATCTTCTTCAACATCAGCCCAACAAGTGTTTGATTGGTGTACACAAAATAATTTCGCTATCTCTGTTTTAGTGAATAATGCGGGTTACGGTTTGAGTGGGCCGTTTGAATCCTATTCGTTAGAGCAGCATGTGAATATGATACAACTCAACTGCACCACACTTGTTCAACTCACCTATCTTTTTTTACCACAATTAAAGAAACAATCAAAAGCATACATTTTAAATATTGCTTCTTCAGCCGCTTACCAGGCCGTTCCATATTTAAGTTTGTACGCGGCTTCAAAGTCAATGGTGTTAAGCTTTTCAAGAGCCCTTCGACATGAGCTTCGTAAATCATCGGTTAGTGTTACCTGCGTTTGCCCCGGCTCTACCGATACTGATTTTAACGTAAGGGCTAAGGTGGGGCCCAAAGCCATGAAGACCGCCCAAAAAGTAATGATGACACCAGAACAAGTAGGCAAGGCGGCTGTAGAAGCGATGCTTGATAAAAAGGCAGAAGTGATCACCGGAGTAATTAATAAAATAGGTGGTTTTATCACCTGGCTACTTCCTAAAAGTGTGTTGGAAGGCGGCGCTGCAAGGCTTTATGAATAAGGTAATCAGTGATGAGTAATCATTAATGAATGGACCTCTTAAAGTAAAACTAATCTTTTAAAATATTCTAAACGCCTGAGGTTCCTTACTGTCCTTATATCGCAAACATCCCCTAAAAATTTATTACTGCGTCTTTTCCTCAAATAAGTTGTCAAATACCGGGCTTTCCGTTGCCTTCCATTTATCCCAAAAAGTAAAGTACAAGCCGTAATTATATTTGAATTGCTTATGATGAAGCGAATGGTGCGTAGCGCCAATCAGCCAACGGCCAATAACATTTTTATGAAAGCCTGCCGGATACACTTCAATATCCAGATGATTGATTACAGAACTAAACGTCATGATCGTAAGGTGAATGATAAGCACATACAATTGCATCGGCATCACTACTAAAAGAACCGGTAAAAAAAGGGCTTGCAGTATGCCTTCCAACGGATGAAAAGAAAAGGCCGTCCACGGTGAGGTGATGTTGCTATCGTGATGCACCTTATGCACTAAACGAAATATTCTGGGCAAGTGCATCCAGCGGTGTAACCAATAATAATAGGTTTCGTGCACCACCAAAGCAATTACCAAACTAACCGGCAACCACCAAAGCGGGTAAGCATGAATATCATCATAAATTTTGGTGTAACCCTTCTGCCATAACAAACCCATTAAAGCACCGGTGACAGAAAAGATGGCCGCCGTAAGCATGCTCCACCCAACTTCTTTTTTAAACTGGCCTTGCTTATAAGCTTTGCTGTTGATCTTTCGCTTTTGCCATTTGCCTGCATAGCGCTTATGAAAGAAATAGTAGAAGGCGCCAGCTATTAAAAAGTAGCGGCCTGTTACCACGGCAAATACTACCAGCGTGGCAACAAAAAACCAAATGGGGTTGGAAAGATCGGGGAGCTGCATGAGGTGTTTCGAAGCGCAAAGCTAACGCACGGTAAGGCAATGGGTGATCAATAATCAGTAAAGTTAGCTTACCAACTGACCCTTGACTTGAGTGTTCATCAATAATTACGCATCATTGCATCTGAAAGCTTTCTAAAAACTTGGTATTAAAATCACCGGAGCGAAACTTATCGTTTTGCATTAACTGCAAATGAAAAGGAATAGTTGTTTTTACGCCTTCGATCACATATTCACTTAACGCACGGTACATGGTTTGAATCGCTTCGTTGCGGGTTTGCGCCACGGTAATTAATTTACCAATCATGCTATCGTAATAGGGCGGAATAACATAGCCGGCATATACATGGCTATCTACCCGCACGCCATGGCCGCCGGGCTGGTGCAGCACGGTTATCTTACCGGGCGAAGGACGAAAATCGTTATATGGATCTTCGGCATTGATACGACATTCAATGGCATGAAGCTGGGGCAGGTAATCCCTTCCGGAGATTTGCTCACCCATAGCAATTTTAATCTGCTCTTTTATCAGGTCATGGTTGATGACTTCTTCCGTAACGCAATGCTCTACTTGTATGCGGGTATTCATTTCCATGAAGTAGAAGTTGCGATGTTTATCCACCAGAAACTCAATGGTACCAACGCTTTCATAGTTAATGGCACCGGCGGCTTTCTTTGCGGCTTCGCCCATTTTGCGGCGAAGCTCCGGCGTCATAAATGGTGACGGCGATTCTTCTACTAACTTCTGATGGCGGCGTTGAATAGAACAATCCCGCTCGCTAAGATGGCAGATAGTCCCGAACTGATCACCGGCTACCTGTATTTCGATATGGCGTGGCTCTTCTACATACTTTTCCATGTAGATGCCATCATTTTTGAACGATGCGGCAGCCTCCTGCTTGGCACTGCTGTAAGCCTTTTCCATTTCGCCATCTTCCCAAACAATGCGCATGCCTTTACCACCACCGCCAGCCGTGGCTTTAATGATAACCGGGTAGCCCATATCTTTTGCTAAACCCTTTGCCTCTTCTACGCTGGTTAATAAGCCTTCGCTACCTGGAATAACCGGAACACCGGCTTTGATCATGGTTTCCTTGGCCGTGATTTTATCACCCATTTTATTGATCATGTCCGGCGTAGGGCCGATAAACTTGATACCATGATCGGCACAAATTTGTGAGAACTTGGCGTTCTCCGCTAAAAAGCCATAGCCGGGATGAACAGCATCGGCATTGGTGATTTCAACCGCCGACATCAGGTGCGCAATATTTAAATAAGAATCGCTGCTTTGCGGCTTGCCGATACATACGGCTTCGTCGGCAAACTTTACATGAAGGCTGTCCCTGTCGGCAGTAGAATAAACAGCAACGGTTTTAATGCCCATCTCGCGACAGGTACGTATCACACGCAATGCAATCTCGCCACGATTGGCAATTAGTATTTTTTTAAACACAAAAAGAGGGTTTGAAATTGAATCAATGAAAGCGCTTCGCTGGTTAATTAGGCTCTACCATAAACAGGGGTTGGTCATATTCTACCGGCGATGAATCTTCTACTAAAATTTTTACTACCCGCCCACTTACTTCACTTTCTATTTCATTAAAGAGTTTCATGGCTTCAATAATGCAGACCACTTTGCCTACGCTTACCTCATCGCCTATTTCTAAAAAGTTTTGCTTATCAGGAGACGGCCGGCGATAGAAAGTACCGATCATCGGGCTTTTTATAGTAATAAGGTTGGCGGCTTCGGCTGCGGGAGCCGTTGCTTTTTGCTCTTGTTGAGAAGGCAAATAATTTTGCGGCTGGGCTATCTGCTGGTAAGGCTGTTGTTGCATTGGCATCGCCTGAGAAACAACCTGCGTAATGTTTTCTTCTTTTTGTTTTATCGTGATCTTAAAGTCCTTTTGCTCAATCGTAAGCTCACCAATCTGCGATTTATTGATCATCTTGATGAGTTCCTGAATCTGTTTAAAATCCATGTGTTTCAATTTATAAGTTTTTGGTTAAAACAGGCGGCTAAGATAAGTATTCTGTCAAGTTACAAAGTTCAAAGGTTTCAATGTTCCGCAGTTGTACGTCAACTTACTCAATTAGCCAACTGGCTGAAAATAGAAATAGCATCCAATAGTGAATGCTAACTCATATAGTTTGGAACACTAAAACCTACTCCTTCACCCTTTCTACATACTCGCCGCTCTTGGTATTCACACGAATTAATTCACCTTCATTTACAAACAGGGGAACCATTACCGTGGCGCCTGTTTCTACCGTAGCGGCCTTTAAGGTTCTGGTAGCCGTATCGCCGCGCAAGCCAGGCTCACTATAGGTTACACGAACAACAACCTTCTCCGGTAACTCCACGTTCATAGGCAATTCTGTTTCTGTATTAAACAGTACACTCACCTGATCGCCATCCCGTAAGAACCTGGGTGCATCAATCATAGTTTCGGCTACAGCAACCTGCTCGAAGGTTTCATTATCCATAAAGTTATAGCCCGTATCATCTTTATATAAAAACTGGTATTCCTTACGCTCTACCCGAACCGGATAAATATTATCACCACTGTTCCAGGTTTTTTCAATGGAACGGTTGTTATCTACTCCCGTTAGTTTAGCCCATACTTTAGCAGCGGCACGGGCCGTTTTGTTTTCGCCAAACTCCACTACTTTATAAAGGCTGCCATCTAACTTAATAATAAGGCCGCGGCTGATATCTGATGTAGTTGCCATAAAAGATTTTTAATTGCAGGCGGCAAATGTAAGAGAAAAATGTGTTGAGGGTGGAAGATTGCAGTCACAAGGTTTACCGCATTATTTTCAATGAATGAACATCAATACTTTTGTGCAAATGCCTTTCATGAAATGGTTTCTTTTTTTACTGCTGACTATTTTTTCAGCTACCGCCTTTTCCCAAGCCGATACCACGACGCCAGTCTATAAACGCTTTCCTACCCTGCCGCCCTTAAACCTTGTTTTGAGTGACAGCATGACCAAGTACACTACAGAAGACATCCCAAAGCGGAAGCCGGTCCTTATCATGTTCTTCAGCCCTGACTGCGAACATTGCCAGCACGAAACACAAGAATTGGTGGCGAATAAAGACAGCTTTAAGAATGTTCATATCATCATGGTTAGCACCTACCCGTATTATCGCATCAGAGCTTTTGCAGAAAGCTATGGCCTTACTAAAATGAACAATGTAGTAATGGCTAAAGACCCGAATTATTTTTTACTCACTTTTTATTCTATCCATAACTTTCCTTTTGTGGCTATGTACAATAAAAAGGGTGGACTAGTAGGAACCCTGGAAGGATCAAAGCCCATTGAAAAAGTGATCGAGGCGTTGAAGAATAACTGAATTTATAAACAACCCTGATTGCCTTTACATTCGCAAACACAACTTGTAAATACACGACTCATGAAAAGATTTCTGCTTGTAATATTTTTTCTTCCACTGGTCTTAGCAGCTCAAAAAAAACAAATCACCCTTGAGGACATTTATAAAAAAGGAACCTTCAGAACCGAGGCGGTGCAAGGCTTTGCGCAGGAAGACAACAGCAGCTTGTTTACCGCTAAAGACGTTAAAGACGAAAACGGAAAGCAATTAGCCACGGCCGATTACGAAGTAAGCACCGATAAAAAACGCATCTTGTTTTACACCGGCCGCGAACCTATCTACCGTCGTTCGTTTAAGTCGGTGGCGTATGTGTACGATGTAGCAACAAAAAAAACGGTCCAACTTAATAAGGGCAAAATTCTTCATCCAACATTTTCACCGGATGGAACTAAGCTTGCCTATGTGCTGGATAATAATCTTTACCTCTACAACCTTGCTGATGGCAGCGCCAAAGCGGTTACCACCGATGGCAAATGGAACCACATTATTAACGGCAATTCGGATTGGGTATATGAAGAAGAATTTTCGTTCAGCCAGGCGTACCAATGGAGCCCGGATGGTGCTTACCTGGCCTATTACAAGTTTGATGAAAGTCGCGTGAAGGAGTTTGACTTCACCCTTTTTGATAACAGCCACAATAAAGAATACAGTTATAAATATCCCAAGGCCGGCGATAGCAACTCCATCGTTACCATCCATATTTATGATGTGGCCAAAGGCAAAACCGTTCCCGCTAAATACGAGCAAGGTGATATTTATATTCCCCGCATTGTGTGGACAACCACCGGCAATAAACTCATTGTTTTTTGGATGAACCGTCTGCAAAATGATCTCAAGCTTTTAACCACCGAACCCACTACCGGTGCGGCTTCGCTGCTTTATGAAGAAAAAAATAAATACTATGTAGATATTGACGGGCAGGACGACTGGCACTTCTTAAAAAACGGAAAAACATTCCTGTTCCGTTCCGAAATGAATGGCTTTTCCAGAGTGTATTCGCAAGGCACCGATGGAAAGGGATTGAAGGAACTCACTAAAGCCCAATATGATGTAGCCGGGATAGATGGCATTGATGAAAAGGCTGGATTGGTTTATTATACAGCGGCTTATCCCACACCCATGGACCGCAATTTATTTGTGACAGATCTGGAAGGCAAAAAAGTAATGCAATTAACTAATGGTTCGGGTTGGCATCGTATTGAAATGAATGGCGATCAATCCAAGTTTTACGATTACTATTCCGACATCAACACCCCGCAAACGGTAACCTTGTACGATGTGGAAAATAAGGCGGGAAGCATCAGCGCAGTAAAAGAAAAAACCGAAAGTGAAAATGCTAAATTGAAATCTCTTTTGAATGAATATGCCATTGGCAGAACAGCGTTTATCCGTATTCCGAACAGTAAAGGCGATACACTAAATGGATGGATGCTGAAGCCAGCTAATTTTGATCCGGCAAAAAAATACCCGGTGCTGTTTTGCAATTACGGCGGCCCCGGATCGCAACAGGTGGTGAACCGGTATGGTGCGGCCAGCATGTGGCACCAAATGCTGGCGGAGCGTGGGTTTATCGTGGTTTCGGTGGATAACACCGGCACCGGTTTTCGTGGCGAAGAGTTCAAGAAGAAAACCTATCTGCAGTTAGGTAAATTTGAAATAGAAGACCAGATAGACGCGGCCAAATGGCTGGCTACAATACCTTATGTAGATGCAAAAAATATCGGCCATTGGGGATGGAGCTTCGGCGGCTTTATGAGTTCTCTTGCTATTACAAAAGGTGCTGATGCCTTTAGTGCTGCGGTGGCCGTAGCGCCGGTTACCTCGTGGCGTTTTTACGATAACATTTATACCGAACGATACATGCGTACCCCGCAGGAAAACCCAAAAGGTTATGATGACAACTCGCCCATTAACCATGTAGATAAAATTCGTGGTAAGTTTTTACTGATCCATGGCCTGGCCGATGATAACGTTCACTTTCAAAACAGTGCCCAAATGGTAACGGCGTTAGTGAAGGCTAATGTTGATTTTGAAACCATGTACTATCCCAATAAAAACCATGGCATCAGTGGCTTTCCCGATAATACTACGTACCATTTATGGAGCAAAATGACCAACTGGGTACTGCAAAATTTAGGTAACGATAACGTGGATAAGACCAGAGTGGGCAATAGTGTTAATGCGCCGAAGGCAGGGATGTAAGTTTAGTTGGCAGCTACCAGTTTGCAGCTTGCACCTCAAATTCAAACGGTTCACTACCAACTTATCTTCCTTCTGTTTGTATCTTGATTACCATCATGAAAAAAATTGCCGTTGCTATTACCGGAGCCAGTGGATCTGTTTATGCAAAGCTGATGCTGCAAAAATTGTCAGCCTTGAAAGAACAGATCAGTGAACTCTCGATTGTTCTTACCGATAATGCCAAAGAAGTTTGGAAGACGGAGTTGGAAGAAGAAAGTTATCTCAGTTTTGACGCGAATTATTTTTCCACCAAAGATTTTTCTGCCCCTTTTGCTTCCGGGTCAGCTAAGTACGATGCGCTGATTATTGTGCCCTGTAGCATGGGAACATTGGGCCGAATTGCTGCCGGTATATCAAACGATTTAATTACCCGGGCAGCCGATGTAATGCTGAAAGAAAGGAAAGCCCTCATTTGCCTGATCAGGGACACGCCGTATAATCTCATTCATATAAAAAATATGGAAACGGTAACCCTGGCAGGCGGCGTTATCTGCCCCGCCTCTCCTTCTTTTTACAGCAAGCCGCAAACGATAGAAGCCGCAGCTGCAACGGTTGTTGACAGGGCTATTGATTTAGCGGGACTTCAAAATAATTCGTTTCGCTGGGGACAGTAATCGCTTAACAATGGCGAGGTAAGCAGGTACGTTTAGCGACTCTTTCCCTGTAACTATCAAATAACTACTTAGCAAAATTGAGAGCAAGAAGAAAATAAATACTGCCGCGTTGCTATCCACTGCATTCATTCCTATGCCGATGATTCCAGCTAAAAAAACCGCTACGCCAAACGATAGCCCTATCCCTTTTTCTTTCTGCCCTTTCATAGATTGAAGTAACAAAGCTGTACTGGCCGGAATGCCCGATTGCAGCAGGGCGACGCCTATACAGAATAGCACCAGGTCATGCTTAAAAAAGCTAACCAACGGCGCTGCTAAACCAAGAGACAACAGGTTATAAAGCCTCCATCCGATATAGTCGCTGATAAAGCCACCCAAAATTTTTCCAACAAAGGCGCTACCGGCAATAGCTAATAACCACGTATAATTATGCTGATGCAGCAGTTGAAAAACATTCCATAAAGCCGACCGCAAGGTGATGATGGTTAACAGCAGCATCATTAACCGGTCATGGCTATCAATAGACACGGAAGGTTTTTTCATTTGATGATCTTTTGATTTATTCAATTGAATAAATAAACCGCTAAGTGAAAAAAGCAGCGCCACTAAAACAAGCAACCACCAAAGATTTACACCAGTTGCCGCAAGATAGCCGGCACTTGCTAAACCGATAATTCCGGGTGCGGCAAAAAGGCCAATGGATGATGCCTTGTTTTGATGCGTGGCCAATGTGCCTCCAATAACATGATACAGCGCCGAGGCACAGCCAGCCAGCACAAACGACAATTGCGGGAGATAAAAAAAGCAGATGATGGCGGCGGCATTCAGCAGCCACGCGGTACTAACTACCAGCCGGAAATTAGTGCGGGCAGAAAGCCATAGCGCTGCCACATACTGTCCACCAAAAGCCAGCCCGTTGTAAACCAAAAAACAAAGCGAAGCTTGTGCTACCGGCAAGTGCAGGTATAATAAATTTCCCAAGAGGTAACCCGCCACAAAATCATTCACACCATGGCCCAGGGCTAATGTAAAAAGGGTTGCAGGTTGTTTCATGATGTTATCAATTTTAGAAACACAATAGCGTTGTTTTAGGTTCCTTAATGCCTTACTACTAACATTAGTATTAGCAAAGTGTAAGAAGCCAGGTTCATGACTATGCTGGTCGTGGCCACCTTCTTCCAACCGATGTTTTTTATAATGGGCTTTAATAAAAGAGCTTCAATTACTACTGACAAAAGAAAATATATACCAATCAAATAAATCTCGGGTTTACCCGGTAACAGCTTTTCGACTAACGGAACTAAAACAAAACCACATAGTAAAGTAGCTATGTTTACCAAAGCACTAAACAGCAACGATTTCAGGAACGTAGGTGCTGCTTTCATTAGCCACATTACCGCCGCCTCTGACAATATGCACAGCGCCATAAACAAAAAAACACCCGTGTTATTTCTGACAAAATCCGAGTCGGCTACTACGTCTGCTAAAAAAGGGCCCATAGATGGAGGTTTAGCAAACAAGATAGAAAGAAATTATACGAAGTAATAATCGGTTGAAAACCGGTTAGACAGAACCTGTATTTCTGTAGAATAAAAATCCTCACCGCCGAAAAGCCTATGCGGCTTAGATGTATTAGTGGCTGTTAACGATAAACAGGTAGAGGAATAAGTAAGAAGCAAAGTTCATTATAATAGAAGCAGCAAATGCCTTTCCCATTTGGGCTTTTGGCAGAAACAGGCGGAATAAAAATCCATCGGCAATTGAAGAAAACCACCATAAAAAGGCTACCACCTGCAACGGCAGATGAAGCCCGTTAAACTCGTAGTGCAGCTTACCCAGTAAAGCCATCACGCCAAAAAAAATAACCGCTAACGTGATAAGATTAATTAAAACCGAAAGGCCTATTGAAACCCACAAGCCTTTTAATTTGAAGAAATAAATAACAGTGGCTTCTATCAAAAATGCAATAGCGAAGGGGGCAAAGAGCAAGGCTAAAAAACGAAGGCTTTCCATGTTCATAAAATAAAAAAACCTATCATTTTTTATAGGTCTAAAAAACATTTAAGGTCTTATACCGTTTTTATATTTAAAAAGTGAAAAGACCTCAAAGGCTTGTAAACAATTTATATTTTTCCAAACTGCTTACGGATAAGGTTTAAAGCACTTCCGGCTTTGAACCATTCTATCTGCTGTTCATTGTAAGTGTGATTCAACTTGATCTTATCAACGGTGCCGTCGGTATGGTTGGTCACCATCGTCAATTGCTTGCCAGGGGCAAAATCGGTTAAGCCGGTAATATCTAATTTATCGTCTTCTAAAATTTTATCATAGTCTTCTTTGGTAGCAAAGGTCAGTCCCAGCATACCTTGCTTTTTTAAATTGGTTTCGTGTATGCGGGCAAAGCTTTTTACCACAATTACCCTTACGCCTAAGTGGCGCGGCTCCATGGCCGCATGTTCTCTTGAAGAACCTTCACCATAGTTCTCATCGCCCACTACTACGCTGCCAATGCCTTTGGATTTATAATAACGTTGCGTGGCGGGTACCGGACCATATTCGCCGGTGAAGCCATTCTTCACGCTATCGGTTTGTCCATTAAAAAAGTTTACGGCGCCAATCAGCATATTGTTAGAAATATTATCCAGGTGGCCGCGGTATTTTAACCAGGGGCCGGCCATAGAAATATGATCGGTAGTACACTTGCCTCTAACTTTAATGAGAAGGCGAAGGCCGGTTAAATCAGTGCCCTCCCAAGGTGTAAACGGACTTAATAATTGTAACCGTTGCGAAGTAGGGCTAACCGCAACCTCAACTCCCACGCCGGTTTCAGCCGGCGCCTGATAGCCTGGATCTTCGACAGAAAATCCTTTTGGTGGCAATTCAAATCCCTTTGGCTCATCCAGCATTACCTCTTGCCCTTGTTCATTCATCAACTTATCTTTTAATGGATTAAAAGATAAACGGCCGGCAATAGCGTATGCAGTTACTATTTCAGGAGAAGCTACAAAGGCATGGGTAGATGCGAGGCCATCGTTACGTTTGGCGAAGTTTCTATTGAAAGAAGTAACAATAGTATTCTTGCGGCTTGGGTCATCAATATGCCTTGCCCATTGGCCAATGCAAGGGCCACAGGCATTGGCTAGTAACACACCGCCAATTTCATCAAACGTGCTTAGGTAGCCATCTTTCTCAATAGTATATCGGACTAATTCAGAACCTGGTGTTACGGTAAATTCACTCTTTGCTTTTAGGCCTTTTTGCTTAGCCTGGCCGGCGATAGAAGCAGAGCGGCTAATGTCCTCATAAGATGAATTAGTGCAAGAACCAATCAGCGCTACTTCAATTTCATCGGGCCATCCATTAGTTGCAACCGCTTCCGCCATTTTAGAAATAGGCGTTGCCAGATCAGGAGTAAAGGGGCCGTTCACATGCGGCTCTAATTCGCTTAAATCTATCTCAATCACCTGATCGTAATACCTGGCAGGATTGTTATAAACGTCTTCGTCGGGGCGCAAATGTTCACGAACATTATTGGCTAACGCCGCTATCTCGGAACGTTCCGTAGCACTCAGGTAAGCAGCCATTTTATCATCATAGGCAAACAGGGAACAAGTAGCGCCAATCTCTGCACCCATATTGCAGATGGTGGCTTTGCCGGTGCAGCTTAAGCTGTCAGCTCCGTCGCCAAAGTATTCAACGATAGCGCCGGTACCGCCTTTCACGGTCAGGATGCCGGCCACTTTTAAAATAATGTCTTTTGCTGCTGTCCAACCACTCATCTTTCCGGTAAGCTTCACGCCAATCAGCTTTGGCATTTTTAATTCCCATGGCAAGCCTGCCATTACATCTACCGCATCGGCCCCGCCAACCCCAATAGCAATCATTCCTAACCCGCCGGCATTGGGCGTATGCGAATCAGTGCCAATCATCATTCCGCCGGGAAAAGCATAGTTTTCTAATACAACCTGATGAATAATGCCGGCGCCGGGTTTCCAAAAACCAATGCCATATTTATTTGAGATGGACGAAAGAAAATCATACACTTCACGGTTAGTATCTATAGCTGTATGCAAGTCCTCTACCGCACCGGTTTTTGCCTGTATCAGGTGATCGCAGTGCACAGTAGATGGAACCGCCACTCTATCGCGGCCGCAGGTATCAAACTGTAATAAGGCCATTTGCGCGGTAGCGTCCTGCATGGCTACACGGTCCGGCGCAAAGTCCACATAATCCTTCCCTCTTTCAAAAGTTTTTGTCGTAGGCTTGAACGTATGAGCGTATAAAATTTTTTCGCCCAGGGTCATGGGACGTTTCAGTAAATTTTTAGCGGCCAATACTTTAGCGGGTAATTCGGCGTACACTTTTTTAATGAGGTCAAGGTCAAAAAGCATAGGTAAATATTGTAGAGTTTATGACAGGCATTTTGTTTACAGCCTTTCTAAAAGTGGTGCGAAATTACTAAAAACAGCCGTAGAAAACAGCAAGTTCTTAAACAGGTTGTTGCCAAAAGTTTCTATATTAGTTGTATGAACCGCCTGAAAAACTTTATTGAATGGAAAGCCTTCGGCGTATGTACCGCTATTGGCGAAAAGATGGGCATCGCAACCACCCGCATCCGCATGTGGTTTATGTATATCTCGTTCCTTACCTTGGGTTCGCCCATCATTGTTTACATGGTGCTGGCCTTTTGGATGAATATAAAACGCTACATCTTAGCCGCAAGAAGAAACCCCTTGCGATATCTTTAGTTTGGTGTTTGAGGTACCTCGCAGTTCTAAAAATCTTTCTTCCAGCTGTCACTGCTTTGATTCAACAAATTGTTGCTCGTTAAAATAGGCCAACTCAAAAACCCTAACTCCAAACTCCAAACCCTTCTGGCATAACATTTTTATAGCTCTTCTTAAACAGTTTTATGAACAGCAATAACAACAGCCAGCCATCTTCCAATATACCCGAAAGCACATCTACTAAACCAATGGATAGCAAACGAGATGTAGAAGGTTCGCCTGATGCTAAAACCGACCAGGACTTTCCAGGCTATCCGCATTATCCGGCTAAAGAAGATATCATGAACCAAAATAGCGGAACGCACCGGGTAGATAATGATGTGGAAGCTATGGGTGCAGGCCCCAATACCTCTGGTGTAAGCCAGCGCTTTTTAGATGGAAAAGAGCAACAAACCAATGCTGCATCTCAGGAAACCGGTACCGGCAACACGGATGATGATCTTCATATAGAAATGGGAACAGAAGCCGATGTGGACAGCGATGATTTAGCGGCGTTGAATAGTACCGATGCTGAAATAGGAACACCGCAAAATGTTTCAAATGAAGACCTGAATACGGATATGGATATTCCCGGAAGTGAGCTTGATGATGCCGATGAAGAACGGGGCGAAGAAGATGAAGAAAATAATTATTACAGTTTAGGGGGCGACCGTCATGAAGCACAGGAAGAAGATCCGCAATCGGGCCCGGACAGGGCAAGCTAACAACGTATGAAATGGCTCCTCTTTTTAGTTGCCGTATCGGCTTGTTATTGCAGCGGCTGCAACCCGGCACGCCGCATCAGCATGAAGAACAGCAGCGCCGATACGGCTGAATTTATTTTAACCGCCAGTGACGACAGCATTGGATTTAATCCGCTGGTGCTGCATAATTCCAAAGAATTAAGATTTAGAATACCGCCAGGAAAAAACAACGAGATCAATTTATCTTTTGGCCTGGGAGAATGGACCAAAGATTATATTGACTTTTTTATCAAGTATTTGGTAGCAGTACAGATGACATCCGCTCATCAAAATGTCAAGCTCGACTCGGCCCAAACAATCAAAGATTATTTTCTGGCTCACCGCAAAAAAAGAGGAACGGTGGTCGCACTGGAGTTACAATAAAGGCATTGGATTACAGTTCCATTGTTGGTTTGAAACACCTTAATTTTAAGGCTTTCAACTATCCTGCAATAAACTATAAACAACCTTTCTTGTGAGCAATAACCAATCGGCTGCTTCTTTAAATGATCTGCAACAGTTGCCGGCCTATGCCAATTATCTTGTTACTGAGCGGCTTGATGATTATGTAAAAAAGCAACTTCACTACAGTTTCGAAATTGATATCCCATTACTAAAATTCTTCCTGCAACTTTCCGGGGAGCAGCGCTATACACTTAGCTGGCAAAGCAGTAAGGAGTTGCTGATTTACTTAAGCAAAAACCAGGCGGCCGCTCAAATTGAGGCTTCGCTTCATCAATGGAAAATAAACCAGTTGCCGGTAGTGGACAGGGATTCCATAGCGGCAGAAGATATTACGCTCATTAACTATGTCCGCAAAAAATCCATGATGGATTTTATTACTGACTATACAAACGATACCACCACCATTATTGCGCTTATCAACGAAATTGATTTCTTCATTATACAGTCTATAACCGCCGCCACTAATCTTTATATTAACCTGTTTCGCGAAAGGTTGGAAGAGCATTCCCATTTTATTCAAAAAGTGGCCGAAACTATTCCCGGGGCCGTATATGTGTTTGATGCAACAGCCTACAAAGGCATTTATTCCAACAACAAGTTAACCGACGTAATTGGCTATGACCATGCAGATTTAAATGCGCTTGGCGAGGCAGCCATCCCTTCTCTTATTCATCCCGATGACCAGGCGGGTTTGCACCAGCAACAAGCGGTACTAAAATCTGTAAAAGACGGCGAAGTGCTGGTATCCAAGTATCGTATTAAAAAAAAAGATGGCGATTTTAAATGGCTGGCCAATTATGAGTCGGTGTTTAAAAGAAAGGAAGATGGCGCCGTATGGCAAACCATAGGTATTACCCTCGACATAGATAAACAGGAAAAAGCCGTAGAAGAACTTCACCGGCGCGAACAGCAATTGTCAGAAGCGCAGGACATTGCCCAGTTAGGAAATTTCTATTGGGATTTCGAAAACAAGGGATCTACCGGTTCGCCAAAAACACTGGAAATATTAGAGATTACCCGGGAGGGCTTTGCCGATTTTACTGCCACTGTGCACCCTGATGATAAAGAGAAGGTAACGCAAGCCATCACCAAAGCTTTTACCACAGGCGATTTCAACTGCGAGTACCGCATAAAAAGCCAAACCGGTAATAAGATGATATGGGCCAGAGGGCTGGTAGATTATAAAGCCGGAAAGGCTATTGGTATGACCGGTACGGTGATGGATGTAACAGAGCACAACCAGTTAGTTCAAAAACTGGCAGCGGCCGACGAGCGCCACCAGCAGGCAGAAGTGATTGCCAATATGGGTAGCTGGAACTGGGAGACCGGGTCTGGAAAGCTGGAATGGAGCGACCAGCTTTATCGCATTTACGGGATGCAGCCACAGGAAGAAGAAATAACCATCGAACGGTTTTTATCGTTTGTACATCCGCACGACAGGGCTTACATAGAAAAAGCCGTGCATGACTTGAACACCGAAACCGTACACGATTATACGTTTCGCATTATTACAAAAGCGGGAACAAAAAAATGGCTTCGCTCCATTGCCCATACCTTTTGCGATGAAACCGGAAATATTATTTCTATTATAGGTACTGAACAAGATGTTACAGAAAAAGAAGAACTGATTGAACGGCTTCGCGAAAGCGAGAAGTTGTACAAGCAAGCCCAATCGCTAACACACATGGGTAACTGGACCTGGGAATTTGCTACAAAAAACATTACCTGGTCGGATGAATTATTTGAGATTTATGAGTTGCCCGAAAAAAAGCCGTTGACGCAGGAACAATGGCGAAATTATCTTGAACCGGCCGATAAAGATCGGCTTGACCAGGCGTTTCTGGAATGCATGGAAGAGCACAAACCAATGGACATTATGCACCGGCTTATTTTACCCGGCGGAAAAATAAAATCGCTTCATCGCAAAGGCGAAATTATTTTCGACACTGCAGGTAACGCCGTAAAAATGGTAGGTACTACACAGGATGTAACAGAACAGCAACATGCCATAGCACTCATTAAAGATCAACAGTATTTTATTCAGCAGCTTGCCGATGCATCGCCTACCATTCTTTATCTTTTTGACGTGCCTACGCAAAGCTTTGCCTACATCAATCGCGAAGCCTTTTTTGTACTTGGTTATTTGCCTGATGAGATATTGGAAGATGGTGCATTCGTAACGGAATTACTATATCACCCAGATGATATAGCCTTGCTGCCTTGCCGGCGGCAAAGTACCAAGTCGTTTCAGCAGGTGGATAGCATGATTCAATACGAATGCCGGATGAAGCATAAGGATGGAGAATATCGTTGGCTGCTGGTACGCGAAATTGTGTTTAAATCCGATGATGCAGGTGCTATTACGCAAATAACCGGTGCTGCTTTGGACATTAACCGGAGAAAGGAAATGGAAAAAACCATTCTTCAAAACACCTTGCAATTGGAGCAGTCCAATGCCAGCCTGGAAGAATTTGCCTACGTGGCTTCGCATGATTTAAAAGAACCGCTACGAAAAATTTCCACTTTCGGCGACAGGCTGGCCGCATCGCAGGCCGACAAGCTTACCGATGAAGGAAAAGTATATTTAACGAAAATCATTGACGCTTCGCAACGGATGCAGAACATGATCTCCGACCTGCTCTCCATCTCTATGATCAGCGGCAACCGCTCCTTTGAGAATTACAGCCTGGAAAAAATTTTAGAAGAAACCTTACAAACATTAGAGATAAAAATCGAGCATCAAAATGCGGTAATCCATCATGATCCATTGCCGGATGCGAAGATTGTTCCCTTACAGTTTCGCCAGCTTTTTCAAAACCTTATTTCCAATTCGCTCAAGTTTGTACGCGAAGGGATACAGCCCGAAATTACCATTACCTGCCACACGCTTTTACCCACCGAAGTCGCCAACTACCAGGTAGCAAAAGCAGAGGGCTATTTCGCGATTGTTTTTGCCGACAATGGAATTGGCTTTGAAAGTGAATACGCCCAAAAAATATTTGCCATATTTCAACGGCTGCATGGCCGCAGCGAGTATGAAGGTTCGGGAATAGGACTGGCTATTTGTAAAAAAATTGTTGAGCACCATGGAGGCGTTATTTTTGCCACCAGCCAGCCCGATGCAGGCGCCACCTTCACCATAATTTTACCAATATGAAACGCAAGCACAACATTGTAATTGTAGATGACGATGCCGATGACCGCGAGATTATTCGAGACGCCTTTCAAAGCTCTATGGAAGAACAGGATTATGTTTTTTTAGAAAATGGCGATAAGCTGATTGAGTACCTGCAGCAAAACGGCGAAACTTCCAGTCCATCGCTCATTATGCTGGACCTGAATATGCCCGGTAAAGATGGCCGCGAAACATTAAAAGAAATTAAGGCCGATAACCGCTTTCAACACATACCCACTATTGTATTTACTACCTCTTCTTCGCTGCGGGATAAACAAATGGTGTACGACCTGGGCGCTAACTGTTTTATCACCAAACCCGATACGTTTAATAAACTGATTGAATTAACTTCTTCCATCAGCAAACTCTGGCTGCATCAGTGAAATGAGTAGTGAGTAGGGAGCAATGAGTAACCATAATTAAACCCGGCCCACTTACGTTTCACCAGGTGAATAAATTACCATATTACCTAATAGCCTAATAACCCATTTAACCAATCAACTTATCAACCTATCAACTAATTCCTCCATCCATTGGCACATCGGTTGCTCCGGCTTTTCTTATAAAGAATGGAAGGACGAATTTTACCCCAAAGGCTTAGCGCAAAAGAATTGGTTTGCTTACTATGCCGAACATTTTAATACGTTGGAGCTGAATGTTACCTTCTACCGTTTTCCCACCCTGGTTATGCTGAAAGGCTGGCACAGCAAGGCTCCTGAGGGATTTAGCTTTTCGGCTAAAGTGCCGAGGACCATCACACACTATAAAAAGTTTGTGGATACGCATCAGTTGATGCAGGACTTTTATGCCACGTTAAACATGGGCCTTGGCGATAAATTAGCTTGTGTGCTGTTTCAATTACCACCCGGTTTTATTTACTCCGAAGAAGCGTTAGCCAAAGTGCTTGGGCATATTAACCCGGCTTTTAAAAACGTGATTGAATTCAGGCACCCAAGCTGGTGGCGCGACGATGTTCAACGTATTTTGACCGAACATGGCATCAGCTTTTGCGGCGTTAGCTTTCCAAAGATTTCTTTTGATGATGCGGTCGTCAATACGCCACTCGCCTACTATCGTTTTCATGGCGTTCCAAAGCTTTTTTATTCAGAGTACGACGAATCGTTTATCAATAAAATACACCATCAAATTAACACGAACAAACCAGTCAAAGAAGCCTTTATCTACTTCAACAATACGGCGTCATTAGCTGCCTTACACAATGCCAACTATTTTCAGCGGTTGATCAGTAAATAAAAAGTACAGATCGGGTTCTTCCATCACGTTATTAGCACAGCTATAGTGCTTTAATCTCCCCGCATCTATCCCAATTTATAAGCCGGGAATTCTCATCACATTACTTCCGTTTTATTTTTTTCACCTTACGTATTCAACCGTTTTGTGGAATGGAAAACGGTGCGAAAAACGGCTGCTTAAACAAGGCGATTCTTTATCAAAACTATTGCATATCAGCCCGCATTTTTGCTATACTATTTAGTATTTTTAAAGATGAATGAACGTGTGCTGGAGAAGCTTTCCATCCTCGCCGACGCCGCCAAATATGATGTCTCCTGTTCTTCAAGCGGCAGTAAGCGAAAGAACGAAAACAAGGGACTTGGTAATGCAGAAGGCATGGGTATTTGCCACGCCTACACGGAGGATGGCCGTTGTGTTTCGTTACTGAAAATTCTTCTTACCAATCATTGCATTTTCGATTGCGCTTACTGCGTTAGCCGCAAAAGCAACGATGTAAAACGGGCCGCTTTTACCGTTCAGGAAGTGATTGATCTTACCATGAATTTCTATCGCCGCAATTACATCGAAGGATTGTTTTTAAGCTCCGGCATTTTTAAAGATCCGGACTATACGATGGAGCGCTTGGTTACCATTGCCAAGCGGTTGCGCACCGAAGAAAAGTTTAACGGCTACATTCATTTGAAAACGATTCCCGGCGCATCTGATGACCTGATAAAAGAAGCCGGCCTTTATGCCGACCGTCTGAGCGTTAACATTGAAATACCTACAGAAAGCGGTTTAAAATTGTTGGCGCCCGATAAAAAGCGGGAGGACATGATAAGGCCCATGACCTTTTTAAAAGATCAAATCATCGCTAATAAAGAAGAGCAAAAAGCGGTGGTAAAAGTAAAAGCACCGCTTTTTGCACCAGCCGGCCAAAGCACGCAAATGGTGATTGGCGCAGGAAAAGAAAATGACTGGCAGATTCTACAATTATCGGATGGCTTTTATAAGCAGATGCAATTAAAGCGGGTGTATTATTCGGGCTATGTACCCATCAGCAACGACAACCGGTTACCAGCTATCGGTACGCCGGTGCCTATGGTGCGGGAAAATCGTTTGTACCAGGCCGATTGGTTATTGCGTTTTTATGGCTTTGGTGTAGATGAAATTGTAACACCTGATGACCCGTTTTTAGATATGCAAATTGATCCTAAACTTTCGTGGGCTTTACGTAACCTGCACCAGTTTCCGGTGGATATTAATAAGGCCGATGTAGAATTGATCAAACGCATTCCGGGTATTGGTA
Source organism: Flavisolibacter sp. (assembly GCA_965247165.1). Classification (GTDB taxonomy): domain Bacteria; phylum Bacteroidota; class Bacteroidia; order Chitinophagales; family Chitinophagaceae; genus Flavisolibacter. The sequence continues at coordinate 4,031,797 of OZ252003.1, read as the reverse complement.
TACAAACGGCACAAAAGATTACCGAGGCCCGCAAGTTTAGAAAGCTGACATGGGACCATCTGCAAAAATTCAACATTGCTACATCAAGGGCTAAGTATTTTTTGAATTTGAAAGTGTCTGATTTTATACCGAAAGATTACACGCCTGACCAGATAAAAAATTTTATCCTTTCTGCTTCGCACAGCAAATACGCTGCTAATTATTCACCCCAACTACCCCTTTTTTAAATGATGCAAACCGTGGTATATGACGGCAGCTTCGAAGGATTTTTAAGCGCCGTATTTGATGTGTATGAATACAAACTGAAAGACGTTCAGGTAGTGCCGGAGCAAAAGCACCAGCCTTCTATGTTTGCTCAGCCGCATGTCGTAAACCACAATAAAGCTCATAGCGAACGGGTATGGAAAGGGCTGGAAAAAAAACTTACCAAAGCCGCGCTGGACCAGCTTTATCGGGCCTTTCTATCAGAGATGGATGGCGTAGAAAATACCTTACTTCATTATATACAGTATGCCTTTTCTTCTCCGGTTTTTATGGAAGAAGATTACAGCCATCCAGCCGTTCTTACTGTTTTTCAAACCGCTAAAAAAGTATGGCGGGAGAAACATCGTATGGAAGCCTTTGTGCGTTTTCAAAAAACCGCTGATGATCTGTATTATGCCGTTATAGAACCGGATTACAATGTGCTTCCCCTGATTGCCAAACATTTTACCACCCGCTATGCCGATCAGCGGTGGATGATTTATGATGCGCAACGCCGGTATGGAATGTACTATGATTTGCAAACGACCAGTATGGTAGCGATTGAGTTTTCAGAACAAACTTCGGGTGGCAAACAGGTGGCAACGGTGTATGACGAAGGCAAAGAAATATACCAGCAGTTGTGGCAACAATATTTTAAAAGCGTAAATATTCCGGCCCGGAAAAATACCAGGCTTCATATACAACACATGCCCCGCCGATACTGGAAACACCTGCCGGAAAAGAAGCCGGCGATGATAGCTTCGGGATTAAAAGAACGGTTAACCCACTGAACACATAAACGTGCATAACCTATGCTGCAATGTTGAAAGCTGTAAGAAGATGTTGTGTAATATGAAGGTAAAATCAACTCTTTTTCAATATGATTTTATAAATGGTACCGTTGTAAAAATAAGTACCCGAAATACGGGCCGGCGCTTTTTCGTAATAGTCTTCCATACCATCAATAATAAAGTAGTCGGCTGAGGTTTTGCCCGCCTTTGGCGTATGAATAAATTTTAATTTTTTGTCTTCAGTGATGGCGCCATCTTCCGGTAAAAAAGTAGTCGTCTTTTTCAATTTGGCATCTGTTGCTTTTATTTCACTGGCGCCAGTGTATCCATTACCCAGCGTAAACTTTACCGTGAGGCTTTGCACCTTACCCATGTAATGAACGGCGTCATAAGCTTTTTGAGACAGCCCAAAAAAAGGAATTAAAAAAATGGTAATCGCAACGACTATTCTTTTCATAAATGGCACAATGGAGAACAAAATTATGTAATGGTCTCATCACTAAACAGACTATAGCTAATTATGAAGAATGGCCGGCTTTTCAATTAGCTCATGGTAGCAAAGCACACCTTCCGCAAAGTAGTGCATGATCAAACTTTTGCGTGTGGCAGCCGTATTAACCTTGGGAGAACTGCCATGCAAAAGGTTGGCGTGCCAGATCAGAATATCGCCCTTCTTTGGCAGGTACTCTTTCTTTTTTAGACCGTTGTCGAGAATTAGTTGTGCAATGCGCTTCTCATACTTTTCATGTATGTCTTTATCTATATTCCAGAAGTTATTTTTATGGTCAAAATGTTCGTTATAGATGTATGGCAACTTATGGCTTCCGGGATAACAAAAGAATTCACCGGTGCCTGCCTGCACATCTTCCAGCGCTACCCACACTCCCGCTAAATAGCCTGCCGGCTCGGTGGTTAAATGTACGCTATCGCTGTGTGCCGCCTGGGAAGCGCTTTTCAGGAAGTTAATGGTTTGATAGGGCAAGGCTTTCCTGCCTAAAATAAAGGAAACAATTTGCAGCAAACGCGGATCTCTGAACACCGTATTAATTTCCTCATTCTTCTTAAAAAGATTGATCAGACGGTTGGTGGAATATTTTTTATTTTCTTTTTTAGTCAGGCCGGTTTTCAGTGATGCGTCTACTTTGTCCATTTGGCGCTGCGAAAAAAATTCCGGCAGTATCATATAGCCACATTCATTCCATTGTAATAACTGTTGTTGTATGTTTTCAGAAAATGATTGAAAGGCAGGATGAACCTTTATCATCTCCTCCGGGTCTGATTGATCTAACCAGGGAAGATCCGCATCATGCTGTTGAATAGATTTGTGCGATAACGTTTGCCATACCCGCCGGCGGATAGCATATTTTTTATATAGCGGGCTATTGTGCTGTAACGCCGAAAAGTATTTCACATTGGAAAGAATTGTGACGATGCGAAGCTTTTTTATTTTAGAGAGTAAGCCCATAAGTAAAAATGCTATTGCTGATATGGTGTAAATGATGGATGTGTGAAAAATAATACATGTTGCCGGCAAATTATAACCCTACAAAAAAATTAGATCGCACAAACGTTACTTAAACCCGGCAGTAGCAAAGGTTGTAAAGACTTTGATAGATTATTTCTGCTGACATCAAACAAGGTGCGGGCTGCTACGGTTCATTGCCATGCCGAAATAGACAAGCTTATTACGTGTAGAAAATAACAATTGAAGTAAAAAAAAGTCACGCTTTATTGCTATAAGAAGAAACTAAAAATAGGTTACTGGGCAATCACCTCGCCTATCACCTTTCCAATACTTGAATTAGGCATTTGTAGTTGTAGTAACGATGCAACGGTTGGGGCGATGTCCGTCATATAAACTTCCCTTGACGTTTTGCCCTTTCTAATGCCCCACCCATACCAAAGAAGTGGTATATGTGAATCGTATGGGTTCCAGGAGCCATGCGTGGTGCCCCTTTCAGCGCCTTCAAACCAGCCGGGTTGGTAAATAAACTGAACCTCACCGCTAAGTTTTTGATTATACCCGTTCGTTAGCATGGTGGCTACTTGTTGCGGCAACGCAGCAGCCGGCAAATTTTCCAGATCTACAGCACGCATAATTCCGGTTTGCGACAGCAGTGTTTTAATGATGTTTTGCTTAACAGCCGTCCGGTCAAGTTTATTGGCCGCTATCAAATCATTGTTTACATGTACCTGATAATTAATTACCGATAAAATATAGTTGCCCGTACCAAAGTCTTTTTGCAGTGCATCGTTTAACGATTTTTGCAACGCCACTATATTAGATACACCGGCCGGAATGTGGTTATCTTTTGCAAAAGCAGGCACATGAGCCACGGCATGATCGGCGGTGAGAAAAACAAGGTACTGTCCCTTACCCACTTTTGTATCAAGATAGGTGAAGAAGTCAGCTAGGTCTTTATCTAACCGTAAATAGGTGTCTTCAATTTCAACAGAGTTGGGCCCAAAGGCATGGCCAATATAGTCAGGCGATGAAAAGCTAAGAGCCAGAAAATCGGTTACATCTCTTGTACCTAATGCCTCTCCATCAATAGCGGCTTTAGCGGCATCTACTGTATAGCTGTTTCCATAAGGCGTTACCCGGAACGTTTCATACTTATTGTTTTTTATACTGTCAGTACGATGCGGGAACGACGCATCTTCACCCGGCAGGGCGCCTTCATAATTGGTAACATCGGCCGTGCTTTGCACATAGGTATTTATCGGGTAGAGGGTATTCCAGTTCTTTTTCAAATAGCCGTCCGGCAAGGCTTTGGCGTTGAGTTGAGCCATCCATGCAGGCAAAGTTTTCATGTAATACGTACTGGTGATCCATCCTCCCGAAGCATTGTCGAACCAGTAAGCAGCACTGGCGGCATGACCGGCCGGAAGAATGGCGCCGCGGTCTTTTAAAGCAATGCCGATGGTCTTGCTCCTGAAATTGGTATTGAGCCGAAGTTCATCGGTGATGGTGGTAGCGAATAAATTTCGTGGCGACATTTCGCCGGCATCAGATGTGCTACCCACGGTAGATACAGAACTATCATCGGTACAATAAACCACTTTTCTTTTTTCCGCATCAAACCAGTTATTGCCTACAATGCCATGAAGAGCCGGTACACTACCTGTATAAATACAAGTATGGCCCGGCGCAGTATAAGTAGGCACATAAGGGACGAAGGTATTCTCGCAAACAAAGCCATCGTTCATTAATCGTTTGAAGCCGCCGCTTTCAAAACGGTCGTAAAAACGGTAGAGATAATCGGGGCGCATCTGGTCTATTACAATACCCACCACTAATTTGGGGCGGGCCATACTTTGCGCTGATGCGATGAACGACATAAAAACAATGGGAAAAATTAAAAACCTTTTCATGCGAAAAAATTGTAGTGTCAAAAGTAGTTGTCGCTTTATAAGGAATGGCAAGGCCTCATTAAATTTAAATTAATAACCAAATTTGTATGAAAAGGATTGCTATAGCATCTTGTTCATCTCTATTGTAATACGACTACTATCCTGCTTTGCCGCTTGTGTAACCTTATTTAACTATTGCCTAAATGCCTCATCAGGCTCATTCCCTATTTTTGCGCCAATTTTAGGTGATGGCTTTTCCGCATTTAAAAGGTTTGAAAGTGATAGTAATTCGAAAGCCCTTTGCACGGTATTGCATAGTGGTTGAACAGTGCAAGCCTCTCGCTTAATGCGGGATGAAACAAGTAAAGCAACAGGCGTTGATAGTAGTTCAGCGAAGTAACTAATTGGTAAAAAAGAAAATGTGGTTGTCAACAGTTGGCGTGTTGGTAGCATTAACAACAAACCCAAAATCAAAAACCTCAAACATAACATGGCAGATCTTTTTGAACGTCTCGTGAAAAATTACGGCCCGCTTGGCCAGCATCGTGAAAGAGCCTACGGGTATTTTGCTTTTCCAAAATTGGAAGGTGAGATAGGCAGTCGCATGAAGTTCCGTGGCAAAGATGTAATAGTATGGAGCCTGAATAATTATTTAGGACTTGCCAACCATCCTGAAGTACGCAAGGCTGATGCCGACGGCGCTAAGGACTATGGATTGGCAACACCTATGGGCGCCCGTATGATGAGCGGTAACACCACGCTTCACGAGCAGTTGGAAAATGAACTCGCCGCATTTGAAGGTAAGGAAGATGCTTGTTTATTAAACTATGGTTACCAGGGCATGGTAAGTATAATTGATGTGTTATGCAGCCGCCACGATGTGATAGTGTATGATGCTGAAAGCCATGCCTGCATTATAGATGGTGTTCGTCTGCATCCGGGCCACCGTTATGTGTTTAAGCATAACGATGTGGAAGATTGCGGGAAGCAACTGCAAAGGGCGCAGCAGTTAATTGAGAAGCAGGGCACAGGTGGCATATTGGTAATTACAGAAGGCGTGTTTGGCATGGCCGGCGACCAAGGGAAGTTAAAAGAAATCATTTCGCTTAAAAACACTTACGACTTCCGCATATTGGTAGATGACGCTCATGGCTTTGGTACCTTGGGCAAAACCGGCGCCGGAGCCGGAGAAGCGCAAGGGGTGCAGGATGACATTGATTTATACTTCTCCACCTTTGCCAAATCTATGGCCTCCATCGGTGCTTTTGTAGCCGGAGATAAAGCCATTATTGACTATATCCGATGGAACATTCGCAGCCAGATTTTTGCCAAAAGTTTGCCGATGCCCATCACCATTGGTAACCTTAAACGCTTGGACCTGCTGCGTACCAAACCGGAGTTAAAAGACAAGCTGTGGGAGAACGCCAATAAGCTTCAAACCGGACTTAAAGAAAAAGGATTTGACATTGGTAAAACCGATACACCGGTTACGCCGGTATATATGAAAGGCGGTGTAGAAGAAGCTACCGCCATGGTAATGGACCTGCGGGAAAACTATGGTGTTTTTGCTTCCGTAGTGGTATATCCGGTGATACCAAAAGGGCATATTATTTACCGGCTGATACCTACCGCTGCGCATACGGATGAAGACATTGAAGAAACATTAATTGCCTTCAGCGAAACGAAGGCCAAGCTGGATGCAGGCGAGTATAAAGCGGAGGTAATTCCCGATATGGCCGACGCGAGGTAGAACAAACAGGCCACAATTTTTAAAACTCAATCAAAATTTTTGATTGAGTTTTTCTTTTAAGTAGATACACTGAAGAAATCTATCGGGTTTTTGTAGTATAACCAAATAAAATATTCCTTTTCTAACAATGAGCTTTACAAAATTTCCTAAAGCCTTAGTCACTGCCATTTCTATCTTGCCTGTTCAATAGAGATTGCAAAAAGAAGTAAAAAGAGACAGCCAATTTTGGTTGTCTCTTTTTATCCACGGCGCTGTTATCACCACTATCAGGTACTGCAGTTTTATTTTTTCTATTTAAAGCCTACCTTGTTCACCAACTTTACCTGCATGAAAAAGATAGGCATGATCATCGGCATGGCTTTACTCGTGGCTTGCAAAAAAAACACAACTACTACAATCACCACTGTTCCGGCCGATGTGCTGAGTAAAGGCGTTAACCTATCCAACTGGTTTACTGATTTTGCCGACCCGGCTCAGTATCCCAACCGTTTTTCGCTGGCCAGTTTACAACTCATAAAACAAAGCGGCTTTACTTATGTGCGGCTTCCCATTGGCATTACCACCTTATTTAATGAAGCATCACCTTCAGTGCTATCGCCGGTTAACCTGGTCTTTGTTGATGCTGCCGTTTCTAAATGTTTGCAGGCAGGCCTGGGCGTTACCATCAATTTACACAGCTACTACAGTGCTACGGATAGTCTGCTAGCCAATGATCCTTTGTACGCAGACAAGATAGCTGCCTACTGGAAAGCCGTAGCCGGTTATTTTAAAAAGTACCCGGCCGATAAACTTTTTTTTGAGGTGTATAACGAACCGCATGCTACTGCCGCCGGACTTACCACCAAGCCGGCATCGTGGTGGCAAGATGTGCAGGGCAAATTAGTTGCCGCCATCAGGGAAGTAACCACCACACACAGCATCATTGTTGGTGGCGAAGGCTGGAACAGCATCGGTGGGCTACTGCAGGTGGTACCCTACAACAGCCCTAACATCATTTATAATTTTCACACCTATGACCCATTTATTTTCACCCACCAGGGCGCTACATGGACAGGTTGGGCTCCTGCCGAAAAAGCCCGTAATGTTCCCTACCCATCAAGCCCCGACGCCGTAACGCCGGCTGTGGCAGCGGCCACCGATCCCGAATTAAAAAATGTATTGCAGTGGTATGGCAGTCAGCATTACGGACTGGATTCTATAGACCGCTTTATCAAGGTAGCCGCCGATTGGGCCACTGCCCATAAAGTGAAAATAATAGCTAATGAATTTGGCAGCTATAAACTTTTTGCACCCAAACAAAGCCGCCTCAATTGGATACACGATGTGCGGATAACCATGGAGAAATATAAAATAGGTTGGGCTATGTGGGAGTGTGATGAAGGTTTTGGATGGATTGACTATCCCGCAAATAACAGGGCAGTACCGGTACCCAATAAGGAAGTTCTTATGGCTCTGGGATTACAGTAAAGCAGAGCCATTAGTTTAGAGCAATGCACTTTATTACAAGAGCTAATGATCTCTTTGTTATATCCATTTAAAGAGCCCTTACAATGCCCAACTCCAGCCCACGCAATTCCGCTAATCCGCGCAAACGCCCAATAGCACTGTATCCAGGGTTCGTCCTCTTTTTTAAATCATCCAGCATCTGGTGGCCATGATCGGGACGCATGGGGATGGAAACGTTTCTGTGTTGCATCACAGTAACCAACGCTTTCACTACCGCATACATATCCACATCACCTTCCAAATGATTGTCCTCATAAAAGTCGCCGTGTGTATTTCGTTTGGTGCTGCGCAGATGAATAAAGTTGATGCGATCACCAAACTGTTTTACCATAGCCGGCAAATCATTATCAGGACGTACACCAAACGAACCGGTACAAAAGCATAAGCCACTACTTAACGAAGGAACGGCAGCTATCAATGCTTCTACATCAGCCGCGGTACTTACCACACGAGGCAATGCTAATATAGGGTAAGGCGGGTCATCGGGATGTATCACCATCTTTACACCACAGGCTTCCGCTACCGGAATAATTTGTTGTAAAAAATAAATTAAGTGCGAACGCAGCTTGTCGGCAGTAATACCCTGATACGTGTCCAGGGCCTGCTGAAACTGTTGCAGGGTAAAGCTTTCCTCGCTACCGGGCAGGCCGGCAATAATGTTTCGCTGTAGCAATAGCTTCTCTTCTTCGGACATTTGATGTAATCGTTCTTCGGCCCGGCTCAATTCATCTGCACGGTAATCATTGGCCGCGCCTTTTCTTTTTAGCAGATAAACATCAAAAGCAATGAAGGCCGCTTTTTCAAACCGCAAGGCTTTGCTGCCATCTTCTACCGTGTAAGCAAGATCGGTTCTGGTCCAATCCAGCACCGGCATAAAATTATACGTGACAATGTTGATGCCGCAAGCACTAAGGTTTTTGATGGACTGTTTGTAGTTGTCAATGTATTGTTCAAAATTTCCGGTTTGCGTTTTAATAGCTTCATGAACCGGAACGCTTTCCACTACGTCCCAGGTCATTCCAACAGCTTCTACTTCGGTACGCCGTTTCATAATTTCTTCTACCGGCCATACGTCGCCATTTTTTATATGATGCAGCGCTGTTACTACTCCTGTGCAGCCGGCCTGGCGTATGTCCCATAAACTTACCGGATCGTTAGGGCCATACCAGCGCATGGTTTGTATCATTTGTTTTAAAGCGTTCGGTGCCATATCTACATGTGTTTTATAAAGTGATATAAGGTGGTTATAATTTTCGCTATACCGTTTTCAAATCTAATACGGATTGGTAAATTGATATTGCTTTACATCATCAATCATTTTGATGAAGCGGCAAACACGATCTGTAATTTTTGACGTGACACAGCTAATACTAATAATTTTGTGCAATGAAATTATTCTTCATAGCCGCCTTTTTACTTCAATGGATGATAAGCGCCGCGCAAACCGATAGCTTTTATTTATTAAAGCCGGACAGGGTTTTTGATGGTGAGGCCATGCACAGCGACTGGACGGTTTTAGTACATGGGGCTAAGATTGAAGAAGCGGGCAACATAAAGTTTAAGCTCCCTTCCAATACGCGTATTATTGAACTCAAAGGCGCCACCCTGTTGCCTGGATTAATTGAAGGCCACTCGCATCTTTTTCTTCATCCCTACAATGAAACTTCCTGGAACGATCAGGTGCTGAAGGAAAGCCGGGCCGAACGAACGGCAAGAGCGGTCACTCATGCTAAAGCCATGCTGCTGGCTGGTTTCACCACTACAAGAGATTTAGGAACGGAAGGGGCAATGTATGATGATGTGGGACTTAAAAAGGCCATTGAAAAGGGTGTGGTTCCGGGCCCGCGAATGATTTGCGCCACACGGGCTATCGTTGCCAAAGGCACGTATGGGCCCAACTTTGGCAACCCTGATATTGACCTGCCGCAAGGCGCCGAAGAAGTGGCCGGTATGGAAGGAATAACAGAAGCCGTTCGCTCGCAGATAGGTAAAGGGGCTGACATAATAAAAATTTATGCAGATTACCGCTATGGCCCTCATGGCGAAGCCTTACCTACTTTCAGTGCTGAAGCCATTGCATGGGCAGTAGCCATTGCCAAAAGCGGTGGCCGCGAAGTGGTGGTTCATGCATCCACCAAAGAGGGCATGAAGCGAAGCATTGCTGCCGGCGTTAGCACTATCGAACATGGCGATGATGGCGACGAAGAAATTTTTGGGCTGATGAAGCAAAAAGGCGTAGCGCTTTGCCCCACGCTGGCGGCCGGCGATGCAGTGTTGCAATATAATGGCTGGAAGAAAGGCATTGATCCCGAGCCGGCCCGCATCACCGCCAAGAAAAAAAGTTTTGGGGCGGCTTTAAAATCTGGTGTGACCATTTGTATGGGCGGCGATGTGGGCGTGTACACGCATGGCGATAATGTGAGAGAAATGGAGATGATGGCGGATTACGGTATGAAGCCGATAGATGTTTTAAAATCGGCTACAGCAACAAACGCGGATGTATTTGGCTATGGCGATAAAATCGGAAGAATAAAGAAAGGCTTGCTGGCTGATATAATCGCCGTGCAAGGCGATCCATCTATCACCATCAAAAACATCAGGAATACAAGGCTGGTAATGAAAGACGGCGTCATTTTTCTGTTTACACCGCAATAAGTAATATACCCAGCCGCCGGTATAGGAAGTATGCGCTTTTTGCTTTCTCTTGCCTTCAAATTAAGAACATGAAAGCCGCCTTCCTGTTAACGTTATTATTTTCACTATCGTCGGTTTTTGCGCAAGATGTCGTTAACAACACCACGCTATTTTCCGACAACTTCAGCACCAACTCCAACCAATGGCCTATTAACAGTGAGGGCGGTGCTACCTATAAACTACGCGACGGAAAGTATGCAATGGAAAATACCGACGGCAAGTCCACCATTGTCACTATCCCCATCAAAGGCCTCGCCGACAACTATTCACTAAGCACGGCCTGCATGCACAGCAGCGGCATCAGCAATAACAACTTTGGGCTATACTTTGCCAGCCTCAATAATGCTAACGGCTATGTATTCGGCATCAGTAAAGACGGCTCTTATATTGTGTTTCGGTACGTGAATAATCAATCGGAAGTACTGATTAAATGGACGGCACATGCCAGCATAAAAAAAGAAGAAGGGGCTAAAAACGTTCTGAAAATTAAAGCCGATGGAAGCAACTTTGAATTTTATATCAACGATACCTATGTCAATTCGTTAAGCGGTTATAAACCATACGGAAACCGGGCTGGCTTTATTGTGTCGGCCAATCAGCGGGTAGAGTTTGATGATTTGCTGGTGCAAAGCGCAGATGCGGTGAATGAAAATAAATTTAAAGACGCACTCAAAAATCTTTCAGACGACTATGATTTTTTTAACCTTCTCTATGCCGGCGAAAAAGAGTTGCTGCACGATAAGTTTACCACCGCTACCGGCTGGGTTTACGATAAGAATGAGTTTGCTATAGCCGATAGTAAACTATCATCTAAATCCGTTGCCGGAAAGACTTATACCGCCGGAAAGATGGTAGCGCTTGACCCGCAAAAAGATTATTCGATAGCTGTATATGTGCAACATTATGCCGGCCTTAGTAACTATGGTTATGGCTTGCAGGTAGGGGATAATTATCATAACCTGCAATTCAGAATCAGCAAAAACGGTTTGTACACTATTGCTTCCGGAACCGATAAACTGGTACCCTGGACCCAATCAACTTATGTAAAACAAGCAGACCTCGCCACCAATAAATTAGAGATCGAGAAAACAGCCGGCAAAATAAAGTTCAATCTCAACGGGCAACTACTTTATACGTATGTGGCAACACTAAATTTCAGTCCGTTTTGGGTACAGCCCCTGGTAGATGAAGCCCAGACAATTTTGTTTACTGATCTGGTGATTCGCGGCAGTGATGCCCCACCCTCAAATACCATTGTCAAACAAACCACTGATGAAAAGAAAACGGTTGTGGAGGAACTGCCCGTTGATAGTAAGGATGCCGTAAAACCTATGAGCATGGTATTTTTTGATGGCTTTTATCAAGGCTCCAATACGCATTGGGTTTATGACTCCAGTCGTACGAAAATCCAAAATGGAAAGTTGATCATACATGCCTTGAAAGGCATTGCCAACCTGGCTTCCCACTACGAGACCTTACAAACAACAGCCGATTTTGAAGCGGCGGTAGAAACAAAACATATTAGCGGCACCGATAATTACGGCTACGGTTTACGGTTAGGCAGTAGTGATAATGCGCTTATTTTTGAGATTACGCAAAACGGGTTTTTTCAGGTATATGACGGAGCCAAGGCTATTGTAAAATGGACAAAAAACAGCGCTGTAAAAACAGCGTCAGGCGAGGTGAATAAACTAATGATAAAAAAGTATGCGACTTACATTGAGTTCTTTTGTAACGAAACGCTGTTGTACAAGTATGATGCAGTACCCGTATTTGACAAGTTCAATATCATGTTAAGCACATCAGATGAACAGGCGGTAGAATTTGACAATGTAGAACTTAATGGCACCGACGCCGACCCGATTAATTGGGGATGATGAATGCTTTGATTTTATAAACTTCCTTTGGTACTTGGCAAATAATTTTTCAACGGATCTTTTTTTACGGCCATTTTTATCGCTTTGGCAAAAGCTTTAAAGATGGCTTCTATTTTATGGTGTTCGTTATCGCCGCGGCACTCAATATTTAAATTACACTTAGCCGCATCGGAGAAGGATTTAAAAAAGTGAAAGAACAGTTCAGTCGGCACATCGCCTACCCTTTCGCGGTGAAAGGAAGCGTTCCAGATAATCCAGGAACGGCCGCCAAAATCAAGCAACACTTTGGCTTCTGCGTCATCCATCGGCAAGGCAAATCCATACCGTTCAATGCCGCGTTTATCGCCCAAAGCCTTGGCAAAAGCTTCGCCTAAAGCAATGCCGGTATCTTCAATGGTGTGATGTTCATCAATATGCAAGTCACCCCTGGCTTCAATCATCAGGTCAATCAAACCATGCCGGGCAATCTGATCCAGCATGTGATTAAAAAATTCCAGTCCGGTAGTAATGGAAGCCTTACCGCTTCCATCTAAATTGATCTCAATATTGATTTCCGTTTCCGATGTTTTGCGGCTGTGTTTTATAGTACGGTTTTCCCTTTTCAGGTAATCATAAATATCTTTCCACTGCGTTGATTCCACTACAACAATCTTCCGTAATTCTTCCACTGAATCTTTTACTTCTGCACCGCCAAGCGATGGATTGTTGTTCAGCCAAAAGGCTTTACAGCCAAGGTTTTTAGCCAATTGCACATCGGTAATTCTATCGCCGATGACATACGAATTTGGGATATCGTACTCCGGATTATTGAGGTAAGCACCAAACATTCCAATGCCCGGTTTGCGGGTGGGCTGATTATCTTCCGGCATGCTTCTGTCTATCAACTGGTCATTGAAAAAAATACCTTCGCCTTCCAATGATGTCATCACCAGGTTGTGCGCCGGCCAAAAATCTTTTTCAGGAAATTTTGGTGTGCCCATTCCATCCTGGTTAGACACAAGCACGAGTTCATAATCCATTTCTTCAGCAATCTTTGCGAGGTATTTAAATACAAAAGGATAAAAGATCACTTTATCCAATGAGTCAATTTGATAAAGCGGCGGGTACTCTTTAATCATCGTTCCATCGCGGTCAATAAATAAAACCCGTTTGCCTTTTTTTGCTGAAAAGATGTTATCCAATTTATTCATCTTAGTTACTCAATTTAAAATTTTGTAGTGCAGCTATCAACTGCCCGTTTTGCTCTGGCGTACCCACTGTAATGCGCAAGCTATCCTCGCACAACAACACGTTACTGCGGTTGCGAACAATGATGCCTTGCTCTTTTAAATAGCCGTAAACGCCGGTTGCGTCTTTCATCTTCGCCAACACAAAATTCGCATCAGTCGGATAGACTTTTTCAACAAAAGAAACACTTTTCAATTCATCAATCAACGCCGCCCTTTCAGTCACTGTTTCCTTAATCATTGCGTTTACTTCTTCCAGATTATCCAGTGCTTTTAATGCTAATTCCTGTGTAGCCCCATTGATATTATACGGAGGTTTTATTGTATTAAGCACCTCTATAATTTCTGCAGAAGCGAAGATCATCCCCAGCCGCAAAGCCGCCAGGCCCCAGGCTTTGGAGAAGGTTTGCATCACCACCAGGTTAGGATAGTCTTTTAAATCAGGCACAAAAGAAAGTTGGCGACTATAGTTGATATACGCTTCGTCTATCACCACCAAACCATCAAAATTATTCAGGATCATTTCAATGTCTTCCCTGTCTAAACTATTGCCGGTCGGATTGTTGGGCGAACAAATAAAAATGATTTTAGTCTGCGCATCAATGGCTTCTTCCAGCGCCTTTAAATTTAATTGATAGGCCTGTGTTAACGGCACCTCTTTTACCGGTACGTCGTTTATATGCGCATACACTTCGTACATGCCGTACGTAGGCGGGCAAATAATAAGGTTATCTAATTGCGGATTACAAAAAGCACGAATGACCAGGTCAATACATTCATCGCTACCATTACCCAACAACATTTTTTCGGCTTCGATACCTTTTATAACTGACAGCTTTTTTTTCACGTCCCATTGCAGTGGATCGGGATACCGGTTATACCATTTAGTAAGTGGCGATCCAAAGCTGTTTTCATTCGCATCTAAAAACACTTTTGCCGTACCTGTGAATTCACTTCGTGCCGAGGAATAAGGCTTTAGGTTTTTAATGTTGGAACGAATGAGTTTGTTTAAATCAAAATTCATTTTATCAATGATTGTCTGTTTTGAATTTTTTGTTGGGTGTGTACCGAATAGCCACCGCATTCGCATGTGCATCCAACCCTTCCGCCTCCGCCATTTTTATCACCGCATTGCCAACATTTTTTAATCCTTCTTCGGTTAGTTTTTGATACGTGATCCTCTTTACAAAACTATCTACACTAACTCCGCTGTAAGCTTTTGCAAAGCCATTAGTGGGCAAGGTATGATTGGTTCCGCTGGCATAATCGCCAACACTTTCCGGAGAATAAGCGCCAATAAAAACAGAGCCTGCATTGGTTATCCGGTCAGCAAGGCTATCTGCATCTACACAATTCATAATTAAATGCTCGGCCGCATAGTCATTCACCAAATCAATAGCTTCAGCCATATCTTTTACCACAATGGCTTTGCTGGCCGCCAATGCTTTTACTGCCATTTCTTTTCTATTTAAAACACCAAGTTGCTTTTCTATTTCCACTTGTACCTTACTCACCACTGACAACTCACAACTTACCAGCACTACCTGGCTATCCTTTCCATGCTCGGCTTGCGATAACAGATCGGCGGCGATAAATTCCGGGTCGGCCATTTCATCGCATAACACACAAACCTCGCTGGGCCCGGCAGGCATATCAATAGCAATGCCTTCCATTTGCACGAGCTGTTTGGCGGCTGTAACATATTGGTTACCGGGCCCAAAAATTTTATACACAGCGGGGATACTTTCTGTACCATAAGCCATAGCAGCGATGGCTTGTGCACCGCCAACTTTGAAAATGTCTTTTACACCGCATAGTTGTGCCGTGTATAAAATAGCAGGATGAATTTTGCCCCCTTTATTTGGAGGCGTACATAACATAATTTCCTTACAACCCGCTATAGCAGCGGGTATGGCTAACATCAAAACCGTAGAAAAAAGAGGAGCGGTTCCGCCGGGAATGTAGAGACCTACCTTTTCAATACCAATACTTTTTCGCCAGCATTGAACGCCGGGCATTGTTTCAATTACTTCTACTTTGCCTACCTGTTGCTGATGAAACTTTTCAATGTTTTTCTTTGCTTGTTGGATAGCGGCTTTTAATTCTGCGCCTACTTCGTTAGCTGCTTCTGCTATTTCAATTTTAGATACGATTAGATTCTCCAACATAACGCCGTCAAATTTGTTAGACAGTGTTTTTATCGCTTCGTCGCCACCTTCTTTCACTTCATTTAAAATCATTTTCACCGTTTCCATCACAGCGCTGTTATCCGCATACGGCCGTTGCAAAAGCTGCTTCCACTCTTTTCTATCCGGGTATTTAATTACTTGCATTTTATAATTTTTTGAACATGTTGATAGCCTATCAATACAAACAAGTCCGCAATAATCAACCTATCAACAATTCAACTGAACTTAGATGATCATCTTCTCTATCGGCACCACCAAAATGCCTTGCGCCCCGGCGCCTTTTAGGGCTTCAATCTTTTCCCAAAATTCATCTTCGCTTACTACGCTGTGTACACTGCTCCAATCACCGCTTGCTAAAGGCAAAACGGTAGGCGACTTCATACCGGGCAATAAAGAAATAATTTTATCAAGTGATTCATTTGGCGCATTCAGCAAAATATATTTATTGTTTTGTGCCTTTCGTACAGAGCGAATACGGAACACTAACTGGTCTAACAATTTTTGATGCTGATCTTCCAGTGCAGCCGTTTTTATTAATACCGCCTGGCTTTTTAAAATGGTTTCCACTTCCTTTAATCCGTTCATTAAAAGTGTAGAACCGCTGCTCACCAAATCGCAAACCGCATCGGCCAAACCTATGCCTGGCGCCAGTTCTACCGATCCGCTGATCTCGTGTATCTCGGCATCAATACCATTTTTATCTAAAAATTGTTGGGTCAAAACCGGGTAGCTGGTGGCTAACCGTTTGCCATGTAAAAACAAACAGTTGGCATACTCATCGCCCTTTTTTATAGCGATAGACAACCGGCATTTCCCAAACCCCAACGGTTCTACAACAGCCACTTGTTTTTGTTTTTCAAACAGCACATTCTCGCCAACGATACCTATATGCGCCACACCGTCCTCTACATACTGCGGTATATCATCGTCGCGCAAAAAATAAACTTCCAATGGAAAGTGTTCCGATACCGCTTTAAGTTGGTTGCCTCCGCTTTTAATACCAATGCCACAATCATTCAACAGCTTAATACTATCCTCACTCAACCGTCCGGACTTTTGAATTGCCAGTTTTAGATTCATATAAATAATTAAAAAAGGCCTACCACCCGGTAAGCCTTCTGTTTATTGTTGTACATAAAACATCACTGCTTACCCCTTAGGCTGTGCATGATGATGGCTATGTATGTTTGTTATCATTGAAGCGCAAAAATAAGTGGCAGCACAGGTAACAGCAAAACTTTATTTTTCACCTCCGGCTGCTCCCAACAAGTTATAGAGGGGGCCACTGCGCTCAATTTGTGTTTGCATAGCCATCAGCCATTCACACAGTTGATACTGAAAAAATTTGTCAATAGGTTTTTGATTGGGTTGCGGTAATCCGATATTTTTATCCCATGCGTAAAATTTCTCTTCTTCTTTTTAGTTTGCTTTTTACCGGACGTTGCTTTGCGTCTATAGTAGATACCGTTGACATTAAAAGCGAGGCCATGCACCGGTCAAGGAAATGTATTGTGATTATGCCGGGCTCCGATAAAAAAACTAAAACACTCTATCAAACCGTTTACCTGCTTCATGGCTTTGGTGGCAACTATAGTAATTGGGTAACAAAAGTGCCCCGGTTAAAAGAATATGCCGATAGCTATCAGATGATTTTGGTGTGTCCCGATGGTGAATTCAGCAGTTGGTATTATGATAGTCCTATAGATAGTAGTTTTCGTTACGAAACCTATATCAGTCAGGAAGTTCCCGCATACATAGAGGCGCACTATCCGGTTATTAAAGACCGCAAAGCCAGGGCCATTACGGGTTTGAGCATGGGTGGCCATGGCGGTTTATTCTTAGGCTTTCGCCATGCCGATTTTTTTGGCGCCTGTGGCAGCATGAGCGGCGCTGTGGTGATAGAATATATTACCCGTGGTTTTCAGGTGGATAAACGCCTTGGCGATACGTTAAACAAACAACGTTATAATGAGTACTCCATCATGAAGCAAATGGAAAGCTATCCAAAAGATTCTATTGCTATTATTATAGATAGCGGCACCGAAGATTTTATTGTGGAGATGAGCCGCGCCGCGCATCAAAAAATGTTGAAGCTAAAAATCCCCCACGATTATACCGAGCGGCCCGGCAAGCACGACTGGGTGTATTGGAGCACCGCCGTTGAGTATCAGTTATTGTTTTTTAGAAATTATTTTGATAGAGGGAAAAGTTAATAGGTTACTACGTTAGTAAGTTACTAGGTAAGCCCATTTCTATCAAACAGTCTCGCTAAGCAAAAAGCCCGTAGTATAGTACTACGGGCTTTTTCCTTAGTAACTTATTAACCTATCAACTTATTAACTACTCTCCACCTCACCCTCCCGTATTTCCATCCCGCATCTTTATCTTCTTTTTGCCGGCATTTTTCTTTTCAAAGTCCATAACTTCTTTGGGCTTTGCTTTAGGCTTGCCATCATCGCTAACCTTTACCATGGCCCTGCCGGTTTTTGGGTCTATCGGCGCCAATTCCTCAGAACCCTCTTCCGGCGCACCTTTCAGGCGGTTAAGCACATACTCTTCCGATTTTTCTACAGCACCGGATAAGGGGCTATAATACCGCCAGGTGCCATGCTTTACGGAGGCTTCGGTAATTTTTACTACCTGGTAACGGATGATTTTCGTGGGGTCTTTTAAATCATAAACCGGTATGGTATCATAAGGGTTTTTTGGATCAATGGCCAGCCAGCTTTCTTCCCTGATTAAATCTTCGGCGTTATTAAAATACTGGCAGCGGCCATCTTTTTGTCCCCACCGGTAATTTTCAATAGCCAGCTTATCGCCCTGCAAAGAATACTGTAACCAGCGGCCATCTTTTTTATCGTTTACAAAATAGCCTTCTTCTTCATAACCCGGTTCGCCACGCAGCGCATCTACATGAATAGACCAGGGCCCTTGTTTCAAACCTTTTGCATCTACACGGTTTAAGGTATCGCCACGCTGGCTAATAATAAAGCTCTTTAACTGCGCTCCGGCTTGCAGGGTTATCAGCAAGACAAAAGAAAAGATGTATCGCATAGTTTAGTAAGTTTGATGCCATCCCCTCAACGAAAAAAGACGGCTTTTATGCGATCAAAAATAAACTATTGCGCCCCGGTATTCCTACTCCTGCTCGTTACTATTTTGTCAAATGCACAGCTAAAACCCACGCCGGCAGCGGAACGTATGAAGGTGGTACAGCAAAGGGCTGCGTTGGAAAAAGCCTCTGTTTTAAACGGCATTGCTTTTAAAAACATTGGCCCCACGGTGATGAGCGGCCGTGTGGTAGATGTAGAAGCCAACCCTGCCGATCCCACAGAGTTTTATGTAGCCTATGCTTCGGGCGGAGTTTGGTACACGACCAACAACGGCCAGTCGTTTACACCCGTTTTTGACAGCACGGATATTTTAACCATTGGTGATATTGCTGTGCGATGGCAAATGTCAGCTCAAAAAGGAGTATTAGGCACACAAGGTAGCAACAACGTCATTTGGGTGGGCACCGGCGAGGTAAACAGCAGCCGGTCTTCCTACGCCGGAATAGGCGTTTACAAAAGCGACGATAATGGCAAAACATGGAAGTGGCTCGGACTACCTGATTCGCATCACATTGGTAAGATTATTTTGCATCCCACCAATGATAACATTGCCTGGGTAGCGGTGCTGGGGCATCTCTATTCGCCCAACGCCGAACGGGGCGTTTATAAAACTACAGATGGCGGAACGACCTGGAAAAAGACCTTGTTTGTAGATGAGAATACCGGCGCTGTGGACATGGATATTAACCCGCAAAACCCTAATGAACTTTATGCTACGGCCTGGTACCGCACCCGCCGTGCCTGGAGCTTTGAAGCCAGCGGAAAAACCAGCGGCATTTATAAAAGTATGGATGGCGGCGAAACATGGAACGCTGTAACTAAGGCTGGCAGCGGCTTTCCACAGGGGGCCAACGTGGGAAGAATCGGAGTAGCCGTTTATCCAAAGAACCCGGAGATCGTTTATGCTATTTTGGATAATCAAGCAGCAAAACCCGATACCGCAAAAAAAGACACGTCTGTTTATACACTTGGAGAGATAAACGTATTGACGAAGGAAGGCTTTGAAGGCCTCGAAAACCGCAAGATAGATACGCTGCTAAAACGTAATCGTTTAGCCGGCCGTTATTCGGCTGCCGAACTAAAAAAGCAAGTAGCCACCGGGCAATTAAAGCCCAACGGTTTGTATGATTACTTGTATGTGAACACGGGTTTTGAAAGTACGCCAATAGGCGCTGAAGTCTATCGCAGCGATGATGGCGGACAGCATTGGAGAAAGACTAACACGAAGGAGATACCTATCTTTTTTACGTATGGCTATTACTTCGCCAGGATTTATGTATCACCTTACAATCCTGATAAAGTTTATGCGCTTGGCTTCTCCTCACAGGTATCCGCTGATGGTGGTAAAACCTGGAAGAGTATGGACAAGAGCGTGGTTCATGCCGATCATCATGCGCTATGGATTGATCCGCAAAAGGACTCGCATCTTATCAATGGAAATGATGGTGGGATCAACATAACGTATGATAATGGTGAACACTGGTTCAAAGCCAACACGCCGGCTGTTGGACAATTTTACTCGGTTACTACCGATAACGCAAAGCCGTATAATGTGTATGGTGGCTTGCAGGATAACGGTGTTTGGTATGGGCCATCTACCAACGTAGAAAACAATGGCTGGCACGCCAGCGGCGATTATAATTATAAAAGCATTATGGGTGGTGATGGTATGCAGGTGCAGGTAGATACAAGAGACAATACTACCGTATATACCGGTTTTCAATTTGGAAATTACTCCCGCCTTAACCGGCTACAACCCAGGGCCACGGCCAAACGCATTACGCCTACACATAGCATGGGCGAAAAGCCATATCGCTTTAACTGGACGACCCCGGTGTTAATCAGCCAGCACAACCAGGATGTGATTTACTTTGGTGGTAACAAGTTTTTTCGTTCACTCAACAAAGGCGACAGCATGGTGAGCATGGGCGATTTAACCCGTGGCGACAAAGGCGGCAACGTTCCCTTTGGAACCATTACTACCATAACGGAATCCCCACTTCGTTTTGGGTTGATTTATGCCGGCACCGATGATGGAAATATTCAACTAACAAAAGATGGCGGTTACTCGTGGACGATGATAAATAATAAACCAGCAAAAGCCACGGATGCTAATCTGGCAGCGGGTTTATGGGTGAGCAAATTAACCGCCTCTAAATTTAAGGAAGCAAGGATATATGCCTCGCTGAATGGTTATCGCAACGATGATTTTTCGCCTTACTTATATGTGAGCGAAGATTACGGCGCCACCTGGAAACAACTCGGCACCGACCTGCCAATGGAACCCATCAACGTGGTAAAAGAAGACCCGAAGAATGAAAACATTTTATACGTTGGAACCGATGGCGGTTTATATGTAAGCTTTAACCGCGGGCAACGTTTTATGTTATGGAATGGTGGCTTGCCAAGGGCAGTGCCCGTATATGATATAGCCATTCAGGAACGCGAAAATGAATTGGTGTTGGCTACGCATGGCCGCAGTTTATACATAGCTAATCTAAGCGACGTGCAAGGTGTTTATGGCGATAAAGATTATTTGAAAAAGAAAGCAGAAAAAGAAAAAGGTAGAGCTAAGCCGAAGTCGCCGGAGGATGATGAGGATAGTGCGGAAGAGGAATAAGAACCTCACCCCCAGCCCCTCTCCAACAAGTTGGAGAGGGGAGACATGAGCGGCCTCACCCCGCCCCTCTCCACATGAAGAGGGCCACCTAAGCACAGCCCTTGCTTGTACCATCATACATTTTATTTGTTCAGTCAATCCTTTGCTACAACTTTTCTATCCATGGACAATCTCAACACATAATGAATGCCCCTCTGCCAGCGCCTTATTCCGTGGTTAACTTAAAGCATCATTGTGCTATAAGAAAAGCAAGCGGAATACAGCGCCTAACGTTTCTCACCACATTAGCAGCTAAAAAAGCATACGACTCAAACTATCAGTAGTGATGATAGAACTCGTATGTGAAAGATGTAAGAACCAATGAAGGATTGCAACGTGTAGTGACTGACTGTTGTGCGCCGGCCCGGAAAAGGCAGCGGAGCATTTGCCTTTTCATTGACTTTTTTGCTCCACTTTTTTTGTCAAGAAAAAAAGTGGAAAATAAACAAAACGAAAAGAACCATAAGAGGTAGTGAAACCCAACACCATCAAGCGTTCCGAAGGAACGCAAAGACATATGTATAATGATTTTTCGTACCCACGAAACGTTCCTACAGAACGACAAGAACAAGACTCTACGAAACGATGAAAAATCGCTTCAAGAAACGAAAAAAGAAAGACCGCATTAGGCCCAATAGGATTACAAAGCGTAAAAGCGAGCGTGGCAACAGACGATCACAGTAGCAATGCAGCTAAGTACAAAAAACCTCTTTTGTAAAACCTTTTGCCTTGCTTGCTCCCTCCAGTTTACTATAGATATTTGCAACATAAACCAATGCAGCAAAAACTTCGCGAAGCCCCCTACTTTTTTTATAGCCAGGCCTTTGCCGATGGCCTCCGTGCCACACTGGCTATTGTGCTGCCGGCTTTAATTGGCTCTTACACTAACCATTTTGATATGGGTCTTACCATCTCGTTAGGCGCCATGGTAGTGAGTTTAACGGATGCGCCGGGGCCTTTGATACATAAGCGCAATGGCATGATGGCTTGCGCTGCCTTTGCTTTTATCATCGCAGTGGTTACCGCCTTTGCACGGGTAAATGTTTATAGCCTGGGAATAGAAATCGTAGCCGTAACTTTTTTGTTTTCCATGTTCACGGTATATGGCGCCAGGGCCAGTTCGGTGGGTAATGGCGCCGTGCTGATCATGATTTTAACCATGGATAAACCCATAGCCACGAATGCTATAATCCCACACGCCTTGCTGATACTTGGCGGCGGCATTTTTTACCTGCTATTGAGTTTATTGCTTCATGCCATACGTCCGTACCGGAATGCGCAACGGGCCCTTGGCGATTGCATCCGCGAGATAGCCG
Source organism: Flavisolibacter sp. (assembly GCA_965247165.1). Taxonomy (GTDB): domain Bacteria; phylum Bacteroidota; class Bacteroidia; order Chitinophagales; family Chitinophagaceae; genus Flavisolibacter. The sequence continues at coordinate 4,009,079 of OZ252003.1, read as the reverse complement.
GCTACTTGTCTATCCGCGCTGATTTTTACAATACCCATACGGACCTTGACGCTGATTACAAACGGCTGGTGAGCCAGCAAATAATTGTCAATGATAAACAAGACGCAGTACGTGAACTGTTTTTTAAAACCCGGCAGATTGTAGAAGAGTCAACGGATACAAGCCGCAAACTGATTTTTACGTTTGTAAAAACGGTTGATCTGTTTGAAGACATAACGGCGTCTTATTATAACTATCATTTGTTGCGGGAAAAATTTGGCTCCAGCGGCGCTTTAGGCCTTATTCATACCTCGTTAAAAAAAATTGTACAGGAGCTAAACGCGGTAGGCATTGCCATTGAAACAGCTACCGGTTTTAAAAAGAGTTTTGATTATGAAAGCGAGGTACGGCAATTAAAAGTTGAAGTAGATACTTTAACCGGATTTGATGAAGCTGATAAACTGGTGCTGAAAAAAATCATTGTCAACATACGCAATCTTTTCTCTGACCTTATAACGATCGAAGAATATTTTGAACGGGATATTGTGCGAAAGAAATCGCAGGGTAATCACTCGCATTTTATATCGCACCAGCCATTGCACCCGAACATCATCTGGAACAATCTCTCCCTGCCCTCATCATCGTTTCGTCATGCGGTGCGGGTTTGCGTGGCTTGCAGCGCCGGCTATCTGCTCACCAAGCTATTCGCTTACGGGGCGCACAGCTATTGGATTTTACTTACCATCGCTTTCATTTTAAAGCCCGCTTTTTCGCTTACTAAACAACGCAATGTGCAACGCATTTTAGGTACGGTGGCCGGCGCGGCTATCGGCATTACTATTTTGTTTTTGGTGGCTAATAAAACAGCTTTATTTGTCATTATGGTGGTGTTGATGATAGGCACGTATTCGTTTATGCGTATCAATTACCTGATGATGGTTATTTGCACAACACCTTACATTCTTATTCTTTTTACGTTCCTTGGTGGCTCGTATCAGCAGGTAGCAAAGGAACGATTGTTAGATACCTTGATTGGTTGTGCCATCGCTTTCTCTACATCTTATTTTCTGTTTCCGAAATGGGAACGCGACGATTTAAAAACCTATATGCAAAATATGCTGGCGGCAAATGCAGCCTATCTGCAAAAGATCATAGAAGCCTTATCCGGCAAGGCTGTCAGCATGTTGGAATATAAGTTAGCACGGCGTGATGTCTATCTGCATTCGGCCAATTTATCGTCCTTATTCCAGCGCATGTTATCGGAGCCAAAAAGCAAGCAACATTCGGAAAGTAAGGTGCAGCAATTTGTGGTGTTGAACCATATTCTCTTTTCAAATATTGCTACGGTTGCCACTACCTTGCTGTCAAAGCAGCCAAAGGCACATGACCGGGGATTACTTCAATTAGCAAAAAAAGCAGAGCGCAGATTAACAGGTGAAAAGATGATTACGAAAGAAGAAAATAAAACTGTTATTGACGTGATGACACCTTCCAGTGATGATGCCTTATTAAAAGAGCAACTGGAATTTATTTATAGCGTGAGCAAGGACATAGATAAAATAAAAGAGCAATTGAATAGTTAGCCTCTTTTTCTTTTTAATCCAATCCCTTCTATAAGATTAATAACAAACGCTGACAGCCATAACGCATAGCCGAAACCAAGCGTGTAGAAAGTTTGTTCATCTTCATGTAAATAAATATCCCAAAGCATACCTTTTAAAAAAATTGGAAATAATAAGGCCGTACAAACTGTAATAAGACAAAGCGACATTCTCAATAAGGGATAATTTCTTGGCAAGAAAGAAAAAACATACGTCACATTAGCCAGCCATATTGTAAAAGAGAAATTGTGGATCAGAAAAATTGGACCGTAAACAAAGACTAAATAACCAGGCAGGTATTCATTTCCTAAAACAGAAAACGGGAAAGATAAAAAGTAGGTGATAACTGATATCCATTTTAGTGTCAACTTCATTTTAAAAACCATTCTACAGCCAACTCATAACCCTTGAGCCCCAACCCGAAAATACTCCCCGCCGATTTACCGGAAACATGCGACAGCTTTCTGAAATCTTCCCGTTCATGCACATTGGAGATATGCACTTCAATCACCGGCGTTTTAATCGCTGCTATCGCATCGCCAATGGCAACGGAAGTATGCGTATAGCCACCGGGATTGATAATGATGCCGTCATACTCAAACCCGATGCGTTGTAGCTCATTAATTAGTTCGCCTTCTACATTGCTTTGGTAATAATTGAGTTCTACCGCCGGGTACTTCGTTTGCAGTTCTTCAAAATATTTTTCGAAGGGCTGGGTGCCATAAATATCCGTTTCCCGTTTGCCAAGCAGGTTTAAGTTAGGCCCATTAATGATGGCTATTTTCATGATGTGAATGTACTCCAGTTCTTATAGGCCTGCAAGATGAATGAAATTTTATTCAGCTACAGGTTGTAAGTTTAAGATTCAAAAACTTCATCAGCATGAAAACGCTAAAGCCTCTACTCCTGTTACTCTCCACCTTTTTTATGGCAGTATTATCCTTTGCGCAAAGGGGAAAAGTGATAGAAGAAAAAACGATCAAGAGTGCTATTCTGAATAAAACCGTTAAGTACACCGTTTATGTTCCGGCCGATTATGAAACATCGGAACGCAGCTACCCCGTTGTTTACTTGTTGCATGGCTACAGCGATGATAATACCGGCTGGTTACAATTTGGAGAGATCAACCGGCTGGCAGATGCAGCGATCAATGAAGGGACTATCCCACCAATGATTATTGTGATGCCCAATGGCGATTCGAGCTGGTACATTAACTCGTACGATGGTAAAGAAAAATATGAAGACTTTTTTTTCAAGGAGTTTATGCCCACGGTGGAGAAAACCTTTCGCATCAAAGCTGAAAAGCGCTACCGGGGTATTGCCGGCCTTTCTATGGGTGGTTATGGAACATTGATCTACTCGCTGAAACATCCTGAATTATTTTCAGCAGCAGCCCCGTTAAGCGCCGCCATCTTTGACGATGGCACGTTAGAGCAAACGCCTGATGATCGCTATGCCACTGTTTTCGGCCAACTTTATGGGCGTGGATTGAAAGGCAAAGAGCGGTTGAATACTGCCTGGTACGCTAATTCCGTTTTCAAGTTGGTGGAAACAAAATCTGCAGATGATTTGAAGAAAGTTCGTTATTGGATTGATTGCGGCGATGATGATTTTTTATCAAAAGGAAATTGCCAGTTGCATATCGCTTTAGTGGATAAAGCGGTGCCGCATGAATTTCGTATGCGTGATGGGGCACATAACTGGACCTACTGGCGCACCGGCATCATTAACGCGTTAAGCTTTATTGGTGATGGCTTTCATCAAAAGTGATGTGAGATCCTTCACCGTTCAAAAGTTTCATTGTTTAAAAATTCAAGAGTTGCAGGACCGTTTACTCAGCATTATTTTTTATAAGCTATACTCGCGAATAGGTTCATCTTATCTGTGCTTTGTTGAAACACTTGTCAACTCTACTTCATCATTGCGATAAATTCATCAAACAGGTACCGGCTGTCATTGGGGCCTGGGGTGCTTTCCGGATGGTATTGAACAGAGAATTGGGGCTTGCCTTTTACACGAATTCCTTCAATAGAATTATCATTCAGGTTCATGTGAGTGATCTCAATATGTTCAGCTCCTTTTACCGCTTCCGGGTCAACGCCAAAACCGTGGTTTTGGGTAGTGATCTCACACTTACCATTTAGCAGGTTCTTCACCGGATGGTTCATGCCGCGGTGGCCATGGTGCATTTTAAAGGTTGGAATATCATTGGCCAAGGCTAACAGTTGATGGCCTAAGCAAATACCAAAAGTGGGTTTGTCTTCTTTTAAAATTTCCTTCATAGTAGCCACCGCGTAGTCCATGGAGGCCGGGTCGCCGGGACCGTTGGAGATAAAATAACCAGTGGGGTTAAATGCTTTCAGTTCTTCCAATGAAGTTTTTGCCGGGAATACTTTTACGTGAGCCCCACGTTGCACCATACTGGTTAAAATGTTTCGCTTGGTGCCATAATCAAGTACGGCTACTTTAACAGGCGATGCAGGATCGCCTAACTCATACGGCACTTTCGTACTTACAATGGAAGCCAGTTCCAGGCCATCCATATCAGGGACTTCATCCAGTTTTTTCTTCAAAATATCAGCGTCCAAAATCTCTGAAGAGATGATGCAGTTCATGGCGCCTTTGCTGCGGATGTGCGTTACTAAAGCTCTTGTATCCACACCTTCAATGGCTACTATGTTTTGCTTTTTCAGGTACTCGTCTAACGAACCAATAGCCTGCCGGCGCGAAAATAATTCTTCGAGGTTACGGCCAATGAGCCCTTTGATCTTAATGCTGTCGCTTTCTACGTCTTCAGCCTTTACGCCATAATTACCTATATGAACATTGTTCATAATCAGCACCTGACCATAATAGCTTGGGTCGGTAAAAACTTCCTGATAGCCGGTCATGCCGGTATTAAAACAGATCTCGCCGCCCGTAGTGCCAATAGCGCCAAAGGCTTGCCCATAGCAGGTTGTACCGTCCTCTAAAACTAAAATCGCTTGCTTATTCATAATAAAAAAGTTGTGTAAAGTAATCGCATATACTATCTGCCACAGCAATTTGCCCGCAATTAAAAAGAATATTCTTTTCAAAGGATATAAATCCAGATCTCTTTTTAAAATCCTGTTCATCTGTGGCAAAAAAAAGCATCCCGCTGATGGCGGGATGCTTTATATGGAAATCGGCAATCATTAGCTGGGTTGTGCTTCGGTAGCTTCCGGTGCGTCCAAAACTGTTGGCGCAGTGGCAGGGGCTTCTTCAACCGGCGTTGCGGTTTCGGCAACAGGGGCAGCAATCGCGGCTGTTGTTTCAGTGCCGTCATCGGCTTTCTTAGTTGCCCGGCCACGACGCGTTCTTTTAGCGCCTTCTTTTTTCTCTTCTTTACCCTTTCCGTAAATCTCATTAAAATCCACTAACTCAATCAAGGCCGTTTCGGCATTATCGCCGGGACGTGCGCCCAATTTTATAATACGGGTGTAACCACCAGGACGTCCGGCAATCTTTTCGGAAATAGTGCTGAACAATTCAGTAATGGCAGCTTTATCCTGAAGATAGCTGAACACTACACGACGTTGGTGGGTAGAGTTGTCTTTGCTTTTGGTAATCAGAGGCTCTACATATACACGCAAGGCTTTTGCTTTGGCGGTAGTAGTAATGATGCGCTTGTGCTGAATAAGCTGGCAAGCGAGGTTGCTCAACAACGCTTCGCGGTGGGCTTTTTTTCTACCGAGGTTGTTTACTTTGTCTCCGTGACGCATGACTGTTTGAATTTAAATTCCCTCACACCGTGTCAGGAATTGTGAGGTACTATGATAAAAAAACCTCCACCAGTTTTTACCATCAGGCGGAGGAATAAAAATTAATAATCGTCTCTGTCTGCACCAAGCTTGCTAAGGTCCATACCAAAGTGCAAACCTCTTTCATGAAGTACTTGTTCAATCTCGCTTAATGATTTTTGACCAAAGTTTCTAAACTTCATCAGGTCTTCCTGTTCGTATTGAACCAGCTCACTTAATGAATTGATCTTGGCGGCCTTTAAGCAATTGAAAGCACGTACCGAAAGATCTAAATCTTCCAATGGCGTTTTCAACACTTTACGAAGCTGCAAGGTTTGTTCATCAACAATATCTTCCTTCTTTTCTTCTTTTGAATCAAACGTGATGTTTTCATCTGTAATGATCATCAGGTGCTGGATTAAAATACGGCTGGCCTGCTTTACCGCTTCTTCCGGATGAATGGTACCATCGGTAAGCACTTCCATCACTAACTTTTCATAGTCGGTGCGTTGCTCAACACGGGTATTTTCAATGGTATATTTTACATTCTTGATTGGCGTGTAAATCGCATCTACAGGTATGTAACCTAAAGGCGCATCCTTTGGCTTATTTTCTTCGGCAGGAACATAACCACGGCCTTTGCCAATAGAGATTTCAATATCCAGGGTGGCTGATGTATCCAACACACAGATCAACAACTCAGGGTTCATTACCTGAAACGACTGCGTTCCCTCGGCTAACATACCAGCGGTTAATTCACCACGGTTTTTAATGGAAAGAGAAATTTTCTCTGTTTGAACATCGTGATCAACCACCTTTTTCAAACGTACTTGTTTAAGATTAAGGATGATTTCCACTACGTCTTCAGAAACGCCTTTAATAGTAGCGAATTCGTGCTCTACGCCTTCAATCTTTACTCCTACGATGGCATAGCCTTCCAATGAGCTAAGCAACACGCGGCGTAAAGCGTTCCCGATGGTTACTCCATAACCTGGCTCCAATGGGCGAAACTCAAACTGAGCTTCAAAGTCATTTACTTTTTGAAGAACGATCTTATCGGGCTTCTGAAAATTTAAGATGGCCATATAAAATTTTAGATTTAAGAGTTAAGAGTTAAGATTTTTTTAGACCGGCAAATGCAATCGCCAATCTTAAATCTTCAATCTTACTTAGAATATAATTCCACAATCAACTGCTCCTTAATATTTTCAGGAACAGCTTCTCTTTCGGGATACGTAATGAAGGTGCCTTGCATTGACGCATCGTTATAATCAACCCAGGTAAACTTAGGGTTACGACCGCGTATATGGCTGGTAACCGACGCATTATCTTTCGATTTGTCTTTCAGGCCAACAATGTCACCTGGCTTTAATTGAAAGGATGGAACGTTCACCACTTCACCATTTACTGTTACATGTTTGTGGCTTACTAACTGGCGGGCACCCGGGCGGGACGGAGAGATGCCCATACGAAAGACAACATTATCTAAACGGGCTTCTAAAAGTTTAATAAGGTTTTCGCCGGTAACGCCTTTTTTACGGGAGGCTTCATCAAACGTTTTGCGGAATTGTTTTTCTAAAATTCCGTAGGTGTATTTAGCTTTTTGTTTTTCACGCAACTGAAGTGCGTATTCGCCCATGGTTTTACGCTTACGTTGCGCACCATGCTGGCCGGGAGGATTAGAATTTTTGCCTAACCATTTGCCATTGCCCAAAATGGGCTCGCCGAAAATGCGGGAAATCTTGGTCTTTGGACCAGTGTAACGTGCCATAATTGTTTATTCATTTCCGCTTTTTTGTATCGGTGCATTCATCTGTAAAAACGGTAAAAATTAATGAAGCACCCTTTATGTAAATGAATAGCCTGTGGCTAATATGTTGTTCGTTGGACGTTAACTGTTGGCAGTGATTCAAGAAACGAACAACTACCAACGGTCAACATTCAACGTCTTAAACTCTTCTCTTCTTAGGAGGACGGCAGCCATTGTGTGGCAGCGGAGTGACATCTTTAATAGAAGTCACTTCTATACCCGATTGCGCTAATCCACGGATGGCGCTTTCACGGCCGGCTCCGGGACCTTTTACAAATACATCTACTCTTTTTACACCCGCATCCAGAGCCACTTTAGAAGCATCGCCGGAAGCCATTTGCGCCGCATACGGCGTATTCTTTTTTGAGCCTTTAAAACCCATTTTACCAGCACTGCTCCAGCTAATTACCTGGCCTTGCTTATTGGTAATAGAAATAATTAAGTTGTTGAACGTAGCGTTAATGTGAGCGTCGCCATAACTATCAACTTTTACGATTCTTTTCTTTGCGGCGGCTTTAGCGCTTTGTTGTTGCCCACCTTTACCGCCTGCTTGTGCTTTTGCCATTGTACTCAGGTAATCTTTGTTTGTTAGTGAATTATTCTCCTACTTTAGCCGAAAAACCCAAATCCGCCCTCCGTTTGCACCGGAACATCCGTAGCTGACTTGATAATTACTTGGTGCAGCGTAGCTAAACCACCGCTTAGCCACTATTTAAAATACGGAAACACGCCAATAGCGTGTTCCTATAATTATTTCTTAGCCACTTTCTTTTTACCCGCAACCGTTTTACGTTTTCCCTTACGGGTACGGCTATTGGTTTTAGTACGCTGACCACGAACCGGCAATCCTTTACGGTGGCGGAGTCCACGGTAGCAAGCAATATCTAATAATCGCTTGATACTCATTTGCACTTCGGAACGTAACGCACCCTCAACTTTCAATTCTTCGGTAATGGTAGTACGAATGTTATTCAGGTCTTCGTCATTCCATTCGTTTACTTTCTTGCTACGGTCAATGGTATGCTTGTCAAGAATGTAACGGGAAGTAGCAAGGCCAATTCCGAAGATATAGGTTAAGCCTATTTCTCCTCTTTTATTTTTTGGTAAGTCAACACCGGCAATACGAGCCATAGTTCAATTTTAGATTTATTGATTTCATATTTCGGATTTGGAAACGGCAATCGCCAATCTGCAATCCGCAATTAATTAGCCTTGTCTTTGCTTGAAGCGGGGGTTCTTTTTGTTGATTACGTAAAGGCGACCCTTGCGACGTACAATTTTGCAGTCAACGCTTCTTTTTTTAATGGATGCTCTAACTCTCATGGTTATTTTATTTGAGCTTTGAGTTATTAGCTATGAGCCTTGAGCCTTTTGCTCGTAACTCACGGCTCACCGCTCACCGCTTGTTTATTTGTATCTAAAAATGATTCGCCCTCTTGACAAATCATAGGGACTCATCTCCACTCCCACTTTATCTCCCGGCAAAATACGTATGTAGTGCATTCTCATTTTCCCTGAGATCGTTGCCAGAATCTGATGGCCGTTTTCCAGCTTTACCTGGAACATTGCATTGGATAAAGCTTCTAATATAACACCGTCTTGCTTAATTAATGGCTGTTTGGACATACAGAATTTGGAGGCGCAAATATATAAGAATAACCTTAGAAATAAGGAAAGGGCGGAATATTTTCCAACCCTCTTTTCTTTTTTGCAATTTTTTTAAGAAGTTTAGTGCGCAGTGATGCCTTCCAAAGGCACTTTGGTCATATCAAGATGATGATTTTGAAGTTCGTGCAGGTATAAAGGATGATTAAAATGGCGGTGATCTTCGCGGTACCAAAGCTCTAAGTTGGTATAATTTCCGGGATCTTTTGCCAGGATGCGAAAGGCCCCTTTTTTATATTTAATGCCGTCGGCCATTTGTTCTTTTTCAAATCCTAATAGATTGATTAATCGCTCTTCACTCATTGGAATAGGAACGATCACATCCGCATTGTACCAAAAATCCTGAACACCATTATTGATACAGGCCTGGCCTTCCTCCCGGCTTACTTCTTCTACCCTTCCTTGCTTTTCCATTCCCTCATCCAAAATATGAACAAGATTACCTTCTTTTAATTCACTGATTTTTATCATGACTGTTGGTTTGTTTATGAGTAAAAAATTACTGAAGTTTTTTTGATTTCAACTTTAATGCGTAAAATTATTACACAGGTTATGCGTTAATCGAGGCTCTCATACCAGCTATTGACATAGCCTGAATTTTCTATTTCCAATGCCTGCCGGGTAATCATCAGCGGGTGAAATGTATCTACCATCACCGCCAACTCTTTCGTTTCTTTTTTTCCTATGCTTTTCTCCACCGTGCCCGGGTGCGGCCCATGCGGAATGCCCGCCGGATGAAGCGTAATCATTCCCCTGGTTACATTTTTACGACTCATAAAATCGCCATCCACATAATACAGGAGTTCGTCACTATCAATATTGCTGTGATTGTAAGGGGCGGGTATGGAGTCGGGATGATAATCGTACATACGAGGCACAAAAGAACAAACTACAAAGTTAGCCGCTTCAAATGTTTGGTGCACCGGAGGTGGCTGATGTACCCGGCCGGTGATAGGTTCAAAATCATGAATAGAAAAAGCAAATGGGTAACAGCAACCGTCCCAGCCAACCACATCGAATGGATGCGAGGCATAATGAAGGTTGTATAAAACACCACGTTTTTTTGTTCGTATGATAAAGTCGCCTTTCTCATTATGCGTTTGCAAGTTTTGCGGCGGGCGAATATCCCGTTCGCAGTAGGGTGAATGTTCTAATAACTGTCCGTATTTGCTAAGGTATTTTTTGGGAAACCGTATAGGGCTGAATGATTCTACAATAAACAACCGGTTAGCTTCTGAATTAAAATGGATTTGATAAATAGTTCCCCTTGGTATGGAAAGATAATCGCCATAAGAAAAAGGCAACTCGCCATAAAGTGTTTTTAAAACACCACTGCCTTCATGAATAAAAAGAAGTTCATCGGCATCAGCATTTTTGTAGAAGTAACTGGTAATACTTTGTTGTGGCGCCGCCAAAACAATATGCACATCTTTATTAACCAAAACCGGAACGCGGCTTTCCAAATAGTCTAAAACGGGTTTTATGCTGAAGCCTTCAAAGCTGCGGTGGCTCAGCATTTTTTCTTCGGCAATCTGTGGAGACACATCTACGGGCTTTTCTGTTTTTATGATTTGGGTAGGTGGATTGATGTGATACAGCAAAGAAGAATCGTTGGAGAAACCTTCGGTGGAAAATAATTGTTCGGAATACAAACCGCCATCGGGCTTGCGAAATTGTGTGTGGCGTTTATGCGGAATGGTTCCTGCTTTATGATAGTATGGCATGAAGAAGTTTGGGGTTTGAGGTTTGGAGTTTAGGGTTGAATAGAATCAACGGGTATGATAGAATCTTATGTTTCAACGTGCCGATATTTCAAGCCCCGTTTATCAATGCAATAGATGAAATTGCGAAGAAATGTCATGCAATCGTTTTTATAAAAATACAGCATAAACTATGACACGGATAGGACTGATTTCGGACACGCATAATTTTTTGGATGAAGCAGTGTTTACGCACTTTAAAAACTGTGATGAAATATGGCATGCCGGCGATTTTGGAAGCATTACTATAGCCAACAGGTTGTCCACTGAAAGTGGCTTACCCGTTCGTGGCGTTTGGGGCAACATTGATGGTTACGATGTGCGTAGTGTTTATCCACAAAAATTAGTTTGGGATTGCGAAGCAGTAACGGTTTACATGACGCATATCGGCGGCCATCCGGCCCGCTACGCTCCGGGAATAAAAAATGAGTTGATAGCCAGCAAGGCAAAGCTATTCATCTGCGGCCACTCGCATATTTTAAAAATCATCTATGACAAAAGCATCAGTTGCCTTCACATGAACCCCGGCGCGGCTGGCAACCATGGCTGGCACCAGGTACGAACGATTATACGGTTTGCGATTGATGGTGAAGAGATAAAAAATTGCGAAGTGGTTGAATTAGGAAAACGAGGGCAAAGTTGAGTTGATTAATTCCTCAAACGTAATTAGTGACGAAATTATCTACAGCTGAATAGCATTACAGGACGTAAAAGTGTGCGACGCAATTGTCGCTTTATAGCAGCACTTCAGCTAAGTACAAAATGCATTCTATGATTATTGAAACAGTAAATCAATACCATCCTCTTCCCATACCGATAGCCCGGAACGGCCATGGCACAGATACGAGAATTATAAGCAGGGCGAGAAAATAAAAAAGCATGGTACGCCGATGCTTAGCCTTATCTGCAATGGGCCTGCGGGCCTGCGCTTTACCTATATGAATAAGAACGATGGCGATGATCATTCCGGCCATGTGCTCAACTGCATAAAAACGGGCTGTAGCATTTTTCATCACTGCCGTCATGCCGCCTTGCATACTAAACCACCGGTAGCCGTTGGGCCCTGCAAAGTATAGGTAAAGACCAATCAACAACATCAGATCGGCAAAAATGGTAAGCAATAACCCAAGCCGGTTGTCGGATTTTATAAAGGGCCGGTTGCCGGCAATTAAACTATTAAAAATGGCAAATAAAAGGACCAATAAAACAATCCAGCGGCCCACACTATGCAGGTGAACCATGATGCTGTAGAGCGAATCCATGCCTGTTGATTTTTGATTACGCCAAAACTACGGGGAAAAGATGAATGGTACATTATAGCCCATCTATAAAACATGTGTGTTATTTCACTATCCTGTAATCATACCCGTATCCAACTTACTTCCCTCCATTGGCCCGCAAATCGGCCATGCAATTAGCGTCCAGCGATGGGATGTTTCCGGTAACTAAAAAGCCCAGCACATCGGTTGTTTCGGCAGTATAATACAAAAGGCAGTTTTGATTATTGCAATGCGCTCCATTGGCTTTATGCGCTGTTTGCATAGGCGAACCAATGTCCACCAATCCTAATAAATGTCCCATCTCATGTTCCAAAACCGTTGTCTCTAATTTGTTACGGCTGGCTTGCCCGATGGCACCGGAATTATCATGGACTTTTTTACCGAAAATGGCTACAGAAGTATTGCGGTAGGCCACGCCTAAAACATTGTTATCCGTATAATTTCCATTGGTATATAAAACATACAGAGCCATTTGAGAACCAGCGGTAAATGCAGTCCTGTTGCCGTTTTCAAGCGTATGAACATCATCGGCGCTTAACGTAGTGTTGGCAGAAGGGTTTATTTCTTTTGTAACGATGCTGATGCCGCCGGGCTTATTTAAATAAGTAGTAAGAAAACTTTGCAGGTTGTTGATAGCCGTAGCATCCGGTGCAAAGCCGGTCATATATTGCACCTCTATTTTTACAGAAGAATATTTTGCGTTAGCCAGTAACTCGTTTGCCGATGCACCTACGGAACGGTTGTGAAGCGAGTTAGGATTAATTCCGGAAACGGAACTGTCTTTTGACTTACTGCAACTAAAAAACAGGAATACAAAATAGGCGAACGAAAAGGTTTTCATTTTCATAGCGGGTTATTTATGGGTAGAAATGGATAATGTTCCAACGAGGGGAATATTCAAAGCATAAACGTAATAAACAGGGAGAAAGATTTACAGCATAATTGTCTTTTATTTTTAACACCGATTCAAAATATTCCGAACCAGCACAACCATTATGTGGGAACCATATAAAAAAGGATTTAAGGCATACCTGCAACTGGAACGGTCGCTCTCCGATAATTCCGTCAGCGCTTACTTGTCGGATATGGAAAAGCTGACGCAATTTCTTTTAAACAACGACATTAAAAAATCGCCTGCCGAAATAGACTTACCTACCCTTCAACAATTTATAAAATGGATAGCTGAATTGGGCATGACGCAAACCTCGCAGGCACGAATGATTTCCGCCCTGCGAACATTTTATAAATACTGTTTATTAGAAGATATTACGGCTGTTGACCCAACCGCTTTGTTAGAAGCACCCAAGTTAAAACGGCTGTTGCCCGACGTGCTGAGTTTTGATGAGATAGAAGCCATCATGGTACAGATAGACCTCAGCACGGCGGAAGGTACCCGCAACAAAGCCATTCTTGAAACCCTTTACAGTTGCGGCTTACGGGTAAGTGAAGTGGTAAATTTAAAGCTATCGCAATTGTTTTTAGATGTGGGCTTTGTACGGGTGATTGGGAAAGGCAATAAGGAACGGCTGATACCCATTGGCAGCAGCGCTATCAAGTATATTCTTATTTATATCAACACCATTCGTAATCATCAAATGGTACAAGCAGGCGAAGAAGACATGGTGTTTCTCAACCGCCGCGGCAGGCGCTTAACCCGGGTGATGATCTTTATTATTATTAAAGACCTGGTAAAAAAAGCGGGCATTAAAAAGAGTATCTCGCCGCATACGTTTCGCCATTCTTTTGCTACACATTTAGTAGAAGGCGGCGCCGACTTACGTGCTGTGCAGGAAATGCTGGGCCACGAAAGCATCACCACCACGGAAATTTATACACACCTCGACCGGGAGTTTTTGCGCAAAACCCTGGAGCAATTTCATCCCGGGTTTCAGTAATTATTTCACAACGAGTTTTTCTGTAAAGCGCTTGCCATTCTTCTTATTTGTCAATTGTACAAAATACAGCCCCGCAACAACTGATTTTAATTGGATAGTAGCCCTTGCATTCTCATTGTCTATGCTGATTTCTTCTTCCTGAACCATTTGTCCGGTGCTGTTTTGTATTGCTAACTGATACGTTCCCTTATCTATCATTTTCCATTCGATAGTAAAAGAAGAAGATGCTTTCACCGGGTTGGGATAGATAAAAAATGATGCAGGTTTTGCCGGGGTTAATTGCGGGATTAAAGGAATAGCAGCTTTCTTTTTAAAAGATGATATTTTAATGAAAGAAATTCCTCCGGCAATGCCTTGCAGGCCTTTCATTTCATCAGTTAATGAACTATCGATTTTTACATTTGAGGCTACTGGCTGAAAAACAAACGGCGCTTTCGAAAAACAATCACTGTCGTTTTTTATTGGTTGAATCGTACAGCGTTTTATAGGAGATACTTTGGAATGTTTTGCATTACTAACCCGGCCTTTAATCCTGTCTATAGGGCGTTCTATTATCATACCGACGGTTGGCGGCGGCGGAGCGATAACTTTTGTAATTGTATCACCAATAAGTCGTTGTTCCGTACCCAGCATCTTTCCCTGTGTTGCTTGCTTAGCGCCTAATTTACACGACATTAAAAAAGCCGGAATAGCAATAGTCAACATATAACGTAGCCATTGTAGGCGCTTTGGGGGCATTTGTATCACCCGGTTCAATTGATCGGGCATAAAGCGGCCACAGGTTGCTGTAGCCGGCTTCTTGAAAAATTCGGCTATCTGGCGGTCGCTCATCACGGAAAAATCCACTACCGTTTTTTGGCAGGAACCGCAGAATCTTCCTTTGCTTTCAGGTGTCATAGCACTCCAGTTTTCGTGGCAAGGGGTAGGAATAGAAATGGAAAACTTTTTCATGTTGATAATTTTATTGAACGATAAATTGTTGGCTAATGGAGGCAAGAGTTGTTTTGTTTGTGAGACGAAGGATGTAGGTACCGGCTGCAAAATGGTTGATGGAAACAGATAATGGTTGCTCTGCATAAGTATTGATCATAGCTTCCTGCATAAGCACACCGGCAGTTGAAAATATTTGATAGTTTTTGTATGACTGTTTTGAGATAATCGTTAGCTGGCCATCCTTTTTTACCGGATTGGGATAAACAGCTATTGCAATTTTTTTTTGCGTGAAATTTAATTTGGAATCGTGAGAATTAGTGACGGAACATGTCGCTCCGCAACTTAAACTTCTACACCAGATAGTGCCATATTTTACAACGACTACTTCACTAAGGCGATATACTTTTTTCGTCAGGCTGATGATGATTGGCTTATTCGTATTTACAGATGATTGTATTATCGCCTCATAACCCACACAACTAACCGCTACAGTTTTTATAGATTGAAATTTTTCTTTTGGAACCGCCACCAGTCCATTGGAGTCGGCTGCAAGTTTCAACGCTTCATCTCTCCATGTAATTTGTACCGAAGCATTTGAAACTGCTTGCCCGGTTTCACTGTCTTTAATAAGAATTTGCTTTTTTGATGTGATAATGATAACGCCATTGACTGCACGACAGCCATAGAGTGTAGTTGCTGAAGCATCCTTCAGAATCGAAATAGATTCAATCGTATTCGTATCAATAGAAGACAAATTGTCTTTGTCAAAAACTTCTCCGTCTAATATAATTAAGGGCTTATTATCCGGTGTAATCGTTCGTGTACAACGTATTCGTATATGTGTCGTGGTATCACTTGCTACAATGCCGCAGCCCATTCTGCCCTGTAGCATTTTATTTATTGAGATGCTATCCTGGCACCAGATTAACAAAGGGAAAAAGCAGCTCAAGACCAGTAAAGTTTTTTTCATGTGCAGCGGTTTTCTCTTTGATGCGCCCCTTTAACAAATTGCACAAGCGACGTAAAAAATATTTCTCCTTATTTTTAATCACCTTGGGCTTTCTGAAAAAAATATCGTCTTCTTTATCCGATGCGGAATTAGTAGCCGGTTTCAAGCGTTCGGCCGATGTAGCCATACTTGGCGATCTGTACCAGCGCTACATGGACCTGGTATATGGCGTGTGCCTTAAATACCTGAAAGAACCCGAAGATGCCCAGGATGCAGTGATGGCCATATTTGAAGAACTGATTACAAAACTGCAAAAACATGAGGTAGAAAATTTTAAAAGCTGGCTATACACGCTGGCTAAAAACCATTGCCTGATGCGGCTTCGGGCCCAAAAAAAGGCGCCGGTCACAAAAATGAGCGAGGCCTTTATGCAATCGGAAGCAGATGAGCATCTGGACAACGTACTGCTGCGGGAAGAAAATTTTAAGCAGTTGGAATATTGTATGAAACAGTTAACAGCCGATCAACGCAAAGCCATTGAGCTCTTTTACCTGCAGGAAAAATGTTATAATGAAATAAGCAACGAAACCGGAATAGAATGGAACAGCGTACGCAGCTTTATTCAAAACGGACGTCGAAACCTAAAGCTTTGCATGGAGAAGCAAGGCGCAAAAACCTGGGCATAAATGAAAGAAGCAATAATTTATACGGCTACCGATATTGAACGCTACCACAGTGGCGCCCTATCGCCAACCGAAATGCATGCTATAGAGAAGGCAGCGCTGGATGATCCTTTTCTGGCCGACGCCATTGAGGGTTATGCGTTCACTAAAACAGCCGCATCTGATCTTTCTCTCCTGCACCAGAAACTTGAACAGCGCATTAAAAAAAACGATAGAAAAAGTTTGCTTTCCATCGGCTCTGCGTGGATGAAAATTGCCGCCCTTTTTATTGTAGTCGCCGGTGGCGCCTGGCTTATTTTTCGTACCTCGCCGGTAGCTGATAAACAAGATGTAGCTACGCTGAATAAACCGCAAACACCTCCTGAATTACTGCGTCAAAATTCGGTTGCTGATTCTGATTCTGCTTTTCCATTATCGCCGGCTACTGAAACCCTCGCCAGTGACAAAAAACCAGCTAACGAACCGGTTGTCATTAATAATACAACAGCAAAGGAACTTCTTTATAAAAGCCCATCAGTGCCTGTAGAACAAGATGCTGCAACGGGCAGAGGCGATCTGAATCCTTCAGCATTTTATAAAAAAGATAGTTCTGTTGCAAGGCTAAGTACCACCAACCAAACCAATGATTTTTTTAAGTTGCATGTTGATTCTTCATCAAAAAGTACGGCTTTAAATGAGGTAACTGTGAGAGTCCAAAAGCAAAAAACTGACACCATTCGCAACTTTAATGTGGTATTGAAAAATATTGAAGTTCCTGCGGATGAAGTGGTAGTGGTAAATTCTAAGGCCAGGGCTAATGCGCCTCGTTCGCAGCTAATGAAAATGACGGTAGATACGCTGGAACCTGAAAACGGCTGGAACAATTATGATGATTACATCGCTAATAATCTTAAGTCGCCGGATCAACTGAAATCAAAGCCCATAGCAGGTTCAGTAGAATTAAGTTTTGATGTAAACAGGGATGGTGAGCCGGTAAATGTGACGGTCACCAAATCGCTTTGCAGCCAATGCGATGAAGAGGCAATACGCTTATTGAAAGAAGGCCCTAAATGGAAGCGAAAGACAAAAAAAGCAAAGCTGAAAATTAAGTTTTGATGGGTAATTAAGTTGGCAATCTACTGCCATAAGACAAAAATTAAAATAATGGAATATAGAAAAGCTCTATCTTATATCCACTAAAATAAACCCTGATCCGTAGAGTCGAATCAGGGTTTATTTTATAGCTTAGAGAATTAAGTCAGGGCGTAATAATCCGCGATACCGGTTGTATCTCTACCATCTCAATATCAAAAATCAGGTCTTGCCCGGCTAAGGGATGATTAGCATCCAATAGTACAGACGATTCTTTTATTTCTTTTATCACTACCGGAAATTGCTGTCCCTGGTCGTTGCTCAGCATTAATTGATGCCCTACTGCAGGTGTCATTTCCGGTGGAAACTGGTCTTTTGGAAACTCAATCAGGTTGGCATCTTCTTTTTGTCCGTACGCATCATCGGCGCCAATTTCAACGGTTTTTTTATCGCCTACCTGCATACCTTTTACGCCATCGTCAAAACCTTTAATCATTTGCCCGGCGCCCACCGTAAATTCAAGCGGGTCGCGGTTTTCCGAAGAGTCGAAGGTTTCGCCACTACGTAACTTACCATGGTAATGAACCTTTACTTTATCGCCGTCTTTTGCTAATTGCATGATATACTTTTTTATCGGTTAAGAATGTTTGCTTACTTCATCGCAATAAAATAATCAAGGCTTGCAAGGTACTAATCTTTCACATTCGTGATCCTCTTATTTTGCTGATATTTGGCTTTCTTAACTAAAGCAATCGTTCATGATAAAATACGCTTTACTTCTATGCAGTGCTGCCTGTTTGGTTGCTTACGGCTCCGCCCAAAAACCAAAATCAAAACCTAAAGAGGATAATCAGTTGATGGTAACAAAATCAACGGCTATTACACCGGCCGCCGACCAGATGAATCTTTACCTGCCAATGCTGAAAGGTAAAAAAGTAGCGCTGCTGGTAAATGCTACTTCTACCGTTGGTACCACTCATTTGATTGATACTTTATTAAAAGCGGGCATTGATATAAAAGTCATTTTCGGGCCCGAACACGGCTTTCGTAGCGATGCGCCGGATGGAGCAAAGATTGAAACCACCACAGATGTAAAAACCGGAATTCCTGTTGTATCGCTTTATGGAAAAAAGAATAAGCCCACCGCTGACGATTTGAAAGATATTGATATAATGGTGTACGATATTCAGGATGTGGGTACCCGGTATTATACGTTTATTTCGTCCATGCAATACTTTATGGAAGCTGCGCTGGAAAATGGCATTCCCCTCCTCATTCTGGACCGCCCTAACCCAAATGGTTTTTATGTAGATGGCCCGGTGCTTGACCCCCAGTTTAAATCGTTTGTTGGGCTACAACCCGTGCCCGTGGTGTACGGTATGACGATTGGTGAATACGCCAACATGATTTTGCTGGAAGGCTGGCTGGGCGAAGCTGCCAACAAAGCTTATCAGAATTTACAACGGGTGCGCTATAAAGCTGGTGCCAGATTTTTTCAACTGACGGTAATCCCTGTAAAAAATTACACGCATCAAAGCAAGTATGTGCTGCCGGTGAAGCCCTCTCCTAACCTACCCGAAATTTCCTCTGTTTACTGGTATGGTTCGACCTGCTTTTTTGAAGGAACCGTTTTAAGCGAAGGCCGCGGAACGGCTAAACCGTTTCAATATATTGGCCACCCCTCACTGCCAAAAACGATGTTTGCCTTTACGCCAAAAGCCACGCCTGGAGCCCCTTCGCCCAAACATAAGGATGTGGTTTGTTATGGCTATAATTTAAGCGGCACGCCGGAGCAGGTATTAAAAACCATCAATAATAAAGTGCAGATAAAATACCTGATAGACGCTTACAAATTGTTTCCGGACAAAGAAGCTTTTTTCAATAAAGGCTTTAACCGGCTGGCCGGCAATGATATATTGATGCAGCAGATAAAAGACGGCAAATCGGAGGAGGAAATCAGGCAAAGCTGGGAGCCAAAGTTGAATCAGTTTAAAGCCATCAGGAAGAAGTATTTGCTGTATCCAGAAACTTTAAACTAACAGGACATTCAAGCCAAGGCGCATTTACGCTATCCTTTTTCTTCCAGTATTACAACAACATCATTGAATGAATAGTGAAAGTTCAATTAATAGTTCGGCGCTAAACTCTCCTTCACGGGACGGGGGCTTACGAATCATCTTTATGGGTACGCCTGATTTTGCCGTTGCTTCGCTGGAAGCGTTGGTAAAAGCGGGTCATAAAATAGTTGGTGTGATAACCGCGCCGGATAAGCCCGCCGGACGTGGGATGAAGCTTACTCAAAGCGCCGTGAAGAGGTACGCTGTTGAACAACGTCTTTACATACTGCAACCGGAGAAACTAAAAGCCCCATCCTTTTTAGAAGAATTGAAAAGATTAGAAGCCGATCTGCAAATTGTAGTGGCGTTCCGCATGTTACCCGAAATAGTTTGGGCTATGCCACCCATGGGAACGGTAAATGTACATGGCTCTTTGCTGCCGCAATACCGTGGCGCTGCACCCATCAATTGGGCCATCATTAACGGAGAAAAAGAAACCGGTGTTACTACATTCAAATTAAAGCAGGAGATAGACACCGGCGACATTTTATTGCAGGAAAAAATGCCTATAAGCGATAATGAAACAGCCGGCGAATTACACGATAGAATGAAAGAATTGGGCGCAGCCGTTTTACTAAAAACCGTGCAGGGATTGGCCGGCGGCAGTTTGAAAGAAACGCCACAATCGGCAATCGGCAATCGGCAATGGGTAAATAGTGGCACAACCGATACAGACGCTGACTCGCCGCTCACCACTCACCACTCACCACTAAAACATGCTCCAAAAATTTTCACCGAAACTTGTAAGATAGACTGGGCAAGGCCTGTAGCCGATGTACATAATTTAATCAGAGGCCTGTCTCCTTTTCCCGGCGCTTTTACTTTTTTAAATGATAAAATGCTGAAGGTGTATAGAAGTGAAAAGGAAATGATAACTCCCACCGCTTCCATTGGTGAAGTACAAACCGATAGCAAAACGTTTTTAAAATTCGCTTGTGCCGATGGCTATATTCAGGTAAAGGAATTGCAAATGGAAGGGAAAAAACGGATGGTGGTGAAAGAATTTTTGAGAGGGTTTAGAGTTGTTTAAATCACATCCAAACACTTAGCCTGATGACTTAATTACAAGGTTAAAGAAATTAACCTGCTGATCGGTCATTGTACTGGCCATATATTTTTTTATAGCGCCTTTATTAAGCTTAACTTCTTTATTATGCAATTGCAAAAATGCCGGCATGGCCGCCTGGATCTTTTGCACAAGAACGGCTCGGCTATCTGTTTCTTTTATTCCTACCACCACACCAGATTGTGTTTCTTCAATAGCTTTTAATACCAGGCTTTTTTTATTGAATATCGAAAAAATTGGCTTGTTTGAAAAAATGTTATTGTACACCTTCGATGCATTATAATCCGCATCAGAAGAGCCAGGGATAAACAATATATCAGCTTTTTTTAAGGTAGCCAGGGCTGAGAAATAAGATATGCGTTCGGGTATTTCTGTAATCAGGTTTTCCAAGCCCAATTCCACTTTTATCTTATTCAATTGCATAGTAGTGTAGGGATAGGCATAATTAGTTCCAATGAAATAAAAATGATAAGCTTCTTTATGCTGAACGGCTTTTAAAAAAGCGATGAAAAAAGCTTCAATTAAAGGCAAGAAAAATTTATTTATGCTCCCCGCATACACTACGTTAATTTTTCCATTAAAGCGTATGACTTCCGATGGTATGTTACCGTGGGATATAATACGAAAATCCATAGCTGAGGCCCCAAAAGGCAATAATAAAGCAGGCGTATCCACCAAATTGGGGTACCGTTTTTTCAATGTATTTATATACGCTTGCGATACTGAAATAATACCCGCTACCTGAGGCATAGTGTAAGCCTCCATCCGCTTATCAAGCAAACGGGTAATCCAGTATTTCGGCGGCTTTTCTTTTATAGGCTTATCTATAAAAAAATCATTTCTCCAGGGGTCCTGCATATCAATAATAAAAGGAACACCAAACTTTTTTTTCCAATATCGTCCTAATACGCAAATCTGGAATAAACTGGTGGAAAACAGAACCAAATCAAATTGGTCGCGGCTAAGAAGTCTCGAACCGGCCTTTTTAAAATTGTAGTATGCCCGCAATGGTAAACTTCTTATGCCAAATAGTTTGGTTATGTTTTCTGACAAGGCGCTTACCCGGTGCACCTCAATGTCATCCGGCACCGTTTGGTTTAACAATTCGTCCTTATAACCAGATACAAATTTTTCATTAACACATAAAACAACAGGCTCCCACCCAAGCTTTTTATAATACGGCAGGCTCATGCGAATTCGTTGCATGTCAGGTGCATTTATAGGGGGAAAGTGCGGTGAAACAATAAGCACTTTTTTCACTATTCCGCTTTTTTAGTTAGATCATAAATACTCCGCAGCCACTTATACCGGTAGGACAACTTGAAGGTCAGGCTTTGTATCGTATCCTTATTATAAACACCAAACCTGCGTAGTGATAAACGGTTTTGAAAGCCTTTATAAATGCTAACCCCATATTGATACCCCACCTCAGATAAAATAGCTTTATGGTTTTTTGGTACTGAACCGAACGGATAGGCAAATGAATATACAGGCTTCTGGATAATGCTTTCAATAATGGCCTTGCTACGTACCAGTTCATCTCGTAAATCTTTGTAAGCAATTTCGCGCAGCCTGATATGATGATAACTGTGAGAACCGATCTCCATCCCCATTTCGCTAAGTTGTTTTAATTCGCCCGCATTCATTAACTCAATACGCATTGCACCTTTCACATGGTCCCAGGAATTGTAGCCACCTATTTCAGCAGCAGGAACGAAGAAAACGGCTCTCATTCCTCTACGAGTTAGTTCCGGAATCGCAAAATCAAAAAGATGTTTTGAACAGTCATCAAAACTGAGAATAATTTCTTTACCGGATTTTTTTTTAACTGTCTTGGTTTCAGCAAAGTCACTAAAGCATACCGTTTGGTAATTTTCTTTTTGTAAGAGATTTAATAGCTGAACAAATGAATCATGGGAAAGAAACCAGTTCTTAAGAAGAATATCCTCATCAGCGTTACCTATATAATGCAGCATGGCTATGGGTGGCAGTTTGGGTCTGGTGTAGCGCATTGCTGCTAATGTACTGATTTTTGATTTTTAGGGATCGCCGTGAATAGTTTTTAAAGTACGTTTTAATGGTGTGAGTAGATTTTAACTTACCAATACAAATGCTAACTTCTAATGATAAGTATGGCTTTATTGCCTTTTTATCTTTGCGGATGATTTCGCTTTCCATTAATAAAGTAGAAGAAAAACACCAGCAGTTGCACTTTGTTACATGGTTTTTTACCGGCAGGGCTTTGATAGTTGTCAGCTCATAAAAGGCTGGATATCTGTTATTGCCTTGCTCAAGTATCCATGTTACCGGCATAAAAGCAGGCAACAAAAAGAAACGCTTTGCTATTAATCATTTAGCAGATTAGTAATTAACGCGGACAACAAATTTTTCGGTATCGCTGATGTCAAGCGCTGTAGCGGCCGCGTTAGAGATGCGCATGGTATAACCTTGATTTTGCCGGATGCCCGTCATTTTATCCAGCACTTTGGCATATACAGCTTTATTGTTGGTTGGGTTAGTAACGCGGATGATAATCCCGGGTTCCACACCATCTATCAAGGCATAATACTTAGCATCCTGCCACCCACTCGCGGTTTTAAAAATACCGGCCGTAGCCGCTTCATCTTTTTTTACCGGTTGCTGTTTTACCTGCTGTTCAAAAGAGGATTTAAAATAGCCGCCATTCACGTCATTGGACGAGGTGTTGACGATCCTCGGTTCATCCGGCCTCTTTTCCGTCACTACTTCTTTTTTCTCCAATTTTTTAGGGGCAACCTCTTCCAACTTTTCAGCGGGCTTCTCGTCTTTTATTACTACATCTTTCTTTTCCTCTGCAACTTTCAGGGGCTCCTTCTTTTCTGGTACCGTTGTTTTTGTAGTAACCGTTGCAGCGTCTTGCGCTGTAATGAAACCCACTACAAGCCGCTGTCCGGTGGCAATAGCATCGGTTTGTAGATTGTTCCATTTACGCAGATTTGCCATCAGTACCTTACCGTTTTTTACGCTTACACGATAAAGACCTTCCTTCTCGCCTACCACATAATATACAGGTTGGCCTTTCTGGGTTTCCTGCGTAAAGTTGGCGGCTGTTAAAGGGATATTCACCGTTTGGCCAATGTTCAATCCTTTCTCCATGTCGAGGTTATTAAAGGCAGCAATATCTTTTGGAGGAATAACGAAAGACCGTCCGAGCGAATAAAAGTTTTCTTTGGGGGCAACCGTATGCGTTACAAAAAAACCCTTGTCGGTATGATGTAAAATATTGTCCTGAGCAGATAGCCAGGAAACAAAAAAAAGGAACAATGTCAGGAAAAAAAACTTCTTCATGGTGGATAGAATTTTAGCCGTTGAACTAACCGGGATGGTGGTAGATTAGTTATCAGGCTTTGCTTACAAATATGCCTATTATTTCTTAAAAGGCGTGTTATTATGCGCCTTCAAAATACGGATTTCTTTAGGATAGTAGTTATTCACGCGGTTGGGCAAGGCATTGATCCAGCCGAGAGAATAACCGTTATAGCGAACCGCCTGCCAGCCGGTGATTTGAGTTGTTATGGAAAGATCGGCACGTTGCAGATACCTGATCGCTTCATCATAGGAGAGTTCCGTTGATGTTACATCAAAAGATAAAATAGTGCTTTGCGACAAGGCATGATGCGGCACTAATTTATCTTTTAAAACAGTACCCATTTTTACTCCGGCATATTGAATATTTAACAACGGTTGGAGTAAAGAAAAGTCGGTGATTAAATGCGCGGACAAGGCAATAATGTCATCCCTGAATTTAACGTAGTGAAAATCATTGCCGGTTACCCAAGGCCTTATAATGTTTTTCTCTTTTGGGGAAACAGCTTCGGGTTTTGATGGGCGCAACTTAATTTTTTGATCCTCCTTTCTTTTTCGAAAGCAAGCGATAAAAAATCCTTCACCCTTTACCTTATCGGGATAAAAACGGTAACCAACCGCGGCCGCTTTTTGTGATGTTGTAAAAACGATGCCGCGAAATGCTTCAATGTTCAGCGAAATATTTTCCATCTCCATTTCCTGCACTAACCAATCCATAATGGTTTCATCTTCTTCTGCTGAATAAGAGCAGGTGGAATAGATTAAAATTCCATCTCGTTTCAACGTTGGTAAGGCATCGGCTAATATCCGCTGCTGGCGCTGACTACAGAGGGCTACATTATTTAAGCTCCATTCGCTAATGGCTTCTTCATCTCTTCTAAAAAGTCCGCTGCCGCTACAGGGCGCATCTACTACTATCACATCAAAATAGCCCGGAATATTTTGAAACGCTTTTGGATCGTTATTGGTCACAAAAACATTTTGACAACCCCACTTGATGACATTATCGCTTAGCACATAACTCCGCTGCTTGATGACTTCGTTGCTTACCAGCAAACTTTCGGCGGAAAGCAGCGATTGAATATGCGTTGATTTTCCGCCCGGTGCGGCACATAAGTCCAATACTTTTAGCGGTTGCGATAAATCTAGTAATTGCGCGAAAGCTTGCTCTAAAAACATGCTCGATGCTTCCTGCACATAATAACAACCGGCATGAAAAAAAGGATCGAATGTAAACGAAGGCCGCTGCGCTAAATAGAAGCCGGTGGCGCACCAGGGCACGGGTGAATGGTGAGTGGTGAATGGTGAATGAATGCCTGAACCTTCGGAATTGCTAATTGACGATTGCCGATTGCCCATTGCCGATTGCTTGACAGAATTGATTCGAATGGACGTGATGCTTTCTTCCCTTTCGTGCATTGCAACAAAAGCTTCTTTATCAAAACCGGTAATACCTTCTAATGATTTTAAAAATGCCTGAGGAAGATTCATGAGATAAAAAATCAAAGATAGAACCTCACCCCTAACCCCTTTCCATCAGAGATGGAAAGGGGAACCGTGGTTTATAATTCAATCATTTCTTATAGTAGTAAGTTGCTCCAAGTACGACTGATTAAATAGAATAGGCAAAAATTGCTAGAAAACCGCCTGCGAAAGCACTCCTTCTCCATCTCTGATGGAGAGGGCGGGGTGAGGTGCTAATTCGCCCTCCTCAACTGCACATTCAATTGCCTTATCACCGCATTATAATCCATCAATGCTTTGGCAACGGCATCAATGCCATTCTGTGCTTCGGCCCAGGCGCCTTGCTCGATGCCTTCGCGTATGTAAGGCAATGTTTTCACCCCATAACCGGTATAAAAGCCGGGTGCATAAATCAGGTGTTTATACCAGGGGCGGCGTGGCAAACCTTTTTCTGAAAGCAGCTTTGCCTCAGCTTTATACAGTTCTTCATTAATTGTTTTTTGCTGGGCAGAGGAATAGGAAAGTGCCACCGGGTAGAGCTTTGCGAAGCTGTCGGCACTTTCTTTCATTTGCTGCAGCGAGTTATCCATAGCGCTGAAATTTAAAAATGGCACTGTGCCTTCCTTTGCTTTTTCGTTATAGGTTTTTGTAGGGTCGCTTGCTAAGACAAACAATTTATCGTTCACCATTTTCTTTTGCATATCATCATCGCTTCGCTTGGTATCGAGCAGAGTTTTTACATCAGCAGCGTAGTCGGCAACGGTTTTATAAAAAGAGGAAAAGTCAAAAGGCAATACATCGGCATTGGCCAATCGCATCACTACACGGCCCGCGGTTTTTGCCAGGGCAATGCCATATCGAAAACCGGGATCCCCAAATTTTGTATAATGATCGTAGGTGTCGTAAATAGAATGATACACGCCGGCCGGGTCTTCGCCGCCAAAACCAAGGTCCATTGATGGAATGCCAAGGTGCTGAATAAAGGGCGAATAATCGGACCCCGCACCCAGTGCATTTATCTTCATGTTTTTATTGCCGTATAGTTTTTGCCGCGCCGTTTTATCGGCCGTCATCATAGCCGATGCGTACTTTCTTTCTTTAATAGTAACGCCGGTTTGCGGGTCTATCACTTCATCTAAAATTTGATTGAAGAAGGGCTCTAATGTATGCGAACCCGATGCGCCAATAAAGCCCCGGCCATTGCCATCGGAGTTGATATACGCTACCACTTTCTCCTGTAATTCCTTTTGATGATCTTCTGCCCATTCGGTGGAACCCAACAAGGCTGGCTCCTCGCCATCCCAGGCACAGTAAACCAATGTACGTTTAGGTTTGAATCCTTTTTTGTATAACTCTCCCACTACCCTTGCCTCTTCCAATTCGGCCACCAGCCCGCTTATTGGGTCTTCGGCGCCATTCACCCAGCCATCGTGATGGTTGCCCCGCATTACCCATTCATCCGGAAAATCCGTGCCGGGCAATTTAGCGATGATATCGTTCACCGGTTTAAAGTCCCAATTAAATTGAAGCTTTAGGTGCACCTTGCTGACACCCGGCCCCACATGATACGTGATAGGCAAACCACCGCGCCAGGCGGCTGGAACAACAGCACCATTTAACGACTGTAAAAGCGGCAAGGCATCTTCATAAGAGATAGGCAACACAGGAATTTTCATAATGGTTTTGGCTTCGCTTCTATCTAAACGTTTAGCAGTGGCCGTAGCGCCAATACCTGGCGTTAACGGATCGCCGGGATACACCGGCATGTCCATTACAGAGCCACGTTGCACGCCTTCTTTCGGACGAAATGCACCCTTCGGATACACATCGCCCTGTGCATAACCATCGTCCGCGGGATCGCTGTAAATAAGGCAACCCACCGCGCCATGTTCATACGCCACTTTCGGTTTTATACCTCGCCACGAACCGCCGTATTTGGCAATAACAATTTTGCCTTTTACATCAATGCCCATCTTTTCCAGCTCGTCGTAATCGGCCGGCACACCGCGATTAACAAACACCATATCAGCCGTTACATCGCCGTCGGCCGAGTAGGCATTGTATGATGGAAGTTGCTCGCTCCGTTGATTACTATAATGATCTTCCGCAATCACCGGCTCCTCCAGCTTTGCCCTGAAAGGCTTGTCTGTCAGGAGTTCCAGTAAACGAAGCTTAGGTGTAGGAAACAAAACCGAATACGTATTAATCTCTGTTTGATACCCCCAGCTTCTAAACAAATTGGATAGATATTCAGCATTGGCTTTATCCTGCGGCGAGCCCACATGATGCGGATGCGAAGTCAAAAACTTCATCCAGGTATCGAGGTTGGAGGCCGTGAGTTGCGCATCGTAAGCTTTCTCCCAATCGGTTTGTTTGGCAGCGTTAGCATCCGTAAAGCCTATAAGTTTTTTTTGTGCAGAAGACGAGAGGCAAAAGGCAATAGCGACAAAGAAGAAAATGATTTTTTTCATGTGCAGTTTTTACAATGCCCAATTTAATTATAGTTGGATAAAGAGATGAAAGTTTTGTTGACCGGCTGCATTACTACTATGAATCTGTAGTGGCGACGCTCCGTTCATCGGCATCACGGCTATCAACATTTCAACATTTCACGCAGCGACGGCAACGGAGCAGCGGCGCAAAGCAGTAGTTAATGATGAATGACTAACTGCTATTCTGTTTGTTGGTTGATTGTCCTGCTGAGGAACGAAGCATCTTTGGTTGCCCTATAAGGAATGTTGCCTTCAGTTGGACACTTTACAACAGTCGCCTGTAGTGCAGTTCAAAGTTCCCTCCGCCTCATCCGGCTTCGCCACCTTCTCCATTTGGAGAAGGAAAAAGGAAATGAATCTAATTACGGGATGACAAGGCAAGAGTGTTTATAATAGCCGACAGGTTGTTTGTTTGAAGAAACACTGTGTAAGCCAGTGTATGTGCGGCAGGTGGCCCTCTCCATGCGGAGAGGGTCGGGGTGAGGCCGGCTGTTGGCTACCGCGACGAAGTGCTGAGTAGAATTACCGAACGTACAAGAGTACCCTTCGACTACGCTCAGGATAAACTTGCAACAGACCCTTCATAGTAGCACTTCTGCTAAGTAAAAAAAAATATCGAACAGATGAACAAGGAATAATGAATGAAGAAGTAATCGCATCCCGCGTAGCACGACAACCCCAAACCCCAAACACCAAACCCTAAACCCTTCTTTCGCTACTTTTGTTCTCTTATGAATGAACCGATTTCTTTTGATAATACAGCGATTGCTTTTGCCTACAAAACGGACAAAGATTTAAAGGGCGCCAACTTCCTTTTTTCAGTGATGGGGAAGCCCTGGCTGGTGCGGTTAGGCACACGCATTACACCCTGGTCTATAAGGGCCGGTTTGCCGGTGAAAGACCTTATTCGGAAAACAATTTTTCAGCAATTTGTTGGTGGCGAAACGCTGGAAGAAACCATTCCGGTAGCGCAAACGTTAGCGAAATACGGCGTGAAAGTTATTTTAGATTATGGCGTAGAAGGCGCTGACGGCGAAGAGGCTTACGATGGTGCAAGGGATGAATTTATACGGGTGATACAATTTGCCGGTACGCAGCCCAACGTGCCTTTTATGAGCATCAAAGTAACCGGCTTTGCCCGCTTTGGCTTACTTCAAAAAATTGATGGGCTGATGCACGAAGCGCCGGAAGATTCGCTGATAAAAAAATACAACCGGGCACTTACCGGCTTGCTAACTTCCGAAGTAACGGAATGGCAAAAAGTACTGGAGCGTTTTCGTAAGATTTGCGAAGCCGCTACAGCAGCCAATGTTGGCGTGTTGGTAGATGCGGAAGAAACGTGGATACAAGACCCCGTGGATGCCATCACGATGCTGATGATGGATGAATACAACAAGCAACGTCTGGTAATCTATAATACCATTCAATTGTATCGCCACGACCGTTTATTATTCCTGAAAAAAAGCTACGAAGCGGCGTTGGAACGCAACTTTTTATTAGGGGCTAAATTGGTTCGTGGCGCTTACATGGAAAAGGAACGCCGGCGGGCCGAAGAAAAGCGTTACGCCTCTCCTATTCAATCGTCGAAAGAACAAAGTGATAAAGATTATAACGATGCCGTACGGTTTTGTATTGACCACTTAGAAAACATCGGGCTGATTGTGGCTTCGCATAATGAGCATAGTAATTTATTAGCCACACAATTGTTGCAGGAACGCGACTATCCACTGAATCATCCACATGCCCATTTCAGCCAGTTATATGGCATGAGCGATAACATTACTTTCAACTTAGCCAAGGCAGGATGCAGTGTGAGTAAGTACCTTCCGTTTGGGCCTATAAAAGATGTAGTGCCTTACCTGATGCGAAGGGCACAAGAAAATACATCAGTTGGCGGACAAACAGGAAGGGAGTTGGGGTTGATAAAAAAGGAGTTGAAACGGAGACGGAAATAAAACTCATTTAAAATTGGAACGCTTTATCCAGGGGAGGAATACCATCTTTAAAACAAATATCTGGTTGGTGAATTTATACCGCATTGTTTCTTCGTTAAGAAACATACTTGTAAGAAGCAATGAGGACTTATCGTTGAATATGATTTTATAAAGGCGATAAGAATCAAAAATCCCTGAACGGGAATTTTCTCCTCGCGTTCGATACACTTCGATTGTATGAATTTCTGATTTACTATACTTTGAAAGGTTGCCAGTCAGACCAAAATAAAATGAATCGTTTCCCTTTGATGCGATAAAAGTTTTATCCTTCGAGTATTTGTAAAAGTTTGAAAGAAATAAATAAAATAGCCATCCGGTTATCAATAAAAAGTACGAAGCATAAATGAAGTTATTGATATATGGAAGCCGGGTAATTGGGGCGGTGATCTGATGTATCGTTACCATGACTAAATAGCTACCTACAAAAAATAAATTATAGAAATAGGATTTAAAATAAAAGCGCTTTGCTTCGGCAATAGATACGCTGTAAACAAAATCCTGGCTAACAAAATGAACTGTAAGATTTTTAAACGGCGTTAGCTCCTTTCTAAACTCCTGCACATCTAATTGCTCATCCAAGAAGAACTTTCGCAGCATCGGATAACCGTCAGTAACCCGTATCAGGCTTTTTGTATAAAGATGTTTCCGATCAAAATAATGAAGAACAAACTTGCCATTATAATATAAAGCCAACTTCAGATAAAAATCAAGGTTTGAGTAAAAGGTCACTGAAGGATTGGTAAGGTCAATGACAATCTTTTCACGTTCGGTTTGCCAGGGAAAAGCCTCAATGATTTTCAGTGCTTCTTCATAGGCCACAACTTGCTCATTTACAAATTCACCGGGCTCAAAGGTTTTGTATTGAAGCTTGCATAGCATATGTTTTCAAAACTAATGGAAAAGAATATTGCAGTTGGTGACATAACTAAAATCAGTCTTTCGTATTTTGCATTTCAAGGGCCGTTAGCTCAGTTGGTTCAGAGCGCTACTTTGACAGAGTAGAGGTCACTGGTTCGAGCCCAGTACGGCCCACATAAATTATTTCATGCTACCCTTTCAAACGCAATAAAATTTACCAGTTGGCCCCGCGTATCCCACACCGGATGTTCTTCTACAATGCAGTTATACGGTTTGCCATCCTTTCGATAATTAATAAGCGAACCGGTAAAAGGGATGCGTTTGATAATGGCTTCGCTGATTTGTTTTCGGGTCTCAACGGAGGTGTCAATGCCCTGAAAAATTTTTGGCGATTTACCTATTACTTCCTGCGGTTCGTAGCCATTCATTTGTGAAAGGTTAGACGAAGCAAATTCGATTTTTAATGAGGTGCTGGTGATGAGAATAATATTCGATTCAATTAGTAGTTTCTTTTCAAAATCAAACCTATGCCGCCATTTTTTCTTTTGCACAAAACCGTTGAGCTCCCGCAACGAATTCATCATAGCCAAACGGCGGTTGTAGTAGTCCATATAAATATCCCAACATAGTAAAGGACCGGCGGGATTCTTTGGCATCTTGCTCACATTTTTCATACAAACAACAGTTTCAGCGGATAGTTCACTGTCCGCCACAGTAAATAAATATTTCTTACAACCGTTTAAAGAAAGCCTTTGTGCAACTCATAAATACCTAATCACAATTCATTCATTCAGCGCATTGCCACGCCCTGTAGCCGTTGTTAGTTTTGCCGCAGGTAACTCAAACCATTTATTTATGTTTATAAATTCAATACGGCCGTGGTGGCATTTATTGCCAGGCGTTCGAAGGGCTCAAATGCTGTTTTGCTCTGACAAACAAAAAACAAAAAGACCCAAGGGATTATCAAACAAGCCGTATAAACCAACCCCGCTGAGGCCAAATTTTGAAGCAGGCAGTACGCAAAATAATCAACCGGGCCTTCAACCGGCGAACGTGCCCGAACAACTCTACCGGTTCTATCCGCATCAATAAAAACCGGTCCGGCAACGGCCGCATTTTTCTTTTCACTTCATACGATGATTTGTGCAGTTGATGCCATTAGCGGTTGACAAGCAAACCCGCAAACCACAACTTTATTCAACAGAATAATCACCCAATAAAATCTCTTGTATGTCACGTTACAACATTTTTTTTCCCATACACAAAGGCCTGCGGCCCATGCTATACGAAACTGCTTTGCCGCTACAACAAACCACCTTTACCGATAGCGAAGAAGCGGATGAAATGATTGACCGGCTAAAATGTGTGATTCACTTTTTTGAAAAGCATGCAGCTACAGAAGATAGCATGGTGTTTCCGGCTATTGCCGCTTACGAGACTTCTATCGTAGATGCATTTGAGCAGGAGCATGACGAAGACCATGCGCTTGGAAAGCAACTGGAAACTTTAATAGCAGCGCTTGAAACAACCAACCCGCCATTGCTCCGCCAAAAAATTGGCGACGAACTCACTATCGCTTTTATACATTTTGTAGCGTTTAATCTGGCCCACATGGCCAAGGAAGAAGACGTGATAAACAACTTGCTGTGGCGCTATTACAGCGATGCCGAGCTGGAGGTACTGTCGCAAAAAATTATCAGCTCCATTTCCCCGGCACACATGGCCATGAGCAGTAAGTGGATGCTGCGCGGCATGAGCAACGCCGAAATAGCTGGCTGGCTAAAACAAGTAAAGAACACAGCGCCGGCCCCGGTTTGCTATCAGCTTATCGCCCTTGCGGAAAAAGAGCTTTGCGCCCACCGCTGGAATGCTATACAAGACGCTTTAACCGATGGTGCAATGGTGGCCTAACGCTTAAAAGTCCGGTAAGCTTTTCCATTGCCTTCACCGGTATGAGCATCATTAGTACACCCGAAGATGACCTGCTGCAAGCCGGTTGCATTACCAGATAAAATTGAATTCATACCGTCATTTGTACAGTTCACTCGTTATCCAGTTTTCATTTTGCCGCAGGCGGAATAGCTTGCATTGAATTAGTAAAAGGATCATGAAAAAACTATCAATCATTTTTACGTTTAATACATTGGTGTTAGTGCTATCGCTTTCTGCATCGCTGGTTTATCATTGTGTAGTAGAGATAAAAATTGCCGGCTGTTTTTCCCTTATGTCTTCTACCCATACCAACAATCGCTCTACGGAAACCACCTATATCCTGCCCTCTTTTCCATCTCCGCTTTTAGCTAAAGAAATTGTATCAAACTATAAACCTCACTCATAATGCGTAATGTAAATTTTATTCTCGCTGCCCTCATCATCAGCATCGGCGGCGCCTTGTATGCCTGCGATAGTTCTGTTGAAAAAACTGAAACCAAAAACCCCGTGCCTACGCAGGCCGAAATGGTGAAACGTGGTGAATATTTAGTCGCAGCTATCGGTTGCGACGACTGCCATTCGCCCAAGCGCATGGGCGCCCACGGCCCGGAGGTGATACCGGAAACAAAGCTATCGGGCTACCCTGCCAACCGCCCCATTCAAAAGCCGGATAGCAATGCTTTAAACCACGGATGGGCCTTGATGGCGCCAGATCTTACTTGTGCGGCAGGGCCTTGGGGCATGTCATTCGCATCTAATATTACCTCCGACTCCACCGGCATTGGAACGTGGACGGAACAGAATTTTTTAACCGCTATTCAGCATGGTAAATCGAAAGGAGTAGAAGGCAACCGTGATCTGTTGCCACCTATGCCCTGGTATAACTTTGCAAAGCTTTCCGATGATGATTTAAAAGCCATTTTTGCTTACTTAAAGTCCACGCCTCCGGTAGCCAACATGGTTCCGGCTCCCAAACAAACAGCGGACATTAAATAGCAATAGCAAGTCTCCAAACCGAATTTTTCTTCCCCGAATCTTGTATGATAATTGCGGCAGGCATTGGTCAATCTATCACCACCAATGCTTGCCTTTTTTTGTAAAAACAATTCATACCCCATTTATAACAATTCATCTGAAAATGGCCATGCCGCCACATACTACCGCTGTTGAACTAAAAAAAGAAAGTAATTTGATCAAGCATGAAGATGAAGGTGCCCCAATATAACGCAAAGGATTATCTGGTGTTTGGCATCACCATTTTACCGTTTATTATCGGCATCAATGCGACCGTTTTTGGCGCCCGTTATTTTACAAGTTTTTTCCTTTTTCTTCTGGCTACAGCCCTTACCGGGCTTCTGCTTGCACTTGATTTTGCGCTTTGCATTTTTATCGCCACCAGTTTAAAAAAGCGTATGCCGGCGCAGGAGCAAACCAACAAGCGGCTGTGCCTGATGATTGCTTTTTTTACAGGGCTTAGCGGCGCCCTTTTGCTAACGGTTTTTAACGTGTACGAGTTAATTCCTTCGCTCCATTATACGTTTAATGAGAAGGGATTTATATGGACTTACTTCTCCATGGCCATCATGAATATTTTTTTTACACTGGTGATGGAAGGCATACCGCGGTACAACAACTGGCGCGAAAACCTGAAAGAAACGGAGCAGCTAAAAAAGGCATTTACACAAAGCCAGTTGTTGGGTTTGAAAAGCCAGGTGAACCCGCATTTTTTATTTAACAGCCTCAATACCTTATCAAGCCTTATTGCCGAAGATGAACAAGAAGCCGAACAATTTTTAAATGAAATGAGCAAGTGGTACCGCTATATGTTGCGTGGCGATGAGGAGAAATTGGTAACCCTGCAAACCGAACTAAAATATATCGGCTCGTACATTCATATTTTAAAAAAAACGCTTTGGCAAAAGCCTGCAAATTCAACGTGAAATCAACGACGACGATACGCTGAAACTTATACCCCCTTTGAGTTTGCAGGTACTGATTGAAAATGCTTTCACTCAAAATAGTATGAGCAAAACAAAGCCGCTCCTTATCGCTATTCGTTCCAACAGCGCCGGCTTGCTGGTGCAAAACAATCGCCAGCCAAAAGCAATTGGACATGCGATTGATTTTGAAAACGGGCTGGATAACCTGGTGATAAAGTATCGCCTGTTAAATGCGGGCGACGTGGTTATCAAAGACGAAGAAAAAGAACGCCGCATCTTCCTTCCGCTGATTGAAAATCCGGGAGGGCTATTTTGAAAGCAGATCTAAAACCTACACGGCTACAGGTATTCAGCTTCGCGGTTTCTATGCCTGTTATAAATTTTGTATTGCACTATATTTTGTATGAAGACGCCTTGTTTAAAAGAGCGGCCATCTGGCTCTATTCCTTTCCGCTGCTTTTTGTTATGGGTGCCGCATCATGGCGGATGCAGGTGGCCATTCAAAAACGGGTACAACACAGATACCCTTCCTTAAAACAAAGCCGCACCCGTATTTTACTACTTGCACTTGGCCTTATTCCTTTCATGTCGGCTTCGGTAACGCTTATCTTTTTTACGTACGATTATTTTTCTATTCTGCAATATCACGTTAAGCCGTATGATGTTGAATATGGCCTGCTGGTGGGCTTATGCATGAACCTGATTTTTGTTACGCTATACGAAGTGGAGTACGTACTGGAACGTTTCAAGGAAAGCTTTGCCGAAAAAGAAAGCGTCAGGCAACAGTCCCTGCAACATGAATTTGATGTATTAAAAAACCAGGTAAACCCACATTTTTTATTTAATTGCTTCAAAACCTTATCGTCACTTATCACGGAAGATAAAGCCAGGGCCGAAGTGTTTTTAAATGAACTAAGCAAGGTCTATCGTTACCTGCTTCGCAACAATGAAGATGGACTAAGCACGGTAGAAAATGAAGTGCGTTTCATTCGCTCCTACTACGGCCTTTTAAAAACACGGCATGGCGATGCAGTGCAAATGACCATTGAAATTGATAAGCGTTATCACCCTTATTTATTGCCTTCTTTATCGTTACAACTGTTAGTAGAAAATGTAGTAAAGCATAACCAGTTGGCAAAGGCGCACCCGCTGGTTATTGAAATTTTTACTACGGCGGGTAACAAATTAGTTGTGAACAACAACCTGCAGCGCCGCACTATAAAAGCTCTCAGCAATAAAGTGGGTTTGGAAAACATCAAGGCCAAGTACGACCTGCTCGGTCAGCCCGGTTTTCAGGTAATGGAAGATGGGAAAAATTTTACCGTAGTGCTGCCGCTGATATGGAACAATGCTACGGAAAACAAGGCTGCTATTTTTAAAGAAACTAAAACCACCTGATATGAATATTTTGATTGTTGAGGACGAAGAACTGGCCCAGAAAAAATTACAAAAAACGCTGGTGGCGGTAGATGCTTCTGCCAGGATAGTGGGCATTACCGATAGCATTCAAACTACGGTTGACTGGCTGCAAACCAATGCCGCCGTGGATTTGATACTAATGGACATAGAGTTGTCGGATGGACAAAGCTTTGAAATTTTTAACCTGGTAGATGTAAAGGCGCCGGTGATCTTTACTACCTCCTATGATGAATATGCGCTGAAGGCTTTCAAAGTAAACAGTGTTGACTATTTGCTAAAGCCCGTACAAACCGAAGACCTCCAGGCAGCCCTGGCCAAATACAACAAACTATCGGCCAACAAGGGTGCTGATGTGAATATAGAAACCCTGGTAAAACAGCTACAGCAACAATTACAACCCAAAGAATACCGCAAGCGGTTTTTGGTAAAACATGCGCAAAAATTAGTGTCGGTAGATGTGGACGAAGTGGCTTACTTCTACAGCGATGGGCGACTGAATTTTTTTAAGACTTCCGATAATAAAAAGTATGTGGTGGATTATACCATGGACGAGTTGGAAGACATGCCGGACCCTGGTCAATTCTTTCGCATTTCCCGCTCCTTTTACGTAGCCATTGGCGCCATTGAAAAGATTGACGATTACTTTGGCAACCGGCTGATACTGCAATTTAAACCCGCCGTAGATAAAGAAGCCTTAGTGAGCCGAGAGAAGGTAAGCGATTTTAAAAAGTGGATGGGGAAGTGATGGCAACAGGCAATAGGCAAATAAAAGTAAAGTCTTGCAGAGATGTCGGGCTTTTTTAGTTTTAGATAAGCTTATTCATTTAACCAAAACGCTTTTATGCAAGTCATTATACCTAGGCCTTTGTTCCACTGTGGACAAGAAACGATTGTCATTGAATTTCCGCAGGAGCGGACCTGGAGGTGGCTATACGAAAATTTAAGAGCCTCAAGTGAGCCAAACACACAGAGCCTGGTACCTGCCGCTAACCCGCGAAAATTTTCAGCGTATGACCGAAGCTGTGATACTGTTGGCAGCAGTTGACCACGGCCGATTGAAGCAATATTTGAAAAAAGCCAACAAGTAAAGGCCGCGAAAGTTTCATCTCCACCACTTATCGTAAGATTGTATTGCCGCAGGTAATAACAGCTTGCGGTAATATTTTAATGGGTTGATTTTAAAGCGGTAGAGATTATTGCCGCAAGTGGAAAAGTCTCGTATTTTAGCGGAAACCCTACTGTTGTGCGTCATGCTGTAGTAACACTCTAATAACTTAAACAATTAAATAAGTAAATGGCAGACAATACACAAGAAGAACATTTGGAAAATCCAACAAACACTCCACCGGCAAATCTTCCAAACGAGAATATACCTACTACTGATACAGAAACTATCACCCAAAATCAAGACACTGAAAATATGGAAGTACATAAACATCCTCACCATGTAACACATAAAAAAAAATGGAGCGAATATTTGTTGGAGTTTTTTATGCTTTTTCTGGCTGTGTTTTGCGGCTTCCTTGCAGAATATCAACTTGAACATACAATTGAACATCAAAGAGAAAAGAAATATGCCGAATTACTGTTGTCAGACTTACGAATTGATTCATCATACTTCCTTGAAAGAAATGAACTTATTGAAAACAGATTAAAAAAGCATAGGCAATTCTATGAACTGATGAATAGTAAAGTAAAACCAACAAATAAAGAGGTAATAAATTTATTCCTCCCTCTCTTTTATATCTATGACTTAAATGTTACACCTGCGACTTATAATCAAATGAAAACTTCAGGAAGTCTTCGTTATTTACAAAATGAAGCTCTTATTTCTAGTCTTCAGCAATATTATGAAGTAATGTTACCGAAGGCAAATCGTCGTATTGATGTAGGTGTTGATTATTATTCTAATGTTATCTATCCCTACTTCCTAAAACATTTTAGAATACAGGACATTGATGATGCAAATGATTCCGCAAATGTAGCAGAGCCAGTCATATTAAATAGAACTACAGAAACTGACCAGGAATTGCTTAATATCATAGAAAATTACGGAAGTGACAAGAAGAATTTTCAGGCACGAATAGTTGAGCCATTTACAAAAAAAAATATTGAACTTATACAATTACTTAAAAACGAATATCATCTTAAGTAAAACATCTGGAGTTTTACAATAGCACGAACGCATAACAAAAGTATTTGCAATAGCAGGGAGTGACGAAACACAACATCAACAAGAGCAAAGTGGCATCTTTTGTTCGGGCCGACGTATTTTAATTTAGCTTTTGCTGTTATCTTCTACTTTTTACTTCCAATTGGGCATTTGTAACGGACTGGACAATCAATAAATATCCTGCCTTCGCAAATACCAACCGTTAGCAACTCTTCAAGTCCGGTCAACTAATTCTTTCTTACCCTCGCATTCAGCCATCCACCTATTACCAAAGGTGATAAGCCTTTTACACATCTCTTACTCACTAACACCCAACATTTGCTTTTCAAAAAAATACAATTGTTTTGCGTAACCTAAAAGTTACCTATATATTTGTGTAACTAAAAAGTTACTCATTATGCAGCAGCAAATTACCAACGAATGGCACTATAACCAATCGCCAAACGAAGTTTGGAACTACCTCACACAAGCGGACTTAATCGCCCTTTGGTTAATGCCGAATAATTTTCAACCCATCCATGGATATGAATTTCAGTTTCAAACCAAACCCATCCCTGGCCTTGACCTCGATGGCATCTTCCATTGCAAGGTGCTGCAGATAACACCATTTGAAAAACTTACTTATAGTTGGAAGGGCGGTCCGGGCAATGGCGTTTTTACACTTGACACCATTGTGGAGTGGACCTTAGAAAAACAGCGGAACGGTACCAGGTTATATCTAAAACAATCCGGCTTTAAAGAAATCAACCTGGCCATATTTACAGGCATGACCAGTGGATGGAATGCCAACATTCAAAAGATGATAAATCTTTTAAACGAATCCCATCATGGCGCCACAAACATTTGACGCCTTTCAGGTGATTGCCGACCCAAGCCGCCGGCAAATGCTGCAACTGCTTTCGAAAAACACCATGACCATAAACGGACTGGCTGAAAACTTTGATATGAGCCGGCCCGCGGTTTCCAAACACATCAAAATCCTTTATGATGCCGGGTTTATTTCTATTACAGGAATTGGCCGGGAACGGCATTGCTTATTGAAGCCAGACGGCTTTAAGGAACTACAAAACTTCCTTGATTTCTTCGACAAGTTCTGGGCAACCAAACTCAAAAAATTAGAAACCATTTTAGCTAATAAAACAAAGTAAAACAACATGGAAAATCAGGATTATACAGCCACTATTACTGTAAGCCAACCGGCAAATGAAGCTTTCGCAGCCATTAACAGCGTATCTGAATGGTGGACGGAAAATACAGACGGCGATTCAAAAAACCGGAACGATGTTTTCACCGTCCACTTTGGAAACGACTCTTTTGTCACCCATCAATTAGTTGAAGTGGTTCCTGATAAAAAAGTGGTATGGTTAGTTACCGATTGCTACCTGCCCTGGCTTACCAACAAACAGGAATGGACCAACACAAAAATGAGCTTTGACCTTTCGACAGAAAACAATTCTACAGTCATTCGTTTTACGCATATTGGTTTAGTGCCGCAAGCAGCGTGTTACGATATGTGCGTGAAAGGTTGGGACCAGTACATTAAAGGCAGCTTGCTACAGCTTATAACCCAAGGAAGCGGACAACCGCAAAAGAAAGCGCAATAAAAACAAGAACGCTAATCATATGGTTTGCACTCCGCTTAAAACCATGGGCCCGAACGGTATTTCCAGTTCGTTACCTCGTTTGAAGATGCAGGCCGGTAAAACAAAAATCTTTTTAGTAGGCTGTACCAAACGGTGGTCGAATGCAATACAATAAAAGCATTTGCCCTGAAGAAAAACGAAACACCTGATCCTTGTTTTTTGTATGCAATTATTTTGCAGAAAATGCGATATTCCGGTTACTGTTCTAATAAAAGAACTTTTGGACATAACTGCACTGAATGAAGCAGACGGGAAAGACCTCATTCCAAAAGGCTATTATATACTCAGCAACGGTGATTACACAAATACAGCAGGCAAACTAATTATCAATTCTTTCGATTTGATAAATTGCAAAGACCATCCTAACGGTGGCCGCCTGAATGGTTGTTGCGGACTTGACGGGCAAGATGGACCGAATAAAGTTTGCTTCAATGGTCACGAAATCGGAACAGAATTTTCAGATTGTTGGTTAGCCCATGCATTTGTTTTCGAAACAACCTCCGTAAATACTCACCCAGAAAGAATGATATAAGAACACTGACACCAGCGAAGAAAAAATGAAATGAGTTACCGTCTCCCGAACGTTTTTGGTTTACTTTCTTCAACCTTTACCCCAGCGGCAATTGCAACATAAATACCGACCGGCTTTTATGCAACTGTACATCCAGCCTGGCGTTCAGAGCGTTCAACCGGGCTTCCATATCGCGGCGGTGAAGCAGGTTGTTTAGCTGTTGCCTGTCACAGCCTTCGTTGTCAAATTCAATGGTAAATAACAGCTTTGCTTTTTCCATCGCCAGGTGAACAATGCAATGCGGCGTACCGGCTCCCACCAAACTGCGCAAGCCTTCTTTAAAAAGCAAAAAGGCTTCGTGCCGCAGCTTCATATTTAATTGAAGGCGTTCTACATTTTTATCAATCAATAATTCGATCAACACGGCATGGCGTTGCATCAGCGCATCGGCAAACTCCTTTATGCGGCTGATGGTTTTGTCCATCGAATCATTGGCCGGATCAAGGCTCCACAACATATCGTCCATAGCAATAATCATGTTATGGCTTTTGGCATGTATCTGCTCCATATACTCTTTGGCCCTGGCCGGTTCCTTATCTGATTTCAGCCGGGCTATCTCGCTTAAAATATTAATATTACTCAGGGCTTCGGCTACTTCTTTATGCAGGTTGTCGGAAATATCGGTGCGCACTTTTTGCAGCCCTTTTTTACGTAAGCCGCGTTGGTGGTCGAGCCAGTATAATTCCATCACAAAGGCCAACGCCACCAGTGTATAAAACCACCAGGTTTGGTAAAAAGGCGGCCGTATGCGTATGATTAATTCAGTGGGTTTATCAGCTGGCACACCTTCGCTGTTAAGCGTTCGCAATAACAACTTGTACCGCCCCGGCGGAAGAAAGGGAAATGAAGCCCGGTTGTTTTTATCGGCAAAGTGCCAGTCATCATCAAGACCTTCCATTTTATTTTGTATCAGCGATAGCGAGGAAAAATTAAGCGCGGAAAAAGCGATAGTAAGTGAGTTATGCTTGTGATCGAGTGTCAGTGCATCCAGCGTTATCACCGAGTCCACCGGAAGCTCCGTCTTACCTGCCGTAATACTTGTAAACACAATAGGAGCCGGCTTATTATCAAGTTGCATGGCCTTTGGGTTAAAGACGATAAAAGAGTTACTGTTGCCAAATAATAGCCGGCCATCTTTCATTTTATACGAGGCATTCAGCTCAAAATGGTCGTTGGCAATGCCATCCATGCGGTTAAAAAAAACAAGTGTGCGTTTAGCGGGGTGCATACGATACAGCGCATTGGTGGTGCTGATCCAGATGTTGCCTTCTCCGTCTTTTTGAAAGGAGGCGATATTACCCATTAATGGCTGGGGCAGATAAACGGGCCTGATGCTTTTATGCAAACGATTATAAAAAAATAGCTGGGTGGCATTGGCAATCAATACCAGGCTATCGTTATATTCCATTACGCCGGCCACTGCCGGTCCTATCCCATCGCCATCATTTTTATTGTATAAAGTAAAGTGTTGCAACAGGCCTCCGGTGGCCCCGTCAAATAAAAAAAGGCCAGCCGTATCGGTGGCAACCC
This sequence comes from Flavisolibacter sp., assembly GCA_965247165.1. GTDB lineage: Bacteria > Bacteroidota > Bacteroidia > Chitinophagales > Chitinophagaceae > Flavisolibacter. The sequence goes on along the minus strand of OZ252003.1, from coordinate 3,967,148 downwards.
AAACCAGCCCTTTGCTATCGCACAAAATTTTATTTACCGTTGACATGCCCGCCCCTTCTACCCTAACGATGGAATCTTTTTTGAAATTCTTTGGATCTATCCAGCGGTAAATACCGCCATAATAAAGTCCCAGCCAAAGGTTGCCTTTTTTGTCCTCAGCTACCTGCTCAATAGTTTTATGTTTTAGTTGATCCGGGTCTCTGAAGCGGGCCATTTCAGTAGCCTTATCGTACGTGTATAAGCCAGGCTGGGCGCCTATCCACACGGTTTGGCTATCGGCCGAAGCACACATGCTCCAGGCAAACGGGTTCTCGTCTTTTTTTACTCCTTTGATACCAAAGCGAAGGAGCTTGAAGTTTTTATCGTAGCGGATAACTCCCTGCCCCCGGGAGCCAACGAATAGTTCATTGTTCTTTACTTCCATAAACGACATGATGCCGCCATCCTGCACGGCGGTACTGCCCGGTTTAGAATGCCATACATTGGTAAAAAACTGCTGCGATGGATTGCAGCGATAAAGGCCATTGTTAAGGGTACAGACCCATACATTTTTTTCGCGGTCCTCAAATAGGAAAGTCACTTCTTCGTACAAAATTCCCTGCTCGGTTTTATAATCGCTGCTTATTATCTGAAACTCTTTTTCGCCTTCTGTATAATAGCCAAATACCTTAAGGCCCTTTACCCAAATGCGCCCATCCGTTTGCTGCATAAAGCCACCGGTTTCGTGGTAGGTTTTTACCGCGTTTATAAATTGAAAACGATGCAAGGAGTCGACAGGTTTGTGTATGTCGTAATACACCGCATGAGGAACAATTTTAGCGGCCCAGTTATCAAACCAAAAACGTCCTTTTGCATCAAACATCGAATTGCCAATCAGGTTTTCATCAATCACTTTTACAGCCGCTTCATCTTCTGTATTATGGCCTTTATAGCTAAGGTTGCCGGTTTGATGATTGTAAATAACAACGCCGCCAGTGAGTAAACCCAGCCAATATTTTTAAGTGCCGGGCTGCTGCGACATAGTGGTAATGCGCCATTCCAGCTTAAGCGGGATCATGTTTTCAGTAGCAGAAAATTCATTTTTTGCTTCGATGTATTGAAGCAACTCGCGGCTACGCAACAGCAAAAAAAGATGGCCTGCTTCATCGGGTATAAACCTTAATTCGGTTTGCAGTGAAGAGGGGTTGCGGGGCTTTACGGCACAGGCTTTATACGTGAAAGTCACCGGGTTGAAAATACCAGCATAACCACCGGCAAACAGCAAAAACAAGCGGCCCTGTTTATCTGCCCATTCACTTAAAATATTATTGTTTGGAAAGCCGGAGGCATCACCGTTATGGTGCTGAAAGGTTTTATATTCTACTCCATCAAACCGCTGCAAACCGTTGTTGGTGGCTATCCATAAATAACCGGTGCGGTCCTGCACTATTTGATTGACCTCGTTAGAGGCGAAGCCATTAAGCATGCTGTAATGCGTAAACGCATACGCTGCTTGCGGTTGGGCAACGCTTACCTGCGTGGCAAAACAACATAAAATAAACAGAAGCCGGCGACGGTTCAATGCAATTTTGTTTGCTTCAAATGTAAACGATTCATCAACCGGGCCGGCACAGTTCATACGTGTAAAAACGCAATTGATACAGCTAATAATACATGATGCCCATTGTGCTTATTGATGGCCATTATTTTCCAGACGCCGGAGCACAAGGATCAGAAAGTTTTACATTAAGAACACGAAGGAAAATAAAAAGTTTTCGTTAATAAAAATCCATCACCCACTGCTCAAAAACCTATTTCGCATTTCATGCAAAAAGAACTGCAATTCATTCTTTATCACCTTTACTTCCCTTTCACAGCAAGCCATCTTTGATCTATCAAACCAAACAAAACCAACTTTAAAAATTATTAGCCCCGTAAGGCTTTTTATTATTAAACAGGAAACTGAAAACACCAAACGGCTAACCCTGTAAGATTAGCCAATCTTAAACCTTAACCCTGCCAACGTTACCTGCAAGCCCCGTAAATCTTGCAGGTTTTTTTATGGCCATGATGGTTCATTCCGCAGAACCTGTGCCTGGTAAAACACCGCTTCCAATTCACTTTTGTTCAATCCCCTTCCTTTAGCTAATTTTCGCACCCATCGTGTAAATTTTAGTTCATACAAATGCAACAGTACTTAGACCTGCTTCAACATATTTTAACCACCGGCGTTCAAAAAAGCGACCGCACCGGAACCGGTACTATCAGCACCTTTGGTTATCAAATGCGGTTCAATTTACAAGACGGGTTTCCGTTGGTCACTACAAAAAAGGTTCACCTGAAAAGCATCATTCACGAGCTGCTTTGGTTTTTAAAAGGCGAAACCAATATCGCTTACCTGAAAGAACATGGCGTGAAAATCTGGGACGAATGGGCCGATGCCGATGGTGAGTTAGGTCCGGTATATGGCAAGCAATGGCGTAGCTGGGAAGGTAAAGATGGCCGTGTAATAGACCAGATAACCGATGTGATTGACCAGATAAAAAAAAGCCCCGACAGCCGCCGGCTGATAGTAAATGCCTGGAACGTAGCCGACTTGCCGCAAATGGCACTAATGCCCTGCCACACTATGTTTCAGTTTTACACCGCCGTTGATAAAAATGGAAGAAGAAGGCTATCCTGTCAACTCTATCAACGTAGTGCCGATGTATTTTTAGGTGTGCCTTTCAACATTGCTTCTTACTCGTTACTTACAATGATGATAGCGCAGGTGTGCGATATGGAGCCCGGCGATTTTATTCACACCTTTGGTGATGTGCATATTTATAACAATCACCTTGAACAAGTGCACACACAGTTAAGCCGCCAGCCTTTTCCATTGCCTGTAATGAAATTGAACCCTGACGTGAAAAACATTTTCGATTTTACGTTTGATGATTTCACGCTGGAGAATTATCAATCGCATCCATCCATAAAAGCACCCGTTGCCGTATGATGATAAGTTTAGTTGTAGCCGCATCGGAGAATAGCGTTATTGGTAAAGACAATAAGCTCCCCTGGCACTTACCCGATGATTTAAAATATTTTAAGAACCTTACCTGGGGCATGCCCATTTTAATGGGACGAAAAACGTTTGAATCTATCGGCAAAGCCTTGCCCGGAAGAGCCAGCATTATTATCACCCGGAATAAAGAATGGCGGTTTGATGGTGTAGATGCGGTTCAGTCGGTAGAAGAAGCCGTAAGCAAAGCCGCATCGTTTGGCGTAAAAGAAATATTTGTTATTGGCGGCGCGGAAATCTTCAATATGACCTTGCCACGAGCTAGTAAAATTTATCTTACCCGAATTCATCACCAATTTGATGGCGATGTTTTTTTTCTGGAACTAAATAAAAATGAATGGCGATTAGCTTCGAGCCGCTATTGCGAAGCGGATGAGAAAAACATGTATAACCATTCTTATCAAATATGGGAACGAGGGGCCATTGAGTCATAGTTTACTCTTTCATTCCATTATATAGTTTACATTTCTCCCGTGTATTCTTCTCTTCAACTAACTAAAAAATATCTTCGCTATTACCTCAAAGCTTCTAACCGCAAAGGCCATGGAATGCACTCCCCCTTTGTGTTTCAGTTTATTTTACAAGTGCTAAATAACACTGCCGGTTATCAGTTGCCAACCGATGTTGAACAGCTTCGCAATAAATTAAAAACCGATAAACGGCTTTTAGAAATTGACGATTTAGGCGCCGGATCACGAAGGGCCACTACTAAAAAAAGAAGCGTTCAGCAGTTGGCAAAAACCGCATTGAAACCTAAAAAATATGCGCAGCTTTTATTTCGTTTGGTGAAGTATTATCAGCCCCAAACGCTAGTTGAACTGGGCACATCGTTAGGCATCACCACTTGCTATTTGGCAAGCGCAATTCCATCGGCCACTATTATTACTATTGAAGGAAGCAAGACGGTAGCAGCCATCGCCCAACAAAATTTTGCGGCCCTCGCATTAAAAAACATACAACTGCTTCAGGGCAATTTTGATGATCAACTTCCATCGGTTATCAATCGCATTTCATTCATTGACGTGGCCTACATTGATGGCAATCATCGCTACCAGCCTACCATCAATTACTTTCACCAGTTGCTTACAAAAACAACCGGCAACTCCATTTTAATTTTCGACGATATACACTGGAGCGCCGAAATGGAACGGGCCTGGGAAGAAGTAAAAGGGCATCCGTCGGTGAGGTGCAGCATTGATATTTTCTTTCTGGGCTTTGTGTTTTTCAGGCCGGAGTTTAAAGCAAAGCAGCATTTCACCATCCGTTTTTGACTATCAGTTTTTTACCATAATTTGAGCGCATGATCGTTGGCGTTTTAAAAGAACCATCTCCCGAAACCAGGGTATCTATTTTGCCGGAAGCCGCTGCGGCACTCACTAAAAAAGGAATCAACGTTTGTGTAGAACAAGGCGCCGGCATCAACTCATCCGCCACCGATGCTGACTATCAAAAAGCCGGTGCGGAAATTCTTTCAAGAGATGAAATAATAACGAAGAGTGAAGTGCTATTAAGTATTCAACCTCCTTTTCCCGAACTTCAAACCCCAAACCCCAAACTCCTCATTGGTGTTTACCAGGTTTTATATAATACCGATTTAGTACAGCGTTGGGCACAAGGAGGCCATACTGTTTTTAGCATGGAAATGTTGCCCCGTACCACCCGTGCACAAAGCATGGATGTACTTAGCTCGCAGGCCAATATTGCCGGTTACAAAGCCATTCTCCATGCCGCTAATATTTATCCACGTTACTTTCCCATGTTTATGACAGCAGCTGGAAGCATAGCGCCGGCAAAGGTTTTAATACTCGGCGCTGGTGTGGCCGGCTTGCAAGCTATAGCTACTGCAAGACGTTTGGGAGCCGTGGTAGAAGTGTTTGATACCCGCCCGGCCGTGAGGGAAGAGGTACAAAGTTTAGGCGCCAAATTTATAGAAGTGGAAGGCGCCGCCGATGCATCAAAAGCGGGCGGCTATGCCGTAGAACAAACCGATGACTATAAACAAAAACAACAGCAACGGATAAAGGAAAGTATTGCTAAGGCTGACATTGTTATTACCACGGCACAAATTCCCGGAAAGCGGGCCCCCATCTTAATTACAGAAGATATGATGGATGGTATGCGGGGCGGTTCTGTTATCATTGATCTGGCCTCCGTAACGGGTGGCAACACACCCTTTACTAAGAATGGCGAAACCATTGAAAGGAATGGCGTTACCATTGTGGGCAACAGCAGCTTGCCATCTACCATGCCATCCGATGCCAGCAAATTGTATGGCAAAAACATCATCAACTTTTTAAACCTTATCACTACAAAAGAAGGGACGCTTAACTTGAATTGGGAAGACGATTTAGTGAAGGGCGCCTGCATTACATATAATGGTGAAGTAGTTAATGAACGGATGAAACAAGCAACAACACAATAATAAAATTATGCTGGAATGGATTGCCCGAAACCAGGAAATTATCTACATCGTTATCCTGATGATTTTTGTTGGGATAGAAATTATTGGCCGTGTACCTAGTGTATTGCATACGCCGCTAATGAGTGGCGCTAACGCTATACATGGCGTGGTAATCATTGGTGCCATCATTGTGATGGGCAAGGCTGAAAGTGATAACTATTTAGCCCTGATACTGGGCTTTTTAGCGGTGATATTGGGTACGCTAAACGTAGTAGGTGGTTTTGTAGTTACGGATCGGATGTTGGAAATGTTCCGAAACAAAAGCACCAAAACACAAAAGCCAAATAACAAATAAATGCCCAAACCGCAACTTAGGAATGAACCAGCCAGAAAAGATATATGACCTTGAAGAGAGAACCACTGTTTATGCAGAGAGGGTTAGAGATTACTGTTTTAAACTTCCAAAAAATATTGCTAATCGTGAATATATTCCCCAATTGATACGATCCGGGAGTTCGCCTGGCGCCAATTATATTGAGGCAAACGAGTCTATCGGCGACAAGGATTTCAACATGAAGATCAAGACCTGCCGGAGGGAAGCAAAAGAATCATCTTATTGGCTTCGGCTCACCGTGTTGGACGAGAATGAGCCGTTACAAACCGAAAGACAATACTTGCGGCAGGAGGCAAAAGAACTTGTATTGATTTTTACTTCTATTCTTAAAAAACGTTTATAACACCCAGGCATCTGGATTTTATTTGGTTCTTATTTTTTTGTTATTTGGAATTTTTTCTCAACTATGGAATTCAATATACTTACACTTATTTACATCATTGCTTCTGTCACTTTTATTGTTGGATTGAAGATGCTCTCTCATCCCGAAACAGCACGCAAGGGCAATCTCATTGCAGCGGGTGGAATGACATTGGCCATTTTAGGAACTATCTTTTTATATAGTGATGAATCCGGTAATAAGCTGCATAATTATGCCTGGATCTTTGGCGGAATAGCGATTGGAGCAATCATTGGAACACTGGCTGCCAGGAAGGTGAAGATGACGGCCATGCCGGAGATGGTGAGTTTGTTTAATGGCATGGGTGGTGCTTGTGCAGCGTTAATATCGTTGGTGGAGTTTGGGCATTTGATGGATTCCCGTTTTGTTACTGTAGCGGACGATGCCATTGGAGTTTCTGAAGGTTTAATTGGTAAGCTTTTGATTATTATTCTGGGCTTAATCATCGGCTCCATTTCTTTTGCCGGTTCTATGATTGCATGGGGTAAACTTAATGGAAAGATTAAAGACTTTTCCTTTAACGGTCAGCATATTATCAACCTTGTTATACTTGCCATCATCATTGGATTGGCTACCTATATTATTGGATGGTTGCCACAGAATGCATCGTTGTTTTTTTATGCAACATTTGCATTGGCGCTTCTCTACGGCGTATTCTTTGTTCTTCCCATTGGAGGCGCCGATATGCCCGTTGTGATTTCTTTACTCAATTCTTTTACCGGTGTAGCTGCAGCTTGCGGTGGTTTTTTATACGGCAATAAAGTAATGCTAACCGGTGGCATTCTTGTTGGCGCAGCCGGAACCTTACTTACCATTTTAATGTGCAAAGCCATGAACCGTTCGTTGGCCAATGTGCTAATTGGATCTTTTGGCGGTGGTGCAAAAGGAAGCAATATCACCACTAATAAAGAAGCCGGCGCTTTTAAAGAAATCAGCATAACCGATACCGCCGTTGTAATGGCGTATGCCAATAAAGTCATTATCGTTCCCGGTTATGGATTGGCTGTAGCGCAGGCCCAGCATGCCTGTCATGAGTTGGAGAAGTTGTTGAACGAACGTGGTGTAGAAGTAAAATATGCCATCCACCCGGTAGCCGGCCGTATGCCCGGACACATGAACGTGCTGCTTGCCGAAGCCGATGTGAACTATGAAAAACTGGAAGAGATGGAGCAGGCCAACGAAGAGTTTTCATCCACTGATGTTGTGCTGATACTTGGTGCGAATGACGTAGTAAATCCCGCTGCTAAAACCGATCCTTCCTCTCCTATTTATGGTATGCCTATACTTGATGTTGAATTAGCCAAGACCGTCATCGTTAATAAACGCAGCATGAAACCCGGTTATGCCGGCATTGAAAACGATCTGTTTTATCGCCCTAAAACTTCTATGTTGTTTGGCGATGCGAAGAAAGTATTACAGGACCTGATTGTGGAAATAAAAAACATCTAACTGGTTAGTGTATTAATTCTAATAAGATCATTCCAGTTAATGCCGCCATCCCAAAGCTCATTAGCGTTCCTATCAACAAGTATTCGGTTTTTACTTCAAGCCGGTTCGGTTCATTAAAACGAAGCAGGCCTTTCGCTGTCATTAAAAGTCCTACGGAGGCATATTGATGATTTAATACCAGTGCGAGAATAACAATCCTTTCAATGATACCAATCCACTTGCCGGCATTGCCAAGGCTATCGCTGTTGGGTATTTGGGCACGCCAGCCTTTTGTAAGTTGTCCGATTAAAATACCTACCGGATTAGTGACAAATACAAACGCGGTGGCGGTGATCCAAACGCTTTGCTGATTGATCCTGTGCCATGCAGCACTTAAATGAATCGTATCAGGAAAGGCTACGTACCAGCAAGCAATAATAACAAAGAAGTGCAAGGCCTGGTCTATTAAAAAGTAGGTGATGGCATCGCCACGGTACGACTTCCATCCGTCAATAATAGTATGCGTCACTAAAATAATAATACTGATGATCCAGTAGTGAATACCAATGAAAAGCAATGCTACAGCAGCTGTCAGGCCGCCATGCAGGTATAAATGCACCGACCGGAAATGCATGTTGTTGCGGCTCTCAATCCATTTAGTTGGTTGAAGTAGAAAGTCGGTTATCAAATGGGCAAGCACCAATTTAGTAAGCCATATTATTTTTTCATCCATATCACAAAATAACCGACGACGTTAACAATTTATAATCTGCTATCAACTTTTCTATGTGGGGCCATCCGGCCGACTGCACATGTTTATTGACCGTCGCCTGCGATCTTTTAAGCCGCTTTGCTGTTTCTGTTTGCGTATGGTTTTGCAATAATTGAAAAACAACGGCAGCCTGCTTTGCCGTTAGCCGTTGAAAAATATAATCTGTAAAATCCGCCGTCAATTGCAGGCCGGCATTAGTGATGGTGTTCTTTTCAGAAGATGTGATTAGTAATCGTTGTGGTGGTTTTAGTTGATCAAATGCCCGTCCTGATAAAATAAAAGCTTCCTCCGAAGCAGTTTTCAAAGCTTTGATAGTTGGCTTTGCTTGTCCTATTCCAATACTGGCCCTGATGTCGCTCACCGGACCTGCCGCGTCCGGAACCAATTTCATAGCAGCAGTGCGTAGTTGCAATAAAACCGGCAAGGCTTCTTCAGGAAGTTTTATATATACCTGAAAGCTATCGCCCCTGAAAAATTCATATTGATAAGGCGATAACAGAATACTAAAATCCTTCATCAATTTTTTAAGCTGGAGCTTTGAAAGATGAGTAGAGTTTACAATATCGCCTGTTATTACAGCTGCTAAAGGCATAATAAAGGTTTAACCAAATATAGCCTTAAAAGGCGAATATGTACAATTATAGCCTATAAAGGCGAATATGAAAAATTATAGCCTATTTAGAAGATATCGCTTATACCCATCTATCAGTTGGTAATGTAACAGTTTGCAAGGCAGGCCATCTTTGCCACATGCAGTAATCCTCACTTATGCTTATAAAATCCTACACATCAACGGTTACCTTTGCCGCAAATAAAATAAAATGACCACCCGGAAACCCGCTGACAGCTATACGATGATGACAGAGATTGTACTACCAAATGACACAAATGTATTTGGCAACCTGATGGGCGGCCGCCTAATGTACTGGATGGATATAGCCGCGGCTATTGCAGCACAGCGCCACTGCAATGCGCCGGTGGTAACCGCTTCCGTAGATAACATCTCTTTTGAAAACCCTATTAAACTGGGCAATACCGTTCATATAGAAGCCAAGGTGTCAAGAGCGTTCAGCACATCTATGGAAGTGCATTTGAAAGTGTGGGGCGAAGATTTTACGCAACAATTCAAATATAAAAGTAACGAAGCTTACTACACGTTTGTAGCGCTTGACCCCAACCGCCGGCCGCGTATGGTGCCGCAGCTACAGCCCGAAACACAGGAGGAGACTGAGTTGTACGAAGGCGCCTTGCGCAGGCGGCAGGTACGTTTAATTTTAGGCGGCAAAATGAAGCCTGACGAAGCCGTCGAATTAAGAGCTTTATTCTCTAAATAAATTAAGTATGCCTGCTTATATCATTGTTGAAGTGGAGGTGCACCATCCGGTGGAATACGAAGATTATAAAAAGCTAACAACACTGACCTTGGCTACGTACAACGGAAAGTTTATTGTACGTGGCGGCGAAGCAAAAACGCTGGAAGGCGATTGGCAACCAAAGCGGATAGTAGTGCTGGAGTTTCCATCAAAAGAATTGGCAGAACAATGGTGGGCTTCAGATGAATATGCGCCGGCCAAAGCATTACGACAAAAGACAGCTACAACAAGAATGATTTTAGTGGAAGGATTTAAAACCTAAGTGTTGTTTGTTGATCGTTGGCTAGGGCAAAATCGTTTATCGAACAATGATCAACAAACAACAAACAATGTTTACTACGCTGCTTTTTCCTCCACCGTTTTCCAATGATGGGCGCCCTTCATCATAAAATCTTTGCTTTGTTCAATAGACGTCATTACTTGTGCTAAAATTTCCTCCGCTGGTGCATCGTAGTTAATATCTAACGCTGGTTTAAATCGTACAGAGAGCAGGGTACCCTTCTTTTTAAACTTCAAGCCCTTCTTATTAAAAGCCCTCCAAAAGCCGCTAATCACAACAGGAATAACAGTGGGCTTACAATGCTTAATAATATACGCAGTGCCTTTACGGCCGGGTGCAAATGGTTTGGTAGTGCCTTGCGGAAACGTAATAACCCAGGCCCGGTTTAATGCCCGCTCAATTTTACGGGTATCACTGGGGTCAAGCCCACGGCGGCTTTCAGCGCCATCCTTCTTCCAGGTGCGGCGTACGGTAAGGGCGCCGGCCAGGGTAAACAAACGGCTGATCCAACTGCTCTTCATGGTTTCTTCAGCCGCCACATAATACACACTGGTAAATGGATTAAGCAGGTAATAAGGAACACCCAGCTTATTTTTCTTGCGCCATTTTACCGCGCAAAAAATATGAAGGAAAGTGATGACATCGGCGAAGTAAGTTTGATGATTACTAACAAACAGTACATTTTTTATCGGCAGGTTTTCGATGTGCTCCGTACCGCTGATCTTTAACTTGTTTACTATAGCCAAACCGGGATAAGAAAATATTCCGACCAGTGTATAAACGATCTTTCTTACGAGCTTATATTCGGCCAACTTTTTCCAAATATTCATGTGCTAAGCAATTGGTGGGCTAAATTACGTGTTTACAAATTGTTAAGTAGCTGCGGATTTTATCTTTGATTGTGTAATCGCTTTTCCATCTTCATCAGCATAAAAAATTAATGCCATGAAAACAATGTTTTTATTATTAGCCAGCTCAATTTTTACTATGACCAGTTTTGCACAAAACTATGTAAACCCTTTCCCACGCACCATAACCGTGAATGGCAGCGCCGAGATGGAGATCGTACCTGATGAAATTTATGTGCAGGTAGATTTAAAAGAGTACGAAAAGAAAAACGCCGGCAAGGTTACCATTGATAAGATCCGGCAGGACTTTTTAACGGCTGTACGATCATTGGGTTTACCCGATTCTGCTATCTCTATTGCCGGTTATGATGGCGCCAACGGCAATCCCTGGTGGAGAAAGAAAAACAAGTTGAAAGATGAGTTATACGCTTCAATCTCTTACCTGGTAAAATTAAAAAGCAGCGCACAGGTAGATCAGTTGGTAGATAAACTCGATGATGCGGCTACGCAGAATTTTTTCATTCAAAGCACCTCACATAGCAAGCTGACGGAGTTTAGAAAGCAGTTGAAAATACAGGCGGTAAAAGCGGCCAAGGACAAAGCAGCTTACTTAGCCGAAGCCATTAATGAAAAGGTGGGGGAAGCCGTAACCATTAATGAGCCCAACGAATATTACCAGCCTTACTATAATAACATGGCCAATATGCGATCGAACTCTGTGATGAAAGTAGCTATGGAACAAGCTCCTGACCAGCCCCAAGCTGATTTTAAAAAGATAAAAATAAAGTTTGATGTAAGTGTGGTGTTTGCGTTGAAGTAGAACCTCACCCCGGCCCTCTCCCGCAAGCAGGAGAGGGAGGCAGATCAGCGCACAGCAAAGGCTTTTATACGATGCTGCTTAAATTGAATCAGGATTTACTGGTTGAGTTTTTTTATTTACCATTTTAGATACAAATGAATTTTTAATTTTAAATATAACCTCTGTTTATGAAGTCAATGCTGGCGTGCCTTTTTTTGTTCATGACTCATTTGGGCTTTTGTCAAGACAATAAAACTATTAATGAAATTGATACATTAAAATTTGCTGTTTTGAAGCATAGTGATTTTTTCCCAGATTCTCTCATTACACATTTATCAACTGAAGAATTGGTATTGGCAGAAGACATATTTCAAAAGGCTGCACACAGTTATAATAATGAACTTAGAAAGTTGAGTACATGCAGCGATACGATTATACCAAGATCTATTAAATGTCAGTTTACTCCAAGTATTCAGAACGGTGAAAAAATAATTTCTGTGAATTGCTTTTATGCCAATAAGGATGAATTTCCTTATTGGCATGTCAATGAGGTTGTAGTTTTTGATCGGGGTGGTTTTGTTCATCTAACAATTAATCTTACAAAAAAGGACTATTCGAATTTTAATGTTAGTCAATCTGTCTTTCGAAAAATGAAAATTATTCAACCCATTAAAACAGGTTTCAATGTTAGCTCAATAGAATTATAGAACGTACAAGAGTGCGACGCAATTGGGTTCAATAGATATTCTTCCCTCACGATCAATAAAAAAATCCCGTCTTTACAGACGGGATTTTCAATTATAAAATGTTTGAAAAATTAAGCTTCCGGCTCAGGAGTGTTTGCTGGCGCGGCTTCTGCGGCACCGCCTTTCTCCTGCTGTTGCAAACGTTCTTTGATCTGCGCTAAAGCACCGAGGTCGCCAAGGGTTGGCTTTTCTACTTTTTGCTGAATGTTCTTCACGGCCTTTTTGGTTTTGTCGGCTTCTACACGGGCTTCTTTGCGTGCAGCATCCTTCTCTTCCATTTGTGCCTGTTCCCAAATGCGGGCATGGGATACAACAATGCGCTTTTCGTTACGATCAAATTCAATCACCATAAACTCAGCGGTTTCATCTGCTCCTACGCTCTTGCCATCTTCTTTGGCCAGGTGACGATTAGGCGCAAAGCCTTCGAGCCCGTAAGGCAATTGAACGGTAGCACCTTTATCATCTTTACGGGTAACCGTTCCTTCATGTATAGAACCCACGGCAAACGTATCCTGTAAAGAATTCCAGGGATCTTCTTCTAATTGCTTATGGCCTAATTGCAATTTGCGTGCATCCTTATCAATGCCCAAAATAATCACATCAATGTTCTCACCCACTTTGGTAAACTCAGTTGGGTGGTTGAAACGCTTTAACCAGCTAAGGTCAGAGATGTGAATCATACCACCGATGCCGGTTGTTAATTCAACAAACACACCGTAAGGCGTAATGTTTTTTACAACGCCGGTATGACGGCTGCCTTCAGGGAATTTGGTTTCAATATCGCTCCAGGGATCATTAGAAAGTTGTTTGATGGACAGGCTCATTTTGCGGCTATCTTTATCCAAGGTTACTACTTTCGCCTGGTGCTCATCGCCTAACTTAAAGAACTCTTTAGCATTGATTGGCGTGTTGGCCCAGGTAATTTCCGATACGTGTACCAACCCTTCAACACCCGGAAGTATTTCAAGGAAAGCACCATAATCTTCAATGTTCACTACGCGGCCGCTAACCACTTCACCTTCTTTGATTGTATCTGGCAAAACATCCCAAGGGTGCGGTGTCAATTGTTTTAATCCTAAAGAAATTCTGCGTTTTTCATCATCAAAATCAAGCACAACAACATTGATCTTTTGATCAAGCTTTAATACTTCGCTTGGATGATTGATACGTCCCCATGAAATATCGGTGATGTACAACAAACCATCTAAGCCGCCAAGGTCCATAAAGGCGCCGAAGTCCGTAATGTTCTTAACGGTTCCTTCCAGTACCTGGCCTTTCTCCAGCTTACCAATGATTTGTGCACGTTGTGCTTCAATATCGCTTTCGATAAGTGCTTTGTGCGATACAACAGCGTTCTTAATGGCTTCGTTAATCTTCACCACTTTAAACTCCATTGTTTTGCCTACAAACTGATCGTAATCCGTAACCGGCTTCACATCAATTTGAGAACCCGGCAGGAAGGTTTCCATACCAAATACATCTACTATCAAACCACCTTTGGTTTTAGATGTAACGGTACCGGTAACCACTTCGCCGGTTTTATGAACGTCAACAATACGTTCCCACGCACGGGTAGTACGGGCTTGTTTGCGGCTAAGGTTTAAGTTGCCATCGCGGTCTTCTTTTTCCACGATCATCACTTCTACTTCGTCACCAATCTTTAAATTGGGCAGGTCGCGGAATTCGTTAAGCGATACAAGGCCATCTGATTTAAAACCGATGTTTAATACCACGTCTGTTTTAGTGATACCCACCACCAGGCCTTTGATCATTTCGCCATCATTCAACTGAATGAACGTGTTTTCATACACCTTGTCGTACTTATCCTGATCGGCTTTTGAATAAGCGGCCACATTACGTTTGTCAATGCTCCAGTCAAAGTCATCATGCGCAGCAAGAGTTTCCTGTACCGGCTCTTCAATTTTTACATTGGAAACAGGAGCTGGTGCTGGCGTGGTTTCAGCTGGTACTGCTTCCGGTTCGGCTATTGTTTGAGCAATGGGTTGCTCGGGCGAGGCTTCTGCGGCAGGGGCATTTGATATCGCTGTAGCCTGCTCTGGTGCTGATTGTTCAGCAGCCGGTACAGTCTCCTGACCTTCAGCGTTTGGGTTATCAATTTGATTTTCTTCCATAAAAATTCCCGAGGGGTTTTATTCGGGGCGGCGAAGATAAGAAATGAGGTTGGAGTTTGGGGTTGGGGGTTATGAGTTTTTGGGGTTAGATGTGAGTGATTTTGTTAAGGGGATTTTAAAAGGTTGTGGGACTTTTGAAAACGAACGCCAATAAGGCTATCAGACAACAGTGGCAACCTTCCGTTGCCGCTTTGCTACTTCATTAACCCTGCTGAAATAATACAATAGCAGAAACTATAACTTTATAGATGCCATCTTCAAAAAGAGTTTTTCTGACTGGTTTACTCATAGGTACGTTAGACATCACCGTTGCCAGCATTCAATTCTTCATCAAAACCGGCAAAGGCCCTGATGCCATATTAAAATTTGTGGCCAGTGGCTTGTTTGGTAAAGAAGCTTTTACCGGCGGCATATCCATGAGCATCGCTGGATTGGTTATTCATTATCTCATCGCCATGACGTTCACCTTGTTCTTTGTGCTACTGATAAAGAACCTTTCGCTGCTAAATTTAAACCGCTTGGTTACCGGCTTGCTTTACGGCGTCTTTGTTTGGGCGGTGATGAATTTGTTAGTTTGGCCTTTTTTAAAAGTTCCGCTACGTGTACCCAATTTATCAAGAGACTTACAAGCGATGGGGATATTAATCGTTTGTATTGGATTGCCATTAGCTTTTCTGTTGATTCAAACAAAGAAGCGCAACATTACAAAGCCAATTATGCAATCGTTTTAGCTGCTATCCATCCGCTCGTCCACGCATGCTGAAAATTAAAGCCGCCGGTGATACCATCAACATCCAATACTTCGCCGGCAAAAAATAAGTTCGGCCATTTTTTACTCATCATCGTATTGGCATCTACTTCACTTAAATTAATGCCGCCGCTGGTTACAAATTCTTCCTTGAAAGTTGTTTTGCCTTTTACTTCTACCACGTAATCAACCAGGTTTTTAATGAGTGCATTTTCCAGTTTAACCGGTAAGTCGGCAAAACGGAAATCATTTTTTATTCCCGATGCTTCTAACAAAAATTGCCAGAGCCTGTTGGGCAGATTCCCAATAGTATGGTTAGCAATTTTCTTTGTTGATTGAGTCGAACGTGCCAGTACAAACAGTTCTTTTAAAAGTTGCTCATTGTACTCCGGTAGCCAGTTGATATGCACTTTAAAATCATAGTTCTTAACCGACAATTCCCTTGCTCCCCAAGCGCTCAAACGCAGCACGGCCGGGCCGCTCAGCCCCCAATGCGTAATCAATACAGGCCCTTCTTCCACCAGCTTTGTGCCTTCAATTTTTACTTTAGCTTTATCAACGCTTAGGCCCATTAAGCCGGTGATAGGATTTTTCGGCAGGTTGAATGTAAACAGTGATGGAACCGATTCGGAGAAAGTATGACCAAGGTTTTTCAGCCAATCAAACATGGATGTTTTCGGATAACCGCCGGTAGCCAGAACAATATAGTTGGCAGTAAGCGGTTGGCAGTTAGCAATAAAAATAGTAAAAACGTTATTCGAGGTATTGTCATCAGCATTATAGTTTGACTGAATTGACGTTGCCAACTGCAAACTGGCAACAGCCAACTCTTTTACCTCCGCATTCATTTTTATTTCAACATCATATTTAGTAGCTTCTCTCAGTAAACAATCAATAACTGTTTCTGACGAATCAGTAACAGGAAACATACGGCCGTCTTTTTCGGCTTTTAGTTTTACGCCGCGTTCCTCAAACCATTGGATTGTATCGGTTGTAAAAAATTGATGAAAAGTTTTCTTTACAAAATTTTGGCCGCGGGGATAACGTTTGCTCATCTCCGCAATATCAAATAACGCATGTGTTACATTGCACCGCCCGCCACCTGAAATACGTACTTTGGAAAGAATCTTTGACGTTTTCTCGAGAACGATTACCTCTAACTCACGACTCATTCTTGCCGCGTTGACTGCGCAGAAAAATCCCGCTGCCCCACCACCAATAACAACTAATCGTTTCTTCTTCATGCATCAGATATAAAAGCCCTCTGTCGAGGGCTTCGTATTAATAATCTGAAAATAAACTGTGATTTTCCTTCTCTGCCTTTTCAATGGAATTATAGTTAGAAAGCACGTCAGGCTTGCCTTTGCGCACACATACATCATGTTCAAAATGTACCGAAGGCTTGCCGTCTTTGGTACGCACGGTCCAGCCATCATCTTCGGTATAAACCTCTTTCTTACCCATATTAATCATCGGCTCAATGGCTATCACCAACCCTTCTTTCATCACCGTACCGGAACCGCGTTTTCCATAGTTGGGCACCTGCGGATCTTCGTGTAAACTTTTACCAAGACCATGGCCTACCAGTTCTCTAACAACACCATAACCAGCCTTGCGTTCTGTGTGTTCCTGAATGGCAAAGGCTACATCGCCAATACGGTTACCGGCCACTGCTTTTTCTATCCCTTTGTATAACGACTCTTTGGTGACTTTTACCAACTCTATTATTTCCTTCGATGGCTTGCCAATCATAAACGTGTATGCATGATCGCCATGGTAGCCGTTTTTAAAAATGCCAATGTCTATAGAAACAATATCCCCTTCTTTTAATTCATCTTTATTGGGAAAACCATGAACTACCACATCGTTTACAGAGATACACGAATTAAAAGGGTAGCCATGAAAGTTTAAAAAAGAAGGAATGCCGCCATTGTCTTTAATAATGGTCCCAATAAAACCATCAATGTCAATAGTTTTTAATCCGGGCTTTAAAATTTTTGCCACTTCTGCCAACGTACTGCTTACTAATAAAGCGCTGTGCCGTAACAGTTCTACTTGTTCTTCTGTTTTGTAATGGATCATAATGATAATTCCGCACTTTAATGCTATAAAAAAAACCCGGTAAGTTTTCTCACCAGGTTTAGTTTTATAATGTTTATCTCAATTTGTTTTACTTCAAAACAAACGCCGTAATTAGTAAGATGCCTGCGTAACGGTTCTGCCTTGTATGCGTCCACTCTTCATTAAGCCATCGTACTGGCGCATCAGCAATTGGGTTTCAATTTGCTGAAGTGTATCTAAAATAACACCTACCATAATTAGCAATGACGTTCCGCCAAAAAAGGTAGAGAAACTTGGCTGCACACCCAGGCGTTGAGCAATGCCTGGCAGGATACCTACCAACGCTAATAGAAAGGCGCCAGGCAACGTAATACGGTCCATAATGCCACCAATGTAATCAGTAGTAGGCTGACCCGGTTTTACCCCTGGAATAAAACCATTGTTCTGCTTTAGGTTATCTGCAATTTGCTTGGGATTAAAAATCAAAGCCGTGTATAAAAACGTAAAACCAATTACTACCACCGAATAAACCAGCATGTAATAAAAGTTGGAATGGTCTTGAAACACCCGCGATATACCTTGCCCGCTGGCTGTACCAGTCAGGTTAAATAAAGTGGGTAGAAACAATACTGCCTGTGCAAAAATGATAGGCATTACACCTGCACTATTAACTTTAATAGGTAAGAACTGGCGGGCCCCACCAAATTGCCGATTGCCTACAATTTGCTTGGCATAGTTAACCGGTATTTTACGTACGCCCTGAACCAGCAAAATACATCCCATGATGATGGCAATTAAAATAGCAATTTCAATGATGAAAATTAATATTTGTCCGGAACGGGTTGATTTGGCGCCTAACTCCTGCATAAAAGCTTGGGGCAAACGGCCTAAGATACCTACCATAATGATAAGCGATGTACCATTGCCTAAACCTTTATCGGTAATCTTCTCGCCCATCCACATTACAAACATGGTTCCGGCAGTAAGAATAATTACAGTAGATAACCAGAAGTAATCAGCGTACGAAGTGATGATACTTTGCCCTGCTATTTGTTTCAGATAAGCAACATAGGCCGAACCCTGAACGAGGGTTACCGCAACAGTTAAATAGCGGGTCCATTGATTGATTTTTTTTCGGCCGCTTTCGCCTTCCTTTTGCATCTTTTGAAATTGCGGCACTAATACGGTCATCAATTGGATAAAAATGGAAGCAGAGATATAGGGCATAATGCCTAAAGCAAAAATAGATGCCTGTGAAAAAGCGCCGCCCGCAAATGTGTTGATTAAACCGAGGATTCCATTATTTTTTGTTTGATCCGCAATTTTTGTTAAGCCGGCAGGGTCAATACCGGGCAATACAATGTGCGTTCCCAAGCGGTAAATAAATAAAAGCAGAAGGGTAAAAAGAATCTTACTGCGCAACTCCTCAATACTCCAGATATTCTTTAAGTTCTTTATTAAATTTTTCACGAGAGAAAATTAGTTGTAACAAAAAAAGACGCACCAGATGCGCCTCCAAATTTATCGAAAATTACTTCACTATCTCTACGGAGCCACCTGCTGTTTCGATGGCTTGCTTTGCTTTGTCGCTGGCAGCGTTCACCTTAAAGGCAAGTTTCGTTTTAAGATCGCCGTTACCTAAAATTTTCACCCTGTCGGTCTGGTTAATTAATCCATTGGTATATAAAGTTTCCAGTGAAAATTCAGTAATGGTATATTTCTCTATCAGTTGATCAATCTGTCCAAGATTGAAAACTTTGTACTCAATACGATTGGGGTTTTTAAAGCCACGCTTAGGAACCCTGCGCTGGATGGGCATTTGACCACCTTCATGCGCATATTTACGTTGGTAACCCGTACGTGCCTGTTGTCCTTTATTACCTTTTGTTGAGGTTCCGCCTTTACCGGAAGCTTCACCGCGGCCTAAACGTTTTTCTTTGTGTACAGCGCCTTTAGCAGGACGTAATTCGTGTAGTTTCATTTGTTTGATTTTTACTTACGGGGTTGTGCTCCCCTCGCTTTTTAAAAATTTGAACGTTCAAAAGTTTCAGAGTTGGATAACTTGATTTGCAATATCTAGCACCCTGGAACTTTTAAGCATCAGAACTTAGCTATCTGCAACGCTAACAAGATGCTCCACCTTGCGAACCATTCCTAAAATTTGCGGAGTAGCTTCCACTTCTTTTGTGGCGTTCATCTTATTTAACCCCAAGGCCTGCAATGTCAATTTCTGACGGTTCGGCCGGTCAATCGGGCTTTTTACTAACGTAATTTTTATCTTTTTCATTGATAAGTCGTTTGCTGTTTTCGGTTTACCATTAACCGTTTCAGCGGGTCATCCAACTGTAAACTTGTAAACCGTAAACTTATTTTATCCGTTAAATACTTTCTTCAAACTAACCCGGCGTGTTCTTGAAACAGAGATAGGCTCACGTAATAGGGCCAACGCTTCAAAGGTTGCCTTAACTACATTGTGCGGATTGGCAGAACCAAGCGATTTTGCCAACACGTCGGTAACACCGGCGCTTTCCAACACAGCACGCATAGAACCTCCGGCAATTACACCAGTACCATGAGCGGCAGGTTTGATAAGCACCTTAGCGGCGCCAACTTTAGCCAACTGATCATGAGGGATGGTTCCGTGCATAACAGGAACTTTGATCAGATTTTTTTTGGCATCTTCTATACCTTTTGTGATAGCTTCCTGCACTTCTTTTGCTTTACCTAAACCATGGCCAACTACTCCCGCTTCGTTACCTACAACCACTAATGCAGAGAAAGAAAACGTACGGCCACCTTTTGTGGTTTTCACCACACGATTGATAGAAACTACCTTGTCTTTTAATTCAAGATCGCCTGCTTTAACTCTGTTTAAAATTGCTTTTGACATAATTATTTAATGAGTTATGAGTAATTAGTAATGAGTTCATAATGTGCTAAAAGTCTTTTGTCATTTGTAAGGTATTTCAACTTGAAGCGCCCCACTCATTACTCATTATTCATTATTGATTATTAGAATACCAAGCCACCTTCTCTTGCGCCTTCTGCCACCGCTTTCACGCGACCATGATAAAGATTTCCGCCACGATCAAACACTACATTCTCCAGGCCTAATTCTTTTGCCTTGCGGGCAAGTGACTGACCAACCAGTTTGCTTTTTTCCACCTTGTTTCCAGCCTGGGCTTTTATATCTTTTTCCTTTGAAGATGCGGCCGCTAATGTTACGCTGTTCACGTCATCAATCAACTGGCAATAGATTTCTGTATTACTGCGAAAAACCGACAGCCGTGGCTTCTGCGCCGTACCGGAAATCTTGGCCCGTATGCGGTAACGGATGTTTTGTCTTCGTGATAATTTTGCACTTGTTCTCATGATCTTATTTTTAGTTCCCTGATACTGCCAGGGAAAAGTTGATATGTTGAAAGGTTGACAAGTTGAAAAGGGCTTGGTAACCTTTCAACTTATAAACTTATTAACTTACTTACCGGCCGCCTTACCAGCTTTCTTACGAACCACTTCACCAGAGTAACGAACACCTTTTCCTTTGTACGGCTCTGGCTTACGTAAACCGCGAATCTTTGCGGCTACTTGTCCAATTAACTGGCGGTCATTGCCTTCCAATGTAATCGTTGGGTTCTGACCTTTTAACTGCTCGGTAGCTACTTTTAATTCTTTAGGAATTTCAAAAATGATATTGTGCGAGTAGCCTAAAGCCAAGTCTAATGTGTTGCCTTGATTGGCAGCTTTAAAACCTACACCCACTAACTCCAGCTTTTTTGTATATCCTTCAGTAACACCTTTTACCAGATTTGATACAAGGGCTCTTGATAAACCATGCAATGCACGATGACGAATTTGATCTGTTGGGCGGGTAACAACGATCTGACCATCTTTCATCTCAACTTTAATATCACGGTCAATCGGTTGTTTCAATTCGCCTTTCGGTCCTTTTACAGTAACCACATTATCGGTGCCAACAGAAACGGTGACACCACTGGGAACTGCTACCGGAGCTTTACCTATACGAGACATAATTTAAAAATTTCAAATGTCAAAAAATCAAGTTTCAATTTTGGTTGACCGGTCAGCCTGTTAGGTATTGGCTTAATGTATCAACGCTTGTAGTCAAATAGCTAATTGGCACATCTGCAAATCAGCCAATTGCTTTTAGTAGATATAGCAAAGAACTTCGCCACCTACATTCTGCGCTTTTGCTTCTTTATCGGTTAATACACCTTTAGAAGTTGAGATGATAGCGACGCCTAAACCATTCTTTACACGACGGAAATCCTGTGGTTTGGCGTAGTTACGCAAACCTGGACGGCTTACTCTTTCCAGGCTATGAATGGCTGGCTGTTTAGTTGCGGCATCATACTTCAAGGCGATCTTAATCAAACCTTGCTTATTATCATCTTCAAATTTGTACTTCAGGATGTAACCTTGATTGTACAGGATTTCTGTCATACGCTTTTTCAGGTTGGATGCAGGAATCTCAACGATCCGGTGTCCCGCCATCTGCGCATTACGAATTCTTGTTAAAAAGTCTGCTATAGGATCTGTTACCATGTTTAATGTCCTCCTACGTCACGCCGCAGCGTGATAATTGGATTGTTGTTTATTAAATTGATTAGTTGCTCAGTTGACTTGCTGATTGGTGCTGCGTTCTTACAAATGAACAAATCAACCAATCAACTATTCAACCACCCTACCAGCTTGCTTTTTTCAAGCCGGGTATTGTTCCATTTAATGCCATGTCGCGAAGCGCAATACGAGATACACCAAAGTAACGGGTGTAACCTCTTGGACGACCGGTCATTTGGCAACGGTTTTTCAAACGCACTTTAGAAGAATTTTTCGGTAATTCATCCAAAGCCTTCCAATCGCCGGCTGCTTTTAATGCTTCTCTTTTGCCAGCATATTGAGCTACCATTCTTTCTCTTTTGCGTTGCCTGGCCTTTACTGATTCTTTAGCCATGATTCAATTTTAGATTTTAGATTTCAGATTTAGCTTACAGCTTGCAACAATCTGCAATCTGCAATCGCCAATCCGCAATTATTTTTTTGCGTTCTTAAAAGGCATTCCCAACTCTTTCAACAGTTCGTATGCTTCCTCGTCGTTTTGAGCAGTAGTAACAAAGGTGATATCCATACCAGTGATACGGCTTACTTTATCAATATCAATCTCAGGGAAAATGATTTGCTCTGTAACACCCATTGTGTAGTTACCGCGACCGTCAAATGATTTCTCATTCACACCTTTGAAATCACGTACCCGTGGAAGCGCCACAGCAATCATACGATCCAGGAATTCATACATCTTCTGCCCACGTAAGGTAACCCGTGCACCAATGGGCATATTCTTACGAAGCTTAAAGTTGGAGATGTCCTTTTTCGACATCGTAGCAATAGCTTTTTGTCCTGTAACAGTAGTTAGCTCGTCGAGGGCTATATCAACTAATTTCTTATCGTTCACCGCACCATTCACACCGCGGTTAACAGCTATCTTTTCTAAACGGGGAACCTGCATGATACTTTTGTAACCAAAGCGTTTCATCAAAGCAGGAACTACTTCGTCTTTATATTTTGTCCTTAATCTTGGAGTTGTAGTTGTTGCCATTATATGATCCCTCCCGATTTTTTAGATACACGAACTTTTTTACCTTCTTTTTCTTCACGCTTTACTTTAGTGGCTTGCTTGCCATCCCACAACATTACATTGCTGATCTGCATCGGCGCTTCCTTTTTTACAATACCACCTTTAGTATTTTGAGCAGATGGCTTTGTATGCTTGGTGATAATGTTAGCACCTTCCACAATTACTTTACCTTCTTCCACCAGCACATCTTTTACAAGACGCGGCTTCTTCAGGTCTTTATCATCACCAGTTATAACCACCACCTGGTCGCCCTTTCTGATATTATACTTTGGTTTAAATCTTGTCTTCATTTTCTATATCTGTTTTACTTCCTGATACTGCCAGGAATTTAGTTGATTAGTTGACTGGTTGATTAGTTGAGTGCTGCTCAAACTTTTACTAATCAACTGAGCAACTGATCAACAAAATCAAATATTTAAAGAACTTCCGGCGCTAACGAAATAATTTTCATGTAGCCTTTATCGCGAAGTTCACGGGCAACTGGTCCAAAAATACGGGTACCTCTTGGTTCGTCAGATGCATTTAAGATAACTACAGCATTATCGTCAAAACGGATATAAGAACCATCTTTACGACGCAGTTTGTTTGTAGTACGAACGATTACTGCTTTTGCTACAGTACCTTTTTTTATACCACCGGCGGGTATGGCATCCTTCACCGTAACCACAATTTTATCGCCTACACCGGCATAACGCTGACCGCTGTTTCCCAATACACGGATACAAAGCACTTCTTTAGCACCACTGTTATCCGCTACGGCCAAACGAGATTCTTGCTGGATCATTTTATTTAGATATTTAGTACCAAGTACTCAGTACTTAGATATTTTTTGCAAATGCTAATTGATTTGTCTTAGTACTGAGTACTAAGTACTGTCCTCTTTTACTTCACCTTCTCAATCACCTCTACTAATCTCCAACGCTTTGTCTTGCTCAGTGGACGTGTTTCCATAATGCGAACAACGTCGCCGATATTGGCTTCATTCTTTTCATCATGCGCATGAAAGCTGGTTGACTTTTTTACGAACTTACCGTAGATCGGGTGCTTTACTTTACGTTCAACCTTGATCGTAATCGTCTTCGTCATTTTGTTGCTGGTAACAACGCCAATTCTGGTTTTACGCAGGTTGCGGTCTTCTACTGAAGTTGTTGCCGTTGTTTCTGTTGTTGTATTTTCAGCCATGGTATTAAGCTTTGAGCCTTGAGCCTTGAGCTTCGAGACAAATGGTTTTGCTCATCGCTCATAGCTCATAGCTGTATTATGCACTAAGTTGTTTCTTCTTTAATTCAGTTTTTAGACGGGCTAATTCCCTACGCAGGTTTTTGATGCTCATTGGATTTTCCAATGGAGAAATGGCGTGGGCAAACTCAAGCTTCTTCAAGCGTAGTTCATCTTCTTTCACCTTAGCAGTTAAGTCCTGCTCATTTAAGCTTTGAATGCTTTTTTTAAAATCTACTGTCTTTGACATGATATATAATTTGAGACGTCCAATCAGCTGATCATCACAGCAGCTAATCAGCTAATCAGTTTATGCTTCTTCCAAATCGCGCCGCTTAACAAATTTTGTCATCACCGGCAATTTACCGGCAGCAAGATGCAAAGCGCCTTTTGCAACTTCTTCGCTCACGCCATCAATCTCAAACAAGATGCGGCCTGGCTTTACTACAGCAGCCCAGTACTCAAGATTACCTTTACCCTTACCCATACGGACTTCTGCAGGCTTGTTGGTAATGGGTTTATCAGGGAAGATGCGGATCCATACATTACCCTCACGTTTCATGTGGCGGGTAAGTGCCTGACGGGCTGCTTCTATCTGGCGGTCAGTGATCCAATGGCTATCCAACGTCTTCAATGCATAAGAGCCAAAAGAGATAGTGAAGCCTCTTTTTGCGTCGCCCTTCATGCGACCTTTCTGCATTTTCCTGTGCTTTGATCTTTTCGGCTGTAACATAATTCTGTTTGTTGTTTGGGGTTTGAAGTTTGGTGTTAAATCCTCTGTTCAAACCTATCCTACAAATTGTATCAATCGTCTTTTTTGTTTAGTATTATTCTGAACGTAAAAGTGCGACGCAACAGACGATTCATAGTAGTATCTCTGCTGGTAACATCATCTTAATCTATATATTAAAGAACTGTTGAAATTGCATATTGCAAATTGCTGGTTTGTTTTAGCGTCTTCCACCCCCACCTTGTCCACCAGAACGGCCACCGCCTTGTCCGCCTCCACCACGATTGAAATTACCTCCGCCTTGTCCGCCACCGCCTCTACGGTCTCCGCCACGGTCATCACGACGTCCACCAAAATCACCACCACGATTATCTCTTCTTTCACCCATGGTTTGGCCGGCTTCTTTACCACCAATGAAGTTTGGATTCAAGTCACGCTTGCCTAAGATTTCGCCACGGCAAATCCATACCTTGATACCGATTTTACCATACACGGTTTGTGCAAACACGTTGGCGTAATCTATATCCATACGGAAGGTGTGAAGTGGAACACGGCCTTGCATGAACTTTTCGCTACGGGCAATTTCAGCGCCACCCAAACGACCGCTTAACTGAACTTTAATTCCTTCGGCACCCATACGGAGCGCAGAAGCAATCGCCATTTTTGTAGCACGTTTAAAGTTGATACGGTTTTCAATCTGACGGGCAATGGTATCTCCCACAATCATCGCATCCAATTCTGGACGACGTATCTCCAGGATGTTGATCTGCACATCTTCTTTACCAGTCAATTTCTTCAACTCTTCTTTTATACGATCAACCTCGCCGCCACCTTTACCAATGATGATACCCGGCTTCGAAGTATGAATGGTAACAATCAGCTTACCTAATGTTCTTTCAATAACAATTTTAGCGATACCGCCTTTATTGATACGGGCATTCAAATACGTTCTGATCTTATGATCTTCAATCAGCTTATTGGCAAAGTCTTTTTTGTTGCCATACCAGTTAGATTCCCATCCACGGATGATGCCTAACCTGTTACCAATTGGATTTGCTTTTTGACCCATGTTTATACTTTAATAAGAATTTTAATTATGGTTTTGCGTCAACAATAACTGTCACGTGATTACTTCTTTTACGTACCCGGTAGCCACGGCCTTGCGGTGCCGGACGCATACGCTTTAATGTTCTTGCGCCATCAACCATGATCGTTTTTACAATCAACTGGCTTTCATCACCCCCTTCATTTTTTTGCTTCCAGTTATTTATAGCACTTAATACCAACTTGCGCATAGGGACAGCAGGGTGTTTTGGATTGAACTCCAATTCAGCTAATGCTTTCTCTACCTGTTTGCCACGAATGAGGTCCGCTAACAAACGCATCTTGCGTGGCGATGTCGGATAATTTCTCAGTTTTGCTACTGCTTCCATTTTTATAAAATTTTAAGTTTTAAGTTTTAAGTCTTTGGTGGGCTTTTTACTTACCACTTGCAACATATCACTTACTACTTGTTTTATCCTTTCTTACTTGAGTGTCCTCTAAAATTCCTGGTTGGTGCAAACTCACCGAGCTTATGGCCTACCATAAATTCTGTTACGTAAACAGGAATGAATTTGTTTCCGTTATGTACAGCAAATGTGTGACCTACAAAATCCGGAGTGATCGTTGACCGGCGGCTCCATGTTTTAATCACGCCTTTTTTGTTTTTGCCGTCATTAATAGCCACCACTTTATCTTCCAAGTGAGCTGCTACGTAAGGACCTTTTTTAATTGAACGAGCCATTTGTTATTTGAGATTTTAGATTTAAGATTTAAGATTGACTGCTTAAAATCTGCAATCGCCAATCGTCAACCTGAAATTTTATTTTGCTAATTTCTTTCCGTTCTTACGCTGGATGATTAATTTGTCGCTGCCTTTACCCTTTGTACGTGTTTTTAAACCACGTGAGTACTGACCGGTTCTGCTGCGAGGCTGACCACCCGAGGCACGGCCTTCACCACCACCCATCGGATGATCTACAGGGTTCATAGCAACACCGCGAACACGGGGACGAATACCTTTCCAAACATTGCGGCCGGCTTTACCCATTGATTGCAATTGATGGTCGCCATTGCTTGCTGTACCAACTGTCGCATAACAATTGATCAATACTTTGCGAAGCTCACCGCTTGGCATTTTTAAAATTCCATATTTCTCTTCCTTGTTGGAAAGCTGCGCAGAAGAACCCGCTGAACGGGCAATCTTTCCACCCTGCCCCGGTTGCATTTCAATATTATGAACCACAGTACCTAAAGGCATGTTTTTTAATTGAAGCGCATTGCCTAATTCCGGAGCAATGTTGTCGCCGCTTAAAACGGTAGCGCCAACCTGCAAACCCTGCGGAGCCAAAATGTATCTTTTTTCACCATCAGCATAATGTAACAAGGCAATGAACGTAGTACGGTTTGGATCGTACTCAATTGTTGCTACTGTAGCCGGAATATCTTTCTTATCACGTTTGAAATCTATCACACGGTAAGCCTTCTTATGCCCACCACCGATGTAACGCATTGCTCTACGTCCCTGGAAGTTACGACCGCCGGTACGTCCTTTCACTTCCAACAATGACTTTTCGGGTTCATTGGTTGTGATTTCTGTGTAGGCGTTACCGATTCTCCAACGAGTTCCGGCCGTAATAGGTTTATACTTTTTTAATGGCATAACTTAATTTTCTTTATCAACATTTGCGGCTGTTGAAGCCATTCATTTACTAATTATATGTTGGAATACAAATCAATCGTCTCACCTACGGCAACAGTTACTAATGCTTTTTTATAAGCTTGTTTTTGTCCTTTGGTGAAACCCTTTTTTGTATAACGGGTTTTGTTTTTGCCCGGAACTACGATTGTATTTACATCCGTGATGGTTACACCGTAAACTTCCTCCACTGCTTTTTTAATTTCCAGTTTGTTAGCCTTACGGGATACACGGAAAGCATAGCGGCGCAGGCTTTCCTGCTGAGCATTAGCTTTTTCGGTTAAAATCGGTTTTATTAGTACTTCAGAAATTTTCATCTTTCTTTAATTTGAAAATTTGAAAAAATTAAGCTGTTGCTTCAGCTTCTTCACTGGCAAAAATCTTTGCTGCACTTTCTGTTAACACTAATACTTCTGAGTTAACTAAGTCGTAGGTATTTACATCGCTCATTAACGTCGTCAACACAGACGAAATATTACGGGAAGAGATGTAAACGTTATCGTTGTATTCAGGTATTACAAACATCAATTTCTTATCGCCCACTTTAAGGCTATTTAAAATATTCATGAATGTTTTTGTTTTTGGAGCTTCCATCGTTACATCCTCAACAATTACAATTGCATTTTCCTTCGCCTTATGAGACAGTGCGGACATTTTTGCTAAGTCCTTTACCTTACGATTCAACTTAATATCGTACTTGTGAGGCTTTGGTCCGAAGATGGTACCGCCACCTTTGTATAAGGGATTGCGGATATTACCCTTACGAGAGCCACCTGTACCTTTTTGCTTGTGCAATTTGCGGCTGGCGCCTTGTACTTCGGCACGGGTTTTCACCTTGTGCGTACCCTGGCGTTGCGCACCCAAATATTGCTTAACAGCCAAGTAGATAGCATGGTTGTTTGGTTCTAAACCAAAAATGTCTTCAGGCAACTCAACAGTTCTACCTGTTTCCTGTCCTTGTATGTTTAATACTTTTACTTGCATTATTTCTGGATTAAAACGATTGAACCATTGTGGCCCGGAACGGCACCACTGATTAATAGATAATTCTTTTCAGGGAAAATCTTTACTACCTGCAGGCCTTTGATTTTTACTCTGTCCTGACCCATTCTACCGGCCATTCGCATTCCTTTGAATACACGGGCTGGGTAAGAAGAACCACCGATGGAACCGGGAGCTCTCTGACGATCATGCTGGCCATGAGATGCTTCACCAACACCGGAGAAACCATGGCGCTTTACAACACCCTGGAAGCCTTTTCCTTTTGTGGTACCCACAACTTCAACTTTATCGCCTTCAGCGAAAATGTCAACAGTAATGGTATCACCAATATTTTTTTCGAGAGATGAGTTGCGAAATTCTTTTACGAAACTTTTAGCCGGAGTATTGGCCTTTGCGAAGTGTGCTTTTTCAGCAGCGATAGTTTGCTTTTCTTTCTTGTCGCCGTAGGCTACCTGAAGAGCGGAGTAGCCATCTGTCTCCTGCGTTTTAACCTGGGTAACTACGCAGGGACCAGCTTCAATAATGGTACAAGCGGTTTGCTTGCCATTTAGATCGAAGATGCTGGTCATCCCAATTTTTTTACCGATAATTCCTTTCATTTTCGTTGCGGTTTAGTCCCCGCAAGGTTGTACAAGACAGACCCATGGAATATTGGGTCTTCAATCCTGGTTTATCAGCCGACCTTTTCCTTTGCTTCGCTTTTAGCGATTCGGAAGTACCGGTGACAAACAAACCTCGAAGGGCTTGTTTATATGTTAACCGCGGATGAGCAGAATTTTTTAAAGATTACCTTGATTCTGCTGCCGCGAATTTCTTTTTCAGAGCTCTTTTCTTTCCTAAGCCAGGAAGTTGAGAGATGAATGATTTTTATTTATAAGAGCTAATTCAACTAATCCGTTTAAATACGGACAATCTGAGGTTATGCTTTAATTTCTACTTCAACACCACTCGGCAAATCCAGCTTTGAAAGCGCATCTACAGTTCTTGAACTCGACGTGTAGATGTCAAGCAAGCGTTTGTGGGTCGCTAACTGAAACTGTTCGCGGCTTTTTTTGTTTACGTGCGGGGAACGCAACACAGTGAAAATTTTTGTGCGGGTAGGAAGAGGAATAGGACCTGTAACTACGGCGCCGGTGCTGCGAACAGTCTTTACAATTTTCTCAGCTGATTTATCAACCAGGTTATGATCGTAAGACTGAAGTTTAATTCTGATTCGTTGTGACATAATCGGCTCCCATTTTTTACAATGGGAGTGCAAAAGTATGGGTATGAGGCCAAACGGACAAAACTTTGGAAAATAATTTTTGTGAAGAAATAGATAAAGGCTTTTAACTATGGAAGCATATAAAATCTGTCACCCCTGCTTAAAAGCTGTGTAGGAAAGTTTTGTGGCCCTAAGCTACTTTGCCAAACCTCTGATACGTAAAATTCGTGTTCTACGGCAAACTCTTTTACCTGGCTGCCGCTACCTATCTGCAACGTCAGATAGCTTCGGAAGGTAAGGGGTGACTTTTCCTTTTCAAAGAGCAGGCGTTTATAGGAAATAGTTTCATAGTCAACTGAGGTCACGGATTCTTTTACCGCATCTTTTTCCGGTAAATTTTTCAAACGTTCGTTGAAAAAAGGCTGTAAATATTTCTTTATGGAAGCATTGGGTGGAATGAATTCAGATGCCTGATCAACTTCAATGTTTCCGTTGATGCCAGCCATGTAATTAACGCTGGTTCTTGTTCTTCTGGCAAGTGTATCGTTCTCAAAGGTTCCAGAAAAGCTGGCGTTAGGATTATAATAGCTATACGTTTTTCCATCAAGTACCAGTGCCGACTTACGCCATTCTACTTCAAGCGGTTGGGCCGTTTTATTAAAAACAGTAATCTCAATTTTACCTTGGTAATCGGTAAACTGGTACTTAATTCTAACCGTATCATTTTCACTAATCAAACTGTTGCTTGAGTCTTTTGTAACATTAATGCCCGAAACAGTGAGGTATTGAAATTGCGTACACGAAAAAAATAGTAATGAGCTGGCAATTATACACAGGGTTGGTTTCATACAGGTTTATTTTAGGTTCAAATTATTTTGTTTTTGAAGAAAATGTTGTTAACAAATTTGCAATACAAAAACTTAATAAGTGATTCATCTTAAGGAGGGTTAAAGCAATTTCTTAACTGGTGTTTACTGCAAAAAGGTTTATTTGCACCCTTGTAAAAAGCAGAAGAAAATTCGTAATGACAGAAGCAGCGCCACAAGCCAGTAAATCACCAGCCAAACGGTTTTTTATTTTAGTTATTAAGATCGCCGCTAGCGCCGGTTGCTTTTGGTACATATCTACAAAAATTGATTTTGGGAAAGCCGTCGGTACGTTAAAAGAGGCTAACAAGCTTTATTTATTGATGGGACTTTTTTTATACTTTGTTTCGAAGATCATTGCTTCTATACGCCTCAACATTTATTTTAAAAACATCGGCATACGGCTGTCCCAGACCAGTAACTTTAAATTATACCTGCTTGGCCTTTTTTATAATCTTTTTCTTCCAGGATCTATTGGCGGTGATGCTTATAAAGTTATTCTGCTTAAAAAAAAGTTGAATGCACCTTACCGTAAAACTTCAACGGCTGTATTATTAGACCGGTTCACCGGTTTACTGGGCCTTGGTTTAGTACTTTGCTTTTACAGCTTTTTGGTTGTGGTAAATAAGTGGTATGCGGCCGCTATCTTAACAAGCTTCTTTTTGTCGGTCATTATCACATTTTTCTCAATGAGAAAATGGGCCAAAGAATTTCTTCCCGGATTTTGGTCCACGTTTTTCTATGGCTTACTGGTGCAGTTGTTTGCTAATGTTAGCGCCTACCTGATTATTCTTTCGCTTGGCATTACCACCCATTTAAATGAGTACCTGTTTATTTTTTTAGTGGCTTCTGTTGCAGCGGTGCTCCCAATAACTTTGGGTGGGTTAGGGGCAAGGGAAATTGTCTTCTACCAGCTTTCCAATTATTTCAAACTGGATATTCACGGCTCAGTTCTTATTGGTTTATTATTTTATTTTATGGTAGTGATAACATCGGCTACCGGTCTGGTTTATTTATTTAAAGATCCTCTTAAGGATATAGAAAGCGACATATGAATATCAAACTCTTGACACGAATTATTCTTAATAAAGGAGCTTTATGGATTTCCTACGTAAAGCTGATTCCGATATTGCGTAAGCTTGATACAGGAAGCATCGTTTTAGATTGCGGGGCTAATGTGGGAGATATTACAAAGAAATTTGCGGGCACCGGGGCAACGGTTTATGCTTTTGAACCAGACCCGATTGCTTTTGGTATTTTAAACCGCCGTTTTAAAACTAATAGTAACATAATCCTTATCCAGAAAGGCGTTTGGGACAAAAATGCGGACATGGCCTTGTATTCTCACACAGAACAAAACGAAAAAGAAGCGGCATTTACAGTCAGTTCGTCCATTGTCAGTACTAAACAAAATGTTGACGTTGCCAAGCAGCAAGTCATACAAGTTGTTGACCTGTCGGAATTCATAAAAGCCTTAGGTAAAAGGGTTACTCTGATCAAGTTGGACGTAGAAGGCGCCGAAATTGAGATACTTAAAAAAATCATCGCGACAGGCACTTATAAACTATTTGATGCGATGTATGTGGAAACCCACGAAACTAAAATTCCAGGGCATAAAGACGAATTGATTTCTATTCGTGCTTTGCTCAGGCACCACAAAATTTCAAACATTCATCTAAACTGGCTTTGATCTCTTTTTTGTAAAACTTACTATATAAAGAAGGCTCCCGAAGGAGCCTTAGGTTCAAAACCTATTGGTGCTTTTCATAGGCTTCAACGGGCCGAATGAAAAGAGGCATTGAACAGTTTCATAATGACAAATTCAATGCCTAAACAGTTGCACGTAAATTTTTGCTTCGGTCTCCCAGTAAAAACCCCCGTTTCAATATCGTAGAAACGGGGGTTTGTTAATTTATTAGTTGATCATCTTAATCAGCATTCACCTTACCTTTTGTCTTGGCAATTACTTCTTCGGCAATGCCGTTTGGAGCGGGAGCATAGTGAGAAAACTCCATGGTAGAAGATGCCCGGCCTGATGATAAGGAACGAAGTTGGGTTACATAACCAAACATTTCGCTCAATGGCACTTTGGCCTTAATTACCTGCACACCGGCACGGGTATCCATACCTTCCAACATACCGCGACGACGGTTTAAATCACCCGTAACATCACCCATATATTGGTCAGGCGTTAATACTTCAACTTTCATAATAGGCTCCAATAATACCGGCTTTGCTTTTCTTGCTGCTTCGCGAAACCCTTGCTTGGCGCACAGTTCAAACGACATGGCATCTGAGTCAACCGCATGGAATGAACCATCGTACACACGGATTTTCATATTATCCACCGGGTAAGAAGCTAATACTCCGGTACCCATTGAATTTTCAAAACCTTTTTGAATAGCCGGCACAAATTCACGCGGGATAGAACCACCAAATAAATCGTTTACAAACTGGTAGTGCTTATCAGGGTTTTCTGTTTTCCATTCAGCATCCACAGGTCCTAAGTCAAATTGTATGTCGGCAAACTTACCCCGGCCGCCGGTTTGCTTTTTCAACGTTTCGCGGTGCGAAATCGTTTGATTAAAGGCTTCTTTATACGCTACCTGAGGAGCACCCTGGTTTACTTCTACCTTAAACTCCCGGCGCATACGATCTACAATAATTTCCAAATGCAGCTCACCCATTCCGCGAAGAATAGTCTGGCCGGTTTCTTCATCAGTGTTTACCCGTAATGTAGGATCTTCTTCTACCAGCTTGGCAATAGCCATACCCATTTTATCAACGTCGGCCTGCGTTTTTGGCTCTACGGCTATAGCAATAACCGGCTCCGGAATAAACATATTTTCCAACGTGATCGGATGATCTTCATCGCAAAGCGTATCACCGGTTTTAATTTCTTTAAAACCCACAGCAGCGCCAATATCACCTGCTTCGATAAAATCAATCGGATTTTGCTTATTCGCAAACATCTTCATAATGCGGGAGATCCGTTCCTTCTTACCGCTTCTTACATTCAATACATAGGAACCCGCATCAAGGTGACCAGAATAAACACGGAAAAAAGCCAGACGTCCAACAAATGGATCCGTCATAATTTTGAAAGCCAATGCCGCAAATGGTTCTTTTGCATCAGGCTTACGTTTCTCTTCTTCTCCGCTATCAGGATTAAGACCCGTAACCGCTTCAATATCCATTGGTGAAGGAAGATAACGGCAAACACCGTCAAGCGCCGTTTGTACGCCTTTATTTTTGAATGAAGAGCCACACATCATTGGCACGATAGACAAATCAATTGTTGCTTTACGAATGGCTTCATGTAATTCGTCTTCTGTGATGGTGTTAGGATCGTCGAAAAATTTTTCCATCAACTTATCATCGTATTCGGCGATGGATTCTACAAGATTGGCTCTCCACTCTGTCGCTTCTTCCAACATGTCGGCAGGTACTTCAATTTCATCAAAGGTCATTCCTTCGGTTTCATTGTGCCAGATGATACCTTTCATTTTAATCAGGTCAACCACACCCTTAAAGTCATCCTCCGCACCAATTGGTAATTGCAGGGGAACAGCTTTGGAACCAAGCATTTCACGCACCTGGTTTACTACCATCAAAAAGTCGGCGCCGCTTCGGTCCATTTTGTTGACGAAGCCAATCCGGGGAACATTATAACGGTTGGCCTGACGCCAAACGGTTTCTGATTGAGGCTCTACACCATCAACCGCAGAGAATAAGGCGATCAACCCATCAAGTACACGCATAGAACGTTCTACTTCTACTGTAAAGTCAACGTGCCCAGGGGTGTCAATAATATTAAAAGCGTATTTTTTTGAATTGGCGTCAATGGTACCCTTATTGGTTGGAAAATTCCACTGGCAGCTAACAGCCGCTGAAGTAATGGTAATGCCTCTTTCTTTTTCCTGCTCCATCCAATCGGTGGTAGCAGCACCATCATGCACTTCGCCTATTTTATGAATCATACCGGTGTAGCGAAGGATACGCTCAGTAGTGGTGGTCTTACCGGCATCAATGTGCGCAGCGATACCGAAGTTGCGTTGAAATCTCAAGTCTGCCATGATAAATAGAGTTGAATAGTTTTAGTGAGAAGCGAGACGGCCGACGTTTGTTTGTCTTTGATCCGTTCACGTTTGACGCTTCACGTCCCACGAATTTTGAGGCGCAAAAGTAAGTATTATCAGGTAAGAAAAGGCGGGAAGAAAAAGGTCTTTTCGTTAAGCTCCTTGTAAAAGAAGTTGAATACAGAAGACCCTTTCTGAACAACGGTTTGATGGCAGAACAGACAAAGTCCCGCTGACAATCGGCGGTAAAATTTAGTGGCCGATTAACTATCATACAACTATCAATTATGGGGAACAACACATGATTTAAATATCAAATTTGGTTCGCACAATTTTTGCAAATCATTATATCGTTCGTAATTTCAAAAACGAAAGTTTAATTAACCCTCAATTAAAAACCCATTAAAATGGCAAAAGCAACAAAAAAAGCCACTGCAAAAAAAGGAGCGGTGAAATCCTCCTCCAAAGGCAGTTCTACTAAAGGGGCTTCTAAAAAAAGCGCCGCTAAAAAAAGTACTTCCAAATCAGCTTCTTCTAAAGGAGCTTCTAAAAAAGCTGCGGGTAAAAAAGGCGCTGCTAAAAAATCAGGGGCGGCAAAAAAAGGGGCGCCTAAAAAAGCAGCCGGCAAAAAAAGCGCTTTTAAAAAGGCTGCTGGTAAAAAAGGAGCACCTAAAAAAGCGGTAGCAAAAAAAGGGGCAGCAAAAAAAGGCCCGGCTAAATCAACAGCTTCAAAAGGAGCCGCTAAAAAAAGTTCTTCCAAAGGAGCCTCTAAAGGTTCTTCCGCTTCAAGAAGTACGCCTTCTAAATCCGCATCGAAAGGGGCTTCATCAAAAGGCGCCGCATCAAAAAAAACAGCCGGTAAAAAGGCAACAAGCAAGGGTAGCCGTGCGTCGTCAAAAACAGCTGATGCCAGTACAGCAAATGATGATATGTTAACCACAGGGGATGCAGGCAATACAGGAGCTAAGGAAGGCGCCGATATGGACGCTGGTGCTCAAACACAAGACAACGATACCAATGATACAGGGGCGTCAGATAACAATGCCGCTGGTGATGACAGTGGCAACGATGACGTAGAAACAAAGTCTTAATTGGAAATTATAAGCACAAAAAAATATCCCGCCAGTGCGGGATATTTTAATTATGAGAAGTTCATGTTTTTTTACACTCTGAAATGCGCAAAGGCTTTGTTAGCTTCAGCCATACGATGCGTATCTTCTTTCTTTTTATAAGCAGCACCTTCGCCTTTAGCAGCGGCTACAATTTCGCCAGCCAACTTATCAGCCATGCTACGGCCATTACGTTCGCGGCTGTAACGAATCAACCACTTAATGCTTAAAGAAACTTTACGGTCCTGACGTACTTCTGAAGGTATTTGAAACGTAGCTCCACCAATACGACGGCTGCGCACTTCTACCGCAGGAGTAATATTTGCCAAGGCTCTCTTCCAAACTTCGTAACCTTCTTCGTTGGTTTGTTTGGCTACCTTATCTAACGAATCATAAAAAATATCAAAGGCAACGCTTTTCTTTCCTTGCCACATAATATTGTTTACAAACCGAGTTACCAATTTATCCTGAAAACGGGGATCGGGAGCGAGAGGAAGTTTT
Source organism: Flavisolibacter sp. (assembly GCA_965247165.1). GTDB lineage: Bacteria > Bacteroidota > Bacteroidia > Chitinophagales > Chitinophagaceae > Flavisolibacter. The sequence goes on along the minus strand of OZ252003.1, from coordinate 3,930,621 downwards.
TTTGCTTGTGCTTTACGCATGACGACTAAATATTTCTAATGACAGATTAATTATTTTTTCTTAGGAGCCGCAGCCTTTGCAGCACCTGCTTTCTCCCTTTTAGTACCATATTTGGAACGGCTTTGCTTACGATCCTTTACACCAGCGGTGTCTAAAGAACCGCGAACAATATGATAGCGTACACCTGGTAAATCTTTTACACGGCCACCGCGGATCAATACAATTGAGTGCTCCTGCAGGTTGTGTCCTTCACCAGGAATGTAGGCGATAACCTCCACTTTGTTGGTAAGGCGGACTTTGGCTACTTTACGAAGAGCGGAGTTAGGCTTTTTTGGTGTGGTAGTGTAAACACGGGTACATACACCGCGGCGCTGAGGACAAGCATCAAGAGCTCTTGACTTACTTTTGGCGCGAATAATCTCTCTTCCTTTACGTACTAATTGTTGAATAGTGGGCATTACTGACCTTGAATTTTTGGACGGCAAAAGTAGGGGAAACAATTTGATTTCGATAAGCGGCTTTATTATTTTTTAGATTTTAAAAGAAATTTGGGAAACAATATATCCGCTTAGCCAAATTGCGCAGGTACATGAAAGTGAATTCTCATACAACGGCACAAAATTTTAATCGGATAATTGAAAGCAATTTTATGGCGAACGAAAGCAATTTTAAAAACAGCGACGACCGAACTACTATTGGCAATAATACAGAAATCAGGTCGTCGGTACCCAATGACTTACCTGATTCTGATAGAGACCGCGAGGAGCTTCAATCTACGGAGGTGATTATGGATTTGCCTGATGTGAAGGACATTCCCGGACAGGAATTTGTACAGGTGCCGCAAATGGGCGAAATGGCTGATGTTACAGTGTCATCGGACGATGAGGAGGGAGTTAATATTGTTGGGTTGAATGATGATGACGGGGACGCCGATGATGATACTTCAAACATAGGCGATACGATAGGCAGGGACGAAAGAAGAGCCTTGGCCGATGATACGTACATGCCTACACAAGACGAAGACAATCTGCGCCAGGCACGGATGGACAATGCAGATTTTGACGGTGAGGCATTGAATGAAGGAAGTTTTGGCGATGTACAAACCGAACGTGATTTAGATATACCTGGCAGCAGCGATGACACCAACACAGAAGCTTTAGGGCAAGGCGATGAAGAAAATAAAGATTATAGTTTAGAAGACAGCGATACCGACGAACCATCAGAGAACCGGACGGGAGCTTAGCCAGAAATGAAAAGCTTATACCTTACAAAGGCCTGGTAATTAAAGCCGGGCCTTTTTTATGCAACAGGCATATTAAATAAAATAAATACTTTGCCCTTGTTATTTTATTTTAAACAGCATTACTTATGTCGCCTGTTTTTACCTTGCTTTTGCAATTGATAATGGTAATTTTTACCGGCGGCATCATTGGCGCCGAACGGGAATATCATTCAAAATCAGCTGGCTTCCGAACCATCATTCTTATCTGTTTGGGGTCTTACCTGTTTACGTATATATCAGTTCATTTGGTCAGCAACAGTCCCGATAGAATTGCTGCCAACGTTGTTACAGGTATCGGCTTCCTTGGCGCCGGCGTTATCTTTCGGGGCGATGGCAAAGTAAATGGAATTACAACAGCAGCCACCATCTGGACGACAGCGGCCCTGGGAATGGGCATTGCTATGGGCTATTATCAAATTGTTATTGCCGCCACTATTCTGGTGTTGGCAACCCTGCTGCTTTTCTCCCGGTTTGAAAAGGTCATTGATCGCATTAACCTTAGCCGCACCTACAAAATTGTTTGTCAATACGAAGATTACTTACTATCCCGCTACGAAGAAAAAATGAAAGGCTGCAACCTGAAGTTTAAAAAAGTGTGTCAAACCCGTAAAGACCTTTACCTGTCAGGAACGTGGAGCGTAAATGGTACTGAAAAAAATCATGACCTTTTTGTTGAAATGATACTTCACGATGAGGCGGTAAAAGAGTTTGAATTTTAACCGCGGATTAAAAACATTAATACAAATAATCAGAATTGCATTCCCGGAACCTTGAGACGTGCGTTTACTTTTCTCACCACATCATCAATATCCATTTGCTTCATACATTTAAAATGCCCTTGCGGACATTTATTACGGCCGATTTTTGTACAGGGCCGGCACCAAAGTTTATGTACCTGTACATCATCGTAAGGCATAGCGTTGCGCTGCAAAAAATTAGCACCGTAGTAAGGCACCATCCCAAAGGACGGCGTAGTGCTGCCCCACACGGCAATCACCTGTTTTTTTAAGGCGGCTGCTATGTGCATCAGGCCTGTATCGTGGGCTATCACCACTTTTGATTGCCTAACCAAATCAGCACTTTCGTTCAACGTAAATTTTCCGCAGGCGTTGTAAATTTTTATCGGGTCAATGGTGGCAATCTCCTCCCCTTCCGCCGCTTCTTCTTTGGCGCCTAATAAAATAATAGGATGATGAATTTTTTTACAGAGCTCCCGCAGCTTATCTACCGGTAACTTTTTGGTGTAGAAAGAAGCACCGATAACGATAGAAATAAAGCCGGCATGGTGCGAAGCCGGTATATCGTTCAGCGAAACACTTTCAGCATCCGGTATAAAATAATCCATTCCTTCGCCATCATTATACACCCCGAATGGTTCCACTGTTTTCAAATAGCGATCAATGATGTGAACCCTGGGCATCACGTTCCACTTCAGCTTGACAAAAATGAATTTTTCTATATTGAGTTTATTGAAAGAAAATGCCGGAACGTCAAGTGCCGTCTTTATGCGCAACGTTCTGAGGTTATGGTGCAGATCAATAATGTATTGAAATTTCTCGGCCTTTAATTGGGCTATCATAGCTTCCCAATCGGTCTGTAAAAAATGGAGTTGGTCAATATATGGATTGTGTTCCATCACTGCTTTAAACTGCTGCTTAATCAGGTAATGGATTTGTGAACCGGGAACCTGTTTTTTTACACAACGAACAACCGGCGTGGTTAAAACAATATCACCAATAGAGGAAAAACGAATGATTAAAAACTTCATAACACCAATTGGAGAACACGAATTACACGATTTTTTGCATAACAATTTACAATGTTGTATTAACGGCGATGCTTACCGCTACAAATAGTTGACTTTAGTAAACGATCAGGTTGCATGATATAATTTATGAACCCGGTCTGTACTTTGAATGGTCAAATTTAATTCGCGGTAATAATTCGCGTTTATTCCTCAATGAAGTTCAAATCTTTTCCAAAGGTTTCTTTTGTGTTGACTACAGCGATGATGGCAATGATCATGATGATGATACCGGTGATCCATCCCGCTGTGTAGTAATCGGTGATGTTGCGAAGCCCTTTGAACAACGGAAGCATTAAGATAGTAAGCATGCCCCGCACCATATTAGGGATAGTAGTAGCCGCGGTGGCCCTTAAATTAGTTCCAAACTGCTCTGCCCCCATAGTAACAAAGATGGCCCAGAACCCGGTGCCAAAGCCAAGTCCGGCGCAGATGAGATACATACCTGTGGCCGTGCCGTTCCATTGAGCGGTAAAAAATAAAATGATAAAAAACGTAGTGATACAGTAAAAAAGATACAGCGCTTTTTTGCGGCTTTTAAACCATTGACTAATGAAACCCACCAGTACATCGCCAATAGAAATGGCTACATAAGCATACATGATAGACTTGCCCGGATCAATCTTTTCTTTGATGTTCATTTTAATGGCAAACTCGCCGGAGAACGTAATTAAAATGCCGATCACATACCAGGTAGGCAGTCCAATTAAAATACCGGTAATGTATCGTTTGGCTCTGTCGGCATTGGCAAACAGCATTAAAAAATTCCCCCGTTGCACGGCTGTTTTTTTCAACTCCTGAAACATGCCCGATTCAAAAACCGAGATACGGAGGATAAGTAACAACAAACCCAAACCGCCGCCAATAAAGTAGCAGGTGCGCCAATAAAAATTTTCTTTCATTATAAAGGCCACTACCGCACCGGTTAATCCAATGCCAGCCACCAACGATGTGGCTATGCCCCGTTTATCTTTTGGCGTTAGCTCCGATACCAGTGTGATGCCTGCACCCAGCTCGCCAGCCAACCCAAGACCGGCAATAAAACGGATGATTTTATACTGCTCCACATTCTGCGCAAAGCCATTGAAAATATTAGCAATGGAATACAAAATAATTGACCCGAACAACACGCTTAAGCGGCCACGTTTGTCACCCATCACTCCCCAAATTATACCACCGATAAGCAAGCCGCCCATTTGCCACATGATGATGGTTTCGCCATCGGCCGTAATTTGATCGGGCGACAGCCCAAACGATTTCAGGCTGGGCACACGAATAATGCTAAACAATAGCAAGTCGTAGATGTCAACAAAATAACCAAGGGCCGCCACCACTACTACCAGGCTAAAAAGGCGGGCCGGTTGCGAAGAAGAAGTAGCATTCATCATTATAATGTCGCGTCTTTATCGTTAGGCGTAGCGGGCACTACATGCTTTTTAGCGAAGAATAGTTTGTATAAAATGGGCAAGGTGGTAACTAAAATAATCGCCAGCGTAATGATTTCAATATGGTCGGTAAGGCTGATACCGAATTGTTTCTGCATCCATACTTCTATAAAATAGCCGCCCAGCACCATCAATAAAACCCAGACAATACTGCCGGCAATATTATAGAACATGAACCTGGATCTTTCCATTTTTACTACGCCTGCTACAATGGGTGCAAACGTTCTGACGATGGGTACAAACTTGGCAAGAAAGACAGTGCCCTTTCCATACTGATTGTAAAAATCCTGTGCTTTTAGCAAGTGCTTCTTTTTAAAATACCAGGTGTCGGTTTTTTGATAAAAAGACGGGCCGGTTTTACGCCCAAACCAATACCCTACCATGTTTCCCAGTGCTGAAGCAATGATAATAAGCAACGCCACGATTAAAAAATGAAGGTTATAGAAACCCTCCGGCGACTTGCGCAGGTAAATACCCGCAGCGAACAATAATGAATCGCCGGGTAAAAAAAACCCGACAAACAAACCGGTTTCAGCAAACACAATAAAAAGGAGAAAAAACAATCCTCCGTTTTTTAAAATCCATTCCACCATGTTATTTAAAAAGCCGCCTTTCAAAAGAAGTATGTGTAGTAAGTCAGTCATTGTTTTATTTGAAATTTAAGGTTGTATTTTTTAGTCCATTTCCGTCACCGCCAGCTCTCCTTCCCACTTACTCACTACACTTGTTGCCAGGGCATTGCCTACCACGTTTGTGGCGGTTCGGAACATATCGCAAAAATGGTCAATCGGCAAAATAAGCGCCACCCCTTCGGGCGGAATTTTAAACATAGCGCAAGTGGCCAACACCACTACCAGTGAGGCTCTTGGCACACCGGCTACTCCCTTGCTGGTGAGCATTAGCACGAGTAGCATGGTAATCTGTGTACCTATATTTAAGTCTATCCCATACGCTTGCGCAATGGCCAGCGAGGCAAACGTCATGTACATCATGCTGCCATCAAGGTTGAACGAATAGCCAAGGGGTAATACAAAAGCAACAATCCGGTTGGGGCAGCCAAACCGTTCTAATTCTTCAGTGAGTTTTGGAAAGACGGCTTCGCTGCTGGTAGTGCTAAAGGCAATTAGTAATGGACTGCCGATGCGGCGCAGGAGGTCTTTCAATCTTCCCTTTAAAATAATAAAACCCACGGTTAGCAACAACGCCCATAGAATGGCAATGCCCATTAAAAAGAAAGCGAAGTATTTAAAATAGAAATTGAAGATGCCCAATCCTTTTGCCGCCACAACCGCCGCTATGGCGCCGAACACGCCAATTGGTGCAAAATTCATCACGTAGTTCACCATCTTAAGAATCACATGAGAAGCGGCTTCCAGCGCTTTTATCAACGGCTTGGTATAATCGCCAATAGAGGCAGCGGCTACACCAAAAAAAACAGAGAAGATCACTAATTGTAAAATTTCGTTGTTGGCCATCGCCTCTACAAAACTTTTTGGTATCACATGCTCAATAAAGTTTTGCAGCGAAAATCCTTTTTGCTTCATGGCCAAGTCAGCTAAACCCTCCACATCTTTTTGTCCAAGGCTGATATACTTACCCGGCTGAAAAAAATTAACCAGCACAAGGCCGATGAGTAGCGACGCCAATGAAGCGGTAACGAACCAAAGAATGGCTTTTCCGCCCACGCGGCCAACGGTTTTTAAATCACCCAATTTAGCAATGCCCACCACTAACGTAGTAAAGACCAGGGGAGCGATAATCATTTGTACCAGTCGAATAAAAATGGTGCTGAGAAGTCTTAAAATGTCCGCTATAGAATTAATTGCCGTAATGGTAGCCGAACCATTTTTTACTATTGGTGCGCTTTCTATATGCCCTTTTGCATTGATTTCAATGTTTGTGGGAAAGTTGGAAACTATTAACCGGACATCTTTGGTTACGCTGTCAATTTTCCTTTTATATCCGGATGAATCTTTGACAACCAGAATTGGTTGTTGAATCCATTCTTTTCCAACTGAAACTTGCAATGTATCAAATCCGGTATAGTCTTTTTTAGAAGTATAAGTGATTGTATTTCCAGTACCGTATTGATTGACAACATAGCCGGCACCAATACCCAAAATCATAGCAGCAATGATATATACAGTTAGCTTGTTGCCTTTCTTCATACCGGAGATTTGCCAAACGAATGGCCGAATATCGGAAAAAATAAACCATCGCTAAAAACTTTGAATGGCAGTTAAAAGAAAAGAAATCGCTATTAATTTATTGTTTTATTTTACGAGCTTAATAACCATAATTCTAAATTTCACTTATGAGTTTATTTGTAAAGAAGCCACTGAGTATGCTTTTGGCTGAAGCAGGGGATTCCGAAAAAGGCTTGAAGCGTACGCTTACTGCAGGTTCTTTAATTGCATTAGGCATTGGTGCTATTATCGGTGCCGGCTTGTTTGTACGAACCGCTTCTGCCGCCGCACAAAATGCCGGACCTGCTGTAACCATCGGTTTTATTATCGCTGCCATTGGCTGCGCCTTAGCCGGACTTTGTTACGCCGAACTTTCTTCTTCCATTCCCATCTCCGGTAGTGCCTATACCTACACTTACGCCACCATGGGTGAACTTATCGCATGGGTTATTGGCTGGGACCTGGTTTTAGAGTATGCAGTTGGAGCGGCAACAGTTGGTATTGCCTGGAGTGAATATCTGAATAAACTTTTGGTGGATGTTTTTCATACCAGTCCCATACCCTACGAATGGTGCCATTCGCCTTTTGAATCGCTGCCCGGCGGTGTGCATGGGATGATGAATCTACCGGCGCTTTTTATTGTAGCGATGCTGACATTGTTATTAATAAGAGGAACACAGGAATCGGCGTTTGTAAATGGTTTGATTGTTATTACTAAAGTGACCATTGTTATATTAATTATCATCTTCGGATGGCAGTTTATTAATCCGGCTAACCATACGCCGTATGTTCCTGCGGCCACCACCTATGTTGACAGCCAGAAGGTATCGCACAGCTTTGGTGGCATCTGGGGTTTGTTAGGTGCGGCGGGTACGGTGTTCTTTGCCTTCATCGGCTTTGATGCGGTAAGTACCGCTGCTCAGGAAACTAAAAATCCAAAGAAGGCTATGCCTATCGGCATACTGGGTTCGTTAGCTATTTGCACTGTTTTATATATTCTTTTTGCTCATGTGCTCACGGGCCTTGCCGACGTGAATTTCTTTCGCACTACTGGTAAAGAAGCCAGCGTGGTAGCGGCTATCAATCAATATATGCCGGGTTACGGATGGCTTTCCAAATTGGTAACAGTGGCCATATTAGCAGGCTTCTCTTCAGTAATATTGGTTATGCTTTTAGGACAAAGCCGGGTGTTTTATTCTATGAGCCGCGATGGCTTGCTGCCAGCGGTTTTCAGCCAGGTGCATCCTAAATACAAAACACCTTACAAGGCCAACCTCATTATACTTGTAATTGTTGGTTTGTTTGCGGCGTTTATACCTGGCGACATAGTTGGCGATATGACCAGTATAGGAACGTTGTTTGCGTTTATACTGGTTTGCGTAGCGGTTATTATTCTACGTAAAACAGAACCAGGGTTGAAGCGTGAATTTAAAACGCCGGCTGTTCCACTGGTACCAATCTTAGGTATCATCGTTTGTTTGGGCATGATAGCCGGCTTAGGATGGACCAACTGGGTACGGTTGATCGGATGGCTGGCCATTGGCTTTGTTATTTATTTTGGTTACAGCCGCTACCACAGCAAATTGCAAAAAGGTATTGGCGTGGTACCAGAAGACCCAAAAGATTTTTTGAATGACCCAGGAAGCTAAAATGTTTTTATAAAAAAAGCCGCTTTTACCAGCGGCTTTTTTACTGCTGCCCTTAGTACATTTGCGCCTCTTTTAGTAATGATTGCCTATTGTTGAACAACGATAAGAACGTACAAGCGAGCGTGGCAACAGACGATGATAGTAGTACTTCAGCTAAGTACAAAAGAATATCGAACAGAGGAACAAGAAACAGAAGAATGAAGAAATTAATGACGTTGCGGCTATCACGATAACCACCAACCTCAAACTATAAACAACAAACTTTTTTATGGGCCGCATATTTGAAGTAAGAAAGAGTACCATGTTTGCCCGTTGGGACAAGATGGCAAAGCAATTTACCCGTATTGGTAAAGAGATTGTAATTGCTGTAAAAGCCGGTGGCCCCGACCCCGGCACCAACTCGGCCCTGCGCCGCGCCATCCAAAACGGCAAGGCGGTTAACATGCCTAAGGACCGCTTAGACGCCGCCATTAAACGGGCACAAGGGAAGGACACCAGCAACTACGATGAAATTTTATATGAAGGTTATGCACCCCACGGCGTAGCGGTGTTGGTGGAAACGGCCACCGATAACCATGTGCGTACTGTGGCCAATGTAAAGTCCATATTTAATAAGGGGGATGGGGTGTTGGGTAACAGCGGCAGCGTTGCTTTTCAGTTTAAAAAAATGGGTGTATTCCGGTTAGACCCGGAAGGAATAAATATGGAAGAACTGGAGTTTGAATTGATTGACCATGGGCTTGAAGAAATGGGAGAAGGCACCATTGAAAACGATGAAGAAGTGTTGGTGCTGCGTTGCGCCTTTAACGATTTTGGCAATATGCAGAAAGCACTGGAAGAAAAACATCTCACGCCTATAAGCGCTGAAGTGGAATGGATTCCCACCACTACGGTTTCCTTAGATGAAGAACAAGCGCAGGATGTATTAAAGCTGGTAGATAAATTAGAGCAGGATGAAGATGTACAGAAGGTGTTTTATAATCTGGCTTAGTAGTTAACGGTTTTAAACATAAAAAGCATCACGTAACGACGTGGTGCTTTTTTTTGCAGGAATAATAAAATGGCGAGATCTTTAAATAACTTGCTCTTATAAACGTATGTGATGCTCGACGAAGAATTCTATAGCTGGTTTGCTAAATGGAAAAAAACAGAAATCTTCAGCTTCCCGGCAATTTCTGGCCTTGATGACATCAGTTTTGAAAGGTTACGGCGGCACAACGCTACAGAACTCTATCAGCTTTTTAAAAATGATGATTCGCCCTTTATAAATGAACAGTTTAAAGACGTAAAGGAAGTTTTCGATTATGCTAAATACCTTGACTTATGCGGTGGTTACACAGCTAAACACGGAAGCGCCGACTGGCTGTTTCGTTTTAATAAAGGAAGCTATATAGGGGTTCTTCATTTATATGATTTAAGCCTGGAAACGTTTGGGCAAAACCATAAAAGAGCGTGGATTGGCTTTGCTACCAAAGATGAATTTAGGCGGCAAGGTATCACATCTAAAGTTGTACGGCATTTTATACAAGCCATTTTAAATTACTATCCGCAAATTGACTTTATTCATGCGATGACTGATAAAAATAATAGAGGCACAGCTTTATTTTTAAAGGCTTGCGGATTTCTTCACGACCCGGTGGAACGTCTTTCAAAAGATGATGATTTTTTTATTTTTAGTCGCCCGGAACTTTCCTGATCAATTGCCAAATCATCCTGTTATACTCTTCGATGGTGTTTGCAACTTCTGCAACAGCAGCATCAACTTCATTATAAAACAGGATAAGAAAAAGCTTTTCAGGTTTGCTGCTTTGCAGTCTGAAACGGGACAACAACTATTAAAGCAGTACCATCTTCCTACCGAAATCTTTGGCTCTTTTGTACTGATTGATAACGGAAAGGTTTACCTGAAATCTACAGCCGGTTTGCGTATCTACGGAAAGCTGCACTGGTACTGGCTTTTCACGCAGGCGTTCTGGATTGTTCCGCCATTTATACGAAACGGCCTTTATGATTTAGTGGCAAAGAACCGGTACAAATGGTTTGGTAAAAAAGAGGAATGCATGTTGCCATCAGCGGATGTGAAGAGCCGGTTTTTATAGAAACGTTTTATTACCGGGAGAACTGAATTACTTAAGGTTGAAGACACGATTTTTAATCGCTTGATTATACATAAATTTCTCCCTTCAAAAATAAAACACACCTTCCACTCATTAAAACCCTATCACCCACCAACTCACAGTGCAAGTCGCCATGGCGGGGCGAAAGCTGCTGGCAAAACAATTTGGTCTTTCCTGATTTATGGCTCCAGTAAGGAACAATATTGCAATGCGCCGAACCCGTAACCGGATCTTCCGGTATTCCTGCACCGGGATAAAAACAGCGTGACACTACATCAGCTTCGTGCCCTTTAGCCGTAACAATAACACCGATGGTATCCAGCTCTTTCATCAGCGTATAATCAGGCGTAACATTGCGTACAGCCTCTTCGTTTGGCAGCACTACAAAGTAATCTCTCGACTTAAGCACTTCAATAGCAGTAGTGGTTCCTAAGCTGGCTAACAATTGTTGTGGCACATCGCAAGCCAGCGGCATACGGGCTGGAAAGTCCAGTGTGTACAGCCCATCTTTTGCGGAAGCTTTTAATACGCCGGCCTTTTGGGTGGAAAAACTGATGTCAGTTATATATGGCGTTATAAAATTTTTGATAATGTAAGCCGATGCCAATGTAGCATGACCGCATAAATCAATTTCGTATTCAGGCGTAAACCAGCGAATATGATAACCCGATTCAGTGCTTACAAAGAAGACCGTTTCACTCACGTTATTTTCCATGGCAATGCGTTGCATCAGGCCGTCATCCATCCAATTTTGTAAGGGAATAACCGCTGCCGGGTTTCCCTGAAATACTTTATCGGCAAAGGCATCAACCTGGTAAATAGTAAGCTTCATTTTTGAATTTAAATTTTATGGTCGTCAGTACTTTTCTAAACCAAAAGTGATGAGAAGATATTCGTTGACTTATTAACCTGGTAACGTATCAACCTGTTAATTTATCATCTTCTACTCCACCATCATTTGCTTAATCACCGCTTCAATTTCTTCTACATTGGGTTTACTGAAATAGTCGCCATCGCTACCATAAGCCGGCCGGTGGGCTTTGGCTGAAATTGTTCTTGGTGCTACATCTAAATACTTATAACCACCCTGGTCCTCCATTACTTTTTGAAACATATAGGCTGTGCCGCCACCGGGAATATCCTCATCTACAAAAACAATCCGGTTTGTCTTTTTCAACGAACCTAAAATTTTATGTTGAAGATCGAAGGGTACTAATGTTTGCACATCTATCACTTCGCAACTGACGCTTTGCTTCTCTAATAATTGCGCTGCTTCCATCGCCACACGCAGCGTGGAGCCATAGCTGACAACCGTTACATCGGCGCCCTCTTTTACTGTTTCAGGAATGCCAAGCGGCACTGTAAAATCCAATAAATTATCAGGCAGCTTTTCTTTCAACCGATAGCCATTCAGGCATTCAATAACAATAGCCGGATCGTTGCCGCCAAGCAAAGTGTTATACATGCCCGCCGCCTGCGTCATGTTACGGGGCACACATACATACATGCCCTGCAAGGCGTTTATCACTACACCCATGGGTGAGCCACTATGCCAGATCCCTTCGAGCCGGTGGCCTCTGGTACGCACAATAAGCGGACAACTCTGCTGGCCTTTTGTACGGTAGTGAAGGGTAGCCACATCATCGCTCAGGGGTTGCAAACCATACAGCAAATAATCTATGTATTGAATTTCGGCAATTGGCCGCAAGCCGCGCAGGGCAAGGCCTATACCTTGTCCCATAATGGTAAGTTCACGAATGCCGGTATCAAAAATCCGTTCGTTTCCATGCTTTGCCTGCAGGCCGGAGAATCCCTGATTTACATCGCCAATGAAGCCGAGGTCTTCACCAAAAGCTACCACTTTTGGATTAGCAGTAAATAGTTGATCAAAGTACCGGTTAAGAATTTCAAAGCCATTTATTGCAGGTGCTTCTTCGGCATACGATGGTTTAATTTCTTTTACACGCAAAGCACTTCTGGGCCCTTCATTATACAGATGGGAGTTATATAAAGAAACATTTTCTTTTAGTAATTCATCATAGTAATTTTTTAAGGATTGACCTGCCTCCTGCTGACCGATTTTATTTAATACCGAATAAATAATTCGCATAACATCCCGGCGTAATGGCTCACGAAGTGAAGACAACTCTTTTCCCAACGACGCTATCTCTGCAGAGGACGTTTTTGTAGCGGCATCACCAATTAAATCAACCGCTTTTGCAACTGAATATTTTATCGGCGCCAGATATGTTTCCCAAGCCTTCATTCGGCCTTCCCGGACCAGGTCTTTAGCCGTTTGCTCAATGTCGTCCAACTCCTCCTCCACTGCCAGCGCATTAGCAATGATCCATTCCCGCATTTTTTTCATTCCGTCCCATTCCCGCTCCCACTCCAAACGTTCGTTCGTTTTATAACGTTCGTGGCTGCCCGATGTAGAATGGCCTTGCGGCTGCGTTATTTCTTCTACATGAAACATAACCGGCGTATGCGTTTCTCTTGCCAGTCGTATGCCTTCTTCAAACGCTTCGCAGAGGCCGGCATAGTCCCAGCCTTTCACCTTATAAATTTGAAAGCCGTTAGTGCCTTCCTCTTTTTGAAAACCGCTTAGTGCTTCGGAGATAGAAGCTTTGGTAGTTTGATATTTTTTGGGGACCGAAATGCCATAGCCATCATCCCAAACAAAAACCGCCATGGGCACCTGCAACACACCGGCGGCATTCATGGTTTCCCAAAAATGACCCTCGGAGGTGGAGGCATCGCCGATAGTAACAAAGCAAACTTCTTTACCATTATCCGACAGATCAGGAAACTGTTTTAGTACATCAATTTTACGAAACGCTCTGGAGGCAAAAGCGAGGCCCAGGCCACGCGGCATTTGCCCGGCGGTAGGTGCTATGTCCGAAGAGATATTTTTTAGCTGTGCCAAGGGAAGCCAGTCGCCGTTTTCATCTACAATTTGTGTAGCAAAATGTGAATTCATTTGGCGGCCGCCGGAGAAGGGTTCGTTTTTTATATCGGTATCGGCATAAAGCTGGGCAAAAAATTGTTCAATAGTAGCAAGGCCGCTGGCAAACATAAAAGTCTGATCGCGGTAATAGCCGCTCCGGAAATCGCCGGGCTGAAAGAACTTTGCCATGGCTACCTGCGCCACCTCCTTACCATCACCAAAAATTCCAAACTTGGCTTTGCCTGTGAGTACCTCCTTGCGGCCCAGCAGGCTGGCTTCGCGGCTCACGCATACATGGCGGTAGTCCTGCAACACTTCGGTTCGAAAATGATCGAACGAAACCTGCTCAAGCGAACCACCCGTTTCCGACTTGTTTTCCATGCGGCAAAAATAGGGTTCAATTAATAATGATTTAGAGAGACGATCAAGTGCCAAACTTCAAGCTTATCGGGAAGTTGGACGGGAACTAAAAATCTGCTGACAGACCTCGCCGTTAAAAAAACACAAATTGTCGGTCAGGCTTCATTTCTAAAAATCTTTCCTTTATTTTTGGTCTGAACCTATCGCACTATGAAAAAAACATTTACCATCTTTTTTTTACTGTTTTTAGCTGTCGGCTTAAAGGCCCAAACGGTTACAGCCGACGCTTTGGATGTAAAGGAAATGGAATTCGATTTTGGCACCATCCCACAAGGCAAACCGGTATATCATTTTTTTGAAATCACTAATAAAGGGTTGATGCCTTTGAAACTGGATAACGTGCAAGCCAGTTGCGGTTGTACCACGCCTGAATGGAATAAGGAGCCGGTGGCAACAGGTGCTAATGATAAAATTAAAGTCGGCTACAATGCCGCGGCTGAAGGCCATTTTGAAAAAACAGTGACCATCACATACAACGGAAACAGTACAAAACAAATCAAGATAAAGGGAAACGTGTGGAAGGCGCCTGCCGGCTCCGCTCCTGCCAATGCCTCTGTCAATTTTTTAAAACAACAAATGCAATAAAACAATGAAAAAGATCTTTTTTTTAGCTGCAGCTTTTGTAGCAGGATTCAGTGCGATGGCACAGTTAAAAGCCGATGAAGTAATTAAAGTAAGTGCCGACAAACACGACTTTGGCAAAATCAAGCAAGGCGTTCCGGTTTCTACTTTCTTTACCATCACTAATACATCGGATAAGCCTTTGGTGATTGAGAATGCCTGGGCTGGTTGTGGTTGTACCACGCCGGAATATTCCAAAGAACCCATTGCACCCGGTGGCACCTCGCAATTAAAAGTAGGTTACAATGCCGCCGCCATGGGCCATTTTGAAAAAGATGTGAACGTGAAATTGGCCGGTGTTACCGATACCAAGGTGGTAAAGATTACGGGTGAAGTAGTTGATGCGGCATCTATTGATGGCATTACAAAGACAGAAGTAAAAACTGAGGTAAAGCCAACCACGGTCATTTCTGACAATAAAGTAGTGACAAAAGAAACCAGCAATAAGACAAAGATTAAAGTGAAGAAAGAAAAAGTTTCTAAATAAATTTTACACCGTCCCCCGCCGAAAGCGGGGGATTTTTTTGTCCCAACCAAAGTAATATTTATTATGAAAGAAGGATTGCTAAAAGCCTGGCAACTTCATAATGATAAAAATCTTCTTTTACTGAAGAACATAGATGAAAGTTCTTTAGCGTTAAGGTTAAGCTCAAAAGGCCGCACCGTTGGTGAGCAGTTAGTGCACCTGCACAACAACCGTATAATGTGGACGGAGTTTGTAGCCAAACCCATTTATGATAAAGCACTATTGCTGGATAAGAAATCAACTACTACGCTTTCTGTTTTAGCAAGTGCTTTTGTTTCTTCTGCAAAAAAGATAGAAGACACTATCCATGCCAGTTGGGATAATGAGGGCAAGCTGCCTTCGTTCAAAAGCGGGCTAATTCCTTTTATCACTTATTTAGTTTCTCACGAATCACATCATAGAGGTAATATACTGCTAACACTAAAGCAAAGTGGTGTGCCGCTTTCCGATAATCTGAAGTGGGGCTTATGGGATTGGGAAAAATAGACGTCAACCACAAAAGCGGTCCTTCTATTTATTCAGTTGCCAAATAGTATAGGTAAGTATTGTTGCAAAGCTTACCCAGCTTATGTATGGTACCAATAACCAGGCGGCTGTTTTGTTAATTCGGGCAAATGAAAAGATGGTTAATAAAATAAACAACCATAGAATAAGAATCTCTCCCAACGCCCAGTCAATTTGGTGTTGCCTGAAAAAAACAAACGACCAAAAGAAGTTAAGCACTAACTGAACGATCCAGAGAATTATGGCCATCCGCTTTTTTGATTGGTCGGCTGTGGCTTTCCAAACAAGGTATAAAGCAATGCCCATCATAATGTAAAGCACCGTCCATACAGGCCCGAATAGCCAGTTGGGTGGCTGCCAATCAGGCTTTTTTATGGTCTGGTACCAAGTCTTTATCTCCGGCGTGGTGAAAAATCCTGATATGCCTCCGACAACCAAAGGAGCGGCAATACTGATGAAACCCCTAACCCAATTTTTCATATTAAATCAACAATTGTTTTTTTATTTAGATGGCATCAATCCCGAATTTTTTTAGGTAGGCAATTAAATAGGCGATGACTTCATTATATGTGGCCTTGCCCTTCGGCTGATTGTTCAGCTTTAAATATTTATCATAAGCACCGGACATAAAAGGTTCTATGACATTTTCTTCTTTTAAGATGTACTGGTGCAACGTATAGTTATCCCATCGAACCTTGGGCGATAAATTTTTCAATATAGAGTCCCGCACTTGCCCTAACCTGCCCTTTGCAAAATAAAATTCAGAAATAGCATCGCGGAACAATTCAAAATAAGCCGAATAAACAAAGTTGATATCACTGGCGCCCTTGCAGGTTAAATAGGCCGCAAAATTGGCTTCGTTCTCTTTCGCATAACCCAATTGGTGCGCCATCTCGTGTGTAATAACAAATGGCTTTATAAAAACAGGAATCGTTGTTTTTAGCTGCGCTTCGCCCGAGAAAGGATTGTAATATCCGGTTAAACCAAACCAGTTAGCAACAGGCGTGAACAGGGAAGGCTTTATTGACGGTGCGGAATAATCCAAGAAAGCATAATTCGTTTTTGCTTCGGCATACGCCTGTTCACCACTGATGAATAACGCTTTGTTAGTATTATAACGCAGCCTTTGGACCGAATCAATTTTTTGGGATGCTTCATTCAATCGCTGTTCTAATTTGCCGGTCAGCATCACTAAATCCTCTGTTGAATAAGGTTGCAAATGCAACACAAGCTGCCCGGTAAGTCCTTGCCGGTAATAATTTAATCCCCAAAAAACCTGAAAGATGCAGTACACGAAAAGAACAAGCTTCAGCGATCTGAAAAATAAAGCAATGTTGAAGTAGTTTTTAGCTTGTCGTTTCACTAAACGGATAATTAGTTTAACTAGTTTTATCGCCAGCCAACTACCTGCAACCAGATAAATTAAATCACCAATGCTAAAAGGCAGCCAACCAAAAAGGATACGAAGCAGTTGTGAGACTACCGGATAAAGCCCCCGCGAGTAATAGTTCTCTACCCAAAATGAGTTTAAGGAAAATAGTTTTATGGCGATGGTTAGCAGCAGTAAAAATACAAGTGGTCGGTTACGGAGGAGGGTTTTGAGCATAGAGGTTTCAGCGCCTTTCGTTAAAATGTTTGTGTAAAATAGTGCATTTGAGGCGTTTTCCTTTACCTTCGCAAACTCTTAAATTGAAGTCATGAGCAGCAGGCGGGAATATGAGATTGCTTTTGTCGGACTAAAGCCAGGCGTTCATGAATTTAATTACCAAATCACCGATAGGTTCTTTGAGGAATATGGCGACCAGGATTTTTGGGAATGCCAGGCTGGCGTAAAGTTGTTGCTTGAAAAAACGACCAACTTTATGATGCTTCGCTTTCAGGTAGGCGGCACCTTAAAAGTAGTTTGTGATCGTTGTAGTTCTAATCTTCCACTATCGTTGTTTGAAGATTTTACGGTAACGATAAAAGCGGTTGAGAACCCGGAGGAGATGAACGATACGGAAGAAGATCCTGATGTATTCTATATTTCACGCGGCGAAAGCCATTTGAATGTAGGGCCGATGATCTTTGAATTCATCAACCTGAGCGTACCTACTCAAAAAGAATGTGAGTTTGAAAATATGGACGGGCCTTTTTGTAACACAGCGGCCAGAGAAGCCTTAATGAAGATGAAACAGGAAATAGCAGCCAGCGAAAATCCGTTGTGGAAAGGATTGGAAAAGTTTAAAGGTTTGGAAGAAGAGAATTAGTAGAGAACTGATTGTTGAATAACTTACAAGGCGTACAAGAGTGCGACGCAACCGGGTTAAATAGTAGCACTGAAGTTGGTAACATAAATAGCCCTGTAATAAAAAAGGTAAAACAATAATAAATAACTGAATCTTAAATACTGAGTTATGCCAAATCCCAAACGCAGACATTCGCAACAAAGAAGCGCCAAGCGCAGAACGCATTATAAAGCTGTTGCTGCTACACTTTCTACCGATAAAACTACCGGCGAGTTACATGTACGCCATCGTGCACATGTAAGCGAAGGAAAATTGTATTATAAGGGGCAAGTAGTTGTAGAAACATCGCCGATAAAGAAGTAGCCAACTATTTTTTGCATTATCCATTCTCCCCCTGTTCGGCGGGATAATGGATTTTTTATTTTTGGTACATCATGAGGATAGGTATTGATCTTATGGGCGGCGACTTTGCTCCGGCAGAAGTCATCAAAGGTGTTGCGGGATTTTTAGCCGCCTCTACTGATGTACAGGTGGTTTTAATTGGCGATGAAGAACAGGTAAGCCCTCTCCTGCTTGCCCACGCACTTTCCACTGATAAGTACACGCTTGTTCATGCGCCGCAGGCGATTGACATGCATGAGCATCCCACCAAAGCCTTAAAAGAGAAGCCGCAATCTTCTATCGCTGTTGGCTTTGGCTTACTGGGTGAAGATAAAATTGACGCCTTCATCAGTGCCGGCAATACGGGTGCTATGTTGGTTGGCGCCATTTACTTTTTAAAACCCGTAGAAGGCGTACTGCGTCCCACTATTTCCACCATCATTCCAAAAGAAGCCGGAGGCACCGGGCTGCTGTTAGATGTTGGCCTTAACTCCGACTGCAAGCCGGAACACCTGAATCAATTTGCCATTATGGGCAGTGTATATGCACAAACTATTTTAGGCATTGATAAACCCCGTGTAGCTTTAATAAATATTGGCGAAGAAGAAGGCAAAGGAAATTTGTTGGCACAAGCGGCCTATCCCCTGCTGAAAGAAAACAAGCATATTAATTTTATCGGCAACGCCGAAGGCCGCGATGTATTTATTGATAAAGCCGATGTGTTGGTTTGCGATGGATTTACCGGCAACATCATTTTAAAATTAGCAGAGAGTCTTTTTGAGATCACCCAACGCAAGGCTATTCAACATCCGTACTTCGACCGGTTTAATTTTGAAAACTATGGTGGTACACCGGTGCTGGGTATTTCAAAGCCTGTCATTATCGGTCATGGAATTTCTAAAGCTAAAGCCTTTACCAACATGATTTTGTTAGCGCAGCAAATGATTGAAAAAGATATTCTACAAAAGCTTCAATCGGAAATTGCCCGTTAGAAATTTAAGACTATAAATTTTTGGCAGCAATAGTCATCGCCCTTATTTTTGCACTCCTTTTAAAGGCTGATTTCGTAGCTCAGTTGGTAGAGCAATACACTTTTAATGTATGGGCCCTGGGTTCGAGTCCCAGCGGAATCACAAGTTCAAACAGGCTTCCATTTTTGGAAGCCTGTTTCTTTTTGAAAAGAAGTGACAAAAATTTAAACAATATTCTTCTTTCGATATAATTCAAACCGCTATAAAAGCATTACTTATCTAAAGTAAATTCCCATCTACATTTTATCGAAATGGAAAGTGGTCAGCAAGTAGTAATTTGTTGGTTTACCAATTGAGGCCTACATGACAAGATCATCTTATAAAACCCATTCCTGCCTTCTTTGCTTTTGCATAACTATATTGGCAGCCTGTAGCACTACCCGCCATACCACGAACAATGCAGTTTATGTTGATAAGAAACCGATGGCTTATGATGATAGCTCACTTACACAAACAACTACGCCGTATCTCCTTCCCTACAACCGTATTATAGATGCCGCAGGAACGGTGCTGACTTTTGGTAGCAGTGAATTGGAAAATCATAGTTTAGACGCGGCCTTACTCCCCGATAAAAAAACATTAGTGGTGGAAGACCGCTACGGCATTGCTTTTATAGATGTTGTTTCAAAAAAACTGATCTATCGCTTAGCGTATGAGGGCAAAAACATTGGCGCCAATACCATGAGTGTTTACAGTGGCATCAAAGTGTTTGCAGTAGAAGGTAAACCACATATATTTTGGTCGGCGGCCGATGCGGGTAAAAAATTATCCTACGTTCTTGAAGCGGACTGGGATGGCAAAAAATCGGCTATCATTAATTCTTATTTATTTGATGCTTTGAGCCCCGCACCACTTGCATTGGCAAATGATATCGCCTTGCAAAACGAAGGCGATGAAAATTTTATGTATGCGGTGCTGAACGGCAATAGCCGATTGGTAAAAATGCGTTTGCGCGACAAGAAAGTTATTTGGCAAACCGCAACCGGAGTAGCTCCCTACGGCATCGCTATCGTTAATAACAAAGCATACATAACCGCCTGGGCCGGCCCTTTGCCAACAGATAAAATAAAAGAAACCGCCGGTGTACCGTATGGGAATGCTTACGTCAATCCCGCTACCGGCGCCACTTCCAGCGGTATTGTATCTATTATTGATGTTACTACCGGTGCATTGTTAAAAGAAGTGGAAGTGGGTCATCATCCTAATGCCATTATTAAAAACAGTACCGGCATTTTGGTTTATATCGCTAATGGCAACAGCGATAATGTATCGGTTATAGCTACAACATCTGATGAAGTAGCAGCTATCATAACAGTGCGGTTAAATGGGAGTAGTGATGATGTATTAGGCGATTCGCCAAATGCTTTAGCTCTCAGCGATGATAACAACACTTTGTATGTGGCCAATGGTTTGGACAATGCCATTGCAGTGGTGGCACTCAACAGTAGTGGCGCCAGTGGTACTGTAAAAGGCTTTATTCCCACACAGGCTTATCCCGGTGGCATTGTTGTAAATGGCAACGAGATGTATGTAACCAATTTAGAAGGTGTTGGAGCCAGAGTAAACTACAAAAACGCTTTTACGGCTCACGAGCAAGAGGCAACTATCTCTATCATCAATGTTCCTGATGAAACGGAGTTAGCCGCTTATACAGCAAAAGTAAAGAACCTGAATTTACAGGTTCGTTCGGAGCTATCAAGGTTGTTGCCCAGAAACAACGTAGCGCCGAAGCCAATACCAGAGCGCATTGGCGAGCCTTCTACTATAAAGCACGTCATTTACATCATTAAAGAAAACCGTACGTACGACCAGGTTTTGGGCGATATGCCACAGGGCCGCGGCGAACCATCGCTTTGTGTTTTTGGGGATAGTATTACGCCCAATCAACACCTGCTGGCAAAACAATTTGGTTTGATGGATAACTATTATGCGTCGGGTAAATCATCTGCCGAAGGCCACCAATGGACCGATGCGGCAATGGTAACAGATTATATAGAAAAGAACGTTAGGGCCTGGTTTCGCAGCTATCCGCATGTACAGCAAGATGCTTTGGTATATAGTGATGCCGGTTTTATATGGAACCATGCGCTGGACCATGGCAAAACCGTTCGCATTTATGGCGAGGCTTGTGTGCCGGTGTACGATCCTAAACTAAGCTGGACCGACATCTACAAACTATATAAAGAAAACCAGCCTTTTGTATTTAAGAACGTGACCACTATATCAAGAGTAGCGCCTGTTTTAAGCCAAAGCTATCCGGGCTACGACAACCACAGCATCAACGAACAGTTGCGGGCCGATGCCTTTATTAAGGAATGGAAGCAATACGAAAACAGCACGACAGATTCATTACCAAACCTGATGATTATTGCCTTGCCAAACGACCATACGGCGGGCTTACGTCCGGGCTTTCCTACGCCAAGGGCCGCAGTGGCCGATAACGATTTAGGCTTGGGGCGGATTGTTGAAACCGTTACCCACAGCCGGTTCTGGGATTCAACAGCCATTTTTGTTACAGAGGATGATTCACAGGATGGGTGGGATCATATCTCCGCTTATCGCACCACGGGCTTTGTTATCAGCCCTTATTCTACACCGGGAAATATTGTTCATACCAATTACAATCAAACCTCCATGGTACGAACGATAGAACAAATACTTGGCTTGCCGCCGATGAATAAAATTGATGCCACCGCTTCGCCCATGTTTGCCTGCTTTACCGGCAAGCCCAAGGCAAAGCCATTTACGTTTGTGCCCAACAAAATTCCATTGAACGAAATGAATAAGCCGCTGAATGCCACATCAAGGTTGGAAAAAAAGTTCACCGAAAGCTCCATGCAAAAACAATTCGATCATATTGATGGCGGCAACGACGACCTCATGAACCGCATTATCTGGTTTGCTACCATGGGTAAAAAAAAGTATCCGGTAAAGATGACCCTGGGAATAAAAGATAACGACTAAGCAATGATCAGGGCTTCTTTTTAATTCAAAAGCTGTTTTAAAAAGAACAGATTGAGAGAGATGTAACAGAACCGTTTACATTTGCACCAATCGGCCACTTCTGAAGTTCAGCGAAACCATACAAAAACCTATTGCCTTTTTTCTACTGCTAGTATTTGCTTTCAGCAATACGCCCAAACCCTTTTTGCACCAGGCCTTTGCAAATCATAAAGATGTAATTGTTACCTGCACGCATGAAAAAAACCCTGCCTGCGTACACGAACAAGGCTACAATTGCCACTTTGATAACCTGGTAGTTAATGCGGCTTATGTTTCTTCGGCGCCGTTAACTTTTGTAATTGTTCCCCATTTTTTTAGTGAGCATTTTTCGATGCTTATTTCGCCCTTCTATTCATCTCAGACCAGTACGCCGGAGAATAGAGGCCCACCTTCAATCGGTTGATCCAACCAGATTATACAATCTGTTTACAAAACATTTTTTTTTATTGAAGCGCTGTACTTACTGTTCAAGGTAACACCCCAGCAGGAACCCCCTTTATTTCCCTTTTATCTTAGTAATCATACATCATTATGAAAAAGTTAGTACTCTTTATTATACTATCTATGGCTGCACTCCTTGGTTTCAGCCAGCAAAAAGGCGCACAACTATCCGGCAAAATAACCGATGCAAAAACCGGGGAAGCGCTGGCCGGCGCCTCGGTAACGCTGGTAGATTCGAGGCAGGGCACAACAACCGATTCCGGCGGAAGTTATATACTACGCAATGTTCCATCGGGCCACGCTTTGTTGGAAATTTCCTACGAAGGTTATCGCTCGGTAGTAGAGCATATTGACATCGCCGGCACGGCGGAAAAAAACTTTACACTCAACGCATCGGTTATAGAAAATGAAGGCGTTACCATCACCGCAGTGGGCACCGCTACTTCCATTCGCAAAACGCCTATTCCAATTACGAGAGTGAACAGGGAAGAGCTGTTGGCGACGCCATCTACCAACATCATTGATGCCTTGCGTAAGCAACCCGGCGTTAATCAAATCACTACTGGTCCGGCCATTTCAAAACCTACCATCCGTGGTCTTGGCTACAACCGGTTGGTGGTGATAAATGACGGCGTCAGGCAAGAGGGACAGCAGTGGGGCGATGAGCATGGAATTGAAATTGACGATAATAGTGTAAGCCGCATAGAAGTAGTGAAAGGACCTGCTTCATTAATATACGGAAGCGATGCCTTAGCCGGTGTGATCAACATTATTACTACTAACCCGGCCCCTAACAATACTATTAAGGCAAACCTTTTAAGCAGCTATTGCACCAACAACAACCAACGTTCTGTTTATGCAAACGTTGGCGGAAATAACGGCGGCTTTAACTGGAATGCCTGGGGCGATTTGACCGCCGCCGCCGATTATAAAAACAAGTACGATGGGCCCGTATGGAACTCCAAATTCAATAATAAAAACTTCGGTGGTTATGCCGGCTACAATGGGGCCTGGGGCTACAGCCATTTAATCTTTAGCCGCTTTAACCAGCGGTTAGGAGTAGTAGAAGGTGAAAGAGCAGCCGATGGAACTTTTGTAAAAGCTTTACCCGGTGGCGCCGCCGGAACACCCACTACCAGTGATTTTAACAGCACCGACCCAGCTACTCCATACCAGCATATACAACACACAAAAGTCATTTTAGATAATAACTTTCGGTTAGGAACCGGAAGGCTGACACTTAACCTGGGCTTGCAAAGAAACCAGCGGCAGGAGTTTGGCGATGCCGATAACCCTAAGCAATACGGCCTTTACTTTGACTTGAATACGTTCAACTATACGGTTGCTTATCACTTGAATGATCATAGCGGTTGGAACACCTCCATTGGTGTGAATGGCATGGCGCAGAGTAACAAAAACGGTGGGCTTGAATTCCTTATACCTGAATACAATCTCGCCGATATTGGCGCTTATGTGTACACACAGAAAACTATTGGAAGGGCTACGCTAAGCGGAGGCGTCAGATACGATAATCGTCACCTGACTTCAAAAGCATTAATAGAAGGAACCAGCGAACGATTCAGCGCTTTTGCTAAAGACTTTTCTAACGTTTCGGGCAGTGCCGGTATTAGTTACGCGGCCACCAATAATTTTGTGTTGAAGTTGAATCTTGCCAGGGGCTTTCGTGCTCCCAGCATTCCTGAGTTGGCCTCCAATGGCGCACATGAAGGTACCAATCGCTACGAGTACGGTGATCAGGCTTTAAAATCAGAAACCACCTGGCAGGGTGACCTGGGTTTTGAGGTAACCTCTGAACATGCGCTCTTGAACGTTACCGGTTTTTACAACCACATCAGCAACTTTATTTTTTACAGCAAGCTATCCGCTAAAAACGGTAGCGATTCGTCGGTACGGGTAGGAACTGATTTTATACCAGCCTTCAAATTCGGGCAACATACCGCTAACCTCTATGGCTTTGAAGCTTTGCTGGACCTGCATCCGCACCCGCTTGACTGGCTGCATTGGGAAAATACCATTTCGTATGTAAGAGGCAAATTTGCTGATGCGATTGATGGAAGTAATAACGTGCCTTTCATTCCTGCTACCCACCTGATAAGCGAATTAAGAGCGCAACTATTGCCAAAAGGCAAAGCGGTACGTAACCTTTCTCTTTCTGTAGAAGCAGATCGTACGTTTGGGCAGAATGAGCCATTTACCGCCTACAATACAGAAACGCCTACGGCTGGTTATACGTTGCTGAATGCAGGCATCACAGCAAATATAACCAGCGGCAACAAAACCCTTTTTAGCCTCTACCTTTTAGGAAATAATATTACCGATGTGGCTTATCAAAGCCATTTAAGCCGATTAAAATATGCCGATGTCAATCTTGTTACAGGACGGCAAGGCGTATTTAATGTAGGACGCAATTATGTTTTCAAAGTCAACATTCCGCTGGCGTTTGAAACAAATAAATCAAAGTGACGTGTGGCTAATTTTAATGGCACAAAAAGTTGAAGGCTCCATAATGGAGCCTTCAACTTTTTGTGCCCAACTGATTCAAATGGTCTATCCTGCTTATCTAACCAGCATCATCCGCTTTACTTGCATTAGCTTCAATTACATATAGCCAAACTTTAGTAGCAAGGCGGTTTATCTACCAACCATTTTTTCAGTGAAAGTTTTTTGATAAGCTTTCAGTCTTCCAACCAATGGCATTATTTTCTGTTGTGTTAGTTCACACCCAAAAATTACAGGCATGGAAGAAGCAACAAGTTTGCGCCAAAGCAACAAGAAGGAACGGGAAAAGCACCGGTTCGTTATACAAAAAGTACAACCGGCGCTCCTTGGATTAATGGATGGATCAGTTTCTACCCTCGCGCCGTTGTTCGCCGCTGCAGGCCTTACCGGCCAACCCATGAAAGCTTTTTGGGTAGGTCTTGCGGCCTCGTTAGGCGCCGGTATTAGTATGGGTTTGGCAGAAGCCTTATCGGATGACGGCACCGTTACCGGCCGCGGCAACCCATGGACACGCGGCCTTATTACGGGACTGGCCACTACGTTCGGCGGCATGCTTCACACCTTACCTTTTTTACTGCCTCATTTGCAAACGGCGCTGCGGGTAGCTTACCTGGTAGTGGTGGTAGAGTTACTTGCCATTGCCTACATCCGTTATAAATTTATGAGTACACCGCTGGTGCAAACCATCGGGCAGGTGATCGTTGGCGGCGGCATTGTATTCGCCGTAGGTATTTGGTTAGGCAACATTGGCATGTAGCTTTACAAACGAGTAAAGTAGATTATTGCCGTGAAGGCATTAAATGATTAAATATTCATTTATCATTTACTGCCTGTGGGTCGGTAGAAAGCGAATAAGGATAAGCTGCTTTAGTAGTTCCCCGCTTTTTTTCAGCGATAGGTCCCATTTTAAAATTTAAGGTTCCTCCATTACGAAGAATGGAATGAGTTAACCACGATTTATCCCAGGGCTTGCCGTTCCATTGGATGCTTTGCACATATTTATTTTCAGCGCTGTTGGCTGGTGCGCTGATGATAAGTTTCTTTCCATTGTCAAACGAAACGGTGATTTTTTGGAACAAAGGTGCACCTGTTACATATTGATTTGTAGCCGGGCAAACGGGGTAAAAACCCATGGCAGAAAATACATACCAGGCCGAGGTTTGGCCATTGTCCTCGTCGCCGCAATAGCCGTCCGGCGTGGCTTTATACAGCCGGTTCATCACTTCCCGCACCCAGTACTGCGCCTTCCAGGGCTGGCCACAATAATTATATAAATAGATGGCGTGTTGTATGGGCTGATTGCCATGCGCATACTGTCCCATGCCGGCCACCTGCATCTCCCGCATCTCGTGAATGACGCCACCATAGGCGCTTTCATCAAACACGGGCGGCATGGTAAACACACTGTCCAGCATTTGTACAAATATTTCATTGCCACCCATAAGGGCTTTCAATCCTTCCATATCATGAAACACACTCCAGGTATATTGCCAGCTATTACCTTCGGTAAAATCGCCGCCCCACTTGAATGGATTGAATGGCGTTTGAAAACTTCCGTCCGCTTTTTTACCCCGCATTAAAAGTGTTTGCCGGTCAAAAAGATTGCGGTAGTTCCGGCTACGTTTTACATACAGCGCTACTTCTTCTTTTGGACGATGCAGGGCCTTGGCCAATTGATAAATAGCAAAATCGTCATACGCATATTCCAGGGTCCGGGCAGCGCTTTCATTTAACTTTCCATCATCGGGCACATAGCCCAATTGATTGTAGGGCGTCACGCCGGCACGGCCTACAGCGGTGATGGGACCTTCGTTGTTAGCGCCATGCAATAAGGCTTCGTACAAGGTGTTGATGTCATAGCCACGCAGGCCTTTGATATAAGCATCAGCAACAACAGAAGCCGAATTATTGCCCACCATAATATTGGCATAACCGGGGCTGCTCCATTCCGGCAACCAGCCGCCTTCTTTGTAATCGTTTAGCAAGCCTTGCTGCATTTCTTTATTAATGGAAGGAAAAGCAAAATTCAAAAAAGGGTATAAAGCACGGAACGTATCCCAAAAGCCGGTACCGCCAAACATATACCCGGCATGGGTTTCACCGGTGTATGGGCTCCAGTGTACCATCTTTCCCGATGCCTCAACTTCGTATAGTTTTTGCGGAAACTGTAGCATACGGTACAGGCAGGAATAAAATGTTTTTGTCTGATCGGGCGTGCCGCCTTCTGCTACTATTTTCAAAAGCTGTCTGTTCCAGGCAGCTTTTGCTTTTTGTTTTGTTACATCAAAATTATCCGCCGCCAGTTCTCTTTTCAGGTTTAGTTCCGCTTGTGCCAAACTAATAAAGGAGGAAGCGATTTTAAGATGCACCTGTTCTCCTTTTGCTGTGCTAAAGCCCACAATACCGCCGGCATGGTTGGCAGTGGTTTGCAAAGAATCCCTTACCAGGGTGCTGTCGTGCCAGGCATAAGAAACGCTAAAAGCTTTATCGCTATAAATGACAAAATAATTTTTGAAGTTTTTTAGTGTGCCGCGGCTGTAGCGGGTGGTATAACCAACAATCTTTTTTTCTTCGGGAATCATTTTTACAAAAGAGCCGCAATCAAATGCATCAACTACAATAAATGCGCTATCTGATTTAGGATAGGTAAAACGAAATTGGGCCGCCCGTTCGGTAGTGGTAATCTCTGTGGTAACATCGGCATCAGCCAAATACACACTGTAGTAATAAGGTTTGGCTGTTTCTGCTTTATGCGAAAACCAACTGGCCCTTTCATTTTCCTTAAACTTTACATGGCCGGTAACAGGCATAATAGAAAACTGGCCATAGTCATTCATCCACGGCGATGGCTGGTGCGTTTGTTTAAAGCCTTGTATTTTATCGGCGCTGTATTGATATTGCCATCCATCGCCATTTCTACCGGTTTGCGGTGTCCAGAAATTCATGCCCCAAGGCACACAAATAGAAGGATAGGTATTGCCATTGGAAAGGTCTGGTTTTGAATCGCTGCCCATCAGTGGATTTACCCATTCTACCGGATCGGTAACCTTTGTTACTAACTGTGCAGAACCAATAAAGGACATAAAAATAGCAGACGCAAAAAGAACATAGTTTTTCATGTAACGATTTATAAACAGCAATGTGTACTTACGATTTTGTAGCCGGATAGCCTTTATCAATCCAATCTATTTTTATATTATGCGGCAGGTTGAGCAAATAGTAATTGGTAAACTTCATACTTTTTAATGCATCAATCGCCGGGCGTGCATTGGGGCAATGTTCAAACGGGCAACAGCCACAATAAACAACGATCTTTTTGTTTTTTGGCAGGCCCCTTAACTCCATCCTTAGTTTGTCAACGCCTTCATTGCTGTTTACCATGCCAACGACTACAGAGTTTGGAATAGTAGCGCCGGGGCCAACGCTGATAATAAAGGGCACCTCTTTTTTTGTATTGATGCTGTTGGCTAACGCCGATGGCTCCATCAACTGCTGGCCTGTCCAGTTAACCGGATTTTGCGCTTGTACCTGCATAGTAAAAAGTAATATAATCGCAAGGCCCGTTGATTTGATCCATCCGTTTTTCATACTGCAAATTTGATTAAAGATACCTTCCATCACGACTTCAATAAACTATACTTGTTGATACCAGAATAAGCGAAAATTCCGAAGCAGCTTCTCCTCAACGTTCCTATTACTCCTTTTACCGAACTTGTCAATTTAGTAACAGCGATTACAAACACTTTTGCCATTTCAAGCTAACAACGATTTATGCCACCGGTAAAAAAATACACCATTCTTCATATAGATGATGATCCTGATGATTTGCAAATGCTTCAGGACGCAATTCAGTCCATTGACTCGGCGTTTGAAATATTGCAAGCCTATAATGGGAAAGAGGGCCTTGACCTGCTCAAAAAAATGACAGAGGCGGCCGAACTTCCGTGCCTGATTGTGTTAGACATTAATATGCCTAAGATGAATGGAAAAGAAACGTTTCAGGTAATTAAAAATGATGATGCCCTGACCACCGTTCCAATAGTTATTTTAAGCACGTCCAGCAGTATTTCTGACAAACTATTTTTTAAAGGACGCAATGTAGAGTACATCACCAAGCCAATAGACTTTACGCATTTTATTCAGGTAGCAACACGGTTATTAAGCTATTGCAAGAGTTGATGATAGCAACACCATCACCGTTTTACCTAATTCCCCTGCTTTTTTTTCAGCGCTTTTACCCGTAACAATTAACCCGGTCAGCGGCATTTTAGTACAGCCAATAGAGTTTCACAACCCGCTTAAACACCAGCAGGGGGCTACGATCTTCCTTACATTGTTGCCACATCCAACAACGCATCAACCAGATATAGAAGTAACCCTGCCACTACTGGGTTCAACGGCGAAAGGCGCTGTTGGCCCAACTAATTTTGGTTTATAAATAAACAAAAAATGAAAAAGATTTCATCCCAACTGCTGATAGCAGCTCTTGCCTTTACCACCGTTTTAACCTCTTGCGGCGCAGGCGAAACCAATAAAAAAGCGGAAGCCACCGCTACCAATTTTTATAATGATTTAAAGAAAAAAGATTTTGATGCAGCACTTAATTTATGCAGCGACAGAGCCTTCAACGATGACAAGAAAGAAACCTGGAAAAAATATATGGAACGCAATTCGGGTTTGCTGGGCGAAATGAAAACCTTTACTAAAACAAGCGACTTCAATATTTCCACTTCTACCTCAAACGGTACGACTGTTTCGCTAACGTTTGATGTGCAATGGGAATTTGGAAAGTCATCCGATTCATTGGTGTTACTAAAGGACAAAGATGGCAGTATGAAGGTGTTGCGCTATGCCTGGGAACATAAAGATGCCAAATACATGAGCCAGCTATCAGCCAGTGAAAAAGAAGCCGGCCAGTATATGGAAGCAGTGAAGGAAGGCAACTATGATGCGGCTATTCATTTTTGCTCAGAAGATGCGCTGAAGGCAACACCAAAAGAAACATGGGCCGCTACGCTGAATGCCGCCGTTACGCAATTGGGCAGCATTTCTAAGTATAGCATCATCAAGGACAGCTCCAATTATAACATCGGCTCTACCGGCGATTTGGGCAAAGGCAATTACTACCAGGTAGTAGTACAATCGGATAGAGGTGGTAATAAGGTAATGGAGAAAATCGTCTTCTTTCAAAAGAACTACGGCGAGCCGGTAAAATTAACCGGACACTATTTTCTGTAATGCGGATAAGCAACCGGCTGTAGGCTGAAAAGCAGGCCAGGTACTACTTTCACTACACAGCCCGAGACCGGAAACACGTAAAAAAGTATAATCAATTTATTTTTTGTCCCTTACCTTCTCAACCCGATTCATGATTGAACAATCGCATGAAACGGGTTGATTTTTTTGTCGCCACCAAAATTATTTTTCATGAAAAATGATTTCCGCAATGATTATTTTATGCAGACCGGTTAGCGGTTTTTAGCTAATCTTTGCGCATGACCCGCGAAGAAAAATTTATGCTGGAAGCGATACGCCTTTCCAAAACCGGAAGCGAAAAAGGCGAAGGCGGTCCGTTTGGATGCGTGATAGTAAAGGGTGATAACATTGTAGGCAGCGGCAATAATAAAGTGCTGGCCACCAATGACCCGACAGCCCATGCCGAAGTGGTAGCGATAAGAGATGCCTGCAAAAATTTAGGCGCCTTTCAATTGGAAGGCTGTGAACTATATACCAGTTGCGAGCCCTGCCCCATGT
This sequence comes from Flavisolibacter sp., assembly GCA_965247165.1. Taxonomy (GTDB): domain Bacteria; phylum Bacteroidota; class Bacteroidia; order Chitinophagales; family Chitinophagaceae; genus Flavisolibacter. The sequence continues at coordinate 3,899,762 of OZ252003.1, read as the reverse complement.
GCCTTGGCGCTATTTACTGGGCCCGGCCAAAAGTGATTTATTATGCCAATACCCGGCAGGATGCAGCGGCCATTGGCTTTGATGATTCGATGATTTATGAAGAGTGTAGTAAGCCATTGAACGACCGAAAAATTCCAATGATAGCGGTTGAACATGATGAAGCGGCAAAGGTGTTTGCGGAGTGGAAAGACAAGGACGACAAAAGGATTTATTGATACGTAGTTGAAGCTTGCTTATGGAGTGTTTGTGAGACACAAACACCGGCTAATCACAAATGCTGGCCTTGCACCCCGTAATCGTATCTCACAACCGCTCAAAGAATGAAAAGTTGATCAAAACATTGCGAACGCTATATAGTTCTTTCGTTTTTTACTTTAATGATCTGCGCCGCGATGCTGATGGCAATTTCTTCCGGGCTTTCGCTTTTTATAAGCAGCCCAACCGGTGCATGAATCTTTTTTAATACCACTTCGGGAACGCCTTCTCCTCTATACACGGCAAACATTTTCTCAATTTTAGTTGCACTACCTAAAACACCCAGGTACTTAAAATCGTTGCCCATCAAGGTTCTTAGCGCTACATCATCGGTACGGTAACCAAAAGTCATGATAACCACGTAGCTGTTTTTCCCTGAGGGGATAAGTGTGCCTAGTTTAGAATAATCATCTACTATATGCTTCTCGTGAACAAAATTATTCTGTTCCATCGTGTACAACTCGTTGCGATCATCATACAAGTGAATGTAAAAATCCATGTTGCTCATCAGTCGCGATAAAGCAAGAGCGCAATGCCCTGCACCAATAATATATAAATGATTTTGATAGCCTACGACTTCCTGATAGGTCCAATCTTCATCTGTTTTATAGTAGTAGCCATACGTTTGTTCTGCCGCTTCATTCGTTGCTTGTATCCCCTTAGGTAAAAGTTGAAGACAACAAGTACAAAGTTCTTTCAAACAATTAATGATAGTAATAATAGCGGCCACATCGCCCCGCTGCACTTCATACATCAATACGGTTTGTTCGCCGGAGCAAATCATTCCACTTTGATTTTTTGCCGAAGATTTATTGTGAAGCTGTTGCCGGATTTGTGGCGATGTGGTAATAGCGTGACGAAGCTTTTCCTTAGCCATTTCCACCAACTTATGTTCCATAATACCGCCGCCGATGGAGCCTTGCATTGTTCCGCTTTGCGTTACCATCATGCCAAACCCTTGCCGTCCCGGACTACTGCCGCTGCTCTCCAACACATACAGCAACATCACACGAATCTCGCTTTCAACATTATCCTTTATTGCCTGCCATAACGCTAATTTCTTCTTCATGCAGTTGCGGTTGTGTATTTGGTTGTTGATACAAAGCCAGCAAAACTTTTTCCGGCGTCATGGGTGCAGAGAAGGGCGGCGAAGCCACTGAGTTAAACGCTTTCACCGCATCCCGTAGCGCAAAGTAAGTACCGATGCCATACATCAGAGGCGGCTCCCCTACTGCTTTTGAGCGAAAGATGGCGGAGTTAGCCTTATCGGTTTGCAGGTAATGAATGCTCAGTTCTTTCGGAACGGAATAAATATCCGGCACCTTATAATTGGATAAGGTGTTAGACCGCAAACGGCCGGCATCATCATAAACAATTTCTTCCATCGTCATCCAGCCAATGCCTTGCACCACGCCACCTTCAATCTGCCCTTTGTCAATGATTGGGTTCATACTAGAACCAAAATCATGTACCAGTTTTACAGCATCCACCTCATACGTCCCGCGCAGGCAATCTACCGTAACGGTAGTGATAGCTGTTCCATAAACATGATACGCAAAGGGGTGTCCTTTTTCTTTCTTCATGTCAAAGTTTACCTCCGGGGTTGCATAGTGCGAATGTTCCGATAAGCTTACCCGTTTGGTATAGGCTTCTACCACCAGGTACTCCCAGGTCATCGTTGTTTTTTTTCCATCAACCCAAACGACATCTTCTTTTATTGAAATGCTACCAACCTCTTTGCCGGTTAGTTGAGCTGCCACTGATTTTAATCGGTTCAATATTTCTTGACAAGCCATTTCTACAGCTTTGCCATTTAAGTCGGCGGTAGCGCTGGCCGCCGATGGCGAAGTGTTGGCTATACGAAACGTGGACGTGGAATGAACCTGTATTTTATCCGGTGAAATTGAAAAGATGTGTGCAGCCACCTGAAGCATTTTTGTATTCACGCCCTGTCCCATCTCCACCGCGCCGGTACTGATTCCTACGCTGCCATCGGTGTAAACATGCACCAACGCTCTTGATTGGTTCATCATTGTTTTGGTAAAAGAAATACCAAAGCAAATGGGCATTAGCGATACGCCTTTCTTATATAAAAGATTGGCTTGATTAAATTGAGCGGCCTCTTTTTTTATAGCATCAATGGCGTACAACTCTTCGGCCTTTGCCCAACATTCCTTTGCTTCGCTGACGGCTTTTTGTCCGTAAGGAAATTCTTCACCCGAAGCAATCAAATTTCTTTTTTGAATCAGGGCTTTATCAATGCCTAATTCTTCTGCGGCTTTAGCAATGGCCGACTCAATAACAAACATACCCTGCGGTCCGCCAAAGCCCCTGAAAGCCGTATTGGGCGGCAGGTTGGTACGACAGCTATAAGCCGTAGCCCTAACATTGGGAATAAAGTATGAATTGGTACAATGAAATAAAGTACGTTCTAAAACAGCCGGTGAAAGATCTGCGGCCGCTCCTGCGTTTTGATGGAAGGTAGCTTCGTAAGCAAGAATTTTCAAGTCTTTGGAAAGACCGATTTTAAAGTCCGATGAATAAGGATGTCGTTTGCCGGTCATACGCATATCTTCCATGCGATGCAACGAATATTTTACCGGCCGTTTGAGATGATACGTAGCGAGTCCGCATAAGATGGCCCATATAGTGGCACCATCTTCCTTACCCCCAAAGCCGCCGCCAAGGCGGGTTACATCCACCTCTAACTGGTGCATTGGCACACCCAACACCACAGCCATGTGTCGCTGTACCGCTGTTGGCCCTTGGGTAGATGAATAGATTTTCATCCGGTTGCCTTCCAGCGGAATGGTGTAGGCGCCTTGTGTTTCGATGTATAAATGTTCCTGTCCGTTAGTATCAGCACTGCCTTCAAAAATGTGCTCGCAGTCTTCCCAGGCTTTCTCTGTATTACCAATACTGAACGTTCTTGGGGGCACAATCAATTCGCCTTTTGCTCTTGCTTCGCGGGGATCGGTGATGATAGGAAGAGGCTCTACGTCCATCCTGATTTTATGCACAGCCGCTTGAGCTGCTTCCACCGACTCCGCTACCACAAACGCCACGGGCATTCCGTTATAATGCACATGGCCATCAGGCAGCAGGGGTTCGTCAGGAACAATACCACCAATCTGGTTCTCGCCGGGAACATCAGCCGCCGTAAAAATGCGTACAACGCCGGGCATTGCTTCAGCTTCTTCTGTGTACAGTTTTTTTATAATTCCATGTGCGATGTTCGAGCCGAAAGCCGCACCGAATAAGGTTCCGCGCAGCAGAGGAATATCGTCTAAGTAAATAGATTCGCCGCGAAGGTGTGTGAAAGAATCTATGTTTTTCATGACATGGTTTGAGGTGTAGTGCAGCAAATATTTGCTGATAAGATTTGCATTTTTTTGCCGGTACTTAATCAGCTTACTGCTTCGTCGGCAAGGCTAATGGCTTGTGAGATGATGGCTAAGCCTTCATCAATTTGTTCTTTCGTAACAATCAATGGCGGAGCAATAAAAATGTAGTTCCATCTTACAAACGTGTACATGCCCAACTCCCTGATCTTCGCCGCCACTTTATTCATCACCACCATTTCGTCGGGCTTTGCATTAAAGGGCGCCATGGGTTCTTTAGTCGTCCGGCTTTTTACTAATTCCAAACAACCTAATAAACCCCTGTTTCGCCAATCGCCAATGGAGGGATGTTTTGTTTTTAATTCTTCCACCTTTTCATCTATATAACTTCCCATAGCCACCGCATTTTCAATAAGGTTGTCCTCTTCATAAATCTTCAATGTTTCCAACGCGGAGGCACAACTTACCGGGTGCGCTGAGTAAGTCAGCCCTAATGGTAAAACTGCGTCATCATATTTAGCGGCTATCTTATCACTCACCATCAAACAACCAAACGGCAGGTAGCCGCAGGTTAATCCTTTGGCCATGGCAATCATATCCGGAACAATATCATGGTGCATAAAACCAAACCATTTTCCGGTTCGCCCAAAGCCGCTCATCACTTCATCCATGATTAGTAAAATGCCATGCTGGTTGCAAAGCCGTCTTACCGCTTTCAGATAACCATCAGGATATAAAAAACAGCCCGATGTACCGCTTTGTCCTTCCAATAAAATAGCGGCAATGTTAGCAGGACCTTCATATATAATTAGCCGCTCCAACTGCGCAACAGATTCTTTTAGCAAGGCTTCTTCGCCATATTCCCAGCGGTATAAATAAGGCAGGTCAAAATGCACGAAGCCCGGCGCCTGTTGGGCATCTACGGGCAATCGCCGCGGATCGCCGCTGGCAGAAATGGTGCCGATAGAAGCGCCATGATAGGATTGATAGCGGGTTAAAATTTTATGGCGGCCGGTATAAAGCCGGGCTAATTTGATGGCATTGTCAATAGACGTGGCACCGCATAAGGTAAAGAAGGCTTTGTTTAAATCGCCGGGGCAAATCTGTGCCAGTTTTTTGCCCAAGTCGCCGCGGACTTTTGTTACACAGCCTGGTGTAACATAGCTCACTTCCTGCATTTGACGCACTACCGCTTCGGTAATGCGCTGGTCGCCGTGACCGATGTTTACATTCATTAATCCCGACGAAAAATCAATATAGCGTTTGCCATCATAATCGTATAGGTAAACGCCTTCGCCATATTTTACAGCAATGGGGTTGGTGCCTTTTTGTTTACTCCAGGAGAAGAGGGTGTGGTCTTGATTATCGTTGATGATTTCGTCTGTTTCAGATTTCGATAGTATTTCCATATTATATATTGATCACGTAATAAATTATGAGTTGATGGCAAAGCCAATACGCCTTCTTTCTTCCCATTTCCGTCCGGCGGCTTTTTCATCCAGCAAATTTTCCATAGCATCGTAAATGGCATTTAATTGTACGTCGTGTTCGCCCATCCCTTCTTTCAATTCTTTCAACTGCATTTTAAAATCGTTTTCCTGTAACAGAATTTTCCTTATAGCTACAAACGCTTCCATAATAGCAATGCTCATTGCAATAGCCTTGTCGGAATTAAGTACACCGCTAAGCATCGCGACGCCTTGTTCGGTGAAGGCATAGGGAAGGTATTTCACGTTACTTCCTCTGCCTGCGTTCAAGGTCACAATTTGTGACCTTGAAGAATTACTCTTCTCAGCCGTTTCAATTTGAAACCTTAATGCCTCAAACTCTTCTTTTGTCAATTGAAACATAAAGTGTTTGGGAAAACGTTTCGGATTTCTTTTTACTGCTTGATTCAATAGTTTTGTTTCTACTTCATAAATAGTTGCCAGATCTCTATCCAGCATCACCCGTTCACCTCTTATCTCATAAATGCGGTTTTAATGCTTTGAATAACTGTCATAAAAGATTTTGAAAGTTTATGGTTGCAGTTTCTAAAAATATCAGTCGTTGCCAATTGATCTAACTATTTACTATTGACTACTCACCATTCACTATTGCCTATTCACTACTCACCACCGCCTCAGCTCATCCAATTCACCCCCGCCTCCGGGTTCCATTTTACGGTTGACTTCTTCAGCTTCGTCCAAAACTCAATGGAACTTTTACCCGTAATATCACCCACACCAAACTTGCTCTCGTTCCAGCCACCAAAGGAGAAGGGCTCACGAGGCACCGGTACGCCTACGTTTACACCAATCATACCGGCGCTGGCATGGTCAATAATATAGCGGGCCACACCACCATTTTGCGTGAATACCGAAGCCGCATTACCATAAGGATTTTTGTTTTCAATGGCTAAGGCTTCATCTACCGTATTCGTTCGCATGATGCTGATAACCGGACCGAAAATTTCTTCTGTTGCCACCGACATTTCGGGCATAACAAAATCAATCACCGTTGGCCCCACATAAGTTCCTGCTTCCTTGCCCGTTACCGTTGCGCCGCGGCCATCCAGCAAAATTTTCGCTCCCTGCGACTCTGCTTCCGTAATATATTTTTCGATGCGTTCTTTCGATTCTTTGTTTATCACCGCGCCGAGGTTTTCACCGGGAACAATTTTCCGGGCTTCTTCTACAATCTTTTGAATAATATGATTGGTATCGCCAACCGCCACCATTGCTGATGCCGCCATGCACCGCTGACCGGCACAGCCACTCATGGATGCCGCCACGTTTTGCGCTGTCATTCCAGGAATCGCATCGGGCATTACCATTAAATGATTTTTAGCGCCGCCAAGGGCGAGGCATCGTTTGTAGTTGTGTGTGGCCCGTTGATAGACAATCTTGGCTACTTTGGTAGAACCGACAAAAGACACGGCTTCAATATGCGGGTGATCGCAGATGGCTTCCACCAGTTCCACATCGCCGTGAACAATATTAAATACCCCATCGGGCAGCCCGGCTTCTTTCAATAATTCCGCCAGCCGTCCGGCGCTAAGAGGCACTTTTTCACTCGGTTTCAAAATCATACAATTGCCTAAAGCAATCGCATTGGGAATCGTCCAGTTGGGAACCATGCTCGGAAAGTTAAAGGGCACAATACTGGCTACCACACCCAGTGGCACATGTTCGGTTCTACATTCAACCCCTTTGCTAACCTCCAATAATTCGCCGGTAATGAGCTGCGGTAACGACGTAGCAAACTCCGTTAGCTCAATACACTTCTCTATTTCAGCTATGGATTCACCAGGCGTTTTTCCATTTTCTTCCGAACATAATCGGGCAAGCTCCTGCAGGTTTTTTTCCAGCAGGTATTTATAACGAAAAAACACCTGCACCCGTTCTTTAATGGGTGTTCGGCTCCATTTAGCAAAAGCCGCCGAAGCCGCCACCACAGCGCTGTTCAAGTCCGCGGCCGAACTCATAGGCACTTGCGAAAGCAGGTTTCCATCTACCGGAGATATCACCGCCATTGAGCGACTGGTATTGGCATCAACAAATTTTCCGTTGATAAAATTTTGTACGGGATTGTATTTCATGAGAAGGCTTTGATTCAGGCATAAAATGTAGGCCAATTTTTTAATTCCATGAAATTTGGATACGCTGCGCCAACAAAGGGTTGGCGCTATAATTGAAGACTATACAAGCTTAGAGAATTTAGCTATGATAAACTTAGGATACGCCTGCATTAACATCACCTTAGCCGACGAAGGCATTACCACCAACCGGGGCATGATTAAAAAAACGTTTGGTGAAAAAGGGATCGCTTATGCATCGGAATTAGCACTTCAAAATGTGACCGCTTTACTGAAAATTTTAGAATGGAATGTAGCGCATGGTATAACGCTATTCCGGGTTACTTCCGACTTGTTTCCCTGGGCATCGGAATATAAAATTTCCAACATGCCTCATTACAAAGAAATACGAGAAGTATTGGAAGCAGCCGGTAAAATGCCGGTACGCATCAGCAGCCATCCCGGCCCATTCAATAAGCTGGCCGGCAGCGGTGCCACGTTAGACAATACCATTAAAGATTTAGAAATCCATTCCGAAATATTCGACCTGATGAACTTACCGGCGTCGCCGCTTAGCAAGATAAACATTCATGTGGGCGGCGCTTATGGCGACAAGGTGGAAACCATTAAACGCTTTGCCCAAAATTATACCCTGCTGTCTAAAAATTTACAGGCAAGGCTAACCGTTGAAAACGATGACAAGCCTGGGTTATACACGGTGAAGGATTTAGAAACACTACATCATATGATCGGCATACCCGTGGTGTTCGATTACTTTCATCATAGTCTGCATCCGGGTGTACAAACAGAAGAAGAAGCCTTTACCACGGCTTATAAAACATGGACCGTGAAACCCACTTTTCATTATTCCAGTTCAAGAAGAGAACATGAAAATAGGGAGGCCAAAAAAGAAGCACACAGCGATTGGGTGCATGGAACTATTAACGATTATGGAAAGGACATTGATATTATGCTGGAAACAAAAATGAAAGAGTTATCGCTGCTAAAATACCGCGACGAACATTTACAAGAAAGCAGGATGCCCAATGTGATTACCGCTTTGCCTGCCGCCTGAATTTAATAACCCGTCTGTTCTTTTTGTGCCGGCGTTTCTGCATCGGGTAAACTTTCATCATTACGGCCAAAGCTGCCATCGCCCGACGCATGTGCATTCTTTATTTCTTCTTCAACCGGAAGCTTTTCTTCAGCGATGGAAGTACCCGGATCTTTTTTTCCCAGGTCTTTATTTTCTATTATTTCGCCATCTTTTATCGCCATGGTATAAAATTAATAAGAACCGCTTACCGGCAAAGTTTTTCATTTGGTACAGCCTTGCCTTTTATCTTTGATTGCATAATGGCGAATGAACAAATCACCGGAAATTCTATGAAAGCTTTAGTGGACGACCTTGCCGCTAAATTGCAAAAAGTGTATGAAGGCGGCGGAAAAAAAGCGCAGGCCAAACAAGCCGAAAAGGGCAAGCTAACGCCCCGTGAACGCATTGCTTATCTCACCGATAAAGACTCCACTTTTGTAGAAATAGGCGCCTTTGCCGGTTGGGATATGTATGAAGAATATGGCGGCTGCGCGGCCGGCGGCACAGTGGCCGGCATTGGTTATGTAAGTGGCCGCCAGTGCGTAATTGTAGCCAACGACCAGACTGTAAAAGCCGGCGCCTGGTTTCCCATCACCGGTAAAAAAAACCTGCGCCTGCAGGAGATTTCGCTGCAAAATAACCTGCCCATTATTTACCTCGTTGATAGTGCTGGTGTGTTTCTTCCCATGCAGGATGAAATCTTTCCCGATAAAGAACATTTTGGAAGAATTTTTTACAACAATGCGCAGATGAGCGCCAGGGGCATAGTACAGATAGCCGCCGTGATGGGTGCCTGCGTGGCAGGTGGCGCTTACCTCCCCATCATGAGCGATGAAACCCTGATGGTGGAAGGGCAAGGCTCTATATTTTTAGCAGGCCCATACTTAGTAAAAGCAGCCATTGGTGAAGACATAGATATTGAAACCCTGGGCGGCGCTATAACCCATACAGAAATATCCGGCATAGCGGATTATAAATTTAAAACAGAACAGGATTGCCTTGACCAGGTAAAAAAGATCATGGATAAATTAGGTGAAAAGGGTAAGGCGGGCTTTGACCGGGCGACATCGAAATCACCCGCCAAAGACCCTGCTGATTTGTACACTATTTTTCCGGTAGAAGGCTCAAAGCCGTATGACATGGTAGAGGTGATTGAACGGCTGGTTGATGCTTCGGCTGAGCCGGGCACAAGCTCGTTTGATCAATACAAGGAAGATTATGGCAAAACCATTGTATGCGGTTATGCCCGCATAGATGGATGGGCCGTTGGCATTGTAGCCAACCAACGAAAGATTGTAAAAAGTAAAAAAGGCGAAATGCAAATGGGCGGTGTAGTTTATAATGACAGTGCCGATAAAGCCGCACGGTTTATTATGAACTGCAACCAAAAAAAAATACCGTTGGTTTTTTTGCAGGATGTTACCGGGTTTATGGTAGGCAGCCGCAGCGAGCATTCGGGCATTATTAAAGACGGCGCTAAACTGGTGAATGCCGTAGCTAACTCCGTAGTGCCAAAGATCACCATCATTATTGGCAATAGTTATGGCGCAGGCAATTATGCTATGTGCGGCAAAGCCTATGATCCCCGGTTTATTTATGCCTGGCCCACTGCTAAAATTGCGGTGATGGGTGGCGACCAGGCTGCCAAAACATTATTGCAAATTCAGGTAGCCTCTTTGAAAGCAAAAGGACAACTGATAACTCCCGAAGATGAAAGCAAATTATTACACCAAATAAAAAGCCGGTACGATAAGCAAACATCGCCATACTATGCAGCAGCAAGGTTATGGGTAGATGAAATTATAGATCCGCTAAACACCCGAAAGCTTATATCGGAAGGGCTTTCCGCGGCTAACCAGCAACCTCTGATCGGCGAATTCAGGACGGGTGTTTTTCAGGTATAAAAACCAATCATACATAGCCGCTGCTTTATTTTTACTATTAAATTTTTACCTATTTTCACCGCTCCAACTTTCTAACTATTTCATATGAGAAAAGGACCCGTTTTACTTCTTTTACTTTGTGTGGGTTTATTAGCCACTTTACAATCTTGCCGAAATGATGAATACCTCGCCGCAGCTCCTGCAACGCCTGATCAATCGTTTGTAGAGCAATTTGATACCATGCAGAATGCCTACTCCCGTGGTTGGCGCTGGATCAATCGTAGCGTACCTATTGGCCCTTCTACGTGGACGCAGGCACCGGGCCCGGCTTCGGGATTAGGTGCATACTCCTCTCGCGGAACTAATACAGGGGCAGCTTTTGCCGACTACTTATCTACGGCCGGCACTAACGATGGTACCATTAGTAATTGGTTAATATCACCTTCGGTCACTATGCAAAATGGTGATAAAATTATTTTTTATACTAAAACACAAATAGCAGGCACAGGTTCGGCCGCTACTGATTATGGCGCCCGCCTGCAGGTTTGCATCAACACCTCCAATAACGAATTGAATGTGGGTAACGGAGATGACGCGGGAAATTTTGAACCTATTTTTGATCTAAACCCAAACGAAGATGCACGCACTACGGCCACCCCAATTCCGACTGCTTATCCGGCAGACTGGACCCGTTTTGAAGTACCGGTATTTGGGTTGAATAGTCCTGTCAAAGGCCACTTTGCTTTCCGCTATTATCTGCACAATGCGGGATCGAACGGAGCAGGTAACGGTATTGGAATTGACAGTGTTGCTTATGTAGGAAAAAAATAACTTCTAATTAAACTGATTATGCAAAATAGATATACACTATTCTTTTTTTTAATGCTATCCATAGGTTTGTTTACGTTATTGAATAGTTGCCAAAAAGACTATGTAGTTCCGGTTACGCCAGCTTCTAAATCGTTTACAGAACAATTTGACACAGTAACAAATCTATATGCAAAAGGGTGGGTATTCAACAACAACAGCAAGCCGCAGGGTGCTGCTACCTGGCAGCAAGGCGTTTTTGCGAGTGGCAAACTTGGAATAGACGGCTTTCCGGCCTATAACTATAAAGCGACCGGGGACGAATATATTTTTGCAGGTTTTGCTGCTGGTGATAACATAGCAACCATCAGTAGTTGGATGATTACCCCTGAAATTGAAATGAAGGATGGTGATCAGTTTTCGTTTTACACCAGAACCTATACAGGTAGCACTTTTCCAGATCGTTTGCAAGTGCGGATAAATCTAACAGACAACACCGCAAATGTTGGATTTGATAGCAGTTCCGTTGGAAAATTTACTACTTTACTAAGTGACATCAATTCAGGTCTTTCAGCCACAGGCTACCCGCAAACATGGACAAAATATACCTTTACCGTTTCTGGTCTTCCTACCACGGCAAAGCGAAGAATCGGCTTTCGTTACTATGTTACCAATGGTGGCCCTAATGGCACAAACTCAAATGCTATTGGTATTGACCAATTCGAATTTATTAGCAAATAAACTTTACTACTTTTATCTTAAAAAGCTAACTCTTGGTAAGGGTTAGCTTTTTAATTTTGACTTTATGTTCAACGTTTTTAGCATTGCCCTTTTAAGCTTGTTACTTACTTCTTGTAGCATAAATGATAAACAGCCAGAAGGTAATTTGGTAGCTGTAGATCCCTATTTGCCGTACAATAACCTAATTAAGGAATCGGTAGCTACTGTAAAAGAAGGGGATCTGATTTTAAGAAACGGGCAGGAATTTTCCAGTCAGTTTATTAAACAGTTTAACCGTACCGACAAATCCTATTCGCATGCCGGTTTGATATTCTTTAATAATGGCTACCCGTATGTTTACGATATTGTTCCGGGAGACGAAAATCCTGATGCGAAATTGCGAATTGACTCATTAAAAAAATTTTGCGATCCTCGTAAAAATTTTGGTTTTGCTATTTACCGGTATAATATAAGTGTTCAAGAAGTGGAGAGCCTTCGCAAAACCATAGAAAAGTGGAAGCGAGAAGGCGTATCTTTTGATTCCACCTTTAATTTAAAAACTGACGACAGGATGTATTGCTCCGAGATGATAAAAAAAAGTTTGGCAAAAGCTACCAGTAATCGCATCATCATCAGTACTACTAAAACAACCAAAAAAGAAGCGAAATTTTTCTCATCGTACCTGCATCTACCCCTTAGCTACACCACTAACTTAAGTGTAGTGGCCATTGATAATTTGTTTATTAACCCTAACTGTACTATAGTAAGGCGATTTGATTTCAATCAGAAATAATGAATTCCGGCATCACCATTTATACCGATGGCTCCTCTCGTGGAAACCCCGGCCCTGGCGGGTTTGGGGCTATTTTGCTTTATGGCGATAAGCGAAAGGAACTATCAGGCGGCTATAGAAAAACGACTAACAACCGGATGGAATTAATGGGCGTTATTGCGGCGTTGGAAGCACTGAAAAAACCGGGGTTACCCATCACCATATATACCGACAGCCAATACATAGTAAAAGCCGTTAATGAAGGGTGGCTGAAGAACTGGCTGGCAACCAACTTCGCCAAAGGCAAAAAAAACAAGGATTTATGGTTACGTTTTTACAACTTATACAAGCAACACCAGGTAAAATTCGTTTGGGTGAAAGGCCATGCCGATAACGCTTTTAATAACCGATGCGATGTATTAGCCACCACTGCTGCCGATGGCAAAAATTTGCCTGTGGATGAAGGGTATGAAATGGATGCGGGCAACTCACTTTTATAAAAAAAGTCCTGCTGGTGTTGCAGGACTTTTTTTATAAGAAATCTATTTTTTATGCGGCTGTTATTTTCGACTGCACCGATTTTTGATTTGCTAAATAATAGGTACCAAATAACACAGCGGTAAAGATGGGCGTAGCCAATAAACTCATCTGATAAAATGGTACACCGTCGGTATAACACAACAGAAGGCCATCAAATGTTTTTGGATGATGATAACCACCACCACCAATCCACACCATAAAATTGCTGATCAGGAAAAAGGCCGATGGTGCTGCTAACGAAGCGGCTAAAACGCTTTTCCAGGTAATGCGGTTAGCAATCATAAATCCAAAAACCGTTAGCGAAGCAAACAACAGGTAATTGCTCCACTGCCCCTGGTAGAAACCCCATATTTGCGACGTGCCATTGTTGTATAAAATCTGGTAAAAAGTATCGGATAAAAGCATAGATAATAAGGGTAAAAGAAAAGCCCATTTTTTATCCCTGATCACTGCTCCGGCAAACACCGCCATAGCCCATTGTGGCGCAAAACCAAACGGCCGGCCCGGCCATACACGGTAAAGCGAACAAGCCAATATTAATAAGCCAAAAGAAAGCAGCAGCGTTTTATTCCATTTCATAATCAACTTCGTTAAGTCGGCAAAAATAAATAAGATTGCTTACCGATATTTAATTTTTATCGGTTGGTGCACATACACTAAAAAACGTGATTGATGAACTTACAGGCTGAACCGAGCCGCCCCTGCCAGCTATGATCAGGGCGGCTTCTCCCCTATTTAATGCGATGCTTTTGCCACCAAACAACAGGTTGGCTTCACCCTCGTAAACAAATAAAATGAGAGCTGATTCAACGGTTAAATAAACAGGGCTATCAATGGTAAATCTGGTTAGTGAAAATTCCTGTACCGGAGCATCAAAATGTTGCTCACGCTCATCACTGGCCGCAATGATAGCCGGATGCGTGGCTCTAAATTTCACATGCTTCATTAGCTCAGGCACATCTATATGTTTGTCGGTTAAGCCGGCCCGCAATACGTTGTCGGAGTTGGCCATGACCTCTACATTTTGTCCTTCAAGATAGGCATGAGGCAAGCCTGCTGCCTGGTAAATTCCTTCGCCTGCTTTTAAATGCAACAGGTTAAAAAGGTAAATGGAAAAGATGCCGCGGTCCTTATTTTCATTTTTACAAAAGGTAACTGCGGCACGGGCAGCCCAAAAATGTTCATCGTCTTTTTTTAGATGGCCGTTATGGTAAATCGGAATGATTTCTTCCAGCAGTGGCGATAAAACAGCATCTACTTTTTCTTGCGGCATGGTCATCACTTCTTCATATAAGCCCTGGTAACCACCCTTGTCAAAAATGCTTTCCAAAAAGGAAAGCTGAGGAACCTTTTTCAGTATTTGCCGCAGGGCGCCTTCTTCTTTAAAGCCGTGAAGCAACCAAAAATCACTGAGGGCCACCATCAATTCGGGTTTGTGATTTTCATCTTTATAATTCCGGTCAGGCGCCGTTAATGCAATGCCCTTTTCATTCTCTTTCCGGTATTCTTCAATTGCCGCTTCTTTTGAGGGATGTACTTGTATAGACAACATTTGCCGCACATCCAGTATTTTAAAAAGATAAGGAAGCGAACCAAATGAGCCGGCAATTCTATTGCCCAAAATTTCTTTAGGATGCTCGTTGATCAATTGCTGAAGTACAATACCTCCCTCTAATACGGAGGAAGCCTTAGGATGCGCACCCAGCCAGTATTCAGCGAAGGGCTTATTATTTTCATTGGTAACATGAAGCAGTTGCGGGATAAAGCTGGTTCCGCCCCAGGCATAGTTTTGAACCACCCCTGTTATTTTATAAACGCTGTCCATTGCCGGTGTAATTAAGTAATTTGGGCTAAAGATAATCTATGGCCACGCATGTTGATATTGGCAAAGCCGGCGAAAAATTAGCAGAGGAATACCTTGCGAATAATGGCTATGCTATCGTGCAGCGAAACTGGCGGCACCCTCCCTACGAGATTGATTTAATTACCACAAAAAACAACCTTCTTCATTTTATTGAAGTAAAGTATCGCTCGTCCAACTTTGGTGGCTATCCGGAAGATGCCGTCAATAAAAAGAAAATAAGGGATTTATTAAAAGCCATTGATCAGTATTTGTACCTGCACCCGCAGTACGATAATTTTCATTTGGATATTTTATCTATCACCCAATTACCTAATAGCCCTGCAGAGTTCTATTTGATTGAAGATGTGACGTGAACACCTCACCACGCCCTCTTCCAATTAGAGCATTTCCATTTTCCTTCTCCTCACAGGAGAAGGTGGCGAAGCCGGATGAGGCAGTAGAGGGAGTGCTTTCGCCAGCGGTTTTATAGCAGTCGTCCCTACTTAATAGAGTCCTTTAACAAATACCCTTACTATTAACAGAAATAATGAAATGATAAACCACGGTTCCCCTCTCCATCTTTGATGGAGAGGGGTTAGGGGTGAGGTGTTCAATTCACCCAATCCCCAATAAACACATTGGTATCATGCCCGCCGCCGTTATTTCTATTGCTGCTGAACATGATCTTTTTACCATCAGGACTAAACATCGGAAAGGCGTCAAAGCCTTTGTCGTGGCTGATCTTTTGCATACCGCTGCCATCCCCATTTACCACATACATATTAAACGGAAAGCCTCGTTTGTATTCATGATTGCTACAAAAAATAATACGCCCATCCTTTAAAAAATTAGGCGCCCAGTTGGCTTGTCCCAAGGCTGTAATTTGCTTTACGTTGGCGCCATCGGCATTGGCGGTAAACACTTCCATTTGAGTAGGCGCCACTAAATTTTCGGCTAATAAATCTTTATATTCTTTTATTTCGGTTGTTGTTTTTGGACGGCTGGCCCTCCAGATAATTTTTTTTCCGTCTGCACTAAACCAGGCGCCGCCGTCGTAGCCTAAGGTGTTGGTAATTTGTGTTACTTTTTCGGTGGCCAGGTCCATCATATATAAATCCAGATCGCCATTGCGAAGCGATGTAAACAACATCTTCTTTCCATCGGGAGACAGCGTTGCTTCCGCATCGTAGCCGGTTGTATTCGTTAGCTTCTTTACAATTTTACCATCCAGATCAGCCATGTAAATATCAAAATCTTTATACACGGCCCAGATGTATTTATTGCCGTATTTGCTGCGGTCGGGCACGGGCGGACAAGCTTCGCCGCCTTCAAAAGTGGACGCATAAATGATATGCTTGCCGTCCTTAGTGAAGAAGGAACAGGTAGTTCTGCCTTTACCGGAACTGATCATTTTATACGTAAATTTTTCATCCATCTTAGGCACTTTGCCCATGAAGATTTGATCACACGGAAGACCGTCTTTTGCAGATGTTCGCTGGAACACAATCCGCTGTCCATCGAAGCTCCAGTAGGCTTCAGCGTTGTCGCCGCCAAAGGTCAACTGCTGAATGTTTTTGAAATGTTTTTCTTCCGGATAAAGCAAAGTGTCGCCGGTGAATGGTGAATAGTGAGGGGTGAATAGAGGCGCTGAATAACGCTGGTTATTTTTTATTGAGAACGGATGAAAAGAAGAAAACAAAACCAATACGGCAATAGAAACCGGCAATAAAATTTTCATGCGGAATAATTTAGCGAACGTGCAAAAGCATTGCAAAAATATTAGCAGGGAGGTCTTTTGCCGCCAGTTTTTTGTGGCAGGCAATTACCGATGTTTTAGATTTGATCTATGCTTCCAAAAAGTTTACAGGTGATTATCATCAGCAGTTTTATTGTGTCTTGTTCCGATGAGAGCAGACCCCGGCCAGCTAACGATACCAGGCCTACTGCTGAAAAACGGATGGATAGCATAACCACTGAAATCAGCAAGGCACGTGGCTTCCAGGCCGCTGGACAATTGGACCAAGCAACGGCGATTGTAGAGGCGATGCTTAAAAAATATCCCGCCCAATTAGATGCGTTAAGCATTAAAGCAGAAATCTTAAAATCGCAAGGCAAGGGGCAGGAATCGTTAGCAGTATTGGAAAAAGCGTACTCGCTTCAACCCCGCGATAAAGAACTGGCCTATGATTTAGCTTACGAATACGCCGATCAAAAAAATGCAAAAGCACTTGCGCTAACCGATACTTTATTAAGGTACGACAAGACGGAAACTATTGCCCGTGCCTGGTATATTAAAGGGGTTTACTTTAATAACCTGGGTAACGATAAAGAAGCGCTTCGCTACTTTGATTCATCTACTATTGCCGATTTTAATTTTATTGATGCTTACTTAGATAAAGGCAAAATTCTGTTTAACCAAAAAAAATATGAAGAAGCTTTGAAGACATTCGCCTTAGGGCAGAAGGTAGCGCCGGCTACGGCCGACTTCTATTTTTGGGTAGCCAAGACCCAGGAAGCTATGGGCAATAAGTCCGACGCAAAAGATAATTATGAAAGAGCCTATAGCCTTGATAAAACAATGACGGAAGCGAAGGATGCAGCGGAGAGGATAAGGTTGTAAGTAGTAAGTTATAAGTGGTAAGTTACTAAGTACCTTGTAGCGCTATAAAATGCAACCAATCAACCAATCAACCAATCAACCAATCAACCAATCAACCAATCAACCAATCAACCAATCAACCAAATCCACATGCCACTCATTGCTCCATCACTTCTTACCGCTAATTTTTTACAACTGGGAGAAGCCTGTAAAATGCTGAATGAAAGTGAAGCAGACTGGTTTCATTTGGATGTGATGGACGGCCGTTTTGTGCCTAACATTTCTTTCGGCATGTCTGTCATTAAACAGATAAGAACCGCTACCACCAAGGTTTGCGACGTACACCTGATGATACTGGAACCAGAAAAATATGCGGAAGAATTCAGGGATGCCGGCGCTGATCATCTGACCGTTCATATAGAAGCCTGCCCGCACTTACACCGCAATATTCAGCAGATAAAATCATTAGGCATGAAGGCCGGCGTAGCTATCAATCCTCATACGCCGGTTGCCTTTTTACAGGATGTGCTGGCCGATATTGATATTGTTTTACTCATGAGCGTGAACCCCGGATTTGGCGCCCAAAAATTTATTCCGCATACCCTTGAAAAAATAAAACAATTGCGGAAGATGATTACTGAAAAAGGGTTGGACGTTAAAATTGAAATTGACGGCGGCGTTACATTAGATAATGCAACGGAAATTGTTGCCGCCGGTGCCGATGTGTTGGTGGCCGGTAACACGGTATTTGGATCAGATGACCCAAAGAAAATTATTTTACAATTGAAGAGGATTTAGCATTTTGCAGTAATATCTTTCCCGACATCTCGCTACAAGGCCATCTGCGCAAACTCTAGGCGGACAGAATAGCCGATGCTGGCAGCGCCCATTTTATTTAAGCGGGTCTGTTTTAAAGAAAGCAAAAAAGTTCATGTTGTATTTTTCATCGCCCATCTTTCCTTTCTCGTAATATTCCCAACTGCGCATTTCGACAAGCACTTCGATTACTTCGCCTTTTGGAAGGCTGGCTTTTTAGTAAGGGTAAGATGATATTGTACACGTCTTTTAAGATAAGACGTGTACTTTTCATCATTTTTTTCTGTTTTAAAAACCTCTTTTCCATATGTTCTTTTCACAAAGAAAACAACGACACTCCTCGTTTTTAATATAAATTTCAAATCCTGCCTTTTGTTCCTTGGAACCCAGATAGCCGATGATGGATATAATTGAATCCTTTTCGTTCACAAAGGCACCGGGCAGTATGGTAAGAGGAACTTTGCTTTTACCATACGTTGTAAACGTTTCCTTGTCATTTATAAAAATCTCTAGGTTCGTTAGGCTTTGAACTTTGACGAGTGCATTGCCCGCCTGCCAATTCTGAAGCTCAATTTCAATTTTATTTCTTAAAGTAGAATCAATTTGGATGTAAGGGTCTATAGTCGAATCTACATGAGTACCGGCCGTGCTGGGCAATTGGCAAAAAGTAATTTCCGTTAGACTCAAACAAAAAAATGTCAAAATATATTTGAATGTCATAAGCAATTTTTAAGGTGGTTGCCAACTTAAAATTATCTGAAAGTTTTTACACCTCATCTTTCAAAACATTTTTTCAATTACTGATTTTTTGGCTTAAACTTAATCCTCTCAATAATTTTGCCCATGTCCAAAGACCTCTTCTCCACCCAATCTGACGTTTACGCAAAGTACCGTCCTACGTATCCGCAGGAGTTGTTCGACTACATCATCAGCTTTGTAAAAAGTAAAGAAACCGTATGGGATTGCGCCACCGGAAACGGGCAGGCAGCAAGGCTTTTAGCTGATGCGTTTCAAAAAATAGAAGCTACCGACCTAAGTGAAGCGCAGTTGAAAAATGCTGTGCAAAAGGAAAATATTCACTATCAGGTTTCAACGGCGGAGCAAACACCCTTTGCCGATAACAACTTTGATTTAATTACCATAGCTACAGCTTATCATTGGTTTAACTGGAACGCCTTTTATAAAGAAGCGACACGGGTAGGTAAAAATAATTGCGTGGTAGCCGCATGGGCGTACCATGTGTTTTATACAAATGATGAAACCGTAAACGCCATCATCAAACATTTTTATTACGACATTATTAAAACATATTGGGATGCTGAACGCCGGTATGTGGAAGACCGCTACGAGAATATTACGTTCGATTTTGAGCCGCTACCAGCTAAGGATTTTGACATGGTGCTTCACTGGAAGAAAGAAGATTTTCTTGGCTATTTATCCAGTTGGAGTGCCGTGCAGAATTATATAAAAAAGAAGGGCGAATCGCCGCTTCCGTTAATTCATGCTGATGTAGAAGCCGCATGGGCAGATGACACAACTAAAGAATTTCATTTTCCGCTTTTCCTGAAAATAGGCCGGGTAATAAAATGAAGGGAACTAATTTTTTCCTGTTATTTTTATCCAAAATCCTGTTTGTGAAGGCCAGCCGCATCTACCTGCTTATCCTCTTTTTTTTTATCGGCTTCAGTGCATTGGCGCAGAAAAAAAATGCTACGGTTACGGGGAAAATCATTGGCGAAAATGAAGCTTTACTAACCGGCGTTTCTGTTTCTATCCTTGGCCAGCAAAAAGGAATTTCTTCTTCCGATTCAGGAACCTTCACCATTAAAGTGCCCGCCGACAAAGCATTTGCGCTCATCTTCAGTTACAGCGGTTATAAAACAGCGCAGCAAAATTTTTTATTGAACGAAGGAGAAAACGAAACTGTGACCGTTCGTATGGAAGCTGGCGCCGGTACGTTGCAGGGTGTGATTATTAAAGACCAGCGGGAACGAAGCGAGGTTGGATTGATTCGCCCCAACCCAAAATCCATCATCAATCTGCCATCACCAATCATGGGTGTAGAAGGGATGTTGAAAGTTTTTGTCGGCTCGAATAACGAGCTCACTTCGCAGTACAATGTACGCGGCGGCAGCTATGATGAGAACCTGGTTTATGTAAATGATTTTGAAATTTTCCGTCCTTATTTAGTACGTAGCGGCCAGCAGGAAGGCTTAAGTTTTATCAACCCGGAACTGGTAAAAAACATCTCTTTTTACACCGGTGGCTTTTCGTCAAAGTATGGCGATAAAATGAGTTCGGTATTGGACATTCAATACAACACGCCAAGAAAGTTTGGCGGCTCGGCTTATGTAAGCCTGTTGGAGCAAGGCTTTCATATAGAAGGCGCCGGAAAAAAGTTCACGTACCTGATTGGCGCAAGAAACCGCAGCAATCGTAATTTGTTATCAAGCCAGGAAACTGTTGGCTCTTATGTGCCTTCATCATCGGATCTGCAAGCCTTGCTCACGTATCAAATAAATAGCAAGTGGAGCGCTGAAATGTTAGGCAATATCTCCGCTACCAAATTTGCCCTGACACCGGAAAGCAGCCAGCTTACCTCCAGCGTGTTCTCTCCTTTTTTCACTTCCAACTTAGGCGTTGACATTTTTTTTGATGGCCATGAAAAAGATGCGTACAGCACCGGCATGTTGGGCTTGTCATCTACGTATTTAGCCACAAAAAACCTGCGCTTAAAATGGCTGGCCTCACGGTTTGAGGACAACGAATCGGAGAACATTGACATCTCCGGCGCATATCTTTTCGGCGACCGCGATTTTGATAAAAGCTCTGCTACATTTGGCGCTATTGTAAATCCGTTGGGCGCCGGTGTGTATCAAAACTATGCCCGCAACCGCTTGAATATTGTAAACTATAATCTATCGCACAAGGGACAGCTAATAAAGAAAAACCATCTGCTACAATGGGGCATTGGTTATGACAGAACAAAGATTACTGATCATTTAAACGAGTGGGAGTACCAGGACTCAGCCGGTTATTCCTTGCCCTACAATCCTGCAATATTGCAGATGAGCAGCGCTATTAAATCGAACGCTGATTTAGGCATCAATAAGTTCAGTGGTTATGTGCAGGATAACGTTGCTTTTAGTAAAGGAAAAAATTCGTACACGTTGCAAGCGGGCATAAGGGCTAATTATAACGATTTGAATACTGAGCTATTAGTTTCGCCCCGCATCGGCGCCTCCTGGAAGCCGGGCTGGAAGCGGGATATAGTGTTTAGAGCTGCCGTGGGCAATTACGACCAGCCGCCTTTTTACCGCGAGATGCGGCGCTACAACGGCACGTTAAATACGGCTTTGAAAGCGCAACGTAGCTGGCAGGGCGTAGGTGGCTTTGATTATAATTTTTATGGCTTAGGAAGGCCGTTGCGCCTAACCACGGAAGCCTACTATAAACACATGACCAATGTAGTGCCGTATGATATTGATAATGTCCGCATTCGTTACTCGGGCGAGAATAACGCCAAAGCGTATGCGGCCGGTATTGAGATGCGGTTGTTTGGCGAGCTGGTAAAAGATGCCGAGAGCTGGATCAGTTTGGGTATCATGAAAACAAGAGAAAATCTGACGAACGATTTTTATAAGGTGTATAAAGTTGATTCGCTAAACAAACCTATTGACAGCAGCACGGTTCAAGGGGGTTGGTTTCGCCGTCCCACAGATAGAACCATTACGTTTGGTATGTTCTTCCAGGATTATTTAGCGACCAACAAAAACTTCAAAGTTTACATCAGCACCATTTATGGCTCTAACCTGCCGTATAATATTCCGGGCAATGTGCGGTACCGTAATGCCTTACGCATAGAGCCGTACATCCGCATGGACATTGGCTTTAGCGCCTTATTGCTTGATGGTGATAAGGCTGCCCGCCGCAGTCATTCGCCCTTCCGCAATTTTGAAAATATCTGGGCCACGTTTGAAGTGTTTAATTTAATTGACCGGCCAAATACCATCTCCTATTTGCTGATTAAAGATTTCTCCAATAATATTTTTACGTTGCCCAACCGGTTGACGCCACGGTTGGTGAATTTTAAGATTGTGGCGCGGTGGTAGTAATTTTGAGCGATGCCAACCATTCTTAATTTGAACGGATTACGTTTTTTCATTTACAGTCGTGAGAATAACGAACCTGCCCACGTGCATGTAGCAAAAGGCGGGGCAGAGGGCAAAATTTGGCTGGAACCTATATTAGAAGTTGCCTACTTTATCGGGTTCTTAACTGGCGAGCAACGTGATATAATGGCAATTGTAACAACGCATTATCAACAATTTAAAAACCGCTGGCATGAATACTTCAACAAATAGATTTGATACCCTGGAAAGCCTTATTTATGAAGAAGGCTTACGCATCGAGGCGATAGACTTTCACCCGGATTTGGATTTGTTTCTTATCATACTGAACACGAAAAGCATTCTGCGCCAACGACTATCGGATTATCTCAGTTTAAAAAATGCGACGAAAGAACAACTACGCGATTATACTTTTATAGGTGGAGGTACAGGCATTCATTGGCCTGATCTTGATGAAGATCTAAGTTTAAAAGGTTTTTTACGAGACGAGTTGAAAAGCTTAGTGAATAGTAACAATAAGGAAGCAGCATGAAGGCTTTAGACGATGATACTGATAATGACTTCTATGCATTCTCTGCACAAGGTTTAGGTGTATCATATACCAATAAAGAATCTGAATAAAACGCTAACTAAGCTTTTAACTGACTATAATAGTTTTATTAAATATGATTTTATTTCATACAACACTGATAAGAGTTTTGACTAGAAGCCCCGAATACATTATTGTTTGTTTGATTATTTTATTAATCATAGGTCTCCTAAGCTGGGTATTTAAGAAGAGCCCTCCTCCAAATGCTCCTGATAAAGGCAGGGCTCACTTGAATGAACCTTTAATGCAAAAGCGTTTGACCATTAATGAAACTTTTACCCAGAAACCTGAAAAACTAATAAACACTTTGCAAGATTTGTTTGTTATCGACCTTGCCAAAATTCCTGACCAATCTTTTAAATTCATCGCAGACGTCAATCTTGCTAAAAGTATTTTCGTCAAGGCTTCAAAAAAGTTACATTATATGGAGGCTGATTTATTTGAAGACGTTAATGTAAATGTTTTCGACGATGGCAATTTAAATATTCAATTTTCGTCTTATAGATATGAATGCGCTAAGAACGAGCAATTAAAAAATTTTCTAATGAATCTTTATAAGATTTACGGTGCTGATGACAATGGCAAACTTTTTCCATCTGCATCTAAATTGGCAGGATTAAAAACTTATACACCTATTTATGACTCGGTTACTTGGCAAGACCATAACATAAGTTTTATTATAAGTAAAGAGCTAAATTTTTCATTTCAATTTTCTCCTCCAAACAAGCAGATCGTTATAAATTTATATTATACCCCGTATGCAAAAAGGTCCAAAAATGGTCTTTTATTGATGCATGAGCATAAATTAAATAACACCGAAGCAAGCCTACTTATTGATGATTTCACAAAAAGGAGAAGTATAATACTAACTAATGTTGCAGGGATTGAGAATGAAAGGTATATCTATACCTATACACTACATGATAATTTTACCACCAACCTTTCCAGTCTTACAAAACTTGGCTTGTCTTTTACTTATAGCAATGGGTTTTTCTTTCTTCATTTAATTTCATTTGATAAAGATTTTCAGTTAGCGAAAGACGATAATATTATTTTCTTATTCCATGATGACATAACTCTAACGGCTACTTGTGCTACCGCCAAAGCAGTTGATTCATCCGGTACTTATAGAAATGTTACACATTTACTTTACAATGACATGAAAAATTTCGCAACTAAGAAATTAGTTAAATGGAAAATAACAAGTGTTCGAAAGGCAGTTTTTCAAGTTGGCGGTCCAGTTAACAATATGTACATCACTCAATATAAAGGTGAGGAAGAAGGACAATATTTATTGCAGGTAATTGCAAAAAAGCTAATACAATGTGTGATTTTGAACGAAGGAAATTCTTTTAACGAAACATCGCCGGAGTTGCTAGGATTTATCTCTGAATAGTTTTTACCTCAATTACTGTAACAGTATTGGTTAGAAGTTAAACGCAGCCTTCGTTTCCGGGTAATCCAGCTTGGTACTTTGCCGCTTGCCACCTACCGTTACGTGCATAATATTTATCTGCTGGTCAATAAAATCGTGAAGCAAACTATTAGTGGCACTGATATTTTTCACTGACGCAATGCCGCTTACTTCAAAATACGCATACGCCGATTCCTTGTCTTTTTCGAAACCGATGTAATGCAATGCCACCGGCTTGCCATCAACCATTAAGGCCAGGCGTTTTGTTACATAATCCGGAATGTCTTTATCAAACGCTGCTTTGTCTTTGGCGGCAGATATATCCAACTGGGTTTTATAATCCTTCTCCAGAATTTGCTCTAAATCTTCAGCAAAAAATTTACAACTGATCTCCAGGCTTTTCGTGGAAGCGTTGTGATTAATCTCCGTTACCGAAACATAAAACGGATGAAGTACTGACGAAGCCTTTAATGGTTTGTTGCTACCCAAAAGATTGGTAAATGACAAGAGCGAAAGCAGCATCCACTTATAAATAAATACACCCATTGACAAGAATTTTTTACAGATACAAAAATGCGGTTTATATTGACGCCTTCAATCTGCAAAAGGTTAAGATTAGTTGACAGTTGGGGAATGACAGATGGCTGTTTGCCAAACTACTGCCATCTGTCATCTATCAACCATCATCCTTTCACCAATGAACGACTTTACCTTCTATTTTAAAATCGGCTGGGAGCATATCATTAACATAGAGGCGCTGGACCATATTTTATTCATTGCGGCGCTGGCCGCCATTTATATGTTGAAGGACTGGAAGCAGGTACTGGTACTGATCACCGCCTTTACTATCGGCCATACCATCACCTTAATTTTAAGCACAAAGCAATGGATAGAAGTGCCCAGTAACCTGGTGGAATTCCTTATTCCCTGCACCATTGTTATAACCGCCATCGCTAACCTGCTTCAAAAAAATTTTACCACCCGGTCTATACGCATCAATTATTTTTTGGCACTTACTTTTGGGTTGATCCATGGGCTTGCTTTTGCCAACACTTTACGCATGATACTCGCTTCCGACCAAAGCTTTGCACTGTCTATGGCCAGTTTTAGTGTAGGCCTGGAGTTGGGGCAAATAGGAATTGTACTGCTCATTCTTCTACTCTCGCAGTTTTTTATCGGCGTATTGAAAATAGAGCGAAAGAGCTGGGTGATTTTTGTTTCGGCAGTGGTTTTTGGGTTAGCTTTGGAAATGGCTTTGCAGCGCATAAAGCCGGCGTTCTCCCCGGGTGGGAGGCACACCTCACTAACCTTGCTTAATAGCGATATGAACGTACACGAGTCCGCCTGAGGCGGAACGGATGCTTAATAGACAGATAAACCTCTGGCATAAAAGCAAACAGTAAAATCACAACCATTATCAAAATATGCAAACGCTTAAATACAAAACTTACATGAAGAAAACGCTTTTATTTTTTAGCGCAATTGGTCTGATGACTGCCTCGGCACAGGACATTAAAAACAACCCGAACTCCAATCACGGCAACCGCTTTGAGCAATTGGGCAGCTCGTTGCCTACGCCTAACGAATACCGCACGGCCAGCGGCGCACCGGGCCCAAAGTACTGGCAGCAACGTGCCGATTACGACATTAAGGCCACACTTGATGAAGCAGCTTTAAAACTCACCGGCACCGAAACGGTAACGTATTACAACAACTCGCCTGACCCGCTTACCTATCTATGGTTGCAGTTAGATGAGAACGAGCACAGCTCCATCAACAACGCTAACTACCAAAGCAGTAATTCGCTGCCGGCTATGACCAGCACGCAACAATTAGATCGCATGAAAACGGAGAAAGGCGATAACGGTTATGGCGATATGATTACAAAACTCACCGATGCTACCGGCAAGGCGTTAAATTATACCATCAACAAAACGATGATGCGGGTAGAGCTGCCGCAACCACTCAAGCCCGGACAAAAATTTGTGTTCAATTGCAACTGGAGTTATAAAATTTCGGACCGTATGGCCCTTGGCGGCCGTGGTGGTTACGAATACTTTCCCGAAGATGGCAACCATGTTTTTACAATGGCGCAGTGGTACCCACGGTTGTGTGTGTATAGCGATTTTCAGGGCTGGCAAAACCACCAGTTTACAGGCCGTGGTGAGTTTGCATTAACCTTCGGAAATTTTAAAGTAGCAATGACCGTTCCGGCTGATCACGTGGTTGGAGGCACCGGCGTTTGTACCAATTATGCGCAGGTGTTGTCAGCTGCTTCTAAAGTCCGTTGGCAAACGGCACAGACCGCAAAAGAACCAGTGGAGATTGTTACCATTGACGAAGCCAAAGCGGCTGAAAAGAACAAATCGAAACTTACTAAAACATGGACCTTCAAGGCTGATAGCGTTCGTGATTTTGCCTGGACAGCCAGCCGCAAATTTGTATGGGATGCTATGCCTGCCGATGTACAAGGACACAAGACAATGTGTATGAGCTTTTATCCAAAAGAAGCGTACAACCTGTGGCGCCGTTACTCCACCAAAGTAGTAGCCCATACCATTAAAACCTATTCAAGTTTCACCATTCCATATCCTTATCCGGTGGCACAAAGTGTAGAAGCCTCCAACGGTATGGAGTATCCGATGATCTGTTTTAATAATGGCCGCACCGCCAAAGATGGCACCTACAGCGAGGGAACGAAATATGCGATGCTGGGTGTGATCATTCACGAAGTGGGCCATAACTTTTTTCCTATGATTGTCAACAGTGATGAACGCCAATGGAGCTGGATGGATGAAGGATTGAACACTTTTGTAGAGTACCTGACAGAAGAATTGTTTGACAATAAATTTCCTTCACGCCGCGGGCCTGCGTTCAGCATTACCGATTACATGAAGCTGCCGAAAGATCAGTTGGAACCCATTATGACCAACTCTGAAAACATCATTGGTTTTGGTCCCAATGCCTACAGCAAACCAGCTACGGGATTGAATATTTTGCGGGAAACTATCATGGGCCGCGAACTGTTTGATTACTCCTTTAAGCAATACGCTAAGCGCTGGGCCTTCAAGCATCCAACGCCAGCCGATTTCTTCCGCACTATGGAAGATGCCAGCGGCGAAGACCTTGACTGGTTTTGGAGAGGATGGTTTTACAGCACCGATGCCTGCGATATTTCATTGGATTCTGTGAAGGTGGCCAAGGCCGATGCACCAACAACTGTACCTGCCCGTTTTAGAGATACCGTCGTTATGCAGAGTGTAGCCAAACCCGCATCAGCCGGGCAGTTTGATGACGTTTCTAAAATTCGCAACCGGCAAAACCCGAACATAAAATTTGCTACCGATGCCGATACCAGCCTGCGTGATTTTTACTGGAAGTACGACCGTGGCATTGTGCCTTACGATTCTTCCAAATCAGCGGTATCACAACCGGCCATGGCTGAAACGTTAACTGATGCTGATAAAGCGGCTTTGCAAAACAAGTTCTTTTACGAATTGCAGTTAAGCAACAAAGGCGGCCTGGCTATGCCCATTATTATCGAGTGGACATACAAGGACGGCAGCAAGGAAGTAGATCGTATTCCGGCCCAGGTTTGGCGCTTGAACGAGAACAAAGTAACGAAGGCTTTTATGAAAGATAAAGAGGTAGCCAGCATTAAGCTTGACCCGATGCGTGAAACCGCCGACATTAATGAAAGCAATAACAGTTGGGGTGACACCGCAGCCGAGCCAAACCGCTTCCAGGTATTTAAAATGAAGCAAGCGGCCCGTGGCCAAAGTACCGGACCTAACCCTATGCAAAAGGCGAAGGGAGCGTTTTAAATTTTTGCGTTGATGTTATTTATAAGCCACTTCTTGAATGAGAAGTGGCTTTTTTATTTAGCGCCTTATGTACTTAGCTGAAGTGCTACTAAGAAGCTTTTGTTGCGTCGCACCCCTGTTCGTTCTTATCGCTATTCAGCACTTCGTCGCGGCGGGACCTCACCCCCCGACCCCTCTCCAACAAAGTTGGAGAGGGAAGGCGCCAACCCTACCGGTATTCAAAGAGCCTCTCCGCACGGAAAGGGCCAGCAGCCGTACAAACACTGGCTTATACAAATACTCTTTGCTTAATCAATCTATATCTAATTCTAATGCCTGTGTCGTTGTCATCCCGAGGTACGAGGGATCTTTGAATTGTGGGATAAACACCCATCGCAAAATGAGCATGCAATTAAAACCTTTCCGTTAATTCTTCCGGCGGCCATTTACCAAAAAGTTCTTTATTTAAAAATTCCAAGCCGGTATTCATCTCCGCAATGAGTTGCATTTTCTTTTCTCTGCGCCAGCCCTTTATTTCTTTTTCTCTTGCAATGGCGTTGTTAATGTATTGGTGAGGCTCATGCCAAAGCAAATAATAAACATAATACCTGCCGCAAAACGTCTGTTGCTGGCCTCTGTTTTTGTAATGTTCAATAATTCGTTGCTTTAAGTCATTGGTGACACCGGTATATAAAACAGTTTTTAATTCATTGCATAAAATGTACACATGGTAATCGCGGCGAAGCATTGGTAAAAGGTACTATTTTGTATTATTGTTCTCATAGGTTCAATTCAAAGATCCCTCGTGCCTC
Organism: Flavisolibacter sp.; assembly: GCA_965247165.1. Lineage (GTDB taxonomy): Bacteria > Bacteroidota > Bacteroidia > Chitinophagales > Chitinophagaceae > Flavisolibacter. The sequence continues at coordinate 3,870,786 of OZ252003.1, read as the reverse complement.
GGGATGACAACGACACAGGCGTTACAACTCGTGGAAATCTTTTTATGGTTACCTTGTAAAACAGATTGCTTTACTGGACATAAGTTATTGATTAAGGATAGGACGAGGTGCTTTGCACACATAGCTTGTAGCGAAACTAAGTTGAAGACATTGGTGGATTTCCAGCAAAAATACTTCGAAAGACTTGTACCTGCTGAAGCTTGAAAAATCTTCTGAAAGCAAATTAAGATTGCAATTGAAATAACAACTGCAAGGAAAATTTACATTTTTAATTTACAACGGACCAGATAATAGTATTCTTATATTAGTGGATAGCATTTCAAAATCGGAAGCATGCAATTGAATCGTTCAAACTCATTTAAATTGTTATCTACTAACTCATCAATTTTTTTACTATTATCTTTTATTGTTATAGCTAATAACTGCTTTAGTCAAGACGTTAAGCCATGCGAAATAAACTATGAAACTACTTTTTCGAATATTTCCAATTTATTTTCCTCGACACAAGAGTCGCTAACTATACTTCCAACAGGGACTATTTTAAAGATTCATCCTGATTTTAGAAAACCACTTAATCCGACCACCTTAGCTAAAATTCAGACTACTAGTGTTGAACCTTACTATGGAGAAAGCAAAATAAGCCCTAGGTTTTATGCAATTTCTTTCGCAATGAAATCGCCAAGTAAACTTGATGAAAAACTGAAATACCAATCTAACCTTGCAATCAATTATAAGGAAAGGCAATACATTTATAAAAAAGGCAACCTATATACGTTTACAGAAGTTAACAATGACAACATCAATTGGTTTAAAGTGATAGACAATAGCTTTCAACCAAATGATTACACTTTGGAACGATTTGGTGACAATTCCGGTATTATAGCTCCGGCATTAAAAAACTACGGCATTGACGCTTTGGTCATGGGTGGATACATCATTAACGAAAAGCTGAGCTCAATAAATATTCCTTCCGCCAAACATGAGTTCGAAATTATAGATAAAGGAAAAAACTTAATCGTAGAGGATAAAGAAACGATGTCACTTTTTGTTTATTCATCTAACAATAATTATTTAGTAACTCTGAATGAATTCAACAAAATTTCCGATAGAATTAATGAGATCGCAAAATTATGTACATACCTGAAAAATAAAAAAATCGTTGCTCCAAGTATCGATGAACTAAGCAGTTTTGAATATATTGAAGTTGACACTTTGAAATTGGGGACACCTTCTTATTCTTACTTATTTAACCTGCAAATTAATTACAGGGGTTTTAATGAGACTAATGAAAAAAAAGATTCATTTTTTTTAACCGGGTATACAAAATTTTATATAAAAGACTGTTTTCAGGATAGTATTATAGCCTTTAAAAAAGTGCAAACGAAAAACGAACAAGCACAAGCGATGAAAGAAGTACTACTAGACAGATTAAATTCAATGAGATTTGAAAAACAATTAATTAAAGAGGGGTTTTCTCAAAAGGAAATAAGGGCTATCATAAATAAAGAGATATATGTTGGCATGAGTGAAAAAGGCATTAAGTATGCGTTTGGTTTACCAGAAAGATCACATGAATATGTTTGGAATAAAATAGGGGTAATTGCATTTGATTATGGACTTACCTTCCAAGTCTACTTTAAGAACGGAAAAGTAATCGGTTGGTATCGTGAAAAGTAATACTATTATTTCTTCACCGCTAACATACCGTAACAGTCTCAATTTATAGCTTCCCCTCGGAGGCCGCTCCAGTGATTAAATGGCGCCATCATCCCCAAAAGGTTCCTTACAGTTTGACAATGACTTGTTGATGACTAAGGTGGAGCATAAGTGGCATACCATGCCGGATAAATCATTAGCATCGTTGACTCTTGCTTAGTCTCTGCAGTGCATTAAAGCCTTTTCAAAAAAGACAAATACTATTTACATTCGGCATTCCAATCATTAATCATGAAGATGTATTTGGCTGGTCTTTTATTGTTTGTTCACTGTTTGAAAGCTGCCGCTCAGTTCAACGACAGCGTCACACATTTTCTTCACTTCGGCGCTTCGGGCAACATCAACAAAGCCAATAGCAGCACCGCTTACCTGTTTAACAACGATGCCCGCTTTAGCATTAAACAAAAAAAATTTTCGCTTAACACCTCGGCCGGTTGGGTGTATGGCACACAGGATTCGGTGCTCACCAATAACGACTTTACCGCCACGCTTGACTTCAACCTGTTCTCCCACCTTCCTGATTTTTATTATTGGGGATTGGCTAATTATACAACCAGCTATTCGCTTAAAATACATAACCAATTACAATCCGGGCTTGGCGCTGCTTACAATTTTATCAATACACCTAAGGCCTGGGTTAATGTTAGTGAGGGAATTATTTATGAAACCAGCGGATTGACTACCAGCCCCTCGCAAATAGAGCTGTACCAAACCTTTCGCAATTCGGCCCGGCTTTCCTTTCGCTTTGTTATTAAAGATGTTTTGATAGTGAACGGTTCCAACTTTTTGCAAAATTCCCTAAGCAATGGCTCCGATTATATCATCCGTTCCACCACCGGGCTTTCATTTAAACTATATAAATGGCTAAGCATTGGAAGCGCTGTTAACTATAATAGTTTTCGCCGCACCAACACCGATAATTTATTAGTTACGTATGGCCTTACCGCGGAGAAGTATTTTTAAATGGCACGCTATTTAATCGGTATCCAGAATTCATCAGTCCATTTTTTCAATGGCCTTTTTCCTTCCAATTGGAATTGAAGGGTATCTAATATGTCGTTAGACAAATGCGTTTCAACAAAAGGGAAAAGCTCCCGTTCTTCAAACCGGATGTGGGCTTCCAGCCCATCGGTCAATTGAATAAAAATATCCTCATCGGGGATCATGGCCGTTACATGAATCAGGGCTTCTACTTCTTCATGATCGCAAAAAAGTTTTGCGACTAAAGAATGGTTTGCAGGCAAATGTGGAGCTACAATGTTTTCTTCTTTCTTGAAGTGTTGCGCTAATTCATTCTCCCAAAACCAGGTAATGTATGCCGCTATCCGTTTGTGACCGGCGCCGTGTTTTACTCCTTGCCTGATCTTCCAAACGGCTAATAGCCCTTCGTGGTGTTCTCTTGAAAGTGGCGCCAGTTGCGGGCTACGCCTGATAGGTAGTGGCATAAGTGAATTATAAACGCAAACTTTCGTTATTAAATATCTATAGAATCATACACTACTACTCTCTCCCATAAATGAGAACAATCGCCGATAAATTTTTGATGAATGGGATCATCCTGATACACTTGCTGGCCTTCCAGGTCGTCAAAAAAAAGTAGCTCCGAAGCGCTGTAGCTGCTGTCCACAACGGTACGGTCTTCGGTAGCAGCCGGCGTACCTATGTGAATGCTTCGCACAGTAGAAATATTTTTTAATGTTTGCAGGCCTGCCAATAATTGGTGGAGGTTTTCAGATGAAGGTTCTTTCAACCAAAAAAACACATGATGAATTACCATAGCGACTGTTTAATAGCAGCAGAGATACAAATAAAAGAAGCACACGCAACTTGCGTCAAACAAAAACACTACGATGTGACAATTAAAATGGTAAGCTGTTAAAACATCCGGCGTTTTGGTAAACCCGTATATGAATTACCAACAGGGCAAACTAACTTTATCCTCATGCGACAGCTTTTACTTTTCAGCTTTCTTGTACTGATACTATTGTCTTGCAAAAAAGAACCTGTTGTTACCAACACTGATTTTTCTGAAGCTTCTTATTCTATCACCATCACGGGCAACTGGAAGTCGCCACAGTTTTCGGTTCCGGCGGGTGCCCACTTCACCTACTTTTCCGGCATCATTCATAACCAATCGGGCCGTATGTGGCTGCCCGGCCAAAAAGCTACTCCCGGTGTAGAAGCTATCGCCGAAACCGGAAATCAGTTTCCGCTTTTTGCCGAAGTGGATTCTATCATCGCAAAAAAGCTGGCCATTGCGCAAATTAATATTCCGCCTCCTTCACCTTCCGGCACTATCAGCCGCACCATATATTGCAACAGCAATTTTTCGTTTATCAGCTTTGCTTCCATGGTGGCGCCTTCGCCGGATTGGTTTGTTGGCGTTCACGACATTGCTCTTTACAGCAAAGGCGCCTGGCTGGCCGATACCACCATCCAACTTTTTACGTATGATGCGGGCACCGAAGACGGCGATGTGTTTGGCTATGATAACCCCGAAACCAATCCTCAGCAACCTATTCAATTATTAACCCCGGCCAAGGCCACTGTTTTAGCTAATGGCAACAGCTCTCTTGCCGCTATTGCCACGGTTCGCATCACCAAACAATAGACCCGTTTTCTTAACAAGTTTCCACCTTTCGCCAGTTTATCTTTGCGGCTTGTTGAAATTTTTTATTTAACCAATTATCCGCTTTATACGGATGTGATTTTATGAGCAGCAAAGGAAAAGTTTTAGTAGCTATGAGCGGTGGCATAGATAGCACCGTTACCGCTTTAATGCTTCATCACGAGGGTTATGAAGTGGTGGGCATCACTATGAAAACGTGGGACTATGCGGCTAGTGGGGGTTCTAAAAAAGAAACCGGCTGCTGCAATCTTGATTCGTTTAACGATGCCCGTATGGCGGCCGTGCAGCATGAGTTTCCGCATTATATCCTCGACATTCGCGACGAGTTTGGCTCCTTTGTAGTGGACAATTTTGTAGAAGAATATATGGCGGGCCGCACCCCCAATCCCTGTGTGCTTTGCAACACGCATATCAAGTGGCGGGCCTTGCTAAAAAGGGCCGATGCTTTAGGTTGCGAGTTCATCGCCACAGGCCATTATGCGTCGGTGCGCCAACATACCAATGGCCGTTACGTTATCAGCAAAGCGGTAGATGAAACCAAAGATCAGAGCTATGTATTATGGGGCTTGCAACAGGACTTACTATCAAGGACCCTGTTGCCTTTAGGCACTTATCGTAAAACAGAAATACGCCAGATGGCGCACGACTTTGGCTACCCTGACTTAGCCAAAAAAGCAGAGAGCTACGAAATTTGTTTTGTGCCTGATAATGACTACCGCGGCTTTTTAAAACGCAAGGTTGATGGACTGGAAGACTTGGTAGCCGGCGGTTATTTTGTAAACAAGGAAGGAAAGATTTTAGGACAGCACAAGGGCTATCCCTTCTATACCATCGGCCAGCGCAAAGGCCTCGATATTACGTTTGGTAAACCGGCTTATGTTACCGCTATTAATCCTGAAACCAACACGGTGGTGTTAGGCGATGAAGAAGACCTGGAAAAGGAAGAAATGAAAGTGGCCCGTGTTAACTGGATCAAGTACGATAGCATGACTGAGCCAATGGAAGCAATGACGAAGATCCGGTATAAAGATTCGGGAACGCACTCGCTGATAACCCCTGCCGGCACTGATGTTTCGGTACGCTTTTTTGAAAAGGCCAAGGGCATTGCTCCCGGGCAAAGCGCTGTGTTTTACGAAGGCGATGATGTGCTGGGCGGTGGAATTATTCAGCGTTAATTGATTTAGTTGAAAGGTTGATTAGTTGATTTGTATCTTACAAAGCCATAGGTTACGTCAACTAATCAACCACTTTCACTTTTCAACCTTTTTACTTAGTTTTAAACCCGTTTGCCGATAGTGGCAACGCCATCCATGAATCCTTTAAAACTTATGAGAGTTCTTCCCTGTTTATCCCTTTTAACGCTGCTGTTTTTAGTTAGTTGTAAAAAAGAAACGGAACAGTACCAGGCCGAAACTGTTTCCCAGTACGTTTCTCCACAGCCCGGCAAATACATTACTTATCGCACCGACTCAACCGTTACCGTTAGCTTTGGTTCTTCGCTCCGGGTAAATTCTTACCAGGAAAAATTAGTGGTGGATGCACTACTGACAGATAACCTTGGCCGGCCCTCCTACCGGGTGTTTCGTTACATCAGAGATACCGCCGGCCTGCAGGCCTGGAAACCACAAGGCACCTTGTTTATAACCCCTACAGCCAATACTCTTGAAGTGATAGAAAATAATCTCCGTACAGTAAAACTCGTGACGCCGGTAAAGGTTGACAATACCTGGAAAGGCAATCAGTTCTTACCTACCAGCCCTTATGCGCCTACGTTTGATTTTAGCATTGACAATGATATCAGTGATTGGCAGTACACGTATGCTGCATCGGATGAAACCTTCACCGCCAATGGAAAGTCGATTTCTAATGTAGTAACCGTTGAGCAGTCCGATGAAGGATCGAGCATCCCCGTTACTTCAGATAATTATTCTTTCAAAACCCGTTCGGTAGAGAAATATGCCAAAGGGCTTGGGTTGGTTTTTCAGGAATTTGATATGTGGGAGTATCAACCCAGCAGCGGCCAAAGGCCCGGCTATAGGGGCTTTGGTGTAAAACGATCCATTATAGATCATAATTAGCGCTATGAAAAGAAATTGTTTGTGCCTGTTATTGATGATGATTGTTACGATAAGTGAGGCGCAATTCAGCCGGTATATTATCCAGTTTAAAAATAAGGCCGGTACTCCTTTCTCTTTAAACACTCCATTAAGCTACCTGTCGCAACGAGCCCTTAACCGGCGGCTACGTTACGGTATAAGCCTTGACAGTACTGATTTACCCGTTACACCACGTTATGTTGACAGCATCCGTTTATCCGGTGCGGTCACTATTTTAAATATATCTCGTTGGCTTAATTCCTTTTCTATTCAAACCTCCGATGCGGCGGCCCTGGCTAAGATCAACAGCTTTTCTTTTGTGCAAACGGTAACGCCAATTGGGGCACGACAAACAAGTATTTCCGCTAAAATTGAAAAAGAAAATAAGGCAACCGAAGGCCAAAAGATAGCTAACGTGGAAGCGGACTTTTTCAATTATGGTTCATCGTTCAGCCAAATCCATATTCATAATGGGGAGTTCCTGCATAACATCGGCCTGCGCGGACAAGGAATGATCATAGGCATATTAGATGCCGGCTTTTATCATTACAGTACACTTAGCTCCTTTGATAGTGTAAACATCAATGGGCAGGTGTTAGGCACTTATGATTTTGTTGCCCGTGAACAAAGCGTGGTGGAAGATGACACGCATGGCATGGAATGTTTCTCCACTATTGCCGGCAATATTCCCGGCACATTTGTAGGCACGTCGCCCAAAGCTTCTTTCTATTTATTTCGTAGCGAGGATGCTTCCTCTGAATATCCTATTGAAGAACACAACTGGGTTTGCGCCGCAGAAAAAACAGATAGTTCTGGCGGTGATCTAATTACATCGTCGCTTGGCTATACCACTTTCGACAATTCCACTTTTGATCATACGTATGCAGACATGAACGGCCATACCACCATTGCGGCTAAGGGAGCTGAATTGGCGGCGAAAAAAGGCGTATTGGTAGTAAACGCTGCCGGTAACGATGGCACTAATTCCTGGCATTATATATCCACTCCTGCCGATGTGGATAGTGTGATGGCCGTAGGTGCCGTTTCTACCAGTGGTGCTGTGGCGTCTTTCTCCAGCTATGGCCCTACATCAGATAACCGTATAAAACCCGATGTAGCTTCGGTTGGGTTAAATACCGTGTTGCAATTACCTAACAACACTATTGGAACGAGCAATGGAACTTCTTTTGCAACACCCAACATAGCTGGCCTTACAACCTGCCTCTGGCAAGGCTTTCAGGAGTTCAATAATTATCAGGTCATTAGAGCCCTTCGTCAATCGGGCAGTAAAGCTACAGCCCCGGATGCCCGTGTAGGCTATGGCATTCCTGATATGAAGAAGGCGGTGCTTATCCTGTTAAAAGATTTTTCAACGGCATCGGTAACGGCGGGTTCTTGCAGGAATACTATCAATTGGACCAGCAAGGATATTAGCACCATGAAGTATGAGATAGAGCGAAAAGGGCCAGGTGAAACCGGCTATACTAAAATCGCCGAACGGCAAAGCAGCGGTATAAATTTTAGTGCCCGCAGCTATAGTTATAACGATACGCTAATAAATGTTCAGGCGGGAAATATCAGTTACCGCATCCGCGAAATTATTGATACAGCAACAGCTACAGTAACGGCGGATTATATGGATACCGTCAGTGTAAATTTATCTTCCTCTTGTGTAACCACGGCCATTAACCCGGTTGCCACGCTTACGTCAGCCATAGTGCTAATGCCCAATCCGGCCAGAGACCGTATTGTTTTAAAGATCACTACCACTTATCCGATACAAAATTTAGTAATTCAGGTAAGCAACAATAAAGGCCAGGTAGTATCTGTCATCCGTAACAGTAAATCCACTGGTACGGCTACGTTTGAGCTTCCGTCGGCTTACTTAGCCAATGGCAAATACTACGTTAGTATCTACAACAACGACAAGTTGCTTGAAACAAAAGAATTAATCAAGCTTCAATAAAAACAGGGCGGAAAAAAGCGTATCAGCTTTTTGGGTGTATCCTTTATGGTACCGCTGATCTACTAATTGCAACGAGGTCTTTTGTACAATGTAGTCCACTACTTCTTCATTTTCCCTTTTAAAAACAGAGCAGGTGATGTAAAGAAACCAGCCACCTTTTGTTACGCCTTTCACGGCGTTGCTTACAATAGTTTTTTGCAAACGGGCATAGTCAGCTATCTTATCTTGTTGAAAGAAACAGAGTTGTTCCGGCGTTCGGCTCCAGGTGCCCGAACCACTACAAGGTGCATCGCAAATAACCAGATCAAATTTTGCGGCGATAGAAAATTGCGGTGCAGACAAATCAGCCACAAAGGCTTGATAGCGCTGTATTCCGGCTCTTTTAAAACGAGCTTTAAGATTGTGCAAAATACTTTGGCGAACATCGGAGACCGTCAATTGAACCTGGGGCAGATAGTCGTGCAGCAAAATAGATTTACCACCACTGGCCGCGCAACAATCCCAACAATTTTTGATGTGTAAATGATCCTGTTCCTTTAAAGAAGCAAGCACTTGCTGCGAATTTTTATCCTGCACTACAGCATCTTTATCCGGCTCTTTCAGCTCATCCACCTTACTCCCATTGGGCAGGCGAATACAATCATCTTCTGCTAAAAAAGGAATTGAAGCTGCTTCTGTTTTTTTAGTTACTATACCTATTTTTCCGGGACGTATTCTAAGGAATAAATCGGGTTGTACCAAAAACGAAAGTTGAAATAAGGATTTATTAATCTCAGTGCTGATTTCATTCTGAAAAGGAAAAATTGCATCCTGTTCTACTCCTAAAAAGGATAGCTTTTGTTGAACTGATTGTGCTGAATAAGGCGCCCATTGCGGCTTTAATTCCTGTATAAAGTCACTGTTACCATTACATAAAAACTGCGCAATCAGCAGCCTCTCTTCTATACTTTCACCAGCCTTTATTGCGCCGATGCGGTAAAAGCAAAAACATAAATCGGCTACGAGTTTTCTATCCTTTGATCCGAATTTTTTATGTTGCTTGAAATAGGTTTTCAACCAGGCGGCTAAGGGTATGTCGCCTGTATAAGATTCTATGATGAGTGTAGCCGATTGCAGATAACGGTGCAAAAACATACGCAAATATCCACAACAAAAATGGCGGCTGCTATTAACATCCGCCATAGTTTTTTTCGCCTTATTTTAATTGTAATAAAAACGCAACGTATAATTTGAAGCTCCCGGATTAGCGACAGAACTGCCACCGGAAGGCTTATTTAATGCATTGTACGTATAGGCAGAAGTCTGGGTAGTATTGTTGGCAGGGTCGGTAGCATCTACAAAATTTACTCCGGTGGCATTATTAGGTCCGTACATGCTGGTAAGGCCAATTACAATGGCTTCTTTACCAAGTATCAGGGGATTTAGTTTTGCATCATACGTATAAGTGGTGATAGAACTAAGCGTATAACTGCCACTGTAGTCATAATTTTTTTCCGAAGAAACGTTGCCCCCTGCGTAGGTGAAGTCAGTTCGGCCGGCTGGTTGGTAGCCACCTATAAGTGTTTTGGAGTATTCGGTACGGCTGGTAATATTTCCTGTGCCATCATACGTAAATACTGCGCTGTCAGATAATGGTACCCCGCCAATATTCAAATCAAACTTCATATAGGTATAACGCGATAAAGCATTATCGTAAAACACATTGGTCGCAAGGCTGTCAATGCCTAAGCTGGCAAACTGCGGACTTTTTAAAATGTACTGTATAATGATGCCCGAAACATTTCTAACAATGCGGCTGGTATAGCTCGACTGCGAGTCGGCAACATCCATAAATACTAAGCGCTTAGCGGCATCGTACGTATAAATGGAAACACTTGAATCGGCAGATGAGGCTTGAACAGCCCTTACTAATAAACCCGTTGTTGACGTACCACTGCCCCCGCTACCCGGAATACTATTTGGGTCTTCAAAACTGGGCTCTTTCTGGCAAGCACTTAAAATTAAAACCGGCAATAAAAGAGCAGGTACTATCCTTTTCATAACAGATGGGTTGGCCTCTAAGATACAACGACAAAAAAACAATGTCATCAAAAACACAGAGGAATAAGTAAGTTTTGTTTTTGCAAGTGTTGCTACAGCACCGTATCGTTTACTGATAGTAAAACGTGTAGTTGGTTGTTTGTGTGGGCTGACCGGTATTGGTAATTACAGCGGTGGCTGAAACCGGTTTATTGCCTGCCCCCGTTACATAGGTGGTAGTGATAACAAGATTAGTTGGCGGCGCCGTATTGGCCGATATAGTTTCCAATTTACTGATACTATTGCTGGTAGTATTAGGCAAACCATTTAATATCAGATTTTGGGCTGCACTGGGAGAAATATAAACGTTGTTGATGACACCTGCGCTATAGGTGTACTTCCATTGGGCATCTAATGTCATTGGTCCGCCCGGGTTGCTGGCATCGGTGTAAACTTTCATATCCGTCACTCTATCGGATGCGTCATACGTAAAATCATATTTGCTGCTTAACATCGTCATGCCTGGCGAGAACGAAGACGACAGGTAGGAATTATAAGAGATTAGTTTGCCGCCGCTGTAATTATAAACAGTACTGTCTGTAGTGGTATTGGTAAAGCCAAATGCGGTAAGCCCCATCACACTTACGCTATACGTGTAATTCATCGTGGTGGCATTAGGGTAAGAATAAATTCTTACAGAAGTATCAGATGTAGTTCCGGCCTGGTCAGGCAATTTCTGGAGCACTTTTACAATTCTTCCCGCTGCATCACGTACGTACTTCTGGTAGCTATCTACTGACATCCCACCGGAAGTTCCTTTAGTGGTAAGTGTCTCTAACTGGCTCTGCGCATTGTAGGTGTATAACGAGGTTTGGGTTTCGGAACCGGTTACCGCTACGGCTTTAACTAAAAGGCCCGACGTGCTTCCAGATCCGCCACCAGAGCCCGGGGCCGTACCGGTATCAAAATTTATTTCTTTTTGGCAGGATGCTAACAGGCAAATAAGGGCAAGAGCAGACAGTCTTGATCGCATGGGGTTATTTTGCGGCTAATGTAATTGAAATTACAATTTCAATAAAGCCTTAACCGGATCTTTTCCGAACAAAAGCAGTTCCGGATTCTCTAACAATTCTTTCACCCGTACAAGAAAGGAAACTGACTCACGGCCATCAATGATCCGGTGATCGTAACTCAACGCCAGGTACATCATTGGGCGGATAACGATTTGCCCATCTACTACCACAGGGCGTTCCTGAATTTTATGCATGCCCAAAATAGCCGACTGTGGAATGTTGATAATAGGTGTGCTCATTAAAGAACCAAATACGCCGCCATTGGTGATAGTAAAAGTGCCGCCCTGCATTTCTTCCATGCTTAATTTATTATCACGGGCTTTACCGGCCAGCTCCACCACTTTTTTTTCAATGCCATCCATAGTAAGGCTTTCCGCATTGCGAATAACGGGGACAACCAACCCTTTAGGCGCCGATACCGCAATTGATATGTCGCAATAATTATGGTAGATGATAGCGTCGCCGTCAATGTAGGCATTAACGGCGGGCCACTCGGCCAGGCCGTAACAACAGGCTTTGGCAAAGAACGACATGAAGCCTAAGTTAACACCATGTTTTTCTTTAAACTTGTCTTTATTAGCCGTGCGTATGGCCATGATTTTGCTCATGTCCACTTCATTAAACGTAGTGAGCATGGCTGTCGTGTTCTTAGCTTCTACCAATCGGCGGCTGACCGTTTTGCGAAGATTACTCATCTTCTCGCGGCCTTCTGTACGATTGAATAATTCAACACCTGGTTTGGTGCCGGGATGCTCTAACGCACTTAGTACATCATCTTTTAAAATCTTTCCATTGTATCCGGTAGGTTGTATGGTTGCCGGATCAACTTTTTTATCAGCAATGATGGCGGAGGCTACCGGCGTGGCCTTGAGGTCAGGCGCTGGTTGCTGGTTGCTGGTTGCCCGTTCGGTTGATGGCTTGCCGGCTTGCGCAAGCGCATCGGTCTTTTGCATATCGGGGCCTTTATCTTCCTTAAGCTTTTCATTACCTGTTGTTGGTGGCATATTGCTTATTGCCGGTTGCTCATTGCTCGTTGGCTTAGCAGCCGTATCATCTATCTGTGCTACTACATCACCAATGTTTAGCGTATCACCTTCTTTCCCTACCGTTTTTAAAATACCCGCTTGCTCGGCATTCAATTCAAACGTAGCCTTTTCACTCTCCAGTTCAGCAATCACTTCATCACGCTCTACATAAGCGCCATCCGGCTTCAGCCATTTTACCAGCGTCACTTCGTTAATAGATTCGCCAACCGTAGGTACTTTTATTTCAATCATAGTAAAATTATAGTCGGGCAAATTTCGGGTAAAAAAAGATAGGCAAAAGTATTTTTCGCAACCTAAGGCCTTAGCTTTTCCGGTGATGTTTTATCCTTGTCAAAACCTAAGCTTCACTTACTGAACAAACTTTTTTATCTATCCCTAATCCGGAATAATTTCTCCTTTTTGTTTGGCGGATAGGCAGATTTCTTTTTATTTCGGCCCCAATCAAATAGCTTATTCTCCGCAATAAACCGTTACCTGCTCCATTTTATTTGAAACACTTTTATTTTCTATTCAACAATCAAAACAATATGAGACAATTTTTGCTTGCTTTTTTTTCAACAACAGCCCTCTTTTCTTTTGGACAAAATGTAGGTATTGGAACCACTATTCCAACCGCCGCTCTGCATGTGGTGCGGCCTGCAGATACTGCCTTACTCACACTCGAAAATCAAACTGCCTTAGCAGCAAACACTAATTTGGGCTTGTACTTTAAAAATGGAAGCTACTTTACCGGTGCGCTAAAGACTATAGGTAATGGAGTCAATACGTCCCGCATTTCGCTTTATACTTTCGCCGACGGTAGTCAGAATAATTTAAAAGAACGGCTAAGCATTTTGGACAATGGTAATGTAGGCATTGGGACTAACAGCCCTACAGCAAAACTTCATGTGGCAGGCTCCCTTAAGCTTATTGATGGCACACAAGGAGTAAATAAAGTTTTAACCAGTGATGCTACCGGAGGCGCCAGTTGGAAAGCATCGGCGTATGGCAATACAGAACGATTCTTTTTTGAACAGTTTTACACTTTTAGCGGTGGCGGGGCGTTGACTACTCTTTACAATACAGGCACTGCTACTGCAAGCATTGGCTCAGGGTCCAATACAACTAACAGCAGGGAAATGGTGATCAGTTTTACAAAGACAGGCCTATATCATTTTGACATTAACTCAAACGTTACGCTAACCAACTCTTCTTCGGCAATCGGATTTATAAGTTTCAATATGGTTGACAACATTAATACACGCCATTTTGTGAATGTTAGCCATGTGCCTTTGTTCAGCCAGGGTGGCTCAATAACCGGCGGCAATTATGATAAGGGGCTTGACATTTATATAGACCAGCCAATGAGCCTAACCTTGTCAACATCCGTTTATAACGGAGGCAACTCTTTTACGCTTTATCAGGTAATTATGAGTGTATCAGGCTACCTTATTGCAGATTAAAATTTGCACCAGAAATAAGTTGGCTATTCAAAATTGTAGTAGCGTGGTTGCTGTGAACAGTCCTTCACATCCCAAACGCCGTCTCTACAATCTCCGCCTGCTCCTGTGCATGTACTTTGCTGTAACCGCTGGCAGTAGCGGCGCCTGGCTGGCGGCTGATGATGCCATAGTTAATACTTTTCAAATTCATTTGCAGGAACGAAGCTGCACCCATATTCAACGGCTCTTCCTGCACCCAGAACCAGGTGGCCTTGCTGTATTTTTTATAAAGCGCATCTAATTGTTTATAAGGCAACGGATAGATTTGTTCGAGCCGAATGATAGCCACGTCTTTCCGTGTATCTTTTTGTTGCTTTTCCGCTAAATCAAAATATATTTTTCCGCTACAAAAAAGCAAAGTCTTTACCGCAGCCGCATCCAAAACATAAGCATCATCTATCACTTCTTTAAAGCCGGCCTTGGTAAACTCGCTGATGTGCGAATATGTAGCTGGTAAACGCAGATTGGCCTTGGGCGAAAAATTAATCAGCGGCTTACGGAACGCCCAGGTCATTTGACGGCGTAAAGCATGAAAGAAGTTGGCCGAAGTAGTGATGTTGGTCACGACCATATTTAACTCGGCGCATTGTTGTAAAAAACGTTCCAATCTTGCACTGCTATGCTCCGGTCCCTGGCCTTCGTAGCCATGCGGCAACAACATCACCACGCCACTCATCCGCTGCCATTTTTGTTCGGAAGAGGAAATGAACTGGTCAATAATAATTTGGGCGCCGTTGGCAAAATCGCCAAACTGCGCTTCCCATAAAACAAGATTGTTGGGGTTGGCCATGGCATAGCCGTATTCAAATCCTAACACGCCATACTCACTCAACAATGAATTATAAATGCGGAACTGGCCCTGCCCATCTTCAAAATGATTTAAGCGGTTATATTCCTTGTTGGTATCCTCATCATAAATAACTGAATGGCGATGCGAGAACGTTCCCCGCTTTACATCCTGCCCACTCATACGCACATCTTTTTTCTCTACCAGTAAACTGCTGTAACCCAATAATTCGCCTGTAGCCCAATCACACTTTTGTTCGGCTTCAAACAGCTTTATTTTATCCTGAAGAATTTTTTCCACTTTGCGCAGTGGCTTAAAGCCTTCGGGAAATTTCATTAACCCGTCAAATAATTTTTTGAATGATTCTTCCGTAATTGCCGTCACCGGCGATTGATCGAAATCCTCTTCTGTGGCCCTTCTCAAGCTGCGCCACCAAAGCTCCGGGCCCTGATAATTATAAGGTAACGGATGCTGCTTTATTTCGTCAAGGCGTTCCTGCAAATCGCTCCAGAACTGCTTTTCCATATCCTTTGCCAGTTGTTGCGCATCGCTCTCACCATTTTGCAACAGATAGGCTACATAGGTTTCTCTTGGGTTCGCATGTTTATCAATCATCGCATATAACTGCGGCTGCGTAAACTTAGGATCATCGCCTTCGTTATGTCCATGGCGACGATAACAAACCATATCAATGAAGATGTCGGCGTTAAACTCCTGGCGGTAGCGGGTGGCAATCTCCACGCACTTTACAACAGCTTCGGGGTCATCTCCATTTACATGAATCACCGGCGCCTGTATAGTAGCCGCCACCGACGTGCTGTAATCGGAACTCCGCGCATCATCAAAATCAGTAGTAAAACCAATTTGGTTATTAATGACAAAGTGAATAGTGCCACCGGTGTAGTAGCCGTTCAAATTGCTCATTTGTACAATCTCATATACAATCCCCTGCCCGGCATGAGAGGCATCACCATGAATTAATATAGGCAGTACCGAATCAAATTCGGAGTCGTATAAGCAATCGGCCTTGGCTCGTGCATAGCCCAATACCACGGGGTTAACCGCTTCTAAATGCGAAGGATTAGGCGCTAATTTTAAGTGCACTTTTTTTCCGTTGTTCGTATCTACTTCCGAACTGAAACCAAGATGATATTTTACATCACCACTACCCATGGTTTGGTCAGGAATGGCCGTGCCCTCAAACTCGCTAAATATTTGTTCGTACGTTTTACCTAAAATATTTGCCAGCACATTTAGCCGGCCACGATGCGCCATACCAATCACTACTTCTTTCACGCCTAAGTCTGCACCGGTACTAATGATAGCATCTAAAGCCGCAATCGTTGTTTCACCACCTTCCAGTGAAAAACGTTTCTGGCCGACATATTTTGTATGAAGAAATTTTTCGAAGATGACGCCCTGGTTCAACTTCTGTAAAATGCGTTTTTGCTTGTCCAGTGGAAGTGTTTGCACAAAACCGCTTTCAAATTCTTTCTGTATCCAATCTACCCGTTCCTGCTTTAAAATGTAATCGTACTCAATACCTACATGATGCGTATAAATTTTTTGCAGCTTATCCAGCACCTGCTGCAAGGTGGCCCCTTCCATTCCAATGAACTTGCCCGCCATAAATTTAGTTGGCAAGTCTGTATCCGTTAATCCAAAATACGTTAAGTCAAGGTTGGCGCCACGGTCTTTCCGTTTTCTGATTGGGTTGGTATCGGCTACCAGGTGCCCTTTGTTGCGATAAGCGGTAATAAGATTATAAACAGAGAACTCTTTAGGTAACTGGCCTGCATCTACAGGCTTCGTAGCCGCTTCTGCAGATGCCGTGTGTCCATTAACACTATTACCGTTTGTAGATGCGCCTTGGTTTACGGCAAAATCGAAGCCTTCAAAAAAGCGGCGAAACTGCGGATCAACGCTTTCCGGGTTGTGTACAAAATCGTTATACAGGCCCTCGATGTAAGCGGGGTGCGACTGGGTGATGTAAGAAAAATCCTTCATGAAAATTGGTTGAACTTGGGAGGGCAAATATACCGATGATACCTTTGCGGCAGGCAGTTAGAGGGAGGCAAATGTTACATAAGTGCAGTATGAATTTTTCCCTGCCGGAATGTAAACATCCGCTTAACAAAAAAAATGGAATAGCAGTTTATAACTTTAAATTGTTTCCCCTACATTTGCCCTCCGAAATTAAAAAGAACATGGCTAATCATAAGGCAACAAAAAAAGATACCCGTCAGGCAGCCGTCCGTCGCGAACGTAACCGTTATAATGGTAAGACCACCCGTAATGCGATCCGCGATTTTAAAGCTGGTACTGATGCGAAAGCTGTTGGCGAAAAATTGCCGGAAGTGTCTTCTATGATTGATAAATTAGCCAAACGTGGTGTTATCCACAAAAACAAAGCGGCTAATTTAAAAAGCAAATTGGCGAGAAAAGCGAATGCTTTAGGGAAGTAATTTTTCTAATAATAAATAGTTGAAAGCATCCCGTTTAAACAGGATGCTTTTTTTATTGGCCATACCGCTACATTCGCCTATGCGAAATTTCCTTCTCCTTATTTTTCTCTGTAATGGCTTACTTGCTTACAGCCAAAACCTTACTACGCAGTTTGAAAAATCGGGCGGTACCGAGTCGCCTACTTATACAGATATCATCGGTTGGTGGAAGGCGATTGATGCGGTATCGCCAATAGTGAAGATGATGGAAATGGGACCGACTGATGCGGGCTTTCCACTTAATCTTGTAATGGTTTCAGCCGATAAAGATTTTGATATAAAAAGCATCAAAGCAAAAAGGAAGACAATCATTCTTATTAACAATGGCATTCATCCCGGCGAGCCGGATGGCATAGATGCGAGTATGCTTTTAATTAAGGAGATTGTTGAAAAGAAATATACACTACCTTCTTCCATTATTCTCGCCATCATCCCCGTTTATAATATTGGCGGATGCTTAGACCGAAGTAAAAATTATCGTATTGACCAAAACGGCCCAATTGAAAAAGGCTTTCGTGGTAACGCACAAAACCTTGACCTGAATCGCGACTTTATCAAAATGGATTCAAAGAACGCAGCTTCGTTCACAAAGATATTTCAGCTTTTGGACCCGGATATTTTTATTGACAATCATGTAAGCAATGGAGCCGATTACCAGCATGTAATGACCTTACTATCCTCTCAGCACAACAAGCTGGGAGGCGCCATGGGCGAGTATTTGACCAATCAATTGGAACCAGCACTTTATCCGTTGATGAAACAAAAAGGATTTGATTTAGTACCTTATGTAAATCATTTTGGCGAAACCCCCGATAAGGGCTGGCCGCAGTATTGGGACAGTCCACGTTACAGCACCGGCTATGCGACACTTTGGAATACCTTTGCTTTTATGCCCGAAACACACATGCTAAAGCCCTACAAACAAAGGGTTGCATCGGACAAGGCCCTGATGGAAAGTTTTATAGCGTTTGCTTCGCTCCATGGCAAAGAAATAGTTGATCTCAGAGAACAGACCAAGACGTTACAACTGGCACAAGCCTCATTTCCCATCGCCTGGAGATGGGACAAAACAAAGAGCACAGAAATAACATTTAAAGGATATGAAGCCGGCCATAAACTTAGCGGTGTTTCAGGCTTGCCGAGACTATATTACGACCGCACAAAACCTTATGAAAAAAAGGTTCCTTTTTATAACACGTATGTTGATACACTGTCGGTACAAAAACCAAAAGCCTATATTATCTCTCAAGGCTGGTGGAAAGTGGTTGAACGATTAGAGGCAAATGGAATTGCAATGAAGCGCTTAAAAAACGACACGATCATTGAGGTAGAAGCGTATCATATCGAGAATTATATATCCGGCAATCGTCCGTACGAAGGGCATCATGCTAACCGTAATGTGCAGCTATCAAGTTCTATCAAAAAAATAGCTTTTCGGAAGGGCGATTACCTGATTCCATTGAATCAAAAAGGTGTTCGCTTTCTTATTGAAACCTTAGAGCCGCAGGGCGAAGACAGCTATTTCGCCTGGAATTTTTTTGATCCCATTCTTGGGCAAAAAGAAGATTTCTCCGATTATGTGTTTGAAGAAACTGCCGCTGCTTTTTTACAGTCGCACCCAGATATAAAACAACAGTTAGAGGAAAAGAATAGAGTAGATTCAGCTTTCGCAAAAAACGGACAGGCCCAATTGGATTTTGTTTACAGGGCCTCACCTTATTATGAGCCGGTGCATAACAATTATCCCGTTTACCGGTTGCTGAAATAGCGTCAGTTGATCATAGTTTCATTGTCGCTTTCAAAAGAAAAAGCTATATCGTTTCCAATGCCTTTGGGATTGAGACCATACTTATTCTCTCCAACCTGGCTATCAGCAAATAAAAGTATAAACCCATACAGTGGGATTAATAAAAACCAGCCGCTGTTACCGGCATCATGCGACCGCTTAACTCCTTGGGCCAGCATAAAAACAGCACAAGGCAAAAAGAAAGAAAGGGTAATTATCGCTTTCGTTCCGCTATCCCTTACCAGACCATCCAAGGCTACAATGAAAATAAAAAGGCCCCCATAGAAAAATAAAACAGATAGAAAATATTCCGTTCTTCTAATGCGGCCGTTAAACTTAAAGGGTGATCTAAACATAGTTGTTGTTAGTTTGGTTGAACGATTCTGATGTTCAAAATAGCTATTTTTTGAATAGACTATCAGTTTACTGTCGCGTATTTTATTCACAAGAAAGCCAATGGAAATTCACTTCAATAAATAAGAATCCAAACAACAATTTTCTTTAATTTCTTTTATAAAAATAAAGATGCTGATAAGTTGCCGACCCTATTTCACTCAATGTATAATAGCCATCCCCAACCGCACTAAAACAAACTGCTTCGCCCTGTGGTTCTGCCAGGTAAGGAATAGCAATGGGCGATATCTTTTGCAACGTTGCCTCTATTAAATCAGTCGCATTTTTTTGATAATAATTTAATCCGAAATAGGTCTTGATTACAATTTCTTTAGCATCGTTGGATATTGCTGCACTTACTACGCCGTTATAATTTAACTGGCCTACCAAAGAAGCTGTATAAACACCACCACCCGAAAACGGTGCTGTTAATTTATAAAGGCGTGAAGCCACATCTCTTTTTGTAATGATATAAATATTGGCGGTCGTTGGTTCAACCAAAAAAGCCTCCGCATCATGTGAGCCATCGGGATACCGGAAGCGAATGGTTTCAAAACTTCTAACGGTATCAACGGACAAAGAAGGTTCCGGAAATTTGTAGAAGGCGTAATCGGGATACATGGCGTTGTTATCGCCGGTTTCGGCAATGTATATATCGTTGCCGCTTATGCACATGTCTTCCCAATCGCGGTTCGTCGCACCTTTGATGTACACTGTTTTTTTTACGATGCCGTTGTGTTGTAAAAGCGTTAACTGTGGTGGGTTTCCACTATCTTCTTCCACCCATAAATAACCGGCATTTAGCTTGCTGTCAGCAATTCCGGATGCTTCAGCAATAAGGGGTACCACAGGTACTTTTGCCGGGACGCTGTCAAACAAGGGTTTAAACAGTTCCACTGGTGGTGGAGTTGCTCTTTGACAAGAAGCTAATGCCAATCCAACATAAAAGACAAGTAATATTTTTGCGAATAGCATCAATTCGTTAAATGAGGAGTAACTAAATGGCTTAGCGTTGAAACCTTTGCCACGCATAGCTTCTAACTAAATAAAATCAAATCCGGAAAGATCCAGGTCACCGGTTTCTTCTATTGCCCTTGCCTCCACTTCAAACCGGTTATTGTGATAGCCATTTCTCATGCTTTCCATTATATACAAAAACACAAAGAGCAGAAAACCATACCGCTTAAACTGTTGCACATGTACAATTTCGTGTATAACCCAAGGCTTACGCTTCAAAAAATCTTCGCGGCTGATGTTCCATAGATGAATGGTGCGGCCTAATACGGCAGCTACTTTTTTGCACTTTAGTTTATATGCGGCAACTTTTGCAAATAGTGATCGTTCTTTGATTTTAATTTTCATAGCTAAGAACAAAATAAGGTATTCGGTATACAAGTATAGCGATAATTACAAGCAATTATAGTGAGAGGTAAAGCGAACAGACTAAAAAGCGATAGGAAGAACTTGCAATTTAAGGATAAAGCTTTTTCTAAGAGAGCGATAAGATACCTACAATGACGTGTCTTTTACTTCTTGAAGTAAGAACATGATTTAGAAAGCCTATAAAATAAAAAAAGCCTCTCATTTCTGAAAGGCTTTTTCTAATAAATATGGCAGCTACCTACTCTCCCGCATTTTTGTGCAGTACCATCGGCCATGAGGGGCTTAACTTCTCTGTTCGGTATGGGAAGAGGTGAACACCCTCGGCAAAACCACCATAAAAAGATAAAAATGTAAGTACTTAGATAATAGTAACAAGACAAAAGACACAAGTCTAAAATCTTAGTACTGAGTACCAACATCTAATAATGTCATATTGGAAAATAGTTGTCAGACAAGAGAACAAAAATAAAATTAAAGCTTACGGGCAATTAGTACTACTCGACTTTGCTATCACTAGCTTTACATCTGTAGCCTATCAACGTCATAGTCTTTGACGACCCTTAAAAGTAAACTCATCTTGAGGATGGTTTCACGCTTAGATGCTTTCAGCGTTTATCCATGCCGTACATAGCTACTCTGCATTACACCTGGCGGCATAACAGATACACCAGCGGTACGTGCGACCCGGTCCTCTCGTACTAAGGTCACGTCCTCTCAATTTACTAGCGCCCACCACAGATAGGGACCGAACTGTCTTGCGACGTTCTGAACCCAGTTCACGTGCCACTTTAATCGGCGAACAGCCGAACCCTTGGGACCTTCTCCAGCCCCAGGATGTGACGAACCGACATCGAGGTGCCAAACCTCCCCGTCGATATGAGCTCTTGGGGGAGATCAGCCTGTTATCCCCGGAGTACCTTTTATCCTTTGAGCGATGGCCCTTCCATACAGAACCACCGGATCACTTTAGCCGACTTTCGTCCCTGCTCGACCTGTATGTCTCACAGTCAAGCTCCCTTATACTAATGCGCTCTTCGTACGATTACCAACCGTACTGAGGGAACCTTTGCAAGCCTCCGTTACTTTTTAGGAGGCGACCACCCCAGTCAAACTACCCACCATGCACTGTTTCCCGCAAGGGATTAGACTCTAAACAAACGAAGGTTGGTATTTCAACGTTGACTCCACCCCTCCTGGCGAAAGGGCTTCAAAGTCTCCCAACTATCCTACACATCGGTTGTTCAAAATCAATGCAAAGTTGTAGTGAAGGTTCACGGGGTCTTTCCGTCCCGTGGCGGGTAACCGGCATCTTCACCGATACTACAATTTCACCGGGCTCGTGGAGGAGACAGTGTTCAACTCATTAGACCATTCGTGCAGGTCGGAACTTACCCGACAAGGAATTTCGCTACCTTAGGACCGTTATAGTTACGGCCGCCGTTTACTGGGGCTTCAGTCAGAAGCTTTGGCTTGCGCCGAACATCCTTCCTTAACCTTCCAGCACCGGGCAGGTATCAGGCTCTATACGTCATCTTTCGATTTTGCAGGGCCCTGTGTTTTTGTTAAACAGTTGGTTGAACCATTTTACTGTGACCGCATTGCTGCGGTACGCTTTATCCCGAAGTTACAGCGTTAATTTGCCTAGTTCCTTCTCCACGGCTCACCCGAGCGCCTTAGAATATTCATCCCGTCTACCTGTGTCGGTTTGCGGTACTGGCAGCATTAGCCTAACCTTAGAGGTTTTTCTCGGCAGCTTTTAGGTTCACTCACTTTGGCCGAAGCCTCTGTGTACTTTCAGTCTTTGCCTTTCTCTGCGGATTTACCTGCAAAGAAAATAGCTACAACCTTAATCGCACTATTCCGTAAGTGCGAGGAACTTTCAATACTGCGTTACCCCATCGAAACTAATGCTGGTGCTGGAATATTAACCAGCTTTCCATCAGCTACCCCTTTCGGGTTCACCTAAGGACCAGACTAACCCTGATCCGATTAACGTTGATCAGGAACCCTTAGACTTTCGGCGATAAGGTTTTTCACCTTATTTATCGTTACTTATACCTACATTTTCTTTTGAAATCGCTCCAGCAATAGTCACCTATCACCTTCGATGCAGATTTCAATGCTCCCCTACCGATATACACTCAAAGTGCAATCATAAAGCTTCGGTTCGTAGTTTGATGCCCGATTATTTTCCGTGCAGGGTCTCTCGACCAGTGAGCTGTTACGCACTCTTTAAATGAATGGCTGCTTCCAAGCCAACATCCTGGCTGTTATAGAAACCCCACCTCGTTTGATCAACTTAACTACGTATTAGGGACCTTAGCTGTTATTCTGGGTTATTTCCCTCTCGGCCATGGACCTTAGCGCCCACAGCCTCACTGCCACAGATATTTATTAGCATTCGGAGTTTGTCAGGGTTTGGTAGGCGGTGAAGCCCCCTAGCCCAATCAGTAGCTCTACCTCTAATAAACTTCTAAAATGTGACGCTGTACCTAAATACATTTCGGGGAGAACGAGCTATCTCTCAGTTTGATTGGCCTTTCACCCCTATCCACAGGTCATCTCAAGACTTTTCAACGTCAACGAGTTCGGCCCTCCAGTGTGTGTTACCACACCTTCAGCCTGCCCATGGATAGATCACAAAGTTTCGCGTCTGCCCCCACTGACTAAACGCCCTATTTGGACTCGCTTTCGCTACGGCTCCGTTATTAAAGAACTTAACCTCGCCAGTGAGGAGCAACTCGTAGGTTCATTATGCAAAAGGCACGCCGTCACCACACATATTGCTATGCTGGCTCCGACCGCTTGTAGGCGCACGGTTTCAGGTACTATTTCACTCCCTTGTTTAGGGTGCTTTTCACCTTTCCCTTACGGTACTGGTTCACTATCGGTCTCTGAGGAGTATTTAGCCTTACCAGATGGTGCTGGCAGATTCAAGCAGGATTTCTCCGGTCCCGCCCTACTCAGGATACCGCTCGTCCCTGTCAATTTACGCTTACGCGACTATCACGCTCTATGGTTTAGTTTTCCAAGAAATTCAGCTTGATGACAGTTTCTAAATGCGGTCCTACAACCCTCAAGCGGCACGCCGCTTAAGTTTAGGCTTTTCCCTGTTCGCTCGCCACTACTTGGGGAATCATTCGATTATTTTCTTTTCCTCCCGGTACTTAGATGTTTCAGTTCTCGGGGTTGGCTCACCTTTCGGTGTAATACGTCTTCAACGTATTGGGTTGTCCCATTCGGAAATCTACGGATGTAACGATTGTGTGCATCTCCCCGTAGCTTATCGCAGCTTACCACGTCCTTCATCGCCTCTCAGAGCCAAGGCATCCACCATGCGCCCTTAGTTGCTTTAAAAAATTTGAAATTGTATTGTTACCCGACCACTAACTTCAGACCACCAAAAAAATTGATGATATAAAAATTGTGTGATCGATAATTAGACTCTCGTCTAACAACTATTTGATTTTTCCAATATGTCAAAGAGCTAAGTCAATTAACTGATTAGCTGATGTGCTAATTAACCAATGACAAAGAAGATGTTTTAGTTGTGAACTAATACGCCAAATGCGGACACCTATGTTTAAAGAACTTTTGGAAGTGGAGGATAACGGATTCGAACCGTTGACCCCCTGCGTGCAAGGCAGGTGCTCTAGCCAGCTGAGCTAATCCCCCATAGAGAATTAACCAATTAGCTATTGAGCTAATGTGCTAATTATTTGTAGACCCGTCCAGATTTGAACTGGAGACCCCTACATTATCAGTGTAGTGCTCTAACCAGGCTGAGCTACGGATCTATTAGGATTGTAGCCCGCAATTGAATCGGGTTACTTAAATAAAAAGTAAAGAACTAATTAAGTTTGAAAGAGATGGAAACAACAGCAGTAAGTCAGTTATCATTGGTGCGGACACCATTGACGTGCTCTAAAAAGGAGGTATTCCAGCCGCACCTTCCGATACGGCTACCTTGTTACGACTTAGCCCCAGTTACTAGTTTTACCCTAGGCGGCTCCTTGCGGTTACCGACTTTAGGTACACCCAGCTTCCATGGCTTGACGGGCGGTGTGTGCAAGGTCCGGGAACGTATTCACCGTATCATTGCTGATATACGATTACTAGCGATTCCAGCTTCATGGAGTCGAGTTGCAGACTCCAATCTGAACTGAGAGGCGTTTTTTGGGATTGGCTCCTTATCGCTAAGTGGCAGCCCTTTGTACGCCCCATTGTAGCACGTGTGTAGCCCTGGGCATAAAGGCCATGATGACTTGACATCATCCCCTCCTTCCTCGCGTCTTACGACGGCAGTTTCAGTAGAGTTCCCAGCATTACCTGATGGCAACTACTGATGGGGGTTGCGCTCGTTGCGGGACTTAACCCAACACCTCACGGCACGAGCTGACGACAGCCATGCAGCACCTTATAATCTGTGTATTGCTACAAAACCAGCTTTCACCGGCGGTCAGACTACATTCTAGCCCAGGTAAGGTTCCTCGCGTATCATCGAATTAAACCACATGCTCCACCGCTTGTGCGGACCCCCGCCAATTCCTTTGAGTTTCAACCTTGCGGTCGTACTTCCCAGGTGGGATACTTAATGCTTTCGCTCAGACACACACAGTGTATCGCGTATGTCGAGTATCCATCGTTTAGGGCGTGGACTACCAGGGTATCTAATCCTGTTTGATCCCCACGCTTTCGAGCCTCAGAGTCAATATTCGTGTAACGAGCTGCCTTCGCAATTGGTGTTCTATGTCATATCTAAGCATTTCACCGCTACATGACATATTCCGCTCATCTCCACGGTATTCAAGACAGATAGTATCAACGGCAGTTTCCGAGTTAAGCTCGAAGATTTCACCACTGACTTACCTGCCCTCCTACGCTCCCTTTAAACCCAGTGAATCCGGATAACGCTTGCACCCTCCGTATTACCGCGGCTGCTGGCACGGAGTTAGCCGGTGCTTATTCCTCTGGTACCGTCAGTCTCTTAAGAATAAGAGGTTTCGTCCCAGATAAAAGAAGTTTACAATCCAGAGGACCTTCATCCTTCACGCGGCATGGCTGGTTCAGACTTGCGTCCATTGACCAATATTCCTTACTGCTGCCTCCCGTAGGAGTCGGGCCCGTGTCTCAGTGCCCGTGTGACTGGTCGTGCTCTCACACCAGTTACTGATCGCAGACTTGGTGGGCCGTTACCCCGCCAACTATCTAATCAGGCGCACGCTCATCCAAAACCGCCGGAGCTATACTAATAAAGTGATGCCACTTCATTAGGTTACGATGTATTAATCCTCCTTTCGGAGGGCTATTCATCAGTTTTGGGTAGATTGCGTACGTGTTCCGCACCCGTTTGCCGGTCGCCGCCCATGTATTGCTACACTGCGCTGCCCCTCGACTTGCATGTATTAAGCCTGCCGCTAGCGTTCATCCTGAGCCAGGATCAAACTCTCCATTGTAAATGAGTTTTGATACTGACTATTAACTTCAAAGTTGTTCTTAGTTTTAAATTAAGAACAGCAAAAATTAACGAGTCAATTTCGAATTTTATATCGCTTGACTTACCTAGTTCGTAATCATAAAGATTACTGTTGCTGTTGCTTCCAAACTTTCAAAGATCTTAAATCAAAACAACCATAAGTTGAAGTGATTTTGCAGATGATAAGATTATGAATCTTAAGGCCTTGTGCCACATCTATTGTGTCGTAAAGAACTTCTTTTTTAATTCCCTTATTTCGATTGGGAGTGCAAATGTACGAGCCTCATTTATTCCACCAAATTTAATTTTTAGATTCAGATTGTTTTAACAATCGGATTTTAAAAAATAAACTCATGTTTCGTGATGATAAGTAAAGAACTTCTCCCGTTTTTTCGGACGGCAAAGATATAATTGTATATCAATGATGACCAAATTTTTCTACTCTTTATTTCATAAAAAACTGTGAAGAGAAATATGAAACTTTGTAAAGAATAACAATGTCAAAAAGCGGGTTGCAAACATAAGTAACTATCTGATAGCCAAAAAATTAATTTAAATATTTCTTTTAATAATTTACTTATAAATGCGTCGTATACCCTGTTTCAAAAAGCGGTTGCAAAGATACGGCTGATGACTTAACTGACCAAACGATTTTAAAAGATTATTTCTGCTATTTGTTTAAATGCAGTGCCGGCGCAGTAAAATAATTCTCAGAATAAGTTACGTTGGTTAAATACAAGCCATGGGGAGGTAGTGAGAAGCCACATTTTTGATTATTATTGAATAGGTTTTTGAATTCTGATATAGAATAAACATTTCTTCCCAACTTTAAAAGTGTTGCCGTAATCTGTCTAACCATTCCCCTTAAGAAGCGGTTCGCTTCTATTGTATAAATGTAGTTGGCATTGTTATGTTGCCATTCGCTGCTAACTATCGTACAAGTAAAGTCTTTTACTTGCGTGTTAGTTTTACAAAACGGAAAGAAATTGTTTTTGCCTTTTAAAAACGCTGCTCCTTCCTGCATAACATCCAGGTTTAATTTATAAGGATAGAAGAGCGAACATTCGGTAAGGAAGGGACTTTTGAACGTGTGAATATTATACTCATACTTTCTGCTTATGGCATCAAACCGGGCATGCGACTGCGCCGGCATTTGAGAAATGTTCAATACAACAATATCTAATGGGAGAATGGCATTTATCTTATATAAAGCCTGCGGATGTACTTGCCTTTCAAAATCAAAGTGAAAATAGTTTTGCAACGCATGTACGCCGGCATCCGTACGAGATGATCCTGTCAGGTTTATAGCTGTCCGATGAATCGTACTGAATGCTTTTTCAACTTCTGACTGAATAGTATTGGCATTTTCCTGGACCTGAAAGCCGCTGTAGTGCGTGCCCTTGTAAGCAACCTCTATAAAATAACGGCCCATGTTTTACTCTCCTACCAAAGCCTTAAAGCGTTTTAAATAATATTCGTCTTTTATCTCTGATTGCAGCGAAGAAAAATTTTGCTTGTCCGAAACATGCGTGTATGCGGTATCAAAAAACTGATACTTGGCAGCAGATGTTAGGAACAACGTACTTAAATAACGAACCTGTTCGGAAGTAAAGCATTTGCTTTTGAAAGATTTTCTTGCTTCGGCAATCATGTCTTCGTCGTTGGACTTTGCTGCCATATTTTTACGAACCTTCATAAAATCTTTATCGGAGGCAACAGCGTCGCAGGATGAGGTTTTTACGGGCTTTATTTCGACTGATTCTTTCTTTATCAGTGCAGAATCGGAGAAAAACTGTATTGATTCGTTAGCAGCCATTGTGGTTTTGCTTTGTGTGTCAATCGCCGTTGTTTGTTCTGGAGCAGTAAAAAATTTTAATTTCGAAGGAGGAATGAGTATCCGAATGGTGTCGGTTTTATCCAAGCCTTTATCAAAATAAACAATTCCCAATCCTTCTGTAGTAGAACTTTCGGAGTGACGGATAACCAATGTAGGTTTATAATCTGCTTGGGTAAGTATATTAATAGGCTCTTCCTTTATCACCGTTTGCTTTACCTCTTGTACTGGTTTGTTATTTTGTATGGAAGCCACTGTATCGGCTTTCATCGTTTCCTTCTTTTCTGTTTTTACCTCCGTTGATTCAAGGTTTGATTTCGCATTGCTGGTAATCGTATCCTTTGGTTTATCCAAGATGGGCTTTGGTTCATCGGATTTAGCGATCAGCTCTTTTTGCTCTACCTTTTCTTTAGGTTCTTCTTTTTTTACTACCGCTACTTTCAATAAACCTGGATCATCAGCAGCCTTAGAAAGTGTAGAAGAGAATTTATCGGACTTCGTCTCAAAAACCGTATTGTCTTTATTAAATTTAGTCGGCTTGATGATCTCTACATTTTGAATGTCGAAAAGCGACAGGCCATCATCAAAATTTTTTATCAGATAGCCCCTGTCATTCTGATTAATAGTAACAGCGAATTTGATTTCGGGCTTAGTGCTTTTTGCGAACCCTATATTAATATTGTACGTACTGTCGGTAAGGTTGGGAAGAATTAAAAAACCGGAAACAGCGGAACTGTAAATTTTATCAGACAACCTTACATAGAATGGCGATTGATCATCGGTTTGTAAATAAAGAAAATAAACCTTCTGCGCCGATGCTACCACCGACAAAGAAGCAGCCATAAAAATAAATAACAGCTTTTTCATTGGTTTCAAAATTAATAGAATCCTTAGTTACGGAAAGTAAAAGGTTGCCGAATGTTGTGTAACCGTAGAAAAATGCAGAATAGAATTACCGGAAGTAAAAGAGTTCGGCTAAAGATGGGATGAGACATGCGACGCAATCGTATTTAATAGTAGCACTTCAGCCAGGTACAAAAAAATATCAAACAGAAGAACAACGAATATTGAATGAAGAAGTAAAGACCGGTTACCAACTTCCGCCGGCGCCACCGCCACCACCGCTACCACCACCAAAACCTCCGAAGCCGCCGCCACCGCCGCCTCCAAAATCTCCACCGCCAAAACCGCCACCCCCGCGTCCAAGTAGATTGCCAAGAATCATTGGCCCCAGCCATCCGCTTCCACGGCGGGAAACATAGCCACCGCCACCACCGCCGCCTTTGCCAAACATCGACAGTATGATAATTAAAATCACAATGCCAAATACCAATTTCCCTAACCCCCCGCCAGAACTTTTTGCGCCATTGCGATAACCTTCCGGGGCTTTGTATTCACCTGCGGCGGCTTTTATAATTGAATTGGTAGCCTGGTCGAACCCGCGGTAAAAATTACTCTCTTTAAAGTTGGGCGTGACATCGTTGTCAATGATTGTTTTAGCGGTAATGTCCGGTATGGCGCCTTCTAACCCATAGCCGGTTGAAATAAAGATTTTATGATCATCGGTTGCGGCCAGAATGACTACGCCATTATTTTTAGTACCACCAACGCCCCAGGTTCGTAGGATGCCCAATGCTACTTCCTCGATATCATTTCCATCCGTTGTTTTTATGGTAACAACAGCAATCTGGTTAGACGTACTATCGTCGTAGGCTACCAGTTTACTTTCAAGTGCATCCCGTTGCTCTGCTGTTAATACTCCAGAAAAATCATTTACCAACCGTTGGGGGGTTGGCTTCTTTGGAATTACCTTATCTATTTGCCCAAAAGCGCAAAAGGAAAACAACAATAATATAATGAGGAGTCGTTGCTTCATTCTTATTTGCCAAACACAATATCGTCCGGCAATTCGTTTTTATCAGTTTCGCTGTCAAAGGGGAAGTAATAAACAAGGGCGTCGCCTAAATCTTTAATAGCAGAACAGATGCCATCCAAAACCTTTTCTGTTTTAAAATGCAAAAGCATTTTTGCTACTACATCTTTCCAGTATTGTTCGCCTACTTTGTGGTGTATGCCTTCGTCACCAAAAATAGCTACCTGTTTATCTTTTGTGGCTACATAAATCAGAGTGGCATTACGCAGCTCTGTCTTTTGCATTTGAAGTTGGAGGAAGATTTCACCGGCACGGTCCACCGCATCTACAAAGCGGCACTTGCTTTCAACAAATAGCCGAACCTCGCCGCTGGTGCGGTGTTCGGCTGTTTGAATAGCGGTAACCAACTGCTGCTGTTCTTCAGCAGTAAAAAATTCTTTCTTTTTTTGCCAGGGAAAATGCACAGAATTATTTTATATCAAAGTTAATGTCAGGTGCATTTTGAGTTCCGACATCGGCCTTATAAAAAGCTCTTGTATGATAGCCAAGCAAGCCGGCAAAGATGTTATTGGGAAACAACCGAACCTTTAGGTTATAATCGTTCACCACTCCATTGTAATCTCTGCGGGCTGTATTGATACGATTTTCCGTTCCTTCGATTTGCGTTTGAAAATCCTGGAAAGCTTTTGTTGTTTTAAGATCAGGATAAGCTTCGGCAACTGCCAGTAAACGGCTGAAAGATCCTTGTAATTGCGATTGCGCCTGCTGATATTGTTGCAGTGATGTAGAATCGTTTAAGTCCACTTTTACCGAGGTAGCTCTGGAACGGGCATTGATTACTTCCGTTAATGTACCCTTCTCAAAGTTGGCGGAACCCTGGATAGTTTTTACTACACTATTATATAAATCGGTACGTCGCTGATAATTGATTTCTACATTACTCCAGGTTTCCTGAACTTTTTGATCGGCGGTAGCCAAGCCTCTTTGCTGGCCACATCCCCAAAAAAGAAGAATAACGATAACTCCTAAAACAATCCAAAGTGTTGGGCTTTGACGTCTCATGTTTGTTTAATTTTTATAAATGTACTTAGGCTAATCAAATTACAATCCACAATTTTAGGCTGCAATTATGACGGCCTGTTTTATAACCCCATGTCGGAGACCCTTTCATCCAACCTATACACCAATTTGGGTGACACGCCTTCTTAAACTTATTGAACGGCTGCGATACCCGGAAGTGTTCTTCCTTCAAAGTATTCGAGCATGGCTCCACCGCCGGTAGATACATAACTTACCTTATCGGCAAAGCCAAACTGATTGACGGCCGCTACACTATCACCGCCACCCACTAATGAAAACGCTCCTTTTTGGGTAGCTTCCACAACGGCTGTAGCAATAGCCTTTGTACCGTGTTGAAATTTTTCCATTTCAAAAACGCCCATCGGCCCATTCCATAAAATGGTTTTGGAAGCATGAATCACTTTCGTAAACATTTCACAGGCCATCATGCCAATGTCAAGCCCCATCCATGCTTCAGGAATATTGGTACTAAGCGATGACGATACATCCGCATCAGCCGCAAACTTATCGGCAATGATAGAGTCGGCCGGAAGATGAATGCAAACACCTTTGGCAGCGGCTTTTTCCATTAATTCCTTAGCAGTTTGCAAACGGTCATCCTCGCAAAGCGATTTACCAATCTGCCCGCCCATAGCTTTATAAAATGTGTAAGCCATACCGCCACCTATGATAATATCTGTGGCCCTTTCCAATAAATTTTCAATAATCATAATTTTGTCCGAAACCTTTGCCCCGCCTATAATGGCGGTGAATGGCCTTTCAGAATTATGAAGCACTTTTTCGGCGCTGGCCACTTCACCTTCCATCACCAGGCCAAACATTTTTTTGCCGGGTGAAAAAAATTGGGCGATCACTGCTGTAGAAGCATGGGCCCGATGAGCCGTACCAAAGGCATCATTAATATAAACATCACCAAGCCTGGATAATTTTTCCGCAAAGGCTTTATCGCCCTTTTCTTCTTCTTTATAAAAACGAAGATTTTCCAGCAACAGCACGTCTCCCTCTTTTAACGCCGCCGCTTTCTGAACCGCTTCTTCGCCAATACAATCGGCGGCAAATTGAACATCGGTCCCTAATAATTCACTCAGGTGGTTTACAATGTGCCTCAATGAATATTTGTCCGTCGGGCCATCCTTTGGCCGGCCTAAGTGCGACATTAAAATCACCGAGCCGCCATCAGCTAAGATCTTTTTGATAGTAGGTACCGTAGCGGTTATTCTTGTATCATCGGTAATGTTGTATTGATCGTCCAGGGGCACGTTAAAATCCACCCGTATCAATGCCTTTTTGCCTTTGAAATTGAAGTCTGAAAATTTGCTCATTTAATAATTGGTTTTTAGTTGGATAACGATATAAAAGTAAGACACAAAAAAAACCCCGCGACTGCGGGGCTTTCAATTTATTTCTTATCAATCAACCCCGCAAAATGCTTTACCGTTCTTACTAACTGCGATACATAACTCATCTCATTATCGTACCAGCTAACGGTTTTCACCATTTGCTTATCGCCGGTGCCAATCACCTTGGTTTGGGTAGCATCGAACAAGCTACCGAAGTGCATACCAATAATATCGGTGCTAACAATTTCATCTTCGTTATAACCAAAGCTTTCATTGCTGGCAGCTTTCATGGCGGCATTGATTTCTTCAACCGTGGTAGGCTTAGCAGTATAGCATTGAGCTCGGTAAGCGAACCAGTGATAACAGGTATCCGTTGCGCACCACCGTCCAATTTACCTTTCAATTCAGGAAGCACCAAGCCAATGGCTTTTGCAGCGCCGGTGCTATTAGGAACGATGTTGGCAGCGGCCGCTCTGGCCCGGCGAAGATCACCTTTGGGATGAGGCGCATCCAGGGTATTTTGATCATTGGTGTAAGCATGGATGGTAGTCATTAACCCATTAACAATACCAAACGTATCGTTCAGCACTTTTGCCATTGGCGCCAGGCAATTGGTAGTACAAGAGGCACAGGAAATAATGGTTTCGCTGCCGTCTAAAATATCGTGGTTAACATTAAAAACTACAGTCTTTAAATCGCCGGTAGCAGGAGCTGAAATCACTACACGCTTGGCTCCTGCTTTCAGGTGCGCTTCGGCTTTGGCTTTATCGGTAAAAAAACCGGTGCTTTCAATTACCACGTCCACTTCATAATCGCCCCAGGGAATTTGGGCCGGATCTTTCTGTGCATAAATTTTTACGGCATCACCGTTTACTACTATGGAGTCATCGGTATAAGTAACGCCTTGATTGAATCGTCCCTGCGCCGAATCGTATTTTAAAAGGTGGGCCAACACCGCCGGCGATGTTAAGTCGTTGATGGCTACTATATCTATTCCTTCCATATCATGAATTTGACGAAACACCAGGCGGCCAATGCGTCCAAATCCATTGATGGCAACTTTTACTGACATATTGAAAAAGGTTTTAAGTTTAAAAATGCGGGGCGAAGGTATAACAGTTTAAAGTTTAAAGTGCAAGGTTTGATGGTAAGGGTGCATTACGACTTGCAGAATGATTATACTATTTGTTGGCGGTGGAGACACCGCCCACCGCAAGCTGCCACGGTTAGTGTCCCCACCAACGGCGATAAGTAGATAGATGCCCTATGCTAAGAAACATTGGCCATTTTGGATTGGCAATATAAAAAACCCTGCTGGTGCAGGGCTTATACATTTCATCGCAAAAAAATGATCAGGACTTTGCTTTAACGCTGCTGGCACCAGAGGCATTTACTTCTTTTATAGATGGGGTTCCCTTATACGAAATATCACTGGCGCCGTGTGCTTTGGCGGTAAGTTCTTTAGTGGCGGTTATCTCTACATCGCAACCACCGCTGGCTTCTGCATGGCAAATTTCCGTTGCCAGGTTATACCCGCTGAAATCGCTGCCACCACTAACTTGTACCACCAGGGTAGTCGCCTTGCCCGATACATTTACATCGCTTCCGCCGCTTTGCTTAACGGTAAATGACCCTGCATCCACCTCACCCTTAAAATCGCTGCCACCCGAAAGCACCAGGGTAAGATCGGTTGATTTTATAGTGCCATCTACTGTTACATCCGAACCGCCAGATGCCTGAATACTTTTTAATATTTTATAAGAGACATAGGCTTTGAGTTTTCTGCCTTCATTCCAATTGATCTGAATACCGGCTTTTGCCTCGTACCATATTTTCAATACCCCGTCTTTCACTTCTGTGAGGATGCGGGCATTAAACTCTTGTTTGGAGGCGCTCACTACTACGGCTTCGTCACCATTAGAAAGGTAAAGATCAATACCACCTGAAACCGATACGCCGTTGAAACCCGCCACGGGCCTTACTTCTGCGTTGGCATCATGAATTACTTTTTGGCTTTGGGCAAGAAAGGATAGCAATAGCAGCAGTAAAAAAAAGATCAGCCTTTTCATTTTTGGTTTTAGTGTAGTACGCTGAACGATTCCAAAAAGTTACACTACCAAACTATGTTTCTCCTTTATTTTTGCGCGGACAAAATTTTTCAGTGTTACCGGGGTGCTGATTCTGACATCAGAAAAGGCTGAGATTAAACCCGCAAAACCTGATCAGGGTAATGCCTGCGCAGGGAGCAAAACAAGTTGGCAGTTTACAGTTGGCAGTACGCAGTGGCTTACGCCAGATTTGAAACTTCAAACTCTCTCCTTCACAGCTTTCCCTTTCATTTTTTAAATCATTCAAAATGAAAAGGATTCTTTTTTTTACAGCAGTTACTATCGCTTCGTTATCATCAATCGCACAGCAAACCGATTCTTCACTGCTAATTCCAGTGGAAGTAAAAACGGTAAGAGCCGCTACCACTGCACCTTTCGCCAAAACAAACATCAGCAAAGCACAAATTGAAAAAGCCAACCTCGGGCAAGACCTTCCATTTTTATTAAAGCAAACGCCATCGGTGGTGGTCAATTCCGATGCCGGCAACGGTGTAGGTTATACCGGCATTCGCATTCGCGGCATAG
Organism: Flavisolibacter sp.; assembly: GCA_965247165.1. Classification (GTDB taxonomy): domain Bacteria; phylum Bacteroidota; class Bacteroidia; order Chitinophagales; family Chitinophagaceae; genus Flavisolibacter. The sequence goes on along the minus strand of OZ252003.1, from coordinate 3,835,671 downwards.
ACGCCACCCGTATTAATGTAACCATTAACGGCGTACCCTTTAATGACCCGGAAAGCAACGGAACTTTTTTTGTGGACCTGCCCGACCTTTTATCATCGGCCGGCAGCATTCAAATTCAACGGGGCGTGGGCACTTCCACCAACGGCGCCGGTGCTTTTGGCGGAAGCATCAACCTTAGTACCAATGAGATAAATAAGGCTGCTTATTTTGAAAGCAACAACAGTTACGGGTCGTTTTACACTACAAAGAATACCCTTCGTTTTGGCAGCGGTTTAGTGGGCAATCATTTTACAACCGATATGCGGCTATCCCGCATCAGCAGCAACGGCTATATTGAACGGGCAAAAACCAACCTGCAATCGTACTACTTATCTACCGCTTACATCAATGATAAAACAAGCATCCGGTTTACCAATTTTTCGGGTAAAGAAAAAACTTACCAGGCCTGGTACGGCGTTACGGAAGCGGATTTAAAAGTGAATCGTCGTATCAATTATGCAGGCACTGAAAAGCCTGGTGAACCTTACGATAATCAAACCGATAATTACAATCAAAGCCATTATCAATTATTATTCACGCAAAAATTTTCACCCCGTTGGGACTTTAACAACACGCTGTTTTATGTAAAGGGCAAGGGTTATTATCAACAATATAAAGCTGACCAAAGCTATGCTGAATATGGCTTTCCGCCTATTAGCAATGCGATTACCAAAACCGATCTGGTACGGCAACTTTGGTTAGACAATGATTTTTACGGCGCTGTTTTTTCATCGCAGTATGTAAAAAATGGAAGCACTTTGAGCCTTGGTGGTTCGCTATCTAATTATTTGGGCAATCATTTTGGTGAAGTGGTGTGGGCACAGCAAGGCTTGCCTTCTTCCAACACAAAATATTATAGCAACGATGCCATAAAGGCCGACTGGAACGGTTATGCCAAGTGGCAATATAAAATGACGAACCATCTACAAACCTTTGTTGACCTGCAATTACGCGGCGTTGATTATACTATCAATGGTTTTGAGGCTAATCCTGCTATAACAGTTCATGAACATTACCGCTTTTTCAATCCTAAGATTGGCTTTACCTACAACGCAAATAACTGGACTGCTTTTGCCTCTCACAGCGTTGGCAACAAAGAACCCAATCGCGATGATTTTGAAGCCGCCGCCAATGACCTGCCAAGGCCTGAACAATTGCATGATTGGGAAGCCGGCATTGAAAGAAAAAGTGGCCGCACCAACGTTGCTGCTACGTTTTACTACATGCAGTATAAAGATCAATTAGTGCTAACCGGCAAGATAAATAACGTAGGCGCCTATACCCAAACGAATATTGATAACAGCTATCGTATGGGATTAGAGCTGGAAGCATCAGCTCTGATTTTCAAATGGCTGAAAGCGGCAGCTAATCTCACTTTCAGCCGGAATAGGGTGAAGAACTTCAACGAGTATATTGATGACTATGATAATGGCGGGCAGAAAATGAACAGCTATTCATTCAGCGATATTTCTTTCTCGCCAAACGTTATTGGTGCAGCTACTGTTACGGTTACACCGATCAAACAACTTAGCATTGATTTATTGAGTAAGTACGTTGGTAAACAATATTTGGATAACACCAGCAATGACGGCCGCAAGCTGAATGCCTTTTACACGCAGGATGCGAGGGCCCAGTATTCCTTTACAAAAGGTTTTCTTAAGAAGGCCGACCTGATCATACAGTTGAATAATTTGTTTGATAAAAAATATGAACCAAACGGCTATACCTACAGTTATTACAGCAACAGCCGCTTAGCTACAGAGAATTATTATTTTCCCATGGCAGGGATTAACTGGATGGTGGGGTTGAATATACACCTCACCCCCTAACCCCGGGGCAAAGCTGTAGAGAGCAACCGTGGTTTATAATTTCATTATTTCTAATAGTAGTAAGGTTCATTGTTACAGGACTGTATTTAACAGGAACCGTTGCTATAAAACCGCTTGCGAAAGCACTCCCTCTCCAAGCCTCATCCGGCTTCGCCACCTTCTCCAATGAGGAGAAGGAAAATGGAAATGATTTTAATCTGGAGAGGGCTGGGTGAGGTTTTATTTTATATTCCTCAAGATCTCCGCTACCGAAACCCGCTTCTTATAATTTTCATCAAAGTAGCGGTAGGTAACGGTTCCTTCCGTATTGATAATATATACGGCCGGGACGGGAAGTACAGCTTCTTTTTGATTGTTGTTTTTTAGCAGATCAATACCAAAACTTTTATAGCGGCCAACCGTTTTATCATCTACTTTAAAGGAGACCTGGTAGGCATCCAGCATCTTGCCGCCTTCATCATATAAAATAGGGAAGGTGGCTCCGGTCTTTTTTACGGTACTGTCTATACCCTCTTTTGTTTCCGGTGTAATAGCAATTAGCTGGGCTTTTTTAGTAAGTATCATACCCAACGAATCCTGAAAGGCCTTTAACTCGCGGTTGCAATAAGGGCACCAGTTGCCGCGATAAAACAGCAATACCGTTTGTCCCTTTTTACGAAGCTCTTTCAACGTTACCGTGGCGCCGTATTGGTCCTTCAATGCAAAATCGGGTGCTTTGGAATTCAAGAATAATCCTTCGGGCTTACCCTGGCCGGAAGCCGCACTAATAATGAACAGCGATAAAACAAAAGCGAAAATCTTTTTCATAATCAATGTTGTTTCTCAAAAATAAAAGGGATTCACCAGCAAGCCAGTGGATTAACATTTTATGCAATTATCGAAGTGCCATCAGCCGTTTGCACTATGTAAGAGGTCAAATTCAGGCCCATGGCAGTTTTATAGGTTTGGCTTACTTCGGCCACCAGTCTATCAATGCCTTCTTCCTTCACTATATTGATGGTGCAGCCACCAAAGCCGCCACCCATCATCCGGGCGCCAAGCACCGCCGGATTGTCTTTCACGGCTTCTACTAAAAAGTCAAGCTCTTTGCAACTAACTTCATACTCTTTGCTCAAGCCGTAATGGGATCCGTACATCTTTTGCCCCAAGTCTTTTATATCGCCTTGCTTTAAATGGTCGCAGGCCGATAGCAGCCGCTCGTTTTCTTCTACAATGTATTTGCAACGCTTATAAATCAACGCATCGTTCGGCTCTACATATTTATGAAGCATCTCCATCGTTACATCCCGAAGGCTTTGTACTTGCGCCTGTGCTTTTTGAATCATGGCCACGCCGGCTTCACATTCTTTGCGACGGGTGTTGTACTCGGTAGAAGCCAAGGCATGTTTTACATTGGTGTTTAATAAAACAATTTTATAGCCGTCTATTTTAAGCGGCACATATTCATAGTCCAGGCTTTGGCAATCCAATTTAATCACATGATCTTTTTTACCAAAGACGGAGGCGAAAGGGTCCATGATGCCCACCATTACGCCGGCAAAAACATGCTCTGTTTTCTGGCCTATTTCCGGCAATACTTTTTTAGGAATATCCAGCTCAAACAATTGGTTCAAAGCAAAGGCAGTGGCGCATTCCACGGCTGCTGAAGAAGAGAGACCCGCCCCCACCGGCACATCGCCATCAAGGTTTAAATTAAAGCCGGTGATTTTATATCCCCGTTTATTTAACTGGTCAACTACACCCAGCACATAATTGGGCCATTGCTTATCCGAAGGCGCTACCGTACTTACTGAACTTTGGTGACCCTCGTTAAATTCTTCGGAGTACAAAACAATGCGGTCGTCATCTCTTTTGCTGATGCCTACATACACCGCTTTGTCAATAGCTGCAGGCAATACAAAGCCATTGTTATAATCAGTATGCTCTCCTATCAGGTTTACCCGTCCGGGAGACCGTACCAAAAGAGGTTCGGCAGTAAAACGGTCCTTAAATTTCTGTCGTACGCTGTTAGATAAACTGCTATTTTCCATATAGATTTTATGCCTGTTTTTTATGATCGAATGGGGTTATTAGAGCCTATAAAAATAATACCTTCTTGTTCATCCATGCTTTTTATGGCTTTCGGCGATTAAATAGGTTTCTAACCCGATTATAGGGTTGCATCTTTTTTCTTTTCCTATTATTTTGGGTCGTAATTGAGCCGCAGAAAACCGGCTCTTTTTTCTACCTAAAAAAACTATATGTTATCCTCCAAAATCTCCGTACCCTTTTTAGACCACGACGCTGAATTAGCGTACCGCTGGCCCGCCGCAAAAGCATTTGATTGGATTGAAAAAAACAACTGGCTGGTAGGATGTAATTATATCCCCAGCAATGCTATTAATCAATTAGAAATGTGGCAGGCCGATACTTTTTCACCTTACCTGATTGATCGTGAACTGGGCTGGGCCGCTTCCCTCGGCTTTAATACCGTTCGTGTTTTTTTACACCATCTTTTATGGGAACAAAATAAGGAAGGCTTTATTTCCCGCATAGACGAATACCTTGCTATTGCGCACAGCCATGGCATACGCACCATGTTTGTTTTATTTGATGCGGTATGGGACCCCTTCCCAAAGCTGGGTGCTCAACCGGCCCCCAAGTATAATGTACACAACTCAGGCTGGGTGCAGTGTCCAGGCTACGATGTATTGAATAGCCCCGATAGTTACGATGAGTTGCACGATTATGTCACCGGCATCGTTTCGCATTTTGCCAACGATGAACGTGTGTTGATCTGGGATTTATATAATGAGCCGGACAACATGAACCTCGCATCGTATAAAGATGATGACTACATCACACACAAGGCGGAACTCTCGATGGCTCTGCTGAAAAAAACTATTAACTGGGTACGGGTAGTAAACCCAACGCAGCCTATCACTATGGCGCCCTGGCAAAATGATTGGAGCTCCGATGCCAACATTACAGCGTTAGATAATTATATGTTCAGCCATTCCGATGTGGTTAGCTTTCATTGTTACGAAGACAAGCAGGGCATGGAACGCCGCATTAATGATGTGCAACGTTACGGCCGGCCAATGCTTTGTACCGAGTACATGGCCAGGCCTTTTGGCAACACCTTTGAAGAGATACTACCACTGTTTAAAAAATACAATATCGGTGCTTATAACTGGGGCCTGGTAGCGGGCAAAACACAAACGCACTGCCCCTGGGATAGTTGGCAAACAAAGTACGAAACCGAACCCCCGCTTTGGTTTCACGACATCTTTCGGGAGGACGGCCAACCCTATATAAAAGCGGAAGTGGAATTTTTACAGGCTTATTTAAAACAGAAGATGGAGCAACGCAAAGTAGCTTGATCATTCAACAATATTTTTATAAAGCTGCCCATCAACGGCAGCTTTTTTTATGCCTTTGTTATTAATCATTTCGTGTGCAGGACACCTATCTTATCAATGCTTATCTTTCCCTTCTAAGCCAAACACCTTCCACTACCATGAGCAGAGTAATTCTGTCTTTCCTTATTTCCTTTATCCTGCTAATGATTGTAATTGCGCTCAACCGCATCACTTACAATAAAACCCAGGATTTTACAGAGCAGTCGGAACATTCACGCAGTGTCATTAAATTATTGGGCGATGTAGATGTGGAATTAAGAAGCGGAGAGATTTTTTCGCCAACGTATGAAAACTCTGAAGCAAAAGATTTGTATGCCCTTTATAGGTCCGATCTTCAGAAAATTCAACCCCATCTTCTACAGCTACGGGGCCTTGTAAAAGATAATAAATCTCAAAGTTCCATTGTGGACTCGGTAAGCAACGTCGTTAAAAATCAGGTTACCACGCTGCACCAAAAAAATATGGTGGAGATCATTAAGTCAGGTGAGGTCTGGCGGATCAGAGATTTGGAAAAGGCGCATTTGCTGATACGGAAGGCGTTAGATGATGAGGAACTTCTTTTAGCAACAAGACGAGCTGACTTACTGAAATCAAATAAGCTAAATAACACGCTGACCTTACTTCTGGCCATCCTCGCTATTGTTATTGTCACCATTACGTTTTTCAACCAGCTTTTTATCAGTAAGAGAAGTAAGTGGCTGGAAGGCTTTTTAGAATCAATTTTAAACACCTCGCAAAATGGCGTCATCTACTACAAGGCGGTACGTAAGGATGGCGTTATTAATGATTTTAAAGTGGAGTTTGCCAATCAGGCTATTGAGCAGTTATTAGGCATTAATCCATCGAAAGTGTTGGGCAAAAATTTATCCCAGTTGGATTCCTACACGCTCAAATCGCCGCTTTTCAAAGTTTATGTTGATGCCATAGAAACGGGAACAGCCGTGCAATTAGAGCATTTGTACCAACATTTCGGGATAGAACGATGGCTTAGCCTTTCTATTATGAAAATGGATGATGGCATCACGGTAGCCTTTCATAACATCACAGCGCTTAAACAATACGAAGCTGACCTAAAGCAAAATATTGCGGCACTGGAACGGTCGAACAGGGAGTTGGAAGAATATGCTTATGCGGCCAGCCACGACCTGCAGGAACCGCTTCGTAAGATCAGGACTTTTGGTGGTTTTTTGCAGGATACCCAACGCGACTACATGACTGAAAAAGGGCGGCAGCAATTAGATAAGATGTTGCAGTCGGCCGAACGAATGACCTTGCTGATCAAAGACCTCTTGTCGTTCTCCAGCCTGAAACAAAAAGAAGAATTTGAACTTACGGCGCTGGAAGATATTTTACAAAATGTATTGCAGGACCTTGAAGTATTAATTGCGCAAAAAGCAGCCATCATTACGCATGACGCCTTGCCGGAAATTGATGCCATACCGATACAAATGAACCAGCTATTTTATAACCTGGTAAGCAACTCCTTAAAATTTGCACGTAACGATTTGCCGCTGCATTTAGATATTAGTTGCCGCTTGCTAAGCAGTGAAGAAGCCGGCCTGATTTCGGAACTTAGTGCGGCAGTAAGTTATTACGAAATTATTTTCAGCGATAACGGCATCGGTTTTAATCCTGATTATGCTCACCAGATTTTTGGCTTGTTTAAAAGGCTGAACGATAAAAACCAATATACCGGGTCGGGCATTGGACTGGCCCTTTGCAAGAAGGTAGTGCTCAATCATGAAGGTGTTATCAGCGCCACGGGTAAAGAAGGCGTAGGTGCCCAATTTTACATCTACCTCCGGTCAAAACAAGGCCTTACTTCAACGCTTGCTCAACAAAGCTGATGACTTCTTTTGCGTTTGGCGGCATCCATCTATACTCCGCATCTTTACGAAACCAGGTACCCTGGCGCTTGGCATACCGCCGGGTATTTTGCTTGATGGCTTCTATAGCCAATGGTAGTGAACTTTCATTAGTACAACAGGCAAACAGTTCTTTGTAACCCACCGTCTGCAACGCATTCAGGTGCTGAAACGGTTGCAGGGCCTGCACTTCAGCTAATAGGCCATCTGTTATCATTTTATCTACCCGGCGGTTTATGGTGTCGTATAAATTTTCTTTAGGAAGATGTAGCGCTATTTTAATAAGGTTAAAGGGCCGCACCTTCCGCTCCCCTTTTTGAAAGCAGCGTATAGATTGCCCGGTGGATTTTACCACTTCCAGTGCCCGCATCAGGCGTTGCGGATTTTGCACTTCGCCCCCTAACCAAAAATTTTTATCTAATGTTTTGATCTGATCCTGTAACCACTCAATGCCGCCCTGTTCATAGCCCTCCACCACTTCGCCATGAATAGCTGCGGGTACATCAGGAATGGGGTCTATGCCTTCGCAAAAAGCTTTGATGTATAAGCCCGTTCCTCCCACCATCACTGCCACGTCGTGTGTTTTAAAAATGGCTGCTGCTTTGTCTAAGGCATATTGCTCAAACGTAGCCGCAGTAACCGTTTGGTGAATGGAATGTGAGGCGATGAAGTGGTGCGGGATGGCCGCTAATTCTTCGGGCGAAGGCCTTGCAACACCGATAACCAATTCTTTAAAACACTGGCGGCTATCGGCCGAAATAATTTCGGTACTGAACTGTTTAGCCACTTCGATAGCGACCGATGTTTTACCAACGGCGGTTGGTCCGGCAATAACGATAACTGTTTTGTTTTTTGTTGGCAATGCAGACAAGATGAAGCGTCAAAGAGAAAGAAAAAAGTAATATGGGAAATAATATGGGTAGAAAAACTGACAGCAAATGAACTGTTGGTGGTTACAAATTTTGTCTCACAATTAAAATATAGTAGTACCGGCAGTTGGCAGGGCAACCTGTTGATGGCTATATTGGTGCAACGTTTCTAAAGTTTAAATTGTCAACTACAAAAAAATCTATGCAGCGCATTTTTTCTATTCTGACTTTTGCAGCTTTAGCGATATTACCTGTTTCTTGCAAAAAGCAGGATAAACAAGAGGAGTGTTTTCCAGACACTGCTACAACAAGACAAATCACCGATAAACCAGCAGTTATAAAAGTGACGGCAACAGTAAATGCTGTTTATTTAGTTGAACAAGGCACTGTTGACACTAAGCTAATTCCGTGTAATTTGCCTAAAGATTATATGCAGAATGATTTAAACGTAATTGTGAGTGGCGATGTAAAAGCAACCGCACAAGGTTCTGGGCCCTGTTGTTCTGAAAATTTCTTTATAACTAAAATAACAAGGTAACTAAGGTTTAGGGACTGATAAGTGAAGTTGACAGCAAGACAAATAACTGATTGAGAGCTCAGGCAAACTAAGTATAGTCCTCAACATTACATTCCTTCCCTGATGCGTTTGCTGCAACTCATACGCAAGCAAATCTACAGCGGGCACACATCAGCATCGTAGTTCGCAATCAATGTTTTCCGCAGAAGATTTATTTTAGCATCACAGGCATTTTCGGAACCCCAATGGAAAGAAAATAGTCAACCAAATTTACTATAATGTCTAAGCTAAACTTTATTTCGACTGTGTTGCTTACCTGTTCATTCATTTCGGTTGCCGGCCAAAAACAAACCTGGCCTGCCGGTGCGAAAGATCAATCTACCATTCCATTTTATGTTACCGCTTACAACAACATCGTTATAAAAGCGGTGTTGAATAACCAGGACACTGTTGATCTGATGCTTCATACGGCTTCAAGCGATGTTACCATTACGGAAGCGGCTTTTGTAAAATTAAAGACCATCAAATTTGGTGGTACAGCCGACAGTGTAAAAAGTTGGGGCGGGGCCAATAATGCCTCTGACTTTAGTAAAAACAATTCATTAAAAATAGGAAACCGGAGTTGGCGTGAAATAACCGTTTGGAAAGATCAAAACTCAGGGCAGGAAACCGATGGCAAGTTTGGACTGAACCTTTTTGAGAACAAAGTCGTTTCCGTTGACTTCAATAAAAGCCGGCTTGCAATTACTACCCAATTGCCCGGCGAAGTAAAGGATTATGAAAGGTTTCAATTGGTGGTAAGGGGCGACGAGTTATTTATCAAGGCCCTTTGCCAGACAAAAAATGGTTTTTATACAAACGACTTCTTACTTCATTCGGGCTATGGCGGCGACATTTTACTGGATGATAAATTTGTCAGTGATACTAAAATTGACCAGCAAATAACCATCACCGGCGAAAAAAAATTGCAGGATGCTTACGGCAATGTGCTTACTACAAAAAAAGGAAGCCTGCCCTTGTTTAAAATAGGTAAGCAGCAGTTAGCCGATGTGCCTGTCGGATTTTTTACGGGAGCAATCGGCCAACAAAAAATGAGCATCATTGGTGGCGATATTTTAAAGCGCTTCAATTGGATCATTGATGCCAAACGGGAATTCATTTATTTTAAACCCAATCATCTTTTTAAGAGCCGGTTCTCTAAAGCGTAAGCTGGTGGCTGCTATTAGCTTTTTTAGCAATGCCTTCCACAAAAGGCTATAGGCCGAATTAAACAATCTACTCCTTTTGATAATGTACCAATTATTACTTTCAATATGAACCTGAATCAAGTTACCATCGCGGTAAAAAATATAGAGGTATCTATTCTTTTTTATAAACGTCTTGGGCTAACGTTGATTGTAAAATCATTGCCCCATTATGCCCGGTTTGCGTGCCCGGATGGACAAGCTACTTTTTCGTTGCACCAGGTTAACGACGTTACAACCAGCACCAGCAGTTGTATTCATTTTGAAATAACGGAATTAGACACTTACGTGAACAAACTGGTAAGCGAAGGTTTTGTATTTGATGAGCTGCCTGTTGATAAGCCCTGGCTTTGGCGGGAAGCCAGACTGAAAGACCCGGACGGACATCAACTTATTTTATACTTTGCCGGTTCCAATCGCCTCTACCCGCCATGGCGCATTGATTAAATGGTTACAGCAGTGGAATTTTGTTTAAAATATTTGACAAATAAAATATTGGGTTTAATAGGCACAATAGTCCATAATATTGAATTTGCAATTCGACGACATCATAAATAGAATAATATGACAGGAGAACAATTGATAAAACAGTTTCAGCAGATCGAAGACAACTTCAATGTTGCTGTAATTTCTAACAGCGTTGACGAAATTAAAAAGTGTATAACAAGTGATTGGGTTCTTGTGGACAGTCAAGGCGGAATCATTCCGCAAGAAGGATTTTTTAGCGTTCTTGAGCAGGGCTTGCTTTCTCATCTAACCATGACAAAGGAAATTTTAAGAGTCAAAGTATATAATGATATTGCTTTAGTTACAGGGCGGGGACAAAACACCGGGACTTGGCAAGGGAAGCCATTGGAAGCAGACGAATGGATTACGGATGTTTATAAAAAAGAAAATGACAAGTGGCTTTGTGTTTTAACCCATTTAACACCCGTAAAAAAATAACTTCGTTAATAACATCAATAGATACATTTTGAAAGTGACGCTTTCGTGCAGACACGCATCGGCTTTGTGGCTTTTAACCAATACACTCCACAGTACGAACCAATCAAAAATTATATCCGGCCGGGCCGTGCTTTGAAAAATACAATACCCAATTATCCCATCAGTCAATGCCTCATTTTAATTCTTTACCGGATATTTGAAGCCTTAAACGCATAGCATGCTATCGGTAAATTTCACTCCTTTCCCCGTGCTGCAAAGCCGGCACATAACATTAAAACAAATCAGCCCTGACGATTCCCCGGCTTTGTTCGACATACGCTCTAATAAAGAAGTGATGCGTTACTTGGGCCGGCCAACGGCTAAAAGCATTGAAGAAGTGCAAACGCTTATTGGCACTATCACCCATGCACTTGCTAATAACGATGGCATTACCTGGGGCTTATTTATAAAAGATGGAAATAAACTGGCAGGCACTGTTGGCTTTTGGCGGTTGCAAAAAGAACATTACCGCGCCGAAATCGGTTATATGCTCCATCCCGGTTTACAAGGTAAAGGGCTGATGCAGGAAGCTATGGAAATGGTGTTGCCGTATGGGTTTAAAACAATGGAACTTCATTCGGTCGAGGCCAATGTTAATCCGCTGAACGCCGCATCCATCAGGCTTTTGGAGCGAAACGGCTTTCTTCGCGAAGCGTATTTTAAAGAAAATTTTTATTTTGACGGGCAGTTTCACGATTCATTCATCTACTCTTTATTAGCGCCAAAACAGCTATAATTTTATTCTGTCTTTTACCGGTATTACCAGCTTTAATCCTGACCATACGGCATCCACGGCGCAAACCTTTACATCTACTAAACCATTGGCCAGTCCCAGCTTTCGTATCACATCTTCGGTAATGTCAGTTGGTATATTAGCAGCCTTCCTGGGCCACGAAACCCAAAGGCTTCCATTGGGAAACACCTCTTCTTTCAGCGATGGTAATGCAGCGGCTAATTCTTTCTCACGCTTGGTAAAGAAATGAATGAGGTTTTTCTTCTCCAGCCTTTTAGTACTGATCATCACATTGGCCGGCCAATCGGTAAACAAGGATAAATAATAATCCGGCGCATTATATACGCTAATAACAGCGGCTTCTTTTATCCCTGACTTTTTAGCCAGCGGTGTGCCGGCGTAACCTGTCAATATTGGCATAAGGCAAAAATAAAAAAAGCGGCTATTGCCGCTCTCCATTACATCGCGTTGTTGTACGCTTCTTTTTGCTTGGCGAATTTGTCTTTCACCTTATCCAAAGCATCATCGGCTTTGTCTTTCAGGTCATCAACTGTGTCTTTAAACTTTTCTTCATCATACAAATAAAAAACAACGCCGGCAACGGCTGCGCAAACAAGAGCGCCTAAAAGAATTTTTTTCATATAAAATGGTTTGGGAAATGAAGCAATTTCACTTCGGTCTTAACCTCACTATTAAGGTAAACTATTTGTCTTAAAAATTTGTGCCATAAATTAAAAGGGCCGCTATTATTCTATCAACCGGTTTAGGGTGCGCCGGTAATCGTATTGAAGATCGTCGTGCATAGTGTCCAGCGCGGCGCCGATTTTTTTTATTTGTCCGGCATACAGGTTAGCCAAAGCCGGTGTTTTTTGCCAGGCCGGTTTAATAGCTTTAAACGAGGTACAAAAATGTAACAGCACTTCCGCTTCCACCGTTTTGCTGCCCGCATAACGGATGTATTTATTGGCGATGCGCAGGGTTTTGCGTAAGCTTTTTTTGGCCAGGTAATAAGTAGTTGTATTCATCGTTCCAAAGCCTTCGTCCACTTCCTCTTTTACGCTTTGTATGTATGCCGGCAGGTCATCGGCTTCAAACAATAAAAAAGTAAGCAACTCTTTATTTTCTTTTTTATAACGGGCCAGGCGCAGGCAAAGATCCACCAGCGTTTTTGCTTCCTGCTGTTTTAAAGCGGCCTTAATATCCTGTGCAGACGCGGCTTTCATGTAATGGAAAGATAAAAATTTGGGTTGCTAAGATTTGTCCGTCAATATTTATCGTACAAGCAATGCCATAAGCCATCAAACAATTTCCCACCTTACGCTGAAAAAAAGTTCTTTTGTGAAAGGGGTAAAATGATGGTGAACGTAGCGCCTTCTCCCTGCCTGCCTTCCGCCGTTATCAGCCCATGATGATTGTCTATAATTTTTTTGCAGATGGCAAGCCCGATGCCGGTGCCTTCGTAAGCTTTGGCATTGTGCAGCCGCTGAAAAATTTCAAATATTTTTTCCGCGTAGGACTCATTAAAGCCAATGCCGTTATCTTTTATCGTAATGCGTACAAATTGCTCCCGGCCCCAGTTGTAGGAGTAGGTGGCCAGGGCCAGATCCTTTTTATCTATCCAATCGTAATTGGAAATTTCCTGAGCGGCTATAAGGCTGCTGCTGATTTCAATTTTAGGCGCTTCACCTTCCTTTTTAAACTTCAGTGCATTGCTGATAAGGTTTTGAAACAATTGCCCCATCTGCGATGGAATGGCTTCCACAACGGGCAACGGGTCGCTTTCGATAAGGGCGCCGGTTGCTTCTATCTTCACTTCTATATCAGACAGCACCTGTTTTACAACCAGATTTAAGTCGGTGGACCGATAATCTTTTTTTGTTACCTGTAAACTGGAAAATTGCAGAATGTCGCTAATAAGATGCTGCATACGGGCCGATGACTGCACAATTTTGTTCATGTATATTTTGGCCGATTCGCTGCCCTGCTCACTAATATCTTTTTCCAGCAGGGAGGCGAAAGTCATAATTTTTCGAAGCGGTTCCTGCAGATCATGAGAAGCCACATACGCGAATTTTTGCAACTCGGCATTCGTCGTTTCCAACTCGTGCGTCCGCTCTATCATTTGCTGCTGCGCCTTTTGTTGTTCGGTAATATCCTGGGCCGTACCTATCATCTTCACCACTTCACCCTGATCGTTAACAACAACTTCGCCTCTTGACTGGATGATTTTTTCTATGCCATCTCTAACAGCAATACGATGCGTAAAGTCTGGAAAGTGTTTACTGGCTAGTGCTTGCTGGATGGTTTGGTTAACGAATTCTTTATCGTCGGGATGAAGACTGGCGAGGTATTTTTCATAAAACAATCCTTCGTTCTGCGGCAGGCCATATATCTTGTACAGCTCACGGCTCCAGGTAATTTTATTATCGGGCAGGCTCCATTCCCAGTGGCCGATGCGGGCAATTTCCTGTGCAATGTTCAATTGGTTGTTTACGATTTTTAAATCCTCTTCTGCCTTCTGCCGTTCACTTATTTCTTTCTCCAGTTCCGCATGGGTACGCAGCGACGATGCAACCGGTAAAATTTTTATGATGTGAAAAACGGTTACCCAACTGATGATGCCGGTTATTAACCGCAGCAAGGCATTTAAACGATACGCAGGGTACCAAAAAGTTACCGCATCTAATAAATGGGTAGCACCGCAAGCCAAAATAAAAGCAGCGAATAAGAAGTAGGCGCGGATAAATTTCGCATCAACCCTTTTAGATACATAGCGCAGAATAGTTAACGGAATAGCAAAGTAAGCGGACCAGATCAAGAGGTCGCTGATGATATAAAGCCAGCCATGAAACTGTGTCCAGTTGCCGCAATGCCAGCGGGGCGGCCAGTCGGAGGTATCAAATAATTTTCGGAAAAAATCAATCACCTGTTTCATACGACAAGATTAAAAGTAGATTACTCCGGCGGTTTTCTATTATAAAAAATCGCTCCTTGTCAAAACAACTACTATGCAGCCGTATAATCAGCTACTATTTTTTTAATACACCGTTGCAGGCTTTCTTGCCAGGGCGCCATGCTTACACCATATACTTGCTGAATTTTACTTTTATCCATTACAGAATAAAGCGGCCGCTTTGCCGGCGTGGGATAGGCTTCCGTTGGAATAGCATTGACCACGCAGGAAGCATGAATATGAGTTGCAATTTCTACAGCAAACTGCGCCCAGCTAATCACGCCTTTATTACTAAAATGATAGATGCCGGGATGCCAGTCTGTTTGCTGAATAATTTGCAAAATAGCCGTAGCTAAATCGGCCGCATACGTGGGCGAACCCCATTGATCGCCTACCACATTAAGGCTTTCTTTTTCTGCCAGTAAGCGCATCATCGTTTTTACAAAATTCTTTCCATAAAACGAATAGACCCAGGAAGTGCGAATGATAAGGCTTTCAGGGTTTTCTTTAAACGCTGCCCGTTCACCGGCCAATTTGCTATCGCCATACACATTTACGGGATGCACATGATCATCCTCCTTTAACGGCGCCTGGCTGGTACCATCAAATACATAATCGGTAGAAATATGAATGAACCGTATGCCGTGCTTAGCACAAACTTTTGCCATCACGCCAACGGCCGTTCCATTTATTTGAAATGCTTCGTCTTTTTCAGTTTCCGCTTTATCAACAGCAGTATAAGCAGCGCAATTAATAAGATAGCCGGGCTGATGCGCTATGATTATTTTTTTTATAGCCTCGTCATCATGCAAAGGCATTTCGGTACGGGTAAGAAAGATAAAGGTGAAGGAAGAATAAGAAGCGGACAGCTCTTTTAATTCGCTTCCCAATTGGCCATTGCTGCCGGTAACCAGTATTTTTTTTGGAGATGTTTGCATCAAAAAACAAAGTTATGGGTACAGTCGGCGAGGGTGGGAAGCGCCAGATCTTTATCTATTAAAATTGCCTTATCCGCCGGCAAGCCCCAGTCAATTCGTAGTGCCGGATCATTGTACCGGATACCGCCTTCACTTTCCTTATTCCAAAACGCATCGCATTTATAAAGGATGGTGGCGCTTTCGCTGGTAACGGAAAAGCCATGAGCAAAGCCAACAGGGATCAGTAACTGTTTTTTGTTTGTATCGGAGAGTTCAATGGTGAACGATTGCCCGTAGGTAGGCGAACCTTTTCTTATGTCCACCACGGCGTCAATGATAGTGCCTGAAAGCACCCTTACTAATTTGGTTTGTGCATGAGGGTTCAATTGAAAATGCAAACCACGGATAACCCCATATTTAGAAGACGATTGATTGTCCTGAACAAACCGACGATATATACCGGCATCACTAAAAATTTTGTCGCTATAGGCTTCAAAAAAATAACCGCGGGGGTCTTCAAAAACCCGTGGTTCAAAAATGAGCAGGCCCGGTATATCGGTAGGATGAAAAGGCATATTAAAAGCTCCAGTACGTGCGGTTGGTAATCTTGTTTCGATAAACGCCTTTAAGATCGGCTATCATTGCCGAAGGCTTGGTGATAGATGCAAAATAGGCTTCGTCCAGATCGGCATAGGGCTCATGACAAACGGTAACGATTACCGCATCATAATCTGTCGCCGGTGATTGAGTTAAGCTAAAGCCGTACTCATGCTGTAATTCATCGCTGTCGGCGTGCGGGTCCACCACATCTACATTAATAAAAAATTCTTTTAACTCCTTTACCACGTCTGCTACTTTTGAGTTGCGTATGTCACTCACATTTTCTTTGAACGTGGCCCCCATCACTAATACTTTGGACGCTTTTACATCGCTTACATGGCTAATGATGTGGCGCACCACCTTACGGGCCACATACACCGACATATTATCGTTGGTAGAACGGCCAGCTAAAATCACTTTTGAATTATAGCCTAACTCGCTGGCTTTATATGTGAGGTAGTAAGGATCAACGCCAATGCAATGGCCACCTACCAGGCCCGGACTGAAGTTTAAAAAATTCCATTTGGTACCGGCGGCCTCCAGCACTTCGTAGGTGTTGATGCCCATTTTATCAAAGATCATAGAGAGCTCATTCATCAACGCAATGTTTAAATCGCGTTGGGTGTTTTCAATAATCTTGGCGGCTTCGGCTACCTTAATAGAGGAGGCACGATGCACACCGGCATCTACTACCAGCTCGTACGTTTTAGCTATTTCATCCAGCGATTCTTCGTCGCAACCCGATACTACTTTTACTACCGTGCGCAGTGTATGTTTTTTATCACCCGGATTAATACGTTCGGGAGAATAGCCGGACTTAAAATCAACGCCATGTTTTAAGCCGGAAAGTTTTTCAATAACCGGCAGGCAATCTTCTTCGGTGCAGCCGGGATAAACCGTTGATTCAAACACTACATAGTCACCCTTTTTAATCACCTTACCAATGGTTTCCGATGCTCTTTTCACAGGCTTCAGGTCTGGCACATTATGTTCATCCACCGGCGTAGGAACCGCCACCACAAAGAACTTCGCTTGCTTTAATACATCAAGCGATGTGGTAAATTCAATATCACAACCCTCAAAGGCACTTGCTTCTAATTCATTGCTTGGGTCAATCTGATTTAGCATTTGTTCCACCCGTTTTTCACTGATGTCAAATCCAATCACCGATAACTTGCGGGCAAATTCAAGCGCAATAGGCAAACCCACATAGCCTAAACCAATTACCGCTAACTTTTCTTTCTTATCAATTAAGTCCTGGTACATTCATTTATTTTTCGGATGCAAATATGAAGAGGAATAAATAATGAGTAATTAATAATCAGTTGAGTGGTTGATTAATTGCGTTTTTAAAAAGTAATGAGTGAGCCATCGAAGCGACCCACTCATTACTGATTACTCATTATTCATTTACTTGCTGCTGACAAATTCTTTCGGGCTCTTGGACCATTCTTCTGCAGGAAGCGATTTAAAATACGCGTATGTTTTTTTCAACCCCTCTGCCCTGCCAACCTTGGGCGACCAATCTAAAATGGTCCGGGCTTTTGTAATATCAGGCTTGCGCTGTTTGGGATCATCAACCGGTAACGGTTTATAAACCAATTTTACGGTATGCCCGGTGAGTTCTAAAATTTCTTCGGCAAAATCTTTCAGTGATATTTCATCGGGGTTGCCAATGTTCATGGGTTGGGTATAGTCGCTCAACAGCAGGCGGTAAATACCTTCCACTAAATCATCTACGTAACAAAACGAACGGGTTTGCGACCCATCACCAAACACGGTCATATCCTCGCCACGCAAGGATTGTCCGATGAATGCCGGCAACGCACGGCCATCATTCAACCGCATACGCGGGCCATAGGTATTAAAAATGCGGATGATCCTTGTTTCCACGTTATGAAACGTATGATAAGCCATGGTAATAGATTCCATGTAACGCTTGGCTTCGTCATATACACCACGCGGGCCCACCGGGTTTACATTGCCCCAGTACTCTTCTGTTTGCGGATGCACCATCGGATCGCCATAAACTTCACTGGTGGAAGCCACTAAAATACGGGCCCCTTTTGCCTTGGCTAAGCCTAAGCAATTATGCGTTCCCATAGCGCCAACTTTCAACGTTTGAATAGGAATTTTTAAATAGTCAATAGGGCTGGCCGGCGAAGCAAAATGAAGGATGTAATCAATCTTTCCGGGTATATGAATGAACTTGGTTACATCGTGATGATAGAACTGAAATTCCTTCAGCGGAAAAAGGTGTTCGATATTTTTAAGATCACCCGTAATTAAATTATCAATAGCGATGACTTCGTAGCCTTCTCTTATAAAACGATCACAGAGGTGCGAGCCTAAAAAACCAGCGCCGCCGGTGATTAAAATACGTTTCTTCATTAGACAAGTTTAGGTTGGTTTACAAGTGGACGGCCGATGCTTTCGTAATGAAAACCTTTCTTCATTACCTGCTCTACATCATACACATTACGGCCATCAAAAATTACCGGGTCTTTTAAAGCAGCCAGTATTTTATCAAAATCCGGTGTGCGAAATTCGTTCCATTCGGTAGCGACGATCAAGGCATCAGCTCCAGCCAGACAATCGTACTGCGTTTCGGCATACGTTACTTTATCGCCAATGATGCCTTTTACATTTTCAATAGCTTCCGGGTCGAAAGCCGCCACGGTAGCGCCGCTTTCTACTAAAGCGTTGATGATTTCCAGCGCCGGCGCTTCGCGAATATCATCGGTATTAGGCTTGAAGGCAAGGCCCCATAGGGCAAAATGTTTGCCGGATAAATCGTTGTTATAATATCGTTTGATCTTATTAACCAGATGAACTTTCTGCTTTTCATTTACATCAGTTACCGCGTTCAGTATTTTAAATTCGTAAGCTACTTCATTGGCGGAATAAACAAGGGCCTGCACATCTTTTGGAAAGCAACTGCCGCCATAACCAATACCGGGAAAAAGAAAACGCTTGCCTATACGATCATCGCTTCCAATACCGCGGCGCACCATATCCACATCCGCTCCAAGGCGTTCGCAGAGCTGCGCAATTTCATTCATGAAAGAAATCTTGGTGGCAAGAAAAGCGTTGGCGGCATACTTGGTTAACTCAGCCGAACGTTCGTCCATAAAGATGATGGGGTTACCCTGACGCACATAAGGTGCATATAACTCGGTCAATAATTTCTGCGCTCTTTCCGATGTAGTGCCAATTACAATGCGATCTGGTTTCATAAAGTCATCCACCGCTACGCCTTCGCGTAAAAACTCGGGGTTAGACACTACATCAAACTCACCATCGTAGTTCTTCGCCACAGCGGCGTGCACTTTTTCAGCGGTACCTACCGGCACCGTGCTTTTATCAATCAGCACTTTATAGTCGGTAATCAGCTTACCAATATTTTCAGCCACACCTAATACATATTTTAAGTCGGCGGAGCCATCTTCGCCGGGAGGCGTTGGCAGGGCTAAAAAAATGATCTCACCATGCTCCAAGCCTTCTTCCAGTGAGGTGGTGAAGGATAATCTTTCTTCTTTCAGGTTACGGTCGAAAAGCTTTTCCAAACCTGGTTCATAAATAGGCATAATGCCGTTACGAAGCTTTTCTACTTTACGGCGGTCAATATCCACACAACAAACATGGTTGCCGGTTTCAGCGAGACACGTTCCGGTTACGAGACCTACATAACCTGTTCCAACAACAGTAATTTTCATTTCGTTCGTTTTTATTGATTGGCAAATGCTAACACGGTAGCGGTAATAAAATTTAATTGTTCTTCATCCATTTCGGTATGCATAGGAAGAGAAATTACCCGTTCAGTAAGCCAATCGGTAGTGTGTAGTTCAACAGAAGAAGAAGTAAAGCTTTCAAACATTTTTTGACGATGCGCTGGTACCGGGTAATAGATCATGGACGGGATGTTCTGGGCCGCAAGATAGTCATGCAAGCCGTTCCTGTCAAGCCCTTGCAGAATTAATGTGTATTGATGAAACACATGCCGGCTGTCGGTTGCACGATAAGGCGTGCTGATTTTTGGATGGCCAGCAAACGCCTTGTCATAAAAATCGGCCACGTTCCTTCTACGGTTAATGTACGCATCCAGATGCCTCAGTTTAATTTCCAGCACGGCGGCCTGAATGGTATCTAACCGGCTGTTGCAGCCTACTATATCGTGGTAGTAACGTTTGCTTTGTCCATGGTTGGCAATCATCTTCATCCTTTCGGCCAGCGCATCATCATTGGTGGTTATAGCGCCGCCATCGCCATAACCGCCTAAGTTTTTACTGGGGAAAAAAGACGTGGTACCGATGGTGCCAATGCTCCCGGTTTTTTGAGCATCACCATTAGAAAAGAGGTAGTCGCAGCCAATAGCCTGCGCATTATCTTCTATCACGTAAAGGTTATAGTCGCCGGCTACCTTCATGATAGCTTCCATATTGGCCGCCTGCCCAAAAAGATGCACCGGTACGATGGCTTTTGTTTTTGGAGTAACAGCCTTTTCAATAGCTTCAGGATCTATACAAAATGTTTTTGCATCTACCTCCACAAAAACCGGCGTCAGGCCTAACAGCGCCATCACTTCGGTAGTGGCGATGTAGGTAAAAGAAGGGGTAATTATTTCATCCCCGGGCTTCAGGTCAAGAGCCATCATGGCTATTTGCAGGGCATCGGTACCATTAGCGCAGGGGACTACATGTTTGGTACCTGAGTATTCAGCCAATGCCGTTGTAAAACGTTGTACGGCCGGCCCGTTAATAAAAGCAGTGCTTTCCAAAACGCCTATCACAGCGGCATCAATCTCCGGTTTCAGGGTTTGGTACTGCTGCTTTAAATCAACCATGTGAATAGGCCGCATGAAGGTTTCAGGTTTAAGATATTGAACGGAGAATTTCTGATTCCAACGTTCAAAAATAATTGAGCGCGGCAAAAATAGGGAAATATAGATTGGGCAAAGAGTAGATTTGCGCCTTAAAAAAAACGGTTTGATTGTACTGTATTCCATCGTTATACGCCTTTACTATTCAGCCATCAAATGCCTGGTTCTATGGAATAAAAAAGCGGCTGAGTGGATCAATGGGCGAAAGGACTTGTTTGAAAAAGTAGAAGGAAAAATAGCGGGAGAAGAAAACATCATCTGGATGCATTGCGCCTCGGCCGGTGAGTTTGAGCAGGGCAAGCCGGTGATAGAAGCGTTGAAAAAAGAGTACCCGCATTATAAAATATTGGTCAGCTTTTTCTCACCTTCCGGCTATGCGGTGGCAAAGGGTTATTTTTACGCCGACTACATCACCTATCTGCCGTTAGATACAAAACAAAACGCGGAACGTTTCTTACAAATTGTGCAGCCGCGGCTTGTCATCTTTATTAAATATGAGTTTTGGTACTATCATTTAAAAGCAGTTGCGTCCCGGCATATTCCCTTGCTGTTGGTTAGCGCTGTTTTTAGAAAAGAGCAGGTTTTCTTTCAATGGTATGGCCGGTTTTTTAAAAGAATATTGTTCTTATTTCAACAAATTTTTGTTCAGGACAGAGAGTCGCTGGCATTGCTACAGGCCCATAAAATTTTTCAAAGCGGCATTGGCGGCGATACCCGTTTTGACCGGGTAAGTGAATTAATTGAACAGGTGGTTGATATTTCTTTCATTAAAAATTTTATTGGAAATAGTGAAGTGATTGTAGCCGGCAGTACATGGAACGGCGACGAGAAACTGCTGGCTCCTTTCCTTCAGCATCAACCGGAAATGAAACTTATCCTGGCCCCGCATGAACTCAATGATGCCCATCTTAACGCCATCAAAAAACTTTTTCCGGTTTCTATCTTTTATTCGGGTTATTCAAAAGAGGCTAATGCACAAGGAGCACGAATAATGGTGATTGACAACGTTGGCTTATTATCACGTCTTTACCAGTATGCCACTATAACCTATGTGGGTGGGGGGTTTACAAAGGATGGCATTCATAATATACTGGAAGCCGCGGTGTGGGGTAAGCCCGTAATTTTTGGCCCCAACTATAAAAAGTACCGCGAAGCAAGTGAACTAATAAAAGCCGGTGGCGGCTTTAGCATCAACAACGCAATTGAATTAAAAAAGCTTGCCGATAATCTGTTTAACAACAAAGACCGTCTGCAAGCTACTGGCAGCAAAGCCAAAAAATATATTGAAGAAAACAGGGGCGCAACGGCCGTAGTGCTGCGCTATATTCAGGAGAACCGTCTTTTAACCAACGAGTAAAAATGTTGTACCGTTTCGGCCTCATCAGCCCAGGCCAATTTTAATCGCAGTTCACGGGCCATCCAATATTCGGCTTCGGAATAAATATGAAAACCGTTGATGGTTTTAATGCTGCGTTCATAAGCCGCATCATCACCACGAAATAATTCTTTTACAAAAAGAAAGCGGTCGTTGATACCAATGGCTTTCTTCAAATCCTTGATGGGCGCCTCTTTCAGGCGATGGGCTACCTCTGGCCTTTCTTCTTTCAACCGGTCGTTGACGGATTCTTTTACATCAGCCATCGAATGATTCACTTCTTTTCGGGTGGCGTACTGCGTAAGCGTTGGCGCCTCGGCCACTACATCAAAGGCGGCATTAAAAACAGGCTGGGGTTTGTATGCCGGCTTTACTTCTTCCTTTATTACCGGTGCCGTTTCTGTATAAACCGGTTCCTGAATTATGGGACGGCGCAGGCTGTATTCTTTTGTTTCTGCCACCGGCGCTGCAATCACTTCCTCCTCTTCGTTTGTTTCTTCTACAACATCCAGCACAAAAATTTCCTTTTCATTTCCTGCTTCGCTAAAAGGGGTACGCAAGGCCTCCTGCGAAAAATTAATATTTACAGGCAAGGTTACCGATACCCGTTTGCTGCCGTAAGTGCCGCTGCTGCTTTGCAATTGCGTTAGCTCCTGTTGTAATAATTGAACGGTAAAAAGCAGGTGCGCTGGTGAAGCCTGTTGCTCTTTTTGCTGGTATAATTTATCTATAAGGGTGTGTATTCTTTGCATGATTATGGTACTTTCGTTTGTTTGGAATGAATGTTAAAGGTGAACGAAATCGGTTGTTTAAAATTATTAACAGTTTGCCAATTTAGCCGGCGCCGCAAAATATTTTCGATAGATGTTTATAGAACCACTGCTTAGCGGAGAAAAACGCGGATGGATTGAAGTGATCTGCGGCTCTATGTTTTCGGGTAAAACAGAAGAATTGATACGACGATTAAAGAGGGCGAAAATTGCCAACCTGAAGGTGGAAATTTTTAAGCCGGCTATTGATGTACGGTATGATGAAATAAAGATCGTATCGCATGATGAGAACGCTATTCTTTCAACCCCTATTGACAACTCTCAAACCATTTTGCTGATGGCCCAGGGTGTAGATGTAGTGGGTATTGATGAAGCGCAATTTTTTGATCCGCAGATTGCCGATGTATGCGACCAACTGGCGATACGCGGCGTAAGGGTGATAGTAGCAGGATTAGACATGGATTTTACCGCTAAGCCTTTTGGGCAAATGCCTTTTTTAATGGCCAAGGCCGACTATGTAACAAAGCTTCACGCCATTTGTATGAAGTGTGGCAACATTGCCAATTATTCCTACCGGATTATTCCCAACGAGCAACAGATTATGCTGGGCGCCAAAAATGCTTACGAGCCGCGATGCCGTGTGTGCTTTACACTGGATGGGGCGCTTGAATAAGATTGATTAATTTAGAAGCATGGAAGCAACAAGACAAATAATAGAAAAAGCATCAGTGCCATTGGTGATACAAATACCTGAAGAATATAAAGACCGGAAAGTGGAGGTGATTGTAATGCCATTGGATGAACCACAAACAGCGAGTAAAAAGAAGTATGATTTTTCTCAATTTGTAGGTAAAATGGAATGGAAGGGTGATGCACTTGCCGAACAAAGAAAGCTAAGAGATGAATGGGACTAACTATTTATTAGACACTAACGCCATTATTGGAATTGTTAATGACAACGAGAAATTATTAGCGTTATTGAACAAGGCCGATTTTGTAGCTATTTCAATCATTAGCGTCATTGAATTTTTATCTTATCCTAACCTTTCCCAAAAAGATAAAAATGTTTTCAAAAAAATGACTTTAGAAGCATCTGTCATAGACTTGAATTTTGAAAACTCAACACTAATCAATTCAATTTCAGAAATACGCGTAGCGTATCGAATAAAACTTCCTGATGCAGTTTTAGCCGCCACTGCTATCACTTATAATTTACAATTTCTTACCAACGATAGAGGCTTCAACCAAATTGATTCACTTACCATCATTAATTTTTGAATAACTCAAGTACCAGGCAAATTTTTACCCTCTTTAAAAAAGATGTGTTACTGGAGATACGCCAGCAGTATGCCTTCTATGGCGTATTGCTGTATGTAGGCGCTACTATTTTTGTTTTATACATGGCTATCGAAAGCCCGGATAACCGCACCTGGCTCGGACTGTTCTGGATCATCCAGTTGTTCATCTCCATTAACGCGGTGGCTAAGAGTTTTTTGCAGGAAAGCCGTAGCCGCATGTTGTATTATCACTCATTGGTTTCGCCGCAGGCTTTTGTAATAGCCAAGTTGCTTTTTAATTCGGTATTAATGGTGGTGATGAGTGCCGTAAGCCTGCTGCTGTTTTCTCTTTTTTTAAATTACCCGGTGCAAAAAACAGCTACGTTTATCGGCCTTGTTTTTTTAGGCGGCTGGGGGCTTAGTCTGGTCTTTACTTTTCTTGCCGCCATTGCTGCCAAGGCCCAGCAAAACGCCGCCATCATGGCTATACTGGGCTTTCCTATTATCATTCCGCAGTTGCTGTTGCTGATGAAAGTTTGCTCCGCTGTTTTTGCTGCAACAGACGTAGTTCCAATGACGAACGTTTTGATGTTGGTAGCTTCTGATGTTTTGGTGGTGATGCTGGCGATTATCTTGTTTCCTTTCTTGTGGAAAGATTAGGCCCGTTGTGTGCTTCGTGCCCTTCGTGTTCCAAAGACCGTAGCACACAAAGAACACAAAGAAAACACGAAGGGCACAAAGCGAAAAGCCGGACAATTATTAGTTCCTACGCAGCGACAAACTATAAATACTTGAACACTTGCTGCCGGTATTTTTCAAGGTCTTCCAGCGTATCCATTTCATCAAACTTAGCTGCTTTACCCGATGCTTCTTTTCTTACCAGAATAACATTTGCACCATTAACAATAGCACTTTTAGCTCGTGCAAAAATTACTTCCAACGCATCTGTATTACTGATGGTTTGCAGCTCTTCAATCTGCGACACATTGATCGTATAATCCGTCATAATTCGATTTAAAAACTCCAAAATAAAAGCAATCCGGCTAATCTTTTTCTAATCCTGAAATCTGTGGTTACTTTGACCAATGAGTACTGAAGCGCCTCTGGCAGAACGAATGCGGCCAACGACGTTAGATGATCTTGTTGGACAAAAACACCTCACCGGCAAGGGAAGCATTTTACGTACCGCCATTGAACACGGTAAGATTCCTTCAATGATTTTATGGGGACCGCCCGGCACAGGAAAGACAACCATCGCCAACATTATTGCGCATACATTAAAGGTCCCTTTCATTCAGTTAAGTGCTATCAGTTCGGGTGTAAAAGAAGTACGCGAAGCCATTGCATCGGCACAACATACAAAAGGCACTATTTTATTTATAGATGAAATTCATCGCTTCAATAAAGGCCAGCAAGATGCGCTGTTGGGTGCTGTAGAAAAAGGCATCATTACATTGATTGGAGCCACTACCGAGAACCCTTCGTTTGAAGTAAACAGTGCCTTGTTAAGCCGTAGCCAGGTGTACGTATTAAAGCCTTTGGCAAATGAAGATTTGATTCAGCTGCTGCACCACGCATTGGAGAAAGATGTGGAATTAAAAAAGAAAAATATCGAGTTGAAAGAAACAGAAGCTTTATTAACCATTTCGGGTGGCGATGCACGAAAATTATTAAATCTCCTTGAGATTGCTGTCGACGCTCTACCATCTGAAAAACAAATCACCATTGTTGATGAGGAGGTGATGAAAATTGCCCAGCAACGCATTGCCCTTTATGATAAATCAGGCGAGCAACACTACGACATCATCTCCGCCTTCATCAAGTCTATGCGTGGCTCTGATCCGAATGGCGCTATCTATTGGCTGGCAAGAATGATTGAAGGCGGCGAAGATGTAAAATTCATTGCCCGGCGTATGGTGATTTTTGCTTCGGAAGATATTGGCAACGCTAATGCAAATGCTTTGCTGTTAGCCAATGCCTGCTTTGATGCCGTGAATAAAATCGGCTATCCCGAGGCACGGATTATTCTTGCGCAATGCGCTACCTACCTGGCTTCTTCGCATAAAAGCAATGCTTCGTACATGGCCATAGAAGATGCTTTGGAAATGGTTCGCAAGCAGGGTGACTTACCCGTTCCCTTGCATGTACGCAACGCACCAACGGGCCTGATGAAACGCATGGGTTATGGCAAAAATTACAAGTATGCCCACAGCTTTGAGGCCAACTTTACCGAACAGGAATTTTTACCCGATGAAATTAGGGGCACCCTTTTTTATGATCCCGGAAAGAACCCACGGGAAGAAGAGTTGCGGAAGTATTTAAGGAGTTTGTGGAAAGAAAAGTATGGGTATTGAAAAGATGTAGTACGTGTTAATCCTAGTATAGCTTTACATAGTAAACAAAATTTAATCTGCACCACTTGCGTAAAACATCATAACAAAAGCCACCATCATGATTGTACTTCCTGTTGTCATCTTTATTATTGTTATCCTCTTATCCGGCTTGCGTATTGCGCAGGAATACCAACGGGCCATTGCGTTCCGGCTGGGACGTTTCCAGTCTATAAAAGGGCCCGGCTTATTTTATATTATTCCTTTTATTGAACGCCAGCAGATGGTGGACATCCGCACAAAAACCGTTGACCTGGAGCAACAGGAAACCATTACAAAAGACAGTGTAACCATTAAGGTAAACGCGGTGCTTTGGTTTAAGATCATCAATCCCGAAAGCGCCATTATTAAAGTGGCCGATTATAATAAAGCGGTGTATCAATTTTCGGTTACGGCCTTACGCAATATTATTGGCCAGCATACATTAGATGAAGTACTAAGAGAACGGGAACAGATTAACGGAACGCTGCAACGCATTGTAGATACAACCACCGAGCCTTGGGGGATTAAAATTGAAATGGTAGAAATGAAAGACGTGGAGATACCGGAAGCCATGCAGCGGGCCATGGCAAGGGAAGCAGAAGCCATACGTGAAAAGCGGGCCCGGATTGTAAAGGCAGAAGCCGAGTTGGAAGCCTCTATTAAACTAACGCAAGGCGCCAAGGTTATGGAAGGCAGCCCTATTGCACTGGAGCTGCGGCGCATGCAAATGCTGTCGGAAATTGGCATTGACAATAACACCACAACTGTTGTTCTATTGCCTTCTGATTTTACCAATGCGGCAAAGAGCTTTACACAAATGGTGGAGAAGAAGAATGTGTAAAGAAAAAATCAACCAGCTACAAGCCCCGCACAATATTTCCTTCAGTAGTTTCACCCTGCATAGGGAGACTCGTCGCGAAAGAAAACTTATTTGATTAGATGAAAGCAATACTAAAGTCGTTTTTTCTAAGCCTTTTAATGATACAACAAGCATGGGCTCAAAAAACTGAAATAGGCGCCGACTACGGTCGGGCCTATTTCTTTTATCATCATCTTGATTATGGCAATGGTTTAAGAAAAGCTAATGCATCAAACTATAATTTTATTTTTGGTGCTACCATACAGAGGACCTATCCTTCTAATTTTTACTGGAAAACAGGCCTCAGTTTTACACTTTATCAGCAGTATTACTCGACCAGAAAATACTGGGGTGCCTTTGAAGAAGCTTATCCCGTATTTTTTTTCCCTGCACTTGTTGGTTACCGCACCAATCAACGACTCAGCTTCAATGCCAATGCAGGCATCTTGATCACTCTTATGCCCGATCAATATGAGGCAGAATATGGTGCTTTGTTTTTGGCCAACGGTGCCATTGATTCGATTACTAGAGGAAGCATAAAACGAAACTTCACTCCGATTTATCCACTTCTAAATTTTAATGCAGGAGTTCGCTATGCAATTACACCTTCATGGACCGCAGAAATTACAGCAGGCTTTGCGAAAGGCTTTATTACAATTTCAGACTACGACATTTATTATAACAATGGAAGTGGCAAAAATGATCAAAGGGCAAGGCAATGGGGACAAGGTGATTTCGCTAACTTGTTTCTTAGTGTGAAGTATACGTTGAAAAGAAAAGTTGTGAAATAAATAATCACATGTTTCACTATTTAAAATTCGGCAATTACATCACCCCTTCTTCCTCACCACTCCATCCTCTCCTACCACCAACTTTCCCTCCGGAAAATCTTCCTTGGTCAGCTGCTTTATCTTCTCTATGGCTGCGCCGCTATCATCAATTACGGGACCGCCTTCGCCCAATTGTTTAATCGCGATGATCTGGCCTTTTAAAAACTTACCGTCACCATTTACATACACTTTCATCATAAGCGCTATGCCGGCTTCACCTTTTAAATTAAACCGGCCGTAGGTAGCAAAGTTGCCAAGGCTATAACTAATAAACCGGTCTTTATAAAGCTCCAAAGCCCTTGCTACGTGCGGGCCGTGGCCGAATACAATATCGGCGCCGGCATCAATCACTGCATGCGCAAAGGCATATACGTCGCCGCGGTCTTCGCCTACAAACAGTTCGTGCTTGCGCAGCACATGCTGTTTGCTTACGCCTTCCGCACCGCCATGAAAAGACACAATTACAATATCGCAAACGCTATCCAAATGCGCAACGATCCGTTTGGCTTCGCTGAGGTTATTGATGCTTTGCGTTCCATTGTTGGGAGCAAAACAAGCAAGCCCATATTTCACGCCAACCTTTTCTATAATTACAAATGGCTTTGTTATAGTTCCGGCCGATGCGACGCCGGCTTCCTGCAAAACCTGCATCGTTCGCAGCCTTGCTTCATCGCCAAAATCACCACTATGATTATTGGCTACGCTCATCATATCAAAGCCTGCTTTTTTTAAGTACTGCGCATAACGTTCCGGCGATTTAAAAGCAAAGCATAAGGTAGAATCCTTGCACTTTTTTGGGATGCCTTCGCCATCAAATAACGTCCCTTCGTTATTACCAAATGTTATCGTTGCACCGCGCAAGTACGGCTCCACCGGCGCTAATAAATTCTTACCATCATCGGGCGATAAATAACCCTTTGGGTAAGATGTGCCCAGCATCACATCGCCCACTCCAATAACGGTGATGGTATCCTTTTTTACTTTTTGCGAAAAGGCGGGTTGGTGTACGATCAGAGTAATAAAAAGCAGTAGCCCTGTTTTATGATACGATGATAAAAAGCTCATCTTTAAAATTAAACCAAATGCTTTAATAGGCCGGAGTGCTTATTTTTATTCTATAAAATTCTTTCATGCGCAAACTGTTACTCACGCCTGCTTTTTCACTCTTCATCTTACTAACGTCCGCTCAAACTATTGTTCAACGCGACCCGGAAATTGAATTGATGGTAAAAGAAATTTCACCCGATTCCCTCAAATCGTACATCACAAAAATGGTGAGTTATGGTACCCGCAGCACCCTAAGCACCACCACCGATAAAAAGCGTGGTATTGGTGCGGCAAGAGAATGGGTGGCGCAAAAATTTGGCGAGTTTGCAAAAGCCAGCAACGGCCGCATGACGGCAATGGTAGATACGACAACACTGCAACCCGATGGCCGGCGGGTAGATGTGGTAACCAGCTTAGGCAATGCCATGGCGGTTTTGAAAGGAACCGATGCTACCGATGATCGCATTTATTTGATCAGTGGTCACTTAGACAGCCGCGTAACCGATGTAATGAACCGGACCGCCGATGCACCCGGCGCCAACGATGATGGCAGCGGCGTAGCGGCCGTGTTGGAGTGTGCCCGCATCATGAGCAAACATTCGTTTCCGGCCACTATTATTTTTGTTGCGGTGAGTGGCGAGGAGCAAAGTTTATTGGGTTCATCCTACCTCGCCGATAAAGCAAAAAAGGCGAATTGGAATATAGATGCGATGCTGAACAACGATATCATGGGCAGCAACAACAGCAACGAAACCAACATTATTGATAACACAAAGCTGCGTGTGTTTAGCGAAGCTTTTTCGGTGCAGGATACCGGCCGCGTTTTAGCAAACATCCGCAACCTAGGTTTAGAAAACGATGGCAAAACAAGGCAACTGGCCCGCTATGTAAAAGAAACCGGCGAACGTTATGTTGATAATTTAGAAGTGGTAATGATCTATCGTAACGACCGCTTTCTTCGCGGGGGCGATCATACGCCTTTTGTACAGAAAGGATATGCAGCGGTAAGGCTTACCGAAATGAATGAAAACTATAACCATCAGCACCAGGATCTGCGCACCGACAAAGGCGTTCAATACGGCGACCTGATTGAGTTTATGGACTTTGAATACTTACGAAAAAACACGGGCATTAATCTTTCTACGTTAGCCAACCTGGCTAAGGCGCCATCGCAGCCGCAAAGCGTTTTGGTAGATGTAAAAAATCTAACCAACTCTACAAGCCTTAGCTGGAAGGCTCCGCTGCATGGCAAGCCAAAAGGCTACTATATTTTGATGCGGGAAACCACCTCGCCGGTATGGCAAAAGAAGATTTATACGTCGCAAACAGCTATCACTATTCCGTATTCCAAAGACAATTATTTTTTTGCAGTTCAATCGGTGAGCGATGCCGGTAATGAAAGTTTGCCGGTACCGCCATCAGTGGGGAGATGAGAAAGTTTTCAGTTTACAGTTTACCGTTGATCAGAACAAACAATCAGTTAACCATTTATTTTTTAAATGTAGCAACCAGTTACTTACTATAAAATGAAGTGCACTCACAAGTTATTTACCATCGCTGCTCTTCTGGTTTTTTGTATGGCGCACAGTCAAAGCAAAGAAGGCAAAAGCGTTGCCATAGTAAAAATCAAGAAGGCGTATCAACAAATAAACAGCTACAAAAATTATAAAACGGTTGTGATAGATAACGCGGAAACGTTTTTAGGGCATAGTCCCGATAATGGCGGGAGCTTAACCGGCTATTATAAAAACGATAGCCTAAAAAAAATAGTTGAATGGGTAGGGCTTTCGTATAAGGCGATGCAAAACGAATATTATTTTGATAGCGACCAACTGATTTTCGTTTACGCCAATGAAAGCAACTATCATTTGATTGATAGCACACAAAAATTCGATTATGATAAATTAGATCCGGTGTTTACCGGACGTTATTATTTTAATCGTGGCAAATTGATAGATACCATTCTTACAGATCCAACACATGCTGCATCAAAAGAACAAGACGCTTCTTCCTTTGTAGCATCAGCTAAACGGTACGCAAAACTTTTAAAAGCAAAAAGGAAATGACCGTCAGCCATCAACCATAGATGTACTTTTATTGCGGCTCGCAAACTGTCAACTGCCAATTTTTTTTATACCCCATGCCAATTGAATGGACCACCAAACACTTTACTGAACTAACGCCGCACCAACTTTATGCGGCGCTTCAACTACGTAACGAAGTGTTTGTGGTAGAGCAATCCTGCGTATTTCAGGATGCTGATAACAAGGACAAGGAAAGCTATCACCTGCTTGGTTATGATGATAGCGTATTAGTGGCTTATACACGATTGGTGCCGCCGGGAATAATTTATACAGAAGCTTCTATCGGTCGTGTAGTTACATCACCATTAGTTAGACGAACCGGCGCCGGTAAACAATTGATGCAGGAATCCATTCGCCAAACGCATCAATTATTTGGTGCTGTTCCAATAAAAATCGGCGCACAGTTATACCTTAAAAAATTCTACGAAAGCTTCGGTTTCATACAGGATAGCGATACGTATCTCGAAGATGGGATACCGCATATCTACATGTTAAAATCTACTTAGTACATCTACTAAACGCCCATTGTATTAACCCTCCATTTCTAAAAGTTTTCTTTATGGGCTTGCTATTTAAATAGTGGCCCTATACTTTCGTATTGCAATCCTGATCCTTAAAAAAACAAATCCAATCTTATGAGACCAACTGTACAAGTTGTACGTTCAGCAGTACTCATCTTAACGCTTTCGCTCACCTCCTTTCTTTCCAACGCACAATCTATTTCATCGCCCAACGGCAAATTTGAAATCGGCGCAGGCATAGGCCCACTCTTCTTCTTAGGCGATTTAGGAGGTAACCTTGGTAAAGGAACGATGTTCGTTAAGGACGTAAACTTACCCATTACCAAAATGGCAAAAGGTCTTTTTATCAACTACTATCCGCAGGAGTGGATTGGGTTTAGAATAGCCGCTAACCAGGGTACGTTAGAAGGCGCTGATACCTTGATCACTCCCAAAGGTGGCGACGAAACATTCCGCTATGCCCGTAACCTGCACTTCCGCTCCAACCTGCTGGAAGCGTATGCCGCCATTGAAATTTATCCTACTGTTTTCTTTGAACAATATGATGGTTTGCAAGGCAAGCTCCGCCCTTACGGAGTGATTGGATTGGGCATGTTTCATTACAACCCGCAAGCCTTGTATTATTCGCCAAACGGCACATCACGCTGGGTAGATCTTCAGCCCCTGCATACCGAAGGCGAAGGCTTTACAGAGTACCCCAACCGTCCCAATTATAAACTAACGCAGATGGAAATTCCTTTAGGTGTAGGAATAAAATACTACGTGAAGGAAAACATGTACATGGGCATAGAGGTGATGCACCGTAAAACGTTTACCGATTACATAGATGATTTAAGCACCACGTATATCAACCCTGATTTGTTTGATAAATATTTATCACCCGACCAAGCCGTTGTTGCCAAGCAATTGAACTATCGCGGCGTTGGGGCAACATCTCGTCCTCCCGAAGGCGAGCAACGTGGTAACTCAAAAAACAACGACGCCTTCTTTTCTTCAATCCTTCGGTTTGGATGGAGACTATTCGATAACAGCACCGCTGAACACATGGGCTGTCCAAAATGGTAAACCCTGACCTATGAAAATACTTTCGCTTTCGTTATTGGTTGCTATTGGCGCCGCTAACCTTCAAAACAATTTTGATCTTGTAGTAATTAAGTGCAGCGATTTAAAAGAAGCGGTTAAGGTGTATGCAACGCCTAACAATAAAGGAAGCATCACCATCAGTTCGGCCAACCATAACAGGCTATCGTTTTATCTCTTCGACCTCGAGGGAAACCTGGTGTATCAAACGCCTTTAAAGAAGGATGATACGTTTACAGTAGATGGTTTACAACAAGGAACCTACACATACAATGCTTTTAAAAACGATGAAAACATAGAAGGAGGAAACATCATTCTCAAATAAAAATCTAAACCAATAAGCGCAGAGGGTAGCTTAATAAAATTCAAATCCTGGTTGTAAAAGACCATAATCCGTTCCCTATATCAGTAAGTACCCCCCTAAACAAAATTTTATTAGTCCCTTTGCCCCCTTATTGGATACAACGACGCAGTTCTTTTTTTACCCATAACAGTTCGTAACACCCGCAAGGGCAGAAACACAGTCTCACCTGATATCCGAAAAACAAAGTCCTAATCTCCCTTTGTGCATAAGATATTACGGATACTTTCTGCCTTTGTGGGTTTCTTTTTTTTAACAGGGTAGCAATGCCAACTAACAATAGCTATAACAGCAAAAGCCCTCCACCTTTTACAAAAGCCGCTGCTCTATCTTTGGTGCAAAACTATTACCACCATGCTACGACAATTGTTTTTATGCGCCGGACTTTTTATAGCCGCATCTGCCCTGCAGGCCCAGCAACTTAAAACACCTGCCCCCTCTCCTACACAAACCATCAAGCAGGACTTTGGCCTTTCCTCCGTGGAGCTGATTTATTCTCGCCCCGGTATCAAAGGCCGCAAGATATTTGGCGACCTCGTGCCTTATGGGAAAGTATGGCGTACAGGGGCCAACTCCGCTACCCGCCTCAAGTTTGCCGACGATGTAACCATTGGAGGCCATCCATTAAAAGCCGGGGAGTATGCTTTATTTACTATACCTGGTGAAAATGAATGGGACATCATCATTAATAAAGGCGCTGCCAACTGGGGCACGGAGTATAAACAGGAAGATGACTTGTTTCGTATTAAAGCAAAGCCAATGAAAATGGATGGCGCCGTGGAAAGTTTTACTATGCAGTTTGCCAATGTAAAACCCGCCAGCATGGAGTTGCATATTATGTGGGATAAAACAGCCGTTGCTGTTCCAATAGCTACTGATGTTGATGCCAAGGTAATGGCCCAGATAGACAATGCTATGAACAAGGATAGCCGGCCTTACTTTAATGCAGCGATGTATTATTTAGAAGCCGGTAAGGACTTAAACCAGGCGGTTACCTGGTTTGATAAAGCCATTGAACAAAACCCTACGGCTTACTGGGTCTATCATCAAAAAGCAAATGCGTTAGCTAAACTGGGTAAAAAAGAAGAGGCAAAGAAAACAGCGGCCCGGTCAATGGAGCTGGCTAAAGACCAAAAGAACGACGATTACGTAAAGCTGAATGAAAAGTTATTGGCTTCACTTAAATAGGCCATAATTTAATTGTATTAAAAGAGAGCACCGGCCGGTGCTCTCTTTTTTTGTATAGCTTCTTCTACAAAAGCATTGATACAGAAAGCTCATTGTTTAAAAAATTACCCCAAGGCCATCGGTAAGCTCAACATAAAAAGTTTTTAACGTTTACAATCCGGCGGCACAACTGTTTACGTAATTAGGTATAATTCCACTATAACGCGGAATCAAATCTTACAAACTTTTTTCACTCTCAAACATTACGTATGGAAATTTTGAAACGCTCAAAAGAAGGTGACCGGAATCTTCTTGATGACTTAGCACAAAAAGATCTTTCACGCAGAAAGTTTCTTCGCTTTTCAGGTATGGTTGGTGCATCGGCTGTTGTCATCGGCAGTGCCGCATTAGCAGGTTGCAGTAAATCGGATGATGATGGCACCGCTAATAATGGTGTTGACCTTGGCAGCGGTGATATAGGTATCTTAAACTATGCTTATGCACTGGAACAATTGGAAGCGGCCTTCTATACTCAGGTTATAGCAACGCCTTATTCCGGCATCACAGCAGATGAAACCACGTTCCTGACAGACATACGGAATCATGAAATTGCTCACCGCGAATTTTTTAAAGTAGCCTTGGGCGCCAGTGCTATTCCTTCTTTAGAAGTAAATTTCAGCTCTATTAATTTCGGTAGCCGCGACAGTGTTTTAGGTACAGCCAAAGCTTTTGAAGATTTGGGTGTTAGCGCTTATGATGGCGCCGGCTATTTAATAAAAGACGCCAACTACTTGTTGTTAGCTGGTAAAATTGTTTCTGTTGAGGCCCGTCATGCTTCACTAATACGGGAACTGATTGCCGCCAACACTTTCTTAGGCGACCAGGTAGATGCCAACTCAGTAAACATCTCCCGCCTTCCGCCGGAAGTATTAGGCATTGCGGGTGCTTACATCAAAACAAAAATCAACGCAAGTAATTTACCAACCGGATAAAAAATTAAAACATGAAAATTGCAAACATATTAGACGAAATAGAAAAGGTAGATCCTGAAATCTACGACCGCTTAAGCCCCCGCAGAAAAGCTATGCAACAGTTTTTCCGGGTAGGTTCTAAAGTAGCTATAGCAGCCGTTCCATTTGGCTTAGGTTCTATGTTCAACAAAGCCTATGGCCAAACAGTGCCTGCAGGTGTTATTAACGTACTTCAATACGCTTTAACGCTGGAGCATTTTGAAGCCCGGTTTTATAGAGATGGTTTTGCTACAACAGGCTTGGTGCCTGCGGCAGACATGACAGCCATCATGACGATCCGTGATAGCGAAGCCAAACACGTTACCTTTTTACAACAAGTTATTGCCGGCGCAGGTGCTACACCGGTTGCTGCTAAAACAACTTATGACTTTACAGCGATGGGCACCTTCCCTACTGTATTTACCAGCTACCCTACTTTTTTAGCCGTAGCGCAAGTATTGGAAGATACTGGTGTAAGAGCTTATAAAGGCAGAGCCGGCGAGCTTCTTGGGCAAAAGGTATATCTGACTGCTGCGTTAGGTATTCACGCAATTGAGGCACGCCACGCTGCTAAAATCAGATACATGCGTAGAATGAATGCCCAGGCTCCATCTATCAAACCATATATTACCGGTGGTAATGATTCAGGTGTGCCTGCGGCTAATGGTAACTATGGTGGTGCTACTCCGGAAAGTAATGTTACCCAAGCCGGAGTTGTTATTACTAATTTACCTGGAGTGGGTGGCAACATCTCCGTGAATTCGGCTACAGAAGCGTTTGATGAGCCATTAACGGCCGCTGAAGTGTTAGCATTGGTAGCACCTTTTGGTGTTAGTTAATTTACGATACAGTACTCTATAAAAAAGGCCGGCTTTATGCCGGCTTTTTTTATGCTGTTATGCTACCCTTTTCTTTTGATACCATAGCGATGAGGTAAGCTATTACTACTACACCCAAAGCTCCAATGCCATTCAGCCATAAAAAACTAATGCGCGGCATCCATTGCAAAAACGAAATCGTGTTACTAAAAAACAGGAGCACTACAAACGTTTCCACTATTAAAGCGGCTATAAAAACGGCTGTGCCTTTTACCTGCTTTAAGTAAAATCCTACCAAAAAAATCCCAAGTATAACGCCATAAAAAAGCGATCCTAAAACATTCACGGTTTCAATCAGGCTTTGGCCAAGGTTATGCGCAAACTGCGCTACCAGCACACTAAATATACCCCAGCCCAGGGTGTACCATTTTGCCATACTATATTCTGCAGCGGCCGATTTTTTTTCGCTGAAACGCTGATGAAAATCTACCACCGTGCTGGCCGCCAAAGCGTTGAGGGCGGCGGCTATGGAGCCCCAGGAAGCTAAAAAAATAATGGCAATTAATAAGCCCTTCAAGCCTGCCGGCAAATAGGTTTTTACAAACGATAAAAAAACATAGTTGGCATCATCGCCCTTTTTATCAAGCGCTGCTTTTGCCATGCGTTTAAAATCGTTTCGCAAAGCCTCGGCTTGTGCATTTACTTCTTTTAACCGAAGAGCGGCACCATTGACTTTTGATGTATCCTCACCATGAATTGACTGAACATATAATTGAGCGGCGTCCGTTTTTACAAGGGTTAATGAGTCGTACTGATGTTGCACCCATTGTGCCGAATCTTTATACGAGGTGGCCTTCATTTCTTTTACCAGCCCTTCATCAAACGAAACCGGTGAAGGATTAAACTGGTAAAAGGCAAATACAAATACACCGATCAACAGAATAGAAAATTGCATCGGCACTTTTATCAATCCATTTAATAAAAGACCAAGGCGGCTTTGCCGGTTATTCTTCGCGGTAAGGTAGCGGCCCACCTGCGACTGATCGGTACCAAAATAAGACAACGCTAAAAAGAACCCGCCTATAACACCACTCCAAATATTATAGCGGTCGTTCCAGTCAAAACCGCTTTTGGTCATACCGGTGGTAATTACATTTGTTTTACCGCCTTTGCCGCTTACATGCAGGGCGTCTATCATACTTACATTATGTGGCAACAGGTGAACCACGGTGTAAGCTGCTGCTCCCATGGCAATAAAGATGAGCGCCAACTGAATCTTTTGCGTATGAGCCACGGCTTTAGCGCCTCCGGCCACCGTATAAATAATGAGCAAGCCTCCGGTAATCATATTAGTCCAGAAAATGTCCCAGCCAAACAATGAGGCAACAATAATGGATGGCGCATAGATGCTGATGCCGGTGGAAAGACCACGTTGCAATAAAAATAAAAAGGAGGTAAAGGTTCGGGTTTTATTATCGAAGCGGGTTTCTAAAAACTCGTATGCGGTAAATACTTTTTGTTTGTTGAACAGCGGAACAAACGTAACACAGATCACCACCATGGCTAAAGGCAACCCAAAGTAATATTGTACAAACCGCATCCCATCGGTATAAGCCTGGCCGGGGCCCGATAGAAAAGTGATGGCGCTGGCTTGCGTACCCATAATGCTTAAGAGTACGATGTACCAGGGCAGGTTGCGGTCGGAAAGAAAGTAACCTTCCAAATTTTTAGACGTGCGGCTTTTATAAAGTCCGTAAAGAATAATGGTGATGAGTACCAGACCAATCACCAGCCAATCGGTGATGGTCATGCAAACTTTTTAGTAAAGAGATAAAAAAGAAAGATCAATAGCACCAAAAAACAAATCACCAACACATACCAATGCGTCCATGTTTTAAAAAGCGGTGGTTTGTTTTGGTTTGTGTTCATATTAATCACGCAGGGACAGCAGCGGAGCAGCGGTTTTATAATTTGTTGGCTATTCGATGAACGCCTTCCTTTAGTAAGTCAACATTAAAATTGATTAACAAACCCAACTTTAAGTTGGTAAGTTTTAGATAAGTCGTTAGTTGCTTATAATGCACATTCGCAAGTTTTTCAATGCTTTTTAATTCGATAATTATTTTATTATCCAAAATCAAATCGGCCCGAAAACCCGCATCAAGTTTTATTGTTTCATGAATAAGAGGTACTGCCTGTTGCCTTAAAAATGGGATACCTGTTTTGGCCCATTCGTAACTAAATATTTCTTCATACACAGATTCAAATAGTCCGGGACCATATAGGCGATGAATTTTAAACGCAACATCCAATGCCTGAGTAGCTAATTCATTTTCAGTCATAACACTTGTATTAATGGTTACTTAAAACAATATTATCGTGGCTCCGCTGCCGTCGCCGCGTGAAAATTACCGGCGCTTTAAAATACCCGATCCCAATAAACCCAAGGCTAACCCGATGATTAATCCCAGGCTGACTTTTTTAAGAAAAAGCCCGATGATATAGCCCACAAGAATGATAAAAATAAACCCAATGTTGCCCCGTGTTTTATCCGGTTTTCGTTCACTCATTTACGATCCTTTGATTTTATTTAATGCAATAATATTGGCCAGCAACCGGTAAGCCCCAGGCACGCCGGCCGGCAACTCTCTAAAGAACACTAAACCGGTATAAGTAAAAAATCCCTTGCCGTATTTAGCAATGAGCAAACTGCCATCATGTGGCGCTTCGCCGGGATCGTTCATGCGCAGGATCGGCTCGTAGCCTGCATCCCAGCCGTCCGCATGATAAATGCTGCGCTCCTGTATCCATCCTTTAAAGTCCTCTTGTGTAATAATGTTGGGATAATTAAGCACCGGGTGTTGTGGTTTTAAAAACGTCACAGCAGCGCCTTCATCAGTGATGCGTTTGCCCGAAACCGTAAAATTATACGGACCGATTTTAGGTGTGCGGATGTTATTATTCTGCGAGTATTGAACAATATAGTTACCGCCATCCTGTACGTATTTCATCAGCTTATCGTAGTACTTGCCCATGTAATCATTGGTATTAAAAGCCCGTACACCGGAAAGGATGGCATCGAATTGTTGCAGATTGGTTCGCTCTAATTCTTTTTCGGTAAGAAGCGTTACCTCATAACCCATTTGTTCCAACGACTGTGGCACTTTATCGCCGGCGCCAACGATGTAGCCGATCTTGTGTCCTTCGGTTTTTAAGTCAAGATTTAAAACCTTGATCGCATCGCCATAAAAATATTTTATAGCCGGAATGTGATCGTAGTTGATGACACGCATGGTTAAGTAGGCTGTCTGCTCCTCATTTGCATAATGGTAAAGAACCGAGCCATATACTTTATCGTTAGTGCGGTTGCCTAAACTCGTAGCCTTTACATCAAACACAAACGACTGTGTGGACTGTGGCGCTAAACTAAATACAGTTTCATTTTTTGTAGAATCAATTGCAGCCGACCGAAGATTTGCTGAAACTTTACCAGCGAGTGCTTTTTGGGCGGTGAAGTAAACGGTTACCGGAGCGGCGGCCTTCTCCCCTTTCTTAAATAAAAGAATAGAAGGACTGGTGGTAACAGTTGCCGGCGGCAGTACAAAAAAAGGCTGATATAATTCGCCTTTCACAGCATCGGCATATTTGTATTGAAGTGGCCGGGTTATAATAATATCATGGCCGCTAACGGATAATACCATCGTGACGTAGAACGATTTTTGTACATCGGGTTCGCCAATTAACTGCTGATCCTTCACTTCAAAATAACCTTCCTGCATAGTTTCTTTCAACCAATAAGGCTGGGTGATTTCTTTTTTTGGCTGGACAAATATTTTCTTATTGAAAACAAAATTTTTATTTCTCGAAAGGGTCTCATTAAAGGCAGAGTCAAATCCCTCAATAGCTATTCTTTTTAACGCAAAGCCGCTCCCTAACCTATCGTTCAATACTACATTCAATTGCGTAGAGTCGCCCTGTACGGCAAACGGTTTAGCGGTAAAAGATTCGGCCCATAACCCACTGGCATTTTCAATCAGGCGTTGTACTTCCTTCATCTTTTGGGTGCGCCAATAGCCATCCGGTAAAGCCTTTAAAGAATCGTTTAATGCAAGCAGTAAAGGAATAGAATTTTGTGGCAAACTAAAATCAAAGGAGCCAATTATTCTATCAACGCTTTCTTTAATAGTAGTGATGGAAGAAATCCTTTTACAACCAATGTCTATTCCTTCCATCAAATCAGCTACCGGCACACTGCCACCCAATGTTCTAAAATATTCTATCGCTTCGCCCCTGCTGCGGGCCACACCAAAGCCCTGGCTCTTGTGCTGGCTGCGGCTTTCAGCGGCTATCTCGCCATAGCTTTTCCCAAGCACCGGATTAAAGCCACCGGCATCTATTTTAAACTGATCGTTGCTGGTCGTATTAGTATTGCCAAAGTTAAAAGTGTTCCATAACAAGCGTTTGGCCTGCCAAACTTGTACATACTTCAATTGATCCGGAAAACGTTTTGCATCGGCAGCGGCCGTAAATGCTTCCACCGCTAAAATTGCCGAAGCCGTATGTTGTCCATGGCCACCTTCGCCGGTAGTGGGAAAGCGGGTAATGATAACATCGGGTTGAAACTTGCGGATCACCCAAACCACATCGCTTAGTATTTTTTCACGGTCCCATTTGGTAAAGGTTTCTTCAGGCGATTTTGAATAACCAAAATCAAAAGCTCTTGAAAAGAATTGTTCGGCACCATCAATGCGACGGGCTGATAATAATTCCTGCGTTCGTATCAAACCCAATTCCACACCTTGCTCATCACCTATTAAATTCTGACCGCCATCGCCACGGGTTAAAGACAGATAGCCGGTGCGGTACAATTTATCTTTTGAAAAGTAGGTGAGCAACCTTGTGTTCTCATCATCGGGATGCGCGGCTATATACAACACACTTCCTAATACATTCAGCTTTTTTAAACCCAGGTAAATATCGCCGGAGGTTGGAAAGGCAGGTGTTTGCGCCATTGCCTGCGCCGTAAAAAAAGTCAATAAAAAAAAGACGCTTATTCGTTTCATCATTTATGTGTAGTTATTTCGAAAATTCACGGTTTACAGTTCAAGCGTTCAATAGTTCAAATGTTGAAAGGCAGTTGACTATTGCTTATTACCTATTGCTTATTAAATATGACTGTCTCCACGTTTGACGGTTCACGTTTCTCACCCCTCATTGCCCCACAAAGAAAATTGCGTTTGCAAACAACAACTTTCCATTCTCCCAAAAAGAACGGAACAATACATCGTCAGCAAAATACGTAATGCTGCCACGGCCCAGTTCCTGCACGCCAAACAGCAATCCGTTTTGCAACCGCTTAGTTAACTTACTTCCCACAAAACCCGCCACCGGCTTATCTTTCTTAATAATGCCCACGTTCCAGCCGTCTTCTTTTATAAATTCATACAGGCTGTTATCCTGCTTCAAGGTGTAGTAATAATCAGGATACCCAAATGCTAACGGATGGGTATTATCCAGCTCCACTTTATAAATAGAACCGGGTGTGCTTGACGACAAAGCATCCCGTTCGCGACTCTCGTAAGCATGTATGGCATCGTACGGATTTTTTGTATCACTGTTTTCTGGTTTCTTTGATTTTATAGCCCAATCTAATTTGCTTAAACTACTTACGCCACCTTCTAACGCAATCACATGACCGCCACCATTCACCCATGTTTTAAACGCATCGGCTGATGCCTTATCATTGAGAAAACGATAAGCGCCATCGGGCATGATGACTACATCGTAATCGCTCCAATTCATTCGTCCGGCAT
Organism: Flavisolibacter sp.; assembly: GCA_965247165.1. GTDB lineage: Bacteria > Bacteroidota > Bacteroidia > Chitinophagales > Chitinophagaceae > Flavisolibacter. Next base: position 3,793,457 of record OZ252003.1, on the reverse strand, counting down.
CGGTAGCATTAATCAATGTAAGTGGATAGCCAATTGTTTGTTCAAAATAATGCCACACTTCTCCGGCGGCTGAACTGCTGACGCCTTCGCCGGTTAGTAAAGCACATTTACGAGCCGTTAACGGCAGTACCGAACTGCTGCCGAAATCAAGTCCCTTATCAACAAAGCCAGTGCTTACTATTGCCAGCTTTATGTGATTATCGTTGGCTGCCTGTCGTACGGTTTGCCATAAATTAGTACTGCCGTTGTTGCCCGTTTTTACTACCACTACAGCGCCTCTGCCAAAGGTTTGTCCGCCCGATTCAAACGGCGTAGTAGCAAACCGCAACCTGATACCTTTCTGCAATAATTGCCCGGTGAGCTTTGCTGAACGCATACCGCTCCAGGGAATAATATAAGCGTAAGGATTGCCATCCGGTTCTGTATTCATTTTCATTTCTTCTACGTACGCTTCGCCGATAGGTACAGCGGTTTTAGTGGCATACGCTTTTATACCATATACATACGGAAGCGACCAGGCCGTGATGTCGTACGTAGCGGAGTCGGTGAGCTTAGGACTTTGCTCAAACAATACTTTTATCAAATTACTTTTTGGCTGCGCCGATGGAATAACGATGTCGGAAGAAGTAAGATTTACCGCTTCTTCTTTCCCATCTTCATAGCTGAAACCTTTAGTGGCAAAGGCTTTCGCAGAAAAGAAACGAATGCCGTTTTTTGCAAGCAAAGTTAACAGCGGCTTAATTTTTTCCGCTTCTTCTTTTGGCGCTTTAATAATATAGGAAGCATATTCGCCAATACCGGCATTGGCCGATTTATAATACGCAGCAAATTCTGTTAGCAGTTGCGATGCATTTTTTGAGGCCACTTCTACCGTACTTAAGCCTGTGGTAAAATGATGTTGAGCTCTATCGGCCAGCGTAAGCGTATCGCCATTTTCGGTAACCACACCCAGGCCCGCACTGATGCCGCCCTGCTCATAGGTCATGCCAATAGCGCCATTGTAAATGGGGTAGGTATCTCCATACGAAGGGTACAAAAGATCAAAGCGTTCTTTGGTAAAATAGAGCCATCCTTTTTCGTCAAAATATTTTGCATGGTTACGGCCAATAACAGATTGAAAACTTCGCTGCCATTTGGTGATCACTTCATGAAAAGGTTCTGCGGCCGGAGCAAAATAGTAAGGCTGGTTATATCCTTGTTCATGAAAGTCAACATGCACCTGCGGCAACCATTGATTGTATAACGCCAGCCTTGCCTGCGACTCTGTTTGTGTTTGCCAGGCCCAGTCGCGGTTAAGATCAAAGTTGTAATGATTAGTTCTGCCGCGAGGCCACAGTTCCTGATGTTCTCTTGCAGCAGGTGAAGGATTGAAGGTCTTTCCCACAACGGAATTATACCAGTTCACATACCGGTCACGCCCATCGGGATTAAGGCAGGGATCTAAAATAACAACGGTGTTTTGCAACCAGGTTTTTGTTTGCGTATTAGCCGGATCAACCAAAGCATAAAGCGTGAGCATAGCGGCTTCGGATGAAGAAGGTTCGTTGCCATGCACATTATAGCTAAGCCATACGATAGCGGTGTTACTGCCACCCACTTTACCATTGGTTACCTCTAAATTCTTTTGACGAATGCTTTCTAAGTTGGTTATATTTTGGGCCGATGAAATAAACAACGCTAATAAAGGGCGGCCTTCGTTAGTAGCGCCGTATTGCTGAAGCTTTACGGTAGCCGGCGAAGCGGCAGCCACCATTTTTACATACTCCACAATACGATAATGCGGCGTAAAATGGGTGCCGATCTTATAGCCTAAAAATTGTTCAGGCGTTTGTAACTGAGCGTAAATGCTATGAAATAAAAAAAGAAAAAGAAAGCAGAGGATTGATTTCATTATCGAAAATTATTAAGCAACAATATTAGGACTGAAACAGCAAAGTAGGCCGGCAAACAAAAACCCCACCGGAGTGGGGTAAGATAGCCGTCAGACGGTTTAGGTTATATCGGGACGGCGCTTGTATGTTACGCAAATTTTATAAAGCGGTAAGATAAAGGCCATCAGCTATAAATGCAACCGACACGGGCTTTTATTGTGATGGATCAAGCACTATTAAAAGGCCCGGCATAACGCTACACGCTACGGCCAGGCCTTGTTGTTTTAAAAGATACGGATCTGGCAATTGAGCGGCCAGGTTAGTGCGGCTTATAATTTGGTGATCACTACATCGCGAACTTCGCGGAGGCTGGTATTAATTTCAAATACCTGCGACTGTTTGCTCTTGTCGTTCGACAAGGTGAAAAGCAGTTTGGTGCGGTCGAAATCAGGATTGTTCCACTTGATTTTTTTAGAGAATTTTTTCTCTTTTACCGTTTGTGTGTACAGCGCGGTGCCATCATCGGCTTTGATAGAAAGGAGGTACGTCTCGCCGCTTTCGTTATCAAAGTCCACTTGAAATAAGGGCTGATTGTCCACCACGCCGAGGTACTTAATTTGTAACGGTGACTCGTTATACTTTACCGTTTCCTGTGCACCGGCAGTAAAAACGCCAAAGAATAAAAGAGAGGCTAACGCCAAGCGGGAGAAGATGTTTCCTGCTTCGTTTGTGTTGGGGGTTGTTGCTTGCTTTTTCATAATGTATAGTTTAGAAAATGTAAAAAAATACTTTATGCAAAGCAATCGGTAGTGTAGCAGGCAAGTTGCGTTAGTAGTATGGCTATGAATAAGAACTGTTGTTGGTTGTTTTCATAGTTGAATACAAATGTAGCACTGCTTAAAACGGATCGCAAAACTTTATTGGCACTGTTTTACTATAACAAGTTTACAAAGCGGTTGATGAAACGCAGTGCTGTCAAGGGTTTGAAGAGATAGTTACTACTATGCTCAACATCAATTATCGGTGCAGAACCTTATTGATAACAATAATTTCATCAAAAAATGTCATTGATTGAAAGCGTTATAATATTTACTTATTCCATGGAATAGCTTTGAAGTAATAACTTACTATGAGTAAGTCCATAATACAATGTTGTAGCAGTTGAGTGTTTGTGAGACACAAACATCTGCCTCGCCTCAGATCGTGCCTCACTACCTGATAGTGATAATGTCACCTTACCATTAACAAAACCCTATTAAGATTCCTTATTCTACATCCGTATTATAACCCCGGCTTTTAAACAAATTCTCATCACTCCCTAAGTTTGTAACTTGATGTTTTAAAATCTTACTATGCTACGACTTCTCGCACTCTCTTCCAGCTTATTCCTATTAGTGTCATGCCGTACCAACAAGGGAATTATCGGCAGTAAAAATGGAATCAGTCCTTATCAATATAGCAGCGCTAAAAAAGTGGTAGTAAAAAATGGCGCTGTAGCATCAGCCCATTCGTTAGCCAGTAAAGTGGGGGTAGAAATTATGAAGAGGGGTGGTAATGCATTTGATGCGGCCATCGCTATGCAATTAGCGTTAGCGGTTGTATATCCAAACGCGGGCAATATAGGCGGTGGAGGCTTTATGGTAGCCCGTACTGCTAATGGCAAAACAGTAGCTTTAGATTATCGCGAAATGGCGCCAACCGGTGCCCGGCGCGACATGTACCTTGATAACGCTGGCAACGTGATGGAAGGGAAAAGCGTGAACGGGCATTTATCTTCCGGTGTACCCGGAACGGTTGCAGGCCTTTTTGAAACCTTGAAATATGCCCGGCTACCGTTTGCTGAACTTATTCAGCCTGCTATTGATTTAGCGCAGAACGGCTTTGTTATTTCCGACCGCGAAGCCGCTTCATTCAATAACATTCAAAATGATTTAGCACGGTACAATACAGTAAAAACTGCCTTTCAAAAAGAGCGTTTATGGAAGGGCGGTGATACGCTTATACAAACCGATTTAGCCAACACGTTAAAGCGGATTAGAGATGGTGGCGCTGCTGGTTTTTATGAAGGGCAAACAGCATCTTTAGTAGTAGATGAAATGAAGCGTGGCAATGGCATTATCACTTTGGCCGACATGAAAAGCTATACGGCTAAGTGGCGAACGCCGCATAGCTTTATGTACAAGGGTTACACGGTTGTAGGCATGCCCATGCCAAGCAGCGGCGGAACATTATTACACCAGATGATGAAGATGGTAGAGGACAAGCCACTCGCTACGTATGGTTATAATTCCGCCGATGCTGTGCAACTGATGACGGAGGTGGAACGCCGGGCCTTTGCCGACCGTGCCGGATACATGGGCGATGCGGATTTTTATAAAGTACCCGCTACTTCGTTAGTAGATGATGCTTACTTAAAATCGCGTATGAAAGATTACCAACCGGGTATTGCCGGCAACAGTATAGTTATAAAACCTGGCGCCTTACCCCACGAAAGTGAACAAACTACCCACCTTAGTATTATTGATAAAGATGGTAATGCAGTATCTATTACTACCACACTCAATAATTCGTTTGGAAGCAAAACGGTTGTAGGTGGCGCCGGCTTTTTTTTAAATGATGAAATGGATGATTTTAGTGCGAAGCCCGGCGTACCTAATTTATATGGCGCTGTTGGCGGCGAAGCCAATGCCATAGCGCCGGGCAAACGTATGTTAAGCTCTATGACGCCAACGATTGTTTTACAAAACGGCCAGCCTTTTTTAGTGGTGGGTACGCCGGGTGGCACTACCATTCCAACCTCGGTGTTTCAAACCATAATTGATGTTATTGACTTTGGGTTAAGTACACAAGAGGCCGTGAACGGGCCTAAGTTTCATCATCAGTGGCTGCCCGATGAAATCAGCCTGGAGAAAGGCTTTGCGGCCGGCACTAAAACTACGTTGGAGAAGATGGGTTATAAATTAGTGATACGTGAGTTGGGCCGCGTGGAAGCGATCAAGGTATTGCCCGATGGCAGCTTTGAAGCCGTAGCCGACGGCCGTGGCGAGGATGCAGCGGAGGGGTTCTAAATAAGAGTTATAAGTTATTAGGTTACTGCGTTACTAAGTACCTTGTCCTGTTCAAAAATTCATTAACCTATTAACCTATTAACCTATTAACCTATTAACCATGCCCCTTGCCGATGAATTGTTAGCCAGCTTTATCAAACGTTTTAAGGAATACAAAACCCTTGGCGAGAAAACCTTGCATCAGTTACACGAAGAAGATTTATTGCAGCAACCAAATGAGCAATCCAACAGCATCGCCGTCATCATTCAACATTTGCATGGCAATATGCTAAGCCGTTGGACCAATTTTTTAACGGAAGATGGCGAGAAAGACTGGCGTAAACGCGATGAAGAATTTGAACAGCAAGCCTTGTCTAAAGAAGCAGTGTTACAACTATGGGAAGAAGGCTGGAGCGTATTCTTAAATTCGCTTGAAGCCTTAACCAGCGAGGATTTGCTCAAAACCATCACCATTCGTACACAACCTTTAACAGTAGTTGATGCCATCAACCGGCAAATGGCGCATTACAGTTATCATGTGGGGCAAATAGTGTATGTAGGCCGATGGATAAAAGGCAACGACTGGCAGTCGCTGTCCATCCCAAAAGGAACGTCTCTCAATTACAATAACAGCATCAAACGCTAACGGCCAATAACCGGTATGCTTCGTTTCCAGATAAAATATTTCGTTCTTTTTCTGTTGCTGCTGGTAACAGAAATACTTATTGCTTTGTATGCACACGACCGTTTTATCCGTCCATACTTCGGCGATTTCTTGGTAGTGATATTGGTGTATTGTTTTGTAAAATCTTTTCTTTCCACCCCAGTGATAGCAACGGGTATAGCCGTTTTATTATTTGCTTATGCGATTGAGGTCGGACAATACTTTCATTTAGCCGATACACTCGGTTTGCAGCCACATTCTGCATGGCGGTTGATGATCGGGAGTTCTTTTGAGTGGAGTGATATGGTTGCTTATACTTTAGGGGTATTGTTTATCATCCTTATTGAAAAAAAGTGGAACCGTACAGATTAAAAGCTTTTTCAAAATTTATATAATGACTGTCAGGTAGGGCTTTTCGAAACCGGAGAGTTTGGACAGGATCAACATTACAAGGCCACGCTGCATCACCCTTCGACAAGCTCAGGGTGACAACCAACTTTACACATTTACTTTAAGACCAGCTAGTTTTCTTACGTTATTTAAATCGTGTGATAGATTTGTTTAAAGACCGGGACTAACCTCAAACAGGCAATTGCATTATCAAACCATTACGTTCTCCGCCTTGCCAATCATCGCCAGCAATTCATCAGTACTGCTGGCTTGCCTTATGGCTTTACCATTTGTTCTGCCCGCAAGCAACGCCACATAACCTAAATTGATGAATAGTGTTTGCGGAAAATCCTTTTCCATAAAATTTAAAAAAGCGTCCGTGTTGATGGAATTGTTTTTCTCGCCAAGCGATGTAATAATATGAACCGGTTCAATGGTTTTTGTAATCGTGATCAGATCGTTGGTAGCCACATTGCCACTGATATACACCACATGAAAACCATCGGCCTTTAATTGGTATTGCAGGTACAAAAGCTCCAGCTCGCAACTGCGCTTATGTAAGAAAAATAAAATGGTTGACGAAGGCTTGCTTACTATCGTTTTTTCTATACCGGTAATAATTTTTTGTTTCAGGCTTTGCTCAATCATCAGCAGGTTGGGCTTATAAAGCTTGTCGGCAAAACTATTCATCAGTCCGGCTTTCAACGTAAAGGGAATAATAATTTTATCAATTGCATCATCAATGCCCCAGTTGGAAACGCAGTTTTCGAGCAACCAATCAAAGCCCTGTATATCCATCATCGCCATGCGGATAATCAACTCGTGAACGGCCTTTTCCTGCCGGTGGCGGAGGCCGGAAAGCGTTGTTACAATTCGCCCTATCTCTTCATTGCTTAGGCGGGCAATATGCGAGACCTTATAACCATTGCGGTTTAAAAAAGAAATGTCGAGCACCAGCTCTAACTCGTCAATACTGTAAACGCGGCGTAGCTTAACGGAGCGTTGGGGTTGCAAAAAACCAAAACGTTGTTCCCATGTTCTGATGGTATGTGCTTTAATGCCTGAAAAGTTTTCCAGTTCTTTTATAGAAAAGGTCATACGTATATTGGATTTGCAGTACCAATTACGAATGACGAAAAGCAGCAGATGCTAAAGGTTTCCAAATTAGTAGTTTTAAAGGGGTAAGATTGTTAGCAGTGCAAGTTTATATAAATTTTTTTACGGTAGAAACTGCCAGCGTAAAATTGATTGAATTTGTGTAGGGCTTAGTGTATAAAAAGTGGCCAGCTCGGCTAAAGTTCTTTGCCTTCTGCCGGATAGGCTGTCCGCTTTTTCAACAGCTTCTGCCCGGCTAAACCCTTTCTGCTCCCCCACGTAGGGCAACACTACATCGGTCTTTAAAAGGTGAAGCATCCAGATAAAAAACCGTTGCGTGGTAGCCTTGTACAACGAAATTTTTTGCGGCACAAGAGAAAAAAATTCTTCCAGCAAAGCTGCCGCCACATCAGGTTTTATAACATTTTTTAAGATGATGGCATAAAAGGTAGCCGCGTATTGTTGGTATAAATAGCTAAACGCATCAGCATTACCTGCTGTTAGCTTGGTCACTAATTCAGTGTCGGTATAGGAGGCCATAAGTGCTGTTGGGATCGTTGGTTTAATGATTGCCGGGGGCAGGAATAGTAACAGATACCCTCTTCGTCGGAAACATAACAGTTACAATAGCGCTTTGTTGAACTAACTAATAACCTATTAAAAATGTTCCTGCCTGGTAAGCAGGAACGTTAAACCAATGATGGCTTTATTTAGAAAACGCCTTCTTTAAATCGGCTATCGCTACACCTTGAGCTTCTTTGGCTTCGGGCACAACAGCCGCCATTCCAAAAAACTCATGCGTAACGCCGCTGTATAATTTATAGTTGACGGTTACACCCGCCGCATTAAGCGCATCACTTAATTTTTTTCCTTCTGTCATCAAGGGATCTAATTCAGCGCTAATGATTGTTGTGGCCGGCAAGCCTCTAAGGTTTGCCTTCACCAGCGAAATTCTCGGGGCGGCCGCTTTGCTCATATCGCCCAGATAGTTTTTGGCAAACCATTCCATCATCGGTTTATTCAATGGCTTGGCTGCCGCATATTTTTGATACGACTCAGAGTTCATATCGTTATCGGCCACCGGGTAAACCAACACCTGGTAAAGCGGTGCCATAATGCCTTTATCCCTTGCCATAATACTGATGTTGCACGCCAGGTTACCGCCAGCGCTTTCGCCTACTACAGCCACTTTTGCAGGATCGGCTTTCATGGATGCGGCATTTTTTAAGGCCCATTGATAAGCCGCAAACGCATCATTGTGCGCCGTTGGAAATTTATGTTCAGGCCCTTTACGATATTCCACCGAAACCACTACGGCGCCAGTGCCCTCCGCCAATCCTTGGGCTGACGCATCATAAGTATTAATATCGGCAATCACCCATCCGCCACCATGATAGTAAACAATCAGGGGCATGTTGGCGGTTCCTGACTTTGGTGTATAAATGCGGGCATGAATACTTCCACCATCCACCGGGATCTCCTTCCCCACTGTATCTACAGCGGGTGGCGGCATAGGGATGTTATTCTCTTTCATTACATCCATCACTGCGGTGGTTGGCGATGGCTGCTTACGGGCCTCCTGCGGGGTAAGCGTTTCAGTGGGCGGTGCATTATAACTCGCTAATTTTTCTATCACTACGGCCATCTCATCTTTAATATCCGGCGCCCAGGCTGGCTTAGGGCCTTTTGGTTTTAAACCCGTTGTTTTAGCAGCATTGCTGTCAGCAACTTGCCTGGTTGTACTATCAGTTCCCGAAGCAGTCGTAGTGCCATTACTGCAAGAGGCTATAGAAAAAATAGTGAAGCCAATAATAGAGAACGTAAGCAACGGCACAACGCGTTGCTTGAATAGAGGATTACGCATAAAGTTGATTTTGTTTGATTAATAGTTAAATAGAAAAACCAAACCTGATTATTTCCGGTATATAGTACGTGCAGCCATTCATTAAATCTTTAAACAAAATTTAGTGAAGAGAAGATGATGAGGAAAAGAATACGCAATACCTAAAACATAGGATTGCCCTGGCTTACTGAAACATCACCGGGCTGATGAAACCGTTTCACTTATTTTTACCAGATATGAACCTCAGCAAAATAAGGCTAATCTTTTTACTACCCGTGTCTTTGTTTTATTGGCTGTCGGGCCAGGCGCAACTCACCGTTTTTGCCGGTCCACAACTGACTACGGCCGCTTATTCTATTCAAAATATAAATCAGCCTGCCAGTTATAAAACAGGGTTCAGTGCCGGACTTAATCTTCGTACTAATCTTGAAGGCCCTGCCTGTTTTGCCCCTTCTCTTTCTTACACCCAAAAAGGTTACAAGGTTACGCTCAATCGCCGCAGCTTTCCACCCGATTCTGCCGCACTAAATAATAATACAACTATTGGTACCATTGAGTTAGCGCCGCTGATACAAATCAATTTATCTAAGTCGCCGAGCTATGCGTTTGTACGTTTTGGCCCTTCCATAGCATTTGCCATTTCGGGTAAAGAAACATTTGATAGCACCGGCGGTAAAAAGATTACCAGAGACATGCCATTTGGTTATGAAGCCTATAGCACCATTACTACTTCAGTAATAATTCAAGCCGGGTTTCAGCATAAGAGCGGAGTAGTTATTTCTGGTACGTATCAATATGGGCTTAGCAGTTTGAATAACTCTGACGGAGGGCCATACATACGGCAAACATTGATGGGACTATCGGTTGGCTGGCGCTTTGGCAAGAAGAGATAACACTATTTGTAAATTTTTACTTTTACTTGTCCATCCGTGTTTATGTAGCCCCGATACATGCCCTCAGTATTGAAAGGCATGGTGATCGTTCCCTTTTTATCAATCGCTATCAGGCCGCCATCACCGTTTATAGATGCAAGCTTTTTGAAGATCATTAGCCTGGCCGCCTTCTCTAATGAAACCTCTTTATATTCCATCAAATCGGCTACTGCCTTAGCTACGCACAAGCGAATAAAGTATTCCCCGGAACCAGTGCAGCTAACCGCGCATAAATGGTTGGCATACGTACCGGCCCCAATTAGTGGCGTATCGCCCACCCGGCCCCATTTTTTATTGGTCATGCCGCCGGTGCTGGTAGCAGCAGCCACATTACCATCGGCATCAAGCGCCACAGCACCGACAGTCCCAAATTTTTCTTCCTTCTTTTTCCTTTGTAACAGGGCGCTTCCATCATGGTCTAATTCCATTGTATCAGGACTATTCTTCTTCACTCGTTGTAAAGCTTCCCAACGTTCGGTAGTAAAATAATAGTCCGGCGTTACTATAACTAACCCTTGCGAGGCAGCAAAGTCTTCTGCGCCTTTACCCATTAGCAAAACATGGCCGCTCTTTTCCATCACGGCACGGGCAGCGGCTACAGGATTTTTTATAGTAGTGACACCGGCTACGGCACCGGCCATTAAATCTTTCCCACTCATGATAGAAGCATCCAGTTCATTGGTTTCGTTAGCGGTAAACACGGAGCCTTTGCCGGCGTTATACAAGGGGCAATCTTCCAGCACTTTCACTGCCATCTCTACCGCATCTAAAGAGCTTCCGCCTTCGCCCAAAATTTTATAGCCGCTTTGTAAAGCAGCTTCCAGCGCGGCTTTATAGGCTTTTTCTAAGGCAGGCGTCATGCTGCTTTTTAAAATCGTTCCTGCTCCGCCGTGTACCGCTATGGCAATTTTTTTCTTCATCGTTTATATTTCGTTGGTCAAATGTATTAATACGGAAACGATGCTCCTGTTCATCTTTCACAAATCTTTGCGGCAAAGCGGTGGCCGCTAATTTGCCTGAACTTACGGTTTAGCTACTTTTACAAAAATTGATAACTACCTGAAACGATTCCTTAACATACTAAAACGCATTTTTCTTTCCCTTTTACTCCTGCTGATTTTATTCTGGGCTTTTTTGCAAACCGACTGGGGACAAAACTGGCTGGCCCGGCAGGTAACATCCAAACTATCTAAAGACCTGCAAACAAAAATCGCTATCAGGCATGTGAGCATTGGTTTTTTCAACCGCTTAGACCTAGAAGGCGTTTATGTGGAAGACCAAAATAAGGATACCCTTTTATATGCCGGTACGGTAAAAGTTCGCATTACCGACTGGTTCTTTTTTAAGGATCGGGCGGAACTAAAATATATCAGGTTAGATGATGCTGTGATTAAGATGAACCGCACCGATTCGGTTTGGAACTATGCCTTTCTTACTACCTACTTTGCCTCTTCGGATACCACACCGGTGAAGAAGAGTTCAGGCATCCAATTCGACTTAAAAGAAGTGGCGCTCAACCGCGTTACTTTTTTAAAAAGGGATGCTTGGTTAGGTAACGACCTAACGGTAAAATTGGGTGCACTCACCTTAAACGCGGAAGAGATCAGCGCAGCAAAAAAGAATATCCTCATCAACGATATTGCTATTGCCGATCCTTATTTTTCTACACTGAGTTATAAAGGCAAAGCTGTTGATACTACGGCTTCCTCAATGGATTTTACCATTCAGTTGAACCACCTGAAAATTACGGCTGGCCGGTTTCGGATGGATAAGAATGATTACACGCCAACCGTTAGCTATTTTGATGGATCGCATATAGACTTCACCAGCATTAATACTGATATACAGAACTTTCGCTTCAAAGGCGACTCGCTAACCGGCAATGTTGACTTATCTGCCAACGAACGATGCGGCCTGACAGTTAAAAAATTAAAGACCGCTCTCTCCATTAATTCAAAGGCCTTTGTTTTTGATAAGCTAGATTTACAAACGAACCGCAGCACCTTATCGGATTATTTTTCGGCACGGTTTGAAAGCACCAAAAGCTTAGCAGATTTTATCCATGCGGTACGAATGAAAGCCGATTTTAAACAAGCCGTCATCTCCTCCGATGATTTGGCGTTCTTTATTCCCGATGCCGCTAACTGGAAAAAAACCATCAAAATAAATGGCCTTGTGCAAGGCGCGGTTGATGGTTTGGAAGCGAACAACCTGGAATTATGGCTGGGCAAGAATACGTATGTCAATGGAACGGTTAGTATTGTTGGCCTGCCCGACATCAGCAAGACCTTACTAAATATTGAAGCCAAAGAATTGCGAACAACTTATAGCGATGCCGTTGGGTTTTTCCCAGGCTTGGCTCATGTCAACAATCCTAATGTAAAAGCGTTGGGCTACCTCAATTTTAAAGGAATTTTTACCGGTTTTGTGAATGACTTTGTTTCTTATGGAACGATCCAAACAGCGCTGGGTACTTTAACCACCGATATTAACATGAAGCTGCCAAAAGCCGGCGAACCGGTGTACAAAGGCAGCATCTCTACTGAAGGTTTTGCACTGGGTACCTTCATTAATAATGACCAATTAGGCGCAGTGGATTTTCATGGTAATATAAAGGGCCGCAGCTTCGATTGGAACAAGATAAACCTTGATGTAGATGGCATTGTACATCACATCCGTTGGGATAATTATACCTATCAAAATATTAAAGGCAAGGGTACCATCAGCAAACAATTATTCAATGGCGACTTTACCATTAACGACCCCAATGCCGACCTGCACCTGAACGGCCTTATTGATTTTAGCAAGGCCCTGCCGCTGTTTGACGCCACGGCCGAAATCAGGAAAGCCAATTTAAAAGCGCTTCAGCTTACAACGGAAGACATTAAATTAAAAGGCGATTTTAATTTAAATCTGCAAGGCAATAGTTTGTCCAACTTAATAGGTACGGCCCGCATCAGCAATGCAGAATTATTGGCTAACGGGCAAAAGCTTTCCTTCGATTTTTTAAATGTGGCTTCTTACTACATCAACAATGAACGAAGCCTTAACGTAAGCACCAATGAGTTTGATGGAAAGATCACCGGCAACTTCGACCTTGCTACTTTGCCTTCCGCTTTCCGCCTTTTTTTAACCCGCTACTATCCGGCTTACATCAAGCCCCCAACCTTTTTTACACCGCAGGATTTTTCCTTTGACATCACCACCGGCAATGTGGAAGATTATATTCGCCTGCTTGATAAAAACGTTTCCGGTCTTAATAACAGCCATCTTACCGGCTCCTTAAATACAAAGGCCAACAGCATGGCCATGGATGCCGATATACCTGCTTTTGGTTACAAGCAATATGCCTTTTCCGAAGTGAAGCTTAGTGGATCTGGAAACTTGGACAGCCTGATATTGACGGGCAGTGCTACCGATGCCAGCCTCGGTGGTGGCGTAGTATTGCCGCAAACAACGTTCAGCATTCGGGCGGCTAATGATGTATCGGATGTTGTATTGAACACTACGTCTAACCAGGCCATCAACAGGGCGTCAATAGCTACACGGTTAAAAACGTTTAATGATGGTATTGCCCTGGAATTTGCGCCTTCTTCTTTTATGATCAATGGAAAAGCCTGGACCATTGAGCAGGGCGGCGAATTAAATTTGCGCAAGAGTGCCGTAGCTAATGGCCAGTTGGTGTTGCGTGAAGGCGCACAGGAAATAAAGATAGAAACGGTGGCCTCCGACCTTACCAATGGTAATGATTTGCATGTAACATTACAGAATTTAAATCTTGGTGATCTCTCGCCATTGATTATAAAAGACAGCCACATTGAAGGAACGCTGTCGGGTAAAATAATATTAGATGATCCAACGGAAAAATTATTGATCAATGCCGATTTAAAGGGCTCTGCTATTAAATTGGATAACGACTCGTTAGGCGATATTTTAATTAATGGAAGTTATAATAACCTAACCGGAATGTTGCTGGCAAAGGGTAACAATACCGATCCGGAGCATAAGATTGATTTTGATGTGTCCATGAATCTAAATGATACTACCAAAAGGTTTCAGGATAGGATTACGGTACGGCCAACCAATTTTCAACTAAAAATTATTGAACGTTTTGTAGGCACTTTATTTACCGATGTAAAGGGCTATGCTACCGGCTTCCTGGATATTTTAGGTGGTGGCGATGATCGGCAGTTTATAGGAAAGATGCACCTGAAAGATGCCGGGTTAAAAGTGGTGTTCACGCAGGTGACTTACACCATTGAAGACACGGACTTTGAGATGAAGAAGGATTACATTGACTTAAATGGATTGGTGTTAAAAGATAAAGACGGCAATACGGCCAGGATCACAGGAGGCTTCAGCCATCATGGATTTAAGAACATGGAATTTGATTTGGCGGTGCAAACGGTTTCACCACAAATGGAATTGCTAAATACCACGTTTAAAGACAACCAGCAGTTTTATGGACGGGCAAAAGGTTCGGGTCTTTTTGTGCTGAAGGGCAAGCAGTACGATATGTATATGTACATTGAAATGAAAGCCTCCAACACAGACAGCTCCTACATTACGCTGCCACCATCGCAAACGCGGCAAAGCGGTCAATCGGGCTTTTTAGTGGAGAAAAAATACGGCCGCGAAATGACTGAAACCGAAAGGCGCGGCGGTGAAACCAATATTAACTACGAAGTAAAACTTACCGCTACACCATTAGTAAATGTGGAACTGATATTGGATGAACTAACCGGTGATATTATTCGCGGCAGGGGCAATGGCAACCTAACGCTAACCTCTGGAACCATAGCCCCGCTAAAGCTTTCCGGCCGTTTTAATATCGAGGAAGGCGCTTACAATTTTACTTTTCAATCCCTGTTCAAGCGGCCGTTTATTGTAAAAAAGGGCGCCAACAATTATGTAGAATGGAATGGCGATCCGTATGATGCCAACGTAAATTTAGAAGCCTCTTACACGGCGGAAAAAGTAAGCTTTTCACCTTTAGCTTCTACCCTTGTTGTTGATGCCGACGCGGCAAGAAGTTTGGCAAGGTTGAGAGATAATGTGGTGGTAGCCGCTAAGCTTACGGGTAAACTTTTTACGCCGAAGATTGATTTTACGCTGGAGTTTCCCAACAACAGCCAGATATTTAATATACCTTCTGTGGCCTTTGCCATTCAGCAGTTAGAACGCAACACCAATGAGCTGACCAAGCAGGTAACTTTTTTAGTGGTGACCAATTCGTTTGCACCTTACGAAAGTACGCAGGCCATTGAACGGCCTTTTGAAGAGTTGGCGTATAACACTATTTCAGGCGTTTTATATAACGTTATCAACAAGCAACTGAACCAGATATTTTCAAAAATTCTTCGCAACAATAAATTCACGCTAAACTTTTCCGGGTCACTTTATAATAGAAATTTATTAGACCCGAATGCAAGAGGCATTCGCTTATTCAACCAGGCCAGTTCCAACATCAGTGTAGGTACCTCGTTATTTAGTGGAAGAGCCATTTTAACCGTAGGCGGAAGCTTTGATGTGCCGCTTGAAACCAATATCCAGCAAAGCTTTCAGCTTCTCCCTGATGTAACGCTGGAAGTGTTATTAAACACAAGGGGATCATTGCGGGCCACGTTTTTTTACCGGCAGGATATTGATTATTTAAATGGCGTTAGCACCAGCGGCAGCCCGCAAACGAGGCGTTATGGCACTTCGCTTTCTTACAATAAAGAGTTTGATACGTTCAGCGAGTTTTTATTTGGCAAAAAGAAAAAACCGCTTCTGCAAAAAGCGGCCGGTGATTCTGTTAAGCCTGCTGCAGTAGTTGATACCAGCAATAAGTGATTTGGAAAAGTTCCAATGTTCAAATGTTGGGTCGCTCTAACTACAATGTATCTTTCAATGTTATAAATTTTTTGAACACTTGAACACTTGAACTTTATTAAGATAACTTTCGACTTTATACGGTCTAAACTACACTAAGTTGCGGTACCTGTTGCATGACGCCTTACGTACCATACCAATCTATCGTTCGCAAAATCTGGGGTACCAGTGATACCATACTTTTTATTTTTGCCGGAGCAGCAGCAGAATTTGCATTGAACAAAGCGGTTGATTGGTTGTACTTCACCGGCCGCCTTCCCAATGATCCGATCGGCCGTTTATTCTCCACCGTTAGCTATGCGCGGCAAATTGTTTTCTCTTCAAAAGAAGCAGGCGAGAAAGCAATTGATACCATCACTTCCATACATGCTGCCGTTGAAAAAGGCCGCGGGGCGCGGATTCCGGACTGGGCGTACCGCGATGTGCTGTACATGCTGATCCACTATTCTATTGCGGCTTTTGAATTACTGGAACGGAAACTATCAGCCGAAGAGAAAGAAGAAATTTACCAGGTATTTCTGCGCATAGGACAGCGAATGCATCTCACACAATTACCACTAACATATAACGAATGGCTTCCCGACCGTGACAGCCATTTGCAACATAACCTGGTAAGAAGCCATTATACCGATGACTTGTTTTTACAATACAAAAAGAATTTAGGCGCCTTTCGGTTTTTACTGCTTAGAGGCGCACAACTACGCGTTGTTCCCTCCCGTGTTTTACGGCTGCTGTCTTTCCATAAATTTTCTCTATTTTCCACCATTGTTCCCATCTACAAATTATGCCGTTACCTGAAATTAGATGGGCCCATGAAACAGTTGTTGCTGCCTGCTGCTTATCAAAAACAAATTAAAGATTTAGACGTACCGCCTGCTGAAAAAGACTATTATGCTTAAAGACCATTACACTGCACTGCTACTAAATTATACTACAGATGAAGACCTTATTCAGCAATGCTGGAATGAGGTTGAAACAGCGTATAGCGATGAGGAACGCTACTTTCATAACCTTAGCCATTTAGAACAATTAACCGAAGCGCTAATGCCGGTAAAAGATAAGGTGGCCGATTGGGATGCGGTGCTCTTCTCGCTTTTTTATCACGATATTGCTTACGATGTAGTGCAATACGTTCTGGAAAACGATAATGAAGAACGTAGTGCCGCCATAGCCACCGAAACCCTTACGGAACTTGGCGTGCCGGCTGAAAAAATTACTTTATGCCAGCAACACATTATGGCTACAAAAACCCACCGGGTAAGCGATAATGCTGATACAAATTTTTTTACCGATGCCGACCTTTCTATTTTGGGGCAGCCCTGGGAAATCTATCATGCGTACATGAAAAACATCCGGAAGGAGTATGCCATCTATCCTGATCCTATTTACCATTCGGGACGCATGAAAGTGCTGAAGCATTTTTTAAAAATGGAACGGGTTTATAAAACGGAACATTTTTATTTGATGTTTGAAAACACGGCCAGGGAAAATATGGAGCGGGAAATGGAAGTTCTTTCCACGTTGTAAGGGCTGGTATAAGGATTGCTCCCATAGCCCAAATACATTTTATGAAAAGTTTGATTTTAACTGCAACCGCCCTGGGTGTTGCCATAGCCGGTTTAGTCTTATACGCACAACGAAAAAACAAAGGAGAAAACCGGGTAATAGACGCAGCAAAAAATGCTTACCAAATAATGAACGATGGCATTGGAAAATTAGAGCGTCCGGCGCATCATACTATGGGATAGCCGGTTGATTGGTTAACTGGTTGATTAGCTATTGAAGCCTTTTTCTCAATAAGCCTTCACTAATCACCCGGTTAACTTTACACGTCAACTAAACTTCCGCATACATCTCTGTTGGAAGGCATACACACACCAGGTTTCTATCACCTACCGTATTATTAACTCTCGCTACACTGGGCCAGAATTTATTTTGCTTTACATAGGGCAGTGGGAAGGCGGCCATCTCGCGGCTGTAGGGCTTTTTCCATTCATCGCTGCAAACCATGAACATGGTATGGGGCGCGGCTTTCAGCATGTTATCTTTTTTATCCAGTTCACCTTCTTCCAGTAAAGCAATCTCTCTTCTGATGCTCAACATGGCATTGCAAAAACGATCCAGTTCTGCCTTGTCCTCACTTTCGGTCGGCTCAATCATAATAGTGCCCGCAACAGGGAACGACATCGTAGGCGCATGAAAACCGTAATCAATCAACCGCTTGGCTACATCTTCCGCTTCTATCTCCGCCGATTTTTTAAAAGGACGCAGGTCAACAATGAATTCATGAGCACAGGCGCCATGATCATTCGTATATAAAATATCAAACTGATCTTTTAACCGGGCCAGCATGTAGTTAGCATTTAAGATGGCATATTCCGTCGCTTTCCGAACACCATCGGCACCCAACATTCTTATGTAGCCATAAGAAATTAATAAGATAGATGCCGAGCCGTAAGGGGCGGCGGAAACAGCCTGATGACCGGTTTCCGGTTTCCGGTTACCGGCTACGGGCAGTACCGCATGGCCCGGTAAAAACTCCTTCAGATGTTCCTTTACACAAATAGGTCCCATGCCTGGGCCGCCACCGCCATGCGGAATAGCAAATGTTTTATGAAGATTAAGATGGCAAACATCAGCGCCAATTAATCCGGGTGCTGTTAACCCTACCTGTGCATTCATGTTAGCGCCATCCATATACACTTGTCCGCCATGCTGGTGAACAATGTTGGTAATGTCCTTTATGCTTTCTTCATATACACCATACGTTGATGGATAAGTGATCATGATGCCGGCAAGATTAGCCGCATTTTGTTCGGCCTTCGCCTTCAAATCTTCTACATCAATATAGCCGTTTTCCAAGGCCTTTACCACCACTACATGCATACCGCACATAACGGCCGATGCCGGGTTAGTTCCATGGGCCGAGATAGGGATCAGCATTACTTTGCGATGCCCTTCTCCCCTGCTTTCGTGATAACCTTTAATGGTCAGCAAACCCGCATACTCG
Organism: Flavisolibacter sp.; assembly: GCA_965247165.1. Lineage (GTDB taxonomy): Bacteria > Bacteroidota > Bacteroidia > Chitinophagales > Chitinophagaceae > Flavisolibacter. The sequence goes on along the minus strand of OZ252003.1, from coordinate 3,774,731 downwards.
CCCTGGGCGCCACTATTGGGCTGAAGGCTACAGGCATCAAACCTGGTGATCTCACATAAATAGTTGCCAAGCTCTTTTACAATAAACGCATAGCCTTCTGTTTGACCGGCCGGCGCAAAGGGGTGCATCTTACTCCAGTGTACCCAGCTTAACGGCATCATTTCACTGGTGGCATTTAGTTTCATAGTGCAACTACCCAAAGAGATCATGCTGGTATTTAAAGAAAGGTCTTTATTCTCCAGCATTTTAATATAACGCATCATCTGCGTTTCGCTATGGTGCGAATTAAAAACCGGGTGCTTTAAGTAGTCGGACGTACGTGTTAGCGCTGAAGGAATGCAGGTTAACGTATCGTCGTGCTCCAACTCATAAGCCACCGGATCTACATCGTTTACAAAAGAATTGATGATATCGAACAGGTCTTGCGGCGTAGTGGTTTCATCTAACGAAATGCCGATGTGCTGGTCATTGTAATAACGAAAATTGATCTGCTGCCGCTCAGCTTTATCGCGATAAATTTTTACGTCATCTACTTTTAGTATAATAGTATCAAAGAAGTATTCATTCACCACTTCATAGCCTCTTTCTTCTAATGCAGTAGCTAATGTTTGGGTAAGAAGCGCAATGCGTTTAGCAATGTTTCGCAATCCATCCGGGCCATGAAACACCGCGTACATTGCCGCCATGTTAGCCAGTAAAGCTTGTGCTGTACAAATGTTTGATGTGGCTTTTTCGCGTTTAATGTGTTGCTCTCTTGTTTGCAAAGCCATGCGTAAGGCACGGTTGCCTTGTGCATCTACGCTAACACCGATGATGCGTCCGGGCAGGGCTCTTTTAAAATCTTCTTTGCATGAAAAGAAGGCAGCATGAGGGCCGCCATAACCCAGAGGCACACCAAAACGCTGGGCCGAACCGAGGGCTACATCAGCGCCTAACTCACCGGGAGGCGTTAGCAGGGTAAGCGCTAACAAATCAGTTGCCATAGCTACATAACCACCGATGGCATGAACCTTATTATTGAACTCGCGGTAGTCCTCTACCGATCCTTTATCGTTAGGATATTGTACCAATGCACCAAAATAAGAAGCGTCTATTTGAGCGGTTTCATAATCGCCGAAAACCACCTCTACACCAAAGGGTATGGCCCTTGTTAACACCACGTCTTTTGTCTGCGGAAAGGTATCTTTATCTACAAAAAAACGGGGGCGGCTTATGTGATGCTGATCCTTATTCAGCAGGTTAAAAAACATGGTCATGGCTTCTGCCGCGGCGGTAGCTTCATCTAATAAAGATGCATTGGCAAGGGGCAGTCCGGTAAGGTCGCTGACAACGGTTTGAAAGTTGAGCAGGCTCTCTAACCGGCCCTGTGCAATCTCGGCCTGGTAAGGCGTGTACTGCGTGTACCAACCCGGGTTTTCAAACACGTTGCGAAGGATAACGCTGGGTGTATGCGTATCGTAATACCCTTGCCCAATATAGGTTTTAAAGACTTTATTTTTTAAGGAGACGTCTTTTATATGCTTTAGGTATTCGGCTTCGCTCATGGCCGGCGGAAGATTTAATTCTTCCTTCATACGGATGTTTTGCGGAACGGTGCGGTCCACCAATTCTTCTACCGAAGAAACACCAATTGTTTTTAGCATCTCGGTGGTTTCGATACTGTCGGGACCAATATGATGGCGATGGAATTCGTTGTTTTGCGCTTCAAAAAGACTCATAGATTTTATCTCCTTTTGGAAGGCGCAAAGGTAGGGGAAGATGGGTAGCGTTTGGTGTTAGAACAAAGCTGCCATGGTACCAACGTATGGCTCTGGGAGTAGCCGAAAAGCTTTGTATTTATTTTATGAAAAGAGGAAAATTAGCGATGGCAGTGAATCATACTTTCAAATTCTAAATTAACCAGCTTATGAAATCACTACTTGGCACCCTGCTTCTTTTTATCACCTTACATGGCATTGCACAGGATTCTAGTTTTCAGTTGAAAGATTATAAATACCGGACGCCTAAGTATCAAACGCTTGCAATCAATATTAATTTTTCCGGTTCAATAAACTCTCAAACACAAAGCTCTACCAAGGCATCTCAAAGAAGTTTCAACTTAGCCCCCGGCCAAATTGCCTATACAAAAATTATCAGCACCGATAAGCGGCTTCACGAAACACAGTTGTATTCCAACTCCTTGCTCTATTCCACCAACAATAAAGCCAACGGGCAAAACCTTACCACTAATGTTCAAGGCAGCAGTTTTGGCTGGAGCCGTAGTGACCGATTTTATAAAAACGGGCTGTTCTTTTTTGAATTGGGAAACACATTTATCGCATCGCATAACCATAATAAAGTAACCGATACATTACGAAGAGAAAAATATAATAACGGGCAGTTGCAAAATACCGCATCAATAGGGTTTGGACGAGGGCGAATAGAACGGGTGCAGGATGCGCAAATGGCCTTGTTTATATTGAATGACTTAGCCAAACAGGGCCTGTTGAGTGGCCCGCTAAGTAAAGACAAGGCGTATGCGTTCGCTACGCTGATTACCAGCATCAATACCCGCAGGCTATTTGATTTCAGGCGCAAGCGTATTTATGAATTAACGCAGATTGATTCGTTCTTACGCAGCAGCGGACTGGTAACAACTACTGATATAAGGCACTTCACCACTGTGAATGATAATTGGTCACTGGCTATTAATCCTTATCGTTTATCAGGGGCCGCCTGGTATGTACGCCTGAAGCCTGGTGCAACCTACAATCATGGAAACAGTGAGTATAAATTTGGTACTGCCACCAACGGTTCTTTTTCCGATGGACTAAGCTTAGGACTTGAGCCTGAAGTTGGTTACGAACGCTATGTAGCTAAAAGTTTAAAGTGGCAGCATAACATGGGTGTATCAGCATCGTATAATAATTATAGAAGCCGGCTACAAAACGGCTATTACACGGGCAGTTCCAGATCTGATAACAACATTGATATGGGTGAGGAAGTATTAACGGCGAAAGCATTTTATGGCTTCGGCTTTTTCCCGAATAATCGTACGCAACTATCAACGGATTTTTCAGTTACTGCAACCCGGCTTCATGATCGCATCAGCACTTACTATCAATTACAGCCAATGCTTGTTGTAGGCACTACCTATTTTCTTGGATACCGCACCTACCTTTCCGGCAACTTGTATTTCATTTATCAGTGGGATCGGTACAAACTAAGTTCCACCTACCAACCGAATGATAGAAGCCTTGCGACCAGCGTTTCCGTAGCCTTTTCACACATTCTTTTTTAATTTTTATAGCAAGAAGATTTAGCATTTTGCAGATGCTTGCCATTCATTTATTGTCCCACATTGCCTTCTGTATCCGGCGGCCGTTGCTCTTCTTTTTTACGGATGCCGAAGCTGTAACGCAGGTTCAGCCCCACTCTCCGCGTATCTGTGCGGCGTTCGCCGGTGGCATTGATGCTGCCTTGTGTAAGGACAAACTCGTTTTTATTAGTATAAAAAATGTCCTGCGCACTAAGCGTTACGGTCACCTTCTTTTTATACAATTGCTGCGTAACGTTGACGTTCATTTGCCCGAACGTGGATAGCTCGTAAAACTGCTGCTGTCCTTTGAAAAATACAAAACCGTTAAGCGAAACATTGGTATTGGGCGAGACCTTTAAATTGTGATAGGTAAAGAGCCGCCAGCTACCCCGCTTAAATTGCAAGGGTTTGTTTTCGTAAGAACCCTGATAGAAATTATGATTGTATTGCACACCGGCTACAAAAAAATATTTGGCCGTTGGAGGCAGGGCGCCCAATACCCGAAAATAAGTTTCCTTGTTAGTGCCTAAGTTCACATAGGTGCGGTAAGCCTGGCTCTTATTACTATCGGCCTGATACACCACCTGGTTGAAAATATCCTTCGTGTCATTTACGCCAAAAGCCAGTATGGGCCTGTCTTCTACCGAAATATTAGCCTCGTAGTTTTGCGTAAACTGCGGTCGTAGCGAGGGGTTGCCGGCTTCAAAAAGATAGGGATCAATATAGCGGGGCGACGGGTTTAGATTATCGTACGCCGGCCTTGTGATGGTGCGGCGATACACCAAAAAAGCCCGCAGGTCATAATCCGCTATCGTTGCCAGGTGGCGGCTTAAATATACATAGGGAAAGAAGTCGGTGCGGTGGATAGCAAAGGCAGTATCCTTAGGCACTACCTGATGCCCCTGCATATTGGTGTTCTCCAGGCGGGTACCCACTTTCAGTATCACGCCTTTAACGTTTTTCGAGCCCTGCAAGTAAGCCGCATTGATGTTTTCGTTATAGTTATAGGCCCCGGTGCGAATGCCATCATTCACCCTTGTTCCGTTAATGGTTTTAAAATAGTTGTTGCTGTTATTGAAAGTGACCACGGTTGTTTTTAACCCGGCTTCCAGCGTCAGGTTTTTTGCATATTTCTTTGTGAGGTTAGACGAAGCGGCGAAAAAATTTAATCCATTTTCAATGCGTGCATCCCCGTTGGAAGTGCCGGTGGTGGGCAACAAATAACTGGTGGTAAATAGTTGGGTTGTATTGTTTGGCGAATACGTAAACGAAAGGTCCGTCGTCCATTCCGAACCAACAGAGTCTATTTTATATTTTGCATTCAGCCCCTGGTTTACCGAATAATTTTTACCGGTGTTGTAAATGTAGGCTACGTTGTTATTCGCTATCTGCCCGCTGCTGATGCGTTGAATGATGGATTGATTAGCGCTGTTGGTTTTAGTATCGTTATAACTCAACCGCCCATCGTAGCTAAGCTCCCATTTCGGGCTTACGTCGTACCCGATCCCATAGCCCATATAATAACTATAAGCCGGATATTTAGTAAAGGCATCCTGATTTAATAAACTATCCGGAGAGAATTTCCGGACCGTAACCAATTCTTCAAAACCCGCTCTGTGCGAGGCCTGCAGGTTTATATAGCTGGAAAGTTTTCCATTGTTATTATTCAAGTTAAACCCTACAAACTGGTTTCCATAATGGCCCTGGTTAATGCCCGCGGTTACACTTCCGGTAAGGCCAATACGAATGCCTTTACGAAGAATAATATTGACAACGCCGCCACTACCCGATGCATCGTATTTAGCGGAAGGAGTACGCATAATTTCTATTGAAGCGATAGCATTTGGCGGCAGGCTTTTTAAAATTGTGGCAACATCGGCCGCACTCATTTTTTGTTCGCGTCCGTTAATATAAACTTTAGCCGGTGTAGTGCTGCTTAAGTAAACGTTGCCATCCTGGTCCACAAAAAGGCCGGGTGTTTTTTCAATAATTTCATAAGCGTTGGTGGAGGTATTGGCTAATTGTTCAGGGTCCACAATAGTCTTATCATCATCTTGCCTCATGAGTGGCTTTGAAGAGGTGATGACTACTTTGGTTAACGATTTAGAAACGGGTTGCAGATTGAAATGAACCGTTTCATTTTCGGTTCCCACTTTAATATTTTTTTCCAGCGGCAGATAATTGACAGACGACAGGCGAACTATGTATAAACTATTTGCAGCCAGTTGAAAGAGAACGTTTCCTGTGGTATCGGCGACTTTTGTTTGGCGGTTGGTAGTATCACCGGCAGGTATCACCACAACGGTGGCCAAAGGAACGGCCGCATTCTTAGGCCCTGTAATTTTTAGCCGGATAGATAGTGTTTGTGCCGTTGCCATGAAAGAGGCCAGGAGCAACATAAAGCAGAAAATAGGTCGGCGCATAGTGCTTAAAAATAAAGCCTTTTGTGTATGTAAGAGGGCTTTTAACATTAGATAAACGGCCACATTGCATATCTAAAAGGGTGAACCGGCTTCTTCTCCCGTTAAGATAAATGATGCGGTCATTTATCGTTACTATAATGCACTAACAATAAGCCCCGCCTCGCGGCAGGACTTCGTTTCCTTCAAAAATTCTATATTGCTGACAACTTATTTATTCATTACTCATCAGTCCACCTTTACCATCCAGCCGTATTTATCTTCCCGCCTTCCTTCCCTGATATCGGTTAGCCATTTTTTAATTGTAGGCGCCGTTTGCCATTTGTCCGTATCAAAGTTCATCACAAAATCTTTATACCGTAACTCTTTAATATAAGAGATGGTGGCCGCTGTGCCGGTGCCAAACACTTCGTACAAAATACCTGACTTATAAGCGTCAATTATTTCATCAATACTTAATGGGCGTTCCTCCACCGTAAAACCGGCTTCGGTCAGTAGTGTCAGCGCACTGTTGCGGGTAACGCCGGCTAATATGGTACCCTGCCCCAGGTCGGGTGTAATAGCCTTATTGCCAATGATGAAGATGACGTTCATAGTTCCAATTTCCTGTACATATTTATGTTCAAATGCATCGGTCCATAATACCTGGTCGTACCCTTTTTTCTTAGCCTGCAACGTAGCGTACATGGATGAACCATAGTTGCCTGCCGCCTTTGCATAACCAATGCCACCAGGCACTGCACGCACATAGTGCTCCTCTACATAAATGCGCATGGGCGCCGTATAATACGGGCCGGTAGGGCTTAAAATATTCAGGAACTTATAATTTTCCGAAGGCTTTACGCCAATCACTTCATCGCTGGAAAACATAAAAGGACGAACGTATAAAGAATGGTCGCCCTTGGCAGGAATCCAGGCTTTATCCAATGAAATCAATTGCTTCATACCATCCATAAAAATTTCTTCCGGCACAGCAGGCATAGCCATACGTTCCGCAGAAATATTAAACCGTTGAAAGTTATCGTAAGGGCGAAAAATAAAGGCTTCACCGGCTTCATTTTTATAGGCTTTGATGCCTTCAAAAATCGCCTGGCCATAATGCAGAGCTGCCAATGAAGGGCTTAAGAGCAAGGGCTGGTAAGGCTTTATCTCGGCGTTCTTCCACTCGCCGCCTTCATAGTCGGCCTCCAGCATGTGGTCAGTAAAATATTTTCCGAAGGGCAGATTCTCAAGGCTGATGTCGTTAAGTTTACTGCGCTCCACCTTGTTTGTTGTTAAGTCCATAGTCGCAAGCATAATCGTTTAATTTAGCGCTGCAAATAACAAACGAGATTTTGATACGGCCAAAAGTAAAAACCACCCAATGAGCTTAAATAACATTTCACTTTCACCGCAATTGATGGCCGGACTGTACCACCGCTCTTTAGTAGAAGTTGAAGCCACTTCCTGGCCTCAAAAAAAAGCCATACCATTTTTGGGGCAGGCACAAAAATATATCCTCATACTTGTTTCTCATAACAACGCTCCTTTTTTACCCGATAAAGAACTGGCGTTTTTAACCACAGTGCTTTCGGCTTGCAGCCTTGACCTATCTCATGTAGCTATTGTTAACCGGCATACCATAGAAGACAGAGCCGGTTTGGTACTACAACAATTTCAACCAAAGCAAATTTTGTTTTTGGATGTTGCGCCGGACGTGGTTGGTTTTCCATCTAACTTACCGCATTACAGCGTGCAGGAAAAAGACGCCATTCAATTTGTAGCCGCGCCTTCTCTTTCCGAAATAGAAAAAACGAAACAGTCCAAAAGTCAGTTATGGACGGCGCTTAAACAACTATTTTGTTTGTAACATGAAACTCATTTTCGCCACCAACAATCAGCAAAAGGTAATAGAAATAAGAGCGGTGCTTCCGCCCTCTTTTGAGATTATTACCCTGCAGGAAGCGGGCATTGACATGGATATTCCTGAACCGCACGATACCTTAGAAAAAAACGCTGACGAAAAAGCCACCACTATCTATCGCCTCACCGGATCTGATTGTTTTGGAGAAGACTCAGGCCTGGAAGCAGATACACTCGGTGGCGGGCCCGGTGTACACAGTGCCCGCTATGCCGGCGAGGAGCGATCGTTCCAAAAAAATATAGATAAACTGCTTCATAACTTAAGCGATAAAGAAAACAGGCAGGCACAGTTTAGAACAGTTATCTGCCTGATGAAAGGTGGTGATAAATATTATTTTGAAGGCGTTTGCCGGGGCCGGATAATTGCAGAGCAAAAGGGAGTGAAAGGCTTTGGCTACGACCCGGTTTTTATTCCTGATGGTGCCAACAAAACATTTGCGGAGATGACCATGAATGAAAAAAACGAGTATAGCCATAGACGAAAAGCGGTAGATAAGCTGGTAAAATTTTTGAAACAGTAGCGCATAAACCCATAAATATTGAACGGTATAAGCAACCAATCTTTTAGCGACAGCGACTTACTTGCAGGATGCATGGCAGGCGACCGAAAAGCCCAGCGTGAGCTGTACAACCGGTTTGCCGCAAAAATGTATGGGGTGTGTTTGCGTTATGCCACCAATGCCGAAGAAGCAGAAGATATTTTGCAGGAAGGCTTTATCAAGGTCTTTAAAAAAATTGGTTCCTTTCGTAGCGAAGGTTCGTTTGAAGGATGGGTGCGCCGCATTTTTGTGAATACGGCCATAGAACAATATCGCAAAAAGATTTATTTACAGCCCATTACAGAGTACGAAGAAAATACAGTGGAAGGCAAATACTTGTCGGTGCTGGATGAACTGGCGGAACGGGATATTATCAACTTGGTGCAGCAGCTATCTCCCGGTTATCGAACAGTTTTTAATATGTATGTGGTGGAAGGCTATACGCATAAACAAATTGCCGAGCAACTGGGCATCAGCGAAGGCACATCCAAGTCGCAGCTATCAAGAGCCAAGCAAATTTTGCAGGAGCTGGTGCAAACATTTATTGAACGACGAAAACAGGTCCCATAATGGATACTAACCAACTAAAAAACAAACTTGCCCGCTTTGAGGCCCTTCCTCCGGAAGGGGCCTGGGATAAGCTTGTTGAGCGTTTGGAAAGTAGCGAAACGTTTGCGGAACGACTCTTTCAATATGAAGAAACGCCTTCTCTCCGTAACTGGATCAGTATAGAAAAAACTTTAGAACAACCATCGCAACCGGCTAAAATTATTCCTTTTGGTACACGGTTTAAGAGGCCGATCCGTTACATCACTGCTGCTTCTATCATCGGTTTAATTCTTGTTGCTTCTACTTTATTAATGAAGCGTACCGAAGCTGGCAGTGTGCAGGCCGGAAGCAAAACAACAGTCCCCACGACTCCTTCGCTGATTGTAAAAAATAAGCAACCAAACAGCATAACTAAGCAGGCAACTGAGGAAAAATATGCAATCAAACAGTCAACTGTTTCTTTACAAAATGCGGCTGGTTTTTTAGATAACAAAATCAGCGCTTCACTAAAAAAACCATTGCGGTTAATACAACCAGGCAAAGAAGTTTCAACGCCTTTGCTAAATAATGGCTTTATACCAACCCATGCCGATGAAAAAGATTTTTACGATTTTTCGTTGGCCGATAATTATATGGTATGCAGCGATGATGACGGCAACGCTTTGAAGTTGCCTAAAAAATTGTTCAGCCTGGTACGATGTAAAGATGGTGACGGCAGTTGTAAGGAACGCATTCGTCAACTGCAACAAAAATTAGCTTCACCGGCTATTACGGCCGACTTTAGTGGTGTATTAGAGATGCTTCAGCAATTGCAATAAATGAAGTAATCTTAGCTATGGCAAGAATTAAATTATCCCTTCCACTCACGTTTAGTTTTTTCACCATTATTCCGGTGCGCATCACCGATATAAATTATGGCAACCATGTAGGTAACGATGCGGTGCTTTCACTGCTACATGAAGCCAGAATGCAGTACCTGAGCCATTTTGGCTTTAGCGAAATGAAATTTGACACTGCTTCCCTGATTATGGCCGACGTAGCCATTGAATTCAAAGCCGAGCTATTTTATGGCGATAGTTTAAAAGCTTATGTAACCGCTGATGAATTCACCAGAGCAGGTTTTGAGATTTATTACAAGCTGGTAAAAGGAGTAGATGAAGCCGTAGTTGCCTTAGCTAAAACGGGCATGATTTGTTTTGATTACGAAACAAAAAAAGTGACCAGTGTACCGGAAGTTGCCGCGAAAAAATTGAAGGCATAGCTATCTCATTCGTTCCATATCCGCCAGCTTTCTTCGGCCTGCTCAATCAGCATTTGATAACCATTAGCAATCTGCGCTCCCCGCTTTTCGCCTTCACATAAAAACTTTGTCTTAGCCGGATTATAAATAATGTCGAACAAAAGATGTTTTGGCGTAAGGTATTCATACGGCACAGCCGGATCGGCATCTACATTGGGATACATGCCAAGCGGCGTTGTGTTAATGATAAGATGATAGGTTCCCAACACATCAGCGCCTAAATCTTCGTAACCAAACTCGCCGTCCCTTTTTTTGCGGCTTACCAGGCAATATTCAATGCCCATTTGGGTAAGAACAAATTGAATGGCTTTAGAAGCGCCGCCCGTACCCAGTATAATAGCTTTTTTATGATGCGGCTTCAGCCCCGGCTCTAATGATTTTTGAAACCCGACGACATCCGTATTATAGCCAATCAAATTTTCACCGTCAATTTTTATACAATTACAGGCTTCAACTTTTTTTACAATATCGTTCTTATGGGTTAAAAACTGCAGCACTTCTTCTTTATAAGGAATAGTAACGTTTACTCCTTTTAAATCTTTGTGCTGATGTAGTAAGGATGGGAAAGATGTGATGGCAGGTAGTTCGAAATTCTCATAAGCATAACCCGAAAGGCCTTGCTCCATAAACTTTTTAGTAAAGTAATCCTTGGAAAAAGAATGGGTTAACGTACGGCCAAGTAAGCCATAGCGTTTCATCGTTTAGTTTCTTTATCCAGGTATAAATGAAAGGTATCGCCGCGTAAACCTATGCGCATGGTTTCCATGGGTATAACCTCTGTAGGGGCAATGTTGCCAAGGTTTACATTGCAACCTAACAGCTCCATAAAATAAAGTTGCTGAGCTTTTTGAGGCGCTTCCCAAATAATTTTTTCACCGGGAATCTGGGTTAAAATTTCTTGAACAAGGCCTTCTCTTACTTCGCCGCTTCCACGATAAATACCAACGTTCCCGGCTTCGCGGGCCTCGGCAATCACATACGTAGCGCCGGCTTCCAACTCCGCCCGCATCAGTTCAATCCATTTATAGGGAGGCATAATATGCGCCGCATCTTTACTTCCTACTTCGCTAAGCACCGTTCCATGTTGCGTAAGCTTTTCAATGTAGCCGCATTTTTCCGCATGAGGAATAGTGATAGAGCCATCGCTTACTTCCATATAGCTAATCCCGAATTCTTTACATACGGCAATGTAATCTTCAAACTGGTTGCGAATTAAAAAGGCTTCAAACAACGTACCGCCAAAGTAGATGGGAATGTCATACGACTTATAAACTTCCAACTTCTCTTTCAGATTGGGAGTAACGTAGGAAGTACCAAAACCAAGTTTTATAATATCTACGTGAGGATGCGATACACTTAAAAAATTTTTTGCTTCTTCTACGCTAAGGCCTTTATCCATTACCATGGTAATACCGGCAAGGCGCGGCTTTTGAAAGCGATCCGGAATTTGCGAGAGATTAAAATTCATGTTGGGCTATCATTAAAATTGCGGGCAAAAATAGGGAAGTAAACCTTTTACAACTCTCTATTTCGTTTATGCCTCGCTATCACATCTACCACCTGCGACTTTTGAAGGATAGACGGATTTAATTGCACTAACTTTTTTACGCTCTTTGGTGCCGCATTAAGCCCTTGTTCCAGATACAGCAACGCCTCCTTGGATTTGCCCAGTGCAAACAAAGCGCCACTTAAATAGTATAAAAAAACGGGTTTGTTTTTTGTGTGTTTTAAAGCTGCGATAGATTGCTGGCGTGCTTCAGCAAAATAGCCGGCGGCATAAAGGCAACGAATGAGGCTTTCCCAACCACTAATATTTTTTGGGCGCACCCGAACGGCTGTTGATAAAAATTGAACGGCTTCTTTCATCTCGTTCAAATTAAACTTGCACTCACCCATCAACAAATTATATTCGGGCTGCAACCGGTGAATTTTTAAAGCAGCCTCCAATTGCCGGATGGCAGGCGCCCAAAGGCTTTCGTGGTAATAGGTGCAGGCGATTTTATAATACAACTTACTGTCTTCGGCATTTAAATGAGACGCTTTGCGGTAATGAAACCGTGCCTGTGCGTAGTTCTTTAGCCTGTCGTAGCAATGGCCGATGGCTTCATAAATTACTTCTTCGGGCTTCGATAATTCCATCACTTTTTCCAATGCCTCAATCGCCTCTTTATACCGCCGGATGCGGATATAGGCATCGCCAATGTTACGATAAGCGTAGTCGAATTTTTCATCAATAGCGATGGCATATTGGTAGGCGTCAATGGCTTTTTCGTACAACTTGATTCCCTGGTAGGCGGCGCCCAGGTTAAACCAGGCCAGTTCATTAAACGGTTGCTCATCTATAATGGCCATGTGCAGCCGGATGCTTTCTTCGTTGCGGCCGGTGAAATCTGTCCAAAAACAAATTTTATACAGCGCTTCTTCGCTGGTGGGCTCTTCTTCTAAAATTACTTTCAGGCAATCAAACACTTTATCAAATTCTTCATAGTCGTCATATACGTCCGCCAACTCAAAAAGCAATTCAATCTTTTCTTCGCCTTCAAAATTCTGCACGGCTTCTTCCAAAAGCGCTACGGCTTTCTCCGGTTTATCCAAAGCGAGGTAAGCGTCGGTTTTCAGTATATAAAGATTAATGTCGGTAGCATCGAACAATGTTGCCTTTTCAAGCACGGATAGTGCTTCGTGATATTTTCGGGCAGCTAATAAAAGATCGGCTTTTTTTATGAGCAGCGGAGCGGAGAATGGGAAATAGTCCAACGCCATATTAGCCGCCTCCAGGGCTTTACTTAACTCTTCCGCATCGTCGTAATGTTCTATGATGCGTTCAAACGCTTCTTCCTCTAAAAAACCACTGTTCCCGTTACGTAAATTATTGTATTGTTTGAGGAGGTCATCCAAGTTTTCGCGGTCTTCCTGTGAATCTGATCTCATAATCGGGAGATTTAAAACAAATTAGGCGTTCCAATAAATAACTCCAAGAATTTATACTATAATCTTCGGGCCAGCGTTAAAGTAGTTGTAAAGAATTTCGGCCTAAGGTTGAAAGATTGTTAATAATTTAAATTACATTTGCCGTAGCATGAACCTATCGTCTAAAATTGCCAAATGCATCATTAAACGCAAACTCGCCACAGTCGTGCTTATTACGGCTTCGTTAGCGGCTTTTGCTACGCTTGGCGATGATGGAGGTAAAAAAGCAAAGCAAAATACAGGTTCAGTTTTAATTCCTTATTCAGCAAAAAATTTCTCCCTGCGCTCCAACTATAACTACAAAAGCAATAATCTGTTTAGCGAACCGGAAACCAAAAATTTCATCATGCTGAACCGGGTTATAAGCTATCAAAAAGGCAATGCTACGTATGTTATGCCGCTGAAAAAATTGCCGCTCATGGGTAAGATAAAATTCACGGCCAGCCACTAAAGAACTACTCTTTTCGCTTTCCTTTACTTTCCTGATAGCTTACTACTCTAAATCCAGATTTTGGTAAATCGAACTTTGAAACGGCCATCGGTGCAAAGCTGATTTTTGAAACCCTATAAGTCACTTTCAAATTACCGAACGTTGTTTCATATTCAAGCGCAAGGCCCGGTAAGGTGCGGTTAATGTATTGAAAATCTTTATTGTCTAATGTAATATCCGGCGTGTACCAAACCGTAAATGTGGTACCATCGGTCAAACTACCTACTGCCTTTTTAGCCGCATATCCCTGAATGGTTTTAGTGGCAGCGGCATCATAAGTGAAGGTAACATTTGCATACTTTTTATTGACTTCCGCCCAGTCGGCAGGCGTCAGGTTGATCATGTATTTCTGCTCGCCATATTCTTTTAAAATGGTGATTTCTTTTTTATCGGCTGATTGATTAATGATAGTACTTTGGGTTCCTAAAGAGTTTACCATCTCGGTACGGGACTTGGAACCTTTGATATAAACAGCGTTGGTAGCGCCATCAAAAAACTCCGCGTTCTGCGGCTTTTCGGAACCGGTATTGATAGTAATGTCATAGAGGATGAAACCTTCTGTCAGCTTCTTTTGCGCTATTACAGTCATTGAAAAAATTGTCGTCGAAATAATGAAGGCCGATCTGAGAATAAAGTTCTTTTTCATACTATGGTTTGTAACTAAAGACGAAACAAATATCTGCAAAAGTTGCTTGCCCTTTAGGCATTCTAAACCGTATTAAAAAATACCGCAGTAGCGCCGCAACAAAAACATAGCAATATGGACTTTTATAATTGATAGTTGTGATAATTACCAAGTGTTAATATTATTGCCATCGCTACTGGCAACAAACAATAAAGGCTGTGTCATAAAATAAAAACTGCTTTGAAAATTTTTATAGCATTTGTTTTGCTTTGGTTTTCCTAAAATGTCAACACTATTTTATTATTCTTTTGGCTTACATCGGCCATCCGGTGCGATGGATCTATTTCTACCGTTGTTATTTCGGACAAACGTTTAGTGGTGGCAATTTGATAGGTCGGCGTTGTCCATCGCCACTCCGGATAAACCTTTCTGGCTTCCTGCCCGGGCTCTGCGGGCTTAGCACCGAACATTTGATAGGCGGGAATATAATGCCACTCGCTGCTGCCATCTTTAAATGTAATCCTCACATCAACCGGCATGGGCATCATACCAATTTTAGCCAAACGAATATTAGTGGCACCGCCAGCCTCCCACAAACTATCAATGCCATAATCAATGGTTTTTGTACTGTTGATCCAGTATTCTTTATACCAATCTAATTTTAATCCGCTAACCTTTTCTGCCACACGCATAAAATCGTTGGCGCTGGGTTCTTTAAAATGCCATAAGCGATAATACTCCAGTAAAATCTTATCACGCACCGCATCACTTACTATATAGCTCAACTGCGCCAGAAAGATGGCGCCTTTTGAATAAGAGGCTGTTCCGTAGGCCGCATTAGTATTGTAGTGATCGGCATGAGTGATCAACGGTTCTTCCAATCCGGCTTTTACAATACCATAATAGGCCGCATAATCACCTTCAAATGGATTTTCTTTTGAATCGTATAAAAAAGCCGTGGCTTCATTTTCTGCAAAGGTGGTGAAACCCTCGTCCATCCAGGGATACAACGATTCGTTAGTACCTAATAATCCCTGGTACCAGCTATGTAAAAATTCATGAATGGTAGCGCCATCACCCGGCCCAACAATCATTGTTGCCATGGGATACTCCATGCCGCCATCGCCGCCATGCACCCATGAATATTGCTTGTACGGATAAGGCCCGAAATTTTTTTCTACAAACGGAAATATCTTTTCCATTTTAGGGATCACCTGCTCCCATTCCTGCACCCGTTTATCCGTTTTATCATACAACACATGAAGTGTTAATCCGGGCCTGATGGTTTTTGAAAGATGAATAAAATCCGGATCGGCTGCCCAGGCAAAATCATGCACGTTGGGTGCCGAAAATTTCCATACCAGTTTATCGCCGGCAGGGCGTTGCACCTTTGTACCTTTTTCTTCGTAACCATAACCCACTTCGGCCGCATTTTGCAGGTAGCCGCTGCCACCAATGATGTACGTTTTATCAATGGAGATGGTAACATCATAGTCGCCCCAAACACCATAAAATTCACGGGCTACATAAGGCGTGGGATGCCAGCCTTCATAATCGTACTCACATATTTTAGGATACCACTGCGTCATAGTATAACGTACATTGGTAGAAGGGTTATCGCGGCCACTGCGGCGAATTTGCAGCGGCACCTGCGCATCCCAGGTCATATCAAATGTCACCTGGGACTTTGGTGAAATGGGCTTATCCAGCAACACTTCTAAAATAGTTTCATGTAAGATTGTTTTCTGTTCGCGGCCATTCATTTTTATAGAGGCTACCTTTTCATAACCGATTTCTTCGGGCTTCAGATTCACGATCCGGTCTTTTACCCGAACATCCCAATCCGGCGCAGTTCTGGCCCCGCGATTGATAGAGATGGTCCCCTGCCTGCGGCTGCGTTCATCCATCATGCTGCCGGGTTGAAAAGCATTCCAGTACAAGTGAAAAAAAACACGGTTCAATGTATCAGGAGAGTTATTCCAGTACTCTACTTTTTGTACGCCTTTGTATTGATTGGTTTGAACATTCATGTCAATGTTCATGGTGTACTTTACCCGTTGTTGCCAGCGGTCGGGTTGGGCAAAAAGTTGAGAGGAGAAAAAAAGAAAAGCGGCCAGACAAACTGATTTCATAGTCACTTGTTGTTTCGTTATTTGAAAGCCCTAAATTTCGATGAAATGAGGTTACCAGAAAAAGAAAAAACAAGAAGGAAGGCCCGATGGTAATCACGTTGGAAATTGTTTCTGTAACCATCAAAAATGGTGGATAACGAACCTACGTTGGTTCTTTATCCACCACACTTAAATTAAGATAGCTGTCAAGGAATTATTGATTGCGCATCACTCACTCTTCGGCGCTGCCGCTAAAATTTCCGCTGATACACCAGTCGCATATTGCCTGAAATTATTCACAAACAAACCAGCCAAAAATTTCACCTTCTCATCGTACGCCCCCTTATCCTTCCAGGTATTTTTTGGGGTTAGAATTTCAGCGGGCACACCAGGTACTTCTTTCGGGATGGCCAGGCCAAAAACAGGGTCAGTGTCGGTAGCTACTTTATCAAGCTTACCCTCCAGCGCAGCGCTTATCATGGCCCTTGTATAAGATAGCTTCATGCGGTGGCCAATACCATGAGGGCCACCCGTCCAGCCGGTGTTAATTAACCAAACCGATACCTGATTCTCTTCCATTTTTTTACCTAACATTTCCGCATATCGTCCCGGATGCAAGGGCATGAATGGTGCCCCGAAACAGGCGCTGAACGTGGGTTTCGGTTCCGTTACTCCAGCTTCGGTACCGGCTACTTTTGCGGTGTAGCCGGATATAAACTGGTACATGGCCTGCCCTTTTGTTAACCTGGAAACAGGCGGCAAAACGCCATAAGCATCGCAGGTGAGAAAGAAAATATTTCTCGGCTTATTACCAATAGAAGGCTCCTGCGCATTGGAAATAAAATCTAACGGATACGATACACGGGTGTTCTCTGTTATGGTAGCATCGTCAAAGTTTATCCTGGCCGTTCCAGGGAAGAATTGTATGTTCTCCACAATGGCTCCGGGCCTTATGGCGGCAAAAATTTCGGGCTCCTTTTCTTCCGATAAATTAATGAGCTTAGCATAACAACCTCCTTCAAAATTGAATACGTTATTATCCGACCATCCATGCTCATCATCGCCAATTAATTTGCGGGTGGGGTCGGCGCTTAACGTGGTTTTACCAGTACCGCTTAGCCCAAAAAAGATAGCCGTATCGCCTTCGTCATTCATGTTGGCGCTGCAATGCATTGGCAATACATTATGATACTGAGGCAACAGAAAATTCAAAATGCCAAAGACACCTTTTTTTGTTTCGCCGGTATAGCCGGTGCCGGCAATTAAAATAGTTTTATGCGTAAAGGAAATTACCGCGGCATTATGCTGGCGAACGCCACATTCTTTTGGTTCTAACTTCAGACCAGGCGCGGAGATGACGTGCCACTGCGGTGTAAAGTCATCCAGCTCTTCTTCTGCAGGGCGCAGGAACATGTTATAGCCAAACAGGTTAGTCCAAGGTTTTTCAGTGATCAGGCGGATGTTCAAACGATAACGTGGATCGGCGCAGGCATAGCAATCCCGTACCCATAGTTCTTTTCTTTCGTTCAGGTAATCCATCATTTTTTTATGAATGATATGGAAGTACTTGTCTTCAATAGGAATGTTGAAATTGTTCCAGTTAACTGTGCCGGCGGTGATGTTGTCTTTCACCGTAAACTTGTCTTGCGGCGACCGGCCTGTAAATTCTCCGGTACGGATAGATAAGGCGCCGGAGTCAGTTAAATGACCTTCGCCCGTTCGGAGCGTGTCGTGTACTAATTCTTCGGGACTTGACTGGTAGTGGATAGATTCGGCCGTGGTTAAGCCAAGCTTAATAAGGTTCTCCATAGAGAACGTAATAGTAGGTACTGACATAAGGGAGCAATCGTTTAATGTTAGGCGCCAAAGGTAAGGTGCAAAAAATTTCAGGCATAGTGCCTGTGTGGGCTGTACACATTTTAAGGACGACATTAAAACGCTGGCAAAAAGTTTTATCATTTGATTTACTTTGCCACACCACATAACTATTCAACATGAAGAATCTTCCATTGAATCCCAACATTTTTATTCAGAACCGCCAACGTTTTACAGAGAAGATGAAGCCCAACAGCATTGCCGTTTTCGTTAGCAATGATGAGGTGCCGCGCAACGGCGACGCTATTTATACTTTTCAGCAAAACAGTGACCTGTATTGGCTTTGCGGTATTGAGCAGGAAGATAGCCTGGTGATTTTATTCCCGGATAACCCGGACGAAAAATACCGCGAAGTGTTGGTGCTGGTTCGTCCGAACGAGCTAAAAGAAAAATGGGATGGCAAGCGTTTACGCAAAGAAGAAGCCACTACCATCAGCGGGATGAAAACGATTGTGTGGTTAGATGCGCTAGATGGGCTGCTGCAACCTTGGATCCATTTGGCCGATACCATTTATCTGGATTCCAATGAGAATGACCGCAAGGCAACACTGATCCGTTCAAGGGATTATCGGTTTATTGATGAAATGAAAAGCCGTTATCCGTTACATCAATACGAACGGGCAGCCAGGGTGATGAAAGAGCTTCGTGCCATTAAAACTTCCGAAGAAATTGAAGTGGTGAAGCAAGCCGTTGACATCACACATAAAACGTTTGAACGGGTGATGCGGTTTGTAAAACCCGGCGTAATGGAATACGAAATAGAAGCGGAAATTGTTCATTCGTTCATCAGCCAGCGGGCCAGTGGCGAAGCCTACGGAAGTATTATAGCCAGCGGCGACAGAGCCCGGACCTTGCACTATGTTTCCAACAACTCAGCATGTAAAGACGGCGAATTGCTGCTGATGGATTTTGGTGCGCTGTATGGCGGCTATGCGGCCGACTTAACAAGAACGATCCCGGTAAATGGAAAATTTACAGAGCGGCAGAAAGAAGTTTATAACGCTTGTTTGCATCTGCACAATTATGCCAAAAGCTTATTGAAACCCGGCATCACCATTAATGATTATACCGATAAAGTAGGCGAAAAAACAACGCAGCAATTCATCAGCATCGGCTTGTTAACAGGCGAAGACGTAAAGAACGAAGACCCCGACAACAGGGCTTATCGCAAGTATTTGTATCATGGCATCTCGCATCATTTGGGTATAGATGTACACGACCTTGGAACAAGAACCGAACCTATAAAAGAAGGGATGCTTTTTACCGTGGAGCCCGGCATTTATATTGAAGAAGAAAAGATGGGCATTCGCATTGAGAACAATGTATGGATAACAAAGGACGGTAATGTGGATTTATTTGAAAAAATTCCGATTACAGTTGAAGAGATAGAAGCTGCTATGAAGCGATAATTTTTGCCTTATCAAACGAAACCCTTTCTGTTATATTTGCTACTCACCAAACTCCCCTTTAGGGGTTGGGGATTTATGAAACAAATTCCAAACTTATTTACGCTTCTTAATTTATTCTTTGGCTGCATTGCCATTGTATTAATTATGCAGGTAGGGCAAAGCATTGTAACGGTTGACCAGACCGGCTATTTTGAACCGGTGTTTCCCGAAAAAATGGCCTTCGGCGCCTTATTTATTTTCTTTGCTGCGGTAGTAGATTTCTTTGACGGCTTTTTGGCCCGCATGATGAAGGTATGTACCGATAAAGGCAAGCAGTTGGACTCGCTGAGCGATGTGGTAAGTTTTGGCGTAGCGCCGGGCATGATCTTATACCAGCTTTTACGCCTCGGCTTTGCCCGCACCGAAGGTGGCCTGGATGTATCCTTCCTTTTTTTATTACCGGCCTTTATTTTTACTTGTGCGGTGGCCTGGCGGTTAGCCAAGTTCAATGTAAGCTCTAATCAGTCCGATAGTTTTAAAGGTGTGCCTTCGCCTGCGGCTGGTTTAGTGGTGGCTTCTTTTCCATTAATTATATGGTATTACAATGCGGCTCCCGATAGCTGGAAAGCCAAGCTGGCCGTGCCTCAACTGCTGATCAGCATGTGGTTTATTTATGGCGTCATTATTTTACTCAGCTACTTAATGGTGTGCAACCGCACCTTTATTGCCATGAAGTTTAAAGACTATTCGCTTAAAAATAACCAGCTTAAATACGGCCTGCTTTTGCTTTCCATAATTTGTTTGGTAGCCTTACAATGGCTGGCGGTCCCCATTATTTTTATTTTATACGTGGTCTTTTCCGCCCTTTCCAAAACATCGCCGCAAGTGTTAGCTACTACAGGTGATCAAACTCTTGATGTTACAGTTTAGTTTCCTTTCTTAGGTTTGCGCATAAAACAAGCACGATGAAATTTTCGGTACAAGTACAGGTGATGCCATTGAAAGAATTATTAGATCCGCAGGGTAAAGCGGTCCTCAGCGGATTAAAAAATTTAGGCTTATCGTCCATTGAAGATGTACGTGTAGGCAAGCACATCTCGCTGCAGATAGAAGCCCCGAACGAAATTGAAGCGAGAGCCATTGCCGAAGAAGCCAGCAAGCAATTGTTGGCTAATGCAGTGATGGAATATTATGAGATTAAAATTGATTAATTGATAAGTTGGCCGGTTGAATAAATGCCAGACCGCCTAATAAACTAATCAACCAATCAACTAAATTATGCTTTACCTCGTTCCTACTCCCATCGGTAATCTAAAAGACATTACGCTTCGTGCTATTGAGGTTTTACAAACGGTAGATGTGATTTTGGCAGAAGACACAAGAACCACTTCAAAGCTGTTAAACCATTACCAAATTCAAAAGCCGCTGACACCTTATCATCAGCATAACGAGCATAAGATTCTTCAGCATTTAGTTGACCAAATGATAGCCGGCAAAGTAATGGCTGTCGTTACCGATGCAGGCACACCGGGCATTTCGGACCCCGCGTTTTTATTAGTGCGGGAATGTATTAAGAACAACATCAAAGTAGAAAGCCTGCCTGGCGCCACCGCTTTTGTTCCGGCACTCATCAACAGCGGACTTACCACCAACCGTTTTTGTTTTGAAGGATTTCTGCCCCTAAAAAAAGGTCGCCATACGTTACTCACTCAATTAGCTACAGAAGAACGCACCCTTATTTTTTACGAATCGCCTATGCGTTTGGTAAAAACATTGGAAGACCTTATTCAATATTTTGGTACTGAACGACGATGCGCCGTGAGCCGCGAACTGACCAAGCTGTTTGAAGAAAATGCAAGAGGCACGCTGCAGGAAGTGCATGATTATTTCAAGCAAAAAACAGTGAAAGGCGAGATCGTGATTGTAGTGGAAGGAAAGAACCAATAAGCAATTGCCAATTGGCAATTTTCAGCTGAAGACAAGCAACGCCGGTCCCTTCATTCCTCTACCATTCAATCAACTTATCAACCGATCAACCAATCAACTTTCTGCCTATCTTCACAAATAGTTGTTTAACTAACTAATTTCTATATGAACAAGCGTATCATCAAAAAAGTAGCCGTTTTAGGTAGCGGCGTTATGGGTTCGCGAATTGCGCTTCACTTTGCTGGCATTGGGTTACAGGTATTGCTGTTAGATATTGTTCCGGCCGAAGCCAAAGACTCCGACAAGCCGGCTTTGCGTAATAAAATCGTGAACGATGCCTTAACCGCGGCCATCAAAAGCAACCCCTCTCCTGTTTTTTCTAAAGACGTAATTAAGAGAGTAAGCACCGGCAACTTTGATGATAACCTGAAAGAACTGGGCAGCTACGATTGGATCATAGAAGTGGTGATAGAACGGTTAGATATCAAGCAATCGTTGTACGAGAAAGTAGAGGGCTATCGCAAACCCGGAACCCTCATTACGTCTAATACCTCCGGCATTCCTATTCACCTTTTATCTGGAGGCAGAAGTGAAGATTTCAAAAAACATTTTTGCGGAACGCATTTCTTTAATCCGCCACGTTACCTGCGGCTGCTGGAGATTATTCCAACGCCGGATACAGATAAAAACGTTGTTGATTTTCTCTTGCATTACGGCGATTTGTACCTTGGTAAGACAACCGTTTTAGCAAAAGATACTCCCGCGTTTATAGCCAACCGTATTGGCGTTTATGGCATCATGGCCATCTTTGGCTTGATTGATAAAATGGGATTGACCATTGACGAAGTAGATGCGCTAACGGGCCCAATCATTGGCCGTCCTAAATCCGCCACGTTCCGCACTGCAGATGTTGTTGGCATTGATACGTTAGTGAAAGTAGCCAACGGCGTAGCAGAAAACTGTCCCGCCGATGAAGCAAAAGAAACATTTACTATCCCATCTTGGCTACATAAAATTGTAGAGAACAAATGGCTGGGTGATAAAACCGGTCAAGGTTTTTTTAAAAAGGTGAAAGGGAATAGTGGCGAAAAAGACATTCAAACACTTGACCTAAAAACATTGGAATACAGCCCCCGTCAAAAACCAAAATTTGCCTCACTTGATGCAGCCAAACCAATTGATGATTTGAAGCAGCGAATAAAAATGTTAGTGGCTGCACAAGATAAAGCCGGTGAATTCTATCGGCAGTTTCATTACGGTTTGTTCTCTTATATTTCACATCGCATTCCGGAGATCAGCGATGAGGTTTATCGTATTGATGATGCTATGAAAGCCGGTTTTGGCTGGGAGATTGGCGCCTTTGAAACCTGGGAAACATTAGGGATGGAAAAAGCAACAGCGGCTATGAAAGAAGCCGGTTATACCGTGGCACCGTGGATAGATGAAATGATAGCGGCAGGCAATCGTTTTTTTTATAAAGTAGAAGGTGGCAGAAAACTTTGCTACGATCCGGCTTCAAAAATTTATAAGCCCATTAGTGGCAGCGACAGCTTTCTGATACTAAATAATTACAACGATAAAATAGTTTGGAAGAACAGCAGTTGTAAAGTGTATGATATTGGCGATGAAGTGATAGGCTTGCAATGGAATACGAAGATGAACTCTATTGGCAGCGATGTATTGAGCGGCATTAGCAAAGCGATAGAGTTAGCGGAAAACGATTTTAAAGGCTTAGTAATAGCTAATGAAAGCGCTAATTTCAGCGCTGGGGCCAATGTGGGAATGATCTTTATGATAGCTATTGAACAGGAATGGGATGAACTGGACATGGCCATCCGCCTGTTTCAAAACACCATGATGCGTTGCCGCTATTCATCTATACCAGTGGTGGTAGCGCCACATGGTTTAGCCCTGGGCGGCGCCTGCGAAATGAGCCTTCATAGCGATAAAGTTTGCGCGGCTGCTGAAACCTACACCGGCCTTGTAGAATTAGGGGTAGGGCTGATTCCGGGCGGCGGCGGCACCAAAGAATTTGTTTTGCGTGCCTCCGATGAAATTCACGAAGACGAACCGGAAACTATTACGTTAAAGAACCGTTTCTTAACTATCGCTACGGCCAAAGTAGCTACCTCGGCACAGGAGGCTTTCGACCTTGGTATCTATCGCGAAGGTTTGGATGAAGTAATTATGAATCAGGATAGACGCATCAGCGAAGCAAAAAAATCAGTGATTGAATTATCTGATAGCGGCTACACCATGCCGGCACAACGAAAGGATATAAGGGTATTGGGCCGTAGTTCTTTAGGTGCTCTGTATGCCGGTATTAACGGTATGACGAAGGCGAATTATGCTACCGAACATGATGCCGTAGTGGCAAAGAAATTAGCCTACGTTATGTGCGGTGGCGACCTTAGCGAACAAACCCTGGTAAGCGAACAGTACTTACTGGACTTAGAACGCGAAGCCTTTTTATCGCTTTGCGGCGAACGTAAAACATTAGAACGGATTCAAAGTGTATTGAAAGGTGGCAAGCCGGTAAGAAACTAATAATACTTTCAGCACGAATAAACAAAGCCGGTCAGTGACCGGCTTTGTTTATTTTATCGTTTCATTACTTGTAATCGTTCACTACCAACGATCCCGATCACTGTTTTTATTTGGACAACATATAGCCCGGCGGGCAAGGCTTGTGTATCTAAACCGATGCTGTTATCACCGGTTTGTAAGCCAATATTTTTTTGCAGTACAACCTTTCCGGCTGCATCTATACAGTTAATAACAGCGTCTGTTTTTATGCCGAATTTTATCTGCAACGTAACATCACCGGTTGTTGGGTTCGGGTATAAAAGAAGCGCAGCGCCTTCGCGGTTCAATCGTATTGAAACAACTTTGCTATAGGTATAACCGCCGTTAACATCCACTGATTTCAAACGGTAGTAAACAAAACCAGCGCCTGCATAAACATGCAAGAACGTGTAGTTATTTTGCCCGGCTATAAAATCCGTATGTCCTGCATATATAAAGCTTCGGCTATCGGTACTGTACTCTATTTCAAAATGGTGAAGGTTAGTTGCTGTGGCTATTTGCCATTGTGTAAGCACACCATTATTTTTTGCAATACCTGTAAAATTTAACAACGAAACCGGCAGCACACCGCAAGGCGAAGCAAGGTTGTTATTATTAACCAGCGTAGGTACATAACCAAAAGTTAGCAACTGACCGGCTGCTCCGGCTGTAGCGCCAAAATCATTTGTTACCGCACCACCGGTACTGCCTGTTCTTGTTTTACCATTAACACCTCCGGTAACTGCGGTTGAAGCTAAAGTACCGTTGGAAAAAATAAGGCCGCCACCGCCGCCACCACCCGGCCCATGATCGTAATAGTTGGTCATATCGCCCCCCTTTCCACCTTTAGCTGATGCTGTAATAGAGCCCAATCCTGTAGGCCCTGAAGCATTCGTAACTACTACAATGGTTCCCCCAGCGCCAGCGCCACCTGCAGCATCCGTATTTGTAACACCACCAACGCCTACCACACCCGGCGCATCGCCGCCATCGGCTATTAAACTGCCATTACCTGCATACGTTTTTGCACGGGATAAAATAATGCCGCCTCCACATCCGCCGCTGCTTTGATATTCATTCGTGGTAGTGCTGTTATTAGCAGTGCCGGCGCCACCACCACCGCCCATTACTAAACGGGAAAGACTTGGAGACGCAATGGCCGTACCGCCAAAACCTCCATACGGATAGGTGCTGACAGTACCACTGCCGCCATGCCAGCCGCTACCGCCGTTGCCACCACTGCCACCATTAGCACCACCACCACCTCCTGTATTATTTTGGTTATTGCCACTCCCGGTAGGTGATCCATCGGTAGCGCCACCGCCGCCATTGGCCGGTGCGCTACGCCCCTCCGAGCCTCCGATATAACCTTCTACCAAACTGGTAGCAGTAGTGGTTGTCCCATTGGAGAAGGTATAAGCAGGCGTACCGGCAATACTTTCACCTTTAACGCCGCCTGTTGTATTGGCTGCCGTTGTTAGCGGTGAGTCCCATCTGAAATCGGTATTTACTAAGGTGCCTGTGCCATTGGTATTACCGGCACTGGCTCCGGTAAAATTTTTGCCGCCGCCGCCTCTGAAACCTAATGCAGTTGTAGTTACCAATCCATTTAATGTAAACAGGTTTGCAGCATCTATCACTACTACACCACCAGTTGTTCCATTCCACGAAGGAGAAGTAATAGACGCTCCTGCATTGATGGTTACATCATAATAACGGGGCACCCGAATCACTTGAAAAATTCTGATAGGGGCAGCAGATGCAAAAGCTTGTGTGTAGTAATTATTGGCTAAGGAATAAGTGAAATTGATTGTTGATCCAATAACGCCGGATACCGTATTGTATTCGTAGTAACCTGCGTAATAATTGGCAGATAACATACCCGATGCATTGCCGCCTGCAACACCATCGCCATAAGCATCCGTGTTAGTAGAATTGATGTTAGCTCCCTGCATTTGAATAATTAAAACAAGGTCACCGGTAGCAATAGCCGTAGCACTTCCACGACCATCAATAGCGCCAACTGTTACAGATGATGATCCCGTGATTGGGTTACCTGTTCCCGGATAATAAGAGTTGGTAATTTGCCCCACAGTGGCAATGGTGGTAAGCCCGCTGGTGGGATTGCCACCGCATTGGGCGAATACAATTTGTGGCAATAGAGTTATTGCTGTAACAGCAAGTAAAAATGATCTCATGGCGTTGATTTTTTTTAGGATGTTTGAGTGGTGGCTAAAATAGTGTTCAAACTTTGCACATAGGGGATAACCATTAACTGTTTTCGACGAAGCCCCTAAAAAAGGCAATGAAGGAAAGACAACCAGCCGTTACTTTAAAGAATAAATCATTTTATGGGCGAAGCAGAAATAAATTGGCCACAAAAGAACCTGATTGTTTCTTCTCATATAGTTACTTACGGTAATGCAACAAGTATATTATTGACGGAGCAGATACGTGACGAAATAGAAACGATGTGGAATGAAGCAAAAGGCACCGTATTAATAGATGACGAACGCCTGCAGGTGGTCTTCAAAATAACTGCCGAAGCCAGGCCTGATATAACCGAAATGGAAGTGCTTCAAAATGTACACCCCCATAATAATTATTTTCGCATAGAAGAGTTGGTGCATGGCAGCATTTCATTTGTAGATGGGGTGGGCTGTAACAGCGGCTATTTTTTATTAGAAAATTTATACAAAGGTTCCACTACAGCGGCGCATGAATATGGCCATACGCTTGGCTTAGATCATCCAAGGCAAATGGATATTCGCGGCCTCGGCGTGCCGGGCATTATGTATCCAAGAGGCACCTTAGTAGATACCCAATACCAATACGATCCGTCTATATCGGCAGGCTTGAAAGGTGGCACTATGCATCCCATGTATCGTAAAGTAAAGGAGGATGATATTCAACACCTGAACCTTCACCGGCTTCAGTTTGATGGGCGCACTGCTATCATTGGCAGCTTCACTAATGTGTATCATTGGAACCATGCCGAAGCAGATCCGGATGCGTTTATTCTTCCATCAATTTTTGGATAGATCATCCAGCTAATTTCTTTTAGCCATTAGTTCGCCAGGAAAAATCAACAGCCGTTTGCTGCATCTTCACTAATATTAATCTTATCTTAGATGTAATCAAATAACCAACCTGTTTATGAGAAAAATTCTGCTTTTTGTTTTACTGGCAAGCACTGTTTTCGTATCGGCGCAGCCACGGTTACCCAAAGATTATTACTGGCAAAAGATGGACAATGGTTTGGAAGTCGTTGTGATTGAAAACCACAAAGTCCCCTTGGCCACTATAGAGATTGCGGTAAAGAACGGCGCTTATACCGAAGGGCCGGAATACAGCGGCCTCTCGCACCTTTTTGAACACATGTTTTTTAAAGCCAACCGCGATTATCCCGATCAGGAAAAATTTTTAAAACGCACGCAGGAACTTGGCGCCATCTGGAACGGCACTACCGGTGATGAAAGAGTGAACTATTTTTTTACGTTTGACAAAGACAGTTTGGAGGCCGGATTAAATTTTATGAACGCTGCTATTCGCTATCCCATCTATCGCGAAGAAGACATGCAAAAAGAACGGCCGGTAGTAGATGGCGAGTTTCAACGGGCAGAGAGTGACCCGGGTTTTCAACTTTACTACGAAATGGGCAAGCGGGTTTGGGGCGATCTGTTCACCCGGAAAAATGCTATTGGCGACCATAACATTATTAATTCCGCTACCCCTGCTAAAATGATGGTGATAAAGGATAAGTATTATCTGCCCAATAACTCCATCCTTGTCATTTGCGGAGATGTGCAACCACAACAGGCTTTTGCTTTAGCCAAAAAAATTTATGGCGACTGGAAACCATCGGACTGGGACCCGCAAACAAAATATCCTATTCCGGAGTTTCAACCCATTGCAAAAACCGATTATTTTATTAAGGAATCTTCCATTGCCCAAAACCCGCAAGTTATAATAGCCTGGCAAGGCCCCGATACCCGTAACGATTCTGCGGCCACCATTGCCGCCGATGTATTTTCCAAAGTTCTTTCGCTCAATTCATCTAAATGGCAACAGGCCTTGCGTGATAAAGGCCTGGCAACATCGGCCGACGTATTTTACCAAACCAATAAGTATGTGGGGCCTATCGCCATTTCTCTTACTCCAATTCCCGGAAAGCTAAAGGAGTGTTATACAGAAGTAATGAACCAGGTGAAGCAGTGGGGCAATGCTGATTATTTTACTGATGCTGAATTGGCAAAAGCAAAAGCCGGTTTAAGACGAGAGCAAATACGACGCAATGAAAAACCTTCCAGCCTTGCTTCTAACGTAACCTATAATTGGACGAGTGCATCGCTGAATTATATGACCGGCTATTTTGGGGCGATGGACAAAGTTAGCCGTGCCGATATTCAACGTTATATCAGCAAATACATTACCGGCAAACCGTATGTTGCAGGAATGATTATTAATAAAGAAATGAATGAACAATACAAACCAGCTGCTTATTTTAAAAACTAAAAACGGCAATCATGAAAAATATAATTTTCTTTTTTCTGTGCTTCTCATTGGTAGCGAAAGCGCAGGATGCCAAGCCATACGACATGATGGTGAATGGCTTAAAAATAATTGTAGTGCCCAGCGGTAACGACATTATACAAATAGATATGGTGATAAAAGGTGGTGTACAAAACTACACGGCTGATAAAGCCGGCATTGAAAAACTGGCTATGACATCGCTGACCGAATGCGGCACCATGAAGCATGACAAAAACAGTTTTAAAAACGCGTTAGACGAAGTAGATGCACGAATGAATGCTTTTACCGGCCGCGATGCAGCGCATATACAATTGAATTGCATTAAAGGTGATTTTGAAACCGTATGGCCACTATTTGCCGAAGCGGTTACTACGCCTAAGTTTGATGCAAAAGAATTTGCCCGCATTAAGGAAGAAGCGCTTAATAGTTTACGGGAAGAAGAGTCGAACCCGGATGCAGCGCTCCGCAAAATGGCCATGCAAACGGCTTTCAGAGGAATGGATTATGCTAAGTCGCCCAACGGCAATATGGAAACTATTCAAAAACTAACGCCGGCTGCCACTAAAGCTTACTATCAATCTATCCTCACACGGTCACGGATTTTTATCGTGGTGGTGGGAGATATCAATAAAGAAGACCTTCAAAAAAAGTTGACGGCTTTTGCTACAGCCATTCCGCAAGGCGCACCTTTTGTTTTAAAACGTACCGCTTATGTTCCGCCGGCCAACAGTTTTATAGCGCAAAAAAAAGATGTAGCCACCAACTATATTATGGGTTTCTCCGGTGCGCCGGATGCTACTTCAAAGGACTATTATCCGGCTATGCTGGCATCCGGAATGTTTTATGATAAAGCCTTTTTGGAAGTTCGTACCAATAATGGCTTGTCCTACGCACCAGCGGCTTACATCAGCGGCGGCTTAACTCCGTTTTCTACCATGTATGTTACTACCAAGGAGCCCGATAAATATATAGCTGTTGCCCGCAACATGGTTGACAATATAAAGAAGAACGGCTTCCCTGCTGATGATGTGAAGAATACTAAAAATACCTATGCCAATTACCAATATTATGATAATGAAACCAACCAGTCGTTAGCCGCGATGGTGGCTGGCAGCGAGTTACAACAGGGGAACTGGCATAAAGCTTTTACACTAAAAGAAGACCTGGCGCCAATTACACCAGCCGAGGTAAATCATGTTTTTAATAAGTACATTGGCAACTTTACCTGGGTATATCAGGGCGACCCGGCCAAAGTAAATCAGAAGTTGTACACCCAAAAAGAAACGCCGCCGATTGTAAAAGATAAGAAGGCCTTTTAGGTCCTCTTCGTCATAGCTTTTTTGAATTAAGAGTCTCTCAGGAGGCTCTTAATTGTTTTATAGCTTTTTCAATAGTTGGATAGGTAAATTCAAACCCGGCTTCTTCCATTTTTTTAGCACTCACTGTAGCGCTTTTTAAAACCTCCACACTCATTTCGCCCAAGGCAACTTTCAATGCCATAGAAGGCACATGAACAGGAATGTAAAATTTCCCCCGCTGCTTAGCCATCTCCAGAATCAATTGCTTATTGGTTACGGGCAGCGGCGCTACCGCATTATAGATTCCTTGCCAGGCCTCGTTTTCAATTGCCTCTATATAAAGCTTTACCATATCATCAATATGAATCCAGCTAATCACTTGCTTACCGTTTCCTAAAACAGTGGCTGCGCCAGCATTGAGCGGCTTTTTAAATTCGGCATAAGCGCCGCCTTCATTACTCAATACAATTCCCGTTCTGAAAATAACGAGGCGTTTGCCCAACTCTGTTACCGGTTTTATGGCCGCCTCCCATTGTTCGCAGGTACTGCCCAGGAAGCTGCTGTCGGCGCTGTCGGTTTCTATAAATGGCTTTGGATTGGGCACCTGCGGATCGGCGCCATACCAGCCTATTGCCGATGCGCTGATGACCGCTTGTACTTTATTAGGAATCGTTTTTACGGATTTTATTACCAAGCCACCACTCTTTACGCGGCTATCAACAATCTCGCCTTTTCGCTTATCCGTCCACCGGCCGTCGGCTACATTTGCACCGGCCAGGTGAACAATAAAATCCGCTTCACTGATGGCCGTTTCATCAATCGTTTGAGCCCTTACATTCCATTCTTTATAAATGAGGTTGCCGTGTGAAGGCCGGGCCTTTCGGGTGAGAATGTAAACTGTATAACCCTTATCTACCAAAGCTTTGGTAATCGCTGTCCCAATGAGGCCTGTGCCGCCTGTAATTAAAACTGTTGCCATAGTACAATCAACAAAGCAAAGAGAAACTTGTTTCAATTGGCATTGTTATTAAAAACAACCGAATTGTGTAAAAAATTTGTTGGTGTCAGGTAGATTTTGCTTTAGAATATGTGTAACCTTGTATAAGGTTATTAAATCCAATGAACAAATTTTATACAATAAGTGATGCGGCAAAATTATTGAACGTAAATTCTGAAAC
This sequence comes from Flavisolibacter sp., assembly GCA_965247165.1. Lineage (GTDB taxonomy): Bacteria > Bacteroidota > Bacteroidia > Chitinophagales > Chitinophagaceae > Flavisolibacter. The sequence continues at coordinate 3,743,764 of OZ252003.1, read as the reverse complement.
ACTCCGCAGATGGGACAAGGCAGGTAAGTTTCAAACTACCCGGCATCCCATTAACAACTATCGCGTTTATACAGACGTTCAATTAAAAAATTTAGTGGAAGAGTTGCAATTAGATATTGAGTATGAGGTAAAAAAAGCAGTGGTTAATTACACCCCTGTTTTTGGAACATCATTGGGAAAATTGTATAACGAAGATGCGACTCAACTACTATCATCTTTTGAAAATGAATCCTTCAATTTAATTTTTGCCGATCCTCCTTATAATATTAAAAAAGCTGAGTGGGACAGTTTTGCTTCTCAAAAACAATATGTTGAATGGAGCATGATGTGGATTAAAGAAGCGCATCGGATTCTTTCAAAAGATGGCTCGCTGTTTATCTGTGGATTCTCCGAAATTCTTGCTGACCTTAAATGGGCTGCTTCCAGTTTATTTAAAGGCTGTAAATGGCTTGTGTGGTTTTACAGAAACAAAGGAAATTTAGGTAATGACTGGGGAAGATCGCATGAAAGCATTTTACATTTGAGAAAAACAACCGATTTTATTTTTAATATTGATGAAATACGGATTCCGTATAACAAACACACGTTGAGGTATCCGCAACGAACACAGGCTACTACATCCCAATATGGTAACGGAGAAAAGTCGGATTATGTTTGGGAGCCTAATCCATTAGGAGCGAAACCAAAAGATGTGTTGGAGATTCCTACTATCTCCAATGGTTCGTGGGAAAAAACACCACATCCCACACAAAAGCCCGTGGAACTTTTGCGTAAAATCATTTTAGCTTCCTCACATGAGAACAGCTTGATATTAGACCCCTTTGGCGGTTCAGGAACTACCTATGCAGTAGCCGAAGCCTATGGAAGAAAATGGATAGGTAATGATGCAGATAAAAGTTATTGCACAATGATTACTGAAAGATTATCAGACAGAAATCATTTGAACCGGATCTACTCCGGAAAGGATACAGCCGCATCGGTTAGCAGACGGTTAAAGTTGCGGGGCTAACAAGTGGAAAACATCATGAGTTGCCAATTCTGAAAAAGATTTTATGTAGGCATTGAAAGGGGCAACATTAGCATTTGGCGGCGGGTCGAGATAGTAAACACCTTCCAGTTTGGTTAAAAATGTATTGTAAACCATAAACAGTTCCGATACCAGTGTAAAACTGATATTGTTGTTTTCCTTTCGCTGTACACCATTTAAAAAAATCCCAATTACTTTCAACTTTTTTTCGGTGAATTTTTCAAATAAAAGTTTATCTATAAACATTTTTCCCATTCTGTCCTTAGATGTAGTTTTTACAGAAACAACTACTTCGTTCTCTTCGATGTGTTTAAGGGTAAGTGCTTGCTCATTATTGGAGAGAATAAGATCGTTTTCGCATACATAGTATTTATCACCAGTATCAGAGGAATAGGGTATTCTAATAGTGACTTTTTTATTGAGTACGTTTATTTCTGTAAAAAAACATTTCATAAGTTCTTCAAAGCGGTTACCAACATGTTTTCTTGAGCTATTAGGATCTACCAATAAATCAAGGCCTACCCCTATTGATTGTTGAATAGTATAAAGAAAACTATCCAAAAGTTTCTTTTCATCTTTATGAAAAATCAAATCTCTTTGCCTGATTTTCAGAAGTATGTTTTTAAAGGGCTCAATAGCATTATCAAAGCTGTTCTCATTTTCAATAAATAGTTCCTCATTTATCGGCCTGACATACTTTAAAGTTCCAGCGATGTTTGAAGAATATATTTTATACATACCCTTCCTTTCAGAACCAGAAATAACATTGGGCAGATGACTCAAAATTCTTTGGCACAATTCGATAAACTCTTGTAGAGAATTCTTCTTCTGTTCCAAGTTTTTATTTAGCGGAAGCATTGGCAAGTTTATAAAGAATTAAAATAAGCTATTCCTTAATCAGGCATTGAAGTAGCCTTCTTATATAGTTCCGAATAAATGTTATTGCGCTAATCAGATAACCAAGATAAACTTTGCTGTAGTTATAATTTAACCGCTTGTCAAATTGCAACTACAAACAGACGGCATGATTTGTTTGTATCCTACCTAAATTGGATAGTCCCGACTAAAAAAATTTTATGATCTGGAAAGATATAATTGGCTATGTCGCTGCCTTTTGCACTACGTTTTCATTTTTACCACAGGCTGTACAAATCATCAAAACAAAAGACACATCAAGCATTTCGTTAAGCATGTACGCCATCTTTACGTTTGGGTCGTTTGCCTGGTTATTGTTTGGATGGGTAACGGGCAATTGGCCGGTGATTGTTGCCAACAGCATTACGTTTTTACTGGCGGCTCTTATTCTTTATTTTAAAATAAGGTACAGGACACAGGACAATAAAACAGCTTTGGGCGGATAGCAACGAATCCGCTACCTTCAAAAAAATTTCAATAACCAAATGGCTGCAGTTCTTTCGGTAAAAAACCTCACTAAATTTTATGGTTCCATTCATGCCCTGAACGGCGTATCGTTTGATGTGCCGCAAGGCAGCGTGTTTGGCATTTTAGGCCCGAACGGTAGTGGCAAAACCACTTTGCTCAGCATTGTAATGGACATTGTAAAAGCCACCAATGGTAATTTTTTATGGAATGGGCAACCTGGTAGTAATGAGATACGACGACAAATAGGCACCTTGCTGGAAACGCCTAATTTTTATCATTACCTGAGCGGAGAAAAGAACCTTCGCATAGCGGCTGCCATCAAACAAAGAGGCCGGGATGATATTAATACCGTGCTGGAAAAAGTAAACCTGCTTCAGCGTAAAGATTCCAAATTCAGCACCTACTCACTCGGCATGAAACAACGGCTGGCTATTGCTTCTACGCTTTTAGGCAATCCGGATATTTTAGTTTTTGACGAGCCGACCAATGGGTTAGACCCGGCCGGTATTGCCGAAATCAGAAACCTGATGAAAGAGCTGAGCGGGCAGGGAAAGACCATCATTATGGCCAGCCATATTTTGGATGAAGTGGAAAAGGTTTGTACGCATGTTGCCATTATTCAAAAAGGTGTTTTGAAAACGGTGGGTACTGTGCAGGAAGTATTAAATGCCAGCACTTCTGACCAGGTGGCTATTGTTGAAATAGAACTTTCTGCTGATAACATCGGGCTGTTGGAAGACGTATTAAAACAAATGCCTGGTGTAACACAGGTACACAAAAGCGATGTTGGTCTGTCGCTGGAAGGGACGGAAACGCTAACTACAACAGCCGTTAATAAATTTTGTTTTGAGAAGGGCATCGTGTTGAATCATCTTCACCTGAAACGAAAATCATTAGAGAAACGATTTTTGGAAATTACCGGCGGCACCAGCGATCGCTGATTGAATTATTTCAATAAAAAATAAACTACATGTTGAGGAACCTGCAAATCGAATGGATGAAAATTAAGAACTACCGGGTGTTCCAGGTGTTCTCTGTGTTATATATGTTCGGCATTCTTATTATCATCTATATTTTTTATAAAATTTATACCCAGCTGACAGGCCGGCTCACCGGTCAGGATAACAACGACCTGTTTAATTTATTTGGACAAGATAACATCTGGAAAACCGTGTGTTTTGCCACCAGCTTTTTGTTGTACCTGCCTGGGATGATCATCATCAACCTTTTTATCAACGAGGTAAATTTTAAAACGCACCGGCAGAATATTATTGATGGCTGGAAACGGGAGACCTTCATCTATACCAAAATAGGCCTGATCGTTTGCATATCACTGGCGGTTACTATCATGAATGTTTTTGCTGCGTTGCTTATGTGCAACGTAACCAATACGCATTTTTCAATTATAGCAGGACTACCAACATTGGGGCTTTCTTTTATACAGTCGTTTATCTACATGATGTTTGCCCTGCTGTTGGCAACGGTTTTTCGGCGTAGCGGTATAGCCATTATTGTATTTTTCATTTATGGGTTATTACTGGAGAATTTCTTTATGTGGGGCTTATGGAAGATACTGCCGGCAGGTGTGCAGCATTTTCTTCCGCTTCAGGTAGCGGACTCACTGATCCCCTTTATCAAAGAAGGCATTTTTCAATCAAACCCCGGACTGGCGGTGATGGTCCCTTCGGCATTAGCTTTCGCGGCATTGTATATCTTTCTGGCCGTAAGAAAGTATAAGTATGATGATCTGTAGAAAAGGCATTTTTGAAACGCCCATCACTAAAAGGCGGATATAAAAAATCCATTTAGTACAAATAACTGCTCACTATTTTTCACGGCTGCTCGCTGTTTTTGCCGTATTTTACAGCCTCAACGAACTACTTATGAGCCATCGCATTTTATTAGTTGAAGATGACGCCGACGACAGGTATATTATGCACCTGGCTTTTACGGAACTGAACTATACCGAGCAGGTAAAAGTGTTTAATTCGGGTGAAGAAATTTTTCGTTACCTGCAAAACCTCCCACATTCTTCCTTGTATCCATCGCTGTTGGTATTAGATTACAATATGCCTGGTATGAACGGTGGCGAAGTGCTGATGCGATTGAAAATGGATGATGCGCTTGCGCAAATTCCAGTAGTGATGTACTCCACCGGCATGAAGCAACTGGAAACGAAATTGAAAGGCCTTGGCGCCTCGTATTGTTTTGAAAAAGGCCACCAGATTGGCGAAGTATATGCGCTGGCCCAGGCACTGAAAAATATTGTGGAAGGCGAGGAAGTTCCTGAAGGAAAGTAACTATTAAACTTTATTTTACTTACTTGATTAAAGACGCTGTTAGCAGCGTCTTCTTTTATTATCTGACTTCTTCATTGTGTTATCAATTATTTACGCGGGTTGTTGCACTACCAATAGGTTTGGATTTATAAATTTCACTCAATTCTGAAAGTATCTACCCACAATTTTACCAGACTTATCATATTTAATATTATATCCCCCTCCAGCATTACTAAGAGAATGATTTGCCTCTATTATCGAATCCATTTGTGCTTCAAATATTATGGGAATTCGCCTTTTTTGAACGACTGTGTACTGATTGGATTGTTTAATAAATTTCTGAACATGAATATTCGCAAGCGGTATAGTAAGAATCTCAACACCAGAATCCTTATCGGATTTACTGAGCCTAAGATACATACAACTGTCACAGGTTCGCTGTGATAGTGCAATACCATTGATGATTGCCACCTCTACTGTTGCAGAAAAAACATAGGAAGAATTTTGAAATTCTTCTTTACTTGGATTAACACAGTTTGTATTAAATAGTCCTGACAGAATTATAATGGTGAGAGTTTTTTTCATGTTTATAGTTTGCTTCAGCTGTTGTTGGTCCAAGCTCATATATATTTATAACACCAACATCGGCGATAAAAGCGGGACGCTTTACGCCGTTGCTGGTGTTCCGCCCTGCTTTTGTGCAATAGCCACACCACCAACCGAAAGTAGGACAGGCGTATGAGAAAAGCAGGCTATTCGTACTTCGGCTGATAGCCGCGCCTCAACACCAACAAGACCTAAAATACAAATAACAATTTAATGCTCCGACCATCTTGCCGATCTCTTATACTCCTACGCGTCCGCGGTAAAAAAACCCCCGCTGCAAACAGCGGGGGAACAACTAAAAACAGGAGCCATTTAATGGTTTATGCAGTTCAACGGCTGCAACAACCGGCTACAAGTGAACAGCGTTAATCGGGCTTTTTGCCATCTAAAAATGTATTGATGGTGCTGATGGTAGCATTGTTCTTACCATCGCTTTTTACGGTGTAATTGCTATAAAAATTTTCTACTGATGCGGTGTTCGTACCTAATTCCATATTACGCCGGATGTAGGCTGGCACTGCTTCAAACTCATTATTAGGGTCGGCTGCATTCAAATTAAACGACAGGTTGCGAAGCTTTTGTAAACGATCGGCGGCCCGTTGCTTTTGATCGCCTTCCTGCATCGTTGGGTCTTCGCTTGCAGTGTGCTGCCCTTGCGGCTGTTGCTGAACAGCAGGTGTTTCGGTTACCGGTGATTCTCCTTTTATTACCAGTTGCATATCCAGTTCATCGGGTTGTTCGGCTTTTGCCACCGGCTGAATTTTTGATTCGTCAACAGGCTTTGAAGTCGCTTCTGCTTTCACTTCGGAATAAATATTTGACGGCCTTGATAAATAACCACCGGCTGCTGAGGAGACATTCTGGCCGGCACCGGTTTTACCCGTGCCACCACCTAAAATGTTTTTGCGAAGGGCTTCAAATTTATCTTCCAAGGCCTGCTTCTTTTTTTCCAATTCTAATTTTTCCGCATCCATTTCTGTGCGGTCGTTTTTTGGTTGGTCTTTAAATTTCATTTGTAAAGAAGGCATTGGCTCTTCTTCCGGCTTATCGTCCTTTTTATTTTCAGCTTTTGGTTGTGTGGCTCCTAATTCAAAATATTGTAATGGCGCTGCCGCTTCTTCTTCCACTTCTTCGTTCATTTGAAGCGCTGCATTTTCCATTACCGCCTCATCATCCACTAAAGTAGGCGCTAATACATCCGGCATTTTTATCTCCACTACCGGGCTCTTTTTTGCTGTATGTTGTTCGCCACCTAAAGTCATCATAATGCGTTCTTCTTTCAGCTCAGCCTTCACCGCTACTTTTTTTACAAACGGGTCTTTATGTTCAAAGCCGGTAGCAATTAAAGTGATGCCGATTTTGGCTTCCAATGCATTATCGTAACCTAATCCAAGTATCACATCGGTATGTTCGCCGGCCTGGCTTAACAGATGTGTTTGAATGATCTCTACTTCGTCCATGGTAAATTCATGCTCGCCTTCGGAAGAATTGATATTGATAAGGATCCACTTGGCGCCACGAATATCATTGTCGTTCAGCAGCGGTGAATTCAAGGCTTCTTCAATAGCCTGTTGCGCCCTGTCCTCCCCTTCACAAGCTGCATTGCCTAAGATGGCTACACCGCCGTTTTTCATCACCGTGCATACATCGGCAAAGTCAACGTTTATCTGGCCGGTGCTGTTGATAACATCGGTGATACATTTGGCAGCGGTGGCCAACACGTTATCAGCTTTGGCAAAGGCTTCACGCATTTTTAAATTACCAAACTGGTGGCGCAGTTTATCATTGCTGATCACCAGCAAGGTATCTACGTATTGCTTTAAATTTTTTATTCCGTCCTCTGCTTGTTGCTGGCGTTTTCGCCCTTCGTAAGCAAACGGCGTGGTTACAATGCCCACGGTTAAGATGCCAAGGTCTTTACAAATTTTAGAAATAATAGGCGCCCCACCGGTACCGGTACCACCACCCATGCCGGCCGTAACAAAGGCCATTTTGGTATTGACTTCCAGAATGCCTTTTAATTCTTCCAGGCTTTCTTCAGTAGCCTGGCGGCCTATTTCGGGATTGGCGCCTGCCCCCAAACCCTGCGTCAGGTGCGGCCCTAACTGTACTTTGTTGGGAACAGCACTTTGCGCAATAGCCTGTGCATCGGTATTGCAAATAATAAAATTAACGCCATCTATATTCTGGCTGTACATGTGGTTGACGGCGTTGCTGCCGCCACCGCCAATGCCGATCACCTTGATGATCGAGGATTTTTCTTTAGGCAAATCAAAATGAATCATGTGAGAAAATTTGTGCTGTTACTGGTTCAGGATAACAACTGGTTGGTTAATATTTTTGGTGGAAGAGGATGGATTTAAAAGTTTGCAGTTGCCAGTTTGCAGTTTGCACCGCTTATGCAGTCAGACTTTTCGCCTTCAAAAACACGCTACAATTATTGTTGCTAATTGCCAACTGCTAACTGCTAACTTTTTTTATAACTTCTCGTCTTCTTCTTCTTTAAAAATGTCTATTAAACTGTTCTTGAATTTCCCCCAAAAGTTGGACATGGTTTTACGCGGCGCGGTGCGTACCAAAGTAGCGCCGTTATCCATTTCTTCTATTAACTCTTCTTCCTGTATGTCGGCTGCTTTCAATCCTTCGGGCACGGCCACATGCTTAAAGCTTTGGTCAAACTTCTTACGGTCATGTTCAAAATCATCATAGCCTTTTAAGATCAATCCAAGGCAGGTAGCATAAGTAGGTTTGGCTAATTCATCTAAATGGTTGGCGGCTAAATGTTCGTTAGGCAAACCAATGCGGGCATTCAATCCCGTTACGTATTCTGTTAACTGGATCAGGTGCTTTAACTGTGCACCGCCACCGGTTAAGATGATACCACCGTTGAGCATTTTATTATCCAACCCCACCTGTTTAAGGTGATAGGTAACAAAGTCCAGTATCTCGCTCATACGTGCCTGGATGATGTGCGCCAGGTTTTTTACCGAAATTTCTTTTGGCGGCATACCACGCAAACCCGGAATGGTGATGTAGGCATTGGCTTTCGCTTCATTGGCCAGGGCACTGCCAAACTGCACCTTCATTTGCTCGGCCTGTGTTTTTAATACACCCAGCCCGGTTTTAATATCATTGGTAATGTTTTCACCGGCAAAAGGAATTACTGCCGTATGCTTTAAAATGCCTTCATAAAAAATAGCGAGGTCGGTAGTACCGCCACCAATATCTACTATGGCAACGCCGGCTTCCATATCTTCCAACGCCATTACAGCAGCAGATGAAGCCAGGGGTTGCAATACCAAGTCTTTGGTGGTTAGGTCGCTTTTTTCCACTGCCCTTTTTATATTACGGATGGCATTTTTATCACCGGTGATGATATGAAAATTGGCGCCCACTTTTACACCACTAAAGCCGATAGGGTGCTGGATGTTTTGAAAATTATCTACCGTAAATTCCTGCGGAATCACGTCAATAATCTGGTCGCCGGCCGGGATGTAGGTTTTAAATTGATCGGCGATCAACTGGTCAATTTCCTTTTGCGAAATCTCGTTCTCGGTGTCCTGCCGCACAATATCGCCGCGGGTTTGCAGGCTTTTGATATGATGGCCGGCAATGCCTACATAGACTTCTTTAATCACCAGGTTGGGGTTAGAAGAATAGCAGGCATCCAAGGCCTGCTTAATGGCCTTGATGGTTTCATCAATGTTTAGCACCTGCCCGTGTTTGACGCCGTTAGAGTTGGCCCGCCCAAAGCCTAAAATCTCCAGCTTGCCAAACTCGTTCTTGCGTCCGGCAATGACGGCGATTTTAGTGGTCCCAATGTCAAGCCCCACAATAATTGGTTGCTCGTTGTTCATGTTGTATGTTGTTTTTAGTTGTTGACACCCCCGTCCCCCGGCCTTTTGCCTAAAGGGGAGTTTATCAGAGTCACTTATTCCATCTTTCACTTCATTATTCATCATTCCTTGTTCCTCTGTTCGATATTCTTTTGTACTTAGCCGAAGTACTACTATCATCGTCTGTTGCGTCGCACTCTTGTACGCTTTGTAATTCTATTCACCTATGGAGCAACACACATCATAACCTGTTAACTTATTAACCTGTCAACTTATTAACTTCTCTCAATACTCATTCTCACCCGGCATTACTCCCTTTGGTTTTTGCACTGGTTTAGCGTGTTCTTTGGGTTTTACCACCGCCGGCTTTTTAACCGGGGGCTTTACCAAATTGGATTTTTGTTCTGTAGTTTTTTGGGGGATTGGATTATGGACGCTGCTATCGCTAACAGGAAGTTTCTTTGTTGTTTGTTCAGGAATGGATTCATCGTCGCCCGTCATTTTGGGGGCGATGGCAATGGGCAGCGCCTCGTCGGGCAACATGCCTTCGGCTTCCTGCTCCGATGCTTTTTTGCGCATCAGTTCCTGAATGTTTTTTTGCAATTGAATAGAATCCACCGGCGACTGCGGACCTTTTTTTACTGCCACTACCTGTCCATCAAACTGCACATCTAACGCACTGTATTTGGCAAAGCCGGCTTTGGCCAATACCTGTTTATAAAAAATGCTTAACCGGGCTAATTTGTCGTCAATATTTTCGCCATTACCCAGCTTTATAATGTGGGTGCCAATGGTAGGTACCAACTCAAACTTGCCACCGGGTGTAATATCAATCTGCCCGATTTGTGCATTCCAAAACTTGTCGCGGTTAACAACGGCAATAATGTTTTTAATACCTCTTAATGTAGCGCTGTCCTTACTGCTCCATTTTTTTGAAGCCGTGAAACCTGTTACCACAGGCAGTTTGGCGCTATAGCTTTCCAATAGCGGCATGATGTAACCGCTGCTGTCTATATAAAAAGACCGGCCATCGGTTGCAAACACACGGGCAAAAGGCACCCTTTCCGATACCGATACATTCAGCACATCTTTGGTATCAAAATACAATTCGGCATTGCGTATCCAGGGGTTTGTTTCCAACGCCTTTTCCAATTGGCTAAGATTGATCTCGCCAAAATTTTTTTTTATCAAAGAACCTTTTGCAATGCCCTCCATACTCTTTAGCACGTCGGCTTTTTGTACGAATAATTTATCACCACCGCCATTGATAACTACATTAATGCCTTTGCATAAGTGCTCCTTATTTTTTTTGTTGGCCGATATAAATAGCAGTACAATGCCACTCAGCACCAATAGCCAGGCGGAAAAGAATAAGATGCGGTATATGGGCCTTCTAAAAATCAAACACGAATTTTTTACATGAATGAGGAGTTAATAAGTTGCTATGTTACTGCGTTACTAAGTATCTTACTTCATCACAAAATTCATTAACCTATTAACCTATTAACCTATTAACCTATTAACCTATTAACCTATCAACCTATCAACCTATCAACCTATTAACCTATTAACCTATCAACCTATCAACCTATCAACCTATTAACCTATCAACCTATCAACCTATCAACCTATCAACCTATCAACTTATTAACATCTCCTTCACCATCGGCACTAACAAATCAATATCGCCGGCGCCGGCCATTACTATATATTCTCCAAATTCTTTATCCATCACTTTTACATGCGCTTTCATCCAGGTTAGAAAATCTTCTTTGGACAACACCTGCTTATCTTTTCTATCAATTTTTTTTAAGATCATCTTACTGGATACCCCTTCCATCGGCAGTTCTCTTGCCGGGTAAACAGGCAAAAGAATCACCCTGTCGGCAATAGACAATGCATCGGCAAATCCATCGGCCAAATCACGGGTTCTGCTAAATAAATGAGGTTGGAAAATAACGGTCACCACACGCTGAGGAGCCAGACTTCTCACACTCTGAAGCAAAGCTCTTAACTCCTCCGGATGATGTGCATAATCATCGACCAATACGGGTTGTATGTAGCCGCCTTGTACATTTTTTTCCGGTGGAATGATATATTCAAATCTTCGGCGTACACCTTTGAAACCGGTAAGCGCTGCTTTGATTTTATCGCCATCAATTTTTAGCGCATGTGCTACAGCTATTGCTGCTACGGCGTTTTCTACGTTATGCATACCGCCAATGCGTAATTCAACATCGCTTAACACAGCATCTTTAAAATGCACCGCAAACCGGTAACCGCCTTCATCAATTTTTATATCAGTGGCAAAAACATCGGCGGCTTCATTGCTTGTACTATATGTCCATCTTCTGCCAACGCCTGTCTCCTTAATGTTTTTCAATCCAAACTTGCTAATCAATAAACCGCCTTCTTTAACCTTGCTTCCAAACTGAATAAACGCATCTTTCACAGCTTGCTCATCACCATAAATATCTAAATGGTCGGCATCCATTGCAGTGATGATAGCAATGTCGGGACTTAACTTTAAAAAACTCCTGTCATATTCATCGGCTTCAATTACACATACATTATTCTTACTACTCCAAAAATTAGTACCATAGTTGGTTGCAATGCCGCCAAGGAATGCATTACAACCATAACCGCTGTGGCGAAGGATATGCGCTACCATAGTAGTGATGGTTGTTTTGCCATGCGTGCCGCCGATACAAATATTAAAACCGGCGGCACTAATTGCTCCCAATACATCGCTTCGTTTTACTACCGTATAATCGTTTGCCTGGTAGTACCTCAGTTCAGCATGGTCTTTTGGAACAGCCGGTGTATATACCACCACTGAAACATCTTTTGGGATCGCTTCTACATTCTCTGTATAATGAATAGCAGCGCCTTCTTTCACCAATTCTTTTGTTAGTGAAGTTTCTGTTTTATCATATCCGCTAACGTTCCATCCCTTCGATAAAAAATAACGGGCAAGAGCACTCATGCCAATGCCACCAATGCCTATGAAATAGATGCTCCCATCTCCGGAAGGGGAGTTGATTAGCGTCTTTAAATCAGTGGCTGTACTATTCATTTATTCGGTTCGTATTATTTTTTATTGAGGCTTTGTAAAATTTCTTCCGCTATTTTTTTATCCGCATCCACCACCGCTAATTTGCCGATGGCTTCCTTCAATTCTATTTGTTTCGCTTCATCTTTTGCTAAAGCCATAATGGTAGCCACCATCACCTGTTTTGCTTCGCTATCTTTTATCATCAAGGCCGCTCCCTTGCTTACTAAATTTTGTGCATTTACCGTCTGATGGTCTTCTGCCGCAATTGGATAAGGCACAAATAATACAGGCTTTTGCACTACACATAATTCCGCAATAGCCATAGCGCCGGCACGGGAAATAACGATGTCAGCAGCAGTATAAGCATATTGCATTTCCTTAATAAACTCACCCACCCAAATGCCTTTTTTTGTTGCAGCCGCAGCCTTCCATTTATCGGCTTCCGTTTTACCGGTTTGCCAAATAATTTGCAAGCCGGCGTTAAGCAGTTTGTCAACGTTGGCCGCTATGGCTTCGTTGATAGAACGGGCGCCAAGGCTTCCGCCAACAATTAATACCGTTTGCTTTCCGGAAACCAGGCCAAAAAAACGTAATGCTTCTTCCTTCCAGATACCGGCGATATGCACTACATCGGTACGTACCGGATTGCCGGTTACTATAATCTTCTTTGATGGAAAAAAATTTTCCATGCCATCGCTTGCTACAAAAATCCTTGTCGCTTTTCGGCCCAACATAATATTGGCCCGTCCGGCAAACGAGTTGGATTCATGTATAAAGGTGGCAATGCCTCTGGCCTGTGCAAAACGCAGTACCGGGAACGAAGAGTAGCCACCCACGCCAATTACAGCATCGGGACTAAACCGTTTGAAGATGCGGCGCACCTGTAAAAAGCTTCGAAGCAACTTGCGTGGCAAGCCGATGTTTTTTATCAAAGAGCTCCGGTTAAATCCTGCTATATCCAACCCCTCAATGTTGTATCCGGCCTGCGGCACTTTTTCCATTTCCATCTTTCCCTTTGCACCCACAAATAATATCTCAATGGTGTCGTCCATCCGCTTTAAAGCATTGGCAATGGCGATGGCCGGGAAGATGTGGCCACCGGTGCCACCGCCGGCAATGATCAACCGCAACATCCGTTCCCCGCCATGAGACATGGAGAGCAGGGAAGTGTCTTTAGTATCATTCATCGCATTCATGCTTATACTTTCTCTAATTTTTTTTCTTCTTCTTCCGCCTCTTCATAAGCTTCTTCTTCTTCATCATAGGCCTCTTCGGTATCGGCGCCGGCTTCTACGGCTGCTGCTAATGCGGCTGCTTTCTTACCCTCTAACTGCTCTACGTTTCGGGCTACGCTTAGAATGATACCGATGGATAAACATGTGAATAGAAAAGAGCTTCCTCCCATACTAACGAGGGGCAGCGTAACGCCGGTGACCGGAAACAAATTCACGTTAACGGCCATATTGGCCATGGCTTGTATCACCAACGTAAAGCTTAGCCCCAGGGCCAGAAAAGCTCCAAAAGCATAAGGGCATTTTTTAAATAACCGGATGCTTCTATATAAAAAAACCAGGTAGATAAATATGATAAAAGCCCCGCCTATCAAGCCATATTCTTCAATCAGCGTGGCATAGATGTAATCGTTATAGGCCTGTGGCAGAAAGTTTCGTGCTTCGCCATTACCCGGACCTCGGCCAAAAAATTTGCCACGGGCAATGGCAATTTTGGCCTGATTTACCTGGTAGTGATCATCATCGGTATCGCCTTCTTTAGCGCCATAAATAAAATTTTCCACCCGGCCGATCCAAGTATCTACCCTTGCAAATAAGTGCGATGATTTTTCTTTTTTTACCGTTGTCACTACGGCTTCATCATCAGTATTGGCAGACTTATGTTTGATAACTGCAGCCATAATTAAAAACCCCACCGGAATCATAGCGCAGCCTATCACTAACAGCAAATGTTTGGTGCTAACTCGGCCGATAAACATCAACAGCATACAGCTGGCACCGAGTAGTAACGAAGTAGATAGGTTAGCCGGTGCTATTAATAAACAGGTCACCACTACCGGTATGATGATTGGAAGAAAACCTCTTTTAAAATCTTTGATCTTGCTTTGCTTGCGGCTAAGCATACGGGCCAGGAACATGAACAGGGCCAGCTTTGCCAGGTCGGAAGTCTGCATCGTCATGTTGATAATGGGCAGACGAATCCAGCGGCTTCCTTCGTTCATGGTTACGCCAAAAAACAGCGTATAAAAAAGCAGCGGGATAGAAAACAGAAATAAAATTTTAGCTACTTTGGAATAGATGGTGTAATTAACCCGGTGAGCGAAATAAATAATGCAAAAGCCGATAGCGATAAAGCCGATCTGTTTGAACAAATAAATCTCCGTGTTGCCTTTATAATTTTTATACGCCAGCGAACCGGTAGCGCTATACACCACCAGCAATGATACCAATACCAGCAACAGCACCAATGCCCATATCACTTTATCGCCGCGGGTTTTTTGCAGCAGCGCCTTGCTCTTAAAATTTTGAGCGAGGTCGGAGAATTTTATATCGTCGTTTGAGGCCATTTTTTGTTGGTTTTTCTCAGTATCGTTCACTGTTTACCGTTCAAAGTTTACGGTTGCTTGCGCCAGCCAACGGTGAGCTTTGAACGGTAAACGGTAAACTTTTTACAGATTCTTCACCGCTTCTTTAAACTGCTTACCGCGGTCTTCATAGTTTTTAAACAAATCAAAAGAAGCGCAAGCAGGGCTGAGCAATACCACATCACCGGGGGCCGCAGCCTTAAAAGCCGCCATCACTGCATGTTCTGCGCTACCGGTATCTATCAGTATTACCTCGCCGTTAAAGGCTTCGTGAATTTTTAAGTTGTCGGCACCCATGCAAACAATGGCCTTCACTTTATCTTTCACCAACTCTTGTAACAACGAGTAATCGTTGCCTTTATCTACACCGCCCAGTATTAAAACGGTAGGCTTGGTCATACTTTCCAGTGCATACCAGGTAGAGTTTACATTGGTGGCTTTACTATCATTTATAAACTCAACGCCTCTTACTGTAGCCACCACTTCCATGCGGTGCTCCAGGTTTTCAAAGGTTTGCACGGCCTCGCGGATTTTATCTTTCCTGATGTCAATGGTTGCTCCCGCCACACTTGCTGCCATGGTATTATATTGATTGTGTTTGCCTTTAAGGGCAAAGTCATAAATGCTCATGCTCTGTTCTTCTGCGCCTGCTTTTATATGCAGTTGATCGCCTTGAATGTAGCCGCCTTTTTCTACTTTCTCTTTCATACTCATTGCTAATTGAATTGAATGAATCGGGTTTTGTTCTAAATATTTCGTGATGACTTCATCATCTGAATTGTAAATAAAATAATCGCTTGCTATCTGGTTCATCGCTATCCGAAACTTGCTGCGGATATAATTTTCAAACTTGTAATCGTACCGGTCCAAATGATCTTCTGTGATGTTTAATAGAATCGCTACATCGGGCCGGAAGGTGACAATATCATCTAACTGAAAAGAGCTGATCTCCGCTACGTACAGCGGTTTCGGGTCTTCGGCCACTTGTTTGGCAAAGGAGTAACCGATGTTGCCCACCAGCGCCGCATCTAACCCGGCCACTTTGCACACGTGATAGATAAGTGCCGTGGTGGTGCTCTTTCCATTGCTGCCGGTGATAGCGATGATCTTGCTATTGCCTTTATAACGATAGGCTAATTCTATTTCGCCAATGATGGCAATTCCCCTCGCCCTAATCTTTTTCACCCAGCTATTTTTTTCAGCAATGCCGGGGCTTTTTACTACTTCATCAGCAATTAATAACCGCTCTTCATCAATGCGTCCTTCTATCCATTCAATGCCTGCTTCTTTCAGCTCGTTACGATAACCAGATTTCAAAGAGCCTTCGTCCATCAGCACTACGTTGTAGCCTTTTTGTTTTGCCAGCAACGCTGCTCCAACTCCGCTTTCGCCACCGCCCAGTATTACCAGTCGTTTCATTGCAACAGTTTGAGTTGGCAGTTGGCAGTTGACAGTTGGCACTGAGAACTATCCGCTATCCTAAAAAAAAATTCCCTATTCAACAGCTTTAACTGCAAACTGCCAACTGGTAGCTGCCAACTATTAATTAGGATAGGTTGGTTCTTCAAAAGCATTTTAATTTCCTAGTTGTTCGTCGTCCGTTCTTCATCATCCTTTTATAGTGGTTTTTCTGCTTACCTTATTTTAAGTGTTACAATAGAAAGTACCGCGCAAAGGATAGCGATGATCCAAAACCGGATCACAATCTTTGCTTCGTGATAGCCTTTCTTTTGATAGTGGTGATGAAGAGGGCTCATTAAAAAAATCCGCCGCCCTTCGCCATATTTTTTCTTTGTGTATTTGAAATAAGCTACCTGCATGGTTACGCTTAGCGTCTCTACAAAAAACACGGCGCAAACCAGTGGTATTAGCAACTCTTTATGAACGATAAAGGCCAGCGCCGCAATGATGCCACCCAGCGTTAAGCTACCGGTGTCGCCCATGAAAACCTGCGCCGGGTACGAGTTGTACCACAAAAAGCCAATGCACCCCCCCACTAAGGCACCAATGAAAATAGACAGCTCCGCCAGGTTGGGTATGTACATGATGTTCAAGTAATCGGCTATCAATAAACTGCCGCTGGCATAAGCAAAAATGCCAAAGGTGGCGCTGATAACGGCTGATGTACCGGCGGCCAAACCATCAAGTCCATCGGTAAGATTAGCGCCATTAGAAACAGCGGTAATAATAAAAATGGTAATGATGATATAGAGTATCCAGGTATAGTCGCGCAACGATTCGGGCAATAACCTGGAGTAATTAAACTCATGGTTTTTTACAAAAGGGATGGTGGTGATAAACGTTTTTGCTTCTACGTACACATGCTTCTTGCCATTGATAACCGCAATCTTAAAAGGCCCTTTCGTTGTGTCTGCATTTTTAATGATGGCAGCACTGTCGGGACCTACATACTCCCGCCAGATTTTTACATTGGGATTAAAATATAACGTAGCGCCAACCACAATGCCCAACATCACTTGGCCGAATATTTTAAACTTTCCCGCCAGGCCATCATCATCGCCTTTTTTATAGTTCACTCCTAACTCCTTTGCGCGGCGCTTGGAGCGTATCTTAAAATAGTCATCTAAAAAGCCGATAGCGCCTAACCAAATGGTGCAAAAGATCATTAAACGGATATAGACCTTATGCAGGTCGGCTAACAACAATGTAGGAATTAATATGGCCGCGATAATGATTAAGCCTCCCATGGTGGGCGTGCCTTTCTTCTGCTGCTCGCCCTGCAAGCCAAGGTCACGCACGGTTTCACCGATTTGCTTTTTTTGTAAGTAGCGAATCAACCGTTTGCCAAACACCGTGGTGATGTATAATGATAATAACACTGCCAGCAACACCCTGAATGTAATAAACCGAAACAGGTCGCTCCCGGGGAAGCGAATGCCTTCAGCTCGTAACCATTCAAAAAAGTGATACAACATGTGGCTATTTCAGATTTAAAATTTGAAGGGCCCATCCCGACCTTCCCGGTGGGAAGGCCATCTGCACACAGCCCTTGCTTTTCAATGATTCATCTTTTACTCAATCAAACTTTCATTCGAAGCCTTTGCTTCAACCCGTTCAGACTGTTTGTACCCTTCACACCGGGAAGGGCTTTAGCACTAATTACCCGCTTTCGAAAATGGCCGAAAGGGATGGGCCATTACTTCCCCAACAGTTCAAACACTTCCTGCACTATTTCCTTATCATCAAAATGATGCTTAATGCCTTTTACCTCCTGGTACTTCTCATGGCCTTTGCCGGCCACCAACACAATGTCTTCCGGCTTTGCCATAGAGATCGCCATCTTAATCGCCTGCGCTCTATCTACAATTGCTACGTACTTTCTACGGGAAGAGACCGACAAGCCTTCTTCCATGTCAGCTAAGATCTGCTGTGGGTCTTCACTTCGTGGGTTATCGCTGGTGAAAATGACGCGGTCGCTATGCTCGCAAGCCACTTCTCCCATTACCGGCCGTTTGGTTTTATCGCGGTCGCCGCCGCAGCCTACTACGGTGATGACTTGCTCATGTCCCTGCCGCAATTTTTTTATGGTAGCCAATACATTAATCAATGCATCCGGTGTATGTGCATAGTCAACAATGGCGATTATTTTTTCAATGGGCGATATGCTGTAATCAAAGCGGCCTTCGGCGCCGGTGGTATTACTTAAGCATTGCAATACATCCTGCTTATCCTGGCCTAAGTTGATAGCCGCGCCATATACGGCCAACAGGTTGTACGCATTAAACTCACCAATCAAACGAAAGTGAACTTCGTGTTCATTGATGGTCATCATTAAACCGGATAAACCATTTTCCAAAATTTTCCCTTTATAATCCGCCATGGTACGCAGGCTATACGACAGCTTTTTAGCGGTCGTGTTTTGCAGCATCACCGCGCCGCGTTTATCATCAAGGTTGGTGATAGCAAAGGCGCCTGAAGGCAGATCGTCAAAGAAGCGTTTCTTGGCTTTTATATATTCGTCGAATGTTTTATGATAGTCGAGATGATCGTGTGTGATATTGCTGAAGATGGCGCCGGCAAACTGAAGGCCGGCAATGCGCCGCTGATGAATAGCATGAGAGCTAACTTCCATAAACGCGTACTGGCAACCTTCATCGGCCATCTTCTTTAATAGTTCATTGAGACTTACGGCATCTGGTGTGGTATGCGTAGCCGGAATGACTTTGCCATCAATTAAATTTTCTACGGTGCTTATCAAGCCGCAGGTGTAACCTAAACAATCAAATAATTTATAAAGGAGTGTAGCGATGGTGGTTTTACCATTAGTACCGGTAACGCCTACCAGCTTTAATTTTTGCGATGGCTGTCCATAAAAATTATGAGCGATGATGCCCGCTGCTTCGGCGCTGTCGTTTACCTGTACGTAAGTGATGCCTTCGGCTTTTTGCACGGGCGTCTCCTGGCTGACAATGGCCACGGCACCCAGTTCTATGGCTTTATTAATATACTGGTGACCGTCAACCGCTGTGCCTTTCACCGCCACAAACACCATACGATGTGTAACCTTTCGGGAATCTATTTGTACACCGCCAATTACAATATCGGTAGTACCCGATACGGCTACGATGTGTACTTTATATAATATGTCGGCTACTGTTTTCAATTAGTTTAATAGAATGGTAACTGTTTTATTTTTTGTTAGCGGCGTTCCGGGTAAGATGTCCTGCACCATCACTTTACCTCTTCCTTTTACAATGACTTTTATCTTTTTATTTTCTAAAATGTATAGTGCATCTTTCAAGGTCATGTACCGAACATCGGGCATCAGGTTGGCGCCATCGGTTACTGACTTTGCTACCGGTTTATAGTTGTAGGAATGAATCTCGGTAAGTGAAGCCTGGCTATCGGTTGAATCGGCATACGACAGATTCAGTTGATGCATTACTTCCTGAACATCTGATGTAGTACCCGCATATACATAGGAGGAACTATCTATCGGTACCTGAATGCTGTTGTTCTTTCCTCTGACATATTGCGAATAGATACCGGTAACGATTTCTTTAAATATCGGGGCTGCTAACTGACCACCAAAATGAAGCACCGCATGTGGTTTTGTTTTGATAACAACTATACAGGTGTATTGTGGCGCATTGGCCGGAAAGTAACCTACAAACGATGCCTGGTAAACGCCGCCGCTATAACTTAAATCCCCATCGCTAACATGCGCCGTACCGGTTTTACCTGCCACGGGAACAGGATAATTTTTGAAAGCGTCTTTTGCCGTGCCGATGGATACTACCGCTTCCATACTGCTTTTGGCCGCTTCAATTACGCCGGGCTTTACAAAATTTTCAGCCAATACCACCGGCTTAAATTCTTTCACCGTAATACCATTGCTTTTTACTTCATTCACCAAATAAGGCTTCATCATTTTGCCCCCATTGGCAACGGCATTGTATAGCATCAACGTATGCAGCGGGCTTACTTCAATGGCATACCCGAAGGAGGCAGTGATCATGGCATGAAGGCCCTCTTTATTGCGTTTTATTTTTGGCAGCACCGGCGCATCTTCACCAATTAAATCAATGCCACTGCGTTTATCAAGGTGAAACTTTTGGAGATAGGATTTATAAATATCAGGCTGCTCGGCAAACGCGTTGTAAGCCACTTTAGCCATGCCCACATTAGAGCTATGAGCGAAACATTCACGTAGCGTGAGCACAGGTTTTGGCGCCCTTTCCGCATCGTTTACGTTGCGTACGCCAACGTACTCATGACCGGCGGAACCCACTTCCACCATGTCATCTATTTTGCTGGAACCATGATCTAATACCGCAAGAAGCGTTGCAAGTTTTATGGTAGATCCGGGCTCCGTTGTTTGCAGTGCATAGTTCAACGTTTCGCCGTAGCCACCATCTTTTGTGTGGCCTAAATTGGCGATGGCTTTGATCTTACCTGTTGCCGTTTCCATTACTATACAAGTACCATGATCGCTTTCGCTTTGTACCATCATTTTCATCAGCGCCGACTCCACCATATCCTGCATGTGAATGTCAAGCGTGGTATAAATATCTTTTCCGTTTTCAGGTTCTATCTGGTAACCTTCCACCGGGATGGGAGCGCCGCCGGAGATATAACGCACCAACTGTTTTCCTTTTTGGCCTTGCAGCATTGTGTCGTACGTCCGCTCCAGGCCTACGTTCTGTGCGTTCTCTCTTGACAGTCCAATGGTTCTTCTGGCAAGTAGCCCAAATGGATTTAAGCGCTTGCTTCTTTCTTCAGCTATTACACCGCTTTTATTTCTTCCCAACCGAACGAGCGGAAAACTTCTGAACTTTTTATATTGCTCAAACGAAAGCGCCTTATGCAATAGGTAGTAACGATTGGTATCGTTATAAGCGGCCTGCAATTCTTTTTTATAAGCTGCTACGGTTTTATCAGCAAACAAACCGGAGACTGCAATGGAGAAAGAATCAAGATTTTGTTTGAAGCGTTTGCCGCCTTTTTCGCGCAAGCCATCAGCACCAAAATCCATGTACACATCGTAATAAGGGATGGAGGTGCTGAGCATCTCGCCGTCTTCGCTATAGATGGTGCCGCGTTCCGCATCTATCGCTACATATTTCTGGTGCATGCTATCGGATAAGCTACGCCACTTATCACCCTCTACATTTTGAATAAAAAAAGCACGGCCCAAAACACAAAGGCTCAGGAGTACTACTCCCAAAAAACTTAAGTAAGCCCGCCATAATATGTCTTTCTTTATTTCCACGTTCTGCTTTGTATTGGTCTGCTCTTTTTTGTTTTGCACTCACCCTTTCAGGACACGCCTTGGCGTGTCCCTACGTTCATGAACCCGGTAATATTGTATTCAATTCATCATTCAATATTCCTTATTCGTCTGTTCGTTATTCTTTTGTTTCTTGTTCGTCTGTTCGTTATTCTTTATCGCTCACTGCTGTCAACCAGCACTACCGGTTCTACTGTCAACTCTTTCAGACCTAATGGCTTTACCGTTTCCACCATTTCGCTTTGGCGGCTACGCAACAACACATCACCGGTTACGGATTTATATTCGCCTTGCAGGTCTTTTAGCTCGCTGCCGGACTTACTAATATGCCGCACAATTTTATCGGCGTTATGTCCATTATAGATATATACAACAGCTAATACAGCCAGAAAAAGAAAGAATGGAACCTGCTTTACGATAGACCCATAGTTTAGCCAACGCTTCCATTTGTATCTTTTCATTTTTACTTGTTCCATTCATTATCATTTATGATAGTGAGCCGTCAGTTGTAAAGAGGCATTTCAAATTCACCACTCACTATTCACTTTTTCTCCGCTACCCGAAGCTTTGCACTCCTTGATCGTGGATTCAATTTTGTTTCCGATGGCGATGCGACAACCGGTTTTTTGTTGACCAGCATAAATGGCGCTGGTACTTCCTTCGATATAAAAGGGTTCTCATCTTCCGTAATAAAAGTGCCCTTTCTGAAAAAAATTTTTACCAGCCGGTCCTCAATGGAATGAAAGGTGATGATAGCCACCCGCCCTCCTTTTTTTAGTACCGCAGGCAACTGCTCTAACAACTCCGTCAGCGCTTTCGCTTCCTCGTTTACTTCCATGCGCAACGCCTGAAACACCTGCGCAAAATATTTATTCGGGTTGCCCCTTACCGATTCAAACACAGCATCTTTAAAGGCTTCTATCGTTTGCAGCGGCGCTATTCTTCGCTTTTCGATAATGGTGTGCGCCAACGTTTTTGAATTGGTTACTTCACCGTATTGTTCAAAGAGCTTATGCAGTTCGGCCTCGCTGTATTTATTAATTATATCGGCTGCTGTTTTATCGCCCCGGTTGTCCATCCGCATATCCAGCGGCCCGTCAAAGCGAATAGAAAACCCCCGGCTACCTTCATTGAACTGGTGACTGCTGACACCCAAATCCGCTAAAATCCCATCTACCTCTGTTACACCATTCAGCCGCAAAAAGCGTTGCAGGTAACGAAAGTTTTGCGGCACAAAAATCACCCGGCTGTCGTCAGGCAGGTTTTGTTTAGCGTCGCCATCCTGATCAAAAGCAATGAGCCTTCCTTTATCATTCAGCTTTTGAAGAATGGCTTTTGCATGGCCTCCACCTCCGAAGGTGCAGTCCACATAAACTCCGGAAGGATTAATGGTCAGATGTTCCATCACTTCGTTCACTAAAACGGGCACATGATAATCGGATGAGTAAGTGGCTATATCAGTAGCTTCTTTCATTTACTTCGGCTCCCCTCCCATTACCTTTTGTGCCAATGCACTGAACTGGTTTGGCGAATACGTATCAAAGAACTGTTGGTGGGCCTCTTTAGACCATATTTCGATTTTATCTACACCGGATGCCAGCACTACATCTTTATTCAGGCCGGCATACTCTTTTAAATTTGGAGGCAACAATAATCTTCCCGCAGAATCTATTTCTACTTCTAATGCGCCATTTAAAAAATAGCGTACGAAACTGCGTACTTCAGGATCGAAAGTGTTTAACGCACTGATTTTGGCGAACACGGGTTCCCAGCTTTGTTTAGGGTAAAGACTCAGGCATTTTTCAAATCCCCTGTTGATAACAAAGTGTGTATTTTCGCCTTCAGGCAGTTGCTTCTTTAAGCCTGCCGGAAGTAGAAAGCGACCCTTTGCGTCAAGCGTTACTTCGTATTCACCAAGGAAGCCCGTCATTTACAGTGGATTGGAAAAATTTAAGATTTGACACAAAATAACACTTTTTACCACTTTGGGTAAGCTATTTCGCTGGCTATAGTTATCCACCCTAAAAGGTTAGCAAAAAGGAGCCTATTTCACTACGTTTCACGTCTTTAGTTTTTCGTTGAAATTTTTCGACTGTGCATTTGATGTTAATAGCTGTGGATAAACTCAGATTAGTTCACCATAACCAAACGCTTGCAGCAGTTGGCTGCGATATAATAATGAAACCGCACTCCATACTTATCAGGGACTATACCTACAACCTGCCGAATGAAAAAATTGCAACGCAGCCTCTGCCGGAAAGAGATGCTTCTAAACTTTTAGTATATAAAAATGGAGGGATTATAAGCAACCGGTTTCATCAATTATCCAACTATTTGCCAAACGATAGTTTACTGATTTTAAATAATACGAAAGTCATTGAGGCCCGGCTCCTTTTTCAAAAAGAAAGCGGTGGGGTTGTTGAAATTTTTTGTCTTGAGCCGTATGGCCAGGCAATGGAAACTGCCTTGCAACAAACCGGGAGCATACAATGGAAATGCCTGGTGGGTGGCGCCTCAAAATGGAAGCACGGGCAGGTGCTTAGCAAAACCATTTGTGTAAATGATAAAACGGTTACAGTGAATGCTTGCTATAAAACAAAACTTGATGATGGATTTGTTGTTGAGTTTAGCTGGGCGCCGGCTGTACCGTTTGTTACTATTCTTCATGCTGCCGGCGCTATTCCATTGCCGCCTTACATTAAAAGGAAAACAGTAGAAGAAGACAGCGAACGTTACCAGACCATCTTTGGAAAAGTAGAAGGTTCAGTGGCGGCACCCACAGCCGCTTTGCATTTTACAGAGGATGTTTTTGAAAGGTTGGAACATAAAAATGTAGGCACGGCTTTCATTACATTGAACGTTGGTGCTGGCACCTTTAAACCGGTAAAGTCTGCAACTATAGCCGAACATTCCATGCATGGCGAAGACTTCGTTATTACAAGGGGGGTGATTAAAAAAATAGTAACTTCTGAAAAGATTATTGCGGTAGGTACAACCTCTTTAAGAACCTTAGAAAGCGTTCATTGGCTGGGCGTGAAATTGATAAAAGGACCAACGAAAGACGAATGGATTATTGAACAGTGGGAAGTATATGATCTGGATGATTCTATTAGCTATAAACAAAGCCTCAACGCCATTATTGATTGGATGGATGATAATAAAATAACAGAATTGCACTGCCGTACCAGCTTGTTAATTGTGCCCGGCTATACTTTTAAAATCCCCGCCGGATTGATCACCAATTTTCACCAACCACAATCTACACTGCTGCTTTTGGTAGCGGCTTTTATCGGTAGCGATTGGCAAAAAGTTTATCAGTATGCACTGGAAAATGACTTCCGGTTTTTAAGCTATGGCGATAGTAGTTTGCTCTGGAAAAATGAAACGGCTGGCAGCGAAAACAAATAAAAAAACCAGAGCTTTAACCATTAAACATAAGAGCGTTTCCATTATTTTAAAGGAAGCTCAATAGTGAACGTACTTCCCTTACCCAGCGTACTTTCCGGCTTAATGCTGCCATCATGAGCATCAATCACCGTTTTCACGTAACTCAACCCCAGGCCAAAACCTTTTACGTTATGAATATTGCCGGTATGCGCCCGATAAAATTTTTCAAAAATTCGTTTGACCGTTTCTCTCGTCATACCAATTCCATTGTCTTCTATCACCATGATAAACTTTTTGGCGGTTGATGATGTAGTTAATGAAATATGTGGTGGCACATCATCTTTTCCATACTTCACGGCATTGTCCATAAGGTTATTTACCAGGTTGGAGATATGCACTTCATCACCATCTATTAAATCGTTTTCGGCATTTAAATGAATTTCAATATCGCCGTTTTTCTCTTGTAGGCGCAGGGCAAAATTATCGGCCACGTCTTCTATAATCTGGTGAATATGCAGCGGCTTTTTATTAATCTCAATTTCCTGCCGGTCCATCAGCGCCGACTTTAAAATGGTTTCTACCTGGCGGTTCATCCGTTGGTTTTCTTCCTTAATAATGCTGCTGAAGTAGGTAAGCTTTTCGGGGTTGCCAATAACCTTTGGGTTTTTTAAAGCATCTACGGCTAAAGAAATGGTAGCGATAGGCGTCTTAAATTCATGCGTCATGTTATTAATAAAATCGTTTTTGATCACATTTAATTTCTTCTGCCTGATCATCGTATAAACCGTCAGCCCAAAGGCACTGATGATAACCAGCGTAAATAATACACCGGCAATGATTCGTGGCCGCAGATCTTTAAACACCAACTTCTTTATCGGGATTACTAAAATAATCGCTTCATCGGTAGAAAGGTTTTCAGTGGCGGAGCCGCTTGGCGGGCTGATGTACCGCGTGACGGATGCGTAGCTGGTAGAATCGTTATACCATTTCTCAAACTCCGGCGATTTACGTTCCAGCGCCGCCATAGCATCGGCGTTAAAACTTACCAGCCCAAAGCGGTAAGCAATGTTATCAATATGCTGAGCTAAAAAAATAGCATCAATCTTTGCCTTAATATCCTCCGCCGTTAAGCGGCTGCCGATGCTGTACGGCCTTGATTGTTCTATGGACAGATCAAAATCCGGAAAGGGTTTAGCTGTCATATTAAAGCCTTTCACCTGCGATAGTTCATTTGCTACCATTCCGGTTACATCTTCCAATTTTTGGCGCACCTGTTCCTCTTTAGCCAGCACCATATTATTTAACCAGGATACCTGAATGAGAATGATGCCAATAAGGGAGATCGTTATAAGCGCTATAATTATGGGGAAGATTCGTTTCACTGAGGACAATATCAGAAAAAAATTGTTCCAAACAAAAATAGGCTGGTTATAGTGCGCTTATAGATGGCACAAGATTGTTATCCCGTATTTTAACACAAGCCCTACAACGTATGACAGAGCCAGCACCCGGCGTTTTACTAATTGCCGACCCCTTTTTAAAAGATCCCAACTTTATGCGTACGGTTGTTTTACTAACAGAACACCGCGAGGATGGTACACTGGGTTTTGTACTAAACCGCCAATACGAATACACGCTTGACGAATTATTGCCTGAAGTGAAAGGCATTAAGCTTCCGGTGTATTATGGCGGACCGGTGCAGATGAATACCATCCACTTTTTACACCGTTATCCCGATCAGATTCCTGGCGGTGTAGAGGTAATGAAAGGCATTTTTTGGGGCGGGGATTTTGAAGCCGTGGTGAACTTAATTAATAATGGAGAAGTAGATGCGTCGAGGCTACGATTTTATATTGGCTACTCGGGATGGAGCACCGGACAGTTAGCCAATGAGATGGCAGAAAAAACCTGGCTAACCGTAGAAGCCGCCCGCAGCCTTATTTTCCACGCCAATGCAGAAGAAATATGGCGGGATTCGCTAAAGCACCTTGGCGGTGAATATGAAATGATGATCAACTTTCCGATTGATCCATTATTAAATTAAAGAGTGATGAGTGATCTGTAATGAATGCCTGTTACGCTTAATTTTTCACGTAAGGGACAACAAGTTTAAATTCGAAGCACCTTCATTCATTACTCACTATTAATTATTCATTTGTCATTATTGATCATTCATTATTTATCACTCATCATTCCACTACCACTCTTCTATCCTTCGGATATTTCACCGCATAGCTTATTTTCAGCTTTTTTTCCTGACCTGGTTGCAGCGAAAGCGTCCAGGTGGCCATGCCTGATTCTTTGTCTGTTTGTGCCTCCGGCGCCGACACATCTTCCACATTTATTTCTTTGGTTACAGAAACCGGGAACTGGTCTTTGATGACGATAGATACCGCTACCCGTTTTGTATCGGTAACCGTGATTTCGTACTCTTTAGATTCTGTACGGTTGCTGCCGATGAATTTTTTTGAACTGAATTCCTTTACCAATTTTCTTGAAATCTTCACACTGTTATCCTTGCCAAGCGAAAGGGATAATGTATCGCCAACGGCAGAAAGATCTAAGTACGTTTTACCAAGAAACGTTCCTTCGTAATAAAGATTGGTTTCGCCCGATTGCAGATCAAGGTCCTGCCAGTTAATCACCTTGGCGGTAAGAAAAGCAGATGGATCAAGTTTTGGTGCGGCGGCGTATTCGTAAAGTGCCGGAACGTCTATTTGCCTGATGCCGATAGTGGTAGTTTTGCCATCGGTTTCAAGGGTATATTTTTCATCTATTTTATAAACAGTGGTTGTTGGTTGATACTGCGTAGTGACGGCTACCGTTTGAATTTCTTTTGCTTTTAGTTTGGCAACAGAACCGGCAAGTTGCCTGCGTCCGTTATCATCGCTGGTTTCGTATCCGTCTCTTACAGTCCCATATCCGATTACCACTACTTCGCTCAAAGCCTCACTGGCAGCGGTTAAAGTAAGATTGACATAACCTGGCTTTGCTGCAATTTCTTTTGAATTATAACCCACCGACGAAATCATAACGGCACTATTAGCCCGAAGGTTTTGAATTTTGAAGAAGCCGTTCACATCCGCTACAGTTCCGGTACTGGTTCCTTTCACAAAAACAGAAGCGCCACCGAGAGGGTTACCACTTTCATCCAAAACCCGTCCGCTTAAAACCCCGGGAATGGTTGCCTGCGTACGCATCCATCCAGTTGAAGGATCGTAAAAGCCAAGCATCCACGGCGCTAATTCCGATGGCGTAGCATTATCGC
The DNA here is from genome assembly GCA_965247165.1 of Flavisolibacter sp. Lineage (GTDB taxonomy): Bacteria > Bacteroidota > Bacteroidia > Chitinophagales > Chitinophagaceae > Flavisolibacter. Next base: position 3,715,576 of record OZ252003.1, on the reverse strand, counting down.
CCGGGTTACCGGTGCTTAATTGTATGGCTACGTCTTTCCATGTTTCGCCGCTACGTTGAAATACATTGGCGTTCATTAAAAGATTAAGCGGCCTGGTTACATCGGCCACCCGAACATCATAGGTAGGAAACCAACCGGCATCTTTTATGGTGTAGATTAAAGTAAATTTAATGGCCTGTGTCTCTTTACTATTAATCAGCGCCGTTACCGTATAGTTAACGCTGTCTCGTTTTTTGCCTATTTCGGCTACTTGTGCAGCCGCTTTATTCAACTCTTTTTGCTCTGCCGCTATTCTTTTTTCTATCTCCATTTGCTTTTGCAGCACTTCGGTCATTCTTGTACGATGCAGGTCCAGCGCCAGTTTCAGCTCTTCTGTTTTCACGCCGGTTTGTCCGCCAATGGCCTGGTTAGCCGTTAGCATTTCCTCTTCTTTTTTATATACCTGCAGCAGCCGGCTATCGCTGTTAATCTTATCCTGCCAATCAAGCTTTTTATCCAGCAAGGCACGTTCATCGCCTTCTAATTTTCGCTGGCTGGTATAGTCTTTAACGGCTTGAACAGAAAGTAGCGTGATGTTGGCGTTGGCTTTCAACTGCAGGCTCTGTTGTTCTAACTGATTGCTTAAGCCGCTGAAGATAATTTCGGTTCTGCCGGCTACTACAGACACAGTTGCTGTGCGATAGATTTGTGCACCGGAAGAAAAAACGGTGACACCGGAGATGGCGCTTTCGGCTGGTAATTTTCTGGTTTGGGCAAAACATAATGTCGAAGTGAATATGGCAATAACAAGTAGCATCCGCATAAGTAGAATTTTTACCCTGATGCAGAATTTTATTTGATTGCATAACACAAATAAAAAAGCCGCCCAAAAAGTTGAGCGGCGGTATAAAAAAGGAGATGATTTGTTATTCTATTTCCGTTGCCCCTTCTACCAGAACGGTTACTTTATTATTCAGCACTTCTACAAAGCCGCCTTGAATAGTGTAGCTCGCCGTATGCGATTGTTTATCACGCAAAACCTTTACCCGGCCTGCTTTCAGGGCACTTACCAATGGCGCATGACGGTCCAGCACTTCAAACAAACCACTGATGCCGGGCATTTGCACACCATACACTTCGCCGCTGAATAATTTACGTTCCGGAGTTAATATTTCAAGAGTCATTAAGAAGAGATAAGAAGTACAAAGTACTGAGTACAAAGACTTCAATTTAAAGTGTTATAAAATGCCAATATCATCTTATATATCTGACTGGCTTCATCAATTATTTTATCCCGTTGTACTTCCAACACAAACTTCAACTTATAACTGAGCTCCATCTGTGTAATTACCTCGTTACACGAGCCCATAGAGATTTCTAAAAAATGCTTGAACTGAGGGTTTGTTCCTCTAACCCGCACCCTCTGAAATATTACTTGGAATGGAAACTACAGCTCTTTTTAATTGACTTATTAATCCAAACCGCTCATCTATTGGAAAATATTTTACGATTTCATAGACGGAAACAACAAACTCAATTGACCGCTGCCATATTTTTAATTCCCGAAAGTTATGCATGATGTTCAGTCTAAGTACTCAAGTCTAAAGACTAAAGTCTGAAGTCTGTATTCTATCCCTGCGCCTGCGCCATCATCTTTTTACCTTTTTCAATAGCATCATCTATGCTGCCTACAAGGTTAAAGGCGGCTTCGGGATATTCATCTACTTCGCCATCCATGATCATATTAAAGCCGCGGATAGTTTCTTCAATGGGTACCAATACACCTTTCAAACCCGTAAAGGCTTCCGCCACATGGAATGGTTGTGATAAGAAACGCTGCACCTTACGGGCACGGCTCACAGTCAGTTTATCTTCATCGCTTAATTCATCCAAACCAAGGATGGCGATGATGTCCTGCAATTCTTTATAACGTTGTAAAATTAATTTCACCCGGTTAGCGCAATCGTAGTGAAGATCGCCAACAATTTTCGGCGTCAAAATTCTTGAAGTAGAATCCAACGGATCTACCGCCGGATAAATACCTAAGTCGGCAATTTTACGGCTCAACACGGTAGTGGCATCTAAGTGAGCGAAAGTGGTAGCTGGCGCCGGATCGGTTAAGTCATCCGCCGGTACATATACCGCTTGTACCGATGTGATAGAACCATTCTTGGTAGAGGTAATACGCTCCTGCATCAACCCCATCTCTGTAGCAAGCGTAGGCTGATAACCTACGGCCGATGGCATACGTCCCAACAGGGCCGATACTTCGGAACCAGCTTGTGTAAAACGGAAGATATTATCTACGAAGAAAAGAATATCGCGGCCTTTACCGGTACCATCGCCATCACGATAATATTCAGCAATAGTAAGTCCTGAAAGGGCTACACGGGCACGGGCACCAGGCGGTTCATTCATTTGTCCAAATACAAAAGTGGCTTTTGATTCAGCCAGGTCGCTCATATTTACCTTGCTTAAGTCCCATCCGCCTTCTTCCATGCTATGCTTAAAAGCGTCACCATAATTCATAATGCCCGCCTCAATCATTTCACGCATCAGGTCATTTCCCTCACGGGTGCGTTCGCCCACACCGGCAAATACAGATACACCGGCATAAGCCTTGGCAATATTATTAATAAGCTCCTGGATCAATACAGTTTTACCTACACCGGCGCCGCCAAACAAGCCAATTTTGCCCCCTTTGGAATAGGGTTCAATCAGGTCAATTACTTTTATACCGGTGAACAAGATTTCGCTGGCGGTTGATAGATTTTCGAACAAGGGCGGCTTGGCGTGAATAGCCCGGCCGGCCACTTTAGAAACCGGTGGCAAACCATCAATAGGATCGCCGGTTACATTAAAAAGGCGGCCGCGAATTTGCTCGCTGGCCGGCATAGTAATAGGGGCGCCAGTATCTACTACGTCAAGGCCGCGCATCAGGCCTTCGGTACCATCCATGGCAATGGTGCGAACGCTGTCTTCACCCAAATGGTTTTGCACTTCCAGCACCAACGTATCGCCAGAGGGACGTTTTATTTCTAATGCATTAAAGATTTCAGGGAGGCCACCGTCAAATTGCACATCTACCACGGCGCCGATGATTTGTTTAACCTTACCAACTTTAGCCATATAAAGCGTTTAAATGAGATTTAAGAAGCAGCCTGAAAAAAGGATGCTTTTCATTTTCAGGCTGCAAAAGTAAGGGTGCAAGGGTAATTTACCAATGGTAAAATTGGTTGTTGGCGAAAGGGAATCAGTCCTTGATTTGGTTAGTATCGGCCCCGCCATCGCACCCGGCGGGAGGCGGGCAAATACTTACAATATCAAAAAAATGTTCAGTGTCGTCGGCATCTACCACCTTAAGCAATTGGGTAGAGTAGCCTTTTACCTGACTGGCGGCAGACTTTGTGTTTACGCCTTTGCGCAAGGCATACCGCACTACATCCTCTTTGGTATAGCGGGCATTTTCCCAGGTAATGCTTTTAGCGTTGGGAAACATGGCCCTGATAGAATCCTCCTTTTGCTTGTCCGGCGTGGCTTTGGAGCTTGGGCATTTTTCGCAGGAGCCGAAGTATTCTATCATTTGCTGGGCATGGGATGGAGAGACTTTCCATTCTTCGGGAACAGGGGGTTGAGAGAAGCTTACACAACATACGCCGATGCAAAAGAGCAGCAAGCAAAATTGTTTCATAAATTAGTGTTGATGGCGATGATATAAATTATTGCTCAAGGTTAGATTCGATGTCCGCATCACAATGATCGGGTGGCGGGCAAAAAGCGGTTTTAATTTTATCTTCAACATTTGGTGATGAACGCCTGGCAAGATCGAAGTAAAAAAATGTCTTATCCGTTATTGCTACCTGCATCAGCACCAGAAATTTATCTGAGGAGTCAAGTGCAGTATAAAACCTGACTCTAAGCACATTAGACTTTTTTGAAATTTCCTGTATAAGCTCCTGGCCAAGCTCAAGATATTTTAGCGACAATGAATCCGGCTTATAAGACACCGGATCGGGTGGGAAGCTTTTGCTTAATTTGGCGTACTTGGCTATGTAACTCTTCGCTACCGTGCCATCCAAATTTTTAAACGGAATCTTTTCTTTTTCAAATTTACTACACGAACAAAAAGCTATTAAAACAAACAAGACAAGGCTGGAATTTTTTTTCATATCAGTAAGTTTTAAGGTCTCCATAAATATAAAAACTTATTTACATCCAACGTGGCTATTCTTTTTAACTTTAAACAAAAAGGCTTTATGTGGCGTTACTTTTTATCGGCTGGCTTGCTTCTTACCAATGCAATCAGTTATGGACAAGAAGAAACCGAAGGCAGATTGATAGCCGGAGTTGAACAGGCAAAAAATACACAGGAGCGTATTGAAAACCTTGGCAGGCTTTCCAATTTTTATTACACCTTCCGTGCCGACGATAAAGGGGATAGCGTATTAAAAGTGCAGCTTTTAGAAGCAGAATTATCTAACGACAGGGAAATCATTTTACATACCTTATTCAGTGATGTTATTACCAACCTCCCTACTTTCTCCAGCATGGAAACTTTTGATAAGGCAATGGAGTTTTTACAAAAGGGGCTTGAATATGCGCAACAAACCAACCAGAAAGAATATGAAGCGCTGGCCTATATTAGAAAGGCAAGTTTGTTGCGCAAACGGGGCCGGCCGGAAGAAGCGATTCAGATAGCAGCATTAGCTTTCCCACTAACAGACAAACGAAACGATTCTTTAAAAGCAGTACTATACCTTGAATTAGGTGATGACTATTTAGATAAGGGCGACGCGGTAGCTGCATGTCAGCAATTCAACTCGGCGTACGATATTGCTTATTCTTTAAAAAGCTCAACGGTATTGTCAGAAACCTACCATCGGTATGCCCGGATGTACCAATTTTTAGATAATAAAACGTTGGCTAAACAAAACCTTTTGGAAAGCCTCCGGTTAAATACAAAGCACTATGATGAGGAAGGAATACTCAAAGACTATATTGACTTGGCTAAACTTACCGATGAAAAAGAATATATAGAAAAGGCCATTGCAAGAGCCACCGACCTGAATTTTTTAAACTACCAGCTACAAGGCAAACGCCTTATGTTTTACTACCTGATGGTGATTGAAAAAAAAAGTCAGGCAACGTTACATTATCTATTTAAAAATAAAGATTTAGAAACCTCCTTTCAAAACCAAGGCAAGTACGCCTACTATTGGGCTATTGGCAATTCCTACCGTTATGGTAACCAACCTGATTCTGCCATGCATTACTACCTGGCGGTAGAGAAGGAAGTAATGACTGGCTTCGACAATTCAAATAAATATACCACGCTTAAGGAAATTGGTACCTGCTACCAATCGCTGAATGATTTTCCAAAAGCAATTGAGTATTTTAAAAAAGCTTTAGAGCTGAGCCGTCAATTGAAAAATACGTCTAACAATGCTTCGGTAACGCTTGGACTAAGCAAGCTATACGCCGAAGCAGGCGAGTATCAAAAAGCCTACGACTATAACCTGCAATATGATGGTTATCGTGATTCGTTAAGTATGCTTTCCAAAGAACGTGATATAGCACTGCTTGATATTGACCGGGTAAATAAACAACACGCCACCGACCAGCAAGACAAAGAAGCCGAAGAACTGCGCCGCCATAACCTCCAATACACCGGCATTTCGCTGGTAACTGCCTTTCTATTTATTATTTTATTTGTAACAGGCATGTTCCCGGTTTCTAAAATTGCTATTCGCATGCTTAACTTTTTTTCTTTTATCTGCCTGTTTGAATTTATCATTCTTCTTATTGATAACTGGCTGCATGACTTAACGCATGGCGAACCCTTACGCATCTGGATCGCCAAAATTTTTATCATCGCCCTGTTACTTCCGCTTCATCATACACTCGAGCACCTGGTGGTTAAATTTCTGGCTTCACCAAAGCTGATCGAATTCCGCCGGCGAATCTCCTTAAAAAAGTTCTGGCGGCCTTCTAAAAAAACAGTTATCCAAATTGAAAAAAACCTGGAAGAAAGTACCCTCGTATAAGCCGGCAGATTGAAGTATTCTTTCCCCAGTTTTTGTTAACGCAACTATAACCTGCTGCTGCGTTTCACCTTTACTTGCTGCAGCGCTATAGGCATAGCTTTTGTAAACTTCATAGGTTATGAAAACAACTATCGTGTATGCTGCATTGGTTTGCAGCTTATTTTTTTCCTGTAAAAATTCAACGTCCCCTACCGAAAAAAATGAACAAGAAACAAAAGAAGAAGCCAGGCGAAACATTAGCAAAAGAGATTACAGCATTACAAAAGCCAATGCGTACTCCGACCTTTTTTTAGACAGTGCCGCCATGGAAAAATATTTAGCTGCTAAAGGAATCCCTGATTCTGTTTCCCGCCGGCTGCGGAGTTTTTATAACACCCGCAACTATAGCTTCGCCTGGTTCAGCACTGATGGCTTAACCGAACAGGCCCGTGCTTTCTGGAACCTGCACGATTATGTAACTACGTATGATAACGATACGTCGCTCCGCGATAAAGCCTTGCAAAAAAAGATGGAGTCCTTCACTACGGAAGAAAAGTTAGTTCCTGTTGCCACAGGTGATTTTTTGGCTACCGAATTAACGCTTACCGAACATTTCATTCGTTACATTTTGTCCAGCTATGAAAAAGGCTATGTAAAGCGAAAAGAAATGGAACGTTTCATTCCTTATAAAAAACAAGACGCCCTTTCCATGGCCGATTCGCTGCTGAATAAAAAACACAAGGATAATAAATATTTTGAGAATGTGCACGAGCCTTTCCGCTTGCTAAAAGAGAAATTAGCCGCTTATTATGCGGTAGCCAAAAGCGGCGGCTGGCAAACGATTCCGACGGAAAAATTAATTAAACCCGGAAGTAGTTCGCCTATTATACCGGCGATAAAAAAACGCCTTCAACTTACCGGCGAATTAGCGGGTACTGATTCTACCCAACTGTTTGATGATGCTTTGGTGGAAGCGGTAAAAAAGTTTCAAAAAGAATTGGGCTACACGCCTTCAGGCACTATCAACGCCCAACTAATAAAAGATATGAACGTACCGGTGGAGCAACGGTTATCACAAATTTTAATGAACATGGACCGGATGCGCTGGATGCCTACCGAGCCATCGGGCAAACTGATTGTAGTAAACATTCCGGAGTTTGTACTGCATGTATATGAAGAGAAAAAAAAGGCCTTTGATATGAACGTGGTAGTAGGAAAGGAAGGCCATAACACAGTAAGCTTTAACGGCAATTTAAGTACCATCGTTTTTAGCCCCTACTGGAATGTTCCGCCGAGTATTGTTAAGAATGAGATATTACCAAAGATGCGGGCCAACAAGCATTACCTGCAGAATCAGCAAATGGAGCAAACCGGCACCGATGGCGGCTTGCCGGTGATAAGGCAAAAGCCCGGCGACAAAAATTCGTTAGGTCATGTAAAGTTTTTATTTCCAAACAGCTTCAATATTTACTTTCACGATACGCCGGCTAAAAGTTTGTTTAGCCAAGATAAAAGAGCCTACAGCCATGGCTGCATAAGGCTGGCCGAACCTGCAAAAATGGCCGCGTATTTATTGAGTGATGATGCCGAATGGACGCCTGAAAAAATAACCGAAGCCATGAACCAGGATAAAGAACAGTATGTAAAATTAAAGAAGCCCGTACCGGTGATGATCTCGTATTACACCGCCTGGGTAGGCGAAGATGGCTTGCTGAATTTTAGAGATGACATTTACCAGCATGATGCGGACCTGATGAAAAAAATGTTTCTTTAGGTTAGTTGATTGGTTAATTGGGTAATTGGTTACTTAGGAATGGCGAATTTCTGACACTAATCTTACCGATCAACCTATCAACTAATGAACTAATCAACCAGCTCCCCTTCCCTACTTTTGTCCTTTATAGAAGCGGCTATGCAATTGATAGAAGTAACAACAGCACAACAAGCAAAAAGCTTTATACAGGTTAATGTAGAGTTGAATAGGGATAATAAGGCTTACATCCGCCCGTTGGATAAAGATGTGGATGAAGTGTTTGATAAGGCGAAAAATAAAACCTTTCGGTTTGGTGATGCTAAACGATGGTTATTGACAAATGATGAAGGGAAAATGATCGGTCGTATTGCAGCTTTCACTAATAAAAAATACCGCAATAAAGGCGATGAAGTAACTGTGGGCGGCATTGGCTTTTTTGATTGTATTAATGATCAGGGAGCAGCGGATGGCTTATTTGATGTAGCCAAAGAATGGCTGTTGCAGCAGGGTGTGGAAGCCATGGACGGGCCCATCAACTTTGGTGAACGCGACCGCTGGTGGGGCCTTGTGGTTGAAGGTTTTCAACCGCCGCTTTATGGTATGAACTACAACCCGCCTTATTACAAAGACTTATTTGAAGCCTACGGTTTCCAGCCATTTTTTCACCAGATCTGTTTTGGCATGATACCAAAAAATAAGCTGAGTGATAAAGTGATTGAACGCCATGCCGTGTATGAAAAAGATCCACATTTTTCGGTTCGTAACTTAAAAAAACCAGAGCTGGAAAAATATGCCGGTGATTTTGCCACCGTGTACAATGCAGCCTGGGCGGGCCATGGCGGGCTAAAGGAGTTAAAGAAAGATCAGGTTATCATCATGTTTAAAAAAATGAAACCCGTAATGGATGAAAGCATTATTTGGTTTGCTTATAAAGACGAAGAGCCGATTGCGCTATTTGTAAACCTGCCCGATCTGAACCAATGGTTCAGGCACCTGCACGGCAAGTTTAACCTGTTGCATAAACTAAAATTTCTTTGGGTGAAAAGCACAGTCAAGTGTAATAAGTTTACCGGTTTGGTGTTTGGCGTAGTGCCCGAATATCAGGGAAAAGGGATTGACGCTTTTATTGTTGGCGAAGCGTATAAAACAGTTTTGAAGAACCCTTACGATGAATATGAAATGCAGTGGATTGGCGACTTCAATCCCAAAATGATCAATGTAGCTTCCGGCCTTGGCGATGTATTTCAAAGCCGCAAGTTAACGACCTATCGTTACTTGTTCGACCGTACAAAAGAATTTAAACGCCACCCGATTTTAGTATAGCGTTACACACCAAATTATTTTAAATGATGGTCGAGGTGCTTGTAAAACATATTGTTCCATTCGCCGGTAGATAAGGCGCCAAACGAAAGCGATTCTTTGCCATTAAAATGTGGTTCACCAAGCTGCTGTGTTTTGGTAATGTGATCAATCAGCCGTGTCTTTTCCTGCCCAAAATTTTTATCGTCTTTAATAATAAACTGCGGCGCCGTGCGACTATTTTGTTCGTAGGGAACATCATTCACCACTTTATTTTTTTACCAGTTTTTTCAGGATGAATTTTACAATGGCATTTGGTTTCGGATGTTTATCCTCATACACCATTTCGTAGGTAATGTTGCAATGGGCCAGCATTTGAGCTACCGTCATTTTTCCCCATCGCCTATGTGTGGTGGGTGTCAGTGCATTAATGCGGTTGATAATTTCCGATGCGTCGGTGAGGTTGAATACATTCTTCATTGTTGACATTTTGGATGGCTTGTGTATCCAAATGTACAAACTGCCAACCGGAAGGTACAATGTGTTACTATTCCTCAACACCGGTTAAAATAATGATAGTGTTTATGAAGAGATCACCTCACTTTAGCATCATAAACTTGTTTGGCAATAATGATATGTGGTGTAGGAAACGTGCCGCTGATGGTAAGTGATTTAGTGTCTATAACAAATCCGCCAAGGATCATTTGTGAAAAAGTAGTGAGGCCGGTCAGCGAGTCAAAGTGCAGTGTAATTCGTTGCATAAGGAGTTGGATTTAAAAGCTAAGATGAAACCTCAGTCATAAATCCAAGAACTGCAGCGGTTGATTTTATTTCACTACTGAAAAATACTGTTTTATTAATAGCATCTATTTTGAATGTTGCCTGTTTTTAATGATGGCTTTTACAAAAACATTACAAGTATCCCGCTGCTGATTTTTGAGCTGTATCTTTAAAAAAGAAAAGGTCATGAGTGCTGTTCCAGCTATAAAATAATATGACGGTTGAAGAATACCTCGCCATGGAAGACGCTTCCACAGAGAAACATGAATTTATTGGTGGTGAAGTGTTTGCCATGGCAGGAGCAAATTTTCCACACAACCAAATCGCTTCTAATGCACAGGGGGAAATATGGCAATTTTTGAAAAATAAATCCTGCCGCATTTATGGCAGCGACTTAAAAGTGCATGTAAAAACAGAAGCTGGATTTGTTTATCCCGATCTGACCATTGTTTGCAACGGGCCGCAATTTTTAGAAGGCAGATCTGATGTTGTAACCAATCCTTCAGTTATCATTGAGGTGGTTTCTTTTCATACGGAAAGCTATGACCGGGGCAAGAAATTTATGCTTTATCGGCAGCTTCAGTCATTAAAAGAATACATCCTGATTTCTTCATTGGAAATGCGGTTTGAAAAGTTTACTAAAGTGGCCGATAACGAATTGACGTTACGAGAATTTACATCGTCGGAAGATGCAGTGACTATTGACACTATCGGCTACCAGGCGTCGCTTGCAGACTTTTACCAGGAGGTAGCATTTGAAGATAGAACCAATAGTGGTATGGGCTGGGTGAAAGAGAAGGAGTAGTTGTTAATTGATGTTATGTAGTTGCACGTTGCTGTGTAAAAGGCCTATTGTGCCGGTAACAAAATCACTGTACATACCGCACATTCGGTTCCATACAAACATCCAACTTTATCGTGTCGGCAGTACTCTCCGACAAATTAATGTTCCTATTGAAAGCAGTGTAATTAGCATGATGAAGTTTTCCTTCAACAATACACATCCAATATGATTTTTTCTCAACGTTGTTGATAAAGTAATGTCCATTCACCTTGGCTAAATGCTTTCTGTACACTCTGTCACCGTTGGAAAAAATTTGATCTACTCCCTTAGTCTCACCTCCCAAGTCAGATTTGTCGTTAGTAAATAATACGGTTTCCAAGCTATCAAAATATACAACCGGGGCACAAGTAAAATTGAGATCAACGGTGACTTGCTTTTTCTTTTTGGCAAGACAGGAATACAACAATAGTATTGAGACAGCAATGAACATCCATTTCATAACCTGATTACCGTTGCTATTTTAAAACATTTTCAGCTTATTCTTCCAGTTCATTTCACCTGTGGCTTGGCGTAAAAAATGAACATTCTTGACAGCATACTCGGACTGCTCATTCAACACCTCAATAAAGCGCTGCATCGGTTTGGCTTGAAACTGTTTTGGGTGTAAGAAATAAATTTTGTCCACGGCTGTAACCGTCAATTGTTCTTGTATGCCGTGGCCATGATAGCCCATGTCTAAATGCAAGGCTGTAATGTCGTTCCAGTTTATAGGTTTTGTTCCCCGCAAGTTCTTTATCTCAAAACCTTCCTGCCGAATAGTGATCTTAACCTTATAACTGGCAAAAAATCCACCACCGAATAATGCAACACCGGCCAGCATTATCCATCTTGTATCATCTGCTTTTGGAATGATAATAAAGCCTGCAACAGTAAAAAGAGTAAACACTAAAAACATCCATCGGGTAAACTTGTTTTGACGAATTTCGAAGTATTCTACAACAGGCTTCATGAGGCAATAAACATAAAGCAAAAAAGTAAAACACTCCAAGAAATCATAAATGCAGCTTACTAAATATCACAGGCGAATGAAGAATAACATGTTACAAAACGCCGCCTCCCTAACCCCAAACTCCCAACCCAAAACTCCTAACTCTTCCCTACCTTGCAATCCAATTTACTATGGACAAATTCATCGTTTCTGCACGCAAATACAGGCCCCAGGCTTTTGATACTGTTGTGGGCCAAAGCCACATAACTACCACGTTAAAAAATGCCATTCAAAATAATCACCTGGCGCATGCTTTTTTATTTTGCGGTCCGCGGGGCGTAGGCAAAACCACCTGTGCCCGCATACTAGCCAAGACGATTAACTGCGAGAACCTGCAGCCCGATGGCGAAGCCTGCAATGCTTGCCCCTCCTGCGTTTCGTTCAATAACGGTTCGTCAATGAACATTCACGAACTGGATGCGGCCAGCAATAATTCCGTAGATGATATCCGCAGTTTGGTGGAGCAGGTACGCTTTGCACCACAGGCGGGCAAGTACAAAGTATATATTATAGACGAGGTGCACATGCTGTCGGCTTCGGCCTTCAATGCCTTTTTAAAAACGCTGGAAGAGCCGCCGTCGTATGCTATTTTTATTCTGGCCACTACGGAAAAACATAAGATACTTCCTACCATTTTAAGCCGCTGCCAGATCTTCGATTTCAAACGCATTACGTTGCAGGATACAGTGGACCATTTAGCCGGCATTGCCACCAAGGAACATATAAAAGCATCCGATGCGGCGCTGCAACTCATTGCCCAAAAAAGCGAGGGCTGTATGCGGGATGCGTTGAGCATCTTAGATAAAATTGTTTCGTTCACCAATGGCGAAGTGACGTATGAAAATACCATTGAGCACCTGAATATTTTAGACGCCGATTACTACTTTAAATTGTTTGACGGCATGTTGGCGCAAGACTTGGCCGGGGCCATGTTGTTGTTTGACGACATTAACAAAAAAGGCTTTGAAGGCGATGCCGTGCTGAATGGTTTTTCGGAGTTTTTACGTAACCTGCTTATCTGCAAAGATGACCGGATAGCTGCCTTGCTGGAAGTGGTAGAAAGTTTTAAAAAACGCTATACCGAAGCCGCTAAAAAGGTAGAGCCTGCTTACCTTATCAGTGCCCTTAATTTATTAAACGAAGCAGAGATTAGCTTTCGTACCGCACGAAATAAACGGCTGCATGTGGAGCTGGCGCTCATAAAACTTTGTTACTTGTCGCAGGCGCTGGAGCTTTCTGCAACGACTACCGGGATGGATAAAAAAAAGCAGGTAGAGGGGACAAAAGCCGTTGCCTTTAAAGTCATTCAACCCATTGCGGTGAGGCCTTTACCAAAGAGTGATGCGACTATAAAACCACCTGAACAAAAAGCCAAACTGATCATAGAAGAAGAGCGGCCAAAGCCAATTGCGGCGGCTATGGTAGAAGAAAAGCTGGCCGTATATCAACCTGCGGAGCCGGTTCAAAAACCGAAAGAAATTCCTAAGGCAAAACTGTCTTCACTTGATGCTCTGCGCCAACGGATTGCTACAGAAAACGGCCAGCAAACAGTAACCGATACACCACTTCAGATGGAGCCATTGCAAGCAGCCTGGAAGGTCTTTATAGAACGGTTGAAAGAAAGAAAAAACCCGGCCTGGACAAGCTACGATATGGCCCAACTGGTGATAAAAGACGAGGCCTCTTTTGAAGTGATCGTTACCAATAAAATAAATGAAAAATTTATTGAGCTGGAGCGCAAGGAAGCCGGTGAATTTTTACAACGCCAGTTATCTAACCGCCTGTTACAATTCACTATTACGTTGGTGGAAGGCCCGAAAGATTATGTAGTAACCGACGCCCCGCTAAGCGCCAAAGAACAATACCTGAAACTGATAGAACAATATCCACTGGTAAAGGAACTGAAAGACCGCCTGCGGCTGGAGTTAGATTACTAAAAGGGTTGAACGAAATATAGTTTCATTTAACAAAGACTTGTTCAACTTTGCTGCTCTAAAAGGGTCTTTATTTTTATGAACGGCAAACAGATTTTTCAGGCGGCTTCCACCACCCGCTGGCAACGGGTAAAATGGGGAAGCCGCACCTTAATTTTTATTTTACTTCTTTTGGTTACCGCTCTTATTGTAACCATTGTTGACTATACCGGTGGTGGCATTAATACACCTCACCTAAAAAAGATAGAATACAAAAGTTTAAAGGATACCTCCAGCTTTGTTTACAAAAACAGTGAACTTGTTCGCAACTATTACGGCTTCCGAAAGTTCATTGACCAAAAAGAGTTGAAAGATGCAAAGGTGCGTCAGCCTTATCAGGCAAAGGTTCCAGCCAATTTCAGAAACATCACCAGCAGTACAACACCTAATGCCATCCGCGCCGGTTTCTTTGTTGACTGGGACCCACAATCGTTTTACTCCCTCCAACGCAACGTTAATAAGCTAAACCTGGTTATTCCCGAATGGTTTTTTATAGACCCCAAAGCCGATACCATCCGCACGGCTATTGATGCCCAAGCGCTGGCGGTAATGCAGCAATCCGGCGTCAATATTATGCCGGTGCTGACCAACAACTTCGCCGATGCTTTTCATGGCGATGCCGTTCATCGCATCTTACATACGCCGGCTAAAAAAGAACGGTTGATAAACGACCTGATAACGCTGTTAAAGAAGAACCATTTTGCCGGGGTAAATGTGGACCTGGAAGAACTACAAGAAAAAACCGACGAGCCGTTGATTGCTTTTCAAAAAGAGTTGTATCAAAAGCTTCATGCAGCCAACCTGTTGGTTACGCAGGATGTAATCCCTTTTGATGAAGATTATAATTACGATGCCTTAGCCAGGTACAACGACTTTCTTTTTGTGATGGCTTATGATGAATTTTCTGAAGGCACCAAACCAGGTCCTATTGCTGAACAAAAATGGATTGAAGCGGCCATTGATGAAGCCACCAAAAAGCTTCCATCCAACAAAGTTATTTTAGCCATGGCCGCTTATGGGTACGATTGGCCCAAGAATGATGAAGCGACCCCGGTTACTTATCAGCAGGCATTGACCTTAGCTAAGGAAAATGAAAGCAAGATTGAATACAACAATGATACGTATAATCTCAGCTTCAATTATAGCGATGACAATGATATTGAGCACACCGTTTCCTTTACCGATGCGGCCACTGCCTTTAATACCATGCGTTTTGCCAATGAAGACTCATTAGCAGGTGTGGCTTTGTGGCGCTTAGGTTCTGAGGATTCACGCATCTGGGATTTTTACAATCTCGATATGTCGAAAGAAGCTATGCAGCATTTTGACTTCAATGACTTTACTTCCGTAGAAGTGCTGGAGCAACCCGATTATACCGGTCAGGGCGAGGTGCTGGATGTAGTGGCCACGCCGGCCCCCGGCGTTATCCGTCCGGAAATAGATTCCAGCGAATTACTCATTAGCGAAGAACATTACGAAAGCCTGCCTTCGCAATACATTGTAAACGCTTATGGCTGGAACAAGCAGGACACCGCCCGCAACCGCAAAAAAATGGTGCTGACATTTGATGACGGTCCCGATGATAACTGGACGCCACGGGTGTTGGACATCCTTTCGGAAAAGCATGTGCCCGGAACTTTTTTCGTAGTAGGTAAAAACGTAGAAGAAAACATTCCAATTTTAAAACGCATCTACCGCGAGGGTCACGAAATTGGCAATCATACTTTTTTACACCCCGATGTTTCGAAGATCAGCCCAAGCCGCGCCATTATTGAAATTGAAGCCACGCGGTTACTGATAGAGTGTATTACCGGCCATTCCACGGTACTTTTCCGGGCGCCTTTTAATGCCGATTTCATGCCGCAGAAAGGCGAAGAGTTAGAACCCGTTGCGCTGGCAAGAACAAAGAATTATCTCGACATCGGCGAGTCTATTGACCCTGAAGACTGGCAGCCCGGTGTTACCGCCGATACTATTTTCCAACGGGTGGTAGATGGTAAGCTGGCGATGGATAAATCGAACCAGGGCGGCAACATTATCTTGCTTCACGATGCTGGTGGCGATTCCCGCGAAGCCACGCTGCAAGCGCTTCCCCGCATTATTGATTACTTTAAACAAAGAGGCTACACGTTCACAACAGTGGCTGATTATCTTGGTAAGAAAAAAGAAGATGTAATGCCTGTAGTGCCGCAAGGAAGCGGCTATTATTGGATACAGGTAAACATTGTTTTAATTGAAGCGACCTATTGGATCAGCCATACCTTGTTCTCTCTCTTTATTGTATTTATTTTTCTTTCCATTGCCCGTGTTTTATTTATGGCTTTCCTTGCTGCAAGGGAAAGAAGACGGGAAAACAAAGCGGTCTTTGCACCACCTGCCGGCAATAACTATCCCTTAGTTTCTATTATTGTTCCGGCTTATAACGAGGAGGTGAATGCGGTAAGCTCTTTACAAAATTTATTGAAGACGGATTATCAAAACTTCAATATCATTTTTGTAGATGATGGCAGCAAGGATGATACGTATGCCAAGGTTTCCGACCTGTTTCGGAATCATCCAAAGGTGAAAGTATTTACCAAACCTAATGGTGGTAAAGCATCGGCCTTAAACTTCGGCATTGCGCAAACCGAGGCCGGTTATGTGGTGTGTATTGATGCCGACACCAAGCTGCACCACCAGGCGGTTTCGGAGATGATGAAACATTTCTTAAATGATGCGGGAAAAAGCATCGGGGCCGTAGCCGGCAATGTAAAAGTGGGTAACGAAGTAAACCTGCTTACCAGGTGGCAAGCCATTGAATATATCAGCAGCCAAAACTTCGACCGCCGCGCCTTTGCCAGCATTAATGCCATAACCGTGGTACCCGGCGCTATCGGGGCTTTTCGCAAGCAAGCTATAGAAGATGCTGGTGGCTTTACAACTGATACCTTAGCCGAAGATTGTGATCTTACCATTCGCATCATACGCTCCGGTTACGTAATCGCTAACGAAAACAAAGCCCTCGCTTTCACAGAATCACCGGAAGGTGTAAAACAGTTTTTCAAGCAACGGTTTCGCTGGAGCTTCGGCGTGTTGCAAACGTTCTGGAAACATAAAGATGCTCTGTTCAATAAAAAATATGGGGCCTTAGGTTGGGTGGCTATGCCGAACATCTTACTGTTCCAATACATCATCCCGTTCTTTGTTCCGATAGCCGATTTCTTTATGATCATTGGCCTGCTAACCGGCAATGCGCATAAGATTATTCCTTACTATATCGCTTTTATGTTGTTTGATGCCGGCATCGCTATTGTGGCTTTTCGTATGGAGCGGGAGCGGCTCTCACGGCTGGTTTGGCTCCTTCCGCAACGCCTTATTTATCGCTGGCTCATGTGGTGGGTTTTGTTTAAAGCTCTGCGCCGCGCCATGAAAGGCGAGCTGCAGTCATGGGGCGTGTTAAAGCGTACGGGTAGGGTAAAGGAGTTAATGAGTTGATATCATTTTTAGTTAATAGGGTAATACGTTAATAGGTTACTAAGTTGGCCGACAGCTTTACCTATTAACGTATTAACTTACAAACCTATTAACGTATAAATGCTTCACCGCTCTACTATTCAACTACTCCGTTTCCACTTCTCTCTTTTTCTGTTGCCGGTTTATCTGTTTGCTGTAAGCCAGGCAGCAACCATCAATACTACGAATGCCGTTTTGAGTTTTATTATACTTCATCTGTTGGTATATCCATCCAGCAACGGCTATAACTCGTACATGGATAGGGATGAAACGCCCATCGGCGGCCTGGCTTTGCCCCTGCAACCAACGCGGCAGTTATTTTATGTTTCGGTGATGATGGATATTATAGCAATAGCAATTTCATTATTCATTTCTATTTTTTTTGCCGCTGGTATTTTGTTATATATACTAGCATCGAGAGCCTACAGCTATCGTGGTATTCGTTTGAAAAAGTATCCGGTTGCCGGTTTTCTTACTGTATTTATTTTTCAAGGTGCACTGGTATTTTTTTTGACGTATAGAGCCGTCAATACACAAGCGCCTGCTAATCCGGGGTGGACCAGTTTGTTGTTATCCAGCTTGTTAATTGGGGCTCTTTATCCTCTGACACAAGTTTATCAGCATAACGAAGACCTTAAAGATGGCGTGACCACAATCAGCTATCTGTTGGGTAAAAGAGGCACTTTTGTATTCAGCATGTTATTATTTCTCGCGGCTACATGCCTCATGTACCTTTTGTTTAATAGGCAGCACCAGCTAAACCATTTCTTCCTGTTCTTGTTATTTCTTTTACCTGTGGTATTGTTTTTTCTGTACTGGATGAGTAAAGTTTGGAAGGATGAGGTTGCGGCTGATTTTAAAAATAGTTTCCGCATGAACCTTCTTTCCACGCTTTGCACAACGGCGTTTTTCATCACCCTTATTATTTTAACCCATTGAGTAAAATCGTTTCTATCGGTACCGCCCTTCCGGCCCATTGCCATCAACAAATGGACATTCTATCCTTTATGCAAAACGTATATGCGCTGGATACCGTGGAAGCCCGTAAACTGAAATTTCTTTACACCCAATGCGGTATCAAACAACGGTACTCTGTCGTGTCTGATTATACCCGCCCCTTACCCGATTGGAAGTTTTATCCGCAGTCGGAAAACATTGAGCCGTTTCCTTCGCTGGAGCAACGCATGGCAGTGTATAATAAGCAGGCGCCGCTCCTTTCGGTTGATGCCATCCGCAATTGTTTAAAACCTAATTATCCGCTAAAAAAGATAACGCATTTAATTACCGTTAGCTGCACCGGTATGAGTGCGCCCGGCCTTGATCTGCAATTGATAGAACTGCTGGATCTGGAGAAAACCATCTTTCGCACCTCTATCAATTTTATGGGTTGCTACGCGGCTATTCATGCGCTAAAAATTGCCGATGCTATTTGCAAAAGCGATAAAGAAGCGCAGGTGCTGATTGTTTGTACCGAACTTTGTACCCTTCACTTTCAACGGGAGCCTACGATGGATAACATGGCTTCCTCGTTATTATTTGGCGACGGCTCAGCAGCGGTATTGATGGTGGCAAACGAAGCAGTGGAAGAAGGATTATTTATTGATAGCTTTTATAGCGAAGTAAACCCTAAAGGCAAGCGGGACATGGCTTGGGAGCTCTCCTCGTCAGGCTTTTTAATGACGCTAAGCGGCTATGTACCCGAACTGATTGAAGAAGATTTTGCCGGCGTGGCCGGACGTGCTTTAGCAAAGGAGAGCCTTGCTGCCGGCGATGTTTCGCATTGGTGCATACATCCGGGTGGCAAACGAATTTTACAAGCCATTCATAAAAGCCTCTGCTTTACTAACGGGCAGCTACAACCGTCTTATGATGTGCTGAACGAAGTAGGCAACATTTCATCGGCCACTATTTTATTTGTGCTAAAAAAGATGATAGAAGAAAAAGGTGATATAAAAAAACTTTTTGGCGCTGCCTTTGGGCCGGGACTTACGGTGGAAACGTTTACGGCACATAGGTAGGAAGGTTTAGGGTTTGATGTTTTGGGTTATCGTGATGTGCGCAACTACGTTAGCTAATGGGGTTTTGCTCAAGTGACAAACTTTTTAAATCCATCACGCCAACTACAAACTACCAACTACAAACTCCCGATGTCTTCATTTAAACATCGTTCCTATACAAAAGAACTTCTTGATGGAGATGGTCTTCCTTTTACCGACATCAAACGCAACATGCAGGAGTTGGATTTTATCAATCGGAAATTGGGCGGGCATGATATAACATTAGATGGAATTGTTGCTATTATTCAGCAGGCACCAACGTTTAACAAAAAGCTATCTATCCTTGAAATCGGCTGTGGCGGCGGCGATAATCTGAGGGCTATAAAAGAATGGGCGGCTTATACAAAAACGCCGGTTCAACTTTCCGGTGTAGATTACAACGAAGAATGCATCGCTTATGCCAGAAGCCAGGATAGAAATAGCGGCATTGAATTTATCCGTTCCGATTATAGATTAGTAGAGAATCAAACTAAGCCTGCCATCATTTTCTCCTCCCTTTTTTGCCATCATTTCACGGATGAAGAACTTGTTTTTCAATTACAATGGATGAAACAAAACAGCACACTTGGCTTTTTCATTAACGACCTGCATCGTCACCCCTTGGCTTACTATTCTATAAAAACACTGACGGCATTATTTTCAAAAAGCTATTTAGTAAAAAACGATGCGCCGCTTTCGGTGCAACGCGGTTTTAAAAAACAGGATTGGCAACGGCTGTTTGCGGATGCCGGTATTGAAGATTATCACTGCCGGTGGAGATGGGCCTTTCGCTGGTTAGTAACTTGTGTGAATAATGGAAATGAAGACTGACTATGATGTCGCTATTATTGGTGGCGGCCTCGCAGGTCTCGCCGCTTCTATTCAGTTAAGCCGGCAAAGGCATAATGTTATTTTGTTTGAAAAAGAAGCCTACCCTTTTCATAAGGTATGCGGCGAATATATCAGTCTGGAAAGCTGGAACTTTATTGAATCGTTGGGCGTGCCCTTAAAAAATTTACAGCTTCCCCTTATTGACACGCTTCATTTAACAGCGCCTAATGGTAAATCTTTTACTACCAGGTTGCCGCTTGGTGGCTTTGGCATCAGCCGTTATTTATTAGATAGCACGCTGGCTCAATTAGCAGTAGAAAGTGGCGTTACCATTTTACAAAAAACAAAAGTTGACGAGGTTTCTTTTGCTGATCATTTCACTATCAGGTTTAAAGGAGAAGCAGTACAGGCAAGGGTTTGCTGCGGCGCTTACGGCAAACGAAGTAACCTGGATATAAAATGGAAGCGTCCTTTTTTAGCGCAGCAAAATCACCGGTTGAATAATTATGTCGGTATAAAATATCATATAAAAACGGCCGCTGCCGATAACCTTATCTCCCTACATAATTTTAAAAACGGCTACTGCGGCATGTCAAAAATTGAAGGCAATGAATACTGTTTATGCTATATGACAAAGGCTGAAAACCTTAAAGCATACAATGGCGATATTGAACGAATGCAGCAAAGCATCCTTTATAAAAATCCGAATCTTAAAAAAATTTTTGAGACTAGCGAAGTCGTAAAAAACTTTCCCGTCACCATTTCACAAATTAGTTTTAGCGCTAAGTCGAAAGTGGAAAACGGTGTGCTGCTATTAGGTGATGCCGCCGGAATGATAACGCCGTTATGTGGTAATGGGATGAGCATAGCATTGCATACGTCTAAGATTTCGGCTTCCCTGATAAATGATTATTTACTTCATAAAATAACCCGGCAGCAACTGGAGAAATATTACCAAAGCCAATGGAAGAAACAGTTTGCGGGAAGATTAAGAACAGGTAGAATGATACAATCCTTCTTTGGCAGCGAAGGCCTGAGCAACTTTTTCGTCGGTACGTTCCGAAGCTTTCCTTTCTTAGCCAGGCCCGTTATCCGCCAAACACATGGACAACCTTTTTGAGGCATGGGCTTTGTAATTTCATTGGTAAGAATTGATCATCATGTCCACAAAAAAAACATTGGTATTAGGCGCTTCTGACAATCCATCGCGGTACAGTTATTTAGCGATGAACCGCCTTAAAGCGCATCATCATCCGGTAGTGGCGGTAGGTAAAAAAGAAGTAGTGGTCAATGCCATTCAGGTACACAAACATCCTGTAACAGAAACAGGGATTGATACCGTAACGCTTTATTTGAATCCTAAAAACCAGGTAGAATACTACGAGTATATTTTAAGCCTTCAACCCAGGCGTATCATCTTTAATCCGGGTACCGAAAACGACGAACTCATTGCAAAAGCAAAGCAGGCCGGTATTCAACCCGTGATGGCCTGCACGCTGGTAATGCTGGCTACGGGACAGTATTAAAGTTTTACCTACCGTTCGTACATCTACTAATAAAGCCTAAGTGCTATCACTCAATTTTTAAAATTGTTTTCATTTCTACTTTAAAAAGGGTATAATTTTTCCAATATTGCGATAGAATCCAACGGCAACTAATCCCTGCCGGTAAAGTGTAATAACTTTAAATCAACATCCTGATGAAAATCCTAAAAACCGCCACTGCAGTAGCATTGCTATTTGTTTTGTGCAAGCCGGCCAATGCACAAAATGCACCTCCACTCAATCAACCCGATTATAACAAGCCCAAACTTTTTGCTGATTTACCCGACAAGCTTTCCCTACACCTGTCCGACATGGAAGCTTTATTATCACTGTCTGTAGGTGCATCGGTCAATACAGTTATTGCCAACGGACTGCCGCTAATAGGCACCGTAGTCAGCAAGTCCGGCGATGCCATTACTTCCCTGAGTTCGGTGGTCATAAAAAGCACTACCCGCCAGGGAGCTATCGTCACTTTCACCCGCATCAGGAAAGAAGATGGAACGGTTTTATACAGCGGCCGTATTATTAGTCAAAAGGCCGGCGATACGTTTGAAATAGTGAAAGAAGCTAACGCCTATGTGCTTCGCAAAAAAGGCCTGTACGATCTTATCAACGAATAGTTGACGCCCCTGCTCCCATCCTAAATCCTATCCGCTTATGAAAACTTTTCTCCGAACATTATATAGCTGCGTGCTGCTTTTCACGGGCTTATTTGCATCGTCACAAATACCCGTATTCAACAGTTACCCGGCTTCTGCCAATGTTGTTTTTTTAGATTTCGATGGACATATAGTAAATGGTACAAGCTGGAATGGGAGCGGCCCTATTGTATGTAACGGCGCCAACTTAACAACAGCGCAAATCACTTCTATTTTCAATCGTGTGGCCGAAGACTATCGTCCATTTACGGTTAACATAACCACTGATTCCACTAAGTACGCAGCGGCTCCGGCAGACAAAAGAATGCGTGTTGTATTAACCACGTCGTCATCCTGGTATGGCGCTGCCGGCGGCGTGTCGTACATGAATTCATTTACCTGGGGCGATAATACACCCTGCTTTGTTTTTACCGCCTTATTAAACTATAACACCAAGTACATCGCCGAAGCAGCATCGCATGAAATAGGCCATACGCTTGGGTTGCGGCATCAGGCATCATACGATCAGGCATGTAACATTACTTCGGAATATAATGGCGGTACTGGCTCCGGGGAAATTGGATGGGCCCCTATTATGGGTGTGGGCTATTATGAAAACATGACGCTTTGGAACAACGGCGCTAACCCTTATGGATGCACCAGCTACCAGGACGATCTGTCCATTATTACCGGTAACGGGAATGGCATTGGTTATCGTACAGACGATCATGCAAATACAATGGCCGGCGCCACTACGGCATCTTTCACGAACAATTCTTTTACCATTAACGGCATTATTGAAACTCCCGGTGATGTGGACATGATAAAATTCACGGCGCCTGCAAACGGACGTTTTCTGTTAGACGCCCTGCCCTATAGCATTGGCGCTGGTAATACAGGTGCTGATGTAGATTTAGAGATAGCTCTATTAAACAACGCACAAACGATTATTGGAACCTATAACCCGGGCACTACATTAAATGCTTCTATAGATACGCAGTTAAATGCAGGGACTTATTACCTGCGTGTACAAGGCAAGGGTAATATTTATGCGCCTAACTACGCCAGCTTAGGTTCGTATAGTTTAAATGGTTCCATCACCATCGGCAATCCGCTTCCGCTTCATAAGCTGCAATTGACAGGAACAATTGAAGGCAAACAACATAAATTGGGTTGGGAAATTATTGCCGACGAAACAGTAGTAAAACAAGTGCTTGAAGTGTCCAACGATGGTGTGGCGTTTCAGCCGCTGCCTGCCAGCTTATTGTCATCGGCAAGAGACTACACTTATTTAGCAAACAAGACTACCATTTTATATTACCGGCTGAATGTATTGTTTGATAACGGCCGACAGTTTTACTCCAACATAATTTCCCTGCGCAACAATGGTTCTAATGCCAGGCCTTACCTGATTGGAAACCTTATTGACAATACGATTACTGTCAGCAGCCCTTCCTCTTATCATTATAGCATTCATGATTTAGCGGGACGTACCATCGCCAGCGGAATATTGGTACAAGGCCTAAACACCATTCCGGTGCGGCTTTCAGGCAATGGCCTTTACCTGATTGAGTATTATAATGCCGATGAATTTTACACGGAGAAATTTATGAAACGGTAGTTCTTAATAATTTCATCATCTGCAACTATTGTTAAGAAGGGGTTTTGTCGTAATTTGGAAAAACCTCTTTTTATGAAATGGAGAAAATTTAATGGTCAACCTATTGAAAGCCCGATCTACGACGCGGTGGAAACAGTTATCAAACGGGAAACAGAAGCCGGCTACCGGTTAAAGGTTTGCATCGGCACCGACTCACAGGTAAAAGGCGCTGAAACAGAGTTTGCCACGGTAATTGTTTTTTTACGCGAAGGCCATGGAGGCTTTATGTTTATCCATAACGACAAAACCCGCCAGCAGTATTCCATCAAAGAAAGAATGTTGGTAGAGGTAGCCAAGAGTATAGAGATTGCTTATGAACTATGCACTCTTTTTACTTTATATAATGTGGATATGGAAGTGCATGCCGACATTAATACCAACCCAAGCTTTAAAAGTAATGATGCGCTAAAAGAAGCCATGGGCTACATTCTGGGAATGGGCTTTGCCTTTAAAGCCAAGCCAGAAGCCTTTGCCAGCAGCAGTTGCGCTAACAAGATGGTGAATTAATTACGCCGGATTATTCTTCTTTCTTCTTTTGTATAAGCCGTACCCAACCACGGCAAGGAAAGCTATCCCCAACCCGATACGTATATATGTCTGTTGCTTCTCTTTTTGTTTCTGTGCCTTCATGTCGGCTAAAAACTGGTCAAGGTTTTTACTATTCTGGTCGGTAAATTGTTGCATGTGTACACGGTGTACGCTGTCTTCCCATTGGTTAAATTCAGTAGTGGCCTCTTTTAATTTTTTGGCGGAAGAATCAATGCTTCGACGCAATGAATCAGTAGATTGGGCAGTAGAAGAGAGAGTAACCAATTGTAATAAAATGGCTACAAAAAAATAGGCCCGCATGAATTTAGTTATTGTTGGAGGCGGCTGGGAGATGTGCGGCAGAGGACAAAACGATAGAACTTTGTTTGATTAATTGAGCTGTAGTATAAAGCCGCTCCAGCTTTTTACTATCCCGCTCGGCAAAGGAGAAAACCACCAGCACGAGTACGAACAGCAAGACAACTATATTTCTTTCAATCCCTTTTTTATTCATAACAGTCCTAAACGGTTGCAAGATAACTTATAAAATTATACCAGCCTTTTTTTGTGTTGTTCAAACACCTCGTTTTGTTCGGCGATAAATAGGAGTATTTGCTTACTGCCTAAATGTTTTACCGCCGATGTAACAAAATGTGGTGGCAGCTCTTCCCAGGTCTCTTTCATCTTCTTTAAAAACTGCTGCACATTTTTAGCCGTTTCTTTTTGCGTTGTTTTATCGGCTTTAGTGAACACAATTGCAAACGGTATCTGCCATTCGCCCAACTGGTTCATAAAATCAAGGTCAATCTTTTGGGGTTCGTGCCGGCTATCTACCAATGCAAAAAGATATACTAAGTTTTCCCGCTTTTGGATGTAATCGGCAATCATCTTTTTCCAGCTTTTACGTTGGCTTTGCGAGACCTTGGCAAAGCCATAGCCGGGAAGGTCAACGAGGTACCATTTTTTTCTATCGGAACCGGTTACATCAAAATGATTAATAAGCTGCGTTTTGCCCGGCGAGATGGAAGTTTTTGCGACTTCCTTTTTTTTAGACAGCATATTAATAAGCGACGACTTGCCTACATTGCTACGGCCGATAAAAGCGTATTCGGGGCGGTCGGGGGCGGGACATAAATCCAAGGAAGGGCTGCTGATTACGTAGGTTGACTGGATGATTTCCATAGGGCAAAGATACAGTTAGAGCAAGGCTTTGCTACAAAGTGGAAGGCGGATGGAGACATGAAGTAACCGGTGCAAATCCTTTTGATATTCAGGATATATTTGTGCCAGCAGTTGAGGTAAGCACCTTTGAGCTGCCATTATGGAAACCATTCATTTTTTCATCTCTACTGAGATTGACAACACAAATGGACAGGCCAAAGCGCAACATGAAATATTACATTCCGGGCATCATTAGTTTGACCATTCTTCCCATTGCTTTTTATTTTTATGTAAAAAGGGAAATCAGGCTATCTACCGTTTGGGTGATGCCTTTAATTTGGCTTGACACTGCTCACCTGAATAGATTAGCGAAGCTTGACACAAACTTTAAAGAGAAATTTCCACCTGAAAGAAACTATATAGATATTGGTTTTACAGGCAACCAGGACAACGACAGAACAAAGCTTGCTTTCTCACAAATTCGAATAAAGGAAATCCTGAAAAGTAGCGATACCTCAAATGGTATCCATTTTCTTTTTGGTAATAGCTCAACCTATGGAACCGTTGTTGGGGCATTAGACAACTTGCGAGCAGTAGGTGCTGAAGGATACTTAATGGGCGAAAAAGACATGTGGTTCTGGCATGTTCCGCGTGACACCATAAAGCCGGTTCAATACCAATACTTGTTGTGTGATGACTTGGTTTATGTTGAGCCGGAAGTCACTTGGTGGACAAAAACAAGAGAAAACATTCACTGTATTTGGACAACCTCTTGGCAGCTTATTTTGCTTTATACCAGCTTTGTTCTTTCCGTCGTTGTCCTGCGACGAAAAAGCAACGGCGGTTAACAACAAATTTTCCCTTTCCTAATGCGTGTCCCCGCAGCAGCTATTGATAATTGAAGAAAGCTTTCTCAAGGGAGGCATCAAAAAGGAAACGAATTCTCAAATATCTCAACAATGCCAAGTCTTAGTCGTTAGCTATATATTCAATAACGATAAGAACGTACAAGAGTGCGACGCAACAAAAGCTTCATAGCAGCACTTCAGCTTAGTACAAAAGAAAAACGCAATCAAAATTTGATTGCGTTTTAAAACTATTTATCAGGCATAGAAAATTACTTCCTAAACGCCCACTTCATCATCTCTTTCCAGCTTGGCTTTTTACCATACATTAAAATACCGGTGCGGTAAATTTTACCGGCAAACCAGGTAGTAAAAAGGAAGCCTAAAATAAGTAACGCCATTGATAAACCGAGTTGCCAGTAAGGCACCGTACCCGGTACGCCAAACGGTATGCGGGCCATCATCACAATAGGCGAACTGAATGGAATAATGCTGGCCCAAA
Source organism: Flavisolibacter sp. (assembly GCA_965247165.1). Classification (GTDB taxonomy): domain Bacteria; phylum Bacteroidota; class Bacteroidia; order Chitinophagales; family Chitinophagaceae; genus Flavisolibacter. The sequence goes on along the minus strand of OZ252003.1, from coordinate 3,688,700 downwards.
AAGCCAGCTTGCCTGTTGGGTCAGAGATGGCCGCGGTCATGATGGCCATGGAAAAAATAACCAGGATGGTGATAGGAAAAGACAACGACTGCGCTTCCCGCATGTCTTCGTTTACGGCACTGCCGATGGCCGCATATAACGACGAATAAAAAAAGAAACCACCCAATAGATAAAAGCCAAAACAGAAAAGAAGGAAAGGGACATTAATGCTGCTGATGGTTTTTTGTACGTTGGCAAAAGCGGCCGACATCATGTTGCCACTGCCGGTGGCTTTAGTAATGTTATAGATGATAATGCCGAAAATGATCCATAATAAAAACTGTGTTAGCGCTACCATGCCAATGCCAACAATTTTTCCAAGCATCAGTTGAAATGGCCGGATGCTGGACACCATCACTTCGGCTATGCGATTGGTTTTTTCTTCCATTACCCCCATCATTACCTGCGAGCCGTAGATCAATAAAATAAAATAAATAAGGAACCCTGATAAATAGCCGATACCCGTTGCCAGCCCGGAGCTGGCCGTTTCATCTTTTATGTTTTTTCCTTCCAGATTGATTTTGCTGTTGGCGAGTTGTTTGCGTTTTATATCGTCTATTCCAAGGCGCTGGTAATTGATGTTATTCCACATTTCATTCAGCTTGCCTTGTACACCAGCTATAGCCCCGGTGCCGTAGGTTTTATCCGCCTTAAATGTCAGCTCTTTTAAACTGTCCGGCGCTACTTTCGGAATGACGATATACCCATCATAGCCCATCAAAGAAAAATGATGCATGACGCTATCGGTATTAGCGGTTATATATTCCAGATAAGAAGAGCTATCCTGTAGATTAGAACGATTGATCATGCCCTTATCAAAATAACCCGATGAATCTATGATTGCCACCCGTAGCACTTTTGTATTGCGGGCTAAGTAGCCGGTACCAAAGATGAGGGCCAGGTACAAAACAGGAAATAAGATAGTGGAAATAATGAATGTTTTTTTACGTACACGGGTCAGGTATTCGCGCCGTATAATAAGTAGTGACTTGTTCATAACAATTAGTTGGTTACCGTTTGAAATTGGCGGGCCGTTGGTGTGCCTTCTACCAGTTCTATAAAAATATCGTTAAGCGACGGAAGAATTTCATTGAAGGAAGTAATAGCGGCACCGCTGCTGAGAAAGGATTGCAGCACTTCGTTGGATGTATGGCCTTCATTGATTTTTACTTCCAGCGAATTAGCTTCCGATTTTACCGTGGTGTAAGATGGATGATCGTTAATGGCCATTTCACCTTCAAAAGAAATTCTGAATAACGACGCTTTATACTTCTGCTTGGCTTCCTTTACTGTTCCGTCTAAAATTTTTTGTCCTTTATTGACTAAAATAATATGGTCGCATATTTCTTCTACCTGCTCCATGCGGTGTGTGCTGAAGATGATGGTAGCACCGTTCTTAGCCAGGTTAAAAATTTCATCTTTTATCACGTTGCTGTTCACCGGATCAAGGCCGCTGAAGGGCTCATCTAAAATGATAAGTTTTGGATTATGAACAACAGTAGTTACAAATTGTAATTTTTGACTCATGCCCTTCGACAGGTCTTCTACTTTTTTATTCCACCAGCTTTGCATCTCTAAGCGCACAAACCATTCTTTAATCAGCCTCGATGCCTCGGACGATGATAAGCCTTTGAGCTGCGCCAGGTACATGGCCTGTTCGCCAATCTTCATTTTTTTATAAAGACCACGTTCTTCCGGCATATAGCCGATGCGTTCAATATCCTTCATGGGATTGAACGGTTTTCCGTCAAAAAGAATCTGGCCGCTGTCGGGGAAAAAGATGCCGGTGATCATGCGCAGCAACGTGGTTTTGCCGGCGCCGTTGGGCCCCAGCAAACCAAAGATGCTGCCGGGTGCTACCGCAAAGGAAATATCATCTACCGCCTTTTGGGTAGCATAGTATTTTTTCAGGTGTTGGGCTTCCAATAAGTAATTCATGCGTTTAATAGTTTGGCTTATCAGTAATTAGAACCACCAATTTTACACGATTCTATAAACACCGGCCAGTTTATTTTACGAAACCCGTTTTTACCGGTTTGTATTGATGCTATTCCCATCCAAACATTATTTTGCCCATGATAACGACGGGCCTAATTTTGACCGCTTCGCTATTATTCATTTTTGCACATTTTATTATGAAGAGGATCAAAAGATTTATCGTCGTTGTATTGTTCTTTGCCTTACCGCTTTACTCCTTAGCCTGGGGTGTATTAGGCCATCGCATTGTGGGCGAAATTGCGGATGGTTATTTAACATCCAGGGCCAGGATAGAAATTCAAAAAATATTGGGCACAGAATCGTTAGCGATGGCCAGCAACTGGGCCGATTTTATAAAATCCGATACGTCGTACCGGGCCTACAGCAGTTGGCACTATATAAATTTTAATGCGGGGCAAACAGACGATCAGGTGCAGGCATTTTTGCGACGAGATACAAGTACCGACATCTATACAAAAATTAATTTCATCGTAAAGCAATTAAAAATTAAAACCCTGCCGCTTGATCAGAAAAGGCTGTACTTAAAATTATTAATTCATTTTGTTGGCGATGCACATCAGCCATTTCATGCCGGCCGTGGCGACGATCAGGGTGGTAACAGAATTAAGCTTACCTGGTTTAACAACGCTACTAATTTGCATGCGGTTTGGGATGAAGCGCTGATTAATTTTCAACAATTGAGTTATACCGAATATGCCAGGGCCATCAATCATACTACGTTAGACCAGCTTCAGAGTTGGCAGAAAGCATCGGTGGGACAATGGTTAGGCGAGTCGTACCAGATAGCGGAAAAGCTGTATCCGGAAACAAAGGATAATGATAAGCTGAGTTACGAGTATAACTTCAAACACATAGTCACCGTGAACGAACAATTATTGAAAGGTGGCGTTCGATTAGCTGGCTTGCTGAATAAAATTTTTGGATAAAATCGACATACTTTTTTTTGGTAAAAGCTATTGCATCAACTGCAATAGCTTTTTTGTTGGATATAGTATGTAACAGTTCAATTACTTAATTGCATTGGAGCAATTGTGATGTTCAGTAATTATTGGTTGGCGTATTTCCTGCATCTTCGCTAAAATTACCATTGAATGAAAACTTCACGAAAAGGGTCCCTGTTGTTGATGGCTATAACGCTGTTAGTAGTTTGCAGCAGTTGGGGATTTTTAATGCACCGTACCATAAACCAGTTGGCTGTTTACCAGTTGCCAAAAGAAATGCAGCCCTTTTTTTATGGCAACATGGAGTACATCGTAAAAAATTCCATTCGACCTGATGATAGACGCAGCAGCGACCCAACAGAAGCCAGTAAACATTTTATAGATTTTGAAGCCTATGGCGATGATGCGGCCAACAAAATGCCGATGGACTGGAACGAAGCCGTGGCCCGATACACTAAGGACACATTATTAAAATATGGCTACGTACCGTATTGGGTAATAGTAATGAAAGACAGGCTGGTAAATGCTTTCAGAGATAAGAACCGCGACAGCATTTTATTTTATGCTACCGATTTAGGCCATTATATTGAAGATGCGAACGTACCGCTGCATACCTCCGTGAATTATGATGGCCAATTAACTGACCAACGCGGCATACATGCTTTATGGGAAAGTGTAGTGCCCGAATTAACCATCGAAAGTTTCAAGTTAAATGGTCACAAAAAAGCCTCTTATTTAAAAAGCCCGGAAAAGGAAATATGGAAAGCCGTACGCCAGGCACATATTTTACTGCCCGAAGTATTACAAGCTGAAAGAGACGTTACTGTAGCCTTTACCGACAGCACCAAGTACCGCATTCAAAAACGGAATGGCCGCGAGGTAAAATATTACACCAGGGATTTTGCGCTGGCGTATGCAAAAAAATTGGAGCCTGCTATTGCCAAACAAGCAGTTCGATCTTCAAACTTGTTAGCCGATTTTTGGTACACTGCCTGGGTAGATGGCGGCAAACCCGATTTGGATAAATTGATGATACGCCAGTTGGATACTGCTGCCCAACTTAAGTTGGCAGATGAAGTAAAAGCCTATCGCAAAAACCAGTTGTTGAAAAAAGACTGGCTTATATCAAAGCGGGATGCCGTGAGTGATCCGGCGGGGAATTAGTTGATCAGTTGAATGGTTGATTAGTTAATACGTTACTACGTTAACAGGTTAATACGTATCAAAGCGATCTTTGTCTTGCCCATTCTTTCAGATTCCTATGCTTCTTGTTCTTCTTGTCTCCGTTGTGGCCTTTGTGTTCCTTGTTTTTTGGAACACAAAGGCCACGGAGAACCACAAAGGACACAACAATATCGTTCACCAATTACCTTGCGGCGCTATAGAATGAAATCAACTAATCAACTAATCAACTAATCAACTAATCAACAAATCAACTAATCAACTAATCAACTAATCGCATTCGCTACCCCTTCTCCATCCATGGCGGCGCTAACAATGCCACCGGCATAACCGGCGCCTTCGCCGCAAGGATATAATCCCTTTATCTGCGGATGTTGCAGGTCGTCGCCACGCGGTATGCGTACGGGAGATGATGTTCTCGACTCTACTCCAACAACTACCGCTTCATTGGTCAGGTAGCCACGCATTCGTTTGCCCCATTCCTTAAATGCTGTTTGTAATCCCTGATGAATAAAAGGGGGCAGCACTTCTTTAAATGAGGCCGGTTGAATGCCCGGCCAGTAGCTGCAATCGGGTAAAGAAGATGAAATTTTTCCGTTCACAAAATCAATCATACGCTGTGCAGGCGCTACTAATCTACCACCACCGGCTGCAAAAGCTTTTTGTTCGATGGCCTGCTGATAATACAGTCCGGCAAGCGGTCCATGTTGTTTGTACGCTTGTATATTTTCTTCATCTACACTTACCACAATGCCGCTGTTGGCATACGGGTTATTGCGTTTTGACGGCGACCATCCATTCACTACTATTTCGCCGTCACTTGTTGCAGCCGGTGCAATAATGCCGCCCGGACACATGCAAAAAGAAAACACGCCTTTGCCCGAAACCTGCTCTACTAAAGAGTATGAGGCGGGGGGAAGATGCACATTACGAACCGGACCGTGATATTGAACAGCGTCTATAATTGACTGCGGATGCTCAATGCGAACGCCAAGGGCAAACGGTTTAAAATGAATTTCAATCTTCTTATTATAAAGCAGATGAAATATGTCGCGGGCCGAGTGACCTGTCGCTAAAACCACCGCATCGGCTTCTATCTTATCGCTATCATTTACTACTACACCGCTGGCAACATTATCTTTTATGATGAAGTCCGTAACCTTATTATCAAACCGTACTTCGCCACCGCATTCAACAATTTTTTCTCTGATAGCCGTAATAATTTGCGGCAATTTGTTGGTACCAATATGCGGATGCGCTTCATATAAAATATTGCCTTCGGCGCCAAAGTAAACAAAGGTGTTCAGCACTTTTGCCACATCGCCACGCTTGGTGCTGCGTGTATATAATTTACCATCGCTATAGGTGCCGGCGCCGCCCTCGCCAAAGCAATAATTGCTCTCGCTGTTCATTGTCCCTTCTTTATTAATGGCAGCTAAATCGCGGCGGCGGGCCCGCACATCTTTACCCCGTTCCAATACAATTGGCTTGATGCCCAGTTCTATCAAACGCAGTGCAGCAAAGAGTCCTGTGGGACCGGCACCTACTATAACCACGCTCCTTTTTGCCTGATGAACGTCTTTTAATTGAAGTGGGTTGATTGGCAACTCTTCATACGGTTCATCAATAAAAACATTCACTGTTAATTGTACCCAAACCTGCTGGCGGCTGCGGGCATCAATGGATTTTTTAAGAATGGTATAGCCGGTGAGTTGTATGGGATTGATGGCACAGGCCTGTGTGATTATGTTTTTAAGAACCGCTGGTTGCTCCGCCTCAAAAGGCAGAACTTTAAGGGATATTTTCTTTTGCATAGCGTCAGGTTTTTATCCTGAAAAAATGAATACATTATGTTGTTACTCTTTGATGCCATAGGCATTCAACCTTGGTAAAAAATCTTATTAATATTTAAGATAGATACGTAGGAGTCAAACTTTCAATCAATTTGTGCGACTTCTATGGAGCCGTAGATGAACTACATACATATTATTTCTACCAAGGTTTTGTACCTACGGTGCGGGTCATCAACTGCTATAAATCACTAGTCCGAAACGAAAAATTGTAGAGGCGATTTTAGATTTATAAAATTTGTTTTATTCGTGTTATTCACTCAACTCTAACCACCGCATCTCTTTTTCATCAACCAAATTGTTTATCTGGATAATGCGCTCTGAAATTTTTTGAAGCTTATCAAACCCCAAATCAGGTTGCGCCATTTGCTCTGTTAGCTCCGCTCTTTCTTTCTCCAACTGAGGGATTTCTTTTCCCAGGGTTTCAAATTCGTGCTGCTCTTTAAAGCCCAGTTTTTTCTTAGGCGCCTCTTGCTTTGCTTGCTGCGGCTTTGTTTCATTTTGCGCAACAATGACTTCTTTTTTATCTGCCGGTAATGCGTCCTGCAACTTTTGCCACTCGCGGTATTGCGTAAAGTTTCCGGGAAAATCGCGAACAGCGCCATCGCCTTCAAACACAAAAAGATGATCTACCAACCGGTCCATAAAGTAGCGGTCGTGACTAACAATCAACAAGCAACCGGGGAAGTCCAACAGAAAGCTTTCCAGCACCGACAGCGTTGGCAAATCCAGATCATTCGTTGGTTCATCGAGTATTAAAAAGTTGGGGTTGCGAAAGAGGATCGTCAGCAAATGCAGGCGCCGTTTTTCGCCACCGCTCAACCGGCTAATGTAGGTGTATTGCTGCTCCGGCGGAAAAAGAAACAGTTCTAAAAATTGCGAGGCGCTCATGCTTGAGCCATCGGCCAATGGAAAGTTTTCAGCAATGTTTTTTACATATTCAATCACCCGCATGTCTTCTTTTGTTTGCAAACCGGTTTGCGAGTAATTGCCAAATACTATCGTATCGCCCACATTTATTTTACCGCTGTCGGCATTCTCTAACCCTTGTAAAATATTAATGAAGGTTGATTTGCCAGCACCGTTCTTACCCACCACGCCTGCCCTTTCGCCTTTTTTAAAAGCATAATCAAAGCCTTTTAAAATAACCTTGTCGCCAAAGCTTTTATATACTTTTTTCATCTCTACTATCTTACCACCCAAGCGGCTCATCTTGCTTTGCAACTGCACCTGGTTATCTATCATTTGCTGTTTGGCCCGCTTCTCTATTTCGTAAAAATTATCCTGGCGGCTTTTACTTTTTGTAGTGCGTGCCTTGGGTTGCTTACGCATCCATTCCAGCTCTTTACGGTATTGATTCCGGGCCTTGCCGATTGATGCCGCTTCGCTTTCTTCGCGGGCCGCTTTTTTCTCTAAAAAGTTTTGATAATCGCCGCGATGCACATAAAGGTTTTCATCCATCTCCCATATTTCGTTGCACACATTATCTAAAAAATAGCGGTCGTGGGTAACCAGCAGCAGCGTTACATTTTCTTTGTTGAGGTAATGCTCCAGCCACTCCACCATTTCTACATCCAGGTGGTTGGTCGGTTCATCCATTATAAGCAACACATGCTTGTGTTCAAAGCCAATGTCAATTAACGTTCTTGCTAAAGCGATGCGCTTGCGCTGGCCGCCGCTGAGGGTATTCACGGCCTGATCGAAGTGATGAACTTTTAGCTTACTTAAAATTTGATGCACTTTGGCGTCAAAGTCCCAGGCGCCGTTATCATCCATCTTTATCATGGCCTCGCTGAACTTATGATGATACTCCGGCGTATCTTCTTCGGCCTCCAGCAGGGCTTCGTATTCTTTAATGGTAGCTAATACCGGGTGGCCGGTGTGAAAGATATTATCCAGTGTGGTGGCGTGTTCTACCAGTTGCGGCTCCTGTTCAAAAAAGGCCACATCCACATCTTTACTAATCCAGACTTTGCCTGTTTCAGCGGTTTCTTTACCGGCAATAATTTTTAGTAAGGTTGATTTTCCGGAGCCGTTGCGGGCCACCAGGGCTATCTTATCGCCTTCGGAAATATGAAAGGAAATGTTTTGAAAAAGCGGCTTGATGCCGTAAGATTTCGATAGGTTTTCAGCAGAGACGTAGTGCATGCGGCAAAGATAAGAACCTCACCTGCAAGGCATACTTAACAAAGTTGTAAAGGGGTGAGACTTGTTTTGAAACCCACTACACTTTGACGTCAAGGTTTATGTGTTTATTTATTCTTTTTCGTTGTGTCTTTTGTACCTCAATATTCTCCAAGTATGTTATATATTCAGCAGGAAACTGATTTTCAACAGCCCCTTCAATCACCGCATGCATATACCAATCAAAAGGTTTTAAATCATTTCGGGCAAACCAGTTGCCCAGAACATTTGTATAAACTTGTGTATGTCTGCCATCAATTGACATTGAAAATTCCTTTATCTCAGTGTTACAATCCCATAAGCCTCCAACTTTATCGAGTCTTAATTTTTCCTCCAATGTCATTCTATATAATACAGCCCATACAACATCTTGATCATTTTCGGTTTCATAAAGATTAGCAATTGCCGACCCATCACCATTAGGTTTATTACACAAAAACTTGTAACCTTTAATAGTCACATTAAAAACTTTCTCAACGCTTGATGCTTTCCCCTTAATTTGTTTTAGTAACATACAATGATCATAAGATAAGAAATAAAAAAATTTATCTCTGACTGCAATGCTTTCAATATGTTGATTCAAAAAATTACGAATAGCAATAGCTTGATCTAAACTAATCGGAAGGCTTCTTGTAAATTCCTTACCGCTTGGAGATATATATCCGAACGAACATTCTAGTTTTGCATTCCCCAATTCTTCTTTAATTAAGAGATTCCATTCCGCGCTTTTGTCGGGAAGTTCAACCCCGTTCCCATAGTCATCAAGATAAAGGCGATGACCTGCACCTCGATAAAGTCCAATTCCATTACCGAATCGCTTTAGTATGCTCATCATTGTAAATTTAGAGTAATAGCATTTTTATGCATTTAGCATAATAACAATATACAACTGTTTATAATTCAGTTAATCAACCATGGCATAATTACAGTGGTAAATAGAATTACCAAAGTACAAGAGTGCGACGCCACCGAAGCTTAATAATTATTCTTTCCTCTGGTCCATAAAAAAGCACTCAACAAAATCCTAACCACTCACTTATAAACGTCTCCTCTATAACCGGCCTTATAAACAGTTACAGTAATAATTTCCTCTTCGATTGTGTATAAAATACGAATATCGCCGACTCTCATCCGGTATTCGTTATCGTAGCCCTGAAGTTTTTTGCAGCCGGAGGGCCGGGGATTTTCGGAGAGATTTGAGATGGCGTCTGTAACTCTTTTAGCGGTTGCTTTTGATTGCTTTTTAATAAAGCTTTCCACTTTTTTATCAATGACAATGGAATAGCTCATTTGAAACCAAACTTCTTATCAATACGTGCTTTCGCGTTCGGCCACGGAATAAAGTTGCCGTTTTTTTTAGCTTTTATGATGGCCATGTGGTCAAGCAAGTCTTCGATAATAGAAGACATTTGCTCGTTCTTTAAAGCCTTATTAATATCAATAACCAATGTTTTCGCTTCGCCTGTTTCAGGATTTTTAATTGTTTGTATGCCGGATATTTTTGCCATTGCAACTTAAAACTAAGAAATTTATTTAACCAGAATTCACCGCTCAATAGAATTACACAACGTACAAGAGTGCGACGCAACAAAAGCTCTATAGATACTCGTCCCCTGTTCTACAAAAAAGCACTCAACCAAAACCTGATGTTGCGGCTTTCAAGAAAGTAACTTGCGGCTATTGATGACTGTCGAACAACTTCTGAAGCACTAATAGGCTTGAATAAGAACCTGCGTTGGAATATTTAATTGCGTATGAAGTTGCCGGATCATCTCTAATGACAGCTTGCGCTTTTTATTTAAAATTTCGCTTGCCCGGCCCTTATGGCCAAACACATTGCTTAAGTCCGTTTGTGTGTATGCTAACTGCTCCATACGAAATTTTATCGCTTCTATAGGGTCGGGGAAGTTGATAGGGAAATGTTCATCTTCATACTTCTCAATCAAAATGCCTAACACCTCCAATTCATCCCCTTCTGTTGAGCCTTTCTTTGCGTCAAATATTTCTTCAAGACGCACTAAGGCTTGCTGGTAATCTTTCTTTGTTTTTATAGGTTTGATTGTCATAATTTTTAGATTTCATTTGCATCAACTTTATCATATTCGGCATGCGTTCCTATGAACCGTATCCAAACCATACCATAGTCGTAATTGATTTTTACAATCAATCTGTATTTATTGCCTTTGATATTGAACACAACACGATTGTTAGCTAAAAAGCTTACACTTGGATAGTTCTTCTTTATTGCTGCCGGGCCGCTCCATTCGCTTTGGCTTGCTTCATAATACCATGCACTTAACTGTTGCTCACAATCTTCATGTTTTTCCCAAAATTCCCGAAGTATTTTTTTTGCAATAACCCGCAATGATTTCTTTTATCAAATGTAAACAAAGTTCCCAAATTGGGAAGTCTTATTTTAAGTGTTATGAATTTTTTTTACGATGCTCAATAGAATTACCAAAGTACAAGAGTGTACTTCGGCGGCCTCAGTATAAACTGTGCACCAAAGCCCAATGGTTATTCGTCCCCCCTGGCCCATAAAAAAAGCACCCAACCAAAACCTGATTGAGTGCCTTAAATATTGTCGCAAAGCAAGTGTCTGTGCGTTGGCCTGGCTCCCTCTACTGCTTTGCAGGAGAAGGCCGGGGTGAGGTTACTCCCACACTTCATCCTCACCCTTCAACCACTTCTTCACCAAATCAGTCGTAATGCTCTTCGGCCTTTCCAATGGGAAGCCTAAAACCCTGTCCCAGCAAAGGCTGGCGAGTACACCCAGCGAACGGCTTACCGCAAACAGAACAGTATAAAATTCATATTCCACCATGCCGTAATGCACCAGTAAGGCGCCGCTGTGCGCATCTACATTGGGCCATGGGTTTTTAATTTTTCCAAGCGATTGCAGTATCGGCGGAACAGTTTCGTAAATGTTCCAAACGGTTTGCACCAAAGGATCATCGGGCATGTGCTTCTTACCAAATTCCATCTGTGCTTCAAAGCGTGGATCTGTTTTGCGCAGCACCGCATGGCCGTAACCCGGCACTACTTTGCCGCTCTCCAATGTCTTTCTTACATAGCCGGCAATCTGTTCGTTAGTTGGCGCCTCGGTTCCCAATTCTTCCCGCATTTCATAAATCCACTTAATCACTTCCTGGTTGGCAAGGCCATGCAGTGGGCCTGCCAAACCATTCATGCCGGCGGCATAACTCAAGTAAGGATCACTAAGTGCACTGCCTACTAAATGTGTTGTGTGTGCCGATACATTGCCGCCTTCATGATCGGCATGGATGGTCATGTACAGCCGCATCAGTTCCTGAAAGCTATCATCAGCATAGCCCATCATGTGGGCGAAGTTGCCGCTCCAGTCAAGCAGGCCGTTTGGTTGTATATGGTCGCCATTTTTATACTTGCGACGATAGATATAAGCCGCTATGCGGGGCAGCCGCGCAATAAGGTCCATGCTATCATCAAACACCGCATCCCAATACTCTTTTTTGTTCATGCCGGCGGCATACCGTTTGGCAAACTGGCTTTCGGTTTGCAGCGCCATTACGGCTACTACAAACTGCGTCATCGGGTGTGTGGTTACAGGCAAGGCTTCTATTGTGGCAAACACATGATTAGGCACATGGCTTCTACGTTGCCAAACGCCTGTAAGGTGCTCCACGTCTGCTTCGGTGGGCAGTTCGCCTATCAGCATTAAATAAAATAATCCTTCGGGCAAGGGCTCTGAACCGCCTTCATGTTTTGGCAATTTTTCGCGCAATTCCGGTATTGAATAACCTCTGAAACGAATGCCGTCCTGCGCATCTAACAAAGAGGTTTCGGTTACTAACCCGGTGATGCCGCGCATGCCCTGATACACCTGCGCCAACTGCACTTCGCCTATTTTTTTTGTACCGTGTTCCTTCAATAAATCTTTAATCTCGGCGGCCGTTGCATCGCCTACTTCCTTGAACCTGTCTTTAATAATTCCCATTGAAATTTGGTTTTATATTGAGAGGGATTTTTATGTGCCGTAAAGATAAGACGGAAGCGGCGTTTGAAGTTCGAGGTTTGAGGTCCGATGTTGGCGTGATAGCTGGGAGAGTTTCACAACGGGGTTCTTTTTTACAGCATGATATTTTATGAACCAAAAGCCGGTACTGCTGTGAAGCGAGGCTGCACAGTTTATGCCGAGGCATCCGAAATACACTCTTGTACGTTCGGGAATTCTATTAATCAATAAACAATGCTGCTAAAAAGGAGGCTAAAAAAATTGTTGGCGCAGGGCCAACATCGGCTAAAATGAATTAAAATTCATCTATCCGTTATAAGGATCAAGTTTTGCATCCACAGTAATTTTTATGGAGTTGGACACTTTATTTTTTGTACTGGCCGGGATAGAAATTTTATAATCGCTTACGTTAATGGTGAAGGTAGAAGCCGTAGCCACTTTGCCACCGGCGATGGTAATAATGCCGGGCGCCTTCACATCTTTGGTTTGCCCATGCAGGGTAAGCTTTCCTTTCACCGTCACTTTATAGCTGCCGTCTTTTTTATAATTAACAGAACTATTGTTTGTGATAGCGCCGGCGAAATCGGCTTTGGGGTATTTATCGCTCTCCACATACGTGTCATTAAAATGCTGCTGCATCAACGCCTTTTCAAACTCAAAACCTTTCATCTGTACGCTGAATTGCAAGCCACCGGTTTTACTATCCAGCACAGCGGTTACAGTTTTATTTTTTGCTTCAATGGTTTCTAAAGCGGCGTTAGAATAAAATTGAATGGTGCCTGTTTTTGTAAAAAATTTATCCTGCGCATGCGTTAACAGCGATAGTAAAAAAAATGTGATAGAGGTTAGTGTTTTCAATGTTACGTTCTTGTTTATCATAGTGGTTTATTGTTTCGATTTTATACCGGCAAAAGCCAGTTGCACCGTTGTGCCTAAGCTGATGCCCATCATCTCCTCTCCTTTTGTATAGCCGGTGCATCGTCCCTGCAAAGTGGCTGTGGCGCCGGGTTTCAAGCCAGCCGCATCATTCAGGTGCCTTCTATCAAGGCCACAGACAACAACCGACTGCGTGCCTTCTTCACCCAGCACTACACTGCCCGATGTATCTACCGATTTTACCCGACCCGATACCGCTACCAGCTTGTCCATATATTGCCTGGCAGCAGCGGCGGAATCTTTTTCAAAGGCGGTTATTAAATTAGTTGCCGTTACACTTACATCGGGATTATCATTCACGACATCCGGTGTTTTTTTAGTGTATAAATAATAACCAACAATTGCTACCACAACAATAAGCGCAAGTACTGCGATTCCGATTTTTTTCTTCATAAAATAGTTGTAAAGGTGAAATAACGGCGTGGCTATTTTACGTTAGAGCCGTTCTGCGTTAACGCATCCGGGTTCACCAAAATAAGCGAACCATCTTTTTGTTCAGCCGTCAGTATCATACCCTGACTTTCAATGCCGCGCATTTTACGAGGCGCCAGGTTAGCTACCACAATCACTTGTTTGCTCACTAAACTTTCCGGAGAAAAATGTTGGGCAATGCCCGAAACTATAATGCGTTTTTCAAAGCCAAGGTCCACTTCTAATTTTAAAAGCTTATCAGCCTTCTGCACTTTTTCAGCCGCGATGATGGTGCCGATGCGCAGGTCAAGTTTATCAAAATCATCGTACTGGATTTCAGATTTCAGACCCCCATCCCCTAAAGAGGGGTTAGGCAGTGCACTACTATTTGAAGTCTTATCATTTGCTGATGAATGCTCGTTACTTATTACCGGTTGCATATTGCTGATTGCTTTCTCTTGTTCCATTTTAGATTTCTCCAGGCCGTGTTTTAATTTTTCGACTTGATAGGCCACTTCCGCATCTTCTATTTTGCGGAACAATAATTCCGGCGCCCTTAACGAGTAGCCAACGCTTAAAAGCTTTACGGAGCCTGCGTTTTCCCACTCCAGCATTTTATCCACCACCTTCATTAAGTGCGCCATTTTTTTAGCCGTGTTTGGTAAAAACGGATTGATATAAATAGCCAGGTTGGCGCAAAGCTGTAAACAAATATGGAGGCAGTTATCAATTTGGGTTTGGGCGGCCCCCTCTAAATCTCCCCCGTTAGAGGAGGCTTTTTTACCCTCTTCAATTTTGCGAGCTAAAATCCAGGGCTCACATTCCTGCAGGTATTTGTTGCCCCTTCTTGCCAGGTCAATCACTTCAAATAAAGCCTCGCGAAACCTGTATTCTTCCAGCAATTTTTCAAGCTTGCTTTTAGAAGATTTAATTTCTTCTATCAACGCTTTATCTTTTTCATCGGCCGCATCGTTATGAAACTTAGGCACCTTGCCAGCCGTTAGTTTGTGCATCAACACAAATGTGCGATTGAAAAAGTTAGCGAAGATGGCTACCAGTTCTCCATTCACCGCATCTTGAAAACCTTTCCAGGTAAACTCGCTGTCTTTATTTTCGGGAAGTATCGAGGCAATGTAGTAACGTAAGGCATCGGCCATTTGCGGGCCTCCATTTTCCTTCTTTATAAAGTCATCAATGTAATCCTGCATGTCGAGTTTCCAATTTCTTGAGGTGCTCATCTTGTCACCTTCGAGGTTCATAAACTCGTTGGCAGGCACATTATCAGGAACAATATAACCATGCAGCTTCAGCATTACTGGAAAGATGATGCAGTGAAAAACAATGTTATCCTTCCCTACAAAATGAACCAGCTTGGTTTCTTTATCTAACCAATACGGCTCCCAATCTTTACCATTATTCAACGCCCACTGTTTAGTGGCCGATATGTAACCAATAGGCGCATCAAACCATACATAGAGAACTTTGCCCGAGCCGGGCCACTCCTCCCCGTTAGAGAGGCCGGGAGGGGCCGGCACCTTCACGCCCCAATCTAAATCTCTGGTAACGGCACGTGGCTGCAAACCCGCGTCTATCCAGCTTTTGCACTGGCCTAATACATTTGCTTTCCAGTCATCTTTATGGCCTTCTACAATCCAGGAGCGTAGCCATTCTTCATGTTTATTTAACGGCAGGTACCAATGTTTTGTCCTTTTTTTTATCGGCCGGTTGCCACTTAATGTACTTACCGGGTTAATCAATTCATCGGGGCTAAGCGACGTACCACAACGTTCGCACTGATCGCCAAAAGCATTTTCAAAACCGCAGTTGGGACACGTGCCTTTTATATAGCGGTCGGCTAAAAACGTTTGCGTTTCTTCATCAAAATATTGCTCGGTTTCTTTCACTTCCAACTCGCCCCTATCATTCAAATAAGTAAAAAATTTCTGCGCCGTTTGGTGGTGAAGCGGGTTGGAGGTACGATCATAAATATCAAACGAGATAGACAGGTCGTCAAAATTTTGCTTCATGATAAGGTGGTACTTATCAATGATGGCCTGCGGCGTAGTGCCTTCCTTCATGGCCTGAATGGGGATAGCAGTGCCGTGTTCATCGGAGCCGCAAACAAACACCACATCCCGCTTTTGGGCCCGCAGGTAACGTACATAAATATCCGCAGGCAGGTAAGCGCCGGCCAGGTGGCCAATGTGTTTCTGCCCGTTGGCATAAGGAAGCGCCGAAGTAATTAAGTATCGTTTTGGAATCATCGGTAATTGTTGTTTCTGATTATTTTTTACACCAATTCTATAGTGTATCACAGGGAGAATGAATCGGTGAAATCCCTTTGTAATCTTTTAAATCTGTGGTCCAAAAATACCGCAAAGCATCTAACCATTTTTATTGATGATACGCAACGTACTTTGCGAACCAATTTTTATACGATGAAGATTCCTCCTTACTTACAAAAAGGCGATACGATAGGGATTGTGGCGCCGGCAGGTTTTATGCCAGTAGATAAAATGCAGACCTGCATTGAAACCCTTGATGGCTGGGGCTTTACGGTAGATATGGGCGCCACGACGCATAGTGATTCGCAAAACTATTTTTCGGGTAGCGATGAGCAGCGGCTACAGGATTTACAACGCATGATAGATGATAAAAACATTAAAGCCATCCTTTGCGCCAGGGGTGGTTATGGCGTTAGCCGCATTATTGACCGCATTAATTTTAAGCAACTAAGCAAGCATCCGAAATGGATCATCGGCTTTAGCGATATTACCGTTTTACATTCGCACCTCAACTGCAATTATCGCATTGCCTCGCTGCATGCGCCTATGGCAGCGGCTTTCAGCGAAGTGGAATTTGGCAATGTGTATATCGAATCGATACGCAAAGCATTGGAAGGCGAGCCAATAAATTATAAAACAGCTTTACATTCTTTAAACAAACAAGGCATAGCCCAGGGCGAATTGGTAGGCGGTAACCTTAGCTTGCTGGTGCATTTAATTGGTACGGATTCAGATATCAAAACAAAAAATAAAATCCTTTTTTTAGAAGATGTTGGCGAGTATTTATATAGCACCGACCGCATGATGCTTCAATTAAAACGTGTCGGTAAATTAAGTAAACTGGCCGGCCTTATCATCGGCGGTTTTACCGATGTAAAAGATACCGAACGGCCTTACGGCAAAACGGTTTATGAAATTATTTATGAGCAGGTAAAAGAATTTGACTTTCCAATTTGCTTTGATTTTCCGGTAAGCCACGGCAAAGAAAACTATGCGTTGAAAGTGGGGGTGAAGTATGAATTAGCAGTGGAGAAAGAAGCCGTTTCCCTAAAAGAAATGGCCTGATGAAACCCTTATCCCGCAAGGGCTTCATCAACCTTCAATCCATTAAAACCGACTAAAATAATTACGTAAACGGTTCGATAAATCAGATTCAATTTGCCTGTACACTTCGGCCATAATTTGATCTTCGGGCGGTGCGGCATAATTGGGATTTTTATTCAACGTTGCTTTATCGCTTTCGCTTAAAGCTCTCTCATCGCCGGTGTAAGTAGCGAACTCTGTTTGCCACCGGTGCTGGCCGGTAAAGCGGTCGGTCCACAAGGTTCTTCCCTGCGGGTCGCGAAGCGTTAAGTACAATTCACCCTCCGATAACAAAGTTCGTTTTGTGTTAATGATGGTAGCCTTTACTGTGGCATATTGCTTCACTACAGAATCGGCTTTGTAAACAATTTCTTTTGTTACCACTTGCTTTGATACTTGGCGTTGCGCCTTTTCATCGTAAGGCCGCCCAATGCTAATTCTACCAAGGTTCATCTCTAAAATCTGGTCGGGAGTGATACTGCTGTTTTGCAAATCCCACTCCGAATAAAACTTAATAAACTCATTGTTGATGCCGTAGGCCAGGGTACGCATCACATCGTTTTGAAACTGCTGCAACTGGTAGCTGCTGTGGTAACTATAGCCGCCATAATTTTGAATAGGAACCACCATAACCCTTACCACGGCTGCATTGTAAGCATCATCCCGCTTAGCTTTTATCAGGCCGTCGTTACGGTATTTGAGTGCCATGCCATATTCATAATAAGCATTTTTAAAGGCCTCTTTTGATCCCTGGTCCATTAACCGGTCGCCGGCCGCTAAGTGTATATCGGCTGCTTTGTCGCGGTAGGTTTGCACATACTCACTGTAATCGGTAGCCTCTACCAATTGCATAGCGGCGGGTGATTGATGAATGGCATTATATAAATTTTGAAGCTGCGTGTATTCTTTTAAAATGGCCTCAAAGCGATTATCGTTACCGCTCGCGGATAGCTGCCTGATGTCACCCTCATGCGCTGCTACCGCATATTGGTAAGCACTTTTCAGAAGGCCTTTAGTGTCTGCGTCATTCGGGTCTTTTATTAGTTTTTTCACACCCAGTTCTACGGCGTCATCATAGTTGCCTTTGTTATACGATTTGATAGCCGTTTTACAACCGGCAAAAAATAAAGAGGCGGTAAGAAGCGTCAGGTAAAATTTAGTCATGGTATAAGTTTATTGGTGGAAAGCAAAAGGGTACCCAAAAGTTACAGCGAAATTGTTATTTCCCTACTTCTTAACAATCGAAATGGTTTTAACCTTGAATGGATTGCAATAACAACGCAATGAACGGCAGCTACGTAATCATCTGCTGGTATAAAAAAAGATACGTCTAAACGTATCTTTCAAATTAGTTGTTTCGCTATTGTTCGCCTACCCTTCGCAGCTTGAGATTGGTGACTGGCGCCACTATCAGCGGAAATTTTTCTATCACTACGGTGCTGGTGTCCAAACCAAAACCACGTTCTTCAGATAATGAAACTTCCTTCAGCCAAAAATGAAATTTCATAATCAACCGTTCATTAATAGCGAGGTCATTATCCTGGCTTAAATATTTTTCCATCACTACAAAAGAGAAGTCGCCGGTTACTTTACCGCGTTCCAGGCTTTCGTAACGGCTTACAATGTTCACCTCTTTATTGGCCACCAAATCTTCCACCACTTTACGGAACAACAGGTTAATGCGCGGCTCTACCCGAAAGCCCAACCGAAAATCAATGCGGATAATATCGTTGGGAATAATGTGCTCTACTTTATATTCCATTGTATATGGTTCGTCCAATGTATCTACATGTACAAACCAATAAATATCGGCCCGCTTGGGCTTTTTATTTAAAATAGAATAGATGATCTTATGCTCAATTTCTTTGGGGTTATCGGCACTGGTGAGATAGACAAGATGCGTTGCATATTTAGGCACCGAACGATCGTTACTTAACTCCTGAATCTTTGGTATGTAATGATCAAGCCGAACAAACTCCACGTAGCGGTTTTTTATTTTCCGGGCCCGGAACCATACATACATAATAAAAAACAGTATGCCGCCAACTACCAGGGCTACATAACCGCCGTGCGGAAACTTATTAAGGTTAGCTAACAAAAAGCTTGACTCGATAGTGAGGTACACGGCGAGGTAGAGCCATATCAATGCTTTATTGGTTCGTCGCGATACCAAAAAGTTGGAGAACAAAATAGAGGTAGCAATCATACAAAGCGTAATAGCCAGGCCATACGCTGCTTCCATGCTGGTGGAATCCCGGAAATGAAGTACAATGCCAACGCACCCAACAAACAGCATGGTGTTAACACCGGGAATGTAGAGCTGGCCCCGTTCTTCGGTGGGGTAAACAATCTTAAACTTCGGCCACAGGTTTAGCCGCATGGCTTCGCTGATAAGAGTAAATGAACCCGTAATAAGTGCCTGGCTGGCAATGATGGCAGCCGCTGTAGCAATGATGATTCCCGGTATCTTAAACCAGTCGGGCATAATTCCATAAAAGGCATTAAAGCCACCTTCTATCATATCATGCGTAATCAGTTGGCCATTTATCAACTTACCATGATAGGTGCCGGCGAGTAACCAGGCGCCCTGACCCAGGTAATTTAGAATGAGACACGTCTTTACAAAAATCCAGGAGACGCGGATATTGCTTCGGCCGCAGTGGCCCAGATCGGAGTAAAGCGCCTCAGCGCCGGTAGTGCATAAAAACACCGATCCCAATAAATAAAAGCCTTTGGGATAGGTGCGTAACAGATCAATAGCGTAATAGGGATTAAGGCATTTAAAAATTTGTAAGTCATCAAAAACATGCACACAGCCCAGCACCGCCAGCATGATAAACCAAAACGTCATCACCGGCCCAAAGGCCCGCCCGATAAAAGCCGTACCAAACTGCTGAATAAAAAACAGCATGGTAATAATCCCGATCACGATACCAATAATTGTTGTTTGGCTGATGTTGTGAAACTGGTCCACCTGTTTCAACCCTTCGATAGCTGAACTTACGGAGATAGGTGGTGTAATCATACCATCGGCCAGTAAAGCGGCGCCTCCAATCATGGCCGGAAACACCAGCCAGCGTTTTCGCCGTCGCACCAGGGCAAACAACGAAAAGATGCCACCCTCGCCGCGGTTATCAGCCTTCAGGGTCAGTATCACATATTTGATAGTGGTTTGAAGCGTCAACGTCCAGATGATGCAGGACAGCGATCCAATAATAAGCTTCTCTGAAATTTCCCGCCCGTTGGTGATGGCATTTAATACATAAAGCGGGGAGGTGCCGATGTCGCCATAAATAATTCCTAAGGCTATTAATAATCCGGCGCCTGTAACTCTGTTTAAAGGTATTCTCAAAACTGACCTGTTTTAATTGGCAGTGGGCAAAGGTATAGGTTAAAACGTCTGCAAAATAAATATACCCAAACAAGGCAAGACTTATGTAAAAAATGGTGGTTTGGGCATCATGCATCCAAAGGCGTTTTTAAACGTCTTTATAACAGCAACATGCCCTAATTTTAATGCTATAAAAGATGCTATAATGATCAGATTGCGGTATTCCTTTTTTCTTACAATTGTTTGTTTTTTATCGCTGCCGTCCATGGCGCAAAAAATCGTTTATTCGGATATAGACGATGACGATTCCCGGCGAATGCAGTTTGAGGTGATAGGCAAAGTATCCGGCAACTTTCTGGTGTATAAAAACACCCGTAGTAAAAACTATATCTCCATTTTTAACAACGAGATGGAGCAGATTGCCAAGGAAGAATTGAATTATATATCGAATGACAAATTAATTAACATTGATTTTTTCCCCTACAACGATTTTACCTACCTCGTTTATCAATACCAGAAAAAAAGCGTGGTGTATTGCGATGCCGTGAAAGTGGATGCGATGGGCAAACGCCTTTCGGAAGTGATGTCGCTCGACACCTCGCACATAGGCTGGGGCGGTAACAACAAAATTTATACAGCTATCAGCAGTGAGGACAAGTCGAAGATCATGTTGTATAAAATCAATTCCAGAAACAAAGAACACTATATTGTTACCACCATGCTTTTTAATAACAGCTTGTCTCTTTTAAAGCGGTCGAAATTTGTCGTAAACATGGAGGAGTACAAAGATTATTTGAGCGAGTTTACCATTGATAACGACGGCGATTTAGTGTTTACAAAAGCCACCCGGAATAATAACGAAACGGTGATAAACACCAGCCTGGCCTACAAAGCAGCGCAATCCGATTCGGTGTCCTTTACCAATGCCCAGCCAGATAAAATTTTTTTAGATGAGCTGAAGGTGAAGGTGGATAATGTAAACAAGCGGTACTTTTTGAGTTCGTTTTATTATGGTAAAAAGAGGGGCGATATTGAGGGCTTTTATTTTTTTGTTTGGGATAAAACCACCATGCAAGCTACGATGCAGAACTCTGTGGTGTTAACAGAAGAATTACGTAAAGAAGCCAAAGGCGACGGCTCCAATGTAAAAACCGCCTTCAATGATTACTTTATCCGCAACATTATCATTAAACGCGACGGGGGATTTGTAATCAACACCGAATCGTACTACACTACATCAAGAGGCAACCAGTGGAACCGGTTTAATTATCTCTATGGCATGCCTTATTCCAGCTACGATTATTACAGCGCTTATTCGCCCTACTATAACTCCTGGTACTGGCGGGACCGGTACAACAACCGGCAAAACGTTAGGTACAATGCGGATAACATCACTATTCTTTCATTTACCAAAGAAGGCAAACTGGAATGGAGCAATGTAATTCACAAAGAGCAGTTTGACGACGAGTCGGAAGACCGCATCTCTTACCAAACGGTAAACACCGGAGGCCAAATTCATTATGTATTTAATATGGATGAGAAGCGGGCCTTGCTGCTGAACGATTTTACCCTGTCGCCCGATGGACAGGTGGCCCACAACCCTACGTTGAAAAATCTGGACAAAGGATACGAATTCATGCCTAAATATGGCAAGCAGGTTAGCAGCTATCAAATGATCATTCCCTGCTATTACCGCAACAACATTTGCTTTGCAAAAGTGGAATTTAATTAATAGCATTGCCCTGTGGTATCCATGTTCCGTCAAAAATCACCGGGCAATGTTGTCGTTCTCCTCATCTTTGGGCTGCTGCTGAAACTGCCGCTGTTCCTGCATTCTAAGCAAATTGTCGCCACACAAAACGATGAAGATTTTTATCACTGGCTCATCAACTGGTTGACATCGCTAAGTCCGAATAACGCCTTTCTTTGTGCGGCTGTATCCTTTCTGCTACTTTACAGCCAGGCCTTGTTGATTAACCATTTGATAAATGAGTATCGCTTAATTGCCAGGCCAACCTATCTGCCGGCTATGGCTTACCTGCTTATTACTTCGTTGCTTCCGGAATGGAATTACCTGTCGTCGCCGCTGGTGGCCGCCACGTTTATTATTTGGATTTTTATCAGGTTGTTCCGGTTATATAATTTGCCCGCTTCCCAGGGGCCTGTTTTTAACATTGGACTGTTGCTTGGGCTGGCCTCTTACTTCTACTTTCCGTCCGCTTGTTTCATGCTTTGCATTTTATTAGGGCTGATGATACTGAAACCATTCCGGCTAAATGAGATCGTATTATTTTTGATGGGCTGCCTCACACCCTATTATTTTATCGCGGCTTATCTTTTTTTAAATGATAAAATGAGCTGGTCCGGTTTTATTCCTCACATCTCTATAAAAGTCCCCGACGTAAAGAGCACTATCTGGCTGGCCGGGAGTACGCTGTTGCTGACCATACCCTTTTTAGTAGGTGGCTACTATGTACAAATTCATTTGCATAAAATGCTGATACAGGTACGCAAAGCCTGGAGCATTTTATTATTGTACCTGCTGCTGGCTTTTTTTATTCCATTTGTAAATGGCAATTCATCGTTTAGTAATTGGATTTTATTAGCGGCTCCTTTTGCTGCTTTCCACTCGGCTACCTATTTCTATCCTGTGAAGAAGTGGGTTTCTGCCCTGCTGTTTTTTCTTACCACCGGTTATGTTTTATACCTCGAATATGCCACGAAGCTCTGGCAATAAAGGTCAATAGCGGCGAGGGTAAACTTCAAATTATAATGTGCTGCCAATCTAATTTTATTATTACTTTGCTGCATACAAAAAACTGCTATGATGAAAATTTTTGGAGCTATTTTATTCGTCTTTACATTGGCTACCACAGCCACTGCACAAAATTCAACCACCAGTAAAAAAGGAAGCTGGGGATTTAAGACAGGGCTTAATATTTCCAACCTCAGGGTATCAAACGGCACAGATGGTTCCTGGAAAACCGGGCCGGCTGCCGGCTTTTTTTTCAACATTAAGGCCGATCATCAACTAAGTTTTCAACCAGAATTTTTATATTCTTCTATGGGCGGAAAAGACCTTGTTGCCAACAGCGGCAACAGCTTACGCTTAAATTACTTTTCGGTTCCTCTGCTATTAAAATACAGAATAAAGAATTCGTTTTCCATAGTAGCCGGCGCGCAAATAGATGTGCTTATTGCTGCCAAAACAAAAAACAGCAGTAATCAATTTGCCAAGGTTACCGATAGTTATAAAGAAGATAGTTACAATGGAACCGCCGGATTTGAATTTTGGCCGACCCATTGTTTAGGCGTAACGGGCCGTTACATCTATGGCTTTAATAATATAAATAACACATCCTCTGTTGGAAATCCGGAGTTGAAAAATCAGGGGGTGCAGATTATGGTGGCGCTTAAATTATAATTACCGGTTAGGCTATCAATTACCAGTAACCTATAAACCACAAAGCCTGTTTCCAATGAAACAGGCTTTGTGGTTTATGATCATTTTCTCTTTAGCGTAAGAACAACAGCTCCCGGTACTTTGGTAAGTACCATTCTTTATCATCTACCAACTGCTCCAGCTTATCTACGTGATAACGGATCTGATCAAAGAAGCCTTGTTTTACATCATCGCAGTAAGCAATCGCCATCTCACGGCTGTCAGTGATGTTATTGGCCTTTTTACGGGCCTCTATCATCTGGCCAACCAGTTTGCTGCCTTCGTTAATGTGCTCTGATAGTTTATTAAGCATCACTAAACGTTCCGAATAACTTTCCGCGCCAAGGCCTGCATCCTTCAAGCCTTTAATATTTTCTATCAGTTTATTTTGATAATTGATAGCGGCCGGTAACACATACGTAGTTGCCAGATCAGCCATCAGCCGGCCTTCTATCTGCACTTTTTTAATGTATTTCTCCAACTCAATCTCATGGCGGGCTTCCAGTTCAGAGTGGCTATAGACCTTGTTTTTAGAGAAAAGTATTTTTGCTTTTTCGGTGATCATAGCATCTAGGGCCAGTGGCGTTGTTTTTACATTGGGCAAACCTCTTTTTGCTGCTTCGGCTTCCCACTCATCGCTATAACCATTGCCTTCAAACAAAATCTTCTCGCTGCTCACAATGTATTCTTTAATCACATGTAGAATAGCAATTTCCCGCTTCTCCCCTTTTTCAATATGGCTATCTACATCTTTTTTAAAGTTCTTCAACGTTTCAGCCATAATGGTATTCAGCACTGTCATGGCATTGGCGCAGTTAGCCGATGAACCTACCGCACGAAACTCAAACTTATTTCCGGTAAAGGCAAAAGGCGAGGTGCGGTTTCTGTCCGTATTATCCATCAGCAGTTCGGGAATGCTGCGATGAATGTCAATCTTCAAACTGCTTTCATCCAGCTCATCAAACTTCTCTCCTACCCTTTCTTTTACATCTTCCAAAACTTTGGAAAGATACTGGCCGATGAATACAGAGATGATGGCTGGCGGCGCTTCGTTGGCACCCAACCGAAAATCATTGGAGGCTGATGCGATAGACGCTCTTAATAAATCATTATAATCATGTACCGCCTTGATGGTGTTGACAAAAAAGGCCAGGAACATTAAATTGGTTTTTGGCGTTTTGCCCGGTGCTAATAAGTTTACACCGGTATCGGTCGCAAGGCTCCAGTTATTATGTTTACCGCTCCCGTTAATGCCGGCAAAAGGCTTTTCGTGAAGCAGTACACGCAACTTATGGCGGGCCGCTACACGGGTCATAATATCCATCAATAAGGTATTATGATCTACCGCCAGGTTTACTTCTTCATAGATGGGCGCACACTCAAACTGTGCCGGCGCTACTTCGTTATGACGGGTGCGAAGCGGAATACCGAGCTTATAACTTTCCGCTTCAAAGTCACGCATGAAGGCATACACACGTTCAGGAATGGAACCAAAGTAATGGTCTTCCAACTGCTGTCCTTTTGCAGGGCTGTGGCCAAACACCGTACGGCCGCACATCACCAAATCAGGGCGTGCATTGAATAAGCCTTCATCCACTACAAAATATTCCTGCTCCCAACCGAGCGTTGGGGTTACCCGTTGTACGTTTCTATCAAAATAGTTACATACATCAACAGCCGATTTATTTAATGCCTCAAGCGCTTTAAGCAAAGGCGCTTTATAGTCTAACGATTCGCCGGTGTATGATACAAATATGGTGGGGATGCAAAGCGTTTTACCATAACCAATATCCATGATAAAGGCAGGCGAAGAAGGGTCCCAGGCCGTATAGCCACGGGCTTCAAACGTGGCCCGTAATCCACCACTTGGAAAGGAGGAGGCATCGGGTTCTTGCTGAATTAATGCGTCGCCTTCAAATTGCTCAATCGGCGTTCCATCGCTTTTTAAGGTAAAAAAGGAATCATGCTTTTCGGCGGTAGTGCCCGTTAATGGCTGAAACCAGTGGGTGAAATGCGTAACGCCTTTGCTTTCGGCCCAGGCGCGGATGCCGTTGGCAATTTGCGCGGCCATGGCACGATCTATTTTTTGACCGGCTTTTACCGAGCCCATTAAACTCTTGTAAGCCTCATCGCTTAAAAACTGACGGGCAATAGAATGAGAGAAAACATTTTCGGCAAAAATAGCAGTAATCTTGGTGGCTCTTTGAGCATCCGATTCACTGGACGTTTGCAATTTAGCAAGCGCATTTAAACGTAGCGACATAGCAATGATTTTTTTTCAAAGAAAACCATATTCCACAAAAAAGTAGAAGTTTTTTATTAATGCTATGAAAGAAAAAAGGAATCAGTTAGTAACAACTATGTTTTATTCTTGATTAGGGTAAGAAAATTGAAGTTTTTATAGCAAAAAGATATATGCCGCTAATTTTTTATGTTGCCTAAAAACAGGTTGTCCACCTTATCCCAATCAATGGTGGCTACTACAGGAATAATAAGCAGGCTAAGTACAATGCTACGGTAGCGCACAATGGCGCCCAACACATCTACGGTATAACCGATCATCATTAACACAGAAAAGGAAAGAAAAATACAGAAGAGAATAAATGGCCGGTTGGCAGAAACGTTCTTTCGCCAAAAAAGAAACACGGCGAAAAGCAGTAGAAGAAAATTAATTTCCGTGGCCGCCGCCAGCGAAAGTAAATGTTTTACATCGGCGGGATAAGGCCTTATAGTGCTTAGGGTAAGGGCTTGCGGAATATTATAAAAAAAACTGGCAAACGTAGGCTCCAGCTTGTTTACAGCTACCGCCGATCCTCCGCCCAATTTTAAAAAAGCTTCTTGCCGGGCTACCACTTCTTCCGGTAAGTTCAGTCGTGGATGAATGAATTTGGCAGCGAAAAAGAGGATAACAAACACCAGGTAAACGCCTGAGTAAATCAGCAAAGGCTTTCGCTTTAGCTTAGTGGACAGTATCCAACAAAACAAAGCAGGCACCACCGGGATGATTAAAAAATTACGCAGTGCCAATACCAGCAACAAGCCAATGGTGATCAATATAATTCGTTGGGCCGAAAACCGTCCTTCCTTCAAACCAAAATAAATATGATAGATAACGAGTGATAATCCAAGGAAAATAATCCCGTCTTTATGCACCCCCGATGTCCAGTACAATACCGATGGAATAAGAAATGTAGCGAGTAAAATTGGCAGTTTACGATTGGGGAATACATCGTTCATAACCCGGTAAATGGCAATGGGCGCAAACATGGTGATGAACGAATAGAAAATGACATTTACATAGTAATACCCAAAGCTGGCCAGGTTAAAGATGGCTAATGTCTTTACAAAAAAAGTTCCCTTCAAATCGTTCCACCACGAGTTTTCACTGGCTAAAAATTTGGTGTACCCATCATTATA
This sequence comes from Flavisolibacter sp., assembly GCA_965247165.1. Classification (GTDB taxonomy): domain Bacteria; phylum Bacteroidota; class Bacteroidia; order Chitinophagales; family Chitinophagaceae; genus Flavisolibacter. Next base: position 3,661,607 of record OZ252003.1, on the reverse strand, counting down.
GGTGTTATGAAAAATACCGGTAAAGAAAAGCTTCGGGCTCGTTTGCAATAAGTGGTATTCTTTCAGGCTTTCATAATGATAGCCCCAGGTATCTACCATTTGCGCCATCTCGCCATAGTACACACCAATCCAACCGTATAAAATACCGGCCATTACCTTCAATAAAAAAATAATGATCAGTTGTGGAACCGTTAAGCCGGCGGCCAAAAAAAATTTGGTTTTAGAAACCAGCCAGGCAAATAAAATCAGGTACGCAGCAAATAGCAAATGCTCCACAAGTAAGGTAGTTTATAGCCGCACAAAATAGGGAAGAAAGTTAGGAGTTTGGCGTTTGGTGTTTAGGGTTAGTTTGGCCTCTATTCCAAAACCATCGCAAGCAGCACTAATAAAAGTATTTTATTGGGTGATTCAACTATTGATAAATGATTAGCTGCTATCTATAAAATGTCGTTACAATTAATTGAAAGCCTTCAGCAAAAAGCAAACTTGTAGCAAGCAAGAATGTACACCGCGATAGATACTAAGTTCAAACCCCAAACGACAAACCCCTAAAATTTACCCCTCAAACCTATCTTTGTTTTTATGGAAGTAACAGTACAAACCGCCACGCAACTGCGCCTCACCGAAGACGAATTTAATCTGATTATAAAAAAGCTGGGGCGCATACCCAACTTCACAGAACTCTGCGCTTTCTCCGGCATGTGGAGCGAGCATTGCAGCTATAAAAATTCCATCAAGTGGTTAAAAACATTACCCCGTGACGGAAGCAGAATGCTGGTAAAAGCGGGCGAAGAAAATGCAGGCCTGATGGACATTGGTGAAGGCTATGGCGTGGTGTTTAAAATCGAATCGCACAACCATCCTTCGGCTATAGAACCCTTTCAGGGGGCGGCCACCGGCGTGGGTGGCATTCATCGCGATATATTTACGATGGGTGCACGGCCCATTGCTTCTTTAAACTCATTAAGGTTTGGAAAACTGAATGATAAAAAAACGCAGCACTTGTTAGCAGGCGTTGTTCATGGCATCTCGCATTATGGCAACTGCTTTGGCGTACCTACCGTAGGCGGGGAAATTTATTTTGATGAATGTTATCATACCAATCCACTGGTAAATGCTATGAGTGTGGGTATTGTAAAAGCCGGTAAAACGGTTTCGGCTACGGCACATGGCAAAGGCAACCCGGTATTGTATGTTGGCAGCGCCACGGGTAAGGATGGCATTGGAGGAGCGTCGTTTGCTTCTGCTGAAATCACCAAAGAAAGTACTGAAGAACTACCGGCGGTGCAGGTAGGCGATCCCTTTCAGGAAAAGAAATTATTGGAAGCTTGTCTGGAAGTAATTGAAACCGGCGCCATTGTAGGCATGCAGGATATGGGCGCCGCCGGCATCATTTGCTCTACGGCCGAAATGAGTGCCAAAGGCGAGTCGGGCATGCGGATAGATTTAGACAAAGTGCCCATGCGGCAGCAAGGCATGAAGGCCTGGGAACTGCTGCTAAGTGAAAGCCAGGAACGCATGTTGCTGGTAATAGAAAAGGGCTGTGAATCAGACGTACAAAAAGTGTTTGATAAATGGGATTTGGAAAACGCGGTGATTGGTTATGTAACCAATGACGGCCTGCTAAGCTTTTATATGTATGGAGAATTAGAGGCTCAATTGCCAGCCCAGGAATTAGTATTAGGCGGTGGCGCACCGCAGTATGACAGAGCGTATAAAAAGCCGGCCTATCTGGATAATATAGAAAACTTTTCGATAGATTCTATCCCTGAGCCAGCCAATTTAAAATCTATTGCTGAACAACTGATTCAACTGCCCGACATTGCTAATAAACGATGGATCTATCATCAGTACGATAGCATGGTAGGCACGGTAAATGCCAGCACCAACTCACCTTCCGATGCGGCGATTGTACTGGTAAAAGAAACCGGCAAAGGCATTGCCTTAACGGTGGATTGTAACAGCCGTTATGTATATGCCGATCCGCATAAAGGCGCCATGATAGCCGTTGCCGAAGCCGCCCGTAACATTGTTTGCAGTGGCGGCGTTCCGTTGGGTGTAACCAATTGTTTAAACTTTGGCAACCCCTACGACCCCGAAGTATATTATCAATTTACACAAGCCGTGCAGGGCATGGGCGAAGCCTGTCGCAAATTTGATACGCCGGTTACCGGTGGCAATGTTAGCTTTTATAACCAGGGGCCGGATGGACCGGTATTTCCAACGCCTACAATCGGTATGGTAGGTTTGGTAGAAAACATGGCGGCAAAAATGAGCCTTCATTTTAAAAATGAGGGCGACGAAATCTTTTTGATCGGTGCTTCCAAAAACGATGTTGGCTCATCGCAATATCTAAGCAAAATTTGCGGTGTAGCGCTGTCCCCTGCGCCCCATTTTAATTTGGAAGAAGAGTATGATCTGCAGCAACTGGTTCGTTCATTAATAGAAACGGATCTAATTGCTAGTGCCCATGACGTTAGTGAAGGCGGTTTGTTTACCACCTTACTGGAAAGCAGCTTCTATCAAAACAAGGGCTTTGAGGTAACAATGGCTTCTACTGATATGAGGAAAGATGCCTTCTGGTTTGGCGAAGCGCAAAGCCGTGTAGTAGTTTCTGTTACCGCTAACCGCACGCCTGATTTTTGGAAAGCGCTGGAAAAAAGCAGTGTGCCTTTTTTATCGTTGGGTAAAGTAACAACAGGCAACATTTTAGTTGATGGCGAAGATTGGGGACTGGTAAGCGTTTGGAAAGATTTATATGATACTGCTATTGAAAAACAGCTACAAAAAACAATAAGTCCGGAAGAGGCATTGACTGTGATATAAAACAAAAGGAGCAGTGATTAGCTGCTCCTTCTTTATTATACTAAACCCTCAAACTTTCTATTGAATAGTGGTATGGCTGTTCTTATTGCTTCAACAGCTTAATAAACGCCCGGTCGTTTCCCAAACCGATTTCCACCACGTATGTTCCAGGCTTATAGGTTGCCATTTCTGTGATGGAAAAGTAGTTGGTGCCTTTTTCAAGTGCTATTGTTTTAGCAGTTAACAACCTTCCGGTAATGTCCCTTACAAAAAGATTAGAAGCAATTTTTATATCGGAGTGCAATTGAATAGTAACCGCACCGGCAAATGGATTGGGGTAAGCAGAAACAGACAGGCTGGCTTTGCTTTTTATAATAATGGTATTTGATAATACAGCTACTTCATTTGTCGCATTTGCTTTTATCCGGTAAAAAAACTGCGCCGCGTTCAGACCCGAAACATCATCTGCAAATACCGGCCTGGCCTGGCTTTTAATCGCACCCACCGTTGTAAAATGAATACCATCCGTGCTTCTTTCTACTTCATAATTTATGATGGTTGCGTCGGCTATATTTTTCCAGCTAAGGTTTACGAGATTATTATCTTTTGTTCCCTGAAGTGTAAAACCGCCAACCGGCAACATAGAGCCGCTGAAGATAAACGGCGTAGGAACATTTTCGCCGGCATCGTCCGAAACGCCGTTACCATCAAGGTCCATCTTTGCACTGTTACCGTTGTTGGACGAATCGGATACAGCTAAAAAATTATTACCCGAACCAATGTTGCCGCTGGCGATAGCCGAGTTATAATACACTTTACTATCTATCAGGTTGGTAGCCGTTACTTCCACATTCAACACAATAGAATCCGCCGCATTGGGATAATTAGACAGTGTTTGTGAAGCCGCCAGCAGGTTAATATCGGTGGTACCATTATAGTCAGGATTGAGCGTTAGGTTAGATGCGTTATTACTAAAGCTTACATGAATATTAGAGATGTTAGCGGCGCCAAATACCTCGGCCAGGTTATCGGTAACCTGTAGGTTATTCACTAAAATATTGCCCTTGTTTTTTACTACTATCTGGTAATAAAGTGTAGCGGTATTGCCATTGATAATGTTTACACCAGCCAACTGTTTGGTAGCTCCTACAGCAACGGTCAGGTTGGTCATGTCGGCCGAATTTTTTGAAAGTGGAAAAGGCGCTTCAGTGCTCAAGGCAAAGCTGTTGATATCCCAGATGTAGTAGTAGCAACCACCGGCATCGGATCCGGCTACTACCAGGTTACCGTCGGCAAAGGCAATGCTGAAACATTTGCGTGGCAGGTTAGAAAGAAACGCTGCCGTGATGTTGCCTGGGCCAGTAAGGTTAGTGAATTCGTACAACCTGGATGGCGCATTACCAAATGTGGCAAACATGCGGCCATTAGGCAGTATTACAATATCGCCATCGCCAACACTGTTGGGAATATTATCAGCCGGAAACTGAACCAGCCTGTCCGAACCGGCCACCTGATTGCCGGTAGCAATATCTACCTGCGCTAAGTGTGCCGTGCCTGCAGTGGCATTAAAATTAAAGAAGCCATAGTTGTTGCCATTATTATCAAAGCACAATTGATTGAGCTGGTAGCCATATACGTAAGTGGGTGCTGTGAGCACAGGTGCTGTAATGTTGCCGCCAAAATTAAAATCAACGGCGTAAATGCTGGTATTGGCAGCGCCTATCTGCGCATAATACACTTTATGATCGGCAGGGTTATAAGCTGTCATCAGGCTATAATAAGGAAGGCCCAGATTAAAGCTGTTGATCATGGAAGGATTAGAGGTTAACGTACCGGAAAAAAACTGGTCCTCCGGAATATCATTGCCGCAAGCAGTACCGCCATGATTAATGACCAATGATTTAGAAGAGGTTTGCGCAAGGCCATTGCTTACAAACACAAAGCTGAGCGCTAACAGAAGAGCAGGCATACCAATATGGCGTAAAACTGTTTTCATACGTAGGGATTAAATGTTTGAGAAAAACGGATACAGTTTTCAGGAATTGGAATCATCTAAACGGATCTGTCGAAAAAATAAAATGTCGTAACTGAAAATAAAACTGTGGAGATAATAGAGATGTATTAAGTAAGAAGTCTATTGTCTTCAGCAGGGTTGGATTCAGTGCCACAAACGTATTAGGATTAATTTGCATTGTCAATGCAACTCATGAAAAAATACGGAAAATAGCGGGAATCTACGTACCCTTTTCTTCGGTTTACGCTGAAAATAAAATGTTGTTTTCCCGCGAAAAGCAATCGTTTTTTTACATCAACAGGGTGGTAATAGTTTTACTAAACGTGGATAAATTGGGCTATCCTATTTTTTTTGCTCCACAATTTTTGCCGTAGGTTTGCTTGACCTTCACGAAGTTTTCTTCATACGGTCATTGAACAGGCGCCATATAATTTCCGGAAGTACGATTGCCCGTTTTATACGGGATAGTACAAATAATACAACCGGCAAAAATGGTAGCAACACGGCTTGTTGCAAAAATCAAATTTTAAAATAGTATTCATATATAACCATATTCTATGGCCAAATTTATTTTTGTAACCGGCGGGGTTACGTCCAGTTTAGGTAAAGGCATCATTGCGGCATCGCTGGCAAAGCTGCTACAGGCAAGGGGTTTGCGGGTAACCATTCAAAAATTCGATCCTTATATAAATGTGGACCCTGGTACGCTAAACCCTTACGAGCATGGCGAATGTTATGTAACCGAAGACGGTGCTGAAACCGATTTAGACCTGGGCCATTACGAACGTTTCCTCAATATTTTCACTTCTCAGGCAAACAACGTTACTACCGGCCGCATCTACCAAACCGTTATCAACAAAGAACGTGAAGGCGCCTTCCTCGGCAAAACGGTACAGGTAGTTCCGCATATTACAGATGAAATTAAACGACGTATGCTCTTGCTCGGACAAGACAATAAGTACGATGTTATTATTACAGAGTTGGGCGGTACCGTGGGGGATATAGAATCGCTGCCCTATATAGAAGCCGTACGTCAATTACAATGGGAGTTGCCCGAAGAAGATTTGCTGGTAGTGCATCTTACCCTTATCCCTTATTTAAAAGCCGCTAAAGAATTAAAAACAAAACCCACGCAGCACTCGGTAAAACAATTAAGCGAAAGCGGTGTGTTTCCTGATGTAATTGTATGCCGTACGGAGGAACCGCTGAACCAGGACATCAAACGAAAGATAGCCCAGTTTTGCAATGTAAAAATTGAAGCGGTGATTGAAGCCCCGGATGCCAGCACTATTTACGAAGTGCCCCTGCTAATGATGAATGAAAGGTTGGACTTAACGGTGCTAAAGAAATTAAACATCACAGAATTTAAAGAACCCGACCTATCCAAATGGAAAGAGTTTTTAGATAAACTAAAATATCCCAAATCCCGCATCACCATTGGCTTGATAGGAAAGTATGTGGAGTTGCAGGATGCTTACAAGTCTATACTGGAAGCCTTTGTTCATGCCGGTGCGGTAAACGAATGTAAAGTGCAGGTGGCATCCATTCATTCGGAATTTATCACACCGGAAAATGTAGCGGAAAAATTAGACAACCTCGATGGCCTGTTAGTGGCGCCTGGCTTTGGCTACCGCGGCATAGAAGGAAAAATTTCAGCCGTAAAATATGCCCGCGAAACCGGCCTTCCTTTTTTTGGAATTTGTCTTGGTATGCAAATGGCCATTATAGAATATGGGAGAAATGTATTGGGCATTAATAATGCCCAGTCAACCGAAATGGAACCAGCTGCCGCCAACCCCGTGGTGGATATGATGGAAGAGCAAAAGAAGATCACCACCAAGGGCGGCACTATGCGGTTAGGCACATACCCTTGCGAAGTAAAAGAAGGTACCCTGGCCCATAAAATTTATGGCAATAATGCCGTACAGGAACGTCATCGTCACCGGTACGAATTCAATAATAAATATTTGGCGCAATACGAAGAAGCGGGCATGAAGGCATCGGGCCACAATCCCGAAACCGGGCTGGTAGAAATTATGGAAATTGATTCGCATCCCTTTTTTATCGGTTGCCAATATCATCCTGAATTAAAAAGTACGGTGGAAACGCCGCATCCGCTTTTTGTTCACTTTGTAGGAGCGGCAAAAAAATTTAATGAGCAAAAACATTCAGCCAAAAATCCGTTGCTGCAAAGCGAAATGATTTGATACCAATTGGTAATGCGCACCAGATAATACCAGGACGTAATAATTGTAAGCCCACTGGATATGCGACTTATCCGATTTAAACCAACATAACAATCAAACTTTGGATTGATAAAAGAAAACCCTGATTTTACATCAGGGTTTCAAGTTTGTCAGGCGCAACAAATTAATATTTTGTGTTACGGATAACGCCTGTGGTTTTTTCATAGATCGGAAACGGTTTCATGGACATTTTCATTCACGAGGCTGATCTTTTCGTGGATATTGGTAGCACAAAAATGGCGCAAGTTTTCGCTACCGGCAAACGTTTGGTTTATTAGTTTAGATTGGTAACGGTTCTTTTTATGCCGGTCTAAATATTATACTTAGCCGTTATTAGTGGTGGCGGTTCAATGGGTAAAAAGCGTCGTTCAAATAGTTGGCAACTGACGTTTTTATAAAATGATTTTAGCTAATCAATTAAGTAAATACTTACATGCGCATCGCCATTGAAGATATCATCATCAGGCCTATAGAAGAAAGGGATAATGCTGCGATAGCCTCTATCATTCGTACAACGCTGGAAGAATTTGGCGCCAACTTACCAGGCACTGTTTATTACGATGCTTCCACCGATGCCCTTTACCAACTCTTTCAAAATGTACCGGGAGCCGCGTATTTTGTTGCGGAGGCAAACGCTGAAATCCTTGGTGGCGGCGGTATTTACCCTACTGCCGGTTTGCCCGCCGACACTTGTGAATTAGTAAAAATGTATTTATTGCCAAAGGCAAGAGGCATTGGCTTAGGTAAGAACCTGATACAACAATGCATAAACGTTGCTGCTAAAACTGGTTACAGAAATATTTATTTAGAAACGATGCCGCCGCTGCAACAAGCACTAAAAACGTATGAGAAATTTGGGTTTACTTACTTGCAAAACCCGATGGGTAATAGCGGCCATCACGGTTGTGAGTTGTGGATGCTGAAATATTTATCATGATGATTTTATCGTATGCTATAGTTGAACGTAAGCTGGTAAACAGGTATTTCAAAATCAGTGGTACCGGGTTTTATATAATGGTAATAATAAGATTTGATGTTTAAAACAGTATTGATTTCAATGCCAATGCCGATAGAAAATCCGTTGAAATTTTTTTTATTTGGCGGGTAGCCGGACAGGCTTTGAAATGAGTTAGGGAGGCTTACCACATGATAGCGGGCCAACAACCAAAATATACCCATATTTTTTTCTTTGTCTTTTTCCCAGGCGCCTGTTTGAAAGAGTAAACCGGTGGTTGCAAACGTGCTAAAGAATGAAAAATTTTTTAGTGTGTAAGCCTGCTGTCCTGTAATTAGTTTCTCGCCTAACTGGTAAACGAAAAAAAGGCCGGTGATGCTTTTTGCTCTTTTATTAAACCGTAAACTGTTGTCGGTGGAAAGATTAACGAGGCCGCTCATTGGGTTTATTAAACCCAGTATCATTTGCTCGCTGCCTTTTGAGCCCGAAGCATTACCTGTATTTAAATTGTTGCCGGATACACCTGAATAAACCGATAGCGGTAACATAAACTTCTTTGGCTCACCAATGTATAATTTAAACACCCGTGCCGAAGCATTCATTTGCCCGCTGTTTTGAAAATCTATAAAGCCACTATTGAATAACTCTGGTTTTTTTGGTTGGGTAGTGGTTGTTGAAGGTTGTTGATTCGTAGCTATGGTTATTGTTGGCTTAGCTACCAAGCTATCTCTTTTGAGCACCATACTATCCTTTTGGCTACTACCGTAGAGCCATGTAAAAAGAATAAAGTATAGGCATAGGAATAGCTTCATAAATAACTGCCTTAATATTGACAAGAGTTAAATAGACATTATAAAGAAGGATAACTGGAATTACCAAAGAACACCTTTTAATTTTGAAGAAGTATTTATCAGCTTTATGAAATTTTTGTTTCCTGCGCTAAATTTTTGGCATAAATGATTTTTTGCGAAAATGAATATGCATTTCTAAGCCGTTTTGTCAGGACATACAAAGGATAAAAAAACAAAGCGTTGTTTGCGGGAGACATAATAGTCAAAGGCAAAATGTTCTTGCCTTTGACTTTCAAACTGGAGATACTATTGGTATATCAAACCTTTCATTTATTTGTTCTCAAATTTCACCACGCGATTATTAGGTCTATTCAATTTATATTGAATTATTATCCCATAACAACTTCCATTCAAAAGCGCTATCCCTCTTGTAAAAGGTTTGTTTGGTATCTCAATACTATAATTTGTCTTCAGAAAATCGGTATTGCTGTACTCGCCAAAAAATCCAACTTGAAAAACATTCCGGTTTGCTAAACGAAACCCTTTAAATAAGCTAATAGTGTATGATGGCCAAATAGTTTTATTGTTATCACTCGAAACGTTAGCGTGAAGCACATCTTTAAGCCGCAAGTTAGAATCAGCAATACCATATATTACTAATTCATCACTAGAAAAACCGCTGTAGTTTAAATTCACTCCTGCGGAAACATTCCAATTTCTTTTATTCTTATTAATAATTTGAAAATTTACCTGCAAGGGTATAGCGACCTTAAACTTCACATCTTTTATTTCTATTAGAGTTCCATTGGACTCGTTGTAAAATGAAGTTAGGTCTGTCCCAGGAATCCTAATGAATAGAAGCGTTTTGACAAAATCAACATGGACTCCGGTATTTATTGACAGCTTATTTGAGGCGTTGAGATAATAGTTGATTCCGCAGCTAAAAGTAGGTTGAGAACGAGAATTCAGTTTGTATTGACCCTCAAATGTTTTTATGCGGGTATTTGATGCAAATCCAAATCTTGCTTGAAACCCTAAGCTTATTGGTTTTATAAAAGACGAGTCTGTTTCGTTTTTGAAAACTAATGGTACGTCAAATGTTTTGGCATCCGACTCTGAAATTTGTGAAAAGAGATCAGAGGAGTAAATTAAAAAAAATAAAAGGAAGGAGCAAAAGCTCTTTCCTTTACATGTCATCTTGAATTTCATCTTGGTTATATTAAAATTGTAAGTTGATGGTACCGGCATGACCAGCATTGGTGTCAAACGAACCAGCGATTTTATCGGTATATGTTCGCCAAATTTCACAACACTTGTGATAGGCAACTTTCAAGCGGCGTCTATTCTTCCATCCGCTATTTGGGTTTCGCAGACTTGTCTGGAAGGAAAAAGAACAATTATTGTCGTAAACTGTACCTCCTACTAAAGAAGCCATTTTAGCTCTTGCTTTTTGCCAATTCCCATTCTTTTTTGCATAATGGACCACTTTACTTTTTATACCCGATCTAATTATTATTGAATTTAAAGCCACCTTAAGTTTGTATTTATCGTCGCCGAATTCGCCTGGACGTATAGTCTTTTTATTTGTTTTGCATGACGGCGAGAGTTCATCATAATTTGATTTGTAATTCCTAATAATTGAATTGATATAAACTGCATAATCAGTAATTATTGGATGCGTATTTGGCAAGAAATTTTTTTGCTTAAAATTATCTTGCACATTTGCTTGCAAATTACCGTTTAGATAAAGTCCAGAAGCAGATAACTGATATATATCGGATCCAACCTTAACAGAGTAATTATTATTAAAAAGTGTGTTCATAGCATCATCAAATGTTAAGTCTACATCATCGGGATCAGTCGTTATAAAAGCGCTGCTTAACCATGAATTTTCTGTGTTTTCAATTTCCGATCTTTTAGAAACAAATCCACTAAAGAGATTTTCAAAGTCTTTAAACTTTTTAAACTCGTCAAAATTGTTAGTTGCATCAACATCATCTAACTGAGCGGAGGTCAAATTAAGATATTGATTATCATAGGTGTCATTATAGGTATCATAATCTGCATCCAATTGGTCAGCTACAGCATTGTAATCGCTTGCACTATTGAACCTTAAAATATGATTAGCAACTTCGTATGTTACAACAACACCCGCATAGGTTGCAGTGATTTCAGATATAGGGCAAGGACTCACAGAAGCGACCGTTACTGCTGCCCCGCCTGCTGGGTCTGTCTCATAAAAATTTGCTGCCGTTTCTGCCGTTAAACTTCCGGCAGTTATTGTTAGTGTAAAGGGGTGGTCAGTATTGCCATTCTCATCAGCATCTTTATGAATGTAACCCGTAACTGTTACATCCTGGCTGTAAGCCTGTGCCAGTGTAACCCTTACCCCAAAATAATTATGTGCTCCTGATTGGTCTCCTGCAAAAGCAGCTGCGGTAACGCTTTCACAAGGGGCTTGTGCTTTTATTGCCGTAGCAGCATATAAAAAGCACAGGAAAATAAATAGGCTCTTTTTCATACAAAGTGTTTTTCATTTGCCTACTCTGTTATTATTCCGGTTTTCGGCATGCCCGTACCAATTGGCCAATTGATACAGCAAACCTACCGATGCCAAAGGCCGGAGAACAGTAGCAAATACTTACTTCTTCCTGTCTTTTTCCTACTCATTCCCATTACAAAACCCGCCACTCAAAGAACTGTTTGCTTCCAAACATAGCAGAACAATCGCACCTAAAAAGTATCTTTTGCTACCCCTGCCGCTTTAAACAGCCCTGGCAATAAAAATTTTTCATTAACAACGCATTTTCCGCATCCGTTTTGCTAAGCTTATTATCTTTTCGCTAACCAACTATTACATTTCAAAATATAAACACCATGCACACCGAAAACGTGAAGATTGCACTTGTAGATGATCATACCATTTTTCGTAAAGCCCTTAAACACTTACTGCCTACGCTTGGTAACTACACCGTTGTACTGGAAGCCGGTGATGGATTAGAGCTACAGCAAGCCTTACAAAAAGGCATCATTCCCGATGTTATTCTTCTTGATATTTCCATGCCGCGCATGGATGGCTATGAAACCATCAAATGGCTTCAGGAGGTTCATCCCGATGTAGCTGTAATTATTCTTTCCGACAGGCAGACCGAAATAACTTCCTTAACCCTTATCTATCATGGTGCAAGCGCCATTCTAAAAAAAAGCGGCGAGCTGCCGGAGATCCAGAAAGCCATTGCCGCCGCGGCAGATAATAGCTTTTACTTTCCAGATGCCAGCACCCGTAACCCCTGGAAGGCGGTTTACCAGAATAAAGATGGAAGACCCGTGCGTAAGAATTTGTTTACAGCCCGCCAATGGCGCTTCCTGCAACTTGTAGGCACTAACCTTACCTATGCGGGTATAGCCGATGAATTGGCAACATCGGAAGCCTGCGTAAAAAAGGTGCAGCACGAAATGTTTGAAGAGTTGAACGTGAGGAACCGGGCCGAGTTGGCAGTGTTAGCAGAAAGGCATGGCATCTGTGAGAGAAAGGCTGCATGATAACTAAGGAGAGTAAACTAAAAGGCAATCATTTATGAAATGGTATTATGTTGAACTTATGATTTCAATCTTTCATCTTAAACCAACTCCACTTCATACACCGGGCTAAATAAATACAATCGTTTCGTTGCCACCTCCACACATCGAAACCGCTTGCGCATCTTCTCACCCCGCTTAAAAATACGGCCATCGTCCGTTTTAAATAAGGTTCCTTCCGGTAAGTCTTCTACAAAAATACCGGAGCCTTTTTTTTCGTCATATTTCTTTAAAGTGCGCAGCAGGGCTTCATCGCCGCAGGAGGAAGCAGCGGGGTTTTGCAACGATTGCAACAGCACCCGTTTTATATCGTCGGGGAAAATATGGTGTTCGATAAACTGCGCCAGTAACTGGCCAAAAATTCCTTTCCATTCTTTACCGTGAGGCGCAATTTTTCCCTGCCATTTTTCAAATGCCAGCAGGTGTGCCAGCTCATGCAACAGCGTAATTAAAAATGCGAATTGATTGAGGTTTCCATTGACACTAATGCGGTGGGTCTGACTACCAACACGGTGACGGTAATCGCCAAGGATAGTTTTGCGTTGCCTGGCAATAGTAAGGTGCACTTTATAAACTTGCAAATAATGGAGCACCGGCTCAAAGGTGCCCGGAGGCAAATAATTTTGTAGGGTGACAATGGGTTTTTCACTTTTACTCATTGGGCTTACGGCGCAGCATACGGGTTAACACAGACACTTCTAAAAAGGTATATACCAGATAAAGGCCCATGCAAATAAAGAGGCCCGCTTTATTCAGGTTCTTTTTATACACAGCGATATAAATAAAAGCAGCGATCATGCAGATGAACAATTTGAATAAAATACTGCCGTAAACCGACCGGGTAAAGGCATGTGGATTTTTATGCTGCAGGCCTCTCTCAGCAATTAAGAAGGAAATAAAGGTAACGGCGAATAAAAAGAGGTTACCAGCTATGAGTACATCCTGGTTAATGTTCCAGGCCATCAACCTTGACCGGCCGGCAATGGCCAAGGCATTGATAACAACAAATAATAAAACCACCGGAGCAAACTCCCTGAACTTACTGCGCAGCATCATTCTTATTGGATGTTTCTTTTATGAGTTTATAAATGATCAGGCTTACTACCAAAAGCGGCAGCAGCCATACCAGCAGCGGAAAATGCACAGACAACCATTTATCGGCATGATAGCCGATGAATACCGCTACTCCCAATGATACCAGTATTTGTGTACCTAAACCGGCGTAGCGAAGCAGCTCTTTGCCGGGATCATTTTGCTTTTGCATGCAGCAGTTCTCCTTCCTTCATCTTTACCACTGTCACGTTGGAAGTGCCCATGTGGCTTTGCCCGTTGAACAGCGCACCGGCATCTATCTGCAATGAGGTGGCGGTAATGTTTCCCTGCACACTGCTGTTGGTCCTCAGTTGTGCTAATTCTTTTACCGATATGTTGCCGTGGACTTTACCGGTAATGTCGGCCTGTACGCCGTCAATGTTGCCCTCTACCATGCCGGTGGGGCCAACAATTATTTTGGCGCTGCTGAGTACATTGCCATGAATGGTTCCATCAATGCGCAAATCGTTTTCGCTTTGCAGGTCGCCCTGCAATACGGTACCGGCGCTGATGAGCGTAGCGCTGTTGCCGGCGAATTTTTCAATGGAGTTGGATTTTTCTTTATTAAACATAATGGTGGTTTTTAAAAGTCAAAATACAAATAATAAAAAACAAATTACAACCCACAAATAGCAACTGCTTTATACAAATAGAACCGCACTTGGTAATTGTTATTTGGCTTTTTTTTGTTCCTGCATTAATCATTTACTTCTTCTTTTGGTACTTGTATAGTAGCGGTATCTAACCTCATTTCCATGGTTCCGGTAAATACTTTTTTAATAGAATTTATATACTGCGTTTGTTGTGCTACCTGCCGCTCCAGCGAATCGGTGGTGTACTTTAACTCACGTAAGTTACGGTTACCCGAAGCGCTTCCATAACCGGGAATGTAGTACTTAACCGGCGTAAATACAATCAGCGCTACCGTCAATCCGACCAGCAAAACAAAAATGCTGCTCAATGCCACATACACGCTGAGCCGGGACAGCTTAAAGGTTACCACTTCTTCATACGTATCATCGTTCATTACTACCAGCCGGTACCGGTTGCGCAACCGCCGTAAGGTATTGCCTGCATCTAGTTTTGCCATAAAATAATTGTCCGGATAAAAGTATAAAAAAAATGGCACCCTAACTTTTCGGGTAGTCCGAGCATTTCAAAAAGCGGTATCTGATGCTTGATAATGTTGTATAAGTGATTTGGAATAGCGGTGTCTTTTGTACTTAGCTGAAGTGCTGTTATCATCAGTCTGTGGCAGTTTATCCTGAGCTAAGTCGAAGGGCTCGGTTATACGGTTAGCAATGCTATTGAGAATAGTGCAGTCATTGTTCCATCATTCTGCAGGCTGTTCTGCACTCGTCCTGATGTCTGTGTTCTTCGTTCCGTAGGAACGGTTCATGGGTGGAAGATCACATTGTATGTATGTTGTCGCATTCCTTCGGAACGCTTGATACTAAAGGGTTTCATGTTATCATAGTGGTTCTTTCTTATAGGTTGTTTTCCCCTTTTGCCTTGATGCAAAAGTGGAGCAAAAAATCAAGGCTAAATCTTATGCTCCGCAAGATTTGCCGGGCCGGCGCACAACAGTCTTTCATTACATGTTTCAATCTTTCACTGCTGTCAGCAATCCTTCTTACATAATCACTGTCTTCACTACTCATAGTTTGAATCGTATGTTCTTTTGGTGGCTTTAATGGGTAGAAACGTTAAGGCGCTGTATTGCGTGTGGCTTTTCCTACAGTACGACTATTCATTAAGTAACCACGCAATAAGGCGCTGGACGGTGGGGAGCCTTACATGCTAGTAATCTTTACTTGCGGTAAGCGTGGATGAATTGCTATTGATGAAAACAGCACAGCATTAAAGAGTGACTGAGAAAGGGAATGAATGATTAGGTAAGCCTTTGCTGTGCCGATGGTGGCCTTCCCCTAACGGGGGTAACCAGAAGGGTTACGAGCGAGGCTCTGAGGGATGGGGGCCGGCTGTGAGGGATAGAAGCGGAAAGCCTTTTTTGCCCCTTGTCCGCTACTTCGGCAAGCTCAGTATGACAAGGGGCAAAAAAGATAAGAGCGGATAGCCCGGCCCGAGGCTCTGCGAGGGACACGCCCAAACGCTACACAATCTTCCCATCCGTCATCTGCAAAACCCTGTCACTTAGCTGCGCCAATTCTTCGTTATGAGTCACAATTAAAAATGTCTGCTGAAACTGCTGGCGCAAATCAAAAAATAATTGATGCAACTCTTTGGCATTACTGGTATCAAGGTTGCCGGTAGGTTCGTCGGCAAACACAATATCAGGATTATTGATCAGCGCACGGGCTACAGCTACCCGTTGTTGCTCGCCGCCGGAAAGCTGGCCAGGCTTATTTTCCACACGATGGCTTAACCCTAAAATATTCAAAAGTTCCAACGCCTTTGCTTTTATGGATCCTTTGTTTTTATTGCCCAGCCAGCCCGGAATACAAACGTTTTCCAACGCCGAAAACTCAGGCAGCAAATGATGAAACTGGAACACAAAGCCGATATGTTTGTTCCGGAACAAAGCCAGCGCATTGCCCTGTAGCCGCGTAATAGTTTGGCTATGCAGCAGCACCTCGCCGGCATCGGGTTTATCAAGCGTTCCTAAAATCTGTAACAGGGTTGATTTGCCCGAACCGGACGGGCCTACAATGCTTACCACCTCGCCTTTGGCAATGGAAATATCAACACCTTTTAAAACCTCCACGGTGCCATAGCGCTTATGAATCTGGGTTGCTCTCAGCATTTTTGTTTTGCGTATAAACGTCAAATATCCGTAAAAAACGGAGGCCCGTTTTCATCAATAAATCTTCATTTGGTAAATTGGTTATTAAGGCTACATTTGCGAAAAATTTGAAAGTGCAGGTACTGCTTTTGGCACATAAATTTGGTTCACTTTCATAACCCATAAATTGTAGTGTAATGTTTTGGACTTTAGAATTAGCCTCGTACCTGGAAGAAGCGCCCTGGCCCGCTACTAAAGACGAACTGATTGATTATTCTATCCGTTCCGGCGCCCCCATAGAAGTAATTGAAAATCTTCAGGAGCTGGAAGATGAAGGAGAAGTGTATGAAAGCATTGAAGACATCTGGCCGGACTACCCATCGCAGGAAGACTTTATGTTTAATGAAGATGAGTATTAAAATATTATACGTTGTAAAGTCCCTGAACGGGACTTTTTTTATGGCCTTCCCTAACCTGAAAACGTGTTTTATATTTTTAACGGATCAATATTGTCCGCAGAATAAAAAAGGAAACAGACGGTTATAGTTGGTTAAACAAACAATATGGCATTTATAGATACAGCACTGCTACAGCAAAAGGAGGTAATTAAAGGCTATACGGCAAGGGCGGTGCACACCGGTAGCATGACTTTTATGTACTGGACGGTAAAAGCAGGTGCTGTAATGCCGGTACATAATCACTTGCATGAACAGGTGGCCAATGTACTTTCCGGAACGTTTGAATTATCAGTGGATGGAGAAACGAAACTGCTGAAACCGGGTGTAGTAGCGGTTATTCCGCCCTATGTGCCGCATGGCGGGCGGGCCATAACCGACTGTGAGTTGCTGGATGTATTTCTACCGGAGCGGGATGATTATAAATTTTGAGGGTTGTCTTGATGAAGGAACTCCAATCTTAGTAATAACTATTTTTTGATAACAGAATCCACCAAACTATATTCCACCGGTATCGTTCTTGTCTGTTGTTTTCCATCCTGATCCGCAAAGGAAATAGTAACAGGTACAGAGTAATTGCCAACCTTTTTGGATGTTTTAAATTTATAAACTACAAAACCGTTTTCATTTGTTGGGATGTTTTTTCCACCGATAGATATGCCGGATAATGACCTTACATTAAAACTCCCAAGTCCTGATGTTATCTCTAAGTAATCACCGGCTTTTAAAATTTTGGCGTTTTGGCCTACAATTGCTTCGAAGGAATGATAAATAACAAAATCAAAAATGATTTGGTCTTTACATAAAAGAAGCAATTTGTTTTCTGCATGTGAAATAGTTGTTTGTAAGCTATTTAAAAGTGTAATTACCTCTTGGGCTGTTGCTACTGCAAAAAAATTCTTTTTAAAATCTTCGTTTCCAGTTACGTGAGCAGCTCTTTGCCCTGTGAGGTCTATTGATGTAGTTACTTCTTTCATTCGCTCATCAACGGCTATCACATCTATTTTGTACTGTTGAAGCCTTCTGTATAGTTTATCGCTTTGGCTTCTTTCAACAAATAAATTTTGCACGCTCTGGTCCCCGGTTTGAGAATTGCTGTTTTGATGAAGTTCGTTTTTTAGGCTATCCACGTAGTGGATAAGATTTTGCGTAAGTGAATCAATTGAAAGAACCTTCGGCAGCCAGATCAAAGCTTTTACTTTGGTTCTTTGGTCGCCGGCTTTCTGCTTTAATGCTTCTATCAAATCACTATTGCTAAACCGTAACGCCTTATTAGTCGCAGCCAAAGTACTATCTACCTGTGCAGCTATGTTTTTATTATTCCCATTGGAAGTGCATGAAAGTATTGCCATCAAAAAGATACTATAACAAGGAAAGAATATTTTGAAGAGCATAAAGCCGGTTTAGAGAAGAACGCTAAAGAACCGGTTTTAGTTTGTGCTTTGTGATTGTTTACGTAAGCTAATAAGGCTTCGTTTCATAATCATTCTTATGAAGTTGCTAACAGCTTTGGGCCTTACCTTTCGGGTGAATAAAAGCAGATCATAAACACTTAATTAAACACCATGAAAAACGGAATAATAGTATTTGCATTAGTAGCTTTTGCCATTGCAGCGAAAGCGCAAACAAAACCATCGTTAAAAGATTTACTCTACGGCGGAAAATTAAAATCCGATACGGGTACGGTGATCCGAAAGAGCGATGACCTCAGCACCAAGATTGACACCACTACAAAAAAGATAGCGCCGGCGCCAATGCCCAAAAGCACTATAGCTACCACCGACCTTAACGCTATCACAACCAGAGACACCGCTCTATCGGAGCCGGTGGTAAAAGAATCAACGGCCGCACCAAAAAGCACTAATAAAATTTGGAAAGAATACACCGACTCCCTGGCCGGCGCTTTAAAATCTGAAGTGCTCTCGTCTAAAAAAATTAAGAAAGAAACTTACTATCTAACCGTTGATTACGAATTAGGGGCTGATGGAGTTGTAAGCGTTTCCAACGTTACCTGCGATCCTGAAAATGCCATTTTACAAGGCCAGGTAAAAGACCGGATCACCAGTGCGCCTCCTCAACTGGCCGCGGTAGTTGACAGCACCGGCAAAGCCCGCAAGGTAAAGAAGCGCTTTGCCTTCAACATAACAAAGGAGTAAGAGTACATCATTTGAATACATAAGTATCGTCAGAAAAATGCCACTTGCCAGGTAGCTGTAAAGGTTCCTTGGGGTGGCATTTTTATGATGCCTTCTTTATGCGCTAATTGCTGATCGGAGTCCACACTATCGGCAATGCCAAGCCAGGGTTCAATACAGAGGAAATCGGCTCCCGGTGCCGCCCACAGACCCAGGTAAGGAAAATCATCGAAAGAAAAACGGAGTCCATGAGTCGACTTGTCAGAATGTAATTGTACAGACCGCGACTGCAAATTTTTAACTACGATAGCATCTTTACTGAACAGGTATTTTGAAAGCGGCAAGGTATTCGTTTCATCTAAAAAAGGCTGCGGCATTTCTTCAATAAGACCCTCTTCACTGATAGGCCACCGGCCGGCCGTTTCGGTTTTTTCAAAGGTTAACTGGTAATCATCATAAGCAGTTCCTTCTACCAACGGAAGCTTAAAAGCCGGGTGGCCACCCACTGAAAAAAGCATCTCCCTATCGCCGCTGTTACGAACAAAATAATTTACGCTTAGTGTATTTTTTACTACTGCATACCTGATAGAAAATACAAATGAAAACGGATATACCACTAAAGTTTCCGGGCTGCTTTCAATAGCAAGGGTGATGCTGTTTTCTGTTTGTTCTGTAACGATAAATTCTTTGTCACGGGCAAAGCCATGCCTTGATAAATGATACGCTTTATCCTCATAGAAAAAGGTATTGTTTTTTAATGTACCAACGATAGGAAACAGTACAGGTGAGGTTTTAGCCCAATAGGCCGGGTCGCCTCTCCACATATAGTTCAATCCATTTCCCTTGTGAAATACTGTTTTTACTTCAGCGCCTTTGGCGACAATGCTAATCTTTAACTGATCTGTTTCAATGGTAAACATGGCGCTAATGTAGCAACTGTTATTGCTGAAAAGGCAGGCTTACTGATTTTATAAAATCATCCGTTTATTTGTCCGGCTATTTCATACTTGTTGCAACTGTATCTCCAGCTATCCGGTGTTCGCCCTTAGCGTTTACCATCTCTATGGAAGCGACGTTATCATCTTTTTTTATAAACCGCGAAGACTGCGAAAGAAACGATTGCCCGTAATAAAATTCCTCTTTTCGGACAGTACCGTTTTTCATTTTGATGATGGCATAACTATCATCGGGCAAAACTCTTATTGCAGTAGTTTTTGATCGTAGTTCAAAGAGTTTAAGCGCCTCAAGGTTTTGGCTTCCTGCCACTAAATAATTGCCTGATGCACCTAACAATTTTATCAGCCCTTTGCCATTTCCCGGCAGGTAAATGCCGCTTTGTAAAATAGACTGAGGCATAAAATCTCCTTTGCCATTACCTCTCAACAACAATCCATTCAAAGCATCATAGCGGCCGATGGTTACTTCGGTGCCATAGTCGTTGCCATTGATCATAACATCTAAATTTCCATCGCCGTCAAAGTCATCTACCAACATTCCGTTCAGTACAGAAACCTGCGCCATCGCTGGAAGGGGCATCAAGGTGAACTTACCACCACCGTCATTTCTTACAAAACAAGATTGAAGATTATTGGCTTCCAGCCGTTGAGCACCTTTTCGCATATCATCGGTCAGCAGATCATTTATAGTAGCCGTAGCGAATGATTTAAAATCCGGAAACCGCTTTTTTAGAAAAGGCATTTTATCAATCAGTTCATCCCTGCCATTAGCCGGATATTCTTTCAGGCTTCCATCAGGCGCTGGCAAAAAAAGCGATGGTATAGGTTGGTAACTACCAGTGCCGCCAAAGTCTTTTGCCGTAATAAAAACGGGGTATTGCTGGCTGGCTTTGTATAATGTATTAGCACCTGCATTACCCACAATATAGTCGGTGCGGCCCGTATGCCTAAAGTCGCCGGCGGCTATCGAATTCCACCAACCGCTTTGATTGCCAATGCCGGTACTGGTTACATTTTTAAATTTACCATCAACGTTTTTTAAAAAGGTGATGGGCATCCATTCCCCGGCAAGGAGCAAATCCGTTTGTCCATCCCCATCAAAATCGGTAAAAAGGGCATCGCAAACCATTCCAATATTTTTCAAGGCTGGCGCTACTTCCGCGGTAACATCCGTAAACCTGGCTTTACCATCTTTTGAATCATTACGATAAATGAAACTGCTAACCGGCTTAGGATAGGCCCATGGCATAACACGGCCTGAAACAAAAAGGTCCGGCTTTCCATCTTTGTTGTAGTCCATGGCCCGCACACAAAGTTTGCTGGTATAGTTAACCGGCAAGGCATCTTTCGCCAACGTAAAGTTTCCGCCCCCGCTATTGATGTACAACCTATCCCCATAACTGTTGCTGTTGGGCGCATTCTGATAGCCGGTACTGGTGGCATATACATCAAGCTTGCCATCGCCGTTTACATCAATTAATAAAATGCCTCCATCTTTATAATCAATGTAAACCGAATCCTTTTCCTGCGTTAGATCTCTCTGTAAAAATTTACCGTTGCGTTGTTGAAGAAATACTTGCGCAGGATACCTTCTGTTGCCGCCCATTACTAAGTCATCAAGGCCATCGCCATTTACATCGCCTGCGGCCAATGCCGGGCAATACTCAGATAATTTATGGGGTAAGGTGGTTTGTATGTTGAAGTCAATAAAATCAAAATCCCGGTGCTTGTAGTCAATGCCTAACGATGTTGTTACTTCTTTAAATAAAGCAGTTACACTAAGCAGCTTTGATGTATCTGATTGCTTTGTGCCTGCATTATGCACGTTGACTTTCAGTAACTGGTCGGCCTTTACATTTTTAATTACCTGCATCTTATTATCGGCCCACTTAATCACAACAGAGTCTATCATAGAAGTTTTGCCTAAGCCAAAGTGGGCGCCGCTTTGCACGGTTGACAGGTAGCCCCGGTAAGGCGTGTTTTCATATACCTGTTGCTTGCCACCATCATAATAGATGGAGGCAAAAGCGCCTATTCCATTTCTGTTACCGCCATCACCTTCAAATGCTATGTGCAGATAATGCGATGTGCCATCGTTCTTCTCCCGTGTTGTATTTTGATATACCAATGCTTCATCATTGATGTTATTGATGACCATATCCAGGTCGCCATCGTTATCCAGATCAGCATACGCGGCGCCATTGGAAAACGTTGGCATGGATAATCCCCAATCGGCCGATACATCTTTAAAGTGAAGGCCATCATTGTTTTGAAAGGCATAATTATGCAGCTTGATCTCAGGAATTTTTTTCAGCAAATCTTCTTTTGAAATGAGGTTAGTACTCTCTTGGCGATAAGCAATAAAATCATGATCGGAGACATCTTTAGGGAAGCCATTGGTAACGATAATATCGCGGTACGAATCATTATTAAAGTCAGTAATCAGCGGTGTCCAGCTCCAATCAGTTTGGGCTACCCCACTCATAAAACTAACCTCGCTAAAGGCCGGCGCCCCAAGACTATCGCCTTCCAGCAAACGCGGACCACCATTTAACTGTAACGTATTGCGTACATACTGGTACTGGTAACCATAGGCATTAAAGTTTTGAAATGTATTATAGTTGCCCGAATTGAGCATCATCTTTTTGCGGTAGTTATCGGGAGGGCTCATATCCAGCTCAAACACATCGGCTAAGCCATCGTTGTTAATATCCTGAATGTCCTGGCCCATGGCGTTAAAAGAGGTATGCTTAAAGTAGTCCCTTGCATGGTCGGTGAAGGTGCCATCATGGTTATTGATGTATAAAATATTGTTCGATATAAAGTCGTCGCTGACATAAATATCTTTCCAGCCATCAAGGTTAATATCCGCTATAGTGGCGGCGTGGCCAAAGCCATGTAACGTAATGCCGGCCTGCTCCGAAACGTCAGTAAACACGCCATGCTTGAGGGTAACATTAATATCGTTCCGATACAACCTTCCAACGCTGGGGGTTATTTTTTTTTCAGCGCTCTTACCAAAAGCGGAAGGGTTGTTCTCACTTGACGCTTCGTTATCGGTGATATAAACATCCAGGTCCCCGTCATTGTCGTAGTCGAAAAAATTAGCCATGGTAGATTGCATGTGAACATCCAGGCCATACTCGGCCGCCATATCTTTAAAATGCGGAATGCCGTCTTTATCAATTCCTTGGTTAACATATAAGATGTTGCGTCGCTTTAAGGAATCTTTGTTCACCGTGTTGCAGATGTATATGTCTTGTAAGCCATCGTTATTAATATCCACAACAGCCACGCCCCTGGCCCACCGGCCCATACCATCTGCATTGGCTTCTTTGGTTATATCATCAAACTTAAAATCGCCTTTGTTCAGGTAGAGCTTATTGGCTACCATGTTGCCGGTGAAATAGATGTCCTGTAGTCCGTCGTTATTAAAATCGCCAATGCCCACCCCACCACCATTGTAAATGTTCACTATATCAATAGGGTTGATGGAATCATTTTCGGTAATAGTGTTTGTAAACTGAATGCCGGAATGCGACGATGAGACCTGCTTAAACAAGGTGGGCTTAGACGTACAGGAAAGAAGGCAAAAAACCAAAAAGGTGATAGCCATTAGTTTGGATAAGTTCATATAAAACTATTGACGAAATATTCCTTGAAAATAAAAAGGCTTTCTTGTTAGAGAAAGCCTTTTTATAAAATTAATCAATATTAGTAACCAGGGTTCTGGGTTAAGTTAGGATTGAGTGAGATGGCCACCTGTGGAATCGGCAATAGTGTTTTTTCAGGAGTAAGTGTGGTATTATACAACCCATGCTTTCTGCCATCGGCCGTTGGTCCTGGAGCCGGATTAATTACCGGGTCGTAACTGGCATCTACCGTACCATTGGCTGCTTTAATA
Source organism: Flavisolibacter sp. (assembly GCA_965247165.1). Classification (GTDB taxonomy): domain Bacteria; phylum Bacteroidota; class Bacteroidia; order Chitinophagales; family Chitinophagaceae; genus Flavisolibacter. Next base: position 3,637,932 of record OZ252003.1, on the reverse strand, counting down.
AACGCAATGGCAACATCAGTACCGGCGCGGCAAAGGTCATAGAACACAGAGTATTCACCCGCAAGCTCATGCCTATACTCGCTCAATACCATTTGCAAAGGATCAGTGATAGTAACTCCGGGAGTACCGTTGTAATTAGCACTATCTCTTATAATGGCAGGTGCAACGCCGCCCCAAGCTCTGTCGCGAACTGTTTTTAAATCTAACATGGCACCGGCAACATCACCGGTACGAACTTTACATTCAGCCCTGCTAAGTAACACTTCTGCGTAACGAAGCAGTATTTGGTTTTGATCACCAAAAATCCGCTGCGGACCGTAGTTGCCGGTAAGGTTTGGATCTCTCCATTTTTTAGAACAGAAATAACCGGTGCGGCCACCATCGCTACCGTACCAGGGCCGTGTCAGTGTTCCCACTGTATTTAGGATAGTTCCGTTATCAGCCTTGTACTTTGCATCACCGGCAGCAAAGCCGGATACCACAGGAGGATAGCCTTTTAATCCACCCCACGCAGCAATAATTCCAGGGCTTGCCAATGTATCTCCAGGGCCAACTATCGTTAACAGCTTTCTTTTATCGCCTTGCTGATACGAATTCCAAAGGGCGGGGTTACCATAATCGTAACCTTGTTGTGTTACCTCTTCGGGCCAGCTAAAACTATCTATCCACGCCAATTCAGCGCCAGGTGGTTGCCAGCTTCCACCCCAGTCTTGAGGGTCACCGGCTTTCTTTGCAAACTGGACTTCAAAAAGCGATTCATTATTATTTTGTTTGCTGTATTCATTGGCATCAGCGAAGTTGGGCATCAATGAATAGTTAGTGGTCAACTCCGGATTGTTGTAAGCGGTCAATGCGCCGGCATAATCTTTCAGCCACATTCGGGCAGCTCCTTCAAAAGCGTAGGCGGCGCCTTTGGTGGCTCTTCCTAAATCAGCAGTTGGAAGCGCCGTTTTTGATAATAGCAATGCTTCCGCCTGCTGCATGTCGCTAACCACTTGTTTGAACACCGCATCACGGCTTGCTCTTGGTGCCAATCCCTGATTAACGTTGCCGCTCGTATCAATTTCAAGCGGCACACCGCCAAAAGAAGCGGCCATGTAATAGTACGTCATACCACGTAAGAAAAAGGCCTCTCCCCGTAAACGGTTTGCCAAGGCTGGTGTCACAATGCCTTTGCCTTGTGCCTTGGTAATGATAATGAAGGCGGCATTTGCCCTTGCTATGCCAATGAAAGATTGATTCCAAAAAGTACTAAGACCGCCAAACGTTGATGGAATCTGATAGTTGTTCCAGAACACATCGCCACCCCAGTTGAAAAAGTCATGGCTTCCAAAATTGGCCCTGTACCAGATACATTTTTTTAGCAGGTCACTATTTTGATAGGTATCATATACGCTGTTTACCAGTGCCACTACATCATCTGATTTGTTGAAAGTAGCATCGGCAGTACCCTGGTAAGTATTGGTTTGCACCAGGAAACTTTTTTTACAAGCCACCGCAAAAACGCATACGGCGGCACTCAATAAGATGATTGTATATAGTTTGATTCTTTTCATATCGCAATTTTTATTCGTGCTGTAATTAGAAAGTTACGTTTAATCCAAAAGTAAAATACCGTGAAGATGGATAGATGCCATTATCAACACCATTAAAAATAGCGTTGCCACCCTGTATTCCAATTTCCGGATCATGTCCTGAATATTTTGTAATGGTAAAAAGGTTTTGAGAAGAAACATAAGCCCTCAGTTTAGTAATCTTGAATCGGTTGGTCAGGCTTGATGGGAGTGAATAGCCAACTGTTAGATTTTTTAATTTGAGATAGCTTCCATTCTCTACCCAGGCACTGGAGGGAACATTGTTCAGTGTGTTATCATCTACTGCCAGTGCCCTTGAATACTTGTTTGATGGTCTGTCAGGTCTCCAATAATTCTGGAAATAGGTTACGCTAACATTTTGAACACCTTCCGAACCCCTCTTCTGGAAAGATTCCAGGTTGCTTTCTATGTAGTTCAATATTTTGTTACCGTATGATCCATAAAAGAAAAGATTGAAATCCCATGACTTGTAGGTTGCATCTAAATTTAAGCCACCGAAAAAGGTTGGTTGCGGACTTCCTATCGAGGTTCTGTCTAAAGCGTTTACGAGACCATCTCCATTAACGTCTGCAAAGTAACGGTCGCCGGGTTTGGTAGCTGCTCTGTAGTAAATACCACCGGGAGCTTTTGCATTAAGAGCATCAATCTGCGCCTGCGTTTGAAAAATACCTAAGGATTGATAGCCATAAAAATCACCAACTTTTCCATTTACACGCGATACACTGAAAGCACTCCAGCCTTGTCCTGACAATGCACTGCCAAAGCCAAAGTTTTCACTTGTTAGTTCGTTGATCCCCGAAGCAATCTTTGTCAGCTTGTTTTGAATGGCCGATAAAGTAAGCCCCGCGCTGTACTGAAAATCTTTGCCTTTGTTTCCACTATAATTAAGCGCTACCTCAACACCTTTATTACGCATTTCTCCTATGTTCAGCGTTATAAAATTGTAACCTGTTTGAGGCGAAGAAGGAATATTTAATAAGAAGTCTTTTGATCTCCGGTTAAACCAATCTACCGTCAGCGTTAGCTTGCCTCTCAAAAAAGATGCATCCAGTCCGATGTCGGTTGTATAGTCAGTTTCCCATTTCAATGTTGGGTTTTTCGGTTGTGTCTGTGCTATACCGTTTTGATATACCTTATTGAAAGGATAACCAAGATTATCAGCACCGCCCCCATTTACATTGGCGGCAAAATTTCCTGAGTATAATGCCTGATACTGGAACGGTGAGATGGGCCCCTGATTGCCTACCGCACCATAGCTACCTCTTAGTTTCAAATCACTTAGCCATGTAGTACTTTGTAAAAAAGATTCGTTCTTTATTTTCCATGCTACAGCACCCGAAGGAAATACGCCGTATTGGTGGCTGCTATCAAATTTGGATGATCCGTCTCTTCTTACCGTACCGGTAATAAGATACTTATCGTTGAACTGATAATTTAATCTGGCAAACTGAGAGGCTAATGTGGTTATAGTCTGGCCATTGCCAAAGCGGTTAAGGGTCAGATTGCTCACTTGCCCTAAATCGCGTATAATGCCATTTGGCGGAATACCACCACCACCATTTTGTGTCAGCGTATTTTTTTGTGCAGAAACACCGCCTACGAAATTAATCGCATGTAAACCAAAGGTGCGATTGTAAGCTATTGTATTTTCCCAAACCCATTCAAAGCTGTTATTCTGGTTCTGGTTGTAAAAAGCACTGGAAACAATGGCGGATGGATATTGCGAGTTAGCCCTTCTGTCTTCAGGCTGATAATAGTAGCCGGAATAGGTACTCAAATTAGCACCCGCATTTGTCTTTACCGTAAAGCCCTTAAACAGCGTAAGCTCCAACGAGGAGTTAGCGAGCAAATAGTTACTGATGTTTTTAGTCTGGTTATTTTCAATGTTATAAACCGGGTTACTAAATTTACTAACGTTAGCATTTAAAGGATTATAAAAACCATAATTGCCATTACCATCTTTAATCTGGTTGGTTAACCGGTTTCCACTATCCAAAGTAGGTGGGTTTACCAATAGCTGGAATAGACCGCCACCACCGCCGGTTCCGGAGGTACCAAACGGAACCTTAGAATCCTGGTAACCATATTTTATACTGGTAGATGCTCTCAACCAATCAGTAGGTTGATAATCGTTATTAAGGTTAACCGTGAACCGCTTAAAGTATGAGCCCAATACAATTCCTTTTTGATCGTAATATCCAAACGAGGCGGCTGTTTGTACTTTATCATTTCCACCCCGGATAGCTACACTATAATTTTGAGTAAGACCTGTACGATATAAAGCATTCTGCCAATCTACTGTTGTTAGTGCGCTGGGTGTTTTCCAAATGGGTAATGGATTATAAGTAGGTTGTGTAGCCGCCACTTCATTAGAAAGTGTTCCAAACTGCTGTGCATTTAATATATCATATCGCTTAGGGGTAGTTTGAACCGCCTGGTACATATCCAGTGAAATTTGTGTACGGTTTTTCAACCCTTTTTTAGTGGTAATAATTACTACACCATTAGCCGCACGAATACCATAAATAGACGTGGACGACGCATCCTTTAAAATGTCAATAGAGGCAATATCGTTGGGGTTTATGTTATTAATACCGCCTTGTGTTGGATAGCCATCAATAACATACAGCGGATCATTACCTCCTGGAGCAAGGCTACCAATACCTCTAATAAAGATACTGATATTGCCGCCGGGAGCAGCATCGTTATTAATAATTTGCACTCCCGATGCACGACCTTGTAGTGCCTGTGTGGCCGATATGACTGGTACTTTTTCTATAAGGGTAGAATTTACCGAACTCACCGATCCGGTTAAGTCCCTTCTCCGCTGCGTGCCATAACCCACTACCACCACTTGCTCCAGTTGGGTATTACTACTGGCCAACTGAATAGGAATAGCGGTGCGGTTATTAACACCCACTTCCAACGTATTGTAGCCAATAGCGCTAACAACCAAGGTAGATCCCGGAGCTGCTTTAATGGAAAAGTTTCCTCTTGAATCGGTTTGGGTAAAGGTGGATGTGCCTTTTACCTGAATAGTGACATTAGAGAGGGCCGTATCTCCAGCAGAAATTTTTCCGCTTACGGTGTTCTGTGCAAAAAGCAGGTGAGAACAGATGAGTAAAAAAAGAGATAGAAAGCCGGCCTTAAAGTTTCTCGCAGCAGCTTTTCTTTCTAACAGCAAGCAGTTCATCATAACAGTTAAATTGAAGAGATAAAAAAAGTTAGTAATCTAATGTAGCCCTATTGACAGATACAAGAAACCGTAGATGTATTTTTTGATAAAATTCTATTAGAATTAGACAAATTATCACTAAGGCAATGTTGAATAGCAGAAGATTTTTTCTTTCAGTTGTGATAAACAGCGTAGTGTCTTTTCAATCAATTCGCACTGTTCCCATATTAGTTTTCTATGTTTCCTTTGAAAAATTTGATGTGATAAGTAACGTGCTGCCACGGCTAATACTAAGCAATGTGGCTGGTTGCAGCGCCATGGCTGCATAAGAATCTACAGCCCTTCAACCGGCATATCTGCTTTCACAGGGGCATGTCAACATCTCAATAGTAAGCCAAGAGGTACTTATACCCATACTGTTCTTATCACTATCATTTACCTATCTTAATGGTTAGCTGTATAACACTAAATGTTTGTTACCCACCCGGCATTTTTATTGTATAAATTATCATGTGCTATTCTACTATAATTAATTACAATCACCTGTTTCGTTTAACCAATCATTTTGAAACCAATAGAAGTATAAACCATGAATGAAAAAAATCACATCACCCGACGCCAGGTAATTGGCGGGTTAGGTGCCAGTTTAGCCTCAATGGCGGTTGCACCTGTGTTTGCCTCGGGCAATGCACCGCAAAATGGTGCACCTTCTCCACAAGGATTAGAAGACCCAACAACAAAATTTCCCAAGCCGCCTTTTAAAAGCCAATCGCAGCCATGGCCGGGGCTTGCAGGACAAATGGACCCTAAGCCCGACCATGGTGAAAGCAGTTACAAAGGCTCCGGCCGACTGGCAGGACGTAAGGCCCTGATTACCGGTGGCGACTCCGGAATGGGACGTGCAGCGGCTATTGCTTATGCCCGCGAAGGCGCCGACGTGGCCATCAATTACTTACCTGCCGAAGAACCGGATGCTAAAGAAGTAATTGCCTTGATTAAAGCTGCCGGAAGAAAAGCCGTGGCTATACCAGGCGACCTTCGGGATGAAGGCTTCTGCAAAAAGCTGGTTGCACAAGCCGTGCAAGGCTTGGGTGGATTAGACATTGTAGTAAATAATGCCGGCCGCCAGCAAGCGAAGCAATCTATCCTTGACATTACCACAGAGGAATTTGATGCGACCATGAAGACCAACATTTATGCGCCGTTCTGGATCATCAAAGCAGCCTTGCCGCACCTGCAACCGGGATCGGTGATTATTGGCACTACCTCTGAGCAAGCCTACGATCCATCACCCGATTTATACGACTATGCACAAACAAAAGCGGCTACCATGAATTATGTAAAGTCGCTGGCCAAACAACTTGGCCCTAAGGGAATACGCGTGTGCGGCGTAGCTCCGGGACCCATTTGGACGCCATTGCAAGTGAGCGGTGGCGCCACGCAGGAGAAGTTAGTAAAGTTTGGTAGCGATACGGCATTAGGAAGGCCTGGACAGCCGGCAGAACTGGCTTCTATCTATGTGCAATTAGCGGCCAGCGATGGCAGCTTTGCCACTGGTAATATATATGGTTCCGGAGGTGGAAAGGGACAGCCATAAGTTTTTTTAGATAATAGAATTAGTTTACTCATAATAGCCATCTGCAAGCTGACGTCATTTTGCAGATGGCTATTTTATTTTTAAAGCCGTCAACAAAAACCCTATAATTCCATCAGGCCTTTTACCTTCCTCTCATAATTTTCATATTGCTGCTGAATTTAAGAACAACATTTTCCACCACTGAATGTATGATTATGAATAAACGAATAGCGTTCGGCTTTTTACTCAGCCTTCTCTTTAATTCCACTGTTTTTGGCCAGACGGAATCAGCTTCCATACCAAAGATTATTGAAAAGGGCGGCCGCCATGCATTGCTGGTAGAGGGTAAGCCATACTTTATGTTGGGCGGGCAAGCGCATAATTCAAGTGCCTGGCCGGGCATGATGCCGCAGGTATGGACAGCAGTAGAAAAGATAAAACTAAATACGTTGGAGGTACCGCTTTATTGGGAGCAGATTGAACCTCGGGTGAACAGCTTTGATTTTTCTTTTATGGATACGTTGCTGCTTCAATCACGCAAGCATGGGGTGCATCTGGTGTTGCTATGGTTTGGTACCTGGAAGAATGGCAGCAGCCATTATATGCCGGAGTGGATGAAGCAACAACCTGGTAAGTATCCGAATATAACAGGTAAAGATGGAAAGCCGGTGGACTCACCCTCGCCGCATTACAGCGCTACTTTGGAAGCGGATAAAAAAGCCTTTGCTGCCGTGATGCGGTATTTAAAAAACTCCGATAAACAACATACCGTATTATTGGTGCAGGTAGAAAATGAACCCGGTGCCTGGGGTAGTGTAAGAGACTATTCTCCTGTTGCTCAAAAATTGTTTGAGGGCCAGGTGCCAACCGAATTGTTGCAACCAAAATGGCTTACACAATTACAGGTGCCTGTTGTATCAAAAGGTACCTGGAGCGAGGTGTTTGGCGCTAATGCCGATGAGTATTTTCATGCGTGGTCGGTAGCGCATTTTATTGGCCAGGTGGCCGCTGCCGGCAAGGCCGAATACGCACTGCCGCTGTATGTAAATGCAGCGCTTCGCGACCCGCTTACTAACCCAAGCGCCAACAGTTATGAGAGTGGCGGTGCTACCGATAATGTGCTCGCTATCTGGAAAGCGGCAGCACCCGCCATTGATTTATTGGCCCCGGATATTTACCTGAACGGCAGCGAAAAAATAATGAAAGTAATAGAGCTATACGACCGGCCCGATAATACCTTATTTGTACCGGAGCTGGGCTTGAATTTAAACAATGCAAAGTATTTATATGAAGTGGTGGCCCGCGGTGGTATTGGCTTTTCGCCATTTGGCATTGATGATAACGGAAGCGGATCAACCGATGCTAAGTTAACCGAACGCTTAGCGCCTTTTGCACTGGACTATGTAACATTAGCACCGATGATGCGGGAGCTGGCGCAGTGGGGTTTTGATGGAAAGATAAAGTCAGTAGTAGAGCGGGAAGATGGTGCAGAGCAAACGGTGAGCTTAGGCGACTGGCAAGGCATGGTATCTTTCGGTAGGGATAAAAGAGGCGCTACAACAGTTGCCACCACTACAGCTCCGGCATTGGGCAGAATGATGATCGTACAACAGGGCGAAAATCAGTTCCTTCTCATCGGCGCCAACTGTCATATTACTTTTAAACCGGTGGGTAAAAATGAAGGCAAAGCCTGGCAATATTTAAAAGCAGAAGAAGGCCATTATGAAAGTGGAAGCTTTAAACTATTACGTATTCTTAATGGTGATGAAACCGATTTTGGCGGGCCACGTTTTGGCGCTGTGCCGGTGGTAGTAAGAACGACATTGATCGTACGATAACGAATGAGAAATTGTTCGTTTTGATGCTGACTCGCCGGTTTAAATTTAACTACGGATTAGTAATCAAAATATGTTGCAAAGTCGAGCCGAATGTGTATAAACCTTAATGTTGTAGGCAACTGAATCGCATCGCTGCTAATTACTTACCTGGGGTGTTACTGATGTTGTATGGTATTGTCTTACTTTACTATAACTCGATGGCTGCCACCTTACGAATCTTTTAAGTACTTCCACCACTTGTTCGCACAGCGCAAACCCCGGATCGCTTATGCAACGCAGGTCAGCCAAACTACCATCTCTTTCTATAAGAAGTCTGACTGAAACGATGTAGGTTCCTGGTTTGACCTTTCGTTTAACCGAAATGGTCCGGTTAAGACGTTCCTCAAGCGATTGCACCCAGGAAGAATCTCCGCCGATCAAAGCTGGCGGCGTCATTTCCACTTTAGTATAGATTCTTTTTGGCTTTTTTTCTTTGGTAATTTTTACATCTATTGTATGATAACTTCTGGTACCTGTTTGACTATAACTTTGGGCAACACATATAAAACAAAGCAGTGCTAATTGAAAATATCTCATACTCAAATGTCTTAACAAAGGATGAATATGTAAATAGAAATTTTGGCGTGCCTATCAGATTTCGTATAACGATTTACCTGCTTATCATCACCCTTTTCTCCCTTAATGCTACTGCTCAAAAGAAGGAGCAAAAACCGGCAACAACTACAACTCCAAGTAAAGTTTGGCCAGCAGAAAAAGCAGCTTCCTGGTACCAGCAGCAACCCTGGATAACCGGTGCCGATTACCTGCCCTCAACGGCCATCAATCAATTAGAAATGTGGCAGGCTGAAACCTTTGATACTGCTATTATCAGCAAAGAATTTACTTGGGCGCAAAGCATCGGCTTTAATACCATGCGTGTGTTTCTTCATAGCCTTGTATGGAAGCAGGATGCACAAGGTTTTAAAACCCGCATGGGTCAATATCTTACCATCGCTAACCGGCACGGCATTAAAACCATCTTTGTATTTTTTGACGATTGCTGGAACACCAATCCTAAGCCGGGCCAACAACCGGTTCCCAAACCGGGCATCCACAACTCAGGCTGGATGCAGGACCCAGGGCAGGCGGCATCATCTGACACAACCCAATTTCCAGCCCTGCAACAATACGTTACCGATGTAATGACCACGTTTGCTAAGGACAACCGCATCCTGCTTTGGGACTTATACAACGAACCGGGTAACAGCAACAAAAAGGATTCATCCTTACCACTGTTAACCAAAGTGTTTAGCTGGGCCCGTGCTGTTAATCCTGACCAGCCTGTCAGCGCTGGTGTATGGGCCTGGGATTTTGAAAAACTGAATGCGTTTCAAATTGCTAACTCCGACATCATCACCTATCACAATTATGAAGAGCCTGAGTGGCATAAACGCACCATTCAATTATTGAAGGCAGCCGGCCGTCCATTGATTTGCACGGAGTATATGGCACGCCCCCGCAATAGCCGTTTTCATAACATATTGCCACTACTGAAAGAGGAAAATGTAGGAGCCATCAACTGGGGTTTTGTATCCGGAAAATCTAATACTATTTATGCCTGGGATACACCGATACCATCCGGCGAGCAACCAGCGGAATGGTTTCATGATATCTTCTTTGCTGATGGAAAGCCTTATCGACAGGATGAAGTGAACCTAATCTTAAAATTAAATCGTCAAAAGCGGCTGCCTCATTAGTGCTTACGCGATGAACTTTGCCGCTGTATAATTTCGCTCCTGATCACCTTCTTTTTGCCCTTATCTAAACTTTTCCCCGGCATAATATTTTCGAAATACAAATTAGCGGCGCACTTGCCCATCTCTTTACTTTTCTGATCAATGGAAGACAGCGCAGGCTTGATTAACGGCGTAAACGATTCATTGGCAAAACCAAAAATTCCCACCTCCTGCGGCACTTTAATTTTAAGAAGATGAGCCGCTTCCAGCACACCTAATGCCTGTAAGTCCGATACACAGAAGAACGCATCGGGACGGTCTTTCAACCGTAATAATTCCAACGCTGCGGTCACCGCTTTCTCTTTGGAAAACGCTTCATCATTTATATAGTGAAACGGAGTATTTAACCCTGCTTCTTTAATCGCTTCTACATAGCCCTTCTTACGGTTTTTGAAAGCTAATAAATGACCGGGGCCACCCAAAAAAGCGATCTTCTTATAGCCTTCATTGATCAGGTTTTTCACCGCATTGTAAGTCGCTTCTTTATTATCATTCACCACTTTATAACTATCCACATCATCAAGGTAGCGGTCAAACTGTATCAGGTGAATATTATGGCCTGTCACTTCTTTTAAATGTGCCGATGTTTTTGTTTCCGCCGATATGGAAATAAGGATGCAGTCCACATTATGGTGGATGAGTGTATCCAGTGCCAGGTTCTCCTGCTGGTACGATTCGTGCGACTGGCAGATCATCAGGCTGTGATGATTTTCAAAGCACACTTCTTCAATACCGGCAATGGCCTCCGAAAAAAAACTTTCATTGATCTTGGGTACAATAACGCCTAATGTTTTTGAAGAACCCTTACGAAGGTTGGCCGCCCTGGAGTCGGGTTTGTAGTTTAACTGGGTCGCTTTTTTCGTAACCGCCTCCCGCACTTTTTTACTGATAGATGGATGGTTGTTTAATGCCCTGGATACATACGATGCAGAGATGCCCAACTCCTTTGCCAGATCATAGATAGTTACTCGTTTACCAATCATGCATGATGTATTAATTGAAGGCAAATAAGAAAGTGGAAGAACAAATGTAGAAACCGATTGGTAAAAACAGCGGGTTAATAAATCGGAAGCAGTCCATGCGATTATAAATATTTTTTCCAATTTATGAAATCGGTTTCAAAACTTCCTATTTTTGAAAGGAGGTTGCTTGCACCACTTCCTTAAAAAAGTTGACAGGTCCCCTCATTGCTATTTGAAAGTACTGCCTTGTGCTAAAATTGTTGCCATAAAAAAAGAACCCAATTTTAAAGCTTGACGGGTAGTTGAAACCTTGTTTTGCAACCGTTCTCAACTTAAGCAATGATCCGAAAGGCAAATAATTAAAGGTTTTACAGCGCATCATTTTATAAGCTATAAACAAATTAAACTTTTAGCCATGTCCCTCTCCAGAAGAAGCCTTATTAAAAGCCTTGCGCTTGGTGTGCCTGCCCTGCAATTGAACCCTGCACTGGCTTTCAGCGGCCCTGCTACTAAGGAAGCGATAAAAGGTTTAACCCCGATGCCCGCCATTGCGGATGGGCCATTTACCGGAACAAGGGCCTCTTTAAAAAACTATGTGATACCCGATTGGTTTCGCGATGCCAAGTTTGGCATCTGGGCGCACTGGGGTCCGCAATCGGCTGTGGAAGCGGGCGATTGGTATGCCCGTAATATGTACATGCAGGGCAGCAAGCAGTACGAGCACCATGTAAAAACGTATGGGCATCCGTCCAAATTTGGCTTTAAGGATACCATCCCGGCATGGAAGGCCGAAAAGTTTGACGCCGATTATTTATTAGGCTTATATAAACAAGCAGGCGCAAAATATTTTATGACGATGGGCGTTCATCACGACAATTTTGATTTATGGAACTCGAAGCATAACCGGTGGAACGCAGTGAACATGGGTCCCAAAAAAGATATTGTCGGACTGTTTAAAAAAGCGGCGCAAAAGCACGGCCTCAGGTTTGGTATCAGCGATCATTTATGGATCACCTACAAATGGTTTTCTACCAGTAAGGGGAGCGATAAAGACGGACCGTTGGCGGGTGTGCCTTACGATGGCGCTGATCCTAAAAACGTTGAGTATTACGGTAAGTGTGAACAGGTATTTAATAAGCTTGACTGGAATGAAAACTGGATTCCGGAGGTATGGAAGCAGCATTGGTTTAACCGTATAAAAGACTTGGTAAATAAGTATGAACCCGACCTTTTATACTGCGATGGGCACATGCCTTTTGAAGAACACGGCCTGGAAATATTAGCCCATTTGTATAATAAAACGGCGGCTAAAAATGGTGGAAAAACGACTGGTGTTTATACCAGTAAACGGCCCGAAGACACCGATGAAAAAAATGGTATTTGTGTATATGATGTAGAGCGTGGCGTGGTGGATAGCATCTGGCCGCGGCCCTGGCAAACCGATACCTGTATTGGCGATTGGCATTACAGTAAAGAGCGCATCGGAAGGTATAAGTCGGTTAAAACCGTAATTGATTTGTTGGTAGATATCGTCAGCCGCAATGGTAACCTGATGTTGAATTTTCCCTTGCCCGCAAGTGGTATGCTGGACAGCGATGAACTGGCCGTACTTGATGGCATCACCAAATGGATGGCCATCAACAGCGAAGGCATTTATGCAACAAGGCCATGGAAAATTTTCGGCACCGGCCCTCAACTACAAGTGACAAAGAATGCGGCTGAAGTAAATTCTTCAATAGGATTCAATGAAAAAAACCGTAAATCATTTTCGTATGAGGATGTACGCTTTACTACCAAAGGCGCTACGCTATATGCCTTCTTTATGGGCTGGCCTGATGGCGGAAGGGTTACTATCCGGCCACTTGGCACTAACAGTCCGCAAAAAGTTGGAGCTATTGAAAACGTAGAGCTGTTAGGCAGTGGCAACGTAAAATTTGATAGAGACAGTAACGGTCTGAATGTAACCTTGCCTTCGCAAAAACCCGGCGATCATGCGTTCACTTTAAAAATTTCCGGACAAGGATTAGTTTAATAAAAATGAAAGAAGTAATCTTTCTTCCGTATAACAAATACACCATAAACCGCAACGATTGATTGATGCTTACAAAGAAAATTTTATCATCGCTTATTGTACTTATTCCAGTCTTAACTTGGGGGCAATCCGGCCTTAAACTTTGGTATGCCGAACCGGCCAAAACCTGGACCGAAGCCTTGCCTATTGGTAATGGACGTTTGGGCGCTATGGTATTTGGAAGAGTAGGTGAAGAACTGATTCAATTAAATGAAAGCAGCCTTTGGTCGGGCGGGCCGGTGAGCAACCATGTTAATCCCGATGCACCAAACTACTTACCTCAGATAAGGGAAGCGGTGTTTGCTGGTGATTATAAAAAGGCAGAAGCGCTAAGTAAAAAAATGCAGGGCCTGTATTCGGAAAGTTATCTTCCCTTGGGTGAGGTTACCATCAAACAAAATGTTGATGCTACAGCTTTCACTACTTACTATCGTGATCTGAATATTGCCGATGCTATTGCCACTACAAAATTTAGTGTTGATGGTGTAACCTATACCCGGCAAGTGTTTTCATCAGCAGCCGATCAGGTAATGGTGGTTCGATTGACAGCAACAAAACCAAAAAGCCTCAACCTTCAAATAACTACCAGAAGTCAGTTACATTATCAAAATAATTTACCTGGCAATGATGTATTATCCATGAATGGCAAAGCCCCAACGCATGTTGATCCGAGCTATCTTAAATACAATCATGATCCTATTATGTATAATGATTCGCTTAGCGGCTGCCGCGGTATGCGCTATGTATTGCTGACGAAGGCCATTACAAGGGATGGAACCATTAACACTGATACGGCCGGCATAAAAGTGAGCGGCGCTACCGAGGTACTTCTCCTTCTATCTGCTGCTACTTCCTTTAATGGTTTTGACAAATGCCCGGTATCGGAAGGGCGGGACGAGGTTGCCATCGCAAAAAAATATTTAGACGCAGCCGCAGCAAAAACGTATCTCCAACTGCTGGCGGCGCATCTTACCGACTATCATCGGTTTTTTAACCGGGTTTCATTGCATATAAAAGCGGATAAGGACAGCAGCCAATCGCTGCCAACCAACAAACGATTAGCAGCCTACAGCGCCGGCGCCCATGATGTGGAGTTAGAAAGTTTATACTTTGCTTTTGGCCGCTACCTGCTTATTTCAAGTTCGCGGCCGGGCGGTGTGGCGGCTAACCTGCAAGGCATCTGGAATAATAATATTCGTCCGCCCTGGAGCTCTAATTATACTACCAACATTAACGTGCAAATGAATTACTGGCCGGCAGAGGTCACTAATTTATCAGAGCTGCACGAACCGCTGTTTACACTCATAAAAAACTTATCCGTTACCGGTGCAAAAACAGCAAAAGAATTTTATGGCCTCGATGGTTGGGTAGTGCATCATAACAGCGATATATGGGCCTTATCAAACCCGGTTGGCGATATAGGCGGCGGCGATCCCAAATGGGCCAATTGGGCCATGGGAGCTAATTGGCTATGCCGGCACTTGTGGGATCACTACTTATTTACAGGCGATAAAAAATTTCTTTTACAAACCGCTTATCCCTTAATGAAAGGCGCTGTTACGTTCACCTTAGGATGGTTGGTAAGGGATAAAGACGGCTACCTGGTTACAGCGCCTTCGGGGTCACCGGAAAATTCATTTAAAGATGAACGGGGCATACAAGGTTCCATAGCTGCTGCCAGCACAATGGACATGTCCATCATTCGCGATTTATTTGCCCATTTTATTAAAGCCTCCGATGAATCAGGCGCTGATAAATCATTCCGCGATACAGTGATAGCGAGTGAAAAAAAGCTATATCCCTTTCACATAGGCAAGCGGGGAAATATTGTTGAGTGGTATAAAGACTGGGACGATGTGGAAGTACATCACCGGCATGTATCGCACTTGTATGGGCTTTATCCCGGCGAACAAATTTCCCCCGTAACCACAACCGCCCTGGCTGATGCAGCCCGAAAAACATTAGAGATCCGTGGCGATGAGGGCACCGGCTGGAGCAAGGCCTGGAAGATTAATTTTTGGGCACGGTTGCTCGACGGTAATCATGCTTATCGTTTGATACGCGACCTGCTTCATTTAACCGGTGAGGGCGGTACCAATTATGCCAGTGGTGGCGGCACCTATCCCAATCTTTTTGATGCCCATCCCCCCTTTCAAATTGACGGCAATTTCGCCGGTACAGCAGGCATGGCGGAAATGTTATTGCAAAGTCATTTAGGCGAAGTACATCTATTGCCGGCACTGCCCGATGAATGGGCCGGGGGCGAAGTAAGGGGCTTAAAAGCAAGAGGCGGTTTTGAGGTGGGCATTGCCTGGAACAATGGTGGTTTAACAAGCGCCACCATCAAATCCGGCAATGGTGGTACTTGTAAATTAAGAACCGCAAAGCCGGTAACTATAGCTGGCATAAAAACAACGCCAGTAAAAACAGCCAATGGCTATGTAACCAGTTTTGAAACAGCCAAGGGCAAGGTGTACAGGCTATCTCCAACAACAAAAGTTTTTTAAATCAGTATATGGATAAAACCGCAACAACCAAAACAGGCTTCGCTTTTATATTGATTACTTCTTTATTTTTTTTATGGGGGTTTGCCCATAACCTCGATCCCATCTTAATACCGCACTTAAAAAAATCATTCACACTTACTACCACGCAATCAACCCTGGTAGATTCTGCTGTGTTCATCGCTTACTTTTTAATGGCGCTGCCGGCCGGGTTTATCATGAAACGTTTTGGTTATAAAATTGGCATCATCACCGGCTTACTATTTTTTTCCATCGGGTCGTTTTTGTTTATTCCTGCGGCCGATAATCAGTCGTATTCGTTCTTTTTATTTGCGCTATTTATTATTGCTTGCGGCCTTACTATTTTAGAAACAGCAGCTAATCCTTACGCAAGTGCCTTAGGTCCGCACGAAACCAGTACACAGCGGCTTAACCTTTCGCAATCGTTCAATGGGCTGGCCGCTTTTTTAGCCCCTATCATCGGGGCAAGGGTCATCTTAACCAAAGGACATACGGATGCAGAATTAAATGCTATGGCCGAGTCGGCACGCAAGCTGGCATTGGCTTCTGAGGCCTCATCAGTGAAGTTGCCGTATATGATACTTGGTGGCGTATTACTGCTGATCGCCATTATTTTTTCATTGACCAAGCTCCCCAAAATTCAACACAAAGAAGGTGGCGAAACAAGCAAAAGTATTTTTCATGCCTTCCGGCATAAGCACCTGGCGTGGGGTGTAATTGCTCAATTTTTTTATGTGGGTGCACAGGTCTGCGTGTTCAGTCTTTTTATTTTATATGCCACCAAATCAGCCGGTTTAGACCAGGTAAAAGCAGCCGACTTTTTAGGCATTTGCGGGTTGGCATTTTTGATTGGCCGTTTCCTCGGAACGGTGTTAATGAAAGATATTAAACCCAATAAGCTGCTGGCTTTGTACGCTGGCATCAATGTGTTGTTATGTGTGGTTGCTATTGCAGCACACGGCATGGTTACCGTATATGCTATTGTCGGAATTTGCTTTTTTATGTCCATTATGTTTCCAACCATTTTTGCGCTGGGCATAAAAGACCTTGGTGGCGATACGGAGTACGGCAGCAGCTTAATCATCATGTCTATTGTTGGCGGCGCCATCCTGCCCCGCATCTTTGGTTATATCAGCGATGCCACCGGTAATATTCAACTGGGTTATATCGTGCCATTAGTGTGTTTTGCGGTAGTGGCTTTTTTTGGTTGGACAAGCCATAACGTCGGCAATAAGATTGACTTTGATTTTGAAAACGAGCCAGCGGTAAGCACGGTATTGTGAAAGTTTTTTTGGTAACCGGCAGAGGTTTTTCATAGCAGCATCGTTGTGTCACTCACTTGTACGTCCGGTACTTTATTTAGCAAAGGAAATAGCAGGGCTGGCAAATTAGACAAAGCACTATTTCGGTTTCGATGCTTTTAAAAATGATTACATGCAAAACGAAAAGATCAGCATACCACTTCCACCCATCATCTTTGGCACCAGCGGACTGGGAAATTTATTTGTGGCTTTGGACGAAGCAACTAAGTACAGCATCATAAAAGAATGTGTGCTGCAATCAACTAAACCAGTGGTGTTTGATACGGCCGGCAAATACGGTGCTGGCCTGGCTTTGGAGACATTAGGCACTTGCTTAAACCAGTTAAACGTTTCATCAAAAAATGTTGTCATCAGCAATAAATTAGGTTGGCTACGCACATTGCTGACCACCACAGAACCCACCTTTGAACCCGGCGTGTGGAAAGACCTGAAATACGATGCCGTTCAAAAAATAAGTTACGATGGCATACTGGAATGTTTTGAACAGGGCAACAGTTTACTACATGGCTACATCCCGCAAATGGTTTCAGTACACGACCCGGACGAATACTTAGCCAATGCGAAAAACGAAGCCGAAGAAGCCAAATTATACAATGATATTTTAGAAGCCTACAAAGCTTTGTTCGATTTAAAACAGCAGGGTAAAGTACAGGCAGTAGGTGTAGGCGCCAAGGATTGGAAAGTGATTCAACGAATTGCCGGCGATGTGCCGCTTGATTGGGTGATGATCGCCAATAGCATGACCATTAAAACCCATCCGGCAGAGCTGTTGCAGTTTATACGAGAGCTGGATAATAAAGGGGTTATGGTAATCAATTCCGCTGTGTTTCATTCGGGATTTTTAACCGGTACTAATTACTACGATTACAAACTACTCCATCCTGATGCACCGGAAAATAAAGTCCTCTTTCAATGGCGGGAACGCTTCTTTGCGCTTTGCCAATCATTCCATATAAAACCGGCGGAAGCCTGTGTACAATTTGCGTTACAGGTACCCGGAGTAAAAAGTGTAGCGTTAAATACGACCGATGCAGACAGGGTAAAGAAAAATATAGAAATGGCTAAGGTCTTTATCCCGCCTGCGTTTTGGCAGGCTATGAAGAGCGAAGGATTGTTTAGTGAGGACTACATGCCGATGCAAGCCGCAGTCAAAAATAAGTAGTGAATAAAGCAACAATAATATGAAAACCCTGGTATGCACAACCCCCGGCGTATTGGAATACGGCGAAGGGCGAAGGCCCGACTTAACCACCGGATCGGCTATTATAAAAATTAAACGCATCGGCATTTGCGGCACCGATCTGCATGCCTTTGAAGGAACGCAACCTTATTTTACTTATCCACGAATATTAGGACATGAACTTTCCGGTGAGCTTATAGAATTTGATGGAGCACCGGGTTTTGAAAAAGGCGAAGCGGTTACGTTCATCCCTTATTTTAATTGTGGCCAATGCATTGCCTGTGGCTCTGGCAAACCCAATTGTTGTGCGAACATAAAAGTTTGTGGCGTGCATGTGGACGGCGGTATGGCGGACTATTTATCGGTGCCTTCATCATTGCTCATTCATGGGCAAGGATTAAGCTTTGATGAACTGGCACTTATAGAACCTTTGGCCATTGGAGCCCATGGTGTGCGAAGGGCGGGTGTGCAAAAAGATGAATATGTACTGGTGGTGGGCGCCGGTCCTATAGGGCTTGGTACTATGGAGGCAGCCCGCATTGCAGGCGGTAAAGTAATAGCGCTTGATGTAAATGAAGACCGCCTGCAGTTTTGCAAAGAAAAGTTAGGAATACAACATACCGTCAACGCTATGGCTGCGGATGTTACAGCGCAGTTAGCCCTCATCACCAGTGGCGATATGCCCACCGTGGTTATTGATTGCACCGGCAATTTAAACGCTATAAATAAAGCCTTTAGCTACATGGCACACGGGGCAAGGTTTGTATTGATTGGTTTACAAAAAGGCGACATCTCTTTCTCGCATCCGGAGTTTCATAAAAGGGAAGCTACGTTACTGAGCAGCCGCAATGCTACAAAGGAAGATTTTGAGCGAGTAATTGCTTCCATGAAAAAGGGAGAAGTTGATCCTACAACATACATCACCCACCGCGTTTTATTTGATAAAGTAAAAAGCCACTTCGCCCAATGGTTAAACCCGGTTAATAAGGTAATAAAGGCCATAGTGGAAATGGCGTAACAAGTAAAAGTCGTCAACTTGGTTTACTGTTATAATGTACAGGAACGATAAAAATGGTTCAATCAAATAAAATCACCGTCTAAGTATTTCATACCCCAATTGCCGGCCACGATAACCACCGTTTTTTGCCGGGGCCCCAATTCTTTTGCCGGCGCAATGGCTGCCACTACATTCAATCCGCTTGAAGTATCCGCAAAGATGCCTTCTGCCTTAGCTAAGTACGTTGTTTCAAAAAGATAATGCTGGAAAAAACCAGAGTAAATCGGCTGAGGGTATAAAGGAGAAGGTTATAACCTATTAACGGTTGCCATGAACCGAGGAAGGAATATCAATAAAAAATGTTCCGGTTATCCCGGCACTTTTTAGTTTATGGCCATGCCGGATTTTCAAAAGCCTTTTTACCGCATTCACATATTGCTCATCCTTGCAGCGTTCAGGCTCCAACGGGATAGAATCTATCAACTGGCTTTTTATCGTAAGCTTTAAATGCACTTCGACAAAGATGGGTGTTATTGATCAGTTTAATAAATTTTATTTTATGGCCCCTAACTCTTCTACATCTGTTGTCCTATATATTAGCAGATGCCCAACTACCGGGCGTTTGATGAGTTTTCCAATTATATACAATAATAAAAACAACGGCCGCTTTGCTCAGGAAAAATACGGTAACCACAAGTAGTTTACCGCAACAATCAAGTGTTTTTACTTAGTAAAAGTCTATCGTGGAATATAGATTTGCACCCCTGAACCGTTACCCCATGAAGAAGATTTCTTTGCAATTCAAAGATGTGCTATTGCTATTAGAGTTCATTGACATCACCCAGACACATGCATGTCCTGTAGATGCGGAACGGGCCATCATCACCTGCGAATTTACTGACGCGGCCATTGAGCTGGCGGTTAATGGCTACAAAGCATCCGTTGTTTCCTCTGTTTGCTGATGAAAATTATCTACCTATTTAAATTATTGCGCTACCAAACAACCTGGTTAAACAAAACAGTGCTTCTACATTTATGATCTTCCTCTATTTTTATAGGGCGGCCTATAGCTTAGCGAATAATTTTTTTACCATGGAAGATTCCCCACAAAAAATTTTAGTGCTTGACATCGGCGGTTCGCACATTAAAGCCACTATTTTAAATGGCGCTGGTGAACCTCAGATGGGTTACGAAAAAATTGTAACGCCTTCGCCGGCTTCACCGTCCGCTATCATTACAGCCATTCAGCAACTAACCAAAGACTTTGGCGCTTATGATAAAGTGGCTGTTGGCTTTCCGGGTTATGTGAAAGAAGGGGTGATAAAAACAGCGCCTAACCTCGATAAAGAGCATTGGATAGATGTGGACTTTGCCTCATTATTAACTGCTACGTTAAGTAAACCCGTACGGGTAGTGAACGATGCCGACCTGCAAGGCTTAGGCGTAGTAAGCGGCAAAGGATTAGAACTTGTGATTACACTGGGCACCGGATTTGGAACCGCTTTATTGTACAATGGAAAACTATTGCCGCATTTAGAATTGGCGCATCACCCTATTACCAGAAGAAAAACATACGATGACTTTATTGGCGAAAAGGCGTTGGAAAAAGCAGGCTTACAAAAATGGAATCAGCGTATGGAACAGGTGATTGAAGTATTAAAAACGGTGTTTAATTACGATCACCTGTACATTAGTGGCGGCAATTCGTCGAAGCTGAATTTTAAGCTGGATGCCAACATTACCATTGATGGGAACAAAGACGGGATTAAAGGCGGCGCAAAGCTTTGGAGTGCGTAGAAAAAAGATCAACTGACACCATATATTAACCATTGTCTTCTCTTATCAAATTAACCATCAACGCCGTCCAGCCGGTTTGATGGCTGGCCCCTAAACCATGGGCATTATCGCCATGAAAGTATTCATGAAACAACAGCAAGTCCTTGTTCTCTTCGCGGCTGTAAAACCAGTTATAACCGCCATACACGGCCCTTTCGCCCTGTTCATCCCGACTGAAAATTTGTACAATCCGCCCCTTTAAAAAGGTAGCCACTTCTAATAAGTTCATCCACTTACCGCTGCCTTTTGGACATTCAATTTGTAAACTATCCTCATAAAAGCTACCATATTTTTGAAGGGCTTTGATGATTAAAAAATTCATCGGCATCCACACCGGTCCACGCCAGTTGGAGTTGCCGCCAAATAAACCCGAAGTAGCATCGGCGGGATCGTATTCAATAGAAAAAGTAGTACCGTCAATGGTAGCCGAATAAGGATGCTCATCGTAAAATTTTGACAAGGCCCTGATGCCGCCCTTCGACAAAAATTCTTCTTCATCTGCCAACCGTTCGGCAATTTTTATTAATCGTTCTTTATGCACCAACGATAATAAAATAGATTCGTCACCGCTTTTAATTTCATTGGGCAAATACTTTTTATTATTGATGCGGTATTCCTTAAACCAGTTCATACGCCGGGTAAAATCATCTAAATTTTTGAGTCTTTTTTTATCAATCACCGATGCCGCAAAAATGGGAATAATACCCACTACCGATCTTATTTTAAGTGGCATGGCTTCCTGCCCGTTTACCGAAAGCACATCATAAAAAGCGCCATCTTCTTCGTTCCACAAACCCAGTTCATTCAGGGCTTCGGCCAGCAACACAAAATGCTCGTAAAACTTGGTGCAGCTATCTTCAAACGAAGGATCAACAGTGGCAATCTCAATGGCAATGTCCATCATATTCAGCGCATACATGCCCATCCAACTGGTACCGTCGGCTTGCTCTAATACAGCGCCACCGGGCAGCAAACTGCTTCTGTTAAACAAGCCAATATTGTCTAACCCTAAAAAGCCGCCTTCAAAAATATTATTGCCGTTGCTGTCCTCGCGGTTTGTCCACCAGGTAAAATTGATGAGCAGTTTTTGAAACACTTTTTTTAAAAACCCTATGTCTCCTTCGCCCTTCACTTCCTTTTCTGTTTTATAAATTTCCAGTGCTGCAAAGGCCTGTACCGGCGGATTTACATCGCTAAAGTTCCACTCGTACGCCGGCAGTTGGCCTTCGGGGTTCATGTACCATTCCCGCATAAAAAGCAGTAGTTGTCCTTTGGCAAAAACAGGGTCAATAATAGCTAAGGTGATGCAGTGAAAAGCCGTGTCCCAGGCGGCATACCAGGGATACTCCCATTTGTCTGGCATCGAAATCACATCCTGGTTTTTCAGGTATTTCCAGGTGTGGTTGCGGCCCTCCTTCCTCTCCTTAGTTATGGGTGTACTGCCATTGCTTCGTGTCAGCCATCGCTCCAGATCAAGATGATAGTACTGTTTGTTCCATAGCATTCCGGCGAAGGCTTGGCGTTGTAAGTTTTTTAATTCGCTGTCGCTATTGGCTGGAAGAAGCGCCTCATAAAATTCGTCTGCTTCGCTTTTACGTTTATCAAAAATTACTTCAAAATTTTCGGCAAAAGGTTCACTAATTAATTCATTCGACAGGCGCAAGTAAATAGTTTGAGAATGGTTCGGGTCAATAGTCAGATGATAGACCGGCGAACACTTAGTACCGCTTTTTTTCGCATGTAATTCATTCCTGTTTTTATTATGGATGATAGCATCGTGAAAAGCGTCTTTTACAAAAGGCGTTTCATTCGGTTGACCAAAAAGTTTCTCTCTATTGGTTTCATTTTCGGTAAATAAAATATCATCAGGTTGTTGAAAATATAACCAGTAATCGTCCAAGCGTTCATGCGATGCTTTAACCGTTTTATCATCTACATACACAATAGATGGCTTTGTGGTTAAGCCACCATATTGCCAGCGGTTGTAAAACCATAAAGTGGGTAAAACAGCGATGGGTGCGGCTTTTGGCCCATGGTTATGGATAGTGATGCGGATGAAAATGTCTTCGCTCCCTTGCTTGGCATATTCAATTGTTACATCAAAATAATCGCCGTTTTTAAAAACGTCCGTATCTAAAATTTCAAACTCGGGGTCTTGTTTGGTTAGGGTCTTATTCTTTTCGATCAGCTCCAAATAAGGGTATGCCTGCTGCGGATATTTATACAGGTACTTCATATAATAATGCGTAGGCAGGTTATCTAAGTAGTAGTACAATTCCTTCACATCTTCGCCATGATTTCCCTCGCCATTTGTTAAGCCAAACAGCCGCTCTTTTAAAATAGGATCATGACCATTCCATAAGGCTATCGCAAAGCACAGGTTTTGAAAATAATCCGATATGCCGGCCAGCCCGTCTTCGCCCCATAAGTAAGCGCGGCTTCGTGCCTGGTCGTGCGAAAAATAATTCCACGCGTCACCGTTTTCACTGTAGTCTTCCCGCACCGTTCCCCACTGGCGTTCGCTTACATAAGGTCCCCATTTCTCCAATGGCGTTTGTTTGGCGGCATTTGCGTTCAGCCGCGCCTGCTCCGCAGTGATGATCTTATCAGACATAAAATAAATCCATTAAAGTAATTTAAAGTACCACAATCAAACCCTAATGTAAATGATAAATGACGGCTTTCAGTTGCTTTGTATTTAGTATGTTTAAGTATGAAAAATGTACAGTTGAAAATTGCTGCGATGGCCTTGTTTTTTACCTTGATAATGTTGTCTGTAGCGGCGCAAAAGAAAGGCAATGGAAGCCAGCCACCAGCTCTTGCTGCTATTAAAGAAAGCGATTTGAAAAGGGATCTATATGCGATGGCTTCCGATCATTTTCGCGGACGTGAGGCAGGTACGCTGGATGAATTAAAAGTATCGGTTTGGTGGGCCGAAGAACTCCGAAAGGCAGGCCTGAAGCCGGCTGGCGACGATGGCAGTTATTTTCAATTCTTCTCCCTGTATCGTAACCGGGTATCACCATCAAGCGCTATATTAATTAATGGAAAGGCATTGCTCTTATGGAAAGAGGCGCTGATAGCGCAGACCGCACCGGCCAATATCTCAGCACCCATCGTGTTTGTTGGCAAGGGATCGAAAGCCGAATTAGATGGCGTGGATGTTAAAGGAAAAGCGGTAGTGATACTCGCTTCTACAGAAGGAATAAATTTAAATGTATCGCTGCCCGAACGCCGTTATCCTACCTATGTTTTAGCGAGATTTCGTAACGACCTCACGACCCGTGGAGCGGCGGCTATTATTTTTATCGCCGATGAAATGGGAGAAAAGAGTTGGAGCCAGGTAGTGCCTGCCATGACCCGCGGTTTGTACGATGTAGAAGGCGGCCCAAACACTTCAGTTACTACGAAGCCACCCGTTTTATGGCTTCATGCGTCGGCACTTGATGAAGTTAAAAAAGCAGGTGCAACGCTAACCGCCAACATTTCTATTGAAAGCTTTTTATATCCTTCCGTAAACATCATTGGCACTATCGAAGGCACCGATGTTACCTTAAAAAAAGAGTATGTTTTATTCAGCGGTCATCAGGACCATGACGGCGTTCGCCAGCCTTACGGTAACGATTCTATTTATAACGGCGCTGATGATAACGCCTCGGTTAGTGTAGCGTTGTTGGCAATCGCAAGGGCCTTTAAACAAGCGCCGGGCAAGCGTTCTGCGCTTTTTGTATGGCATGGTGCAGAGGAACGTGGCTTGTTAGGCTCAAGATGGTACAGTGCGCATCCAACGGTTCCGGCATCGTCTATTGTAGCGGTATTAAATGGCGACATGATAGGAAGAAATAATCCTGATAGTGCCGCGTTGTTGGGCGTTCAGGCTCCGCATCGTAACTCGCCTGATTTAGTAGCTATGGCTATGGAAGCCAACAACGAAGGCCCAAAGTTCAAGCTCGATACGTTGTGGGATAAAGCGACGCATATTGAAGGCTGGTATTTCCGTAGCGATCACCTGCCTTATGCCCGTGCTGGTTTCCCCGCTATTTTTTATACCACTTTATTGCACCCTACCTATCATACGCCGATGGATGAAGCCGATAGAATTGATTATAAAAAGTTGGCCCGCATGACGGAGTGGATGTACCGCACCGGATGGAAAGTGGCGAATGCTGCGCAACGTCCTGGAGTGGAAGCTGGGTTTAAGTTGGAGCGGTAACGGTCCCCATCCCGACCTTCCCCCGGTGGGAGGAAGGCCACCAAACGCACAGCAAACGCTTGTACAATCATTATTCTTTCATCAGTCAATCGTTCACTACAACTTTTTCATTAATAGACAATTCATAAGGCATAATGAAAACCCCGCCGTCCAGCGCCTTATTCCGTGCTTGTTTAGTTCACTTCATGCTGTAAAGAAAGCAACACGGAATACAGCGCCTTCAATAGCTCATCACTATTAGCAGCTAAAG
Source organism: Flavisolibacter sp. (assembly GCA_965247165.1). GTDB lineage: Bacteria > Bacteroidota > Bacteroidia > Chitinophagales > Chitinophagaceae > Flavisolibacter. The sequence goes on along the minus strand of OZ252003.1, from coordinate 3,612,617 downwards.
AAACATACGACTCAAACTATCTGTAGTGAAGACAGTATTCGTGTGAGAAGTATTGAGTACACAACGAAGGATTGAAGCATGTAGTGGCTGGTTGTTGTGCGTTGGCCCGGCTCTTCAGGCGGAGCCATTGAATAGCCTTGACTTTTTTGCTCCACTTTTTTTGTTAAGAAAAAAAGTGGAAAACAAACGACAAGAAGAATGACTATAATAGAGTGAAACCCAGTTGCATCAGGCGTTCTGAAGGAACGCAAAGACATACATACAATGATCTTCTACCCATGAAACGTTCCCATGGAACGAAAGCCACAGCACTTTCAAAGCAATGGTAGAACCGCGGCAGAACTAAAAGAGAAAGACTGAATAGTGACCAATAATATTACCAACCGTACAAGCACCCCGCTAAACGGGAGACAAGTGTGGCAACAGACGACGATAGTAATAATGCAGCCAAGTACAAAAACTTTCTTAGCTACATGCTTTCGCCACCACTTCGGCAGTTAAAAAAGCTATGGCAACAAATGAGAACCTCCCGCCCATCACGCCAACTACAAACTACCAACTACAAACTAAAACTCCAAACCCCTCTACCTTTACGCCCCATGAATAAGTTGCCACACGATGATATAAAACCCTTTACCCAAACCGGTTCCAAAAAAGAGCAGGTCAGCAAAATGTTCGACGACATTGCGCCCCGCTACGATTTTATGAACCGCTTTCTCAGCGCCGGCATTGATGTGGGCTGGCGTAAAAAAGCCATCCGTCTTTTTGCAGCCGATAAGCCCAAACTGTTGCTGGATGTAGCTACCGGCACGGCCGACATGGCCCTTATGACGGCTAAGCTAATAGCGCCGGAAAAAATCATCGGGATAGATATTTCAGAAGGCATGCTGGAAATAGGCCGCCACAAAATAGAAAAGGCCGGCCTGCAAACAAGCATTGAACTGTATAGTGGTGATGGCGAAACAATAAACTTTAGTACCCATACGTTTGATGGCGTGATGGTGGCGTTTGGGGTGCGAAACTTTGAACACCTCGAAAAAGGCCTTGCAGAAATATTACGGGTGCTAAAGCCCGGTGCGCAGTTAGTGGTACTGGAGTTCAGTAAACCCAAACTGCCCGGTGTAAAAGCGTTTTACCATTTTTACATGGGGTTTTTGGCGCCGCAAATGGCTAAGTGGTTCCGGCAAAATAAAAAGGCGTATCAATATTTGAACGAATCGGCTAAAGCCTTTCCCGACCGGGAACACCTTTTAGACATCTTAAACAAAACAGGTTACTCCAATACCTATTATAAATCGCTCAGCTTAGGAATATGTTGTATTTACAGTGCACGAAAACCGGTTACCTGAAAACGCTTCTTCTGCTCTTTTGCTTTTTTGCCTGCTCCTGTACCTATGCCCAACGTGAGTTGAATATGGAGGAGCATGATTATAAACCATATTACTTCGGCATTTCGCTGGGGTTTAACCGCGCCTCTTTTCATTCAGAGCTTCACCCTTCCTACCTGACCCAGGATAGTATTTTAACCGCAGAACCTACCTGGTCGGCCGGTTTTAATTTAGGCTTGTCGGCCACTGCCCAGTTGAACCAGCGGGTGGAGATCCGCTTTAACCCGCAACTGATTTTTACCGAACGCGACGTAGAATACCACCTGCGCTATCCTGATTATTTAGACAATGCCTACACGGTTCAAAAAAAGGTGGAATCGGTAATTACGTCTTTCCCGTTTCAACTACGTTTTTTATCGGACCGTATCGGCAACTTTAAAGTGTATATGATGGGCGGCTTTAAAGTAGATATGGACCTTGCTTCCAATGCACAGGCCCGTAAAGCCGATGATATGCTGAAGATTGCCCGCATGGATTATGGCATCGAGGCGGGCATCGGCTTTAAGCTCTATTACCCCAGCTTTATTATGGCCCCCGAAATAAAATTCAGTAATGGATTAGGCAACCTGCATACCCGAAACGATAATTTAAATTACTCCCGTGTATTGGGCGATATGCGCTCACGAATGATTGTATTTACCATTCATCTGGAAGGATAGGGATTGGTTGATTAGTTGACTTGTTGATCAGTTAATAAGTTTCTATGTTACTGGGTTACTAAGTACCTTACCCGGCTCAAAAATTCATTAACCTATTAACCTATTAACCTATTAACCTATTAACCTATTAACCTATTAACCTATTAACCTATTAACCTATTAACCAATCAACCTACAACCTATCTAAAACTCAAAATTCCTTCTGTTCATATTCCAACGGATGCCGGCATAAATGACCGTGGTACTTTTTTCCGGGGAGTTTTTATATGCGGTTTGATTGCGGTAAACACCACTGGCTTCTATAAAAAAATTAGGCTTCAATTCGTACGACAGCAATAACGAAGCATAGCCCACTTTGGCTAAAGCCCCTGAGCCTACTTCAAATCCATATTCCATCGTCCGGTAAGGCGGCGCATTGGGCAAAAAAATGTTAGAACCATAGCTAACATTGCTGGTATCCTTTCCCTGCTTATAATAAATAGCTTTTGCCTGCACCATTACTTTAGGGAGCGGCTGATAGCGAACAATGCCAATCAGTTCATTAAAGTTGGCGCCCAAAGGGTGCGCCAGTGGCTGGTTGTAGTGCGTATAGTTGGCTAAAGAATCGTCATGCGAATAGGTAAAAGGCCGCACCCGGTTCCATTCACCCTGCAGGTCAAGGTTAGCTATACCAAAGGCATCAATGTACTTGGCCCCTAATTGAAAACCAAACTTATTGCCCCACCACTTTTTGCTTAGTTGATCAAGCTTTAATTCATCAAGTAATACCTGTCCATAAAGCTGTACATGTTTTACTAAGTTGGCTTTAAAATCAAGCCCCGCCAGCGCATTGTCAGGACTACCATTTTGCTGTTCAGCAGAGCGGTAAAAGATGATCGGGTTGAGGTAACCAAATTCAAAATGGTCTTTACGGCCAAACACAACCGCCTCAAACAAACCTACGTTCAGCCATTTGGTAATACCAATGTCTAAGTGATGCAGGGCCGCATACTTCTTTGGCAACAATTGATCGGCGCCACGTTGGTAAGCATTGGTCAGCTCCATAAACAAATTCTGATAGTTGAATTTCCAGATGCGGGTATTCAGTTTTAGAAAAACAGCGTTGTTAGAAAAGTCGCTGAGGAACAAGCTTCGGTAGCCATTGCCGATGAAATTTTTGTCATAGCCAAAGGCCACATCAATATACTTAGCCACATTAAAAGTGACGGTACCACGACCATCAAAATAATCATAGCCACTGCCTTTAAAGTTTTTGTAATAACCGTTTCCAGGCACGGCCTGGTGTTGCGCTACCCATTGCTGCACATATAACGGATCTCGTTCCTGGTTATCGGTGATGTAAGCCGAGATGCCGATTTTGTTAGCGATCATAGCCCGCAGCGAAACGCCACGGGTGTTCAAAAACATTCGTTCATTGTTATCTTTTTCTTTACCAACAACAAATTGAAAAACCGGGTTGATGGCTAAGAAAAAATCCGGTTGCCTGACCTCGTAAAAATTGGCCGGCGTTTTATAAAAGGTTTTCAGGAAAGGCTTTTTGCTAATAATAGAATCAGCATTAAAAGCATACTCAATATTGCTTGCTTCGGCTGTATATAAATTATAAGCATCTACCCTGGACAGCGGTGTGGTACTGCTTGTCCGTTGCAGCGCCGGAATAAACTGCTTACGGCTGAAAGGCTTGGTAGCAGAGAAGTTCAGCACCGAATCGGTACCGGCTTTAATCTCCATCCGCTCCAATAAAATAGTTTCTTTAGCATCTTGCGGCAGGTACGTGGTTTGCGCAAAAAGGGCTAATGGAAAGGCGATGAATAAAAAAAACAGCGTAGTAAAAAAAGGCTTTGCAGGGTTAGGGTGGCGTCTTTGTTTATATTGCATAGGAGCTTGTCTTTTAAATTTAGGCGATGGAAAATTACCTGATCAAAAACATCAACATTGTAAATGAGGGCCGCATTATCACAGGCGATGTACTTATTGAGGGCGAACGTATAAAAAAAATCGCAGCAAACATACAAGTTGATTACCGGGTTACTGAAATCCGCGGCGACGGCAAATACCTGCTGCCCGGCGTAATAGACGACCAGGTCCACTTTCGCGAACCGGGCCTTACGCATAAGGCTACTATCCACAGCGAGTCAAGAGCCGCTATAGCCGGCGGCACCACTTCTTTTATGGAGATGCCAAACACTTTACCCGCGGCACTTACACAGGAATTGCTGGAAGAGAAATATGCTATTGCATCACAAAGTTCAGTAGCCAATTACTCCTTCTTCATGGGCACCTCTAATAATAATGCTGATGAAGTTTTAAAAACGAATGATAGAAAGAGGGACATCTGTGGTATCAAGATATTCATGGGCGCTTCTACCGGCAATTTATTGGTAGATAATTATCTCACTATTGATAAAATTTTTCGTGAGAGCGAAGTGCTGATTGCCACGCATTGCGAAGAAGAACCGATCATCAGAGCAAACTATCAAAAGTTGAAAGCGGTTAAAGAAGCCCTGCAACCATCGGATCATCCCATTATTCGCGACGAAGACGCTTGTTTTGAATCGTCGTTTAAAGCCGTGCAGTTAGCTAAAAAGTATAACACGCGGCTTCATATACTGCACATCTCCACCGAAAAAGAATTGCAGCTATTCACCAATTTGTTTCCGTTGAAAAATAAACGCATCACCGCCGAAGTATGCGTTCATCACCTTCACTTCACCAGCGATGATTACCAAACATTGGGCTATCAAATAAAATGCAACCCGGCTATTAAATCGCCCAACAATAAAGAGGCCCTTTGGAAAGCAGTACTGGATGGGCGTTTGGACGTGATCGCTACGGATCATGCTCCGCATTTACTGAGCGAAAAAGACCCACCGTACGAGCATGCGCATGCCGGTTTGCCATTAGTGCAACATTCGTTACTGCTCATGTTACAGTATCATAAGCAAGGCAGGATTTCGCTGGAGTTTTTAGTTGAAAAGATGAGCCACGCCGTAGCCGACTGTTTTCAAATAAGTGAAAGAGGTTACCTGCGCGAAGGCTATTACGCCGATTTGGTGATGATAGATTTAGAGGCACCCACCACGGTTTCGGCACAAAACATTTTATACAAATGCGGATGGAGCCCATTGGAAGGCACAACCTTTCCGGCCGCCATCACCCATACTTTTATAAACGGACATCTTGTTTATGAAAACGGAACCATTAACGACTCTCATAAAGGCAAGCGATTGAGTTTCGATAGATAAAAGACACTTAATTTTTAATGAATCTAAAAGCCCCTTTAGGGGTTTGGAGTATGCAGATAGATAAAATAACCTTTAACGATATTTCCATCTTTCATGCTGATGAAGAAGCGTCCATTTTTCATAAGCTCAACTTCACTAAAACCGTTGGTGGCAAAGAATGGCTGCGGCGCTTTTTTACTGAGCCACATTCCGATTTGAAACGGATCATCGGCACGCAAAACATTATTAAAACGTTACTGAACCATTTGGCCGATTGGCCGGCAGAAATCACCAACGGCACCATCATTATGATGGATAAGTTTTTAGATTATAACCTTGATCCTGTTCCGGCAAATCAAAACATAGTCAATAGCTACTCCTATAAATTTTTGCATAGCGCCGACTATTCCATGGTGAAATATTCAGTGAAACATTTTGCCGATTTTTTACGCGGCTCGCAAAAGTTAGTAAAGCTGTTTGAAGGAGCTGAACTCTCATCTAACCTGACTTTTTACATCGAACGGATGAAAAAGCTGCTGGCCGAAAAACCGCTGCAGGAGTTGTCCATCACTAAGCGTGAAGAAGCCTTCACTTCACAGCAAAACCTTTACTACGCCTATCATTTCCGAACCCATTACAAGTCGGCCCTGATAGAGTTGATTGATATTTTCAGCCGCCTCGAGGCCTGGTATTCTATGGCTATGGCGGTAAAAACATTCGACCTGCACTTCCCCCTTTTTTTAGAAACCGACGAACCCTATTTTAATGCACAGGGCTTATATCATGTGCTGCTACCAAAGCCCGTGGCTTATGATTTGGCGCTGCAACCGGCCGAGAACTTTTTGTTTCTTACCGGCGCTAACATGGCGGGCAAAAGTACCATGATCAAAGCCGTTGGCTCGTCGGTTTTTTTAGCGCACATTGGCATGGGTGTGCCTGCCCGTTCCATGCAACTGAGCTTGTTTGACGGGCTGCTCTCCAATATCAATGTGTCGGATAATATTGCTAAAGGCGAGAGTTATTTTTTTAATGAAGTGCAACGCATTAAGAACACCATTTATAAAATAAACGATGGTAAAAAATGGCTGGTGCTGATTGATGAATTGTTCAAAGGAACCAATGTGCAGGATGCGATGAAGTGTTCGCTAACGGTAATAAAAGGATTAATGAAAATTAAAAATTCGTTGTTCATTTTATCAACGCATTTATATGAAATTGGCGAAGAACTAAAGCCTTATGCTAACATCTCTTTTAAGTACTTTGAAACTACCGTGGACGAAGATCAGTTGGCTTTCAGCTATCAGTTGAAAGAAGGCATTAGCAATGACCGGATTGGTTATGTGATATTGCGAAGAGAGAAGGTAGTGGAGATGCTGGAGAACCTTTAAACACGAATCACACGAATTGAATACAAAAAGAATTATGAGAATAGTGACTTGTTTTTGTTTATTGTTTTTAGTACGGGTTGCGTCGGCACAGAACATTGATGTGCTCCACTACGAATTTGAAATTGCTTTACACGATACCAATGATACAATTGAAGGAAAAACTTCTATACAAGTAGTGCTGAAACAGCCTGGTGATGCTGTGTTTGATTTAACGGGTATTGAACGCGGAAAAGGAATGAAGGTAACCGCCGCTACTATTTTTTATAAGAAGCTTTCTACGGCGCAGTTTATACAAAATGCCCAACAGGTTATCATCCCAACCCAGAATGGCAAACCGGGTGATACGGCATGGATAACTATCTATTACAAAGGCCTCCCGGATGATGGTTTGATCATCTCCAAAAACAAATATGGCGATAGAACATTCTTTGCAGACAACTGGCCAAACCGGGCCCACCACTGGATTCCCTGCGTTGACCGGCCCGATGATAAAGCAACATTTGAATTTATGGTTACAGCACCGGCACAGTATAGCGTTATCTCAAACGGAGTAAAAGTTGAAGAGAAAAAATTGAGTAACGTTACTAAGCTTACGCATTGGAAAGAAGATGTGCCGTTGCCCACCAAAGTCATGGTGATAGGCGTAGCCAAGTTTGCCACTAAAACATTTGATGATTATCCGGCCGGCATTCCTATCAGTGCATGGGTCTATCCGCAGGATAGTACAAAAGGCTTTTACGATTATGCGCTTGCACCTGAGATCGTCAAATTTTTCTCCGTTTATATTGCTCCTTATCCCTATAATAAACTCGCCAACGTACAATCGAAAACCATCTTTGGCGGAATGGAAAATGCAAGCTGCATTTTTTATGCAGAGGAATCGGTAACGGGTACAAGAAGTTCGGAAGACCTGCTGGCGCATGAGATAGCGCATCAATGGTTTGGCGATATGGCTACTGAAAAATCCTTTGCGCATCTTTGGTTAAGTGAAGGCTTCGCGACTTATTTTACCGATCTGTATTTCGAAAAAAAATATGGCCGGGACGCAGCCATTAAACGATTGAAAAAAGACCGTGACGACGCTATCAGTTTTGCTAAAATTTCTACGCATGCTGTTGTTGATTCCACGAAAGATTTAATGTCGTTACTGAATGCCAACAGCTATCAAAAAGGAGGCTGGATTTTGCACATGCTGCGCAATGAAGTTGGCGATACACTGTTTCAAAAAATCATCCAATCTTATTACAATCAATACCAAGGAAGCAATGCCGATACAAGGGACTTTGAAGCCGTAGCCGAAAGGGTTTACGGTAAAGATTTAAAATGGTTTTTTGATCAGTGGTTGTATAAGCCGGGTGTGCCGCAATTGGATTTCAGCCTTCGTGTGGATAAAGGCAAATCGTATCTTACCATCACACAAAAACAAGCATCGCTGTACCGGTTTAACCTTACGCTTGGCCTTGTAAATAAAGCCACCGGCGCGGTGGTAAAACAGCAGGTTGCGGTGAAAGATAAAAGACTGGAAATACCAATGGCAGCAAGCGTTTCAACCATTTTGACCGACCCCGATACGAATCTATTGTTTGATGGTAAATCAATAATAAACCGTTGAGGTTTCGCAGCGAGCCAACCATAGAGGCGCAGCAAGCAAACCTTCGAGGTTTTGAAAACCTCGAAGGTTTTTTTCCAGCAAATTCAAATCTTCACAATGCCGTTTTTAATAGCGTACATAGCCAGCCCAACACGTGAAGTAACATTGAGTTTTTGGAACAAGGCTTCGCGGTAGCCATCAATGGTCCTTTCGCTTAAAAACATTTCAGCGGCAATTTGCCTGTACGTTTTTTCGGTGCAACAAAGCCGTAGAAATTCTACCTCTCTATCATTTAGCTTTATAAAAGAAGTAGCCCCATTTCGTTCATCTGCCAGTTGATGAATAGATTGTAAAATCTTTCTTGTGACCATGTCATTATAAAAAAATCCCTTGCTCAGCACTTCATCAAAAGCGTTCTTTAATTCGGCTGGTTCGGCATCTTTTAATACATAACCGCAGGCGCCATGCCGGATCATTTTTATAATAGCCGTTTCCGAATCCATGGTACTGAGCGCAATGATTTTTATGCCAGGATGATTCACCCGAATCCATTCGGCGGTGGCATAGCCATCCATCTCCGGCATGGTAATATCAAGCAGCACAATGTCGGGCAGGTGGGGCGGTTTTAATTGAGCAATAAAATCCTTTCCATTAGCCGCATCAAACAACACTTTGTATGTAGGAAAAAAATTGATGAGCGATGCCAGTCCTTTGCGGAACATGGCATGATCGTCAACGATGGTGATGTACTTTATATCAGGCATAAGGAATGGTTATTATAATGGCGGCGCCTTCGCCGGGGCGGCTTTTGATATAGGCTTTGCCTTTCAGCAAGGCGGCGCGGCTCATCATGTTATGAAGGCCGAGGCCATCGGTGGCAATGACTTTCTCTACATGGAAACCTTTGCCATTATCAATGATCTTTATTTCTACCGCGTCGTTTGTATATAGCAATTGTACCTGTAGGTTGGTAGCGCCGGCATGCTTTATTACATTATGCAAAGCCTCCTGGATAATACGAAAAAGGATCAGTTTTTTTTGCTGGTCTACGGGTTGCGGCGTGCCCTCTTCGGTTATAGAAGTAGCAAGCAGACCGCTCCGCTGCATACGGGCCAACTCCGGTACAATCAGGTCTTTTAAACTAAGTAACCGCAGATGGTCGCTGTTAAGGCTTTTGCCATATCACGCAGGTCTGTCATGGCCTTGCCGATGTTGTCCCTTAGTTCGGCAAGGACGGCTTTGTCAGTGGTTTCGCTTTGGTCAATGATGTTTACCTGCACTTTGGCGAGGCTTAGGAGCTGGCCTACGTTATCGTGAATTTCCTGGGAAATGGTGGTGAAGGTTTGCTCCTGGATTTCAAGTTTGGATTGTAACAATATCTGATCAAAAGCCGCTTTCATTTCAGTCACTTCTTTCAAATGCCGGTTGTGTCTTTTTTGATAAGCCATCATAAAGGCAACGACAAAACCGCCCACTAAAAGGATAACAACCGTAGCCGCAATAAGGGCTATGTATAAGTGTTGATTGTCCGGCGTTGGCATAAAAAAGCGATAATGAAACAGCAATACAAAAAGGTATTAAGATAAAATTCAATTTTGTGAAAAATTCTAATGAACGTTTTATCTTTTATGTAAACCAAATGAGAAAAGATAGCCGTATCAACAAAATCGCCGGCATAATAAAAAAGAAGCCCCGTGCTAATCCAAAATAGTGGAACACTAAAAACTTTCATTTCATTCGGAGTTTGCAGGAGCTCGTAAAAATAGCTGCATGTAAATACAATAATCAGCAGTGAACCTATGATAAGCGTGTTAGTATGCAAATTGTTGAAGCCTTGAAAAAAAGCGCAATTAGCAACCACAGCAAAAGGGAAAAGCAGGGCGCTGAACCAAGCTAATTTCTTCACCTTTTGCTTTTTCAACATTCGTGAAAACAAAAGAAAGTAGAAACAACATTCAACAGTGGTAAGTATATTAAAAACCCAACTGTTGTTTTTATTAATCAGGTAATACCCGGCCGCAGCACCCCACTCTACAATGATGATAAAAGCGAGTAAAAAAACAAAACCTTTCATGGGAAAAGGGCGCAGAAGTTTATACCGCCATAAACCCGTAAGAAAAGCTATCAATGCTAGATAATCCGGTAGCACAAGTTCTGCCCACATGCAATTGGTTATTGTTTTTTCTGCGATTGTTCCGTTGCTTGCAGGTTCTCATTGTTCAGTTGGACAGCAATACACTGTCACCGTTCCTGTGTAAATCATTGTCGTCATCATCCGGTGGGTGGAGATGCTGTTTGTCTTCATCGTCTAAAGCAACCAGTTTGTCTTTAACCCCTTGGCTTTTTCCAATGACCAAATCAAAGTTCCCGCCGTCAATTTCAGCATGAAACTCTATGTCCTGATTTAGCTTACCATTTTTTTTGGTGCCTACAAAAATTACTGTGTTGTAACCAAAATAAGGACGAGGATAATCCGGAGGCATAATTTCTTTATGATGCGCACCAAAATAAGTACGCAACCCGTCTGCGCCGTGTTTGTCTTTCAACTCCTGAAGAAAATCCATTAATTCTTTAAGTGATACCCAGCCCCAATCAGCGGCTTTAAATCCTCCCGCTTCTATAGCGGTTTTGTGATGCTCCTGATAATACCTTACCATTTCTTTGGTGTCTGATCTATCAGTGTTTCCTGGTGCTCCCATAAAATAAATTTTTAAGTTAATTAATACTTGAATATAAAAACAACTTACTGTCTTCGCTTCAACCTCATCCCATCTATTTATACCCTCTTTATGTACAATGCAGGCCCAGCAAGTGTTACAGCCAAAATCCAGAAATTAAATACGTGGAAAAGGTCACAAAGCACCGGGGAAAACACCCTCCCTAAAACCCGTCTTTTTCCCGTTGTTTGGTATTGCTATAGCGGCAGGTAGGTTTGTACCATTATTCTACCAACTACAATTCACCACCATGGAAAATAGCTTAACCAAAAGAGAGCAGGAAATACTGGAGCTGGTAGCTAAAGGCTGCGCCAGCAAAGAAATTGCGCCGTTGCTTTTCATCAGCACGGCTACTGTAAACACGCACCTGAAAAATATTTACGGCAAGCTGGAAGTAACCAACCGCATTGCGGCTTTGTGTAAAACAGGGATGATCACCAATTATATGGCTGCACCTTATTGAATACTGCTTATTGATTCTCTCTTTTTAAACTACCTCCGGCATTACCGTGCCTGCGCTTACTGATTGTGATCCCTATAAATTTTATCTCGTGTACCTCTAAGGCGGGGCACTGTGTACCTCTGTGAAAAGCATTGCGTAACATTCTTTTTAAACTTTTTAAACTAAAAAAAATGGACAAGCAAATCACTTTTGAGGAAATCAACGAGCACATTAACAAGGCCGACCTTAGCCAGTTTAAAGAAGGGGCCGCCAAACATTTTAACGCCGCCAATGTAGCCGCTGACCCAAGCGGCGTGTTACAAAAAGTTTGTAGCATTTATCATGTGATAAAGCCGATACTGCAAGGCATTTTATTAATTCCTTTTATACCGGCGCCCTGGAAAGAAGCCATCAGAACGTTTATAAAATTGATGGATACTCTTTGCCCGTAAGTACTTAGTCCGCTAACAGCCGCCCCGCCTTTTTATATTTCATCCAAAGCATTCTTTCAACTACAACATAAACCTCCTAAACTTTTTATTATGCAAAAGCTTACTCTACTCTTTGTTGCCGTATTACTTGCTTCTACTTCATTTGCCAAAATATGGCGGGTGAATAATAATGCGGGAGTGGTGGCTGATTTTACTGATTTGCCTGCTGCTGTCTCTTCTGCATCAGTTATTGCCGGCGATACCATTCATGTTGAAGCAAGTGGTACAGACTATTCAGGCTTTACACCTACCAAGCGTTTGGTGTACATTGGGCCTGGCTATTTTTTAAATCCTTCAGATGTTTCTTTTCCTTATAATGCTGGCTTGCAAGCGGCTACTCAAAATGCTAAAGTTGGAGGAATTCAGATGACTAATTCAGCGGCGGCAGGCAGTAAATTTTTGGGACTATGGTTTAACAGCTACATTATTATTTATGGAAGTGCAACTTCATGGAATTTAACTTTTGAAAAAGATGTTATCAATTATGTGACTTTCTATGACAATGGTTCTAATGTAAATTCTAACGGTATTACAATTCGTAAATGCCTCGTTCAAATTTATATAACCGCCAATGGTTCAGTACCTACCATGAGTAATGTCACTATCGAAAACTGTATTTTTTATCAAGCTTATTTTAATTTGGGTGGACTTATTGGTACTGGCAATGTGATCCGAAACAATAGTCAATACGCCAACAATAGTACAAATGCTATTTCCAATGCTTACGTATCCAACAATGTTTTTGGAAATGGTGCGCAAGGAACTTTCACTAATTGCACCTTAAAAAATAATTTATTCCAAGTAGCACAAACTCTACCCGGTACCGCCACAGGCAATCAAGTAAGTGTAAACATGACCAATGTTTATGTAGGCGGTACGACAGGTTCTCTTGATTCACGTGTTGCCCTCAAAGCCGGCTCTCCTGCCATAGGTGCGGGTGTTACCATAGCTGGTTATACCCCCGACTGTGGTGCATTTGGCGGCCCCGATCCTTACAAACTTTCAGGCATTCCGCCCATACCAAGCATTTATAGCTTAACCATTCCTACCTCCATCCCAACCGGCACGGCTACTATGAATGTAACATTCAGCTCAAGGAATAATAACTAAGACCTCACCCCCAACCCCTCTCCAACAAGTTGGAGAGGGGAGCCGGAGTATGACAGCACTGTAAAACCTTACATCACCGTTACTTCTATTGAGCTAAACTTCAACTTTCTGTTATGAAACAATTCTTTTTATTGCTCGCATGGATGGTTACAGCACACTATGCAAAAGCGCAAGACCCGGCTTATCCTGCTTCACCCGCGGCCCCGCAAAACATTGTTACTGCCGAATATTTCTTTGATACAGACCCCGGCTTTGGCAATGGCACCGCCATCGCTATCACGCCAGGGGTTACATTGAGCAACGTGGCGGCAATAGTAAATGCGTCCGGCTTATCTAATGGCATTCATCGCTTTTGCTTGCGCACCCGTAGCACCGATGGCGGCTGGGGACTTACCAATGTGATTGATTTTTTGGTAGATTATAATCCTGCTTATCAAATAGCATCAACTATTCAAACCATCACCAGGGCTGAATATTTTATTGATGCCGATCCGGGATTTGGAAGCGGTACGCCCATTCCGGTGGCAACCGCAATTGATCTGCCCAATGTAGCGGCAACTATCAACACAGCCGGTCTATCCAATGGCGTTCACCGCTTATGGCTTCGCACACAAGGTGCCGATGGTAAGTGGAGCATCAGTAATGTAAAAGACTTTCTGGTGGACTTTGATCCTGCCTATCCAACCAATCCAGCAACGCCTCAAAACCTTATGCAGGCGGAATATTTCTTTGATACTGATCCTGGTTTCGGCAGCGGAAGTGCTATCGCCATTACCCCTTCTGTTGATCTATCTAACGTAGCCGCTTCTGTAAATACAACAGGTCTTAGCATTGGCATACATCGTATGTACCTCCGTACAAAAAGCGGCGAAGGCCGGTGGAGCATCACTAACCAGAAAGACTTTTTAGTGGATGAAAACCCGGCTTATCCAACAGCGCCTGCCGCACCCGGTAACCTGGTTTATGGCGAGTACTTTTTTGATACCGATCCCGGTCGCGGCAATGGAACACCCATCACATTTACACCGGGAGTAACGCTTTCTAACATCACCTTCAGTGCTAATGTGGGCAGTCTTGCCGATGGCAATCATACCTTCTTTATGCGTACGCTTGACGATTGGAGCCTTACCGGTTATCAAACCTTCCTCAAAGGAAACCCTTTGCCACTAAGGCTTCTATCGTTCTATGCAAAAAATGGCGAAAGAAGTGTAACGCTGGAATGGAAAACGGATAATGAATTAAATACCGACCATTTTGATGTGGAGCGAAGCACTGATGGCATCTATTTTAGCAAGATAGGAACGGTACTGGCGGCCAACCAATCAGGCATTCAATCCTATACGCTGAACGATGTGCAACCAATAGAAGGCAAAGGCTTTTATCGTTTGAAACAGGTAGACAGGGATGCCAAATTTGAATACACGAAAGTAGTAGCAGTGAACCGAAGCAAGAGCCTGGATGTGCAACTGTTCCCTAACCCGGCGCAAGGAACGCTTACTGTTTTGTTGCCGCTTCAAACGGGTGTACAACTGGTAACGCTTGTAGATGCCAAAGCCCAGGTAATAAAAATTATAAATGTACCGGCCGGTAACAACAGCACCGAAATATCGTTAGCCGGATTGCCATCGGGGACGTATTTTATTAAATGGCAAAGTGGAGATGAAGTAAGGGTGAAGCCGTTTGTAAAAATGTAAATGCTTGCTGGTTCGGCAACGTTTTAATAGTATTTAATTTGCCGTGTTGCAGGCTGGTGTTGAGAGGTTAGCCACTGCCAATTAGTATCATGGCTTTGAACAGTTAAGCAAAACTATCAGTCTGGCTTTAACCTAAGCTCATTCACTATTTGCCTTTTACTGTTACTGAAATAGCAGGGACAATGAAAGCTCCGTTAACGGAAGGGTATTTAGCGTAGCAAGTACAAAGGGTAACAGACGATCTGCATCTGTGGTTGTTGACCGGAAAAATTGTGCAACAGAAGTTATTGAGACCGCCTTATTGCATTAATTCTGCACTGCCGTAGCGATGATTGTATTGCTCGCAGTGAATGAGCACAAAACGGTATTGCATAAAATCGGGAGGTGTGGAAATCTCATATACTTCATTTCCACGAGTTGACTTTAAGCTGCCAAGAGAAATGTGTTCGGACGGAGCCGCCGCTTTAGATAGATAAACTCTCAAATCAGGGCCGTTATCGGAACTGAAATCAGACAGCTTCAAAAAATATTTATTGCTGTCCAGGTAAATTTGTGCTTTGCCGGAAGCTTTTTTTCCACCCTGGCCCATAAAATTTCCGGAGTACTTCAGCACAGCAGTTGGACTGATTTGTTCATTTAAAGTTTCGGTTGGCGTTTTATTGCAACCTGATAAAACAACTCCGGCTATGATGATGATAGAGAAGAAAAATTTTTGTACTGACATACAGAATGATTTTGGAGTAATGGCAACTTTCGCTTCTGCGCAAGTTAGGCTAACTATCAGCACCCATAGCTTAAATTAAAACTAAAGTAGGTCCCTGCCGGTATTGTAGGAGCGGGTTTAAAAAATTATAAACGTAACCGATTTTTACAACGATTGCAAAATGCCCTGTATTTAGCCTGATAACTATTTACATTCAAGTAGCTGTCATCCACTTTACACTACTACAGCGGGCAGCATTTTTGGGTTAAGAATGGCCTCACAAAAAAGAGGCAAGCCGCAGCCAAAAAAAGTTTCGTGGCATGCCGGATATACCAAATACTTTAATTGCCACCAATAATAAAGCCGCTGAAATTTCAGCGGCTTTATTATTTATTACGGGCTTTTCACTATTAACTTCCTCACACCAGCATCGTTACCGGGTTCTCCAAGTATTTTTTAAACGTTTGCAGGAAACCCGCTCCCACTGCGCCATCCACGCTTCTATGGTCGCAGCTTAAGGTGATCTTCATTACATTGCTAACCACAAATTCACTATTGCCGTTGTTAGTGTCTGCACCAACAATTTTTTTCCGCACCACTACTTCTTTAATTCTACCCACGGCCATAATAGCGCTATCGGGCGGGTTGATAATGGCCGTAAAGTCTTCTATATCCATCATGCCTAAATTGGAGATGGTAAATGTATTGCCGCTGAATTCTGACGGCTGTAATTTTTTACTACGGGCTTTACCGGCTAACTCTTTTGTTTCGGCGGCTATCTGGCTTACTGTTTTTTGATCGGCGAACTTTATTACCGGAACAATTAAGCCATCTTCAATGGCTACGGCCACACCAACGTTGATATGCTGGTAGGTGCGGATGAAATCACCCATCCACGAACTGTTCACGGCCGGATGCTTACGAAGCGCCATGGCACAGGCTTTCACCACCATGTCGTTAAACGAAATCTTTACATCGCTTACCTCATTCATTTGTGCACGGGCCGTCATCGCATTGTCCATGTTGATCTCCATGGTGAGATAAAAATGCGGTGCGCTAAACATGCTTTCGCCCAACCGCTTGGCTATGACCTTGCGCATTTGCGAAACGGCTGTATCGGTATAACCTTCTGTTCCGGTTGCCGGTTGATTAGTTGATTGATTGATTGGTTGATTGGTTATTGTTGGCTGCTTACTGCCAACTTCCTGTTGTGGCTTGAAATTGTCTATATCCATTTTTACAATGCGGCCATTGTCGCCGCTGCCTTGTATTTTGGAAAGATCAATGCCTTTATCGGCAGCTAATTTTTTGGCAAGAGGAGATGCTTTTATGCGGCCGTCGGCCCCCTTCCCCTGAAGGGGAGCCTGAGGTTCGGCTGTTGGAGTTCCTTCTTCATTCGATGTTCCTTGTTCGTTGTTCGTCTGTTCACTATTTGCTCCGCCGCCTTTTGATGCCGCTACTATCGCGGCCACATCTACTTTTCCTTCTTCACCTATAATACAAAGCAGGTCGTTGACCGCTATTTTTTCACCTTGCTTTGCTCCCTGATATAGCAGCTTTCCATTCTTATAGCTTTCCAGTTCCATAGTGGCTTTATCGGTTTCAATATCGGCCAGCACATCACCCTTCTTTACTTCATCGCCTACTTTTTTATGCCACCCGGCCACAACGCCTTCCGTCATGGTATCGCTTAAACGCGGCATCAGCACCACTTCTTCCATTTTGCTAATATCCAGGCCCTGCGCCGGTTTAGGAGTATTGGTTGCCTGCGGTGTCGGTTGACTCGCCTGGCCGTTTGCGCTTTGTTGAACAGGTTCGCTTTGGGATGTTACGGCTGAAGGTTGCGCTGCGTTACCATTTCCGCCGGTTAATTTTGAAACGTCTTCACCGGTAGCGCCTACAATAGCCAGCAAATCATCTACCTGAATTTTAGCGCCTTTATCTCCACCAATATGCAGTAACGTTCCGTCTTTGTAACTCTCCAATTCCATCGTTGCTTTATCGGTTTCAATTTCTGCAAGCAAATCACCTTTCTTCACTGTATCGCCAACCTTTTTATGCCAGGCGGCTATCACGCCTTCTGTCATCGTATCGCTTAACCGGGGCATCAAAATCACTTCAGCCATTTGT
The DNA here is from genome assembly GCA_965247165.1 of Flavisolibacter sp. GTDB lineage: Bacteria > Bacteroidota > Bacteroidia > Chitinophagales > Chitinophagaceae > Flavisolibacter. The sequence goes on along the minus strand of OZ252003.1, from coordinate 3,595,080 downwards.
GTACTTTGTTTAGAGTGCCGAAATTAAAGCAAAACAGGGAAACGGCTTGGTGCTTTTTAATCCCTGATAGAAGCGTATTTATGGATGGCCTTTGCAGTTATCCGGGAGATAGTATTTATGTAAAGATGCCCCTTATCTACTAACCCTGCCGGCTGGTTATGTTAGGCTATTATCTATATAAGTAAGCCCTTCTTAATTTTTTATAAGAAGGGCTTTTATAACAGAAGGCATCACGACCAATGGTGTGGGCCGGCAAAATGTATTAAAGGAGTTGCCGCAGTAAATTAACTACGGCCGCGGTTTACCAACCATAAAATAAGAATGACCACAATTACTACAATAATGATAGCGGTCCAGAAGCCTGCTTTAAAAATACCTCCCACTACGGTGCAGGAAGAAACTGTAAGCAACAGGGCAAAAACAAAAAGCCAAAGCGATATATTCTTTTTCATAGCCAAAATTTTGGGTAGCTATGCAAAAGCTTTGCCGCCGTTACACACAACAATAAACAACAGGCAATTAGCGATAAACAAGCAGCTGCACGCAACATCTTGCAAATTGCCTGTTGCCTATTGGCTAACTCAGCTCACGCTTTCTGTTTGAACGTTCTTATTGATTTTTAAGATCAACCCTTGCAACACTTTGCCGGGACCGGCTTCTGTAAATTTATCAGCGCCGTCGGCTATCATGGCTTCTACGCATTGCGTCCACCTTACCGCACCGGTTAACTGATCAATGAGGTTTTGCTTTATTTCATCGCGATTAATAACGCCTTTGGCAGCTACGTTCTGATAGACCGGGCAGGAGGGTGTATGAAACGTAGTGGCTTCAATAGCCTCCTGCAATTCCTGCCTGGCCGGCTCCATCAGGGGCGAATGAAAAGCACCGCCAACCGGTAAAATCAGGGCCCGCTTTGCACCCGCAGCACGTAACCTTTCGCAGGCCGTTTCTACGCCTTTTATAGTGCCGCTTATTACCAGCTGGCCGGGACAATTATAGTTGGCTGGTACTACTACCTCGCCGGTTTCTTTTGTTACCTGTGCACAAACCTCTTCCACTTTGGCATCATCTAAACCCAGCACCGCTGCCATGGCAGAGGGCACGGCTTCACAAGCTTTTTGCATGGCCTGGGCCCGCAGGCTTACCAATTGCAACCCGCTTTCAAAGCTTAAGGTTCCATTGGCTACAAGGGCCGAAAATTCGCCAAGCGAATGGCCGGCCACCATATCGGGGCGGGTAGCTTCTATGCTTTTAAAAGCAATGATAGAATGTAGAAAAATAGCGGGCTGTGTAATTTTAGTTTGCTTTAAATCTTCTTCGGTACCCGTGAACATGACATCTGAAATACGGAACCCAAGCAAATCATTCGCCTGCTCAAAAATCCGCTTGGCAAAACTGTTTGTATCGTAATACGTTTTACCCATTCCCGGAAACTGCGCCCCTTGTCCGGGAAATACAAATGCATTTTTCATAAGGGGCAAAAATAAGCTACAATGGAGAAAGGGACTTAAATTTGAAACTGCAACATGGGCTTTAACTTAACCACACAAGATTATCCGCACTACACCTATAAGGATTATGAATTATGGGAAGGTGACTGGGAACTGATACGCGGCATCCCTTATGCCATGGCGCCTGCACCTGTATGGCGACACCAAAGTTTTGGTTCGAATTTTATCTATCAAATGAAGTTAATATTGAATGATAAAACTGCATGCAACTGTGAAGTGCTTTACGAATCGGACTGGATTGTTAGCGAGGATACCGTTGTCCGTCCCGATGTTATGATTGTGTGTGAACCAATAACCGGAAATTTTGTAACGGCTCCACCATCACTTATACTTGAAATACTTTCTCCTTCCACCGCTTTAAAAGACCGCAATACAAAATTTAATTTGTATCAGGCCTATGGCGTTCGTTATTATCTTTTGGCCGACATTGGGAAAAAGCAACTGGAAATTTTTTGTTTAAGAGATAATGTTTACCAGGGAGCAAATGATGTAATATTGTTTCAGTTGACCAACAACTGTTCTATTGAACTTTCTATCGCAGCTTTATTCACTTAGTTCAGGTTGGATGCGATCAATTTCAAAAATTCGTTACGGGTAACATGATTATGTAGAAACTCACCGTCAAAAGCCGAAGTAGTGGTGGATGAGTTTTGCTTTTGCACGCCGCGCATCATCATACATAAATGCTTGGCTTCAATTACCACCGCTATCCCTAATGGGTCAAGGCTTTCTTTAATTGCTCCAAGGATTTGTGTGGTCAATCGCTCCTGCACCTGCAAGCGCCGTGCAAACACATCTACCACACGGGCAATTTTACTTAAGCCGGTGATGTAACCGTTTGGAATGTAGGCTACATGCGCCTTTCCAAAGAACGGGTGCAGGTGATGCTCGCACATAGAGTACAGCTCAATGTTTTTTACAATCACCATCTCGCTGATGTTTTCGGTAAAACGGGCTGCATTCAATATTGCCACGGCATCCTGATTATACCCCTGCGTATTAAATTGAAATGCTTTAGCGGCACGTTCCGGTGTTTTAATCAAGCCTTCTCTTTCTACATCCTGCCCGGTAGATTCAATGATGGTTTTGTACCCTTCGGCTAACTGCTTTGTTACCTCTTCATCAAACCGCTCTGTTTTGTGATATGCCATAACTGATTTAAGATTTCAGATTTTGAAATTTAGGATTTATAAGGCCGGTCCCCTATTGCTCGTTGCCTGTTGCTTATTTTATTTAACCGGATACTCCACAAAATTGCGTGGTGTTTCAAATAAACGAATGAAGAGGTCAAGTGGTTCACTGATGTGCGGACGTAATAAATCGTAGATAACAATTACAATGTTTTCCGCTGTGGGATTAAGGTTGGCAAACTCCGCCACATCTATATTTAGATTACGATGATCGAATTTGTCCAACACTTTTTCCGTTACCAGGTCCGAAAGTTTTTTTATATCCATCACATAGCCGGTAGCCTCATCTACCTCACCTGTAACTTTCACTTCCAGTTCGTAATTGTGTCCATGATAATGAGGCAGGCTGCATTTGCCGAACGTGGCTTTATTCTGCTCATCATTCCAGTCTTTTCTATATAAACGATGGGCGGCATTAAAATGCTCACGCCGTATGATAGCTACTCTTTTGCTCATAATTCTACGGTAAAAACAAAGAACAAAGGTAAAGGTTGGCAAGGCGGGCCAATCCCCGAATTTTGCATCATGAAGGTTTTACTATGTGCCGCTACCAAAATGGAAATTGCCGGTACCATTCAACAGTTGCAAGCGGTGCCAAACCCGGCTGTTGACATGCTAATCACGGGCATTGGTGTTACCGCAACTACATATTCAATTACTAAAGCTATAGCAGTCAATCGCCCTGATTTTATTTTACAGGCCGGCATTGGCGGATGTTTAGAAGAGGGCTTAATGCTTACCACTGTTGTGGCTATAGCGAATGAAACTATTGGTGATATTGGCGTTCACGAAAGCTCCGGCTTTCAATCGCTTTTTGATATGAAGCTGTTGCAAAAAGATACGCCGCCGTGGAAGGACGGAAAACTTGCCAACAGTTTACCTGGGCTGAAAGATGTAGGCCTGGCTGTTGTGGATGGCGTAACGGTGAATGAGATTTGTACTAACACGGAACGCATCAACTATTACCGCCTTAAGTTAAATGCCCGTGTTGAAAGCATGGAAGGTGCAGCGTTACATTATGTAGCGCTGATGGAAAATATTCCTTTTTTACAAATCCGATCCTTATCCAACTTTGCCGGCGAACGCGATAAAACCAGGTGGATGATGCCCGGCGCTATCGCATCGCTTAACCTGGAGATACAACGGATTTTTTCTACAATTTTATCGGTATGAAACTTACATTAGGCTTTTCTCCCTGCCCCAACGACACCTTTATTTTTGATGCCTTAGTAAATAAGAAGATAGATACTGAGGGGTTAGAATTTAATGCCGTGCTGGAAGATGTACAAACGTTAAATAGCTGGGCGGCCGAAGGCAAATTAGCTGTAACCAAACTGAGTTTACCGGCCCTGTTTCAACAAGCGGCACAGTACCGCATACTGGCTTCCGGTGCGGCTTTGGGCAAAGGCGTAGGGCCTCTGTTGATTGCTAAAAGTTTGGTGAATGTTCCTGATATGGGCACATGCAAAATTGCTATCCCCGGCGAAAATACAACGGCTAACTTCTTACTCCATTATGCCTTTCCGCAAGTGAAAAATGTAGTGCCCACACTTTTCTCTTCCATTGAAGACGCGGTGATTAATGGCGAGGTTGATCTTGGTGTTATCATTCATGAAAACCGGTTTACATACCAGCAACGGGGCTTGCATAAAGTATGCGATTTGGGAGAAGTATGGGAACAAAAAGAAGGGGTGCCTATACCATTGGGATGCATTGCTGTAAAAAGAAAGTTACCGATAGACGTTCAGCAAAAAATTGAACGGCTTATTACCAAAAGTGTACAACATTCTTTTGAGAGTTATCCGCAACTTTCAGCTTACGTGGTACAACATGCTCAGGCCATGGAAGAAAACGTAATGCGAAAACATATTGAATTGTATGTGAATGATTTTTCTATTGACTTAGGAAAAGAAGGAACAACCGCTATTGAAAAGTTGTATGATGTCTATCTTAAACAAAACCGATTACCCGCAACCGGTTCTAATTTATTTGTTGGTTAAGTAAGTAACGCATCAGGAGTTTTTTGCAATAAGGCTGCCTTGTATGCTTTTATACAACGTTCTTTAGCTTTAGCATGATCAACCATCGGGGCCGGATAACTTAAGGTTTCAAATTCAGGCACCCATCGCCTGATATACCTGAGTTTAGGATCAAATTTTTTAGCCTGTAAGGTTGGATTAAATACCCGGAAATAAGGCGCAGCATCGCAGCCGCAACCGCCCACCCACTGCCAGTTTCCATTGTTAGATGCCAGTTCAAAATCAAGCAGCTTACGGGCAAAATAGGCCTCTCCCCATCGCCAGTCTATCAATAAATCTTTTACTAAAAAACTACCGGCGATCATACGAACACGGTTGTGCATAAAACCGGTTTCATTCAACTCCCGCATACCCGCATCCACAATGGGATAGCCGGTTTCACCATTGCACCAACGGGCAAATTCGTCTTCGTTGTTGCGCCATTTTATAGCATCATAATCCTTTTTACAAGCTTCCTTCACCACCCTCGGATGATGCCACAGCACCTGCATAAAGAATTCACGCCAGATCAATTCACTGCAATACACGTCGTTTAACTGTAATGCTTTTGCTATCAGTTTACGAACGCTCACCGTACCAAACCGCAAATGAATGCCCATACGTGTAGTACCCGGCAGCGAAGGAATATCCCGCGTTTTATGGTAATGTGTGATGATAGATTCATCAACCGGTTCGATGATGGCAACTGAATAATTTTCTACAAATCCCATTTCTTGCAGCGTAGGAAATGGTAAAGGTGACTGCTGATAAAATTGATGAAAGAGTTTTTCGGTTTGATAGGGCTTATAATGTTCCTCTTTCAAGCGAAAACGCCAGCGTTTGGCATAAGGCGTGTAAACCATATAACCATTGCCATCCTCTTTTGTTACCTCGCCTTTTTCAAAAATTACCTGGTCTTTATACGTATGAAATGTGACGCCTTTTACAGCAAGAAGAGCGGCTATGTTTTTATCTCTTTCTGTGGCGTAAGGTTCATAGTCGTGATTGGTATAAACAGCATGAACATTGTACCGGGCAAGAAGCTGTACGAAGGCTTTTTCAGTGCTATCATGCAATACGTTTAGCGAACTGCCATGCGATTGTAACTGCTGATGCATCTTGCATAACGCCGTATAGATAAAGCTTACCCGCTTATCATCTTTATCTTCCAATGATGATAGAATGCCGGTATCGAAAATGAAGAGGGGCACTACCCGCAGGCCTGTATTGAGCGCCGCATATAAACCAGCATTGTCATGTAAGCGCAGGTCGCGCCGGAACCAGAATAGTGCAACTTTTTCCATTGGTTATTATCTAACAATGACTGTTGAAAATAGTTGCCTGCACTTCATCGAAAATTTTTCTTGTTTGGGTAAAATCATAACGCCGATCGTTATAAGATTTTACCCAGCGGATTATTTGTATAGCGTTGGTTAAAAACACTTCATTAGCGGTTGCTAAATCCTCTTGTTTTACCTCCTGTTGGTATATCCGGTAACCCATTTTTTTTACACATTCAATAACCATTCGCCGCATCACTCCATTAATGCATCCCTGATGCGTGGCGGGTGTAAATACATCACCATTCCTGATTAAAAAGATGTTTGCTTTAGACGAGTCACATAAAAAGTTTTGTGCGTTTAAAACAATCGCATCATCCATACCATTATCAAAGGCATACCGTTCCGCCAAAACGTAAGGGAGGAAATTAGCTGACTTGATGTTTGAAAATACATCCATGCTTTTTCTGGCATACGGATAAAGTGCAATGGTTAATCCGTCGGCCTGCCACTCATTTTTAGTAGTAGAAAGAGGGATTGCTTCTATCACATAACCTGGCCTGTTCTCTTCGTTTCTATAAACCGCCAATCGTACACGGGCAGAAGAAGAGCAGTTATTCATCCGGCATAGTTCTGTACAGTTTTTAATAAGCTGTTCTTTTGTGAAACCTTGCCCAGCCTCCATTTGAAGCAACCTGATGCTCATAAAGAGGCGTTCAAAATGAAAGTCGCTTAATAAGATGCGGCCTTTAAAAATCTTCGCCGTTTCAAACAAACCATCGCCCCATTTAAAGCTTCGGTTTTGCTCAGTAAGTAAAGGTTCATCGGCTGAATAGAATAAACCATTGAAGCAAACATTCATCTACCAAAGTTGAATTAAAAGAGCCATCCCGTGTTACCGGAATGGCTCTTCACTATTTATAAAATCAATTTTAATCCTGTTCTACAATGCCTGCTTTTACCGCATACATAATTAAGCCGGCCAACGATTTAGCGCCGGTTTTTGTTTTCAGCTTATCTCGTATGGCTTCTACCGTTCGGGGGCTTAAATCAACGGCACTGGCAATTTCCCTGGTGCTTTTTTCTTCGCACATTAATTTTAAGATGGTGATTTCTTTTTCATTCAGTGTTACATCGGGCACTTCCTGCTCCACCGGCCGCTTCATGCGCAAGCCATTTAACAGGGCTTTATTAGTCAGATCATTAAAATAAAACTCTTGCTCGTAGCAGGTTTTAATAGCCTGGTAAATCATTTCCGAATCCGAATCTTTAGTGAGATAGGAGTTGGCGCCAATCTCCATCATGCGGGTAATAACAGAATGGTCATTGTGCATGGAAAGCATGATGACTTTTACATCCGGGTATAATCTTTTTATTTCCGGAAGCGTTGTTAAACCATCCATGATCGGCATTTGGATATCCAGCAAAATCACATCAGGAGTCATGTGCTTTAAAAGATTTAAAAGCTGCATTCCGTTTTCGGCTTCGGCAATCATTTGAATATCCTTACGGCTGGAGAGGGATGTTTTAACGCCAGCCCTAAACAGGGCATGGTCGTCGGCAATGGCAACCTTAATAATGGTTGAATCGGTATTTTTCATAAGACTTTATAATTGGTAGTTGTACGGTTAGTTGAGGCTGCAAATTGGTAAAATCCTTCCGCATTGCTTACAGTAGTTGTACGGAATTTACCGGTGGAGAAAATACTGTTTTGCTTTACTGGATTTTCGTTAATGTTCATGGCCTTTTTACCTTTTTATCCGGGTAAATATACGTTGCAAAAAAATATGGCTTGTTGTTAAAAACGGCCGAACCTGTACCTGACATAACTACTTTTATTCTTTGCCGGCGACGATATAAATCCGGTTGTCGCCCATTTTGAACGGCCTTTTTTTTGGCGTACCGTACAGGCCTTTAGTAGTTAATCCCGCTTCCTGAAACATGGCTTCCATTTCGGCCAGCGTAAAAATATAATCTACGCCATGAATGACTTCTATCGAATTATTTTTTGCAATGATGGTGTGTTCCGATTCGATCCGGCTGGGTTGAAAATGAAATTTATAATCAAGCAGGTACTTGTAGCCATCCACCTCGTACCATTCTTTTTCCCGAAAATGTTTGATGGCTATTTCGGCAATCATCCAGGAATTAATAATCAGGACGCCATCGGGTGCAAGGCAATTGGCCAGTTTTTTAAGTAATGAAACAGCATCATCTTTTTTAAAGAAAGCGAAGCTATTGCCCATACAAATAACAGCCTGATAATTTTGTGAGAAGGCTACGTCCAAAGCCCCTGCTGCCAAGGCTTCTATCGTTAGATGCTCGCGTTGTGCAACTAAGTTTATTTCATTTATATAAGTGATTGAATTGTCAACGGCGGTTACCGCAAATCCACGCCGGGCTAACTCTAAAGCGTGGCGACCATATCCACACATTATATCAAGTATAGTATCATTGGAATTTAGTCCACCAATATCTTTTATAAAATCACACTCAACTTCGGAAAGGCCGGGGGGAATTAATTTTTTCCAAACGTCCTGGTAAACGCCTTCAAAAAATGTATCGTTTATATTAACGGCTTCTATTGGCATGAGTTTATTCTAAAATACGGTTACGCATAGCATACATAACCAAACCAGCAATGGTTTTAGCGCCAATTTTTTGCTTCATATTTTGGCGGATAGTTTCAATGGTGCGGGGACTTAGAAAAACATCTTTGGAAATCTCTTCCGTGGTTTTATCTTCTGCAATGCATTTTAAGATGCGTAGCTCTTTTTCGGAAAACTTAACCGGTGTGGGATAATACTGACGTACGTTTTTCTTATGCTGAAGTTTTAAGAGAACGGCTTTATTTACCAGGTCATTAAAATAAAAATCATCATTCATGCAGGTAAGAATAGCCTGGTAAATTTCATCTGGGTCGGTAGTTTTGGTTAGATAGGCGTTAGCGCCCATTTCCATCATTTTGGTGATCATTTCCTGATCATCATACATCGTTAATACAATGATTTTTACGGCTTCAAACTCCTTACGTATGAGGCCGATGGCATTCATGCCATCTAACTCGGGCATACGCAGGTCCATCAATAAAACATCCGGTTGTTTTAGGCCCATTTTGTGCATCAGGTCTTTACCGTCTTCTGCTTCCCATAAAAATTTGAGGTGATCGCGGCCACTTAAGGCCATTTTTATTCCATCGCGGAATATTTTGTGGTCGTCAGCGATGGCCACTTTAATAATTTGGGCGTTCATGTGGAAATTGGTTTTTTACTTATAAACAGTAAGGAACAAATAAAGCCTTTTTTTTCCGTACGTACAATATTTACTAAGAATATTTTGGACGTTGGCAAGGGAAAAACGCTTGTACTTTTCCGATAGTGGACCAGGTACTTCTACGAATGAAATAAGCCTTGAACCGGAACGGTCATTTGTTTCTTGCAGGTTTTAGTACAGATGGATAATTTGGTAATTGATTTAAAATAACTGGCTATTAAGTTCTTAGGTAATGAACCATCTTCGCTGTAATTATCAAATCGGCATTACTTTCCCCGGCTACTACTTTTATAAAAAACAAAGATTCAAATTTATCTATCCGGAAAAATGCTTAGTAAATTTACTAATCAGCTTACGCGTAACTACGTAATCTTACCAAGTAGGAGCACTAATTTTTGGCCGCAAATGCCCGATAATAAAGGATTATTACAATAAAAAATAATTCATGCTGTAGCGAGTGCATTGCGAACAAAAATTAGCGGGATAATCTTTGCAGTATAAAAACTTACTGATATGGTACCGACTAAGAACATTTACAGAGCATGGCCTCCCTATCCAGATGATACAATAAATATCTGGGATCAGGATTAATTATCTAAAAGATTTGATTCTTAAATTAGGTTTTCTATATTTGGTCTAAAACCAAAACTATAGAAAACCTTTTTGTTTATACGGACATTTTCTCCAATTTACTTCCATTAATTTTTTTCTTTCTATTAAAGAGAATTAATAGAAGTAATCCGCTGTTTATAATTATTATTTATATTCTTCTTAATTTTTCAGTAAATCTTCTTGTTACTGCTACGTCAAAAACTAACACCTTTCTTTACGAGTGTTTAACTCTATTCGAATACTTGCTGTTTGCATATTTTATTTTTACTTTATTACAATCAAAATTTGTAAAAAAATATTTAATAGTTTCAAGTATAGTATTCTTTCTTTTTTTTATTCTTTATACATATGTGTTACCTAAAAATGTGAAGTATATCGATTCAATTCCTATAGGTGTAGAAACTATCTTGATTTTAATCTTTTCTTTTTATTATTTATATGAACAAACAAATGACACCAGCTCTCTATTCATTTACAATAAATACACATTCTGGGTCATTCTCGGAATCGTGATCTATTTAGCAGGTAGTTTTTTCATTTATATATTCGCTGACACTATTCCACCAAAAGAAATGAAGAGATACTGGTTTATTACTAACATTTTTTCTATTTTAAAAAACATATTTTTCTGTATTGCTATCTGGATCAATGCCAAGCCTCAAAAGGACAGTTTAAAATATGACTTTGAACTTGGCAGCCTAAACTAATCTAACTAATGTACCTCATACAAGCTAATGCTTCCAGTATCTCGCTCGTGCTTTTTTTAGGTACATTGGGTATGTTGGTTTTAACCATTGGCTTAATCCTTTTTATTATTTTTCATCAACGTAAGGTTATTCGTTTTCAACTGCGCCTGCAGGAAATGGAAAAACGCCAGCAAAAAATTTTATTGAACGCTTCTATACGGCTGCAGGAAGAAGAGCGTCAGCGATTAGCCGCCGACCTTCACGATGACGCCGGCCCGCTATTGGCAACAGCCCGACTATACCTGAATGAAAACTTAGTAAACCAGGACAAAGCCACACAGCTACAATCTATTTTTCAGGCCCGGCAAATTTTGGATGATACGATCCAGTTAGTTCGCAATATCAGCCATAGCCTGATGCCGCCAACGCTAAAAAACTTTGGCCTTGAGTCGGCCGTAAATGATAGCTTTCAAAAGATCAGTGGCTCTGGTGGAATTAACGCCAGCAGCCGCTTTCATGACTATAAAGAACGCCTTAAGCTGGATAAAGAGCTAATCATCTTCCGAATTATTCAGGAGCTTCTTAATAATATTCTTAAGCATAGTAATGCCAGCTTTATTCATTTAACGCAAAACTTTCAGGGCGACAATTGTTTTATCCGAATCCATCATGATGGCAAAGGATTAGTGCAAAGCGATTTTGACAAACTGAATAAAAGTAAAACCGGCCTGGGACTAAAAAACATTACCAGCCGTATGAGGGTGCTTCAAGGCAAAATAAATTTTGAAAAAGATCCTTCGCAAACCTATTATAAAGTAACCATTGAAATTCCCCGGGAAGAAGTACCCGAAGAGATGCTCTATAATTCCTAATTTTAATGCGCTGAAAGTAATTTCGTATGGATGTGATTAAAGTGGCTATAGCAGACGATCATAAAATATTCCGTAAAGGAGTTATCCTTTCTTTGCGGCCATATACAAACATCAAATTTGTTTTGGAAGCGGAGAACGGTGATGAACTTTTGGCCGGCCTTGCCGAAGCAGCCCCTGACGTAATTTTAATGGATTTGCGTATGCCGCTAAAAGATGGTATTGAAACTACTAAAATCGTCAGCAAACAATACCCCAATATTTTTGTACTGGTGTTAAGTATGCACGAAGACGAACGTTTTGTGTCGCACCTGATGGAAAACGGCGCCAATGGGTACCTACTAAAAAATGCAGAACCACAGGAAATAAAAAGGGCTATTGTAGATGTATTTGAGAAGGGCTATTATCTAAATAATTTTGTTAACCGTATTTTGATAAAGAAGGCACACGCCAAGCAAAAAACCATCCCCTCACTCACCAACGAGATCACGATAAGCGATAAGGAAAAAGAAGTACTTCGGTTTATTTGCATGGAGTTTACGGCACAGGAGATAGCTCAAAAAATGGACATCAGCCCCCGAACGGTAGAAGCGATTAAAGACCGGCTAATGGAACGTTTTGGTAGCAAGAATACAGCGGGCCTTGTATTTTTTGCCGTTAAGAATAACCTGGTTGATTAAATCACCATCTCAGGTACATCGCCATCTATAATAAGTTTGCCGGCCGTTTTCAATTTTATTTCTTCAACGCTTACCCCCGGCGCTCTTTCCAAAAGTTTAAAACCGTCTTCAGTTACATCAAGTACAGCCAGGTCAGTTACAATTTTCTTTACACAACCCACACCAGTTAAGGGTAAAGTGCATTTGTGTAGTAGCTTCGATTCTCCTTTCGGGTTCGTATGCAGCATTGCAACGATGATATTTTTTGCACTGGCAACCAGGTCCATGGCGCCACCCATACCTTTTACCATCTTGCCGGGAATTTTCCAGTTGGCTATATCACCAGTTTCACTTACCTCCATCGCCCCTAACACCGTTAAATCAATTTTGCCGGCCCGTATCATACCAAAGCTTTCAGCGCTATCAAAAAATGCGCTGCCGGGGATGGTGGTGATGGTTTCCTTACCGGCATTAATTAAATCAGCATCTATCTTTTCTTCCACCGGATACGGTCCCATACCTAACAAGCCGTTTTCGCTTTGCACCATAATGAACATACCTGGAGGTATATAATTCGCAACCAAGGTAGGAATGCCTATACCTAAGTTTACATACATGCCATCCTGAAGTTCCTGGGCTATCCGTTTAGCAATTCCATATTTATCTAAAGGCATAGTGAGTAATTTAATGAATGATCAGAAGTGAGTAACGATTTCGTGATAGGCCCAAGTGTTTTTATGAATGACGATGGTAGCACTGGAAGTAACCAACTCATTACTCATCATTCATTACTCATTAATCTTACTGTTCTCCGTTCAATGCGCTTCTCGTAATCAACACCTTGAAATATCCGATGCACATATACGCCGGCTACATGAACCTGATCGGGATCTAATTCGCCTGGCTCTACCAACTGTTCTACTTCGGCAATGGTGATGGTGCCTGCCTTTGCCATGGAGGTAGAAAAATTGCGGGTAGTTTTTCTAAAAATAAGATTGCCATATTTATCGCCCTTCCAGGCTTTGATAAGAGCAAAATCAGCCTGGAGCGCATGTTCCATCAAATACATCTTACCGCCAAACTCTCTTACTTCTTTACCCTCGCCTATTTCGGTGCCATAACCGGCCGGTGTATAAAAAGCCGGAATGCCCATGCCGGCCACTTGAATACGGGTAGCCAAGGTTCCTTGTGGCACCAGGTCCACTTCTAATTCACCGCTTAAAAGCTGCCGCTCAAATTCCGCGTTCTCTCCTACATAAGAACTGATCATTTTTTTTATCTGCCTCGTTTGTAATAACAAGCCTAATCCGAAATCATCCACACCCGCATTATTTGATATACACGTAAGATTGGTCACTCCTTTTTGTTGCAGGGCAGTAATAGCATTTTCGGGGATGCCGCAAAGCCCGAAGCCACCCAGCATAATAGTAGCGCCATTGGTTACATCGTGTAAAGCGGCAATAGCATTTGGAAATACTTTGTTCATAACAAGCCATTAATAGAATCAAAAATAGCCATAGCATTTAATAAGAGAGGCCTTTAAAGTGGCTTGACAGGTTTGACAACAGGGATAGTAGTATCGGCCCTTTTTTGAAGCGTATCTAATATTATTTTCAATAGATCGGGACGGCCCTGATAAAAGTCAAGACTGGATTTAAACCCTTCCTTCGTAATGGCATGAATATGAAAAATGGAATCATATAAGGAAGTCCGCCTGGAAAATTTGCGATAGGTAGAATCCATGATGCCGGAGAAGTCGGCCATTTCATCGGCCCTGATCACATCATATAAAACCGCTTCCATTTTAGGCGGTGGTATAATGCCTCTTGGAATGGTCGTTGAATTAGTACAGGCCATCATCACGCAACAAAAAAAGATTAGCCTGCTCCTCATTTTAATTCTTTATAGGTGTTGGTATTAGTAATATCAAGCCGTACTAATAAATCTCTGGCCTGTGTTTTCATTGGCCCATCCGCTTTATTAAAAATGTTCAAAAGTTCATTGCTTTTGCCTTGAAAAAAAAATTGAACGATCATAGAATTAGGATTCTCCTGGTTAACGGTGTTGATGTAGTTCAGCGCATTTAGCACCCCTACCCGCCCATCTTGTTCTTTCTCATAAAAAGCATCTAACCCGGACCGGTAGTAACTATATATCGCATCGTGCATTAACGCATAGCGATTGTCCACCAGGCCTTCAATTAATTTATACCGGTTGCGCAGGCCATCAAACGCTTTCCAACTGCTGATTTGCCCGCCTTCCGGAGCATTGTTCACGATGTACTGAGCTTTTTGAAAATAGGGATCGCCACCTCGTAACGAAAAGGAGGCATAGTCCATACCAATAATAAGGTTAGCATAGTAGGCTAATACTGCCGGCAAATTGGCAACCAGTGCATCATTACCAGCTACGCGGTTTTCATTAAATTCAATGGGCTGAAATTCAATGTATTTAAACACTACTTCATTATCCTGAAAATTAATCAGCGGCGACAAGTAACTGGTGTTGTAGGTTGGCCTTGCCGCTTGTACCGTAAGGGTAGCCTTGTACGAATTATCGCCCAGTTCCTGATCAATGTTCAATAAAAAATTACAGCGTATTTTTTCCTGGGTTTGAAACGCATCGCCTGTCCACTTGCGGTTATTGATAAAATTGGTGAGGGCGGTTTGTAAGGTTTGGAATGTCTTCTTATCTACCTGGGTACTTACCCGGTTAGCTACTACTGTAAATTTTGCCAACAGTTCCTGCGACTGTACTTTTTGTAAGATCAGGAAAGAGGCTACAACTAAAATCAGTCTCATTTTATCATTTCAATTATGGCATCAACAATATCTTTTGCGAGGGCGGCTTTGGCTTTTAATTCAAGTGTTTTTTCTTCGCCACTTTTAAAATAAAGGGTGACTTTATTTGTATCGTGTCCGAAGCCTGCGCCTTCATCACGCAATGAATTTAATACAATTAAATCGGCGTTCTTAGCATGAAGCTTTTTAATGGCCTGTTCTTTTTCATGATCGGTTTCCAAAGCAAAGCCAACTAAAATTTGGCTGCCTTCTTTTTTTTGACCCAGGGTGGCTAAAATGTCGGTTGTTTTTTTTAATGTCAGAACCAGTTCGTCGCCAGCTTTTTTTATCTTTTTATCGGCTACCGAGACAGGCGTATAATCGGCCACGGCAGCCGCCATTACGGCAATGTCAAACTTTACATCCATACAGGCGGTGTACATTTCTTTGGCAGATGATACTTCAATTACACTAATACCCTTCATTTTTTGCGGCGAAGAAACCGGGCCTTGTACTAATGTTACTTCTGCTCCCCGGTTGTACAGCTCCTTGGCAATAGCCAAACCCATCTTACCGCTTGAGTGATTACCGATAAAACGCACGGGGTCTATTGCTTCGTATGTAGGACCGGCCGTTACCAAAGCTTTCTTTCCAATTAAAGTTTTCTTTTCGCTAAAAAAATTTTCAAGATAGGCGGCAATGTTCTCCGGCTCCAGCATCCGTCCATCACCTACCAACCCACTGGCCAGTTCGCCGTATTCTACCGGCAGCACATGGCAACCGTGTTGTTTAATTACCTCAATATTTTTTTTTGTACTGGGATGATGCCACATGTCTTCATCCATAGCAGGAGCTACAAGCGCCGGGCAAGTGGCCGATAGGTAAGTTGCCAGCAAAAGATTATCACAGGCGCCATGGGCCATTTTACTAAGTGTGTTACAACTTAACGGTGCTATCAACATCACATCGGCCCACCGGCCAAGTAGTACATGATTGGCCCAGGTTTCTTCTTTAAACAAATCAATCAGTACTTCATTTTTAGAAAGGGTAGCCAATGTAAGTTTTGAAACAAAATCGGTTGCGGCCGGGGTCATTATTACTTTAACCTCTGCGCCTGCCTTTACCAATTGCCGAACTATAAGCGGCGCTTTGTATGCGGCAATGCTGCCGGTAATTCCTAAAACAATTTTTTTCCCAGCCAGCATATCAAAATATAAGAGGATAAACGTAGCAAAGTAAAGACGGGACTAAAACTCACTCTATTGAGCACTACCAAAAATAAAAGCGACCTGCTTCACAGAATCGCTTTAAAAATTTGACCAGTTGCTTTATTGAAAAAGATCAGCATCTTCATTTTTACGATAATACACTTTATCATCCATAAATTCGGAGATAGCCAACAAGGATGGATTAGGCATGCGTTCATAGGCTCTTGAAATTTCAATCTGCTCTTTGTTCTCATGAATTTCTTCTAAAGAATCGGTATGCGAAGCAAATTCCTCCAACTTGTTATGCAGTTCTTCTTTTACCGTAATGTTTATCTGGTTCGCTCTTTTTGCAACAATGGCGATAGATTCATATACATTGCCCGTTTTGCTTTTTAGCTGATTGATGTCCCGGGTTTCAATATTGTTAGTAGTGGTAGTACTAAGTTGACGTCTTAACAGGCTCATTGCTATATATTTTTAAATTATTTTGAGACAGGATTACAAATTGATGCACCTCTTTTGCCAATGGACTTTCAGGAAAACGGTCCATAAAATCTGATGCTTCATCTATTACTTTCTGATAGCGTTCTGCTTTTCTTTCTTCCACACTTAGTTCGGCAAAACGAAAATAGGCTTTTATTGCCATTAGCTTGTACTGGTCGGCCTTTTCTGTATCAGCATACTGGTTCAGCATTGTATTGAAGGCTACAGCCGAAGCACGGAACTGGCCCAGATCAAAATAGAGCTGCGCTGCCTTCATATCTTTTATTTCTAATTTAGAACGCAGTTCATCAATCAATGCCGTGGCTTCTTTATCGCGTGCAGACCCAGGATGCGTATTAATAAAAGTTTGAAACATACCGATAGCCTTTAAGGTAGCGGTTTGATCGAGGGCGGCTTTTGGCGATTGTTTAAAAAATGTGTAGGCCCGCATGTAATCTATTTCTTCGGCACGGGAGCCATTAGAATAGATTTCGAGGTAACCTTTAAAGAGGTTTTCTGCGTTTGTATAATCTTTCTGGTAATACGCCGTATAAGCGTACTTGTAATAAATATCTTCAAACTCAGGTTGCCCTCTAAACGCCGGCATTATATCTTCATAAATCTGTTGGGCCAAAGAATATTTTTTATTGGCATAATACTGCTCAGCCATACGAAGCTTATAATGCGGATCGGAGCTTTTAAGAATTTTATTTATGGGCTGGCAACTTACCAGAAAAAGGAGGGCAATAAATGGTGCAGAAAATTTCATAACGGAAGTCAAAATTAATCGGTACCAGCAAATATTCTGTAAATAATCCACACGCCTTCAAACTGGCCGTTAAGATTAGCCTAAAGTAAAGGCATAAAAAATCCCAGCCAATGAAGTAGGCTGGGATAGAAATTTATAACTGATTTCTTATTGAGCTTTCAAATCAATTGTGTTACAATCGACACCTGGCTGTGCTAACAAGGTACCGATACGATCACGACTGATACCTTCACTTTCTACAAGGTATTTAACCACGTTATCTACCCTTGAAGAACCGGAAGATTGTTTTGCTTTGCTTTGAGTGCAATATCCTACTACATTAATGCGGCAGTTTGGATTATTGCGCAAGGTTGCAGCAACACCGGCTAACCATACTTTTTGGCTTTCATTTAATTTGGTAGCATTACCAACAAAAGCAATACTTGGTAAGTTACCTAAAGCAGTTGCACAATCACCAGGGCGAGGTCCGTTCATACCCGGGCAAGTTGAATCGGGACAAGCCACCGGACATTTGCCAACACCATCAGCATCCACGGGCTGGCAGGTTGTAGGCGTAATTTTTTCTTTGTCACGGCAATCAGGTACACCATCACCATCTGTATCAAGGCTAACACCATGCGCATCTACGGGGCAACCTTGAGGAGTAACTTCCTGGTCAAACTGGTCAGTTACACCATCGCCATCGGTATCAGGTAAAACCGGCTTTGGAAGGATCATCAGGCGTGGCTTGCGAATTTCCTGATAAGCATAATCCAAAGGATTCAACCACCATAATGGCTCAACAGATTTAGCACCGATATTAAAGTTTAAACCAACAGTAGCATAGTTGTAGCTATCGTAGTCACCTGTAAGAACAGGGCTACCATTAACTTGTTCAGCCCAGCGCTGGCCATCCAATAAGTCAGTTCTTGTAATGGTGTATCTGTCTTCAAGAGCAAGGTTAAAACGTCTGCTTAATTTAAAAGCGATACCGGCGCCAACATGACCAACAGGCACCATAGTGTTACCACCTATTTTTGGACGACGGTTACCATCATTTTCTGCAGGCGTTTCATACGTGTCGTCCATACCATTTTTCAAGGCGTCTCTTACGGTCTTACGATTTTTATAATCGTTGTAACCGGTGATACCATTAAACAAGGCTGTATAAGGTTGACCACTTGCATTCAACGCATTCACTTTTGTATTATAGGTTGAGATACCAGCACCAAATATTCCATATACATTAAAACCAGTAGTTGCTTTATGGAAACGGACATTATTTAATGTAACAATACCTTCAAGAGCTAAATCCTGAATTTTTGTTTTATAGTTATAAAATACTCTTGGTGTTGCGCCGGTTCCTGTGGTTCTATAACCAGTACTGGTCCAGGCCGGATTGTTTACATAGTTAGAAGAAGCATTCCAGTTTAAGCCTTTTCCAATACCATACATGTACTCCAGGCGAAGCGAGAATACATAACCTAATGCCTTTCTTACATGAATGCCAAAGCCTGGTGTAAAGAAACGAGTAGGAACATCGCCGCTAACATTAAAGGTTCCGCCCTTAATACCAACTTCCCACATGTTACGTGGTTTAGCCGGAAAGTTGTACGTGCCTTGCATAAAGGCCGTTTGCTGTGCCATGTTTTTCGAAGAGACTACGGAGGAATCTGCCACATCGTAACCGGAACCGCCTGTCATAGGGGTTTGTGCGAAACCGGACGAAGCCAACAGGCATAATGCGCCTGCTATAAAAGAGTACTTTTTGCTTGCCATAACTATAAATTAAAATTTAAAAACAATGTCCTAATCTGGCGCAAAAATAGAAATTGACGTAGAATTACCAAACAATTAAATTTATTTTTGAAAGGTCTACAAAGTCAACTTATCATTTGCCAGCTCAAATCTGCAATTCTTATACCACACAAATGTAATTGTTTTTTGCTGCTGTAATTTTTTGAAACTACGAATGAAGCTACCAGTCGAGTTAATTGAAGCCGAGTTAGAATTATTTGAAAAGAAATTTAAAGAGGCCGCAAAGAGTAATGTGTTTATGCTCGATCGCATCATGCGTTATGTAGTAAAGCGCAAGGGCAAACAACTACGGCCAATGTTCGTTTTTTTATCAGCAAAGCTTTGTGGTACTGTTACTGACGCTACCTACCGCGCGGCTTCACTGGTAGAGCTGCTTCACACCGCTACGTTAGTACATGATGATGTAGTAGATGATTCGCTTGAACGTAGAGGTTTTTTCTCAGTTTATGCGTTATGGAAAAATAAAGTTTCGGTTTTGGTTGGCGATTATCTTTTAGCCAAAGGCATGTGGCTGGCGCTGGATAATAACGACTTTGAAACTTTAAAACTATTGTCCGATGCGATACGTGTAATGAGTGAAGGTGAATTGTTGCAGATGGAAAAATCCAGGTCATTAAACCTTGATGAAAACATTTACCTGGAGATTATTAAAAGCAAGACGGCTTCTTTACTTTCCTCGGCCTGCGCAGTTGGCGCCTGGTCGGCTTCGTCGGACAGGGCAATGACGGAACGCATGCAAGCTTTTGGTGAAAAAGTAGGCATGGCCTTTCAAATAAAAGATGACTTGTTCGATTACACATCAAAAAATATTGGCAAACCTACCGGTAATGATATTAAAGAAAAGAAGCTGACGCTGCCCCTCATTTACACCTTAAATAATACCGACAAAAAAACGAAGCGGGAAATTATTTACATCATAAAAAATGAGAATACTCATAAAAATAAGATCCGTTATATTACTGATGCAGTAACGGCATCCGGAGGCATTGACTATACAGTTGGCAAAATGAACGAGTATAAACTTGAGGCCTTAGCGTTATTGCATGCCTTTCCGCTCTCTTCAATCCGGGATGGATTTGAAGACCTCGTAAATTTTGTTACGGATAGAAATTATTAAACAATGGCACAAAAAAGATGGCGTATTCGTGAAGTCAATAAAGAAAAAGCGGCGGCGCTTTTTAGTAGCCTGAAGGTGCATCCGGTTATTTGTAACATACTTATTCAAAGAGGCATTCAAAATTATGGAGAGGCAAAGAAATTTTTCCGGCCCCAGCTAACCGATTTACATGATCCTTTTCTTATGAAGGATATGCAAAAAGCGGTGAATCGAATATTAGAGGCTTTCTCGCTT
Source organism: Flavisolibacter sp. (assembly GCA_965247165.1). Taxonomy (GTDB): domain Bacteria; phylum Bacteroidota; class Bacteroidia; order Chitinophagales; family Chitinophagaceae; genus Flavisolibacter. The sequence goes on along the minus strand of OZ252003.1, from coordinate 3,574,594 downwards.
AATGAAAAAATTTTGGTATTTGGCGACTATGATGTGGACGGTACTACGGCCGTTTCTTGTATGTACCGGTTTTTAAAAACCTATCATCCGCTCACAGCATTTTACATACCCCACCGCTACCGCGAAGGCTACGGTGTTAGCCGTGCCGGTATTGACTATGCATTAGAAAATAAATTTGGCTTAATCATCTCTTTAGACTGCGGCATCAAGTCGGTTGACCTTATTCAACATGCAAAAGACCTGGGCATTGATTTCATTGTATGCGACCATCATTTGCCCGACGATGAGTTACCTCCAGCCATAGCTATTCTTAACCCAAAGCAAAAAGATTGCCTTTATCCTTTTAAAGAATTATGCGGCTGCGGCGTAGGTTACAAGTTAATTACTGCTTTATGCCAGGCCATGGAATTGCCCGATGATACACCTTATCAATATCTTGATCTGGTAGCCACGGCTATAGCGGCGGACATTGTTTCCATCACCGGCGAAAACCGCATTCTTGCTTATTACGGATTGCAAAAAGCTAACACGAATCCCAACTTTGGCATACAGGCGTTACGTTTTTTAAGCGGGTTTAAAAAAGCTTTTCACATCAATAACCTGGTATTTATTATAGCGCCCCGGGTAAATGCCGCCGGCCGTATGGATGATGCCCGTAAAGCGGTGCTTATGTTCGTTTCGGAAAAGTATGAGGAAGCCTTGCACTGGGCGGAGCAACTAAACGAGGACAACACCCATCGCAAAGAAGCCGACAGCAACATTACAGAAGAAGCCCTTGCGATTATTAATGCGGATGATGTGATGATAAACCGAAAGAGTACTGTGCTATTTCAACCGCACTGGCATAAAGGTGTGGTAGGCATCGTGGCGTCCAGGTTGATTGATCATTTCTACCGGCCCACCATTGTATTAACCCAAAGTGGCGATTATGTAGCCGGATCGGCAAGAAGTGTTTCGGGCTTTAATGTGTATGAAGCGGTTCACCAGTGCAAAGATTTATTGCTTGGTTACGGCGGCCATTTTTACGCAGCCGGAATGACGATGGCCAATGATAAAGTAGATGCTTTTTGCCAACGGTTTGAAGAGGTGGTGGAAGCCTCTATTCATCCGGAATTATTGATACCGGAGATAGTGGTTGACGCCGAGATAAAATTTTCGGACATTAAAAGATCTTTCTACGATATTCTTTGCCAGATGGAGCCTTTCGGGCCTGATAATATGTCGCCCACGTTTTGTGCCCGTAATGTGTACAACACAGGCTGGAGCAAGGTTGTAAAGGAGGCGCATCTCCGCTTTGTGGTAAAACAGGACAATGTTATTCTTACCGGCATTGGCTTTAACATGGCCGATAAAATGCCGCTGCTTCTCGACAATCAGCCCTTTGACCTTGTTTTTAAAATTGATGAAAATGAATGGAATGGCGAGAAGAGTTTGCAGTTGAAAGTGGTAGATGTGAGGGCTACCCTTGCAGACTAATTGCTCAGCTTGCCGACTGAATAATTAATTATTAACAATCTCCGTCAAATCCTTTGCCGGTCATCATTTCTAATATCTTTGGCAACTCCCACACCTGTGAAAAGCTGCATTCTATTTTCCTCAAAAGCTAACCTATTTGTATTGGTGATGAGGCGGTAATTATACCTCGCATCTTCATTTTAATTTATCAGTTCCTTATTAATTTTTGTGTACGCTCAATCGTATTGTATGAAGAAAATTTCTACCCTCCTTTTTTTCGTGATCGCTTTTTTTAGTTTCAGTACTGCCTTTGCGCAAAGCCTTGTTGAAGATTTTAATTACCCGGCAGCCACATTACTTACAGCCGCTTCTCCCGGAGGGCCGGGTTTTGTAAGCATCAGTGGTGGCGGTACTAATAACCTTACTGTTACTTCACCGGGACTGACTTATGCAGGGTCAACTTCATCCGGTGTGGGCAATGCGGTTTCAATGACAACTAACGGCGACGATGAAACCAAAGTGTTTGCGCCAACCATTAATTCCGGTAATGCATACGGCTCGTTCTTAGTGAATGTTAGTACGGCACAGGCCGGAGGTGATTACTTTTTTTCTCTTTATGATGCCGGAGGTTATAAAGCAAGAGTTTTTATTAAAAGTACTACGGGAGGTTTCCTGTTCGGCATAGCCAAAAACAGCACCACAGCTACTTATGAAACTACGGTACGAACATTTGGTTCTACTTATTTGCTGGTCTTGAAATATACCTTCAATACAGTATCAACTGCAGATGATGTCGTAAGTCTTTATGTTAACCCCGCGTTAGGTGGAACCGAACCTGGTATAGCCACAATTGCGCCAACATCAAGCGGCGGTGCAGGTGATGCTACAACAATTGACAGGATTGCCTTGCGCCAGGGCGCCGTTGGTACTGCATCGGCCCAGGTAATAGATGCTATCCGGGTAGGAGCTACATGGGCTTCCGTCACACCGGCAGCAACCCCAACCATCAGTTCTATCTCACCAACATCGGCCAATGCCGGCTCACCGGATATCATACTGACCGTTACCGGAACAAACTTCAATTCAGGCTCAGTGGTTACATGGAATGGCAGCAGCCGCACCACTACTTTTGTTAGCGCCACGCAATTAACGGCGATAATTCCGGCCACGGACTTAGGCGCTGCAAGTACGGCAACCGTGGGAGTTAGTACAGGCTCTGTTACATCCGGCAACACCCAAAATTTTACAATTAACGCAATAGTCAGCGCATCTTTTTCACTTACAGCCGGACTGACTGATTTTGGAAATGTTTGCATCAATACAACCGTAGGCCCGAACTCATTTACATTTGATGGCAACAACCTTGACGGCTCAAGCAGTTCTACTATTACTATTGCTGCGTTAGCAGGATTTAGTTACTCCCTGACTGCGGGTGGCACTTATACCTCTACCCTAATTTTTACTTATACCGGTAGCAGTTTCACGGGTACAGTCATTTACGTAAAATTTAATCCTACAGCCGTTCAGTCATATAATGGAAATATTTTAATAAGTGGCGGCGGGGTTTCAAATTATCCGGTATCAGTTAGCGGGATAGGAATTAATTCGACACCCGGCGTTACCACCGGGTCAAGTTCAAACGTAACATCTACGGGAGGAACAATTTCAGGAACGATTTCGGCCAGTGGCTGTACAGCGGTAAGCGCTTACGGCTTTGAATACAGTACAAGTACCGGCTTTGCTGATGGCACCGGTACACCAGTATCCGCTAACAATCTGAATAGCGGCAATTTCAGTGCAACGCTGACCGGCTTAGCCCCAAATACCCGTTACTATTATAAAGCTTATGCGACCAACGCCGCCGGCACAACCTATGGTTTGCAGCAGGCGTTTACCAATACTGCTTCGCCGGTACTATTAAGTGCGCAGCCGGGCCTGAGCTTTACGGAAACTTTTGCCGACATCGCCAACTGGAGCAACTTCTTTATATCCGGCACAGGCGCTAATCATTTCAGCGGCCTTTCAGCAACGGTAACGGCCCCTGCCACAGGCCTGCCCGACCCAACTAAAATTACTGCGGCAACTAATTCTTTTCAAGGTGCGGCATTTGGCGCATCAGGAGGCGTGCAAAAAGGTACTGATCAAGTGCCTCCAACCCAGTCAATTGTTTTATTGAGTACCGGTGGTGCCGGTTTGGATAATACTTCGTCGGCAGCCATTGATTTTTATATGGATTTTACCGGCGTAAATGCCGGCACATTAAGCTTCGACTGGGCATCGGTTAACAACCAAACCGGTGATAGAAACGGATCATTAAAAGTGTATGCAAGTACCGACGGCATCAGTTGGACAAATTTAAATTTCGCAGACGTTTTGAACTTTACGAACAATGCTCCTACCAGCGGCTCTAAAAACAATATTGCTTTACCTGCATCATTCAACAACAGCGCAACGGCAAGGTTGCGGTTTTATTACTATAACAGTGCCGGCGGCACAACGGGTTCCCGTCCAAAAATCAGTATAGATAATTTAACGATAACTGCTTTAGCCACTACGCCATGTATCGCACCTACAGCAGCGGCAACGTCATTATCTTTTGGAACGGTTACGGATGTAAGTGTACAGGGAAGTTTTACAGCCGCTTCACCTGCTACCGATCAATACCTTGTTATTGCCAGTGCAAACAGTACGCTTACTACCAACCCGGTGAATGGACAGATTTATAATCTTGGTGATAATGTTGGCGACGGTACGGTGGTAGCAAAAGGAAGCAGCACCAGCTTTACTGCAACAGGCTTATCTGCATCTACTACTTATTACTTTTTTATGTTCCCGGTAAATGGTATTTGTACCGGCGGACCTTTATATTATACCTCCACTATATTAACGGGGCAGGCAACCACAACAGCAGGCCTGCCATCGTGCATTGCTCCAGCTACACAGGCTACAGCATTAACGTTCGGTACTACAACTACCAATTCTATTCAAGGTTCCTTCACGGCAACAACTGCCGATGAATACCTTGTTTTACAATCAACTTCATCAATGTTTACCGGAACCGTCGCTAACGGACAGGCCTATACCGCAGGAGATGTGATAGGCAATGCCCGTGTAGTGCAACGAAGCAACGCTACCAATTTTACGGCAAGTAATTTATTACCAAATACTCCCTACTATTTTTATGTGTTTAGCGCAAAGTCGCAGGCTTGTGTAAACGGTCCGGCTTATAATACTACATCGCCATTGACCGGCACCCAAACCACTATTCCATTGCCTCCGTGTGTTACTCCAACAGCACAACCAAGTGTTCTCACATTCAATGCCTCTAACACCGCCATTGCCGGCAACTATAATTCGGGTACCGGTGCCGACGCATATCTGATTGTAATAAGTACTTCCTCAACTTTATCAGCAACACCTGCCGATAACACTACGTACAACACCGGAGATAATATTGGTGGCGGCACGGTGGTAGGAGACATTGCAGGAAACAGTTTCCTTAGCAATGGCCTTGTACCAGGAACAACTTATTATTTCTTTGTTTTTGCGGAAAATAAAAACTGTTCCGGTGGTCCTAAATACCTTACCGGTTCGCCACTTACCGGTACCATGATGACAACCTCGGTAACGGCTAACAGTTATTATTTTGGCACACTCCATTCGCATTCTGATTACTCAGATGGCAATCAGGATAACCCCGGCTACACACCGACTGATGATTATAACTATGCCATATCAGCCCAGTGTATGGACTATTTGGGCATTTCAGAACACAATCATTTTTCATCACCTGATAATCCCGGCAACCTTCTTTCCACTTATCATTCGGGTATTACCGAAGCGAATACCTTTTCTGCATCGCATCCAAATTTCCTTGCTTTATATGGAATGGAATGGGGCGTTATTTCTAACGGAGGCCACGTGGTAGTTTACGGTGATGGTATGGATGACTTGTTTGGTTGGGAAACCGGTGCCGGACCATGGGGCAGCACCAGCAATTACGATGTGTTTGTTCCCAAGAGCGTTTATCTTGGTTCGACCGGTTTGTTTAAAGTAGTAAACGATAATGTAGCGAAGAATACGTTTGCAACGCTTGCGCATCCTAACCTAACCGACTATAACAATATAGCCGACCCTAATGCCGCCTACGATGCCACAGCCGATAATGCTATTACCGGCACTGCGGTTGAAAGTGGTCCGGCAAGTTCCACCAATACTACCTACTCAAATCCGGGTTCGCCTGTGTTCTATTTATGGTATTATCAAACATTGCTTTCAAAAGGTTATCATCTTGGGCCGACAGTAGATCACGATAATCATAAAACAACTTTTGGTAAAACCACTTATTCCAGAACTGCAATTGTTGCTCCTGCATTAACAAAAACCGAGATTATCAAGGCAATGCGTAACATGCATTTTTATGCTACGGAAGATTGTGATAGCAAAGTGGATTTTAGCATCAATACCAAAATGATGGGCTCTATATTTACGGATAGGTTTGCACCTGTATTGTCAGTACAGCTTACTGATGTTACCACGTCAACTTCGGGTGCTGTAATACGTATCATGTATGGCACCCCCGGAAGTGGCGTACTACCCGTGAAACTCGATTCAGTGATTGGCAATACGTTTACCCTTACTGATAATTCTCTTGCCGACCATGCAACCGGTTATTATTATGCGGATATTATCAATGGTTCATCACGGATTATTACTTCTCCGATCTGGTACACCCGAAATGATAACAACGGGTTTGTTCTTCCTTTGAAACTTGTCAGCTTTAACGCAGCAAAAAACAATGATCAGGTTAAGCTCACCTGGACTACAAACGACGAGGTAAATACCAAAGAGTTTATCATTGAAAGATCGGTGGATGGCCGTAATTTCCAGAAGACGGGCACAGTGGTTGCCGCTGGCAATTCTATGTCCATAGTTGGTTACCAGTTTGTTGATGTAACCCCAAATAAGGGAAACAACTACTACCGCCTGCAAATCATTGACAAGGACGGCAAATTGGCGTATTCAAATGTGCTGAAAATAAATTTTAGTTCACTTTATACACTAAACGTTTCACCAAATCCAGCGAAAGGGCAATGTATCATCACTGTAACCAATGCAACTGAGCTATTGAATTTGCAAATGGTGGATATGAATGGCAAACTTGTGAAAACCCAAAGCTTGTCGGCAGGAAGTAACAAGGTTGACATAGCTAAATTTGCCGCCGGTTTATACATGATTAAAGTGATCGGCAAAGCATCACTATATACTGAAAAGTTGATCATCGAATAACTTGTAATTTGACTTTATCACTAAAGCCGCCGCAATGAGCGGCTTTAGTGATTTGTATACTCGGCTTTTTTAAGACATTGCGGTATTTTAACAGGTCATCTCTTTAAGAACCCAAATCTACATTTCCCTTTGTCCACCTCAGCCCCTACCTTTGCGCTCCAAAAATTATTTTTTAACCAAAAAACAGGGTAATGAACAATTACGAATTGATGGTGATTTTTACCCCCGTTCTGAGCGATGACGAATTTAAAAATGCTCAGAAAAAATTCACTACGCTGGTAACCGATAATGGCGGCCAGATTGTAGCGGAGAATGCATGGGGCCTAAAATCACTGGCGTACCCGATACAAAAAAAAACCACAGGCTTGTACTGGGTTATGGAGTATCAGGCGCCATCCGACTTCAATGAGAAGCTGAAAATTCAGCTTCTGCGCGACGAGGCTGTGCTTCGTCAAATGGCTACTAAACTTGACAAATACGCCGTTGAGTATAACAACAGAAAAAGAAAAGGCGTACCAACCGGAACCGAAAAACTGGAGGAGGTAAACAATGCCTAGACCAAATGAAATTAAGTACCTGACGGCCATCAAACAGGAAAAGCGTCCAAAAAAGTTTTGCCGCTTTAAAAAATATCGCATCCGCTATATTGATTATAAAGATGTGGAATTCCTGAAAAAGTTTTTGAATGAGCAGGGTAAGGTGCTTCCCCGCCGCCTAACAGGCAACTCTTTAAAGTATCAGCGCAAAGTTTCCGATGCTATTAAAAAGGCCCGCCAAATGGCGCTGTTACCTTACGTAACCGACCTTTTGAAATAGCTTGAAAAAGGTGAAGACTTAATATTGTTGATGACTTTTTCAAATTATAGTTATTAGTAACCATTCCCTAACTCTCTTTACTATAGAGAAGGACAGTTTTAGAAAATATAGACTGGGCTATTGGGAACTAAACAAAAAACAATGGAAATTATTCTAATCCAGGACGTAGATAATCTTGGGGGTAAAAACGAACAGGTTAAAGTAAAGAATGGCTATGCCCGTAACTTTCTTATTCCACAAGGCTTAGCTGTAGAAGCCAGTGCTTCAAACAGAAAGCAGATGGAAGAGCGCTTAAAAGTGGCCAAAAAGAAAGAAGCCGCTATGCTGGCGCAGATTAACAGCGTTATCAGCAAACTAAAAGAAGCGCCGATAAAGCTTGGTGCTAAAACCGGTACCAGCGGGAAAATTTTTGGTGCCATCACTTCGCTCCAAATCAGCAGGGCTATTCGCGATCAAAAAGGGTATGAAATTGATCGTAAAAAGATTACTATCAATGATGAGGTGAAAGAGTTAGGAAACTATAAAGCAACAATTGATTTTGGCAATGGCCAGAATGCTGATGTTGATTTAGAAGTAGTTGCTGAATAACTACCACAATTTATTTAGTAAAAAAGCCCACACAATTGCTGTGGGCTTTTGTTTTTTTAAAAATTATTGCATCTTTGTGCACCAGCCACTACTTTTCTCTTAAGTCTATGGCCGGAACAATTTTTGAACTGTCCTATTTCACTATCTCCAATATTTCTGATTAACTCCTCCAATCCTCTGAAAGGGCAATTTTATTCACTCATTAAAAGTTAATCATGAAAAAAATTTACATGTTCATCAAGAGCAAGGCTCTTTCTTTTTGCTTGTTATTTTGTCTTTCGTCAGCCGTATCATTTAGCCAGACTTGTGGAGGCATCCTTGAAAACTTCAATAACACTGCTGGTACCACGGCCGGCTACACCGGAAACCTTAGCTTAGCCACTACCGGCTCTAATGGCTATTTGCAAAAAGCCAGTGTTATCGGTTCTGCTATTTATAGCGTAACCACACCAACTTTTCAGCTTGGCGCTGCAGCTACCAATTTGGGTTATGGCTTTTTGCTTGGCGGTACAAGGCAGGTAGCGAGAATTGAAGTATCGGTTATTTTCACTTCTACCTTGAATAATGAAGTTACTTCCTTTTTTCTTGGCCAGTTTATTCCTTCGTACGATAACACAACACCTCCTACAGCAGGTTTTTGCCGCACCGTAGATTTAACCGATTTACCTGGTTTTGCGCCGGGCAGCCGCTATCGCTTTCGTATTGACTTAAGCCCTGGGCTTGCATTTGGAGGCGCTACGGAAACCATTACGTTTGATGACTTTAGAACAAACGGAACCAATTCACTTATTCCGTTGCCGGTTAATTTCATGAGCTTTGATGCGAAGAAAGCAGCAGGTGGGGTGCAGTTAACCTGGAAAGTTGGTGGCGAAGAAAATGTAAGCCGTTATGAGGTGGAAAGAAGCACTGACGGACGCAGTTTCAGCACCATTGCATCAATGGGTAAATTAGGTTTTGATACCTACAGTTACACAGATGCAACGCTTGCCGGAAGCGCCGTTTATTACCGTATTAAAAACGTTGATATGGATGGTAAATTTAAGTACAGCACCATCGCCCGCTTTAAAAACGGTGTCAGCGAAATTGTACTGAAAGCCTTTCCTTCACCGGTGCAAAGTAAACTTACTTTACAGCATCCCATTGTAACCGGTAACGGTTTGGTAACTATCAGCACTGCCGATGGACGAGTGGTAAAATCGGTAAAGCCAGCTACCGGCTCCATGCAAACCTATATTGATATGAGCAGCTTGCAGGCAGGTATTTATATGGTTCGCATAGATGCAGGCGAAGGCGCCACCGAAACTATCAAAATTGTAAAACAGTAACATTCAATAACCAAATCTATCAGAGCCGCCCTTTTTTATAAGAGGGCGGCTTTATTTTGTAATTAGCTGTATAAAATCTTTATATTCGTTTTGATTATGTGTCAACCTGGTTCGGTGGCTGTTGATTTTGTCTCAACGTCTTTGTTACCGGTAAACACTATTTTGTTTTTTTAAATTTTCTCAAAATGAACATTTACGTTGGAAACTTAAGTTGGGGCCTGAAGGATCAGGACTTAGCTGACTTGTTCACCCCTTACGGTGAAGTAGCATCTGCCAAGATTGTGATGGATAAATTCACACAGCGCAGCAAAGGTTTTGGTTTTGTTGACATGCCAAACGATGAACAGGCACAAGCAGCCATTGCTCAATTAAATGGCAGCGAAGTGGATGGTCGTGGATTGGTAGTGAACGAGTCTCGTCCAAAAGAAGGGGGCAGTGAAGGCGGCGCCGGTGGCTTCAAAAAAAGAAGCTTCGGTAGTGGCGGCGGTGGCGGCTTCAAAAAAGGTGGAGGCGGCGGTGGCGGCTTCAACCGTGGCGGAAACAGCGGCGGTGGTGGCGGTGGCTATAACCGTGGAGGCAGCAGTTCTGGCGGTGGCGGTTACAGAGATAACTACTAACCAAACATATTTCAAGTTATATAAGAGTTTTGCACATGCAAAACTCTTTTTTTTGCGGCGTCATTTAGTTAGCCGGGCGACTAATGTATAAATAAAAACAGCCGTTCCAATAGAACGGCTGTTTTTATTATCAAGAATTTCAAATGACTGCAATTCCAGATAGCACATTTCAGTTTTTAATGATGCTGATGATTATGCGCTTCATTCAGGTGCGTGAATTCATCTTTTGTAACTGGGGTTTCTATTTCGTTTACCTGTCCCTCGGCCCAATCAAATAGTTTTTGAGTTTGTATGCGATTGTAAGAGTCCTCCACATATTTCTTGTCTTTCATCATACGATCAATATAGTCACGCACCCAATCCTGCTCTTCATCCATAGCTGCACCCATGCCCATATAACCAAGTAATTGCTGTTTGGCAAACTGTCGCACATCATCTTGCAATACCTGAATGTCTGCCTTCTTTGTTAATTCATCAATAATTAATGTCCATTTTAATTGATCAACAAATGCAGGAAACTCCGCCTCAATTTCTTCTTCTGTTTTTGCCTGATCCTCTTTACCCTGCGTTTTTAACCAGCGCTTTAAAAAATCTGCCGGCACATCTATATGGGTATGATCAAGTAAGGTATGGTACAAAGTATGTTGCAACTGATTTTTGCTTTCGGCATCCCACTGCTTTTGAAGTTCCTGGCGTACACGGTCCGTAAACTCTTCTTCGGTTTTTACTTCTTCATTGGGAAACAATTGCTTGAAGAGTTCTTCATTCAAATCACGTGGCTCTACCAATCCCACTTTTGTAATTAACAGCTTGAAATGCTTATCAGTGGCGGTATCCAGGCCAAGGTCCTGAAGTATCCACTCTCTTTCTTTTTCATCAAAAGCATCGGCTATAGTAAGTTGAATTGATTCGTCTTTCTTTTTGCCCATAACAGTAGGACGAAAGCTTTCCTTAAAATATTTAACCAACACAGAGTTATCTTTCCGTATGCCACCTGCTACTTCGTTACCATCGGCATCCGTTTCAATAAAAGTTACATTTAAAACCGTTTCTTCATTCTCCGCCGATTCAGGCTCGGTCATATTCCCATAACGGCTGCGTAAACGTCCCACTTCGTCGGCTACCATTTCATCCGTTATGGTTACTTTATAGCGCTTTACTGTTTCCTGCGCTAAGTCCGGCACCTGTATCTCCGGCTTCATGCCTACTTCAAAAGTGAAGGTGTAGGCCATGGGATTATTAACGTCTAACTGTTGCAGGTTAAAATCAAGCGGCAACGGTTGCGCAAAAATGTCCAGCTTTTCTTCGTCAATAAACCGGAAAACTTCCTTATCCACCACCTTTAAAACTTCATCCGTAAATAAAGAAGGGCCGTACATTTTTTTTATCAATCCGGCCGGTACCATACCTTTTCTAAAACCGGGGATGTTGGCTTTTTTGCTATGTTCTTTTAGCGTTTTTTCAAAAGAAGGAAGATAGTCCTCTTTATTAATGGTGATGTTAAGTTGCTTGTGTAAAGGCGCCACGTCCTGCTGTGTAATAGTAGCCATGTGTTTCGTTTTATAAATGTTCAATGCCCAATGCTCAACCTGCAAGGCTCATTTCATTGAGCATTGATTTTTGTCTGTTGAACATTGAGCATTTCCAGGTTTCAGTGCGGGTGGAGGGACTCGAACCCCCATGCCGTGAAGCACCAGATCCTAAGTCTGGCGTGTCTACCAATTTCACCACACCCGCTTTTCAATAGACAATAAGCAACCGGCAGGGTTAAAGCGCAATAAATTTTGGCCTCGCCTATTGCTCATTGCCAATTGATTTTGCCGGGTGGCAAAAGTAAAGGTTATCGCCCTTAGAAAATACAAAAACTAAAAGGGGCGTAAAATTTTTATGGTATTGTTGATTGCTTATAAAGAAGGCTGCTCAATTAGCGGAAAGTTTATTTACTTCAAAGTTGCACTGGTCAATGAATTTTTTTGCAATGCTTTCTAAATCGCTGTATTCGATAGGCTTGGTAACCAACGTAGCGCCTAAGCTTTGGGCAAAAGAAATATCGGAAGGGCTGTTGGATGTAGTAAATAAAACCACCTGTAGTTTATGCAATTGCGGATGGTTGCGAATGGCCCTCAACGTTTCTTTTCCATTCATCACCGGCATATTAATGTCCAAAATCACCAGGCACGGGAGAATATGTTGCTGCAACAAATTTTCCAGAACCGATAAGGCTTCACTTCCATTGGGGCTGTGCAAAACAGTTACATGGTCATGTTTTTCAAATGCCTGCTGTACAATAAAAACGTCGTCCATATCGTCCTCGGCGTATAAAATCGTGTGCTTACTGGTGGTCATGATTGGTATTAGTTGTAAAAATAATGAAAGGACAAATACGGACAACAGCCAACGGTTATCTATTGAAAGCGGGTATCGCCGGTCCAGGTATTTCTGTTTGCTTTTTCCCAAATACCCGACTGCTTGCGGGTCATAAATTTATAAAAGCCGGCATACTGCGACAGAATCATAAAAACAAAATAGTAAGGGATATACAACCTCTTTACGGCTATTTTTTTTCCAGCCAAAAACCAACCTAAAACCGCTGTAGTATAAAAGCAACATTGCGCCCAAAAGCAGCACTGGTAAAGGATAGCAGCGCTATTGGCATACAGCGCCACATTAGCGATAAAGAGCAGCGGCAATAAAACCGGGCATACCGTCCACCGCAATACCCGGTGTGAAAAATATTGAAAAGCGACGCGAAAATTTTTGAAGGGATTCAACAGGCCTTTCATTAAAAGCAAGGCTTGAAAACTACCGGTACTGATGCGGATTTTTCTTTTGCTTTCGTCACCGACAGAGGCCGAGGAGGCCTCGATGCCATAAGCACGGCTTTGGTATAAAAACCGGTAACCTTGCTGGCATACACTGGCCGATATAATAAAATCGTCCAGGATAACGGTTTCATCTACCGGCTGGTAAAGCGCCGTGCGGATAGAAAATAATTCGCCGGCAGCGCCAATGATGGTATAAAAATCTCCGTTAGCCTTTTTTAATAAAGACTCATATTTCCAATATAACCGCTCACCAAAACCAACGGCCGAATGCGCCACATCGGCTATTCGTTTTTCACCTGATACACCACCTATTTTTTCCGTTTTATAAGCGTGCATTAAAGCAGCAATACTTTGCGGATGCAGCAAGGTGTTAGCATCGCTAAACACTACAAATGGCGTAGTTACCTCCTTCATAGCCCGGTTAATAGCCGCCGATTTCCCACTTCGTAATGGATGATGTAATAACCTTATAGCGGGATGCAATGCAACAAGTTGCGGCGTGGCATCGGTAGAGCCATCAGTAATAAAAAGAAAGGACAGAAGGCCTTTAGGATAAAATAAGGCGAATGTGTTCTGTATCTTTTCCTCGATAAATGCCGCCTCGTTATATGCAGGCACAATAAAAGTAACGGGTGGATAAAAGCCTTCATCAGGTGGCTGCTCATCGCTTGTTTTGCGGGTGAGCAATAGCAGCAACAGGCCATAACCAATGTAGGTATAAAAAAGAACCGTTATCGCTATCCAAAAAATTGCTTCCATTACCGCTTCTTGCAATGAGCAAGATAAACGATGTGCCTGTTTTGCCTGCCCTATAATTTTGAAGGGTAACCTTCTATCGCAAATAAGTAGCGCCTCTATATTTGCACAAATCATTACTATGGGTTTACGTATTGGCCAGGGAATAGATTTTCATCAATTAAGCGAGGGCAGAGAACTATGGCTTGGCGGTGTAAAGCTTGAACATACAAAAGGCGCAATTGGCCATAGCGATGCCGATGTGCTGTTACATGCTATCTGCGATGCTTTGCTGGGAGCCCTTTGCCTTGGCGATATTGGCCATCATTTTCCCGATACGGATCAAACGTATAAAAATATTGACAGCAAAATTCTCTTACAAAAAACAGTGGATCTTATTAGCAAAGAAGGCTACAGCATTGTAAATATTGACAGCACCCTTTGTCTTGAAAAACCAAAAATCAAACCCTACATACCGGCGATGCAGCAAGTTATTTCAACCATCTGCCATCTTACCACAAAAGATGTTTCTATTAAAGCAACTACCGCAGAGCGCATGGGCTTCGTTGGCCGCGAAGAAGGCCTGGTAGCATACGCTACTGTTTTATTGCAAACTATTTAACAGCTTTCTGTACCTGCGCTTTTATCTTTGGCTACATGAGCCTTCCGGTAAACATCATTAATCATTCACCCTATCCCTTGCCGCAGTATGCCACAGAAGGTGCATCAGGGATGGATGTAAGGGCTCATCTGCCAGAACCCATTACGATAAACTCTTTGGAGCGATTGGTGGTACCTACAGGTTTGTTCATTGAAATACCTGAAGGCTACGAAGCGCAGATCCGCCCCCGTAGCGGGTTAGCAACAAATCAGGGCATCACCTGTTTAAATACACCGGGCACTATTGACAGCGATTACCGCGGCGAAATAAAAGTGCTTCTTATTAATCTTTCGAGTGAGCCGCAACGAATAGAACCCGGCGAACGGATTGCCCAGATGGTGCTTCAAAAAACAGAAAAGGTTGCCTGGCAACCTGTCCTTGCATTAGACGATACCCACCGCAGCAACGGCGGCTTTGGTTCAACCGGAAAACAATAACTAAACATGAAACTATTTTTGTTCGTACTACTAACGATTACCTTGCTCGCCTCCTGCCGTTCGTCAAGGACCATTAGCAAAGCGGTGGCAAAAAAAGATTCAGTGGTTAAGACCAGCCCCCCGATTTCTGTAAAGAACGATACGCAACAAATTATTCAGAACACCCTTCAGGCCATTGCTAAAAACCGTATTAGTTACACCACCTTTATTGCTAAAATAAGTGTTGATTATAAGGGTGCCGATGGAAAAAGCAACTCCGTAACGGCAAACCTGAGAATGTATAAGGATAGTGCTATCTGGATACAAATTACGGCGTTGCTTGGCTACGAACCGATGCGACTATTTATCACAAAAGATTCCGTAAAGCTGCTGGTAAAGCTGGACCAAAAAACTTATACGGCACGAAGCATTGGCTATTTGCAGGACGTGACATCGTTACCGCTTGATTTATATATTCTGCAGGACCTGTTAATCGGTAACCCCGTTTATCTTGATTCCAATATTGTTAATTACACTACCCGCAATGGCGTTATTACTATGGTAAGCCTTGGCAAATTTTTTAAAAACCTGCTAACGCTAAACGAAAGCGATAGAACTATCATGCGAAGTAAATTAGACGATATTGATCATACGCACAGCCGCACAGCCGATCTGTCGTACACGGATTATGAAACGAAGAACGGGCCGTTGTTTGCAAAAAAAAGGCAAGTAGCGGTTTCGGAAAAAGGGCGGCTTGAAATTAAAATGGAATTTAAAAATTACAGTTTTAACGAAGCCGTGAGCTTTCCCTTTAAGGTGCCGAAAAATTATACCTACAATTAAAATTTATTTCTCATTACGGCGTTTACCCTATTCAGCCCAAAATAATTGTATGAAAAAAATCCTTCTTCCATTACTGCTGCTCCTGATTATACAAGCCGGCTTTGCCCAGGGAAACGATAAGGCTAAAATTGAAAAAGAACGCCAGGAATTACAAAAGGAATTAAAGGACATTCAGGATAATTATAGTAAGGTAAAGGGCCAGCAAAAAGCTACTATCGGCCAGGTTACCATTCTGCAAAATAAAATGCAGGTGCAGGGCCGGTATATCAGCAACATCAATAACGAAATAAAAGTTTTAAGCGACGATATCTATACCAGTAATTTAGAAATTACGCGGCTGCAACGCCAACTGGATACGTTGAAATCGGAGTACGCAAAAAGCGTCGTGTATGCTTATAAGAACAACAATAGTTACGATTACCTCAACTTTATATTTTCGGCTGCCAACTTTAATGATGCTATTCGGCGCATTGCTTACTTAAAATCGTACAGGGCTTACAACGAAAAAAAAGTGGAGACAATACAGGAAACCCGCAAATTGATAGAGCAACGCAAGCAACAATTACTGGGCAAAACCAACCAAAAAAAGTCAGCGCTGGAAAATCAAAAAGATCAATTGGATGAACTGGAAGAACAAAAAAAGGAAAAAGACCGTGTGGTATCTAAATTAAAATCGCAGGCCAATGATCTTTCCAAACAGATGGCTATAAAAAAGAAGCGGGACAACCAACTGAAAGGACAAATTGCTGCAATTATCCGCCGCGAAATTGAAAAAGCAAGAAAGGAAGAAGCAGACCGCTTAGCTGCCATCAAAAAAGCGGAAAGCAATAAACCGAACAACACCACAACAAACACTACTACAACTACGGTTACAGATAAACCTTCAAAGGCGCCAAGGCGGGAAGCCATTCCTTTAAATGAAGGCGAGTTGAAATTGGCCAATTCCTTTGAACGCAGCCATGGCAGCTTGCCTTGGCCGGTAGATGGTGGTTATGTAACTATTCCATTTGGCGTTAGTACCATTGATAATTTAAAGATGGATAATCCTGGATTGACCATCTCTACGGCCGCTGCCGGCGCTACTGTAAAAGCGGTATATAATGGCGAAGTCAGTGCAGTATCGAACACCGGCGAAGGCATGATGGTGATGATTCGCCACGGCCGGTACTTTACAGTTTATAGCAACTTATCCTCTGCCTCCGTAAGCAAGGGTCAGGTAGTAACGCCGGGCCAGGCTATTGGTCGCGCCGGCGCTGCAGATGATGGAACGGGTGGTCAGGTGGACTTTATTTTAATGGTGGGAGAAAAGAATGTAAACCCCCGTCCGTGGCTGCGATAGAAGAATAGGCAACGAGCAATAAGCAATTAGCAAAAAGGTGTTCTCAAGTAGAGGACACCTTGTTTGTAAAACCTTTCCTTCAAAATAGTATTATCGGGATGGTAGAAATTCACTAGCTTTTTTAAGTCAACTTACTTAAACTTTTCTCTTTACTTATTGCCTGTGCCGATTTCCCCTCACTGCACCAACTCACTACTCAACACATCTTCGTACAACTTCTCATACAGCGGAACAATATTTTTTATATCAAACCGGTGGGCATGCGCTACCGCAGCGGCTTTAAACTGTTTCAGGCGTTCATCGTTTTGTAAAATATCAATGGCGTAATCACTCATGGTTTCTATATCACCTACGTTACCCATGTACCCAACTTCGCCCTGTACCATAATCTCGGGCAAGCCACCCGCATTGGTAGATACAACGGGCATTCCGGCCGCCATGGCTTCCAATGCGGCCAGTCCAAAACTTTCATATTCCGAGGTCAGTAAAAACAAATCGGCAATAGCCAGAATATCTTCCATCTGCTCCTGCTTGCCTACAAAACGTACATCATCGCACACCTTTAGCTGACGACATAATTCTTCAGCGGTACCGCGTTCAGGCCCATCGCCCACAAACAATAATTTAGAAGGGATCTGCTTCCGAACATTATAAAAAATCTTTACCACATCCTGCACCCGTTTAATCTTGCGGAAGTTGGACGCATGAATCAAAATGCGTTCACCATCGGGTGCAATTACTTTTTTAAAGGCATCAATGGGCTTGCGGTTAAAGCGTTCTACATCTACAAAATTGTGAATGACCTCAATAGGCTTTTCAATCTTAAAATATTGGAAGGTCTCGTCGCGCAGGTTATGCGATACGGCCGTAATAGCATCGCTTTGATTGATGGAAAAGGCCACTACCGGTGCGTAGGTTTTATCCCTTCCTACCAGTGTAATATCCGTACCATGTAGTGTAGTAATCACCGGTATATGAATGCCCTCGCCTTCTAATATTTTCTTAGCCATGTAAGCAGCAGAGGCATGTGGAATAGCATAGTGCACATGAAGCAATTGCAGGCTGTTGTTCTTTATTACATCTACCATAGTACTGGCTAAAGCCGTTTCGTATGGCGGATAATCAAACAGCGGATAAGTAGGCACCTGCACCTCATGGTAAAAAATATTGGGTATAAAACCCGTAAGCCGCACCGGTTGCTGGTAGGTGATAAAATGAACCTGGTGGCCTTTTTGCGCTAACGCTTTTCCCAACTCTGTTGCCAATACGCCGCTACCGCCAAACGTGGGGTAACAAACAATTCCAATTCGCATAAATTTTTATTCGGCAACTAAGGTAGGCAAATGCTTGATTGGGCTAACAGCAGCAATGATTGTTGACAGTAAATAAACATTCGACACCCTGCCATTTTGATAAACAATTTACAGGTAGGATTGATGAGGAGCTTATGTTTGTAAAATAGTATGACATCATGAAAAAAATCAGTTTCGCTCTTCTTTGTTGGATGATTAGTACTGCTTCGTTCTCACAAACTGAAGACTCTCTTTTTTTGAAACGCATAGCCGATTATATTTTGGTGAATGGAAAATCGTATGATGATCTGCGGTATTTAACCAAACAGATTGGCAGCCGTTTATCCGGTTCGGCAGGCATGTATAAAGCTGAAGCCTGGGGACTAAAAACGATGCAGCAGGCCGGTGCCGATAATGCCTTTATGCAACAATGTGCTATACCACACTGGGTACGTGGCGGCAGGGATGAAGCAATAGCGGATTATAATGCTGCGAAGCCGGGGGCAAGAAATATGATCCTGAGCCATAAAGTTCTTGATGTGTTGGCACTGGGCAATTCGGCCGGCTCTATGAACCCGCTTATAAAAGGAGTGGTAGAGATCAACAGCTTTGCGGAATTAGAGGCGAAGAAAGACCAGGTAAAAGATAAAATCGTCTTCTATAATGTTCATTTTAATAACACCTACATCCAAACGTTTAATGCCTACCGCGATGCCGTTGTTTATCGCGGTCAAGGGCCCAGCCGTGCGGCCAAATATGGTGCTGCGGCGGTTATTGTGCGAAGCATGAGCCATAGCACGGATAACAATCCGCACACCGGCGCTACCAATTATAATGATTCCTTCCCAAAAATTCCGGCCGTGGCAATAGGCCTGCAGGATGCTGATTGGTTGAGCAATCAATTAAAGTCAAGAGCCGTTTCTGTTACGCTAACTACACATGGAAAATTTCTACCCGATACCATCGGCCACAATATTATTGGCGAACTGAAAGGCACGCAGTTTCCAAATGAATACATTACCATCGGCGGCCATTTAGATAGCTGGGACCCCGCCGAAGGAGCACACGATGATGGCGCCGGCGTAGTGCAAACCATTGAAGTGTTACGAACGCTGAAAGCCTTAGGTTACCAACCGAAACATACCATCCGGTTTGTGCTTTTTGCCAACGAAGAAAATGGAACACGAGGCGGTATCAAGTATGCAGAAGAAGCTAAGGCAAAAGGTGAGAAACACATCTTCGCTTTAGAAAGTGATGAAGGTGGTTTTACACCCATAGGCTTTGGATTAACGGTATCGGAAGCGCAGTTTCAAAAAGTAAATAGCTGGCGGCCCTTGTTGCTTCCTTATAGTCCGGCAGAACTTACACGTGGTGGCGGCGGCTCCGATATTGGTGCTTTAGCCCGTACCCAAAACACGCCACAGGCAAGCCTTTCACCCGACTCGCAACGCTACTTCGATTATCACCATGCCCGCAACGATGTATTTGAAAACGTGAACAAAAGGGAACTACAGTTAGGCGCCGTTAATATAGCAGCGCTGATTTATTTGGTAGATAAATACAACCTCACCCCTTAACTCCTCTCCAAATTAAAATCATTTTCATTTTCCTTCTCCTGGCAGGAGAAGGTGGCGAAGCCGGATGAGGCCTGTAGAGGGGAACCGTGGCTTCTAACTTCATCATTTCTTATAATAGTAAATTGCTCTAAGTACAACTGATTGTATTCAGTAGTACCGATTGCACTAAAACCGCTGGCGAAAGCACTCCCTCTCCATCTTTGATGGAGAGGGCCGGGGTGAGGTCCTCCGGCTGTAAAAAACGCCTGACCTCACATGGCCATCAGCTACCGCTCAAACTGGAAGCCAACTGCTATCTTTGCCGCCTTTAAATAAGCACTGAAATGAAGTTTGACCGCAATACCGTCATTGGTTTTATACTTTTAGCCATCCTGTTCATTGCCATGTTCTGGTTCAATAATAAAGACCAAGCCCGCTTTTTGGCCGAGAAGCACCGCACCGATGAAATAAAAAGAGTGCAGGATAGCACTACAAGGGCAAAGGACTCTATAGCCCGTTTTCAAAACAAACCTACCACGCCAACACCAATCATAGCAACGGCAGCCGACAGCGCCGGCTTTTTACAATCGTTAAAAGGCACCGAAACCACAGAAGAAGTTAAGACCGATGTACTGCGGATTGTTTTTACCAATAAGGGCGGACAACCCAAACTAATTGAACTGAATAAATTTAAAGGTCCGGATAGCAGTAATGTAAAAATGGATGCTACCGATTTTGATAAGATCACTTACAACATTAATGGCGTTCCTAACCATGTTGCGGCAATTGATAGTTTCTATTTCGCTACGGCAGAAAAAACGGCCGGCGCGGATAACAGCACCGTTATAACGTATCGCTTAAAATCGGCTGAAGGCAAAGAGATTGTTCATCAGTATGTAATTAAGCCAAACAATTACATGATTGATTTTACCATTACGGTAAATGGTGTACAACAAATTTTAGGAACCAATGCTTTGAACCTTACCTGGCAGGCTACCGCTGTGCAACAGCAGGGCGACATTAGTTATGAGCGAAGCCAATCAAAGATCGGCTACCGTTTAGATGGTGACTACGATAACCACCTGGCAACGGGCGGCGGCAGTAAAGACTTTAAAGGCAACGTAAGCTGGGTAGCTGTTAAGCAGCAGTTTTTTGTATCTACGTTGTTAGCTAAAAATGGTTTTACCAGTGGTAACCTTATATGGACAGCACCAACCGATACGGTGCATATTGTTGCGCAGGCCACGGCTAACATGCAGGTGCCGCTGACCGGCGATAATGCTTCCGCTCCCTTAGCGCTTTACTATGGCCCAAACGATTATAAAATACTGAAGCAGTATGGCAACGATATGGAAGCCACAGTGGATTTGGGTAATGGCATCTTTGCTTTTGTCAAATACATCAACCGCTGGATTGTTATCCCGGCTTTCAATTTTTTTGCTACCCTGACCAGCAACTATGGGATCGTTATTTTGTTGCTCACACTTTTCATTCGCTTATTAATATCACCCCTTACGTATAGCAGTTATTTAAGCGGCGCTAAAATGAAGGTGCTTCGCCCGGAGATTGACCAGTTAAAAATTAAAACCGGCGGCGATCAGCAAGCTATGAGCGTAGCGCAAATGAAGCTCTTTCGCGAAGCCGGCGTAAACCCGCTTGGGGGCTGCATTCCGGCCTTATTTCAAATCCCGATCTTCTTTGCCTTGTTCAACTTCTTTAATTCTAATGTGGCCTTGCGCGGACAAGGATTTTTATGGGCAAAAGATTTATCACAATACGATTCTATTTTTCATATTCCGTTTTCTATTCCGCTTTATGGCGATCATGTGAGCTTGTTTACCATCACTGCGGTGGCTACTTCCTTCCTTATTTCGTTGTATAGCATGAGCATGACTCCCGACCAGGGCAACCCGGTGCTTAAGTACATGCCGTACTTCTTTCCCTTTATTTTATTGTTTGTGTTTAACAAACTGCCGGCGGGTTTAACCTGGTACTACACCGTATCTAACTTAATTACATTAGGCCTTCAGTTTGTCATTCAGAAATACATTATTAATCACGAGAAAATATTGGCCAAGATGGAAGAGTCGCGCAAAAAGCCAAAGGCCAAAAGCAAGTGGGCAGAGAAGATGGAGCAGATACAGGAACAGCAAAAAGCAGTGCAGCAGCGAAAGAAATAAAAGGTTTATAGATAAAAGAAAAACGCAATCACTAACTGATGATTGCGTTTTTCTTTTTATGTACTTAAGTGAGGTGCTACTATGGTCGTCTGTTGTAATCTTTGCTTTATTCCGTTTTAATCATTGGTGGACGATTAAAAAGGAATCTGGGTTTTACGTTTGGTAAGGCTATTGAGCATATTGCAGTCTTTCTCTTTTTATTATGTAAAGCCGTTTTGCCATCGCTCTCAAACATCTGTGGCTTTACGTTCCACAGGAACGCTTCATGGGTGGAAGATCACATTGTATGTATGTTGTCGCATTCCTTCGGAACGCATTATGCAGGTGGGTTTGATGCTATCTTATTTGTCTTTCTTATAGCTTGTTTTCCCTTTTGCCTTGATGCAAAAGTGGAGCAAAAGATCAAGGCTAAAAACAAATGCTCCGCTGTTTTTGCCGGGCCAGCGCACAACGGTCATTCATTACATGTTTCAATCTTTCACAGTGTTGTCAATCTTTCTTACAAGAAACTGTCTTCACTACTCATAGTTTGAGTCGTATTTTCTTTTGGTGGCTCTTGTGGGTAGAAGCGTTAGGCGCTGTATGAGTGTAACTTTATTTGCAGCACAGTCATTCATTAAGTTGCCACGCAATAAGGCGCTGGACGGTGGGGAGCCTTTGGATGCTCATATTCTTTACTCGCAGTAAGAGTGGATGAATTGCTATTGATAGAAGAACAAACATCAAAAAAGGATTGATAGAAGAAATGAATGATTGTATAAGCAAGGGCTGTGCTGCCGGTGGCGTTCCTCCCACCGGGGGTAACCAGAAGGGTTACGAGCGAAGCTCTGAGGGATGGGGGCCGGCTGTTTCTGCGTGAGGGCAGTTGGTGAACATGTTTTTTAATATAATACGGCTTAGCTCAGCTGCTTCATGCACTCACATACAACAAATATTTTTCCTTAAAAAACTCCTCTTCAAACAACTGCCTAAGCTCCATCATTTTTGGCTGAAGGCCGCTGTCTATAATCTCTTGATGAAGGTCGCCACCCTTTAAACAAATTAATCCCGGATCGAGTTGGGTGAAGCCGCCTTCATCTTGTATAATGACCTTGGTAGTTTTTAATAATGGTTTACTCCATCGCCATAAATCTTTTAACGGCGCTACTGCACGACTGATGGCAAAGTCAAATTTTCGTCCTTTAATCTCTTCGGCGCGGATGTGTTGGGTAGTAATGTTAGCCAAGTCCAGTTCTTCTTTTACCGCTTCAATAATTTTTAATTTTTTAGCAATGCTATCTACTAAATGAAACTTCACTTGTGGAAAAAATATCGCCAGCGGCACACCCGGAAAACCGCCACCGGTGCCAATGTCCACTATTTCGGTACCGGCCGGAAAATCAAACGCCGCAGCGATGGCTAATGAGTGTAACACATGCTTCTCATACAGGCTATCAATATCCTTTCGGGAGATGACGTTGATCTTTTGGTTCCAGTCTTTATACAAGCTTTCAAGAGCTTGCAATTGCGTTGTCTGGTGTGGAGTAAAATCACTGAAGTAGTGTAAGATGCGGTTCATGCCGCAAAGATAAAGTTGGCGCTGTCTTATATAGAGGTGGCTACTGCTTTTAAAATAGTCCATACAACTGTGCATCAACTTTATTGATCACAGTACCTAAATCTTCTTCCCGTTCGCCAAACTTATTTTCATCGCCATTGATAATAAGCAGCGGGCCCTCCTTGTATGTTTCGATCCATTTGTTATAGTAATCGTTCAGTCGCTTCAAATAATCCAACCGGATGTTTTCTTCATACTCCCGTCCGCGTTTTTGAATTTGTCCCACCAGCGTAGGCACCGACGATTGTATATAAATTAATAAGTCAGGTGGCTGCACCATCGCCTTCAACGTTTCAAAAAAAGAAAAGTAATTAGAGAAATCGCGTTTGCTCATCAGGCCCATTTCGTGCAGGTTGGGTGCAAATATGTGGGCGTCTTCGTAGATGGTGCGGTCTTGAATTACCGTTTCCGTTCCTTCATGAATTTCGAGCAACTGGCCCAGGCGGCTTTGTAAAAAATAAATCTGCAACTGAAAACTCCAGCGGGGCATGTCTTCATAAAAGTCGTTGAGGTACGGATTGTTTTCAACATCTTCAAAATGCGGTATCCATTTATAATGTTTGCTCAGTTGTTGTGTGAGCGTGGTTTTACCGGCTCCGATGTTTCCGGCAACAGCTATATGTTTTGGCTTTTTTGATTTCATTCCGATCCTCAAAAAGAGGTTATTGATTAGTCGTTAAATGTATAGATTTATTGCGGCACAGCATCGCACTAAAAATAATTCAGGCCAACCAACTCTCTTGTTTGTTCCAAGGTTTTGCGGGCACTTTCCCGGGCTTTTTCGGCGCCGTTTTTTATCAGCATTTTTAAGTAAGCTTCATCACTTCTGATGGCTTGCGCCTTCTCTCTTATCGGCGAAATAAATTTAATCATATCCTCCGCCAACTGTTTTTTCATATCGCCATAGCGGATAGCGGCGCCATTAAAATCAGCTATAAATTTTTGATGCGTAGCTGGTTCGCTTACAAGGCTCATTAACTGAAAAAGGTTTTCAATATAATCGGGCATGGTGGCGTTCATCTCCGTAGGACCCGCGTCTGTCCTGGCTTTCATTACTTTCTTGCGTATCAGTTCATCATCATCGGATAAATAAAGGGTGGCTAATTGATTTTCGCTTTTACTCATTTTACCGCTGCCATCAAGGCTGGGCACCTTTACTAATTCTGCACCGAAATTAAAAGCCAAGGGCTCCGGAAACAGCTCACCATAACGATGGTTAAAGCGTTGTGCAAAATTGCGGGCCATCTCTAAATGCTGCTCCTGGTCTTTACCTACCGGCACATATTTAGCCCGGTGAATAATGATGTCGGCCGTCTGTAGCACCGGATAGGTTAGCAGGCCGGCATTTACATTTTCGGGTTGCTGGCGCACTTTATCTTTAAAGGTGGTGGTCTTTTCCAACTCGCCCTTGTAGGCCATCATATTTAAGTAGAGATAGAGCTCCGCAATTTCCGGAATATTGCTTTGCAGGTACAGGCAAACCTTATCAGGATCAAGGCCGGCCGCTATATTTTCGGCCAACACATGCAACACACTATTACGCAGTTCTTTTGTATCAGGGTGCGTGGTTAACGAGTGCCAGTCGGCCACAAAAAAGTAGCAATCATACTCGTCCTGCATGCGCACATAATTGCGTAGCGCACCAAAGTAATTTCCAAGGTGAAGGTTTCCCGTAGGACGTATGCCACTGACAACAATTTCTTTTTTCATAGGCGGCAAATATAAGACCTCACCCCGGCCCTCTCCATCGGAGATAGAGAGGGAGTGCTTGCGCCAGCGGTTTTAGTGCAATTTCTCCTTCTAAATACAATCAGTTGTACTTAGAGCAATTTACTATTATAAGAAATGATGAAGTTAGAAGCCACGGTTCCCCTCGCCATCTCTGATGGAGAGGGGTTAGGGGTGAGGTTCTTATCTTCGCGCCCCTATGCCAGCCTTATCGTTTGAACTCTTAAACACCGATACTCATTCTGCTGCCCGTGCCGGCACCATCACCACCGATCATGGTACTATACAAACGCCCATCTTTATGCCCGTTGGCACTATTGGCAGCGTAAAAGGCGTAACGCAGCAAAGCCTTACGGAGCAAGTAAAAGCGCACATCATTTTAGGTAACACGTATCACTTATACCTGCGCCCCGGCATGGATATTATGGAAGCCGCCGGCGGCCTTCACCGGTTTATGAACTGGCAAAAACCGATACTTACCGACAGTGGTGGTTATCAGGTTTTTTCCCTTGCCGCCAACCGGAAAATTAACGAAGAAGGCGTCCTGTTTCAAAGCCATACAGATGGCAGCAAGCACTTATTTACACCGGAAAAAGTTATGGATATTGAGCGCAGTATCGGCGCCGATATTATGATGGCTTTTGATGAATGCCCCCCGGCGAATTCGGAATATAAATATGCGCTCAACTCCATGAACTTAACCCATCGCTGGTTAGACCGTTGCTTCACGCAGTTCACTGCTACACCCGATAAATGGGGCCACACGCAAAACCTTTTTCCCATTGTACAAGGCGCGGTATTTCATGATCTGCGCAAAGCCTCCTGCGAATACATTTCTTCCAAATCTGCCACCGGCAATGCTATCGGCGGCTTAAGCGTGGGCGAACCGGAGCCGGTGATGTATGACATCTGCCAGCTCTGTTGCGAACATCTGCCCAAGGCCAAACCACGGTACCTGATGGGCGTGGGTACCCCATGGAACATTTTGGAATGCATTGCTTTAGGCATTGATATGTTTGATTGTGTAATGCCTACCCGCAATGGTCGCAATGCCATGCTGTTTACGACCAAAGGCATCATTAATATTGACAACAAGCGATGGGAAAAAGATTTTTCGCCTATTGATGATGGACTGGACTGCGAGTGGAGCCACTATTACAGCAAGGCTTACCTGCGCCATTTATTTAAAGCCAAAGAACTGTTGGGACTAACCATCGCTTCAGTGCAAAATCTTTCTTTTTATTTATGGCTGGTGAGCCAAGCAAGAAAGCATATTATATCAGGCGATTTTTTTAGCTGGAAAAATGAGATGGTGCCGGTATTGAAAACAAGGTTGTAGGAGTAGGCATAGGTTAAGTTGACGATACAAAGGGTGATTTGTTGGGCGTGTCCCTCGCAGGGCGTCGGGCTGGGCTATTTGCGGCCCCCATCCCGACCTTCCCCCGACGGGAGGAAGGCCACCGGCAGCACAGCCCACGCTTACTTAATCATTCATTTCTTTTATCAGCCATTCCTTAATGCCATGATGTTTCATCAATAGCAATTCATCCACGCTTACTTCAAGTAAAGATGGTTGCATCCAAAGACTCCCCAGCGTCCAGCGCCTTATTGGGTGTTGTCTTAGTACATCACTGTGCTGTGAAGAAAGCCACACGCAATACAGCGCCTAACGTTTCTACCCATAAGAGCCATTAAAAAAACATACGATTCAAACTATGAGTAGTGAGGGCAGAAGTCATGTAAGAAGGATAGAGCATACATGAAGGATGGAAGCATACGATGAAGGACTGTTGTGCGCCGGCCCGGCTATTCAGGCGGAGTCATTGAATAGCCTCCACTTTTTTGCTCCACTTTTTTTGTCAAGAAAAAAAGTGGAAATCAAGCTATAAGAAAGAAACTTAATGATGGGATGAAAGCCGCCAGCACAAGGCGTTCCGACGGAACGCAAGAACATACAATGATTCTTCTACCCGTAAATCGTTCTGATGGAACGAAGAACAAAGGCGAAATCCTTTCTTAGTTATAAACTGAAAACAAATAGTCTCGTAATAAAAAATCGCCGCGCATCATTTCATCCCTTTTATTTCTTGTTAATCCTTTAACGCCGCAAAATCATAGTTCTTACATTCGCTACCAATGATTAAAAAAATTGACTGGTATATACTCCGTAAATTTTTTACCACTTTTATTTTTTGCATGCTGGCCTTTACCGTCATTGCAGTTGCGGTTGACAGCAGCGAAAAAACAGACGACTTTGTAAAGTCGGGTTTATCTACCAGGCAAATTTTTCAGCAATACTATATTGGTTTTATCCCTTACATCTGGGGACTTCTATATCCATTATTTGTTTTTATAGCGGTTATTTTTTTCACGTCTAAAATGGCTCTCCGTTCCGAAGTGGTGGCTATCCTTGCCAGCGGCACTACCTATAATCGCTGGCTTCGCCCTTACTTTATCGGCGGCTTGTTCTTTGCGCTTTTATTAGTGGTAGCTAATATGTACACCATACCAAAAGCTAATGGTGTACGGGGTGAGTTTCAAACCAAATACCTGGATGCCGACATGCCGCAAAACCAGGATATGCGCAGCCGCAATTGCTTTTATAAACGCATAGATTCTAACACTTACGCCGGTATAAAATACTTTGACTTTCCGAGCAAGTCGGCCAATGGGTTTTTTATGGAGAAGGTCCGTAACAATAAAGTGATTTATAATTTACGTGCCGAACGATTAGAATGGGACTCCACAAAGAAAAACTGGAAGCTCACCAACGTAGTAGAACGCAGCCTTGACAGCGCAAAGGAAAGGGTGGTACAAACGCCGGTGAAAAACATGATTATCAATTTACAGCCATCGGAGTTACGCAAAGATGAGTACCTGAAAGATAAACTTACTTCGCCCGAATTAGCCCACTACATTAACGTGGAGGAGCAGCGGGCAACCGAAGGGTTAGCGCCACTAAAAGTAGAATTGGCGCGGCGCAGTTCTACACCTTTTACCGTACTGTTGCTAACCATCATCGGCGCTGTTATAGCGGGCCGTAAAACCCGCGGTGGCAGCGGCTTACATCTTGCCATAGGCATTGGCATTGCCGCTATCTTTATCATGTCCGACCGCTTCTCCACGGTGTTTGCTACCAAAAGTAATTTTCCTCCGCTGTTGGCCGCCTGGATGCCGAATATCCTTTTCACCTTTGTAGCTTATTATGTGTATAAAAGGGCGCCGAAATAAGACCTCACCCCGCCCTCTCCAAAAAATCCTGTTCCATTTTCCTTCTCCTTTAGGAGAAGGTGGCAAAGCCGGATGAGGCCTGGAGAGGGAGTGCTTTCGCAAACGGTTTTAGTGCAATCATTACTACTGAATACATTCAGTTTTTAGAGTCGCATCTGACTACTTGTAAGAAATGATGAAGTTATAAGCCACGGTTCCCCTCTCCATCTCTGATGGAGAGGGGTTAGGGGTGAGGTCCTTATCTTCGCCGCATGCTTATGAGTTGGGGTGCAATTGTATTTTATGCCTTTACAGCGATTACAGTAGTGCAGTTATTTTATTATCTCTTCTTCTTTTCAAAACTGGCTTTTTATAAACCTCCGGTAAAGCAACAGTCGCAACAGCACCCGGTTTCCATAATTATCTGCGCCAGGGATGAAGCACAAAATCTACTTAATAATTTACCACAGGTTTTAGGGCAGCAGTATGCAACCACGCATGAAGTGATGGTAGTAAACGACAACTCGTTTGATGACACCAAATACATTTTAGACGACCTGCAAAAAACACATAAAAAGCTACAGGTAATTGACCTGACCCAGGAGGCAAAACTGATTGCCGGGAAAAAATATCCATTAGCCATTGGCATTAAAGAAGCGAAGCATGAGATTATGTTGTTAACCGATGCGGACTGCATACCGGCTTCAGACAACTGGCTGTATAAAATGCAGGATGCGTTTACCGGCAGCATTGAAATTGCCTTAGGGTATGGCGCCTACCAAAAAGCACCAGGCTTTTTAAATAAGGTCATCCGTTTTGAAACCTTTCATACGGCGCTGCAATATTTTAGTTATGCATTAGCCGGCAAGCCTTACATGGGTGTGGGCAGAAATTTAGCCTATAAAAGAGACTTGTTTTTTCGTAACAAAGGCTTCTCCTCGATCAATCATATCCCCAGCGGCGACGATGACCTGTTTATTAACCGCGTGGCCACAAAACAAAACACCACTGTGGTTTTGGACCCGGAAGCCTTTACTTTTTCGGAAGCAAAATCTACCTGGCGCAACTGGATGCGACAGAAGCGGCGCCACTACTCTACCGGCAAATTTTATAAACCCTGGCATAAAGCACTGCTGGGAATTTATACCGCCAGCTTTTTCTTTTTTTATCCGCTGTTGATCGCTGCTCTTTTATTTTTTGATTGGCGCTATGCGCTAATCCCATTTGCTGTAAGGCTGATTGTACAGGGCATTATCTGGAATAAATCTATGAAAAAATTAGGCGAGCAGGACCTGTTTCCGCTATTCCTGCTTTGGGACCTCTGGCAGTTTTTTTACTATCTCATTTTTGCACCTTCGTTGTGGAAGAAGCCGAGGAAGACGTGGAATTGAGAAACATTCGTAAAGGCTTGGTAGCAAACAAAAACATGAACCTTGACAGATACGAATTAAAGGCAGATGAACCTCTTACAACATTTGAACTTCTATGTGAAGGGCCAAAAGAAAAAAGTTAAATCATAATTTGAGTAATGAAAAACATTCTTGAACTTACCGATAGAAAGCTTCCTGTTGTTCGCATAGATAAATCTTTGAATCAGTACACTAATGTTGTGCTTTCCCCTGCAAAGGTTGCCAGGGCAAAAAAGGCGTTTTAAAAATTAGGCCTGCCGGATTTCAAGAAGAGCAAATGACAATGAATTTTCAAGCAAACATTCTAACACAAAACCCAATCATCATTGATTGGGTTTGTGTTTTAGAAACAGGTTCTTTTATGGATACGCCTCATACGCTTCAGTTTCCGATAACAACTTATCTACTTTCTCCAGCCATTGGTACTGGATGGACTTGCGGCGGCTATGGTCGGTTTCCCTATCATATGCATCCTGCATAGCTTCCTTATCTTTTACAATGCCTTCATAGATGGTGGCGATGTCTTTTTTAAAACTCGCCGCTTTGTATTCATAAGTAGAAAGAGCCTCATATAAAAGCCGGGCATGCAGTTCTGTAATATCGAAATGCGCCTGCTCATGTGCCAGGATATATTCTGTTTTTAGTAGGCCCCACGATTTTTCTTTGGAGAAATTGCAGGTGATGTGATAACTAAGCTGGCCGTTCTTTACCTGGTAGGCAATGCCTAACGATGTACTGGTGGAGGCTACGGCATCGCCCTGCTTTTGCGGCGCACAAAGAAAGTCATCCCACTCTAATTTACGTTGGGGCGCCCATGGAATAACACTCTCACTTTCGGTGGTAGAATGGCTTTTCGGTTTTATAATCACTATCGAAGCAGCGGCTTTAGGTGCAGGCGGGGCGGGCCTTCCGGAGAAATTAGCCGCTAACAATAACAAGGGTAGCAGGTGAAACAGATTCATACCCTAAATAACGAAAAGAGAAAAAGAAAATTTCTTAACGAAGTCCAAATCCTAACAGGCTTTCGGCCAATGCCGCATTTTAAAAGTTCAATCTGGGCTTCCAGGGTATTTCTTCGGCGCCTGACTTTTGCGCGGCGTAGCGGGCCAGCGTAAACAAATAATCACTTAAGCGATTGAGGTAATGAATGATCTTCTGATCTACAAAAAGTTCGTGCTGCTGCATGTTTACGGCCAAGCGTTCGGCACGGCGGCATACACAACGTGCAATGTGTATAGATGATACCGTTTGATGGCCGCCCGGAAGTATAAATGATTTCATAACAGGCAACGCGGCCGTCATTGCATCAATTCTTTGCTCTAAAAATTCAATATCGCTATCATGCAAATCAGGAAGCTTCATTTTTATTTCTTTAGCGGTATCGGTCGCCAGTTCGGAGCCTATGGTGAACAACCGGTCCTGCACTTCTTTTAGTTCATTGCGCAGTTCGTCGTCGTTTAATAAATCATTGATCAAGCCAATCCATGAATTCAATTCATCAACGGTACCATAGGTTTCTATCCGGATATCATTCTTGGGAACCTTGGTACCGCCTATTAAAGAAGTGGCGCCATCATCGCCGGTTTTTGTATATATTTTGAATGCCATAATTGTTTAACAGCCGCACCAGCGAAAGGTTTAGCTATACCGTTTTTTGTGGGTTTGTGTAATGAAAGTTTTTTGTTGACCGGCTTCTATACTGCTATAAAGCTACAGTGGCGTCCGCCTGAGGCGGATCACCGGTATCATTTTTATCATCTTTTTATCCGCCGCAAGTGAATGCCCGGTAGCATTATTAACCCTGCAAGCGTCCAGCTCCAGGCGAGATGAAACAACTATGGCAACAGAAGTTTAATAATACTACTACGATCAATAAAAAACTGTGTGTAAAGAACTATTTGAACAAATAAAGCCTTTGCTAATGCCCGTTAGTGGATGGGGCTGTAGCTGTTACGGTTACTCTATCCGATTCAATCACACCATCACGCAACCTTATAATGCGCCTAGCTTTTTCGGCAATGTCTTCTTCATGCGTTACCAATACTACCGTGTTACCGGCCGCATGAATCTGAGCAAAAATTTCCATGATCTCGCCTGATGTTTTTGAATCAAGATTACCGGTTGGCTCATCGGCCAGAATGATAGATGGATTGTTGATAAGGGCCCTTGCTATGGCCACTCTTTGGTTTTGCCCGCCACTTAATTCATTAGGCTTATGATGGCTTCTGTCGGCAAGGCTTACCCTGTCTAACACTTCTTTTGCCCGCTGCAGCCGCAGCTTTTTTGATATACCGGCATACACTAAAGGCAGGGCCACATTTTCCAATGCGCTTAAACGCGGTAATAAATTGAACTGTTGAAACACAAAACCGATTTCTTTGTTGCGCACGTCGGCTAAATCGTTATCCGCCATGCGGCCTACCGGTTGTCCGGCTAAAATGTACTCACCGGCCGTAGGCGAGTCAAGGCAACCAATGATGTTCATCAACGTGCTTTTACCAGAGCCGGAAGGGCCCATCAGCGCTACATATTCCGACTTATTGATAGAAAGCGATATACCCTTTAACACGTCAACAGGCAGCTTGCCCAGGTAATATGATTTTCTGATTTCCTGTAGAAGAATTACGGGCTGCATCAGGCCTCTCCTTTTTTTATCACCTTTGGTACTAAGAAGGCTTGATGGTTATGCAGCGGTGCATTTTGTAACGCTTCCTGTTGTGTAAGCATGGGGCCGGGCACATCGTCCCGCAAAACATCTACTTCGCTACTCATGTGAAGCAAGGGCCTCACGCCGGCAGTGTCCAACTCCTTCAATTTATCAATAAAACCAATCATCTTTTCCAGGTCCGTTTTAATCTGCACTTTTTCATTATCATTAAATTCCAACATGGAAAGGCGGGCTAATTTATCTATTAAAATATCATCTACCTGCATGGCTCAAATATAGCCCATTTCGTTTGGCGATACGGAGCAAAAGCTACTATGCGTTTTCAGTAAAAATGATAAGCGGCAACCAGCATTACGAAACACATCGTAGTTTTGAACCTTCATCTTAAATCAAACCATTTATGAAAAAGACAATGATTGTAAAAGCTTTACCGGCGCTGGCTTTAACGGGCTTGTTAGCGCTAACCATCGTAGCCTTGGGACAAACAAATTCCAGTGGGGCTAAAAGGGATAAAACCGACTCGCCACCGCCAAAACACAAACAAATCCGCGACCTTGATGAGGCATTGATTGAATTAGAAAATGGCGAAGGCGACCTCACCAAAGCCCTGAAAGAAATAGACGCCGAAAAGATAGAACGTGAAGTAAGAGCAACTTTGAAGAACGCACACATTGACGTAGCGAAGATGAAAGAAGACGTGGCTAAAGCCATGAAAGACATAGATATGGTAAAGATCAACGCGGAGGTTCAGCAATCGTTAAAAGACCTGAACACCGACGAATTGAAACGTGAAGTAGCAAATGCGTTGGCCAGTGTAGATATGGATGAGATGAAAGCAGAGATGGACAAAATTAAAGACGTTGACTTATCCAAAATGAAGATAGAGATGGAAAACCTCAAGCCACAAATTGAAAAATCTATGCAGGAAGCAAAGAAGGAAATTGAAAAGGCCCGCAAAAAAGTGAAAGCTTATAAAAGCTTAGTAGATGCCTTAGATAAAGATGGCTTGTTGAACAAAAAAGATCCCTACAAAGTGGACTATAAAAATGGTGAGCTGACGGTGAATGGAAAAAAGCTTTCAACCGATGACCTAAAAAAATACAGTGAATTTTTATTGAATAAAAAAGATTTTACGCTGCAAAAAGAAGCGGATGATTTTAGTATTCAGCAATAAGCATACACACTATTTATACAAATCTGTAGGCATTGAAAGTAACTACAACAAAGCGTGTATAGATAACTGCCGCAATGCAATAGTCGTTGCGGTAGTTTCTAATTAAACGGCTAATCCCCCTACTTATGAAACAATTCTTTTTCATCGCTTTATTATTATTACCCCAATACTTCTTTGCGCAAACACCGGAAAAAGCGGGATTAAAACAATACCTTATACCCGATGCCGGCGATACTATTCACTTCTATATCTACCAACCCGATAGCAGCGCTAAAACCAAGGTATTCCTTTACCTGCAAGGCACCGGAACTTATCCTATGATAAACGCGGATGACAGCGGCCAGTGTTGTTATAACAATTATCCAAAGCCGCTGATGAAAGGCTTTCCAAAAGAGTATGCGTTTGTTTACATCAATAAGGTGGGATTGCCTTACTACGCTAAAAGCCGCCAGTTGAAAGTAACGCAACGGTTCACGGAAAGAAACAACGTGGCTGACAGAGCTGAAGTGGCTAACAAAGTATTGAATTATGTAGTAGAAAAAATTTATCCGAAGGCAACCGTTATAGCTGTTTTAGGCCATTCAGAAGGTACGCATGTGTTGGCCAGGCTGGCAAGTTTAAATTACCGCATCACACATGTATGCTTTGCATCAGGCAGCGGCCATTCGCATTTGTATGATGAAGTGCAGTTGATAAGAAGCAGCGTAGATAAAGGCGAACGTACGCCAATAGAAGCTGAGGCAAGGCTAAAGAAATTATATATGGGTATAGATAGTGTACTTCAAAGCCCAATGGCCACCGATAAATTTTTTTGGGGCGATACCTACAAATGGTGGTATGAGGAAATAAGCAGGCCGCCAATTGACGACTTGCTAAGACTATCTATTCCGGTTTTACTAACGGCAGGCAGCCGCGATGATAAGGTGCCTGTAGAAGGATCGGATTATATCAACACTGAATTTGTAAGACGGCGTAAAAACAATCTCACGTATAAAGTGTACCTGAACTGCGATCATAGTTATGTGGAGACCTTGCCGACAGGTGAAAAAAAGGACCGTTGGAATGAATTGTTTACCGACTTTTTACAGTTTATTGCTACACACTAAAATATATACAGCATTAACTGATTGCGCTCTATTTAAGCCAACTATTCCGTCTGTAACAGGGTAATAAAGTTTATAAAAAACTACGTTAGCGGTGCTACCGTTAATACATCCACTTCTTTAGAGAATCGGTATAGCTACGGCTTACTTTTAAGGTTATGCCGTTTTGTAATACCACCTGCGGACCGCCTGGCTCACGATGAATTTCCCTAATGGCGCTAAGAGCAATAATTGCCGAACGGTGCACCCGTTGAAACTGCTGAGGGTTCAGTTTTGTTTCCATTTCTCCAATGCCTTTTGACGAAAGAAAAATTTGTTTGGCCGTATGTAATTTAGTGTAGTCGCCCTCGGCCTCCAGCCACAATATATCAGCCACCGGCAGCGTAATCCAGGTATTACCCTTCTCTACCAAAATACGCTCCGGGTATGTCTTCGTCTGCAGGCTTTCGGTAAGTGCCACCAGGTTTTTCATGGCGCCGGCTTCAGGCTTCAGCGCACGTTGCACCGCCTTGTCGAAACGTTCGCGGGTAAAAGGTTTCAGTAAATAATCAAGTGCATTGGCTTCAAAGGCTTCTAATGCATAATGGTCGTAAGCAGTAGCAAAAATAATCTGTGGCAGGTGCTCAATTTCCAGCAACACGTCGAACCCGGTTTTGCCCGGCATTTGTATATCCAGAAACACCAAATGAGGTTGTAAAACATTTATGATATAGATGGCTTCAATACCATTTTTACACTCGGCTATTAACTTCAGTCCCGGGTAGCCTTGAAGGTATTCTTTTAATAAATTTCTTGCCGGCGCTTCATCATCTGCCACTACTACTTTTATGTCCTTCATACCCCCACTTTGCTTTGTGAAGGCAATGAAAAACGTAGCACACAACCTTTGCTTTCTCCGTTTTGAATATGTAACGGCGTATTGTATAAACGTAGTAAACGCTGGCGTGTATTTTCCAAACCAATGCCTTTGGTAAATAAGCTTTCAACCGGTGTGCCGTTAATGCCTTTGCCGGTATCGGTTATTATAAAATCAACATTGTTATTATAGGGTTTAATGCTGATAGCAATGCTGCCACCATCAATGCTTTTTGCAATGCCATGCTTAACAGCATTTTCTATTAATGGTTGCAGCAGCATAGGTGGTAAATTAAAATTGTACAAACGCTCATCTACATCGTAATATACGGCAAGGCGATCGCCAAAGCGTTGTTGCTCCAGTGCTAAAAAGTTTTTAATAAACTGTAGTTCATCCCGTAGCGACACTGTTTCTTTATCAGTTACATTCATAGCAAAGCGGAACACATCGGCCAGTTGCGCAATAAGCCGGCGGCTATGCTCTTCGGATGGTGGTATGGATGCACTGATGGAGTTGAGTGTGTTGAATAAAAAATGCGGCTGTATTTGCGCTTTTAAAGTGTTGAGTTCTGCCGTATGTGCACTACGCAACAAAGCTTTTTCTTTTTCCTGTTGGCGGATGGTTTGTTGCCAGTAGTTGTAGGCATGAAAAATACCAAACT
The DNA here is from genome assembly GCA_965247165.1 of Flavisolibacter sp. GTDB lineage: Bacteria > Bacteroidota > Bacteroidia > Chitinophagales > Chitinophagaceae > Flavisolibacter. The sequence goes on along the minus strand of OZ252003.1, from coordinate 3,538,251 downwards.
GGATAAAATACACCAGCACCGGAATATACACATCCCACCAACTACCTGCACCACGTAAACGGTCAATTTTTAAAGTATCAAGCGTGGCGTAAAATAGAAATATCCATACCCCAACATATATAGCACAAGCCGGCAAGTGAAGTAGCAGTTTTTTTAGTAGCGGCCAATGGGCCAGCCTTCTGAAGAATAGCCACCACAGCGGTGCTGTTAATACTGTTTTGTATAAATAATTAAGTGTAATGCCTAAAACCTGCGCCTGCCGGTAGCCAAGATAAAGCGTAGCCATATAAATGCCAGCTAAAAAAATCTGCAGTGCCAGAAACGCGGCCAGTTCCCACATTTCAATGTTCCAAAATAAGCGACGTTTCCAAAATGATGTAGGCGATGGCATGAAATAAATCTACTGTATTGATGATTAAAGACGTTAGTGCAATCCGGTGAACCGACAATAACGCTGGTGAATAACAACAACATTTTGGCAGCGATAATGTTTGTTGGCCGCTTTGCTTTTTGGTAAAGAACAAACGCAAAACATTTTTGCTGAAACATTTTTTATGCGGACCATCTTACTGCTGATGATGATTTTTCCGGTTGTGGCAAAAGCCCAATTACTATCAGGGGTTTTAACTGATGACAAGGGTTCTCCATTACCCAACGCCACATTAGTGATAAGTAAAGTTGCCGATAGCACTGTTATTAAATACAGTGTTACCAATAAGTCAGGAGCGTTTGCCCTCACCGGCCTGCCCTTTTCACGCATAATCCTACATGCCAGCTTTACGGGTTATAAAAACCTTGATACACTATTAAATTTTACAAGCAACCTATCGCTTCAGTTGCAGATGATAGCTGCTGATAAAACGCTTGGCGGCATTACAATTACGGCTGCCAAACCGTTGTTTGAGGTTAGGCCCGATAAGATAGTGCTGAATGTGCAACAAAGCGCAATAGCCAGCGCCGGCAACGCTTTTGAACTTTTAAAAAAGTTACCCAATGTGCTGGTTGATCCCAACGATGCTATCAGCATGAATGGCAAAACCGGGGTACGCATTTATATTGACGGGAGGCCATCGCCACTGTCGGTGCAGGAGATAACCGCACTTTTGCGCACTATGCCGGCAACCGATGTAGAAGCGATCGAAATCATTACCAATCCATCGGCACGATACGAGGCCGCAGGCAATGCAGGTATCATCAACATACGACTGATAAAAAACAAATCAATAGGAAGTAACGGTACAGTAAACGCCGGTTGGTTGGAGGGCATCTTTCCAAAATACAACGCAAGCTTATCACTTAACCAGCGTACAAAAAAGGCAAACCTGTTTGGCACCTACAGCCATAACGAGGGTACTAATGAAAGCTACATGAATCTGTTGCGTTATCAAAACGATTCCGTTTTTAACCAACGTTCTACTACCGTTTATACTGCTACCGCCAACAATGTAAAGTTGGGCGCCGATTGGGCCATTAATAAATTAAATACAATTGGATTGCTACTAAATGGAAACTTTAGCACCAGCCTTTCCAACACCACAAGCACTACACCTATTGCCGCGCAAAGCAACAGGGAAGTAGTGCAAACACTAAATGCATTTACCACCGGCAACCGCAGGCGAAAGAACGGAAGCGCCAATATAAATTGGCGGTTTGCCGATACCACCGGGCATATAGCAACGGTTGACGCCGACTATAGTTTTTTTGATTTGAAAGGAAATAGCTATAGTGATAACAACTATAGTAATAAACAGAATAACCCACTACAACAAACCATTTTTTCCAATAGCACACCGGTCGCCATCCACTTTTATTCGGTGCAGGCATCATGGCAACAAAACCTGTGGAAAGGAACGTTGGAAGCGGGTCTGCGTTCAGCATTCGCCACCACCCAAAACAGGTTTTCTTTTTACAATTATTACAATGGTACGCCGCTGATTGATGCGATGAGAAGCAATTATTTTAGCTACACAGAAAACATTCAGGCAGCTTATGCGCAGTATAATAAATCAATCAGCAAATGGAGTTATCAGGCAGGAGTAAGGCTGGAGCAAACCAGTAGCTTAGGGGAGTTGACGGCTATAAATACGGCTGCCGATAAAACCGTGAAGCGGAGCTACTTAAATGCCTTCCCATCGCTGGCTTTAACGTACAATATACACCCGAAACATCAACTGGGCCTGAGTTACAGCCGCCGTATAGACCGCCCGTCTTACCAGGACCTGAACCCTTTTGAAAACCGGATTGACGAATTAACCTATCAAAAAGGCAACCCGTTTTTGCGGCCGCAGTTCACCGATAATATAGAACTGCGCCATACTTTCAACTATGTACTTACCACCAGCTTCACCTACTCCAACGTGCATGATTTTTTTGCTGCCATTACAGATACGGTGGAAGGCCGCCGAAACTTTATTACGCAGCAAAACATTGCACAGCAAAAAGTGTATAGCTTAAATAGCAGCAAGCCTTTTACGGTTACAAAATGGTGGACCGGTTATGGCAGTGCAGGTGCAACTTACAATAAGTACCGGGCCGATTTTGGTGCGGGCAAAATCATCAATATTGATAAAATCACCGTTAACCTTTACACACAAAACAGCTTTATCATTAATAAAAAATTGTCAGCGGAGCTTAGTGCATTTTATGTGTCGCCGTATGTATGGGCGGGCAATTACGAGTGTCGAAGTAGTTGGAGTATAGATGCAGGTGCGCAGTATAAATTGCTTGCCGATAAAGCCACTATCAAATTAAGCGTAACCGATATTTTTCAACGAATGCCGTGGTCGGGTACCAGCCGTCTTGGAAGTTTATATGTGGTAGCGTCGGGTGGATGGGAAAGCCGCCTGTTACGCTTGAATTTTAGCTACCGCTTCGGCAATAAGGAAGTGAAGGCCGCCAGGCAACGGACTACTGGCATAGATGATCTGAACAAAAGGGTACAATAACCAAATTTAAAAGGCCTATATCTTCTGCACTGTTTTATATCAATTGAAATTATAAAACCGGTTGATGAAAAGGAAGGTTGCCAGATACAAAAGGGCACTAACCGGCTGAACGTCGGCCGGTTTGGAGGGGGTTTTGCAAGGCTTTAGAAAATTCTTTCCAGATGCTCTTAATAATTTCAGCAGCCGGTAAAATATCAGTTACCAGGGCACTCACCTGCCCTATCTCTAACTCGCCTCCATCAAGGTCACCATCATACATGCCTTGTTTGGCGCGGGCCCGGCCAAGGATCTTTTTCAATTCCATTTCATCAGCGCCACGGGCTTCAGCTTCCTGTACTTGCCGGTAAAAGCCATTCTTTAATAACCGTACCGGCGTTAATTTTTTTAAGGATAATTGCGTGTCGCCTTCGGCAGATTTTACAACTGCTTCTTTGAAAGCAGGATGTGATGAGGCTTCTTCGCTTGCCACGAAACGGGTGCCTATCTGCACACCTTCGGCGCCTAAGATCATAGCGGCCAACATTTGCCTTCCGGTAGCAATACCGCCGGCAGCAATCACCGGTATAGAAACTGCTTTTGCCACCGCGGGAACCAATACCATCGTCGTCGTTTCTTCCCGTCCATTGTGTCCGCCGGCTTCAAAGCCTTCAGCTACAACTGCGTCGCAACCTGCATCCTGGGCCTTTAGCGCAAACTTACTGCTACTAACCACATGCACCACTGTAATGCCATTATCCTTAAAATGTTTCGTCCATGTTTTAGGGTTACCAGCCGATGTAAAAACAATCTTTACACCTTCTTCAATGATGATTTGAATGTGCTTGTCCAAGTCTGGGTAAAGCAAAGGAATGTTTACAGCAAAAGGTTTTATTGTAGCTGCCTTGCATTTTTGAATATGGTCCCGCAAGGTATCGGGGTACATGCTTCCGGCCCCTATCATTCCTAACCCTCCGGCATTGCTTACTGCACTGGCTAACTTCCAGCCACTTGCCCAAATCATGCCCGCCTGAATGATGGGAACTTCAATATTTAATAACTCAATAATTCTACCCCCATCCCCAGGGGAGCTTTGTGAGATTTTTTTATCCATATCATTCATCACTATGATTGTTGGCGTAAGACAAGATTGAATATGCAGCGTCTATCAGGCACCTCTTCAGGGGATGGGGCTTTACCCTAAATCAATATCCGTATTATCGCCAATATTCAGCGTACGGGTTTCGCCGCGGATAACGGTATCGCTGCCAATGAGCGAATCGTCCAGCACAATATCCACCAGGTTAGAGAAGGAGCCGATGATGGAATTTTTGATGATAGAATAATCAATGTTCGTGCTGTCGCCAATAGTAGCATTGGGACCGATAATAGAATTTTTTATGAGGCAATTTTTACCAATGCTTACCGGTTGTATCAGCACCGTGTTTTCGTAATCCGGCGATGGCTCTGTACGAACACCAAATTTTTTTAGTAGCGTTGCATTGCTTTCCAGCAGGGTGTTTGGCTTGCCGCAATCGAACCAGCTATCTACTTTAAAGGCTTTAAACTCCGCGCCTTTTTTTATCATGCAATCCAGGGCATCGGTAATGTTGTATTCGCCATGCGTTTTTAAGCCCTGGCTCATGTTGGCCTCCAGGCATTCAAACAACATGTGGGTTTCTTTTATTTTATAAATGCCCACCAATGCCATATTGCTTTTGGGGATATGCGGCTTCTCCACCACATGAAATATTTCGGCATCATTACAAATTTCCGCTACACCAAAAGTGCGTGGATCATCCACTTTTTTCACGCCAATCATACTCACCTTACTTTCTATCACACTCCGAACATTATAATCGCAAATAGTATCGCCCAACACAATCATGGCCTCATCGCCATCTACCACATTACGGGCTAGTCGTATGGCATGGCCAATTCCTTGCCGGTCGTTCTGAAAAATAAAATGAGAGGTAATAGCCGGATAATTGGCCCTTACATAATCCTGAATTTTCTCGCCCAGATAACCAACAATAAAAATAAATTCAGTGATGCCGCCTTCTACCAACTGATCAACAATAATGCTCAACACCGTTTTACCGGCTAAAGGAATTAAGGCTTTGGGTTGTGTGTATGTATGAGGACGAAGTTTGGTACCGGCACCCGCTACAGGAATAATCGCTTTCATGTAAGAATGTTTCGATGGATCAACGCACAACGCTTAAAGGCACCATCATGAACAATTGTTGAAATTAATTAAGCGGTCGAAATTAGGGCTTTTTACAGCAACGAAACAACTTGCTTTTCCTTGTTGGCCGCAGCTTATTTTTGCAAGCGCATAACATTCTAAAATATGATCATGCATAGCGACAAACAGGTATTTGATCTGATACAAAAAGAGTTAGGCAGGCAGCGTGGCGGCATTGAGCTGATTGCTTCGGAAAACTTTACATCGCTGCCCGTGATGCAGGCTATGGGCACAGTGCTCACCAATAAATATGCGGAAGGTTATCCGGGTAAAAGGTACTATGGCGGCTGCGAGTTTGTAGATGAGGTGGAGCAGTTGGCCATTGACCGGCTGAAGCAGGTTTTTAGTTGCGAGTATGCCAATGTGCAACCCCATAGCGGCGCTCAGGCCAATGCGGCGTTGTTGTTAGCCGTGTTAAAACCCGGCGATAAAATTTTAGGACTCGACCTTAGCATGGGCGGACATTTAACCCATGGCTCGCCGGTAAACTTTAGCGGTAAAATTTACGAAGCGCATTTTTATACGGTTGATAAAGAAACCGGCTTAGTAAACTACGAGGAGCTGGAGCGTAAAGCAAGGGAAGAGAAGCCGAAGATGATCATCTGCGGCGCCTCTGCTTATAGCCGCGATTGGGATTATGCCCGTATAAGAAAGGTGGCCGATGAAGTAGGCGCTTATTTTATGGCCGACATTGCACACCCTGCCGGATTGATTGCAAAAGGTTTATTAGCCGACCCGTTTACGCATTGCCATTTTGTTACCACCACTACGCATAAAACCTTGCGTGGCCCACGCGGTGGCGCTATTATGATGGGGAAAGATTTTGAAAATACCATGGGACAAAAAGATCCGAAGGGCAACTTACGGATGATGAGCAACGTGATAGATATGGCCGTTTTCCCTGGTACGCAGGGCGGTCCGCTTGAGCATGTGATCGCTGCCAAAGCCATTGCCTTCGGCGAAGTGTTATCAGACGATTTTACACAATATGCCCACCAGATAAAAGCCAATGCACAAGCCATGGCAAAAGCTTTCGTGGAAAGAGGTTACAAGCTTACTAACGGCGGAACAGACAACCACCTGATGCTGATAGACCTTCGCAACAAAAATATTACGGGGAAAAAAGCACAGGAAACATTGGACAGGGCGCAGATCACCCTGAATAAAAATGCTGTGCCTTATGATGATAAAAGCCCGTTTGTTACATCGGGGATACGGGTAGGCGTACCGGCCATTACCACCCGTGGAATGAAGGAGGCCGACATGCAACACGTAGTGGACCTGATAGATAAAGTGCTGATGCATATTGACGATCATGCTACTGTGCTGTCGGTGAATTATGAAGTAGGCCTTTTGATGGAACAATTTCCGTTGTACCCCGGTCTGAAATAATCTTGTATTAACCTGTTAACCTATCAATCAATTACGATGATCCAACGCATACAATCGGTTTGGCTTCTACTGGCGGCACTGTTCGCCGCTATTACTTTTCGTTTTCCATTTTACAATGGCGATTGGTTAAAAGATACTATTCAGGCCCCGGTAGATTTAAATGCGCAAACCACTATTTGGATTACTATAGTTACCGTGCTTTGCGGCGCCATTGCCTTTGCCGCTATCTTTTTATTTGGCAATCGTCCCTTGCAATTAAAGCTTAGCTATGTAGGGCTTATTCTATCCATCGGTTTATTGATACTCTATTTTTTGGAACTAAAAAATTTCAGTAGCGGTAGCATCGCCTTGTGGTGCATCTTTCATTTCGCCATAGCGGCTTTTTATATTCTTGCCATCAGGGGCATTCTCGACGACCAACGGTTAGTAAAGAGTTTGGACCGCTTACGATAGTTTAATCTTCGTTAGTTTCAATACAGATTCAGTATGAAAAAAACAGGTCTCCTGCTCAGCGTTTTTATGCTGTTTACTTCCTTCGCTAAAAAAGAATTAACCTGGGTAGCAATTGGTGATTCTATTACTTACTTAAACGAACATCAAAACGAAACCGGTAACCGCATTACCAAGGGCTACATGACCAGGGTTACTGAAAAGCTTTCAAACATTCACTATATTAATCAGGGCCATAATGGCTGGACCTCCGGCGGCATAGCCAGTTCCGTTGAGAAGCTGGGCCTTGTAAAAGCAGATATCTATTCTGTGTTTTTAGGAACCAACGATTGGTGGCATGACCGGCCGTTAGGAACCTTTGCTGACTACCAAAACAACACCGGCAATAACACGGTGTATGGCTCATTCCGCATCATTATTAACAAGCTAAAAAGTTTAAATGCGGAGGCTAAAATCATTTTAATTACGCCAATGCAAAGAGGCGATTTTGTTTATATCAACAATCCGAAAAACAATGCCTACGGATCGTACAAACAAAAGGGCGGACAATGGCTGGAACAGTTTGCCAATGCGGTTGACAGCATTGGAACAACTGAAGGCATTCAGGTGCTGGACTTGTTCCATCAAAAAGGCATGGATGTAAAGAACCTGGTAAAATTTAAGCGGTTAAGAGATCCGCAAACAGGCAATTATAAAAACTATTTCTATCCCGATTATACTGCTATTCCTTTCAACCCCGAAACAGATGAATACCCTTATCCTGTTGAAGCGATAGATGTTACCTACGATGGCCTTCATCCCTCCGATAAAGGCCATGCTATGATTGCCGCTAAGTTGGTGAAGATGATTAAGAAGTATTGAGAAAGAAGACAAGATGAATTCAACTTATTTTGATTGGGTCTCCACATGCCATAAAGCAGCTTCTTAAAACAAAAATGCAATCTCCCGATGGCATTACTTTAAACGAGGCTTACTAAAACCTATCGCGATACACCACTCTTACCCCACGCCAACCCTTATCGAATAAATAGCATACGTCACAACTGATTTATTACATTTATACTACCAACGGATAACTTATTCTAATCAAAACAACTGCTCCGCTTTATGCGTTTACCCGCATTTTTATTAGCCCTTGCCTGCCTTTCTATGAAGGCGTCAGCACAGGTTGTTATTAATGAAGTTGGTATTGCACCTGTAGGCAACGGCGAATTCATCGAACTATTTAATCGCAACGGTTGTGCTGTAGATCTTGGTTGTTACACCCTGGTATTCAGCAGCACCAGCGGCGGCGGCAACCCTACCGGCTGGACCATTAAAATTCCATCTGGTAAAACCATTAGTGCTGGTGGTTATTTTCTAATAGGAGGTATGGCAGGTGCGGCAGGCGTTTTTGGATCGGGCTATCCAACCGGTGGCGCAGCAATACCTTATCCGGCAGCGGCTGATGTGGATGTAGGAACCCTTTCCCTTACCGCCAATGCCGTGTACATGAAGCAATCTCTGAACGCAGGAAACTTACCCAATAGTGGTGGCCAGCTTACGCTGTTAAATGCTTCGGGTGGTGTTGTAGGAACCGTTTCTTACAACAGCGGGAACAACAGCGGCAGCTATCCGTTAAGTGCCTACACCACTTGCAATGCCACCGGCAATACACAAGGCAATAACAATATTGCTAATCCCGGTACCGCCACTAATAATGTAAACGCTACGTTTACTTCGGCCACTATACAAGGCATTTATTTGAATACCTCAGGCACTTACCAAACGGAAACCAGTTTAAGTCCACGGGCCGCAAACACTGCCAACGGTGGTACGCAACTATGCAGCGGACCGGTATTAAATACGGTCAATGCGCTTAGCTGTTGTTTCAATTCTGTAAGCCAAGCATTACCCTTAGTGTACATTGCCGTTAACTCACCAACGTTTTATAGCATTAGCTGGAATGCCTTGCCAGTAAACAGTTTCAGCGTAGTAAGCAATGCGGCCATTTCCGGTAATGGTATTAGCATTACCGTACCAGCCAATACACCACCAGGCATTTACACGGGAAGTTTACAATTATCTAATACCTGCGGACAAAGCTGCACTCAAAATTTTACGGTCACTGTTTCGGGACTGCCGGTTGTGAGTGCGGGTAACTATCCGCCACTTTGTATCAATAGCGGGCCTGTTGTTTTAAATGGATCGCCGGTAGGTGGCGCCTTCTCCGGAACCGGTGTCGCAGGCAACAATCTTATACCAACAAGCAGTGGCAGTTTTACCATTACTTATTCTTATACCGATGCAGCAACAGGTTGCACTAATACAGCCACAACTCCGGTGATTGTTTCTGTACCTGCCAGCAACTATGGCGTGGCCTGCAGTACTGTTAGTCCTTATCTGTTTTATGGCCAAACCATTACTGCATCGGGGTTGTATTCAGCCTTGGTACCTAATGCCAACGGCTGCACGGATACAGCAAAACTTTACCTGACACTCAACAAAACAGTGGTTATTGATAGCACAGGATGCGATTCGGTTTTGTATGAAGGCATCGCTTATCATAATTCCACGTCTTTCAATCAGACAGTGCAAAGTGTGGTGAGCGGTTGCGATTCGGTAACAAAAAACATTCGCATTCATGTTAATCAAAGTAAGGTAAAAGACACGTCGGTTTGCTTAGGCCCGGGCGCCGGCTTTTCTACGTTAGGACAAAACTTTACTACATCGGGAAACTATATTTTACATACCCGGACTACTGCTGGTTGCGATAGCCTTATCCGCTTGCATTTAACCATTGCCACAACAGAACTGATAGATACATCAGTCTGCAACATGATGATGTATCATGGCGCCTCGTACATTGTTGATACTACCATTTTAGAAACGATCGCAGCAACTAATGGATGCGATTCTATTCTACGCACCGTTCATATACGCATCAAGCAGTCAAGCCATTCACTAACACTTGGCTGTGCCGGTGTAGGACAATCATATCTATTTAACGGGCAGTCTTATTCAACCTCAGGTTTGCACACGGTGCATCTTACCAATGCTGCTGGTTGTGATAGCGCCGCACAACTCTACCTTACGATCACACAAACATCAGCGGTAACGTTACAAAGCTGTACCAGCGTGGTTTATAATGGTACCGGCTATAACACTTCCACTATTATTTATGATACGATAAGAAGCGAGGTAACCGCTTGCGATAGCCTGATAAAAAAGGCAGTAATCACCATCAGCCCGCAGTTACATACCACTACCTCCGTTTGTGCGCAGGAAGGAGATGTTATTCCATTTCATGGTCAAACCATTACAACTTCCGGATGGTACACCGCACAACTAACGGCCAGTTCTGGTTGTGATAGCATCGTGAACCTATATATTGTATTTAAAAAGTTAATTACCCAAACGCTTACCGTTTGCGATTCAATTTTTTACACTAGTATATGGTACCATCAATCAATACTGATTAACGATACGAGTAGAAGTGTTATCAGCGGTTGCGATAGTATTGTAAAACAAACGAACTTAATTATTAAACCATCCAGGAAAGTAACGGTGTATGCCTGTGCCAACGATGGGGCTACGTATCTGTTTAATGGGGTGCCTTTAGTGAGTTCTGGTTGGTACGCAGCGCACCATACATCGGTTGATGGTTGCGACAGCCTTGTAAACTTGTATATCGTTTTTACTAAAACACAAACCCAAACGTTTACCGGATGCGATTCATTGTTTACTAACAATCATGTCTATCATCAACCGGTGATAGAGAGAGATACGGTAAGAAGTATTGTTTCTTTATGTGATAGTTTGATCCACATAAAAAATATTATTATAAATTCCAGCAAGGCTGTTTATCTGAACGCTTGCTCCTCTACAGGAAACTACATGTTTTTTGGTCAAACGCTTATCAGCAGCGGCTTTTACACTCATACACTAAGCACGGCCAATAGCTGCGACAGCATCATCCATCTTTATCTTGTTGTAACATCAGTTTTAAATCAAACAATAACCGGTTGCGATTCTGTGCTGTATAAAAGCCATAAATATTACTACTCTACAAGTATAAGTGATACGGTTCGTAGTAATGTTACCGGTTGCGATAGCATCATTCATCAGGTGCAAATTACCGTTGGGCATACAATACATACTACAGCCAGCCTTTGTTTGGGGCCGGGACAAACCTATAATTTCAATGGGCAATTGCTCAATACTTCCGGCACGTACACCACTACCTATACCAATGCCTGCGATAGCATCGTCACTTTACACCTCATTATAGCCAAACAACAAGCAGGCAACATTTCCGGTTGTGATTCTGTGCTGTGGAAAGGCATCCATTATACCGCTTCTACCTACCTACATGATACGATACGAAGTGTGATTACATCCTGCGATAGTATTTATCTGGTCACTACAATCAATGTTCTTCATAGATCGGTAAACTATACTACGGCTTGTATTAAAGAAGGCGATGCTTACAGCTTTGCCGTTCAGGCTTTAACTACACCGGGGCATTATTCCACTATCTATAGCTTGCCTGGCAGATGTGATAGTGTAGTGAATTTATATTTAGTGGTAACCAGGAGTAAAGTGGCTGTTCATAGCGGATGCGATTCTGTTTTATACAATGGCGTTTATTATACGTCATCAATACAGCTACGCGATACCATCAGAAGCCTTATCACTTCCTGTGACAGCATCATCAACATTGCAACTATACAGGTAAATCAAAAGCCATCAATCACGGTTAGCGCCAACATAACTATTTGCAAAGGCGACAGCACACAGTTGATCGCCTCCTCGCCTTCTGCCATCATTAACTGGACAGGTTTTACCCCAGGCGATACAGTATGGGTGAAACCCGCCACTACCAGCAATTACAGCGTTATGGCGACGGACACAAACGGTTGTAGCAACAGCAATGCCGTAACCGTTTTTGTACAGGACTTTACAGTAGCAATACTCGCTTCGCCACCAGCTGCGCTTACAGGACAAAGCATTGTGTTGCAAACCACTTCGGCATGGCCTTACTCGGTTACATCATGGATGCCATCCGGCATGTTTATAAATCAACGTTCGAAATCGCAACGCCTGTTGGCAGATAGTAGCTTACGTATATCCGTTACGGCCGAATCGGATATTGGTTGCAGAGACACCGCCTTCGTTTCCTTACTTATCACCCCACTGGATGATGTTTATGTTCCTTCCGCTTTCACACCTAATAGCGATGGAAAGAACGATGTGGTTAGCGTTGTAAGTTCTGCCATTAAAGAGATGGACTTTAAGATATTTAACCGCTGGGGACAGATGGTATTTTATACAAAGGATAAGTATAAAAGCTGGGACGGAAAGTTTAGAGGGTTACTACAACCGGCGGGTACTTATGTGTATATAGTGAAGGTGAAAAAAGTAGATGGGAAGACGGTTGAGAAGAAAGGCACAATCACTTTAATCAGGTAACCATCATCTTTCCAATTTATTTTTAGTTGTACTTGAAAAGTTTAATAGTAGTGGCCCTGGCGTCGATTGTACAACGCAGTATATAGATGCCTTGAATCAGCTTTACATTGTTTTCTGAAATACTGTTTGCACCGGCGTCCACCACTTTGCTAAACCTGTTTACCAACTGCCCTACATTGTTGGTTATTACAAATTCCATTAAACCCCTTTGCGGACTGATGATATTTGCTTGCAGCAGATTGTTGGGCAAGGAAGCCGATTTTATTTTCAGCTCGGCCGTTGGCTCCATCTTTACAACTTTTACAGATGAATACGTGTATTTGCCCGATTGATCCGTTGCCTTGATTCGATAATAATGCAGGCCGGTGGCGGGCTCTGGCTTATCATTGTAAGTATACGTCTGTATAGGTGACGAATTACTATTTGCCGCTTTTGATGCCTTATCACTGAAATTGATACCATCGGTAGAATGTTCAATGCTAAAATGACCAAGATTGGTTTCATCAGCGGTGGTCCATTGTAATTGAACTTGCTGCGCTTCACGCAGGGCTATAAACCGCACCCAGGTTAGCGGGAGCGGCACACCTACTATTTGTGTAATTAGCGAATAAACAACTCCGTTACCGAGCGAAATACCGGAAAAATTGATCAGGTTTCCTGTGATGGATGACGCATAATAATAAGTCTGTGTGCCGGTAGTAAAGTTGCTAGTCCCATTGTTATTTATCATCAGCACATAGTTAGCAGGGTTGACGCCTCCGGTGTAGGTTAATCCTGTTATATCGAAGCTTAAATTAACAACACCTACGCTGCCCGTGTTTTGTACTTTCCAGGTGCGGCCAACACGCCTGGAACCGGTTACCGATACCGGAACGTTTGTGGTTTGTTCTGATAGTGATGCGGCATCATTGCCTGCTATCAAAAATTGATTGTTGCTTAGAGCAGTACCGGTTGATAAAACCGAATTCAATAACCCGCTTTGGCCCGTCCCGTTGCCACTGCCGGTGTTCATACTGTTTGAAGTGGTATTACTAAACCCGGACCCGTTATCGGTACCTATTCCAAACACATCGTTTTGATAAGTAGCATTGCTTGTCCAGAATGTAGTAGTTCCATTGGACGCGATATAATTGACAGGCGTGGTGGTATTGCCTAATGTAATACCATATTTAACGGCCAGGTACGACTCTACTTGCTGCACTTGTGTAGCGGTTGCCGTGTTTCCGTTATAGTAAATCACTTCGGCCAAATCGCCTTTGAACACTCTGGTTATGTTACCACCCCAGGTACGGCCGCCAATTTGAAAATTGCCATCCATCGCACTTAGGGGAAGAGAGGTACATAAAGAAGCTGTAGCTATACCATTCAATGCTGTAAATGAGTTCAGCGTGTTGGCTGTAGCCGCATAGGAAGCTCTTGCTATTACTGTCTTGTTTGTAAATGATGAAGAAGAGGAACACTCATTACCCGAAGCATCTATCCAATACTTACCGGTAGTTTCGTCGTAGATTAATCCTGAACTTCCCTCAGAAGCGTTAGAGTAAGGATTACCAAGAATGCTGGTGCCGCTGCCACCGTTGGCTACAGCAAATACTAAAACCGGCTGTGTTTGGGTAACGGCATATTTACCCGACAGCATTTCCGATGTAACCCCGGTGTAACGAAGAACAGGATTATAGTTAATACCGTTTGCTACCAGTGTAACGTTTGCATTAGCCGTTTTAGAAGCCTGCGTAGCCATACCGGTGGCTGCCTGGTTTGTCCACACAGAAACATTGCCGCTGCTTTGCGTAACACCTGCACTGCCTTTTACCCAGAGGTATAAATTGGTGGCGTACCCGCCGGGCGATTGCGCAGCAATGTTACCGGCAGTAAAGAGAGTAAATAGTATAAACAGCTTACGCATTAGTTTGGTTTTTAAAAGGATTTTGAAACGATAATAATTGATGTTTGTATCAACATCAAAATGGCTCATCCTAATTGCAATTAAAATACAAAATGGCGGTGATGAGACGCGGGAATTTCTATGAAAGAAGATAAAGCACCTGTTGAACTTGTAGCAATTCGTGTTAAGATGGGCTAAATAATAACGCCAACTAAAGCACGCAAATCTGATCAATGATAAAGATGATAAGTGTTAGTCCTTATAGAGCGCCGGCCATTAACGACAGATGATTTAGATAAGCTGATTAATGGGCAGAATAAAATTTACAAAGGCCAGACCAACTTTATGACACTCAACGTTTCTGAAATGCTAATAATAAATTTAATCAACCGTCAATTAAATGAAGGTTCCCGTCCGGCTCTCCACTACTTTCTTCAATCCCTCCGGTTTGCCGGCATATACTAAATAACCGCCGCCATCGCCGGCTTCAGGGCCAAGGTCAATAAGCCAGTCGGCACTTTTTAATACATCTGTATTGTGTTCAATCACTAAAATGGAATGGCCCTGGTCTATCAATGCATTGAAAGAAGCCAGCAGTTTTTTTATATCATGAAAATGCAGGCCGGTTGTAGGTTCATCAAAAATGAATAGTATTTTACCGGCTGCTTTTCCTTTGCCAAGAAAGGATGCCAGCTTTACCCGTTGTGCTTCGCCACCGGAGAGTGTATCGGATGATTGCCCCAGCTTTACATAACCCAGCCCTACTTCGCTTAATGATCTAATGGCGTTGATGATAGACTTCTCCTCGGCAAAAAATTCTACCGCTTCATCTACACTCATTTCCAATACCTCAAATACGCCTTTGCCTTTATATTGCACCTCTAATACTTCTTCCTTAAAGCGCTTACCGTTACATACTTCGCAGGTCAGGTGTACATCGGCTAAAAACTGCATCTCCACTATCTTTTCACCTTCGCCTTTGCAGGCATCGCAACGGCCGCCATCCACGTTAAAAGAAAAGTGCTTTGGCTGAAAACCTCTGATCTTACTAAGCGGCTGCGATGCAAATAAATCGCGAATATTATCCCAGGCCCGAACGTAAGTAACCGGGTTGCTCCGCGATGATTTACCAATAGGGTTCTGGTCCACCATTTCTACGGAAGTAATAACATTTACATCGCCGCTGATGGCTTTATGAAATCCTACCTTATCGGTGGGTTCGCCTTGTAATTTTTTAAGTGCGGGGTATAAAATATGTTTGATGAGCGTTGTTTTGCCGCTACCGCTGACGCCACTTACCACACATAAAACATTTAGCGGAAACTCTACGGTAATGTCTTTTAAATTATGCTGGCGGGCGCCTTCGACAACAATGCTCGACGTCCATTTGCGAAGTTTCCTAGGAACTTCTATTGATAGTTTACCGCTTAAATATTGGCCGGTTAAGCTTTCTTTATTGCCGATGATTTCATCATAATTTCCTTCGGCAATTACTTCACCTCCCAGGTGCGAGGCCAGCGGACCCATATCAATAATATGATCAGCTTCCCGCATCATCATTTCATCGTGTTCTACAACCACCACCGTGTTGCCTAAGTTGCGCAGGTCTTTCAATACCCGTATCAGGTTGATAGTGTCCCGTGGATGCAAACCAATAGACGGTTCGTCTAAAATATAGAGCGAATTAGTGAGGTTGCTGCCTAAGCTGCGGGTAAGTTGAATGCGCTGCGACTCGCCACCACTAAGCGTATTAGCCAACCGGTTCAAGGTTAAATAACCCAAACCTACATTCAGCATCGTATCAATGCGAAGGTTGATTTCTATCAGGATTCGTTTGGCTACCGTTACATCAAACTCTGAAAAACGGGTTACAGCATCGGTAAACCAGGTGCGCAAATCGCGAATAGGCAACTCGCTTAATTCGCCAATGTGCTTGTCCTGCACCTTCACATACAAGGCTTCTTTGCGCAAACGATAACCGCCACACTCCGTGCATTTGGTACGGCCACGGTAGCGGCTTAAAATCACCCGGTACTGAACCTTATACAAGTTGGCTTCTACTTCTTTAAAAAAGGCATTGATGCCTTCCACGTGCTGATTGCCTTCCCACAGAACCCGGTACTGTTCTTTGGTTAAATCCACAATGGGCTTATGCACCGGAAAATCAAAATGGCGGGCGGCTTTAATAAAGGCTTCTCTCCATTTACCTAATTTCTCTCCTTTCCACGGCGCTACGCCGCCTTCATAAACGCTTAATCGCTTGTCAGGAATTACCAAATCTTCATCAATCCCTAACACCATGGAAAAACCTTCGCACACCGGGCAAGCGCCATACGGATTATTAAAGGAAAATAAGTTGGGCGATGGCTCTTCAAACTGAATGCCGTCGGCTTCAAAACGATTATTAAAATGAAGTAATGAATGATGAGTAATGAGTGATGAGTTGTGAAACGCAATCACTTCGCTATTTTTATCTTCTTTGTTTTCCTGTTCGGTATTCCCTTGCACTTCTATGTACACATCGCCTTCGCCTTCATAAAAAGCGGTACCCACCGAATCGCCTAACCGGTGCTCATCGTCTTCATCAAATTCTTTAGCTACAATGCGGTCAATCAGTACATATACATTCTCCGGGTATTTAAAAGCGGCTATGAAATCTTCTGAAGAGGAAAGCACATCTTCAATTGCGTACACAGTGCTCTGGCTTACGCTATTTTCTTTTTGTGATACGGAAAATGGTGATACATAAATACGCGAAAAGCCTTTCTGCGTAAGGATGTTCAGTTCCTCCCGCACCTCCCGGTTACGATGGGTTTTAAAAGCGGCCAGTATAAAAACCTTACTGCCTTCCTTCAAAACCTTAATGGCTTCCAGCACATCTTTTACATCGTCCTTTTTTACTATTTTGCCCGAAACCGGTGAATAAGTTTTACCAATGCGGGCATACATTAAGCGGAGGTAATCATATATTTCCGTCATGCTGCCCACAGTGCTACGCGGCGTACGGGTAATAACTTTTTGCTCAATAGCGATGGCTGGCGCAAGACCTTTGATATAGTCAACATCAGGTTTGTCCATACGGGCTAAAAACTGCCGTACGTAAGCACTTAAGCTTTCTGCATAGCGGCGCTGGCCTTCGGCAAAAAGCGTATCAATAGTTAGCGATGACTTACCGGAACCTGATACGCCGGTAACTACGATCAATTTATTACGCGGAAAAGAGACATCAATATTTTTTAAATTATGAACCCTGGCGCCTTTAATAAATATGGGATCAGCAGCAGAAATAGGGTCTGCCTTTTTACTGCGCTTTGCTGTTTTTTCTTTCATGATTTTTGGAGAGCTACAAATGTAACGGAGGATAAAAGCGACGTTAAAGAACGTTAACTTTATTTTGTCGAAAAAGGAAGGAACAAGCCTGATAAAATATTTGGGAAATTAAAAAAGAACGCTATTTTTAGGCGACAAATCCAATAACTCTATCCATCTACTAAAACACTACCCGCCTATAGCTTTAACTTCTACACGCAAAATTTCGCCTTTAAAATTTTTCTGTCCATATCCTCTAATCCATCTTAAACGTAGGAGTTTATGAATCTATTATCCAAACTGTCCGATCACGATCTGATCAACTCATTCAATGCAGGTAATGTAAACGCATTTGAAGCTCTCGTATTGCGTCACAAAGACAAATTGTACACGTCCATCTTCTTCCTTGTGAAGGACAAGTATCTTGCCGAGGATATTTTTCAGGACGTTTTTATCCGCATTATTGATACTATTAAAAGCGGCCGCTACACGGAAGAAGGTAAGTTTTTGCCCTGGGCCATGCGTATAGCCCATAATCTTTGCGTGGACTATTTTAGAAAAGTTAAACGTACGCCCACAATAAAAAACAGTGATGACCAGGACATATTTGAAGTGCTGAACTTTACTGAGGACAGTGCCGAGGATAAAATGATGAAGAAGCAAAGCCACAGCCGGGTACGCGATATGCTTGACCAGCTACCGCAAGACCAGCGTGAAGTCATTATTCTTCGTCATTATGCGGACATGAGCTTTAAGGAGATTGCTGATGTAACCAACTGCAGCATCAACACTGCCTTGGGCCGGATGCGTTATGGATTAATTAACTTACGTAAGATGATGATGGCAAAACAAATTTCGCTGTAGCACGTTTTTATAAGAGGTTCTTACAGTAATTTTATTGTTGAAAAAGATATTGTCGTTTCTTATTTCCACTCACAAGCTTGCCGTGAAAGGCTGATAAGAAACGACGCCTAATTGCGCAAAGCAAAAAAAATCCTGCTCAAAAGCAGGATTTTTTTATTAAAATGAATTATAAGAATTACAAAGTCAAGATTCGATTACGTTAAACTTTAGATGTGGCTCCTACTGCAATTTCAATACTTTGACATTCCATAGAGTACAATTAGAAATAAACGGTCAGGTTGAGACGACTTTCAATTAATTTTTTCCAAGAATTTTTTCAATAATTAGTAAGGAAAAAAGATTGTATTGAACAGAAGAAGTAAAATCTCCTCTCATATTTTAAAGCATTAGCATCCACAATCATGGCACACTTAAAAGAGATGTTTGAAAAACAGTTGGCTGGGAAAAAGATTATTGGTGGCGCAGCCGTTTTGCTAAAAGAAGGTAGAAAAAATATTTTTACCTACGGAGTAAAACAGAACATAATGTTAACCCCATTACCAGTAGAACGTTATTCTCTATCGGTTCCATTACAAAAGTATTTACCGCTTTACTCACCTGTCGCGCAATTGATGAAAAGAAAATATCCTTGGAATCTACCACTGCTGATATTTTAGGTTCACAAGACTTAAGTGAATCTATGAAGCGCATTACCGTTTTAGATTTATTAACCCACACGTCGGGCCTGGGCCGTTTGCCGGAAAACTTGCAAGACTCCATTAAGGACATGAATGACCCTTACAAAGATTATGGCGAAACGCAGCTTTTACAGTTTTTGCAATTTGGCGAACTGGAAAATAAGCGGGGAACGATAGTCTATTCCAATGCCGGGTATGGCCTTCTGGGATACCTGCTGGAAAAAGTCTATTTCATGCCTTATGCAACTGTACTCAAACAAAATGTATTAGACGAACTGCGTATGACTTCCAGTATCATTTACGAACGTGGCATTGATATGAGTAGTGAAGCACAAGGCTACAACAGTAGTGGCATCGCTACTCCCTGCTGGACAATGAATGCACTACAGGGTGCCGGAGGTTTATTAAGTACGGCAGAAGATATGGGAACTTTATTTCAGCAATCGCAAGCGGAAATAATTTCCTTAATGATACCTTACAAAAAAGTATCAGACTTATAAATACTAAGATGGCTTGGGGATGGCAACGGCAGGTTCTTTTGCTACGGCTTCTTGGAGATAGTTCTACCATTTGGCATAATGGAATGACCGGTGGATTTGCCTCTTTTATAAGATATGACACTAAAAAAAAATCCGGTTTTTTCTTTGTATATAACAAGAGCATTAAACCAGATTTTCTAGCCTACCTGCCTTTTTGGTACAGGAAAAAAATATGAGAAAATGGTTATAATCTATGACGGAGATTGCCGTTTCTGCACCAAGTTGGCGAATTGGATTAAGAGCAAAACAAAGCATCTATATCGCTGCCGCTTAGCTCTAAAAGGCAAGTAAATATCAAGCCATACCTTAAGAGAGCAGACTTAATATTTTAGGCTGTCGGCATGATACTGTTCACCACCGCTTCGCTCACACCCGTTAAGCTAAAGCCTCCATCATGAAACAGGTTCTGCATGGTTACGTAACGGGATAAATCGGAGAAAAGCGTTACGCAATAGTTGGCGCAATCTTCAGCCGTAGCATTACCCAGGACACTCATCTTTTCGGCATAATCTATAAAAGCATCAAACCCTTTCACACCGCTGCCGGCCGTAGTACGTGTAGGGGATTGTGAGACGGTATTAATTCTAACTTTTTTACGAACACCATAGTGGTAGCCAAAGCTGCGGGCCACACTTTCCAGCAAGGCTTTGGCATCGGCCATTTCGTTATAATCGGGAAACACACGCTGGGCCGCAATGTAGGTAAGCGCTATCACGCTGCCCCATTCGTTTAAGGCATCCATGTCCCAGGCGGTGCGTAGTACCCGGTGCAGGCTAATAGCCGATATGTCCAATGTTTTTTTATTCCATTCATAATCCATTTCGGTGTAGTGCTTGCCTTTGCGAACGTTTAGGCTCATACCAATGGAATGGAGTATAAAATCAATCTTACCACCAAAATGTTTTTGGGCTTCTTCAAATAACTTTTTCAGATCGTCCATGTTGGTTACATCAGCCCCAATAACAGGCGCCTGAACGGCTTCGGCCAGCTTATTAATTTCTCCCATACGAAGCGCCACCGGGGCATTGGTTAACACCAGCTGCGCCCCTTGTGCATGGCAGGCCATGGCCGTTTTCCAGGCAATTGATTTTTCGTCGAGGGCGCCGAAGATGATTCCTTTTTTTCCGGCTAAAAGGTTATTTGACATAAGCAAAATTGATTGAAGGTTATGGCCGTAAAAATAAGGCTTATCTCTTTGGTGGGAATAACTTAAAAATCACTGTTGTCAGTAGAAACGTATAGAAAAATACCAGCGCAAAACAAAGCACCATGTACAGCAGAAATTGTAAGAATGACTTGCGGGGCTGAATTACTTTTTGCATCCATTTGGTGAGATACCAAGCGGGGATAAGGGATAGAAGAATAAGAAGTGATATGAGGATGCCTCTGAGCCGCATTACATTTAGCCTTACGGCATAAGTTTATAACTAAGAAAATAATTCGTCTGCTTAATAGCAACAATTACAAGAGTAAAAAGGGGAATTAATAATACGGCCCATGATAACCTAAGCCAAAGTAGTTTATACTTATCTGGTTTATTATAAAATGCAGATAAAAGAGTGATAGAACGTTTCTTATTGTAATAAAGTTCTACTCCAATCATCCATAAAATTATAAAAGGTAAAAAGTAGAATTTAGAAAACCGCTTGTCTGGGGAGAGTATAAGTAGTCCGTAAAAATTTTGTACAATAATTATAGGAAAAAAGATACAAACCCCTTGAAAAAGTAATATGCATAATTTAGCTCTATATCTTGCATTAGTATTGTTTGGAATACTACTGAAAAAATAATAAAAAGCTGCAAGAAATTTATCGAAAATCATTCATGAATCCGCTTTACTATCGTTTATAAATCAATTCATCACCATCTCCCTCGCATTCTCCAATGCAGCGGCCGTAGGCTTTTCACCGCTCATCATCTGTGCTATGGTAACAATGCGTTCATCTCTGTTTAATAATCGCACGCCAGTCGTTACCGTATTTTTCTCTAAGGATTTATAAACAAAATAATGCGCATCGGCTTTGCCCGCAATCTGCGGCTGGTGCGTAATACAGATCACTTGCCGGGCCGCCGCCAGGTCCTTCATAATAGCGCCTACCTGCTTGGCCGCTTCGCCGGAAATGCCGGTATCAATTTCATCGAAAATCAACGTGGGCAAGTCCATGGAAGTAGCTACCAGCGATTTTATGCAAAGCATCAACCGGCTCAACTCCCCGCCGCTGGCCACTTTGCGTAAAGGTTGGTACTGCTCCTTTTTATTAGCATCGAACAGAAACTCGATGCCGTCAAAACCGGTTGGGTTCAGCGGTGCTTTTGTTATGTCCACTTTTATACGGGCATTGGGCATGCCCACTTGCGCCAGCATTTTATTCACCTGTGTTTCCAATGGCTTTACCTGCGCTTTACGGGCTACCGAAATCTTAGTTGCCAGGCCTTCTGCTTCTTCCTGCAGCTTCGCGAATTTTTTTTCGGCTTCGGCAATGGCATCATCAATATTTAATACGGCCTGTAACTTTTCATTCAAACTATTTCTTATTCCAATCAATTCATTGGTAGTAGTAACGCCATGTTTTTTTAGCAGGCGATAACCTAATGAGAGGCGTTCATTAATGGCCTCCATTTTTTCCGCATCGGAGCCAATATGATTATTGATACGATCAATTTCGTCTGCTATATCCTGCAGCTCTATGTAGGATGATTGCAACCGCTCTGCAATAGAAGGTAGCTCGGGATGCAGGCTGGCAAAGGGTTGTACCTGACCTATCATTATTTTTACTTGTCGGACAATGGGCGTTTCGCTTTCCGCCAATTCAAAATAAGCTTTACCCAAGGCGCTTTTAATACCTTCTGCATGGCTTAGCATTTTTAATTCATTGTCCAGGTTTTCCAGTTCCTGCTCTTTAAATCCGGCTTCATCCAACTCCGTAAACTGAAACTGGTGGTAGTCGAATTCTTTATCAAATTGTGCCTTTTGATCTTTTAAACGGCTTACTTCTTTTTTTGCTGTTTGCAACTGCGAAAAACAATAGCTGTATCTAACAAGCGCTGAATGATTGCCCGCCAGCGCATCCATCACTTCGCGTTGAAAATCGCTCTCGCCTAACTCCAGCGTATCAAACTGTTGGTGAAGGTCAACCAGCAGGCTGCTTAAAGCATTCAACTGGCCCAGGTTCACCGGCGTGTCATTGATGAATGCGCGGCTTTTTCCATTAGGCGCAATCTCGCGGCGAACTACCAATTCATCGTGCACATCCAGTTCATTTTCCTTTAAAAACTGCTGCACATGGTCGTCCGATGCTTCTTCTTTAAAGCAGCCTTCTACCACACATTTTTTTTCTTTTTTGTGAAGCGATGCGCCTTCGGCCCGCTGGCCCAAAATGAGGCCCAAAGCGCCTACGATGATAGATTTACCGGCGCCGGTTTCACCGGTGATAACATTCAGGTTAGATGAAAAATCAATCTCCAGTTGATCTATAATAGCGTAGTTCTGAATAGATAATCGGCTCAGCATAATCAGGGACAAATTACAGCATTCCGCTTCCTGAAAAATAAAAAAGCTTTCCTTTTTTAGGAAAGCTTTTCTTAATTATTTAGCACTGATTTTTACTTTGCTTCTACTGAATCGGAAAGGTCTGTATCTACCAAAATACGGCCGCAGTTTTCGCACACCATAACTTTTTTGCGCTGCTTTATTTCACTTTGCTTTTGTGGGGGAATGTAGTTAAAGCATCCGCCGCAGGCATCACGTTCAACCGGCACCACGGCTAGGCCATTGCGGTAATTAGAACGGATCTTTTCGTAGGAAGCCAGCAGGCGGCCATCCACATGCTCACGGGCATTATCAGCTTTCTTGCTCAGGTCTTTTTCTTCTTTTTCGGTAGTGGCAATAATTTTTTCCAGCTCACCTTTTTTGCTTGTCAATACCCCTTCTTTAGTAGCGATGGCTTTCTTTGCTTTTTCCAATGCAATAGCTTTTTCGGCTATCTCTTCGTTGGCATCTTTAATATGCTTCTCCGCCAGCTTCACTTCCAACTGCTGCATTTCTATTTCCTTGTTGATGGCTTCAAACTCGCGGTTGTTCTTTACATTCTCACTTTGCTTCTCGTATTTTTTTTCCGCCTCCTGCGATTCTTTAATGATCGTTTTCTTTTGCTCAATGAAATCGGTGATGCCATTGATCTCTTCCTCAATGCGCAACTGGCGGGCATGAAGGCCCTGAATTTCATCTTCCAGATCGGCCACCTCCATAGGAAGCTCGCCTTTTAAAATACGAATTTCATCCTGCTTGGATTCAATTTTCTGAAGCCTTACCAGCGATGATAATTTTTCTTCAACGGAATATTCTTTTACAGTAGCCATAGAAAAGTTTGAGGTTTGGAGTTTGATGTTTGGAGTTGTTTAGGCCCGATACCCAACTCTTTTATATTACAGTTTATAATTGCGTTTTCTTTTTAGATCAGGATATGGTGCACTCTTGTCTTACGTTTATCCTCTCACGTAAAATACGCCACCGGGTTCGTGTTCACGCTTGTTTTAAGGACGGCAAATGTAGGGAATTTTTCCACCAATAAGTCATGCAGTAAGTCGGTTGTGAACTGCTCACTTTCATAGTGACCGATGTCGGCCAGTACCGTCCGGCCTTCGGCATCAAAAAATTCGTGGTACTTAATATCAGAAGTTAGGTAAACGTCTGCCCCGCTTTGCACCGCCTTTTTTATAAGAAAGCTTCCGGCCCCGCCGCATACGGCCACCTTTTTTACCAGGCCACCTTTTAATGCTGTATGCCGGATAACTTTTAAGTGGAACGCTTCCTTCACCTTACTTAAAAAGTCAACTTCTGTCATTGGTGTTTCCATCTCTCCAATGAGGCCGGCACCGGCGCCCTGATGCACATTCGCCATCGTAAAAATATCGTAAGCCACTTCTTCATAAGGATGATTGTCCATCAAAGCTTTTACCACCTTGCCTTCTATGTAAAAGGGAAAAACGATTTCGATTTTTGTTTCCTCCTCCTGATGCTGCTCGCCTACTTTACCTACATACGGATCAGCCCCGTCTAAAGCTTTGAAAGTGCCGGTGCCGGTTGTGTTAAAGCTACATTCTGAGTAAGTGCCGATATGCCCTGCACCGGCAGCGAACAAAGCATGGCGTACTGCCTCCGCTTTATTTACCGGGGCAAAAGTTATCAGCTTGCGAAGCAGGCCGCTTTTTGGTTGAAGTATCGTGGTATTTTTTAGAGAAAGCTTCTGAGCAATTCTGGCATTCACGCCTGAAAGCACATTATCCAGATTAGTATGAGCGGCATAAATGGCGATGTCGTTTTTTATTGCCTCGATAATTACTTCTTCGACGTAGTTGCTGCCATTAAGCCGTTTAAGGCCGCGAAAAATGATGGGATGGTGTGCTATAATTAAATTACAGTTATATTGCACAGCCTCCTTAATTACCTCAACGGTTACATCCAACGTTACCAAGACGCCAGTACAATTCCAATCCCTTTTTCCTGTGATTAGTCCCGCATTGTCATAATCTTCCTGTAACTCAGGAGCAGCAACGGTTTCTACAACGGTAAGTAACTCCACAATTTTCATGGGGCCAAAATACGTTATTTACAATCGTACAAACCCACAGCTTAATCCGTATAAATCCCGTGTTAGCCGAATAAGTAAAACCACCTAATTGTTCATCTATATATTTAACGCATGTACAAACGGACTGCTTACCCTATTTTACTATTTGTTGTTGCAGCTACCTTATTTTCCTGCCGGAAAGAAACGCCGCAAGGCAAATTAGAACAAGGCCAGGTGGCTATGACCTTTGATGATGCCTCGATAGAAAACTGGCATCACTATCTCCCCCTCCTCGATTCGTTAGGCATAAAAGCTACCTTTTACATCAGCAGCTATCATTCGTTTACTGCGCAAAAAAAAGCCTGGTTAAAAGACATAGAAAAGCATGGTCACGAAATCGCTTTTCATACGGCCAGCCATCCGGATATGCCTAAAGAAGTGGCGAAGAAGGGAATGGCTAAAGTAGAGGAAGCCGAAATAACAAAAGACCTGAATCTTATGAAAAACGATGGCTATGCCATCACCAATTTTGCTTACCCGTTTGGTAGCCACAGCACCCAATTAAATACCTGCCTGTTACGCACCTTCAAATCAGTAAGGGCTTTGAGTAACCAACAGAATTATAAAAAAAGCTTAGTGAAAGAGTCAGGCGACTGGAAAGTTTTATATGGCGCCGATATTGACAATAACTCCAAGCTGAATGAACATGGCATTGAAACTCTTTTGGATGCAGCACAACAGTATAACGACTGTTTGGTATTGGTAGGTCATCAAATTAATAATACCACTATTAAATTACAGGTAAGCCGCGAACGCCTGATCATGCTTTCCAAAGCCGCTGCGGAAAGAAACCTGCGCTTCATCACGGTTAATCAAATTGCGAAGTAACCGCTCAGCAGCCCCTCTTTTTCTAATACATTTGTCTCCCCCCCTGTTCTTATACCTGTTGATTAAAGTGATTAACAGACAAAGGCGGAGTTTAAAAATGTATGAATACTACACAACAACTTTACGATGCGTACCGCAGCAAAATGCAGCGTATCGCTGACATCCGCGCCGCCAGCGCTGTTTTGCAATGGGATCAGGAAACCTACCTGCCCGGCGGCGGCGCTCATTTTAGAGGCCAGCAACTTAGTACCCTTTCCGAATTGGCGCATCATTTCTTTAGCGAAGAAGCACTGGGCGATTTGTTGCATGAATTGATGGCAAAAGACGATCTGCCTGTAGAACAAAAAAGAGCGGTGGAATTAACCGTTGAAGATTATGATAAGAACAAAAAGTATAGCCCATCTTTTGTTCGTGCATTATCCGATCAAATTAATAAAACCTTTCATTCCTGGATAGAAGCCCGCAAACAAAATAGCTTTGCGGTTTATCAAAAAAATTTAGACGCATTAATTCAATTAAAAAAAGAAGAATCGGCTTTGCTGGGCTTTACGCATCACCCTTACGATGCTTTATTAAATGAATTTGAGAAAGGCGCTACAGTGTCGTTGCTTGATGCCACGTTTGCCAACCTGCTTCCGCCGTTACAGGAACTTTTTGAAAAGATAACCGCAGCACCACAGGTGAACGACGCTTTTTTACTTCAGCATTTTCCGCAGCAAAAGCAATGGGAATGGGGCCTGCAGCTTATTAAGGATTTGCAGTTTGATTTTAAAAGGGGCCGCCAGGATAAAAGCGAGCATCCGTTCAGCACCTCTTTTTCGCCGCAGGATGTACGAATCACTACAAGAATTGACGAAGGCGATTTTGGCAATATGACCTGGAGCTGCATTCACGAAACCGGCCATGCTTTATATGAACAAGGCCTGCCGGTGGACCAATATGGATTGCCCCTGGGCGAAGCCTGCTCGTATAGTATTCATGAATCGCAATCGAGGCTTTGGGAAAACAATGTAGGCCGTAGCCATAACTTTTGGCAGCATCAATACCCGAAGTTGCAGCAGCATTTTCCGCAACAATTCAGCACTATTTCATTAGATCAATTTTACAGAGGCATCAACAAAGTACAGCCGTCTTTTATCCGCACCGAAGCGGACGAAATCTCTTATCATTTTCATGTATTTATCCGTTACGAATTAGAAAAGCGGTTGATTGACGGTTCGCTCTCTACGCAGGATATTCCCGGCTTTTGGAACGATCAGTATAAAACCTACTTAGGAGTTGATGTACCAGATGATAAACGAGGTTGCCTGCAGGATGTACACTGGAGCCATGGCAGCTTTGGCTATTTCCCCACCTATAGTTTGGGTAGCTTCTATGCCGCGCAGTTTTTTAGCAAAGCCGAAGAAGCTATTCAGGGCCTTGACACCAGTATCAGCGCCGGAAACACCGCGCCACTATTACATTGGTTGCAAAAACAGATCCATGAAAAGGGACGCTTTTTTACCAGTGAAGATTTATGCACAGCCGTTACCGGCGAACCGCTCAATCCTAACTACTTCTTACGTTACGCAACATCCAAATACGCCGGCATCTACCTTCTGTAGCATTTGTTAGCCCGAAGATTTATAGTATTATTGAACCCGGATCAATTATAAGCGGCTTTACGTACTACTACTCTTTTTATAAGAATAGGCCGTAAACGGAATAATTTTTTCGGATTCACGTTAACCTTTATACCGTACCTATCGTCAACCTTTTTAAACCGGACTGGCTTGAAACAACTATATGGATTCCTTATTTTTTTATTGTATAGCAGCTTTAGCTATGCGCAAGCCCCGGCCGTAAATTTCACAGCAGCGCAAACATCGGGATGTGCACCGGTAGTTATCAGTTTTCAGGATGCATCCACCGGTAGCCCTACAAGCTGGCAATGGGATTTTGGCAATGGCTCCACTTCTACCCTGCAAAACCCATCCACTACCTATTTTACACCCGGCACTTATTCCATCACACTTACGGCCACCAACGGCAGCGGATCAAATACCTTAACCCGGTCGGGCCTTATTACTATTTACACCAAACCGGTGGTCAATTTTATGGCTAATGACAGCGCTGGTTGTGCGCCGTTTTCGGTGCAGTTTACCGATGCTTCTACACCCAGTGCCGGTACTACCAATGTAAGCTGGCAGTGGGATTTTAGTAACGGCACCGGATCAACCTTACAAAACCCGGCTGTAACCTATCCCAATGTTGGCAACTATACCGTTAGTTTAAAGGTTACGAATGATAAAGGTTGTTATGGTTCCTTCTCCAAACCATCTTATATAAAAATCACCGGCGGTTTGCAGATCAATTTTTCCTCACCCGGCCCAAACCGTTGCCGGGCGCCGTTTCCGGTAACGTTTGCCAATGCTTCTACAGGGCCCGGTGCATTATCCTACAACTGGACCTTCGGCGATGGCAGTACTTCCAACCTTGCATCACCATCACATACGTATGCGGCCACCGGATTGTACAACGTATCGCTGGCGGTAACCAGCAGCAATGGGTGTACCGATACACTGCGAAGGCCGGCTTTCATCAACATTCAAAACATTACAACAGGCTTTACTTCGCCCGATAGCATTTGTACCATCACGCCTGCATCTTTTACCAATACATCGTCGCCGGCAGGGCAAAGCAGCTTTTGGACCTTTGGCGATGGCACTACTTCCATGGCTACCAGTCCGGTAAAGGGATTTGCCGCATCCGGAACATATACCGTTCAACTACAACAAACCTTCAGCTATTGCACAGATTCCTTCTCGCGGTCTATTAAAATATTACCAAGGCCTGCGGCGGCTTTCAGTGCTAATAATACATCACAATGCAAGCCGCCGTTATCGGTTATGTTCACCGATGCTTCTATGAATGCTATTAGTTGGCAATGGAATTTTGGCGATGGCGCCACCTCCACGGCGCAAAGCCCGTCGCACACCTACACTACTTATGGCAATTTTGATGTAACGCTGATTGTTACTAATACGTTAGGCTGTACGGATACGTTGCGTAAACCCGCTTATATAAAAATTCAACGGCCTTCTATTGGTTTTCCTACACTGCCGCAGTTGGGTTGTGTTCCTTATACCACGTCTTTCTCGGCTAACATCAATACACTGGATGCGGTTACCTCTTACCTATGGGATTTTGGCGATGGCGCTACATCAAATGCAGCAAACCCTTCGCATACGTATCCGCTACAGGGAACTTATACCGTATCGCTAACCATCACCACCAGCACAGGCTGTACAGAATCTTATGCATTGAACAACGCTATTACTGCGGGACGTGTTCCTGTTATTAACATTGCCGCTTCGCCCAACCCTGTATGCGCCTTTGGCACCGTGCAGTTTACAGGAATAGCCAGCGAAGGTGATACCTGGCTTTGGACCTTTGGCGATGGCGCTACCTCTACACAGCAAAATCCTACGCATGTATATACCGATACCGGCTCCTATGGGGTAAGCTTTTCTGTAACCAATAATGGCTGCGGGCGAACGATATCTAAACCTGCGTTCATTTATGTAAAGCCGCCGATAGCTGCCTTTACCTTCCTGAAAAATTGTGTGAACCGCAAGCAGATTTTATTTACCGATGCCTCAGTTACCGCCGCTGCCTTTGGCGCTATTGGATGGCTCTGGGACTTTGGCGATGGCATCACATCCACGTTGCAAAATCCTTCGCATGTATATGCCAGCTTTGGTAATTACAATGTGTCGCTAACGGCAACAAACGGCAGTTGCTCTAACACGAAAGTGCTGCCGGTAAACGTTTTCAGTGAGTCGCCTTCCTTAACGGCTAACATTACTACTGCCTGTAAAACGGTCAACATTAATTTTACAGCGGCCAGTAATAATCTGGCAAACATTGCTGCTTATAGCTGGGACTTTGCTAACGGCACTACCTCCACTGCACAAAACCCGCAGGTAGTTTATAATGCCTCGGGAACCTTTTCCACTACCTTAATTACCACTGATATTTATGGTTGTAAAGACACAGCCGTTAGAAACAATTATATACGCATTAACGGCCCGACCGCAAGGTTTACTATCCCTGTAGATGCAGGCTGCAAGGGCTTTACAGCGCCATTTGGCAACCAATCGTCTGATGATGGCATCAACCCTATTGTAAGCTGGCGATGGAACTTTGGCGACGGCACCTCGCAAACTTTCAGTAATGGCACGCCGCCCCAACATGTTTATCCTAATGCCGGCACTTATGTACCACAACTGTTAGTTACCGATGCTGTGGGTTGTAAGGATAGCGTTTATTATGCTTCTATAGTTACCGCTACCAGTCCAAAAGCTTTATTTAACGCTGCCGATACACTAACCTGCTTAGGCAGCACTTTACAGTTTATAAACGGAAGTTCCGCTATTGGCGCCAGTTATGCCTGGGCCTTTGGCGATGGCACCACATCTACTCAAGCTGCGCCAGGACATATTTACACCGCTACAGGTTTGTATAGCGTTACGCTTAAGCTGGTTGACCAATATGGCTGCGCCGATTCATTGACGATACCAAATTATATCACCATTAAAAAAACAGTTGCCGCCTTCGCCGTATCCGATTCGTTAGGAGGTTGTACGCCATTTGAAGTAAGGTTTACTAATAACTCTCAGTTTTATACTTCCTCATCATGGCAATTAGGCAACGGAAGCAGCACCGCTACCAATCCATCGCAGGTGTATAATACGCCGGGCACTTATGCCATTAAGCTCACCGTTACGGGCCGCGGCGGCTGCACCGATACAGCCGTGAAAACAATCAGGATTTATGATGCTTCCGCCTCCGGTTTTTCTTATACACCGTTCAATGGTTGTAAGCCTTTATTATTAACGGGTACGGTTAACAGCCCGGCATCGCTAAAGTACTCCTGGGACTTTGGCGACGGCACCATTGTAAACACCTTCGCCGCCACTACAACCCATATCTATAATGTGTTTGGCAACTTTGTTCCCAAGCTGATATTATCCGATTCACTCAATTGCCTTATTCCTTTAATTGGGATAGATACCGTTAAGATCATTGGTGTAAGCGCCAAATTTGGCTGGAGTAAAAAACAGTTTTGCGATAGCGGCACGGTGTTCTTTACCGATTCTACCACGGCTAACAATCCTATTACTTCTTACAACTGGAACTTTGGCGATGGTGCCACTTCGTCATCCACATCACCCAATCATTTTTATACTACGCCGGGTTTATATACCGTATCCTTATCGCTTAAAACACAGGGCGGCTGTAAGGATACGTTGACCTATCCGCAACTGATAAAAGTGGTGCAAAGCCCATCGGTTTATATTGATGGTGACAGCATTATTTGCCAGAAAGATTTTGTGAATTATGCCGGCCAGTTCAACTTTCCAGACACGTCCGTGGTGCAATGGGCCTGGCAATTTCCAAATGGTGCAACAGGTACCGGCCAAAACCCGGCCAGTCAACAGTTTACTACAGCCGGCAACTTTACCGTGCAGGCGGTAGCCACTAATACCAGCGGCTGTACCGATACCACTACCAAGCCCCTGCTGGTAAACCCGCTGCCGCTTATTACTATTCCCGGCCCGCAAACAACGCTGGTAGGCACGCCTGTTTTATTACCGGCTACTTATGTCAATACTATTATCACGTATAGCTGGCTTCCCACGCTGGGCCTGAGTTGTACCGACTGCCCGCAGCCGGAAGCTAATCCCAAGTTTAATACCGTGTACACCGTTACGGCTGTAGATGATAACAACTGTAAAAATACCGGCCAGGTGCAGGTGATTGTTTTATGTAAAGGCGCTAATGTTTTTGTGCCCAATACATTTTCGCCTAATGGCGATGGCTTTAATGATGTGTTTTATGTAAGGGGCAGGGGATTGGCAAGAGTGAAGTCGTTACGCATTTATAACCGCTGGGGTGAAACCGTTTTTGAACGTATCAACTTTGGGGTTAATGATCCATCGGTGGGATGGGATGGAACCTACAAGGGTCAGAAATTATCACCGGACGTGTATGTGTACCAGGTAGATGTTTTTTGCGATAACAGCGATACTATCCGGTTTGATGGAAGCATTACGCTGATAAGATAGGAACGTGAGAAGTGAAACGTCAATACAGTAAAGGAATCAACAGTAAACGTTTAATGCCATTGCACTTTGGAACGCCTGAACCGCAAACGGTAAACGGTAAACGTTCTCCTAGCTAAGGGTTCTTGCTTATTCCATAATAATTCGATACTTTGTTTATTCAAATCCACCGGCATAATGATGAAAAACTTTACTACTATACTTTTACTGGCTTTTACTTTACTCTCCTGCAAAAAAACAATCGAATCCATACAGGAAAACCTGATTGTAAAAGCCATGACAGACGGCCAATGGAAGGTAACCAGGTACGTTCGCGGAGGCACAGAAGTTACGTCCGACTTCTCTCCTTATAAATTTCAGTTTCATTCCAATAACACCGTTGATGCCATCAACAATGTTTCTACGGAAAGTACCGGCTCCTGGAATGCCGATGCCGCCAGCCGTACCATAACGTCTTCTTTTTCAACAGCTACCTCCACCGTTTCTTTACTTAATGGTACCTGGCAAATTACTAATAACAGTTGGACGTTTGTAGAAGCGACTCAAACGGTTAATGGCGAGGTTCGGACGCTGCGCTTAGATAAGTGAGCACATAGCGTTTATCTTCCCCCAATTATAATCCGTATCCAAATTCTTAGGAACAGTTTTTGTTAATGACGCGCCGGTTACATTACCCACCGCCCACCGTCATAAGCCAGGACCATAAAATTGAGAAATTTGATACGCAAGCCCTACGTTCTTACACTGTTTTGTGTATGGCTATCCTGTATAGCTGATGCGCAGGTGCCGCTGGCTAATTTTACAGCCACGCCGGTTGCGGGCTGCTCTCCTTTGGTGGTAAATTTTTCAGATGCTTCTTCGGGTAACCCCACCGTTTGGGTTTGGGACTTTGGCAACGGCGCTACCTCTGCGTTGAAAAATCCATCCACCACCTATTTTATTCCGGGCACCTATACTGTTACCCTTACCGTTACTAATGCTGCGGGTTCCAATACCATCGCACGGCAACAAGCCATAACGGTATATGGCAAGCCCGTTGCGGCATTCAAAGGCAATGACTCTATCGGCTGTTATCCTTTCCCCGTCCGGTTTACCGATCTTTCACTTGCCAGTACCGGCACTACCAATACCGCCTGGTTTTGGGACTTAGGCGATGGCGGCCAATCTACTTTACAAAGCCCCCAAAATGTATATTCCAATACCGGCAATTACACGGTTTCGCTAAAAGTAACCAATGACAAAGGTTGCTGGAGCGTTGCTACCAAGCCTGCTTACATAAGTATTAACGGAGGAGTAAAAGCTGGCTTCGCCTTTTCACAACCCGCTGTTTGCCAATTACCGGTTACCATTAATTTCAGCAATAGTTCCACGGGGCCAGGACTATTGAGCTACACATGGAATTTTGGCGATGGCACTTCAGCCAATCAATTGAGTCCCTCGCATACGTACAGTACACCGGGATCGTACGACATAAGTTTAGTAACCACCAGCAGCAGCGGCTGCACTGATACGTTGAAAAAGGTTGATCTTTTTAACTTACAAAACATCAACACCTCATTCACCGCACC
Source organism: Flavisolibacter sp. (assembly GCA_965247165.1). Lineage (GTDB taxonomy): Bacteria > Bacteroidota > Bacteroidia > Chitinophagales > Chitinophagaceae > Flavisolibacter. The sequence continues at coordinate 3,504,382 of OZ252003.1, read as the reverse complement.
GGATAGTGTGTGTGTAAACGAACCGGCAAATATTATCAACACCTCCTCATCCGGAGCCACCAATACGTTATGGAATTTTGGCGATGGTACTACCGCCACTACCACCAGCGGTATAAAAACCTACGCTACACCTGGCGTTTATACTATCAGGCTTCAACAAGGCTATAGCAGTTGTGCCGATTCTGCCAGAAAGATCATCAAAGTAAAACCCAGGCCCACAGCCGCTTTCACGGCCGATAAGACAACCTTTTGCCAAACCCCGGCAACCGTAAACTTTACCAATGCCGCTACCGGTGCCGTTTCTTATCAATGGAATTTTGGCGATGGAAGCAGTTCTACACAAACATCACCATCGCATACCTATACTGCTTATGGCAATTATACCGTTACGTTAGTTGCAACCAGTATTAACGGCTGTACCGATAGTATAGTAAAATCAGACTACATCATAATTGGCAAACCGGTCATTCATTTTGCTTCGCTGCCGGTAGAAGGATGCCTACCCTACACAGCTAATTTTATAGCTTCCATTTCTTCACCTGATCCTGTTGCTTCCTACCTATGGGATTTTGGTAATGGGGTTACTTCTACCGCCGCTTCGCCTTCTTATACGTACACCACGCAAGGCAGTTATACGGTAACGCTTACCATCACTACCAATAGTGGTTGTACAGAAACCTATACGATGGCTGGAGCAGTGAGAGTTGGCACAAAACCGCAAGTAAATTTTTCGGCTGTGCCCAATCCGGTATGTGCTTTTCAGGAAGTGTACTTTACCAATCTTTCCACAGCTGGCGGTACAGAATACTTATGGCTTTTTGGCGATGGGGGAACGGCCGCTGACCCTAACCCTCATCATCAATATAGTGATACCGGCTTGTTTAATGTAACCCTGTACGTAAAAAATAATGGCTGCCGCGATTCCCTAAAAATAGATAGCCTGATACGGGTAAAACCGCCCATTGCAAAATTTACCGAACAGGCTACTTGCAACAACAAACTGCATTATGTTTTTACAGATCAGTCGCTTGGCGCTACTACCTGGTTCTGGGATTTTGGCGATGGCACTACCTCTACACAACCCAGCCCGGTACACAATTTTCCTTCGTATGGAACGTACACCGTGACGCTAACCGTGACCAATGATACCTGTGTACATCAAAAAATAAAGGTGCTGAAGATTGTAAATGGGACACCCGATTTTAAAGCCCTGCCAACAACGGCCTGCAAAGGCACACCCATAAATTTTACAGCCGATTCTACCAATGCGGCCAACATTGTAAGTTATCAGTGGAACTATGGTTACGGCGGCGCACAAGGTTCCGGTATTACGACATCAACGGTTTATCCAAAATCAGGCGTCTATTCGGTAACCCTTACGGTGACTGATATTGCGGGCTGCATTGACTCCATCCGCAAGCCGGCTTACATACATATCACCGGGCCGGCAGCAGGATTTAAAGCAGCCAACATTACCGGATGTAAAGGACTGCTCACCACCTTTACGGATACGTCAAAGCCGGATGGCATCAGCAACATTACCGTATGGCAATGGAACCTTGGCGACAGTACCATCATCAACAATACTTCAGCGCAATTGGTGCAACATAGTTATAGTACCGCCGGTTCTTTTCCGGTATCATTAAAAGTGATAGATGCCGGTGGCTGTACTGATAGTGTTATTCGTCCTTCGCTGGTAAATACCTCCGCTATTGCAGCTAATTTTTATTCGGTTGATACGCTTAGCTGTCCCGGTGCAGCCATTCATTTTACCAATGCCTCTACTGCTACCACAGCTTATACCAGCAACTGGACATTTGGTAATGGAAGTTCCTCTGCGCAACCCAACCCGGTTATCAGCTACAGCAGCGATGGCCGGTACGATGTACAGCTACGGATCAGTGATGCCAACGGTTGCAGCGACTCGGTAAAACGTCCTCAATACATTTCTATCAAACACCCGGTGTCCAGCTTTACCGTTAGCGATACGGCCAGTTCCTGTGCGCCTTTTCAGGTTCACTTTACAAATACCTCTACTTTTTATACAGCGTATATGTGGGACCTTGGTGGTGGTACCAGCACATTAGCCAACCCAACACAGTATTATAACAGCCCGGGTATTTATCAAACCAAATTAATTGTAACCAGCATTGGCGGCTGCTCCGATACCGCTACAAAAGCGATTACCCTGCGTGATGTAAGCGGAGCCCGGCTTAGCTATTTACCACTTAACGGTTGCAAACCCCTAACCGTTGACCTTCATGCCATAGCACCAAAGAACATGAGCTATGTATGGGACTTTGGCGATGGTACGATCATTAATAGCCAGGACACGGCATCGCAGCACATCTATAATTTCTTTGGCGATTTTGTACCCAAGCTGATTCTTACCGATGCCAGCGGTTGTGTGATCCCGGTTACCGGCCCTGATACTATTCGCATCAAAGGCGCTACCGCAAAATTTGGCCTTGACCATAAGTTGATCTGCGATAGCGGCACCATCCATTTTGTAGATTCTACTACGTTCAACAATGCCATCTCTACTTACACCTGGAACTTTGGCGACGGCTCCTCTTCTACCCTTCCTTCACCCACGCATTATTTTGGAGTACCAGGCATCTATCCGGTATCCTTGAATGTATTAACGCAGAACAGTTGTGTAGATACCTTCCGGTTAAGTGTGCCGGTAAAAGTGGTGCTATCGCCCAGTGTACGCATAGAGGGCGACTCAGTGATATGTATAGGCGATGGTATGACGCATATTGGTGAGTTCAACCGTGTTGATACGTCTATCGTTCGGTGGGCATGGACCTTTCCGAATGGTAAGTCAGCCGATGTGCGATTACCGGAAAAACAGTTTTATACCGTGGCCGGAAACTTTACCGTACAAACCATCGCCACCAATAGCAGCGGCTGTAATGAAGTAGTAAGAAAGACCATTAAAGTAAATCCCATCCCATCGGTTAGCTTGCCTTCGGTGATTACCACAAGAACCGGCAGCCCGGTACAGATTCCGGCCACCTATCATGGCAGCGTAATAAATTACAATTGGTCCAATGCTGAAAGCCTCAACTGTAGCACTTGTCCCGAACCCATTGCCAGCCCTAAGTTTAATACCCGGTATAAAGTAAGTTTTGTTGACAGCAATGGCTGTAGAAACAAAGGCGATGTGCAGGTAATAGTATTTTGCAATAACGATAATGTATTTGTACCAAACACGTTTTCGCCCAACGGCGATGGCAGTAATGATGTATTTTACGTAAGAGGAAAAGGCCTTAACCGCGTAAAGGCGTTGCGCATTTTTAACCGTTGGGGACAAGTGGTTTTTGAGCGGACCAATTTTGCGGTGAACGATGCAACCGCAGGATGGAACGGCACGTTTAATGGCATGAAGCCTTTGCCCGATGTATATGTTTACCAGTTAGAGATTTGGTGCGATAACAGCACCGTGGTAAAGATTGATGGCAATGTTGCGTTGATAGAGTAACAGCCCATCCCTAAGAGCTTCGCTCGTAACCTTTGGTTACCCGGTAGGGAAGCCCATCTAAACACAGACCCCTTGCTTTTGCATGATGCTGTGTTTGCATTTGCAGCTTGATTAATGAGGCTGAAAACAATAATAATGAATTGCAGGTAAGCCAGTAGTTGCGCTGCTGGTGGCCCTCTCCGGGCAGGGAGGGTCGGGGTGAGGCCAGTGGCATAAACAAATAAAAAGTAATCAAATGAAAATAGCTTTAAAGAAAAGATGGAAGGCAGCGGTGAGAGGCGGACTTCTTTGTTTCCTGGCAACCGGCATCTGGCAACCGGCTATCGCTCAAGACATTCACTTTTCACAATTCTTTGAAGCGCCTTTGCTCCGAAACCCTTCGCTGGCAGGCATCTTCGCTGGTGATGTACGGGTGCAGGCCGTGTATCGCGACCAGTGGAACTCTGTTACTACCGCTTATAAAACCGTTTCGGTTAATGGGGAATATAAAATGCCGGTAGGTAAATCAAATGATTTTGTTACGTTAGGATTACAATTGTTGCAGGATAGGGCCGGCACTGTTTCATGGGTATCTACACATGTATTGCCGGCTATTAATTATCATAAATCATTAAGCAGCGACCGCACCAGCTACTTGTCGTTGGGCTTCATGGGCGGCTTTGTACAAAACAGTTTCGACAGAACCAAAATGACCACCAACTCGCAATACGATGGCTTGGGTGATGGCGAAAATAACCTGCATCCGCAATTCAGTTACTGGGATGCATCGGTGGGCGCCAGCTACAATGCGCAGTTAAACGATAACCCGGAAAATAATTTTTATCTCGGTGTAGCCTATCATCATTTTAATAAACCCAAGAACTCTTTTTACCGCGACCCAACGGTAGAAGTAACACCCAAGACCGACATCTCCGGCGGCATCCGCTTTGGCGTTACCGAAGCCAGTTATGTAACACTGCAGGGCAACCAATCTTTTCAAGGACCGTTTACCGAAACCATGATTGGCGGCCTGTACGGCGTGAAGCTGGGACCCGATTTAGACAAGCCGACTTACACGGTACATGGCGGCGCCTTTCTACGGTTGAATGATGCCATCATCCCCGTAGTAAAAGTGGACTATGCGCCTTTCTCTTTCTCGCTTAGTTATGATGTAAACATCTCCAAGCTACAAACCTCCAGCTATGGCCGCGGCGGTTTTGAATTGGGGCTGTCGTATGTGGGGTATAACAACCGTTATAACAGTACGTTGAATGCAGTGGTGTGCCCAAGGTTTTAGTGAAAAGTTGAGGCTTACCGTTTGTATTTGCGCTATAAATAAAACCCGCGTTTTTTTACTAAGCGGTTAGAAAAGAGAGCATTAAAAAAATTGTTTTGGGAAATGGGTAGTGTATATTAGCGCAAATACGCATGTTAGCAGAAACCCTATTGGCAATCAGTCCGCTGTTCACAGGTGGACAGAAAACTTCAACAGCCCACGCACATTTGGCACATTTGCAAGGCGCACAAAAGCCGACACACAGAAGCCAACCTTGCAAAAGAGCCAAAATTTTCCCACAGCACGGACATTCATCAACAAGACCCATCCAATTTTGCTAAATTTGTTCGCATGACACAGGCTATAGAACTTCAATCGCTTGACAATGAACTGCCAAGTCACTTTGCTGACCGGTTGGGTGTTTTATATGCAAAAACTGTTACTACACAACATAAGAAAGACAATGGGCAGTTTTTTACTCCAACTGAAATTGCTCATTTCATGGCAGGACTTGTAAGACAGACCAAAAACAAGTTGAAAATTCTTGACCCAGGTTGCGGAACTGCAATATTATCAAGTTCACTTATAGAGACAGTTATTCTTCGTGGTGACACAATAAAGGAAATTGAACTTGTTGTTTACGAAACTGATAATGACATACTACCTTATACACAAGCGACACTTGATTACTTGAAAACATGGCTGCAAAAAAAGAAAGTAGCCTTTAAGGCAATACTCGAAACGAATGACTTTGTTTTGGAAAACAAAGATTGTTTTGAAAAAGGGAGCACACTTTTTTACGAGCCGAAGAATGCCATCTATGACCTTGTGATTTCTAATCCACCGTATTTTAAAATTGGAAAAGAAGATAAAAGAGCAGTTGTTGCCAAGTCAATCGTTTGGGGACAACCGAATATTTATTCAATCTTCTTAATGACCGCAGCGAAGCTGCTAAAAAATGGCGGTGAACTTATTTTCATTATTCCAAGAAGTTTTGCAGCAGGTAATTACTTCAGAGCCTTTAGAGAAGCCTTTTTTGCAGAAGTTGAAGTTCAGCAAATACATCTTTTCAATTCACGTACAGACACATTCACCCGTGACAATATTTTGCAAGAAACATTAATCTTAAAAGGAAAAAAGCAGAAATTGAACGGACATCTACCGACAATTCTATTGACACATTCCAACGGCGTCGGTGATCTTGATAGACCAACACAAAAAGTTTATCAATCAAACGAACTTATAGACTTCAACACGAAAGAGAAAATTCTGCACCTTCCAAGTAATGAAATAGAAGATAAGGTTATTAAACTTTTTAAATCATGGAGTGGCAGTTTGCATAAATATGATATGCAAATCTCAACAGGTCCTGTTGTATCATTCAGAGCAACTGAATATCTGTATGAACAGTATGAAAATGGAACAAAGGTTTTGGTTCCGCTTTATCAGCTTATCAATACAGGAAAAATGACTTTTGAATTTCCCGTTTTCAAAAAGAACAAGTCTCAATACATTCAATACTGTGAAGAAACCAAACCAATTTTGCTGCCAAACAAAAATTATCTTTTTTTACGTCGATTCAGTGCTAAAGATGATAAAAGCAGATTGGTTGCAAGCCCATATTTTGTTGACATTTCACAAGCAGAATTTATCGGAGTTGAAAATCATTTAAACTACATCTACAGACCAAAAGGACACTTAGATAGAAATGAAATTTTGGGACTTGCGGCATTGCTGAACAGCAAATTATTCGACACCTATTTCAGAACTTTCAATGGGAACATCAATGTTAGTGCAACAGAGCTTCGTGAAATGCCATTACCACCGTTGGAAGACATAGAACAACTCGGCAACCAAATAATCTTAAAAAACAATTACTCTCAATCTATAGTTGACGATATTGTAACCGACTATTTTGATTTAGAACACATCTTCGCTTATGAGCAAAATTGATGACGCACAAAAAATCCTAAAAGAATTAGGACTTCCAACTTCTCAACAAAACGATATTTCTGCTTACACTTTATTGGCACTTTGCGGCATTAAGCCACGAGATAAGTGGGAGAAAGCCACCAAAGAAAGTTTGAAAGTTTCGAAAGGCATTATGGCTTTTTGTAAAGAAGTTTACAAAAAGGAATATGCACCTAATACCAGAGAAACTTTTCGCCGACAAGTACTGCATCAATTCGTGCAAGCAAGAATTGCTGATTACAATCCTGACAATCCAAAACTACCAGTCAACAGTCCTAACGCTCATTATGCACTAACAGATGAAATTCTTCAGGCAATAAGAGCTTTTGGAACAAAAGCGTGGAAAGAAGAAGTTGAACGTTTCAAATCAGAAGTCGGTGAACTATCAAAACGTTATTTGAAAGAACGAAAGCAAAATCTTATACCAGTTAAATTAAGTAACGGTAAAACTCTGAAACTTTCAGCGGGAAAACATAATGTTGTTCAGGCAGCAATCGTTCAAGACTTCGCTGCACGTTTTGCTCAAGGAAGCCAGTTGCTCTATTTAGGTGACACAGCAAATAAAGATTTATACCTTGATAAGAAAGCCCTGAAAGAAATTGGGATACCAATTGACGAACACAGTAAGTTGCCTGACGTAGTTTTATTTGACCCGAAAAAGAATTGGTTGTACTTGATAGAAGCAGTCACTTCACATGGACCAGTTTCACCAAAACGAATAATTGAATTAGAAGAGCTACTGAAAGACTGCAAAGCAGGTAAGGTTTATGTTTCGGCATTTCCCGACTTTGCGGAATTCAAAAAGCATTCAACAAACATTGCTTGGGAAACAGAAGTTTGGGTTGTTGACTTTCCAGAGCACATGATACATTTTAACGGCGACCGTTTCATGGGACCGAGATAGCCGACACACCAAGGCAGGCACATTTGCAAGGCACACAAAGCCAACACACAGAAGCTAACCTTGCAAAAGAGCCTGCCTTGTTAACACGCTTCTTGGACACACCCAACTTCGGTGGACACAGCGTTATAGTGACATACCCGAAAGAAGGGTATTCTGCTAACATGGTATTTCTGCAATAGCGGCTGGGGAATAAGTGTTGAACAATTGTAGTTCCATTGAACATTAGTAATAAATTTAGGCTGACGTAACACGGACTTCCGCTACTGCAGAAATACCCGAACCGTTGTGTGTAACCTTACGACCGACATCAAATGAGTGACAATAATATCATAGACTTGTCTGACATAACATTAGATGACTTAATTGACACGGCTATTTTGTCTCATGGCTTCATGCCATATAAGAGAGACTATTTCTTTCACATTGAAGCACTTTGGAAAGAGCAATACGCTGGACAATACCTTGTTTTGTTTCGACACTGCTATGATTTTACTTACACGACTTTTACAGGCTCAGAGACGTTGATACAATCTTGGGACGACCTTTTCATTGACTTTGAAAAGTATGAAAAAGCAGGCGCACCAGAAGGATATGTTTGGGCATCAAATCATATTGGAGCTTACCCAGGATTCACAAAGCTTGACAATTCAGTAAAAGCAAATGAGTGGACAAAGAAACTTGGACGACAAATGAATGAAGTTGAAGTTGAAGGAGAAATTTTTAGAATGAATTTAATTTATTACGACTGGACAATAAAAAAACTGAACGACAATACAAGGCTTATTAGTCAACTCATATTCCCGTTGACAGAATAAAGGCTACACACAACATGAACTGTGATAAAAACCAAGAAAAAAATACAGTTTTTAGGGCCTTACGGAAGAATAGTTAGGTTGGTAAAGCGCTCCTGACTTCACTACAGCAAAGACTTGTTTAAGAAGTTTATTGCAGACGGCAATGAGAGCTTGCTTTCCTGTTTTTCCCTTCGCCTTCAGTCGGTCATAAAGTGCTTTGCAGGCAACGTTGGTTTTCATCGCACTCATAGCACACATGTACAGCACATCCCGCAATGCCTTGCCTCCCTTTTTATAGATCCGTGGCCTTCCGTGAATACTGCTGCCACTGCTGTATTCAGAAGGCGCTGTAGGCTCCCCTAAAAATAGTACGTTTTAAAAGGAGACTTTTTAGTCATTAATTTTAAAACGTAGATTATGAAAAAGAGCACCTTTACGCCGCAGCAGATTGCGGGTATTTTAAAAGAGTTTGATTCAGGTAAGTCCGCTGAGCAGATCACCCGTGAACACGGCGTTAGCAAGGCCAGTTTATACAAGTGGCGGCAGCGTTATGGTGGTATGGAAGCTACTGAGCTTAAAAGAGTAAAAGAGTTGGAAGAAGAAAATGCCCGGCTCAAACGCATGTATGCGAACCTGGCCATGGAACTGGACGTAGCCAAATACATCATCGAAAAAAAGCTGTAAAGCCTTGCGAGAAACGGCGCATCATTCAGGAGATGCGCAAGGAGCGTCCCGGCGACACAAGCAAGGCGTGTCGCATTTTAAAAACAAGCCGCAGTAGTCTTTGTTACCAATCCATTAAAAACGATGAAATCATTATGGAGCAATTGGAAAAGCTTGCCACCCAAAATCCGGTGGAAGGTTTTTGGAAGTGTTACCACCGCCTGCGTAACAGCGGCAGTGTCGTTAATCATAAACGGCTGCACCGGGTGTATAAAGCGATGAAGCTGCCGCTTCGACGCAAGGTAAAAAAGCGGCTGCCTGGGAGAGTGAAAGAGCCGCTGGCGGTACCAACGTGCTTTACCCAAACCTGGAGCATAGATTTTATGAGCGATGCGTTAACGAGTGGCGTAAAGTTCCGCTCCTTTAATGTGATCGATGACTACAACCGCGAGGTACTGTTCATAGAAACCGACTACTCACTGAAAAGCAGCCGGGTGATCTGGGTGCTCAAACATCTCATTAACCGCTATGGCAAGCCGCAGAAAATACGCATGGACAACGGGCCGGAGTTTGTGGCAAAGCTGGCAACGGCGTGGAGCGAAATGAATGAAATTGAATTTAAATACATAGAGCCGGGTAAGCCTATGCAGAATGCCTACATCGAGCGGTTTAATAAAACATACAGGGAAAGCGTTTTGGATGCTTACCTTTTTGATAGCCTTGATGAAGTAAGAGAAATAACAGGGGTATGGGTGGATGATTATAACACGGTAAGACCGCATGATGCTTTAGGCGGGTTATCACCAAAAATGTATAAAGAAAAACACACCTCGTTTGCGGGGTTGCGTTCCGCTACGGCTACGCCTTCGCTGCACGCAACCCCGCAAACGGACCTAACTCAAAACAAACAATATTCTACTTTTGAAGCGTACTAAAAAGGGGAAGCCTACAGCGCCATACCGGCAAAACTTATCAGTTGACGATGATTGTGTCTTGTCCTGAAATAGGTTGACACAAAATCAGCCTAAATGGATATACAAACGCAAGCAGTAAAGGAGTACTTACTGGAAGGCATGCCTTACCGTGCATTAGCAGAAAAGTATGGTGTAAGCCGCAGCACCATTAATAAATGGGTACTGGTCTACCAAGGGGTTCACAACCTACCCAGAAGCCATAAACAAATTTCATACGACCTTCAGCAAAAAGCCTTGGCTAACCAATCTAAACAACCCACTCAGCGGCAGCAAAACGAGTTGGAAGAGAAGCTTGCCTTGCTGGAAAAGCAACTGGAATGGGAAAAACTAAAATCCCATGCACTCGATACGATGATCAATGTTGCTGAAAGAGAACTGGGTATCGACATCAGAAAAAAGCATGGCACCAAACAATCCGCGAAATAAAACAAGGCAACAGCGATACAAGCCTTCAGTCGCTTTGTTGTTTGTTTGGTTATTCAAGGCAGGCTTTTTACAAACAGCAGCAACACCAGTTTAAAATTATCAGTACAACAACACGCATTATTGAGCAGGTGCTGCACATACGAAAGCAGCAACCACGATGCTGTGGCCGTAAACTCCTGATAATGCTGCAACCCTTTTTCAGGCAACAAAAACTGGCGATAGGCAGAGATGCTTTTTTTAATTTGCTGGCTAAAAACAAGCTGCTGGTACGTAACAAAAAAAGAAGTGTGCACACCACCAACAGCAAACACGTTTTTTACCGATACCCTAACCTGGTAAAGGGCTTTACGCCGCAGCACGCACATGAACTTTGGGTGGCCGACATTACTTACATACCGGCCGGCGACCGCTTTGCTTATCTGTATTTGATAACCGATGCCTACAGCCGCAAAATTGTGGGCTTCCATGTAAGCGACAACATGCGGGTAGACAGTGCTGTCATTGCCCTGCAAAAAGCACTGGACCAGAAACCAGCTGATGCCATTGTTATTCATCATAGCGACCGCGGCATGCAGTATTGCAGCAATGAATATGTCAAACTGCTCAAGGAGCATCATGCTCTCATTAGCATGACCCAAAACGGCGACCCTTATGAAAATGCAATGGCTGAACGAGTGAACGGCATTTTAAAAACAGAACTAATAGCGGCTTCCTATATCAACCTGCACGAGGCGGGTATACACATTACCAGATGCATCACCATTTACAATTACCGCAGAGTGCATAGCAGCATCAACTATCAGATACCGCATCAGGTGCACAGTCAAAAAGGACCACAAACAAAACGGTGGAAAAATTATTATAAACCCAAAAAGGAGGTGAGTATGCCAGCACCTTAACAGGCCAGCGCACAAAAAAAATCGTTAACTATGGGGAGCTACAATTTTTTTTGCCCACGCACAATAGCCACCAAAATGTCAACCCAGCACAGGACGTTTTATATTTGTTAACCTGTAGCAGGACTATTTACTAAATCTGTCAACTCTTTTCAGGACGGGTCAGTTCGCTATCAGCTTCGGTTTCGGCACGACGTTATTAATTTAGCTTTTGTTGTTATCTTCAACTTTTAAAAAAATATTGGGCTTCAGTTGTCGGCTGACGTTTTTCAAATATCCCAACAACGCCAAGCCCTGTTCGTCAGACTGTGAATAAACATCTTTTTACAAGCCCGCTATGCTCCACAAATTGTTTTAAGGGCAATAGGCATTGATGTAGACTTTCTTTAAAAACAGAGCCTCTAATTTTGGAAAGACAAAGAGCGGTTTTTTGTAGCTGTAAATGACTCCTGTAAACGCTGTTTTGAAAGCGCAGATTACACTATCGTAATCCGGTGTCCAGTTTACAATGGCCTCAATCATCCTACAGAAGCCCAGGATATTTTTAGTACGCATAAAGTTGTAGCAAAGCATAATGAGGTTCATTTCTCCATTCACTTTTTGGAGTCCTTTCAGCAGTGTATGGGTGTAACCCCAGTGGCGTTTGATGGTGCCAAAAGGATGTTCGCAGATGGCTTGCCGTCGCTTGTAGTACTGTGGGTTTTGCTTGATGTTATTATCATTGATGTCCACCGCGTCCAAGGGAGCTTAGTACAGCGCCTGCGGGACAGGTGTAACTGTCTGCTCCTTTATCATAGTTAAAGCTCTCCGCTAAAAACTCATGTGCTATGTGCTTTACACCGGGTTGCTCTTTATAAGCTACATGCGTAATCATGCCTTCGTCCTGGCAGGCTTGCAGCTCGGCTCCCGTGTGATAGCCTTTATCGGCCAGTACCATCAGCGCCTTTTCTTTTTGCAGCCCGAGGTTGTCTCTAGCTTGCATAGCAGCTCTGTGCAATGCTTTACCATCGTTGATATTTGTTGCCTCAGTATGTACAATTAAATTGTGTTTATCATCCACGGCATTCTGTACGTTATAAGCTACTTCTACAATGCTCTTTACGATAATGATGCTGCGGCTGTCCCCATCTGTGGTGCTGATTTGCCGGTCCGTTGTAGCGTTTAGTTGTTCCTGAAGGGTGTCATATTTGATGGTGCGTTCCTTTAGCTTTTTCAAGCCTTGGGCGATCTTCTCTTTTTTAAGGTTCGCTTCTTCACCAGAGGCTTCCTCTTCTTCTTTATCCAGGCTATCCAGTTCTTGTAAATACTTAGTCGTTTTGTCTTCTATAAACTGGCGGTGCTTATCTATCTTGGCCTGGTTGTAATTGTTCTTTTTGCTGTTGACGGCTTTAAACTTACTGCCATCGATGCCGATGGTTGTTACGCCCAAAAGCCCGGCATCGCTTAAAAACTGCACGTAGAGTTTGAACATGCTTTGCAAGGGTTGTGCGTGCACTTTTCTAAAGTCAGCAGAGTTGTATGATAGTTGGGCTGAAGGTTTTGCAAAAGCCACTGAAGTTCTATGTTGCGGCCGCATTCTTTTTGAAGCTTACGGCTGCTTCGTATTTTATTAAGATAGCCGTACAGGTAAAGCTTTAAAAGCACTGAAGGTTGATAGGGCGGACGGCCTTCACTCTTGTGCACGGTGCCGGAGAAGTGAAGCTTTTCTAAATCCAGCTTGTCGATGAAAGCATCAATAAGACGAACCGGGTTATGAGTTGCTACCTGTTCATCAAGCGTTGAAAAATAACTCTGATGGCGGTCGCTGCCTTGAATGAATTGCATACCTATGTGCAGCAATAATTATACGCCATTTATCCTATTGAAACCCTGTGTATATTTAGTTGACAACAAAGATGTTTTTTCACAAACTCTCGTTGCCGGCATTTTAGAACGATCCATTATTCAGCTTTCTAGCCTCCTATCTCAAATGTAAAAATTGACTAAATATGCAAAGACGGAAATTAATTCAGTTGTTTCTTTCGGTAGTACCGATAGCATCAATTAGTCCTTTACTTGCAAAGGCTCAAAACAAACTTAAATTGCTAAAAGGAGGGTTTAAAGTGGAAGACGGTAAAGACCGATGGAACGAGGACACGATTTTTGGAAAGGAAAAAAATATGAAGTGTAAAGTTTCTGGTAAAGACACTGACCACCTGTTATATGTTGTGGAGGAGAATGACCCCGTAGATGTTGGACCGCCTTTACATATTCATCCCCATCAAGACGAAGTATTCTTTATTACCAAAGGAAATTACCTTGTAAAAATTGGAGACGAGTTATTTGATCTTAAAAAAGGCGACACTGCCTTTGCACCAAGAAACATTCCTCACTGCTTTCTTACCATTGGAGAAGGTCCTCACCAAATGATTCTTACTTATCAACCTGCGGGCAAAATGGAAGCGTTTTTTTACAACAGAAAAAATCCAGCATACACGGATGGAAAAACTATTGAACAACAATTTAAAGAGCATGACATGGAAATTGTCGGACCGAAGCTGTCTAAATAAAAACGGCATATAACAGGTTTTTGCAAATCACCTTTAAGCATTCAACAGTCAATCAAAAAAATTGCTTTTCCTTACTTTCATCGTTCCGTTTAAAAGAAAATAAGATAATATAGCAGCCAAAGTAAGCGCAACAAATGCCAGTACATCAATCGTTGCCATCAATTAGTAAGCTTCATGGCCTCGATCATCTCCGCGCCTTCGCCATCATCGCCGTTTTTCTTTACCACTACAGCATCATGTTTCCTCATCCGCAATGGTTAGAAGCCGTCAGTAAATTCGGCTGGACCGGCGTTGACTTGTTCTTTGTACTAAGCGGTTACCTGATTGCTTCGCAACTTTTTAAGAGCATCCGGGATGGTAAAGGCATTGCATTACGAACATTTTTTATCAAACGCTTTTTCAGAATTATCCCGGCTTATGCTGTAGTGGTGGCTATTTATTTTTGCCTGCCGGTAGTAAGAGAAAAAGAAGCGCTTGCTCCACTTTGGAAGTATCTCACGTTCACGCAAAACCTTGGCCTCGACCTTCGTACACAGGGCGCCTTTTCACATGCCTGGTCGCTATGTATAGAAGAACAATTTTACTTGCTTTTGCCGTTGATTTTAGCAGGGCTGGCTACCCTTAATGCTTTGCGCACGGGCCCTTGGTTGCTGGTAGTTTTATTGTTGTTTGGCGCCGCCGCCCGGTGTTATTCGTACCATTATTTTGTGATGCCTTATGTAGATGACGATACGTTTGGTGTTCGTTGGTACAAAGCCATCTACTACCCTACCTGGTGCCGGCTGGATAGTTTGTTGACAGGCGTAAGCCTGGCGGCTTTCACCAGTTTTAAGCCCGTGGTTGCAGAGCGGTTTATGCGATACGGCAATGCACTATTCTTTATTAGCATTTGCTTATTAACAGCAGCGTATTTTTTATGTTATGATCAAATGAGTTTTTCCGCTACAGTGTTCGGCTTTCCCCTGATCGCAATCGGCTACGGGGTGATGGTGTTAAGCGCCATCACACCAACAAGCTTTTTATACAAGATTCATTCTACTATAACAACCACGATAGCATCGCTATCCTACGGCGTTTATTTAATTCATAAAATGGTTATTCATCTAACACAGGGCTTGTTTGAAAAAATGGGTCTTGATAAAGAAGGAAACACAATGTTTTTCATTTGCATAATGGCCTGTCTGCTTGGAGCGTTGGCGTTAAATAAGCTTGTTGAAAAACCATTTTTAAAATGGAGAAACCGATTCATTGTTTAAAACAAAGCTTAACTTATCAGCACTTACGCATACTACAGAACAACAGGCTTTAAACGATTTCGATAGCAAGGCCGCCGCCGCCAGCTAATAGACAAAACCGAATCTTTCCCTACTTTCATCAATCATATCTATAAAATGAATTTGCAGCAGTTGGAATACATTGTAGCGGTGGACCGGCACCGCCATTTTGAAAAAGCGGCTGAAGCCTGCTTTGTTACACAAGCTACCCTAAGCATGATGATTAAAAAGCTGGAGCAGGAGTTGGATACGATTCTCTTTGACCGGAGCAAACAACCTGTAGTACCTACCGAAACCGGTAAGGCTATTGTAGAACAGGCAAGAATAGTTTTAAAGGAGACCAGTCAGTTAAAACTTCTATCCAAAGAAGCGGAGAGCCGCACCAGTGGCCAGTTGCGCATTGGCGTGATACCGACCATCGCTCCTTACTTACTACCCCTTTTTCTAACGCAGTTTTTAAAGGCCTACCCCGATATTAAATTAAAAATAGTAGAGCAAACCACGGAGCACTTACTGAAGTTGCTGGCAACCGATAGCCTTGACGTAGCCATCATGGCTACGCCGCTTACCGAAAAAGGCTTCGCCGAAACGCACCTTTTTTATGAAGAATTTAAAGTGTATGTGGCCGATCAAAACAAAAGCCTGAAGAAAAAATATATCCTGGCCGAAGATATTGACGTGAACAAACTTTGGCTGCTGGAAGAAGGGCACTGCCTGCGGTCGCAAGTGCTGAACCTTTGCGAGATACAAAAACAACAGGCCATCATCCACCACCTCGATTACGAAACCGGCAGCATTGAAAGCCTGCTTCGCATTACAGAGATGAATGGAGGTATTACCATTATACCACAGTTGGCTACCGTTCAATTTAATAAAAAAGAAAAAGAGAAGCTGCGGCACTTTAAACCGCCGGTACCGGTCCGGGAAATTAGTTTGGTTACCTACCGCCACTTTGTAAAAAAAGGCTTGCTGCATCTATTACAAAAAGAAATTACCCATGGCGTGAAGGCCCATCTTACCACCAAAACAAATACAGACGTTATTTCCATTTCGTAACCTTATTTTTGAACCCTTTACCTAACGTGTTGTTAGGTGATGTAAATAATAAACATGGCTTTACAAACAGGACAGCAAGCGCCGCAATTCACCCTTTTTGATACAGACAAAAAAGAAATCTCGTTAAGTGATTATAAAGGCCGGAATGTATTGTTGCTTTTTTTCCCGTTAGCCTTTACATCGGTTTGTACTGCGGAACTATGCTCGGTGAGAGATAATTATAAATTATATGAAGGCTTTACTGCGCAGCCCGTCGGCATCTCTGTAGATTCGCTTTTTACCCTGGCGAAATTTAAAGAAGAACAGCACCTTAATTTTCCCTTGTTAAGCGACTTTAATAAAACAGCTTCTACCGATTATGGGGCCCTTTACGAACAATTTGGTTTTGGTATGCAAGGCGTCTCCAAACGAGCGGCTTTTGTTATTGATGGCGAAGGCATCGTTCGCTATGCGGAAGTGCTTGATAATGCCGGATTGCAGCCGGATTTTGAAGCAATCAGGGAAACACTTAGTGGCTTAAATGCCCGTTAGCTTTTCATAAAATTTCCGGCATTGCCTTTGCATTTTTAGATTTTCGGAGTATCATTGTACTTCAAACCTTTTAAAACCGATTATCTGAAGAGATTTTTACTTATACTGTCCATCTTTATTGTTTCTACCGCCGGCGCTCAACAGAGCAAAACCAATACAGGAGCGGATTTGCAAACATCCATCGTACGGTTTTACCCAAACCCTGCTACCTCCGTTATTAATTTCGATTTTCAAAAGAGCTACGCACAAGGTTATTCCATTCAAATTTATAACGCCATTTTGGGCCGCAAAATGCTGGACCAGGTGAATATGCCTGAACGCACGTCCATCAATCTGTCAGAGTTCAGCCGCGGCGTTTACATCTATCAGCTTTACGACAAAACCGGCCGCATGGTGGAGTCAGGCAAGTTTCAGGTAGCGAAATAATCAGTAATCAATAATTAGTAATGAGTTCGTGTTATTCGAAATCTTATCGGACATGCAATGGGTTTTAAACCACAGGCGGATAACTCATTACTGATTACTAATCACTCATTACATCACCTGCACAATCAAAAATTTTAAATAGTTCGTATTTTCTATACCCCAGATAATGGGATGGTCAGATGATTGCGACCGGAATGTTACCTGCCGTATTTTTCTTCGGGCATCTTTAGCAGCCATATCAATCGTTTGCAGAAACAGTTCAGGTGGCACCAGGTTTGTACACGACGAGGTCACTAAAAAGCCACCCGGTTTTATCAGCTTCATACCACGCAGATTGATTTCCTTATAGCCAGTAATAGCCTTTTGAATATTGGCCCGGCTCTTTGTAAACGCAGGCGGGTCGAGCATGACCACATCATACTTCTTCTCTTCTTTACTCCATTGTTTCAACACATCAAAAGCATTTGCTGCTTCAAACGTTACAATGTTTTGCAAGCCGTTCAACGCTGCATTCTTGTTGGCTTGTGCTACTGCATTTTCAGAAATATCCAGCCCCAAAACGGACTTCGCTCCGTAATGCGCCGCATGAATTTCGAAGGTGCCCGTGTACGTGAAGGCGCCTAAAACATCAGCGCCTTTTACAATATGCTCAATGGCCCGGCAGTTATCCTGCTGGTCTAAAAAATAACCCGTCTTTTGGCCGTTCTCTATGTCCACATAAAACTTCAATCCGTTTTCATTGATTATGATTTGTGTATCGAACGGTTCTGATAAAAAACCTTTCTGCTGGGATAATCCTTCCAGTTCCCGAACCGGCACATCGTTACGTTCATAAATGCCTTTGGGTTGAAAAACGGTCTGTAAAGCCTTTACCAGTGCGGGTTTCCACTTGTCTATTCCCAGCGCTAACGTTTGTAGCACAAAATAATCGTTGAACTTATCAATGATCAATTGCGGCAATCCATCCGCTTCGCCAAACACCAGGCGGCAGTTTTCAGTATAGCCAATACGTTGGCGATAAGCCCAGCACTCCTTTATTTTATTTATAAAAAAGGCCTCATCAATTTCTACTCCTTTATCCTGCGTTAGCAACCGCACCATAATCTGCGATTGAGCATTAAAGTAACCCTTGCCGGCAAATTTGCCATCATGAAAATATACTTCGACCGTTTCGCCCGGCGCAGGTGCGCCTTCCACTCTGTTCACTTCATTAGCAAAAATCCAGGGGTGGCCGGTAGCTATCCGTAGCGCAATCTTCCGGTTCAGGTACACTTTGTTCATGCTGCAAAGGTGTGGGAATAACGAACAGACGAGGAAGGAATAATAAATGAAAAAGGGAAAGGCAGGCAGCCGAATATTGAACAGACGAACAAGGAATTTAGGATAGAAAAGTAAAACGTAAAGAAGTCAATGAATGAAGTTGCCACTATTAATTTGGAGCCGGCAGCAGAGGTGCAAACTGCCAACTGACAATGGCAAACTCATTTTGTTACAATCCCGCTAATAAAGACAATTTGTCCCGGTTTACCGCTCTGGCAATATTGTTGAAAGTTACCTTTGCACACAATTTTATAACGACCATGAGCAAACCCGAAACGCAGCACGATAGCCCTATTCAGCAAACAGAGGCTGAATCGTATAACATTAATTCCGATGACAGCATGGACGGCAACCAGCATCTCAACGATCCGGTTACAGATGATTCGGAAGTAGAAGAATTAAAAGAGCAGATTTCGCAATTGAACGATAAGTATTTGCGCCAGGTAGCGGAGTTTGATAACTTTCGCCGTCGCAATGCCAAAGAACGAATTGAACTGATACAAACCGCGGGCAAAGATGTGATTACCGATTTGCTGGATGTATTGGACGATAGCGAAAGGGCGCAAAAACAATTAGAAACCACCAACGACATCAATCAGGTTAGAGAAGGTGTTAACCTCGTATTCAATAAACTTCGCAGTACGCTAACAGCAAAAGGCCTTAAACCGATGGAAGTGGTAAATACCGATTTTAACCCTGACCTGCATGAAGCCATTACAGAAATAGTAGCTGGTGATGAAATGGTAGGCAAAGTGGTAGCCGAAGTGCAGAAAGGTTATTACCTGAACGATAAGATTATCCGCTTTGCTAAGGTGGTGGTAGGCAAATGAAAAGCCAGCGATCGTTTGGCAACGATTAAACAGTTTTTTAAAAGAAAATAAGTAGGAAGCTCGTAGCAGTGCTTTATCATACTTCTTTTGTTGCTTACAACATGGCAAGTACTATTATTTATTACCATTAGGTTAGTATAAAAGAGATTTTAAATTGATTAACTGATGGTGTGCAGAAAACGGTTTTAAATCTCAAACATCAAATATTAAACGTTACATGTCAAAACGAGATTATTACGAAATATTAGGGGTAAGCAAAGGTTCAGCGGCAGAAGAGATCAAAAAGTCTTACCGTAAAGTAGCCATGCAGTTTCATCCCGACCGCAACCCCGGCGATAAAGCGGCCGAAGAGAAATTTAAAGAAGCGGCTGAAGCTTACGAAGTATTAAGCGACCAGGATAAGCGGGCACAGTACGACCGCTACGGCCATGCCGGTGTGAGCGGCGCGGGACGTGGTGGCCATGGCCAAAATATGGAAGATATCTTCAGTCAGTTTGGTGACATATTTGGTGAAGATGTGTTCGGGTCCTTCTTTGGTGGCGGTGGTGGAAGAAGAGGTGGAGGCGGCGGCCAACGGGCGGCCCGTGGCATCCGGGGCAGTAACCTTCGCATCAAATTAAAACTCACGTATGAAGAAATTGCAAAGGGAGTTACTAAAAATATCAAAGTAAAAAAACACGTACCCTGCAACGTTTGCAGTGGTACTGGCGCTAAAGATAAAAGCAGTGTGCAAACCTGCGGAACCTGCGGTGGCAGCGGCCAGGTACGCAAAGTAACCAACACGTTTTTAGGGCAAATGCAAACCGTTACTACCTGCCCAACCTGTGGTGGCGAAGGAACAACCGTTACGGCTAAATGTACCAACTGTAAAGGCGAAGGAAGGGTGTATGGCGAGGAGACGGTGAATATAGATATTCCGGCCGGTGTACAGGAAGGAATGCAGTTGAACATTACCGGTAAAGGCAATGCCGGCGAACGTGGCGGCTCACCCGGCGACCTGATTATATTGATTGAAGAAGAAGCCCACAAAGAACTACAGCGTGAAGGATTGAATGTGGTTTTTGAATTGCATATCTCATTCCCTGATGCGGTGTTTGGAACCCAATTAGAAGTGCCCACCATTGATGGCCGCGCAAAAATTAAAATTCCTGCAGGCACGCAAAGCGGTAAAATATTCCGGTTAAAAGGAAAGGGGTTCCCGGCTGTAAACAGTTATGAGAAAGGCGATCAGTTGGTGCATGTAAATGTGTGGACGCCTCAAAATGTTTCATCGGAAGAGAAGAACATTTTAGAAAAGCTCAATCACTCATCAAACTTTAAACCAGCCCCGGATAAGAATGAAAAATCATTTTTTGATAAGATGCGGGAGATGTTTACGTAAGAATGTAAAAAGAATAAAAACTGCTTCAACTTCGAAGCGGTTTTTTTTATTTAGCGACAAAAAATTATAAACTACAGGCGATTGACTAACGCTAATAGTTCATCAATATTGATAACACTAATTTCAGGAAAAGTAATGTTTCTTAAAACATCAAAATGACTATCTTCTGTCGCTAAATAATCCGCTTTACCAGCAATTACGCAATCCGTGTATTTGTTGTCATCTGGGTCGCCATGTATTAGATTCCATTTATATAATGGATACACTGGCTTCACATTTGGAAGCTCCTTTAACAAGGAAATAAATGTTTTGGCAGTAGAGATTCGATACTTCTGTTGGATTATTTCTTCGTACTCCAGCCCTATTTCTAAGGATACTACCAAGCTAAATTTCTTGTTTATCAGGGCTTGATAAATACTATGATAAGGAGACCGTGAAGTGAGACATATAACAAAGATGTTGCAGTCAATCGCTACGACCATCTTTAAGCGCTTTTACGGAAATGCTCCTTTTTCCATTGCTCAAATATTTCTGTAGTGTATCTTTTCTCATCAAAAGCACTATCAGCTTCTCTTGTCATCTTATGAGCGAGATAAGTAACCAACAAGGATTTAATTTCTGCCATTTCTTCTTCGGTTTGTTCATGACTGAAAAGTTTCAAAATCTCTAATTGAGCATCATTCAAAGGAGCGGGCATAGACATAAACTTTTATCAAATTTATTGCAATAAAGCGTAGACAAATCAACAAAAAGCTATCCGTTGAATAAGTATCTAAAACTGAAAATAAATAAACGACCCGCTGCTCTCCTGGCACAGCACCAAAAGGATCAACATTAAAGCCCATACTAAACTTACGGCCCACCACTTCATTTTTTGCGCCACTTGCAATACGGTTGTGTTACGCAGCAGCCAGTGGGTGATGAACATCAGCGTAACTACTACAGCCACTTTATAAATTCCGATAGTTGGTAAGATGGGAATGCCGCCTCTACCGCCACCAAACATAGAACCCAACAACCGCCAGGCAGTGGTAAAATTCTGCGCCCTAAAGAACACCCAGGTAACGTTTATAAGAAAGAACGTCAGCAGGGCCAGCATAAAATTTTTAACCGTTTTCGTTTGCAAAAAAGCAGGTGCAAACGAAGCTTGTTTTATAACAGCCGGCTCAATCATCGTTACTACCGGCGCCCTGTCTTCTGGTGATGTATTTGTGGGTTTTGGCTTTGGCCTCAACATTCTTTCTACAGATAAATAAATGCCATGCAATGCTCCCCAAACAACAAAGGTCCACGAGGCGCCATGCCATAAACCACCGAGCAACATGGTGATCATCAGGTTGACATGTGTTCTGAATTCACCCCTACGATTACCACCCAACGGTATGTATAAATAGTCGCGTAGCCACGATGATAAAGTAATATGCCACCGCCGCCAAAAATCGGAAAAGCCGATAGCCGCATAAGGATAGTTGAAGTTTCGGGGCAACCAAAAACCAAGGCACATGGCAGCGCCTACCGCACAAACAGAGTAACCGGCAAAGTCGAAAAAGATTTGTCCGGAGAACGCCAGTACTCCCATCCACGCATCTAATCGCAACAACTTAGCAGCGCTGTTAAATACTGTATCGGCGGAGGAAGAAAGCATCGCATCGGCCAACACCACCTTCATAAAAAGCCCCATGGAGATCAAGAACAGCCCTTGCATCAAACCCTCACGGGTAGCCTGTTTGGGCGAAGCAAACTGTGGTACTAACTGTGGCGGACGAACGATAGGCCCTGCCACGAGGTGCGGGAAAAACGTAACAAACAAAGAAAAATCCAGCAGCGATTCCACCGGCTTACTTTCCCTTCGGTACATATCAATGGTATAGCACAGCGTAGTAAAGGTGTAAAACGAAATACCCGCCGGCAAAATAATGTTTGGCTTTGCAGGATGGTAATTGACACCAATGGCATTCATCAGCGTAACAAAGTTTTCAAGCAAAAAACCACCATACTTAAAAAAGCAAAGCATGCCCAAATTACCAATGAGGCTTACTACCAGCAATAGTTTTTTCCGGCGTTTGTTTTCTTCTTTATACAATGCCTTGCCTACAAAAAAATCAACAATGGTGGACAGCCACAATAGAAGAATAAACGGCGGGTTCCAGGCGGCATAAAAAACATAAGAAGCAATGAGAAGATTGCGCTTTTTTGTTTGCCACGAAAACTTCAGGTAATGAAGCAACAGCACTATCGCAAAAAAGATGATGAAGGTATAGGAGTTGAAAATCATGGCAGTTGATTTTGAGCTGATACAATGCTGGCTTTAGTGGAAAAAGTCCAGCCTTTTTCTTGCAACAAGGAAACGAATTGCGTGGTAAAACTGATCGCATCTTTAGGCGTTAAGTGCGACCATTCCGGGCAAACAAAATGGGCAATTGCCGGGTAGTCGGTGAAGTGAATGCCGGGTGTACCGGTAAAAGTCAGTAACCGGTTCCAATACTTTTCTCTTGGGAAGCCATGTTGTTCACCCATCCAAAAAGGTCCACTGGACGGCGTTCTGACAAATAATACCTGTCCGCCCCGGCTCCTTATTTTATCTACTCTTGCTTTCACTACTGTCATAAATGAATCCAGCTTTGCACCATCGGCCGGTGGCGGCCCGGGCATACCAGCAAACATTTTCCAGATGGCCGTGACCCGGCCTTGCAACACCGTATCCCTTACAAAAGCGTCCGTCATTTTGTTTTGCCGGTCGAATGTAACACGGCCGAATTCCATGGGGAAGATGGGCATAGCAAAAACACCGGGCCGGTTTTTTACTTGCAGCTTATCAAGAAAAGCATTGAGGGAAAAGTTATCTCTGTCAAGAAAAACAAAGCCCGATTCCAGGCCATGATTGATAACAAAGCTTGCTTTTTCAGCAGGTGTAACTTTCTTTGAATAATTAATAGACCCGAACACATCGTTGGGGCCACCGCCAACATCGGAGAAAAACAATCCCTCCGTCACATCAATCACCAGCTTGCCTTTAAATTTTTCATCGGCGGCCAAATCATCTAATACCGGCAATGGCGACGTGCCTTCCATGGCTAATTGTACGGCGTCTTCTCCGGTAAGTTTTCGCCAGGTAGCTATATCAAGGTCGTACTTGATGCGGGAAGAACCGATAAATACCGTTGCTTCGTTTGATGGCTGATACACCTTAGCCCTTTTGTTAGACCACAGTTCTTTGCCATCATCATACGCTATCTGTATGCCTTTGCTTCGCAAAAAAAATTCCCAGCCGGCAATGAAAGCCGCGACCAGGAATAACGTCAATAGGGCTACTTTTGGAAAATGGTTTGATTCCATGGAGCGATAGTTTTAGTGTGTAGAAACAGGTGGAAGTAAATTAAGCGTCGTTAGCAGGCAGTTTGCATGAGGAGGCGGAATGAATAGAATAAAACTAATGAATAATTTTTTAATTATATGTAATTAAAAGAGGCTTCTTAGAGGAAAATGTTATTCGTCTTTTTTACGCTTTTTCCCGTATAGTTTTCTCGCCTGTTCCACTAATGAAAGAAATTCTTTTTGAGAATAATTCGTCATATCCACTGCGGGTTTGGCCACGTCCAGTACTTCGGCCCACGTAATGCCTTTCACAAACTTCGACCCTCTTAACAATGAGCCGAACATGATAACGGCTGAAGCGAATTTGTTAGCGTTAGTCAGCTGATTGAAAGGTATAAAAGAAACCTGCGGACGTTCGGTTATTTCGCTAAGCGCTTGTGCGTCTTTGTTTTTAAAGCGCAAGGAAAAATTCACGGGTTGTGTAATCTCTTTCAGGTATCCCTCCACCGGAACTATTTCAAAAGCGGCGATAGAAGAATAAGCAGGCCCTACTTCCCCGCCTTCTATATTGGCCTTCGCATCTCTTATAGCGCCAACTTTATTATCAAAGCCTATCAACCGGTATTCTTTTACAAATTGCGGATTAAACTGCACCGAAAGAAAGGCATCATCTGCCACTGTATAAAGCGTTTGCATAAACTCTTTCAGCAACACTTTTTCAGCTTCCGCATAACTGTCTAAATAAGCAAAATTTCCGTTGCCTTTCTGCGCCAGCGATTGAATTTTTGAATCTTTATAATTACCCATGCCAATGCCCAAACAGGTAAGGTAAACACCGGCTTTACTTTGCGCAGCAATCATTTCTTCCAGGTCTTCTTCCTTTTTTAAGCCTACATTAAAATCGCCATCGGTAGCAAGTATCACACGATTGTTACCGCCCTTTATAAAATGCGCTTTGGCTAAACTATAGGCCAGTTTTATGCCCGACTCACCCGGCGTAGAACCTCCGGGTTGAAGACTGTCAATGACTTTAAAAATGGTTTCTTTTTCCGAGCCGCCGGTTGGCTCCAGCGCAACGCCGATAGTGCCTCCATATACAACAATAGAAACCGAATCGGTAGCACGCAGGTTGTTGACAAGAGCTTTGAAACTGCTTTTTAAAAGCGGCAACCGGTTGGGCAAATCCATAGAGCCGGATACATCAATTAAAAAAACCAGATGGCTTTGCGGTACTTTATCAAGCGGTAATTTTTTTGAATTGATACGGGCAAAAAGTAATTGATTGGCTTTGTTCCAGGGACAAGAGGTTAAGGTGGTAGCTATCCCAAAAGCCTTACCGGGCGGCGGTTCTGTGTAATCAAGGTTAAAATAATTCAGCATTTCCTCTATGCGTACGGCATCGGGCGGCACCATGGAGTTCATGGTAAGAAAGCGGCGAATATTACTGTAAGAGGCCCGGTCAACATTCAGGCTAAGGCCGGTGGTGGGATAAGAGGCCGCATTGATAAAATTATTTTCGATAGTGCTGGCATACGTTTCATCGCCACTGAACCAAAGCTGCTGTTCATCGCGTTTTAAATTTTGCGTAAGCGAGGCAAGCCGGTTGGAAACAGTGCTGTTAACCACCACCGCTTTTTTCAATACGACATCATTAAATTTCTCAGCCGTAATGATCCGCAAATCTTTTTGATAGCCATCCCGGAAAATGGTCAGCGTATCAATTTTAGCGGGGGTTAAAATACCAAAGCTGCCATCGCTGCCGGACTTGTACAAATAGCCGCTGCTGTGCAAAAGCATGGTAACATTTTGCAGCGGTGCGCCACCTTCGTCCCTAACCTGGCCTTTGATATAAAATTGTTGGGTAGCAGCAAGCAGGGGAAAAAGAAGCGGTAAGATCATATAAGCAAGTCGCTTCAACATAATAATGACAGAGAAAAGGTACAAAACAAAAAACGGGCAATCAACCTCCGGCCGATAGTTGATAAATTTCTTTGAGGTTGCGGCCCAATCCATCATAGTCCAAACCATACCCTACCACGAACTTATCCGGTATTTGAAAACCTACATAACTAAGCGGCAAATCAAACTGTGTCGCTTCGGACTTATGCAGGAGTGTAACGATAGCAAAAGACTTTGGCTGCTGATGATGAAGCTGCGGTAAAAAATTATGAAGTGTTTTGCCCGTATCCACAATGTCTTCCACAATAATCACGTCGCGGCCAAATAAGTCATGATCCAGGCCTATGGCGGTTATTACATGCCCGGTGCTTTTCATACCGCGGTAAGAAGCCAGCTTGATAAAACAAATCTCAGCCTCAATGGTCAGGTGCTTGAACAAGTCGGCGGCAAACATAAAAGAACCATTAAGTATGGCGATAAACAACGGCTTTTTGCCTTGATAGTCGGTGTTGATAATAGCCGCCAATTCTTTAATTTTTTCCTGAATAACAGCTTCGGATAAATAGGTATGGAAGGTTTTATCGTGCAGTGTAATGGTGGTCATTAGCGGGTTTGTTTTATACGTACCTGTTGGCCGATTTTTAAATCCATGGTGGCGAGGTCGTTCCATTTTTTGACATCATCTACACCCACCTCGTATCTTCTCGCAATGCTATATACTGTTTCTTTTGGTTGCACTGTATGAAGCAGGTAACCATTGCCGTCATTGGGTTCGGCAGTTTGTTCCGGCGTTTTATAAATGGCTTTTGAAACAGATGGCGTAGCCAATTTGGGCATAGCTGGCGCAGATGAAGTGAGGTAAATTTTTTCTCCACCTTCCACTTGTACACCCAGCGTTAAAAAATTATACTGTAACAGGCTTTCCAGCCGGATGCCTTCTGTTTGTGCAATGCTGTAAAGCGATTCGCCATCGGTAACTATATGTGTTTCAGCCGCGCCGGTTTTACGTTTGCGTTGCAGAAAAAGCAAACCATCCGCGGCAGCAATATCGCCATCTTTTAAATCATTAAAATCCAGCAAGCGGCTTAAGGGAATGTCATTGTCCTCCGCTATTTTCAGATACGATGTTCCTTTTTGAATAAATATCACTTTGGTATCATTGATCTTAAAAATGCCTTCCGGATAAGTGATTTTTGGAGCGGCTATTGTTACTTCAGGTTCGGTTACAGGTGCCGTGTTCTTAGCCCAGTCAACCGCATTTTCATTTCTATCTTTTTTACCCAATGCTATCATGGTGTAGTCCTGCAAATTATAATCGCGGATCAGCTTTATCAATATCTCTGGGTATTTAGGATTGGTAGCATAGCCCGCTTTTTTCAAACCAAAAGCCCAGGCTTCATAATCGGTAGGGTCTAAATTAAAAAGAGAAGTATAGTTAGGACGTGTTTTTAAAAAGTCGGAATGGTCGCGGTAAGAGATAGAAGGATCGGTGTACTTGCGAAAGCACTCTCCCCGTTCATCATCATCATGATAAACTTTTTCACCCGTCCATTCGGTTTTGCATTTAATGCCAAAATGGTTATTTGATTTGATAACAAGGTCGGATGTGCCGGCGCCGGTTTCATGAATGCCTTGCGCTAATGTGATAGAAGCCGGCACGCCGGTACGTTGCATTTCGGCGATAGCTACTTCGCGGTATTTTTCGATGTAAGCTTCAATGGTAGCACGGGATTGGGCATAGAGGCGAGGGCTAATAAAACCCATTGTGAGAAGAAGAATAATCTTTAGTTTTTTCATTGGATGAACTATTCGTTTGGTTAGTAATCAGTGCAACTTCCGGATGAGGAACAGGCCATCACGCACCGGAAGCAGCAGCTTTTCAACATCGGTTCTTTTAGCTATGAAATCATTGAAGGCCTGGATGGCTTTGGCATTTTTGCCCCTGATTTCCGCTTCTAAAACCTCACCGTGAAAGAGCACATTATCCGCTAAAATAAACCCATCCCGCTTTACCTGCGGAAAAATGAGGTTAAAATAAGCCATGTAGTTGGTTTTATCCGCATCAATAAAAACCAAATCCCACGGTTCATCCAACTGGCCGATAATTTTTAACGCATTACCGACATGTAAAATTATTTGATGCCGGTAAATACTTCGATGAAAGTAGGACTGCGCGGTAGCCGCATCATCTTCCCGTAGCTCTACTGTATGAAGTCCGCCATCGTGTTGCAAGCCTTTTGCCAGGCACAGAGCACTGTAACCGGTGAATGTGCCAATCTCTAAAATGAGGCGCGGCTTTATCATGCAGCTGATCATCTCCAACAGCTTTCCCTGCAGGTGGCCGCTAAGCATGTGCGCATGGGCATGTTGGCTATAAGTGTATTGTGCTACTTCGTGCAGCAGCGCCTCTTCGGGTGAAGTATATTTTTCGGCATAAGCCTGGGCGGTAGCATTAATAATTTCCATGATTCGTTATTGCGCCGTTGGAATGGCTGCGCCTTCGGCCGCCATTACCCATTGCTTATCCTGCGGCTTTGATATGAGCAAAAGTCCTGCGAAAACCAACAGACCGTTTATGATGATCAGTTCTAAACCAATCTCAAATTTGCCAAACAATTGCTTCTGAAATTTATCTAAGAAAAAACAAATGACAGGTGCGGCAATCGCTATCAATGGAACCAGTTTATCCGCCACTTTTCTTTTTGTTAGGATACCAAACGAAAACAGCCCCAGCAGCGGCCCATAGGTATAAGCAGCCACTTTTAAAATCACACTGATCATACTTGGCTGATTGATCCATTTAAATAACAACACAAACAGTAAAAAGATAAAAGCAAACACCAGGTGCACCGTTTTACGAATGCGGTTCTTTCTTTTATCGCTCCATTCTTCATTCCGTTTCAACCCCAAAATATCTATACAAAAAGAAGAGGTAAGCGCAGTGATGGCGCCATCAGCACTTGGAAACAAAGCGGAGATCAACGCAATAATAAAAATGATAGAAATGATACCTGGAATTGCTGTACCTAAAGCAACTGCCGGAAAGATGCGGTCGGGTTTTGCCGTAATACCATTCTGGGTTGCGTACAAATAAAGTAAGCCACCCAAAAATAAAAAGAGCAACACTACAAAGGCCTGGATAATGCCAAACGTCAACACATTTTTTTGCGAGTCTTTTAAGGTGCGAACGCTGATATTTTTCTGCATCATCTCCTGGTCCATGCCCGTCATGGTAATAGTAATAAACGCACCGGCCAAAATCTGCTTTACAAAAAACAAACTGCTGTTAGGGTCGGTAATAAACATGCGGGTAAAATGAGCCGCCTTCAATTGATCAACGCCTTCGACAAAACTGATGTTTAAAGTCTTTAAAATGTAGATGACACAGATCACCAGCCCTATCAACATGCAAGTGGTTTGCAACATATCCGTCCATACAATGGTTTTTACGCCGCCTTCATAGGTATATAAAAGAATCATCAGTAAAATAACCAATGTAGTTACCCAAAACGGTATTCCAAAGTTGGATAAAATGGTATCCTGCAGAATGGCTACTACTAAGTACAACCTTGCCGTAGCGCCAAGCGTTCTTGATAAAATAAAAAATCCCGCTCCGGATTTGTACGAATAAAAGCCTAAGCGTTTGCTTAAATAATTATAAATGGAAGTAAGGTTAAGCCGGTAGTAAAGGGGCAGTAAAACATAAGCCAGAATAAAGTAGCCAATTACATACCCAATCACTACCTGAAAGTAGGTGAAGGCCTCAAAGCCGCCACCGGCAAAGGGTTTACCGACGGCGCCCGGTACGCTTACAAACGTAACACCGCTTAATGAAGTGCCGATCATACCAAAAGCCACCACCATCCAGTTAGAGCTTTTATTGCCAATGAAAAACGATTCGTTAGTGGCGTTGCGCGACGTGAAATAAGCTACCAGCAGCAGGATGGCAAAATAGCCGATGACAAAAGAAAAGAGCAGGGCTGGAGACATAGGTAATGATTTAGTAATGCGGCGAAGTACAATCGTTTTTTGAAGAAAGAAAAATTTGTCTTCCTTTTACCGCACAAAATACGATGATGACTTCCATTAACAAGCTGGCTATCTTTTGCGGTTCTAAGAAAGGGGCCAATGCGTTATACGAAAGCGACGCCATAGAATTAGCTACTATACTGGCCGATAAAAAAATAGAACTGATTTATGGTGGCGGCAAAAACGGGTTGATGGGTGTAGTGGCCGATACGGTAATGAACGCCGGTGGTATTGTTCGCGGAGTGATACCGCAGGTGCTAAAAGATTGGGAGGCGCAACACCTGAACATCAGTGAACTATTAGTGGTAGATGATATGCATGTTCGCAAGAGAAAATTATACGAGTTGTGCGATGCCGCCATTATTTTACCCGGTGGCTTTGGTACGTTGGATGAACTGTTTGAGATCCTTACCTGGAACCAGTTATCCATTCACGACAAGAAGATTTTTATTTTAAATACGGCCGGTTTTTACAATCATCTTATTGAGCATATTAAACTATCAGGCAGCGAAGGCTTTTTGTATGGCGACATAGATAAAGTCATCACTATCATCAATCATCCTGCCGACCTTCTGCCCTATTTATAAAAAAGGCGCCGTATTTCTACAGCGCCTTTTTGCTACAAGCCTTCTTAGATCAACTCCGCGAATGCAGGTTATTGCTTAACAAATTTCTTAGCTTCCATTTGCACACCGTCCTTCTCTGCTATTAATACATACACTCCTTTTGCCAGGCGGGATATATTAATGTCGGTAGTTCCATTCGTTACTAATTGCGTGAGCACTTTGCGTCCGCCATTTTCATACAGGCTTACCATCAAACTTTTTTGATCGGCATAAATATGAATGACATCTGAAGCCGGATTTGGCGTGATGGTAAATATATTCTTGCCGGAGAATTTAATTAACCGTATTGGCGAGTAGGTGAACTTACCATCTTTATCTATCTGCTTTAAGCGGTATTGATTGGTTCTATCCAACGAAGGCGTAGCGTGATAAAATTCATAATCACTCTTGTTAGGCGAAGCTATTACGCTGCCGATTTTTGCATAAACGCCTCCGCCAATACTCTGCTCAATTTCAAAATGATCATTGTTTAATTGATCGGCTACCTGCCAGCGAAGCATCACAGCCGTTCCTTGCTTTTCGGCTGTAAAACCGAGGTAAGTAACCGGTAATGGATTAACACCGGCATACTGGGCGCCGTTAAAACCTCTCCACGGCGTTTGCACGTACGGGAAGCAGGGACGTATAGTGGTATCATTGGCAGTTGGGCCGGCGGTGAAGCTTAGTACATTCACCAATTGGGTGGTAACAGGGGTTGGAGATGTATTAGGAATATAGTCATCATACCATAAACCGATAGCGGCCAAAACCACGCCTGATACGGCTTGCAGCTCTATACGGGTAACATCGTCTTCCAATCGTCTGCCATTTGGAAAGCCATCCATGTTAGGTATAAATTGTAATGAAGCGTTTGTGTTAAAACGACCGTCTGTCAACCCTAAGACAGCCGCTTGCACCAATCCATCCGAGCTAAAGTCAGCACTGGTTCTATCTGTAACCGGCACGGCCATGTTCAGCCGAAGCATATCGCCTAAAGTGGGAAGAAAATTATTGATGAAAGGTTTACCGGCCGCTAAGGGGTTACCGGCTTTCCCGGTTGCTAATTGATAAGGAGCCAGGTTGGGAACACCGGTTAAAAAAATAGGAAGTAAATCAACTGCACGGGGACTGCTGTTATCGGGCAATAACAAGTTACCGTATAAACCATCGTCTAAAGCCGTGCCTTGTACCGCCATAGAACCCTTTAATGGAAATAAGCCTGGCTTGCCATTACGAAAATCGTAAGTGCCTAATGAAGCTGATTGAATACGTAGCTTGCTAAGGCCTGGTACTGCCGTTCCATACTGCGAATCATCCATGTAAAGCGCCAGCTCGGGGTTTTTAAAATAGGGATAAAATTCTGATTCGCTGTTGGTAGATGCAAAATTCCATTTGTCTTTCAGGCCAACAGGGATCACTACTTCATTGGTTAACGGCATACCCAATCTTGATACCTGTATCCAGTTGCCGTTGGTTGCCGGGTTATTACCGGAACCAGTAGCATCAAGCGTAGTTATCTGCGGACGGCTGGCCGATGCATACACGCCAATCACAAAGTCGGGGTCCAATATGCTGGTAGCCTGCGTAGTGTTTTTACCTGCTTTTTGCAACGTGGATACCGGCACTTCTATCACTAAAGAGTGACAGTTGAATTTAGCCAGTCCATCACGGCCCTGCATTCTAAAATTACCCACGTCAAAGGCGCCGCCTAAATCAACAAAGAAGGGATCATCTACCGGGCCGGCAAATACTTTTTCGCCGGTAGTAGCGGTAGCAATGGAAGACAGCATCAGGTTCTCATAACTTGATGCGCCCAAGCCCACCGTTGGGTTTTCAATAGAGCGGGGGCCAATGTTTGGTGGTGGAACGGTGCCGCCGGTAACAATGGTAGTAAAGGTGCTTCCACCATTCATGCTTCGTTCCAGGTCGTAGGTGGTTTTCCAGTTTTCTAATCCGAGGCGTATCCTGAAAAACGTAGTGGGAGCCAGATCTACCTGGTGAAAGGTGAAGCGATAAATAATATCGCCGGTGCCGCTGCCATTATTCACATGAATCTCGTAGCGGATATTTTCGCCAAACGTATAATAATTAGGGCCTCCGGCAGGGTGTTCAAAAGGGATGTAGTTAGCTATTAAAACAATCTTCGTTGTATCGCAAGGGCTTTTAAAAGCATATACATCCGTGTTATCGGCTAAGGGATCGTTAGAGATCAATGGAGCTTCTCTATGCGAGGAAGCGAAAGCTGTAGTTTGTGTAAGGACCAGGCAAACCAAAACAGCCGTAAAAGCGTTTAAAATTCGTTTCATAAAATGTCTTTTGATTTGGTTAGAACCTTGGTTTTAAAGTATAATCAAAACCTCTCCATGGTGTTTGCACGTAAGGGAAAGCAGGTTTAAAAGTGGTATCGTTTGCCACCGGGCCGGCAGTAAAGCTTAGCACCTTGACAAGCTGCGGCGTTACAGGGCTGCCGGTACCGGGATAGTCATCGTACCATAAACCGATAGCGGCCAAAACCACGCCTGACACGGCTTGCAGCTCAATGGTGGTAACATCGTCTTCCAATCTTCTCCCGTTAGGGAAGCCATCCATGTTAGGAATAAATTGTAACGAGGCATTGCCATTGTAAGCAGGATCAGTTAATCCTAAAACGGCTGCTTGTACCAAACCCAATGAACTAAACTTTGGATCGTTACGCGGGGTTGGCGGCACGGCCATATTTAACCGAAGCATATCACCAAACGTAGGAAGAAAATTGTTGACGAAAGGTTTACCGGCTGATAAGGGCCCTCCCGTTTTACCGGTAGCTAATTGATAAGGCCTGAGATTAGGAACGCCTGTATTAAAGATGGGCAACAAGTCCACAGCACGTGGGCTGGCGTTATTCGGCAACAGGTAGTTACCAAAAATAGCAGGGTCTAAAGCGGTGCCTACAAGGGCAGGGTTACCCTTCAACACATAAAGGCCTGGCTTGCCATTTCTAAAATCATAGGTACCTAATGATGCCTTTTGAATGCGTAAATTATATAGTGAAGGGACGGCCTGGCCGAACTGCGAATCATCCATATACAAGGCCAGCTCAGGGTTTCTGAAATAAGGGCCAAAGGCGCTATCGGCAGGGGTGTTGGCGGTAACGGCGTTCCACTTATTTTTCATACCCACCGGTATCACGGCTTCATTGGTAAGCGGCATACCTAACCTTGACACTTGTATCCAACTGCCGGAAAAATTATTGGCGTTATTGGTAAGTGTATTAATCTGTTGGCGGCTTGCCGATGCGTACACACCAATTACAAAATCGGGGTCTAAAATATCAGTTGCCATAGCGGCCGTCTTGCCACTTTTTTGCAGGCTGCTGATGGGAATCTTTAAAGCAATGGTATGACAGTTAAAACGGGCCAGCCCATCTTTAGGCGCATTAATCATATTACCGTTGGGACGAAAGCTTCCTACATCGAAAGCCCCGGCCAGGTCAACAAAAAAAGGATCATCAACAGGGCCGCAGAAGATTTGCTCACCGGCAGAAGCGGAACCCGTTGCTGCGGTGATAGCTGCTGTCATCAAGGCATTATAGGTTGTACTTAACCCCACGCCTTGCTCAATAGAGCGAGGCCCGATGTTATTAGGAGGAACCACACCTGCCGCAACAATGGTAGTAAACGTCATACCACCATCCGTGCTCTTTTCGCAGAGATACGTGGTCTTAAGATTTTGTGCATTCAATCGTATGTTGAAAAACGTAGTTGGGTCCTGATTGGTTTTGGTAAAGGTGAAGCGGTAGGTTATATCATCCGCCATCGTGGTTGTCTGGTTTTTAATATGGATCTCGTAGCGGATGTTCTCACCAAAATTGTAGTAGTTGGGGCCGCCCTCCGGCAACTCAAACGGAATGTAATCGGCGATGATAGTAATGAAGTTGGGATCATCGGGGCTGCGGAACGCATACACATCGGTATTGTCCGCCAGCGGATCGTTTGAAATAAGCGGCGCTTCCCGGTGAGAGGAAGCGAACGAAGAAAACGAAGCAAGAAGCAATAGAGAGAATGAAAGACAAAGCTTCCACCCCCATAAGCGTAGATTTTTTTTTCGCATACGTCGGAGATTTTGAATTCAATAAATAGAAAGGAGGGTATGTAGTTGGTGGCTTTGGAAGGAGCTGGATGATACATTAACGTAACAGAAAACGCATTGGATTGAAAAATGTAGAAATCTTTTCAACGCAAAGGCGGAAGTTGGTTATCGTTTTACAGCGTTGCAATAATCCGGCCCTGCCAAACTATTTCAGTACTTTGCCCGTAGATAGCCTTATACGTACTTAATACCTTTACACCTTTGATGATTGTTCATTTATTTACTCAATAACGACAAATTAAATAAGCAAACAATTGAACGATTAAAATTTTGCCAACGAAATGGACAAATCAAAATTCAATTGGTGTGGCGGCAAAAAATGGAAGATTTACAGACTGTGGCAATTCTTTTACAAAAATTTTAAACTGGCTTTTATCAGCTAACAAAATTTTAAAGCTCACTATACAAAAGTTACTTACTCACCTACCCATACATCCTTTTATAAAACCGGCCGAAGCATTTTGTTTATTCTAATTTAGGAACGCTGTTATGAAAAAAAATCAACTTTACACTGCCTTGCTCGTATTTTTTGTTATCGCCATCGCCGTCATTTTCTTTATGTATAAACATAAAAAAGCAGAAAGCGATACTAAAATTTATACACTTCTTGACCGTAAAAGTTCCGACACCGCCTCTGCTGAATGGACCAAAACAAAAACCAATGCAGCCGGTTTTATATCGCAACTAAAGCAAAACCCTGCCGATATAAAAGCCAACCTGGGGCTGGCCGCTTTATATATTCAGGAAGCCCGTGTTACCGGCAACCATTTGTATTACGATATGGCAGCTATGAAGCATGTGAATGATGTACTGCTACAAGACTCCAATAACTTTTCAGCGCTTTGTTATAAGTCGCTTTTGTATCTATCGCAACACCATTTTGCCGAGGGTTTAGAGATTGGCCAAAAGGCGCAGGCTATCAATCCGCACAATGCTTTTATTTATGGTTTGCTTACCGATGCTTATGTAGAATTGGGAAATTATAAGGGCGCCGTGGAGATGTCGGATAAAATGGAAAGCACCAAGCCCGACATACGATCTTATTCAAGGGCCAGCTACCTGCGTGAAATTTACGGCGACTATCCCGGCTCTATCGAAGCCATGAAACTGGCCGTAGCTGCGGGTCCGCCGGGAGCAGAAGGTACGGAGTGGGCACGGGTTCAGTTAGCCCACCTATACGAGTTGACCGGCGATATAAAGATGGCAGATTACAATTATCAATTGGCACTCAGTTATCGGCCCAGCTATGCTTATGCCTACAGCGGCCTGGCACGTATCGCCATCTATACTAAAGAGTATCCCAAAGCGGTTCAATATTATCTCTCTGCCGACTCGCTGATTACAGATAATAGCTTTAAGGAAGAACTGGCAGATTTATATACGTTTATGAACCAACCATCAAAAGCAGCTGAGTTAACCAACAGCGTGATTGCTCAATTGAGTAAAGATGCAGAAGCAGCCAATACAGATGCGGCTATTGGGCATTACAGCGACAATGAATTGGCGTTGAATTATCTGAAGTTGAATGATTACGATAATGCTTTGAAACATGCGGAAATGGAGTACAATCGCCGCCCGGAAAACATTACTGTGAATGAAACATTGGCCTGGGTATATTATAAAAAAAGCGATGCTGCCAAAGCCTTGCCTTATATAAAAGTGGCATTGAAAACAGGCAGTAAAAATCCGGAGTTACTTAGCCATGCGGGGCTTATTTATTACAAAGCCGGTGACAAACAATCAGCCAAAGCCATGCTTCAACAGGCTTTACACAACAACCCCAGCTTTTCTATTTTATTAAAGCAGGAAGCGGAAGGCATAGTGCAAACTTTATAACATGAAGTCGTTTCGTTATGCGCTTTCAACCCATACAAAGCGAAGCATTGCAGTTATAATAGCGCTCCTGCTTTGCAACCTTCTCTTCGCTCATACCATTAATTACCAATTGGAGAAAGCGCCGGGCGGCCATGTTTTTTGGTACTACCTGAAGTTGGGTGTTCAGCATATTATTCCTTATGGCGCCGATCATATTTTATTTGTTACCGGCCTTTGCCTGCTGAATAATAAAATCAAAACCATGCTTTGGCAAGCTACTGCTTTTACAGTAGCCCATTCTATTACGCTGGCCCTATCTATGAAGAACATTATTGTAGCGCCGCCTGCCCTGGTAGAACCCATCATCGCTTTATCCATCCTGTTTATTGCCATAGAAAACATTTTGTTTTCGGAGCTTAAGCCCTGGCGGATTGTTTTAGTGTTTTGCTTTGGATTGATACATGGGCTTGGTTTTGCCAGTGCCTTAAATGAAATAGGCCTGCCGCGAAACAATTTTATCTTATCTATATTTTCCTTTAATGTGGGGGTAGAGTTGGGTCAGATAACTGTTATCACCACCGTATTTATATTGCTCATTTTCCCTTTAGGCAAAAAGCCCTGGTACCGTACCAGAATTGTGTATCCGTTATCGGCTATTATTGGTTTGATAGCGTTATACTGGACCGTGCAGCGGATGTTTATGTGAGGTTTAAAGAGAACATAAAGATTGTACGTTTGTGAAAATTTCTGAATTACTATGTCAAGAAATAACGAGTACCTGATTCCTTTTTCATGCCTTGGTATAATTTCTTTAATAACATTTAATTCGCTGCACAGTAGTATCGAACGAAACGCCTTTTGGCCAATTGTTATAGACTTGATTCGCTTGCAGCTATTTCTTGGCCTGACTATATTTTTTCTGTATAAATATTACAGAAGTAAAAATATTGTTTCTCAAAAAAAATTGTAATCCTGCTGATTCATT
Organism: Flavisolibacter sp.; assembly: GCA_965247165.1. Lineage (GTDB taxonomy): Bacteria > Bacteroidota > Bacteroidia > Chitinophagales > Chitinophagaceae > Flavisolibacter. The sequence continues at coordinate 3,466,869 of OZ252003.1, read as the reverse complement.
TTGCAATTCCATCTATTACCATCAAATCACTTGTGAAATCAATATGATGAATGGCTTTCAGGCCCATAGAAGCAGGACTAACATTTATTACCTCCCGCTCTTTATACTCATTTACAGTTAGCGCTATTATTTCATTGATCTTAATTCCCGATCCATATTGTAAAGAAGCGTTGTTCTGCGCCGGCCGGTAAAGTTTGCCGCCATCTTCAAATATACGTCCCGCAGGACGGCAATTTTCTGCATGTGTTGCAATGGGGTTTTTTGGATGCGGATTCCAACTTCCCGAAAAGAGGTCTTCGCTATAGTATAAAAATAATTGGTCGTTGGTAGAAACAGCAGGATGCGCAGCCCTATTGGCAAACAGCCACCACAGCCCTTCTTGAAAAACAACGGTGCAGTCAATCAAAGCAATGCCTTCCATCAAATTCATTACAAATTTCCACTCATAAGGGAAGCTGACTGCAGTATAAAGTTCAACCGTTTTATTGGCCGATGTTTCAGGGATCATAAAGAAAACATCATTCAACTTAAATACAAATGGATAAGAAAGATGATACTCTTTTTTAATTATCATCCTGGGATAAGAGTGCATGCCATTTTCATCTGCTTCAATAACAGAAATATGGCCTTTGCTTTTTAAAAGATCGTATTCCTCAAAAAAAATATAATTGATGTTGTTTAGCGAAACCACAAAAGGATCTGCGAAAAAAACGTTGCGGGGTAACTTAATTTTTTTAAAAGGAATGTTTTGTAGCCGACGAAAGTTGAAAGGTTTTGGCGCATATAGTAGCGTGAATTTGTTAGCGCTGATTTTCCTGTTCAGCCTATAATTCAAATAGCCTAAAACATTTTTTGTAAAAAGAAGTCCCATTGAATAATTATAGGGCAAAAATCTTTTTACAGAATTTACTTTGAGTGGGGTTTTATATTGATGTATAAACGTATCATATAATTTGCCAAGCGTTGCAAGCCGAAAGCCTAAATAGGAGGCCGACTTCCAGGCAATGGAATTAAAATTGTTTTTTACCGAATAAGGTACGGATGTAGTCGTGCCTTCGTAAAGAATGAAATCGGTTCCATTCTTACGCATTAGTAAATAACTGCCGGTAACCGGGCTATTGTCCATCGCCTCCCAAAATGCGGGAGCACCACTGTTGTTATAATTTTTGTATCCGAAATGAATATACCAGAGTCCGAATTTTGAGGCCGTTGAAACATTCTCCGACTTCTGGTTTTTAAATTGTATAGAAAAGATAACATCAAGTCCCAAATCCTTCAGTTGATTCAGACTATTGTTATCAAGTTCGTAATAGTCATCTTTTTTAAGGTTGACTGTTTTATGAGTGGCGATAAATTCCTTTATTGAAACTGCCTTCTGTGCATCGTATTCAGGCCTAAACCAATAAGACTCAAATTTTGTAAACAACCGGTAACCTATCGAATAGTTGGAAGGCCCTTCATCAGGTAAAGAGAATTTAAGGAAGCAAATGGAATTGTTTGTTTCTTTAGCGACAGATAGGATAGTTTCATAATACCATGCCGGGACATAGTCGCCGGTTATAATAAAGCCGATTGTTATTTTTTTAATCATTACAATTTACCAGGTGTCAAAGTCAGCCGCGGTTATAACAAGGTTACTGGCCTCAAATGCCTTATCGATATAGAAGAAACAAGATGCTTCCTCGCTCTCTTTTTTAAACCATTTTAAAAAAGCTGGTTGATGTAAGCTTGCATTAAAATTGAAACGTATAGTATTGTACCCTAGAAATGCAGCTATTTTTTTTAGTTTTTTTATTGTCTTTTCATCTACCAAAGCATAGTTATCGAAGTCACCAATCCATAGCACATCTGATAATTTAATCCAAAGTGTTGCTTCATTAATTTTCAAAAAAACTTTATTCTCTGATTTTTTATATTCCAAATAGTTAGAATCTCTCAATACACTACCGTAATGATTTAAATGAGTATTGTGGAATTCGTGTACAGTGTCTATAGTGACCTTCGAAAGGATTCTTTTGGCAATCTTTAAATATGTTTTAAACAAGCCTATGTTTATGCAGGATTTAGCCAAAGGAATTGTTTTCAATTTTAATTTTAAATCATAAGAATTTATATAGTCTATTGGTAAAAAATTTAATCGATTTATAAGTCCTTGAGAAGATTTATTATTTGGTTGTCCAAAAATCAATGCTATTCCTCTCTTTTCACATTTTTCGAATGTCATTTTTGCCAGCCAGACAAATAAACCTTTTTTTCTATGATCTTGATGGGTCATTGTATCGCCGGATTGCGCAGCTAAAACAACTTTATTGTCTATTGAAATATTAATGGGAAATACACCGTAATAAGCGGCAGGCTTATTAGATTTCCGATGCTTTGCTATAAATCCAATTACCTCGTTGCCCAATAAAGATGTATCGAATCTTACCATGAATTCTTGATACCGGAGTTTAATATGGAATGCAGATCGAAATAGCTCTTTCATAGAGGCATATTCACTCAAAGCGAATGGAATCGCATCATACTCAATAGACAAATCTTTTACCTGCTCAGCCATTACCGAAACTAATAGAAATCAACGCTGTATTTACATTTTATCAAAATTCATTTTCCGATACAAAACTTACTAAATACATAATCCAACAGATCATCTGTAGATACTTCGCCGGTAATGGTGCCTAAATAATGCAGGCAACGTCGTATATCGAGAGCCAGCAGGTCGCTATGTAAGCCCGTATCTAAACCCTGCGCTATATCGGTTAAGGATTTATATACTTCCTGTAACGAATGATAATGACGGGCATTGGTTACAATCACATTTTCCGCTGCGGCCTTATCATGCAGTACGGCATCTACCATTCGCTCCTTCAAAACATTTACATGAAGCCCTGATTTTGCAGAAAGAAAAATAATATTAGCCACCTGTGAAAATCGTCGCCTCGCTTCCATTTCGTTGACTCCATCTACTTTATTGGCTGCCAGTAAAAAATTGATGCTTTGTTCTTTCATGTCAGCGATAATTTTTTTCAGGTCGCTGCTCTCCATTTCATTCACGTCAAAAAGATATATGACAATATCCGACTGGCGCATTTTTTTAAGGCTTTTGCTAATACCCACAGCCTCTATCACATCGTTGGAATGTGCCCTGATACCAGCCGTATCTATCAGCCGGAACAGTATCCCATCTATATTTATAACTTCTTCGATAGTGTCTCTGGTAGTGCCTGCTATCTCGCTAACGATGGCCCTGTCTTCGTTAAGTAAAGCATTGAGTAAGGTAGATTTACCTGCATTGGGCCGGCCGATAATAGCAGCGCTTACACCATTCTTTATTACATTGCCCAAGCTAAAAGACTGCAACAGGCTATTGGTTTGCAGCCTGGCTCCTTCTACTAATTTTTTCAATTCGGTACGATCGGCAAACTCCACATCCTCCTGCGAGAAATCGAGCTCTAACTCTATTAATGCCGAAAATTTTATCAGTTGTTCACGCAAATCTTTCAAGGCATGAGAAAAGCCGCCACGAATGTTATTCAGCGCCGACTTATGAGACGCTTCTGTATTGCTGGCAATTAAATCCGCTACGGCTTCGGCCTGCGCCAGGTCTAATTTTCCATTCAAAAAAGCCCGCTGTGTAAACTCACCAGGCTTGGCCATCCTTGCCCCTTTTTGCTGGCAGGCATTTATAATTTGCTGATGAATAAAGGGCGACCCGTGGCAACTGATTTCAACAATGTCTTCACCCGTATAAGACCGGGGGTTTTTAAAAATAGATACGACGACTTCATCTAAAACTTCCGGCCCGTTTTTTAAATAGCCTACATGTAGCGTATGCGAAGCCTGCTTAGCTAAATTTTTTGATGGGAATAGTTCATTAATAATTGCTACTGATTGGTTACCACTTAACCGGATAATGCCCAAGGCGCCAATGCCCGGTGGTGTTGCCAGGGCCACTATCGTATCGTCCCAACCTGAAAGTGCGATGCTCATGCGCAAAAGTAAGATAGGGCCTAAATAAAAATCCCTCCGCAATGCGGAGGGATCAAATATGTACAGTAATCAATTTTATTGTTCCTGTATCAGGAAGGTGATCGGTTGTGTGTGATACGAACGAACCTTCTTTCCGTTCTGTTCACCAGGTGTCCACTTAGGGCCTCTCTTCACTACTTCTACCGCACCGGCACCTAATCCATTGCCCGGATCATTTAAGGCCCGTACATCGGCAATGCTGCCATCTTTTTCAACAAGGAAGCGAACGTTAACCGTGTAAGTTCCGGGAGCCATACCGGCACTGGAGGCATCATCAAGGTAGCGCTGCAACTGGCTTTCCAGGTGACGACGCCATTGCGCACTATTTACGGTGGCCTCAATTTCTACTTTTTCAAATACCTTGTTTTCATCTTCAGGTGGTGGGGCCTGCACTACACCTTTACCTTCATCCGGTGGTGGTGGCGTTGGAATTGTTGGAGCCTCACCTTTAATATTTTCATTACCAATTTGCTTGTTCTCCATTTCCTTTGGATCGGGTGGCGGATCTACAGGCTTTTCCACCGGCTTGATGTTTTCAATAAACTTGGCCGTTTCTATTGGCGGTGGCGGCGGTGTTTTTGGTGGTGGCGGCGGAGGTGGAGGTGGAGGTGGTGGCGGTGCTTCGTCCTTTACGTCAGTCAGCGTTATATCTTTTTTATCTAACAAGTTATCGTTAGAAGGGCCAAAGATTTTAGCTTGAACCACTGTATAAAGAAAGATGCCAACCAGCACTGCTACCGTAATACCCAGCGCTGTAAGAATGCGCTTATTGTATTCTTTGCGTAAGGCATAGGCTCCATACTCTTTGTTCCGGCCTTCAAAAACAAGGTCCAGCATGTCGGTTTGAAGTATTTTATTTGCTTCCATTTTACTTGTTTGTATTTAGATGCGAGAGCGAAACCTTTCCATAAAAAAACCTGGGTTAGTTTTCGCTATTTTTTGCGTGCTACGAGGCCCAGTACTGTAACTTCCGACTCATTAGGATCAATAATAGCATAGTGACGAACGCCATTGATATTCATCTCATCCAGCATATCTACTGTGCGTCCGTAATTAGCGTCCTTCCCAGGCTTTATCACCACTACAAAATCACGATCGGCTGCATCGTCCTTAACCGTTGGATTGGGTTTCCAGGCAGCAGCTACAGCCGTTTTTTTATCCTGAATTATTTTGCGAATTCCCGGGTTAGAGGGCGAAGGATAAGTTGAAGTCATGAAGTTTGCCCCGGTTGGGTCAAGGTCTCCTTCATAGTAATACACCTGATCGTTTGCTGGATTCTTTGGATCGCTTTTGCCTAATAAAATTGTCAGCAAACCGGATTTAGCTACCTCCATTGATTTGGTTTCATCCTTCTCTTTTTTAGGCATGATGAGCTTAGTGGTATTAGGGGTGCTCAACGTTGTGGTATAAATAAAGAACGTGATGAGCAAAAAACCAAGGTCCACCATTGGCGTCATGTCCACACGGGTGGATAGCTTTTTCGCCTTCTTCACTCCCGGGCCTTTTTTGTGGCCACTGTCGCCGGAGGCGACATCCATCTGTGCCATACTTGTAGTATTTAAGTTTACTAATTATTTGTTTCGTTCCAGATATAAAGCAGTGCCATAAGGAACACCACGCGGATCAGTAATCAATTGAAAATTGAAAACTTCATTCTTCCTAAAGGCATCAATTACTCCCTTAAAAGAAGGATATACCGCATTGTTGTCACCTTTGATCATGTAATTCGGCTGCTTATCGCTTAAGTCTGCCTGATGTTTACGGAACACGTCATTGGCGCTGGCTACCCATTGCGTCAACTCATTGTTTGCCGTGTCAACCGGAATACCTGTTTCAGTGACCTTTGCTCCATCTAACACCTGCTTTAGCTGATTAAATGGTACGCCAATAATAGGTGTCCCATAGAAAGCCTCTTTTTCTTTGGTGGTAAAAGTCAGGCCTCTTGCAGTACCAATACCGTCTAATAAATCATTAAGGAAAGGCACTTTGTTACTTCCTTTTTTTGTCGTCATGGTGAAGAAAACCCTGCCGGAAGAATCAAATGTTATCTGAACGGCATCCTGCTCCTTTAACTTGTCCGCGGAAACGGACTTTGGAGTTGTTACCGCTACTTTCTCCGGTGGCTTGAACTTGGTGGCCAGCATGAAGAAGGACAGAATCAAGAACGCCACATCCACGAAAGGCGTCATGTCGAAATCTGTGCTTTTACGTGCTACTTTAACACTGGGCATATGTATAAAAATTTTTGTATTGAGAGTAGATTGAGTTTACTATTCCATACTCCCTTTTGATCTTATTTATATAAAGAAGCAAAAGATTGTGTTAAGGTAAAACCTGATTCATCAATACCATAGGTGATGCCATCTATACGTGTGGTGAAAACGTTATACATAATCAACGCTAACGCCGATGTGCCGATACCTAAAGCGGTGTTGTACAGGGCCTCAGAAATACCCAATGCTAATTGGCTGGCATCCCCACCACCTTGCGCCGAACCCAAGGCAGAGAATGATTTGATCATACCGATAACGGTACCTAAAAGGGCAATCAATGTACCCACGGATGTAATGGTGGAAAGGAACACCAGGTTTTTAGACAGCATCGGTAATTCAAGCGCTGTGGCCTCTTCTACTTCTTTTTGAATAGAAAGCACTTTTTGGTCCGTATCCAATCCCTGCTCATTGATCATTTCTTTGTAACGGCGCAAACCGGCTTTCATTACATTGGCAACAGAGCCGCGTTGTTTGTCGCACTCGCTTAAAGCCGCATCTACATTACGGTTAGCCAAGTGGTATTGTACTTTGCGAACGAAATCGGCAATAGAACCTTTACCTAAGGCTTTGCTGATAGTTAAAAACCGCTCAATAGAAAATGTAATTACCATCAATAACAAACCAATCAATATAGGAACGATGATGCCACCTGTATAAACCCGGTGAAACTGATCGTTTGGATTTTTCAGCGTTTTATAATCGGGCCAGAACCCACCACTTTTTTCAACGAACGCGTCTGCACTTCCCATTAAGAAACGCCAAATAAGATAGCCGGCCAAAATACAAAAAATAGGCGCCAGCCAGGAGATAGCATTACTCGATTTTTTTGCCTGAACGGATGTTGCTGCCTTTACTGTTGACGTTGCGCTTGCAGTCGGTCTAGACTCTGCCATGATTGTAATTTTTAATTTTAAGAATTTAAGTTGATTGGGTTTCGGTCACAATTCTACTGAAAAATTGAATTGTTTGTTACACCATTTTATTTTTTTACGAAGCCTGATTGAAAACGAAAATAAATCCTGCTAAAGTTAAGGAGATAGCATTCAAATAACATGTATTCTGCCACAACAAATATTTTATTCATAACGCAATGCTTCTATTGGATTCAGCCTGCCTGCTTTAATGGCCGGATAGAGGCCCGCGGCCAATCCTACTATGGTACAAATTACTATGCCATACACAATCCAGTTCCAGGGAACCACAAAATTTGTTTGCAGCAACAAGCTGAAAAGATTGCCCAACGAAATACCTAAGGCGATACCGATAATAGCGCCGGCTAAACTAATAATAACCGCCTCGGTTAAAAACTGTAAATGGATGGTAGCCTTTTTGCCCCCGATAGCTTTTATTAATCCTACTTCTTTAGTACGCTCCACTACAGCCACCAACATAATATTCATCAGGCCAATAGCCGCGCCTACCAGGGTTATCAGCCCAATGATTGTTACAGCGACCGTAATGTAACGCAAGCTGTTAATAGCTTTCTCCGCAATGCTGTTGCTTCGTTCCAGAGAAAAGTTGCTCTCTTCCGTTACTGCCAGTCCTCTTACATTACGAAAGGTACCTTCAGCTTCGCCCATGGCATCTTCTACCCTTGTCAATTCAGGCGTTTTTATACCAATAGTAAAAGTGCTGTATAAGAAGTTTCGCTGAAGGCTTTTATAGCTGATGATAGCGATGTTATCGCGGCTGAACCCGAACGTTGCGCCTCTGCTTTTTAGTACGGCAATTACCTTATAAGGCTTGTTGTTGATGCGCAGTTCTTTACCACTAGCCCGTGATACCTCATCGCCAAAGAGTGTGGTGGCCACATCGTAACCAATAAGGCAAACATCGCTTCCGGCCTCTATTTCACCGGTGGCAAAGTTTCTTCCGTAGTCTATGCTAACGCCATTCAAGTCAAGGTAAGCCTCATCCGATCCAAATAAGGAAATAGTAGGCGCTGTTTTTTTATAGGAGGTAGAAATGATGTTGTTATTCCCTGCCGATGCCGCCATACTAACCTGTGCCGGATAATGAAATTGCTGAATAAATTTCTCGGCTTCCTGTAAGGTAATAGGTTGGCCAAGGTTAGAGGTTTTAGACTGCTTTACGGCTTTTCGTTTTACAGTTACTTCACGATTATTCCCTATGCGAAAACCGCGTTCTTTAAACCGTATAGAGAAGCCATTGGCGCCCATGGTAGAAAAGCTTTCAGTAAGCTTTTGATTCATTGCCTGCACAGCCGTTATGATGCCAACCAGGGCCGTAATGCCTAAAGCAATGATAGCAATAGTGATAGCGCTTCGTAAGGTATTACTACGAATAGTCCGGAAGGCAAGCGATAAAACATCTGTTATTTTCATGAACAAGGGGCTCACTAAATTAGCGAACCCCTCTCTATTAGATTGATTAATTTTTTATGATTAAAAGTAAAGCCAGTACAGTAATATGTTAGGGAAGACGCCTAGAACAATAGTTACCGCCGCAACCGCTACCAACGTGCCTTTGAATACAGGCGATACATCAATAGAACCTACATGCCCTTCCTTAAAATACATTGCTTGTATTAAGCGGAAATAATAGTAAACGGAGATGGCCGCCATTAATACAGCAAATACGGCCAGCCATACATTACCCGCTGCTACCGTAGCCTTTAACATTAAAAATTTAGAAAGAAAGCCGGCTGTCAACGGTATGCCCGCCAACGATAATAAAAAGATGACTAACGTAGCGGCCACCAGCGGTTGTTGCCGCGCAAAACCATTAAAGCCATCGAAGGTATAGTCCTTCATTTTTATCAGCACGGCAAATATGCCGATAGTAGCTAATGAATAAGCAGCGCCATAAAGCAACAGCCCTTCTTTTGCTTCACCGGTTAGGGAGTAAACGGCCAGCATCATAAAGCCTGCCTGCGCAATAGATGAATAAGCCAGCATACGTTTTACGCTTTGCTGAAAAACAGCGGTAATATTGCCGATGAATAAAGTAGCGGCTACTATGATGGCGATGGTTAGTTTCCAGGTGCTTCCAATGTTGGTAAAGGCATCGCTGAACAACCGCATAAAAGCAATAAAACCTGCCGCTTTTACAACAGTCGCCATAAAAGAAGTGAACACCGTTGGCGCCCCATCATATACATCCGGCGTCCAGAAATGAAAAGGTGCGGCCGATACTTTAAATGATAAAGAAAACAGTAAAAGCATCATGCCGGCAATTAATAAAGCGGGGAGGTTTTCGGCCTGCACATTCATAGCCACACTGCTGAAAGTGCCGGTGGCGCCGTATATCAGCGCTATACCCATTAACATTAGCCCGGTAGAAAAAGCACCCATCAAAAAGTATTTAAGCGAGGCTTCGTTACTTTTTAAACTGCGTTTATCGCTTCCGGTTAAAATATATAGCGGAATGGAAATAATTTCTATCCCTAAAAAAAGCAGCAGCAGTGATTGAAAAGAAGAAGTGATCACCACACCGCTTAAAACAAAAAAAATCAGGGCAAAATATTCAGCATAGTTGATGCCTACTTTCTCCATTTCTTTAGAAGAAAGGACAAAAAAAACAAAGGTGGATATAGTGGCGATTAAAGTAAACAATAAAGAAAAATGATCAAACGACAACATGCTGGTTGTCTTCACAGGAAAGAAACGAACACCACGAAGCTCCATAGCAGTAGCCACAATGGTTGCCAGAAGTAAAACATGCGCCAGTGTACGAATAGCCTTAGTTGACTTCAGCATAAACCCGCTGAACATCATCAACACACCTGAAATAGCAGAGAAGATTAAAGCATTCATATTATTTGATCAAAGATTGAGACATGAGCGTTGAACTATTAATGATGGATTGCGCATAGCCATCTGTAATGTTTAGTAAGGGTTGCGGATATATACCAAAAGCAAGTACCATTATGACGAGTAGGCTAAGAGCCAGCTTTTCTACCAACCGTATATCAACTGCATTGGCAGTACGTTCATTAGCGGGGCCAAAAAATACTTTTTGAATCATAGTCAATGTATATACGGCTGCCAGAATAATGCTTAGTAGAGCCAATACGGTAAACACTACATTATACTTAGTAGTGGTAGAGCCGAAGATGCCGCCAAACATCATAAACTCACCAACGAAGGCATTTGTCAATGGCAACGAAATATTGGCCAGCGCCATCACGACTAATAATATCGACAACGCCGGAGCTTTAGCGGCAATGCCGCCCAACTCTGAAAGCTTACGGGTACCAAACTGGCGTTCTATCAACTCCACCACTATCCACAAGCCGATGATATTAATGCCATGATTAAACATCTGCATCATCACGCCTTGCAGGGCCAGATGCGTTTCGGAAAAAATAGCCAACGCCATAATACCTACGTGAGCAATGGATGAATAAGCAATCAATCGTTTCAGATCGTCTTGCTGAATCGCTAATATAGAAGCATAAATAATTCCGATAACGGCCATAGAAGAAGCCACATCGCCCCAGGCATACGCCGCGGTGGGCACTACAGGCAATATCCATCGTATTACTCCATACACACCCATCTTTACCATTAAGCCGCTAAGTACCATGGTTACTGCCGTTGGCGACTGCTCGTAGGTATCGGGCTGCCAGGTGTGAAAAGGAAAGACGGGCATCTTTACCGCAAAGGCCGCAAACAACAACCAAAAAGGTAAGGTTTGATTCCAGCCTTTTATATTCTTCAACGCATAGAAAGATTCAATGGAAAACGATTTATCCGGGGTTAAGTAGTAGAGATAAAGAATAGCAATCAGCATTAACACGGAGCCGGTGAATGTATAGATGAAGAACTTAAACGTTACCTGTATTCTTCTTTCCCCGCCCCATCCCGAACACAGAAAGTAAACAGGTATAAGCGCTAACTCCCAAAAGAAGTAAAACACCAAAGCATCCATTGAAGTAAATACTCCTAACAAGCCGGCTTGCGTTAATAACATTAATCCGAAAAAATTATTCGGTTTTCTATATTTTGTGTTCCAGGTAGCAATCAAAATAATGGGGTAAGCAATGGCTGTTAAAAGGCAAAGTATTTTGCCCATACCATCAAGCTTTAAGGCAAAGGTGGAGTTGATGTTTCCCATCCAGGGCGTAGCATACTGAAGGCTTGAAACATGGGCTGATGGAAGGTTTCCGGCAATGGCCAGCCCTAACGTGACAAAAGAAATAAGCAGCGACCAGGTACGAACCAGCTTATCTTCCTTTATAAAAAAAGAAAATAAGCCGCCAAGTAATGGAATTAAAAAAAGGGCTAAAACAATCATAAATTAAGTTCAACGTGAGTGGCCAGTAAGTAGCGGTAAGTTTGAAGTCTGCATTTACTACTTACCATTCACCTTTTTATTTTCGCAAAAAGAACTGCAACACAAAAAATAACACCATGCTCACTACCATCAGCAACACATAATTACCTACTTGTCCGCTTTGCAGCCACCGCATCTGGCGGCTTCCATAATTAATAAAGCGGCCAACGCCGTTCACCAAACCATCAATGGTATCCCGCTCGATAAAGCGGGCCACAAAAGCACCCAGTTTGTTCAAGGGCGACACAATAACATTGTTGTACAATTCATCTACATACCATTTATTTTCCAGCGTTCGGGTAAGTGATGTTTCTTTTTCTTCTTTATATACTTTATAACGGCTCCAGGCAATAACAATAGCCACTACCGAAACTACGGTTGTCAATCCCATTAGCATCCATTCCGTTGAATGTTCTACCGGTGTTCCCTCACCGATGGCAATCACAGGGCTTAAAAAATGGGTAAGACGTTCGCCGCCATGCATCATTACTTCGGGGATATTAATTAACCCACCACCAATGGAAAGCAGGGCTAATAAAACCAGCGGAACCGTCATTGCTAAAGGGCTTTCGTGAATATGATGCGCCTGTTCTTCTGTTCCTCTGAAACTTCCATTAAAGGTGATGAATAACAAACGGAACATATAGAAAGCGGTAAGTGCGGCGGTAAGTAAACCAACCGCCCATAACCATTTATTATGCTCAAAGGCACTTAATAAAATGGCGTCTTTTGAAAAGAAACCGCTCAGCGGCACAATGCCGGCAATAGCCAGGCAACCAATTAAAAAAGTAGCATAGGTAGTCGGCAATTTCTTTCGCAGCCCACCCATATAGCGAATGTCCTGCTGCCCACTAACCGCATGTATCACCGAGCCCGAACCTAAGAACAGCAAGGCTTTGAAAAAGGCATGCGTCATTACATGAAAAACAGCCACGGTGTAAGCCCCCATTCCCAAGGCCAGGAACATATAGCCTAACTGGCTTACGGTAGAATAGGCCAACACTTTTTTAATATCGTTTTGCCGCAGGGCGATAGTTGCCGCCAGCAAGGCAGTAACCCCACCAATTATAGCCACAATATTTAATGTAAGTGGTGCCGCCGTGTATAAAATATTGCTGCGGGCAATCATGTAAATACCGGCCGTAACCATCGTGGCTGCATGTATTAATGCCGATACCGGCGTAGGACCCGCCATCGCATCTGGCAGCCAGGTGTATAAAGGAATTTGGGCACTTTTACCTGTGGCGCCAAGAAACAGCAAAAGGGTAATACCAATGATGTCACCCGTGGAAAGCCTTGCTACGCTTGCCCCGGTGAGTACATCACTATAGTTAACCGAACCCATTTTGGCAAGGATCCAAAATACGGCCAGCAAAAATCCGAGGTCGCCAATGCGGTTCATCACAAAGGCTTTCTTTGCTGCCTTGGTGTAATCAATATTTTTAAACCAGTAACCAATCAGCAGGTAAGAACATAAGCCTACGCCTTCCCATCCAATAAACATGATGACGTAGTTGGCGCCCATTACCAGCAGCAACATGGAAAAAACAAAGAGGTTCAGATAAGCGAAGTAGCGTGCAAAATGTGAAGGCCGCTCTTCGTGCATATAAGCGCTGGAATACACATGAATTAAAAAGCCAACACCGGTTATGATCAACAGAAATAAGGACGAGAGTTGGTCTATTTGAAAAGAGAAAGGAATGGTTAAGGAACCAACGTGAATGAAATCGAAATAATGAAGAACCGGGTTGCCAAGCACTTTTGCCGTTGCCGAAATTTGCCGTCCGCCACCAATGGCATCAAGATGTAAGAATGCATAAACGCTGATGATAAATGAGGAGAGAACGGTGGCACAGGCAATACCGGTAACAAGCCCTTTAGAAAGATAATTTCGCAACAAGCCATTGATCAAAAAACCAAGTAACGGTAAAAGCGGAATGAGTAAAATTAAGTTCTTCATGTTATCTAAGAAATCTAAAGTCGGAGATCAGAAATCAGAAATCCAACTTCTGATCTCCGGCTTCCGGTATCAATGTTTTAGTCTATTTAAGAAGTTTACATCTACGGAATGGGTATTACGAAAAAGCATTACGATAATGGCCAGGCCCACACTTACTTCGGCCGCTGCTACCACCATAATAAAAAACACAAATAGTTGCGCCTCGCTGCCTACATTGGGATGCGCTGGCCCGGCCGCCAGATGGTGCATCTTGGAGAAGGCTACCAGTAATAAGTTTACCGCATTTAGCATTAGTTCAATGCACATGAAAATAATGATGGCATTGCGGCGTGTAAGCACACCAATAATGCCCATAACAAATAAGGCTATTGATAAGAATATGTAATATTTTATGTCCATAAGCCCCATCCCCTGAAGGGGTATTTAGTAACACTCCGATTTTACAAGAGTGTTTATGTTACCGAATTGTTTTTGCTGACCAGCGGTTGTGCTGCTATGAAGCTGTAGTGGCGACGCTATATTCATCGGTATCACTTCTATAGTCATTGTCGGAACCGGCATTGGTGTGATGAACGGGATTTGTAAGATAACACCATCCCAATCATCTTATTCATCCCATACATTATGGTTCAAACATTGCTTCATAGACTTACCAACCGTATAAGAGTGCGACGCAACGATGCTTTATAGTAGCACTTGCCTCTGGTTCATAAAAAACGTTATAAATAAAGAACTGTTTGTAGTTGAATTACCACCCATTACATTCCCCTTTAGGGGATGGGGGCTACACCGGCTCGGCAATATTCATCTCCTCCTGGATCGCTTTTATTTTTTCAATTTCCTGGTGCACGGGACTATGCACTTCGCGTTTGCCGATAACAACGGCGCCTATCATGGCGCTTAAAAATAAAATACTCGCTATCTCAAATGGAACCACATACTCTGTAAAAAGCACATGCCCTAAGTTTTGTATCAAGCCTATTTGCCCGGTACCTAATTCCGTCATGCGAACCTCCGTACCCCGGAGGGCCGCTACCAATACCAGCAACAAACTGCCACCAGCTACGGCGCCGGCCAATTTCAGCCATTTGCTTTTTTGCGGCTCTGTGTCTTTACTCAGGTTCATAAGCATAATAACAAAAAGGAACAGCACCATAATGGCGCCGGCATAAACAATGATGTTGACCACGGCCAGAAACTGTGCATTGAGTAAAATATAATGACCGGAGATGGTGAAAAAGGTAACAATGAGCCAGAGAACACTAAACACGGGGTTCTTGCTGGTAATGACCATCAGTGCGCTGAATAAAGCAACAAAAGAAAGCCCCCAAAAAAGAATTTGCGAAATAGCCATTTAGTTGGTTATTGTTTCACTCCCGTGCCAATTGAACCTTTGGCTTTTTGGTAGCCTTCGGGATCGGTGGTTGGATCAGGAATCAGTAAATCGTCTTTTTTATAAATGAATCCTTTGCGGCCATAGTTGGCAGGCGCAAAAGTTTGCGTTAAGTAGATAGCGTCTTTGGGACAGGCTTCTTCGCATAAGCCACAGAAGATGCAGCGAAGCATGTTGATCTCATATTTGGCTGCATACTTTTCTTCGCGGTATAAATGTTCCTCGCCGGTTTGGCGTTCGGCCGCTTCCATCGTAATGGCTTCTGCCGGACAGGCCACAGCACACAAGCCGCAGGCAGTGCAGCGTTCGCGGCCTTCTTCATCGCGGTTCAAAATATGAAGCCCACGAAATACAGCAGAGAAAGGCCTCTTTACTTCGGGATAATTTATGGTGGGCTTCTTTTTAAACAAGTGCGAAAACGTGATGGCCATGCCTTTGAAAATGGAAGGCAGGTACAGCTTTTCCATCAGCGTCATCGGCTTCCGTTCTACTTGTTTTTTTCTATCGGTTAATGCTTGCATTTAATTTCAGACTCCCTCTTTTACCGGCGCAAATTTAGCCGTTTTGAATTTGCATTTGTTTGAATAGCCACTTTATTTATTTAAGAGCAAAACCACGGCGGCCGTTATCAGCATATTTACCAAAGCCAGTGGCAGTAAGCCTCTCCAGCCAAGGTTCATTAACTGATCGTAACGGAAGCGGGGAATCGTCCACCGAATCCACATAAAAAGAAAGATAAAGGCTACGGCTTTTATCATTAGCGTACAAAAGCCAACTAATCCAACCCACCAATGCGGCCCCCAGGCAGCTTCGTTCACAAACGGGATATCGTACCCACCAAAAAACAGCGTAGCCATTACTACACCGCTAATGAACATGTTAATGTATTCGGCAAAAAGATAAAAGCCCAGTTTCATGGAAGAATATTCCTGATGGTAACCAAAGTTCAATTCGTTCTCCGCCTCCGGTAAATCAAACGGTGTGCGGTTACATTCCGCTAATGCACAAACAAAAAATATTAGGAAGCCTAATGGTTGATAGATGATGTTCCAGCCATGCTTGATTTGATACGTTACAATAGTGCTTAGGCGCAGATCGCCCACCAACATTAAAACGGCTATCAAGGAAAGACCCATGGCCAGCTCATAGGAAATCATTTGCGAAGCGCCGCGGATAGCCGCTATTAAGGAAAATTTATTGTTAGATGCCCAGCCACCTATCATGATTCCGTACACGCCTAAGCTTACTACGCCAAACACGTAAAGGATGCCAATATTGACATCGGCAATCTGAAGCGGCACCTGATGACCTGCTACATCAATCGTCCAGCCCCAGGGAATAACGGCGGAAGTCATGGTAGCGGTTATCATGGCCAGTAGCGGCCCCATAATAAACAAGGTCCGGGAAGAAAGGGTAGGAATAATTTCTTCTTTCATAAACAGCTTTACGCCATCGGCTAAGGGTTGCAATAACCCGAACGGGCCGGCACGGTTAGGGCCACGCCTGTCTTGCAGGAAGGCAGCGATCTTTCGTTCCGCATAGGTGCTGTACATGGCCACAATTAAGGCTGTAGTGACGATAACGGCAATGAGGACAAATTTTTCTATGATGATGAACCAGTCTATTTGTAATAACATAGTAAGTCAGAATTACCCTGCGTGTTAGCGGATTACTTTTTATTTTTTTGCTTATCAATGCGTATTTGCATTGGTACTATCCGTTCCTGCCAAATTTCGGCCTTTGCCTTCTTTTACATCGGTTACATTATGCCCAACCGATGTTGGATTGCCGTTGAAAGTAGCACCCGTAGCGGGTCCTGCCAGTTCATTTAAATCTACCTGGTTTACGCCGGTCACGTCTCTGATATCCATTAATAGCTTTGGATCACGGCCATCCATTACAGCGGCGATTGTTTCCTTAGGCTTTACTACATAATTATAATGTCCGGCGCTTATTACCGATTGGCGGGCTACTTGTGTAGGCCGTTCAATAACCCAGTCGCTTACCTTCTTTTTCTCAAAACGACATTCGTTACAGACCCATTCTTCTACTTCGCCCCATTGATCTTTGCGGGCTGTAACTCGCAGCACATCATCGCCACGCATCCATAACCGAACCCTGCCTTTACACGTAGGGCAATCGCGATGGGCATCTACCGGTTTAGTAAACCATACGCGGTTTTTAAAACGAAACGTTCTGTCCGTTAAAGCGCCAACCGGGCAAACGTCAATTACATTGCCGATAAACTCACTGTCCAGCGACTCTTGTATATAGGTTGCTATTTGAGAATGATCGCCCCTGTCCAGCACTCCATGTTCCCGTTGACCAGCCACCTGGTTAGCCGTATGCACGCAACGGTAGCAAAGAATACAACGGGTCATGTGCAGTTGAATATAAGGGCCGATATCAATACGTTCAAAGGTGCGCCGTTTGAACTCGTAACGGGTAGCTTCTGCGCCATGCTCGTAACTCAAATCCTGCAGGTCGCATTCGCCGGCCTGGTCGCAAACTGGGCAATCCAAAGGATGGTTCAATAATAGAAATTCCACCACGCCTTTTCTTGCCTCCAATACTGTAGGACTGGTGATGTTTTCTACGATCATTCCATCCATCACATTGGTACGGCAACTGGCTACCAGCTTTGGCATCGGACGTGGATCGGCGGTAGAACCTGCCGCCACTCTCACCAGACAGGTACGGCAATAACCACCGGTATTTTTTAATTTGCTGTAATAACACATGGTAGGCGGCGCTACATCGCCACCAATTTTACGGGCGGCCATAAGGATGGTTGTCCCCGGCTCTACTTCTACCGTGATGTTATCAATTGTTACTTTAAATAATTTTATTTCGTCAGGCATATGTGTAAGCCGAAACCACGGCTCGATTTTAATTTATACTGTTGCTACCTCCAACGGGTCAGCATAGTGCGCTAATCCAAAATTTCTTCTTAAAGCCTCATCGGGATTCAGTACGTGCCACTCAAATTCATCCCTAAAATGACGGATGGCTGCTGCTACGGGCCAGGCAGCGGCATCGCCCAATGGGCAGATGGTATTGCCTTCAATCTTACTTTGAATATCCCAAAGCAAATCTATATCACTCATTTTGCCTTTGCCATATTCGATGTTGTTCAGGATCTTTTCCATCCAGCCGGTTCCTTCACGACATGGGCTACATTGTCCGCAACTTTCATGGCGGTAAAAACGGGCTAATGAATACGTATGACGAACAACACATTGATCTTCATCCAGCACAATAAATCCGCCGGAGCCCATCATTGTACCTGTTTGAAAGCCGCCTTCAGCAAGACCTTCGTATGTCATCATCCGCTTGTCGCCCTTGGCTGTTTTCAGCAAAAGGTTGGCAGGAAGAATGGGTACCGATGAACCACCGGGAATGCAGGCCTTCAATTTTTTACCCTTGGCAATGCCACCGCAATATTCATCGCTGTAAATAAATTCTTCCACCGATTGGGTCATGTCGATTTCATAAACCCCCGGCTTATTGATATTGCCGCAGGCAGAAATTAGTTTCGTTCCTGTAGATTTCCCAATGCCAATCTTCGCATACTCTTCGCCGCCAATATTGATGATAGGAACTACTGCCGCCAGGGTTTCTACATTATTCACCACCGTTGGACAATCCCACAAACCTTTAATGGCCGGGAAGGGAGGCTTAATGCGAGGGTTGCCCCGCTTGCCTTCCAACGATTCCAGCAAAGCTGTTTCCTCACCGCAGATGTAAGCACCGGCGCCACGCTGTACATAAATCTCTAAATCGAAGCCGGAACCTAAAATATTCTTACCTAAGAAATTGTTTTGCTTTGCTTCAGCAATAGCTTGTTCCAGAATATCAGGTATCCAGGCATACTCGCCCCGAATGTAGATGTAGCAAGTATTTGCGCCAAGAGCATACGATGAAATAATCAACCCTTCTACAAAAAGGTGCGGCAGGAATTCCATGAGGTAGCGATCCTTAAATGTACCGGGTTCGCTTTCGTCTGCATTACAAACAAGGTAACGCGGAACACCTTCCGGCTTGGCCAGAAAACTCCACTTCATACCGGTAGGAAACCCAGCACCACCGCGGCCACGCAAGCCACTTTTCTTCACTTCTTCAATCACCTCCTGCGGCGCCATTTTAAAGGCTTTTTCCAATGCGCTATAACCACCGTTGCGGCGGTAAACATCGTACTGACGAATGTCTTCTATATGTGCGTTTTCTAATAATAATTTTCTTGTCATCTATATATCAAATTCATCCCACCAGATGTGGGATCAGTTTATTAATTGCTCTTACAATTTCACGCTTTGCCTGGCCACCAGTTTCCAATCTTTATCCATTTTTATCCAAACCAAAGTGATAAACATTGCCACATCCATCGGCGCCTTATTATAGATCATACTCACATTCGACTTCATTGTTACCACGCCTGTATTTCCAAACAGCCGCACGTTCATATCAGATGGATCAATGGTTTTATAATCCTGCTCGCCGCTTACTACCGAGCGAATGAGCTGAGGTTTTGTTTGTATCAAACCATTGCTATGTCCATAAGTTACATCATTGGAAAGCAGGCTGCTTAGTAAAGCGCTATCTTTTTTCAGCAGTGCCGTTTTTAAAGAAAGCATCTTCATCATCACTTCCATTTCTGCACTTTGTGCCAAGCATACATTGGTAAGAAATAAAAGCGCTATCAGGTAAGTGCTTTTTTTCATGATTGTTTTGGTTTATCGTAGTTGACCATCCATTTGATACCAAATTGATCTTTCAACATGCCAAAGGTGGCGCCCCAAAACGTATCTTGTAAAGGCATGGTTACTGTACCACCTTCGCTCAATGCTGTAAAGGCAGATTGAATGCTACCACTATCAGTGAAATTTAAACTAAGGCTTATCATGCCGGAATCGTTTGCATCAACCGGCCCGTCGGAAGCCATAAATAAAACATTCCCTTCAACTTCCAGATTCGTGTGCATGATTTTGTCAGGACCCATGCCCATAGTGCTTTCCGGCGCATCCGCATAGCGGGAAATATGACCCGTTTTTCCGCCCAATGCTTTTTCGTAAAAATTCAAGGCTTCCTCGCAGTTGCCCTTTGGAAAGATGAGATAAGGAATGACTTGCATAGTTGTTATTTTAATCCAGCCATCAACATCCGCATAGGATGTAAGGTGCGGGTGAACGGATTTAATACCAGGCCAATAGATTCTAAAGTGGTGGCGCCTAATAAGGCAGTATCGCCTTCCTCACCATACACTACCGGGGCCGGACCACCTTCGCCTTCAAACTCAAAGTAGGCGGAACTTATTTGCCGTTTAATAGAAGTGCCATCTGCCAAAGCAAAACTCATTTCACGATAAGGTTCAATGTCTAAGGCATCTAAAATTTTTCCAGGAACAACACTGTACACCGCGCCACTATCCACTAAAAATTCCACGTCGGCAAATTTTTCAGACTTGCGATGTTCCCTTACTCTCAATATGGCGGTGGTAATGCCCATTTTAAATTACAGTTATTTACGACAACGATACAGCCTGCCTTGCCATCAATCGCCACGCTCCTTTTTCTTTTATCCAAACTAATATCATAGTAAAGTTTAGCGGCGTTATCTTACCATCTTTACTGTTTTCTTTTGCTTTAAATAGATGCCGCACAACAGCGGTCTTTCCTTCAACCAATACCTTCAAGATGGTTACTGACGTGTCAGTGTAAACCGATTTATTTTTACTAATTCCTGCGATGGCCTCTTCTCTTGTTTGCAGGTTGCCGTGCGAATGGCCATAGCTTGTCTGCTTCGCAAAAAGATCTTCTAAGGTCATGCTGTCTTTGGTGCCGAAAACGGTATGGCTTAATAGATACGTTCTTTCTACTAAAGCCTTTTCATCTTTGCTTTGCGCTTTGGCAGAAAGCGCTACGACGATCAGAAAAAAAGTAAACAATTTTTTCATACTTAATTATTAGTTGCAGCCGTTTGCCTGCATTCGTTTATAATCTGATCTACTTTTTCTTTGGTAAGGTGCTCTTTATAAAACTTGCCCATCTGCATCATGGGTGCGTAACCGCAAGCGCCTAAGCATTCCACCGTTTTCAAGGTAAACATTCCATCGGCCGTTGTCTCGCCGACTTTAATGTTTAGTTTCTCTTTGATGTAATCAATAATGCTATCGCTGCCGTTAAGCATACAAGGCCCGGTTTGGCAAACCTCGAACAGATAGCGGCCCACCGGTTTAAGATTATACATGCTGTAAAAAGTGGCTACTTCGTACACTTCTATTGGCTTAATCTGCAGCAGCCCGGCCACATGGTCCATGGCTTCCACACTTAACCAGCCGCCATTTTCTTCCTGGGCTAAATGCAATAAAGGAATAAGTGCACTTTTTTGTTTGCCTTCTGGATAGCGGGCAATGATTTCATGAATTTTAGTCAAACTTTTCTCTGAAAACTGCATGAACTATTTCTTTTTTCTTTGTAAAATTTTCTCCAGCTTCTTTACGTCATCTAAATCCTGATGCCGGCCAACGGTTTTTTTATTTTGAATGAGATGATTTACATGAATGACCTTGACGGTAAATGAATCTCCTTCTTCTTTATAATTAAAAGCATCTCTATAAACCTCTTCAAAAGATACACCAGGCAAATCACAAAACAAATCTATACGCTCTGGTTCTCTGCCTAATTTGATGAAGCTTCTTTTATCCATTAAATCTTCCGTAGTAAGTCTCAAATAACCAAAGCCAAACTCTTTAATTACACCGGATAAGGTATTGCAATTTTCTTTTTCTCCATCGTAGAAAATGTTCATATCCTTAGTTGTTCTGAAATGCCCATTCATTAACACTGCCAAGCCGCCTACCAAAACATAGCGGACTTTATGTTTTTCAAGCAGATTGATAAAGTCAGAGAAATTTTGATTAAAAATCATCTTCGTCCACTTGGGTTTTCAAGTGTTTTCCATCCGCAATCGTAGCCAAGTCTCCATGAATTTTTTGTCGAATAGTAAAAACCTCTTTTATCCAATCCGTTGCTTCAGAAACTCTTTCTTTAATACTCTTATCTGCCCAATATGCAATATCCAACTCCTCGGCCTCTGCAAAGGTTACTTTTCTAACTGTCCAATGGCTTCTATCTTTTTTCATTACGAATACTTGCATTGGCATATTGCCAAATTGGCTAATTGTTTTTACCCATCCATCTCCCCAGCTATCAAATTCAAACTACTCAACACAATCACCGCATCGCTTAACATACTGCCTTTTACCAACTCTTCAAATGCCTGGTAATAAATAAAGCAAGGACGGCGGAAATGCAGGCGGTACGGGCTTCTGCCACCATCGCTGATTAAATAAAAACCCAGCTCGCCGTTGCCACCCTCCACGCAATTATACACTTCGCCGGGTGGAATGTCAACCTCTCCCATTACAATTTTGAAATGATAAATGAGGGCTTCCATTTTTGTATAAACGTCCTTCTTCTCCGGCAAATAGTACTCTGGTACATCAGCATGAAATACGCCGCCTTCTGCGCCTTTTATATCCTGAATTTTTTGATAGGCTTGCTTGATGATATTGATGGATTGATACATCTCCTGGTTACGAACCAAAAAACGGTCATAGCAATCACCGGTGTTACCGGTTGGAATCTCAAAATCAAAATCCTGGTAAGAAGAATACGGCGTATGAACCCGCACATCATAATCAACACCGGCCGCTCTTAAATTGGGACCGGTGAAGCCATAGTTCAAAGCCCTTTCTGCACTGATGGCACCCGCGCCAATGGTACGTTCCATAAAAATGCGGTTACGGGCAAACAGGTTTTCAAACTCTTTTAGCACTACCGGATATTCAGCTAAAAATTTCTCCAACTTCGTAAAAGCAATGTTGTTGAAATCCCTTTCAAACCCACCAATGCGGCCGATGGTTGTAGTTAGCCGTGAGCCGCAAACTTCTTCCCAAATTTCATAAATCAACTCGCGGTATTGCATCACATAAAGAAAGCCGGTATAAGCACCGGTATCCACACCCACAATGGAGTTGCAGATAAGATGGTCGGCAATGCGGGCCAGTTCCATGATAATCACCCGCAAATAATCTACCCGCTTTGGTGTTTGAATGCCTAACAGCTTTTCGCAGGTAAGGTGCCAGCCCATATTGTTAATAGGGGCCGAGCAATAATTTAACCGGTCGGTAAGCGGGGTTATTTGATAGAGCGGACGGCGTTCTGCAATTTTTTCAAATGCACGGTGTATATAGCCAACGGTTTGCTCCGCGGATACAATTCGCTCCCCATCCAATTCTAAAATATTTTGAAACACGCCATGCGTAGCCGGATGGGTAGGCCCAAGATTAATCTTATTGGTTTTTGTACCAAAGCCGGCTTCGTCAAATGCTTTTTCTGTTGTTACTGACATTAGTGCCCCCATCTCCTAAAGAGGTGTTTGTGAACACGCCGCAAATAGGAAGAGTTTTTATGATTATAAATATTATTATGTACGAAGCAACATTGCTACTATTTAGCTTTTATTGCGTCGCACTCTTGTACGGTTGCATCACTATTCTACAAGGCGCGGTATTTCCTTTCTCCATTCACCATTCCTTGTTCATCGGTTTCCTACTCAGTGGTTCAACCCACACTTTCAGGAATGGGCCTTGGCGCACCATCTTCCTGCCGGTTGCCAAAATCCAGTGTTCCGCCGCGGCCAAACATTTCATCATCTTTATCAATGCGGCTTTGGTCTTCTAACGGGAACTCTTTACGCAACGGAAAGTAGTCCATCTCCTCAACATTTTGAATACGGATCAAATTAGGATGACCGATAAAGTTGACACCAAAAAAATCAAAGGCTTCCCGCTCCTGCCAATTAGCCGATGCAAAAATTTTTGTAGCGCTGAATACATCGGGCTTGGCAATGGGCGCAAATACTTTAAAACGGATGCGGCAATTTTCAGATAGATTGTGAAGATGGTAAACAACCGCCAACTCTCGTCCTTTGTACATTGGATAATGCACCGCCGTTACATCCGTTAAAAACTGAAAGCCCAATTCAGAATCATTGTACAAGAACTGCATCACTTTCAAATTCAAATCCTTTGGTGCTTCAAAAGTGAGCATGCCATAAGGCTCTTCAAAACCCATGACCTGATCACCAAATTTTTCTACCAGTTTTTGTTTTATAAAATCGTTGATTAACGCCATGGTTATAGTGCTAAAAGACGCTGAAGCATCTTCATATTTTCTTGTTTATTGAAAATTGCCGCTACCGGGATATTGAAACCACTTACTACGCTTGATGAAACACTTCCATCCTTCACTTTTACATGCAAAATATACTGCTCTCCACTTAGCAGATACTGTTCAACAATTTCCTGGTCGGCATCTATTATCCAGTATTCCTGTACGCCGTGTGATGC
The DNA here is from genome assembly GCA_965247165.1 of Flavisolibacter sp. GTDB lineage: Bacteria > Bacteroidota > Bacteroidia > Chitinophagales > Chitinophagaceae > Flavisolibacter. The sequence goes on along the minus strand of OZ252003.1, from coordinate 3,442,504 downwards.
GTAATCCTTAAACTTTATGCCGCGGTCACGAGCCTCTGTCGAATCTGACAACACTTCTACAACCAGTTCAGGAGCGGGAAAAAACATAGTAACTTTTTGGAAAGTGGCGGTTTTTTCTTTATTGAAGAAACAAACGTCGGGCTCGAAATCATTGCGTGAAAGTTTTACCAGCGCTTTTTCCATCTTAACAGAACCCAAATCCCTCAAATCAACATAAACACTCAAGAGGCGGTAAAAATTTCCCGAGGCTTCAATGTGCCTGTTCTTTGCCGGTGAATGCATTATCCTTTCCCCTTCTATAAATTCGGCCTTGACATCATCACTTAACCACTCATAAAATGCTTGTCGCTTTTTTTTCTCTTCATTGTAAAAAGCAGTTAGCTCCTCAATATAAACCGGAAGTTTAGACGAATGAATCAATGGTGCTATGATGGGGTCAACCTGCATATCAATGATTACTGTATTCCGTAACTCTCTAACAATTTTGTATAGTGCTCACCATTTCTCCGGCGTAATTCTTCTTTACCTACCAGGTCCTGAATTTTCATAAAGCCGTCAATAATCGCTTCAGGCCTTGGCGGGCAACCGGGAACATAAACATCTACCGGCACTACCTGGTCAATGCCTTGTAATACACTATAGGTGTCAAATATGCCGCCGCTACACGCACAGGCGCCTACAGCCATTACCCAGCGGGGCTCCGCCATTTGCAAATAAACCTGCTTTACAACCGGCGCCATTTTTTTAGCAATGGTTCCCATCACCATCAACAGATCGCACTGGCGTGGAGAGAAACCTACCCGCTCAGCACCAAACCGGGCAAGGTCGTAATGAGAGGCCATAGTTGACATAAACTCAATACCACAGCAGGATGTAGCGAAGGGTAACGGCCAGATCGAATTCTTTCTTGCCAACCCAACCAGGTCACTCATCTTACCCGCAAAAAATCCTTCACCCTGATATCCGTCTGGCATTTCTGCCATACTAATATCATTCTCTAAAGGCTTTTCTTTAATATTATATGATACCGGACGTGCCATAATTATTTAAGATTTAAAATGGAGTACTTAATATTTTTCATCTTACAGTTCGTTCAGTCAATATGAAATATCCCCCTTATAAATATTCAATACCTTAATCTTCCCAATTCAATGCGCCCTTTTTTATGATGTAAATAAAGCCACATAAAAAGAAGGCGACAAACATGACTACTGCCCAAAAACCGCTCCAACCCAGGGCTTTAAAATTAACCGCATAGGGATAGAAGAAAATGATTTCTACATCAAACAGTACAAACAAAATAGCTACCAGAAAATACTTGATAGCTACCGGCTGGCGGGCCTCACCGTGATTTTCTATTCCAGACGCAAAGGTTTGAAGTTTATCTTTTGTTTTACGGCTGGGACCAAGAAAATGGGTGAGTATCAGCAAGCCGCCAATCATTCCAAAAGCGAATAAAAACTGGAAGGCGATCGGAAGCCAACTAGCGGCATTGTTTACATCGGAAATGGACTGGCTAAGGTTTGCTTGAAGTAGATGAACCATAGTTTTTGGAATACAGGCAAAAATAAGTCACGGATAGGTAATGTGTGCTATTAATATTTGTTTGCAAAAACGTAAAAGCCTTCTATTTAAGAAGGCTTTTACTTATAAATTATCCTATTATTTTATTTTGCTTTAGACTTGGTACCGCCTGTTGTGGTTTTAGGTTTTGGGTCTGTTTTGGCGGGTGTTTTTGGGGGTGTAGTTTGTTTTGTGGCTGCTGCTAACTGACCGTTTAAATTAAGAAGATTGGCATTGGTAGGGTCAATTGCCAACCCTCTTGCAATGGCCGCTTGTGCAGCCGCTTTATCTCCTTTTACATTATACGAATAAACAGCTAAAACATAAGCCGATTGCCCTGCCTGGTTTTTGAAACGGTCCTTATTCGCATCAGCCAATTGCAATGTTTTTTCAAAGTCCGGAACAGCCAGGCCTTGTGCCATGGTTGTATCTATGCGGGCACGTGTTAAGCCTCTCCAGTAATAGCCCTGCAGGGTATCGGGGAAAGCAGTAATATATATCGACAACACACTGTCAGCCTTTGGAAAATCGTTACCGGCATAAAACCGGGTACCGATATAAAATAAGTCGGCCGGGTTGGCTTGTGTACCACGAAGTTGTTGCGTCATCAACATGAGCGTACCTTCCATATTATATTGCTGCTGTGCCCGGGCATTTTTTATAAAATCGCTAAGCAAGGTTAACTGGTGGCTGCGAATGGTATCCATCTGTAAGGCACGTGCAATGTCGGATTGAATAATAGTAGGATCGCTTTTGCCACAAGAGGTAGCATGTAAAATAAAATCATTCGCTATCAATTCATCTTCTGTTGCCTTAGATAAAAATTGGTTAGAATAATCGCAAGCTTTAGCGGTGTCCTTCAACTCCAAATAGCTGTAACCCAACAAGCGATAGACACGCGGAGATTTGGGGTTATTATTTGTTTGCTGCAAAATTTTGTTTCCAATGCTTACGGCATTTTGATAATTCTTCAACACATACTCGGTTTGCGCTAAAATGTAGTCGTTTTCCACGCTTGGGTCAGAGTTAGAAACATACTGTTGGCCAAATGATTTAGCCGCATTAAAATCTCTTTTTTCATTCAGGTTATACTCGTATAAATTTTCGTAAGCCGGTGCAAATTTTGGGTCTGAAGCAATTGATGCATTAAGATTTTCCAGGACAGCATCCCAGTTACGCTGGCTGGTATAAATGCCGGCAGTACGATACAAAGCCGGCGCAAAATTACCTGCCTTGCGATAGGCCTGCACCGCTTCGCCCCCATTGTGTTGCTTGCGGTAAGCATTACCAAGGTTGACGAAAATATCGGGGTTGGTAGGCGCTATCTGAGCAGCTTCATTTAGCCTGGCAATAGCATAATCAAGGTCGCCCAACTTTTTTTCATCAGTATAAGGCTGCACATTGGCGCGGCCTACTGCATTAAGGATATTAGGATCGTTTGATTTTTTTCCTTTGGTAGCAGCGATGGCGGCATCAAACTGCTGGCGTGCATCGGCGCTTTTGCCTTCCAGCAAATTAATCTGGCCCATGCCTACCAATACCCATGGAGCATTGCCATTGGCGGCCAAGGTTTTTTGGTATAAAGCCTTTGCGCCGGCTACATCTTTTTGTGCAATCAGCGTTTGGCCTAACCAATAAACAGCTTCCGTATTATTTGGATTAGCAGCGGTGAGTTTTTCAAAAACAGAACGGGCACTTTGATATCTTTCGGCATACAGATTAGTAACTCCTTCCTGTATGCTTTGGGCCATTGCCTGTATGGTAAACAAGGCAGCAAAGGCAATGATGATAGCTGATTTCTTCATTTGTCTTTTTTCTTTTTAAGATTTAAAATTATCCTCTTTCGCTTATTCAGTAGTTGTTAATTTTCAACGGAGATTGGTCTCCCGGCTATAGAACGGACGAACGGCTGGCAACAGGTAAGAACGACGAAAAATAAGCTGCCCTCTATCGCTTCTCAAAAAGGCTGCAAAACCATGTGCCAGGCCACTTCGGCTTTTCTCTTTCAATACATATACCAAACTTCGGATAAGCGGATAAGTTCTTGAATAAATTAAGTATTGTACCGGCAATACATAACCGCCTACACTATCAGTACTTTCCAAATGGGCCAGCTTTACTTTTTTAAGATAGGAAAGCTGTACCGAATCATCGCTGTTGCCAATCCAACTAATACCTAAAAAACCAACGGCATTTTTAGTCCGGGCTACATAATCCAATACGCCCTGGCTACTTTGCGCCGCCACTACATTCTTACCTAAATCCCCGCCGTGCATCACTGAGTCAATCATAAAACGAACGGTACTGGTGGCTTTCAGTCCATCAAATACCGGCACCAGATTTTTGGTTGATTTGCCGGTAATTAAATCGGCAATGTCTTTTATCGTAAAAAACGAATCGGTAGCCTCCGGGTTAATTACTAACGCAATAGCATCATACCCTATGGTAAAATTTTCGGGGGCTACTTTTAGCGAATCAATAATTAAATGCTCCTCGCCTGGTGATGAGCCGCGGGTAGCTACAATCATCTGTACAGAATCAACAGCAAAGTCCTTCAGGCAGTCGGCTTCGGGCTTGTAATCAACAATAATGTTTGCCTTGGGATAATCATGTTTGTACACATCAATCTGTGCATCCAGCACCGGCTTAAAGCTTTCATCGCAACTAAGGTGCAGCGTACCGCTATCGTAACGGTCGGTTTCATTGCCGGCACTGTTGGTACATCCGGCAAGGCTACCCATCAGCCCCAGAAAAAATAAGGCACGGATACAACTGTTCATTTAAAGTAATTCTTTTTATAACCGCGATAGATGCGCCAGGTACCATAAACCACAAACAGTGCACCCAGGTAAACATACCAATCCTGGTATTGCAGGCCTTGTACATGAAGCTGTTTGAAGAACAGAAAAAACAAGCCGAAAAGAATAAAAATGGCGCCTCGGGTATAATCATTTACCGACCGCATTCGTGCATAACGCCGTTCTTCCTGATCCTGAAATTCCTCGTTCATAACTAAGCTGCTGTTGAGTGTGGCAAGTTAAAACTTTTTCATTCTTCTAAACCTACAAACGTCACCGGTTGCGAGAAGGGTACAGCTATAGGTTGGCCGGCCTGCAAAGCCGGTGTCCACCTCGGCATTTTTTTGAGTACCCGAATCACCTCGCTGTCAAACGCATCGCCGCCCGATTGCATCACCTGAAAGTTGGTAATGGTGCCATCCACATCTACATGAAATTTAATCACCACTGTTTTCTTTTCACCGGCTTCCAGGTCTTGCGGCGAGTGTAAATTGTTGTTCAAAAACTTTAGCCACGCAGTCGCCCCACCCGGAAATTGCGGCTGCCTCGTGATGAGGTCTTTCTCCTTGTCCTGCGGCGAATTATCCTTGCCCAAACCTGGCGAAACCGGCTCCTGTGGCGGCGATGGAATGCCAGAATCAACCGACCCCGCTATTTTGGTATCACCAAGGGCCACGTTGGTCAAATCCTTTTGGGTAGCTATCGGGTCGGCATGATCCACGGTTTTTATTTTATCAAAAAAGACTTCTGTTTTTACTTGTTGTACTACTGGCGGCCGGGGCTTAGGTATCGGATCAGGCTTTTTTAATTCGGGTAAATTAACCAATGATACCACTACCGAATCTTTGTCTGCTTTCGTAGTTTTTACATTGGCAGATGAAGGCATCGTAAAAATTAGCAGCAGCACCACTATGCTGGTACCGCCAATGGCCTTTAAAAGTTCTGTAGTATAATTCTTTCGAAGCCGGTAAGCGCCGTATAATTTGTTACGCTTTTCAAATAAAATGTCAAGCAAGTCTGATTGTAAAATCTGTTGGCTGGTCATGTGCATTTAATTTGTTAATGAGAGAATAGGCCACCGCCGTTTCCATACTTTCTTACAGAAATTCTTTCACCGCCCGATGGCTTACTTTTGCGCCACTTTTCTAACCAAATGAAATACGTGTGTCATGAAAGTTTTAATGGTTTGCCTCGGAAACATTTGCCGCAGCCCTTTGGCAGAAGGCATTTTAAAGCATAAGGCCAAAGAAGCAGGACTGGATTGGACCATAGAAAGCGCCGGCACAAACGGCTATCACGTAGGCGAAGCGCCGCATCATCTGTCGCAAAAAGTAGCGCTGCTTAACGGCATTGATATTTGCAACCAAAAAGCAAGGCGTTTTGTAAAAGAAGATATGAGCCGCTACGATAAAATTTATGCGATGGCCGATGATGTGGTAGATGATATAAAACGCATCGCTAAAGAAAAATATGATGCTTCAAAAGTGGAGTTGTTTTTAAATGAATTGTATCCCGGTAAAAACGCTTCCGTGCCCGACCCCTGGTACGGCGAGGAACCCGGCTTTCATGAAGTGTATCGGTTAATAGATGAAGTGTGCGACAGCATAATAGAAAAACAAATTGCAAACAACAAAAGACAAATTCCAAAAAGCAATTTCTAAGGCAGCTACCGGTTGTGATTTGTTTCTTGTTTTTTTAAATTTTTTTTGTATGAAACCTTCCCTGCCGCAAGGCACCCGCGACTTTGGCCCCGATGTAGTGCGCAAGCGGCAATACATTTTGAACACGATCAAAAATGTGTTTGAATTGTATGGCTTTCAACCGTTGGAAACACCGGCCATGGAAAACCTGGAAACACTGATGGGTAAGTATGGCGATGAAGGCGACAAGTTGATTTTTAAAGTGCTGAATAATGGATTGAACGATTTGAAAAACATCGAAAAATCAAAGGCCGCTTTTGAAAATGTGTTGCAGGGAAAGAATGATAAAGACTTAACTGAACGTGCCCTTAAATATGATCTCACCATTCCTTTTGCCCGTTATGTAGCTATGAATCAAGGGCAGTTAACTTTTCCTTTCAAGCGGTATCAAATACAACCTGTGTGGCGTGCCGACCGGCCGCAACGTGGCCGCTACCGCGAGTTCTATCAATGTGATGCCGATGTGGTGGGAAGCAATTCATTGTTGAATGAAGTAGAATTGACTAACATTTATGCGAACGTTTTTGAGCAGTTAAAAATTCCGGTGGAGATACGATTAAACAGCCGTAAAATTTTGGCGGCCTTGGCCGAATTAACTGGTGGTGCTGATAAGATGATGGACATTACCATCGCCATTGACAAGCTCTATAAGATCGGTATTGAAAAAGTAAAAGAAGAATTAGCGCAACGAAATCTTACAGCAGAACAAATCATCATCGTTGAAAATTATCTTTCCATCACCGGCAGCAACGAAGAAAAACTGACGGCTGCTAAAACCTTATTTACTAATTCAGAAACTGGTCAACAAGGTATTGCAGAAATTGAAAAAATCATTACCACTATTACTGATTCTTCACCACTCACTACTCACTACTCACTACTCACTGACTTCACTCTTGCCCGGGGCCTCAACTACTACACCGGAACTATTTTCGAAGTCAAAGCGGTTGGTGTAAACATCGGTTCCATCGGCGGTGGCGGCCGTTACGATGACCTCACCGGTTTATTTGGCGTGCCTAATATTCCGGGCGTCGGCATCTCCTTTGGTGTAGATCGCATTTATGATGTAATGGAAGAATCAAAACTTTTCCCCGATACCATTGCACAAGGAACTAAAGCCCTGTTTTTTAATTTGGGCGAAGAAGAAAGCAAGGCCGCTTATATGTTGTTGCAGCAAGTAAGAGCTTCCGGCATAGCGGCGGAAATTTTTCACGAAGCGCAAAAATTCGATAAGCAATTTAAGTATGCGGAGAAGAAAAACATTCCGTTCATCATCATTATCGGATCGGCGGAAATAGGGGCGCAGACCGCTGTTGTAAAAGATATTCGAAGCGGCGTACAACACAAAGTACCATTCGCTACTCTGCCGCAATTTTCGTTTATTTGACCTCTTCAATTATCAAAACCAATAAAATGAAACGTTCACCCGTTCTGCTGCTTACCCTTGTACTTATCGTTGCCCTATCGTCGTGTAAAAATAAAAGCGGCTTGTTTATTCCGGCCGATGCTATTGTTGTAATGCATGTTAACCCCTCTTCGTTTTCTTCCAAAATAAGCTGGAACGAAATAAAAAATTCACCCTGGTTTCAGGACCTGTATAAGCAGGCAGACGACTCGCTGGCCCAAAAGATTTTAAACGATCCTGAAGCGGCGGGCATGGATGTAAAGAGCGACTTCTTTATGTTTCTGGAAAAGCATGGAGCTGGCGGCTATGGCGTGTTTGAGGGAGCTGTGAAAGATGTGGCGGCTTTTGAAGCGATGAATAAGAAGTTAAGCAGCAAGGATAAAATTGAAACTGATGGCGATTATAAAATCATCGCTATGAATAAATCAACGCTGGTGGCCTGGGACGATAAAAAATTCGCCTACATCAATGACATGCCTCAACTGGGAATGAACAATTCGTTTGGCAATATGTATGATGGCGAAAGTGGTTCCAAAGCCCTTAGCGCTGATAGCTTAAAACTACTGGCAAAAAACATCCTGAGCAATGAAGGTACCAGCCTTCAAGGCGATGACCGCTTTACCGGGTTGATAAAAGAAAGTGGCGACATGCACCTTTGGTTTAATGCATCATCAGCGTTTACAGGCCTTGCCGGTGGCGTGATGGACATGATGAAAGTAAGCAGTTTGATAGAAGGTAATGCGGCTGGCATGGCGATGAATTTTGAAGATGGAAAAATTTCGGTAAAGTCAAAAAATTATGTCAACAGCGAGCTGGCTAAACTGCTGGAAAAATATGAAACCAAAAAAATCAGCACCGATGTATTAAATCGCATTCCGATAAACGATTTGTTAGGGGTATGGGCCATGAATATCAACCCGCAAACCATTAAAGATTTTTTACATGCTGCTGGTTTCGACGGCTTATTTAACTCGTTTTTGCGCAAGCAAGGCTTAACCATCAATGATGTATTTAGCGCTATCAACGGGCAGTTTGTAATGGCTGTTGGCGACATGCAAAAAAAGGATTCGCTGGTTACAATGCCTGGCCTTGACGGTAAGCCCGGCGACAGCTATACCAATCATTATACCGACCTGAGTGTTTTATTTGCAGCCGGTGTAGGTAACCAAACCAGCTTTCAAAAACTATTGGACATCATTCCAAAAAATCATAACGATGTACCGGCTACTTACAAACTTACCAGCCAGTGGTTTGCCGGTTCTAACAAGCCGGCCGTTGTTGATGGTTTCATGTCCGGCGCCACCACTAAACAAACCTGGACCGACAAGATCACCGGCCATCCGTTTGGCGCTTATGTTAACCTCCAAAAAATATTAAGCGCCAATGCGTCGGGCAACAGCACGGCGGATTCCTTAATGAAAGAGTCGGCTAACTTCTGGCAGGATATTGTAGCCACCGGAGGTGAGTTTAAAAACGGGACTTCTACCGGTGAGTTTGTTATAAATATGGTAGATAAAAAAACAAACAGTCTTAAACAACTGAATGCCTATATTGGCCGGCTGCATGCAGCGCAACGTAGAATGATGGATTCGCAAATGAACGATATGAATCATGGAATGGTGGATGATGATTCCACATCCACTACGCCTATGCGAATGCCTCCTGCCATAGATACCGCTCAATAATACCTGATCGAACCAGGCCGCAGTTACCCTATGTTTGTAGCTGCGGCTTTTTTATTTTATATGAAACTATCCTTACACAATTTATTGCCGGTTTACTTTACCGAAAGCCGTAAACAAAGCTCTGAGATATGGGGCAAGGAACTGGAGTTTGAAAGCGGTGAACTGATAAAGATTGTAGCCCCATCAGGCAGCGGTAAAACATCGCTGATGCACTTTTTATATGGGCTTCGTTCCGACTATAACGGCACTATAAACTATGCCGGTCAACCCGTAAAAAATTATACGGCAGAAGATTTTGCTTTGCAGCGAAGAGATAACATCAGCATTGTGTTGCAGGATATGCGGCTGCTTCCTGAGCAAACTGTTTTGCAAAATCTGGAGATCAAACGCCAGTTAAATCCGTATCACCCAAAAGAAAAAATAACGGAGATGGCGGAACGGTTAGGCATTGGAAGCAAGCTGCGTTCGTTGGCTAAAACCTGCTCCTATGGCGAGCAACAAAGGGTGGCTATTATACGGGCTTTGCTGCAACCGTTTCATTTTTTATTGTTAGATGAACCCTTCAGCCATCTTGATAATAACAACGCCGGCTTAGCGTTAACACTGATGCTGGAAGAAGCAAAGGCCCGTGGCGCGGCCATCATCTTTGCCGACCTTGAAAAGATAGAAGCATTCCCCTACACCCGATTATTTCATTTATAATTTTTTGTTTTGGCACTGTCTTTCGCTCCTATAAAACCCCTGCTGCAAACCGGTACCAGCGCGGCTTCGCGATGGTTCTCTTACATTGGCTTAGGCATTGGCGTGTTGCTTTTGCTTTGCTCTGTGCAGATGTACATCAACATACAACAACTGATAAAAGATAAAACGGTTACAAAAACCGGTTACGATTTTATCTCTATCACTAAAAGGGTTACCAATGAATCGTCCGGCGACCCGGAGCGAAATGCATTTAGTGATGCGGAATTAACCGACTTAAAAAAGCAATCTTTTTTGGAAGGAGCGGCTCCTCTTGGCGCCAGCCAGTTTCATATAAAGCTTAGTGGCGGCGAAATATTGCCGGTATCTACCGACTTTTTTTTAGAGTCGCTGGAAGATGATTATATAGACACAGTACCACCAAATTTTAAATGGGTGGAAGGCCAGATCAATGTACCGGTAATTCTATCGTCGGAGTTTTTTGAAGCCTATAATATTTTTGCACCGGGGCAGGGCTTGCCGCAAATGTCGCAGGAAACGTTAATGGGTTTGCCGCTGGTGATTAACACTGAAGGCAACGGCCAGCATGGAAAATTTATTGGTAAGATCGCGGCCTTCAGCGATCGTGTAAATTCCATCCTGGTGCCGAAATCTTTTTTAGACTGGGCCAATAAAACATACGCCTCCGGCAAGCAATTGGGGTATAGCCGCATCTTTATAAAAACCAAAGATGCCAACAACCCTGAGCTGCTAAACTACATTGATAGTAAAGGCTACAACATCAACAAAGACAAAACAAAATTTGGGCGCACCAAGCAGGTGGTGCAAGGCATTTTCACCGGGCTGGGCGTGTTTGGTTTGCTGGTGGTGGTAATGGCGCTGATGCTGTTTTCTTTTTACCTGCAACTGGTGATTGCCCGCAGTCGCGATAGCCTGCAATTGTTATTGCTCCTGGGTTACTCGCCCTTATGGTTAAGCAAGAACGTTTCTAAAAAATTTATACCGGTTTATGTTTTAATTGTACTGGCGGCGCTTGCCGCTACACAACTGATGCAGTGGGCCTTTCACCGGTTTGTGATGTTCAGCCGCGAGGAGCTAAGTACGCAAATAGATTGGCTGGTAGTGGTGATTGCCTTGGCGCTGATTGTGCTTTCTGCTATTACTAATTACCGATTGGTGAAAAGGTTGTTGTATAGGCTTTATTGATTAAAAAATGACAGCAAATGATAAGTACTAAACCCATCTCTGTTGAAGAATATTTGGAACAGGAAGAAGATGCTTTGGAGAAGCATGAGTATTACCAGGGAGAAGTTTTTGCGATGGATGATTTCACAATGAATCATAGTCGTATAGTAGTGAACACCCTTAGTACGGTTAATAATTTTTTGAAGAACAAAAGCTGTGAAGTTTTTCTTAGCAATCTGAAAATTCATATCGAAGCTAACACGCTAATTACTTATCCCGACCTTAGTATTTTTTGCGGGGAACTTGAAAAATGGAAGGGCAGAAATGATGTAGTGACCAACCCGGTTGTGATCATAGAAGTGCTTTCAAAAAAAACCCAAGGCTACGCTCGCGGACAGAAGTTTAAACTCTATCGCGATATTCCTTCACTCAAAGAATACATCCTTATTTCATCGCTTGATGTGCTGGTAGAACGCTACACAAAACAAGCCACCAGCTTTTGGAACTTCCGTGAAAGTAAAAATGGCGATGAAGATTTTATCATTGAAACAATTGACTTCTCCTGTCCTATCCACGACCTCTATCGCAATGTAGATTTTGAAGCTGCGGATTAATGTTTTTGCAGCGAGGCATAATTGGTGGCCGAATCGAATTGAAACTCTAATACCTCAGGCACAAAACGATAACCAAACCGCAAGTGGCCTTGCTGAATTTCGCGGTAGTAAAGGCTTTTATCATCCTGGCCTTTATACACCAATCCACCTAACCGGTGATACAGCGGTTGATGAATGGTCTTGTCAATCGGTTGTAATTCCGTGGTGGTATCGGTGAGATAAGCAGTGTATAATATAGCGCCTCCGGTATAATAATAAGTGTGAATGGTAACACCAGCCGTGTCGACCGATTCTTGTTTCAAAAAACCTTTCGGAACAAGAATCGTCGCTGATTTTGATTGTCCGTTTTCGTTATAAACCAACCCCTTCTTTTTATAATCTTTAAAAAGAAAACAGGAAGGCAATATTATGTTGGCCAAAACAAAAACTACACTCAATTTCATCAAGAGAATACTTTAAAAATTGTACCAAGCAAGTTTTTAGTATTTCAAAAAGATGAGCGTAACATAAACTTTTGGGATTTCACTTAAACCAAGACATAAAGCAGGCTACAAATTTGATAGCCACATACCAAATAATATAATTCCAACTCCCACATATTGAATAGGTTGCAGCCTTTCCTTCAGCAAAAAAGAAGCAAAGCACATGGAAACCACCGGCTGCACAACTACCAACAAGCCCAACGTGGTTACCGGCAAATACAAAAACGCAAGGCTGGCAAACAAAACACCACAAAAACCACATAGGGCTAATTTTATTATCCAGTGAAAATTTTCCTTGACAGTAGATATATCCAACGAAATCAAAAACCGTTTCTGAAAAAGCAAGCTTGTTAAACTCATTAATGCAACTGTACACTCTAAAATCAACGAAAAGTTGAATGCACCAACCCTTTTTATTCCCACTAAGTAAAAAGCACTTGCACCCCAAAAAAGCGTTGCCAACAAACTGTAATAAACTCCTTTTGAAAAACGCAGTTTGCACATTTGCCTATTTAATTTTTCCATGCACCACAAACCAATAACAAAAGCAAATCCAGCCACTACTTTAAAAAAAGTAAAGCTTTCCCAGTAAAAGAATACGCCGATAGTAATACCTAAAAGTGTACCCATACATAAAACAGGAATAGAAAGGCTCACACTACCAGACTTAATAGAAAGATTAAAAAAGAACAAACCAAAATAACTAACGGCACAAATCAAAACCGACAATAAAACATCTTCAAAATGCAAAGACAATAATGGCGAATAGAACCCTTTGAAAAGAGGAAAATCAAATTGCGATTGAAGAATAATTAGTAGCAGAAATAAAGAACTTGTTAAGGTAGCACGTAAAGTAATCAGCAATAGAGGAGACATCTTTTTCAGTGGGTATGACCACAAGCAATTGCTCAACCCAAAAGATGCCATAGCAATAAATTGAATTACATAGCCTGTCATAAATAGCGCTCAAGATAGATGTTGAAATAGTTGAACCTCGTTTCGGCAATGAGGCTTTTGATTTCACCAATTAGTTTTTGCCTTTTGATAACTGCCGCTTGATTAGTCAAATACAATTCCAATAAAAGGTACCGTATCCAGTAAAATTTTTTATTAAAAAACCAGAAAGCCTGCGGATGAATTTCTTTGAGCAGTTTTTTGCCTTTTACCTCTTGCCCCGAAAATACAAGGGCCATGGCCTTTTGCAGTTTTACAATTTCAATATAGCTGTCGTGTGGTTTGTAAAAGGATTCCAAATGAATATGTATCTGTTCAAAATTTTCTATAACAACAAGAGCCTTTTCGTATTCATCGGCCAGCAAAAGATAATCAGCGAGCATAAAATGAAAACCCGGAAAACAATGTGTTTTTGGATTATTTGAGTGATAGCCATCAAGATACTGGTGTATTCCTATATTCACCCATTCATGAAAAAGGCTGCGATCGGTTTTTGAATAATACAAAATATGATTTCCAATCAGCCGGGCTAAGGGCAAGGGATGTATGGAAACATCTATTTCCAATTTTTTCAAAGAGTGGAATTGCGTTTCCATTCCTTCTTCATCAGTAGTTAAAAAACATCCTAAAAAAAGAAGTGAGTTACCAAAGGCTTTTGCTTCTTCTTTTTTTGCATTTTTTAGGTACCACTTGATACCATTGATATAATTTCCACCCAACCCTTCAAGGTAGGGAAAGTATTCATAGAAAAATCGCTGCGATGTGGGATTGGTTGCCAGCCACTTTAACAAGCTTTCATCATAATCAGAAGATACAATTTTGCGTGCTATATTGTAAGAAGCGTTGTAAAAATTTTTGTCGCCCCAAACATCAAGCTGAATAGAATAAAAATCTTTTATAAAAAGGATTTCTTCACCGGAAAGAGTTTTGATTTCTGCCTTCCTTACATTCTTTTGCTTTGCTTGTATGAAGCTGACCCAGTCTTTATAACCTGCAAATTGACAAAGACTATTTAAAGTTGAAATTGAGGCAGATGAAGCAGACGCCACCAACCCGAAGAACCTTCGTAGCGTTTGCTGGCTGAGGCGAACATTTGTTTTATTGATCACATCATGGGTAAGATGTTCACAATCTGTCTGTGTTAGTATACTTTTTCCAAAAGTCTTTTCTACAGCTTTACGCAGCCGTTTTAAATCTTTTTCGCTTTGAACGTTTACAACTCTTGCCATAGAATTATTGTACGGAATTGAACAAAAAAATTGAAAAGCGCAACGCTACTTTAGCCGCACAATCTAAAATAAAAAACAACTGCCTACTACTATCCGGCATTCTTACAATAAACAATTATAACCGCTACACTTTAGGTAAACAAAAAGCTCGTTCGTTATGCAAAAAATAGAATTTGAAATAATTACCCTCAATTGGATGAAAGCAGATTACAAAGATTTTCCGGCAAACTCAGGAGTTTATCAAATTTATGGCACATCTCCTTTATACGGCATTGACACATTGTTATACATTGGTCAGGCTAAAAATTTAAAAACCAGAATCAGCAATCACTTTGATTGTGAAAATGGAGTGATTGGACGACAACCTAATAAGAGCTGCAGGTACGCTACACTTGATGACCAATCATTGTTGGATGTTGTTGAGCAAACCCTGATAATAATGCACAAACCAAGCTTTAATTCTGCAAGGCTTTTGCAGGTAAGCCCAATGGTGAAAGCAAAGCCTTACTATTTTCAAAATCATGGCGACAGAGGGATGTTGAACATTGAAAACACTAACTATTATTTTCTAAATCAAGTTAATGAAAAAGATAAACCCTCAGATGTTATTCTACCAGGAGAAATCTTATAACAAAGCACTTTAATCAATCATTGAAATTATACTTTATGAAAAAAATTCTTTTTGGATCAATTGTTTTGTCCATGTTTTCAATTTCTATTATTCTTTTTCAAATAAGCTGTCAAAAAGAAGTAATTGCACAAACAAACAATCCTTATGTGCTACCTCCGGCAACAACTGCCGCTTTAGGTGGAGTTATTGTGGGGCAAGGTTTATCTGTGAGTAACACGGGGGTTTTATCAACAAATTCAGCTTCCGGTGTAACGCAACAAGGCTTTTTGCTTATAGGACATAACAATAATTTTACTCTCATGAATTATGATGGCACTAATATGAAAACTATTCCTATTGTTCTTCCATCGGGAAGAATTTTAAATGGGACAAATGGTATTTTGTCTCCAGATGGAAAGACATTATTTTTTGAAGTTTACGAAAGTAGTTCAAACACACATTTTATTTACTCCTGTCTAATTGATGGAACGGCATTAAAGATTATTACTTCAAGCACTTCTGACAGCTTTAGTTTTCTTGGAGCTTATTAAAATTATATTGGCTTAATAGCTGATTTATAAAGGCCGGATTCAACTTCGGCTTTTTCATTGACAAAGCTCATAAATCACTGTCGCCCCCTGCCCTACACCTACGCACATGGTAGCCAATCCATATTTGCTGTCGCTGCGCCTCATTTGGTGAACCAATGTTGTTGATAAACGCACACCGCTGCAACCCAGGGGATGGCCTAATGCAATAGCGCCGCCGTTCACGTTCACTTTTGTTTTATCTAATTGCAGGTCGTGAACGCAAGCCAGCACCTGCGACGCAAAAGCTTCATTCAATTCAATTAAATCTATATTGGCAATAGAAAGCGATGCCCGCCGCAAAGCCTTATTGGTAGCGGGTAAGGGGCCAATACCCATCACCGCCGGATCAACGCCTGCCACCGCCGAAGCAACGACTTTAGCCATCGGCTTTAAGCCGTATTTTTTTACAGCGCCTTCGCTCGCCAATAACATAGCAGCGGCGCCATCATTCAATCCTGCTGCATTGCCAGCGGTGACTGTTCCGCCTTCTTTTATAAAAGCAGGTTTTAGTGAAGCCAATTTTTCCATGGACGTTTTACGTGGATGTTCATCGGTATCAAAAAGATGGGTGCTACCTTTTTGAGCAGATACTTCTACCGCAACAACCTCCTCTTTCCAAATACCTTTTTCCAACGCAGCAAAATATTTCTCTTGCGACGATAAAGCCCATTGATCCTGCGCCTCACGACTGATGTTCCAGCGTTTTGCTACGTTCTCACCGGTTTCGCCCATGCTGTAAGGATAGTGAACATCGGATAATTTATTGTTGACGAAACGCCAGCCCAAAGTGGTGTCATAAATCTCCTGCGTGCGTTGAAAAGGCGTCGTTGCTTTTGCCATTACAAAAGGTGCACGGCTCATGCTTTCAACACCGCAGGCAATGATCAACTCAGCATCGCCACATTCAATCTGGCGGGCTCCATCCATGATAGCCTGTAACCCGGAAGCACACAAACGATTAACGGTATTACCCGGCACCGAAAAAGGTAGTCCGGCCAGCAAAGCCGCCATGCGGGCCACATTGCGGTTATCTTCGCCGGCCTGGTTAGCCGCGCCGGCAATCACATCTTCAATGCATGATGCATCAACCGAAGGGTTTCTTTTCATTAATTCTTTAATCACATGCGCCAATAAATCGTCGGGCCGTACAGTGGCTAAAGCGCCACCATATTTGCCCAGGGGCGTACGTATGGCGTCTATTACAAAAACATTTTGCATAAAGAAAGTGGTAAGTCTGTTGTTTGAAAAAAGTTACCAGATGCGGGTTACCGGGTAAGCATCAAATTTAGCATCGGAACTTATTACAGGCATGTTTTCTGCCAAAGCCTGTGCCATAATCAAGCGGTCGAAAGGATCGTTGTGGTGCAAGGGAAGTTCAAAAGTTTTGTAGATATGAGAAAGAGAGATCGGCAGGTACATCACTTTATAACCTTCAATAAAATTCTCAATAAAAAGCGGTAATGGATGCTTTAAAACAAGTTTGCCGGTTTTTATTTTTATCGCCAGTTCCCAAACCGAAACAGCACTAAAATAATTTGCTTTGCTTAAAGCGATTTCACGCTTGATGGGTTCAGGAATTCTGTCTCTGTCCTGCTCTATCCAGATAATTATTTGCGTGTCTAAAAGCAGGGCCATTATAAATAGTCTTTAAAGTCTTCCGGTGTATCATTGAAATCGTCAGCCATCCATATTTGTCCTTTCAGACGTCCCATGTTGCGCAGACGCATCTCCGCCACTGACTCTTCAGTGTCAGCCTCTGTTTCTTTATGTTGGCTTAATAAACCAAGTATAAAATTTTCAACAGCTTTTTGTTCATCAGGAGATAACAACTTCACTTTTTCTAAAACTTCATTGCTCATAAAAAACATTTTATCAAATGTAAATTTTTATTGCAAGCGGGGCAAACGCGGGTGTTAAAGGCTTTGCAAGATGGTAGCCAAAGGCCGCGCCGCATCTGCGTTTGGCGTATTTTTGCCGCATGGCAGAACCGGTAATCGCGACATTAAAATCAGCAAAGAATATCCGGCAGTTGTCGTATAATGAGCTGGAGTCAACTTTTTTGCAGATGGGTGAAAAAAAGTTTCGGGCGGCCCAGGTTTGGAAATGGCTGTGGACCAAACACGCCATGTCATTTGCTGAAATGACGAACCTGAGTAAAGAGCTTCGTCAGAAATTAGGAGCCAATTTTACATTGCCTGTTTTAACGGTTTCTTCTACGCAACATAGCTCTGATGGTACTTTAAAATCAGGCTTTGTTACTCATGAAGGTTACCTCTGCGAAGGTGTTTTGATTCCCACTGAAAGCCGCTACACGGCCTGCGTTTCTTCACAAATCGGTTGCTCGCTTAGCTGCAAATTTTGTGCAACTGGTTATATGGACCGCAAACGGAATCTTGACTTTGATGAGATTTATGATGAAGCGGTTTTATTGAACCAACAAACACAAAAAGTTTATGGTAAGAAGCTAAGCAACATTGTTTTTATGGGCATGGGCGAACCATTGCTGAACTATAAAAATGTATTAAAAGCCATTGAAAGAATCACGGCCGAAGATGGCCTTGCTATGAGCCCGAAACGTATTACGGTATCAACCGCCGGTGTAGCAAAAATGATCAAACAATTAGGCGATGATGGCGTGAAGTTCAAGCTGGCGCTGTCTCTTCATGCGGCTAACGATGCCAAGCGAAACGAGATCATGCCTATTAATGAAAGCAATAATTTAAAAGCATTAATTGAGGCTTTGAATTATTTCTACCAAAAAACCGGTAATGAAATAACGCTGGAATATATTCTCTTCAACAACTTTAACGACAGTGTAAAAGACGCTGATGATTTGATAAAAGTTTACCGGCAAGTACCGGCCGATCTGGTGAACATCATTGAATACAACCCGATTGATTTAGCCCGGTTTGAAAAGCCTTCGGAAGAACGGGTGAACGAGTTTATGGCCTACCTGGAAAAGCACAAAGTGAATGCCCGCCTTCGCCGCAGCCGCGGTAAAGATATTGATGCCGCCTGCGGACAGTTGGCTAATAAGAACATGGGTATCATGTCAGGCAATCAGTAACATAGATTGAGAACAGGATAATAGGTATGCCGAAAAACGAAATAATTTCATGGTGTCAACTGCACTTACTTTAATAGTTTCTTATATATAGCGCCTTGTAACTTTAGAAACCTTAAATAAAATGTCTTATATAGTTGTAGATGTCGAAGCGGACGGCGAAATTCCGCATAAATATTCGATGGTCTGTTTTGGGGCTGTGATAGTAGAACCTTCTTTGTCAAAAACATTTTATGGCGAAACAAAACCGATTTCGGAAAAATGGATACCGGAAGCGTTAGCTGTTAGCGGGTTTAATCGTGAACAACATTTGTTTTTTGATGAACCGAAAATTGTAATGGAAAAGTTTGCTGTATGGATTGAACAAAATTCTATAGGCAGGCCAATCTTTATAAGCGATAACCTTGCCTTTGACTGGCAATGGATAAACTGGTATTTTCATTGGTTTGTTGGCAAAAATCCTTTTGGCTTTTCAGGTAGAAGAATTGGTGATTTATACTGCGGAATGAAGATGGACACCGGCTTAAATTCTGAATGGAAAAAGCTCTACCGAAAAACAAGTCACGATCATAACCCGGTCAATGATGCTAAAGGAAATGCAGAGGCGTTGCTTTCTTTTAAACAATTAGGGTTGAAGCTTCCCTCTAAATAGAATTGCATATAATTTATCAATCACCTTCTTCCCCAAAAAACTCCTCTCTTTCGCGGCGCTGTTTTTTTGTTGGCCTTCCTATTTTGCTGGGCCGCTTACCCGTATGAAATGAGGCGGCTTGAAATTGCAACTTGTCTGCTTCCTCCTCCGGAGTTAAGTCAATATAATAGTTGATGGCTTCAGCATAGGCCAGGCGATTGTGCAATAAGCCGGTTACTTTAATAATCCATTTTTTGGCCTCTGTTTTTACCTCATACTCTTCGCCAACGTTTACCGTTTTTGCCGCTTTTACGTTGTTACCTAACAGTTTTACTTTGCCTGTATCGCAGGCGGCGGCAGCCAGGGTTCTGGTTTTAAAAAGCCGGATGGCCCAGAGGTATTTATCAATGCGGAGCTTTTCTTTTGTGGACATATTCAATCATTCTTTTCCAAAGTAAATAATTCGTCAACTTTTTTGCCAAGAACGTTTGCCAGTTTTAAAGCAAGAATGGTAGAAGGAATATATTTTCCTGTTTCGATGGAAATAATAGTTTGCCGCGATACAGAGAGCTTTTCTGCAAGAACTACTTGGGTTAACTCTTTACTGATCCGAACTTCTTTAATGTGATTTTTCATTCTATTTTAGACTTACTGCCGCTATACATTTTATGTTGCAGATGTACCACATAATTAAAATGAAGAATAAATAAAATCCAGAATAGAAAAACCGCACTTAGAAAAAATAAGGCCAGCGCTCCATCACCATTAGGCTCTTTTCTACTCATAGCCATATACGCAAATGTGAAAATGAAAAATAACAATTGGCACAAAGCTGCAAACTGAAAAGAACTCAACCTTAGTTTTGAAATCATTTCATCTTCTACTTTCTCTTTTGAAAAAGAAAGAAAATACATGCCGGCTAGAAAAGAAAAAAAGGAAACAATGGCAATAATAGTATTAGCCATTGCAAAAGAAGAATAACCGGAATTATTTTTTACATCTTCCATGCCCAAGTAAGAAAAAAACTTGTTCGTAACTCTTAGCTGCATACACAACCACAAACCAAATCCGAGCGGGGCTATTATTATTCCAATCTTCTTAAATTGGTGTGGTAAGAGAAACTTCATAAAATAATTTTGCAGCAAAGTAAGCGAATTAGTAGTGTAAAGTAAACTTTACATTATGCAAACGGTTATTTATAACGCTATCCGCAATATTTTTTAACTTAGATAAAATTTTCTGCCATGAAACCACTGCTGTTATTGACTTTTGTGTTATTTTGTTTTAATGCTATAGCACAACAGCATAAATACGATTCTATTCTAAAAAAGATGATCCAGGGAGATATTTAAGTGAATAATACGTATATGGTTCTTAATGATAAAACGAAGGAGGTAAAGCCACCAGGCCGTGATGCCAATGGAATGTTGACGCCCGGTATTCACGTGTTGCCACAAGATGGTATGGTGTGCTTTGTACCCCCTAAAACAATGATTGGCCTTATACCTAATTTTTATGAAGGCAAGGTGGGCGTGCCTTTTACAGGTAATGCACCGCATATTCCAAACGCCTCTCCTGTTATACAAAGCTTTCAATATCATCCTTTGCCTAAGCCGGTGGAAAAATAAAGGGGCAAGCTTTCCCTAAGCTTTTCTTTCAGAAAATTTTAGAAGGTTGAAGGAACCGTTCAGATATTATTTTCCAAAATAAATTTTATCAATGCGGCAGGGCTTTTTAATCCCAGCTTTTGCATAATGTTTTTGCGGTGGGTTTCTACTGTGTAAATGCTTAGATAAAGTTTATCGGCTATTTGCTGGTTGGTTAAATCGTTTTTGATAAGCTGTATTATTTCTGCTTCCCGTTTCGTAAGGTCAAACTGTTTTAGAAAAACGTCTTTCTCATCAAACCCATTATCATCTTTCGGGGTGCGGTAAGGAAAGCAGGAATGCCCGGTAAAAATAAGCTGAATGGTTTGCAAGAGTTCTTCTTTGCTGCAATTTTTTAACAGGTACCCATTAGCGCCGTACTGTTTTGCTTTTTCAATAAGATGATCCTCCTTGTAAGTGGAAAGGATGATTATTTTGATGCCCGGATACGATTTCTTTATATGCCTTGATGCCTCCAGCCCATTGAGCTTTGGCATATTTATATCTAATAAAACGATGTTGGGAGTTTGTCGCTGCAGCAGGCTTAATAACTCTTTGCCATCGTTGGCAACGTCATCAACTGTAATATCGCTTTCATCCCTCAGCAATAATTTTAAGCCATCAATAAACAATGAGTGATCATCTGCAATAATCAGATGAATCGTTTTCTTATCCATGTTATTTTTTATAAGGCAGTTTTATTATGATCGTTGTTCCGTGTGTACTTGTATCAATATTTATTTTCCCCTGCAGGTAGTTTACTCTTGATTCGATATTTGCGATACCCATCCCATTCGATGGTGCGGGAGAAAATCCATTGCCGTTATCCTCGGCCATTATTTCTAAATTGTTTCCATTGTATAGCAGTTGAACCGTAGCTTCTGTAGCCCCTGCGTGCTTAATTATATTATTGGTTAACTCCATTACTATGCGGTAGATCATTAGTTCATCTTCTTTAGAAAAATGGCTATTGGCTCCAGAAACATGAAAATTAAAACGGAGGCCATCTTCATTATTTAGCTGGTTATAATAAGTTGTCAGTAGTTCGTGCAAACTTGTTTTGGCAAATTCAGGAGGCATTAGATTATGTGCAATATTTCGGGCACTATCAGATGCTTTGTCTATTAGGTGAATAATGGTGTTGCTTACGCCTTCATTTTGCAGGTGAAGACTTTGCAAATTCATTTTGATGGCAGCGAGGTTACCACCCAATTCATCGTGAAGGTCTTCCGCAATGCGCTTTTGTTCGGCCTCCTGTGTCTTGATAAGGCCACGGCTAAAATTAAGTTGCTCATCAGCGAGAGTTGCGGATAAATGTTGGTGTTGTCGTTTATGAAAGTTGTAACTATAAATGAGGGCAAAGGAGAGAATAATGATTTCTACGGCAAAGCCAAGGGGGATATAGATGTAGGTCGGAACCAGATCGCCTATTTTACCTAACACATGCAAGACATAAATGATCACAGAAATGAAAACCGATACGAGTGCCGCACCGTATAAATAGGCTGGCTTATACTTATCTAAAATGCGGCGGATGATAGCATAAATCTGTACTACCCAGGCGCCTGTTATGGAAAACAACAGGTAACCAAAAACAAAAGTGCGCAGGCCAATGTTTTCACTTAATGTATAAGCATAGACAAGCAATAGCATTGTGGTGATAAGAAGGAGTGCCCAACCCCTTGCCACTAAAAACAATTTCCGGTGCGTAGCTTTTAGCTGTAGAAAATCGCTACTAAACAGCAGCATAAAAAAGCACAAGGCCAGGCCATAAATCGTAGGAGAAATAGTTGCCAGGCCAGGCCAGTGCGGATAAAGCAATTGAAAATCATAATTGCCATCCCCGATAAAAAATAAACAGCCGCTTAGTACATAAAGACAATAAAAAATATATACCCTGTCCTTCGTCCATAAATAAGTAATCAAACTGAGAAAAGCTACAAAGGCCATCCACCCGCTATAGAAAGCATAGAACATAGAAGCCATCCATTCTTTGCCATCAATAAATTCTTTTTTTACGATCTCCAGCGGAATATCAAAGCCATTACCCCGCATATCAATACGATAAAAAATAACAGCACCGCTGTTTGCCTGCAGGTTAACTGGAAAGTAGTAGTGCCGATTTTTAACAGGGCGGCTGTAAAAATCATAACGGGTACCGGTGATGTATTGATCCATTACACGGCCGCTATCAGAAAGTAAATAAAACACTAAATGAAATACGCCACCATTAATAATGCCGGCTTCGAGGCTTTGACTATTGGCTAAAATGTTTTTAATGGGGACAGCAATCCAATAAACACTTTTTACAAAACCTTTATTAACTGAATTGGTAGGTGTAGCAAATGGTGTAAACCTTCTCTGTTGGTAATACCTCCATGCTTGTTGAATAGACAAAGCGCTATCCTCTTCTTTTAAGATAGATACGTTTCCATTGACAGAATAAGAGCTTTGATTGCTTAGATGAACCTGGGCTTTAACGCTATTAAGTGGCAGAATGAATAATATAAAAATGGCCCACCATTTCATTGTGGTGTAAAGTTAGTTTTTCAAAAGAGGGAAAAAATACCAAGTGGTTTGTATTGGTAGGGGCATCGGTAAATCACCATCTTTATGCAAGTTTTTGACCAATAAAAATTAAACCTCATGAAGCATATAGTTTACATTCTTTTCATTACAAATATTTTGTTGATAACTCCTAATAGTTCATTTTGTCAAAGTCAACCATGCACTTATCCTACTATTGATAATAGGGCGAATATTACGTTATCGTGCCCAGGAACTTTAATGATTAATGGAAAAATTGATGGGCAAAGTACAGCCTTATTAATCAGTGAATCTGGAAGTTGTGTAATTAATGAGAAAATTGATGGGCAGAGTAATGTAACTATAATTTGCAAACATGGAAATGTTAGTATTAATGGAAAAATAGATGGCGCTTCAACAGTAACTATTAAATGTGACGGAGATATAACTATAGGTGAAAAGATTGATGGCGCTGCAGTGGTTGATTTTTATACGGAGAATGGTCGAATTATTATTAAAGATTACGTTGGGAACCTAAGAACGGTCATTAGATATCATTCTAAATATGCTCCCATTTGGGGCAACCATTGTGATACTTCACCTCAGAAGTATTAAAAGACATTATTGCCACAAAAATAGTCAACTTATAGGCAAACGAGAATACATAAAAAGGAAGTGCATCTTTTTTTTTGATAGAATACATCTAAATAATTTTTTTATCCATTTTATTAAAAATTTGTTTATGAAAAAGCATTTCCAATTCAGAGCCTCTATTTTAGTGGTATTGTTTTTTGGATGTAACATTTTAATTAAAGCACAGAATGCCAAAAGTGTAAATCACGTTTATATGCAGCAAGGGGATCAGTTCATGCAGATAAGAGTAGACGTAAAAAATTGGGACAACACTTGGAACTTTGGAAAGCCTTATGCTGATGTTTCTGTATGGCTTTATAATAAAACGAATAGAAAATATAAAGTAAATAAGCTAGTTGTCGCTTTACATTGTAGCGGTAAGAATGGGATTATCCTTGTTGATTTCACTCCATATTTATTGGCGCCAGTTGATGAGAACACTTTACTCAACAATGTAACAAAAATAAAATATGCGGCAAGCTGGGAAATAGCAGTTACGAGTGCCAATGTTTTCAAGGGTTTTTTAGTTGAGGCAATAAATATTGTAAACCAGGATATTACTCTTATTGATGAGAAAAAATCAGGCACGGCTATTAAAGGTGGAAATACAAATAATGGAAAAGAATTAATTAACTCATCTAACTCTTCCACCCCAAGCCAAAACAATATCAATAAGTCATCACCCGAACTAATCGACCAATATAATACTTCAACTGAGGATCCGAGTCTTAACACACCTAATCAAGAATTAGCAAAAGCCAAACAAGAACAAGCAATCGCTCAGAATACATTGATGCAAACAAGTGAGGCTGTGATCTCAAGCCTGTTGGCAAATGGCCAATTCAACAACAATAAGATTACAAATAAGAAGACTTTTGCAAAGTTTAAAATCAATGGTGGTTATATCCAACTTCCTTACTATGAAAACAATGGTCAGGCAGGGTCGCCAACAAATTGGACTGATAATTCAAATTTTACCACGGCCTTTATAGAAGGCGCTTTGCCGATAACCCTTTACGCGTCTAAAACTTTTTATTTTTCAGTTGAGCCCAGTGGAGCATTAGGGCTGCTGTCAGGCCAGGGCTACACTTATAATAGTTACGGAGGGATAGGTAGTTTGGGCTTTGGCAAAAATGTAAATTTATTTATTCGGGGAGGATACTATATAAAAAGCGGCGATTATGATTCTGAAAATGGCAGTTATAGCGGAGGAGTTACTGGTTTTAAATCATATGGCAGTTTCGAGCATGACATATTAAGAATTGGTGGAGGAATAAAAATACCTCTAAATAAATATGACGACCCAGAGGACAGTCACTTAGAACTTTCATACTACAAAGAAAAATTCTCTGCTCTTTACTGGTATAATTCAAATGCTCTTAATTCCAGCGTTAAGGAACCATCATCCGACGCAAACCTTTTTAAATTAAGTTTGGTTTTGGGGGTATTATTTTTCGATGGAGAATATTCACCGGTTTATCCTACAGCAGGAAATTTAGAATATAAAATATCAAATTCAAACAAAACAACAGGATCATATATTAGCTTAAGGGCTGGTTTCATGTTTGATTTATAAAAAGTTTGTTTCTTCAAAAAGAATTATTCATCAAGTAGAATTTGTTGGTCTGTTTGTTAAAAAATAAAAAAAGTAGCAAAGCAGTTAAGTAAAATTTTATGTAATAAAAAAGTCAAAGTTTTAGACTTTGACTTTGGACTATAAACTTTAAATTTCTTACCCCTGTGCAAAAAACCTATGGAAATAAGGAATCGTTTCGATGCCTTTATAGTAATTCTCTAAATTATATTTTTCATTAGGAGAGTGCAGGTTATCCGTATCTAACCCAAAGCCCATGAAAATAATTTTAGTGCCTAATTCTTTTTCCAAGATAGAGCAGATAGGAATAGAACCACCACCACGCACAGGAACCGGGTCTTTACCAAACGTGGTTTGAATAGCTTTTGCCGCTGCCTTATATCCCTTGCTGTCAATAGGTGTCATGTACGGCTCGCCGCCATGGTGCAACTCTGCTTTTATAGTAACGCTATCCGGTGCGTTCTTTTCAAACCAGTCAATCAGCAGCTTGGTGATATCATCCGACGTTTGATCAGGCACC
Source organism: Flavisolibacter sp. (assembly GCA_965247165.1). Lineage (GTDB taxonomy): Bacteria > Bacteroidota > Bacteroidia > Chitinophagales > Chitinophagaceae > Flavisolibacter. The sequence continues at coordinate 3,416,376 of OZ252003.1, read as the reverse complement.
AGCCGTGCAGAGATTTTTGCATAAGCTTTTGAAGGAAGCACGGTTTTAGCGCCTTCGCCGGTATAGCCACCCCAGATGCCGTTCACCTCAATGGTAGGCCTGATGCCGGTTCGCTCCGCAGTGGTATAGCCTTTCTCGCCCCAAAGTTTGGCGATACCTAATTCTTTTTTATATTCTTTTTTATCAAATGGCGCCTTTGCCATCAACTCTCTTTCTTTATCCCTGGCAACCACCACATCATCATAAAAATGCGGTATGGTAATATGATTTTTCTCATCGTGAAGTTTGGCAATCAGCTGACATAGAATGGTAATAGGATTAGCCACTGCGCCGCCATACGTGCCGCTATGAAGGTCACGGTTGGCGCCTGTCACCTCTACCTGAATGTAGGATAACCCCCGAACACCAATATCCAGCGAAGGGTTTTCCATGCTGATCATAGAGCTGTCGCTGATTAAAATAACATCGGCTCCAAGCAACTCTTTATTCTCCCGCACAAAGGCGCCAAGATTGGGCGAGCCTACTTCTTCTTCGCCTTCAATTAAAAATTTTATGTTGGTTTCCATGCTGTTCGTTTTTGCCATTACTTCTAAGGCTTTCACGTGCATATAAAACTGGCCTTTATCATCGGCGCTGCCGCGGGCATATACTTTTCCATCTTTTATCACCGGCTCAAAAGGCCCGCTGTGCCACAGTTCCAGCGGATCGGCCGGTTGCACATCGTAGTGCCCATATACTAATACAGTAGGTTTATCTAAACCAATAATCTTTTCTCCATACACTACCGGGTGGCCGGCTGTTTCCATTACTTCGGCGCGGTCGCAGCCAGAGTCTAATAGTCGTTGTTTCACCACATCGGCACAGCGGCGCATATCATCTTTATGTTCAGTTTTAGCGCTTATAGAGGGAATGCGCAGCAGGTCCAGCATCTCGTCTAAAAACCGTTGTTCATTTTGCTTTTGATAATCGCTCCACGGAGTTTGCATACGTTCGTTTATTTAAAGCGATAAAGATAAATGAGTTTGGGGTTAGGCGTTTGGGGGGTTATCGTGGTGTGCGAAAAGGCTTAACTTCTTTATTCATCATTTCTTGTTCAATATTCTTTTGTACTTAGCTGAAGTGCTGCTATGAAGCTGTCGTTGCGTCGCACTCTTGTACGTTTATAACAACATTAGTCACTTCGTCGCGGCGGTAAACAGCCGGCCTCACCCCGACCCTCTCCGCACGGAGAGGGCCACCCGCCGCACAAACACTGGCTTACACAATGTTTTCTTTGAGCCTTCAATCAAACTGCTACCGTAACCTTAGCGGCCTTGTCATCCAGAAATTATCTTGTTCCATTTCCCCTTCTCCAATTGCAGAAGGTGGCTAAGCCGGATGAGGCGGAGGGATTTGTACACCGTTTGATAGGCGACTGTTATAACGTACACGAATGGTTGTGTTTATTCGTTACAGCAATTACCAAAGATGCTTCGTGCCTCAGCAGGACAAACAATCAACAAGCACAGTCGCAATCATCCATTCATTATCAATTACTGAGTTGCGTCGCTGCTCCGCTGCCATCGCTGCGCGAAAAAAATGATAGCGGTAATGCCGGCCAACATAGCCATTGTCAGGATAAACACAGCAGGATTATTAGAAAAGTACAACTAGCCAACAACAAAAAAGGCCCACCAAATGGCAAGCCTTTACAAAAAATTTATAGCGCTTATGCTGCCTGTAAACTGTTGTTCACTTTAATAATACGAAGCTTGTTCAGCAATAGAATCAATGGGTAGCATGGATCAAATTCGCCACGCTTGGAGGCGAAGTTGCTGCGGCTGGGGAAGGTGTGGTGATTGTTGTGATAACCTTCACCAAACATAAGCCAATCAATCTTAAACAGGTTCTTCGATGTGTTGTCAGCTTCATAATTCACATTACCGTATTTATGTGCGTACCAATTAATGATAACGCCGTGCAACGGACCCATTACAGCATGTATCGGAACCAAAATCAGGAACCAGGCTGACGGAGCAAACAACAAGTACAAAGCAATATAAATCACTACCCAGGCGAGGCGGGAAGGCCAACTGCTGGCAAACAAATCAAAGGCTTTCCATGTAGGTACATTCTTAGTGAACTTATCATCCACCGGTGTGGTTTCGTATAAAATACCGGAGTAGATATTTTTAGTCCGCCACATCATTGTAAATAAGTTCTTATCGTAAGATGGAGAATGCGGATCTAACTCGGTGTCGGTATAAGCATGATGAATGCGGTGCATGATGCCATAAGCCCGTGGGCTCAGGTACGATGAACCTTGTGTGATGTAGGAAAAAAAGAAAAAAAATTTCTCCCAACCACGGGTCATGGTAAAAGATTTATGCGCCGAATACCGGTGCTGGAAAAAGGTTTGAGAGAAAAGCGACAGGTACCAATGCAGTACAAAAAATAAGATGACAAATAACACGATTAAAAAGGTTTGTGGGTTAAAACACATCTACAAATCTTACATCGCAAGCTAAGGAAAGAGTTGAAGAAATTGACAAGGCCAAAAGTAATCCATCTATAGAAGACCTGCATGTTAAGACGTAAAAAATATTTTTATCGTAACGCTTACTTAACAAGATAGACAAGCAGTAACAAGTGACTTTTTTGTACATTCGTGCGGTCAAAATGAGCATCGCATTTGGTAAGTGTGTTTCTTAATCTGCTACGGTTTTTCCTGCTATTAGTTTCACCCCTTGCTTTCTTGCCTCTGTCTCAATTAATTATTTTTTTAAAAAGAAAGTATGAACATTTACGTTTCCAATTTAAGCTTCAACGTACAGGATGAAGACTTAAAAGAATTTTTTGCAGAGTATGGCGAAGTGACGTCTGCTAAAGTAATCACCGACAAATTCACCGGCAAAAGCCGTGGGTTTGGTTTTGTAGAAATGAGCGACGACGAAGCGGCTAAAAAAGCGATTGCCGAGTTAGATCAGGCTACTGTAGAAGGCCGTTCCATTCGGGTAATGGAAGCTAAGCCTAAAGAAGAAAAAGCTGCAGGCGGCGGTGGCTACCGTGGTGGTAATGGCGGTGGCGGCTACAACGGTGGCGGCAATAGCGGCGGTTACAACAAAGGCCGGTACTAAGTAAGTTATTTGTTTCAATGATAAAGCCTTTCTGATTAGCAGAAAGGCTTTTCTTATTTTATAACTCATTCAAAAACGGTACACAACCGAGGGCATTAAAACGCCGCGGCTATAATCCATTGAAAAACTAACTGAGTTTTTTAATTGCCTGGGGGCTTTCAATTTTGCATAACGGTGGTAGTTGTTTACCACCTGCCTGCCGGTCAGGTAGCCTAACGCTGCTCCTACCAGTACATCAGTTGCCCAATGCTTATTTTCCGTTATGCGGCTTAGCCCTATCAGTGATGCTGACGTATAACAGAGCACTGGCACCCACGGTTTGTTTTTATATTCCAGGGCGTACACCGTGGCGGCTGCAAAAGCTACCGTAGTGTGCCCGGAGGGGAAGGAACTGTTTAGTTTATTACCATTAGCGTCGCGTATAGTTTTAAAAGGCCCTTTAAAGCTAGGCTCAGCATCCACTGAATTTGCATCCACTGCAAAAGGCCGCTGGCGTCCAGTAGCAAACTTTAATACGCTTTCCACAGCGGCACCTGTGATGTAAGATTGCAAAGCAAGCAGCGTAGTAGTTTGCATTTTTTTATTGTGAAATAAGAAGCCGTAGGCGCCCAAAGCTCCCAAGGTATATCCTTCATAGGGGCCGCCAAAATTGGTGATGGTCCGGCTAATATCCAGCATCCCCTTATTGTGCGTACGCAAGTCCAGGGCAAATTTTTGAATAGGTTCATCAGCAAAAGCAAGGGCGCCGGTAATCAAAGCAAATTCACCAAAAAGCCGCCAGTCTTTGCCAGTCATGTGAAAAGGTTTTGTAAAAGCCTGCTTCAGGTTACTTACTTGTAATACAAAAAAAGACGATGGGGTAAATTGGGTGGATTCGTTATAAGCTCCGGGGTTGGTATTATTTATCTGCCCACCGGCACTATCGGTTTTTTTACGTAAACTATCTAACTTTCTGATCAAGGTATCGGTTTGCGAAAAGCTGGTGGTCGCTATAAATAAAGGAAGAATAAACAGAACAAATCTTCTCATACAACAACTCGTCTTATACCAAACACATAGGTGCTTGGAAGGTTTTTAAAAGTTAAGTGCCATTTATAAATTTCCAAAATTGTGCCCGCACTGTTTAGCTTAGTTACTACCCAAATGGTAAAGCTATCTTTGATACAAACGACTTTATCCGACATTATGGTATTCAGCAAAAATGTATTTTTCGGGCTTTTGTTTTTGGTGCTTTTCCTGCCGATTATTTTACCAAATGTAATTTGGCTGCTGCGCTCTAAAAAAACCACGGGTAAAGTTCTTGGCATCGGCCGGGCCACCGGCATTAGCCTGGGAAGTGATACGTATGCTTACATAAACTTTAAAACCGGACGGGACAGTGTTTATTTTCAAGGTAAGGATGATGATTATAAGGAGGGCGAAATCGTTCCCGTGTATTATATACCCAAAGACCCTGAAGATGCCCGTGTAGCGGCATTCTGGTCTGTTTGGGGCAACACCATTGCCTATTGCGGTGTGCCGTTTATATTTTGGAGCATCTGTTTTTTTGCACCCGATATTGTCCCAAAAAAATCAAGGGTAATGGTAGGTAAAAAGCCATTTATAAAACTAATAAAATAAAAAAGCTGAAAGCTGTTTAGCAGCCAATCTTTTTTATACATGGTTTTAAAAAGCGGAGAACAATGCACAAAAGAATACAGAAGAGTTCTACAAAAAGCAAGGTTGGTTTCTATAACTATGCTTAAAATTTCCGCTTCAGGTTATACAGGCCTGCTCTATGATTTCCACTGTCTTCCGATGCTACTCCTTTGTTGCTCCGATGTAGGATAAAGCGCCTACTACCAAACCGGTTACTCCCATAGCGATCAGCGTTTTCTTAGCCTTTTTATCACCGGAGAATTTCAAAACCCAGGGTGCCGCCAAAGCAAATACGCCGCTGGCAAAGTCAAGCGCAGCGTGGGTTTTGTAAGGTATCAGCTTCCAGGCGCCCCACCTGGCATCGGTTAATAAGCTATAACCTAATACGCCGGCACTCATAGCACGGCAAAGTGTAGCAGCGGTTTTGTCGTTATTAAACCCTACCAGTTTGGGGGCTGCAAAAACAAGTGGTATGTAAGTATAATCGGTAATGAAGTGCTGGTTCTTTTTTATGCCGGTAATCATATTCTTCTTTTCTGTTTCATTGCAAGATGAAGGCCGCAATCTATTTGTACAGGTGCAACCGGCTTACACGGTGGCACATAATTTTCACCTGCTACTATTCAACAATTTTTTTATGACACAACAAAACAACAATGGTTATGCCTTGGTTACAGGAGCAACCAGTGGTATAGGGTACGAATTGGCAAAACTGTTTGCCCAGGATGGCTATAACATTATAGCGGTATCGCGTACACAGGAAGATTTGCAAAGAGTGGCCGATGAGTTCACCGGGCAGTATGGTGTAAAAGTGGAAACAATTGCCAAGGACTTATTTGGCGAAAAAGCAGCTACAGAATTGTATGATGAAGTAAAAGCAAAAGGAATTGAAATTGACGTACTGGTAAATGATGCCGGCCAGGGCGTTTATGGTTTGTTTGCTGAAACCGATCTGGAAGACCAGGTAAAGATCATTCACCTGAACATTGTATCGCTTACCCGGCTTACCTATCATTTTTTAAAAGACATGCTGGCCCGCAACAGTGGTAAAATTTTGCAACTGGCTTCTATCGCCTCCGAGTCGCCTGGCCCTTACCAGGCTGTTTACCACGCTACAAAAGCCTATGTGCTTTCGTTTACCGAAGCCTTAATTAATGAAGTGAAAGACTCCGCCGTTACACTAACCGCCTTGCAACCCGGCGCTACCGACACCGACTTCTTTGCCAAAGCTGATATGTTGGAATCTAAAGCCGTTCAGGATAAATCTAAACTGGCCGACCCGGCAAAAGTGGCTAAGGATGGCTATGATGCGTTAATGAGCGGCGATGATAAAGTGGTATCGGGAATGAAAAACAAGCTACAAACAGCCTTGGGCAATCTGATGCCGGAAACCGCAATAGCGGAACAGGTACGCAAGCAACAAGAGCCGGTAAGCAAAAATGATGAGTAATCAATAATCAGTAATGAACATGCCGTTCAGTAGATATTATTAAACTACTAAAAGCAATCCCGGTTGCGACTACAACTCCCCTCTCCAACAAGCCTGGAGAGGGGCCGGGGGTGAGGTTATGAAAGCAGCAAGAATTCACGGACCCAGAAATGTTTCCTACGATACAGTAGATGATCCAAAAATTAAAGAAGACAGGGATGTTATTTTAAAAGTTACTGCCACCGCCATTTGTGGTAGCGACTTACATATTTACTCCGGCGGCTTACCTCAGCCCAGGCCAATGGTATTAGGCCACGAGTTTATGGGCATTGTAGAAGAAGTGGGCGGCGCCGTAAAAAATCTGAAACGCGGCGATCGTGTAGTAGTGCCGTTTCCCATTGCCTGCGGCACCTGCTATTTTTGTAATCATCACTTGCCCGGTCATTGCGAAAATAGTAACCCCGAACACTACGGTCCCGAAGGCGGCTTACTGACAGAAAAAGGCGGCGCTTTGTTTGGCTATACCGATTTATATGGTGGCTACGATGGTGGGCAGGCCGAATATGTTCGGGTGCCTTATGCTGATTATGGCCCTCGTATTGTTCCCGAAAATCTTACTGATGAACAGGTGCTGTTTCTTACCGATATTTTTCCAACCGGCTATAGCGGCATTGACTGGGGTGAAGTAAAAGGTGGTGAAACGGTAGCCATTTTTGGTAGCGGCCCTGTTGGAATTATGGCAGCAAAATCGGCGTGGTTGCGGGGTGCAGCAAGAGTGGTAATTGTAGATACGCTTCAGTACCGCTTAGATAAAGCAAAAGCGGCCGCTAATTGCGAACCCATTCTTTGGAACGAAGGCGCAAAAGAAGTAGTAGAACAGATACGGGCAATGACGGAAGGCCGTGGCGCCGATGTGGTAGTAGAAGCAGTAGGCTTTGAACCCGACCGCAATTTATTAGACCGCGCCAAAGCTGTTATCAATTTAGAAAAAGGATCGCCAAAAGTGCTGGAAGCCTGTATGAGCGCCGTTCGCCGGGGTGGCATAGTTTCCGTGCTGGGCGTGTATCCTACCACATACGATAACTTTCCCATCGGGCAATTTTTTGACAAAGGCATCATCTTAAAAGGTGGGCAGGCGCCGGCCCATAAACACATTGATACACTATTAAAATACGTGGTAGAAGGCAAGGTAAAACTGGACGATATCATCACGCATCGTTTGCCGCTTTCTGAAATTGCACACGGCTATAAAATATTTAAAGAGCGTTCGGAAGATTGCGTAAAGGTGGTATTAACCCCATAAACTATTCAGTAATAAACAAAGTTTAATAACAATCATTACTCAGCTATAAGAACTTTTCTCACACTTAAATACATAACATGAAAGCAGCGGTATTTCACAAGATTGGAGACATTAGCGTAGATAATGTGCCGGACCCACAGATTGAACAAGCGGATGATATTATCCTGAAAGTCACGTCCACAGCCATTTGTGGCTCCGACCTTCACATTTATGATGGCTTTGCCCCGCAACTGCGCGACATGGTTTTGGGCCACGAATTCATGGGCATTGTAGAAGAAGTAGGCCCCCAGGTAACAAGGGTAAAAAAGGGCGACCGGGTAGTAGTGCCTTTTACAATCGCCTGTGGCAGTTGCTTTTTTTGCCAGCAGGGATTTCATCCCAGTTGCGAACATAGCAACCCAAAATTTTATGGCCCCGAAGGCGATATGATGAAAGGAAAAGGCGGTGGCATGTTTGGTTATACCGATATGTATGGCGGCTATAATGGAGGCCAGGCCGAGTATGTAAGAGTGCCCTATGCCAATGCCGGCCCAAAGATTATTCCCGATGGTTTAACGGATGACCAGGTTGTGTTTCTTACCGACATTTTTCCAACCGGCTGGAGCGCTGTAAAATGGGGCAAGGTCAAAGGCGGCGATACAGTAGTGATTTTCGGTAGCGGGCCGGTAGGTTTGATGGCGCAAAAATCGGCCTGGTTAAATGGCGCTGAACGGGTGATTGCCATTGACCCGTTAGAATATCGTTTAGAGAAAGCAAGAACGGTAAACAAGGTAGAAACCTTGAATGCTGATGATGATGACCTGCGTGAAAAAATTTACGAAATGACTGGTGGCCGCGGCGCCGATGTAGCTATTGATGCCGTAGGAATGGAAGCTTCACGCACTTTTTTAGAGAAGGCAAAAGCGGTTTTGAACGTTGAGAAAGGCACATCGAAAGTGATTGAAATGTGTACCGAAGTGGTACGCCGCAATGGTACGATCGCCGTGGTAGGCGTATATACAAGCCCTTATGATAACTTCCCTATTCATCGCATTTTTGATAAAGGGTTGATCATGCAATTTGGCCAGGCGCAAACACATGTTTACATTGATCAGTGCTTTGAATTTGTGCGTAGTGGTAAAGTGGTTTTAGATGATATCATCACGCATCGCTTACCCTTGTCGCAGGCATCGGAAGCATATGATATGTTCAAGCATAAAACCGATGATTGTGTAAAAGTGGTGCTGAAGCCGGAACTGGACAGATAACCGCAAACGTGAGACGTCAAACGTGAGAGGTGAAACTATAAAGTCATTACAAACTAAGTTCACTTCTGTCTCACGTTTGTCGTCTCACGTCTCACTATTCACTACTCACCATTCCCTATTCAATAATTGATAAACTAAAATTTATGACAGAAATAAAGAGCCTGCAAGACCTGTTTTACCACGAGATACAGGTGCTGTGGAGTGCAGAAAAAATGCTGACAGAAGCGATGCCTAAAATGATTGAACGGGCAAGGAACCTGGGCCTGAAAAAAAACCTGGCCTTGCATCTTGCCGAAACCGATCAGCACAAAGTAGCGCTGGAAGCCATTTGCAAACAATTAGGCATTGACCCGGAAGGTGATTTTAATCCGGGCATGAAAGGCATACTTGATGAGGGCGAAAAAGTAATGGCCAAAGATGCCACAGATGAAGCCATGGATGCTGCCTTGATTGCCGGAGCACAAAAAGTAGAGCATTACGAAATTTCAGGTTATGGCTCAGCAGCTTATTATGCAAAAATGCTGGGTTACGAAGGCATCTCTAAAAGACTCTATCTAACACTGGCCGAAGAACAGGATGCTGATACAAAGCTTAACTTTCTGGCCAAGCAAATTATAAATGCAAAAGCGCAAGCCGTTATTGTAGAAACACAAAATATATAGCATGATAAAAGGTGTCAAGACAGGCAGTATGATAACTGCCCTGGTTTGGCTGATGGCATGTAATAATTCAACAAATACAGCTACTAAGAATGGTGATAGCACATCTCATCAAAGCAGCGACAGCACTACTGCCAAAGCAGCGCTGGAACTGGTGTTCAGCGATAGTATTAATCAAATAACCGGCATTGCCAAAGAACCCGGTGGCCGGTTGTTTATTAATTATCCGCGGTGGAGCGACATCTACAAATATGCTACTACAGTGGCCAATGGCCCTACGGCCAGAACGGCTGCTCCTTATCCCGATGAAGCTATGAACCAGTGGGCTACCGGCCAGCCGGGCAAGGACAAATGGGTATGCGTACAGGCATCGTATGTAGATGATAACGGCGCTATATGGATCGTTGATCCATCTGCTCCTAAATTAAAAACAATACAAGGCAGCGGCGCTAAGTTGGTGAAGATGAATAAGACCAACAAAGTAGAACGCAGCTATTCATTAATGGGCATTTTGCCGGATACCGCTTATGCCAATGATGTGCGGATAGACGTAGCGAGGAATTTTGCTTACCTCACCGAGTCAAAAGGCGGTGGCATTATCGTTATTGATTTAACATCAGGGAAGATGCGGTTAGTGCTGACTAAACATCCTTCTACTAAATCCGACCCGGCTTATAAGTACATTATTGATGGCCATGAATTGGTGAAAGATGGTAAGCCGGCCAAGTTCAACAGCGATGGGATTGCACTAACGCCAAATGGTGATTGGCTTTATTATAAACCGCTCACTGATGATAAGTTGTACCGCATTAAAACAGAAGCGCTTCGGGATTTTAGTTTGCCTGATACAGCACTTGGCAGTAAGGTAGAAGACTTGGGTCATTTTGCTTCCACCGATGGAATGATCTTCGATAAGGCGGGCAATCTTTACTTTGGCGACCCACAACATTATCGCCTGCTTAAGCTGGATACCAATTTAAAGATGACAACGTTGATAGAAGACCAAAGGCTTATCTGGCCCGACTCTTACGCTATCGCCGAGGGCTATCTTTATCTCTCCTGTTCGCAAATACAAAAGCAACCGGAGTACAATAACGGTGTTAATAAGCGAACAACGCCTTATACGGTTTATCGTATCAAACTTTAAAGCGCATACTATTCTGCTGAAGGCTGAACTGTTTATGGTTCAGCCTTTTTTGTGCATGTACTTATCTCGTAAGCATCCCTTATCATTTAAGATAGCTGCTAATAAATTTAGCTTTTTACCCATGATAAATACAGCCGCAGTCACTACTTTTAACAGGTGGAAACGCCGCTCCGCCATATTGCGCATTTTGATCTGGATGCATTTTTTGTATCCGTTGAGCTATTAAAAAATCCTTCGTTAAAAGGCAAGCCGGTAATTGTTGGCGGCGATGGCCAACGCGGCATCGTAGCGGCTTGCAGCTACGAGGCCCGTAAGTTTGGTATTGAAAGCGCCATGCCGTCGCTACAGGCAAAACGTTTATGCCCTCATGCTATTTTTTTAAAAGGCAGTTACGCCGATTACAGTAAGTATTCCCGCATTGTTACAGAAATTATTGCCAGCACGGTACCGGTTTATGAAAAGGCTTCTGTTGATGAATTTTATATTGACCTTACCGGCATGGATAAATTTTTCGGCGTCAGTAAATACACAAGAGAGCTACGGGAGAAGGTCATCAGGGAAACGGGCCTTCCTATTTCGTATGGTTTATCGGCCAATAAATTAGTAAGCAAGATGGCCACCAACGAAGCCAAGCCTAATGGCTTTTTAGAAATAGCGCATGGAAGGGAAACCGAATTTTTATGGCCGCTGAAAGTGTCAAAAATCCCCGGCGTGGGTAAGCAAACACAATATCAGTTAGAGAGCATCGGCATAAACACCATTGAACAATTAGCCAAAACACCGCTACAACAATTAGAGCATGTATTTGGAAAATGGGGCGCTACGCTGCATCATAAGGCCCACGGCATATCCGACTCCATAGTAGAAAACTATAGCGAACAAAAATCCATTTCGCATGAAAATACATTTGACGCCGACTTTGCCGACACCGCTTTTCTGCACAAAGAATTGGTTCGGTTAACCGAAAAAACAGCTTTCAGTTTACGGCAGGAAGAGCGGCTTACCGGTTGCGTTACCGTGAAGGTTCGCTATGCTGATTTTACTACGGTGAGCAAGCAGGAAGTGATCGCTTACTCCGCATTGGATAATGTGTTGTTGGAAAAAGTAAAAGACCTGTTTAGCAAGCTTTACCGAAAGGGTGAAAAGGTACGGCTGCTGGGTGTACGTTTCAGCCATTTAGTACCTATGACGTTGCAGATGAATTTATTTGATAAAGAAGCCGAAAAGCTGCGGTTGTTTAAGGCCGTAGATACCATTAAAGCGCAGTTTGGAAGCAGCGCCGTGATGAAGGCTACGGGGGTGGTGAAGAAGAAGGAGTGAATGATAATGGCAGATTGATTGATAGAATACATGAACACTCAAAATAAATTAAAAGATGACATAGCGAGCAATGGCTTTTCTACCATTGCTGCTGTTTTTACTGACGATGAAATAACCGGTTTACTTTCAACAATTTCAAAAGTTGATACCTCCAACCCAGCCTTTCGCAAGACGAATGATTTATTTGCTATCCGACGGTTTTTCAAAGAAGTTCCTGATGCGTTTGATCTTGTCTTCAACAAAAATCTTAAAGGCCTTTTAACGGAGTTGTTTGGTAGTGACTTCTTTGTAGTAAAATCAATCTATTTTGACAAGCCCGCTAACTCAAACTGGTTTGTCGCATATCACCAGGACCTGACTATTTCAGTAGATAAAAAAATTACACTGGATGGTTATGGTCCCTGGACTAAAAAGCAGGAGCAGTATGCTGTTCGGCCACCTTTAGAAATTTTAGAGGACAACTATACAATTCGTATTCATCTTGATGATACAGATGAAGAAAATGGAGCGCTGAAAGTAATAAACCGCTCTCACACAAAAGGCATTTGCCGGCCTGAAACAATTGATTGGAACGTTGAAACCGAAACCATCTGCAATGTGCCGAAAGGCGGAGTGATGTTTATGAAACCTTTACTCCTTCATGCTTCTGGCAGAACAACAAATAGTAAAAAAAGGAGAGTGATCCACATAGAGCTAAGCAGGCATTTATTACCAGCTCAAGTGAAGTGGGCAGAACGTATGTCATTCAAAAGTTGAATTGATAAAACCTATAGCTGAATTTTAAATGATGCTATTTCTGTCGGCGCCACTTGTTAAACTACCCCCTTACTCCTGTTGCCGCTCCGGCAATAAAATATGAAACACTGCCCCATTTTCTTTTGCCGACGTAGCCCATATTTGCCCATGATGGTTCTCTACAATCTTCTTGCAAAGGGCCAGCCCGATGCCGGTTCCGGAGTATTCGGTACGACCATGTAAGCGCTGAAAAATATTAAAAATCTGTTCTGCATGCTCCTGACGGAAGCCGATACCGTTATCCTTAAAAACAAGATAGTGGTAGTCCTTATCGCCTTGCTGTAACCGGAACGTAGCTTTTTCCTCATCGGTTATCAATGTACCCGTGATGGTGATAACAGGCGGCCGGCTGCTGTTGCTAAACTTTAAAGCATTGGAAAAAAGGTTGTTGAAAAGCTGCGCCATCTGCAAGGGAATAGCGTTTATTACCGGTAACCCTTCCAATAAAATAGTAGCACTTTTTTGTTCTATCGCTAACTCAAAATCGTTTACGCAATCCTGTACCATCGCATTCAAATCAACCGGCACAAACTGGTGCTCTTCTTTTGATAGCTGCGAAAAATTGAGTACATCACGTATCAGCGCCAACATACGCGACGTAGCAACTTTAATTTTATTCAGGTAGGAAGCCGACCGTTCGTCAATGGCCCCCAGACCGGTTTCCAGCATCTCGGTAAACGTGCTGATTTTACGTACCGGCTCCTGCAAATCGTGCGAGGCGATGTAGGCAAACTGCGCCAGCTCCGCATTGGAACGTTGCAGGTTACTGTTAGCAAGTGCCAGTTCTTTGGTGCGATCCGTTACTACTTCTTCTATTTTGCGGCGGGCTGTTACCTGTGGGGTTACATCGGTGGCTACCACCATAATGCGATCCACGGCCCCGGTGCTGCTTTTCAGCGGTTGATAGATGTAATTTACATACACCGTCTCCATCCGCTTGCCACGATGCAACTGAAATTCCTGCTCTTCCACTACAACAGCAGTGCCGGTATGCATCACACTATCCAACAACTCTTCGAGGCCCTGGCGGCGAACTTCGGGCACAGCATCAAAGAAAGGCTTGCCTTCCAAAGCCGTGGCTTTTTTTCCCAGCATTTCTTCCATGCTCATGTTCACAATGTCAAACACATAGTTGGTCCCGCGAAAGATGCAAATAGCAAGCGGAGCCTGCAAGATCATTGTACGCAAACTGGCCTCACTTTCCTGCAAGGCCTGCTCCATTTGTTTACGTTCCGTTATCTCGGTATGAACGCCTACCCATTCGCGGATGTTTCCATCATTGCCAAGCAAGGGAATAGCACGAATAGAAAAAATGCCCCAGTCGCCATCGGCCTTTTTTACCCGGTGTTCAAACACAAAAGTTTTGCGTTCTGCCACCGCTTCATTCCAGGCATCAACCGTAGGCTGCGCATCATCCGGATGAACCGCGGTTGCCCAGCCATAGCCCTGGTATTCCTCATACGACTGGCCGGTCAATTGTCCCCAGCCTGGTTGTTCGCCCTCCATTTCGCCATGGGCATTATTGGTCCAGAGAATACCCTGAACCGCTGCTACCGCTGCCTGAAAGCGTTGTTCGCTGGCTTCTTTTTTACGGATAGCCACTACTTGCTCTGTCACATCCTGGCACAAGACCATTACACCGGAAATGGTGCCATCCACTTCTTTATAAGGTTGATAAACCAGGTTCAGAAATCCTTCTTTTTTTACACCATCCACCCACACAAAATACAACGTGCCGTATAAATAAACCGGTTGGCCGGAGGTACGAACATCGTCTATAACCGGTCGGAAATAGGGTTCTGCTTCCGGTATAATTTCAAAAAGATTTTTATCCGCTACCTCCTTCGCTTCGCGGCCAATTAATTTTGCATACGCATCATTTACCAGTGCCACTTTTGCCTCTTGCCCAAGCAGCACAACTATGCCTACCGTAGCTTCCCGCACCAGGTTTCTAAACCGTTGTTCACTTTCCTCTATTTGCTTGCGGCCAACTACGGCTTCGGTAGTTTCCATACAGGTTACAAACACACCGGCAACAGATCCGGATTCGTCGCTAACGGCACTGTAACTAAAGGTCCAGTACACATCTTCTAACTTACCATTGCGATAAATAGGCAGCAACTGGTCCTGGCTCCAGGTGGCTTCTCCGCCGGAAAGTACCTTGTCAATCAGCGGCTTGATATCAGGCCATATTTCGGGCCATACATCGGCGCCCGGCTTTCCCAAAGCGTAAGGATGCTTGCCTTCATTACCAAGGCTGGGACGATACGCATCGTTATAAAAACAAAGCGATTCCTTACCCCAAAAAAGAAACATCGGAAACCTGGAATTGAGAATAATGCTTAACGTGGTGCGAAGGCTTTGCGGCCATGTAGAAGGGCTGCCAACCGGCGTTTGCAGCCAGTTGTACTTTTGAATAAAAGCACCCATTTCGCCACCGCCCTGTAAAAAAGAAAAGGCTTCTTTTGCTGCCAATGTTTCCAACACGCAATATGGTTAAATAAATAAGGAATGAATATACACTACAATTCATTTGCGGCATACGCTGAGGCATAGCATTTGTACAATTAGCGGATCAAACGCTACTTTACTATGATAAAACACGTATTGTTCTACATCGGCGCCGCTGTGATTTTCAGTACCGTAAGTTGCGGCCCGTCGAAGGATGAAAAAAACAAATCGGAAAATGCCGGAACGCAGGATACGATAGCCACCACCAGTCATCAGGAAGTGGCGCTGCCCTCGCCGTATGCTACCAAATCGGTAATGAATTTTAGCCACGTAACCGGCTGGCCGCAAGGCAAAACACCAATAGCGCCGCAAGTATTTACGGTAACAAAATTTGCTGATAGCCTTGATAACCCACGATGGATTTATGTAGCGCCCAATAGCGATATACTGGTAGCCGAATCTAATACAACAACGGGGGCTATTAAGAAAGTAAAAAATGTGTTGGCTGGCAAATCAAAGTCGGAAAATGAAACCGCCTCTGCCAACCGCATTACCCTTTTCAGAGATGCCGATGGCGATGGAAAATACGAGTTGCGGTCCACTTTTTTAGAAGGGCTTAACCAACCTCTGGGAATGCTGATTTTAGGTACTGTTTTTTATGTAGGCAATACCGATGGCGTGTTTGAATACCCTTATACGACAGGCGCTACCAAAATTACCGGCACTGGTAAAAAAATCCTGAACCTGCCTGCTGGCGGTTACAATAATCATTGGACAAGAAACTTAGTAGCTAACAAAGACGGTTCAAAAATTTATGTATCGGTAGGGTCGGGAAGTAATGTAGCGGAGCATGGCATGGCGAATGAAGTACGCCGTGCCAACATTCTTGAAATTAATCCTGATGGATCGGGCGAACGCATTTATGCCAGTGGTTTGCGCAACCCCGTGGGTATGGGCTGGGCGCCGGGTACAAGTGCTTTGTGGGCAGCCGTAAACGAACGCGATGAATTGGGCGACGAACTGGTGCCCGACTATTTTACGTCTGTAAAAGAAGGCGGTTTTTATGGCTGGCCGTACTCTTATTACGGGCCGCATCAGGACCCACGCATGAAGGACAGCCAGCGGCTTGACCTGGTAAAAAAAGCTATTGTTCCTGATGTGGCTTTAGGTGCGCATACGGCTTCATTGGGATTAGCTTTTGATAACAATAATTCGTTCCCCGGTAAATATAGCGGGGGCGCTTTTATCGGGCAACACGGCTCGTGGAACCGCAGCCGGTTATCGGGTTATAAAGTTGTGTTTGTGCCTTTTATAGGTGGCAAACCTTCAGGGCCGCCAGAAGATTTTTTAACCGGATTTATGGCCGGGAGGGATAATGATGTTTATGGCCGCCCGGTAGGGATTGCGTTTACCAAATCAGGAGCGATGCTGGTAGCCGATGATGCCGGTAATACGGTTTGGGAAGTGAAGCCAACCAAGTAAGACAAGCGATAATTCTTACGTATAAAAAAAGGAATGGCCCTCAATTGAGGGCCATTCCTTTTTCGGAAATTAAAACCTAAGGTTAATGAACTCAATTGTTCATCTTATTTAACGGTTGATAATAAACTTCTGCGATAGGTTTTCGCCATTGATGGTTACCTGTAACAAATAGCTTCCGTTGGCTATATGCAGATTACTTATTGACAAAAGGTTATCACCTCTCACCATCGTTTGTGCTTGTTGATACACGGTTTCACCAATCATGCTTATTATTCGCAAGGTGCCTGCACCCCCGGTTGCCGATGTAATTTTTACATTCATCTTACTAACAACAGGGTTAGGTGTAAGCGATAGCGTGCTGATAAAGTTGGCACCCAAACGAATGATAACGATTTCGCTGTACTTGGTTTTTGCATCTGCCGTTTCAAGTGCTTTCAGCCTGATATAATAAACCGGAGCGGTATAATTATAAAGGGTAAACGTATAGTTGCTTACAGCCTGGTTCCTCGCAAGTGTCGTACCTCCTTTTACAAAGTTGACTCCATCAGTACTGTATTCTATTTCATAACGGTCTAAACCTTTTTCTGCTTCAGCTTTCCAGTTGACGACAATGTTGTTTCCATTACGTTCACCTGAGAGAGTAAGCAACGAAAGCGCCAGAGTTGTAGAGCTGCCAACCGGTATTGAAAACGTGGCTATGTTACTCAAATTATTGCTGTTGTCGTAGGCGCCATAGTTGAAGGAAGCATTACCAATAAAGCCGGCAGCCGGGTCAAACCGTAAGGCCGCAGCCTGTGCTGGCGTTAATGAAATACCACCCGGATTAGCTGTGAGTACGGCTGCGGTGAGGTCGGCAAAACCACCCGTACAAGTAGCACCGCTTGGTGTAGCCGGACATGGAATACTTAAAACTCCTTGTGTAGTAGGCGGTATGCTGGTAATGATAAAAGAATTGATAGTACCATCTCCATCAACACTGTTCAAAGGAGAAATGGCGACAGCGCTATTACCATTTAAAAGTTTTGTAGAGACCACATCGTTCGCCTGAGGGTTTAAACCCGAAACCGGAATGGTATAGCTGGCAAGGTTGCTTGCGGCACCGCTGTTGTCTTGTGCATAATAATTAAATACAACATTACCCGTGTATCCGGCTGCAGGATCGAAACGCATGCCTGCTGCCTGCGTGGTAGTTAATGGAATACCCAGTGGATAGTTTGCCAGGACTGCAGCTGTCAGGTCTTGAAAGCCACCCGTGCAGGTAGCGCCGGTTAAAGTAGCCGGGCAAGGAATGCTCAACACACCTTGTGATGCAGGCGGAAGATTTGTAATGTAGTAGTTGGCAATTGTTCCATCAACGTCAGTAGCAACAAGGGCAGGAATAGCCGTGGCGCTTGCTGTTTGCGCTAATCCGGTTGTAGTAACTGATTTGGCTATTGGGTCAACTCCCGTAACCGGAATAGTGTAGTTAGCGGCATAGCTAACTGCCGAAGTATTATCGGTAGTTGTGTAAGTGAAATTGACACTACCAACATATCCCGAAGTCGGGTCGAACCGCAGGCCGGCTGCTTGTGTTGGTGTAAGAACGATGGCGTTACTATTAGCTGAAAGTACGGCTGGTGTTAAGTCGGCAAAACCTCCTGTGCAGGTAGCACCGCTTGGTGTAGCCGGACATGGAATGCTCAACGTGCCTTGCGCTGCGGCAGGTACCGAAGTGATGGTATAAGAAGCAATCGTTCCATCGGGGTCGTTACCAACCAAAGCACTAATAGCTGTTGCAGCCGCAGTATTGGATAAAGGACTTGAAGCAATATTTTTTGCTATCGGCTGAATATTACCAGTGCCCGAAACCGGAATGTTGAAGGCGGAAGTATTACTCATAAACCCATCATTGTCGGTTGCGGTATAAGTAAAAGATGCTACGCCGGTGAAGCCTGCAGCCGGATCAAATTTCATGACGGCTGCTTGTGCCGTGGTTAACGGAATACCGGAAGGATAGTTGCTTAAAATGGTTGCCGTCAGATCCTGATACCCGCCGGTGCAGGTAGCGCCTGTTAGTGTAATAGGACAAGGAATGCTCACCACACCTTGTGTTGTCGGCGGCAGTGTAAGAATAGTAAAAGAGGCAATTGTTCCATCAGCGTCTGTAGCACTTAATCCGCTGATAGTTGTGGCAGCGGCACTGTTTGCCAACGTAGTATTGTTTACATCTACACTTACCGGCGGCCTTGCATCAACCATAAAGTTGTAGATAGCTGCGGCACTTATATTATTGTTATTGTCGGTACTGGTATAAGTAAAAGAAGCCGTACCCGTAAAGTTTGAAGCCGGTGCAAAACGTATGCCGGCTGCTTGTGTTGGTGTAAGAACGATGGCGTTACTATTAGCTGAAAGTACGGCTGGTGTTAAGTCGGCAAAACCTCCTGTGCAGGTAGCACCGCTTGGTGTGGCCGGACATGGAATGCTCAACGTGCCTTGCGCTGCGGCAGGTACCGAAGTGATGGTATAAGAAGCAATCGTTCCATCCGCATCATAACCGGATAAAGGCGATATAGCCATAGCCGCAGCATTGAATGGAACATTTACATTTAAGTTGGTTGATACCGGCGTTCTGTTTACCACGGGAATATTATACATGGCAGTGTTCCCTACCAGAGAAGCATTGTCGGTAGCAGTATAAGTAAAGGAAACGGTGCCGGTAAATGTTGCCAACGGATCAAATTGCAAGGTAGCGGCTTGCGCAGGTGTTAGCACCTGATTGACGGCCACAGCTGATCCGCCGCAGCAAGACAAGGTTCCCTGTGTAGCCGTATTAGGGATAGTGAGTATTTTATAAGAAGCCACTGTTCCATCCAAATCAATTGCCTGTAAACCCGGTAAGTCGGTTGCTGCCAAACTACTGTTAAGCGTTTGTGCAGTGATGTTATCTGCCAGTGGTGGCTTTGCCGAAGTAACTGTTGCCGCAACCGGAATGGTGTAGTTGGCAGTAGTACTGGTGTTGCCGCTATTATCAACCGCGTTGTAGTCGAAGTTGGCCTTACCTACATAGCCGGCCGTAGGATCAAAGCGCATACCGGCCGCCTGGGTTGGCGTCAACGGAATGCCGGACGGATAGGCTGATAAAACAGATGCGGTTAAATCCTGGTAGCCTCCGGTACATGTAGCATTGGTAAAGGTGGTTGGGCAGGGAACACTCAAAACCCCTTGAGTTGTTAGAGGTAAGTTTATAATTTGATAGGTAGAAACAATGCCGTCTGCATCCGAGGCATTAAGCGGTAAAATAGCGGTAGCTGCGGCCGAATTCACTATGGAATTTTCCATAATGTTATTGGCCACCGGTGGCTGTGCCAATACTGGCAGCCGATAGGTAGCGCTATTACTAACACTTCCTAAATTATCAGTTGCGGTGTAAGTGAATAAGGCAGTTCCGGCAAAAGTAGATGCAGGGTCGAACCGCAGGCCGGCCGCTTGTGTTGGTGTAAGAACGATGGCGTTACTATTAGCTGAAAGTACGGCTGGTGTTAAGTCGGCAAAACCTCCTGTGCAGGTAGCACCGCTTGGTGTGGCCGGACATGGAATGCTCAACGTGCCTTGCGCGGCGGCAGGTACAGAAGTAATGGTGTAAGAAGCAATCGTTCCATCCGCATCATTGGCTACCAAACCAGGAATTGAAGTAGCTGGCTGGCCTTGTAACATACGAACATTGGTAAAATTATTAGCTACCGGTGGTACATTCACCATCTGGAAGCCTAAGTTACCAATGCCAATAGCCTGCACCGCAGGATCAGCATCCGTGTTTTCTCCATTCGTGTATCGGATAGTAACGGTTTTTAAAACAGCCGTACCAAAATCAACCGTCACCGTACCTGTTTGGTCAGTAGTAGAAGACGCAGAGTTACCGCCGCCGGTTGTGGTGATATTAGCAACCGCAGTGTTACCCGCCACGAGGCCAAGGACATCGGATGATACGACATATTTGTTGAGGACAGGAAAATAAAGGGAAGAGCCGTTTGATCCCGTTACAATAATTTTATCATGATAGGTGGTACTGGCAGCGTTAACCTTATCAATATCTACCACATTGAATTTTATTCCGGTTACAGGCGTACTGAAATTGTAAACTACATCCGTGTATTGGGTATTAGTGGTAAAGTCCATATTGATGCGCATACAGGATGCGGAACCAGGCACATAAAATACCGAGTTAGTGACCGTAGGAGTTTGATAGGCTGGTGTGGTGGAGGTAACACTGAATACACCGCCGGAGGCTGTCATTGTAACTGAACAATTAACGCCGGAACTACCTATGCTGGTAGCGGTGCCCGACGTTTGGCCATTGGCCCATGTACCAAATGAACTGGCCCAGTCAAGTTTGTAAATTGTTTGTGCCTTGGCGCTGATGGTCGCACACAAGAAGGCTGCTGTCAGCAGCCGGAAGTAAAAGTTTTTCATGCGTTTTTGAAATTGGATTTTTTATTACAATAAGAATATGACTGACTAAGATTTTGATTTGACGCTACATCATTTGGTATAGCAACTTTTTTATGGTGTGTGTTGCCCTTTACAGCAACTGGCCTGCTTACTAATTTAACCGATACATTTTGATGAAAAGATGGCTGACAGAAAGAATCTAAAACAGCCGGAGCAATAGTAAAATGAACTACTTCCTTTGGTGTGGTATATAACATTATCCCGATGGGACAATAGGTATTTCTCATAGACAGATAGTTTGTTTTTTTAAGGATTGGATTTAGAACCGGATATGATCTACGAAACTATTTTAAAATGATTTTTAATTGAGTAAAAAATACTGAAGATGAAAACAAAAGAGGAGAAAAATTAAAGCAGTGAACTGTTTTGGTTTTTCAAAGTCGGATTGCATTGATCTTAGTGAAGCAAAACTAAAAAAATGTAAAGAGTAAACAAGTAAAATCGTTGAGCTTGAAAAATGTAACGGTAAGTCACCAAATTACCTGGCTTTGTTGAATATGTTTATAGCTTTATAGCCACGCCTATAAACTATAAAGAACGTATCTTTTTCAGGTTTACTTTGCAGCGATAAGAGTAAACATTTATGTATGAAGGAATCTTTTCAACACACCTAATAAACCATCATCTTATTTATTTCTTCTTTGCCACTTCGGACTATGCTGGTGATAAAACATCGGTCGCCATTATTTTTCATCAATTCAATTGAATAGCTTTCTTCATCACCTACGCTGTTGATGTGGAACAGTGCAGATCGTTCCTTCACTAAAGCAATCAGCATAGGTTGATGCATTCATGAATAATTTACAAGCTTATGGGTTGACGCTATAGTGTGTAGCAAGGCTTTTATAGTTGGTGCAAAAGGACTTCCTGGTAAACAGGCATACTTTATTATCTGATTAAACTGCTAACTGTTGAAAGGTTTGAAAGACGGCCATACAGAAGTTTGTAACGCCTGGCAGTTTCAGCAGGCTTATTAAAATTTTTTGTTGCTAAACGGAGTTAAAAATTACGTCCTGTTATTTGTCTGCCGCTTCTTATATAAAAAAATATTCCTCATTTTATAATAAGGTAACTTCCTGTCGCCACAATCTTATAACTGACGCAATGAGATCTAATCAAAACGAAAAAAAAGCTCTCGCTATACCAGCCTATTCAGTACTTCATACTACCACCGCCGGGTCAAACTGGTGGAAGAATAACCTGTGTAGTACTGCCTATGTCTTATACCATACAATCAGAATAAGGCAGCAACTGCAAATTTCATTTACGCTACTACTTGCTTGCTTATGCCTGTTGGTTTTTAAAGCGTCCGCGCAGTCTCCTGTCATCAATTCTTTTTCACCAACAAGTGGCTCCATTGGCACTACGGTTACTATCACCGGCGCCAATTTTAGCACTACTCCCGTAAACAACACGGTTTATTTTGGCGCGGTAAAAGCAGTTGCGTCCGCTGCTACCGCTACTTCCATTACCGTTACCGTACCCGCCGGTGCAACGTATCAACCCATCACAGTTACTACCGGCAACCTTACAGCTTATGCCAGCCAATCATTTGCCGTAACCTTTCCCTCAAACCCGGCCGGCGTTACCGCTAATTCCTTTGCAGCTAAAGCAGATTTCGTATCGGGCTACGATCCTGAAACAATTGCCATTGGTGATTTTGATGGTGATGGAAAAGCGGATATGGTTACCGCCAACCGGAATTCAAATACGATTTCAGTCTTTCGAAACACGGGCGGCAGCGGTTCTGTTTCTTTTGCGGCTAAAGTAGATTATGCAACCGGAGTTACACCTGTCAACGTTGTCATCGGTGACCTTGATGGCGATGGTAAACTTGATTTAGCCGTTGCTAATAATGCTTCAAATTCAATTTCCATTTTTAGAAATACGAGTACTACCGGAACAGTTTCTTTTGCGGCCAAAGTAGATTATGCGGGAAGAAGCGGCACTAACAGCATCGCCATTGGCGACCTTGACGGCGATGGCAAACCTGACCTTGCTGTAGCCAATAAAACATTTCCCGATCTTATCGTCTTTAAAAACGGAAGTGTTGCCGGAGCAATTTCTTTTACGGCGGGACCGGATCTTTTTATAGGCAGCTATACCACCATTGCCATAACTGACGTGGATGGTGATGGAAAGCCTGATTTGATTGGAACAAACAGCGGCAGCACCTTTTCTGTAAACCGAAACACCAGTGCATCGGGAACAATATCTTTTGCAGCTGTGATAAATTTTACCACCGGCAACAGCAATTCTATCTTTTCCGTTGGCGACATTGACGGCGATGGCAAGCAGGATGTAGCGGTGGTTACACTTAACAGCGGCGTTTCTGTTCTTAAAAATACAAGCAGCAGCGGAGCCATTTCTTTTGCAACAAAAGTGGATATTGCCACAGGAAACAATGCCCGCGGTATAGCCATAGGTGATGTGGATGGTGATGCGAAGCCCGACTTAGCCATAGCAAACTACATCGCCCCAACTGTTTCTGTACTAAGAAATACGAGTACCGGCGGTGCTGTTTCCTTTGCAGGCAAAGTAGATTATTCAACAGGCCAATATCCTTACAGTGTTGCCGTTGCCGACTTAGACGGAGACGGCAAACCGGATATATCTGTTGCCAATCACAACTATACGTCCAGCACCATTTCGATTATTAAAAATCAAACGGATGGACCGAACATTGCTTCTTTCACGCCAAGTAGCGCAGGTGTTGGAACAAGTATTACCATCACCGGCACCAACTTTACCGGCGCTACTTCGGTAAGTATTGGAGGCGTTCTGGCAGCAAGCTTCACTGTTGTTTCCGGTGTACAAATCACTGCCGTTGTTCCAGCGGTAACAGGCGGCGCTATTGTGGTTACCACTCCGGCCGGAACGGCGACACTGGGCGGTTTTTATAATGGCCCTGCCATTGTTTCTATCTCGCCGGTGGCTGGCCCTGTTGGTACACCTGTTACCATCTCCGGTGCTAATTTTAATCCTGTTGCGGCAGCCAATATTGTTTATTTCGGTGCTGTAAAAGCAGCTATATCCGCGGCAAGCACAACCTCGCTTACGGTCACTGTGCCCACCGGCATTACCTACGAACCTGTTACAGTTACCACCGGCAACCGCACGGGGTATTCGTCTCAATCCTTCGCAGTCACCTTTCCCTCAAATCCTACGGGCATCACCGCAAATTCATTCGCGGCAAAGGCGGATTATAACGTTAGCGGTGGCGCAAACGGCTTTGTTATCGGCGACCTTGATGGCGATGGCAAAGCCGACATGGTAAGCTCGAACTACAACTACAATTCAATTTTGGTCTTCAGAAATACAGGCACCGCAGGCGTTATTTCCTTTGCGGCTTCTATCCCGGTGGTCACCGGCACCGGCGTTAACAGCATAGCCTTGGGTGATCTGGATGGCGATGGAAAATTGGATATTATAGTAATAAGCTATAGCGCCGGCTCTGTTTCTGTTCTTAGAAATACCAGTACCAGCGGCAATATTTCTTTCGCGGCAAAAGTAGATGTGGTAACCACTATCTCTCCTGCCAGCGTTGCGGTTAGCGATATAGATGGCGATGGGAAACCCGACCTTGCCGTTGTTCGATCCGGGGCCAGCATCGTTTCCTTATTCAGGAATATAAGCACAGGCGGGAGTCTCTCCTTTGTGGCCACAACCGAAGTAGCCATCAACAGCGCTGTCAAAATTTTTATGGGTGATTTGGACGGTGATGCAAAACCGGAAATAGTGGTGGCGAATAATTATGCAGGCACCGTGTCCGTACTTAAAAATACCAGCGTGCCCGGTGTTCTGTCGTATGATGCGCAGGTGGATTATACAACCGGTACAAGCCCGATAGGCGCGGCCATTGGCGACCTTGATGGTGATGGAAAGCCAGACCTGATAGTGGCAAACAACGGTTCGGCCACGGTCTCTGTTCTTAAAAATCTAAGTAACAGTGGTACGATTTCTTTTGCTTCGGCTCTTAACTATGCTACCGGCAATGGGCCGTCTGTTATTTCCATTGCAGATGTAGATGGTGATGGAAAGCCAGATCTGGCCGTGGCCAATACAGGTGCTTACTCGGTGTCGGTTTTAAAAAATACAGGCAACACAGGAACAATCGCCTTCGCCCCAAAAGTTGATCTTACCACCGGCGACAATATTACCAGTGTATCCGCGGGAGATATGGATGGCGACGGCAAGCCTGACTTAGCCATAACCAGTTCGGATCAAGGCACGGTTTCCATACTGCGGAACCAAACTTCCGGTACCGACCTCTTTTCCTTTACGCCTGCCAACGCACCTGTGGGAACCAGCGTAACGCTTAACGGTATAAATTTTACAGGCGCCACGGCCGTTAGCTTTGGTGGCATAGCGGCTGCAAGTTTTACGGTGGTTTCCGATGCGCAAATCACAGCCGTTGCCGGTTCTGTAGCCAGCGGTGGTGCAGTGTCGGTAACTACACCCAAGGGGGCTGCAACGCTTATTGGTTTTTACAACGGGCCGGTCATCAATTCTTTTTCGCCTGCAAGCGGCCCTGTTGGAACAACAGTTACCATCAGTGGATCAAACCTTAGTGCGACGGCTGCTAATAACTCGGTTTATTTTGGTGGGGTAAAAGCGGTTGTCTCTGCCGCCAGTAATACATCTTTAACGGTGACTGTTCCTGTTGGTGCTTCTTACCAGCCAATCACTGTTGGTACGGCTACTGCTGTTGCTTCTGCCAGCAAACCTTTTTTGGTAACCTTCCCCGGCAACATTGCCGCGTTTACCCAAGGTTCTTTTGCCGCAAAGCAGGATTATACGGCAAGCACCAACCCGGGCTTTGTGGCTACCGGAGATTTGGATGGCGATGGAAAATTGGATATGGTTGTGTCAAATACAGGTGGCAGTACCATTTCCATTTATAAAAACAATGGCGGCCCCGGCAACGTTTCCTTTGGAACAAAGCTGGAGATAGGCAACGGCTATTATCCGAATGGCATTTCCATAACGGACATGAATGGCGACGGGAAGCCCGACCTGGTCATCATAGTTTATAATTCAACCAGCGTCTTTGTTTACCGCAATACAAGCAGCGGTGGAACGATTTCATTTGCGACGGAAGTAATCATTTACACCGGGCTTGGAAGCCAGCCGCGTGGTATCGTTGTAAGCGATCTGGATGGAGACGGCAAGCCGGATATAGCAATTGCCAATTCGGGCGGTCCTTTAGCTATTTTTAAAAATGCTACCATAAACGGAGTTCTTTCTTTTGCACCCCGGCAAGATGTTGCCGCAGCGGGTGGATCGCCATATGGCATTGCATCAGGCGATTTTGACGGCGATGGTAAGCCCGACCTCGCACTGACGAATTATACATTTAGTGGTTCGTTTGTAATTCTTATGGCCGTCTTCAAAAATCAAAGCATACCCGGCAAGATATCGTTTGATGACAAGAAAGATTTTATCATTGGCAGCAACCCTAAAAGTGTTTCCGTTGGCGACTTTGATGGTGATGGAAAGGCAGATCTGGCAGTAGCAAACAATGGGGCCAATACGGTTTCTTTATTGCGAAACACCACAGCCGTCGGTGTTATTTCCTTTGCTTCTAAAATTGATTATGCCACGGGCGCCGGGCCTTACAGCGTTACCGTCGGTGATTTTGACGGCGATGAAAAACCGGATTTAGCCGTGGCCAATTCCGGTACGGCAAGCGTTTCTCTTTTAAAAAACGTGAGCACAGCGGGAGCCATTTCTTTTGCCGCAAAAACAGATTATATAACCGGCACAGCGCCGCAGTGTATTTCCATTGGCGATCTTGACGGAGACGGTAAACCCGATATGGCGGTAGCCAATTCAGGCAGCAATACTGTGTCTTTATTGGTCAACCTGATTGGTTCACCGGTCATTACTTCTTTTACGCCATCCAATGCAAGTGTGGGTGCAACCGTTACCATAAACGGGAGTCTTTTTACCGGCGCCACGGCTGTTAGCTTTGGTGGCTTTCCGGCTACATCTTTTACCGTTGTTTCAGATGGTGTTATTACGGCCGTCGTTGGCGCCATTGCGAGTGGCGATGTATCCGCAACCACACCCGGAGGAACAACCACCCTGGGCGGTTTTTACAATGGTCACAGCATCATTTCTTTTTCTCCTATGAGCGGCCCGGTTGGAACAGTGGTAACCATTACGGGTTTGGGTTTCAGCCCTGTGGCTCCTAACAATACTGTTTATTTTGGCGCGGTAAAAGCAGTGGTGTCAGCCGCTACTACTACGTCGCTTACAGTTACGGTGCCAGCCGGTACAACGTATCAACCCATCACTGTTACTGCCAATAATCTTACAGCTTATGCCAGCAAGCCCTTTGTGGTAACGTTTGCTTCCACTGCTTCCGGCTTTGCACCGAATTCTTTTGCCGCTAAAGTGGACTATGCTACCGGTACTAATCCTGCTACTGTTGTCATTGGCGATTTGGATGGAGACGGCAAACCCGATTTGGTGACGGCGAGCTATAATGCCGTCAATTCCAACACCGTTTCCGTGTTGAGAAACGGGAGCACTACCGCTGCGGTTTCCTTTGCGGCGAAAGTGGATTACACAGCCGGCAACCTTCCGTTCAGCATTGCCACCGGCGATATAGATGGAGACGGAAAACCGGATTTGGCGATAGCAAATATTGGAGCGAATTCCGTTTCTATCTTAAAAAACGGAAGCACAACCGGAGCGCTGTCTTTTGCGCCGAAAATAGATTTCGTTACGGAAACAAGCCCGATAGGCGTTGCCGTAGGTGATTTGGATGGAGACGGGAAGCCCGATCTGGCGGTGGTAAACGTTGGCCCTTATAGCGTTTCTGTCTATAAAAATACAAGCATTGGCGGGGCTATATCGTTTGCACCAAGAGTGAATTACGGTACCGGAAACTTTCCGTATGGTGTTGCTATAGGCGATGTGGATGGCGATGGAAAGCCTGACCTTGTTGTGGTGAATGCCAATTCCAGTTCTGTTTCTGTGTTCAGGAATGCCTGCACTATAGGCACTATTTCTTTTGCCGCGAAAACAGACTACGCCGTTGGAAGCACGCCGTACGCCGTGGTTATTGGCGATGTGGATGGAGACGGCAGGCCGGACCTGGCAACAGCGAATGGAGGCTCTAATACGGTATCAGTTCTTCGTAACACGAGTAGCTCCGGCACGGTTTCCTTTGCCCCGAAGGTTGATTACACAACCGGAACCGATCCGCGAAGCCTTGCCATTACGGATATGGACGGTGATGGAAAGCCCGACCTGGTGGTGGCCAATAACAGTTCGAATAACCTTTCTATTTTTAAAAACGGAAGCACCAGCGGAACCATTGCCTTTGCCGCTAAAGTGGATTATGCAACCGGCGTTAATCCACGAGGGGTGGCCTTAGGGGATTTAACCGGCGATGGCAAGCCCGATCTGGCTGCGGCCAATTATGGTTCTAACACGGTTTCCGTACTAAGGAACCAGTTGGTCTCTCCTGAACTTTGCGCAGGTGGAAACATTGCTTACACATCAAATTTATCAGGGACAAATTACCAGTGGCAAGTGAATACTGGCAGTGGCTTTGCCAACATCAGTGATAATCCAAACTATGTTGGTACGAACACGGCTACACTTCAATTAAGCAATCTTCCATCGGCATGGTACGGTTACCAATATCGTTGTGTGGTAGATGGAGTGTACAGCAATACGTACACCTTGCAGTTTACCAATACGTGGACGGGTGCCGTGAATAATGCCTGGGAGAATGCGGCTAATTGGAGTTGCGGCGCCGTGCCCGATGGCAATGTAGATGTAGTGATTGGTTCGGGTACCGTGGTGGTAAGTTCTGTGGCCACGTGCAGGAGCCTGAAAGTAAGCCTGGGCGTGAATTTCACCGTAAATACAGGTTATACGCTGGTGATTACGCATTGATGATTACGCTAACATTTTTATACACGCTGTCAGGAAAGTTGATGTGGCGGTAGCAGAATGTTTCCAGGAAGCAATCATGCTAATTTCAAATAGAGAAGAGATAATTGAAACCGGTTAGCGAAACATTTTTCGAACTATAAAAAGAACATGACAAGCAGTTAGATAATCAACTTGTTTTTGCAATGGTCTGATTTAGGCGTTGCTGAAAACAACGTCTTTATTTTTTTCTAATCATATATAGAACAAACTTGTTGTTTTCTTTTTTATGATAATACAATGTCCTTTGATCGGGCGAAATGGTTGGGGCTTCTGCAAAACCGGTAATGGTTTTAATTTTTGTTGGCAAACCAAAAACATCGTTTGTAGTTAACCTTGTAGATAGAAATATTTCCGGTGACGAATCAGGTGTAACGGGTAACTGCAACCGCGTAAAATAAAGTTCTAATTGATCTTCCGAAATACAGGCTGCATATTCCAATGCACCGGTATTAATATTCTTCAGCAACGTACCGGAAGCAGCCGAGCGGATAAATCCTGCACCGCTTTTTTGAGCGATCACTAAATCAGCCGTGGATGGATTACCTGCCTGGTCAAACTGGGCATCTACAAAATAAAGCAACTGCCCGTCAGCAGTTACTTCCACATCAAAATTTACCCAGCCGGCCTGTAGCCTGGAAACGCCGGTGACCAGTTGAACATTGGTAACAGCGCCATTAGCAAACGCACCGGTATATAAAGTAGAAAGCGTAGTAGCATAATTGCGGGTAGTAACAAAATACAGGTTGCCGGCTTTATCTAAGGTGGGAACGCCTTCGAGGTCCGCGGTATTTACACCGGTTAACTCACCCTTGTATTGAAATGTACTGTCGTTGATTTTTGTGGCCCAATGCAGGTTGGTATTTTCCGGTGCGGCGTTGAGGTTATTAAATAGCAAAATGCTTCCATCTCTTGATAGAAACGGTTCCATTATATTCCCGTTGTAGCCTGTTACTTCTACCTTAATGGGTTGGCCGAAATCAATTGCGGGATTGGTAGTTACCGACGTTTTATCTGGCTGGCAGGAGGGCAATAACAATAAACAAAACAGCCATAAATGAAGCATAGTATGATATGTGGCTTGAGTAGATCGCAATTGACACCAAATTATTTTAAGGCCATCAGCAACTCGGTTTCGAGCTTCGTTTCATCGTTTGTCCAATGTCCGTAAATTTCGATATAAGGTAACATTATTTCGTAACCTTTACTATTCAATTCATCTCTCATTCTTTGGCCCGCCTGCTTTATCAGGCTATATGCGCCGAAGTGTTTGCAGTAAGCATATTTTAGAAGAGCAATATCTTTTTGTTCCAGTCCGGTAGTTTGATTTGGCCTATCATGGAGTTCCACTCCGGCAAAGACTTTTTCGCCTTCTTCGTAAACCCAAATATTGAGGCCCTTATTTTTTAAGTTGTTTGATTTGATGGCCTTCCACATTTTATCCATTAGCTGAAAAGCAGTACCGGCATAGTCTTTATTGATAGCAGTACCGGAGAAACCGTGAACGTTTAAGGTTAGTGGTTCATTCATTATTTGGATATTCATTGCAGTGAAATTTAGAGGTTACTTAATTGTATGCCCAATACTAATAAACGATGATGCCTCTCGAAAGTAAGATTGCATGGTGGTAATGAATTGTAATCACTAATGCGTCTATGGACGCGTTCCCGCAGAAATTTCTTTATGAAGGGGCGATAGCGGACATGAATCAAGAAAGATTGAAATCTGTATCACCTTAGTTACTCTGGTACAAACGGTGTGTTGATCGCTTTTATACTTTCAATCGTACGCGTCTTTCAAATTTGCTGTTTGGTGTTATATCAGTTCTTGGTGTCACCCATTTGTAATAAAGCACTTTGCCATGAATGCTAATTGTATCAATGCAAGCATAATTCATTACTGATTCACAATGTCGATGTTTCTCTACAATGAATTGTTCCCGCCTCGTTTTCAAGTTGTGTACCGCCATTATTGTATCACCAACTTCCTCAGTTACTAAGTAGTTATTTTTCTCGTCAAAATAAAGTCCATTCCCAAACTCCTGAACTTGTTCTTTCTCATTCAGTGGCAACGCCACATTAGTCCAGGCATTGGCGCCTTCGAAATAATCCAAAATCATGTAGTAACTATTTTCCCACTTTACACTTACCCTATCAACAAACATAAAGTCAATAGGTCTTTCGTATTCTCGCTTAAGTGTGTCATTGCCCCAGATGATTTTAGCTGTGCTGTTTGAAAGGCGGGCAAGCACAAAATAACTGCCATTTTTAGAAATATTTTTCTTGTTCAAATAGTCACTTATCATCGCAGAATTATGGTCAATGTATTGTGATGTATCTTTTTTATCAGCTTTTGGTAAAGAGGCTTTAGATAAGTCGCCAGAATCTCGTGACCAACAGGCATTAAGTGTTAGAAGTAAAAACATTAAAAATTTAGAAAATCTCATATGCTCAATGCGTCTGACAAATGTACCGCCATTAAAATACGAAATTGAATTGCGCTAATGTAATAATCAGTGATTACATTGGCGTAACTCCTTCCGCAAGAGGGATTGCAGTGGAAATCCTTTTTGGGCCTTCATTACCTTCTTATAAAACAAGTCATCAAGGCCCAAAAAGATTGCAACGAAAAGCCCGGCCCGCAGGGCTTGCTCAAATAAAAAAGACCGGCTTTCACCAATCTCTTTTATTTGTTATCCGTCTGGCCACCACATGGCCTGACGGTTACTTCATTACACCAATACCAGTCCCCTTCCATTCCGGAAAGAGCTTGCCATTATCCCTGATATTTAAATGCGAAATAGCCACTTCATCAAACACCGCACGGAAGTCGGTAGTAACAGGCAGGTCACGGCGGTCTTCTAAATTCTCAATAGATAACTCCGGCACTTTGCCATGCACTTTGCCGCCATCTACATTGTTGCCTAATAAAAACATGCAGGAGCCACGTCCATGGTCGGTTCCGTTAGATCCGTTCTGGTGAACAGTACGTCCAAACTCCGTCATGGTCATCACTTCCACATCATCCTGGTACTGGCCAAGGTCGGTCCAAAAAGCGGTGATGGCGCTGCTTAAATCGGCCACGTTACGGGCAAAGGTTCCGTTCTCCGTGCCTTGATTAAAATGCGTATCCCAACCGCCACATTCGGTAAAAGCAATCTCCATTCCTACATCCATTTTCACCAGTTGTGCAATTTGTTTTAAAGAGTTGCCGAGCGGCGATGCCGGATACACAGCGCCATTGGAAGGCTTATAATTTTTTGTATCGGCGCTTTTTAAAATCTTCATCGCTTCAAAGCTTTCCTTACCGGTTTTACTTAGCAGCGACGAAGATGTTTTATCATATAATTCTTCAAAGCTTTTGGCGGCCGTTAAAGCACCCATGTTGTTGCCCCGAAGCTGTATAGAAAAGTCATCAAGGTTGGAGATAGCGATGGCCGCATTATCGCCATAAAGGGAACGTGGCAACGATGATGTAAGGCTTACGGCCTGGAAAGGCGTTGCCCCTTCGTGGCCCAGCAAACCCACGGCCCGGTTGAGCCAGCCGCTGTCTGTGCCTTTATTAAAAGGCGTTCCGCTTTCCATATAATCCTGTGCATCAAAATGCGAACGGGTAGTATTGGGCGAGCCGATGCCATGCACAATAGCCAATTGCTTGCTTTTAAAAAGTGGTTCAAAAGAACTCATGGATGGATGCAGTCCAAAGCGGCCATCAAGGTCAATAAGCGGCTGCGTGGCCGACTTAGCAGCGGACATAAATAAGGTGGGCCTTGCCTGTTGCAAGTACGTATCAGTAAAGGGTGTTACGGCCATCAAACCATCCATGGCGCCGCGCTGAAAGATGCACACCATTATCTTATGCCTTTTGTAGGGCGACCATAACTTGCGGCTGTCGGCGGCTTTGGCTATAAACGTAGGCACACCACCCACACCCGCCGTGAAAAGCGCCAGGGCACTGCCTTTTAAGAAAACTCTGCGTGATGTCATAACAATATTTTTATAGGATTCTGAAAAAATTTAATGTTCGGTAAAGACATGCCATGAGCCTGTTCCTACACGTGCGCCAGCCCTCCCCTCTACAACTCTGTTGGAGAGGGGTCGGGGGTGAGGTTCTACCTTCTTTGAAACTCCGGCGACCCAATGATGATGCCTACCACCTGGCTTAGCATGGTGTTGTTGCCGGCCGTTAATACAATGCGTGGGGCCACGTTTTTCTTTCCACCAACCTTGCCTTTATCAGCCCCACGTTCCATATTCATATCATTACTTCTATCTTCCTGCATGTTACTTTTTGCCGTTGCTGTTTGACCGGCCGCATCATCTATTTTCTTTTGCAGTTCAGGGTCTTTTAATAATGGCGTTAACCGCTTTACCGTTTCCTCCACATTGCGCTCAGGCATTAAAATTTTGCTGTAGGTTCTTAGGGCCGCTTCGGCACTTTCGGGTTCGTGATGTTGGTTCAGAGCCAGCAGGTCGAGCTTTACACCGGGTATTCGGCCCGAGGCAAGCGCCAATCCAAAATTCATACGGTTTAATAAAGAGCCGGTGTTGATCCAGTACTGGCCTTTATCGGGGAAGCCGGTTGGCGCCTGGTAGTTATACATCTTCTCTCCCATTTTAGTAACCCATTGGTACAATTGAAACGGCGCTACTATATCAGCATCGGTGGCACGAATAGAGCTGATGGCTAACTCGAACGGCGATTTTGTTTTCTCCCGCAGCGCATCCTTAGTCCAGAATTCCGGGGCACTTACCATGGTGATCAACACTTCTTTTATATCGCCATCTTTCGCTAAAAAAGTTTTAGCCATTTTATCAATAAGTGATTGCGGCGGGTTATCGCTAACAAAACGAATGGCCAATTTGCGGGCAATAAATTTTGCGGTGGAAGGATGCGTTGCCAGCAGGTGAATCAGCTTCACGCCTTCCTCATAACCGGTGCCGGCGGGGAACGTGGTGTTCAATACTTTTTTCTCACCCATATCATGTTTGTTGGCGGCAAACAAAAAATTATCATCATAAACAAAGCCTTGCTTTTTCAGTCGTTCTTCGTTTATGGCTTTGGTGATGTTAATGTTGTAGCCAATTTGCGGGTTCAGGCTCCAGCCCGTAAGTACCCGTGCCGCCTGGGTTACATCGGTTTGGGTATAGCCACCATCTACACCAAGCGTATGCAGCTCCATTATTTCCCGGGCATAATTTTCATTAAGCCCTTGCATTTTCGGCTTCTTTATTTTACCCTGAAGGTTGCGTTGCATCGCCGTATCCTTCATGCCATCCACCATCTTTTCCTGTATTATTTGCACTACCTTTTCGCGGCGCTTTGCCAGCTTCATTTGGTTGTCGGTGGCGTTCTCTTCGTTCACCGTGCTTTTGTCATTATCCAAATAAGTAAGCATGGCGGGCGACTTGGCCGTGGCTAACAATAGCGTTTCAAACTTATCTAAAACGTTGGGGCGAATGACATCTTTTTCATACGAGGTTACGTACTCCTGTACGCCGCCTTTGCTAACCGCCACATTAAAATGGTTGAACCAGAAATCGGTGAGTACTTCCCGCAACTGGTTATCGGAGTAAGCGGCCGTTAGTATTTTTTGGTTCACTAACTGGCGTAATAATTCAGCCTGCGGCTTCATGCCTTTTTGGTCCATATAAGCCTTCAACTGGTCGCGGTATTCTTTCTTATCAATGCGTGCCGAATCTTTATTTATGAGGCCCTCTTTTATCGCCATGCGAAGCACTTCGCCGTTGCGCGGAAAGGTTTTCACAATTTCTTCATTAGTCATTTTGAGGGATTCGTAAGGGGATAGTTTTGCATTCAGTGCAGTGTCGTCAAAGTCAGCTTTTAGCTGTTGGCCGAACCATTTTTCTACACCGGTTTTTACCACTTCATCCACATCGCCGGGCCGGGCGCCAAACGTAAACCGGCTGAGTAAGTGAGCGGCCGCTTCCCGTTCCGAAAGGCCGGCCTGCTTGTAAGGAAAATGATAGGAAGGAGTAAAATTGTGGGTACTATAAAATGCCGATGCAACTGCCCCGACCGTGAGCAATACAAAAGCGAAACTTATTGAGTGAATGATTTTTTTCATGCGGATAAATTAAAACTACAAGGTACTGCTAATAACAAAGCCTGTGGCGCAAAGCAGGGGATAGACTTAAAGCCGCTAAGGATGTTTAACCGGGCCTGCGGTAAAATTTTCTTACCTTAAAAGCAATCTGCAGACGGCAATCTTTCTGTCGTTAAAACCGCCTAGATAAACTTTTTGCCGGGCCCGCTAATAATCTATGCGTTTATATTTGGCGGCACGGCAGCAGGCTTCAAAAGCGGTTGCTTCTTTACATCAAAACCAACTATAATTATGTCTGTTGTACTAACGATTGTTATCGCTCTTGTAAGCCTCGTTGCTTTGCTTTTTATTGCAGCCCTTTTTATAAGAAAAGACTATACCATACGGCGTCAAATCACTATCAATAAACCGAAGGCCGATGTATTTAACTACATCCGTTTTTTAAAAAATCAGGACCATTACAGTCATTGGGTAATGATGGACCCGGCCATGAAGAAAACCTATAGCGGCATTGATGGTACGGTGGGTTTTATTTATGCCTGGGACAGCACAAATAAAAACGCCGGTAAAGGCGAACAGGAAATAAAGCAAATAACAGAAGGTGAAAAGCTGGATATAGAAGTACGTTTTGAAAAACCCTTTGCCGGCGTGGCGCATACGCCTATGATTACGGAAGCGGTTTCAAATGACGCCACTAAACTAACCTGGGGCATGAACGGAAGCTCCAAATATCCCCTGAACATTATGAACCTTTTTATGGAAAAGATGCTGGGTAACCCACTGGAAAAAAGCCTGGTAAGTTTAAAAACAATACTTGAGTCTAACGCTTGAAAGTACGCTTCAATGGCGGCTGAGTTAAACGGTAATGCTTTAGCGAAGAGAGTTAATTAACCCGCCAGCTGCGAAGGTTCTCTTCGTACTGAAAAAAACTATTCTGCACTTTTTTTGCATAGATAAGACCTACTCCTTTGGCATAATAAAAATCAAGAAACTCAAACGTATCGCCGTATGGTCCGCCCACGCTTTTAATGTGCGGACGCATCAGTATTTTATAGACGTTGCTGAACGTTTTTCCATTAACTGAAACAACAGCATTGGCATCTGCGCAAAAATATTGATACGGAAGAATGATGGTTTGGCCAAAGCTGGCCACGCCGGTAAATTCATCCGATAACCAGCTATCACCTTTCTTTAAATTCTCTTTTAAAAAAAGAATATCGGCGTCTATTTCAGCGCCGTACTGAAAGGAGTTGGTGTACTTATCCACCTTTGCATATTCATAATACTCATCAGCCGCCCTCCTGAAGTAAAGCGGATGGACGCCGGTGAATGGAACCGTCTCATTCATCACTTTATAAACGCTTCCGTTTTTATTAGCGGTTCCGGTAATAAAGCGCTGCACAGAATCCATTGGATAATATGTATGGTCATAGTTCCAGAAACTGGCTTCGGTGATTGGGAAGTGATCATTGTTAGTGACTGCAACCGCTATAATAACCGGTAGCTGAAATGTACAGGACGATGGACCGGCCGACACGGTAAAAACATCGGTGCCCGCATTAACAGGCGTTCCGGCAGCCAATAGCGTAACCGTTTGTAACCCGGTACCGGGCAGTGTTCCGGCCCCGGCAAAATGATAACCGTTAACAGTAGTTGTGCTGATGGAATACGTACCAGGATTGGTTACTGATAAGTTTACTGTTACCCTGTCAGATGAATCAGTTAACGAGCCTTTTAAAAAGATACCAGCGATTACCGCATGCAAGCAGGTATCGGGTGAGCCTTGCAGCGTATAGGAAGCGGGAGTAGAAAGATTTTTGCCCACCATTATGTTCACCTCACAAATACTGGAATCGTACCTTAAAATAAAATTCGTGCTGCCTTGCGTTTGGGGTATGCCTTTAGCATGTAACTGCACCTGCTGTGTGCCCGTTGCTGCAAAGTTTCCGGTTGCGGTAAAATAAAAGCCATTAACTGTATCTGATTTTAAAATGTACGATCCAGGTTGGGTAACTACTACATCTACTTGTACCATATTGGAATCTCCGGTTGCGGCGCCGGCGGTAAAAGTTCCTGAGGTTGTAACCGGCAGGCAGTTATTAGCTCCATCTTTTTTTAAGTAACCGGCAGATGTTGTTCCGTTTTCAAAACTTAATTCACGCTGGCAGGAGATAAGTAGTGCGAGAACAAAAGCCAGATAAAGAAGACCTGTATAATAAGTTTTCATGCCTGTAGTTTACATCATTCAAAAGCAAGCCGGATGCGAACTTGAAGGTAAGCTGATTTGAATATTCCTTGTAAGTTGACTATGGAATGATGTTGCTGTGGCGATAATTACTTGTACCCGGTCAGGACTTCAATCCTACTACCACATTTTTTTTGTGTTGCCAATAGCTATACGACAGATAAGCTGCAAAGCCAATTAAGATAAACATCCACAGATGAAGCAACGCCAATATAAATTCCAGAAAATACTGCCAGCCATCACCTGTTGCATTCAGAAGCCGCTGTCCAAAAGGCAAGTCGTAATCCGAGAGCATATAGTTGGCAATGACTTCTTTTCTTATACTTGCATTTTGCGAAAGCGACAACGTTATAGAACTGTATGCCACATCGCCATCAATACTTTTATTGGCCATTTGCTGATCAATTGCTTCGTCCCTGATGGCTATTGCAGTAAGGGTTGATGTATGATCATTCTTCGAAACCGGACGACTAATTACATTCGTTCTCACCTTTTGTTTTAATGCATTTTGAAGATAGGCAAGGCTTCTGTCATCAATGCTCAACTGGCTGCCTGCAGTGTAATAGCCAAGGTCAGCTACGTGAAACATAAGTTCCTCAAGGTTGGCAGATGGCACCCGTAATGTGATAGCGGCATGTGGGGTAAATGCGGTAATTACCAGTAAGGAATCAGAAGACAACTTCAGCTCTTTCCGGCCTTCTTCTGCCGATGTTATCGTTTGACTATAAACCATTCCACCGTACTCTTTTACAAGGCCGGAAACCGCTCTGGTGCTCTGTTCTATATCTTTCACTTTAAAATCCAGTGTGGCGGTTTTCACCAGCTTTACTGAGTCGCCGGTAAGCCCGGAGTAAGACGTAGAATCATTTAAAGGGGAAGCGTCTTTCCGGTTTGCACGGTGTTGGCAACTGAAAAGAAAAGTAAGATGGCAAAGAGCAAGCAATACTATTATGCGTTTCATAAAAAGGGTTATTCCTTTTAATTCTATTTACAGAAATAAAGTAACCCAACAGGCTTTGCTAAATTTTCCGCTCTTCAATTTTATTTCGCCCCCGAAGTGCCCAAGGCAAGTCCCGAAGCCGTTGCCGTGATACGAATGTCACTCGTTGCTGCTGTTTTTTGAACGGTTACCAACAAACGGCCCTGGTACGCATTCCGAGTGGCCGTTTTAAAATCACCGGTATAATCCAGTTCTCCGGTATCAATTCCAATAAGAGTACCACCCTCTACTTTTATGGTAATGGCATCTTTTGCATCAACTATGATTATACCGTTTTTGTCTGTTACGGTAACTTCATAAAAGGCTACCTCACTGTTTATTGATAGAGGCAAAGGATTAATGTGCAGCTTTGTTGCAGGCCCTGCTGTAGTCAATGTGGAGGTACCTACTTTCTTGCCTTTTTGATAGCCCACTGCGGTTAGTTCGCCCGGCGCATACGGCACGTTCCAATCAGCTAAATATTGGTTTGGATTAACCGGCTTTTTGCCCAACGACCGCTTATTCAAAAACAGTTCTACTTCATCGCAATTGGCAGCGGCACTTACGGTAAGTTTTGCCGTATCAGGCCAGTTCCACTTCAGTAATGCAGGTTGCCCTTGCCAGGGGTTTTGCGGCCTTTCGCCGGTGAACACAGATAGTTGCAATACCGGGTCGGTATGCCAATAAGCGGCCCGTTGATAAAAGCCTGCTTTCTTTCCGCCTGCCAGATCAATATCGCCGGAACGACTGCCGCGCCGTGGATAAGGGCCGGCCTCGCCCAGGTAATCAATTCCTGTCCAGATGAAGTCACCAATGACATAATCATTGTCCCTTACACCCAACCAGTAATGAACGGCATGTGTGGTTTCGGTGCCGAGAAATAAACGATGCGGAAAACGCCGGTGTTCGGGTACATAAGTACTGTCTTTGTACAAACGGTCAATGTAGTTATAACCGGCAATATCCAGTTGGTCCATAAAACCATTTCGTGATGATACATACGATTGATCGCAAGCCGAAGTAGCCGGCCGCGTGGGATCTTCTTCATGGCAAATGTCCACGAGTTTTCGCGCCAGCTTCCAGCCATCATCATTAAACTGATCGGGGATTTCATTGCCGATGCTGTATAAAATAACGCTGGGATGATTGCGGTCGCGGCGCAACATAGCCCGCAGGTCCGCATCATACCATTGATTGAAGTAGAGGTGATAGCCGTACTTTGATTTCCCTCGTGTATTTTCGGTAGGATTGAACGTCCAGTCGCGGGTCCATTCATCAAAGGCTTCATCAAAAACATAGAAGCCCATTTGATCGCATAAATCATAAAACTCCGGCGCAAACGGATGATGGCTGGGACGGATGGCATTGCAACCCATTTCTTTCAACAGGCCAAGGCGATAAGCCCAAACCCCGATAGGAACAGCATTACCGAATGAGCCTGCATCCTGATGAACACAAACGCCTTTCAACTTCGTGGACTTGCCGTTGACAAAAAGACCGCGGTCAGGTTCGTATTGTAAGCTGCGAATGCCGAAGGTGGTAACCACTTCGTCAAGCACTTTTCCATCAAGTAAAATAGTGCTGCGCAAGCGGTACAAGTTGGGTGTTTTATCAGACCACAATCGTGGTTTTGAAACTGTGAGTTGTTGGGCCGCCGTATCTCCTTTGTGCATGCTTTTCAACGGCAACTTTGACTCTGTGCTTGTTACCACTGAACCATCAGATGCCAATACGCTGCTGCGCAAGGTTAGCTCCCTGCTTTGCGGTTTTACACCCCAGGCATCTTTACTCCAGGCCCTGAATTCTGCATCGGTAAAAAAGTTAGGATTAATAATGTACCTGGCGTTGACAACAGCACTCTCTGTATTGACTTGAGGGGTGGTGATAAAGACGCCACCATCCAACTGAAAGTGTGTATAGCCCGTAGCAATCAGCCGCACATGGCGATAGATACCGGAGCCGGCGTACCAGCGAACAGAAGGCTCGGCCGAATCATCTACACGAACAGCGATCACGTTCGGCGTCCCATCGCGTTTGAGGTATTCCGTAACGTCGTAGCGAAAGCCATTAAAGCCATAAGGTCTGCGGCCGAGAAACTGGCCGTTGATCCACACATCGCTGTTCATATATACGCCGTCGAATTCTATTACCAGCTTTTTGGTGGTATCAGTAAACGTAAAGCTTTTGCGGTACCAGCCAATGCCGTGTGAGAAATAGCCACCATTCCGTTCGCCATCCGGCGGTGGGTTTATGGGCGATTCAATGGACCAGTCGTGCGGTACATTCAAAGTGCGCCAGCTTGCGTCATTAAAGCCAGGCCTCTTAGCAGCTGGATCATCACCTTTAAAAAAATGCCAGCCGGAATCCAACGAAATAATTTGACGCGGGTTAGCCGTTTGAGAATTTGCATCCGGAATGGTAATAATGAATAAGAAAATAGTTATAGCTATAGTTCTAAAATTTTTTGCGGCCATAGTGCAGAAGAAGAAATTTATGCGGCTCATAATGGACTGTTGAATTATTTCAGTATAAGAATATATGCCAACCCATGTTACACTCATAAATAGTAACAGCTACTAAAAGATGAACGATTTTC
This sequence comes from Flavisolibacter sp., assembly GCA_965247165.1. GTDB lineage: Bacteria > Bacteroidota > Bacteroidia > Chitinophagales > Chitinophagaceae > Flavisolibacter. The sequence goes on along the minus strand of OZ252003.1, from coordinate 3,375,464 downwards.
TGTATTGGAAACCAGCCGCAAAGAGGTAATTGCCGGCCCATACAGTCTTGTGCAAGTGGCTCCGCTAATTAGCTCATAGCTGATGCTAAATATAAGAAGCGCCACCTTAGCTACCAACAGCATTACTCGTAGAAGGGTTGCAATTTGTGTGAACGAATAGAAGAGAAGCAAGCAACTTATTTGCTCTGCTCAAAATGCCTTTCACCTCACTTCCTGTAGTTCTTCCTGGACAACAGTTTCCGGTACTTCATCCAGTTCTCTAAACCGGTTTATATCAAACGAAGGAATAAAGGTTCCGGCGCCAGATGGGTGTATTAGCGGAGGATTATCCAGTTCTACCAGTGTGACGGCTTTACCGCGGCGGGTGATTAAAATTTCATCAACGGTGTAATGGTTGTCCCTAACCGGCCGGTTGGGTATCATGGCCTTTTGCTCCTCAGAAAAGGTATCGTTTATACAAACCAGTTTCGTCCCGAATTTTATCATTTCACAAAGTTTAGTAACCAACAAACTTCACATGAATGCAAAACTTTTATACCAAAAAACTAACCGAATGAAGCTTTTTGATTGCGCCTTTTGAAAAGAAATCGTTGAAAGCTTTTGAATGTGGCCTCGCCGCGAATCGAACGCGGATCCAGGGCTTCGGAGACCCTTATACTATCCATTGTACTACGAGGCCCGTTTAGTTGATTGGTTGATTCGCGTATTGGTAAACCGGGTGCGTTTTCCTAATCAGCCAGTTAATCAATTAACTAATAAACTACTTTATCAATCCATGGGCATTGGTGGCAAAGATCTTTACGGCAATGGCGAGCAATATTACGCCAAAAAACTTTCGTACCGCAATCAATCCCGCAGGGCCTAAAACCTTTTCCAGCAAGCGCAGCGAATGCAGTACAATGAAAATAAAAACGAGATTGGTTAAAATGCCAAACAGCATTACCGACTGCGAATAAATAGCCTTTAAAGAAATGATGGTGGTTAACGTACCCGATCCGGCAATAAGCGGAAAGGCAATGGGGACAAGGGTTGCAGCCCGAACGTCTTTCTCGCTTTTAAATAGCTCCAACCCCAACACCATCTCTAACCCTAATAAAAAAATAACAATGGAACCACCTACGGCAAAGGCGCCTACATCTAAACCCAGCAAGCCCAAAAAGGCTTTACCGAGGTATAAAAACAACACCATCAGAGCGCCGGAAATAATGGTCACCCTTGCTTCCTGTATGCCGCCCAACTTACCCTTCAAAGAAATTAAAACAGGTATGGTGCCAATAATATCAATTACAGCAAACAAGGTAAACGTAACCGTCAGGTAATCTTTAAAAGTAAAATCCATAGCGCTGGTTTTTGCAAAAGTAACCGCTTCAAAATCTTACGCCGGTAGCAGGTCCTGAAAATAAAAACCGGCTGCCGGTTGCGGTGCGGTAAAACAGTCATTGTTGTTTTGATTAGCAGGGGTGGCAGCATCAATAATGGGTGCGGCATACTCTTTAAAAACAATCTCTCCTTTTGTAAACAAAATGGGTTGCGAAAAGAGGGGCCCGTCAAAAACAAAGGAATGATACTCGCCGTTTTCGCCGCAAGGGTCAACAGTTGCCGGAAGGTCGTGCAGGAAGGATTCATCTAATAGCCGTCCGCAAAAACTTTTATCCAATGCCGTGCTGTTTACACAAACGATGATAGCCTTGAAACCTGCATCCATAAACTGTTTCAGCAAGTGCCGGGTATCTGTTGCCCATAAAGGAAACAAAGTTTTTAAACCATCCTGTGCTAATAAATCTTCCCGGTACTTTTTCAGGTCTTCTAAAAATATATCGCCAAAAATGCCGTGTGTAAAACCATCTTGCTTTAGCTGCTGATGCAGGCTACAAACTGCTTCTTCATACACATCCATCGAAGGCATCTCCGGCACTTCAATAGTATGCAGGGGCAAGCCAATATATGCTGCCTGTCTTTCTAATAAACTTCGCCGTACTCCATGCATAGATACCCGGTCCATGGCTGTGTTAAGCGATGTTACTACTGCTTTTACGGGAATACCTTCCTGCCTTGCTTTATATAAAGCCAAAGCGGAGTCTTTGCCTCCGCTCCAGTTAAAAAATGCTTTCATTTAGTTGATTGTCACCTTGAGTTTGCCGAAAGTTAAAAACGAAACCGTATGCCACCATACGCATTAAAACCAGCCGTATTGTAACCATAGATATCAGCATAGCTTTCATCAAATACATTGCGCAAATCAGCGAAAAATTTTATACGGTTTTTAGCCAGACCGTACTCCGCATAAAAGTTTACCAACGTATAATTTTTCAGCTCGATAATTTTTTGCGCATAGCTGGGCGGCGGGAACGTAACGTCTTTTCTTAGTCCTACGGAATTAAGGTTGAACGAGGCATACAGCGCCTTGGTGATTTGCGTGCCGATGGTTACCGTAACGGTGTTGGATGGCCGGCGGTATAAATTAAAATAAGCGGTGTCTTTGCTGCTTTGTTTGGTCGTTACTTTTCCATCTACATGGCTGTAGAATAAACGGATGTCAATTTTATCTGTCAGTTGTAAAGCCCCATCCACTTCTACACCATGATCTTTTTGTTTGTCCTGGTTGATATAATTATAACGAAACGTGGCGGCGTTATAAAAGAAGGCAATTACATCTTTTACCTTCCGGTTAAAATAAGTAGCACGCAATGATGCCTTTCCATCATTTGAAAAAATTTGCGCACCGCCTTCGAGGTTGATTGAGGTTTCGGGCTTTAAAGTTTTGTTTCCATATTCTGAGAAGAGTTGGTACAAGCTTGGCGTTTTATAACCGCTGGAAGCGTTGGCAAAAACCTTCACCTTTCCTGCAATAAAATAAGAAGGATTGAGGTTGAACGCGGCATTGCTTCCATACTCCGAATGATGATTAAAACGGCCACCACCCTCGATGGAAAAATTATTGAGGGAGTAATTAAGCGCCGCATAAATACCTACCTGGTTTTGCTTTACACTATCACCGCTACGGGCTGTTTTAGTAGTGCTGTAAGGGCTCACCTGTAATGCATTGTAGTCGGTATTGGATGAACGAAAATCCGCTCCGGCTGTGAGTTTCAGGCTACCAATAGGATAAACGATAAAGGCTTCGGCAAAATGTTCCGCTGCTTTGTAAGCCGATTGGTTGTAGGTATAAAATCCATTGCGGCTCAGCGTTGAATCATCTAAATAACTCCGGTCGGTTTTATTGAACTGATAAACAACATTAACCTGTCCTTTACCAGCGGCGATGATGTTGCGGATGCCGGTTTGCAAATTTTTTGATTGGTTGGTAAAGTCGCGTTCATCTACAAATGCATCGTTATCTAAGCTACCGGTGTTCCTACTATAACGGAGGTAAGGTTGAAGGCGAATCCCCTTTGTCGCCTGAATGCCGAAGCTGGCCTGCACCGCATTTTGGTTATATCCATCGCGGTCGAATGTAGTGGTAGCATTATAGGGTTGCTGCGCTTCAGAAAAGCCTTTGGTACCAAAGTGCGAGTACCCGATGTTATAATCAAACCCTTGGACAGCGCCATTTACAGCCGCATTGCCACGCCATGTATTGTAACTGCCATAATCTAAAACACCGCTCACCGTAAAAGGTTTTGTTCCGCCTTTACGGGTGATAATATTAATAACGCCGGCAATAGCATCGCTGCCATACAGTGTACTCTGACTGCCTTTTAAAATCTCTACCCGCTCTACCTGATCAATGTTCAGGTTGCGAATATCAAAGTTGCTGCCGATGCCAGATGCATCATATACCGGCACGCCATCAACAGTGATTAACGTATAATCTACCCTGGCGCCGCGGAGGTAAATATTTTTTTCTTTGCCGGCATTATTGGTGTAGCCGTTAATAAAAACCCCACCTAATTCGGTGATCACTTGCGCTAAATCGCGACTGCCTGCTTTTTCAATTTGTGCCCGGCTGATAGTGATGACCACCTTGCCGGTTTGTGTGGTTTTAGTGGAGAACTTGTTAGCAGTGACGGTAACATTTTCTAACGAAGTCGTGTCTTGTGCCTGTGCCTGACTGCCGATAATGAGGGCAGCCACAGCAAAAATTTTTCTCATAAAAAATTTACTTTTTTTGTGACGGCGCCCGGAAATAAAATAGAGATAGATAGCGGTAAGCTGCATCCACTCTGCTTTTCCTCCGAAAGCATTGAATTAATTAATGGTAACGGGCAGGTCTTCTGGCTTGTTTCTGCTGTTATGGCCTTCCCTTGACACATGATCAAAGTGGCGAAGAATAACGGCTTAAGTAATGTACTGGCAAGCGGTTTTGATTTCACCGCTTACTATTCACTACTCACGAAACTTACAGCTACGGGGATAGCTCCTGATTTTAACAGGATTCCCTTTTAATGGCTTGCCTGAGGCGAGCCAACCAATTACAGGGCGCAAATGTAGGGGAGAAAAGTTTGTAGTTTATAGTTGGTAGTTTGTAGTTGGTGTTCTTTACTTCTTCATTCTTTATTCCTTGTTCGTCGGTTCGATATTCGGTTGTTTATTATTCTTTTGTACTTAGCGGAAGTGCTGCTATTGGGCGTCTGTTGCAAGTTTACCCTGAGCGTAATCGAAGGGCACTCTTGTACGTTTGGTAATACTATTGGGCACATCGCCGCGGCAGCGGCCCCTCCCGACCTTCCCGGCCGGGAAGGCCATCCTTTCACAGACCCTTGCTTATACAGGCTTGCTTTCACATTCTCAACCTGTATGCCATCATAACGCCTGTTTCGTTGTCATCCCGAAAATATCCTGTTCCATTTCCCTTCTCCAATGTGGAGAAGGTGGCGAAGGCGGATGAGGCGGAGGGATCTTTGACTACACTATAAAGGAGTGATGTAAAAAGCTAAACTCTTTGTATCATTATTTATACGGCAATCAAAGATGCTTCGTGCCTCAGCAGGACAAACTACCATCAAGCGTAATAGCAATCAGGCATTATCAATCATTTTTCATCATTGCGCCGCTGCACCGTTGCCCTCGCCGCGTGAAAAAGATGATAGATGTGAAGCTGATAAACGGAGCGTCGCCACTATCGCTACATCAATGCTTTACAGCCGGTTAACAAAGTATATTCAAGCTTTTTATTGCTATGTTATTTTCTAACCTGTTTGCCCAACTGATTTAGCGTGGCCCGCAAATCCTTTGGCAGCGGGGCTTCCAGGTTATACTCCTCACCGCCCAGTCCTTTAAAACGTAATTGCAAGGCATGTAAGGCCAAACGGGCCAAGATAGGTCGTTCTTCCTCTTCCGATTGCGATAAATTATACTTATTTTTTATTTGCGAAATAAAAACAGGCTTGCCATCGCCGTATAACGGATCGCAGACAATGGGGTGGCCAAGGTGTTTCATGTGTACCCGAATCTGGTGCGTACGGCCGGTAAGAATTTGAAATTGCAGCCACGAATACAAGCGATAGTTTTCTAATACGCTATATTCCGTAATAGATTCTTTGCCCTTTCGCCATACGGTCATCATCCCTTTTTTATTGGGGTGTTCGGCTATCGGTTCATTGATGGTGCCTTCCTTATCTACGGGCTTTCCTAATACAAGGCCATTATAAATTTTGGCTGTTTCCCGCCCTTCAAATTGTTGCGAGAGATGTTTATGCGCCGCTTCGTTCTTAGCAAAAACCACTACGCCGCTGGTGTCTTTATCCAGGCGATGCACCGTAAATATGACCCCGAATTTTTCTTTCAGTAATTGCTTTAGCGACACTTCCTTTCCCTCCCTGTCAGGTATGGTAAGCAGCCCCGCAGGTTTATTGATAGCGATAAAATTATTGTTCTGAAAAATAATATGATCGTCAACTTTTACCATTATGAATAATGAATGATCAGTGATGAGTAAGCATCAAATACGAGGGTGAGCAATGACCGACAAAGCAGCGTTGAGTTTGTTTGGTAATCTACCGCTGATGAATAACAAAGAGTAAGTAACTCATTACTGATTACTCATCGCTCATTACTTTCTTCCTTTCTTAAAAAACTTCAAGTCCCGCACTTCCTTTTCGTTCAGGTAGCGCCACTTGCCACGGGTAATATTCTTCTTGGTAAGGCCGGCAAAAATTACCCGGTCAAGGGCTTTTACATCGTAGCCGAAATGCTCAAACAAGCGGCGTACAATGCGATTGCGGCCGGTGTGAAGTTCGATGCCCAACTGCGTGAGGTCCTGTGCATCGGTGAAGGCCAACGAATCCACATAGGCTATACCATCTTCCAATGGAACGCCTTGTAAAATGGTTTCAAAATGGTGCTTGGTTAACGGCTTATCCAATGTAACCGCATACACCTTTTTTATCTCGTTACTGGGGTGGGTAAGCTTTTGCGACAGGTCGCCATCGTTGGTGAGCAACAACACACCGGAGGTGTTTCTATCCAACCGCCCAACAGGATAAATACGTATAGCCGGCGCGGCTTTCAACAGATCGAAAACCGTTTTGCGTTGCTGCGGGTCGTCGGTAGTGGTAATATAATCTTTGGGTTTGTTTAGTAAAATGTACACAAAGTCTTTTACAGGGGTTAGCTGTTTGCCGGCAACTTTTACATCATCACTAATGGCTACTTTGTGGCCGGGCTCCAATACCAATTCGCCATTCACTTTTACCTTACCACCCTTTATCAGATCTACTGCATCCCGCCGCGAACAAACACCGCTATGAGCAATATATTTATTCAAGGGCATTAGTTCCGATTCGGTATGCGGCCGGTTAATGGCAGCAGGATTTGGCGTTTTATCCCCTTGCCGGTTAGCATGATTGGCATCGTTATGCCCGATCTTTTTTTTGGGTTCCGGCTTTGTTACCGCGGGTTTATTAATAACAATTTTAGCGCTGTCGTTTTTATAATTTTTCTTCTCGCCAAACTTTTTTTCTACTGGCCCTTGCCTGTTGTTTTGATCTGATCTTTTACTAAAATTTCGTTCAGTTTTAGGTTGAATTTCGATGCGCTTACTATTGCCTGTGGAAGCCTGCCTTGGCCGGTTATCCGGTTTTTTATGTTCTTGTTTATAAGTGGGTTTAGGCCTCTCCTCATTTCGATTTCTATCTTGTTTGTAAACAGGTTTGGGTCTTTCTTCTCTTCCTCTTTCCGGCCGCTCGTCCCGCCCTTTTTTGGCAAACCGGTTGGTGGGTGGTTCAAGGTTATACTTGGGCGGTTCGCCAGATGAAGCAGTTCTGAACTTGGCCCGTTTCTCCCGCTTGGCATTAGCGATCTGGTCTTCCCGTTCTTTACGCACCACTCTTTTTTCCTGCCGGATATTTTCTTTTTTGGCGGCTCCCGTTTTTGGTTTCTCTTTAAAAAATTTTTCGAAGCCTGAACCTTTTTTCATGTGTGTGGTTTGCTGTTTTGCAACAGTGATGAATGACAAAAATAAACAACCCCGCTCTAATGGCGGGGGTTGCAATTGATTTTTAAGTAAGGATTACAGATTGCTGCTCTTACTGTTTTTATCTTTTCTGTTTTTATGTTCTTGCTGCATTTGTGTTAACTGCTCCGATGTTAATAAGCCCTGAAGGCTTGCCTGGTGTGCTTTTGCTGCCTGTTTCATTTGTTCTCTCTTTTGCTCAGCCGACAAAGTTGTATTGTTCTTTACTGCCTGCATTTGGGTCCTGAAATCGCTATTGATAGAAGACAATTTAGATTGCTGATCGCTGGAAAGATTCAGCTCTTTACCAAAAGAACCATGATCGTGTTTGCCCATGCCTTCAGTCCTTCCCTCTTTTTTTTCTTCTGCCCACTTGGCTTTTTGAGTGTCTGTCAATACTGCGTCAAATTGTGTTTTGTATTTCTGGCGCAAGGCTTTGCGGCCCTCTTTGTCAGTATCGGTATTGCCGCCATTTTTCATTGATTGCATTTCGGATTTTTCTGCTTCCCGGATGCTTTTAATTTTTGCTTTTTGCTCTGCGCTAAGGTTTAGGTCTTTCATCATAGCGCCACCGTGCATGTGTTTGTGAGCATTGTTTACATCGGCTGTTTGCGCTTGCGATGCAACTGCGAAAAGCGTAATCGCCAAGGCTGTTGATAGGATTTTTTTCATACTATTTATTTTGTTTTTGTTGTTTAAAAAGTAACGGAAGACAGACGCAGGGCGATGGTGGAGGTTTAAAGAATAGATGGTTAAATAAGGTTAAGGACCTCACCCCCCGGCCCGGGACAAGTTGGAGAGGAGAGACATGAGAACGGCCTCACCCTGACCCTCTCCGCAGGAAGAGGGCCACCAGCGGCGCAGACGGCGGCCCCCATCCCTCAGCGCTTCGCTCGTAACCCTTCTGGTTACCCCCGTTAGGGGAAGGCCACCAGAGCACAGCCCACGCTTACTTAATCATTCATTTGTTTTATCAATCAACCATTTCTTGTTGTTTGTTTTATTAGAAGCTGTTCATTCTCTCTTTGCTAAAGTAAAGAAGGTTACTACATAATGACTCTCCACCGTCCAGCGCCTTATTGCGTGGTTACTTAATGAATGACTGTGCTGTAAAGAAAGCCACACGCAATACAGCGCCTTCAGTATCTACCCATAAGAGCCGCCAAAAAAGCATACGATTCAACCTACTTGTGGTGAGGTAACAAGTCATGTACGAAGGATTGCTGACATGGTGAAAGACTGAAACATGTAATGAACGACAGTTGTGCGCCGGCCCGGCAAATCTTGCGGAGCATTAAGATTTAGCCTTGATCTTTTGCTCCACTTTTGCATCAAGGCAAAAGTGGAAAACAAACTATAAGGAAGACCCAGCATGATTACATGAAACCCACCTGCATCAAGCGTTCCGAAGGAATGCAACAACATACATACAATGTGATCTTCCACCCAAGAAACGTTCCTATGGAATGCAACAACATTAGAACAATGGTTGATTGAGCTACTCATGAAGCGTTCCTATAGAACGAAAGAGATAATAGAGGCGTTTACAAATAAGAAGCGAGGAGCAGTTTATATAATCAAAATTCAGGTTGACATATTGTAAAAAAAACCATTTCGGGAATCTGATTCATCACTACCTGAGTAAAAATATAGCAGCGATATAATGGAAAAAACTTTTGAGTGCGCTATGACTTTCTATCCGGCCCTGAGATTTTCTCCATCGTTAAAAAAGCAAAACAGATTAAATGTACTACTGAGAAGTAGCAATAAACCTTACTGCGCCAGCGAAATCCGTACCTGCACTCCCGCCCTTGTATTAGTAACCGGCGCGGTGGTAGCAATCTTCGGAATGATCTTATTCTGTTCAAAATAAAACTTCAGATTGATCCGTTGGTTTACCACGTAATCTATGCTGGGCGCAATACGAACCACCTTTTGACCCGCTGTTCCAAAGGCCGTATTCTGGTCGAGTTTTGTATTAGCCGTAGCATCGTCACGAAGGCTGAAATCCATACGCAGGGTCACATCATTATTTAACTGCTTTGCATTTTTCCCCAGCCGGAGTTTATTCAGGAAAGGCAAGCCTTTTCGCCGCCAGTCCATACCAAATGTAACTTCCGTGCTACGGTTTTCGGCTAACTGGTAATCAATCAGGCTTAAGCTAAGCGTTCTTGTTTTGCGGTATTCAAACCGGGCCGAAAGCTGGTTGGTAAACGTCATGTCGCCGGCAATCAGCGGACTGAATTGTTCGCTGATAGTAACGTTGGGCACGAGGTAATACGGAATGTAATTTTTGTTAGTGTCAATGAACGATGGATAGCCCACCCGGAACGGGTCCTGAAATAATAAAGCGGTTGTAAAACTGTTCATACTTAAGGTGCTGCTATAACCATGACGCAAGGTGAAGCTGGTAAATATTTTACTAAAACCGGGCAACCGGGTAAGGCCGTTGTAGGTAATGTTCCAGTTAGGCTTTGGCAAGATGCGGGAGAAAGGATTGGAACCAAGTTTCGGGTTAGAGTTCTTTACCAGTTCTATTGTTGTTGGATCTTTTTTAGTATAAGCTGCTAAGAAAGCTGGTATCAATACATCCTGGGCATACAAACCGTAACCTTTAGTAGTACCGGCTGAATAAGGGTTAAGCTTGCCAAGCCGTTCGGATAGCAATGCTCTATTGGCTTCAAATTGCTTAAAGATGGAAGACACTTCATTTGGATCGAATTTAGAGAACAGCGTTTGATACGAAATATACGAAACGCTGAAACTGCCCGTTGCATAAGGGTTGTAGCGCCTAACGCCACCAAAGCCGGTCGTATCCTTTTCCAACTCCGAGTAGTCTTTGGTGAAGGTCCTGTTGAGAGTAATATCTATGTTCAAATCACGTATGGGCGAGAGTTGCGCGGTGATGGCGATGGTTTGATTATAACGTTGTTGTATCAAGGCGTTGAATAAAGAATCTTTAGACAGCAATCCCCGTCGCGCCAGGGTATTTATATCGGTGGTATCAGGCTGATAGCCCAGCACATATTTTAATCCGGGGTTGCCGTTGCGGGTGTTCATACCAAACACCCGTGTACTATCCATATACCCAGGCAACAGGGTTCCCATATCTTCCGTGTATTGGATGCCGATACGTTTTAAGGAAGTAGCCAACCGCAGGAAAGCCTTCGGTACTGCCGATATATAAATGGGCCCGCCCGGCGCCTTCTTTTTCTTTGCCGACGTATCGCCTTTTTGCTGTACTACTTTTGGCGGCGCAACGGCATCGCTGTTAATAGCTTGCAGGAATCTTGACTTGCTGTATAAGCGGTCAAAATCAAAATCGCCGGTAGCATTTCGCGTTTGTCCAATGGTTAGCGAGTTACCTAACTCACGTGCTAACAATGAGCCCGCCAGCCAGTCGTAGCTTACTTTATACGAAGCCCGTAACTGCGTCCAGTCGAGCAAAGGAAACTTCGCCGTAGGCAGATTATATGAAGCCGTTACATCGTGATGGTAATGCGTATTGCGGCCACCATCTAAGAAATTATTTTTTACTGAATCCTTTTTTTCTTTTGTATCAATGCGGCCATAGGGTTCATCTACACGGGCATTGTTCACGGCGTTAAAATCAATATTAATAGTGCGGGTTAAATCTAACCGGAAGGCATAATAGCGATCAAACAAAAAGTATTTATCAAAGCTTTCAGGTAGCTTGGCGGGCACACCTACATTACGGTTGCGCAGCACTCCAAACTGGCGAAACACATCGGCCTTTACAGAAATAAGCGAAGGCTTGTAATTGAAATTAAAATCACGCAGCAAAGCAAACCAGGCCGACTTTGATTTGATCATCTTTTTAAACGGCTCAATAAAGGTTGGCGCTGTAGTAAAGTTGTAGCCAACAGCCGCACGGGTTCGTTTTACATCATCGTATTCAATGATTGGGTTGGTTCGCCGTTCGTGTGTGTAGTTATAATTGATGTCAAGATTAGAGACATCCCAAAGCTTGGGTTTTTTGCCAAACGGCTTTGTTCGCCTTACCGAAGTAAAGTTCAATGTTTTCAGTGTTCGCTCATCTACCGCATCATTGTTGATAGAGTCGCGTTTGGCGCTGGGGGCGGCGCTCAGCTTATCTTTCAGCTTTATGTCCAAGTCATAGGGATCGTACTGCGGCGTAGAAACGGTTTTGCTCACACCGGCGTACATGGGTATAGTAAGTGCCGCCGCTTTTGGTAACAGCTTGCCTAAGTCCATCGTAGTAGCCAGGTCGTATTGGGTAAAATCATCCAGGCTTCTTTCACTTACTTTTTGTTCCAGCGTACCAAAGCCTACGCTATGTTTACTGCCCGAAAAACTAACGTTTCCTAAGTCGGCCAGGCGAAGATCAACACGGCCAAGTGCAGCCCATCCGCCTTTTTCATTTAATTTGGAAAGGCGCAATTCGTTATACCATATTTCGGCGCAAGCCACTTCGGTATTGGCATTTTCTACTCCCAGAAAAATGCCTCTTACCTCTCCCAAGTTGGGATTACCAATAATCGAATACTTCTTACCATCAATTATTTGCGAATAATATTGCGAAGGCGATGTGCCGGCCCCATTTCGTTTGAGCTTAAGTGCCGTTAAAACATTCAAATCAAAATCAAGATTGTTTTGCACCGGCCAGATGGCCAATGAATCGGAGCTGCCCCATGGCGTTGGCTTTAGAGGAATCCGTATCTCGTAATAGTTAGTGGTGTAATCGTTACCAATGCGAACGACTGCATTCAGGTCCCCATTATTTAAATCGGTGCCCGGTGTATTGGATGATTCGGCATGAACAAACATGGACAGCTTTCCGTACTGGCGCAGGTCAAGGTTCATGGCTTTAAATAAACCACGGGTTTGCTTTTTAATAAGGCCGCATACTTTTAAACTAAGTGCCTGCTCGTTCAATAATAACTGCACATTATTGTTGCTGATTTGCTGCTGGCGTTCTACTCCCGGCGGCTGGCGGTAAGGAATAGGTTGGCGCTTATCGTTTTCTTCAATGTTCACGGCCAGTATATCCGTCCGCACCGGATCGTTAACCGGCAGTGGCACTACATTGCCGGTTGTATCGGCTTCGTAATTCAGCTTGCGCCACTGGTTGCGCACCAGCTCTAATTTGGCAAAACGCAATACCGCCGTATCATCAAAGTTGGTCATGAACATGCGGATGAACCGAATGGATTTAAAGTCGGGAATGTTGCCCACTTTATCCTTGTATTCTTTCACCGGTATGCGAAACAGATACCAGGTTTCCGACCTTGATGTATTGTTGGCCAGCTTTACATTAACCACCCGTTTATCGGTGATATAGTTTTGGCCTACGGTCATATTAGGCTTCAGGTCCACCCGGTACTGAAAGTATTCTTCTACTTCATTTAACGTGTTATCGCGGTTCAGTTCTTCCTGGTCGGGGTATAAGGTAAAGGCATTGGTAAACTGATCGCCGGCCGTGGCCACAGGCGAATTACCATGTGGATTATTAATGTCTTTATACCGTTCCAGAATGCCGGAGCTGGTAGAAAAAGAAGCATCCCGATATCCTTTAAAATTATCCGCCGATGGATCGTTAGCGGCCCGCTGATAAACCGGCGAACCTGTGCCCACCGTGGCTCCCAGGCCATTCAGGTAAGGCGCAAACTTTCTTCTTTCGGCCGTATCGGTCATGCCATCATAGCCTACATCCTGGTAAGGCCGGTCGGCCGGATCGTTGCTGAAAGCATTGGTTACCTGTATGGGGTTGCGTGGCACTTTAGACCATGCCGTTTCATCAATTGGAATGTTAGGTTGCGTAGGTGTGGGCAGGCCGTTTTCGTATTGGCGTTTGCCATCACGTAACACATCTTCCGATATATTACCGATGTTAAAATAGAGCTCGCCGCCGGTGCTGGCCGGCTTACGAATAAAAGGATCCTGCATCCAGAATTCAATGAACTCAATATTGTTGGTTTCAAAATCGGTTTGGTCAATGTTGCGCATGATGCCGCCCCAGGCTTTTTTGGGTTGCAGCAAACCACCGGTGGTTGGGTTCACCTGCGTTTGAAAATTATACGGCCCTTTCTCTTTTGGATAATAAGCTAAGTCAAAGGTGTTGATCAGGCCCTGGCCAAAATCGTTAGTGCGTTGCGGAAAAATTTCCTGCGCTAATACCTGCCTGGTTTCCGGTTTGGAAAGTTCATCAAGGTTGCGTTGCAAAGGGTTGCTGGAGTTATTTTTTTCCTGAAGCACCGGCTCAATGTTATACCAGGCCAGCTTTCCACGGTTATAGCCGCTCCGCAGGTCATTGATTAATGCCGATTCGGGAAACAATTCAGCACCAGTTCTATCGGGTGCTTTTTGAGGCACAGAAGCCAGAGTCCAGCTAATCAGCGGAAAGCGTAAATCAATGCTGCTGCGGGTTCCTTCAAAATCATCTACATAAATAGAGCCCTGGTCGCCCTTGCCTATTTCTTTTGCATGGCCGGGGTCTAATACCGCTGCTTCACCATACGCCGTGATAGACGACATGGCCTTTGTATGGTAGAAGGGAAGCTTGTTAAGCAGCTTGGTCATCTTCGGAAAGTCGTTGCGATAGTCAAAGTCCAAACCGTACATCGAGTTGCGGATCGGGTCTTCGCCGTACGATTGTTTGGTGAAGAAAGGCCGTTCGCTTAGCCGCACCATGGAGGCGCCGAGGGTCAAATGTTTGTTGTACAAATAATCTAACCGCAGGCCCAAAAAGCTTTTTTGTTGCAAGCCAAAAGTGGCGTTGTTTTCATACCCTACTTGTATGGGCAAGCCGGCATTGATGATAGCCTGGTTGGTAACCCGCAACGAGCCAAGGTCATAATTGATTTCGTAGTCAATGCCTTCCTGTAATACCTGCCCACCCGCAGTAACCGTTACCGAGCCTCGTGGAATATTAAAGCCTAACTGGTAATCACCACTTGACGTGGATTTGGAGCGGCCCACCAACTTAAACCGGTTAAGGTTGGCATAGTTGGATGCGATGGCTTTGATGGTATCGTAAAGCGGGTAGAATAAATATTGTTGCGCGGCGGCCGGTGTATTAAAAACATAATCCATGTCGTGGCCAAAAGGTTCCAGCACGGGAAAGATGACACGGCTTTGCGGCGATATAACCGTATAGCCTTCGAGATAGTCGAACTTGCCATCGGGCTGCGGATCGTTCTGGTTATTGAGGCGGTCGAGATTCACCAATTGTAAAATAGGAACGCCATCATATTGTTGCTTTACATCGCCCTGCGGCAGGTAGCGTTTATCACCTTTGCTGGGTTCTTCGTATGTAACTTGAAGATCAAAACCATCTCTTGACAATTGCCCGAAACCCACGCTGTACACGTTCTTCATCATCAGGTCCCAAATAGGTAGGTTGGGCCGTTGCGAGGTAGCCTTTAATAATTTCAGGAACAAAACTTTGGTGGTGTTGCCGGAACTATCGGGCGGCACATCCTGCGAAAACTCACCCACCTGAAATACTTTTCCGTTATAGGTATATTGATAGGCAACGCCCAATACTTCATCGGGTTGTAACTGTTGGTTAAGCGATACGAAACCGATTTGCGGATTAAAATAATAATCGGTTGGAAGCAGTTTTCTGGCAAACGTTTTTTCAAAATCCTGCACCGGTTGAAAGCCCGATGTGGTTAAAGCGCTTTGCACGGTGCTTGAATTTCTAAAGTTGCCGTTGCCGGGATTGTTTAAAAACTGGTACAGGTTATTGCTGTTGTTAGAGGGCAAAGCAGCAGGCCCGCCGCCACCTAAAGTTGTCTTGAACGGAACTCCTTCGCCAAGGTCCATAAAGCCTACTACATCTCTTGTATCGGTGGTAGCACCGGTACGGTTCGTGACCCAAACTTCCATGCGCAATATCTGCACATTGGATTGCACCACCGGAAGGCGTTGCATAGCTTTATTGAAGTTGTTATGAAAATACTGCCCTAATAAAAAGTGGCGGTTCTCTTCATATTCATCGGCACGCAGCGCAAAGGATTGGGTAGATGACCCACCTTGAATACCTAAGGTTTGCCGGGTAGAACGTTGGTTGGCCAGCACAGAAGTAAAAAACAATTTGCCAAACTGCAACTGCGACTTAATGCCAAATAACGATTGGGCGCCGGGTATCAACGTTCCTTTTGATGTGTAGCTAACAGTACCGGCCTGAAACGATTTTAGTATCTCATCTTCCTTGCCCTGGTAATCGAATTTCAACTGGTTCTCAAAATCAAAATTGGCAAGTGTATTATAGTTAATAGGCAGGTTTATTTTATCGCCAATCTTTGCATCCACTTGTAGTTGGGCATTCTGGTTAAAGTCAAAGCCGCCGGTTTTGCGGGCCCGTTCGGGCAAGGTGGGGTTTTTAATATTTTGTCCCTGGTATCCGGCAGCAATATCTACATAACCCGTTGGGCGAATCTCCACTTTTCCGTTACCGGTAATGCGGTTCACCCAGTCTTTTGAAAAACCAAATTTCGGCTTAAAGCTGCGCCGGTTAAGGTCGGTAAGCAAATTGGACCGCTGGCGGAAGTAATCATTTTCATCTTTTTTTCCCTGCATCTTCAAAAACTCCTGCATGGTAAAAGTGGTGGGGGTACGGTAGTACTGCGAGCCTACTTTTTCAACGATATAATATTGTTTTGTCTTGGGGTCGTACTCGATAGTACGTTTTACAAACGATGTATCGGATAAGGTAAATGGGTTGCGGGTAGGATTGGAATAAGGGTCGCCGCGCCGGTCGGTGATAGGATACTTTGTAGAATCCGCTTTTTGCGATGGCGTATTTTGGGCTTTGGCCGGAACCACTACAGCAAGCAACAAAATAGCCGCTATGGCTACGCACAGTTTATGGGCAGATATTGTGATCAAGTCAATTTTCCCCTACAATTAGTTATTCAATAGCTATTGTTATTCTTACAGCAGTTGCAGTGCCTTTTTTATTAAGAGCTCAACACCCGCTTCGGGGTCCTGGCTCAGCACTTTTTGGATAGCGTTGTCGGCGGCTTGCCGGTTAATGCCCAGCGCTACGAGTGCATTTAACGCATCGGCTTGTAAAGTATTGCCCTTCCATGGGGAAATATTTGTGTCAGTTTCCACAGGCTGTTTAGTAAGGCGGTCGCGCAGCTCCACTACTATGCGTTCGGCGGTTTTACGGCCAATGCCTTTTATAGATTCCAAGGCTTTTACATTGCCCTGAATAATGGCCCTCGATAATTCATCGGGCTTCATATAAGAAAGCATTACCCGTGCTGTGTTTGGGCCAATACCGGAGATGGCAATCAGTTGAAGGAACAAGCCTTTTTCGGCTACATCGGCAAAGCCGAAAAGAAGGTGCGCATCTTCCCTGACAATGAGGTGGGTTTGCAGGGTGCCTCTTTCTTTATCCTGGATAGATGAGTAGGTATTGAGGCTGATCTGGACTTCGTAACCCACTCCATTCACCTCTACAAAAACATAGGAAGGTGTTTTGCTTACAAAGGCGCCGGTGAGGAAAGCAATCATGGCTGCAAAGTACACGTGAATTGTCAAACGTGAA
Source organism: Flavisolibacter sp. (assembly GCA_965247165.1). Taxonomy (GTDB): domain Bacteria; phylum Bacteroidota; class Bacteroidia; order Chitinophagales; family Chitinophagaceae; genus Flavisolibacter. The sequence goes on along the minus strand of OZ252003.1, from coordinate 3,358,530 downwards.
TCGTGAATTGGAGCGTTCGCAATAAAAAAATCTATCTTGAAAAGAAAAAATGTTTTTACAATTGAACCACCAGAAGATGGACGTTTATGCTATCAGCAGAAAGTTTGTCAACGAATGTTATAAGATGACAAAACGGTTGCCTCCGGAAGAACGTTTTGCAATGTGTAGCCAGGTACGCAGGGCGGCTCTTTCCGTACACCTAAATATTGCCGAAGGCTGTTCCCGGAAATCTGCTGCTGAACGGCGGCGTTATTATGAAATATCACGAGGTTCAGTAATTGAAATTGATGCCGCTTTAGATATAATTGACGATTTAGCTTATTGCAAAAGAGAAGACTTAACTGACTTAGGTACTTATATGGTAAGGTGCTTTAGCATGCTTTGCAAGATGATAGGACCTGCTGATTGACGATTGCCGTTTCACGATTGACGATGCCTATCTTCGCCCTCCAAAAATTTACCATGCCTCATACACAAAAAATTACGGCGGCTATAACGGCTGTTGGCGCTTATCTCCCCGAAACAAAACTCACTAATGCCGACCTCGAAAAGATGGTGGACACCAATGATGAATGGATACAAAGCCGTACCGGCATTGTGGAGCGGCGTATTTTAAAAGAACCGGGTAAAGGCACCTCCGATATGGCTGCACCTGCGATACTGCAGCTTTGTGAAAAACGCGGTATATCGCCAGATGAAATTGATTGTATCATCTGCGCCACCGTTACACCTGACATGGTTTTCCCCGCCACGGCCAATATTATTTCCGATAAAATAGGCGCTAAAAATGCCTGGGGCTTTGATGTGGAAGCAGCCTGCTCCGGCTTCCTTTATTCCTTAACCGTTGGCGCTTCTTTAATTGAAAGCCACCGCTATAAAAAAGTAGTAGTAGTAGGCGCCGATAAAATGAGCTCTATAGTTGACTATACCGACCGCAGCACCTGCATTTTATTTGGCGATGCGGCTGCGGCTGTTTTATTGGAACCCAATATGGAAGGCTTCGGCATTCAGGATTCCATCTTGCGCAGCGATGGCAGCGGCCGCGAATTTTTAAATATGAAAGCGGGTGGATCTATTAAACCGGCATCGGCTGAAACCGTTGCTGCTAAAGAACATTACGTGTTTCAGGATGGGCAGCCGGTTTTTAAAGCGGCCGTAAAAGGCATGGCCGATGTAAGCGCTGAATTATTGGAACGTAACAATTTAACTGGTGATGATATTGCCTGGCTGGTGCCTCACCAGGCCAACCGAAGAATCATTGATGCTACCGCTAACCGCATGGGATTATCGCCGGATAAAGTGATGATCAATATTCAACGCTATGGCAATACTACAGCGGCTACTATACCGCTTTGTTTGTGGGACTGGCGGCAGCAATTAAATAAAGGCGACAACCTTGTTCTAGCTGCTTTTGGCGGTGGCTTTACCTGGGGGGCTACGTTGGTGAAATGGGCTTATTAGAATTGCTTATTTTATGTCAACTTGGTTTTATCTTAGAGTAAGAAGTTTGAACTATCTTCTTGGTTATTCCAATGCTATTCGGTCAAAAATTTGCATTAACATTTTTTATTCTTTTATTCTGTATTTACTGTTTTGGACAAAACCCGATCATTGACGTTAAGTCATACCATCTTGATAAAACAATTAGACAAAATAAAAGTGTTTTTAAATTCTGGGTTGGATCAACTGACAGTACAAACAATAAGTTGGTAGTTGAGCGGAGATCGCAGAATAAAACTTCGATCTTATATGACGGTTTTATTCGCGATGGCATTTATGAAACGGAAGATATAAACGGAGATGGCTATAAGGATTTCATTACTACCTATCATGATTATGATCTGGTTTATTTCTTTGACAAACAAAAAAATTGTTTTAAAGACAAAGCTTTATACATGCCAATGACGTTCGGGTTAGTGGATGGAGCAAGAAAAATTTACTGGGGTTACAGAGATGCACAGTATAGTGACTTATACGACTATTCAATTATTTACACCTACATAGGCACACAACCCTACTTCTATTACCAGCTCAAGTATATAACTAAGGATGGACGTTCTGAACGTCAGGATGTGACTAAAATTGAACTATATAAATTTAAAAATGGTAGCTATACTAATCCTGTTTTTATTAAGCAGCTAAAAACAACTCATCCCGGTAATTTTAACTACAGAGAATATTGGAAGAAGCATTATCTGCAACTTCTAAATCTCCATTAAAATCTTATTGCTTCTTCCTCGCCCACCCAATAAAATCCGTATTAGGAATCTTCTCCACACCAAGTTGCCGCAGCATCGTTACCAACTGCCCCCGGTGATACGTGCTATGATTAAACAAGTGCAGCAACATCTGAAATACGGGTTGCTTGAACCTTTCTTTCTTTGAATCCAGGTAAATAAACTCGTGCTGAAGGCCATGTTCCGTAAGTGTGGCAATCCACTCCTGCCATTGCTTATCCTGTTGCTGCAAACGGCTGGTCAATTCTTTTATGGTTCCGCTGAAAGTATCGCTGGGCCTGTCTATCCGCTCCTGCAACTTTACCCGTTGCCACCATATACTTTCCGCATCAAGCAGGTGCAGCAGCGTTTTGTACAAGCCCGGAAAGCTGCTCTTACTTTCGGCATGAACCTGTTCCTCACTCAACGCTTCAATGGCAGTTGCCAGCAAACTATTGGCCCATAAATTATAGGCCGCATATTGAACAAATAATTCCTTCATCAGTAAAAAGGATTTTATTTTTGAAAGTTGAAGTAACGAAAAGCAACGCTTCTACATCAATAAATTTACAAGCTGCATGGCACAAGAAATAAGCACCGGTTTAAGCGAACGACAAACCCCAGATCCCAAACACCAAACCCTTATTCGTCGGGCCGTAAAAGAAGATTGCAGCCGCATTTTAGAACTGGTAAAAGAATTAGCCGTTTATGAAAAAGCCCCGGATGAAGTAACGGTAACGCTGGAGCATTTCCAGGAAAGCGGCTTTGGCCCAAACCCGGTGTGGTGGGCCTTTGTAGCCGAACTGGATGGGCAGATTGAAGGCTTTGCCCTGTACTACATTCGCTTTAGCACCTGGAAAGGGCAACGCCTATACCTCGAGGATTTTTTGGTAACCGACAAGCTTCGCGGCGGCGGCATCGGCAAACAATTATTTGACCGGCTGATAACGGAAGCAAAAGAAAAAGGTTTTAACGGCATTGTATGGCAAGTGCTGGAATGGAACGAACCCGCCATCAACTTTTATAAAAAATATGCGGCCAGCTTTGACGCCGAATGGGTAAACTGCGCAGTGGAGATTCAATAAGCAATCGGCAATAAGCAATTGAATACAATGCGGCTTAAACCCTTGCTTATTTTCTATTGCCAATTGCCAATTAAACCTGGGCAAAACTTTTGCTTGTAGATGGGTTTACAAACACATGAAAGGAGGCTGGCCACTACATTTTTATTTGCTGTTATCATTGCTTATTTGTTTTCTAAAAACAGTAGCGCAACAATCAGCTTTTCATTCACCTGCTACTAAAGATTCAATCATTGCCGTTGCCAGCACCCGTTATCGGCCACAATCTTTTCTACGCAACTTTTTTATGGGCCGCAACTATCGCAAAGTTTGGGAGCAGCCTGTAACAGTACCGGTTTTTCAGCTATCCACATCAGGCTTTACCATTAAAGAATTAGGCGGCGGCAAGCAAACAAAATCACTTCACTTAACCGATAGCGCCGGAAAAGAATGGGCCTTGCGCTCCGTATATAAAGAGGTGGAGGAGGCTATGCCCGGCTGGGCCAAAGGCACGGCTGCACAGGGTTTCATGCAAGATTTAATTTCAGCCTCCTTTCCTTACGGGGCTTCCATTGCTGGCGAATTAAGTATAGCCGCTGGAATATCTTGTGCCCGACCGAAAACGTTTTTTGTAGCTGATGATACAGCCTTTGGCAAGTTTCGGCCCCTGTTTGCCAATACGGTTTGCTCCCTGGAAGAACGTGATGCGGGGTTTGATCATACCATTAGCTCAAAAGAACTTTTAGTAAAACTTCGTAGCAATAATAAGTTGGTGATTGACCAGCGATCGCTACTAAAAGCAAGGCTGCTGGATATGTTGTTTGCCGACTGGGACCGCCACGAAGGCAACTGGCGGTGGGGTGAAAAGGATTCCATGGACCGGCATTATGCGGTAGCCATTCCACGCGACAGGGACTGGGCCTTTTATCAAAGCCACGGCTTGCTTCCAACCCTTACTAAATGGGTATCGCTGCATTTTCTTACCGGCTTTGCACCCACCGCTCTCAACTTCAAAAAGCTTAATTACAAAGCCTGGCTTTTTGATAAAACATTTTTGAACGGACTTGATTTGCAGGATTGGAAATTAATTGCTGATGAAGTAGTAACTGCACTTACTGATTCAACCATTGGAGCTGCCGTACAAACATTGCCCAAAGAAATCTTTCGCACTTACGGACAACAATTTATTCAAACACTAAAAAGCCGTCGCCATGGATTGCAAAAAAATGCTATAAACTATTATCGCTTTCTATCCGATGAAGTGATCATCAACGGGTCGGATGTTGCAGAACACTTTATTATTTCAACCAATGGAGAGGCACTGCAAGTAAGCGTTTACGCAACTACACAAAAGATGGAAAAGCTTTATGAGCGCCGCTTTTGGGCCAATGAAACGCATAGCATTATTATCAACGGCTTTGGTGGCGATGATGTAATTGAGATAGCCGAAGGAACCAAATCAAAAATAAAGCTCACCCTCAATGGCGGTAGCGGGAGCGATCACTATCAGTTGCAAGGCAACATCAAAACAACGGTGTGTGATGCAGCGGCTGATAACAATATCATCGTTAATAAAAGCCGCGCTGTCATCCATCTTCACTAACGTTTTTGTATGGTTGAAGGCCGAATGTTAACCAATAAATGATGAGTACCGGGTTTGAAATTTTTTTTTGCATTTTTGCAGCTATAATACCTTCGGATGAAGATGAATGTTTACCAGTCCCTGTTGGAGCGAAAAGAAGCCGGCCAAAAATCGTTTACTGTTTTAATAGACCCCGATAAGGTATCCTCATCTTCTCTTTCTGCCCTTATGCACAAAGCCAATGATGCCGCGGTGGATTATTTTTTTGTTGGTGGCAGCCTGGTGGTTTCCGATCATTTGGATGAATGCATTGCGCAGATAAAAAAAGAATCATCTATCCCGGTTATTCTTTTTCCCGGTAGCCCGGCGCAGTTAAGCCGCCATGCCGATGCGCTTTTATACTTATGCCTTATCTCTGGCCGTAACCCCGAACTTTTAATTGGCCAGCATGTAATTTCCGCGCCTTTTGTAAAGAAGAGCGGCCTCGAAATTATGTCCACCGGCTACATGGTTATTGATGGCGGCGCTCCTACCACTGTGTCGTACATCTCAGGCGCAGCGCCCATTCCGGCCGACAAAGCCGAAATTGCTTTATGCACGGCCATGGCCGGCGAAATGCTGGGAAAGAAATTAATTTATATGGATGCGGGCAGCGGCGCTAAAAAACCCATCAGCGAAGAAATGATTGCGGTGGTAGCTAAAAACATTGAAGTGCCCTTGGTGATTGGTGGCGGCATTCGCAATGCAGAAAAAGCGTATCTGAATTGCAAGGCCGGCGCCGATATGATTGTAGTGGGTAATGCTATTGAGAAAGATATTTCTTTATTAGAAGAGATGACTGCTGCGGTGCATGGCGTGAGTGTGGTGAAGTGAGTTTAGCGCAAACCTTTTATTGATTATCAGAAAACGCTTATACCGGATATTAACCTAATACAACTGTTAGCGGCTTTGACAGGCCTGCTATTCATCTTCGTAGATTTAACGTATGCTACTACCAAAACAACTTCTAATCATTCTACTGACTTTGATTTTTTGTTCTTGCAACAACACCGGTAAACATCCATATGCCATTAAAGACTTTCGGGAAAAGCTTCAACCCTATTTGACAAAAATGGTAGCAAGAGGAATTGTAATGAGCAGTGACAGCACCTTACAACACATGGCAACGGATGACGAATTGGTATATCTCGGCACGTCTGAGCACCCTATTCTTCGAGCTGCGGCTTTCCGTGAAATGCTAAGCCGCAAGTCGTTCAACCACTTTGACATACTAATGGCGCATTTAGACGACACCGCCCTTGTTGCTACGGACGGCGGAGAGTTTGGAATTTGGTATCGAACAGTGTCAGATGACATTTTGCAGGAAGCCGGATGGAATACAAAAGATGAAAAAGATAAAACCGTTGAACAGGTGCTTACCAGGCATAATTACCTACGCTCTGCTTATCGTGTCCTGCTTCAAATAGAGCCGCAAGAAAAATATTATCCCTTCATAAAGGAAATGGCAACACGTTCCAGACGCCTCGCCCCTTATGATGGTTATGAATTAGATTTCGTTGACATTGAATATGCACTTTACGGGCTCGCCAAATTCAGGAAAAAGACGGATGTTGAATTCATAAAGGAAAAATTGTCAGAACATATCTGGCGGTTAAGTGATGTTTCTTTTAGGCTGATGAAAGAATATCCTGACACCGCCTACCTGGATATATTGCAGACTTATCATCGCCGGAATTTTTATAATTTTTCAGGTGATGACAGGGATGGCTTTACCGGTAACGATCATAACCATGCCAGTTCTAAGGCTTTCATTGAGGCATTAGTATCACAGCAAAGCAACGAAAGTGCGCAGCTACTTGATACCATTCTTCACCGCCTGCCGTCTATCACATGCGTGCCAAATAAAGACTATATCGAAGATGAAGTGGTGATGCAGATTTGGGAGAATCCTACCGCTGTCTATACAAAGCTGAAAGACAGAGTTAGAGGCCGGGCGGAACAAATACTAAAAGGCAGGATTGTTTTTCCCAATGACCGATATAATAAACCAATCGACACCACAAAGGAGAACATCAGGTGGTATCATTAACACTTAATAACAGCCGCTAATATAGATTGCACTTTTGGTGTTTTACCGGCTTTAAATGCTATAATGAGGAAATATTAAATTTCAATACAGACAGCGATGCGTTAGTCATTGGTTGATTCAATTAGAGGCGAAATACTAATACCCTAAAAACTTAGATGTACTCATAAACGAAATCGCTATCGTCTAATTCAAACTCTCTGCCTTCACCCTATTCGGTGTATCCTTTCCACTCACAATAGTCTTACTGCTTTGGGCAACCGCCTTTATAATCTGCGCCATATTATCCAAATCCAATGTGCTGACTTCATCGCTTACTTTATGGTAATTGGGCTCGTTATCCATTTTAGAAGTGGAGATAGTATGGGCCGGAACGCCAAGCCGGGCAAGGGTTGCATTGTCGGAGCGATAGAATAAATTCTCCTTCGTATAAGGATCAGGGTAGAAGGTAAAGCCCGAACCTTTGAGATTGTTTTGTAAAATTTCGCCCATGTTGGTCTTCTCATAACCGGTGATGTAAGCAGAAGCCTTACCCCACTTACTTTCCGTGCCGATCATTTCAATATTGAACATAGCCACTACCTGTTGCGGGTTCATTTGCTGCGAAAAATATTGCGAACCAAAGCCGCCTATTTCTTCCGCTGTGAAGGCGGCAAACACCAACGTCCGTTCATTAGTACCCAGCTTTTTAAAATGATTGGCTAATAAAATCACCGCGGTTGTTCCTGCTGCATCATCATTGGCGCCATTGTAAATGCTATCGCCATCCACCGGTTTGCCTACGCCCAAATGATCGTAATGGCCGGAGAAAATTACCTCTTCCTCCTTCCTTGATTTGCCGGGCAAAATGCCTACCACGTTGGTAAAACGGGTTTCATCAAAGCTATGCGTAGCCGTTATTTGGAAGGATGTTGGCGCACTGCTTCCTAAAATAAAAACAGTAGTGAATGGCGAACGAAAGATCTGCCGCTTCAAAAAAGTAAGCCTCGAAAAATTTTTCGTCAGGCTGGTATCTACCATTACAATGAGGTTCTTTTTTTCGGCAACAAGGCTTTGCGCTTTGGCGAATAAGTTTTCGCCGGCGGCAATAGTTCCTATACTATAACCCGATTTTTCATTGACCGATAAACTTTGCTGGCTGGTTACTACAATGATATTTTTCTTATCTACATCAGCGCCATTTATGCTGTATTTTAAATCTATCAACCGTGGCTTTAGCAATACAAAGGTTTGCAGGAAACTCCCACCAGATACTGGTTGCAGGCCAGCCTTCTTAAATTCATCAGCAATAAAATCGGCGGCGCGGTCTATCTCCGGCGATCCGGTTTTACGGCCGCGCATATCGTTGGAGGCTAAGGTATTTTCAATGCGGGCTACCTCGCTGGTGGCAACGTTGACGGTAGCATTTTTAGGTCCCGAGCAGGAGATAGTGGTTATAACAAAGGCCATGATGGATGCAGCAGAAAGAAATTTATACATAGTTGGTGGGAATAAAAGTGAATGTAAATTTATAAAAGTTACTATGTCGCTAAGTTAATAGGTTACTATGTATCGCGAAAGTCTGTAAGAACAGTTGCCTGGTTTATAGACGTTGTGTTCTTCGTGCCCCCGTTGTGTCCGTTGTGTTCCTTCTTTTTTGTAACACAAAGGACACGGAGAACCACAAAGGACACGACAATATCGTTCACCAATTATCTTGAAGCACCATAGAGTGAAATCAACTAATCAACTAATCTGCCCCATCACAAACTCATCATCTCTTTAAATTTTACGGTTTGCCTTCGGCTGACTTCTATTTTTTCGCCGCCTTTTAATTCTAATAATAAGCCGCCATTAAAGTACGATTCTACTTTTTCTATGAGGTGAAGGTTGATGATATGTTTACGATTGGCGCGAAAGAAAAACTTTGGATCAAGGCGTTCCTCCAGCGCATTCAACGATTTTAAAATAAGTGGCTTATTGGTACCAAAAAACACTTTGGCATAATTGCCTACGCTTTCAAACAAGCGTACATCGGAGAGCTTTACAAACCAGCACCGTTCACCATCTTTTACAAATACCTGGTCGTGTTCGCCCAGTAAAGCAGAAGAGGGAATTGAATAACCCTCTTTGTTTTCCGCTTGCCCGCTATGTGACTTCCGCAGCTTTTCCACTGCATCGGCCAGGCGCTTTGGCTCTATGGGTTTCAATAAATAATCAAGCGCATTTACTTCAAAAGCTTTCAAGGCATAATCATCATACGCGGTGGTGAAAACCACGGCCGGCGAGGCATCCAGCTCCTGCAGCATTTCAAAACCGGTTTTGCCCGGCATCTGAATGTCTAAAAAAATCAGGTCGGGATTATGGCTTTCAATTTTTTGAACGCCTTCTTCCGCATTGGAAGCTTCATCTACTACTTCTATCTCCGGAAAGTCCTGAAGCAGTTTGCGTAATTCAGTTCTGGCTAAACGTTCGTCGTCAATAATAATGGCTCGCATAAAAGGAGTTTGGGGTTTTGAGTTTGGGGTTTGGTGTTGGGTCGTTTAAGAAATTATATTCTTGCTACACATTTTGATTTTTTTTGAATACTGAAAAAATGTTTTTTTCAGTATTGGGTTGGCTAACCTGCCTATCACTAATTCTTTAACCATATAAACTATAGCCGCACGTAATCACTGATCTAACTAAAAAGTTAACCCCCAACCCCAAACCCCAAACCCCTAACCCCTCACCGGCATCAGCACTTTTGCTTCTACCAACACATCATTCAACTGTACAATTTCAAAGCTGGCTTTATCGCCATATAATAAACTTAACCGGTCGCGGGTGCTGGAAATACCAAAGCCGCCGCCCTTTGCATGGCCATTCAGGTGCCCGGTGTTTTGCACCGATAACTGGTGATGCACATTGCTTATGTCAGACGTTATTTTAATCAGGCCTCCCTTCATTTGCTTGCTGATGCCGTGCTTGATGGCATTCTCTACCAGGGTTTGCAACATCATCGGCGGCACCTGGTTATTCAATGTTTTTTCGTCTACATCAAACTCCACTTTCAGCCGGTCTTCAAAGCGCATACTTTCCAGTGCTAAGTAATCTTTTACAATTTTCAGTTCATCTTGTAAAGGAACGGTTTCTGCTTTTTCAGCACTAAGGCTGCTTCGCAAAATATTACTAAGCTCCGTTATGGCCGACCGTGCTCTTTCCGGGTTCTCATCTACCAAAGCCCTGATGCCGTTTAACGAATTAAAAATAAAATGCGGGTTCACGTGTGCCTTGATGGTATTAAGTTCCAGTTGCCGTACCAATGCTTCCAGCTTTATCGTATCCATCTCCTGCTTACGTGTTTTTATAATGAAATGGTACATAAAGTAAACGGCATTCCAAATCAATAATAAGGGTATGAAAGAAATCAGGTTGGTGATGAATAACGAGAGGTAAGAAATGGGTTGTCCTTCTGCATTGGTGCGAAGTTGAAAAATTTGTTCAAACGGAGATACGATGCAGGTGATAAAAAATGAAAAGGCCAACGTTAATAAAACAAAGGTTAGTATCTGCTGACGAAGATCTTTTAATAATACAGATGACCGGTGAATAACCTCCCGCATAAAATGCGAGAAGATGATACCGATCTCCATAAAAAAAAGTATGCGCTGCAAAATTTTTGGCTCATAGCTGTTGAAGAGCAAAGCAAAAAAAACGTTGATCAAAGCAAACAAGCCCCAGCCTGCAAACTGGGCGGCCCAATACCTTGATAAACGAAACGGCTTCATCGTATAAAGCTACAACAGGCCAGTGGTTTATATATGGGCATACCGTACCAGCGGAGGATAGGTTTTACAAGCGGAAGCAAGTTTATAGTTTGCCGTTTGTTCCATTGTTTAAAAGTTCAAGAGTTCAAATGTTGGGTCGCTCAAATCACGATGTATCTTTTCCAGTTACACAAACGCTTGAACGCTTGAACGCTTGAACGCTTGAACGCTTGAACGCTTGAACGCTTGAACGCTTGAACGCTTGAACGCTTGAACGCTTGAACGCTTGAACGCTTGAACGCTTGAACGCTTGAACGCTTGAACGGTAAACTAACTTACCCGCTGTTTGTTAAGCTTAAACTAACTATGTTCTATTGCCGGAAAATAAAATATTTTTACCCTTTAAAAATCTTTCATGCAAATACCCGCAGGCGCCTTGCTGCAAACCATTAATTCGCCCGACGATCTTAAAAAGGTCCCGAAAGAAAAGTTGCACCAGGTGTGCGATGAACTTCGCCAGTATATCATTGACGTAGTAAGCGTTCATGGCGGGCACTTCGGCGCTTCGCTTGGCGTGGTAGAACTTTCAGTAGCGTTACATTACGCTTATAACACACCTTACGATCAATTGGTTTGGGATGTTGGCCACCAGGCTTACGGACATAAAATACTTACAGGACGACGGAATAATTTCATCACCAACCGTAAGTATGGCGGCTTAAGCGGCTTTCCAAAACGAAGCGAAAGCGAGTACGATACATTCGGCGTCGGGCATTCTTCTACTTCCATTTCTGCGGCCCTGGGAATGGCCATAGCGGCCAAATACAAGGGCGAGAGCGACCGTAAATCGGTAGCTATAATCGGTGATGGATCTATGACGGCCGGGATGGCGTTTGAAGCGATGAACCACGCCGGTGTGGCCGATAGCGACATGCTGATTATTTTAAATGATAACTGCATGAGCATTGACCCGAACGTGGGTGCACTAAAAGAATACCTGACCGATATCAGCACTTCTCAAACCTATAATAAAGTTCGCGACGATGTTTGGAAACTCTTAGGCAAACTGCCCATCGGCAAACGTTTTACCCGTGATATGGCCTCTAAATTAGAAGCCGGTATTAAAGGCATGGTTACCAAACGAAGTAACTTATTTGAAGCCCTGAACCTGCGCTACTTCGGCCCTATTGATGGCCATAATATTACCAAGTTGGTAGATACATTAACCGACCTGCGAAACATTCCCGGACCAAAGCTGCTGCATATTGTTACAGTAAAAGGAAAGGGGTATGCCTTGGCCGAAAAAGATCAAACCAAATGGCATGCGCCGGGTTTGTTCGATAAGATCACCGGTGAGATTTATAAGAAAAAATATGAAGTTCCCCAGCCGCCTAAATACCAGGATGTATTCGGCCATACTATTTTAGAACTGGCGGAAGCGAACGAAAAAATTATGGGTGTTACGCCGGCCATGCCCTCCGGGTCATCGCTCAATATTATGATGAAGGCTATGCCGCACCGCGCTATTGATGTAGGCATTGCCGAGCAACACGCCGTCACCATCAGCGCCGGTATGGCTACGCAGGGCCTGAAAGTTTTCTGCAACATCTATTCATCATTCATGCAGCGGTCCTTTGATCAGGTAGTGCATGATGTAGCTATACAAAAACTGCCGGTAATTTTTTGTTTAGACAGAGCCGGTCTCGTAGGTGAAGATGGCCCTACACACCACGGCGCTTACGATGTAGCTTATTTCCGTGGCATCCCCAACATGGTTTTATCGGCACCCATGAATGAAGCGGAATTACGAAACCTGATGTACACGGCGCAACTTGAAAGCACAACGCTTCCTTTTGTTATTCGCTATCCGCGTGGCGAAGGCGTGATGCCGGAGTGGAGAAAACCGATGGAAGAAATTAAAATTGGCACCGGCCGTAAGTTGCGCGACGGTAAGGGCATTGCTATTTTATCATTCGGCCATCCGGGCAATTTTGCTGCCGCTGCCATCAGGGATTTGCGCAGCGAAGGCTTGCAGCCGGCGCACTACGATATGCGTTTTGCCAAGCCCTTAGACGAAGCTTTATTACACGAAGCCTTGCAGCAATACGATAAAATTATTACGGTGGAAGATGGAACCGTTGTGGGCGGCTTTGGCAGCGCTGTAGCGGAGTTTATGGCTTTGTATGGCTATAAAAATGATCTGAAAATTTTAGGCATCCCTGATAGAATAGTAGAACACGGCACGTTGAAAGAACTGCATCGTGAATGTGGTTATGATGCTGCGGCGATAGCAGATGTGGTGCGGGAGATGATGAAAGAGACAGTAAAAGAAAAAGCCCTGATTTAATAACAACTCATAGTTTATAAAAGAAGCCGTTCCCTATTGAACGGCTTCTTTTTTGGAACCAAAAGTTTTATCTTTCAATAAATTATTTTTATGCTGAAGGCGTTTCCAAAAACGTTACTGGAAGTTTACGAAAGCCTGCCTGAGGGCACGCTTGCTGAATTAGTAAATAATCAGTTGCTGATGGAACCCGCACCGGATTTTTATCACCAGGATATAGTTACGGAGATTGCAACGCAATTGAGAAATACGGCTAAGGCGAAGGCACTGGGTAAAGTAATCGTTTCACCAGTGGATGTTTACTTTGGTAAGGAAAATGTTTTTCAACCCGACATTATTTTTATTGCTACTGAACGGTTGGCTTTATTGGTAAAAAATGGCCGGGTGCATGGGGCGCCAGACTTAGTAATAGAAGTGCTTTCGCCCGGCACTGAAAAGAAGGATAAACAGCAGAAGAAACCCGTTTATGAAAAGTATGGAGTGAAGGAATACTGGCTTGTTGAACCTGCTTCTAAAAAAGTTATTGGCTATAAGCTGTCTGATAAGCATTACATCGAAGTTCCTTCTCAACCCGGCGTTATTGCATCTCAATTGCTTGGCGTTATTATTCATTTTTAATAAGGTTAATATAAGTAGGTAAGGTTCTTTATGGAAAAATTTTGCCATCGCATCTAAGCAGGATGAAGCCGCTGCTTTCTTTACTGGTACTGCTGTTTATCTCCTCGGCTGTTTATCTTCTCCAAAAGAAATCAACACTCAACTATCCGCAGGAAAAACAAATTAGTCTCTCTGCTTCAAAGCCCCCCAATCCATATTTAGCTATCAAACAAAAAGCAGTTGCCTGCAAAAAATACATCGTTCAAAAAGGTTTTTCAGCACAGTATGTTTTTCTAATTGACATGCGTTTACCAAGTGGCAAAGCCCGGTTTTTTATCTACGATTTACTAAAGGATTCCATCGTGAAAGCCGGACTGGTAGCGCATGGTAGCTGTCGCACTAAGTTTTTAGCCGCGCCGCAATTTTCCAATGTTCCGGATTGTGGTTGCACCTCCATTGGCCGGTATAAAATTGGTGGCGTTTATGATGGCCGGTTTGGCAAAGCGTATAAGCTTTTAGGGTTAGACAGTACTAACTCCAACGCGTACAAAAGAGATGTGGTTTTACATGCGTATGATTGTGTGCCCGATACAGAAACTTATCCCAACCCTATCTGTAACAGCTTAGGCTGCGCCATGGTTTCGTACCAGTTTTTGAAAGTGGCCGGCAACATTATTGAGCAGTCTAAAAAGCCGGTTTTACTTTGGATGTACTACTAAGTAAGGTTAGCAAACCTTTTTGTCATCATTAAAAAATGTATTTTTAAAAAAATATGGTGAGCCATGATACAAGCACCGCCGCGAACAATAATAGAAGTTTTTGAAAGCTTGCCTGAGGGCACATTATGCCAAATAATTAATAACAGACTGATTATGTCGCCAGCCCCAACATCAGCACACCATCGTGTTTCAAAAGCCCTGTTTCGCCAGCTTGACCGGTATGCAGAGTCGAACGGGTCGGGAGAGGCTTTTTTTGCGCCCTTTGATGTTTACTTTGATGAAGAAAACGTTTACCAACCCGACGTCTTTTTCATTACTACCGACCGGCTTTTTATCGTTGAGGATAATGTTTACGGTGCACCGGATTTAATAATAGAAGTACTATCGCCGGGAACCGAAAAAATTGATAAGATTGAAAAGAAAAAAGTTTATGAAAAATGTGGGGTAAAAGAATATTGGATCGTTCATCCCCTAACTAAAAAGACCATCGGCTATAAACTTACCAATAAAGTCTTTATGAGTGTTGCTGCCAATGACGGCGAAATAGTGTCATCGCTTCTTGGCCTTACCCTGCAATTCTAAAATATAATTTAAGAAGATTAAATAGCCTTACGAACGAACGGGCTTCACTTGTTAAACTGCGTTAGATGATTACTATACCTTGCCTGAATTGTTTGTTTATGGCTTAACGAAAGGTTCGGTTTATGATTGATAATGGCCCTACAACAACCGCATGTGCTCTTCATCTGTAAAGCCTGCCTCCGCTTCGTTGTATTCAACAATAAAATTATTACGGCCTTCGCCTATTAAAATGTTCATGAATTTTTGCTGCACCAACTCCAACATAGAGAGAAACATAAAGATGGCATGAACACGATTTTCAACGGTTTCAAATATCTTTTCAAACGATAACGTCCGGTGGCTTTGTACCATGGAGATCATGTCCGTTTTGCTGGCCTCCATGGTATAGTTATACCTCACAACCGTATGAATAGGGCTATTCATTTTATCGTGATAGCGCTGCATTACCCGTTCAAAAGCTTTCATCAGTTTAAACATAGTGATGGTTTGCACCTCTGTTCCTTCACTTGCTTCTTCGCCTATCAGGGAAAGCTCCTTTTGAATGTTGCCTCTCTTGATCATCAGCATGCGGTCCGCTTCCATCAGGGCCATTTCGGCTGCCGCCTCCTTGTATTTTTTGTACTCCAGAATTTTATCAATCAACTCCTGTCGCGGATCAATTTCATTGCCCTGAGCATCTATCTCTTTTCGGGGCAACAGCATTTTTGCCTTGATGCGCATGAGCGTGGAGATGAACAAAATAAACTCGCTGCTTAACTCAATGTTGAGCGTTTCCTGCTGATGAATAAAGGCAAGAAAATCTTTAATGATGGTGTTGATGGGAATATTATAAATATCCAGTTCGTCCCGCTCTATAAAAAAAAGCAGCAGGTCAAAGGGCCCTTCAAACTGGGCTAATTTAATTTGATAGGTTTCAGTCACATGGCCTGTTTAGTAGTAAAAGAAAAGTCCCGTCAGTTTATAACGGGACTTCGCAAAAATATAGATTAGTTTAAAACTTAGCTGCCAAACCCACACCAAGCAAGGATTTCATTTGCGTAGCCGGGTTGTCTTTATTAGCGCCAAACATCCGCACATCATCGTCGTAGTACAAATCAAAATTATAGTTAACGCTTAGCCAGTTGTTTACTTTCATACTAACAACGTTTGTCCAATACACGTCAAACAAAAACGGCTCCGATTGAATAATGTCCGAGCTTACATCTACCCTTGTCTTCCAGGTTACATTCTTCACCACTTCTTTGAGATACATACCGGAAAAATAAGGGCCTACTTCAAAGCGTACCTGACGGCCGGGATTAACTCCATATAAAGAAGCCAACGGCCTTTCTATTGTACCATCGGGCTTTACACCACCCTGATAGGTTAAGCTGTAAGGCGAATTGGTAACCACATCCCACCGTGCCGCCGGTCCCACATGAAGATTTAGTGCACTATTTTTTGATGTGAACTGAATACCGGGACTAAAGATAATATACGCCGGTGCAAAGAAGCCGGAGATACGCTTTGGCGTGGCTTCGGAATAATCATACCCGTTCACTAACTGCGTTCTTAAGTTGGCCACTAAGCCAAGGCCAAAACCGTTTTTTAAGTCGTGGCTATATTTTGAATAGAAGTCCAGCTTATCATCAATTTTACGTACCCCCTGCGATGTAGTATTAATCAGTCCATAGGAAACATCCAAGGTATTGGTCCACTTGTTTTTTGCCCATTCTTTATTTGCCCACAGCAACAGGTTGCCGTAAGCGCTTAACGAAAACTTTTCGGAACCGGCCGGCGCCCAGTTACGGCTACCGCTTTGGCCGCCCATCAGGGTAATCATTCCACCTACTTTAAAGTCGGTTGGCGATTTCTCTTTTTTGGTTTTTTGTGCATCGGCACCTACTACAATTAAAGCAACAAAAGACAGCAGTAAAAAACGTCGCATGTTCAGTCTGGATTGGTTAATAAAGTATTCATCCATCTACGGATGTTGCCAAAGGTAGGGGTTAAAGACAAAATTATTTCTTTAAGGCATCGCGTATTTCCATCAATAATTTTTCCTGTAACGAATACTCCGGAGCTGGTGCTGCAGCTACTTCTTCCTTCTTCTTATTCATGCTGTTCATGCCTTTAATAATCAGGAAAAGTACAAAGGCAACAATGATAAACTTAATAACAGCGGCCAGAAAAACACCATACTTTACAGCTCCCCAGGAAAGCTGCGCAAGGTTTTCGGCATGGGCTGCTTTTAAAGCAGGCGCTAATAATAAAGGGGTTATAATATCTTCTACCAGAGAGGAAACAATAGCGCCAAAAGCAGCGCCAATAATAACGGCAATAGCCAGGTCAACAACATTGCCCTTTAAAGCAAAGTCTTTAAATTCTTTAATGAATCCCATAAAAAAGTGGTTTAGTTTATACTGCGAAAATAAAGGTTGCGTACAGGTTATTACTTAGCACCTTTGAACGGTGGGTATTTCATGTTCAACGCTTCCAAAGCATCGGTAACCGCCGTAGTTATCATGTACTCTTTGTACCAGTTTTGATCGGAGGGCACCACCGTCCATGGCACTTTACTACAATTTTCAAAAACGTCTTCATACATTTCCATGTACTTGTCCCACAATTTTGCCTCATCAAAATCGGCGGCGTTATACTTCCACGCCTTTGAAGCTTCTTCGGTGCGTTCCTGCAGGCGTCCTTGCTGTTCTTCCGGGGAAACGTGCAGGTAAAATTTTAGGATGGTTGTATTATTATGGTCTTCCAGTAACTGTTCAAAATGGTTAATGGCTTTAAACCGCTTAGCGGCCGTATCATCGTCGCACCAGCCATGTACACGGGTTACCAATACATCTTCGTAATGGCTGCGATTAAAAATATGGATCATGCCTTTGCCGGGTGTATGCTGGTGCACACGCCATAAAAAATCATGGCTTAACTCTTCTGCGGTTGGCGCCTTGTAACCCTTTACTGTTATGCCTTGCGGGTTAAGGCCACTGAATACATTTTTCACGGCGCCGTCTTTTCCACTGGCATCCATTCCCTGGACCACTACCAGTATTGCATGCTTGCCTTCGGCATATAATAGGTTTTGCAATTCTTCCAGCTTTTGCTTTAGTGCTTCCGTTTTCGCTTTTGTTTCCTGCTTATCCATGTTCTTGGGAGCACGGGTAGAAATATCCTTCAGTTTTATCATAAAATAATATTACAACAAAATATAAAGCCGGCGCACATTTGCAAGCTATGAACAAGCAGAAGCTTATTAATTGGGCGCTTTTTATTTTACTGGCACTTGT
This sequence comes from Flavisolibacter sp., assembly GCA_965247165.1. GTDB lineage: Bacteria > Bacteroidota > Bacteroidia > Chitinophagales > Chitinophagaceae > Flavisolibacter. Next base: position 3,340,337 of record OZ252003.1, on the reverse strand, counting down.
TTGGGGCAGTTCATTCATCCTGATGAAAAAGGGTGCGGAAGGCTTGAACGGATGGCAAATTGGCTCTATACGCATCTTTACTGCGGGCCTTATTTTTTTGCCGTTTGGTATTATTCAGGTAAAGAGTTTACCCCGCCAAAAGCTTCCTTATGTTATACTCACCGGCCTGATAGGCAACTTGTTTCCGGCTTTTATTTTTGCTACCGTTATTGAACGAAAAGTAGAAAGTTCGTTAGCAGGAATTTTAAATTCTCTAACGCCACTATTTGTAATTGTGATAGGTGCACTTTTTTTCAAAGTGAATATACCAGCAAAAAAGATCGCAGGTGTGTTGGTGGGTTTACTGGGCGTGCTAATACTTAGCATCACTAAAGGGCCTGTTACCATTGGCGATGTTGGCCTAACGTTACTGATATTGTTGGCAACGGCTTTTTATGGCTTAAATGTCAACCTTGTGGGCACGTATTTAAAAGGTATTGATCCTATTAAAATGACATCCGTGTCACTCTCTTTTCTCACCGTTCCTTCAGGGATAATTTTAGCATTCAACCTGCCCACTTCTGTTACTGATGCCACTATCAAACAAAGCATTTTGGCGTCTGTTGTTTTAGGCTTTTTTGGTAGCGCTGTGGCTACCGTTCTTTTTTATGTATTAATTAAAAGAGCCGGAGGCCTGTTTGCTTCGCTTGTTACCTATGCGGTTCCTGTAGTATCTATTTTTTGGGGCGTGCTGGCCCATGAGCAGGTAGGGCTTTTAAAAGTAGGCTGCCTGGGAATTATTTTGGCCGGCGTGTACTTGGCTAATAAATAAGTGATGATTAGGTTGTCTGCGTAAATCTTAGCCTTACTAAATAATGGTTTGAAGCCATTAAAGAATATCAGTAAGTAAAACAGCTCTTTACTGATTATTCATCACTCATTCCTACACCACCATAATTTCTTTTTCCTTTGAGGCCAGATGCTTGTCCACGGCTGCTATAAACCGGTTGGTGAGGTCCTGAATTTCCGTTTCGGCATCTTTAGCCGCGTCTTCACTTAAACCATTTTTTTGCCCCCTTTTTATGGCTTCAATAGCGTCTCTTCTAATGTTTCGTATGGCCACTTTAGATTGTTCGCCTTCGCCCAAACACCTCTTTACTAATTCCTTTCTCCGCTCTTCGGTAAGTGGGGGTAAAAAGAGGCGTATAATAATGCCGTCGTTTTGCGGGTTGAGGCCGATGTTTGAATTGATGATAGCCCTTTCAATAGGCTGAAGCATGTTTTTTTCCCAAGGCTGAATAGTTAAGGTCCTGGCATCCATTACCGCTATATTTCCAACCTGGTTGATAGGCATTGGCGAACCGTAGTAATCAACTACGATACCATCAAGCATTTGCGGATTGGCCTTCCCCGCCCTAACTTTAATCAGTTCGGTTTCCAAATGGCTGATCGCTTTCTTCATGGAATCTTCGGCCAACTCAATAGTCAACGACACTTCTTCTGGTGACATTTCTGATTTTTTTTGTAGCGCAAATCTAATGAAGGTGAAACTAAGTAGAGTGGAGTTTATTGCTTGGCAACAGCTACATCTTCGTTTTTAAACGATACAATTTTAGTAGTGCTGTTAGAAGTTTGGCCGCTGTTTTTTTGAAACGAAGAACTGGCTACAACCAATACCGGGCGGCGCTTCCAGAACTTTAAAAAACCAATCAACGTATAAGAAACGGCTACCATGGAACAGAGCAGTAAAGTAGAACCCATAGCACGTCCGAAATAGGCCAGGGCAATAAAACCAGTGTTCATAGTAAGGCATAAATGAGTTACCTGGCTGTGATTAAGTCCACGGTCCAATAAAAGGTGATGGATATGATTACGATCGGGAGAAAATGGAGAACGGCCTTTAAAAATGCGAACGCTAAACACCCGGAGCGTATCTAATAAAGGAACCATTAAAATAGAGAAACCAATCGCCACGGAAGAAGTAATAGGGAAACTGCCATTGGCCGAATCGGCCACCGTAATAAATTTAATAACAAGAATGGCGTTAATCAACCCCAAAACCAATGATCCGGAATCGCCCATGAATATTTTTGCAGGGTGGTAATTAAAAATCATGAAGGCGCCTAACGCACCGGTAAATGAAAAGGCTAATAAAGCATACGCCGGCATACCAGCCATGGTAAAATAAGCACCGAAAACGGCTGTAGTTAAAATACCCAGGCTACCCGCCAGGCCATCAATACCATCAATCAAATTAAAAGCGTTCACAATTACAATAATGGTCATGTAACTCAGGGCATAGCTGATTACATAAGGCAACTGGTAAATTCCTAAAAAACCGTGCATGCTATCTATCCTTATACCACCCAGATGAATAACAATAGCAGCGGCGGCAATTTGCCCAAAGAATTTTTTCAGCGCAGATAAAATCAGGATATCATCTTTTAACCCCAGGAAAAACGTCAGCAGCATAGCGGCAAAAAAATATTGGAACTCCGGATTTTCGCGGGTGGAGATAGTAAGTAATATGGATAGAGCAATACCGATAAAAATACCCACGCCACCCAGGGAGGCAATCGCTTTTGTATGAAGCTTACGGGAATCGGGAACATCAAAAAGATTTTTTTCGTCGGCTAATTTAATGATGGTGGGAACCGCTATTAACGTAACGATGAAAGCAATGGAAGTGGTGAGCAATAGATTCAACATGCGGCAGGGTTTTGGAATGGTAGTAAAAGTTTCATTCAGTTGCGTCTTACACGTTAAAGATAGTTTTCATTTGTGGCTTTGCAATGAACCTCGTACCGACAAATGTAATAGTTTAAAAGGAAATTTTTTGTAATAAAAAAGATTGCATTTTTGCAACTCATTGCTTATTAGTTAATCAGTTCCTTTCAAAGGTCAATCAACTACTAAATTTTTATGCCAAGTCTTCCGGAAATAGCTTCGCAAATCAGAAGGGATATTGTTCGCATGGTTCATGGCGCTGCCAGCGGCCACCCGGGCGGTTCTTTAGGGTGTACCGATTTTGTAACAGCCCTTTATTTTAAAATAATGCATCACATACCAAAGCCTTTTGATATGGATGCGAAGAACCAGGATGTGTTCATTTTATCCAATGGTCACATATCGCCGGTGCTGTATGCGGCCTTAGCCCGCAGTGGTTATTTTGACACCGCCGAGTTAGCCACCTTTCGTAAAATAAATTCAAGAGTACAAGGCCACCCTACTACACACGAAGGCTTACCGGGAGTTCGCATCGCCACAGGTTCATTAGGCCAGGGCATGAGTGTGGGCATAGGTGTAGCCTTAGCAAAAAAATTAAATAACGATCAAAGCGTAGTGTACACCTTGCATGGCGATGGCGAGTTGCAGGAAGGCCAGAACTGGGAGGCCATTATGTTTGCACCCAACCATAATGTAGATAATTTAATTTCTACTATTGATTGGAATGGCCAACAGATTGACGGACCTACTTATAAGGTAAACGACCTGGGTAATATCAGAGAAAAGTTTGAAGCCTTTGGCTGGCATACCCTGGAAATGAATGGTAATGATATGGATGAAGTATTGCATACCCTGGAAGAAGCCAAATCGCTGGTGGGAAAAGGAAAGCCCATTGCTATTATAATGCGAACTATTATGGGGAAGGGTGTGGAATTTATGGAGAACGATCATAACTGGCATGGGGTGGCACCTAACGATGACCAGTTAGCTAAAGCGTTGGCACAATTGCCGGAAACAATGGGAGACTATTGAAATGAATGATGAGTAATCAGTGATGAGTACAAAATAAGGATGAAGCAAGGAGTAAATCGTTTCCTGCCATACGGCCTTTAAGGCATGGAAGCGGCGGCTCTCTCCGCCATTAATTGTTTTACCAACGCCTCTAATTCCTGAATACGCTTTTCTAATTGAGGAAGGTTTCTAAATACGGCCTGGCTGCGTAAGGCGCCTGTATAATCGCCGGCCGGTGAGCCGGTTACCGCACTGTACGGTTCTTTCATTGATTTACTTACACCGCTTTGCGCATTGATTTTGGCGCCATCGGCAATTTGAATATGACCCACCAAACCCGCCTGTCCGCCAATCATTACATTGTTACCAATTTTAGTTGACCCGCTTACACCTGCCTGCGCGGCAATTACCGTACTGTTGCCTACTTCTACATTGTGTGCAATCTGGATGAGGTTATCCAACTTAGCTCCCGATTTAATACAGGTAGAACCAATAGTAGCTCTGTCAATAGTAGTATTAGCCCCAATCTCTACATTGTCTTCAATGAGCACATTACCAATTTGCGGAACTTTCTTAAACGATCCGTCAGCCTGCGGCGCAAAGCCAAAACCATCGGAACCAATAACAGTACCGGCATGGATCGTCACCTCGTTTCCTAAAACACAATCGTGATAAATTTTTACACCCGGATGAATCATACAGGCTTTACCAATGGTCACATTATCTCCTATGAATGAGTTGGGTAATATTTTGGTGCCGGCCTCTACTTTTACGTTTTCACCGATGTATGAAAAAGCGCCAACATAAACATCTTCTGCAAGTTTAGCTGAGGAAGAAATATAACAGGGTTGCTGAATGCCTTTTAATTGCTGTGTAGCCATCTCCTGATATTTGCTTAACACCTGCGCAAAAGCGGTATAAGCGTCAGGAACCCTAACCAGCGTGGGTTTTACCGATTGGCGCAGCTCGTAGCCATCATTAATAATGGCAATAGAAGCGTTGGTAGAATATAAAAAGTCTTCGTATTTGGGGTTGGCTAAAAACGTAAGCTGCCCATCCTGTGCTTCTTCAATTTTACCAAAGGAAGATACGGTTGTTGTAGCGTCTCCTTCAATCTTTCCATTTAAGAGCATCGAAATCTGGGCGGCGGTGAACTGCATAGTGTCAATAGTCAAATTAGTCAGAAAACAAATGTCACAATAAAAGAAGTCAAACGAGCATTTTGCTAAACTTATTATGAGGAATTTGACTTTTTCTACTGTTTGAAACTACGCTACTTAAAATAGCAGAGATAATACTTTCTAATAGGGGCGGAAATCTGTTGATGAATCAACGCATTATCCACCTGCGAAATATCGGATACCGAGCCATCTTTAAACAAAATCTTTATGTGTTCATCATAAGGATTGTAAGTAGTATTTACCGCTTCGCCGGTGAAGACAAAATAGCCTGCTTCCGTTTCTGAAATTCCTAACTTTTGCGCTGCATCTTTTCGCAACGATTCAGTGACCATCTCATCAAAAGGCTCTGATGAAAATTTTATTTTAAGCAGCTTTCTATCTACCAGGCCTTTGCTTAGCCGACCCAACACTTTATCAAAATGCCCGCACCAGTTTTTGATGGTGCACATTACATCGGTATCGTCTAACTGCGCAAACTTTTCTAAGTGCTTAATAAACTTGCCATCGGGTTTATGTTCTTTTAAAAAGAAAGCAAGATTGGAAGAAGCAATAGGTAATTCAATACCGTTGGCGATTAACTCATTGGCCCGTTCTATCACTTTTACCAACATTTTTTCCGCTGCCATTACAGTTTTATGCAAGTACACCTGCCAGTACATCAGCCGCCGCGATACCAGGAATTTTTCTACGGTGAAGATGGCTTTTTCTTCTACCATCAACTGCCCGTCATACACGGCCAGCATTTTTAAAATACGGTCGTAGCCAATGGCGCCTTCTACCACGCCGGTAAAAAAAGAATCGCGGGTGAGATAGTCCATCCGGTCAACATCCAACTGCCCCGAAACCAACTGGTGAAGAAACGGCTTTGGATATTCATCGGTAAAAATTTCAATAGCGGTTTGTAACTGGCCATTGAATTGCTCGTTTAGTAATTGAAGGATTAAGATAGAAATATCTTCGTGATGAACGCCTTTGATCAACCTTCGCTCCAGGGCGTGAGAGTAAGGCCCATGGCCGATGTCGTGAAGCAGGATAGCGATCCTGGCGCCCAGTTCTTCGTCCTTTGTGATCTCTACTCCCTTATTACGAAGTTCGTTCAACGCCAGGCCCATTAAGTGATAAGCACCCAGGGAATGATGCAGCCTTGTATGCACGGCACCGGGATACACTAGTGAGGCAAAAGCCATTTGATGAATGCGGCGCAGGCGTTGATAGTAAGGGTGGGAAATGATGTCAAAAATCAGTGGATGGTCTATAGTGATAAACCCATACACGGGATCGTTAATGATTTTCCTGGGAGTTGATTCCATTCTTATATTTCTGTTTCTGTTAACCCTTAATTAGCTACTTTGTTCGCCGTATATGAAATTCAGTTTTCTAATCTTAATTCTTCTCTCATTCCTTGGCATCTTTGCGCAAGACAGGGCATCTAACCGCTCCTCCTCTCTTGTTGACAAATCCACCGATCTTTTAATTGGAATGAATTGGCAAGGTAACGGTGATGATAAAAAATTAAGCAGGTTTTACGAAATAGGTATAGCAAAAGGCCGGTATAAAAATACCGAATTAGGAACCTCCGGTACTGCGATTTATGCATCGGAAGAAATTTATTTTGGAAAGGATGGAAACATTTACGGAACAAAAGTTGGTGCGTGGACACATCAGTTTCTTGATTTCGGAATTGCTGCCATTTATTATACCGACTTCGACAGAGGAAATTTTAAGCTGCGACCCGAAATAGGATTCGGACTGAATCGGGTAAGAGCTGCTTTTGGTTACAACATACCAACAATTGACAATAGAGCGTTCACAAGGTTAGAGAAGCATGATTTTCAAATCAGTATTCAAACAACAGTAAGCCTCCATAAAAAACTTTAATAAATAAAATGGCAGTAGCAAAAATACTTTGGGTAGATGACGAGATTGAAAGCCTTCAATCGCAAAAAATATTTTTACAGAACAAAGGGTACGATGTACAAACCCTCACCAATGGATTTGATGCCATTGATTATGTAAAAGAAAATATTGTAGATGTAGTGCTGTTAGATGAAACCATGCCGGGCATTACCGGGCTGGAAACGCTATCAAAAATTAAAGAGGTCAACTCGCAGATACCGGTGGTGCTCATCACTAAAAACGAAACGGAAAATTTGATGAATGAAGCCATCGGCAGCCAGATATCCGACTACCTGATAAAGCCCGTAAACCCAAACCAGGTATGGCTTTCGTTAAAAAAAATCATTGACAACCGCCGGTTGGTAGCAGAGAAAACTACTACGGCTTACCAGCAACAGTTCCGCAATTTATTTATGGCCTTAAACTCCAACCCTAACTATACGGAATGGATGGGCATTTATAAAGAGTTGGTGCATTGGGAACTAAGCCTTCAAAAAAGTGACAGCCCCGAAATGCTGGAAGTTTTTCAAAGCCAGAAGAATGAAGCCAACACCGAATTTTTTAAATTTATTTCACGCAACTATACCTCATGGCTCAAGCCAGGAACCAAGGACAAACCGGTGCTTTCGCACACCTTGCTTAAAGAAAAAGTAATGCCCCAGGTAGAGAAAGGCACGCCTACGTTTTTTGTGCTGATTGATAACCTTCGCTTCGATCAGTGGCGCACTATTATGCCAACGTTTTTAGAAAGCTTCCGGCTTGTGGAAGAAGATACCTTTTATAGCATCTTACCCACCGCCACGCATTATGCCCGCAACGCCATCTTCTCCGGCATGTTGCCAATAGACATAGAGAAAAAGTTTCCGCAACTTTGGATGAATGATGAAGATGAAGGTGGAAAAAATATGTCGGAAGATGAATTTTTCAAAGCCCAGTTAAAGAGCATGGGCGAAAGCAATTTGCGTACGTCTTACACAAAAGTCGTGAATAATCATGCGGGGCTGGATTTAGTGAACAACATCCATAACCTCATGAGCAATGATTTGAATGTGATTGTGTACAATTTTGTTGATATGCTTTCCCATGCCCGTACCGAGATGGAAGTGTTGAAAGAATTAGCTGGTGATGAAGTAAGCTACCGGAGCATTACCGCCAGTTGGTTTGAGCATTCGCCGCTGCACCAGGCACTAAAAAAGATAGCGGATAAAGGCATTAAATTAATAATAGCAACGGACCACGGCAGCGTGAGAGTGAAGACGCCGGTAAAGGTGATTGGCGACAAACAAACGACTACCAACCTCCGTTACAAGCATGGCCGCAACTTAAATTATGACCCCAAAGAAGTACTTGCCTTTCGTGACCCTAAAGAGGCTGGCCTGCCCTCTCCAACCATCAATTCATCGTACATATTTGGCGGCGAAGACGTGTTCCTTTGTTACCCTAATAATTACAACCACTACGTAAATTATTACAAGAATACCTTTCAACATGGCGGCGTGAGTTTGGAGGAAATGATCGTACCAGTGATACAAATGGTGAGTAAGTAGCGAATGATAACCATGTGACAAAAATTTGAAAGCCGCTACCACACTACTTCAATCAAGTTTTTGTAGAGGCCAAACTTCTGATCGGCAGAGATGATGGTTAAAGACTCAGCAACAGCAGTGGGCAATCAGTAACCGGTCAAAAGGATCCCGGTGATCAGCAAGCAAATGAAGAGGTGTGTATTGCGACAAATGGGTCTCTTTATAGGTAATACCAAAAGATTATTTTCTGTACCAACTTGGAAAGCGGGTCAAGGATTGAGAGAGTTTCAGCTTGCCGATGTTTATTTTAATCGCCAGTTCAAAAGAGCTGACTACGCTGAAATAATCTGGTTGGCTTCCTCCTCAATCAATTTTCTTGCTTTCACGCTAAGTCTTCATCACCGTCAATAAACCAAAGTAACGCATGTGTATCCAGTAAATAATTTATCACATGTAATCTTTTAAATCTTCCAGGGGTTCATTAAAATCATCGGCTATGTAAGTAACCATTCCTTTAGCGTAGCCAAATTGTGGGTTCTGGCGCATTGGTTTACTAACATCATCCGGAAAAATTACCAATACCTCCGCTTGTTGCAATGGTGGTACTTTATCCAAAATCAATTTACCTTTTTCGTAACGGCCTTTTATGGTTGTGTACACAAGTTCTGTTTCCTCAAATTTACAGAGTTCCCTGACCGAAAAGTTTCGGCTTAATAAGTGCTTAAACTTACCTATGCGTTTCTATTGTTGTTTGGGCGAAATGTTGAAGCTATTTTTTAAGCCAAGACATGATCGTACCGGTGATACAGGCGGTGAGTAATTAGTTAACTATGACCCTTGAATAAATAGCAAGTAATAAATACAGGTGTTCTGTTTGATAATTCGCTACTGTTATTTTCCATACTATGGGTGTTTCAAAAAAAATTTTTAGCCAAAAGTAATATACAATATAGCCAATGTTAGAGCCATAACACCCAAGCTTAAGCATGCTCTCCTGAACTTGTCATATCTTTTTGCTTTCCACAAAACAACAACTCCATACATCCCTCCAATTGCCATTAAGCCGAAGCCTATCCAAGCAAAAGAATAACTAAGATGACCAATCACTAAATTTAGGATCGGGAAAAATAACATGCCCAAAAAAAGCAACCCGTAACAAATGATTTTCTGTTGGTTAGTCATAGCCAAATTTAGTATGATCCCAAATTTTATTTACTCTGCATTTGTGAAGATTGATTAAATACTTTTGCTCTTGCCCAAACTTCCTTTAAGAGTTGGGTTTTGACATGAAGTACACACAAACAACGCTTGATAAAATAGGTAAAGTGATTGAAGAAACGGGCTATATCGTTCGTTACGAACGCGGCTCCTTTCAAAGCGGCTTCTGTATTTTGGAAGATAGAAAAGTAGTAGTGCTGAATAAATTTTTGCAACTGGAGGGCCGCATCAATACCCTGATTGATTTAATCCCGCAGTTAAAGATTGATGCCGAAACCTTAACTCCCGACAGCAAAAAATGGTTCGATGATATTATGGGACGCTATCATGCCGCAAGTAGTCAGGAAAGTTGATCAGTTGAAACGTTGATAGGTTATGTCTTTCAAACTTGTCAACTTTTCAACCTATCAACTTCTTAACTTTCCCCAGTGAACTTTCCTTCTCTCAAAATCACCTTCCTCGGCACCGGCACCAGCAGCGGCGTTCCTATGATTGCCTGCCACTGCGATGTATGCACATCGCCCGACAAAAAAGACAAACGCCTGCGATCAAGCATCCTTGTAGAATCGGCCACCACAAGCCTTGTGGTAGATACCACGCCGGACTTTCGCTATCAAATGTTACGCGTTGGCCAACAGAAATTAGATGCCGTTTTGTTCACCCATCCACATAAAGATCATACTGCCGGATTGGATGATGTGCGGGCTTTTAACTTCTTTACATCAGGCCACATGAACCTTTACGGAAACAAGATGACGCTTGACGCTATCAAGCATGATTTTGCTTATGCCTTTGCCGATAAAAAATATCCCGGCGTGCCCAACCTTACGCTCAATGAAATTCCGCTGGCACCTTTTATTGTTGGCGATATTCCTATCATTCCCATTCAGGTTTGGCATTTAAAAATGCCGGTTTATGGCTATCGCTTCGGCAGCTTTACCTACATCACTGATGCTAACAGAATTGATGAAAGCGAAAAAGAAAAAATACGGGGCAGCAAAATCATTGTTATTAATGCGCTTCGCAGAGAGCCGCACATCTCTCATTATAATTTAGCCGAAGCCACTGCTTTAGTGCAGGAATTAGAAATACCCGAAGCTTACTTCACACATATTTCCCACCAGTTGGGCAGGCAGGAAGATGTTGAGAAAGATTTACCGCAAGGAATGCAGTTGGGTTACGACGGCCTTGTATTAAATGTTTGAACCAGGATGACTTATATGTTTGGGATTGAGGAGGCAGGCGTGTTGCATCAACAAGTTTTCAAAGAAAGTTTCCTTTGTATCCTGCTTATCTCAACAATCCCAAAAATCCCGGTTCCGACAATTATCTTCGCCCACTTAAAACGATTCCCTATATGAATTTTGAACCTTCTGAAGTCACTCAACAAGTTGCACAAACGGCCCGCGACTTTGCGCTTCAATATATTAAGCCACACATCATGGAGTGGGATGAAAGCCAGGAATTTCCCCTCCATATTTTTAAACAATTAGGCGAGTTTGGCATGATGGGCGTACTGGTTCCCGAACAATACGGCGGCGCCGGCCTATCTTATTTTGAATACAAAACCATCATTGAAGAAATCTCTAAAGTAGATGGATCTATCGGGTTAAGCGTAGCCGCACATAACTCGCTTTGCACCGGTCATATTTTAGCTTTTGCCAACGAAGCACAGAAGCAAAGGTGGCTGCCCAAACTGGCCACTGCAGCGTGGTTGGGTGCCTGGGGCTTAACAGAACCCAACACCGGCAGCGATGCCGGCAACATGAAATGCACGGCTGTAAAAGAGGGCAATAACTGGATTATCAACGGCACCAAAAACTGGATCACCCACGGCCGCAGCGGCGATGTAGCGGTGGTAGTTTGTCGTACCGGCGAGCCACGAACAAAGAACAACGCAACCGCCTTTGTTGTAGAAAGAGGAACAGCCGGTTTTAGTGGTGGCAAAAAAGAAAATAAGTTGGGCATGCGGGCCTCCGAAACAGCCGAAATGATTTTTGAGAATTGCGTTATACCCGATGCCAATCGTTTAGGCGAAGTGGGCGACGGCTTTAAACAGGCTATGAAAATATTAGATGGCGGCCGCATCTCTATTGCTTCGCTTTCATTGGGCATTGCCAAAGGCGCTTACGAAGCCGCTTTGCAATATGCGCAGGAGCGCCACCAGTTTGATAAGCCCATTTCATCTTTCCAGGGCATTTCTTTTAAGCTCGCCGATATGGCAACGGAAATACAAGCTGCTGAACTGCTAACGCTGGAAGCCTGCTATCTGAAAGAACAAAAAGGTGACGTAACTAAAGTAGCCGCCATGGCCAAATATTATGCAAGCGAAGTAGCGGTAAAAGTTTCCAATGATGCCGTACAAATTTTTGGCGGTTACGGCTATACAAAAGATTTTCCGGTAGAGAAATTTTATAGAGACAGTAAGCTTTGCACCATTGGCGAAGGCACCAGTGAAATACAAAAGCTGGTGATAAGCAGGGAAGTGTTGAAGTAAATTCTTTCGCCTTTAGAATATTGGAATATTATAAAGTTGTCTGATTCTATCTTAGAAATATGTCTAAGCAATCTCTCTTATTATTATTTGTGTTGATTACAACGACTGCAAAAGCACAAAGTAACGCTGACTCTTTCCATACATCTAAAGACTTTCAGAATTTGTTAGCGACGGTTCCATTTTCATTGACAATTTCAGAGGGCGGCTGCTTCTCAAGATCAGAATTTTCAGTTTCAATCAGTAGAAAGAAAAATACCTTTTTTTATAAAGTAAAATCATGGGTCTGAAACAGTACTGATAGAAAAATAGTTTACAGATACCCGATCAAGAAATCATCAACAGAACAATTAAAAGAACTTCTTCAAATTAGGGCCGAATACTTAAAAATCAAGCAGGGACAAGATTCTTCGGGTAGGATTTTTTATAACTGCGACGGGCAACGTTATGCCTATGCCATTCTGAAAAAAGGCCATGAAGAGCAGCGCATTGAAGACGAAACATGTGAAGTAAGAGCCATTGCGCGGTTGCAAAAAATATTTAGTATGCCTAAGTGATGTCCTTAAGAATAGATAGTAACCAGTTTTACTGCTTGCATTAGTGATTCAATCGCTATCCATAGATGCCTTGTACCTCGGCACTACAAATCAGAGACGTTATATCGGGTTGCGAAAAAAATGCGCTATAAACATCATTTCTTTCTAACTTATTGGAGAAGGACTTGGCGGAGATTGTGCCACTTTTAAAACTTTCGTTCTCAACGTAGCATAAGCAATAGCGGCACTGGCCAACATAATCAGTGCGCCCAATAAAAACGCAACACCGGGAAAATATATTGGGGCTGTTTTACCGGTGAAATAGCCAAATACAGTAGTCATTAGTAGTGGGCCGACAATAGTGGTGGCGCTTTGTAAACTGGTCAACGATCCCTGCAACTCGCCCTGCTCAGTCGGGCCTACATAACCTGCCATGGTACTTTGAAAAGCCGGTCCGCAAATTCCCCCAAGGCAATAAGGAATTAGAAATACAAACATCATCCAGCTTTGAGAGGCAAAGGCAAAAAGAAACATACCAATGGCATATAGCATCAGCCCTATATAAATACTTTTTTCGTTACCCAGCTTCGGGTTAACCACACGGGTTAACCCGGCCTGCACGCCTCCTACCAACACACCCACTACGGCAAGCGATATACCAATGGTGGTAGTTGACCACTTAAACTTCTCAATGCCAAAAAAACTCCAGTTGCTTTGTACCGCATGAGAGCCTAAGTACACCAGGAATAAGGCCACTATTAAACCCTTTAAGGCCGGGTATCTTTTTAGCTTATATAAGCTTACGCCGGGTATGGCCCTCACCCATTCAAAAGGCCGCCTGTTCTCTGGTTTCAATGATTCGGGCAAGATGAAATAGCCATATAAAAAATTAAGCATGCACAAACCGGCTGCCACCATAAACGGTACCCTCGCTCCCAGGCCACCTAATAATCCACCCAGGGCAGGGCCAATAATAAAGCCCAAGCCAAAGGCAGCGCCGATCATACCAAAATTCTTTGCCCTTTCTTCCGGGGCGCTAATATCTGCTATATAAGCAGAGGCAGTAGTGAACGAAGCACCAGTGATACCCGCTATGATGCGGCCTGCAAACAGCCAGGAAAGGCTTGGGGCAAAAGACAAAACGAGATAGTCAATGGAGAAGCCAAACAAGGAAGCAAGCAGAATAGGCCGACGGCCAAACTTATCACTTAAATTTCCCACCAGTGGTGAAAAACAAAATTGCGTAATGGCAAATGAAGCAATCAGCAGGCCGCCGATTTTTGACGCATGGCTTACATCTACATGCGCCAGTTCTTCAATCAGTTTGGGCATTACCGGAATAATAATCCCAAAGCCGATAACGTCAATCAAAATAGTAATGAAAATAAAGCCGATGGCGGCATTGCGGTTGGTGGCCATAAAGAAAAAATAGAGTGCAAAAATGAAGGTTATTTTCTCAACTCCGCGTTTCATTTAAGCGGCAAACAGCACCATAATCAATCCCGGTTTTCTTTATTGCAATCTTTTTCTATTTTTAACCCAAGAACATTATCCATGAAATTTAACCGCCTGCTGCTTTTAGCATTGCTGCTACTATCCTTCAACCTGTTTGCCCAAACTATTTTTTTACGTTCCGGTGCTGTTCAGCCTCCATCAAATATCAGGAAGGGAGCCATTGACTCATTTAATACTTCCTCAAAACGCATAGCCGGACAAGCCTTTGCGGTTATCCAGTTCAGCCACATTCCATCGGCCGAAGAACGAAAAATACTTACGGCTACCGGCATTACATTATTGGACTATCTGCCACAGAATACTTATACCGTCAGCATCAGCGGCAATGTATCATTAGCGGCCTTGCAAACCATTCGGGCCGTTTCTTTATTTCAACTATCGCCGGTGCAAAAAATGCAGGAATATTTCGCCAAAGGTGTGTTGCCTGCCTGGGCGGTAAAGGTGCAAGGCACGGTAGATGTATGGATTTCTTTTCCGAAAACAGTTCCGGCCGATGACGTGATTGAAGACCTAAAGAAAGCCAATGTTGATATTCTTTCCGATCAATATAAGCAGTATCAAATTTTATCGCTACGCATCGCTGCCAATCGTATCAAAGAAATAGCCTCCCTGCCTTATGTGGATTATATACAACCAGCACCGCCAAAAGATCAACCGCTGAACTACAACAGCCGCACCGGCACCAGGGCCAATACTTTAAATGCCTCTATCGCAGATGGCGGTAAGGGCTTGAACGGTGAAGGTGTAGTAGTAGGTGTTGGCGATAATGCCGACCTGCAAAACCATGTTGATTTTTCGGGCCGTGTTATTAACCGTAACCCTTCACCTTTTAATGCGCATGGTGTTCATACGGCCGGTACGGTTGGCGGCGCCGGTAATATTAACGAACTCTACCGCGGTTTTGCTCCCAAGGCTACTATCCTAAGCCAAATGTTTGCCGGTGCTATATTCAATGCCCCGGCTTATGTGCAGGAGTACAACATGGTGATCACCAATAATTCGTATGGCAATATCATCGCCTGCGACTATCACGGCACCTACGATTTATACAGCCGCCTGCTTGACCAGCAAGCCTTTGACCTTCCAAATTTGTTGCATGTCTTTTCAGCAGGCAATAGCGGTTACGATGCTTGTGCACCCTATACTTCCGGTTATCACACCGTCATCGGCGGGTATCAATCGGCCAAGAATGTAGTTACCGTTGGCGCCACAACTGACTCAGGTGCTGTGTCCGGTTTCTCCAGTCGCGGCCCTATAAAAGATGGCCGTGTAAAACCCGATATCGTAGCCATGGGCGAAGGCGTTATTTCTGCCTGGCCCACCAATATTTATTCGCCTAACAATGGTACCAGCATGTCGGCGCCGGCTGTTAGCGGCGGGCTGGCTTTGTTGTATCAACGCTATCGCCAGCTACATGGCGGCAGCGATCCAAAGAACGGTTTAATGAAAGCTATTCTTTGCAATGGCGCTGCAGACCGCGGTTCGGCCGGACCTGATTTTCAATATGGCTATGGCTGGATGAACCTGGTACGTAGTGTAGATGCTATTGACAACATACATTACCTTACCGGCAACAGCACTAATGGGTCTGCGCTGACCCATACCATCACTGTACCGGCCAATACCGCCCAATTAAAAGTGTTACTATATTGGAATGACCTGCCGGCTTCTATCATCAGCGCAAAAAATCTGGTGAATGACTTAGACCTCGAAGTAGTAACGCCTTCTGCCACAACCGTGCTTCCAAAAATTTTAGATACGTCCATAGCTAACCTAAGCACAGCGGCTATCACCGGTGTTGATCATGTAAATAACCTGGAGCAAGTGGTGATTAATAACCCTGCGGCTGGCACTTATACTTTTACTGTAAAAGGAACCACCGTAACCAATGCGCAACAGGAATATTTTATAGCCTACGATGCCATACCGGTTAGTATAAAAGTAACTGCCCCTGCCGGTGGCGAAGCCCTGGTGCCAGGCGAAAGGACAAAGATCAGTTGGGATGCCTATGGGCTTACGGGCAACGCCGATTTAGAATTTTCGGCGGATGGCGGCACTACCTGGACGGCGGTAGTTAATGGCACAGGCGTGGATGCAAACAGAGGCACATTCACCTGGACGGTTCCTTCCGTGGCCAGCACTAATGCATTGGTAAGAGTAATGAAAAACGGTACAGGAGAAACATCGGTTAGCAGCCCTTTTACCATCATTGGCCAACCGGCAATTACACTTGCCGCTACGCAATGCGAAGGCTATATAGCTACTAAATGGAATTCAATCGCCGGCGCTACAGATTATGAAGTCATGATGTTGGGTGCAACAGAAATGAAACCCATCGCCACCACTACCGATACGACTTATACGTTCAGCGGCTTGGCAAAGGACAGCGTGTACTGGGTAACGGTCAGGGCAAGGCTCAATGGCAAAGCGGGCAGAAGAGCTTATGCTATTTCGCGCCAGCCTAATAATGGCACTTGTGCGGGAACCATCTCGGATAATGATTTAAAAGTGGATGCGATTGTTGCTCCTGCAACATCGGGAAGGCTTTATACCGCTACCCAATTATCAGTTTCGCAACCAATAACCGTTCGAATAAAAAATTTGGATGATGCGGCCATTAATTCTTTTACCGTTTCTTACTCGGTAAATGGCGCTACCGTTACGGAAAATGTTTCTGCTACTATCGCAGCCGGTGGCACATACAATCATACGTTTGCAACAACGGCCAACCTATCTGCCGCAGGTGCTTATACCATCATTGCATCAGTAAGAAATACGCCGGACCTGGTAACTGCTAACGACTCCCTGACAGCAGTGATCAAGCAAATAGACAACCAGCCTATTGATCTTACTACACCATTCTTAGACGACCTGGAAACCGCTGTAGCAGCCGATTACACGAAAGATACCATCGGACTTGGCGGCGTAGAACGCTATGATTTTTCAAGAAGCACTGCTTACGGAAGGGCGAGGACTTTTGTGAACAGCGGCATTGCTTATTCGGGTTCAAAAGCCATCACGTTAGATGCAAACGTGAATACGGCCGCAGGCAATACTTCTTACCTATATGGCACTTATAACATCAGTAACTATACTACGGCTGCGAATGATGTGCGGTTAGATTTTCAGTACCTCAACCAGGGCGAACTTCCTGATCCGGCTAACCGGGTGTGGGTGCGAGGCAGCGATACTCAGCCCTGGATCGTAGCTTATAATCTCGACTCGGCGCTACAAGATGCCGGTGAGTATAAACGAAGCGGAAGCATTGAACTATCAAATTTACTGGCGGCTAATGGACAAAACTTTACGTCCAGCTTTGGTATCCGTTGGGGTCAATGGGGCCAGTATCAGGCCACGGACAAAGGCAGTGCCGCCGGCTTTACATTTGACAACATCCGGTTATACCAGGTGTTTAGTGATGTACAGTTAGTCCGCGTTGATTCGCCAACCGTGAACAGTTGCGGATTGTCGAATGCCACGCCGGTAAAGGTTTCGGTGCGTAACCCCTCCCCTGCTACCATTACCGGTATTCCAATTTTTTACCAGGTAAATGGTGGTCCGCTCATTAGCGAAACGGTTCCTTCTATTGCTGCGGGCACTACGGTTCAATACACGTTTAGCACGCCGGCTAACTTCTCTGCCCTGGGGGCTAATACCATCAAAGTGTATGTGGCCTATAACCCTGATACCTTTAAAGAAAACGATACGGTATCGGCAACCGTTTATAATACCGTTATTGTTTCATCTTTCCCTTATTTGCAAAATTTTGAATCAGGTAACGGTGCTTACTACACTGGTGGCATTAAGAGCAGTTGGGAATACGGTACGCCGGGCAGCACTAAAATTGCTTCCGCGGCTTCGGGCGCCAAAGCCTGGAAAACCAAATTGGTAGGCGCTTATAATGACAATGAAACTTCTTATTTGTACTCGCCTTGTTTTGATATAACCGGTATGACGGCGCCAACCCTTAGCTTCAGTGTAGCGCTTGATATAGAAGATTGCGGTGGCACATTGTGCGATGGCGCCTGGGTGGAATATTCAGCCGATGGGGAAACATGGACCAAGCTTGGAGCGGCGGGCACCGGCACTAACTGGTACAACAAATCCGTTGGTCAATTATGGAGCGTTGAGAATTACACCCGCTGGCATGTAGCCACGCAAGCCTTGCCCACAGGGCTTTCCAGGCTTCGGCTGCGGTTTGTGCTGGACTCCGATCCCGGCGCCACAAGGGAAGGCATCGCTATTGACGACATCCATGTTTACGACAACACACAAGGCATTTATGATGGCGTTACTATGAGTTCGCCGGTACGGAAATTAGTGAACGGCGCCAACTGGATTGACTTTACCAGCGGTGGAAAATTAGTAGCGTCCATACAGCCGGCTAATGCGGCTTTAGACAGCACCGATGTGCAGGCCTATATCTATACCGGTGCGGTGCGATCAAACAGCTACCAGTATTATCATAACCGCAACATCACTATTAAACCAACGAATGCAACGCTCCCTGATTCAGTAGCCGTACGCTTTTACTTTCTTGATTCGGAAACAGAAGCCTTGCTTGGCGCCACCGGATGCGCCGGCTGCACAAAGCCATCAAGCGCTTATGGGTTGGGCGTTTCAAAATATACCGATACTGATAAGAATAAAGAGAACGGAACCATTGCGGATGATGCCGGCGGCTTATGGAAGTTCATTGCTTCGACAGATGTAACCAAAGTGCCTTTTGATAAAGGCTATTACGCGGAATTTAAAGTAGCCGGCTTTTCGGAGTTTTGGTTGAGTAATGGCGGCATAGATAACCTTACCCCATTACCGGTTACCCTCCTTGATTTTTCCGCCGTGAAGCAAGGTGCTGATGTATCTGTAAAATGGACTACCAGCCATGAAACGGCGTTACTCCGCTACGAGGTAGAACTTGCAAAAGGCAATGCTGCCTTGAGTTCTAATGCCTTTATAAAAATAGGAGAATCAGGAAACACGGGGGCTATAGCCACAAAACAATACTCCTTTACCGATGCTGAAGCGGATAAAGCCGGAGCCCGTTATTACCGCCTTAAGATCATTAACAGGGATGGCTCCTTTAGCTATTCAGGTGTGAGGGCGGTGTTCTTTGGCGATGCGGTAGTTTGGCAGGTATATCCTAATCCATCGGCCGGACAGTTTAACCTGGTCTTTCAGGTAAATGCTGCCGATATTATGGAGGCAAAACTGTATGATGTAAAGGGAAGTGTGGTGAAAGAATACCGCATTGTACCAACGGGCTTTCTACAAAAGCTCAACATTGATTTATCGGCAAATAATTATGCCAGTGGCATGTACCTGTTGAAAATAAGCAGCGGCGGCAACCGACAGGCCTTTAAACTTTATAAACAATAAAAGCTCTCTCACGTAACTAAATGCAATTGCCGGTAAAGCGATGAGGCGGAAAGAAAACGATTGTTACCAATCAGCTTTCCCTCTCTTCTTCTTACCGGCAATTTGTTTTTTACAACAGCCTGATATGTACTACCAGCCTTGCTTGGCTTTGCCGGCTTTAATAGCGGCCAATGCCTTTGCTTCGTTGCAAAGCGTGGTTAATTTATTTCCCTTACCATCGTTGCCCTGCACCATATAAGCGCCTTTTGCAGTTTTGGTTACTACGGCATCCAGGATAGGAACGCCTTTTTCTTTTGTCTTTACATTGTAAGCTGTAAGCTGAATATCTTCTGACATAGACTAAATTTTTATGGTTAGTAATAGCATAAATCTACGGAATTCAGGCAAAACGAAGGCCAATGTTTCTTGTTGGGGTGGGTAGGCACCCGTTGTATGGCAGAAGTTCTCCCCGCATTCAATAGGTTTATTGTAGAAAGATTAATTGTAATGAATGTCGAAACGGCCGTCGGTAATTTTTAAAGTGTCGTTACAATTTTGTCGGATAACATTAAAAAAAAAGCTACCTGCAATTATTTTATTAGTTCTATCAAGCTTAGTTAATTTAATCTGCCCGTTATTTGATAAGTAATTATAGAAGTCGATTATGTTTGAATTACATAGCTTGGTTGTTGTATAAATGATACTGTTATTGTTACTAATATTATACAGCTTCCCTTCCTGTAAATTACCTTTCAAAAGGACATAAATCGTTTCAACGCCGATTCCATGATAAGTACCTTTAGCTGCAAGCGTATCATTAATGACAGAGCCTCCTAAATCAAAGGAACTCTCTTTTGAAATCCAATTCTCGCCATTTATTCTACAAGCAAAGATGTTTACACCAGATTGAGTAGCATTAGGCAAACCATACGGGTTGTCAGCTTGCAGTTGCGGTTTTTGTTTCTTACAAGCAGCAAACAGAATCAAAAACAGCGAAGCAAGAAAAATAGTTTTTCCCATTGTATGGTTTTAAGATTAAGGTGGCGATCAATAGTAACGCTATTCGGATACTGTAATTTTTCAATAACCTTATTTCAATAATCATCAAACTTCAAAATGCATTATTGTACGAAATTGTTTCACCCCAAAATCGCATCTATCTTCCTCAGTTCATCATCACTAAAATGATAGTTGCGTAAGCTTTGCGCAGAGTCCAGCACCTGCTCCGGTTTGCTGGCGCCAATGATGGCCGATGTAATTCTTTTGTCTTTTATTACCCAGGCCAAAGCCATCTGCGCCAGCGTTTGGCCACGGTCGGTAGCCATCACATTTAGCTGCTGAATTTTTGAAATCAATTCATCGTTCAGCACACTGGCATCAATAGCGCCGTTGCCGCGGCGGCTTGCTGCACGGGAGTCTTCGGGGATGCCGTTCAGATAGCGATCGGTTAACAGGCCTTGCGCCAGCGATGAAAAAGTAATACAACCGATGCCCGATTTATCGAGCGTGTCTAAAAGTCCGTCCTCTATCTCACGCACCAACATCGAGTATTTGGGTTGATGGATCAACATCGGCGTGCCCATATAATTCAATACTTTAAAAGCTTCCTTGGTTTGTTCCGGCGAGTAGCTCGAAATGCCTACATACAAAGCTTTGCCTTGCTGCACTATCTGGTGCAATGCGGCCATCGTTTCTTCAATCGGTGTATCGGGATCAGGCCGGTGATGATAAAAAATATCAACATAATCAAGCCCCATTCTTTTCAGGCTTTGATCGAGCGAAGACACCAAATATTTTTTAGAACCAAAGTCGCCGTAAGGCCCGGGCCACATAGGGTAGCCGGCTTTGGTGGAGATGATCAACTCATCGCGAAGGGGTTTGAAATCTTCTTTCAATAATTTACCAAACGTTTCTTCAGCAGCGCCGGGCGGCGGACCGTAATTGTTAGCCAGATCGAAATGCGTGATGCCGCAATCGAACGCTGTATGCAAAATAGTACGGCATTTTTCAAGATCATCGTGACGGCCAAAGTTGTGCCACAGGCCTAATGAAAGCACCGGCAATTTAAGGCCGCTGTTGCCGCAGCGGCGGTATTCCATATACGAGTAACGTCCGGGAGAAGGTTGGTAAGCCATTGATTGATGATTGGTTTAGGTAGAGTTTTTAAAGGCTTAAATGTAATGTGTAATTGCGGAGTAATGATGATGAGCTATTGCGCTGAATGCTATCTTTTCTTTCATCAGTGAGGCGCCGGTTTATAATCGAAGGGAAGCATAGCGCAAATTTTTTCCGACCAGGCCCAATACCCTAACGTAAGCATATCGGCCGGATTATAATACATGCCGTTTGCCTGCACCTGAATGGGAAGCTGGTTTAACAGAAATAGTTGCGACATCATAGTGGGGCTGTTTTTTGGAAACTGCCTCAAGTACTCGGGCCGTACCTTCTTGTTTTTGTAAATCACCAGTAAGTAGTCGGTAAAGTCAAGGCCGGCTGTAACGCTGTCAATGGCATAAGCAATGCTATCGCCGGAAAGAATAGTGGCGCCAACCCGTTCTTTATAATCGGGCTGGCTAAGTATATCATCGTAGTAGCTACTGCTATCACTATGTTGAAATTTGACCTGTTTACTATTTCCGTTATCAGTAACGGTTACCATTTGCCCTTTATATAACGCCTTCACCCGTTGCTTTTCACTATTAATAATTCGTTGCAGCCGGCGAACTTCAAAGCCTTCGGGAAGCACTTTATTTAAGTAAACGCTTCGTAAAAAATGAAGCTGCGAGCCGTAGTAAGCCTCCCCGCGGGCCTTAGCCCAATTACGTTGCTTATGATCACTGCCTTCCATTTTTTCAAAGAACGGATAGCCGGTAAAAAAGATGTAATGGTCCTTTTGTGTATAAGTAAAGCTCTCCAACTGGTAACGAATGCGATAACCAAGGGCTTTATTCTCTATCAGCAACGGCTCCGGTGCGGTAGCCGTTATCTCCCCGCTTTTCCTTGATTCCCGAAACCGGATCACGTCGTAGTTAATGATCTTACAATCACCGGCTAAATCGCTTTCACCAATAAAATTATTCAGGAAGAACTGGCCCCATCGCTGCCATCCATTTTTCAGGTAAGGTTCAATAATAACCGATTCCAGTTCCGGTGCTTTAATGCTTAATTTGATGGTGATGAAATCAGGTACATCAACGGCATTGATAGACTGATTGGCTGTAACAAAACCAACAGACGAAACAATCAATTCAAACTTGCCTTGCGGAATATATAAAGCAAACTTTCCCCCTTCATCGGCCGTAGTGCCAACCGACGTATTGTTTAAAAACACGCTGGCCTTAGGCACCGGCGCACCTTTTTCATCTACCACCGCACCTTTCAATAGCTTTTGCGCACCGGTGTAAAAAGAAATAATAAGTAACAGAAAAAAGAGTAACGTTCGAATCACAGAAGCAATATTTAGTTCGCTAAAAATAAAAACACTTCAATAAAATGATGGAGCCTTATAAAGATTTGTTACGAAGAATATCAGTTTTTTTGAATTGAAATCACTCATAGTAATACACCCGCTTTACCCTTTGCGATACTGATGTCATGATCTCATAAGCGATAGTGCCTTCCATTTGGGCCACATCCTGAACCGGCAATCCGGCCCCGAAAATGATCACATCATCCCCTTCCGCTACGCCTTCTATATCGGTAATATCAATCATCGTCATATCCATGCAAACGCTGCCGATAACCGGCGCCAACCTCCCTTGCACCAGCATTTTACCGGCACCATTACTAAAGCGCCTTGAATACCCATCGGCATAGCCAATGCGCACCGTAGCGATGCGTGAATAGCGGGCCACCATGCCACGACGATTATACCCAACCGACTCACCCGCTTTTACTTCCTTTATTTGCGCAATGGTTGACCGAAGCGTAGCCACCGTTTCTAAATCCAGCACCTCTTCCGCATCCGGCTCTATACCGTACAAGCCAATGCCCAGGCGCACCATATCCATTTGTAATTGCGGGTGACGAATGATGGCCGCGGAGTTGGAAATATGTTTTAAAAAAGAGTAAGATAAATGTTGTTGAAAAATGGCAGCAGCCTGATTAAACCGGTCTGCCTGCACCGCTGTAAAGCCATCCTGGCCTCGTTCTTCGCTGGCAGCAAGGTGACTGAACAACGATTGAACAATTAGCGGCGAAGCAGAAAGATGCGCGGCCACCGCTTCTGTTTCTTCTATGGAAAAACCCAGGCGGTTCATACCGGTTTCTATTTCTATATGAACCGGGTAAGTGGCCACGCCCTGCTCTTTTACATAGGTTTCAAAACTTTGCAACAAGGCCGGCGAATACAGCACCGGTTGCAGGTTATGTTCGATGATGGCGGCGAAAGATGATCGTTCCGCATTCATCACCATAATGGGAACCGCGATACCAGCCTTTACCAGTTCAATGCCTTCATCGGCATAGGCCACCGCTAAGTAAGCCACGTTATGAAATTGTAGCACCGAAGCGATTTCAGCGCCACCGCTGCCATAAGCAAAAGCCTTTACCATAGCCATTATTTTGGTGGGCGGCTTCAGGTGTTTTTGATATTCTTTCAGGTTATGCAGTAAGGCTGACAGGTTAATTTGAAGCACCGTGCCATGAAGCTTTTCCTCGAATAATAAAGCAATACGTTCGAAGCCAAAGCGGCGTGCGCCTTTTATTAAAATCACTTCTTTAGCAAAGCCGGAGCTTTTAAAATCTATTATAAATTCTTTGGTATTTGCATACGATTGTATTTGTGCAGCGGGCAAACGATCTATCAACGCCCTGGCAATTTTATCGCCAATGGCGATGAGTTTTTTTATCCCGTAAGCATTCAGCAAGGCTGCTATCTCCTGGTATAAAGTATCGTCTTCTTTACCGCTTTCAAAAAAATCGGAAAGGATAACCGTGCGTTGTAAGCCGGAGCTTTGCTGGGCTAAAAAATCAAGCGCAATTTTTAGCGAAGTTGGGTCGGCGCTGTAACTATCGTTGATAATGAGACAATCGTTAATGCCATGGGCCAACTGCAACCGCATATCAATGGGATGAAGTGCTAAGAACCGCTCCTGTACTGTATCAGGGCTTAGCTTAAGATATAGCAATACACACCAGCAAGTGATGGCGTTTTGTATAGAAGCTTCATCGGTGAAGGGAATGGTTAACGATTGTTCTCTGTCATCGAACCAGGCCGTTATAGTGGTGGTTGATACCGCCTTTTTCAGCGAGGTAATTTTCAAGAGGGCCTCTTCACTATAACTCCAGGTGAATGTTGGCACCGGTACGTGCTGTACTAATCCGGCTTCACCAATAACTATTTCTGCACCGGTAAAGAGCTTTAGTTTTTCGCTCAGTTTTGCTTCGGATGATGCGAAGCCTTCGCTATGTGCTTCACCTATGTTGGTAAGTACGCCGATGGTAGGCTGAATTACTTTTTCCAGCTTTTCCATCTCGCCCCGTTGTGAGATGCCGGCTTCAAAAATGCCCAGCGTATGTTGCGCATTTATCTCCCACACACTCACCGGCACGCCTATCTGCGAATTAAAACTTTTAGGACTTCGCACTATGCGGTAATCCGCTTCCAGCAAGGCATTGAGCCATTCCTTCACAATGGTTTTTCCGTTGCTGCCGGTAATGCCTATCACCGGCAAACCAAACTGTTTACGATGATAAGCTGCTAACGATTGAAGAGCGGTTAGTGTATCGCTTACCACTATCACCGCCGCATCTTCTATCACCACCTCTTTACTTACTACAAAAGTACGAACACCTTTTTTGTACGCATCGTTTATAAATTGATGACCATCCGAATTAGCTGTTATGATAGCAAAAAAAAGCGACGCAGCCGGATGCTGAATGCGGCGGCTGTCGTAGATGAGATCCGTGAGGGTAACAGGCGCTGTTGATACCAGCCGGCCGCTTATGATGTCTGCAATTTTTTGAATAGAATACACAGTGTCGTTATTAAATCAAATCGCTTTCCGGCCCTTTCGCTTAGCCATTTGCAACGAATATAAAATAGAACCGCCAAGACAGATGATGATAACGATCAGGGAGATCAGCACGTTTTGATTTTTAGTGAGCACCTGCTGTAACCAATGCTCAGCAAGCATTTTAGCGCCTATAAAAATCAGCACGATGGCGATGCCTTGCTGTAAGTAATCGAACTTAGCTACGGCCCCCTGTAATAAAAAGAAGAGCGAACGCAGGCCCAGCACCGCAAAAATGTTAGAGGTGTAAATCACCAGCTTGTCCTGCGATATGGCGAATACGGCCGGTATGCTGTCGAGGGCGAAAACAACATCGGTAGTGGCCAATAGAATAATCACCACAAACATATTGGTGTAGTACCGTTTGCCGCCCCGCTTTGCCCTAAACCTTCCGCTCACATCTTCATGCAGAATCGGAAAAAAGCGGTTTAGTAATTTGTACACCGGGTTGGCTTCGGGGTTGAATTCTTCCTTTTCATTTACCGCAAAAATTTTGATGCCGGTATATACCAAAAACCCGCCAAAGAGGTACAGTATCCAGTCAATTTTATCTACCAGCACCACGCCAAGTGTAATAAAGATGATGCGTAAAATAATAGCCATTAAAATACCGTAAAGCAATGCACGGGCTACATGATCGGACCGGATTTTAAAGAAGGAAAAAATAAGGATAAAGACGAAAATATTATCAATGCTCAGGCTCCATTCCATAAGGTAAGCACTCAGGTATTGAAAGGCTGCCACGCTTGATTCCTTCCACCATAAGAAGCAAAAAAAACCAAAGGCTAAGGCCACCCAAAACAGGGTTTGTAAAAAAGCTTTGCGGATAGTAACGTTGGTGGAACGTTTACTTAGCACCCCCAAATCCACTACCAGCGCCAGTAGTAGCACGCCTCCAAAAACCAAATACGTAAGCTGTTCCGTCGTCATAAATCCTTACCCTTATTGAAGGCTAAAGATAATGAAGTATGGCCCCGGCAAAACGATCAGGAAGCAAAGCGGTGGCGGCGCACCCGCTGGTAAATAACTCCGAAAATAATGATGAGCAGCACCGGAAGAACAATGTTGATAAGGCCCCATTTTGTTTTCTCGGCTTCGGTTTTTTTGGGGTCTAATAAACGTAGTACGATCTCTTTGTTGCGGGTTTGAATAATGGTTGATTTATTGGTGAGGTATTCCAGGCAATTCAATAAAAACTGGCGGTTGGCAAACTGATATTCATATTGCGATCCCAAAGTAAAAAGGTTCATTCCCATTTGCAGCGGCCCTTGCTTGTTCGATACATCGTTCAACACAATATCGCCATCGGCCACCACAATCATCTTGGCATCATCGGTACTGCTTTCTTTAAACCCTCCCGATGCAGCCAGGCTATCTATTTGCGCTTTGCCAATGCGGTTTTTATACAGCGATGAAAATTTACCTTCCAGCAAAACCGCTACCGGCACGCCGTTCTTTTTAAAGGCCGCATCTTCTGGTACATTACGGTTTTCGTTAGGGCTGATGAGCGCCGGCGTGCTGATGGTGCGGGAGTTGGCGGAGCTTTGCAGCAAGTAGGTTTTACGAATGCCATCGGCTTCCACGGTATCAATGGAGTTAACAAAACGGCCCGATACAAGACCAAGATTTTTATTGATGATATGATTGTTGCGGCTTTCAAAAAGCGGGTAATAATTCCAGTGCAAAAATTCGTATTGCGGCGCCGATGAAGAGCCGCCAACCGCGAAGGGTAGAAAATCGCATTGCAGGTCCATCACCAGATCGGCATTTATACGGACACCATAATTAAAAAGCAGATCACTGTTGTTTAGGTTACGATCATAAGCAATCAGTTGTGACTTGTAACTAAGACTATCTTGCTCCGCATGAAGGTTATCTACAAATAATAATACTTTCCCGCCATTCATAACGTACTGATCAATCTTTAATTTTTCTATTTCAGAGAAGGCGGTATCCGGTTTTACGATCAGTAATACCGAAGCTTCCTTTGGAATAAAAGGAAAGCGTTTAAGGTCAAATAATTTAAGTGTGTAAGCGGCGCCCACCGCCTGCTGAATATCGTAAGTATTACTACCAGTGGGTTCGCCGTTACCAACCGCATAGGCCACTGCCGGACGCAGCGGATTAGAAAGTTTATCAAAACTTTTGGCAAAGCCATATTCCATCATGGCTTCGGAGTTATTTAATTCGGCAACAGAAATATTTCGCTTGCTGCTTGGAAATAAATTTACCACTTCGGTTTGTCCGGCCGAATGCACCAAGGCAAACGGATAGATATTTTTATTTTCTTCTCCTGCCTTTACCTGCACCGAAAGATTGATAGGTTCGATGCCGGATTTTTTTAGCGAATCGGCCCAGGGCTTGCCATTGCCGGCATCTTCATCGGGAGAAATAAAATGGTACTGAATTTTTTGCGGTGCTGTTTCCTTCAATAGCGAAACAAATTCCTGCGTGGCATTACTTAATTTTCTGAAGCCTGATGGCAGTTCACCCGTAAGAAAAATATCTATCACCGCATTGCTTTGCAAGTTTCGCACAAGCTCTTTTGTTGTTGGCGATAAAGAGTAGCGCTTCTCCTCCGTAAGGTCTTTACGCAGGTGAAATTTGGCAGCGATAAAGTTAATGATGAACAAACCCGCCACCAGGCCCACCCAACGCAAAGCGCCACCCGCCTGCCTTGCAGCCGTTTGCTTTGTTAACCTTGTTTTGGTTAGCAACAAAAGAAAAACAACGAGACTGATAAAATAGATAACATCCCGTGTATCGGTAACGCCTTTGCTGATACTTTGGTAATGAAAATTGATGCCCAGCATTTCAATATAATAATCGGCGCCGGATTGAAACGGAGGTAGCTCACTTAAAGCGCTGAAGCCGTAATAAAAAAGTACGCAGGCAATTAAACTGATGATGAAAGCCACCACTGAATTAGAGGTGAAACTGCTGACGCAAATGCCGATAGCGGTAAACACCGCGGTTAATAGGGCCAAGCCCAGATACGAACCGATAGCTGCGCCGGAATCGATACCGGTGCCGGCTGCCAGGTGATTGATAGTGAAATAATAAACCAATGTGGGAAGCAAGGCAATGATGGCGACGATGAAAGCACCGAAGAATTTACCGACTACAATTTGCCCGGTGCCGATGGGCCTTGTTTGCAACACTTCAAATGTGCCGCTCCGGAATTCATCGGAAAAGCTACGCATGGTAATAGCCGAAATCAGGAACATCAATACCCAGGGCGCAAAGGAAAAGAAGGGGTCTAACGTAGCATAGCCAAACTCTAAAATATTGTTGCGCAGTACAAACAGCACCAGGCCGTTGACTACTAAAAAAACGATGATAGCAATGTAGCCGGTTAGGGAGCTGAAGGCTTGCCGGAGTTCTTTTTTACAGATAGACCACATGAGATGTAAAATGAAATATAGATAACAAGGTTGTCAGTAGATAAGGCTGCAAAATAGGCAATGCTCCCTTTAAAGAGAATATAAAAAATCCCGCTCGGTGGAACGGGATAATAGACTGTTTTAAATTCGTAAGTGGGCCTAAGAACAAGTTTGCAGTTAGCAGTTTGCAATAGAGGTGCAAACTGCTAACTGCAAAACGCCAACTTTGTTTAGCTCGCCGTCAATCGTTCTACTTCCGCACGACGGGCCTCGTTCAACTGCGCCAAACCGGTTTGAATTAAACGGAACGTGATAGTCCAGGCAATAAGACCAAGCACCGGGTACTTAATATCCAAGAAGATGGGAATAGGGATGGTAGTAAAGGCCGCATTCCAAACCATGTGAAGCAGCATACTGGAAATCATCACCCGTAAAAAGCGCATATCGCCTAACATGGCAAACGAAAATTTCTTATCGCCTTTTACAATCCATAAGGCCGCAGCAGCATTGCCTGTCCAAACAATGTGCATGAACGGCGCTAACAAACCCCTTAGCATAATGCTTTGGTTCATGGCGCTCACCGCTTCTAAATTCACCCCTTCGCCAAACGGTTTAAAGGCGTAACCGGCACTTTCAAAAGCGCCGAAACCCGTACCTATAGCGGCTCCTAACAGCAAGCCATTTAACAACCATTTATAGCGGGTAATGCGTCCGAAAATGGCGACAACGATCAATACTTTCGCCGGCTCTTCTATTAACCCGGCAGCGGAGGCAGCCAGCCAATTACTTAAAAAAGGCAGCAATTGAAAAAAAGTAATAGCGAGTATCAACGAAGCTACACCACCAATAGCCACTAAGGTCATCACCATAAAAATAGAAATGTTACGGGGTGCATTCATCTCCAAAAAGAAGATCAGTGTTGACACCGGAACGGTAAATGAACCAATGAAGATCAGCCCCGGAATAAGGTTTGAATTACTGAAGGTTTGAAAACCGATCATGAGCACGGCCGTTAAAATAATGCTGGTAAGCAGCAGCCGCGAAAACAACCAGGGCTTGGCCCAACTGGTTTCAATATCAGTGATAGCCGGCGTGTTATGGATGGTGCCGGTAACCAGTTGCTCCTCCATGGCTTCAAAAGAATGCTTTTGAAACACCTGGGAGAAAATGTTCTTTAGCTTAAAGTCTTTCAGTTCCTCCAGGCCAATCAGTTTATTAAAGCCCATGCGGATGGAGTTGGTGGTAGAATTGGCTGTGGTAGCTGATTGCAGGCCGGGCAACTGCATCTTCCAGATAGAATTGCCGATACGTAATATGTCATTCGCATGTAGCTTGTTCTGCGTTACCGGCTGGCCGTTTATTTTAACGGGCAAGGCACATTCAGTAGCGTCTATCAGCAGTTCTCCGCCGGTGTTGGTTATGATTACACAACCGCCTTTCTCGCTTAATTCCTTAATATCTTTTCCCTTGTTAGCGTCGCTGTTTCCCAATACCGTTCGTTCGCCATTCTCAATTTCAATTTTAAAAAAATCGTCTTTGCCGTCAATACATTCCAGCAAAACGGTGGTAACAGAAGCGTCAACAGCAGTGGTCATAAAGAAAACTTTTTGGTGGTGAAATAATAGTTCAACAATTTAGAAAAACTTTGGAGAAGCGACCGGAAATAAAAAACCCGTACTACAAATTAAGTACGGGCAATAGCTATGTTTAATGATGATAAATTATACAGCGAAACTTTCGCCGCAACCGCAGGTGCGGCTGGCATTTGGGTTTTGGAAATAGAAACCTTTTCCATTCAAGCCATCTGAAAAATCAAGCTCTGTATTTACGAGGTATAAAAAGCTTTTAAGGTCGGTAACAATCTTTACACCTTTGTCTTCAAACACTTGGTCCATGGGCTTTTGTTCGTTATCAAAATCAAGCTTATAGCTCAATCCCGAACAACCACCACCTACCACGCTAACCCGAACAAAATAGGATGGGTCATCTACAATAGTTGCCTCTTGCATCAGTTGTTTCACCTTTGCTTTTGCCTTGTCGCTAATTACAATAGTATTGTCTGTCGCTACCATAACAAATATCAAATATCAAGTTTCAAAGCTCAATTAATGGCAATTTGAAACTTGCTTTTTTAGTTTTTATTAATGAATGACGCTTTCTTCAAACTTCAATTCAGCCAGACCGTTCTTTTTGCGATAGTCATTTACCGCTGCTTTGATAGCATCTTCGGCTAACACGGAGCAGTGAATTTTCACCGGGGGCAGATTCAATTCTTCCACAATTTCCATGTTATCAATTTTAATGGCTTCATCAATGCTTTTTCCTTTCAGCCACTCAGTAGCTAAAGAAGAAGAAGCGATGGCAGAACCGCAACCAAAGGTTTTGAATTTAGCGTCTTTGATCATGCCCGTCGCATCATCTACTTCTATTTGTAAACGCATTACATCGCCGCACTCCGGTGCACCCACCAAACCGGTGCCTACCGTGCTTTTGCTCTTATCTAATGTACCCACATTTAAGGGATTATTGTAGTGGTCTAAAACTTTATCGGAGTATGCCATGATAGTTGATTTGCTGATTTTATGATTAGCTAATTAGCTGATTCTGTTTATTATTTTGATGTCTTTTTCATTAGCTAATCAGCCCATCGGCTAAACCAGCTAATCGTTTTAATGTGCTGCCCATTCAATGCTGTTCATGTCAATGCCCTCTTTAAACATTTCCCACAGCGGACTCATTTCACGCAGTTTGGTAACCGTTGTTGATACTTTATCAATGGTATAATCAATCTGCTCTTCGGTAGTGTAGCGGCCCAGGCCAAATCGTAGCGAACTATGAGCCAGATCATCACCCAAACCTAAGGCTTTTAAAACGTAAGATGGCTCCAGCGAGGCTGAGGTGCAAGCCGACCCGGAAGACAAAGCAATATTTTTATTAAAGCCCATCAACAGCCCTTCACCTTCCACATATTTAAAAGAGATGTTGCTCACATGCGGCAGGCGGTGTTCTTTATCACCGTTCACATAAGCTTCATCAAGCTGCAGTAAAGCGGTTTCTAATTTATCGCGAAGGCCGCTGGTATGCGCTGCATCCTTTTCCATTTCGTTCAGGCAAAGCTCGCAGGCTTTACCAAAGCCTACAATACCAGGAACGTTCAACGTACCGCTGCGCATACCCCTTTCGTGGCCGCCACCATCCATTTGTGCAGTAACCTTTACCCGTGGGCCTTTACGGCGAACGTATAAAGCACCTACCCCTTTAGGGCCATACATTTTGTGCGCCGTCATCGCTAACAGGTCAATACCATCCCTGTTCACATCAACCGGAATTTTTCCTACGGCCTGCGTAGCATCACTAAATACCAGGGCGCCGTGCTTGCGGGCAATCTGGCTAATTTCTTTCATCGGCATTACCGTACCAATCTCGTTATTAGCATACATGATAGCCACCAAAATAGTAGTTGGCCGCATAGCCGCTTCTAATTCCTGCAGGTCTATCAAACCATTCTCTTTTACTTTCAGATAGGTAACTTCAGCACCTGACTTTTCAAGATGCTTGCAGGTATCTAAAACCGCTTTATGCTCAATGTTGCAGGTGATAATGTGATTGCCTTTTTGAGCATACATTTCATAGATGCCTTTAATAGCCAGGTTATCCGCTTCAGTAGCGCCGGAGGTAAAAATGATTTCTTTTGGATCAGCGCCAATCAGTTTGGCCACCTGCTCACGGGCATAGTCCACGGCTTCTTCTGCCTGCCAGCCAAACGGGTGGTTGCGGCTGGCTGCATTACCAAAATTTTGTGTGAAGTAAGGTATCATCGCATCCACCACACGAGGGTCGCAAGCGGTAGTGGCATTATGATCAAGATAAATAGGAAGTTGTAACATAAATTATCGTCGGTTTGTACTAATTCAAGCCCCAAAGGTACCGCAAATACAGCGGAATTTAAGTCCGGTTCAACGCCTCCACTTTAATTTTACCTTAAATCGTAAACCAAAAATTATCATGAAAGTTGAGCACATCGGAATTGCTGTAAACTCTTTAGCAGAATCTGTGCCCCTGTTTGAAAGCTTGCTAAATAGTCAGTGTTACAAGACAGAACAGGTGGAAAGTGAGGCCGTGGCAACTGCCTTTTTTTTAAGAGGCGAAACAAAGATTGAGCTGCTGGAATCTACCGCAGAAGGGGGAGTTATTAAAAAATTTATTGATAAAAGGGGCGAAGGCCTTCATCATATAGCCTTTGAGGTAGCTGATATTAACGCAGAGATGGAACGATTAAAGACTGCGGGTTTTTTATTGCTGAGCGAGGCGCCGAAGAAGGGCGCCGATAATAAACTGGTTTGCTTTCTTCACCCAAAATCAACCAACTCGGTTTTGATTGAACTCTGCCAGGAGAAGCTGGGGAGCAATAAGCAATAAGCAATAAGCAATAGGCAATGGGCAATGGGCAATGGGCAATGGGCAGTAAGCAATTGGTATTGTAGAATTGAAAACAAAATTTCTAATCTGTGAAATCCTTTCCCAATCCTGTTCATCTGTGATCAAAAAAATAAAACCCCTGGTAGAAACCCGGGGTCCATCCTCAACGCCTAAAAAAAATAGGTTAGCCCATCGTGTTGCGACGGGAAATAAATTGGTGCCTTATTGCTGGTTGGGAATTAAAAAAAGTATGGTGGTTGATGCCATTAACGGCAGCATCGAAAATGAGTGTCATGGTACGGATTTATTAGGGATGCTCGGTAGCAACAGGAACAAACATATAGCCCGAAACCTTCTACTGCAAGCGATTTGCGATTTTTATTTATCAAAAAGTTTACAGAGATACCATTTAAAAAATTTATTCGGACTACTACTATTTAAGCAAAGTAGGATTACTGATTAACCCTGTGTGAAGCCCTTGAACAACGAAGGTTTTTTATCGTAAATAAGCTACACCACGGGAGCCACTGTTTCTACCAGCTATAAATAATTTTCTACTCCGCTATTCACCTACATCTTTACCAACTCAACTTTGTTTTACCATCAATGCAACACCACTACGATTATATTATTGCCGGCACCGGATGCGCAGGATTAAGCTTGGCTGTTCATCTAACACAATCCGGAGAGTTTAGCGATAAAAAAATTTTACTGGTAGATGAAGCGCCTAAAACAGCCAACGACCGCACCTGGTGTTTTTGGGAAAAAGAGGCCGGCTCTTTTGAGTCCATTGTCTATCGCCAATGGGAACAACTATGGTTTTTCAGCGATGATTTTTATAAAGAACTATCCATTACGCCTTACCGTTATAAAATGATCCGCGGTATTGATTTCTATACTTATTGCTATGCCGAAATAAAGCGGCATCCCAACGTTGAATTCTGTTACGGCAAAATCGAAAGCATTTTTTCCGAAGAAAAAACAGGCATTGTGGTAGAAGGTAAAACCATTTTATGCGAATACGTTTTTAACAGCATCCTGTTTGAGAAGCCCGGTTTAAAGCCGGGCCAGCACTGGCTTTTACAACATTTTAAGGGCTGGACCATTCAAACAAAGGAACCTACCTTTGATCATAGCGTAGCTACCTTAATGGACTTTCGCATCAGCCAAAAAAACGGTACGGCCTTTTGCTATGTACTTCCCTATTCCGCACAGGAGGCATTGATAGAGTACACGTTGTTTACTCCAGATCTTTTAGATGATGAAGCGTATAATGAAGGTTTAAAAGATTACATCGAGAACATTCTTCACCTTAAGGATTATACCATTTCCGATAGCGAGTTTGGTGTAATTCCGATGACCAACTACCCCTTTCCTACGCACCGCAAGAACGTCATCAATATTGGAACGGCCGGGGGCCAAACAAAAGGCTCAAGCGGCTACACCTTTTATTTTATTCAAAAACATAGCCAGGCAATTGTTGAAAATTTGATGAAGAAAAACAATCCGCTTATTAAAACCGCATCGCCCAAATTTGCTTTTTATGACAGTGTGTTGCTACATATTTTGCAACACAACACCTTACCGGGAAAAGAAATCTTCAGTACCCTTTTTGAAAAAAATAAAGCACAAAATGTACTGACGTTTTTAAACAATGAATCGTCATTACTGCAAGACTTGAGCATCATAAGTTCGCTGCCTACGCTGCCGTTTTTAAGAGCCGCTGTAAAACAAACATTCTAACTGTTTTGATTGATCACCTGCACTAATAAAGTAGCCGGCACCACACCCGATTGACGCCATTTTACCTGTCCACCTTTGAATAATAGTAACGTAGGCACGCCCTGTATCCCAAACTGGCGGGCCAGTTCAGGGTTTTTGTCTATATCAATTTTTAAAATGGTCGCCTTATCACCCACGGCATCTTTTGCCTGCTTTAAAATAGGCGCCATCGTTTTGCAAGGGCCGCACCATTCGGCAAAAAAATCAACTACCACGGGCTTGTCTCCATTTACTATTTCTTTAAAACCTGCCATACTGTTTTATTGTTGTTAGCTATCATACAATGTACCAAAGCTATTTAATCCCAATAAAGAAATCTCGTTTCCGGTTGCGTTGTCAACTCCGGGCATGGTGGTTCTTCATGTAAATTTGTGCCATGACTATTCAGGAGCTGTATGCTATTTTTTTAGCCCATCCTTCTATTCAAACCGATACCCGCAAACTAAAAAAAGATGATCTCTATTTTGCACTGAAAGGGCCCAATTTTAACGGCAACCAGTTTGCCCAACAAGCCATTGATTCCGGCGCTGCTTATGCTATCATTGATGAAGCAGCCTACAGCAGTAGCAATCAAACCATCTTGGTGCCTGATGTGTTGCAAACGCTTCAACAATTAGCGTTATACCACCGCCAACAGTTTACCATTCCCCTTCTTGCCATCACCGGCAGCAACGGCAAAACCACTACCAAGGAATTAATCCATGCCGTTCTTGCTACTACTTATAAAACATATACTACCGAAGGAAATTTAAACAACCATATCGGTGTGCCATTGACCCTCTTAAAAACTAAACCGGATGCTGAAATGGCGGTAATAGAAATGGGCGCCAACCACCAGAAAGAAATAGCTTCGTACTGCGAATATACCCAACCAACGCATGGCCTGATTACCAACGTAGGCAAAGCACACCTCGAAGGTTTTGGCGGGGAGGCAGGGGTGAAGAAAGGCAAGGGCGAATTGTTTGATTATTTGCGCAGCAGCAACGGCATGGCATTTATCATGAACGACTATGACTACCTGAAAGAAATGAGCGCCGGTATTCATCCTGTTTATACTTATGGATCTGCCGGTGGCGATATAGTGGGGCAGGTAATTCAACATGATCCTTTTCTTGAAGTTGGCTTCAGTAAAGGGTTTGCAGGAGTTATTAAAACGTGTTTGGTAGGTAGCTATAACCTGCCGAATATTTTAGCGGCCGTTGCGGTTGGCAAATTTTTTAAGGTAGATGACGATAAAATAAAAAGGGCCATTGAGTCCTACACACCATCCAACAGCCGCTCGCAACTGCTTCATAAAAACGGCCATGCTATAATTTTAGATGCTTACAATGCCAACCCAAGCAGCATGAAGGCGGCCATTGAAAACTTTGCCAATGCAGCCGGTGAAAATAAAGTTTTAGTGTTGGGAGCGATGGCGGAATTAGGCGAAGAAAGCGCTTACGAACATACCATGATCGTAGAAGAAATTAACCGCCATCAATGGAAACATGTGTTGCTGGTGGGTGGCGATTTTCTGACAATGCAGCATCCGCATTTATCGTTTGCTGCAGCCGAAGACGCAGGCAGATGGCTGCAATCGAATATGGAGAAAGAATCTTACCTTCTCATTAAAGGCTCACGCAGCATGCAAATGGAAAAAGTGCTGAATTACATTTAAATGACCACTAC
Source organism: Flavisolibacter sp. (assembly GCA_965247165.1). GTDB lineage: Bacteria > Bacteroidota > Bacteroidia > Chitinophagales > Chitinophagaceae > Flavisolibacter. The sequence goes on along the minus strand of OZ252003.1, from coordinate 3,303,630 downwards.
AACTACACCACACCGGGGTTATTTGAGCAGCGTTGTTGCTTGCCGTTGCCCCCGCTGCCGCGAGGGAAAGTTGTTTACCTATCCCTTAAGCATTCGCCTTAAGCGCAACATGCAAATGAATGCCCATTGCCCTGTTTGTAATCAGCCAACCGATATTGAAGTCGGCTTTTATTATGGCACCGGTTATGTTAGTTATCTGCTGGCTTTGGGCATTACCATACTTAGCTTTTTAGTTTGGTATTTAGTGATCGGCGTGTCGTTTAGAGATGATCGTTTTTTAGTGTGGATCATTCTTAACTCTGTTTCGTTATTGGCATTGCAACCCTGGCTGATGCGCTTTTCCCGGAGTTTATGGCTTTCCTTTTTTGTATCGTACGATAATGATTGGCAGCACACGCCGCCACAGGAATTGGAGCGAACAAATAAAGACCAAATGCACAACTGGTAAGTGATACTGAGAAGTTGGCAGTTGGCATCGCTTTCGGGGACTTTGTTCTTACAGCATTTGAGAAATTTAACCATGTTGGTCATAGATGCCGTTATGGTTTCAGCACTTGCCAATGATGGTGCCTATGCAAATAGCGGTATGCTTTATAAAAGGGATTATAACATAGCAGCAACATCAAGCTGCTATTTCAGCTACCACTTCTTTCATTATGGTATCCAATTTTGCTACTAAGGCATGTAACTCAGACGACTGCTGATTGGTGGACGCGAGACTTTCAATTTGACGGATTTCTTCTTTTAATACCTCAATGCCCATGTTATCTATGGAAGGCTTAATGCGATGCGATAATGACCGCACAACGGCCAGGTCATTCTCGTGGTAAGCACTTACAATAGTAGAAACCGCGCCGGGCACTTCTTTCAAAAAAAGCTTCACCATGCGCTGCACAAATTCCTCATTGCCCTTACTGATATGCCGTAAGTTGGCTAAGTCGTAAAGGCCTTTTCCCTTTTTAATCATCACCGGTTGATGCAGGGCTACTTCTTTACCCAACCAGCGGGCAATACGGCGAATGAGGTCTTCTTCTATAAAAGGTTTTGCTAAGTAATCATTCATGCCGGCAGCCAGGCATTTATGTAATTCGGTTTTAAGCGCATTGGCCGTAAGGGCAATGATGGGTAAGGATGTACTAATGGTATTGCGGATAATTTTTGTTGCTTCCAGCCCATCCATCACCGGCATTTGCACATCCATCAATACAAGGTCAAAGGCATGAACAGACAGGGCTGCGATAGCTTCTTTACCATTGGTAGCCTCTGTAATTACAGCGCCGTACTGCGATAGTACGATATCGGCCAGCAAGCGGTTCATCGGATTATCTTCTACCAATAAAATACGCTTGTTCTTTAGCACAGTAATATCCGCAATGGGTTCGTCTTTTTGGGGCAGGTCTTTTTCTGTTCCTTTCTCCAGCCTCAGGTTAACGGTAAATGTGGTACCCACGTCTTTTGTGCTTTCTACCCAAATAGTGCCGCCCATTAACTCTACCAGTTGTTTAGTAATGCTCATGCCAAGGCCGGTACCTCCATACTGCCTTGCGGTACCACGATCTTCCTGGGCAAAGGTGTCAAACAGTTTTCCTGTAAAGTCTTTGCTCATGCCAATGCCGGTATCATGCACACGCACTTGTATTTTTTGGCAATAAGGCTGGTCCGCTACCAGCGAAAGAACAATGGTTACCTTCCCTTTCTCCGTAAACTTCACCGCATTGCTTAGTAAATTAATGAGCACCTGTGTAATGCGGTACGGATCGCCAAGGAGCACCTGTTCCAGATGTTTATCAAGGCACACCGACAGGCCAATACCTTTTTCATCGGCCTTGTACTTTACTACATGTAATGCATGCTGCACCAGGTTGCGCATATCGAAACCAATCGTTTCGATATTTATTTTTCCGGCTTCAATTTTTGAAAAATCAAGTATATCGTTTATAATCACCAGCAGGTTATCGGCCGACGTGGTAATGGCATTCAAATACAAGTCCTGCTGCGTGGTAAGGTCTGTTTTTTGTAGCTGCTTTCCCATGCCCATAATGGCATTCATGGGTGTGCGAATCTCGTGGCTCATGTTAGCTAGAAACATTTCTTTAGCCTTTGACGACCGTTCAGCTTCGCTTCTGGCTTCCCGCATTTGCTGCTCTAACTGCTTTTGGGCAGTAATGTCCAAATGCACGCTGGTGCTGCCTATGGGCTCGCCGCTGTCATTATATAAAGGAGCACTGCTTACCAGCCAGCAGCGCATTTCGCCGCTTTTATTTTTTACCTGTATTTCGTAGCTGTCCGAAATGCCCCTTTTTCTTCGCTCCATCACCGCTTCCTGTAACTCCCGCTTTAATTCGTGTACCAATATAGAAGCTGCATCTCTTCCTAACAATTCTTTTTCATCGTACCCCGACATGGTACAAAAGCTTTTATTTACATATTGTATCTCGCCCTTTAGATTCACTTCGGCAAGGCCCATGCTCATATTAGCCAGGATGTCGCGATACTTATTTTCATTTCGTTTTAAAAAATATTCTTTGTTCTTTTCATCGGTTATGTCTTCCAACTCAACAAAATACCTGATGATTTTATTATGTTCATCTTTTACAGGCTGGCCTTTTGCCCGGCCAATAAAATAGCTGCCGTTCTTACAATAATGCACCATCTCGGTTTCAAACTCGTTACCCGATTTAAACAATTCGCCTATTTGCTGAAGCCGTTGCTTATCGGACAGTGGGCCGCTTAATAATTCAATGGGCGTTTTACCAATACTATCGCATGAAGTAAAGCCGGTGATAAGCCTGAAACGATTATTCACCCAGGTGATGTTTCCCGAAGCGTCTGTAAATAACGAAGCGCTTTTTGTTTCTTCGGCCCTGGTATAGTAAACCGAATCGCCTTCATCAACCCGGTGGCTTACATCCGTACAAACAATCAGGAGCTGTTGGGTACCCGCCATTGCTTCTACATAGCCGGTGATGATTTGGGCTGCCGGAGACGATCCGGTGAAGGTTACTTCCTGTTGTATTAAACCCTGTAACCAGCTGAAGCTTAACCGGCCTTTGGGCTGTGTGCCGGCCGTAAAATAATCGCTTAAACAATTACCCTGCAGGTAAGAAAAGGCCGGCAATAACTCGTTGCCTAACGATAGTACGGTTAAGTCATCGGTAAGCAAAATATGATAGGGAAGCAGCCGTTGCAATTGTTCTGTGGCAATGCTAATAGGCGCTGTGGGCATGGGTTTTCAGTTAGTTGGTTAGTGCTGCATACCGGCTATTTCCGGTGCACACTTTTAGGTGAACAGATCGGTACTATAAGTTGGTACCGGATTTAAGCCGTTGCCATTTTTACTTCGCGGTCGCCAATGTTGATCTCTTTATTCTGAATCATTTTATATACGGTAGATTTTCCGATGTCCAGCTTATCAGCCACCTTCAACACGTTGTTATCATATTTTTCCAGGAAGTGTTCAATGATATTGATGGTGTATTCTTTCAATGTTCTTTCCTGGCCCATTAAAAAGTTGGCTCCTTTGGATGTCATGAAAGAAATATCGGTTGGCAGTATTTCTTTGTAGTTACACATAACGGCTGCCAACTCTACCACTGCTTTTAGTTCCCTGATGTTTCCGGGGTAAGCATAGCCCATTAACTTTTCCATGGCTGCTTTAGAAACAGTCACCGCCGGCAGCTTGTTTTCACTACAAAAATTTGATAGAAAATATTTAGCCAGCAATACGATGTCTTCACCCCTTTCCCGTAACGCAGGCAATGCTATAGGCAAGCCCATGATTCGGAAATAAAGATCCTCGCGAAAGGTTCCTTTTCTAACTTCCTCCGCAAGGTTTTTATGCGTGGCTACAATGAGCCTGAACTCCAACTTCACCACTTCATTACCACCAACACGCACAAGTTCCCGCTCCTGCAATACCCGTAGTAATTTGCTTTGCAGATTAATGTCCATCTCGGCTATTTCATCCAGGAACAATGTGCCTTTTCCGGCTTCTTCAAACTTGCCTGTTTTACGGCCCACGGCCCCGGTGAAAGCCCCCTTCTCATGCCCAAACAATTCGCTTTCTAACAACTCCTTTGGAATGGCCGCCATATTAACGGCCACAAAGGCTTTCTTCTTTTTATCGGAGTTATAATGTATGGCTTTTGCTACCACTTCTTTACCGGTTCCCGTCTCGCCACTAATAGAAACATTGATGTTGGTTTGCGCGGCTTTTTCCATCAGGCTAAACACTTTTTTCATACCAGACGATGAGCCTTTCACTACTTTTTCAAACTCGTAGTGCTTACCTAATTCTTCGCGCAGTTGCGCTACTTCCTGCTTTAATGCCTGCGTTTCTCTTATACGTACTACGGCTTTCCACACAAGGTCTATGGTATTGTCATCTTTAATAAAATATTCATTGGCGCCACTACGCAACAGTTCCACGGCAGTAGCCACATTTTCCTGTGCACTGATAACAATTACCGGCAGGTCGGGATTATGGCTGCGCAATTTTTTCATTAACTCGCCACCGTCCATATCGGGTAACGAATAGTCAATAGTAATAAGGTCGGGCTTTTTATGAAGGTTTTGAAGACACTCCTGTGCAGAGCTGTATTTGTGTACTTCGTAGTCAGGGTTAAGGGACAAATGGTAGGTTAGAATCTCGCCGTACCAGGGATCGTCCTCTATAATAAACAGGGTAAAGTTTTCCATTCTGCGGATTTGATTCCAAAATAGAAAATGATATTGGTAAGAGTAAAGTTTATGGTACTTATCTATAACAATTAAGTAGTAACCTTTAGTATTTAAGTAAGTGTACGGATAAGGTGTTACGAAACTGTTTCCATTCTGCGGATAAAACGGTACCAACGGTGAAACAAAGAACTCATCTGCACCAGCCAGGTGTAAAGAAGCACAATCAGCACCTGACTAATAATAACCACCGATAAAGAAAAAAACGGTATCAGTACAAATGATAAAACGATGAGGCAACCTTGAAAAGACAGCAACCGTTTGGCGGCCTGGTCGTGCGATAAATAATGCCGCAATAACAAATGATGAAGATGATTGCGATCAGCGCTAAAAGGCGAGCGGCCCCTTTTTATGCGGGCATAAAACAGCCGCATGGTATCTATCACCGGTAGCATGGTGCAGGCGGTAATAGCGACCATAATAGCCGGTGTATAAAGGGGCTGAAGCAGATACGATTTTTCAACGAAAAAAATGCCCAGGCTACCGGTGATGTAGCCTAATACCAGGGAGCCTCCATCACCCATAAATAGCTTGGCCGGCTTCCAGTTATATTTTAAAAACACGGATAAAGCAGCGGCAAACGGAAGTAAAAAATAAAGCCATACCGTAAGCCGTAAAAAGTAGGCGATAACACTTAATGCCACCAAGTTAATCAGGCCCATACCGCCGGCCAAACCATCAATGCCATCAATTAAATTAAAAGCATTTACCAGGCCGGTGATAATGATGACGGTGATGGCATATTGCAACACCAGTGGCACCGCATAAATGCCAAGAAAGCCGTGCATGGAGGTAAGCCGTATGCCTTCATGAGCAAGCGCAAGGGCACACCCAAGCTGCACGAGTAATCGTAACAGGGACGAGACATTCATCCGGTCATCTATAATACCAACAATACAAAGCACTACCAGAAAAAAGCTAAACGCCCGGTGGGTCAGCAACAAATGTTGCAAGGCCGATGAAAAACAAATAGACGCGAACAACGACAGTAAAATAAGTAAGCCGCCGATGGCAGGTACCGGTGCTTTGTGTTTTTTGCGGCCATCCGGCATATCTACCAACTTCAGGTAAGGGCTCCATTTTATCAATAGCGGAAACAAAATAAAAGCAGCGGCAGCAGCCGTTATAGTAGTAAAAAACAGGGGTAGAAGATTGGTGTTCATAGCTTATCTTTTTTCATAGAAGAGAGAAGGGTTTTGCAGGTGCGCAATCTCCTGCTGTAACAGGTGCCGGTTGGATAGCCGCTCTCCGGCTTCGGGCACCAGCTTTGCTTTATAGGAAAAAGCAACGGCTTTGTCAATTAAGAACCCATACTTGGCCGCAACAATAGGCCAGGTATAACGGCGGTTAGCGATCCCTTTCATGTGTGTAGCTACTTCTGTTAATTGAGTGGTATGCGTATTGGCGATGAGGTGGGCCAGTTGCGCCGTAGTAGTAAAGTAAAGAGCCCGGCCTTCGGTGGTGCAAACATTATAAGCCACTTTAAAAGCAATCACCGGACGGCCCAGATACATCGCTTCCACCAGGGATGGATTGGTACCGCCGGCGCTATGGCCATGTATGTAAGCAAGGCAATGGCCCCGCAGTACATCCAATACTTGCTGGTTATAAATCGGATCTAACAAATGAAGATTTTCATGACCGCCGTATTGCGCTTTCAACCCTTTTCCATAATCGCTTTTCTGCCAGTTGCCTATTATCACTAACGGCTTTGAAGGCAGGCTGGCAAAGGCTTCCAGCACTACATGAAGATTGTTTTCCGGCTCTATGCGGCATACTTTAAAATAGTAGTCCTCTTTTAAAAAAGGATAGTGGCTGTAATCTTCTTTTGATGGTTCTACTTCCAATGTATGATCGGCGCCGTACTCAATAATATTGCTCAGGGTTTTATACCGCACGGCCGTATAATCCTGAATGGCTTCGTTATCGGCAATGTTGGCGTGAGCAAATTTTACTGACACCCATTCGGCGGCCCATAAATAAAAACGGGCTGCCTTTTTCCATTTATTCCGTTTCCATTCAATGCCGTCAATAGATACAATGATTTTTTTTCGTGTCAGCAACCTCACCACCGGCAGCATAAAACCGCCGCTGACGCCCAGCACCAGCAACACATCGGCAAAGAACAACGCATGTAAAATGCTGATAGAATCATAAAGGATACTTTGTATTCCGTTGGCATCAAAGGGCAGGTAAACAAGCCTTGCCCCTTTGTATTTTTTTGTTCGCTTTTCTTTGGCGTACTTTTTTTTGGTGCAGTAAACGGTGATCTCATACTTAGTATGTAGTTCCTCCACCAGGTGTTCGGCCAGTGTTTCAAAGCCGCCATAATTTGCCGGCAGGCCCACGGTACCTATCAGCGCTACTTTTGGTTTTCTCATAGGGATGCTTGCGTTAGTTGGTATTTTTCAAAGCGTTTGGTTATTCTGTTTCCGTTAGTGCCCTTAAGTATCGGGTATAGGGTTGCGGTTTATATGGTTTGCCGCAATCAAAAATTTCCTGTACCGAGCTTGTAAAATTTTCAGAAGAAAAAGAAGCCGCTTTTTCACGGGCGGCCGCAGCCAGCTTAAGGTACAATTTAAAATCAGTTGATAGCTGCGTTATGGCTTTTATCAACCCTTCTTTATCTGATGAATCTATACAATAACCTTCCACGCCATGCTGCACTAATTCGCACACGCCGCCTACCTGCGGCACTATCACCGGACGGCCACAGTGCATGGCTTCCAGCACGGTTAGTCCAAAGGTTTCTATCCACCCCTGCGGCCTGGAGAGGTTCATTACTACATGAGCATCTTTATAAAAAATGGTGGTGTCTTTTTGTGCCGGATATAAAAAGCAGTTGTGCGATAGCGCTGCCTCTTTTTTAAAAACAGCAACGTTTTTTTGGGAGGCATTCAACACCAATACAAAACGGATACGCGGAAGCTCTTTTGCCAATGCTATAAACTCATAAACGCCTTTATAGGCTTTGAGAGAACAGATCATCAACACCGTAAACGAACCGGATAGATTAGGTTGTAAAAGACCGGCGGTTTTGGTGGTAAAAGCATCCGGCAAACAGTTATACACGACTGTGGATTGAGCCCTGCTAAACTGAAACTGATTGGCCACATACTGCGATACAAACAGCACCCGATGCGCTGTATGATCCACCGTTGCCGTTAAAAAATTCTTCAACAATTTGGGCCGTATGCTTACTTCGTGAAGATGATAAACGACGGTGCATCTTTTTAGTTTGGCTGCCCATGCCGCGCCAAAGGGAAGCAGGGTATTAATGTACACTGTATCACCGTTTGTGAGGGTCTTCAACAGCGAAAAAAACAAGGCCGTTTGCGACAGCAGATAATACAACAGCGTTAGTAGTTTATGCGTACTCCACCGATAAAAAACGGGCTTGTATCCTGCACCTTCTATATCGCTTAAGAAGCCCGTCCCGTCCGGGGTTGCGGTGTATAAGGTCACCGCGTACTCTTCCTTTATGGTTTCTATAGCCTGCCGGAAAACAAGTGGGCTTCCGCTATAGTCGTTCAATAAATGAATGGCCACTAACCGCTTTCTGCTCATAAACTATTGGAGTATTTTTTCACCGGATTGGATAAGATGTTTTGATAGATGCCTTTTATTTGTTCACCGCGAATGTCCCATTGAAACCATTCCTGAAAACGCTGTTGCGCCAGGGCGCCTTCGGCCATGCAAAAAGACGGCGAGCTATATAAACGCCGCAGGCAATTGGCTAACTGGCTGATACCTTCTTTGTAGCTTGTATAAGGTACCGACAAGGTAGATTGGGGATGAAGAAATTCTCCCGGCCCACTGTTTTGCCAGCACACAACAGGCAAGCTGTAACTCATGGCTTCGGCTACCACCATGCCGGCGCCTTCGTGTGATGGGAAAAGAAAAACGGAAGCCGACTGGTACAGTTGCGGCAGTTGGTGGCGAGGCATCCATTCAATGATAGTTACGGCATCGCTGATGCCTTCGGCTGCTATCAACCGGGTTAAGATGTGTTTGTAAGGACCAGCGCCAACGAGGGTTAATTGCACGCCTGATTGTTGCAGTGGCGGCAGGCTTTTATAAAAAGCGGCGAACGTTTTTATGGCTACATCAAACCCTTTCAGCGGCACAAAGCGGCCGATAGATAACACCGTAAACACGGGCTTCTTAATAGTAAGCGGCGCCAGCATTTCAGAAGCTACGGATGGCATGATGCTATATTCTTTTTTTAAACGCAGTTTGGCAACGGCCTCGTTATTCATGCACAGCACATGCGATGCTTTTCTTTTGCTGGTGTATAAAAGCGGGTCCAGTTTCCAAAATATGTTTTTTATCATCCATAAAAAGCGGTCTTTTATGTATTCCTTTTTACCGTAGGGTGATAGAAATTCTTTGGGCACTTTTGGATGATGGCCAACGGGCCCCCACACGAGGGGCTTCCTCAGCAACCATAAAAAAGTAGGCGTCCAGTCGTTATGAAAATTAAGGTTGTGCACTACATCTACCGCAAGGTTTTTTCTTTTTAACCATAGGGCCAGTGACAACTGCCAGCAGTAGTAATAGATCATGCTTAACAGGGCGCCCTTTTTCCAAAAGATCATCCATTTCGGCCAGTCGAAATACAAAAATTGAATTCGGTTTTGCTGTTCCTGTAACCGGTTATTGGCAGCAAAATATTTTTCTATATGGGGGCGATTGTTCTTTCGGGTAACGGCTATTACCTTATGGTAGCGGGCAATCTGCAAAATAAAGTTCCAGCCCATGCCATCTTCAGACCCTTTATCGGGGTTGACCGCATACGCTGTTACAAGAATTGTTTTCATAGATAGCGATTAATGAAATAATTTATACGGCTACCATTTTCATGACGGATACATTTTCTTTTACTGCACTTCTGCTTCGCAGCAAGCGGGCCGGCACGCCGCCAATAACACTGTTGGATGGAAAGCTTTTTGTAACCACAGCACCGGCGGCTATCACACATCCGTTACCGATGGTGACACCATCCAGCACGGTTACTTTACTACCAATCCAACAGTTGCTTCCAATGTTGATGCCCTTGCGTTGTACACCTTGCAATCGAATTAATTCTGTTTCATTATCATACAAATGATTCTCCGGATGGCAACTGAAATATTGGCCAATGATGCAGTCGTTACCAATGGTTACGCCACCGGCGCCGCCTATGTACGCAAACTCGCCAATGCCCACCTGGTGGCCGATTTGAATAAAAGCGCCGGGATGATTTAGTGAAGTAGAAATAATGATGCGGCTGTAAGCGCCGATGCTTACGTTGTTGCCAAAACAAACTTTACCACGCCCCAATGCGCTGATATAAACGCCTTCCTGAAGCTTTAAAAAACGGCCCCACTTTATGCCGGAAAGATGAAAAAAACTGACTCCGCAGCCGCGCAACATAAACTTTGGTTGGCGAAAGCGCAGCAACACCAAAACACCACGACAAAGCGCTGCCATTTGTTGCAGTATAAAAGAAAACAACAAGCCGGTGCTTACTTCAGTTGGTAATGTAAACGCAGGATTGCGCAGTTGAATCAGCTTTTCGATCAGGCGTTTCAAGGGCAGGAAGTTTTGATATTTTTATAAATGAGTTGCAGCGTTTGATCCAGGTTAGTATTATGTACCGGCACATACTTCGACCCCCGGTATTGCCGGCCAAGCTTTGTAAAAAGTTGCAGGTAGTGGCCGGTAAGCATTTCGATAGTGCCCGCATCCAGCTCCTGCTTGCGCTGTAAAATTTCTTCGGGCTTTGCATATAAAAAAAAGTTGAGCCGCGGTTTCAACAGTAAGTGATAGCCCCAGGTAGTAAAGCTTTTTGGAAGCGAGATATTACTGCGCCGGCTATCATTTATAAAGTCGAAATAATAACGGTCGTACAGCACAATATAGCCGCGCCATACATAGCGGGCCTGGATGTACAGTTGTCCAAAAACATAATCGGAATAATAGTATCCAAACCGCAACAGCGAAGATAAAACGCTGCCGTTTTTTCCTTGCCTTGGTAAGGTGGTAGCAGCTTTTTGTTCGGCTCCCTGACGGCCGTATTTATAAGCGCTCAGTATGGGTAATAACGATGGGCGGTGGCGAAGCACTACTACTTTACCACGCAACTGTTTTTCTATATGGCGCTTTGTATTTTCAATGACAGTACTTTTTCCGGCGCCATCCACACCGCTGAACGTAATGATGAAACCCTTGCGTGGCGCCAGATTGCGAATGGTATCTATCACATACTGAAGCCGGTTTTTCAGCCCACTCCAGCCCCTGTTATTGTTTTTTGCTTTTATCGCTTGCAGTACTTGTTGCTGTTGCGAAGCAGTGGTGTTGTATAAAGAAGCAAAAGAATTAATGGACAAAAAGTTCTCTTTTATCCATCCATTTATTTCACCCTGTTGCGGTGCAGAAAGATGGGTGAAATATTGTTGGTAGCGTTCGGGTACAGCAGCTCCGTTGAGTACATAAAACATGGATGTGTAAGCAAAGTTATCAGCCGCACAAGGCACCTTATTTCCAGCCACATCATACAAAGCACGACCGATTAATTCGTTGGCGGAAACAAACTCCAACGCCTTGCGTTTTATTCGCCAGATAAGATCGAGATGTAGCAGGCTGCCATCGGAAAGCACCACACTTGCCTGCACCATATAGCTTCTGTGCACGCATTTAACCTGCGCCACCAGCGGATGATTCTTTAATTGTTTTAGAAGTGTAGCCGCATCCCTTTTATCTATGCAAATGTCCACATCAGAATCTTCGGGCACGGCTTCTAAACGGCCCGACATAAACTTTAATAGCGCATATTTTTTATTGGCGAGAAGGTCGGCCACCTGACCCAACATAAGCTGGCGGGCAGGCGCTGATTTCTTTTCATTTATAAAAAAACAAAGGGCCTCGCTCCAGGTCTGCAGCAGCCAGCCAACCTGCTGATGCCACTCCGCTTGCTGGCTGTAGATGTTCAAATAGTAACTAACCGTATGCACCAGATAAAGTTGTTCCAGCAACCGGGCATCTAATTGATGGCGATGTAGAAAAGCGTTCCATTCCGGTTGCTGAAATAAGGCATCCAATTGCCGGCGTATTTGCTTATAGCCGTTGTGCGATACCAGTATGTTGCTTTGATAAACAAAGTGAAACAAGTCAAACAGTGCCGGCATTTGCGGCTGCGACAACTCCCAATCTATAAGAGATAATTTATCCCCTTCAATGAATAAGTTCCAGGGTGTAAAGTCGCCGTGGGCGGTGGTTGTAGCCATTACTTCCGTTGTAGAAAGACCGTCCGCCAGTTGTTGCAAATGGTTTATTTGCCTTATTGGAATACGTGCATCCGACTTCTCTTTCAACAATTGTATAGCTGACAATGATTGCTTCCAAAAAGGAGCTTCCGCTAATGGTGTTTGTTGCAGGTCTTGTTGCAACCACTCTTGCAAAGCCGAAGCCGGAAGGCGGTCAATATGATGGGTGCGGCGCACGTTGTTGGAGGCAATGTCTTCTTGTTCTAATACACCACTTTGGCTATCCATTAGGGCAGGAACCTGAATGGCGTAAAAAGTAGTTTTAGCCAGCCTTGTTAAGGCCTCTCCTTCGGCCTTCAGATTAGCGGTCGCATTTGTTCCAATGGCTATCTTAGTAAACGAACTTTTTTTAGCGCTATCCTGCTGCCAAAAAACCAGCTTGCGGTTGGGACCAATTGTGCCGGTAAAAACGGCCCACCGGCTTTCTATATCCTGTAGTATAGAACAACCTTCGTTGGTTGTAAACAATTGAAGCCTTCCATGAGAGAAAAGATCAGGGCATTGTACAGAAAAAGCCAGCTTCACCGCTGCAACAAAAGCATAAGCCTTCCAATGACTGCGATGATAGAAGCGCAGAAAATCGGCGTACCGGTTTTCTACCGGCCATATCCACCTTATAGACCCATCAGGATTGCAACGGTAGTAACAGTTAATAGCATAGCTGAAGCCATCGGAAGGCTGTGCATCAACTGGAACAGGAAGTTGTTTGAAGGCTTGTTGCAGCAACTGCAGGTCATGGATACTTTGCCGGTTTTTCATAAGGTAAGCACACAATGCCAATCCTTGTGCCAGAACGAAAACCCTTGCTGGTAAAGGGTTTGAGAATATTGTGTGTGGCTTGTTTCTATACGGTGGAGAAACGGTTCCAAAAAACGGAAGGAAGATTTATGCCTTTAGTTTACAAGAAAAAGCGTTTTGTAGATTGTGCAGAAGAAGATTTACCGTTTGGTGAAGATTAGATACCTGGCTTAAGAAGCATGGATGTAAAAACCGGGACAACCACTCAGGGTTTACGGTATTTCTTTTTAGAGAGACGCTTGTGGTGATATAGTGCCATTACCAATACAAGTGTTTCTTCTTCATTCACTATGTAGATCACCGTATAAGGATATTTTTTCACACCTAACTCCCGGTATTGTTTATAGGAGTTACGCCACCAGGTTGGGCGGCCACAGACCCGCTTCAGTGCTTCGTCCACAGCCAGCACAAAGTTTTCCGCCGCCAGCAAGCTTCTTTTTTTATACCATTTTATAGCCGATTCATACTCCTTTTGCGCGGCTGGATGAAGTTGGTAACGATAGCTCATTTTTTGAGGGCGGATGTACTGTCATGTAATATCTTTTGGATGCGGCGTTTACTCTCGGTTTCGCTCAAAGGCTTTGCCTCACCGCTTTTGTAAGCAGCATAACGGTCATCAAGCTCTGTTTTTAATTCCTCACTATAATTCACAGCACTGTGTTCAATCTCACTTTCCATGATGGCGTAAATGGCCTTTACTTTCTTATCATCGGCCACCTCCAGGTAACTGTGTAGCTTTTGCCTTATTGCTGCTGTACTCATCAGTATGTGCTTTTGTTACAAATTTAGTTTTTAATTACTACCCTAAGACGAAGGAATAATGCTTGCCACCTAACGTACCAAACCCACCAGCTCCGGCCTGCGCCGTTGCAAATACATTTTTTCTAAAGGCGTTAGCAGCGGGTTGTATTGAATACTGATATAAAAAATAAGTAGCTGATAAAACAAGATGCCGTAATTGGTTTCGCCAAAAATACCAAACTCCGTAAACGAATTTATCATCACCGGGATAATGATGCCGAGCAGCATCAACCGCTTTTCTTTATCCTTTGTTTTAAAGAAACCCCGAAAGGTAAAAACCAGTTGAAACACAACTAAGGTAAAGCCGACAAACCCCAGGTTCATGAGTACTTGTATAAATGTGTTATGCGTCATCTGGCCGGAGTAGGTATGCACACTTTGAAAGTAATCTTTGTAAGCAATGCGCATAAAGCCGTAGCCGAAGAATGATTCCTTGGGCAACCCTTCGGTGATCAACGCTTTCCAAAAAGGTAACCGTCCCGTCATGCTTAATACTTCATCCATGCCACCGCCATTGTCTTTTATCATCATCTTTTGTATAGCCAGCGGTATAATTAAAATGGTACTGGCATACATGATGGTTTTTAACCGCCTGTTGGAACTTTGATTAATATGAAAAAAAGCAATGAGCAAACAACCCACCGTGGTGCTGCGGCTTCCGGTTAAAATAATTACCAACATCAGCAAGGCGATTTTGATGATCGGCCATAGCTTATTGCCTTTGCGGTACAAATCAAATATGGAGCACGAAACGCCTACAGCGCTTAACATGCCCAATTCGTTAGGGTTCATGAAAAGGCCACCCAAGCGGGCTTCTTCGCCGCCGTGCGTCATACGATAAAACAAAAACGGGTTTACCAACATGCCTATTAAAAAGACGCTCATAATAAGCATAATGGCATTGCCGGCTATGTTATAAAACTTAATGGTATTGCCTTCAAAGAATTGATTGAGTAAAATAAAGCAGGCGATAAAATAATAAGCGAACACCAGGCTTTCAAAATCCATGAACCATTGCAGGGCGCTATACCCTACGCTGGTGCTCCAGAAAAAAGAGACCAACCCCAAGGCTAAGTAAGCGCCGTATAGTAATGGGCTCAGTGGATTGCTCCACTTAAAAGAAGCCACGGCCCCACGGCGAATAATCAGTTGATATACCCAAATAATGGCGGCCGTCATCATTACACGGCTAAAGAGTTTTACCACACGGGTGATAACGATATTTTCGCTCCAGGTAAAGTAAGAAGCCAGCTTAATAGTAAGCACCGCCAGCAGCAAAAATTTGATGCCCTTTAAAAAACGGTGATGATCTATGGCTTCATTTCTCGTCATAAAAATTCAGGCAACAATTACGCTACGGCCCGTAACGGCGCCACTTTACGGTGTTGATTCTTCACCGAATAATAGAGTTCATTGTATTGATTTAAAATGCGGCTCCAGTTGTATTCTTTTTTAATCAATTGCCTGGCGTTGTTGTGCAAAAGAGCTTGCTCATGGCCTTCTACAATGCGGTTATACAATTGTTGAAGCCCTTCGGCTACCTGCCCGCCATCCGTATCCCCAATCACCACACCAGCATCGTACCGGCGAATGCTGTTGCCAAGGTTAGTGGCTTCGGTTACTAAGCAGGGCAAACCCAGCGAAGCCGCTTCCAGTATGGCTGCGGGCAGGCCTTCATTGCGGGAAGTGGTGGCAAAAACATGGCTCTTTTGCAATAAAGAAATCTTGTCTTTACCAAATTTTTGTCCATGAAAAACCACCGCTTCGGCTATACCAAATTCACGGGCCATCTTTTGCAAGGCAGGCTTTTCAGGACCATCGCCAATGATCCATAATTGGCTTAGCGGATAGTAATGATGAAACGCTTGAAAACCTTTTAGCAGGGCATCCAACCCTTTGGTATAAATATCTATACGGCCACAAAAACTAATGATAAAATTTTGTGCGGCAGAAACCACCGCAGGCATTTCTATCACAGGCAGATCAAAGCCATAAGGTATTTGAACCGCCTTCTGATTTGGGTAGATAGCTAGCAACCCGCCATGCTCCGATTGTCCGAGGTAATGGATGCGTGCGGCGGCCTTCAGTAGCTTTTTTTCAAACAGTTGCAGATACATTTTTTTACTCCATGCGCTGCGCTGCATAGCGATGGTGTTATAGCTGCCATGGGGCGTGAATACAAATGGCACACCCTGCTTTTTCATCCATAAAGCGGCTGTATAAAAGCAGGGAACAAAACCGCCGTGTATATGAAAAACTGCTTTTCCTTTTTTTGCGCTGATGGCTTTCTTCAGCGCTCCATCCAGAGCAAACGGGTTGCGTTGCGCGGCAAATAATTTAGTAGTGTATTTCCGTTCGGGATAATCGTGCACCACTTCTTTTGTAATGCCCCACACCTGCACCGGAAGCGCTGCTATGGCTTGCCTCGTGGCTAATTCATTCACCACTTTATTTACGCCGTTCATGCGTTGCGGATTGGCTTTGCCTAATATTAAATGGATGACTTCCATGCAAAAATTTTTTTCTGTTGCAGCACCAATCCCCAGTAACTTAAGGTGATCACCTGTGTAGCCACCAGGCCCGCCATGACACCATACAGTTGCCAGTTTTTTAAGAGCCAGGGCGCCGCGGAAATGCTAAAGGTTACGGACAAAATATAGCCGATGAAATAGTGTTTATCCAGGTGGCGCGACCGCATAGCAATCCGCAACGGACAGCCGACAGTAATGAGTACATAAACAAGGCTAAGCCCATACATTATATAGCTATACTCCTTGTAAGCATCGCCGCCGGCCAGCCCTAAAATTGGCCGGGCAAACACGGAGAGCAATAGTAAAACAGGCAGCATGATGAGCAGGCTTTTGTTAAGCAGGTTATACAAGTAAGCAGCAAGCTGCGTACTGGCCATTGCGGCTTTGGGCAACGCATAACTTTCGATGGCTTGCAATAAAACATTAAGTAAGCCAAAAATGTATTGTGCCAGCCGCAAGGCGCCAAGGGCTGCGGCACCCAACCACAAACCGGCGGTGAGTACAAAAAAGTAACCCGAACACCATTGCAGCAAAGCTGATGATACCAACCACTTAGCCTTGGGTGCATGATGACGGTAAGCCAGTTGCAGGCCATCAAGCGTAGGGCGACCGGGCTTTATCCAAAATATACCAACAGCGATAGAAGGGATAAACGTAATGCCGATGATCCACCAGGCATTAGTAATAGTTAACCAATGCAGGTACCAGCAAACGGCAAGAAAAATAAGTTGTATCACATTGGTAATGGCATCGGAAACGAACGCTTGTTTTGCTCTTTGCTGCGTTAATAAAATGCGGCGGATAAAGTCTTGCAACAGGTATAAAACAGTAGCGCAAACTCCTGATAGCACTAACGTTTTATAAGCTATGATGGAATTGGGCATCGCCCGATAAAATAAAAATCCAACGGCCATTAATAAGGTAAGCATCACCACCTCGCACCAGAACAAACCCTTTGTGTACGAGGCTTTCAGCGCTTCCGGCAACGAGGGATACACGACCTGGTAAATTTGTGTGGTGGCTCCAAAGGATAGCGACAACACAAACAACTGCACTAATCCTACACTGGAAAAAAGGCCGTAAGCACCAAGGCCCAATGCCCTTGCTACTAATAAATTGGTAGCAAATGCCGACCCGCTAACCATTACCTGATCGGCAAGAATAAACACCTTATCGCCACTTAGTTTTATACCTCTTTTCATGCTTGCTGTTTACCCCATTTCTTTTGAACAAACACCTTCATTTGCGTAAATAAACCAGGCGTGTAGTTGGCCCGGTTAAATACAAACTCCAGGTTAGTAAGGTGTAATTCTTTCTTCATCACATCCACTTCATTAATTATAGCTTTTTTTGTTTTCAGGCTATCGAGTATTAACAGGTTGCTTTGCGCATCAGCCATCAGCAGTAGCGAAGATGGCTCTGCTTCTATTGAAAAATTTTTCAACACCAGCACATCATAAGTCTTTTTCCATTCCTGAACCTGTTGCCGCCAAATGGCCGGCTCCTGCCAGTTGCTGGCCAGCGTTTGCAGATTGAAGTAATGCGGGCCGCCATTATTTTTCATGGAGCCGTCGGCATCAATCAACAACACTTTTTTACCAAGCGCCGTAACGCCTTGTGCCAGATTACCGGCGGCAAACCGTTTTCCTTCCTCATTATTGAATGATGATAAAGTGAGTAAAGCGCCGTTTTGCAACAGTCCTTTGAGCTCTAATTGCAAAGCCCACTTGCGAAAAAAATTGCTTCGCTCCACGGTGTTGGCCAGTAATGGAATAGCTTGGCCAACAGGTATATCAGTGGACTTATAAATGGTTTCTTCGTTGTTAACACGGCCTTTTAACGTATGCACCAGAAAGATTAAAGTGATGCCCATTAAAAAGCCCATGAAGGTGGCTAAAGCCTCTATCAGCGTGGGGTTTGGCGATACGGGTTTTTTTGGCACCTCACCTTCCGATATAATGCGGTGAAACGAGATGGTAGCCGCTTTAGCAATTTCGGCTTCGGTTCTTTTCTCATGAAGAAAGCGGTAAATCTGCTCGTTCAAGCCGGAGTTACGCTCCATCACCTTCATGGTTTTTTCTTTGGTAGGCAAGCCGATGAAAGCTTTTTCCGCGTCGGTAATATCTTGTTTCAGCGATGCATATTTTACCTGCAGATTGGACTTGGTATTTTTTATGTTCTGATTGAGATAGTTGCATAAGTCATGGATCTTTTCATCTAACGCTTTTACCTTTTCATCTTCGGGAGTAAACCGAAGAAGCAGGTCCTTTTTTTCGCGTTGCAGTTCCTTCATTGTCTTTACCATCTCGGTGCTTAGCTGGTCGTTAAAGTCTTCGAAGTTGGGCGCCAGTTCAGCCGCATTCTTTTTACCATGCGCCATATAATTACTTAAACTGTCAACAGCGGAAAGATTCATTTCTACCGAACTCAATTGCTTTTTCATATCAGCCACCTTGCGAAGATTGGTTTCCGTTTCCTGCGGAATGTTGATGATGTTATGTTGCACACGATAGTCTTCGATAGCGCCTTCGCTTGCCGATAATTTGCCGGAGAATTCTTTCAACTGCTTATCTAAAAATATAGATGCCGTATCGGCCGAGCGGTATTTTTCATCAATGTAATCGGCTATGTACGCGGCCGATACCGAGTTGACAATATCGGCAGACTTTTGCGCCACCGGGCTTTTATAGCTAATGCGCAATACGGATACTTCTTTATCCACGGACATT
The DNA here is from genome assembly GCA_965247165.1 of Flavisolibacter sp. Classification (GTDB taxonomy): domain Bacteria; phylum Bacteroidota; class Bacteroidia; order Chitinophagales; family Chitinophagaceae; genus Flavisolibacter. The sequence continues at coordinate 3,284,727 of OZ252003.1, read as the reverse complement.
ACATCAAGGTTAGCGCTGATCTCGTCCATGATGTTTTGATCGGAGTACACGGTAAATTCAAAGCGGTCGTTTAAGGGTATGCCCGGGTTATTTCGCAGCAATTCTGTATTAAGATAAATGAATACCGGCCCACACTTGGTATCCAACAGTTGGTTCATCTTTCCATCAACATGATCGCCGGTGGGCAGTGTAAGCGTATAAAGCGAGTCGGTTTTTATGGTTACACCAAAAGGCCTGTCGGCCCATTTGCAATCCGAAATATCGGCTTTGATAATGATGGGCGACTGGTTATATAATTCGGTTTTATGAATGTCGCCAACGCGGTAAATTTTTGTACGAAGGTTAAGCTTGCTGATGGCTTTTTTTAAGATCACGTTGGACTTCATCAGCTCTACTTCGCCGCTTACTTTGTTAGAGGTAACAAACACGTCAAGGTCCTTGTAAAGGTTACTGTTACCAATACCTTCATGCCTATCGGCGAGTTTTATTTTAGCGGTACTCTCGTACATAGGCGTTACCCACTTAAGATAGTAGCGGGCTATTAATAAAGAGCCGGCCACCGTTGCTATAATAATGGGAAGCCCTTTGTAATAAGGCAGAAGCGGTTTGGTTATCTCTTTAAATACAGACATGATAAGTTTTAAAAAATAAATTTAGCCACCAGCGCCAGCGAACTAACGGCTGAAGCAATGGGCACTAACGTAGATCCGGCCCTTTTATCCCAGTGCTTGCCTTTGCGGCTGGGCACATAAATAATATCATCGGGATGTACCTGAATATTAGCCGCTGCTAGCCCGTTATAATCCGTCAGGTCAACCGTGACTTCTTTGGGTTGGCCGTTCACCATACGAATAATTTGAACATTTTTTTTGTTGGCGTACAGATCAAAATCCCCGGCCTTACCGATGATATCTAATAGCGTATAATTATCTTTCTCCATACTGTATTTGCCCGGCGTGCGTAACTCGCCTAAGATGGTGATTTCTTTATTCAGCACTTTTACTTTTATAATGGGGTTAACGATCCATTTTTTATACGTGTTCTTCAATAACTCTTCGGCTTGCACCACGGTTAACCCTTGCAGCCTGGTATCGCCAATTTTAGGCGCTGATATATTTCCGTTCGCATCTACCTGCAGCCATTTACCATATACTTCATTGGAGTTATAAATATCGAACAACGACCCTACGCTTAACTCGGCATGGTCCCAAACGCTGATGCTGATTTTATCATCGGTGCGGATGGTATATTGGTAATCCGGCACGTAAGCAAACACACTATCCACAAGGGTTGCGGGCCTTTTTACTTGTTTGGTAAACAGGTTTTGCGTAGTACAGCTACACAGGGTTGAAAATAAATACGCACTTAAAATAAAAGCGATGAAACGATACACGGCACTGGGTTTTATTGAGATGAAGATTGCAGGAACGAAAAAATCCGATTGAGCCTTGGCGATGTTGGCTGCGCCAGTATCTCCATTACACCACCGATTTTCTGGAGGAGCGATGTAATTTTTTCCAGCTCATTTTTGCCTTTGATAATATAGTCGAAGGCGCCGTATTTAAGAGCATTAATGGCTACCTGCATATCATCCTGACCGGAGATAACCAGGAGATAAATATCAGGATTGAAGCGCTTGATTTTTTTTAGCACTTCTAACCCGTTATAGGGTTCCATTTCATAATCGAGGAGGATGATCTGAGGTTGATCGGTGAGATGGTTTAAACAATCCTGCCCATTGGTAAAGGTGGTTATGTTGGTGTATCCTTCATTCAGCAGATGTTGTTTATAAAGCGCTGTACAAAAAGAGTCGTCATCTACAATAAATATCTTTTGGGTGGAGTTGTTTTGCATAGGTTGGTTTTAGTAGGATGGGCTTTGCCAGTTTTATGCCAGTTAAAAAAGCATTGATAATCAATGACTAAAAATGTTATTTGCTAACAAATGTTCCGGTGAGAGGAAGGGATTTCCAGAATGTGGAAACGTGAGAGTTTCGTTTACCGTTTACCGTCTGCAGTTCAACTGTTCAAGTGTTTAAGTGTTCAAGTGTTGGGGCGCTTAAACCACGATGTATCTTTTCGAGTTTTAAAATTGATTACTGATTACTGATTACTGATTACTGATTACTGATTACTGATTACTGATTACTGATTATTCACTATTCACTTCATCTAATCAACGTAACATTTCCCTTATAGCTTTTTTCTTTGCCATCTTTTAAAATAACAGTCACATAATACACATATACCTGCGAGGGTGCATCGGCCCCGCCTACCCTTCCGTTCCAACCATACGCAGGTGAATTAGCCGGCGCATTTTGAACTGAGAAAATTTGTTGTCCCCAACGGTTATAGACAGAGAAGGTTTTCAAATTCGTTACTTCACTTCCGGCACTTATAAAGAAGATGTCGTTCTTGCCATCGCCATTGGGCGTAAAGGCGGTAGGGATATAAACGCCTTCCTGCGTATGGGTTCTAACGATAGCGGTAGCCGTATCGGTACAATTAAATTCGTTGCGGGCCAATACCTGGTAGCTCATTGTATAAGGCAGCAACGCAAATGGTGCGGGGCAATACGTACAGGATAGATACTGCACGGGGCTCCATAAATAAGAGGTAGCCGTACCGCCAAAAGCCTGCGTGTTTAATTGGATGCCGGTTAACCTATCTATTAATGTATCTGCGGGATAAATGGTGATGGTAAAGGGTGTGTAGGCGGTTACATCAACATTGTTGCTGGCGTTTGTTTCGGCAAACTGAAGGCTTGGGATAGAGGCTGTATTATCACCTTTGTCATTCACCACGGCGGCTATTTTTTTTGTAGATGGCGCTGTTATTTTGGTGGTGTACATATAGCAGCTATCCCCGGCTACCGATGGCGTTTTAAATACGGGTAATAAAATTCGCGCAGGACCTGCCGCCGGATCGCCATCATAAAACGAAACCGGAATGTTGCTGAATACACTGTCGTAGCCATTGTTCATACAAATAGAAAAAGTAACCAGGGCGGTGTTGTTCGTGTAACATTTTGTTTCCAGAATCTTCACCTGCATATCGGGTGGAAATATTTTTATGTTGGCGGTTCCTTTTAACAGGCAACCATACTTGTTCTCCGTTTGCACCTTCACTATCGAGTTCTGATAAACCGTAAGAACCGGGTTGGTGCAAGTAGCGCAACTTAACGGGTTTGGCCCGCCGCTGTTCCATAAAGTAGATGGCGGATTGTAAACCGTTGTTTGCAATAACAGCGGAACGCTTTGCTTGCGAAAAACAGTCGTGTCGGCAGGTTGTACTTTCAAAAGCTCCGGTGCATAACTGTAAGCAGTCACATTATTTTGGTACTCTTTTTCCAGTAACGATGTAGCAGGAAACACCACCGGCAAGCGTTTAGCGCTGTCATTAATAGCTGCATATAAGGTACCGGCACTCATACCTTTAATGAAGGTGCTGAAGGTAGCCTGCGTGGCAAAAAGGGTATCGGGCAAAGAGAACACCGGGCCAAGAAGAGAAGCATTCACACGGGGATCAGCATTGTAAAAAGCCACTGCCAACCCTTTTGGCAACAGCGGCCTTTTAAAACTGTTCTTTATGGTAAATATGATATGAAGGCTATCGCCTTTTGAACATTGCACCTCATCAAAGCTTACGGTAAAATCGTTATAGGGCGGCACTTGTACCGTTACAGAAGCCGTATCGGCGCAGCCAAGTGCACTGGTAGCTATGACTGTTTTTATGGCGGTAGTGTCGGCTACCAGGTTGGGCGATTGACAGGAAGCGCAACTTAAATTATAAGCCGTACTCCACAAGTAAGAAGCTACGGCAGCAGGCGTTCCTACTACGGTTAATGGCAGTGTATCCCGCCACGCTAAAACGGCAATGGCTGGTGATGGGGTTATAAAAAACCGTTGATAATTGAAGGAGCTTATATTATTAGCATAGCTTTTTTCTAAGAAAGGCGTGGCCGGAAAAACAACCGGTACCACCTTGCCCGAATCGCCAACGGCGGCATATAACTTTCCGCTTCCCATCCCCTTTATTACGGTGGTATAAGTAGCGTTGGCGGCTTTCACCGTATCGGGTACGGTAAACAGTTGGGGAAGCAGAATGCCACTCGCGGTCAAGGGATCATTCTTATAAAAAGCCACCGTTAATCTTTTTGGTATCACCGCCCGCTTAAAACTATTCCGGATGGTAAAGTTGACAAGTAAGCTATCGCCTGCTTTACACTGTACATCATTTATATCAACGCTGAAATCGTTATAAGGCGGCACCTGGATAACTACCGAACCCGTATCGGTACAACCATAGTTAGAGGTCGCCACTACTTGTTTTATAGTGGACGAATCAGCAATTAATAAAGGGGTGCGGCAGTTGGTGCAGCTTAAGTCTTTTGGGGTGCTCCATATATACGAACTTACCGTGCCGGGATGAGCTACAGCACTGAGTTGCAGTGTATCGCCCCATTCTAAAATTGATAATGGCGGAGCCGCGGTAACCTTGAAAGCAAAGCCACTATAAATCGCGACATTATTAAAATAATTCTTCTCAATAAAATTGGTTGCCGGAAACACCACCGGCACCACATTGCCGCTATCGTTAAACGAACCATACAAGGTATTAAGGCCTTTGTACCCTACGTTGATAATAGTGGTATATAAATAACCGCAACACAAACCTTGTATCGAATCGGCCAGGTAAACCGTAGCTAATTTTACAGCACCGGCTACACGCGGATCGGCGTTATAAAAAGTGACAGGAATTTTTTTCGGGATACGTCCATAACCCGAATTGCATATATAATATGATACCCTGACTTTAGTTTGCTGATAACATTCTACGGAGTTAATATACAATGTACCATCGGGAGTAGGATCGGTAACAGGGATCGTAAATATTCCCGACGTATCTATACAGCTTCCGTTAGCGGCTATCAGCCTAACCGTATAATTGGCTGGCACGGCAAATACATAGGTTAGATTTTGAGCGGTGCTGATGACTTGTTCCGTCATGCCTTTATCGTTGCTCATTAACCATTGGTAAGACGCCGCATTGATGGAAGTATTGGTAAACCTGATGCTGTCTAAGTACAGCGGTGCAATAGAAGCGATGTTGCGTTTATCTGTATAGAACCTCGCCGTAACACCGCAGGTAACAATGATATAATGGGTGAAGGTGGAAAAGCAACTACCACCATTATCGGCCTTCAGGGTTACTTTGTATTTGCCGGGCGCCGCGAAGGAAGTGGCATAATCAGCGGCGGTACTTACTACCGTTCCATCTACTATCCATTGGTAGTTGGTGGCGCCGGTTGAGGTGTTGGTAAAGTTGATGTTGGCGCCTGTCAGCGGATAAGGATTGTCCCTCGTAAAAGAAGCCAGGATTGCATCAGTGCAAGGCGGCGTGCATTCATCCTGCAAAAGCCCTGATCGCTGCGTGGCAATAGCGGCCCGCATCCTATCGGTTTGGCCCTGGGTAAATTCGTTGTGGCAACCGCCATTTCCATAATCCATGAAATTGGCAATCCGATCCGGCACGTCAATGGTGAATCCTGACAAGGTATCGGTGCTGCACGAATTTTCAGGACTGCTGCACGAAGCGGAATTTTTCACCGAAGCATCGGGCGGTGTATCGCATACTTTATCGCCATCGGTCATGCAATTAAAGTTGCGGCAATCCATTCCCTCAAACGTATGGTACAAGCCAAGGTAGTGGCCCATTTCGTGGGCCAGCATATCGCCAACGGCAGTAATCACAATGCCATCTGTAGGGCCGCCGCCCGGAGGCAAAGTAGCATACCCGCCAGCATACATACGCAGCCAGGCGCCACATTGAAAACGGGCAAAGATTTCCATGTGCATGCTTTTTATATACCAGATATTAATGTAGCGGGAAGGGTCCCACTGCACCAGGTTTTTAAGCTTTGTATCTTCAATGGTAGGATTAAGATCATTAGAGAAAAACGAAACCGTACGGGTAATGCCGGTGGTAATCCCACCATCGGGATCTTTTTTAGACAGGCAAAACCTGATTTTAGTATCAGCGCCAACACTGGCTGCATAGCTTCCCGATTTACTAAACGCATCGTTCAGGTCAGCAATAGCGCCGGCCACCTGCGCATCAGAAAATAAATCAGGATTATCATCTACAATATGAAACACAACGGGTAGCGTAATGATGTTGGTATCATCAGCCCTGCGTGAGTACGCCAAGATCTGCGCATTCATCCGGTCCTCTGCTTTTTTGAAAGCAGGATTCTTTCGATTAGCGTTTAAAAAAATGTCGGTGGCGCAGGGGTTAGATAAAGAGTTGGGATCGGTAAGCAAAGCTGGAAAAGGCATAGTGGCCCTTTGCGTAAAAGCAGAAAGGCCGGATAGGAAAATAAGTAAGAAGACAACGATACATCGGGACATCAGTTAGCAGGTTGATTTAGGATAGCTAAAAATAATCATATAATTGATTATGCCAATCTTCAACGCTGGTATTATCACATAATGCTTAAGGTCATTACCTTGTTAAATGGAGAAAAGGCCTATAGAAGCCTTCCAATAGTTTTTTCTTTCCGGCTCCGGGCTAAACGTTGCCTCTGATGATTGGTTCGATGTGAAAAATTTTTTGTAGTAAAGGCTGTCAGAAGTTTTAAGCGCTTTCTATATTATTGCCTTTGCCGAATTTGAAATACGATCAAAAGGCAATATCACATTTAATGAATAAAGCTCTTTAGATACTACCAACTAATACGAGGCTTTGATTTGATTGTTATAGCCCTTTGCGAAGAATATCAATGCTGTAGTTACATTAGTAAACTAAGTTAGTTTTTTACATTCAGCTTAAACCGCATGGTATCTTTTACCAACTGCTTATCTGCTTTATTAAAATGACGCAGCTCTCCAATAATAGCAGGATTATTTTTTACTTCTTCTACAATGATCTCATAAGCTATATCTTTTATGAGTTCAGCATGGCCGGTGCTTTTATTATGTTCCTGATGCAATACACGCAGAAAAATTTCGCGGTTGGCAGGTGTTACTTCAAACCGGTAAATGCTTTGAAGTTGTATGCCCATCTCCTCTTTACCGCGAAGGTTTACAAAATAATTATTCAGGCAATTAAAGGCGTCTTTATTGGATCTCCATCCCACCAGCAATAACTCTTGTGCCTTATATTCGGCTTCCATCTTATTTTTATACAACAGCGCGGCTTTTAGGTATTGATTGCTGTGGGTATAAGCATCTGCTACTTTTTGATAATAACTGAAAGCCTCCTTTTTTTTATAAATCGAAATATAGAGGTCGCCAACTTTTTCGTTCTCACCTAATTCTTTATATAATTCAATAGCGCTGGACGTCATGGCCCCTTTTTCATAGCAGGCTGCAGCCTTTGTTTTATTATTGCAATACTTTACGTAAACAGAAGCTGCTTCGCTATACAATCCTCCTTTTTCCAAGGTATCTGCCGCCATCAAATTATTTTTCAACAGTTTAAGGTACACAAAAGCCGCCCTTCGGTAATCACCTTCCTTAATCAGTTGCTGCGCCATTTTAGTATATTGATCATACAGACGATTGTATGCATCACCTGGAAGTAAAGCGCTACCGCTGCCTATATTAAAATTACCACCGAACAAAGAAAAATTGCCCCAGCGTTTCTGCAGATTGAAAGCTGCACTAAAGCCGCCCCGGCCAGAACCATCATTATCCAAAGGCACAGCATATTTCAAAGCTTCGCCCGGATCGCTATGTAGTAAATTCATCAGCCGGTCGAAGTGCTTTTGATTTCGCTTTTCCAACTCTTCGTAATCTTTTGACAAGTTAGCCGACCAATTATTCTCCTTCTTACCAAATAGTTTTTGCAAGGATTCCAGGTTGGTTAATAACGATTTTTTCCCGGTACCTTTTTCATTGTTACCACTACCTTTACCTGCATTTGAAAACAATTGTTGGTAAAGGAATAGCTTAGCCTTTTCAAATGGGTTCAAGGGCTTGTCTGTAAACTTTTCCTGCTTAGGAAAATGCTTTTCTTCTAATGTTTCTAATACTTGTTCAGCCGCTAACGGCTTTATTTGAAAGGTGTTTACTCTTTCCGGAATGAAGGGTGACGCAACCGGTTCTGTGATTTTTCGATGTACCCTTTCGGGCAAAGAAACTAAGGCCTGCCATTCTATTGCTTCCGTTAACGCTACAAGTCCAACTTGCGGATGAAATAAATGTGATTTACCTCCAAACAGTTTTGTAGTTTCTTCTGATGAAAGCTGTGGATAAATGATAGATTTTTCTGGAATAAAAAGAAGGTTATATACCAACTGGCACCACTGGTTTTGGCCGGCATCAATCTTATACATTTGAGTATTGTACACAGCCAAACAACCCCAAACGGTATTAGGAGCAGTACCAGGAATAGCGTAAACAGTGATTGCTGGTAAGGGCAGACCCATCCCCTCCAACTCTTGTAACCAATGCGCCACCGAAGCACCCCTGATAAGAAGCCCACCCACCGGAAAGATATTTTTATGATGAGGCTTTATTTTAAGTTCCATGTCTTTTAATGGTTTCAATAAACGGTGTCATGTACTGGTGCCAGAAGATTTTTGTGGTAATAACCTTTTGGTTTGAAGCATCTGTTGACTGATAGTACTCGTTGCCGGCAAAATCTGTGGCAGTGGCAATACCTAACGATGCATCAACAACGGACGGTAGGTAGATTTCGGCAATCAAGGGATCGCTGCTTTGCAGCATCAACATACCCGAACGATGGACGGTAACAGTACTCCCATCGGGAAAACGAAACTTATGTTTGCCTGTCACCATTGCTATTAATTCTTTTTTTACAAACCCGGTTTTTTCTAATTTAATACTGTTATGATCCGTTAACTGTAACTCATGCTTATTAAACACAAGGTTGCCCACCTCATTGATAAATAAGAAGGTTACATTTTTGAAAACAGTGTCGTTTAAAAAAGTACGGTAAGAGGTTTTGGGAGTGCCTTGTCTTTCTAAATATCTTGAATGAATAAGCTTTGATGGATTATCATGTGACTTCATGTTTACTTCTTCCCCTAAATAAAACGTCCAGCATTTGTTGAGAGGAGGTGACTCAAAAAAAATAAAATGATTTTTATAAAACAAGAACGGATTGTTTCCGGTCTTTCGCCATTCAGGAAAATGAATGCTTCTTGTATGGCTGTTTTCAACATCTATCAACGTTACTTTCCGGTTAGATTCATTAAGCAACAGAAGCAAAATTTTTCCATCTTCTCTAACTCCAATTTCTGCATCGCCATGAAAATTTGGCAACCCCTCGTACACCATCTCCCATCCCCTTTTACGTTCCTGGCTTTTATCCAGTAAGCGTATCAGGCTTTTTTCTGCGGTAATTAAAAACAGAGTGCCGTCTTCTGTTTGCAATACCTTTTTAGGATTTGCTGCCGCGGGAAATAAGATTGGGTACACCTTACTATTGGTACTGTTATCCTGCGGCACCGGCTCAGTCTTCTGCTCCTTTTTCCACAAATCGGTTAGAGGTAACTGCAAATATTGCACATGCTTTTTGCTGGCTTGCTGCCGTTTATAAACATCAATAGCTCCCTTGTCATCAGTATGTATCCAATAGGAGAACGAGGTGTAATGATCACTTATAAGCTTGTGCAATTGAGGCTGTCGAAAGGTTTCTGCCGAAGAAATAAAAAACACTTCCTTGTTCTTTTGTTTCGCAGCTTCTTTAAAATAAAGCGCTAAACCATTGGCCGGATGCAGGCAAGGCTCCAATAGCTGCAAGCTTTGAATAATATCATCTATAGTCCCAAACGATAGAGCATGATAACGATCACCAACAGCAAATGCCGAACACGGGATATCTGTCTTCGGATGCCGGGCAATGGCCAACAGTAAAGCGTATGCAATGGCTTTAGGCGTGCCCCAGTTTTTGATGCTTACATCAATCAAAATGATCCGTTCCAGATTGTTATTTTGTGGCGGCACCTCCCTGTTCAAATACAAGGCTTCATTGTTAGCCAGCCGCGAAAGAAAGAGCACATCCTCGTTGGCAAACTCTGAAATAAGTAAACGATGCATCTCCCCTTTATTGGTAAGGTCCGATACACCGCCCAGAGGTTGGTTACTTGGCAACGTATTATGGTAAGGAATATTCAGCCCGCTCCACAGGCGTTTCACTAATGAACCAACATGAAACGTTTTGGTGTTATCGCAAAGCGTTTGTATGAAATCTTTTTCAACGGGTTCTGCTGTTTGGCTTTCTTCCAGATCAAGTCCTTCTTCAAAAAGCGGTAAGGCTGCCAGGTTGTTTATCAGCGTTTCTATATCCGGGAACTTCTTCGCCAGCAGGCTGATTACCCGGAAATCCTCATGATACAGATTGACATAAAATTTCTTTGGCTTCATCCATTCCTCCATCACCTTATCTGCCTGCAAAAAGGCATCATAAATATCTTTCGAATGGCGGCAGGATAAACGATTATGACAGTTACTAAAAAGTGTATGCAGAAGTAAGAGCCTGTTATTACCCTGGCGGTATTTTATTGGCAACGTTGACATCATTGTCAATACATCCAATGCCGTGTTCATCGGGTCATTTATATGGGTAGCCTTTAAGTTAGCTAATGCTTTTTCAACCAGGCTTCGCACAGCAAATAACGAAACATCATTATCGTTATTGGTGGCAATTAACATAAGCAACAACGAACCAAAAGGAGGTAAGCCCGCATCAACCAACTTCTCCAAAACATCGGCAATAAAACCCTTGTAAGCAATGGTAAGCCCACCGGGAATGGCAACGACTTCACCGGCTTCTTCCCATTGCCAGAAATAGCCATCATGTTGTTGAAAATATTCGTGAGACGGCATGTTATATTCTTTGGGTTAGGCGAAATGAACCAATAGACAAAGGCTTTATATTTTTCTTATCAATACACCAATATGTCCCTTCCCTATTCCATATAATCCATTGGTCTTTTTCAGGATTGATCAGGTTTTGCAGTGTTTCCGCCAGCAATGGTAACTCCAGGTTACATCCGGCTGGAAATAAAAAGTTCCCGCTTCTCCAATATACTTCTCCCGGCAACGGTAGCAAGGGAACACCAAAAACTAAAGCCGTGGAATCGTCAACAATTACCCAGCTTAATAGGTTTAGTCTGATGGCCGCTGCGCCTTCGACATAACTTTGCAGCGTGCTACTATTTACCAATAATGCAAAGGCTTCTTTTTCTGCACTACAGTGGCAAAGACGTATTTCTATCTTGTTGTTTATTCCAAAATAATTATGATTAAAAGGCGGTAGTTGAATAGCAAGGCCCCTTTCAACAGGTGTCCATAAAAGTGCTGGAATTGTTCGGGCAGGGAGCAAACTTCCTTGTAAAAAAAGCTGACTGCCCGATGCATAATACAGTTCTTTGTAGGGAATAGTTTTTAGTTTAATGCTATCAATCTGCACGGCGGTAAGGTCTTTTAGCCAAACTGTTTTTTCTTCAAAACCAATCTTTACATTTTGCCAGTGGTGAATAGCGCCAAGGTATTCCTTATGCTGAACAGGAAGCGAAAGATACCAGCTTACACCGTTTGAAGAATAGCTTGCCATAGGGATTCAATTTCGGTTTGAATATGTTGTTGATGCTCTGGTTTTTTAATCCAGTTACTACGGGTTTGCACATAACGCAGTTTATCTTTAATCACGTTTTGCTCCTCAAAAGACAGAGAAGTAGCTTCCCATTTGTTGCGTAGCAAAGCCACTTCCTTCATTAGATCCTCAGCGTTTGGAGCTTTGTTAAAGGTGGCCTGAGGATGAGCATCTACTGCCGTATCTTTTTGAAGGATCGTATCAATAATACCAGCTAAAATCTCTACCTGTTCTTCCGTATCCCAAATGTATTTCAACACCCATAAGTCGGAAAGGATCGCTTCCTTGCGGTTACACATAAGGGCACTGGCGGCAATGAGGTTTTGAATTTTTACGGCTCTTCTATCCGATACTTTTATACCGGTGCTACGCAGGTTATGCACTAAGTCAACATACTGTTTTCGTATGGCAGAAAGGCTGACCGTGCGGCACTCCTTCTGCAGCTCTTTAATTTCTTCAGGCGTTATCACAGGTCGTTGAGCACTTACACTATTTTCCAATTTCCACCCGGCCAGCAATACTTCGTTTAACAAGTCGGGATCAACATAATCGCATTCAATGCGAATAAGAAACCGGTCTAATAATGCATTAAGTGCCTCATCTTCAGGTAGCACGTTTGAAGCACCTATAAACATCAATGCCGGCAACTTTTTAGTTTCCCTTCCACGACGAAAAATTTTTTCATTTAAGGCCATTAATAAGCTATTCAGGATGGCACTATTGGCATTAAAAATCTCATCTAAAAAAATCAGCGATGCTTCCGGCATCATGCCTTCGGTGTTGGTTACCAATTCTCCTTCTTTTAGTTTGCGAATATCAAAAGGGCCGAAAATTTCATTGGGCTCAGTAAACCGGGTCAGCAGGTATTCAAAGTTTTTACCTCCTTCAATACATTCGGATAAGGCCCTTACTATAGCACTTTTCGCCGTACCGGGCGGCCCTAATAAAAAAGCATTTTCCCTTGCCAGTAAGCTTATGCCTAAGAGGTCAATAACTTCATTTTTACCTACAAACGACTCTTTTATGTATGTGAGTACGCTGTTTAATTTATCTATTGAATTCATTTTGGGTGGTGGGTTCTATTTTAAAAATCACTCCATAATTCAGGAGCAAATATTCCGAGAGCGGCTTTAACGCCATTTACTAAAAAAGGATGCTGCGCCAAGACCGACTTCTTATAAAAAATAACCCTGTCGATATAAAGTTGACAGAGGCAGGGAGAATTTTGGAGAGCATCAAAACTCAATTCTTCAACAGGCAACAGATAGCGTACACCGGAGTAATGCCATGCAGATAAATGCGCTTCCAGTATAGCTATCAGGCCATCATCAGGATCTATGGCTTTTAACTGAAAAATTATATCAGGCATAAACCGCAACACCAGGTCGGCCGATAAAATGGCGGCAGGCGTAAGTGCTTGTTGACAGGGTGGAAGCAGCCCGATTAAATCAGCTTCTTTATTTTCCCGGTATAGCAAAAGTTGGGATGCCGTATAAATTGTCCTCGCTGCCCAAAGTGCTGCATCCCTGTCAAAAGCAGGTGTTTGATAAGGATAGTTTACGGCTTCCTGCCAGTATTCCTTTTGGAGAAAAACCACCGCCTCCTCCTGTTGCACATCTGTATAATGTAAAAGGTTGCCAAACAACAATACTTCTTCGTAGGTGCGAAGATGTTGCAGGGTTTGAAGAAAATAGTTATTAGGGCTCATGTTGGTTTCATAAAGTTGCGCATGTAAAAAACCGGTTGAAATGCAGGCGGGGAAAGATAATTCAAACTTGCCTTTTGCAAAAAGATATGACCTTATTTTAGAAACAGAATAGGGGAAAGTCCGAAATACGAAATCAACCTTACTTAACTATGTTGTTTGCAACACCGGCATCAACCTTACTGTATAGTTTACACGGAAATGAAAGCTTTGGAAGCAACCAACACATTCAAAACTTTTAACTGCATATATAGTGGCCCCAGTTCTCATTACATGCATTACAAAACATTCCACCACGGCTTATCATTTTCACCTTCGTTAGATGGCTGAATAAAAGGAGCTGGTAAAACAGGTTTTGACTTGCTGTTCTTTCCTTGATGCAGCGGTGACTCGCTTATCTGTACTTTACTACGAGGATCGTTTACAATTTGCCTAACCTGCTGTTTCAATTTAACGCCCAAAGCCGGTTTTACCATGGCTACAAAATTGGCATAGCCAATAATTTCAGACACAAGATTGCCGCCTTTCCATTGTTTTCCTTCAAAGCCGCCTTTGGCAATATTGTGCAGCAACGCTCTAAAACGGTGCAGTGTTTTCCGGTTGATGCCGGGTTGTTGATTAACCACAATACCTGTTACTTCCTGTAAGGCGCCTTTGCGCATTACCTTAATTTTTTTTGGATGAATGGTGAAGCCTTCGTCCGCAATAATCCGGTGCAGGCGCCATAGCAATTGCTGTACTTTTTGGGCGGCCTCTTTATCACCAGAGAAAGTAATATCATCTGCGTAACGGGTGAAGGAAAAGCCCATTGCTTTGGCTACGCCGCGTAAACGACAATCCATCTTATAGCATAACAAATTGGTAATGGCAGGACTGGTTGGCGCTCCCTGTGGTAATGCTCTTTCACCCTTTGCAACAAAATAGGTTTTACCATCAAGAACCACTTCCTCTGTATCAGGCTCCGTACACAACAAAGAAAAAATTGTTGCGATCATTTCTGAATAACCCAGTTTGCCAAATAACCCTTTTACCCTTTTAAAATGAACGGAAGGGAAAAAGTCTTTTAAGTCAATATTGATAACCACTTCCTTTTTCAAATGTTCCTGCGCATTGGTTAAAATAGAACGCTTCTGCACAAAACCATGCGCCGCATCGTGAAACGTCAGCCTGTTTAAAATGTTATGCAGCACCCAATACTGCGCACCTTTTAGCCGCGGCATGGGAGCCGAAATAATGCGTATGCCACCACTTTTTTTACGAATGGCAAAACGTTTATAATGAGTAGTAGTGGCCACTCTGCGATGGTAACACAAAAAGCGCAGTTCAGAAATAGAGATGCCCATCGCAAGGGCAAGTTCTGTTTCGTTATTGAATAAGGGAAGCCCTTTCGTTTGAAGAACCGCAGGATTGTTGTCCTTCTCATTCAACCCACCCGAAACAGTCTCTCCTAAGTAACCAATTTCGATTGCTTTGCTTTGCTTCCATCGGGCTGCTTTTTCAGTGCGTTCAGTTTCCCGTTTTTGTTTGGTAAGTTCCCGCTTCTTCTTCGCTTCTTCCATGCGTTTTTTTCGCATTTCAACAAGCATCGCTTCTTTGTCTTCGTACTTTCTCTTCTCCTGCAACAGAGCCGTTAACTCCCGCTGCAACTCTCCTTCTTTTTTTATTAATTGTTCGGGAAGTGTAGGTGCATTGTCAGCCTTTGGCCAAAAGCCAAGGCGCTGCATTTCTTCTAAAATGTACTCTTCTTTTGAGCTTTGCCTGATGCGGTCGTAAATCTGTTGGCGGGTAAGTGGGTTTGTAGCCATAATGTGCAAAGAAGAAATCATAGTTCGACAAAAGAAGTGAAGCCCTTCGTGCTACCCCGGGACTATATTAATCAACTCCAGGCCACGGGGTGCTATACGCATATTCTGGCTCACGGAGCCTGCACTGATAATATGCGTATAGCACCCCGTGGCCATAGTAAAGATTATATATAGTGGTGCATTTGCCACCACATTTCCCGAACGACGAAACATCGCTCCTTCCTTTCGGATGCAAGGTGCTTTCTTTACTTCTCTTGTCGAAGAACTATGAATAGGTTAAAGTACTATCTACCGATTTATTGGGCAAATAATTTTAATTATTTCTCTATTGTTTTTTTTCGTTCGCTGCAAGCCGTAAAGCAAGCATGTGTTCACACGGCCCTTTGTATAATTTATTTTCAATGTAAAAACTACAATCGCAATTGCCGCCAATGATTCGTTCATCTCTATCAATCACTAACTCAGGGTTAAAGGTTCGCTTTTTAGTTTTGATCGTTCCACTCAATTTATAGCCTTCGGCCAGGGCTTCTACCCGGTGTTTTACACTTGACTCCTTTAGCAGCGATACTGCCAGCTCTTCTTGCAAACTGGCAAACCGCAGGCTTTCTGCCGGCAACGGCTCTCTGCTCAATTCCCGTACACGAAACAAGCCTTTATTGATGTCATATATTACCCGTCCTGCCTGTGTATAGGCCGTGAGAACTGTGCTTACAGTAGCTCTATCTAAATCAGTTTCTTTTGCGATGGTTTCAGTGTCGCTCATCCAGCTTTTTTTGAGCAAGGCAAACACTTTTTGTTTGGTGGTAATATCCACTTCACCCCTTGGTGCCAGCAGGTCAAAGTTGCCGGCGCGGGACCAATCATTCGCTGTCCAGCCGGATAGCCCAAGGGTGAAATTCATGTCGCCCATATCGGCTACATAAAATGATGGCAAACCCGTACCCAATAAATGAACCGTAAACTTTTGCGCTACCGGAATCAGGCGTTCAAGAATCAGCAGTCGTCTTCTTCCCCACACCCGTATCTCGTGTTCTTTTTGCCCGGTATAGACAGAACGGCTACAAATGACTTCTTTGTTCCAGGGTTCAAAGATTGTTTTTACTAGTTGGCCGGGTTTCAAAATGTAGCGGATTGATCGTGGCCCTTTTTTCTCTTTGAATCGCCGGAGCAATAGGCAGAAATTATACACATCCAAAGGGTGCAGATCGAAACTTACCGTTGGTAAAGTCATGGCGGAACTGACCTGCAAAAATCCTCTTACCCAACTATCCGGCAAATCAATTTTTATTTCTTTGAATAACTCTTCCTGCGTCGTTTGAATTTCAAAGCCGCTGGGATCAATTTTAAAATCTGTCTCTTTATAGTTTCGGATCTTTTGAAACTCGTTATAGAGTCCAGCCGAATAATCAATGTTAGTAGTACCACACTTAAAATCATTCACCTCTTTGAACACATTATAATTGGCGCCTAACTTACCGTAGGTTGATTCGTCCTGGCTAAAGCATTCAAAAAAAAGTTCATCAGGATGAATGGTTATCACCGGGTCTAATACAAACCAGGCATCGCGGTCCTTTTTGTAGAGATAATCGAAATATGACCGTTGCGCTTTGTAAAAAGGCGACAGCAATTTTTGCTTTTCCTGGCCAACGACTTGCAGTTCCTGCCTGATGTTTTCGATGTGTTGAGCCGCAGCAGTTTTATCGTAACCAGCCATGTATTCCGAAAGCCAGATGGCTTCCTGTTGCGCTGCCCATTCTTTATACGCCGTTTTATCTTTTGGCTTAAAACGCTGATCTGAAACAACCACGTGGTGTAGTGCCGAAATAGCTTCGCGAAAAGCAATCTTCCGGTTTAGTTTCCCAATAAAAAATGTGGCATCGCGTAAGGTATCCGGAGCAAACGACATGGAAGTAGTGGTAGCATTGCTGCTAACAGTTGTACTTCCGCCGTATAGATAATTAAAAAGCATAAGTCAATTCTTCATTATAATTTATACCCGCTCTTCAACCGGTATTTTTTTCAAGGGCGTTTGCACGTCATACAATGTTTGAAGAGCTAATAAAATTTCGATGCATTTAGCTTTGTCTTCAATAGATACCGTTGCAGAAATTTGGCTGATCAGTCCTGTGACAAATTGTGCCGCATCTTCGGACTTCTTTCCTTCTTCTCCTAAAAAACGAAAGATTCTATTTTTTGCTACCCGTGCTTTATTGACCCTTGTTAAAACAGCCCGGAAATAAAACTCAAGTGCTACTAATTTAGTCAGATCATTTGCGGCAAAGCGTTCGAGGTAATTCGTAGCAAAAAGCTGCATTTTTTCGCTGGGATGCTGGCTAAGTTTAATGAGGTATTCTTCGCCTTGTTCATCCCTAAAAAAACGGGTAATCAGTTCGCGGCCATAGGCCTCAATATCCGGACGAATAGAATCAGCCAGACCTACTAAGACTTCGGCTGTCCAGTCGCCCTCAGCAAAATGTTTTTTGAAAAATGCTTTTGCAAACTCCCTGATATCATCCCATGCCGCATCTAACAAACGAATAGCATCTTCGCGTTCATATTTAATGCGGGCAATGTTGCCTTCGAAATAATTCCACACCCATTCTCTTACGCTTTTTGTTTCATGGTTCCCCAGTGCAATGATTTGCCGAATGCTTAACTCTTTCGGATCAACGGCTGTTTGAAGAAGTGTAATACCAAATTCTTGTGTAGGCACAAAGGCAGAATAAAGCAGTTGCAATACCAACGCTTTGTTTACATCTTTTATATAGCCTATGAGTTCGTGCCGCAGAATGTCAGCTACGTCCTTGTGCAAACCTTCGCTGCTTTCTTTACGTAGCAGATAAGGCAACAACCATTCAGCGGCATGCACACCAAAGGAAGGCTCTTGATCGGCTACCCTTTTTATAATTGGACGAACAAGGCTACGCACGTCTGGGTACTCAGCGATACAGCAATAGATCACCAGCTCCTGTCGCTTTAATAAACCGGGTGTACTCACTGCATTCAGTAATTCCATTCCTTTTATTCGTAACGGCGTATAGGCGTTATGGAGTGCAGAAGAAAATACATTATCCGATAATTGATCAATGTTGAACTTGTCTTTTTGCAGCAATAGAATATCAATACCTAATAGTTGCGCGGACGAAATTTTGCTTTGCATTAATTGCTCTACTACCTGTAAGTTCAATCTGTTTAAAGCTTCAGGGAAACGGCGTAATAAACTTAAGCCACCCTGCTGAATGCTTTCATTGATTTCCGGTGTATCGTCTTTAAAGTTCAAAATGTGTGCAATGGTTCTTACAACAATGGCCTGGGCTACATCTTCCGAATACGAATAGTCACTAATTAAGTTGCTTATCCAGGTCCGGCAAGTCACATTTGGACAGAGCAGTAGCGCTGCAACAAAGGCAGGGTCAGATAAAAAGAAATCCCTGGCTTCTTCTACCCAGGCAATCGCTTTTTGTTGTGCCTTTTCCAGCTTACCATAAAGCATCGCTTTTACCAATTCGGCATCAGGGGTTGTGGGGTTATACCGCTCTTGTGCAAGCGTAAAAGCGAATTCTGCGGGGATAGTGAAGTCAGACAAAAGCAGGTGCTCAATCGCTGATGCATCCAACTTATCTTTTATAGAAGTATAATCAGGATGTTGGTAAAGATGCGTGATAGCGAAACGATGCACTTCCTCCATGCGGCCTTCCATCAGCAATTGAATATAAGCCTGTGGTAGTTGGTTCCAAAGGGCAAGGTGAGGCGCCTCATTTAGCGGAACCACAGCTGTTGTTTCGGCAGTGCTTGGCCTTAACGGCACTGTTTCATACAAAGGCGTTTCTGAAACTGCAGCCGATTTTTTTCCAGTGAAAAAGCTGATGATTTTTCCTACAATTCCGTTACCGGTATCAATGTTCTGTTGCCCTTTATTTGCTTGCTTGTTATTGGATTGGCTTTGCTGTTTGGCGGGATCAACGATCGTCCATACATTTTTTGGTGATAGTTTATAAGCCATTGAGGCACCAAAAAGAATTTCGTTCAGATAAACGGCCGAAGCGTTAGCGGGAAACTTGTTTTCGATGCGGTTATAATTTCTTCCGTTCCATATAGAATTATAAATAGAATAAGGTGCTGTATAATCTTTATCCTTATCGTAGGTGAGCAGAAGTGCAGTTGCTAAGCGAACATAGCATACATCGTTGTACGCACCATAATTACGTAATAAACGTAAGTTTCTCCGAATCAGGTATTGCCGTGTTTTGGCAGAATACGCTAACCGGCTCGATTTTTTCGACAGCTCTTTTTTAAGATTTATGTACTCGTTTAAATCGGTGACAAAAACTTTTCCTTCATCATCATAACCAGTATTGCCAGCCCTAAGCATCTCCTCTTCCTTTTCAAACCGGTGTGCTAAGAGAGCGACGATTTCAAAATCGTCAAAGAATTCTGCCAGTTTAAAAATGTGCCGCACCTGCTTAAAATAACCAGGCTTTAACGGCATCTGTATTAAAAGTTCTTTAAGACTCTTCTTAATCCAGGGATGTGTCTGTGAAAGGAGGTACAAATCTTCTAACCAATTATAATGAGGCTGAGATTGAGCTAATACCCTTTCTTGTAAAAGAGTCTTCAGCATAGGCTCATCATTATTTTTAATTGCAAGCTGAAAAGGCGCTGGTAATGAATGCAGGTAATATTGCAAATGTTTTTCTTTTTCTGCTCCCTCTGCAACTTTGACCAGGGCTGCACCGGCAATACGCTGAACTGATGTAATTCCAGATTTAAATTGAGATAAAAATAAAGGGGCTGCTTCCTGTGCACCACACCGGCCCAAAGCCCATACAGCAGCGTATAATTGCATAGTATCACCCTTTGTCGCCAAAAACAAAATAGCATCAGTTGCTTCTTCTATTCGCATTACACCGGCCATCCAAATGACCCGCGAAACTTTCCAGGGAAAATGTTGCGGAACCTTTTCATTTATACCGTCGTGCAACCGTTGCAAGATTGCTTTTTTTCTGCCCGGTAAAAGTTGCTGAATGTCTGTTTGAGGAATGAACAGTGCTTTAATAGGTTGAGGCGTTTCCGGCTCATTTATTCCAACGAGTGGTTTATATCCTTTGCTTCTTTTTTCAGTTTCAAGTCCGCTAAAAATTTCTTCTGCTTGATATAGTGAAACCGGATCAGGTGTTTTGGTTCCTTCTTTTAGAGGGGTTCCTCTTCGGCCATACCTAAAATTGACTACGTAGAAATCATTACCGGTCCCGCACAAATCAATCTCATAAATTTTATCGGAGTTGCCTCCCCGAAAGTATAAACTTACCTGACGCACCAGCCTCATAGCAGAAATTTGCCATAAAATAATCATTAATCTTTTCAGTACAAAAAGTTATTGAGTGGTGGAAAAAGGGAAGCAAGACGATCATTTAAAACATCTGAAACTCTTGAAGAAGTTGGGCATCCTATTCACTGAATCGGGATTCCATTCTTTCTTATCACAGTAGAGGCCTGTGAAAAGACCCCTGCCGTCTTTGTGATAGGTGATGCGTAAGATTAGTGGACACTGGCCCGCTTTATTGGTGCGTGTCAGGCGACACAAAAAAGAAAAACGAACATTAATAACTCCAGCATATGGTTGAATTTTAGTGGCGGGGTAAAATTCTCTTGCTGGATGTACTTTAAAAAGTGCAATCGGGTGCAAAGCGTTGTAAAGGAAAAGAGGGTTTGGGAACCGTCTTTTTGGTCTCTGAAAATACACCAAAAGGTGGTGTAATTTTAGAGACATTTGCAGCAATTTGCATTTTCCTAAAAATAAAAAAGCCTGAAATCAACCCCTTGCAGGATTTTTTATTACTAAAAGGCGGAGAGTGAGGGATTCGAACCCTCGATATAGTTTCCCATATACACACTTTCCAGGCGTGCTCCTTCAACCACTCGGACAACTCTCCATCGAAGGGTGGCAAATTTAGTGGTTCTCTGTTATCGTAAATAGTTTTTCTGCATTGGCAGTAGTAACAATCATTACCTCTTCCAATGACTTGTCTAAAATAGAGGCGATTCTTTCAGCAACCAGTTTAATATAAGCCGGTTCGTTGCGTTTGCCCCGGTTAGGAACAGGCGCCAAATAAGGTGAATCAGTTTCCAAAACCAAATTGGCTAGCCCAATCTTCTCTACCACCTTATTAAGCCCCGAATTTTTAAATGTAAGCACGCCGCCGATGCCAAGCATAAAACCAGCACTAATAATCCGTTGCGCCTGTAATTCATCACCTGAAAAACAATGGAACACACCCTTTAAAGCATGATATTGTTCTATTACATCAATACATTCATCAGTAGCATTGCGGGAGTGAATAGCAATAGGCAAACCGTATTCTATCGCTATCATAATCTGCTCATGAAAAGCGGTGTATTGTTCATTTACAAATGTTTTGTCCCAATAAAAATCCAGGCCGATTTCACCAATAGCAATGAACTTTCTGGTTTTCAGGTGTTCTTTTATTATAGACAACTCCTGCCCGTAGGCCTGATTTACAGAGCAAGGATGCAGCCCCATCATACTTTTACAAATGGGATATTGGGCTTCTGTTTGTAACATAGCTGCGTGTGTAGAGGCGTCAATGGCCGGCAGATAAATTGCACGCACTGCGACCAACTCCGCATTGGAAATAATGACTGAGCGGTCATCGTCGAATTCAGGTAAATAAATATGTGCATGGGTATCTATCAGGTAGGGTTGCATGAGTCAAAACTGCTAAAAAAATTTAAGATTACTTTAAACCTGCTGGCTTTATCTCCTTCTTAGCCCCACTTTAAAATATTGGTATGAAGAAAACCTCTTTCTCCTCTTTATTAATGATAGGCGCTATTGCAGCCACCATCTTTATTGCAGGATGTAAAAAAGAAAACAGTGACACACTTTCGGCACAGGAAGAAGAACAGGCGGCTACGTATGCGTCCGAATCAGAAACCCAATCAGAGATCATCTTTAATGATGTATTCGACAATGTAATGGGAGTGAACAGCGAAGTGGGCACCGGTGGTACTGGTATTTTTGGAAGGGTAGCTTCAGCGCCTAATGGCCGCGAGATGGGGGTAGATTCCGTACCGTCTTGTGTAACCATTACTATTGTTCCATTAGCGCAAGGCGTATTCCCAAAAACAGTAACGCTTGATTTTGGAAGTGGCTGCTATAGCCATGGCCACCTGCGTAGCGGAAAAATAAGAACTGTATATACCGGCCGGTTAGTGGAGTCCGGAAACTCTGCCACCACAACTTTTGATAATTATAAAATTGATAGCGTATCGGTAGAAGGCACACATAAAATAACCAATACCACCGGCAGTACGGCAGGCGCTAATCAAAAGCAGTACAAGATAGAAGTCACCGATGGAAAACTTACTAAACCTAACACTGATTACTTTCAATGGAATGCGGTTAGAACAATCACGCAGACGGAGGGAAATGGAACCGTCATTGCTGCCGATGATATTTTTAAAGTAACCGGCGTTGCCAATGGAAAAGTAAAAAGGGGAATCCTTATTTTTCTATGGAACTCTGAAATCACCGAGCCGCTGATTAAAAAATATATTTGTTCCTGGATATCAAAAGGTACCATTCGGGTGGTGCGGCAAGGGTTGGCTGCCACCTCACCATGGGTGGGTATTTTAGATTATGGAGCCGGCACTTGCGATAATGCGGCTACCCTTACCATCAATGGAACTTCACATCAAATAACTTTGCACTAATTAAAAAAAGAATTATACCTTTAAACCAGTTTTCATAGGGTACGGATTAAAAACGGGCCAGGGTTTCTACCCAGGCCCAAATTTTTTAAGACCTTCACATTACTATCTTTCTAAATTCATAACCGGCATTAAGTAAGCTGGTTATCACCTCCGGCAGCGCTCCCCTTAAATTTTTTTCGGCTTTTTCACTATCATGAAAAACAATGATAGATCCGGGCACTACATGGTTCAATACATTTCTCTTACACTGGTCTGGCGTACTGCTTTTATCAAAGTCTGCACTTAAACCATCCCACATAATCACCTTTACATTTTGATTATTCATAACCTCATTCAATGCTCTTGCTTGCGATAATTTAATACGGCCGTAAGGTGGCCGAAATAAATTACTCGTGATCAACGAAGCGGCATTTTCCACGTCATTTAGGTAAGCTTCTTTTTGTGTTTGCCATCCGTTTAAATGGTGGTAAGTATGATTGCCAACTGCATGGCCTTCCTGTAAAATGCGCTCAAAAACATCCGGATATTTGGCCACATTATTTCCAATACAAAAAAAAGTCGCCTTCGCATTATGCAACTTTAAAAGTTCCAACACCCAAGGCGTAACCGTTGGGTGTGGACCATCATCAAAAGTGAGAAACACATCTTTCGCTTTCACCGGAATGTCCCATACATAAGAAGAAAAAATTCTCTTCACCCACCAGGGCGTTTTAATAAAATAGCAGCGCATTCAGCCAAAGATAGAGCCGGGAAGCAGTCGGGAATAAGAAGGAATAATTCAATTGAAAAGAGAACAAGATTCCGGTCGCTAACAGGCCTTTTGTACTTTTGCGGCTATGTCAGAAAAAGTTCGTGTACGGTTTGCACCCAGCCCTACGGGTGGCTTGCATTTAGGAGGCGTTAGAACGGTACTATATAACTACTTATTTGCCAAAAAACACGGTGGCGATTTTATTGTTCGGATAGAAGATACCGACCAAAGCCGCTATGTAGCCGGCGCAGAAGAATACATTTTTGAAACGCTTGCCTGGTGTGGCTTGCAGCCTGATGAAAGTCCCAAACACCAAGGGCCCTTTGGACCCTACCGGCAAAGCGAACGCAAAGAAAGCTATCGCAAATATGCCGTGGAATTAGTTGATAAAGGTTTTGCTTATTATGCCTTTGATACCGGCGAAGAATTAGATGCTATGCGGGCCCGGCTGCGAACGGCAGAAAATCCATCGCCGCAATATGATAGAGCCGTTCGCCTGCAAATGCGCAACTCGCTCTCTTTATCAAAAGAGGAAGTAGCAGCTTTATTGGAGAAAGAAGTGCCTCATGTGATCCGTATAAAAATGCCGGAAGGCGAAACGGTTTCTTTTACCGATATGATACGCGGTGAAGTAAGCTTTGATACCGCCATCGTAGATGATAAAGTGTTATTGAAGGCCGATGGAATGCCCACCTATCATTTGGCCGTAGTAGTGGATGATTTTCTTATGCAGATAACGCATGCCTTTCGTGGGGAAGAATGGCTGCCCAGTGCACCAGTGCATATTTTATTATGGCGCTATTTATTTGGCGAAGATAAGATGCCGCAATGGGCGCATCTGCCCCTGATATTAGGACCTACCGGCAAGCTAAGCAAACGCGATGGCGCCAAGTATGGCTTCCCGGTATTTGCCCAAAATTGGAAAGACCCAAAGACCGGTGAACTAACAGAAGGCTTCCGCGAAAAAGGTTTTTTACCCGAAGCTTTTGTGAACATGCTGGCCATGCTGGGCTGGAACGATGGCACTGATGCAGAAGTGTTTTCGATGAATGAATTAATAGAAAAATTTGCTATTGAAAAAGTACATAAAGGCGGGGCGAAGTTTGATTTTGAAAAAGCGAAATGGTTCAACCATGAATGGATAAAGAAGTTGCCTGCCACTGCCTACATACAACAAGTAAAACAAGTTTTTGAAGCAAAAGGATTGACCATCTCCGATGATGCTTTTTTAGAAAAAGTAATGGAACTGGTAAAAGACCGTTGCACTTTACTGCCTGATTTTTGGGAACACAGTTTCTTCTTTTTTAAAGCACCAAAACAGATTGACTTTGCACCTGTAATGGCCCGTTGGAATGATGCCAAAAAGAATTTTTTTTACAACTTTTCAAAGCCGCTACATAGTATGAGCGACTGGAAGGCTTCCTCGTTGGAAACCCTTTTTAAGCAATTGTCCGAAGCCGCTGCTATTAAGCCCGGCGAGCTACAACTCCCGCTGCGCCTGATGTTGGTAGGAGGAAAGTTTGGTCCGCCGGTATTTGAAATTGCTGAAGTGTTGGGCAAGGCCGAAACCCTAAACCGCATTGAAGCCGCATTGGAACAAATGCCTTAGCCTTGCTTTTCCATCAATTGAACAATCGCCTCCCATTCAATTGCTAACGCTTTCAGCTTTTCCTTATTAGCATCGGTAAGCAGCTTTAATCCTTCGGTATTTTGATGCACCTGTTCGCTGGTTCTAATGCCCGGGATAATGGTACTGATTTCAGGAAAACTTAGGATATAGCTTAGGGCCATTTGCGTAGTGTTCAGTCCTTCCTCTTGGCCAAGCGGCGTTACTTTTTCTTGTACCAGTTGACGCGTCTTTTCAATTATATCCGGCGTTAACCGAAAGCTGCGATGATCGTCTTTAGCAAAGCTGGCATTAGACGAAAACTTACCGGTTAGCAAACCAAATTGCAGAGGCATCCGGGCAATGATACCATAGCCATTAGCGGCTGCTTTTTCTATAACAGCCAAAGCCCGTTGGTTGATTAAATTGAATACAAGCTGAAAGCCATCGGCAAGATTTGCGTTCATTAAATACTCCGCTTCGGCATGAGGATGAAATGTATTTAACGATAAGCCCCAGTACCGGATTTTCCCTTGTTGCTTCAGCGTTTCCATTGCATCTATACAAGCGCCATCTTGCAGATGTGATAGCCGCGCAGAATGTAACTGATAGTAATCAATCGCCTCCCGCCCCAAACGTTTTAAGCTTTCCTCACAAGCTTGTAGGATATACTCTTTTGAATAGTCCAACACAATTTTATCATCAATACTTCTATGCCCAACCTTGGTAGCAATGATGATTTCTTTATGCCCCTTCAATGCGGTACCCAACAACATTTCCGAATGGCCCAGGCCATAAAAATCTGCCGTATCAAAAAAATTAATACCGGCTTCTATTGCCGTGTGAACCGCTTTTTCTGATGTGCTGTCATCCGCATCGCCCCAGCCAATTGCCGTCTCCCCTACCCGTGCGGCGCCACCAATGGCCCAGGCCCCAAAACCAATTTCGCTTAACCATAAATCCGTTTTACCAAACCTTCTATATTGCATGTGCCCAAATTACAACCGGCATTTCTTGTTCCGAATATTTATCTTGAATCAATAAACCAAACTGGTCATGATAAAAAGGAAAGAATGGATAGTTATTGGCCTTCTTATAGCGATTAAGATGGTGCTGCCATTTGTTTTATCCAGCTCTGTATTTGAGTTGCACCGCGATGAATACTTATACTACGAACAAGGCCACCACCTTGCTTTTGGCTATTTAGAGAACCCACCGTTAATCGGTTTGATGGCGGCCATTTCTTCCCTGTTTGGCGGTTCGTTTTTTTGGATAAAATTCTGGCCGGTACTTTTTGGTGGCCTTACGTTGCTTATTACTATTCGTATAGTAAAAGAATTAGGCGGCGGCTTATATGCGCAAGTGATTTCTTCTTTAGGCATTATCTTCTCCGCTTACCTGCGAACCCACTTTTTATTTCAGCCGAATTTTTTAGATATTTTCTTTTGGTCGTTAAGCGCTTATTATTTGCTGCGTTACATTAATACACAATCAGCAAAATATGTTTTCCTGCTTGCTTTTTCATTGGTGCTGGGGTGGTATGGAAAGTATTCCGTTTTATTTTTTCTAATAGCGTTGCTTCTTTCTTTATTGCTTACTTATCATCGCACCATTTTTCTACGAAGGGATTTTGGGATTGCCCTCATAGCAGGTCTTGTTTTTATTGTGCCCAATTTACTTTGGCAATATTTTCATAACTGGCCGTTAATCCATCACATGAAAGAGCTACAGGAAACACAGCTCCAACACCTGAACCGGATTGATTTTATTAAAGAGCAACTGCTGATGCTTTTCCCGGTGGCGTTTTTGTGGATTGGTGGACTGGTTTGGCTGCTTCGGAACAAAAAATATCGCATCATTGGTTATTGCTATTTGCTTATTATTCTTTTACTGATGATGGGCAGCGGCAAAGGTTATTATGCCTTAGGTGCTTATCCTATGATGCTGGCTGGTGGCGGTGTTTGGGCTGAACGGCTCTCAATAAAAAAGCGGTGGCTGCGCTATGCGTTTGCCCTGATTATTATTGCTTTATCGTTACCCTTTGTACCCGTTTTATTACCGATGCAGAAGCCGGAAGCCATGGCTGCCTTCAATAAAAAATATGGTGTTGAGAAAATAGGCGTTCTAAAATGGGAAGATGGCAACAACCATCCGTTGCAACAGGATTTTGCCGATATGCTGGGTTGGGAAGAACTCACGATTAAATCAGAAAATTTCTTTTATAGCCTGTCTGATTCAGTGCAACAGAACACGATTATTTATTGCCGCAATTATGGACTGGCTGGTGGTACTAAGTACTTTGCCAAGGGCAGCAACTTTCGCAATAAGATTTATAGCGATAACGGCAGCTTCTTGCTATGGATTCCTTCTTCCCTATTCTTTCGGAATATTATTTTATTAGGAAGAGATATTCCTGATAAAGAAGAAGCCGTGTTTCGGCATTTTGAAACAATGCGTATCGTTGATTCGTGTAACAATCCCTTATCAAGGCAATACGGTTATAAGATCATGTTCTTTGGCAATGGTTCCGACAGTGCGAGAGTATTAGCTAAGGAAGGAATCAGGAAAGAGCAGCAGGTGTTTCAGCGATAAGGGTTTGCCGCTATTCAATTATTTTTACCCACGAAATATATGAACAAAATTAATCGTCCAATACGGGTGTTGGTAGCAAAAGTGGGATTAGATGGGCACGACCGCGGCGCTAAAGTTATTGCCACCGCTTTACGTGATGCGGGCATGGAAGTGATTTACACCGGCCTTCGGCAAACCCCTGAAATGGTTGTCAGCGCTGCGTTACAGGAAGATGTGGACGCCATTGGTATCTCTATTTTATCCGGCGCACACATGACCGTGTTTCCAAAAATTATAGCATTGATGAAAGAGAAAGGTATGGACGATGTACTACTTACCGGCGGAGGCATTATTCCTGAAGATGACAGGCAAACCTTAAATGAAAAAGGCGTGGGCAAATTATTTGCACCAGGAGCAACAACTGGTGAGATAGCCGGTTACATAAAAGATTGGGTGGAAGAACATAGAAGTTTTTAAGGTTGAATTATGGAACGAAAAATTAAACTTTTTACATCAATTGCCGGGCAGGAAGAATATCATTTGGAGCAAATGCGCCAGACATCTGTCAAAGAACGCTTTTTCAATTATACGCTATGCAACCGTTAACGCAAGCCTTCATTTGATGATGGATAAAACACGTAGAATTATTATCAGCAATAAAATACTTTGAAGCAAAATGTCTTCTTGCTAAACACGAAAACAATAAGTACAATTTATGCCTTACTCCACTTTACTAACCGATTTAACCACTAACATTTTCACCATCACCATCAACCGCTCCGATAAACTAAACGCCTTAAACAGAGCCGTGATGAACGACTTAACTGCTGTACTTGATGAAGTAGAAAACAACGCCAATATAAAAGCGGTCATCATCACTGGCGCCGGGCAAAAGGCTTTTATAGCCGGCGCCGACATAAGCGAGTTTGTGGGCATTGACGAAAAAGATGGCATGGCGCTGGCCCGTAAAGGGCAGGAAATATTTTTTAGAATAGAAAACAATCGCAAACCCATCATCGCTGCGGTTAATGGCTTTGCATTAGGCGGCGGTTGCGAACTGGCGATGGCTTGTCACTTTCGCATTGCTTCGGAGAACGCAAAGTTTGGACAGCCGGAACCGGCGCTGGGCCTCATTCCTGGCTATGGTGGCACGCAGCGGTTAGTACACCTGATTGGTAAGGGGCGTGCTATGGAACTACTAATGACGGGCAGTATGATTGATGCGCCAACCGCTTTGCAATATGGCCTGGTGAATTATGTAGTGCCGCAAGAAGAGCTATTAAATAAAGCGATATCAATCCTTGAACTTATTTTAGCCAAAGCCCCATTAGCCATTGCGCATTGCATTACGGCTGCCAATGCAGCCGCTACACCGGAGGGTTATTTAACCGAGTTGGAAGCCTTTGGCGAATGCTTTGCTACAGAAGATATGAAAGAAGGCACGGCAGCCTTTTTAGAAAAACGCAAACCTGTTTTTAAAGGATTGTAATATGAAAACAGCGTGGCTTTGATTTTTGTCCCTTGCGCTTCTTTCCTGCAACGGCTTACCCTCAAAATCAGATGCCAAAGAGTTGGTACGGCAAACGCTGATGGATAGAGGCCAGACCGATGGCGGCTCACCCGTTACCGTTACCGATGTTACTATTCTTACCATTACGAAAGAAGGTGACAAAGCAAAGATTGTTTTTACCTGGAGTGGTGTTCGCCGTTCACCGGCCATTGCTAATCCACGTTCGCCGGAATCAATAAACAGCGAAAAGAATGCGATCTATGTAGTAAAGAGGAATGGCGAATGGAAAACAACTACTGATGAATAACGCTTCTTTCCAGCAATAAAAACCTGCTAAATACCGTGCTTGCGGTATATATTCCAACAGCGTGATGGCCTACTTTGCGGCCTTATAAATTGCACATGAAATTTTACCTGTTATTGCAATTGAGTGGAGTCGCCTATCTCGCTATTGGTATTTTCTTTTTCATTATTCTTATCATCGGCCTGCGAAGAAAGACGAAACAGAGGCCTTAATTAATCTGGAAAAACACGGATGGTTTTTACATACCGTCCCTGATAATAAGGCGTCAGGGCAGTAATGGTAACCCCATATTGCTTACCCGAAGTAGCATGAATAAATCGCAACGTATCCGTGTTGGAAACTACAATGCCCATGTGCCCAACCACTCGTTCGGCGCTATCGGTTCCGGTAAATAAAATCAGGTCGCCTTCTTTTGCCGCAGCAGTGCTTACCTCTCTTCCCCTGTTAGTAAAATCAATAGACGAGCGGGGAACAGCTATACCAAAGTGAGTAAATACATAAGTGATAAAGCCGGAACAATCGAAACCTTTGGCCGGGTCAACAGAGCCGTACAAATAGGGCGTTCCAATTAATGTTTTGGCAAAAGCTACCAATACTTGCGGGCTTACCTTACCAGCATTAATATCAATCCCATTATCAGGCAACGATGGTTTAGCAATAGTGTCCCTTCCAGCCAAAGCTCTGCCAGCACTGTCTTTCAGTGTACTATCGGCTAATGGCCCTTTTGCCTGCAACGAGTCGGTTATAGTAATTGTGCCGCCTTGCCCATTATTCATTAGGTAGCCGGCCATCTTCCATCCGGCAAAAATCAGGATCAGTATAAGGAATAGCCATTTCATAAAACAGAGGTTCGGTTTATGTATTCAAAAAGAAGTCCAAAGCGTTTTGGGCGTGTCCCTCGCAGAGCCTCGGGCCGGGCTATCCGCTCTTATCTTTTTTGCCCCTTGTCATACTGAGCTTGCCGAAGTAGCGGACAAGGGGCAAAAAAGGCTTTCCGCTTCTATCCCTCACAGCCGGCCCCCATCCCTCAGAGCCTCGCTCGTAACCCTTCTGGTTACCCCCGATAGGAGGCCACCGGCGCAGGAACAGCCGGCCCCCATCCCGACCTTCCCCCGTTAGGGGAAGGCCACCATCGGCACAGCCCACGCTTATTTAATCATTCATTCCCTTTCTCAGTCACTCTTTAATGCTGTGCTGTTTTCATCAATGGCTACTCATCCGTTCATACCGCAGGTAAAGCATATAACAATCCATAAGGTTCCCCACCATCCAGCGCCTTATTGCGTGGCAACTTAATGAATGACTGTGCTGTAAAGAAAGCCACACGCAATACAGCGCCTTTAGTTTCTTACCACTATCAGCCGATAAAAGAACATACGATTCAACCTACGTAAAGTGAGATAACAAATGATAATAGAAAGATGGAGCGGAAAATGAGGGATTGAAACATGCAATGACAGACTTTTGTGGGCTGGCCCGGCAAAAACAGCGGAGCATTTGTTTTTAGCCTCCACTTTTTTTGTCAAGAAAAAAAGTGGAAAACAAGCTATGAGAAAGACGCTTAATTATGTAGCAAAACCCAACACCATCAAGCGTTCCGAAGGAACGCCACAACATACATACAATGATTTTCTACCCACGAACCGTTCCCACGTAACGAAGAAAACATCCCAGGCTCGATAAAATTAAATTGAACCAATTGCGATCAATACCTCCCTTATGCGTTGGCCGCCAACAGGCCAACCCACCTGCTTATCTTTACCCCTCAAAAAAAATTCCATGTCACAATACAGAATTGAAAAAGATACCATGGGCGAAGTGCAGGTGCCGGTTGATGCCTTGTACGGCGCACAAACCCAACGCAGCATTGACAACTTTAAAATTGCGCAAGACATCAACCGCATGCCCAAAGAAATCATTCGTGCTTTTGCTTATTTAAAAAAAGCGGCGGCCATAACCAACCTCGAAGCGGGTGTGCTGTCGCAGGAAAAATCGGACCTGATTGGTAAAGCCTGCGACGAAATTTTAGAAGGAAAATTAGATGCTTATTTTCCTTTGGTAGTATGGCAAACCGGAAGCGGTACGCAAAGCAATATGAACGTAAATGAAGTGGTGGCCTATCGTGCCCATATCATGAATGGTGGCAGGTTAGAGGACAAAGAAAAAGTATTACACCCCAATGATGATGTCAACAAATCGCAGTCATCGAACGATACCTTTCCTACGGCAATGCACATTGCAGCCTATAAAATTTTAATTGAAACTACTATACCCGGAATTGAAAAGCTACGTGATACCCTGGCGCAAAAAAGCAAGGACTTTATGCAGGTGGTAAAAATTGGCCGCACGCATTTTATGGATGCTACGCCACTTACCTTGGGGCAGGAATTCAGCGGCTATGTTTCGCAATTAAACCATGGGTTGAAGGCCATAAAGAATACGCTGGAACACTTGTCGGAGCTGGCTTTGGGCGGTACGGCTGTGGGTACGGGCATCAACACGCCAAAGAGTTATTCCGAAAATGTGGCGGCACATATTGCATCGCTTACCGGCCTTCCATTTAAAACAGCGGAGAATAAATTTGAAGCCCTTGCCGCGCATGATGCGATAGTGGAAGCACATGGTGCATTAAAAACAGTAGCCGTTAGTTTAATGAAGATTGCCAATGATGTGCGCATGTTATCATCAGGGCCGCGAAGTGGCATTGGCGAACTTTTTATCCCCGATAATGAACCCGGTTCTTCCATCATGCCCGGCAAAGTAAATCCTACGCAATGCGAAGCCTTAACCATGATTGCAGCACAAGTGATGGGCAACGATGTGGCTATAGGCATCGGTGGATCATTAGGTCATTTTGAATTGAATGTATTTAAGCCAATGATGATCTACAACTTTTTGCATAGTGCCCGGTTAATTGGTGATGGCTGTGTATCGTTCAATGATAAATGCGCGGTTGGCATTCTACCCATTGATGCCAACATTAAAAAGCATGTGGACAATTCGCTCATGCTCGTCACTTCGCTCAATACAAAAATCGGTTATTACAAAGCCGCAGAAATAGCGCAGAAAGCGCATAAGGAAGGAACGACCTTAAAAGAGATGGCGGTGAAGCTGGGTTATGTTACAGCGGAAGAATTTGACCAGTGGGTGGTGCCGGGGAATATGGTGGGAGAGATCAAAGTTGACTAGTTAATTGGTTCCTTTTCTACTGTTCATTTTTCTATATAAAAAAACCTTCCTGAAAATCAGGAAGGTTTTTTTATATAGACTGACTTCTTTTAAGTACACTTACTCACTACTCACCATTCACTATTCACCACTCATCAATTGAACAAGTAACGAATACCAAACTGCATCTGCCAGCGGCTGATGATATTAGTATTATCCTTAAAGCTATTCACCAAAGGAACCTGGTTGGTAGCATCCAAATAAGGCATAGAGAAACTTGGCGTACGGCCATCAGCACCCAGGCCTTCAAACTTCAGGAAGTTGGTAAGGTTGGGTGTTTTGTAAGTGCCCCAGTATTTGTTCAACAAGTTACCAGCATTTACTACGTCAATAGTTAACCGAAGCGTATGTCTTTCTTTACCAGTCTTGATAGAAAGGTCTTCCGTTAAGTTCAGGTCTAAACGTTTGTAGAAAGGATATACTACAGCATTAGCCTGTGCATACTGTCCGCGGTGTGTTGATAAATAATGGTCCTGGTTAATGAAGTTATTTAACTGGTTCCACAGCAAAGAAGCATTAGGATTGGAGGCCGCACCAGTGCCCAACGTTCCGCTTCGGGTATCGGTAACGCCTGTTGTTCCTGTTCCTAAGCCACCCGAGTTTACACGAACCAGGTTGATTTCGCTGGCACTGTTCGGAATGTAAATAAGGTCATTACCCGTATTGCCATCACCATTTAAATCGCCATTGTAAACATAGGATGTAGCACCGGCTGATGAAGCTTCAAATATGGCACCGATAGAGGTAGAGGCGTATTTACCGGTGTTGATTTTATATGATGCATAAGCGATCACCCGATGTGGTTGATAAAAACCGGCATTGGCTAATGTTGGGGCGTTAGGGTCTGTATTGGCTACCGCTCTTGCACTCCATAACGATGAAGCGGTGCTGCCAAATTCAGCCGTGTTCTTTGCCTGGCTGTAGGTATAAGCTACGCTGGCAAAAAGATTATTGAAGGTCTTTTGAATTCTACCCGTTAGCGTATAAGAATAGCCCTTGCTGGTATTGCTCATTAAAATGGCATTACCAATATTGGGGTTAGATAAGCTGGAACCGGCGAAATAATATTTGTTGCTGTTAGCGGTTGATGTCAGGTAACGCAACCTGTTGTCAGCTCCCCCTAATGCAAAAGCATTAGATTCATTCAAGTTGATATTTGAAAAATATACCGCGTTAATGTCTTTAGAATAAGTGCCTTCTATGGTTGCGACAAAATCATTCGCAAATTTTTTATCGACGGCCAAACTTGCTTTCAACACTTGTGGATACTTAAAATTCTTATCGGTAAGTGCCGTACTGTAAGATGCATTAGGCTGACCACCAGCCGGAATATATTCGGTTGGGCTTTGACTAAAGGCTATCGAATCCTTATTAGCCAAGGTTTTTGTAAACGAACCGAATTGAATGCCGTTGTTGCTGGCCTGGTTACTGATCCATACAAACGGAGGCGGACCGGCGAATATGCCTGCACCACCACGTACCTGCAGCGATTTCTGGCCTTTTACATCCCAGTTAAAACCAATCCGTGGCGATAAAAGAGGAACATTTTTAGGGGCCTGGCCAATGTTGTAGCTGCCGTTCTTAAACGTCAGTGCATCAAAGTAAGGGTTGTCGGTAAAGGCTTGTTTGTAGATGGTATAATCAACACGCAAACCATACGTCAGGGTTAAGTTTTTCGATGGTCTCCATTTATCCTGTCCAAAGAAACCTAACTCGGTAGAACCCGCGTAAGCAAAAGGAAACTGGCCACCCGGTAAAGCAGAATATTGCAGGTAATAGCTCCTGGCGTTTCGAGCACCATTATTTGCGCTGTTATAAAAATCAGTAAGCGAATTAAACTGGTAAACGCCCTGGTAACCGGGAGCAAAAGCATTTTCGTACTTACGATAATAGTCCTGCGTACCTACGGTTATTTCATGAGCGCCTTTGTAAAATTTATAGAAGTCGGCAAACTGAAATACATTCGTGTTCAGCTTATTGTTGAACGTGTACATCTCATAACCAAAGGTGGTGTAGATGTTACCTGAGCCATTCAATATATCTACTAAAGGAAAAGTAGGGCTGGAAGAATGTTGTGAGCGAAAATCACGCAAGGCGGTATAACCAACCTGTAATTTATTAGAGGCCCTGTTACTGAAACGGGTATTCAACTCCGCGATAACAATATTGAAATTGTTGTTGATGACGTAACCGCTTCCGAAGAAAGGCACCGAGATGGTACCCGGCTGTCCGCCGGTAACTTGTCCGGTACCGGGACGGCTGCCGCTGGCAAATTGATCGGAAGAGGATTTCAAATAATTATACTTAACAGTCAATACATTATTCTGGTTGATGTTCCAGTCAATTTTAGCCGTAATCTTATCGCTTCTTGTTTCAAAAGAGTAGCCTTGAAAAGCACCGGGGTCGTAGCCATACTTACTCTTTAAGAAATTGCTCAAAGCTGTTAAAGTATCGGCGTTGGCCTGGGCATAAATGCCGCCCGGGGAGTGTGAAGCATCGGAAGGTAAGACGCTGGTGGCCGGAGCGGTTTGGCGTACTTGCTCACCGCTTACAAAAAAGAACAACTTATTTTTTACAAAAGCACCACCAAGCGAAGCGCCTCTTGTATTAAAGCTGAATACCGGCTTGGCAATGGTAGCGGTTCCTACGTGATAGCCCTGTGTGCCCGGTCCTTTTAAATACGTATAAACGGATCCTCTGAACTGGTTGGTACCACTCTTGGTTACGGAGTTTACCCCGGCGCCGGAAAAGCTACCCTGTGTTACATCATAAGGCGCCACACTTACTTGTATTTGCTCAATCGCTTCCAAGCTGATTGGCTCTGAACTTGTTTGTCCGCCTAATGTACCGGATAGGCCAAAGGAGTTATTGAAGTTTGCGCCATCAACTGTTATGTTATTATACTGGCTGCTACGGGCGCCAAAATTTAAACCGTTTGCTGTTGGCTCTAACCGGGTAAAATCGGTTAAGCTGCGGTTAACAGTAGGCAGCCTTTCTATCTGCGCCCGGTTAATAATTTCGGAAGAGCCGGTGCGGCTGCGGCTGAAAACTTTGTCGTTCCTTGTGGAAGAAACAGTAACCTCGGTAAGTTTTCCGGCAGAGGATACAAGGTTAAAGTCAACCTTAAAAGATTGACCAAGCAGTAGCGAAATGTCTTTTTGAGAAGTAGTTTCAAAGCCTACAAAAGTGGCTGTAACCTCGTAAGGTCCGCCAACCCGAACGTTGGGTAAATTGTACCTTCCGTCTTTACGGGTGGAGGTAGTGTAACGTGTACCCGTTGGTAAATGGATAGCTGTAATAGTAGCTCCCTGTAACGCTTGCCCACCTTCACCAGTTACCACACCTTGCAGTTCTGAAGTAGTTTCCTGGGAGAAAACGTTTACAAAGGAGACCAAAAGCAGCGCTAAAAGCAGTAAAGCGTTCTTTAATCTCATGAGTTTAAATTTTGCGGCAAAGTTGCGGGTATTGTGTATTACGTACATCATTTCTTTTTTAAGAAATTATGAACGATTTCGAACAATTTAAAAGACGCAATAAGAGTTAACTATCCTTGTAGAACATATTCTACAAGCCGGTTGTTTCATCCACGTTAACCGGCTAAAAATTATCAATCACCTGAAATTTCGTTCAGCTTGTTTCAGGAATATTATTTGCGAAGGCTATTCAGCCATTCTTAACTATCATCATGCAAGAAGAAATAAATAAAGACGAACGAGAAGAAAGAAAAGAGACTGTAAAGAAAAAAAGAAGTTTGCCGGCCCGCATCGGACGCATCTTTTTAAAAACGCTGTTATTCTTATTCCTTTTTATCGCCCTGGTTTTTTTACTGATACTGACACCGCCCGTACAAAAATTCCTTACCGGTAAGGCACAGAGCTATTTAGAAAACAAGCTGAAAACAAGGGTGCAGATTGGACGCATCAGCTTTGGCTTGTCGGGCAACATCAGCTTGCAAAATGTATATATCGAAGACAGAACAAAAGATACACTGGTAGCCGGTGGCGCCATTAAAGCGCATATTAACTTTCTGAAACTTTTCTCCAGCGAGCTGGAAGTAAAAGATATAGAGCTGCAAAACATCACGGCTAAAATAAAACGGGTACTACCCGATACCACCTTCAACTACCAGTTTATTGTAGATGCGTTTACCGGCCCCAAACCCGCTGTGGGAGACACTTCTACCGGTGCGCCTATGAAGCTGAACATCAGTGATGTGACCTTAGATAATGTAGCGCTTACCTATAAAGATGTTATTACCGGCAACGATGTATTTGCCCGCATTGGTTATGCTACCACCACTATCGATACATTGGATTTGGTGGGCCAGCGTTATAATTTTCCTTCGTTGATCCTTCGTAACGCTACTGTGCGCATGAAGCAAACAAAGCCCTTGCTTGATCCAAAACCGCTGGCGGTCGATATAAAACAAGCGGCCGCACCGGCGCCTATGCATCTGAACTTTGGAGTGATAGACGTTACTAAAGTTGGCATCCAGTACGATAATGATGTGTCGGCATTATACTCCACGGTTAGCATTGGCAAATTAAAAATAGATGGCAAGCTGCTTGACCTGCAGAACAATAAAATTTATTTAGATGAAATAGACCTTGCCAATACAACCGCGTCCGTTCGGTTGGGTAAGCAACAAGGCGCACAAGTAGTTAAGCAACAAGCCGCTCAGGAAGTGCAGGCGCAAGCTACTGTGCCCTGGGATTTTAAAGTAGCTAAGGTTCGCTTTGATAATGCTTCTGTAAAATTTGATGACGACAGTAAGCCAGTAGTAGCATCGGGTATGGATTACAGTCACCTGAAGGCAGATAGCTTAACGCTGTATGCTGATAATGTAGTGTATAATAAAGACGCTACCGGCCTTACAGTAACGAAGGGTTACATGAAAGAAAAAAGCGGCTTTGTGTTAACTGCTTTGCAGGGCGATCTGTTATATGGAGCACATGAATCGTACTTAAAAAACTTAGTAATAAAAACGCCGGGCACGGAACTAAAACGAAGCCTCAGTTTACAATACGCTTCGCTTGATGAACTGACCAAACATTTTGAACGCACCGTATTTGATATTGACATCCCAAGTAGTTACATACAGGTGAAAGACATTCTAACCTTTGCGCCGCAACTACGCTCCCAGCCTGCATTGCGCAACCCTAATGAGGTGTGGAAAATAAATTTGATTGGTGGTGGTACCATGGACCGGTTGAATATTGAAAGCATGCAGTTTGAAGGTTTTCAAAACACGGTGCTGAATGCTAAAGGCACCTTGCTTGGCTTATCAAATCCTAATAACGCGGGTGGAAATTTCACCGTGTATCGCTTTCATTCTACCCAAAACGATATTGCCTTACTTACCGGTATGCGTCTCTCTAATGCGCAAATGAATTTGCCGGAGTCATTTGATTTATCAGGACAAGTAAATGGCAATGCCGGACGATTAAATACACGAATGAACCTGGTTACTTCCGATGGTGATATTAACCTGAATGGTACCTTCGCTAATTTGCTAAACCCTGCAAAAACAACCTACAACGCCACGCTGAGCACCATGCGCTTGCAGGTAGGAAAAATTCTTCGCCAACAGGCCACCATTGGTTCTTTAACCGGAAGCTTTACCGCTAATGGAACCGGCATTACACCCGACGCCATTAATACAAAATTCAACGCGAACATCAGCAGCGTTGGCTATAACAAATACAACTACCGCGGTATAAAATTGAATGGCAGCTTACATAAAACGGTGTTCACGGTTAATGCCGATGTAAAAGACCCAAATGTGGCTGTAACCCTTACTGCCAGTGGTAACTATGCCGGCTACGGTTCGTATAAAATTGATGGGATGATTGATAGTGTAAAGGCCGACAAGTTAGGCTTCAGTACATCGCCACTAACAGTGCGTGGTAAAATTGATGGCACCATCGCCAGCCTCGATCCAAAAGCTTTAACGGCTGACATCTTAATTACAAAAGCATTAGTGGTTTCAGGCGCCAACCGTTTAACACTTGATTCCATTGAAGTAGCTGCGGGTAAAGACACGGCGACTTTTGTTACCTTAAAAAGCAACCTGGTAAATGCCCAACTAAGAGGCCAGTACCAGTTAGCCGATTTGGGTACTATTATGATGGATAACCTGTCGCCTTACTTCAATACCGGTATGGCTTCGAAACCTGCCGCTACTGTTCAACCTTATAACATTCATTTTAGTGCCGACCTTGTTTTTTCGCCTGCGCTGATGGCTTTTGTTCCTGATTTAAAAAGGGCTGATAATGTTCATGCAGAAGGCAGCTTAGCTACCGGCCAGGGACTACAAGCGGTGTTGACGGCGCCTTACATCTTGTATGGCACCAACGAAGTCAATAATTTAAAAGCTACTGTAAATACAGCCGACAGCGGCCTACAGATAAGGGCGACTGTAGATCATATAAAAAGCGGAAGCTCCTTTGATTTATTCAACACCGGGTTGACCGCTACAGCACTTAACAACAACATCAACTTTGCTCTCGCTATAGATGATAAAGCCAAAAAACCAAAGTACCGATTGAGTGGACTGGTAGCAATGCCGCCTGCCGGTGATATGACCATTCACTTGAATCCTGACAGCTTATTAATGAACTACGACCGCTGGACGGTGACGCCTGATAATAAAATCGTTATTGGTAAAACAGCCATTACGGCCAACGACTTTACATTAGCCAAAGCGGGCCAGCAGCTTAGCATTCAAAGCCTGGCTCCTACCAGTGGCGAACAGCCCTTGCAAGTAAGCTTTAAAGATTTTCGTATTGGTACCATCACCGGTTTTGTAAAAGCCGATTCGGTTTTAGTAGATGGCGTGATGAATGGATCGGCCACATTCCGCAATCTTTTGCAACAACCTTTATTTACTTCCGATATCACTGTCACCAACTTTAGTTTCCGGCAGGACACCGTGGGCAATTTGAATTTGAAAGTGGGTTCTACCGGTAATCAATACAATGCTGATATTACTCTCACCGGCAATGGCAACGACCTCGCAATTACCGGTACTATGACGCCGCAAGCGAATGACATTGCCTTGAACCTTGACCTTGCTATACGACGCTTAAACATGAGTACTTTTCAAGGTGCCATGCAAGCCTTTGTGACGTCGGCATCAGGTGCATTAAATGGCAGCGTTAGTTTGCGCGGCACCACCACAGCGCCGGTTATTGATGGTAAAATCAACTTCGATAATGTTGCTATCTCCACGCTTGCTATTGGCGGCCCGTTAAAAGTAGATAATGAATCGCTGGTTGTAGTAAGCAATAAAGGACTTGATTTTAATAAATTTTCTATCCGGGATTCGGCTAACACGCCTATCACCATCAATGGTAAAGTAGGCACTGTAAACTTAATTAATTACGATTTTGACCTTACCATTCGTGCACGCCATTTCAGGGCCATCAGCTTGCCAAAGAAGCAAGGCGAAATTTATTACGGCAACCTGTTTCTTACCACCAATATGCACATCACCGGAACCGAAACGGCACCTAAGGTTGATGGTAATTTAACGGTTGATGATGGCACTGACTTTACCGTTGTAGTGCCGCAAACCGATCCCGGAGTAGTGTCGCGTGAGGGCGTAGTGCAGTTTGTAAACTTTAAAGATCCCGCTGCGGATTCACTCTTTCTTGCCAACTATGATTCATTAAATAAAGCAACGTCGTTGATTGGTTATGATATTTCAACCAACCTTACAATAAAGAAGGAAGCTAAATTCAACATTGTAATTGATGAAGCCAATGGTGACTTTGTGGCCTTGCAAGGTGATGCTGCTATGACTGCCGGCATTGACCCAAGCGGCAAGGTAAACCTCACCGGCACCTACACTATTGACCAGGGTTCGTATCAACTCACGTATAATTTTTTACAACGGAAATTTGATATTGAGAAGGGCAGTAAGATTACCTGGAACGGCGAACCAACCGATGCGTCGCTGGATGTAAGAGCCATTTATATTGCCAACACAGCGCCGCTTGATTTAGTGAGCAATTATATATCTGCCGACAATACATCGCTTCGCAATACGTACCTGCAAAAGCTTCCTTTCCAGGTTTTTTTGAAAATGGCGGGTGAACTGATGAAGCCGCAAATCACATTTGATGTCGTCCTTCCCGAAGATAAAAACTACAATGTATCAGGCGACATTGTTACAAACGTTCAAACAAGGTTAACGCAGTTGCGACAAGAACCATCTGAGCTGAATAAGCAAGTATTTGCACTGCTGTTATTGGGCCGGTTTGTGGGCGAGAATCCTTTTCAGAGCAGCGGCAGTGGTGGCGGCTTTGATGCCGGTGCAATGGCAAGGCAAAGCGTGAGCAAACTGCTTACCGAACAATTAAACGGTCTTGCCAGCAATCTTATTCAAGGCGTTGATCTCAACTTTGATATTGCCTCCACCGATGATTATACAACCGGCGAACGCCGCAACCGTACCGACTTAAATGTAGGCTTGAGCAAGGCGTTGTTGAACAACCGCCTCACGGTTACAGTGGGCAGCAACTTTCAACTGGAAGGGCCGCAGCAAAACGGACAACAGAGTAACAACATTGCGGGCAACTTAGCTGTCAATTATCAGTTAAGCCGCGACGGCCGTTATATGCTGCGGGCTTACCGGCGCAACGATTACTTTGGCGTGGTGGACGGTTACGTAATTGAAACCGGCCTGCGCTTCATCATCACATTAGACTACGACCGCTTTGCAGACATCTTCCGCAAACGCAAACGTGTTACCAACCGCGATAACCAAAAAGAACCGCTTCCGTGAGAAGAGTGTTGCCAGTAAAGAGTAGCCGGTTCCTTAAGGTGAAAGCCCCTGCGCAGGCGGCAACAACCAAACAATTGAAGAAATGAAAATCGAACTAAAGAAAAGATTGAAACGAGCAATGAATTGCAATGCTGTAAAAAAAACGGCAACCAGCAACCGGCATCTGGCAACCGGCTATTGCTTATTGCTAATTGTCCTCGCGGCTTGCAGCACTACCAAGCACATACCCGATAATGATGCCTTGTATACCGGAGCAAAAGTGAAACTGAATGCCACTAATGTAACCAAGCAACAAAAAAAAGTACTGAACTCCGACCTAACCGGCCTTACAAGGCCAAAGCCAAACGGCCGCCTCCTGGGCATTCCATTCAAGCTGCTAATTTGGAATACGTTTTATACAAAAAAAACAAAAGGGATAAAACATAAACTTCAACAGTTTGGCGAACCGCCGGTGTTGGCCAGCAACGTAAACCTCAATGCCAACACAACGCTTCTCCAAAACCATTTGCAGAACAAAGGTTTCTTTGGTGCAATGGTTAGCGCCGACTCTACCTGGAAAAAGAAAAAAGCATCAGTAACCTACACGGCTAATGCTGGCCCGCAATACCACATTGCGTCCGTTGATTTTTCAAAAGATACTACGCCACTATCGGCAGTGATTGATACCATTAGCAAAAACACGTTGTTGAAAGTGGGTGCGCCGTATGACCTGGATTTGATTAAAGGAGAACGCGACCGCATTGATGCCCTGGTTAAAGAGCGGGGCTATTATTATTTCAGTCCGGAATACCTGTTGATT
This sequence comes from Flavisolibacter sp., assembly GCA_965247165.1. GTDB lineage: Bacteria > Bacteroidota > Bacteroidia > Chitinophagales > Chitinophagaceae > Flavisolibacter. The sequence goes on along the minus strand of OZ252003.1, from coordinate 3,242,302 downwards.
CAAGTGGATAGCCTCAATCCGAAGGCCGACAGCGTGTGGATGCGGGTAGTTGTAAAGCCCAACACACCTGATCAGGCACAGATTTCTTATCATATCAACGATGTATTTATCTACAGTAATTACAGCTTAAACAGTGCCCGCCGCGATACGACGCACTCGACTGGCGAAGTTTTTGGCGGCTATCACATCATTGATCCATTAGGCAGGTTCAAGCCCAAGCTGTTCACCAATGTGATGGCGTTTCATCCCGGTGATGTATATACACGTACCGACCATAATAAAACGCTTCAGCGCCTGATGAACCTGAACGTGTTCAAGTTTGTAAAGAACCGTTTTGAAAGAGCGCCTACCGATTCTACCAGGCTTAATGCGTATTACTATCTTACCCCTTTTGCAGAAAAAGCTTTGCGTACCGAGATAGGCGCAGAAACAAGAAGCAACAACTTAAATGGCAGCGAAATAACCTTTGGATTTACGCACCGCAATACCTTCCGCGCCGGTGAGCAAATGGATTTTCGGCTGTATGCCGGAACAGAGGCGCAGTTCGCCGGTTCGTTCTCGGGCATCAGCACCTTTCGCCTTGGTGGCGAAGTAAACTTTGCCATCCCGCGTTTTGTAAACCTTCCTTTAATTCATTTAAAAAGTAAAAGCGCTTACGTACCGCGTACCAACATTCAATTGGGTTACGAGGCCCTAAACCGCAAAACACTTTATACGCTAAATTCATTTCATGGCGGCATTGGCTATGTATGGAAGGAATCGCCAATAAAATCGCACGAGCTTTATCCCATTTCTATAACGTACGCCTTGCCGCAAAACGTAAACCCTGCGTTTCAAAAGCTGGTTGATACCAACCTTGTTTACCGGCACATTATTGACAAACAATTCATCCTTGGTTCGACATATCAACTAAACATCAACCAACAGGCAGCAGGTTTTCAAAAGATCAATTCGTTTTACTTTAATTTCCTGGCTGATGTTGCCGGTAATCTCGCAGGCTTATTGGTTAGTAAGGGCGATTCAAACGACCGGCGCCTCTTTAACGTCCCGTTTGCGCAATACCTGAAAGGCGAAGCCGATGCCCGTTATTACCGTAAGTTGGGCACAAAATCTACCTGGGCCAACCGCATCATTCTTGGTTACGGTTTATCTTATGGAAACTCAAGACAATTGCCCTACATCAAACAATATTTCTCAGGTGGCAATAACAGTTTGCGCGGCTTTCGCAGCCGCACGGTAGGCCCGGGTTCTTACTTAGCGCTGCCAACGTTGCAAGGGTATATACCCGACCAAACCGGCGACATAAAACTGGAAGCAAATACCGAATGGCGGCCAAACATATCCGGCCCTATTTACGGTGCTGTGTTCGTTGATGCGGGCAACATCTGGTTGGCTAACAATGATTCAACGCGGCCAGGCGCAGCGTTCGGCAAAGACTTTTTGAAACAGTTGGCGATGGACGCCGGCGTGGGTTTGCGGATAGATATTAGTTTGTTTGTTATTCGCCTGGATCTTGCCTTCCCGATACGTAAGCCATGGCAAACAGCAGGTAACCGTTGGGTGCTGGGTGATGTTCGGTTTGGCGACCCGGCCTGGCGAAGAGAAAATCTGATTTTTAATCTGGCCATTGGTTATCCGTTTTAATAATTCTTTAGTTAGGCAAATGAATTTATACTTGCAGCATCGCAAAAACGCCAACAATGTTTTCTATTTTATAACCTTACTATAAAGGGGTTTGTTTGTATCATTGCCTCTAATAAACACCCTAACCTAATATGAAATTCTTACACCTGTTACCAGCTATCGTTATAACCGCTTTCATTTTTTCTTGTAAAAAAGATAACGCTTCACCCGTTGTAAAATCCGTTATCACGCCTGCAACTATCGCTTATGTTACCGATAGTTGCACGTACACCATCGAAGGAAAACGCTACACCTGCGATTCTTATGTATCGTTTGGAAGAGGCGATGCCGGCGCACACTTAGATAGTAACCATCACTGGCATTCAGATTCTACTCAGTATCATACCGAATTTATCTTAATAAAAAAAGAGGATGGAAATAAAACAGATGATGGTTATATAGACATAACATTCATTAAAAACTACAGTAAGAACCAACTAACAAAAACATGGCCTATCAATATTGCTGGTCCGGAATCGGAAAATGAGCTTTATAAAAAAGGATATTATAAATATGCCTTGGACTATAAACGGTTTAATACTCAGTCAGGCATAGCCATTGATGTTATCAACAGATTAGATGGTTCTTCAACTGCAGAGCATTGTATAACATATATTGATGCACCTGCTTTTTCGCCAACTAAAATAGGCGCTAACAGTCAGGATAATTCAAAATTTGAGATAGTTAGTTTTTCTGCATTACCTGATGGTAGCCATCTTATGGAAGCAAGGTTTGAAGCTAATGTGTTTAATCCTCAGGAGTTAGTCAAGCGACTTGAAAATGGGTATATCAGAATACATGTTGATTAGCTATTAATTGTAGCACAATAGTAAGCTGTCACCACGAATAAACTATTCATACAACTTACTAACATCGAACCGCCTCCCGCAAACAAATTTTCGTCATTTTATTCTATCTACTTTTAAGTAAAAGTTTAGAATGAAAAATGTATCCCGCCGCCGCTTCTTACAAAATATTAGTATGGGTATTGGTGGCACAGCCGTTGCCGCTACGTTACCTTTTTTTGCTCATCCTGTAAAAGCAATTAGCAATTACTATAATGGTAAGAAACTGAACATTGCTTTATGTGGCCTGGGTCGTTACGCCGGTTACCTTGCCGAAGGCATACAGGTTTCCGACTATTGCCGTGTAGCCGGCATTGTTACCGGCACGCCAGCCAAGGCAATTGATTGGAAAAAGCGTTACAGTATCCCCGACGCCAACAGCTACAATTATCAAAACTTCGATGGCATTAAGAATAATAAAGACATTGATGTAGTTTATGTAGTGTTACCTAATGCCATGCATAAAGAGTTTGCTATACGCACGGCACAAGCAGGCAAACACGTGATTGTAGAAAAGCCGATGGCGATAACCGTAGCCGATTGCGAAGCCATGATGGCCGCTTGCAAAAAGGCCGGTGTGCAAATGGCCATTGGTTACCGGTTGCATTACGAACCCTATAACCTTGAACTGAAAAGATTAGGGCAGGAAAAAGTATTTGGTCAGGTACGCTTAATGGAAGCTTCGTTGGGTTATAAAACCAGCGACCCAAAGGAGTGGCGATTGAATAAAGCATTGGCTGGTGGCGGGCCATTAATGAACGTAGGCATCTACTGTGTGCAAAGCAACCGTTATGTATCGGGCGAAGAACCGGTTTCTGTTACGGCGCAATTTGGTCCGGTAACCAATAAAAGTTTATTTAAAGAAGTAGAAGCCTCCATCACCTGGCAATTAAATTTTCCATCAGGCGCTATAGGCAACAATTCCAGCACCTACAACTGCGGCGTTGACCGGTTTTTTGCTTCGGCCGATGAAGGCCAGTTCGAATTAAGCCCCGGTATTAGCTATGGTCCATTCAGAGGAAAAACAAGCAAGAGAGAATTGCACTTTCCGGACATTAACCAACAAGCCACTCAATGCGATGAAATAGCAAAAGTATTATTGGCCAACCAAAAATTGCCCAGCCATATAACCGGTGAAGAAGGGTTGAAGGACATTAAAATATTACAAGCTATTTATGAAGCAGCACGAACAGGCAACAAAGTTTTCATCCGATGAAAAAAATCGAAAGCTCACTTGATGTGTACATAAACAATTTTGTGCTTTTTACGGCTGAAACGGTTTACCCCAAAAAATTTGTGATGATAAACCCTAACCCAAAAGCACCAGCCGAAATAGCCAATGGCTTTCCATTGCCATCCGCCGTGAGCGATTGATTGTGTGTGGCATGATTCAAAACATTTAAGCTAAGATAACCGGCGCCGCCAAACATCAACAGCTTATCTATTTTGCCCCGAAGGAAGCGATCATAGGTAAAGACTTTGATACGTTCAATCTCTGTGTAATGCAGGCCCACTTCGTATTTGGCAACCGTGTCTACCACCCACACTCCCAAACGGCTCATCACCGTACGAATGTCATACATGGCGATAAAAATGCTGTCGTGCCGGATATCTTTTATTGGGCCTTCTACATAAAGGCCGGTTGTAGTTTGTAATACAATGGGCGAACCGGCATAAAACGTTTTGATGTTACTTCCATTTTTCTTGCGCACGCTGATCATGTCCGAGAATTGCGCTAACGAATTAATTGAGATAAGCAGAAATAGCAATAGAAGCACCCGGGCCATGTTTAAAAGTAGGAACCCCGGTTGTTTTGTTTGTTAAGATTACTGTAACCTGTGCAGCGCATATTTTCTTATAAGGAAACATTCAATTTTTTGACGGTTAATACTTAAAATAATATTTATATATTTAGTATAGCGTCTGTCCCCCCGAAAACAAATTAAAAGAGCAGCAGGTAAAGGTTTGAAAACTATCCAGAGTGCGTTTAATAAGCACTAAGCAATCATCTTCACTAACAATAAAACCTTCTACTATGAGCACAAGCATTCCCGCCTTTCACGTATCCGACAGCAGCAAAGCAACAGGTGCCGGCGAGGTATTTATTCAAAGCCGGAAAGACGCTTTATCGTCGGGCATTTTTAGTGTACGTCTGGATGTACATTTCGATCCAGCCGCCGATTTGTATCCAACCGGTACTCTTTTTATTAAAGTGGATCTTAGCGATAGCGCTAAGGGAACATTCGTTGCCACATCCATCGAATTAATTAATTCGTTTGGCAAGCACAACCCAACTGTTTTTTTTACAGGCAAGTGCAATGATGATGTTCAGCCCGATGCAAAAGGCTGCCGTTTTTGGCTGATGATAGCCAATAATAAAAAAGCCGGCCAGCAAGGAACACCCGATGTAGCCGGCTTTGCTATTCATGATAATAATGGCAACCGTATTGCTTATGGAACCGGACCGCTGCAATCAGGCGATTTTGATGTGATGCCTAAGTAAACTATCCAAAAAGTTTTACATGGCCGTCAATACGATAGTCAGTCATTTGTTGACGGCCATTTTGCTACTTCGTCATAAGTACCTAAGTGTTTTAGTTTGGCTCCGTATTTTTCAAACTTGTGTTGTATGCTTTCATCTTCTGCGCGAATATCGTGGCCTGAAAGGCCGCTCCAATCCACTTCCCATAAAAAATGATGATCGGCATCGCTGTCGTGGCTTTGCCATAACGATAAACGTAGAACTTGTCCTACACGGGTAGCGCCTTTATGTATGGAAGGAACGTATTCTTCCTTCATAAATTTTGCAAAGGCATCGGCTTCTTTTTGTTTGGGCAGAATGATTTGATAAAAGATCATGATGGTATTATTTAGTTTGAATGAATGATTATTCATTTTAGAAACACTAACACCGGAAACAGAGCTGTTTCGTTCGGGAGGAATAGAAAGAACGTTCAAGGTAGGATTTATCCGTTGATTTTAAAAGCAGCAATGCCGGATAGCTACAGGTGCAAGCGTCTCATTAAAAGTGCGGCTCAATTGAAAAGCTTTGCTATCCCCACACTAATAAGCCAGCAATGCCTTCAGCTTTTCATTCACCTTATCAGCATTCGGAAGCATAGCGGCTTCCAGTCCCATATTTAATGGCACGGCAGGCAGGTTTAATGCGCCTAACACTTCTACCGGTGCATCTAAATGGTGAAAGCAAGCCTTTGAAATGCGCCCCGCCAATGCTTCAGCAAAAGAATTATTCTGTTGTTCTTCGGTAAGCACTAAACATCTGCCATGCCTTTTTATGGTTGAAAAAACAAGGTCTTCGTCTAACGGAAACAAGGTACGCAGGTCAATAATTTCTACTTGTTCGTCGAAGTTTTTAGCGGCAGCTTTGGCCCAGTAAACGCCCATGCCATACGTAATAACACAAACCGATTCGCCATTTTCTAATGCCTCATCTGAAGCCTGCATTATACTGTTTGCTTTACCAAAAGGCAGGAGGTAATCAGATGAAGGCTCAACCATTTTTGCTTCTTCCGTGCCTGGCACTTTACTCCAATAAAGGCCTTTATGTTCCAGCATCACTACAGGATTAGGATCGTAGTAAGCTGCCTTCATCAATCCTTTCATATCGGCGGCATTGCCTGGGTAAGCAATCTTAATTCCTTTAATGCCAAGCAGGGTTGATTCGATGGAGCCACTATGATAAGGCCCGCCACCACCATAGGCGCCAACAGGAATACGAATGATAGTGGATACAGGAAATTTACCAAGAGATAGATAACAGGACTTGGAAATCTCTGTTACCAGTTGATTAAAGCCGGGATAGATATAATCGGCAAACTGCACTTCCACTATTGGCTTTAATCCTACGGCACTCAGGCCCACAGTTGAACCAATAATATAAGCTTCTTGTATGGCGGTATTAAACACACGATGGTCGCCAAACTGCTCGCCCAAGGTAGCGGCTTCTCTAAACACACCGCCTAAGCGCTTGCCTACATCCTGCCCATATAATAAACACGCTTCATGTTCTTCCATTAACTCACTAATGGCAAACAAAGCCGCATCTACCATTGGTATTTTTTGCCCGTTGCCCGGTGACCTTTCGCCTGCTTCCATGACCACAGGGGTTGGTGCAAATACATGGTCCGAAACGGTTGATGGATCAGGCTCCGGCGCTGCAACAGCTTTTTCAAAACTTTCCCGTATTTCGTCCCGCACTTCACCTTCTATTTTCAATAAATAGTCCTCGCCAAAATCATCGGCAATAGCCACCCTGAATTTGATATATGGATCAATAGCTGCATGCTTCGCCAGGTCGTCTTCGCTTCGATAAAACTCTTTGCGTACGCCACTCGTATGATGGTTGAGCAGGCAGCATTTAGCATGAACCAGCCAGGGACGGCGATGTTCTCTTACATCAGCAACTACCTGTTGCATTGTATCATAACTCCGGAAAAAGTCAGTGCCATCAATGCTTACGCGGCTTAACCCTTTAAAGCCTGTAGCATACTCATAGGCATTCATAGCCCGCCCCTCTTCGGCGGTTACGCTAATGCCCCAGTCGTTATCCTGCACTAAATAAATTATAGGCAATTGCTTTAGCACCGCAAATTGCAAAGCCTCACTCACCTCTCCTTCCGTCATGGAAGCATCGCCTAAGGAACACACCACAACAGGATATTCTTTACCGTCAACTGCCATCTGCCAACTACCAACCTTTTCTTTGTATTGTATCCCTTGCGCTACTCCGGTTGTAGGTATTACCTGCATACCTGTAGCACTGCTTTGATGAATGATTTTCGGCTTGTCTTTATCCAGGGAATTTGGATGCGAATAATAGCTTCTTCCGCCACTGAACGGATCATCAGCCCTGGTTAATAATTGCAACATTAATTGGTAAGGCGACCAGCCCATGCCCAGCAATAAACTTTCATCGCGGTAGTAAGGGCTTACCCAGTCTTGCGGCTGCAAACAAAAGGCAGTGGCGAGTTGAATAGCTTCATGTCCCCGCGAAGTAGAGTGTACATATTTGGTTGTAGTGCGATTGGCCTCGTAGGTTTCGGCCATTATTTTTACGCTGCACATGTATCGGTAAGCACGCAGTAACAGGTTACGATCTATCATAGATTTTGAAAGAAGGCAAATATAGCACCTCACCACGGTCCCCTCTCCAACAGAGTTGGAGAGGGGACCGTGGTTTATAATTTGATCATTTTCTTACCAATAGCAAATTGCTATTTTACGGTAGTGACGCATTTTGAAATTTGATGCTTTTGCGCTCAAGCAAAGGTTTTCTATCTTTGAATTATGGCAAAAGCAAAAAGCCCCAAAGATGCAAATCAGCTTGCAAAGCTAATTACTGATATAGCAACAGGTGAAACCGAAGATACAGAACCAAAGGATGAAAAGAATCCTGCTGCGGTGGCTTTAGGTCGCTTGGGTGGACAAAAGGGCGGCAAAGCAAGGGCTAAAAGCCTAACTTCAGAACAGCGAAAGGAGATCGCTCAAAAAGCTGCTGCCAAGCGTTGGGGTAAGAAAAACTAAAATCATCTCTTAATGCCGTTCTATAAAGTATTGATAATCAATATTTTATAGAAATACAACTTTTTGGCTAAAATTATTACAACTTTCTCACGAAAATTAGGTATCTTTGTATAAGAACAAGCCCTGCGTGTCGGCAGGGCCTTTCAAGAACTTAATTTCTAAACAGTAAAAATTTAAAACAGATGAGTACAAATTTACGTGATTTTTTTCAAAGTAACAACAACATTCCGGAGATAGAAGCATATTGTAAAGCAGTGTTTGACGATTCAGACGTTGACTTTAGTTCTGTTGTGATGGAGGCCAGAAGGCAAATATTAGAATATGCCAGCACGAAAGGGCCAAGATATATCAGGCGAAATTTTATGCCTGACAACATGTACTGTAATATGGTTGGGGTTTTATATGAACGATACCCAACCTTAATGGGCGAAGACAAAGAAGGCTGCGCTTATTTAAAATTAGCACCCGATATTAGGTTGTACCCGAAAAAGCTAAGTGAACGATACTTACCGGGCAACCACATTACAAAACACGTTAAGTCAAAATTTGGACAGGAACTTTATAGCGACGATACAAAAATTCATGTTTTGTATGCGGGGCCAGTTCTTGAAAAAGAAGATTGGACACTTGATTTCAAAGGCGTGTACGCATCGTATATTAACGAGTATTATCCGAAAAGGGCAGCGTTTGTTATTGACCTGAACGACTTGGCGAAACCAATGAATTTACGTGGCGAAAGCATTGCTCCACAAGGGCCGCAGACTCCTTTGGTTTGGCTTCCAAAAACAGCGGAAGGAGACCAAGAAAGAAAAGCAGAATAAGCTATTCAGTAGGCTGGCCACCGGCACGGCCAGCCTACTTTCACAATAAAATGCTGATTGCTATTTATGAAAGAGTTTAATTATCGAATGTTGATTCTTGCAAGAGAGTCAAGAGGGCTTACTCAAACCGAATTATCCAAAAGAACAGAAACTGACCAAAGTAATTTATCAAAACTTGAAAAGGGATTTTTAAAACCAACCGAAGATATTATACTCAAATACGCAACCGAACTACGGTATCCCGTTTCGTTCTTTTATCAACAAGAAAACAAGACTTCAATAAGTGATTTTTTCTATCGGAAACGTTTGACCATGCCCGCTAAAGAAAAGGTCAAATTGGAGGCACAAATTGACGTGCTTAGGCTTGTTTATGATAAACTTTTAAAGTCTGTTGAGATACCAGAAGCCAAATTTCCGAGCGCCGCTGTTGGAAGAAATTTTACACCGGCAGATGTTGCGCGATTGGCCAGGGAGTTTTACAAAATCCCAAAAGGCCCAATCCGTAATCTAATCTCACTTCTTGAGCAAAACGGTATTGCTATTGTTTTTTTGGATTCCGCACCGGACAAGTTTGACGGAATGACCGTCCATACCGATTCAAACTTTCCAATGATTGTGCTGAATAAGAATATGCCAAATGATAGAAAACGCTTCACTATTGCACACGAATTGGGACACCAAATTATGCACCTGCCGTACAGGTTTGATTTTGATATGTACGAAAGGTTAAAGGATAATCCTGATGTGTTGGAACGAGAAGCAGATGCCTTTGCAGCAGAATTTCTAATGCCAGAAAATGAATGTCGTTCTGATTTGATGAACATAACTTACGCAAGGCTTTCGCAAACAAAAATGTATTGGCAGTCTTCTAAAAGGGCAATCGTTTATAGGGCTAAGACTTTGAAATGTATTGACGAAAAAAAATATGAAACCTTGATGATCGAATTGAGCCGTATGGGTGAAAGAGTAAAGGAAAGTTTTGACGTTGGTATAGAAGACCCGCAAATTATGAAGCAGATATTTTCTGCCTATACGCAGCATCTTGGATATTCAATCAGAGACCTAAGCGACCATCTTTGTATTGTGGAAGAAGATTTGCGACAAATGGTTAGGGTTAGCAATTCTTCAAAATTGAAGATTGCTGTATAAGCACCACAGCACCGCATTACTAAATTTTAATTCAAATTGAAAAAATGCTTGACCGTTCAAGCAAAAGTTTGTATCTTTATGGTATGAACAAATTGCCCCTGCAAAAGAAAGCGCAAATCCTTCACCTTCTCGTTGAAGGCAATTCTTTACGCTCTACTTCGCGCCTTGCTGATTTGTCGTTTAACACCGTTTTAAAGCTACTTCCGCAAGTGGGCAAGGCTTGTGAAAAGTTCCATGATGAAACCGTGCAAGGTGTAAAATCTGAACGCATCCAATGTGATGAAATATGGTCGTTCGTTTACAGCAAACAAAAGAACGTACCCGAAGGCATGGAAGATTACGCTGGTGATGTATGGACGTGGACGGCCCTTGATGCTGATAGCAAGCTGATTGTAAGTTGGAATGTGGGGCAAAGGGATTTTATTACCGCTAACGACTTTATAGCTGACGTGAAAAGCAGATTAGCGAACCGTGTGCAACTTACTACCGATGGATATAAGCCCTATTTGCAGGCTGTTGACAATGCTTTTGCGGGTGATGTTGATTATGCAATGCTTGTGAAAATGTACGGACAAGCAGAAGGCAACGGTAATGAGAAAAGATACAGCCCGGCACAATGTATTGGTGCAGAAAAGAAAGTGATTAGCGGAAACCCTAAAGAGAAGTTTATCAGCACCAGCTACAACGAACGCCAAAACCTGAATATGCGTATGTCAATGCGCCGTTTCACTCGTTTAACGAACGCCTTTTCTAAGAAGGTTGAAAACCATTGCGCCGCTGTTGCCCTGCACTTTGTTTATTATAATTTTTGCCGCATACACAAAAGCCTTTCTGTTACTCCCGCTATGCAAGCGGAATTAGTGAAAAAGCCAATGACATTGGAAGATGTTGCACGGTTATTAGATACACCAGACGCAGCGCCGAAGAAAAGGGGCCCGTACAAAAAGAAAGAAAAAGCCAGTTAATCAACTGGCTTTTTTACTTTTAAATAAAAAAGGCATGCACTTTAAAGAACCAAAAAATATTGAACTGAAAATTAATAACAGAATTTTCAAAGGCATTATTGATGGCACAGCGGAAGGGGTAAAATTTAAATCCAATGACGAAGAATTTTTAAAACATTTCCCTGGGGGCGAATTTGATTCATTGGATTATGAAGGACGAAAGACGACGTTTGAACAAAAAGAAATCATTGATACGGCGAAGAAAATAGTAAAAGGCTTTCTTTCCTAAAATTTCAAAATGCGTCACTACCTATTTTACTATATAAGATTGCACTAAATAGGAATCATTTCTATAAAACCGCAGGCGCAAGTACTCTCTCTACAGGCCTCATCCGGCTTCGCCACCTTCTCCTGCGAGAAGAAGGGAAATGGAACAAAATCTAATTTGGAGAGGGCCGGGGTGAGGTTACTTCACCTCCAGTGTTAGCATACTTTGCTCGTCCATGAAGGCTTCTATTTCATCGCCCACAACTATCTCGCCTACACCGGCCGGTGTGCCGGTAAAAATAAGATCGCCGATGTTGATGGAGAAAAAATTGGAGATATAGGAAACGATATAATCAAAATCGAAAATCATTTCTTCCGAATTGCCTTTTTGTACCAGCTCTTTATTTTTTTGTAAGGAGAAGTTGATCTTATGCCGGTCCTTTACATCGGCTAACGGAACCCATTTGCCAATGACCGCGGAGTTATCCCAGGCCTTCGCTTTTTCCCATGGCAGGCCTTTTTGCTTTAATTCGGTTTGAATATCGCGGGCCGTAAAATCAATACCGGCTGTAACGGCATCATAATATTTATTGGCAAATTTTTCCTGAATGTACTTACCATTTTTAGCAATACGTAATACTAGTTCACACTCGTAATGCAGCTCGTTGGTAAACTCGGGATAATAAAAAGGAGTATGAGGTTGAAGCAAGGCGCTTTTTGGCTTCATGAAAATCACCGGCTCATCTGGAATATCGTTGTTCAATTCTTTAGCATGCTCTGTATAGTTCCGGCCTACGCAAAATATCTTCATACATTAATAGGTTTATGATTAAATAAGAAAGGATACTGACGCAGACGTTGCATTGTTTATCCTTTATATTTATTAGGGCTTTACAAGGAAGGATTGGACTTAGGATTAATTTTAGCCTTGTTGGTACACCAAAGTAAATAAATTAATCTTTATCCTCATAATGAGATTTCCAGATTGTTGTATTTGTTCATAGCGTTCGGCATCCCGGCCATGGCAAAGGTTTCGATGGCTTCAACGGAAATATCAATCTTTTTTTTCACTAATAGCTCTTCTTCTTTTTGCCATTTACTTAGTACAAAATGCGCCTGTGCACCTTTTGGAAAATTGTTGCCGATGCCGAACCTTAGCTTTGGATATTCCGTAGTGGTCAATGACTCCTGAATGCTTTTTAACCCATTATGGCCGGCATCGCTACCACCGGAACGTAAGCGAACTTTGCTTAAGGGCAAGGCCAGATCATCTACTACCACTAATATGTTTTGAAGGGCTATTTTTTCTTTATCCATCCAAAACTTTACCGCCTTACCACTTAAATTCATAAACGTTGTGGGGCAAATACAAACAAAAATCTTTCCCTTAAGCCGAACGTCAGCCACATAAGCCAAACGGTCTTGCCTTAGTTGACCGCCATGCCTGGTAAGAAAGCCCATCACTACGTCAAAGCCAATATTGTGGCGGGTATGCGCATACTCGGCTCCTACATTGCCCAAGCCAACAATCAAAAATTTCATTGCAGATTAAGGATTTAAAAATTTGTTGCAGACAGTTTTCAAAGATAGAGCGTTCATTTACTGAATTAATTAATTCCAAGTTTGGTTGGCTATTAAAGTCAAATGAATAAGTAGATTGCTTCTGCGAACTACTCTCTTATTTGCAAAGCCGGCAATAAAAAAGGACTGTTCCTTTCGAAACAATCCTCTAATTACTTAATCTATTCAATCTGCTAAAATCAGTGTAAGCTGTGATTTTATTTTTTTGCCGGTGCAGCTTTAGCAGGGGCGGCTGGTGCAGCTTTAGTGGCAGCAGTTTTAGCCGGAGCAGCGGCTTCTTCCTGCCGTAAAGCACGGGTAGTAACTACAGATACAATAGGGATACGAGGTGAGTTTAATATCTCGTAATTCGGATCTTTTACATCCTGCACCCGCAGGTTACCGCCAATTTCCAGTGCGTCAACCCCAATTTCAATTTGTTCCTTTAAATACTTTGGAAAGGTTTTTACTTTCAACGTCTTCATTTTAGGAACCAACCGTCCACCGGCTTTTACACCACTGGCAACACCGGTAAATTTCAATGGAATCTGGGCTATTACTTTTTTGTCTTCCACTAATTCTAAAAGGTCCACGTGAATGAGGTCATCGCTCACTTTACCAAATTGCAAATCTTTTAAAATGCAACGATAAGTTTTGCCATCAACGGTAACATCAGCTAACTGAAAGCTTGGTGTGTAAACCAACGACTTAAAAGCCTTGGCCGGAGCAGAAAAATTAATTTCCTGTGCACCCCCGTAAATTACACCAGGCACAAGTTCCTGAGAGCGAAGCAGGCGGGTGGCTCCTTTGCCATGTTCGGTCCTCAGTTGTCCTTCAATTGTAATTGTCTTCATTTTATTGAGTGTTTGTTTTAAAAAACGTTTACCGTTTTCAGTTTGCCGTTTACGGTTATAGAATCAACTGTAAACAGTAAAATGGTGAACTGAAAACTTATAGCCCTCTCCGTTGCGAATGAAAAAAGAGGTTATTGATACTCTTGTTTTCGTAAGCGTTGCGTATGGCTACAGCAAAAAGCTCGGAGGTAGTTACGCACTTAATTTTGGGTGACTCCTGCCGCAACGGAATCGTATCGCAAACAATTAATTCTTCCAGTACGCTTGCTTCAATGTTCTCATACGCTTTGCCGCTTAGTACCGGATGGGTAATTAAAGCCCTTACGCTTTTTGCCCCTTTATCTTTTAAAAGAGCTGCCGCTTTTTTTAGCGTTCCCGCAGTATCGCAGATGTCATCAATAATTACAATGTCTTTATTGGCCACATCGCCTATTACCACCATGCTGGAAATTTCATTCGCCCGTTTCCGGTGCTTATCGCAAATAACCATTTCCGCTTCAAAGTAAGAGGCTATTTCGCGAATACGATTAGTAGCCCCTACATCAGGGGCGGCAAAAGTAAGGTTTTCGAGTTTGAGTTGTGTTATATAAGGTATAAATACAGCAGAGGAATCCAGGTGATCAACGGGGATATCAAAGTAGCCTTGAATTTGAGGGGCATGAAGGTCCATGGTAATGATGCGGTCGGCTCCGGCGGCTACCAGCATATTGGCCACCAGCTTGGCTCCTATGGCTACACGGGGGCGGTCTTTCCGGTCTTGCCGTGCATAGCCGTAATAAGGCATTACCACGATTATCTTATAGGCGGAAGCACGACGGGCGGCGTCAATCATTAAAAGCAGCTCCATGAAGTTATCCGATGGGGCATAAGTGCTTTGTACCAGGAAAACGAAGTCGCCGCGGATACTTTCTAAAAAGATCGGCTGAATTTCACCGTCGCTAAATTTTTGGATATTAATTTTTCCTAAAGGGATGCCGTAGCTTTTGCATATTTGCTGCGCCAGGCTTTGAGAGCCGGTGCCGGCAAAAATCTTTACATTAGGATTCATGGCTGAAAATGTGGGGCGAAGATAGGCAGAAGCCCCACACCATTTCCAGCCCCTAAAAAATTTACTTGGAGGCAGTTAGTGCTTCTATATGGGCGGCGTTTACATCAGCCGAGGCATCGTTTTGATTGATGCTGTTATAGATCATCCGGCAAACAAAAAAGGCCAGAAAAACCGAAATGACATAGACCAATAACATAAAGAAAACCGGATGCAGCGCACCAAAGAAGGAAGTAGAATTGCGTTTCATAAGAAGGATTTTAGTTTTAGTAGGATATTGACAAAAACAAAAATATAGTCTAACCTTGGGCGATGCAAGAGCAGAAATACTCCATTAAACAATGGGCAAAGGACGACAGGCCCCGCGAAAAACTACTCAGTAAAGGCCCTGCGGTTTTAAGTAATTCAGAATTATTAGCCATTTTAATTTTAAATGGTAACAAAGAAAAAAGCGCTGTAGAATTAGCTCAGGATGTACTGCGTTTAGGTAAGGATAACTTAAACGAGTTAGGGAAATTATCCGTAAAGGAGCTAACAAAAGTGAAAGGCATTGGTGAGGCAAAAGCTATTGCCATTATTGCCGCTATGGAACTGGGAAGAAGGCGGCAGGCGGTGGCCTCGCTGGAAAAAACGGTTGTAGGAACCAGCGCTGATGTAGCCCTTTATTTACAAGCGTCGTTGCGTGACTATAAACATGAAGTGTTTGCCGTGATATTTTTAAACCGGGCTAATAAGATCAATGATTTCAAAATCATTAGTGAAGGCGGCATTACCGGCACAGTAGCCGATCCGCGGGTTATTTTAAAGAAGGCATTGGAAGAGGATGCCGTAAGCCTTATCCTTTGTCATAATCATCCATCAGGGAGTTTAAAGCCCAGCCGGGCAGATGAGGAACTAACGCAAAAAATTAAAGAAGCAGCCAAATATTTTGACATTAAAGTGCTGGACCATCTGATTGTTGGTGATGATGGGTATTACAGTTTTGCCGACGAGGGGATATTATAAAATAGAAAACAGATGAATAAGATACAATGAATAAACAATGCTTTCCTTATGTGCTAAGTGTCTTAGTTCAGTACTCAATGTTTCTTATTCTTACCTTCAATCTTCTTCAGGCCTGGGCTGTTGGGCCGCCAAATGTTAATGGAATCTGTACCTCTTCCAAATCTTTTATAACGCCATTGGAAGCTTCATACCGCTGCACGTTTTCTATCAGGGCCTTCATGAACCGCTTGGCGTGTTGAGGCGTAAAAATAATACGTGACTTTACTTTACTTTTTGGTGTGCCGGGCATTACGCTTACGAAGTCTATAACAAATTCGGCATGCGAATGAGTAATGATGGCAAGGTTTGCATAGGTTCCTTCGGCCACTTCTTCGGTTATCTCAATATTTATCTGGCTTTGTGGTTGATCTTGCTGCATAAAAAGCCGAAGATAACTTTATTTATTAATGAACATAAACGCTTTGAGGAGTTCCGCTTCTGGATTGTCATTGAAATTTTGAGGCACGGCATCCTTTACGCCATCAACATCCTTGAACTCCTTCACTACTGAGGAATACTTAAGTTTTATTTTTTTAAAATTGTTTTTACTACTGTCAGTATAGTAATAATCGTAGTTTAAATTAAATTCCCGCAAGTCGCTTTGAATATAATTAGTTGACACAACACCTAAATCAGAATAATATTTTTTATACAAGGAGTATCTTTTGCCAACATAAACCCTTTGGTAATAGCCGTCTTTGGCGCCGTACAATTCACCCGAAATAAAAACCAACTCTTTTAAATCATCAGAACGAATCAATTTAAATGAATCAACATTTTGGATTGTTTCAACGGTTTTACTTCCATTAGTAAATTCGACAGCCTGATCGTAAGTATTATAACTAATAGTACCGCTGGCCCCTTGTTGACCTTTTTTGAACAAAAAACCATTCAGATTTTCGCCATACAGAAAGGGTATCCCTATTACTTTGTAGTTGGCTATTCTGTAAAATGTGCTGCTGTTTTTTTCTATAATTAATTTATTGAAAGCTTGTGCTGGATCTACATAGGAAAACGACGTGGTTTGGGCATAGCTGATATTAAATACGACAATAGAAAAAACTATATTCAGAAGAAATGATTTCATATAGAGGTCGATTTGTAAAAACAAAAGGTTGTTCCAAGATAGAACAACCTTTTCTTTTAAATAAAAAAAATTATCTAGGCCCTACGTATTTAAGGGTATCTGTAAACATTCTTAGAAGATTGTTATTATAATACCATTGTGCATAGATTGTTTTAGTTGCAGGATCAAACCGGCTGGTGGGATCACCCACTGTCATTGGCGGAGTACCTGCCGGGGAAAAATTGTATACTGATGTAAGCTTATTGGTGCTAAGGTCGAATGCCAAAGTTGGACTGAACGATGCACCATACCAACTATTCGAGTTGGTTATGGGATGTCCGATTGTATTCTGTTCCGCCCAGTAATAATATACAGCATTTGGACCGGCAGTGATCATATACATCAACTTATTTTTATAAGGATCTGCATCATAAGGTGAACGATTGTGAACCCCGCTCATTTTATATATTCCATCATACTTATTCTTAATACTAAACTGTACTACAATATTTTTCATATTGGAGGGTATAGAAATCCCTGCTTCATCAATACTTCCTATAGTAAATCCTAAGCCATAAGTACTAAGTGGACTTAGTGTTGATGCATTTGGAATAACTATATTGAAGTAGGCAGTTTTACTGCCGGCTGGGATTGTAACTTTTAAACTTGGAATATTATAAGTGCTTGAGGGTAACGCAATCAAATTAGCTGCATTTGCACTATTATAAGAGGAAACTAATGCCGCATTGGGCACTAGATTAATATGGATGTCTGTGCTTGCAACGTTAGCTGACTCAAGTTGCACACCGAAGACGTTAAAGGATTGACTTGTACTTACAAAATCAACACCAACTACGGTAATACCAGATACTGCTAGTGGGATGGATACTGCCGTATTCGAAGAAGGGTCTTTTATTCCATATTTGTTGTCATCGAACCCTTTGTCCTTTACGCAGCTAGCAATTATCAGCACGGCACACAGAAGCAGAATGGATAAAGAATATTTTTTCATGTTTATCAGTTTAGTTTATATCCCAGAAAATTTTAGAAGTAAATGCATTCAGGCTTCCTTGTGTCGCAACATTAGCGCCATTATAATTGTACTCGTTTTGCGGATAAAACAATCGTAGCGGTATTTTGGTTGCTGTATTTGATGTGGCGACAGATAGCGGAGGACCAGGGTCATAACCACCACCTTTTCCATAAACAATATCCGTTCTTCTATAATCAGTCCAAACCTCGAAAGGAGCAATCGCATTCAAGGCAAACCATTTTTGTTGAATGATCGTATAGATACCGGCAGGTAAACCTGATCCTGCCACAGGAGCAGCCGTAAAATCAACGTCTGCATAGCCAGCATTACTAGCAATATAGCTATTGGCTGCCGTAGCCGCATTTGGAATGCCTAACCAAAGAAACGATTCTTGTATAGCAGCCGTTGTACGAGCTTGAGCCGTGGCACCTGTCGTAATAATATTTCGAAAACGGGCCTCGGCTTGAAGAAATAAGCTTTCTACACTAGTAAAAATCCAAGCGGGGCTATCATATCCCGAATTTTTAAGTAAGCCTTTACCATTGACTGCCGATAGATTAGCGGCTGCATTATCGGTGGTTGGAGGCAGTCCATATTTTACACCTACTTGACCATTTGCACCGGCAGTATAAAAATAATCAAGTCTTGGGTCGCCATCATATTTATAGTAGTCTATAGCATACTGGTTCCCTTTATAGTAGACACTGTTACCTGTAGCTGTGCCACCTTCATCTTTTACGTAAGTACGATAAAAAGGATTGGGCTTTGATGCACTAAACCCTGGATTTACTTGAGCATTTTCACCGGAACCCAAAAATCCAGAACCACTAATAACAATTTTATTCATTTCGCCAGCGATATCAAATCCTGGAACTTGATAGAGATGCATCAACCATCTCAGCTTTAACGTATTACCGAAACGAACCCATTTGGCCGTATCCCCTGCAAACATGAGATCGTTAGTCTTATAATCAACATTTTTAGCAGCTACAGTTGCTCTTATTTGAGTAATCGCTGTGTCTATCTGGCGAAATAAATCTTGATAAATCGCTTTTGCATCATCATACTTAGGTGTAATATTCCCACTTCCTTGCAATGCACCAAAGTAGGGTACATTGCCATACACATCTACTAATATCGCAAAGTTATGAGCCTTCATCATTCTTGCTACACCTTCATAAAATGTAGCGCCTGCCTGCTTAGACTTTTGACGCATTACCTCATAGTTATAAGTATTTGCATAAAAGTCAGTCCAAACGTTAGTTTGGAAATTGGTGGTTACCTGATAAGTTTCTTCCTGTATGTTAGCTGCATAAGTCCCAGATCGTGCCCAATATCCCAGCCAGTTTTGTAAAAAACCCCAATCAGTTTCTACAGCATAAGCGGTACCTTGCTGGGCAGCTGCTAACAGCACGTTATAAGTAACTGTACTATCGGTAGGCGAATTCGGGTTTTGATTGATGTTGAAATCACTTTTCTTACAGCTTTGTAGTAATCCTAAACTTGCTATTGTTACTACAAGGATCGGTATAATTATCTTTCTTGCTTTCATTGTTTATCTTTTCTCGTTTAGAATTGAACTTGAAGAGTAGCCCCAAATTTTCTTGTTGGTGGTGTATTATATAAATCACTAACCCCTTGGCCATTACTTGAACTTGAGTTTGAAAATTCAGGATCCGTCCATTGATTTGTTTTTGGTAACCAAGTGTAAAGGTCACGGCCATTTAAACTCACGGTTACCCCTTTGATATAATTATTAACTCCACTGCCGAAAACTTTCATCGGAATAGTGTAGCTTATAGCAACTTCCCTCAACTTCCAGAAAGAACCACTAGAAAGATAATTTGATTGAACACCAGTGTTTACATCCTGAGAAAAGAAGTTGTACCCATAAGATTGAGTATAAACATTAGTATTGGTAACTAACTTACCGGTACCATCATCATATACAGAGTTAGGAAACACAAAAGCACGACGAGAATTTAGAGCACTTCGTTGCGAGATACCCGAAAAATCCAATGCGTTTCCAAGATTACCGGAGTAAATCTGATTACCTGACCTATAATCAGCCACAGCACTAACGGTTAAGCCTTTCCAATTTAGGTTCATGCTTAATCCAAGTATGTTATTGGGTAATGTATTACCAAACACTTTGGTGTTGGGATCTGTCTTCGGCATACCCGTGTTTCTGTCAACTATAACATGGCCTTGAGCATCGCGTACGTAGTCAGTAAGTTTAAATACAAAGGCAGGCATGCCTACGATAGCAAAGTTTGCATTTCCCACGCCTAACTGATCTACCCCTTCAATAATTTTTGTAATCTTATTGGTTTGATAGGTATAGTTTGCTTTAACGTCAACAGAAAGTTTTCCTATTTTGATAAGTGGAGTAAGTTTTAGGTCAAACTCAAGACCCTTATTTGTAAAGGAGGCGGCATTTAATAAAGAACGATTAAATCCGGTGGTAGCTGAATAAGCTACATTAATGATTTGATCCGTATTATCCTGGGTGTAAGCATTAGCTTCCAGATTAATCCGGTTTTTTAAGAAGCCTAATTCTAAACCGACCTCCTTATTATTAACAAACTCAGGCTTGTAGTTTGGTTGAACCAATGTGCCGGTTGAACCGAATCCTAAGGTAGTGCCGTAAGGAAAGAAAGTAGAAAGACCATAAGTATTTTCTAAATTATAGGCGCCCAAGTTTACATTACCCGTTTTTGAAATCGCTCCACGAATTTTAGCGTAGGAGAAAACGTTACTATTTTTTAGAGCAGGGATGACTTGATTCAGTAGAATAGAAGCGTTTACACCTGGGTAGAAGAAACCAATTTTATCGTAGCTGATTACCTGAAAAGGGTTAGCTAAGCGACTGTCAATGTCATAGCTTGCCGTTCCTTCCAGAAAGGCCCAATCTTTATAACCCACGCCTACGCGTCCAAAAAAACGCTCAAGCCTTTGTTTGCTGTCGCCCTCTGATACGGTTGGTTCGCCTTTACGTAAAACTACATTGTAGGTAGTGCTTTGACCAAGGTTGTTGCTTGAAATACCAGTTGCCTTTGATGTGATTTGACGAAAGCTTTGTCCAAGTAAAACATCAAATTTGAAGTCTTTAACCTTTTTACTCATGGTTAAAAATAATTCTGATGTTAAGCGGTTACTATTATTTGTAACGTCTGCAACAGAAGCATTCAAATCACCGGAAGCAGCAATATTTTTACCACTTGACTTAGCAAAATCAGAATAAGTAAATGACCCTCTGGTGCTCTTAGCAAGTGAATTCGACATTGATTCACTAATGCGATAAGTTATGTTTACGCCTTGAAATAACTTATAGTTCAGCTCTACATTTCCATAAAGATCATCCGAGCTACCCTTTGTACGATAGTTGTCAATAATAAAATAAGGGTTTGAATAATAGTCATTAAAATATCCATTAGGGCTGGCCCAATAGTTCGATCTCCAATTTTTAAATTGGGTAATCGGAATCTCCATTGGTGTGTTAATCAGCAGCCAATAAGGTGAATGGTCTCTATCAGGCTGAGTGGTGATATTATAGTCAGACCGTGTATAGTTGACATTAAAAGATGCTTTAAAATTATTATACTCTTTTTCTGACCGAAGACGGAAATTTCTTCTATTATTTTCATCACCAGGAATAATTCCTCTAATTCCTACATTTTGAGCACTTAAATAGAAGTCCCCGGTAGCAAACGAAACATCCGTTTGATTGGTAACGCCTGTATTAAAAAATTTACTTTTTTCGTCCGGCCTTGCTACATACGTAACCTGATATTGGCTGCCGTCGGGGGCTGTACGACCTATTTGTCGTAAAGAACCATCAAAGGCATCACCATATCCTTGATTTTCAATTGGATCATATATACCATTGCCATTTGCATCAATGGACGACCCTGACCCGAACTGAGATTGCAATTTTGGGAAATAAGAAATTTTTTCTAATTGAATAGTGTGACTTACTGTTACCTGAGGGCGACCCTTAACTCCTTTTTTTGTTGTAATTACAATTGCACCATTTACACCTTCTGGTCCATAAATAGCAGTAGAAGAAGCCGATTTAAGAATTGTAACATCTGCAACATCATTTGGATTAAGCGAATTAATAAATCCTAATGATACAGGAACGCCATCCAATACCAGCATAGGCTGATTATTACCGGTGAGGGAACGAATTCCCCTTAAAGTAATTCTGTTATCTCCAAATACGCCATTATTTGTCTGTTGAATTGTTAAGCCAGATACTTTACCGGTTAATCCATTAGTAATATTAACTGCCTTAGATTGCGTTAATTCGCTGGCTCTAACCTTCGCGGTTGAATACCCAAGTTCCCTTGCTTGCCTTTGCACACCTAAAGCAGTAGTTACCACTACCTCACTTAATTGCTCCGAACGGGTAACTAAAACCGCATTTACTGTTGTTCCCGACACTGTAACGGTTTGATCCTGATGGCCACTTGAAGTGATCTGTAGTTTTGCTCCATCGGCCGCTTTGATGCTGAAAACACCATTGGCATCAGCTCTGACACTGTTCTTTTTTCCGACCTCACTAACGGTAGCAAAGGGAATAATCTCTCCCTTGTCGTCACGAACCGTACCCGTTACGGTACGTTGGGCAAATGCCAATACGCTTAGTACCAGCATACAAAGCAGTAGCGTAAATTTTCTCATTGAACTTTTAATTTTAAATTTAAAAAGCGTTAATTCTATCCAGTTGTACTCCATTTGATGAGGAGAGCCAATAACATGAGACAGCAGAGGTCTCGAAATGGCTGCGGCAAATTAGAAGAAATTTAATAAAAACATAAAATTTTTTAAAAATTAGAGAGTATTAAGATTATAGCTTATACTTAATTTGAAGCGTAATGTCGGAACGGCTATTGCCGGCTATTTCATCAAGGCCGGAACCTACTGACCTTCTTTCTTTATAAATCGTTTGGGCTATTCTAAGCCAAATGCTACATCTTTTATTAACGGTGTAAGCACCATTTATATAGTACCTGATGCCCTTATCGTAAAATGCCGGAATGGAGAAATCATAGAGCACATCACTTTCATAAACGTAGATGCGGCTGTTATAACCTCCGGTTTCAAAATACTGCAATCGAATATTTCCCGATAGTTTCTTCCACGGTTCATGGGCTAATTCCAAAAAGGTCAGAAACCCTTCTTCTGCCTCATTACCCTTTTTATCGTACCATACTAATTCGGTTCTGGCTTTTAAAGAAATATTTTTATTAATAGCAGTAGCAAAATGGAGCCGCAAATTTTGTTTTACTTTCTCTACCGGAAAGTTTATCGGAGCGGTAACTCCCGTTTCATCAATCGGTTTGTTTTCCGTGTGGTAGCGTAAATAAATTTCTCCTTTTTTATAGGGCAGGTAACTTAACTGCACCAGGTAATCCCACCCCTTGGTTGCCGCGTTGGTTCTGTATTTTAAAAAAGGGAAATGATAATAGTCGGCATAAGCAGATAACTGCCACTCAGAAGCCGGACGTATAACAATGCCCGTATAAATTCCTTTTTCGTTAGAAGGCAAGGTATTCTCTGTAAAAGCATTCCCAAAAAGCGAGGTATATTTTTTACTGATAGACCGGTAAAGAAGCGAGATGTCAACCTTTGGATCTGCACTTATTAAAACTCCTTGAACAAAGCCTGAATGAAGACTTTGGTCCACAGCGGCCTCTCCAAACAGGTGCATGTTTTTAAACGTATAGCTATAATCTATGCTGGCGTTAGATGACTGCCTTCCGCTGAAAGAAAAATAATTATAAGGATCATTACTTTTTTGCATAGGCAACGAAAACCGGTGCGTAACGGCATTCAGGCCAATTTTAAAATCAGCATTTTGCCATGCTATGTTGCCACCAAATGAAAGGTCATGCAGCTTATACCGGTCGGCTATTTCAGATGCTGTACGATAATAGCCCGAAAGCCCAAAAGAAGTAAAACGATTAATGGAATCGGCGGCCAAATTTCCGGAAAAAGCTTTGTAAGAAATAAAGCCTGTGAGTTCAATGCTTTTTAGCTTGATGGTAGCCGCTGCACCACGATTAAAATAAAACTCCCCGGCCGAACGATAGGGCAGTATTACCGGCGACTGTCTTTTTATACCCATCACTTCAGCGCTTTTTCCAAAGCTCAACGATTGCCATTGCGTTAGCCCCTGGCCAAGATTAACTACATAGTCGCCCAATGCCAGCGCCTTTATCTTTCCAAGGTTGCGGGCAAAAAAATGAAAGGAATAAAAATCAAATCCCAAACCTTGCGGCCGCTTAAAAAACTGTTCTCCCGCATCTTTATCGGCCACTACGCCATAGTATAAATTGTTTTTGTATTGGTAGCGGTAACGAAATAGTAAGTGGTTACGATCGCCATAATAATGAGTAGGCAACGAATCATTATACCCTTTCGATCTTTCAAGCGTTCTTGATAACCGCAGCAAAGCATACTGATCGCCTTTTTTAAAACGTGAAAGAAAGTTTTCCTGCAGGCTAACGGCCGGGCCCGCATAGATGTAGGGAAGTATTTTTTGTATAGTCGGCACATCAAACCCTGGCACTGCCTGTAGTTCATAAAGGTCAATCAGCTTTCCAAAAGCTATGCGATAGCGTACCAGATCCGCTATTTGCAAATCGGTTAAAAGCCTTAGTGGCTGCAGGTCTTCGGGCATTGCACTATTTATATCAATTGGATGCTTGCTATAAAATTCCAGGCTTTGCAGCAAGGCATCATCCTTAATATTTTCATCGGCCAGGTTCTCCAATTGTTGTTGGGTGCTCAGGGGAATATCTTGTGCCAGACAAATGGTAAACGCAAGGCAGCCATATAATAAAAAGAGGTACCTCACTTAGCGGAATAATGGAGCAATAAGCCGGGGGTTACGCCAAGGTAGGGATGAAAAGAAGCCGTGACATCTACCCTGATATTCTTAATGAGTACACCAAAACCAATATAAGAAATTGAGGCAGCCGATGAAATGCCTCCACGGGCAAAAAGCTTATCGGCAAATAAATATTGAAGTCCGGCATTTAACGACAATGGCTGGTTCTCGGTCTTTTGTACTTCGGCACCAATAAATAATTGCTTAGATACATCGTATCCCATTCCGGCAGAATAAATGGACGGCAGCTTTTCTTCTCCCGACTTGCCAATTTTCATCCCAACGGGATTATACACAGAAATACCCGTTTGTAAAGCTTCTGTCACATGAAATACAGCGCCGGCATCAAACGTGATAGCCCATGCAGCGCCATAGCCGGCCGCGTTCATGGAAAAATAATGAAACTGAATACCTATGTCGGCTTTTGTTCCTAACCGTTGTGCGTAGGCCAGGCCAAGCAAGGTTTCTTTATATAAACTTCCGCCTGAGTAAGAGCCGCTAAGTCCGAAGTTGCCGGATTGGGATGGCAAGGCCGCTGCAAAAGAGTAAGCAGAAAGTTCCTGCAACAAAAACCTTCGTTCGGAATAAATACCAGCGGAAAACTTTTTTAACCCCGCAAGAGAAGCGGAGTTGGACGTAAAAGAAAACGCGTCTTTAGATTGAGTACTATACGTATTCAACCCGATGTAAGCCGTATGGAGCGGTGTTCGTATCATTTGTCCGTATCCACGCAAAGCATAGCAGCAGGCAGCAAAAAGAAGTACTCTTTTCAAGCAGTTAGTTTTTGTCAAGATAAAAACTTTACGCGATATGACAAGGCCATAGCAGGCATCAGTGAAAGTGTTTATAGAGAATAGTTACCTGCATTTCTAACGATCTAACGATAAACGGCCTTCGGCTATCTTTGCCGGATGCAAGTTTTGAATGGCAAGGAAACAGCCCAGGCAATTATTAATTCATTAAAAATAGAAGTCGCGCAGTTAATGGCAAGAGGTGCGCCGGTGCCGCATTTGGTGGCCATCCTGGTAGGTAACAACGGCGCCAGCGAAACCTATGTAGCCTCCAAAGTAAAAGCCTGCCACGAGGTGGGTTTTAAGTCCACGTTAATTCGTTTGGAAAGCGAAATTTCGGAAATGAAACTGCTTGAAATTATTCGCAACTTGAACACCGATCCCGAAGTAGATGGCATTTTAGTGCAGCTTCCCTTGCCGGCCCATATTTCTTCTGAAGAAGTGATTAATACCATTGAACCGGCTAAAGACGTAGATGGCTTTCATCCCAATAATGTCGGTCGCATGGTGCAGGGTCAACCCTCTTTTATTCCGGCTACGCCCTATGGAATTATGCTGATGCTGGGCCATTATAAAATTGATACCGCAGGCAAACATGCCGTGGTGATTGGCCGCAGCAATATTGTTGGCCGGCCTATGAGTATTTTATTAAGCGCCGCTACCAACCCCGGAAACTGCACGGTTACCATCTGCCATTCGGGAACGCAAAATTTGAAAGAAATTTGCCGGTCGGCCGATATTATTGTCGCTGCCTTGGGAAGGCCCGGCTTTATAAAAGAAGATATGGTAAAGGAAGGCGCGGTAATCATTGACGTAGGCATTACACGGGTTACAGATGCGAGTAAAAAAAGCGGCTATCGTATCAGCGGCGATGTGGACTATGCATCGGTAGCGCCAAAGACATCTTACATAACACCGGTGCCGGGTGGCGTGGGGCCAATGACTATCGCTGCTTTAATGAAGAACACATTCAGGGCTTGCGCCATGAAGCATTACGATTGAATAGCGAATGAAAACAGATAATGATGGTAGAAGTTTTGAATACAGCTAAATTAAATATTGTGGGTGAAGAAGCAACTGCTTTACCTGTGATGGAACAGTTTTATACACTACAGGGCGAAGGTGTACATACCGGTAGGGCCGCTTATTTTGTACGCCTTGGCGGTTGCGATGTTGGCTGTGTGTGGTGCGATGTAAAAGATAGCTGGGATGCCGCTAAACATCCGCTGTGGGCTATTGAAGATATGGTTAAAACAATCAAAAAAACACCATCGGAGATAGTAGTGATTACCGGTGGCGAGCCCTTGCTTCATAATCTGGCCCCTCTTACCAAAGCCTTGCGCAGCGCCGGTTTGCGCACACATATCGAAACATCGGGTTCCTCACCGTTATCGGGCGAATTGGATTGGATTACCCTATCACCCAAAAAATTTAAAGCGCCGTTACCCGAAGTTTTGCCCCATGCAAACGAATTGAAAATTGTGGTCTTTCATAAATCTGATTTTGCCTGGGCGGAGCAGTGGGCCGCTCAGGTAGCACCACATTGCCGGTTGTTTCTTCAGCCGGAATGGTCAAAGGCCGAAAGCATTACACCGGTGATAGTAGATTATATAAAAGCGCATCCAAAGTGGCAACTCTCGCTGCAAACGCACAAGTATATTAACGTGCCTTGAGTTGCCTTGGCAGGAATAAATTGTATTTTTAAAAAAAGATTTTATGGAAACTATTTCTGGGCCGTTAAATAAAGTGCAGTTGGAGCTGTTGAAGCTTTTCAGCAGGGTGAGTTCAGAAGAAGAGATTATGGATTTGAAACGCTTGTTTACCCAATACTATGCTGAAAAACTTACCAACATTTTAGATAAAATCTGGTATGAGATAGGGTACACACAAGCCGATTTAGACCGTATGGCAAACAGTCCTTCTTAACTATGTTGCGGGTTATAATTGATACAAATGTTTTTTGGTTATTGTTTCAAATGAAATACTTACCGAGTATGAGGAACAGTTTAATTTTCATTGGGGCCAGGAACCAGCGCAAGAAGTATTGAACCTTTTAACAGAGGCGCCAAATGTGCTTACAGACAGTGCACTTTCATTTTAATTTAATGTACACGGACCCTGATGACAATAAATTTGCAGACTGCTATGTTGCTTCCGGCGCTGATTATCTCATCACTTTTGATAAGCATTTTAATTTTCTTAAAGAGATAACATTTCCAAAAATAACGGTGCTTCAACCCGAAAGTTTTCAACGCATTCTTTATCCTTAACTATCACACCACGCATGAAAAACCTACTTACTACAACCACTATCCTGTTACTTATTTCGTACTCAGCCTTCGCTCAATACGATCCTGAGAAAGTGGATAAAAAAGCCATCACCTTCTATGACAGGGGCCTGGACCTTGCCCAGGATGCTAAGTACAAAGAAGCCATTGCCGCTTTACAGGAAGCCATACGGAGAGATGCTAATTATATTGACGCTTATCTTTCTTTAGCCGGTGTATATGGACAAGTAAAGGACTATACGCAAAGCGTGGCCCTGTATGAAAAAGCCATTGCCATGGATAAAGATTATACGGCCGAATCGTTGCTTCCTTATTCCATCAACTTAGCGGGCAAAGGGGAGTTTGAAAAAGCCTTGCAAGCGGTTACTTCTTTATTAGCAAAGTCTAATCTTCATCCTACTACTAAAAAGGCTGCAGAGTACCGCCAGCGCAGCTTTCAGTTTGCGGTTGATTATGCAAAAACACACAAGGGCAACTACATTTTTGCCCCTAAAAATTTAGGTGATTCCATCAATACGCCGGAGGCGGAATACTTCCCCTCGATGCCTATTGATGGTAAGCTGTTAGTATATACACGGCGGGTTGGCAACCATAACGAAGACTTTTTTGCTTCAGAAAAAGTAGATGGTAAATGGACCAAGTCCGTTCCACTACCCGGTAATATTAATACGCCTCAAAACGAAGGTGCACAGAACATTTCAAGCGATGGCGAATGGCTGGTTTTTACCGGTTGCGACCGGCCCGATGGAGAAGGCAGTTGCGATCTTTACATCTCTTATAAAACACCCGATGGCTGGTCGCCGGCTTTTAATTTGGGAAGCAATGTCAATACCGATCAGTGGGAATCGGAGCCCTGCCTTTCGCCCGATAAAAGAGACCTTTATTTTGCCAGCCGGCGCTTTGGCGGTTATGGCGGAACAGACATTTACGTAGCGCATTTATTACCCAACGGCAAATGGAGCAAACCGGAAAATTTAGGCCCCGGCATTAATACTGTGGGTGATGAACAGTGTCCGTTTATTCATGCCGATAACCAAACGTTATACTTTACTTCAAACAGCCTGCAAGGCTACGGTGGTGATGATTTATTTGTAGTACGCAAGGGGGCCGATAACAAATGGGGCAAGCCTGAAAATTTGGGTTATCCTATTAATACGATTGATAACGAAGGCACCTTGTTTATAGGCGCTGATGCCAAAACAACTTACTATACCAGCGACCGCAGCGATAGCAAAGGCCGGTACGACATCTATACTTTTGATATGCGGGAAGATGTACGTCCGGCACGCACTTTATGGGTAAAAGGCAAGGTGTATGATAAGAAAACATCATCCGGATTACCTTCTTCGGTAGAGTTGATTGACCTTACTACCAAACAAACAATTTCAAAAGTACAAACCGATGAAACAGGTAATTATTTAATCACCCTACCGGTTGGGAAAGACTATGCTTTTAACGTGGCCCGCCAAGGCTATTTATTTTACTCCGATAATTACTCTTTAAAAAACCGGCCGGCTGACTCTATCTATAAAAAAAATATTCCCTTACAACCGATAGAAGTACAAGCGACTATTGTTCTTCGCAACTTATTTTTTGATACGAAGAAGTATGATGTAAAGCCGGAGTCGGAAGTGGAACTGGATAAAGTGGTGCAGTTGTTACAGGATAACCCTACCGTAAAAATTCAGATAGAAGGGCACACGGATAATATTGGTACAGCAGTAGATAATCAGAAGCTTTCAGAGGCCAGGGCAAAAGCCACTATCAACTACCTGATTAAAAAAGGCATCAGGGCCGAAAGGCTTATTGCCAAAGGGTTTGGCGCCTCTAAACCCATTGCAGATAACAAAACAGAAGAAGGCAGGTCACAAAACAGAAGAACGGAATTGAGGGTAATGGCGAAGTAAATGAGTTAATCAGTTAGTAGGTCTAACAGGTTAATAAGGAAGCAAATCATTCATTTCAAAGTAACGTGAATATGGAAATGCTTATCAATATTTTT
Source organism: Flavisolibacter sp. (assembly GCA_965247165.1). Lineage (GTDB taxonomy): Bacteria > Bacteroidota > Bacteroidia > Chitinophagales > Chitinophagaceae > Flavisolibacter. Next base: position 3,212,468 of record OZ252003.1, on the reverse strand, counting down.
AAAGGGGAAGACTATTTTATTGGAACCATAAAACAGTTTCCCGAAGTGGTTACCCAAGGCAAATACGTTACATCAACGATAAAAAATCTGGCCGATGCCTTGCATCTTTATATGGAGACATGGCAGATGAGAATAAACCAATGAGAGAGTTTTCTTAATTTGCTATCATCTATCAACCATCATCTGCCATCTCCCCACATGCAATCCGAACTTTTTCATCAACTCTGTCTTACGCTTGTACCTAACATTGGCGATGTACAGGCAAAAATTTTAGTACAGCATTTTGGTAACGCCTCATCTATTTTTAAAGCAAAGGTTTCGGAGCTGGAAAAAATAGAAGGCATCGGAGAGGTAAGGGCCCGGTCCATTAAGCACTTTGATGATTTTCACCTTGCGGAAGCCGAGCTAAAATTTATTGACAAGTATAAAATCAAGCCTGTTTTTTTAACCGATGAAGCATATCCGCAACGTCTCTTAAATTGTTATGATTCTCCTACGCTGCTTTTTTATAAAGGCTCCGCGGATTTGAACGCTTCTAAAATTATTGCCGTTGTTGGTACCCGCAGCAACACGGAATACGGCAAAGCTTTTACCGAAAAAATCATTAAAGATGTAGCAGCTCAAAACATTTTAATTGTTAGTGGACTTGCCTTTGGCATTGACGCCATTGCACATAAAGCAGCACTAAAGGCCGGCTTACCAACCGTGGGTGTGGTGGGTCATGGCCTGGCTAAAATTTATCCTTCGCAACATGCAGAACTGGCCAAAGAAATGATTACGGAAGAAGGCGGCATCTTATCTGAATTCTTTCATGATACCAAACCAGATAAACATAATTTTCCGCTACGCAACCGAATTGTTGCAGGCATGAGCGATGCTACCATTATTATAGAATCTACCATAAAAGGTGGCAGTATGATAACCGCCAAATTAGCTGATGGCTATAACCGCGATGTGTTTGCCGTGCCCGGCAGAACAACCGACAAACTAAGTGCCGGCTGCAATCATTTAATTAAATACAACAAAGCCATTTTACTAACCGATGCCGATGAATTAATTGACGTATTAGGCTGGAAAGAAAAAAAGACAAAGCCCAAAAAGCAGCGTGAATTATTTATTGAATTAACGGCGGATGAAAAAGCAATAATTGAAATTCTGCAAAAAAAAGAAGCCGTGCCTATAGATGAAATCAACATCAGTAGCGGCTTAAGCAGCAGCGCTGTGGCTGCCGCCATTTTAAATTTAGAACTTCAAGGTGTAGTGCAAAGCAGCCCTGGTAAAATGTATAAAATGGTTTGATTACAACCTTACACCAAACCTGATTCCGGCGGTAACATGCAACCGCATCAGGGTGTAATCAAATTGCCAGGCATCATCAAAATTTAAGAGGTTTTGCTTGTGCGGTTCACTGGAAGTTACTACTACTTTATCAGCGTTATACGTAGTAAAAATGAACCTCGCCCCGGCGCCGATAAATCCATCAACAAAGGTTCTTTTGCCTGCTTTTATTTCAATACCCAACTTTACCGCCGATGATAAAACGGGTGAATTGATATGGGCATTTTGATAAGAGAAGGTTTGTGTTTTAGTATAATAAAAATTCTGGTCTTTATCCGTCAGCTTCCGAAATAAATAATTGCTTTGAAAAGAAACATAGCTTTTGTTGCTCCTGTGCGCATCTGAATAGTACTTTACTTCTATGCCGGTCCGCAGGTATTTTATGGTTTCATATTGTGTATTCTTTGGGTAAAAAGTAGGAACCGCCACTTCCCCTAACAAGCTCCAATGCCTGCTCAGTCTATATTGTAAGCCGCCTTGCGCCGCTACCGTCACCGGCACAAACAAGGCCGGTGATAACACTACTGCAAACCTCGACGATGTATCCTGGCAAGCGCCGGTGCGTCCATAAAAAAGGCCAATAAAAAATAGGGGAAGGGAAAGCAATCCTTTCATCCCTCTAAAAATAAACCCATCAGTTCAATGTACCAACTTAGAAAAGTTAGCAGTTTATAGTTAGCAGTTGGCACCTCTATCCTTAGCCTTTACTACTCAATCATCTTGCCTTTAGCAATTTGCTTTTCAACCTCCCTCTGCCAACTTTTACCTCACCTCCCTATCTTTGCCTATGGCAACAAACCCCACTACAAAAACCTTTATTGAAGGCCTTACGTTTGATGATGTTCTGCTGGTTCCGGGCTACTCCGAAATTCTTCCCCGCGACGTAGAAATAAAAACCCGCCTCACAAAAGATATTACACTCCATGTACCCATGCTATCTGCCGCAATGGACACTGTAACAGAAGCCGCGCTGGCTATAGCGTTGGCGAGAGAAGGCGGCATCGGCATCCTGCATAAAAACATGACGATTGAAAAACAATCCGACCAAGTGCGTAAAGTAAAACGCAGCGAAAGCGGTATGATCATAGACCCTATTACGCTAACGGTTACCGCTACCATCGGCGATGCATTAGCTATTATGCGGGAGAATAAAATCGGTGGTATTCCTATAGTGGACAGCAGTGGAAAATTAGCGGGCATTTTAACCAACAGGGACCTGCGTTTTGAGCAAAACATGCACCGGCCTGTAAGTGAAGTAATGACGAAAGAGAATTTAATTACAGCACCGGAAGGCACAGACTTAAATGGCGCAGAAAAAATATTGCACCAAACAAAAATTGAAAAGCTACCGGTAGTGGATGGTAACGGAAAATTAGTAGGGTTGATCACGTACCGCGATATTTTAAAAGTTACATCGTACCCCATTGCGGTAAAAGATTCCCGCGGACGATTGTTAGTAGGTGCGGCGGTTGGCGTTACCAAAGATTTATTAGACAGAGTAGCGGCTTTGGAAAACGTAGGTGTAGATGTGATATGTTTAGATAGTGCGCACGGACACAGTAAAGGCATTATAGATGCGTTGAAGGACGTAAAAAAGAACTTTAAAAAGCTGAACGTTATTGCCGGCAACATCGCTACCACGCAAGGTGCGCAAGCGTTGGCTGATGCCGGCGCTGATGCCGTGAAAGTGGGTATAGGCCCGGGTTCTATCTGTACCACCCGCATTGTAGCCGGTGCCGGTGTGCCGCAATTAACGGCCATTATGCAGGCACATGCGGCGCTAAAAGGCAAAGGCATTCCCCTGATTGCCGATGGCGGCATACGCTATACCGGCGACATGGTAAAAGCATTAGCCGCAGGCGCTGATTGTGTGATGATGGGAAGCATTTTTGCCGGTACAGAAGAAAGCCCCGGCGATACCATTATTTATGAAGGACGAAAGTTTAAAGAGTATCGCGGCATGGGTTCGTTAGGCGCTATGTCGGTGGGCAGCAGCGACCGTTATTTTCAGGACCCGGAAGCAGACATAAAAAAGTATGTACCCGAAGGCATTGAAGGCCGGGTGGCCTATAAAGGTTCTTTAAAGGAAATCGTGTATCAATATGTAGGTGGCTTGCGTGCCGGCATGGGCTATTGTGGCGCCGCCACTATCGAAGATTTGCAAAACGCTGCCATGGTTAAAATCACTAACGCCGGTATGCGTGAAAGCCATGCGCATGATGTGGAGATAACGAGAGAAGCGCCGAATTACTCGAGAAAGTAAACCTCACCCCTGCCCTCTCCAACAAGTTGTAGAGGGGTTTAGGTTCAGTCCTAACTATCATTACAACCATTTCTATAAAGCAGTTTCAATGGAAAGAGAAGTAAAATCTATAAACGACTCGACTCCCCTCTCTATCTCCGATGGAGAGGGGCTGGGGTTGAGGTGCCTTTCTATTCACATCCTCACTGTGGTTCCCGAATTATTAGAAAGTCCTCTCTCCCACTCCATCATGAAACGGGCCAGGGACAAGGGTTTGCTGCAGGTACACATTCATCACCTGCGTAAGTGGGCGGTGAATGAGTATGGCCAGGTAGATGACTATCAATATGGTGGTGGCGCCGGTATGGTAATGATGCCCGAGCCCCTCGCCAATGCCATTGATGAATTAAGTAAGGATGCAAGGTTTGATGAGATCATCTTTCTTACACCGGATGGCGAAACCTTCAATCAAAAAACGGCTAATGCACTTTCCTTAAAACAAAACCTGCTGCTTATTTGCGGCCACTACAAAGGCATTGATCAACGCATTCGTGAACAATACGTAACCAAAGAAATTTCTATTGGCGATTATGTATTGAGCGGTGGCGAATTAGCGGCCGCTATTTTGGTAGATGCTATTGGGCGGTTGATTCCCGGCGTGTTGAATGATGAAACATCGGCGCTTACAGATTCGTTCCAGGATAACTTATTAGCGCCACCAGTTTATACCAGGCCGGCTGAATGGAGAGGCAGTAAAGTGCCTGATATTTTGCTAAGTGGCAATACGGCAAAGATTGAAGAATGGCGATATGAGCAAGCGGTGGAAAGAACGAGAGAGAGACGGCCAGATTTGTTGGAGGAGTGATTTTGATAGTTCAGATTAAAATGTATTTGCGAAAGTTTTAAACATTCGTTTAAATGTTTTTATGGATCAGCGATTAGTAAATATTGTCGAGACATTTAGACCTGAAAACTTTCGCATATTTTTGATTAAGGTGCAGGTGGATTGGCACATCTTAACCCCTCTTTCCTGACAAATTTTAGCCCATATACATGAGCAAATTAGCTGCACACAAATACAATCTGTGAAAGAGGTAAAATTCTGCCAAGCAACAAAAGAGTATAACCATAAAAGAACTAATACTTATGATTGATAAAGATCTCAATACTAAGGCTAAGGCCAAAATCGTTTTAGGTATTATTAGCCTTTTCTTCTTGGCCGGAACCCTTTACATTAAGAGTTGCTTCTCTCAAGATGCATCACTTACTCCTATCCAATCTGTACCAACACAAAAAATAGACACTTTTTCAAAAGGCCCTATAACTAATAATATTCAAACAAAAGTTGGGCGTGACCAAAATAATGCTGGACGTGACATTAAAACGGATAACAGAAAAGTTGATGTTCATGGTCCTGCTTTTTTTGATTCATCTAAACAAATAAACAACTACAACTATACAAACGTTCTTAAACAGAGGCATATTGATTTAAAAATAATGCGAAGAATCATTGAAGTATTCCATCTAAAGACACAAAAATCGAAATCCAATGTGGTGGCGATGGCGAAGGTGAAAACTTAGGAAAGGAAATCAGTAACAATTTGGTCAAAATGGGATATTCAAAACCCACTCTTGTAGGTTGGAGTTTGACTGGCGATTATGACAAGGTAGAGTATGAACTTCAATCAAATGGTATCTTCTTAATTTCCATTCATCCTCAAAGAAATGCCAAACAACTTTACTAACTCAGACCTTTTTGTTTTATAGTTTCAGGCTCAATACAATACCCAACAGTGCGACAATAATTACATCTCAATTTAATACTATCTTCCTCCGACGTGTCTCCGCCGCACGATCATCAACCATAACGTATCTACTGCGGGACGCGTCGGCATAGCAACACGATGCGTCCCCGATAAAGAATACGATGTAGTAAAAATCTTCAGCGGGAGACACATCGAAAAAGTAGATTGCTATGACTGCTATATTTACCAGGTCAAAGCAAACTAACAAATACTATCAAATGAGAAGATTACTACTACCTGCCATACTCCTTATTGCACTGGCTTCACAAGGCCAGGTGCAAAACTCAACAAAGAAAGAAAAGATAAAGAACCTTTTTATTTTGATGCATCAGGATTCCCTAATCATAAAAACACTTGATGCAATGACTTCTTCAATGGTCAAAACCATGTCAATCATGTTTAACGATACGATGTATACTAATCATGGCGTTGACGTTTCTAAAATCGGTCAGAAGTTAATGGAGAGAAGCATGAAAAAGTCAAAAGAAAATGCGTTGCGGTTATTAAACGAAGACATGGTCGATATCTATGACAAGTACTTCACAGTAGAAGAAATTGATGATTTTGCCATTTTTTACGGATCTAAATCGGGGCAAAAGTTGTTGAATCAAACGCCTGCTATTTCCAAAGACGTGATGACAATTATGAGTGCCAAATATCAAAAAGACTTTCAGCAATCTTTCAAAAAAGATGTTGAGGAAATAACCAATGAAATTACAGAGCAGATGAAGGACCGAAAGAACTAAACTGCAATAAACCTTCTTGCCCGGCCCGTCTCCGCCGCACCATCATAACCCATAACGTTTCTTCTGCGGGATGCGTCGGCACAGCTAAGACAACGCGTCCCCGATAAGCCTTTGAATTTATGGAGTCTTCTTCGGGAGAAGCACCGGATAAGGAAAACACAGACGATTCTCATAACCCTAAATCGAATAAGCTATGACTTTTGAAAAATTAGTTCCGAATGTTTTTTATGTTGACATTAATGATGGGTTGAAGTTCTTTGTTGACTGTTTGAATTTTACAATCGGACACAATGAAATCAAATCTGCTAACCCGTTTTGCGTATTGGAAAAAGATGGATTACGCATAAATCTTTTTGAAAATACAGCGCTGGCAAAAGAGCATTATCCTGAGTTTAGGTTAGTGACTAAAAACATCCAGGAAGTGTATGAAGAAGTTTCTAAATCTCACCCTGAATTTCTTCATCCAAACCTTAAAGAAATTACGCTTCGGCCATGGGCTGCGAAAGAATTTGCTTTAAAAGATAATCAGGTCGGAATCGTAATTCAGGAATGGTAAAATCATGGTGCCTTTCCCTCCCATTCCATTCCGGTTGTACTGGTATAAACCATAATATTTCTTCGGCGGTACCTATCGGTTTTGTCCCTTTAACCATTTATCCAAAACGCTGGAGCCTATCACATTCATTTTGGAAACTACAATGCCGCTGTAATAGCAAAACGGCTATTTGTATTATAGATTTCTGTGGTCTTCTAAAGAGCGAAAATGAAATAAATTCATCCGTTCACTGAATTGGGATTAAAAAAATTTTCGTGTAGAAGCGAATAAGTTTTTTTCACTGACGTTGGTGATACGCCATGCGCAAGCGAAAAAACCGTTGTGCTTTTTTTTGCCTCTGAGTAGCAAGCCAAGCTGCGTTTAAACACAAAATGGTGTATGAGGTTTCCGGGTAAAGGACGGATAAAAAACTTCTGTAGCGAGAGGCAAAAAAGTGGGAATACCATTTTTGTTACCAAGGCCTGAGCTGTTGATTCGCCAATTAAGCGCTACTCTGATATGCTATTATAAGGTAACACGGTACGGGTTCTACCACCCATTTGCTGGCCCGATCTTTTTTATGTTCCCTGCATGGAAAATACATTAAGCATTTATGTAGAAGCCCTGAACGAAACCTGGGAGATGGGCGATGACATGGCGATGAAGCTGAATGAATACTATAAAGAAAATCCATTGAACGCCACCAATGCCGATGAAGTGCATCAGCAATGGCTGGCAACGCTAACGGCAGAAGAGCAAGCCAAATTAACGCGGCACCAACCACAGGAGTAATTCACTTCTTGGCGGGTTGCCGCTCAATCAATAATGCCCGCGTATTACTGGCTTTATTTCCCCGTCGTATAAAGATCGTAACGTTTTATGTATGTTAGCCGGCAAGGGCGGCAGCGATGATGCCGCTACATTACTATCTACCTGCGAGGGTTTGGAGGCGCCCGGAATAACAGTAGTTACTTCGGGATGGTCAAGTATCCAGCGAAGGGCCAATTGCGGCATGGAGCCATGCGGAAGCAGCGATTTCATTTTACCGGCAAATTGAACGCCCTGCTGAAAGTCAATACCCGAGAAGGTTTCACCGGCATTAAAGGCATCGCCGGCCGCATTAAAATTGCGGTGGTCGGCAGGGTTAAATGTAGTTTCGGCGGTAAACTTGCCGGCTAATAAACCACTTGCCAACGGCACTCTTATAATTAATGCTACACCTTTCTCCGCCGCCTTCTTAAACACTTCATCGGCCACATGCTGCCTGAATAAATTAAAGATCATTTGCAGCGAAGCCAACCCTTCCTGCTCCAGACAAATAAGCGCCTCTTCTGAGGTTTCTACGCTGGCGCCAAAGTGCTTTATTAAACCTTCACTTTGTAATTTTCGCAGGTGATGAAATACTTCGCCCTTGCGCATTTCTTCAGTAGGTATGCAATGCAATTGTTGTAAAAAAATTTGCTGCAGGCCCAGGTGCTTTAGTGAGTCCTCTGTTTGGCGTCGCATGAAATCATAAGTAAAATTCTGGTCCCAGCCATTGGGTGCATCCTGCCTCCGGCCTAGCTTTGTCGCTACAAATAATTGAGTGGATTGTGTTTTTAAAAACCGGCCAATCAGGCTTTCGCTAACACCCATCCCATACACATCAGCCGTATCTATAAAATTGCCGCCGGCCAAAACGTACTGGTGCAAAATAGCCAAGGCGGCATCAGCATCTACAGTTCCCCAATCGGCGCTACCCAGTTGCCAGGTACCCAAGCCTATCTCTGCTATGTTATGTCCTTTAAAGTTGCGGTAGTTCATCTGTGTGAAAATTATTGTTGGTAAAAAGAAGATAGCCGTTGCAAACAGTATGCTTGTTTTAGCATGGCCTTAAAAGAACAGTGGCATAAATGGTTACCAGGTAATAAATGCTGGTAAACTTATTGCAACCTCCTATCACCGTTGATACCTCCAATTTTGAAAAAATCGTCAAACGCCATGTGGATCCTTTTTGCTTTGCTGGCTGCTTTTAGCGCCGCGATTGTTACTGTATTATCAAAAGCCGGCATCAAGAATGTTGACCCCAATTTAGCCTTTGCCATACAAGCCGTGGTGATCATTTTAGTATCGTGGGGCGTAGTTATGATACAAGGCAATGTATCAAAGCTGGCAGAAATTGATGGCCGCAGTTGGGCTTATTTATTAATTGCCGGTGTAGTTACTACTGCCTCCTCTCTTTTAACGTTTAAGGCTTTAAGTTTAGGCGATGCTTCGCGGGTAAATCCGTTAGAGCGGCTGTCATTGGTATTTGCCATTTTGTTCGCTGCCTTGTTTTTAAAAGAAAAAATTACCTGGCAAATTATTATCGGTGCAGTGCTGATGGCTGCCGGCGCTGTTGTAATTGCGATGGCAAAAAAATCTTCGTAATACATTTTTAATTGTTTACTGTTACTACCTTTCTTTCGTTACTCCTAAATATCTATTTATTGCATTGAACAGGATATGAAATTGCTACTTCTTACAACGATAGCCTTTGCCTTTTCCGCTACATCTTTCTGTCAAAAACCGGAATGGTATATCGCTAAAGATTTAGGTGGACTATGTTCTAAAAACATCGTACTCTATCCTGATGCTGCTTATTTTTTTGAGGAGGGTTGCGAAGCCTCCTCACAGCTTTGTTTTGGAACCTGGCAATTAAAAAAGGATACGTTGAAACTGCAGCCTGTTGATCCAACAACGTATGCGGTTATAAAAAATATTGTTGCTACTACTGCTCCCGGCGATAGTGTATGGGTAACTGTTTTAGATAAAGACGGCGTAAATATGACTGCTAAAATTTCTATGGGGTTAGAAGTGGCGGGCCGGGGCAGCTATATGTTTAGCACCGATGCTACAGGCAATATAAAGGTGGTTTATAAAAGAACCGGTGGTAAGATAGTACTGCGCACCTTAAATAAACTGTTTCATCAACGATTTGAATGGAACACCGACAGCGCTAATCGTTTTACCATCACCCTTAACGTAAAGGCCGATTGGATTTCCTCTACACATGCCGACTGGAGCAGGGTTGGGGCTTTTCGTCTTCTAAAAAAAGAAACGGCATTTATCAGCTTCGGGCCCGCCTTTCCGCAACGGATGGTATTCAAGCGGGAGCAATAGCAGCAACTAATTGTCGTCCATCCGCATTGGTTCCAATAATCTCCTTTAGTTAATATCTTTAGCCGCATAGAACCTTGCTGCAAATCTTTTTTATGAAGCGTCTCCTCTACTTCACTAGTTACTTAATAAGCGTTGCGATGGTAGCCCCCGCCTGCCATCAGCCTCATACCAATGTAGAAATTGAAACTGCCATGCAGCGTTATAACCGGCTGATACAAAAAGTGGATGCTGATTCGATTGCCGCCATCTACACTGTTGATGGTGAACTGGGCGACGAAGTAAAAGGCCGCGACTCGATACGGCGCTTCCTGACTAAGTTTAAAGATATAAAGGTGCTTTCGCAGCGTTCTGCAACAGCCTTTATTTCTTTAGGAAGTGATACGGCTATGCAGAAAGGAAGCTACTGGCAAACGGCTGTATTGCCTAAAGGAGATACGGTGCAGGTGTCAGGCACCTTTACCGCTACCTGGCTTTATACAACCGATGGCTGGCTGATACGGAAAATGCAAACAAGAGCAAACAATTAATCCATTACCGAGGCATCATAATCATAGCTTCTTCTACATGAAACATCCCCGCATATTGGCATTTAGCAGCTCAAGAGAAGGCAAAAAAGGCTACCTGGAAACAGTGGCCCCTGTAATTAAAACATTCTTAGGTAACGCTCCCTTATCCATAGCGTTTATACCGTTTGCCGCAGTAGATAACGACTATGAGTTATATACGGCCAAGGTACGCAAAGGCTTATCCGGCCTGCCCTACAGCATAAAAACAGTCATCCCTAAAGAGGCAAAAATTATTATTGAAGAAAGCGACGTAATAATGGTAGGCGGTGGTAATACCTTTAAGTTATTACACGACCTGTACGACCTGGATTTGCCGGAACTGATCAAGGAAAAAGTAGCCGGCGGTACGCCCTATATTGGCTGGAGTGCCGGATCAAATATTACCGGGGTAAGCATTAGCACTACTAACGATATGCCTATTATACAACCACAACGTTTTACTGCACTTGGCTTCTTCCCCTTTCATATCAATCCGCATTATCATAACACCGTTGTGCATGGTTTTAACGGTGAAACACGGGACCAGCGGCTAACGGAATTCTTGCAGCTCAACTCCTCTTCATCGGTTATTTGCCTGCCCGAAGGCACAGCCATTAAGTACGAAAAAGAGCAACTAATTTTTATCGGAAGCACCACCGGGCATCGCCTGCTAGTGGAAAATAAAATGCTCGTGCGGCAAGCATTACAGCCTGGTATAGAGCTACCCTTCTAACTATCCGGTGGTAATCCGCTCAATTGATAAGCTCTTTCCATACCCGGGTGCTTTTACCTTACCTATCTATCGAACGGTGAAAGATTATGTTTTAAGGCTCCAACTTTTTAAACAGTATAAATAATGCATCGCCCCATAAGTATATTTTAACTATTAATCTTACTACAATTGCCGTAATTATTACTGGCGGTAACGTAATAACATTAGCTTTGAAAAGATGAGCTTTTCTTATCTATAATTTTTCTACTCAATATTCCATTTAAAATTTTATGGCATTTATAGATCACGTACTCGAGACTCCTTCCTACGGATGGAAAAATGAAAAAGGCGAACTCATTGTACCTACCCTGAAGCAGCTTTATAAAGAAGCTTTCTCCCGCATTAATATTTTTAAATCAAAAAAAAATTGGATATCGCTGGTAAGCTGGTTGATGGCCGCTTGCATGGTACCTTTCTTTGTAGCTTTTTTACTGTATTATTTTTCCTGGAAGCTGGCTATTGTGTTTGTCGTGTACAGCATGGTCTTTATCAGCACACATGCTACTATCTGGTACCATCGCTTCTCTACGCATAAGGCTTATACATTCAGCCATCCTATCTTTCGGTTTATTACACAAAACCTCGGCATCAAAACCTTTCCCGAAGAAATTTATGTAGTGTCGCATCATGTACATCATTCTAAAAGCGATGAACCCGGCGATCCGTATAATCCTAAAGGCGGCTTTATGTATTGCATGCTATCGGATGTAAACCATCAGAGCATTAATAAAAATTTAAGTGAGGAAGATTACAAACGGGCTGCCCATTTTATGAAGCATACCGGCGTTAAGATTAACAGCTATGCACAATACCAAAAATGGGGCTCTATTGCCTGTCCGTATTATACAGTTGGGCTTTGGTTTTTGAACTGGGCGTTTTGGTACACCGCCCTGTACCTTATTGGTGGCCCGGCCCTGGCCTGTACTATATTTAGTGCGGCTATGTTTTGGTTTATATTAGTGCGTGCCTTTAATTATACCGGCCATGGCAAAGGTGAGAACAAGCATGTGGATGGTGTGGATTTTGACCGTAGTAATTTGTCTATAAACCAAACCCGGCCCGGCTTATTTGCCGGCGAGTGGCATAACAATCATCATCTTTATCCCGGTAGTGCAAGGGCAGGCTTTTTACCCAACCAGTTAGACCTTGCCTGGATTTATATTTTCAGTTTGTACAAGCTTGGTGCGGTATCATCTTACCGTGATTCTAAAAAAGATTTCCTTAAAAAGTATGTGGCGGAGCAACAGTCGGGCAGCAGGGTCGGCGAAAATGTAATGGCGGTTAAAGCATAATATTTCCCGCTATAATTATGTAAGAATAAGATTCGGAATAAAGACAATAAAAATGTAATTACAGATGCCGTTGCTACTCAGTAACGGCATCTTCTTTTTTAGGTACCAGCCGGATGGTAAGTTCGTATTTGGACGTTAGAATAAATGAAAAATCGTTCTGCTGTAAAGTATCTTTTGCCGATGCGTCCTGTAATAAAATGCTAACAAAATCCTTGGCGGCCGGATCGAATTTTATAGAACCGGGAAACTTTCCGCCGGCCGATTGAATGTTGAACTTTGTATTCGTCTTGCGAATTAATCCGGCCCTTTCAAAATCCGTTGCATCTAACTTCAGCACCTGATCGGACGTTACAGCCCTCTTCAGAATAATTTTTAAAACAGGCAGGTATTTATTCCAGATAGATGTGTACATACAATGAATGTAAAACAAAGGCGGGGACTAACAATAAAACGGCTGATTTTTTACCTGCAAAACAGAATTATTACCCTTTGATTAATGAAGCCGAATTGTAGTGTCACTGAGTATTTTACCACTGATTATTATCATTTCAACCGGAGTGACATTAAGGAACCGCTATCTAAATCCCTTAGGGTAACGGCAGTTTCAGCACCCATTTGGCAGCATCATCGTTACGCTTCTTTATCAGTTTTTCTTTTGCCGTTTTCTCTGGCAACTGCTTCTATTTAGTATGGGTAACGCTACTACATAACGAGGAAAGAAAGCAACAGTTTATTTTTCTTATCAGCCTTTAGTACTGGATTATGTTGCCAGCGGCATGGCATGTACTTTTCATTATAGAGGAAAAATTAAATAACTATGGCAAAAGCAAAAAAAGGAGCTAACGTTGGCGCAGGCGCTAATGATTCTATGCTTCGGGAATTTTTTGTAGATGAGATCAAAGACATTTATTATGCAGAAAAGCATATTGCGAAGACGCTTCCCAAGATGAAAAAAGCGGCTACCTCGCCTGAACTTCAGCAGGCTTTTGAAGACCATAAGGTAATGACGCTAAACCAGGTAGCCCGCCTGGAGCAAGTGTTTGAGCTGTTAGGTGAAAAAGCAAAAGGAAAAAAATGCGAAGCTATTGAAGGTATTACCAAAGAGGGCGAAGGCATTATTGAAGAAACCGAAAAAGGTACAGCTACCCGTGACGTAGGCCTGATTTTAGCGGCGCAAAAAGTAGAGCACTACGAAATTTCTACTTACGGCGGACTGACACAATTAGCCAAAACATTAGGCGAAGAAGAAGTAGCCGAATTGTTATGGCAAACATTGGAGGAAGAAAAACAAACCGATGTATTACTGACCGGCATTGCTGAAAACAGCGTGAATTATCAGGCTTCCGAAGAAGCAGAATAAATACGATGGTTATGGACACGGCCGTTATGCCTGACCAGGAAAATACCGTTACGGAAAAAGTCTTATATCGCCGGCAGCTATCCGTTTTAGTAACATCGGACATAGATAGAACACAACATAAATTTTGGGTAGCAAAGCAGGGGACAAGAGACGATTGGGAAGATGGCGATGATCTATAAAAAAGTAAACGCTTGCATAAAGCGTTTACTTTTTTATTATAACGTTGGGTTACCTGCAAGGATAAGAAACAAAAAACTCCCCGGTTAAGAGGAGTTAGTTTTTTGTATAAGGCCGTTGCAAAAGTTTAGTGTTTTATTTCATGGGACAACGGACGCCTTAGTTTTTCATGGATAGGATTGGGTTAGTTTTCAAATAGGATATACGGGACTAAAAACGGCTTTCAAAAAAGGACTGGATTTATTGGTTTGGTTTTCAAAGGATAAAAAAGAGAAGTTGACCGATACTGGATTTTGGTTGGTTTTTGAATTGGATAGTTGGACTTTAAAAAAACTTACTGGACGATTAAGAACTCTGGATGGATTGACCTTGTCTGTGCATCAATCAACTTCTGGTACAAAAGTATATTGATACCCCTTCCGCCGCAAGCGCACAATAACCCTTTTTATCCCGCCTCATTTTTACTGGCACCACTCGTACTCTAACGAACCACTCTATCGAAAACATACGAGGCAAAAAATAGGAAAAGGTACACAGGAACCTATTTCATCCACCAAGCTGTTCTTATATAAACAGTTTTAGTTCACCAACTTTCTTCATCAGTATTACTCCTATATTTATCGTTATAAAAAGTCCTCCTTCATGCCTCCAAAAGTTAAAAAAACAGCTCAATCTAATCTGCAAAAAACACCAACAGGTATTACCGGCTTTGACGAAATTACCGGCGGCGGTTTGCCCAAAGGCAGACCCACACTTATTTGTGGCGCAGCAGGCGCCGGTAAAACCCTTTTTTCTATTGAGTTTATTGTTCGTGGCATTACTCAATTTGGCGAGCCGGGTGTAATCATGAGCTTTGAAGAAAATGCCGAAGACCTGGAAATGAATGTAGCCTCCCTGGGATTTGATTTAAAAAAGCTACAAAAAGATAACCTCTTAAAAGTAGATCATGTTCACATTCAACGCAGCGAGATTGAAGAAACCGGCGAGTATGATCTTGATGGCCTTTTCATCCGGTTGGGTTATGCTATTGACAGCATAGGCGCCAAAAGGGTGATGCTGGATACCATTGAAAATTTGTTTGGTGGATTGACCAATGAAGGCATCTTGCGTGCAGAGCTGCGCCGTCTTTTTAGCTGGTTGAAGGACAAAGGCGTAACCGCCATCATCACTGCCGAAAAAGGCGATGGAACGCTTACCCGGCATGGGCTGGAAGAATATGTTTCCGATTGCGTCATCTTATTAGACCATCGGGTAGCTAATCAAATTTCTACCCGCCGCGTACGGGTGGTAAAGTATCGCGGCTCAGTTCATGGCACCAACGAGTATCCCTTTTTAATTGATGAAGACGGCATCTCTGTTTTACCAATCACGTCGTTGCAATTAAACAACGAAGTATCTACGCAACGCGTATCGTCCGGTATAAAAGCAATGGACCTGATGCTGGAGGGAAAAGGTTTTTACCGCGGTAGTTCTATCCTGGTATCGGGTACGGCGGGTACGGGCAAAACCAGCATTGCCGCTACGTTTGCCGATGCAGCCTGCAAGCGAAAAGAACGTTGCCTGTATTTTGCATTTGAGGAGTCGCCCCAGCAGATTGTACGTAATATGAAGTCTATCGGCATAAACCTGCAACAGCATGTTGATGATGGCCTGTTGCAATTCAAGGCATCAAGGCCTAACCTATACGGTTTGGAAATGCACCTCGTTACTATTTATAAAAAAATAAAATCGTTTAAGCCACGCATTGTTATTCTCGATCCTATCTCCAATTTAATCACTACCGGTTTGGTGGCTGATGTAAAATCTATTTTGATCCGCTTAATTGATTTTCTTCAGGCAGAACAAATCACGGTAATGTTTACGGCGCTTAATTTAAATACTATTATCAACGAGCAAACTGATGAAGGCGTATCATCGTTAGTAGATGCCTGGGTTACCGTAAAAGATATTGAAGCCAATGGCGAACGCAACCGCGGCCTGTATATTATGAAATCGCGTGGCATGAAGCACTCTAACCAAATACGGGAATTTATTATCACCGACGAAGGCGTTAACCTGATAGATGTGTATATAGGCCCCGATGGGGTACTTACAGGATCAGCACGTGAGGCACAACAATTGAGCGAACTCACAGGCGCTGAACTTCGTACACATGCCGTTGGCCGCAAAGACAGGGAAATTATCCGCAAACGCACCGTATTAGAAGCAAAAATTGCTTCGTTGAATGAAGAATTTGATTCGGTGCAGGACGAATTAAACAAAACATATTTAGAAGAAGACTTGCGAAAAGAAATCACCGAAAAAAACAGAAACCAGCTATCACAAAAACGTTCTAATACTTCCGGGCATGGTAAAAGAAAATAAAGCGGTAAAAACCGCCAAGTCAGAAGCAGAAAAATGGGAGTTGCGATTATACATTGCCGGCAACACGCCAAAATCAATGGCCGCCCTGGAAAACTTAAAAAAGTATTGCGCTATGCACCTATGCGACCGATATACCCTGGAGGTAATTGACCTGTTAGTGCAGCCGCAGTTAGCCGCCGGCGATCAAATACTGGCTGTACCTACGCTGGTGCGTAAAGTGCCGGTACCCATTCGTAAAATTATAGGCGATTTATCAAATGAGGAAAAAGTGTTGGTAGGGCTTAACCTTAAGCCCATAAAAAAGTAAAATGATAAAGGAGGAAGAGCAAACGCCTGATAAAAAAAACAGTTCGGAGAAGAGGCCCGGTTACATTTTACGTTTATATGTTACCGGGGCATCGCCTAATTCGGTTAAGGCTATTACCAACATTAAAGAGATTTGTGATGCGCATTTAAAAGACGATTATACATTAGAAGTAATAGATGTTCACCAGCAGCCTGCGTTAGCTAGTAAAGAACAGATCATAGCCCTACCCTTGCTAATTAAGAAGCAGCCACTCCCCGAACGACGGCTGATTGGCGACTTATCTAATACGGAACAGGTTTTAAAAAGTCTCGGCCTTAGCAGTATATGAGTAATCCGAATGTAAAAAATCTGGCGGCCTTGCAGGCAGAGATGGAGGAGCTTCGCCACCAGTTATTTGAAGCCAACGAAACAATAGAAGCCATCCGTACCGGCCAGGTAGATGCACTGGTGGTACAAAGCAGCGATGGCCATCAGCTTTACACCTTAAAAACGGCCGACCAGGCCTACCGCGTTTTTATAGAAAAAATGAATGAAGGCGCCATTACCTTAAATCAGGATGGCATTATCCTTTACTGTAATTCGCAGTTTGCTTCTATGATCAGCAAGCCCTTGTCGGAAGTTATCGGCACCCCTTTTAAAAGTTTTGTGGCAGATGAAGACGAAGCCGCTTTTCAGCATACGTTTAAGCAATGCTGGGCTGCCGATTGCAAGCAGGAGATAGCCCTGCGCAAACTTCATCAGACCGTACCCGTGCAGTTATCACTAACCGCTTTGGAGTTGGAAGAAGGCGTTGCTTTAAGCATTATTCTTACCGACCTTACCGCACAAAAAAATGCCCAACGTTTATTAGAAGATAAAAACCATCAACTGGCGCACATGAACCAGGCGTTGGAATCAAGTAATCATGACCTGCAGCAGTTTGCTTCCGTAGCGTCGCACGACCTGCAGGAGCCTTTGCGAAAAATCCAGATGTTCTCCAACATCTTAAAACAAAAAAGCAGCGCTACGCTTTTACCCGATCAAAAAAATTACCTGGAAAAAATAGTGGATTCCGCGGGGCGTATGAAAACCCTGATTGTGGATGTATTAAATTATTCGAAGCTATCGGCCAACGATAATGTTTTTGAACCCGTTGATCTTACTGAATTAGTAAAAGAATTGCTGGAAGATTTTGAATTGCTGATACAGGAAAAGGAAGCCGTTGTTAAGGTTAGTCAGCTTCCCATAATAGAAGCTAACCGGGGCCAGATCAGGCAGGTGTTTCAAAACATTATTTCCAATGCATTAAAGTTTGTAAAAAGCGGCCAGCCACCGCATATTCATCTTACAGCCAAACGGCTTCTTCAAAAATCTTTTACAAGTACAGAGGATGCCAACGGGCCTTACTGCCTGCTTAGTATAAAAGATGAGGGTATTGGCTTTAATGAAAAATATCTCGCCAACATATTCGCCTTGTTTGAGCGGCTGCATTCAAAAGATAGCTACGAGGGCACTGGCATTGGCCTGGCCATCACTAAAAAAATTATTGAAAAACATAACGGCCTTGTGAGTGCAAAAAGCAGCGAAGGAAAGGGCGCCGAATTTCTACTGCTGTTACCCGCAACGCAGACAAAAAATAGTTAGTGACGATGCCTCGTATAAAAGTTTTGTTAGCGGAAGATGATGGCGACGACCAGCAGTTTTTTTACGCTTTTCTGCACCACCGGACAGGTCTGTTCCTAATGGTACCGGTTGAAAACGGGATAGAATTGTTAGAATGCTTAGCCACCATTACAGACCCTGGCCAGCTACCGGAAGCTATTATTTTAGACCAGAACATGCCCAAATGTAATGGCCTGCAAACATTGCATTTACTAAAATCAGATAATCGTTACCGCCACATTCCGGTGATGATTTACTCCACTTACGCCGATGACAACCTGGTAAAAGAAGGCATAGCATCGGGTGCTGTAGCCGTGCTACCCAAACCGTTCACCGGCGATGGCTATCATAAAATGATTGACCGGTTTTTATCGTTGGTTAAGGGTAAGCCTTTGTGAATTAATATTGACAAAGCTGCAAGGCTTCTTATTTAATGGGGCCAAACTTTAGCCAATAGCTTATCTTTAGAAGCGTCCTGGAGCGGTACAATAGGCCAGCCTTTTTTCTCAACTTAGTAATTTCCATCCACCCTTCAACCCTTTTTGTATGACTACTACTATTTCAGCAGAACATAAGCAACGCTTTACCGAAATAAAAAATGAGCTGTCCCTGTTAGGTGCAAAAGAAGCCGCTTTTATAAGGGTAGAGCTACTTTACTTTGAGGCGTTGACCATATCCCGGAGGTATGGCGATGATGAGGAGGAAAACGGTTTGTTAGCAGCACTAAAACAAGTGCAGGCAAATGAGTATGCTGCTACTACAGCAAAATTTGCCAAAGCTATTCAGCGGGAAAAAGCCATTCGCAAATTTGTCAATGCCTTCCGCATCATTCTTACCAAAGCAGGCCGTAACCTGTTTCTTCCATCAAACATGCCGTTATAATTATCACCGGCAAGTACCTAATAACAGGCTTGCAATCAGCTAAGGTTCCCTTTTATACGTTGATAATGATAACCGGTAATTTTAGTATTACCCGGTGCAAATTTGTTATCGCCGGTTGATAGTTCTGCTAATGACGAATGGTCAGCCGACGACCCATGTTAAGCCATCAAGGCACGGCTGGTATTGATTCTTACCATATACGGCACATTTTCTCACGCCGCACAAAATTTGCTTTTCAATACTGCTATTACAAACACTTTACTAACCGGTAATAGCTATAAAAAAATGACAACAACAAAATATATTTTGGTGGCTGGCACTACATCAATTAAGGCCGATGGCTTTGCACAATGGATAAGCGGAGTGAAAAATACAGAGGTAACGATAGCGCCGTCCGACGAAAGGGCCATTGAGTTAGCACAGCAACAAGGCTATGATATGGTAATTATAAACAGAAGAGATGAAAACCTTAATATCAAAAAATTAGCAGCAATAATGCCTATTTTGCAACCGGAAGTAGTACTATTGCCGTACGATGGCGAGCCGTCGAACGACCTTAAGAATAAAGTAGATGCCGCTTTTGAAACCCGCAAAATAGAAAGGATGAAACGCCTGCTGGTGCTGGAATCTTCAAAGCCCTCCTTTTACGATAGCTTGCTACCGTTCTCATTAAACTAAAAAAGTAAGGATCTGTATGAATCAGGCAAAAAAAGATGTTATTCCCGTAATTCCCTCCAAACAAATTATTGTTGGTAACCCGGCCGCTAAAACCAAGCTGGTGATGTATGGCGATTATGAAAGTGAAGAAACAGCGCAGGCTACCGAAGTAGTAAAGCAGCTATTGGAAGATTATGAGGGTAAAATCAATTTTGTCTTCCGCCATTTTCCGCTAACCATACTACATCAAAAAGCGCATAAAGCAGCAGAAGCCGCCATAGGAGCGGGACAGGAAGGAAAGTTTTGGGAAATGCACCAGCTTCTTTTTAACCACCGGCGTAACCTGGGCGTTATCTCTTTAAAGTCGTATGCCCGCGAGGTAGGTGTAAAGGATAAGCGCTTTTTAGACCATTTAATTAACAGCGACTGGGGCGTATATGTGCAGGACGACCTGCGTGAAGGCATTGACTTAGGCATTAAGGAAATACCGGTTCTTTTTATTAACGGCGAACGGTTTGAAAAAGATATTACATTAAAAAATGTGCGTACCCATTTGGAGGCATTGCTGAAAAGCGAGGCCCCTGCTGTTATCAAGTTAAAGAGCAAAAAAAGAGCATAGGCTTTATCAGTTACACTGCATTTATCTCCGCTAAAACAATATGCTTATTATGCCGGAAAGCCGCCACCGCCAAGGCCACCCTTATCAAAAGAAAGCAGCTATTCCGGCCAGGCAACGGGTAAAAGGCCGGGTGATCTGGGCTATTTTGTTTTGCATTTTCGGCTTACTCATTTCTTATTTTGCTGCCGGTACTAATTATATTGTTTTAGTAGTGGTTGCAGCTATTTGCACCATCATTGGGTTTGTTATAGGTAAGCACATGGAGCAGGATGCTTAGCTATCGCACATTCCAGCGGTTTCGGATAATGAACGTGGTTAGCATGATACGCATCAGCTCAATAGATACACGCAGGTAAAGCGCTGTTAATCCCACTATCTCGCTTTCGCCATCCGACAATTCTCCATCTCCTGTCATTAACTCGCACACCATAGCAAACACGGTTTCGCGAAAGCCTTCGCTGATTAATGGGGCGCTGTGTTCTATCACTGTCCTTGACCCAAAAGCTTTTAATAACGGCAGGGCCTTTTCAGCCAGCGGCTGCAAGTCAAAACCATGAAACTTATTACTTAGTAAAAGCATACGGGAAAGATGCTCTATATGCCGGTTTTGTAACGGCGTTCCACTATTTTGTAAACACCCAAATAAGATAGCAACGGTAGCTTCCTGCTCGTTTTGCAGCACAACATTTTGATGGGGCGAATCATTCATATTTGAAAGTTAAAAGAAATATCTATAGAATCCTTCCTGTTTTTACATACATCTTTGCCATATGAGTATCCGCATTTTTATTACGGGAGGCACCTTTGATAAAGAATACAACGAGCTAAGCGGCCAGCTTTATTTTAATGATTCGCACTTACCCGAAATGCTTGACCTGGGCCGCAACTTAGTGCCGGTGGAGATAAGAACACTGATGATGGTAGATAGCCTTGAGATGAGCCCGCAAGACCGTGAGCTGATTGCCGACCACTGCACAAAAAGCAAAGAAGATAAAATTATTATTACACACGGCACCGATACGATGGCCGAAACCGCCCAATTATTAACCCAAAAAGTAAGCGGTAAAACTATTGTAATTACCGGCGCTATGGTGCCCTATAAATTTGGTTCCTCGGATGGGTTATTTAATTTGGGTAGTGCCCTGGCCTTTGTGCAAACACTGCCCGCAGGTGTATATGTAGTAATGAACGGCCGCTGTTTTAATGGCAATAATGTAAAAAAGAACAAACAAACCGGTGTATTTGAAGAATTAAAATAAGTAAACCAAAACTGTAATTATTCAATTTTAGCACACAGACTATACCAATCATTTCATCAGAAGCAGACTATACTTGCTGTCACTTTTATTCGTCTCTATGAACCATCAACCTGTTATTCCGCCCAAGGAACAAATTTATCTTGAAGGGCCTAAAAGCCGGATGTACGAACTGGGTTTTGCCTGGAGTGTTTTCCGCCAGTTTATCAAAGGCTTCCGCACCTTGCATTTTGTAGGCTCCTGCATTACTGTTTTTGGTTCGGCACGTTTTAAAGAAGATAACCAATATTACATACAAGCACGGGAGTTTGGCAAACGCATTGCCGGCGCTGGTTTCACTACTATGACGGGTGGAGGCCCTGGAATTATGGAAGCCGCCAACCGGGGCGCTTTTGAAAATGGTGGCATGTCGGTTGGCTGTAATATTCGCTTGCCCTTTGAGCAGGCCGCTAACAAATACGTACAAAAATCCATCACCTTCGATCATTTTTTTGTTCGCAAAACACTGCTGATAAAATATTCCTATGCGTTTATTATTATGCCCGGCGGCTTTGGTACCATGGATGAATTTTTTGAAACGCTGACGCTCATTCAAACCAAAACCCTAACCGCCTTTCCTATGGTATTATTTGGTAAAGAATATTATAAGGAACTCTGGGAAGCGATGCAGGACATGGCCCTGCGCGGCACCATCACCAAAGAAGACATGAACCTGGTGCTACTGACGGATGATATAGATGAAGCCATGAACCATATTGTAAAATATATTCAAACGAACTACAAGCCAAAACCGCAGAAAAAAAGATGGTGGCTGCTGGAAAAACAATAGTTCAATTATCTCCCTACTTTCACCACTTTAAAAGAAAATTGTATGACAGGCTTAGACGTGTTAGGAATGGCAGCAGGCAGTATATCTGCTATTACTTTTTTGCCGCAGGTTATTAAAACCTGGAAAACAAAATCGGCTGATGATATCTCGTTACTAATGTTTGCCTTTGCCACTATCTCGGTTATTATGTGGCTGATTTATGGCATCATCTTAAAAGCCATTCCTATCATTTATACAAATAGCCTGGTGCTCATTTGCTCATTAATTATGCTGTATTTTAAATTTCGGTTTGGGAAGAAAAGCCCCGATGCCAAACACTAAAAACTTCAACAATGGGTTAACGAATCATACATCAATATCATTTCATCTTACCAAGCCTTTACATTTGCAACCATGAAAATCACAACTATCATTTTCGATTTAGGCGGTGTGCTTATTGACTGGAACCCGGCCTATGTTTTTGATACCCTCATTCCTGAGGAAGATAAGCGCAGGCATTTTTTTGACAACATTTGTACCCAGGAGTGGAATGAGGAGCAAGACGCCGGCAGAACTATTAAAGAAGCCAATGAGGTGTTGATACAAAAACATCCGGAATGGAAAGAACATATTGAAGCCTATTATGGCCGTTGGGAAGAAATGCTGGGCGGGCCGATAGAGGAAACAGTAATGATTTTAAAAGAGTTGGTAGATAGCGGAAAATATAAACTATATGCCCTCACTAATTGGAGCGCAGAACTTTTTCCGGTTGCCTTACAGCGCTACGAATTTTTGCATTGGTTTCATGGGCGGTTAGTGAGCGGCGAAGAGAAGATGCGCAAACCCTTTCCTGAATTTTACCAACTGCTTTTAGACCGCTTTGCCATAAAAAAAGAAGAAGCCATATTTATTGATGACAATCTTCGCAATGCAGAAGCAGCACAAGCTTTCGGGATAGAAACAATCCGTTTTACAAGCCCTGAACAGTTAAGGCAACAACTACAAGAGTTGAATATGTTGTAAAAATTATTTGGCTTGCCGGGCCATGCCGGTTATTTTTAAGTAACAACTTATTTTATGGAACCGCAACCTAACGAGCCAACCCATATTCCCTCTGCTACAGAACCAGCCCAGCCTACTATTTTTAGCGATATAGTAGATACGGCGCCGTATGAAAAGAGTTTACGAAATGCCCGTATCTATTTATACATTATCGCAGCTTTGCAGTTTGGCATCGGCATTTACGAATATGCTTCTACGGAAGATAAAGATCTGGTAGCAGGCGGCATTGATGCCGGTATTGGTGTGCTGTTTTTATTGTTAGCGCTATGGAGCTATAAAAAACCGGCCATTGCTTTTATGACGGCGCTGATTGCTTTTTTGGTCATTCATATTGGCCTTTCCATTATAGACCCAAGCCATATTTACCGCGGCATTATTTTAAAAATTTTAGTAGTGGTGGCTTTGATAAAAGCTTTTAAAGATGCGAGGCAGGTGGAGAAATTGCGGGAGTCGGTAGGAACAGAGGTATAATTATAGCCCCAAAAAATAATTATCAAATGCTGAAATTATAATTCGCTTTACTTCCTCCCAGGATGGTGAGGTCAATAATACCGGGTCTGGTTCTTTTTCAGCGTTTTCAAAATTTGTAAAATTTTTTATTACCGCTACAGGATCATGATACGGATACTTTTTTTCAAAAAGCAAAATGCCTTTTTGTAGTGAAAATTTTTTTAGCAATAAAGCCATATCGAAAAAATCTTTCTTACTGGCCCGGCTTGAAATCGCCTGGAGCTTCATAGCCATAATTTCCTCCTGATCACCCATCCTGATATTTTCCTGTTCGATGGCCTCATTCATAAATTCATCTCCCCAATACATCAAATCAACTTTAATGTCCCTTATGTAACAAAATATTCCGAATGAAACAGGTTTTAGATCGCTAAGCTGGTTAGTTGAGTAGTAGTATTTTAATTCTTTTTCAAGTGCGATATTATTGAAATCATGATCGCAAAATAGGTCAATATCGTCGGATAGCCGGTGTCCTTCCTGAAGGCTAAGAGCCGTGCCGCCAACTAA
This sequence comes from Flavisolibacter sp., assembly GCA_965247165.1. Classification (GTDB taxonomy): domain Bacteria; phylum Bacteroidota; class Bacteroidia; order Chitinophagales; family Chitinophagaceae; genus Flavisolibacter. The sequence continues at coordinate 3,187,902 of OZ252003.1, read as the reverse complement.
CCGGAATGAATCCAAAAAATGGAGCGACATTAATTCCTGAAGCAGGTACCAGCATTCATCTGTAACTGTGTTTTTGTATAGCATGAGAAAGATTCCTTTGGAATATGAAAAAGCATTGAGGCAAAATGCAAGGTTTCTTTAAAAAGAAAATTAGCGGTGGTCAGAGATTGTATTATTTTATCAGAAGGATAGAAATAAAGCACTTGCTTAACATCATTAAGGCTGCCATACTCAAATACCTTTTGAATAATATAATCAGCATGTTTCTCTGCGTCCATCGTTTTCATGTCCACATCCCAAAAGGCTTTTTTTGATAGTTGTTCCAAAAGATTCATATCCGCTTGGTTTAACCTTTACTTCAATTTCATCTGAGCAAAGTAGGGATGGTCGGGATTGACGATGAGTTCCTGGCGTAGTGGGTGAATAAGAACATCCATATCTTCTAACGGAATTGCACCAAGTAAAGGTTCAGAATCGCCGGGTAAAACCATGGCGCTTTGTGTGCTTCGGCGGTTCTTAAATTTGATTTCAACCGGAGCAACAACATCATATTCCACTATACTTCCATCAGCCATTTGTGCTTTGCGTTTTTCTACCACCGGTAATTTGAGCTGCTCCTGAATATTTTCATTAATACAAAGCATGTAGGCTCCGGTATCTACCAAAGCATTTACCCGCATACGTTTTACTTCATCCTGTCCAATAAAGTTGCGACGGGCCAATTCGAGATCGCCACCATTAATCAATTCTATATCTGCGTATATGAGACCCATAATTTTAAAACTACAAAAAATGATTGAATGAAATCTTTATTCCAGCACTGGTCGTAACCATCTTTCAATGTCTTCTACTGGCATTCCTTTTCGCTCTGCATAATCTTCCAACTGATCTCTTCCAATTTTTCCGAGGCCAAAATAATGGCTTTGCGGATGCGCAAAGTACCAGCCGCAAACCGATGCCGGCGGGTTCATAGCAAGGCTTTCCGTTAATTCAATGCCGATGTTTTCTGTAACGTTTAATAACGAAAACAGCTTTAGTTTTTCGGTATGATCCGGACAGGCCGGATAGCCCGGCGCCGGACGAATGCCTTTGTATTCTTCACGAATCAATTGCTCGTTGGATAAAGCTTCATCCCTTTGATAACCCCAATGTTTAGTGCGAACTTCTTTATGCAAACATTCCGCAAAGGCTTCTACAAACCGGTCGGCCAGAATCTGCACTAAAATTTTATTGTATTCATCATGCTCCGCAGCAAAGCGATCAATGTGTTCTCTGGCACCATGAATAGTTACAGCAAAAGCGCCTGCAAAATCTTTACACAAGCCTTCCGGCGCAACAAAGTCGGCTAGTGAATAAGAAGGTTGTCCCACAGCCTTTTTCATTTGCTGGCGCAGGGATTCGAGCTTCACTTCCCCCTCTTTTGTTTGAAGTATAACGGTGTCTTTATTGTTGCTGTTGGCCGGCCAAAAACCAATAACACCATCGGCCGTAAACCATTTTTCTTTCACAATCGTATTCACCATCTTTTGCGCATCATTGTACAAACGGGTCGCTTCTACACCAAAAATTTTATCACTCAATACTTCCGGAAAACGGCCGGGCATTTCCCAGCCGATAAAGAACGGACCCCAGTCAATGTACTTCGCTATTGCGCCCAAATCATAGCTCTTAAAAACTTTCACGCCATCAATAGCGGGCTTTGTTGGCTGATAACTTTTCCAATCAAAATATTCTTTGGTTACTACCGCTTCTTCATACGGAATAGTTACTTTATGTTTTTGTTTATTGGCAAATTGTTCGCGCAGGGCTGCATATTCTTTGGCCGATTGTTTCAGGTATATTTCTTTGCTTTCTTTGTTCAATAAGTTACTAACCACGGTTACACTTCTTGAAGCATCCAGCACGTGCACTACGCCGCCATCGTACTCGGGTGCAATTCGTACGGCCGTGTGTGTACGCGATGTGGTGGCGCCACCAATCAATAAGGGTTGCTTCATGCCGCGGCGCTTCATTTCTTTGGCAATGTGCACCATCTCATCCAGCGATGGCGTAATTAATCCACTTAGGCCAATAACATCAGCGCCTACTTTTTGGGCCGTCTCTAAAATTTTGTCTGCGGGCACCATTACACCAAGGTCAATCACATCATACCCATTACAACCCAGCACCACGCCTACAATGTTTTTTCCAATATCATGCACATCACCTTTTACGGTAGCCATCAATATTTTAGCAGCGCCGGCTACTTCTTCCGCTTTTGTGCCTGCGGCAAGATGCGCTTTCGCTTTTTCTTCTTTTTCCAATTCAATGTAAGGCGTGAGAATAGCAACGGATTTTTTCATGACCCTCGCACTTTTTACTACCTGCGGTAAGAACATTTTTCCGCTTCCGAACAAGTCGCCTACAACGTCCATACCCGCCATCAGCGGGCCTTCTATCACATCCAATGGCTTGGAATATTTTTGTCTCGCCTCTTCCGTATCGCTATCAATATACTCGGTGATGCCATTAACCAACGCATGCTTTAACCGTTCTTCCACTGAAGTCGTCCGCCATACTTCATCCCGTTTTTCTTCTTCTTTACCCTTTCCTTTTACACCTTCGGCAAATGCCACCAAACGTTCCGTGCTGTCGGGACGACGATTCAATACCACATCTTCGCACAGCTCTTTTAATTGCGGTTCAATAGTATCATAAATCACCAACTGGCCGGCGTTAACAATGCCCATATCCATCCCGGCTTTAATAGCATGATATAAGAATACAGAGTGAATAGCTTCGCGAACATGATCGTTACCACGAAAGGAAAACGATACGTTACTAACACCGCCACTGATCTTCGCCAACGGCATTTTTTGCTTGATGATTTTTGTAGCTGCTATAAAGTCAACTGCATAATTATTGTGTTCTTCAATGCCCGTGGCTACGGCAAAAATGTTGGGATCGAAGATGATGTCCTGTGGCTCAAAACCTACTTCGTTCACTAAAATGTTATACGCCTTTTCGCAGATGGTAACGCGGCGTTCCAGGGTATCGGCCTGGCCTTGTTCATCAAAAGCCATTACCACAACCGCGGCTCCATACGCCTGGCAAATAAAGGCCTGCTCAATAAATTTGTCAACGCCTTCTTTCATTGAAATAGAATTGACGATACACTTGCCCTGCACGCATTTCAGTCCTGCTTCAATGATCTCAAACTTGGATGAATCAATCATCACCGGGATCTTCGCAATGTCCGGTTCGGCCTGTAAAAGATTGAGATAAGTGGTCATGGCTTTTACGCCATCCAACAAGGCGTCGTCCATATTTACATCTAATACCTGCGCACCGTTTTCCACTTGCTGGCGGGCTACCGAAAGGGCTTCTTCGTATTTGTTATCACGAATGAGCCGCGCAAATTTTTTGGAGCCGGTAACATTGGTACGTTCACCAACATTCACAAAGTTTGATTCAGGGCGAATGGTGAGCGGCTCAAGGCCGGAGAGTTTTAAGTATGGTTTGATTATAGTCGCTTCAATCATAATTTGTTTTTGAACCACAGAGGCACGAAGGCACCAAGCAGCACTGAGAATAAATATTACAGGCTAAAAGTTTCTTCCTTTTCTATTGAATTCGCCAGTGATTTTTCAACAACAGGCAGTCGCCTTGCCTTCAATCCCTTGACCCCTTGCGCTATATGCCTTATATGGTCTGGCGTGGTGCCGCAACAACCACCTACAATATTCACAAAACCCTCTTTTGCCCAGTCTTCAATAAAGTGTGCCGTTTCATCGGGCTGTTCATCATACTCGCCCATGGCATTTGGTAAGCCGGCATTGGGGTAAGCCGATGTGTAGCACTCGCAAATCTGGCTCAGCTCCTCAATGTGAGGACGCATTTCCTGCGCTCCCAGCGCACAATTCAGTCCCACGCTTAGCGGCCTTGCATGGCGAATAGATGTATAAAATGCTTCTAATGTTTGTCCGCTTAACGTGCGTCCGGAAGCATCGGTGATAGTACCGCTTATCATGATCGGCAGCTCCGGTTTCTTCTCGTCGCGAAAGTATTTCTTCACCGCAAAAATGGCGGCTTTGGCATTGAGCGTATCGAAGATGGTTTCAATAAGTAGCAGATCAACGCCGCCATCTACCAAACCTTTCACCTGCTCGTAATACGCTTCCACGGCTTCATCAAAAGTCAAGGCACGATAGCCTGGATTGTTTACATCGGGAGAAAGCGAAAGCGTTTTATTCAACGGCCCTAAAGCACCGGCCACAAATTTTTGTTCGCCCGAACCCACCAATGCGCAGGCCTCTTTGGCAAGCCTTGCCGCCGCTACATTTATTTCATACGCTAAGCTTTCCATACCATAATCGGCTAAAGAAATGCGTTGCGAATTAAACGTGTTGGTTTCAATAATATCAGCGCCGGCATCCAGATACTTACCATGAATTTCGCGAATGATGTGCGGCTGCGTAAGGCATAATAGATCATTGTTTCCTTTTACATCGCTGGGCCACGCCTTAAACCGTTCGCCGCGATAGTCGGCTTCTTCTAATTTATAGCGCTGTATCATAGTGCCCATAGCGCCATCAATAACAAGAATTCGTTCGGCCAAAAGGTCTTTAATGTTTGACATAATTGATAGTTTATTGTGAGACGTGAGACGATAAACGTGAGACAGGATTTCCGATTAAATACATGTCTTTACCGTTTCACATCCAACGCCTGGCGTTTGCATTTGACTTGCTGATTATTGTCCGGAACCTTGAAGTGAGTGACACAACAGGCGATGCCAGGAGCGGTACCGCTGGTTACCAAATTGTCTTTACTACTAAACGTCAGGGGAACTATCAGGAGAGAGTTGCTGCGTTTATTAGTTCAAGTAAGGCCGAACAATAAACAAATCCGCCAATGGGGCAAAGGTAGTAGTATTGCCTTTTAATTTCAAACTGCATGAGACCGGGCTTTCGCCAACTACCATTTAGAAAAAAACTGTCATTTTTATTGCTGTTTGGGTGGCTCTCGGCTGCCGCACAAAAAGAGGCTATACCTGTTGTTACCATCCATTATTCGCCCGGCCACCCGGCTAACCGCTTTGTGCCAGAAGATGCATTGGGCGTGGCTTTTGACGGCCATGAAAAAGGCGACAACGATAATATTCTGCAACCGCAAAATGTAAAAGAGATGCTGGGTGTAGGTATGAAGCCCCTGACCTACCGGCTTCGCACCGAATTAGGAATTGAAACCTGGCATTGGAACCCCAAAGGGGCCTGGAGCGAGCCGCTAAAAAAGCAGGGCTACTGGACTTCCTCATCCGATACAAGCCAGTATATCTCGTTATCGTACGGCTATCGCTTACCACGCCGCGGCAACACCAGCGACCAGGCAAATGATGATGGTTATTCAAGAATAGATGACGGCGATATAAAAACGTTTTGGAAGAGCAACCCTTACCTTGATAAATACTTTACAAAAGAACCCAATGCCCAACATGCGCAATGGGTAGTGATTGATTTGGGTGATGAAAAAGCGGTAAATGCGCTGCGCATTTTATGGGGAACGCCGTATGCAACTGCTTACACGATAGAATATGCTACCCGTGAAGTATATGGCTACTTCGACAATTCGGTTTATTATGAAACCGATTCACCGAAACTATGGAAGCCGTTCCCGCACTTCGTATTTATAAAAGACAAAGGCGGTAACGAGATCTTACGACTGTCAGATGCGGCGATGAAAGTCCGTTTTATACGAATACGAATGACAGAGAGTTCGCATACGGCACCGGCTTTATCAACCGATGTTCGCGATGGCCTGGGTTATGCCATTAAAGAAATTTACGCAGGAGTAGTAACCAAAAAAGGAAGTGTGGATGATGTGATCACCCATTCAAAAAACAACCGTAAACAAAACCGGGTTTATGTTTCTTCCACCGACCCCTGGCACCGCGCAACAGATAAGGATAAGCTGACGGAGCAAGTTGGCATTGACCGGATCTATCATACTAATTTACATAATGGCCTGCCTGCTTTACTACCGGCGGGGTTGCTATACGACACGCCGGAAAATGTAGTCAGCCTGGTTGACTATATAAAGAAGAGAGATTATCCGGTAGAGGGCATTGAGTTAGGCGAAGAACCGGATGGACAAATGGTTTCGCCGGAAGATGCCGCCAGTTTATATACACAATTTGCTCAAAAAATCCGGTTACGCTACCCATCTGTATCCCTTGGTGGGCCAAGCCTTCAAGGTATTATACCAGACCAGTACGGAGAAATATTACCTACCCGCCAGTGGATGGAACGGTATGTTAGCTATATCCACAATCATAGCCATAAAAGGCTCTTCGACTTCTTTAGTTTTGAATGGTATCCGTTTGATAGCGTTTGCGCTCCATCTGCCCCGCAATTAGTTTTTATGCCTACCCGCTTACAAAAAGCAATGCAGGATATGCAGGCTATTCAGGGATTAAAAGACCTTCCTTTTTATATAACGGAATATGGCTATTCAGCCTTTGCGGGCATCTCAGAAGTAAGCGTAGAGGGGGCTTTGATGAATGCTGACATCGCCGGCTTATTTCTAACGCTTGGCGGCACAAAAGCTTACTTATATGGATGGGAGCCCAATAATCTGCAAAGCGATTTTGGCTGTCCGCCTGGTAACAATATGCTTTTTGGTATGAATGATAACGGCAAAATAATGTATCGTACGGCTGCTTATTATGGGGCGCAACTTGTAACCAAAAAGTGGGCACAGCCATCGGATAAAGAGGTGGAAATTTATCCGGTTATTACTAACATTTTAGATAAGTACGGCCAGCCGTTTATTACTGCTTATGCCTTGCAAGCTAAGGATGGCCTTTGGTCGGTTTTGGTAGTTAATAAAGACCCGCAAAAAGAACACGACATTACGCTGAAGGTGATGAATGAAAGCAATCATTCAACTAACCCGTTACACTCTCCGTTAACTTGTTATCAATACTCGGGCAAACAATACCAGTGGCGGTCGGCCGGCATGAAAAGCAGACCGGTAAAAGATTTGCCGCCAGAAGAAAAAATAATACAGGACGGAATTATTGTATTGCCACCTTATTCCATAACGGTAATTAAAGAACAAAACCCTTAGCGGCCACTGCTTACGTAACTATCAACCGGCAAGCGGTTTTGAAGGCTTCGGGCCAGGGTCATTTCATCGGCATATTCCAGCTCGCCGCCAAAGGCAATGCCGCGGGAGATAGTAGTAACCTTAGTGACAGCAGGAAGCTTTTTTTGAATGTAGTAAATAGTCGTATCGCCTTGTATGGTGGGGCTCAGAGCGAAGATCACTTCCGCTGTTCCTTCTTTTTGTACACGATGGATCAAGGTATCTATCGTTAATTGGTTAGGGCCGATGCCATCAAGCGGCGAAATAACGCCACCCAACACATGATAGGTGCCATTAAATTGCTGGGTACTTTCCAGGGCAATCACATCCCTTATATTTTCTACCACACAAATCATTTCCTGCTTGCGCATACTGTTGGCACAGATGGAACAAATGTCGGCATCGGCAACATTATGGCAACGCTGGCAAAACTTTATTTCGCTGCGCATACGGTTTACCACATCGCTAAAATAGGCTACATCATCACTCTCTTGCTTTAATAAATGAAGCACCAACCGAAGGGCTGTTTTTTTACCAATACCCGGCAATTTGGCAAACTCATTAACCGCATTTTCTAACAGGGAAGAAGAGAATTGCATAGTGTACAAATGTACTGATTTTGGGCGGCGCAACCGTTGCTGCCGGCTGTTAAAAAGGGCTTATAAAGAAATGTCCAACTCGTTGTCCAACGAGGCTTTCACGGAAAGTTTACGTTCCACCGGCTTCACTATTTCGGGCTGCCGTTTGAGTGCCGGAAAGTGGCCCGGATCCCATTTGCCATTGTTGTTGGTGTCGTACAAAATGCGCAGCTCATAATCGCCGGGAGCAAATAAATCGGACACATAGGTACCGCTTTTTATAGATGCGGAAAACAGCACAGCGTCATTTTGCACAAACTGTAGCACCGGGTTTTTTGCAGCGTCTAAATTGCGGATTCTTATCTTAAGCGCACCATAATCGCTGCGCTTTTTGGTAGTAAAGGTTAAGGTATCCCCTTTCAATAATTTTTTACCCAGCGTATCTTCTGCAAACTCTTTAGTTAGGATCAGGTTGTACCGCGTTCCCTCCTTCCAGCGTACCGCAAAATGGAGCTCCTTTTTGGTGGAGTCTATATTCAGTTTATAGGCAGCAGGTGTATAAGTCGTATCGGTACTTAGCGAAATTTGGGTGGAGTCTAACCGTCGCAAGGGCGATAAAAATGTGAGCACGAAATCATTTTTTAAATCCTGTGCACCGGCTGGTGGATTAAAGCGTAACCGTCTGTCGGCAGTAGGGGTACCTCTTGAATTTTGTACAGGTGGAGTAGTACTTGGAGCCGCAGCATAACGGTAAGCAAGCAGGGTTACGTTTCGTGTGGCACCAGCTATTACCGGTTCATCAAAAAAGGCAAATAGCTTGGATGTGTCCTGATAGCGCCTGATAGACCCTGCATCGCCTAATGCGTACAAAGCAAAAGTGCCTTTAGGAAGATTTACCAACTTGAAATTACCCGCCGCGTCAACTTTAGCCGCATATACCGGGCTTTGTGTTCTCACCGCCGTATCCGACAAATTTCGATGCAGTATAACAATCAGGGTCGAATCGTACCTGCCTGTTTGCGCCAGCACTACTTTGCCCGATAACGTAATGGAGTCAAGATAAGAGCCAGTGGAAAATGTATAAACGAAATTTTTCAGCACATTGCTTTCATTCACATCCCTGATGGCATTACCAAAATTGAGCGTATAAGTAGTATTGGGCAGCAAGCTATCACGGAACCGCACCGTCATGGTTTTAGCCCGGATGGCTATTTCGGCAGGCCGGTCGAATAGTGGCGTAAAAAGCAGGTTGGTTTGCAGGTCCTGCGGGTCGCCAATGTATTCGTCAAATGTAAACGTGATACGGGAACCCCTGAAGTTTACGGTAGAGTCTTTCGGGAAAACCGAAACCAGCCTGGGTGGCAGGCTATCTCGCGGGCCACCAGAAGGTGGAATAATATTGGCGCAGCCTGATGGCAATAACAAGTAAAAAGCGATAATTGCAATAAACAAAAAGATGAATTGAAAAGGCTTGCGCATGAGGAGCAAACTTAATGTCTTTGCGCAGAGCTCTTACCGGCCGATTCATAAGTTTAGTTTAAAATGTTTTATTTAGTAACACAGCGCCAATGCTGACAGTTTACGCCTAAATGGTGTTTGATAATCAACTAATTTCCATCACCTTTGCACCACTGTCAAAAAAAATCTAAAATCTTATAAAACAGTATGGGACTTTTTAACTGGTTTACGCAGGAAATCGCCATTGACCTGGGTACTGCCAATACGCTGATTATACATAACGATGAGGTGGTAGTGAACGAACCTTCTATTGTGGCCCTCAACAGAAATAATCCAAAGGAAGTTTTAGCGGTAGGTAAGCGGGCCTTAATGATGCATGAAAAGACCCATGAAAGCATACGCACCGTTCGGCCCTTAAAAGATGGCGTAATTGCCGACTTTAATGCGGCTGAATTAATGATACGGGAGATGATCAAAATGATCTACCCCAAAAAGCCCCTTTTCCCTCCCAGTTGGCGCATGATGATCTGCATTCCGTCTTCTATTACTGAAGTAGAAAAACGGGCCGTACGCGACAGTGCCGAGCAAGCCGGCGCTAAAGAAGTTTACCTGATTCACGAACCAATGGCCGCCGCATTGGGTATTGGTATAGATGTGGAAGAGCCGGTTGGTAATATGATCATTGACATTGGCGGTGGTACTACCGGCATTACTGTTATTGCTCTGGCCGGTATTGTTTGCGATCAGTCCATACGTATTGCCGGCGATGAATTTACCGCTGATATTATGGAAGCCCTTCGCCGCTATCATAGCTTGTTGATTGGTGAACGCACTTCCGAGCAAATTAAAATTCAGATTGGCGCTGCCATGAAAGACCTTGATAACCCGCCTGATGATATTCCGGTTAATGGCCGCGACCTTGTTACCGGTATTCCCAAACAAATTATGGTGAGCTACCAGGAAATTGCCGAGGCGCTTGATAAAAGCATTTTTAAAATTGAAGAAGCGATATTAAAAGCCCTGGAGCAAACGCCTCCTGAGTTGGCTGCTGATATTTATCGCAGAGGCTTATACTTAACCGGCGGCGGCGCCCTCTTGAAAGGGTTGGACAAACGCCTGAGCCAAAAAATTAAGCTGCCCGTACACGTAGCTGATGATCCGCTGAAAAGCGTGGTACGCGGCACCGGCCTAGCCTTAAAAAATTATGACCGCTATCCTTTTGTGATGCGGTAAATAGGGAGGTCTGAAGTCTGAGTTCAGAGGTCGGACATCAGGCTTCGGGTTTCCTACTTCAAACTATCTTTTCTTGCGTAACATCTTTCTTTTTCTTCGCCGCTATTTCACATTCATCAGTTTTATTGCACTGCAAATTGTGGCGCTTTGGATGCTGTTTAATTACAACCGTTTTCATCGTGCAGCTTTTTTGGGTGTTGCTACAGAGTTTACCGGCCAGGTAAATACGCAGGTAGATAAGCTGGATGATTACTTTCATCAGGGCGAGGAAAATAAACGGGTGCATCGCATGAACGACTCCTTATTGAATCTGCTGAAAACGAATTTTTCTGTTCCCGATACGTCTCAAAAACCGGTGGTAGATACATTAAAACTTGACAGCACAACCGCTGTACGGCGGTATGTTTGGCGGGATGCAAAAGTGGTATATAACTCGGTAAACGCTGAGCAAAATTATATTCAGTTGAACCGCGGAAGCAAGTTTGGCGTGAAGGACGACATGGCGGTGTTAAGCTCCGATGGCGCCGTGGTAGGCGTAGTGGTAAACGTTAGCCCCAACTTTAGCGAAGTAATGAGTTTACTGCATGTGCAAAGCTCTGTAAGTGCCGCCCACAAAGCAACCGGCACATTGGGTAAAATAGAATGGGACGGCAAAGATCCGCGGACGGTGTTATTAAAAGGTATTTCGAAAAGCATTGAAGTAAAGAAGGGCGACTCTATTGTAAGCAGCCGTTACTCGTATAATTTTCCGCCCAATTATTTAATAGGAACCGTTAGCGATGTTAGCAGCGACCCGGCTACCGGGCTTTACTTGCTCAAGGTAAAACCGGCTGTAAACTTTGCTACGCTACAACAGGTATTTGTGGTAGAAAATTTACAGCGGGAAGAGCAGTTGCAACTTTCGAAAGACACCGAGAAAAAGATGGAACAACAAAAAACCAAACCGCATTGAGCGACCTCGTAAAAAACATATTACGACTGATCATTTTTCTGACGGTGCAGGTTTTTGTACTCAACAAAATCCCTTTTCTGCACCAGATGGTGGTGCCTTACCTGTACTTTTTATTTATACTCTGGCTTCCTTTTTCCATCTCCCGGTTTGGTATATTGGTAATTGGTTTTTTCACCGGTTTGCTGCTTGATTATTTTACCATGCAGCCCGGCCTTCATGCCGCAGCCTGCTTGCTGGTGGCTTATGCGCGGCCTTTTATCATTCACCTTTTACTACCTAAGGACACCGAAGAAATCAACTACCGCGAGCCCTCGCCAAGAGCTTTAGGCTGGGCGCCTTATGCCGTGTATGCGCTGGTGCTCACGCTTCTTCATCATACCTACCTTACACTGTTGCAATGGCTTCAATTCGGTAGCTTTCTTCACTTTATTATTAAGGTTATCGCCAGTACCGCCATCAGCATGCTTCTTATTTTTACCACTGAGTTATTGTTCCCAAGAAAGGTGAAGTTCCGGACGAATACGGTTTAACAGTTTGGGTTAGGCGTTTGGAGTTTGGGGTTGTCGTGCTATGCGTGATGCGATTACTTCTTCATTCATTATTCCTTGTTCATTTGTTCGATATCAGCTGTTCTGCCTTTCCCTTCTTCATTCCTCATTCCGTGTTCATTTTTTTGATATTCTTTTGGTACTTAGCTTTTGTACTGCTATCATCATTTGTTGCACAGTTTACCCTGAGCGAAGTCGAAGGCTTGCTTGTACGTCCGGTAATTCTATTTAGCCAAACCTCATTACAGGTTTAACCTTGGTAGAAGGATGAAGCAAATGCTCTCGGCTCCGTAGGAGCCGAACCTTGAGGGGCTTGTTCGGCTCCTACGGAGCGGTACTACATTACCCATTTTATTATCTACCAAGTTTGCTCTCCTCCGGAGATAGGGAGATTTGATAGATGTGATACAGATGAATGGAGCGTCGCCACTTCAGTTTCATAGTAGCACCGCAGCCCGTCAACAAAAGATTCTTGCCCTTGACTCATAAGAAATACAATCAATGAAACCCTTGTCTGGTAGAGCTTCTTACATTGACTGCTGCATATTGTCAGTTAAATTCGACTTCAATATAATTATCATTGACCTTTTATAATCATTCGCTTTCCATCAAGCCTATCACAAAAAAGCGTCCCACCTAAGCGGGACGCTGACTTTCTGTTGTTAAAAACCAATCTTTAAAACCAACTGCCGATAAAAGATTTATTTGCGGTATTGCTATTCAGTTTTTTTCTTCTGCGGGCTACAGCAATCCTATGTTGGATGGCGGTATAAATAGCCATCGGAATAAACGCTAACGTTAACGGCGGTATGCCCATGATAGATACCCACGGTCCGCCGAAGTTGCGGCGCATAGGGCGTTTCAGCCTTTCGGCCATCAGGTACATGCTCGGTACGATCAACAGCGTCATAAAAAAAGCAAACGCCAAACCATAGATGATAGTCCACGAAAGAGGCTTCCAGAACACCGCATTATCACCACCAAAAAAGATGTGCGGATTGAGATCGGTAAACAGCGTAACAAAGTTGATGTTGAAACCAACCGCCAGTGGTATCAAACCAAGTATAGCTGCCAATGCGGTTAACAGTACCGGAATGATACGTGTTTTTCCGGCTTCTATCACAGCTTCTTTTGTCTTCATGCCGCGACTGCGTAATTCATCGGCAAACTCTATTACCAGGATACCATTCTTCACCACAATACCGGCCAGGCCAACGATACCAATCCCCGTCATCACTACTGATACCGTCATACCAAAAATGGTAAAGCCAAGCAACACACCAATAACGCTGAATATAATTTCGGTAAGGATAATTACCGGCTTGCTAACGCTGTTAAACTGTAGTACTAAAATGAAGAGGATCAACATCAGGGCAATGATCATGGCTCTTCCCAAAAAAGCGCCTGTCTCTGCCTGTTGCGCACCTTCACCCGTTTGTGAAATAGTAACACCGGCCGGCTTCTTTTTAAAATCGGCTATGTGTTGCGCTAACACAAGATTGACTCCTGTTGGCGTGTAACCGTTGAGCACATTGGATCGCAGCGTTATCACCCGTTTCTGGTTCTTACGTTTTACACTACCCGCCGTGCTGGTATAATCTACTTTTACCAGGTTGGCAATAGGTACATTTTTAACCCGGCCACCGGTAGCCATATCGCGGAACGAAATGTTCATATTAAGCAGTGCCGATAAATCTTTGCGTTGTAGTTCATTGTTACGCAATTGAATCTTATACTCGTCTTCGCCTTCTTTAATCTTCGATACTTCGCGGCCGAATAAAGCCGTACGAATAGACTGCCCTACCTGCGCAGATGACACGCCTTCTATCAGGGCCCGGTCTCTGTCAACCGTTAATGTAATCTCCGGATTTTGCAGGTCCACATCCATTTTTAATTCTTCTACCCCCGGGGTATGAATAGAGTCTAAAAAGTTTTTGAGTAGTACCGAAGTCTTCGTCAAGGCATCAAAGTCTTCTGAGCTTACTTCTATATTAATGGGCGGATCGGTGGGCGGGCCGCCGCTTTCCTGGTCCACCGATATTTCGGAGCCAGGTATGCCTTTCATAGCCTGCCGGATAGAATCAAGATAAGGCGCGGTTGATCGTCCGCCGCGTTTTTCGTATTCTACAAATGATACCTGCACCCGGCCTAATTCAGGCCTGGTGCTTCTATCGCCGCTGGCCGGGTCGGAGGCGCCAACGGCCACGTTGGAGATCACACTTTCTACTATCGGGTTTTGTTTTCCATTCTCCATATCCAGCACTTTGTACACGCGGCCTTCTAAAACTTTGGTAACAGAATCGGTGTATTTAGCCGCCGAACCAACCGGTAGTTTCAGGTAAACATAAACGAAGTTGGGATCGCCTTTGGGGAAGAAAACAATGGGTACGCGGCCACTTTTTACGGCAGCGCCAAAGATCATAAATGTAAGTCCCAGCAATCCAAAAGTGCCTAACAAAAGATATAGCGGCCGCCATCCGCTCAAGGCCCAGCGCAACGACTTTTCGTACTGGCGCATGATAGCCGGCAACACCCTGTTTTGAAAACCATGTATCACATTGGCCAATGCAAAGCGATGCAGCAAAATCAGGAGCAGCATGGTTATAATAATATTGCCCAGGAAGCGGTAGCCGCCCAAATCAAGCAATATACCCGCCACCAATGCTATCCAAAAAGCCGGCTTGCGAAAGATAGCCGAAGGCTTCTCCGGATGCTCTTCGTGGTTCATAAAATCCACGGCAAATACCGGGTTCATGATAAAGGCTACAATCAATGAAGCACTTAAAGTGAAGATGAGCATCGCCGGCAGGTACACCATGAACTTACCAATGATACCCGGCCAAAAAAGCAGTGGCACAAAAGGCGCCAGCGTAGTAGCGGTACCGGCAAGCACCGGAACAAATACTTCACCGGCGGCCATCATAGCTGATTTGGCTGGTGATAATTTTCCTTTATTATCGGTAAATATGCGGTGCGTATTTTCTATCACCACAATGGCATCATCTACAATAATACCCAGGCCAAAAAGCAGTGCGAATAATACAATAAAGTTGAGCGTTACATGCGTGCCCACTACAATATCGGCCGCAGGCAAAAACAGAAAGGCTACGAACATTGACAGTGGTACCGACAAGGCTACAAAGAACGCATTGGTCACGCCCATGAAGAACATGAGGATGATGAGCACCAGTATAAAACCAATAACGATAGAGTTTACGAGGTCGTTAAACGATACTTTGGTTTTGATGCTTTGGTCGCCGGTGATAACGGCTTTCAATTGCGGCGGAATAGATCCTGCCGTGCGCATATCTTCTATTACTTTATGCACTGCATCGGATGTTTCAATCAGGTTTTCACCACTGCGTTTAATAATGTTCAGCGTGATAACATTCTGGCCGGCAAGTCGTGCATAGCTTTCGCGTTCTTTAATAGTGTCGCGTACATCGGCAATATCTTTTAAATAAATAGGAGCGCCGGTGCTGTTGCGAATAACAATGTTTTGAATATCCCTTGCTGTTTTCAATTGGCCTTTCAACTGCAGGTTTCGTTTGGTGTTACCAACATCTAACTGGCCTCCGGAGATGTCCATGTTCTCATACTTCACGGCCTGCTCAATGTTATCATACGTAACGCCGGCAGCCTGCATACGGTAATTGTCCACATTGATCTGGAACTCCCGTTCAGGGGCTCCTACAATATCTACCCGGTTCAATTGCGACAACTCTTCTAAGCGGTCCTGCATATCATCGGCATACTTTTTCAACTGCACCACATCGTAGTTACCACTGAGGTTTACATACATAATGGGCTGGTCGGAAAAGCTCACTTCCTGCACCGCAGGTTGCTGCGTAAGGTCGGTAGGCAAATCGGTCTTAGCCTTGTCCACAGCATCTTTCACCTTCTGCACGGCAATGTCAGTTTTTACATCGGTGCTGAATTCAACGATGATGGCAGAGTAGTCTTGCAACGATGTACTGGTAACCTTATTTACTTTGGCGCCCGATATACTTTTTAATTGTTTTTCGATGGGCCTTGTTACTAAGTTTTCAATATCCTTTGGCGAGTTACCTACGTAAATAGTTTGCACATAAACGGTAGGGATAACAATGTCGGGAAACTGTTCTTTTGGCAAGGTCACAAACTGGTACACACCCGCCAGTGTTACAAACAACATCATCAGGTAGATGGATGTTTTATTGCGGATACTCCAGTTGGTAGGGCCGAACTTTTTATGTTTCAGCTCGTCCCTTTTTTGTAAAACGTTCTTTATCTTTTCTATCATAAAATAGATTTGGGAGATGGATGGTTTACGCTGTATCTAACTAAATTTTCTGCGGCGATAAGCGATACACTGGCAACGATTGACTGCATTTTATTGCCAACTGCTAACTTATAACTGCCAACTTTTCATCAGGCTGCTGCTTTTGTATCTGTTGTAATAGCTTGTCCTTCGTACAGGCCCTGAAAGCCATCGGTGATAATGACATCACCCGCCTGCAGGCCGCTTTTTACTTCCAGTTTATCGCCGTATAATTCGCCTACGGTAAGCATTCGTTTGTGCGCTATCATCTTGCCACCTTCATTAGTGGCTACCATTACAAACTTGCCTTTTTCATCATTCTGCAACACGTTTAATGGAATGGTGATGGCATTGTTTACCGCGTAGTCTTTAATCTTTACAACAGCCACCTGGTTAGGCTTTAAATCGGGTGATGAAGGAATCTTCGCTTCAATATAAAAGCCGCCGGTAGTAACGTCTATAGACTTGCCGACAACGGTAACCTTTGCCGTAATGGTTTTATTAATATCCGGCAGTTGTACTTGCAATACAGAGCCAACTTTTACGCGGCCGATATAATTCTGCGGCACCTGTGCTACTACTTTTAAATCGCTGGTATTTATAATCCGTATTTGCGGGCCCGCTGCTGTAGCGCCAACAAACATTTCTCCTACCCTAACGTTTACCTGGTCGGCCACACCGGATGATGGCGCTGTAACCGTCATTAATGCGGCCTGCTTTTGAATCACACCAATGTTGCGGCGTAAGGTCTCCACTTGTGTTTGCGCATTGAGTACACTTTGATACGTTCCAATGCCCTGGTCGAACAAGTTTTTTGTACGCTTGTAAGTATCTTCTGCCGCGGAAAGCTGCACTTGTATAGGATTAATTTGCTGGCGGATCAATTGATCATCCAGCCTTGCCAGCACTTGTCCCTGGCGCACTTGCTGGCCTTGTGTTACATACAAAGCTTTTACAATTCCGCCTTGTCCGTTGGGTGGCGCTACGTACGAAATATTTTGTGCATCCAACCTTCCCTGCAAATCAATAAAATGGCTGAACGTATCGGTACCAATCGTTGAAACCGTTACCAGCTTTGGCTTTGCGGCCGCAGACGTATCTACCTTGGCTAAGTCTTTTTCCATCGTACTGATCTGCTCGGCCAGTTTTGATTGCTGATCTTTTAATTTTTGCAGCTCTGCTTTTTTATCATTCAGGTCGCCGCTTTTATCTTTTTTGTTTTCACCGCAGGAGGTTGCCAGTAGTGCTATAAAAACCAATCCGGTTATATATTTTTTCATGATGATTGTGTTTGTGTTGATAATGGTTTATAATTTTCCGAGTGAACTTTGATAGCTGATTTTGGCACTGATGGCATTGTACAAGGCATTGAAATAATTGGCCTGCGCCTGCTGAAAATCCGTATCGGATTGCAGTACTTCAAACGAACTTCCCAGGCCATTCTGGAATTTTAATTTGGTAGCATTGAAAACCTTTTCGGCCAGGGCCAGATTGCGGTCTTGTATATCTAAATCGGCCAATGAATTTTTTACCTGTGCTTTATTGGCAACCTGCGCAAAGTCAACCGCTTGTTTTACGGCGGTGATATTGTTCTCCGCCTTCTCTACATTATACTGCGATTGTATAGTTTTATACTTACGCTGCAGGCCATCAAATATGGGTACGTTAATGGTAAGGCCAACGTAAGAACTGTTGATATAAAGCGTGTTACTATTGGTGAAAAACTTTTGTCCTTGTCCGTTCAGCGAATAGTTGGCGCCAAACGCCACGGTGGGCAAACCGCCTAACTGGTTCCGCTTTACATCCAGCTCCTGCAAGTGTTTGGCGTAACCTAACTGGCGTATAACGGCCAGGTCTTCGTACTTAAAACTTTCATCAAGCAAGCCTTGCTTTACGATATCGGTGGTGAGGCTGTCTTTCAATACCACAACGTCTTGTTGCGCCACACCGATGGAAAGTTTTAATGCCGCTTTCGATATATCAACAGCATTAGCTACCGTATTGCGGGTGCTGGTAAGGTTATTAATCTGCACCTGCACTTTATCAAGGTCGAGCCGCTCGGCAAAGCCATTAACAAACATCACCGAGTCATCATGATACAGCTTTTGAAGGCGGGCTAAACTTTCATTGATAAAGAACAATTGCTTCTCCGCGATCAGTATGGCATAGTATCTTTTATAGGCTGAATCTTTAATGTTTTCCTGCGCTGCTTCTATAGCCGAACGGGAAAGGTTCAGGGCCGTTTGGCGGGCCTTTAAACCTACAAATACATCGGGCTGAAACAAAAGCTGCTGAAGGGTTACGCCGAGTTGCAGGTTCCAGGGTTGCTGTATGCTAAAGGCAGCAGACGTAGGAGCCGGAATAGCGGTTGATTGCGGAATTAATCCTTGTGATTTTAAAACGTTGTACACACTTGCATCGGACTGCGGAAACAAAATCACCGGAAGTTTTAAGTAGTGGTTGGCGCTGGCATTACCGCTCAGTTGGGGGTAAGCCTGGCCTAAGATCTGGCGGTTCTGTGCCTCCTGAATTTTGTAATCCAGTTGCGCATTTTTTATGGAGATCACATTCTTGAAAGCCAGGTCCACGGCTTCTTTCACTGTTAGCTCATAGCGTTGCTGCGCGGAGGTAAACAGGGCCGGCAGCAGCAACAGGAGCAATAGTTTACTCTTCATTCTTTTCATTTTTTTGCACGTTGGTTTTTATATTTTTGAATAAGCTTCTGGCCTTTTGCAGTAGCGAGTCCATAAAGAAAATGCTCAAACAACTGGTGTTCTATATGTACCAGTTGGGTACGGTTAGTAGGAAATACCGCTGCGTTAAAAGGCAGCATCACCACCTCAATCCGCAAACGGGTAATGATGTCCGTATCTATATCGGGCCGGTACAATTCCGCTTCAATTCCTTTCTCAATATTTGCTTTGATGACTCCGTATAAAAAAGTGTATTTAAACTCCCAGAATTTTTTAAATGAGCTGGGATGATATTTTTCCATATCATACAAAATGGACGGGTTCATTTCGGCAAACATCTCCTCCGTCATATCGTAGGCAAGGAATAATTCATGTATCGGATTGTCGGCAGTACGCTGGTCGGACATGCACTGGTGGCGGTTTTGGTCCAAAACAGTGCTAATGACCGCATTCACTAATTCCTCTTTATCGGCAAAATATTGATACAGGGTTTTTTTGCTCATGCCTAACTGCGCGGCTATATCATCCATGCTCACCGAGCGGATCCCGTACTTATTAAACAGCTCGTGGGCCCTCTCCAATATTCGCTCTTTCGGTTCCATAATTGCAAGGGCAAAACTATGGAAACTTTTTTCGTTACCAAAGTTTCCACGCATTAATTTTTTGTGAGCGGCGAAATTTTAGGGATGAATTGCAGGCTTACCTTTGCCCTATGACCAACGAACTGCCCGATAGCAAAGGGTTTCAGCTTAATAAGCTGCTGCAATATTTTTTACAGGGATTACTGGTAATCGCACCCATCGCCATTACCCTTTATGCCGTTTACTCCGTAGTATCTTTCATAGACAACCAGGTACCCATTTTTACGGCTAAGGATGCCGATGGCAAAATGTATGTCCGCAACTATGGGCTGGGCTTTGTGATTGTAATTGCCGCCATCATCCTCATTGGTTACCTCAGCTCCTTTTTTATTAAGAACCGTACCTTCCACCTTTTTGACAGCGTGCTGAAACGTACGCCGGGCATACGTTTCATCTATTCCACTACCAAGGAATTTTTTGAAGCCTTTGCCGGCGAAAAGAAAAAATTCAACAAGCCCGTAATGGCCAACATTGATTCTACTGACGTATGGCGGGTAGGTTTTATTACCCAGGAAGAAGCCAAAGATTTTGGCTTTACAGAGTATGTGGCCGTGTACATTCCCATGTCGTACTCTATTGCCGGTAACGTTTATATTTTACCCAAGGTAAAAGTAAAAATGGTGACCAACCTGAATGCCGCCGATGCGATGAAGTTTGCTATTAGCGGCGGAGTTACGCATGTGGAGGAGAAGTAGGAGCCAACAAGCAACAAGCAATAAGCAATGGGCAAAAGGCAATTAGCCTACGTGAGCATGACTGTATCAGTTATCTTAGTAAAACAAACTAACAATATGGGTGTGCAAAATTTCAGGCAAACAAAGGTTTATAAAAAAGCATTTGCCTTAGCGATGGAAATTTTTCATATCACCAAAACCTTTCCCAAAGAAGAAATCTATTCACTTACCGATCAAATTAGAAGATCGTCAAGAAGTGTTTGCATTTGCCTCGCTGAAGCCTATCGGAAAAAGCAATACCCTGCACACTTTCTCGCTAAGGTTTCCGATTCAGATATGGAGAATTCGGAAACGTTAGGCTGGCTAGATTTTTCAGTGGCATGTAATTATATCACTTCTGCAAAATTTGACGACTTGAAAACTAAAAATGAGGAAGTTGGAAAGCTGTTGGGGCATATGCTCATTTATCCTGAAAAATATTAATCAACTTTCTTTTGCCTATTGCTCATTGCCTATTATGCGTAAAATATTTTTGCTACTTGTATTGACTCTAACGGTAAGGACCGCCTCCTGCTGGGGCTTCTACGCCCATCAAAAAATAAATTACTACGCCGTTTTTCTTCTGCCGCCACAGATGCTTTTCTTCTATAAACAAAACATTCAGTTTATTAGTGAGCATGCCACTGACCCGGATAAACGCCGCTATGCCGTAGCCGAGGAAGGCCCACGTCATTACATAGACATTGATTATTATGGCAAGTATCCCTTCGATTCATTGCCCCGCAAATGGGATAGCGCTGTGGCTAAATTCAGTATCGATACTTTAAATGCACACGGCATTGTTCCCTGGTGGTTGCAGATCATGAAAGCAAGGCTGACGGCTGCTTTCAAAGAAAAAGACGCAGCAAAGATTTTAAAGCTGTCGGCCGAAGTTGGCCATTACTTAGCCGATGCGCATGTGCCGCTGCATACCAGCAGTAACCACGATGGGCAGCTTACCGGACAAAAGGGAATACATGGTTTTTGGGAGAGCCGCATACCGGAATTATTAGCTGAAAAAGAATGGAGTTTTTTTATCGGCAAAGCAGAGTACATAAAGAATCCGCCCGATTTTATCTGGAAACGAATATTGGAAAGTGCTGCGGCATCGGACACAGTTTTAAAGTTCGAAAAAGCGCTATCAAAGAAATTTTCTCCCGATCAGCGCTATGCTTTTGAGAACCGAAACGGTATCATCTTACGGCAATATTCATCAGCCTATTCCAAAGCTTATAACGATGGCTTGAATGGCATGATTGAACGCCGCATGCGCCAATCCATTTATGCCGTTGCCAGCTTTTGGTACACCGCCTGGGTAGATGCCGGCCAACCCGATTTATCAACTCTAAGCAGCAAAACATTTAGTGAAGATGAATTGAAAGAGTTTGAGCAAATGAATAAGGCGTGGCGTAGCAATGTAATGAAGGGACGGAATGAGTGAGCCAATGAATAATGAGTGATCTGTAATCAGAAGAGCTTAGATAGCAATCACACTGCCAAAGCTATAAATGATGAAGTCTTATTACCGTTTACATTTGTGATTCTAATCATTGAATATGATAGCAGATAACAAAGAACAAATTGACTTAAGTCTTTCTGCCTTAGGCGGAGGACGGCGAACACTTCGCAACTTTGGCGCCGGGCCCTCTATTCTTCCCAAAGAAGTTTTTGAAGAAGCCTCACGTTCCGTAGTGGATTATAACAACACCGGCCTATCGATTTTAGAGATTGGCCATCGCACCAAAACGTTCCAGGCAGTTATTGACGAAGCCATTGCTTCGTTAAAAGAATTGATGAACCTGGATAGTGAGCATGAAGTTTTATTCCTGCATGGCGGCGCTTCTACGCAGTTCTTCCAGGTGCCTATGAATTTGCTGGATGCTACGGCCACTGCGGCTTACACCGATACCGGCATCTGGGGCGCGAAAGCTATTAAAGAAGCAAAACTTTTTGGTGGTGTGGATGTAGTGCTTAGTTCAAAAGATAAGCTGTATTCCTACCTGCCGAAAGAGTTTAACGTGTCGCCTGGTTCATCATACTTACACATCACCACTAACAACACCGTGTATGGTACGCAGTGGCAAAACCTGGCTCCATTTTATAATACAGGTGTTCCCTTGGTGGCCGATATGAGTTCCGATATTTTAAGCCGCGCTATTGACTTTAATAAGTTTGATTTAATCTATGCCGGGGCGCAAAAAAACATTGGCGCCACTGGCGTGAATGTAGTAGTGGTTAATAAAAGATGTTTGGGTAAAGTGTCAAGGCAGCTGCCTACTATGATGGATTACCGGCAGCACATTGAAGCTGGTTCTTTACTGAATACGCCACCCGTATTTTCTATTTATGTATGTATGCTAACCCTGCGTTGGTTGAAGGCGCAAGGCGGTGTAACAGCTATTGAAAAACGCAATGATGAAAAAGCGGCCCTGTTTTACGATACGGTTGATTCGCTGCCGCTTTTCAGAGGCACAGTAGCCAAAGAAGACCGCAGTAAAATGAACGCCTGCTTTGTAGCGAATGATGTAGAGATTGAGAAAGAATTTTTAACCCTCTGCGAAAAAGAAGGAATGATTGGCGTGAAGGGACACCGCACTACGGGCGGCTTTCGGGTGAGTATGTACAATGCATTGCCGCTGGAAAGTGTAAAAGCCATCACTGATTTGATGAAGCATTTTGCACAAACGAAAGGGTGAGCCCTCTATCCTAAAGCATCGTGTCGAATACCATTATTTTTGCTTCCCAAAATTTTAGCATGGCAACCATCAAACCTTTCAAAGCCCTTCGCCCGCATAACGAATATGCCTTTCAGGTAGCATCAAGGCCGTACGATGTTTTAAATTCAGCCGAAGCAAAAAAAGAAGCTGGCGCTAATCCGATTTCATTTCTGCACGTCACCAAATCGGAGATTGACTTACCGGCCGACGTAGATGTTCATAGCGAAGCGGTCTATGAAAAAGCAGCCGAAAACTTACAGCATCTTATTGATAAAAAAGTATTGTTCCAGGATGAGCAACCTTGCTATTACATCTACGAGCTGGCGTGGAAAGGCCGTACACAAACGGGTTTGGTTTGCATGTCATCGGTAGAAGACTACTTCAATGACGTTATAAAAAAACATGAGCATACCCGACCCGAAAAAGAGCAGGACCGCATCATGCACATCAGCACTACAAGGGCGCAAACAGGCAATGTTTTTTTAGCCTGCAAAGACAGCATCGAACTAACCAATGTATTTGAACATCAAAAAAAGCATCACAATGCCGATTATTCATTTAACGCCGATGATGGCGTTACGCATGCCATTTGGGTGTTAAATAATCTATCTACCATTGATGTAATTACGCATCTCTTTAAAGAAAAAATTGAGGCTACTTATATAGCTGATGGCCACCACAGGGCTGCATCGGCTGCCAAGGTGAGTAAAGATTTTGCTGATAGCGAAGAGGCGCAGTATTTTCTTACTACCATCTTCCCCGCTAACCAATTAGCCATACTCGATTATAACCGCATCGCTAAAGATTTAGCCGGGTTAACGGATGAGGATTTTTTACAAAAGCTTACTACCGACTTCAATGTAGAAAAAGCAGAAGCTGCTGTTCGGCCGCAGGGCCTTCATCAATTTGGAATGTTTATAAACAAACAATGGTACCTGCTGAAAGCAAAAGAAGGCAGCTATAAATCCGACCCAATTGGCGTATTGGATGTTACCATTTTGCAGGATAATGTTCTCGATAAAATTTTGGGCATTGCCGATCCACGCACCGATAACCGGGTTGATTTTGTTGGCGGCATAAGAGGCCTTGCCGAGTTGGAAAAAAGAGTGAACGATGGCGAGGCCAGGGTGGCATTCAGTTTGCACCCGGTAAGCATTCAACAGCTTTTTGATATTGCCGATAGCGGCGCAGTAATGCCTCCTAAAAGTACCTGGTTCGAGCCCAAGCTAAGGGATGGTTTACTCACGCATTTAATTTGATGCAAGCAGAACATAGAAGGTTTTTAAAACCTTCTATGTTTGCCCGTCATCGTAGCTTTAACATAGCTACATAGCGGTTTATCTTTTATTTTGAAACATGAAAAAATTTCTTCTTTCAATAAGCCTCTTTATAACGATTGCCGGCTTAGCCCAAACACCCCACGAAACAGCCTTCAGCTTTATGAAAGCAGGCGACCAGGATAACGCGATACTCGTATTAAACAAAGCCCTACAATCGTCGCCCGATGATGAGCAATTGCTGCAGGATATGTCCCTGGCTTACTTCTATAAAAAAGATTTTGCGCAGGCAAAAGTGTATGCCAAAAAGCTGATTGACCGCGATGAAGTGGACGTAACATCGTACCAGATTGCGGGTACCGTTTATCGTGCGTTGGAAGAAGTGAAAGACGCCGATAAAATGTATAAAAAAGCCTTGAAGAAATACCCGTCGAGCGGCGCTTTATATAATGAATATGGCGAGTTGCTTTGGAGCAAAAATGATGAAGGCGCTATTGCGCAATGGGAGAAAGGCATTCAGGTAGATCCGTCTTATCCGGGCAATTATTACAATGCTTCCACCTATTATTTTTTTACTAAAGACAAGGTCTGGTCTATCATTTACGGAGAAATTTTCGTGAACATGGAATACCTCACGGAAAGAGCCACTGAGATAAAAAAGCAATTATTAACTGCCTATAAAGAAAAGCTGTTTTTAACGGCAGCAGGTGATGATGCAAAGGCTACCAATGCTTTTTCAAAAGCGGTGTACGACTTGTATGCCAGGCAATCTTCCTTAACTGGTAAAGGCCTGAATGTGGAAACACTGACCATGATCCGTACCCAATTTATTCTGGATTGGTACGCTCAATACGGAGCTAAATACCCGTTCCGGTTATTTGATTATCAGCAGCAACTGTTACGCACCGGCATGTTTGAAGCTTACAATGAATGGCTGTTTGGCCCTGTAGAAAACTTAGCCGCCTTCGACCAATGGACACGCACTAACTCAGAAGCGTATAAAAAGTTTACCAGCTTCCAAAAAAACCGTGTATTTAAAATACCTGCTGGCCAGTTTTACGGCGATAAGAAAAGCTCGTAGTATTTAATGGGCTATTAGATTCAGTTGCCACCAATAAACCATTACCGGTTTTATTCATTACTTCCTGTCTCTTTACTAATGGCTTCTTCTGGCACATCACTTATTTCCTTGTTGTACGTGTTAGGTTCCTGGTCAATGTACTCCGGTTGATTTTGCAATTGGCTGTCTGTTTCGGTTGGCTTTGGATAAGCCGCCGGACGGCTGTCTTCTGCCTTGTCTTTGTCCATCATAATAATTTAATTTAAGGGGTAAAGTAATAAGCCTTGTATTGCTACAAGGCTTACGATGAATTGAATAGCGAGCAAATCAAAAAAATTACATGTCATTCTGATCACGGTCGCTGCTGCTACGGCTTGTATTACCGGTACCAGTGCTGCCGCCACGGCCAGAATCACCACCTTCTAAATCATCCATATCAGCATCGGAACTACTGCCTTGCGACCGGCCAAGGTTACCTGACTGCGAGCCGCTTGTGCCCTGGCTTTGGCTTCCTAAACCACCCATGCCACGGTCGGAGTTACCCATGTTTCCAGATCCTGAACCGCTTTGTGAGCCGTAAGAATCGGAACCGGAGTTGGAGCTACGGTCGCTTTGAGAGCCACTCTGGCCGCTGGTTTGCTGATCCTGGGAACCCATGCCTTGTGAGCTGCGTTGCGAATCCTGATTGGAAGATCTGTTTTGATCTTGATTTCTGTTGTCTGACATAACTGTAAATTTTAAGGTCAAAAAATAGTATGGATAGCCATAAAAAATGTGTGCCTTACTATACACAACCGGCTTTTCCGGTCAGCCGTTGAGGTGCCTTTGCTTTTTACTTAATGGCCGTTGGCTAAGTGTGGATGTTTATCAACAGATATCTAACATTTAATAAGAAGATTGGCCGTCAAAATCGCTACCGGTTACATTGCGTTTGGTAGTGGAGCCCGACCCTCTTTCCGTAGCATTTGTATGCCCTATGTTTAGCGCATCATCCGTTAAATCGGTAGTGCCGCCCTGGTCGGCAGAAGCATGTTGCGGTCCGCCTGTTTGATTAACTTCTTCTGTTTGCGATGGATGCTTGTCTTGTTTTTGATCGTCGTTTCTGTTTGACATAAAACGTATTTTAATGGTTAAGAATATACTGATTAATGATTGGTTCCTCTGCCATCGGAGCCATTCTTTTCCCGGCCTTTACCATAACGGTTTTCGATCTGGCTATCCGTTTCAAATGGATGGGCGGTTATGTCTTTAGCGCTTACCGCTTTTTTTAATGCTGCTTTTTTTGTCTCAATCGAATTCTTTTTGCCTGCCATAAGGTTTGTTTTTAAATAAAAAACTGATGCCGGTCAAGGAAAAATTAAAATAGCTCATCCCGATTTATTCCTTTGCCAGAATCTTAAGCATAAGGTCTTTCAGGTCTTTATTATACAACTGCTTTTGGGTTTTTTGTTCACCGTCGGCAGTGATTGAATTTCCCAATAAACCCATCCACGTTTGCGAGGAGCCATTAACCAGCATACCATGCGTGTTCCAATTAGTGGCGCTACTACCCCGGCCATGGTCGGTAGTAATTAAGAAGGTGGTTTTACCGGCATATTCGGGCAACGTTTGCAGGTACTGCCACAGTTCACTTATCATGCGGTCGGCATTGGAAGCTTGTTGCAGGTATTGATCGTACTTTTTTTGATGAGCCGCTTCATCTGTTCCGCCAAAGCTTAAAAAAACCACCGACGGCTTTCTTTTCTGCACATACTCTTTACAGGCTATATAAGTAAGTTCGTCGTAGCGGGTATTTTTTTTATCCTCTATTTCGGCCTGTACCAAATTCAACGAAGCGGCTGATGCGCTTAGGTTTTCGCTGGTGACATCTTCAAATCCACTATTGATATACAGCGTACTTTTTTCTTTATTCAGAATGTAAGGAAAAGCATCCCAAGAGGTAAAGGCGGCTACTTTATTTTTATACGCACCTGATTCGTTCAACATTTCGAGGAGGGATAAATTATGGTTTACCGCTTTATCGTTATTGAATATTGATAGATCAACATGCCCTGTCAGTAACTCATTGTAACCCGGATAGGAAAGAGCATAAGGGTTAGCTACATTCATATCGCTCCCATATTGCCGGTTGCCATAAAGACTACCCTGTTGGGCCAGGATATTCCAAAAAAAAGGCATTAGCTTTTTCCGCCGTTCCTCTTTGGTAGTGGCCCAGTATAAGGCTTTTGAATTAGAAACATCAGCGGTATAATTTGGGTTGCTAATTAGTGTAGAATCAGCACCATTAAATACTTCCTGCCATCTGAAACCATCAAGCGTAATTATAAAAAGTTTATTGCCGGCATTTAGCTGCTGCACCCGGTAGTCGTTGGTACGAACAGATAAACCAAGTAGTAAGAGTACGCTCAATATGCACAACGCCTTCATACGTTTACATAAAGAAAAACTATACCAATTTACCGGCACAGCCGGTTAATTAAAAAGATAATAGTTTGTTCATCTTCACCGCTTACATGGCATCATCCTGTTTTATAAAATAAGGATGGGATACTGGTTAATAAGAACCTCAATGTGGGCGTACTATTTACAAGCGACGATTGGCTGCTAGCGCAGAAGTTGAGCTAACTTAGGTTTGATACTGTTGCTTATGTAGAATTAAGAGAGCCTGGTAGGTTTTATCTTGTTTGGCTTTTTGCCAGGCTTTGTAAAAGATGGCCGCACTTTGCGCCTTTACCTCATCTACCACGTTTGGTAATTGTTGGCGACCATGTGAACCGCTTTGACCCTTTTTATCGGCCGGCACAGGACCCTCATATTTCTTTCCACTTTTATGGTTGGCATAGCGTCGGCTGCGGGTATAACCCATTTGCAAAAACTTGCGGGCCATATCCATTCCTATAAAGTCGCCTTGCTTTTTATACTGTAGAAATAAGCGGTAAATTTTTGCGGATGATACGTTGGCAATAGCTGGCGTTTTAAATTTCCAGAACGGAAGAATCTCCGACTTATAGGGCTCTACCAATAATACACCTTGCTCACCAATACCGGTTCGATAGAGTTCAGGGTGCTGGCGCAGATTAAGCTGTTTATAATTTAAGGAGTAATCAAACTTTGCGAATGGCATAAAAAAAGCATCAAAAAATTGATGCCATTCATTCCGTTTTCAAGCGGCCATTTCTTTCTTTCCTAATTCCTTCATGGTTCTGATATGCGATAAAACCGCCTGCCGCATTTTGGGATAGGAGTGATAAGGAATATCAAATTTTTGGCAGTGCTCACTAACAATTTTGCTTAATGCTTTATAATGTACATGGCTTACTCTGGGGAAAAGATGATGCTCCACCTGAAAGTTTAAGCCACCGGCAAACCAGGTTACCAGTTTATTTTTTGGAGCAAAGTTGGCGGTAGTACGCAGTTCGTGAATAGCCCATTCGGTATCTAATTGTTTGGTAGCCGGCCCTGCTTCTTCGAACTCTGTTTTTTCTACAATATGTGCTAACTGAAATACCATGGACAAGGTTAACCCCATTGTAATATTTAAAATTAAATAACCAAAAAGCCAGGCCTGCCATCCCACAAAATAAATGGGGAGCAGTGCATAAAAAGCCGCGTAAAGCAATTTGGTAACCCAGAAAAGAACATGTTCTTTAAAAGACATTTTCATTTCTGTGACTACCATTTTGCGGGAAACATAAGTGATAAAATCAGTGACCCAGGCCCAAAGGATGGTACTTAAAGAATACAATACGAACATATACACGAACTGGTATTTATGAGCCGGCACCCATTTTTGAGAAGGGCACAAACGCAGCACCGGGCTTTTGGCAATATCATCATCAATGCCATCTACATTGGTGTAGGTATGATGAATCACGTTGTGCTTGATCTTCCACATGTAAGCATTGCTGCCTAAAGCGTTCATGGTATAGCTGAATAAATCATTCACCCATTTTTTGCTGGAGTAGCTGCCGTGGCAGGCATCGTGCATAATATTAAAAGCAATAGCGACTAAGCCCAAACCCAATAAAAAAGTCAGGGCAATTCCAACTACCGCTGAATAACTTCCCACTAACAGAAAAATATAAATGGCTGTAGAGAGTGGTATCAGAATAGCCGTTTTAAGGTATAATTTCCAATTGCCGGTTTTTTTTAAATTGTTTTCATTGAAATACTGATCAACGGATTTTTTAAGGGAAGAAAAAAAGACCTGCCCTTTATTATTGAAACTTACTTTGGCCATGTGAGGTTAAATTTAATCGGTTCGTTGTCGTGTGAGGTTAAAGAAGGATAGATTGTAATGAGGTTATGTATATTGTAAACAAATCTTATTCCTCTTTGTTCTGCTCTAACAATTAAAGAGGAAAATAAAAGGGTTCCAAATTGAAACCCTTTCTGCCGGTGGACCCTGAGGGACTTGAACCCCCGGCCCTCTGATTATGAGTCAGACGCTCTAACCAACTGAGCTAAGGATCCGCTGCTTAAACAGTTATTTTTAAGGAGGGCAAAAATAGGGAAATCACTTCATCAATCTTTCACCTCTTCAAAATCTATATAGTCATCGTGCCGCCTGGGCGTGGCCTTTTCCTCGCCACTAAAAGGCTTACCACGTCTGGCGCCGGCACCAGATGGCCCATTCATGTGCTCCTGCATTTCACTAAACTTTCGCTTAACCTGACGGGTAGTTTTGTAAATAGGAATTACAAAATCGGCCACCAACTTAAATAGCAGGTAAAATAAAAATGTAAAGAAAAGAAAACTTAAAATCATAGCCATCCAAAGGTACAAGGCGTACTAATTCATTTTCAATTTGGAATGTATTTAACGTTTGCCTTACCTTTGGCAGAGCAAAGAATGATGAAAGGGAACGAGAGGCGTTCCCTTCTTCTTTTATTATATGCAGACAGAAACCTTACTTCAAAATTTAGAACAAAAAATCAGTGAGTTATTGGAAGCGGCCCCTTCTCATTTTTTAGTGGAGGTGCGCATTAAGCCAACCAATAATATAAAAGTGTTTATTGATGCTGATGAAGGAATTATTCTCTCCACCCTTATTCAATACAACCGGAAACTTTATAAGATTTTAGAGGAGAGCGGATTGTTTCCGGCTGATGATTTTTCGCTGGAAGTTTCATCACCTGGTTTAGATGAGCCATTAAAAATTAACCGGCAGTACAAAAAAAACATCGGCCGCTATGTGCATATTACTAAAAATGACAGCGGCATTATAGAAGGAAAGTTAGTGGAAGCGAATGAAGAAGGGGTGGTAGTAGAAACAGAAACCGGCAAAGGCAAAAAAAAAGAAGTAAATAACGAAACGGTTTTATTCACCGATATAAAGACAACAAAAATTCAAATTAAGTTTTAGCTAATCAGTAATGAGCAAGGAGTAATGAGCGGGGCCGTTCAACGTTTATCACCATTTTGTTACAGTAAAGATGTTGAGCACAGCACGAATTCATTACTGATTACTCATCACTCATTAAAATTTTCACTATGGCCAGTATTAACCTGATAGAAGCGTTCCAGGAATTTAAGGATGCCGAAAACATTGACCGTCCCACGCTGATGCGTGTTGTAGAAGATGTATTCAAAACACTCATCCGCAAAAAATACGGTAGCGATGAAACCTTCGACGTGATTGTGAACGCCGAAAAAGGTGACCTTGAAATCTTTCGCCGCCGCAACGTGGTAGATGATGATGACGTCTATAATACACTGGAAGAAATAGAAGTAACAGAAGCTAAAAAAATATCACCCGACTATGAAGTAGGTGAAGAAGTGTATGAAGAAGTAAACCTGGAAGATTTTGGCCGCCGGGCTATTCTGGCCGCCAAGCAAACCCTTGCCAGCCGCATCTCTGATCTTAAGAAAAATGTATTAGCCAAAAAATACGGCGACCGGGTGGGCGAGATCATGTCGGCTGAAGTCTATCAGGTTTGGAAAAAAGAAATTTTACTGTTAGATGAAGAAGGCAACGAACTGATTCTGCCCAAGAGTGAGCAGATACCGCAGGACTATTTTAAAAAAGGCGAAAACATCCGGGCGGTAGTGAAGAAAGTGGACATGAAAAATAATACGCCGGTTATCATTCTTTCCCGTACTTCGCCTGATTTTCTGGCAAAGCTTTTGGAAATAGAAGTGCCGGAGATTTTCGACGGTCTCATTGTTATTAAACGCATCGTTCGCGAACCTGGGGAAAGGGCCAAGGTAGCGGTGGAATCGTACGATGACCGCATAGATCCCGTAGGCGCCTGTGTAGGTATGAAGGGAAGCCGCATTCACGGTATCGTTCGCGAATTGAAAAATGAAAACATAGACGTTATAAACTACACCGCCAATACACAGCTCTTAATCCAACGCTCTTTAACCCCGGCAAAAATTACCTCTATGGACCTAAACAACGAGGACAAACATGCCAGCGTTTATCTTAAACCCGACCAGGTTTCACTCGCTATCGGCCGCCGTGGTGTAAATATTAAGCTGGCTTGTGAATTGACAGGCTATAATATTGATGTGTACCGCGATAACGAAGGAGAGGTGGAAGAATTTGACATTGACCTCGAAGAGTTCAGCGATGAAATAGAAGCCTGGGTGATTGATGAACTGAAACGCGTAGGTTGCGATACGGCC
The DNA here is from genome assembly GCA_965247165.1 of Flavisolibacter sp. Lineage (GTDB taxonomy): Bacteria > Bacteroidota > Bacteroidia > Chitinophagales > Chitinophagaceae > Flavisolibacter. The sequence goes on along the minus strand of OZ252003.1, from coordinate 3,155,977 downwards.
CGCAGTGTATTAAACTTAACTGCCGAAGAATTGGAGCGCCGTACCGATCTGGAAAAAGAAACCATCGCCGATGTACGTAAAGTATTGCAGGCGGAATTTGAAAAAGAATAAGATGATGAGTAATGAGTAATCAATAATGGTTCGTGCCGTTCAAAAAGTCTTCATAATATGGAATGACTTGATCGCTCAAAGGCCTGTTTATTATTCATCACTCATTCGTAAACGATAAAGCAGCAATCGTAAGGAGCAGCCGGTCTTAAACAACCCACTCTATTACTGATTACTCATTACTGATTAAAAAAGATTAATGGCAGAAGTTATCACAACACCAAGGTTAATGGCAGCAGCCAAAGAGTTCAATATCGGGAAAGATACCCTGGTGGATTTTTTGGTGGGGAAAGGGTTCGATAAGGACGAACTGAAGCCTACCGCAAAACTTACGGACGATATGTACCGTGCTTTGCAGAACGAGTTTCAGAGCGATAAGGTAGCCAAGTTAAAGGCCGTTCAGATTGATCTGCCCAAAGGCGCCGTGGCCGAAGCAAAAAAGAAAAGGGACGAAGAGGAAATACATTTTCGTAAGGACGAAAAGAAAGCGCCGGTTAAGAAAGAGGAGCCAGCGGTGGTTACCCCACCCGTAGTGGAACAAGCGCCACCAGAGCCGGTGTTGGAAGAGAAGCCAACCGAGCCGATAATAGAAACAGTACCCGAAGTAGTAGCGGTGGAACCAGAGATCAGTAAAATAGAAGCACCGGAGTTGGAAGGGCCAAAAGTGGTTGATAAAATTGATCTGTCGGCTATTGACTCCTCAACCCGGCCAAAAAAAGGCGCAAAAAAAGTAAAGCCCGAAACCGAAGCGGTTGTAGAAACTCCTGTGGACGAAGTGATACCAGCAGCGGAAGTGGTGCCTCCGGAAATGGAAGTAACAGAGGAGGAGCCCGTAGTTGAAGAAACAGAAGAAGCAAAAGAAGAGGAACCACTGATAGAAAATATCAAAGCTGAAAAATTAGAGGGCCCGAAGATTTTGGGTAAGATAGAATTGCCGGTTGATAGCGACACACGGCCTAAACAAGACGAGAAACGCAAACGCAAACGCATCCCTATCGAAAAGAAGGATGTACGCCCAACAGCGTTCCGGGATCGTCAGGGGTCTAATGGCCAAAGCACCGGCCAACAGCCGGTGGGACAAGGTGGCGGTGGCCGCTTTACACCACAAAAAGCTACCGGCGGACAGCAAGGTGGCGGATTTAATAGAGGTGGCCAGGGCACCCAAGGTGGTGGAGGTGGTGGACGTTTTACCCCTACCCGCCGTGGCGATGTGCGTACCGGCGATAAAACCATTGACGAAAAAGAAATTCAACGGAAGATACAGGAAACACAAGCCAAGCTATCCGGTGGTGGCGGTGGCCGTGGTAAATCCATGAAGTCTAAACGGCGCGATCGTAGAAATGAGATGGCTGATACTTCTGATGGAATGGAAAGTAACAAGCTGCAGGTTACCGAATTTATTTCGGTAAGCGAATTAGCTAACCTTATGGATGTATCCTTTGCAGAGGTGATCAGTAAGTGTATGGGCCTTGGCATCATGGTATCCATTAATCAGCGCCTGGATGCGGAGGTAATTGAATTGGTCGCAAGTGAGTTTGGCTTCGATGTCGAGTTCATTGACATGGAAAAGCAAATGGAGATGGAAGAAGGCGGCGATGATGAAGATGATGCCGACGACCTGGCGCCACGTTCGCCTATAGTCACCATCATGGGTCACGTTGACCATGGTAAAACGTCGCTGCTCGATTATATCCGCAAAGCCAATGTGGTAGCGGGTGAAGCGGGTGGCATTACACAGCATATCGGGGCCTACCAGGTAAATCTTGCCAACGGCAGAGACATTACGTTCCTTGACACACCGGGCCACGAAGCATTTACCGCCATGCGTGCCCGCGGTGCTAAAGTCACCGACATAGCCGTTATTGTTATCGCTGCCGATGATGCCATCATGCCGCAAACGCGGGAAGCTATCTCACATGCGCAGGCGGCTAATGTGCCGATGATTTTTGCGGTAAATAAAATTGATAAAGACGGTGCCAATCCTCAAAAGATATACGAGCAATTGGCCAGTATGAACATATTGGTAGAAGCCTGGGGCGGTAAATTCCAAAGCCAGGAGCTATCGGCCAAGCAAGGGTTGAATGTGGATTTATTACTCGAAAAAATATTGCTGGAAGCCGAGTTGCTGGAACTGAAAGCCAACCCTGAGAGGGAAGCCTTGGGAACCATTATTGAAGCCACGCTGGATAAAGGCCGCGGTTATGTAGCTACTATCCTGGTTCAAAACGGAACGCTGGAAGCTGGCGACCTTGTAGTATCGGGCCAACATTTTGGCCGGGTAAAAGCCATGATGAATGAGCGCAACAAACGTGTTGATGTAGCTGGCCCTTCTACGCCTGTTTTAATATTGGGACTAAATGGAGCGCCGCAAGCGGGTGAAACCTTCCGGGTGTATGAAGACGAATCGGAAGCGAAAGACATTGCTAACCGCCGTGCGCAAATCCTTCGTGAACAAGGGATGCGGGCTAAGAAACATATTACCCTTGATGAAATCGGACGCCGCCTGGCATTGGGTAGCTTTAAAGAACTTAAAGTAATTATTAAAGGTGACGTGGATGGTTCGGTAGAAGCGCTGAGCGACTCCCTGCAAAAATTATCTACTCAGGAAATTTTAGTAAGTGTTATTCACAAAGGTGTTGGACAGATTAATGAAAGCGACGTGGTATTGGCCGAAGCCTCAGATGCCATCGTTATCGGCTTTAATGTACGGCCCTCGTTACAAGCAAACCGCTTAGCGGATAATGCCGGCATCCAGATCAGAACATACTCTATCATTTATACGGCTATTGATGAAATCCGCAGCGCCATGGAAGGCATGCTGGAACCGAAAGTGCAGGAGAAGATTGTGGCCAATGTAGAGATCCGCGAGGTGTTCAAATTTGATAAAGCAACAGTAGCGGGTTGTGTGGTGATTGACGGAAGAATTAAACGAGATAACAAAATCCGTTTGATCCGCGATGGTATTGTTGTCTATCCAACAGGCGAAGGCGCCAGTGCTGAACTGGGATCGTTAAAACGTTATAAAGATGATGTGAAGGAAGTGCTGATGGGAATGGAATGTGGTTTAACGGTGAAGAACTATAATGACATTAAAGCGGGTGATATTGTAGAAGCCTATGAGGAAGAAGAAGTAAAAAGAACATTATAATTCAGATTTTAGATTATGGATAAACGCAATCATATTTATGGTTGCGTTTTTTTATACACTACAGTACCGTTATCAATTTTCATTGCTCTCTATTCATTAACATAACGGCTATCTTTTTTTCACGCAGCGACGGCAGCGGAGTAGCGCAACGCGGTATTTAATGATGAATGACTAACTGCTATTGTGTTTGTTGGTTGATTGTCCTGCTGAGGAACGAAGCATCTTTGGTTGCCATATAAGGAATGTTGCCTTCAGTTATTCTGTTCAAAGATCCCTAGTGGGGATGACAAGGCCACTGGTTTACAATAGCGAGTTGATTACATGGTTGAAGAAAACATTGTGTAAGCCAGTGTCCGTGCGGTTGGTGGCCCTCTCCGGCGGAGAGGGTCGGGGTGAGGCCAGCTGTTGGCTGCCGCGACGAAGTGCCCAATGTTGTTATAGACGTACAAGAGTGCCCTTCGACTACGCTCAGGATAAACTTGCAACAAACGCTCAATAGCGCACCGCAGCTAAGTACAAAAGGCTTTGATTCTAAATTATACATTAATAAAAATCCCTTGCAAAAACAAGAGCGGCAGGCAATGATAGTCACAATCAATTATTATCATCGGGCACGGGTGTATATCGCAGGTACGGCTTCACAATGTTCACCCCTTTTGGAAATTTTTTTATCGCATCTTCGGTGGAAACTGCCGGCACTACAATTACATCCTCGCCATGCTGCCAGTTGGCCGGGGTAGCTACACTATGTTTTGCCGTTAGTTGCAAGGAGTCAATCACCCGTAATACTTCATGAAAATTTCTGCCGGTGGAGGCAGGGTACGTGATCATCAGCTTTACTACCTTATCCGGACCAATAATAAACAGGGAACGTACGGTGACCGTAGCGGAGGCATTCGGGTGGATCATATCGTACAGCCCAGCTACCTCGCGGCTTTCATCGGCAATGATGGGAAAGTCAACCGTGCAGGATTGTGTTTCATTAATATCGTTCCGCCAGCCAAAATGCTTATCCAATGGATCAATACTAACCGCTAACACTTTTACATTGCGCCGGGCAAATTCTTCTTTCAACAAAGCCGTCTTTCCTAACTCGGTGGTACATACAGGCGTATAGTCGGCCGGGTGCGAGAACAGCACACCCCAGCCATCGCCGAGGTATTCATAAAAATCAATTTCGCCTTCGGTAGTTTGTGCTTTAAAGTTGGGTGCTTTATCGCCTAATAGTAAGCTCATAATACGTAGTTTAGTTTAATTTATTGGTGATGATAAGCTGGTATTCGATAGCGGAATTTTTCTTTAACATGGCTGCCACGCCGCAATATTTTTCTAACGATAAATCTATCGCCTTTTTTACTTTATCACGGTTCTCCTCCTCTGTTTTTATATGATAAGTAAGATGAATGCTTTTAAAAACCTTGGGCGGTTCCTCGGTTTGATCGGCTTCCGCATCAATTACCAGGTCGGTAAAAAGCACCCGCATCTTTTCTAAAATATCCACCACATCTACCCCGCTACATCCGGCCAAACCGCTTAGCAGCAACGACTTTGGGCCAAAGCCCGACCGTGCATCAATAGAAATACTTGCACCATTTTGTACGGATTCAAATTGATGCACGGTCTTCCAGGTAGTAACTGTTTTCATGATGTATGTTTTAAGTAAACGTCAATGGTGAATCGTGAATGCGGCAGAATCGTTTTATCTTGCCTTGCTATAAAATCCTCACGTCTCACGTCTCACGTCTCACGTCTCACGTCTCACGTCTCACGTCTCACGTCTCACGTCTCACGTCTCACGTCTCACGTCTCACGTCTCACGTCTCACGTCTCATGTTTTACGTTTTGCAAGGCATTATCCAACGACCATTCCACTGTTTTTTGAAACGGGTGCTGACGTACGGGGCAATCCTCCTTTTTACAAATAGCGCATTGAAAATACAGGCAGCCATCGCTATGAACAAACAGCTCCAGCGACTCGCCAAAATTAGTGCGGATAAGGCTGGCCAGTGTATCAATTTCGGCATGTGCCTGATGAATATTAAAATACCAGGGCACTGTAAGATGGCAATCTACATGCAATAAATTTCCATACTTAATTACCCGAAGGTTATGCAGGTCCACCCAGTTATTACACCGGTTACTTTCCAGTATGTGTACCATCTTTTCCAATAGCTCCATGTCAGCTTCGTCCATAATACCGGCTAATGAAACCCGTAAAATTTTATAACCGGTATAGATAATAAACAATCCAAAGCCAATAGCTACCACGCCATCTATCCATACGTAACCCGTATAAGAAATAAGAACCAGGCCAACGATGATAGCCGCTGTAGAATACGTATCGGTTTGCAGATGCCTTCCGCTGGCTTTTAATGCCAGTGAATTATTTCGCTTGCCTTGTTGAAGAGAAATAAAACCAAGCACCCAGTTAATAATGGCCGACCCGGCTACCAGATAAATACCTACACTTAGCTGTTGAATGGGAACCGGGTAAAACAAATTTTTTATAGCCGTGAATATTACCAGCACACCGGCCGATAATACCAGCGTACCCTCTACCGCCGCCGAAATAAATTCGGCTTTGCCATGCCCGTAAGGATGGTCGGTATCCCTTGGCTTGGCGGCCACATACAAACTATATAAACCAATAAAACCGGCCACCACATTTACTATGCTTTCCAACGCATCGGTAAGCACCGACACGGAATAAGTAATGTAATAAGCCCAGAATTTAACGATCAATAATATAGCAGAAGCGATGGCAATGGTTCGTTGCAAACGCAGGTTGCTGGAGCCTTTGTCGGAAGAAGTGATAATGATAGATTTTGGGATTAGATAAACGATTGGTAACGATCTTCAACATAATTCCAGTTTACTACTTTCCACCAGGCGGTAATATAATCGGGGCGTTTGTTTTGGTAACGCAGGTAGTACGCATGTTCCCATACATCGAGGCCTAATAAAGGAAAGCCTTTTATCTCCGCTACATCCATCAGCGGATTATCCTGATTGGGCGTAGAACCAATGCGCAATTTTTTTTCGCCATCTATATAAAGCCATGCCCAGCCGCTACCAAAGCGGGTTTTACCTGCATCAGCAAAACCTGTTTTAAACGCATCGAAAGATCCGAAGCTACTGTCTATAGCCGTAGCTAATGTGCCGGATGGTTTACCGCTGCCGGCCGGCGCCATGCACTTCCAAAATAATTCGTGGTTATAATGGCCGCCGCCGTTGTTGCGCATCTTAACCGAGTACTTTGAAATTTTTGCCAGCACATCTTCCACCGGCTTGGTTGTATCTACACCCTCTGCTTTAGCGGCCTCATTTAAGTTGGTAGCGTAAGTAGCCGCATGTTTGGTAAAATGAATTTCCATGGTTTGCGCATCTATCGCTTCATTTAAGGCATTGTAGTTATATGGCAATGGCTGCTGGGTAAACCCTGTATTAAATTTAGAAGCAGCACCGGTGGTTAACGCTTTAGCAGAAGAACAGGAAGCCAACACCGAAGACCCAACATAGATACTCAGGCCTGCTTTTACTGATGATGTAATAAACTTACGTCGCGGAGTTAAAGGGCCCATACTTTTTCTTTCAAAGTTAGGCAATCCTTACCCCTTGTGCTTTTTGAAAAAAGGAAGTTTTTGAAGCACCAGTTTATAGAAGTCTTTACTAAACACCTGTGAATCGTTCATGGCTTTATACGTAAGAAAAATACCAATAGGAATAAGGATGATAAACGAAAACCACATGCCCGGCACCATGCCCCACTTAGCTTCTTTAGCAAATTTTTCACCGGTGGTGCTGGTAAAATAAAACACCATAAAAAAAGCAATAGCAAATACCATCGGCGTGCCTAACCCACCCTTACGAATGATAGAACCCAACGGCGCCCCAATCATAAACAACACCACGCAGGCAAGGGCCAGCGTAAGTTTTTTGTGCCATTCAATTTCATATAACCTAAGCGTTCGAGCCTGGTCTTTATAAATGCCAAGACTGGCTTCGTTAGAGCTACGCATGGAGCTGATTTTGTTGCTGGCCCTTTGCCTGATAACCGATTTAATACTATCCGGAATAAAAGCATCGAATGAAGTACGCTTGATTTTAGTGTTACTAACCTTCCAGTTGCTATCAATGTTATTGGTAATAGGCATGCTGCTCAACACTTCCATCCGTACGCGACTACCAATTTTTGCATTGACTTTCTTTATCGAATCAATGGACACATTCAATTGCCGCATACTTAACATGCGGGCATTGTTTTTATTCACGCTGTCGGCCGTGCGTTGTTGCAGGCCAAAGGTGCTGAGGTCAAAGCTTTTTTTATATTCTTTAAACCCTAACCGGATAAAGTCTGTGTTGGTACCCGGCGTTCCCCGCTCCTCGTACCGCCAACCGTTTTTCAATACAAACTCCAGGTCACGCTTGTTGGCAGCAATACGCATAATGCCATCGGTGGCCACAATAAAATTATCCTGGAGAAGGTCTTTCTGTTCGTAAATAATAATGTCTCTTATAACACTATCATTAGCTTCTTTCTTACCAATTTTTATAGAGAAGCCTGGTATCCTATCATAAAAAACACCTTCTTTTAAATCAAACGATGGCTTGGCGTACACAATGTCGGTAAGCATGGTACGGCTCTTTAAATTAGATACCGGAATAATGTAGTTGGAAAATAAAAAAGCAACGCCACTAATCATCAGACTTACAATAAAAAGCGGCCGCATAAAGCGCAGTAACGAAATACCAGCCGACTTTATAGCTACTAATTCATAGCTCTCCCCAAGGTTGCCAAACGTCATCAAAGAAGAAAGTAAAACCGCTAACGGGAGGGCTAACGGAACCAGTGAAGTGCTCTGGTATAAAATAAATTCCAATATCAAACCCACGCTTAATCCCTTGCCTACAAAGTCATCTATGTACAGCCAAAAAAACTGCATCACCAATACCATCAGCGTAATAAAAAACGTGGCAATAAATGGCCCTACGAACGCTTTAATAACCAGTATATCTAATTTTTTTATCACCGTTATCTTTACTAATGCAAGGTTCAAAAATAAGGCTTTCCAATGCCGAGATGAGGTTGTTTGAAGATGCTGCGGTTATCTTAACAAAAAATAGTATTCTGCAAAAAACCGCATTACTATTAACCAATGTGCAGGATGCCCTGGTAGTAGAAGCCGGAAGATTTGCATGGACCTCATCTCCAAAAATATCTAAGGGGGAGAACTATGAAGGCTTACCTTATGTGGTACTTGATTACCCAAGAATTTCAAAAGAGGATGATCTGTTTTTTATACGAAGCATGTTTTGGTGGGGCAATTTTTTCAGCAGCACATTGCAGGTTTCGGGCGCCTATGCCCAAGCGGCAAGAACGGCTCTGGCAGCGGCTTACGAAGCGTTAAGCGAACAACATTATTTTGTCGGTATTAATAAAGACCCCTGGTTACATCATTTTGGTGAAGACAATTACCAACTAATTGGTTCCCTTACAAAAGAAGGCTTTGCAAAAAAACTATGGGAAGCCCCGCAGCTAAAAATTGCTGCTAAATGGTCGCTGTGCGATTGGGATTCGGCCAGCGATAAATTAATAGAAAGCTGGAAATTTTTGGCAGCCTTAGCCACCTAACCGATGGAAAAGATCTTTTACCTGGTGGCCCCATAACATGCTCTGATCTTTGATGTCGCGTTTTTCGGCAAAGTCTTTAATTACTAATATGGTTTGATTGGTGACTTCCGATTTGTCAATGCTGAATTCGAAGTATTCTTCTTTAGGTGCATGAAGCCAGTGAAAGCGAATATATTTTTCTTCTTCCTGTTCTAAAACTTCTGCTTCTTCAACCGATCCATCCCATCCGAAATAATAAATACCGTCACGTTCATCTACATGCTCCGCAAACCATTCCTGTAAGCCGGTAGGGTTGGCCAGAAATTCAAAAAGGATAGTGGGTGAACAGCGCACCGGGTATTCTAACGTGTACAATTGTTTCTTACTCATCTGAAATTTTTATGTCGGTCAGGGCCTGCAATAATAGTAAAATAGTAGAACCATCAAAATTTTTTTACTGTTTTGTTTCACCCGTCAATTTTAAGGAGTGGCCGAAAAGTGATCGCAAAAAAGTTTTCATATTCCTTTAATAGCTAATTTGGATATCGCATTAGTACCAAACCTATTATTGTGAGACAGAACCTGTGATGGATATTTTGGGATTAATACCAAAACTTGAGAAAACCAATCTTAAAATAACCAATCAAAAACCATCCTATGAGTATGCGTCAACTCAAGATCACGAAGAGTATTACCAATCGTGAATCTCAGAGCCTCGAAAAGTACCTGCAAGAAATTGGCAAGGTAGAATTGATTTCCCCCGAAGAAGAAGTTCGTTTAGCAACATTAATCAAACAAGGCGATCAGCGTGCGTTGGACCGGTTAACCAAGGCCAATCTTCGTTTTGTGGTATCTGTAGCTAAGCAGTATCAAAATCAGGGACTGTCACTTCCCGATTTAATTAACGAAGGAAACCTGGGGCTTATTAAAGCCGCCCAGCGATTTGATGAAACCAAAGGCTTTAAATTTATTTCTTACGCCGTATGGTGGATTCGCCAGTCTATTTTACAGGCTATTGCCGAACAGTCCCGCATCGTTCGCCTGCCATTAAATAAAGTAGGCCTTACCAATCGTATTCACAAAGCCTTTAGTCAATTGGAACAGGAGTTTGAACGCGAACCATCGTCAGAAGAATTAGCGGAGTTGCTAAACATGGAATTAGCGGAAGTAGAATCATCATTAGGTATCAATGCCCGTCACATTAGTATGGATACGCCTTTATCGGAAGGTGAAGAGAGTACCTTGTACGATGTGTTGCAAAACCACAATGCCGATGAAACCGATGGTGAGCTGGCACATGTGCAAAGCCTGAAAACGGAGATTGACCGCAGCCTGCAAACACTTACCGAAAGGCAAAAAGAAGTGATCTGTTATTTCTTTGGAATTGGCGTTGATCACCCATTAAGCCTTGAAGATATTGGCGAACGTTTTAGCTTAACAAGAGAAAGGGTACGCCAGATTAAAGACAAAGCCATTTTAAAATTACGAAGCCATCAAAAAGGCGATATGCTGCGTAGTTATTTAGGCGTATAAACTTCGCACAACTACCATCCTCATTATCTTTGCCTCCATGTTATTAAGTGAACATCAATTGATGTTCACTTTTTTTATCACAGATGACGCAGATTTGTAATGATTTCACAGATGGAAGCAGAGCAATATAAACATGCTGATATCACAAGAAGATAATCGGTTGTGCTATGAAGGTGCATACTTATTTTGGACCGGGTTTTCCTGAAATCATTTATCAAAGAGCGTTGATTATAGAGTTAGAAAAGGCAGGTCTGAAATGTAAAGCGGAGGTGGAACGTAATGTTTATTATGAGGAAATTTTTGTAGGGAAAAGAAGATTAGATATAATTGTTGAAGATGTAGTACTTGTGGAAATGAAAGCCATTAGCGAACTGGATGCAGCGAGCTATAATAAAATAGTCAACTATTTAAAAGTATTTAAAATTGATGTTGGGTTACTGTTGAATTTTGGAATGGACGGGTTACAGTATAAGCGTTTCATATACTAATCTGTGACATCAGTTTAATCAGCGTAATCTGTGATCCTTAAATCTGTGATCTATGTTTGAATCATTGCAGGAACGATTAGAAGGCGCCTTTAAAAGCCTTAAGGGCGAAGGCCGTGTAACCGAATTAAATGTGGCGGCTACCGTAAAAGAAATTCGCCGGGCTCTGGTAGATGCGGATGTGAATTATAAAATTGCCAAAGAGTTTACAGATAAAGTAAAAGATAAAGCGCTTGGTGAAAAAGTAATTACCGCCATATCACCCAGCCAGTTGATGGTGAAAATTGTAAAGGACGAACTGGCCAGCCTGATGGGTAACGAAGCAGCCGACTTCAATGCCAAAGGCGCCCCTGCTGTTATTCTTATTGCCGGTTTGCAGGGTAGTGGAAAAACCACCTTCAGTGGCAAACTGGCCAATTATTTAAAGAAGCAAAAAAAGCTGTCGCCCTTGCTGGTGGCCGCGGATGTGTACCGCCCGGCCGCAATGGAACAATTACGAGTGCTGGGTGAACAAATTGGCGTAGAAGTGTATTTAGAACTGGAGAATAAATCTCCGGTTGATATTGCCCAAAACGCTATTAAGGAAGCCCGCCAAAAAAATAAAAACGTTGTTATTATAGATACGGCCGGTCGCCTTGCCATTGACGAAGCCATGATGACCGAAGTAGCCAATATTAAGGCTGCTGTTAATCCGCAGGAAATTTTATTTGTAGTAGATAGCATGACCGGTCAGGATGCGGTGAACACGGCCAAAGCCTTTAATGACCGCCTTGACTTTACCGGCGTGGTATTAACCAAGTTAGATGGCGATACACGTGGTGGTGCGGCGCTTTCTATTAAGTATATCGTTGATAAACCGATCAAATTTATCAGCAGTGGTGAGAAGATGGATACGCTGGATGTGTTCTATCCCGAACGAATGGCGCAACGCATTCTCGGCATGGGCGACATCACCACCCTGGTAGAAAAAGCGCAGGCCCAATTCAACGAAGAAGAAGCTAAAAAGCTGGAAAAGAAAATCCGTAAAAATCAATTTGACTTTGCCGATTTTAAGCAACAGTTGGAACAGATAAAACGCATGGGTAACTTAAAAGACCTGATGGGCATGATACCCGGTGTAGGAAAGGCTATGAAGGACATTGACATTAGTGATGATTCCTTTAAAGGGGTAGAAGCCATTATTAATTCCATGACGCCTTTTGAAAGAGGCAACCCCGATGAAATTGATGGCAGCCGCCGCAAACGCATTGCTAAAGGCAGTGGGAAAGATGTAAGTGAAGTGAATGCTTTTTTTAAACAATTTGAGCAAATGCGGGAGATGATGAAGATGATGAATAAAATGCCGATGGGGAAGATGATGCCGGGGATGAAAAGATGACCTCACCCCTAACCCCTCTCCAACAAAGTTGGAGAGGGGAACTGTGGTTTATAATTTGATCATCTCTTATAATAGTCTGTTTTTCTTCTCGCAAGAGATTGTACTCAAAAAGAAAAATTGCACTAAAACCGCAGGCGAAAGCACTCGCTCTACAGCTTCGCTGGAGAGGGCGGGGTGAGGTTCAAAAAAAGTCCCCCGCTAATGCGGAGGACTTAATTTTTTGGAAGGTCTCGGGATGTAGATTATCCTTCAGAACCTGCGCTACTGGCCGGTCTTGATTCGCGGCGCTGGTAAGGCGGGTTTCTTCTGGCTCTTCTTTCTCTTTGAGCTTCGTCCTGGCGGCGGCGTATCTGAGCCTCATGCTCGGTATGCCAGGTCTGGAACTTTGTCATAGCGGTTGCTTCGTCAAATAAGCCAAGCGTTACACCACGCAATAAATGCTTCAGGTATAACACCCCTTTGTACGATAAAAGCTTCCGAACGGTATCGGTTGGCTGAGCGCCTTTGCTCAACCAGTCCAGTGCACGCTGACGATCTAACTGAATAGTTGACGGCTGTGTTTGTGGATTGTACGTACCTAATTTCTGAATGAATTTACCATCGCGGGGGGCTCTTGCGTCGGCCACTACAATAAAGTAGAAGGGTCTCTTTTTAGACCCGTGTCTCTGTAAACGGATTTTAACTGGCATCTTAAATAGAAATTTAAATGCGGTGAAGAAATAAAATTTAAGTGTGCAAATCTAAGGGTTACATTCAAAAAATCAAACAAGGCCTATGTAAAGTTTTTGGTTTTTTAACCGTAGCCTGCATCAGTGCTCTATTGGTGATTATCATGCAAATTTGGTAGGCGCAACCCCTCACGTAGCGGCTTAAATAGCAAAGTAGTCATTACAACATTCTTACACCTCTTCAACCCGGCTTACTTTTGGAGACCTGATACGTATGACAGACTATTTTAAAATAGGAAAATTGGTTGCCGCCTTTGGCCTGCAAGGCGAACTGATACTACAGCATAACCTTGGAAAAAAAACGTCCCTCAAAGGCTTAGCGGTGCTGTTTATTGAAGAAAAAAAAGACAGCTTTATCCCCTGGTTTATTGAACGCACAAAGATAAAAAGCGACCAGGAAATTTATATCAAATTAGAAGGCCTTGCCACAAAGGAACAAGCGGCCAGGCTCACCCAAAAACAAGTATGGCTTCCGGAACCCGACTTTAAAAAATTTTCCGCTAAATCATCGCCCATAAGTTTTCTTGGCTACGAGGTAATTGAAAATGGTGTAGCATTGGGAAAGGTGTTGGAAGTAATAGAGCAACCGCACCAAATCCTTTGCCGTATTGACTTTGAAGGCAAGGAAGCGTTCATTCCGCTGCACGAAGAAACCATCAGGAAGATTGATGCAAAGAAGGCACAGATTACAGTGGAATTACCGGAAGGGTTATTAGAAATTTACCGATAGTTTCTAATTGCTTGTTTTCGCACCAATAAAAATTTATCAGGCTTTAACAACAGAAATAATCACCGGAAATTTATCGGTGGCTACGCCTACTTCCTTTAAGGTATTACGGGCCTGTATCAGGTGGCGTTGTTCGTGGGCAACTAAAAAACGAAAGGCATCACCCAGCCGCAACTTAATTAATTTGGTTAACGTAATTGGGATATGAATTTTAGCGAGGTCTTTCCCTTTGGCCAGATCCAGCAACTGCAACAATTTATCCTGGCCTTCTAAAAATTCCTTCAACACGGTGTCTATATTCAAGCTATTGGGGAAGGACATTTTCTTACTCGTCTTCATTTTATTGTTTATCTCATACACATTCGAAGGCTTCATCATTTTTGTAAACTTCTCGCCCCAATAGCCCGAAGTAAACCAGGCGTTCGTATCATACGTAACCACCGACAATTCTTTTTCTATCAGGGGCAGGTAATGGCGGTTGTAAGCGTTCAAATGCTCCAGTACCTGCACTACACTCCATCGGTCCTTATCGGGGCTATACACGAGTTTATTTTTATCGGAGGCGGTAAAAAACCGGGCTGCTTCTTTTATCCGTGCTACATCCTGCGCCAGTTCGGTTAATAAATCTTCGCTCTTAAATTTTGCCATAAACAGATTTTTTACAAAGCTATTGTTTCAGTCTCTTCAAATAACAGACCAGCCCGGCAGATTAAGAGATCGCATGGCCTATGCACCCAACGAAAGAGCGAACCCACCACCTTTTACTATAGGATAGAAAGATGGTTTATGCTGCAAATCTTTTACATTGCCTGCAGAACCACTGCCAACCTCCAATGCTCCAGCGACGAAAAAGAAAATCTATTTTCAGCATACATAACAAAGCAAGGCTTATACAAGGTGGCGCTCCTTTTTTTGAGGCCTTGCAAAAACTTATTACAGGGGCCACCGTTTCCATTTATCTGCAAACCTATATTTTCTCACCCGACAGTACGGGTTCTGTTATTGCCAAAGCCTTGATGGACGCGGCTCAACGAGGCGTATCGGTTTACTTGTTGGTAGATGGCTATGCCTCTGACCAAATCTCGAAACCCTTTATTCAGCAACTGGAAGAAGCCGGGGTAAACTTTCGTTTTTTTGAACCACTGTTTCGTAGCGAACATTTTTACTTCGGCCGGCGGCTTCACCAAAAAGTGGCGGTAGTAGATAACCGTTGCGCACTTATCAGCGGCAGCAATATTGCCGACCGGTATAACGACTTGCCCGGCCATCCCGCCTGGTTTGATATGGGTATTTTAGTAGAAGGCGATGCAGCCCTGGAAATTTTTGAGGTATGCAGAAAAATCTGGGAAAAGGATACAGCCCGGAAGAATCCATTAAAGAAAAAGCTGTCTTCTATTTTTAACTACATAACGGCCGAAGAGGCAGTAGGTGTAAGGGTTTTACAGAACGATTGGGTGCGCCGCAAGCAGGAAGTTTTTTATGCGTATCATAAGCTTTTTAAAGAATCAAAAAAGAGCATCACCATTGTATGCAGCTATTTTTTGCCGGGTCTTTCGTTACGCAAACGGCTTAGCAAAGCGGTAGCGAGAGGTGTAGAAGTAAGAGTGGTATTGGGCAGCAAATCGGATGTAGCCTTAACCAAACATGCCGAACGATACCTCTATCGCTGGATGCTACGCAATGGCATCACCATTTACGAATACCTGCCCACCGTGCTTCATGCTAAGCTGGCCGTGGTAGATGACGACCTTTTAACCATCGGCTCTTACAACATCAATGATTTAAGCGCTTTAGCCAGTGTGGAGATGAATGTATTAGTAAAAGACCATGAACTAACGGCCAGCCTTCGGACAAAGATTAATGAAGTAATAGAAACCGGGTGCCGGCTCATAGATAAAAAGAATTATAAAACGCGGCTGTTTTCACTCAAACAATTTTGGCAAGCCATCTGCTATTACGCCATCACTATAACTGTAACGGTGGGTACGTTTTATTATCGCCGTAGTTAGTATCAATGCGCTTGAGGTTTCAATTTTTGTTACCAAACATGCGGCGGAAAAAAGCGTTCATCGCTTCTTTATTCCAGTGCATAAAACGTCCCCGCTGCACCACCAGGTCATTATCGGCCGGATAGTTAAGATAATAATGAAAGGCAAATTTTTCATGGGCATTATACCAGCCAACCACCTGCCCAAACCGAAGCACATTCAGCACGGTAGTATCGCCCCAACGTTCAAATGTGTAGTAACCCTGCGCAAATTCTTTAAGCAGCTTACTATCTTTTTTATAAGTAGCATTATCGGCTAAGGAATCGTTACGGGGAAAGAAAGTAAAATCTATCTTACCCGTATCAAATACAGAGCGATAAGCCGTGTAATAACCGGCTGAATCTTTCGCTACCACAAACCATAGTAAACTGTTGAAGGGCGATGGCGTCGTGAAAAATTCAGATGGCTTTTTTTGTTCAGCAAGATTGCGTTGCACGGCACGGCTTACCATCCATTTATTACTAATAGCCACGCACAAGTACAAGGCCGAAAACCCAATACCCACGCGAATCCACATCAACCTTCGCTTGTGCGATTTATGTAAAACCACTAAAAATAAAAAGGCGATAAAAGGGGCAATGGAAAACAGCGGATCGGCAACAAATAATACATTAAAGGAAAACCGGTAATTACTGAAAGGCATCAGCAAGCCAAGGCCATAAGCATTGAACGTATCTATAAAAAGATGAACAAAAATATTAACGCCAAAAAGCAGCCAAACTGTTTTATACGGAAGTGGCGTTTTATGAATTACATTCTTCACCAGCCAGGCCATAAACAGCGTAGCCAGCACACCAAACAAAACAGAATGGGTAAGGCCACGATGCGTAACTACGTTATCAGCTCCATGCAAAAAAAAGCCGGCAACGAAATCTATATCAGGGATGCTTTGCGCTAACGCTCCATAAAACAAGGCCCGCTTGCCTAACTGCCTGCCTGCTACCGCTTCGCCAATGCAAGCGCCTAAAACGATATGAGTGAGGGAATCCAAAGTAAGGTGGTTTGGCAAAAGTGGATAACAAAGCCCACATAACAAAGCCCCGGCATAAAAAGCCAGGGCTTGCAAGTAGATGTGAGAGCCATACCGCGGGGACCTTTTTTAGCAAGCAATCACTTCGCGGCTGGCCCTCACTGCATTTAGTGTCTTTATTGCGATGCTGCGCATAGTTACCATTTTTCTCCAGGCTTCATTCACCTATCGTACCGAATCTCTGCCGCCATTGGTGTTGCTCATCCGGTTGTTCATGGTGGTATCGCTTCCTGTATTTGTTCCGGTACCATTACCGTTCATATTGCTGCCGCCGTTGTTGGAGTTGGAACCGCTGTTGTTCATACCACCTCCCTGCATCGTATCGGTACCGGTTGCGGTATTGGTAGTAGTGCTGTTTGTAGTTGTTTTAGACGAGTCGGATGAAGTTCCCGAAGTGCCATTATTACTGCAGCTAAAAAACCAAATTGATAATGCCCCTGCTAAAAGAAAACGTTTCATAAATTGAATTTTAAAATGGTTAAAAGATGATAGCATTGTCTTCAAGTATGTTGCCAGCTACCGCTATTTTCAACTATCATTTCACGGGCCGGAAACCGGTACATATTATCTACATTTTCAGCGGCCGAAAATAAGCCGTTCCACTTTTTAATCAGGCGCCGTATTATACACCATGCTCTCCGGCGCCTTCTATTTTAAGCTTACGTGTTGCCTGTGTATAAATTATGCCGAAAAAAAACAAGTAAACGTAGAACCCTTGCCTGGTGCGCTTTTAGCTTGTATATAGCCGCCATGGTTTCCCATAATTTTTTTGCAGATGGATAAACCGATACCTGTACCGGGATAAAGGCTTTGCCCATGTAACCGCTGAAAAATATTGAATATCCGGGCTGCATATTGTTCCTCGAAACCAATGCCGTTATCAGTAAACGAAAGGGTGATAAACGACAGGCCGTTTTGGTTTGTATAGGTTCCGGCTCTTATCTCAATTACCGGTATCACCTCCGCTTGCTGAAATTTTATGGCGTTGCTTAAAAGGTTTGTAAATAAGTAGCAAAGCTGCTTTTTATGGCCCCTGATAGCGGGTAAGGCATGCGCCTCAATAATGGCCTGCGAACTTTTGATGCTATCAGCCAACTCCTTGTGCGTTTCCTGCAATACGTCATGTAAATCCACCTCATTAAAGTTTTCTTTCGATGTGGCTACCTGCATCAGGGCGGTAACATCCTCTATCAGTACATCCAGCCTTTTTACCGCATTCATCAGCTTTGTTATATACTCTTGCCCTTTGTCGCTAAGGTTAGCGCTTTCCTTTTCTATAATCAGATTGCTGAAGGTGTGAATTTTTCGCAGCGGCTCTTTCAAATCGTGGCTGGCTATAAAAGCAAAGTTGGCTATCTCATCGTTTCTTGCTTCCAGCAACTTGTTCTTTGCGGCTAACTCGTTGTTCATCGCTTTTAATTTATTTTCCGTTTCCACTTTTTCAGAAACATCATGAATGATATTGAGCACGGCATACACATGGCCTGCCTGGTCTTTTAATGGAATGTAATACCAGTCGTGATACCCTTTGGAATAAATGCCTTCTTTTGCGGCAATGTATGCCTGCCCGCCTTGTAACGCTTTTTGATGGGCTTCAGAAAATTCCGGCTGGTTCACCATGCCGGGAAACAGATCAATGATCTTTTTGCCAATAACTTCCTCCCGCTTCAGGCCGCCTACTTCCTCGCAACGTTTATTCCAGGCTATAAAACGTTCTTCGGTATCAAACACCGTTATCTGGTCAATACTGGCATCAATGATGGCCTCTGCATAATGCGTCCGTTGCAGCAGTTGCTCCTGGCTTTCCAGTAAATCGGTTTCCGTTTTTTTCAGTTGGGTAATATCCTGCAAAATGCCTTTTACGCTAACTACTTTTCCGCCACTGCCGGCCATACTTTCAAATTGATGATTCACCCATTTTATAGTTCCGTCTCTGCTTACAACCCGGTGTATGTGCTGGTAAAACCCAGGCGTGGCAAGCGATTGATCTTTTACTTTCTGCAGGCCTTCCCAATCGGGCGGGTATATAAGCGCATCTACCAGGTCCTGCGATATGTCTTCCGACTGCGGCGCTATCCCATTAATACGGTATAGTTCATCGGACCACTTACTATGCTCCTCGCCCACCCGCCACTCAAAGCTTCCTATATGCCCTATAGCCTGTGCTTCCAGCATACGGCGGTGCTCATCTTCTACCTGCTGCCTTGCCTGTTTTATTTCATGTACATCAAAAAACAAAATAATAACGCCGGTTTCCGTTGGGGTGATGATGACATTCAGCCAGCGGTTGGACAGCACCGATAAAAACTCCCGTTGTATCAGTGCTTTTTCTTCCTGTGCATATTTTACAGCAAAGTAAAAAGGCGTATCCACCATCATCGGAAACAGTTGCCATATAGTTTGCTGGAGCAACGCTTCCTTAGGCTGCTGCCAAAAATCAACTGCCTTATTGTTGGCATATACAACGCGGCTTTGGGCATCCAGCTCCACGCAGGCTTCCTGTATGGTATCTAAAATTTGCTGCGCCTTTTTTTGTTCTTTGGTTAAGATGAATTCATTGGTTAAATCATGCACCATCCAAAGCACGGCTTCTACCTCGCCCTTTTCGTTGGCAACCGGCAATAGCCAGGTTTCAAAGGGAACAGGGTTATCATCCAGCAATTGGGCCGGCAGATGAACGGCTTCGCCACGCAGGGCCCTGCGCAACTGCGCGTAGGATGGGTGGCCGGCCAGGTTGGGAAAAATCTCCAGTATATTTTTACCCACTACCGCTTCCTTTGATAAGCCATAGAAGGTCTCGGCCTGCTTGTTCCAATATAGATAAGTCAGGTTTTGGTCCAGCACAATAATGCGGTCCACGGCGGCTTCCAAAAGCTTTTCTATAAAGCGCAGGCGGTTATGTAATTGCTGCTGTACCCGGTGCTTATCGGTAACGTCTTCAAGCAGATGCAAGGCGCTGTTTACCGTTCCTTCGCCGCTAAAAATGGGCACATAGGCAATGTTATAAATTCCTTCTATTCCATACCGGCCTTTTTGATCCATCAACCGAATGGTTTCGCCGGCCATTACTCTTGAGAACCGGTCAATTACGGTTTCGTTTTTCAACGACGGAAAAACATCGAAAAAATTTTGGCCAAGTACCTTTTCGCGGCGCTTTTTATAAACCAGTTCGCTGGCTTTATTCCAAAGCACAATAGCATTTTCAGCATCTGTAATGATCATTTGCACGGGCAGGCTATCGGTCAGCGTTTCTATTAATCGCATCCGCTCTTTAAGTGCCTCCGATGCAGTATGGGCCTGGGTTATATCATGAGCGGCCGCGATAAAATACGTTACGCCATTATAAGTTTGCAGGTGAAATACGGCTTTCATATACCGTACCTGCCCCCTGCTGATGAGGCGAAAAATAAAGTTGGCTGGTTGCGATTCATGTAAGGTAGCGGCCAGTTGGCTGGTAAAGTTTGTCTGGTCATCGGGATGAATGTTACGCAGCAGTATTTTTTGCGAAAGCTTTGCCAGGCCTGGTTTTAGGCCAAGTAATTCATAAAAGTTGTCGCTCCATTCCATCTCGCCGGTGGTAAGGTTCCAAAGCCAGGTGCCGGTAACTGTTACGGCTTCTGTTTGGCGTAGGGTAAAGGCTTTTACCTGCTCTTCTTCCTTTGCCTCCGCCAGCTTTTTCTCTAACCCTCTTTGTACGGTTATGTCCTGTATGGTACCTGCTACCAGCACTTCGGCGCCGGAGATAATTGCCCTGGCTTTCTGACGCAGGAACCGTGTTTTTCCATCGGCCCGTATAATGCGGTAATCAATTTCAGGGGCTGCATGCTCCTTACGCATTTTTCGTTGCACCTCTTCATATATAGCTCTGTCGTCGGGGTGAATGTAGTTAAGAAAGGTGGATGCATTGGCCGGTACCGACTGCGGCTTTATACCAAATAACCGGTAGTGGTTGTCGGAATAGAGCATTTTTTTAGTAAGTACGTTCACCTGCCAGTAACCAATGTTGGTGGCAGCTTCGGTTAAGTGCAACAACTGCCGTTGAAAAGAGATGGCCGACTCATTGTCCTCACATCGCTTCTCTGTTTCTTTTTGTTCGGTAACATCCTGCAACATGCCATGCATCACCTGCTGGCCTTTGCTGTTAAAGCTCCAGGTGGTGGACTGCTGTACATAACGTTCATTGCCTGCCGGCAGCACAATGCGAAACCGGATATGGAGCGGCGCCTGTTTTGTAGCAGCAGCCTCCATTGCCGCCTTTACTTCAGCCGCATCATCGGGATGAATGAACGGGTGAAACGTATGGTAGTGGGCATTAAGGGTCTGTGGAGGAAAGCCGTAGATGCGATAGACCTGATCGGAGTACCAGGTCTCGCCGGTAGCAGAATTCATGTACCAAACGCCGGCATTACTAATTCGCTCGGCATAGTTATACGATGTTTTTTGCTGGGCATTTTGCGCCGCTTCGCTGGCCCCCTCTAAGGCATCGGTTTCTTTTTTCAAAAGCGCTGCAATCGGCGTTGGCTGCGGCTCTTCAGCTTCCTCAGCTATAAAAAGGTGGTGGCCGGTAAGCGCTGTTATTTCGCCGTAGGTAGTAATAATCCTAAACTGCAACCCGGCGGCGGCCCCTTGTTGTATAAGGGTTAAACCTTCCAGCACCTCGTGTTTATCATCGGGATGAAAGATGGCTTTGGTGCCGGTAAATTGTTCCGGCCAGCCCATCATCACATCGCTGCAATAGATAGCATCACATTGCAAATGCCATTGCCAGCCTCCCTGAACCGTGCATAGCTTTCCCCCGGCAAAGAATGTAACGGTTTTTTCCGGTTCGTTCTTTTTTAGCTGAATTTCATTTGCTTCTGTAAGTTGTTGCAACTTTACTCTTCTGTATTACTGATTTAAACGGCCATAGGTTACTGTAATAATGGTAGTTAGCAAGGGGAACGGAGGGTACGTTTTATTGGATGGTGTAAAGTAATGAACTATGTCAGCCTTTGCTAAAACAAAACCGGACATTTTTTTTCACACGCCTTATTACCGGTTACAAAAAATAAGCCTTATTACCTTGTGGATAATGAAGAGGTAAGAGTATTCTATTATAGCGTAAAAAAGCATGGATTTGCACATTAATTTTACTTACACCCATAAATAAAACTTAGCTTGTCGCAAATGAAAAGTGTACGCATAAATACCGCCGGCGATCGTTCCTTTCCATTGGTGGCCATTGGTGCGGCAGAAGGGGGCAAACAAGCCATGGAAGCGCTTTTAACCAACCTGCCCCCCGCTACCGGCATGGCTTATTTATATATGCAGCATGCTATGGCCGAAGATGAAACTGATGTAATGGAAGCCTTTACAGCAAGCACAAAAATGCCGGTGGCAACGGCTGCCGACGGCATGGCCATTGAACCCGACCGTGTTTATGTATTGCCTCCCTTATCGTCTTTAACCATAACCGACGGATTGTTTTCCTCCAATGGAAATCATGGTTCGCTAACGACGTCCCTGCCGGTGAACCGCTTTTTTATTACACTGGCCGATAGCTTCACCGACATTGCCATCGGGATTATTTTATCCGGTACCGAGAGCGACGGCGCTATTGGCCTGAAGGCGATAAAAATGGCGGGCGGCATCACCTTTGTACAAGATGATACAGCGAGGTTTCAGGGAATGTCTCGCAGCGCCGTGGCCG
This sequence comes from Flavisolibacter sp., assembly GCA_965247165.1. GTDB lineage: Bacteria > Bacteroidota > Bacteroidia > Chitinophagales > Chitinophagaceae > Flavisolibacter. Next base: position 3,133,492 of record OZ252003.1, on the reverse strand, counting down.
AAGGCGCCGCTGATTTTACGTTATCGCCGGCACGTATTGCAGAGGAATTAACCCGGTTAAGCGACCAGCGCAAAGTATATAGCGAGGTGATAGAAAGCCTTAGCGAGGACTCCATAGCTACGCATGATGAAAACCTGCTGACCATCTTTCACTTGCTGTATCGCTCTACCGGCGTGGATTTCAGCCAATATAAAATTACTACCATCAAGCGGCGCATCGTACGGCGCATGATGCTTTTTCGCCTGCCTACCCTGGAGGCGTATGCCGCTTTTATTCGCCAGCATGCGCAGGAAGTTACCTTGCTGTATAACGATCTGCTGATTAACGTTACTACCTTTTTCAGGGATGCGGAAGCCACGGAATTTTTAAAAACCTCGGTGCTGCCAAAACTCAAAAAAACCGGGACCTCAAAAGATGCTATACGCATTTGGGTGCCGGCCTGCTCTACCGGGCAGGAGGCATACTCGCTTGCCATACTGCTGATGGAGGTATTAGGCGACCGTGCCGGGGCCACACCGGTACAACTTTTTGCTACCGACTTAAGCGAAGGCGCTATAAATAAAGCCCGTCTCGGCATTTACACCCGTGAGGAAGTAGCGGACGTAGCACCCTTACGACTACAACGTTTTTTTATTAAAATGGATGGGCATTACCGCATCATCAAAAGCATCCGGGACCTATGCATTTTTGCTACGCATAACATTGCCAAAGACCCGCCCTTTTCGCGGCTTGACCTGATAAGCTGTTGTAACCTTTTAATTTATTTAGATACGCCCCTGCAGAAAAGGATCATGGCAACTTTTCATTATTCGCTCACCAATAGCGGCCACCTGGTACTGGGAAAATCCGAAACGGTAGGCACATCATCTTACCTGTTTGGACAGGTAGAAAAAAAATACAAGATCTATTTTAAGAAAAAAGAAACTACGGTGAAAGCGGTCTTCGACATGAATTACCGCTTCCCTGAAACAGACACGGCTGCAAAGAGTAATAAAGGTATCGCCCAAAAAAAATTAATGGCCGATAATGACCTGGAAAAATTGGTAGATAATCTATTACTAAAGCGTTATACGCCTGCCAGTGTGTTGGTAACCGGCGACCTGGATATTGTGCAGTTTCGCGGCGCTACGGGATTGTACCTGGAGCCTATGCCTGGCAAGGCCAGCCTGAATTTATTAAAAATGGCCAAGCCGGGCCTTGGCTTTGAGCTGCGCAACGTTGTTCACAAAGCAAAAAAAACCGGTGAAGCCGCTAAAAAAGCAGGGCTTGAAATTATGATAGAAGGCAAGCCCCACCTGATAAGCATTGAGGCAATGCCCATGAAAACCGATTTTGATGACGAGTATTTTTTAATTGTATTTGAAACCCTGGTGAACGCAGCCGAACATACCACGGTAGGGCTGGTGCGTGACCGGCGCATAAAGCAACTGGAGGGCGAACTAACCGGCTTGCGGGAAGATATGCGGTCCATTGTAGAAGCACAGGAAGCGGCGAATGAAGAACTGCAATCGGCCAATGAAGAAATTGTTTCCAGCAACGAAGAACTTCAAAGTATTAATGAAGAGCTGGAGACGTCCAAAGAAGAAATAGAATCAAGCAACGAAGAATTAATTACCATAAATCAGGAGTTGCAGATGCGCAATGAGCAACTGGCCGAATCGCAGGAATATAGCGAGGCCGTGTTTACCACCATCCGCGAAAGCCTGCTGATTTTGGACAAGGACCTGCGGATAAAAAGAGGCAATGCCGCTTTTTACAAAACCTTTAAGCTGCGCGAAGAAGAAGCGGAGGGCCGCCTGTTGTACGACTTAGGCATCAGCCAATGGAACCTGCCTAAGTTTCGGGAAATGCTGGACCATGTATTGGGCGACTATACCGAATACAAAGATTACGAGATACAACATTTCTTCCCCGGCATCGGGCCAAAGGTATTGTTGCTGAACATTCGCACCGTACCCCAAAAAATTCATGGCGAGCAATTGGTGTTGCTGGCAATTGAAGACATAACCCAACACCGGGAGGGCAAACGGATAGTAGCCGAACGGGAGGCCTGGTTCCGCAGCCTCACAAAAAATGCTCCTGTAATGATATGGGTGGCCGATGCGGCGGCGCTTTGCACTTTTGCTAACCAAGCCTATCTCGACTTTAGGGGCGAGTTATTGAACGAGGCTATTGGCCGGCCGTGGTACCAGCATGTACATCCCGACGATGAGGCTTTGTGCTCGGAAACGTATGCAACGTCGTTCCCGTTGCGAAAGCCTTTTGAGGTTTCGTACCGGCTAAGAAATAAAGAGGGCCGGTACCGGCGTGTGATCAGTAAAGCAACGCCTAATATTATTGAAGACGGGGCCTTTGCCGGCTACATCGGCTCCTGTACCGAAGTACCGGAACAAGGCGAGGGCTGATTACGGTTATTTGCCGTTTTGTATGTAACGAAGGTATTCGCTCAACTGCTCCTGCTCTGCAATCAACGACTGTATTTTACGGCTGCGATTGCGTACTTGTGCCGCTTTTGAAGAAAACTTATGGGCGTCGTCGGTATTGCCCGATTGCGTGAATTGCGCAGCCGCTTTATCTAAAATCATAAAGGCTTCTTCTAACCCCCGCACTACCTGCCATAGGTTTTCTTCCACTGATTTGGTTACGCCTGCCAGCAAAGCGCTGGATGTAAAGGCATGGCCCGTATGGCACCGGTAGCGGGTAATCTTTCCTTCCTTAACTTCTACTAACGCACCGCTACATTCGGGGCAGGTAAGCAGCGAGGGCTTACCGAGTTTGGTAACTCCCATATCAAAAGCGTTTTTTTGTGAAGCAATGTTGATTTCCCGTTGCCATCGTTGCTCTTCGGTTTCGGTCAGCAGTTGTTTTTCTACCGCCTGCTGCTTTGATAACTGATAAAGCAGATCACCCATCTGGCTCACCCGCAACAGGTAATCTACTTCTACATATTCCAACACACTCCGGGGCATGCTGGGGTACTCGGCCTCCTCAGGGTCCTGTATTACGGCAGTGCCGCCCAGGCGCTTAACACTCCATAAACCCGATGTTCCATCATCCAACAAACCGGATAAAATAATTCCCACCACCCTTGCGCCATAATTATAGGCCGCCGAGCGGAAGAGGGCATCTATAGAAGGCCGGAAGCGGTTTTCCTTTGGGCCTTTGGTCACCAGTATTTTGTCCCTTTCCAACAGCAGGTGATGATCGGGCGGGGCCACATAAATATGTCCTTCTTTTATGGCTTCGCCGTCCGTTGCGTGAGAAGCCGGTAAGTGACCGGACCGTTGTAAAATTTGCGGTAAGATGCTGGGCGAACTGGGAGCTATATGCTGCACCACAAAAATAGCAGCCTCAAAATTTTTGGGGAACGACTTTACTAACTCCGCTAAAGCCGGCACTCCGCCAGCTGAGGCACCAATAACGATGATATTACATTTAGCCATTTCTGTGATAATGCTTAAAGAAGAAAACCAGGTTATAATGCCGCCTTATTATGAAGCGGCCCTGTTACACAATCGCATTGCTGCAATAGCTATGCCTTAGCCCTCATTACCTTTTTTACAATGCTGAAAAAGAGCTGTTAGATAATTGCCGGTACCCAATCACGATTACCACAAGTAATGCAGGTTTCCCTGTTTGCGTTTTGCTGCTGCTTCTGCTTCTGTCCGCAGGTTTTACATACCTGTTCGCTGGTCTGCTTTTGCTCGTCTAAAAAAGCTTTATCGTTAAAAGGAATCACGGCTAAACCCGGTGAAGGCTGTTCTTGTTTTACCATACTAAAGGAACCGTTCGCTTCTATATAAAGGCGCTTTACCTCGCCCAGGTGACGAACACTTTGCGACCGTAAGGTGGCCAGCACTAATTCAACTGTGAGGCGTGTGCCCTTAATTTTTTTTATATCCATTACACCATCCTTTACCAAAATGGTGAGGCGGTCGCTTATTCTTGCTTCCAACCGCTGATTATTGAACATTAAGCTGGTAAGTACCCGGCCCACTACCACTACTATTACAGCAATAACCAATGCCGGTAACAAACCCCTGTCCGGCGCCTGCAAAGGCACGCCTATAGCGGCTGCCAGCGAAAAAAGGGCTACCATTTCCATGCGGCTTAGCTGAGCGGCCATACGCCGGCCTAATAACCGCATGGATATAATTAGCAGCAGGAACACAAAGAGGGTCCTGATGATAAGTTCAATAAAAAATGACGGCGGTACCTCGCCAAATAAAATGCGGGCCCAATCGCTTAACTTAATTTCCTCTGGTTTCATAGTTATTTAATTGCATTGATCCATTTGTTATTACCGCAATTAGGGCAAAACGGCTTAGTTGATTTTTGTACAAGGCCGCAATGCGTACAGGCTTTGTCACTTTGAGCACCGGCCCTGTATTGATCATAAATAGAGTTGTCGCCCGGTGGGTAAATGGGCAAGCCCGGTTTATCTGCTTCTTCTTTATAAATAGAAAATTTGCCACTGGCTTCCAGGTACAGCCGCTTTACTTTACCGAGGTGGAATATCTTTTGGCTACGCAATACTTCAAACACCTGCTGGTTAGATATTTTACTTTGCGAGAGTTCTTTTGTTTGCAACACCCCGTCTTTAATTAAGGTGCTTACCCCGCCCTGCACCAGCTTTTGGATGCCGGAGTTTTGAAAGCTTAACCAGTTAAGGCTGCGCAGGAAAAAAAGTGTAAGAAACAATACTAACAACCCTTGTAAGATGCCCCTGTCGGGCACTTGCATGGCTACGGAAATTATGGCCCCCATCATCACCATTACGGAAAGTTCAATGATGGTTAGCTGGCCGTTCATGCGCTTGCCCATCCAGCGCATGACAATAATAGCTGCTATATAAACAACAAGGGAACGAACAAACACTTCCAGCAAAAAAGCGGTTGGCGCCTGCCCAATCAGAATTCTCTTAATGTCCCACAAATGAATTTCTTCTTTCTTCATAACGCACACATTTCGGATTAGCGTTTGTTGCAAATAGTAATCCTATACTAATCATCTTCATAAAAAGGGGTGATGCTTTTTAACCGGTAAGCGTTGTCCATGAAAAATGGTTACGTTTTTACTAAAAGGGAAATATTATCGCCAATGGCAATTGCTGAATTAGAGTTATTCACACCCATTTTTCCTTATCGTATTCCTTTACCCATCAGATTCATACTGAATAAACTCATCCTTAGCCGGCGGCCGCTTAATCTGTAGAGCCGTATGCACATTACCGCAGCAATAACTACATAAATAGCCTGAAAAGGAGCGTAATAAAGGCTTAAAAGACCGGCACTTTTCTTTCGCCTTAGCTTTTGCGGCTGTAGTAAACTAACTCCTTTTTTTACCACTACAGCAGCATAACTAAACATAAAAATTATCGTATGGAACAAAACAGAACCGAATTGAACGAACCGCGAAAATCAAGAAAAGGCTTTGCTGCTATGACTCCTGAACGCCAGCGTGCCATTGCCAGCCAGGGCGGCCGGGCCGCGCATGAGCAAGGCGTAGCCCACGAATGGAATGCAGCCGAAGCAAAGCAGGCAGGTAAAAAAGGCGGCCTGGTATCCGGATCAAAAAGAAAGGGCACTGGCCGGAATGAGATTGATGTACTGCTCTAAACAGTAGTTAAACAACCGATCATAAAACCACCTGCTATACAAGCAGGTGGTTTTGTTTTTAAAATTGCAGATAAACGGGCAGTACCTGCTCAGCCGTTTTTACCTGCAGGCAAAGGAATATAAAAATTAAAAACGTGGCAATGTAAAAAGTAAGATGCTGCCGTTCGTAGTAAGCTACAATGCGATCGCTCCAGCCGGTAGGAAGGCCATGTATAATAAAGCCAAGCAACATTAGCATGAACACGGTGGAATAGGCCTTCCACAAGGCACCAAAGCCCTCCGCATTAAAATTGGAAAAGATGTTTTTAATAATGAATAAAGAATCATTTAATGTACCGGCTTTGAAGAACACCCAGCAGAAGCAAACAAAATGAAATGTAACTAAGATTCCGGCCACCTTCCATATAGTGACTGATGGTTTGAAAAAAGAATTCCTAAACCGCTCGGCAGCCAGCATCCCTCCGTGTAGCCCGCCCCAGATGATAAAGTTCCAACTGGCGCCATGCCATAAGCCGCCAAGCAACATCGTGATCAACAAATTAATATAGGTTCTCCATTTACCTCTGCGGCTGCCGCCCAACGGAATGTATAAATAGTCGCGCAGCCAACTGGATAGCGAGATGTGCCAGCGGCGCCAGAACTCCGTAATGCTGGCGCTTTTATACGGTGCATTAAAATTAAGGGCTACCTTAAAACCCAGCCATTGTGCAAGGCCGATAGCCATATCGGAGTAGCCGGAAAAATCGCAATAAATAACCAGCGCATAGCCATAAACGCCCAGCAAACATTCAAGCCCGGTATGTTTCGACGGGTCATCAAAAATGTACTGAACAAAGTTCACGTTGATATAATCGGAGATGACCACCTTTTTAAACAGGCCGGTTAGAAGGAGAAAAAAGCCCCGTGCAAATTCATTTTCTGTAATGCTATACGGCTTATTAATCTGCGGAATAAAATCAGCCGCCCGTACTATAGGACCCATAATGAGCTTGGGAAAAAAAGAAAGAAAGAAAAGGTAGTCCAGGAAGTTGGTCACCGGTCTGAATTCGCCGCGATATACATCAATCGTATAGCTAAGGTTTTCGAACGTGTAAAACGAAATGCCGATGGGCAGTATAAGGTTTATGGGACTAATATGCGTAAAGGAAGAGTCGTTCAATAGCTGGATAAAAAAATTGGTGTACTTGAAGTAGAACAACAGTCCCAGGTTAAGCATAACGCTGGTGATCAGCAGTAGCTTCTTATACGTCTTGTTCTGTTGGCGGTAAATTAAATTAGACAAGCTATAATCTATAATGGCCGAAGCAATCACCAGCGAAACACACCAGCCGCTGGCCTTGTAAAAAAAGTAAAGCGAAAAAAAAGTAAAGACGCCAATTCGTGCATTCTTATGATGGCGTACCGCATAAAAAAGCAGCATGAAAAAGAAAAGAAAGTAAAGAAAAAAGCCACTGTTGAAAAGCAACGGCGCCTTTGGATCGTACACCAGTTGATGAAGAATTTTGGAAACGGATATCATGGCATCCATGGTTGCGTGTAATAAATAAAAGCAGTAGCCAGCAAAGTGCCTTGTAATTGATAGCCTTTCTCTGAAAGGTGCACCCGGTCTGCATTAGCGTAGCCATGAGCAATCCATCGCAGCATCGAATGGCCGCCTCCCATAATCTTGTTCCAATCCCAAAAAGCAGCGCCGGCCTGTTGGGCGAAGCTTGCTAAAAAGCTGTTCACCAACGGCAGGGTTTTGTTTTCACTAAATGTGGTAAGGCTGTAGTATTTTCTTTTGTGTTTTACCATTTTTATGGTTTTGCGTTGCGCATCACCAGCATTGGTAAACAGTAAAGAGGCGTCGGGAGCATCGGTTTTAATTTGTTTCAGCAACGCATCAAAATATACATGAAGATCGTTTTCGGTATATAAATTTTGGGCTTCATTAGTGCCTAAAGAAATAATCACCAGGTCGGGAGCAAAGGACTTCACTTCTTCAGCGGAATAAACATCCGCCAAAAAATGTCTGGAGGTAGCGCCATTCTTCGCCATTACTTTTAGCACAATACAGTTACTGTCTTTATGATAATGCCGGGACAAGTAACGGTTCAACGAATCGGAAAACGTTTCGGAAAAAAATCCTGACTTCACATGGCTGTCGCCTAAGTGTAAAATTTTAATAAGCCCGCTGCCTTCTTGCAACGCCAGTAATTTTTGTTTGAAAGCCTGGAGGTTATCGGCGCCTTCTAATTTGTTGGAATAAGAAAAATAAGGAGGCGCTCCTTTTACCTGTGCCTGAATACAAGAACAGAAACATATCAGTAATAATAGCAACGCCTTACTTCGCCAGGTCATATTCCTTCATTATAGTGGTAAACAACATAGCGGCAATTTTTTGCGCTCCTTTATAATTAAAATGCGTGTAGTCTTTTCGGGCCAACGCCGTATCACCTTCCACCCAATCAATCATGGAATTATGTCCGCCCATGGCATGATAAAAATTCCAGAGGTTGGCCCCCGATGCGATGGCAATATTATTCTGTGCTTCCAGCAACGGTTCTACACCTGCTGCCGTTTCCATCTGCCCATTGTAGCGAAAGGCTTTGTCGCCCGTGCTAATCAACAATACACTGGCCGAAGGAAAGGATTTTTTAAACTTCTCAATAATAGCGGTCATTGGTTTTTCGTACCAGGTAAAATCATCAAGGGCCGGTTTAAATAAAAGGTTGGGCCCATATTGAAAAATAATCAAGTCGTAATCATGCACTTGTTGCAGGGCTTTTAATAAAGTAATACTCAACTTTTCCAGCTCTATTCCGCTGATGCCGCGAAACGCATAGTTATCTACATAAACACCTTCATCGTCCTCAAACGAAAACCCATATAGTGGCGTATTACTGGTTACCGAGGCCTGTAGATTGTTACAATTAGCGGCAATCAACGACTTGGAACAAATATCCTTAGCCGGTAAATTATAGAGCTTGCCATTTGCTTTAGCCGATAAAGGTTCCGATGACTGGCCGTAAAGCAAATAGGCCTTTGAAAAATGGTTCAGGTGCGGGATGCCGCAGGCGCCATAATGAACCGTAGAACTGCCTGCCGATATAAAATAATGACCTGACAGGAACAGGTTTTTATCATTAGCTGTATTGATGAAAGACTTGTCTTCCCAATCGGTAGAAAAGCCATGGATAACGGTTTCGCGAAAGCCATGAACAATAGAAGTAACCGGAACAAAACCTACGCCGGTACCGCCAAAACTGTCTTGCAGCATTCTTCGAAAGTCTTCAGAAATAAGATCGCCTTCGATGATGGAATCACCAAAATAGGCCACCCGCACTTTTTTTCTTGCCCCTTTTTTTAAATCGTGCAAGGCCTTTATAAATTTTGAAAGGGCAAATTTTCGTTCCGGTTCGTAGCTTACCAAACCGTTATAACTTAGGTAGTCGCGGAGCGGATAAACTGAATCTCCCTTTGCCATTACAGGCGCAACAAGGGGGCGTTTTATTTTCCTGACAAGCGGTTTGCTCTTGTCCTTTGTAACATCTGAAATAAAGTTTACTTTTTTGATAGCCGGCAAAGAAGCCTGGCCGGAGAAAAAGGAAGCAGCCACCAGGATGCAGAAAACAATACCAATAAAAAGCAGGGGCTTTTTGGAAGCAGAAGGCTGGAGGCTCATGAGCAGCGTTCAAATTACATTTTGTCTAATTCATATAATTTGAACTTCAAGATAGTAAAAGAAATCTGGTTAATCCATTTTGCTTTAGCGGTGGCATACTCCGAATTGTCCATTTGTTGCAGCCACTTTTTATAGTCGGTACTGCCCCTTAATTTTTGATAGAATTTTTTCTTTTTTACCACCTCGCAAAAATGTTCAAAGCTGGCTTTGTCAGAAGCATACTCGCGGTACGATGATTTATAACCCAGCTTTTTCAGCGAATCGGTATTCTTTCCTTTTATGCCGAAGAAGTTATTTAGCGCCTTACAAATCTTGCTGCGGCCAGCAGCGCTTTCCACAATGCTTACACCTAAAATAATGCTGGCCGGAATCTCGTGTTGAAGCATTTTTTCAACAGCCAGGTCCTCGTATTTACTGATATAATTTTTTACGATTTTCTGCGCTGGTAAATGGCTGGCTGCCAGTAGTAATAACAGAAGAGTAAGAAGCTTAGGATAATGGTGCATAGCAAACGTTTTTGTTTTGCTGACATGCCGGACCAGCATACAAACATAGCTCATCCAAAGCTCTTTTGCAACCCTGAAGAGTACGCTCTTAAGCCTGTTGCAAAAGAGCGGTGCGTGTAGTGCAAGTACAAAAAAATCCCTCCGCTACAAACGGAGGGATTTCTTATTAGAAAAAGAAGTTTATCGGTTTTGTTTTTTCGGCTTCCAGAAGTTACCGGTTTTGCGCTTGTTGCCTTCGGGGCTGCCCATGCGGTCCATCGCACAACGGAAACCAATGGTGCTGCTGGCCTGGTTTTCTTCTAAGTAACGGCGGGTGCCGGGGCTTAACCAATAAGCACGATCGTTCCAGCTACCACCTTTATAAACCCGGGTGCTATCTGATATTAAAGTAGTCACTCCGTAACCATAAGATGAATTAGATAAGGTATCACCATCTAAGAAGTTGATCACATTACCCCGTTGGTAGTTGCGGCGGTTTTTGCTTTCCGCATTGGTTACATCCACCATCTTCACACGGCCCATAGAGTCTTTCTCGTAGCGGCTTTCAGGGTCAGAAGCGTTTGGATCTTTCACATACAGCTTCTGAAATTTATTACCACGTACCGGCGCTACATCATCGTTGTTAGCGGCAAAGTCAAGGTTAGATAAGGGACGATACACATCAAACACCCACTCACTTACATTACCGGCCATGTTATATAAACCAAAGCCGTTAGGGAAGAAGGAATTTACTTCAGCGGTATAAATAGCCCGGTCGTTTAAACCACCGGCCACACCTGCATTATCGCCCGAACCTCTTTTAAAGTTGGCCATAAACTGTCCTTGCCAGCTACCATGTTTGGTATCTCTAAGACCATTTACATTAACCGACCAGGGATAAATTTGTTTATTGGATTCCAACTCCTCGCCATGCTGTCCTTCTTTACGGGAAGGGCGGGGATTTTGATTGACCAAACCGTAAGCGGCATACTCCCACTCCGACTCAAACGGAAGGCGATAGTCGGGTTGAAGAATCCCATCTTCCATGCTCACCTGTGTTCTTGGACGGCCGTTCGCATCTTTCAAGGCATTCTTTTTTGGATGGCCGGGTTGCGGCGTATATAAACCTAAGAGGTACGATTTAGTAGTGAAGTTTTCATCGCCTTGCTGGCTTTTTATATTCTGTTTGCCAATCAAACCTTTGCTCATCAACTGTACTTCATTTACCCGGTCGCTTCTCCATAAACAAAAGTCATGAGCCTGACGCCAGGTAACACCTACCACCGGATAGTTATTAAAGCTGGGGTGACGGAAATAATATTCTACCAGCGGTTCGTTATAGCTTAACTCACTACGCCAAACAAGTGTATCGGGCAATGCGGCATTTAATATTTTTTGACCTGCCTCTTCATCGGGCGGGAAGATGCGGGTTAACCAATGAATGTACTCGCGGTAATGCACATTAGCCACTTCGGTACGGTCCATATAAAAAGAAGGAACAGTAACACGTTTGGGAATGTTATCCCAGTTACCCATTACATCTTCGTCGGTTTGGCCCATGGTGTACGTACCACCCTGAACAAACACCAAACCCGGGCCGGTGCCTTGTTCTGTAGCTTTTGATACTTGGTAGCCGCCCTGATCTTTGTCGTTGTAATTCCAGCCGGTTACTGCCGATTGCTCTTTTTTGTTTTTATTGAAGAGGCCATTTTTACAGCTGGATAAGGCAGCAGTGCAGGATAAGAGGATTACCAGATTTTTTACTTGCATGGTTGCTTTTTTTGTCTTTCTAAAGGACACATGGATTTTATCATGTGCCTGTCTTTTTCAAACCTTTGTTTGGAATAACTTTAACGGGGTTCAATTCCGATTATTGTGCCCATCGAATAGTTTTTACAGACAGTTTGCGAATATAGCCGCATTACTGTAAAATTTTATACTGGAAAACACGTTTTTTGCATGTGAATTCTACTAAGCCGCTGATGTTCTCACTAACAAGATTGCTATGCCTTTGTTTTGCCGGCAGCTTTTGGTTTACTACCCATGCACAACGGAGCTATAAATCTTCCTCCGTATTAGCCAGTGGGTCCTGGTATAAAGTCAGTGTGACTTCGGATGGCGTGTACAAAATGGATGTTCCTTTCCTTGCTTCTTTGGGCATCAGTGGCGGTATTCCTTCAGCTCAAATACGGATTTTTGGAAACAATAGAGGCATGTTGCCCGAAGCCAACGCGGCCTCGCGGATTGATGATCTGGAAGAACTGGCCATAACGGTAGAAGATGGCGGCGATGGGCAATTGAATGGCAGCGATTACCTTTTGTTTTATGCTTCCGGGCCCGATCAATGGATAAAAGATTCGGTTAATAAACGCTTCAGTCATAAAAAGAATTTGTATTCCGATAAGGCTTTTTATTTTATCAGCATCGGTGGCACAGGCAAGCGAATTACTCCACAAACCCAAGTGCCTGCAACTTCTGCAACGGCTACTTCTTTTGACGAACGTTATTTTAATGAACTGGATTCCATTAATTTTTTATCCAGCGGAAAAGAATGGTACGGCGAAGAATTTTCATCGCTTCCCGGTCATCGTCTTACCCAAAACTTTACCCTGCCGCTTACCGATATTGTTCCTGGCCAGGCAAGTCTTATTACGGCAGCAGCCGCACGTTCGGTTAATACGGCCAGCCGCTTTTCAGGAACCATCAATGGCCAGTTTGCGCAACAGTTTTCGATTCCTCCCATTGGTACTGGACAATTTGATTTGTTTGTGCAGCAGGCGCAAAAAGAGGACATTGTTGCGCTCAATCAAAACAATCTTGCCTTGACTTATACTTATACGCCGGGCAGTGTAAATAGCCAGGGCTGGCTTAACTGGTTCGAGCTCTTTTGCAGGCGGGGCCTGACTTTGGGAGCAGGCAAGCAACTAAGTTTTAGAGATTGGGCAACGGTTAATAATGCAGCCGTTCAATTCACCGTCGGCAGTGCAGATGCAACTACGCAGGTATGGGATGTTACCAACCCGGCACAACCCGTGAAGATGGTTTCATCATTAGCCGGCACACAATTATCTTTTAGTAATGAGGCGTTGCGGTTAAGAGAATACATTGCCTTCTCCACTTCTTTTTTAGTGCCTAAAGCAGAAGGCCGGGTCGTTAATCAAAACCTTCATGCAACTGTTAATGCTGATTACCTGATTGTAACGCCACCGCAGTTTATAGCGCAGGCCCAGCGGCTTGCACAGTTTCATCAGCAACGGGAACAATTAGTAGCTGTGATTGCTACTACTGATCAAATTTTTAATGAGTTTTCGGGCGGCATTCCTGATCCAACGGCCATCCGGGATTTTACCAAAATGTACTTTGATAAATACGCTGCTACCTGGAATGGTAAAGGAAAATATTTGCTGTTATTCGGAAAGGCGTCCTTTGATTACAAAGCCAGGATAAGCAACAACACCAACCTGGTTCCCGGCTACGAAAGCCTCTCTTCCATTGATCCGCTTTCTACTTATACGTCTGATGATTTTTTTGGATTTTTAGAAGATGCGGAGGACATTAACACTGGGGTTGTTATCAATACATTGGACATTGGCATTGGCCGCATTCCGGCAAAAACAGTTGATGAAGCAAAGGCCTTTGTAGATAAGGTGATAGACTATCACTCAGCCGCGGCTTTCGGCCCCTGGCGTACAAACCTGAATTTTATTGCCGATGACGAAGACCAGAATCTGCACCTGCAGGATGCAGAAGCTATCACGGCAACTGCGGCGGCTACGGCCCCGGTTTTCAACCAGCAAAAAATTTACCTCGATGCTTTTCAGCAGGAAAGCGGATCGGCCGGAGGCCGCTACCCCGGCGCAAATGCAGCCATCAACAATACTATTTACACCGGCACGCTTATCTGGAATTATAGCGGCCATGGCGGCTCATCGCGGTTAGCCGAAGAAGATGTTATTGATCAGGACATCGTAAATAATTTCAGCAACCAATACCGGCTGCCGCTTTTTATTACGGCCACCTGCGACTTTGCCCCTTACGATAACCCAACCGCTAACTCTCTTGGGGAGAACCTCATCACACGGCCGAAAACCGGTGCCATTGCTTTAATGACTACAACAAGAGTGGTGTTTGCCAATAGCAACCGCATTATCAATAATAACTACCTGAAGATTGCTTTGCAGCCCGATGCCACTGGCCGTTACAAATCGTTAGGCGAAGCGGTGCAGGCATCGAAAAATTTAACCTATACGTCATCTGGCGACATTACCAACAACCGCAAGTTTGCGCTGCTTGGCGACCCGGCCATGACGCTTGCGTTTCCAACATTAAAGGCCATAGCAACAGCAGTAAATGGTAAAAATATTTTAAGCCAACCCGACACCTTAAGCGCTACGCAATTTGTAACAATTAATGGTGAAGTGCAGGACGGCGCCAGCCAGGTGCAAACCGCCTTTGGCGGCACCGTGTACCTGTCGCTTTTTGATAAGGTGAGAAGCATAACGACATTGGGAAATGACCCTACCAGTTATCCGGTTTCATTCCCCGATCAAAGCACTGTATTATTTAGAGGTAAGGCAACGGCAACGGCAGGAAAATTCAATTTTAAATTCAGGCTTCCAAAAGATATAAACTTTCAGTATGGCGCCGGTAAAATAAGCTTGTACGCACAGGATGGAACTAAAGACGGAGCCGGTTTTTCTACCAATATAATTATCGGAGGCATTGTGCAAGGCGGCCCGGCCGACAATACCGGTCCCGAGATAAAAGCTTATCTGAATGACGATCGTTTTGTAAACGGCAGCATCACCAATGCCAGTCCCGTATTGCTTCTTAAGCTATCCGACTCGTCGGGCATCAATACAGGAAGTTCCGGTATTGATCATGATATAGTGGCCACGCTTGATGGCGACAACAATCACTATTTCGTATTGAATAATTTCTATGAAAGCGATATAAACGATTATCAAAAAGGCACGGTGCATTTTCAATTGCCCGCATTATCATCCGGCCCACATTCTTTAAAAATAAAAGCCTGGGACGTAGTGAACAATTCCAATGAATACCTGCTAAATTTTAGTGTGATCAATAATGAAGAATTGCGGCTTGATCATGTATTAAACTACCCCAACCCTTTCACCACAAAAACAACTTTTTGGTTTGAGCATAATTATCCGGGTATTGACTTAACCACCAAAGTAGAACTATTTACCGTAGGAGGTAAATTGATAAAAACCCTCAGGCAAACAATAAACACGGCCGGAAATCGTTCGATGGAGTTAGACTGGGATGGCCGTGATGAGTGGGGAAATAAAATAGGCCGTGGCGTTTATATTTATCGTTTATACGTTAAAGCTGCTAATGGAAAAACGGCCAGTAAATGGGAACGATTGGTCATTTTATAAATAAGAAAATCGAATTCAAATTTTATTTTGCAAGTAACCAAAACTCTATACTTTCACACACTTTTTAAAATTGAACTATGAGATCAACTGCTTTCCGGTTAACTGCTATGACCCTATTAGTAGCAGCTAACGTATCCTTTGTAAAAGCCCAAACGGCTGCACCTATTAATGTAGTAACAACGGCCGTACCCTTCTTGCGTATTTCTCCGGATGCCCGTGCCGGTGGTATGGGCGACCTTGGCTTAGCCACCAGCCCCGATGCTTCTTCCTCTTACTTTAATTTAGGCAAAGTTCCTTTTAATGAGTCCAATGCCGGCCTTAATGTAACCTACACACCTTGGTTGAAAAGATTAGTGAATGATGTTTACTTGGCTTCCCTTGCCGGTTATTACAAATTAAATGAGAACGAAGCTATCTCCGCTTCGCTTCGGTACTTCAGCTTAGGCCAAATTCAGTTTACCGATAACTATGGTAATCCGCTGCAAAGCTTTAACCCACGTGAGTTTGGCATTGATGTAGGCTACTCCCGTAAGCTATCGCCAAAAACCGGTATTGGTGTTGGATTAAAATACATCTACTCCAACCTTGCAGGTGGCAGTGTAGGCGGCAATACCTATAAAGCCGGTACCTCTGTCGCCGGTGATATTGGCCTTTACCATAATGGCCAAAATACCCTGGGACAAGGATGGTCTTTTGGTGTGGCACTGACCAACCTGGGTGGTAAAATTTCGTACACCGATAACGCCGATCAAAAAGATTTTATACCGGCCAACTTTGGTATTGGTACCACTTACACAGCCGTATTGGATGAAAGCAATAAACTAACTTTCGGTGTTGATCTGAATAAATTATTAGTGCCTACACCTCCAGCCCTTGGCGATACTGCCGGCCTTGTAGCTTACCATCAAAAAAGTGTGGTAGGGAGTTGGGCTTCCTCATTTGGCGATGCACCCGGAGGCTTTAGCGAAGAGATAAAAGAGTTTCAGGTTTCGGCCGGTGCAGAGTATTGGTATAACAATCAATTTGCATTACGTGGCGGCTACTTTTTTGAAGATAAAACCAAAGGCAACCGCCGCTACTTTACTACCGGTGTGGGTATCAAATACAATGTGTTTGGGCTAAATTTTTCTTACCTCATTCCAACGGGTTCAGGTGCCAATCAAAATCCGTTAGCAAACACTTTGCGCTTTTCTTTGGTGTTTGATTTAGCCGCTACCAATGGTGGCGCCACTACTACCACAACAACTCAATAAATCTTTTCTATTTTTTTATATAAACGATCCGCCGCAAGCGGATCGTTTTGCTTTGGCCCAAATTGAAGGCCTCAGTAAAATAACCGGTCGCTCATTTCAATTTGCGCCTGCTTTAAATTCATAGATCATTATTTCTTGTACTTCTGTACTATAATCGTTCTTCAGCCTTTCGCTGTTTGCCTTTACTTCATTATTCCTCATTCCTTGTTCGCCTGTTCGATATTCATTCCTTAGTCCCATGATTATATTTGTTACAAACAAAAATGTTCTATCACTAATCTCGCCAGCATACTATCCCAACCTATCGAATACCTAAAAGGTGTAGGGCCGCTTCGTGCCGACCTTTTAAAAAAAGAATTAGGCCTTTTTACCTATGCCGATCTGCTCCATTTATTTCCTTATCGCCACATAGATAAAACCTCCATTACAAAAATTGAAGATTTAAATAGCAGTACCGAATTTGCCCAGGTGCAAGGAAAGCTTTGGTATTTTGAAACAGCCGGCAGTGGCAGCGCTAAACGACTGATGGCCTACTTAAAAGATGATACCGGCGTTATTGAATTAACCTGGTTTAAAGGAATGGCCTGGGTAGAAAAAATATTGAAGCAGGATGAAGTGTATAATGCCTTTGGGAAGGTGGGTTTTTTTATGGACAAAGCACAGATGGTACATCCTGAAATAGCGTTGGTCAATCCATCTGCAGCATCGGTAAAATCATATCTGGAGCCGGTTTACACTACTACCGAAAAATTAAAATCAAAAGGCTTAGGCGGACGGCAGATCAGTAAACTTACGGCGGCTCTATTCTCCGTTATTTCGGAAAGAGACCTGCCCGAAAATATTCCGCAATACCTGTTGGAACGGTTAAAACTATTACCTCGTTATCAGGCATTAATCAACATACATTTTCCATCCTCGTCCGCTATGTATGAGCAAGCCGTGCGACGGCTGAAGTTTGAAGAGTTGTTTATTTCACAAGTGCGCCTGGCTATGGTGCGCATGGAACGCCATCGTAAATCCAAAGGGTTTGTCTTTGGCAAAGTGGGCGAACTGTTTAACGACTTTTACCAACACCATCTTCCCTTTAGCTTAACCGGTGCGCAAAAAAGAGTGTTAAAAGAAATTCGGATTGATACCGGCAGCGGCCATCAGATGAATCGTTTGTTACAGGGCGATGTGGGCAGCGGTAAAACCATTGTGGCCTTATTAGCCATGTTGATCGCTATAGACAATGGCTTTCAATGTTGCCTGATGGCGCCCACCGAAATCCTTTCCCAGCAACACTTTGCTACCATCAGCCGGTTGGTGGAAGGGTTGCCGCTTCAGGTGGCTTTGCTTACCGGCTCCAAGTCGGCAAAGGACCGCAAAGTCATTCATAAAGGACTTACCGAAGGCTATATTCAAATTATTATTGGTACACATGCCCTCATAGAAGAAACCGTTCAATTCAAAAATCTCGGGTTAGCTATTGTAGATGAGCAGCACCGCTTTGGTGTGGAGCAACGGGCCAGGCTTTGGAAGAAATCGAGCCTGCCACCGCATGTGTTGGTGATGACGGCAACCCCTATCCCCCGTACATTGGCCATGACGGCTTATGGCGACCTGGATTATAGCATTATGGACGAACTGCCCCCCGGCCGGCAGGTCATCACCACGGTTCATCGTTACGATACCAATCGTTCTAAAGTGCTGGACTTTGTTCGCAGCGAAGTAGATGCCGGACGGCAAGCCTATATTGTTTTTCCATTGATAGAAGAAAGCGCCAAAATGGATTACGAAAACCTGATGAGCGGTTACGAAAATGTAAAGGCTTTTTTTCCGGAGCCGCAGTATTGGATCAGCATGGTGCATGGCCGCCAGCCGTGGGAGTTGAAAGAAGCCAACATGCAACGGTTTAAAAATAAGGAGACACAAATATTAGTGGGCACTACGGTAATTGAAGTGGGGGTAGATGTGCCCAATGCCACCGTGATGGTTATAGAAAGTGCGGAAAAGTTTGGACTATCGCAATTGCACCAGTTACGTGGCCGTGTGGGCCGTGGCGCTGAAAAGAGTTACTGCATACTGATTACATCAACACAGATTGGCAGCGAAGCAAGGGAACGAATGAAAACGCTGGTGCAAACGGCTAATGGTTTTGAAATTGCAGAAAAAGATTTGGAGATACGCGGCCCCGGCGATGTAGAAGGCACTAAACAAAGTGGCGTCTTAAACTTTAGACTTGCCAGTATAGTCCATGATAAACCTATTTTAGAAGCATCAAAAAAGATCGCTGAAGAGGTGCTGGAGAAAGATCCTGAATTAAATTCCGAAGAGAATAATCCATTAAAACAATACCTCCTGTCATTGAAAGGTAAAACGCCCTGGAGTAAGATATCTTAACGAAACGCTTGAGCAATAATTTTCGTAAATAACAGTTAACTTCAAAAACAATTGACGAACAAATCTTCGATACTCTTGCTACTGTTCTGCTTTTACGGCATTTCCGTACTCAGTCAAAACATTGAATTTATTGAGAACAAAGGCCAATGGGATAATCAGGTTAAATATATGGGCCGTGTATCGGCCGGTGCTTTCTTTGTTCACCAAAATGGCTTCACCGTACTTCAACATAATCCCAGGGAATGGGCCAATATGACGGAAACAATTCACAGTCACGGCCAATCTTCTTCCAATACGTCAGCTAAATCAGGCGCAGGACTAATGGTTCATTCACATGCTTACCGGGTAAACTTTTTAGGTGGCGCCGAGACGCCGCAAATAGAAGCTGATAAACCCTTGTACACCTATAACAATTATTTCCTTGGTAACGATCCTTCTAAGTGGGCAAGCCATTGCAGAATTTATCAGGGCATTACCGTAAAAGATGTATATCCAAATATTGATGTTCGTTATTATTCCGGTGGCGGTGCGGTAAAGTATGATCTGATCGTTCGCCCCGGTGGCGATCCTTCTTCCATTGCCATGAAATATGATGGCGCAGATGGATTAGAAATTAAGGATAAAGAACTGGTGATTAAAACTTCGGTTGGCAATCTAAAAGAATTAAATCCTTACACCTATCAATACAAAACCGAAGGCAGAACAACCATCTCTGCCAAATACTCGGTAAAGAATAATATCGTTCGGTTTACGGTAAAAGATTACGATCCAAAAACTACGTTGGTGATTGACCCTGATTTGGTGTTTTGCTCTTTCACCGGAAGCCCCGAAGAGAACTGGGGCTTTACTGCTACCTACGGCCCGGATGGAAGTATGTTTGGCGGTGGAATTGTATTTGGACAAGGTTTCCCGGTTTCAACAGGCGCTTATCAAACAAATTACGGAGGTGGCGTTGGTGGCGGTTTTGGTGGCGGTTTTGATATAGGATTGATGAAGCTTTCACCTGATGGTGTAAACCGCGATTATGCTACTTACTTAGGGGGCAATGGTAATGAAATGCCACAAAGTTTAATTGTAGATGAGCAAGGTGAGTTGATTGTAGCAGGTAGATCCAATTCGCCAAACTATCCTGTTAAAGTGCCTGCATTTTTTGGTACAGGCGGCGGCGGTGGCTTTGATATTACGGTAACTAAATTTTCTGCTGCCGGCGATGCTATTATTGGCTCATTAAAAGTGGGTGGCAATCAGGATGATGGTGCTAACATTTCTGCCTATGGCGGCAATGGCGCCAACTCTTTGTTACGCAATTATGGCGATGAAGCCAGAAGTGAAGTGAACCTGGATAATGCAGGTAATATCTATCTGTCCTCCTGTACACAATCCAGCAATTTTTATACAGTAAATGCGGTTCAGTCAACGTTTGGTGGCGGTAACCAGGATGGTGTTGTACTGAAGATTGATCCTACTGTAAGCACTTTACTTTTCAGTACGTATTTGGGAGGAAGCGCCGATGACGCGGCCTATGTTATATCACCAGATCCGATCAATGGAAATATTTATGTAGCCGGCGGTACATCAAGCCCTAATATGCCTGGCCAGCGAACAGGAACTATTGGCTCATCTTCTTTTGGCGATATTGATGGTTTTGTAACCATATTCACACCTACCGGTTCGGCCATTATCAAAACATCCTACGTAGGCACAAGCGGCGTTGATGAAGTATATGGTATCAAGTTCGATGAAAAAGGTTTTCCCTACATCATGGGCCAGACTACAGGCGCCTGGCCGGTGATAAATGCACCCTGGAGCCAGAATAAAGGCAAACAGTTTATCGCTAAAATGCAACCCGATTTGTCCAGCTACATATATTCCACCGTTTTTGGAAAAGGTGAAGCGGTACCTGATATTTCGCCGGTCGCTTTTTTAGTGGACCGCTGCGAGAACGTTTATATATCGGGATGGGCCGGTACGGTAGGCGGCGCCTTTCCAAGTGCCGGCGCTATAGGGTTAACGGTAACGCCGGATGCGCTTAAGGCAGATGCTGATCCCGGCACCTCCGGCCTGGGAGAAGACTTTTATTTTTTTGTTTTAAAACGAGATGCTACCGCCCAATTATATGGTAGCTTCTTTGGCCAGAGCGGTGGCCGCATTGGAGACCATGTGGATGGCGGTACCAGCCGCTTTGATAAAGATGGTGTTATCTATCAGGCCATTTGCGCCAGTTGTTTTAATAACCTTCCCTTCCCCACTACACCCGGAGTATGGGCACCTACCAAGCCGGTGGTGGGTACGTGCAATTTAGCTATGGTGAAGATTGCTTTCAATCTGGCTGGTATCAAAGGAAAAGTTCGTCCCTCTATCAATGGTGTTCCAAGAGACAGTACCGGATGCGTGCCGCTGACTATAGATTTTACCGATACCATTCAGCAGGCGCCTAACTATGAATGGAATTTTGGCGACGGTACACCAAGCGTTGCCACCACTGCGCCTACCATTACGCACACCTATAACAATGTGGGTTACTACAAAGTAATGATGATTGCTATTGATCCAACTAAATGCTTCCCAAGAGACACCAGCTATACTAATGTGAAGGTGGGTAATAATAAAGCCAACATTGACTTCAATCCGGTTAAGTTAAGTCCGCCATGCGATACGTTTCGCTACCGCTTCGACAATACGTCTTTTGCACTTACCGGGCCTGCATTTACAGCTAAAACTTTCACCTGGGATTTTGGCGATGGTTCAGCCAAAATAACTACGGGGCCTGCACCGGTTTTTCATACGTATGCTAACGCCGGTACGTATAATGTAAAGTTAATACTAAGCGATACCGCATTTTGCAATTCACCTGATACATTAAAACGTCAGCTTCGGGTAGCGGCTAATGTAAAGGCCATCTTCACCACACCAGCTACCGGCTGCGCTCCTTATGATGCGGTGTTCTCTAATGAATCCGTTGGCGGGTCTAAATTCATCTGGGACTTTGGCGATGGCTCACCCATCTTCACTACTACTGCTTCTTCGGTTACCCACCCGTATGACGTAGCAGGAACTTATACGATAAAGATGACGGCCATTGATTCCAACACCTGCAATATTATTGATAGCACTTCTTTCACCATTAAAGTAGCGGCTAAGCCTGTGGCCGGTTTTTCTGCTTCGCCGCAGCCGCCGCAGGTTAATACGCCAATCTCGTTTACCAATTTATCCAGCCCTGACGCGATACGGTTTAAATGGGTATTTGGTGATGGCGATTCGTTATTGACCACTTCAAGAAGTTTGTTGAAGCATGAATTTAATTTATCTACTACTTACACTACGTGTTTAACGGCCTATAACAGCTCCGGCTGTGCCGATCAGTTATGCAGGCAGGTAAGCAATCTGATAGAACCGGCTGTAGATGTGCCTAATGCCTTTACACCGCAAAGTGGCGATGCAAACAATAAAATTTTTGTGCGTGGCTTTGGCATTACCAAATTAGCATTTGCTATTTATGCCCGGTGGGGCGAAAAGGTTTTTGAAACAGCGGATAAACATATTGGCTGGGATGGAAAGTATAAAGGCCAGTTGTTACCTATGGATGTTTATGCTTACACCTTAACGGTAGAATTTGCCGATGGTAAAAAGTTTCAGAAAACCGGCGATATAACGTTGATAAGATAAAATGGAAGGAACCAAACTTAATTGCGGACGGGAATATTATTAACCGTTAGAAATGAACGTTACCAGTGAAACAAACTAAGTATATATCAAGCCTTGTTGCCTGCCTGTTGTTACTGGCCCAATGGGCTATGGGACAGGATTTGCACTTCTCGCAGTTTTTTAATTCGCCCCTGTTGACTAACCCTGCCAATACAGGGTTTATACCGGATGGCGATTACCGGCTTGGTGTGAATTACCGTAACCAATGGTCGTCTATTATGCAGGTGCCTTACAAAACCATGAGTGCCTTTGGCGATATGCAGGTGATGCGTAACCAAAGCGATAACGGGTGGATGGGCGTGGGCGGCGTAATTCTACATGATGTGGCCGGCAGTGGCAACCTCACGTCAACTAAAGTGTATGGCTCGGTGGCTTATCATCAAACGCTTGGCTACTCCAGCTTGTTAAGTTTGGGCTTTAATGTAGGTTGGGTAAATAAGCAAATCAATACCGCCAATCTTAAATTTCCCGATCAGTTCGACGGTCATTTTTTTGACAATAAAATTCCTACAGGTGTTGTACTCAACCGTAATAACACTAACTATCTGGATGTTCAGGTAGGTATGAATTACGCTTACTTTCCTACCTCCGATATATATCTGAATGGAGGCTTTTCGGCCTTTCATGTAAACCGTCCCAGCGAATCATTTTTTGTGAGTGATGCTGCCAATGCCGATAGCCGCGTACCGCTCCGCTACACTGGTTTTTTAAATGGAAGCTTTAAGCTGAACGACGAATGGATTATCAACCCCAACGTATATTATTCCCGTCAAACCTCTGCTTCTGAGTTAGTGGGCGGCCTTAATGCGCATTATAATTTTTCCGGCAATGGCGAATCTGTTTTAATAGGTGGATTGTATTACCGGTATAACGAATCTTTTATTCCGATGATAGGCCTTGGCTTAAAAGACTATACGTTTTCTTTTACGTATGATGCTACCACATCTTCTCTAAGTACCTACAACGGAACCCGCGGCGCCTTTGAGTTTTCATTGATAAAGCAAGGTTTGTTTAGCCAGTATAATGGCGATAAGCGACAGCAGATGTGCCCATCCTTTCGTCAATAAAATTTCACTTTTGTGTTTATCGGTTTTAGCCGACTTTTACGGGTATGATAACTGCTGAACCTAAAGCATTAGCCATTGAACACCTGGCACTTTTTCAAAAAATTTGTGGCGATAAGAATGTATATGTTGATGAAGAAGCATTGAACCATTATGCACACGACGAGACAGAAGATTTACACTTTCTTCCAGACGTAGTCATCAAGCCTGCCAATACAGAAGAAATCAGCGCTATTTTAAAAATCTGTAACCAGCATAAAATTCCGGTTACGCCGCGTGGCGCCGGCACTGGCCTGAGCGGCGGTGCCTTACCGCATTTGGGCGGTGTATTACTATCACTTGAGCGGCTAAATAAAATCATCAACATAGACGAACGTAACCTCCAGGTGACCACTGAACCAGGTGTTATTACAGAAGTATTGCAAAACGCCGTGAAAGAAAAAGGTCTCTTTTATCCACCTGATCCCAGCAGCCGCGGCTCTTGCATGATTGGCGGTAATATTGCTGAAAACAGCGGCGGTCCCAAAGCCGTAAAATATGGTGTAGTAAAAGACTATGTTCTTAACCTGGAGGTAGTGTTGCCAGGCGGTGAAATTATTTGGACCGGTGCTAATGTTTTAAAAAATTCAACAGGCTATAACCTTACCCAATTGGTAGTAGGCAGCGAAGGAACGTTGGGTGTTGTAACCAAAATTGTTTTAAAGCTTTTGCCGCATCCAAAATACGACCTGCTGATTTTGGCGCCGTTCTTTTCATTAGAAAAGGCCGGAGCCGCTGTCAGTGCTATTTTCAGGGCAGGGTTTACGCCCAGTGCCCTTGAATTAATTGAGCTGGATGCTTTGCAGATTGTAAGCCGCATGGTAAATGGCGAAGAAACAACCGTAGATGCCGGTGTGGAAGCCCATTTGTTGATAGAGGTGGATGGGAACAATATGGAGGTGCTGATGAGCGATATAGAAGCGATTGCTACCTTATTGGCTGAGTACGACTGTGGCGAAATACTTTTTGCAGAGGATGCCACCCAAAAGGCAGAGTTATGGAAGCTAAGGCGCAGGGTAGCTGAAGCCGTTAAATTAGCCGGTTATACCATTGAAGAAGATACGGTAGTGCCGCGTGCCGAACTGCCTGCTTTGATAAGAGGAGTAAAGGAATTAGGTAAAAGAGATGGTTATGATTCGGTATGTTATGGCCATGCCGGCGATGGTAACTTACACATTCGCATCAAGAGCCGGCAAACGGCTAACAGCTTGAACAATACATCTATGATGGCTAACTTACGATCCTTGTTTGAACTGGTGTATAAATTAGGAGGCACTATCAGTGGCGAGCATGGTATAGGGCTGGTACAAAAAGAATATATGCCCATTGTATTTAGCCCGGTGAACCTTTATTTAATGAAAAGCATTAAAGCTGTTTTTGACCCAAACAATATTTTAAACGCCGGAAAAATTTTTGATTAAAAGCATGAAGAAGATTGTTATTGTGATGGTGATTTTGTGCATTGGCATTGCTGCTATGGCGCAGGATGAAATGCCTGGGTATAGCAAGCATAAGCTTTTTGCCGGTGGTAGTTTCGGCCTGTCATTCGGCAGCTATACTTTTTTAAATCTTTCGCCCCAGCTTGGCTACCGGTTCAATAAATACCTTGCTTCCGGTATTGGTATCAACCTGCTTTATATCAGCCAAAAAGAAATAGATGCCTACGGTAATGATTATAGAAAAGTAGTGCAGGGAATCACCGGCCTGAATGTGTTCGGTCGCTTCTATCCGATTAAAAATTTTATGGTCCAGGTACAGCCTGAAGAAAATTATAAATTCGGGAAACAGGTATTTTACCAACCCGTAAAAGAAACCTATAAGCTGGATACGGAAATTGTTCCAAGTATATTAGTAGGAGGCGGATTAGTATTCCCCGATGCCAGGGGCGCCCTTTTAGTAAGTCTTATGTACGATGTATTGCAAGATCCTAACTCGCCTTACGGGAAAAGACCTGTCTTTAACATTGGCTACAACATACATCTCTAAATCATCTTGGTAAAAATACGAGAGCGGTTTTAAGAGGCTTTTACTTTATTCTTCTGCCACGCTAAAAGATGAGTCCCTTTGTATGCTAAAAGATTTAAATTCGTCTTACACACAAGGGCTTAGCTATGACCCGTTACTTTGAACCTTTTACACCTGAGATTTTCAAACAACAGACCGGCCTTACTGCGTTGGAAAATGAAGCCATATACCTGCGTTGGGTTAACTCGCAAATCAATTATGCTAACTATCAGCAAATGCAGGAAATGAATGGCTCGCTTAAACAAATTATTCAGCTTCTAACAGAAGCCAACCGCACCGTAACACAGCAATAATGCATGGCGTAAAATTTTATAGGCTTTTTTGATGGCTGAAAAAAACTACTCAACCGTACGGCTTTCGTCCTGGCATGAGGCCAAATTATACCTTCATAATTTTTCGGAAAACTGGGCCTATCGTGGACAAGCAAATGCACAATGGATCTTAAACAATGCTATTGAGCGCACCGACTTTGTTTCCTTTCATAAAAATATAGAGTCGCAGTTTGTAGCCGAGTTTCAGCGGGGCGCCCGTAACTACCTCAGTAAAGATGAAACGCCGGAGCACCTGATTGAATGGCTGGCCCTAATGCAGCACCATGGCGCTCCTACGCGGCTGCTCGACTTTTCCCGCTCGCCATTTATTGCCGCTTATTTTGCCTTTGAGTTTTGCCTGATGAAAGAAGACAATTACATCGCCATCTGGTGTATGAACGTAGAGCACCTGAAAAAGAAGTCGCTTCGGGTGTTGTCAAAAGAATTTGGAACTGAGTTGAAAGCGTCGCAAAACCTTATCAACGAAAAACTGTTTGAAAGGGTATTTTATCAGAACAATAAAAACCTTGTTTTTCCGGTAGAACCCTTTCGTATGAACCGGCGTTACTCGCTGCAGCAATCCATTTTTGTAAGCACCGGCAGGTCGGCCACCCCATTTATGGAACAGCTTTTATTTCTGGGTACCGATCTATCAAAAGCCGTAGTGCGGCTGGAGATTCCGGCAACAGAAAAAAAGGTAGCGCTTCGCGATTTACAATTAATGAACCTGAACAGGGCCAGCTTGTTCCCTGACCTGGATGGTTATGCCCTATCACTGAAGTTCCGGTATAACAGTATGAAGGCGCCACATGAAAAAGAACAGGAGATAATAAAAAAACAACAAGATCATGAGTACCCTTTTATTCCCTGAGTTTTTTTGTCGGTTTCAGCTTTGGTTTATTGGCTTTTGGCGATAAGCGCCTTGACTTTTTTATAAGTAATCTTTATGTTTGAAAGGTAGCCTTATTAACAACTGCTAAAAAAACCTGACAAAGAAAATGACGTCCCAATATCCTAAACTCCTTTTGAAAATGAATACGTACGTAACCGGCTTTATAAATTATTTTGAACAAACATTTCATCCCGCTGCCGGAAAAAATGCCACCGAAAAAAGCAAACGAAAAAGCAGTAAAACGGTTTATCAATCACAGGCTTCACCCGATTGCCTTAACATCAGGGCTTCGCTTCGCAAACAAGATAACATCCGGCGTAACCCCGCTCCATAAAGGCTTTCACGCAACCTTTTCTTTATCCAACTGTATCTTTATACATACAGTTTTATATGAGTGTTTTGAAACAAGTAGCAGAATATTTATACCTGCGCAAGCCCGACCCCAACCGGCCTAAAAGTAATTTTGTAAAATACATGCACGGCATTAACCGGCTTAGCATTTTACTTTTTTTGCTGTCGCTGATCATCATTATTATTAAGCTTTCGCTTAAAAAGTAGCTTGCAGTAAACCTACTATTTCCTGAGCGGCACGGGCCGAAGCATTACCCTGTTGCTGCAATATTTTTTTTAGTGCATCGTAGTCGTTTTGTATTTGCACTCGCCGTTGGCTGTTTTGTAAAATGTCTGTCAGTTCACGAATAATGTTGTCCACTTTTAATTCCGATTGAATTAATTCCTTTACTACCGGTTTATCCATAATCAAGTTCACCAAAGCAATGTATTTGATCTTCACCAAACGCTTTGCTATCTGGTAGGATATGGCAGATCCTTTATAACACACTACCTGCGGCACCCCAAATAAAGCGGTTTCCAGCGTAGCCGTACCCGACGTAACCAAGGCCGCTTTTGCCCTTGCCAACAAAGAATAGGTTTGGCCGGCAAGCGCAATTAAAACAGCAGGATGGCCAGCTACGAATTCTGTATAAAACTCCAGCGATTGCCCGGGTGCCTGGGCAATGATAAACCGGTAATGAGGAAACTGCGATGATGTTTTCAGCATGAGGGGTAGCTTGATGGCAATCTCCTGCTTGCGGCTTCCAGGTATAAGAGCAATGATTTCTATGTCGCCATCATTCATTACTTCCATACGCTCCTTTTTTATAGCGTTGTAACAAAGCAGGGGCTGACCATTTTGCTGGCTCTTAGCTTCTTCCACTACTTGTATTAATGGATGACCGATGTATTCTACCTTATAATTCCATTTGTTGTAAAAATCTTTTTCAAATGGTAGAATGACCAGCATTTTATCTACCCATTTTTTTATTCCTTTTACCCGGCCTTCTTTCCAGGCCCATACCTGAGGCGAGATGTAGTATATAACCTTAAAGCCTTTTTTCTTCGCCCATTTGGCAATACGAAGGTTAAAACCGGGATAGTCAATCAGTACTACCACATCCGGTGCAAAGGCCTCAATATCCTTTTTGCAAAATTTTAAATTGTCGAAAATAACCGGAAGGTTTTTTACCACTTCAAGAAAGCCCATAAAAGCGAGGTCCTTGTAATGCTTTACCAGCGTGGCTCCGGCAGCTTTCATCATGTCGCCGCCCCAACCCTGCACATTGGTTCGCGGGTCCAGCTTTTTTAATTCTTTAATTAAATTACTGCCGTGCAAATCACCCGACGCTTCTCCTGCAATGATGTAATATTTCATCGGGGCGAAGATAAGAACCTCACCCCTAACCCCTCTCCATCAAAGATGGAGAGGGGACTGTTACTTATAGTTTGATTATGTATTCAAGTAGTGTGTTGCGATTGCAATAACTGATTGTGCTAAGTGGTACCGATGCACTAAAACCGCTGGCGAAAGCACGCCCTCTCCAGGCCTCATCCGGCTTCGCCACCTTCTCCTAAAGGAGAAGGAAAATGGAACAGGATTTTTTGGAGAGGGCCGGGGTGAGGTACTATATCAGCACCTTGGCCAATAAAATACCAATGCCGTATAAAAGGGTAATAGCGAAAATGCCTTTTGCTGTACGATCCTTATGTGTGTTAACGTAGTAGGTAAAAAGAGCGATGTTGCTTACCAAACACCATACGCCAAAAAAAGTGATAAGGCTTTTTTGCGTAACAAACGTTTTGGCAAAATCGGATAAGGAAGCATCGCTAAACCGGATGCCATAGATCAACAAAAAAACAATAGCCGGCAACACCAAGCCTAAGATGATTCCCATTTGCAGGTTATCCTTCTTCAGAAAAAATCCAGTCGTTTTCAATTTGCTTTTTTAATTTATAGTGGGTTAAATCAAACTGCACCGGTACGATGCTTACATACTTGTTGGCAAGTGCCCAAACATCCGTGTCTGTGCCCTCGTCGAAGTTAACAAACTCGCCTGTAAGCCAATAGTACTTTCTCCCATGAGGGTCTAAACGCTCAATGAAGTCTTCTTCGTATTTGGCATAAGCCTGACGGCAGATTTTTACACCTTTTATTTCTTCCGGCGTGGCTATGGGGAAGTTGACATTTAGCACACAATGCTTATCCGGCGGCGATTTCAGCATTTGCTTTACAATCATTCTGGCATATTTCCGGGCCGCTGAAAAATCCGCGTCCAGTGCATAATCCAATAACGAAAACCCAATGGAAGGAATGCTTTCAATAGCGGCTTCCACGGCTGCTGACATGGTACCGGAATAAATAACGTTTATGCTATGATTAGCGCCATGATTAATGCCGCTGATACAGATGTCCGGCTTTTGATGAAGCACTTTATCTACAGCCAGCTTTACACAATCTACCGGTGTGCCGCTGCACTGATACGATTCGATGCCCTCAAACATTTCTACCTTATGTAAACGCAGTGGCGTTCCGATAGTGATGGCGTGGCCCATGCCCGACTGCGCTTTATCAGGAGCTACCACTACTATCTTTCCTAAACCTTTTACGGCCTCTATCAAACTTTTAATTCCGGGTGCGGTAATGCCATCATCGTTAGTGACTAAAATAACCGGCTCTCTGCGTTCTTCCATGCGCTGATGTTTATTGCTTTTGTGCAAAGGTGTTTGCAAATTCGTTGAAAACCAAACAGCAGTAATCAATGTAAAACAGGCAATAAGCAATTAGCAATTAGCAAAAGCTCACAGCAGATCAGCAATAAGCAAACTTTTTAATTGTACGCATTGCCGATTGCTTATTGCCTGTTGTTTTCGTTTTTCGCCAATCTAAAAAAATTAGTATTTTGCGGCTAAATAACTTAGTTGCATGTCACAGGCTAATAAAAACTTGAAATACCTGCGCAAACTGCGCGGATGGACCCAGGAAGAATTTGCACAAAAGCTCCGCATTAAACGTTCGTTGCTTGGGGCTTATGAAGAAGAACGAGCCGATCCGCGGATTGATATTCTGGAAGCCGTAGCCGATATGTTCAAATTAACCTTGGATGATTTACTCCGTAGAGACGTTAGCGATAATAAAACAAGCTACCTCTCCCGCCGCCGGGCACAAAAGATGGTTCAGGGCCGCGGCGACATTCCCTTTGTTCCGGTGAAAGCAGCAGCGGGTTATTTAGCCGGTTATGGCGATCCGGAGTTTATTGATGAACTGAACACCTTTACCCTACCTATGTTAAGCGGCGGTGAGTACCGTGCTTTTGAAATTGTAGGCGACTCTATGATGCCTACCCAAAGCGGCAGCGTAATAGTTGGCGAAAAGGTGCAGAACATAGACGAGGTAAAGACCAATAATACGTATGTAGTTGTTTCTAAAACGGATGGTATTGTGTACAAGCGTATTTTAAAGAACAACCGGCAAAAAAATAAATACACCTTCGTAAGCGATAACCCCTCCTATCAGCCCTACACTGTAAGTGGCGATGAAATATTGGAGATCTGGCAGGCACAAATGATTATATCTAAAGCTAATGCCCAACAGCGTTGGGATGTAAACAACCTGGCCAACTTAGTAACTAACCTTCAGCAGCAGGTAAGTGTATTAAAAAAACGCATTAATTAGTTTTTAATTCATTGAGGCATTTATAATTTGTGCTATATATTTACCGTTAGCCAAATCTAAAGATGCACATGTTGAGAGGACTGATTCTCGCAGTGGCTTTTTTTGGAGTACATGTAGCGCTAAGCCAAAAAACACTAACTGCTTATAAAACCCGTCAGCCACCCGTTATTGACGGTAAACTGGATGATGCCGTTTGGAAAAACGCATCTCTGATGCATGATTTTGCACAAAATTATCCCGGCTTTGGTAAACCAGCTTCTGTTGCTACTGAAGCCATGCTTTTATATGATAATGATGCCGTGTACATCGCTGCTTATCTGCACGACAAACCTTCTTTAATACATAAACAACTAACAGCAAGGGATGGCGAACAGCGCCAGGACGTGGACTATTTTTCCGTAGCGTTTGATACCTATAACGATCATCAAAACGGCTTCCTTTTTTTAGTGACGCCATCCAATGTGCAAACGGACGAAAAAATTAATTCCACTACGCAAATAAGCTATGGCAGTGTATCCGGTGATAGAAGTTGGGATGCGGTTTGGCAAAGCAGCACACAACAAGTGGCAGATGGGTGGACGGTAGAGATGCGCATTCCTTACATTTCTTTGCGCTTTGCTAAAAAGGATGTACAAACCTGGGGACTTCAGTTTATACGGTTTACCCGTCGCAACAATGAAGCCTCTACCTGGAACCCTACCAACCCGGTGGAAAGCGGTTTTATCAACCAGTTTGGCAAATGCGACAGCTTGGTTGCCATAAAACCTCCATTACGGTTAAGCCTCTCTCCATACGTTACCGGAGGGGCCCGGTTTTATCCGGAAGGCATAGAACCCAAACGTGAATTTTTGCGCAATGGCGGTATGGATGTAAAGTATGGCATTAATGAAAGCTTTACGCTGGATGCCACGCTGGTACCCGATTTCGGGCAAACCGTATCGGATAACCTGATTAATAATCTCTCTCCGTTTGAAGTAAAATTTCAGGAGAACCGCCCCTTTTTTACAGAAGGCACGGAGCTATTTAATAAAGCCGGCTTATTTTACTCGCGCCGCATTGGCGCTATCCCTTCCGGTTTTTATGGAGTGGAAGCCTTGCAGGACCAAGGCTATACTATCGTGAAAAATCCATCGGTTACCCAACTGTATAATGCCATTAAACTTTCCGGCCGCACGAAGGATAAATTAGGTGTGGGTTTCTTTAATGCCCTTACAGCCCCCATGCATGCTATCGTTCGAAACAATGCTTCAGGCAAAGATTCAACAATTGAAACAGAGCCGCTCACCAACTACAATATTTTTGTACTGGACCAGGCACTGAAAGGAAGATCGTCTATCACCTTTACCAATACCAATGTAATGCGAAGCGGCGCTGCAAGAGACGCAAACGTAGCAGGTTTAGACTACAATCATTTTACCAGAAATAATAAATATCAGCTACAACTTTCAGGACGCTATAGCAGCATTTTTGGTTATTCCCGTTACTCAGGCGACAATACTATTATTAACCTGGTAACCGATACGATACGGGTGAATGGCCGGCTGGCAATAAAACCTTATGATGGTTTTAAAACGGTGATCGGATTTAATAAAGTAAGCGGTAAAATTCAGTTTACTAACAGAATCAATATTGAATCGCATACCTACGACCCTAACGATCTGGGCTATATCCAAAATGCAAATGAGGTTTCTTATGCGGGCGCCATCAGCTATAATCAGCTAACCCCAACTACTAAATTTGTTAACTATAGCTATTCGGCAAGTATAACACATACCTATTTATATAAACCCTTTGCTTATGATTATCTGGAGCTTAATGCGAAAGGTTTTTGGCTGCTTAA
The DNA here is from genome assembly GCA_965247165.1 of Flavisolibacter sp. Taxonomy (GTDB): domain Bacteria; phylum Bacteroidota; class Bacteroidia; order Chitinophagales; family Chitinophagaceae; genus Flavisolibacter. Next base: position 3,100,803 of record OZ252003.1, on the reverse strand, counting down.
AAATTTCTTGGATTTTAATATCGGGGTGGGCTCGCAACCGTTTGGCCAGAACGATTATTACGAATTGCGTACGCCTGGCCGCTACCTTAAACGGCCGGCCTTCCACTACATTAGCGCCGGCGGCAGTACTGACAGCCGTAAAAAATTATATGTCGGTATGCAATTAAGCTATGCACATACAGAAATAGAAGAAGGGCAGTACTTTGAAGCGAATCTAAATGCGAGGTACCGCTTTAGTAATCGTTTTACAGCGTCTATGCAAGTAAACACCTTACACGATGAAACCCAGCTTGGGTATGCCTTTCAGCGGGAAGCCAACAATGACCCCATCATCGGCTATCGCCGGTTTATACAAACGGAATCAGTTTTCTCCGGTATCTATAATTTCAATCCAAGATTAAACCTAACCCTGCGTGCCCGCCATTACTGGAATGAAGTCGCCTACAAAAGCTTTTTTAATGTAGCACCGGATGGATCGGCCATGAAAAGAGCTTTTATACCTAACCAAAATGAAAACTATAACCTGTTTAATTTGGACGGCTTTTTAACCTGGGACTTTCGTTTGGGAAGCCGGTTGATTGTAAGCTATAAAAACTGGTTGGGCGACCCCTATGGCGTAATTAGCCAGCGTAACTATTTTGGTAATTTAAAAAACATATTTACGGGTAGCCACGGCAACGAGTTAACGGTTAAGTTCATTTACTTTTTAGATTATAACCAGCTTCGCAAAAAACGTTAGTCTAAATCAAACATTTCTTTAGCTAAGCGAAACGTGTTGCAATGCGCTTCTACAATGGTTTTTACCTCCGGCGAATAACCACCGCCCATTGATACCGCACAAGGAATTTGATGGTGCTTCAACAAGGAAAAAACCATTCTATCTCTTTCTTTACAACCGCCCATCGTTACGCCTAATTTGCCAAATTTATCTGTCTCTAAAATATCTACACCCGATAAGTAAAAAACAAATTGGGGCTTGAAATCGTTGATGATTTTTGGAAGATGATCACATAATTTTTGTAAATATTCTTTATCGTTGATGCCGTTTAACAGCTCCACATCTAAATCGCTCCGCTCTTTATGAAACGGGTAGTTGTTTTTACCGTGCATGCTAAACGTAAACACCCGTTTTTCGTTCTCAAAAATCTTTGCGGTGCCATTGCCCTGATGCACATCCAAATCAATAATTAAAATGCGTTGTACAAAATTTTGTTGCAGAAGATAATTAGCCGCAATAGCAAAATCATTTAACAAGCAAAAGCCTTCTCCCCTATCCGCAAAAGCATGATGTGTGCCTCCGGCTACGTTCAACGCCACACCATTTTCCATTGCATAGCGACAGCAATCGATTGTGCCTTGCGTGATGATAAGTTCACGTTGTGTAAGCATTGGCGATTGTGGAAAGCCAATGCGCCGCTGCTCCTGAGCAGAAAGCGTTTGATGCTTTACTTTATCGAGGTATTCTTTGGTATGCGTTAGTAATACAATCTCGTCTGGGCAATGCTTTGGAGCGAAAAGATTTTCTTCGGTAATAATTCCTTCGTATAAAAGTTGCGCTGGAATCAGTTCATACTTTAGCATGGGAAAGCGGTGGCCTTCCGGCAGTGGATGTGCGTAGATAGGATCGAAAGCAATGTGAAGTTTTTTATTTGGCATTACATCTTAACTAACTCGTTTTCTACAATAGCAAATACAGCTTTAGCAGATGCTTTATCCATTGACACGGCACCGGTAAACTTGCTGAAGGCCGGGAGAATACAATGGTTCTGCCCAAAATAAAAACAGGGAAACCGGAGCGATTGTTTACCCAGGCCATGCACCACTATGCCGGGATGAATATGCCCGCAAAAAGAATAGAGATCACCGGTTGCATCGCATTGATCGTGAGAGAAAAGAAAAGGGCTTAGTTGTAAAGTTGGATACACAACGTCTATCGCTGTTTCGGTGTACCAGCTATCTTTTAAAATATCGTGGTTGCCCCGGACAAGGGTAATGTTGATGTGCGAAAAACTTTCCCGCCAACGCTTGAACCAATCCAGTTCGGTGTTGGCAGAAGAGTGAAAAAAATCGCCGACAACAATCAATTGCCTCGGTGCGAAGTGAAGCAACAGATCAACCAGCCGTTGCAGATCATCTTTATAAATATTTTGCGGCACGCCAATGCCCCACTTGCGAAAATGGCCTGTTTTACCAAAGTGAAGATCAGAGACAATCAAGGCTTTTTCCTCTTCCCAAAAAATAGAGCGCTGGGCGGAAAGCCAGAGGTTTTGTTGATGATGCTTATATAAAGTTGATGCCTGCATACCCCCATCCCCTAAAGGGGCGTTTGGTTACACTCCTAATTTATGGGAGCGCTTATGTTTACAATCTTGTTAAGTAATGTTATGAACGTTGAAGAGTGATTATTTTATTCTCTTCCACGGAAGAAAATAAAATAATAAATCACTGATTGCAACGGAAGTTCAATAGATATTCCTCCGTTGGGTACATAGAAATCATTGTTCTTTTATAAGCCGCAATATAGTTGGAGATAGAAGCGAAATGCTTAAGGAAATGTTGCAACTTATGCATCGGAATTCAATTGTTCCTGCATCCTTCTAACTCTATCTGCCAGCTTTTCAGAGGTGAGGCTTTCCCGCATGCTATCAACTTTGATAGGGAAGCTAAAAGGCGTAAAACGTTCAGGGTAGGTAAGCACTATTTTAGAGGCCTGCACCCGTTGCAACATATCACGCAGGCGCACTTCTTCCATCTGCACATCAAACACTTCCTGGTAGGCCTGGCGAATGAGAACGTTATCGGGATCGTACTCATTAAACACGTTGAAAAGCAGGCCCGCAGAGGCTTGCAGGTGACGGGCCTTTTTATACTCACCGGGAAAGCCCTGAAAAATTAACCCACCGATAACGGCAATGTCGCGAAATTTTCGCTTGGCCATTTCGGTGGAGTTCACGCTATGCTGAATGTCCTGAATTAAATTTTCTGATGTAAAAAGTTCATACACATTGCTATCATCAACCGGTATAGGTTGATCGCTCAATAACTCAAAACCATAGTCGTTCATAGCAATAGAAAAAGTAATGGGCAACAATTTTCCAATGCGATAGGCAAGCAAAGCCGCCATCGCTTCGTGTACCAACCGGCCTTCAAAAGGATACACAAAAAGATGAAAGCCATCTCGGGTTTCAATTTGCTCTATCAATAATTCATTGGCTGCCGGAACATGAGAAAGTTGTTTTTGTAGTTTGAATAAAGGTTGAAGAACTTGCAATTCAATTGGCGGTTGATGGTTGATCGTTGGTTGTAAACGCAATTGATTGCGATTGGATTTTCGGCCAACGGACAACGACCAACTGGCTTCAGCGGCTTCGTCCACCATCTGCCGTAACACCTTACCAAGACTGGCTGACAACGGCAAACGGCCACCAAGCCAGCTTGGTATAATAGACTTTTTTTTGCTTGATTTTTTTACCAGAACGGTCATTTCTTTAATCGCGATCAACTCTAATTGCCGGCCAGCTAACGTGAAAGCATCACTGGGTTCAAGGCGGGATATAAAGCCTTCTTCAATAACACCAATATAACCACCGCTCATGAACTTTACCTTCATCATATTATCGCTAACGATGGTACCAATATGCAAACGGTGGCGCATAGCAATACGACGGCTGGTGATTTTATAAAGGCCATTCAGCACTTCCACTTTCTTGTATTCATCGTACTGTTGCAAGGCATTACCACCCGATGTAATGAAGTATAAAAGTTCGTTCCATTCGTCTTTTGTGATCTCACTATAGCAATGCGTTCGCTTTACTTCTTCAAAAATCTGATCTGGATAAAAACCATCGCCGCAAGCCAGTGTTCCTAAATATTGCACCAATACATCGTAACTTAAAATGAGTGGCGGACGGCTTTCAATAAAGTTTTTAGAGATGGCTTCTTTGAGTGCCGCAGCCTCAATTAATTCTAAGGAATGAGTAGGAAGGAAATAAATTTTACTCGTTGCATCGGGACTATGGCCGCTTCGTCCGGCCCGTTGTAAAAAGCGGGCAACGCCTTTTGGTGAGCCTACTTGAATTACTGTTTCTACGGGGCGAAAATCTACCCCCAAATCAAGGCTGGCCGTGCATACTACCGCTTTTAGTTTGCCTTCATGCAGCGCTTCTTCTACCCAAGTACGCAGCTCCATTTCTATACTGCCATGATGCAGCGCAATAGCCCCGGCAAGATGCGGGGCAATGGTGAGCAGCGTTTGATACCAAAGTTCACTCATGCCACGGGTGTTAATGAAAATCAAAGTAGTACGACTGGTTTCTATGATAGGCAGCACCTTTTCGGCAAGCTTAATTCCAAGATGGCCGGCCCAGGGATATTTTTCTATTTCATCGGGGAGGATGGATTCTATTTCGAGTTTTTTATGAAGGGAGGCTTTGATGACCTCACCCCCCAGCCCCCTCTCCAGCGGAGCTGAGAGGGGGGGGGAGCTGGCGCCAACGTGAGATTCATTGTTTGTATTGACCCGTCTATTAATAATGGGCGCTAACAAAACATTTTTTGCTTCCTCCAAATTGCCAATGGTTGCGGAGATACCCCAGATGCAAGGCCGGGTCAATTGAATATCTCCCCTCTCCAAATCTGTTGGAGAGGGGCCGGGGGTGAGGTGACTGATCGCCAACTCTACTTGTACGCCCCGTTTACTTCCAATCAATTCATGCCATTCATCAACGGCTATAATTTTAAGCGTTTTGAAAACGTTGCCATTCTCTTTTTGCGCTAATAACAAGTGCATGCTTTCGGGGGTGGTGATGAGTACTTCGGGCATCTGGCGTTTCTGTTTTGCCCGGTCGCTCATTGAGGTATCGCCGTTGCGGATGCCCACCTGCCACTTCATGTCCAATTCAAAAATTACTTCTTCCATGGCGCGGCCAATATCTTTAGCTAAGGCACGAAGCGGCGTAACCCATATCAATTGTAAGCCGTTTTTTGATTTGGTGAGATAGTCTTTTGGATGGTTATTGATGTATTGAATAAGAGCACCAAGAAAAACCGAAAATGTTTTACCGGTGCCGGTTGGTGCGTTCACCAAACCGCTATTGCCCTTGATGATTTGCTGCCAGGCTTCTTCCTGGTAGGCAAAAGGCTTGTAGCCTTTTGCTGCCAGCCATTGTCGTATAATTTTATATCCTGGTGTGCTATGTAATTTCAAACTTCTGTACTGATTTTTAATAAGATGACAATTGCGTTAGGGATAGAAGCGGTTATCCTTTTTTGCCCTTTAGCTTTTGCTATTGTTTAGCTGTTTCTGTTGGCAAAAAAGATAAGAGCGAATAGCCTGGCGCCGCACCGGCGCAACGCCCAACCTTTCCTTCGACTTTGCTCAGGATATACTCTGCTCAGGATGAAAACCGCCCCATAAAACTGCTTACAACGTCTTTAAATATTCAATCACTGCCTTGCGTTCTTTATCACTTAACGCATCGCCAAAATAATGGCCGCCGTTGCTATAACCATGTCGTGTTGTATTGTAGATGGTAACGCTATCGCCCTTTTTTTCTACAGCATATTTCCAGCCCACATTATCATAATCGTATTGGGGATTATCAAAATCTCTTGACCAAAACGTAGGACGAACTTTGCTATTCAACACGGCCTCTAACGTAGGCACAGAGCCATTATGCAAGTATGGGGCGGAAACCCAAATGCCATCGAGCGGCGGCGCAATGTACCCTTTGAACGGCTCCAGCCTTGCTGCATGACCGCCTTGCGTAAACCAGCTTTTATTGAACCAATCTACAAACTGCGGATCGGAATAGTTGGAGCTGTATAAAGCGGAATCGGTTTTAATAACCGAACCGGGAATCAGGTAATTGGGATACGATTCTTTATCGCCATAGGTGCCATGACAAGCAGCGCAAGCCGCTTCAAATAACACTTTGCCTTTTGCCACCAATGTTTGGTTCAGCGACTTTGGATACTTAGGTGGTTTTAGTGAATAGATGTAAGCCAGCACATCGGGCATGTGCTCATCAACCTGTCTCGATTCGGATGTATCGTTTACGGTAAGTAAGTTAGATGCCATTAAAAATCTTCCGAAATCGCCGCGGCCGAAACCATTGTAAAACATGGCGTTCTTTTTCTTCAGTAACCACCAGGGCGGCGTGTCGGAAGGCACCAGTTCTTTAGGAATAGTCAACTGCGTTTCGTTGCTCCAGGTAAACGACCCCGGCGCCCGGTGCGCTACTAATAAAGCGGCTAAACGGTCGGCTACATTTACTCCTTTTATTGGTGCATATAACTGTTCTGTGATGGCTTTGCTGGCGCGAATAAATTCATACGAAGCTTCATATTGTTTGGGCGATTTGAACTTCAACAACTTTTCTAATAATTCGATATTGGCAATGTTGAATTTTTTATTTGGCGTAAAATCAACCAGCGAATTTCCAAGGCCGATGATCAGTTGGTTGTTGAAAACCTGCGCATGGCAATTGAGGCAATTAGGCGCTACGACCACTTCGCCATTGGCCGCTTTTACTGCCGTCATTTCATGCGAAACGTTTTTGTTGATGCCTTCTCTTTTGAGGTAATTATTTTTATCGGCGCCGGCGCCAAACAAATAAACAGCATAAGGAATGCCACTGCGGATGTAGTCGCCGTTGACTAAGTAATCGTATCCTTTTTTTATATCGCCACCGGTGCGTTGCGGGCTGGGCGGAATGGGTACGGGTTCATCGCCGGAGCGGACGATGAAGGCGGACAAAACGATTGATGTAATTAGCAAAGACAGAAGAATAGTCTTCTTCATGAAATGAATGTTTTTATAAAGGTACCTACCGGTTGCACCTTATCTTCCATACACTTCCATCATCTTGGCAGATGTTACAGGTATTTTTTTCATTGGTGCCTGAATTCGCCGAACCGGGTTATTACAGAAAGGGGTTAATGATAGTAAGGGCGCCGTTAATTACTAATCCGTTGTGCATATCTTCAGAGAGTAGCGTTTTGCAAGCTCCTTCCAAACTGGCCGCTACAATGACAGCATCGAAGAGTTGAAAGCGGTATTTTTTGATAAGCAATGCGGCCAAAGACAACGTTGAGATTGAGGTTGGAATTGTTTCGCAGGACGTAAACAACGCTGCTGTTTGAATCAGCAAATCTTCTTTCGAGAGAGGCAATAATCTGCGGGTGGTGTTGAGGTATTCTGAAATTACCTGTGTGGGAATCTTTGGATTGTTTGCCAGGATAACATTCGCCTTCGATCGCTTTACATCGTCAGACTTATCGTGCAAATAGATTAGCACATTTGTATCAACTGCTATATCACTCATCGTAGTTATTTGCTTCAGAACGGTCGAATTGAAAGCCAGTCAAATCAACAAGAGAAGAAGCTGTCAGTAGCTCAATTTTTTTTAAACGCTCCGCTTTACTTTCGATATTCTCTTCAGTGCCATTTGCTTCAATTTCAAATGCAATAAGCTCTATGGTTTTACCTACCATCGCATCGGGCAAATAAACCGTTACTGTAGGTTCTGTCGGGGTTAAGATTTGACGTATCATCTTACCGTAAATATATTCTTTGTTTTAAAACAACCCTGATTTAAGCACTTCCCTATTACATTCAACGTACATCATAAAAAAACTTTCCAAACGCAATCGGCTTACTTCTTCCCATACACCTCCAGCATCTTTTGCAAATCTTCCAGCGTATTTATTTCATCGGCTTTTTTATCGGTGCGCCAGCGGCTCATACGCGGAAACCTAAGCGCCACGCCACTCTTATGGCGATTGGAGGCAGCTATACCTTCAAAAGCAATTTCAAAAACCAGCTCCGGTTTTACTGTGCGAACGGGTCCAAACTTTTCAATAGAGTTTCGTTTTACAAAGGCATCCACCTGTGCAAATTCTTTATCGGTTAAGCCCGAATAGGCTTTGGTAAACGGCACCAATTTCTCGCCATCCCGAACCGCAAAGGTGTAGTCGGTGTAAAGATTACTTCTTCGCCCCGCTCCTTTTTGGGCGTAGATCATTACGGCATCAATCACCAGCGGTTCTATCTTCCATTTATACCAATCGCCGCGACGACGCCCCGTCCCATACACTGATGATTTGCGCTTGATCATAAATCCTTCTGCGCCTGCTTCCCGTGAACCTCCACGCAATTCCCCTAATTCATCCCATGAGTCAAACGCAACAACATCAGACAGCAACAGCGTTGGATGATGGATAGCACCTATCACTTCTTCCAGATTTGCTCTTCGCTCTGTCAATGGTTTTCCTCTCCAATCTTCGCCTTCATATTCCAACAAATCATAAGCAAAAAAAGCAATCGGCGATTCCTGCAATTGTTTTTTGGTAACGTTCTTTCGGCCGATGCGGGTTTGCAATAATGCGAATGGAAGTGGCACACCGTCCACCGCAGGAATAATTTCGCCATCCAGCACAATGCCATCGGGCAGCACATTTAATAACGAATGATACTCCGGAAATTTCTCCGTCATCAATCCTTCGCCACGGCTCCAGACAAACAGTTCGCCATTGCGCTTTATCATTTGCCCGCGAATGCCATCCCACTTCCATTCTACCTGCCATTCTCCGGGATCGCCAAGGGTTGCTAAATCTTCTTCAATAGCGTAGGCCAGGTAAAAAGGATACGGCTTTGAATAATCGGTAGTGATGCCGTGCTCACTTAATAACTCACTAAAAGTAATAGTTGATGGATCCCATTGTCCGCTGAGGCGATGTGCAATTATTGACGATTCGGCCTTTAATACTTTGGCCAGCGAATTCACCATCACACTTTGTGAAACACCAATGCGAAAACCGCCGGTAATGAGTTTATTAAATACAAATTGTTCGCTGCGGTTCATGCCCTGCCAGCTTTCTACAATGAAAAATTTTTTGGTTTCATCGCTGCTTTTTTCCAGGGCTTTTAACTGTTCAATGTAGTAGTGCAGCGATTCTGATTGCACCTTGGAAGGATCACTCTCGGGCAGCAACAAGGCAATGGTTTCAGCCAGGTCGCCAACGGTATGATAGCTTTCTTCAAATAACCAAAAAGGAAGCTCCGCCAACTCAATAGCATACGAAGCCAGTTGGGTTGTATTCACCGAACGCTTGGGCCGCCGGCCGCTAAACAAGGCAATCACCCAAACCTTATCTTGCTCATCTGCATCCGATGAAAAATATTTTATTAGTGCGTCTTGCTTAGCCGTGGTTTTTGTGGAGGTACCAATGAGTGTTACCAGTTCGGCAAAGAGCGACATGCCGCCACCCCCATCCCCTGAAGGGGAGTTTGAAGAGAGGCTGATGTTGGAAGAATCATTATCTGTCATACAGGTCAAATAGAAATTTATTGGAATGCTCTTGATTGTTACAATTTTTTTTTGTACCAAGCGGAGTTGCTACAATTTAGCTTTTGTGGCGTCGCACTCTTGTACTTTTTTAATTCTATTCGGCACTTCGTCGCGGCAGCGGCCCCCATCCCGACCTTCCCCCGCCAGGGGAAGGCCATCATCAGCACAGCCCACGCCTGTCAAGCATACTTTCATCTTTCAATCATTTCAAGAGGAGTAGGACATCGCACCGCTTTCGTGATGCCTGTACCCTTCCCACCGGGGAGGGCAACGTACAGCTAACTTTAAAGAACTGGCTCTTGGGGCGTGGCTGTCTCCTCTTCATCATTCCCATACTCTGTATGCACTTCTTTTCCTTCAATCCCCTGCTCAGTAAGGTATCGGCTAAACACCGACTGAAAACCATGCGTGGCATACACACAACTCGCTTCGGTGGCCTTGCAGGCTTTCAACAAACCATCCCAATCAGCATGGTCGCTCAGGGCAAAACCTGCATCCGCATTACGTCTCCGGCTATTACCACGCACCTGCATCCAGCCGCTGCATACGCCGGTTTCGTATGGACCAAACTTGCGTATCCACGATGTGCCTTCAGCGCTGCCGGGAGCAATCACCACGGCGCCTTTCAAACGGTCTTTTGGTGTTTCGGGTGTTACCCTTTCCACCGCCGGCAATTTCCATCCGGCATTTACCAGGGCCATGTGCATGTTATACACCGCGCCATGAACAAGGATGGTATCGGTACATTCTGATAGCGGTTGCAGCAGGCGTTGCGCCTTGCCTAAACTGTATGCAATGAGCACGGAACTTTTTCCGGCAGACTGGTTTCGCTTCACCCAGGTTTTTATATCGCTATAAATTTCGGCTTGTGGTTTCCATTTATAAATAGGCAGGCCAAAGGTGCTTTCAGTAATAAAGTTGTGGCACTTCACCGGTTCATATTCGCCGCTGAGGCCATCATTCTCCACTTTATAATCACCACTGAAAACCCAGACTTCACCCTTGTGTTCGATGCGCACCTGCGACGAGCCGATGATATGTCCGGCGGGGTGCAATGAAAGTTTGACGCCATGAAAGTCTATTGGCTGATTCCACTCTAAGGTCTCGTAATAATTTGGGCCCAAACGCTGTTCCAGCAAGGGTTTGGTAAAAGGGTGACAGAGATAAGCTTTGCTTCCCCACCGGGCATGGTCGCTGTGGGCATGTGTGATAACGGCACGGTCAACGCCCTTCCAGGGATCGATATAGAAGTCGCCGGGCGGACAGTAAAGGCCTTTGTTGGTGAACTCGATCAGCGGCATGAAAGAGATGATGCGATAAACATGCCAGCGAGGGAAGTTGAGTAGCTGATAGGTTGAGATGTGGAGAAGATATGATTAGCGAACGAGCCAGTTTTCGAGTTGAATGTTTTGAAACCTGGCGAAGTGTTTTGTATTGTCGGTGACAAGAACAAAATCATTAATAATTGCGGTAGCACCAATAAACAAATCGAATTCATCGTGCAGCGGTGTTCCTAATTTTTCTAACCGAACTTTTTCTTCAGCATAGCGCCGGATAGAACCAAGGATTGGAACAATTACAAATCGTTTACAAAATTTATTAAGGCTTTTGTGCGAACCATCAGGATAGAGGCTTTTTTCAGCTCCGTAGCGCAGTTCAGCGATGGTCATTTCGGAAATAAAACAATTTGTCTGACCCACAAGCAGAAAGGCATCATCAAGATTTAGTTTTTTGCGAATAAAGAACACGCAAGTACTTGTATCAAGTAAATATTGTTTCAAAAACTTAAGTCCTTTTCGCGAAAATGTCTTGCGGCCTTAAGATCCGCAATAATTTCTTCGGCGGTCTTTTCTGGAATGTACCCGCCAAAATCCTCTTGGAGATTCTGGTCATCAGCAGAATCAGTAAGCGATTGAGTAAGCACACTAATTAGGTGTTGCTTAGCTTCGGTACTAAGTTTTTCCAAAGCTTTGGCATAATCGGCGACGATGGTTTTTTCTACCTCACTCATAAAATACTTTTTTCAAATTTACGAAAACAAGTAAGGTAAAGCAAGCATAGGTGTAACTACATCAACCGTTTCGCTCCTCCACTCACCCGAATAAAATACAAGTTCTTATTCTCAAAATAATCCAGCGTCATGTTCTTTTTATCCTTGAATACGGGCCGAATATCAAACCGGGTAAATACAAAATTTCCCTTGCGGCTTAGGTTGGAGGCCACGTCTTTATTTGTATCTACCAGCAATAAGCCAAAGCGCATCATGCTCTCATATCCACGGAAGTACATATCAGTAGGATGGCTGCTGATATTTTTCTCAAAGTCCGCTGCCAGCTTGCTTTCCAGCGGTGTTAAGCGGTTATAAAAAAACGGCGTGCTGTACACAATATCAAGCCCTTTAAATTCGGAGCGGTTGAAGTTCACATTATCCCAGGTAGGCATGCCTATCAACAGTGTTGGATACGTTTTACTAAGCGGCGCCAACATGCCGGCCAACCGGGTTCCAAAGCTTTCTTCCATGCTGCCGGCAATAATAATGTTACGCTTTGTACTATCCATCTGCGCCGCTAACATAGGTGTGGTAACACCGTCGCCTACATCTACAAACTTTATATTTAGCGGAACCGAAGCGGTTGCTTTACCATACTCCGTAAAATTTGTTTTTATCGCATCTTCCTGCGGCCCGGGTTTGCGAAACACGATGATCTTATCCAGCGCATAATTTTTTTGGAGCATTTTATAGATGCCCTCAATATGGCCTTGCAGCGTGGTGTTGAGCACTACAAAATAGGGGTTAGCAGTAACGCCAGCATCATTGGGCAGCGAGGCTGAAATCATAGGTATCTTTTTTGCTAAGGCAGCATCGGCCAGCAACTTGGTTTCGGCCGGATTGGCTTGTGCTATAAACATTTCCACACTGTCTAATTCATGGGCTTTTAATTGCTGTGCAAGCGTTGTAGTAGCCGACCGTGAATCGTAAACAAACACCTCCAACGGCGCTCCTTTTTTTTGCAAAGAATCCAGTGCAGCCTGTACGCCCTGGTAGAATTCTACACCGGCATTTAAAAATTTAGGGAAGGTTTTGTTGAAAGCATAACCGCCCGAGTAGCTGAAGGCAGAATCTAAATATAATGGAGTAAATACCGCGATTTTATGCCGTGAGGCTACTTGCGAAAAAGCAACTGTTGCCAGCAAAGAAAAAAGAGAAAAGAAGAAATATTTTTTCATCGTTATGTTGATCTAAATTTTTTATGAACCAGAAGCCTGTCCATCTATTAAGCATTTGTTGCGTCGCACTCTTGTACGTTCAGTAATTCTATTGGGCAATTCGTCGCGGCAGCGGCCCATCCCGACCTTCCCATTGGGAAGGCCACCAACACACAGACCCTTGCTTTTGCTACGCTTCCTCTAATTTTCGATCCTCACACAATCAGTAGGACATCGTGCTGCTTTAGTGATGTCTTTACCCTTCCCACCGGGGAGGCAACGCACGACCTAACCATAAAGAACTGGTTGTATAGGGTGGGGCCTCCTACTCCCATTCAATCGTTGCCGGCGGCTTACTGCTGATGTCATATACCACTCTATTAATGCCCCGCACACTATTGATAATTTCGTTACTCACCTTCGCTAAAAAATCGTACGGCAGGTGCGCCCAATCCGCTGTCATGCCATCTACGCTGGTTACGGCTCTCAGGGCCACTGTAAATTCATACGTCCGCTCATCGCCCATTACCCCAACGCTTTTCACCGGAAGTAAGATAGCTCCTGCTTGCCAAACCGTTGCATACAGGTTATGCTCCTTTAGTGCTTTAACATAGATGTCATCGGCCCGTTGTAACAAGTCCACTTTTTCTTCTGTTACTTCTCCCAAAATACGAATGCCCAAACCCGGTCCCGGGAACGGATGCCGTTGAATCAGGTCGTCAGGGATACCTAATTCCAGGCCAACTTTTCGCACTTCGTCTTTAAATAAACTACGCAACGGTTCCACTAATTTTAAGTGCATCTTTTTTGGCAGCCCGCCTACATTATGATGCGATTTGATAGTGACCGAAGGGCCATGAACCGAGACTGATTCAATCACATCGGGGTAGATGGTTCCTTGTCCTAAAAAGGTAACTCCCTTAATGCTTTTTGCTTCTTGCTGAAAGATGTTGATAAATTCTTTACCAATGGCCTTGCGCTTTTTTTCAGGGTCCGATTTGCCTTTCAGCTTTTTATAAAAATCTTTTTTTGCATCAATGCCTTTTACATTCAGGCCAAGTGTTTTATAGGTGGCTAACACGGTTTCAAATTCATCTTTGCGAAGCACACCGTTGTCAACAAAAATGCAATACAGGTTATCGCCAATAGTCTTGCTGATTAACGTTGCCGCTACGGTTGAATCTACCCCGCCGCTGATAGCCATCACTACTTTATTATCACCGATTTGTTGTTGAAGAGAGGTAATTGTATCAGTTATAAAATGCGCCGGCGTCCAGTCTTGTTTGCAGCCGCAGATGTTCACTAAAAAGTTGCGCAGGATTTTTTTGCCTTCAATGCTATGATATACTTCGGGATGAAATTGTAAGCCGTAAAGAGAGTTGGCAGTTGACAGTTGGCGGTTGGCAGTAGGCGTGCTATTATCGGATACTTCACTTTCAGTTGCGGTTCGTTTGAAGGCAGCAACCGGAATATTATCGGTAGTCGCTAATATTTCAAAGCCCTGCGGAAGGTTCAAGATAGAGTCGCCGTGACTCATCCAAACCTGCGATGCCGGCAGCAGATCTTTCAGCAAGGCATCTTCTTTTTGCTGGTGCAAAATGGCACGGCCGTATTCTCTTTTATTACTACGTTCCACTTTACCACCAAACTGTTTTGCCGTAAGCTGTGCACCGTAGCAAACGCCCAGTACGGGCACCTCTTGCGATAGTCCTGATACATTTACTTCGGGTGCCGCTTCATCGTTTACCGAGAACGGCGAGCCGGATAAGATGATGCCTTTTACCGAATCATCAATCATGAATTTTTTGGAGAACGGCAGTATCTCGCAGTACACATTGGCCTCCCTTACAGCACGGGCAATAAGCTGGGTATATTGAGAACCAAAATCGAGGATAATAATTTTTTCTGTCATTGCAGCGAAGATAAGAACCTCGCCCCTAACCCCTCTTCTGGCCTCATCCGGCTTCGCCACCTTCTCCATTTGGAGAAGAAAAATGAAAATGAATCTGATTGGAAGAGGGGAACCGCTGCTTAATAATTTAATCGTTCCTGATAATAGTTAGTTCCTTCTATCAACTAATTGTATTCAATAGTAACTATTGCTATAAAACCGCAGGCGAAAGCACTCCCTCTCCATCTTTGATGGATAGGGTTGGGGTGAGGTTACTCCCTCTCCATCTCTGATGGAGAGGGCCGGGGTGAGGTACTATCTTTACCTTTCAAAACCATTTATATGAAAAAGTCTTTTTTGTTTGCCGCAATCGTGATGCTTATTTCTTCGTGTAGTTTTATGGGTGGAGAAAAAGTCAGGGGCAATGGAAATATTATTACGCAGGCCAAAGAGGTAGCCGGCTTCAAAAATATTGATGTAAGCGGCGCCATCGCTGTTCGCTTAAAGCAAGAGGCAGCCACAAGTGTAAGCGTAACAACCGACGAAAACCTGATGCAAGACCTGGAGATAAAAGTTGATGGAAACACCCTTCACATTCATCCTAAAAATGGTTACAACCTTAACCCCTCTAAAGAAATTACGGTTTATGTTTCAACCAGTACCATTAATGGCATTCACGTTTCCGGTGCCAGCAATATTACAAGCGATGGACCAATAACCAGTAAAGACATGGATGTACACGCCAGCGGCGCCAGTGATGTTACCATGCAGGTGAAGCTTTCAAAATTCACATCGGAGCTTTCAGGCGCCAGCACGTTAAAACTTACCGGCGATATAGAAAAGTTTTCAGCAGAGGCCAGCGGCGCCAGCAAAATAAAATGCTTTGACCTTAAAGCCGAAGAAGTAAAGCTGGATATTTCAGGAGCGAGTAACGCAGAAATCAATGCTGAAAAAGAGTTGAGCATTGAAGCTTCGGGAGCTAGTAATGTGGAGTACCGGGGTAACGCTAACATCAATCAAAAAAGTTCGGGAGCATCTAATGTAAAGAAGGTGGATTAGATCTTGGCAGCTTGTTTTAATTGACAGATTGATTATAGGCTTTTATTGCTCTTTTTAAATTTGCTTCGCCTGACGATAATAAGACAATGCTTCTAACAAAAGAGCCAAACGAAAGGATTAAGCCGGCGGCATTCAACCCTTTATTTCCATTATCAAACGCAATAGCGCCAAGCCCGGCACCAATAAAAACACCCGCAAAAGAATAGATACCTGACTTAAACTGCCGCTTGTATTTATAATAAAATTCTTCTGCTTCAGGAGCCTTGCTAACCAAGCTTTCTACTTCATCCTTTTGTAAGTGTTCCCCATTATTATAGATTACCGGATACAACCGGAGAAAAGGCTTTTTGTAATAAACCGAATCTTTTTGCGTGTGACTACGAGGATTAATTTGTGCATTGGCTGACAGAAGAAACAGCCCACTTAAAAATAGAAAGACAGTCTTCATTGATTCTTTTTAGTGCAAGGCTGTTTAAAGATTGACACGTTTAACCATAATCCGGATACTTCGGCTTCTCCCCTTATCATCGCTGCAACTAATCTTTACCTGTCCTTCCTCCGGTACAAAAAATTGTTTCTCGGTCCGGCTGGTGGCTTTATAAAACTGGTCGTTGATGTACCAGTAAACTTTGGTTACATCGGCAGGCACAGAGGCCGTTAATTGCAAGGGTTCCGGGTCTTTTTTATTGATGAAATATTCAGCGCCGTTTACAGGAAAAGTAATGGCCGGGCCATCGCCTTTGAAGATGCGTTCGCAAGCCGGGTTATGGGGCGGAATGGTTTGATAGGGCTTACCATTCTTACTAAAATAATCCTGCAGCTCCGGCGCTATAACCTTGTATAGTTTCTTACTATACCCGGTTGCTGGTGCACAGGCTTCGCAATAAGAGATAGACAAATCAGAAGATACCTTTACTTCCTGAACATGATGGCAAACTTTGGTGCTGCTGATCATCGGAATAAAATAATCGGAAATAATATTGGTGCAATAAGGGCCGGGCGGTAGGCCGCTTTCGCTGCACACCTGCCTTAATTCTACGCCATGCGGTGGCTCGTACCAATCAGCGTTGCTGTCGTAATCAATGGTATTAAAAATCTTAAAAAGCAGTGGTGTAGCGGTGTTTGCGCCACTTAACTCCGGTACGCCTACGCCGGAAAAATTGCCGCACCAAACACCCACTGTATAATCTTTATTATAGCCAATACTCCAGGCATCTCTTCGCCCATACGAGGTTCCGGTTTTCCAGGCAATTTTGGGCATGCGTTCAGTGGCCGTCCAGTTGATTGGAAAGTCGGGGCGACTAACCCTTGATAATTCATCGGTGATCAGGTAGGCGGCTTCGGGTGAAATGATTTGCGTCCGTTGCGGCAGCGTCGAATCCTGCAAATATTTTGGTGCGATGTAAACACCGTCGTTGGCGAATACCGAAAATAAACCAGTGAGTTCTTCCAACGTTGCACCACAGCCGCCAAGTATCAGCGACAAGCCCAACTTGTTCTGGTCTTTGCTAATTTGTTTAAAATGACAAGCCAATAATTTCTCTACCAGTTTATCTTTCCCCAAGGCTTTTAAACTTCGCACCGCCGGTATGTTCAGCGAGTGTTCCAACGCATACTCCATCGTCACTTCACCATGAAATTCCTTATCATAATTCTCCGGTGCATAGCCGGCATAATTCACCGACACATCGTTCAATACCAGCTTTGGTGTAACCAGGCCTTCATCCATACAAAGCGCATACAGCAAGGGTTTCAGCGTACTACCCGGTTCACGTATAGCTGCCGCGCCATTCACTTGCCCGCCATCGGTAGTATCCTTAAAACCAGCCGACCCTATATATGAAATGACCTTGTGCGTTTTATTATCTATCGCCACCACAGCAGCGTTTTTGATGCCCTTTAGTTTTAATCCACGTACATAATCTTCCGTCAGTTTTTCAATTTTTAGTTGTGTGTTTAAAACAATATTGGTCTTAATGTTATTGCTGCCCGTTTCCTTTTTTAGTTTGTAGGCAAAGTGCGGAATAAGGCGCGGCAACGTTCGTCGCACAGCCGTTAAGGGTTCGTTTTCAGCATCCTTTATTTCTGCCAAAGTAAATACACCGTCAGCGGCAAATTTTTCTAACCACCGGTTGCGTTCTTTACTAATCAGCTCATTGGTCTTTCCAATAAGTAAGGATGAAGGGCGGTTAGGAATAATGGAAAGTGAAGTGATTTCCGCGAGTGATAAATGGTCGGGCTCTTTGTTGAAATACAGCAGCGACGCGGCTTTCACGCCTTCTATATTTCCGCCATACGGCACCAGGTTTAGATACAGTTGCAGAATTTCATCCTTACTATACTTCCACTCTAATTGAAAAGCCCGAAAGGTTTCAATGGCCTTGCCCCACCAGGTTCGCCGCTTGGGCTCCAATGCTTTTGCTACCTGCATGGTGATGGTAGAGGCGCCGGACGTTCGTTTTAAATGAAGAATGTTATTGAAGGTCGCACGGCAGATGGCCAACGGATTGATGCCAGGATGATAATAAAAATAGTTGTCTTCTTTAGCAAGGATGGTTTTGCGAAGCAATGGCGAAATCTCGGCTAACTCCGTTTTCATCCGCCATTTATCATCGGGGGTTAGATAGGCATTGATTACTTCACCATTTGCATCACGTACAATAACGGAGTAAGCGATTTTATCGGGCAGGGGAAATAGCACATTGAGCAGTATGAAAAGCAAAAACAGAATTGTTGAAAGGATTACAAATCTTTTAACGAGCAAGAGGATTTTTTGCTTCGTAATTTTCTGAAAGAATTTACCTCTGTATGGACTCATCGAGTCTGCCTCCTTAGCGCTTCTGATTTTAATACACGCATTGTAACCACGAATTACAGAAATTATTGTTTACACCAACCAACTTATTTTTGGGTTGATCAATAAAAGAAATTCGATTCGTGTAATTCGTGTTCAAAATTCGTGTTACCTTTTTACTACAATTACCAAAATCAATTTATGCGTATCAAATATGCCTTAGCGATCACAATAGTGATGGCTATTTTTTTGTCTTCCTGCAAACATGATTATATCACCATCGAAGCTACCACTGCAAAAGGCGAAGTACCGCAATTAGGCAATCTTACCTTTCGTTTTAATAAAGCCGTACATCCCGATTCCTTACTGAATAATTGGGATAGCACAGAATACATTTCCTTTGAACCCCGCATTCCTGGCCGCTTTCGTTGGGAAGGACCGGATGAATTAGTGTTCTCACCATCGGCGCCTTTGGCGCCGGCCACTACCTATCACGCCAGGTTTGGCTCGGAGCTTTTTCGTTATAGTAAATACGATAAAGTGCAGGGCGATGATCCTACCTTCTTCACCGCTCCGTTACAACTTAGCGATGCCCAGCTAACCTGGATAGCCGCTAACGAAAGCAGTCACGCCGCACTGCCACAAATGAGTTTACATTTTAATTACCCTGTAAAAACCGATGATGTAAAAGAGAAATTAAAGATTGAAGTGGATGGCGCTAAGATGGATTACACCCTGACTAATACCGGTATAAGTTCGGAAGTGGGTGTACGCTTAACGGCTTTGAAACAGGAAGATAAAAGCTACGATGCCACCATCACAATAGATGCCGGCATCAAGCCCGAAGGTGGCACTAACAGCACCAAAGAAGCCATCACTCAGTCGCTAACCATTCCTTCGCCTTATGTACTGGCCGTGGCCAACATTGAGGCTGAACATACCGGTATGGAAGGCATTGTACGGCTTTATACATCGCAACAATTAAGCACCGATAACAGCAATAACCTGATTGCTTTTGAACCCGCTGTTCCTTACACGATTGAGTACACCGACTTTGGCGCTATCCTTCGCAGCGATAAATTTGATGCGGAAAAAAGCTATTCACTCAATCTTACCAAAGGGCTGAGAGGCCGGCTGGGCGGGGCTTTGAAGGAAGACTACAATGGGGCGGTTGGCTTTGGCGAATTGGAGTCGGCCGTAAAGTTCACCAATAGTAAAGCCGTTTATTTATCGAAACAGGGTGGTGGAAATATAGAGGTTCAGGTAACCAACACACCGCGATTGAAAGTCATCATCTCTAAAATTTACGAAAGCAATTTGTTGCAGGCTTCGGCAACCGGCTACGAGCCAAAAGACGGTGAAGGCGAGCCGCAATATGCCTCCTACAATGAGGGAGAAGGCGAATACAATGGCTATGGGGATGCAACAGCCGGAGACATTATTTATACGAAAGAAATTGATACAAGATCGTTACCAAAAAGCGGTTCGGGACGTTTGCTGAACCTTTCTCAATTTGAAGACCGCCTGCCCGATGCAAAAGGCATTTACCATGTAATGATTCGTTCGGCTAAAGATTACTGGGTTCGTGATAGCCGCTTTATTTCTTTCTCCGATATTGGCCTTATTGCCAAGCAAGGGGTAGGCAAATTATTCGTGTTTGCCAACTCTATTAAAACCGCTACGGCCATTAATGGCGTAACGGTAAATGTATATGGAAAGAACAACCAGTTGCTGGGCACCGGTGCTACCAACAGCGATGGTGTAGCCGAAGTGGCCATCGCTTCCAAATCCTTTGCAGGCTTTACTCCGGCGATGGTGATTGCAAAAACAGCCGATGATTTTACCTATCTCCCTTTCAATACTACACGAGTCAATACCTCAAGGTTTGATGTAGGCGGCAAGCACACAAACGCCACGGGGTTAGATGCCTTTGTTTATGCCGAACGTGACATTTATCGTCCCGGTGAAAAGTTGAATTATGCTATTGTCGTTCGCGAACGGGGCTGGAAACCGGCGGCCGATTTACCGGTAAAAATCAAGTTCCTTCTGCCTAATGGCAAAGAACTGAAAACGGTTCGCAAAGGATTGAATGAGCAAGGCGCTACCGAAGGCGGAATGGACATTTCCACGGCTGCCATCACCGGCAGTTATACCATGGAGGTGTATAGCTCTACAGACGTTTTATTGGCAACAAAAAACTTTATGATTGAAGAATTTGTGCCCGATAGAATTAAGGTCACCACCAAATTAGACAAGCCTTCGCTGCGCTCTGCCGAAACCACCAATCTTTCTGTTAATGCCGTTAACTTTTTCGGTCCGCCGGCTGCCAATAGAAATTATGAAACGGAAATTCAGATCAAGCAAAAAGAGTTTACGGCTAAGGCTTACAGCGACTATTACTTTTCCTTGGCCAATCAAAAAAGCTTTACCGATAAAGAAGTAAAGCAAGGCACTACAGATGCCGCCGGCAACGCAACACTTACCTATCAGGTACCAGCTACGTATGCTAATGTGGGCCTGCTGCAAGCAGCTTTTTATACAACCGTGTTTGATGAAACGGGCCGCCCGGTAAGTAAAGTAGCCAATGGCGACATATTTACACAGGATGTTTTCAATGGCATTAAAGATGATGGTTCTTACTACTATCCGCTGAATGCCACTGTAAAATTCAGCCTGGTAAGTTTAGCGAAAGATGGTACGCCTATCAATGCTTCTGCTACAGTGCAGATCATCAAGCACGAGTACAAAACCGTGCTATCAAAAAGCGGTTCTTACTTCCGGTACGAGTCGCAACAGCAGGATAAAATTCTGGCTGATCAGCCAATGAATATTGGTGATAAAACGGATTATAGTTTCATTCCACGTTCACCCGGCGATTACGAAATTCGGGTGGCCCGTCCCGGCGCCAATGCCTACGTAAGCAAACATTTTTATAGCTATGGTAGCTGGGGTGGTGAGGCCTCTTCGTTTGAAGTGAACAATGAGGGTAATGTGGACATTACCTTGGATAAAGAAAAATATGCTGCCGGCGACAATGCAAAAATTCTATTTAAAACGCCTTTCAGCGGACGCATGTTGGTTACGGTGGAAAGAGATGGTGTGCTTTCGCATAGCTACCTTGACGTAGCCAAACGTACCGCTTCTATGGAACTAAAATTGGGCAGCGAGCATGTGCCGAACGTATATGTAACGGCTACCTTGATTAAGCCGCACGAAGTAACAGACATGCCCTTAACAGTAGCGCATGGCTTTCAAAATATCACGGTTGAAGAAGGAGGAAGAAAGATTCCCATCACCATTACGGCTGCAAAATCGGTTCGCTCAAAAACGCATCAAAAAGTAACGGTGAAAGCGGTGCCTGGAAGTTATGTTTCACTGGCTGCTGTTGACAATGGTGTGCTCCAGGTTTCAGATTTTAAAACACCCGACCCTTATTCTTTTTACTATCAAAAAACAGCACTGAATGTTTCTGCGTTCGATATGTATCCGCTCCTCTTTCCAGAGCTGCGCGGCCGCTTAAGCAGCACTGGCGGCGATGGCGACCTGAGTTTGGAGAAACGGGTGAACCCCATACCAGCCAAGCGTTTCAAGATCATGTCGTACTGGGGCGGATTAAAAAAAGCAGATGCAAGCGGCAATGCCAGCTTTGAATTTGATGTGCCACAATTCAGTGGCGAAGTGCGGCTGATGGCCGTTGCTTTTAAAGATGAAAAATTTGGTAATGCAGAAGCTACCACCACGGTTGCCGATCCCATTGTGATCTCTTCTTCGCTGCCCAGATTTATCTCTCCCGGCGATACGGTTTTACTGCCCGTTACCATTTCTAACACGACTATTAAAATTGCTAATGGTACTGCCACATTAAACTTATCGGGACCCATAAAAGTTGTTGGTGCTTCTTCTCAATCCGTTGTCATCAATGCTAATAGTGAAGGCCGTGCCCTGTTTCAAATTGTAGCCGATCCAACCATCGCTCCGGCAAAAATTATTGTTACCATCAATGCCCTGGGCGAAAAATTTACCGAAGAAACAGAGATCGCTGTTCGTCCTCCATCCACGCTGCAAAAACTTTCGGGCAGCGGTTCTATTGTCGGTGGACAAACACAAACGCTATCCATTCAGCAAGCCGATTATATAGCCGGAAGTTTTAAGTACAACCTCGTGATCAGCCGCTCACCGGTAGCGCAGGTAGCCGATCAACTTCAAGCCCTGGTTAGGTATCCATACGGCTGTACGGAGCAAACGGTTTCATCGGCTTTTCCGCAATTGTATTATGGCGACTTTGTTGATGCCTTAAAGTTGAATGGCGATAACAAGCAAAATGCAGCGTACAACATTGCAGAAGCCATTCGTAAAATACAAATGCGACAGTTGTACAATGGTGCGGTAAAGCTTTGGGATGGTGATGGCAAGGAAGATTGGTGGACAACCATCTATGCAGCACATTTTTTAATTGAAGCACGAAAAGCCGGTTATGATTTTGACGCCAGCTTATTGGAAACAATGCTGAACTACATCGCCAATCGTTTAAAAACAAAAGAGACGATTGAATACTATTACAACCGCGACCAGAAACGAAAGATCGCACCTAAGGAAGTTGCCTATAGTTTGTATGTGTTGTCGTTGGCTAATCGTCCGCAGGCCTCTACCATGAATTATTACAAAGCCGCCGGCCAATTGCTGGCATTGGATAGTAAGTATTTGTTATCGGCAGCGTATGCGGTTTCCGGTGATAAGCGGTCTTTCAATTCTATGTTGCCTACGTCCTTCAGTGGCGAGGAATCGCTACAGCAAACCGGTGGTAGTTTTTATAGTGCCTTGCGAGATGAGGCCATCTCCTTAAATGCTTTGGTAGATGTAGATCCGGGTAATGCACAAATTCCGCAAATGGTGCAGCATGTTATTATGCGCTTAAAAGGCGATCGTTATTTAAATACACAGGAACGGGCCTTCTCATTTCTAGCTTTAGGCAAAGTGGCCCGTAATGCTGCGCGGAGTACGGTTACGGCTGATGTAAAAGTGGCTGGTAAAGTAGTGGCTACTGTAAGTGATAAAGACTGGAAGGGTACCAACGATTTATTTAAAGGTGGCGCCATAGACATCACCACCAAAGGCAGCGGCCGCCTATATTATAGCTGGGTAGCGGAGGGCATCAGCATTAGTGGCGCTTACACACAAGAGGATAGTTACTTAAAGGTTCGTCGGCAGTTATATAACCGCTTTGGCAAGCCAATTACTTCCACTACATTCAAGCAAAACGATTTAATCATTGTCGGCATTACGCTGGAGAGAGCTTATGACCAACCCATCGAAAACATTGTGATTACTGACTTACTACCCGCTGGTTTTGAAATTGAAAATCCACGCACCAAAGAGATACCGGGTATGGATTGGATCAAAGATGGCAGTGAGCCCACAGCGCTTGATGTACGCGACGACCGCATTCATTTTTTTGTAGATGGCTATTATGGAAAGCAGAAATATTATTATGCGGTAAGAGCTGTGTCGTTAGGAAGTTTTAAGCAAGGCCCTGTAAGTGCCGATGCAATGTATAATGGCGAGATGCATTCGTATAATGGAGCGGGGATGGTGAGGGTGGTGCGGTAAATATTACTCAACCATTTTTACGGCTATTACAATTTGCTTATAAATTTTTTCTAAAAAATAAAAGCGAAGTGTCAGACATGTGTGCATCTAACGTTTGGTATTGGGTTATTGTTATGATGTTACTCTTCTCTTGTAACAATAATCAAAGGCAAAAGGCCATCGGCAACAAAAACCTGCCACAAGTGGTAACTGATAGTACCGGATATAGTGTCAGCCAAACACCACATGCTAAAAGCTTTCAGGAGCTTTTGTTGCAAGGCACCATTGGAAAACGGGAAGCTATTATGTCGTTAAACATTTTGGATGATACCCTATGTAGCGGGTACTATTTTTATTTGAATGAGTTAAGCGATATAGAATTTTCGGGTATGTCAAATGGCTTGAAGGAAATGAATTTTACAACTCTTGATGCGAAAAATGAAAATAGCCAACCGGAAAAATTTCATTTGGTTTTGTCTAACAATGAATATCATGGCTCGTACATAAATGAAAAGGATTCGCTTCCTATCAACCCGAAAAAAATAGATGCAACCAGAATTAAAACCCTTTACAAAAAACGGTTGGCTAAAAAGTTTATTGATGAAGATTTTGACGTTGTGGATTTAATTAAAATGTCGCGTATTAGATTCTATAAAAGTTCCTCTTCAACCAACGGGCTTTGTACGTTGGTTTGGTACACAGATAAATATACCGGGATCAAGGTTCCCCGGATAAAAACCGGTTATACAGAATTTGTAAGAAATAAGATCAATGCGAAGCTTAAGGATATCCAGCTTGAAGAAGTTTTCTACAGCCTTGAATGTCGCAACCCGCAGAGACGTTTCAATTATAGTTTGGAAGTTGATCATCTTTATTGCCATCCCAATGTTT
Source organism: Flavisolibacter sp. (assembly GCA_965247165.1). Classification (GTDB taxonomy): domain Bacteria; phylum Bacteroidota; class Bacteroidia; order Chitinophagales; family Chitinophagaceae; genus Flavisolibacter. Next base: position 3,076,025 of record OZ252003.1, on the reverse strand, counting down.
TCAGTATAGATTTTTACCATGATGAATATTGCGGCGGCGCCCATCCCAACTGGAATTGGACAGCCTACAACTTCAATGGCAAAACAGGCGAGATACTAAAATTTGACAACCTTTTTTGGTTTGACAAGAAGAAGCCGCCGAAAGAAAACACAACTGAATGGGATGCATACCACGACACTATTGTTGCCCCTAAGCTTGTTGCCGTATTGGAAAAGCTTTATAAAAAAGAAATGAAGGATGATTGCGAATATGCTATGCGGGTAGAGGTTTGGCGTCAACCAAACTGGTACTTCACGCTAAAAGGTTTGTATGTAGGAGCAAGCGACTATCATCAAGCTTGCGTGGAGCCTGAATGGTCTGTTGTTCCTTACAGGTTGATGCAAAAGTGGTTGAGCCCGAAAGCGGCTATCCGTTTACCCCGATAAGCTTTGCCTTACATGCCTCCAAGGACAATGCTTATAAATTACTGTCCTTCCACTATATGGGCGTTCCCAGCAATGGCTTTTCTAAAGATTGGGATAAAGCGTTTTTTCATGTTAAGTGGGTATCGTAAAAAAAATAGCAAAGCTCTCAAGAGCATTACTTTACATAGAATGCTTAGGATATTAATCCTTGTAAATCAAAAATGAAACTTTTGATTTACAAGGATGATTAATTTAGATTTGGCTTGTGATTGATAGAAACTTACAACCCCAAATCATCTCGCTGCTGCGAAACTTTCCGGCTGTGGCTATCCTTGGCGCCAGGCAAGTGGGCAAAACAACATTGGCCAAACAAATAGCAGTGGCCCGCAAAAAGCCTTTTATATATCTTGATTTAGAAAACCCTCTCGATGTAAGAAAGCTTTACGACCCGTTTACTTTTTTACAGGAGAACAAGGACAAATGCATCATCATTGACGAAGTGCAAACGATCCCTTCTTTGTTCACCGTTTTGCGTTCTGTGATAGATGAAGACCGGCGCAACGGACGGTTTATTTTATTAGGCAGCGCTTCGCCGGAGTTGGTAAAAGGAGTGTCGGAATCGTTGGCAGGCCGCATTGCCTATCGGGAACTGTCGCCACTTAGCTATACCGAATTACCTCCTACCATCACAAGAAACAAGCATTGGTTACGCGGTGGGTTTCCGGATTCGCTGCTTGCAAAATCAGATAAGGCAGCAACGGAATGGCAAACCAGTTTTCTGCGCAGCTATGTGGAAAGAGACTTAGGCCGCCTGTTTGGTGTGGACTTAACTTCTTCTATAAACACCCGTTTGTTAAGTATGCTGAGCCACATTAACGGCAACACCTGGAATGCGGATATGATAGGCCGTTCGCTGGGTATAACCGCCCCCACCGTAAACCGCTACACCGAATTTTTAGAAGGCGCTTTTTTGGTTCATCGCCTGCCGCCATTCTTTACTAACATTAGTAAGCGGTTGGTAAAGGCGCCAAAAATTTACATCCGCGATAGTGGCTTGCTCCACACGTTGAGCAACGTACAAACCCTGGTACAATTGAAAGGGCACCCGGTAGTTGGCTCTTCATGGGAAGGGTATGTAGCGGAACAGGTACGGCAGCTAAAACCACCCGGCACTGATTTGTATTACTACCGTACACAAGCCGGCGCCGAGTGCGACCTGGTTATTGCCAGAGGTGTAAAGCCAGTTGCCTGCATGGAAGTAAAACTGAATAATGCACCGATGCTTACTAAAGGAAATTATCAAAGTATTGCCGATTTAGGTACAAAAAAGAACTTTGTTGTAGTGCCCGATGTGGAAGAATATAAAATAAATAAGGGCATTACGGTTTGCAGTCTCGATACACTCGTAAAAAAGTATTTGCCCAAACTTTGATCCTTGTAAATCAAAAGTTTCATTTTCGATTTACAAGGACGTTGAATGATTCACCACCTCACTTACCGATATTTAAATGTCCACTGGACCCAGAGATGTTGCAAGGCCAACATCAACGGAAGCTAAAGAAAATACTTACTCCATAAATTGATAATCATGGAAAGCATGACTTTGCTTTAGTTTGCAGCCATAGCAAGCCTAAAATTCCTATGACCATTCCCAAAAACATAGCACTCCTAATAAATCCCCTTCATCAAAAAGCTTTAGCGGTTGGCAGCGAAATAACACTTCTGCTGCAAGCGAAAAATATTGAACATACTGCCTTCACCACCAGTTGGCCAACAGAATGGACAGACTTTACTGAGGCCTGGATAGCCGGCGGCGATGGTACCCTCAATTATTTTATCAATCAATACCCACAATTTCATTTACCTATGGCCATTTTTAGAGGCGGCACCGGCAACGATTTTCAGTGGTTGTTGTATGGCAATATTTCCGTGGCAGAACAGGTAGATAAGGTATTACATGCAATGCCTAAACGCGTAGATGCCGGCTATTGCAATAATCACCTTTTTGTTAATGGCGTAGGCATCGGCTTCGATGGCAAGGTGGTGCAGGATTTATTAGGCGAAAAAAAATGGAGCGGTAGGTTATCCTACTACAAAGTAGTGCTGCAAAACATCTTTTTCTTTAAAGAATTTCTTTGCACCGTCAGTAACGAAACCTTTAACCGGGGTAAGAAATGTTTGATGCTTTCTATAGCTAATGGCCGCCGCTACGGAGGCGGGTTTAACGTAAATCCCGCAGGACTGATTAATGATGCTTTGCTTGATGTCATCATCATTGGGCACATACCACCGGTAATGCGTTTTCGTTACCTGCCGCTGATTGAAAAAGGAACGCATGTGAACTTACCCATGGTAACCTTTTTAAAAACCGGCGCTGTTCATATTAAAACATCCGGCATTGTGCCGGCCCATGTAGATGGCGAATACTTTGATGCTTCTGAGTTTGTGATTGAATGTTTACCAGCGAAATTTTCGTTCCTCTATTAGCGCTACCTTTCTGTGTTTCGAAAATAATTTTACCAATAAAAAGCCGGCGACAAAGCCACCAATATGAGCGCCATAAGCTACATTACCCGCCTCTTTTCCACCCAACATGCCGGCGCCATCTATCAGTTGAAATACAAACCACATCCCTACGGCAATAAAGGCGGGTACTGATATAATAAAAAGGAAAATCCACATGCGCACTTTGCGTCGCGGAAACAGCAGAATGTACCCGCCCATTACACCGGAAATAGCACCCGATGCGCCAAGGCTGGGAACATAAATACTTTGGCTGGTGTAAGCCGATATCAGCACATGGCTTAAACCTGCCAGCACGCCACATAACAGGTAAAAGAAAAAGTAGCGGCTGTGGCCCATTGCATCTTCAATGTTATCACCAAAAATCCAGAGAAAAAGCATGTTCCCAAAAAGGTGAGCAAAGCCGCCGTGCATAAAAGTAGAAGTGATCAAGGTAAGATAAACCGGTATGTTGGTGGGCTGTAAACCCGGCATTACAAAGCGTTGCCCGGTTACTGCATCCTGAAACACTTTGGCATTGGTAACAATATCATGGCCGGTTAAAATTTCTGCAGGCACAGTAGCATACGCATAGGTAAATTGGTCGTTGCCACCCATACCCTGAAAAAATATAAATACCAGAATATTAAGAACGATAAAAAGATAGTTGATGTAAGGTGTTGTGGTCCGGTCGCGGTTATCATCTCCAATAGGAAGAAACATGGGAAACTGTTTTACCTGTTATTGCAAATGATATTCCTCTGGCAAAATGTCCGCTTTTGCCTACAAGCATGGTATTTGTAACACCTCCTGCACTAAATTGCCAAAAATCTAATACAGACGAACATGAGTATCCCATCGGAATTTGAAAAATATGCCGTTAAGCACAAGGGCCTTTCCAGCAACACGTTAAACAGTTATAATAAATATTTGATTACGGCGCTCACGCCAAACATTATTGAAGAACGTCCTATGAATGTAGCGGTGATGGATGTGTACAGCCGCTTAATGATGGACCGGATTATTTTTCTTGGCTATCCTATTAATGACGAGGTAGCCAACATTGTAACCGCCCAATTATTATTCCTCGATTCTACCGACCGGACAAGAGACATTAACATGTACATTAACTCGCCGGGAGGCAGCGTATATGCCGGTTTAGGTGTGTATGATACCATGCAATTTGTAGCACCTGATGTAAGTACTATCTGTATTGGCATGGCTGCCTCTATGGGCAGTGTATTACTGGCCGCCGGTACCAAAGGAAAACGGGCTGCTCTTAAACATGCCCGTGTGATGATGCACCAGCCAAGCGGCGCCATCGGCGGACAAGCTACCGACATCGAAGTAACGGTGAAAGAAATTCGTAAACTCAAACGTGAGCTGTATGATATTGTGGTCAGCCACTCAGGACAAACCTTTGAAAGAGTAGAGACCGACTTCGACCGCGACTACTGGATGACGGCTCCCGAAGCCAAAGAATATGGGCTGGTAGATGAAGTTTTGGTAACCAACCCCCGTAAAGAAAAAAAAGAAATTAAATAGTTAACCCTTAAAGATTAAGCAAGATGAATTCTCAGGATATATTGATGAACCGCTATCAGCACAGAATGAGCCCCGAACCCGGCGAACCCGAACCTGAAGGTGATGAAGAAAAAGAAGAACGGGCCGAAACAGACACCCGCATGCTATACAAGCGGATGGAGAAGTTTTTTTACGATACCCGCAGCATTTATCTGTGGGGCGTGGTGGATGATAAATCGGCTAAGGACGTAGTTACTAAATTATTACTGCTGGAAGCCGATAACCCCGGCAAAGAAATTAAGTTTTATATCAGTAGCCCCGGTGGTTCTGTTACCAGCGGCATGGTTATCTATGATACTATGAAGCTGATCTCATCGTCGGTAAGTACCATCTGCATGGGCCTTGCTGCCTCTATGGGAAGCATCTTGTTAAGCGCCGGCGAAAAAGGCAAGCGTTTTATTTATCCGCATGGGGAGGTGATGATTCATCAGCCTTCGTTAGGCGGGCATATACAAGGTGTAAGCGCCGATATGGAAATACATGCCGAGCAGATCCTTCGTACCAAATTAATGGGCGCCCAAATATTGGCAGATAATACCGGCCAAACATTAGAGCGCATTAAAAAAGATTTTGAACGCGACTATTGGATGGATGCAGAAAAGAGCATCGAATATGGCATTGTGGATAAAATTTTAACCAAGCTGGATAAATAAGTGGCGCCGCTAAAAATCTCAGACCGCAATACGTTTGAGCCCTGCTTTCCGGCAGGGTTCTTTCTTTTAGCTATGTATAATCCCGTAACAGGCAAGGTCATTTTCACCGTTAATCCTAATAATCCTATAAATGAAGGCCCCCTCTATAATGATTTTTCTATTTTTGCCCATTCATGCAGCTTTTGAACCATCAAAGGCTTCTAACAACGAGTAACAACCAACATGGCAAAAAATATTTTACATTGTTCGTTCTGTGGCCGCAGCCGGGATGAAGTGAAGATTTTGATAGCGGGTCAGGAAGGGCACATTTGTGAAAACTGTGTAGATCATGCCCGGGAGATTATAGAGCAGGAACTTTTAGTGCGGGAAGATAAATCTTCGGTTCCCTCCACCTTCAAGCTTCAGGTAAAGAAACCGATGGAAGTAAAAAAGTTTCTTGACGAATATGTGATAGGACAGGATGATGCCAAGAAGGTAATGGCCGTAGCGGTTTATAATCATTACAAACGCCTTCAATACAAAAACTCCGACGCCCCGAAAGATGAAGTAGAGATAGAAAAAAGCAACATCGTAATGGTGGGTGAAACCGGCACTGGTAAAACCTTGCTGGCAAAAACCATCGCCAAATTATTGAACGTTCCCTTTGCTATTGTTGATGCCACCGTATTTACCGAAGCCGGTTATGTAGGCGAAGATGTGGAAAGCATTTTAACCCGCTTGCTACAGGTATGTAATTACGATGTAGCGGCGGCTGAACGAGGCATTGTTTATATTGATGAAATAGATAAGATTGCCCGCAAAAGCGATAACCCTTCCATCACCCGTGATGTAAGCGGCGAAGGTGTTCAGCAGGGCATGTTGAAATTGCTGGAAGGCACTGACGTATTGGTACCACCGCAGGGTGGGCGCAAGCATCCGGAACAAAAGCTTATTAAGATCAACACCCAAAATATTTTATTTATCTGCGGTGGCGCCTTTGATGGTATTGACCGCATTATTGCCCGGCGGGTACAAACCAATACTATCGGGTTTAATGTAGATAAGCAGCTTCAGGAAAGCATGAAGAAAAACCTGCTGAAGTATGTAAATGCACAGGACCTGAAAGCCTTTGGATTGATACCTGAATTATTAGGCCGGTTGCCGGTAGTTACTCATTTAGATCCATTAGATGCTATTACACTCCGGGCCATTCTTACCGAGCCGAAGAACGCGTTGGTAAAACAATACGTACGTCTTTTTGAATTGGAAGGCATACAGTTAACCATTGAAGAAGATGTACTGGACTTTATGGTAGAGAAGGCCATGGAATACAAGTTGGGCGCAAGGGGCTTACGCAGCATCTGCGAAGGCATTTTAACCGACGCGATGTTTGAACTGCCATCCTCAAAAGAAAAATTCTTTGCGCTGGATATGGCGTATGCCACCCGCAAGTTTGATAAGAGCAAATTGAGCCTATTGAAAGTTGCGTAGGGAGTTAATAAGTTTCTATGCTAGTAAGTTACTAAATACCTTGACCGGCTCAAAACTTCATTAACCTATTAACCTATTAACCTATTAACCTATTAATATGTTTGGAGTAAATAAAGACAATGTACAAAGCCAGGTGAGCGAATTGACAGAACGGTTAAAAACCGGTGCTAACCTTAGTGATGAGCAAGCGCAAAAAGTGCTGGATACCATCAAAACATTTGTAGTAGAAAAATATCCGATGTTATCAGGCGCGGTTAATAGTATGTTTGGCGACAAATAATACTTCTGAAACACAGCCTCCGACTTTGCAAACGCTGCACTTTTTTATTCTTTGCTTTTTTTTGCTCCTGCAAACATCACGAAGAGCGGAAGGTGCAGCGTTCTTTTTACTACTGGAAAACGGTTTTCCAACTCAGCCAAAAGGAGCACCAAACACTTACTGACCTTTCCATCAAAAAGCTTTACGTCAAATTTTTTGATATAGACTGGGATGGCGAAAAGCAATCGGCGCAACCTGTTGCCAAAAGTATTTTTAGTCAGGCCCCTCCTGCCAACATTGCTATCACGCCGGTAGTGTTTATCACGCAAGAGCCCTTTCAATATTTAGATAAAAGCAGGTTAGATAGTTTAGCTATCAACACTGCATCACTTCTTTCTTCCATCGCTGTTACTAATCATCTTACGCTAACAAACGAAGTACAATTAGATTGTGACTGGACAACCACCACCCGAAACAAATACTTTTACCTTATTAACAAGCTAAAACAACAGCCGTTCTTTCAGGGCAAAATTGTATCGGCTACTATTCGATTACACCAGGTAAAATTTTTTTTGGAGAGCGGCATACCGCCTGTGGACAAGGGTTTGCTGATGTGTTACAACATGGGTAATCTTCGGCTACCGCAAACAAAAAACTCCATCATTGATGAAGGCGAACTAAAAAAATACATCAGCCATATAGATAGCTACGGCCTGCCTTTAGATGTAGCCCTGCCCATTTTTGAATGGTGGGTTTTGTTTGATGGCAACCGGTACAAAGGTTTGGTAAGAGATTTTAAAGCGGGTGAAGGCTTTAAAGGGAAAGAACGAATACAGTTTGACAGGGATACTACCATCAATGGATTTGCTTTTAAAGCCGGCCAGTGGCTGCGGCACGAAGCCAGCGATGAAGCCGTCATCAGTAAATGTGCAAGGATTATTTCGGATAAGCTAAACGAAAAAGAACTAACTGTAATTTTATATCACCTCGACGAGAATAACATAACCAAATTTAACGGCCATGCGTTACAAAGTTTCTTTGATTGCTTTCAGTAGCTTGTTGCTTACTGCCATTCCACAAAAAAGTTTTACCTGCGCCGATGTTGGCGATCCTCACGATTACTTCACTTCCTTTTTTAGTAATAGTGCCGGCACCGGCAAAGTGTACCAGCCCTTTTATTATACGGCCCTGCTTACCTTTTACGACGATTGGGGAACGGATTCGGTAACGTATGATAACGACAAAGTAATCAAAGAATGGAAGGATTACACCGGCTCCCCGCAACAGGCTGTGGTGAAACTGATTTACACATCTACCAAAGAAGAGCTGTTTCGATTGAAAGAAAGCCTCTCACACAGTAAACCTCTTTGGTCAACCTTTGCTGCTAATAGTGCCGTAAAGGCATTGATAAGGGATAAAAAAGAAGACGCCCTTTCCTACTTGCTTTTTGCTAAAACCGTGGAAAGCCTTGCCGCTGCCGATAGCTGGAACGATAAAAAGCGTGACAGCCTTTTACTAAACAGTTATATTAAAGAAGCAGGCAACGCTTTTACCAAATCAACTGATCCTTTTATTAAAACCAAGTGGGCTTTTCAACGTTGCAAGCTGGCTTTTTATAACAACCGCTTTACTGATTGCATTCGTTGGTACGATGAGGCTTTCAACGACGCCATTACATCTGCCGTAGGCCAATTAGCGCTTTCCTATAAAGGTGGCAGCGAGTTCCGGTTGGGTAAAAAGAAGGAAGCCGCCTATTCGTTCAGCAAATGCTTTCCCTTGTCCGACCAAAACAAGCGGCAGAATTTTTTGAGCTTTTTATGGGCTACCAATAACTGCAATGCCGATCTGCTGAAAGATTATTTATCGCTTTGCAAAAATAGCAGCGAGACCTCGAATATGATGGCCCTGTTTGCCCTTTACGGAACGGACTATAAATTAGAAACACTTCAAAAAGTATATGACCTGACTCCGTCTTCGCCCCTGCTTCCGTTATTAGCTACCAGAGAAATAAATAAGCTGGAAGAACAATACTTTACACCGGCACTTAACCGCGAAAAAGGCGGCAAAGCATTATATGGCTTTACCGATTGGCGCAATGAAGATGACAACGGAAAACCAAAACCGTTGAAGCCCGAACCGGTAGCTAATACGGCCCGCTTTTTTGAAAAATTGATGAATGATAAAAGTGTGGCTAACCGGGCTTTATATGGTGCTGGTGCGGCTTACCTCAACTTTATGGGGAAGGAGTATGGTAAGGCAAAAAGTATTTTAGCCACGGCAAAAGACCTAAGCCCGGATGCAAAAGTAAAAGATCAGCTATCGCTGATCAATCTACTAATAGTAGCCAATGAGGGCAAAACCATCACCCCGGAAACCGAAGCCGGTATGTTGCCTGCTATTAAATGGCTGGTAGAAAAAAGCAGGGCCAATAAAGAGTATGCCCTGTTTTGCCGCAACTTTTTTTCAGAAATACTGGCACAGAAGTACGAGCAACAAGGCGATGCACCAAAAGCAGCACTGGCCTATGGTGTAGCCGATATGAATTTTGTAAAGCTGCCCGATAATGAATCCATTGGCGGCTATCCACCGGCTGTTGATTTTGTGCGCAACGAAATGAATACAGCCGGTTTATTAAAACTATACGACCTCGCCACATCGCCATCCACAGAAACAATAAAATATTTTGTACAACATTCATCGGTAAAACGTGATAATGTGGTAGATGTTATCGGCACCTCGTATCTGCGCGACCGCGACTATACTAAAGCCATAGAATGGTTAGGCAAGGCAGGCAAGTTAGAACCGATGGTAGAAACACAATACAATTACGATACAGGAAAGGAACGAACGGTAAACGTAGATCCGCTGCACGATTATTTAAACGACTGGCAACGATTGAGCAAGTCGGTAGTGAAGCCTTACACCAAACTTACGCTGGCCCAAAAGCTGTTGGAGTTGCAAACAAAAGCCGATCATATAACACCGGCGGAAGACAGATCAAAAATCCTTTACCAATTGGCCAGCGCTTTATACAACATGAGTTATTACGGCAATAGCTGGAAGGCTGTAGCCTACGACCGTAGCGGCTCCGACTGGAACGAAGGCGTGTACAAACAACCGTGGCAACGCGATTATTATGGCGTGTATAAAGCAAGAGACTATTATCAAAAAGCGTATGATGTAGCTACCGATAAAGAGTTCAAAGCCTCCTGTTTGTTTATGGTAATCAAGTGTGCGCAACGGCAGTTAGTGAAACCTCCATACGATTATAAAAATTATGAGCAGGCCGACAAAGACCAGGAGGCGTTTCAAAAAAAGTTCATGAACAATCCTCTGTTTGCCAGATTTAAATCGGAGTTCAGCACCACCAAATTTTATCCTTACGTGTATAACCGTTGCAGTTACCTAAGAGATTATGTAAACGCAACCGGCAAAACAACGGCGCCGAAAACAAAGAAGCAATAATCTTTCTTCCTACTAAAACCCGTCAATAATTTATATGCAGCTTTAATCAACCATCTTGTAGAAAAAACGGGCATCGCACCGGAAAAAGCGCAACACATCCTAAGCGAAGTAGCGGCTTTTATTAAAGAAAAATTTCCAATGGCTGGCGGAATGATTGATAATGTTTTGGGCAGTACTACTGTTGCATCCACTACTACCCCGGCAGATAGCAGCACCGGTATTTTAGGGTCTGGGAAGTGAGTTTGGTTTATAAAATACACTGAATCCCGCTCTGGTAGCGGGATTTTTATTAAAGGGAGAAGTTTGATTTTAGATGAGAAGTTCCTTTTGATGGCAGTAGTGTATAAAAAGGATATGGTATTATTTACCTTCTAACAATAACAAAAATTCATCGGCTGACAGTATGGTTATCGCGGGAAACGAAAGCTTTTTTGCTTCATTAAAATGAGCGTCATTGGTTACTAAGTAATCTGCATTAGCGGCCACCGCCGCGTCGAAAAATTTGTTGTCATCCGGGTCAGTTGTGATGGCGTTTCATTCAAAATAAGCAACGATAAAATATGCGCTTGCAGCTTTATCAATTAAAGAAACAATGGATTGAGCTACTTGATCAGATGTGCGACCGGCAAGCAGTTCTTCATACTCCAATAAAATGGAAGTTGTCAGATGTAATTCAAAACGTGCATTTAGAAAAGCATTCCAGATAGGGCAAAGCCGGCTTGCATGAGCAATGGCTTGTAATAGAATATTGGTATCTAGAACTACTTTCACTTTTTATACGGTGTTCTCATGTGTTCCTTTCCCCACTGCTCATAGGTATCTTGCGTCCATCCTTTTTCTTTTTCCAAACGTTCCATCTCTTCATCAATTTTTTTGGCCAGCAACTGAACGGCCAGCCGCCGCATTTGCAGGTAATCTTCTTCAGCCATAGGGATTTTAAGAAGCCGTACCATATCTAATTGCTGCTCGTTCAATTGGGTGTTTGGAAAATCGGTTTGCATAGATGTTTGTTTACGTTCAAATTTAGACCTTTTTAAATTTCGTTCTATTGAGGCACCTTAGTGCACCAAATGAACAGGCGAATAAATACCACCCGCTACGGATGGAAAACTTATGCATTTACTACAACTTTGGTAACGACAATTTTATGTATGAAGGATCTCTTACTTCTTGCTACCACTTTCTTTTTACTAACGGTGCCAACCCAAAACACTGCTGCACAAAGCTCTTCATCGCCGGTGGAAGTTAGCATCACTAACTCAGGCAACTTAATGCCGTGGGAGATTTTGCGGGACTACCCCTACCTGATAGATGCATTGCAGTATCAGGGATTATACAGTGCAGAAAACGTTGACTATATTTTAAAACATTCGCAGCAATCGCAGTGGCCCTCTCAACAATGGCCGAAGGACGATGCTACACTGAACGGTTATAAAAAATATTTGGTAGCTATTTTCCAAAATAAATGGGATAGTGTTGCCTTGCTGTGGGTACCCAAAACCGGCAACGATGATTTTGGCAATGCGGCACTTAATATACAAGACTTACGTGGGTTATACATCATCATACGTAAAGACGCTGTTGCCTTCGATGCGGTGGCGTGGGAGGTGCAGTCGCTATGGTTTAACGATGGACTGGCGCAGGTAAGCCATCCCGCCAACCTGCAAAAAATTTTTGCCATTAAGCAACGTAGCGAGGTACCACCCAACCTGCTGAACAACTTTTTTCCCACCTTGTATAATTGGATGCAAACCGCTTATGAAGGGCTGGGCACCGGTAGTTTGGACAAAGGAACCGATGGAACGGTGCGCCGTTATTTTAGTCCGTATGTCTGGAAAAGCAGTGTTGCCTATTTGTTTAAACATCCGGATAGTACACTGCAATGCGAAGTGATTTGGCTGCCAAACGCCACCGGAAAAACGGATGGAGCCCAAGCGCTTTTTACACAGTTCAAACCGCTGGGCGATGATTATTTTTATTTTGAAGATTCCGCGAAGGCAGGATTCAGTTACCAGTTAGTACACCAGGAGGCGAATGGCAAGTTCCTCAAATTTGCTGAGATGTTTAACTACAACGACAGCACATTTTTGGTAGCGCAATGGTCGGCGCCGGCATGGCCCGACGGCCTAACCAAACGAAACATCTGGACGCTTTACATTCAAAAATCGGAAGACGCTTATGCCGCAAATGATTTCAGCAAAGCACTAAGCTGGGACCAGAAAGCGGCGGCCCTGGGCAGCTCCGATGCGATGTATAATATTGGGTTTGCTTATGCTACCGGCCAGGGTATAACTAAGGATGAAACGATAGCAAAACAATGGCTGAAAAAAGCAGCGGCCGAAAAGAATAAAGCTGCGATTGACTACTTGAAAAAGAAGGGATGGACAGAAGAAAAGCCCGCTATCAAACCGGCAGCAAAAAAAACCGTCACCCGGCCTGCATCTCACGGTAAGGGTTAAGAAAAATGTAGCTGACTTTGAATGAATTCATTTTGTATGCACCGGCTATTTGCAGATGGCTTTGGGGCACACTCAAAGACGATCGTAGGAAGAACTTTTTATTTCTGTAAATTGAACCTCTAAACTTTATTATATGCTAACGGCTGTAAAAGGATATTATGAAGGCGGCCATATCTTTTTCAAAGAAACACCTCCTATAACCGAACGTACCGATGTGATAGTGACTTTTTTGACGGAAGAAAAAACAGTGGTCCCGAAGAAAAGGCTTCTGGGTCTTTTGGAGGGAAAGATCGTTATGCCGGATGATTTTGACGAACCATTGGATGAGTTGAAGGAGTACATGTAAATGGTTATGAAATACCTGCTGGATGCACATGTTTGTTTGTGGGCTGTTTCTGACAAAAGCAGATTGTCGTCTTCCGCAAGCAAAATAATTGAAGACACAAATGTTGAAATACTGGTTAGCCAAATTAGCCTCTGGGAGATTGCTATTAAATACCGGCTTGGTAAGTTCCCTGAGTTTAACGCCAGCCTGAAAGAATTTATAAAAACCATCACTGACACCGGCTTTACGCTGCTCACACTAAAGAATGAACATCTCATCTTTTATTTCAACTACCCACATTTTGTTGAAGATCACAAAGACCCATTTAACCGCTTGCTGTTAGTAACAGCGGATGTTGAAAAGGCCGCTTTCATTACAAAAGATGAAAAGTTTGACGCGTACAAAAAGCAAGTGAATATTGTTTGGTAGAAGCTGATGTTGCTTAAAGGCCTTCGTTTGCAAAGAAGGCCAACAATCTTTTCTTTTCAGACAAGTCTCCTGCAGAAGTTTGTTTATGCCATCGGGTTGATCGTGCAGGACTCGTAGGTAGTATGCTTCCGTTGTACGACGAGCCCCTGCGAGTTAAACTTTATGAATTAAGATACTGTTGCGGCGACTTGTTGGAAAGAAAATGTTTCTAACCCGATAATTTTGAACCGTTATAGTTGAAAGACAAAATGTAACTTTAAAGAAATACTTGCCTGACGGATATTTAAATTCAGGCAACAAATTAATTTGCTATGATACGCACCGTTGTAACTCCTGAAAAGCCCGATATTTCTATCACCCTGCCGGAAAACTTTGTCGGCAAAAGAGTGGAGGTTATTGCCTTTACACTTGAAGAAACATTAGATACCACCCTGCCTGCCAATAAACCATTTACACATTTGGCAAGTGAAAGTGTTTTGTCGAAAGATTGGTTAACTCCCGAAGAAGATAAAGCATGGCAGGATTTATAAAAGGCGACGTAGTGGTATTGCCTTTTCCATTTTCCGATTTGTCGGGTATAAAACGCAGGCCTGCGTTGGTATTGGCAGATTTACCCGGTGATGATATTTTGCTTTGCCAGATTACTTCGCAACATACCAGGGATCAATTTGCCTTGCCGCTTTTGTTTAATGATTTTACAAACGGGTCTCTTCCTTCTACTTCTTTTATTCGTCCTTCACGCATTTTTACAGCAGATAAATCTATTATTATTCGTAAGGCAGGGACCGTAAAATCTTCTTTGATGGCTGCTGTAGTAAAGGAAATTATTACTATCATTCAATGACTATTGCCAGCATTGCACCCTTGCCAACATTACGAAAACACTTGTTGTTTTGGATGACTTGCTAAACGTTGAAAAGCTTTTTTCCGGCAAGCCGCTCACAAATGGTTTGTGATTTGTGATTGATTGTGAAGGCACTCGTAGGCAGTATGCTTCGGTTGTACAACGAGTCCGGCAGGATAGGTTTTATAAAAGTAAGATGGGGCTGCGGAGACTCTTTGGGGAAGAAAATTTTACTTTTTCAATTTTGAAGCATAAAGCAATTCTTCAATAGTCATTCTGTATCTCAGTTTCACATTGTCAACATCTTTACGCTTGGCATTGTATTGAATCTTATGAGCAGAAAAATTGCCTAGTTGCCTAAAGTCATCAAGCGTTTCATTTGCCTCTTTTGAAAGTTTAAAAGGTTTATTACTCATAGTGTAATTGATTATGTAGCTAAGATTCTTTATGCCATCACCTTCTGCAATGTCATCCATTCTTCCTGCTTCATCATAGGAATGAATAAGTAATAATTCTAGTAGTCTCCTCATCAATACAGCACAACCGTCAAAAATATTATTGTTATAAGAAGCATTAATTTGTTTGCCCAGACTTTCAATATACCCTCGTGTTGAAACAAGTAGTGAATCAGGTAGTATGATGTCATCAGTAACTATCTCTTCACTTTTCGTCTCAATAAAAGGGAACTTTATTGACATGTCATCCTGATATTTTCTTACGGGTTTAAAGGTATTTAAGCCATTTCCTCTCATCACATTTTTAGATAAGCGCAAATCTTTCTTCAAATATGTCTGGTTATATTTGGGTAGAGCATTTTGAACAAAATATTCATTGATTTCGGATATAGATACTTCAGTACTGTGGATCACATAATGATACCACACGAATGCAATTGCTATATCTTTTTTAGCAACATTTTCATTTATAAGAAATTGAGTTAACCTCCTTATCTTATTCATTTATATCGTCATTAATTTCTTCATTACTAATTTCATCATCTAACCCTTTAACAGACTTCGCTTTTCTTAATTTAGGCTTTCTCTTCTTTGTAGTAGAGTTGCCACTTAATATATTTCGAGCAAACTCACAGCCTTCCGCAGAAATGGAAAGTTCGTCATCGGTTATTGTATTAAATAAAGATTTTTTTATAAGACTGTTCAAGTTCGCAACAAAATTTTTTCGTCTGTTTTCAGTTGTAATATTATTATCCTTGTAAGAGTCAAGTATGGACTGTTTTGTAAAGGCACTTTTGCCAAAGTTTGAATTATAATATCCAATAACTACCATTAATTCTGGCTCAGACTTTGCCAACCCTTTAATTAAAATGTCTTTTAAAACCATGTGGCTGCCTGGAGGCAGAAAATTCGAAATACCATTGGAAAGGTTGTTTGTAATTTTGGGTTCTGCCAATACTAAATTGTTCTGCTGATTATGAATAATATTATTGACAACTTCTTGGGGTGCAGCTTCAGTTTGAGCGATTAGTCCAAATTTTTCAAGCAGGTATTTGACAACCCTAATTTTAGTTCTGTCATCCACTCTCATTAAGGCTCTAGCGCATTTGTCTATTGCTTCGATTTCATAATCATCATCGAACTGTCTCATATTTTAATTAAAATTTTAAAAGTTAATGCTTCATGCAGACCGATAAAATCCCGCCTTTCAGCGGGATTCTCTCTATTCAACATCAAGGTTAGTAACAAGTTCTCTCAACTACATCCCATACTATTACCGCAGTTCAAGCATTTATAACAAGTACCACTTCTCACCGTAATATGGCCGCAGGTGTTACAAGCCGGGGCATCGCTTTGCATGCTTTTGGCGGCTACGTTTACACCTTGCATGCTGGCGCCATTCTTAGGCGTGGAGGAAGCCTGCGCTTTAATGCTTTGCGGCGTGCTGGCTACCACACGTACACTGCTTAAAGCCGGAGCGCTAATGGGTTCATTAGGCTTTAATTGTTCTACATCGTCCCAAGGTTCATTACCTAAATTGGTTACTTCGGGCTTGTCTAATACATGCACCAAATCGGTTCTATTTAAATATTCATAACCCAATAAGCGGAAGATGAAATCAACAATAGACGTAGCCGATTTAATGTTCGGGTGCTCTACAAAACCAGCCGGATCGAACTTGGTGAACACAAATTTTTCTACGTATTCATCTAACGGAACACCATATTGCAAACCCACGGATACCGCTATGGCAAAGCAGTTGAGCATACTACGCATGGTAGCGCCTTCCTTGGCCATGTCAATAAATATTTCTCCTAAAGTACCATCGCCGTATTCGCCGGTACGTACAAAAAGCGCCTGCCCGTTGATCTTTGCTTTTTGTGTAAAGCCGCGGCGTTTGGCCGGCAGCGAACGACGTTCAACAATGGTTGCCAACTGGCGCTTGAGTTGTGTATCCGGTGAAGCTTGTACCCTTTTTTGTACTTCAGCCAACAGTTCATCAATGGTTAGTTTACCCATGTCAATGATGGAGGAATCGGATGACGGTTGAGGGATGGCGGATGATGGTGACTTTTCTTTACTGTCATCTGTCATCTGTGAACTCTCATCTTTCTTCTTTTTATCAGACTTATTAGAAAGCGGCTGCGACATTTTAGATCCATCACGATACAAGGCACAAGCTTTCAAACCTAATTGCCAGCTTAATAAATACGAGTCTGCAATTTCTTCTATCACCGCTTCGTGCGGCAGGTTAATGGTTTTAGAAATAGCGCCGGAGATAAAAGGTTGTGCAGCGGCCATCATGCGTATGTGGCCATGTGCATGAATATAACGTTGGCCTTTTTTACCGCATTTGTTGGCGCAGTCAAATACCGCCAGGTGCTCGGGTTTTAAGTAAGGCGCACCTTCCACTGTCATGGTGCCGCATACATAATCATTAGCCGCTTCTATTTGCTCATCGCTATAGCCTAATGCTTCCAGCAGGCTCCATTCAAAATTGTAATATTGCTCGGGAGTAAAGCCAAGGCGCTTTAAACATTCTTCGCCCAAATTATATACGTTGAATACAAAGGCTATATCAAATGCAGCACCTACGGCTTTATCCAGTTTTTCTATTTCAGATGCAATAAAACCCTTCTCACTTAATGTTTGATGATTGATGAAAGGCGCACCGGCAAAGGTTCCTGAGCCAACCGTATATTTAATGATGGCATCTCTTTCCTTCTCGCTATAACCAAGGTTGGTTAGCGCCACGGGCACCGAGCCGTTTACAATCTTCATGTAGCCACCACCTGATAGTTTTTTAAATTTCACTAAAGCAAAATCAGGTTCTACTCCGGTGGTATCGCAATCCATCACTAATCCAATAGTTCCTGTTGGTGCAATCACAGTTGCCTGTGCATTTCTATACCCAAATTTTTCGCCTAATTCCACGGCATCATCCCAGGCTTTGCAAGCGGCGTTTAATAAATACTTTGGTGTATGTTCCGATTTCAACCCTTGTGGCTTGAGGCTTAAATTTTCATAGCTGTCTGCATCGTAAGCGGCTAAGCGATGGTTGCGCATCACCCGCATCATGTGCTCTTTATTTTCTTCGTAGCGGGGGAAAGCGCCTTGCACTTCGGCCATCTCCGCCGATGTTTTATACGAGGTACCCGTCATGATAGCAGTGATGGCGCCGGCAATGCCGCGGGCCTTTTCGCTATCGTACGGAATGCCGCTTACCATCAGCAACGTACCAAGGTTGGCATAGCCCAAACCAAGCGTACGATATTCATAACTTAATTGCGCTACTTCTTTACTTGGGAACTGCGCCATCAACACAGAAATTTCAAGCACGGTTGTCCACAAGCGGCAGCAATATTCAAAGCCATCAACATCTAATGTTTTTGTATAGAAGTTATAAAACTTCATCAGGTTGGCGCTGGCTAAATTACAAGCCGTGTTATCTAAGAACATGTATTCGCTACAGGGGTTAGAGGCTCTTATCTCACCACCTTCTGGGCAGGTATGCCATTCATTAATGGTAGTGTTATACTGTGTACCCGGATCGGCACAACGCCAGGCGGCATAAGCAATGCTGTTCCATAATTCTTTGGAAGGCACTTTCTTCATTACACGTCCATCGGTACGTGCCGTAAGTTCCCAGTCTTCGCCTTTTTCTAACTTATCAAAGAAGCTGTTGGGGATGCGAACAGAGTTGTTGGAGTTTTGTCCGCTCACCGTTCTATACGCTTCGCCTTCATAGTCGGATGGATAACCGGCTTCAATCAGGGCCGCTACTTTCTTTTCTTCTTCTACTTTCCAGTTTACAAAACCAACAATTTCGGGATGGTCTAAATCCAGGCAAACCATCTTGGCCGCACGGCGTGTAGTGCCACCGCTTTTAATAGCGCCGGCAGCTCTATCGCCAATTTTTAAGAAGGACATTAATCCGCTGGAAGTACCACCACCACTGAGTTTCTCGCCTTCGCCGCGAAGGTTGCTGTAGTTGGTGCCAACACCTGAACCATATTTAAAAATGCGGGCTTCGCGAACCCACAGGTCCATGATGCCGCCATCCCCTACTAAATCATCATCAACACTTAAAATAAAACAGGCGTGGGGCTGAGGACGTTCGTATGCGGATGTTGATTTTTTTAATTGTCCATCATTCTGATCTACATAATAATGGCCTTGCGGCTTACCACTGATGCCGTAGCTTTCGTGCAGGCCGGTATTAAACCATTGCGGTGAATTAGGCACACACATTTGGTTTAAGATAGAATACACCAGCTCTTCGTAAAACACGGTAGCGTCGCGTTCCGAAGCGAAGTAGCCATAACGTTCGCCCCAAACTTTCCAGCAATTAGCCATACGGTGCGCTACTTGTTTGGCCGATGTCTCGCGGCCTGAAGTACCATCAGCTTGTGGCACACCGGCTTTGCGAAAATACTTTTGGGCAAGGATGTCAGTGGCTATCTGGCTCCACTGTTTGGGTACTTCTACATTGTTCATTTCAAACACCACTTCGCCGCTGGGGTTGCGGATAACAGAGGTGCGGTAGTCGTACTGAAATTGGTCGTACACATTGATGTCATCACGAGTGTAGCGTCGCTGAAAGGATAAGCCTTTGGTTGGTTTTTTAACACTGTCCATGTCCTGTAAGTTTATGTTAGATGAAGTAAGTTTTATCGTCTCGAAACCGTCGCTAAAAAAGTTTGGCGGGAAGACGAATGTAGATTTACAAGTCCGAAAAATAGCGCCAGAGATATTCACATTGGTGGATAACCGCTGTGTAAAAATTTGCACTGCAAGCTGGATATGAATCCTGCGCATTGTACGTGAAAAAACATTTTTTATGGCACAATAAATCTGTCGGCTGTAGCTCATCTTCATTAACCTCCTGCTTCTCTTACTTCACTACTTTAAAAAGGAGTTGTCCGGTACCAAAAAAAACCGTCTCTTTAAGCTTCATTCCTACCAAAACTAAAAGTACACATGCTCGTCAAAACCTTTGGCAGTGCGGTTTACGGCGTAGAGGCCATCACCATCACCGTAGAAGTAAACTGGATGCAAAGCAATACTGGTTACATCATTGTAGGCCTTGCCGATAACGCGGTAAAGGAAAGCATGCAACGCATTGAAAGCACCGTTAAATGTATTGGTACCGATTTGCCCCGCACCCGCATTGTGGTAAACCTTGCACCGGCCGATATAAAGAAGAGTGGGACAGCGTTTGACCTTCCGATAGCTATTGGAATATTAGCCGCCACAAAACGCATGAAAGGCGCCGAAGCGATAGAGAAGTACATCATCATGGGCGAGCTAAGTTTAGATGGTGAGATACGTCCCATTAAAGGCGCTTTGCCTATTGCCATACAAGCCCGCAAAGAAGGTTTTAAAGGATTGGTAGTACCCACTGCCAATGCACGGGAAGCCGGTATGGTAAACAACCTTGATGTATATGGTGTGAATCATATTAAAGACGTGATGGAGTTTTTTGAAAGCGGCGAGCAAAGCCTGCAACCTATTAAAATAAATACCCGTGAAGAGTTCTTTCATTCGCAATACGATTTTGAAATTGACTTTGCCGATGTAAAGGGACAGGAAAATATAAAGCGGGCCTTAGAGATTGCGGCTGCGGGCGGGCATAATGCCATACTGATTGGGCCACCCGGCGCCGGCAAAACCATGTTGGCCAAACGCCTTCCTACTATACTGCCGCCGCTATCGTTACAGGAAGCATTAGAAACAACCAAGATCCATTCGGTAGCCGGCAAGTTGCCGGAGAATACAACCTTGGTTAGCAAGCGGCCGTTTCGTAGTCCGCATCATACCATATCCGATGTGGCACTTGTTGGCGGTGGCGGCATTCCGCAGCCCGGCGAAATTTCGTTAGCCCACAATGGCGTTTTGTTTTTAGATGAACTGCCGGAGTTTAAGCGAACCGTGTTGGAAGTAATGCGCCAACCGATGGAAGAACGACGCGTTACTATTTCAAGAGCCAAAGTAGCCGTTGATTTTCCGGCTTCGTTTATGTTGATCGCTTCTATGAACCCCTGCCCTTGCGGCTACTATAATCATCCCGATAAAGAATGTACTTGTCCGCCCGGTGGTGTACAAAAATATTTGAACAAAATTTCGGGACCGTTATTAGACCGGATTGACTTGCATGTGGAAGTAACGCCGGTACCGTTTTCGGAGCTTACTACTTTGAAGCCGCAAGAAGCATCGGCAGCCATAAGGGACAAAGTCATTAAAGCAAGAGAGATACAGGACGAACGCTATAAAGCCACACCCGATGTACATTGCAATGCGCAAATGAGCTCTAAAATGCTGAAGGAAATTTGTGTGATTTCCACAGCCGGGCAAAATTTATTAAAGACCGCCATGGAACGGTTAAACCTATCGGCAAGGGCTTACGACCGCATACTAAAAGTTTCCCGCACCATTGCCGATTTAGCCGGCAAGGAAGACATACTAATTGAGCATTTGGCAGAAGCCATTCAATACAGAAGCCTTGACAGGGAAGGCTGGGCGGGATAGACGTCAATCGTGAAACGTGAAGCGTCAAAATGCCTTTCAATAGTTGAATTCTTAAATCAATAACAGTAAACGGTAGAATGCCTTTCAACATTTGAACTTTGAACAGTTGAACGCTTGAACCACAAACTGCAAACGGTAAACCTTTACCAACTACAATCAATGGAGGAACGACAAACTTTCTTTACACAATTAAACCGTTTTTTTGACCACGTATATGTCATTACCCTTCATCGTGCCACCGACCGTCACCAGCATTTGAAAAAAGAACTGGAAGGTTTGGATTATGAATTATTTTTTGGCAGGGATAAACAAAATTTTTCCGTTGATGAATTAAAACAAACAGGCATCTACAACGAAAGCCTCGCCAAACTCAATCACCGGTACGGCAAACCCATGTGGGACGGGCAGATAGGCTGTGCCTGGAGCCATGCCGATGTCTATCGCGATATCATAGCAAAGGGTTATGGAACCGCATTGATACTGGAAGACGATGTGGTGATAGATACAGCAACCGTGTCGAATTTTTCGCCTGTCCTGAAGCAACTTCCTGCCGATTGGGAGCTACTTTATTTAGGCTTCGGCGAAAACGAAAAACCAACCTTTGCTACACCCATCAAAAAAATTTTCTATCACCTGTTGCGGCGTACCGGAAACTTTAATCTTTCGCATACCGCCATTAATAATTTGTATCCGGCCAAGCTTTCGGAGCATGTTTATAAAGCGGGCTATCATGACAGCACACATGCTTACGCCATTACGCAACCGGCCGCCAAAAGCCTGTTAGCCTTGCAGCAACCCATTTGCTTTATTGCCGATAACCTGCTGGCTTATGCGGTGTCTAATGAAATAGTAAAAGGCCATCTTGTTTTGCCAAAAATGATTCATCAGCAATACCAGTTGGGCATTGACTCTGTATCCTATCTCAATCATTAATTTGCAGTATCAATCAGCTTATGCAAAACGCTATTTTATACCAGGCCTACGGCGTTGATTTTATTAACGAGTGCCGGTACTCGCTACTTAAATATTTGGAGGTCTATAATTTAGTTCCACCGGCAGCAACGGCTATTGTTATCTATACCGATCAGCCGCATCTCTTCTCCGATTTTTTACCTTTTTTTCACGACCTGCGTTGCAAGGAATTAACGCCGGAAATAATTAAACACTGGAAAGGCGCTAACAATTTTGTGCACCGGTTAAAGGTGGAAATGATAGCTGATTTCTTAGAAGCTTTTGACGGCAATGTGCTCTACTGCGATACCGATACCTATGCGATAAAACCTTTGGAAGAAATTTTTAGTTCGATTGAAAAAGATACCTTTTACCTGCATCAGTTTGAAGGCGTGCCGGATAAAAAAACATCTCCTTCGTTTCATAAATGGGAAACCTTTCTTTCCACTACACCGGTTTTTTACAATCAGAAGAAATTTGAATTCAGCCGAACCATTCAACTATTTAATGCCGGCGTAGTAGGCCTGCACACAAAAAATAAAAACGTGCTGAAAGACGTGCTGGGCCTGACGGACAGCCTGTTTCAAAAGTTTCAAAAACACATTGCCGAACAAATTGCTTTTAGTTATTGCTTTCAAAAAACAGGCGTTGTAAAAAGTACCGATGCTGAAATTGCCCATTACTGGAACCTGAAAGAATTTCGCCAACTGCTGCAGGTTTTCTTTACTAAGAACCTGGAAGAAAGCATTCCCAACCTGGTTAAAAAGGTGCATCATTTAGATGCGCTGGCTATTCAGGAACAAAAAAACAGGTTTGCCCGTTTACCTTATTTACAACGGCTTTTTAAAACTATTTCCGGCACCCGCTGGCGAATTGCGCCGTACGAAAAAAAGCTTTAGCCCTTAGCTTTACAACATGAAAATTTTACTCTCCTACTTGCGCCCCTACCGGTGGATGGTAGGTTTGGTGTTGCTGCTGGCCGCCTTCAATATTGGTTTCTCGCTGATTGATCCCATCATATTTGGCAAACTCATAAACCTGGCTAATGAACATCAAAAAGTAGCCACGCCACCCGGAAGTTTTAATTGGCACGACTTCCTGTTTACCAAATCTACCGTTCTTAATAAATCAGGAAAAGAGATAGCGCTTTATGGAGTTGTATGGCTTTTAATCGCTTCCATATCCGTAGCTATGATCAGCCGCATCGCCAAAAATTTCCAGGATTATTTTCTGAGCGTTATCATTCAAAAATTCGGCGCAAAAGTGTTTACCGATGGCTTACAAAAAGCTATGAAATTGCCTTACCAGGATTTTGAAGACCAACGCAGCGGCGAAACATTAAGCGTACTGCAAAAGGTGCGCACCGATACGGAAAAGTTCATGTCCAACTTTGTAAACATTTTATTTACCGTGTTCATCGGCATTGTGATTGTAGCCGTTTTTGCGGCTTACATATCGCCCCTATTACCGCTTGTTTATTTTGGCGGCACAGCCATTTTGATGGTGATCTCCAACAAGCTCAGTAAAAAAGTAAAGACCATTCAAAAAACAATTGTATCGCAAACCACTTCGCTGGCAGGCACCACCACAGAGAGTTTGCGCAATATTGAGCTGGTAAAAAGCTTAGGCTTAACCGGCCAGGAAGTAGAGCGGTTGAATAACAATACCTACAAAATTTTAGGGCTCGAAATCACCAAAGTAAAACGAGTGCGTAGCATTGCTTTTATACAAGGAACTTTTGTAAATACACTGCGCCAGGTAATCCTTTTTATGCTGATGTGGCTCATTTTTGGTAACGAAATGGATGCCGGCCAGTTAGTGACCATGCAGATTTATTCGTTCTTCATCTTTGGGCCCCTGCAGGAGATTGGCGCCATCATTACCAGCTACCGCGAAGCAGAGGTATCGCTCAATAATTTTGAAAACTTAATGGCCAAAGAACCCGAGATGGAACCGGCTCAACCAAAACCATTGGGGCCGGTGCAAACACTGGAGTTTAGGGAGGTGATCTTCAAACATAAAACAGCCGGCCATAATGCTATTGACAACATCAGCTTCACTACACAAAAAGGCGAGACCATCGCTTTTGTCGGCCCATCAGGTTCGGGCAAAACAACGTTGATGAAACTGTTGGTAGGACTGTATCGGCCGCAGGAAGGAAACATCTTTTACAACGGCATAGATGAAACGGCCATTCACTTTGACGACTTGCGTAAACAGATTGGTTTTGTTACACAGGATACGCAATTGTTCAGTGGCACTATCAAGGAAAATCTTTTGTTTGTAAACCCCACTGCCAGCGAAGCCGACTTACTGGAAGCCTTGCGCAAAGCCTCTTGCCAAAACCTTTTAGAGCGGGCCGAAAAAGGCATTGAAACCATGATTGGCGAAGGCGGCTTAAAACTTTCCGGTGGCGAGAAACAACGGCTTTCTATTGCCCGTGCTTTACTGCGCCATCCTAACTTATTAATTTTTGATGAAGCTACGTCGGCGCTTGATTCCTTAACCGAGGAAGAGATTGGCAAAACAATCCGCAATGTATCGTCCATGCAAAATCAGATAACGATTTTAATTGCGCATCGTCTATCTACCATCATGCACGCCGATAGGATTTATGTATTGGAAAGAGGCGTAGTGATTGAGACAGGAACACATGAAGCCCTGTTAGAAGAAAAGGGTTTGTATTATGCCATGTGGCGCCAGCAAATTGGGGAGCGTAAGCCGGTACCGAAAGCGGCATTGGTTAACGGTTAGTAGTTATTATGCCCGATGAGCCATGGCTATGGGTTCCAGTTGTTTTATAATGTCCTGCCATTGCCGGTGCCGTAAGGGTTTGGTTAAAAAAGCCGAAGCGCCGAGATGACGGCAGACTTCTATATCTAATTTGGAAGATGAGGTGGACACCACCACTACCGGAACCTGCGCATATAACGGATCTGATTTTAATTGCTTCAACGTTTGCCTGCCATCCAGTTCGGGCATGTTCAGGTCTAATACAATCAGTGAGGGAAGGGTGTCGGGAACCTGCGTTTGCAGATAGCGTAAAGCCGCTTTTCCATTAGCCACAAACGTAAATTGAAGGGGGCTGTTGAGGGCTTTGCCCGCTTCGCAAACCCAAAGTTTATCGTCGGCATCATCATCGGCATATAAAACGTATGGCGCCATGTTAACAAGCGTTCATATGGGTAAAAAAACTGGCTACGATTCCTTTATAGCCATCAAAATGATAGGGCTTTTTATAATAAGAAACGGCGCCGAGTTTAGCGCAGGCTTCGGCTTCCTTGCTGTTATTAGAAGTGGATAAGATAACGACAGGAATAGCGGCCAGATGCGGTTGCGATTTTAGGTACCCCAGGGTACGTTTGCCATCCCAGCGTGGCATGTTTAAATCCAATACGATCAGTGAAGGCAGCGACGCAGCGGCAATAGAATTTAAATAGTTGATGGCTTCTTCGCCATCGTTGGCACAAATAAGAGAAGCTTGGTTCCCGGCATCTTCCAGCGACGTTTTTAAAAAAATAAAATCATCGTTGTCGTCATCAATATAAAGAATAGTAGATTGGTTGGTGCTCATATTCATTGGCGTTTGGTGACACAACGAATATACAGTTTTCGCTATGTATTTCTCACGGCTATTCGGTGTCTTACCGGGGTTTGTCTTTAAAAAAGACCGGTTGGCCGAAATCCTTACCCATTAAGGGTTACAAGCGTTCAATAATACCGGCAATACCTTGTCCGCCACCTACACAGGCGGTTATCATTCCATACTTTTTACCAGTGCGTTTTAAGTCGCTTAAGTTTTGAATCGTAAGCTTGGCGCCGGTGCAACCCAATGGGTGACCAAGGGCAATGGCGCCACCATTAATGTTCACCGTTTCGGCATTTAAACCCGCCTCACGGATAACTGCAATCGCCTGCGAGGCGAAGGCTTCATTCAACTCTGTTAAATCAATCTGGCCCAGGTTCATACCTACCTGCTTTAATACTTTGGGTATAGCGGCCACCGGGCCGATGCCCATAATACGTGGATGCACGCCGGCAGAAGCACAAGCCACTAACCGGCCAATAGGTTTAATACTTAACTGGTTCACTAACCGTTCGCTCATCACCATTACAAAGGCAGCGCCATCGCTGGTTTGCGAGGAGTTGCCGGCCGTAACCACGCCACCCGCAGCAAAGGCAGGTTTCAGTTTTGACAGGGCTTCTTTGGACGTATCGGCACGGGGGCCTTCGTCCGTATCAACGGTATATTTCTTTGTTGCCTTTTTACCCTTTTCATCTAAATAAACCTGCTCAACTTCTATCGGCAAAATGCCTTCTTTAAAATAGCCTTGTTCAATAGCGGTCAATGCTTTTTGGTGTGAGTTGTAAGAGAACTCATCCTGCGCCTCGCGGCTTACGTTATATTCTTTCGCTACCGCTTCGGCAGTAAGGCCCATGCTTAAATAATAATCCGGTTCTTCTTTAGCAATAGAATAAGCGGGTACGGTTTTCCACCCGGCGGTTGGCACAAGGCTCATGCTTTCAGTACCGCCGGCAATAATGCAATCGGCCATGCCCATGCGAATTTTAGCCGTGGCAATAGCAATGGTTTCCAATCCGGACGCGCAATAACGATTGACCGTCATCCCCGGTACATCGTACCCAATGGCTCTGGCTGCAATGATGCGGCCCACCTGCAAGCCTTGCTCTGCCTCGGGTACAGCGTTTCCTACAATCACATCATCCACCAATGCTTTATCTACCTGCGGCAGGGAAGCCAGCAGTCCCCTTATCACATCAATGGCTAAATCGTCGGGGCGATAAAAGCGAAAGCCACCACGTTTTGATTTGGCAACGGCAGTGCGGTATCCGGCTACGATATAAGCTTCTTGCATGGTTGAAAATTAAATAGTGAAAGTAGTTGTTTATGCAACTAAGATCAAAGTTACAGTGTTTCTATCTTCGATTCGGATAGGCAATCGTTATTTTTGCCGATAACAAATTGGATATGAGCAGTACAATAATTATAAAAATTCGCAATAAAAAGGCAAGAACGATTATCAAGGGTCTTGAAGAATTGAAGGCGATTGAAATTGTAGAAGATGATAATGACATCACCCGTAACTGGTCTCCTAAAAAAAAGAAACAGGCAAAGGATTTTTTAGCTGCCTACAAAGAAGCAAAAATGGCGGAGGCGGGAAAGATACAATTGAAAACATTAGATGAACTGATCAATGAACTCTGATTTTACTATCGTAACTACTGAGAGTTTCAACAAAGCTGTTCATAAACTTTCAAAGAAATATCCTTCGCTTACCACTGATCTTTTAGGATTACGATCTTCGCTGCTTGCCAATCCCAAATCAGGAATGCCGCTTGGTAAAGATTGTTATAAAATCCGCATGAAAATTTCTTCCAAGAACACCGGCAAAAGCGGCGGCGTCAGAGTTATTACACTGGTTAAAATTGAAGCCAAACGCATCACATTGTTGGATATTTATGATAAGTCGGATAAAGAAAATGTTACCGATAAAGAATTAAGTGTCTTACTAAAACAAGCGGAGGATTGATGTACCAGCTACTTCGCAAAGTTCTTTTTTTGCTGCCTGCCGAAACTGCGCATTCTATTTCGATGAATGGCCTGAAACTCTTGTGTGCTGTGCCTTTTATCAGAAGAGGCCTTCGCTGGTACTTCACTCCAAAAAGCAATTTTCAATCGTCAATTTTCAATCTTCAATTTTCAAATAAAGTGGGCCTTGGAGCCGGCTTTGATAAGAATGCAAAATACCTGCGGGAGCTGGAAACCTTAGGTTTTGGCTTTGTAGAGATTGGAACGGTTACCCCAAGGCCGCAATCCGGTAACGATAAACCACGTCTGTTTCGTTTACCAAAAGATGAGGCCCTGATTAACCGCATGGGCTTTAATAATGATGGCGTAGAAGCGGTGGCAAGCCGATTAAAACGATGGAAAAAAGGAAAGGTTGCAGTTAGCAGTTGGCAGTTGGCAAAAGAAAGCGACCCTAACTGCCAACTGGCAACTGGCAACTGCCAACTGCTCATTGGCGGCAACATCGGTAAAAACAAAATCACTCCTAATGAGGAAGCCTGGAAAGATTATGAAATTTGTTTTCGGGCCCTGCACCCCTATGTTGATTTTTTTGTGGTAAACGTTTCATCGCCCAACACACCGGGCTTACGGGAATTGCAGGAAAAAGACGCTTTGCATAAGATACTAACAACCCTTCAGGAGCTGAATAAAACCTTTACCACGCAACGGCCAATCCTTCTGAAAATAGCCCCGGACCTGAGTTTGGAGCAAATAGATGACGTGATTGACTTAGCAAAAGAAATAAATTTGGATGGCCTTGTAGCTACCAACACCACCATCAGCCGCAGCGAACTTCAAACCCCAAATGCTAAGCTTCAAACCATAGGTGCCGGCGGCTTAAGTGGAAAGCCTTTGCAAAAAAATTCAACTGCAATTGTCCGTTACATTCATCAAAAAACCGGCGGCACTATACCCATCATCGGTTCGGGTGGCATATTTACTGCAATGGATGCTGCGGAAAAAATAACAGCCGGAGCTTCGCTGGTAGAGGTGTGGACAGGATTTATTTATGAAGGCCCGGCTGTTATAAAAAGAATTGCTAAAGCATTTCAATAACCCCATTTATTTGCGCTATGGAAGGATTGTTTACGGCCGAGAGCCTGGTTAGTTTTTTTGTGTTAGTGATTTTAGAAGTGGTGCTGGGCATTGATAATGTCATCTTCGTAAGCCTCATCTTAAACCGGCTAAAAGAAGAGAACAAAAAAAAGGCCCGCCGTGCCTGGATGATCAGCGGCATTATTATCCGAAGCTTTTTATTATTGGGCTTAAGCTGGTTGTTATCGCAAAGAGGCAAACCTATTTTTTCTATTGGAGGAAAGGGATTTGATTTGGCCAGCCTGGTAATGCTGGGCGGTGGTTTGTTTCTTATTTATAAATCGGTAAAAGAAATTCATGGCAAGCTGGAAGGCGAAGATGAAAGCGGCTATGGCGGGCAATCGGCTTACTTATCATTGGGTAAAGCTATTATACAAATTATGCTGATTGATACAGTGTTTTCGTTTGATAGTGTGATTACTGCCGGAGGCACGGCAAAGCATGTAGAGATTATGATAGCAGCCGTAGTTATTGCCATGATCATTATGTTTTTATTCAGCCCCAAAATATCTTCGTTCATTCATAAACATCCTACGCTAAAAATGCTGGCCTTATCTTTTTTAGTGATGATTGGTTTAAGCCTGGTTATTGAAGGATGGGATTCTGAAAAAGCGGAAGACCTGCACCTGAAAAACTACATCTATTTTGGAATGGCTTTTTCGTTTGGTGTAGAAATTTTAAACATGACGATGTTCAAGAAAAATAAAAAGCGGAAAAGCATTGAGTTGCGGGAACCTACCTTTCGTTCCAATGAAGACAATGATTCAGATTCGGCACATTGATGGCGTGGATTAGTGAGTAGTGAATTGGGGGGCTACTTTAAAAATTCATTTTACTATACTCCTATTGCCATCTTCAATAATGCAGCCGCTACAATGCCGGCTGTTTCTGTTCGCAACCTTGTATTTCCCAGAGCCACTGGCACAAAATTATTTTCGATAGCCAATTGAATTTCCTCTTCGGTAAAATCACCTTCGGGGCCAATGAGAATTAGTTGATCGGTTGATTGGGTAATTAGCTTATTGGTTAAAGACATCTTTTGTTCGGGCAGGCAATGTGCAATGAATTTTTGTTCTTCTCCTGAAAATTTTACTACCTCAGCAAAAGCCGTTGGCTGATGCAAAACCGGCAGCCAGCTTTGTTGCGATTGCAGCATGGCGCTCGCTAAAATTTGCTGCATTCTTTCATGGCGAAACGTTGATTTTTCGGTGCGTTCGCAAAGCAGTGGAATAATTTCCATAACACCAATCTCCGTAGCTTTTTCAAGGAACCATTCAAAGCGGGAGGCATTTTTTATAATGGAAATAGCAATGCTTATTTTGGGCGATGTCTGCTCCATTTTTTCAATGCTTTGGATTTGAACGGTGCAGCGTTTGCGGTTATCATCGGTGATGATGGCGCTGGCTTTGGAACCTTTGCCATCAGTTAGTAAAACGGCTTCGCCTTTTTGCATACGAAGCACGCCTATCATGTGTTTGGAGGTAGGTTCATCCAGCGTGATGATGGTGCCTGATAAGTTTTCGATATAAAAAAAGGGAAGGCTCATGGCAAGAGTTTAGGCAATTCGGCGTCACTTCGACTGGTGGGGTAAATGGCGCGAATGATGACCTTGTTGCCGTCTATTTCGAAAACAATTTTACAAAGAAGTGATTTCAACAAAATCCGGCGATAAGGCTTTACATAAAAATCGTAAAACGTCGGATGGTTTTCTAATGCCTGTAAAGCATCTGCTAATTCAACAAGAAAGCGGTCGGCAAGTTCTAAAGACTGACCCTTGTACCAACTCACCGCCTCCATATATTCACTTTCGGCTTCAGCCATCAAAGAAAGTTCAAAGGCCATATTTCTGTCTTGTTCTGGTCAATGATTCCCGCCATGGTATTAATTCCGCTTCACCCCGATGATATTTCTCGCTTCGCTCATTAAGCATTTTAAGCTCCTCCTCAGTAAACGATTCGTTATCCACCCGAAAAGGTAATTGAGCGGTGTTCAATATCATTTGCAAAAAGGCCGTATCCTCAATATCACCGACCACTTTGTAAATCTTCTCTTTCAATTCAGTTGCCGACATAACCTTCATTTTTTCAAATTTACTCTTCTTACCTAAAACAAAAAAGCTCCGGAACTGTCCGAAGCTTTGTATATACAGATGATTAGTAATTAAAACGGTTCATCATCATCGGGCCGGTCATTCATCTTACTGCCCGTTTGAATATAAAGTTTCGGCCCTTCGCTGTCGGTTACCGGCTTCCAGTTAGGAGGCATGGTAAAGCCGCCGCCAAACTCACCGCCATCGTCTTCAAAAAATTTTTGTATCTCCAGCCGTGCTCTGAATTTTAAGTTTTCCAGCGACCCATTACGGTGCTTGGCAATGCGCAAGTAGGTTTCGCCTTTTACACTTTCACCCATCTCATTCTGATTGAGGTCGTGGTACTCCGGACGATAAATAAAGCAAACCATGTCGGCATCCTGCTCAATAGCACCGGATTCACGCAGGTCACTTAGTTGCGGCATTTTGTTTCCATCCTTACGCTTCTCTACTTCGCGGCTTAACTGCGACAGGGCAATGATAGGCACCTGCAGTTCTTTGGCCAATGATTTCAGGCTTCGCGAAATATTAGAAATCTCTTGTTCCCGGTTGCCGTTCCGGTTCTCTCCGGTACCACTCATTAGCTGTAAATAGTCAATGATGATTAACCCGATGTTGTGCGCATTTTTTAAGCGCCGGCATTTGGCCCGCAATTCAAAAATGTTCAGCGCCGGCGTATCGTCAATAAAAAGTTTGGAGTCTGATAAGCGTTGAATACCGCGTTTATACAACTGCTCCATTTCATGTTCTTCCAGCTTACCGCGGGCAATTTTTTCCAGCCATATTTCGCTTTCGGCAGATAGTATCCGTTGCACCAATTGGCCGGCGCTCATCTCTAACGAAAAAAAGGCAACACCGGTTGGCTTACGTGGGTCCAGAGCCGCGTTGCGGGCCAGGTTCAGGGCAAAGGCGGTTTTACCAACAGATGGCCTGGCCGCTAAAATTATGAGGTCGGTTTGCTGCCAGCCGTAGGTTATTTTATCTAAGTGTACAAAGCCGCTGGGCACGCCGGTAATATCTTCCTGCTTGTTGCGCATGTCCTCTATCCGCTGAATGGTTTTCACCAACACCGAATCAATAGTTTCTACATTATTGCGCAAATGCTCCGACGTGATCTTATAAATTTTACTCTCGGCATCGTCCAGCAAATCAAAAACATCGGTGCTGTCTTCATAAGCATCCGAAATAATTTCTCCGCTGATGCGAATTAATTCCCGTTGAATAAATTTTTGCAGAATGATCCGCGAATGCGCTTCTATGTGGGCAGATGAAGTAACAGCATTGGTTAGTTTGGTTACATAATACGGCCCGCCCACCATGTCCAGTTCTTCTGCGGTGCGCAGTTCCTCCACTACTGTCAACATATCAATCGGCTGGCTTTTGCCGCTCAATGTTTTCATGGCAAGAAAGATGCGCTGGTGGGCATCTACATAAAAACATTCCGACTTTAAAATTTCCGCCACTACATCAAACGCCCCTTTCTCCAGCATGATGGCGCCCAATACCGCCTCCTCCAGGTCGCGGGCCTGTGGCGGCACTTTGCCATATACCATGGTGCTTAAATCCAGCGGGGTTTTGCGGCCTCTTTTCTTATCCCTGTTTATGTTTGGTATATCCATACAGCTCTTTTTAGCATTGATAAAGAATCAATGACTTCCGTGGTCAGCAGCCTTATAAAATTTATGTTGAGGGGTCTGTTTGTCCGTGTCCGTAAGTCAGTTAACGAATATACAGGGCGGCAAATTGGTGGTAACATTCCGGTAACATGTTTATTAATCCACAGGCTACCTTTTAGGTTATACACATCGCCGGCACAGATATTCACTACTATCATGATGCTTTCCACAAAAGTGTATTTTTTTACGCAGCTTTTGGCATGTTGTGAACAAGTTGCTGTGTGCAAGTTTAACCGGAATTTTTTTGGCGATATGACGGTAGGAACCATTGCCAACTCAGCCATTGATGAAGCAAAGAAGAGCGACAAAATAGGTGGTAGTGTACCTGTTTGCCGCCTGGGCTTTATTACTTTTTTAAGGTTGTGAATAAGTAATCAGGCGCTGCTTTTATTGCCGGACTTTGATAATTGCACTGGTGTAAAAACTTCACCGCTATTTCCTGCTACATCGTTCAAGGCGCTAAGGCAAGCGCATTAAGCTTACGGCAAACATTCTATCTTCGCCCCTTTCTAAACAGCTAACAATTCATGACGATTTCTTATAACTGGCTAAGCGATTACCTGCCTGAAAAAATAGACCCGGAGCGGCTTTCACAGATACTAACCTCTATTGGATTGGAAGTGGAAAAAATGGAAACGTTTGAAGAAGCAAAAGGTGGTTTAAAAGGCCTCATAATTGGCGAAGTGATGCAGGTAGCGCAACATCCAAATGCCGATAAATTAAAACTCACCAAAGTAAGTACAGGAGGCGAACCATTACAGATTGTTTGCGGTGCACCTAACGTGGCGGCCGGACAAAAAGTGGTGGTTGCTCCTGTGGGCACTACTATCTACCCTACTACCGGCGATCCGCTGACGATGAGGGTGGCCAGGATCCGCGGCGTAGAAAGTTTTGGAATGATTTGCGCTGAAGATGAAATCGGATTAGGCGCCTCACATGCGGGCATTATGGTGTTACCCGATAGTGCGCAACCGGGCATGGCGGCGGCTGAATACTTCAAGCCTTTCAGCGATGTGATTTATGAAATTGGATTAACCCCTAACCGCATGGATGCCATGAGCCATTGGGGTGTGGCCCGCGATGTTTGCGCTTATCTTTCGCACCACGACGGTGCAGATATAAAACCAGTTTTACCAATCAATCAGTTTATAGTTGACGATCACTTGCTGACTATAAATATAACCATTGAAGACAAAGCAGCCTGCAAGCGGTACGCCGGCATTTGCCTTGCGGGTGTAACAGTTTCCGCCTCCCCTAAATGGTTACAGGATAGGTTGAAATCTATCGGCCTTCGTCCTATTAATAACATTGTTGACATTACCAATTATATACAGCACGAAACCGGCCAGCCACTTCATGCGTTTGATTATGATGCCATCGGTGGCAAGCAGGTGATTGTAAAAACATTGGCCGAAGGCACGCCGTTCATCACCCTTGACGATAAAGAGCGAAAGTTGAGCAGCGACGATTTAATGATTTGTGATGCAGCCGCTCCTATGTGCATTGCCGGTGTTTTTGGTGGCGCCGAAAGCGGTGTACGTAATGGTACAAAAAATATCTTTTTAGAAAGTGCCTGGTTCAACCCTGTCTCCATTCGCAAAACATCGTTCCGCCATGGGCTGCGTACCGATGCAGCTACACGGTTTGAAAAAGGTGTAGATATCTCAGCTACGGTAACCGTTCTAAAAAGAGCGGCACTACTGATAAAAGAGCTGGCCGGGGGCGCCATCGCTTCAGAAATTACAGATGTGTATCCTACTCAGGAGGCAAAAAAAGAAGTACGGTTAACCTATGCTTATCTGAAAAAATTAAGCGGCAAAATTTATCCGCCACAAACGGTAAAAACCATTTTGGAAAGTTTACAGTTTACTATCATAAAAGAAGATGCCGAAGCTATTGTTTTAGAAGTGCCATTTCATAAGCCTGACGTTTCTATTCCGGCCGATATCGTAGAAGAAATTTTACGGATAGATGGTCTTGATAATATAGAAATTCCAACGTCAATTACTATCACACCATCGGTAGAACAAGACTATAAAGCTGAAGCTTCAAAAGAAAAAATAGCCGGCATTTTAACAGGTGCCGGCTTTACCGAAATCCTTACCAACTCTATTACCAATTCGGCTTATTTTTCAGAAGAGGAATTAGAAACATCAGTTAAGCTGCTGAACAATTTAAGCAGCGAATTAGATATTATGCGGCCATCCATGTTGCCTGCGGCACTGGAGGTGATAGCGCACAACACCGCCCGGAAGAATACCTCGCTGCGGCTGTTTGAATGGGGTAAAACCTATGCTACACAAGGCATTGGCCAATATATTGAGAGCCATCATCTATGCTTGTATGTAACCGGCCAACTGAACGAGGCATCCTGGAAAGGGAAAGGTTTGCCAGCGGATATCTATTACCTGAAAGGCGTGGCAGAAGCGGTTTTACGAGCCTTAAATGTAAGCGGCATGCAATGGAGTAAACAAGAAGGTAATGATATAGACTCATCGCTGGTGATGATGATCGGCAATATAAAAATGGCCGCTATCTGTACTGTAAAACCATCTTTGTTACAGCGGTTTGCTATTAAAGATCAGGTGCTGTTTGCCGATTTTTATTGGGAGGCCTTAATTCAAAATGCAGCAAGTAAGGTGCAGGTGAAAGAGCTTTCAAAATACCCACAGGTAGATCGGGATTTGGCCATGGTAGTTCCCAAAGCCATGCCTTATGCGGACATAGAAGAAGGTATTAAAAAGCTGCGCCTGCAAAGCCTTCGGCAGGTGCGCCTGTTCGATATTTTTGAAAGCGAAAAGCTGGGCGCCGATAAAAAATCATTAGCCGTTAACTTCTCTTTTCTGGATGAAGAAAAAACATTGACCGACAAAGAGATTGATGGCTGGATGGGTAAAATCATGACGACATTAGAAAAAAATCTTGGCGCTGAAATAAGAAAGTAATGACCGTTGATCAGCAGTTTACTATTTTGTCCGAAAAGGTGCAAAGCTTGCTGCGGCAGTATCACGGCCTGCAGCGGGAAACGGAAAAATTAAAAAAGGAATTAGCCGAATCGAAGTCAAAAGAAGCGGCCACCCAATTGCAATTAGACGAGCTGCAGCAACAAGTAGCGGTGCTAAAATTAGCGGCTGGCCAAATGACGGATAAGGACAAAAAAACCTTTGAACGAAAGCTGGCGCAATACATTAAAGAGATAGACAGGACCATTGCGTATTTAAGCGAATGATTTAATCAATAATGAATAATCAGTAATCAATTCGTGAAATAGTGAAACCCTTTATTGATTATCGTTAGGCCCGTAGTTTAAGCGACCCATTATTGATTATTGATTACTCATCACTCATTGTATGAACAATCTCATTCCCCTCAACTTAGTTATTGGCGATAGAAGCTATCGCATACGCATTGAACCCGGCGATGAAGAAGTAGTGCGCAAGACCGCCAAAACCATCAACGATAAAATTGTAGAATACAAAACCATGTTCGCCGGCAAGGACATGCAGGACTACATTGCCATGGTGCTGGTTTGGTTTGCTACAGAGCAAAACGCCCCTATTTCTAATGTAGTTAATATGGATAATGTAAGCAGCCGTTTGCAAACGCTGGAAAAGATGATTGACGGAGCATTGGATGGGCCTAAATAGCTGGCAGCTTCTTTTTATAAATGCCCGCCTTCTGCTCAATTGTTAAGGCAAAATACCGGGGCGATGGTGAAGGCAAAACATCCACCTTTATATAAGCGGGAAACATTCTTTTAAAATCTTTTTCCACAAAACGGCTGGTACAAAAAACATCAGGCGTAAAGTTTTTTATAATTCGTTGTAGTTCCTCCTTATTATATTCCGCTACTTCCAGGTTATCATCTTCGTTGTTACCTTGCTTTCGAATCACTGATCTGAATATATCGGTGATGCCAATGCCGGCTTTTTTGAACAAGTCCTGTTTGGCAACTTTCGTTTTCAATTCGATATCATACACCAATTGTAATAGGCGCCAGAACTGGTTGAGCGGCGCACCATAATACCAATCATCTTCATTTGTAGTACCCCTCGTTTGTTCCTTACCCGGAAAGCTGCCAACAATCAGGCATCGCATACGTGGCGGCACAAAGGATGGAAACGGGTGCTGCTCTACTCTTACGTTATTCATAAAAAGGGGCTTGCAAATTCTCTTCCAGCCCCGTCATCGGCAATCATTTCAAAAGTTACCGCCCCTTTTTCTATCTTCGCTACCCTGACAAAAACTGTCGGAATGAAACGTTCATCTATATATAACCTTTTTAAAAAACTTGTTAATGGACCTCAACATAATTACACTTATTATTACCGTAGCGGCCTTACTGGTGGGCATTGTGGCGGGTAAATTCATTTTTGCCAAAGACCAGAAAAAGAAACTGGAGGAAGCCGATACACATGCACAGAACCTGATTAAAGAAGCGGAGCTAAGAGCTGAAACGCTTCGGAAAGAAAAAGAACTGGCTGCTAAAGAAAAATTTGTACAATTAAAAGCCGATCACGACAAAGAGCTGTTAGAACGAAACCGCAAAGCGGGTGAGGTGGAAGCCAGGGCTCGCCAAAAAGAGCAGGCCGCTACTCAAAAAGAACAAGCCATCAATCAAAAAACAGAACAGTTAGAAAGGCAGGTAAAGGAGAATACAGCCATCAAAGACAACCTTAACCGCCAGTTAGAAGTAGTGGCCGCCAAGCAAGCTGACTTGGATAAACACCAGCAGGAGCATACCCGCCGGCTGGAGAAGTTGGCTAACCTTACAGCCGATGAAGCAAGGGCCCAATTGATTGAAGGGTTAAAACAGGAAGCTCACTCCAGAGCCTTGGGAATGCAGCAGGAAATTATTGACGAGGCCAAGCAGAAGGCTAATAAAGAAGCCCGTAAAATTATTATTCAAAGCATTCAACGCACCGCTTCAGAACAAGCCATTGAAAATGCCATTACGGTTTTTAATTTAGAAAGCGACGAAATTAAAGGGCAGATCATTGG
Organism: Flavisolibacter sp.; assembly: GCA_965247165.1. Classification (GTDB taxonomy): domain Bacteria; phylum Bacteroidota; class Bacteroidia; order Chitinophagales; family Chitinophagaceae; genus Flavisolibacter. The sequence continues at coordinate 3,038,246 of OZ252003.1, read as the reverse complement.
CCGCGAAGGCCGTAATATTCGTGCCCTGGAAGCCGCTACAGGAGTGGATTTGATTGTGGACGATACGCCGGAAGCCATCCTGTTTTCCTGCTTCGATCCATTGCGCCGCGAGATTGCCCGCCTAAGCTTACAGCGGCTGGTATCCGATGGACGGATTCACCCGGCACGTATTGAAGAAGTGGTGGAGAAAACAAAGCGTCAGATAGAAGAACAGATCATGGAAATCGGCGAACGTACCGTAATCGAGTTAGGTATTCATGGCCTCCATAAAGAATTGGTTCGCTTGGTGGGTAAGATGCGGTTCCGTTCTTCTTACGGACAAAACTTATTAATGCATAGCCGTGAGGTAGCTAACCTTTGCAGTATTATGGCGGCTGAATTAGGCCTTAATCCAAAGCTGGCCAAACGGGCCGGATTGTTACATGATATTGGCAAGGTACCTGATGAAGAAACAGAATTAAGCCATGCCCTGTTGGGAGCGAAGCTGGCCGAGAAATATGGCGAGGTTCCGGCGGTGGTCAACGCTATTGGCGCTCACCACGATGAAATGGAAATGCAGTTTGTGATTTCTCCCATTGTGCAGGCCTGTGACTCTATCAGTGGTGCCCGCCCCGGTGCCCGTCGCGAGATTATGCAGCAATACCTGCAGCGTATTAAAGACCTGGAAAATCTGGCTCAAAACTATAATGGTGTTGAAAAGGCGTATGCCATCCAGGCCGGCCGCGAATTAAGAGTGATAGTGGAAGCTGATAAAGTAAGTGATGTGGACAGTGAAAAGCTTTCGTTTGAGATTGCTCAAAAAATTCAAACAGAAATGACCTATCCCGGTCAAATTAAAGTGACCGTTATCCGTGAAAAAAGAGCGGTGAATGTGGCCCGGTAATAAAAAATAACTTTTAGAAAAATCTGCTTTTAAAAAAGTCGGTAAAGCCGCTTCGTAATTGAAGCGGCTTCTTATTGATAAGTAATATTCTTAAAGTCTGTATAAAACATACCGTTGATTAGAAAATCAAAAATTCAAAATTCAAAATTCAACTCCTTTCCCCTACCTTCGCCGTCCTAAATTTTTTGTTATGAACGCTGCCGTTGCCTTTGTGCATGACCAATTGACCAGCAAAAAAACCTTACCGAAGTTTAAAGCCGGTGACAATATTACCGTCAACTATAAAATTCTTGAAGGAACCAAAGAACGTATCCAATCGTTTCGTGGTGACGTAATTAAAAGCCAGGGGCAAGGTGCCACGGCCACCTTCACTGTTCGTAAAATATCTGATGGTATTGGTGTGGAAAGATTGTTTCCTTTCTTTTCGCCAAATATCGAATCTGTTGTTGTAAATAAATCCGGCCGTGTACGCAGGGCTAAATTGTTTTACCAACGTGAACGTAGCGGTAAATCGGCCCGCATCCAGGAAAAGAAAAGAGCTATTGTGCAAACTGCCTAAAGCCATCAAACGTATATCGAAAGCGGAAGTACAAACTTTCGCTTTTTTTATGCTTGCGCCGGAAAGTTATCATTTTAGGCCGCTTAGCCAGTACATTTGCCGGGCACATTTAATTTTATTTGCCCTGTAATTTTTACCCTTTCAAGCCACTCAAAACAGTGATTAATCGTTTTCTAAAAAATCGCAGCAGCACTTCTACCACGCACGAAATGAGCTTCATTGATCATCTGGAAGCTTTACGATGGCATATCGTCAGGAGCCTGATAGCCTGGATTATTGTAGCCACAGGCTTGTTTATTTATAAGGATTGGATTTTTGACCACATCATTCTCGCCCCCAGCCGCAGCAGCTTTATATCCTATACTTTTCTTTGTAACCTGGGCCATACGCTACACATCGGCCAATCGTTATGTATGCCGCCGGTTAGTGTGCCCCTGCAAGGCAATACGGTTAGCGGGCCGTTTGTTACCGCCCTGAATATTTCGATGATTGGCGGACTGATAGCAGCCTTCCCTTATATTTTTTATGAGTTCTGGAAATTTATTAAGCCGGCGCTATCAGATAAAGAACTCGCCTATGGCCGCAAAAGCATTTTTTGGGTATCCGTTTGTTTCTTTCTGGGGATCGCTTTCGGGTATTACATTTTAGCGCCTTTTACCTTTAATTTTTTAGCCAATTTTAAAATAGGCACCACCGGCGCTTATACGTATCTGCCCACCTTAGACGATTATATTTCCACGCTAAATAACCTTCTCCTGGGTTGTGGCGTAGCATTTGAATTACCCGTATTAGCCGTAGTGTTGGCAAAAATTGGCATTATTAACAGTCGTTTTTTGAAAACTTATCGTAGATATGCTTATGTCATTATACTAATTGTTGCCGCTATCCTCACGCCGTCGCCGGATTGGATCAGTCAGGCCATTGTAGCTTTTCCCCTGGTGGTGCTATTTGAAATCAGCATCATTCTGGTAAAAAGGATTGACGCAGAAAAAGCAATAGAAGCAAAAAACTGGGAATGATGACAAAGAGCTGATGGATACCTGATTTAAAAACAAGCGTTCCATCTTTTAATAGACTTTAAATTACCTTTACATTTTTAAACATAATACTATGGCTATTCTTCATTCTAACGTAACCCTTCTTTCCATTTTTCAGGGCGAGCACATGATCTTTATTCTGTTGGCGATATTACTTTTATTTGGTGGTAAAAAAATACCTGAACTGATGCGTGGCCTTGGCCGTGGTGTTCGGGAGTTTAATGATGCAAAAACCAATGTTCGGAAGGAAATTGAAGAAGGCGTAAATGGAACAGAAAAATCAACCAATTCTACCACAACTGTTCAGCCTTAATTTAACCAAACGGTTACAATAAAATTTGTTCGAGTTTACGTCCATTGAAAATTATCATTCCGATTTAAGGAGCGGTCGTACCACTTGTATGCAGGCGGTACGACATTTTATTTCTGCCATAGACCAAGCCGCTCATCTTAATTGTTTTATTGAAGTTTATGCTGTTGAAGCCTTAGCAAGGGCAGCAACCTTAGATAAAGAAATAATACATGGCAAACTTCATGGGGTAGTCATAGGATTAAAGGATAACATCTGCTATAAAAACCATCGTGCATCGGCTTCCTCTAACATTCTTCAACAATTTACGTCTCTTTATTCCGCCACTGTAGTAGAACGCTTATTAGCCGAAGGAGCTATTATTATTGGCCGCCAAAACTGCGATGAGTTTGGAATGGGTTCCACTAATGAAAATTCTTTTTATCATCCTGTTTTAAATCCGGTTGATAATGCCAGGGTAGCGGGCGGTTCATCGGGGGGAAGTGCAGCCGCTGTAAAAGCAGGCCTGTGCATGGTCTCATTAGGAAGTGATACCGGTGGATCGGTGAGGTTACCTGCAGATTTCTGTGGCGTGGTGGGCTATAAGCCTGCATACGGCGTTGTATCGCGGCATGGCCTAATTGCGTATGCTTCTTCTTTTGATGTAATTGGAATTTTAGCCCGAACAATCCCTGATGCCTCTGCTATATGGGAAGTTATTTCCGGTGGAGATGAATTTGACAGCACAGTTTCGAAAAAAAATACTGATCAGGCCAACAGGCAAGAGACGGATAATAAATATCGTATCGCATATTTTAAAGAGTGGATGGATCATTCTTCTATTGATCCTGAAATTTCAGAAGCCATCCTGCAAAAGATTGAGTTGCTTAAGAGGGATGGGCATACAGTGGAAGCAGTTGAATTTAATTTGACAGACTACATTGTTCCTACTTACTATGTTCTTACAACCGCAGAGGCTTCGTCCAACTTATCAAGATATGATGGTGTCCGGTATGGGCCGAAAAGGAAAAGTACCGGCACTGATCTTGCCGGCTTTTATCGCAAAAACCGCAGTGATGGCTTTGGGCAAGAAGTAAAGCGACGTATTATGTTGGGCACCTTTGTATTAAGCACCGGCTACTACGATGCCTACTTTACAAAAGCACAACAGGCACGCCGGCTGCTATACGATCAGACATTGCTGATTTTTAAAGATTATGACTTTATCCTGGCCCCGGATTCTCCTTCAGTTGCTTATCCATTGGGCCAACAAAACGCAGACCCTATCGCTATGTACATGGGTGATATTTTTACCGTATTTGCTAACCTTACCGGTGTTGCTGCGGTGAGTTTACCGTTATTTAAACATTCCTCTAACCTTCCATTCGGCCTTCAGTTGCTATCCGCTCCGCAAAATGAGGTATCTTTGCAACGCTTTTCGCATCAACTGATGCAACAATAAGAGAGAGTAAGGTTCCTGTGTGTTTTTGGTTCACCCTCTAAAAAAGATTGTGATGAACAAACTTTTATTGTTGGCAACAATCCTCGTCAGTTTTTTACTTAAGGATTATGCCGCTGCCTCACCACTACGAGGCCACCGCCTAAGCGATAGTACCGACACTGTAGCTGCTTTGTTGAAAACCGATCCAAAAACAGGTTTTAAAGATTTGTTTGAATCAGGCTCACAGAGTGATTTTGGTATGTCGAAGCTTAACCCCAAAGCCATTTCTTTTGTTCAGGATTACATGGATGAAGAAGGTGAAAACCTTGCCCGGCTTAAGATTTCAGCCAAACGCTATTTCACCGTTATTGAATCAGCCCTTCAAAAAAGGGGGTTACCTACCGAGCTTAAGTACCTCGCCGTGATTGAATCAGAATTGAGCTCCGGTGCTACATCTGTTAAAGGCGCCGGTGGTCCCTGGCAATTGATGCCGCAAACGGCACGCGACCTTGGCTTAAAGGTTAATGGCCGGGTAGATGAACGCCGCGACTATTTTAAAAGCACCTATGCTGCTGCACGGTATCTGGCTTATTTATACGATTTGTATGAAGACTGGCTGCTAGTAATTGCTGCTTATAACAGCGGGCCCGGTAAAGTAAATACAGCTATAAAAAGAAGCGGCAGCCGTAACTTTTGGGACTTGCAGTATAACCTTCCGGCCGAGAGCCGCACGCATGTAAAAAAGTTTATTGCTACCCATTATATTATGGAAGGTGAGGGTGGTTTAACAACGCTGACCAAATCGGAAACGGACAGGCTTACTATTAAAAATGTACCGGTTGCCAATGATGGGTCTTTAGCTATTGAAAATATTAAAGGCAAATATTATTCTGTTGCTATTGTACAAAATGTACAAATGACCATTGCGGAATTTAATAAGCTGAACCCCAATTTTGATAAGCAAATGTCGGCTAACGGTAATTATGATTTACGCCTGCCGAATGATAAAATGCAATTATTCAAATCCGGTAAATCTAAAATTCTGGAGCAGTCGGTAACGATGATGCTTGGAATGGCAAAACGATAACTACCGCTGCTAAATATTTAAAAGCAGCAGGGTTTGTGCCTTGCTGTTTTTTTTAGTTGTTTGCGTGCCTACAATTTATTCCGCAAACTTCAGCCCTCTAACGCTTTTTTAAGCCCTTCTACTTTTACTAAACATTCTTTCCATTCGCTTTCTGCATTGCTGTGAAAAGTAATACCAGAGCCAACCTGATAGGTAAGGTACCGGTTAGCAGCATTATACATGATGCTTCTGATAACTACATTAAAATCAAAGTCACCGCCGGGTTTGATATAACCGATGGAGCCGGAAAAAAGTCCTCTGGCCGATGGCTCGTATTCTTCAATCAACTGCATTACCCGGTGCTTGGGCGCCCCCGTCATGGAGCCCATGGGAAAGGTAGCATGAAGAATTTCGGAGAATAGCATATTGTCTTTCAACTCTCCGCTTATAGTCGAAATCATCTGATGTACCTGCGGGTATGAGTAAATGCCATAAAGTTCTTCCACTACTACCGAACCTTCGTTACAGATTCGGCTTAAATCGTTTCGCACCAAATCCACTACCATTACATTCTCCGATTGATCCTTCTGGCTTTGTTGTAAATCGCTTTTTAATGCCTGGTCTTCAGCCTCATTTTGCAGCGACCTTTTGATGGTTCCTTTAATGGGCTGAGAAAGAACTTTATTACCTGTCTTTTTCAGGAAACGTTCAGGGCTGGCGCACAAAACATAGGTATCGTTTAATTTATAAAAAGCCGAAAACGGATTAGGTGAAATGGCCGTTAGCTTTTGATAAACGTCAAAAGGATCTATGCTACAATCTTCTGAAAAAAGTTCCTGGCAAAAATTAATCTCATAGCAATCGCCCCGAAGTATGTGCTCGCGCAGCTTTTCAATCTTACCAATATACTGTTCCTTCGATAACGCAGCTTGGGTATAAATAGCAATAAATGCAGAAGGTTTATCAATCGCTTGCAGGTTGATTTGCCTGAATATGGCGTCAGGTTTTTCTGCATGAATAACAACTAAAGCTTCTTTGATTTCTATTACTATTTGCGGTACAAAAAAATAATACGGCGCAAAGCCAATCCGGTCTTTTTTAGCACTGGTAAAATGATGGATGGATAGAGATAAATGGTAAGCAAGATGGCCAAAGTACCAGCGATTTTTCGTTAAAAAGGTATCCAATTGACCAAGATCCGCTCCTTCAATAAAATCGGTAATACCAACGCCAACAAGCAGTTCGTACTCCTGCGGCGCAACCGCATACTGCTGATTGTCTAAAAAACAAAAAGTGCTGAAGCCTTTTAACCAGCTTAGCACTTTTTGTTTAAACCCTGAAACATCGGCAAGAGAATAGGTGCAGCTTTCCAGTGGTATCAAAATGTCAATTAATAGTCTTCTTCCTCATCGTCAAAGCCGCCGCTGGCGCTTTCGTTATACAAATCAAGGTCCTTAAAATCTTCTTCCTCTTCTACCTTAAAGTCTTCTTCTACTTCTTCCTCCTTGTCCTTGCCTTTTTTAGATTTCGGCAAGTCGAATTCCTCAAAATCAGGATCCCACTCATCATCATCCGATTCTTCTTTATCATCGTCATCGGTGTCGTCATCATCGTCATCATTTGATTTCGATTTAGCGCCTTTTTTTGGAGCTTCATCTTCTTCATCTAACTCCTCTTCTTCATCCTTCTTTGTTTTTGATGACCTGCCCTTAGCCTGTGCTATTAATGTATCTAGTAACGTGGTACCCGAGGTAAGCTCTTCTGCTAAAATTTCTGCCATAACTATTTTGTAATTGCAGTGTAAAATTTGGGTAAGGATTTTAATCCGCCAAATTTTAAAAGCATTTTTTTCTATCTATATTTTTATTATCTGATCCCGGCCCGGTCCATTGGAAATATAGCTAACATTGGTATTCAATGATTTGTTGATGAAACCAATATAGTCTTTCATTTCAACAGGCAGCTCACCCGCCTGTTGAATGGATGAAGTTTGGGTATTCCATCCGTTGAAACTTTTATACTTTGGAACAATTGGCGCATGCATCATTTGAAAAGGAATCTCGTTTGTTTCTTTATCACCGATCTTGTACGATGTGCAAATATTCAGTTCCTCAAAAGCATCCAGCACATCGGCTTTAGTCATTACAATTTGTGTAACGCCGTTCAACATACAAGCGTATTGTAATGCCACTAAATCCATCCATCCGCAACGGCGCGGACGGCCGGTGGTGGCGCCAAACTCGCTGCCTACTTTGCGTAATTTCTCTCCTGTTTCATCATGTAATTCGGTAGGGAAAGGGCCGCCGCCTACGCGGGTGCAATAGGCTTTGCTAACGCCGATTACCTCTTTAATTTTTTGCGGCGCCACACCCAATCCATTGCATACGCCGGCTGAAATGGTGTTGCTTGATGTAACAAAAGGAAAGGTGCCGAAATCTATATCCAGCATGCTTCCCTGCGCCCCTTCGGCCAATACTTTTTTGCCCTGGCTGATTTTATCGTTGAGAAAATATTCACCATTAACAATGTTCAATGATTTCAAAAATTCAATGGCTTCAAAAAACTCTTCTTCCCATACGGAGATGTCTTCGTCAAAATTATAATTATCCAAAAGCTTTTGATGTTTCAGCCGCAGCTTAATGTATTGCGTAGTAAAACTTTTATGCAGTAAATCACCAACACGTAAACCGTTACGGCCTGTTTTATCCATGTAAGCCGGACCAATTCCTTTTAGCGTAGAACCGATCTTGGCTTCACCTTTAGCACCTTCAGCGGCTTTGTCCAGAGCACGATGGGTAGGTAAGATGAGATGCGTTCTTTCCGATATAAATAAGTTCCTTTTCAAATCAACACCAAAGGCGGCTACGGTATCGGCTTCCTTGCGAAGTGTTACCGGATCAAGCACTACACCGTTGCCAATAAGGTTAATGGCCTGTTGGTGAAATACACCGGAAGGAATCTGGTGCAGCACAATTTTTTTATCGGCTACATATAGCGTGTGGCCTGCGTTTGGGCCACCCTGAAAGCGGGCAATCACATCGTATTGCGATGCGAAATAATCCACGATCTTTCCCTTGCCTTCATCGCCCCATTGCAGACCTAAAATGACATCAACCATAAACTTTTATTAACGGCGGCAAATGTAGGGAGGAAAGTTTGCAGTTAACAGTTTGCAGTTTACGGTTTCAGCAGCTCCATAGGTCTACACTTTTGGTGATCATATGGCAAGTTTAACTAAGCGTAGCATTTGCCTGCAGTAAAAATATCACCGGCCGCTTGTGTAGCTGCGGCAAGCCGTCTTTCCATTGTTGTATGGTCTTTGTTTGAATAGCTTCATCGCTACCCGTAATATCAGCGGCAATACAAAGCCTCGTTTGCGGATGACAGATTTTTAGCACCGTTTCTACTAATTGGTTATTACGATACGGCGTCTCAATAAAAATTTGGGTACACCCTTTTTGCTTTGATTCAGTTTCTACATTTTTTATGGCTTTTGCTCTTTCTGCCGCCTCTATCGGCAGGTAACCCACAAACTGAAACTGTTGACCATTCATGCCGCTGGCCATCAAGGCCAATAAGATAGAACTCGGTCCCACCAAAGGTTTCACAGTAACGTTCATATCCTGTGCTATGTGTACAAGGGCCTGGCCCGGATCGGCTACGCCGGGGCAACCGGCTTCACTAATGATGCCAATGGTCTTACCTTCTTTTAGTTTTTGTTTAAAATCGGTTGCGCTCTTTTCATTAACGGTACTCATATTGTACCATTCATAGTTGTCTATCACCATCTCCTTCCACAACAACTTTAGAAAGCGTCTGGCCGTGCGTTCGTTCTCCACAAAAAAAACGGAGCATTGTTTCACTGCGTCTAAAATGTAAGATGGCAAACAACCTGTGGCGCCATCAGCTAAAACAGTTGGGATTAAATATATGGTAGCCGGCATTAGGGATTTTGAAGTTTGAAGTTTGGAGTTAGAGGTTGTAAGTGGTAAGTTATAAGCAGTAAGTTGTCGTGCTATGCAAGGTGGCTTTCCCTTCTTCGTTCATGATTCCGTGTTCGTCTGTTCGATATTTCCTTCATCCTTGTTCCTCTGTTCAATATTCCTCATTTGCTTCCACTTACTTTATGAACGCTTAAGGTAGCCGCTACCACTGCATAGGCCGGAGCCAACACCCAACCAATAAAAGGAAGAATGTGCATCAGGTAAAACATTAACCCATTACCAATGGCCAGCCCTTTATGGTGGCCGATATAATCAATACTGGCAGCGGACGATAGCTTGTTCCGCTCCAGGCTGTAGTCTATCATAGAGAAGCCGTAATAATAGCACTCCATAAACAGTCCTACAAGCGGCGTTATCCACCCGACAACCGGGATTAGTGATAGCAACAGTATAGAAAACACATACACGGTTTGCCATACTGAGTTTCGAAGCGCTAACTGTATGCCTCTGCCAATATCTTTTACCAGTTGCGCAAAAGAAAAGGTTAGCTCATTACCTTCAATAATACTGCTTGTTTTCTCGCTCAGGTAGGCAAACACCGGCGAACCAACAATTAAAAACAAAAACTTGAACAGCGAGAAGTAGAAGTAAAAAAGAATAAGCCGCACCATAATACCGGCCATCACAAATAAAAAACTAAGGAATTCATTGCGCTCTTTTTGCAGCCAGGTTTCAATGCCCATTTTTTTACTAAGCAGCGATACCGCTTTATCCGATGAATTAATAAAAAGATAAATGCCGATAACAAACAAGATGGTGTACACAATGCCTGGAACAATAATCCACTTCCATAACCGGTGCCTGCGAATAAAGTTATGGGCTTCAAAAAAGCTTTGAATGGCTATGATGATTTCTTTAAGCAAACAGTAGATTTAGGGCGGTAAAAGTAACTGGCAAAAAGCAATCAGCAATAGGTAAATAACCAGTGCCATTTAAATCAATTCAAGTGAAAAAACTACCGCTTTCATTTTATTTACGCGATGATGTAGTGAGCATAGCCAAAGAGCTGCTGGGAAAAGTTTTGGTGACCATATACAGTGGCGAAAAAACGACCGGCCGCATTGTAGAAACCAAAGCCTATGCCGGCGAACCGGATAAAGCCTCTCATGCCGCTAAAGGTCGTACGGCCCGAACGGAAGTCATGTTTGGAAACGGCGGCCGGGCCTACGTTTACCTCTGTTATGGCATTCATCAAATGTTCAACATTGTTACCGCTGCGGAGGGAGTGCCGCATGCCATTTTAATAAGAGCCATTGAACCAATGGAAGGCAAAGAGATAATGCTAAAACGTACGGGTAAAAACAAGTGGGACGAAAGCATCACCAGTGGGCCGGGGCGGGTAGGAAAAGCGTTTGGCTTTCACACCTCGCAATGCGGACGATCATTAATTAGCGATGAATTATTTGTTGGAGATGATGGCTATCAATTAGCGCCGGAAGATATTATAGCATCCCGCCGCATTGGTGTTGACTATGCCGGCGACCATGCGGAATGGCATTATCGTTTTTATATTAAGGGAAGCAAGTATGTGAGTGGGAAGAAGTAATTATTCAGCTGTTGACTTTGAATAGAATCTATTAAAACTTCGGGCAGTTCATCCTTTTGGCATTAGGATCATCGGGCTTTTTAATGTAGATGAGCGAAAACTCAGCGCCGCCGCGCATGTTAGAACCGGGCTTGAGTGAGGAAGTATTTACATCGTAGGTAGCGCCAATATGAAAGTCGCCAAACTCTAACCCGATGTAAGGAATAATGGCATCGCCTAACCGAAACCAGCTTCCGAGATACAGGTTGGTTGGTGTTTGCGGATCGCCGTTTACGTTCATCATGTAAGCGCCGCCAATAACCGTATTCACCGCATTGGCCTGGCGGCTATGAATGGCACTGAAATGAATGGCATTATAATCGGCCAGTGGCAACATGCCGCCGGCTTGTATGGTTAAGCGTGGATCAAGAACATACTGTCCGCCATTAAAACTTTCTTTCGGCCTTGTAACGTGGTACATAGAGGCGCCCACATAATAATTATTGCTTCCATCAGTGCTGCCATTATATAGCAGGCCCACGTTCATATCAAAATAAGAAAGGTTCAACTGTTGCTGCGTAAATACTTCTTCCGTTAATCCCGTGAAGCCGTCGGGCCTCAACTGATCTAAAAATTTTACCTTGGTTACGTCTAAGTTCTTGGTTACATAAGCCCCCTGAAAACCAAGCCCCAACTGGCTATAACCGTTTTCATCCAGCGCCTTATGATAAGAAGTGGATAAGGCTATAGAATTATTTTGCAATACGCCGTTACCGCTTTTATCAGAGAAGCCTAACACACCCACGCCAAACTGATCGAACTCCGGAATAGTGCCTTTTAAAATTCCGGCATCAACAGAAGCCGTATAGGTAGTATAGGCATTGTTGATGGTAGGCCATTGGTTGCGGTAGTTACCGGCCACCCGCATTACGCCGTCAAATTTGCCGGTTAGTGCAGGGTTTAACGTAAGTGGAGAAGCAAAGAATTGAGAGAAATTAGGGTCCTGCGCCTTAAGTTGCGTAAGGCCGAGCAGGAGTAAAAAAAGGAGGAGGGTATTTCTCATTTCTTTGTTAGATGGAAAGGTAAATTACGGTGAAAAACGAATTGCACCATAAAAAAATTGTCACGACTGGATTTTAGCGCCAAAGGCCAGATCGCCGGCATCGCCAAGGCCCGGAACAATATAGCCCTTAGCCGTTAACTCATCATCAATAGCGCCGCACCAGATAATGGCTTCGGGCACTTCTCTCCGCAAGTATTCAATGCCCACCGTGCAGGCTATAGCCGTTACTACATGAATGGCTTTGGGCGTTCCTTCTTCTTTTAAATACTGAATGGTTTTTACCAGCGAGGCGCCGGTGGCCAGCATGGGATCGGAAACGATAACCGTGCGGCCTTCTATCTCGGGACAGGAAAGATACTCCAGCACAATCTCAAAGGTGCCATCAGCCCGGTGCTTGCGGTAGGCCGATACAAAGGCATTATCGCCCTTATCAAAATAAGAAAGCAAACCATTATGCAAAGCCAGCCCTGCACGCAGAATAGTGGTGAGCACGGGCTGCTCTTCCAGCACTTCGCATACGGCAATGCCTAACGGTGTTTGAATTTCCTTTTCTACATACGGCAGCTTGCGGCTGATTTCAAAAGCGGCCACTTCGCCAATACGTTCTAAGTTTCTGCGGAAGCGCATGCGGTCGCCCTGTATGGTTACGTCGCGGAGTTCTGCTACCCAATTGCTAACAAGAGAATGTTCTTTACTTAAGTTGATTACCATCGGATTCAATTTCTACCTTCGCCAAATGTAAGTTGATTGGTTGAGAAGTTGATTGGCGCACAGGGTAGATAAATTCAGTTATATGACATACAGAGCTATTGGTTTAATGAGCGGCAGTTCGCTTGATGGATTGGATATTGCCTTTGTAGAATTTGTACACAATGCCGGTGTCTGGAGCTATGAAATAACGGCGGCTGACTGCTATCCGTATAATGATGAATGGAAAGGCCGTTTGCAAAATGCTACCAGCCTGAACGCATTAGACTATCAATTGCTTCATGCAGATTACGGCCACTATATTGGCAAAGAAGTTCTTCGGTTTATGGATGACTATAATCTTCATTATAAAGTGGCGTTGATTACCTCGCATGGCCATACCACCTTTCACATACCGCAAAAAAAAATGACTGCTCAATTGGGCGATGGTGCCGCCATTGCAGCCGCAACCGGCCTGCCGGTAGTAAGTGATTTAAGGGCCATGGACGTGGCTTTCGGCGGCCAAGGAGCACCGATTGTACCCATTGGCGAGAAGCTATTATTGAAAGAATATGATATGTACTTAAACCTTGGCGGCATCGCCAATATTTCTTTTAATGATCCCGTCAATTATACAGCTTATGATGTTTGTGCGGCCAACCGTGTACTGGATATGCTGGCCGCTAAAGAAGGCAAGGCGTATGATGCCGGCGGCCAAATGGCGGCGTTGGGAAAAGTGAACGAAGGCTTGCTGAATAAGCTGGATGCACTCTCCTATTATCATCAGCCGTTTCCAAAATCGCTGGCTAACAGTTTTGGTGTAGAGGAAGTTTATCCACTGGTACGTTCCTATGGCCTTACCCATTTTGATGAACTCAGAACCTACGTTGAACACATCGTGCAGCAAATCAAATCGGCAATCGGCAATCGGCAATTGGCAAACCGCATTAACGGTCAACTGCCAACTACCAACCACCAACTTCTCATCACCGGCGGCGGGGCTTTCAATTCGTTTCTGGTTGATGAATTAAAAAAGGAGTTATCCGAATTCAATGTTGACGTAGTGATACCTGATAAAAAATTAGTGCAGTATAAAGAAGCGCTGATCATGGCTTTTATGGGCGTGCTGCGCTGGCGTCAGGAGTATAATGTGCTGTCATCGGTTACCGGTGCAGCAAGGGATAGTATTGGAGGTGCGGTATGGATTGGGCAGGAGGCGTGACATTATTGATTCACCTTCTTCATCGTCTCAAAAAGCTCCTTGTGTGTTTGATTGATAAAGCGGTCTTTGATAATAAGATTCGCTTTTTGCAATAACATCGGGTTGGTCCTTTCTACTTCCGCTTTTAACGTAGGATTGCTTTGAACAAAATTAGCTACTGCCACCACGCTGTCTTTTTCCTTACTGTTGATATCAATCGGTTTCTTCACCAATATCTCATGGGCGGCATCGTCGAAGCTAATGTTGTAAGCCGCTATGTCGGGTTGCGGAATATCGCGGTTCAGACTAACAACTTTAAATCCCGTTGCTGAATTATAAACACACATCCATTTTGGTGGCCTGGCAGTTCCTTCTTTAGCAATAGAACGTTTGATCAACTCAAAGCTTCCATCGGGCGCATTTGTGGTCGTACCATCGTCATAAAAAAAGCGGGTGCCGTCCCTCTCCGGCGTTACAATGCCTTTTATATGCCAGTCAATAACCGGATTGGCAGAGGCAAGCAACTGGTTATTCAGTTGAGCAATCGTAGTATCCTTTTGTTTTGTTTCTCTTTGTAAAGATTCTATTGCCTTCGCTTGCTTATTATTCATCACTACATATTGCAGGGCAAGGCCAACTATCACCAATAAAAAATAACCGGCAAAAGCTCCCTTTAATTTTAGCGATAAACCCTGATACGGACCACTGACATCGGTATCGCTTGCCGGTAAAAATTTATAAATAATAAAAGCGGGAATAACGGGGATGATAAGTATAGCGGCAAGTATGAGGAAAAAGTTATCTGCCATAGTAATGGTTTGTATAAAGCTACTTACAAAAAATAACTAATAGGTAAAGCGCTTCCTGAAGATGGCGATGACCGCCCCACTTTTAAGAAACAAACTGAAAGCCATCTCCATCAAACAAACCCTTATCACTCAGTTTTAAATGCGGTATCACCAGCAAAGCCATAAACGAAAGCGTCATAAACGGCGCTGATAACGTAGAACCCAATTCTTTCGCAGCCTTGTCTATAGCCGAATATTGCCGCGCCACCTCATAACCATCTTCAGCACTCATTAACCCGGCAACCGGCAATGGTAACACAAGGCTACCATTGCTCCCCTCTCCACGAGGAGAGGGGCCGGGGGTGAGGCTTACACCGCCTTCTTTCTCTATAATTAAATTTACCGCTTCGCAGATACTTTCATCATCTACACCAACAGCAACAATGTTGTGCGAATCATGCGCAACCGAAGAAGCAATGGCGCCGTGTTTCAATCCAAAATTTTTGATAAAGGCTTTAGCGATAGGCGCATCGTTATACCGATTGACCACAACAATTTTCAGGATGTCATTCGCCACATCCGAAACAATAGTTCCCTGTTCAATCAAAGGCCTAAACGAAACTTTATTGGTGATAAGTTGCCCGTCCAACGCTTCGATGGCTATTGTTGGAAGTGGATCATTACCAGCCATGATAGCAAAGTCTTCCGGCTGTTTTTCTGTACAACTAAAATTGTTGATTGCGTTGCCGGTCGCTAATTGATTATTGCTTATTGCCGATTGACCATTCTCTGCTACCAACTCTCCATTTATGTACGTTTGCAACACGTCAAAACTGTTCAAATCTTTCACTACAATAAAGTCGGCAAAATCATTCTCCCGCAGCAAGCCAACCTTTAATTTATAATGACCCACCGGGTTCACGCAAGCGGCTTGCAGCACGTTAAAAACAGTAATGCCTTTTGCCACCGCTCTTGCGCATAATTGGTTGATATGGCCTTCTACCAAACTGTCCGGATGCTTATCGTCACTACAAAACATCATCTTATCGGGATAGTCGTTCAGCAGATGAATCAGCGCTTCAAAATTCTTGGCCGCACTGCCTTCGCGAATCAAAATTTTCATCCCCTGTTGCAGCTTATCTAACGCTTCTTCGGCCGTAAAACATTCATGATCCGTAGAGATGCCGGCATCAATATATTGCTTTGCTTCCTGGCCCCGTAACCCAGGCGCATGGCCATCTACAGGCTTTCCCCACCGTTTTGCAGCAGCTATTTTTTTCATCACTTCAGCATCGCCATGCAATACACCGGGGAAGTTCATCATCTCACTTAAATACAGCACTTCTTCTCTTTGTAACAAGGCATCTACATCGGCACTATCCAATGCGTCGCCTGCGGTTTCAAACGTAGTAGCCGGCACGCAACTGGGTGCACCAAAGTTGAATTTAAAGGGAACCGCTTTTCCATTTTCAATCATAAACTCTACGCCTTTCATTCCGCATACGTTAGCTATCTCATGCGGGTCGCTTACGGTGGCTACCGAGCCATGCACCACAGCCAGGCGGGCAAATTCCGAAGGGATCAGCATCGAACTTTCAATATGTATATGCGCATCTATAAAACCGGGGAGAATATAGTTGATTGGTTGATCGGTTGATTGGGCCATTGGGGTTATGGAAACTATCCTTTCGCCTTCTACTTTTATTTCGGCCGGGTAAATTTTTTTTTGATGAACATCTACCAAATTGCCTGTGATAGAAAAACTTGCCATACGCTTGCGTTTTAACGAAGGTGCGACATATCGGCTTTCTAATTTTTGTTTGTACAGCCAATGCAACCATTGATAACGGCATTCCGGGCGGTTGGTATAAAATACGTTGTCTGCAACCTATGTTTGAAAAGGGCGGCTTACATTCACTTAAAATTTAAAGTTTATTATATGAAAGCAGTTCGCATAGCATTAGCCGGCATCGTTACGCTGTTTACACTTTTTGTTCAGGCCCAAACAGCCGATGAAATCATCAACAAACACATTGAATCCGTAGGTGGCAAAGACGCCTGGAAAAAAGTAAATTCTATAAAACAATGGGGCTCTGTGAAAGTACAAGGCAATGAAGTTTCCCTTACCATAACCGGTTTAAACGGAGTAGGTAATCGTCAGGATATCAGCGTGGCCGGTTTAACCGGTTATGTAATTATCACACCCAAAGCCGGCTGGAATTATTTGCCGTTTAATGGCCAAACAAAACCCGAGACAATGACGGCCGATGATGTAAAGCAAGGAGCCGATGACCTGGATGTGCAAGGCAACCTTTTAGATTATAAAGCAAAAGGCCATGCAGTGGAATATTTAGGGAAAGACGACGTGGACGGCACCGAAGCTTATAAATTAAAGATGACGACGAAAGCAGGCAACGTGGAAACGCTGTACATTGATCCGGCCACCAACTATGTCATTCGCACAGTAAGCAAGCGCAAAGCAAACGGACAAGAAGTTGATGTAACGACTAACCTAAGCAACTACCAAAAACTGCCCGAAGGCATTGTGGTGCCTATGTCTATCGGCCTTCCGTTTGGCGAGCTGAAAATTACCAAAGTAGAAGTAAATGCACCGGTGGATGAAGCCATCTTCAAACCCTCAAACTAATGCTATCTGATTACTAAAAACAGCCATCATTTGAATGGCTGTTTTTTATTGACTAAGGCTTCAAACAAACGCCAGGCCTGCGTTTGCCATGAGTGCTTTATGATAGCCCGCCAATATTCGGGCAAACAATATTTATGTAAAAAGACTTTGCCATCTTATCTTCAAACATCCACCAAACTGCGATTATGAAAAAAAATCTTTCCGCCTGCTTTCATCTCTTTGCAAGCACCGCCTTCATTTTTATTTCTTTACAGGCCACCGCTCAATCGGTTACCTCCGCCACTTTTGGTATGCTGGAAGCCCGCTGGCTGGGGCCCGGCACTATGAGCGGCCGCATCACCGACATTAAAGGCGAAGCTGACGGTAAAACAATTTATATCGGCACGGCCGGTGGCGGCATCTGGAAAACCACCAACGCCGGCGCTTCCTTTAAACCCATTTTTGATAAGTACTGCCAGAGCATTGGCGCCATTGCCCTTGATCCTCAAAACAGCTCCGTAATTTTTGCCGCTACCGGCGAAAGCAATATGCGCAATTCGGTATCTATCGGCAATGGTATTTATAAAAGCACCGATGGCGGCGACAACTGGACGAAGCTTGGCTTAGATAGCACCGAGCATATTGCAAAAATCGCCATTGACCCTTCCAATTCATCTACCTTATATGTAGCTGCTCCCGGTCCGCTGTGGAGTGATAGCAAACAACGTGGCTTATACAAAAGCACCGATGGAGGCAAAAGCTGGAATAAAATTTTATACATCAGCGATAAAGCCGGCTGCGCCGATGTGGAAATTGACCCCACCAATCCACAAACCATTTATGCCTCTACCTGGGAGTTTCGGCGCACACCCTATTCCTTCAACTCAGGTGGCAACGGGAGCGGCTTTTATAAAAGTACCGATGGCGGTAAAACCTGGAAGGAGATTACCAAAGGCTTACCTGCCAAGCCTTTTGGCCGTATTGCTTTTGCCCTGGCGCCCAGTGCGCCTCAAAACTTATTGGCGATAGTAGAAAGCAACAACACCGGCCTTTATATTTCAAGCGATGGCGGCGAAAGCTGGAAGCCCCAAAGTGCTACCCTTAATGTAAATGCAAGGCCTTTTTATTTCAGCACTATTGAAGTGGACCCCAACGATCCCAAGCGGGTTTATCGTCCCTCTTTTGGTTTTTCGTATAGCAGCGATGGCGGTTATTCCTTTGCCGATGCCAGCAATGAGGGAGGCTGGGTGCATAGTGATATGCATGCGCTTTGGATCAATCCCGCTAACACCAATCAATTATATGTAGGCACCGATGGCGGTGTGTACATGAGCCTCGACCGTGGCGCCACCTGGCGGTTTATGGACAACCTGCCGGTGGGACAGTTTTACCATGTGGCTACCGATCATCAAAAGCCCTATCGCATTTATGGCGGCCTTCAGGATAACGGCAGTTGGGTGGCACCATCCTCGTTACCGGGTGGCGTGAGCAATGGCGATTGGAAATCTTTTTATGGCGGTGATGGTTTTTGGGCCGTGCCCGATGGCAACGATCCTAACATCGCTTATGCGGAATCGCAGGGCGGCAGTGCGGGCCGCATTGACCTTCGCACCTTCCAAAGCGTTACTATAAAACCACAAAGTGAAAACGATGAAAAGCTGCGCTGGAACTGGAATTCGCCACTGGTAACAGGAACAAAGAACCCCGCTAATCTTTATATGGGTGCGCAGTACGTTTACCGGAGTAAAGACAAAGGCACCAACTGGACACGCATCTCACCCGACCTTACCACTAATGATAAAAAGAAACAGGCACAGGAAGAAAGCGGTGGCCTTACGGCCGATAATACATCAGCAGAAAACCATACAACCGTTTTTACCATTGCTGAAAGTCCGCTGGATGAAAACACCATCTGGGCCGGCACCGATGATGGCAATTTGCAGGTAACAACCAACGCCGGAAAAACCTGGACCAACCTGGCCCGCAACTATGCGGCCGCCGGCATTCCATCGCAAACATGGGTGAGTTCTATTGAGCCAAGCCACTACGATAAAGCAGTGGTATATGCCACCTTTGATAACCACATGTATGGCGATATGAAAACCTACGTTGCTAAATCAACCGATGGTGGCAAAACCTGGAAAGCCTTTACCAGTGCGGAGTTCACAGGCTTTGCCCACAAAATACGCGAAGACATAAAGAACAAAAACCTGTTGTTCCTTGGTACCGAAATGGGCTTGTTTGCCTCAGTAGATGGCGGCGACAATTGGTTTAGAATGAAGAACCATATTCCGGAATACGCTTTGGTAAGAGACATACAAATTCAACCGCAAACCGCCGACCTGATACTGGCTACACATGGCCGTGGCATCATCGTGGTGGATGACATTTCGCCCATCCGCCTGATGACGCCGGAGGTAGCTCAAAAGGATGTGTTTTTGATGCCAATGAAAGCAGTACCCTTAACTATGGGCCTTGGCAGCGCCAGCTTTCCAAACACCACCGGCTGGAACAGTGGAAACGCAGCTTCGTTACCGGCCATTCAATACTACTTAAAAGACCGCCCGGCCAGCGATGTAAAAGTGGAGATTTTAGACAGTAAAGGCGTCTTGGTACAAACGCTTACACCCGGCAAGCGCAGAGGCATTAATAAAGTATATTGGAATTTAAGAGGTACGCCACCCAAGGTTGCTAATGGCGGAACCAAGATTGATCCGGCGGGCTTTAGTGCACCAATGGTACTGCCCGGAACGTACACCGTTCGTTTGCAGGTGGGCGATAAAGAATATACCCAACAGGTGAATGTAGTGCACGACTCCAGCAACAAAAGTTTTACGCTGGCCGACCGCCAGGCGCAGTACAAAACCACTATGGAAGTGGTAAAAACCTATAACGAATTAAACGCCTCCATTGAAGAAGTGAACAAGCAGCAGGCCGATTTAAAACGGTGGCTGGCCCTGAGTAAAAACAGCGAAAGCAAGAAGGTGCTGCAAGCTTATAACGATTCGCTGGAAACCTTACGCAGTACGCTTTTAGCTACCAAGCAAAAATCCATCTTTGCCGATGAAGAGCAGTTGCGGGAACGGGTGAGCGAACTTTATACCACCGTTGTAAACCAGGAAGCTAAACCCTCTAACCTACAGGCAAAACGGATTGACGTACTGCAAAAACAAAAAGAAAAAGCAGTGCAGAAAAGAGAGGAACTAAAGAAGAAATTTGATGCACCGGTGAAGGCGATTGTAGAAAAGGAAGGGTTGAATAATTCGGCATCGTGATGATGAAAAAGTAATGAGAAATGAGTGAGAGCCGGCGTTGAAGCCGGCTTTTTTTTACCGCAGAGAACAGGAGTGGCAAGAGAATTTCACAGAGGGGAGGTTAGCTTAATAACTACTGTATCTCTTCCCCGGTGAAGTCTCCCGCAGCAGAACCATAAAGCAGTAAAGGGTATTATGCGGGGACGCGTCGGTTACAGAACCAAACAACTTGTTATAGTGGAGGTGGCCGTTGTAAATTGGAGCTTCATAAATTTAATGATGAGAAAATTTTGCTTACCCGTACTTCTTATTTTAATAAGTATTTCCTCAAATGCTCAGCGTAGAAGTCATTTCAGAACAGAGTATCCGGTTGCAAATGGCAGATACACAGTGACGCACTATTCCGATAGCATAATTAAAATCACATTCAGTCCCGCCAACTATTTCAAAAATGAAAACGTTAGTGATGCGGTAATTCTAAAACCAGCCAAAACTTTCAAGGGAAGAATAGTATGTGTCTCCAATGATACGGTTTATGGGTTAGGCAAACCTATACTCGTTGGAACCCATCAAACCCAGACCTATCGCGGCTTCCGCATCGCACTTCAACCCAACGAAAAAATCTTTGGCGGTGGCGAACGGGCCCTGCCGCTTAACCGCCGTGGCTACCGGTTGCAGCTCTATAACAATCCATCGTACGGCTATGCAGAAGGCGCTGAAAACCTGAACTATTCCGTTCCATTTATTACATCCTCTAACGGCTATGGACTGTTCTTCGACAATCCATCAAAGGGCTATATTGATATTGGAAAAACGAATCCTAATGTGTTGGAGTATGGCGCATCATCCGGTGAAATAAATGTGTACATCATCTTTGGCGATTATCAAACCATCCTTCAATCGTACTATAAATTAACGGGTACACAACCTTTGCCGCCACGTTGGGCCTTTGGTCATTTTCTTAGTCGCTTTGGGTATAGCAGCGAAGCACAGGTGAAAGACATTTATGCAAAAACAAAAGCCACGGGCATACCGGTTGATGGCGTGATCTTCGACTTGTTTTGGTTTGGCGATAGCATAAAACATACGTTGGGAAATTTAGATTGGGTCAATAAAAAAGCATGGCCCGATCCAAAGAAAATGATTGCTGATTTTAAGAAAGATGGCGTAAATACCATTCTTGTAACAGAACCATTTTTCCTGGAAGGAACAAAGAATTACAACGCTTCAAAGCCTTACCTGGCGGTGGATAGCGCTGGCAAGCCTTATGTATTGAAAGACTTTTATTTTGGTCGCGGTGGCTTAATAGACGTCTTCCGTAATGATTCTAAAAAATTCTTCTGGCAATTTTATAAACAGCAAATTCTCAATGGTGTGGAAGGCTGGTGGGGCGATTTGGGCGAGCCCGAAAATCATCCCTCAAATCTTTACCACAACTTAAAAGACTTGGGCTATAATCGCTTGTTCAGCGCCGATGAAGTACATAACATTTTTGGCCACAACTGGACGAAGATGCTATACGAACAATATGCAAAAGAGTACCCAAACAAACGGCTGTTTAACCTGGCCCGCAGCGGCTTTGCCGGCACACAACGCTACGGCATTATTCCTTGGACGGGCGATGTAAGCCGCAGCTGGAGCGGCTTGCGGGCACAGCTTCCAATCTTACTTGGCATGAGTATGAGCGGCGTTCCGTATGTGCATAGCGATGCCGGTGGTTTTGCCGGTGGCGATGCTGACCCGGAGTTGTATGTGCGGTGGTTGCAGATGGCGGCGTTCACGCCAATTTTTCGTCCGCATGGTACGGCCTTGTTTGAAAAGGATACAGCGGCGTTTAGTTTTCCGAGTGAGGTGGTGTTGATGGATTCTCCCTGGAGAACCTATGCAGAATTAGCTATTGGAGTAAGAAACTCTCTGCGTCGTTACAATTATTCATTGGCGTATGCGCACACAAAATTTGGAAAGCCACTAATATCACCACTTTATTACCATTTCGGAAATGATACTATTGCGGTAAATGTAGAAGATGAATTTATGTGGGGGGACAATATGCTAATAGCGCCGGTATTAACAAAAGCAACAACATCAAGAAAAGTTTATTTGCCGGCAGGTAATTGGTTTAACGGAAATAAGGACACAGTTCTATCAGGTCAACAATGGCTGGATATCCCTACACCAATACATAAATATCAAGCCTATGGCATTCCTGTGTTTATTAAAGAAGGAACATTTATTCCAAGAAATACTACTGTTTTAACAAAAGTCGCCTCCGGAAATTTAGTTCAGAAATATTCAATGCTGGAATATTATATATCAAATAAAAAGACGTCTTTTTTATGGTATGAAGATGATGGCGTATCAAAAAATTCTATTAGTTCAGGTAATTATACTGTCATTGAGTGTACAGGAGAAGATAAGGGCAAAAGCATTGTTATTGAAGTAAAACCCAGCAATAAACGTTTCTTCAAAAAGGACTTGGTAATTCTAATTCATGGGATACAAAAACAACCCCAATCAATTAAAATAAATGGGTTAATAGTAAATAGTTTTGATAGTAGTATAGGTACGTTATTGATTTCAGATGATAAGAATATAGCTCACTGGCAAACTGTTTTAAATCTACTTCACCTTTATGCTTCATTTGATAAGTCAAAGAGTCTTCGGATTGAAGTAATTAAATAATCTTTACTCTCTTCTCCGATATGTCTCCGCTACATTCTCCTACACTTGGCCATTTCTTCTGCGGGACGCATCGGCTAAGGAATGCAATTGTAACTAACACCTGCCAACAGTCAATAATTAAAGATTAAATTCGTATTCAATCATTAACCTAATGACCATCGAAGGCAGAAAGCTAAAACTCATTGAAGCCATTATTCACCTGGATGATGAAATTGTTTTACAGCAAATTGAGAACATCCTCATACAGTACGAAGTAAATCAAAACAAAATCAAAGCTTCAAGCGATTTAGCAGCAGCTATTACAGAAGATAAGAAGGGTGAATGAATTGAACCATTGAAGGAAAGCAATTCCTGTTTTTATCCACTTTATTTTTGCAATAATTCAAGAGAATAAATTCATCGTCCGTAACTTTTGCCCTCAATTGTTACACGATGAGAAAACCTTTTTTACTCTTGCTTATTCTTTCTATTTCGTTACTATCCATCGCCCAACGCAAGGGTATAAAAACAGAATCTACCAACACCGATTCCCTCCTTCTTTCCAAAGTAAAATACCGCCTCATTGGCCCGTTCCGGGGAGGAAGAAGTGCGGCCGTTGCCGGTTCTTACAAGGCTAAAAACACGTTTTATTTTGGCGCCACAGGTGGCGGTGTTTGGAAGACCACTGATGGCGGCAGCAACTGGAAAAATATTTCTGATAAATACTTTGGAAGTTCCATTGGCGCCGTAGCTGTAGCCCCCAGCGATGAAGACATTGTGTATGTGGGTGAAGGCGAAAACAGCATTCGGGGTAACGTAAGCGAAGGTTTAGGAGGTGCCTGGCGAAGTGAAGATGGCGGCCGTACCTGGAAGAACATCGGCTTAAAAGATGCCCGGCATATTGTGCGGTTGATTGTTCATCCGAAAGACCCAAACACCGTGTGGGCGGCAGTTCTGGGCCATGCCTTTGGCGCCAGCGAAACCCGTGGTGTATATAAAACCACTGATGGCGGTAAAACATGGCGCAAAACTTTATTCGTGAATAACCTGTCGGGCACAAGCGATTTAGTAATGGAGCCCGGCAACCCATCGGTGCTGTATGCCGGCACCTGGCGCATGGTTCGCACACCGTATAGCATGGAAAGCGGCGGCGAAGGAAGCGGCCTTTATAAAAGCATTGATGGCGGCGAAACTTGGACGAATATTTCTGCCAAGAAAGGTTTGCCGAAAGGAACCTGGGGCATTGTTGGTGTTGCCGTTGCACCCTCTAACCCCGACCGGCTTTATGCCCTTATTGAAAACGCTGGCGGCGGTATGTTTACCTCAACAGATGGCGGCGAAACATGGGCCCTTACTTCAAGCGATAACAACATTCGCCAGCGTGCCTGGTACTACAGTAAAGTGTTTGTTGACCCTAAAAATGAAGCCACCGTTTATGCGCCCAACGTGAACTTTATGCGCAGCCGCGATGGAGGTAAAACCTTTCAGGCAATGCGTACTCCGCACGGCGATCATCATGATTTATGGATTGATCCCGTTGATGGAAATAGAATGATTGTAGCCGATGATGGCGGTGCACAAATATCATATGATGGTGGTGAAGGATGGAGCACTTTAAGCAATCAACCAACGGCGCAATTCTACCGCGTATCTACCGACAATTCTTTTCCGTATCGCATCTTAGGTGCACAGCAGGATAATACTACTGTGCGTATTAAGAGCCGTGGACAAAGCGGTGCCATCACAGAGAATGATTGGGAGCCAACAGCCGGTGCGGAAAGTGGTTACGTAGTTGCAGATCCATTGAACCCTGATATTATTTATGGTGGAAATTATGGTGGTTATATCTCAAGACTGGATCATAAAACCGGCGAGAACCGCGCCGTATCGCCATGGCCGGATAACCCAATGGGCGCCGGCGCCGATGTGTTGAAGTATCGCTTTCAATGGAACTTTCCCATCTTCTTTTCGCCCCACAACCCAAAGCGTTTATACAGTGCCGGCAATGTGTTGTTTGCTACGGAAAACGAAGGCGCTACCTGGGAGCAAATTTCTCCCGACTTAACTACCAACGATAAAAGCAAACAAGTCGCCAGCGGTGGCCCTATCACTAAGGACAATACATCGGTTGAATATTATTCCACCATTTTCACCGCTGCTGAATCGCCGTATGAAAAAGATTTACTGTGGACCGGCAGCGATGATGGACTAATTTATGTAAGTAAAGACGGCGGTAAGAATTGGGATAATGTAACACCACCATCTGCACCCAAGTGGATGATGTGGAATTCTGTGGATGCCGATCCGTTTAAAAAAGGCGCTGCGTATTTTGTAGGTACACGATATAAGATGGATGACTATACACCGTACATCTACAAAACGGAAGACTATGGCAAAACCTGGAAGCTGATAACAACTGGTATTAACAAGATGCACTTTGCCCGTGTGGTTCGTGCCGATAAAAGAATACAGGGTTTGTTATATGCCGGTACTGAATACGGCATGTATATTTCGTACGATGATGGCGCTAACTGGAAACCTTTTCAACAAAATTTACCGGTGGTTCCCATCACCGATTTAACCATCAAGGAAAACGATTTAATTGTGGCAACGCAGGGCCGTGCTTTTTGGGCCATTGATGATTTAAGCATGGTGCAGGGAATGAATGCAGATGTATTAAATAAGCCGCTCCATGTATTTCCTGTTGAACCGGCTTACCGCCTCCAAACCGGCGTTGGTGGCGGCTTTGGCGTTGCGAGGAATGCAGGTACCAATCCACCATCGGGAGTAGTGATCAACTACTTTGCAAGAGACATCACGGATTCTACCAAGGCTTCGTTCACAGTGCTGGATGCAGCCCATAAAGAGATTAAAACGTTTACAACGGATGCCAAAGAAGCAACGAAAAAAATAGACATCACCAAAGGCATGAACACCGCTGTTTGGAATCTTCGGTACCCCGAATCGGAACCTATTGAAGGCATGATTTTATGGAACGGAAATCCGGGTGGTATAGTTGCGCCTCCGGGTTCTTACTTTGCTAAAATAAAAGTGGGTAAAGATTCCGCTGAAGTGCCCTTCACCGTAAAAGCCGATCCGAATTATAAGCTAATACAAACTGACTATGAAAGCCAGTTCAGCTTCTTAAAAACAGTGCAGGATAAATTCAACGAAACACAAAAAGCCATCAAAGACATCCGGGCACTTCGTTCACAGATTACCGAGTTCATTACCCGGCAGGGAAAAGATTCTGTAAAAGAAGTGAAAACAATGGCCGACAGTATTACCAAACGGCTCACCAGCATTGAAGAAACCCTTTATCAAACCAAATCAAAAAGCGGTCAGGACGTATTGAACTACCCCATCCGGCTGAATGATAAATTGAGTGGTGTGTTTGATGTAGCCAACAGCGGCAATGCGGCCCCCAGCAAGCAAGCCAGAGAAGTATATATGGACCTGGCTTCGCAGATTGATGTCCAGTTAGCCAAATTAAAAGCGATAAAAGAAAAAGATGTTCCGGCGTTTAATGCCCTGATACGGGAGAAGGCCTTGCCGGTGATAAAGCCGTTAACACCGTAGAATAATGTAAATAATTTGGGCGTGCCGGCGCGGCACCGGCGGGCTATCCGCTGCAAGCTTTTGCGCTTCCCACAGAAGCCTTGCTGCAAAAGGATAACCGCTTCTATCCCTCACGCAAGGCCCCCATCCCTCAGCGCTTCGCTCGTAACCCTTCTGGTTACCCCCGATGGGAGGCCACCGGCGCAGGAACAGCCGGCCCCCATCCCGACCTTCCCCCGATGGGAGGAAGGCCACCAGTCGCACAGCAAAGGCTTACCTAATCATTCATTCCCTTTCTCAGTCACTCTTTAATGCTGTGCTGTTTTCATCAATAGTAATTCATCCACGCTTACCGCAAGTAAAGATGGTTCCCATCCAAAGGCTCCCCACCGTCCAGCGCCTTATTGCGTGGTAACTTAATGAATGACTGTGCTGTAACGAAAGCCACACGCAATACAGCGCCTTTAGTATTTGCCACGCAAGCAGCTAAAAAAGCATACGATTTAAACTATGTGTGGTGAGGTAACAAGTCATGTACAAAGGATAAAAGACGCAGTGAAAGACTGAAACATGTAATGAAAGACCGTTGTGCGCCGGCCTTGGGCAAAAACAGCGGAGCATTTGTTTTTAGCCTTGATCTTTTGCTCCCCTTTTGCATCAAGGCAAAAGTGGAAAACAACCTATAAGGAAGACACAACATGATAACATGATACCCATCAGCATCAGGCGTTGCGAAGAAACGCGGTTCCTAACTACTATCTATTTCTACCCACGACATGTTCCTACGGAACGAAAAGACAGACGAAACAAATACTACCTTTTATCCACCGGTTTGCCTAAATAATTGATTATGTAGATATTGTTCCATTAACTGGTGCTAATTAGATCAAGGCGGGTAACTTATAATTCTCTTACCACGTTGGCAATTACAGTTGGCTTGCCCAACGTATAATAGTGCAGCACGGGTACCCCCGCAGCCTTCAATTCTTTCGATTGTTTCAGTAGCCATTCCTGCCCTACCACTTCTACATCGGCATCTGTCTTGCATTTTAATATCTCGGTAGAAAGTTCCTCCGGAATATCTACATGAAACGTACGCGGAATGATGCTCAACTGCTTTTTAGAGGTAATCGGTTTTAATCCCGGAATAATAGGAATAGTGATGCCCGCCTCTTTGGAGGCTTTTACATAAGCAAAATATTTTTGGTTGTCGAAGAACATTTGCGTGGTTACATATTCAGCACCGGCATCGGCCTTGGCTTTTAAAAACGCAAGGTCGGTCTGCATGTTAGGCGCTTCAAAATGTTTCTCAGGATAACCTGCCACACCAATGCAAAAATTAGTCTTCACGGCGTTCTTTAAATCTTCTTCCAGGTAAAGTCCGTTATTCATATTGGTTACCTGCTGCATCAGCTCAATAGCATAGCGGTGGCCGCCCGGCTCCGGCTCAAAAGAGCTTTCATTCTTTGGCGCATCGCCACGTAACACCAACACGTTGTTCACGCCCAAAAAATGCAGGTCTATCAATGCATCTTCTGTTTCCTGCCGGCTAAAACCACCACAAATCAGGTGTGCTACCGCATCTACTTTATAACGGTTCATCAGTGCGGCGCAAATGCCTACTGTACCCGGACGCTTACGCACTTCCACTTTATCAAACGTACCATCCGGCTTCTTCTTAAACATGCTCTCGCTACGATGATACGTAACGTTAATAAAAGCCGGGCCGAATTCCATCAACGGATCTAAATGGTCCCACAGCGCATTGATGGCTTTCCCTTTTAATGGCGGCAAAATTTCAAAGGAAACAATGGTGTTTCCTTTTGCTTCGTTGATGTAGTCAATAACTTTCATAATGGGGTGCAAACATAGGAGTAGATAAGGAAAAAAGGAAGACCCAATGCAGGGTTAATAAGTTACTAAGTTGGTAGGTTAATGAACAAATTACCCCTTACTAACTTATTAACCTATTAACGTATTAACTACTGTACTTGCCCTACTTTTACGCCTATGAGCATCCGCATACATACCGATAATTTGGTAAAGCGTTATGGCAAGCGTACTGTTGTTAACCAGGCTTCGGTAGAAGTAAAGCAAGGTGAAATTGTAGGCCTGCTGGGCCCCAATGGCGCTGGTAAAACCACTACCTTTTATATGGTGGTTGGGTTGATAAAACCCGATGAAGGCGCTGTGTACCTTAATGGTATGGACATTACCAAATTAGCCATGTACCGGCGGGCACAATTAGGCATTGGCTATCTTCCGCAAGAAGCCTCTGTGTTTCGTAAGCTGAGTGTGGAAGATAACATCAGCGCCGTGTTGGAGATGACGAAGCTTACCCGCAAAGAACAGAAGCTGAAATTAGAAAGCCTGCTGGATGAATTTCGCTTACATCATGTACGCAAAAGCCCCGGCGATGTATTAAGCGGCGGCGAGCGGCGGCGTACCGAGATTGCCCGTGCCTTAGCGGTGGACCCAAAGTTTATTTTGTTGGATGAACCCTTTGCCGGTATTGATCCCATTGCCGTAGAGGATATTCAGGCCATTGTTGGCAAGCTGAAATTTAAAAACATTGGCATCCTCATTACCGATCATAATGTAACGGAAACATTATCTATCTGCGACAGGGCCTATCTGTTGATTGAGGGAAAGATTTTTCAGCATGGCACGGCAGAAGAATTAGCCGCTAATGAGGATGTAAAAAAACTTTATCTCGGCAGAAACTTTGTACTAAAACGCAAGGAGTATTTACTGCAACGGGAAGAAGATAGTTTATAATGTTACGCAAACTTGTGAGACGCAAGTTTGAGCGGCCCAACGGCAACGGTTGTGTCTCACAACCGCACAGCCACAATAGCACTGACGTTTACAGTTGCACCGCGTATATCGCTCACTTGAAGCGTTGGGGATAAAAGACAATCACATACGTTTCTGCATTGAACATAAACAACGCATCAGCCCTTCTTTCTCAAGACTTCTCTCCACACCGATTCATTCACCTGCACAGGATACTTTTTCTTCAATTTTACCAGCCATTCTTTTTCTAATTCTGCCTGGTAATCGTTTATCACCATCCCTTTTGCTTCGGTAAAATTGCGGGGCTCTTCTTTGGTATGAAGCGCAATCACGTAAGCAAAGGAAGAGGTGTTATCGGCCTTATTAATAACCGGCGAGGTAAGAACACCTGCGGTGACTATATCGCCGGCACCCTTTGGAATTTGACTAAGTTCGAAGCGGGAAGAATCCGCTGTAATTTGTTCGGAGTAGTTTGACAAGGCAGTTCGCCACGACGTTGCCTGTTGATGCAAAGCCTTAAAAAAATCGTTGCCTGCCTGCTCGTTGGCCGCATAAAAAATAACCGCATCGGCACTTTGCTTCCAGGTATAATTGTTTTTATGTTTTTGATAATAATTCAGTAAGGCGATGCTATCCGTTTGTGCCGGCGTCCATACGTTGCGTTGCATAATTTCGAAGAAGAGATTGCCATCGGCAAACTCAGTTATCTGCTTACGAAAATCTTCATTAAAATTTTCCAGATGGTCCTGATAATATTCCAATGCTTTTGCCTGCACAAACTCCTCCCATAAAGCGGGGTAAGATTTTACGCCGCTGCCATCAGGGCGGTACCTCGCGGTTTGCGCAAAGTTGGTCCAATCCTTTACTGATGCCGTACGATCACCTATTTTTAAAAGCCCGGTTACGTTGTTGATGGAAAGTGGCTTTTTAGGATGCACATAACTTAAAACACTATCCGTATAAGCCCACAGTTCATCATTAGAATCCAATAACCTTTTATACCCTGCCTGCTTTACTACTTTTTGCGCCAGAATATTTTTTGTAGTGGCAATACGGTCGTTGCCTTCAATTTTTCTTTGCAACACTTCGATAGTAGCTGCATCCAGCTTAGTGGCTACCGGCGCAGCTTTCAGTCGTTTTACTATATGATAACCATGTGAAGTAGTAAAGGGTTTAGTCGTGCTGCCATCTTTCGTTAGCGCAAAGACGGCGCTCTCAAAAAGCGGATCATATTCGCCTACGCCAAACTCCGACATTTGCCCGTTTGAAGCAGATGAAACTACGTCATTGCTATACGCTGTAGCCAGCCTACCAAAATCATCTCCGGCCAACAGATGGGCATAAAGCGAGTCGGCTTTTTTCTTTATGGCAGCCTTGCCGGCATCATCTATCCCCGGTGGAAAAGCCAACAGAATTTGCGCCACTCTTAAACGACCGGCTGCTTTGCGTTCGCCCAAATTTTTAAAAATATGGTAGCCCGCCCTTGAGGTATAAACGGCGGATGTTTTGCCGACCGGAGTGGTATAAACAATATTCTCTAACTGGTAAGGCAAACTAAAAACCGTTAACCAGCCTAAGTCGCCGCCATTGTTTTTTGCAGATGGATCATCGGAGTATTGTTTCGCCACTTCATCAAACTTCGCTCCTTTAGCCAGCTTCGCTGTTACTTCATCCCGCTTCTTTCCGGCGGCGGCTGCATCGGCATCTGCTTTACCAAAAGCGATAAAAATATGCGCTATATGAAGGTCTTTTTGCGAACGGGAAAAAGCTTCTGTCACTAATTTATTCAGGCTTTCCTTATCGTTTAAATATCCGGGAAGTATTTGCTGACGAAGATTAGCCAGATCGCTTACCAACTGCGGCAATGTATCAAACCTTGCTTCTTTAGCCTCCTCAATTTTTAGCCGCGAAGCGATGTAAAGATTCAGGTATTCGTTCAGCGCCTTTTGATCTTTTGCGCCGTTGTTGTTTTTTTTAAAGGCCCGTAAAAAATCGTCAGCCGAAACGCTTTCTTTTCCGTAGGTAAAAAGGGTTTGGGCATTGGCGCAACAGGTAGCCAGCAGGCATAAAGCAGTAAGTAGGTTCTTCATGTAATAAATAGATATTTAAGTCATTCGGGCAGCCGTTCTAATTTGAATTAGCCGTTAGGCACCTCTAAAAGAAAAATTCATTCAAAGGAAAAGAACGGTTTTTGTTTTGCAAACTGCCAACTTATATTAATTGGCTTTACCGGTTTTTATTCGCTGTGCTAAAATCTCATCCACCTGTTCGGTAGATAATTTTTTTGCTATGATGCGCTTGTCCCTGTCAAGAAGGTACAAAGTAGGAAAACTTTGCACATCGTACAACTGCGAGTACGATGGCGTGTTGGCGGCAATCCTTGCTGCATCCACTTCTTTTGAATAGTACACATGCGTCCATCCTGCAAGGCCATACTTATGAATAAAGTCAAACCAATCCTGTTTTTTTCCGCCTTCAGTTTCCTTAGCTACGGCAAACATTTTAAGCCCCTCGCCCCGCCATTTGGCTTTGTAAATACTATCGAGTTTGGGTAAGGCTTCTTTACAATGGCTGCACGTAGGGTCGTAAATGGCCACCAAGGTATAGGGCGCATCTACACCATAAAGGTTTGTTTTCTTTCCATTGCTATCAGGCAGTTCTATCTCCGCCGCCGGCGTGCCCATAATATTGGCCATTAAGCTGTAAGCCCTGTCGGTAATGACTTTGCGGCCTTTATCAGTGAGCCATTCATAATTTTTATTAGCGAAGTATTTTTCAAACAAGTGTACAAACACGGCGTCTTCCCACATATACTTTTGATTGAGATACCGGTTCACAAACTTGAGCAATAAAAACTTTTGCATTTCATCAGAAGCCGTTGCATAGCCCAACATCCAATCCAATTCTTTTATCACCGAGTCGGCCGATGGATACACCAACTGCTCATAATATTTATCAATGCGACTTTCAAAAAACGGCGTACGGGCCAGGCGGTCGTCGTAAAAAGCCACGCCATCCCAATAGTGCGATTTGAAATAATGATAGGCATACAAGGAATCTTTTTTTAGCGCTGCCGCATTGGCCGGCACCTCCGGTTCACGCATGCCTTTTAATAAAGCTGTAAGCAAACCATCAGGCTCTTTAGCAATGGTAGCGATGCGATAAGCGGCTATTTTTTTAGAGACGGAATCCATCTGCGCCGACAGACGTAATGAATCAGTTATGCTGCTTCCTTTGCGCTTTGCATACAAGGCATCCATAGCCTTGCCATTTTTAAACATGAACTCCTGATAAGCTTTGAAAGAAACATTTTCCGGAGAACCGATAAAGATTACCTGGTCTATTTTAGCGGTATCGGCTATGATGGAAAAATGCTGCTCCTTACCAATTAAAAATTCAAACTTGTTGGCCTTATTGGGATAGCCGATTAAATAAATGCCACCGCCTAATTTTTTTGGGCCTTTAAATACGGCTTCACTTTTATCGTTCACTTTTATTGAATCAATGATGGGTAACTGCTTTCCGTAGTAATGCCCCAAGTAGATGTATTGATCTTTAAAAGGCTTGAGCGTAACTTTTATTTCGTAGCCGGTTTGTGCCCGGATAGCGGCACAGCAAAAAAGAAGAAGTGTAGTGGCAAGTTGTTTCATAAGAAATGAATGGTAGCGGTAAAAATAATTGAAAGCCGTAATTGTAGGTGGTAAAAAAAGATGAAAAAGTTGGAGGGCAGGGGTTTGGGGTTATCTTAATTCAACCATCATTGTGTATGGATGATTATCTGAAGGTTGAAAAATAGTTTCATTCGTTAGTAACGCTAAACCATTAACTCCAAACCTCAAACTCTCTCCTAACTTCGTTTAACCTTTCGTTAACCTGTTGAAAAATACATTTGTTTCTTTTAATTCCTTTTATGAGAAAATTAGTTTGTTGTGCTTTTGTGGTTTTTGTTACCTGTACTGTATTTGCTCAAACCGATTCTACTGTTTCCACTAAAATGACCGGCCCGATGCAGGTCCGCGCCAAAGATCATTTCATGATCCAGTTTGGCGGCGCCTCCTGGCAAAATCGTCCTTCCACCATTCGTACCACCGGGTTCTCCCGTACGTTTAATCTTTACCTGATGTACGATTTTCCTTTTAAATCAACTCCTAATCTTAGCATTGCTTTAGGCCCAGGCATTGCCAACGATAATATTTTTTTAGATAAGATGAGCGCCGGCATCACCGGAACAGGAGCTACTATTGTTTTTAAAGACCTTAAGGACAGTGCTCATTTTAAAAAATATAAAGTAGCTACTTCGTTTTTAGAGCTACCGGTGGAACTGCGGTTTTCTTCGAAGCCAGAGGCCGATGGAAAAAGTTTTAAAGTAGCCATCGGCGCCAAAGTAGGAACGATGCTGGCTGCCTGGGAAAAAGGTAAAACGTTAGAAAACGCTGCCGGCACCGTTACCAATGATTACATCCTGAAGGATAAAAGCAAACGCTTTTTTAATACCACCCGCATTTCAGCCACAGGCCGTATCGGGTATGGTCATTTTAGTGTGTTTGGCAGTTACTCGCTAACCTCGTTATTTAAAGAAGGCGTAGGGCCAAAGATGAATGCGATGAGCATTGGCTTAGCCATTAGCGGATTGTAATGGTGAATGGCCAGCCTCTAATTCATCATTTACAGAAGGGCTCAGATGAAGACCTTAAAAAAATATTCTGAAATAAAAAGCGATCCTCCGCAAGGTTGATCGCTTTTTTTAATTTTACCAGATAAACAACCTGCATGCTTGATAAAAAAAGTAAGATCAATAAAGAAGAGCGGGCCGTGCTGGTAGGCGTGGTACATAAAGACCAACGCGAACAAGAGGTAGTTGAGTATTTGGATGAACTGGCTTTTTTAGCCGAAACGGCCGGCGCTGTATCGGTGAAGAAGTTTATTCAAAAATTATCGCACCCCGATAGTAAAACGTATGTAGGCAAAGGAAAGCTACAGGAGATCAAAGACTATGTCCGGGACAAGGAAATTACCGTGCTCATTTTTGACGATGAACTCAGCGGATCGCAGATTGGCAACATTGAAAAAGAAGTGGATATAAAAACCATTGACCGCAGCGATTTGATACTTGACATCTTTGCCAGCCGGGCTAAAACCGCGCAGGCAAAAGCGCAGGTGGAGTTAGCGCAGTACCAATACATTTTACCGCGGTTACGCGGCATGTGGAAGCACTTAGAAAGATTGGGTGGCGGTATAGGTACCCGCGGTCCTGGTGAAACCGAAATAGAAACGGACAGGCGTATTGTACGGGATAAAATTTCGTTGCTGCGCAAACGGTTGAATCAAATAGATAAGCAAGCTTTTACCCAACGGCAGGAACGTGGTGAATTTATCCGGGTGGCTTTAGTAGGCTATACCAATGTTGGTAAAAGCACCATCATGAACCTGCTTAGTAAAAGCGACGTGCTGGCCGAGAATAAACTATTTGCTACGCTGGATACAACGACGAGAAAGATCGTGTATGAAACCACGCCTTTTTTGCTAAGCGATACGGTTGGGTTTATTCGCAAGCTGCCGCACCATCTGGTAGAAAGTTTTAAGAGCACCCTGGATGAAGTGCGGGAAGCCGATATATTGCTGCATGTGGTAGATACCTCGCACCCGGCTTATGAAGACCAGCTTGGCGTAGTGAATAAAACCCTGCAGGAATTAGATGTACATAATAAGCCTATGCTGACCATTTTTAATAAGATGGACCTATACATCAAGCATACGTTTGATGAGTGGCTGAACGATGAAACCAAAGAACAAATCCTTGACGATTTAAAACAGCGCTGGCAGGAACAAACCGGCGGCAATGCTATTTTTATTTCGGCGCTGGAGCGAACAAATATTGACAGCCTGCGCAAAGTGATCTTAGAAAAGGTACGGGAGATGTACCGGATACGATACCCGTACAAAACCGAGTTTTTATATTAAAATAAAGACACGTTGATTAGTTGACAGGTTAATAAGGTGGTAGGTATGGCTGTTGAAAAGCGTAGATGGATTAAGGTAGCGGAGAGCTTAGAAGAAATTCAGTTTGGCAACAATAATCTGGCGGAAATAGTGGCTGATGATAAAGCCGTTTGCATAGGAAAATATAGAGAGGAGCTGTTTGCCTTTACGGCTAAATGCCCTCATGCCAGTGGATTTTTTAAAGAAGGTTTTATTGATGCCTTAGGCAATGTAGTTTGTCCCTTGCACCGTTATAAGTTTTGTATGAAAAACGGCCGCAACGTAAGCGGCGAGGGCTATTACCTTAAACACTGGCCGGTTGAAAAAAGGGATGATGGAATCTACATTGGCTTTGAAAATAAAAGTTTCTGGGGCTTGCTTTAGTGGCGTTTGCTTTAGAAAATTTTATTGGTAAAGAAGCATATTTCATTTGGCTGAAAAAAGAAAACGCCTATTTTTGCCGTCCTGAAAATTGCCAGTCAAAGCATCTGACTGTTAATCAGAGGGACAAAATAATATTCCTCCTTAGCTCAGTTGGTTAGAGCATCTGACTGTTAATCAGAGGGTCTCAGGTTCAAGTCCTGAAGGGGGAGCTGGTAATCAAGCAGTTATGACGGTAAGTTATAACTGCTTTTTTATTTGCACGTAATTTGCACGTAGTCATGACTCGGTTTAACTAGCTAAGATTTTATCTTATATTTTAGTTTATTCTAAATTGATCAATATCTATAACAAAACGGCACTCAGACCATTGACACAGCGAGCCATTATTTATTGGGATGTGGTCACTTAAGTCACTAGCCGGGATAATGAATGGGCCGTGTGCGGTTTCTTTTTCCTTACTAGTTGATGTCCAACAATAGAAGTAATACGAATCAAGCTGTTTCAAAGCTGTATTCCACTCGTTATTAGTAACGTAGAATCTAAATTCTTGCTCATTGGATGACACAGAGCACTTTACTTCAACCTGGATTTTGCTTCTTTCTGCCAGATGTAGCTTGAGCATGTTACCCCGTATGGAAAGGATATCGTATCCATACTTATCAGTTATTTGAGATGCCCATTTTACAAATTGTGGCCCATTTTCGAGTCCATCGGTTTCTAATCGTTTTCTTTCAAATTCGAATGTGAGTTTTTCGGCGACTTTCCCAATTTCTACCTTTTGGCCTTCTTTATAGGTTTGAAACTTGCTGAAAACTTGACCCCACCAATCTCTGACCTCGACGCTATCGAATTCAAAAAGTGATGCTCCATCAAGCAGCTCAATCCAGTCATCAGGAATGGCAGTTCTAAAAATATCTGCATCGTCGTTAAAAAAGAGAAGCCAGTCTAAGTTTTGAAACGAGACGTAACGCAACAAAACTCCCCTAAAAACGTCGATATTTGGTTCTTCCGCATCACATATATTAAACAGGTTATCCTTACAAAATTGAGTAGCAAAAAGCCTTTGCTCACTAATTTCTAGTAGTCTGCAATGCTGACCTAGTTTTAATCCTTGGTCAGCCGGAAGTTCTCCAGCAGCTAAGCCAGATTCACGAATTGTTTCGATGGCACTTTTAACAGTAATGTCGCTATATCGTCTTGTGATAGATATAAGCTGCCAAAGTGCAATAATATTACTTTGGGTAATTTGAATTGAAGAAGCCTTACTCATTGGATGAAACGTGCTTTTTAAGTGCGTCGATGTCTCTACTATCAATCCCATCATCCTCACTAGGCGGGATATCGGCTGGATCGTATGCCATCGTTCTTAAATAAGGATCGTCAAGAATTTCCCCCATATTTAAAATTTTCTCATTCAATCTATCGATTAAAAGTTCGTCGATGGTATTCTTTGAGATAAGGATGTCGATATATGTACTAACAGTGTTCTCTAGACCTAATCTGTGAATACGGTCTACTGATTGAAGAAAGTGTGCAGCATTGAAACTTCGATCTAAGTATATGGCGTGGTGACATACTCGATGTAAGCTTATCCCTTCGCCACAGGCTTGCGGATTTGCTATCATTAAACGGCATGAACTGTCTTCATGGAATTTTCGAATTCTCCCCTCTCTATAAGTTTCATCTTCATCCGACCCGGTAGCTATTCCTCCGTAAATTGACACTGGATTATAGTTCTTAAAAAGTCTTTCCAAAAGTTGAATATTACGGACGAAATAGGACCAAATAACAATTTTGTTGTCTGAACTCTCATTGAGAATGTATTCAACACGCTGCTTTAAAAACTCGATTTTTGCTGGCTTTTCATACTTAACAAATTCTTCCAGCAATGCCCAAATTTTTGCAGGGTCGGGGAGAGAGCGGATATCTTCGTCATACTCATCATTTGCTCCCAACAACATAGGATTTGTCGCAGCCTGTAAGAGCCTAACTACACTTTTACCTATTTTCCTGAATACAAGGTTGTTAGGATTATCCATGCCTGATAGCAATCTTGCAGTCTCCGACTTGAAAAGCCTGTAGAGTTCATTTTGCAAAGGCCCCATGTCTATAGGAATGTATGAAATCACGGGATCTTTTAGTCCTAATTCTTTTTTTGTTGTTCGGACATATAAATCTTTAATGCTAGAGTTTATCTGTTCAATTTTAGTATCATCCCGTAATGTTGATTCTTCAGGGATTATTCGTTCGGCCGGCCATAAAAATGCGAACTGAGGTTCTAAATCTAGGTAGCTTTGCGGCATTGGAGTTCCGGAAAGTATATCTCTTCTTTTTGCTAAGTCAGATAATTTTGTTATCTGTGCATAGCTTAGATTGTTAATACCACTTTTTATCCTATGTGACTCATCCAAGATTAAGTGTACGTCATTTTGGAAAAAGTAAGGTATCAAACTAGATATATCTCTGCGTAGCTTTTCGTAATTAACCAAGAGGACATCCGGATTATTTGCAAGGATATCTGCAGGATTTAATAAATCAAAGGTCGTAAGCCTGCGAACACTCAGCGGAACATCAAAAATGTTCTTTATTTCGTCTTCCCAAGATATGAATGCATTGATCGGACTAGTTACAAATAGTTTGGTAACTAAGTTGAAGTGTTTAAGCACCGAATAGACTGCTAAAATGGCCGTTGTTTTTCCAGCGCCAGGTACAGAAAAATTTGCTCCATGCTTTAGAATAAGCAACTGTTTGACATCGCGAATTTGCTCATCTTTTAATGGCCTTTTAAAACCAATTTCTTTTAACAGTGTGGGAAGGTCATCAATAGGAGGAATATTTATTCCTTTGCCTTTAATGCTATTTCGATCCTTAATAAATTCATCGACGAGCTTTTTGCTGAGGTCATCAAATTCCATCCTGACTTGGTGACTTTTCAGTATGCGACTAATATTTATCAAATTCGATTTGAAGTCATGCCATAAGATGGTAATTCCATTTTCGGAAAAATCGGAGCTCTGTGATATGCTTGTTAGCAAAAGCTTTAGATCATTAATGACTTTCAAATTTGAGCTATCATACTCAATTGAAGTCATTAACGTGAGAGGATTAACCGATACCTTGATTTGTTCTTGCACCTTATGAGTTTTCTATCGACTGAAGTTGCTTCATGAGATCTTGGGAAGCCGTTATGATCTGTTCAAGCTTGTGTTTTATACTCTCCTGCTTAGCGGTGTCATTATCGATAGAAAGTCCTTGAAGCTCCCTTAAAGCGGAACTCACTGCATCATAAACGGCTTCGTTATTGGATTGTTCCTTATTCTCAGCTTTTACATCTGCAATCTTTTCTACCAACAAGGCAGCCATCTCAGGAGCGTTCGAATATGTGTTAAAGATAGGTGCCCCGTTTTCTTGACTATCATCGCCTAATATTGCGTCGATAACGTCATCAGATTCTTGGACAGGATTAGCTTGTTGTGTATTCTTACTGGCGCGTTCATCTAAGATTTTCTCATAAACTTTATCAAAGTTTCTTATGAGGTCCATAATGTAGCCATACAGTCTACCCTTCGTTGGTTTTTCCTCAATTAAGGTAAAGGCTGCATTTTTTAATTCTTCCATTTTCAAAGGATCCGAGTACCTCCGAATTGCCTTTTCAAGTTGAATAAAAATCTGCTCTGTTTCTTCTAATTTACTATAGTCGTATTGACCCGAAATATCTTTCCAAATAAGAAAAGAATCGATTAGTTCCAACATCCGTCTTTTGGCTCTAAGGTCTTGAACGCTTATTCTTAACCGGGTTGCCATTTCAGTTTCTCTGAAATTAAAGCGTTTATCCTCTAACCCTTTCCTAATATTCTTGAGCTCATTAATCCAGTGGTAATCCTCACGAAAGTCTTGAGAAATCTGGAGTTCTTGTTCAAGCTCATAAATGTCTTTCGGTGTAGTGTCTTCAGGTAAAACAACACAATCGATATATCGAACGCCCAAGTTTTTCAAAGCAGCGGTTCTACGATTTCCATTTATGAGATAACCATCATAAGTAATAATCGCAGAATCTTCCTGACCTCTTGATTTTAAGTCTTCCAAGAAATCTTTCCCTGCTGACTTATTAATTTGGGTTAAGATAGCTTCTTGCGCCCCTTGAGCCATATCTGACTCTGGGTTTGAAAACAGGTCCTTGGGTAACGTGGGATGAGTTCGTAGATACGTCAACTGTTGAATTTCAGTTCGCGAATTTTCTAATCTGAACATCAAATAATCAACATCAACCTGTATAATTTTTGGATACAGGATATTTTTCCCCCTCCAATTTCTTATCGGATACGCGGGCCTGCTCTCATCTCTCTTGGCCGCTTCATTCAATTTTCGAATATATTCTACACGTTGCGAGTAACTTTTCATGACGCACACTTTAGTGATTAATTTGAAAGTCCAATAATGAGTATAGGCAGATTAATTATATCCTTGAAATGGATTATTTCAGAGGAAAGTCTTTCGAACTGAGCATAATTGGCTCCTAGAATTTTTGATTCGATCTTTTGAGGCACGATGATAATGCCTATCTCAATAGTATTCTTTTTCCCCATCTGTGTTAGCTTTAAAATGTCTGCATAGGTCCTTGCGACATTACCTAGCTGGAAACAGATACCTACCTTAGACTTTGAATAGCTGATAGTTAGTCTCGAATTTCCAACGCGTATTTTGTCTGCCCAACCTTTACTATTGAATTTCTGGCTAACTATTTTTTTTATCTCATCTGGACGCTTTTTCCCGAAGATCAAGCTTTTGTCATTTAAGATTTGCTCAAGCTCGTCAAGCACGCCGTTTTTAGCTAAGAGCTTTTCATTTGCGTACAAGTGGCTATAGATGTCACATATTTTCATGCTTCAAAATTGAATTCCTGAGGAACAATTGAGAGTTTCGATTTAGTATGATCATAGATGGGTTGACTTATTTCTCGCACTTTTAGCTCATTACTTTTGAATTTATCTATTCTCGCCTCACCTATATCTACATACTTTTTGTATTTCTCAATCCCTACCGCTTTTCTTCCATTCTTTAGAGCAGCTATAAGTGTTGAACCGACGCCAGCAAATGGATCCAAAATCTCACTATCTGAGTTCGTCAATGCTAAAATGCATCGCTCTACTAATTCGATGGGATATTGACAAGGATGTTCCGTCTTTTCCTTGTGATTGGCTTTTACGTTCGGTATTTCCCAAATTTCTTTTTCCCAATCCTGAATGACGATTTCCCACACATCAGCAGGATTCTTCCCTCTGGGGTTACCTGACAATTTTCCTTTATTCGGGCCTTTAAAATGTCTTTTGCCAGGATATTTTGATTTAACTCTTACGTCATCTAAATTGAAAATATAATCATCTGTTTTACTAAACCATAGAATAACTTCATATCTGCCTGAAAATCTATTTTTAGTGTGTAATCCATGGCCAAAATGCCAAATAATTCTGTTTCGTAATTTTAATCCATGCCTTTTGAAAATTTCATAGTAGAAAATATCCAAGGGGTATATTTCTTTATGTTTGTCAACAAAATTTCCTACCTGCCAGCAGATACTTCCTTTGTCGCTCGTTACACGAATAATTTGCTTGATGATTTCTTCTTGTTCTTTCAGATAATGTTCAATCGATGTTTTTGTTTCGTATTCCTTCCCAACATTGTAAGGTGGAGAAGTAATTACTAAATCAAATCTTTTATCATCATAGTTTTTCTCTAGAATCTTGGCCGAATCTCCATGTTCATAATACACGGATTGTTTCTTATCATCTTTACTGACACTAGCTTTTTTCTTCATTGCTTTTCCAAGTTTTCAAAAAATTATAGAGACCGTCGCTCACAATGCAATCCGGACTACAATAAACAACCGCTTTTTAAGTAAAGATTTTAAGTAATACTCTTTTGCATTAATCAATAAACTGAAGTCATCAATCAACGGATGGCCTTCAAATTTAAGGAATTATGTAAGTTATTTTGCGGCAACGCTATTCGTCTTGCGTGCAACTTAAAGAGCCTGCTGCTACGAGAAGTCGTATGCCCTAGCTTTAGTTCATTGCAAGCGCCCATAAGCTTTCTATAGATGGTCTTGGGGTATAATAGAACAAGAACACAACTGTGTAACTAAAGATGTTTGTTTTTACTAATTGACTTGGGGTACAAAAAGGGAGCATATCAAGGTGAGGTAATAAAAAAAACTATGTGATTCTAGCAACTAAAGTCATAAAATGTTTATCCGGCTTGGGTCTTGCAAATAATGTTGCGAACCTGTCAATTTCGGGAACTTAATTTAAAAATCATTTGGGTAACTTTTCAGTAATTAGCCGCTTGTAAATCTCATCAATATAATCAGCATAAGCTTGCATCATTTCAATACGCTGCGGAAGGAACTGCGCTCGATCATAAGCACGGTCAATTGCACTTTTCGGAACATGCGCCAGTTGCCGGTCAGCTATATCGTGTGAGTAACCTAGCTTCTCTTTCAATAAGCCAAGAGCCAGTGATCGAAATCCATGACCGGTCATCTTGCCGTTATACCCCATTCGTTTGATCGCTACGAGCATCGTATTCTTACACATTGGCTTCCTGGGTCCGTAATAACTTGCAAACACGTATTCGCGATGACCATTCATTTCTTTCAATTCTTGGAAGACCGCTAACGCCTGTCGCGATAGAGGAACCATGTGAGGAAGCTTCATTTTCATGCGCTCCCCTGGAACAATCCACATCGCATTTTCAAAATCAATCTCCGGCCATTTAGCTTCAACCAGTTCTGCTGTGCGAACGAACGTTAAGAGAAGTAACTTAAGCGCAAGAAACGTTTGTCGATAAATCCGATGCTGGTACTCATGCAACGTTACAAGGAATGCTGGAAATTCATCAACCGATATTGAGGCATAATGGCCTTTCTTGAACTTTTTTAGCGCGGCTTCGAGCCCGTAGGTTGGATCGTTATCTGCGCGACCAGTTGCCATGGCATATTTAAAAATATGGGTGCAATATGCCTTTATGCGTCGCGACATCTCTGGCGCGGTCTTTTCAACTTTTTGAAGGCACTGTAAGACAAGCATCGGCTTGATCGAGGCAAGGGGGTAGTCGCCGAAGAAGGGAAAGACATATTTGACCAAGCGGTGCTTAACCGTCTGAGCGTAACTATTATTCCAAGCATCCAACTGTTTGCTGTGCCACTCCAGCGCCATTGCTTCAAACGTGAGAGCACGCTGCAGTTGTTCTGATCGTGCTTGTTCTTTCCTTTCAAAGGCAGGGTCTTTGCCATTTCGTATTTCTTCTTTTAAACGAGTTTTTTCTTTTCGTGCGTCGTGAAGTGAAACATCTGGATACTTGCCGACGGATATGCGACGCTCCTTGCCAAAGATGCGATACTTTAACCGCCAAAACTTTGAGCCACTAGTTGTGACCTCAAGGTAAAGGCCCTCAGCGTCGAAAAGTTTATAAGGTTTGTTTTTGCTTTTTGCTGTACGGCATGACATGTCGGAGAGCATTGGGTATCATCCTTTCAATTCATTGACTTACGAGGGTTTTGGGGGCAAGACGATATGGAAATAATGAAATGCACCCCAGATTTGCCCCCAAACCCGGTTTATTGCAGTTGATGATAGGAAAGGATTGATAACAGCCTTTTGAACGCAAATGCTTGCGCTGATGACATTTTTCGTCATCCAGTAATGAAGAATAAGGGTTATCAATGGGTAAGATGGTGCCGGATGTCGGTTTCACTATTTTGTTCCTTGTATTTGATATTGCTGAACTTTGGATAAACGGTACTGACATATACCCTAATTCTGCCCCCAATATGCGGTTAAAATGGGTTATAATTAGTATACACACAAACTACCTAAATTCAAGATACCAAGCCTTGTTTCAGACATATGAAACTTTGCTTTACAGTCAAAAATATCGAACGTATATATGTTATGAGAGTTTAGCATGACAAATCTTGTCGATTCCCTTTATGATACGTTGGACAATTCGAAACTGACACTCGTAAAGCGAAACGAAGAGTTGATGCTTTGTTTGCAGGAACTGCTTCAAAACGATAGGCATTTCGAACTGAATTCCATACTAAAAAAGGCTGTAACACTAGATCTTCACCTTTCTTTTCTCAAAAGCATGTTGATCATGACTGAAAACGAATTCCAAGTCACTGACAGTAGAGCCGAAT
The DNA here is from genome assembly GCA_965247165.1 of Flavisolibacter sp. Taxonomy (GTDB): domain Bacteria; phylum Bacteroidota; class Bacteroidia; order Chitinophagales; family Chitinophagaceae; genus Flavisolibacter. Next base: position 2,994,248 of record OZ252003.1, on the reverse strand, counting down.
TAGATGTGTTTTTAGCAAAAAAGATCAGTCCACAGTGATGATCAATCGTTCTTTCACGCTAATTTTTCAAACATTTTCACCATTTAACTATCATCCTGACAACTGTTTGAAATAAACTGAAAGACCTGAGCTCCATTAATATATTTGTCTTGCTTGTACATTGCTTTCGCACAACGACGACATCTTTAGCGGTCTGTCGATTTAAACGTCAATGCCAGGTTTTGTTGTAGGTAGATCTACCACATCCGGGAGGCGTATTTCTCAACGGCGCCAGCTTACTCTCCAGCTCTTCTGGTTCGAAAGGTTTAGAGTTATACTCTGTCATCCCTGCTGAGAGACAACGTTCACGATCACCAATTACCACATGAGCAGTCATACCGATAACCCGAATTTAAAGACGTTCAATATTTTTCTTTATTCTCTCCAGCAAATCATCAAAGTCTGGCTGCCCTTTATAATAAAGACCACTTGTTGCCCTGTATCTCTTTTTGAAATCTTCTCTTGTATCTGGAGAGGGTAGTAAAAATGCTTCGGTTTCGGCGATCACAATGCCTCTTTCCCGCCCTTTGAATCTTGCTTCCTTGTGCCCGAGATATTCTTTTGTACCTATGAAATCCTGAACCTGCTTATTATCGAGGAGGCAATAAACATCATAATACTGCCGCATCAGGTTTGGATACTGCTTGCCATTTTCCTTTTCCTGCCGGAATTTGGTGGCAATGGTTTGCAGCTTTTCCACAAATGTGTAGCCGGGATGGTAGCATGCGATATCAACAGCACGATTGTCATCAATCTTTATCCCTTCTGTATTTGCCGCCCTATCATAAGCCCAGGAACTAATCGTCAGCTTGTTATTGGGCGTAACGGTATCAAAGCCCACTTCAAGCAAGATGCCGTCCTTTAGGCCCTCAACCTTATCAGTATAACTTTTATAATGAAGTCTGATGCCGCCGCTGTTATAGGTCTGGGGGTTATCAAAAGCGTGATCACGCTCGACGGAGACAATGCCATCAATCTTTATTTCGTTTGCCAGCCAGTCATAATAGCGCTTACGTGATTCAACTGCATTAGGCTTTATATTGTTTGGATTAACTGATACACCCATTTTTTCGGTTGGGTTGATCTGTATATCGATATCCTCTGAAAATCGGTTGATGATTCCATAGCCTTTAGAAAGGGACGTTCCCCCTTTCATTTCAAAAGAAAAGCCCTGCTTTGTGAGGCCATGCAGGACATGCATGATCCAGTAGTCTTTTTCTATCAGTCCTGCGAGAATCTTTTCATCCCTTTCTAAAATTCTTAGTAAGTCGGAAAACTCTTTTCGGTCGTGAAGATAATTATGCGGCATAGGCAACCGCATTTTGCGAATTTAATAAGGGTGACAGCAGTCTTTTTGCTTTTGTGTTGCCGTAGCTGGTTAGTGTCTGCTTCAGTTTCTTTGTATCCATTGTTTTTGCTTTCACAAACACATTCTTCAAAACCTGTTCCTTGTCCTCAGCAAGATTTTCCAGGTTGTTCAGAAGATCAACAAGTAAAAACTCTTTGGTTAGCCTTTTGGGAAAACAGTGCTTGGAATGAAAATAAAAGTTTCTTCCGCCGAGTTTAAACTCGCCATGTCTTTTATGATTGTAAACAACACGCTTATTATAGAGCTGCGTTGTGCCAACGCCCAAACTGTTATAGGCATTAGGGGAGGTCAAAAGAAAATCATCATCTTTTAAAAAGGTGCGGACCAGGGCCTCTTCATCCGGAGGAGCAGCTCCAAAGACAGTTTTTTTAGGCACATGGTATAAGCCGGTAGAAAGCTTTTCAAGGAAGCCTTCTTTTAAAAGCATGGCAACGTGCCGATCCACAGCTGTCGACCATTGCGCCAGGTCAGCCCGCCGGTAGACTTTACCGCTTTTTAAGCGCCTTTTGAGTTCTGAAAGCCTATTCATCTTGACCACCTTTCCTCAAAGATACCATGAAAAGGGACAATATGCAAGAAATATAATTGAAAAGTCATGCAAATAATTGAAGTAAATAGTTGTTATCAAACAAAAACAAATTTGGAAATTTGGTTTAATAAGTACGAAGAGGAGCTTTGCGGGAGAGAAAGGTAGCTTGCCAGGCTCAGGCCATTGGCTAGCCGAGCCATTTGTTTCTGGCATTGCTGCAGGGCAGCCATAAGCTGCAGCCGCACCTTGCGCCGTGTGCCTTCGACCTCAGTATAGGTTGTAATCACGTCATGCGGCTGGTGTATGAGATAGGCGGTAACAAGGCGGTTCCTGCGCTTCCAGTTCAAACCGCTTTTCCCTTGTTTCTGCATTGAAACCCAATAATAGATAACCCCTGTTTTTATTCTGGCCACAAAATCCCCGTTTTTGCATAGAGGTAAACGCCCGTTTGTGTGTATGCAAAAGTGAATAACGATTGACATAACGATTTCCATATGGTTATATACCTCATAACCTGATTCGGAGGATAAACGATGGACGTTTTTGTGAGTGAAAATATCAAGCAAAAAAAATTGCCAATGACGAAATCAGAAGCATACATTCTAAAGGTAATTGGCGGAGCTTGCTTAGCGGCAGGTAGTTACCTGCTTGGTTCGTACACCGGCTATGAAGAAGGAAAAATTGAGGTTAAGAGGGATTTCATCAAAAACAGTAAACCTGTCACCGAAAAATCATCAATTCTGACTATAAAACCAAATAGCGATACGATCTGTAAAGAGAGTGTGGACACAGTTGGCTATTATGTTCCAAAAGAAAAATGGCAGCCGTAGTTTTTGTAAACGAAAATTAAGTCATCAATTAAGGCTATGTTTCAATACGCCTTTAAATTCTTTGCACTGAGCGCATATAGCACTTACCTTCTGCACATATGTGGGCACCTTGCGCCGAGTTAATTCGCTGGTAATGCTGCAAAAGTTTGTGCATCTACATAGTTACTCTTACTCATTCTCCATAAACAAGTTGCCCTTTATCGTGAAAGAGGTGTTGAAGACTGGCACTCTACCCGAGTAACTCAAATAGAGGTGTCACATGAGCAACCAGCTATCAGAAACTGGCTTTTTAAGGGTTAAGGATGTACTGCGCTTTATACCTGTCTCACGCTCGCATTTTTGGGCGGGAATAAAGGAAGGTACTTACCCAAAACCAATCAAATTGGCTCCGCGTGTAACAGCATGGCGTGCAGAAGATATCCGTGCATAGATAGACGATGCCGCTAAGGATAATAGAGTTTAGAGTTTTTGCAAAACTCAATAATCATCAATGGCTGCCTTTTCCTTAAGCCGCTCATATTCTGATAACAAAAATGATATATAGCTCGTGATTAGATTGCAGTATAGTTTTGCTTCAGCTGCTGAGGTAGCTACGCCGTCTTTTAAATCCATTCCATGTCTTATTCCGCCGCCTGTCGGTGCGGAAAGATAACCATGCAACGTTTTTATCCATCCTATGATTTGTTCCAACGCTGTTCCTTTTGAATTTTGCTTTAAAGCATCCAATATTTTATTAAAGTACTTTCCCTGAATCGATACGTTGTTTTCGGCTGTCATGCCTGGGAAGACGGTTGTTACGGTTTCCAATAGCCACAATATTTCTTGAACAGCTTGTTTATATTTGTCTTCCGCCAAAAGTCTATGACTTTCGCTAAGGGATTTTTGAATAAGGTTATTTGCATTTTCATCCAAGGTTGGTGTTATCTCTATAGGAATTACCGGCAAGGGGTCTGCGGTCACAATAAGGTTAGGAGGGTCTATCTGATAATTTGCACCCTGCTTACTAAGTATTGCATTTATAAACTTGTAGTCAGGCGCAACATCGGCATCAGCGCTTTTATTAAAATCATCACACGCATCATAGAAGGCTTCGATAAAAAGAGGCGCATTGTCCGCCGCCTGTCCCATGAAATGATCAAGGTCTGTGGCAGCCCAACTTGCGTTTGAACTCCAATTTGCGGTCGTACCTGATGCGCCCCCAAAATAGGTCTTGAAATGTTCCAGCACATCTTGCTTTCCACGGGCAATCTTTGAAATAATTCCAGAAAATTCTTCCACGATTGGTGCAGGAATGCCGCCAGGCGATGAGTACCGCCACGAACTATTAAATTTAAGCATTTTGTCAGCCTTGTTTTTTGTAATTGATCCGATAACTTTTCAAATATAACTGAAGCAAATCTTTATTGTAATCTTGCCTGGCTATGATCAAAAGACCGATAATTGCACCTTATCATTTGGAAGGCATCTGTAAGACAGTAGCTGCGACAGAAAATGGTATTACCGGAACAGAAATTGGTAAAATCTTAGCTGACTGTAGGATTGCAGATCCTGATCCGACTATAACAAAGTGGAAGCGTTTATATAATGCCTTTGCTGGTTCTCAAAACCTTCACCAATGTTCGAATGCGGTACTTGCTTTCTTATCGAATGCCATGCAACCCTCGCGATACATTGGTAGAGCCGAACAATTTCATTTCAGGTTAAATGAATTAAATAAACAACTGTCTTTTATCGGCGTGGAATTGACCGAAGCTTCGAAATTTAGGGAGGTGTCTAAGGCAACTACCCTTACCGAAGCGCAGGAAAGAGCCAGCCATTTCAAACACAAACTTGAAGCGCGTAATGTTCATCCCGAGATTCACAAATACTGTAACTCAGAATTATTAGCTGAAAATTATTTTCACTCAATTTTTGAAGCAACAAAAAGTATAGCCGACCGACTACGATTAAAAACAGGTTTGTATGCGGATGGCATCGCTTTAGTAGACGTAGCCTTTTCTAGGACTAATCCCCTTATACGAATAAATCTTTTAAAAGATGATACTCAGAGAAGTGAACACATAGGCCTTTCAAATTTGATCAAAGGCCTTTTTGGTTTGATTAGAAACCCTACAGCTCATACTCCTAAAATCAAATTTGTAATTGAGGAAGATGAAGCCCTAGATATCATGACTGCAATATCCTTGGTGCATAAGAAATTAGACAAGGCATTTTGAGCCTTTAAAATTATCTGAAGTCTAGCAACATAATTCAAATATGCATTCTTATAAAAGAGCGTTCAAATTTTTCCTGTAGTCCCTCGAGTTTCTACGTTGGATACAAGTTTGCCTTGTGTACTAATGAGTGCATGTACTGTACTTTTATGCCATCGACACCCAGGCCGAAAAGTGGGGATATTTCGCTTATTTAATTCGTCGGCTATCGATTGAATTGTCTTAAACCCCGTGTTTTTCAAATCGGTTATTAAAAGCATATGCTTTGACGCGAATTCTTCTGAGCGCTGCCTATTCAGCTTACTTAATGCCCTGCCATTCGCGCCAAGCTGTATCCCTTTCTCCTTAGCAGCTTGTAAAGCTTCTTTTGTCCTTTTGCTAATTTGCTCTCGCTCATATTGCGCAAACGCCGCCATAACGTGGAGCACAAGATGACTGGCACCCGGAATGTCAACGGCAACAAACTGAACACGGCTTTCCATCAATGATGCGATGAAAGCAACGTTCCGGCTAAGGCGATCTAACTTGGCGATAATTAAGGTAGCGTGGTTCTTCAAACAATAGTCAAGCGCCTCTTTCAGAATAAGCCGCTTGTTTTTCTTGCCGCTCTCCACTTCTGTGAATTCCCGTGTAAGGTCGTAGCGTTTGGATTGCACAAAGTAATGTACGGCGTTCATCTGCGCTTCAAGACCCAAGCCGCTGTCGCCTTGCCTGTCGGTTGATACACGATAATAAGCTGCCCCTTTTTCCATTTTTAAGGGTGTATCTGTTCGGGTATAAACGAACAATTATTTTTGAACAAATTTTTTCAAGAAGGCAGATTTTCTCTGCCGGATTGCTTTGAAAACACAGTAGTTTTTATGGCACGTGGCAGCGAAATGCTTCATTTTCATTCGTATATGAACGTTCGTTTACTCACGAACAAATAAATTCGCTATCCCGTTTCAGAGCGGCTTTTTAATCACCCAAATAATATTGCTATGAGGAAGGCAGTCGCTTCACATGACTTCCAAGTGGATAAAACTGACAATGGCATTGTGTTCAGCTACAAGAAAGGAAAACTTGGTCTTCGGGCTTATCTGTCACTGATCTGGCCTTCGTTAATCATGGCAATATTTCTGTCATGGAAGATTGCTGACGCAAACCAAACCTTAACGACACCCACGGAAAAACTGTCCATGGGAGTTTTTTACACCGTAGCCCTTTCGTTGCTGATGCCAATGGTGGCTGTGATAAGCATTAACCTGTTACGCAGGAGTGGCACGTTTTCATTTAACGAGCATAGCGTCACCCTTGGAGGCTTGACCTATCCCTATACCCAGAGTGGTGGGTTTTACTTCAAATCACCAAATGGAACAACTTCGGAGATAGTCTCCTTCACCGGCTTTAGCAGCATCATGGTTTTCAGCAATGACCGCATGACGAATCTAGTCTATGGATCTGCGGCGATGTTCGCGACCGGAGTTTCAGCGGCAGTCGGCGCTGCAACGTGGCTTAGCCGCCTGTCGGGACAGGAATTCGGGAAGAGCCTCAACCTTGTGAGGTACCGGGTCTGCTTTCACTTCGGCAGTTCCGAGGTCAGTCTTGCCAAAGGGCTGAGCAAGAAACAGGCGATAGACCTGTTCAGCAGTCTCAAGGCGCTTAAGCAATAGAGGTATAACGACTAATTTTTTATAGAATATAAACTACTAAAAACTATCCCATGCTAATACGTATTGTTCTCCCCGTTCTCGTAATCGTCTTGACATTATCATGCTCCAAAAAAGAAAAAACTATTGAATCAACACCGACACCGGCATCGAATACAGTCACCGAAATCACAGTGTCTACCATCGGCGGTGTGACGAGTGTCCAACTGGCCTACCGACGCAGGACAGTCAAGAACTTCAACGAGAGCAGCACCGGCACTACGAACATCGAATTCCGCCCGAAAGCGGGCCGCACCAGCATCCTCGGCGAGTACATGGGAACCAGCAGTAATCTGGCAAGCTTCAGGCCCCAAGATGGTGATACCGTTCGCCTCGTTGAGAGTGGCGTATCAAGCTACTATATCACCGACAAATGGGACGGCATTAACGCATTGGTTGCCTTTACCTCGACCCCGGCTGAGTCTCAAAGTGCTGCCAAGACCCGATTCGATAGCTACGCCAGTACAACGTTGCCCACAAAAAAATTCAAGCAGCAGTGACTTCAACTCCGAACATCATAAACAATGCAGTTTATAAACCCTATAAGCTTTCTGAAGAAAAAGTATCGATTGCACATATCATTGATACGGTAATCATCAAACAGCCTCGCCAAAAGAACGGCAAATGTAGATAGTATAAAGTAGTTAAATGCGTACCGTTAATAGTTCATCCCAGTTCGTGGTATAACAACGTGACCGAAGGTTAGCTTGAGTGATCCACGACCGCTCAAAGCCGGAAGAAGCGAAATTTACAGTGTTGCGTCCAAAGCGCTTGTTCAGATTATCAAGGGTAGACATGATGACTTTCGCTTTCGGCGTGTCAGCATTGGTAAAAAAGTCCTGTTGTAGTTCATCTTCTGGTGTAATGCCGTGCAGATGAATGCCGGCCTTTTGATATCGAAGCCCCTTTCTGAATGTCTTTTTTAGAAGCTCTTGAACCGGCTCATTTAACCTTCTGGTATCATTAGTCGCGACAGGTAAAGTCACGGACTTGTAAACCTGAAAAAATGGGGTTGTTTTACTAAACGGACTTGTTTGAAAGAAGAAATGAACAGATTTAGCAACGCTATTTTGCTGCCGTAGCTTTTCAGCGGCACGGGCGACGTGAAAAGAAAGCGCTTCGGAAATATCCCTTTCTTGCGTGACGATTTTCCCAAAACAGCGAGTCGCAGAGATAATCTTTTTCGGTCCAGGTACCATCTCTAGTTCAATGCACTGCTGACCATTCAATTCCCGCAGCAAGCGGACACCTACCACCCCGCCCAAATATTGCCGTGCCCAGGATTCAGGAAAGCGTGATAATTCGTAGGCCGTTTCAACACCCATAGAATTGAGAAGATCAGCATAGCGTCGACCGATTCCCCACACGTCTTCTACTGCGATATTCTTTAAAGCATGAAGACGAGAGTCCTCATTCTCAATCGCAAAGACGCCGTTCGTTCCAGGGTTTTTCTTCGCAAAACGGTTGGCAATTTTGGCCAAGGTTTTTGTTGGTCCAATTCCAACACAGCAAGGTATGCCAACCTGTTGACGAACCGATGACCGGATGGACTGGCCCATGTTTCCAAGATGGAAATTATTAAACCCTTTTAGTGATAGAAAGCACTCGTCTATAGAATAAACTTCCACTTCCGGCGCAAACTCGGAAAGGATGGACATCATCCGGGCGCTCATATCGCCGTATAGCGTGTAGTTACTGGAAAACGCTTTGATGTTGTGTTTCTGGATAAGTTCCTTCATCTGAAAATAAGGTGCGCCCATTTTAATTCCTAGGGCTTTGGCTTCATTACTTCTCGCAATCACGCAACCATCGTTGTTTGAGAGAATAACAATAGGTACGCCTTCCAGCTTTGGATTGAATACGCGTTCACACGAAGCATAAAAGTTATTGCCATCAACCAATGCAAACATGACCGTTTTCCCCGTGTTGTCGAATGATGGATGTAACCACGCCCCACACTTGGAAATCAGTCGTCTCATCAAGCGGTAAATCAGAAAACTCTTTGTTGGCTGATTGCAACCAGCACCGTCCATTTTTGCGGCGAAAAAGTTTTACCAGGCAGTCTCCGTTGATGGCTGCAACAACCATACTGTTGTCAACTGGCGTTACAGAACGATCTACAACGAGAATATCGTTGTCAAAAACTCCTACACCTTGCATTGAGCGACCCTTGGCGCGCACAAAAAATGTAGAAGCCGGGCGCCTAATCAGCAAATCGACGATATCGAGACTGTTATCTAGATGGTCATCCGCAGGGGAAGGAAAACCGGCAGCGGCATAACATGACAACAGCGGGATCAGGATATGTTTATCCGGTGACCTGAAAAATTGAACGTCGAAATTTGATAAGGGATGGAGCATGACTCCACCGATACCTGAGTCGTATTCACGATGTCAATAAGTTCCTAATAGGGAATAAATGCCTAAAAAGTTAAGGCCACTCGTAAGTGCCAGATTTGATTGATTTTGCGTCGGGGAGTTTTGTGCAAGAAAAATGATTCTTCATTTCACAGTTCGGACCCATTGCAGCTTTGGCATCCGCATCCCTTCACATTGGATCGGCATCGCTGCTGCACGCTTCTTCTTACATTTCCATCTTGTTCAAAAATGGCCATGAAATTACCAGGAGAAGATGGAGAGATGTCTTTTAGCCCTGGCTTTTTAGGTGAATCGCCAAGCGCTTTCTTCGTAAACACCTGTATTTCCTTATTAATCGTCATTAATGCGCTCCGTCGAATCGTTGCCAATAGGAATAGAATACTATATAGCTGTGTGAATAGGAAGTATATCCTATTAAACGCAGAGGGCAACGCAGGAGCCGATGATGAACCATTTTACCCCACACGATCCGTTGCTCAACCGCAAGGAAGCCGCGAAGTTTTTAAATGTATCCCCCGGCACGCTCGCTGTCTGGGATTGTGTCAAACGTTATGACCTCAAGCCAATCAAGATTGGCCGTGCCGTGCGTTACCGCCTGTCAGAATTGAACCGCTTTTTAGAGCAGCAGCAAAAGCCGTAACGCTTATCAAACCATAACACATAAAAATTTCTTTGGAGACGCTCAATGAACATTGACGATGCGAACCGTATTCCGCTTGACCAGATTTTAGAAAAACTGACGTCCTGCCTTGGTAAACCATCCGGGCATGAACTGGTATATTCCTCACCTTTACGAGAAGAAAAAACGCCGAGCTTTTACGTCAATCCGAAAAAGAATCTTTGGTATGATCACGGAGAAGGCATTGGCGGGGATGTCGTCAAACTAATCTGCCATCACCTTGAACGCAGCGGCGAGGAAGACACCGTTTCGGACGCCCTGCGTTGGCTGGGCAATATGATGGGCCAGCACAAGTTCATTGCACCGGTACGACTTCGAACGGTGCCTCTACCGCAGGAAAACAAACTCTCACTCGTCCACACGAGCAAATTGCAGCATCCCGCCCTGATCAAGTATTTGCAGGAACGGGCCGTTTCAGAAAAGCTGGCAAAACTGTATCTGAAAGAAGCCTGGATTTACAACCGCGAAACCCGCAAACACTTCTTTGCACTCGCGTTTCAAAATGAGCACGGCGGGCATGAAATCCGCAATCGCTTCCTGAAAATTTCTTTGGGTAAAAAGGGTTTGACCTTCGTTCGCGGCACGGTACCAAAACCGGAGGGCATTCACTTTTTTGAGGGCGTGATGGATTTCCTTTCTGCACTCACCCATTACAAGATTGAACGTTTTCCAGATGACGCGATTGTTTTCAATTCGCTCTCGCTGATGGCGGAAGCCACACCGCTAATCCGTGGCTATGGCTACCGGGAAGTGCGCACCTGGATGGACAATGACAATGCAGGAACAAAAGCAACGAATGCACTTGCCGCCTTCTTTCAAACAGAGAAGGGTCTTCGCCACATTCCGATGAACGAAACCTATCAGCCGCACAAGGATGTCAATGCCTGGCTCACGTCACCGGCGAAATTGACCGTTGCCTGAAGGGCCAACGTAACCGCCTTAAAAGCTTCTTCTAATCCTTTGCATTCTCTGGAGACCAGCATGACCTATTTCACCCGTGAACAGTACGAACGCCTCATTCACAATGGTACCATGCGGAACGTTGAGCGGGACCCGCAACCTGTCGTCAAGCTCCACATGGAAGGCGCTGATTGCGTCTGGCTACTCACCGAACTTGACCCGGCTGACCCCATGATTGCCTTTGGCCTTTGCGACCTCGGTATGCAGTCGCCGGAACTTGGCTACATCGACCTTTTCGAACTGGCCTCGTTGCGCCTGCCGCTGAATGTATCGGTCCAGGCGGATGAAGAATTTATCGGGCTTTACCCAATCAGCATCTACGCCAGCGCTGCCCGCGAGTGCGGAGCCATTACGCAAGATCAGAATGTTTTGCGGCGCCATCTATTCCAGCGGCGAAGTCCTGGCCTTCGACCGGTATAGGCCGTTAACCCCGACACAGATCACCCAGAAGGTACAAAGCGCAGCTATCTGTGTGCAGGAATGGCATAGCGCGTCATGAGACCTTTTGTTGGTTGAAATGTGAACGGGTTTTGCGTCGGTGATTAGCCGAAGACGCGCCCGCCACCAAACAGAATTTTCCTCTCGCCTTTCAGGCGATTCACTCGCCCATCCAAAATTCAGATTTGGCTTGGTCGCTACCCCTTCGGCTGTCCATCACCCGCAACCCATTCACTCCAACCAACGAGGTGATCCATGACCATCCCATCCACCCAAACCGAAGTCCCCGCTCAAAAGCCCCAGTGGCGTGATCTTCATCAGCAGGTAACCGACACGATCATCTGCCAGCTTGAAGCCGGAACCGTTCCCTGGCATCAGCCCTGGAAAGGCGAAAACCGTCTCTTGGGTCTTCCCAAAAACTCGCACACGGGCAAGGGCTATCAGGGCATCAATATCCTGCTGCTTTGGAGCTCAGCTATTAAAAACGAGTTTCCTTGCCAAGAATGGGCGACGTTCAAGCAGTGGAACGAAAAGAAGGAAAGTATCCGAAAAGGCGAAAAAGGTAGCCTGATCGTTTACTATGATGTCCTGGAGAAAGAGGTTGAAGGACAGACCAAGGAAATCCCGTTTCTAAAGTCCTCTGTTGTCTTCAACCGCAGCCAATTGCAAAGCTTTACGCCAGATGAAAAGCCCGCAGCGCATGATCCGGTTACCACTATTGAAAATATCCTTCACGTTGACCAGTTCGTGAGCAACACCAAGGCAATCGTCGAAACCAAAGGAGACAAAGCCTGCTATATTCCGTCACTGGATAAAATCTGGATGCCCGATCAGCAGGTCTTTACCGGTTCCAAGACCTGCACCGCCCAAGAAGGATATTACTCCACACTCTTGCATGAACTCACTCATTGGTCCGGCCACGAAACGCGACTTAAGCGTGAGAAGGGCAAGAAATTCGGTGACGATGCGTATGCTGCGGAAGAACTGATTGCAGAACTGGGTGCAGCCTTCCTCTGTGCCCAGTTTGAAATCGGCATTCTTCCCAAAGGTGACCACGCCAGTTACATCGCACATTGGCTCAAAATCCTCAAAGAGAATAAGAAGTGCATATTCCAGGCTGCATCAGAAGCTACTAAGGCCGTCAGCTTTCTAGCTGGCCTGCAACCAAAGAATGTTGGTTAACTGCAATAGTCCTATTTTGGGTTTAAGATCGCATCTATTTCATCCGAGTTTGCGCTACGCCACGCTACGATTGAATAAAGATTACTTGTTGATGCTTTTAAACTTTGGCTCACTTGTTTCTTGAAGGTAAATGCGAGTTGCGCTTGTATCCCTTCTTTGCTGATAGCAGATTGTATTTCACTGGCGAGCGAATCCAGACTTGTAGATTCATAACTAATATCAAATTTAACAAAGCCAATAGCGGTGATCAGTCTTAGATCGTGAGCTTTCAAATAATCTTTACATGCTTTGTATTTTTGGTTTTGAATTAGTTGGTTTAATGTTGATTGATCAAGGCCATATTCGTAATATGTACCACCAACTTTGAGTGTTTTACCTGCGATACGAGCATAGGCAGCTTTGATTTGAATTTCCAATTTCTTTAGTTTACTCGAGTCTCCAGTGAACTGTTTAAGTTGATCAATGTTCGCTTTAGTAGCCGCTTCCACATTGATATTCAACTTCTCAGATCTATCATATTTTATATCTCTACCGGTAAAACCCATCGGTTTTATATCGTTCATAGTGAAAGGACTTGATGCACCATCTGGAGAGCAAAAAAGTGCCAAATCTCCTCTTAGACTACTTTCTGGATAACTGTGTCCCAAGAGTTGAATTGCTATACTTTTTTCATCATTCACGTTGGCAATATCAGGAGCATAATACTCCCTAAACACAAAGGGAATACCGTAGTTCCCAGGCTCGCATTTATTAGCTCCACATACTTGAAATTGGCTCAGCTTAGCATCAGGAAATATAATTTTCTTGGGGCCGAACAGTTGAGAATAAGAAGTCAATGAAAAGAGGATACTAGCGATCATTAGACATGAGAATGATTTCATATACAGTGGTTTTAGTTATGTATGAAAGTATGGAAAAATTTAATATTAATCGATCAGCTAAGAAATGGAATTAAGTATTAAACTTAACAACAGCAATTGATTGGATAACGGGCTTATCAGACTCTTCTAAAACTTTATATCGTGGTTCAAAGCAGACAACCAGCATGGCCGTCTGATGCATGAGCGAGAAATAAAGGCTCTCCAATCTTGTTCCGATTAGTACGACAAGATGCGAACTGAAAACTAACTGGATTGTATCATCCTCTGGATTGTATTCCCCAGAGACTAGATAACTGTAATTCAGAAACAGGCGGCGTCCATCGGGCATGCCGAAACAAACGAAACGGGCATGGCCGACCGTGCTGTAAGAGCTGCAGCTTACTTCAGGCTTACTGTCATTGCCTGCCATTTGATCGCTGTTAGCAAGCATCTGATCAAACCGGCTTTTAAATCCCTGGCTCATAATCGCGTTCTATCTGGGTTTTTGTAATTGGACGAATGTGTTTTTCAAACTCGGTTTTTTGAAGTGAAGGCGCGGCATGTTGAAGGTGTCGCACATAGTTCTGGTGCCTTGCGTCTTTCGCAACCAGTTCCAAAGCGGATTGCCTGTCACCAGCTTTAGAGGCGTTATTAAGCAAGGCCGCTTTGTCGTCAGTATAAACTCTTGCGCCCTTCCTGCCTCGTGATACCGAAACATAAAATTGTTTGGCGTCTGTTGCACCGAATGTCGCCGCCGGTTGATAGATAAATACCTGATCGACGGTTTTGCCCTGTGCGGCATGGGAGGTCACGCAATGCGCGTAATCCAGATGGCCAAAGGATTTATCAAGCCAATAGCTGGTTTTCTTGTCGGGGCTTTGCAACAGGACCTTTCCACTTTCGGTGAGGGAGCGGACAAGGAGCGATTGGCCATTACTAAGCCGCTTCTTTCCCTCATCAAAGCCATTGCGTGTGATCCGCACCTTGTCGCCCTTTGAAAGTCCAATGGAAGACTTCTTATACACATCAAACTTTTTTGCCACGCTGAGCGGCAGGCCAATCGTTTCGCCCAAAACACTCATTACCTCAACGCGGCCACCGTCCACATCGCGCACCCGCCATTCCGTACCCCGCCCAACGCCGGGCAGGTTCTGGTTGAAGCGCACGATTTGTCCTTTTTGATAATTGCGCCAGTCGGTTTTTTGAGCTTCGGTCAGGCCCAGGCTTTCCAACTTGGCAACGGTCATTTCCCTTTTATCCAGCTTTCCCAATTCCTTCAGGCGATCACGAATGGCAGCAGTAATTTCTTCGCCTTGCTTGTGCGTTGGACAGATTACCAAGGCTGACTGCTTCTTTTTAACAGCAGCGACGTAATCGTTCACCAGCGGTTCGTGCGGCTTCAACGGGTCAACACTCGTGAGGACGCCCAAGGCATCTAGCTTGCCGAAGCCGTCGCTAATTCTTCCTTGCGACAAGTTTTCAACAGCTTCGCGATAGGCCTTGTCCTTCTGACGGACGATCTTACTAACCCCGGCGCTCCGTACTCCGCCCACCGTGCTTAAGATGCGCAGGGCATCACCGCGGGCAACCGCTGTATGCTGCCGCGTGTCCCCGCTCAACACCACACGGGCTTTCTTTTCACTTGCCAGTTCAAGAATCGCTTTCATATCTGCTGTCCCCAGCAGGCCTGCTTCATCCACCCAGAGCACCTGGTCGGAAAGCTTTTGCTGCAGGTGTTTGTCAGCGAGCAAACCGGCCACGGTCGTTGCGTCCTTGAAACCTTCGTCCTTTAGTACCCCGCGTGAGGCTTGCGCCGTGGGGGCGACAACGATGACCTTCTTTCCGGCACCCTTGATCTTTTCGACCGCTTCCTGCATGAGCGTCGTTTTGCCTGTTCCTGCCGCACCCTTGATGATGGACACCCGGTGCCGGGAAGTGAGGATGTGCTGGATTGCTGCCCGTCAGACTGTGAATAAACATCTTTTTACAAGCCCGCTATGCTCCACAAATTGTTTTAAGGGCAATAGGCATTGATGTAGACTTTCTCCAGAAACAGGGCACCAAATTTCGGAAAAACAAAAAGTGGTTTTTTGTAGCTGTAAAAGACTTCTATAAACGCTGTTTGAAAAGCGCAGACTACTTTACTGTAGTCTGGTGTCCATTTTACAATGGCCTGGATCATCCCCTCAAAGCCCAGTAGATTTTTAGTACGCATAAAGTTGTAACAGAGCATAATGAGGTTCATCTCCCCGTTTACTTTAAATAATCCTTTCAGCAGTGTATGCGTGTAACCCCAGTGTCGTTTAATGCTTCCGAAGGGATGTTCACAAATGGCCTGCCTGCGCTTGTAATACTTCGGATTTTGCTTGATATTATTATCATTGACATCTACCGCATCTTGATACTCGCTTCTATGAATGATACGTTTGGGCAGCTTCGTGCATTGATACTTAAGCGGACATGTTTTACAAGCTTCTGTACGATAGGTTTTAAACCGGTACGAAGTTTCATTCGCCTCACCTTTTTTATTGTGCCAGGTACCCAGCGAAGTAAGTACTGCACCTGCCGGACAGGTGTACGTATCTAAGGCTTTTTTGTACGTAAAGCTCTCTGCTAAAAACTCATGCGCTATATGCTTTACACCAGGTTGTTCCTTATAAGCTATATGCGTAATCATGCCTTCGTCCTGGCATTTCTGTAGCTCGGCTCCGGTGTGATAGCCTTTGTCCGCCAGTACCATCAGCGCATCTTCTTTTTGTAACCCTAAATTTTCTTTGGCCTGTGTAGCGGCTCTATACAAAGCCTTACCATCATTCGTGTTGGTGGCTTCAGTATGTACAATGAGGTTGTGTTTATCATCCACCGCATTTTGTACGTTGTAGGCTACCTCCACAATGCTCTTTACAATGATGATGCTGCGGCTATCGGGATCTGTTGTACTAATTTGCCTGTCTTCTGTAGCATTCAATTGCTGCTGAAGTATATCATACTTAATCGTTCGCTCGTTAAGCTTTTTGAGACCTTCAGTTATCTTTTCTTTTTTTACGACAAGATCATCTGCGCCTGCTGTAATTGCTTCCTGTCTGTCAAGTTCATCCAGGTCCTGTAAATACTTAGTCGTTTTGTCTTCTATAAACTGCCGGTGTTTATCTATCTTTTTTTGATTGTAATTATTCTTTTTGCTGTTGACCGCTTTAAACTTACTGCCATCAATGCCTATAGTTGTTTTACCCAAAAGTCCGGCATCACCAAGAAACTGCACATAGAGTTTGAACATGCTTTGCAGTGGAACCGGATGTACTTTTCGAAAGTCGGCTATCGTATGATAGTTGGGTTGTAAGCTTTTCAAGAGCCATTGCAACTCGATGTTACGGGTGCACTCTTTTTCAAGCTTGCGGCTGCTACGGATTTTATTAAGATAGCCATACAAATAAAGTTTTAAAAGTACCGAAGGGGCATACGGCGGACGACCTTCACTTTTGTGTACTGTACCAATAAAACCTAATTGCTGCAGCTCCAACTTGTCAATAAATGCATCTATGAGCCGTACCGCATTATCGACGCTTACCTGTTCATCAAGCGTTGAAAAATAACTTTGATGACGATTGCTACCCTGGATGAATTGCATACCACTGGGCAGCAATTATTATACGCCATTTAGCTTATTAAAACACTGTGTATATTTAGTTGACAACGCATAGGTTTTTTCACAAACTCCCGTTGCTGGTCATTTAGCATGTTGGAGAGAGTGGGTGCATGGCTATAAAGCGGATCAAAGCGGTTGCGACCCTCTTGCGCCAGTTCCACCATGCGCTTTTCTTCGTTCAGGACTTCCTTGGTCGTACAGAGTGTTAGACCGCCCTGGCGCACTTTCAGAATGCCGCTTTGGGCTTGAAAGGCTGTCTGCAAATCAGCAAGGGGCACCTCGGGCTGTCCCAATGCATCCCGGCATGCCGTCTCCAAAATTTTGCGCTCATGCACCACCGAGGCCCGCTCAAAGCAATGCTTTACTGCATGTTTAATAAACTTACCCGGCTCCTGCTTTTCTTGCTCAGCGCGGGGTGCAAAACGAATGGGTGTCTGCGCCTTTGCAGCGTCGCCCAATTCCGCCAGTGCCAAACGCCAGCCCTTCCTAAGTTCGGAAATGGAATGCCCTTTTTGTTTTTTTGAACGGGTCCGCGCACCCAGGCCGTCCAGGCTTTTTGCGTCATGGATGCCCTGCTGTTTTGCAATCCGCCCGATCTCGTCGGTCCGTTTGGAAAACAGGTCAATCGCCATCTGCGGAACCGCTTTGATCTCAAACGAGTTTTCGGTACGGCGGATCTGGTACCCTACTTCGATCAGCTTATCGGCAAGCCGCTTCTGGAAACGGGCCTGATAAAAGGGCATGTCCCTTTTGATCTGGCGAAACTTGCCTGCTTTGACCCGTTGCTCTTTCGGGTCCCAGACCGCATTAAAGACAAAGCAATGGCTGTGCAGGTGGGGATCGGGTAACTGCCCGTCTACCGGGCGGGAAGTCAGGTGCGTAAAATCAGCCCAAATCATCTCGCCGCTTTGACGGTCCGCGTAGGTTTTGCCTTTCCGTACCCGCGTAAGTGTATCTGCCTCTATCTCCAGCATCGTTTCCTGTACGCTTCCTTCAAAGGCTTTCAGGATATGGTCGTCCACGATCAACGCATTTACGAGTGAGACGCTTTTGGGGCAATGAAAATTAATGTCATATCCGGTAATGCGTTCTTCCTTCATACGCGGGGTTAATTTTTGCATTGTGTCCGGATGGCGGTTTTCACACAGCGCAAAAAAGGCCTCTTGCGAGGCCGGACCGTCAATTTTCAATCGTTCAGCAAGCCTGCCCTGAATCCTTCCTTTCATTTCCTGCCCGTCCAGATAATAGTCACTTTTGAGCAAAGCATCGGAAAAGTAAGCCTTCGCATGGCCGGCTGAAGTGCTTTGAATCATCCGTATCATGGGATTTTTTATAGTTGTTTTGTTAGCTCCAAATTGGAAAATTCGTCCATCAAAAAGCCCCGCATACCAAGAATAATCTTCGCGGGGCTGTGAACGGTTTTTCGTAATGACAGTTAATACTTTTTCCATCAGACATCTGCCCTAAGCACAGCTTAGGGGGGTCAGGAAGCAAGCGTTTGCTCCTCAGAACCGGTGTACATGATGAAATTGTCAGCGAGCTTCTGGCGGTCGCTTTTGCTGCCAGGCCTGCGGGAGTAAAAGCGAACACCACGTGTTTTCAGGCCATCCTGTCCGTTCACAAAAGCCGCCTGCAACTCTTCGTTAAGGATCATTTCGTCGATGGTATCCATCACGAAATCGTCGCCTTTTTTGTAAAGGGCTGCATAGCTCTGGCTATAAAAGATGCTGCACACGATCCAGAGCGTGCCCAGATTCTGGCCGAAAAATGAAAGCAGCAGACCCGCCAGAAAGAATAGACCAGGCTCAACCCAAACCTCAATTTGGCGAACAGTGAAGAACCTGCCCAGGACAGAAAGCCGTAAGAGGCCCCCGTTAATGACACCATGGAATTTACTGTAGCGGCCAAAGTCAAATACCGAAGGGCTATGAACTACCTCGCGGTAGCGCCGCACGGCAACGTAGCAGAAGGCAACCAAAAATAAGTACCAGGTCAGGTACTTGCCCCAGAAGCCCGATCCACCCTTGTAAGACCGGTGGGAATGCCCACCGAACAGGGACTCAAAAAAAGACCCGCTAACCGGCAGGATGGCCAGAATAACGGCTACCGTAATGGTCGAAGCAAGTGAAAAATAGCGCTCGCCAAAATGCTTGCGCAGGAATACCTCCAGGGCCAGTCTTGGGTAGGAAGACAGGCCAAGGAACAAATCAAGTATGGCATTTTTGATCAGGTTGCGGCGTACCTCCACCGCACGGAAATAAGAATTCTGTTTCATGTTTAATTGGGTTTTATAATGTTTACTGTTGTGAAAAAGTGATTTTGCGGAAATTCCAACCATCCGGGAAAGACTGTCCTTGACGGTGCATGTAACCCTCCACCTGAAAATTGTTGTTTTTACCGCCGGACTTCAGGCCCACAAACTCCTCCGGGCGAACAATCCGTTCCAGCTTATAGGAACTGCCCCGCGTTGATGAAAACTTGCCAGCCATCGTCGCAGAGTGCGTAGCATCCTCCGTGTAGCCGCTGCCGAGCAGGCCACTGGCGTATTCGTTTGTATCAATGTCAGCGTTGTTGTGGAAAATCTTAGTCCCTAGTGTTCCTAAAAAGCTTTTGACACGATGCTGTGAATTTGCCCCACCCATGTTAGCGAAGTAGTTGGAAAGGTTTTGCGAGATATAGACGGTAGCGATCCTGCTGCTGCGGGCGGTTGCCTGATATTCCGCATCGTATTCATGAAGAAAAAGCTGCGCTTCGTCAGCCCATAGAAATACCGGGCGACCGTTTTTGTTGACGTCCCGTTTCTCCATCGCCCGCTGCCAGATATATTTGAAAAGCACCTGACAGTCGCGACCCACCTTGTGGTAATCTTTTACGGGAAGGTTCAGTAAGATGATTTTTCCATCCAAAGAATCCTCTGGCTGAAAAGTGGACTTACCGTGACAAAAAAGAGAATAGATAGGGTCTTTTAGTAACCGGAACAAAAAGCCATTAAAGGCGAAGTCTACGATAGAGCGGGTTTTTTCGCTCAAGGTGCGATAGGTCTCAATAAAGAACTGATCTACGAACTGGAAAATCCGGGCTTCCGGTACGGCAACGTAAAAATTGTTTTGCAGGAAATGAGGATCGCCTTCCTCAAGCTTAGCTCTTTCAGCTTCGGTAAGCGAAGCCCTATAGGTCTCGTAAAGCTGGTTGACTTTGTTTTGGGCGGCTTTGAATGCCTTACTAAACATCAGTTTGGAAGCGTCTTGTGTAGATGTATCGCCGGGCTTCGGGATTGTCATGGCAACATCGTACAGGACCTGCATGGATACTCTGCCATACGCAAGCAGGCAGAGGTCTATAGTATTGAAGATCAACATATCCAAGGCTGACTCCCAAAACGGATCGTCTGACTTTCCACCGCTTTTTTCTTCTGATGCACGGATGACTGTTTTTAAAACCTGAACCAGATTTTCGGTTATATGCTGGCCGCCTGTTTTGCGTGAGGATTCATATTCAACGAAGTTGAATTTTTGAATGCCGCCTGGCTCCACGTTGATCAAATCATCAAGCCGACCCGTCTGTTTGCAGTATTCAACCCACAAATCCTTTTCTGAAGGTTTGGCTGTTAGCACACATCCACCCCATCCATTTGATAGATATTTTGTTGCAAGCAGTCTTCCGCTACCAGAAGTTTTGCCGGAACCAATACCACCGAATATGCCTACCCCCTCGACGGCTTCGCGGACCGTCCAACGGGCGATCAGTTCGCCTACTGAAAAGTTTAAGATGGCTTCGTCTAAATCAAAAATTTTGTCCATAGAAGTTGAAAGAAAAAGGGTGCTTGGCACCCTTTCTTTGGTTAGTAACGTTTACTTTTATTAAGATCATTGGGGTTGGTGATTTTCCCCAAGTCGCCGACCCAGCTGTTGCCAGAGTCAGACTGCCTAATGGTGTGGCTGCCCTTTTGGAAGCCATCGCCATTTTTCTTTTCCTCCCATCCTCTTTTTTCTAATTCCTTTCTAATTTCTTCGTTTTGTTGTTTGTTTGCCATTTTGTTTGTTTTAGGCGTTAAAAAATTAATTTCGATGTGAAGGTGGCGGAACTGGATAATGTCAAAAAATCCTAAACAGGCAATCTTGAATAGCAAAATTTAATGGCTCACGAGTCTAAAGCATACCGTAATCCGTATCTCGTACTGTTGGCTTTTGAAATGTTACACTATGAGTTCGTGGGATTAGAATCCCGTCACCGCGTGAGCGACACAAAAATTCATGACCTGATAGTTGCTCGGGCAGAAGGGATCATCAATGCATCCGGTCTTTGTGATGCCGAAAAGGAACAAGAGCGGAGACAGGTTGCAAAGGATGCAACCAACATTCGGAAAGCACTTGGGGATAGAGATTTTAATTTCTCAGATCAAACACTCAATAGGATAATCGCCCAGATTACGATCCTAGACAATTTGCGGTCATGGGAAGAGTTTGAAACTAAGTACAAGATCGAAATAGGTGCTCAAAGAATGATACAGCTCTACAATGGATTGCCATTTAGTGAACAGCCTGAACTCATTCAAAAAACCGTTTATTCCTGGGTGCAAGAACGAATGCTGCAGCTGCATAAAACTTACCACCTCTATGGGAATGCAAAAGAGGTTATTTTGGCACTTCATGGTTATGATTTCGCTGTTAGAACAGTGCCGACAACTACCGCAAAAGACCTTTTTATATTTTCGAGATATTATGACTCCCTAGGTAGAGGAATTCCTGCAAAGCCAATATTCGACTTGTTCAAAATGTATCCGGGAGTTTTATCCCAATATGGCTCAATCGAAAGGATACACAGACTAGACAAGAGAACATTTTTCGTCTGCAAAACATGGGATAGTTTTGGCGGCTACATGCAAGTACTGCCATTAACAAAGAGCGCCTATTCAACATTCAAAGAAGGACAATTGAATCTTGACGACATTGATGAGCGTCACTTGTCTTTAATTGACGGAAATCCTGCAGGCATTCTAATCACGGAAATTTATAGTGGCACAAAGGAATGTATAGCCCATTTCAAGAATGCGCTCCCCGCAATCCTCCAGGCTTTTTCATCGGAACAATCTGACATTGAAGTGGCACTAATAACTAAGGATACAGCCAGCGAAGCTCTGCAAGATTTGTTGGGTTTGGAAGAAAAAATGGAGGTAAAATCATATGACTTCCTCAAAAACAAAGTAAGCGCTAGTCGCTATTTGGCTTATGTAGGAACTTGGTCATTTATTGAAAACAACTTTACAAAAATGAAAGCAGTTAAAATTTAAAGCTAAGCGTATGGTTGACATAAGTTGGTTCAATGAGTACAATCGCTTCGATCCCAATAGCAACTTGCGGAGAAAGCCGTTGAATCTGTCAAATTTTTTTGATGATTTTGTTTTTGAAAAGCTCTTGAACAATGGACTTGAATCACAGGGTACGAAAAACCATGTGCCATTGGCTTACCTTTCCATTCCGCAAGTTGGATTCAGGTTTTTGATCAGCGAGATTGAAACGGCTGAACCTAGCTTGGTTTTTGGCTTATGCGATTTCGACACGACGATGTTCTTCGGAAAATTCGACATTAGTAAGCTATCGGCCTTTGCTTCAGAAAAAGATTTAATACTGCGCAACGATAAATTCTTTCCTCCTAAATACGCTTTGGGGGTTTACGGAAAAGTTGCCGCAACGTCGGGAATATTGAATGCTGCCAAAGTCGGTACTTATGCACCGCTATTCGACGCATTCGATACGTTTCAATTCAATAATCCTAATCTCAATTTGTCGGAGTTGAATACTTCTCTAGGTTGGGACAAAAACGTCACTGCTCCTATAGCCACACGATTTGGCCCGTCCAAACACAACCCTTAAGAAAACAATATTGGCTATTGTAGCGATGTAATCACTCTTTGTCAGGCCCGTCTTTTTCTTTGTCTTTGATCTGATCGCGAGTTTCTTTAAAGGCATCTAACCGATCTTTTTGCAAATATTTTGGCCTGTTCTTTTCTTGCTCTATTTGATATTGCTCGCGACCGTCTTTAAAACCTTCAGCACGGAAGCTGTCTTCGGGAAATGCTTTAGCTAGCTTATCTCCTAAATCCGGCATGTGTTTCTGAATGATGTATCCTTCGTTAAAACTTTTGATATAGCCTTCGTAAGAATTATTATCCTCCATAATTAAAAAGTATTACGGGCGTTTTGTTCTAAAAAGCTCATGATAGATTCACGGTCATAAAGAATGACCTTTTTTTGCGGCTGGGAAAAACGAATCTTTCCCTCGTTACGATAGTCTTGAAGGGTGGTTTTTGACTTTATGTTGAGCAGTCGCATGGCTTCAGTATCTGGCACCCACTTATCTTCTTTTTGGCCATGCAAATCCCGCAAGCGCAGATAGACTTGTTCCACCAAGGCATGAAAGGCTTCGTCTTCCAAACAAATGACTTGCATAGCCGTTAAAGTTAAGACGACTTTGCTTTATATATCCAGTTCGTCCGCCATAGAATAAAAGCCCTCACTGGTCAAAATTAAATGGTCATGCAGCGAGAGAGTAAGGCGCTTGCTTACGTCTTTAATGTCTTGTGTAATGCGCAAATCTTGTTGGCTTGGCTTTGGATTACCGGAGGGATGATTATGAGCCAGGATGATGGAGGATGCGTTGGCTTTGAGTGCGGCTACCAAAACAATTTTCGGATCGACGATAGTTCCTGACACCCCGCCTGTGGATAGTTCCACCAAGCCTAGAACGCGGTTGTTGCGGTTAAGCAGCATCAGCTTGGCTTGTTCAATGAAGTCTAGCTTGTCCTTGTCCCATGTCTGCATGAAGATGTCATAGGCATCCTGTGAACGGCTAATCTGTGGCCGTTGTGAAGCCTTTACCTTATTGCGGTAAACCAATTGAACTTCTGCTACTTGATACAGGTCGAGAAAATCCATCATCACACCTTCAAAATGCGAGTAGTATCCATAGTCAAAGGTGCGGCGGCGCAATACTTTCACTGATCTATCAGCAATAAGGACGATTAAAAAGTTGTGGTGAAATATCCGAACAACCTTTTGCCCATGAGCATTATTGGGCAATCTGCCACGAATGAAATGTCACTTGTAGTATTCTGATTGCCGCTGTGATTCCTAAATGCTAACTACCGATGACCAAAGCATTGTAGTGATCAAGAGTTTTGGTAGGTAGGCTGTCGAGGTAAATTTGCGTTGTCTTCAAGCTTGAGTGACCCAACATGGAGCTAATGGCATTAAGCGGTACCTGGCTGAGCATTGCATTTGTTGCAAAGGAGTGACGGCTTACATAGCTTGTTAAGTTCTTTGTTATGCCGCACGTTTCGGCCAAAGTTTTCAGTTTTTTATTATACCGTTTGCGTGCCCATTGAACATCTCGGCTCTGAAGCAATGCTCCGTCGCGTTTGAGGATAGGGAAGACATAGGGTGTATCAGGTTGTTGATTTATATAATATGATAAAACTGCGTTTAGGCCATTCGAGATTTTGATGTCGTAAAGCTTACTGGTCTTTTTCCTCCGGTAAGTAATCCGGTCGCCGTTGATATCTGTTTTCTTAAGATGGGCCATATCGGTGAAATTCATTCCGTACATCATGTAGCTGGCGATAAAATAATTCCGTTCGTGAAAGCAATCGTCCTCCGGCCGGAGCTTAAGAGAAACTATGGCGTCCAGCCATTCGGCTTCCAAAGCCCGTTTTTGAGTTGGGACAGTCTTGATCTTGTATTCGTCAAATGGATAATGATTTCGATCCACCTTTTTGTCTTTAATAGCCTGGTTGTAGATGGAGCGTATGTTGCGCATGTATACAGCCAAACCATTCAAGCCGTTGCCACATCCTAAGTGGTAGGTTTCAAATGATTTCAGAAAAGTATAGCTAACTTCCTCAAACGCCAGATCGGAAACTTTCTTATTTGGACCTTTGTACTCAAGCTTTACTTTTTTTTTAGGATCGCCACCTGGCAGTTTCTCCAACGGCTTGCCCTTATTAAAGGTTTTAAGGACGCTCAACGTCCCTTCGTAGGAACGGGCGGTGCCAATGCGCTCGGCTTTCCGTAAATCCTTGACCAGCTTTTCCCCGTATTCATAAAAAGATTGCGTAGCAGAAGCAGGGCTAATCGTGTCCTTAACATCCATGAGTGAGAGCGGAGTTTTCTTTGCCTTGTCTCCAAGCTTTAGAATATGGTCAAGTGCTTCGGCTTTCTTCTTTTGAATTTCGTTGTTAAGTCGGGTGACGTTGGACACACCCGGAGCGCCTTTTTTGACTGCACGGTTATCAGCATCCCAATCGTCTTCCTTGAGATAAATGCCCGTCTTGATGGAGGTCGTGCGACTTTGGTGTGTCAACCGTAGGATTACAGGGTAAGTGCCATCCTTCTTGGACCTTCTCGTATCTAAGGAAACCGTGATGCTCGTAGCTTTCATGCCTGTAAGCTAATCAAAATTTGCACGCAATTTGCACGCAAAATGCGGTTTATTAAAGAAGGATACGGTCTGATAATATCTGTAAATGACTGTTAATCAGCACTATTGAATCAGATGAAATCAAATGAATACAGTCATCCGGTGTCTGTTAATCAGAGGGTCTCCCGTTCAAGTCGGGAAGGGGGAGCCTTAGTAAAAAAGTCCACATATTGTGGACTTTTTTTATGCCGCAAAGATTTCGCTACGTCCCGCTTTACTGTAAGACTTGCCAACATCATTGGTGGATTGAAAACTTATGCAACTGTTGCCGGGAAAACAGTCCGCCAGACCCAGGTAGTGAGCCGGTTCAATACGCTATTATACGTACTACCGCTGCCGTGTTGCCATCTACATTCCTATAAAGTTCCTATAAGATTCCTGTAAAGTAATTATAAGGTTGGTGTGTTTTTATGGCTGAAGGAAATAACCGGTAGCGGATATCCGTTTACCAACAAGGTAAAATAATAACCCCTTGTGGCCAAAATAAAGCACCCTTTTATTACCCTGCAAGGTACCTTAGGCGGGCTTACGTTTGTGAGCAGCAAAACCTATGGCGCCCATACACGAATGCCCCGTGGTACGTATAAAAAAACAGTACCTAATGCGGTACTACAGGCCAATGCCGATAAAGCAAAAGCCGTTACCGAATTTGCTAAAGCCCTATTACCCTTACTTAAAAACGAGTACGGCGCTTTTGTACAAAAGGGGTTGTGGCAGCAGATGCTGAAACGGCTTTTTAGAGTGCCGGTAGCTTCGGTACCACAGCTAATAGCAGCATTGGAGGGGCTGGAGATAAATGCAGCTTACCCGATGGAAAGGATAGTGCTACCACCGGAGGTTGCGTGGACCATAACGAGGGGAGCATTAAAGTTGAAGTTGGTATTTAATAGCCACGCCCAGCCCGCAAACGATTTAAAGTGCGACGGGTATTATTATGCGGTACAGGTAGTATGGACGGATGGAAAGCAATGTGAAGGCGCGGTGCAGGAAACAGCATGGGCCCGTTATAATGACCCCTTCCCGGTTTACGAAATAACATTTGCAAAGCCAAGGTGGGCAACAGATTTTCTGCTGGTGCTGAAAGTGACGGGCGGCAGGTGCGGGAACGAAACAGAAAGTTTTCGGGGCATGGGTGTAAGCGTGTTACAATTGCCTTAGAAGATTCATCATCAGACTTATAGCTGAACCAATGGAGTTCACTATATTTATCTAACCGCATAATTACTAACTGTTGGCGAATGCACCATCACCTTAACGAAGCCGAAACCCGCTACAACCTCATAGACCCGCAGCTTACCAAAGCCGGCTGGAATCTTGCCGACCGCCGCTCTGTGCATTTTGAAGTTCCGGTTGATGGTTACGATGCCTCCCCAATAAATGGTATTACCGATTATTGTTTATTCCGCTCCAATGGCGAAGTGCTTGCGGTAGTTGAAGCCAAGCGTACCCGCCGCGATGCCCGTGTAGGCAAAGAACAACTTTATCAATACCTCATAAAGATTGAAGCGAGGCAAAGCTTCCGGCCATTCGGCTTTTTAACCAACGGTGATGACATCTGGTTCTGGGATTCGGTAGATTACCCCGAGCGGCCCGTTGCCGGTTTCTTTACCAAAGCAGATTTAGAGCGGCTGCTATACATCAAGCAAAACCGCACACCGCTTACTGATACCAAAATAAAAGAGAGCATCGTTAACCGCTCTTACCAGGTAGAAGCCGTGCGGCGGGTAGGCGAAGCACTGGAGAAAAAGAAGAAACGCAAAGCACTGCTGGTGATGGCCACCGGCACGGGTAAAACGAGAACCATCATGGCGCTGATAGATGTGCTCTTGCGCAGCCGTCAGGCCCAACGGATTTTGTTTCTTGCCGACCGTGACAAACTGGTGAAGCAGGCCATGACCAAGGGCTTTAAAGCCCATATACCAACCGAGAGCCGCGAACGCATCCGCAGTTATTTTTTGGATGACCCCGAAGAGAAAACAAAGATTGATGGCGCAAGGCTTTTGGTATCTACATTGCAAACACTGGAGATCTGTTACGATAAATTTTCACCGGCGCATTTTGATGTGATCATCACCGACGAATGCCACCGCTCCATCTACAACAAGTTCTCCGATATACTGGCCTATTTCGATGCCGTGCAGATTGGGCTAACAGCAACTCCGGCGCACTTTATAGACCGCAACACCTTCAGGTTTTTTGAAACCGATGGTGCTGCACCTACGTTTTTATATACCTACGACCAGGCCGTAGAAGAAAATTATTTGGCCGACTACAACGTGTGGGCTGCCCAAACACGCTTTCAACGCAACGGCATTAAAGGCATTGACCTGACGGAAGATGAACAGGAAGCTTTGCGTGAACGGGGCATTGACCCGGAGACCATCTCGTACGAAGGCACCGAACTGGAAAAGAAAGTCACTAATACCGATACACTCAAGCGGCAGTGGGATGAGTTTATGAACGTTTGCATTAAAGATGCCAGCGGTGCGCTGCCCGCCAAAACCATTGTGTTTGCCATCACGCATAAACATGCACAGCGATTAGAAACAGCTTTCAACGAAATGTACCCGGAGCACAAGGGGCTGCTGGCAAGGGTCATCACCTCGCAAACCGAAAGGGCCGATGACCTGATGACCCATTTTGAAGAAGAAGACCTGCCCCGCATTGCCATCTCGGTGGACATGATGGATACTGGTGTAGATGTACCGGAAGTGATGAATCTGTTGTTTATGAAACCCGTGGGTTCGCAGATAAAGTTCTGGCAAATGATTGGCCGCGGGACCCGGCCCGATGAGGCTTGTGAACACAAAGAATGGTTACCCGGTTACAAGAAAGAGAACTTTTTAATTATAGACTACTGGCAAAACTTTGAGCACTTTGCCATGATGCCCAAGAAGGATGAAGGTGGAGCACAAGTGCCGGTGCTTACGGGCATTTTTTTAACGCGGTTGCAAAAGCTAGAACACCTCGCCCCTGGCCCTTCTCAATCGGAGATGGAGAGGGAAGACGTTGCCGGCGATAGGAAGCGAACCATAGATAGTTTGCGGGGAGATATCAAAAAACTGCCGCTGGAATCGTTTACTGTAAAGAAGCATTTGAAAGAAATACGGGAAGTGTTCGAAGATGCCTGGTGGAGCTACCTCACCGTACCAAAGATTGAATTGCTGCGCATGAAAGTGGCGCCGCTGCTGCGTTTTGCAGCAGTAGGTAATTTATCCGAAGCCTTCTTTATCTCCAAGATGGAACGGCTGGCACTAAGCCTCTTACAAAAGAAAGACATAGCGGCCGGCAGCGATAGCGTGAAGATGGACATAGATGCCTTGTACCAAAATAAACAGTTGCCCACTGTGGCACCCTTGGAAGGTTTGCTTTTTAATATGCTAAGCACGGCGTGGTGGAATGAGGCAACCCTAAAAGACATTGACGATGCAAGGGAGGCAATAGCACCTGTTATTAAGTACAAACGCGAAAGCCGCACCGAACCTTTTGAACTAGGCCTCGATGACATTATGGAAAGCCGCAAATGGGTAGTGGTTGCCAAAGGCGGGCAAAAGCTGATGGTAGAAGAGTACAAGCAAAAAGTAGAAGGCCGCATACAAGACCTTGCAGCAAAACACCCCACCATTAAAAAGCTGCTGCACCACGAAGCGGTTACGTTACATGACCTGACAGAATTGGAACGCACCTTAGAAACAGAACTGTTGAGTGATGAACTGGTACTGACCGAAGACAACATGCTGAAAGCCTTTGGGGTGCGGGTAGGCTCTCTCACTGATTTTTTAAAGTACGTATTGAAGCTGGAACACCTGCCAGCCTTTGCCGACCTGGTACAAAAAGCCTTTGATGCCTTTATTTTGGAGCACAATTACAACGCCGACCAAACCCGCTTTTTACGTACGGTGCAATCACTAGCGGTGCAAAAGCGAAAGCTTGAAGTGAACGATTTGTACGAACCACCCTTTACCAACTTTGGATTAAATGCGGTGGAGAAGTTGTTTAGTGAAAAGGATGTGGAGGAGATATTGGAACTGACGAAAAGACTAACAGCCTAAAATAAAAAACCCGGGTTCATCACCAGCATCTAATATCTGGGAGAGGAACGACCGGGACTGCGATAGCACAAAAGTAAAAAAAAATGTCGAATGGATAAGGCCTATTTTCAAAAAGTTTTTTCAAATGAGCGGATGGAGAAATACTTTGCCAGATATCCAGACGATGACGCAAAAGCGATAAAATATTATCAAGACAATATCCTTATTTCCGAAGCTTTTTATCCATTGCTCACTGTTTTCGAAGTAGCCTTGCGCAATAGCCTGAACCGTGAGTTAACTTCCTTCTTTGGCACTGAGGAATGGTATAAAAGCATTACCTCAACACCTGGTTTGTCGGACTTGAATAATACGGTAACAATGGCCAAAAGGCATATCAGCAAAAGGAACGAGGACATTACGGCTTCAAAAGTTGTGGCTGAATTGACCTTGGGTTTTTGGGTACAGCTCCTGAATGCGGACTATGAAAGGATATTGTGGAAAGACCTTCGCAGGGCTTTTCCTTTTATGCACAAGGCAGACAGAATAAGGCACAACGTATCCGCACCCATCAACCGCATCAGGGATTTCCGGAACCGGATATTTCATCACGAGCCGGTATGCTGGAAGTTTGAAAAGTTGGAAAGCCTACACGCAGAAATTTATTCTGTTATTGGTTGGATTAATAAAGACCTGCCTTCTTTTGTACAACCGATGGACAGGGTATTGTTGGTGCTTGAAAAAGTGAAAATGGATTTGTGAATGATTTATACGAGCCGCCCTTTACCAATTTTGGGTTGAATGCGGTGGGGAAATTATTTAGTGAGAAGGATGTAGAGGAAATATTAGAATTGACCAAACGATTGACAACATAGAAAAGATGAATCTACACAGCAACATTTTCGAAATTCAACTCGAGTTTGAGGAATTCGATATTCAAAGATTGCCTTGGGAAGACGGAAAACTGGAGGGGCTGCGTGCAAAGCACAATCATTCACATTCATTTTTCCGCAATGGAGATTTTATTTATATCTCTTCAGGCCAAGAAAATGCAGAGCAATTAGGCGAAATTGTGAAGTTGAAAGTTGATGAAAATCCGGCTATAGTTAGCTCATTATTGAAGCATATTTTTTTTAGAACCTTTAAAGAAAGTTTCCCTAATATAAAACCAACCTTTTATCCATTCACCTTTCCTTCAAGAAAAGAAGAACACAATTTAATTCTTGAATTTTTACCTGAAAATTTGAGAACTGCAATCTCCTACAAGAAGCTAAATGAAATTTATATTAAATGGGGTGTCCTCAATAAGAAGAAAGGCTTTTTCTTAGTTATTGATAGCTCCTATAAATGGGCATTACGCTATAGTTGTTCTACCCTCGAACGAAGCGGTTTCAATATTAATGGTTTAGAAGTTGCAAGACTTATTAAGCACGACGCAAGTACTGATGTAGCTGCTTCATCTTTCGAAGCACTGGGAAGGATTATTTCTATAGATGGAAATAAAGCTATTGTCGAAACTAATACAGGTGAACTCGAATTCAGAACAGAAGATTTATTTCTAAACAAAACCGTTGAGAACATTAAAGCTTATCTTGATTTTAGTCTTGGGAATGGAAAGGCAGAAGTTATAATCCAAAAGGTCAAGCAAAAACAATTTTCTAGAAATGACCCTTCAATTACCAATAAAGAAATTACCGAGCTGATTAAATTACTGAGCCAATTGGATTATAAAAACTATGATGGATTTTGTTATAAGATCGAAAAAAAAGCAGTAGTCGAATTTCCCCAACTAAGGTTAGAAAGCCCAAGGTATTTGTTTGATGTTTCTTTCACCAAAACTGACACTTCACCATCGCGAGGATTAAATAATTATGGCCCATACGACTACGCGAAATTTTTTGAAATAAATAATCCAACTGTCCTAGTTCTGTGTCATAGAAATTCAAGTGGGGCGTTTTCTCAGTTCCTAGCTGCATTTAGAGATGGGCTTCCTGACTCCGATTACTTTTCAAAAGGCTTTATTGCAAAGTATAGGCTACAAAATATTCAATTTCATTTTGTTGAGATAAACGATTACCAAGCAAAATCTTATTTAGAAGCTATCCGTAAAGCGCTTGTTACAACCCAAGAGTATGACATTGCTATTATTGAGACCAGAGAAGAATTTAAACAACTTCCACCTGTGGAAAATCCTTATTGGATTGTGAAAGCTTTCTTACTTCAAAAAGGTATCACTGTTCAATACATCAAAGAAATAAACGCAAGAAATCCAAAATGGATTATTGATTCATTTGCCTTACAGATGTATGCCAAATTAGGTGGAACACCTTGGACTTTACCTTCCTCTCCGAATATTGCTCACGAGTTAATTGTCGGAATAGGAAGTACAATAGTTAGGAATAATAATTATGTTGGTTCAGTTCAAAACAGAGTTGTTGGGATTACAACTTTTTTCAACTCTGATGGTAGATATTTATTAAGCAATCGGTCAAAAGAAGTATCCTACAATGAATATTTTCAAGAACTTCTTGCGAATCTAAAAGACTCGATAAATCGGATTTCTTCTGAGCAAGGATGGGACAATGGAGCAATAGTTCGAATTGTCTTCCATGTATTTAAACCAATGAAAAATATAGAAGTAGATGTTGTTGCGGCTTTGATTAGTGAATATCCAAGTTATGATATAAAGTTTGCGTTTCTATCTTTTGGGGAGCGTCATCCATATATGATTTTTGATCTTGAACAAACTGGAGTGTCCAATAAGTACAATAATATTATAAAGGGAAAACTGGTGCCTCCTCGAGGGACGAATTTTTTGTTAGATAAAGGTATTTGTTTATTGCAACTAAAAGGTCCTAAAGATGTAAAATCAGACAAACAGGGTTTTACTCCTCCGCTTCTCGTCAAAATACATCCGAAGTCAACATTCACGGATACAACTTATTTAGTTCAACAAGTTTTTCGATTGACCAATATTTCTTTTCGATCTTTTACTCCCTCTCAATTGCCTGTTACTTTGTTTTATGCTTCATTAATTACCGATCAACTAAACAATCTTTCTCAAGTAGAGGGTTGGAATTCTGAATTCATCAAACAACTAAGAAACAAAAAATGGTTCATTTAGAGACGAAATATGAATACTTGGAGAAAAGCAAACAGGACATACAAGTTAAAAATCTTGTCGATCAGATCCTATTAGAAGAATCCATTCCGATCATCGATGATCATAACAACGCAAGTATTACAGCAGTCAATCTTATTACGTGCATCAAGAAAAATGATCGAGAGACGGCTTTAGAAATTTATACTCAATTTTCAAAAAGAAAGCCCACTAAGGAAAGTCACTGGATTTATGATGAGTTTGTAGTATTCGCCTTACTCTGTACTGTATGTAAGTTCTCGTTTGATACTGTGTGGCTCAGGGATGTTATTCATTTTTCAAGTCAAACGAGGACTCCTGAGCTACAGACTATCAATACAACCTTTCTAAATATTTTAAACGGCAATTTCAATGTGAAGCAAGATTACCATCAAATCTCACTGGTATGCCAGCATTTAATTAAGAACGAGGCCTATGATTTAGAAAGAGTAAATAAGATGTTTGCCAAACTTTGGAACTTATCCTTTCCGTTTTTCGAGTCGACCTTCTTAAATATTATTTCGATCCGAGCAATCGAAATTTCTTTTGCGATCAAAGGACTTCTTAGCCCACAGAATCATTTTGACAATCAATATTTCATCGAACGCTTCTTTAAACGGACCGAAGTAGTTGCAAAAATATGCTCTTGGTTCACGTTGTTAGTTTCAGCGGTACTGTTATATTATTTCTTGTGGGAAGTTAACGTTACCAATGAAAAACTTACAAGTTTTATAATCTCTGTCACTGGAGTGGGAGTTGCAGCCATCTTCGGGCTAAGAAAAAAAATGCAGGATAACGTAACGGTTTTTTTGCGAAAAATATTCGGTTACAAATTAATTCAAAAAGGTTCATAACCCATGCTCACTAACCCCACTCTCCGCTCACAAATAGATGCACTCTGGAACCGCTTCTGGTCAGGTGGCATCAACAACCCGCTCAACGCCATTGAGCAAATGAGCTATCTTATTTTTCTCAAGCGCCTCGAAGACAGTGAAGACGCCGCTGCCCGTCGTGCAGCCAGAAAAAAAGAAGACTACACCACCGTGTACGAACGCTACATGCAGTGGCGGCGCAAAGAAGAAGGCAAAGACAATCTGCCCACCGATTTAAAAGAAGACAAGAAGGGCGAAAAGCTTCGCTGGAGCAGGTGGACCAAACTCCCCGGCGAACAAATGCTGCCCTTCCTTCGCGACCAAGTCTTTCACTTCCTGCGCAACCTGGGTGCGGAAACATCTTCCTTCACCCAATACATGCAGGATGCGGTGTGCATCATTCCCAAAGCATCGCTTTTGCAGGAGGCCACGCAGATCATTGAAGGCATGCACATCTCCGAGCAGAACGCCGATGTGCAGGGCGATATTTACGAGTACCTCCTAAACCAATTAAGCAGCAGTGGCAAGAACGGGCAGTTTCGCACACCGCGCCACATTATTCGCATGATAGCGCAAATGGCCGATCCCAAATTAGGCGAACGCATCTGCGATCCGGCTGCGGGCACGGCCGGTTTCCTGGTAGCGGCGTACGAACACATCCTGGCACAGAACACTTCTCCCGAAATACTGGAAGTGGACAGCGAAGGCGCATACCACAACCTCATTGGCGATAAGATAACCGATGCCGCCGCTCACCGCTTTTTAAAGAGCAAGGCCATCTCCGGTTTCGACAACGACATTACCATGGTGCGCATCGGCGCCATGAACCTCATGCTCCACGGCATTGATAATCCGCAGTTCCGCTATGCCGATGCACTGAGCAAAGCTTATACGGAAAAAGGTGCTTACCGGGTGGTGCTGGCCAACCCACCTTTTAAAGGCAGCATTGACCAAAGCGATATGGCCGCCCGGTTTAAAACGGCAACCACCAAAACCGAACTGCTGTTCCTGGAGCTGATTTACGACCTGCTGGAAGTGGGCGGACGGGCCGCGGTGATTGTGCCCGACGGCGTGTTATTCGGCACTTCCAATGCACACATCTCGGTGCGGCAAATGCTGTTAGACAAGTGCGGCCTGCAAGGCATTGTGAGCATGCCCTCCGGTGTGTTCAAGCCCTATGCCGGTGTAAGTACGGCGGTGCTGTTTTTTACCAAGGGCAGTGAAACAAGCAAGGTTTGGTTTTATAGTATGACCGCAGATGGCTACAGCCTCGACGATAAGCGGCAGAAGATTGCGGCTAACGATATATCGGAAATACTAACCGAATGGAAGGCGTGGACAGCTTCGCCACCTACCTACAAAGCCAGCACCGATAACGTTGTATTGGTGGATGCCGATGCTATCCGCAGTAACAAATACGACCTTAGCATCAGCCGCTACAAGCCGGTGGAATACAAAGCCGTGAGCTACGAAACTCCTGATGCTATACTGGACAAGCTGATGGTGATGGAAAGCGAGATTGGAACGTTGGTAAAAGGACTACGGGAAAAGATAAAGGCATAGTGAATGAACCAGAGGCCAGTGCATCCATTAGGCGTCTGTTGCGTCGCACTCGTGTACGGTAACAATTCAATTGAACCAAAAAATTCATTCTATTGAGAAAAAAGATTTCAGAATATATTGTTTCATTGGAAAGCGGAGGAAGGCCATCTGGTGGTGGTCATTTAGAAGGTGACATTCCAAGCCTAGGTGCAGAGCACTTAACTAACGAGGGAAGTTTAGACCTTTCTAAATTAAAATTCATACCTAAAGAATTTTATAAAAGGCTTACAAAAGGCAAGATTAATATCAACGATATTTTAATTGTAAAAGACGGCGCAACAACTGGTAAAGTCGCGTTTGTAAATCATCAATTTCCATTTAAAGAAGCGTCGATAAACGAACACGTATTTATTTTAAGAGCCGACGTTGCGAAGATTGATTCCAAGTATCTCTTTTACTTTCTTTATTCGAGTTATGGCAAAGAACAAATCCTTTTAGATTTTAGAGGAAGTACTGTAGGAGGAATTTCAAGAGGGTTTATCGAATATATAAATCTTCCACTTCCTGACCTTCGCACTCAAAAACAAATAGCTCAAGTATTAGAAGACGCTGACCGTGCCCGCCAGCAACGCAAAGCTGCCAATGCCCTTACCGAACAGTTTTTACAAAGCAGCTTTCTTCATCTCTTCGGCGACCCGGTGAAGAATGAAAAAGGATGGGAGTTGAAAAAATTAGAAGAGTTGGGAAAGTGGCAAAGCGGTGGAACGCCTTCAAGAAAAGTTGAAGAATTTTTTGGAGGTACAATTCCTTGGTATACCTCTGGGGAATTAAATCAAATGTTTGTTTCAAAAAGCAGTGAGTATATAACTGAACAAGCGATAAAGAACTCGAACGCAAAACTTGTTGAACCAAATAATTTGCTACTTGGCATGTACGATACAGCGGCATTGAAATCAAGTATCACAACAATTAACTCAGCTTGCAATCAAGCTATTGCTTATTCTAAATTGGAGAATGGCAACGCCAATATATTTTACGTCTATCACGCAATTCAATATGGCAAGGAACATTTTAGAAGTCAGCAACGGGGTGTACGTCAAAAGAATCTTAATCTAACAATGATTAAAGAATTACAGCTTCCACTTCCACCCTTCCCTCTCCAACAACACTTCGCTTCTCTTGTAGCCGATGCAGAAATCCTCCGCCAAAAACAACAGCAAAGCTAAAGAGAATTAGAGCATCTTTTTCAAGCCTTGCTGCAACAATATTTTGGTGAAAGCAAAGCCGCAACATACTCAATAGAAGGGCCGGTTAGCCTTGCAGCGGAGCCGGAAGCAGCCTACAAAAACTAATTAGCCTTATTCTACTTAACCTTAAAACAAGCCGCATGAAAAAGATCATTCTATTCGCCGCCACATTTTTTCTGTTCAACCTATGTGCACAGTCGCAAACAGTAAACGATATTCCTATTAAAGATTTGGATGTGGAGTATGTTCAAATTGTGGGCACCTCTAAGTTCCTCAGTACAAAGCTTAATATAGAACTCGACTTCGGCCAGCAAAATAAATTCTGGACCAACAAAGAATACCAAGTAAAAGACAGCGAGGGCAAAAAGATAGATTTCAACTCCATTATTGATGCTCTAAACTTTATGACAAGAAATGGGTTTGAGTTTGTACAGGCGTACGCCTTCAATGTTTCCAATCAAAATGTGTATCACTATTTGCTGCGGAAGAAAAAGTAATGGCGGAGAAGCCCCTGGTAACAAATGGGACTAATTTGATTTGGCACTACCTGGTGTTTACTACTACAGATAAATTTAATCGGGCTTGCTTCATGCTGTTATGATTTCTATTGCAGATACAAAAATTTAAGGCGCTTTGTTGGGTGGCAAAGGATTCAACATGATAACAAATAATAACCGCCTTATAAAGGCTGCGGCTTTTGTATTCTACTATAAAAGTGCCGGGCGAAAAGAAGCAGACAAAACCATCTTTGTTATCGAGCTTTTACATCGTATTCAAAACAAGCAAGGCGGCGCTGCACACTAAACACCCGGAAGAAATCGTCCCAAAAGGATTTGGCTTAGCAGGCTTCGTGCTGCTACTCATTTACAGAGGCGAGAGCACGGGATTTGATTTCGTTCCATGATAGGGGCATAGGGAGGGATGGAAAAAGGGGGAGATGAAAGGTAAAGCATACTAACAAAAAGCCTATTATATATTAAAGGCAAATGTAAAATCTGCTTAAACCACCGTAATCCGAATTTGCCTGTATTAAATGAAGCTATGCGAAGGCTTTGCTGTATTTATTCATATTGCTTTTACACTTAACCGAAATTGCTACTTAACCAAAGCTTACACGTAAAATAATTGATTCTATTTATCCTTACCGCCCCATGTATCTGTTAAATTGAGAGCATAACCAAGCTGCATTTGCGAAAAAGCTTGGGTTTTATCTTTCAAATTGATCCAATGATTGTAACGAAAAAAAAGCCTACTTTTTGAGTTCCGTTTACCGAAATACATTAGGTTTATGCTTGGAGTCGCCCATATTTCAGTTGCAAAGTTTTTGATTCCTGAACTTTCTTTTACGCTAATAAATGAAATAGGCAAACTTAAAGTCATTGAAAAGTTTTTGTGACGGTCGAAAGTTAGCTTGGGTTCAATATAAATTTGATTTTGCGTTACAGTTCTGTATACTGAGTCTAAAACAACGCCAGCTTTTCGCACAGTGTCAAAAACTTTTGAACCAACAAAGTTGAAACCTGCATTTAACTGCAAGTCACTAAATAAGTAAACAGGACTTGGCGGTGTAAAAGCTCTCAATAGGTTGACCTTTGCGCCAACTCTATAAGTTGACCGTTGCAATAAATCCTTTCTGCTGACGCTATCCATAGCTTTGTAAATCGGTGTTCCACGAAAGTCGTTGTCAAACTTTGAAAGACCTCCAACGAATGAAATAAAATGGGTATACAACAATGATGTATTTGGAAAGTTGTGAGTATTGGTGATGAATTTCGCATCCGCCGTAAATTGTGCAATTCCGTTCGGCTCACCGCTTATTCCTTTAATGTCTGTATAACCTGCAATTTCAAAATATGTGTTGACAGACGTTGACTCTTTTACCTCGTAAACTGAATCCACTGGAGTCAGTAGGGCATCAAAATCTTGGTAAGGCAAGTCAAGAAACGATCGAACAGGATCATATTCAATTGCGTCATCAAGAAACACGAACAAGTCTTTTCTATAGGAACGAAATTTTTGACTAACATAAATCAAATGATCGTCTCCTCTGTCTTCAATATGCAACACATCTACTATTGCCCTCTTATTTCGAAAGGTTCCAAAGTCAGTTTTGACAATGATTTCAGTCATTAAACCCTCCCGAACGCTAATGTTTACTTTCTTAATGTGCGCCCTGACGCTGTCTCCGCTATTTAAACGATGTACCCAAATAGAGTCTCGTTTTGTAATTTTTGCAATCACCTCTAAAGAGTCCTCATCCTTTGCTAATTGCGACTGAAGTGATATGATTTCTTTATTTACTTCTAATTTTGCTTTGGCAAGATTGGTGGAATCTTTTTTTAAGTTTGCTGTATCTTTTTTCAAATTATCTTTTTCCTTTGCCAAATTTTCTACTCCGCTCCTCAATGTTGACGTTTGTTTTTCTAATGTATCTTTTAAAAGCCGAAGGGTATCTATTTTATTTTGGAGCTCAATGTTCAGCTTTTTCAAATCATTCTTCTTAGTTTCCAATTGATCTATTTGTCCTTGAGTTCTGCTCTGTAGATTGTTCAAACGATTGATGTCATCTTTTAAAACATCTCTTTTAGAAATTATATTATTAAAGTCTATAGTAAGCTGTAATAATTGGTTTGAGCCTGAGTCAATTCTATTAAGCTTTTTGTTTAATGTGTCTTGGCTATTCCTAATCGCACTGTCCTGACCATAAGAAACATGGCCTAAAAAAATCACTAAACAAGTGGCGCAAAGAAGCTTTACAAGTTTCATAAACATTGTTTTAATTCGTTTTTAAAGTTTCGTATTGCTTTTTTGTTGGATAAATTATTGATTCAATAAATACATCCGGTCATGCCACATATACTTAATTGAATGACTTTTCGAAACGACACTTTTGTGGCAAATTGGATAAGTAAATGCTATTCAAAAATATTGTTTTGAATTCTATCCAAATGCAATAAAATCCGCCTTCACCCATTGGTTATCGCCAATTCTATCCCAGTTTCCATTTGATTCTAACACCATCACTTTCTCATTCTCTTTCAACTTACCAACAATTGGGAAAGTGGCTCCCGGCCCTGTCCGTACATTCAGGATGGTAGCGTTTACAATACCTGTTTTTTGGGTAAACTCTTCGTTCACTTGGTTGCCAATAGCCACCAATTCAGTTCTAACTAAAGGAAGAAAATTGGCTTCGCAATCTGCTTCCTTGTTGCCACCAAAAAAAGCAGTACCCGGACAGGTTTTATGATCGTCGCCAACACCGCCGTCGCGTTCACCGGTGGAAAGTTTAAACCAGTGGTGGTAAACTATTTTTTGCAGGTTTGGTACCAGTTCAAATTTGTTACACAGCAATGCGTTTACACGGATGATGGTACGGCGGTGTATCTCTGTCATTTCATCCTGATTTGTATCAAAGTTTCCCAGGTTCTCAATGCAAACGCCACCGCCGTTTGCAAACTTTATACAAGCCGGATCTTTTTCCAAGCTTCGGCACATAGCAACCATTCCATCGGGAAAAGTGGTGATGTGCTGGCCTATTTCAGCAAAGCCTCTTTGTATGTGGGATGCTTCCATGCCCGTTAATTTTTGGAAATGATTGGTGCCGTCGAAATTTCGGTAAGACGGGCTCCAGGTGTGATGATTTTGTATGTGTGTTATTTTGCGTTGCACATTTTGTTTGCGAACGAATTGCTGAAATTCGGCAATCGTCATGAGTATAAATTTTCCTTGTGTTTGCATTCTAAATTTTTTAAGTGTTATCCAACGCTGCCGTCTTCGGCAAACTGTACATCTTGTTGTTTAGTATCAGCTGCTGCAGTTTTTCTGTCAGTTGATTTTATGGCGGCGTAGGTTAGTGAGCTTAAACCAAGTAAGGCGAGGTTGGCATCCCCTATTGCCGGAATAATGTCATTAGTAATCGTCCCAGGGAGGTTTTTAAGCACTTGTGAAATCAGCCAAATCCCAAACACCAGATTGAAGACTA
Source organism: Flavisolibacter sp. (assembly GCA_965247165.1). Taxonomy (GTDB): domain Bacteria; phylum Bacteroidota; class Bacteroidia; order Chitinophagales; family Chitinophagaceae; genus Flavisolibacter. The sequence goes on along the minus strand of OZ252003.1, from coordinate 2,954,151 downwards.
CTGTCTGGAGGCGGGAAATGCTGACTCCCGTTTCATCTGAAAGAATGTCAAAAAAGAATCCGTCTGATTTGGAAGCGGGCAGCAGCGGAGTTAATTGATCTGGCAAATCAATCATTTTTGCAGCAGTGATAGTAGCTGCGCTGATACCCAAAAGCATGACGATAGAGCGATGAAGTTCAGGTGCGGCGCCATTATGCCAAATCACGGCAATGAAAGAAGAAAGGATGATAATTGTCCACCAGGCTAACTGAACTCGTGACCAACTATAGGGCTGTGGGCTTGCCTTTGTTTGATCGCGAAGCATACACCATTTTCGTTCACAGATTAAAACACTTGCACTTAGTACAATAAAGGGCAACCAAAATTGATACAGCATAACAGATAATTTTATTTGCCTACTCTTTAATTCCGTTTTCGGCTTCCCGGCATAACAGGTAATGTTTATAATCTTGGTATATGAGGCAAGATGAAATAGTTGTTAGTGGGTACGTTGGTCCAAATCGCAGTCAGTTATTCACAGAGTAGAAAAAGAAAAGCTGAAACACCCGATAGTAAAATTTCGCTTTATTGGTTGTTCTTATTATAAAATAGCGGATGAAATGGTAAGGCATACATAAGCCATTAGTTTTGATTGCGACCTTAATTCAAGATTTGATTCGGCCTATATTCTTTCTAACACAAACCTACCCCTCTCACCAACCCTTGACAAGGGTGCTTTCCCCGTTTTTATACCGGGAAAAATACCCGGATGAAAAATCAAACTGATACAACATATTACATTCTCTTTCATTTTTAAAATCATTAAACCAACTTTTATGAGTAATTCAAAAATGACAATGCCCGCTTTTAATTGGGACCTGAACAAGCAACAAATTATGGAAACACCAGACATGGTGGACAGTGAAATTCCTTTTACCGAGTCTGCTGATAAGCATTTTGGAATGCCTATTACAGTAGATGCCTTTCATAAGCTGTTATTTGATTTTGTAAAAAATTATGCAGATGAAAAACCGTTTGATATTCAATATGTGGAGTTTAGTAAAGCATCCATCTTTCGGATATTATCTCAGCCAGGCTGTGAGTTCATCCGTTTTTATTTTGCCTTCCCAGAAAAAGACAAGCTTAGCTTAGTATTGGAAGGGTTAGATAAAGACCAAACTCCTATCAAATACAATCCCAATGTGTTACGTATTTCAGCACCTGACCAGCAACGTGTGGCTGATGTAACCGATCCACATTATGAAGAAAGAGGAAATAGGGTGAGTGGTACTGATAATGTAAAATCAGTATTTGCAGCCATTGAGCAAACGGTTAAGAACGAGAATTTAAATTTGAAGGAAGATCATAAAAATGAGATTACTAATCCTCAACTACTGCAAAAAATTGTAAATACAATCAATTTGAGGTAATCAATCAGTGTCAATACTTGTATATGTATATTATGTTTTGATGGTTGTGTGTTTTGCTTTCAGTCTATTTAATCTGGAATATAAACTGGTTAAATTACTCAGCGGGCTGCTCTTAATTTCTATCACCGCTGAAATTATTGTTGAAATAATAGGGAAGAAAACACATTCCTATTATGTAGTTTATCATCTTTTTATTCCGGTAGAATATGCATTGATAACTCTGCTACTTCGGCAAAAAATTATCAACAGAACAATCAGACTTATAATGCTTGTTACCATTTTAAGTTTTTTTCCTGTATCACTGTACATAAGCCTTTTTGTACAAGATGTTAATGACTTCCCAAGTATAACGGCTAATATTGAAGGCAGCCTTGTTATTGCCTGGTGTTTGCTTACCTTATTTTCAATAGAACCTGTTGACCGCCTTCCTATATTCAGAATACCAATATTCTGGTTAACCCTTGCTTTCCTAACCTATTTCGTAGGCACTATAAGTATTAATAGCATCTACAATTATTTGCTGGCAAATAAATCAGACGTTGCAAAAAATTTATATACAATCCTTAACTCAATTTCAAATTATCTCTTATATATTTTCCTTATCATTGGAATTAAATGCCACAAATGGGAAGCGAAATCTTTAGTGCCGTAATAACGGTGTCCCTTATCCTGTTTCTGTTTCTTTTTGTTGTGGTGATTGTGATCTTGAATTATAAACGCAAGCAACAATTTTACTTAAAGGAAAAGGCGCTAATGAAGGAAGCATTCGAACAACAACTCCTTCAATCCCAAGTAGAAGTTCAAGAGTCCACCTACCGCCACATTGCCAAAGAGCTTCACGACAACGTGGGCCAGTTACTCAGCACCACCAAGATGCTGATGGGTGTAACCGAAATTAAATTAGGCCATGTGCCCGATACGTTATATACCGCCGATGCCACGTTGGCTAAGGCCATACAAGAGTTGCGGTTGCTCTCCCGCTCTTTAGATAAAGAATGGCTGGAGCAATTTAATTTTTTAGAAAACCTGCAGTGCGAAGTGCTCCGCATTAACGAGGGTGAACTTATTACAGCCACCATTGATTGTGCCACCACTATACGGATGAAACCCGAAGAACAGATCATTCTTTTTCGCATTGTACAGGAGGCGATACAAAACGCTATCCGCCATGCACAGCCCTTGCTGTTAAATGTGGTTATTAATAACGGCGAACAATTGGAAGTAAAGGTGATCAACAACGGAAAGCCGCTACCCGCCGGCTTTCACGGCATGGGCACCAATAATATGAAGCACCGGGCCCGCCTGTTTGGCGGCACCGTGCAATGGATAGGAAAGCCCGAGGAAACCACTGTTACTATTTGTTTACCCCTCAATCATGCGCATGAAAATTAAAGTAGGCCTGGTAGATGATCACCAGCTTTTTTTGAAATCGCTAAGCCTGATGTTGCAGACGCTGAATGATTTTGACGTAGTGGTGGAAGCCATTAACGGGCAGGACCTGCAACGGAAATTAGAAAACAAAAAAGAGGTCCCTGACCTGATGCTGATAGATGTAAATATGCCCGTGATGGATGGCGTGGCTACCACTGCCTGGCTGCAGGAACATCACCCCTCCGTAAAAGTAATTGCGCTATCTATGAACGATACGGATAACACGATCATCAAAATGTTTAAGGCAGGTTGCTGCGCTTATTTATTGAAAGACGTTCATCCGGCTGTACTTGAAAAAGCCTTACACCAAGTACATCAAAAAGGCTATTATAATACTGATGCCGCACAACTAAATCCGTGGCGGCTCTTTCGAAAACACTCCGATAAAGACAACGAGCCGCCGAATCTTACACCTAAGGAAAAAGAATTTTTAAAACATGTATGCAGCGAAGACACCTACAAAAGCATAGCGGCGAAAATGCTGGTGAGCGAACGCACGGTAGATGGTTACCGCGAATCTTTATTTCAGAAATTTGGCGTACAAAGCAGGGTGGGCCTGTGTTTGGAAGCGTTGCGGAAAGAGTTTGTCAGTTTGTGATGATGATTAAAAGAACAGATGTAAATGATGAATCAGATGGCCCGTCTTTTTTAAATGCTATTGAGGTATTAACTGTCAACTGCTTTTGTACATCGCCTGCAAATCCCCCTATAGAACCAATCATGATAAAGGACGATGCTGCACCCCTCTTTGTAAGTCTATCGTGTGGACACGTTTCTTTTGGTCTTTCACCAGCTCCATGGGAGCTACGAGGTTATAGTAAACCCTTGGCTACTGTGTTTCTACAGCTCCATCGGAGCTGCGTGTTCGAGGTGGCAGAAAACACGAGGCACCTACGGAGCCATTACTCTCTTTGCATAAGGCAACTTTCTATAAACACGTAGCTCCCATGGAGCCGCTGAACTACCAAACAACAGCCAAGTAATTAACGATGGAACCACTTACAGAACTGTGCCCACGATAGCTATTTAAAAGGAGGATAGCTACAATCTTTTGTTGTAAGAAAGGCAGTGAAAAGAAGGAGAAATAAACAGCGTTAAGATGAACATCCTAAAATCCCTTAATTAATAGCGGCAGGCACTTTCAGGTATCAATCATTATTTTAATTATACCATTTCATCGCAATATAAGTACACACTTCATCCCCCGTATTCGTTACGTTGTGCAGTACATCAGGCCTTAGCAACATAATACTTCCGGGAGCCGCCTTTAGCTTTTCCCCGGCCATGTTCATGGTGATGTTTCCCCTTAGCAGAAACATGATCTCTTCGGCCCTATGTGTATGTGGAGGATGACTTTCCTGTAATGAATTAAGTGTAGTGGCATGTAGCTCCAGCCGGGTGAACATAGACGTTGGCCGGTCGAATACAGGACGTGATTCTCCTTTACCTGTTTTAGTAACCGGCAAACTGTTCCAGTCCTTTATTAACGAGCCACCGCTGCCTTTACCCTGAGAGAGATCAACAGGCAGCATTGCCTTAAAACCAAATACAAAATAGGTAACCGGAGCATCAGACGTATTCTGAAAACTTTGCGTGTCACCGGCCATAATCAAAGCGATGCTTCCCGGCCCAACTGCTTTACTGCTATCATTGATGTTGATGGTTAACTTTCCCTCTGTTACAATAATGATTTCTTCACGGTCGGCAAGTGCCCGTGGCGGATGATTGGTTTTGCCGGGAGCCAGGGTGGAGGCGTGAACGCTTAACAAAGCCAGGTCGGTAGTGCTTCCGCCCGACTTCAGCCTTTGGTTAGCAGAGTCGGAAGCGGCCGTTTTATCTACCGTATATACACCCGATGATAACAAAGGCAACTGCGCTTTTATACTAAGAGAAGTAAAAACCAAAACGGCCATCAGCAATCGTTTCATAAAAAAATAGTTGAGTAGAAGAATGGTTGCGTATTGGCTTACCAGATGAATCTGATCGTCATTGCCAATATAAATTTTTTGTTTATAGAGATAGTAAAACTATCGAAACACGATTTCATCAAAAGACCCGCCTGCGATAGCATTGAACACGCAGTTCCATAAGTAGCTAGAAAACATTTCTATCCTCCACTTCTATAAACACGGCGCTCCTAAAGAGCGAAAATATTTCTAAAAGGCCAAGCCAATCCTACAACCAAGGTTCTTTAACTTTTACCCGTGCGACTAACCACTACGCCAGAAAACCCGTTCCCGAATTTTTACCGTTCGCAATAATGGCTTAGCGGTGCTCATTCAATGATTAAGTAGTTTCCCGCTTGTTCCGTGAAAAGCTGCAACATACCTTCGTCTCGGTTTTTCATAGGATATTGGATTTTAAAACGGGGCCGCATTTCTATGCAGCCCTTTTTCTTTTTTACCCCACCAAGCTTAAGTTGGCGTACTTCTATTTATTATACTTAAACGATTTATCCGGATGCGCCGGGACCTTTATAGCCGATGGCGGGGCCGCTGTTATCTGTTGTTTCAAATAACTTACCGCTGCTTCTAACTGGGCGTCCTTGCCTTTAAAGGTTTCAACCGGCAGATTGTCCACCGTTATATCCGGCTCCACGCCGCGGCCTTCTATCAGCCATTTTCCTTCGGGGCCAAATACGCCAAACTCCGCTGCTGAAGCAATGCCATTGTCCACCAGCCGATTGCTGGATGAAAGCCAGATCTCGCCACCCCAGGTTCTCATGCCAATCACTTTACCAAGGCCTAATCGTCTAAAGCCTTCTGCCACCGCTTCTCCATCCGATGAAGTGACCTGGTCGCATAAAATCACCATCGGCCCGCGAAAGGCATACTGCATGTTCCAGGTAGGCCCGCCCGAACGGCCCTGCCAGTACATCCAGGCTTTACGCATTAATTTTTCCAACACCCAGCTATCAATGTTGCCGCCAAAATTGTGGCGTACATCAATGATCAATCCTTTACGGTTGAACACCGGGTAAAACTGTTTTACAAAATCATCCATATCGCCGCTACCCATGGCCCTCAGGTGTACATAACCAATGTCGCTGCCGCTCATGCTATCCACTTTATCACGGCGGGCTAACTCCCATTCGCCATAACGAATATTGTATTCGTCATTGGCCGAAAAAGGTTTCACTACCCGTTCGTATGGCCTGCCCCCTTTATCCATCAAGTTAAGCTTCACCGGAACGGCTACTTTGTTAGCCAGCAGTTCGGCCAGGTTGGTGGCCGTTGTCAGCGGCACATTATTAATAGCGGTGATAATATCGCCTTCTTTAATTTTTAATTCGGGCCTGTTGAGTGGCGAGGTAAAGTCAGGAAAATCAGGATCGCTTTTATAAATGTGCTGAATAACCACACCCTTCTCATGATGGTCTAATTGCGCTCCTAAAAAACCAATGGGCACCGGGTTGGGGGAGGTACGTTTATCGCCACCATATACAAACGTGTGTAGCGCCGAAAGTTCGCCTACGGCCTGGGCTATCAGGTCATCCAGTTCGTAGCGGTCGGTGATCCTTGCCAGCAGCGGCTCGTATTGCCTGCGCACCGAATCCCAGGCTACTTTATGCATGTCGCGGTCATAAAAATAATCACGCATCATGCGCCAGGCATCTTCATACATCTGGTTCCAGTCTTCCTGCGGGTTTATGGCAAAGCTCCAGTTGGCCAGTTCCAGTTTGGCATCATCCATATTTATTTTGGCGCCATTGGCATCGGCGATAGCCATATTATGATTAGCGAAAGAAATAAGCAGCTTCTTTTTATTAGCCGATAAATTAAAGCCGCTCACACCCGATGCTACTTCAGTGGGTTCGTACTTTTTTGCTTCGCCTATTTTAATCGCATACAGTTTGCCGTTGGCCTCATTATCGGGTCCGCGGTCTATCCAATACAGGTAACCGCTGGCTACAGCAAAGCCACCGATGTTGGCGCTTTTCACCGGTACCTGGTAAAGCGATTTCACCGCATACTCCCAGTTATATATTTTATCGCCGCTGATGGTTTTTGGTTTCTTCTTTAGCTCTTTCTTCACTGTATCGCCTTTGGCGGTAACGGTAAATACGGTATCGCTTAACCACGAGTCGGTTTGCAAAAAAGGAAACTTAGAAACGGTATCTAAAGGCATCGCATAAATGTTAGCCGTTTCGGTATAATAAGGCTCCGGTTGCCGCGGCCCCCACGGCCCCGAAACTTTTGAATGAAGATTTCTATCCGATACAAAGTAGAGCCAACTGCTATCGGCCGACCACGATGGGCCGTAACTATCTAACCTTGACGTAGTAATTACGCGACGCTTCATGGTGGCCACATCCAGCACATTTATTTGTGTGTTCTGGTTTTCGATGCTTACCGTAAAACTTAAGAACCGGCTATCGGCCGACCAGGCCGTTCCGTTGGTACCGCCATACGTACTATCGTAGCTAAATTTTACATCGCCGGTGGCAACGTCAGCAACCCGCAGCACTTCGTTCTTATCGTTATAAGCAATCCATTTTCCGTTGGGCGATACTTCAAAAAAAGTAATCAGCGTTTTACTGCCTTTTGTTATTTGTTTGGGCGTACCGCTGCCATCAGCGGTCATCATCCATACTTCATATTCGCCGCTTTCATCGGAGAGTACGGCCAGGTTTTTATTATTGATAAATTGAACGGCCTTAAACCGCACACCGCTCCTGCGGCTTACTTCCACCCAACGATCGCTTTTAGCCGGCGACACAAAAACACGTCCCCGGCTGATGATGGCGGCATAGTTGCCATTGGGCGAAATATCGCTGTAGCTGATGGTGGCTACAGGGCTTTTGATCCACTTGGTTTTGCGTTGGTCGAAATCGGAAAGCAGGTTGATGTCTAACTTTTTTTCGGTGCCTGCGGCGATATCGTATAACCAGATGTCGGCTCCTTTTTGATACACGATTTTAGCGGCTTGAATGGATGGTGACTGGGCATCCCAACCTTTTGAAAACGTATGTTGCTTCAGGTCTTTACCCAACTTGTCCATGCTCCAGATGTTCATGGTACCATCGCGGTCCGATAAAAAATAAATGCGGCCATTATAAAACATCGGGTGGCTGCTGGTGCCTTCATAATCGGCAGTAAGGTTGGTGGCTTCGGACGCCCCATCAAACTTCCACACCTGCTCTATAAAACCACCTTTATATCTTTTTGTTTTACTGCCCTGGTTAGGGAAACGGGTAAAGTAAAGTATGCCGGCTTCATCATAACAACCTTGCGATGCCTGCCACAAGGGAAGCGGTTGGGTATGCATCGTAACCGGATCAATCAGCGCTAATTGCGGCGATGGCAACTGGCTGAACTTATCGGTGCGGTATAAAATTTTACCTTCCTTCGTCCATCCTTCCAGCTCCATATCATAACTGTTATAATCGTACGAAACCCGACGCGGGAGGCCGCCATTGATATTCATTACATATACTTCGGTAGCGCCTTCGTACTGGCCTAAAAAGGCAAGCTGTTTACCATCGGGTGAGATGGATGGATTGATCTCCAAACCGGGACCGGTAGTGAGCCGCGAGGCACTGCCGCCGGTAGCAAGGTCATATTTCCAAAGGTCGCCTTCGGCTGTAAATATGATGGTGTTGCCATAAATACAGGGTGTGCGGTAATAGCCTTTTTGCTGGGCTTGAAGTGCTGTTATTGAAAACATGAAAAGTAATGGAAGAAATAGTTTCGGCTGCATGAAAGTTTATTTGAAATGAATATAGATTTTTTATTGTTTGGTGCAAAAAATTTACCTGCGGGTATAACCTGTTTGTTATCATGCGCCACGGTGTAACTTGTCCGGTTTACCTTCAACCCCTTTATGATAACTGTGCTACAGATAGGCTTTGTTTTATTACTCCTGGTGGTAGTGATAACAGCGGTTTTCACGCCGCGCAAAAAGCCCCTTTTTTTATTGCCCGATAATTACCAGGAGTTGTTAACCGATTATGTAGCTTTTTATGTGAGTCTATCTGATGAGGGAAAGAACCGGTTTGAAGAACGCTTACAAAAATTTTTGGCAGCTATCACTATCACCGGTGCCAATGCTGAAGTGGAAGATATAGACCGCATTCTTATTGGAGCCGCCGCTATTATTCCTGTTTTTTATATTTCTGATTGGGAGTATATCAACCTGCGGGAAGTGCTCCTGTATCCCGGCAATTTTAATCCTGATTATGAACAGCACGGAAGTGAGCGAACCGTATCGGGGATGGTGGGCGCCGGCGGCATGGAAGGTGTAATGATTTTATCAAAATGGGAGTTGCGGCAAGGGTTTATAAAAGATGGCGCCCACAATACGGCCATCCATGAATTTGTACACCTGATAGATAAGATGGATGGGACATTGGATGGGGTGCCCGAACTTTTACTGGAGCGAAAATATGTACCGGAGTGGAGGCAGTTGTTGGAAACAACCATGATAAGCATCAGGCGGGGCGAATCGGATATAAGCCCTTACGGCGCTACCAGCCCGGTGGAGTGTTTTGCCGTGATAGCGGAGTATTTTTTTAATCAGCGGGAAGCATTTCGTAGCAATCATCCGGAATTAAATGAAATGATGGAGCGGATATTTGTAAGAAGAGGAAAATAAAATACCAACATACTTTTTCAAATAAATCTTGTTAGTAGTCCACTTTCTCAATAAGAAGTTGGGTAAAATTATAGTTGCCTCTTTCTTCAAACTTTGTATGTGAAACCGGCATGTAAATATCAGAGCAGTTTTGTTTTATATTATCATTCCGCTGTCTGAAATAACTTTCTGGATTTTTAATTGTACCCGCAGGCATTTTAAAAAAGTAAAGAATTCTTTTCGTATCATTATTTAAGATGAAATATAAATCCGTTTCAAACTTTTTGTTGTTGGGCTCCAACCACCAAACGTCTTGTGCGGAATTAATATTTGAGAATATAGTGTTTGAATGATTGAGAGAAGTAATCGATTTTGTCTTCGCAATATTCAACGCTTTTGTTTTGTTCATTCCTTTGTCTTTAATCAGGTGCTCAATTAATCGGCCTTCTTCTATATCAAATGTTTCCGAATCCGATGAAGTTTCTTTATTTTTTCCTTGTAGGTTTAATTCGTGTATTTGCTTTAAATTATCGTAAGCTCTGTGGCATTGTCTGCAAAGAATGCGGATCGTCTTTTCAATTGGTGTATGAGCATCAACGAACCTTTCTTCAAATTCGTTCAAATCAACTTTTATAATGTCTCCTTCAATAAATGAACTTAAAATATTACTTATTAGTACGGGCCGCTCCAAACCATTTACATGAGCCGCTTCAAGGCCTTTTGAGGTAGAGCCGCATTCTTCACATCTTCCTAAAACCTTTTTATGTTTCGATGCTATGTGCATCACTTTAATCCTTGCGTATGCACCTATAAATTTTGTAAACTCTTTAATTGTTCCTTCAAATTTTGCCATAAAAGTATTTTCAGGAGTAGCTAAATATACATATCGGAATATTTAACTGCGTAGCCGGCAACAATGCCTTTCACTCTTTAAATAAATAGAATTTCATTTCAAAAAGTATTCCTTTTCTTAAGTAAAGAATGCTTTAACCAAAAAGGACAGAAAGGGGCACTGTGGCCTTAAATAGCACTTCATTCAATAAAACTTCCAGCGCCTTTTTTTGCACATTACTTAACTGTGGAAGTATGAAAGATATTCCGGATTTTTTCACCGGGGATGGTGAAAGATTTACATAGCAGCTAACATCCCGTGCTTCCACTTATTTGTATGGAGCGCTGTTAAAGTAAACCGGTACGCTTTGTTGATTAAGACAGGCTTTATAGCGTCCCATGAAAACCTATATTGTTACATAGATAAATTGCTTCAAATTCAATTGGCGAAGAGATAAAACTCTATCTTCAATCACACTATCTATGACTAACGACGACTCCTCTTCCCATTTGGGTGAAAAGGTTGCCTACATTAAGCTTTTTGATGCACTGGCAGGCCATAATTTGCTTTTAGAAGCGAACCCACCTCACTTTACCATTTTGGCGGCGACGCAACAGCGCCTTCAAGAAGTGGGTATGAAAAAAGAAGCCGTTATTGGTAAGGCACTTTTTGAGGCACACCCCGGAAACAGCAGTGACCCTACCGACAACGGCGTCAGCAATCTGCGCTCCTCTTTAGACCATGTTTTGCTTTATAAAGAAATGCACCAGCTTCCTGTTCAGCGGTATGACTTGCCTGATGAACAGGGTGGCTTTTCAGAAAAGTATTGGAGGGCCAGCAATAGGCCCGTGTTAAATGAAAAAGGCGAGGTGGCTTATATCATTCATACAGCAGAAGAAATTACCCACGAGATTAAAGCCCAACGGCAGGAAGCAAGGCTGAAATATACCGAACAGGCGTACAGCTTATTCATGCAGGCTCCTTTTGCCATTCATATTTTTACAGGGCCTGAATTAATTATTGACCTGGCCAACCCCCTCACGCTGGAACTGTGGGGCAGGAAAGAAGGAGTGACCGGCAAGCGGTTTTTGGACGTTCTTCCCGAACTGAAAGGGCAGGGCTATGAGGTCATGATGCAGGAAGTAATGCAGACCGGCAAGCCCCGGCACTTTTATGAAGTAGAACTTACCTTGAATCGTCCCGGCAAGGCATCAACCGGTTATTTTAATTTCATCTATCAGCCCTACTACAAGGAAGGTAAGGCAAAGGCAGAAAGTATATTGATCATCGCCAGCGAAGTAACCGAGCAGGTACTGGCAAAAAAGCAGGCTTCCAAGAGTGAACAAAGCCTGAGCTTTGCTATTGAAATTGCGGAATTGGGCATTTTTACAATTGACCTAACGACATCCCTTGCTACCTATTCGAGCCAGGTCATGGACTGGTTTGGATTTAGCCAGCCATCGCTTTCACTAACGAAAGTTTTTTCCAAAATTCATTTTGAAGATGTGGCAATGGCTATTGAAACGATTGAGCGTTCGATAGCCGGTGAATGGGACGGCCGCCATGATTTTGTGTACCGGGTTGTTCACCCCAATACAGGAATGGTAAAATACCTGCGTTCCATTGGACATGTGCAGCACGAAAACGGTGTTCCGGTAAGCATTTCCGGCATTATACAAGACGTAACAAAAGATACAATTGCCACCCGTAAACTCGAAGAAAGCGAGGCTCGGTTTCGCAATACCGTGATGCAGGCGCCGGTGGCCATTGCTATCTTCCGTGGCCCCAAACATGTCATTGAACTGGCGAACGAAGAACACCTTAAAATTTGGGGTCGTACAGCAGAGGAGGTGATTGGTATTCCCCTATTTGAAGCCTTGCCCGAAGCGGCAGGTCAAGGGTTTGAAGAACTACTGGCGGGAGTGCTCACTACCGGTAAGGCCTTTCACGCCGATGAGCTCCATGCAGATTTGGTGCGAAATGGCGTAATGGAACGTGTTTATTTCAATTTTGTTTACGAAGCATTGCGGGAAGAAGACGGTTCCGTATCTGGAGTGATTGTGACTGCTACGGAAATAACCGAACAAGTGCGGGCCCGCAAGAAGGTGGAGGACAGCGAAGCAAAGCTAAAGTCACTTATTGCTGCTGCCCCTATTGGTATTGGCCTTTTTATTGGCCGCGACCTGGTGATCGAACATCCCAATCAGGAGTTCATTGACATTGTTGGTAAAGGCCCGGACATCGCTGGTAAACAACTGATTGATGTTATGCCCGAACTGATTGCACATGGGCAGCCTTACTTAAAAATTCTGGACGATGTCTTCACATCGGGCACCATGTATCAGTCTCTTGGCGATCCGGTGAACATTATGCGCCACGGCGTGATGCACCACGGCTTTTACAACATTTATTATGTGCCTCTGTTTGATGCCGAAGGCAAGGTGTATGGCATCATGGACATTGCCACCGACGTAACGGAGCAGATAGTCAGCCGCCAAAGACTGTCGCAAAGCGAGAAGAACTTTCGCAACATGATCTTGCAGGCGCCGGTAGCTATGTGCATTTTAAAAGAGCCTGACTACACTGTTGAAATAGCCAATGAGCGCATGTTTGAAATATGGGGTAAAACGGCTGAAGACATGATGAACAAACCCATATTTGAAGGATTGCCCGAAGCGAAAGAACAAGGCCTTGAAGATTTGTTGCTACATGTGTACACAACGGGGGAAACATTCAGGGCTTTTGAAATGCCGGTGAATCTTCCGCGTAATGGCAAACTTGAACCCACGTACCTGAATTTCGTATATGAGCCTTTTTACGACGCAAGTGGAAACATTACAGGTATCATAGCTGTTGCCGTTGACGCAACGGAGCAAGTATTGGCCCGGCACAAGATTGAAGAGGTGGTGGCCCAACGCACCAAAGAACTGGCAGCCGCCAACGAAAACCTGCAGGCTGTAAACAAGGAGTTGCAACGCTCCAACGCCAACCTGGAAGAATTCGCCTACGCTGCCTCCCACGATTTAAAAGAGCCCATTCGCAAAATCACCTTCTTCAGCCACCAACTAAAAGACCAATTGGCTGACCGCTTGCGAGAAAACGAAAAATTCTATTTCGGTCGTATTGAGCACGCAACGGAACGCATGGGCAACCTCATTGACGACCTTCTGCTTTACTCGCATGTTAGCCAGCGACCACATGAAATGGAGAGCATTGACTTAAACGTGAAGGTGCAAAGGGTACTGGAAGATTTAGAGTTAGACATAGCGCAAAAGAAGGCGATTATCAACGTTGGCAAGTTGCCCGTGGTGCAAGGCTATCGGAGACAATTGCAGCAGCTTTTTCAAAACCTCCTATCCAATGCGCTCAAGTATAGTAAAGCGGACGAACCTCCACGCATTGAAATTGCGTCAAGTAAAGTGAATGAAAAGGACCAAGCTTATCACGTAATTAAAGTAAAAGACAACGGTATCGGCTTTAGCCAAGAGTACGCGGAAAAAATCTTTCAGATGTTTGCCCGTCTCCATGGAAAGAACGAATACAGCGGCACAGGCGTGGGCTTATCCATTGTAAAAAAAGTTGTGGAGAACCATCACGGCTTTATCCGGGTAGAAAGCGAGCCGGGTACTGGATCAACCTTTAGAATCTATTTGCCGTCTAAAGTTCTTTAAATCAGAATCTAAAAGGAATTGAGCTTTCGGGTAGGTACTTTGGCCCTTTTTAACCCTTACTGTCTCAAATCTGCTCAAAACAAACAAAGTAGCCCCAAAGATCGTAAACTCGAACCAAATCCTTCAAGACTTACGAGATTTATGTACTTAAATGGGCATTATTGTGTAAAACTGACCCGTAAAAAGTTCGAGTTTTTTGAGATCTATAGTTAACGAAATACAAGATTACCGCATCGCCAAAAAATCAAAAAAAATGTCATTTGAAAGAACTTGGCTAAGCATTAATAAATGAAATCTAAATCGAACTAAATTCAAGCCACAACATTATTTTAAGAATATTACAACTTCATCCAGTTCCATTAATGAAATTATTCCAGAATACTTGACAAGTATTTAAGGCTTGCTATTTCGACATTGTTGTTCTATTTTACCGCTCGTGACGCTTTACCAGTTTCGTATCCTGAATGATGACGAACAGGCCGCTGCGGTCTGGAACGGCGACTTTATGTTCTTCCGGGAAGAGAAGACAACTACGATCATACTGTACCGTGTTTCTTCTTTTTACGTGGAAGTGTACTACGCAAAGGCAGATAATCAGATCCTCAAATTCAATCCTTTTAGTTCCAAGCGGCGCTTGGAACGGTACTTCTCCCTTTGTGTGAACTAAGGGCCCTGTTACCAATTTATAAAGTTTTCCTCCCCTTACATTTCTCTGTACCCAATCGGGCTACATTTGCCCTTCCTCCCTACCCTCTAACCACACCTTAATTGTATTAACACCAAAAACATTTGTACATGAAGCCTCTTTACCTAAGCGTAACCTTAGTACTATTATCCCTTTATTCTTTCTCGCAGTACACCCAAAACTTTAATGTCCTGGTCAATACGGGTACTGGTGTCTATTCCACCCTTCCGGACGGCTGGGGCATCTATGAAGTAGAGTCAGGCGGTGGCGTGCAGGGTGAGGGCAAGTATGCCGTGGGTACGGGTTCTTCCAACACCGGCAATACATATAGCTTTGGTGCTACCGGAAACACGGACAGGGCCCTTGGCTCTATTGCTTCCAATACCCTTACGCCCTCTTATGGCGTGCTGTTTTATAACGAATCCGATAGTGTGCTTACGACCCTTACTATTACTTATACTGGTGAGGAATACCGCTATGGTGGCAGAACCACGGGTACCCAGGATAGTTTGAAGTTTGAATATAGCCTAACCGCTACTGGCCTCGCTGCTACAGGTACCGGAACGTGGGTAGCAGTGACCGCCCTTAATTTCAAGTCCCCTAATATCACGGGTACGGCGGCAGTTGTTCTTGATGGCAATGCGGCACCCAATCGCCAAACCATCACCTATACCCTCACAGGGCTTAGCATCCAGCCAGGAGGCAGTATCCTGCTACGCTGGAGTGATGTCAATATCGCCTCCAATGATGATGGACTATCGATTGATGATTTTTCACTTTCCACCGATATGGCGGTAGGTGTACTGGCCTCCGGTGGTACCAACACGGGTGGCGGAACAGGAGGGGGTGGAGCCGTAGTGGATAATACGTCTACGTCCACTCCGATCTTTGAAAATAAGGTATCCATTGACAGCGGCTTTCTTTATCTCTATGGTAACCTGCATGGTCACTCTACCCATTCTGATGGACACCCTTCAACCCTGGAACCCGTAAATGATTATGCTTTTGCCATGCAGGCCCAGGGCATGGACTTTTTGGGTATCTCGGAGCACAATCACTCTACCGCAGGCCTGCACATTGCCGACTATAAAAAGGGCATTGTACAAGCCGATACGACGAACGGAAAACTAAACATTGCCGGCAATCCCTTTATTGCGCTGCATGGCATGGAGTGGGGCACTATCTCCGGTGGTGGCCATGTGGTGGTCTATGGTTACCTCGATAGCCTGATTGGTTGGGAAACGGGCAGTGGCCCCTGGGGACCGACCAACAATTATGATAGCTATGTGGCTAAGTCGGACTACCTGGCCCTTTTTGATAAAGTAAGAAGTGTTCCTACGGCCATAGCCACACTGGCCCATCCCAACTCAGGGGACTTTACCGGTCTTACCGGCGGCTACAAAGGGGTGGCAGATAGTGCCGTCTCGGGCGTTGCCATTGAATCCGGCCCTGCCTTCTCCACCTCTACTACCTATAATGATTTTCCAGCCTCTTTGGCTTATATCACCTACTATAAGAACCTCTTAAAGCAAGGCTACCGCCTTGGGGCCAACATGGACCAGGACAACCATGAAATGACCTATGGTACGGCTAACACCAACCGCATGGTCGTCTTAGCAAAAGACCGGACACGGGAAAGCCTGCTGGCAGGCATCAAGGCCATGCGCATTTATGCCACCAATGATTATAATGCGAAGGTGTCCTTTACCATTGGTAACTACATCATGGGCAGTTCTATCCTTAGCCCAAGTGATTTAACGGGAGCTATTAGCGTTACGGACGGGGATGGAGAAGGCATTAGCGCCATTCAGCTTTGGGGAGGAAAAGTGAGAGGGGGGGATGCGACGCTTCTTCAAACCGCTACGACCAATACGACCTTTACTACGTCAGCAGCCCAGGGGGAAACCTGGTATTACTTTGCTATCATCACCCAGGCGGATGGTAATAAAATTGTGACTTCTCCTATTTGGGTGACAAAGCCTGCACAAGCGCCACTACCAGTCACGCTGGTGGACTTTAGGGGCACACTAAATAGTGGCGTGGTGACGCTCACGTGGAGAACGGCTACAGAGGTAAACAGTGATTACTTTGTGGTGGAGCGCTCTACAAGTGGAGCATCATTTGATTCCATAGGAAGAGTGGGGGCTACCGGGTCGGCTTCTTCTTACTCGCTGATAGACTACAAGCCATTCAGTTGCACAAATTACTACCGGCTCAGAGGAGTAGATAGGGATGGACATGTAACCTATTCTAAGGTCGTCACCGTAAACCTTACTAAGCAATTTACGGTAACCGTGTCACCGAATCCGGCCCGCAATATCGTAACCATTAATACCAATACCGTGACAGCGCAAAAGGTGGTGGTGCAATTAATTGATGCGGCTGGAAACAGAGTATACAATGGTGAACACTCGACCAGTGGAACCATCAGCCTTGATGTATCAAAGTACCTGGCTGGCATCTACGTGGTGCGGGTGGGTGATGTTATAACTCAACTACTGATTACGAAATAAGTCACCTAACTCTTCCCTTACAAAGGCCTCCAAACCGGAGGCCTTTTTTTATAATAGAAGTGTCTGACGATGGCTTCATAACGGGGTCATACTTTTTGATATATCGGTGGCTCTTATACACGCTCTTCTTTATATTTGAGAGATGGCATTAATAAGTATAACGGTCGGGAAAGTATTGCTTATCATCACAGTGGTGATTGTTCTTATCCTTTGAATTATTATTCAAAACTATTAAGATAAAATAAGCCCATTTTAAAAGCACCTCACATCATCTTTCACATCGCCACGTATATCGTTAAGGAATATAGCCTTCCCCACAACTTCAAAAGAAGCTGGAAGGGTTTGAAAAAAACAATGGGAGAAGGACCACTATAAGCGCTATCCAAAAATTAATATTTGGTAATGGAAGGTGCGTCTTCGGATTGTGGGAGCACATCATAAACACCCATTGTATCGTCATTGTAGTTGAGGGTTTCGGAATGGGCTACTTAGTAATAGATGTTTTTTGTTTCAAGTCGACAGTTAGAAAGAAATAGTTTATTCCATTCGCTATAAACGTGCCCAGGACTGGATTCTCTCAGTCCTCAATATCAGTCATTTATAGATGAAGTGTGTCAAATGTGTGTCGAAGAATAAAGAACTTTGCAGGTCGTCGTTTCTTTTTACTTTTTATCGCTTTCTACCTGTCTGTACAAAACTAATCCATTCAAACCTAATTCAAAACTTTCCGATAGGTAATCCGCAATCGCAATGGAGAACGGTCGGTGGTTAATCGCTTTGCACCTTTTTAAATATATTTACCATTTTAACCCAAATTTCATTGCTATTGGCTTATGGAGTTGAGCGTTAGTGAGGTGGACTTTCCGAGACCTAAAAGTATTGGCACCCTTTCAAACCACGATGTTTTGTTCGGCCTCCCCATTCCGGCAATTGACAGAATGAAGATATTTTCGCCCGACCAATTTGAGGACTTTGTTCGTGAATGGGTAACTGGCTATTTAATAAAAAAAGGCACGTACACCCTTTGTAAAAAATGTTCTGGCTCCGGCGACATGGGTCGTGATGTGATAGCCTTTGTAGATAAAACGACATGGGATAATTTTCAATGTAAGCATTATGATAGTCCCCTGATGCCATCGGCAGTAAACAGTGAGTTGGGAAAGTTGGTTTATTATACCCACAAAAAAATATACACACTACCACAGCAATACTATTTTGTTTCGCCTAAAGGGGTTGGCCCAAAACTCAACAACTTTTTTGAAAACCCAACAGCGCTAAAAGAGCAACTAATTCAAAAATGGGATGAGCAGTGCCGCCATAAGATTAGTAAAGATGAAGTAGAACTGACACCAGAGCTCAGAGCACATCTTGACATAATAGATTTTTCCATTTTTAGTGGTTACGATCCTCAACAGTTGATTGATGAGCACCACCAAACGCCTTATTACTCCGCAAGGTTTGGCGGTGGGCTCCAAAAACAAAGGCAGGTAATTTCCGCAGCCCCAGATGGCATTGACAAAAAAGAATTGGTTTACACCAATCAACTTTTTGCGGCTTATGGCGAGTTTATCAAAAAGAGCGTCACGGATATGGGTGATTTAAAAACGAACGAGGAGTTGTTCAATCATTTTCTCAGACAGCGGACAGGCTTTTATTCGGCAGATTCGCTTAACCAGTTTAGCCGTGACACCCTGCCTCCGGATACCGATTATTTTGAAGACCTAAAGAACGAGTTTTATACAGGCATTATTGACGTACTAAATGAAAATTACACCGACGGCTACCAAAAAGTAAAGGAGACTACTAAATTTGCTAAACAAATTAGCATGGCTGGACACCCTTTGGGCAGCCAACTCCGTGTACCCGACAGAGAGGGCATTTGTCATCATTTGGCTAACGAAAACCGAATCAAATGGGTAACTGGCAAGTAGATAGCGACGAAAGGAACGTGCAGCTTTTCAACAGTCCTGTTGAAATTGGCCTGCGAACCCTTTTTCTACTGGCGAAATTTCATCCACAAGGCTTGTCCGTGGACAAACTTATTTATCTTGACTATTTCTTGGTACATAGTGGGGATGTTTCAAAAGAACAAAAAAGCCTTCATCCAAAATATCCTTTCCGAAGTACCGAAATCGTTGTAAAGCGTGAATTGTTGGCAAGAGCCATAAAATTGCTTATCAGCAAGGAACTGGTGCTGATACGATTCGTAGAAACCGGTATAGAATACATGATTTCCGAAATCGGCAAGAAAGCACTAGAATACTTTGAAAGCGATTATGCTTTTCAACTCAACCAACTTAGTGATTGGATTTTTGCCACTTACGCCAATCATACAGATGCACAACTTTCCGACGTCATCAATGCCAATATTCAAAAATGGGGAACTGAATTTTCAAACGAATCCAAATTTAGAGGTGCAAATTGATGAACAAAGGGTTTTATTTTAAACGATTGCTGCTTACCGGGCCTGGCAAAAAGACGGCCTCTATTGAATTTACAAAAGGGCTAAACGTTGTCGCTGGTGCTTCTAACACGGGCAAGACGTTCATTTTTCAATGCCTTGATTTTATGCTGGGGGGGAAGAAGACCCCCAAGCCCATACCAGAAAGCCAGGGGTACAACCAAGTTATCTTGGAAATTGTAAGCTATGAGGGCAATACCTACACCTTGCAGCGAAACATTGCTGGAGGCCCCTTTCGCATTAAGCAAGGTGATTTACAAAGCTCCATCCCATTTGAAACCTATCGAGAAGCGCTCAACGTTGACCCTCGCAATATCTCTACCTTTCTTTTAAGCCTTTGCGGTTTGGAAACTGTGCAGCTTAGAAAGAATTCACGTAATGAAAAAGTCCGCTTGAGTTTTCGTGATGTGGCCGGCCTTTGTTTGGTAGATGAAAAGCGAATTATTTCGGAAGAGTCGCCGGCCTACCAGTCCGGTGAAGCCGTGGGCAGGACAAAAGAACAGTCCCTTTTCTACTATTTCATTCTTGGTAAAGATGCAACTGAGCTTGTTGAAACAGAAGACCCTAAAATTCTTAAAAATAAGATTGCCGGTAAAGTCGAGTTGATTAAAGAATTGATGGAGCGAACCCAATCAAAACTTGAAGAATTTGAAGGGCAAAATGTAGAAGGGCTGGAGAAAGAGTTAGAAGCACTTTATGAGTCGCTCAACTTAGAGTACCGAACCTCGCTTGTTCAAATAGACAAACTGCGTAACCAAAAAGCTGACCTGTTCAAAAACATCGCAAAGGCCGAAACAAAAGTGATACATAACAAGGAATTGATTCAACGCTTTGAATTGCTGGAAAAGCACTACATCAGCGATAAAAGGCGCCTGGAATTCATTTCTGAAGGCAGTTTTCTATTAGACCAGTTGAAGAACGTAGCCTGTCCTATTTGCGGTTCGGCTATCAATGATGCACATGAAGAACATCTGGCGCTTTTCCAAAATGAAAATGTTGGTTATGAAAATTCTGTGGCAAAAGAAATTGAAAAGATAACGCTGAAACAAACTGAACTTGGCCAAACAATTTCTACGCTAAAAGAAGAAGTCACGAAACAGAACAGGAACATAGAGAAAATACAGGAAAAGATTACTACCATTGATGAATTACTCAATACTTCCCTCGCACCTATAACTGCATCTTTAAAAGAGCGATTGAAAGTTGTATCATCAAGTAAGACGGCGTTGGAGCGATATAAAACACTGAAAAGTGATATGCAGGCATACACAGACCAACTGTCTGCACTAAGTAAACAGGGAAATGCAAAAATTCAAGACAACGAGGAAACTTTTCAGCAGCACAATCAGTTGTTCAGTGAGTTTTGCGCCGCAGTGGAGCATGTGCTCAACAACTGGAAGTTCCCTTCCATCACAAGCCTCACTTTTGACAAACGTTATGCAGCCTTCGATATTAGGATCAACAATGACCCTCGCTCAACAAATGGAAAAGGCTACCGGGCAATCACCTTTACTGCTTTCCTTTTTGGATTAATGTTGTATTGCAAAGCAAAAGAACGCAATCACCCTTCATTCGTCATCTTTGATTCGCCATTGACGACATTCAAGGACCAAGACGTGAGTAGCGAAGACGACAAAGTTGACACCAGCGTGGAGTTTGGCTTTTTTGAAGCACTTTCAAACAGTCAAAGCGGTAAACAAGTCATCGTATTTGAAAACAAAGAGCCTGA
This sequence comes from Flavisolibacter sp., assembly GCA_965247165.1. GTDB lineage: Bacteria > Bacteroidota > Bacteroidia > Chitinophagales > Chitinophagaceae > Flavisolibacter. The sequence goes on along the minus strand of OZ252003.1, from coordinate 2,932,847 downwards.
TATTTCCTTGCACGGCAATATGAATTATATTCACTTTTCAGGGCAAGAAGGATTAGGTCGAAAGGGGTTCTTTTAACCTTACAGAACTTTAGTTTATTACCAAGTTTCGGTATGCAGTTGAAGATTATGTGGTGGTGTAAATGATTGGCAGTTTATTTTTTTTCTTACACGGTTATATACCAGTTCAGGTATTTTATCAACCAAAGCGAATATATTTTTTCTGATGTAAGCATTAATTTTGTCTTTCTCTTGCCAGAACATTTTAATAAATATTTCAACTTGTTTTTTCTCTTCAGCCTTAAACAAAAAGTCTAAAATCTTTAAACTACCTTGAATAATTCGTATGGAGTTTATCCCAAACATTTACTTCGCATTGCCTATCACGGTTTATATAAAATTATCAATGTTATACGCAAGTATAACTGATGGGTGAGACTTCTTGTTCATACAGTTCATCCCAATCCGTAATGCCTAAAATATTATCGTGCCTGTCAGGTCAGATACTCCCATTGTACATAGTTACACATATCCCTAATAATGATTATGATTTCTGCTTGACTTAATACAGTAATTATAAGTTGAGGCTAAGCAACAACCTTTTCTTTCACAGTAATAATCTTGGCTAACATCTGGTTATCGCTTTTTCTATGAAGAGAACCAATTGTCTTCAATAGGCTTTCCTCCTGAACAATACTGTTTAAACGAAAGATTATAGTGTCGCTACAGTTGCTATTTGCGAAATAAAACACGTCACGAAAGACTGTATGGTATTCATCACAAAAATTAATTGAGGCATGGTGTTCTTTGAAGTAATCATTGCTGCACTTGTCGGAAATAGCTGGATATGATGCAAAGTATAACAAACCAACTCCGTTAATTTCGTAAAATGGATTTACAGAGTATTCACAGCTAAATACTTCTTCATCATCAAAAGTGAAAGTACCATAAGTACAGGAATAGATTTCAAGCAGGTTTTTCCTTAAAAGGCGGTAATCATTTAAAAACAAAGGTGTCTGGGATAGTTGCGGAATTTTGTTTGTTTTAGTTGAGGGTGTCGCTTTTACCATATTTGCATTATCGCCTTGCTCCCTACATGAGAATGTAGTCATAAGAGTTGCCTCTATTCTATTTGTCTCAGACCGCCCCACAATATTACTGATATAAGTATGTGAACCAAAACCTTCTATTGAGCTTGTAACAGCTATGCTATCATTCTCATTGAACTTTTTTAATGATGACAGAGAATACCTAATTCTAATAAAAGTGGCATATAAACGGTTACCTATTTCATCCCTAAATTGAGAAGAGTTTTGCTCCAACCCTTTTGTCAGCAACAACCAATGTACATCACCCAGGTATTTCAACAGCCAGTTCTCTGACAAAGCACCATTAGCCATTTGGGGCATCCTTATCTCTATGCTTTCGCATAATTCGACAAGGGTTAAATTCATCTGTGAACCACTGATGCCACCAACATTTTGAAAATACTTTAATCCTTCTGATAGTGTTTGAAATTGATACCATACAGCATCAGGCACTTCATGCTTAAAGTGCTTTTCTAACGCCACTCGGATAACGACAATATCTATGCTGTCAACGTGTGTATCCCTTATCGGAACAATAAGGTCGTTTTCTGTGACAGATGGCAGTTCTTTTTGGATTATACTTAGGTACTCTTTCATCAGAAGGGCAAGTCATCCCAATTTACATTATTTGTTTGTATAGTATTCGGATTTGCAGTACCAACGTTAGCACCTTCTTCATACATTATACCTGCAACCAATTTAGAAGACCATGCCTGATGTGGTGCTGCAAGGGAAAGTGTTACGTAAATTCTTTCTCTGTCACTTAAAATATCGTTGTTTAAACCGTATCTGTGCTGAAAGGCGGGGTCAGTTACAGGGAAGTTGTAAACATTGCCATTGTGCCTGAATGAAAGTTTAAGCTGTGGGTAAACTCTGTCTTCAAAAACTCTTTCGTTCGTTTCAAAGTGGTTCAGTGACAGAAGCATTAATGAATAAGATAAATCTCCAACCAAGTGCTCTGGCACTGCAGCACCTCTATTGCCAAATACCAAATTAAAACGATTGTTATCTGTGAGGTTTTGAAGACTGGCAATAGGAAGCCGACCGTTAGTGCGAATGGTGTTTGTATGGAACAAATAGTTCTCTGACTGATGCCCATGTCCGTTAGCTTGTATTGGCGTAAATTCTACTATATCCAAAAGTGAGATATGAGAAACTAAAGAGATTGGCACCTCTTCATGTTCTGTATTGCAAACTGGACGTACCCATTTCGGTCGTCCATTTTGAAAAACAGGATTATTGTTAGTGTCTAATTCAATGCCGCCTAAGCAGCGGCCCCCCACCCGATGAGAATTAGCTAAGCAAACGATTTTCATGTGCTATTTGATTAAATGAATAATTTCTACATCATTCTTCACATGTTTCAGATACTCAGCCAACAATCTTCTATGACATTTCTCAGGAGTATGTTCACTACACAACAAGCAGTTCCCGTGAAGTTTTTCTATTTCGGTTTTTTGTGCAACACGCCTCATATCAAGCAGATTTAAATACGCTGTTTCATATTCCTGCCAAGACATCTTCTTATCTCGGTATTTTGAAAGCAATTCTTTTGTTGGGGCAAAATCTACATTATGCTCATAAGACATATTACCGATTTCCTTTACAAAGAATTTTAAATCGCTCCCTTTAGCAAAGCCAGCTAACTGAGAAACATTATTGATACGAGTATCTACAACTTTGTTTACACCTGCATTCCGCAGAAGATTAAAGAATTTTTCGGCTGGTTTGCCAGTAAAACCTATTGTAAATAGCTTAATCATTGTTTTCAGTTTGTGTTTGTTTGGAATAGGGTGAAAATCCAATCTCTTTGTTTTTTAGCTTATACGCTTCCTTCAATTGGTCGTCTATAGAAACTTGGGGGTTAAACATATCGGGCTTAGGTAACTTCTTGTCGTATTTTTTTAAAAGCACATTTTCAAGCTCCTTATGCTCTTTCAACGTTTTGTCTTTTAAGATGTGTTTGACTTCAAAGCCATCCTTAATCAAGCCGACGGATACCATTGAAAACCTATGGCAGTCTAATGGCTCACTTTCGGAGCACATCAAAGTAATAACAAACCCTTTGTCAACACCCTGCCACAATCTTTCCATCCCATTTTTGAAAGTAAATGTCTTTCTCACTCTTTCGAAATCAACCTTGCCTTCGTCGTCTAATAAGTCAGGATCAGTAAATCGTGCCCCAAATTCTTCTGGAAAATGCAGGTAGGTTATACCATTATTTTTCAGATAATTTTTTAATGGCTCCTGATTGTATTGTGGATTGTATGAACTGGCAGCAACGCTTCTAACATCAATAAGGCAGTTTACATTATACTCCTGGAGTAAACTAAGAAAATAGTCAAGTTGATGTGTAGAATGACCAACTGTATAAATAACTGGCTTGTCCATTGTTAATTTTGGTTATAACAAGGTTTACAAAATAATTTTTCTTCACTTTTCAACAATGACTTAAATCATACACTTACCCAGTAATCAGCTAACAACTCTGCCTGTTTCAAAACTGTGTCAATTGCCTTTTGTTGTTTGTCTGGCGGATAGCCGTATTTCGTCAATGTTCTTTTGACCAAAACCATCAGCTTTGCCCTGGCACTTTCTCTAATCGTCCAATCAATCGTAGCATTACTTCTAATTTTATCTGCTATCTCACGGGCTATGTCTCTAAGCTGTTCGTCACCTAAAACCTGAACAGCACTGTCGTTTACTTCCAGTGCATCATAGAACGCCATTTCATCTTCTGATAGATTAAGCTCCTGTCCCCGTTTGTCTGCTTCTTTAATGTCTTCTGCCAGGTCAATCAGGTGCTGGATAATTTCAGCAGTGGATAAAAGATTGTTCTGGTATTTCTTAATTGAACCTTCCAACATTTCCAATAACGCACGGCTCTTTACCAAGTTTGTTTTAGAACGAAGTTTTATTTCATCATTCAAAATCTTCTTCAATAATTCCAATGCAAGGTTTTGGTGCTTCATGTTTTTTACTTCCAACATGAACTCTTCTGACAGAATGGAAATGTCAGGCTTTTGCATACCTGCTGCATCAAATATGTCTATTACCTGTTCGCTGTTTACTGCCCCATCAACTATCTGCTTTATGGTGGTTTCTATTTCTGCATCAGACCTGCCATTACCTGTCCGTTCAAACTTAACAAGCCTTGCTTTTACTGCCTGTAAGAATGCTACTTCCTCCTTTATTGCCATTGCCTCTTCATGCGGAATGGTCAGAGCAAATGCCTGGCTTAATAATGTTACTTCCCTGATAAAGCGTTGTTTGCCATCCTGCAAGCCTAAAATGTGCTCTTCTGCCTGTAAAATGATAGATAGCTTCTCTCGTGCATCTTCAGTAAAGAAACGCGTGCAATTAAATTTGTAGCTGTTTTGGTAATAGGCTTCCGGTTCTTCTATCAATATGTCTTTGTGTGACTTACTTTCTTCATCAAACATCTGCTGTACTACTTCCAACTTCTCCAGCATTACTTCGACCGCTTTTTCAATACTTTCTGTCGGGTCGCCTTTGCCACCGGCATTAGAGTAAAAAGAAAGTGCTTTTTTCAGGTCAGTTGCAATACCTAAATAGTCTACCACCAAGCCACCAGGCTTGTCTTTAAATACACGGTTTACCCTTGCTATTGCCTGCATCAGGTTATGCCCTCTCATTGGTTTGTCTACATACATGGTATGCAAGCTGGGAGCATCAAAACCTGTTAGCCACATATCTCTTACCAATACCAATTGCAAGGGGTCGGCATCGTCTTTTAATCGCTCCGCCAAATACTTTCTTTCACCTTTGGTTGTATGGTGCTTTTCCATTTCAGGACCATCTGAACTGGATGCTGTCATTACAACTTTTATCCTGCCTTTGGTCAAATCGTTATCATGCCAATCAGGACGCAGGGCAATAATTTGTTTGTATAAATCAACTGCAATTCTTCGGCTCATAGTAACTATCATGCCCTTGCCTTCAAATACCTTCTGCCGTTCTTCGAAATGGTTGATAATATCTTTTCCCAGGTTCTTTATCCGTTCAGGATGACCAATGATAGCTTCAAGCTTTGTCCACTTACCTTTTGCTTTTTGCTTCTCTGTTACTTCTTCGTCCTGCTCCAGTTCTTTATCAAATTCTTCTATCAAACGCTTGCCTTCTTCATTCAATGCCACTTTCGCTAAACGACTTTCATAGAAGATACGAACAGTAGCACCGTCGGCTACCGCCTGGGAAATGTCATAGACATCTATATATTGTCCGAAAACCTGCGGTGTATTTACATCTGTGCCTTCTATTGGTGTGCCTGTAAAACCTATATAAGTTGCATTTTTCAAGGCATCCCGCATGTACTTGGCAAAGCCATAAGCAACCCGTTCACCTATCTTTTCTTTTGTTTCCTTGTCTATAACATCAACCATCTTTGCTTCAAACCCGTATTGAGTGCGGTGCGCTTCATCAGCAATAACCACTATATTCCTGCGGTCTGATAACGGTTCGTAAACAGACTTACCGTCTGCCGGCAAAAACTTTTGAATGGTAGTGAAAACAATTCCGCCACTGGCAACCTTTAATAACTCTTTCAAATGGTCACGGTCTTTTGCCTGCACAGGGTCTTGGCGAAGCAATTGCCGTGATGCAGCAAAGGTGTCAAACAACTGGTCGTCCAAGTCATTGCGGTCTGTGAGTACTACAATGGTAGGGTTTTGCATTTGAGGCGCTGTAATCAACTTGCCCGAATAGAAAACCATGCTTAAACTCTTACCCGAACCTTGCGTATGCCATACCACACCGCCACGTTTATCACCGTTGGCACCAGAAGCCTGTATGGTAGATTGCACTGCTCTGTTTACAGCATAGTATTGATGATACGCCCCTAATTTTTTAACGGTTTCTATTTGTGTAATGCCTGTTTTAGGGTCTTCTTTCTTTGTCTTTTCAAAAACAATGAAGTTGCGAACTAAGTCTAATAACACCGCCGGGTTCAACATTCCTTTCATCAATGTTTCTAACTGTGGTGCAAACCGTGACGCCTCATTTATTCCGTCGGCAGTTTTCCATGCCATGTAGCGGGTAAAGCCTGCTGATACGCTGCCTGCTTTACATTCGTGCCCGTCAGATATGATGCAGACGGAATTAAATGTGAAGAGAGAAGGTATGGTAGCTTTATAAGTTTGTATCTGGTCAAAGGCTTTTCGCAGGGTAGCTTTTTCGTCGGCGGCATTTTTCAATTCAATTAATACCAATGGAATGCCGTTTACAAATAACAGTACATCTGGACGTTTGTTATTGTTGTTTTCAACAATTTTGTACTGATTAACAACAAGGAACTGGTTATTCTGTGAGTTATCAAAATCCAATAGTGCAACTTCATGGCTTCTCTCGTAGCCGTCTTGCTGATACGGAATTTTTATCTTTTCTACTAATAGCTGGTGAAAGGTTTCGTTGTTGTGTAGCAATTCAGGCGAATAAATACGCAATACTTTTTGGATAGCCTGTTCTTGTGCTGCTGGTGGAATGCCGGGGTTTATGACCGCCACGGATTTACGCAAACGCTCAATCAAAACAATTTGCTCAAAACTTTCTCTTTCTGCGTCCTCTGCACCCGGAGCAATCATTAAGCCGTGAACATACTCCCATCCCATAGACTGAAGGACTTCAATCGTAAAGGTTTCAATTTTATTTTCTGTGATGGGTTTCATCAGTTATTGCTTGCATTTAGTACCGATACCCTTACCTCGCCGGACATTAGCTTAGGCAATAGAGTATCTCTCAATTGTGTTAATGCCTTTATTTGGGAATTGTTATAAATAATTTTGTTAATCAAAGGCGCTAAAGCATTACCATACTCTTCAAACATATCTTTTGGTGGCATGGAAATAGTAGCAGCGGACAGATGATGCCTTTGAATATGTCCCATTGTTGTGCTCTTAGTATGAGCAATATTTCTAAACTCCGGTAAATGATATTTCGTAGCCAAGTAGTAAAACCACTTTGGATATTGCTGTGATGTTACTTTGAATAGATGTTGGTTTAGTGCTCCTATACCATCATGCCAAATAACTACTTCAAGACTACCACTCCAGGAAAAGAGAATATCCCCATCTTTAACAATGTATTGTTTAGGAATACGGCTACTGCATTTATCTGAATTTGAAGTCACACCTTGTTTTAATTCCCGAATTTTGATAACAGGCAAGTAATTACTTTCATCTATGGCAGGAAACTTCTGTAATGCCAAACCATTTAGATAATGAGCAATTTTATCTAACGGTAGTTCTTCCCAGTTCTCATCTGCTTCTATAACAAACCATTGTTTAAAAAGTGTTTCTGCGATTTCCTCTAACGTTTCGTTTTGGCGTTGCAGCAGGTCTATTTTACTGGATAAACAAAAATAAATATCCCCGATAATTCTTTGTGTAGTCAAATCAGGGTAAGGAAGTAGAAGTTTATTAAAATCAGATTTTTTCAAATGGGGGATAACTCCGCTAACATCTAAATTTTTAATTTCATTTTGAACATCTGACGAACGCAATGCTGCAAATAAAAAATGAGGGTCAATAACTTTTTCGTCTACTCTTAATGCCACCATATCTTGAGCGATAGCAAATCCTACTGGATTAGGTACCAAACATACTGCTCCATTTTGGCTACCCTTTAAAGTAAGTATAATATCCCCAGGTTCAGGATGCGACCTAAACCATGTCTCATATATTTCTTGTGAAATATATCTGATATTTGAAAAGAAGGGGTATAAGCTATCGTTACTAATGCAGTTGGTAGCTATCAAGGGAATGCCCTTTGGAACTATCGGTACTGTTTTACCTCTATTATCTACAATGAACTTTGTTGTTTTTGAAAGCGGTATTTTCTTCCATCTACCATACAACTCAATACCCACTCTGTCAATATGATCTTGCAGGTCAGGTTCTTTTATGTCTTGGTAGTTAATCAAGTCAATCTTATGTTCAATACCCTTATCTTCAAAAGCCACACTCATGGCAATAATATCATCTGTGTTTAGGTATTGCCCCTTTATAGCAATATCAATATCGCTGTCAGGACGGTAGTTGCCTTTGGCTCTGCTGCCAAACACGAGGGCTTTGTCCACTTTTGTGTGTTGCTCAAAAACGGCAATTATGCTATCAATAATATGTTGCTCCAATCCGGCCTTCATTTACTGTCGTCCTGGTTAAATAAGTTCTTTTCCTCTCCAATCTGCTCTACCCGAAGCCTTGTTTCTAATTGAATAAACAAGCCGTGGTAAGTGCTTAAAATGTTTTCGGCAATATCGTCTGCAACTGCTTCATCATAGCTATGCGAAGTTTTACATCTTGCCTGGTACAAGCCCCGCCAGTTTTTTTCATCTATAATTCCTTTTTGTGCAGCATCAATAATAATCTGAACAGGCTTTTCTCTTTCACCTTCATAACCATGATGTATTACAAAATCCTGCAAGGTTTTCCAACCCATATCACAAGTAAACTCAAAGGCTTGTATTAAGCCTTGTTGCTCCAGGTCTGATAGTTCTCTTTCTCCTGCCAACGCTACGGCTTCACCCAGCCTTGCAAGGGCTTTACGGTAGTTATTAAACCGTTGTATCCAACGTATGTCCTTATTAGCCATTGGGTAGTTTAATTTTTGCTAAGTTTTCTGCAATCTTTTTATTTAAAACTTCTTCTTCACCAATTTGCTTTTCCAGTTCAGTTTTCAACATCGTAAACCGTTCTACAAAATCAAAATCATCATCTTCATCTGCTAAGCCAACATATCTGCCTGGGGTTAAGACATAATTCAGCTCTGCTACCATTTCAATGGTAGCACTTTTACAAAAACCCTGTACATCTTTGTAGTCGCCATCTTTGTTTCGCCAATTGTGATAGGAGCCTGCAATCAATTCCACATCTCCATCTTTCTCCACCCCCTCTTTTTTTAAAAAATAGTCTTTGTCTGTTAGCTCCCTGTTTTTCCGGTTGATGAGAACCCCCATATTCCTTGCATCAATAAACAGTATTTCGTTCTCTCTGTATCTAAACTTACCATTGGTTCTGTTGCGGCTCATAAACCATAAGCAGGCTGGTATCTGTGTATTTAAAAACAATTTTGTGGGTAGGTTCACGATACAATCAATCAGCTTGCTTTCTACCAGTGCTTTTCTTATCTCCCCTTCGTTATTGGTTTGAGATGTGAGCGAACCTTTGGAGAGTACAAAGCCTGCCTGCCCTGTAGCTGCCAAGTGAAAAAGAAAATGTTGTATCCACCCAAAATTGGCATTGCCTACCGGTGGCGGCAGCTTCTTGCCCAATACATTCCACCGGGCATCATCACGCAATAGCTCACCGCTCCAATCGCTGTCGTTGAATGGTGGGTTGGCAATAATGTAATCGGCTTTCAGGTCTTTATGAGCATCGTTTAAAAAACTGCCTTCATTATTCCACTTCACGTTGCTGCTGTCAATACCACGGATGGCAAGGTTCATCTTTGCCAACCGCCACGTGGTTTGGTTGCTTTCCTGTCCATAAATGGAGATATGGTCGGCCGGGTTAAGGGACAGCTTCTTGCCGTTATTCTTTTTGTAGTAATCCCGGTGGCTCTTAATAAACTTCTCGCTTTGTACAAACATGCCACCGCTTCCGCAGCATGGGTCAAACACTCTGCCTTCGTATGGCTCGAGCATTTCCACCAACAATTTTACTACACTGCCCGGTGTATAGAATTGACCGCCCTTCTTGCCTTCTGCAAGGGCAAACTCGCCAAGGAAGTATTCATACACCTTTCCTAAGATGTCCTTGCTTTGGGCTTCTTTCGTGCCCAGGGTGGCGGTGCTTAGCTGGTTAATTAGCCCGCCAATGCTTGCCTTATCCAGCTTCTCCTGTGCATATACTTTGGGCAGAACACCCCGAAGGGATGGATTGTCTTTTTCTATAGCATCCATCGCATCGTCCACGTCTTTGCCAATGGTAGGCAAGGTTGCCCGGCCTTGCAGCCACTTCCAACGGGCAGAAGGCGGCACATAAAACACTTTTTCTGCCGTGTACTCATTCTTGTCTTCGGGGTCTGCACCCTCGGCTTGCTGGGCTACCAGCTTTTGGTAGAGTTCCTCAAAGGCGTCCGAAATGTATTTGAGAAAGATTAAGCCCAATACTACATGCTTGTATTCGGCTGCATCCATGTTCTTGCGCAGCCGGTCCGCAGTTTTCCATAGCTTCTTTTCTAACGCCTCTTCCTGTACTTCTTTTTTCGCCGTCGCCATATAAGTTCTGGTGATTTATGATAGGGCGGTAAAATACAAAAAAGCGGTGAGGATTAAGATGCTAACACTTATTGCCGTGTATAAACCTTTTTATTGGCAATAGTGACATTATTTGTCTTTTAATGATCTCAATTCGGGTCAAAGCTTTCTTTTCTAATTTTTCGATCTGGGAAGTTGGTTTTACAAGCAATTTCGGAAAGCTATTTTATTTTACGGCATGGCTTCTCCCAACCGAGATTGGTACAGCCACTTAGTTGCCCAAAACAAGACGAACGATATTTAAACTCTAATCCACACCCATCCCACACCGGATTGGGAACCCAATCATGAACTTGATTTTGTGGTTGTGCGAAAAGGCAGTCTGCCGGAGCACCTGCGAAACATTCCTGCAAAGCATCTTTCCCGAAAACTTCCGCCGGAACAATATTCTTTTCCGGGCAATGACTATGTGCTATTGCATAATTACCAATTAACCGAATACATACATCCGGCAAAGTGGGCTGCCATTATTGAGGACTTTGAAGACCGTAGCATCATTGAACTTCGGTACGACTGGACGGAGCAAGCGGAAGATAATTGGCAGTACCCGCCCGCTTATCAATATAACTGGCCACCGAAAACAAACATTACTGCATCGGAAGCGCAGGCGCAAGCCCCTGAAAGCGAAGAGGAATGGGCAATAATACATGCTTATGAGTTATTGCGGGACGCAAACAATAAACAACTTGCCCTGACCTACGCCATAACCGGCAAATCATTTTGGATAACCAGCCTGTAAGTTTGGCTGAAGGCGCTGATAATGCACTTCAAAAAATTGAGCGGCGAATGCTTGGCTACAACATTGTAGCAATGGTGGCCGCCTAGAACGGCAAAATGAACATAGCAGCAGAAGTTGACAATCACTATTTGCATCATGCGTAGGTGTGGGATAAGCTGGATACGTACATACGCAATTATTTAGAAATTTTGATGATAAAGTGCAAACTGATTATCTGGAAATGTTGTTTAACAACGAGGTATTTCGCTTGCGCTTTTTGGCCTATTACGAGGCTTATGTTTTTTTTGTCAATCCTCATTATCTGCTAACTGCTATGATTGAGGTTGTGGGTATTATTGATTACGTGAATGGTAGCAATTCTTATGATTAGATATGCTGATGACAGACACATTTGATACGCATCTGCCATCAACAAGGCTAATTGATAAATTTAAAGCTTAACTGAGTATTAATCTTCAGAAATTGCCATACCCCAATACAAGTAAAATTCTGAACCACTTTCCTAAAAATCATTTTAGCATTCACACTCTACTTTTATTGCTATAAGGTAGCCCAAAAATGTAAATGAGTTTTATTCAGCTTTTGGAAGCTTGTCCCATTTAACTAGAGCACAATCTTCCTTGAATTTGTTAGAAATTTGGGTCCTTTGGGCAACTACGAAATTCCTAATCATATTATAAAGCTGTGTTCCGGCGTCGAACAACGTTGTTACTACGGTAATAATACCTGCACCGAATTTAGAACCATTTGTCATAAACAATTTAGAGGAAACGTAGAAACTTGAAAAATCATTCATCTTGGAGTATAGGTTTTTCAATTGCTCTGTTATTCTCGTTTTGATGTTGGCATTCAACTGTCTTGGGTTAAGAATAACAGTAGAAAATGATGAAGTAATTCCATCTAATACACCACTAACCTCAACATACTTCTTTTGACCGATAATTTTTAATGAGTCATTTTTCCATTCGTTTTTCATCTCCGTAGCAAAATCTTCGACAGTGCTTTTGACAGTTTTCAACGAATCTGTCAAATTGTAGAAATCTGTAAAGATTTTTTTGTTTTGCGCTTGAGCAAAGAACGAAACAAGTGTTACGATTGAAATTAAAACTCCCTTTTTCATTTTTTTAGTTTTAGGTTATTGATACAATGCGGGCATAAGTCGTTTGAGAGGTGCGTATCTAAAGTTTTTGAGAGATATTACTTTACCTTGATAAGACACTACGTAGTTTGCATCACGCCTGCCAATCGGCGATGTTTCTTCCTGCGAAATTATTTTGCCTCTATTGTAATATCTCCAATGGTTATTATCGAATCGAGTATATACGAGTGATGTTCTATCATTTATTAGTTCACCGATTCCTTCATAGTTCTTTTTATAATTGTAATCTATTAGCTGATAGGTAGAGTTTGTTGACTTTACATATAACATCCCAAATTGAGGATCAAATGTTAATACGGTATCGCTTTGTACGACTTTATGAATTAAATACTTTGTCCTCTCAAAACTTATTGCATGATCATCTATTAGCACATTAACGCTATCCTCCATGTTGTTCCAAATAACAGTTGGTGTTATAGATGTAAACGAATTTATTCCTTTTGCCTTCTTTTCATCGGCCCAGCCTTTTAAAACTCTTTGTTCTCTATCTTTTTTTGGAGGATGGGTTTCATCTCCTTCTTCTGGCAAAGTACTCAAAGATTGTATCGCTTCAGATGAACTGGCGCCAGCTCTTGACAGACAATATCCGGCATAATAATCAGCATCTAATTCTAATTCTTTATTGCTGCAAAAATTTTCATGGTCATTTATATAATGACCGAGTTCATGAAACAATATTCCTAAAGCAATCCAAGTTTGGTTAAGATACTTTTGAGAGACTAAAACTCTTGCCGTATTGTCCTCTTTAAGCTTAAAGAAAATGCCATTGTTACTTTTGTCGTTGAATTTTCCGACAAAAACTTTTCTATTTACGCCTAATTCATTTAATACGTTATAAAGTGCCTTTTTGATTGATGTTGTGTCGCTTAGTTCGTAAAAGTTTAACTCGAACTTACTTCCGCAAATACTTCCTGGATTATAAGAGCAAAAAGTATCGATAGAGTCGCTAAACTTTTGTGCGGTGGCTTCGACGATAAAGCAAAAAAATCCAAGTACAAATGTGACTGTTGATTTCATCTTTTAGTAAATTATTCTACAAACTTTTGCTTCCAGCTATTTTAACGATAAAATGCTGGGAAAGCCTTATTTAGTTGCCGATTGTATAGAAATTCTGGTAAAATAATCGTCCGACTTGTTCCACTATCATCAAATTCGATATAGTAATCCTGGTGCTTTACATCAACCCAATCCATTTTATGCTTAGTCTTACTTTGTCTGAATTTCAATTTTCCTCTGTCATAAATTCTAATGTCGCCTGGGCTCGTTCTAAGATAGATTAATGAGGTTTTATTATTTATCAATTCTCCTAAAGAAGACGCCCAATATTTGTGTTTTGGATAGTCTGAGAAATAGTAGGTGGAATTTGTTGATTTTATATATAGAATTCCGACTTCGGCATCAAACGCCAAGATTGAGTCTTCATGGAAAGTTTGTGGTCTCTTAAAATGATATTGCGGATGGTCGTTTATTACCACTGTAACCTCTTTCTCTTTCTTTATCCATCCTACAATTTCTTTCTCTGATGTAAATGAATTAATACCTATCGATTTTTTTTGGTCATCCCAACCTTTTAAAACTCTTTGTTCTCTATCTTTTTTTGGAGGATGGGTTTCATCTCCTTCTTCTGGCAATATGGTTAAAGACTCGATTGCTTCCCCCTTATTTGCTCCTGCTTTTGATAAACAATAGCCAGCATAGTAATCTGCATCTAATTCTAAATCCTTGTTACTGCAAAAATTCTCATGATCATTTATGTAATGACCAAGTTCATGGAATATAATTCCTAAAGCGATCCATGTTTGTGAAATATATTTTTGCGAAACAAGTACTCTTGCAATATTGTCTTCACTTAATTTGAAGAAAATTCCCGGTACATTCTTATCATTTAGGCGGCCGATAAATACCTTCTTATTTATACCCAATTCGTTAAATACTTCGTAAGCGATTTTTTTTACCCATAGAGAATCTGACAAGTCGTAAAAATTTAGTTCAAATTTGCTTCCACATAGGTTTCCGGTACTATATGCACAAAATGTACTAATAGTAACTTTTTGTTCTTGAGCGGACGATGAAAAGTGTAAAAACGATGAAAGTGCTAATAGGTATGGTAGCCGTTTTAAGAAAAGCTTTCGTGATAGCTTTGTTGGATCGACAGCCTTATTACAATAAAAAAAGTAGTTTTGGTTGAAAGCCATCTTTTATAATCTAGTTTTGAAATAAGCTCGCTTTCTTAGGGCTATTGACAAAAGTTATCCGTATTGTGCAGATTTTTTCTTTACTGATGTAAAAATGACATTTTGTAAACGTTAGATTCCTTAAGGTAAGAATAAGTAATGAGTGCACTCTAAGTTAATTTAGTTTTTAATATGAACCAAAACCAAAAATATTTTGTGCTTGAATATAAAGGCACAAAAATTCAGGTTCAACGGCACGAGATAGAAAGTAAGACTATTTATCGAGTTGTCTTTTCTGATAAGCGTCCGCCCCTGATTCTTACACGAGCTACTGGAACGGAAATTGGCAATCATTGGACTTCGATACCAGAAGGGCGATTTAATGAAGCACAGCAAATCGGGCCACTTATTCAAGAATACTTCAACTAAAACTTATGTGCTATTACAACGGACAGAAAGTTACAAGGGCTGAATACATCCGCCTCAAACACTTGGAAAAATTGGTAGCCAAATACAATTTTCTAAAGAGTGATTTGCTGGTTGGATTTGATTACGCACCAAAGGCTGTTTGTAAGCGTCTTGATGAAGTAGAAGATTTTGATATTGTGCAAATGGAATGGGGCTTTATTCCGGGCTATTTAAAAACCCGTGATGATGTTTTTAAAATGCGGAACGGTTACAAAGACGCTGCCGGCAATTTTAAGCCGCCTATCCTTACGCTTAATGCCGTGTGTGAAGAATTGCTGGAGCCGAGAAAAATTTACCGGGATGCTGCCCTTAACCGCCGGTGCCTAATACTTTCCACAGGATTTTTTGAATGGCGTCATGTCTTTCCCGTCAATAAACGTACAGGCCAACCTAATAAGACTGCCATCAAGTACCCCTACTACATCACGCTCAAAGACAAAGAATATTTTTACATGGCTGGTCTTTGGCAACCTTGGACAGATAAGGGTAGCGGTGAGTATGTAGAATCCTGCACCATCGTTACTACTAAAGCCAATCCGCTGATGGAGCAAATACACAACACCAAAAAGCGAATGCCCACAATCTTAAATGAAGACTTGGCCTATGAGTGGATGTTTGGCAAGTTGGATGAAAAAAGAATACTCCAAATTGCAGCAACTCAATTTCCGGCAAATGAAATGGAAGCCTGCTCCATAGCTAAAGATTTTAGAGATACGCATGAACCTACAAAGGCTTTTACTTACGGAGACTTGCCGCCACTTGATGGTGAAGAAGGGGCGAATGGTAAAGCAATGGCCATTGTTCAAAACGAGTTGTTTTAAATTCCAAATGCTTTAAAGAGTTTGCTGGCGATTGGTTCATAGGGTTTATTCTCCGCTCCCGAAGCCCGTATTAGATATTGTTCACCGTATTGTTTTTTCACGCTATCAATGGCTTGATAGAGCTTAATGAGTTCCTCACTGTCGCTATACAAATCAGGTTGATAAACGCCAGGAATTAAATCGGTGAGACGAACGCCAATCAATCGTATCAACTGCCTGCGAGTATAGAGCTTCGCAAAAAGTTCTTTTACCTTTTGATGGAGCAAATGGTCTTGTCCTGTATAAGTGATAGATGCTTGCTTTGTCTCCGTGGCAAAATCACTATATCGGATTTTTACCGTAACGCAACCGGCAAGCCGACTCTGCGAACGCAAATCGAATGCAACCTTCTCTGTCATTCGTGAAAGTTCTTGTTGGAGAAACTTAAGGTCAATGGTATCGGTTTGGAAAGTGTGTTCAGTGCTGATAGACTTTTGTTCCTTAAAAGGAACCACTGGCGATTCATCAATCCCGTTCGCTTTTCGGTGCAAGTCAATGCCGTCTTTACCAAAAAGATTGTGAACCATGCTAACCGGAATCTCGCTAAGTGTCTTTACGGTTTCCACACCCATTTTTAGGAGTTTGTAGCCTCTTTCCTTGCCAATACCCGGTAGTTTTGTTACACTAAGCGGAGCTAAATAACTTTTCTCATTACCGAACAGGATTTCGACCTGACCATTTGGTTTTACTTCGTTGGTAGCCACTTTGCTTATTAGCTTGTTGGACGCAAGCCCGTAAGAAATAGATAGCCCGCTTTCTTTTACCACTTTGGTCTTTAACTCCTTTGCAAACCGGAGGCAGCCAAAGTGTTTTTCCATTCCGGTGAGGTCAATGTAAAATTCATCTATGCTGCTTTTTTCAAACAGGGGCACCGAATCCTTTATCACGTCAGTTACCAATCGTGAGTATTTACTGTACGCTTCAAAATCGCTTTTTACCACAATCGCATTCCGGCAAAGTCGAAGGGCTGCTTTCATCGGCATGGCGCTGTGAATGCCGAACTTTCGTGCTTCGTAACTACAAGCCGCGACTACGCCACGGTCGGAGCTGCCGCCGATAAGCACCGGCTTGCCTTTCAGCTTTGGATTGCGAAGTTGTTCTACTGATACGAAGAACGCATCAAGGTCCATGTGGGTGATATGCCGAGAGCTATTTAAAAACATCAGCCAAGATTTTCGTAACTACGGAATTTGTACCCAACTCTTATCATCCTGTGCACTTCAATGCTACACGCACCAAAATCAGAAACAACCTTTCCGGTAATGCGGTAAAAGCCGTTGGAGTGCAAAGGGTATTGCCTTGCTACATCCGGGAAATGCACAGTGTCTATCCAATCCAGGTTTTTGTCCATGAACGTACCAAAGAACATTTCATCATGGTTCTTTGTGATTACGTGCTTGCGTACCACGAAGTAGGTAAGGCAGGTAACGACCTTTCCAACGTGGCTTTGCAGATCCTTTTCAGTTATGTATTTATCCGGGTCATCGTCCACTAAGGCAAAAGGATTTGTGGGAGAAAAGCCCATCAGCTCAAGGCTGTCATAGAGGTCGTCAAGCGGATGGTCAACAAGTTCAGGCAGCGTAAATTTTATCGGCTCGTCTTCAAAAAGAACAGTCGCGGCATGAAGTGTTGCTATATTTTTTTTCTGAAGAAAATTCGCTTCCCACAATAGTCTTTTTTTTGATTTGCCGGTAAACGCAAACGCACCGATGCTAATGAGTTTGTTCAGTTGCTCTAACCCTGTGTTAGTGCGTTCAATAAAATCCTGTAAGTGTAGATATTCACCGCCTCTTTTTCGCCCTTCAAGAATTATTTCAACCATTTTTGTTTGTAAGCCCTTGATGTGAATAAAACCCACATGAACGGTTGTGCCATTAATTCTTGTAGGGCTATCGCTTCGGTTTACGCAGGGGTTTACGATGGTGGCGCCGCTTTTCAAGAGTTCAAAAAAATACACTTCGGTATGATAGAATCCGCCAAAGTTGTTGATGACGGCCACCATAAATTCCAACGGGAAGTTCGTCTTCAGATAAAGGCTCATGTAACTTTCCCTTGCAAAAGAAGCGGAATGCGCTTTATTAAAACTGTAACCGGCAAACGAAACCATTTGCCGCCAAACTTCTTCGGCCAACTCTTTTGAATGGCCCATCCCATCACAACTTGCCATGTACTTTTCCTGCATCAACTGAAAGCGGTTGTGATTGCGATACTTGCCGCTCATAGCCCTTCTAAGAATATCTGCTTCGCCCAAACTAAGACCGCCAAAGTAGTGGGCAATCTTAATAACGTCTTCCTGGTACACCATCACGCCAAACGTTTCGCTAAGGTGTTCTTCAAATAATGGGTGTGGGTAGGAGAAGCTGGCCCGGTTGTGATAGCGATAGATGTACTCCCGCATCATGCCTGATTCAGCCACACCAGGCCTTATGATGCTACTGGCCGCCACAAGGGTAATGTAATCGTCGCAATGCAGTTTCTTTAAAAGCCCACGCATGGCCGGCGATTCAATGTAAAAGCAACCGATGGTAGTGGCTTCACGAATTTGCTTTTTGATGGCATCATCATGGCGAAAGGTTTCAAAGTCGTGAATATTAACCTTGATACCTCTGTTCTGCGCCACCAAAGCCTCGCATTCTTTAATATGGCTTAACCCCCGTTGGCTAAGAATGTCAAATTTGTTCAGGCCAATGTCCTCCGCAATAAACATATCTATCTGCGCTCCGATAAAATCTTTCGGCGGCAGAAAAGTCGTAGTCCAATTATGTAGCTTTTTCTCGCTTATGAGTACACCGCAGGGATGAATGGATTGAATACTCGGAAAGCCTAAAAGCAAAGTGCCGTATTGGGTAATGTATCGTTGTATCTTATCTGTCGGCGACCATGTTTTTTGTAAGGCTTTGATTTCTTCATCAGGTAAGCCAAATACTTTTCCTAATTGACGTATGACCGAATCTTCTTTAAACTTTGAAAAGGACCCACAGATGGCTACATGATCCCTTCCGAAGCGTTTAAAGATGTAATCAAAGATTTCATCCCGGTCCTTATGGCTAAAGTCAATATCAAAGTCAGGTGGGGAAGTACGTTCAGGATTTAAAAACCTCTCAAAGTATAGATTCAGTTCTATGGGATCTACTTCGGTTATACCCAAAGAGTAAGCTACAATGGAGTTAGCACCGCTGCCACGGCCTACGTGATAAAAGCCTCTGGAGCGGGCATAGGAAACAATGTCGTTGTTAATAAGGAAGTAGGCATTGAAGCCAAGATCATTAATAATTTTTAGTTCTTTAGCCAGCCTGTCTTTTGCAACCTTATTCTTTTTATCGTAGCGGCGCAGTAAGCCATCATAAGCAAGTTTTAAGAGCAGCACCCGGTCATCTTCTTTTGATGCTCCATAACATTGTTTTGTCTTATCCATTCCAAAATCCATCTCCACCGAACAAGCGTCCATTAGTTTGTAGGTATTGGTGATGATGAAAGAATGTCCCTTAAATGCTGATAAGAGTTTTTCAGGCGTAATGAACGTTTCTCTTTCATCCGCTTGTGCTTCGATAGGTAAAGTAGAACCTAACGTGTTCAAGTCTATGGCCCGTAATAGGCGATGCAACTGAAAACGTTGCTTATCCTGAAAGGTTACGGGTTGCCTTACAACTAATTTGTCCTGATGTTCTTTCCAGGGTAGGGAAAAGAGTTTGTTTACTTCCCAGGGAAGAATACCTATGTATTCATTTCTCTGTAATGTATCAAAGGCTTTTACACCCAGGGGATAAATGACAAACCCATCTTGCGGATGGGTGAAGAAAACATGGTCAATGTGCGGCTCTGGAAAGGGGTTATTTGCTACAATATGGATAGATAAAAATTCATGTATGGCGGTCAACCCGTCATTGTTAGCAGCCAAGAGAATGTATAGCAACTTATGGCTGTTGCGAACTTCAACGCCAATAATTGGCTTGATGCCCGCCTCTCTACAAAGCTTCACAAACTCCCAGGCATCAGCGGTGGAATTTATGTTGGTTAGTCCCAATGCTGTTAGTCCTTTATCGACCGCAACCTGGACTAACCCATCTGTGGAGAACGTGCCGTATCGTAAACTATACCAGGTTTTGCAGTTGATGTACATAGATTGGTTTGGCTAAATTATTTAGTAAAGTTTAGCTAAATAATTGAGCCAAGCAAAACTCTCTGTTGGAGCTACTGCATATTATCTCTTTAAAAAGCTGTGACCAATGGCTTAATAATGCCTAAGAGCAAGCGTTTCAACCTACGAGATGTTTATGCTTAAAAAATATTCGCAATCCCAGAGATGGGAACTGAAAGGACATTGTAATAATATTTTGGAGCACTTTCTTATTTGAAAGTTGTTGTGGTAACATTGGAAAATGGTCAGAAAAGGTTAATAAAGATTATAAATCATTTACTTCTTCTTACTACTAAGCAGGGTCATATGTTACCACATTCAACCCGTTTAACGCAAGTAGGATAGAGTTGATAATATGTATTGCGTAGGCCTCCTTCACTAAGCATTGGTAATGTCTCAGTTTGAAATTTTATTACAATTCTCTACCTCTTTAATGATCAATGCCTAAACATTGCTGATAACTAAACGTTAACTGAAATAGTCAAGGTTTCTTACCTATTGGTACACCTCTGACCACTAACTTTCATGTTACTTACCCCCAACTGGCGAATAAGTTCTTACTACTATTGTCATTTGCAACGTTATCGTTCGCTTGAACCCCTTGCAAAAGGTCATCCTAATCTACTCAATTAATTAAACAAACAACTAAAAAAATTTTAATATTAAAATAGTTCATAGCTTAGGTAAAAATTAATTTTATGAAAAATAAATCACCTTTATTTCGAGCCTGCCAAACTAAGAATATCGTATTTTCTTTTGTATTTCTTTTTTACCTTCCTTTTCAGGGCTTTTCGCAGACTCAGACGCCCTATAATTTAACTCAAGACCAGGTTACAACAATCTCTATTATCGGTAATTATTGCAATTTCATAATTAATCAAGCAGATAGGTCATTTGACTATCAAACAGTTGTTAATGGCTGGTTTCAAGAAGAACTAGGTAAATACGATGACGATACAAAACGTATAGATAATTTAATAAATGGAAGTCCTGAAAATCATGCTTTAATGAACTCCTTTAATAATTTTATTGGTCATTCAAAATTAAAGGCTCGTGAGAGAGGACTAGCAACCAAACCTTCACCATTTAATGCCAAGGATATTGTACCGGTTTTAAAATTTGCTATTCCTGCAATTCTCGAAGTCGTTTACGCTGATGGCAATTTGGATCCAGTTACACAAAAAGAAATTGAAGACTTTGCAAAAGCTAAACTGGCTCTTTCTAGGAATAATAATATTCCTGGCTCCTTTGCAAATGGCTGGTTAGCTAACGATGTTGGTGTTGTTGCTAAAGAAGCTTATGATAATCTAGAAGCCAATAGGAAGGATATTACCTCCCGAAATGGTAAATTGATAATGAAGTTATTGGAAAATTTCTATCGTCAAATTTATAATGCAAATTTCGTTAACCTTCAAGGAGAAAATGTAGGCCTTAGTCCTAATTGGTTAGCTTCTTATGAAGCTTTAATGAAAACAACTAAGGAAAGCTTATATAAACTACTTGGCGAAGGCAAATATGCTAATCACATCGCAAACTAATCGCGAATTGCAGTCGGTACATATTTTTTAGAGGCTCTGCTATTGAAATGAGTAGAAGAGCCTCCAAATACTCTATTAGTATTAAGAATATACTTGTTTTCGAACTGAATTGTTTTAATCAAGATTTTTATTGCTCATCCTGATTCAGAATTTTTTACTAATAATTTTTATGCTTTGTATTGCTAACTTTCTGCCCAGTAATTCGTTTCAAATTCGATAGTACTCGCTTTAGCCCCTCTTATATTGTCGCTCATTGTTGCCTGATAATGTCTGCGCCAGCTTTATTTTCTTTACTATTTAGCAATTTACAATATCATTTACTTGAGTGTAAAAGCATCAAATACAAAAGACTGCGCTATATAAATTTTATAATTTGTTCATTTTCTACGAAACCTACTCATTGCTACGCTTATTCGCAAGACAACAAAAGAAATTTAACGATCAGTCTTAAATTTAAAGGCATGAAGCCCTTCATGTGAACGCCAATTGCTAAAATTTTTATCAAATAGGTAACTGTATTTGAAGCCTTTAAAGATTGGAATTTACAAGTGTGGAAACTTTTTTCTTGTAAATACAAAGCAAACCTTTTAAGTTTGTTTTACTAAATTAATTAGCAAAGTGAATTTGAGCATCAATCCGAAAATGATCATCCTTGCAAGAGAGGCCAGAGGATTTACCCAACAAGACCTTGCAGAACGCATCCATACACAGAAGGCACACATTTCTAAAATTGAACACGGCGACTTAGGTGTAAATGAAAGCATGTTAGAATCTATTTCAGAAGCAACAGCCTATCCCGTTAACTTCTTTTATCAGGAGGGTGAAATAATGCCTGCCAACCTTTCCTATCGCCGGTGTGTGAAAGTGCCTGCTAAATTAATTACACCGGTAGAAGCCAAAATAAATATTGTCCGCAATAACCTTCAGTTCTTAACAAGAGCATTAAGTAAACAGTCACCCTTAATTTCTACCTATACAGTGGATCAAGAAAACAAGCCGAATAAAATCGCAGAACAAGTAAGGGCAGATTTAAAAATTCAATCACCGGTAATTGACAACCTAACAAAGATTGTAGAAGCACAGGGTATAGCCATCAGCCGCTTTGATTTTGATACCGACCGCATTGATAGTCGTATCATGCTCACAGACGACCGATACCCTATCATCTTTTTAAACAAGCGTTTGTTAGGCGATAGGCTTCGTTTTTCACTTGCCTTTGAGTTAGCCCACCTGTTCATGCACACTTACTCTGTTGTGCCGGTAGATAGAGACATACAGCATGAGGCGAACCTATTTGCAGCAGAATTGCTAATGCCTGCCGAAACTATTTTGGAAGACTTTAAAAATGGAGTTACAATTCCGATACTTGGCGAACTGAAACGTAAGTGGAAGGTGTCTATGATTTCGCTCTTATACCGGGCCGATGACTTGGGCCTGCTTACCCCCAACCAAAAACGTTATTTGGTACAACAGTTTAACCAGCTAAAAATCAGAAGGAGAGAACCGGTTGAATTAGACGTACCACAAGAAGAACCGCAATTAATTAAAGACATGGTTTGCGAGTACTGTAACAGGGAAAAAGTAGGACTGCACCAAATGGTTTCTACAATGGCCTTGGAACTGGAAGATTATATTGAACTATACTGCTAATTACAAACACAGGAAAAGTGATAATAGACATGAGCACTACGAAGCGGATTGTGGCCATACGGAGTTACAGCATTGGGGAGCTGTCGCAGCTATATGATATGAGCGTAAAAACAATGAACCGCTGGCTAAAGCCGCACGGTGATGCCATTGGTAAACGGCACGGACGATATTACACAGTGAAGCAAATCAGGCAAATTTTTGATTTGTTGGGATTGCCGAAAGATTATGATGAGGCGGCGTAGAATTGGCTGAATAAAACTCTTAAGTATATTCTATTGACAAATTTATAGCTCAACCTTTTGGAAACTTCAGTTAAGACATCTTGGCAATTGCCTTAAGGGAATTAGTTTAGGCATATACCTTTGATGATTTTTATTTTTGAAAAGCATTTACTGCCAAATATTCTTTCAAGTCAAGGATGACATGATAAGTTTCATTGTCCTCTGAAATAGTTTGCCAGCCGTCTTTTTGATGTGCATTAAAGGCTCTTAAGTTTTCTTTAGAAATCGTACTAAAAAAGTATTCGTATTTATCGTAATTAAGTTTTACAAGTTCATCAAGCATTAATTTTCTGAGTATAGAACCTTGAAAATCCTTGTCAACCAAGGCTTGTGCACCAAGTGCCACTTTGCTTTCGGAAGGCAATATCAATTTGCTTTTTAAGCCGTTGACAATATCGCTATGTTTTACCAATACCCCATCTCGGCTTAAACTATTTATCAAATAATAAGAAACTACTCTTTCATTAAATAAGCCTATTACAATCTCTTTCTTTATAGCAAGTCTTTCAAAAGTATCGGTATTGAATGCTGCACTTAAAAAGCCATGTGAAGTATCTACTCCCAATAACGGCCTTTGCCATTTTTGATTTAAATCTGATAAGGCAAGAAAATTTTCGGCGCCAGGTATTTTTATATCAAGGATAAGTGAATTGTCTTTGTGGTTGATAAAATGCTTCAATGTTTATTGGTTTATATCTCGTACTCTAATTCTTACATAATAGCTTAAGGTTACGTTTTTAGGACAAGTTTCGGTGCCACCTGTAGACATTGTTGCGTTTAATTCGGTTGTATTTGTGGGCGGTGTAGAGCTGATAGGCAGCGTTAAGTTACGGTCCGGGTGTGGACCAGTCCCAACAGCGATTGCTGGTCCATAATTAAATTCATGCCAGTGACTTTTTAATAAATCTTGTTGCTGATAGCCGTTCGTAAAATCCCCTCCTGGATTTGCGTAAGCATCATTTCTTGAATAATTCCTTCCCCTTACAAAAACTCCCCTTAAATCAGGGACCGAATTTCCATATAATGACCTATAATCTCTTGCCGATGTAGGAACCTGATCGCCATTAGCAAGCATCCATTCACCATAATTATTAAATTTTTTCATAAAAGTTATTGAATCTAAAACACTGGTTATTATCTGTCCTAACAATGGCGACTGTAAATAAACTGCTTCTTCGTGAATTTGAATTTCTGGTATTATCAATACTAGAGATTGGTCATTGAGGTTTATCCCAATTAAGCTTTGTCTGGAAAGAACCTTCTTTCTACCATTTTCATCCTCCACTAATATGCCCTGATTCACATTTAATACTTTACGCTCTAACAATAAATTATATGCCTTATCCAATTTTGCCCCTTTAGCTGAGGAATCATACAAGTCTCTATTCAATATTTTAAATACAGATGTGTCAATATCCATTTGCTTGAGAGAAGGCGCTAAAGCAACATTAGGATATCGGCCAGTCAATGAAATATGTATTTGATGAAAATCCTCATCTGTAGACGAAACCTTTATCCCAACAGATTGGTTTGCGGTGGCTTGTTTACACTTAAGAAAAGCATCCAAAACTTCTGGCGCTACAATATGAGAATAGTATTGATGTACTTGATCTTCAGACTCTTTTATTGATCCACTTTCGCAATAGAGCTTTTTGATATTAATTAATTCTTCGTGAGAGTAATTTCCGTTAAGACCAAATCCTAAAAAGGAAACACCCGCGCTACCACCTTCTGACTTTTTTATTGACTCATCGAGTTGATTACAACTATTGTGTTGTTCTTCCTTATAATTATTCGTTTTACTTGATTTTCTTACCTCGTTGAATATTCCATATTGTAACAACTTGTCGCAGTCACTTTGTGAGAACACTCTTAATGTCATTAATGACCATACCATAAATAGTATTAAAGATTTTAACCTCATAAAATAAATTTTTGTTTTGTGAAATTGTATAAAACAAATTTGCAATGCGTACAGCTTCACAGCAATACAAACCACTTGGTATTTTTTTACCCTTTGTCAAAAACTAACTTTACATCATCATGAAATGGTGGGCCCTCCTTATATTATTCATTCTACTACTTAATAGCACCAAAGGACAGGTTCAACTAAGGAATCAAAGCTCATATTCAGTCAATGGAAATGTATCAACCTTAGGGGAAGCAGAAGCCCCTTTGTCTATTCAACAAGTATGGAGCTCTTACCAACAAAAAAAGTTTAGACCTTTTGCTACACCTACTAATTCGGTTAATTTAGGATTTGTCAAAAGTGTTTATTGGATTGCTGTTCCCATTAAAAACATGGAAAGTAGTAGCCAAAGCCATCTGGCCGGCATTCCTAATGGTGGAATCTTTCGTCTTGAGTTTTATCTTCTTAGTGATAGTGGTCAGGTAATGGATCATTATATAACCGGCACTCATTACGACTTCAACAGCCGGCCGATTAAAAATCGACATTACTACTTTCCATTGAACCTAAAATATAATAGCAGCGCTGTAATCTTATATCGCATTGATATGCGTGGTAATGGGTTTGATATTCCTTTAGAAATAGTGATGAAGGATTTTCTTGATAGTAAGGAATTAACAGCTTCCCTTTTTTATGCGTTCTATAGTGGATGGATGGTTTTTGTAGCGATACTTAGCTTGATCACCTTTATATGGATGAAGGAGCGGGTGTATGTATTTTACTGCCTTTATGTACTAAGTGGCTGCCTTTTTTTTATTGGTGATGGCAATTACGATTTTAAGCTTCTTTATCCCCATTGGCCGGGTCTGGCAACCATTTCTCCTACCATCTATGGATTGGCGTTATGTCTTTTTATGCTGCTCTTCATGGCCGATTTCCTACAGCTTAAGACGACGCACAAGAAACTGTTTTTTATAGCGAGAGGTTGGGCTTTGTTTCTTATAACTACTATACTATTGCTTGTTTATGCCTATGCGTTGAGTGCGAACATTGCACTTCGGACTTTTGTATTTGCCTACCTCTTATTTTCTATAGTTGGTGCCTGGGTAGTACAGATTTATGCCATCACCCGCCGCATTTTAGATAAGTATAAACCAGCCTATTTATACGGGGCTGCGCTCGTATCAGTTTTCCTATCCGTGATCATTTATGTCTTGCATGTATTGGGTAAAATAGGCGATGTAGTTCCCACCTACATTTATATCCCCCTCGGCTTTGCCGTAGAAATCATTATTCTCTCCTTTGCCCTGATTTATAGTTACAATTTTCACAAACGACAACACCAACACTTATCCACAACTCTCGCTGATGAGCAACTTAATTTTAGCCGTGGCCTTATCAAGACACAGGAGGCTGAACAAAAACGTATTGCGGAAGACTTGCACGATGAATTGGGGGGCAACCTAGCTGCCATTAAAATGAATCTACAAAGCCTGCACTTGCCCGACCAAGCGCTGAGCAGCACTATTATTGACTTAATTGACAAAGCATCAGATAGTGCCCGCAATATAGCCCACAATCTAATGCCTCCTGAATTTGCCAAAACAGCTTTGCACGAACTACTGGCAGCCTATTTTAACCTGCTAAATAACGAAAATGGCCTCCGTTTTAATTTTCATGTTTCTGGAGCCAACAGCCACTTTTCCAAAGAAGAAGAACTAATGATTTACCGCATATTGATGGAATTGAGCAATAATATAATTAAGCATTCAGGAGCGAAAGAAGCTACCATCCAACTGCTATACAACGGCAGCAATTTGGAAATTATGGCAGAAGACAATGGCAAAGGCTTTTCAAATTCTTCGTCGGATGGAATCGGCCTTACCAATATTGAATCCAGAGTGAATTATTTACAAGGCAACATGAATATTGATACCAGCATTCATGGAACGACCATCATTATAAAACTGCCTTATGAAAAATAGTACGGAAAAAGATTCCATTCATCTTGTAATTGCTGATGACCATGTTCTGTTTATCGATGGGCTAAAACTGCTGTTGAAGGATGAAAGCCACATCGTTATTGATGATGTAGCCAATGATGGTAAAGAGCTATTGCACCTTTTAGAGTATCAACAACCTGACTTGATTCTACTGGACATCAATATGCCAAAATTAAATGGGCTTGAAGCTACCGGCTTTATTAAACGTTCCTATCCAAAGATCAAAATCGTTATTTTATCTACTTACAACGATAACCATATTATTGAAAAAGCAAAGCAGCACGGTGCAAACGGTTACCTTTTAAAAAATTGCAACAAAGAGGATTTATTACAAACTATCAACTTAGTAGATAGCGGCCAGTCCAGCTTTCCTTACCGTACTCCAAAGAATGATAATGTTTTTAATTCTAATGACGACTTTTTAAAACAGTTTGGCCTTACCAAGCGTGAGGCGGAAATCATACAACTCATTAAAGGTGACTTAAGCAATCAAGACATAGCAGACAAACTCTATTTAAGCATCTACACTATAGAAACACATCGCAAGAACATTATGCAAAAGTTGGGCTTAAAAAGCCCGGCTGCCTTGATGAAATTTATTATTGAGAATGGTCTTTAAAGTTTCACGGCCAACATAAAAATCCATTATTGTCCTTTGCCGTCCCAAACCTTCCCATTTCTGCATTTTTCTTCCCAAATCTGCCCAAAACTTCCCATATCGGACAGTGACTGTTTTGGGCCATAGTATGTTTGTGTTGTCAAGAGAAAATAACCAATAAAAAGCACGAAAATGAGACAGAGCACTACGAGCCTACAACATTCCAATACGCCTGAATTGAAAGCCATCAAAGGAAGTTTATTTGAAACCGCACCTTCTGAAAATTTAATTAACGCCGCCTGGAATTTTGCTTACAGCTCACTATGGAACAGCACACAGTTTTCCGCAAGAGAAATCAGAACATCTAAAGAAAAAATTTCAGCGTATTTCACTCTCGCCAAAAATCCACGCAACGCCTTTTTATCGTTTTGCCAACGGGTATTGTTAGCACGTCAATATGTGAATGCAGCGAAAGGAAGATACATGCCCCTGCCTTCCGTATGGTTGGATAAGAACAATGAATATGGCTTTGCCGGAACAAAGCAATGGTACGCGGAAGTTCGTTTAATACGGTCATCGCTTCCTTCGCACAAAGAAGAGATCAAGGCGCTTGCAGAAGCCGTGCTAGAATACAGCGAAGAACCCACACTGCAAAACTTCACTTACTGGAGAAGCTACTTCATTGAAAAAGGCACACCGGGATTACTCAATCTCTTTCAGGTAGCCGCCATCAATCAACAATATATAAGGGCATAACCAATGGCAAAGCCGCACACCAAAAAACAGTATTACGATACTGAAGGGAACCTTATTGTCAAGCCTTACCGCCTCTCCGACCTTGCCTCCATTTTTGATGTGGACCGCAAAACAATGCGCAAGTGGATGGATAAATACGGTGATGAATTAAAAAGTCATGAAGGCAAATATTTCTCTGTACGTCAGATTGAGTTTTGTCTTGACAAGTTTGGCCTCCCAAGACGCATAATTTTTTTGCCTCGTAACCTCTCAAAAGCCGCCTAACCTATGGATAACAAAACAACCGATAATACGGGAAGTAGTATGCTACTGACCGGCTGCATCTTTCTCGCCAACATTGACTTTACTGGGGTACTTGATTATGCCGTAAAAGCATTAGTTGGTGGTGGCATCTGGCTGGGTTTTAAAATGACTGCCGACTATATCGAACGCAAAAGAAACAAAGCAAAATGAGCCTCTTTAAAATACTTACCGGAACGATGATTGGCACTGGCGCCATTGCGGGATGGTCCTATGTAAACAACCTTAAAAAAGCACAAGCGGAGTTACAAGTTGTGCCCAAAGCCACCATCCATCAGCTAAGCTGGAATGGGCTTACCATTCGCCTTGATGTCTTATTGAAAAATCCAACAGCCGGGAGCTTTTCTTTAATCGCTCCCTTTATTAAACTTCTGTACAAGGACACAACGATAGGCAGTTCAACGCCGATGAACAAGGAATTCAAACTACCGGCGCATGGTGAATTGATGATTGATAAAATCCTGGTGCAAATACCTATGACGAGCGTGTTCTCAGTAGTGTTCACACTTATAAAAGCATTAACCGGCGGTGATCCAGCGACTCTAACGGTTCGCACAACAACTACCATCAATTTAGGCATTATTAAGCTGCCTTATGACAACAAACAAGACGTCACGATAAAGAAATAATCCGTACCCAATGGAAGCAGCCCGTAAACGTAACATCCGCAGTGGTGAAGAGTACAACCATCTCTTTCCGAAAGCAGAAGGAAGCAGCAAGACAATTAGGAAAAATGCCGATGTTACCGATACCGTTGCCTTTATTCCAAAGGTTGTACATGAAACCTTACATCACACAAAAGCATTAGCTAAGGGATTAAAAGGAGCCTCTACTTATGAGACTTGCGGAAACATCTGGCGATTCGTTTACGGACACATTGCCTATAAAAAAGACCAAGACGGCTATGAGCAAATAAGAAGCCCGGCAAGGGCCTGGCACGACAGAAAAGCGGGGGTGGATTGTGATTGTTACTCGGTGTTTATATCCAGTATCCTCACTAACCTCAACGTCCCACACATCCTACGGATTACCAAGTATCACCGGGATTATTTTCAACACATCTACCCCGTTGTCGTGCTCAGTGGAAAAGAAACAATTATTGATTGCGTAACCGACCAATTTAATTACGAAGTACCCTATTCCCAAAAGAAAGACTATCCTATGGACTTACAATATTTAAACGGCTTTGAAGATTATTCAATGGGCCAGCTTGGAAGACTGAAAAAGGGTGGCGTAAAAAAGCCTTCCATCCTAACTAAAGTAAAATCAAAGAAAGCGATCAAGCCTAAGCCTCAACCCGGAGCGGCTAAGCCAAAGAAGAAGGGTAGCTTTTTCAAAAAGGTGCTGAATACGGTTAACCGTGTCAACCCGGCTACCGTTCTACTTCGCAATGGCATTCTCGCAGCGATGAAGCTCAATATAAAAAACATAGCAAAGCGATTACGTTGGAGCTACCTCACACCGGAAGCAGCCACCCAGAAAGGCATTGATCCGCAAAAGTTTCAGCGACTCATTGCAACACGAGAAAAGCTTGAAAAAATATTTTATGGTGCCGGTGGCAATCCTAAAAACTTAAAGAAAGCAATGCTGGGTGGCAAAGGCAATAAGGATAAAGCCGTTGCGGGTTTGGATGGGATTTCATTTGCAGGCATTGACTATATGAGCGCCTACACGACACTTCCTCAACTGTTAGGGCCAGAGATTTATCAATCAGAAAACGTAGAAGGCTTTGAAGGTCTTGGGCAGTTGGGTGAACCGGTTACACTTGCCTCCGTAGGTGCTGCAATGGGAGTGCTTGCAGGGATTGTAGCTGCGCTAAAACAGATCGGAGACATCTTTCCAAAGGGTTCAAAAAACTCCGAAGACTTTGATGAAAAGACAAACGAAGCTGCGGAAAACAACGTGCCTATTCCTGGTACAACAGCCGTCCCGCTACCTGAAAGCAGTGCAGCCCTTCCTGCAACAATAGACAACCAATCCACTGACAATGCTTTTAAAAAAGATACAGGTGAAAATTCAGGCAGCAATGATTTAATAAAGTCGGGTGATAGCTATTCTCCACCAACAAATTCCCCTTTCACTACCGAAACTGATACCACAATGCCTACTGAAAAAGACGACAGCTTGTTACCAACAAACACAACTACAAGGGCAATGGCTAAAGCAACTGCCCCACCTACAAATGAAAGTTTTTGGGACAAAAACAAAACCTGGCTGAAACCGGTAGTGATTGGTGTAGGCGGCATAAGCTTGATTGCGATTGGCTTTGCTGTTCTCACGCCGAAACATACACCTACCAAATCTTCTTCTCGTTCTTCCACACTATCCGGTCTTTCAAAGTCTAAAAAGAAGAAACGAGGTCATCATCGTAAAAGCAAGACCACTAAAATTCAGCATAGTAAAAAAACAGCAGTCGCCCTGCTATAATCCACAACCCATAAAAAACAACACATGGCTAAAACAGCAAAAAAACGAAAAGCCCGCTATACAAAAAAGGGCAAACGGCAACGCTTCATGCAGGGCTTTGGCTCTGAACTCAACACAAAAGGAAGTGTAAAAAATACAGCACTTGAAACCGGTAAAGACATCTTGGTTGGTGTGCTGGGAGGGGGCTTGATTGGAGCCGCTATTGGCAAGCCCTCCCTGCTTATTGGTATCGTTACTACCGGCATCGGTCACTACTCAAACAATAAGCTCACCCAACTCTTGGGAATTGGTATCATGGCTGCTAACGGCTTTCAAAAAACACCGGCTGTGGCAGGGATTGATGGCATCGAAGGAGTGAAAGAACGGGTGCAGGCCTTCAAAGAAAGTTTTTCTGAAAAGCTATACCTGGATAAGATCAAAAAGAAGTCTTTAACCGCTGGTACAAATGGTGTAGGAGAGTTACAATATTTCTCTTATCCAAATAGTGACTTAGCAGCTCTTGATGCTATAGAAGATCAGCTAACAGAGAGCGCCTCACAGTTCCAAGGTGGCTTGCCACAAAATGATTATGGCGAGGGAAACAATGATTTCGGTGATATAGATATGGCCGAACAAAACTTCTAATACACCCCATCCCCAAAAGGGAAGCGTATAGATAAACAATAAAATTTAAAACCACTATTCAATCATCGTTATCCTTAACCGGATAGCACAACTTAAAAACATTATGTTAGGACTACTTGAAGGAATCGAAGAATACAATAACCAAGGTGCTTTACTCGGCATTGATGGTGTAGAAGATGCTGAACTACTTGGCGCACTTCGCCGCATGAATCCCATTCAGCGGGCAAAGACTATGAACAAAATGACTAACACTACCTCCAGCCGTGGTTCCCGTGCGGAGATGGAAAAGTTTTTTGGGGAGCTACCCGATTCTATCAAAGAAGGCTTGGTTCGTGGCGACTTACGCCTGGCTGATTCCACCATCTATTCTATTAAACCGGTAACGTCAAAAACTATTAAGCTTTTTGAAACGCAGGATGATAAAGAGATTGGCCTTCGCAATATCTCCAATGCAAAGCTGCCAAAGAACCAGGCGTTTTTGGTAAGTGGTATCTTTTTATTGGCCGGTACATCGGCTGATAACAGCAAAGAAAAAATTATTGGAACAGAATTTAAAGGGTTAGAGAATTTTAATCCCATTGCGAACGGTGAGTTTTCACTCAAAAGCAACAAAAAACAAATCGTTCCAGACACAAGTAATGTAGTATTTAAAACATCTGCCAATCATAATGTGCCGGTCGGTTATTACAAGCTGGCTAATCCTCGCCTCATACAAGATGACATTTTGATTGAGATGACCATTGAGCTGGGCTCTATGGACAGCATACCGGCTAATACCTACATCTATGCTGGTTTACATGGCACTATCACCACGCCATAGTAAAAGAAGCCATAGCTCAGGTTTAAAATGAAATTTCCTCAACACCAAATAGGGATGGTAGCGGCCGGCCTCGCAACACCGCTGCTACTGTTCCTTCTCCTTCAACACATGGACAAGACAGCTGTAGCCTATAAAAATTTAAGAGCCTTCCTCATCATGATTCAATACTCCGAAGGCACCTATGGAAAGGACGGATACAACAAACTTTATGGTGGCAGCACCTTTCAAGATTTATCCAAACATCCAAATACCAAGACAACCAAATGGGGCATCACTTCCACCGCTGCCGGTGCCTACCAAATCTTAAATAAGACATGGAATGAACTGCAACCCAAGCTGGGCCTGACAGACTTTAGTGCCACCAGTCAGGATAAGGCAGCCGTAGAATTAATCAGGAGACGCAAGGCACTTGATGATGTCTATGCAGGACGGTTTACTCAAGCCATCAATAAATGCAAAAAGGAGTGGGCATCACTGCCGGGTGCGGGTTATGGTCAAACTGAAAACAGTGTCAAAAATTTGTTGGCTGTTTATAAAGTAGCCGGCGGAACCATCGTATAAAATCCAACCTATGCCAAAGAGAATAAAAAAACGATACGATATAGATGTTGCCGTAGCAAGTGACATCGCCTCAAAAACCTTTGAATTAGACAAGACGGTTACGGCGATACATGGGATGCTGTTTTCTTCTGACCGGGATGATCTCATGTACTACCGCGGTTCGGCTAAAGTAGAAATCAATAGTGATGAAATCTTTCCTGAAGGTTACGAATCAAAGCTTTTGATGAGTGGATTAAACGTATCACCCAATGACCGGTACTATGCTCTTGGCGGTGTTGCGCCTGGAAACTTTAAAGTAAAAGTAGAATATAAGGACACCGCCGACGCACGTCTTCAATTTGTTCCTTACCGCGTATCACTTTACCTGGACGTAGAAATTAAATCCTAATGCAACAGCAAAGAGTAATACTGCAAAGTGAACAGATTAGCCGCAAGGGAGAGATTAAATATTTTCAAATCCCGCTCCTTGGTACACCTATCAAAATTATTGGGGTAGAAGCAAGTGCTTTTCTATTTACGCAAGCAGCACAGCCCATGCAAACACCACCGGCAAACAATGGTGGAGGTGCAACACCACCAACAACCAATACTTGTCCGAACCCCGGTACGGCTTCCATAGATGCTATAAGCTCAACTGTCGCCGGAAGTATCAATACACAGGTTTTTAAAATTGGTGCGGCCGTGAATCCAACGTTTGTGTATAGCTGCGGGGTTTATTCGGTTGTGGTTTCTGTGGATGCAGTAGATGGAGATACACCTACAAGTATCGCCACTAAGTTGGCCGATGCAGTGAATAGTACGGCACTCGCTACCTGGAACCAGTATGGAAGCAATACCCGCAACTACAAACCAATCGCAATCTCCAATGGAGATGGATTAACGCTAACAACCGATTCTCAGCATTCCTTTTTTGCCTCCGGTTCCGGCTCGTGTTCTGCTGCACCGCCACCAGTAGCGCAGCCAAACTATGATCCATTGTTTACAATTGCCCAAAACGAAAAAGCCGGAACGGTATCGCTGCAAAGTCCTGATGTAACCGACATCTTTTTACAGTGTGAAGCCTGGCGTGAGGATAAGAACATTAGCTATGGTGACTTTTTATTCAATGGTGAGATGGGAGGAGAATGGCTGAAAGGAAAAAAGCGATACAACACCGATGTAGCTATTACTACGGCTTCACCAATTCTGGAAGCCTACTATAAAGACAGTTGGGGACTATACTTTGGAAAGGACATACGCTACGGGTTAAACATTTTTATCTGGTACGAAAAACTTTCGCTCAATGACATCTGATTTAGCCCTTGATTATATCAGCCGCCGTATGCAAGAGATGGGGCATGGTAAAAGGTATCTCCTTCGTTTCCGGCATATTCTTTTGAAAGAAGCCGAAGTACGAGAAGTCACTGCTTACAATCAGATTTTCATTTTGATTGAACCCATACAAACCATCCGCATTGAAAGTGATGTGGGCTTATTTGACCTGAACGAAGACCACGCCAATGAAATACAATATGAACACCGGGGACGGATAAAAATCACGAACCTGTCCCTTTCACCAACGAACGCAAGATTTATTCAAGCCATACCTATAAACACTACAGACAATGCCAGTAACGAATGACAACTACGATCAAATTAAAATTGATAAACTCAAACACTATTTGGAAGCACAAGGGGCAAAAGGCCAACCAGTTCCTTATGAAATATTTGTAGATAACCTTAAAGCGGTTCCTCGTACTGAAGATGCGAAGGAGTTTGAGAACTACGAATTCTATATGAACGAAGACACGGAAAAAGTCCGCATCATTATCTATACCTACGGCTTATCTCCACGTAATGACCAGTACAGCTTTCATGTGCAAAAAAACAAAGGAGACAAAGCCCAAAATGGTTTAGGTGAAATTGAAACCATTGTTCAGGAAAAACTGGCCGCTCGTGACCGCGAGTATGAGATGGCGAAGCTGCGTGAAGAATTAGAAACAACTAAACAGGAGTTAGAAGAAACGGAAGAAGAGTGCGAAAAGCTGGAAAAGGAAATTGAATACCTCAAAGCCAATAAGTTCAAGCTCAAAAACATTGACATGGGTGAACTGGCTTCGGTGATAGCGGAGAAATTTATCCGGCGTAATCCACAGCTACTCACTAATCTTCCTGGAGGTGATGCCCTTGCCGGTATTCTTATCCAAGATAATCAAGAGCAACAAAACCGAGCCGCCCAACCAATACCTGAATCACAGGCCGAAGCAACATTCAAACGAAAAGAAGCAAGTGCCAATCAGGTCAGCGACGAAGAAGTAAGACAACTGGCCTATCTCTCTCAAATCCTCGATCATTTTGACCAACAACAGGTTGATGTTTTTAATGTGGTGTTGGCGAAAATGGCGGAAGAACCGGCAAAGCTCAAAGAAGTAGCCGCTCTATTTAATATTCACTTCTAAAACCAATCCGTATGAAAAAGAAAACGTATGAATTTGAGATGGCAGTAGAAGCATCCTCGCAAGAGGAAGCTGAAAGCAAAATGCAAGCTTTGGCCGCACTCGTTTCCGGTCTTACGCCGGAAGAACTTAAAAAGCTGGCGCATATTATCAAGCATGATCCTGCCAAAACCGCCCTTGCTAAAAAGTACTTAGGCGTTTAAAATCTAAGTCAAAACCAAACCTTATGAGAACCACTTCCACGACAGAACACGATGATTTTACACTCAAAGAAAAACTAACCTACTCGCTTGTAAGCCTGGTTGTTCTTAGTGGAAGTTTCTTATTAGGTAGAACAATCGTTCGTGGTGCAAGAGCAACATCGGAAGAAAAGAAAACCTATGAAGACGGTAATGCTGCTTCGTTTGCACAGCAACTAAAGATGGCCTTTGAAAATGACAATTATTTCGGATGGGGAACCGACGAAGAAGCGGTGCGTGACGTAATACGCAAAGTGCCAAGCAAGGACTATTTCAAGCAAGTCATTAATTCCTATCAAAAGTTGTATGCAAGAAGCCTAATGGCTGATTTAAAAGATGAACTAACGACTTCTGAATACAATGAGATGCTCGCCATTATTGCCGGTAAGTCCGATAAGATAACTGGTAATTATAAGCCCATTCTTTCGGCCCAACAATACCTCTCTTGGGCGAAACGCTTAAAGGCTGCCTTTGATATTACCTATTGGTTTGTACCTGGCACGGACGAACCGGCGATCAAAGCTGTATTCATGGAGCTACCCACACAAGCCGACTTTCAAAAAGTAGTTGCGGCTTACCTGAAAGAATACGGCAATGACCTGATGAGCGATTTAAAAAGCGAACTGGAATTCTGGGAGTTCGGCCCTATGATGGACATTATCAATAAAAAATCAAAAGTATAATCCAATGCTGAAAACAAAAGCCCTTGCCAAGAAGCATAAGGTGATAAAAGAAAAGGCAGTTTCTAAAAAGAAAGCGCAAAAGAAAAAGCTGATTGTCACTTCACTGGCGGTAGGCGCTACCGGTATTCTTGGCTATTTCGGGTGGCAGTATTTTAAGAAGAAAAGTGATAGCAAAAATGGCAGTCATGCTGATATAGATGCGATGATTCAGGCAATGGATCAACCTATCGTATCAACCCCTTTTCTGTCCCTGCCAAAAGTAAAAGCCAAAACAAAAACGGTTTCCTATTCTGCCAATACCATCAATGAAAAAAACGATGATTTCCCATTGAAAAAAGGAAGCAGGGGTGACAACGTAAAAAAATTACAAGACGCCCTTGTGGTAAAATATGGCAAGCAGATCCTACCGAAATACGGTGCAGATGGAGATTTTGGTTCAGAGCTAACGGCTGCATTAAAGAAACTTGGTTTGCCATCTACAATTACAGAGAGCACACTCAATGTAATAGCGCAAGGCACTGCAACGAATCTATCAACCATTGGGAAAGATTTGTTCAATGCGGTTACGGCAAAAGACTATGGAAAAACAATAGCCTTACTGAAGAAAATGAAGAGTTCAGATGACTACACCACTGCCAATAACACCTTTAAGGCTGACCGCATCAATGGTGTTCATCAAACCATCGTCAACGGCCTACTTAGTGTTTTTACAACCGACACTCAAAAGCAAGCAATCAAATTTGAGTTCCTGCGAATGGGCCTTCAGTTCGACGGAAGCAAGTGGAGCTTATCGGGATTTGATGGGCTGCCCATCGTGACCAGGCTTCCTACATCGGTATGGCTTAATGCCACCGAAAGCGTAAGGGTTCCTGCCCGTATGGTCTTAGGAAATGAAGTAAGCAAACGTCTTGACTATACCCTTTTTGAAAATGGAGGGAAACATTTTCTGGTGCAAACAAAATACATCCACTATTTATAATCAACACTTATGAAACGACACATTAAGTACATCATTGTACATTCAACCGCTACGTTTGATCCAAAGGTTTCTCAGTTCTATGGCGACTTTCATTACGTCGTAGAACGGGGTGGCGAGATTAAAAAGATTCATGCTGAAACCAACGTTTTAAAAAATGTTTGCACCGCCGACAATGAAGCCATTCATGTGGCTTATGCCGGAGGCAGGGCAAAGACCGGCAACTTAGGTGATACCAGAACACCGGTACAAGAAGAATCGCTTTTTAATAAGTTGATTGCCCTTTCCGTTAAATATCCAAGTGCCCGCATTATGGGTCACGATGAATTTGAAGCCTCCTCCGGCTGTCCTGGCTTCAATGTAAAAGAATGGCTCAAACACTACGAGCCGGAAATCGCCGTCGCTTAATAATCCAATAATTTTTTTTATGACAACTGCCGTTCAACAAGCCCTTCTAAGAAAGGGATACAGAATCTTTTTGCGCCCTTATGAGCTAAACATTGTAGGTGTACGTTCCGACAGCGCAAAACCCAATTCCTTTGATGATGCCATCTATGTTTTTTATTTAGACAAAGACGGCCAGCTATATCAACACCGCTTCGCCGCAACAACCGACCCTGGTACCTATTGGTTAGAAAACCCGATGAACCCACAGGGAACAGCGATACTAAAGCAAGGGCAGTACATCGGTTCTCATGCTATGGGTATGCACCGGGGAAAGTATTTAGCTCTTGTGCAAAACAAACCGGTAACCGTCATCCGGGACTATGACCGTAATGCTAAACTTGATTTTTTAAATGGTCACGAAGACACGGGCATGTTTGGTATCAACATTCACCGGGCACAGGAAGTAGGTACCACAAAAGTGGTAGATCATTTTTCTGCTGGTTGCCAGGTCTTCGCCAATGCCACGGAGTTTATTCTGTTCATGCACTTATGTGAACGACACAAGGGGCTTTATGGTAATGAGTTTACCTATTCGCTTATAGATGAAAGGGCCGTTAACCGAATTGCAAAAAAAAATTCTTAATCGCAATGGGTGGTCTTGCTGTAAGTGCCAGCCTTGCTTCACTCACGTATTCCTTACTAAAAAACAATACCTCATGAAACAATTTGTAAAACAACTCCTTCGAGATAAAAATGGTGACTTTTCGCTTAGGGAAACAATCATCGCCATTTTTCTTTTCATCATCATCATTAGCTGGATAGGCCAGCAGTTCTTTGGAAAGGCCGTGCCGGAATTTATGTTCTATTCTTTCACCTCTCTTGTGGCAGCCGGTTGCTTCGGCTACTCGTTAGAGAAAAAATCATCTACCCAAAATGAATCCTAATCCTTCCATCAAAAACGCCGTTTTATTTTTTGCCATGGGCTTATTGCTTGGCCTCTTCCTTTCCTATTTATGGAGTAGTCTATTAGTGCCGGCGTATAAACCTCCCATAGATGTTGTGACTCCACAGGAATTGATAAAAGAAGCAACAACGTCCGATGAGATTTATGCAAAGCGCCTTGATTCACTTCATACAAACAGCCAAAAATTAATTGGAGAAATAACAGCGACTAAAATTGCTATGGAAAAAGCAAAGGCAAAAAGCAAAGAGTTAGAAAGCCAGGTGCGGCGGGCATTAATCAAAGAAGTCGTACACCAGCGAACCGATACTGTTGCAGTTAGTGCCTCATGTGATTCCTTGCAAGTTTTAGTTCCGGAATTATTGAGCGCTATATCCCTAAAAGATAGTTTGATGGACACTGTGACACTTAACTACGATTGGCAATTAAAAAACAAGGATTCCACCATTCAAATAAAAGAGGGAGCTTATCAAGACCTACAACTGCTTTTTACCAAAAGCATTGATAGCGAAAAAGGATTGCTTCAGGAAAACACAGCACTCCAAAAGACACTAAAGCAACATCAAACGAAAAACAAATTAGTAAGCACTGCCATCTTCATTTTTAGCGGGTTTGCCGGAGCTTACCTGTTGCACCACTAAATCCACCAGATTAATCCCTGAAATTCCTATGAAAGAAAAAACCATTGTGTCCACCATTACCCTCCTTAGTTCTCTGCTCGCTTATTGGTACTCAAAAGAAGCAGAAAAAGATTCAGTGCCCTATGTTATGATGGGCGGCTTCTTTGGTTCTATTATCGGGGAAAGCATCGCAGAAAAAGTCACCAAACAAAAATCACAATAACTATGGCAGTTCCCCAACCCAGTGGCGTCCAAATTTACAACGACGGCGCCTGCATCAGAATCGAAAAAAACGGTAAGACGTTGCTTCTTGCCAAAGACCAGGTAAAGACCATTGACACCGTTCACGACAACATCATCCGCATTGACATTGGCGAAGGACCGCTGAAAAACATCTTCCTGAATTACCAAGACGTTGGTACGCCGGAAGTGCAGTCTGCCAATGAGCTTCGTGATAACATCAAAGCCATGATGCTCACGGATGCCTACTTAGGTGGTGATGCAAAGGAAGTAACGCAATTAAGTGTGCTAACCCAACTAACCACTGTTGCTACACTGCTGCAAGGCATTAAGGATGCGGAGAAAGATTTTACGAAGTCTGATCCTTCCCGCACCGATGAATCAAATCCTTACATCGTGTATCATGGATGGCATGGGGCCACCGGTGACCCAGCGCAGAATGAATGGGCCATTCAACGGGTTCGCAAAGAAGATGACATCATTATTTACGAATGGGCTTTTGGAACCAAAGGGCAAGCTAATAGCTGGGACGCAAGGGACCAGCACACCTATGCTCCCTTTAATGCCAGCATCGCTATTTAATCACCATTAATCTTACCTAACCAAGGTAAAGAGATGTACTACCCAACAACACCAGAAATAGTGCTTGGTAACATTCCGGAAATTCAAATTCCCGAACTACAGGTTTCTTATAACCGTAGTTCGGGAAAATTTCTGTCGGGTGTTATCTCCTCCTCGGCTGATGTAGCCTCCTTTATCCGTACTACTATTGGACTTCAGGAAGTGGAACTGCAAGAACAGTTTATTGTGCTTTACTTAAGCCAATCCAATCAGGTAATCGGCTACTATAAACATTCCAAAGGCGCTATCAACGCTACTATTGCTGACATCCGCATTATTTTAGGCACTGCGCTAAAATGTGCTTGCGTCGCAATGATTGTAGCGCACAATCATCCATCCGGCAACCTCAAGCCCAGCAGAGCCGATGAAGAAATTACTAAGAAGCTAAAAGAGAGTGCGGCACTAATGGACATTAAGCTCTTAGATCATTTGATTGTTACCAAAGATGCTTTTCTATCCTTTGCGGATGAAGGTTTGTTAGGGCTTCAAGGGTTAGAGGGCCTAGTGAATCGTCAACAGCCGTTTGTAAAAGCGGTAACCAAAGCCCTGGTTGAAAATCACCCTCACAATAAAGTCTCTATTGAA
This sequence comes from Flavisolibacter sp., assembly GCA_965247165.1. Classification (GTDB taxonomy): domain Bacteria; phylum Bacteroidota; class Bacteroidia; order Chitinophagales; family Chitinophagaceae; genus Flavisolibacter. Next base: position 2,891,736 of record OZ252003.1, on the reverse strand, counting down.
AAATTAGCCCTTTCTTTTGGCATAACCGACAAGACGGAAGTCAAAGAGCTTACTGAACTGGCCATTGTGATAAGAGCAAGAGAAATCGCTCATAGAAAGGAAAGCATACAGGAGCGGCATTATAGCATTGTACACTTGTATAACTCACAAGTGAACTTATCGCATCGAACGTCCCAATCTATACTGCTTCAACAATACTCAACACCTGCACCTATAGGTTTTTTAGCCGGTATATTTTGCCGTCTTCACGAATGTGCATCTGTATTTGAACCATCCGCCGGCAATGGATTGCTCACGATTGCAGCCATTCCCTCCCAGTGTACCGTCAATGAAATAGATACTGTACGGAGACGCAATTTAGAAACGCAGGGATTTAGTCTTGTGATGAACCAGGACGCTACCAGACCGTTCAGGGGTTTGGAGAAGAAGTTTGATGCCGTGCTAACCAATCCTCCCTTTGGTAAAATGGAAGTAGAAGTGATGTATGACACCTTTCCGATAAAACCATTAGAGCATGTGATGGCATTAAGGGCATTGGACTGTATGAAAGATGATGGTCGTGCTGCTATTATCGTCGGCGGTCATACCTCATGGGACGAGAAAGGACGAATACAGGCGGGTAAGAATCGGATATTTTTCAACTACCTGTTTAGCCGCTACCATGTAGAAGATGTAATCAACATTGATGGTCACAAGCTCTATTCACGACAGGGAACTTCTTTTGATGTTCGTCTTATTTTAATACGAGGTCGCAAGGCAAACCATAGTGGCGCTGCACCAACTTTCAATCCCTTTAAAGATAAAGTTGTCACCACCTTTACCGAACTATACGACCGGGTGATGGAAGCCAGTGCTGAAAGACCCTTAAACCCGACACGAAGAATACAAACGCTCTACAAGGCCTATCAAAATATTAAAGCCCGTTACCCCGATGCCATTATCCTGTTGCGTGATGGAGATTACTATAAAATTCTTGGCGATGATGCTTTGGAGGTAACAAGAAACACTGATCTAATCATAGCAGGGCAGTTTGAAATAGAGGGCAGCAAAGTTCGCATCATCCAATTCCCAGCGACCTCCCTACCATATTATCAAAACGTTCTTTCTAAGAGCGGTTACAGAATCGCTATTGCGGATGAATTGACCTCGCCATCCACACAAACACCAATAACCGATTTAGAAAAAGAAGCAATGCAACTACAAAGAGAATTAGAGCAGGAAGCCTTAGAGCTACAACGGCTGTTATCAGGGGTACCTTCAGACGATGGGGGGCTTGGCGCGCCTTATGAACCCGCCTCTGAGGCTTGCATCGTGCTCAATACGCAAGTACCCGACAGTATGGCCTTTGAAACAAGACAAGCCATCATTGCCATAAAAAATGAAGTAGGCGGCGATATTGACAACTTCGTTCGCCACCGGCTAAAATATCCTAATAAAGTCGCCTTGTGCAAAGTCCTATCTGCGGAACAAATAGATGCGGTAGCAATGGCGATTTACAACATTGAAGCAAGAGGACAAGGTATGATTATCGGTGACCAGACAGGTATCGGTAAAGGACGAGTAGCGGCGGCTATGATTCGCTATGCAGTGGTACAAGGACACAAGCCGGTTTTCCTTACGGAGAAGTCAAACCTTTTCTCTGATATTTATCGGGATTTGTCGGCTATTGGATCTGCACAGTTTAAACCATTTATCGTAAATGGTAGAGAAGCAAAGACAGACATTAAGGATGAAGATGGTGAGGTGATTTACACAGCTCCTCCACCGACAGAACAAGGAAGAGTGTTTGCGGACCAGGCCGTTCCTTCTTCTTATGATTTTGTTGTAGCCACGTATTCGCAGTTTAATTCACCTGAGAAAAAGCCGGAGAAGCCCAACTTTCTAAAAGCGATAGCACAGGATAATATTTTCATCATGGATGAAGCACATAACTCAAGCGGTTCTTCCAACACAGGTGAGTTTCTGCAAAAGGTGATAGCCGCAACAAAAGGCGTTGTGTTCCTATCAGCCACTTTTGCTAAGCGACCCGACAACATGCCCATTTATGCGATGAAAACATCCATTGCGGATTGCAACATGAGTAAGGATGATTTAGTAGATGCCATCACGAGAGGCGGCGTAGCACTACAAGAAATTCTTTCTTCCCAACTCGTTGCAGAAGGACAAATGGTTCGCAGGGAACGGAGCTTTGAAGGGGTGGAAGTAAATTATCTATCGCTTGACGAGAAAGCAGAGGAACACCGTGCCATTGCCGATAACATCACCGATATTTTAAGAGACATTATTGCTTTCCAAGGAACCTATGTAGATGAGCAAATTGAAGAACTGGATAAGATTGCGGTAGCGGAAGGCAAAGAAGTGGAGTTAAGAGAAGGCACCTCACAAGCGGGTGTAGATAGCCAACCCTACTTCTCCAAAGTCTTTCAGGTTATCAACCAAATGCTTTTCTCTTTGAAAGCAGATGCAGTCGCTGAACGAACAATTCAACGCCTAAAGGAAGGAAAGAAGCCTGTTATCGCCTTCGCTTCCACAATGGGCAGCTTTATCGAAGGCATGGAGAATGAACACGGGATGCTGGTCAGTGATGGCGATACCATCAATGCCGACTTTACCGAAGTCTTAAAACGTGGACTGGACGGCGTTCTTCGCTACTCCGAAAAGGATGTGGATGGTCAGTCTATTCACAAAAAGTTTGAGTTATCTGACTTTCCACAAGAGGCGCAAGCAGAATATCACCGCATTTGGAATAAGATTAAAAACGCTTCTACCGGAATTACCATTTCTCCTATTGATGCCATTATTAAGAAATTGAAAGAAGCTGGCTATTCGGTGGCAGAAGTAACCGGGCGTAAGTACGAATTGCAACTCAACACGGCTACAGGGAAGGGTTTGATATTATCCCGTAGGCGTCTTAATACCAATGATGCGTTTCGCCAATTCAATAACAACGAGGTAGATGTATTAATGATTAATCAATCCGGTTCAACGGGTGCGTCTGCTCATGCTATTCCAACAGCCAAAGTTTCCAAAGATCAAGTTTGTCAACGTGTGATGATTGTACTGCAAGCAGAACTGGACATCAATACCGAAGTACAAAAGCGGGGGCGCATTAACCGCACCGGCCAAATCCTAAAACCCATTTATGATTATGTGACGTCCGCTATTCCTGCCGAAAAGCGGTTAATGATGATGCTGCAAAAAAAGCTGAAGTCACTCGATGCCAATACCGCATCCAATCAGAAACAGTCTAACAAGCTGTTAGACGTTCCAGACTTCCTGAATAAGTACGGTGACAAGATTGTCAAGGATTATTTGGTTGAAAACAAGGACGTGAACGCACTCCTTGATGATCCGCTGAAATTAGAGGACAGCAAAGCCGATAGCGGTTCACAGGAAGGAAACATCTTAGAAAATGCAGCGCATAAAGTTTCCGGTCGTGTCGCGGTGCTTTCCACTAAAATGCAAGCAGACTTTTACAACGATATTTCTGAACGATACAGCGATTACGCCGACTACCTAAAACAAGTAGGCGAATACGACCTTGAGGTAGAGGCAATGAACCTGGAAGCTGAAACCGTAGGCAGCAAGGTGATAAAGATGGGCAAGGGTTCTGATAGCGCCTTTGGCGATGACAGCAATTTAGAGACAGTCAGGGCGAATGTTTTAAAAAAGCCATTTAGTAAAACAGAACTGGAAAACCTGCTCCAAGAATCGCTGAAAGGGGTTGAAGCGAAAACGCTACAAGCCGAACTTATTCAACAGTTCACACACTATAATGAAAAGGCACTGGAAGCCGAATTGGAGGAGATTGAGATTAAGTATAAAGACCTTATCCTTAACATAACGAACGAAAAAGCGATGCTGAAAATTCAGGCAAAGCAAGGAGAAGGCGCTTACCTGATGGCGTGTGCTGAACGAAGAAAAGAATTGGAAGGGGCAAGAGAAGCTAAAAAGGAACAAACAAAAAAGGTGTATGAGAACCGCAGGCAGTACCTCATGAAGATGTTCAACTTCTTCTATGTTGGCAGAAGTCTAAACTACCCTATAGAAACCTATAACAACGGCAACGAGCTGGTGCCGGGTGTTTTCTTAGGCTTTACCATTGATCTGAAAAAGAAAAATCCGTATGCGCCTTCTGCCATTAAGCTACGTTTTGCCATTGCCAACAGTTCAAAATACCTGGCTATTCCTGCTTCGTACTCCGAAGATGTGATGGCGATTATTGGTGCCAGCGTTGATGTGGGCCAACCATCAATGACCGACATGCTTGATAAATGGGAAGAATACACTAAGCAAAACAACGTGGACCGCAGAATACGGCACATTATCACTGGTAATTTATTGCAAGCCTTTTCTGATTTTAAAGGCAAGTTAGTAAGCTATACAACCGATACTGGCGAAACAAAAAAGGGCATCTTGATGCCGGAGAACTGGAACCCAACAGAGCAGGTGCAGGACAAGGTGGTTGTTCCCATTTTGAAGGCACTCCCACTCATCAAATCACTCACGCAGAACGGCCATATTGTAACCAACAATGGGCTTTCGTTTTTCCGCACCAGAGAACATTACAAGCTAATCGTTGCCGGATCAAGAATAAAAGGAGGCGACATATACCTGGATAAGCAGTTATTGGAGCTGGTGGAGGGCAACAACTTTGAAAAAACATCGGACAAAATGGTGGCCATGTTGCCCGAAAGGAATATTGATAAAGCTATCGAACTACTTCAAACAAACCATTCACTTTCAGTAACCATTCAATCCTATCAACTCAAAGACCTTAAAACTGATGGCATGCGGTTTAGGAACCGAAAGCCCATTCTTATACCTGATGAAGAAAAAGAAGACGAACCAGTAAATAACATTATCCTTTTGGAACTGGAGGCTGAAGCTCTTGCCCTTGAACTTGAATTACTTGCTGCATAAAAACCATAACAATGATTAACCTTGAAAACTACCTTTCCAAAATAGCCTCACTTGACCTCAAATCCATGCCGATGCCCCTGCAAAAAGGCCATGAGTTTTTAATGAAGGCAACCAGTGATGCAAGTGATTGGAATACCTATCACAACAGCACCGCTATTCGCAAGACCATCCAACTTTACTTTGAACGACTTGCTGAGTTTTTACAAGCAAATGGCAAGGCGGAACACAAACGCCGTAAAAAAGAGGCAGCGCTAAAGGCAGACCATGAGGTTATGCAAGAAGCTATGCGTAAACAAGGATTGATTGATAATGATGGCCGGCCAGTTAAACGCGTCAAAGACGCTAAAAAAGCAGAAGACCATTTGGACCAAACTCTTTGGGTGGAACGAATGCCGGAGGAACTGCGCTTTATCAAACGCTACATCAATCTGGAGGGTAAGACGAAAACAAAAGAAGAAATTCTCCGCTTTATTAATTCACTACAAAAGGCCATCATCGAAAAGCGCATCCGCAAAACTTCGCCGTATGCCGACCAGGTTAAGTACGTTCAAGAAAGGCTGATTGAAGTGTACAATGGCATGAAAGCAAAGATTAAGTTGGAGCTAAAGCCGGAAACAGCGGAGGCGCTGAAAAAGCTTACGGGCGGTGAAAAGGTAATGGCTTCCATTGGCTTTATCAAACGCTATATAGCCATGAATGAAAAGCAAGGCATGAAGGAAAAGGCTAAGGGACTTCTTGACCAGATTAATCGTGCCTATGATAAAAGCAAGATAACTGACAGCGATCCCTATATCGTGGAGATACACGAGCTAAAGAAAAACCTCAAAGCATTTATTACTGACAAAGCTATTAAGACTTTAGAAATAGAACAGGCCACCTTGAATGGCTTGGAAGGCATACTGGGTTGCGCTTGTCAAAACCTGAACGGGCCCGATGGCCGACCAACAATTATGAACAGTATGGACTTTGCCAACATGGAGTTTACTACCCTTGGCTTCAAAGGCAAATGGTTAGAACTAATTGGCGACCCTTCAAGCAACTTTACGGCAATGGTGTATGGCAAGCCAAAGATGGGAAAGTCTTACCTGTGTATAGAGTTTGCCGGCTACCTGGCACGTAACCACGGAAAGGTTTTGTATGTGGCAAACGAAGAAGGCTTAGACATGACCCTTCAAATGAAGCTGAATGATAAAGCGGTGGCCCATCCGAATCTGTATGTTTCTTCATTTCTCCCAACGTCGTTGGACGGCTATGATTTTATTTTCCTGGATAGCGTGAACCGGCTTGGCTTGGAACCAGAGGATTTGAATAAGCTGAAAGCGGCCAATCCTACCAAGTCTTTCATCTTTGTTTTTCAATCTACCAAAGACGGCAACTTTCGGGGGGCTAACTCCTTTCAGCATGATGTGGACGTAGTGATTGAAATACCCGAAAAAGGAAAGGCGATACAAATGGGCCGATTTAATCAAGGTGGTGCGATAGATATTTTCGATTATAGAAAAGTTGCATAGTTCCTCAGCCCTTTTACTTTTGCCGCATAAATTATTACCTATGATTAAATCTGATGAACTACTTGTTATGAGAGCAATAGCCATTTGCTTTAAACCCTTTTTAAAACCCGAAGAAGCACTGATTTATTGTAATATTGGCCGTACGCAATTTGCTAAGAATTGTGTTGACAACGGTGTTTACAAAAACAACAGCGGCTACTATAAAAAAGAAGATTTAGATCGAATGTTATCCGGCGAAGGTTCACCTTTTATAGAAGCGGCTAAAAAACTGCAAATTGGAAAATCACATATCAAAAAGAAATTTGGGTAATTCCAGACTTTTAATATGTAATCGAATCTCTTAACTTTATTCTGCTTATAACATAAGCAGTTAGTTTTGGTTGCGACCTCTGTTTCCACAGAGGTCTTTTTTTTAAGCAAAGTTTCAAAAATATTTGTCCCAAAACTGCCCAAACCTTCCCAAAACGGACAGTGATGGTTGCCACGGTTATAGGTTTGCTTAAAATTTATTCTATGTCTAAATTGGTTGATTTACAGGACTGGCTACAGCAGAATGAAAAAGTTGAAAAGCAGGAATCAAAACTGTTTCTAACAGAGAATGAACTACGGGCTTTTCCCAAGTACAAAAATGCTTCTGACGGAGAAGTACAAAATGCTATTCTCACCTTTCACAAATTGGCACTAATCTGTTACCAAGCTTTTTGTAAAGAAGAACAACAGCGAGAATTGCCAAAAGCTGCCTAAAATTCAAACTAAACTTGCATAAGACGTTGGTTATCAATATTATTGTGTCAATAAACAGCCCTCTATGTACCAGAAAACAATTAAATCAAATTTACCTCCGATTAATGGTTTTGGAAAGTTTGCCAAAGGCGATTCCTATAAAAATGTTTCCACTGAAAATTGTGTCATTTATACCAGGGTATCCACTAAAGAGCAAGCCGAAGGAAACCTGAGTTTAGGTACACAGAAAAAAGCGTGTGAGCTGCATGCCCTAAAGAATGGCTACAATATCCTATCGCATTTTGGTGGAACTTACGAATCTGCTGCCAGCGATGAGAGAAAGGAGTTTAAAAAGCTTATTGAATACAGCAAAAAGCAAAAACTGTCCTCTCTAAAAATTGTTGTTTACAGTCTTGACCGCTTTAGTCGCACCGGCGACAATGCCATTTGGCTTTCTCGCCAGCTCCGGGACTTGGGTATTCAGATCGTTTCCGTTACACAGCCCATTGATACCAACAATCCGTCTGGAGTGCTGCAACAAAACATCCTGTTTTTGTTTAGCCAATATGATAATGACCTTCGGAGGCAGAAGACTATTGCTGGAATGAAGGAAAAGCTGTTGCAAGGAGTTTGGCCTTGCGGTGCTCCGTTAGGTTATGATAACGTCACCATCAATGGCGAAAAGTCTATTGCCATCAACGAGAAAGGCAAACTGCTTAGGAAAGCATTTCTCTGGAAAGCCAATGAAGGATTACCAATGGTTGAAATCATCAAACGATTGGAAGCACAAGGACTGAAAGTGTTGCACCAGCGCATGAGCGAAATACTGCAAAACCCTTTTTACTGCGGCTTGCTTTCTCACTCGCTCTTAGAAGGTGAAATTGTGGAAGGCAAACACGAGAAGTTGGTATCTAAAGAACTATTCCTAAAAGCCAATGGCGAAAAGTCAAAAATACCGCATGGTTATAAAGCGAATCCATTGAACGATGAACTCCCCCTAAAACTGTTCTTTAAATGTGATTGCTGCAAGGAATACTTGCGTGGCTATCTTGTCAAAGCAAAAGGGCTATACTACTATAAGTGTAACCACGGTAGCCGCTGCTCTTGTCATGTCAGTGCAAAACAACTCCATTCAATCTTTGAAGACATCCTAAACGAATTCAATCTTGCAAAAGAAGATGTAGAACCTTTAAAGGCCCACCTTCGGAAAGTTTACAATGCCCTCAACGCCGAAAAAGAAGAGCACCAGCAAGAGTACAAACTAAAGCTTCGGGAACTGGAAGACAAGATCGAAAGATTGGAAGAACGCTTTATTAATGAAGAAATCAAAGCTGATTTGTATGAAAAGTTCTTGCAGAAGTTCCGAAAGGAAAAGGAGGAGTTGGAGGCGTTTGTGAACCTGACCCTCTACAGCAACTCGAACCTTGAAAAGTACCTTAGTAGATCGCTTGATTTTCTCGTAGAACTCCCGTCCCTGTGGGCTTCCAGCGGATACAAAGAAAAACAAGAGCTGCAACAAACCATCTTTCCCGAAGGAATTTTCTATTCCAAGAAAAATCGTGAAACTCGAACCACAAAAATAAATAATGTATTTGCGCTAATTGCCCGCCAGAAGGGCGTTTCAGAGGAAAATGAAAACCGGAATTTTGAAGTCATTTTCAAAAATTCCGGTTTGGTAGCCCCGACAGGAATCGAACCTGTATCTAAAGTTTAGGAAACTTCTATTCTATCCATTGAACTACGGGGCCAAAGAATTTTTTAAGAGCTGCAAATTAACAACAATATTCACTTTGGCCGAAGACTTGCAGAAACTTAAACCGATCTTTTTACCAAAAAAGCATTGGTATAGCGAGCTACAAACAATCGGCCGATCCGCTTAAAAGGACAGTTCAGGGTAGTGGTATTAAAAATTTCAATGCGGTAAAACCCACGTCCGGCATGACTTGCGTAAAAATACCAAGGGCTATTTCGCGTAAATTTCAATGGGTCTTCTACGTAGGCAGCCTTATCTTTGCTCCTCCTTATAAGTTTGTATGAAGTTTTATAACCTGTTGATAAAATACCGTTTATACGTTGGCCTGTTGCTGTTAGCTGTTGGGATTTTTTTGAACGTTACCGTAAGCGGCTTTTGGCCCGTGTTTCCCCTTTACCTGATTGGCGTTATTTTAATAGCCGGCCATTTTTTCTTTGGGCCGCTCCGGTTAATTCAAGTGCACATGGAAGAAGGCAATATGGAAGAAGCAGAGAAAATTGTGGCCTCCATTCAATTTCCTAACCTGCTCTATAAGCCCATCCGTTCCGTTTACTATACACTAAAAGGAAACCTGGCTATGATGAAGCAGGATTTTGAAGGCGCTGAAAAAAACATGAAAAAAGGGCTTGACCTGGGTATGCCGATGAAAGAGGCCGAAGGTGCCAGCCTGTTGCAGATGGGTATGCTATCCTTACAGAAAAACGACATGAAGCAAGGTGAAAGCTATATACGGCAAGCTTTGCGCAAAGGGCTGCCCGATAAAGAAAACCAGGCAGCGGCCTATTTGCAAATGTGCTCTTTAATGATGAACAAACGGGAGTTCCGGGCAGCCAAGGATTTCTTTCGTAAAGCCAAGGCTCTTAAACCTACCACGCCTCAGATAGTTGATCAGATAAAACAAATTGAAAAATACATCTCCCGTATTCCGGGTTAGACAAATGGCAATAAGCAATTGGCAATTACAATAAAAGGTTCCCTTGCTAATTGCCTATTGCTTATTTAATTATCAGCTCCATCTTTTCTCCTTCCCACGCTCCAAACAGGTCTATAATTTTTTGATAGCGGTAAGCGAATATTTTTTGAAGTTCACTCTTTACCAGTATGCTGTTAGCTATATTTCCAATAAGGCCAAAGGGTATCCTGTAATGTACCAGGTCAATCATCTCGGTGCCACCTTCTATTTTTTTAAAATGATGCTGGTGATGCCATAGCTGGTATGGCCCTTTGCGTTGCTCATCTACAAAATATTCCGGCGCCTTTACATGCGTTATCTCCGTCATCCACGAAAGCGGGATGCCCAGTAAGGGCTTCACCGTGTACGTCATTACCTGGCCGGCATATACCGTTTCGCCATACACTTCATTAGTTACTTTTAGGTTCAGGTGCGGTGGCGTTACGGTAAGCAGGTTCTTTGCATCGGAGAAAAAAGCCCACACTTTTTCCAGGTCGGCAGGTACGGTTTGTTTGCTGTATAAACTGTAAACTTTACTCATGTTGACTATGAAACAGATGGCGGGAATAATGGTTGAAAGAATCTTCAACTTCAAACCCTGAACTCCCAATTTCAAACTCTTATCTTCGCAACGCTAAGAAAAAACTATGCTACCAAAATATAAACGCATCCTTTTGAAACTGTCCGGCGAATCGTTGATGGGCGATAAAAGTTTTGGCTTCGACACCAGCGTTATCAATCAATATGCGCAAGACATTAAGTCTATTACCGAGCTGGGTGTGCAGGTAGCTATTGTTATTGGAGGCGGCAATATTTACCGGGGTATGAATGAAGCTGAAACCGGCATTGAGCGGGCCCATGGCGATTATATGGGTATGCTGGCCACTGTTATTAATGGTATGGCCTTGCAGGCAGGGCTTGAAAAAATTGGCGTTTATACCCGCCTGCAAAGCGCTATTAAAATGGAGCAAATTGCGGAACCTTACATTCGACGCCGGGCTATACGCCATGTAGAAAAAGGCCGCGTAGTGATTTTTGGCGCCGGCACCGGCAACCCTTACTTTACCACCGATACGGCAGGCTCACTACGGGCCATTGAAATAAAAGCCGAGGTAATTATGAAAGGCACCCGGGTAGATGGCATTTACACCGCCGATCCGGAAAAAGATCCAATGGCAACTAAATACGGCAAAATCACTTTTCAGGAATGCATCTCGCAAAAACTGAATGTGATGGATATGACGGCCTTTACGTTATGTATGGAAAATAACTTACCTATCGTAGTGTTTGATATGAACAAACCCGGTAACCTCCTGCGTGTAGTAGCCGGTGAAAAGGTCGGGACTTTAGTAACCGCCTGATCGTAAAATTACCTAACAAGTTTTTAAAAAAATCATTAGCTTGTCGGCCAATAACTTACCGGAACTCACTGCATGTACCTACTGGCAAACCCACTTACTTTTATAGAAATTGCCATTTTTTCAATGGCTGTTCTGGTCTTCCTGCTTACCGTACGCTTCTTTGTTTCCAATCAAAAAAATCTGGAAAACTTATTACCGCAAACAAAAAGAAAACGCAAGGCCTTTAAAGTAGGGCTCGACCGCGATGGATTTATCGTACCGGCTACTATTGAGGAGAGCAAACCGGCCACATATACCTCCTACCAAAATTTTGAAAGCAATGAAGAAACCCGCAATGAAATAAAAGAGTTGCGTGGCATGTTACAGTTGCAGCAACTGGAGCTAACAAGAGCCATAAAAAAGATGGAAGAGTCGGGGGCCTCCAGCCATCGCGATGGGTACGACGAGGAAGATGACTATGACCAGGAATTCGTAGAAGAACGTTCCAGCCTCACCACCAGTGCGGAAGTAGAAGAGCTGCACCAACTGTTGGAAAGGCGGGAAACTGAATTACGGGAACTACGCCAGCAAGATGATTTGAATAAAAAACTTCAGGGCCATTTTGAAGAAGTGCAATCTGGTTATGAAGAGCTGCAACAAAAAGTGCATAAGATGGAACAGCAGGCCTGGCAAGCCGCAGAGATGGCGATAAAGGTGGATAGCCTGGAACAAGCCAACGAACAGTTTGAACGGACCGTACTTAAAAAAGAAGAACGGATGCGTGAACTAACGGTTGAAAACAGCCGCCTTCATGAGGTGCTTAATCAAACGGAAGACAAGCTTTCCGAAGCCAACCTGCAACGCCAGCAGCTACAAAAAAAAGTACAGTTTTTAGAAGAGATCAACAGCGATATACAACAAATGAGCGATGCCAACCGCAAGCTGAAAAACGAGTTGCGCCGTGTAGCTGAATTGGAAAGCATGCTCAATTTAATTACAGAAGAACGGGATGCTTTATTGAAGCGAAGAACGCCAAAGTTTTAATCGTTCCTTACAAATTATTTGATTCATTTTTAGCAGCTATCTACTATTTGGGGCGGGCAGTGATCGGCTTTTCTTACTTCGGATTTGCGGCTTAAATAATTATACTCTCTTGCTCATGTAAACCGACCGACCGTGAGACACGGCCGGTGGCAGTTACAGCCATGGCGTGTGTCTCACACGCCGCTATCACTACGTAGGATACCTTCGAATGGAAGCAAGTCTCAACACTTGTATAGCTACCCAATTTAAATATTGTCTCCTCCGCTATTTATTTTTACTAATCTTGTTTTTAATGATATGTCACTTACATGTGGCACATAGCTTGATGGCTGTTTTACCGTTCCCTTCATCATTCCTTGTTCCTCTGTTCGATATTCGCCTGTTCTGTTATCCCATCCTACTTTTGCGCCCATGTCTTTTAGCATTGAAGTAAACCGGTTGACAAAAATTTTCAAAGAACTTACGGCCGTTGATGATCTTTCTTTTTCCGTTCCAAAAGGCGAAGTGTATGGCTTCTTAGGACAGAACGGCGCCGGCAAATCTACCACCATCCGGATGCTGCTAACCCTTATCCGGCCTACGTCCGGGGCTATCACTATTTTAGGTAAAGACCTGCTTCATCACCGCAAAGAAATTCTGACACAAACCGGCGCCATCATCGAAAAGCCCGACCTCTACGACTATCTCACCGCATTGGAAAACATCAGCATCATGGCTAAGCTGAGTGGTGTGCGGCTAAGTAAAAAAGAGGCGATGCAACAGTTGGAACGGGTTGGTTTATCGGAGCGGGCCACCAGCAAAGTGAAAACGTTTTCGCAAGGTATGAAGCAACGCCTTGGTATTGCCTGCGCACTGGCCCACAACCCAAGCCTGATTATTTTAGATGAACCTACCAATGGCTTAGACCCTCAAGGCATAGCCGACGTACGCAACCTTATTTTATCGCTCAGTAAAGACGAAGGCAAAACGGTTTTTGTTTCCTCGCATTTACTAAACGAAATAGAAGTAATAGCCGACAGCATGTTGATCATTGACCGGGGTAAAAAAGTTGCCGAAGGCAAAGTAGCGGAACTACTAAATCCGTCGGACACACTGGTGGTTTTAGAAACTGATAGTGATGAAAAAACAAAAGCCATCTTAGCTCAATCGCAATGGAGCCGCTACATACAATCCGGTGATGGCCTCCTTTTAAAAATGCACCGGGCCGGCGTGCCGCAGCTCAATACATTTCTTGTTGAAAATGGCGTGGCTGTTTTCTCGCTCCGTTCCAAACATTCACTGGAAGATTATTTTCTTTCACTTACAACCGCCAACCAGCATGTGGACCATTACAAAGCTTGAGCTCTTTAAAATATTTAAGAAACCTCGCACTTACATTGCCTTTGCGGCCATTGGCCTTATCATTGTTTTAATTCAACTGGCCATGTATTCCGATGGGGAAAGCTATATGGAATTTATGATGCAAAACATCAATAGCGCTTTTGATATCGAAGGCAAAAAGCTCAATGGCTTTTTTGTTTTTTACCTGATTCTTCATACGTTATTAGTTCATATACCATTGCTGATTTGTTTGGTAGCCGGCGATGCGGTAGCTGGCGAAGCCAACATGGGTACGCTACGTTTGTTGGTGACAAAACCCGTTAGCCGCACCGCTTTGATACTAAGTAAATTTTGGGCTTCCTCCATCTACACTTTATTGTTACTGGCCTTTATGGCGGTGGTAGGTTTGTTAGGCTCTATGGCACTATTTGGCGTAAGCGATTTAATGGTGCAGAAAAGCGATGTATTTATTTTATTGGATAAGAGCGACGTGCTATGGCGATACGCGGCCGCCTGTGGCTTTGCAGCCCTTTCTATGGTGACGGTAGCGGCGCTGGCTTTTTTGTTTTCGGTGTTTGCGGAGAACAGCATCGGGCCTATTATTTCGGCGATGAGCGTGGTAATTGTTTGCACCATTTTAACCACTATGGACATTCCCATTTTCAATGTACTAAAGCCTTATCTTTTTACCAATCACATGCTCAACTGGAAGGGCTTTTTTGACAACCCGGTTGACTTGCGGGAGGTGCTTAAGTCGGCAAGCATACTGGTGTTTCATATCGTTCTTTTTGTATCCCTGGCGGTGTATTTTTTTCGTAAAAAAGATGTGCTGTCGTAAATTATTTTCTATGAAAATCTTATTCGTTCTATGTTGTTACTTTCTTTCTTCCACTTCGCTATTCGCACAAACCGAAGAAGCGTTACTGCAAAAAGTAAAAGCTAAATTAGATAAGGTAACCGATTACGAAGCTACCGGCAAAATGAAGCTGGACGTGTCTTTCATCAATGCGGCCGAATCGGCCGTGACCATTTATTTTAAGAAGCCTAATAAGTTTAAAGTAAAAAAGGCTGGTGGCATTTCCATCTTACCCAAGGGTGGTGTTAGCGTGAACACCGCTTCGCTGTTACCGGTGGGCGGCTATCAAACCATACCCGGCGGAACGGCTGTGGTAGATGGAATAAAAACGACTGTGGTAAAATTGATTCCAACGGCCGAAGCCAGCGACATTGTTCTTTCCACTTTATATATTGATGATAAGGAAGCCGTCATTCGCAAGGCGGTAGTGAATACTAAAGAAAGCGGCAGCTACGAAGTAGGTATGAGCTATGGAAAATACACCGCCTGGGGCCTGCCCGATAAAGTAATTTTTTCCTTTAATGCCAAAGACTATAAACTACCCAAAGGCATTACGTTTGAGTACGATAAAGGCGGCGAAAAAAAGGTGGATGATAAAACTAAAAATAAGAAAGGAACCGTGACGATAACATATGAGAGTTATACCATTAATAAGGGGGTGGATGAGAAGAGTTTTTTGTAAGGAATGAACTGAAAATTTTGATTGCTCTATTTTTCAATCCACTATTAAGTAAGTTTGAATAAGAAGATATCCAAATACAGTTTTTAATTGCAACAAAATAACAGTAGTCGAAAATATTGATGCTGGAATTACAACCGATTCAGAAATTAATTTTGAATACGGAATATTTTCTTCTGGCGATGGTACGGATGTAAAGAAATTGGAACTTTATAAAATTGAGTACTTGACTAGCGAAAACATAGAAAACACAATGAAGGTTCCGCTATTACAAGAAGAGGCAAATATCTTCCTTCAACTTCTACAGCCAAAAATATCATCTTTATAAAAGCATTTTCTTCTCCGATGCGTCTCCCGCATACAACTTTTATTCTTTCAACCTAACTACGCGGGGACACATTGATTATGAAACAAGACTAAATTTTTACGGTCAGTTACGCAATAAATCGTTGATGAACTTTTATGACGGATGTAAAATGAAATAACAGGCATCTCAAAATTTGTAACTTTATTCCTATGACAGCAACAACTATTATACGTGAACTTGAAAAGCTGCCTTTGACAGATAAGCTTCTTGTTATGGAGCGTACACTTAAATCTATAAGGGCAGAAAAACAAAAAAGCCTGAAATCAGCAGTAGATAGCCTTTACAAAGATTATAAATCAGATAAAGAATTGACTGCTTTTACTCAACTTGATAAGGAACCTTTCTATGAAGCAAGGTGAAATTTGGCTGGTTAATCTTGACCCAACCCTTGGTGCTGAAATAAAAAAGACAAGACCTGCAATAGTTATTAATGATGATACACTTGGCAGGCTTCCATTAAAAATAATTGTTCCACTAACGGATTGGAAAGACAGATATACAGTTGCTCCATGGATGGTAAAAATGAAAGCTGACAAGCAAAATAAGTTAATAAAAGATTCTTCTGCGGATTGCTTTCAAATTCGTTCAGTAGCAGAGGAACGATGTGTAAAGAAGATAGGACAGGTCGATAGTAGTACTATGAATAAAATTCGTAAGGCATTGGCAATTGTTTTAAACATTGATTAGTTACTACTTCGATACAGTACGCATCACTCCTCTATCCTTTCATCCACCACATTCTTCAATACTTCCGCGGTGATCTTGCGCAGTGGGTTTTTATTACGATCATCATATTCAGCCCTGCGGTTGATGATGTCAACACATTCAAAAACAGCCGTGGTAAAGGAGGTGGCATCGGCCATGTTTTTGCCTGCAATGTCAAAGGCCGTTCCATGATCAGGCGAGGTGCGAACGAAACTTAAACCGGCCGTGTAGTTAACGCCTTCTCCACCGGCAATGGTTTTAAATGGTATCAGGCCCTGGTCGTGGTACATGGCCAACACGGCATCAAACTTTGTATAACTGGCCCTGGCAAAAAAAGCATCGGCGCTGAAAGGCCCGTACACCAGCATTTTACTCTTGGCTTCTTTTATAGCCGGGCCAATAATGTTTTTTTCCTCTTCACCAATCAATCCTTCATCACCCGCATGAGGGTTCAATCCCAGCACGGCAATCTTCGGTTTATCTATACCGAAATCCCTTCGCAGGCTTTGGTGTAGTAAATGAAGTTTGGAAAGAATCACTTCTCTGGTAATGTGCTGCGTTACTTCTTTTACCGGCAGGTGTTCGGTTACCAGGGCCACTTTTAAATGAGCATCATACAACAGCATCAGCACATCTTTAGCGCCTTCTACATCTTTCAAAAATGGCGTATGGCCCGTATAATGGAAGGCATCGCTTTGCACATTTTTTTTATGGATGGGCGCCGTTACCAGCCCTTGTATGTGGCCGGCTTTCAGTGCATCGGCAGCGGCCAATAACGACTTCACGGCATACTGTCCGCCTATCTCATTTAAGCTGCCCGGTGTAATGGCTATTTCTTCTTCCCAGCAATGAATAAGGTTAATTTGCCTGGGGCTTACCTTGGTAAAATCCTTAACGCTTTGATAATTGAAATGCGCATCCGGCACGGCTTTGCGGTAAAAGTTAATCAGCTTATTAGAAGCGAAAATTACCGGTGTGCAATGGTCTAAAATGCGATGGTCGGCAAAGGTTTTAATAATCACTTCGGTGCCGATGCCGTTAATGTCGCCGCAACTAATGCCGATAACTGGTTTTACTACTATGTTCATATACGATTAAAAACCAAATGTACTGAAAGGAAGGCGGAGAGACGGGCAAACGTGAGAGGTGAGACAGCTAACTGGCTACAGACGACGGTAAATGGTGAACGGTGAACAGTAAACGATTGATGCCTTTACTTCTTCACTACTTTCCTTGTGAGTGTTTTACCCATGTATTGCACTTGTAAAATATAAACCCCGCTTGATAACGCATCTACATCTTCCAATGTAATATTGTTGATACCCTCATGCGCCAGATAGCTTTGCTTCTTTACCTGCTGGCCTGATCCGTCCAACAGAAGCGCATCAAACTTTGCCACTTCGCCAATAGCTACGTCGAATGATAAAGCATGGTTGAACGGATTAATGACATTGGTGATGGCAAATTCATCCCTACTTGATTGTAATTGGATAGTAAGCGAAACGATTCTTTTACCGCTGCTGCTTACTAACACAATCCGGTAAAAAGCTTTCCCTGCAACAGACGCTGTATCGGTAAATGTGTATTTATTGTTAGCATTGTTATTACTGTAGCCGTTAATAGTACCTGCCGTAAAATAATTAATGCCGTCGGCACTGCGTTCAATCATAAATGTAACCGGTTCTTTCTCCTGCGATGTAGTCCAGGCAAGGTTTACATGGCCGTTAGCTAATTTGCCTGCAAAGGATAAAAGCCGCACATCTAAAAAGGCGCCGCAATTAATAATGTTCAGTGTGATGATGGCGATACCGTCGGTAAAATTGCAATTGGCATTAAGCATATTGGCGGCCGTGGTACCCACGACTACGCGATACTTATCGCCATTATTTGCCAGTGTAGTTTGTGCCGGCAATATGGTATAAACAGTTGTGTATTGCCAGGCCGATCCATTCCATACGGGGGAGCCGGAACCTGTAGCGCCGGCAACATCGGCCCAGGTGGTGCCACCATCGGAGCTGCGCTGCCATTTATAATATTTATACGCATTAAAGAAAGAACGTACCGTATCGGAGATGGTAATGGTATTGCCGTAACAAAGGGTTGGGTTGTTAGATGGCGAGTACTTCATGTTGGGCAAACAGGTAGATACATTAATATCATCCAGCGCCCAGTCGTTGCCACCACCACCTGGTGCATTGTTGCGGATAGTTAACGTGAACGATGTTTCGGTAGGGCCGGTTACATAAATGAATCCTTTCTTCACCCACTTGTTGGTACTGTCCGATCCAACCGGCGTAACACCATAGTAAGGGAGGTTGCCAGTGGTATAATAGTCAACACCGTTTACATCAAAAGCAATATTGGGCTGTACGCCCGATGAATCGCCGGTGGCAAAGGGAATATAGCCGCCACCGGAAGCACCGGTACCATTGGAGTCGCAGCCGCATTTGTAACAGATGTTACGGAACCAACCCGAAAGTTCATAGTACGTGCCCGGACAAAGATTGGTCATGGTGTATTGAAAAGCTGTGTCGGTTTTATACGCCGAGTTGATGACCAGCATATAGCCGCATGGATTGGTAGGGCTAACAGGTTTGGTGGTGTCGCAGGCAGGATTACCGGTAATAGGGTTAGTGGCCCCGGTATGGTCGCCGATAATATCCCACAGGCCAAATACCCGATAGGTATTATTGGGCTTTAGCCAGGTGTTTAGGGTAGTGAACGTAGCACTGGTGTTGTTGGCTACACCATAGTAATAATCCTGTGGGCCGCCGGCCGAATTAAACGGCCAATAAGCATAATTGGTGTATGGGCTAATACCCCTGTTACGGGCCAGCGGCGCACCGGTGGAGGGAACGCCAAACGTACCGTTCGATTCTACCCCAATGGCATTGGTGATAGAAACCGCATTAGGGCATAAGCCCGGGCTGGAATAAACAATCAGGCTATCATCCGGAAAATTAGCATTGTACATATTGCCCGTAGCTACATCGCGATAGGTGATAGCACCGGTTTTAAAATTTATTTTGGTGCCGTAGGTTGCGTACACCACTACCCGGTAGGTGGCCATAACAATACAACTGCTGCTATAAAAAGAGGGCTTCGATGTATTTAATAATTTTCCCCTTGCGGCTGTAGTTGCACCTGTACCAAAGTTGATGCGGATAACCGTATCAAGCCCTGAATTATAGCGGTGGCCGGCATCGCCATCATAAAGATCAGTGAACGATTTATATATTTTGCCTTCATTGGTTCGCAAGGCAATACTGCCGGGCACTAATTTAAATCCCTTTGTATTGTATAAGGTATCAAGGAAGGCTAAGCTATCGGCCGAATTATTTTTTATCACAAATGTAGAGCGGATCTCCAACGTATCAAGGTAATCAACCGTGCCGCCGGTAGAGCCTTTTGTAACATTGATATAGCTGCGGCTGGTTTCTATTTTGGAGGCCGGTACATCGGTAATGCAGATAGAAAAACCACCCGCTGAAGATGGCGCCGAACCGGATATAGCGGTTGAAAACACACGGATATAATAGGTGGCCCCAGTGATTAAGCCTGTGGCCGTAATTACCTGGTTGCTGCCCGAAGTACTGCTACAAGCCACATTAGCAAACGATCCGCAACTACCGGACAAAAGCTGAATCTTGGGATTGGTAAAGTTGGCCCCAATGCCTCCCATGGTAATGGTGGGGTTAGTGGTCTGCGCTACAAACTTGTACCATACATCGTATCGTGGCGTGCCGCAGGTAAGGGGTAAATCGCCACCATAGTTAGAGCCGGTAACAGTACCCAATGTTGATACGCAGGTAGTACCCGAAGTAAGCAAAACGGCAGCTCCGCAAGTATTGCCCTGGGCCGATAATAAAGCCGGGAATAAAAAGTTGCCGGCTACAATAAATAGTATAGCCTGGCAGCGTCTGATAAAGGTTCGTTTCATACGGATACGGGATTGATGAACGATGCAAACAAAAGTAGCCTTGCTTATTTAGGATTGCAATAGGAACAATCCTGCCACCAGGCTAAGGATATATACTAAATAAGTCCCGTACATCAACTATTGCGAAACTTATACATGAATTTTAATTTGCATGAAAATCCAATAGATGAATAAGCCGGGCAGTACTAAAGGCATGTTCCTTGTTTTTATTTTCTTCTTTGTTGCTTTTTCATCTAAGGCACAAACGGTAAAAGACTCCACTACCATGCTGTTTAATTTTGACACAGTAGGAAAAAACTTAGGCTTTCCCTGGGAGATATTTTATGGTCCCGATGACTCGCTTTGGATCACGGAGGCAAGAGGTTACCGTGTGGTGCGCCTCAGTAAAAACAGAACGAACACTGCTAAAAATGTAGCGCCGCAACAAGTGTTGAAAATACCGTTGGGAGGCGCTGATGTAAGCTTCGACCGGAGTGTGAACCGGTGGCCGCAGGGTGGTATGCAAGGCCTGGCTATTCACCCTGAGTTTATGACCAACAGCAGCAAGCGCTGGGTCTATCTTTCGTATGTGTATAAGCAGGAGTCTTGTCCTAATGGCTCAAATGCCTCTTACCCCAACGGCTTTCCTTGCATCTTCCGAACTAAAATTGTACGCTGCCGTTTTTACTTCGCGGCTGATACCGGCAATCCTACTTCCATGCCCAAGCGGGATACGTTAACCATTATGGATACAGTTATTTCTAACCTGCCCGGCAGTAACGATCATAACTCGGGGAGGATGGTGATTAGTCCGCAAACAGAATTAGATGGCACCTATAAATTGTATTACACCATTGGCGATATGGGCGCCGGTCAGTTTAACAACGACAAGCGCACCAACAATGCGCAGAACAAGGATACGGTAGAAGGAAAAGTGTTGCGGTTGAATACAGAACCGGATGGCGATGGCGTGCCTTCCACGCCGATTCATGAATACGATAAATGGCGCGAATGGATACCCAACGACAATCCGTTCTATCATAGCTCCGCTGCTTTTAGTTCTTTAAAAACACCTATCTATAGTTTTGGCCACCGCAATGCACAAGGCCTTGCCTGGGGTAATGTAGCCGGTACCTGGCGATTGTACAGCAGTGAGCACGGCGATAAATCGGATGATGAAGTAAACATTATACAGGCCGGTGGCAACTATGGCTGGCCAAAAGTAGCCGGCATGGCCGATGATAATTACAACATTACAGACGCTAATTCCAATAACGATTATCTCGCCAACACGCAGGTAAGCTGGCGGGAGATGACGTGGGCCACCGCTAACAATATGAAGCGTCCCCTGTTCTCTTTTTTTAATGCCGATTCATTAGCCGTTCCATGGAGCGGCGCCAATATTTTTACCTGGCCTACCATTGCACCCTCAAGCATTGATTTTTATGACGGTAATATTCCGGGTTGGAAATATTCCCTGTTAGTCACCTCGCTTAAGTATGGCTTGTACCGCCTCAAACTCAATAGCAGCGGCACTTTTGTAGATAGCACCGCCGCGGTGAATGCAGTAGATACCTTTCCCTTGCTGCATAGCTGGCGGGTACGCGACATCGCCATTAACCCGGTTGACAATAGCGGACAGTTTTGGGTGGTGATAGATAGCACTGGCAGCACATCGGGGCCAACGGGTGGTTTCAACGGCGCTAATATTCCTACAAAAGATGGCGGCTATGTGCTGCGGCTGACGTATAAAAATGTTATCACTTTACCGGTGAATTTTACCTCGTTCACGGGCCATTTATTACCTACTAATCAGGTAGCCTTGCAATGGAAAGCAGCTATAGACAATCAACATGTCCTATTTGAAATAGAACGATCAACGGACCGGCAAAACTTTATCACCATTGGTAAAACAGAAACGAATAATTATTCATTTATTGATCAAACGCCTGTTGCGGGCAATAATTTCTATCGCATAAGAGATGTGGGAAAAGACGGAAAATCTGCCTACAGTTCTATCATCAATGTACCCTACTTACCTGATCATTTTATTGTGAACGTTTATCCTAACCCGGTGTATAATGTAGTTGGGCTAAGGCTGACAGCCGATCGGGGAGTTAAACTTACGTTACAAGTAAGTGATGTGGCCGGGCGCATTGCCTACACCGAAGATTTTACGGTGAAGACGGGTGTGCAGGATGTTCGCATTGATGTCGCCCGCTGGGCTTCGCAGGTGTACCTTGTAAAAGCGATAGATGCGGAAGGGAATGTGTTGACGATGCAAAAGTTCATTAAGCAGTAACAGTTGGCTATATACGTGTTGGGGTTTGCTCCATTAGCTGTAAGCCTTAAGTAGTCATCGGGGCGTGTGAGACACACGCCCCGGCGGCGCCAGCTATCGGCCGTGTCTCACGGCCAACTGGTTTAATTGGAGAGTATAATTATTTACGACCAGAATTTAAACGAAGCCAGTTCCATTAATCATCTTACCGCCTTCGCTTCTTCCCGGCATAACAATTTTGACCTGCTACTACCTTTGCAGTATGTACACGCTGAAGAAATCGTTGGGCCAGCACTTTTTAAAAGATGAAACTATTTGCCGCAGGATAGTAGAAGAATTAACAAAAGAACCCATCACTAATTTACTGGAGGTAGGTCCCGGCGGTGGCGCTCTTACCAAATATTTAGTTCAGCTACCCAACATTCATTTCAAAGCAGTAGAAGTAGATGAAGAAAAAGTGGCGTACCTCAAGCAAACCTTTCCGGCTTTACAAGATAAAATCATTCACCAAAGTTTTTTAGAAATTGACAAACCGTTTGAGGAGCCCTTTACGGCGATAGGCAATTTTCCTTACAACATCTCCACAGAAATTTTATTTAAAATATTGGACTGGGAAGGGGCTGTACCCTGTGTGGTAGGCATGTTTCAAAAAGAAGTAGCGCAGCGCATTGCCGCCAAAGAAGGCAGCAAAGTATATGGTGTAACCTCGGTACTATTACAAGCTTTTTACGACGTGGAGTATTTGTTTGATGTGCCGCAGGAAGCGTTTACGCCGCCACCCAAAGTGGTGAGCGGTGTAATAAAATTATTGCTTCGAAAAGAGCCGTTACCAATAAAAAGCCGGGCCGCTTTTTTCAATGTGGTAAAGACGGCTTTTAACCAACGAAGAAAAACCTTACGCAATGCTTGCCGGGGTTTATTCAGTGCCGAAATTTTACAACAAGACCTTTTTACTAAAAGAGCCGAGCAGCTATCCGTGGCCGATTTTGCTCTATTGAGCTTTCAGGTACGTGAGACGTCAAACGTAAATCGTAAGACGTGAATCGGTAAAGCAAATAAGTCATCACAAGCCCTTCAAAATACATCAGCAACAATGAACGCCCCATTCACCACTGACGGTTCACCATTCACGAGAAAAGTGATCATCACCGCACCGGTACATCCTTACTTAATTGAACAACTAACAAAGAACGGTTACGATGTAGCGCAGCATCCTGCCATTACTCATGAGGAATTGATTTCTGAAATTGGTGATGCCTATGGGCTGGTGATTACAACAAGAATAAAAGTGGATAAGGCCATCCTTGATGCGGCAGGTTCTTTACAATGGATTGGCCGCTTAGGTAGTGGCATGGAGTTGATAGATGAAGCACTTGCAACCCAAAAAGGCATTGAGTTAATCAGCACCCCCGAAGGCAACCGTAATGCCGTAGCTGAACATACGTTAGGCCTGTTGCTAAACCTGATGAACAATATCAGCCGCTCTTTTAATGAAGTGAAAGAAGGTATTTGGCTTCGCAACGAAAACCGTGGAATTGAGCTAAGCGGCAAAACGGTTGGCATCATTGGTTATGGAAATGCCGGCTCGCAGTTTGCCAAACTATTAGCGCCGTTTGGCGTAACTGTATTGGCTTCCGATAAGTATAAACGTAACTACAGCGATGGCTATATTAAAGAAGCAACTCTTAAAGAAATTCATGCCGAAGCTCATGTAGTCAGTATGCATGTGCCGCTAACAGAGGATACCTATCACATGGCGAGTGATACCTTCTTCAACAGCTTTCGCCATCCGCCATTTTTTATTACTACCTGCCGCGGACCGGTTACCGATACGGCGGCTGTTATTAATGCCCTTACCGCCAAAACCCTTGCTGGCGCTGCATTTGATGTGTTGGAGAATGAAAAGCTCCCTTCGTATTCGGCCTTGGAAAAGGAGCGGTTGGCCTTCTTAACTTCTCAACCTAATGTCATCATTACGCCGCATATTGCGGGCTACAGCAACGAAGCTTTTTTGCGGATGGCCCAGGTGCTTTTAGAGAAGCTGCATTTGACACAGCAATAAGTTTTTGATTTATATTTGTAGTAATAGTATGCAACGCTTCCAAAAAGGCGTTGCTATTTTTTTCATCTCTATCTAAACATTGTTATATGAGCGGAGTTCAGTATGTGACTAAGGAAACATTGGAAAGTATGAAGGCGGAGCTACAACACATGCGCGGCGTGGAAAGACCGGCGGCATCGAGGGCTATTGCCGAAGCAAGGGAAAAAGGCGATTTAAAAGAGAATGCCGAATACGATGCGGCAAAGGAAGCGCAAGGACTACTGGAAGCAAAAATTTCGCAGTTAGAAGGGCAGTTGGCGCAAGCCCGTGTAATGGACCAGGCCTCTGTTGATATTAGTAAAGTATCTATTTTAACCAGGGTAAAACTTACCAACCTCAATACAAAAAAACAAGTTACCTACCAGATTGTAAGTGAACCGGAGGCCGACCTGAAAGCCGGTAAAATTTCCGTAACGTCTCCTATTGGTAAAGGCTTGCTGGGTAAGGTTATTGGCGATGTGGCGGAAGTGGCGGTGCCGGCCGGCGTAATGAAGTTTAAGGTGGAAGATATTACGGTTTAGTTGATTGGTTGATACGTTGATTGGTTAATTAGTATAGCGGCTACACATTTTTACTTAAATGTTTTCTTTAAAAAAGGTTGCCAATAGCATAATACACTATGACTTTATTTTCTAAAATCATCGCCGGTGAAATACCTTGTTATAAAATTTTAGAGAGCGAAAAGTTCTTTGCCTTTTTAGACGTATTTCCCTTGCAGCCCGGCCATGTGCTGGTGGTACCCAAAGTGGAAGTAGATAACCTGTTTGATTTGGATGCAAGTTATTTATCGGCGATGCTTCTCTTTGCCAAACCCATTGCGAGGGCCATTGAACAAGCGCTTGATTGCAACCGTTGCGGCCTTGCCGTTATTGGGTTAGAAGTGCCTCATGCGCATATGCATTTGGTACCTATCAACGCTGCGAATGATTTAAATTTTACACAAGCAAAATCTAAGGCGGGTGATGAAGAGTTGAGGAAGGTGCAGGAGAAGATAGTTTCTTACCTGAAATAGTTTTACCAATGACAAAAGCCAAACGTCTTCTTTTTTTGTTGCTGATTGGTTCTTGTACTCAACCCATACAAGCGCAAACAGGAAGCGTTGATTCAATGATTCAAAAGCTTTTCTTCGCACTAAAAACAAAAGATACATCTGCCTATCTACATCTATTTGCAAACGGCCAGCAGATGGATCAGTTATATGGCATGGCCTTAGAAAGGCTATCGCCGCAAGAGCGCATTCAAATAAAGAAAGCGATAGAAAAAAGTGATCCCACTAAAAAGGTCAATGCAGATAGTGTGTTTGAACGTCTTCTGCACCAGTTTTCTGCGCCGGGTGTAATGGAAAAAAGAAAGAAGGAAGCCGTTCAGACGTTTCAACATATTATTGAAGAAGGAAAAAAGAAGCAAGTAGATTGGTCTGTAGCCAGACTTATTTCATATCATTTGGATACTGCCGGTGTTAGTGATTATCAAAGGGTACAAACCGGAGTAAAGAATCTGACCGGAGTAATTAATTTTTCTTCGGATGATTCGTTGTACCACGTCTCATTTTACAATCTGATTTACTTACCCTTAGAAAAAAGTTGGTTTGAAGGACAGTTCAGAGAAGTTATCCGGGAGCGGGAACAATTTACACCTGATATAATTGAGACAAGGGAAATAACCTTAACTGACATTCAGGAAGATGAACCGCCTCCGCCTCCGCCGCCTTTAAAAAAGAAACTAAAAGCAAAAGGTAAAGTAACCAAACCCAAAAAGAAATCTACATCTTAACCCTTGCCGGGTTAGCCGTTACAAAGCTCTCCCAGCTTAGCTTCGGTGCTTTCTTTACAGACGTTTTCTTCTCGCCCACGGGTAGTAAAATCTTACTTCCAAAATGATGGCAAACCGCTACCGCCAGGGCATCCGTGGCATCAAAGTATTGCGGCTTTTCGGGCAGGCCGGTAAGGCGTTGCAGCATCATCCATACTTGTTCTTTATCGGCGTTGCCATTGCCGGTTATAGACTGTTTTACTTTTTTGGGTGAGTATTCGGTAACCGGTATTCCCTTTTCCATGGCGGCTGCAATGGCTACGCCTTGCGCCCTGCCCAACTTCAACATGCTTTGCACATTCTTACCAAAAAAAGGCGCTTCAATAGCAAACTCGGTGGGCGAAAAGGTTTCCATCAACTGCATCACCTTCTGGTGAATTTTTTGGAGACGGTAGTAATTGTCTTTACTGCTGGCCAGCTTGAGCACATCCATCTCAAGAATGGTGATAACACCGGTGGTTACTTTTATAACGCTGTAACCCATGATGATGGTGCCTGGATCAATACCTAATATGATGGTGGGCTTTTGCAAGGAGTGATTATTTTTACCGCTATGCGGCCGGCCAAAACTATCAAAATTTTTCTCAATTACTTTTTAGGCCCTTTGCTATTCGTTGGACTGGCTTTTTCTATCTTTCAGCAAATCCGCCACCAGCCTCACTTAGCGCAGTCGTGGCAGCAAATAAAAAATTCTTTTCTATCTACAAAAATTCTTTATCTGGCCTTTGCCTCAACGCTCATCTTTATTAACTGGGGCCTTGAAGCAATGAAGTGGAAACTGCTGGTAAACACCATAAGGCCCATCAGGTTTTTAACGGCGTATAAAGCGGTGTTATCGGGTGTATCCTTTTCTGTAGCACTGCCCAACCGTGTAGGCGAGTACATTGGCCGTATGATGTATCAGCCGGAAGGCAGCCGCCTCAAAACTATTTCGTTGTCAATTGTTGGCAGCATGGCACAATTGCTGGCTACCTTACTATGGGGCGTTGTAGGCCTTATCTTTTTAAAGAAAGAACTGCTAACGGCTTATCCGCAATTTGTTATTTGGTTCCAGTTTATTTTGTACGGGCTGGTGCTTACTTTGATGCTACTGTTATTGTTCTATTTCCGCGTAAATAAAGTGGTCGGGGTCTTTAGCCGCTGGCTGAACCATCATCATTTTTTATACCTGGTAGAATCGCTGCAAAATTTTAACGCCGCATTTTTATTCAAATTGTTTCTTTTATCGTCCATACGCTATGGTGTGTTCCTGTTGCAGTACATCGCTATCTTTTATTTATTTGGTGTAGATGTGCCAGTGATGGTGATTATAACCGTAATGAGCGTGGTGTTTCTGGCGCTGGCCGTTATTCCATCTATAGCCTTGCTGGAAGTGGGTTTGCGCGGAGAGATCAGCCTGAAGTTAATGGCTTTGTATAGTACCAATAGTTTGGGAATAGGATTAACCTCTGTTACTATCTGGGCTATGAACCTGATACTACCGGCGCTCATGGGTACGTTGTTTCTCTTGAACATTAAACTGCTTTCGAAAAATGAAAAAAATTAGTTTACCCCTGGTACTGAGTTGCCTTTTTATAAGCTTAGGCAACACAACAAAACCTCCTCAGCCGCCCACTGATATTTGCGGCGGTAAAAATTTTACTACCCAAAACGGTGAGCAAATAAAGTACACCGTTTATTATTCGGTGATGGGAATTTTTGCCAATGCCGGTGATGCCACCTTTACCAACAGCCTTGAAAAGCTGAATGGCAAAACCGTTTATCATATCAGTGCCGAAGGCGCCTCCAACTCCTCCTACGACTTTCTTTATAAAGTGCGGGATAAGTATGAAACCTATATTGATACTGCTACGATGGAGCCGTTGAAGTTTGTTCGCAATGTAGCGGAAGGTAAGCACAAGCATTACGAGAATATTACCTTTAACCATGCGGCTAAAACGGCTGTTACCTCCGATGGCGTTTTTAAAATTCCGGAGTGTATTCAGGATGTCATCAGCGCTGTTTATAGTGCCCGCAATATCAACTTCGATGCTTATAAAAAAGATGACAAAATCCCTTTTAAGATGTTTTTAGATAATGAAGTGTACGATATGTATGTACGGTACTTAGGCAAGGAGGATATTAAAACCAAGTTTGGAAAGTTCCGGGCTATTAAGTTCAAACCCTTGCTGGTGAAGGGAACCATCTTTGAAGGCGGCGAGAAGATGACGGTGTGGGTAACGGATGATAACAACCATATTCCGGTGCGGATTGAAAGCCCGATTGCCGTGGGCAGTGTAAAGGTGGATATGATGGCTTATGGGGGGCTACGGTATCCGTTATCGAGTTTGAAGAAGTGACCTCCTTATCTCTCCAATTCACAGACCCTTGCTTTGAAATGATGGTAACAAAGAGCAGGCGATCACTATTTATCTTCTGTTGCACTAACTTATTTCGTGGTCACTTTTATCTTGTCCAATAGCTCCGTCAGGAGCTTCGTGTTTATAGAAAAACACCTGCGAAAAGACACAGGCTCCGTAGGAGCCGCGTGTTCAATATCATTCTATAAACGCAAACAAATATTTTTCCTCATAAGGCACTTCAAACTTTTGAAGAAACTCATGATATTCTTCCTTAAATGTTTGCTTCTGATGATGATGCTCCTGGTTTAATACATACCGGCAAACGGTATTTATTTGTGAATGGCCATAAGAGAACACACCGTAACCTTCCTGCCAATTGAAGCCATGCGCCCATCCTTTCTCTTTTATAAACTGATGGCTTTCAACTTTAATTTGTTTTACAAAATCAGAAATTAAAACGGAGGGCTTGAAGCCTACAAAAAGGTGAAGATGATCGGGCATACAATAGACAGCTAACATTTTAGCTTTTCGTGCATGGACAAGCGATGTAATGTATTTATGTAATTCTTCTTTATTATTTTTATGGATAAGGCTTTGGCGGCCTTGTACCGCAAATACAAATTGCAAATAGATTTGCGAAAAGGTGTTGGGCATAAGCAATATGTGTGAGAATATAGTTGTTTATTGCGTAGTGAACACGTGGCTCCTACGGAGCTATGGTAATACTTGTTGTTCTTGTTTCTACAAACACATAGCTCCGATGGAGCCTGTTTATTATCGCTTACACTCCCATAAACACGAAGCTCCAATGGAGCCAACCTTCAATTGCCTGTTGCTTTTCTATAAACACGTTGTTCCTAACGGAGTAGATTTAATTACAAATAATAATCAATTATAAAAACTCATTTAACCTAAATGCATCTTTTATTCGGATTCCTTTCTCCGTCATTTCCAGATTACAACATTCAATGTTAGGGTCGTGTTCAAAAAACAGGATATAATTGTTCGCTACCGCTTCTGCCAAAAAGCTTTTCTTTTCATGTAAGGTCGTTAATGGAAACATGTCATACGCCATTACGTAAGGAATGGGAATATGCCCGGCACCGGGCAGCAGATCGGCCATATACACAATAGTTTTATCGCCATACTTTAGTTGCGGCAGCATCATAGCTGAGGTATGCCCTTCTACAAAACGAAATGAAACGCCTGGTGTAAAAGCCTGTGTGGGCAAGGTTTTGGTGGCATCCCAATCTACATTGGGCGATGAAATAAATTGTAGCTGCCCGCTTTCCTGAATAGGCAAAATGTTTTCTTTTAAGAACGAAGCTTTTTCGCGGTCGTTAGGGTTTGTCGCCCATTCCCAATGCACTTCATTACTCCAATAAACAGCATTTTTAAAAGCGGGTACCAGTTTCTCACCTTCTCTGACAATAGCGCCGCCGCAATGATCAAAATGCAGGTGGGTAAGAACAACATCGGTTATATCATCGTTGTGAAAACCGTGCTGCGCTAATGAGCTATCCAGCGTATCCTCGCCATGCAAATAGTAATGGCTGAAGAATTTTTCATCTTGCTTATTACCGATGCCGGTATCAATCAGGACCAACCTATCGCCATCTTCAATCAGCAAACAACGCATGGCCCAGGAGCACAGATTCTTTTCATCAGCGGGATTAATCTTATTCCAAATACTTTTAGGCACTACGCCAAACATAGAGCCGCCATCAAGCTTAAAATAGCCGGTGTTTATGGTATGAAGTCTCATGCAGCTAAGCTTTGTTGTTTTCGTAACGTGAAGAAAAGCCCGATCAAGCCTAAAAAGAAAAAGACAATCAGGGAAAGCACACTATACTTCATCGAACGAAAATATTCTTCAATTAATCCAAAGCTGAACATGCCGATAACGATGGCTACTTTTTCCGTCACATCATAAAAACTAAAAAAGGAGGCTGTGTCCGTTGTATCGGGCATTAGCTTGCTATAGGTAGAGCGGCTTAGCGATTGTATGCCACCCATCACCAGCCCCACGCCTACTGCCAGCGCATAAAAGGCGTATTCCGCATTGCTGCCGGCTTCCGCTATGCCAGCCACCAGATAAGCGGCTACACAGATGACAATCCAAAAAACCACGGTGCCCATCAGCACTTTAATATTGCCATAGGTTTTAGAAAACCTGGCCATGAGTATGGCGCCGGCGATAGCTACTAATTGAATAAGCACTACGGTAATAATCAGCTTGTCGGAAGGAAGGTGCAACACCTTACTACCAAAAAGCGTAGCTGCCAGCATCACCGTTTGCACGCCCATGCTGTAAAAAAAGAAGGACAGTAAAAAGCGTTTGAGCACCGACAAAACTTTTACCTGCTGCCATACTTTATTAAATTCCGAGAAGCCTTCTACAAACACATTTTTTTTATGCTGTACCTGCGCCGCACGGCTCTTTGGAAGATTGGCAAAGGTGATTTGCGCAAAGCCCACCCACCAGATGCCTACCAGCAAAAAGGTGATCTGCACCGCCTTGCTTTTATCAGCCATCAATGTTACCAAAGCAAAGCCTACCAACTGCATCAGCACACTGCCAATGTATCCATACGAAAAGCCTTTAGCGCTTACCCTGTCCCGGTCTTCGGGTGCAGCGATCTCCGGTAGGTAAGCATTATAAAAAACAAGGCTGCCTACAAAGCCCATGGCGGCCAGCATAAAAGCTGTAATGCCTAACCACAGGTTTGTCTTATCAAAAAAGTACAAGGCACTGCAACCAAAGGCGCCCATGTAGCAGAAGAATTTCATGAAGCTCTTCTTATTGCCGCGGCTATCGGCAATGGAAGTAAGAATGGGGTAGCTGATGGCAATGATCATAAAGGCGGCTGCGAGAGTGTAATCGTACAGCGATGAATTGACAAAATCCCTTCCTAAAAAATGTACGATGTCGCTGTTGCCGTTTTTCGTCACCTCGATAAAATAGATCGGGAAAAAAGTAGTATTGATCACCAGGTTGTAAACACTGTTGGCCCAGTCGTACATGGCCCAGGAATTAATGACTTTTTTTGAAGCTGTTTGCATGATGGTTTTTTAAGCTGCTTTAAATAAAGCTACGGCAGCAGGCTAAAAGTAAAAAAGACATCTCAGCAAGATGTCTTTTTTATTTACGATGGAAACCCGTTACTGATTGGCCCTTGTTGTATCGGCAGGCGGCTCTTCTACATTATTAGTGGTCGTTGTCTTGTTATCTTCTGCCGGTTGTTGCAGTTGCTCTGATTGTTCTTTCGTTACAGCCGGTACTTTTTTAAAATCTTCGTACTCGCCGGAAGTGAGGTACAGCGTGGTTTTCCCGCCATCAAAAACATCTTGCTGCAAAGCGTAAAGCACCTTTCGGTAAGTAGGCATAAAGGCATCTACGTTCTTTTCAATATTGGCTTTATCTACAATAAACCGAACCACGTTAGTTTCATCTTCTTTGGTAACAAAGATTTGTTTCTCGGAGTTATTGTCCATCATTCCTTGTTTGGCCAGCAGGTCAATGAGCTTTTTAGCATCCGCTTTTTTAAAAGCTGCGGAGTTATATAGCACGGCCGTTTTATCATCAGGCTTATACGTAGCTACAGGGTCTAATTGTTTCAGGTCTTTCAGCTTTTCATCGGCCAATACAATGCGGGTGGCAGCTCCGTTAAAAGCGCCTTCGCTTACCACGCTTTGCATAGCCCATAAGTTCATCACCATGGCCTTATCATCGCCCAGCTTTTTAGGGTCCACAACCAAATGAACTACGAATACATCACCGTCTTTTGTTAGTTGCGCCGAGTGTGTTGTTGTTTCATCAAACCATCCGCTTTTCAGTAACCAATCGCCTAACGATTTCGCTTCCTGCTCCGAAGCGCCATCTTTATAATACACTTCGCTTTTTTTAATGCTTATTTTTTTCCCGTAGTTATCGCAGGAGGTCAATACCGATACGATACCAAGAAGCAGAAGTACCTTTTTCATATTGCAGGTTGTTTTGGTTTAATCGTTTTTTAACCGCAACACACCCGATACTTTGGTTTGTGTTGTGAGCGAATCAATCGTGTTTTCATTGGTCTGTTTTTGATCGGTGCTTTCGTTTTTTTCTTCGTTTTCAAACGTGGTCCGTTGCTCCTGTGTCAGCTTGGGCAAGGGTTTCATGTCTTCGTACTGCGTAGAGGTAAGAACAATTTTTGCCTTGCCGCCATCAAAAACCTGCTCCCGCAGCAAGGTTTGCCAGTAGCTGAAGACAGGTAATAAGTCAGCCGTAATTTTATCAGGGTTCACTACTACCCTAACCGTAGGCACACCATCTTCTTTTTGATAAAAGGCATCCGCTTCTTTATCGGCGCCTAATAATTTAACACCCGATAAAAAGTCCAGCACTTTTTTGGCGTCGCTTTTTTTTATTTCGCTGTTATCGTAATACAAGCTGCTGCTTTTGCCAATACCGTAGCGGGCAATCGGGTTTAAAACCTCTTTGTCTTTCAATTCGTCGCTTGCCAAAGCAATGCGTACCGGCTGGCCACCAAATACTTCTTTTCCCAAATCAAACTGAAGCTTCCACCAATAAAGCCGAACAGCATCGGTAAACGCTTTTTCGTCCACTACAAAGTGTGCAATGTAGTCTTCGCCATCATTTGTTAATTGTACCGACTTGTGCGATTTTTTATCGAGGATTTTGCTCTCAATTAAATAGTCGCCTAATTTTTTCGCATCGGCTTCTGTTACACCATCGCCTTTATAATACACTTCGCTTTCGCCAAAGGCTACCTTCTTTCCATAATTGTTGAAGAAGTTACACGAAGAAAGGGTGGCTGCTGCCGCCAATAAAAGCAGAAAATTTTTCATGAAAAAGCAGTTATAGAATGAATGACTTATTTAAGATAGCCCGATAAAACTAAAAAAAGAATAACAGACCCTGCCAATATTCTGTACCAGCCAAACAGTTTAAAGCCGTGCTTTTGAAGATAGGTGATAAAGAAACGGATGGCGATGAGCGCCACTACAAATGCAATGATGTTTCCTATGGCCAACAGTTTTATTTCATCGGCATGGATGGCGCCCTTCTCTTTGTACCAGTCCCACAAGTCTTTGGCTGTTGCGGCAAACATGGTAGGCACGGCCAGAAAAAAAGAGAACTCGGCGGCCAGCTTGCGGGTAAGCCCTTGCTGCATGCCGCCTACTATGGAAGCCGCGCTGCGACTGACGCCTGGTATCATAGCCAGCACTTGCCAAAGGCCGATAGTAAAGGCTTTCGGGTAGGTGATGTCGGCATCACGATCGTACTTTGGCTTATTGAAAATGTTATCTACAAACAGTAAAATAACACCGCCCACAATTAAGGTGATGGCAACCGTCAGCGTGCTGGCATCGCCCTGCAATAAAGCTTTAATTTTTTTAGAAAACAGCGCACCGAAAATGAGCGCCGGTATCACAGCTACAATCAGCTTTGTATAAAACTGCCAGCGGCTGAAGTCGAAGAATTTTTTATAATACAGCACTACAACAGATAGAATAGCGCCTAACTGAATCACCACGGTAAATAAAGTTACAAAGTCACCCTTCTCGTGCAGGAAGCTTTCGGTGATGATCATGTGCCCGGTAGAGGACACAGGAAGAAATTCAGTAAGGCCTTCTACGATAGCAATAATGATAGCATGAAGAATACTCATGATAAAGCGGCTTCAGTAGGTTTGGGCTGACGGAAGATGGCATAAATTTCAATGGCCAAGCCAATTAAAATTACAATGGGCGCAATGGTGATACGGCGGGTGCTATACACTTCATCACGGTTAAATACATTGGGGTCGGCACTGCCGCCGCCAGCCATCAACAGAAAGCCAAGAATTAATACCGCTACGCCAATAAGCATCCATTTAAAATTTTCTTTGCCAAACAAACTGGCGACTTCCCGCCTTTTAGTAGCTAAGGGAACAGTGGTTTTTACAGGGCTTACAGGCTTTGTTGCTTTCATATTACTATAAACTTAAGTGGGACAAAGAAAAGGAAAATTTGGATGACAGATAACAGATGATGGATGACCGGACGTTCCCACTATCATCTGTCATCATTCCTCTGTCATCAGTACAACTCATCCAGCTTCATGCGCAGGTATTTTAAAACGCTGCGGTACGTGCTGAAAAGGGTGATGGAAATACCAAGTATCAAAAGAATAAAAAACAGCAGCAGCAACATGCCGTTGTCGTGCAGCAGGGCCAGATCGGGAAAGTAGCCTTGCGCTACTAAGATGATGACATATACCAGGGCAATAGCAATTACCGCACTGATGGCGCCATTGATGATGGCGCGGATGTTTAACGGCTTGGCAATAAACCACCGCGTGGCGCCCACCATTTGCATGGTTTTAATAATAAACCGGTTGCTGAACATAGCAAGGCGAATAGTATTATCAATAAGAAAAATGACCGAGATAGCAATCACCAAAGCCACTACCAGCAAGCCGATGCTGAGTTTGCGAATGTTGGCGTTCAGGTTGGAAACGACGGCCTCCGGGTAATTAATTTCGGTGATATAAACGTTTTGTTTCAGGTCGGCTTCAATCTTGCGTAGCGAGTCAATTTGAACGTATTCGTTCTTTACATGAAAGTACACGGCATTAGGCAACGGGTTCGATTCCAGCACTACTTCCCAGCTACGCTTGGCGCCTTCGCCTTCGCGGTCAAGGTACATTTTTTTAGCAGCTTCTTTATCTACATACTTAATGTCTTTCACATAGCCCTTGGAGGCGATAGTTTGCATGAGCACCGTGCTGTCCTTAGCATTCAGGTCGCCACGTAAAAAGGCCCGCACTTCCACATTGCCTTTGAGGTAATCGCCCAGCTTATTGGCATTGATAATAAGCCAGCCAACCAGGCCCAGTAAAAACAAAACAAGGGTAACGCCGATGATGCTCATTACGTAAGAAGGTTTACCCCGCTTTGACGATGCTTTGCCAATTTGTGCCATGCTACAGTTTTTTAGAAGTGAACAAAAATAAAGGTTTGGTGTGCTACATCAGGTGGTGCAACGGCAATTAAAAAGAATAAACAGTTGAATCAATTATTTTTGCCCTTGCCTAACGGTTAGCTGTTTAGGATTATTGTTGAGCGATGATGATGTGAACAGACTTAGCATAAAATTATCATCACGGATGAAAGGTTTTTGGTGACCGGCGGCATACGCTTAATGGGGCGATAGTGGCGACGCTCCGTTTATCAGTATCGCATCTATCATCTTTTTCATCCGCCGCAGGTGGATCAACCTTGGTAGGAAATAGACACGTAATGATCTTTGGCTTAGTAGGTGCCGCACCTTGGTAGATAAAGTATTGGCATATGGTGTACGGCTCCGTAGGAGTCGAATACCATTGTTAAAGTGCGGCATCTACGGAGCCGTGCTTTTACTGATTAACAATTCTGCTACCAAGGTTATAGTCCTACGGACTTCGCTTAACAACAACGGTTGAGAAAGTAATGATGCTTACACAATGGTCAATAGAATTTCTGAACGTACAAGAGTCCCGCTAAAGACGGGATGAGACATCCGACGCAATGGGCTTTATAGTAGCACGGGCCTCTGGTTCATAAAATAAAATAAACATGAGTGAAGATTTAAATAAAGCAGTTTCAACCAACACCCCATCAGCTTTTGCGGCTGCGGATTATAACTTCAGGGAAATAGAAAAAAAGTGGCAGCAGAAATGGATAGATGATGAAGCCTACAAAGTGCCGAACGATTCTGCCAAACCAAAGTATTATGTGCTGGATATGTTCCCTTACCCGAGCGGCGCCGGCCTGCATGTAGGCCATCCTTTAGGGTACATTGCTTCCGATATTTATGCCCGCTACAAACGGCTGAAAGGCTTTAACGTGCTGCATCCTATGGGTTACGATGCTTTTGGTTTGCCTGCCGAACAATATGCGATTGAACATGGTGTGCATCCGGCTGAAAGCACCGCAAAGAACATTGCGACGTTCAGAAGCCAGTTAGATAAAATTGGTTTCAGCTACGATTGGAGCCGCGAAGTGAATACCTCCAATCCTAACTATTATAAATGGACGCAGTGGATTTTTTTACAACTCTTTAAAAGTTGGTACAACCGCAAAACGGCTAAGACAGAACCCATTGATGGATTGGTAAAAATTTTTGAAAGGGAGGGGAATACTAATCATTCAATACCTAATGCAAGCTTTCAGTTGGCAGTTGGCAGTTGGCAGTTGGCAGGGAATACATTTAGCTCAGATGAGTGGCAAGCCTTTGATGAAAAAACGCAGCAAACCATTTTAATGGAGTACCGTGTTGCGTGTTGCGGCTACGGCGAAGTGAATTGGTGCGAGGCTTTAGGAACTGTGTTAGCCAATGATGAAGTAGTGAATGGGGTAAGTGAACGTGGCGGCTATCCTGTTGAGAAAAAACGCTTGCGCCAATGGTACCTGCGCATTACTGAATATGCCGACAGGTTGCTGCAAGGCCTGCAAACAGTGGATTTCAGCGAGGCGATGAAGGAGATGCAGAGTAATTGGATTGGGAAGAGTTCAGGGGCGGAGATTAGCTTCGACATCGCCACCAGCACCTCACCCCCGGCCCCTCTCCAACAGAGTTGGAGAGGGGAGCCGGACTCCGATGTTGGTGAGCCGTTTCCAAAATATAAGGTGAGGGATAGAGTGCAGTTTGAAAATGCAAGAAGAAATAGAAAAAATAGTACAGCGGCAGAATTGAGGTTATGGGAACAATTAAGAGATAATAAACTTGGTTTTAAGTTTCGTCGCCAACATCCGGTGGACGGCTTTATTACTGATTTTGCTTGTGTGCAAGTTGGTTTGATAGTGGAGTTAGATGGTGGTTATCATAACGATGCAGTACAACAGGAATACGATCAAAACCGAACAAGCATCATAGAGCAAAAGGGTTTTACGGTTCTTCGTTTCAACAATGAAGAAGTCATGTCAAACCCGTTTGAAGTACGCGATAAAATCAAAGCCTTCATTGCTTCTCAATCTGCAAATCTTCAAGAACCCGAAGCCCCTTACCAAACAAAGGCGGCCTCCACGTCTCCCCTCTCCAACTCTGTTGGAGAGGGGCCGGGGGTGAGGTGCTACACCACCCGCCCCGACACCATCTTCGGCGTTGACTTTCTCGTCATTGCTCCTGAGCACGAACTGGTTTCTCAAATCACCACTCCCGATCAACAAGCCGCCGTTGACGACTACATCACCTATGTAAAAAGCCGCAGCGAACGCGAACGCATGGCCGAGAAAAAAATCAGTGGTGTGTTCACCGGTGCGTATGCTATCAATCCGTTTAACGGCGTTCAAATACCTGTCTGGATTTCGGAATATGTGTTGGCCGGTTATGGCACCGGCGCTATTATGGCGGTGCCCAGCGGCGATGAACGCGACCATAAATTCGCGAAGCATTTTCAGTTGCCCATCACTAATATTATTGGCGATGCGTACAATGGTGAGGAAGCTAATCCAACTAAAGATGCCGTGTTAACTAACAGCGGTTTTTTAAATGGAATGGCGATGCGTGACGCCATTGATATAGTGATTGACAAGCTGGAAAGTTTAGGCATTGGCAAACGAAAAGTAAATTATAAAATGCGTGATGCGGCTTTTAGCCGGCAGCGGTATTGGGGTGAACCGTTTCCAATCATTTGGAAAGACGGCGTGGCTTATCCGTTGGATGAAAGCGAGCTGCCGTTGGAGTTGCCGCATGTAGATAAGTATGGGCCGGGGCCGGAAGGTGAAGGGCCGCTGGCCAATATTTCCGAATGGACATCACAACATTTGGAGACGAACACGATGCCCGGTTATGCAGGTTCATCGTGGTATTTTTTACGGTATATGAACCCGCACAACGATGAAACGTTTTGTGATAAAACAGTAAGCAGTTATTGGAACCAGGTGGATTTATATGTAGGTGGAACGGAACATGCAGTTGGGCATTTGCTGTATAGCCGCATGTGGACGAAAGCCTTGTATGACCTGGGTTTCATCACTTTCGATGAACCATTTAAGAAGTTGTTGAATCAAGGGATGATACAAGGCAAGTCTTTTTTTGTTGATGGTGTTACATATTTAGATGAACCTGTTATAAATGGCTTTATTTTATTGAAATCCACAACAGCACATGCAAAAAATTATTTAGTAAGAGATGGTGTTACATACTATTCTGCTAGCACAACCAAGCTAAGGCTTAGAAATGCTCATCGTTATATTGATGCAGCAGGAAGAATAATGAGGTCCTCGTTTGAGAAATATTTTATTGATGGTGAGGCTGCAGCAATTAATGATGGAAATGTGGACGTCGATTGGGACATTGAAAAGGCAAGCGAAAGTGGAGAGAAATATTTAGAGGGAATGGAAATAGAAAAGATGTCCAAATCTAAATTCAATGTTGAAAATCCAGATGATATTGTAAACCAATATGGCGCCGATACTTTCCGCATGTACGAAATGTTCCTCGGCCCGATTGACCAAAGCAAACCCTGGGATACCAAAGGCATTGAAGGTGTTCACCGTTTCCTCAAAAAACTCTGGCGACTCTACCAACCGGAGGGTACGACTCCCCTCTCCAGCTCCGCTGGAGAGGGGGCAGGAGGTGAGGTCCTAAAAACCCTCCACCGCACCATCAAAAAAATTGAAGAAGACACAGAACGTTTCTCCTACAACACCGCCGTTAGTGCCTTTATGGTTTGCGTAAATGAACTAACCGATCTAAAATGTAACAACAAAGAAGTGCTGCAACAATTATTGATTCTTCTAACGCCGTATGCGCCGCACATCAGCGAAGAGTTGTGGCATCAGATAGGCAACAGCGGTTCTATACTCGATGCTTCGTACCCAACATTTGATCCGCAGTACTTGGTGGAAAGTAGTAAGGAGTACCCGGTATCTATCAATGGTAAGTTACGTACAACATTAGTGCTTGATTTATCTGCAACGGAAGAACAAGTACGGGAAGTAGTGATGCAAAATGCGGTGGTACAAAAATGGATTGAAGGCAAGGAAGTAAAGAAATTCATCTTCGTAAAAAATAAAATGATCAATGTGGTTATTTAAACCTTGCTGTTGTTGCATGAGGGATAGAAGCGAAAATCGCCCCTCCCGGCCTACTCATCATGGAGGAGCCATCCGCACGATGAGCCCTTGCGCATAGCCCGACGGCGCCTCGACAGGCTCAACATGCCACTAATTTGTAGTTTAAAATGTTCTTCTGCTATGAGAAAAATAGTTCTGGTCTTTGTATGTTTTGTGTATGTTCATGTATCAGCCCAATCCGATACAAGCCTTGTCAGCTTTCACTTTCAGGCCACTACCATTTCGCAGTGGCACCCGCAGTTTCATGCGCTGTACGAAGGCGATAATAGTTTGGAATCAAAAGAGCCGGTTCGCTCTACCTTAACCAATACCTTGTTCCTTGCCATTAAACCGTGGAAAAATGGCGTGCTGATTTTTAACCCGGAAGTTGCCGGCGGCGAAGGCTTCAGCGGCGCTACCGGGCTGGCTGGTTTCTCCAATGGCGAATCGTTCCGGGTAGGCAACCCACGACCCACCATTTACCTCGCAAGGCTATTATTTCAACAAACATTTGCACTGGCTCACTCCGATAGTTCTTATGTAGAAGATAACGCCAATGTAGTGCGTGGCTTTCAGCCAGCGGACTATATAAAATTGTATGGCGGCCGTTTTTGCCTCGCCGATTATTTT
The DNA here is from genome assembly GCA_965247165.1 of Flavisolibacter sp. Taxonomy (GTDB): domain Bacteria; phylum Bacteroidota; class Bacteroidia; order Chitinophagales; family Chitinophagaceae; genus Flavisolibacter. Next base: position 2,851,394 of record OZ252003.1, on the reverse strand, counting down.
GATGGCAACCCATACAATCATGATCCGCGCAGCCAGTTTATGAACTGGAGTTTTATGAGCGCCGGCGCCTGGGATTATGCAGCCGATACCCGTGGTTATACCTGGGGCATTGGTACCGAATTGAAGAAGAAAAATTGGCGGGCCGCTCTTGCTTTTGCCTTGTTGCCAAGAGTAGCCAACGGCATTGATATGGATGAAAACATTGGTAAAGCATTGGCCAGCCAGGTTGAAGTGACGCACTATCATTCTATAAAAAACTTACCCGGCCAACTGCAAGCCACACTGTTTTATAACAGGGCGCAGATGGGCAATTATACGGAGGCGATAAAACAATCACCGGCCCGGCCAGATATAGAAGCAACCCGCGATTATAAAAACAGCAAATGGGGATGGGTGGTCAATGGAGCGCAACAACTAAGTAAAAATGTGGGAAGTTTTTTGCGGCTTAGCTGGAACGATGGCCGCAATGAAACCTGGGCTTATACAGAGATTGACCGCTCCTTAAACGCAGGCATCACTATCAATACAAATGGTGGGGCTGATAGTCAAAATGCATTTGGCGCCGGTGTGGTGTTGAATGGATTATCTAAAGAACATAAAGCCTATTTAGCTTCGGGTGGTTATGGCTTTATCATTGGCGACGGACGCTTGAATTATGCACCGGAAATTATTACCGAACTATTTTATCGCTTTCATTTTTTCAGCAGTCGCTTACAGCTTTCGCCCAACTACCAGTTTGCCGTGAACCCCGCTTACAATAAGGATCGTGGCCCGGTGCATATCTTTTCATTAAGGGCTCATATCGCTTTTTAATACTGTGGCTTAAGGGCTTTTTGTAACCGGTTTTTTTAGTCGTATCACCGCGCTGCTTTCTTCAGTGCTGGCAAGGTTAGCCGTGTATCTTTTATCGCCCATCGTAGCTATTATATAGGAGGTGTTTGGCGGAATGGTGCCTAAGTTTTCCGCTACCATGGTTAGCTCGCTGGCATCATTCAACGTATTTATCGCCAGCTTAATGGTATGCGGTTTTTCGCTAAGGCGCAGGTGTGTAAATAACATGCGGCCATCTAAAAAAAGCGAAATGGAATCACCATCTACGATGGCATTATCGTAAAAAGAAAGGGTGATGGAATCGCCTTCTACCGGTATAGTGGTAAATACTTTTTTACTTCGTCCCGTAAATTTTTGTTCGATACTTTGCGGCGGCAAGACAGCCGGTAGTTGCGGTGCCTGCTTTATAACTTTATTCTTTTCGGGGTTAGAAAAATCTACCGTTACGGCTGTTGGCTTCGGCGCTTTGCCTGGAAAATTGATAACGACTTCCTTACTGGCAAAAGGTACACGGCTAATGCTGTCTATTACATAAGGATCGTTGGTTCCGGTAGTATAGTTATCAATTACATAATCCCATTCATCGGTGAAAGTGGGGCTGCTTATCTTTTCCAGGTGCACCTGCCCTTTGCCATCTTCCTTATTCTTTTCCGTAGTAGCGCCGTCAAGCTTCATCACGCCACCACCGGGACAATTAAAGTCGGCCCTTGAGGCCAGCGGCACTTCGCCCGGGGCGCCAAGCAGGCCGCTCTTTTCATCTACCAACTGATCATCCCACCATACTACCTGGTTAGTGGTTTCATCTACATAACCTTTGATGGTATAACGCCGGTAACTTTTTGCGGAGGCGTAGTAGTAAGAAGTGCCCGTGATGCTGTCGCCGTTCTTTATAATTTTTGCTTCTACTTTTTGGCCGTTGATTTTTCCATGCCATACGCCGGTAACCATTTGGGCATTTGTAAAGAGAGATAAAAACATAAATAGGGTAAGATAAAAAACGGGGCGTAAGGAGCTGATAGTCTTTATAGGTTTCATGTTTCCCTTAAACGGTTAAGAAGCGAAGTTAGTATCCATGGCCGTATCTGGGCGATATGGAATATCTTTCGCACCATGCGCCCGTTTCTTTTACAGCCCTATCCTTTCAATGAAGGAGTTTTTAAAAAGCTGGCCGTATGCAGCGGCATAGGGTTGTTTATAGCCTTGTTTCTTGCCATCTTCAAACCTTTTGGCATTGGCCGTTTGCCGGATGATGTGCAATGGAAACATGCGTTGTTGTTTGGTATTGTCACCTTTGTTGTGTCGTCTTTTTTTCAAATCGTTCTGCCCAAAATTTTTACTGCGTTATTTAAAGAAGAAGGCTGGCGAAGCTGGAAAGAAATTCTTTACCTGCTGTTTACAACTGTTGCCATCGGCGCCGGTAATTTTTTATTGTCGTTATATCTCTATCCGCAAAGCGCCGACTTTAAAAGTTTTTTATGGAGCGAATTAACGGCCCTCGAAGTAGGCCTCTTTCCCGTTTTGTTTATCGTGTTTATGAAGCAGATGAACCTTTACCGGCGCTATGCCACTGAAGCAAAAGAAGTAACGGAAGACATAGCGCAAACGAAAATTATAGCCTTTAAAACTGAAGAAACGTTTCAAGGCCCTCAGTCCGATTTACAAAAACTAACCGATAAGCAACCATCAAGCGGCCAGCCTTCTTCTGTTTCCAATAAAGTGATGCTCTTTCTTCGTGGCGATAATCAAAAAGAAGAACTTTCACTACTGCCACATGACCTGCTGTTTATTGCTTCGGCCGATAATTATGTAAATGTTTATTATCGCAAAGGCGGCGAGCCAAAATCCCTTCTTCTTCGCGGCAGCTTAAAAAAGTTTGAAGAGCAATTAAGTGAACATGCCACGTTCTTTCGTTGCCACCGCATGTACCTGGTAAACCTACAGGCAATTACAGATGTAAGCGGCAATGCACAGGGTTTGAAACTGCATATAGCCGGTGTACCAGAAGCTATTCCGGTGAGCCGCAGCCTTACCGAAACAGTAAAAGAAAAACTACACGGCCTTTCCCATTCGCCCCAAAACGCTTGATGGCGGCTGCTTCTGGCCCCAATGCCTGCCGTTGGTCCCAATCCTTCACATCTTACCCCTCTTATTTGTAAAAGAGCTAAGGGCCATCGCATTTTTGTAAAAACAAATCACATGCACACCTTTCTAAACGCAGTGTTGATACTCCATATCACGTCCGGTTTTACGGCTCTTGTTTCGGGTGGCATTGCTTCCGCTACCCGTAAAGGCGGCAGTGGGCATCGCAGTTCGGGCAAATGGTACTTCTGGGCCATGACCGGTGTATTTATTACTGCCACTATACTGGGCATTTTAAAAAGCTTAGCGTTCCTGTTTATGGTGGGTTTCTTCAGCTACTATTTTGTGGTGCGTGGCTACCGGTCGTTATACTTAAAAGGTTTGGGGCGAACTCAGAAAGCTACGGTGCTCGACTGGTTCATCAGCAGCAGTGCCCTGTTGTTTGGCATTAGCCTGATAGTTTGGGCGGTGCTGCAATTTAGAAGCGGAAACTCCTTTTGGCCGGTGCCGCTGGCGTTTGGTACCACCTCCCTGCTTTTTTCATTAGGCGATGTTAGGCTTTACGTTAACGGGCCGAAAAACAAGCAGCAATGGATGCGGAGTCATATTGTAAACATGGGGGCAGGCTATATTGCTACATGGACTGCCTTTGTGGTGACGAACGTACGGTTTTTACCTGCGGTTATGGTGTGGCTCTTACCGGGTGTTATCGGCGCTATCATCATTACCCGTAGTGTTCGCAAATACACTAAAATAAAAGGTGCAACGGCAGTAATAAACATAGGTAGCGAAGGGGCACTTCCCGGGTAAACACCTGTCATAAAAATTTACAACCATTGCCGCCGTTCGCTGTTTATCTTAGAAAGAAAAATCCGATGGCGTATCCAAACTTTCAATTGATAGATGCCCTGCGGGCGGCGGCTGATAAGCTTCGTAGCGGTTCGCCTTATGCCTGGGGGCATCATGGCTCTTGTAACTGCGGCCACCTGCTGCAAGTAGTAACGCAATTAAGTAAAGAAGAAATTGTGCGCCATGCCCAAACGGTTTATGGCGAGTGGACGGAGATTGCCGAAGAATACTGCGGCATCACCAATGCACCGGCTTACCTGCTGGTTTCCGAATTAGAAAAGCTGGGCCTTACGCCTACCGATATTCATCACCTTGAATATTTAGAAGACAGAACGGTACTAAACACCCTCCCCGGCGGTTTCCGTTGGTTAAAGAAAAATGTGCGGGAAGATGTGATTCTTTATTTTGAAACGATGGCCCAACTATTAGAAGAAAAGATGATAGCTGACGTTCCACTACCATCTGTTAAACAGTGGCAGATGCAAAGGACATTGGTATAGAGGTCTTTCCTTATTTTCACCACATGCCATTTCAGTTTGGCCGCTACAGCGGACTGCTCCTCATCTTTTTTGTACACGGCTTAGTGTATGCTTTTTTGCTCCTGCGCAAAGGCATAAAAAATGATCGTGCTTCCGACAATTGGCTGGCGCTTTTCTTACTGCTTTGTGTACTTTATATCTGTCCCTGGATGCTGGGCTTTGCCGGTTGGTACGATGGCTTTAAATGCCTGGATTGCCGCAATTTTTTATTCTATATGCCGCTGCAGCATACGTTGCTCATGGGGCCGGCCATTTACTTTTATTTGCGCACTTTGTTTCAGCCCAACCTAAAGTTTCGGCGTAAAGACTGGCTGCATTTTTTAGCACCGGCCCTCTATCTTATCTGGTGCGCTATTGTTTTTGTCACCGACCGGATTATACTGAAACGTTATTATCTAATGGACGGCAATCAAGACCCCGACTTTCAGGATTGGTACATCATCGCCGGGCTAATCAGTCTTCTGTTTTATCTCCTGCTTAGCTATCGTTACTATAAGCGGTACAAGCAATTTATTGTACAGCAAACCTCCTTTGCCGATTCAGTTACCTTTCGCTGGGTGCGTAATTTTTTAATCGCCTTCTTTATCTACTTCGCCTCCAACCTTCTTTTTCACGTGGTGCAGTTTGCCGGCGTGGAGGTTGATTACATCGGTAGTTGGTGGTACTATCTCGCCTTCGCTATTTTATTTTACTACATAGCCATCAACGGCTATTCCAATTCTATTGAAACCCGCATGCAGCTTAGTTTAGACATGCTTTCGTATAAAAGGCAATCGTTGCTGGCCGTACCGCCGCTATACGCAAATAAGGTGGTAAAAGAAGAGATAGTGGAAGAAGTGCCTTTTGAAGAAGTGGAATCTGTTACCGAACAAAAAGATTTGCCCGACCTGGACACCTGGAAAGAAAAAGTATTGCATGTTGTAGTAAACGAAAAGCTCTACGCCAATCCCGAACTAACATTGACAGCTTTAGCCAAACACCTCCAAACTAACAACACGCTTTTGTCCCGTGTAGTCAATAGTGGCTTTGGGCAAAACTTTAATGACTTCATTAATTATTATCGCGTCGAAGATGTGAAGGGCAAGCTGCAAAGCGGCGGCGCCAGCGAGCAAACCATCATGAGCCTGGCGTATGATGCGGGCTTCAACAGCAAGGCCACCTTTAACCGGGCCTTTAAAAAAGTGACAGGGAAGAACCCGAAGGAGTACCTCACCCCGCCCTCTCCGAATTAGACCCATTTCCATTTTACTTCTCCTCCCGAAGGTGGCAAAGCCGGATGAGGCCTGTAGAGGGAGTGCTTGCGCATGAGGGTTACAGGCGGTGATAGTCTTTATGATCAATCTTTTTTTGGACCGGAGGTTCGTCTATCCATTGAACTTTTGTTGCGTCGCACTCTTGTACATTCTTATCGCTATGGAGCAACAACAGTACAACCATTCTATTTTGATTAACTGAAAGCCCCGAAGGGGTGCCATCGCATAGCCCAGCCTTGCAGGCTGGGCTACCGAAACGGTAAATAGGTTCGAAGCCCTGAAAGGGCGAAGGACTTACGCAATTACAGCCAGTGCTCATTCATTTATCCACTACGCACACCTGCCCGTTGTTGCGCCCTTTCAGGGCTTGATGAATACACTGTGATTCTTTTAGCCCGGCTTACAGGCCGGGCTATGTGATAACGCCGCGTTGCGGCTTGCTTTAATTGCATTAGACACTCTTTGCGACGATGTGTTCAATAGCGATAAGAACGTACAAGAGTGCGACGCAACGGATGCTTAATGGATAGACGAACCTCTGGTTCATAGAAAAGATAGGATGTGGTGAGGGCTGGGGTGAGGTCTCAAATCATCTTTTTCACTCCCTGCAAACCCGCCACCAGACTGCATTTATCATTTGATACCTGAACAGCCGGTTTCAAATCATCCTTTGAGGCGGCAATGCCTTTTATACGAACCATCTTGCCGCTATAAAACAAAACGCATGAAAACGCTGCTCACCCTTTTGCTCTTCATCTTCGCTCAAAAAGCAATTAGCCAAACAACAAAAGACGATACCCTTCAAACCAAAAACATGAAAGCCGTGGTGGTTGCCGCCACCAAACGGCCCATTGAAATTTACCCCGACAAAACCGTTTTAAACGTAGATGCTTCTCCAGCCGCCATCGGGCAAAACGCTTTGGAGTACTTGCGGCAGGCCCCCGGCGTAGTAGTAGATGCGACCGACAATATTCAGTTGGCCGGCAAACCCGGTGTAACTGTTTTTATTGACGGCAAGAACACGCAGCTATCCGCGCAGGATCTGGCGCAGCTCCTAAAGAGCATCGAAGCCAGCAACATCAAACAAATAGAGCTCATCACCAATCCTTCGGCCAAATATGATGCGGCCGGTGCGGCGGGCATCATCAACATCAAGCTGAAAAAAAGTTTAACCGATGGCTTTAATGGCAACATCACCGGCAGTTATGTGCAAAGCACCCATGCCCGTGGCAACGGTTCGGCTAACCTTAATTATCGCAGTGGTAAAACGGCTTTCTTTTTCAACGGCGGCGTCAACGGCGGTTTGCAGCATACCATCGCCAACAACGACCGCACCGCCGGCTCAAGAACGTTCACTCAACGAAGTATTGAAAAAGATTTTTTTCACGGTCATTCCATTCGCACGGGGCTTGATTATTCGTTGAGCAAAAAAACAACCGTTGGTGTTTTATGGATGAAGAACGACCGCTACACCCGCATGGAAAACGGCAGCAGCACGCTGATTCATTTGCCCGGTGCGATGGATACCGTCATCAACACGACCAGCCTTGCACCCTTCCCAACCGACCGCAATTCCTTCAACCTGAATTACAATTTCAGCGACAAGAATTTTAATTATGGGTTGGATGCCGATTACACTTTGTTCCGTTCATCGCTGAACAATGCTATTGCCAATGAAACACAAAATGGCGCCGGTGTAAAGCTTTATAACAACGGCCTGCAAAATGGCGCCGATGTGGACATACGGCTTTCTTCTTTTAAAGGCGATATGGATAAAACCTTTGCCAACGGACTGAAGCTGGAAAGCGGTTTTAAGGTGATGCAAACAAAAACAGACAACCGCTTGCAGGTAAGCACCAATTACAACAATGCCTGGACGGTGGACACCGGCAAGACCAATAATTTTCGCTACAACGAAACCATCAGTGCTTTGTATGCCAGCGTAAAAAAGGAGAGCGGCAAATGGTACTGGCAAGCCGGGCTTCGTGCCGAACATACGAATGTTGATGGCCGTTCGGTTGATTTAAAAGGCTCCGTGAACAATCGTCCCGATACATCTTACCTCAATCTTTTTCCAACCTTATACCTGCAATACACACCAAAGCAAAATCATCAAATTGGCTTCACCGCTAATCGTCGCATTGACCGGCCATCTTACCAGGATCAAAACCCCTTCATTTATGTATTGGATGCGCTCAACAGCGAGCAAGGCAATCCCTATTTGTTGCCGCAGTTTACCAACAGCGTTGAAGCCAGCTATACTTACAAGTATGCTACGTCGCTAAAGATTGGCTATTCCCACACCACCGATTATTTTGAAAGCCTTACCTATCAGCAAGGCAAAAACACGGTCATGATTCCGCAAAACGCAGGCAACAAAGACATGATTACTTTGAGCATTAGCACACCATTGCAACCAACAAAGTGGTGGAGCGTTTATGTATCGGCCACACCTTATTACCATCATTACAACGTAGTGCTGAACGGCTTCTCTACCTCGGAAACACAAAGCGGTGGAAGCTTTGCCTTTAACGGCTATATCGGCAACAACTTCACCTTGGGCAAAGGCTGGAAAGGCGATGTAAGCAGTTGGTTCAATTATCAAAACCGCGCAACCATCTATGTTTCCAAACCAATCGGCAGCGTAAACGCCGGCGTGCAAAAAAATATTTTAAAGGACAAAGCCACGTTGAAGTTCAGCATCGTTGACATCTTTAACACCCAACGCTGGCAGCAAACGGCTACTACAAAAGAGATTAGCTTAACCACCTATCGCAAATGGGAAAGCCGGAATGTAACTGTAGGTTTTAGCTGGCGCTTTGGAAGCAGTAAAGTAAAGGCAGCAAGGGAAAGACAAGCAACGAGTGAAGAAGATGCAAGCCGGATTAAATAAATTTATTTTCAGACCAGAAAGTATCAACAACAATCACCATCATAATTTAAATAATGCCGGAAGCAAAAGTTTTACTCATTTTTATTTGCACATTGCTTTGCTTTTGTAATGCACAACTGCATGCGCAAACGGAAACATTATCTGTACAAAAACAACGTGCGGATTTCGAAATTTTTAAGGGCGGCTTGGAAGAAGGGCATTCGGGCTTGTACTATTTTATTGAAAAGAAAAGCTTCGCACAAAAATGTGACAGCGTTGCCGCAACCTTTAAAGAGGCAGCAACCACGGAAAGTTTCTACTTAAAGCTTCGTTACCTCATCACCTTATTAAACCACGGCCATACAAGAATTGAGTTGCCGGGAGATGATAAGGTGAACTTTAAAATGGCGGTATTGAAGGCAGATAAAAAGTACCTGCCTTTGCAACTCACCATCCTGCAAAATAAATTGTACGTGCTTACCGATTGCAGCGATGAACAAACCATTGCAAAAGGCGCCGAGATCAAAAGCATTAATGGCATTGCTGTAAAAACATTGATGCAAAAGATGATTCACTACATTCCTGCAGACGGCATCAACCAAAGCTTTAAGTACTACAATCTTTACAATTATTACTACTTCCATTTTTTATACAACCTTTTTTATCCGTCGGTTGCCACTTTTGATGTAGAGCTACCCAACGCAAAAAAAATTTACCGCATCAAAGCAAAAACGCCGGCTGCTATGGAGAGCATGTACAAAAAATTAAATGGCAAAAGCAGCAGCTATTTTGACGACCCCCTGAGCTATACACCAATAATTGCAGGCAGTACCGCGTACATAAAAGTCGGCAGCTTTTACAAAGGCTTTATTGAAAATTTTCAACACAAATTTTTCCCCTTCATAGACAGTGCTTTTAGTGACATGGCAAACAAACAGACCAAAAACCTCATTGTTGATCTGCGGGACAACGAAGGTGGTGGCGATGGTTATAACGATTACCTCTTTGCGCATCTTGCCAAAACCGAAGCCACGGACGTTGGTGCGATCCGCGTGCCGGGACGTACCTTTTCTTACACCAATTACACCGTAAACCTTAGCGATGATGTAAAAGGCTTTATGGCCGACCCGAAAGAGTTTTTGCGTGATGATACCAGCCTGTTATTGAAGGATAAGTATGTGGAGCTGATGACGGATAAAACGCCTTCAGTAGCGAGGCAATTCAACGGGAACATTTATGTACTGATAAACGGGGGAACATTTTCTGCCAGTACAGGATTCATTAACAGGCTCTATAATTACAGGCAACACAGTAAGGCGCCAATTGAATTTATAGGAGAAGAGAACGGTGGCGACATCTATAGTAATGTAGAATGCGCCGGACAAGGCTATACTATTAAACTGCCCAACAGTTTTATTGTTGTTGATATGCCTTTTTTATGTTTTGGTGATCTGAAGAAAGTCTATCCTGCCAAACGCCTGCCCGATTATAAAGTGAGTGCTGCCATTAAAGATCTAATAGCGGGGAGAGACACAGTATTAGAATTCGTACTCCGGAAAATAAAAAAATAGTTATTGCCTACACCTTTTCCAATATCTCGTTTCTAAAATGAATGCCCCAATCGGATAGTTCCCGCAACAATTTTTCCAGCGATTCGCCCAAAGGCGTCAGGGCATATTCCACCGCGGCGGAAGACGAATTCAATTCCGTTCGGGAGACCAGTTTGTTGGCCTCCGGCATCTTTAATTCCTGCGCCAATACTTTGGGTGAGATGTCCTCAATGTCCTTGCGAATTTCTCCAAAGCGCTTGGCCCCGAACGTGAGTGAAAGAATGATGGGCAAGCGCCATTTGCCTTGCAATACTTCCAATGCATCTCTTGATGCCCGCAACTTGTGGCGGCAGGCGGCGCCTTGTTCAGTTAACGTCATGATTGTAATTATTGCTTACCGGCAGGCAACCGCTTACCCGAAGGTAACTGCCGTGCGACGCTGCCTTTTATAAAGATAGCTTTGCGGCTCTATTTAAATTTTAAATCAAACGTTCATGAAACTTTCAAACCTGCTGAAGGCGGCCGCCATTGCCGGTATTGTTGGCGCCGTTCTTAATACCGTTGTGTTTTTCATTGCCCGTGCCGCCAATATGGTGAACGATAGCATCATCATTCGCGACGGTCAGCCGCTAAAGTTGCTGCCGGTTGTTCTGGGTTCCATCGTGCCGGCTTTTATAGCGGCGCTTTTACTTTTTGTGCTGAGCAAATTCACCAAAAAACCGGTGGCCATTTTTATCTGGATATCTGTTGTGTTTTTTTTGGTATCCATGATGGGTCCTTTTGGTACGCCGGGCCTGCCAATGGGGATGCGGATTACACTGGCGGTGATGCACATTGCACCTGCTGCGGCTACGCTTTACTTCCTGCGCAAAGCCGTCGGTGATTCTTCTACGACTAATGCAGCAGCGATAGCATAAAGCACTTTATTCTTTTTGAAAGCCGCAGGTTTTATCAATGAAGGTTATTGGATGAATGATAACCTGGCTTTGTTTTTTAATTAAAGAACGGAGCTTTGTAGCCAAGAGTTTCGGAACACAAAGAACACACAACGGGCACGAAGCATTCGTCGTATTCTTCGTGTTTCGATAAAACCGAATCAAGAAGAATGACGCTAAAGCAGTAACAATAGACTGCAACACCATTAAAAATGCTTGCTTTGTTTTAAAAACACCAACCTTAGTACAACATGGAAATAGGAATAGACAGCTTTGCCGCCGTAGGCACCAATAAAGATGGAACACCGGCCAACGCCGCACAATCACTTGCGGAATTATTGGAACGAATGAAGCATGCCGATGCTTCCGGCCTTGATGTATTTGGCATTGGCGAACATTACCGAAAAGAGTTTTTAGATTCTTCGCCTGCCATGATCTTGGCCGCAGCCGCTGCGCAAACAAAGAATATAAAACTCACCAGCGCCGTCACCGTTTTAAGCACTGCCGATCCCGTTCGGGTGTTTCAAAACTTTGCAACGCTTGATTTGATTTCAAAGGGAAGAGCGGAGATGATCGTCGGCCGCGGATCGTTTATAGAAGCTTACCCTTTGTTTGGTTACAGCCTTGGTGATTACGATGAAATTTTTGCAGAGAAGCTTGACTTGTTACTAACGATTAGGGATAACGAAGTGGTGAACTGGAGTGGACGTTTCCGGCCGGCCTTGAAAGACCAGGCCATTTACCCGCGGCCCTTGCAAGACCCGTTTCCGATTTCGTTGGGTGTAGGCGGCACGCCGCAATCATTCATCCGTGCCGGTATGTTGGGACTGCCCCTGATGGTGGCCATCATCGGTGGCGAAACGCACCGCTTTCGTCCGCTGGTGGATTTGTACAGAGAGGCCGGCGCCAAGGCAGGTCATTCACCCGATAAGTTGAAAGTCTCGCTGCACTCCATTGGCTATGTTTCCGACACTACCGATAAAGCGGTGGAAGAATTTTTTCCAGGCTATGCCGAAACCTTTACCCGCATTGGCCGCGAACGGGGCTGGCCACCAACCACCCGTGCATCCTTTAATGCGCAACGCGGCCCTCTTGGTGCTTTGCTTGTAGGCGGGCCGGAGGAAGTAGCGGAGAAAATTTTGCGGCACAGCGAGGCGCTTGGCGGCATTAGCCGGGTGACTTTTCAAATGGACAATGCCCTGCTGACGCATGAGCAGTTGATGAAGGCGATTGGGATAATTGGGGAGAAGGTGAGGCCGTTGGTTAATGGACAATGAGATATCCGCTGAAAGCAAAAGCGTTAAGTTTTTCCACAGACGTGAATAAAGTTTGCAATTCTCGGCTATATTTGTTTCTGTCATTTCCCTAGGGAAAAGGACCTGGTGGGCCGCATTACCGTAATTGCGGCATTTTTATTTTACTTGTTCAAGCCTTAACACATCTTTGAATTTCGTTTCAAACTTTTGTCTCGTTTGATAATTGTAAAAAGGCAGACCCAAGACCTTATACTTGTCGTCTTCATAAAGAATCTCAACCTTTTTAATTTTTGCTTTAATGTTGAGCCGCTCTAAAAACTCCTCCTTCCATTTGTCCTTTGCCAGGTAGCCATCACCTTTAGGTTCAATGAAAAGTTGATAAGACAACGGTTTGCCACCGTCCTTCTCCGTCATGAACAAAACAAAATCCGGTTCAAAGGCAGCACCATCTTCAAAATTGTAAATTTGAAACAACCGTTCGTTGCGAAGCAAATAAATATTGTTGTACTTCTGCCGCAAGGCATCCATTGAATGCTCAATGTATTTGATGAGATACTTCTCCTCACTGGTGCCAAAGTTTTCATTAAAAATGTACCACTCGGCTTTTGCTACATCCATGTTGAACTCCGCATTGGCATTTGCCGTCATGGATCTTCCGTATTGTTTTTTACTGTCTTCTTCCGGCTCTGAAACCATCATCAAAATATCTTCACGCAAGTATTCCTTTAAATGCCGGCCCTCAAACTCCGTACTGCCTTCATACTGCTGAATCTTGGATGAAAGGTTGACCTTAATAGCACGTAATGTATTTTCTGCAAGCCGTTGCTTTTCTTTTGGAAACAAATTGTTTAACCGTTCCGGCCGACCTACCAAGGTTATCGGTGTACCGGCCACCCAATCTTTACCGGCAAAAAATTCCCTCGTTGATTTCAATTGCGGTAGCATCCGTTTTAGGTTGTCGAAATTGTAAAACGGAATGTTCTCCGAAGCCTTCAGGCAAACGTTCAGCCCTAAGTCAATAAGCCTGATTTCCTTGTTCACCGAACCGGCAAAGTTTTTTTGCAAGTTTTTGTCCGCCTTCAAGGCGTCCTCGTCAAACACTACTAACTCCTGCGTACCACCGCTGCCTATGTAATGTTTGTATTGAAAGCCGGTGGCGCCGATTTGCTTGAGCGATGAAACATTCTTGTGACTCTTTGCCACTTTTTGATTGGTGAATAAAAGCCCTTCTTCCCAAAGCGCCGTTTGTTTGAACGAAGTTTTCACTTTGACCTCAATGGGTTCCGTGTCTTGCAGCGGATTGTAAATGCCTTGTGCCACCAACTCTTTGGTGATGGCTTCGATATATCTGTTATCGTTGGTGCTGTGGTAATACAATTCTTCTAAACAACGCAGGTTGGCCCGCAGGTCTTTGTCAAATTTTCGTTGATACGACTCTTCGCCAACCTTGGTACGAAACGGGAAATATCGTGCGCCACGGCCAATCAGTTGCGCTTCCGATGTGGTGGTGGCAGCCGCTTTTCCGTTAGTATTTACGCCGTTGCTTTCATCCACCCGAACGATGTCGTAGAGGTTCAAAACGTCCCAACCTTCAGTAAGCATTTTAACCGTAAACACAGCCCGGTACTCATTGCGTTCGAGGTTGTTCAGCTCCAGTTGTTTTTCGTCGCTGTCGTTCTCGCTGTTCACCACAATGCAGCGTTCGGTACGAAAAGCATCCCTGATTTCCTGCACCAGTTGATGAAGTCCAATACTATTGTCGGTGAAAAAGCGAAACGCTTTTTGCAAGGTAGGTCCACCGGTCGCCTGCAACGATTGAAGATCGTCCGCCACAAGATCCTTCAACAACGTTTGAAAGTGTTGCACAAAAGCAGTGCTTTGGTCAATGCTGGCGCTTTTGAAAAGCACCACTGGCTTGAACGGCAGGTAGGAGGATTGTAACGGATAGGTGTGAGCCACCTTTAGCCGGTATTGGCTTAATACTAAAGCCTGCAACACCCGCTCTTCTGTACCGATGGCCGACTTTATCAATTTGATCTCTTTGCTGTAGCCGTCATTGCGAAACTCTTTCAGCCGGTAGCGCATCAGTATTTTGTCGGCATACTTGGCCGCTATGGCCGGGTGCTCCAAGTCCACCGTAGCTGTGTATTCAAGCAGCACGTTTTCTGGATGGTTTTCAATAACGGTGCGGATGGTCCATTCCCAGCTTTTCTCCTCATCTTCTTCGGTTGTGTTGCGCTTCTTTTTGGTAAGGGCATTCAGGTGGTGGGCTTCGTCGGACAACACCACCAACTTGGTTTCCTGTAAGCTTTCAAAGGTTAATCCGCCTTCTCTCGGTTCCCGTAGCTGACTGTGCAAGCCTTGAATGGTACTGAAAAGTATATTGATGTCATCAGGCGGAACGGCTTCAAAGTTTTCTACTGCGGCTACCTGCACTTCGGTAAAGTCAATAATGATTTTATCGGCGAAGAGGTATTTCGAGTTGCCTTTGTCGGTAAAGTTGGCAACCGTTTTTTTAATGATGTTGTTGCTGTTGACGATGAAGATGAAATTGCGGTAGCCCTTAGTGTACAGTTCCAACACGGCTGCTGCCATCAGCATTGTTTTACCGCTGCCAGTAGCCATGTTCAGAAGCAAATGAATGGGCTTTCCTGCCGGACGGCCCTTGAAACGGTTGAGGTAGAAGTCAAATTTAGAAATGGCCTCCCGCTGGTAAGGCCTTTCGGCAAAGCTTGGGTTGAGGTTACTGCGAATGTGCTCCCGCACCGCCGTATCTAAAATGCCGTAGCTCTGCGCAAACGACCATTCCGTATGAACCTTATCGGCTAATAACTCCATGACTTAAGAAAGGTTGTAGAATTTTTTGTTGAGGGCAATCTCGTCTTCACTCATTTTGTACCATTCATCCTCCATTTCGGTGAAGTTCACATACAGGTGGTTTTTGTCAAGCGCTTCTATCAGCAATTGCTTTTGTTCCGCTAACGGCAAGGACTGAAAGGCAGCAGCCTCCCATTTGTCGTGCTCCACCTCAATGCGGAAGAAGGCTTCCTCTTTCATTTGCCTATAAAGTGTGCTAAGCGTTTCGGCATCGAACGCTCTTTGAATTTCATCTATGTAGAATTGATTATACCGTTTGAGTTCGGCGTAAACAAAAGAACCACCGCCTTGCCAGTTGACGTATTTACTCATGCCCGATTGGTCGCCCGATATTACGCCTTTCAACCTGGTAACGCTTCCATTTTCTTTATAGTTAAGTTGTTCAATGCCGATATACCTTCTCCTCATCTTGTGCGCAACAGCGGCCGTTGTGCCACTACCCAAATGAAAATCCAAGACGATTTCGTTTTCATTTGAACCGATTTCAATTATTCTTTGAATAAGTTTTTCAGGTTTTTTCCCTTTGCGCATCACTACACCGCCTTCATTATGCAAATCATTTGGAAGAACGTCGTCCCAAATATCCGTTACAGGGTCGCCGAACGTTTTCTTTCCATCTATTTCAAAAATCCTGTCTTTGGCAAAGAGAAGCAACTTTCCTTTAAACACTATGTATGGCTTTTTGCCCTCTCGTTCTAATTTGTAGAGGCGACTATCATCTTCTTCTGATTTTCTTTTTAATTCGACTGCTTCTTGACTTACGCTGTTTTCATCCAAAGAAGCGAACTGCACTATCCTTCCTGAATTTTCGATGATAAATTCTTCCAGTTTACTTTCGTATTCTTCTCCTAACGCCTTTCTAATTTGACTTTTTTTTATCTGAAGCTTATTTGAGAAGACGTCAAGCAAGGGTTCGAACTTCCACTCTGAAAAATCCTCATCATAATTTGTGATGTATGTATTGTAACGGTCATCTCTTTCTTTACTCCTGTATGACCGGTTTGGTTTCCATGAGGCCACTTGCTTCGAGTAGGCAACCAAAAATTCCGACACATTCACTACACCCGGATTTATAACCTTGGCCCCCGTTACAGAACCACGCTTTACAGTAACAATGTTTCTTCGGTTGTCCCTCCCAAAAATCTCATCCATTAAAGTGAGCAGATACGCTATTTCGTTGTGGTCAATCGAAATGAATATTGTGCCGGAGTTGCTAAGTAATTGCCGGGCAATTTCTAACCTATTTTTCATGAACACCAACCATGTGCTCCTGTTGAATTTGTCATTGTAAAGAAAACTGTCATTCCCTGTATTGTAAGGAGGGTCAATGTAAATCAGCTTCACCTGTCCGGCAATGCTTTTTATCTTTTTTAGCGAGTGGAGGGCTAACAGGTTGTTGCCTTTCAAAATCAGGTTTTGGGTGGAGAAGTCAATATCACTTTCGGCTGTTAACGTATGTTCACCCCTGGCATCGTACAACCTAAAATTGGTTAGAGCCTTGGCGTCCAGCAGCCTTGTTATTTCGTCAGGGGCAAGGGTTTCGTTGTAAAATACTTCGTTTCGCTTTTGGTCTTCCTTGTCCTGCCCGCCTTCCAGCACGCAATCCTTGTAAGGAAAGGCCAGTACCACGTCTTTGTTCTCGTGCAGGTACTCACCCTGCGAGCCTTGCAAGCCAATTCGGTTTTTGAATTCGGTGTAGCTGTCCTTTAAAAAACTTTTGTTGTTCAGAAAGTTTAGAAACTCTCGCTGCTTGAAAATAGTGGCGCCGGCAACTTCAGTAAAAAATTGTTTGCGCAAGCTTTCGTGCCCCAACAGAATTTTTAGCAAGGCTTCATTGTAGCTATAAGCAGCATCGGTCACACGGCTTTTGGCTAACCTGCCATTTGCTACAAAGGTTTCGTCCGCCTTCAGCAAATTCTCTAAATCGTTGTACAGGTTTTGCATAGCTATTTCTTCTGTTTCTGTTTGGTTACATATTTTAATTGTTCCTCGGCCACCTGAATGGCTTTCAGTGCCAGGTCTTCGTCGGCTACTTGCGCCATTATTTTCTGGCTTAGGTAAAGCACTAAAAGTTCTTCGGTATCGTGCCCATAAATTTTAGCCAACTTGGCAACGGCTTCTTTTGTCAGTGGTCGTTCGCCTCTTTCCATCTTGCTCAAAATGGCCACATCCACATCCAACAATGCGGATACTTTGCGAAGTGGCATCCCAGCCTCTTCCCGCAAACGCCGCAATTTCTCGCCAATGCTTTCCGTTGACATAATACGGTTTGACAATTTTTGTCAAACTTAATGCCTTGATTTAAGCCAGCAAAAGAATTTTATTCACCTTTTTATCACCGCTTAAAACAATGGCTTTGGGTTTCGTTAGCTAAATAACAATTCGAATGCATTCGCCAACTGGCGGACGACGCAACGACGGCTCAATCGTTAGTTAAGCCTCGGGGTCAAAAAGAAAAGCCCCAACCAGAAAACTGATTGAGGCTTTAATGTATCGTTGCAAAGCAAGGGCTGTGCGCTGCTCTCCTTCCCATCCGCCAGCTGGCGGACCGGGATGGACTTATATCTTCTTCTTCTCCTTAATCTCCTGCAACATTTCCTTCACCGCTCTTTCCAACTGTGGGTCTTTACCATTCAGTACCGACTTGAAATCGTTGGGCACTTTAATGTCCGGTTCCAGTTGCAGGTTTTCGGTGGGGCGGCCTTCCTTGCCAATGGTGGCTACCATGGGAATGCCAAAGACCAGCGTGGGATCAATCTGCGTTTCCCACCATACCGCAGTGCCAGTACCTGGCACCGGCATGCCGATGGTTTTGCCGATGCCCAATTGGTGGTAAGCATACGGAAAAATAAAGGCGTCGGAGTAGTTGCTTTCGCTCATGAGCACCGTGCTTGGGTTCGTCCATTTGTTCATGGGTTCATTGCCGCCAACGGTCTGGCCCTGCGGCGCAAAGGATAAGTATTTCTTACCGCTTAAGAAGGTCACGAGGTCATCGTGCAGCCAGCCGCCGCCGTTAAAACGGGTGTCCACAATCAGGGCTTCCTTGCCGGCGGCACGGCCCATCACATCATCGTAGGTGCTGCGGTAGCTGGCGTCGTTCATGCCTTGTACATGTACGTAACCCACTTTGCCACCACTCATTTCTTCTACTTTTTTGCGGTTGATGGCTACCCAGCGTTTGTACAACAAGGCGCTTTCTTCCGCACCGGAAATGGGCTTGGTGGTTTCGTCCCAACGGGCCTTTGTTTCGGGGTCGTAAAGGCTTAGCAAAATGTTCTTGCCGGTTTTGCGGTTGAGCAATCGTGCCCAGTCTTTATCAGCGGTTACGTCTTCGCCGTCTATCTTTTCAATGATCACGCCTTTGCGGATTTTGGTTTTGGCGTTTACTATCGGGCCGCCTTCCAACACTTCCATTACTTTCAATCCGCTGCCGCTGTACATGTCATCGTACAACAAGCCAAGGCTAGATGTGGCATCGCCGGTTTGCGGTCCACCCGCTGCTTGTGGCGAGTAACGGCCACCGGTGTGCGAGGCGTTGAGTTCACCTAAAAACTCGGAGAGCAATTCCTGAAAATCGTAATTGTTATTAATGTGCGGAAGAAACTTTGCGTACACCGTGTGATAGCCGTTCCAATCAACGCCGCCCAACTTTGGATCGTAAAACTTTTTGGTTACCTGCCGCCAGGTGTGGTCGAAAATATAAGCTCTTTCGGCAGCGGCATTCAGCACCATTTCACCGTTCACCGTAACAGGTGATAGCTTGCCGCTTTCGGCATCCACTTTTACAATTTTGCCGTCGCTCACCACAAACAAACTCTTGCCGTCTTTGGAGATGTCGAGGCCTGCGGGACCGCCATCTAACTTGGCCACCAGCTTTGTTTCCCTTGTTCGTGGATTGGTCATCCACAAATCATAACCCTTCTCCATGCGGGCCGCGAAGAAGAGCTTGTCGCCGTCGGCATTCATCACATAATCGGAAATGTTTCCGCTGTTGATGGTGATGCGCATCTTGCGATTATCCAATCCTTCGAACTGCGGCTCCCAGCCCCTTTTAGGCAGCGCTATTTTATTCGTCGTGTCTTTCTTTGCGTCTTCTTTTTCTTTGTCTTCGCGTTCTTTGGCTAAGGTGAATTCATCCTTCGTGAGCTTGAACTTATCAAACGCTTCCTGGTCGAAGAACATGGCATATACATCGGTTTCCCGTGCACCCTGATAAGCTAAGGGTTGCTTGCCTTCTTTGTCGGATGTCCACATCAAAGCCTTACCACCGAAGGCCCATTTGGGGTTGCCGTCGTTAAAGCCGCTTTGCGTAAGGTTCATGCGCTTGCCGCTGCCATCGGCTTTCATCAAGGCCACTTCATCGGACCCAAAACTTCCTTCGTCTGAATTAAAAGCAATCCACTTACCATCGGGCGACCATGTATAAGTTTTATCGCCATCGCTATAAGAAAAGTTGACGCCTTTGGGTACGATGGTGCGGCTTTGCTTAGTAGCGAGGTTATAAACTTTCAGCACGTTGCGTTCTTCCAGGTAGGCTATTTCCTTTCCATCAGGCGAAAGCTCCGGCTGAAATTCATCGGCTTCACCGGCAATCAGCGGTTCCTCTTTTACAACGGTTGATGTATAGAAGTAAGGCTCTTCTTTTCTAACAATCGAAGCTTTATAAATGTCCCAGCTATTGCCTCTTTCGGTGGAGTAATAAAGTGTTCGTCCATCGGGCGAAAACTTTACGTTGCGCTCCTGCTGCGGCGTATTGGTGATACGTTTAGTATAGCCGCCTTCCACGGATGTCACAAACACTTCGCCGCGAACCACAAAGGCAATCTCTTTGCCGTTGGGCGACAGTTCGGTTTGCGTAACGTTCGCATTTACGGGCAAAATTTTATCGTCGTTGGCCCTTGTGTCGTTATTGATTTGAATAGAAAGTTTTTGCGGCTGGCCGCCTTCTTTCATGGTGTACAGTTCACCGTCCTGCGTGAAGCACAACATGCCATCGGATGATGCCGATAAAAAGCGAACAGGATTTTCTTTCATCGTCGTGAGTTGTGTGGCGTCTTTATTTCCAACCGTTCCTTTGAAGATGTTTTGCGTGCCATTCTTTTCACTCAAGAAGTAAAAGCTGCTGCCATCAGCGGCCCAAACAGGTTCGCGGTCTTCGCCTTCAAATGAGGAAACTTGTGTGTATTCATCCTTCTTGGTATCATAGACCCAAATGTCCCGTGTAACGGATGAAGTGTGGTGTTTGCGATAGTTGTCCTCATAGCCTTTCTGATCCTGAAAAATAAGTTTGTCGCCGCTTTTGTTGAAGTGGGCAAATTCCGCTCCCGCCGAATTGTACAGGATAGAACGGCCGCCGGTCACAGGCACTTCGTATAATTTTTTAAACAGTCGCGGGGAGGGAAAACGTGCCGAGGTATAAACATCATTCCGTGCCGTACCGAACAAAACGGTTTTGTTATCGGGTGTAAAATCATAAGGCAAATCAGCCGCGGAGTTGTAGGTTAGCCGCTTGGCCTCGCCGCCGGTGGCAGGCATTACGTACACATCAAAGTTGCCGTAGCGGTCACTGGCAAAGGCCAGCCATTTGCTATCGTGGCTCCACACGGGCATATAATCATACGCTTCGTGAATAGTTAGCGGGAAGGCTTCACCGCCGGTTGACGGCACTTTGTAGAGGTCGCCTTTGTAACCGAAGACGATGGTTTTGCCATCGGGGGAAATGGCGGGATAGCGTAGCCACAGCGGCTTGTTTTGTGCGAAGGTGAGGATGCTTAAAACAAGGGTTGAAAGCAGCAATAGATTTTTCTTCATATTGATTTGATTTAGTTTTGAAATTATAAAACAGGTCATTGATTGATTTGGGCGTGCCGGCGAGGCGCCGTCGGGCTATTCGCTCTTATCTTTTTTGCCTTTGCAAACTTCGCTATCGTTGGCTAAATGCCGACGGCAAAAAAGGATAACCGCTTCTATCCCTCAAGCAAACAGCGGCCCATCCCGACCTTCCGGCCCCCTAAATCCCCCGGTGGGGGACTTTCCACCGCACAGACCCTTGCTTTGCAACGACTCTACAAATGAAGTTGGGTCGTCGCAAAGTTTGGGCTGTGCTTGGGTCTCCTCCCCCACCGGGGGATTTAGGGGGCCGGAAGGTCGGGATAGGGGCCGGGCCTTTAAAGTTATTAAACGACATACATGCAAAACAAAAATCTTGAAGAGCGGTTGAAGAAATACGCAAGCGAGTTTGCGAGGGTGGTTCCGTTTGAGGAAGGGGATAAGTTGTTGTTGATGGATTTTACGGAAGCGAATAAAGAATTGACGGATGATGTTGTGAAGGACACGAATGTTTTCATCAAATACATCAATCGAAAGTTGAATGATGCAAGGGCGAAATATGGGATTGGCGGGTATGGGGAGAATAGGACGATTTACAGAAGGAGCGAAATGTTTGGGAGCGGCGGCGGCCCATCCCCCACAATCACTCCGCAAGTGCCAGATGGTGCTAAAGCCCCTTCTCGGTGGGAAGGGGAAGAAGACCCGATTACGTTAGTTGAAGAAGATACTGTTGGGTATAGATATGCTGATCCTTATTTATACCGAATGCTGAAGGAGTATGCTTTGAAAAATCGCAGTGTGCCAACACAAGCGGAAAAAGTGCTTTGGAATGCGTTAAAAACAAAGCAACTCGGCGCCTATAAATTCAGACGCCAACACATCATTGATAAGTTTATCGCCGATTTTGTTTGCTTGAAGAAAAGGCTGGTGATTGAAGTAGATGGATTAATTCACCAACTACCGGAAAACAAAGAAAGCGACGAGCACCGAACAAACATTTTAAATGAACAAGGATTTACCGTTTTGAGGTTCACAAACGATGAAGTACAATTTCAATTAAAAACTGTCCTATCAAAAGTTATTACTGTATTAGAACAAAGCAATGTTTTCTTGCAACCCATTCTTTCGGATAAGCCCGAGGAAAATAAAAACTCGTTGAAAGGCGAGGGCTGTGCATTGGCAAGTCCCCCACCGGGGGATTTAGGGGGCCGGAAGGTCGGCGTTGAGCCTCGTACCCTCCACCTCGGCACCGACATCTGGGGCCCTCCTTATACCCGCGTCATGACGCCCCTC
Source organism: Flavisolibacter sp. (assembly GCA_965247165.1). Taxonomy (GTDB): domain Bacteria; phylum Bacteroidota; class Bacteroidia; order Chitinophagales; family Chitinophagaceae; genus Flavisolibacter. The sequence continues at coordinate 2,829,231 of OZ252003.1, read as the reverse complement.
AACGGCATCGTTCACTCTTTTGCCTTCAACAATGCGTATGGCGATTACGGCGCTACCATCATTCTCACCCACAACCTTGATGGTGAAACCTTTCATACTTTATATGGCCACTTAAGTTTAGCCTCTATTAAAAATTTACACGAAGGCGATGCCGTTTACAAAGGTGATGTGATCGCTGAATTTGGGATACCGTTTGAGAACGGGCAGTGGCCGCCGCACCTGCATTTTCAAATTATAAAAGATATGCAAGGGATGAAAGGAGATTATCCTGGTGTATGTGCAATAAGTGAAAAAGAAATGTATTTAAGCAATTGCCCTGATGCAGATTTGATTTTGGGGATGATGCAGTATGCGAAATAAATTTTAGTGGATGTGAACAAGTGAAGAGCACAATGAAAATCCAATCAGGAAAGTAATACCAGCCGCAGTAACTATACCAGCAGCAGTTTGTCTCGAAGCCTTATCAATCAACATAATCAAACCACCAAAAAATTCTACAACCGATAGTACAAGGAAAATCAAAAAGAAACTTGGATCTACAAAGCCCAATGCAAAAAAAATCGCATTTATGGCAGCCGTAATGAAAAGTGATTTGGCAAATTTGTTCATAAACTTTTATTGTTACTGCAAACAGCCAAGCCTATCAAAAGCACAATGCCGATTGCCAAAAACACACCTTTGCTTATTTGATTCGTGCGGGGAATGAACGATAAAATTATTGCAATAATAGAGGCGAAGAAGCCGCAAATAAATTGCGCCGAGCCAAAGTTATTCCAAGTAAAACGACTCAAACTTGCGGTAAGAAAATACGCAACTGTTTCTATAACAATTAAAGTAATTGCGGCCGAAAGCATGGCTTTATTCATCTGCTTATGCATTAATTATTGACCTGCGTTCCCCAATCAACTCCTTCAACCTTTCCTCCTTCTCATCTCTGTAAAACAAATTCATGGTCTCAAAAGGAATAATGCGGCCGTCCTTATGAACAATATGCACGCAGCTTTTTTTAATGGCCCGCACGTCAAAATCCCAGGCATCAATAAAGCGCATAATGATGATGCGAAAAAGATTGTTGTAACCCAGGCCCGGTGCATGAATCTCGGGTAAACAACAAAGCAGTTGCTTCATGTTTTCTTCTACCCGGTCAACGGAAATGCCGGTGCTGAAAATCTCCAGCATCTGCTGATGCAGGGCCGCATCCTGCTCATATACGATGGTGTTTTTGCTGTTGCTTAGCAAGCGTTCGGGGTCAACATAACGGGTCATTGGGAACACTTGTCCGTTTAACTTCAAGGCATAACCCATCGCCAACGCATCGGGATTGCAAGGCACGGGAATAATGTCGTTCGGCTGAAACACAGTTGTTTGCTCCAATATCTTTTGCCGCACATCGGTCAGCGTGATTCTATCCGTTGCGGGGTCAAAATTTTCTAACCGTCCGGCTATTTGAGTGGGCTGAAACGTAACGCCGCGTACACAAGGCTGCTTCAGTGCAAAGTCAATGATCGTCCCGATTTCATCATCGTTCAAACCTTTTTGCAGAGTGACAACAAGCGTTGTAGAAAGATTCAATTTATTTAGATGCTCCAACGCTTTCATACGCACATCAGTTAAATCTTTTCCCCGCAATTGTTGCAAAACTTCGGGCCTGAAAGAATCGAATTGAAGATAGATTTCAAAGTCGGGTCCATAAGAAGCCAACCGTTTGGCAAATTCAAAATCCTTCGCAATGCGGATGCCGTTGGTGTTCACCATCAGGTGTTTGATGGGTTTTGTTTTGGCGATGTCGAGGATGGCAAAAAAGTCGGGATGAATGGTGGGTTCGCCACCGCTTATCTGCACCACATCGGGTGTGCCTTCGTTGGCCACGATGATGTCCAACATGCGTTCGACTTCTTCCACTGTTCGGTGCCGTCCATAATTCGGCGATGACATGGCATAACAAGTAGGGCAGGCAAGATTACAGCGGTCGGTTATCTCCACAACCGTTAAACAACTGTGTTGTTCGTGGTCGGCGCAAAGGCCGCAGTCGTATGGACAGCCGTACGTTGTTTTAGTATTAAACTTCAGCGGCATTTCCGACGGTTTGTTGTAGTTGCGAATATTTTTGTAATACTCCACATCGGTTGCTATCAACACCTTTTGAAAGCCGTGTTCGGCGCAGTTCTTTAGCATATAAACGTTGCCGCTTTCAAACACAATTTTCGCATCTACCCGCTTTAAACAAACCGGGCAAAGGCTTAAGGTAAAATCGTAGTAGGTATAAGGACGTTCAGGCATAAGCCGTTAATTTTTTCGGTTGAAGAATGAAGGGCGAATAATAAAGCAATCCCGCCAAGCAAGCTAACTGAATTGTTGACAAGTGGAGCAAAACCGGATAATGCGGCTTGATAAAGTCTATGAAAAAGCGAAAGAGCAAATAGCTTATCATAAACAGTTTGAACAAAGCGCCAACTTGCAGTGATGACTTTTTTTGCAATTGTTTCAAACCAATCCACAACAATAGCAGGAAAAGAATTTCGTACAAGGTTACTGGATGCCGGTGAAGACTGTCGCCAAGATTCATGCCCCAAGGCAATGCTGTTGGATAGCCATAAGTCTCTTCAAACACGCCCATGCTAAAGCAACCGATGCGGCCAATCATCAGGGCCAGTATCATGGGATAAACAAACAAATCACCGGAAGCTTTTTTCTCACCGATTGCTTTCTTTATTGCTTCCACACCAACCAATCCACCAAGAAAACCGCCCACCACCGTTTTATTGTTGTAGATGTAATCAAACAAGTTAGCGGTCATCTTTAATTCATACGGCCGTTCTAATGAACCTATCAGTCGTGAACCAATTAACGCCCCGAAGATGGCGCCGATAATGACCCAGATGCGAGATGAAGATGTATAAACATCGCCTTGCTTTTTGCGCAGGTATAAGAAGTACCGAAAGCCGATGAAGAAAGCCAGCGTTTCCATCACCGCATGAAGAGTGATGACGGAAGAGCCGATAACAAATTGAACCGGGAAATTCATGCTATTGCTTTACCCAGGTTTTGAGTGATGGATAAATGCTGTAGCCCACAATGCCTTCGCCCTTTACGGAATAGAGCTTGTAAATGCCGGAAATTTTACCGCCGGAAGTATCCACTTTGCTTTCAACAACGCTGGCAAAATTTCTGTTGAGCAACGTAAAGTTTTGCAGTGATTGCGAAGTGGCGGTGCGGTTATTCAGCGTCACTTGTGGCGTGGCCATTTCAGAAAAATTGGCAAACACGATGTTTGTTTGTTGCACATAAACCTGCGCATCGTGCCACCCATCGCCGGTACTTAATTGGAGATAAAATTTAAAGCTGCCGGCCGTATCCCTTTCTGTTGATTGAAATGTTTTGCCGGCCGTGCAAATTACATCCCGCTCAAATGAACCCGTTTCCTGATAGGCTTCGGTGGTTTGTGTGTTCTTCAACACCACCGTATCGGCATCAGTCAAGGTTGAGCGAAAGATTAATTTTTGATTATCGGTATAAGGAAACCAGGCATCAAGCAAGTCGTCTTTGTAGGCGGGACAATCAACTTTTTTACTGCAAACACCGCAGGAAATAAAAAAAGTGGCAACAAAAAACAAAATGAAAAGCAATACGGTTCCGGGCTTCATGCGAAGCAAGATATTTCATATCGGCTAACTAGGAAACAACCTGCTGTACTTTATTTCAACAAAGAATAGGTTTAAAATAAAAGAGTTGCCCCACCAATATGGAGCAACTCTTTTATAATTATGAATGCAGAATCATTATGGCTTCAACAACTTAAACGCATGGTTCCACTGGTTTTGTAAAAAGCCCGGTATGCACCAAAGCATCGCCAGTGGTTCAATGGCACGTGCTGCTTCTACCGTACCCATGTCGGCTGCATCCCAACCAAAGGAAAGGAGAATGTCTGTTACTGTATGCTTTGCACCGCTATCGTTTCCGCAAATAAACATGGTGGGCCGCCCGTCTTTGTATTGCGGTTTGTACATCTGCGTATTGCCCACGCTATTGAAGGCTTTGACAAATCTCGCTTCGGGAAAAGACTTTTGCAGCCTTTCCATCAGCGAATCATCGAGGCTGGTAAAGAATTTCAATACACCATTTGTCGGCGCTTCTTTGGCAATGGGATTGGTGGCATCAATTACTACTTTACCTTTTAAATTTTCGGCGCCGCTTTGCTGCAACGCTTCTTCGGAAGCAGTGCCGGCAACTGCCAGTACAATTACGTCACCAAAAGCAGCCGCTTCAGAAAACAATCCTGTTTTGCCGGACGGATTTTTTTCGCCCCATTTTACGACTTCGTCTTTTGCCAGGTTTCTTGTGCCCAGCATCACTTCATTAGCCTCTTTTAAAAAGGCGGTAGCCAACACCTGGCCCACGGCACCTGAACCGATGATTCCAACTTTCATTTGAATAAGTTTTGTGGTTGATAATGATGGTGTGTTAAGATGCGTTGTAAGCACCGGCAAACTCCTTTGCAAAATCTTCCAACTTTATGTTGCCCAATGTTGGCTTGTTCTTCCAATAATCTTCCTGCATGGCGCCGCTCCTGATGGTAGCCCCCATCTCTACATATTCGCTGGCCATAGCTTCGGGCAAACCCGCGCCTGTCATGCCACTTAGGGTATCAGCGTCGTTAAAAGGTATCCACGGCAATTCAGGTTTTCCAACCGCCGTTCCCAGTACCCTGGCTACATCGGCAGTAGCTCTTTCATCGCTGGCAACATACCGAACCGAATGACCGGAAAGATTTGCATTTTGTAATTCTTCTGCGGCCGCTTCGGCAATATCAGTGGTATGCACCAACACCAGTTTCTCATCGGCGCCGCCAAAATTGCTGCCCATGATGTTCATGTTCTTAACCATCGGCATCATGCCGTACAGGTTATACATGAAGTAAGAAGGCCGTAAAAATTTTACGTGTACGTTGCTTAGCGTTTTTAGTTTTTGTTCCATGTCATACAAGCCGTCAACCGGCCCTGTGCCTTTGCCCAGGTGAGCGCCAATGCTGCTCAACATAACCACTCGTTTTACGCCAACGTTTTTAATGGCCGCCACATACGCATCGGACACGCCATTTTGATAATCGCGAAAGCTGCCCTGCACCGAAGCGTTGGGCGGAATCATCAGGTACACGGCATCGGCCCCCTGGAAAGTTTCGGTCAGAAAGGCCTCGTCTTCTACGGAACCTATGGCCGCTTTTGCACCTTTGCCGGTTAGCGTTTTTAAATTTTCAGCGTTGCGGCCAATGACGGTTACTTCGTGGCCTGCACTTAATAATTTTTCGGCCAGTGATTTTGAAATGTGGCCTGCGCCACCGGTAATTACGTACTTCATTTTTTTGTTGATTTTAGGTTTGTTTGTATATACAACTGTTTGTACAAAAAATTTTAGCCTTTTAGTTTGTCGGCTATTTGAGTAATGCTTTTTACTAAAGTCCTGCTGTCTTCTTTACCCAATACATCGGCATACTGCCGCGAAAAATGCTGCATACATTCTTTCATCTTAGGTTGCAGCTCTTTTGCTTTTGGGGTGGGATAGACATTGGTTATACGACCTTCTGTAGTGCGGATCACCAGTTTTTTTTCTTCCAGTTTTTGAATCAAACGGGTTATAGTACTGGGTTGCAACTGCAAATGTTCGCCCAGGGTTGTGGGCTGAATGCCCGGCTCTTCCAACACCGTCGTTAACAGATAGGCATGGCTGGGCGAAAGGTTCACCGGCCTCCAGCTTTCCACTGCCAGCCTCTCCACTTTTCTTGCTAGCGCCGCTGTAGTAAAGTACAGGCACTGGCAAAATCTCGACTCTCCCGTTTTCATAATTAGAGCAAAGATATAGGGCTTAAATTTGTATATACAACTATTTTTTTCAGCAGTTTATTAACAGCCAAACCAGCCGGCACTTTGTATATTTACAACATGTCGAATCCTAATTTAAAAACGGCAACCGATAACCTTTCGCCGGTTGAAAAAGAGTTTGAAAATGGCATCCGTCCGGGCCAGATTGAAGACTTCTCCGGACAGCCACAAATCATCGAAAACATCCGAATATTTATAAAGGCCGCCAAGCTGCGCGGCGAAGCATTGGACCATGTTTTATTTCATGGCCCGCCGGGTTTGGGTAAAACAACCCTGTCGCGGATTGTGGCCAATGAACTTGGGGTAGCTATAAAAGAAACTTCGGGGCCGGTGATAGAAAAGCCCGGTGATCTGGCGGGTTTACTTACCGGACTGCAACCCAACGATGTTCTGTTTATAGATGAAATACATCGTCTAAGCAATGTGGTGGAAGAGTACCTGTACTCGGCCATGGAAGATTATAAGATTGACATTATGATTGACAGCGGACCCAATGCCCGCAGTATTCAAATTAATCTCTCGCCTTTTACCCTAATAGGCGCTACTACCCGAAGCGGTTTGCTTACGGCGCCGCTGCTTTCCCGCTTTGCTATTAAAGCAAGGTTGGAATATTACGATGCCGAAACATTGCGCAAGATTATTCTTCGCTCAGCACATATCTTAAACGCAGAAATTTCTACCGATGCTGCCGGTGAAATTGCACGGCGCAGTCGCGGTACGCCGCGTATTGCCAATGGTTTGTTGCGAAGAGTAAGAGACTTTGCACAAGTGCTAAACGACAGCACCATTGATATTGGCATTACCCAACATGCACTGCGTGCCCTGAATGTTGATGAACATGGATTAGATGAAATGGACAACCGTATTTTATCGGCTATTATTGAAAAGTTCAAGGGCGGTCCGGTAGGCATTACCACCATTGCAACTGCGGTGGGTGAAGAAAGCGGAACGATTGAAGAAGTATATGAACCGTTCCTGATTCAGGAAGGCTTTTTAATGCGAACCCCAAGAGGAAGAGAGGCTACCCATAAGGCTTACGAGCACATGGGCAAAACACCACCGTTGCATGGCGCTACGGGTAATTTGTTTGGGGGACTTGCATAACTACATTTTGAATAAAAAGACGCCTTGTGCTATTCATAGATTATTGCCCCTCTAAAAATATCGGCAAAAACCCGCCACGAGGGTTCATCGGCGTTAACAGATTGGTTCGTATTATTATAATAACCCTGAATTTCGTCAGCATAGTCACTCAAGCTTTCAAGGTAAGAAGCAAGATTATTGTTTTCCCATTTATCGGGATGCTCAATAAAGTACCGATGCAACAAACTTAAAAATTCAATGAAACTTTGACGACTACTTACGTTATAGTTAAAGACTTCTTCACTGTTCACAAAGAATAAGATTTTATTTTGGTGATGCTTGCTTAGCCTCAAATTGAACTTTAATTACAACTCTTTCTCCATCACATAATGCGGGATGGTCACTTCCTCAAACTCTTCGCCCTTTTTTTTATAGCCTAACTTCTCATAAAAGCCTACCGCTTGTTTGCGGGCATGCATGGTAATTTTCCGGTAGCCCCGGTCTCTGGCCAGGTTTTCAGCAAAGGTCATTAAAGCACGGCCAATGCCTTTGCCCTGCACATCATTCACTACGGCCATCTGCCTGAGCCGAACGGTTTTATCGCCTTCATCTACCAACATGCAACAACCCAACATACGGCCATCTTCATAAGCGCCCATGTGCATGTGTTGTTGTTCTTTTTGCAGCTCGTCATCTGAAAAATTCAACCCCAGCGGCTTACGTAATACTTCGTTGCGCAATTGCAATACCTTCTCATAATCGCCACTACCCCAATCAATAATTTTTAATGCCATTGCTGTTGTTGTTGTATGCGTTCAAATTACAACTATTGGATAATACAGCCAAAAGACCTCACCCCTACCCTCTCCATCAAAGATGGAAGAGGGAGTGCTTTCGCCTGCGGTTTTAAAACGATCATTCTTACGAAATGCAATATTTTCTTTGAAGAGTATTATACTACTTGAAGAAATGATGAAACTATAAATCACGGTTCTCCTCTACAGGCCTCATCCGGCTTCGCCACCTTCTCCTGTGAGAAGAAGGAAAATGGAAATGGCTCTAATCTGGAGAGGCGTTTGGGGTGAGGTGCTCCTGCGTTAGAGATAGAAGTGAATAGCCCGACCCTTTGCCGGAATGTATTGCAGGGGGTGACAGGAGCATACCTTACTTATACAATGGGCCCGCAAAGAGGCACGCCCAACGTCATCAATTTCAAAACCGTTGCAGCCTAAAACATTCCACCAACCCCTTTTTTACTGAAAATTGTTTTTATACAAAAACCTATATTTTTGCAGCCTATAACTAAATTTTTACAATCATGTCAGACATTGCAGCAAGAGTAAAAAAGATCATCGTAGATAAATTAGGCGTGGATGAAGCCGAGGTAACCAATGAGGCTTCTTTTACCAACGATCTGGGCGCCGACTCTTTAGATACGGTAGAACTGATTATGGAATTTGAAAAAGAATTCAACATCTCTATCCCCGACGAACAAGCCGAAACCATTACCACTGTGGGCCAGGCGGTTTCTTACCTGGAAGAACACGCGAAGTAACACCGTCCTAAAAACTTATAACACTACCGCCTTCCTGTTAAAAGCAGAAGGCGGTTTTATCTTACAGAAGAAAGTAAAACAATCGATAAAGGGAGTTATAATACACAAGTTAAAAAATTAAAAAGCTACTGCGCAACGATAATTGACTTGACAATTTTAACCTTGGATAACCCACTTGACCTTACCACTTTTTTGACCTTTTTGACTACTATATGAACGCAGGAAAAACCATACAACTGAAACGCGTTGTTGTCACCGGCATGGGGGCATTAACACCATTAGGTAACTCAATAACCGAATACTGGAACAACTTACGCAATGGCGTTAGCGGCTGCGATTTTATCACCGCTTTTGATGCCTCGAAATTTAAAACCCGGTTTGCCTGCGAAATTAAAAACTTTGACCCGGTAGCCTATTTGGATAGGAAGGAAGCCCGTAAGCTGGACCGCTTTTCGCAAACGGCTATTGTTACCTCCGACCAGGCGGTAAGTGATGCGGGTATTGATAAAACCAATGTAGATGTTGATCGGGCCGGTGTGGTGTTTGGTTCGGGCATTGGCGGGTTGATAACCTTTCAGGAAGAAGTAACAGCTTTTGCTAAAGGCGATGGCACACCACGTTTTAATCCTTTTTTCATTCCAAAGATGATACTTGACATTGCGGCCGGCCACATCTCTATGCGACACGGTTTTCGTGGGCCCAACTTTGCTGCGGTAAGTGCTTGCGCCTCCAGCACCAATGCCATGATGGAATCGTTTAATTTAATTCGCATGGGCAAGGCCGACATCATTGTTACCGGTGGTTCGGAAAGCGTAGTAAGCGAAGCCGGCGTGGGTGGCTTTAATGCCATGAAAGCGTTAAGCGAACGTAATGACGATCCAAAAACAGCAAGCCGTCCGTACGATAAAGACCGGGATGGTTTTGTAATGGGCGAAGGATGCGGCGTACTCATTTTTGAAGAGCTGGAACATGCTATTAAAAGAGGCGCTAAAATTTATTGCGAGATAGCCGGCGCCGGCGCTACCGGCGATGCGCATCATATAACCGCTCCGCACCCCGAAGGCTTAGGCGCCAAAAATGTAATGATGAGGGCCCTGGAAGATGCGGACATGCAGCCTGCCGATATTGATTACATCAACACACATGGAACCTCTACTCCATTAGGTGATATTGCCGAAGTGAAAGCCATTGTTTCGGTGTTTGGCGAACATGCGTTTGAACTAAATATTTCTTCTACCAAAAGCATGACGGGCCATTGCCTTGGAGCCGCCGGCGTAATAGAAGGCATCGCCTGCATAATGGCGGTACAGAATGATATTGTACCTCCAACCATCAACCACTTTACTGATGATCCGGAGCTTGACGCAAGGTTGAACTTTACGTTTGGCCACTATCAAAAACGGGTGGTAAACGCCGCCTTAAGCAACACCTTTGGTTTTGGCGGACACAACGCCTGCATGATTTTTAAAAAATACGTTGAGTAAAGCCACAGAAACCAATTTTGAATTTTGAATGAATAACTTTTAATTTCAACTGTGGCATTTTGGAACTCCCTTTATAGAAAAGATGTAAACTCCTCTTTTAAAAAACAGCTCAAAGGCTTATTGGGCTACAGTTCCAATAATTTACCATTATATAAAACCGCCCTCACCCACCGCTCCATAAAAGATACGATTGATGAGAACAATGAGCGACTTGAATACCTTGGCGATGCTATTTTAAGCGCTTTGGTAGCCGACTATTTATTTAAGCGCTACCCCTACAAAGAAGAAGGTTTTTTAACCGAGATGCGCAGCAAAATGGTGAACCGCCAGCAGCTTAATGACATTGCCTTGAAGATGGGGCTGAAAAAAATTACCGCTTTTAATAAATCAGATGCCTCTTTAAAAAGCAGCCAGATTTTTGGCAATACACTGGAAGCCTTGGTGGGCGCCATTTACCTTGATATTGGCTATAGTAAAACAGCCAAATGGGTGGGCCGGCATATTATTATGACGCACATGTTTGTAGATGAACTGGAAAATTTAGAGATCAATCATAAGAATAAATTATACGGCTGGGCCAATAAAAAAGGCAAGCAATTAGAGTTTGAAACCCTTGATGAACACCTTGAAAACGGCCGCCGCCTATTTACTGTTGGCGCTACGGTTAACGGAAAAGTAATAGCCCAGGGAAAGGCGTTCAATAAAAAAGATGCGTCGCAGATAGCGGCACAATTAGCCGTGGAAAAACTGGGCATTATTAACTCCGATTCGATAGGCAACGGTGAAGCAACGTGAGAGGTGAAAGGTCAAACGTGAAGCGTCAAACGTGAGTAGTGAATAGTCAATAGTGAAGTAAGTCAAATGTGAAGTGTCAATAGTGAATAATGGAACAAGTCAACCGTGAAAGTTGAAACGGCAAATAGTAAACTGTATTCAACATTTGAATACTTGAACATTCAAACACTTGAACGGCAAACTGCAAACTGCAACCTGTAAACTCTTCCCCATGACGCCTGAACTTTTTGAAAAAGTAGATCATTACATCAGTAGCTTATTTGCTATTGAAGACAAAGCCTTATCCGATACGATTACCTCTTTGCATAGCGAAGGCATTCCCCAGATAAGTGTATCGGCCAGCCAGGGCAAATTTTTACAGGTACTGGCAACGCTTTGTAATGCCAAACGAATTTTAGAGTTAGGCACCTTAGGCGGCTACAGTACTATCTGGCTCGCAAGAGCGCTACCATCTGACGGCAAATTATTAACTATAGAATTAGAGCCAAAACATGCTGCTGTAGCGCAGAAGAACATTGATGCTGCCGGTGTTGGCGATAAGGTGCAAATATTTACTGGTAAAGCTTTGGAGATTTTACAGGAGTTGGTCGGCGGTAAAGAAGAGCCCTTTGATATGATCTTTATTGATGCTGATAAACCGCCTTACACAGAGTACTTTGGCCTGGCTTTACAACTGTCCCGAAAGGGTACGCTGATCATTTGCGATAATGTGATACGTGAAGGAAAAGTGCTGGATGAAACCTGTGAAGATGCAAGTGCCAAAGGTGCAAGGCGATTTAATCAAATGCTTAGCACGAATGATAAAGTAACGGCTGTTATACTGCCGATGGTTGGTGTAAAAGAGTTTGACGGCATGGCGATAGCAGTGGTGAAGTGAAATAATAATTTACGAATTCCCACATCACTGTTATGACTTAACTGGATTTCTAAACTGAGTCTGGATACGTGATTAAAAATCAATTATTTCGTTGCTATTCCAATATGCAAAAACTTCTACAAGAAATCTCAAAACGAATTATTCTTCTCAATGAAACTGAATTCACAGAAGATCAAAAACTTTCAAAATGGATCGGTCGAGCGCCAGTATCGGATGAAGAAATACATAAAACCGAAGAACTGTTGCAACTCAAATTGCCTTATGACTATACTGAGTTTTTAAAAATAACCAATGGTTTTCCGTCATCCAATCGGGGAACAGGTATAACGTTTTCTCCACTCGAAAAAATTGACTATTTATTTAATATTGACGAAGATTTAATTGAAGTTTGTAAGGATAACAATGTCCTTAAGGAGATCGGTGACGCTTTATCAAAGAGCATTCTGATTGGTGGGTTAAATGAAGAACAATATTTTCTTCTCATTCCACCAAGCCAAGTTCAAAAAAAATGGCGGTATTGGGAGTTTGCAAGTTGGATACCTGGTGAATGGGAGTTCAAAAGTCTAAAAGCCTACTTTAAGAATGAGCTTGATTTCTTGCAAAAAGAAACGAAAGGATTAAAAAACCCTAAATCAAAACAGGTTATTGATTACAGCTTAAGAGATTATTTGTTTAATAGCGACTGGGAAAATACATTAAGCACAGCCTTAGAGTTTCTTCAACAGAACAAAAGGTATAACTATCTCCAAGGTGAAGCGGATTTACTCAAAGTCCTTCTACTTGCATCGTCCAAATTGAATTCTTTTGACAGATTACAACGCGAATTAGAAAAATTTAAGAAACTGAACGGAAACAATACTTGGCTTATTCAGTTGACGTCCTCCTTAAAAACCGGACATTGATAAAGTAGAGAATCGGGCAATATTTCATAACTTAAAACATGAAGTTATTGCCCCCAAAACAAAGTTTACAGAGCAACAAATTGCCTTTGCGCTCAAACAGGCGGAGACGGATACGCGGGTGGATGAAGTCTGCCGCAAGATGGGTATTTCCGAAGCGACCTTTTACAACTGGAAGAAAAAGTACGGTGGCCTTGGAGTAAGCGAGTTACGGAGGCTGCGGCAACTCGAAGACGAGAACAACCGGCTGAAGCAGATTGTAGCCGATCTCACGCTGGATAAACAGATGTTGCAGGACGTTTTAAAAAAAAATCTCTGAAAGTGCGGCAACTTAAGCAGTTGGTAGAACGGCTAAGGGATCAGTACCGGGTGGCTGTACGAAGGGCTTGCCGCACAGTGGGACTTCATTCATCAGCGTGGTATTATAAGCCGCACCGAAGAGAAGACTTACCCGTGCGCCAGCGCATAAAAGAGATTGCGGCCACGCGGGTGCGCTATGGCATGTGGAGGATATACATTCTACTCAGACGAGAAGGCTTTATGGACAATCACAAACGCATACACCGCATTTACAAGGAAGAAGGATTGAACCCCCGCAAACGCCCTAGACGTAATAAATCGGCTGCACACAGGCTAGAAAGGCCGGACAACAATAAAATTAATCAGTGTTGGTCGATGGATTTTGTGCAAGACAATTTGTTTGATGGCAGAAAGTTCCGATGCTTAACTATAGTGGATAATTGTAGTCGCTATTGCCATGCGATCCGGGTTGGGAAGTCAATCAAAGGCCTTGATGTTGTCGAAGTCATGGAAGCCTTAAAACAACAAAGTCAAATAATACCAGAAAGGATACAGGTGGATAACGGAAGTGAGGCCATCTCAAAAGACTTTGACAAGTGGGCCTATGAAAACAAGGTTATACTGGATTACTCCAGACCCGGCAAGCCAACCGATAATCCCTTTATAGAATCGTTCAATGGTTCATTTAGGGATGAATGCTTAAACACGCACTGGTTCTTGTCTCTGGAAGATGCTTACGAGAAGATCAGCGACTGGGTAAAAGAGTATAATTGCTTCCGTCCACATAGTTCCTTGAACGAGATGACACCACAGGAGTTTATAGAACACGATGAAAAAGAAAAGCAGCGTCGCAGATCCCTGCCGGGGGCATCTCTTCATGAAGCTATGTATTTTGCAACAGCAGAATCAACATCAGCTGCATCAGAAAATACATACCTTCATGAAGAGAATTTAATACCTTCAAACAGCCCGAAATCTCCAACTTAGAATGCTCCGATATTTGGGAAGATTACAAAGGCTGTTTTTCTACTATCAATTTTAACGAGATATGGAAATAAAAAAGCCGCAACACTATTTGCGGCTTCTTAGTTTACAATAAATTTTTACCAGCCTAATAGCCATGCAAATACTAACGGGGCTACAATCGTAGCATCGCTTTCAATAATATACTTCGGGGTGTGAATGTCTAATTTGCCCCAGGTTATTTTCTCGTTGGGCACCGCACCGGAGTAAGAACCGTAAGAGGTAGTAGAGTCACTGACCTGGCAGAAGTAATTCCAAAACGGTACATCGTGCCACTCCAGGTCCTGGTACATCATGGGCACTACGCAAATAGGAAAATCGCCGGCAATGCCACCGCCAATCTGAAAAAAGCCAAGGCCTTTACCGCCGGAGTTCTGCCGGTACCAATCGGCCAGCCAAACCATGTACTCAATACCGCTTTTCATGGTACTTGCTTTCAATTCGCTTTTGATAACATAGCTCGCAAAAATATTTCCCATCGTGCTGTCTTCCCAACCCGGTACAACTATAGGTAAATTTTTTTCCGCAGCCGCTACCATCCAGCTATTCTTCGGATCAATTTCGTAATACTGTTGCAGCACGCCGCTGTTCAGCATTTTATACATGTATTCGTGGGGGAAGTAACGTTCGCCAGCTGCATCGGCATCTTTCCAGATTTTATGTATGTGTTGCTGCAATCGCCGGAAGGCTTCTTCTTCCGGAATGCAGGTATCGGTAACGCGGTTGTAATGATTTTCCAACAGGTCCCATTCTTCCTGCGGACTTAGATCGCGGTAGTTGGGAATACGTTTGTAACTGTTGTGCGCCACCAGGTTCATGATGTCTTCTTCGAGGTTAGCACCGGTGCAACTGATGATAGCTATCTTATCCTGGCGAATCATTTCGGCCAGGCTAATGCCTAGTTCCGCTGTACTCATAGCACCGGCCAAACTCACCAACATTTTTCCACCTTCCAGCAAATGGGTTTCGTAACCCTTAGCGGCATCCACCAATGCAGCCGCATTAAAGTGGCGGTAATGATGTTCTATAAACTGCGACACAGGACCTTTATTCATAGCCTTTATTTTAGGCGGCAAATGTAGGTCAAAAAAAATCCCGCTTCCGTATGCCAGCATACTTCCGCGGGAGGTTTACACACCAAAACAAGTTGGCAATAAGCAACAGTCAATTGGCAACCCGGTGGAGAAATATTTTAAGGATTTATTTCAATTGCCCTTTGTTTATCGGTTATTGCCAATGGCATATTGGCTCAGCTTTTACGGCCCCTTTGATACACGGCCCATTCGTTGTTAACCGTTGACTTCAGGGTAATTTTAGCATCGCCGTTTTCAAGCGTTACATAATACGAGGTTCCGTTCTCATCACTTAGCTCAAATAGATCGGAGATCCAATATGCCTCGTATGAAGCTTTCAATTTTGTTTGTAATGTAACCGGCAACTGGTAAGATGTAATGTTGCGGGTAACAGCTACTAAGTTCGCTGTAGCATCGTAATAAGCAGTTACATACTGGCTGTTGAAGGCGAAGTCGGCTTTGTAATAATTACCCGATTGTTTCCATTCTACTTCTGATGCGTTTTTGAAGGCGGAATGGAACGAGGCTAATACCGCGGCTGATACTGTAATGTCGTCGTTGGCAGAGGCTTGTAAATTGGTAATGGATAACAGGGCTGTTATCGCTACAAGTAAAACTTTCATAACATTTGGTTTATAAGGTTTATTAATTTGTCGTTTGGTTATTGTGACGGAACAAAAGTAAAAGCCGTAACAGGGCAAGTCAAGTGAATTGTGACGATTGGCTGGCCGTGTTAAGCAGATTAACATCAGGTGAATAAATGTTAATGCAGAGCGAAGCGTATTTTTATTGCAATGAACTATCTCGCACATGCCCTTCTATCGTTTAACAAGCCCGAAATTTTAGTGGGCAATATGATTTCCGATTTTGTAAAAGGCAAGACCAAATTGGGATATCCGGTAATGGTGCAAAAAGGAATGGAACTGCACCGCGCCATTGATGCCTTTACCGATACACATGAAGCCACAGCTAAGGCAAAAGATTTTTTTCGCCCTGACTATCGGTTATACAGTGGACCCATCACGGATATTTTATACGATCATTTTTTAGCAAACGATGAAACCTTATTTTCCGATGCATCGCTTCTTTCATTTACCAATAGCGTATATCAAACATTGGAAAAACAGACCGCTCATCTGCCACACCGTTTTTTATCAACGCTTCTAAATATGAAGACGGATAACTGGCTTTATCATTATAAAACAAAAGAAGGCATTAAAAAAAGTTTACGTGGTATGATACGCCGGGCCAACTTCATTAGTGATAGCGATAAAGCCATTGATCTTTTTCATCAGCACTACGATGCGTTACAGCAATGTTACCAGCAATTTTTTCCCGATGTTAAACTAATGGCAAAACAAAAGCTGGACGAACTTCTCGCCTGATTTTTTATGCCAAACAACGTTCTGCCTTTACCTACATTTGTCACCTTATAAAAATCCATCAGCATGAAAAAAATCTTTCTGTTTGCTTTCGCTATCAGCAGTATCACCGGCTTTTCTCAAAACATGGCATCCACTACTACCGCAGCTACCAACACGGCTTCTATTAAGTTGCCCCCATTAGATAAATCACCTATGGATATGGCGTACTACCCGGCTAATTACCCGGTGTTAAAAATTCAGGATAAAGCCACAGAGCCGTTAGTGGCCAGAGTAATTTACAGCCGCCCTCAAAAGGAAGGGCGAGGCATTTTTGGTGGCCTGGTGGAATATGGTAAAGTGTGGCGGCTGGGCGCCAACGAAGCCACAGAAATTGAACTCTACAAGGATGTAAAAATCAAAGACAAAAAATTAAGTAAGGGACGTTATACATTATATGCTGTACCTACGGCTACGCAATGGACCATTATTTTTAGTAAGGATACCGACATCTGGGGCGCCTTCAAATATGATGAAAAGAAAGACGTATTGCGGATAGATGCCCCGGTACAAAAAAGCCCTGCTGTTACCGAAGCCTTCTCGATACAATTTGTGAAGTCCCCTACAGGGGCGGATATGATCATGGCCTGGGACGATGTAATGGTGACGCTTCCGGTAAGTTTTAAATAAGTAAAGTAACCATTCAACCCTGCTGATAACAGGGTTTTTAATTTACTACCATTAAACAAAATCAATAATCAAAAAATAATTACAGCAGAAATGGCAATGACACTACGGCAACGGATCTTAAAAAAAGTATATCCCTTTTTAATGGGACTGCAAAAGAAAAACAGCAAGGGATCATTCATAAACAAACAAGAAAAAAACACACCATCCGTTTCTTTTCATAGCTTATCTTTTTTACAAAACAACGGCACCGCGTTTCCTTTAGAAAATTTAAAAGGAAAGAAAATACTGCTGGTGAATACGGCTTCCGATTGTGGCTACACCGCGCAATATGCCGAGCTGCAAAAGTTGTATGAAGCCAACAAAGGCACACTGGAAGTTATCGGCTTCCCGGCCAATGATTTTAAAGAACAGGAAAGCGGCAGCGATGCGGACATTGCTCAATTTTGTTCCGTCAATTTTGGCGTTAGTTTTCCATTGGCTAAGAAAAGCAGCGTGGTAAAATCAGCAGCGCAAAACAACATTTTCAATTGGCTGAGCGATGCCGCTAAAAATGGTTGGAACAACCAGTCGCCTGAATGGAATTTCTCCAAGTACCTCGTTAACGAAGAAGGTGTTCTCACCCATTATTTTCCACCGGCTGTTTCTCCATTAAGTGCCGAAGTGGTAGCGGCTATCAAGCAATAGGGCGCCTTGTTGGCGCACCAATAAAGGAAGCTAACTTTACCCGCTATGAAAGCATTGACCTTCTCTCAATTTGGGGCCCCCGACGTATTACAATACATAGACGTTCCCGATCCTGTTTTACAGGAAGGCCAGGTGTTGGTAGCGATGCGGGCCATTGGTGTAAACTATGCCGATGTTTACCGTCGCCAGGGCAACTATCATCTTACCGGTACGCCGCCTTATATCAATGGTTACGAAGGCGCCGGCATAGTGATAGATGCCAATGGCGTTGATAATGTATATACCGGCGACCGGGTGGCCTTTGCCGATGTGCCTTTTGCCAATGCCGAACTGGTAGCGGTGCCGCAAGAACAGTTGATTCTCCTGCCTAACAATATATCATTTGAAACCGCTGCCAGCAGCCTCTTGCAAGGCTTAACGGCGCAATACCTTACCCACGACAGCTATCCGGTACAGAACGAAGAAACCGTTTTAATTCATGCCTGCGCCGGTGGGGTTGGCCAGTTGCTGGTGCAGATTTGTAAAGCCAAGGATGCCTGCGTTATTGGCTTAACGTCTTCGGCTGAAAAAAGAAGCGTGGCATTGGAGTTAGGGGCCGATGAAGTGTTTCTTTACAGTGATGATTGGGTGGCTGAATTGAAAAATAAAAATGTACAGGTAGTGTACGAATCGGTAGGCACTACGCTGTTGCAAAGTTTGAACGTAGTGCAGGAAGGCGGCACCGTAGTGTTCTTTGGTTTTGCGGCGGGCAATCCACCGGCTATTGATCCGCGGTTATTAATGGATGGCTCTAAAACCCTTACCGGTGGCGACTTGTGGACCTTTCTATCATCTAAAGAAGAACGATTAAAAAGAAGCGATGAGTTGTTTGACTGGATAAGCCGCGGCATTATTTCTGTAGCGCCTTCTGCTGTTTTTTCATTAGAGAACGGCGTAGAAGCACACCGGTTGCTGGAAAGCCGGAAGAGTACGGGTAAAATTATTTTAGTTCCCTAAATTACAGGTTATGACAGGTAGCGATTGGATAGGAACAGTGGGTGTTTTTCTAATTTTAATCGCTTATTTTTTCAGCACCTTCCGGTGGATGTCATCACATAGCAAAATCTTTTTCGCCCTGAATACCATTGGCGCTACCATGACCTGTTATGCTTCTTACCTTATACACTACTGGCCCTTTGCGGTATTGGAAGGCACCTGGACGATTGTTTCTTTAATAGGCTGGATTAATGCAAAAGAACGGGTATGAACATTTATTTTATCAGTGGCCTGGGTGCCGACCGCAAAGCTTTTGAACGGCTTCAACTACCCTCTCATTTTTCTATTCATCATCTTGATTGGATCAAGCCGGTTAAAAACGAATCATTGAATGAGTATGCCAAACGATTAGCCTCCTCCATTGATATTGCTTCTTCGTTTTCCATTGTGGGTTTGTCTATGGGCGGCATGATAGCGTCTGTTATAACAACGTTTCTGCAACCTTATAAAACGGTTTTAATTTCCAGCCTTGGAAGCACTCAGGAGTTTCCACCGCTCTTTAAAATAGCCCGTACTACAAAAATTTACAAGCTGATTCCGGTGTTTATTTTACGTTGGTCAAACCCGGTTGTGTACTGGATGTTTGGCGCAAAAACCAGGGAAGAAAAAGAAGTGATGAACCATCTTATTTCACACTCCGATCCGTACTTTATCAAATGGGCAATCGGAGCCATTCTCACCTGGACGAACACAAAAAGGCCGCAGCATCTTTTTCATATACACGGCAGTGCCGATAAGATTTTGCCGGTAAAATATACTTGTCCTGATATAGTGATTGATGGCGGGTCGCATTTTATGGTATGGACGAAGGCTGGCGAAGTATCGAAAATTTTGGCGGAGGCGTTGCGGTAAGTGTTGTCAGACACAGGCAGCTAAATTATGGTATCAATAATTTCACTTGCTTTTCATTGCCACGATTATACACATAATAAATACGATTTGGTTCGAAGTACATGGAAAAAGGTAAGGGACGTTAAAACTTTACAAGTTGTAGTCTGGCTGCAAGGAGCGGCCTGACAACAACCAATCTTCCCTACTTTTGCCCTTTACGATAACACATGAAAATTCATAAAGAAGGCTACCCCACTATTGCTATAACTACTATCATCGCGGCTGCAATTGTTTTGCTAACGGTGCTGCTGATTATGCCGGCGTTCCCTGTCATTGGCTGGATCATGATACTCCTGATTGTAGGGTTGCTCATTTTTATTTTATCCTTTTTTCGCATACCGGCCCGCAGCCATGCGGAGGGTGAGGAACTGATTGTGGCTCCCTGTGATGGTACCGTAGTAGTGATGGAAGAAGTACAGGCCGATGAATACTTTAAAGACCGCCGCTTGCAGCTTTCCATTTTTATGAGCCCGCTGAATGTGCATGTAAACCGCAACCCGGTAAGTGGCGAAGTAGAATACAGCCAGTACCATAAAGGAAAATATTTAGTGGCCTGGCACCCTAAATCCTCTACCGATAACGAGCGCCATTCTGTAGTTTATAAATCGGGTGGCAAAGAAGTGCTGGTAAAGCAAATAGCCGGTGCCCTGGCAAAGCGCATCGTTAATTATTTAAAGCCCGGCGATAAAGTAATTCAAGGGGAGGAGATGGGCTTTATTAAGTTTGGTTCGCGGGTAGATTTACTGCTGCCGCTCGATACAAAAATTGAAGTAAAAATGAACCAGAAAGTAAAAGGCGGTGTAACCGTGTTGGCGAAGTGGTAAGTTGTTTTATAAATTATCCTACCTTGTTTATCTAAATTATGGGTTATGAAAAAATCGCTTCTTATTTTTATCGCCCTTTTGCTGACAGCCGCTGTGGTAACGGCTACGGTGTTGCGAAACAGTAAAAGATCAGTGGCTAAAAATCCAAAAGAATGTTGCGCCCATAAAGCGCATTGTACACGGTCATCTAACGTTGCTTGCTATTAAATCAAAAGTCCTCCACCGCAATGTGGGGGACTTTTTATAAGAACGCCTTCAGCTCCATTAAATGTTGTACCGTGTACGTTGGTTGTATATCTGTTACACCATCAGTGTTACCATAGTTTACATACACAGCATCTATCCCCGCGTTTAATGCACCAGCCACATCCACTTCGAGGTTATCGCCAAGCATTAAACTTTCTTCTGCGATAGCGCCGGTCTTTTGCAAGGCATAGTCAAAAATTTCTTTCTGAGGCTTTAAGCAGTTGCTTCCTTCCGAGGTAATCACGATGCCAAAGAAGGGAGCCAGGCCGGAATTTTTTAATTTGCTCTGTTGCGTTTCCTCAAACCCATTGGTGATGAGATGAAGCCCGTAACCCTTGCCCCTTAAGTATTCCAGCACTGCTATCGTATCCGGAAAAAGAAGGGTGCGGGTAGGTAATAGTTGCAAAAACAGTTCGCCCATTTTCCGGGCCAAGGCTTCGTCGGCAATTTTAAAATCGAGCAGCGATAGCCACATGCGTTTCATCCGCAGCTCCTCTTGCTTAATATGCCCGCTGCGGTATTTAGCCCATAGCCTTTCATTATGCGCCAGATAGTTTTTATGAAAAAGATCAAAGTCATGAATGCCTTTCTCCGGCAGGTTCAAATCAATATGCAGTTGCCATAAGGTGGCTTTTGCATTAGCGTCAAAATCCCAGAGGGTATGGTCAAGATCAAAGAACAAGTGTTTGTATTTCATGAAGCGGTGAGAGAGTAGATTTGTAAAACATCAAATGTAAGGCACAATATGAATGCGGTTATTACAGGAGCATCAAGGGGGATAGGAAAAGCGCTGGCACACATCTTTGCGCTGCATGGCTATAATTTGTTTTTATGTTCCAAAACAGAAAGCCATTTGTTGCAAACCATAGAAGAATTACAAACGGCTTATCCGGCTGTAACCATTGATGGAAAGGCCTTGGATATAAGTAAAAAAGAAGGAGCGGTTTTGTTTGGCGAATGGGTGCTCAACAATGCCGGTTCGGTTGATGTGTTGGTTAATAATGCCGGCACCTTTATACAAGGTAATGTATCAGATGAAGAAGACGGCGCATTGGAACAAATGCTGGCCACCAATCTTTACAGCGCTTACTATACCACCAGGGCCATTCTGCCAAAAATGAAAGCGCAGCAAAGCGGCCACATATTCACCATTTGTTCTATCGCCAGCTTAGCCGCTTATCCGGGTGGCGGCGCTTATGGCATTAGCAAGTATGCCTTGCTTGGCTTTACTAAAAACCTGCGGCAAGAGTTAAAGGAAATAGGAATAAAAGTAACCGCGGTAATACCCGGTGCAGTTTATACCGATAGCTGGAAAGGCAGTGGGGTAGCGGAAAGCCGCATTATGGAAGCGGCCGATATAGCTAAAACGATTTATGCCGCTACGCAATTATCGCCGCAGGCCGTAGTAGAAGAAATTGTGATAAGGCCGCAGTTGGGCGATTTGTAAATGTGGTCGGTCGGATGGGCCTTTTATTTGCAGTACCTACCCTAAACAATTTTATGAGTACAAATAATAAAAAGCCATCTTCTAATCAGCAGGAGCACTCGCACCAGGAGGGACAAATGAATAACGTAGCCCCTCAAAAGGGAGGCGCCGGTCAACGGGAGAACACAAACAATTCGCACGGCATGAGCGAGATGATGAATGAGAGCGAAGAACAAAAAGCCGGCAGGGCCCACGGCCAAAAAGATGAAAGCGGCGTACAGCAGGAGCAAAGGCAGCCGTAGATTGTTGCCCTCCATCATCGCGGGTTATGAAATGATTTAGTAACGGAATTAAAAAGCCTTGACCAATGAAGTAAAATGGTCAGGGCTTTTTTGTAGGTAGTATTCGTTTTAGTAAGCCTGTGATAATGTTGAAGAGAAACAATAGTTGCGCTATTATAAAAAATAAAACTAAAGCCATCCATAAATTATCATGAGCCCTGAACGTAGAAAAATCAACATACTTCCGGGGATGATCATTGGTTGAAAAAATCAAAAATCCAATAAAAGCCAACGTAATTATTGTATGAAAGTTGGTAAGTGCCCGTGAAAATAAAAAACGCCTGCATAAGAAATAAATGGCCCACAGCAAAAGCAAAAAATAACTCAGCCATTGCAGGATAATATTTGAGCCGATAACAAAGTACGTGTCGTGAAAATGAAAATCGGTTAAGGTATGATTGGGCATAAAAGAAAACAGGAATAATAAAACACCAGCAATGCCCAAATAGTTGTAAGCAGGTTTAAAAAGTCTTTGTATCACCGGTTTTCTATTCACCATTCACTATTCACTCGCCTACTGCGTTACCAACCTCATATCGGCCAGCTTCTTGCGTTCGGCTTCTACGGTTGCCTGCTGGTTGGCCTGGCTTTGTTTGTTCTTTTGCAGGTCATCCTGTAGCTTGGCAATCTTTTTATTCAGGTCTTTTTCATCACTCAATAAATCGGTCATTTTCTTTTCTGCTTTTTTCACGGTTTCTTCCTGTGCTGTTACATCCAGCCCATGCTTGTACGTAGCCGTATTGGAGGTAAAGCCATTCAGAAAATTTTGAGCGGCGCGGTAAGTAGCCGGTTCCGATGCATCGGTAACAAAATTGTCGGTGCCCTTGCTGGTGATCAAATAAATAACGCTTTGGTTATCTTTTTTACTGCCGCGGCGGTCAACCTTAAAATACAGGTCGGTGAGCACATTGGTAGCGCTGTCGGGCTTTAGCACCACGCCTTTAAAAGCGTAGTAGCCATCTACTTTATTTTGTTTCCAAAACAAGCTTCCTTTGCTTTCCGGCTCAAAGCCTATCTCTTTTAACTTGGCTAAAATGGTGCCTTCTGCTACTTCCTCGCTGTAAGGCAGGTAAAGCATCAGCGCCGGCCTGTCAACCTTATTAAATTTTACAGTGGTGCTAACCGATTGGGCGGAAGCATTTATACAAAAGGTAAAAATCAGTAGTGGTAAAAAGATTTTCATACATCAATTTTGCTGTGAATATAGAAGGTTTTAAAGCCGCAAAAACACAATCGGTTTTGTCTTCATAAAAAATTATCAGTTCTTTTTGCCGGTTCTTTTGCATATCGCTAAACGTTTAGCATTTTTGCAGGGAATAGTACCGGCCACGCTCCCGAAAAACCGCTTTCACTCTTCATTTATTATGTCTGTCTTCACGCAATCGAGAAGTTATATAGTGAGAATTATTTTTGTTCTCGCTTTCCTTGTTATTCTTATCCGCCTGGCTACCCTGCAGGTTTTCAGTAATAAATATCAGCGGCTGGCGCAGGAAAATGCGGTGTTCAAAAAAGTCATCTATCCCGCAAGGGGCGTGGTTTACGACCGCAAGGGCAAAGCCATCATCAACAATGTTTTGATGTACGACCTGATGGTGATCCCGTCCGAAGCTAAAGGTGTGGATACGGCTTATGTATGCCAGTTACTGGAGATTGATACGGCTGAATTTCATAGCCGCATGCTCAATTCTATTTTAAAAACAGGTCCTTCAAGAGCCTCTGCTTTTGAGAGCCTTTTATCACCGGAGAAACATGCGCGGCTCGAAGAAAACATCTGGCGGTTAGGCAAAGGCTTTTACCTGCAAGACCGCCCTGTGCGCCTGTTTCCGTTTGATGTAGGCGCCAGCTTTGTTGGCTATACCGGTGAAGTGGATTCGGCTATCATTGCCCGCTCCGATGGCTTTTACCAAAGCGGCGATTATGTAGGCCGCAGCGGACTAGAAGCCCGGTACGAAAAAGTGTTGATGGGCAAACGGGGCGTAGAGTATTTAATAAAAGACAATCATAATAAACTAATGGGCCGTTTTGAAAACGGTGAGTTGGACGAAGCCCCTGAAGCCGGCCGTGCCCTACACTCTTATGTAGATGTGGAGGTGCAGCAACTGGCAGAAAAACTATTGAGTAATAAGATAGGCGCTATTGTAGCTATAGACCCAAAAACCGGCGGCATCATTGCTATGGCATCGGGGCCTACGTTTAAGGCCAATGATTTAACCGGGGTTAATTTCAAAAAAACATACGGCAAGTTTGTGCTGGATGTATCGCGTCCCTTATTAAACAGGGCTATAAAAGGGCAGTACCCGGCAGGCTCCACCTACAAGCCCGTGGGGGCTCTTATTGGTTTAGATGAAGGCGTAATCACGCCGCAAAGCAGCATCGGTTGCCGCGGCGCTTATTATGGTTGTAACCACAGAGTAGGCTGTACCGAAAAATGGGCCGGCCATGCCTCCAGTTTGCGAAGGGCTATAGCGCATTCATGCAACTCATTCTTTTGTATGACGTATCGCTTAACTGTAGATAATCCCGAGTATGGCGGTGTACGTAAAGGCTATCAAAAATGGAAAGAGTACATGAATGCTTTTGGTTATGGCAACCCGTTAGGTATTGATATACCCAGCGAGGATAAAGGCAACGTTCCAGATACGGCTGTGTACAACAAAGAGTACCGCGGCTCCTGGAACTCCTGCACCAATGTAACCCTTGGCATCGGCCAGGATAAGATGCTGGTAACCCCGGTGCAGATCGCTAATGTGATGGCCATCATCGCTAATAAAGGGCACTCTTACCTGCCCCATTTTATTAAAGACATCGAGAACGAAAAGCCGGATGATAGCATTATGGCTCCTTACCGCATCCAGCATAAAGTACCCATTCATATTCCCGACAGCTCGTATAATATTGTGATTGAAGGCATGCACGATGTAACCACGGAAGGTACCGCTGCCGCCATCCCAAAAATTCCGGGGATTGATATTTGCGCCAAGACGGGTACGGCGGAAAATTTTCATAAAGGCGTCAAGCAAAAAGACCACTCGGTGTTTGCCTGTTTTGCGCCGATGGACAATCCAAAAATTGCCGTAGCGGTGATTGTAGAAAACGGCGGCTTCGGCGCTACCTGGGCCGGCCCGATGGCTTACCTGGTTGTTGAAAAATATTTGAATGATTCATTGCGGTCCGACCGGTTGAAAGAAGTAGATCGTATAGCGGCGGCTGACCTGATGCCATCGTATCTGCCCAAAGAACAATTTAGTGCCGACTCCGCCAGGGGGTATTTTTATTTTAAGATAACAAAGGACAGCAGCTATATTAAAAAATACATTCGCCGTTTGCAAAACGATATAAAGAAGGACACAGTGGTGAAGAACACCCTGAAAATGGCGAAGGCCACTCCGCTGAAACCCAGGCCTGCCAAGCCTTTGCAGCCCGACTCCAACCGCATAGGCTTTATCTACCGCGATGAATTATGGGATGGCAACAGCAAACATACCGGTGGTAGAAAAAGGGAGGCCCTGACATGAGCCGTAAGGAGGTGGGCATTTCAAAGGGGGTGGACTGGAGTTTGATTTGGATTTATCTGGTACTGGTGGCCGTTGGCATCACCTCCATATTTGCTGTTACGTATAAAGAAGGCGATCCTATTATTTCCACCTTTTTTGGATTTAAAACCGACTACAGCAAACAGCTTTATTTTTTTGGCGTGGCGGCTATATTCGGAATTTTTTTACTGCTCACCGATAGTAAATTTTTTACGGCTACGGCCAATCTTTGGTATGCCGTGGGTATGGTTTTACTGTTGTTGGTATTTCCATTTCACTCCCGCATTAAAGGCACCGAGTCTATTATAAAAATGGGTGGCTTTAATTTTCAGCCCGCTGATTTTTGTAAGGTTTGCGTATGCCTGGCACTGGCTAAATATCTGTCGCTACCCGATATGGATTTTAGTAAAACCCGGTCGCAACTAATAGCAGCGGCCATTGTATTACTGCCGGCCGCATTGGCTATCATGCAAAGCGAAACCGGGCTGGCTTTAGTGTATTTTTCTTTCTTTTTAGTGATGTACCGCGAGGGCCTGCCTTCAAATATTTTAACGGTGGGCTTTACCATTGGTGTGATAGTAGTTAGCAGCTTATTAGTAGAAACAAAAGTGTTGCTTATTGCTTTATCAGTAATTGCCGCCCTCATTGCTTTTATTGTGTGGCAGCGCAAGCGGCAGCATTTGTACGCCATCATTCCGGTGGTAGGTATTTGGTTACTGGCAATGGCTTTTGTAGGTATTGGCGTGCCTTATTTTTTTAAGCATATGCTTAAGATGTACCAGGTAGAAAGGATATACAGCATGGCGGGCAGAGAGGTGCCGGGCGAATATTTACAGGCGCATAAAAAAGAATTTTCACAGTCGGATGGCGGCTCCAAAAAAAAGGATACCGACTATAATGTGAAGCAATCGAAAATAGCCATTGGCTCCGGAGGCATACTGGGCAAGGGTTTGCTAAAGGGTACCCAAACCCGCTACGACTTTGTGCCGGAGCAGCGTACCGACTTTATTTTTTGCACCATAGGCGAAGGCTTCGGGTTTGTGGGTACGTCTGTGGTGTTGCTTATTTACCTGTTATTGCTCTTTCGTATAATAGCCGTAGCCGAAAGGCAGCGCAGTGTTTTTAGCCGGTGTTATGCGTATGGCGTGGCAGCCGTGTTTTTCTTTCACATTGTTATCAACGTTTGTATGACCATTGGCCTGGCGCCGGTGATTGGTATTCCTTTACCATTTATTAGTTATGGCGGTACCTCATTGCTTACGTTCAGCATCCTGCTTTTTATTTTAATAAGATTAGATGCGGACAGGCAGATGGTGCTGCGGTGATGAACAGAAGAACAAGGAATATCGAATGAAGAAGTTATAATGGCTCTACAATAAAAAATTCCTTCATTATTCATCTCCTCAATATTCCATTTAGCAAAAGCATATCCCATGCTATCTACTGAATATTCTTGCGGGCTTTTCAATTCGATTTAATTCGTGTAATTCGTGTTATGAAAATTATCCCGCTTTCAGAAGGCTCCTTTACCATAGATAAATCAAAACTCTTTGTACCCTTTGATGAAGAAAAAGAGGTACTGAGCCAGCGGCCGGTGGGTAGCCTGCTGGTAGAGATTCAACCTTTTTTAGTGATCACTTCCAAAGATGTTTTGCTGCTGGATACAGGCCTGGGCTTTGGCGATATGGGTGGCGAATTGCAATTGCATAAAAATATAAAAGCAGCGGGCTATCATCCTAACGATGTTACCAAAGTATTGTTATCGCACCTGCATAAGGATCATGCCGGCGGTGTAAGTTTTGGGAAGGATCATCAATGGCTATCGTTTGCCAATGCCACTTATTATGTACAGGAACGTGAGCTGAATTTTGCCCTGCAAAAAGGTGGCCCTTCTTTTATAACAGAAGAAATTGAAATCTTAAGAGAGGCCCACGGGGTGCAGCTTTTAACGGATGATGTAGGGGTGATAGATGACTACATTTCTTACCAGCACACCGGCGGCCACTCGCCGCACCACCAGGTGTTTTGGATAAAGGAAGGGGCTGAAATTATTTTCTTTGGCGGCGATGTAGCGCCGCAGTTGCACCAGATGAAAATCCGTTATAAAACCAAGTACGATTTTGAACCAGAGAAGGCATTGGAGCTTCGTAAAGAATGGTGGGAACGGGGCGCCAAAGAAGGCTGGACTTTTTTATTTTATCATGATATAAAAGTGCCGATGTATAAAGTAGGATAACTACCTTTCGCTATAAATCTTAAGTGGGAAACAATGATTAAATCAAAAAAGTTATTGCTTATTCCTATGTTGCTTATTGCGGCACTGTTGATCAATTGCTGGTTTACCCTTTTGACTACTGATTTCTTTTTATTGGTTTGCTTCTGCTATTTATTAAAGATGGCCGGAAGGCAACAGTTGTTACTGGTATCTATCTTTTACTGGCTACGTTTAATGCCCTTGCAATAACGCCACAAACAACTACAAGCTGGCTACGTATTGGAGGATTACAAACACCGCCTGTGCAGCTTTTATCATTGGGATTGTTCATCCTTTATTTTGTTCTTAACCTTGATACGTTAATTGATATTTACCTTGAGTATAAGGAGCAAAAACAAATTACGGCTTCAAAAAAAGAATGAAGGGCTGCTATTCCGCTACATCAAATCCCAACTTCCTTTCTACTTCCTTCGGCAGTTGAGGTAATCTTTTTCGCTCTATTAAAAAAGAGGTTAGTTGCGCCACTTCTTTAAAGATGTAATGCTTGTCGGCAGCGGCTTTCAAGTACTCTTTGCCGGTGCTGCCGCCCGTGCCGATGCGGGTGCCGATCATGCGGTGTACCATGTTCATGTGGCGGTGGCGCCAGGTGCTGAGTTGTTCATCAATATCCAGCAACTGATTCAGTAATTGAAAAGGCGTTTGCAACAGCGGATAGCCACGATACAACATGATGAACAAAGCGGCGCGGTTAGCTTTGGCAGAAAAGGTATAATGCGATTCGCGTTGATGATAGAAGACCTCGTCAAAATATTTGAGATTATCTTTTTCGGTTTCGGCTAAACTGTTTGTATAAGCCTGCTGATAAGCCTCCCAAAAAGGATGCTGCTTATTTTCTGCAATCAAATTTTTCCATAGTTCATGATCGTCAAAGATGGGCATACGCTCCAACCATTCGCTAACTAACTGAAGCAATGACTGCGCACCTTCAGCTTCTTTAATCAGGTCCACATGCGATGGCTTCAACTGCCTGGTATAATACTCCTGCCCATGGCGATGCTCAAACTTCAGGCCCAGCTTAGCTTCCAGCAGTTTAAACTGCCAGCTTTGAAAACCCGATGCCGGCCGCAACATATCGCGGAAGTCGAGAAAATCCATCGGCGTCATCGTTTCCATAACATCTATCTGGTGCACTAATACCCGCAGAATAACATCCATCCGCCGCAGGCGATGCACCACTGTTTGCAACTCGGGAGAGTTATCATTGAGCGAGGGCTTGCGCATAATTTCTAGCACGGAATCTACTTCGTGGTGCAGTTGCTTAAACCAAAGCTCATAGGTTTGATGAATGATGATGAAGAGTGTTTCATCGTGTGCGGAAGCATTGTACTTATTGCTCTCCGGATGTTGGGCATCAAGGATTTTATCCAGTTGAAGATAGTCGTGATAGTGGATGTCGTTCATAAATCGTTCTTTGAAAGGATGACTAAAAATGAATCAGGTCAGTGAAACCTAATTATTATTTTCCTGTTCCAATACAGTCAAGCCCCCTTCATTCAAAAACTCAAAGCCGATATCACGTCTAAAGTATTTGTTGTCAAAATCAATTCCTTCAATAGCATCGCGGCTTTTATTAATAGCGCTGTCCAAATCTTCATCTAAAGCCGTGGCGCAAATTACTCTTCCGCCATTGGTGACTATATGGCCTTCTACTTCTTTTGTGCCCATGTGAAAGAGATAGCAATCTTTTGATGTGGCAGCCAAACCGGTTATCGCCAACCCTTTCTCGTAATGATCGGGATAGCCGCCACTCACCGCTACAATGCCTGTTGCAAAACGTTCGTCCACATCAAGCTTAATAGTTCGAAGTGTGCCTTTAGCCGTTGCTTCCAACATCGCTACCACATCATTTTTTATACGCGGCATTACTACCTCTGTTTCGGGGTCGCCCATGCGGCAGTTGTATTCAATCACCTTAGGTTCATCGCCTACTTTCATGATGCCGATAAACACAAAGCCTTTGTAATCCAGGGCATCTTTTTGTAAACCTTGAATGGTAGGTTCTACTATTGTACTGATCACTTTTTGCATGAAAGCTTCATCGGCAAAAGGCACCGGGCTTATGGCGCCCATGCCACCCGTGTTAAGGCCTTTATCGCCTTCGCCTACCCGTTTATAATCTTTGGCTTCGGGCAGCAGCAAATAATTTTTACCATCCGTTAAAACAAAAACCGATAGCTCAATGCCATCCATAAATTCTTCTACCACCACGCGTTTACCGGCATCGCCAAACTTGGATCGTTGTATCATTAATTCAAACTCCGACACGGCTTCTATATGGTTTTGGCAAATGATAACACCTTTGCCCGCAGCCAGTCCATCAGCTTTTAATACAACAGGCAACGGGTGCTGTTGCAGATAAGCAATACCCTCTTTGTAATTATCTGCATTAAACTCTTTGTAGGCTGCCGTAGGGATAGTGTGGCGTTGCATGAAGGCTTTGGCAAAGGCTTTACTTCCTTCTAACTGCGCCGCATTTTTTGACGGGCCGATGATCATCAGGCTATCGCCAACTTCGGTTTGTAAATAATCTACAATGCCTTGCACTAACGGGTCTTCGGGACCCACCATCACCAAATCAATTTTTTCATTGAGACAGCAATGCCTGATGCTTTCAAAATCAGTAACAGCAAAGGGTTTATTAGTTCCGCATTGGGCCGTACCGGCGTTACCAGGGGCTATAAAAAGATGAGTGCAGTAAGGGCTTTGCGAAAATTTAAGCGCCAGTGCATGTTCGCGGCCACCGGAACCAAGTAAGAGTATGTTCATGAAGTGGGTGAAATTGAGAGGTGCGAATATCGGTACAAATGTTAATGGGGTAGGTTAATAAAATTGGCATCTATAATTTGTTTATTTTGGGCATTACTAATTTTTCACTACTTATTATCAACTATCAATTTATGGCTAACGTTATGGCAGGTGACGAAGTGATTTTAGAGAGTCCGGTTACCACAAACCGGCACCCAAAAGGACTCGGAGTTTTGTTTGCCACCGAAATGTGGGAACGCTTCAATTTCTATGGCATGCGCACCTTGCTTACCTTGTTTATTGTAAATGCATTGATGATGAGCAAGGAGCAATCATCTATCATTTACGGTGGCTTTCTTGGCCTGTGTTATTTAACGCCCATGTTGGGAGGCTTTGTTGCCGACAGGTTTTTAGGTAACCGCATTTGTATTATACTCGGTGGCTTAATGATGGCCACCGGACAATTGACCCTATTTTTTAGTGCCAGTGTATTTGCCGATAACCTGCCGTTAGCAAAGACATTGTTGTATGTGGCTTTGGGCATCATCATTTTTGGCAATGGTTTTTTTAAGCCTAACATATCTAGTATGGTTAGCTCATTGTACCCAAAGTCTGAAAAGAGCAAACTGGATACAGCCTTTACTATTTTTTATATGGGTATTAATGTGGGCGCCTTTCTCGGACAATTTATTTGCCCTATGTTGGGCGATAAGATAGTGAACGGCGTGCGGGATGTTTCGGCTTTTAAATGGGGCTACCTGGCTGCATCAATGGCTATGCTGATTGGAACAGTAACCTTCTTTTTATTGAAGAATAAGTATGTGGTAACTCCGGAAGGAAGGGCCATTGGTGGATTGCCATCAAAAAATACTGCTGCGGACTATGAAGAAGGCGAAGCACAAAAAGCAAACTTCAGCTCTGTTTCTTTAGCTGTTGCAGGTGTAGCTTTTATTGCACTTGGTTTGTTGTTTTATTATGCCTTTGGGCAGAATGTAATTTACTCCATCATTTATGGTGCGGGCATTACATTGGCCGGGCTTATTATTTCAGATAGCAGTATAACCAAAGTGGAACGCGACCGCATACTTGTTATTTATATCGTTTCTTTTTTTATCATCTTTTTTTGGGCGGCCTTTGAGCAAGCCGGTAGCTCACTCACCTTTATAGCCGACAACCAAACCGACCGTAATTTTTTGGGATGGAATATGCCGCCGTCTATGGTGCAAATCTTTAATGGAATTTTTGTGGTGATGCTGGCAATACCGTTTAGCATTTTATGGGATAAGTTACGAGCAGCCGGCAAAGAGCCGATCTCTCCGGCGAAACAAGCACTGGGCCTTGCTTTGATAGCACTGAGCTATTTCATTATTGCACACAACGTAAAAAATTTGGGCACTACCGGATTGCTTGCTATAAAATGGTTAGTGCTGCTTTATCTTATTCAAACCATCGGGGAACTTTGTCTATCGCCCATTGGCCTGTCCCTGGTGGGAAAACTGGCGCCCAAGCGATTTGCCTCTTTACTCTATGGTGTATTTTTTTTAAGTAATGCTTCGGGTTACGCATTGGCAGGTACATTGGGTTCCATATTACCAGCAACGGGCGAACAATTTAAAATAGCCGCAGAAAAAGGCATTAACCTGCAAAGCATTTTAGATAAAACAGTAACCCCTACAGCCGACCAGGTACAGTACCTTACAGAAAAGAAAATAGCAATTGCTAATCCATCATTTGCGGGTTTTGAACTTCACAATCTGTTTGAATTTTTTATGGTTTTTGTAGTGTTATGCGGCACGGCAGCCATTATTCTTTATGCATTAACTCCTTTACTTAAAAAGATGATGCACGGGGTGCGATAAGAAACAATAATATTTAAAAAAAGGCAGCTCTCAAAGCTGCCTTTTTTTATTTGTAATGCTCTTCTTTATTGACATGTGGAAGTGGTTATCGCCTTCCCGGCACTAATAATTTTAGCTGCCCTATTTGGTTTTTGGAAGGATAAACCGGAGGCCGATATTAAATAAAGTGTTGTTAGTTAAATTACCGGAAAGAAAAAATCCTTTTTGGGTTGTTTTATATGTTCCGGCAATAGTGGTTTGCATGTTATCGGTTGAACTATATCCTAACTGGATTAAATTATTCAACCCCAGCTCCAAATAAAAAATCCTTGATGCCCTGAAAGTCAGGCCAGGGCTCACTCCCGCAGTAATGGCGTTCATTGTATTATTATAACCATTATCAATACCGGAGCTATACTTGCTGTTTTGGTGCGAGTAACCCAGATCGCTTTCGGTAAAGAAAAGTAACCGGTTTACAATAGGAACATAGCGCCGCACAAAAACACCGGCGCCCCAATTTCTATTATGCTGATCGGTGTAATTAAAGTATTTATCGGCCTCAAAGCTGCCATAGCTTGCTGTTACACCAACAACAAGATTGTCTTTAACAACCTTTCCAATAGCCGGCGAAATAGAAACACCTGTTTGTTTCCCTTCTGGTTGCGTATTAGTAGCATCTTGTGTAAAGTGTGAAAAATTAAAAGAGCCGCCGATAAATGTAGAGCCCTTTGTGATCTGTGCAGTAGCCATAAATTGAAGGCAAACGATAGCGATAGTGGCGAGGGTAAATTTTCTCATGGTTAAATAGGTTTTAAAAAACGAATATCCATGCTAAAAACAAAAAGCAGAACAACACTGTTCTGCTTTAACATCGTTTTATTGTGACGCTATTTCTTTGCGTTCGCTTTTACGTAAGCCGTTACCTGGCCGGCTTCTTCATCGGTTAGGTGGGCTTTGGGTATCATGCTTTTTAAGATGCCATCCCAGCGTTCACTGGTGTAAGCCGTAACATCTTTTGCACCATGGCACTTAGTGCATTTAGTGGTGTAAATGGTTTTGCCGGCAACGGCCATATCTGCATGTGTCGCATCGGCTGGCGGTACTACTACGGCTTCTTCTTTAATTTTTGTTTTTGTGTCTGCAGTTTCTGTGGCAGTAGTGGTTTTTGTTTCGGTAGTAACAACCGTTTTACGACTGCAGGCAAAAGCAGCAAAAGCAATAAGGGCAATAACAGTTATCTTTTTCATGTATGATGGTTGAACATTAAAAGTAGAGAAAACAAAAATCCCAACCGGTTAATTATTGTTAAGAGGATAAGTTGACCGTTTACTGGTTTACCGTTCACCGTTAGAATACCCACAACTGTAAACGTGTAAACTGTGAACTGTGAACTGCCAACGATGTTATATCGCTTCGCTTCCAAAATAAGCATGCAAAGCTGCAGGCAGATGAATGCGGTTCTCATCCTGATAATTTTCCAGCAAACAAGCTACTATCCGGGGCAGCGCCAATGAACTTCCGTTAAGCGAATGCACGAACTGCATCTTGCCCTTATCATCTTTAAAACGAATCTTCATTCTATTGGTTTGAAATGCCTCAAAGTTAGATACAGAGCTTACCTCCAGCCAGCGCTCCTGTGCGGCGCTCCACACTTCAAAGTCGTACGTGAGTGCAGAAGTAAAGCCCATATCACCGCCACATAAACGCAGGATGCGGTAGTGCAAACCCAATGTTTGCAACAGCTTTTCTACATGCTCCACCATCTGTTCAATAGCCTCATAGCTTTTATCGGGATGCAACAACTGCACTACTTCTACTTTATCAAACTGGTGCAGCCGGTTTAGGCCACGAACATCTTTTCCATAGCTGCCGGCTTCCCGGCGAAAGCAAGGAGTATAAGCCGTCATCTTAACCGGTAGCTCGCTTTCTTTTACAATTACATCGCGGTAAATATTGGTTACCGGTACTTCGGCAGTGGGTATCAAGTACAGGTTGTCTTCTGTTACATGGTACATCTGGCCTTCTTTATCGGGCAGTTGCCCGGTGCCATAAGCCGATGCTTCGTTTACCATCAGCGGTGGTTGATACTCTGTATAACCAGCGGCCGTGTTGTAGTCAAGAAAGTATTGTATCAACGACCGTTGCAGTTTGGCGCCCTTGCCTTTATACACCGGAAAGCCACTACCGGTAAGCTTGTTGCCTAATTCAAAATCTATCAGGTCAAACCTTTTCGCTAAGTCCCAATGGGGTACGGCGCCGTTAAATAAGGATGGTTTGGTTCCTCCGGTGCGTACTACTTCATTGTCATCCGGTGTGCTTCCTTTTGGCACTTTAGAGGAAGGCAGGTTTGGCAGTAACACCAATACATCTGTAAGTTTTTTTTCTGTTACCGCCAGTTGTTGTTCGATAGGAGCCAGCGTAGTTTTTAATTGTTCTACGGCTTTCTTTTTTTCGTCGGCTTCCTCTTTTTGGCCTTTAGCCATCAACCCGCCTATTTCTTTGGAGGCCGCATTAATACCCGCCTTTGTTTCATCGGCCTGAAAGCTGAGGCGCTTGCGCTCATCATCTAATAAGATTACTTGGTCAACCAAACCGGTGTCCTTAAAATTTCGTATAGCAAGGCGTTCTTTTGCTTCTTCGGGGTTGCTTCGCAATTGGGCCAACTGTAACATGGTCGTACTTTTTTTGTGGGGGCAAATGTAAGCAATCACAATCCGGGATGATGCCTCTTGTACCGATGGAAAACAACAAGAAAGTAACAACAAACTATGCTTTATAAATACGTGGTTGATCATTATCTAAAATACCGGCATTTGTAATGCGGGCTTCCCTTTGCAACTTATCCTGCGTAAATGTACCCGGCTTCTTTCGTAGTCTTGCTACCGCAGGCATTAGTTCATCGTATTTTCCATAGTTGTAAACTTGGTCAAAACTGCTCTTGATTCACGACAAGCGAGCTTGTAGATTTGTATTGAAGTTGATTGATGACAAATCAATCCATCCAGTATCCAAAAACCGTCCAGTACCGTATTATATCCAAATCCTTTAGAAAGACAAAACCGTATCAGTCAACTTCTTTTTTTAGTCCCTATTGAAAACCAACCTAAGTCCGTACCATCTGAAAAACTGCATTGCTTTTATTAACCCGAAAGCGTTGCACAAACCCTATTGGTTACCCTTAAAGTTGGTTATATGCGAACTTCTGAAAAACTAAACGCCAAAAAAATTTTACTTGTTGATGATGACATTGATTTGTTGATGTTGCTGGAGCGCAAACTGCAACGCTCCGGTTATATAATTGAATCGGCTGCCTCTATGCCTGAGGCGGAATATGTACTCTCTCTCTTTAAACCTCACCTGATTATTTTAGATATTAATGTAGCCGGAGAAGATGGCCGGCAGCTTTGCTGGAAAATTAAAAATACCGGCGATAACCGCAGTGCCAAGGTGATCCTTATGTCGGGATATAACTATTCTATCAACCGCCAGTTACTTTTTGGCGCTGATGATTTCGTAGCCAAACCGTTTCAATCGGAGTACCTGATGCGAACGATGGAGGCCTTGCTGAGTGGTGAAAAACTTCCTCTTCAGGCAACTGATTGGAAGCTTACCGAAAGCATAACAGAAGCACCCTTGCAAGTAGCAGGCAAGTAGTGCTTCTGTAGGATAGTGTAGTCTATAATAGCTTAAGCTTCTTCTTTGGGTGGCGTTCCTCTAAATGAATCCAAAGTGGTAATACGTTCCAGCTGCACTACCTTTTTTTCTTTTGCCGATTGATAAATAGCTTCCATCAGCTTTTGGTCCTGCAAGCCTTCTTCGCCGGGGGTGTAAGGTTGTTTGTTATTCATAATGCAATCGGCCATATGGTCCATTTCCAGCGCAAACTGCTTTTTCTCCGGCACTTCGGGATGGTCTTTCCAGGTTTTTCCATCACGCACTTCAGATAGTTCTATCTGCAAACCATTATAAGCAAAAGCCGGGTCGAGGCCAAACCATCCACCCTTATCCGCCAGGCAGCGGTAGCGGCGGGCTTCGTGCACACTATAACTGGTAGCCGCATTTACTACCGTGCCGCTGGGAAAGCCCAGGCTAAACATTACCGTTTCCTCCACTTCTTTAAACCGCGGATCATCGGGCTGCGAGTGAATGTTAGCCGATACCCATTCCGGTTCCTCGCCGGTTACATAGCGGGCCGTATTGAGGCAGTACAAACCAATATCGGGTAGTGAGCCACCACCGGCCAGGTCTTTCTTTAACCGCCACTGGCCATTGTTGGCAATGTTTTGTCCATTGAACATTTCTATCATGCGCACCTTGCCCCATTTTTGACTGCGGGTCCATTCTTTAACCATTTTATTTTTTGGCTCGTATTGAATGCGGTAAGCGATCATTAATTTTTTACCGGCTTTCTTACAGGCATCAACCATGCGTTTTGCCGATGCTGAAGAAGTGGTCATGGGCTTCTCGCAAAGCACATGCTTACCGGCATTGGCGGCCCTGATAGTAAATTCTTCGTGCATACTGTTGGGCAACACAATGTACACGGCCTCTATAGCCGGATTGTTCTTTATCTCATCAAAGTTTTTATAGTTATAAATGGCCTTTTCATCAATGCCATATTGGGCAGCTACTTTTTTAGCTTTAGCCGCATCGCCACTTACCAAGGCTACCGGCTTTGCTTGTTTACATTCGCTAAAGGCCGGTAATATTTCTTCCAGCGATAAATGGCCAAGGCCAACAATAGCAAAGCCAATGCGCTTTTGCGGGTTCATAGGGGTAGGCGGTGGCGATGGCTTTTTCTCCGAAGCATCATCAAGCGGCGGCAGCTTTACCGGTGTGGTATCCGAGGCGTTTTGCGGCGGCACACCATTTTGTGCGTTGGACGTACAGCCTGCCATTTGGCCAATAACAGAGGCGGCTAAAATACTGCGGCCGGTGTTGGCTAAAAACTGCCGGCGCCCTAAAGAGGAAGGCTGAAACAATTGTTGAAATAAGCGTTGGTTCATGATTAAGGGTTTTGTTGTGCGATAAAATTCAATTGGTAAATGGTTTTCTATTGCAACAAAACATGTGCCTTCAAGGTTATAGATGAGGCATAAAATAGTAGAAGAAAAAGGCAAGTGGCGACAGTGCTATTGCCGGTTAATATAAATAAAAGGCATCGCCATAATAGCGATGCCTTTTATTAAATACACTTTTGAAATAATCAGCGAAAAATAATTTGTTCCCTGGCTTTTGTATCGCCATAACTCACTTCCAGTATATAATGTGTTTCCTTACTAAAGGATGGCGGCACACGGAACGACAAGCCGTTTTGAACCCCGCTAAACCGGTTATAATAATGCCTGGCGCCGATAAGGTCGTAGATGGTTACATCTACCGGACCGTTCACGGCTTCTAATAACTCTATGTGAATGGCAAAGTTTTCTACGGGGTTTGGGAACACCCGCACCAGTTGTTGCTTGTCGGACGAACGCAACATCATCGTATTTGAATAATCAATCTTTCCCTGCTGATCTTTTGCCGCTATACGATAATACATTTTTGGCGCCGACGTAACATGCGTGTAATAATACGAGGCCTGCAAACTGGCGCTAGTGGCCGTTTTGCGGCTTACCTCTGTAAAGCGCACCGCATCGGTAGAAAATTCTAGGGCGTACCACTGGTATTTTTGATTGCCCTCGGCATGACAGGTAAGCCGGCTTTGCCCTTGATAATATTGTCCGGTGAGTGATACGCCATCCAGGGGCAACGGCGCATTGGTTCCCTTAAAAAGATTATTGAGCGTGGGAAAGGAACTTCCTAACACGGTCTGCGATTCGGCCGGTGTTAAACAAAGCCAGTTTTGCATTACCGTAGCATACAACTGCCGGAAGTCAAACTGCATGGGTACCTGATCGTTTACTGTAGCATTTGCCGGAAGTACTGGTGAGGTACCGATAACATTACCCTGCACGCCGGCGCCGAAGAAGAATACCGGTGCGGCGGTACCATGGTCGGTACCTACGCTATCGTTGCTTTTTATACGGCGGCCAAATTCGCTAAAGGT
Organism: Flavisolibacter sp.; assembly: GCA_965247165.1. Lineage (GTDB taxonomy): Bacteria > Bacteroidota > Bacteroidia > Chitinophagales > Chitinophagaceae > Flavisolibacter. The sequence goes on along the minus strand of OZ252003.1, from coordinate 2,790,328 downwards.
CATGCCGGTTACTTTATTGGCAACGCCTTTCGCTTCAAGGTCGGCCTGAAAAGCGCTGATGGCTACTGATAAAATATTTAAGTTGTTTGCCTGATAACCTGCAGTATGATCCGTATCGGTAACCTGCGCAGTATGGGTATCATGCGAGTAGGGATGGTTAACGATATAAATAGGGGTTTTTAGTCCCCCACCAATCAGCTTAGCTACCGTTTTTAACTGGTCGGCCAGGGAGTTGCCGCTGGCGGGATAGCTGCCACCGGATGACTGCGTGGTGTTGTAAGCAGCTATAATACGATCCCTGTACGCATTACTTTGGCTTTGTATCTGTCGTATAAAAGTCAGCTCATGCCCATAGTCGTTGTTAGGCGCCGGATCGGCCGTTTGGTTTACAATATTCAGCAAGCCCGATACGCTGGTAAAATTATAACCCATATTAACCCCTGGCCCTTGCAGGGAGAAAGGAAGTGTGGACCCGATCTGCACCGCGAGTGGATCATTCATTCCATTAGGGTTTGGATAAGCCTGAGGATAGTTTGGATAGTTAATATCCAGTTCGCGGCCTAACCATCCCGTATCTAAGTATTGATTGGAAGCAGAGCCGGAGAACCATATATCGGTGGCGCGAAAGTGACTGAAGTTCGGATTAGGATACGATACAGCTTGAACAACAGCCAGCTTGCCATCATCGTATAAGTTTTTCATACCGCCCATCATTGGGTGAAGGCCGGTGGTGGCATCCAGCGGAAGTACTGAAGCCTGCGGAATTAAAATATTGCTGCGGGCATTGGTAAGATGGGCATATTTATCCAGCGGAATAACCGTATTTAAACCATCATTGCCACCATTCTGCTGAATAATGACCAGTACTTTTCCGCAGGTTTGGCTGCTAAAAGCCAAGGCATCAAAAAAGGCATTGCCCGTGTGGGCCGAAGCTAAAACCGGTAAACCGCTTAGCAGCAATGGAGCCGTGGCGGCGGTGGTATTTTTAAGAAAGTCGCGACGTTTCATTTGAATTTTTTTAAGTGAATGATGACCTGCAAATTGTTAGTACCCAATTGAACTAATGTCAATCGCCTCCTTAGCGTTTACATCAACTGATAGTCGGCTAACTGGCAAAGCTCATTAAGTAAGTTTTTCAATTTGTCTTCCACGGTTTTCCGGTTGGCGGCCGATGGCGTGCCTATGTAGGCCGTCCAGGCGCTTGACCAATAGTTATCCGTGATTTGTCCCCCTAACAGGTTGCGGATTTTTATATCATCCTTTTTTGCTTGGCTTAAGTCTATCGGCAATAAATATCGTATACAGGTGGCCACAAGTGCATTAGGATCGGCTGCTATAGCATTTCCAAATTGCGATACAAAGGCCACCGTATCTACAGCAAAACGCCGAGTGGCCATGGTGGCAGGGTCTATTACACCGCTTACTGTATGATAGCCGGCTATCATATCTCTTATAAAAGAATAACGCTTTTGGGCGGTGTTTGAGTTAATCCAATATTGATGATAAGCAGGTACCTGGTAAAAAGCATTCCATCCCGATACATTAGGTATGGAACCCATTTGCTGCTCCATGCCTAAGCAGTAACCATCGTTATATTTACTCCAGATGAGGTACTGGTTTTGAATGCTGCTGTCGGCTGTATTTACACCAAAAACATTGAGCATGCCAGCCACTAAATCAAACGGGCTTTTTATGTAGCAGCCCCGATTGGCCATATCAAAGAAGTGCTGGCTCTTAAATAGCTGGGCCAATACGGGTTTAATGTTCCAGTTATTGCTGGCAAATGTCTGCGCCAGTGGCGTAATAATATTAGCCTCCACGTTGGCGTCAATATCATAATAAACAAAGTAGCGGTATATACGCCGGCAGATGTATTTACTTACCTCCACACTTTTTGAAAAAATCATGTTGATGAAGGCATCTAATTCATTGGCGCCGGCGGCACCTGTTTGTCCTGTTATTACAGTATTATTAAAAAAGGAGGAAAACGTTTTATTTCCCTGTTTATGTAAGGTGGAAACAAAGTTGGTAATAGGGTTTGCCGTATTTACGTTTTGCACCCGCCAGCCCGTAAGCACTTGCGCGGCGGCTACCACATCATTTTGGGTATAGGTGTTGCTTGGGTCGTCTTTTCCAAGGGTAAAAAGCTCCATTACTTCACGGGCAAAGTTTTCATCGGGAGCTGTAGCGCTGTTAGCCTGATTATTCAGGTAATACATCATGCCGGGCTCCACGGCTACCGCACGAATAAGTGTTTTAAAATTACCCAAAGCGTTATCCCGAAACAGCTTCATATAACGGTAAAAAAAGCGGGCGGAGTTAGTATTGATGTAGGCGTTGGACGATTGAAAGATGACTTCGAAGTCAATAGGAATAAAATGATACCAGAACCAAACCATTTTTTCGCGGATGGTAACATCACCATTTAAAGTAAGGCCGAACGACCAGCGACGCAAGGCATCCATGCGGTAATGATTAGTATTTTGTCCTGTAGTGTTAGTAGGGAAATAACCATTGGTCCAGTTATCGCCGTAATTAATGATAGGGTTATCCGTTGCATTGTTATTGCCAACCAATGCACTTTCATCGGCACTAGCCCCGGCAGCAACATAATTTTGATACCAATTTACCGGCGGGGTAGGCGGGGTAGCACTGATATTTAGCACGGCATCCACTGCGGCTGAAACACCCAACGGAACCAGGGCATCCACCCAGGCTTTTTTTACACCAAAGTTGGTGCGGCGTATCAGGTGCATCGCTTCCCACTCCGACCAAGTGCCGGTGTATTGAGCCAGGCCACTTGTAACAGGCACACCCGTGCGCTGGTCATCTTTATCTTCTGTGCCAACTTTTAGTTGCGCTTCCTCTATGCTATAGGTACGCGGCGTCAATTTCTTACGGCTGTATTTTTGAAACAACGGATCATCCTGATCGCCAAAAGGCGCATCGGCAGTGGCTGGCGGGGCCGGGGTTAACGAACGGAAAAAATTTCTTCGGGTATATTTTTTATTTCCCATGAGTGTGGGTTTTAGTGTGTGATGGATAGATTAGGGAGGGACACTGAATGTACAATATTTGTACTAAGTACACATTCGTATTGGTGGTTTTCGCTGAAGCGTGTTTTTCTTTAGATGGAATGAGACAATTACCAAAAAAGCCGCGTAGTTATACCCTGAAATAGGGAGCAGTCACATGGGCTTTTTTTTTATATTGTGCATCTATACCAAACAATGACCTCCTGCTTATGCGACGATTTTTATTATTAATAGTGTGCCTTATTGCAGGCGGATTTATTTATGGGCAGACGATTACCGCTGGTGGCCCGACGAGTTTCTGTGCAGGGGGAAGTGTTCAGCTAACTGCGGCCAACCCACCGGCAGGCGCCACCTTTCAATGGCAGTTGAATGCCGCTAATATTAATGGTGCAAACGGCGCTAATTATATGGCTACTTCTTCCGGAAGCTATTCAGTAATGGTAACAGATAATGGAACGTCGACTCCTTATGGGCCAATAACGGTTACTGTTTTTCCTAAGCCCATTGCTAACTTCATAACTCCTCCAAACAATCAATGCGGTAGTACACCTATTACATTTACCAACACTTCCTCCGGAAACAACCTCACATACTTATGGAATTTTGGAGATATTACATCAGGCGCAAATAATACATCAACAATTGTTAGTCCCACACATCATTTTATTGGCAGTCCTGCAAATGGTAATCAAACTTTTACCATAAAATTGATTGTTACTAGTTCAGACGGTTGTTCAGACACAATCTCAAAAAATGTTGTTACATCTTCGCCAAGTACAATTTTATCAGGGCCGACAACCAATATTTATAATGGAGAAATTTATTTTACTAAATGCTCCTCACTAACATCAGCAGCGTTTTCGTTTTTTAATAGTTCTTTAAATAACAGTACTAACACTAATTTCCAAATTATATGGGGAGATAACAGCGCTGACTTTACTGCAACAAATTTTCCAACAGCCAGTCCTCAAACTCACACATACGGCCTAGGAGATTTTAATTTACTTTTTATAGTTACAAACTCCAGTGGTTGTATTGATACAGGTTCTTATCATGTTTTTGTAGGTAGTAACCCTGCTGTAGGTTTAGGAAATCCTGGCAACACTACCATTTGTACTGGGACAGCACTAACATTTCCAATTTCTAATACAAGTTCAAATCCAGCAAATACAATCTACACCGCAACTTTTAATGATGGTTCTGGTACAATATCTTTTCCCCATCCTGCACCATCAGATATTACCCACACATTCAACATAGGTTCTTGTGGTATAACAAGTGGTAGTTATGCAAATTCTTTTGCAGCAACAATTACTGCTTCAAATCCTTGTCTTACATCATCGGCAACTGTATCACCCATTTATGTTTCGCAAAAACCAAAAATGGGTTTTGCAATCACCCCGAGAGATACAATCTGTGTAAGTACAACTCTTACAGTTACTAATACGAGTGGCTCAGTTGATGATGTGATAAGTGGTAATTGCAGTGCTGGAAAATCAGTATGGTCAATTTCACCAACGACCGGATGGACGGCAGTCGCTGGTAATACTGGAAATGATAATGGTGTAAGCAATCCAAACGTATGGACAAACGGAACAAATTCGGTATCGTTTAATTTCAATGTGTCGGGTACTTATACAATCAAGTTAAAAGGAGGCAATCAAAATTGTGGAATAGATTCTTCCATAAGGAGCGTTTGTGTTAATCCCGCTCCGGTAGCGGCTTTCACGTTAAGTGCAACAACTGGCTGTGCACCATTCAACGTTACTACAACAAATACTTCTAATGCGCCGATTTGTAAAACAAACACTTATCAATGGGCCGTTAGCTATAGCAATACATCTAATTGTTCACCTAATGTCTTACCCGGATATACATTATTAAACGGCACCAGTTTAACTTCTGCCGCGCCGGAGTTTCAATTCACAAGCCCCGGTGTTTTTACCATAAGTCTAGTTACCAAGAACTCTGGCGGACTTTGTACATCATCCGCTGTTGCGCAAACAGTAACCGTAAAAACAAAGCCTTCTGTTACAGCTACCATTCCTGCAGCTGTTTGTCAGAATGGTTCTATTTCACCATCGGCTATTACCAATAATTGCTATGCTACAACGGCCGCAACCTACGCATGGAATTTTCCTGGCGGCACACCCTCAACTTCTACTTCATCAAGCCCCGGGCCTATCGTATATAATACATCGGGGTCATACACAATTACTTTAGATGTAACCAATGAATGCGGCACCACTACTATCACAAAAAACATAACTGTTAACCCGGCGCCGGATGTCATTGTTCCACAAAACAAAACATACTGCGGTGGCGATCAAACGGGAATTTTATCTTTTACCAGTTCGGTCAGCGTAGCGACTTTCACTTGGACCAATACCAATACAGCTATCGGTCTAGCTGCAAGCGGCACCGGCAACATACCCAACTTTACCGTCGTAAATAATGGTGCTGCAATCATCACTGCCACTATAACCGTAACACCTGTAAGTGGTTGTTCGGGCATTCCGCAATCCTTCACCATCACCGTTAACCCACGCCCCGCAAAGCCAGCCGTGGTGCGGCCTGTAACGTATTGCCTTAACGAAACAGCAGCGCCACTGAGTGCCACCGCAACGGCCGGCAATACCATTAACTGGTACACATCTTTTCCGCTTTCGGGCGGCAGTAATGTAGCGCCTACGCCTTCAACCAATGTGGCCGGAAGCACCACGTATTATGCCGTTCAAAACAACGGCACCTGCGAAAGCGATACATCGAAAGTCATCGTTACGGTTAATCCAAAAATTATTGCCAACACTATTGGTGTTGATCAAAATATTTGCGGAGGTAGCAGTGCAGCAGCACTCACGCCGCAAGCCACTATCAGCGGCGGGTCGGGTACGTTCAGTTATCAATGGCAACAATCAACCGATGGTGGTGCTACATGGACAATCATCGCCGGCGCTACCGCATCAACCTATAATCCCGGGGCCGTAGCAAGCGATACCAAATATCGCCGTGTGGTGCTGAGCAGCACCTGCAGCGATACATCGAACCTAGTAACTATCACAGTACAAGGCAGCTTAACCAATGCGGGCATCGGCATAGCGCAAATCATTTGCAATAATACCCAACCCGATACCTTGCGAGGGCAACTGCCGGTTGGTGGAAGCAACAGTTTTTCTTACCAATGGGAAAGCTCATTGAACAACACTACGTGGACAACAATCACCGGCGCCACCGGCATCGACTACCTGCCACCGGTATTATCTGCCACTACCTACTACCGCCGCAAAGTGAGCAGTGGCCCCTGTTCCGTGTATTCAGCATCAGTACAAATAACAGTGAATCCAAAGCCGGTGATGACGGTTCCGGTGGCTCAATATTTCTGTAATAATTTGGCTTCTACATTGATCGCTTTCACTTCCAATCCTGCGGCAACTTCTTATACCTGGGTTAATGATAACACTGCCATCGGGTTGGCGTCAAATGGAACAGGAAACATTGCTTCGTTCACTACTGCTAACAACAGCAATCCAAAAGTTCCGGTAACGGCAAACATTAAAGTAGTACCGATATACACCGCCAATAACGTTGGTTGCAATGGCGATACGGCCACCTTTAGTATCACTGTTCTGCCAACCATCGGTATTATTCCAAGGTTCCCGGATACAACTGTATGCACCGGACAAACCATCGGCGTTTATGTACCAACGGTTGATACCAGTTTTATCTCCAACGCAAGCGTTACTTACACATGGACAGTAAGTGGCAGCGGTGTTTCATTAAGCAATGGCAGCGGCGTACAAGTTCCTTCTTATACCACAAGCAATACCGGCAGTACTGATTTAACAGCAACCATCACCATTACGCCCAGGTACAGTTACAAAGGCAGGAGCTGCGACGGCACACCGATGTCGTATGTGGTTACGGTGAAGTCTTCAACTGCGGCAGCAAATGCCGGTGCCGACCAGGTTCTATGTGCGCAAACAAGTACTACGCTTTCGGCTGCAACAGTTGCTAATACAACCGGTAATTGGTCGCAGGTGGGAGGTGGCGCAGGCATTACTTCACCAACATCTAATATTACTACGGTAACAGGTTTAGTGCCCGGTACGCAATACAAATTTGTATGGACACAGAACGGTTTCGCTTCTTGTCCGGCAACAAAGGACACGGTAGTCATTGATAACAAACCACCGCTGGTAAATACCATTGATACAACTACGCAAACTATTTGTGCGGGTGCAACAGTGGTGATACCCGGACCGAATGCTACCGGCGGTGGAGGCAGTTTTGTTTATCAATGGGAGAGTTCCACCAACGGCATCAACTTTACCACGCTTGCCGGCGCTACATCGCCCGGATTAACGGTTTCACCAACGGTTCCTACCTGGTATCGTAGAAGCGTAACAGCCGCACCTTGCAGCAGCTTTTCCGATACGGTGAAAATCATTGTGCAACCGGCATTAACCAACAACAGCATCAGCGCTAACGCAACTATCTGTACAGGAATAACGGCACCCTCAATTATTGGTGCTTCCCCTGCAGGTGGCAATGGAAATTATGCTTACACCTGGGAGCAAAGCACCAATGGCGGCTCAACCTGGACCCCTATTGCAGGTGCAACAAGCATAAGTTATTCGCCAGGTGTACTAACCCAAACTACGCAGTACCGGCGAACCGTTTCAACCACCTTATGCAGCGGCCAGTTTGGAAGCATCAGCAACATGGTAGTCATTACGGTGAACCCCGATGCAAAAGCTTTATTCCTTCCAACCGATACAGTAAAATGTCCGCCGTTTATAATTACACCAGCGGTTGTCAATCTGCAAACATCACCGGCTAATAGTCAATACTTGTGGTATGCCAACGGAGCTCAAATCGGCACCGGTACTACCTTCCCCGGTTATACCATCGCTAACGAAAATGATTCGGTAATTATCAAGTTGAAAGTGGTTTCAACCTTTGGTTGTAAGGCTGATAGCCTGTCGCAAAAGTTCAAAACCATTCGCAAGCCTACGCCTTCATTTACCTTGACGGATACCGTTGGTTGCGGACCAATAACGGTGTCGTTTACCAACACAAGCACCTACATTCTTTCTTATAATTATTTTTGGGATTTTGGTAACGGGCAAACATCAACTGCTGTGCAACCGGGCACTATACTTTTTGCTCCCAATCCGGCTTATGGCGATACAACCTACGTGGTGAAACTCAAAGTTTTTTCGCCCTGCGATACGCTTACGTTCGCCAAAAGCATCCGGGTAAAGAGCAAGCCCAAAGCGCTTTTCACACCAACAAAAACAAGCGGTTGCTCGCCCATGAAGGTTACGTTTCGTAATACATCAAAGGGAGCCAACAATACCTACTTCTGGGATTTTGGCGATGGCATTACACTCGCTACCACCAGCCCCGACTCAGTGCAGCACACCTTTATCACCGGTGTGGTAGATACGTTTTATGTAAAGCTGAAAGTAACTAATGAATGTGGTGTTGATTCACTTCGCTATGCGATTGTGGTAGCGCCCAACAGCATCCGCTTAAACCTTGCGGTAAACGGCACCGATCATTTTGGTTGTGCACCACATGCTGTGGCGTTCTTTAATAACTCGCAGGGTGCTTCGGTGTTTCGCTGGAACTTTGGCGATGGCGGCACCACCACTACTTCTAAAAATGTAGATACGGTTTATCATACCTATCTAACGCCGGGAACTTATACGGCCACATTGCAAGCCATCAACAATTGCAGCGACACCACCACATCTGAAGCTATCACTGTGTATCCCAAGCCCCGTGCGGCTTTCACGGCTTCAAGGTTTGCCATCTGCAAAGGCGATTCGGTGCGGTTCAGTAACTTATCAGATAGTGCAACCGCTTATTTATGGACCTTTGGCGATGGCGGTACAGCTACCTTAAATAACCCTTTGCATATTTACACCACGCCGGGTACGTATGTGGTAATGTTGGTTAGTTATCGCAATAATCCTTCGGGCAATGTATGTACCGATAGTGCCCGTCAATCTATTACGGTCACGGCTTCGCAAACAGGCTTCTTCACTGCATCAGATTCAGTGAGCCAATGTGCGCCGCTTACGCTTACGTTCGTTAATAAAAACAAACCATCGGTTACGGCTTTATGGGACTTTGGCGATGGCAGCACAGCTACCGGTGATAGCGTGGTGCATACGTTTGCCGTATTTGGTTCGTATAATGTAAAGCTTACGGTAACGGTGCCCGGCGGCTGCACTTACATCACTAAAAAAAATATTATAGTGAATGGCCCCGGCGGTACTTTACAATATACCGGTGGTTATAAATGCTACCCGGCATCAGTGCAGTTGCAAGCCGTGGCCACAGGCGCCTCAACTTATGTATGGGATTTTGGAGATGGCGTTAGCTTAACGACCACGCAGCAAACGGTGTTTCATTCGTATGCTAATCCGGGTTTTTATTTACCCAAGGTGACCTTGCAAAATGCGGCCGGTTGCAACGTGATTTTAAAGGGCATTGACACCATTAAAGTAGATAAAATAAGCGCCGGATTTACGGTAGCAAAAAACGAAGTATGCGGCCTTACTACATTGGTGTTTAGCGATACATCGCATACCTTTTTTGGTAAGCAAATGGTGAAGTGGAATTTTGGCGATGGCGCCGCCGGCACCGGCTTCTCGCCATCGCATAACTATGCTACCGGCGGGTCTTATATCATTCAGTTGATTGTTATTGGCAACAGCGGTTGTACCGATACGATAAACAAACAAGTAGATGTAGTGGTGAAAGCAAAACCAGTTGCCTCTATCAATGCTGATACGATTGCCTGCACCCGCAAAAACATTGCTTTCAACAGCATCATTCAATCGGCCGATGCTGTCAATATTATACAATGGAATCTATCGAATGGCGCCAGCGGAACCGGTAGTTCCTTCAATTATATTTTTACTTCGCCGGGCACCTTTACGCTGCGCTTAATTGCCGGTACGGTTAATGGTTGTTTTGATACGGCGTCTCATACAATAGTGGTGAAGCCTTCGCCATTTGTTACGGCTACACCATCGCTTAACTTATGTCGTGGTTCCTCTGCACAATTAACAGCATCGGGCACTGCAACGTATCAATGGTTGCCGTTGAGCGGACTGAGTTGTTATACTTGCTCCAACCCTGTTGCCTCTCCGCTCCTTACTACGCCTTATGTGGTAGAAGGCAAAAACAGTTTTGGCTGTGCCGATTATGATACGGTGGTGGTAACCGTTATTCAACCGCTAAAGATGAATGTATCGCCTCCGGATTCTATCTGTATCGGTGGCTCCACTAATTTACTGGTGAGCGGCGCTTCGTCGTATAACTGGTCGCCGGCTGCCGGTTTAAATAGCACTACCATCTCTAATCCTACCGCATCACCGGCAGTAACAACTACGTATCGTGTTGTTGGTTATGATGGCTTCAATTGCTTTACCGATACGGCTTTTGTAACAATTGGCGTGGGCCAGTATCCAGCGATTAACCTGGGCCCTGACCTTATTTTACCGGCAGGCAATCTGCATCCCTTAACATCAACCATCACCAATGGGCCGATTGCTAAATGGTTGTGGACGCCGGCCACAAATCTCACCTGCAGCAATTGCGCGGTGCCGGTGGCGGAGATAAAAAAGAACATCACCTACACCGTAATTGCTACCACGCCGTACGGTTGTTCGGCATCGGATACCATCAATATAAAAGTTACCTGCAGCCAGGACCAGGTATATATTCCCAATGCGTTTTCGCCTGATGGCGATGGCATCAATGATGTACTAATGGTAAGGGCCAGCGGCATTGTTACCGTAAAATATTTTCGCATTTTTAACCGCTGGGGCGAGTTGGTTTTTGAGAAGACGGACTTTGTAGCCAACAACCCATTGTATGGCTGGGATGGAAAAGTAAAAGGGATAGCCGCCGGCCCCGATGTATTTGTTTATACCTGCGAAGCCGTCTGCGAAAATGGATCATTGTTTACGTATAAAGGAAATGTAACCATCATTAAATAATTGTGTGTTATGAAAAAGGTGTTTCTATTTTTTCTATCATCGGTCATGTATCTTCTGTCATCGGCACAAGACATCAATTTTTCGCAGTTTTACGAATTGCCGCTGCTTCGCAATCCCGCCATAGCAGGGCTTTTCACGGGTGATGTGCGGGTGGTTGGCGTGTTTCGCAATCAATGGAATAGTGTTACGGTTCCTTATCAAACCACAGGGCTTAGCGGCGAACTAAAGTTTGCTATAAACGAGGTGGATTACCTGGCCCTTGGCGTTCAGTTAACCAATGATGTTGCCGGAGATTCGAAGCTGGGACGAACGGCTTTGCTGCCAACGCTTACCTTTCATAAATCCATCAATGGCGATAAGGATAGCTACTTGTCATTGGGCTTTTCTGGTGGCGCCGTGTGGCAACGTTTTAATAACAGCAAGCTGCGGTTTGATGACCAGTTTGTGAATGGCGCCTACAGCCCTACCAACCCTACGCGGCAAACATTTTCCAGTGGCGCTTTTAATACCGAGATGACGTATTACGATGCTAACGTGGGACTTTTATACAGCTCTGTTTTTGGCAATGATATTCGCTACTACATCGGCGGATCGTACTTTCATTTTACACAACCCAAGGTAGCCTTCAGTGTATTGAACGATGTAAGGCTGAATGGTAAAGTGATGATAAATGCCGGCCTTTCGGCACCTGTTAGTGAGTACGATAAACTGATACTTTACGGCGATGTATTTGTACAGGGAGGCAACCGCCTGGCGCAGGGCGGCCTTTTATGGAAGCACGATATTGAACAGGAAGATGATGATCAAACCTTTAGTTTATCAGGTGGCGTTTTTACCCGCTGGGGCGATGCGGTAATGCCGGTAGTTAAGCTGGATTATTATAAATGGAGCTTAGGCTTTACCTACGATGTCAATATCAGCAAACTGAGTACAGCATCGGGCGGAAAAGGAGCCATGGAATTAACAGCTTCGTTCCGCGATTTTTTACCGATACGTAATTCATCGGCGCAGAAAGTGCGTTGCCCGGTGGGTTTGTAATCATCATTTATAATATTTGAGACTCATTATCAATCTTACAAGTAGGTTCTATTCCTCATAAACAAAAAGCCGTTCATTCTTGAACGGCTTTTTGTTTATGATATTCAGTTGAACTTATTGCTTAAAGAAAATAGACGTAGCAAATTGGTTAGATGATTGAACGATGACCGAGTAAACACCGGTTGGTAATGCACCTGCATCAAACGTCCAGGTGTTGGAACCTACGTTGGCACTTCTTACATAACTGCGAACCATAAGCCCATTTGCATTGTAAATTTTTACCGTAAGCGTTTGTTGGTAAAGCGAATGGAACAAAGCCGTTAACGTACTCACTACCGGGTTGGGTGATAAGATCAATTGCGGTTGGTTAGTGCCAGCGGCTTCTACCTGTTTGCATATTCTGGTTTCGCAACCACTATTGGTTTTCAAATAAAGACAAACGTTGTAATGGCCAGGGCCGCCATACGTGTGGTTGATGCCTTGTCCGCTGCCCGAGGCGCCATCGCCAAAGGTCCAGTTATAGCTGATCACATAATCGCTGGCGTTTTGAATACCGGTTCCGGTAAAATGAATGGTATTGGCCGATGTAACAGAGTCTGTTAGGTAGCCGCCGCAAATATTGCTGTGTGCAATAGCAATGGAAACGGTGCGGCAACGCTGAACGGTGCATGCACCTATATAAGTTACTTTAGCGCACACGTTATAATTGCCTGGCGCCGCGTAATGATGCACCATCATTAGTTGTAACGAGTTTACCGGGTTGGTTAACACCACGCAGGTATCGGTGCCATCACCAAAATTCCAGCAAATTCTTTCGGCTACTTTATTTGCCTGCAGGCCTACATAAAACTTGCGCTCCAGGTTAGAGAGATTGGTGGCTGTTTCATTCAAGGTAAACGTGCAGGTATCGGCAACAGGTGTGGGCGAACTTACCACTACCGTATTGCATTTTCTTTTTTCGCAGCCGCCATCATACGTGATGGTGACGCATACTTCGTACTGGCCGTAGTTAGCATAATGATGTTCTACCCAATAGTCGCCGGTATAAGACGCAGCGTATTGGATACAGGTGTCCTTGCCATCGCCAAAGGTCCAGCAGATACGTACTGGTTTTTTGTTATTGCTGTGCCAGGGCTGGGCGATAAATTTTTTGCCTAAAGCAGAAGCAGTAGTAGGTTGAACAGTATAGTTGGCAGTGCAGCTATCAGCAACAGTTGGCGCGTTTAAAACAATGGTGTTGCACTTTTCACCAATGCAGCCGCCATCGTAGGTTATTTTCAAACAGGCATTGTACGTACCATTTTGATGGTACTCGTGCCTGATATTTAAGAACGTGGTGATAGAAGTGCCGGCAGTTGCGGTTATGCAAGTATCATGGCCGTCGCCAAAGGTCCAGCAGATGTGGGTAATGGGTTTATTGCCCGTGCTGGTACCGGAGCCATAAAAGCTTACCTGATGAACAAATGAGTTGGTACTTATTGAATCATGAAACTGATAAGTCGCAGTACACGCTTGTTGTATGACCACTGATTTACATTCCGATCCCAAAAGCAAAGAATCAATAGACGTAGTGTATTTATAAATTTTTAAACAGGCCTGGTAAGTGCCTGCAGCAGCATAATGGTGTGTAGCGCCATCGTAAGCGCCGGTAACCTGAAGGCTTCCATCTCCAAACGTCCAATAGGCTTTTTTTACGCCGTCGCCTAATGTTAGGCTGGTGTTGGTAAACACTACATCATTAAGGGTAGCGTTAAGACTAAAAGTAAAATTGACACTGGGTGTTGTTTGTGCCCTTAGCAGGGTAGCGCTAACAACTAAGGCAAGCAATAGGTAGATTCTTCTCATAAAGGTTTAGGTTTATAGTGAACGGTTTAAGCTAAAGCACATAATGCAGTTTACAGCAGCGTAAAGACGGCAAATGAAACAGAAGGTTTAAACAAAAGCCAATAAAATGTGAAAGGGCATCAGGCGATGTCTTTTTGATGACCAATAATGAAGGAAATAATTTCCTCTAACGTATCGGGGATACGGGAGATGGCATCCTCTATATCACTTCTGCTTACCTGCGCCGCAAAGGAGGGGGTTTTTAATTTCTTTTGAATGCTTTTTACATCCATGCCATCATAGCGTGCAGGGCGAATAAGTGCTGCTGCATGAATAAAGCCCGAGAGTTCGTCAAACACGTAGATCATTTTATCCATGATGGTTTGCGGCTCTACGCCAAAGTATCGCGGCCCATGCGAAGCAATACATTGAATGATGGAAGGATCAATATTCCTGGCTTCCAGTTCTTCGATAATAATGCGGCAATGATCATTTGGATGTTTCTCCCAATCGGCATCGTGCAATAAACCAGCAAGCCACCATTTGTAAGCCTCTGTTTCTGAAAGATGTTCTTTTTCTAAAGCCCATGCCTTCATTACGGCGCCTACCTGCTTCATGTGCAGGCGAAGGCGCTCGTTAGGTACCCAACCATACAAAAGCTGTAATGCTTCTTCTTCTGATAATACATTACCGATGTTAGCTGGGTTGCCAAAATTAGTTCGGCCTAAATTGTAAATTACTTCAGACATGATGGGCTATTTCTCGGGCAGTAAGATACGTTCTGTTTTGGATGGATAACGGGGAGCGGGAATTTGTAGTAGTGACTGAAAAGGCGAAGGGTTTTTAACTTTAGAAAGCCGCCCGTCTTTTTGCATCCGTTGGTGCGCTTCTACCCACGAAGGAAATTCTGCTTCTTCCTGTTGCCAATGAACCACGGAGGCTTCATTGCACCAATGCTGTAATTTAGGCATTGCCTTTTTATGAGCGTTTGAATTACGATAGGCCCGCATATCTGCTTCAGTATTCCAGAGCGTCATGGTCCAGAAGGTGAGACCTTTATCTAACAGCGTTTTGCCTTTACGAAATTTTGAATCTTTTATCAACTGTTTGTTAGAAGCTATGGTGTATAAAAAAAACACCGGAAGATATATAACAGATCGCAGGCGAAGGCGGGTGATGGAAATGAAAATCATAGCGGTAATTTTTTAATTATGAAATATACCGCTTCTGCCTTCTTAGCCATCATCATAAAATTGCTAATCTAATAAGATTATTGTTACCCTATAATTAGATGGGTTATTAAGAGTTTTAATTTTGGTCAAAAATTTCATTGTATTTCAGTAAGTTATAAAGCTGTCATAAAAAATAATGATGTAATTCTTTGGCTTGTATCCACTTCATCCCCTACTTTTGCGCCTCATTAAAAAACGCTGCGGGGATGGCCGCAGTTTTAAACAATCCTTTGGCTTCGCTCAGGGTAACAAGAGCGGACAAAAAATTTTTATCATGAGCAAATTACATTTTACAACCAAGCATGCGAATGCGGCTACTGTACAGCGTACCTGGTACGTTGTAGATGGTACCAATCAAACCGTGGGACGTATGTGTGCTCGTATTGCCGCTATCTTACGCGGTAAAAACAAAGCATACTACACCCCTCACGTTGACACCGGCGATTTTATTATCGTTATCAATGCAGAAAAAACAAAACTGACCGGTAACAAAATGGATGAAAAAGAGTACGACCACTACACAGGTTATCCTGGTGGCCGTAAAGTAGAAATTGCCAAAGACCTTCAAAAACGCCGTCCGGAAGTGCTTATTGAAAGAGCGGTAAAAGGCATGTTGCCAAAAAACCGTTTGGGCCGCCAGATGTACAAAAAATTATTTGTTTATGCCGGTGATCAACATCCGCATACGGCGCAACAACCCAAGGAACTGAAATTCTAATTAATTTGTCACCCTGAGCTTGTCGAAGGGTCAAACCTTAAATATCAAATTGATATAAATGGAAAAGCAAACAACCAGTGTTGGCCGTCGTAAAGAAGCCGTAACCAGAGTGTTTATCTCTAAGGGCAAAGGCGCCATCACGGTAAACGATAAAGATTACAAAGCGTATTTCTCGCTCATTTATTTACAAAACCAGGTAGAGCGTCCTCTTAAAACCGTAGAAGCGGCTGATAAGTTTGATGTAAAAATTAATGCAACCGGCGGTGGTGTAAAAGGCCAGGCCGAGGCGGCTATGTTGGGCATTGCCCGCGGACTGGTGGAAATCAATCCTGAGTTCCGCCCTTCTTTAAAAGCAGCCGGCTTACTCAAACGTGATCCACGTTCTGTTGAGCGTAAAAAGTTTGGTAAGAAAAAAGCCCGTAGAAGCTACCAGTTCTCGAAGCGTTAATTTATCTGTTAACGGTTCACGGTCAACAGCTGATTTAGCTTTTATGGACTGTTACCCGTTGACAGCGGACTCACTAATTCAAATAACAAATTTCAAATACTTCAAATGGAACAAAACACTTCCTTACAACAGCAACTTCTGGAGGCCGGCGTACACTTTGGTCACCTGAAAAAGAAGTGGAACCCCAAGATGTTGCCCTTCATCTTTGCGGAGAAGAAAGGCATTCATATCATTGACCTCAATAAAACAACAGAGTCGTTGCAGGAGACTGCAGCAGCACTGAAGCAAATTGCCCGCAGCGGTAAAAAAATTCTTTTCGTGGGCACTAAAAAGCAGGCGAAAGATATTGTTAGCGAATGTGCCCAACGGGTGAACATGCCTTTTGTTACCGAACGTTGGTTGGGTGGGATGTTAACCAATTTTAATACCGTTCGTAAAAGCGTTAAAAAAATGCAGAGCATTGATAAAATGCTGGGCGATGGTTCCTTTGATTCTATTACTAAAAAAGAACGTTTAACGCTAACACGTGATAAAGAAAAGATGGAAAAAGTATTGGGCGGTATCGCTCAATTGGGTCGTGTACCTGCCGCTTTATTTATTGTGGACATTGGTCATGAGCACATTGCTTTAGCCGAGGCAAAGCGTTTAAATATTACCACATTTGGCGTGGTAGATACCAACTGCGACCCTAACAAAGTGGACTATGCTATCCCTGCCAATGACGATGCTACCAAATCCATTGCTATTATCACCAATTATATTACGGCTGCTATTGCCGAAGGTTTGCAGGAACGTTTAGCCGCCAAAGACGATGAAGGCGAAGATCAAATCAGTGATGATGAAAAAGAAAGGAGAGCAGCCCGTTTAGAGGCTGAAGCACAAGCTGAAGGCGGCCGTGGACGTGGTGGACGAGGCGGCGCACAAGGACAAGCCGGTGGTGGCGCAGGTCGTGGACCAGGCGCTGGTGGCCGTGGTCCCGGTGCCGGTGGAGCGGCTGGTGGGCAACGTCGTCGTACTCCAGGCGGTGCCGGAAGCGGTGGTGGTCGCGGTCCCGGTGGTGGAAGGCGCTAATTAGCTGATATGATGATTAGCCGATTAGCTGATGAAAAATAAAGTCAGCCTTTTATCAGATATATAAATAGTTCTTTAAAATAACGTTGACGATTATGTTACCGGCAGCAGTGCTCACTGCACCTTCTGTTGCGTCGCACTCTTCAACGTTCAGAACCTTAATCAACAGAAAGAAGTTCAAAATTGAAGCGTCAACTTTGAACTTTTAAACTTTGAACTTTAAACTATCTCAAGCATGTCAACTGCAACAATAACAGCGCAGGATATAAATAAATTACGTCAGGCTACAGGCGCCGGTATGATGGATTGCCGCAAAGCCCTGACTGAAACCGGTGGCGACTTTGAAGGCGCCATTGATTGGTTGCGTAAGCAAGGCCAAAAGGTGGCCGCTAAACGTAGCGACCGCGAAGCGAAAGAAGGTGTGGTGATTGCGAAAACAACACCGGATAATAAAACCGGTATCGTTCTTACCATTTCTTCTGAAACTGATTTTGTTTCTAAGAATGCCGACTTTGTAGCCTTTGCGCAAAGCATTGCCGATGCTGCTATAAACAACAATGTAAAGTCAGTAGAAGAATTAAATGAAATCACCTTCAACGGCGCAAAAGTGTCGGATATGATCAATGATAAACTGGCTTCCATTGGTGAAAAAATTGGCGTGGCCCGTTTTGAAAGAGTAGAAGCGCCTTATGTGGCTTCTTACATTCATGGTGCTAACCGTATGGGTGTATTGGTTGGTTTTAATAAAGAAGCTGGCGAAGCCGGTAAGGATGTAGCAATGCAGATTGCTGCCATGAACCCTTTAGCCGTTGACCCAACTTCTGTACCAGCCGATGTAGTGGAGCGGGAACGCAGCATTGTAATAGACCAGATGAAGCAAGACCCCAAGATGGCCGGCAAACCGGAAGATATGATCGCTAAAATCGCCGAAGGCAAGCTCAATGTTTTCTTTAAGGAAAACACCTTAACCGCACAGGCTTTTGTAAAAGACAACGGCAAATCGGTAGCGGAGTTTTTGAAAAGCGCCGGTGGGTTGGAAGTAACAGAATTTAAAAGAGTAGCGTTAGGATAGAACGGGATATCGTATTTATATGTATTGCCATCGGCTTGGGCCGATGGCAATTTTGTTTAAAACCGCTTGCCGGCTGCTTTCGGTAGAAAAGAATAAATTTGGTTAAAGCATTTGCGATGACAGCCATTATTGAAAGAGATTATCCGCTGCCTTTATACCTTTCTTCCGGTAAAATGAGTGATGAAGAACTCTTTGAATTTTGTACCCGCAACAAGCACCTGCGAATTGAAAGAGACGAACACGATCAACTCATTATTATGGCACCTACAGGCGGAGAAACGGGTAATCAGCATTCCGAGATAAACTATGAAGTTCAACATTGGAATAAGAAAGAGAAGCGGGGCAAAGCATTTGATAGTTCAACCGGCTTTCAATTACCTGACAACTCCATGCGAAGCCCGGACGTTTCCTGGATAACAAATGAGAAATGGGGCAGCCTTTCAAAACAAGAAAGAAAACGCTTTCTTCCCTTTGCACCCGATTTTGTAGTGGAAGTTTTATCGCCTACCGACCACCTTTCACCGGCACAGGCAAAAATGGTTAAATGGATACTAAATGGCGCAAGGCTTGCCTGGCTGCTGGTTCCGGAAACACAAACGGTTTTTATTTATCGGGCAGATGGCACTATTGATACAGTAACTGATTTTAATAGAACGCTTTCCGGCGAAGATGTGTTGCCTGGTTTTGAATTGGATCTATCCATATTACTATAGCCGGCTTATACTTTATTTTCTTTACGGCATGCTGTTTTGCATATAAAATGTTGCGACTTTCTTTAGAGCAAACAGCATTACTCCTGCACTTTTACCAGCAAATTTTTTTGTTCTTTACTACCAATAGCCTGAAGCAAAACCAAACCATTATGCGGCAGGTTGTTTGACAGTTTAATGCTGGCGGTACCCGCAGTTATCATTCGCTTTGCCGATTGCATTATCAGCTTCCCATCGGTAGTAAGCAATCTGAATAAATAATCATCCGCACCGGTACCAGTAAGGGTAAAAGTTAATTGCCCGTTTTTATGAAGTACAATGTTGCGCAGGCCATCCTTCACTTCCTCCTTACTACAAATTATGTTAGAAAGCTCAACGGCACCTGTGCTTTTTTCCCACGTCAGCCGGTAACAACTTGAACCACTTACCGGCAAATTAAAAAATGATCCTGAGACTGAAGAGGGGTAAGCAGCCAGCGTAGTGTATGCAGCGCCATTAGCGCTGTATAAAACCTTTACATTTTTTCCCGCCTCGGTAAAACTCCAGTTTATTTGATGCACACCGTTTTTATTGCTCACGCCAAAGCTTTTTAAATTTACAGGGAGCACATAAGGAGGCACAAAACCGTCGGTACTAAACGAACGCAACTTTTGAAGTACAGTAAGAATAAAAGGTGCCGTACCACGGGTAAATTTTTCATTACTGATATAGCCATACGTGCCGGTTCGGAAGGTAATGCCTTCGGCCTGGCCCATGGTAACTGCATTTGGCAGATCAATCAGCCGCACATTGCCATTAAAATACTGGCCACCGCTAAAATCAGAAAGCATCGTCATAAAATGATTGCCAAAGCCGGAGTTACGATAGCCAAGAAGCGCAATGATAGCGGAGCCCGGAGCTTTACTGGCAGCCGTTACTAAGTAACCCGCAGGAAGAGTTTCCGATTTGTTAGCCACGTACGTACCAGCCGTTGTACCGTTAATGATGTAGTGGGTAGTAGTAGAGTCGAGCCAGTTTTTACTAAAAAGATGAATCTTACCCGCATCAATGATCATTGCTTCACAATCAAACGCTGTACTGTTAGGCGGCGCAGGCGTAACTGTAATTTGATCGCTGTACGTAAAACTGATCACTTCTATCTGCCCGGACGCTATAGTTGCAACAGGGTTTGTAGTATAATCAGGAATGGCACTGAACGGAAACTTATAGATCTTTAAATCAGTACGGGCCCCATCGGCGTTATTACCAAAATCACCTACATAAAAAAAAGTGCCGTCAAAAGAAATCTCTTCCCAATCTACATTAGTAGCGCCGCCTAAATTTACAGTTTGCAATATGGCGCTGGAGGCGGTATCCAGCCGGTAAATAGCGGCGGCATTACCGCCGTCGTTAAAGCTCCACAAAAAATTGCCGGCCATTTGCAGGCCGCTTGTTTCGTGCAATATATCGCTGATGGAATCTACTTTAACGGGCGGTGTATAACTGGTAGGGCTATACATGCAACTACCATTATTTACGGTAGCAGAAGGGTTGTAATTGAGCGCAGCGGGATCTTTACAGCCAGCAACCTGGCTACGGGCAGGAAGCGTTTTCGCCGATAGTAGTACGCTAATAATTAGGCCGGATAACAGCGGCGTTAATTTAAAAACAGCCATAATAGTTGGGTATGTGGGCTGGCAAGTTAAGCATCCTGTAATAGTAAAAAGGGTAATTTTTTACTATTGTTTATTGAGGTAATTACCATTTTAAAACGTTGGCCACCTTTATAACTGTGTTGGATTAAATTAAAAGTAAAGTGGCTTATTCTTTTCTATCCAATTGGGTCCAGGTGCCTTCATACTCTTTACCCGGATCGTAACCACTGGTATTGCTAACCAGGTACTGGCCCCTGTCATTCACCCAGGCATTATCGTAACCCGATGGCAATTGTACTTCACTGCCGCCGGCAGACCATCTATCTACCCCGCGTATGTAGTCGCTGAATTCATTGTTAACCCGGTCGTAGGCCTGCTGCGAGCTACGATAGCTGGCATCAATATTCTCAATCATCTGATCGTTGGTAGCACTTATTAATTTACTGATTTGTCCGGCTCTGAAAATTTGCAGATAAGACTGATCAGTTAGCAGTTGTATTACCTGTAATAATTTATTATAAAAGGGTTTAGTGGTGCGGATAGAATTATGAAACGTCTGCGCAATTTTGCGGCACTCCTTCAAATGCCCCTTAGGCGCTTTTATGGAATAAAGCGAACTGGCCGACCAGGGTATTGATTCTGAGTTACCCAAGGCGGTTGGTGAAATAATATCCGATACCTGTAAAACGCCGTAGAACTCTTCATCTACCGGTTCTCCATCTTCTTCGTAGGCTATTTTTACCATCCCCGATTGATTGGTAGATCGGATTTGAGAGCCGCCCTGCTCACTATTCTCTGGTTTATCTGCCAATATTTTTTCACTAACGAAGGTGATGTCTTTTTCGCCACGCTCTGATCTGATAAGAAACTTTAAGCCATCAATAATATCTTTTGGCGGCTTAGCTCCATTAGTGCCCGATGGTCCCGTGTACCACACATGCCTCGAGTCTGCGTAGGATTGAACCAGCATTGTTTTATCAGGGCTTTGCAACGTGCCTTCATAACGTATAGGCACTGTAGGGTCGTTACGCTCCCAGGTGAGGTTCTCTTTCATTATCCATCCTTCCGGAATTAAACTGGTAGAGGCTACTAGCCCGGTTCCTTCTTTATCCACCGTCTTGTGCTTTATAAAAAGCAGCGCTTCTCCTTTTGTATTATCGTCATCATTACCGCCGTTATCGTTATGATGATTTGCAGTGGTTTTTTTAGGGCCGCAACCTGCCGTAAGCAGGGCAGATAAACAGGTATAAAGCAATAAACGTCTCATAGTTGCTATTTAAACTTTTTATGGTAAGGCTTTAATATGCCGCTAAGTATTACTAACATAAATGCAATAGTTGCTTTCTTGTTGAATCCCGCTTTTGAATATGACGCTAATAACTGTACGAATTTTAAACTTCCGGAACAAGGTAGCTATACTTAGTTTGATGTAGAAGAGCTGTAAATTATTTATATTTAAAAGATTCAGTGTGATAACTATCGTCTGAAATAGTTCATACCAAAAAGAAGTGTCATGATCTGCCGCTACCTTATATGTTTTTTACTGGCTTTTTTTCTTCGGTCATTAGCAGAGGCTCAAACGCATAAGATAGATAGCCTGAAAGCGCAGGTGGCAGCCGCATCCGGCAACGAGCAAAAAGCGGCTGCACTGGTTCAGTTATGCAATGAAAAGTCTTCCCTTTCAGCCGATTCGCTATATAAATATTCATTGGCCCTGCAAAAGCTAAGCGAAACGATACCGGGTGTTCATTATAAAATTTTGGCTGATTATTTTATTACCTACAGCCTTGTGATAAATGGCAAAGAAGATAGCAGCCTTGCTATCACCAATCATTATACGGCTCTGCTGGCACACAATGAAAAAGAAAAGGGCGCCTACCTTCTTTTTCTACAGTTAAAGGGTCTTATTTACTACCGCACTAATAAACCAAAAGAAACAGTAAATACGTTTTACGAACTGTTAGGCCAGGCCACTCTTTGCAACGATACGATGTTTATGCTTTTTGCCAAGCGGGGCATCTCCTCCTCTTATCTGAGTAATGGGCAAAATGGCGAATGCCTGAAGCTTGTTCATGATGCGGTAAGACTAATTTCTGCCCCTGAACAAATCAGATTCGGCGATGCCTACGGCCTTTTATTAGTTAACGCCGCCATCAGTTTTTTACACCTGCATCAGGCTACCGCTTCGCCCCTGTTTGCCGATTCCTGCGAGTACTATGCTAAAAGGGCTATTGACATTGGGCATAGCTGCGACAACCTTTTTATAATATGCCAGGGCCTGATAGCAAGAGGCCTGATCCTGAGTTACAAGAAGGAAATAACGGAAGCCGAAAACTCCCTCAAACAGGGGCTGGAACTACGAAAGGTTATCGGCGATACCTTGTACATCATCTCCGACATGAGCGTACTGGGCTCGTTTTATGCCAACACGAAACAATTAAAAAAGGGAGAAGCCATTTGCCGTCTTGGCATTAGCCTGGCCCGGCGGCGTAAAAATTTTACACCGCTTTTGCTGCTACTATATAATGCCCTGGCCGAGAATTATAAAGCCACCGGCAACTACAAGCAATATGGCGAAACGGTGAAGCTACAGATGGCCATGAAAGACTCCTTGAACAAACAAAATTCGGCCGATGAATTAGCGAACCTTCAAACAAAGTATGACCTGCAAAAACAGGAAACTACTATCGTGCAGCAGAAGCTCGACCTCACTCAAAAAAACTATTGGATCTATGGCTCTTTATTGTTGCTTGGTTTTGCCGTGGTTCTCTCTTATATTCTTTTTAAAAACTCGCGACGAAAGCAAAAGCTACGCATGGAGATTATGAAGCGAAACTCGGAGCTGGCCGTGAAGGAAGCCGAAGAAGCAGAACGGAAGCGGATTGCAGCCGATTTGCATGATAGCCTGGGGGCTTATGCGGCTTCTATTGCTTCTAACATTACTCATTTGTCCGAGTCGGAAACCGGTAACGACCACCTGGTTTTACACGAGTTGCACAGTAACTCGCAGGCTATTGTTGCGCAGCTAAGCGATACTATCTGGGTGTTGAAAAAAGATGCGCTTTTACTTACCTCCATCTCTGACCGGTTGAAAGTTTTTATACAAAAAGTGGGGCCGAGCTATCCCGGCGTTACGATTGATGTGGAGGAAGAGATTACCAATGATTACCTTCTGCCGCCGGGCCAGGCGTTCCATCTTTTCCAGATTATAAAAGAAGGTGTCATTAATGCACTGAAGCATAGCCGATGCACGCAAATAATTATTAAGATAGAAGCCCTTACGGATTGGACGGTAAGCGTAAGCGATAATGGCGCAGGTATGAACAGGAGCCTATTTACAAATGAGGGAGGCAATGGCTTGCAAAACATGAAAGAACGGGCAACCGAATCAGGCTGGAAGATTGAATGGCAAGCCAACCAACCAACCGGCACTAAAGTAGTAATTAACGCTACTACAAATTAGTTATAGGTAATGTATGTATGAATAAAGAATTTTAGGTACATGACGAACCAAAAAACCATCATTGCTTTAGTAGAAGATAACCCGGTTAACCGCAAAACCTTTTTGCAAAAGCTAACGGCTCTTACTCAATATGAAATTCTTTTTACGGCGGAAGACGGCGATAAATGCCTGGAAGAATTAAAAGGGCTTCCACCGGCTAAAATTCCCAAAGTGGTTTTTATGGATCTGGAAATGCCGCACCTCAATGGTATCGAAACCATCGCTATTGCCAAAACGCTTTATCCTTCCATCCATTTTATTGTGCTTACCATTTTTGATGATGATGATAAAATTTTTGAAGCGATAAAAGCCGGTGCTTCGGGCTATTTACTAAAGCACGAAGATGCCGCTACCCTGAACGACGCCATCATGAATGTTTTAGATCAGGGAGGAGCGCCTATGAGTCCCGCCATAGCACGAAAAGCCTTACAGCTACTAAGCCATGCTCCTAAACCATTAGAACAAACCGAGGCTCATTTACCCGAAGTAATAACCGGGAGGGAAAAAGAAATTT
The DNA here is from genome assembly GCA_965247165.1 of Flavisolibacter sp. Classification (GTDB taxonomy): domain Bacteria; phylum Bacteroidota; class Bacteroidia; order Chitinophagales; family Chitinophagaceae; genus Flavisolibacter. The sequence goes on along the minus strand of OZ252003.1, from coordinate 2,765,512 downwards.
TACAGTACACCGTTAATGGCTGGGATGCCAAGCGCATTGCGTCCGTGCTTACTATCAGCACCCTTACCGTACGAAAGCACGTAGCAAATATTTATGTAAAACTGCATGTGCAAAGCAAAGCGCAGGTGATACAGATGGCGCATAAAAACAAGTGGTTTGGATTGTGAAGTATTTAAAGTTTACCGTTCACAAGTTCACTGTTTACAGCTATTGCATCAGCAGGAGTTAAGTGCTGGGTTACACCTATTAAGTAAGCAGCAGAACCAAACAACTTTCAGAAGTTTAATGGTAAACTGTAAACTTCCTTCATCACTTATATACGTCGCTTAAAGGAAGGTTTAATTCCAATAACGGCAGGGCTATTACATCGGTATTGCGTATGTATGTCATGGCCTCCCATTTACCTTCCGCATTTTTTGAAAATAGCGTGGCATAGATGGTTTCCGGTTCTACAATCAGGTAATACTTTAAGGAAGGAATGGTTGTGTAGGCAATGTATTTGTCAACGGTGTCAGTAATATGTGTGGAAGGTGAAATAACTTCTACGATGAGTTCGGGTTCGTATTGTATATACTGATTTTGAGATGTCGCTGTCTCTCTCGTTATAAAAACATCCGGATAAAAATACTTCGTACGGTCAAAATTGGAAACTTTTACATCGTGATTAAAAACCTGAAAACCTTTTGGAAAAAGATGATTCATTAGAAAAATGTAAATGAACGGTAGTATCTTATTATTAATTGTTTTTTCTCCGGACATGTCTGCTAATTGTCCATTATTAAATTCATGGCGGCTATCCGATTTCAACTCCAACTGAATATACTCTTCTACCGTCATTGGAGAAAATACAGCAATGTTTTCCTTTACCTCTATCATAGCTTAAAATTACACTTTTGCAGTAATAACAAAAGGCCTCTCCGGGAAGCCTTTTGCCATTTATAAATTCAAGAAAATCCTGTTTAATCGCGAAATCGTACTACGTTAATTCTTCGTATCCAGTATCACCGGCGCTCCGCCTTTGCTTCCCATCATAATTATTTTAGCGTTCTGCGACTTGGCTAATTCCATAGTAGCCTTTATCTGCTCGTACTGCAATTGCTTATCGGTAAGGCTTTCCGATATGATCTTTTGATAGTCGGCAATACCTTGTGCTTCCACTCTTTTGCGGTCGGCTTCCTGGCGTTCCTTAGCTAAAATAAACTGCATTTTTTGCGATTCCTGTTCGGCCTGTATTTTTTGTTCGATGGTGCTTTTTACAGCCGCCGGTAAGGTAATGTTGCGCACCAATAAATTTTCCAGCAGTAAGCCCCGGGTTTTAAAATCCGCTTCGATACCTTTAAAAATGCGGCTCTGAAATTCATCTCTTTTAGTAGAGAATAAAGCGATGGCTTCGTAATAAACAGCATTGTCCCTGATGCGGGTACGGGCAATGGGCCGGACAATTTTGTCTTCATAATCAATACCGGTTTCGCGAATCAGCTTGGGAGCCTCAGTGGGCACCACCCGGTATAAAACCGTAAGATCAATTGTCACTTCCAACCCATCGGAGGTGAGTACTTTAATGGCATCATCGCCCGATTTTTGTCCTTCAGTGTTAACGCCGCTCATCGTATAGTTTTGCGTACGAACATCCAGCCGGTCAACACTTACCAACGGATTAACAAAATTGAGTCCGCTGTTTAATACGTTCGACTGCACTTTACCAAATAGCTTTTGCACGCCCACCTGGCCGGCATCTATCTGTACAAAACAACTGGTAATAACACCTAACACAATAAAGCCCACGCCTACTAATTTACCTACACGGGAAGCCGAAGTGAGGTTAGGCGTACCATGTATAGAAAAAGAAACAACAAGAATTAAAACACCAAGTATGAGTAGAAACATGTTTGATTTTTTTGAAGGCTAAAGGTAGCAGGGGATATAAGATGAGGTTATGTATGAAAGCATAAAGTGGGCACTTTACCTCCAAAGACGGCAGGCGATTGAAAAAGCGAAGCAGTTCCATTTTGATTTAACTGGTGCGGTGATGGCCAGCGATGCTTTTTTTCCTTTTGATGATTGTGTGCAGATGGGCCACCAGAGCGGCATTGCAGCGTTTATACAGCCCGGCGGCTCTATCCGCGATAAAGACAGTATTGCTTATTGTAAAGAAAACAATTTGGTGATGGTACTTACCGGCATGCGGCATTTCAGGCATTAAACCCCACCCCCGGCCCCTCTCCAACAGAGTTGGAGAGGGGAGCATTAACGAATCAAAGCATTTATTTTTTAGTCCATTTATAAAACTCAATAACGTTCTTGATGATCCTTATTCTTAAGAGTGACAGCTACATTAATCAGGAAGCTCCTGTAAAGAAATGATAAGAATCTTTTTCACCTTTTTACGTAAAAGATTTTACACAGCAACTTTACCTTTCAATGAACGATCAATGATGAAAAGCCTTCCCTATTGCCTGCTGTTATTTATCCCCTTACTTCCACTTTTTTATAGCAAGGCATTACCAACATACAACGCATTGCCTCCCACCAATAAGCCCTTTGCAACGTACGATTCAGTTATAAAAAACGGCGCTACGCAATCGCCGCACACCAGTATCAATACCCATCAAAAAACAGCTAACAACACGTCGCTTACGCAGATCAAAGCCAGTGCATTTGGTTTCCTGCCATCTTCCACTGCGGCAAAAAATACAATGGCCTTGCAGCAGATCAGTGCAAAGATCAATAGCCTTGGCGGTGGTGTAACGCTTGTCATCAATAAAGGGTTTTATAGAGCAGGCAAAGAAGCTTTTGCCGGCGTTACGGGTAAAGGGTACTCGTATATGGGAGAAAGCATGATGAAGATTAGCGGTTGCAGCAAACCAGTTGTTATTGAAGGCAGTGGCGCCATTATAAAACTTACCGACGGCATGCACTTTGGTTCCTTTGAAAGCCGCACCGGTGCTGCATTTAAGGCGCCACCCGGTGGTTTTTACAAGCCCGATTATGTGGCTTACCCGCAATATATGTTTGACCTTGGCAGCAATAAATCGGTTACTATTCACAACCTGGTGTTAGACGGCAATGTGCAAAATTTAACCATTGGTGGTTATTGGGGCGATACCGGCATTCAGTTGCCCGGCGATGGCATTTACTGTCACGATAATGAAGAGGTAACTATTGACGGCGTTACCAGCCGTTACTTTCCAAGAGATGGCATCCAGGTAGGTAACAAAACGCCTGATGCTTCAGCCCCGGTGAAGAAAGTTTTTCTTCGTAACAGCACCTTTGACGGTAACACACGGCAAGGTTTTTCATGGGTAGGCGGCAATCATTTATATGCGCTTAACTGCCGCTTTACTAATACCGGAAAAACCATCAATAGTAAAACAAAGTTGGCAGTGGCTTCGGCACCCGGCGCCGGTATAGATATGGAAGCGGAGTTGGGATTGATACGTAACGGCGTGTTTGAAAACTGTGTGATTGACAATAACACCGGCGCTGGTTTTTTATCCGTTGGCGATGTTGGGTCTATCACTTTCAAGGGTGGTAAAATAATTGGCGCTACTAACTGGACCATCTATGGCACGGGACCAAAAGCCGTCTTTGAAAAGGTTACCATCGTGGGGTCGCCGGTTAATTTACGGGTGGGCACCGGCCCTGACGTCCTCCCTAAAAACCGGACATTGATAAAGTAGAGAATCGGGCAATATTTCATAACTTAAAACATGAAGTTATTGCCCCCAAAACAAAGTTTACAGAGCAACAAATTGCCTTTGCGCTCAAACAGGCGGAGACGGGTACGCGGGTGGATGAAGTCTGCCGCAAGATGGGTATTTCCGAAGCGACCTTTTACAACTGGAAGAAAAAGTACGGTGGCCTTGGAGTAAGCGAGTTACGGAGGCTGCGGCAACTCGAAGACGAGAACAACCGGCTGAAGCAGATTGTAGCCGATCTCACGCTGGATAAACAGATGTTGCAGGACGTTTTAAAAAAAAATCTCTGAAAGTGCGGCAACTTAAGCAGTTGGTAGAACGGCTAAGGGATCAGTACCGGGTGGCTGTACGAAGGGCTTGCCGCACAGTGGGACTTCATTCATCAGCGTGGTATTATAAGCCGCACCGAAGAGAAGACTTACCCGTGCGCCAGCGCATAAAAGAGATTGCGGCCACGCGGGTGCGCTATGGCATGTGGAGGATATACATTCTACTCAGACGAGAAGGCTTTATGGACAATCACAAACGCATACACCGCATTTACAAGGAAGAAGGATTGAACCCCCGCAAACGCCCTAGACGTAATAAATCGGCTGCACACAGGCTAGAAAGGCCGGACAACAATAAAATTAATCAGTGTTGGTCGATGGATTTTGTGCAAGACAATTTGTTTGATGGCAGAAAGTTCCGATGCTTAACTATAGTGGATAATTGTAGTCGCTATTGCCATGCGATCCGGGTTGGGAAGTCAATCAAAGGCCTTGATGTTGTCGAAGTCATGGAAGCCTTAAAACAACAAAGTCAAATAATACCAGAAAGGATACAGGTGGATAACGGAAGTGAGGCCATCTCAAAAGACTTTGACAAGTGGGCCTATGAAAACAAGGTTATACTGGATTACTCCAGACCCGGCAAGCCAACCGATAATCCCTTTATAGAATCGTTCAATGGTTCATTTAGGGATGAATGCTTAAACACGCACTGGTTCTTGTCTCTGGAAGATGCTTACGAGAAGATCAGCGACTGGGTAAAAGAGTATAATTGCTTCCGTCCACATAGTTCCTTGAACGAGATGACACCACAGGAGTTTATAGAACACGATGAAAAAGAAAAGCAGCGTCGCAGATCCCTGCCGGGGGCATCTCTTCATGAAGCTATGTATTTTGCAACAGCAGAATCAACATCAGCTGCATCAGAAAATACATACCTTCATGAAGAGAATTTAATACCTTCAAACAGCCCGAAATCTCCAACTTAGAATGCTCCGATATTTGGGAGGAGGTCAATGACTAAAAAGTCTCCTTTTAAAACGTACTATTTTTAGGGGAGCCTACACAGTTAGCAGATCGGTTTCAAGAAGCAGCATGGCAACGATTGAGTTTTATAGAAGAATTAGACACCGAAAAGTTCATTCCACAAAACCATGCCGTAACAAAGGAAGAAATTGAATCACAGACGAGGAGAGTGAGAATAGATTTGCTAAAACCGAAAAACCTGGAAGCCAAAGTAGAATATCAATTATATTTTTACTTTACTTACGGCAACGCAGATGAATTTATAAGATTGTATTCTACACATCAAGAATTAAAACTCTTTTTGACACAATTAAAAGCGGCTACTATTTATGCTACACTCAATCAAAAAGAAGAAGCGCAGAAAGTTTTGGTTAAGTATTTTGAGGTTACAAAAAACTATCGGCCTTTGGAACCATTCTTGCGAAGCCAGCTTACAAGCATTATAGATGAAGAGTTTGCCAAGAGAATGTTGATTCAGTTGAAGCAAGCGTCAGGTGATTGATTCAATGCAAAAAAAATGTCACGATCCCCACTAAAATCAACACGGCTCCGCTAATTCTTTTTTCATTATGCTCTATAAACTGCGCCGGTAAAAGGTTCACGCCTTTGTAGCCTAAATTCACCAGCAGCCATATTCCCAAAATAGAAACCACCGCATACACAACCGCCATAGAAGCCACGGCGCTCATACCAAAAGCACCTGCAGAAAGAAACAAACTTTCCACTTCGAGGCAAGGCGAAAGAAACATCATCCCGACAAAAATTAAAACCCATCTTGTTTTGGAACGTTCGTATGCTTTTACATCCTGCTGACCGCTGTGGTGATGATGCGGAAGGTTTACAGAGAAATAAATCAGTCCAAATACAATTAATAAAACAGAGCAGGCGATAATGATAGTGCGGCCGTATTGGTCCTGCAACTGCTGGCCAATCTTCCCTAAAATAAAACCCAGGATAACCGTTCCGGTAACATGCGCGGCGGCTGCCAGTAACGTTACAGATGATAGCTCCTTTCGCTTCCAGCCTTCGGCACGGGCCACAGCAACTAATGGTAGCCAGTGGTTAGGAATAAGTGCATGTACGGCGGCGAGAAAAATGGTTCCGGCAAGAAGACTGAGCATGGTAGTGAATAGTGAATGGTCAATAGGAGACCGAAATTTTAAGGTGTTTTATTATAGCACGCCAAGATACTGACTACGGTTAAGATGAGGATAGCAAAGTGAATCCATTCAATATTCACTATTGCCTATTCACTATCGAAGCAGCAACTCACAAGGCTTCAGTCCCGTATGCTTTTTAAAAGCGGTGGAAAAATGCGAGATGGACGAATAACCAAGCAGCATCGAAACTTCCGTTACCGACAAGCCTTTTTCGTACAACAAATATTTGGCGTGCTCCATGCGCTGGCTTTGGTAAAAATCAAAGATGGTAGTGCCGAACATTTCTTTAAAGCCCTTCTTTAAATAACATTCGTTCATGGCCACCTTGCGGCTTAGTTGCTTTATAGTAATGGGCTCGCCAATATGTTGCAGTAAAACCTCGCGGGCCTTCATCACTTTTTCGCGGTCGGCTTCATTACTTAAGAACTTGCAGGCTATTACATCAAGCTCTTTATCGTCCATGCAATCGAGGCTGTACAGCAATAACATTTGCGTTTGCGCATTCACAAAAATATTGGCGAGGCTATCGCTGTAATTATGATTGAGCAAGCCTTCCATCACATTGCGGGTACGTTGGCATAGGGGAACCGTCCGCGTAAAAGAAGAGGTATGTTTGAAAGAAAGAATTTTCTCGCTTAAGGCCTTATTATCTATCCGCCATTTTACAAACTGCTCTAAGTGGGTTGAGGAAAAACGGAACGAAATAAAATCTACGCTTTCAATCTTATCGTTGCAAATGGCCGACAGATGCGCCTTGCATTGATTACATTCATTTTGATATTTCCGGCAATACATATTACCCACTAAACAAAAGCGAAGCTCCAAAAAATTTTTATCCGACGATGCCGCTTCGTAATGGTAGCGCATTTGTCCTGCTTCGTCGCCCATCCAATCGGTCGGTTTTACAAAACGCTTGATAGCATATTGCACCGAGCCGGGAATGTGTTGGCTGGCTTCAAAAACAACATCGGTATTCAGTGATGTCCAATGGGGTAAAAGTTCGGTAGAGGCAACGGTTTGCATGTGGCTGCAAAAGTAAGCCCGGAGCGGCTGCGTTGGAAAAGGCATCTTCACATCAGTGTCATTTTAATACAAGGAGACAAGACAGAATGCAGGAGACCGTATGTAAAAGGCAGACATCTCACTTTGAATGACCACTTCGATAGTAACCGGTTCCTTGTTCGTCTGTTCTACATTCCTTCTTGTTTCATACTTTCGCCGCATGCAGTTGAATAATTCTGAGGTGCAGCAAACCATAGCTTCCGAAGTGGCTATCAGTGGCGTAGGTATTCACTCCGGGCAAACAGTGGACATACGGCTTAAACCCTCCGAACCGGCTACCGGCATCGTTTTCCGGCGGGTAGATTTGCCCGGTGCTCCTTCCGTAAAAGCGGATGTAGATAACGTAGTAGAAACAACAAGAAGCACCACGATAGAGGCCAACGGTGCACGGGTAGGAACCATAGAACACCTGATGGCGGCGCTGGTAGGCAATGGCGTAGATAATGTGATAGTGGAAATTAACGCTGCCGAAGTACCGATATTAGATGGAAGCGCCGAACCATTCATAGAAATTATTAAGCAGGCCGGTATAAAAAAGCAAGACGCGGTAAAAATTTATTACACCCTTCAGCATAACATTTCTTTTACCGATGAAGGCAAGAAGGTGGAGATGGTTGCCTTGCCTTACGATACGTACCGCATTAATACCTTGATTGATTTTAATTCGCCGGTGCTGGGTACGCAACATGCTGCTTTAAGGCATCTATCCGACTTTAATAATGAGATTGCACCTTGCCGTACTTTTTGTTTTTTTCATGAATTGGAGTACCTCATTGATCATAACCTTATCAAGGGGGGCGACATCAACAACGCTATTGTAGTGGTAGATAAACCGGTAACCGATGCGCAGGTGCAACGCATTGCCAAAGCCTTTCGGAAAGAGAATGTAAAGGTGGCCGAAGGCGGCATTTTAAATAACCTCGAACTTCGATTTCCCAATGAACCGGCCCGCCATAAACTGCTTGATGTTGTTGGCGATTTAGCCCTGGTGGGTATGCCTTTCAAAGCACATATCATTGCCAACCGGCCGGGCCACAGCAGCAATATTGCCTTTGCTAAAAAGATAAAAGAACACCTGAAAAAGTTTAAGAATAAAGTAGCCGTGCCTCCATACGATCCGGCTAAGCCACCGGTATATGATGTGCATGCGATTGAAAAAAAACTACCGCACCGCTATCCATTTTTATTGATTGATAAGATCATTGACATTAATGAAAAGCAGGTCATCGCGGTAAAGAATGTTACTTACAACGAACCCTTTTTTCAAGGCCATTTTCCCGGCAATTGTGTAATGCCAGGCGTGCTGCAGGTAGAAGCATTGGCGCAGTGTGGCGGCATCTTAACTATCCCCGATGATCCGGATAATACGTACGATACCTACTTCTTAAAAATTGATAATTGCAAGTTTAAAAACAAAGTGGTGCCCGGCGATACCATGATTTTAAAGATGGAATTAATGAACCCTGTGCGTCGTGGCATTTGTGAAATGAAAGGGACTATTTTTGTCGCCGATAAAATAGTTGCTGAAGCTGATCTGGTGGCACAAATTGTAAAGAAACCTAAAGAAAAAGTATGATCTCCACGCTGGCGTCCATCCATCCTAATGCAAAGCTCGGCAACAATGTAACAATAGATCCTTTTGCTGTTATTCATGATAATACCATCATTGGCGACGAGGCGCACATTATGTCGCACACGGTTATTATGCCGTACAGCCGCATAGGCAAGGGCTGTAAAATTTACCCCGGCGCTGTTATTGGCGCCGTACCGCAAGACCTGAAATTTATTGGTGAAGAAACCACGGCCGAAATTGGTGACTACACCACCATTCGCGAATGTGTGACCATCAACCGCGGCACAAAAGATAAATTTAAAACCAGCATCGGCCGTCATTGCCTGCTGATGGCTTACTCACATGTGGCACACGACTGCCTGGTGGGTAATCATGTGATATTAGCCAACGCCGTGCAGCTAGCCGGGCATGTGGAAGTAGGCGACTATGCTATAATCGGCGGCCTGGCAGCAGCTAATCAGTTCACCCGTATTGGTGCACATACCTATATTGGCGGGCAAAGCGCTATACGTAAAGATGTACCCCCCTACACCAAAGCGGCCCGTGAGCCGATGTCGTATATGGGCGTAAACATTGTAGGCCTTCACCGCCGGAATTTTCCGCAACATGATATACAAACCATCTCGCAGATTTATCATTTGCTTTTTGTAGGCAATCATAGCATTCCAAAAGCTATTGATATGATAAAAGAACAGGTACACGACAGTAAAGTGAAAGAGGAAATTCTAAAATTTGTGCAGGGCTCCAAAATCGGCATTATCAAACGCTACTCAAAAACAGGAGTAGAGGATGATGAAGATTAACCTGCTCAATGCCGGCAAACGTTTCAACCGCGAATGGATTTTTAGAAACGCTTCCATTGAATTTTCATCAGGCACCTCGTATGCGGTAACTGGCCCGAACGGTTCCGGTAAATCTACACTGCTGCAGGCAATAGGCGGCATGTTGCAACTCAGCGAAGGAACTATGCAATATGCAATTGGCAATATGCAATTAGCCAATGAAGAAGTTTATAAACACATCTCTTTTTGTGCGCCTTATATGGAGGTGATAGAAGAAATGACTTTAGTAGAATTTTTGACCTTTCATCAGCAGTTTAAGCCCTTGCTGCCCTCGCTTACCACTAAAACAATTATTGAAGCCATCGGGCTGCAAGCCGCAGCAGGCAAGCAAATCCGCTATTACTCTTCGGGGATGAAGGGGCGTGTAAAACTGGCGCAGGCTATTTTTTCCGATACGGAAATTGTTTTGCTGGATGAGCCCTGCAGCAACTTAGATGCGGCCGGGATTGCTCTATACCATTTGCTGATTGAGACATATTGCAAAGAACGCTTGGTGATTGTTTGCTCTAATGATGAAGTGGAATACAGCTTTTGCAAAAAGGTAATTTCTATTCTTTCTTTTAAAGATCGCTATCTGACTTCTCATCATGGTAATCAATAATTTTAGAAAGCAAGGCTTTAAGCTCATCAAATTTCTTTTTGCCGATAACCGATTCGTATTCAGTTTCGATAGTTGATATGCGGCTGCGGGCCGAAAGCACCAGCCGCTTGCCCTTAGTAGTAAGATGAATATTGGAACTTCGTTTGTCTTTGCCGTGTATTTCGGTACGGATGTACCCGGCCTCTTCCAATTCTTTCACCACCTTGCTCATGGCCTGCTTGGTTACACGGGCTTTCTTAGCCAGTTCGTTATTAGTAATGCCTTCGGGGTGAATATTCATCAAAAGCGGCATATACCCTATTTTAAAATCATCGTAACCATGCTCAGCCAATTCCGTCATAGCCCAATGATCAAAGTGGCGCTTTAATTGTGATATGATTTTCCCCCAGCTTCTTTGCTTTTCATTGTGCAGGTATAACAATTGCTTATCCAGCTCAGACATTTTCATGGAACAAAGATAAGGAAAAAATAATTTAGTCAACTAATTTGACTAATTAGTCAACTTACTTTACTTTTGCCCCTCAACGACGAAAAAATGGAAAACGTTACTGTAGAAAAGAAAGAGAAAAAATTCAAACCCATCTATATTATCCTCCCGCTTGTTTTAATTGTTGGCGGCTATTTTGGTTACACCAAAGTGAACCATGCCATCCACTACGAAAGCACCGATAATGCACAAATTGAAAGCAATGCGGTGCCGGTGCTTAGCCGTATCTCCGGGTACATAGACTCAGTAGCAATAACTGATTATGCTGAAGTAAAACCCGGTCAATTAATAGTAAAGCTTGACGACCGCGAATACCAGATCGCTATCTCGCAGGCACAAGCCGACCTGGCAACAGCGCAGGCTGATCTGGCTACCGCAAGGGCTTCGTTAGTAACCATCGGCTCCTCAGAAAAAGTTTCTTCGGCCAATGCCGATGTATTGCGCACAAGGTTAGATAAAGCGCAATCGGACCTGCAACGGGACCAGTCGTTATTTAATGACGGAGCTATTACCCGGAGGCAATTAGACGACAGTAAAGCCAATGTGGAAACGGCCCGCAAACAACTTGTGGCCGGCAACCAACAAACGGTACAAACCGGCGTACAATCAACCGGCGCCAATGCACAAATTCAAAAAGCGCAGGCGGTTATAGAAACCCGCAAAGCCGCGCTGGATAAGGCTAAGCTGCAATTAAGCTATGTAAATATTTATGCGCCGGCCGGTGGCCGTATCGGTAAAACTTCGTTGCAAAACGGGCAGTTTATTCAGCCGGGCCAGCCGTTATTCACCATTGTTAATAATGAGCAGTTCTGGATCGTGGCCAACTTTAAAGAAACACAGTTAAATAAATTAAAGGTGGGCCAGGAAGTAGATGTAAAAATTGCCGGCTACCCCGACCGGAAAGTAACCGGAAAGATTACATCGTTTAGCGATGCTACCGGTGCGCAATCATCTTTGTTGCCTCCGGATAATGCCAGTGGCAACTATATAAAAGTCACCCAGCGGGTGCCGGTAAAAATTGATATTGATAATGCCGCACAATTAAAAGATATACTGAAAGCGGGATTAAGTGTGGATGTGGATGTAAAGGTGAAATGACCTCACCCCAACCCTCTCCAACAAGTTGGAGAGGGAGTGCTTGCGCCTGATTTCGCTTACATACGAAACCTCGTCTGCCGACCCGGCCATAAAATACAGCCATGTCGAAGTGTTGAATAGAATTATAAAGCGTACACGAGTGCGACGCAACGATGTTTAATAGATATAAGAACCCTGGGTTCATATAAAAGAAAAAAGCTGATACTGGTAGAGATAAGTAAGAATGGTTAAATCTAAGCCGCACCGCAGGATGGCGGAGAACAGGAAAAATTTATGGCATTAGCAGCAACATTACAGGCGCCTACCATACAAACACCCAAAGGGTTTGCCAAGTTCATCATCGTGCTGACCACCGTAACAGCCGCCGTGATGGAACTGATTGATACCTCTATTGTAAACGTAGGCCTGAACCAGATTGCCGGTAGCCTTGGCGTTACTATTGAAGACATTAGCTGGGTGATAACTGCCTATGCCATCGCTAATGTTATCATCATTCCGCTTACCGGTTTCTTAGCCGAATTCTTTGGCCGCAAAACCTACTATGTCGTTTCGATGATACTGTTTACAGTGGCATCTTTCTTTTGTGCTAACTCCACTTCATTAGTAGAACTAATTATTTGGCGGTTTATTCAGGGAGTAGGCGGCGGCGCATTACTATCTACCTCACAAGCTATTTTATTTGATGCCTTCGAACCAAAGGACCGCCCGATGGCTTCCGGCTTGTTTGGGATGGGTTTGATATTAGGGCCCACCTTAGGGCCCACGCTTGGCGGTTATATTATTGATAACTATAGCTGGCCGCTCATCTTTACCATCAACATTCCAATTGGCATTATTGCCACCCTTCTTACCTTATCGTTTATAGATAAAAAGCCCGGTGAAGGCACTAAAAAAGATCAGATTAAAATTGACTATACCGGCATTTCACTATTAATGGTGGGCATTGGCTGTTTGCAATATGTATTGGAACGTGGCGAAGCAGAGGACTGGTTTAACTCGCACCTGATACAGGTATTAGCCGGCCTGGCTTTAGTTGGATTAGTAGGCTTTGTCTGGCGCGAATTATCCACACCATCACCGGCGGTAAACCTTAGGGTGTTGCAAAATCGCAACCTCGCTTTCACTACCATCTTCACCTTTGTTACCGGCCTTGGCTTATTTACGTCGGTGTTTGTATATCCGGTAATGGCGCAGCGTATTTTAGGCTGGACGCCTTATGAGACGGGGCTTTCATTGTTGGCCCCTACACTCGCTGGCGTAGTGATGATGCCCATCATTGGGCGGCTAATGTCCAAAGGTGTTTCACCTATTCCCTTTGTAATAACGGGCTTTATTTTATTTGCCGGTTATGCTTATTTCAGTGGCGGTGTAAGCCCCGGCGTGGACCGGTGGGATTTCTTCTGGCCCTTATTGCTTCGTGCCCTTGGTTTGTCAATGGTCAACCTTCCATTAATTAATCAGGCGGTAGTAGGGCTGGCGCCAAAGGAGTACGCATCGGGCATTGCATTGAATAATATGATACGGCAATTAGGAGGCGCTTTTGGTATTGCCTTAGCCAACAATTTTATTGCCCGCCAATACTTTCAGCATCGTACCGACATGTTATCAAACATCACCCAAAATAATCCGGTATATACACAGGCCATTAATGGTACTACGCAAATGCTGGCAGGCAAAACCGGCAATGCTTACACGGCCGGACAGCAAGCCTTAAAGATGCTGGATATGCGGGTAGATAAGCAGTCTTACTTTTTAGCCTACCTCGATACGTTTCACCTTATCGCCTTGTTTTTTGTAATTGTTTTACCCTTGGTTGTTTTCTTAAGGGCTAGTAAAACCAAAGACCCCAATGCGGCTAAAGCAGCAGCGGAGGCGCACTAAAATTTACAATGATGAAAAAGATTTTTATAGGAATTATTTCCATAGCAGGATGTATAACAGCAGTGGCGCAAGTGCCTAATGCAGAACTAAAAGGTTTGATCAATAATTCGTTTACGTATTTTCCACGGTTTAGTGAGTTGAACCAGGCGGTAACCGTAAGCCAGCAACGGGCGGAGTTAGCAGCGCTGAATACAAAGCCTACCATCAGCGCTGTTGGCACTTATGAATACATTGCCCCGGTTGCAAAAATTCCTTTCCCGGATGGTAATGGGAATACAAAAGAATTTCAGCTTCAGCCGAACCATAATGTAAACACCGGCTTTTCTATTGGCGAACCCATTTTTGATTTTGGCCGTACCCGTCTGGCTATTGAAAGGGCAAGGCTGGATGTACAGCAGGCAAAGAATAATATAGAATATAATAAGGCACAGTTAGCAGCGCAGGTAGCCAATGTTTATTACACCATCATCTACCTAAATCAATCCATTTCCGTACAGGATTCTGTGATAGCAGTGCTATCCTTAAACCGGAAACAAGCGGAGGATAAATTTAAAAACGGCGATGCTTTAAAACTGGATGTGCTAACCATTCAAAACAATATTGACATTGAGCAAAACCGTAAAGCTGATTTACAAAATCAATTGGCCAAACAATATAATTTATTACAGTATGCTACCGGCCAAACAAGCACACCAGCTATAAACAGCTTTGAGTTTGGACGATTGATCACCGATTCGGTAACGGCACTGCAAGCGGCGCAAACCAATAACTACGATTACATTATTGCCCAGCAACGCATCCGCCAGTCCGAAGCCGATGTGGAAATCAGCCGTCTTACTAATAAGCCCACTATCAGCTTGAATGGAGGAACTGGCTTCCGTAACGGGTTTCAGCCCGACATTGCCCAATTCAAATTTAACTACAGCATCGGCGTTGGCATCTCTGTTCCTATATACACCGGTGGTAAAGACAAGAAGCAAACCCAAATTGCACAAAGCCTGGTAAAGCAAAATCAGTTGGCCTTGCAAAGCTTAGACAACCAATACAGCCGCGATATAAAGCAAGCGCTGGTAGATGTGCAAACCAATAACGAACGGTTGCGTACGACGCAGGATCAGATTGCGATTGCGAAGGAAGCACTGCGGGTAGCGCAGTCAAGATTTACCAACGGCATCAGTACCAACATTGAATTGCTGAATGCTAATACCAATCTGCAGCGGGTAGAGCTGGCGCAGATCCAATACCAGTACCAGTTAACGCTGGCGCAGATAGAATTGGCCAGGTTAACGGGAACGAAGTATTGGTAGATGATAGCATAGCAGGCTCCAGAATAGATCCGGCTTTATATATCTTTTTTAGAGCGGGTTTGACAAGGCTATCGTAACAACTTTTTTTTTCGTTCCATAGGAACATGTCGTGGGTAGAAAACAATTCTTGTTTGGATGACTTTGCGTTCCTTCGGAACGCTTGATGGTGTTGGGTTTCATCCCATCATAATATTTCTTTCAGCTTTGTCTGTTTTCCCCTTTTGCCTTGATGCAAAAGTGGAGCAAAAAATCAAGGCTAAAAACAAATGCTCCGCTGTTTTTGCCCAAGGCCGGCGCACAACAGCCCATCATTACGTGTTTCAATCTTTCACTGCGTCAGCAATCCTTCGTACATGACTTGTTATCTCACATTCTCGTTGTTTAAATAGTATGTTCTTTTGGTGGCTTTAATGGGTAGATACTGAAGGCGCTGTATTGCGTATAACTTTCTTTACAGCATAGTGAGGCAGTAAGTTGCCACGCAATAAGGCGCTGGACGGTGGGGAGCCTTTGGATGGGAACCATCTTTACTTGCGGTAAGCGTGGATGAATTACTATTGATGAAAACAGCACAGCATTAAAGAGTGACTGAGAAAGGGAATGAATGATTAGGTAAGCCTTTGCTGTGCCGATGGTGGCCTTCCCCTAACGGGGGAAGGTCGGGATGGGGGCCGGCTGTTCCTGCGCCGGTGGCCTCCTATCGGGGGTAGCCAGAAGGGTTACGAGCGAAGCGCTGAGGGATGGGGGCCGGCTGTTCCTGCGTGCGGAGAGGGGCCGGGGGTGAGGCCCTTCAATGCGGCGTTTTTATATACCCTTGCAACGCCTTTACATACGCTTCAAAAGCATGTACCCCTTTAGTGGTTACTTTGCAAATAGTTTGCGGATAATTATCCTTAAAGTTCTTTGCTACTTCAATGTATTCGGCTTCTTTCAGCTTCTGAATTTGTACACTAAGGTTGCCGGCCGTTGCACCGGTTTTATTTTTTAAAAAAGTAAACTCGGCCTCCTTTACACCAATTAACAACGACATTACTGCTAAGCGCAGTTGAGAATGTAATATGGGATCGAGCTCCTTAAACATGGCGCTCCTTTTGTGCGAGATACCTTTTTCTAAGAATCAGACCCGGTACAAACCAGGCAAAAAAAGCGGCCATAAAAAACAGCACAAAATCTATTTGACTATTGGTATAAAAACTGGCGATGGCACAGGCCCAACATACAAGGCCGCCTATGATCATGGGCACAAAGCGATGCGCATAGCCAGTAGCAAACGTAGGAATACCATATAGAATCAGGAATAGAGAAGCGCTGCCCTCAGCCCTAAATATATTGGTATAATAAGAAGTAAGAAAAATAGCCACGCCAAAACTGATCCAGATGCCGCTCATGGCATCGGCCGTATGCGACTTAAATTTTTGCGCTTTGCTCTCACGGATGGAGATAATGATTTGTGGAATAACAGCAATGAAAGTAAGCAGCCACACCTGATTCAGCCAGCCTGTTTTCCAATAAATATTGCCGAACGAGATAGCACTGCAAAACATGATGATGCTGCCCCACAACAGCGCACTGGTGCCGCTTTCGTGGTAACTGTTTTTGGCTTTATAGATCATCTCCTCGATAATGTTGAGGCTTTGTTGCGGCGAAAAATCTTCTTCCATAATGACAAGCAATTGAATGAGGCAACAGGTGATACCGGATAACAAAATATCCCGGCGGGCCAGTAAGGCCTGCCAGGATAAAGCCAAAAATGCTTAAGCAGGAAGCTGGCCCATAAAGTATTTTATAACACCACGTCCCCAGTCAGGATCTAATGCAGTAGCGGGTTTAAAGGAATTAAATTTTTGATCGGAAATCTGGAAGAGCTTTCTTGCCTCTTCTTTGCTACCACCATATTGTTCAGGTGTAAAAAATTTATCTTCCCCTTGCAACAGATAAATGCGTGGATTTTCAGGGTTTAATTTCATCGCCATTTGCAGCGCTTCTTCCGCCTTAGGGCCGTACGTCATATAACGATTCATAGGGTCGGCCATCATGCGCATGCTGGCAATCATTTTCTTAACTACATAAATTTCTGAGTTCTTTGGGCTTAAGCTCTCCGCTTTGTTTAATAAGGCTTCTGCTTTGTCGGCCATAGGGTCGGTTTTAGCCGCATCGGGTTTTTGCATAGCAATCATATAACCGGCATTTACCTGCGCCAGCGCTGCATAATAATAAGGCAGCCATTTTGTTTTTTCCGCATCGGCTATGCGTTCAAACGAAGCCGATAAAGCAATGAGGTCGGCGGTGCTGTGCGAGGTATCAACAGCCATAATTTTTGGCTGCATGGCCATGGTGTACTTTTCGTCCTGCGCCAATAAGGTAGTACCAAAAGCAGCGGTAATTAATAAGAGCAAAGTGATCTTTTTCATGATGTGTTGTTTAAAAAGTTGACTTAGATTTTTGTGTGAGTTTATCATATTCTTTATCTACCGAACTAACGCCGGTAGATACGTAAGCGTTTATATAATGCGATACGATGCCAATGCCCCAGCCGAACATACTCCAGGCGGGCCAGGGTAAAGGGCCATTGTCGTAATGATTGCCGCCCGTAAAATACCAGATGGCCCAAAGCCCGGCGTTAACAAGGCAGTAGGTAACCAAATGGCTTTTGAATGAAGCTCTTTTACGGGCCAGGTTCCATAGCTGCGGGTCTTTCCCTGAAGGAGTTTGATCGTATGACATATAGAAAGTTTTTAGTTTGTAGTTTACAGTTTGTAGTTGCTTTAGTGTTGCCTTTGTTCGATGCTTATCAATATTACTTATACGTCTATTTCTTCATTCAATATTCTTTATTCTCCTGCTCGTTATTCGGCTGTTCTGCACTTTCCTTCCTCATTCAACATTCCTTGTTCCTCTGTTCGATATTCCCTTGTTCATCTGTCCTATATTCTACAGGTTACTATTAATCACATCCTGGCTTCTATCTACACCAAAGCTGATAAACACACCGATATAAACAAAGGTTTTAGTAGCAGGCACAATGGCTTCCCTACGTGCCCCATTATAGCTGTAGTTATAACCATACACCTGGTTTTGGCCTAACACATTGGTAACAGAAAATACAAACACGGTGGATTGCTTGGCATCTTTGGCAAATATATTCGGCAGGTAATTCACACTTAAGCTTAAGCTATTATAAGGTATGGTGCGGCCCTGGTCGTAAACAGCGGTTTTGCCGGTTGCATAGTTATACCGGATATTATAATAAGGCCGTCCGGTAGCATACTGGTAATTGGCATTGAACTGTGTTTTTAAACCGGGAACAAACTTCTTCACAACCAGGTTAGCCGTGTGCCTGGCGGCAAAGCTGGGTTCTATCTGGTAGGGATAGTTTAAGAAATCACGCCTGGTATCCAGGTAAGAATAAGAAACCCAGTAATCTACATTTTTCACTGTTTTTTTATCGCGCCAAAAAAGCTCAAAGCCTTGCGCATAGCCGGCTCCATTGTTATTGGCCGCCTGCTGCTGATTATTAAATAAAGCGGTTTTTATCAGGTCATCGTACTTTTTATAAAACAGTTCGGCACGCAACGTAGTTAATGGGGTTACCATTTGATATTGTGCTATGTAGTGCGTGGCTTTTGCATACGTAAGCTGGCTAACAGAAGGCAGGTAGCGGCGTTCCGGTGTTTGATAAAAAATGCCGTACGCAAATGAAGCCTGGCTTTCTTTACCCAGCTTATAAGCCAGTGATAAGCGTGGCGCTAAGTTGGCTTTATCAAGGATAGAAGAATGCTCTAATCGTGTTCCGATTTTAGCCGCAATATTGTTGGTAAGGTAAATATCGCCTTCGGCGAATAATGATTTTAAGTGTTCAGTAATGTGGTTTGGATATTTGGTTCCATCATACAAGGTATAGTCGGCTTTATCATTACTGTAATTGTATTCGCTACCAAACCTGATGGCGCTTAATCCTCTTAACCGTCTGTCCACTACCACCTTGGCATTGATGTAGTTTCCATTGGTTACTAATCCAAAGTTTTTATATTCAAAGTTGGGCACTGTTTGTTTTTGATTGGCGCTTGTTTCCATGTCGCCCAAAATATTGTCCTTGTTGTTGGAGTAAGAAAGGCCGGCGTTGATTTTCCAATGAGCGCCGAGGTTGCCCTTATACGAAACGTTGTGGTACATATTAAAGTTGCGCAGGTCAAACACTTCTTTATAACCAATAGTATCAAGGCTTGGGTTACGAAGTCCCACTCTATTCTGACTAAAATAGCCGTAGTATTTCAGCATACCGCTTTTGCCGGTTTTAATACGAAAGTTGGCATCGCCGGTATGATACTGAGGGACTCTAAAAAAATCCTGCCTGGTTTTTAATAATTGAAAGGCAAGGCCCACATTAGTATAGCCATAGTTAACACCCCATGAAGCGTTCTTAGCTTTTTCCAATTTTTGAAAACCGATGCTGCCGCCAATAGGCGATATACCAACGTTGGCAGAACTTCTGTCCGGCAAATCAATGGACTCTAAAATAAGGGCGGAAGAAAGGGCTTGTCCGTACAATGCGGAGTAACCACCGGCGCTAAAAACAGTGCCCTTGAAAATGAAAGGAGAGAAACGGCCACGTTGTGCCACATCGGGTACAGAACTGTAAAAGAAATTATTAACCAGTGTGCCGTCAATGAAGGTTTTGGTTTCGGCGGCGGTGCCACCACGTACAAACAAGCCTTCCTGTTCGCCTACCTGTTGCGCCCCTGGTAAGGTTTTAATGGCGCCGGTAACATCGGCATTGGCGCTGGCGGTGGTAACTATATCAAGCGAAGTAAGAACGGTAGCCCGCTTTCTATCCGACGCCTCAAAGGAACCGGCTGTTATTACTACAGCTTTCATTTCATCCAATTCTTCTTTCATAGAAAAAACGAACGGCGTAATAGCAACATCCAAGTTAATGGCTTGCTCAAAACCTTTGTAGCCAACGGCTGTAATGACTAAAACCTTCTGGCCTTTTTCGGTGGTGGAGAAGGTAAACTTTCCGGTGGAATCGGATACCGCGCCATCGTAGCTATCTTTAAGCGCTACGCTGGCATTGGCTATGGGACTACCTTTGGCATCTTTCACTTGCCCGGCTACAACCGTTTGTGCTCTTAAAAGCGTGGTATTAATAACTATAATAAGGAGTGCGATAAAGTATCTCATAAAAGCAATTTCACAACAAACGTAAATTAGTTTATAATATAAACCAAATTGTTTTGGAAAGATTTTTTGAAATAAAAAAGCAGATCAATCTTCATCTAAATGAAAATCAATCTGCTGATGCGATAAAAAAAGTTTGAAGAAACCTTCAGCGTTCTGCCTGAGATAGTGCATTTACAGGCGGGTTTGCAAAACCATTAGGGGTGCTAACTGTCAACTCTATCAGTACAGTACTACTTTTTTCAGATTGGTATTATAAAGTTTCCGGGGCTGCCAGTCGTTTTACCGGCAGGTAAGAGAGCCGCCGTTGCATATTTACAATACCGATGCGGTAGAGAAGCCCGTTACTTAACGAAGGAACTTTATCCTTGAATTTGTAGTCAATGAACGCAGGATCTTCACTCAAAAAAACAACACCGCATTGTTTAAAATCTATACCATCGGTGCTGCGCTCTACAATAAAATAGGAGATATTCTCATCGCCTTTTTTCCATGTTAATTGTACCGAGGTGCCGGCTGCCGTAGTAATAACGGAAACGTTTTCGATGCTTGTTTTTTGATCTTGAGAAAAAGCAGTGGCGCAAAGTAATTGCAGGGCAAAGCCGAGTACTAACGTTTTCATTCTTTCCAGATTTAGGGTTTAGAAAAAAACGGTTGAGCAAGGGATAGGCTATGCTTCAAAGGAATGGAAAACAAAACAGAGGTAAACAAAAACAGCGCAGAAAAAAGCTACAGGAGCAGCTCTACATTTCAGGTGACGGATTTTGTTTTCTCTGGGGTAGTGTACCGGACAAACATACAGCGCCATTTCTAAAAAAGCAAGCAGTGGTCAATTCTATCGTGCCATTGCATTGGTCAAAAGCGCCGACAACAAAGGGTTTTAGCCTAATTTTGCCCACACGAAAAAGCTATATGAGTTATACTTCAGAACATAAAATCCGCATTGTTACCGCCGCCTCACTCTTTGACGGGCACGATGCCGCCATTAATATTATGCGCCGCATTTTGCAAAGCAAGGGCGCCGAAATTATTCACCTGGGCCACAACCGCAGCGTTCATGAAATAGTGGAATGCGCTATTGAAGAAGATGCGCAAGGCATCGCCATCACCTCCTACCAGGGCGGGCATGTGGAGTTTTTTAAATACATGAAGGACCTGCTGAATGAAGCTGGTTGCGGCCATATAAAAATCTTCGGCGGCGGCGGCGGTACCATTCTTCCGCAGGAGGCAAAAGAGTTGCACGACTACGGAATCACCCGCATTTACTCGCCCGATGATGGAAGAAAAATGGGCCTTGAAGGCATGATAGAAGATGTGATGAAACAATGTGATTTTAACCTTAATGGGGCCGGCGAGTATAAAGTGCCAATGAATTTGGGTGAAGTAAAAGACGTGCGAAAGATTGCAAGGCAAATTACTAACGCGGAGAATGGCCTGCAGTCAACAGGCAACAGGCAAGGGTCAACAATCACTATTCCTGTGTTGGGCATCACCGGCACTGGCGGCGCTGGCAAATCATCAGTAACCGATGAAATTTTGCGCCGTTATTTAAATGCGTTCGCCAATAAAACCATCGCGGTTATATCGGTTGATCCCTCTAAGAAAAAAACGGGCGGCGCTTTGTTGGGCGATAGAATTCGCATGAACTCCATCTCTTCTCCGCGTGCTTACATGCGCTCATTGGCAACACGAGACAGTGAAGTAGCCCTAAGTGCACATGTGCAGGATGCCATTGATGTATGTAAAGCCGCTGACTTTGATTTCATTATTTTAGAAAGCGCCGGCGTGGGACAAAGCGATGCATCTATTTTAGATTATTGCGATGTTAGTCTTTATGTGATGACGCCTGAATACGGGGCCGCGTCGCAGTTGGAAAAAATCAACATGCTTGATTATGCCGATGTAGTAGCTATCAACAAATTTGATAAAGCCGGTGCATTAGATGCATTGGCCGATGTACGCAAGCAGTACAAACGCAACCATAGTTTATGGACAGCTAAGGATGATGAGTTGCCAATTGTAGGAACCATCGCTTCTCAATTTAACGATGCCGGCATTAATGAATTATTTGAAAAGCTACTGCTCGTTGTTGAAAATAAAACGGGTGTTCAAATGCTGTCAGGCCGCTCTAAGCGGCCAGACAGCCATAGCGACACAACCACCAAGTCGCAGATCATTCCGCCAAAACGGGTGCGCTACTTGTCCGAAATTTCGGAAAGCAATAGAAGTTATGATGCGTGGGTAGCAGAGCAATGTACGATAGCGACAAAACTTTATCAAATAGCTGGTATAAAAAACCTCGAAGGTCTTGGAGACCTTCGAGGTTTAAGCGAAATTCAAAAAAGTTTTGAGGAAAAGCTTCATCCCGATTGTAAACGCTTAATTGATGCCTGGCCTTCTCTTCAAAAAAAATACAAAGCTGATTTTTTTGAATACCAGGTCCGCAATAAAATCATTAAACAACCACTTACTACTTTATCGTTAAGCGGCACTAAAATTCCGAAAGTTGTATTGCCAAAGTATAAAGATTGGGGCGATATTTTACGCTGGCAATTGCAGGAAAACCTGCCGGGCGAATTCCCCTACACAGCCGGCGTATTTCCATTGAAAAGAGCAGAAGAAGACCCTACAAGAATGTTCGCCGGTGAAGGCGGACCGGAACGAACCAACAAACGCTTTCACTATGTATCGCAGGGGCAGCCGGCCAAGCGTTTATCCACCGCTTTCGATAGTGTAACGCTGTATGGCGAAGACCCGGATCATCGCCCGGATATTTATGGAAAAGTAGGCAACAGCGGCGTAAGCATCGCTACGGTTGATGATGCAAAAAAATTGTATAGTGGCTTTGATTTATGCGATCCGAAAACATCTGTTTCCATGACCATTAATGGCCCGGCGCCCATGCTGCTGGCCTTTTTCATGAATGCGGCAATAGACCAGCAATGCGAGAAATGGATAGAAGTGAACAGTGAATGGTCAATAGTGAGTGAAGCTTTTGAGAAGAAGTACGGCCGCCTTCCCAGGCCTTCTTATTACAATCATTCATCTCCCGAAAAATTACCCGAAGGCAACAACGGTTTAGGGTTGAAGTTGCTTGGTTTAAGTGGCGATGAAGTGCTGCCTCCTGATGTTTATCAAACATTAAAAGCACAAGCCTTACAACAAGTTAGAGGTACGGTGCAAGCCGATATTTTAAAAGAAGACCAGGCGCAAAATACCTGCATCTTTTCTACCGAATTTGCCCTCAAATTAATGGGCGATGTACAGCAGTATTTTATTGATCAAAAGGTGCGCAATTTTTACAGCGTTTCCATCTCCGGTTATCACATTGCCGAAGCAGGCGCCAACCCTATTACACAACTTGCCTTCACGTTATCAAACGGTTTTACCTATGTAGAATATTACTTAAGCCGCGGCATGAACATAGATGATTTTGCACCTAACCTTTCCTTCTTTTTCAGTAATGGCATGGATGCGGAGTACAGCGTCATTGGCCGCGTGGCCCGCCGCATCTGGGCCAAAGCCATGAAAGCCAAATACAAGGCGAATGATCGTTCACAAAAATTAAAGTATCATATTCAAACATCGGGTAGAAGCCTTCATGCACAAGAGATTGACTTCAATGATATACGCACCACGCTGCAAGCCCTGTATGCCATTTATGATAACTGCAATTCGCTTCATACCAATGCCTACGACGAAGCCATTACTACACCTACGGAAGAAAGCGTTCGCCGCGCCATGGCCATCCAATTAATCATTAACCGGGAGCTGGGTTCGGCCAAAACAGAAAACTTTATTCAAGGGAGTTTTGCCATTGAAGAAATGACGGATTTAGTAGAAGAAGCGGTGCTTTTAGAGTTTGATCGTATAACAGAAAGGGGCGGCGTGTTAGGCGCTATGGAACGTATGTACCAGCGTAATAAAATCCAGGAAGAAAGCCTGGTGTACGAGCATCAAAAACATACCGGCGAATTGCCTTTGGTTGGCGTAAATACGTTTTTGAATAAGAATGGCAGCCCAACCATTTTACCTACAGAAGTTATTCGTTCCACTACAGAAGAAAAGGAGCAGCAGATACAAAACCTACAAGCTTTTTGGAAACGGAATGAAGATAAAAGCGAAGCAGCCCTAAAGCGTTTGAAAGACGTGGCTATCGGCAATGGAAACCTGTTTGAAGAACTGATGGAAACAGTAAAAGTTTGTTCGCTGGGACAGATAACGCATGCGTTGTATGAAGTGGGCGGACAGTACCGGCGCAGCATGTGATGATGAGTGGTGAGTAATCAGTAATGAGTTCCTGTGGTGCCCAACATTTTTCGGCCATGAAAAGGTTCGTAAACCAAGCCTTACACTTTACGGTTTTTCTTATCTTACAAAAAAGATTTTATGGGACTTGTATATGCTGATATAGAATTAATAAATGCAACGGACTTAGTAAATGCCAAGCGCAATATTATAGGCAAAGAAGAAGTGAAGCGAATGCACTTGAACCTGCTGGTAGACAGCGGGGCTTATATGATGGCTATCAATGAAACAATACAGGCGCAATTGGATTTACCTTTTATTGAAAGACGAAAAGCGCAAATGGCAAGCGGAGAGGTAGTAGAATACGATGTGGTTGGCCCCTTGATGGTAAAGTTTGCCAATCGAACAGCCACTTGTAGCGCCTTTGTACTACCTGGCGATAGCGAACCACTTTTAGGAGCGATACCAATGGAAGAAATGGATGTACTAATTCATCCGCTTCGACAGGAATTAATTGTTAACCCGGCTCACCCTAATTATGCGCAGTTGAAAATGAAATGATAGACAATTTGCTCAACGTTTTTGAGTGGTACTGTATAAAAAAAACTTTATTTATGCACGCACTCATCCCTCATCATTGATTACTCATCACTCATCTCCTCATCGCACAATAATCAACTTCTTCGTTTCCAAAATCGTATTCAGTTCGCCAATCAGGCTTACATAATAATGAGCCTGCGCCAGCCGTTGCACATTCACCTGTATCACCCTTTGGCCGCCAGTTTGCTGCACCATTACTTTTTGTCCTAACTCATTCCAGATAATAATTTCTTTTACCGGCTGCGCCGTATTCAGGCTTAGGTAAAACACATCGCTGGCCGGGTTAGGCCACAGCTCCGATTGAAATTCGCCCCATTTATTGCCTACCGCTACAATCTGCGAATAGCTGCTATCGCGATTATATTCTACCGATAGCAAACGGTAAAAGCTGATGCCTTTATAGCCGTTGGGGTCAACCATTTCGTAGTACAAGGGTTGCCGGCTATAACCATTCAAGGCTACTGAACTAACCGTATCAATATTTTTAAATACCGCTTCGTTAGCTAACCTTCGTTGCACCACAAAGTATTTGATGTTGATCTCGGGCTGCGTGGTCCAATACACTTTTACATCGGCTGTGTTTAACCGGTACGCATTAAACCAAAGCCTGGTATGCGTGGTGTCGCCGGCGCCGGTAAGCTTGGTAAAGTAAGAGGTGGACATCAGGTTAGCAAACAACTGGCGGCTATTGGTACCACTGTTTTGCAGGGGCGATGAAGTAGTAAGGTAACCAGTACCAGGATAGTTTTGCGGATAGTTTACATCCCAGCTGTTATTGGTGAACTGCGAGAGGTACGACTTTGTTTTATTGGCCTTAAATACCGAACCCTCATCGCTGTTTACATGTTGCAAAACAAGTTCAACATTGCCTTGTCCGGGCAAAAACCGTTTGCCTATCCGCCATGTTTTGCCTACGCTTTCCTTCATCATTTCGTTGCCCGAAATAACGCCGGCACGTACACTGTCAAACACCGAAACATAATAATCATCGGGCACCTCTGAGTAGGAGCGTAAAGCGGCTGGTGTATAACTATGCTCTTTGGTACCTACCGGAAAAGTTATCCAATCATCATTGCTGGTAATGCCCTCCCGTATAAGCATACCGGTTACGGCTACAAAATATTTTGATGAATCGTAGCCTTTAATGCTGCCGGGCATGCCATCACCGATAGTTAACATCTGGCCATTCAGATAGACCAATCCATTTTTAAAAACAAGCTCGTTGGTTATTTTGGCACTGCTGCCAATCAGCTCCATGCCAAAGGGATTATCAATATGCAGGTATTGAAAGATAGCGCCTGTTTTTACAGCCGCATTATAGCCTGCATCTAATTGTTGGCGATAGCTGGTTGATAAAAACCTAACCAGGCCACTCTTACCTGCATAGCCGTTTACCGTATCTGTTTCGTTTATAATGGCAGCCGTAGAGGCATTGGTCCATGTGGTACCCGAGAAGTTGACTACCGCATCTTTACCTACGCCTACTTTACCATAATTGATAACATCGGAAAAGATGGTAGCGGTATCGCCTTTAAAAAAAATCTTTCCTTTTTTAGGAATATAAAAACCGGATTGTGCAGCCCCTTCTATCCCGGTAAAAAACAGGAGCATGAATGAGAGAATATGGACAGCTCCTTTCAGCATGATTAAAAATCGGTAATAGAAAAATAAAGTTTGGTTCCCGATAAAATTGTTTGAGAGGAAGTAGAACTGTTGATGAACCGCACTTTTAATGTAGTGGTAGAAGTAGCCCTGGCAAAGGCAATAACTACACCCGTAGGTAAATCGGAGCCCGGTGAAACCGTTACCGCCGCCTGGGCCGATGCTAATGTATTAGCGGCCGGAAGCGTGTAGGTAACATCGTAGGATGTAGGCGTAAAGCTGTTTACAATAGAAGTTAAGTTGGCCGCACCAATGGTAGTATTGCTGGCAAAGGTGGCCGTAGCCGTCACCATGTTTTTGATCACCGTACCTGCGGCACCAATTTTTACAGCTCCATTTACATCCAGCTTAGTGGAACTATTGGGAGTTGTGGTACCAATGCCTACCGTTTCGGTGGAGGTAATACGCATTGCCTCATTAGTAGGTGCCGTACCGCCCACTAAAAAAATCATGTCCTTGGACGTATTGTTATTCACAATATAAAAATCGCTTCCTGACGACAGCAGGTAACCATCATTGGCCTTACCGGTTTCAATGGGGTTGCCACTTTGATACACGTAACCCGAACCATTAATACCCAGGTCAACAAAGTTGGTTGACTCGGTACCGTTATTAGCCGTAGCTACCAGGTCGGAACTGCTTTGTGCACCCGTTGATGCGTTCTTGATATTGATTTGAAAATAGTTATTGATGTTACCCTTGGCCAGCATAGCGGTGTAGGTAGAAGTGCCTGCATCCAGTAATAATTTTTCCGGGCTTGTAACATCAAATGCCGATGAGCCGATGCCTATGTTGCCACTTTCATCTATCCGAATTTGCTCTGTACCGCTGGTGCTGAAACGCAGATCGGACTTGTTGTTTGTGCCGCTACCCGTATAATTGGCCTGCATAACAGAGCCTGGCGCATACGCAAGCGACCCATTAAACTGCGGAACAAAATTGATGGCTCCTATAACGTCGCCCGACTGTAAGTTTAAAGGACTGGCTATAGTACCACGGGCCTTTCTAATAAAGATGCCGGGTGTATTTGCATTGCTATAATCATCAAACAAATAATCGTTACCGGTTTCGGAGTTATCGGACACGGCATGAAAGCGGCCCACAGGCGACGCTGTACCCAAACCTAAATAACCGTTGGCAGCTATGCGCATCCGCTCGGTATTGTTGGTAATAAAAGGCAGGTCGTGGTTAGAGATGGTGCCGATTTTTTTAACGCCGGTGAGCGTATTTCCATCCTGCATCCAGGCGCCAGCTGCCAGTAATGTAGTTCCGTTAGCCCACGCAGGTGCAAGGCCTGCGCCGCTTGATTGTAAGATGTAGCCTGCCGTACCAGCCGATCCGCCCGGCATTAAAGCGCCACTAAATTTAAGGTTGCCGGCAACATCCAATACTTCAGATGGGGCCATGTTACCAACACCCAATTTACCGGTACTGTCAAGTATCATCCGCTCTACATTGTTGGTGCGAAAACGAAGGCTGGCATTGTTGGTAGCGCCTAAAAAATGCGTGGCCCAGTTGATGGTATTGTTACCGGTTAAGCTCCAACTGTTAGAGGGCATTGCAAACGTGGCCACCGGCAATTTTTGAACGATGCCGCTGTTGATGGTAAGCACACTATCGGCAGTAGTGGTGCCACCGTTTTGTACGCCTAAAAGTGTTAAGGGGTTATTACCTACTACATGCAATTTGGCCGAAGGATTGGAAGTACCAATGCCTAAGTTTCCACCACTGGAGATGGCGTTTAAAACAGCGTTTGATGAATTTCTCCATTCCGTAAGGTTGGCTGTTTGTCCGCCCGCAGCCTGCATTACAAGCGGTACACTGGCGGTACGCTGCGCAGGAATAAGCACGCCTATACCACCCGAACCGGCGCTGAAAGCCGGCAGTATACTTGACTGTCTGTCGCCCCCTAATACCATTCCCCAATAAGCACCCATTTGCAGGCTTCGGCTACCGCCACCCTGCCAGAAAATATCACCGCCATCGCCGGTAATTCTAAAATCGCCGGTGCCGGCTGTGTTGGAAAAAAGCAGGGTTGATATGGCGCCTACTCTCTTGATTTCAATGGTATCTTTTACCGCCAAATTATTAGTTGGTGCCGTAACGCCAATACCTACATGGCCCATGCTATCCACTACCATTCGCTCCGTATTATTGGTTCTAAGCCGCAGGCTTATGTTATCCGTTGTACCTAAAAAATTGGTAGCCGATGTAGTGCCTGTATTGCCTGCTGTGTTCCAGGTGCTGTTGCCGGTTACCGTGCTTAGTGTAGTTCCGCTCAATGTAAGCCCCGAACCAAGTGTAATTTCTTCTGCGCTTCCGGCACCTGTTGTGGCTCTGCCCAACAAACGGTTGTTGGTAGAAATGTTTTGAATTTTAGCATAACTAACCGCACCATTAGCTATTGTTGTCGCATAGCTGCCTGCGACATTCGTAACATCGCCGGTAAGGGCGCCAAACCGGCCGGCAGCAAGGGTTCCGGTGGCATGGGTTCCGCTTAAATCAATTGGGTTGGCGGTAATGGTTTGACCAGATAAGGAGAGATAATTTTGTCCGCTCAGCGTTACATCGCCACTATTAGAACCGCCAATGCCCAACAATGTTTTTGCCTGCGCCGTTGTTAACGCTTCTACGTTGCCGGCACCGGCCGATGTACGTCCGAGGAAGGTGCCATTAGCCACTTGCGCCATGTGGTTCAATGTAACTTTATTAGCGCCTATTGATGTAGCGATAGCGGTGGTTCCCGTGCCTGATACATCGCCGCTTAACGTAGTAGTTTGATTGCCGCTTAAATAACTCGTGTTATCAACACTGCCATCTGCTTTTAAAAACTGCGATGACGTACCACCGGTTTTAATGAAAGAGTTGGCAGTAGTGTTACCATTCACATCTACTTTAAATAAATCTGTAGTGGCGGCTGCATTTTGTAATTGAATCAAGTTGCCCAGTGGCGATAGGTCGGAGTTGCGCTTCATGTATAAAGCAAATGATGAAGCGATGTTTCCGTTTTGTGTTAAGCTAATGCCGGTGGCTGTTGCGTTGCCACGACCGGTAACAGCAGCCAGTGTAGAGGTTTCAGAAGTAAGATAACTGCTGTTGTCAAAGGCCCATGCGGAGCCATTGTATTTGAGCAAACCGGTTGACAATGCCGGTAATGCTGCACCACGCAAACCCGTAATGGTAAGCGATGGAGAAATAGAAGTAGTACCGCTTGCCGAACCGGTTGCATCGCCGCCGGCCGTCCAGTTTATAGTTTGATTGCCGGTTAAGTAACCAGCACTATTTATCGTATTAATCTGCCCTTGTAATTTTCCTACTCCGGCCAGTAAATTATCAGTCGCAACAACCGGTGTTGCGGTTGCGGTAGATAGCCCGGTAAGTGGCGTGGCCCTTACTCTTGTATCAGTATAATAAAGGTTGCTTCCTTCGGCAATATCGGTTGTTGTAGCATCAGCGCCTGCGGTAACAAGGCCTTTGCTGTCATACGTAATTTTTGTTTTGGTGGCACCGGTGATAGTGGCATTGGGTGCTACATAATCGGTACCGGCAACTGCAGCGGAGATGGTGGTACCATTACTTTTCACCAAGCCATTGATAGCCTTCACTACAGGGTCGCTTTCTGTTGTTAGGAAAGATGAGTTATCCAACACATAGGTATTGCCTGCCGTCTTTTTTAAATAACCCGACGTACCGGCAAGGCCGCTGATAGAACTGAGCGAACCATTCAGTGGCTGGTAGGTAGCTGATAGGTCGGGAATATCGCTTGCAATAAGATTAGTGCCTGCTGTTACTAAACCTTTAGCATCGTACGTAATTTTTGTTTTTGTTGAACCGGTGATAGCCGCGTTGGCGATGGTGTAGGTGTTGTTATCATAGCTGATAGAAGTACCTGAAGTTTTTACAAAACCGGCTCCATTAATAAGAGGTTGAAACGTTGCTACCGGCAGCTTTTGCACTATACCATTATTGATGGTGAGCAAACTGTCAGATGCAGTGGTACCGCCGGTTTGCACGCCATTAAGGGTAAGCGGGTTAGTGCCGGATACATGCAGTAAAGAGGAAGGAGATGCCGTGCCTATGCCAAAATAACCACTGTTGGTTAATCGCATCCGCTCTGCATTATTAGTAATAAATGGAAGGTCGTAGTTATCAAGGTTGCCCAACTTTTTTATAACGCCATTACTGTTGCCGGTAGTGGACCAATAGTTAGACAATGAACCGGCGGCTGCCAGTGGCATCCAATAACCATTAGCACGTAATAAAAATTGTTTAGTAACCGTGAAGTAGATCACCATGCCATCGGGTGGCGTTAGTGCATTGATAGCAACTGTATCGGATAAGCGGGGCAACAGCAAGCCCTGTTTGGTAGCGTTTAATTCCAGCACGGCCGACTTGTTTACCATAGCCGGCGTATTGCCTAATGATAGCTGCTGGGCGTTGGCTGCCTTCACCAGAAACAAAAGCAATAGACTTATAGAGACAAGCTTCGGGCAAGACATAGGATGGAGGATAGTGGATGAAATAAAAATAGCCCATTCAAAACAAATTATGTAGCCGGTAAAACGGAAAGTGGAGAAGAGAATAATCTTACCAGCTTTCCGTTTTACTATTTTATCAACTACATATTTTTTGCGAAAGACTGCTTTCTATTTTTTAATGATGTACCAGTTGGTGCCGTCGGTCTGCAACGTTACATACGTATAGTCGTTATAGATGATGTACGATGACCCGCCGTCAATAGTAGCGCCACCGGCCGGGCTAACGGTTAGTTGATTATCTATGCCGCCGGTACCAATTTTTTTGATGGTATAAATGCGGCCGCTGATGCCCGATGCAGAAGGCAACGTAATAGTTAACGCACCGGAAGTGGTGTTCACTAATACGGTGTTATCGGTAGCATCAATAGTAGTGTTAGCCGAAACCGCTCTTATAGCCATTGATATAGAACCGGCAACCTGCACGGTTGAATTAGCATAGCCGGCACTGCCTACTTTCATTGTAACGGCAGCGTTTACGCTATCCTGAAAATTTTTATTACCGCCGAATGTTTGCGTAGTGGTGGTTACTACACCACGTGCCGATGTGCTGGCACTTGGTACATTCAGGCGGATGCTGTCAGTACCGTTGGTGCTAACGGTTAAGTCGGTACCAGCGCCGGTGAACACGAATGTTTGTGCCGTATCGCGGTTGTTATTTATGCTGCGGATAGCATTACCGAAAGCGGCTGAACTTACTTTACGTTTTTGTACCACGCCATTATTGATAACAAGCACGGAGTCAATAGTGGAATTATTGGCCACGCTGTTCAATGTAAGTGGTGAGTTGATGGTAACACTGTCCTGAAAGGTTTTGCTGCCACCAAATGTTTGCCTGCCTGCGGTTACAATACCAGCGTTGGTAGCGTCGGCCGGCGTTAAGGTAATGGTACGTGTAGTGCCGGTGGTGCTGATAGTAGCACCGTTAACATTAGAGCCCGTAGCCACAGCGCCAATAGTAATAGTTTGAATAGCGCTTTGCACTTTTTGCCAATCGCTATACGTTAATAAACCATAAGGCCTTGATGATGTAGTAGTGGAATCCATCACCGGTAAATACAAAGCGATGGTGCTATCGGTTGAACGGTTTTCTACTGTCAATGTATCTTTTGTATTAGTAGTTTGCGCAGTGATGCTGAGTGTTTGTTTTTGAATACCGTTAATAGCTTTGATGGCATTCTGAAAGGCAGATGACGACATTGTTCTTTTATAAACCGAACCATCAGCGGCTAACACCAGCACGTTTAATTCGTTAGTTCCGGTGGCCAGCGTATCAAATTTTACAGTGCCGTTTACTTCTAATTTGGCGGTAGGCGCATTAGTACCAATACCTACATTGCCGTTAGCATCAATACGTAATCGTTCATTATTACTGGTGCGAATTACTAATGGCTGGCCATCAACAGTTCCAATAAAATTAGTGGCAGGGTTGGTACCGCTGTTTCCTTTAAGCGACCAGTTGGCACTGGCTTCGGATAAGTCGGCAATCTTTTTCCAGTAGCCGTTGCTGCGCAGGCGCAAGCTGTTATCGGTGTTCAGATAAATGATCATCCCGTCGGGCGGATTTAGCGCATTGATAGAAGTTGTATCAGCTAACCTTGGTAAGAGCAAACCTTGCCGGCTGCTTTCTAATTCAAGGATAGATGACTTTTGGATGCTGGTGGGATTGTCGCCGATTTTTAGCTGGCCGTTTGACACCACGGCGATGGTTAGAAACCCTAAAAGCAATAGGGTGACTTTGGAACTAAGAGCAGTTTTTAAACGTTGCATATCATTTTTGGTTTTAAAAGGAATGGATTATAACAAGGCCAAAACAAACCAAAACGAACGGACAATCAAAGGGTGAAAAAAGCTATACTTAGCTACCTACTTAATAACCTTAAATAGAGGCTAAGTACTTACCTGTAAAATGAGTGTTTTTCCCGGCAGCCATTTCGCTGAAGCGGTTTTTTTTAGCGATATAGAAATGGCGCAGCTATAAAGGTTTTTTAGTATCCGCCTGCAATCGTTATGGGGTAAGCGTTTCAGCGGTTTCAACCGAAGGCAGGAAAGCGGATGATCTTTCACATTATGTACAAAAGGTATTATAATGCCGGCAAGGAAGTAATCTATTTACTGTCTGAAATTTGAATAAATAAGTATGCAAGCCTGTACGATGAAATACCTCCGGCGGGTGAAAACAGTTGGCTAACAAGGTTGCAATGTCGTTCACTTAAATTTTTTTACTAACCGAAGTTGCTGTATGTTTTTTTGCTATTGTTTCCGCATCTTTTTGCTTTTCATCTTTCTTCTCTGCCGCTTCCTCTTCTTTTTGCGCCACAAACCACGAAGCCACGTAAGCGGTAAATGTTCCAAACAAACCTACGCCTACCGTCATTAATATAGCCGCTATCATACGGCCTTCGGTAGTCACCGGAACCTTGTCGCCATAACCTACCGTGGTAATGGTAGCGTAAGCCCACCATAAAGCATCTTCCGCTGTTTTTATATTACTGTGCGGTGCATCTTTCTCTACTTTTAAAATACCGATGGCGCAAAAAACAATCATAGTAAAAGCCAGTACCGCGGCTGATGTAAAGGCGCCTTTAATTTTATTTTTAAGAAAGTAGTGCGAGATAAAATTGATGGAACGCATGGCCCTTACTACCCTTACCAATTGAAAAATGCGAAAGAGCCTGCCTGCTAAAAAAAAGCTCATAGGAATGCTGGATAGCAAGTCAATCCATCCCCACCGCAGGTAATGCGATTTGGTTTTTGCCGTAAAAAAACGATGAAGAAAATCAATAAAGAAAACAACACAAATGGCGTAATCAACATCGTGCAACAAGCGGCTGACCTCTGCGGATAGTGGAAAAAAGGTATCAACAATCAGTGCAACAATCACATATAGCGAAAGAAAAAAGACAATAATATTTATGGGGTGAAGCGCTTGCTTCTGCTCCGCTGTAAGATGCATGAGGCTTGCTGTTTATTTAAATATACAAAAGATGATGTGTTTGCCACGTTTACAGTATTCATTCGGCACCCCATAAAATAAAAAAGCCCGCCTTGCGGCGAGCCCTTATCTTACTGTTTTGCACTTATCGTAAACGTCAAAAACCTAACAGCAATCTTGTACGTTCTTTTTGTAAAGCATTAAATGTCTGTTGCTCTTCTGCCAAATAACAAGCTTAATACAAACAACACTAAGAAGATAAAGAATAAGATCTTAGCAATACCTGCAGCACCGGCTGCTATACCACCAAAGCCGAAAATAGCGGCGATGATAGCTACGATTAAAAAGATAACTGTCCAGCGTAACATAGTAAAAGGTTTTATGGGTGAAAAATGATTGTTTAGATATATAAACAAAAAAATGTGCCATAACTATTCAAAGCCGTAACAGGCCCTTTTGAATGAATAAAAAAAATAATTTTTTGAGGAAGCATCACCGCAAATAGTAGAGATATATACATGAGGCGCTATGGTGATGCCGTTTGATTCACATTTATTTACCAGCCTCCGGCCGAAGGGCTTGCAACCATGAGTTTCAAACCCCTATCTTTAAAAATTCCGCTTTAACAGGGCGACAATTATAAACTTACGACTATGGCTTTAATGGACTATGCACTTGAAACGCCGGCGTATGGCTGGCAAGACGCCGATGGAAACTTAGTAAAGCCCACGCCGGTGCAGCTATTCAAAGAATTTTTTTCAAGGCTGAATATTTTCAAAACTAAAAAGGCCTGGCTTCCTTTTTTTAGCTGGATAAAAGTAGCATTGCTGGCTCCGTTGCTGCTGCTGTTTATCTTCAAGTTTTTTTCTATTCCCTTACTACTTGTAGCCTTTGTTTACAGCATGATTGTTATGGGTACGCATGGTACCATCTGGCACCATCGCTACTGCACACATAAAGCATATAAGTTTAAAAACAGCTTCTGGCGCACTGTAACGCAGAACTTCACCATTGCTATGATTCCCGAAGAGATATATGCCATCTCGCATCATGTGCATCACGCAAAAAGCGATCAGCCCGGCGACCCTTATAATGCGCAGGCTGGTTTTTTATATTGCTTTTTAGCCGATGTAAATCATCAACCAATAGCAAAAAATTTATCGGAAGGAGATTATAAACGCTTAGCCGCTATGATGAGGCATACCGGTGTTATCACCAACACCTATGCACAGTATTTAGAATGGGGGTCGTTAGAGCATCCTGCCCGTGCTATAATGGGAACATTGCTGAACTGGGGATTTTGGGCTACCGTATGTTATTTTATTGGTGGCGCTGCTTTGGTTTGCGCGGTGTTTGGTGCTGCTGCATTTTGGGCAGTGGGTGTTAGAACATTCAATTACGAAGGCCATGCAAAAGGCCATCAGAAACATAAGGACGGCTTAGACTTTAACCGGGATGATCTTTCCATAAATCAACTGTGGCCTGGGATTGTGGCTGGTGAGTGGCATAACAATCATCACCTTTATCCATCCAGTGCCCGCAGTGGTTTTTTATCGCATCAGGTTGACCTGGCCTGGTACTATATCAAGGGAATGAGTTTGCTGGGCGCAATCACCTCTTACCACGATTCAAAAGAACATTTTTTAAAGAACTACCATATTCCTTATCAACAGAAAAAAGGTGGCGCTTCGCCGCTTCATCAAACTACTGAACAACCTTTATTTGCAGAAGAAGAAAGGGCATAAGCAAATGAAAGGATGCAGGCTTGGGAAGTGTTTCAGGCAAAAGCATTGATAGGTAAGTAGTTTGATACAGCCGCGTTTTTAGCCACTTTACTTAACCGGCCCGGCTATCCACCATTGATTGCCGCCGGGGTCTTTTACGCCGCTGCTTCTATCGCCATAAGTTTCATTGGTTGGCTCTCTTAACGAGGTACCGCCGGCGCTTATAGCTTTATGGTAAGTGCTATCGCAATCATCCATAAACAAGTAAATCATAGCGGGCATAGCCGGATAGTCAGGCGTACTTTCCGCCAGCATTACCATGCATTCTTCAATACGCAAAGAGGCATGGGCTATTGACCCATCATCCCGCTTTTGTAAATGCACTTCGGTAGCATCAAAAGCCTCTTTAAGAAAAGCTACCACTGCTGTAGCATTTGCGGTGATAAGGTAAGGTGTAACAGTGGGATATGGTTTTGGCATGGCAGTAATTTACAGTAAAATATTTTAGTGTTTTGAATCACTTTGCAGGCGTTTCATCCCAGAGCTTTTTCTCAATTCGCTTGTCGGGTATAAACCAAATAACAGCTACTATGGCATAAAGGGCCAGACTGATTCTTGAATCCACAAAAGCAAGCCCGATAGCTACCAGGTAAATGATTACAGAAAGAATGCCTTTTTGGTCTATGCCAACCGCTTTCCCCAATACGGAATCATTGCCGTTTAGTTGAATGAGTAAGCGTTCCAATATATAATACGCCACACCGTTCATAAAAAGAATGAACCCGTATAAAGCCACCGGCCAGGTAGAAAAATCATTTTCGCCCATCCATCCCGATGCAAAAGGCACCAGCGATAGCCAGAAGAGTAAGAAGATGTTGGCCCATAGCACCCGGCCATTAACCTGCCGCGCCGCCTGAAACAAGTGGTGATGGTTGTTCCAATAAATACCGATGTAAATAAAGCTCAATACATAGCTGAAAAAAACGGGTAATAAAGGTTTTATAGAAGCAAGTCCAGCGCCATGTGGAACTTTTATTTCCAACACCATAATGGTAATAATGATAGCCAGCACACCATCGCTAAAGGCTTCCACCCTTGACTTTTTCATAGCAGGAAAGATAAAGGCTTACTTGCAAAAGAGGAAGCGAATAAAAGCTACATCATTAAACAGTTAAGAAAAGATGAGTAGATGCTAATGGCGGGTAATAAACTTTCTTATTAGGAACCGGGCGACAAAGAATAGTGGCCAGCCCAAAAAGATTAATAGCAGCCTGGCAAGAATCCAATCTGCAGTCATTTGCGGTCTGAAGCTAATGTGTCCGTGAGAACCGGAAAGCCAAAATACATAAACATAAAACCCACATAGGAGGCTTATCACACAACACACGATAGATGCCTGTTTCATGCCTTTTTTTACATAGAGAAGAAAGATAATGCTGCCTCAATTTATCTACAATTATTTAAAACAATCAGCGTGCGGTACGTTTTGCAATCAATAAGGCTGCTGCGATACCCGCCACCAGTAAAGCCGCACCCCACTTTTTCTGATGTAACTTTTTGCTCCAGCCGCCATGTATGGCCGTACCAAAATCAACCGGGTAAATAAGGTTGCCATCGGTTAGGGCCATATCATCGGCCTGCTTAAAATAGGTCTCCATAACACCGGCGGTAATACGTTTTGATAGCGCCGGTGCAAGGGCATGCGCTACCCGCAACAACGTAGAAACAGAACCTACCACTGTAGTGGCCTTCGGTTTTAGCACCAGCATGGCCATAGCTTTTGCCACCTGCTGCGGATTGTACACCGGTGGCGCCGGCTTTAATACTTTGCCGGTAAAATTGCCGGCATGTTGTATGCCGGGTGTATCTAAAAAAGCAGGATACAAATTACAGATATTAATGTGCGGCCAGCTATGCAACTCACCTTGCAGGGCTTCGCCAAAACCGCGCAGGCCAAACTTAGAGGCGCTATAACCAACAGCATACGGCGTAGGGAACCAGCCACCAACGGAGATGTTACTGATCAATACGCCATAGCCTTGTTCTTTAAAATAAGGCAACACGGCATGTGCCCCATGAATATAACCAACGAGGTTCGTTTGGATAATGGCTTCATGAATGGCTACGGGTGTATCATCAAAAGCGCCGGCTGCCAGCACGCCGGCATTATTTATCCAGGCATCAATTTTTCCACCCCACTCTTTTGCTTTGGCCGCTAAAGCCACTACTTCTTCATTGGCTTTTACATCGGTCACCACCACTAATGTTTTTACGCCGTAGCCCTCACATTCAATGGCTACTTCCTGTAACGCCTCGGACCGGCGTGCTGCCAATACCACATCAGCGCCGCGGCTGGCCATTTCTATGGCGGCGGCCCGGCCTACACCACTGGAGGCGCCGGTGATAACCACTATTTTGTTTTGTAAGGTCGCTGACTTTTCCATTATGTTCTTTACGTTAAATAATAGGAGAAACGAGTTTGCAATACTTACGCCACTGCATGAAAAAATAAAGAGGTGGGTAATAGAATTGGACGATCAGCCCGTGAAGGCTAGTGCTACAAAGAATAAAAATCAAACGAAATGGTAGCGGTAGCGGTCATGTTATAAACACCTCCATCTATCTAACCAAGTACACTACAACTTGTCGTATTCAGCCATTAAGATTGTCGCATTTACACTGCAATACCACGTTATTTCTTAGCGAAATTTGTATGGCAAACAAACCAATTTTCAAGAATAAATAATACTATGAGAAAAATAATCGTCTTATCAATGATCACCTTAGATGGTGTAATGCAAGCGCCTGGCGGGCCTGAAGAAGATACCACAGAAGGTTTCCAATACGGCGGTTGGATTGCCCCGTATGGTGATGAAGTGAGCGGACAGGTGTTGCAAAGAGAGATGCAATCTGTAGATTATCTTTTGGGTAGAAAAACCTTTGAAATTTGGGCCGGCTACTGGCCCCACCATGGAGACTTTTGGCCGGGTATTAATGAAGGCACAAAATATGTTCTGTCTGGGACCATGAAAAACTCAGACTGGAAAAACACGGTGTTCATACAAAGCATAGAAGACATCGAAAAGCTGAAGGCTTCAGAAGGTTCCGATATGCAAGTATGGGGTAGCAGTAAACTTGTTCAGCTATTATTTGAAAATGATTTAGTGGATGAACTCCGGCTAAAGATTTACCCCATAATGCTGGGTAAAGGGAAAAAATTATTTGACAATGGTACAATCCCGGCAGCTTTTACAGTAACAGAGAGTGTGGTTACAACAACCGGAGTGATTATGGTGGTTTACCAACGAGCCGGGAAAGTAAAGACAGGCACCATTGAAGTGTAACAAAAAAACAGTTGCTCATCAGTAGTGAAGGCCCGACGAGGAATACCCACGGGTCTTGTACAAGGACACTATTATTTTACGAAGAAGCTTTTGGAGAAGTCCTTTTTTGTTTAGTGGCTTTCTTTTTTGGCGGGGGCATCATCGTAATCCTTGTTACCGTATCAGCGCCGATTTTAATCATACTGTCCATACGCAAACGCAAGGAGTCTTCCTGCCTTCTTTTTGCCATCGCCTTTATGGTTTCTGCACTGGGCAAGCCAAAATTATCAGTACCGGTTATGGTAAAAGAAGCATCGCTGCCCGAGTGGCTGCGGTGGGCAATCCATTTGGTTTGTGCCTGTGAAGAGGCACCACATAAAACAGCGAACAACAAAACGCAACACTTTAGCATAGCTGTAATTTACATACACAAGATAAAAAATATAGTAGTGGCGCAACAACATAAAGGCAGAAAAACAAATCACCTGTATTTTTAAACCATGGCGCAGCACATAGCTCCAAAAGCACCATGGACATTTATACAAAAAGCCCTCTTCAGGGGCGTTTTGCTTTTTGTGTTGCTGTTCGTCTTATCGTTTTCGTTTCCGCATTATTTTATACCGGATGCAGGTGCATATACCAACCATGTTTTTGAAAAAGCCGCTACCTGGTTTGGACATACGGTATTAGGCTTACACCATTATACTACGGAGTTGGTGTCGGATAGCATCGGCTTTTACATCAATACCCTGTTTCTTTTTATCGTTTCCTTATTGTTATCTATCGTATGGTGGTGGATAGATAAGCAGCGGCCATCATATAATTTACTCGCTTATTTTTTTAGCGTTGGCATACGTTATTACCTGTGCATGCAGCTATTGGCTTATGGGTTTAGTAAGGTTTTTAAAGTGCAGTTTTATCTCCCCGAACCGAACCTGCTTTACACGCCGCTGGGTATGCTGCACCGCGATATTTTATACTGGAGCACAATGGGTGTATCCCGAACATATTCCATCATTACCGGTAGCGTTGAAATAGCCGCAGCCCTTCTCCTGTTGTTTCGTAAAACGGCGCTGGCCGGCACTTTGGCGGCATTGATAGCTATGCTTAACATCTTTATCATCAACATCAGCTTCGATATTTCTGTAAAGCTTTATTCTCTTTTTCTGTTGCTGTTATGTAGTGTTCTTTTAGCGCCTTACCTAAAAGGGCTGTACTGCTTTTTAAATCAGGAACCGTATAAGCCGGTGCTCTCTGTTAACCTCGTCTCCACTAAGTTTAGAAAGCCATACCTGCTTTTTAAAATCATCACTATCTTACTATTGCTGGCCGATGCTGTAATGCCTTATGTAAAGTCCGGGAATTATAATGATGATAAAGCCCCAAGGCCGCACTTACATGGCGCTTATGAAGTGAGCTTGTTTGTGAGAAACGGCGATACACTACCACCTTTACTTACGGATACACTTCGGTGGCGACGGGTTTTTATTCACCGCCAGAGGTATTTTATAGCGCAGTATATGAACGACAGCATGGAAGATTATGGTCTGAATGATGATTCAACGGCCAATACATTATGGGTCAGTCGCACAACAGATTCGGTTGAGCAAGCATTGCATTATCGCTTACAAGCCGATAGCCTTATAACAGTAACAGGAGTAATAAATGGCGACCGGCTTTTGATGACATTGAAACGTTTGGACACCAAAAGCCTTCCGGCGCTATTGCCTTCTTTCCATTGGACCATTGATCAACAATAGCGATACAATATTACCAATGAAAAGCGGTGGCCTTATGCCAGATAGCGGTAGCATATCTTTTAAAAGGCAAGCTAAAGTGCGACAAGCTAATGCGAAACGAAAACGTGGATAGTGGATTCGTCCACGCTTTGTTATGCCGGGTATATTTGATAAACCACAAGCTGGCATAAACCATCAGTAATAGCGGTGAGATGATCGTCATCACCAAGAGATACAAAACAGAGCCGGTAAATTTTAAAAGCACTTGCATAATGTAAAGATTATGGGTAGCCTTTCGCGGAATAGATGGATTAAAAGGGTGTCGAAAGATATACGGTTAATTCAGAGGAGCGGATGAAGAAAAGACAACTTGTTTTACGAATAAGCTGCAATAAAAACCGTTTTTTTACGAAAACAATTACCGGGCGAAACTACTCTTTACATTTTTTATCTGCAACCTTTTACAGCATTTGTTTGCATTAAAAAACCTAAACCATTGATAGCTAATTATGAAATATGAGGACGTAACTATTGCCACCATTACGCTGGCCCGAAATAAAAATGAAGCCGCTGAATTAATCGCATCACTACGGCAACTGGCGGCATTGGGCATTCCCGTTACCGTAGCCGATGGTGGTTCCATTGTCCCGTTTTTGGAATTTTTACACAGCCTTCCAACATTCAGACTGGCGCCTGTTAAGGGCAACGGCCTGTGGGCGCAGGCAAAGGCAACCGTACAATCGGCAGTGGAAGCAGGCACTCCATTTATCTTTTATACCGAACCTGATAAAAAAGATTTTTTTCAAAACGGATTGCCTCAATTTTTAGAGGAAGCCCAAACCAGCGATAGCACCGGCATCATCATGGCATCCCGCTCTGACAAAGGCTTTAGCAGCTTTCCGCATTTTCAGCAAATGACGGAGTTAACCATCAATAATTGTTGCGCCGAAGTCATTGGTAAGAATACGGACTATTGCTACGGGCCTTTCTTATTCAACAAAAATGTAGCGCCTTATTTAAACTTTGTTGCAGAAGATATTGGCTGGGGATGGCGGCCCTATACATTTGCTATGGCGCATCGCTTAGGCTATACCGTTGATGATTTTACCGGCCATTACGAGTGCCCGGTGCAACAACGAAGCGATGATAGCAAGGAACGTATTTACCGTATGAAGCAGTTAGAACAAAACATAAAAGGGCTGGTACTTTCCACCATGGTAGCGGTATAAAAGCGATTACATTTACAAGGCTTATTATTACCTATTTTCTATTTAATTTTCTTTATGGAATTTGTTATTCTTAAATCCTTCACTAATTATATTGATGCACATATTTTGTTGGGCCGCATGCAGGAAGAAGGCATCCAGTGCTGGCTGAAAGATGAGCATACAACTACTCTTAATGCCGCCTTGACAATCGCAACCGGCGGCATTCAGTTAATGGTAAACAATAGCCAAATGCAAAGAGCAAACGATTTATTAAATGAATTTGATCGTGAAGGAAAGAAAGTTTTTGTTTGCCCGCAATGTGGCAGTGGCAATGTTGAATACATCAACACCATGCGCAAACCGGTGAACTGGTTAAGCGCTGCGGTTACTTTTTTCTTAGGCGATGTAGCATTGATGCCGGAGCAACGTTATCATTGTTTTAATTGCAGCAATGAGTTTGAAATCATTGAGAAAAAAGAGGACAACTAAATCCTTATATAACACTACGTCTCCATCTCACCACTAAAAAATTTACGCATGCGCCACGCTATTTTTACCCTCTTGCTTTTTAGTTGCCATCTGGTTTGGTCGCAAAAGCTTCCCACGCTGGAAGAGAAAACCACCGGGCTAAAAAAGAGCGAAGGCTTTGTTTCTTTTTACTGGGATGATGCCGCCGGAAAGATATGGTTAGACATTACTAAACTGGATTCAGAGATACTTTACGTTACCTCGCTACCCGCCGGTTTGGGATCAAACGATATTGGCCTCGACAGAGGTTTGATTGGTGATAGCCGCATTGTAAAATTCAATCGCGTTGGAAGAAAAATTTTATTGATCGAGCCAAACTATAACTACCGGGCTACATCCGGCGATAAAGCCGAACAACGGGCTGCTGATCAATCCTTTGCCCAGTCCACCTTGTGGGGCTTTACCGTAGAAGCCGAGAGCAGCGGCCACTACTTAGTTGATGCTACGGATTTTTTACTTCGCGATGCGATGCAGGTGGGCAACCGCTTACGCAACATGCGCCAGGGTTCGTATGCCTTAGATAAATCACGCAGCGCTATCTATCCCGAACGCACCAAAAATTTTCCCCTGAATACAGAGATGGAAGCCACCATTACTTTCATTAATACTGATGGCTTGCCTGGCGCCTTTGTTCAATCTGTTACACCATCACCCGAGGCCATCACATTACGCCTGCATCATTCCTTTGTGCAGTTGCCCGATAAAGCTTATGTACCACGGGTGTTCGATCCGCGTTCTTCTTTCATCCCCATTTCTTATTTCGATTACAGCACGCCGGTTTCTGAACCTATTGAAAAAAAACTCATTATCCGTCATCGCCTTCAAAAGAAAGACCCTTCGGCAGCCATGAGCGAACCGGTAGCACCGATCATTTATTACTTAGATAATGGCACACCGGAACCTATCCGTTCTGCCCTGCTAAAAGGCGCCCGGTGGTGGAACGAAGCCTTCACCGCAGCGGGTTTTATCAATGCTTTTCAGGTAAGGCTTTTGCCCGAAGATGCGGACCCCATGGATATCCGCTATAACATCATCAATTGGGTGCATCGCTCTACCCGCGGGTGGAGTTATGGCGCTTCGGTTACTGACCCAAGAACAGGAGAAATCATTAAAGGCCAGGTAACCTTAGGCTCACTGCGTGTGCGGCAGGATTACCTGATTGCACAGGGTTTATTAGCGCCTTTTGAAACCGGCATCCCTGCCGATGATAAAATGTTAAAGATGGCCCTGGAACGACTAAGCCAGTTAGCGGCACACGAGATAGGCCATACATTAGGATTGATGCACAACTATGCCGCATCGGTTTCTAACCGGGCCAGTGTAATGGACTATCCGCATCCTGCGATTGCATTAAACGCTGCCGGCGAAATTGACTTAAGCAATGCGTATGCAACGGGTATTGGCGACTGGGATAAAGTAAGCATCACCTGGGGCTATGGCGAATTTGGAAAGGGCGCAACAGAAACAACAGCGTTGAATAACATCTTAAGCAATGCTGAAAAAAAGGGCTTACAATTTATCTCCGACAGAGATGCCCGTGCACCCGGAGGCCTGCATCCATCGGCCCACTTATGGGATGCCGGGAGCAACGCCGTAGATGAGTTGAAACGGTTAATAGGCATTAGAAAAAAAGCGCTGGACAATTTTGGCGAAAAGAACATCCGGCCCGGTATGCCCATGGCTATGCTGGAGGATGTGTTGGTACCGGTTTATTTATTACATCGCTACCAGGTAGAAGCTGCTACAAAAATTGTCGGCGGCATGAACTATACCTATGCCTTACGTGGCGATGGACAAACAGTAACAGCCGCTATTAGTAAAGAAGAACAGCAACATGCCTTGCAAACGATTATTGATTGCATAGACCCGAAATTTTTAGCGTTGCCAGATCGTATCATAAACTTAATTCCACCCCGCCCTGCCGGTTACGATTTTACACGGGAACTATTTAAAAAACGTACTGGTCTTGCGTTTGATGCATTGGCCCCGGCCG
This sequence comes from Flavisolibacter sp., assembly GCA_965247165.1. GTDB lineage: Bacteria > Bacteroidota > Bacteroidia > Chitinophagales > Chitinophagaceae > Flavisolibacter. The sequence continues at coordinate 2,720,835 of OZ252003.1, read as the reverse complement.
AAACCGCAGCGGACCTGCCGCTGTCTTTTTTGTTCAATGCGGAACGTCTGAACCGCATGGCAGAATACCAGATTATGAATGGTGGATTAGGAATAGATGAAATGATAACAACTCTAATGAACGCAACCTGGAAGGCGCCACGCAGATCAGGAATGGAAGGGTTGATTCAACTTCAAAACGAACAGATTTTTTTGACTTATTTATTGGCTTCATCGGATAATGAGGCCGCATCTTTTATAACAAAAAGCGTTGTGGCTAAAGCGTTGAAAGAGTTGAAAACATTTGTAGAAGCAAAGAGTAAAACAACTACAAATGCAACCTACCAGGGACACCTTTATTTAGCCCTGGAAAGAATGAAAGACCCTTCAAAAGCCAAGCCCACCTTGCATGTAGAGGTACCGCCCGGAGCGCCGATTGGTGATGAATGAACCTCACCCCTGCCTCTCCATCGAAGATGGAGAGGGCGGGCTTTCGCCTGCGGTTTTATTGCAGTTATTCTTTATAGCGCCCAATCAGTTGTTGCACTACAACACACTACTTGCATGCATAATTAAATCATAAGCCAATGGTTCCCCTCTCCATCTTCGATGGAGAGGGGTTAGGGGTGAGGTGCTACCAATTGCCCGCATGTTCTTTATTCATCCGCTCGGGTTCTATCACATCGCCTTCCTTCCAGTTGGCACTGTACGGAACAAAAAATACAATCCATACGGAGCGGGAAAGCCGCATCAGTGGCGGCTGTAAGGCTACCAATAGAAAAGCGTTGATGCCCATCCACCAAAAAAACCGGCTGTCTTTTAAGGAGAAGCCTACAGTAACTGCCCAAAGTACAAAGGTGAGAACACAGATGATGACAGCCAGCGCATAACTCACCATATTGGTACCATAATAAAAGCCGGGCTCCATATCAAGCGGCTGGTTGCAAACAGGGCAGCGTTCATTCATCTGCATAAAGGTTTTTAGTTTGTAGGGATTGCCTTCTTTATACATATTGCCTCTGCGGCAACGGGGGCATTTATTTTTTAAGACACTTAAAATAAGTGAAGGCTTTTCATCTTTCTGTACAGCACACATGGCATTCAATTTATAATGAAGAGCAAAGATAACTACGCCGAAAACGGATTAGGAGAACAAGACAAGCGCATCGTTTTTTACTTTCAGTAAGTGCATCATTATTGCAAGCTAACTTGCCAACCGTAAACTTTTTTCTATGGCAGATGAACAGCTAAACAACAACCAACCGGATGTATTATTAATTGGCGCCGGCATTATGAGCGCCACACTGGCTATGCTATTAAAACTGGTAGAGCCATCGTGGACCATAGAGATTGTAGAACGGCTGAATGCCGCGGCAGCAGAGAGTTCCGACGCCTGGAACAATGCCGGCACCGGTCATTCAGCATTCTGCGAATTAAACTATACACCGGAAAGTGAGGATGGCTCTATTGATATATCCAAAGCCGTAAAAATTGCCACGTCGTTTGAAGAAAGCAAACAGCTTTGGGCTTACCTCGTGGAGCACAACATCATCAACCCTCCTTCTTCTTTTATACATTCTATTCCTCATTGCAGTTTTGTGTGGGGCGAAAAAAATGTTGACTTCTTACGCAAGCGGCACCAGGCATTAACTGCCTGCCATCTATTTAAAGGCATGAAGTTCTCTGCCGATGCCCAACAGATCCGTGAATGGATGCCACTGGTAATGGCCGATAGAAAAGAGGGCGAAGCGGTAGCCGCTACTAAAATGGATTTGGGTACCGATGTAAACTTTGGAACGCTTACCCGCAGCCTGTTTGATTCGTTACAAAAAATGGGCGGCGTAGCTATGGACTTTACACAAGATGTAAAAGACTTGCGACGTACCAACGATGTATGGGAAGTAAAAACGGTTGATCTTATTACAAAAAAGAAGCGGATCATTAAAGCGCCTTTTGTATTTGTTGGCGCCGGAGGAGGCTCGTTGCCGCTGTTGTTAAAAACAGGCATACCCGAAGGCAAAGGCTTTGGCGGCTTTCCGGTTAGCGGGCAATGGTTGCGTTGCATAAACGAAGACATCATACAACAGCATAATGCAAAAGTGTATGGCCTAGCCGATGTTGGTGCACCGCCTATGTCGGTACCGCATTTAGATACCCGCTGGATAAAGGGCAAACGCGAATTATTGTTTGGCCCCTACGCCGGTTTTACCACCCGGTTTTTAAAAAAGGGCTCCTTCTGGGACCTGTTCAAGTCCATTAAATTCTCCAACATCAAAGCCATGTTGGGCGCCGGTATTCATAACCTGCCCCTGACCAAATATTTGATAGACCAGGTGCGGTTATCACCAAAAGACAGGATAGAAGCGCTGCAACAATATTATCCCGATGCGAAGATGGAAGACTGGGAATTAGCCATTGCCGGCTACCGGGTTCAGGTAATAAAAAAGGATGAAGAAGAAGGAGGCGTGCTGGAGTTTGGAACGGAAGTAGTCAGCGCTGCCGATGGTAGCATTGCGGCCTTGCTGGGCGCCTCGCCTGGGGCTTCCACAGCGGTATCCATTATGTTGGGGCTATTAAAAAAATCATTTCCACAAAAGGCTTCGTCACCGCAATGGGATAACAAGTTAAAAGAAATCATTCCTTCTTATGGCAAATCGTTGGGCACCGATGCCGTATTGGTAAAAGAAATAAGAGACAGGACCAGCAGGGTTTTGGGGCTTGCAACAATTGGATAAACATGCCGATAACTATTGGCTTGCATTTATAAACATTATGATGTTATCATCAGCTCTTCTTCGCTCTTTGTAACAAGGGGAAAAACCTAACCAACTGAAGAATGAATGCTTTGATGAAAAGCATTTATGAATTATCATGTTGGTAAGCTTTTTAAGAAATCTTTGATAAGATTGTTACGAGCAGAAGCATTTCGAAACTACTTATGAGCTTACATTTTATCATTGTTGTTTTTTTATAGAAACGCTTACATTTGTTTCAGTTCCAGTATGACTGCTTTTATACCCAATCAAAAAACTTATTGCATAACTTTTGTAGCCCTGCTTATCCGGAGGAACCTGCTATGACGTTGCGAGATTTTACCCTACTGAATGATAAAGAGAAGATCAGCCTTTTATATGTGCATGGCGTATATGTAGGCAAGCGGAAAATTGGTAAAACCACCACCATCTTATACCAATTAGAAGGATTTTATGCAGAAGTTTTTTACCGCAGTTATCGCCGTTATGTAGAAAGGATCTGTTGTTTTGAAGAAACAACCCGCCTTGACCCCTACCTGACGGAGATACATGTAGAGCATTTGGTGTAAGCGGTTATAAAAACAAAACGTTTACAAGCCACCAAAATATGACGAAGTTTTTAGCACCTAAGCACATTGTTGTATATGCCGACGATGACCCGGATGATATTGAATTAGTGGAAGACGCCTTTAAACGTTACGCCAACAATGTAGAGGTAGTAACGTTCCGTGATGCCAGCCAGGCCCTCTCTTATTTAAAAAATCAAACGGACTTAGATCCTTTGCCCTGCCTCATTATTTTAGACATTAATATGCCGCTGATGAGCGGCAAAGAAGCCCTGGTGCGCCTGCGCCAGATGGATCGCTACGAGGCCATACCGGTAGTGCTCTTCACTACATCCTCTATGCCGGTAGATAAAACCTTTGCCCAGCATTATAACGCCGGCTTTATTACCAAGCCCTTGGGTTATGAACAAATGGAGATCATCACCAAACAATTTATTGACCATTGCACCGATGAAACACAGAAGAAGATAAGGAGAGGTGGTTAGTTGATCGGTTGACTTGTTGATCAGTTAATAAGTTACTGGGTTACTATGTACCTTACCCGACTCAAAAATTCATTAACCTATTAACCTATTAACCTATTAACCTATTAACCTATTAACCTATTAACCTATTAACCTATTAACCTATTAAACAAAAGCTGTAATTTTTCGGCATGAAATACCTCTGCCTCATTGCTTGGCTTTTTATTCTTTCCTGTAATCAAAAACCCGCTGCCAATCCCAACTCCCAACAGATCATTGTAAAAGATCCTGGCCTCATAAAAAACGAAACCGCTAACCCTTATGTACCCGTGGATGTATCGCCCATGGACTTAGCTTATTTTCCGGCCGATTACGCTATAAAAAAAATGAGCGACACCAGCTTAAAGCTTCCACTGGCAAGAGTAATTTATAGCCGTCCGCACCGTGCCGGCCGTAAAATTTTTGGCGGCCTTGTAACCTTCGGCCAGCCCTGGCGCTTAGGGGCTAATGAAGCTACCGAAATTGAATTCTTTCAACCTGCTACCATACAAAACAAACGCATAGAAAAGGGCCGCTATATTCTGTATGCTATTCCCTTTGAAGACCACTGGATTATTGTGTTCAACAGCAACTTGTACTCCTGGGGATTAAAGCTTGCCGAAGCCGATGACATAGCCCGGTTTGAAGTACCCGCTATCACAAAGCCGCAAACGATAGAGTACTTTACCATAGCCTTTGATAAAACCGCTACCGGCGCCGATTTGCTGATGGCCTGGGAAGCGTTGGAAGTACGGCTGCCCATTCAATTTTAAATCATGTGCGGACTATCAGGCCTTCTTTCAAAAAACGTTGTAGCAGCATTGCCGCAGGTAAAAAAAGCAATGGACTCATTGGCACATCGCGGCCCGGAGGAGGAAGGCTTTTGGACAAACGGAAACAACAGTGTTGCCTTTGGCCACCGCCGCTTATGCATCATTGATACGAGCAAAGCCGCGGCACAACCCATGCACCTCGCCAATCGTTATACCATCATTTATAACGGGGAGATTTATAATTACCCCGAAGTAAAAAAAGAGCTGGAAGCAAAGGGCCACCGCTTTCAATCGCAGTCCGATACTGAGGTGATTTTAGTAGCTTATGCCGAATGGGGTGCTGATTGTTTGCAGCGGTTTGATGGCGCCTTTGCCTTTGCTATCTGGGATGAAATGGAACAAACCCTTTTTGCGGCCCGCGACCGTTTTGGTGAGAAGCCCTTCTTCTTTTTTTATGATGAAGAAAAGCTGGTCTTTGCCTCGGAGATAAAGGCGTTGTGGGAGATGGGCATTGACAAGGAAGTGAACCAAAGCATGTTGTATAATTTTCTTACCATCGGTTATACATCTAACCCTTCGGATAGCGGCGAAACATTTTATAACAACATACACAAGCTACCGGCAGCAAATTATCTTACTTATTCACCAGTCAAAAATCAACTGCACCTTCATCATTATTGGAGTGTAGCCACAGAAATAAACACTACCATTTCAGAAGACGAGGCAGTACAGCAATTCAGCCACCTTTTCAGCGATAGCATTCATAAACGGTTGCGTAGCGATGTAGCCATCGGCACCAGTTTAAGCGGTGGTTTGGATAGTTCCTCCATTGTTGCTTATTGTGCTTCCGAAACCGCTTCGCAGTACACGCATAAATGTTTCACTGCTTCTTTTAACGGTTTTGAAAAAGATGAAACATCCTATGCGTTATTGGTGGCAAAGCAGTATGGATTAGAGCATCATCTTACCATCATTGAAACAACCGAAGTGGTGGCACTGATGGATAAAGTAATGCTTCAACAAGATGAACCTTTTTCTTCCGCATCGGTATTGGCGCAGTACAAAGTATTTGAGTTGGCAAAACAGGCTGGCGTTACTGTTTTATTAGATGGCCAGGGGGCCGATGAAGTGTTGGCCGGCTATAACAAATACTATAAATGGCGGTGGCAAGAGCTCTATCGTAATAAGAAGTTAAGTCACAGCGGTGAACTAAGTGCAGCAAGGGTTTTAGGTAATACCGAATCGTTTTCTATTAAAAATAAAGTGGCCGCCTTACTATCCGATTTTACAGCTTCGCTGCTGCAATCGCAAATGGCTAAACAAGCTTTTAACCAACCCGCGCTGGCCCGCGATTTTGCCTTCAGCAATAAACAAAACAGCTATTATTCGCTGCCTGCTACTCCCGACTTAAATGGTGCTTTATACTACAACACCTTTGTCAATGGGTTGGAAGAATTGCTTCGTTTGGCCGATAGAAACAGCATGGCGAATTCGGTAGAAGTTCGTCTGCCTTTTTTACAACATAGGTTAGTAGAATTTTTATTTACGCTGCCGCCGCATTTTAAAATTCACCAGGGATGGAGCAAGTGGTTACTGCGAAAAGCCGTTGATGATAAGTTGCCAAAAGAAATTGTTTGGCGACGGGATAAAGTAGGCTATGAGCCACCGCAAAAACAATGGATGAAAGATAAGGATGTGCAGGAAAAAATAATGGAAGGGAAGAAGAAATTAGTGGCTGAAGGTGTGCTGGCAGCAACGGTTTTGAACAATCCAATTGTTCCAAAAGGAGCGCATGATGCGGATAGTTTTGATTGGAGGTACTGGAGTGCGGCGGGCTTGTTCCTATGAAACTACAGTTGGCATAAGTAGATACAGGATAACATTGGATTGTTTAGCGTTATGGCAGTATTTTGAGTTCCGTTAATTGAAGCCGAATAAAGAGCAAATACGAATGGTTTGTCCGTCGGCTCACCATGATTTCAAATCGAATATTGGCAATAGTATTGGTTTATCAACAAGCTGTTTAAATCACTTGATTTTTTCTGTCCGTGTATTTTGGATGAATTCCATCTCTTCATTTTCTTCTTTTGACAAAAGCATAATCTCAGAAGGAAAGTCGCTAATTGATTCAATGTGACCTCTTAAAAATTGCCTAAGCTCTACGACTTCTTTTAAGCCGATCATTCTTTTGTCATAGACAATTGCTAAGTCAATATCACTATTATTTTCTGAAGTTAGAATAGAGCCGAACAAAAACACTTCAACTCCTGTTGGAGTCTGTGGGAAATCATTAACAATCGTTTGTTTTAGGTTCATAATTTATAAGTTTTTCTCCGATAAAATTTATTGCTCCAAAAAATTCCTTCATGTTAAACAGTCCAATATTCTCTGCTTTTGCTCTTTGCTTCGCATCCTGTGAGTAGCGATTGTAAAACCCAATTAGAAGAACACAGGTTAGATTGTAATTGGTTGTTACAATTTCAAAAATGTCAGCTTCACTAACCACATATATATCGGCGACCAAAACTTTTATTTTTGGTCGTCCTCCTGTTCTATCTATTTCATAAACATTTTCTGAAACTTGGTTTAAACCTTCGACGGCGGTATGGCCGTTAATAACTCTTTCAAAATATTCAATGCTTGATTTAAGGGGCTTTTCTCTGTTTTTGTCTCTACCCATTTTTTAATATTGAATCGAATGCTGTTGGATAAATTACGAGAGCGGATGTCTTGTCTCCTGATAATTTATTAAATTCAAAACTCTCTTTATGTTGTTTCCATTCTTCAAACAAATACTTCTCTCCTTCTGTCAGCAGTTCATAGTTGCGCTCAATGATTGCATTGATTTTTCTATTGTTTGGAATAATTGTTCCTATTGATTTTTGCTCCCAAATTTTTTCTACTTCAAGATAATTTTCTTCAGCTTGTTTTGAATAAGGTCCATAAGTATCAAACACCATTCTGTTGTGAAGCTGAAGTTTTTCAATTTCTTTTCTTGCCATTTTTCTTGTATCCAACTTTGAAATATTAAAAAGTGCAACAATTCTTTCTTCGTGTGATTGCTTCCAATTTCTAAGTGCTGTAACAGGGTAAAGGTGTAAGAACTTATCAATTTTTGTATGGCAAGTCGGGCAAAGTAAAATTATGTTCTCATAATTGTCCCTTTCTTCAAGCGGTAGATCATTATCTCCTCGAGGCCCGTTTTCGCTCTGTCCAATAATATGAGCCAACTCTTCAACATTAATTATCTCCTTATTTTCGAATAACGGAAAGAGGTCTGCATTACAATTTGGATTACTACAAAAGCCACCTGAACGGGCTAAAAGAATTCTTTTCGTTTTTGCTTCCATTCTAATATTGTCTTATTATCGTTCATTGTTTGCACTTTCGCTAAAACATTACTGCAACACTAACATATACCGAATTAAATATAGAAATAGTGGCCTACGAACACATTGGTCAGATCTACAAAATTTCTCACTTCATCATCAATTCATGACTATACCCAAGCACCTTATCCGGCGTTATCGGCAATTCCCTTATTCTCTTCCCCGTAGCATGATACACAGCATTTGCCACCGCCGCCGCAAAACCAATCAACGCAATTTCGCCCATGCCTTTAGAGCCTACCGGATTTAAAACCGGGTCGGGTTTGTTTACAAACACACATTCCACATCGGGTACATCGGCATGCACGGGCACATGATAATCCGCGAAGTTATTATTCACCCACCGGCCGTAGCGGTCATCAATAACGCCTTCTTCCATTAAGGCGCCACCAATGCCCCCCACCACGCCGCCTTTCATCTGGCTCTCTGCGGTTTTAGGACTTACAATCGTTCCAGCGTCAGCGGCTGTAACCACTCTATCTATTCGCACCACACCGGTCAACGGATGCACTTTTACTTTTACAAAATGAACCGAATACGAGTACGCCGAATACTTCTGCATCTCCGGGTTGCGGCCCGATGATTCTACAAATTCTATAAAAGGAAGATTAGCTCCCTTCATCGCATCGGCATAAGAAATGGTTGTTCCATTCTTCAACCGCATGCCGCCTTTTTCAAACTTCACATCTTCCATTGCTACTTCACTCTCTTGGGTTTTTAACAGCGCTACCAATTTTTTCTTGAGCGAGTCGCAAGCCATGCTGACAGCGGTTCCTAAGGTAGCCGTGGTGCTGGAGCCACCTTGCGTAGGCCCCGGCGGAAAGGATGAATCGCCTAACTCAAAATGAATTTTTGAAGAAGGTAATCCCATGGCATCGGAGGCGATTTTTACCATCGCCGTGGCGGTGCCCGGACCGCTATCGCTTACAGCGCTTTGCATCACCAGCGTGCCGTCGGGCAATAGTTTAGCGCCTAATCTGGCATCGCCTCTAAAGGCGCCAAACATTCCGGTGCTCATGCCATAACCCACTTGCCAGTCGCCTTCCATAGTGCTTTTAGGTTGTACATTTCTTTTCTTCCAACCAATTTTATCAGCGCCTAAGTCGTATGCTTCCCGCAAAAATTTTGAGCTGTAAGGTTTGCCGTTCTCCGGATCGGTTTCAGCATAATTAGCCTTGCGAAGTTCAATAGGGTCCATCTTTAATGCATACGCCAATTCATCTAACCCACACTCCAATGGAAACGAACCGGTGGCTTCGCCGGGGCCGCGCATCCAGGTTGGGGTGCTAACATCCAGCGGATAAATATTATACCTGGTGGTTACGTTTTTACAGGCATACAATTGCCTTGTCATTGATACCACGCCTTCATTAAAAGCTTCGTAGTTGGAGGTGATAGAATTGGCTTCGTGCATTATACCTGTTAGCTTTCCATCGGCAGTAGCACCGATAATAATTTTTTGAATCGCTTCGGGACGATAGCCAACCAGCGTAAACATCTGCGGCCGCGTAAGCACCAGCTTTAGTGGCTTGCCTACTTTTTTAGCACCCATCAAAGCAGCTATCGTATGCGGCCAGGTACGCAGTGCCGAACCAAAACCGCCACCCACAAACGGCGCATTAACCTGCACGGCTTTTTCATCTAAGCCAAAGGCTTGCATGATGCTTCGTTGCGTATCTTTTACACCTTGCGTTTTTTCCCAAACCGTTACTGTAGAGTCGCCATCCCAACGCACCGTAGTAGCATAAAGTTCCATCGGGTTATGCACTTGTATCGGCATTGTGTAGGTAGCCTCAACCTTTACTGGCGCGGCTTTCCAGGCGTCTGCTTCGCCCCTTGTATTTTCCTTGTATCTATCGCCCGGCAACGGCTTTTCGGTTTTCATGGCCTGCGGCAAGTTGGTGTGCGATGCTTCTTTATTATACTGCGCTTTTATAAGCGATGCTGCATACGTAGCCCTTTCAAATGTATCGGCAATAACCAATGCAATAGGCTGCCCGTTAAAATGAATTACGTTGTCGTTAAAGATGCGTAAGCCCTTGCCGCCGGACTGGCCTTTCGCCGGATTTTTTCCCTCATCATAACCCGGAATTTTAGGCGCATTCAGATGCGTGATAACAGTAATTACTCCCGGTGCTTTTTCAGCCGCTTTTGTTTCAATAGCATTGATGGTTCCTTTGGTGATAGTGCTGGTGGCCAACACGCCATATACAAGGCCCGCCAGATCGTGTTCGGCGGCGTATTGTGCGCTGCCAGTGACTTTGGCGCGACCATCTACCCGATCAAGATCAGCGATGGGAGAAGTGGTTTCGAAGAAGTTGTTCATAAAAGAAATTTATTCAAACGACAATCAATATTTTTTAAAATTTGGGCGTGTGCTGAGGCAGCACCGGGCTATTCGCTGCAATCTTTTTGGGAGGCCCAAAAAGGATTTCCGCTGCTATCCCTCACGCAAATACAAACAGCCGGCCCCCATCCCGACCTTCCCCCGCCGGGAGGAAGGCCACCATCCGCACAGCCCACGCCAATCAACGATTCTTTGTTGTATCAGTTATTCTAAAAGCTGTAGGGCATCGTACCGCTTTAGTGATGGTTGTACCCTTCCCACCGGGGAGGGCAACGCACGACCTAACAATAAAGAGCTGGTTGTATAGGGTGGGGCCTTTACATCAACTTATCCGCTGTTATCGGCAAATCCCTTACCCGCTTTCCCGTTGCATGATACACCGCGTTAGCGATAGCTGCTGTAAAGCCAATCAGCCCCACTTCGCCCAACCCTTTAGCACCCATCGGGTCTAATATCGTATCAGGTTTATCAATAAAAATTACATCAATGGGTGGTATATCGGCGTTCACCGGAACATGGTAATTGGCTAAGTCGTTATTAATGTACCGGCCATACCGATGGTCAACAACGCCTTCTTCCATCAGTGCAATACCAATGCCCCAGGCGACCGACCCATACACCTGGCTGCGGGCTGTTTTTTGATTAATAACCGAGCCGGCATCCACTGCCGACACTACCCTTGTAACCCTTACCACGCCTGTGGTTGCATGAACCGCTACTTCTACAAAATGCACGGAATATGAGTAGCTGGAATAAGCTTCTTTTTCTTCCGAAGGTTTAGAGTCATGCGTGACTTTTACTTCTACTTCGCCTACTGCTTTTGCTATATCGGCATATTGTAACCGGGTGCTTTTATCTTTTATAAAAATGGCTCCATCGCTAAATAAAATATCACCCGGTACTACATTGCTAAACGCTGAATCTTTCTTTGCAATCAGCAATAATTTAATCGCTTCCTGCAAGGCTATCACCGCATCGTGCACACCACTTCCGGTAGAGGCCGTGGTGATAGAACCATATTGTCCCGGCGCTGCGGGCAAGGTAGAATGGCCCCATTGAAACTCCACCTTATGTGGATCAATGCTCATGGTTTCAGCCGCAATTTTTACCATCACGGTGGCCGAACCCGGACCAGTATCGGACACCGATGTTTGCACCAGCAAGGTACCATCGGCCCTAAGCGTAGCACTCGCTGTGGCAGGCGCCCGGTTAGCATGATAGATGCCGCCAGCCATACCGGAGCCAATCCACCAATCGCCTTGCCGTGTGGCCATGGGCGCCGGTTTTCGGTTCTTCCAGCCAAATGCCGAAGCGCCTTGCCCGTAGCATTCTTTTAAGAAATTACTCGACCAGGGCTTGCCATTTTCGGGGTCTTTATCAGCAAAGTTTTTTAGTCGCAATTGCAAGGGATCCATTTTCAACAAGTAGCTTAATTCATCTATCCCCGACTCCAATGCAAAGGAGCCGCTTGTTTCGCCGGGCCCTCGGGTATAACAAGGGGTACTCATGTCAAGCGGCACGAGGTTATAGGTAGCAATTACATTAGGACAATTATATAAAGCTTTTGATGGATCGGTAATGCGTTCGGTAAATTGTTCATAGCTGGAAACGGACCCAATAGCTTCGTGACTAATGGCGGTAAAGGTTCCATCGGCCTGCGCACCTATCGCAAACTTTTGCACCGATGCCGGACGATAGCCTACCATGTTGAACGTCTCTTCGCGGCGCAACATCACCTTCACCGGCTTGCCTGTTTTTTTTGCGCCCAGCAAAGCCGCCACTTCTTCGGGCCAGATGCGGGATGAAGAACCAAAAGCCCCACCCACAAATGGCGAATGCACCGTAACGTTTTCCATCTTCAGTCCAAAGAGTCGGGCAATGTCGCCTTGTGCACCTTTTACCGTTTGCGTTTTATTATACACCGTTATTTTATCAGGGCCATCCCAAACAATAGTGGCCGCATGCATCTCCATCGGCACATGCACCTGGAACGGTGTAGTGTATTCTACTTCTATTTTGTAAGGTGATGTTAGCAAAGCCGTATCATCGCCGCGCTTATAATCTTTTGCCCTTTTGGCCGGAACAGCTTTAGCAAGATTGGTTTTAATATTTGTCTGCGATTGTTCTTTTTCATATTGTGCTTTCACCAACGAAGCAGCATAAGTAGCCCTTTCAAATGTATCAGCCACTACTAAGGCAATGGGCTGACGATCGTAATAAATTTCATTGTTGTAAAATACCCGGAACTCGCGGTTGTCGGCACGTGCGGGAGCCTTGTTATCACCTTCCCAAGCCGCTACAAGGGGCCGGTCCAGGTGACTGATAACGGTTACCACACCTGGTGCGGCTTCAGCGGCTTTTGTATTGAGGGCGGTGATTCGTCCCTTAGCGATGGCACTATCTACCAGTACGCCATAACATAATCCGGGCAGGTTATATTCGGCTGCATAAGTAGCTTTGCCGGTTACTTTCAGCCGGCCTTCAATGCGATCAAGATCGGCGGCGGGAATACTTGTATGTAGGAAAATTTTGTTCATAAGTCTTCAAATTCCATATTCATTCTTGCTTGACTTTTTTATTTCTAATAATCTTTATTCGTCTTCACTATAAACTTTTCACCATCCAATGTTTGGGAAATCTTTTTTTTAGGTCAGCCAACTCCTCTTTCTTCTTTGAGTCATTTTGTTCTAATTGATAGGTATAAACTAATAATGGAATAGCATTCGGATAAAACTGCAATGATTTTCTAAAGTGTTCTCTCGCTTCATCCATCATACCGGCCGATTGTAAAGCCTCACCCATATAGATGCAAACAATAGGTGGAATTTGATTGTAAACACCCATGCATTCGCTAACCAATGCTTTCATTAGTGGAACGCAAATGTCTGGTGGTGGCCGTTTGCCGTCCGACGTTGCTTGCGTTATTAGGTTTTGATAATTATCAAACAGAAGGGCGACCTGCCGATTGGCTAATGTAGTGTCAGTGATATAACGCTGGTACGCTTTGATTGTTTCCTCAGTGGGAGATCCATTATCGGCCTGCATTGTTTGATTGTACAATTGGTTTAGCAATACAAGCAATTTCTTATCAGTCGAATCGATCCTTGTTTTTCTTTTTACTATCCAAGTGGGCAGTACAAAATAGTCAGTAGGCTTAGCGAGTATTGACTTACCATCTTTATCAAAAAGAAAAGATGCTGGCTCTGTGTTTTTATATATACCTATGAGTGTTGAATCTCTCAAAGCAAGAAACAAGTAGTCGCAGTCAACAGGGTTAGGTTTTGATCCTATCATCAACATATCAGCCGCTTCAACCCAAGGAGTAAACACCAGCGCCTTATGAAAATAATAACTGCCTGCTTTTTTATATAACCAAGCAAGATTATCACCTTCTTTTACTGCTTGCGCAGTTACATAAACTGGAAGTAAGATTGAAATGTAACAACAGAAAAACAATATAGAACGAATTCTGAAATGCATTTGTCAACAATTAAAAATACCATGGTGATGGCACTACAATGATGGTTAACTTTTATCAGCCAATTGCTTCAACGTAGTCAACAATGTATTCGGCGCCATCGTTAATTTAAAATCGTTGTAGCCATAACTTTTTGCTTCCTTCATTGCCAATGCCGCGGCTTGTTGAAAGTTGGCTTCAGTAGCTTCTTTTCCTTTTAAATAATTTTCCGCAGCCATTAACCGCCAGGGCTTATGGGCTACGCCACCCATCGCTAACCTTGCACTGTTGATGGTCTTGCCTTTCATATCTAAAGCCGCCGCTACTGATACTAAAGCAAAAGCATATGAAGCCCGGTCGCGGATTTTTTGGTACAGGCTATTCCTCGCAAACGCTGTATTCACGGGCACTTCCACGCCGGTGATCAATTCGCCACGTTGCAGGTTATTATCTTTTTCAGGATTGTTGCCTGGTAAGCGATGAAAATCAGTGAATGGAATTTTGCGTGAACCCTTAGATCCCGTTACTACCACTGTTGCATCCAGGGCAACAAGCGCAACATTCATATCGGATGGATTAACAGCAATGCATTTATCTGAAGCACCAAAGATGGCGTGCATGCGATTGTAGCCTTTTAAAGCGCTGCAACCCGTGCCGGGTTCACGTTTATTGCAAGGCATCACCGTATCATAAAAATAAGGGCAGCGGGTACGTTGCATCAGGTTACCGCCAACCGTTGCCATGTTGCGCAACTGCGGCGATGCGCCTGCTTTCAATGCTTGTGATAACAGCGGCAGATTCTTTACCACCAATGCATTTTCAGAAACATCGCTGTTTAATTCCAATGCACCAATGGAGATCACATCGCCTTTTTGCGTGATGCCTTTTAATGGCAAGGCTGTTATGTCAATCAGCTTTTGCGGACTCATCACGCCGCGTTTCATCAGGTCAACCAAGTTGGTACCGCCGGCTATGAATTGTGATGTCGCATCTTTGGTTAAAGCTTTGATGGCCGCATCGGTGGTAGAAGGTTTTGCGTAATCGAAATTGATCATTGTACACCTCCTTTTTTTGCTACTTCTTTAATAGCATCAACAATGTTGGGATAAGCGCCACAACGGCAAATGTTCCCGCTCATATATTCCCTGATGTCCTTATCGTTGGTAGCATGGCCTTCACGAATGCAAGCCACTGCCGACATAATTTGTCCGGGTGTGCAATAGCCGCATTGAAAGCCATCGTACTTGATAAAAGCCTCCTGCACCGGGTGCAGGTCATCGCCATTTTGCAGGCCTTCAATGGTGGTTACTTTCTTTCCGTTTTGCATCACCGCTAAACTCAGGCAACTCAACACCCGTTTACCATCTACATGCACCGTGCAGGCGCCACACTGGCCATAGTCGCAGCCTTTTTTAGAACCGGTAAGATGCAATTGTTCCCGCAAAAGATCGAGTAGCGTAACACGAGGTTCTACCTGTAAGGAATAAGGTTTGCCATTTACTTCCAACTGCAATGGCACTTGTTCAAAGTAAGCGGCGCCCCTTTCATCCAGCTTATTGCCGGCGGCTTTTATCAGGGCTGTCGGCGCCGCCATAATTGCTGCAGCGGCGGTTGTTCGTTTTAAAAAAGAGCGTCGGGAATGGCCTTCGCAGGCAGAGGGCTCATCGTGGTCTGGTAACATCAGCATAGATTTTAGGAAGAAGGAAGTTAGGATATAATTTGTTTGCTGTGGGGCGATGCAGTGATTAATTTTTTGCTGATGAAAGGGTTGCAGATGATGTACATCCCAAATAGAAAAACCCCGCTGCTTGCGGGGTTCGGTTGTATTATTTTCAGTTGTTTACCATCTGTTGTTGCGGCTGTCGTGATGGTCATTGTCGTGCCAGTTGCGATTGTTTTGAAAACGGTTGCTCACCGACTCTATTTGCTGGCGGCGTTGCAGTTCCAAGGAACGGATCTGGTAGTCTTTTTCCCGTGGACGCATCCACCGGTTGTATTGAATATCGCGGATCCTTGCATCAAATTCGCGGTTGATACGTTGGATGTCGCGGTCCCTGTCTGCATTAGTATAATTATAGTTATCATAATGAGCGCCGCCACTATAGCCTCTGTCATTTGAATTATTAACTACGACATCATGCGATGAACTGCGGTCTGAGTAAGGATTTGAACGTTGGGCAAAAACTCCGGTTACGGCACCTAATCCAAGGAATAAAGTAAAAATCTTTTTCATAGTGTTTATTTTAAATTGTTATGCAGATAAGAAGCCGCCTTGTTTCTTTTGTTTAAGCCGGCACCGTTAATTAAGGTGAATGCTTTTGCCGGATGACCATTATGAGAAAGGCATAACAAAAAATTCCCTCCGGTTAGGGAGGGAATTCTATGAAGGCGTTTTAATTTTTGTTTGAATCGTTTTCATGGAACCGGACGCCTTGGTTTTCTACACAGGATTGGACAGTTGGTTTTCAAGTAGGATAGAATGGATTATTGGTTTTGGTTTTCAAAGGACAAAAAAGAGAAGTTGACCGATACTGGATTTTGGTTGGTTTTGGATTGGATAGTTGGACTTTAAAAAACTTACTGGACGATTAAGAACTCTGGATGGATTGACCTCGTCTGTGCATCAATCAACTTCTGGTACAAAAGTATATTGATACCCCCTCCGCCACAAGCGCACAAAGCCCCTTTTTATCCCGCCTCATTTTTACGGCTATCACTCGTACTCTAACGAATGTTCCCATCGAAAACATACGTGGCAAAAAAAGAAAAGATACGTTTCCGTTACAAGCATAAAAAAAGGCTGCATAGAAATGCTGCCTCGTTTAAAATCCAATATCCTATGAAAAACCGTTGCGAAACTAACAGCCAAAAACCGAACTGGCAAGTGGCAAAGGCAAAAACAGAGCAAATGTGGAAAACATTAACAACTACAGGTTTATTCTTAGTGTTTACTAACATTTTATACTTGCACTTACAATGGCGTGGTATGTTTTTTAAACTGATACAATAAAGGCAGCCATGAATAAAAACGAAAAGCATTTCGAGGAACTGAATGCATTAATACGTGAGTGCAGAAGCCAGGAAATAAATTTTGATAAGCTATCTGCAGCGTTAGACAACGAGATTAAAATAAGCCATGATAGCCAATCCTATAATGATGCCCTATTGGCAATAAAAGAAAAGTCGGTAGAGGGGTACAAGAAAGCTAAAGAACAGGGAGGGAGCACCTGGCCTGAGTTTGAAAAGTTTGTGAGCGAATTTGAGAAGGCGGTCATTCAACAGTTGAAGCAAGACTAAGCCTTACCACGATTACGTTTAGGGTACAGCCTCATTTAGCCTGGCTGTTTCTCTTGCCATCACGCTACTATAAAGTTCCAGCCATATCTATCCGCATCATAGCCGGTACGGATGGCTTCTAATTTTTTCTTTAGTTGAAACATAGTGCTTTCAGTATCATAAGCTGGCAGCTTGTATAGCACGTCATCAACACCAATAGCTGATACCGGAGCTACTACCGCTGCGGTTCCGGCGCCAAATACTTCTACTGGCTTCCCCTCTGTAATTGCCGCTATAATTTCATTGATGCTGATGCTTCTTTCTTCTGTTACGATGCCGGCATCTCTGGCAATGGTCAATAACGAGTCTCTTGTCACCCCATCAAGAATAGTATCGGAAAGTGGCGGCGTTACTAATTTACCATCCAATACAAACATCATGTTCATGGTGCCGCTTTCTTCTATGTAATTGTGTTCGTTTGCGTCCATCCAAAGCACCTGGTCAAAGCCCTCCGCCCTTGCTTTTTGTGTGGGATAAAAAGCGCCTCCATAATTGCCCGAACATTTTGCATAACCAGTACCCCCTTTTGCTGCACGGATATAATGGCGCTCTGCTTTTACTTTTATTGGTTTTTGATAAAGCGTAGATGCAGGCCCGGTCATAATGATGAAGGTATATTCTTCAGAAACCTTTACACCAAATCGGGCTTCGCTGGCAAATACCAATGGGCGAATATAAAGCGCTGCGCTATCGCCTTCAGGCACCCAGGCCTCATCCACTTTCACCAACTGGTGTAATGCGGTTTGAAATAAATCGTAAGGAACGGAAGGCATGCACATGCGGTCCAGCGATGTATTAAGGCGTTGATGATGTTTATCAATACGGAAGATATTGGTGCGGCCATCCTGCATCCGAAAGGCCTTCATGCCTTCAAAAATACTTTGGCCATAATGCAGTACTAAGGCCGTTGGCGCTAACGAAATATTTTCAAAAGGCTTTATCCGCGGTTCCTGCCACTCGCCGTTCTTATACTGGCAAATGAAAAGATGGTCAGATACATGGCTTCCAAATTCGAGGTGGTCCCAGTCCACATCGGGCAATTTGGAATGTGTTGTTTGCGTTACTGGAATCTGCATGATAAGTTCCATATACGTAATTTAAAAAATGATAAGACACGATAGTTAAACGCGAATTTTTATACGAATTGCACGAAGCCATTTATCAGTAGGTTTACTATTTACTACTTATAAGATAGATCAATTCAATAAATACAAACCTGGCCCTGGCCTACCGGCAATACTGATGCTATCACATCCTGACGAACTGCTTCGCCATATAATTTTTCAATAGCCCAACCCATTAAATCTACAGCGGCTAAACAACCGGCAGCCGTAGCTACATTGCCGTGCGCCACCAAATGATAGTCTTCCACTACTTCTACGCCTAACTCTTTTAAAGCCCCGAAAACGGTTGGGTACGTGGTGGCGGTTAATCCTTCTAAATGCCCCAAAGCCGCTACCAGCAAGGCTCCGGAACACATAGAGCAAATGATTTGTTTTGTTGGATCAAGATGAAAATGGCTAAGCCAGGCTTCATCTTTATATAATACCCTGGCACCGCTTCCACTGGCAAAGAACACCAGATCGGCGCTGTTACATTCGTCAAGACCGCCCTGTGTAGCCACTTCAATGCCACAAACGGAACTATGTTTTTCCGCCGTTCCCACCAGCTTTACTACAAAGCTTTTATCGCGAAACCGAACGCGGTTTAATAAGTCCCACGGAAGAAAAACATCAATGTCGGTGAACTTGTCGAAGATGACGATAACGGCTTTCATGTTTTTAATTTAGCTGAAGTGTTTTAGCAAGATGGATTTCCATTTTTATATCCGAACGTTTATACACGCCTTCTTCTATCGGCACTTCTGTAAACCCAAGTTTGCGATATAGGGTGATGGCCGGTACCAAACCGGTTTGGGAATACAAAATGATTTTCTTTATGCCTAATGTTTTTGCTTTGCCAAACGCTGCATAGCTCAGCGCTTCAGCAATGCCTCTTCTTCTGAACCGTTCATCCACCGCCATTTTAGTAAACTCATGTACTTCATCACTTACTTTTTTTAATGCTACGGTGCCTGCTACTTCACCGTTACAAGTGGCTATTAATACAACGCCGCCTTTATGAATGATTGCTTCTTCGGGATTTTGCAATACATACTTATCAATCTCTTCCAGCCAAAAATATTTTTCGATCCAGGCTTTGTTGAAGGCTTCAAAATAAGGTTGATGCTCCGTCTTGTAATCAACAATCGCTATCTTATCCATGTTGTTGCTTTTTAAATTCTCTATTGACTAAGTACACGCCACCCAACGTGATAAGCGTACCGGTAACTACATTGATGCTCATGTGTTCTTTGAGTATCAGCCATCCTAAAAAAATGGCTACAATGGGATTGACATAGGCATAGATAGAAACCTGTGTGGGTGGCAGTTTGCTAACAGCAAAAACATAGGCCGAATATGTTAGCAAAGAACCGATGACGATCAGGTAGAGCAAGCTCCAAAGCGCCGCACTATCCGCCTCAATTAAGTTGGTGTACTTACCAGAGATGGCACAAACCGGTAGCACAATACAACCGGCCATCAACATTTGCAGCCCTACGGAAAAAAGGATCTCTGTGTTGGGTTTATAGCGGGAGGCAAAAACCGTCCCGAACGACCAGGAGATAGTAGCCACTATCGCCAGCCCGATGCCTAAAGCATATTTGCTGTTGGTTAGTTGAGCAAAGTGTTCGTAGAAGATAGTAATGATACCGCTGAAACCCACTACCAGACCTACTATCATCAGCGGTGTAAACCGGGCAAAGCGTAATAAAAGAATACTGAACAGCGCTACAAAAAGTGGAACCAATCCGCCAATGATAGCGCCTAAACCGCTATCAATATACTCCATGGCCCAGGTGAATAATCCGTTGCTGATGGCAAGCAGGAGCACGGCTTGAATGGCAATCTTTATTAATGATTTTCTATCGGGCCAGCTATAACCAGCACTTTTAAAATACCCAACCAGGATAGCACCACTTACTGCCTGTCGTACACCGGCTACAAACAAGCCGGGTATATGTTGGGCACTAATGCGGGAGGCCAGGTACGTAGTGCCCCAGAAAAAACTTACCCATCCCAACGCGATATAAGCCTTTCTTGTATCCTTTTCCATAACACTACAAAAATCTGTTTTATTTTTATTTTAGAACAGATGCAGATTTTTTATTTTTGGGTAGATCAGAAACCTCACCCCTACCCTCTCCATCAAAGATGGAAGAGGGAGTGCTTTCGCAGGCGGTTTTAGTTCAATCATTACTACGATATACAATCTTGTAATAAAGCAGCGAATAGCCCGGCCCGAGGCTCTGCGAGGGACACGTCCCCATCTTTCGACTGCTCTCAGGATAACATTCAACCAGCATTTTTTATATGAAAACAGCTATTATTCCCGACCATAAATACCTGCAAATTGCTGAAGGCATTGAAAGCCTTATTAACGGCGAAGTGCTTCGCATTGGCGACAAGCTGCCATCGGTACGCACATTGGCCGAAGACTATAACATCAGCATGGGCACTGCATTTCAGGCCTATTATCATTTGGAAGGTAAGGGTCTGATTGAGGCCAGGCCAAAGTCGGGTTACTATGTACGGTTTAATCAAAAACGGTTTCCGGCGCTACCCAAAACGGTGCAGCCCGATACACATTCATCAACGGTTAGTGTAAAGGCATTGATCGCCGAAATCTATAGCGACATAGCCAGTAAGATGCGGTACAACTTTGCCAGGGCCGTGCCCGACGTTAGTTTGTTGCCGGTAGCTAAATTGAATAAATCGGTTGTGTATGCGCTGCGTAACTCCGATGATCATTGCATTGGTTACGAACATACCCAAGGCAATGCCGAACTGCGCAAACAAATAGCAAAACTGGCGTTTAACTGGGGCGGTAAAGTAAAGCCCGATGAAGTGGTGGTGACCAATGGTTGCCTGGAAGCCATTACCATTTGCTTAAAAGCCGTAACGGCTTATGGCGATACGGTGGCCGTGGAATGTCCTTGCTACTTCGGCATCTACCAGGCTATAGAAAGCTTAGGGTTAAAAGTGGTAGAGATTTCCTCCGACCCGGTTACCGGCCTGGCCCTGCCTTCCCTTGAAAAGGCTATAAAAAAATATAAGATCAAGGCTTGTGTTTGCGTGCCCAACTTTAATAACCCGTTGGGCAGTTGCATGCCCGATGAAGCGAAGAAGGCGCTGGTGGCATTAATCACCAAACATGCTATTCCGCTGATAGAAGATGATATTTACGGTGAGATGTACTTTGGCAGATCGAGGCCAAAGACCTGTAAATATTTTGATACAAAAGGGTTGGTGATGCACTGCTCATCGGTGTCTAAATCGTTGGCGCCGGGTTACCGCATTGGCTGGGTAGTGCCCGGCCAATTTTTGGAAGAAGTAAGGCAGATCAAACGCATTCAAAATATTAGCTGCCCTACCGTAACGCAGGCGGCGATTGCGCATTTTTTACAAACAGGCCGCTACGAGTTTCATTTGAAGAAGCTGCGAAAAGCTATACACACCCAATGTTTGCGCTACATACAATCTATCATTACCTACTTTCCGGCCGATACAAAAATCTCCCGTCCGCTGGGTGGTTTTGTTTTGTGGATAGAGGTGAACAAAGAGATTGATGTACATAAGCTTCGCCACGATGCCATGAAGCAACGCATTGCCATTGTGCCGGGTACTATCTTCTCGGCCTCGTGCAATTTTTCGCATTGCCTGCGTGTTAGTTTTGGCAAGCCCTGGAATGAGGATGTTGATTATGGATTAAAACTATTGGGCGATTTGATGAAGAAGCAGGTGCGACAGACCGCCTGACGGAAAGAAGGGTGATGGCCGGGCAATTATCGTAATCAGCCACCATGGGTTGAAGCCGTAAAAGCCTTAGCTGTCAGGCCCTTAAACGCAGAGAAATAACAGCGCCTGAATATAGGTTTGTAAAAACTTTGCTTATATTTATTATCCATCCAAATACGCTTTATGATTTGGCTTAAAAGGTTATTCGGGAGAAAGCAGCTTGCCTTCTCCGTTACCAAGGCACAAAAAGAATTGCTGGAATTTTTTATTACCAATAAAACGGAGTTTGACACTTGGCTAACAGGCTTGCCTGAAGCTAAAATCCGGTTTCAGTTTTTTTACCCCACCGCTATTGATTTTCATTATGGCGGGTTTCGGTTATTTACTGCTTACTTCAAAAAAAACCAGCAGGGCGGCATTGAGTTGTCGGAATTAAAAATGACGGAGACCAACTTCGATACCATACGCAACAGTAACTGGAAGCCGTTTGAAACCGTGATGCTGGAATTTATTACCGGCCTGGAAGAAGGCAAAAAAACAGCCCTCTTTGAAAAGCGCCGTGAGCTGGCCGAATATGAACTTCTTTGTGCAAAATCTACCGGTACCGAAGAAGGCCGGCCACAAGATTATCTTACCGCTGCCGGGCAATTGCAAGTGGCGAAGTAAGACTACGTCGGCTTATAGCATCATTCCAGTCCGTACCTATCATCACTCCTCCAATTTTTTACACGATGCTTTCTCTACCAGCCGCTTCCTTCACCACTTTCACTGTTACCATCAATTGCCCCAGGTGCCGCATCGTATGTTCTGCGGCATGAAACAATAGACCTTGCACGGTTGATGGCAAACCCTTTCTTCCTACCGCTCTTGCTGCTGCTAAATCAGCTTCGGGTGTTGCTTTTAATTGTTCAATCGTAGCTGCCACCTGCGTCTTAACGCCTTGCACTAAATCGAATGAGGTCAACGGATGAACAGCACCTTCTTCTTTTAAATAAGCCAGTTGCCTATTACTCAATGGCTTTGCCAACGCAAAGGTACATAAGCGGTCTAATACACCCGCTATATGCAGCAGGTGAAAGCCCGCAGAAGCACAGCCGGCGGGCCTTTCCCATAGCAGGTGGTCGGGGAAGCTTTCCATTGCTATCGCTATTTCTTCTACTGCCTGAAGCAAGGCATGAGCCGCCGGTTGCAATAAGGGAGGCACACCGGCAATGGGTCCGCGAAGCCACACTTCGGGTAATGATTCTACCATCATTTTTCTTTTTATTAAAGTGCTAAAATTAGCCAAAGCTTATCGTAAAGAAGTAATGGCTGTAACTACCCCTGGCGCCGGCGGTTCAGCTAAGGCGTGATACGTTGCAAAGGCTGAAAGCAAACAGGCTTCTAAAGAAATAGTATCATAACGTCTTACTTTAGACAAATGAAACGCTGTGCTTTTTTTGCCCTTTTGTTTTTGCAAGCCTGTGTTTTAGCTGCGCAAAACAGCGTCCTGCACCAACCTAAAATTTATGCGGTTGTGGTTGGCGTATCCACCTATAACGACAGCAACATTCCCAACTTAAAATTTGCCGGCAAAGACGCCCAGGCCTTTTACGATTTTTTGCGCAGCCCCAACGCCGGCGCTGTTCCGGCAGAAGACATGGCCCTGCTGATTAATACAAAAGCCACCCGCAGTAACATCATTAAAGAGCTGGTAGATAAACTAACCCGTGCATCAAAAGAAGACCTCGTGATCTTTTATTTTTCGGGCCATGGTAAAACGGGTGAGTTTGAGAACGCCGGCTACCTGCTTGGTTACGATACGGAAGCCGACAACGAACCGGCCACCGCCATCTCTATGGATGAATTAAAGAGCAAGATTGACCGCTCCGCCGCCAAAATGAAGATCTCCTACATAGACGCCTGCCATGCCGGCTTATTTAAGAGCAATGGCGCCAAAGGCGATGCAAATGATAATGGTGAAATTATTAAAGCTTTTACCGAAGGCTTAGCTAATTCAGGCGATGGCAATGCGGCCTTCCTTGCTTCATCGGCACGGCAACAATCGCTGGAAGATGAAACGCTGGCCCATGGCGTGTTTACCTACTATCTCATCAAAGGCTTGCAAGGCGAAGCGGATAAAGAACAAGCCGAAGGCGCCGGTTATAACAACGGCATTGTTACCATCAGCGAAATGGCTACTTACCTCATTAATAAAATTCAAAAGCAAACAAAGTACAGGCAAAAGCCCTCGCTGGAAGGCAGCTACGACGATGAGTTTCCATTAAGTGTTTTGCGTGCCGGCACAAAGCTTTCTTCAGAAATAAGCAAGCGGCCCGGAAAGAAAAAGATCGTTGTGGAAAAGAAGCCGGCAACGGATGTTCCTGCTGATGAAAAACTACCCGTGAGCATTTTATATGACGGGCATTATTGTTACGGACAAGCGCACTTTATTAATACACTAAATACGCCGGTAACACTTTATTACCTGCAGGGATTATCAAAGGCCGGGGAGCAGGAGCCCGGATTAAAAGTTGCTGCCGGTGGTGAGGTTACTACGACCCGGCTGTTTGTAGAGACGCCCAATTACCTGAATGCCTTGAGCGACTGTGCGGATCAATTTGTTGAATACTCCTTTTATTTTAAAACAGTGATAAAGGGCAAAGAAATGTATGCTTTGCTTACAGCAACCATAGAAGCCGGTAAAAAGAAGGCCATCCTTCTAACTGAAGACAACCTGCATTTTACGGCAACTAAACCAGAATAATTTTTTATCACTTCTTTGCGGCCTCCCCGCTGATAACGGCTTCCGGCACAGGTTTGGCGGTAGCGGATTGCGGTGCAAGGTAGCGCCTTGCAAATTTCAGCAGGGCATTTACAAGGGTCAGGTACACCAGCAGCGACATACCGTTGATCAGTTGCCCCGTAGTTTTTTTCACAATAAAAATCAGGGCCAGCAGCAATACCAGGTGCAGCATTTCTATCAACACAAACTCCACTAAAAAATCAACGGTGTTCATCACCAGCATTACCGCTTTATGCCGCTTAGCTTTTACCATCAGGGCCTGCCATCGCACCTTTAACCGGCTGTAAAATTTTGCGGGCAACCGGCCGTGTTTTTTTACAAACCGCTTTTGCCCTAACGAGATCAGGTTCAGGCGCAGCAGGTGATGGATCAACACCCACGAGATTAAACTATAGCCGATGAATAAAATAAAAACAAACCAAAAGGTGAGGTAATGCCGCTTTAGTTGCAGCGCATACAGGATGTTCAGTAAAATCACTGGGCCGTGCAGGTCGGTATAAATGGTTTGATGAATGTCTTCGGTTGGCGATGAAAACGTGCCCAGAAAAATAATATTCTTTTGTCCCTTTTGTTTGCGTTGAACCAGGTTGGCAACAAACTCCTTAGTGCCCGATGGCGACAGGGGTTCGCTTAAGAAATAGAACCCATGATCGGCCGATTCGTAGCCACTGTCTATATCCAGTGCCAATGAACTTTGGCGGCCTTCTAAATGCCCTTTCAGCAACTCTTCATCGGTTAAATAAAAATCCGGAAAGAAGGTATTGCTCACCGTGTGTTTGCTGCCGGCAGCCGTATCGGTTTCTTTCAGCAGCGAATGAAAAAAATAAGGCTCGGTGGTGGATAGTCCGTTGAGGTAAGCATACAGCTTATACGGCAAACTATAGTAGCCGTCCTGCTTTATTGTATGGCTCACAAATAGCTTTCCGGCGCCCTGTTCGCTTACATTACCAAATACGGCCTCCCGCAGGCCAAAGGTTTGCTGTACGCCTTTTTGCGGTACAATAGAAAGCAGCAGTTTGTTTTCGTACGATAGCTTTAGCAGTTCCTGTTGCAAGGCCGTATCGGCCGCAGCAGGCAGGTTAAAACCAATGTCGCCTACCACTAAATCAATATGGTCGCTGTTGGCGTTAAGGAGGTGAAGAAAAAGGGCCAGCTTTCGGCGGGCCGTGATAGTGATTACGGTAGAATCTTCATCATCGCCTTCGGGGTTTAGCACCAGTTCTTTATCAAACGAGTTATCAACAAGAATAAACCGGTCGCGGATGAATTGGTAGGCTTCGGGGTTTTTAGTATTGCCCGAAACATCCTGTATCAACCCGGTTTGATTAGCCCAGTTCCAGGATGGTTTATTAAAAAGAAAAATGGTAAGAAGCGTGAGGATGGCCGCATGTAAAAAAAGTACTATAATCCGCACGGTAGTTGACTGCAATAACCGGAAACGAACCAGTAAAAAGATGAAGGGCGCCGCCGCTAAAAAATAAAGGGTTTTGCTAATGACGTCCATCGGTAAAAGCGACCCCCTTTTTTTGCAGCCAGTTAAGTAATTGAGGAAAGGGTAATCGTCCGTAATGGTTAAGGGCATAGTTATATACAACGGCCGCAATGTCTTTACCGGCCATGGCCGTATCATGTTGTTTCGCTGCTTCGGCAATAGAAAGCAGCCGCTCCTTATCATCCGGTGTCAGAAAGATCATGGTACACGAAGCCAGCACCCTTACCGGGTTGTTACGGTTATAGAGGGTAGCCGCAAACCATTGCCCGGCGCAGGGTTGAGCCAGTACTGCAGTAAAAATCAGCTTTCCCGCCTGCAACGGAACAGGCGTAGCAGAAAGGCCTTTGCCGCATGGCGCTGCTAACTGATAACCATCATCCGGATAGGCCTCATCATGAATCAGGAGTTCAATGGCCAGCGTATCCAGCACCGCTACCGTATCCTTAAAAAACGTTTTAAATTTTCCTAATTTATAAAAGCGGGTGCTGGTATTATCTCTCGATTGCAGAATAATGCGGGCCTCTTCTTTATCCGTTGGATCGCTGGTGTTGAGGGTCCAGTAAGTAAGGGGAACGCCGGGCCGGGCTACCTGCAAAACCACTGTGGTTTGGGATGGAAAGTTTTTATAGCGAAGTAGTTTTTTTACCGCCTCTTTATCTTTCAAAAGGGCCAGTTCGGTATTTAATTTTTCCTTGCTGTAGCCGGCCTTTCTCGGCAGGTGAATAACCTGAAACAAGGGCGGAGCTTGTGCGCTAACGGTAGTAACACCGGCACCAAGCAGTAGTACCCAAAGGAGGAGCGCAGGATGTACAAGACGGGCCAATCGTTTACGCATCAGGTAGGGAAAGTACCAATTTTTTATATGCCATTCATGCGCCCATTCAGAATACCAGTTGAGGTAACAAGTAACTGGTAAGCGCTGAAACCCCGGTAGGGCAAGCCTTTCATCATTAACAGCCGGTAGATGAACACCAGCCCATCTACTACCCTATTTGATATAGTACGATGCAGATACACACAGCAGTGAGCAATTAAGCTTGTACCGCCGGTATGGCTTGCTACCTGTAGATTGGCCGGCAAACGCATTTACTGTAAAGCAGAAAGGTTAGCCCCGCTGCTGCTGAATCAGGTCGAGTGCTTCCTCCGCTCCTATCTGTTGCAATGGCTCAAACACTTTACCGGCTTGTTCATTATAATTTTTAAAAAAGGCTTCCAGTTGGGTAATAATGTCTTTGGGCAGATCGGTTAGCGCCTTTACCTCTTTAAATAATTGCGATACGTCGGGCACGGCCAGAAAGCGGTCGTTGCGAACGGTGGCGCCATCCCTTTCAGTTTGGTTAGCGGTAATGGCGCCGATAATGCGGCAGTCCATACAGCAGCCGGGAAAGCTTTTAACTTCTGCTATAATGATGATGTCCAGCGGGTCGCCATCCCCGCCTTTAGTGCCGGGTATAAATCCAAAGTCGAAGGGAAACACGAGGCCGGCGGGTAATATTTTATTAAGCTTAAAAAGCTTGAGGTCTTCATCCCAATCGTATTTCTGGGCACTGCCTTTTGGCGTTTCTACAATGGCCGTGATGGTGGGCATGGGGAAGGGTTTGCGGGAAGGGGTTGCAAAAAGAGGGCCTTGTGAATTGAGACTATGAACTTATAGATTGCGACATCGCTTGTTTTTGCCTTTGAACGTTTCTTGATTGTATAAACTAATTATGGTACCAATAAATTGTAAAAAGAATAAATATCCTGTAACTGAAAATTATTTATAGCACCACTTTTATTATAAAGTGTCTCGATCAAATGCTTTTTATGATCAACAACTCCTAAGTGAATTCCGCGATGACAATTAGGGCATAAAGAAATTATGTTTTCAACACAATCAAGAGGTACCGTAAAATTAGCTTGGTATTTCATTGGCACATAATGGTGTGCTTCTACAAATGCCTTATTGTTCTTCAATGCTAAAAATGTTTTGTGGTCTGAATTAACACTACATGTAAAATTAGACCTCATTAAACTAAAAGATGCGATTAACGGGTTACGATCATAAACTATTTTTGATTTTATAGTCCTTGAAATTATTCTCGGAGATGGTGGAATTATTCGGTTGCCTTCGGTGATTGCATCCTCAACTTGATCAAGATACAAGTTGTCATCTGGATCTTCCTGATCAAGAGCATTCCATATATTTTGCGGCAATGATCCAATAACCAAGGCACCATCATTGTTTATGTATAAGAACCAAATATCTCCACTCGGCGGCTTAAATCCTGCACTTGAAGAAATATATAATCGTAACTCAGTTTTGTTAGGTTTCGGGAATACAAGATTAAGTTGGATAGGTTTAAAAAATGGATAAAGTAAAAAACTTTTGGCAGACATGATTTTATTAAGTCCGACTCTGCCAATATGAACATTACTTTTACCAAAATAATCAATAACCATATTAGCTTCAACATCAGTCAGTGTAATTTGGGAGTCATAGTCTTCACGAGAAGTTACTAAAGAATACGATCCGGCTCGAGCATCAAAAAATTTGGTATGAAACAGCTGGAATTGCATATCAGAATTTTAAATGTGATACAATTTCTTCACCGATCTTCTGAATCACTGGTACCGCAACGGAATTTCCGAATTGCTGGTAAGCAAATTTTCTACTTGGATGAAGTTGAAACTCTTCAGGAAATCCTTGTAAACGGGCACATTCTCTTGGAGTTAGCATACGTGGATTTTTACCCTGTTGAGGAATCAGGCATTCTTTCCCATCTTTATAATATCGAGCAACTATAGTGTTAGAAGGTTTACTTAAATCCGCAAGTGATGTAGTAAAACCTGTTCCTCTATCTTTATTTCTTTTGCTTCTTTTGATATGTCCCTGCCACATTGCATCAGAAATAGTAAACTTTTCTAGGACATCGTTTTCTAAGTAATCTCCTAATCTTTTAGACTCACCTTTAAAATCTGGAAATTTAAATTCAACATCTGGATCTTTGAAACAAACCATAAAAGTTCTTTCTCGTCTCTGTGGAACTAACGTTTGTGAATTTATAATCGCTGGGAAAAATGAATACCCTATTTCTCTAATCATTCTTTCGATTGTCTTAAAAGTATTGCCGTCGTCATGTGATTGTAGATTTTTGACATTTTCAAGAAATAAAACTTCAGGTTTATGCTTTTGCGCAATCTTGACAATTTCAAAGAATAAGTTTCCCTGAGTCGGATGGTCAAAGCCGTGCTGAAGCCCTAAATAATTTCTCGCGGAAACGCCTGCTCTACTAAATGGTTGGCAAGGAAAGCCTGCACACAAAACATCAAATTTTTGAGGAATCCATTTTTTTATTTCTTCTTTCGTTATGTCTCCAAAGGGAATTTCACCAAAGTTTGCGTAATAGGTTCGTTGCGCCATCTTATCCCATTCAGAAGTGAACACACATTCACCTTGCAATCGTTGCATTGCAATACGGAATCCACCAATGCCAGCAAATAAATCTATAAAAGTGAACTTAGGCCTGTTAGGTGTTGGAAAAGGAATATTGTTATCAAACCTTAGGAGACTTTGAATAGCCTCTTCAGCAACTTGGTTTGTAATTTCTTCATCAAGATAACCATCCAATAACTCTTTTGAATATTCAATTGCATATTTTTTCAGTTTTCTGTTATTAGTTCTCAAATAATGAGTTATGACAGCAGCCTTGTAGTTATCGGGTCCGAAAAGTGCAACATTCCAAAGCTTATTTGCAACTACATGAATCTTTGAACTTAATAATGAGGGTTCATTTACTTCAATCATCTTTTAACCCTCCTTTTGCCGTTAAAAACATCAGCTTCAAAAAACTCTTGAAACGAAATTTCCAGGCCATTGCAGATTATCTTTTCTAATGTTTCAACAGAAAGATTTCTCTTTCCATTTTCAACATGATTCATGAATGTTCTGTCTATTTCCGCTTTGAATGCAATGGCTTCTTGTGTGAGATTTTTTTCAGTTCGAATCTCTTTGATTCGTTGCCCGATTTTGACTTGGATGTCCATCAGGCAATACTATCCTATGTGACTTAAACGCCATTTGCATTTAAGTCACGTTGCATAACTTTCCCGGAGCGTTACTATTTGTTGAGTTTTTTGAGAAGAGACTTAAGAGTTGTATCAATTATGGCGGACTTCAAATCACATTCCCAGAGGGTAATAATCTTCCAGCCTTCTTTCTTAATGGCTTTGTTTGCCTTAGCATCATTAGCAATATTGCCATTGATTTTATTCAACCACCAATCCGTTCTTGTCTTCGGAACCACATAATACTTACATCCTTCATGCCCATGCCAAAAGCAGCCATGTACAAAAATCACCGTCTTGTATTTTGGTAAAACTATGTCCGGCTTGCCCGGCATGCCTTTTACATGCAGCCGGTACCTGAAACCATTCGCATGTAAGTACCGCCGCACCAGCATTTCAGGCTTTGTGTTCTTGCCTTTTATACGGCTCATATTGTAGCTCCTCGTCTCTTTATCATGCACATCGGCCATTAGAGCAAGTTAACAAGGAATTGAACGGAACAACACCTGAAACTCAGAAGTAAATTTTATCTTCCGCTAACTGCTTTTTACTGTGTCATCAAGCTACTCAACGGCCAAAAAAGCAACAACCCGGTGTGGGTTTGTCAGCGTAGGGCCAAAGGGTCAAATTACAAAGCGCATTGAATTTTCGCCGCTGCGCAAACGTGGTTATTACAATCTTTCATTGGGCGATGTACTGAAAGATGGGAAGGTGAGTGATACTATTTATTCCAATAGGGATATGGTAAAAGTAATAGCCACCGCTATAGAAACAGTACGGGATTTTTTAAAAGAGAACGCAACGGCGAAGGTGGTATTTACCGGAAGTTCCGATGACCGCACGGCTTTTTACCGGACGATTTTGAGCCGCCATTATCAGAATTTTTCCGATGGTTATATTATCTCCGGATTAGCAGAAGATGCCAAAGGGCTATCAGAAATAGAATTTGATCCTGCGTCGGAAACGCCATATTTAGCCTTCCTGGTGAGAAATAAATTATAAATTTGAATATGGGTGTTACAAAAAAAAATATGGCTTCCACCACTTCATCAGTAAAGAAGCAAAGGGAAAAATCAGTTGAAACTATTGTGTATAAATCAAAAACTTCTGAATCCTCTTTTCCCGGCAAGATTGAAAAGGTTAATAAGCTCTTATCGAAATTGCTTAAGTAAGATTTACCTAAAGTTTACGTCAGGCCATGTCGGGCTTTGCATTCATGCACATCGGCCATTCTATAAATTTAAACTGTGTTGGTTTATAGTGGCTGATAACTATAGCAACTTTTAATACCGCAACCACATCACCCAGTTTGGATTCGAGTGTGTTTCGGTTAGTACAAAATCACTTTCACCCACCGCTTCAAACCCTGCCTTTTTATAAAAGCGAATGGCCCTGGGGTTCTCCTTCCAAACGTTCAGCCACATACCCTTTTCGCCTTCCGCAACCGACAAGTCAATGGCCTGTTGCAGCAACCGGTGCCCGAGTTGTAGCGCATAAAAATCCTTTAGCAAATAAAGCCGGTCCAGCCTGGTTACCGGCTGTATCTCTACCGCCGGATGCGCACACCGAAAAGCAATTTTAGTATAGCCGGCCGGCTGCCCCTTGTAATAAACCGCATGATAAATATTGGCCCCGTTCGCCAGTTCTGCCAGGCAGGCTTCGGGGCTGAAACTCTTATCAACATACGCCTGCATTACATCGGCCGGCGCACTGTGCCCATGCGACTGCAGCAAAGTAGTGCCACCTATATCAGCAAGCAACAAGGCATCAGCAGGCGTTAACCTAACAATAGAAATCATAGGGCAAAAATAATCAGTAACGTTTTTAGTTACCTGCCTTATAGCAAAAAGAAGGAGGTAGATACATCCATCTGTTATGAGCGCCTCCATTTTTACCGTACAAGGGTTGATGAATTTATATTTCTTACACAAGCAGACCGCTTACTGCTTTACTATCGTGCATCAGGGCAACAAGCCAACCGCCGCTAAGGACAAGGCTTTTTATTCCACGTTCTACTCTGGTTATTATCATTCTATCCGTTGCTTTTAGCTGTGACACCGCCGGCCGCAGGGCTGCTTTCTTTATTAAAAGCGGTCGCTCATCGTTCAATGGCTTTCATTATACCTACACCCTGTTCTGATTTTTTTTAGACGATGAAACCGTTTCGTTCGGTTGACGCCTTGCAAATGGAAAATCCTTTTGCGACCTTGTGCGCTGCCGAAAGGCGGTTGTTGGTTGCACAGCTATTACGGTAGCGGGCATCAACGGCCAAAATCCTATCCCCATGACAACTACTGTTTACCTTAAAGGGAAACTGCTGCCACCTGTCCAACGCCACGCTTTTTTAGTGGTGGCTTTTATGCTGTTTACGGCTTATCTTTTTTTCCTGATCAAGCTGTTCTTTCTGCAAATACATTTTCACTGGGCCGCCATCAACATTGTTATCAACCGCAACGCTTCGGCCCGCCAACTGTTAGCCATGGCCAACGTGG
Organism: Flavisolibacter sp.; assembly: GCA_965247165.1. Taxonomy (GTDB): domain Bacteria; phylum Bacteroidota; class Bacteroidia; order Chitinophagales; family Chitinophagaceae; genus Flavisolibacter. The sequence continues at coordinate 2,688,079 of OZ252003.1, read as the reverse complement.
TCCCTTTTTATAAAATTCTTTATTACGCCAGGGGTTGCGAACCTTATTCCATAGGGCTGATTAATGTAGCGGGCAACATCGCCATTTTTGTGCCGATGGGCCTTGCCCTGCCCTTCTTTTTTAGCGGCCTGCAAAGCAGCAGGCAGCTTGTAAAAACCGCCGCCATTATTAGCCTTACCGTAGAAGTGTTGCAACTTATTACCGCCACCGGTGTGTTTGATGTTGATGATGTGTTGCTGAACACCGCCGGCGCTGTAGTTGGCTATTGGCTCTTTGGCCATGTGCAAAAGCTGCTGTGGTCAAAAGCACCGGCACAACCCTTCGCTAAAAGCCGCTTTACCCTTTTGCATTGATTGAAAAGGCCTTGCCATACGCCGGCGTTAGTTAGTTAAAACCATCACGGTTATTACTACTTCTTTTCCCTCTGCTTTTACAACAATATCCTCCTGCTTCTTACAACAGATGAGGAGGAGTTCAATAAAACCCTTTGCCATCAGGCGTTGCGGCGTACTGAGTAAAATGGTACTACCGCCAGCTATTAACTGTTGTATGGTTTTCAGCAGCGGGTTAAATGATGATGGATCATAATTCACATCACTTAACAGCCACACATCAGCCGTTACAGCGGAGGGGATGTGCTGCCAGTTTATCACCGCTGTATCAAAGTTGGTAAGCCCATTATGCAAAGCCGATTGGCGGGCCATCGCCACTGCTTCGGGTTCGTGGTCGGTACATAAAACGGAAGCGGCCACTTGCGCCGCTACCAAAGAAGGCAAGCCAAGACCAGCGCCTAATTCCACCACCATTTTACCTGCTATGTACTCCGGATGCTGAAGAATAAAAAGAGCCAGGGCTTCAGCCGAGGGCCATACTTTGCTCCAGTAGGGGAACGCTATGTTGCCTGTAGCATAGGCCTCTCTTATAGCCGCTTCATCGGGCACAAAAAGTTCAATGGTTTGGTGGTGAATGGTAAGGGATTGCAGGCGGTGCATATGAGGAAATTAGTTGATTGGATAATGCGATGATCCGTATGAAATTTCAAAAGGCCTGATCGGGTATGCGGTTACTTGTATGGCGATGAAAATTGAAAGGTCAAGGTGCTCAACGGCTACCAAGCCTGCTATAGTCATACTTTGTTGATGAATCGTTCTTATACCTCAAAGGTTATGCAATACTTGATTAGACGTTATAGCCATACACATAGCCGCCTGCTATTTTTTCTTTGGTGGTTCGGTGGTTTCGTAAGCAATTTTTTTAGGGGCGCCAATGGTCTTCAAAGCGCCTATCAGTACTGTTTTCCACACCATGCCAAAAAAGGGCGTTCCCGGCGGGGCCTTGTATTCAGTGGTTTCGTGCCGCGATTTAGGACCGCTTGCGGGGTTATTATTTTTTATGAGTATAAAGTTGGCCAGTGCACTGGTAAAACGTCGTGGGTTAAGGCCCGGGCCATCCTTATTTTTTTCCATCAGCGATAGCTTTAAATCGCGGTAAGGCAAAAACACATTTCCTGCGGCGCCGGATTGGCTGCCTTTTATGTCGGCTTCTATGCCATCCATAAATCCCTTCTCCACTTTTACCATGCCCATTGGCACCGCAAAGGAATTTACAATGCGGGTATCAAAAGCCCCTGCTTTTACCTGGCTGGTAAATTCGCCGGTAGCAGCATTAACCGTACTAAAGCCAAACGAAGCCGTGATAGGGACGGAATGCATAAACAAGGCCCTGGCGGTTACCACCACCGGTGGCGAATTTTTACTTTTACGATTGCTCAAATGCGCTATGGTAACAGTAGCGCCATCCATATACAGCGTTCCGCTTTGCACCGAAAACGGATTGAATTCTTCGTACGAAAAATTCATGTTCGTCAACGCAATTTTTTCTATATGCACCGGCATGGCCAGCTTCATTAATAGCTGGTTGGGAAAGTTATTAAAGGCGGGCTTTGAGGGCAGCGACCGGTCTAAGTACACCGACGCCGTACCATTATCGGCTGTTACTTCATCGGCTACTATTTCTTCTTCATTCAGCAGCAGCCACCAGTCCACTTTGTGTATTGTTACCGATGGCAACCGCAGTTGGTACATAGAAGCGCTGAACTGGTGGCGTTGTGTAAAAGCCTGTTTATTAAGGGGCGAGGTAAAAGACAGATCAGCAAGCTGCATATCGCCCTGCGGCGCTTTTATTACTGCACTGCCGATCTTTAAAACGTACAATCCATCTTTGGTAGGTCGGCTATAATCCTTCATGGAGATAGTAGCGTCTTTAGCAAAAAGCGGCCGGCCCACATCGTTGCGGGTGCTTGAATCAATCAATACGTCGTTCAGTAAAACAGACAGGTGATTGATTTTATTAACGCCTGATTTTTTTGTATCGTTATACAGGGCCAGCGTCCCATCTTCCACTACTACTTTTTTAACCGATAGCCTTTCCATCTGCCTTAAAAACCGTTGCTGAAAAGTGGAATCGCTACCGCTTTCTTTTTTTGCGGTTGCTTTTATGTGATGAATAATAATCAGCGGACGCACCAGCTTTACCAGCTTATATTCCATGGCTTTGCTGTTGATGGCATCGTCTATATTAACGCCGTCTATCTGCAGGCTATCAAAGGAAACCGTGAATACATCAGCCGGTGTTTTGCCCTCTTTTTTTAATGCTGATAAGATGGTGCTGTCGGGCTTTATACTTACACCTTGTAAGGTTACCGTAGAGGCCAGCACATCTATCTTTAGATCGGCTATAGAAAGATAATATAAACCGGCCGAACCATTTTTCAATAACTGTTGCAGGCGTTTTATAAATAAGGGACGGAGGTCGGCTTCGCTCAACTTTTCGGAACCTAATTTTTTTGTATCGGGAATAACGGCGCCGGTTTTTGCCTCTTCTTTTTTAATAGATGATTGCAGGGTAAAGCGGATAAACAGGTAGCCGCCAATAAGCAACAGGGCCGGAATTAAAATCAGAAGCCGCAACTTTTTTGACATAGACCGGTAGTATAAACAAAAGATGCGCCACCGCCTCACCCCGTATCAGATCCGTTTCCTTTTCCAGGTGGAAAAGGTGGCAAAGCCGGATGAGGCTAAAGGAATTTTGGACCGCTTTATAAGTGACTACCGTAAAAAGGGCAATTGATTGCGGCATGCCTTACAAGGGCAGGCCAAGATGCTTCCTTCGTCAGCAGGACAAACAAGCACCAAGCGTAGTAGCAGTTATTCATTCATCGTTTACTACTGTTTCGTTGCGCCGCAGCACCATTGCTTTCGCCGCGTGAAAAGATGATAGAAGTTATATCCTTCAACGGAGCGTCGCCAATGTCGCTCCATAGCAGTGCCACAGCCGGTTAATACAAATCTTCTTATTTCTTTCGCACCGGATATACTTTTGTTGCTACAATCACCTCGTTGATGAAAAAATTATCCCTGGTTCTTTGTTATTGTTTTTTAACGCTTTTTGTGTCGGCACAAATGACAAACAAAATAGATTCCGTAGTGAACCTGATGCGAAAAGCCTTTAATGAAGGCTCGGCCAGCGCTTTATACGCCTTAACCGGCGAAGCATTTAAAAAGGCCATATCAATGGAGCAGTTTACCGCCATTGGCCAAAACAATTTATTTCCATTAGGCCAAATGCCCGAGCCGAAATTTATAAGCACCACCAACGGCGTCAATAAATACAAAATTGATTTTGATGCGGCTTCTTTAGCGCTTTACTTAAGTCTGGACGATCAGGATAAGATCCAAACCTTTTTATTCAAACCTTATATAGATGAAACGCCAAAGGCCACAAAAGCCGCCACCACCAACCGTTTGGTAAGTTTAATGGACAAAACGGTAGATGCTGCGGTGCAACCGTATATTAGTTTGGCCGCGGCTGCGGGAATGAGTATCGGTGTTAGTAAAGAGGGTAAAACAACGTACTACCAATATGGCGAAACAGAAAAAGGAACCGGCCATTTACCAACGGAGAATACATTGTATGAGATAGGTTCCATCACTAAAACTTTTACCTCGTTATTACTGGCCGATGCGGTGGTGAAAGGCAAACTGAAATTAGATGACCCGGTAAATAAGTACCTGCCACCAACAGTGCCAAAGTTGGTGTTTGAAGGCGTGCCGGTAACGGTAAAAATGTTAGCCAATCATACCTCAGGACTGCCACGTATGCCCGATAATTTTGCCGCTGCAACAACTGATGAAAAGGACCCGTATAAAAATTACGGCACTGCACAATTGCTGCAGTTCTATAAAAAATTTAAGCTGGATAAGAAGCCGGGGACTGTATATGAATACTCTAATCTTGGCGCGGCAACCTTGGGATGGATACTGGAAAAGGTGACGAAAAGACCGTTTGCTATGCAGGTACAAGAATTAATTACAGCACCGCTTGGCATGAAGGAAACAAAACAATCATTAACTAAAAAAGACTCCGCCCTATTTGCCAAAGGCTATACCCAGGCCGGCCTGTATAACGGCCCGTGGAATTTAAATGCTTTTGCTCCGGCAGGTGGCTTGCGCTCCACTATAACAGATATGGTAGTGTATGCAAATGCGGCGATGAACGCGGCTTCGCTGACTTTACACAAAGCCATTGAACTAACCCAGGTACCCACCTTTACCGATGGAAAAACCAAGCTTGGCCTTGCCTGGCATTATATAAAACCGGGAGCGGATGAAGTTCTTTTTCATAACGGCGGCACCGGCGGCTTTAGCAGTTATCTTGCCGTTGACAAGTCTAAAAAGCTGGCGGTAGTGGTGCTATCCAATTGCGCCTTACCCACCGATGAAGTGGGTAATAAATTAATGAAGGCATTGGCAGAGTGGTAAAGATGTAATGCCACTTCGCTATCACGACAACTACAAACCACAAACTATAAACTACAAACTCCCATGCTGGAACCACAAACACTAAAATTTTTAACGGCCTTAAAAAAGAACAATAACAAACCCTGGTTTGACGAACACCGGCCACAGTACGAAGCGGCGAAAATTAACTTTGCCAACTTCGTTCAATCAGTAATAGAAGCCACGCAGAAAAGGGATACGACCGTCACCGGCCTGATGTCGAAGGATTGTATGTTTCGTATCAACCGCGACATCCGGTTCTCCAATGATAAAACGCCTTACAAAGTCGCATTCGGGGCCAGCATTAAACGAGGCGGCCGTAAGTCGCCGTACGCCGGTTATTATTTTCACCTGGAGCCGGGTGGTAAAAGCTTTCTTGGTGGCGGGTTGTGGATGCCTGAAGCACCGGCGCTAAAAAGCGTACGGCAGGAAATTGATTATAACTGGGAAGAATTTCAGGGCCTCATCAACCATAAAAGATTTAAAAAAGTTTACGGCGATGTATATAAGGGCGCCGATGTTAGCCTGAGCACTACACCCAAGGGTTATGAGAAAGATGCACCGGCCATTGCTTATCTGAAGCTGAAAAGTTTTATCGGCGAAACAAAAATTCCTGATGAAGCGCTTACCAGAGCCGCGTTACATAAAACCGTGGTAGCAGCGTTTGAAGCCCTGCAGCCGTTTTTAAACTTTATCAACCGCACCATGCAATAGACGGCATCTTGTTTACGGTGCTTTGTTCATTGTTACTTCGTTTGCTACACTGACAAAAGCCATTGGCTAAGGCTGGTGTTTCCGTCTTACATAACACGGGTTCAAAACCACATAGGTTTTAAAACCTTCTGCCCGTTCATTTGTTCTTACTACTCAATCAAAATACTATGGTAAAGGTTTGGTTTATTACAGGGGCGTCCAGCGGCTTTGGCGAGGCTTTGACGAAGGCGGTTATTGATGGTGGTGACAAGGTGGTTGCCACTTTTAGACAGGCGGAACAAGCGAGTTATTTTTCGCAGCAGCATGGCAATAGCGGTCTTGGGTTAGTGATGGATGTAACCGATGAAGTGCAGATAAGAAACGGCCTTCAACAGGCGCTGGAAAAGTTTTCAACCATTGATGTATTGGTGAATAATGCAGGTTATGGAACCATCGGCGCCATTGAAGAATTTACTATGGAGGAGATACGGGCACAGATGGAAACCAATTACTTTGGCGCTGTATTGCTCACCAAAGAAGTGTTGCCCGTGATGCGTAAACAAGGAGGCGGCCATATACTTCAAATCTCTTCTGCCGCAGGCTTTAAAGCCACCGGTGGCTTTGGCGTGTATAATGCCAGCAAGTTTGCGTTGGAAGGCTTTAGCGAAGCGCTGGCACAAGAGGTAGCGCCATTTAATATTAAAGTGGTGATTGTACAACCGGGGCCTTTCCGCACCAAATTTGCTGCCGGCTCTGTGAAGCTTGCGGCCAATCGCATAGAAGAATATAAGCTTACACCTGTGGCGCAAATGTATCATTACATCAGCCGCATAGATGGCCGCCAGGAAGGCGATCCGGTGAAAGGAGCGCAAGCCATGGTGGATTATGTACACAACAACAGCACGCCTCTAAGACTGCCGCTTGGGCAAGCATTCCATTGATGCGTTGAAGGCAAAGATTGTGGCCGTGCAGAAAGACATAGAAGCGAATGAGGTGGTGGCGTTAAGTGTGATGTATTAAGGTTATTATAGCTGATACAGATTCTGTTATTTTTATAAATCATCTACCACTTCAGGCAATCGTTCATCTATTTACTTTTAGTCAAATTATCTTCTATTTTATTCAACATTTTTTTCCCACATTCATTTGCTAACTGATTCATCTCTTCTTCCGTAAAATGTTGGCTATACAATTTTGCTTGAGCATTAGTTCTGCCAGAATGATCTAAAAAAAGGTAGTATTTGAAATGATCAAATTCCCACTGAAGTTGAATGCTGGTAGAAAAGGTATTTAAGCCATCCCGTTTGTAACCATTTAATTCATAGTCTATCCTTATCGAGTTCTCGTATTTAATCGGGTCGGAAACAATGCCATCTTTGATTTCTTCCAAGCTATTGACAAAATTTCTTTGGCCATTAGCTCCAACCAAGAGTTGCTTATCGACAAATAATTCGTCAAACGGTGATAGTTTTTGAAACACCAAATCAATTAGTGGCAATACATTTCTTTGAATCGTTTCGATCAAAACACCAACAGTTTTTGGAATAAAGGCTTCGTTGCTGCACTATTTTGCTTTTTAAGTATGTGAAAGCTTCTTCTCCCAATCATTTTCTTCCTCAATACTTTCACCCCTTGCCGCCTTTATAGAAAGCCGCAACGACCATTCCAACTGTTCTGCCATGTAGGCAATAAATGGTTCATAATCGCCGGTATCTGCAATATGCAAAACACGCAGATAAGATTGTTTATCGGCCGATTTAATTATTATTGGCGGCAGGTTGTTTCGTAACAATACATAGTTCATCAACAGCCTTGCCATACGTCCGTTACCATCATCAAAGGGGTGAATGCGTACAAACTTATAATGCAGCATAGCCGCAAGTGTCAGCGGGTGTAAGGCATTTTCTTCCGACCTATACCAAGCTATCAGTTCCTGCATCAGCATGGGTGTATCAACCGGCGAGGCATAGTCAAACAGTTCGCCGTTGGCCAACCGGACGGAATTGGGATGCTGCTTGTAATCGCCGATTTTTATTTCCCTTCGGGTTGGCTGCCCGTCGGCCGTAATGGCTTCTTTCCAAAACGGACGCACTAAAATCACTTCGTTCAAATTCTTTATCGCCTGTTCGTTCAGTGGCCGCTCCTTATCCCTTGCCCATTCGTTAATCATTTGCCAGGCAGCATCATGCGACTTCATTTCTTCGTACTCCCGCATGGTGTGGTTACCATGGGTATCATCAAACAATAGTAGCAGTTCCGTTTCGCCATAAGTAAGCGTGTTGCCTTCTAAATGGTTGGAATTATAATTAAATTCAAGCCTGAACTTTTTGTCAATCTTTTTACGGGCTTCCAACGCCAATGGCTGAAGGGATATCCATTCAGTTGTTAATTGTTCTATGCCGGCAAACGTGTTCTGCATAACTTATGATTGTGCCTGAAATTTTTTTATAGCTGATTATTTAGCTAAGCAAACCCTTTTCCACCAAATACTCTGCAATCTGTACCGCATTAGTAGCAGCGCCTTTGCGAAGGTTATCACTAACAATCCACATGTTGAGTGTATTGGCCTGTGTTTCATCGCGACGTAAACGGCCTACAAACACGTCGTCTTTTTCGTGCGCCCACAACGGCATTGGGTAAATTTGTTTGGAGGGATCATCTTGCACAATAATGCCCCGCGAAGCGCTTAATAGTTGCTTTAATTCAGTAAGATCGTAATCATTTTCAAACTCCACATTTACACTTTCGCTATGGCCGCCCATCACCGGAATACGAACCGTAGTAGCCGTAACTTTTATGTTATCATCACCCATGATCTTACACGTTTCCTTTACCATTTTCATTTCTTCTTTAGTATAACCATTGTCCATAAAAACATCAATCTGCGGTAAGGCATTTAAATCAATCTGGTACTTGTACGCCATCTCACCTTCTTTGCCATTACGTTCATTAAACAACTGGTCAACGGCTTTTTTGCCTGTGCCTGTTACACTTTGGTAAGTGCTTACTACCACCCGTTTGATTTTGTATTTATCATGCAATGGTTTTAGGGCTACCACCATTTGAATAGTGGAGCAATTAGGGTTGGCGATGATTTTATCAGCGGCCGTTAGTACCTCCGCATTTACCTCCGGCACTACTAATTTTTTGGTAGCGTCCATACGCCAGGCAGATGAATTATCAATTACCGTAATGCCGGCTTCGGCAAACTTTGGCGCCCACTCAAGCGAGGTGCTGCCACCGGCTGAAAACAAGGCTACGTGCGGCTTTGCGGCGATGGCATCTTCCATACTAACCACCTTATAACCCTTGCCTTTATAAATCACTTCCTTTCCAATAGAACGTTCTGAAGCCACAGGAATAAGTTCATCTACAGGAAAATTCCGTTCGGCAAGAACCTGTAACATTTTTGTACCTACAAGGCCGGTAGCGCCAACAACTGCAACTTTCATAAATCAAACCCCCATCCCCTGAAGGGGAGTTTTTGATAGCCTGAAGGGGTGTCAGACTTTATAAATTTTTAAATACAATCAACAAAGAAATTAATGCCTTTATCAAGTCAATTACCCTCCGTTAGGGAATGGGCTAAAAAAAGCCTTCCGGTGAGGGAAGGCTTGTAATTTATGTTGAACATACGTTTACGTTACACACCTTCCTGTTTTAGAAACTGCTTCTTCGTACCCTTTATATGCTTTGTTATTTTCATCGGCTGCGAAAATAGGGGCAAAATGTATTGAAGCCAAATACTGTTTTTAATTTATAAGATATTAGGTACATTAGGCTTATGACCAAAGCTATTTTATTGCTGCTTGCTATACTGGCAAGTGCACTTTCATTTGCACAAACGGCCAACCGCTTTGATGTAGTCATCACTGAAATTATGGCCGACCCAACGCCGGTTGTCGGCTTGCCCAACGCAGAATATGTAGAGATAAAAAATGTTTCCGCAACTCCCTTCAACATCAATGGATGGAAGCTAAGCGATGCTACATCTACGGCCACTATCAGCACCTCATTTGTTTTGCAACCCGATAGCACCATCATCCTTTGCGGTACCAGTAATGTGGCAGCGTTCTCGGTTTATGGTAAAACCATTGGCGTGCCTTCCTTCCCTTCATTAGATAACGATGGCGATGTGCTTACACTGCGTTCGCCGCAAGGCAAAGTGATACATACCGTGGCTTATACCAGCGATTGGTACGCCAACGAAGCGAAGAAAGACGGCGGCTGGAGCATAGAGATGATTGATACTAAAAACCCTTGCGGCGGAAGTGATAACTGGAAGGCCAGCACTAATAATTTGGGTGGCACACCGGGCAAAATAAATTCGGTAAACGGAAGTAATGCCGATGCTACGCCACCGCAGTTAAAAAGAGGATATGCAATAGATAGCGTTACTCTCATTTTGGTTTTTAATGAACCGTTGGATAGCCTGTCAGCCGCTACCACAGCAGCTTACAGCCTGCAAGGCTTTAGTATTATTTCTGCCGTATGTATAGCGCCGCAGTTTCAAACGGTGCAGCTAAAACTTACCTCTCCATTGCTTGCTTCTACTGTTTATAACATTATAGCAAATGGCGTTACCGATTGCAAAGGCAATGCTGTCGGCGCTTACAATAAAACACAGGTGGGCTTACCGCAAACGCCTTTGCCGGGCGATGTAGTAGTGAATGAAATTTTGTATAACCCCATTACTCCGGGCAGCGATTACGTGGAGTTTTATAACAGGAGCAAGAAAGTTATCGATGCATCGAAATTATACATGGCCAACCGAAGCAGCACTGGCCTGGTAGCATCGCTCAGCAAATTATCCAACGATCCGCTGTACATTTTTCCTGATGAATACGTAGTGGTTAGCGAAGATGCCACGACATTAAAAAAGCAATACTTAGTGAAGAATGAAGAGGCGCTGCTGCAACTTTCTTCGCTGCCTTCTTTCCCGGATGATAAAGGCAACGTAGTGCTGATTGATATTAATGGAACCATCATAGATGAAGTGCCGTATAAAGATGACTGGCAATTTGGATTGATCGCTGCTTCTGATGGCGTGGCGCTGGAGCGAATTGATCCTACTGGAAAATCAACCGATAAAAGCAACTGGCATTCAGCCGCTTCCACAGCGGGTTTTGGCACCCCTACCTATAAAAATTCGCAGTACAAGTTAAATGAAACTATCAATGCAACGATAGAAGTAGCACCTAAAATATTTTCTCCCGATAACGATGGAAGGGATGATATAGCAACCGTTACTTATAAAGTAGAAGCCAGTGGTTATGTAGCCAACGTAACCATCTTTGATGCCGCTGGCCGCACCGTAAAATCCTTGGTGCGTAATGCTTTGCTTGGCTTAACCGGTAGCTGGAACTGGGATGGGCTGGGCGATAAACAAAACAAATTGCCGATTGGGACATACATTGTTTATACCGAAATTTTTAACCTGCAAGGGAAGAGCAAAGCATTTAAGAGTACGCTGGTGCTGGCGCGGCGGTTGAATTAATGTCTTCCTTACTCAAGGATCAACGTCAGCTTTAACGAAGGGCTAAAATGTTTAAAAAAATCATTGAACACTGCCTCTGGCTCCAGCATAATATTTTTTGTTTGAAGGCCGGGCAGCGAAAATTTGAAGGTGTTGCGCTCAAATAAATCGCCGCTTCTTCTGGTTAAATACCCCATTGAAAAAGCCTGCCTGAATTCAATTTGCCGGGTAGCACCGCGGTAGCTGGAAAAGGATGAATAACGAAAGGTGATGAAGTCATTTCTATAGATAGAAAGCCTTTTTAATGAATCCCTGCCAAACAAAAAATAAGGCTCCCAAAAAAGTTGAAATTTTCTTTCAAAATTATCACGTTGCTTGGTGGTTAGTTCCAATCCTGCACCAGCCGATGGCAACCAGGAACCACGCAGGTATTGAATACCCATTTGTGCATAAGGAATAAGTTCAGTAGTACGCCTATAGCTGTTCAGCGCTCCACTTTTAGGCGACAAGCGCTGTTGCGAAGGCACATCATAAATAGCATGATACTGGGTGAAGGAGCCACTGCGGTTTTTAAACCTCCGGGCTGCAAAATCTTTTTTAAAAACCTGTATGGCGGGTGCTATCTCATTGTCCTTCAGCAGAGATGGAAGGTCAGTAAGATGGTTAATAATGAAAGTGATGTAAATAGGCCGGACCGGATAAAAAACGCCGGTTGCTTTTATAGAATACAAGGCTATCCGCAACGTATCCTGCTCCATTTTTAATTGGGTAATGTCGCCATCTTTTATACGGTAAATGTTGCCTTCTTGTGGAAGCTTTGCATCCGTACTCTTCTTTCGGCAACGGCAGAGAAAACAACATCAACTCTTTTATTCACTAATGGCGAAGCAAGTGTGTCGCCTATCGCTATTAGGTCCTTCCAAACTATTTGCACCAGGGAATCAATTGCGGGCAAACTGTCTACCTGGCTATCTAATGTAAACTCCAATATCATCCGGTTACCGGCCGGAAATAAAAAGTCGAACCGCTTACTTAGTGAACCCGGTTTGTTTTGATTAAAGAATAAATCGGTCCGGTTTTGAGGGGTCGGCGGCACACTCGTAATTATTTGCTGGGCCATAGCTTGGCTATTGGTAGCAATAATTACTACCAACAACAATACTGTTTTTAATTCCATATTTGTTTATTGTGGTGTGTTCAACGAAGGGGAAAATAAGGTTCTCCGTTTTCTTTGAATAACCGGGTTGTCGTCCGCGGGCAGGGCCTCATCGGAATCAAGCAGAGAAAGCCTTCTTATGGAAAGAGCAAGGGTCTTTTTGCTTTCCTCCGGTACAATAACTGGCAATACATTGAGCTCATTTACATGCGCAATTTTAAACCGGGGTTTTAGCGGTAAGGCTGTTGTTAACACGGTATCAGCAGGTGATAATAGCGCCGATTGAATAGGTGTTTCGGATGGCGGCAATAAAGCAGGCTGCTTACTTGATAACCCCTGTGCAATAACAACCGGAAGCATTATCATCCTCTTATTCGATACCGTTTGAGGTTTGAAGAGTGCAGTTGTTTTTTGTGATGGTACAGGTGCAGGTAAAGATGCATTTTTCGTTACCGGCTTACTGATGGTTTGAACAATTGAAGCAGCTGGTTGCAGCTTTGATTGATGTTTCCCTATAAAAAAATAACCGGTAAAAAACACTAATAGTATTGCCGCCGTCGGTACCCACAAAAAGCGTTTTCTTTTGGGGCGAAGTTTTGGTTCCATCGCTTGCCAGGTGTGCTCCTCGTTAAAGCGGAAGCCATTGGGAACCGCACTTAATTGTTCAAGCTTTTGTTTAATCCTATTTTGTTTTTCGCCAGGCATAATCCGCATTATTTTTAATGAGTAATTGTTGCAACAAGCCTTTGGCTTTACTTAGTTGCGACCTTGATGTGCCTTCGCTGATGCCTAACAGTTCTGCTATTTCTTTGTGGCTCATATCTCAATAACAAATAAATTAAACACCGTTCTGTAGCCAATGGGTAGTTGGGTGATCAGTACAAAAATTTCGTCGGCACTTAAATCATCAACTACATTTTCGCTATTTGCTACATCAGGTATATCATTGGCGACCAGTTGTAAAAAGCCGTTGCTGATGCGCAGGTGCATCAGACATTCATTTACCATAATCTTCTTCAGCCAGGCCACGGTTGCCGCATCATTCACATACACAAGGTCTGTCAGGGCTTTAAAGAATTTCAAAAAACCATTCATCATTGCTTCTTCCGCTTCTTCATCGCTTTTTACATAACGCCGGCATAGCAAAAACATCTGTGTAGCAAACCGGCCATACAAGTGTTTTTGTGCGGTTATACTTTGCCGCTTGCATTCCTTGAGCAGTTGATGAAGTTGCATGTGGTGTGAACGTACTTAATAAATGCAAAGCGAAGACGTTTCGTTGCCTGCAAGCATATCTTTTTTTATATGTAGATAAAACCGGCAGCAAGTGAATATGAAAAGGAAGAAAGTTGCCGGTATCCGAATATTTTTGTTGGCTAAGATTACTATTTGGAAATCATATGGCTATTTTAATATCATTGATACAGCCCTTTTATACACTTGCCAAGAGGGGCATGTTTCGTGTTAAATAAATCCTGTAACCGGGATGACTGTTTACCGCCTTCAAAAAAATGCCCCTAATTTTCCTACATAAACCAACAGCGTATGAAATCAACTCTTACCCTTTTATCATTATTAGGTCTTTCCCTTTTTTCATCAGCACAAACCACCATTGAAACCACAGCCCGCAAAAATCTTTACATTGAAGTAGGGGGCAACGGTATGGTGTTTAACGTAGTGGCCGAAACCCGCTTCAAGCCCGGCGCCAGCGGCTGGGGAATAAAGCTGGGCGCCGGTGGCTTTACTGCCTCCGACCAGGAATTATTTACCGTGCCTTTTCAATTTAATTACCTCGCTACAAAAAACGGCCGCGACTTTATAGAGTTTGGTATGGGCGCCACGTTTCTTCATTACGATGAAAAAAATTATTACTATTCTTTCTCAAGCACTGGAACAACAACTTATTATTCTTACTCCACCTTTCCTACTGATGTAGTTAACCTCACTATTAAAAAACCCAATTCGGTTTATGGTAATCTGACGTTAGGTTACAGAAAGCAGCCTGCTAATGGCGGCCTTATGTGGGGCGTGGCACTTACACCGCATTATAACAGCAATGGCTTTTGGCCGGTGTGGCTTGGAATAAAATTTGGTTATTCATTCAAGAGCGCAATAAAAAACAGAGCTCAGTAGGCTCTGTTTTTTATTGTTTGATGCAGAATGACTATGGGCTTCGATGCAATAGCTACATGAGTAAAAACTGATCTAAATACCAGCGACCTTTTTCACGTTTCACTTCTCATATTTAACAGCACAGAAAGGACCAAGTGATAAATGGCTTACACCAGCTCAATATCAAAACTTACCAGCTCCTGGAACTGCATTAATCGCTTGTCAATATCTTCTTTGGTAATTTCTTTGAGCCGCTCAGGGCCAAATTTTTCTACACAAAAGGAGGCCATAGCAGAACCTACAATGATAGCCGTTTTCATGTTTTCGAACGATACATCTTTGGTGCGGGCAATATGGCCAATGAAGCCACCAGCAAAGGTATCGCCGGCCCCGGTGGGATCAAATACATCTTCCAACGGTAAGGCAGGCGCATAAAAAACTTCGTCGTTATGAAACAGCAAAGCACCGTGTTCGCCCTTCTTAATGATCAAGTATTTCGGCCCCATTGCCAGAATTTTTTTGGCCGCTTTCACTAGCGAAAACTCATGGCTTAACTCTCTTGCTTCGGCATCATTCACCATCAGCACATCTACCATCTTCAATACTTCTTTCAAATCGTCCAGCGCACTTTCCATCCAAAAATTCATCGTATCCAATACAATCAATTTTGGCCGGGTCTTCAATTGCTCAATCACACTTTTCTGCAGCTTCGGCATCAGGTTGCCCAGCATTAAAAACTCGGCGCCCTGGTAGCTGTCCGGTATCTGTGGATCAAAGTCGGCCAGTACATTCAGGTCGGTAATCAACGTATCGCGGGTGTTCATATCCATGTGGTACTTGCCGCTCCAGAAAAACGATTTTTTATCTTTCACCACTTCCACACCATCCAGCATTACGCCGCGGCTTTTTAGTTCGGCCATCTCCGCTTCCGGAAAATCGTAACCCACAATAGAAACCTGTTGTACCGGTTTTAAAAAGTTGGAAGCCGCATACGCTACATACGTAGCCGAGCCGCCAATGATCTGATCCGTTTTTCCAAAAGGGGTTTCAATAGCATCAAAGGCCATGGTACCAACAACAATAACAGACATAAATAAGTTTGAGTTTTGAAGTACGAAATACGAAGCAGGGCGCCGAAAATTTGTACTCGTATTTTGTATTTCGTGTTTTAAAATCGGCGTGCAAACGTAAGGTTTTTTAATTGATAACGCTACCGGTAAGAGGCTGGTAAAATCCGTGGTTTTTTTACTGCATTAAATAAATTTTTGTTGCCATGTAAACAAATTCTAACTTTTGTAGCACCAAAACTTTCAATTATGAAAAGGGCATTTCGTTACCTGCTTATTATTGTTTTGATAATCGTTGTGCTGGTTGGTGGCTTTGCCGCCTTTGTAGCAATACGAGGCATTCCTACTTATACGGCAGAAAAGATTAATTTAAAGGTAGATGCAACGCCATCACGTTTGGTCAAAGGCCAGAAACTCGCTTCCCTGCTTTGTAAAGGCTGTCATTATAACGAAGCGACCGGAAAATTTACCGGCCGTAAGATGGCGGAGGTAACGCAGTTTGGTGAAATTTATTCAAGAAACATTACTGCTGACAGTACGCACGGTATAGGAAAATGGACCGATGGCGAGCTGGCTTACCTGCTACGCACCGGTGTAAAACCAGATGGAACCTACCTTCCGGCTTACATGCCTAAGCTCATTCATATCTCCGATGAAGACCTGCAGTCTATCATTGCTTTTATTCGTTCCGGGCATCCCTGGCTTATGAAAGACACGACATCTATGCCCCGTTCAACGCCTTCTTTCCTGACCAAATTTTTAACCACTATCGGGGCCATGAAACCGTTCCCCTATCCAAAAAATTCAATCGCCGATCCTGATACCACTAACCCTGTAAAATGGGGGCAATACATTGCTTTGAACCAACTGGAATGTTACAGTTGCCATTCGAAAGACTTTGCCAAAAACGATTATTTCAATCCACCTAATTCTACTGGCTTTTTTGGTGGTGGCAACAGCATGTATAGTGTTGACGGGACCAAGGTTTCATCGTTAAACATTACAATGGATGAATCAGGCATTAGAAGCTGGAGCGAAGCCGATTTTATGAAAGCAGTAAAGTATGGGCAAGTGCCTGGTAATGGCCCGGCATTACGTTATCCGATGCAGCCTTACAGCAGCTTAACCGATGCCGAGGTGAAAGCCATTTATGCCTATTTAAAAACAGTTCCGAAGTTGCACAATAAGGTGGACCGGCAGTAACAGAAATCAAATCATTTAAAAGCGTTGAGCGGTTATCTTTGAAGCTTTGCTGCTATGATTCATTTTCACTCCCTACAGGTTAAAAAAGTTAATAAAGAAACCGACGACTGTGTTTCGATTTTGTTTGAGGTGCCGCCGGAATTAAAAGAAGTATTCCAATTTAAACAAGGGCAAAATCTTACTATAAAAAAAGTACTCTATGGCGAAGAACTGCGCCGCAATTATTCCATCTGTACCAGCCCGTTTGATGGTGTGCTGAAGGTGGCTGTAAAGAAAGTAGAAGGCGGCCTTTTCTCCACCTGGGCTAATGAAAGTTTAAAGGCCGGCGACTATCTGGACGTGATGCCACCCACCGGAAAATTTTATACAAATCTTCATGCATCCCAAACAAAAAATTATGTAGCCTTTACTGCCGGCAGCGGCATTACGCCTCTTCTTTCTATTATAAAAACCACGCTGCTTACCGAGCCGCAAAGCAGCTTTACCCTCGTGTATGGCAATCGCTCCAAAGCCAGCATTATTTTTAAAGAAGACCTGGAAGCGTTGAAGGATAAGTTTATCCACCGCTTCCGCATCTACCATGTATTAAGTCGCGAACGAAGCGAGACGCCAATCAACTTTGGAAGAATTGATGCCGAAAAGCTGGACTTATTTTTTATAAAGTTGATTGATGTAAACCGCTGTGATGAATTCTTTTTATGCGGGCCTGCAGACATGATTTTTTGTGTAAAAAATTATCTCGCTGAAAAAGGAGTAGCGGAGGATAAAATTCATTTTGAATTATTTACCGTACCGGGGCAGAGGAGAGAGTTGGCAGTTGGCAGTTGGCAGCTGAAAAGCAATGAGGGTTTGAAGGCAAACATAAGTGTTAAGCTGGATGGGATAACGTTTGACTTTGATCTTGGCTACAACGCAGAAAGCATACTGGACGCGGCTTTGAACCAAGGCGCCGACCTGCCGTATGCCTGTAAAGGCGGTGTATGCACTACCTGTAAAGCAAGGGTTACCGAAGGCGCCGTAACAATGGATGTTAACTGGGGATTGGAACCCGATGAAATAGAAAGGGGTTTTATTCTTACCTGCCAGGCGCATCCCACAACCGAAAAAGTAGTGGTGGATTTTGATGCCAAATAACAAGTGGTGCAGCCCCATAACCGGGCCTCTATTTGGTATATTTGAAGATGGAAAATTCGCCGGAATTAAAAGCCCTTATCCGAAAAAATGCCCACCTTTTTTGGTATATAAAAGACAGCGAAAAAGAGAACCTGGCTTTACCGGTGGTGGTGGAATTTTTTCTCAACTATGCACAGAAGGAAGATATAAAAGCGCTGTTTGATATTGCGGGGATTGACAATGTTGCGGATGTATTTTTTTGGCAAATCAAAACATGGCGGGGGCGAAGCAATTACCTGCCTGTGTTTCAGAATTTTTTTACGCTTTACTTTAAAAAGTATGTACCTAAATATTCTGGACAATAATCAGCACGATTTACTTCCCTTATTATCTGCTTTCAAAAAAGAATTTTATATGGTTGGCGGCACAGCCATCGCCTTGCATCTTGGCCACAGGATGTCAATTGATTTTGATTTGTTTAAAACCGGCACAATAAGGCCAAAAGCAATTTTAAAAAAATTTGAAAGCAAGGGTGAAGTTGCACTTATTACATTGAACATTGAATATCAATTGAACCTTGTTTGCCGTGCCGTAAAGTTTACTTTTTTTAATTATGATTTTACTATCCCGCATCCTATTGCTGTAGAGAATAGCATTACGATTCCAACGCTTTTAGATTTGGCTGCCATGAAAGCTTATGCGCTGGGGCGCAGAACAAAATGGAAAGACTACGTGGACTTGTACTTTATACTTAAAACCTGCTGCTCAATAACTGATATTGCGGCAAGGGCCACTGAATTATACGGCGACCTATTTAGTGAAAAACTTTTTAGAGGACAGTTGAACTATTTTACAGGTATTGATTACACCGAACAAGTAATTTTCATGCCCGGTTTTGAAGTAAGCGACGAAGAGGTAAAAGCTTTTTTAACCGATGCAGCACTAACAGGCTTCTGATCTTTTTTTGTAAACTATCATCAATAAAAAAGCCGCCAGACTAACTGGCGGCTTTTTACATTTTATATTTTTAAACAGTTGGCCTTGTAGGGTCATCGGTAGGTGTATGAGAAACAGGTGTTGATGTTATAGTAGTGCCGGTTGTTGATGTGGTGTTTGTTGCATTCATTCTCCGGTTCACTTCTCCTTTCAAGCTATCAAAGCCACCTTGTAAACTATCTGTGGCCGAGCGGTTCATGAAGGCAAAAGCCACTACGCCAATAGAGCCGGCGAGGGCACCATAAAAACCAAAACTCAATAGCCTTATTGCATCTAATCCCTGAATAAAATTAATAACCATAATCAGCGAGGCCACCCCTCCGGCAATTAATACAGCCATCCATGATGTTCTATCAAGGTTAGTAGTTTGATCGCCCATGAAGGCTAGTGCACCGGCTGCCAGCAGGCACAAGAATACAAGAATTCCCCACCCGTGCATACCACTAACTGAATACCCAAAAACCGATACCCAAGGCAGGAACATAGAAATGATTCCGACAGCGGCAGCTATTAAAACCATCTTTCGTTGTTTGCTCATTGTTTCAAAGTTCATAGTAAAAAATTTATATGAAAATTACTTATAAGATTTCGGCCGGGCAAAACTGATTTACCCATTCATTGTTTTACTTCAATCAATTCGTAAAATAAAATAGGCCGGCTGGGTACAGCAAGTTAAGCGTACAGGGGCCGCGTTTTATCAATACAAAACAGAGCTTGCTATTGCGCAGCGATACTTTTATCCGGCTTCGCCAGAATTTCTTCAATAGATTTTTTAATCCAGTGTACCGTATTGGTGGCAAGCCCGGACGTATGAAAATAAACTTTGCCCTCCGTATCAATTACCACATGCGTAGGATAAGAATTAATCCGGTATTCATTGGCATAATAACGGCCATCATCAACAATCCGGTACTTAAATGCGTGCAGGTTTAAAAACTCTTTTATGCTGGAGGCATCGTCAAGGGCCACAGCCACAAAAACTACTTTATCGTTGTGTTGAAAACTATCTACCATGGCATTCAACTCAGGCATTTCGGCGCGGCAGGGCGGGCAGTTAATAAACCAGTAATTAAGCACCAGTATTTTGCCTGCTAAGTCTTTGGAATTAATTTTATTTCCATTAATATCTGTTGCTTTTAAGCCGCCAAATTTTTGTCCTGTTTTAAAATAAGCGCTTTCTACTGGCTTAGGCATTTTCGCTAACCGGGCATCCCGCTCTTCATCAGTTAATCGTACCAGAAAAAAAGCGGTGTTGGCATCGGCCGCATTCTCAGGCTTTACTATGTGCGTGCCGCGCATAAGCAGTGGTTGCCATAAGCTGGATGGATACACCGTTCCAAAAGAATCTTTCACTACGGAGTTTTCGTCCAGTTTCAGTTTTTGGGCAAACAAGTGGCTGCTGATAAAAAGCAGTAATAAAAAGAATACGTATTTCATAAGCGTTGTTGATGGTTTAATAAAAGTACGGCCTTCTGCTACAACAAAGCAGCGGTATCTTAACAGAAAACGGGGCTGCTTTTCACTAAATTTGTTTTTCAAAATTGCTATATGTCTGTACACCATTTGCAGGAAGCCTTTGATAAAAAAATTGAAGCCGACATTCGCATTGAGCCAAAAGATTGGATGCCGGAAAAATACCGTCAAACCCTGATCAGGCAAATCTCCCAGCATGCCCATTCGGAGATTGTAGGCATGTTGCCCGAAGGCAGTTGGATAAGCCGGGCCCCTTCTTTAAAACGCAAGCAAATTTTAGTGGCCAAGGTGCAGGACGAAGCCGGCCATGGCTTGTACTTGTATAGCGCTGCTGAAACGCTTGGCATTAGTCGTGATGAGATGATTGAGCAACTACATAGTGGTAAAGCAAAATATTCTTCCATCTTTAATTATCCTACCCTCACCTGGGCCGATATGGGCGCCATTGGCTGGCTGGTAGATGGTGCTGCCATTATGAACCAGGTGCCCTTGTGCCGCGCCTCTTACGGGCCTTATAGCCGCGCTATGATACGGGTGTGTAAAGAAGAAAGCTTTCACCAGCGACAGGGCTTCGAAGCCTTGCTGGTATTGAGCAAAGGCAGTGATGAACAAAAGGCGATGGTGCAGGATGCCATTGACCGTTGGTGGTGGCCGTCGCTAATGATGTTTGGTCCGCACGATGCAGAAAGCAGCAACTCCGAAGCCAGTATGAAATGGAAGATCAAACGCTTTAGCAACGATGAACTTCGCCAGCGTTTTGTAGATATGATTGCCGAGCAGGTAAAGCTCCTAGGCATGACCTTACCTGATGCCGATTTAAAGTGGAACGAGGCCCGCAAGCATTATGATTTTGGAAAAATCAACTGGGAGGAATTTTGGAATGTAGTAGCCGGCAATGGACCTTGTAACGGGCAACGTTTGGATGCCCGCAAAAAGGCCTGGGATGATGGCGCTTGGGTTAGAGAAGCAGCGGCCGCACATGCGGAAAAACGGAAACAAAGAGCTGCATTGAAGGAAGGGATAGCTGCATAAGAAGAGAAGAACTTTGTACTAAGCTGCAGTGCTTCTGTTAGGCTTTTGCAAGATTATCCTGAGCTTGCCGAAGGGCACTCTTGTATATTCTGATCACTATGCAGCACTTACCTTACTAAAATAGCCAACCAATCAACTAACATATGCAACTCAGTTTGATTCAAAGTAAAATTTATGAGATTAGAGGGCAGAAAGTAATGATGGATTTTGATTTGGCAGAAATGTATGAGGTAGAGACAAAAGTTTTTAACCAGGCTGTAAAACGCAATGCAGCCAGGTTCCCGCCAGATTTTATGTTTACCCTTACCCAGAAAGAGTTTCAGGGTTTGAGGTCACAGATTGTGACCTCAAAAAGAGGAGGCACCCGCTATCTTCCATCTGCCTTTACCGAGCAAGGTGTTGCCATGCTTTCCAGCGTGTTAAACAGCGAAAAAGCCATTGAAGTAAATATTGCCATCATCAGAACATTTGTGCTTGTTCGCCAACATGCACTTAATCATAAAGAACTACAGGATAAGTTGCAAAAGCTGGAAAAGAAATACAATAAAAACTTCAAAGAAATTTATGCCGCATTAAACCTTCTCATCGAAGACAAAGTTTTACAAGACGAGCAAAAGAACCGTGAACCTATTGGCTTCAAAACAAAATCATCAACATGAAACTGTTTACAAAATATTATTACGGCGACTATGACTCTATGAAAAGTGGAACAGCGCCTGCTGATCTTGCTGGTAAAAGCACTCTTGCTACCGAATGGCCTTTATGGGAAATTTTCATTCGCAGCAAGCAAGGCCTCGATCATAAACATGTAGGCAGCCTGCATGCGGCCGATGCGCAAATGGCTATTGAAAATGCCCGTGATGTTTATACAAGAAGGCAGGAAGGCGTGAGCATTTGGGCGGTGGAAAGCAAGCACATTCATGCTTCCAACCCCGATGAAGCGGAAAGCTTTTACGAACCTTCAACTGATAAAGTATATCGCCACCCAACGTTCTATGATTTACCGGATGAAATAGCCCACATGTAACCGCGGATAACCGGGATTTCGGTAAAAGGCAAATTTCACCCATTGCCTTACCTAATTAACCAATCAACTTGTCAACTGATCAACTATTTCTCTACACCCTTCACCTTGCCGATAACGCCTTGTTCATGGGCCAGCGCAACAGCGAGTGGACCGGCCATGGGCCTGTGTTAGAGCAGGATATTGCTATCACCAACATGGCGCTGGATTACCTCGGGCAGGCCCGCAATTTTTATCAACATGCCGCTACGCTGTATAATGCTTTTAGTGAAGAGGATAAGGCCGCAGTAGATAAATACCTCCCGCGGCCCTGGAAAAAATTCGGCCGGGAGTTGCAGGAAGATGACCTGGCTTTTCTTCGCGATGAGCACCAATACCTGAATGTTTTACTTACTGAATTGCCCAAAGGCGATTGGGCTTTTTCTATTCTGCGGCAATTCTTTTTCAGTGCCTTTCAATTTTATCAATACCAAAAATTGCAGCAAAGCGGCGATGCGCAATTAGCTGCCATTGCAGAAAAATCTCTAAAAGAAGTTACTTATCATTTACGCTGGAGTGGGAGTGGGTGATACGCTTAGGCGATGGAACCGAAGAAAGCAACCGCCGGATAAATGATGCGCTCAAAGATCTTTGGATGTTTACAGGTGAGTTGTTTGTAACGGCTGCGTATGAAGAAATAAATGTGGCTGATTTAAAAGAAGACTGGACCCAAAAAGTAGATACCGTTTTTGAAGAAGCGACATTGGAAACTCCTACAACAACATGGTTTCAAACAGGTGGTAAACAAGGCAAACACACCGAACACTTAGGCTTTTTATTACCCGAAATGCAGCACCTCCAACGCAGCTACCCTAATGCCACCTGGTAATATGATGGAACAATTTACGGAAGCAAACTTTCAGCCCCTATGCGATGCCCTGGGTAAAAAAGACCATCACCTGCAAACCATTCTTACGGAGTACGGCTATCCACCTTTGTGGACAAGACCCAACAGCTTTGAAACCCTTGTGCTGACTATATTAGAGCAACAGGTTTCTTTGGCTTCGGCGTATGCCGCGTATAAAAAATTGAAAGAAAAACTTCTTGAAATAGTACCGGAAAAATTACTGTTGTTAGGTGATGAAGACTTACGCAGTTGCT
Organism: Flavisolibacter sp.; assembly: GCA_965247165.1. Classification (GTDB taxonomy): domain Bacteria; phylum Bacteroidota; class Bacteroidia; order Chitinophagales; family Chitinophagaceae; genus Flavisolibacter. The sequence continues at coordinate 2,664,756 of OZ252003.1, read as the reverse complement.
ACTTCAGCCGGCAAAAAATAGTATATGTACGGGAACTGGCAACGGCTGTTATTTCCGGTAAGATCAATTTAAAACGTTTTGAAAAAGAAGAGGATGATTTGGTGAGACAAGAACTGAAAGCATTGAAAGGCATTGGCGACTGGACAGTGGACATATACCTGCTTCACGCCTTGCAACGCACCAATATTTTTCCTCTTGGCGACCTGGCTTTAGTGAATGCTATTAAAATGATAACCGGACAGCAACTAACCAAAGATCAGCTCATTTTAATGGCTGATGAATGGAAGCCCTACCGTTCTATAGCCACCATGATTTTCTGGCATTACTACATTAAAAAGAAAAATATTAAGCTGCTGCATTAATAAAACCACCGCTGCATCTTTTTGATGCATTACATACAAGACGTGATGTAAAAATTTTAATTTCATTTGACTTATCGTCAGCTAATTTTCGCTCCGTCAGCAGCGCCGTGTTTATAGAAATTATACACGACAATGTTCCTCAGCTCCGTAGGTGCTGCGTGTCGCTGGCGTTTGAACACATGGCTCCGATGTAGCCTTAGCTTTATCTTATTATGGTTCTATAAACACGAGACTCCTAATGGAGCCGTGGTTTCCGATTATGGATGATCTTTTATAAACACGAAGCAGCTTACGGAGCTGTAGTGGAGACATCTTTATGTGATAGCCATCATACAATAACATGAGAATAGCTGCACCAAAGTAAGCACCATCAATTCAAGCTTTCAGGCTTCGATAAGGTGAACGAAAAAGTGCTGCCTTTGCCGTATTCACTTTCAATAAACATAGTGCTTCCCATCTTTTTTAAAAACTCTTTACATAGCATCAGGCCAAGCCCGGTGCCGGTTTCATTAGCGGTGCCCCTGGTAGTATAAAAGTTATTTTCGGAAAGCTTACTTAATACATCTTTCGTCATACCTACCCCCGTGTCCTGAATAGAAATCTCAATGCCTTCAGCCAGGTCGGCCGTTTCAATAAATACATTACCGTTTTCCGGTGTATATTTTATAGCGTTCGATAACAGGTTTCGCAACACCAGGTCAAGCACATCTTTATCGGCCGATACATACACGGGACCGGACGCTTTGTTATGAATGTAAACTCTTTTTGCATCGGCCTGCAAACGCAGCATGTTGGTCGTTTCTTCTATCTGTTGCGACAGGTCAATGCTCTGCACATACAAAGTTTCTGCCTGCATTTGCGACTTGGCCCATTGCAATAAATTTTCCATTAAGGCGGTTACGTAGTTTAAATCGCCAACAATATCGGGCACCATGCTTTTCAGTTCATCGGCTTCCACATTATATTTTTCTACGTTACGGAAAAGGTTACGCAATGCGTAGATCGGGTTTTTTAAATCGTGCGAGATAACGGAAAACAATTTATTTTTCAACGTATTCAACTCGCTGAGTTCATCGGCTTTTTTGGCAATCACTTCTTTCTGTCGCTCTACTTCTAAGTTTGTTTGATGCAGCTTATCGTTCTTGGTAAGAATGCTTTGCTGGTAACCAATATTTTCTTTTTTGATCCACGAAAGGGCGAAGAAAATAAAGATGATAGCTACGCCGTGATTTAAAACATAGAAGGGAAAGTTGGTAGCTCTAAGGTTATACGCATAATTGATAGGAAAAATAAAAACAACGGCATAACAACTTACTGAAACAAAAAAAGCGATGAAACCATACAAAGGTTTCTTCATGTAAAACACGGCCAGCACACCGTATAAAATAAAGAACAGTTCTACACCTACGTCAAGGCCCGCGGCATATACCATGGAGGTTAAAACAGGATACAACGTGAAATAAATCATCCGGGCCAGGTCGTGCCGGTGGCGATGGTTCAACAGCAAAACACAAGAGCTGATGACAGCCGGGGACAGTGCAACAATTGTAGCAATAGGGGGAAGGTCCTGATGATCAAATAAACCGGCTACCGGAATAAACAATCCGCAACAAACGCCAACAAAATTAAGCTGGTTAAAGACGCTTAGCTTCCGCTTTTCGTAATCATCTAAATCAGGTGTGCTTCCTATGGACCGGATAGATTGCCATAGCGAAGCAGTAGCTCGCAGAATAGTCATCATAAGGTGTACCGAATTTTATATACGGCTTTTCATAGTATTGATCCGTTCTGTTATACGGATATTAACGTAACCGGCTCAAAAGTAGAGGTAAACTTTAATAAATGCAAGCCCACACTGCATTTCATACTATCAAAGGACCAAGCCGCAACTACGTGTTATTTAGTAAACGTACAAGTAGTGCTATGTAGTTTTAGAGGTGTAGGTGGGAGATAACCAGTGATATTTAAAATTAAAAACAGGTGGGTAGATGAATGGGTAAGAGAAGGGACATTTATTGCTTGACAAATGGCAATTGCTGTAACGACGAACGCAAAACCGCAAACCCTTTTATCTTTGCCCGCATGCAGGAGCTGATTCAAAAGATAGAAAGCTATCGTAAAGAAATAGAAGCATTTGATATTGCCAACCCGCAGCAGGCGGAAGAATATCGCATTAAATTTTTGGGTAGTAAAGGCATTGTAAAAGCCATTTTTGGCGAGATGAAAACCGTAGCGCCGGAGAACCGGAGAGAGGCCGGCCAGGTGCTGAATGAGTTTAAGGCTTTTGCGGAAGCCAGGTACGAAGATGCAAAGGAAACTACCATCAGCAACCGGCAACCGGCAACGGAACAAACCATAGATATTACCTTACCGGGCAACCCCATTGAAGTAGGCGCCAGACACCCGATTACCTTAATGCGCAACCGCATTGTTTCCATTTTTCAGCGGTTGGGTTTTTCAGTAGCGGATGGCCCTGAGATGGAAGACGACTGGCACAACTTTACCGCGTTGAACCTTCCCGAAAACCATCCGGCCCGCGATATGCAGGATACATTTTACATTAACCAAAACCCCGACTGGCTGCTGCGTACGCATACCAGTAATGTGCAAATTCGCGAGATGCAAAAGGGCAAGCTGCCCATACGCATTGTTTGTCCCGGCCGTGTTTATCGCAACGAAACCATCAGTGCAAGATCTCATTGTTTTTTTCACCAGGTAGAGGGTTTATATATAGATGAAAATGTTTCTTTTGCCGATCTGAAGCAAACGCTTTATTTTTTTGTAAAAGAAATGTTTGGCCAGGATGTCAGTGTTCGGTTCCGGCCTTCTTACTTTCCCTTTACCGAACCAAGCGCCGAGATGGATGTGAGTTGTTTTATTTGCGGTGGCACTGGTTGCCGCATCTGCAAACATACCGGCTGGGTAGAGATTTTGGGCTGCGGCATGGTGCATCCGGCTGTATTAGCAGCTTGCGGCATTGATGCTGAAAAATACACCGGCTTTGCTTTTGGTATGGGTGTAGAAAGGCCGGCGATGTTGCTGTATGATGTAACGGATATTCGATTATTTAGTGAAAACGATATTCGGTTTTTGAAACAGTTTACGGGAGCGTAAGACTAATTATGAATGCAAGCAACTGGCACAAATTTCTGCTGATTATCAGGGTGTAATTGTCTTTAAAATCCAGACGGTTTAGAATTGGGGTTTTCTACTTCAGTTCAAAAACACGTCAACATGAAAAAAACAAGATTTACGGAGACGCAGATTGTCTCCATTTTAAAGCAACAGGAAGGGGGCCGGTAGCGTAGAGGACATATGCCCCGAGCATGCAATTTCAGACCCCACATTTTATAATTGGAAGAGCAAGTATGGAAGCATGGAAGCTTCCGACGTCAAGCGCAGGAAGGATGGCGAGGAAGAAAATGCAGGGCTGAAAAAGAGGTACCCGAACCCGGCAATAGACAAGGAGATCCGCAGGGACCTGTTCACAAAAAAAGGCTGGGCCCTGCCACCAAAAGCCACTTAGGTGAGGAGATTGTTTTTGAGCGAAAGATACCTGTGGGCAGGGCCTGCAAAATAGTGTCGCTACCGCGATCACAGTTTTATTATCGTACTTCAAGGGATGACGGGGAAGTCATTGATGCCTTGCAGGACCTTGCACGCAAGCATCCATCGTATGGCTTTAGAAAGCTCTTTGCTTACAGCCGAAGGTCACAGGCAAGCACTGGAACCATAACACAAAGTTTAGAACACTGAACGTGATGGACGATGCTTCAAGAGAAGCGCTTGCCATTGAAGTAGATACTTCTCTTTCAGCAAGACGTGTAACAAGGACATTGAACAGGATCATAGAACAAAGAGGTAAACCAACAGCCATTAGAACAGACAACGGCCCGGAGTTTACCGCAAAGGAGTTGGAACTCCGGGCCTGAGCAAGGGCATAACCATTCAATTTATTCAGCCGGGTAAGCCAATGCCAAACGGATACATTGAACGCTTCAACCGTCTCTACACAGAAGCTGTTCTTGACGCATATCCTGTTCTTCAATCTTTATCAGATAAAACAACTGACAGAAGAATGGATCATTGAGTACCATGAAAGAAGACCCCATGAAGCGCTGAATAACCTAACCCCCGAACAATGGCATACGAACGTATTAAAAAACGGCATCACTCTACCTACTACTGCCTGAAAAAAAAGTACTTACAGTATTTACCCAGTATATAGTAAAAGAACTAATCTTAAAAGTAAAATCACACTAACGTTTTCACCTGTCGCCTACATGAAAATACTTACAAAAGATGGCTACTAATCAGTAGTGGCCCAAAAAGCTTCAGCAGATACTTTGTTGCTAAGGATGGGCGGATAGTTTTGTCGCATTGAATCCCAAATCCCCATGAAAAAACTCTACTCCTTGTTCTTGTTATCTGCAACACTTGTTCTCCTTTCCCCTTCCGTTGATGCGCAGGTAAACCTTCCTTATACTTTAAACTTTACGTCTGAATCTACTGCAGCATGGTCGGGCGGTACAGCAAAGGATGGCGAAGGTGGCACGCAAAAAATTAACGGGCTCGATGTACGGATCTTTGCCGCCACCACCGGTTTTTCGCCGCTGCCGGGCGCCACCATGCTATGGCGTAATGCCACCTGGTTCGCCTCTACCGGATTTAGCGGCATCACACCCGGCCCCGATGTAGCCGTAACCATGAACGGCATTCCGGCTATCGTTATTAAAAGTGCCAGCTCCTCGGTTGATTTTTCACTGGCCGGCATTACCCTGTACGATTGGGGTGGCATATCGCCGGTAATAAGCACTTATAACAACGGCGTATTAAAAGGCACTATCAATGTAAACCTGCCGGTAGATGGTAATTCAAAAACACTAACCGAAGGTGTAGAGCTATCGCCATCACTATTCAACGATATAGATGAAGTGCGATTGTACCCACAGGGAGGCCAACCCGTATTTTGGATTGGGCTTAATGGCATTTATTTAAAGCCTTCATCCGCTACGCTGCCGGTACGTTTTATCAACTTCAGTGGCTGGATGGAAAACGGGCAGTCGCAACTGCAATGGCAAACTACCGATGAAGTAAACATGAAAACATTTGTAGTTGAAAAAAGCCGTGATGGTATTGCCTTTGATGCCATCGGCACGGTGGCCGCCACCGGTGGTAAGTCGGGCGCCACCTATCGCTTTAGCGATGCTTCGGTTACGGGTAAAATGTACTACCGCATCCGGCAAATCAGCAAAGATGATATAGCCATTTACAGCGCTGTGGTTTTAGTAGATATCAGGGCCGGTGCAGCTTTGGTTCAGCTTTATCCTAACCCGGCTACCAGCCAGCTAACTATTGTAAACAATAAGGCTTTGATCACTGCCGTTAAAATTTATACATCGGCCGGCAAGCTTGTTAGTAATAAGGCCATCGGTGCCAACACGGCTTCTATATCGGTAGCCACATTGCCCAAAGGGCTTTACCAGGTAGCTATTGTATCGGCCAACGAAACAACGTATAAACAATTAGTGAAAGAGTAAGCAGCCAGTACCCGATATTGACAAAACAGGCTGTCAATCACCATTACATAGGCTTGAGATAATAAGTAAACAACTAAACCATCTCAATAACCAAGCTTGTGAGCCACCACCTTTATCCGATCAATAACGGTTTAAAGGAAATCATAGTCATCGTTAGTCAACTAATTTGGAGGGCCGGTAAGGGTTAGCGAAAAACCGGTTGTAACCAATAAGCTCGTTGCCGGCTGCTGAATAATTCTACGGCAAACGGCAGCGCTATTAATAACAGGATAGTTGGCAAGGCCGGCAGGGATGGTAACATCGGTGGTAACATTAGGGATAGTGCCACAACTCCAGTTAGCCGGATTTTCCCAGGCGGTGCTGATAGTGCCGGTCCATTTGCTATCATATAAAGCACAGGAAGCAATGTTGACGGTATTTCTGATAGCGGTTTGCGGTAAGGGGCCAAAGCCATTAGCCAGATCAATACCGATGCCCGATACTAAATGGCAATAGCTCATAACCGTACCGGTAAAGCCCACCGGTGCCGAAGGGATAGTAGAAGTGGTAGCGGCACAGGTAGTGCAACCACCTCCGGCTTCTACGGGGTAGCAATCGTCAATAGCACCGCAAGTGGCGCCGGCGCCCGTTTTCCAGCCGCACCAATGCGTATGATTAGCGCCTAAGAGGTGCCCCATTTCATGCGTTACCACATATACATCCCAGGAATAAGCGGGCACTGTATTATAGGAGGCGTAAACATCGGCATAGCCATAAGCGTAGTTACGGCTACATAAACTATTGGTAAGCAGGTACGCCACACCGCCGTTGTTTGTAGGGGCGCCGTCAATTAATACTGCCAGGTCGCCTTTAAAACTATTGCCCATTCCATTCCACCGGTTTTTAAAGCCCGTTAAACCATTTGATGATGACGACGTGTTGTAAGGGTCAGGCGTGGCCCATACAAAGGTGCTGGTTAGCTCTATCACAATGCCTTCGTTCTGATACATGACGGCTACCTGGTTAAATAGCCCGGTTAAATAATTTATCGTGTTAGTAAGATTGCCGCCAAAATTGTTACTGAATAATTTATAATCAGCTTCCCAGTATAGCCTTACCTTTTTACATAAGATGGGTGGTACGGCATTGGTTGGCGGTGGCGAAACATCTCCCTGCATTTTGCCATCGTTAGGACTTACGGGTAGTTCGGAAGTGGTACAATTAAAGGCCAGATGGGCGAGTATATTTTTGCTGTTGTAAAGAATATATTGACCCGAACTATCACCTGCTTTACCCAGATTAAAATTTCCCTCACTGTTACAAAATAAACCCATCACATCGCCATTGGCAAAAATGCTAAAACTGGCAATGGATAAAGGGTCGCCGTTGATATAGCCACGGTAATGAAGCCCTTGCGCTGTATCGGTTGTTGTAGCCAGCCCGGAACCTTCCAACGTGCCAAAAGAAAATTCGCCATAGCTATTTATATCCTGCTGAACCAGTTCCAGCGTATAAGACCCGGCATTGAATGGAATAACCAGCGAGACGGTGGCCGGCCTCTTACCATACAGATCAAGGCTGGCCTGTTTGCTTAAGGAGAGTATTGTTTTTTCGGCAACCGTGCTGTTTATTCTACCCGAAGAAAAATTAGTATCAGGCGTAAATAAACGCACTGCCTCCGTCACTCCTAAACGGCTCCTGGCTTCTGTTGCCAAACGGTATAACAACGATGTTTTTTGCTGCGCTTCTGCTGCCATCGTAACGATGAACAACCAACTCACTACGAGAACTATTTTTTTCATGATGGATAGTATGCCGGTGAATGCGGTTGCTTGGGGGTCATGTTAATCTTTCCGGGTAGATTAGTAGAGAACAGTTTACCTAACCTTGTCGTTCTTTCAAAAATAGGGGAAAGTTTTATCGCATCTTAAAACACCGGCTGCTTCCATTTATGAAATGCAGGATGCCCACTATCGCAACACCGGCAATTTAATATAGCTGTTGTTATGCCATTCTATTTGCATCGGTACTTTACCATCGGCGATGGTTTCATCACTTACATCTTTGCCGCTGCCATAGTTCACCTGCCAGTTTGGGTTTTTATTCATCCCAATAGTAACAACAATACGGCTGCCCTTTTTCAATTGGCGGCTTATAAAATAACTGTTAATGATGGGTAATGTTTCTTCGCGGCCGGGCTGCAACAGTTGGCGCCTGGTGCGGTCCCTTACATACGAGGCGCGGCCAAGATAAGTGCTCAGCGCAATATATTTTCCATCGGTTTGCAGTTCGTATAAATCAGCCGCCAGGTCTATATCTTTTTTATTAAGCGTAGCTTTTATGACGCCTTCAAAAGAACCGTTCATGATCACGTCTTCCGTTAATGGCTCGCTGATAAATACTAATCGCTCACCGGTGTGCAGCTCCGTATCTATCAACGGGTGTTCGGCAAGGTCTATCTCATTTCTGTCGGTATAGCTTATTTCCTGCAGGATAGAACCCCTTACCGGCGGCACTTTCCGCGCCAGCTTATAACCCTCTTTTATTTTGGTATTGCTTAAATAAAACAGTATGGAGTCGTTACTTACTGCTTTTAAATCAGGAGCACTGCGCCATTGGTTGGCACCCGTGACTTCGTAATTTATTTTATCCTTTAGCATGGGCGGCAAGGCGCTGTCTTTTAGAATATGGTTAAACCATTTGAATACGGTTTCATTAATGTTGATATTGGCTACCGGGTCAATTTTAAATCCCATGATCTCCGGTCTTGCGGCACTCTGCGCTGCGCCATGGTCGTACGGGCCAATGAGCAAATAATGGTTGGCGGCTTTGTTCCATTTGGTATGCTCCATCATATAATAAAAGGCGCCACGCTGGTCATCGTCGAAATAGCCGGTAGTGGTAAGAATGGGAATATTAATGGCAGCAAATTCTTTTCCATAAGGCACCATGTTTTGCCAGTAGCTATCTAAGGTGGGATGAGCCAGCCAACGCTGGAAAACTGCATTGGGCCTGCCATCCAGCGTATCCAGCGACCGGAAGGAAGCGCCGCTTTTATACCACTTGCCATACAGGTTATTCCACCGGTCTTCGTCGCGAAACTCCGCATCGTCAGTAAGCTTATTGTTGGTGACATAATGAATCCAGCGAAGCATATAGCTCATAAACACGCCATTGTGTAAAGGATAATCTATACCAATGCCCACCGCCACCTGCGGCACAATGGTTTTTAAGGCCGGATGCAATTTTTTAGCGGCGCTCCATTGGCTGAAGCCTAAGTACGAGCCGCCATACATGCCCACTTTACCATTGCACCAGGGTTGTTTGCTGATCCAGTCAATGGCATCATATACATCGCTGCCGTCATGCTCAAAAGGGTCTATCGCTTGCAGGCTCTGTTTCTTGCCACGAGTGTTTAATACAATACCTGCAAAGCCTTTTTCGGCGGCCTGGCGTGCCCTTCCAAGGTCCACATCGCCGGCGTAAATATTATACATCAGTACCACCGGCAAGGGCACGGCGGTACTGCGCCGGCGAACAATCACTGCCGATAGTTTGGCTCCATCTTTCACGGTAATAAGTACGCTATCCTGGATGATATATTTCTTTGTGTCTTCCGCTGCCAGAAAGGCTTTGGCCGGTGGCATTACCTGGCGGTAAACGTTCCAGGAGTTGTAGGTACGAAGGAGCGAACGGGCTTCGCCAAGGGTAAGGCTGTCCTTACCGGCGTGGCCTTGCAACAGCCCGTCAAGGGTGGCTTTCAACTGTTCCGGATCTGACGCAAAAAATTGTGAAGCTACTGGCTTTGCTTCTTCTGGTAAGCGGTTATATAAAGCGGCTAATGTATCGGGATAGAGGTAAGCGAAGGGTTGATGATTACTGCGTTGTGCTTCTTTGGTAAGGGCGTAGGTTCTAAACTGAATGCCGATCACTTTTGCCCTTGTTGCTGTATCGCCATAAAAAATATCGGTTGAGTCTAATGAAGCCACAGCCGCTTGATATTGTCCGGCCGTTATCTGGTAGCGAAAGAGGTTTTCATAATAGGTTGCTTTGTTATCATCTTTATACAAAGCGATCACCTGATTGGCCAGGGCCGGCATAGCAGCGATTAAGGAACTATCGGCCGTAGATAAGTTTTTAGGGAAAGCTATTTTTTGGGCGACGCTGTTAATAGAGATGAGGAAGATGACAAAGAAGATATTGCGGTGCATAGCAGTAAATATTAATGGAATGAATGTAGTTTTTATTGGCATAGGGGTACTGTCTGTAAGGTAAATTCTTATCTGCCCTTAACCATATTTTGATAAGGCCCAAACTTATGTTGCGCCTCTGTAAACGAATCAACATAAGGCCCAAACGGATGGTCCATTGGCTTCTTTGTTACATCCGGCCAATCGCCAGCAAAGGTCTTCTGGCTACGCGGCTGCGCATTAATAAAGGCCGCAATATCCCAGGCTTCTTCATCGGTTAGCTGCGGCTTTTTATACGTAGCGCCAAACGGCATATTGGCTTTTATAAACCCGGCCAGCTTGGTTAAGCGAAAGATACCGGCACTTACATTATAACTGCCATCGCCCCATAAAGGTGGATAGAGGTAAGCTATAGAATCCGCTGTGGGTAAGCCCTGGCCATTGTTACCATGGCACGATGAGCATTTAGTGGCGTAAGTTATTTTACCTTTTGCCGTATCGGCCGAACGGAAAAGCAACGTTGGTTGTAAGGTACCAGCGGCCTTTTTGGATTGAGCAGATGGGTGGCTGCCCACCCATTTAATATAGGCTACCATCGCCTTCATTTCGCGGCTGGCCGTATCCAGCTTTTTACCATTCAGGCTTCGCTCCATGCAGTCGTTTACTTTGCGCTCTATGGTTTCGGCTGTGCCGCTGCGCGGACTAAATTTTGGATAGCTGGCAGCTACCGTAGCAAAGCTGTTGGCATACAGTTGGCGACCGGCATCAAGGTGACAATTCTGGCAATTCATGCCATTGGTTAATGCTCTTACTTTTCCTTTGCGGCCAAGATAAATGGCCGTATGGGCTACCAGTTCTTTGCCATATTTAATCAGGTCGCCTTGTGGCGTCCGGGGGATAGTAGCATCATCAGGCGCCTGCCATATAATTGAATCTTGTGCTTTGAGATCAGTTCCTTTTTTTTCAGAAGATGAAGTGCAGGAACTACTAAAGCAAACAAGAACCATTAGCATAGCCAAGGAAAGAACAATGGGAATTGTAAACTGGTTCTTAGCTGCTTTCACGCAAAGAAGTTCATTCAGGGTTGTATTAGTTATCATCTTTAAGTGGCCGGTGAATATAACCGCGCAACTGGTAGTCGGTAATAACTGACTGGGCCGACAAGGCCACTTTTACCCAGGGAAGCAGTTGCGACTTTTCAATGTTTAAAAAATTCATGGCTTGCCCGCAGGCGATGAACGTAACGCCGGCCGACCGCAGCTCATTAAACAAAGCGATGTTGGGATTATCTACCTTATACTTTTTTTGATAGGCTTCATTGGTAAAGAACGACCGCAACACGCCGCCATGGCCAACTACCACCATGTCTATATTTTTCAGCGGCACACCAGCGGCCACATGAATGTTCACCTGCCGGCCAACTTCGGCCAGTATATCATTTACTTCTTTTGCTTCAATGCTGTCTTTTATGCCATGCGTTACCTCCAGCAAAATTTTAAAGCGATGCGAGAGATCGGGCTTTTCATTTATGCCTTCTACCGGCAATACTCCCGACCATTTAGCGCTTTTAATAACCGGGTACGTAGCTTTAGCCAGCATTACTTTTTCGGCAGAATCCTGCGCGGCTTTCATTTTTATTTTGGCCAGGCTATCAGTGAGTTTGGTGCTATCTTTTGGCGGCTGGGCATGAGAAAGAATGGCTATAAAAATGATGGAGATAAGCAGCAGCAACTTCTTCATATTAATTTTGGTTGAAATAAATAATAGCCTAAAATAATTTAAAATCGTCAATCATCGCAGCTAATATTTGACAACGCAGGTTTTGTTGTGGCTGCAATAAAAGTGTGATGATGGAGATAAGATTCTTTGTTCCTCCTGCGTATTATTGCTTCTCCGCAAAATATACCGCCGTTTCATCGCATTTAATGCAAGGCGCTTTGTTGGAAAGGTCGGCAGCCGTAAAGCCTGTCACTTTTTTATCCTCATAGTAAACGGCCTTCTTGTCCCGGGCACATGGACCGCTGGTATTGATAATTTCAAACCCGGTGGCATCGGCGCCTTCAACCGGTTTTTCAAAAAAGAAAACGTGCCGGCTATCGCGGCTGTAGCCGGCTTCCAACAGTTTGAAAGTAGCCGGATCGGCACCGGGCAGCAGCTTGCTGAAATAGTAAACATGCTTGCCGGTTTTAGAATAAAATTCACTGAGTACCTCAAACCCTTCTGCATTGCCATCCGGTAAAGGAGTGCCCTGGCAATATACCTGTCCGTTCAACGCAAAATAAGCATTGCCCAAGTGCTGAAAGCTGGAGCCCTGTGGTACCGGCACTATCGCATCATATACACATACGGTATTGGCTGTATGCACCACGTAGCCATCATAAAAACTTTCAAACACGGAGGCATCGTTATCCACCATCATATCGCGTTTAAAAATATGGTTCTTGTCGGCAGAGAAGTTATCGCTCTTCACTACAAAGCTGGCGGGGTCGGCGCCTTTTATCAGGCTTCCCCTGTAATAACATTGATGGTTGTCTTTGGCATAGTTTACATTGATCAGGCCAAACGAAGGGCCATCGCCGCCCGGCACCCGGTAGCCTTTGTAGTAAAGCGAACGTTTATCCACAGCATAGTAAGTATTGTCGGCATACATGCTATCTTCTTCCCGCCTCATCACTTTAAAGCTGGCCACATCTACCCCTTCCATTTCTATTACCGGGTCCGGGAAAGTCCGTTTATAATACACTTTATCATCGCTGATATTATAGCCATACTTAAAGAAAAGGGAACTGTTGGAACAGCCCGTAAAAATTTTTATAATGCTTAGTAAGCCCATTATTGATAGTAGTTTAGTCATTACCAATTTTTTAAAAAAAGCCTTGTATTTCTTTTGCCTGACAGCGATGAAAGCCCCGTCAGCACCTGCTTTCATTGACTATCGGTATCAATGCTTACAGTTGTTTGCAACAAATGAAACAGTACTGTTTTATAATCCGTACCAAAACTAAACGTTGAGAAAAAGCTATGTGGCGGAAAGCTATATATGGCGGGGATGAGATTATATATGGCGGTAGTTATATAACAGGCCGGCCAGTATAATTTACCAGCCGGCAACGGTAATACTTTTGCTGTGAATAAGTAACGGTGCTATTGATGCAATACGTTGGCGCCAGGCGCACAGGCTAATTGCCAGGCGGGATAACGGTCTAATACTTTTTGCGGCTCGTACGTGTACCAGCCATAACCATCGCGGCGTTCGCGGTCCACTTCTGCCAGGGAATACACCACTTTACTATCGCGGTTGCAGAACAAGGGCCGGTGCGTTTTTAATTCGTAGTAGCGGGTCCATATCGGCGCGGCTTTTTGATCATGAACAATCATCTTATCGGTTTTAGAAACACGATAAGGATAAGTAACCAAAGGCGCCGCTACGGTTTGTACTTTGGTTTGGTAAATGGTGGATTGCTGAAACCAGGCCACGGCATTTTGCACCGCATTAATAATGGCTGGCGAAGGTTTTTTAATACTCATCAGCAGCAGCACTATATTGGCGCTTTCGGCATTGCAAATGCTGGGCGGTTCAAAAGCCCGTGCCCATGCGGGTTGCAGCGTTTGCTCATCGTGTTGCTGGCACCAGGCCGTTAACTTTCCTTCGTCATTGATCTGGGTTTTTATAATGCAGTTTAGTCCGTTGTTAAAAGCTTTTGCCAGCTTCTTTCTACGGCTGCCATCTACAAAAGCATATTGCGGCTTTCCATCAACTACATCTTTTAATACCTGCATGATGCCGGTAAATACATCGTCGTTATAAGTTATGTGGCTGCTGTAATTTTTCTCCAACGGAAAGTACTGCGGCCAGCCGCCATTGCCGTATTGACAAGCTAATATGAAGTCGAGGCCATGCAAGGCAGCGATTTTGTATTTATCCACTTTGGTTTTATCATACACCAGGGCTAAGCAAGCCACATGCGAGTAGGTTGTGCTGTTATCGAACGTGGTGTTTAATACATCTTTTACCGCCAGCAGGCTATCTTTTTGTGCAGGGCTTAGTATAGCAAATACATCATAATTTTTTGGCCAGCCGCCGTTGCTTTTTTGATAGAGCAAAATATTATCCGCTACATCGGTTATGGCTGTTGGCTGATAACGTGGCTGGTTGGGAATGGGGTTAATGACATTGCTTTTATCAAAGATGTCGTACCAGTGATGGGCACTGTTTTGAAAGGGCTCCGGATCAATGGCCGTGAAGGCCGCAGATTTCTGGGTAAATCCATTATAGTAAATAGAGAGCAGTAACAGAAGCACAGCTGATTTTACAAACAGATTTTTATAATGTTTTAGCATAGCCTTGTAATTGGATTGTAGACAAAAAAATGAGGATAGAGGTTTTTTGTAAATCGGTTATTTAATTTTAAGCATACTATTCATCTTACCCTTTAAGATGCAAAAATCTACTATCACGCCCCAAACTGTTTTAAATGATGATCCACGTGCTTATACGCCAGGACGGCCCACTCCTGCGACGATAGCTTACCAAAAAACGGGTGCACACTGGAGGTAACCAGATAGCCTTCTTCAGCAAACCGGTTGATGTAAGTAACCAGGTTTTTCTTCTCTGCTTCAAAGTTTTTTTCACCCGATATTTTATAATTCGGATCTGTTGGTAAGCCCTTGCCAACTGGCGCATCGCTAAACATTTTTTTCTTTGCTATTTTACCAAACAGCTTACCTATAAAAGCCTGCTTTATTTTAATCTCACCAAAATAATTTTTAAAGGTTGTCGTGCAGTGCGCCATCATCTGCGCGGCATTCATCTTGCCCCATTGTGCCGGCGTAGCAGGTGAAAGGCTTTCCATACGATGAAGAATTTCTTCAGTGGCCGTTGACTCAAAAAGGTTCATATAAAGAAGATTGAACTAACAAGATAAAATTTATTGAGCAACTGTATTTATCAACGCTAAACCTCAAACCCCAAACCCATTTATCTTTGCCCGATGGAGCGTACGCAAGAAATTTTACAAGATGTCGTTATCAAGTTTGCCGGCGATAGCGGCGATGGTATGCAGCTAACCGGTACACAGTTTACTAACAACACAGCCATGCTGGGGGCCGACCTTTCTACCTTCCCCGACTTTCCGGCCGAGATACGGGCCCCGCAAGGAACCTTGCCCGGCGTAAGCGGCTACCAGCTCAGGTTTTCGAGCGAAAGCATTCACACCCCCGGCGACCAATGGGATGTGTTGGTAGCGATGAATGCGGCCGCATTAAAAACCAATTTAAAAAGCCTGAAGCGGGGCGGAAAAGTGATTGTGAATGTAGATGGTTTTGATGCGAAAAACCTTCGCCTGGCTAACTATCCCGATGGCGTGAATCCAATTGAAGACAACACATTGGAAGGCTACGAAGTGATAAAAATGGACATCACTAAAATGACCCGTGAAGCCCTGAAAGACTACCAGATGGGCACCAAGGAAAAAGACCGCGCCAAGAATATGTTTGTGCTGGGCTTTTTATACTGGATGTACGGCCGCGATATGAGCAACACCGAAAAGTTTCTGGAAGAAAAGTTCAGCCGCAAGCCCGATATTTTAGACAGTAATTTGAAAGCATTAAAGGCTGGCTATAATTACGGCGATACCACTGAAACTTTTACCACGCAATATAAAGTTGAAAAGGCTCCACAGGAAGCCGGCTCGTACAGAAGCATCATGGGCAACCAGGCATTAGCGTATGGATTGATTGCTGCTTCGGTAAAAAGCGGGTTAACACTTTTCCTCGGAACCTATCCTATCACACCTGCTTCCGATATTTTACACGAGCTAAGCAAGCATAAAAATTTTGGTATAAAAACCTTCCAGGCCGAAGACGAAATTGCTGGTATCAGTGCGGCCATTGGCGCTTCGTACGGCGGCTTGTTTGGCATCACCAGTACGTCCGGTCCCGGCCTTGCATTAAAAGGCGAAGCAATGGGTTTGGCTATGATGCTAGAGATACCCTTGCTGGTGATTGATGTGCAGCGGGGCGGCCCATCTACAGGGTTACCTACCAAGACAGAGCAAAGCGATTTGTTGCAGGCGTACTATGGAAGAAATGGTGAAAGCCCGATGCCGATTGTTTCTGCCTCTACGCCTTCCGATTGTTTTGAAGCAGTTTATGAAGCAGTGCGAATTTCCATTGAACACATGACGCCTGTTATCTTTTTAAGCGATGGTTATATAGCTAATGGCGCCGAGCCGTGGAAGTACCCGGCCACGGAAAACCTTCACCCGATACATGTAAAATTCAAAACGGAATTGGGCCATGGCGAAACAAAATTTCAACCTTACCAGCGTGATGAAAAGTTAGTGCGTCCCTGGGCCTTGCCGGGCACACCGGGCCTTGAGCACCGCATTGGCGGATTGGAAAAAGAGAACATCACCGGCAACGTTAGTTACGATCCGGAGAACCATCAATTGATGGTAAAAATCAGGCAGGAGAAAGTAGATAAGATAGCGCAGCACATACCGGAACAACACTTAGATAATGGTCCCGAAGAAGGCGATGTATTGGTGCTGGGCTGGGGTTCTACGTACGGCGTAATAAAAACGGCGGTGGCTGAATTGCTGGCTCAAGGGCACAGCGTGGCGCATGCGCACCTGCGCTATATTAGGCCTTTCCCTAAAAACCTTGGCGACATTTTAAAGAAGTATAAAACGGTTTTAATTCCGGAGATCAATAATGGCCAGCTAATAAAAATCATTCGCGACCAATACCTGGTAGATGCAAAGGGCTATAATAAAATTATGGGTGTGCCTATAACAAAGCAGGAGTTGCTGGAGGAGATAAAAGGGCGTGTGTTGGAAGTAACATCGAAGTCGCATTTGGTATAAAGTAGCGGATGAAGTTTGTGCTTTTAATTGGTTGATAGATTGTATTGGCTTTATAGAACAAGAGCAGCGGTTATTTATTTACAAATCGGAAAGGAAGTCTGTTATGAAAATAGCGCGGTTTAAAGTATAGGGTATATTAGCGAAATACAGTTGTTAGCAGTCACCCATAAGACGACATCTCCCAACAAGAAGAAATCCTCAGAATAAAAATGTCGCTCAAAAGAGAACTGATATACATAGACGAACAAGACGTAACCGATAGAATTGAAAAATATTCGTATAAAGGCGACAGGTGTATTGTTGTTTTCAAAAACAGCAGCAAAGAATTTTCTTACGGCAAAAACAGAGCAAAAATTGTAAGAACAGCAGTAAGTGGAGACAAAGCATTTAACGTTTTCAATTACTTAAAGGAAATTGCAGACACTGTTGGACTTAAAACAGAAGAAGGCAATAATATACTTGCAAAAAGTTACGAGAGCATTTCTGAAATCCCCGAGGACTGCGTTCTTGCAAGTCTTTTAACCGGCTCTTTATCTACTGGAAATAGTAATCCGACAAATCCTGATTTTTTTCCGTTTGGATTTAATCTAAGTCAGCGAAACGCGGTCAATACTGCATTTACTAATAATTTAAGCGTAATTGAAGGGCCACCGGGTACCGGCAAAACGCAAACCGTTCTGAACATTATTGCTAACGCTATTTTAAATCAACAAAGTGTTGCAGTTGTTTCAAGTAATAATTCTGCGACAAAAAATGTCTATGAAAAACTTGAAAAAAACGGCATTGAGTTTATAGCAGCGCTTCTTGGAAACTCTCAAAACAAAAAAGAGTTCATCGGCTCACAAAAAGAAATTCCCGATTTATTAGCCTTCAATTTATCTGATACCGAAAAAGATAGTTTGAAAAACAAAACAGCAACGCTTGTTATTCAACTTTCTAAAAGCCTTGACAAGAAAAATGAGTTAGCCTTACTGAAATTACAAATTGACAACATCGAAACGGAATATGAACATTTCAAAGAAACTTATAAAAACAAAATAGAAAAAAAGGTAGAACTTAAAAAAAATGTCACAGCTGCAAAAATTCTCGAGTTATGGATTTCTCTTGAAGCACTCGAAAAAAGGGGAAAGAAAATTGGCTTCATAAGAAGATTTATTTATCGGCTGAAATACGGACTTAAGGATAAATCATTTTTCACAAATTCACTTGGCGAAATGATTTTCATTTGTCAATCAAATTATTATCCAACCAAAATCGGGGAGCTGAAAGAGAAAATTGATTTTCTGAAACACTCTTTGGAAGATTCTGCATTTGACAACAAAATGAAAGAATACACTGAAATGTCAATGCAATTGCTTAAAGCAGAGTTGTACAGAAGGTACCATCAACTTCAGCGGGAACCATATACAATTTCAGAACTTCACCAGAAATCAAACGAATTTATCATAGATTATCCGGTCATTATGAGTACCACTTACTCGTTAAGACAGAGCTTGTCCGACAAACTTTTATATGACTATATGATTATTGACGAAGCTTCGCAAGTTGATTTGGCAACGGGTGCACTTGCTTTGTCTTGTGCAAAACGTGCGGTAATTGTTGGCGATTGTAAACAATTGCCAAATGTGGTAGATGATGATATGCAAATAAAGACCGACACCATCTTTAATGCTTACAACCTACAACCACTCTATCGTTATTCAAATCACAGCTTGCTATCTTCGGTTATTGAATTATTTCCAAACGTTCCCAAAACACTTTTAAGAGAACATTATCGCTGCCACCCGAAAATCATAGGATTTTGTAACCAGAAATTTTATGATAATCAACTTATTATTTACACAGTATATACAAGCAAACGCCAACCTCTTCTTGTTTACAAAACAGTCCAGGGAAATCACGCAAGAGAGCGGATGAACCAACGGCAGATCGACATTATAAAACACGAGATTATTCCGAAAGAAAAACTTGAAAATGTAGATTTGGGAATTGTTACACCATACCGTAATCAGACAAACGCATTACAAAGTACATTTCAAGGAACTTCGATAAAAGCGGACACCGTTGACAAATTTCAGGGCAGAGAGAATGACGTCATCATACTTTCAACGGTTGACAATGAAATTTCTGACTTCACAGACAATCCTAATCGGTTAAATGTTGCAGTTTCAAGAGCGGTTGAGCAATTGATATTAGTTGTAAACGGAAATGAAAATGAGAAGGACACCAATATCTCAGACTTGGTAAAATACATTGAGTACAACAACTTTTTTGTTATCCAAAGTGAGTTACATTCAATCTTTGATTTGCTGTATAAAGGTTACGAAGAACAAAGAGCAAAAATTATTAGCAAATCTAGGAAGGTGTCAGCATTCGACAGTGAAAATTTAATGTTCGGACTAATCAAACAGGTTTTAGCAGACGAACGATTTTTGAAATATGACGTTCTTATGCATTTCCCAATCAGGCAACTTATTAAAGATTTTTCCAGGTTAGACGAGCAAGAAACAAAGTATGCATCACATCCACTGACACATTTGGATTTTCTGATTTACAACAAACTTGGCAAAGTGCCAGTTCTTGCAATAGAAGTGGACGGTTTTAGATATCATAAACAAGGAACACGGCAGGCAGAGAGAGACAAAATGAAAGATAAAATTTTAGAAAAATATCATTTTCCTTTATTGCGGTTCAGAACAGATGAAAGCAACGAAAAAGACAAGTTGATAAACAAATTAAATGAATTTGGAAAGGCAATATAGAATTGGGCGAACCGCTAACAAGCTCTCCGCTTTCAGTAGTCACTACCACCTATAGCTATCACTTCTTATCGGCAATCTTCACTTCATTCAAATAAAACGGTCCGTAAAATTTACTGTTGCCAAGGTTAGCCACCGTGAAACCCGCTGCCGGCCTGTACCAGCGGTTGGTGCCATAAAAGTTTCCGCTCATGAACGGGTAGCCATTATAACCTGCTGCTGTTGGCTCCTGCTTAAAAATACAATCGGTAAACACGCACCCGCCGCCACCGTAAACCGTTCCTCTGTTTTTACTATCAATGGTGCAATTAGTGAAGAAGCCACCAGCGCCGCCGCCAAAGTCCATCACATAAGCCCCATATACTTTTTTGGTGGGCGATAAGGTAGAATCTAACGTAATCAGACAATTATTAAACTGCGTATTACCGGTATCATCGGGGCCGGTGCCCACCCGTAAATTAACCGGCGACCCCACGATGGTAACCTTTTCAAAGACGGCTTTTGGTCCCGTGCCATAGATGGTCCAGTTAGTAGCGCCAATTATTTTACCACCCTTGAAAGTGATAGACCCAACATCGCCAACGGATAAAAAACCAGCGCCGGTGTTATTGTCAATCACACAGTTTTCAAACACGCCGTTACGTATCAATCCCAACTCCGCTTCCATATCTATACCGGCGCCGGGTGCCGAAGCCACTGCCAACTTTGTTTTACTATTGATGGTTTTTCCGGTATTAGTAAAGCGGCAGTTAAGCGCATATAAATGATTGCCGCCTACCCATGAAAAACCTTGCCGTGTGTTACCGTCAAAGGTGCTGTTACGAAGAAAAACTTTCTTCACCGGGGCTGAAGCATCAGGCGTTTTGTTACCTACCTGGATGCCATCTCTTGGAAAGTAACGGCTGGTAACGCCGTCAATAGTTACCTCCTCATTATCGTGACAGTAAATGCCATCGCCGGGCAACTGAATGCCGGTATCGCCCCAATAACCGCCAATGGTTAAATTTTGCACATTGCCGTCTAATACCAGGTTATGAACAGTTACCGATTTGTTGCTGCCCAGGTCAAACATATACTGAGGATAAGCTACATAATCGGGCTTGTAAAAACCACCGGGTGGCGCCTTAAATACAGCCCCGGTGCGGCTTTCAAAGGAACCAAAGTGCATTCCGTCGGTAAGTTTTATAGTGGCGCCATTACCTTCAATAACAACTGGTTTGCTGCAACCGCTAATCTTCATCATGCTTTCTCCCATATACGAGTACCCTTTACCCGTAACGCCGGCAAAAGCTTCTTTGCCTGCTCTATAAAACCCTTTATTGATGACAAGCGTTACACCACCGCCAAGGCTATTGATCTTTGCACTGATCTGCTGCAAGGCCATTGTATTTTTTGCCGCAGTTGACGATGGCAGGAAACCAAATGCACTGGCTTTGATCTGCGTAAGCGACGTGTTGTTAGCTGTTTTTTGATGGGTATTGATACTGGTGTGCGGCGATAGTGTAGCGCCGTTTTGTTTAACTGAATCGTACGTCGCAATGGGCTTATTGGTGGGAGGCAATGCGTTGTAAGTGGGTAATGCCTTGCTATAAAAAAGTGGAAGTAAGGGGATAAATAACAGCAGGCAATAGGGAAGGCTTTTCATCATTGATCGTTCATTGAAAGGTAAAGTTGCTGTGTAAAATCTTTTACGTAAAAAGATGAAACGGATTCTTATGATTTCTTTACAGGAGCTTCCTGGTTAATGTAGCTGTCACTCTTAAGAATAAGGATCATCAAGAACGCTATTGAGTTTTATAAATGGACTAAAAAATAGATGCTTTGATTCGTTAATGCTCCCCTCTCCAACTCTGTTGGAGAGGGGCCGGGGGTGGGGTTTAATGCCTGAAATGCCGCATGCCGGTAAGTACCATCACCAAATTGTTTTCTTTACAATAAGCAATACTGTCTTTATCGCGGATAGAGCCGCCGGGCTGTATAAACGCTGCAATACCGCTCTGGTGGCCCATCTGCACACAATCATCAAAAGGAAAAAAAGCATCGCTGGCCATCACCGCACCAGTTAAATCAAAATGGAACTGCTTCGCTTTTTCAATCGCTTGCCGCAAAGCATCAATGCGGCTGGTTTGTCCGCAGCCCTTACCCATCAACTGCCCGTTTTTTACCAAAGCAATGGCATTGCTTTTTAAATGTTTGCAAACAATGTTGGCGAACACCAAATCTTGTTTTTCCGCTTCTGTAGTTGAGCGTCTGCCCACCTCTTCCCATTTATCAAAGTTGCCTTTATCCTTACCTTGTTGCAAGGTGCCGTTCACTACATTTTTATAAATCATTGGCGTGGTGGCCGTACTTTTTAATTGAAGTAAAATGCGGTTCTTTTTTGTTTTTAATTTCTCCAAAGCATCAGTGGCAAAAGAAGGCGCCAGCAGCACTTCAAAAAATATTTCGTTAATGGCTTCGGCGGTAGCTAAATCTATCTCCCCGTTACAAACCAGCACGCCGCCAAAGGCACTTTCGGGGTCGCCGGCCAGAGCGGCTTTCCAGGCTTCGTGTACATCATTGCGTTGAGCAATGCCGCAAACATTGGTGTGCTTGATGATGGCAAACGTTGTTGTGTCAAATTCTTTTATCAATTCAATAGCCGCATCTACATCTACCAGGTTATTATACGAAAGTTCCTTACCATTCAATTGTGCAAAGCACTTGTTCAGATCACCAAAGAACACGGCTTGTTGATGCGGGTTCTCGCCGTAGCGAAGCGGTGTTTGTTGTCCGGCGCCAATCACTGTTAATGGCGATAGCGCATTGAAATAATTATTGATGGCGATATCATAATTGGCAACCACCTGGAAAGCTTTTGCCGCGAGGGCTTTTCGTTGTTCTAATGTTATAGTGCCTTCTTGTTTTTGCAACACATCAACCAGCGGCTGATAATCATCTTTGGAAGCAATCACCGTAACATCACTAAAGTTTTTCGCCGCCGCACGAATCATAGATGGTCCGCCAATGTCAATTTTTTCAATGATGGATTTCTCATCCGTTGTTGACGCAACTGTTTCTTCAAACGGATACAGATCCACTATCACTAAATCCAAAACCGGGATGTTGTATTGCTGCATTTCGGCTAAATCGGTTTCATTATTTCGCCGGCCCAGTATGCCGCCAAACACAGACGGGTGAAGGGTTTTAACCCGGCCGCCAAGTATAGACGGGTACGATGTAAGGCTTTCAACCGGAACAACATCCAGCCCTAAATCTTCAATGAATTTTTGCGTGCCGCCGGTAGAATAGATGGTGGCGCCTTGTGCTTTTAACTGACGAACGACAGGCTCTAATCCGTCTTTATAAAAAACAGAAATCAGTGCGGAGGAAATTTTTTTATCCATAATAAGGGTGGCTTGGGAAGCGGCAAAAGTAGGCTTTAGCGGTGCATTACAAAAGCGCCTTCTTCGGCTACATTATAGCAGGGAAGGTGCAGGGAATCGCAGTCTTTTTTCCAAAGCGCCGCTTTCCATACCGGTACAGAGCCATCAATAACAATTTGCTTAATAGTAAAAGCAGCGGCCAGGCTATTGATGTACAGCTTTGGGTTTTTAGAAAGAATTAAAAGGTCAATCAATGGCTTTGCGGTAGATGGTAAGAATGAAACCGTTTCATCAACGATAAGAATTTGTTTGCCCTGCCAGCGAAAGCTCTTCGGAGTAAGATCGTTATCACCCAGCATAGAAACCCGGTGCATTATGCGGGAAGGTTGTAAGTGAAAGTTGCGGATAAATTCATCGTACAACAAAGCAGAGTCGCCAATAAATTGATAAGCCCGTCCATCCATAACATCAATGGCGGCGTGCTTCGGCACGTTATATACAATCAGTTTTTGTTGCTGGTAAGCTTCAGCAAAAGATAGGCTTCGCAACAGCATAAAAGCGCCAAGCGAAAGACCCGACAGCCATCCTAAAGCTTTCTGTTTCTCCATCAGCCAATAGCAAAACGCCACCACAAAAACCAGCAATAAAACCATTTGTAGTATCGAAATATTCCAGCCGTTCCATACCGAAAAAGGCACGGCATCCAATCGTTCGATATAGCTGTTCATCCAATAAATTAATTTGGCCACTACTAAGCCAACCCAGCCGGTTATAGTGGGCAAAAAGCTGATGGCGCAAATCAAAATTTCGCCCAATAAAATAAGAGAGCTTAAGGGCACCGCAATAAAATTGGTGAACAAAAACAGCAACGGCATCTGGTGAAAATGATAGATGGAAATTGGCAGCGTAAGCAACTGCGCGGAGATGGTAACGGCCACCGAGCTCCATAAAAAATCAATGATCTTATTAGGAAAATAAAACCAGTTATATACCGGCTTAAAGAAAATAATAATGCTTAGTACAGCGGTGTACGAAAGTTGAAAGCCAACATCCCACAGCCAAAACGGATTAATGCAAAGCAGCACAAAAGCCGATAGCGCCATCGTGTTATAAATAGAGGTGCGCCGCACGGCCAACTGACCAATGGCAATGATGGTAAACATAATAGCAGAGCGGGATACAGACGGTTGGGCGCCGGCCAGTAAAGTAAAAAGCCACAGTGATGAAATGGTAAGTAAAAGCCGTAACCACACTAATTTTTTATAGCGCTTCAACGGTTTGGTCACCAGCAAAAGCAAGGCATAAATAATAGCGAGGTGCAAGCCCGAAATAGCAATGATATGTACCACCCCCGTATTGGAATACGATTGCACCAGGTTCTTATCCAGGTCATCTTTATAGCCGATCATCAGGGCTTCGGCTAAGCCGCTTTCCTTATCGCCGGGGATGTATTTTTTCAGCACACTTACTACCCAGCTACGGGTGGTAAAAATGAATTGCTGCAGCCAATTGGTTTGTGTGCCGGGCAGCAGTATATAATCGTTCTGCGTTAAATACGCCTGATGTGTAATGCCTTGAAACAGCGAGTAGCGGTTATAATCGAAGCCGCCCGGGTTGCCGCTGTTTTTAATGGGCTGGAGGTTTTTTTTGAAGACAATCTGGCTGCCATAGTGTAACGGCGGTGCAATGGAATCTTTCTTAAAATAAAGAATCATATCGCCGGTAACAGTGAGGTTGGAATCGTTCCGTATGACACTGGTGAAATGCGCTTGTGCTTTATACGAATTGGGTTTTTCTACCAGCGGCTCCTGAAGGGTAGCGATGATGTAATCACCTTCGTGATATTGATGGCCGGCCCAGGCTTTATCGTTTCTTACATCCTTCAACCAAACGAGCAGTGCCCCAATACAAGCGAATAAAATTAAAAGGGAAAGGCCATTAGCCGTTGAAAACCGGTAACGAAGTTTAACGGTGAGAAACGAATAAATAACAAGGGCAAGGAAACAAAAGGCAAAGGTTGATACCAAATAAACAAGCGGAAACTGCAACTGCCATTGAACCGCAATGCCTGTCATTAAACCAGCCAGCAAACGAATAAAAGGCGCTTTGTGCCAAACTTGTGCAGCCATGCAAAAAAGATACGGTGAAGTTTTTTGCCATGCAAGACGCCTTATGATTTTGCAAAAAGTTTTGCCGTTAGGGCGGTGAAGCAATTATTAAAAGCGAAGTTTTTTCTATAAACCAATAGCCGGATTGATGACAAGCGTATCAATTTTTTTCGCACTATCAGTCTTGCCGTCTTACGGCCTTCCCGGCTATACCATTTTCTTTTCCGCAACATAAGGTCATAAGTTCTCTTTCAGCGGTAGCTATTATTTTCGTTACATGAATCTTATTGTTAGATATGCTACACATGCAGATGCGGCGCTGATTGCCGGTATAAGCCGCCAAACTTTTTACGACACTTTCGCCCCGGATAATACCAAAGCGGATATGGATAAATTTTTATCGGAGCAGTTTACCCGTGGCGCCCTGCTTACCGAACCGGCCATGAAAGAACATACATTTTTGTTGGCGTATGCCGATGATATGGTAGCGGGCTATGCTAAATTAAGAGATGGTAAAAAGCCTGCTCCGGTAATAGGGCCCGCTATTGAAATTGCCCGGTTGTATGCAGTGAAAGAATTTATAGGGAAGGGCGTTGGAAGGCTGTTGATGCAGGCTTGTATTGATGAAGCAACGTTGAAACAAAAGCAAACGATCTGGCTTTGCGTATGGGAAAAAAACCAGAGGGCCATTGACTTTTACACTGCCTGGGGTTTTGAAAAATTCGGTGTGTGCGATTTTATTTTAGGCCATGATGTACAGCAGGATTGGATGATGAAAAAGGAGCTTAGCGAATGATTTTTTTAAACCACTTCAGCTTGCCTTTAAAGGGCGGGTATTTTATAGAAGGATCGAACCAGGTAGGTGTTTTCATTATGGCTTTCTGATGCGTAAATACATCAAAAGAATAACGGCCATGATAACGGCCAATGCCACTGTTGCCGCGGCCTCCAAAGGGTAAATGAAAATTGGTTAGGTGCCAGGAAGCATTGTTCACGCCGCCGCCGCCGAAAGAGATTTCTCTCAACCACTGCGCTTCTTTTTCCTTACCTGATGTAAACACATAAAAGGCTAATGGGTTGGGGTGCCGGTTAATAATCGTCTTTGCTTCTTCAAAACTTTCAAAAGAAATGACAGGTAATATGGGGCCGAATATTTCTTCGTTCATGAAACCTACATCAAGGTTAGAAGTTTCCATCAACGTCGGTTCGATATAAAGTTTTGCTGCGTTATGGTTCCCTCCATAAGTGATAGTGCCTTCTTTTAAATAAGCTATCAACCGGTGAAAGGCTTTTTCGTTAATGATCTTTCCATAGTTATAATCTGAGGCCGGATCAGCACTAAAAAAATCAACGATACATTTTTGCAGGGCGGCAGTTAATTCGTCTTTTATACTGGCATGCACCAATACATAATCCGGTGCTACGCACATTTGGCCGGCATTGGAAAACTTGGTCATAGCAATACGTTTGGCCGCTACTTTTATCGCTGCATCGCTTTCCACCACGCAAGGGCTTTTACCGCCCAACTCCAAAGTGACCGGCGTTAATCGGGCGGCCGCCATTTTATAAATCAGTTGGCCAACCTGCGTACTACCTGTATAAAAAACATGGTCAAACCGAAACGGTTCCATCATTTGGGGCACTACCACGGCTCCATCACCTTCTGCATATAATATATAATCAGGGCCAAAGATTTCTTTAATAATCGTCTTCATTACCGCTTCGGTAGCCTGTGCAAATTCGCTGGGCTTTAGCACTATGCAGTTACCCGCGGCTATAGCGCCAATCAGTGGTGTGAATAACAGTTGTAAGGGATAATTCCACGGACCAATAATCAGTACTACGCCCAATGGTTCTTTATAAATAAAACTTTTGCCTGGGAAATTCAGCAGGTTGGTGCCTTTCCTTTGTGGCTTCATCCACCGCTTTAAATGATTAATGGCATGCCGTATTTCGGATAGCACAAAGCCTATCTCTGTAACCCAGGCTTCTTCCGGATTTTTTTTCAGATCGTTGTATAAAGCCTGCGTTAGTGCAGCCTCATTTTTAAGAAGGGCTGTGCGTAAGGCTTCCAGCTTTTCCTTTCGGAAGGCATAGCTGCGGGTAGCGCCGCAATCAAAATAGGTGCGCATGGCTTGTAAGGATTGGACGACATTTTCCATGGTTTAAAAGTAGTATTAGTTGCAGGGAGTTTGTACTTAGCTGATGTGCCGCTATCATCGTCTGTTGCCACGTTTATCCAGAGCGCAGTCGAAGGGCATACTTGTACCCTTTGTAATGCTATTGGGCATGGGGCGGTCTTTCGTTCTTTTGTAAAGCCGCTGTGCATTCGTGTTATAAGTCTGTATTTTCTTCGTTCCATCGGAACGGTTCATAGGTAGAAAATCATTGTATGTATGTTGTTGCGTTCCATCGGAACGCTTTGTGCGGGTGGGTTTCATGGAATTATGGTGTTTCTTCCCTGTTGTTTATTTTCCACTTTTTTTCTTAACAAAAAAAGTGGAGCAAAAAAGTCAAGGAAAAGGCTATAGCTCCGCCGTCTTTTCCGGGCCTGCGCACAACAGTCCTTCATTGTATGTTTCCATCCTTCATCGTATGCTCTATCCTTCTTACATGACTTGTTACCTTATCACAAGTAGTTTGAATCATATACTTTTTTATTGGCTGTTGTAGGTAGAAACTAAAGGCGCTGTATTGCGTGTGGCTTTCCCTTTAGCATAGTGAATCATTAAGACAACACGCAATAAGGCGCTGAACGATGGGGCGTCTTATATGCTAGTAATCTTTGTGCGTCGTAAGAGTGAAGTAAGAAGCAAATGATAAAAACATCATGGCATCAAGAGAAGATGAAGAAAAGAAAGAATGATGGAATAAGCGTGGGCTGTGCTCTGGTGGCTCTCCCTAACGAGGCAAGGTCGGGGTAAGGCCACTCATGTCTCCCCTCTACAGCTTTGCTGGAGAGGGGCCGGGGGTGAGGTAAAAAAACATTTTCTCTCCCCTAAGCCCACCTCCTTACATTTGTGCAAACCTCATTTTATGAACGACGTGTTTGATTTTTCGAAGCCGATTGCTATTGGTTCCGACCATGCCGGCTACGAATACAAAGCCATGATTGTAGAACTGCTGGAAGGCAAAGGACTGGCCCTGAAAAACTTTGGCACAGACACAAAAGATGCGGTTGACTATGCCGACTTTGCGCACCCTGTGGCCGGTGCGGTAGAAAGCGGCGAGGCCGCCTGCGGTATTTTGATTTGCGGAAGTGCCAATGGGGTGGGCATTACAGCCAATAAACATCAGGGTATTCGCGCCGCCATCTGCTGGACTAACAATGTAGCCATGATGGCCCGCCAACATAACAACGCAAATATTATTTGTATTCCGGCCCGCTTTGTATCGCCACCCACGGCGGAAGAAATGGTGAACATATTTTTAGCTACGTCGTTTGAGGGAGGCCGCCACCAGGCAAGGGTAGATAAAATTGCCTGCGCCTAACCATCTTCTTAACCGGCGCTAATTATCACTAACCGTTATGATGCGGCTGTATAATAGCCGCTACTATTTTCAAGTATAAAACAGACAGTAAATATGAAGAAACTATTCACCTTATTATTGGCCGGAAGCAGCTTGTATGCTTCTGCACAAAAAATGGCCAGGCCCGATGCGTATGCAAAAACCATCACGGCCGAAGACTTAAAAAAACACCTGTACACGATTGCTTCACCAGAAATGGAAGGCCGCGAAACCGGTACCGAAGGCCAGCGAAAAGCCGCCGCGTATATTGAAAGTTATTTTAAAAGCCTTGGCTTAAAACCGGGCAATGGCGATGGCTATCAACTGTATTATCCCATCTACCAGGACTCTTTGTTAAGTGCTTCCGTAGAAGTAAATGGCAAAGCATACGAGTTTGATAAAGACTTTGGCATTGGCAATAATACCATGCAGGCAACCATGAAGCTAAGCGAAGTAGTAGTGGTGGGCGCCACGGCTAACGAAGCTCTGAAAACGGCTGACGTAACCGGCAAAATAGTTATGATTGTTGGGGCCACCAACCAGCGTGCCTTTCCCGACTTAGCAAAAAAAGCACCGGCCGCCGTTTTGTTTGTGAGCACTAATTTTCCTAAAACCATTCCCTCTAACCGCAAAGGATTTCAAAGTTTATACAGCTTTCGGAAAGCTGTTGCTCCCATGCAATTTCAGGTATCGGAAGGCGTAGCCAAAGCCATAGCAGGAGCCGATTATGATGCTGCAAAAACCACGGGTAGCCTGCTTAAAACGGTAAAAGCCGATGTGATGCTGGAAGTAAAAAAGAACACCACTACTATTCAATCGAGCGATGTATTGGGACTATTGCCAGGTACCGATTTGAAAGATGAATATGTCGTAATCAGTGCTCACTACGATCATTTGGGTAAACGCAATGGCGTGTTGTATCCCGGCGCCGATGATGACGGATCAGGAACTGTTGGCGTATTGGAATTAGCAGAAGCTTTTAGCAAAGCAGCTAAAGAAGGAAAAGGGCCGCGGCGCTCCATCTTGTTTCTTACCAATAGCGGTGAAGAAAAAGGGTTATGGGGTTCTGAATATTACACCGATCATCCGATCTATCCATTAGATAAAACCACTGTGGATTTGAATATTGATATGATTGGCAGAAGTGATCCCGACAGACCGAACGATACACTCAACTATGTGTATGTGGTAGGCGATGATAAATTAAGCACCGATTTAAAAACCATTTCGGAAGGACAAAATAAAAAATATACCAATCTTCAATTGGATTATAAATACAACGATCCGGCTGATAAGGAGCGCATCTATTATCGCAGCGACCATTATAATTTTGCTCGTTATGGCGTCCCTATTATTTTTTATTATGATGGCATGTTACGTCCCGATTATCATAAGCCTACTGATACGCCGGATAAAATTAATTATACGCTGATGCAAAAAAGAGCACAGTTGGTTTTTTATACCGGCTGGGAGATGGCCAACCGCGATGCGATGCTAAAACGTGATATTCCGTTAACGCCGCCAACCGGTTTTTAAAAGGTTGCACAAGCGATTCATTTTTGAATCGCTTTTTTTATTTTATTTGGTTAAACTTTTCTTATCCGCGGCGCTCTATGGTTCTGTACTTAAAAATTAAAAAACCAAAAAATCTTCATCATGAAAACTTCCATCAAATTAGTATTACTCGGAGCTGCCACCGTTATTGTTACTTCTGCTAATGCACAAGTTAAGCGCCATGAAATCCGCCACGATGTTCACGAAATTCACCGCGACACCAAAGACATTCGCCAGGATAAACACGAACGCCGCCAGGATGTGAAAGATGTAGTAGCTGATAAAAAAGACATCCGCAGCGATGTAAAAGATTTACGGCAGGATAAAAAATCGGGCAATGTTGCCGATATCAAAGATGATAAAAAAGACATTCGCCATGACGTGAAAGATTTAGCCGCCGATAAAAAAGAGGTAAGGCAGGACACAAGAGACATAAAGCAGGATAAGAAAGAGCGCCGCCAGGATATAAAAGATCTAAAGCAGGATGTGGTTCATTAAACGATAAATTGACTTAACAACAAAGGCTTCCGTTTGGAAGCCTTTGTTGTTTTTGGTCATGCAGCAATTTAAAGTAACAGGTTGTCTATACTACAGGTCAACTGCTTATTTATAAACAATACCAATTGATCCTTACTCTTTCAAACCCCGTCCACAGGCAAGTATGGTGCGGGGTTTATTTTTTAGCAATTATCTTACCTTCGGTTTCTTATGTCAACCGCCATTAAAATATTACCGTATTATACTTACGATGACATGTGCAATGGGAAGGAAGGTTGGAGTTGATTGATGGTATTTCTCATGCCATAAGCCCGGCGCCTACACCAATGCACCAAATCATCGCCAACACTTTAGGCGCTGTATTTTACTTTTCTTTGAAAACTTTTAAACATTGTAAAGTAGCCCAGGCAATTGATTACTTGATTTGCTTTCAAGCTTAGTTCTTTTACAACCGGGCTATCGAGCGGGATTTAGGGTATTCAGTTGTGATTTGCTTTCAAGCTTAGTTCTTTTACAACCGCAACACCATAACCCCGCTTATCGATCTAGTTGTGATTTGCTTTCAAGCTTAGTTCTTTTACAACTCGTTTCATTTCGACCTCTTTGATTTAATAGTTGTGATTTGCTTTCAAGCTTAGTTCTTTTACAACCCATGATAAAGCTGCCCATCACCGCACGTAGTTGTGATTTGCTTTCAAGCTTAGTTCTTTTACAACAGAATTATTGTGAAGGATAAAGCCGCCGTTGTTGTGATTTGCTTTCAAGCTTAGTTCTTTTACAACCGACCATGAAATGACCTACAGTAAGCTGATGTTGTGATTTGCTTTCAAGCTTAGTTCTTTTACAACGATGTTTGGTTTTAGCCCCCATACCGCCGAGTTGTGATTTGCTTTCAAGCTTAGTTCTTTTACAACCAGCCTGCAAACGCAGCTTATTGTTATACAGTTGTGATTTGCTTTCAAGCTTAGTTCTTTTACAACCTTAAACGCTCAGTTGACCTTTCAAAGGATGTTGTGATTTGCTTTCAAGCTTAGTTCTTTTACAACATACTAAAGCCCGAAGGCAACCATTTTATAGTTGTGATTTGCTTTCAAGCTTAGTTCTTTTACAACAATGAGTGGTGCGCAACTGGAAGGATTTAAGTTGTGATTTGCTTTCAAGCTTAGTTCTTTTACAACGCGAAAATAATCGGGAAGAGTTTGTTTGTAGTTGTGATTTGCTTTCAAGCTTAGTTCTTTTACAACTAAAACAAAAAAATATGTCGAACAACCAAAGTTGTGATTTGCTTTCAAGCTTAGTTCTTTTACAACAGGTGAAACAAGGAACAACACGATTGCCGGTTGTGATTTGCTTTCAAGCTTAGTTCTTTTACAACAAAGGTCTGCGGTGAAAAAAATAATTTTTGGTTGTGATTTGCTTTCAAGCTTAGTTCTTTTACAACGCCATACTGAAAGGCACTGATTTGTTGTTAGTTGTGATTTGCTTTCAAGCTTAGTTCTTTTACAACAAGTCTTTATTTCTAACTTCATTAGTATTAGTTGTGATTTGCTTTCAAGCTTAGTTCTTTTACAACTCTGTTTCAGGCACCCCTTCGGCCTTAACAGTTGTGATTTGCTTTCAAGCTTAGTTCTTTTACAACCGCTGGTTTTTCAGTTGCTGCATTTCGATAGTTGTGATTTGCTTTCAAGCTTAGTTCTTTTACAACGAAGGAAAAGAACAGGTTGCCGAACTATTGGTTGTGATTTGCTTTCAAGCTTAGTTCTTTTACAACCGCTGGTATAGAAGAAACAGGCGGCCGGGGTTGTGATTTGCTTTCAAGCTTAGTTCTTTTACAACATGGATCCTACTTTTAATTTCTCCCATAGAGTTGTGATTTGCTTTCAAGCTTAGTTCTTTTACAACAGCGCAGCATGACTACGCAGTCTTTGACAGGTTGTGATTTGCTTTCAAGCTTAGTTCTTTTACAACATGGATCCTACTTTTAATTTCTCCCATAGAGTTGTGATTTGCTTTCAAGCTTAGTTCTTTTACAACGTATCCAGAGAATTGCACAGAGCCAACAAAGTTGTGATTTGCTTTCAAGCTTAGTTCTTTTACAACAAATCGGCGGAAGGCGCCGAGAACAAAGAGGTTGTGATTTGCTTTCAAGCTTAGTTCTTTTACAACAAAATAAAATGTGGAAAGTCATGCTGAACAGTTGTGATTTGCTTTCAAGCTTAGTTCTTTTACAACTTTGTATTTGAAGCCCGCCGCTACAGTGCTGTTGTGATTTGCTTTCAAGCTTAGTTCTTTTACAACATTGACCGGTTACTACTTCCTGATCAAGCCGTTGTGATTTGCTTTCAAGCTTAGTTCTTTTACAACGCAAAAGAAGTGGACTAAGCAGCACATGGAGTTGTGATTTGCTTTCAAGCTTAGTTCTTTTACAACGAAGTAAATCTTCTTGAACAATGCTGTACAGTTGTGATTTGCTTTCAAGCTTAGTTCTTTTACAACGAAGTAAATCTTCTTGAACAATGCTGTACAGTTGTGATTTGCTTTCAAGCTTAGTTCTTTTACAACTCTTTTTTTCCGGAGCTTTTAAAAGCCGTGTTGTGATTTGCTTTCAAGCTTAGTTCTTTTACAACCAAGCTGGCGGTGAAAGTGGCGGAAGATTTGTTGTGATTTGCTTTCAAGCTTAGTTCTTTTACAACACAGCTTCGACATAAACCTAAACTGTGACGGTTGTGATTTGCTTTCAAGCTTAGTTCTTTTACAACAGTTCAACGCTGTACCATTATTGGCCTATTGTTGTGATTTGCTTTCAAGCTTAGTTCTTTTACAACCGGTACATCGGCGGTTTGCATGAGCACATGGTTGTGATTTGCTTTCAAGCTTAGTTCTTTTACAACACCGGTACCAAATACGCCATTCAACACAGTGTTGTGATTTGCTTTCAAGCTTAGTTCTTTTACAACAGCAATCTAAAACAAAATATATGGAACAAAGTTGTGATTTGCTTTCAAGCTTAGTTCTTTTACAACACTTAGGAATAAGGGGAGTAGGCGATCCAGGTTGTGATTTGCTTTCAAGCTTAGTTCTTTTACAACATAGCTAAGAAAGGGGCAGAAACCACAGGAGTTGTGATTTGCTTTCAAGCTTAGTTCTTTTACAACCAATTGGCTACTGTATCCACCGAGTAACTAGTTGTGATTTGCTTTCAAGCTTAGTTCTTTTACAACTCTTCACAATGGACAGCCTAAACTTAGCAGTTGTGATTTGCTTTCAAGCTTAGTTCTTTTACAACGATAATGCAATTGATATTCGCAGCGCCGCCGTTGTGATTTGCTTTCAAGCTTAGTTCTTTTACAACCTTTGCGAATAGAAGCCTACCAGGCTTTTTGTTGTGATTTGCTTTCAAGCTTAGTTCTTTTACAACAAACATGAAAGAGGTGCTAAAAGTGATTAAGTTGTGATTTGCTTTCAAGCTTAGTTCTTTTACAACCTGGGCGACTTTAAAGCCCTGGCTGCATTTGTTGTGATTTGCTTTCAAGCTTAGTTCTTTTACAACCATTTAATTTATTACAAGAATTCTTTCCTGGTTGTGATTTGCTTTCAAGCTTAGTTCTTTTACAACGCATAGTGGAAAGTGCCTACAAAGAGTTGGGTTGTGATTTGCTTTCAAGCTTAGTTCTTTTACAACTTAGCGCAATATGGCATCTGCCATAGGGAAGTTGTGATTTGCTTTCAAGCTTAGTTCTTTTACAACTAAAGCTGCAACCGCTATGCACCTATGCGGAGTTGTGATTTGCTTTCAAGCTTAGTTCTTTTACAACTAGTCGCCTCTGCGTGCCAATACTTTTTTAGTTGTGATTTGCTTTCAAGCTTAGTTCTTTTACAACCGAGTGGTGGCAGCTTACCCGCCACGCCCAGTTGTGATTTGCTTTCAAGCTTAGTTCTTTTACAACTTATTCTATGCGTGATTACGACCAATTGGGTTGTGATTTGCTTTCAAGCTTAGTTCTTTTACAACCCAGGCACCTGTTGCTCTCGCCCCCGCAAAGTTGTGATTTGCTTTCAAGCTTAGTTCTTTTACAACTGGCCTCGCCGGCGTCATCAATCTTATGCTGTTGTGATTTGCTTTCAAGCTTAGTTCTTTTACAACTAACGGTGGCTTTTGAGTAACCCGTCTTTTGTTGTGATTTGCTTTCAAGCTTAGTTCTTTTACAACTCCAAACCCTACGGAATAAACAGGAGCAGTGTTGTGATTTGCTTTCAAGCTTAGTTCTTTTACAACAGTACCCGGCGACATTAAGTTGACTGCATGGGTTGTGATTTGCTTTCAAGCTTAGTTCTTTTACAACAGTGATTGCCAAGTGGAAAGAGTTGATTGTGTTGTGATTTGCTTTCAAGCTTAGTTCTTTTACAACATGCAGATTGCAGTGAATATAGAAGCACGAGTTGTGATTTGCTTTCAAGCTTAGTTCTTTTACAACAATTAAAACTAAGAGCTACAACACTAACAGGTTGTGATTTGCTTTCAAGCTTAGTTCTTTTACAACGCCTTTTTTTATACTACTACTATGACTACTGTTGTGATTTGCTTTCAAGCTTAGTTCTTTTACAACTGGTCTTTGAAAGTGGTTTATCTACTACTAGTTGTGATTTGCTTTCAAGCTTAGTTCTTTTACAACCTCTGGCTACTCCGTACAACAGGGCCCACCGTTGTGATTTGCTTTCAAGCTTAGTTCTTTTACAACTTAAGAAATTATAGCCATACCATACAACAAGTTGTGATTTGCTTTCAAGCTTAGTTCTTTTACAACCAGCATGCGCCTGTTCCTTGAACGATGGCGGTTGTGATTTGCTTTCAAGCTTAGTTCTTTTACAACTTCTTCACAATGGACAGCCTAAACTTAGCAGTTGTGATTTGCTTTCAAGCTTAGTTCTTTTACAACCTACTAATAACAGGCGACCTACTGAAATACGTTGTGATTTGCTTTCAAGCTTAGTTCTTTTACAACAATTAATGGAAACATAACCATCCCATCAGAGTTGTGATTTGCTTTCAAGCTTAGTTCTTTTACAACCAATGACAAAAAGCTGAATGATAACAAAAAGTTGTGATTTGCTTTCAAGCTTAGTTCTTTTACAACGAGTTCAACGCGGACACGCCGCGCGCCATGTTGTGATTTGCTTTCAAGCTTAGTTCTTTTACAACATTAAAAAATACAAGGCCGCACAACGTTTGGTTGTGATTTGCTTTCAAGCTTAGTTCTTTTACAACTGGAAAAGAAGACGGCCGACTCGGAGCCAGTGTTGTGATTTGCTTTCAAGCTTAGTTCTTTTACAACAACGGCCAAAGTAACCCCCATTACAACGCTGTTGTGATTTGCTTTCAAGCTTAGTTCTTTTACAACATCATCGCTCAATACTATCTTAAGCAACAAGTTGTGATTTGCTTTCAAGCTTAGTTCTTTTACAACCTGTTTTGTAAACGCTATGCAATGCATCAAGTTGTGATTTGCTTTCAAGCTTAGTTCTTTTACAACGCTGGAAGCAAAACCCCAATACCGTTTATAGTTGTGATTTGCTTTCAAGCTTAGTTCTTTTACAACTATATACAGAACGGAAAGAGGGAATACCAGGTTGTGATTTGCTTTCAAGCTTAGTTCTTTTACAACTAAATCAGTTTGGCAAGACACGCGAAGTTGTTGTGATTTGCTTTCAAGCTTAGTTCTTTTACAACAATATTAATGAAGTGGTTTCAGGATTTGAAGTTGTGATTTGCTTTCAAGCTTAGTTCTTTTACAACACCGATAAGACTGTACCAAGGGATGCTACAGTTGTGATTTGCTTTCAAGCTTAGTTCTTTTACAACGAGGAGGCATTCAGAGAATGACCAACCCAAGGTTGTGATTTGCTTTCAAGCTTAGTTCTTTTACAACGCCCCTGCTTTTGTGGGCCATAAATATACAGTTGTGATTTGCTTTCAAGCTTAGTTCTTTTACAACGCCCTCTTGCAGGTCATTCATATAGTAATAGTTGTGATTTGCTTTCAAGCTTAGTTCTTTTACAACTACAGAACGTATCGGTAAAAACCGATACTAGTTGTGATTTGCTTTCAAGCTTAGTTCTTTTACAACGAGGAATACTACAAAATATTAAAAGTAGCAAGTTGTGATTTGCTTTCAAGCTTAGTTCTTTTACAACCATGACCGGTATTTTATGCGACTAATCGTTGTTGTGATTTGCTTTCAAGCTTAGTTCTTTTACAACTTTACACGCCTTAAATGCTTGTTGTACCGCGTTGTGATTTGCTTTCAAGCTTAGTTCTTTTACAACATGGAACTGCCATTGATCACCGATGTGAGCGTTGTGATTTGCTTTCAAGCTTAGTTCTTTTACAACTGCTCGGCTTTGCTCACCGGGTCAAAATCAGTTGTGATTTGCTTTCAAGCTTAGTTCTTTTACAACTGCTCGGCTTTGCTCACCGGGTCAAAATCAGTTGTGATTTGCTTTCAAGCTTAGTTCTTTTACAACCGGCGGCTTTCATCATATACCCTCATTATGGTTGTGATTTGCTTTCAAGCTTAGTTCTTTTACAACGTAACCCTTTGGCAAGCCAAGGGTGACAAAGTTGTGATTTGCTTTCAAGCTTAGTTCTTTTACAACTGACAATGAAATTGCCAGTACCAGAGCAATGTTGTGATTTGCTTTCAAGCTTAGTTCTTTTACAACATGGCGGCACACGGTAGTAAACTTTCCATCGGTTGTGATTTGCTTTCAAGCTTAGTTCTTTTACAACCACGGGGCACATCGGCATTGAAATAATTGGGTTGTGATTTGCTTTCAAGCTTAGTTCTTTTACAACATCATGCTCCTCGGCAATGCCAAACAATTTGTTGTGATTTGCTTTCAAGCTTAGTTCTTTTACAACGAGATGGAGCAGTACAAGCACGTTTTTCTTGTTGTGATTTGCTTTCAAGCTTAGTTCTTTTACAACGAGCCTTAGCCCGTCAAAAATCCTGTACTAGTTGTGATTTGCTTTCAAGCTTAGTTCTTTTACAACAGCGCCTGGGCATCCTCCGAATTTGTTACAGTTGTGATTTGCTTTCAAGCTTAGTTCTTTTACAACGCCTTTTTTTATACTACTACTATGACTACTGTTGTGATTTGCTTTCAAGCTTAGTTCTTTTACAACTGGTCTTTGAAAGTGGTTTATCTACTACTAGTTGTGATTTGCTTTCAAGCTTAGTTCTTTTACAACCTCTGGCTACTCCGTACAACAGGGCCCACCGTTGTGATTTGCTTTCAAGCTTAGTTCTTTTACAACTTAAGAAATTATAGCCATACCATACAACAAGTTGTGATTTGCTTTCAAGCTTAGTTCTTTTACAACATTCCACAAGCAGCTACCAACAGTGGCGCAGTTGTGATTTGCTTTCAAGCTTAGTTCTTTTACAACTGTGTACCAAAAGGATGATGGCGATCCTAGTTGTGATTTGCTTTCAAGCTTAGTTCTTTTACAACTAGCAGTACAGCAGTGCCGGCTGCGGAGCTGTTGTGATTTGCTTTCAAGCTTAGTTCTTTTACAACGCCATTGTTCTTATTGTTTCACTCATTAAAGTTGTGATTTGCTTTCAAGCTTAGTTCTTTTACAACTTGCAAAGCGATATATGTATCCTGTTTTATGTTGTGATTTGCTTTCAAGCTTAGTTCTTTTACAACATAATGTTTCGTGCTTAAATCGCCAGTAGCGTTGTGATTTGCTTTCAAGCTTAGTTCTTTTACAACATACCGGCGATTGCGGCCGCATTGCTTGCGGTTGTGATTTGCTTTCAAGCTTAGTTCTTTTACAACTGAGCAGTATGAGCCAATACAATCAATGCTGTTGTGATTTGCTTTCAAGCTTAGTTCTTTTACAACCAGCAACCTCGAGGAAGCTATTGACCGCCTGTTGTGATTTGCTTTCAAGCTTAGTTCTTTTACAACTTTTACCCGGAGGAAAAACGAAAGTCGTTAGTTGTGATTTGCTTTCAAGCTTAGTTCTTTTACAACTGAATCCCAAAGGCGGTAAAGGTGGCTATGGTTGTGATTTGCTTTCAAGCTTAGTTCTTTTACAACATACCGGCGATTGCGGCGGCATTGGTTGCGGTTGTGATTTGCTTTCAAGCTTAGTTCTTTTACAACATAAAAGTGAAGGATAATGTGCGCAAGCCAGTTGTGATTTGCTTTCAAGCTTAGTTCTTTTACAACGGGTAGAGCGGAATAGCCGGGCCGAAGCCAGTTGTGATTTGCTTTCAAGCTTAGTTCTTTTACAACTTTTAAAGACATGCGGCCGACACCCAAGTAGTTGTGATTTGCTTTCAAGCTTAGTTCTTTTACAACTAATGCTTCGTGCTTAAATCAACAGTAGAGTTGTGATTTGCTTTCAAGCTTAGTTCTTTTACAACAAAAAAATGCCAGTGATGTTTTGAGATTTGCGTTGTGATTTGCTTTCAAGCTTAGTTCTTTTACAACGGTGCATGCGGTGTTAATTCAAACCTTCAAGTTGTGATTTGCTTTCAAGCTTAGTTCTTTTACAACTCAGTTAGAAAAAAGGATTCAGCATTACCAGTTGTGATTTGCTTTCAAGCTTAGTTCTTTTACAACTTCAGCGGCTGCGAGCACTGCGGGTCGCTAGTTGTGATTTGCTTTCAAGCTTAGTTCTTTTACAACATACAGTAGATGACAACCTGGAAGTAGTTAGTTGTGATTTGCTTTCAAGCTTAGTTCTTTTACAACTATAAGCGGACCGCTTTTAATAAAAGCGGAGTTGTGATTTGCTTTCAAGCTTAGTTCTTTTACAACTCAGTTAGAAAAAAGGATTCAGGATTACCAGTTGTGATTTGCTTTCAAGCTTAGTTCTTTTACAACGCGGCACATGCTGCTCTCGCCACCGCAGATGTTGTGATTTGCTTTCAAGCTTAGTTCTTTTACAACGGTTAAAGGTTTTGGCCGAATGATCTTCAAGTTGTGATTTGCTTTCAAGCTTAGTTCTTTTACAACTAAGAGGTAAAGTGTTATACTACCTCAAGAGTTGTGATTTGCTTTCAAGCTTAGTTCTTTTACAACTTTGATGTACCGGCCGCAGCAGATCCTTTGTTGTGATTTGCTTTCAAGCTTAGTTCTTTTACAACCAAAAGTTACAGAACCAGCAAATTGCTGGGGTTGTGATTTGCTTTCAAGCTTAGTTCTTTTACAACTTGGAAAAAGGCTATTGTGTGCGACGTGGTGTTGTGATTTGCTTTCAAGCTTAGTTCTTTTACAACCACTATTACATTGTTTACGCAGTCTCTTCTGTTGTGATTTGCTTTCAAGCTTAGTTCTTTTACAACTGGCTACACAGAGGAAGTGATAGCCGCACTGTTGTGATTTGCTTTCAAGCTTAGTTCTTTTACAACCCGAAGACCTGCGTAAATATTACGAAAGCCGTTGTGATTTGCTTTCAAGCTTAGTTCTTTTACAACGTTTGCTTGCTAAAAACCAAGCGCTTGAAAGTTGTGATTTGCTTTCAAGCTTAGTTCTTTTACAACGTTTTTGCAAGGCGGCCTTCCGGTTTTCGTGTTGTGATTTGCTTTCAAGCTTAGTTCTTTTACAACAAGCAGGAGATTGGCCTTACCGCCCTGTCGCGTTGTGATTTGCTTTCAAGCTTAGTTCTTTTACAACAGAATTAGAACCATATGGGTTGCTCCTTCAGTTGTGATTTGCTTTCAAGCTTAGTTCTTTTACAACTTACAATTTGAAGCCAATGCCGATCAAAACGTTGTGATTTGCTTTCAAGCTTAGTTCTTTTACAACCGAGTTCAACGCAGTGCCGGTGCTTTTACGTTGTGATTTGCTTTCAAGCTTAGTTCTTTTACAACCGGCCGGCGTTCTTTTACAACACTTATTTAAAATATCTGACATAGCAACAGTTGTGATTTGCTTTCAAGCTTAGTTCTTTTACAACACGTTTTGCTAAAAGCCTTATTGGGGTTGTATTTGAACGGTTTTGCACAAGAAAAAAGTGAGGTTAAATGCCTCACTTTTTTATTTTCACCGCATTTTTCTTTACTCCAAATTCTTCGGCGAATTAAAACATTTCCAACTGCTGCACCGTCTCCGGCGACTTCACCACTTCCTTACCACGAAAAATTTCCATCATACCAAACTGCTTATCGGTAATACATAAAATTCCTACATGGCCTTTGGGCGGCAGCATGGCTTTTACCCGCTTGATATGTACTTCCGCATTTTCCTTACTGCTGCAATGGCGTATGTACATGCTGAACTGGAACATCTGAAAACCATCTTTCAAAATCTTTTTCCGAAACTCCGAATAGGCCTTACGGTCTTTTTTGGTTTCGGTTGGCAGATCAAAATGTACAAGCACCCACATAATGCGATAAGCGTTTAAGCGGTCATACATAGATTACGGTTTATGATTAGTGTCACACTAAACCTGGCAAAGGATCACTCTAATTCTGCATAGACAATGTTCTTTGCTTTGCCCTCAAAACACTTTGCCACCGATGCCGTTGTTCGC
This sequence comes from Flavisolibacter sp., assembly GCA_965247165.1. Classification (GTDB taxonomy): domain Bacteria; phylum Bacteroidota; class Bacteroidia; order Chitinophagales; family Chitinophagaceae; genus Flavisolibacter. The sequence continues at coordinate 2,623,476 of OZ252003.1, read as the reverse complement.
TGCACGGCATTCATCAATGGACTTTTCTGTCCGTCGATAAATACATCCATCGCCGGTATCGTCAGCAAGGTTTTTTTTAATTCAGGCGTTAAGTCAAATACGGGTTCCAACGGATCAATCATAGTGCACACAAGGCTATCAACAAAGGGCCGGTACGGTTCCATAATATCATCCGCTAAACAATAGGCATTGTATTGATTACGATGAAAAATACCCAGCGTGGGTAGCAGGCCGGAGCCGACTAAATTTCTTGCTACCACGGCCCGCAAAATAGCATAACCGTAGTTCAGCAAATTATTAGGCGGCATGCCATAACGGTCGCGCCGAAAAGCGATGGAGGGCGGAAAAATATTCTTCCAATAATACGCCGCCGCCTTTGCTTCATGGTTTTCCGGGTCGCCGCTTTTTACGTCTTTGGCCAGGTTCAGTAAATATTTATTTTCCTTAGCCTGTTGTTTTAATAAAGTGGCCTGGTTATAAATTTTTGCCGTGATGGTTTGCTGCCACATTTGTTTTTTCATAGGTTGTGTGGCTTCTACTTGTGCGGCAAACTGACGGCTTTGCAAGGTATGTCCGTCAAGGTTTAGCATGAGGCCTGTTGGGTGGTGCGAGCCATCGCAGGTTACAATGGCTACATTCTTTTCAAGCATCTTGGCTATAACGCCGGAGGTGATAGTAATTTGAGAGTGATCCAAAATTAATAAGCCAATGTCCTCTATCGGTACCGTTTTTAATTCTCCATCATCTTGTTTTTCTATGATCAGTTGATTGGTTTTTGTTTTGAGGTAGGCAGGGTTGCCAAAATAAAGGGTGCGTTTTACCATGGTACAAATAGATTTTATTTCAGTACTGGTTCTGTTAAATGGATACCGCCCGTTTTATCAATCTTAACTTTAATGCCATCAAACTTTGCGGGACTTGCGAAACCACGCATGTCAGTGTCGCGGTCAATGGTGGTCGCCAGATGATGACGCAATACTAACTTGTATCCTGTGCTGCTGATTTTCTGCACACGATAAAGATGCTTACTTAACAAACTAAAATCTTCAGTAGCTATGGCCTCTGTTGCCGCAGCCGGAGCAAGACCCACCAAGAACATTTCATTCTGCTGCATGCTTTGGCCAAATGTCCATTGTGCCTCGGGAAGTTTTTGTAGAAAAGATTGAGGGTATTCATCTGCCTTTGGCAAGATTGCATCCCACATGTCTTGGGGATTTGTTATAATGGCCGCAAAGCCAAACTTCTTGCGTTCAACCGCATGCCAAAAGCTGCAGATGTGTTCCACCTTATTGCCATCAGCATCAGTATAAATAGCGAAATGATGGTTATTGCCTGGTTTTACGAAGCCGATGTCTTTTCCCTCTTCATCTTTTTTAACTGGCTCTACTGCAGTTAAACCTGTGGCGCAACGAACGCTTCTTATTTCCATTTGTGTTACCTCATTGCTATAGAGTGTTTTTTCAAACGCTTTCTTTTCATTGCCTTTGTAATCCGCAAATCGTTGAGCAATCAAATTCCGAATGTGTGGGTCAATTATAAACTGTACGTCTTTCGGTAACAGCGATGCTAAAGGATACTTGATAACATATTCGGTTCGATAGCATGTGCCATATTGTAAGGGAACCGCCTTTGCCTCATCAAGATAGATAGGTTCCCTCTTTAAAGATGCCAGTGCCGCCTTTGCTTCGTTGTTATGTATTGCCAACCGCTGCTCTACCAAAGTTTTGATGTAAGGCTTAAAAATCAGGTGTGGATTTTCGAACAAAAATTTTACAGGCTTTGCTTTTTCAATAGTTTGGATGCGGCCATAAACGCTTTCTTCGCTCAACGCTCCACGAGGTACAATCACACCACTCCCGGCATTCTTCCCTTGTGCTTTGTATTTGCTAACTGTAGCCACCCGTTTACCCGGTTTAAATGAAATGAGTACTTTTGAAACAGCTTCTTCTACTTGCGCGGTCGTAAGCGGCTTCTTAGAAAAAATATAATTCTCCAAAAGGTTTTTACGGGCATCATAACCGCCGTTCAATTCAGCCCGCATGGCTTCACGGGTCTTAGCGGCATTTAAGGTGTTGATACGTTGAATAAAACCTTGTTGCGTACAAGCTATGGTCAAGGCATCCACGGCATGATGCCGGTGGTCATCACGTTTTGTCCAGCCTTTAATGACCTCCACTTGATGCAATTGTCCGGCTCCATTCATCTTATCCACCAATTCGGTTTGCCCGGCTTCACGGGCCTCCGGCAGATGTAGGTTCATCAGTACTTGGTCCCAGCCCCACACCCGGCGCAGGTACTCCGTTACAGAACCGCTGGTGCTCCACACGTTGTAACACACCTGCTCTAAAATTTCTTTGGCCTTGCGGGCTATGTATTGGGTTTCGCGGAGTTGGCGTTCAATGAAATCTTTCGGAATGTCTTTTTCCGAACGTAGAAGGTTGTCGCGTTTGCGTTTGCCTATAATTCTTGCTTTATACAAAGCATCAACTCGGTCGAGATAGTAGCCCAGTTCCGTAGCGCCTTTCGCATCTATATAATCATAGGCGGTGCGGTCGCCTTTGTTGTCGTTGCAGATACGGTGTACCAATGTCTTATTGCTCTGGCTGTCATCAAAAAGCTTTGACCGCGGAATTATGTGCTCAACATCTACACTGCCGCCACGGAGGGCTTCAGTAATACCGAAGGGTTGGCCACAGTAAATACATGTAGCATTTGTCTTCACTTCATCGTTGTTGATTTCGTGAAAGAGCCGCCATTTAATGAGGGTATTGCGGGTTGCCCTCACGCCGTACTCCCCATACTCCGTTTCGATACGCTTGCGGATGACTTGGTTTTCCTTTTCGCGTTTGTTGAGAGCAGTAAACGTATCATTCCTCTCTTCTTTGCTTTGTTTTAATTCACGGGCCAGTTCAATGCGCATTTCGTCAGGCCGGCCCCATTTGTCTATCGCTTCGTTTACTACGCCAATCATCTGGTTTAAAATCTTTTCTACTACGGGTTGCCGCAGGTTGTTCTTTTTTAACAAGGGCACACGGCTAAGTAGTTGTCGTTTGAGGTTTTCGTCCTTGGTGAGCGAAGCACTGTGGTTATAGCCAGCAAGGCTCATGGCTTCACTGTAACCCAAGCCTTCCATTAAATACGGAAGAATTTTTCGTAAGGCAACTGCGCTTTTGTTGCTGAAACCACCTTTGGTAAAATCAAGGCGGGCTAATTGTAAGGCAGCGCCTTTGGCAATTTTAAAATGAGCCTGAATCGCCAAGGTACATTCATCTATATCAGCAATGGAATAGATGATATGCCAAAGTCGATAGAGCGGCTCCTTTTCGAATGAAGCGCTGGTTATTTTTTTCTTGGTTCCTTGTTTGATTTCTCCTGTCTTGGCATCTACTACATATACTTCTTCGGGTGTACTATCAATAGTAAGGGCAAGCCGAAGTGCCGGATGATCGGCGGGCAGTAGGGCGGCAATAGCGCAATGGGTAAGATTTCCTTGAAGGCCTTTGGCAGTTTGCTTGTTACCTATCCAACCATCACTATTTTTTAAGCCAAGTAACTCAAACAGCTTTTGCTGGCTCATTCGTTCGTTCTGATTGAGATACTCGGCCAACAATGCTTTTTGTTTTAGATTAATGGCATATACTTCACCGCGTTTATTCGTGAGACGAATGTTATTGACAGTTTCCCAAACCTTTCCAACTTGCGCCAACGGGCTGCTGCGTGGCGCCACTTTTGGACCGGTAAACAATTCATTGCCCTTTGCGTTTTTTCGATACTTGCCTTCAAATTCACAAATGCTAACCAAACTTTTTTGTGACTTCAACGGACGTTGATAATAAATAATTTTATTACGCAGTTGTACAATGGATTCATCATTAAGAAATCTGTGATGCTTGCGTTGTTCAGCAGCAATGGCATCAAATTCATCCAAATAGGCTTGACGTGGATAAACTTGTTGCTTGATTCGATACGGCTGGTTACGGTCATGTGCCTCTTGTAAAGCCTTGAAAAAATGTTGCCCCAGCATATCACCACTTTGCTTTAGCTGCGCATATCGCGACATGACCTCCGCTACATACTGCGTTTCTTTTTTGTCGGTATTGTTTTCATCGGCACGGCTACTGCGGTAACCGCGTTTTTGATTAAGGTGGTATAAAACCCGCCCTAATTCGGCTGCAGATACTTTTTCGCTTACTGCTCTTGCCCGCAATTGCCAAAGCAATAATGGTGGTAATTGAATTAAGTTGACATCCGGCATTAAACCGTGTTGTTCTAAAAAAGTAATAAGATTCTGTCGCCGTAGTTGATAGCGGTCATAGCCTTTTCGTTGTGTACGCTTTTGAGTTCGCTTCGCATTTTTGCTGATGGCGTTACCAGTGCTGAACTCATTACTGTCGTCAACAGACAACGGAATGATGCGGCTACCAAGTCCCAAAATGGAAATACTGCTCGCTTCTTCGTTAACCATTGCCCAGCCAACGGACGTAACTCCTAAGTCGAGCGCAAGAATTTTCTTTCCCATGTAGTCAGTTTTTATTTTGTTGGTTGAATATGTTTTTCTTTCTTTGACAACGAAGCAAATCACAATAAGGATTTTTCCGTTGAGAAATCATTCACGCCGCCCTCGTCGTTAATCGGGGGCTTTTTTATTCGCACACTAAATGGCATTGTTACTTTCACTATCTATGCTGACATTGCTATAACTAACATGTATTATAAACCGCAGTAACTGCAACCTAAAATGATGGAGCAATTACTGCGGTAGGTGTAAGATTCTGGAAGTTCAAGTTCTTATATTATTTCATACTTGGACTTCACTTTGAGCAATATTGAAAGCAAATCACAACCACAAGCCAAACCGTATTATTCAATGAAGCACTTTGAATCTTTGTAGCGAGAACGGGATTCGAACCTGTATCTTAGCCTTAGTTCGGCTATATTCTGTCCATTGAACTACCTCGCAGGTGTGTAGAAGCACTATGCGAAGGCAGTTTGGCTTGTGGAGAAATGATTTTTTTTATTATCCACGTAGTGTGGACTAAATTATTTTCTATTATGGTTTGCAGATATATTTTCAGAACGATTTTCAAAGAGCTATTGCTTGCTATTTAATGCCTATAGCATTTCACGGTAATTACTCATACCCTTTTACGCCTCCTATATCCTTTGATGCTTCCTCACTCTTAAACTCACCTATGCAAAACCTTGATTCCCGACTTGCTGGAGTAAACAATCACCCCCGCCGTACAAACGGCGTTCGCACATCCGAAAACGTAAACAGCTTAAAACTCTTGTATCCTTCGCCGTAACCGGTGTCATGTAAAAAAGCGGCAAACCCCGCATCGGCTCGCTGAATGATTTTATAAATAGCGGAGGAAAGCGGATATTGATAATTGAAAGGAATTAAGGATGACCGGGTCGTTTGCAGGCGTACAATAAAACGCATAACAGTTAGGAGTGGTTAAGAATTAAATAACAAATTATAGTATCGAAATCAATCCAACAAAAAAAATAATTGGTCACTAACATCATCACCTGTTGGGCGTACCTATGAATAGTAAAGGGGTTTACTTATTACACCAATCGGCGACTGCCTTGGCGGATAGAGTTTGCAATTTTCCATCTTATTACATCTAGTATCAAACACATACTGCTATAGTCAAAATGCACATTAACATCTCCCCCATTACAAGGCATGGTAGTTGCCTCATCTATGGCAGACCTCAGTTTCCCACTTAATTATCCCATCTCTGGTTGCTACGGTTCTCTTATCATCAAAAAAAAAAATGAAAAAAACATTGCCTCTGCTGGCCCTTTGCCTGTTGGTAACGGCCTGCCTTCCCGCCTTTGCTCAAAAGTATAAGTCGGCTTCCGACACCGTAAAGCTGAATAAAGAATGGGTGGATGTCAGCAACGACATCGCCAAACTGAATGCAGAACTTACCATTGCACAAAACAATTTGCCCGGTTATAATGATAAAGCAAGCAATGCGGTTTCCGATGCGCAAACCTCCGCGCAAAACAGCAGCAACCAGGCATCCAAAGCCACCAATGGCGATTTGGGCGATGCTAAAAGCGCCAACAAAAAAGCGAAGAAAGCGCTGAACGATGCCAAGGATGCCGGCGATGCCAAAGACAAAGCTAAAAGCCAGGAAAAGAAAATTGACAAGCTAACAACCCAACTGCAAAAAAAGCAAAAGCAACTGGCCGAACTGGAGGAGATGCGTACCACTATTAGAGCCATGCATCAGTAATGTTTGCAGTTTGCAGTTTACGGTTTACCGTTGAAAGGCATAACCATCAATTGCTCTATTTCTCATTTTATAAACACGTTAAAAATTATGAAACATAAAAACCAAAAGGAATATGCCGGCGTTTGGCTCGATAATACCAAAGCCATTATCATCGCCGATGCATCGGAAAGTGAAACCGCCGGCTATGCAATAACGGACACATTGAAAGCCCCGGAAATGCATGGTGGCGGCAGCGAACATGGTATGAACAACGCAAAGCAATCGGACCTGCAGAAGTATCACAAGTCTCTTGCCCACTTATTATTGAATTACGACGAGATACTCATCTTCGGCCCGGGTAAGTCGCAGGAACAATTTCAACATCACCTGAAAGATGATGCCCAGTTTACTAATAAACAAATTACGATTGACAGTGCCGAACACTTAACCGATCCGCAAATGATAGCCAAGGTGCGGGAGTTTTTTAAAACACACCAGTCGTAAGTGTAAAGGCAGCATATTTATTAGGTACATAAAAAAGGCCGCATCAAATGATGCGGCCTTTTTCAAACTATAAATGCCAACGGTAAACGGCTAACGGTAAACCGTAAACTTTTTACTACAACGTCGCCAGGTCTATCACAAAGCGATACTTTACATCGCCTTTCAGCATACGGTCGTAAGCGCCGTTAATATTCTGCATTGCTATCATTTCCACATCCGATACAATGTTATGTTCGGCACAGTAGTCAAGCATCTCCTGCGTTTCGGCAATGCCACCAATAAGTGATCCGGCAATAGAGCGGCGGTGAAAAATAAGGTTGAAACCCACTACCTGCGCCGGTTCTGGCGGAACGCCCACGCAAATCATCACCCCATTGGTGTTAAGTAAGCCGAGGTACACGTTGTAGTCGTGCGGCGCCGATACGGTGTCAATAATAAAATCAAAATAGTTGGCTAAGCCTTTTACGGTTTCTTCGTTAGAGGTTAGCGCAAAGCGGTGAGCGCCGAGGCGTTTGGCATCGGCCTCTTTTGATGGCGAGTGCGATAACATGGTGACTTCGGCACCAAACGAGGCGGCAAATTTTACGGCCATGTGTCCCAGCCCGCCAAGCCCCAGCACCCCCACTTTATGGCCTTTGCCCACCTTCCAGTGGCGTAGCGGCGAGTAGGTGGTAATACCGGCGCAAAGCAGCGGTGCTACGGCTTTCAGGTCAAGGGTGTCGGATACTTTAAGTACAAAATCTTCGGTGGTAACAATGCTTTTGCTATAGCCGCCGTAGGTTGGCGTTTTGCCATCGCGTTCAAAACCATTGTAGGTACCGGTCCAGCCGTTTTTGCAATACTGCTCCTGGCCTTCTTTACAATTATCGCATTCGCGGCAGCTATCTACCAGGCAGCCAACCCCGGCCAGGTCGCCTTCCTTAAATTTCGTAACAGCAGTTCCTACAGCCGTTACCCGCCCAACAATCTCGTGGCCGGGCACCATAGGATAAGTAGCATTGCCCCACTCGTTGCGCACCTGGTGCACATCCGAATGGCAAACGCCACAGTACAAAATTTCTATCTGCACATCATGGGGTCCGGGCTCGCGGCGTTCTAAATCAAAATCTTTCAGAGGCGTTACCGCATCGTAGGCGGCATAAGCTTTTGTATGACTCATGGCATGGAGGTTTAAGCAGCGAAAGTAGTATATGGTTAATGAAGGGGCGTGTTTATACTATTCAAGCTGCTTACTATAACGCTGCACTATTTAGCTGGCGCCGGTGTAGTTGTGAGCTGTTGATGTTACTTTAGCCCATTAATATACCATCCTCATTATCTTATTATAATTATGCAACCACGCCTTCAACTGTTACCGGAAAAGAAATTGGTGGGTATGTACAAACGCATGTCGTTTGCCGCACACGAACCCAGGGCTTTATGGCAGGCCCTGATGCCGCGGCGCAAAGAAATCACTAACCGGGTTGGTAATGCTCTTTATTCGTTAGAAGTATATGATAGCCCTGACTTCTTTATAAACTTTAGCCCCACAGCGCTTTTTACCAAATGGGCAGCGGTAGAAGTAACAGACTATAGCGCTGTGCCGGAAGGCATGGATACGCTGCTGATACCCGCTGGCTGGTATGCTCTATTCATACACCATGGCCCTAACAGCGATGCCGCTAAAACCTACAACGACATTTTTGAAACCTGGTTGCCGGCATCGGGTTATCTGCTCCACCACCGGCCGCATGTGGCTGTTATGGGTGATAAGTATAAGGCGAATGATGCAGCTTCGGAAGAAGAGATCTGGATACCGGTGGTGGCAAAATAAAACCCTGGCGGGCGACGTGAACCCGTAAGCATCGCTTCTTTATTAAGCATAGTGCTGCACGTGTTCACCGGGTTCTTATCCGGATACAATAACCTTTTTCTTTGATGAGTGTTTACTTAAAACCACAAGCGATCAATTTCGTTACGCATCGTATATAATTTATGGAGACAGGAAAAGTAAAAAAACATTTCGCCATCTTAGGCGGCGGGCCATCCGGATTGTTTATGTACAAACGGTTGATTGAAGCAAATAACGATATTGCCATCACCATCTACGAACGTAAGAACCAGTTGGGCGCCGGTATGCCGTACAGCACCGAAGGCGCCAATGATGAACACATCACCAATGTATCGGACAATGAAATACCGGCCCTTGTTTCTTCTATTGAGGAATGGGTGCGGCAAGCGCCGGCAGAAACGTTAAGGCGGTTTGATATTAACCCTGAAAATTTTAATGAATACAAAGTGCTGCCGCGGCTGTTCTTCGGCCAGTATCTTTCAGCGCAGTTTAGCCTGCTGCAACAGCAATCCAAAAGCAAAGGCATTGTTACGGCCGTTTATTTAAACACCATAGTTACCGATGTTATGGATGGTGCGGAAGAGGAGCAGGTAACGGTGGTAACTAAAGAGGGTTCTAAACGCTTCCACTGTGTTATAGTATGCACCGGGCATAACTGGCCAAAGAAACACGAAGGCGTTATACCTGATTATTTTGATTCGCCTTACCCGCCATCTAAACTGGCGCTAAAAATTAATTACCCTGTAGCCATCAAAGGGTCGTCGCTTACCGCTGTAGATGCCATACGCACCTTAGCAAGGCACAATGGCTCTTTTATAAAAAAAGAAGACGGCACGTATGCGTATCAGGTGGCCCGGGGCAGCGAAGGATTTCAATTAGTGATGCATTCGCGCAGCGGCTTTTTACCTGCCATTCGTTTTCATTTAGGGGACTCGCACCTGTCAAAAGATTCGGCATTAAGCATAGAAGAAGCCGGTAAAATTATGGCTTCCAATGAGGGCTTTATCCCGCTGGATTATTTGTTTGAAAAAAATTTTAAAGAACCGCTTCGTAACCAGGATCCCGGTTTTTACGAGGAGATCAAAGACCTGTTGGTAGAAGATTTTGTAGCGAAGATGATGAGCCTTCGCGAACGCCTTGATCCGTTTGTTTTATTTAAAGCCGAATATGCGGAGGCGGAAAAATCCATCAAACGAAAGCAATCGGTTTATTGGAAAGAAGAACTGGCGGTACTTAGTTTTGCTATGAATTATCCGGCCAAACATCTATCAGCCGAAGACATGCTGCGGCTGCAAAAAGTATTGATGCCGCTGATCTCCATCGTAATTGCTTTTGTACCGCAAAGCAGCAGCCGCGAGTTGCTGGCCTTATATGATGCGGGTGTATTAAGCCTGATACCGGTAGGTGATGACAGCCAGGTAACGCCGGAAGAAAGCGGTGGCGCTGTATATCACTATACCGATGAAAGCGGTACACAGCAATGGGTACGATACCGGATGTTTGTTGATTGCGTGGGCCAGCCGCACCTGTCGTACCGCGACTTTCCATTTCAAAGTTTAGTAACCAATAAAACCATTAGCCCGGCCCAATTAAAATTTAAATCAGGTGAGAAAGGAAAGAAAATATTGGAAGCGGGCAACCATAAAGTAAAGCAGGATTCGTTGGGAGATTATTACCTGTCGGTGCCCGGTATTACCATCAACGATAACTTTCAGGTAGTGGACCAATACGGCGCATTTAACCCTCGTATTTACATGATGGCGGTGCCTTATATGGGCGGTTATAATCCTGATTATTCCGGTCTTGATTTTTGCGAAGCCGCATCGGCAAGAATTATGGGGGGCATTACGGCCAGTGGATTAGTGGTATAAGAGGTGCTTTGATTAATAGAAACTTTATGTTGCGACACTTATCAGGAGCACGACGAACACAAAGAACCACAACGAACACGATGAGATAGCTATGCTGTTTACTTTCTTCAGCGGTTGTTGATAACAGCGCCTCTTCAGCAACATTATAGCAACTGCTTTCGCTACTTTGTTTTATCTATGTCAGGCTATTTAAATGCGGCGTTGCTTTGATCCAAACATTTTTAATTGCTGTTGCTGTTTTGTTACGGATAGTCTCTAATCCGCTGGCCAATGTTTTTCAAAAAGGCCTAACCAAAAAAGGCCATCATCCTTTACTCATTAATTTTTTTACGTACCTGCTTCTATCCATAGCCTGTATTTTTATAATACCTCAGATCCCTTATCAAGCCTTATCAAAAACGTTTTGGTGGTATGCAGTTTTGGCTGGCATAGCGGGTGCCACAGGCAATGGTTTTTTGGTGAAAGCCTTGCAGGGCGGCGATCTGTCGGTGCTGGGCCCCATTAACGCTTACAAAGCTATAGTAGGCATCATCGTTGGTATTTTTTTGTTGAGTGAATGGCCAAATGCCTGGGGTCTGCTTGGCATGGCCATTATTATTTACGGCAGCTATTTTGTTTTAGACACAACAGAGGAACGCTTTTCGGTGCGGTTGCTGAAAAAAAAGGAAATTCAATTTCGTATCTGGGCCATGATATTAACCGCTATAGAAGCCGTGATTACCAAGAAGATTATTATCCTTTCCTCCACTTCTATAGCCTTTGTTAGCTGGTGCTGGAGCGGCGCATTGTTTTCGTTTTTCTTGTTGCTTATTTACCGGCTTCATTGGCCAACGGAAGTTAAAAAGGCACACCGCACCGATGTTGGCCGCTATCTGGTGCTCATCGTATGTATTGGTACCATGCAGGCCACTACCAATTATAGTTTTGCCCATCTCCCGGTTGGGTATGCCTTATCCCTGTTCCAGCTTTCTACCATCGTTAGTGTACTGCTTGGGTATCGCATTTTTAATGAACAGAACATTCGTAAAAAATTGTTGGGTTCTGTTATTATGATAAGCGGGTCGGTAGTTATTATTCTGCTGAAGTAATCACTGATAACGTATCATTAAGAAGTTTGTAATACTACTATACAAAGAGCCGCTATTCCTTCGCCCATTTATCTACCGTATCCAATTTAAAATAGCCCAGATGCATTTCATCTTCCGGCAAATCCGCTACAGGGGTAAGCTTCAGGCTATAGCGATGTTTCATGGCCGCAGGTAAGATATCCTTTATCTCAAAAAAATCATCCACGTCCACGCCATACTTATCATCTATATGCGAGTTAGCCCCTTTGAAACCGGTATGCCGGAAAAAGGCCGTCTTCTTAGCTTCTTTTACTGCTTCGCCTTTATCTTTTGCGGCAATGATTATCTTGTAATGAAACTCCTCAAACTCGCCCTTTTTGTAACCACCCAAGTTGATAAAAAATAGCTTGGCGGCGCTGACCGCTTCTTCTTCTACCACCTGTACGGCATAGCCATTAACGTTTGTTACCTCCCGCCACGCATCAAAATGAAGCCTGCCTTTTGCGTCGGGCCAAAAGGCAATTACATCCGGTATCAGCCCTTTAATAGAGTTGCCGATAGCAAAGAATACATCATGCTGTTCGGTATTGCGGCCAGCCGGAGAACAGCCAATTAAAAACATAAAAAGTTTAGGCATAATAAAAATTAGAAGAACAAAATTCGGGCTAATGAATGAATTGGGCGCAAGAGATAAAGCATCCTTTGACTCTAAAGAATTATCGCTGGTGATGCCGCATTTGTTTTTATTTGTAGCAAGAAACGCAATATGAAATATCCCCGCAGGCTATCATCCGGCGCCAACAATATGGTGGTAGCGCTTACCTCTACTGAGGCGGCCAAACTTTATATAGAGGATACCCGCAGCGACCTGGGTTCGGAAGCGGAAAAGATGAAATATGCTAACCGTATAAACGGTTTAGTGTGCCGGTTTATACGGCTTGATGTGGACGAAAATATAGGGGCTGAAATGCTGGTGATGGAGCGCATTTATCCAATAGATTACAGGGCTTACGAAGTAGAGAAACGGGTGCTTTGGTTTGATGTATTCAGCGATGAACTTTCGCAGCTTCACCGGGCCGGTTTTGTGCATCGCGATATAAAACGGCCCTCCGGCCAGGGCGGTTTAGTGTTTGATAATGTTCTTTTAACCGAAAGCGGTTTGCGATTAATAGATGTAGGTATCGCCTACCTCAAAAATCAGGTTGGCGATACCATCTTTCAAAAAGCTGTAGCGATAGAACAACAGGAACTGCTGGAGTTTCAAGAGTATTTTTTTAACCGGTAATTACACCTTCATCAGCTTATATCCGTTATGATATTCCTTCATTAAATATTGCTTGTTGATAGCCGCATCGGTAAAAGCATGCTGGGCATTATCCCATTCTAATTTTTTGCCACTGCGGAAAGCAATGTTACCCATTTGCGATACAGTGGCTACATGAGCGCCGGCTTGAATAGGACATTTTAAATCTTCCATTTTACGCGACTTAATTACGTCAACAAAGTTTTGCATGTGCTTATCAATGCCACTGTCCGACGACTTCACCAACGGCTTTACCACTTTGTTTTTGCTTTGTTTTTCTTCTATCACTTCCCATCCGTTGCGGTTTAAAATAAGCGTACCATTATTGCCGATGTAAGCAATGCCATGGTCGCGGTCGTAAGAGCCGTTATCTATGCCCATGGCCGAATCCCATACCATATTAAAGCCGTCAAATTCGTATAAAGTAGTTAACGTATCCGGTGTTTCTTCGTATAGATCAGGGTAAGCAAAACGGCCGCCCAATGCTGATACCGACTTAGGTACAGGCGACTTCATTCCCAACAATCCATAGTCAATCAGGTGTACGCCCCAGTCGGTCATCAGGCCGCCGGCATAGTCCCAAAACCATCTGAAATTAAAATGGTAACGGCTGCTGTTAAACGGCCGCTTTTGCGATGGGCCAAGCCATGCCGTATAATCTACACCGGCCGGTGGTGCGCTGTCAGGCACTACCGGCCCGGGTTTCATCCACCCCTGATAACACCACACTTTTACTGTTCGTATGTTGCCCAACTGGCCGTTTTGTACAAAGTCAACCGCATCTTTAAAATGCTGCTGGCTTCGTTGCCATTGGCCAGCCTGCACTACTTTATTATAACGTTGCTGGGCCGCTACCATCGCGGCACATTCGGCTATAGAATTACCCACCGGCTTTTCTACATACACATCTTTACCGGCGGCTACGGCATCCATCATAATAAGGGCATGCCAATGATCGGGTGTGCCAATGATTACTGCATCAATGCTTTTATCATCGAGTAGCCCTCTGTAATCGGCATAGGTTTTTACTTTGCTGCTATCCACTTTTAATGCAGCCAACTCGCTCATCCGTTTATTCAATACATTTTTATCTACATCGCACAAGGCTACAAGGTTTATACCCGGAATTTTTAAGGCTGCTTTTACATCGGCCCAACCCATGCCGTTAATACCGATGGCGCCTATATTTAATTGATCACTTGGCAATACAGTCTTTTTAAAAATGGCAAAGGCAGGTGTGTTTAAAGATGATAACAATAAGCCGCCACCGATGAATGAACCAGCCGTTTGAACAAATTTTCTTCGCGATGTCATAGCAAACAATTAGGGGATGAATAAGAATAAGTAATAAAAAAACGATGCTGCTTTGAAGATAAATAGAAAAGGGAAAGGAGTAAAAAGAAAGCTGTGTAAAGTACCATAGGCTATTGTAAAATAATTAATAGTAGTGAGGCGGTTGCCGTGCAAAAATATCCGCTTGGTATACCGTTGAGCAATGTAACTGCTGTGGCGAAACCGGATTTTGCAGTCTCTAATCCTACTTTAGAAGTTTATAAGCCCATTGATCATAAAAACAAAAGGCAGCTACTTAGCTGCCTTTACATTATGGTTGAATTATTATGGAACCATTCAGGTATTTACAACGCCTATTTTTGAGCGTTTTGCAGGGGCTGATTTTTTAGCCGGGCTGGTAAAGTTTTCTTTGAATTCGGTTAAGGCATCTCGCCAAATGGTCGCCCAGATGCATTGGCGCCAGATGGATCTGCTTCGTCCACCACGATCTCGTTAATAAGTGATTGTACATGGTAAAACATAAGGAAAGGTTTAGGGTAAGCATGAGTAAATCTTATACCATCCTCAAGGTTTTTTTGATGAGCTTGTAGTGCTGTAACGGTTCAAAAAACTTATTATACGCGTATTTGCCAACGCCATGCACTTTACCTTATAACTACTAAATAGCGGTATTTCGTTAGTTGCTTTGCAGCTTGATTTTATGCCCCCTTACAAGGAGTAGAATCGCATCATATCTGTAAGGCATCCTTTGCCTGTTACCGCTAAGCTAAAGCTTTGCACCCGGGGTAACCGGCTCGTTATAACTAATATTCATATAAGCTACCGAATATAGGTTCATAACTACCAACAATAGTTTATAGCTGCTATCGGCTATACCGCTTTTATAGTTTTGATGAAAATTTAAAAATATGAAGCGCCTATTATTCGCATTTGCTCTTACAATAACAGGGCTGTACAGCGTGGCCCAGGCTATTAGAGTAACGACTTACAATACTAAGCCCGGCAAAAAGACCTCTACCGGTTATGCGCCGCACGAACTGGGTTCGCCGGCTACTGTAATTATGCAGGATGAATTTGCCGGCGCCACCGTTTACTGGAAAATAGACGTTATGAATTTCAAAGCCATCAAAGCCAAATACCGTCTCGACTTCAACGTAATGCAGGTGAAGGACGGAATAGAATCTATCAACTACAAGAAGGACCTTTTTATTCCTGCCAAAAATGGTTCGTTTTACCTGTACTCCGAATTTTTGGAAGGCAGCTATGTGCTTTACGTTCGCGACCAGGACCATCCGGAAGATGTATATAGCAAAGTAAGTTTTACCGTTCCGCCAAAGCCCAAAATAGATTATAAAAATAACTCCACGCTGGTTGTATGCAAGTCGGTAGATGACAAGTGGATGCCTATTGGCCAAACGGCAAAAATAAAAGCAGGCGATTGCATGAACTTTTTATACAAGGCTAAAGACAAGGTAGGTTATGCGGTAATGATCTGGAATGTAGTGAAAGTAAATGCGGAAGGCAACGAAGATTACGTTACACACCTGGAGCAGGGAACCGAAGGAAAACCGTTCCGTTGGCTGGCTACCACTGAAGGCGTATGCGCTTTTCAAACACCAGGCAAGTACCGCGTTTATTTATTTAAAAAAGATGATTACGATACCAGTATCACCCGTGGTGAGGACAGCAAGTTCATTGGCAAAACGGAAGTGACCGTTTATTGATAGGAGCAAAATGGTTAATGCAATTATTTCGCGATGATTTAGCCGGGAAGGCGGTGAGGCGTTAAGCATTTAGAAAGACATAAGACTTGTTCAATTGCAGCATTGGAAAGGCTTTCATTCCTGTGGTTAATCTACCACAAGCCTTTCATCTTATATTTATAACAACCACAATTTTTTAAATCATAAAATAAAAATCATGAAAACATTACACTGCAGCGATGCCGGTTTTGATTGCAAAGGCGTGATTACCGCTGCTACGGAAGAAGAAGTTTTACAAGGCGCCGCGCAACACGCTTTGGAGGTACACCATGTTTCGGTTACACCGCAATTGGCTGCGCAACTGCGTTCATTGATCAGGGATGAAGCCGATACCAATCCATCATAAACAACCGTTCCACTGTGCTAACCATACCGGTAATTGCCCATCAGTTAAACAGTACCGCCAACAAAAATTTATATTTATTAAACTGCAAAATATGAACCTGCAACTAAACGATGCAATAACCTTTGAAACCATGACCAGGGTGCTAACGGAAAAGTTTCCTGCTTATAAAATCGAACTAAAGAAAAACCCGATTGCCCGCTTTGAGTATGTTCAGGTGCGCAAGTCGGCTTATGTAGGCGTATGGATCAGGACCTTTCCCAAGAAGAACCGGGTGATGTTAATTAAAACCATTCCATCCATATGGGCCAGGGCTTTATTTGGCGGCCTTATAGCCATACTGCTTGCTTCCAGCGCCCAGGGAAAATTGCGGAAAGAAGTGGCCGAAGTATTGAAAAAAGAGTTTAGTACAACAGAGCAGTGATACGTGAAGTGCGTATAATTAATAAGGCTTTCCATAAAAATCAGGCAAGTTTCTACGTAAGAAAAAGAAGCAGGATGCACCTTTTATAAAGCCCTCGGATAGCTACCAACACTATCCGCTTATCAAAGAAACAAGCCCGCTGTTTTTTGTATTTATCTTTTCATTTTCCTGCCCGTCCCGGCCCAATCCTTGCCTTATAAAAAGCATGGAAACCCTTGACGTTATTGGATTAGAGAAGAGCGAAAAAACTTTTAAACCCTGGATGCCTAAGCGGGTGTTATTTACACCTGATGCGCTGGAAGAAGATTACGGCAAAGAAGTTTACGATCGCATACAGCAGCACAACATTCCGATAGAAATTTTAAAAAGCAACCGGCTTACCAACCTCCGCGGCGCCGATGAAAGAGAAACCTACCGGCTGGCAAAAACAACATTAGCTGTTGTGAAAGCGCCGCCATCTCAACTGCGGTTGCAACCCATTCCACCTTCTGCCGACTGGCAGTTTCATTTGGCACAAGGCTGCCCGGCACATTGCCATTATTGTTACCTCGCCGGTTCGCTATCCGGACCGCCGGTGATACGGGTAAATGCCAACCTGCCGGCTATTTTAGAGAACCTTAAAAACTACATACACCCCGGTAAGTTTACCACATTTGAAGCCTCCTGTTATACCGATCCCTTAAGTATTGAACACCTGACCGGCGGCTTGCAAAAAACCATTTCGTTCTTTGGCCAAATGGAAGATGCGCAACTGCGCTTTGTTACCAAGTTTACGGCCGTAGATCAATTACTTGCTTTACAACACAACGGCCACACAAGGGCACGGCTCTCCATCAACGCACCTGAAGTAGCTAGAAAATTAGAAGGCGGTGTGCCACCGATTGCAGCCCGCATAAAAGCACTGCACCGGTTGGCATCGCCGCAAATGCAGGGTGGTGGCGGCTTTCCTATTGGTGTGGTGCTGGCGCCTATTATGGCCATTGAAAATTGGGAAGCGCATTACTCAAGCTTGTTGGATGATTTGGCAGAAGCCTTGTCTTTTGCCCCCGACCTTACGTTTGAGTTAATTACACATCGCTTTACCGAAGGGTCGCGAAGCATTTTGCAGGAGTGGTATCCTAACACTTCGCTTGATATGAGCGACGAGGCACGGAGTAAAAAACTGAACAAGTTTGGCGGCACTAAATACGTTTATCAGAAAGATTTGATGAAGGCACTCAAGGCATTTTTTTATGCAGAGATAGGAAAGCGGCTACCGCAGGCGCAAATTTTATATTGGACGTAACAGGCTTCTTCAAATTAGCTTTTGACGGGCAGAAGGGAAGGCAGGAATTATATAAGAATGATTTTCGTTGAGCCTTGCGTTTGCACTCTTTTACTGGAGGTCTTTGTTTTTACGTTGTATAGAACTGGCCTCTTCCTGATACCCAAAAAACGCCTTACCGCCTTTCCGGCAACCTGATATTCTTTCGTTTTTCAATCTTACTGAAACTGTATTGAAACCGCAGGGTAAAATAATTGCGCAGCGTGTTGGATTGTACATCCTCAATCACATTATCCGATACGATCCTTCGGAAATCATTCTTTGGCGCTAATAAATTCAGGGCCGATAAACGAACCTCACCACGGCCTCCTTTTAGCACCCGTGCCGAAGCGTTTACATTCAGCGAAGGGATGCCTTTAGGGCCGCCGGCCGGCACTTGTGTGTTATAGGAATAAGTAAAAAAACTTTGCAGAAAGTAACGCTTCTTAAACTGGAACGTAAGGTTGTTGGTAAGGTTATGAAAGCTGTATGCATCATTACCTCTTAAAGTGGAATGGTAATTCAGTTGGCTGTAAGTAAAGTTGTAACCCGTATTGCAATAGATAAATTTAGCCAAGGTAAAACCGGCATTGATGCGGGGGCCGATAGTAAGCCTTGTAGTATTTAAAACAGCCGTATTAGCCGGTATCCAGTTGCGGTTACAGGAGGTAGAAAGCGTGACGGAAAATTCTGTTGCGTTAACCACCTGCTCTCTCTTCGAAAACGAAAGGTCGCTTCTTACACCCGCTTGTTTTGAATAATATTGATTAGCCGATTGAAAGAAAACCTGTTGGCCGTAATCGGCGCCGGCAGAAAGCCCCCACGATGTTGATCTTTTTTTCTGCTGCTTCATACTACCTGCTGTAATATTCCCGCTTAAGGAGTAAACACCGGCTACATTAATATACTTTGACGTTTGCCGCCGGAACTCATCATAGTAAACCGCATTGACTATTTGGTTGCTCACCGGTGAATAACTTATGCCGGCCCTGACAAAATTTTCCGGTGTAAAATGGTTGTAGCTGGCTGCATAGGTTTGGGCAAAAGCGGTACGCAGGTTAGGGTTGCCGAGGCGTATATATAAAGGATTGCTATTATCGGGTACCGGCTGCAATTGTTCGATGGTAGGTTGCAGCGTGTTGGCATAAAAGTTCAGCGATAACTGTTTGCTTTTTGTAAAGGAATAATTACCGGTTACCGAAGGGGTGTATTGGATAAGGCTTTGACGTATAGCATCATTTTGAAGGGTCCTGAGCGATTGCTGAAAAACGGTAGTTAAGCCCGGCGAAAGTGTTAGTTTATTGGTATGATAAGATAGCGATGCGGCCAGGTTTTGTGAATTGGTGAACGAATTGATTTTTGCCGAATAGGTGCTGTCGTATTTTTCTGTATGATTAACGGAGTCGAGATTATAGATATTCCGGTTGTTGCTACTGGCGCCAAATTCTACATTGCTTCGCAACGACAGTTCAAGCAACTTGTTGATGGGTGCATTATAGGTAAGCCCGGCTCCATAACGTTTTGCCCTGTTGGTTGATTGCGTATGCCGGTTGAGTGTATCGCCATTTACGGGAACACCATCTTTAAAATACCGGTTGGCCGATTGATTATATAGCTGGCTTTCCTGACCAGAACCACCAAGAGCCACCCGCACCATCAGGTATTTATTTCCTTTAAAAAACTTTGTCCAGTTTATAGTTCCATTCATGTTGTGGTTATTGCTTACCGATGATGAGGTATTGACGCTTTCATTTTTCAGTAATCCATTTTCGGTAGTTGCGGATGATGAATTGTTTTGATTTTTATTGTTAGTAGCGCTATAAGACAGATTGAGATTTAGTATGCTGGAAGAATCAATCTGCCAGTTACTTCCAATAGCAACCGCATGGCTGGTGTTGCCATTATTAAAAAGGCTGCGGCTGCGGGTAAACAGCGACGTGTCTGCGGTAATCAGTTGGGTTCTTTCGCGGTAGGTTTCGTTGCTGTTGCCATTGGTGCTATAGGTGTAGCTGCCATTGATCCTCATCTTACCCAACCGGTTGCCATAGCTGGCTCCGGTGTTAGAGTTATAGCTGGTAGGGCCGGCGCTTTGTTTTACAAGGCCGGTGCGGTTACTGCTGTTTATATTGGTAGTAAGGCTAAGCCATTTCGATTCTTTGAATACACTCATGGTTCCATCGGCTTCTACCTGGTCCTGCGTGCCAACTAATGCACCGGCCGCACTAAGCGTTTTTGTTCCCTGCTTCAGCCTGATATTAAGGGTTCGGCCTTCGCCATCGGCAGGCGTGTGAAGAAATAGCTGTTCCAGGGTTTTCGTATCCATCACCTGTATTTTAGCTACAAAACCGGCAGGCAGTTTTCGGAGCGAGAAGTTAGGATCGCCGCCAAACAGGTCTTCACCATCTACCAACACCCGTGTAATTTTTTTACCGAGGTAGGTTATTCCTCCGGCAGCATCTATCTCAATGCCGGGCAGGCGTTTCAATAAATCGCCCACTACATCATAAGGTTCAAACATGGTAGAGTCAATATTGAAATCAGTGGTATCGCCATGAACAACAACCGGTGGCAACGAAGATTTAATAACAATGCTATCCATAGCTTTATCACTGGGAGCGAGCAGAATGGTATCAGATGTAGATGGCGAAGCGGTGGGATGAATAAGAACCTGTTTTGTTGCATAACCGAGATGTTGAAAAAGCAGCGTACCGGAATCGGCCTTATGTTTAAAAGAAAAGAAGCCTTTGTCGGTAGTGATGGTTTTGGCTATAACGCTGTCATCTATCTGATAGATTACGGTGGCTTTCTCAATGGGCGAATGATCCATGGAATCCAGCACCATGCCGTGAATCATGGCTTTCTGCGCACAGGCATTACTGCCGGCTATCAGCATCAGGCATAGCCATAGTGTTTTGCAAACAGCCGCGTTTGTCATTAGTGATGGGTGAAAGTCAAAACGAAGTAAGGCAGAAAAAAGTATTGATGGAGCAGCGCAATTGTTCACCTGTTCCAGTATCTCCTGCATTGCCGGCTTTAGTAAATGAATCGGGAAAAATGGCCTATAAAAACGTTGGGTTGGAGGGTGATTAGTATTCGTTTTAGTAGTTAAACAAGTTGTGAATCCAGTGCTTTTCTGTAATGCCGGTGGATATTTACATGAAACATTCTACTTAAATTCAAGGCTCATTCACGCCTTCACCAATGCATTTTCATTTTAGCTTCTATAGTTCAATTTTGCTTATCTTTTTTACACACGGACTTTTGTTTTCGATGCTGCTTGCAAAGAAAGCCTTAGCGCAGAACGAACGGGCGAATTTTTGGCTGGCTGGTTTCACTTTTGTTTGTACGCTGAATATTGTGCCGTGGATGATGGGCCATGCCGGTTGGTACAGTTTACAGCCTTATCGCGATATTCTGTTTTACTTTCCCTTTCAAAATTTTTTCCTTCTTGGCCCTCTGATCTTCTTTTACACAAAGGCGCTATTAAATCCCGGCTTCCAATTAAGAAAGAGAGATGCACTGCATTTTTTACCCGCTGTACTATACTTGCTGTACACGTTCATCATGTTCGTGGTGGATAAACTTATTTTGCACCGTTACTTCTTTTATGCCGACGGTCATGACCGCGATTTAGACACCTGGTACCGGTTAGCGGGCATTGCCTCCATTTCTTTTCATCTCTTCCTTAGTCTTCGTTACTATTCTGTTTATAAAAGCCTGGCGGCGCAGCTTGTAAGCTTTGCCGATGCGGTGCTTTTCCGGTGGATGAAACGCTATTTGCTGGCGCTATTGCTTATGCAGATTTTAGACGTGGCCTTCTTCTGCCTTTATCCGGCCTGGGGCAACTTCACCGGTAAGTGGTGGTACTACTTTGTGTTCTCGGGCCTGTTTTATTATGTGGCATTTACGGCCTATAGTAATCGAGTACAGCCGTTATTTTCTTTTAGGTTGATAGGTGAGGAGAAGTATGGCCTGTTAGTTTCGCAAGTGCCTAAAGTTATTGCCTTCACTCCGTTGTTACTTTTAAAGGACGGCAAAGAAGAGGTGATAGACACATCGGCACATGTAGATGACGTATCAGCCTCCCTTGAAATAGAGATTCAGCGCTGGAAGGTTAAAGTGCTTAAAGCCATGATGGATGACGAAGTTTATAAAGAGCCGGAACTTACATTAACTGACCTGGCCAGGCAATTACAAACCAACGCTTCGGTGCTTTCCAGGATCGTTAATAAAGGATTTGGCGTCAGCTTCAATGATTTTATTAACGGCTACCGGGTAGCTGCAATGAAGAAAAGGTTAGCCGCCGGAGAACACAAACAACAAACGTTGCTGAGCCTTGCCCTTGATTGTGGGTTTAACTCAAAAACCACTTTCAACCGCGTCTTTAAAAAGCATACCGGCCTTTCACCGAAGCACTACATTCGCCAGCTCCATCCAGTCGGAAAGCATAGCGCTGCTGCCCGTGAAAAATATGATGTACCGTATTATGATTTGGAGCGACCGTTGCCTGCCGGTTTGCCATCTTCGCCCGAAATCAACAGCGTATGAAATCGTTTTTGTTTTTGGTGCTTTTTGTTTGTGCATTGTCGTTGCCGGCTTACAACCAAACCACAGTTTCATCCAGAATTAATGCAGTTGAAAACCGTCTTATACCTTATGTACCCGTGCACGGCTTTCCGGCCTGGAAAATTAAAGACCGGATGCGGTACTACCAGATTCCCGGCGTTAGTATAGCCGTTATTAAAAACTATAAAATGGATTGGGCAAAGAGCTATGGCCTGGCCGATACCACAAAAAAGGCTTCTGCAAAAACCACTACTATGTTTTCCGCAGGCTCCATCAGCAAGTTGGTGACGGCCGTTATAGCCTTACGGTTAGTGGAGCAGGGTAAGCTATCACTTGATTCGCCCATCAATCGTTATCTCACATCGTGGAAGCTGAAGGATAACGATTTTACCCGCAACAAGCCGGTTACTCTTCAGATGTTGTTAAGCCATACCGGGGGCATATCGCAGTCGGCTTACTTTGGTTACCTGCCTGCTAAAAATCCGTTACCAACAATAACTCAAATACTCAACGGCGATTCGATTGCGGAGGTCAATCCAGTGGCGGTTAGCAGTGAGCCGGGAAAAGAATTCCGGTATTCCGGCGGCGGTTATATGATGGTACAGTTGGCCATTATGGAAGCGTTGAAGAAAGATTTTGCCACTATCGCCCAGGAAGAAATTTTCGAGCCGCTCGGTATGAAGAATTCAACTTTTCTTCAACCACTATCGCCATCGTTTGAGCAGCAGGCTGCATGGGGCTACTCGTCGGCTTCGTGGTACAAAGGAATGCCGTATGTGTACCCGCAGCAAGCAGCGGCCGGTCTGTATTCTACCCCCACCGACTTAGCTCTGTTGCTTATTGACCTGCAAAAATGCTACGAAGGGAAAGGAAAGCTGTTAAGCAGTGTTACTATGAAAAAAATGGTAGCCCCGGTAACTACCATCAGTAAAGGCGCTTATCTCGAGCAGATGGGCCTTGGCACATTTCTGCTGCAACGAAGCGATAACACATCGCCGCAAGGCTGGTACTTTGGACATGAAGGTGTCAACGCCGGCTTTATGGCTTATGCCACCGGCAGTGTGAAAGGCGGCAACGGCATTGTTATCATGCATAACTCCGGCGACGATTTTAATGGTTTTGCAAACGAGCTGCGGCGGTCGGTAGCGAGTGTTTATCACTGGACAAATTTTTTGCCTGCGGCGATAAAGCCCGTTGCAGTTGCCAGCCAACTATTGGAGGGTTATGCCGGCCGTTATCGTAAAGGGCCCGATGAAGTGCTTACGTTGCGCAGAGAAGGGAACCATTTAGTAGAGAACATTAACGAGGGCCGGGACATCTATTGCTTTCCGGTAGCCAATGACACTATCGTTTTTACTGACTTTAACGTGAAAGGTTTTTTTCAGAGAGATGGCAGTGGCCGCATTATATCGGTAAGAAGCGAGTATCAAACCGATAAAAATGCGTCGTTGCGCATGAGGGCAGATGAGTTCACGCCATCAGAATATTTAAAAGCGAAGCGTTATGCGGAAGCGAAGGAAGGCTTTAAAAAGATGAACCTGAATGAGTATCAAATTACGTATGCTGCTTATGACTGGTTAAATAAAAAACCTTTTGACCCAAAGCCAGTAAAAGCGCTTTTAGAAGTAGCGGCAGAGCAGCACCCTGCTTCAGCTATCGTGTATAATCGCTGGGGTGATTTTTATAAAGCAATCGGCGATAAAGAAGCTGCTATTAAGAGTTACCAAAAGTCACTTGAATTAGAACCGGGAAATAAAGACGTGATAGAAAGTTTGAAGCGATTATAAAAATGGTTCCTGTTAATAGTATTCATCAATAGAGTAGATACAAGTACTTTAAAATAATCTTACTGATACTGTTATCATTTTAGTTTTTACCGTAATAGCCTTAGTCTTTGCGCAAAAGATATTAAAAGATCAAAGTCAACCGATGTGAAAATTATGAAGCGGGTTTAGGTGTAAAAACGCTATTGATAAAATACTATAACTGTCCGTTTCCGTGCCCTTCTCCAAACAATGTAGTACCGCTTCTTGTACCATTATGCTTCCCTTCTTCCACTACCAGCTTGCCATTTACCATCACGTATTGAAAGCCCGTTGAGTAAGCATGCGGCTTTTCGTACGTCGAATTATCCTTCACCGTTTTTTCATCAAAAATTACGATGTCGGCCGCAAAGCCTTCCTTTAATAAGCCGCGGTTTTTAAAGCCAAACTTTTGTGCCGGTAAAGAGGTCATGCGGCGCACCGCTTCCTCCAAGGTAATCACTTTTTTATCCCGCACATAGTTGCTCAATACTCTTGCATTAGTGCCATAACCCCGTGGGTGTGGAGCCCCTTCGTTAAAAATGCGGATGGAGGCATCGGAAGCGAACATGTTAAAAGGGTATTGCATAATGTGCTCTACATCATCGTCGCTCATGCCATGAAACACCGCGCTGGCGCCACCTTTGGTCATCATGTCCATCACCGTTTGCGTTTCCTCTTCTACGGTATGCTTACGCTCCATCAGCAGGTTAATCTGCTCTACGCTTTTTCCATTCATCGCTGTATCGGCTTTGTAATAAGCTACTACGGCATAGCTAAGATGCTTTAGCTTTCGTTTGCTTAGTTTCTTTATCATGTAATCCGAAACATACCTGCGTACTGGCGGCCGGCCCAAGCGGGCAATAATGGAATCTTGACCATCGGCCAAAATTTCATCCGGTAATAAGGTACTAAGCGAGGTGCTGCTCGCTGTGTAAGGATATTGGTCTATGGTTACATCCAATCCTTCTTCCCTTGCTTTAATAATCATCGGTAATGTCTCTTTACTTCGCCCCCAGTTTTGCTGCCCGCTTAATTTAAAGTGAGAAATCTCCACCGGCAGCCTTGCCTCACGGCCAATGTGCAGGGCTTCTTCAATAGCCTGTGTTACACTGTCGCCTTCATCCCGCATGTGCGAGGCATATACGCCTTTGTAGCGGGCCGCTACTTTGGCCAGCGCTACTACTTCGGCCGTTGATGAGTAGGTACCCGGAATATAAATAAGTCCTGTGCTAAAACCCACAGCGCCGTCTTTCATGGCTTGCTCCACCAGGGCTTCCATCTTTTTTATTTCAGTTGCAGTGGCTTTGCGGTTGGCCGTTCCCATTACCGCTTTGCGTACATCGTTATGGCCAATGAAGGTGGCTACGTTGATGGATAATTTTATCGAATCAAGCTGCTCTAAATACTTTTTAATATTCACGTTCGATGAGCCGCAGTTGCCGGTGATAACGGTGGTTACGCCATCGTAAATAAAGTTATCGGCCGTGGGGTTTTTAATTTCATCGCCTTCTATATGTGTATGAACATCTATAAAGCCAGGCGCTACTATCAGGCCTTTGGCATCAATGGTTTTAGTGGCAGCTATGTTGATGCTTTTGTCTATGCGGATGATCTTTCCATCCTTGATGGCTATATCGCCCCAGGTCCAGGAGTTGCCGGTGCCATCTAATATGCGGCCGTTCTTAATCAGTATATCAGCAGTAGTTTGCGCTTGTAGAAAACTATAAAAGCAAGAAAGCAGGAGAAGAAAAACAGCTGGCTTCATGCTTAAAATTACTGAACTACAAATAACTCAGCCACCATTGTTTATGGGTTTGCTTGTACCGGCTAAACCATTTACAAACGGGATATAGCGATGCCACAACAAACAGCCAAACAAGATAGACCACACCCAATGACTGGCCCTGGCCGGGAATAATAAATAGCGGCAGGTTATTGCTTAATCCTTTCATATCGGCCATTGTGTGCCCGCCGGCAAAAAAGAAAATCATGGCAATAAAATGTATCAGGTAAAAGTGAAGCACATAATATAAAAACGGCACCTTGCCATATACGGTAATTATTTTTGACAACCTGTTTTTTGCCCCTTCGGCGGCCGCTAAAAAAAGCAGGGCCGGGCCAATGGTAACACACATGTACAATAACGACGGCGGGTACTTGGTAACGTTAATAAAAGATAGAACCGTATAAACAACCCCTCTTGATTGCACCGCCCAGTGAGATGGATCGCCATAGAGATTAGTAGCCCGTAACAATATAAAAAATAGGATCAAACCTATACCAAGTCGAATCAACACCTGCCTTCTAACCGCACCTTCGTATTGCATAAAAAATTTGCCAAAGCAATAGCCCATCATCATTAAACCCACCCACGGAAGAAAAGGGTACAAAACAAAAAGGTTATGCGTTTTATCTATCGGGAAAACACCGGGATGATGAAGAAAACTATAAATTAATGGGAACCCCGGAGCATGGTGGGCTTCGTAAAAATCAAGTGAATTATGGCCTAATACAATACACAATCCAATGGCAAGAATAGCTTTAAATGGAAGCCAGATAACAGCCGCTAAAATCATCATGCTGATACCGATAGACCAAATGGTTTGCAGGCCGATGAAATTATAATCCGGGTTAAAACTAAAGGCGAAATTGAAGATCACGATCTCTACAAAAACCAGCCACAGCCCACGTTTCAACAGGAACAGGCTTAACTCCTTTTTGGTTTTGCGCAGCGATTGAAAGTAGATGGAGCTGCCGGCTAAAAACACAAACACCGGGGCGCAAAAATGCGTAAGAAAGCGGGTAAGAAAAAGCACCGGCGAAGTAGTGGCTAAGTTCAAGGGATCATCGCTCCAGGCCGTTACGTGAAAGAAGTCGCGGGTGTGGTCCAATGCCATCACAATCATTACCAGCCCACGCAAAAGGTCAATACTGTTGATGCGAAACGCTTTTTGCCGGACTAAGGGAACAATGGCGGGCCGCAAGGCGGCAGTTGCAGTTACTGGCATAAGCAATGAATTTACACTGGCGAGATGGTTACAAGATATTTCATTTTATGAATATTCATTTACGCGGGCAGGTACCTGGTGAATGATTTGTCGTATTCATTTTATGCCAGATACCCTTCAATAAGGAATAGCTTTATCATTCAGGCATAAAACCACAGCTCATGTGAAAGCGCTTTTGTAGTTTCGTAGCCGCAGTTGATGCGACCCATACCGGCCATAATGGAGGCAATAGCAAAGGAATAAACCAACTACCGTGAAACAGCTAAACCAACTGCTGATTATAGAAGCCGACCCGGAATCCGAGCCGTTGTTATCTCAATTCAATTACCTCACACAAAGCTTTTCCATCGCTCCCGCTATCGTTTTATCTTTTACTGATCTGGAACAAAACAAGTCCTTATCACCCCAGCTGATTTTGCTGCACAGCAATCTTACCACCATCGGGCACCTTCGGCGTTTTATCTTTCTGCAGGCTATTTTTCCTTATAGCAATACTATTATCATCAGCAACCGGCAGGACGAGGAATTATGTCTTTTAGCCATGGAAGCCGGCGCTGAGGATAGCATTACAAAAGAACATTTTTCTATTCGCTTTATGAACAAACTGGTTTTAAAAAGCCTGCGTCGAAGTAACGTAGAAAAGGAACTGGTACAAAGCAGAAAACAGTTGCTGGCCTGTTTTCAAAACACGCCGAATGTGGCCGTGCAATGGTATAACAGTGAAGGCGAAGTGCTTTTTTGGAACCACGCTTCGGAGCGCATCTTTGGCTGGACGGCGGAAGAAGCCATAGGCAAGCATCTTAACCAGTTAGTTTACAGTGAAGACGACAGTGAGTTTTGGCTAAACAAATTGCGAAATGCCGATATGACCAATCCTGTTGTTGAACCGGTAGAATGGTCGTTCCGTTACCGTGATGGAAGCGAAGGCTGTTGCATCTCCACCTTTTTTCCCATACCCTCATTTGATACAGCTCCCTGGTATGTATGCATGGATGTAGAAATTACCCAGCGCAAGCAAACAGAAAAAGCATTGAAAGAAAGCGAGGAACGGTATCATACGCTTTTTAACCAGGCATCCGATGCCATTTTTATTAATGATGCCACGGGCCGCTTTTTAGATATGAATGAAAGGGCCTGCCAGATGGCGGGTTTTACAAAAGAGCAGTTGCAGAAAAAAAACATTACCGAATTATATACCGGAGACGAGCTGGCGCACCGCCCTATTATGTGGAAAGAGCTGCTGGCGGGCGAACGCACGGAGCTGGAACGAACACTGATGCGTGCCGATGGCACACTGATACCGATAGAAGTAACGGCGCAAATGCTAAAGGATGGGCGCATTATGGCTATTGTACGCAACATTGCCGAGCGGCGAAGGAGTGAAGAAGCGCTGAAACAAAGCGAAGAAAAATACCGCTCGCTGGTAGAGCAACAAGCCGATGCCATTACCATTTTTAGTAAAGAAGGAAAGATTCTGGATGTAAATACCAGCGCTGTTAAACTATTAAACTATACTAAAGACGAGCTGCGGGCTATGTCATTGGCCGATGTATTATCGGCGGAAGATTTAGCCAATAACCCGGTTGACTTTGAAGCATTACAGGGAGAAAATACCACCATTAAGCAGCGAAAGATGAAGCGCAAAGATGGAACGCTGGTGGATACCGAAGTACATACCAAACGCCTTTTCGATGGGCTTTTTCTTTCTTCAGTACGCGACCTTACCGAACGAATGCAGGTACAGCACCAATTAAAAACCGAACGAGATCTTTCTGATTCTATCATTAACAGCTTGCCGGGTTTATTTTATGTGTTTACACAAGGACGAAAGTACCTGCGCTGGAACCGGCAATTGGAGCTTATCTCAGGCTATTCAGCCGGGGAAATAAGCGGCATGTCGCCACTTGATTTTTTTATTGGTGATGATGTACAAAATATAGCCCATGTAATTGATACGGTTTTTGAAACCGGTTCAAGTGGTACAGAAGCCGGCCTGCAAACGAAGGACGGTAAAAACATTCCTTACTACTTTACCGGTATCGCTACTGATTATGCGGGCACCCGGTGCCTGTTGGGGATGGGCATTGATATATCGGCCATGAAAAATCTGGAGAAAGAACTATCAGCGCAAAAAATCATTGAGCAAAAAAAGCTGATGCAGGCTATGATAGATGCGGAAGAAAAAGAAAAAGCCAGCCTGGGGCTGGAACTGCACGATAATATCAACCAGATTCTTTCCGTAGTGCGCATGTACCTTTCTATACTGGCCTCCGATGAAGTGTTGGAAGGAGTAACCATAACACAAACGCTGCATTTGGTAGATACCGCCATCAACGAAATACGCAACCTATCCCACTCGCTGGCGGTGGGCTACCAGTTTGAAGCCGGGCTGGTAGAAGCGCTGGCCGAGTTGATTGAAAAGATCAAGCTGACGAAAGACTTTTCCATCCGGTTTGAAACCGCCGCGGCCCTGGATGAGCAAACCAGCAAAGATCAAAAACTGGCGCTCTATCGCATGGTGCAGGAGCAATTAAACAATATCATCAAACATGCAAAAGCATCTTCTGTAGAAGTATGTATTGATATCACCAACTTGGAAATATTGCTAACCATTACCGATAATGGCAAGGGCTTTCATGTTGCTAAAACGGCAAAGGGCCTGGGCCTGAATAATATTACCAACAGGGCCGAGGCGCTGGGTGGCAATGTAGCCATACAATCCGCTCCGGGTGAGGGTTGCCGGGTGATGGTGAAGCTGCCTTTGCAACCGGTAACGGTATAAAAAACGTGTCGCCGTTAGCTTTCTTTGCTGCCCTTATCACCAATAAACCATTGCTCCTTGTTTTTAAACAGCACATTAAAGGTGGTAAGCGTTCCGTAAATGCGGGTAATGTATTGCTGAAGGGCCACTTTGTCTTCGTCGGTTAAAATTTTATGTGCATTGATCTGTTGCTCCATCACCCGCAGCCTGTCGCGCAGCATCACTATTTTATGAAAGAAATCTTCTATCGGGATCTCTTTGGGCTTCAGGTTTTTATCGGCCGGTTGTAACAGCATCGTACCACCCTGCCAGCGATCGCCGATAAGCACTACCTCCGACACACCGTTCCAAAGCCGTAAAATTTTCAGCAACGATTTTTCCACCCCGGAATGCGTTTCTATTTCTTCGGTTACATTTTCAGGAATAATTTCTTCAAGCGCTGGATCAGTTTTATCCACTTCTTTTATACCATGATAAATAAACGAGATGAGGTAGGTAGCGTATCGAACACCAACAATTACGCCGGGCCCATGCTGCGTGTGTTGAAGCCGTGTACCGATGCCGAGATTGAGACCCCCATCCCCTGAAGGGGTGTTTTGATTATCCATTTTATATTTCAATTAAACTAAGTGTTGATAGAAGTTGATTTTTATTTTGTTTTTACAAATTCATACGGCGTGAACTCCACAAAGCCGGCAACCGTTACTGTTACGGATTTCACATGACCATTTGTAATAACAAAAGGCCAAACCTTAGTGCCCAAAATAGGATCATTAAATCTGGCTAAAAAGCGATTGCCGCTTAAATGCTTTAGTTCTGCATAGCGTCCTTTATGATGTTCGAATGTGGCAATAAGCTTGTTGTCTTTAAGAGCAAGAATCATAGTACCATAGATAGCATGGGTATAAGTTCCGGCGAATGATGATAGCGGTACCGATGGCTTTACATTCATTGCAATGCTATCGTTCCATTTTTGTTCTATTGCCTTTTGTTCTTTATTGGCGGCTTCCTGAAACCCAAGATAGGCCTTGCTGTAGTTGCGATAAGGCAAAGCAAGATAAGCGTCCATGATCTCGTAACGCAAGGCTTCATAAAAGTTGTTGGCATCAGTATTTGTCAGCACTACAATCCCCAGTTTTTCTTCGGGCACCAAACATACACTGGTAACAAAACCGTTAACGCCACCGGTGTGCTCTACAATCTTGCGGCCGCTGTATTCCTCTAAAAACCATCCTAAGCCATATAAAGCAAAATGCGATTTGTTATACAAACTGCCGCCATTACCCAATATGGAATTTGGCATACGGGTTTGGGCAATAGCCGATGCAGGAATGATTTGTTTGCTCCCATATTTACCAGCATCCAATTGCATCATTACCCATTTGCTTAAATCGGAAACGCTGGATAAAATGCTACCGGCAGGGGCTAAATTTTCTAACTTTCCATAAGCTACTTTTCGTATCTCGCCATCAACCACCGTATGTGCAGCGGATACATTGGTAGCAGCTTGCAGTTCACTGCCTGTAGTAACGGTACGGTTCATACCAAGCGGTATAAAGATTCGTTCCCTTACAAACTGCGACCATGTTTTACCGGTTACTTTTGGTATGATTTCGCCAGCAGTTAAAAAGGCGGCATTGGTATAACCCCACTTACTGCGAAAGCTATATTTAGGCTTCAGCCTTGATAGTTTTTCCCGTACTTCTTCTTTGGTTAAATCCGAATCGAAAAACATAAAGTCGCCCTGGAAGGTTTCAAAACCTAAGCGATGGCAAAGCAAATCGCGGATGACGGTTTCTTTAGCTACCCAGGGATCATACAGCTTAAAATCGGGTAACCATTTCTGCACCTTATCATCTAATGATAACTTCTTCTCTGCATCCAGCAGCGCCAAAGCCGTAGCGGTAAAGGCTTTGGTGTTGGAGCCAATACCAAACAAGGTATTGGAGTCCACCTTTTTATCGGTGCCCCATTCGGCCAGGCCATAGCCTTTCATTACTTCTATCTTACCATCTTTCACCACGCATACAGCTACCCCGGGAATGTGCCAGTCGGCTAACGCTTTTTGCACATAGGTATCCAGGCTGTCTTTTATAAAGGTGGGCTGGGCATTAGCAATAAGCAACAGGCTATTGGCAACAAGAAGCAACAAAAACTTTTTCATTTTTTAGCAGGTTGAGGTTTAAAATAATACCGGCGGCCCAGGCGCATCAGCGGTGCAATGAGCAGCGGCATCCAGACGGCGACATTGGGCCCTTTGTACACGTACACAAGTGTGATGAAAGAAAAAACCACCAGTGGCGCAATGGCACGAAAACGGAAATAGCGTTTCAGTTGCACCGTAACGCCTTCTGCCAATCCGCGTTTGGGATTGATTACATACTCCCAAACAACAAGGCTCATGATGCCCAGAAAGAAAATATTGAGTACGTAAATTATCACGGGAAGTTTTACTCCCCGTATAACATAGCTGCTGTAAAACGCCGATGAAAAAGGCATGAGCACAACGCCCAGTAAAAAAATAAGGTTCAGCCAAAGAAGCCGGTGATTGTAGTTAATAACATAACCAAATGTGCGGTGATGCACGACCCAGTAAACGCCAATCACAAAAAACGAAACAAAAAAGCCAATGAATTTGGGTATAAGTTCTTCCAGCTTTTCAATCAGCAACGCATCGCTCACAAGATGCTTTTCTACTTCCGGCACTTTCAGTTCAATAGCCAGTAAGGTGATGGCAATGGCAAACACGGCGTCGCTAAAAAGAATCATGCGCTCCAACTGAAACTCTTTCTTTAACTCGTTGTGAAAGGGATTGCTCATAGAGCTAAAGTAAGGAATCATAGAAGGTTTTGGCTGGCTTTAAACATAGAAGGTTTCATTAAAACCTTCTATGTTTTCACTCCAACTAAATCGCTTTTGTTTTTTTGTATTCGTCGTAAGCGATCTTGATGAAGAATTGAAACTCATAATCGGAAGTAGCGGAAGTGAACTCAAAGGTGGGGCGGTACTTTTTCATGAAGTCGGAGAGTTCATCGTCTTTAGTAATACCGGTTAGCTTTTTTACAATGCCTTTGCTAAAACGCCGGTCAATAAACTTATCCTTTTCTTCCTGCTCCAGCCGCATTCTAAAATGCTCCATGCTCCGGTTCTTTTTGAATTGAAACAGCCGGATGATTTCATCCAGATCAAAGCCAACACCCGATGATGTTACCGAGGTCATGGTGCCTAATGATGGCCGGTGAAAATTAAACACCTTGGCATAGTCGCGCCGGTTTTGCACGGAGTCTTCTTTATAGTTGCGGGTACGTATCCGCACTTCTTTCATTACATCCGTCTTTAACCGCAAAGCAATATCGAACTGGGTGACATCAGCAATTTTTAGTACCGGGTATTTAGGTGTAGGCTTTCCTAAAAACGAAAACCAGATGGAGTCTTTTTCCGCTACATCAATAACGTAAGCACCGGTAGAATCGGTCAGGGTTATTTTACCACCGGTACTTTGCACCGTTACCAAATCAATAGGATAAGTTCGGGAGCTGTCGAGCACATGGCCTTTGACTTTATATTGGGCACAGGCGTGCTGTGTAAGTAAAATAAGTAAAGCAAAAAGAGTGCTATGGACGATTAGTTGTTTCAACGAAAAGCAAGTAACAAAACAA
This sequence comes from Flavisolibacter sp., assembly GCA_965247165.1. Classification (GTDB taxonomy): domain Bacteria; phylum Bacteroidota; class Bacteroidia; order Chitinophagales; family Chitinophagaceae; genus Flavisolibacter. Next base: position 2,589,745 of record OZ252003.1, on the reverse strand, counting down.
AAACTAAATGGTATGGTAAAAGCCCCCATCCCCTGAAGGGGGGTTAGCTACTCTCCTTTTTTTATAAGCCTGTTTATGATTACTGTTTTTTTGAGTAGCGATAAGAACGTACAAGAGTGCGACGCAACAAACGCTTCATAGTAGCACTTCGGCTTAGTACAAAAAGAAAACTGTAAACAAAGAACTATCTGAATTCATAGCAGCTCTACCCAAGCCCCCCTTTAGGGGATGGGGGGAACACCTTCTCCCACAATACCGGTATGCGTTTCATCCACACCAGCTCTTTCTTTTTAGTAAGGGCATCTTCTACCGGCGAACCGAAATATTTCTTTCCACCGGCTATGCTGGCGGGCACACCGCTCTGCGCATACACTTCGGCGCCCCTGCCAATGGTCAATGTTTTACTAACACCTACTTGTCCCCACAGTATCACCTCATCTTCAATGGTGGTGGCACCGGCAATGCCTACCTGCGCGGCAAACAAACAGTTCTTTCCTATCACCGTATCATGGCCTATATGCACCAGGTTATCCATCTTGGTACCGGCGCCAATAACCGTATCGCCGCTTACGCCGCGGTCTATCGTACAGTTAGCGCCGATCTCCACAAAATCGTTAATCACTACACGTCCGCCGCTCAGCATTTTTTTATAATGAATGTCTCTGTTTGTTTTCTTATTATAATAAAAAGCATCGCTGCCGATAACGGTGCCGCTTTGAATAACAACATTGTTACCAACAACACAATGGTCCATGATAACAACGTTGGGATAGATGATGGTGTTCGTACCGATCGTCACCTCATTACCCACAACAGCGCCGGTCATGATAACGGTCTCTTCGCCAATAGTTGCCGTGTCGCTGATCGTCTTTTGCACCGGTAAAAACGGACGGTAGTGCGCTACAATTTTTTGATACGCCTCAAAGGGATCATCCACTAACAGCAACGATTTATGCGAAGGAAAACCGGTGCGCTGATTAATGATGATGTACGTTGCTGCTGAGTTAATGCAGGTTTGGTAATACTTGGGATGATCAACAAAAACCAGATCGCCTTCTTCTGCCTTATGAATTTCATTGATGCCGCTTGCCGCCGCATCTTTATTGCCGATGATCTCTGCACCAATTAAGCCGGCTATCTCTTGTAAAGGCACCTTGTTTTGAAAACGCATCAACTAAATTTTTTCAAAGGTAAGTTTCCTTTATGCTTCGCCAGATGTGATGTGCTTTATACAGCGCTTACAAAAAGCAGTAACAGCAATGCGCTGAAACCGGCACCAATAGCAGCTTGCAGCAGATGATGTCTCAATATTCATCAACTATTATCGCTATCGTTTTTACATCAACTACAATAAAGGGTATCAATTCACACCATCATAAAAAAAATGTGAATAAAAAAGAGATGATTTTTTTTCTGTTAGTGAAAAATCTTTTTAATATTGTGATGGGAATTTACTGTTCCCTTACTTACTAACCCATCTCGATATTAAGCCTCGCCAAAAGCGGGGCTTTTTTTATTACCGGACTTTACCAATCATATCGGCCGGAATAAAATAAATTTACTTCCTTCAATAAAAATTAGTGCATGTTAAAATCAATGACGGGCTTCGGCAGAGCGGAACAACCGGTAGGTGATAAAACCTTTTTAGTTGACATTAAATCGCTCAATGGAAAACAGTTTGACCTTCAGTTACGGATGCCCGCTTTTTTAAAACCTTTTGAATTTGAGATCCGTAAAATTTTATCAGAGAAGCTGATAAGAGGCACCGTGGAATGTAACATCAACTTAAAAGAAACTGGCAATGCCCGGCCGGTTACTATCAATACCGATCTGGCAAAAGCTTACTATAAACCATTAGCGGAATTATCAAAAGAATTAGGGTTAGATACGTCATCTATTTTAAGCACCCTGGTAAAACTTCCCGAAGTAATTACACCTACCAGCGACACACTTACCGATGAAGAGTGGGGACAGTTTACCGCTATCATGCAGGCGGCCGTGGATAACTTAAACCATCACCGCATAGAAGAAGGTAAGTCATTGAAAGGCGAACTGGAGTTGCGTATAAAAAACATCATCACCCAGCAGGAAGAAGTAGCCCGGCTGGAACCATTGCGCCAGCAAAAAATTAAAGAAGGCATTAAGCGATTGCTGGAAGAAAACGTTGGTAAAGAGAATTATGACGAGAACCGTTTAGAGCAGGAGTTGGTGTACTACATCGAAAAGATTGATATTACCGAAGAGCAGGTAAGATTGAATAATCACTGCGCTTATTTTACCTCCATACTTGACGAAGCCGATGACAGCAAAGGCAAAAAGCTTTCTTTCATTTTACAGGAAATAGGCCGCGAAATAAACACCACCGGCGCCAAGGCCTACGATTCTACCATACAAAAAAGTGTAGTGATGATGAAAGATGAATTGGAAAAAGCAAAAGAACAAGTGTTGAATGTATTGTAAAGGAAAGCTGTAAGCAACGAGTTTGAAAAACCATCTTTAGTTTTGCACCATGTTTATCCGCAAGTTTGCCGGCCTCTTTTGTTCCTTACTTATTGCCTGTTGCGTGTGGCTTTCTTCGTGTGCCAAAATTGACCTGTACGAAAAGGTGGAATCCATCCCCGGCCAGCAATGGCAAAGCAGCTACAAACCGCAGTTTACTTTCACTATAAAAGATACGGCTTCGCTCTATCAGCTTTATCTTATTGTTCGTCATAACAACAAATACCGGTTCAATAATATCTGGGTGAACCTGTATGCAAAGTCGCCGCTGGACAGCACACAAAAATTTAGTTTAGAGTTGCCGCTGGCCAATAAAGAAGGCTGGCTGGGCACCGGCATGGATGATATTTTTGAGCACCGCATTGCCTTTGTGATAGACCCGCAAAAGTTTCGGTTTGCTACTGCCGGCAATTACACTTTTACACTGGAACAAATTATGCGTGATGATCCGTTGGATGCGGTAATGAATGTAGGCATCCGCATCGAAAAGAAACCTCAACCCTGATGGCTGCCGATAGCAAGCGCAAGCTGCGCATCGCTACTATGGTGTACTGGATCCTTCTTTTGTATATTATTGCCGCCTTGGTTTGGTGGTCGGTTTCACTGTTCCGGCAAAACAAAGAAATACACCAGTTAAAACGTTCCCGCCTCGTTACTACCGAAGCCGATTACAGCCAACAACTACTTCTTATTAATGAAGCAGAAAAACGCGGAGTATATAAATACACCGGCGAAGGCAGCGCCTTTTTATTATTGATTTTAGTAGGGGCGGGGTTTATCTACCGGTCGGTGCGCCGCCAGTTTCAACTGCAACAACAGCAGCAGAATTTTGTAATGGCCGTGACCCATGAATTGAAAACGCCTATCGCCGTGGCAAGGCTTAATTTAGAAACGATGCAGAAGCATCACCTCGAAGAAGACAAGCAGAAGAAGTTAGTGCAAACCACTTTGCAGGAAACAATGCGGCTGGATACACTTATCAACAACATCCTTATCTCATCGCAGTTAGAAGGCAACGCGTATCGTATGGCGATGGAGGAACTGGACCTGTCGCAATTGGTGAAAGATGTAGTGAAAGCCTTTGGCAACCGCTATCCTGACAGAAACCTTCAGGCTGATATAGAAGAGGAAGTAGAATTAAAGGGTGATGCGATGCTCTTAAAACTATTGCTCTCTAATCTGCTGGAGAACGCTAATAAGTATTCACCCAACAATAAGCCGGTTACCTTACACCTCTCCAAAGAAAGCAATAAGGTGCTTCTTCAAATTAATGATGAAGGTTGTGGCATAGCCGATGAAGAAAAGAAGCAGGTGTTCCAAAAGTTTTATCGCATCGGTAGCGAGCAAACCCGCAAAACGCAAGGCACGGGCTTAGGCTTATACATCTGCAAGCGCATTGCAAAGGACCATGGCGGCGATATAATTATAAGGGACAATCCGCCGGGGGGAAGTAAATTTATTGTTCAATTTTATGCGACATGATTGACCCCACCAAGCCCTCTATTTTATTGGTAGAAGATGAAACCAACCTTCACGAAACCCTGAAGATGAATTTAGAGCTGGAAGGTTTGCAGGTCACCTCGGCCTATGATGGCATGCAGGCCATGAAGGCGGTGCAGAACGAATACTTTGATTTGATTATTATGGATGTTATGCTGCCGGAGGTGGATGGCTTTAGTGTAACCCAAACCATCCGGCTCACTAACTCCGAAGTGCCGATCTTAATTCTAAGTGCCAAAGACAGCAGCACCGACCGGGTGATGGGTTTAAAAAAAGGCGCTGATGATTACCTGACCAAGCCTTTTAATTTAGAAGAGTTATTGCTAAGAGTGCAAAAGCTGATAAAGAAAAACAAACGCTTGCAGGATAAATCATCGGTGGGTGATACCTACATGTTTGGTGGCAACAGCATTGATTTTAAAGCCCAGCAAGCCACTACCGCTAAGGGCGAAACAATAGACCTAAGTAAAAAAGAAGCAATGCTGCTTAAGCTGCTGCTGGAAAATAAAAACGAAGTGGTGCCGCGGGAAAAAATCCTGCAATCGGTATGGGGCTATAACGTTTATCCTACTACACGAACCATTGATAATTTCATTTTGAGCTTCCGCAAATATTTTGAAGAAGACAGCCGCAGCCCTAAGTATTTTCATTCGGTGAGGGGCGTGGGGTATAAGTATGCGGAGTGAGGTATTTACTTATGAATAGAAAATCTATATACAATTTGTGACAAGAGATGATAAAGTTTTGCTTCTTGGAATAATGGCCGTGAGACACGGCCACCGGCAGGGCGCCGCCGGGGCGTGTGTCTCACACGCCTCCAATACGAAAGTTGAACTCTACTATCATCAAAATTTAGCGTTTCAATTATCAATTAGAGCTTCGATAGACAGAATTAAATAAAAGGGTAAAATGCTCACATTCATTGAAGCAATTGGCAAAGCAAGTAAATACATAAAGGACATTGAAAATCATAGTCGTATTAGTTTGACTTTACTTATAGATGATACAATTGAGTTTCATTACGGATGGGTATTTTTTTATCAGTCTACAAAATTTATTGAAACTGGTGATATAATGAATGCCCTTGGCGGTAATGCACCTATTATTATCAATAAATTTAATGGCAGTATATGTGTAACCGGAACTGGAAAACCTACTGAAAAACATATTGACGAGTACATTAAAAATCAAGAGCTATAAAAGATGTGCATGAATTGAAGAGGACTTTGATCATACTTCTAAACCGCTGTGTTCATCTTTTTCATTGCAGGCCTTAGTTTGCGAGAAACGCCTCGGAAGAGAACAACTTTCTATTCTTAAACACTTAATTCATCTGCACAGCACTCTTCTGCTTCTTTCTATAACCACTATAAGCCACTACCAATGCCATCACACTCCATAATAAAAGTTGTCCCGTAACCAGCCCCCAACCGCCCACGCGCCAGCATTGCACCCCGGCAAAAGTGCCTACAGCGCCGCCAATAAAATACGTAGTCATGTAAACCGTATTGATGCGGCTATGCGCCTTTTCATCCAGGGTGTAAATGGTAGCAATGTTGGTGACCTGAGTTGCCTGTACTCCTACATCCAAAAACAGAACGGCTATAATAAATGAAACAATGGTAGCCGGAAAGGCTTTGATTAAAATGATGCCGGCTATTAACAACAAAACAGTCAGCACCTGCGACCTTGCAGGGTGACCTTTATCGGCCAGCTTACCAAACACCGGCGCCAGTAATGCACCACCGATGGCAAGAATACCAAACAACCCAATCGTATCGGTATGATACTGAAAAGGCGGTCCACTTAAATAAAAGGTAAGAGTAGTCCAGAAGGAGCAAAAAGCGCCAAATACCAAAGCACCCAATAAGGCCGTGCGACGCAGCAGACTAAAACGGGTGACTTGTTTCATTGTTGATTGAAGTAATGACAAGTAGTTGCCCGCAAAGGAAGCCTTTATATCAGGCAACGAAAACTGCACCATCAGCGCTGTTATAAAAACCATCCCCGCAGAGATGCCATACACATACCGCCATCCTAACCATTGAGTGATGTAGCCGCTAAAAACCCTTGCGGCTAATATACCTACCAGCACACCGGTAAAAACAATGCCTACGGTACGGCCTCTGTTCTCTTTATCAAGTGAAGCAGCCATGGGCAATATCACTTGCGCCGCTACCGAAAACAAACCGGTCATCAGGCTCATTACATATATACCAGTAAGATTAGTCACCAGCGTAAGACCTATCAAAGCCGCTACCAGCAAGCCTTGCAGCAGCAGTATCAAACTTTTGCGCGACATCTTATCGCCCAACGGCGTAATAAAGAAAAGGCCCAGGCCATAGCCCGCCTGCGATAAAACAGAGATGATCCCGGCCTCGCCTTCGCCGCTGCCAAAGGTGGCTGCTATGTCTTTTAATATGGGTTGGTTATAATAAATGTTGGCTACACACACTCCTGCTGCAATGGCCATAATCACAATCTGAATCTTCGTTAGCCCCGGCTTATTCATGCATGCAAAGGTGAATGAAAAGGGAAAGAAGTAGATAGCTTTGCACTACAAAAAATAGAAAGATGAATAAATCGAAAATAGCGCTTGTTACCGGTGGCAGCCGCGGTTTGGGAAAAGACATGGCCTTAAACATTGCCCGCAAAGGAATGGATGTAGTTATTACCTACCGTAGTAAAAAAGAAGAAGCCGAAGAAGTAGTAAAACAGATTCAGGACAGCGGCCGCAAAGCCCTGGCGTTGCAACTCGACATGAATGCTTTTTCTTCCCTTGATGCTTTTGTGCAAGGCCTTAGCATTGAATTAAAGACGGTTTGGGGCACCGACCATATTGACTTTTTAATCAACAATGCCGGTATGGGTGCCACGGTGCCATTTGAAAAAGTAACGGAAGAAGTGTTTGATGAATTTTTGAATGTGCATTATAAAAGCATTTACTTCCTCACACAAAAACTATTACCCTACTTTAACGATGGCGGTGGTATTGTAAACATCAGCAGCGGTACTACACGGTTTGCTAACCCCGGTTACTCGGTATATGCCTCTATGAAAGGAGCCATTGAAGTGCTGACAAAATATTTAGCGAAGGAATTAGGAGGAAGAGGCATACGTGCCAATGTGATTGCGCCGGGCCCTATAGAAACGGATTTTAATAATGCCGGCATCCGCAACAACCCGCAAATGAAAGGGGTATTAAGTTCGCTATCGCCATTAGGCCGCGTGGGTGCTGCTGATGATATTGGCGGTGTGGTTGCTTTTTTATGTACCGATGATGCCAGGTGGATTAACGGCCAACGGATAGAGGTGAGCGGCGGAATTAATGTGTAAACCTCACCCCCGGCCCCTCTCCAACAAGTTGGAGAGGGGAATTAAGAATAGATGCCTTTCTTAAAAAAAATTTTTGAAACCTTTCAAACGAATCACTTTAACTAATGAAGTTTTTAAACGTTTATTGCGAAGACCGGAAGGAAGAGGTGTACATCAACATTGAAAAGATTGTGATGATAACAAAACTGGCTGATGCAGATGAATGCCGCATTGACTTGGAGGGAAGCGATGCCTCAATGGTAAGAGTAGCTACCTCCGCCGAAGACTTGATTAAAAAGATAAACGGAGAAGATAAAGTAGCAGTGGGCTTTCGTACGGGAAGATGATTATAAATCTTTAGCTGGTATTTTTTTGATGTTGCCGGCTTCGTCGGAAACCACGAGATAGCTATCCAGTTTTTTTGTTTCAGCAATAAGTTTTTCGGAAACTTTTTTTAAGGCAGCTTCAGTAGTGGTACGCAACTCTGTGTGGCGTTTGGAAAAATTTACATTCTTTTTAGTTGTTCCCATAACTCTAAATTATAGGCTATAATTTTTCCCTCCAACTCTCCTTCTGCAACAGGCTCAGGTGGTAAGGCTACGTTCTTATACAAGAACCAATGATCTACTATCTTATGATATTCAAAAAAATTTTTTAGTCCGGTTTTGTACCTTCTTTCAATTACATCGGGCGGAATGGAATGCCCGCCCCTACTCACTCTTAGCTTAACTCTTTCTTTAGCCATTTCCGCTGAAGGCAGGTAAAAAAAATACAGTACGGCTTCATAATTCAGTAACTATGCCTGTTTTATAAGATGCAAATAAGACCTTATGGCAAGGGTTGTTTCAATGGCAAATGTTTCCCAGTTTGATAAGCTTTCCTGAATCTCATTCAGCATTATTCTTCCGGCTTTGAATGCCGCTGCTTCAGGATTGGCCGGAGACAATTTTGCCGCTATCATATCTGCATTGATGAAGATGGACGTATGAAAAACTTCTGGTAAAAGGACCTCTGCCGCGGTAGTTTTTCCTGCACCGTTCAGGCCCGCTATAATGTAGAGTGTGGGCATGCTTTTAACTATGTTTTGCTATCACTTCAATCAGTCCGGCTATGTGCTGATTAAACGCTTGTAACTCTTCGGCCGGTATCCATAGTTCATTATGAATTTCGCCACCAACATTTTCAATTTTATACTTTTTTAATTACTCCGTATCAACTTCAAACTTTACCACATAGCCAACGCCATAAGCGGGTACATTCCACTCTTTGCTTATTTGCGTTGCGTAAGCTTCATTCATCACCGGGTAAAAAATCGGTTGCTCCGGAAGCCTTGGTGGGAAAGCCTTCCAGCCCGAAGCTTCTATTAAATTCAATTCCTTTTGATTCACGGGCCTGTATAATGTTATCGTATTTTTTGCTTTCATATTTAACTGTAGATTCTATGATAAAAAATTAATTTCATTCTAATATCGTAAAAGCTTTTGCACCGTCTCCCCCAACCTTCCCTTCGCCATAAACGCAGCTTCCAGCTCCGTATTAAAAGGCACGGCCGTATCCAGCGATGCGCAACGCATTACCGGCGCATCTAAATACGAAAAACAATGTTCCGCAATCCAGGCCGCTATCTCGCCACCAATGCCGCCAATCAATGTGTCCTCGTGCAGCAGCACTACTTTACCGGTCCGTTTTACGGCCGCTTCAATGGCTTCATAATCTAATGGCAACAACGTTCGCAGATCTAAAATATCAATAGAGATATGCGTGTTCTCCATCGCATAATCTTCGGCCCAATGCACGCCGGCGCCGTATGTAATGATAGAGACATCATCGCCGGTTTGCACCACTCTGGCCTTGCCGATTTCTACTTCATAATAGTCAGGTGGAACCGGGCCACTGACACTTCTATACAAAGCCTTATGCTCAAAATACATCACCGGGTTAGGATCGTTGATAGCCGCTATCAATAACCCCTTTGCATCGTATGGTGTAGATGGATACACTACTTTCAACCCCGGCGTATGTACAAACCAGGCTTCGTTGCTTTGGCTGTGAAACGGCCCTGCGCCTACACCTCCGCCCGTTGGCATACGTATCACTACATCAGCATTCTGCCCCCAGCGGTAATGAATTTTTGCCAGGTTATTAATAATTTGATTGAATCCTACAGTGGCAAAATCAGCAAACTGCATTTCCATCACGCTTTTAAAACCTTCCAACGATAAACCCAATGCAGCACCCACAATAGCGCTTTCGCAAAGCGGCGTATTGCGTACACGGGCCTTGCCAAAATCCTGTACAAAGCCTTCAGTTATTTTAAAAGCGCCGCCATATTCGGCAATGTCTTGTCCCATTAAAATAAGGTTGGGATGCTGATGCATGGATTGGTGGAGGCCCTCTTTGATGCTATCAATCATGCGCAGTTCACGGCTGGTATCTGCAGGTGGTAAAAGCACTGTTGGTGAGCAGGGTGCATACATGTCTTTCACTTCTTCTGCTTCCACCATCACGGCTGCGGGCTTATTATCAAATCCTATTTTCAACTCCTCTTCTATCTTAGCTTTCATCTCTTCACGTACGGTACTAATAATCTTATCGCTAAGTATTCCTTCTTTCACCAGCCATTCTTCATAATTTTTTATCGGGTCTTTTGCGCTCCATTCATCAAACAATTTTTTGGGAACATACTTGGTGCCACTGGCTTCTTCGTGGCCGCGCATACGAAAGGTGGTGCATTCAATCAAGTACGGTTTCTGCTCGCGAATGCAGTAGTCCCTTACGCCTTTTACGGTGTCGTAAACAGTAAGAATATTATTACCATCAATCACTACGCTTTCCATTCCGTAACCTTTTGCGCGGTCGGCTAAATGAGCACAGCGATATTGTTCAGCGGTTGGCGTGCTAAGTCCGTAGCCATTATTTTCAATAATAAAAATTACCGGCAAATCCCATACAGCAGCGGTGTTCAGGGCTTCATGAAAGTCGCCTTCCGATGTGCCGCCATCACCGGTAAAGGCCAGCGATACTTTATTTTCGCTTCTTAATTTGTAAGCCAGCGCTACCCCATCGGCAATAGCAAGTTGGGGGCCTAAGTGCGAGATCATGCCGCAGATGTAATCTTCTTTGGAACCAAAATGAAAGCTTCTTTCGCGGCCTTTGCTGTAGCCATCCTGTGCGCCTTGCCATTGCTTGAATAATTTATGCAAGGGCATGTTTCGCGATGTAAATACACCGAGGTTTCTATGGAGAGGCATGATCCATTCATCGGGCTGCAAAGCCATAGTGGCGCCTACAGATATGGCTTCCTGGCCAATGCCGCTAAACCATTTGGAGATGCGCCCTTGTCGCAACAACAACAGCATTTTTTCTTCAATGAGCCGCGGCCATAAAAGATTTTTATAAAGAGAAATCAATTGGGGATTGGCCAGGTTTCCTTTATGAAATTGCATGAAGTATTTATTTTTTTTCGCCTACAATTTTTATGATGATATAACTGAAGAACGAAACGATAAGGCTGAAAAATAAGGCGGTGAGCCAGCCGTGAACAACAAAGCCGTCTATAAAATAATCGGCCAGTTTTACAATGATGATATTAATCACCAGAAGAAATAAACCCAGTGTAACAATGGTGATGGGTATAGTTAAGATGACCAAGAGCGGTTTTACAATAGCATTTAAAAAAGCCAGCACCAGGGCTACAATAACGGCCGTTTGTACATCGCGAAGGGTAACGCCGGGCAGAAAATGCGCTGCGAGATAAACGGCAACGGCGGTAGTTAAAATCTTTATCAGAAAGTTCATAAAAAGCGATTTGAAACAAATGTAGGAAGGACTTTCGGTTGAGGGTTGGAGTTTGGGGTTCTTTGATATAGGCTTTCGCTTTACAATTCATTTATAATTATCCTGTTTACTTTTTAGCACATGCCATTAGCAAATCCCTACATCTGCCTTGGCTGTTCTGTCTTTCACATCTTTATTCAACATTCCTTTTTCTATTGTTCGATATTCTTTCGCTTATCTTACTTTCAATACATGAACGATGAAGACTTTATGCGGCAGGCGCTAAGGCAGGCGCAGACTGCTTTTGATAAGGATGAAGTGCCTGTTGGAGCAATAGTAGTGATAGATAACAAAATCATATCCCGCGGCTATAATCAAGTGGAAACATTAGCTGACCCAACAGCCCATGCTGAGATGATTGCACTAACATCAGCCTTTAATTTTTTAGGCGCCAAGTACCTGCCGGATGCTACGTTGTACGTAACGGTAGAACCCTGCCTCATGTGCGCCGGTGCTTTGTATTGGAGCAAGATCGGCCGCATTGTATATGGCGCTTCCGACGATAAGAACGGATACCTTCGCTGGATCACCTCCCCGGAAGGGGGAGGCCGGGAGGGGGCTCCTTTTCATCCAAAAACAACCTTGATAAAAGGTGTACTGCAAGATGAATGCGCCTTCCTGATCAAAAGTTTCTTTCAACAAAAAAGATAAAATGCCAACCACTAAATCACCAACCGTAGAATGCCTTAATCCTAACAGCGGTGGTAAAATGAACATTGATAAAGCCACGTATGATCTTTTCCTAAAAGCAATTACACATGTTTTGAAAGACCAGCCTGTCACCTTCACACAACTAACAGCCGATATAAAAAAGTATTTCGCTGAACATAAAATCATCTTCAATGGCTCTGTCGGATGGTATGCCGTTACGATAAAAAACGATATGCAATCACGAGGTAGCATAGAAGTGTTTATGGAAAAGGGAAAGAAACTTCACCGCCTTTCGAAATAAGAAAGAAATAATATTTCATCCTTCACTCCTGTTATCACATAGTAAATTTGTGGCGGACAAAATCTGAAATCATAAATCTAAAATCGAAAATGTTATGGCATTCACACTTCCCCCTTTACCGTATGCACCCGAAGCATTAGAGCCGCATATAGATGCGCAAACCATGAGCATCCACCACGATAAGCACCACCAGGCTTATGTAGATAATTTAAATAAAGCCATTGCCGGTACCGAGCATGAAAACAAAAGTTTAGAGGAGCTGGTAAAGCACGCCGGTTCCATCTCTCCGGCCGTTCGTAATAATGGCGGCGGGCACTGGAACCACTCTTTTTTCTGGGAGATACTTGGCGCTACTGGCGGACAACCAACCGGCGCATTGGCCGATGCTATCAACAGCACGTTTGGTTCGCTGGATGCCTTGAAAGAGAAAATGAACGCCGCAGGCACTACCCGTTTTGGAAGCGGCTGGGCATGGCTGATAGTAAAAGATGGCAAGCTGGAAGTTAGCTCCACACCCAACCAGGACAACCCATTGATGGAAGTAGCCGAAGTAAAAGGCCAGCCCATTTTAGGCATTGATGTGTGGGAACATGCCTACTACCTGAAGTACCAAAACAAACGTCCGGATTATTTAAAAGCTATCTGGAATGTAATTAACTGGAGCAAGGTGAGTGAGCATTTTGAAAAGGCGAAATAAAGACCTCACCCCGCCCTCTCCAAAAAGTTGTAGAGGGAGTACTGAGCACAGACACTGGCTTTTATACGATACTAAAAAAGCTCAATCATGATGTATGATTGAGCTTTTTATTTTATAAAAAACATACTATCTATTTCGTCCGGTGTAATTCTCAATTTCTTTTCTAATCATCGGCAATTAAAAAGAATATTATTTAAACATTCTAAACAAAAGCTGATAGAAAAATGTTTATGCATGTGCTAAACATGGGCGCCGGAAGTTTACCTCTCTAACTCTGTTGGAGAGGGGTTAGGGGTGAGGTTCCTACTCCTCCGTCTTTCCTCTTTCATTATCTTCTCGCTCTTTTTGATAAACGGTGAGATAGATCTTCCACTCCGGAAATTCGTACTGCATTGATAGCTCCACTTTTACCTTCGGCAGGTTGCTGGCATTGGGCAACAAACTAAAAACCGTCGTGCTGAACTTTTTGCTTTCATCGGGTTTATCCATTTCACCACTAAGGCTGTACGCATAGTCGCGGTTTAAGGTAATCGTCATAGCTTTTAACTGGCTGTAAAGCGACTTGTACTTTTTTGCCGCTGCATCAAATTCTTCCGTAGTAAACATTTGCGCCTGCCAGCTATATACCGGCAACTTACCCGAGTACTGCGTGATAGTGTTTTGCTCCGCACTCTTGAAAGTCAGCAGCGACGCGTATTCCACCGTTTGCGGATTGGTGTTGAGCACTTCGCCTTTTAAGCTGGCAAACTCTTTTGGAAAATCGGAGATAACTTTTTCCAACGCATGACGTACATCGGGGTTACCAACACTGGGCAACTTTAACTGGGCAAAAGAAAACTGTGTGAGAGCAATAGAACAGGCAAGAAGAAGGGCTTTGGTCTTCATTTTCATAGTAGGGATTATTAAATTGTTTTCGGCAACAAAATAGAGAAAAGCTTCGTTATGTCAATGAAAAACAGTAAGTTTATCAACGAATTTTCCACATTTAAATTAACCCAAATGAAAAACAGAGACATTGAATATGCGAAGCAAGCGGCTAAGATTTACAGTAACTCTTACAAGCCATCTTACAATGTGTGGCGCTTCATGAAATCTATTTTAGGTGTTGTTATTTACGGTTCCTCCACCGTTAGTTACGTGCCTGCAAAAAAGCGCATGATCAGATAAAAGCCAGTTGGCAGTGGAGGGATGACAGATGATTGAGTTTATTTGCTGATTTCACTGCCAACTGCCATCTATCATCCGTCATCACTTTCTTAGTTAATCCTTATCCCCTTTGTCGCTCTCTCCATCATCGGCGGCATACTTCTTCCTCCCATTCTATTTATATTGTACGTAAACGTCAGCATAAAGTAGCGCTTGATTACATTGTTCTGTACATCCTGTACATAGTTGTCGCTCACGGTGCGGTACACGCTTTTGTTTTGGTTCAGAATATCATTCACACTCGCTTTAAGTTCTCCCCGCTTGTTTTTAAAAACCTGCCTGGCAAAGCTGGCGTTCCAGATGGCATAGTTCTGATTAAAGCCATCGGTACGGCCGGTGTTAAACGTCCAGTCTATATCGGTAGAGAAGATAAAATTCTTGGGTAAGGTATAGGTAGCATCTGCCGAATACACATGCGTAAAGTAAGCCGTGTTATTTCGTTGCTGCACCGTGTACTTTACCTGGTTATAACTGATGCTGGCCGCTGCGCCAAGGTCTAACTTATCCTTGTTATAACTCAATCGCAGATCTTCGCCCAGAGACAGGTTACGGGTAAGATTCTTTGCCCGGTCTATCAGGCTGGCATCCTGGCTATAACCAACACGGGTAGTCGTATTAAAATTGCCGCCGCGCATTTGTTTTATGGGAAAACCAATATTGAAATTACCTGTTACATTGTACACGCCATTCATATTCACGGGCATCGTTAACTGTACGCCGCCCGGCAGGTTCTGAATGGCGTTAACGATTTTATTTTGTGTAACATTATACGTAACAAAAGCAAACACGTTCCTGAATTTCATAATGTCGAAAAAGTTATAGCTCAGTAATACGCTGTGGGCAAACTCCTGCGTTAGCGCCGGGTTGCCTTTGGTGAGATAAGGATAATTAGTGTAGTCAATAACATCCTGCAACTGCGAAGCTGTAGGCTGATTGGTGCGGCCACGATAGCTGATACGAAGGCTGCGGCTACGTTGAAACTGGTAGTTGAAGGAGGCCGTAGGAAACAGGTTGGTAGTCTTTTGTAAGATCGGCGCCGTGTTTTTTGAGCGGTTATTGCTTTCCAATGTTGTTTGCTGTACAGCAAAGCCTAACTGGTAATTGTATTTCTTTTTTACTACTCTAAAGTTGGTACCAATGCGATCATACACATTGCTGTTGTCAAACAGGTTGGTTAATGAATCAACGGCAACATCATACGCTCCGTTTCCCAAATTTCTATTAAAGGTTTTGCGGTCCGATGTGGTGTGATTGTCGGTATGGTTATAATTAAACTCCATGATCTTATCCCTTGCAATGGCTTCTGTATAGGAAAGCCCTGCATTATAATTATCCGTGTTGCTTTTAGAACGGGTGACAAAATCCTGCATCCGGTCGAGGAATTTAATACCGCTGTTGTTATAATATTTTGAATTGATGGTGCTGTAAGCATCGCGGTTATTATCGCTCCAGGTGTTGGAAACATTTACTGATAAAGTGCGGCCTGGCCGGCGAAAACGTTTTCGCCAGATAAGGTTATTGCTGAAGTTGTAGCCATCGCCCATAGTATTGGAAATGGTGCGGCTTTCGTTAGTTTTATAGGAATTGCCGTTTTTAAGTACGTTGCTGTTTAGCGTATCATCGCTAAACGAGCCTGAGTTTTGAAAATTGATATTTGGCTGGTAGATGATGGAGTTGAATGAGTCAATGGTATAAACCATATTCAGGTTAGCCCGGTGATTGTTATTTCGGTTTAGCGAATACGTTTTATCGGTTGAGTTGATGGTAGAATCGGTAGCGAAGTTTTGCCGAAAACTGGTCTGCTGATTTTGCGTTTGTGCATGATTAAAAAAGTAGCTTCCGTTCACATCAAAATGTTTGCTCCAGGTATCGCGGTAGTTGATGCCCGCTTGCGATGATGTAGTAATGCCACCACCCGTTGAGCCTAAGTTAAAACCACCAAGCGACGAACCGCCACCGCCGCCAACCCGTATCATGTTCATACCACCCATGCCGCCACTAAACCCGCTACCACCGCCCATTCCACCACCGCCAAACGCTCCGCCGCTATTGCCGCCCATGCCGCCGCTCATCATACCGCCGCCGCTGTTAAACATACCCAGCATATCGCTGATGGTAAAGCCAATGTTGTTGGTATTATTGGTTTTGGCAATTACCGATGTTTGCGTAGCCCCTTTAAAAAAGTTGGTATTCAATCCGGCATCGTAGCGTTGATCACTTCCATAACCGGCATAAGCCTTTCCAAAAATGCCTTTCTTTTTATCCTTCTTTAATTTGAGGTTGAGTGCTTTGCTGCGGCTGCCATCATCTATCTTATTAAACTTCGCCTGTTCGCTCATATCATCAAACACCTGCACTTCATCTATCATATCGGCCGATAAATTTTTAGTGGCCAGCTTTGGATCGTTATTAAAAAACTCTTTACCATCTACATAAACTTTTTGTACGGTTTCGCCCTGCGCCTTCACGGTGCCGTCTTTATCTACCTGCATACCCGGCAGCTTTTTCAAGAGGTCTTCTACCGTAGCATTGGGTTTTGTTTTAAACATGTTGGCGTTAAAGCCAATGGTATCGCCGCTGATGTGTACCGGCGATTGGTCGGTGATCACTACTTCCTGCATGTTTTTATAAGCCCGGTCCATTTTGATGGTAGCAAAATCGGCCGTTGCTTTTTCAGCACTAATTACAAAGCTTTTTTTGTAAGCCTGCAATCCGGTGAAAGAAGCCAGCAGCAAATATTCGCCCGCCGCCAGGTTTTTTATTTCAAAGTAGCCGTTGCTTCGGGTAAGCGTGAAAGATATAAGCGATGAATCGGGCAGGCTCATTACCGAAACCGTAGCGTCGCTTAAAAGCGTAGCCGATGCGGAGTCTTGCAAGATGCCTTTTACCGTGCCGGAAACTTTTTGTGCCGATGCTATGCCGGAGACAGCAAAGATGATCATCAGCGTGATGTATATCTTCATAAGCGTTGATTGTTGGAATACGAAGATATTCGCATCGCTGATGAAAAGCTGTTAATTTAGGTTAGCATGGGATAAGCGGTGGAGAGGCTTTACAGTTTACCGTTTAAAGTTTACCGTTGGCAAAAGCAATTCAAGAGCTACTATTAGTACTCACCAATACTATTAAACAACGAGTTGGTTTTAACGTGCCTGATCAAATGAATAAGCTTCTATAAATTTCCACGGGCCGCCTTCGTAACTCCATAATTGAAAGCCGGTGGCGGTAGCGGTGAAGGGCGTAAAATCTTTTTTCAAAGCAACTAATGTTTCCTTTGCTGTAGCCGGTGTTACCTTATTTTGTACCGTTACATGCGGCCACAACCCTTGCCTGTCCTGGGGTTGCAACCATGCCTTCCATTCGTTTTGCATAGTACGGTGCAACTGAAGCAAGGGCTTAGATTCTATCTTATACGCCACGCCTTTGCCAATGCTTTTTACATCTGAAACGGTTAGATGCAGTACACTAAATTCAGTACTCCATTTTAGGAGGTCTTCCTTGATCTTTGACTCATCGGGTGGCAGGTGATGAAAGAGCATCAGGTGCGCCGGAATAAAATTTCGTTCCGGTGGAAAGTAGCGCTGGCGAAGGGCGTCAAAAAATTCCAATGATTGTTTGTCAAGCGAAAGGGTTACTAATAAAGGAGCCGCATCAATCATCATTACATAACAAATAAGCCGGTTTTTAGTTAGATAAAAATGCCTGGGTTAAGA
The DNA here is from genome assembly GCA_965247165.1 of Flavisolibacter sp. Lineage (GTDB taxonomy): Bacteria > Bacteroidota > Bacteroidia > Chitinophagales > Chitinophagaceae > Flavisolibacter. The sequence continues at coordinate 2,572,026 of OZ252003.1, read as the reverse complement.
TGCCGCTAACATTAATTCATCTTGCACGACCGATGTTGAATAACTACATTTAAGAAGCCGGTCTTTCTGGCCAAGCCGGCATCTGTAATTTTACTTTCATTAAAACTTACCTGCATGAGTTATTTAGACAAAAAAGGCGAAGCTGAATTTCCATTTCATCGCGATGTTGTTTTTGACGCCATCTGCCAGACAGTGGCCGGCTTCGATAGCATGACCATTGACACCGCTGATAAATTATCGGGACGCATTATGGTAAAAACCGGCATCAACTTTTTAAACTTTGGTGAGCGGATACCCATTCAGCTTTCGGCATTGGACGACACTAAAACAAAAGTGCAAATTACTTCTTCGCCAAAAGGCGGCGTATGGCTTGCCGGGCCTATTGATTTTGGCCGTAACCAAAAGAATATTAATAAAATTCTTGGCGCCACCTCTGCCCTGCTATCGGCACGTAAACCGGAAGTGGCTAAGCAAACCGTTAGCCATGATGAGGGTATTACAGACTCGGTGGCCGATGAATTAAAAAAGCTGAAAAGCTTGTTGGATGAAGGTGTGCTAACACAGGAAGAATTCTGGGCGCAGAAGTCAAAGCTGTTGAAGTAAGAGCTGATTTTATTCTATACGATAACCTCACGTTAATGTCGTTCATCAAAGTTTGGATACATGCGGTTTGGGGATAATAGGATTAAATTATAAAAGTATTGTTGCAAAAGCTGAGCTATGCGTTTGTGCTCCGTGGACAACTTGTCCCGGGGTTAGGGGTGAGATTTTAACTAAACAAATACTCCACATCTTCCCTTGTCAATGCCTTCACAAACGAGCTGTCATCAGAGATTAAATCCTTGGCCAGGGCCCGTTTCTTTTCCTGTAGTTGAATGATCTTATCCTCAATGGTATCCTTACAAATCATGCGGTAGGCAAAGATGTTTTTGGTTTGGCCGATGCGGTGCGTTCTATCTATTGCCTGCTGCTCTACTGCGGGGTTCCACCAGGGATCAACGATGTAAACATAGTCGGCGGCCGTTAAGTTCAATCCTACACCACCGGCTTTTAAAGAGATAAGGAACACTCTTGTTTCTTCATCATTCTGAAAGGCCTGTATCGCTTTCTCTCTATCCGGCGCCGAGGTGCTGCCATCAAAGTATTCGTACTTCACGCCCAGTTCGGCCAGCTTGGCTTTTATAAGGGCCAACATGCCGAGGAATTGCGAAAAGATCAACGCCTTGTGGTTACCGATATTCTCGGTAATCTCCCGGCTTATTTCATCCAGCTTAATAGAATGGTTAGGGAATTTTTCTTCTTCATTTAAGATAGCCGGCGAGTCGCAAATCTGGCGCAGCTTCATCAGCCCTTGCAAAATGGTGAGCTGCGATTTTTGTATGCCTTGCTCTTCAATGGTGCCCATGATCTTAGCCCGAAAATCATTGCGGTACGCATCATAAATCTTGCGCTGCTCATCTTCCATTTCGCAAAACAAAATGGTTTCTGTTTTATCAGGTAAATCCTTTGCCACCTGCTCTTTGGTGCGACGGAGAATAAAGGGGTAAAGTATTTTTTTGAGATGTTCTTTCTGTTCCGGTTCTCCAAATTTATCAATGGGAATAGCAAACTCCTGGCGAAAGAATTCAACAGAACCCAGCATACCGGGATTCAAAAAATTCATCTGCGCATAAATATCAAACGTATTATTTTGAAGCGGCGTACCGCTCATGCACAAACGGTTCTTTGAATTGAGTAAAGACGCCGCTTTTGTAACCTTGCTCTGCGGGTTTTTAATCGCTTGCGATTCATCCAGAATCACTGAGTCGAATTTGATTTGCGTGAAGAGCTTAATGTCGCTGCGAAGCGTACCATACGTAGTAATGATAACGTGATGCTTTATTAATTCCTCCACCTGGCGGCTTCGTACGGAGCCATGATGAATATAATATTCCAGTGAGGGGGTGAACTTTTTTATTTCATTCTCCCAGTTATAAATTAACGTGGTAGGACAAACCACCAGCGCCTTCATCTTGCCATCGTTCTTCTCATAGTAGTTCTGCAAAAACGAAAGGGCCTGCACTGTTTTTCCCAATCCCATATCATCAGCTAAAATGCCGCCCCACTGCACTTCGCTCAGGTAATTGAGCCATTGAAAACCCGCCGTTTGATAGGGGCGCAAAATGGGTTGGAGATTTTGAGGTGCCGGAATTTCTCTAATCTTGTCAAACTCTTTTATGCGTTCGTATTTCTCTTCTAACTGAATGGTCAGTTCCTCCGGGTCACGGGCTTCATACAATTCATCTATCACACTTAAATGGTAGCGGGATAGTTTCAGCTTATCCGTTTTGCCTTCGCCCACCCGAAACAAGAGCGAATATTTTTTTAACCATTCTTCCGGCAAAATACCCAGCGTGCCATCATTCAGTTGAACAAATTGTTGCTTGGCCGCAATGGCTTTTTTTACTTCGGCCACGGTCACTTTCTGGTCGCCAAAAAGAATGTCCACCTTGGCATCAAACCAATCGGTATGCGATGAAATATAAATGTGCGTTTGTGGCTTGGCGGTATTAAAACGAAAGTTCTTCAACGATTCAAAACCAAACACAGGTACTTTGGCTTCCTTCATGGCATCTACAAAAAGAAAGAACCAATTGTTGCGCAACACCTCAGCGCCTTTTAATGCCAATGCCGCCCCATCATCAAAGGGAATAAAGTTGGAGTGAAGAATTTCCAGCTTATGCAAAAAGTTTTTTTCAGCTTCGCGGTTGCGGTGCACCACCACTACTTTATTATCGTGCGGAATAATCAGTTCACCTTTATCGGCCCCTCGTACATCAAAGCCTTTGTAATTATAAATAGGACTGAACACCAGGTACTCGCCCTTCTCCTGCAGGTATAATTTTGTTTCCGGCTCGCCGTCTTTTACTTCGTCAATCAGGCTGCGGTCAAAGTCCACTTTGTATTCCCTGGTCAGCGGCATAATCTTGCGCAGCAAGGCTTGCGGCCAATCGGCGGCTTTTATCTTCTGCGCCTTTTTATTTCCAAAGCTTTCACCAATCTCAACACCTTCTTTATTATCCCATAAGTACAACTGGTAATTATACAAGTACACCACCGGGGATTCCACTTCGTTTTCGGTTAAAGCATGTGCTACGCCATCGGGCTTTACATAGCACTCCATTTCAAAATTTTCGCCGGCTTTGTTAACGCTAAAATGCGGCACCAAATAATCGTTGCTTAATTCCAGCTTTTGCAGGTTTGCGGTTTTAAAAGGCTTGCTCTTTAATAAAGTAAAAGATGGCGCCGCACCAAATTCTACAAACAGCTTTTTTAGTTTAGGAAGAAGGTATTCGGCAATCAGGCTTTTGGTTTCCTCGGGTAATTCATCGCCTTCCTGCTGCACGATGTTCTCCCAAAAACCGGCAAAAGGCGAGTTGCGGCTGACGTATTTATTGATCTCCGCATCGCTCAACTTTCTAATGAGCGTCAGCAGGTTTTTATCATCATCGCTATAGCGTTCTGTTTCTACATAACGGGTAAGGTCAAGCTTTTCTACATTGCCTGCAAAGGAACCTTCTTCATCCATCTCGCCTTCTATCACATCAATACAAAAGAAGGGGTAACCGGTTTTATTAAAATTAAATACCACGCCCAAACGCTTGCTCACCGTATGTTCTACGGGTTTGGCTTCTTCTTCGGCCACTTCTGCTTTTTCGTAGCGAGGCATGCTGACCGGCACCGGCGCCACAATACGTTTTATTTTATTGTCCAGTACACGCAGGTAAGGTTTACCATCTTTATAGCTGAATTCGAACTTGCCTTTAAGGTCATCTTTTAAGGAGTAGCCGTAAGCTTCCAGCAACTTATTTTTTTCCTTATCCCAGTTGCGGATGGTTTCAAAATAATGCTGCCCTTTGGTTTGCAACAGGTGCAAAAACACAATCACTTTTGGCAGGCAAAGCAGGTGGGCCGGGTCTTCATAATCCGATGATGTATCAAAGTTGCGCTCCTCATTTCTACGAATCAATACCGAGTAATCGTGTCCGTCAATGGCGATAGTAGCCTTCACCGTTTCTTCCTTAGCGGTTTCTAAAACGGGCTTCTTTTTTTGCAGCCATTTTTCGGCTTCATCAATAATATCGTGGCTCGATAAAAGCTGGATGGTGCGCAGTTCAATGGCCTTCATTTTAGCCACCGTGTGGCGTTGGTCGTAAGCTACATTATCAGCCACCAATTGTCCCTTGTCCATCATCTCCTGCAGGCGAATAAGGGCGGCTGCTTCGTGGCGGCAAATGTCGCCTAAGTTATACGGGCAGGCACAGCGCAACGACAGCGTTTTAGGGTCTTTATAATTTTGAATAAAAACTTTGTAGAAGGTTGCATAGCCATCATCTTTTACCCGAAAGGTGGCAGAACCAAAAAGGTCATCGTGCTCCACCAATTCCACAAAGCCGATAGCATGTATTTTTTTTCCGCGGCGAATGACTTCATCGGAGCCGTGGGTATAAACGTATTTGAGTAGGTGCGGTAGTGCCATAGACGAAAGTTGGCCGTTGATAGTTGACAGTTGGTTGCAGCGTGGATTACTGCCAACAAACAACTACCAACAGCCAACTTTTTTCAAAAAAGGCCAATTGACAAAAGTAAATGAAACTCTTTCGTAAAACCTTGGGGCTGGTGGATATATTATGGTTAAAAAATCTTTCCCTTCCCCGCAGGAATTATCTTGTTCCATCGTCTAATGTTTAAACCAGCCGCTGATTGCAGGAAACAGATTTAATACAAGGGCTTCAAACAGGCCATGAACGGGCATTTGAGCAATTGGTGATGCTGCATAAAAACAGGTTGTACAATACCGTATTAGGTTTTTTACAAAACGAAGCGGAGGCGGAAGATGCGGTGCAGGAGGTATTTATAAAAGCGTTTCAAAACATAAAAAACTTTAAGGGCGAAGCGGCTATCAGCACCTGGCTGTACCGGATTGCCGTAACGCATTCGCTGGATGTATTACGAAAGAAAAAGCGGCAGAAACGGGGCGGATTTTTGACGAGCTTATTTTCTAAAAAGCAAGAGGAATGGAACGTACCGGATTTTCATCATCCCGGAATAGCGGCAGAGAAAAAAGAAGCGTCTGCTATTCTATTTAAAGCCATCAACCAGTTACCGGAGGCGCAGCAAACGGCTTTCATTTTACAAAAAATAGAAAGCCTTGGCCAGACAGAGATTGCGGAGGTAATGAAGATTAGTGTTGGCGCTGTAGAATCGTTATTGCAAAGAGCGAAAGCGGCCCTTAGGAAATTATTGGAAGATTATTATCAAACCCACTACAAATGAAGAAAGATTTACAAGACCGCATAGATGAAGCAATGCAAAGTTTAAAGGGTTTACAAAGCGCTGAAGCGAATACTTTTTTGTGGAGTAAGATTAAAAACAGGATGCAGGAATCTAAAGAATTAGTGCCGCAAGGTTTGGCCTGGCGAATGGTGGCGGCTTTAACCCTCATTGCTATACTGAATATTATAACGCTGCATCATTTCGGGGCTGAAAAAAATAGTAACAAAGGGCTCGAGTCAGTTGTAAACGAATACGCCATCTCATTACCGCAAACGTATTAAGATGAAAAAGCAAACAAAATGGCTGGTTGGCCTGGTGGCTTTATTAATGATCGCCAATATTGGTTTGGTAGCTACTATATGGTTGCACAAAGACTACGTTATCAACTCAAGCAGGCCAAGAGATGCAAGGGACTACTTGGTAAAAACTTTAGAGCTTGATGAGGGCCAGGTGAAGGCTTTTGATAGTTTACGAAAGGTGCATTTTGAACGCATGGATGAAAAAAAGAAAATGGTTCAGTTTTTAAAAGAGAAGCTATTTCATTTGCTTGGCGAAAATCAAACCAGCGAGGCAAAGAATAAACTAATGATGGACATAACTAAAATTATTGGCGAGCTGCAAGAGGATATTGATAGAGAAATATTTGATCACTTTTCTCAATTACGTTTGTTGTTGAACGATCAACAAAAAAAGAAATTTGATACCACTATTCAGCAAGTATTACAAAACCTGGGGCCTGGTCCCGAAGGTAACAATGCACCGCCCAAAGACGGCCCGCCAACAGATGGTCCACGTAATTAATCTTTAAATAAAATCAACATGAAAAAGATAACGCATGGCATCCTAAGTTTAATGATATCCGCTATTGCATTTGCCCAGCCACCGCATCATGATGGGCAGCCCAAACCGCCGCCCATGGCCGAAAGATGGACGCATGACAGCACAAAGCTGCAACTATATGTAGTACTGCTGCCAACACAAATCGCTGGTGTAAAATCGGCTTATACTTCCTTCTACATCGCTATGGATTCGTATATGCAAAAGCATACCGCAGCGCCACCTACCAAAGAGCAACATGACTTCCCAATGAAGCGGAGAGACGAAGCTTTAGCTCAAATTTTTACACCAGAACAAACTATTCGTTTTCAAACATTTCGTCAGGAGTTAGCGCCGCCACATTCCGGCCCGCCACGCGGTGAAGGCACTACACAACCCATTAATTTTTAATCATGGGAATGAATCTTCTGTCAATACTATCTAATCACTAAATAACTGTGCATGAAAAAAATATCATTTGCTTTAGCGGCTTCATTACTAATAATAGGCGCTTGTAAAAAAAGCAGTACCGATACGGGTAACAACTCCAATACCGCTGCTGTTCCCGATGTTTATAAAAAAGTTTATGGCGCTACCAGCATTACTTCCGATGGTACTTATATCTATATTAAATCCACCGGCACGCCGGATCATAAAAGCGCTTATTATCCTACTTCAAATAGTTTATACGAAAGCTTTTCCGGGACCACCTTCGCCGGCAATACATTTAATAAAAACCCCAACTCTATTGCATCGCAGAGTTATACGTTTAAAATTCCGGTGAACCCGCAAGTGGCAACCTCTCATTCCGCCACGCCGCTTGGTCCTATCGGTGTTTCTTTAAACGGCGTACCATTTTTCAACCAATATGCCGGGCCAAACCAACCGCTGACCAATGAAGTGGTCAGCTTCGATCAGTGGTGGGGACATCCGGCACAAAATGGCGATTATCATTATCATGTAGAGCCAAAATATTTAACTACGGTTAAGGCCAGCAAGTCGGCGCTGTTAGGCTTTTTATTAGACGGCTTCCCGGTGTATGGCCCCGAAGAAAACGGCAGTGCCGTAACCAATGCGGCGCTGGATGCGTATCATGGCCACACTGCAGCTACTGCCGATTATCCGACGGGCATTTATCATTATCATATCACCTCTACAGACCCTTATATAAATGGAAGCGGATTTTATGGAACGCCTGGAACAGTTAGCCGGTAAGAAAGTGAATAGTGAGTGGTCAGTAGTGAATGAACCGTTCATTACTACTTTGTATCTCCCTGCTATGGTATTGACGGTTTTATTGCTGTGCGGATGCGGAAATAATTCAGCCGATAAAGCATTCCAACAAAAGTTGAGGTGGTATAATGAAGCAGACCTTCATCTTCAAAACAGCAATGGCATTTTTATGAATGGCGGCCGGCCTTTTACGGGCATTATTTATTCCTTATCGCCTAGTAAAAGAGATACGTTGGCTGTTGAAGGTTTTAGTCAAGGACGCGAAGATGGCGAATGGAAAAAGTATTTTACTAACAGACAATTAGCGGAGCAACGTTTTTATGCAGCCGGTAAAAAAACAGGAACCTACGCCGCCTGGTGGCCCAATGGTAAGCAACGATTGCTGTACCATTTTGCCGATGGCGAGTATGAAGGATCGTGTACAGACTGGAATGAAAGCGGCCTGCTGATCAGCAACATGAATTACAGCAAAGGGTACGAAAGCGGCTCCCAGCAACAGTTTTACGACAATGGAAAAATAAAGGCAAACTATATTATGAAAGATGGCCGGCGCTACGGATTGCTGGGCACTAAAAACTGCGTGAATGTTTCGGATAGTATTTTTAAGAAATAGATTGGCTTTGTTACCAATAGCTTTTGTGTTTTTGAGTTGCCATCAACAACATCAGGAGCAAGGCTTGCCTTATTATAACACACCCGATTTTACACCGCAGTTTATCAGCAATCAAAAAGAAGTAGCACAAAAGATCACACACATTCTTGCGCCCTTTTCTTTTACCGATCAGGAGGGTAAAACAATCACCAATAAAACTGTTGAGGGCAAGATTCATGTCGCCAATTTCATGTTTACCAGTTGCGGCAGCATCTGTCCGAAGATGACGGATAACTTAACCAAAGTGAGTGAAGCATTTGCCAATGATAGCAACCTGGTTCTTCTTTCTTACAGCGTTACGCCCTGGATAGATACCAAGGAAAAGCTGAAGCACTACTGCGAAGTAAAAAGCATTTATAATAAAAGCTGGCATTTTTTAACTGGTGATAAGGGAGCGATTTATAACCTGGCGCGGCAATCATATTTTGCAGAAGAAGACCTTGGTTTTACTAAAGACAGCACCCAGTTTTTACATACCGAACATATTTTGTTGGTAGATGCTTCGGGACGCATTCGCGGCATTTATAATGGCACGCTTCCCCTGGAAACAGAGCAGTTGATAAGAGATATTTACACCTTGAAAAAAGAAGTATTGTAATGTATCAATAAACTATTGAAACGGTAAGCCTTTTGACAAAACAGCCCCCGCAGCGGCTACCATTTTTTGCGCATCTTTTCCTTCGTTTTTAAAGATGGCTTCGTAGGTTAAATGTTCTATTCGCCACCTGATGATTAAATAACCTACTTCTGGTTCTGTTTTCTTCGGAAAAGCAAATGACCAGGCACCCAACAACATAAACCGGCCAAGGCTAAACTCTTTTTCTATTTCAGTCGCATCTTTTACTTCAATGCTGGCGATGGCCTGTAACGGAATAGTAGCTAATGTATCATACGGCGGTATGTCGCTATAAAGCTTTCTTTCAATCAAGGCAATGTTGTCACCTTGCCTGATCAAATACACTAAGGCCGGCTCCGTTAAAAGCGGATGGCCTTGAAGGTATTCGGTGGAAAACTTTTGCAGCGCTTTAAAGGCGTTGTGTTCTTCAGTTTTGTTTTGCGACATAGTGGTGATGAAGATAAACTTTGTAAATACTTGTGCAAATCTCCACTGCCCTATTTCTGTACCACTAATTTTCCATCGCCGTACTCCGGTAATACATTGGCTGTATCAATAGTAAAGCATTGGCGCAGGTCCCGTTCCAAACCAAAACCGGTTAAGCGATGATAGTGCGACGCATCATTCTTCTTCATGAATTCGTAGATGTCGTCTTTAGCAATACCGTATAAATTTTCGGCTATGTGAGAGGCATCGCAGTTGATGGTAAAATGTTCTTTTACCCGCTCCACCACAGCGCCGGCAAATAAGGTATCTTCTATATTGGGCTTGTCTTTCCAGGCCGCGCAACCAAGGATCACATTCTTCTTTCTGGCTATTAAATGATTGCAAACCGCAGATAGATTTAAGAAGGCGCCGGTGACAATTTCTGTTGCGCCTTTTGCTAGGGCCATGTGCAAAAGCTTAGTGCCGTTGGTAGTGGTAAGCACTAAAATTTTACCCTTGATAAAACTGGCCGGGTATTCAAAAGAAGAGTTGCCGTATTGCAGTCCCGGCGCTATTTGCCCATCACGTTCGCCGGCAGTAACACATTCTATTTGCGAGCCTAATTGTATGCACCGCTCCACGCTATCCACCGGAATAATTTCTTTGGCGCCGTTGTGTAAAACGGTAGCGATGGTGGAGGTGGCACGAAGCACATCTATCACTACCACGATGGTATTTTTTACATCGTATAAATGCAGTAGTGCGGGTGAGAGGCAGGTATGAAGAGTAGGTTTGTTCATGTATTAATCAAATAGGAATGTCAATTCAGGATGTTTGTCTTTGATGAATGTTCTCTTTACAGCAGTAAAACAAGAAGCCCGGCTTAATCGCTTCTTAATTCTTTCTCTAAATACAGTTTTCAGAATGGTTGTTTCAAAATATTCGATTTCTACCAACAGCTCCGCGAGTTCTTCTGTCATCAATTTCCTTAAATCAACAAATGATAAACTTAAGGAACCGATGCCATTATGAATCTTATTCAAAAGATTTGCTGTGTTTTGCGTTTTTGCGGAAACATTGTTCGAAACGATTTCTAAAGTGCTATTGGTTTCGCGGTACCTCAATGTGATTGCAGCTTCCACGTCTTCGGTACAACAGTTTAAAACTTCATCGGTGGCTGTAGTATTGATTTTCTTGGGCCTTATCTTGTTGCATTTTTCGCAAATGCAGAGCAGGTTATTCCAGTCATTTATTTGATGCGGATAATATGCTTGCGGATAAAAATGTTCTACCTCCAAATGCCTTGGCGTCTTTTCTTCGCAGAGATAACACTTATCAAAAAAATCGGCTTTTACTAATGCTACGACATCGTTGTCATGATAGGAAAAATCCGTCCGGGGCGCAATGCTTTTCACAACGTTGAACATGGCACTAAACCTGTTTTTCTTTAATTTGCTGCTCAAGTGACTTAAATCGCAAATACATTTCTGGAGAAAGTGTTGGAGAAAGCGTATCAAGGTCAACCAGCAAATCAGCTAATCTATTATCATCTGATTCGGTCCTGTTTTCTAACTGTACCAATCTTTCAAATTCTTTTATTTTGTTTTCGATGGTGGCTGAATAGTCTGCATTAACCATGAAATATTTTTCAACTAATGCAAGCGATGAAATTTCAGATGGCTCCTCCAGTTTGATTTTATTTTCTAAATCAAACACTACAGCGTTGTCAATTGAATTAAGAATAAATGGAGAATGCGTGGTAACAATAAATTGAATGCGTGGAAAAAAAGTTGTAAGAAAAGGAAGGATGGTTCGCTGCAATTCTATATGTAAGTGCGTTTCTATTTCATCTATAAGTGCTATTCCTTGTATATCGTAAACCCTTGCAGCTTTGTTTTCCATTCTCATCATCAATTCTGTAACGATGCGGATGACTGCGGCATAACCATCAGATAAAGAGTTGAAATCGATTTTATCTCTTCCTCTTTCTAATAAGTAGAAGGTTAGATTCTGACTATCATATTCGAGCTTCAATTCTCGGTCACTAAAAATTTCTTGCAATACTTTTTCAAAATTTTTAAACCACGATTCTAATCGGCTTACTTCATCAATTTTTTTGCTATAGTAAGCGTCGGTAAGCATGCTTCTTAAAAAAATCAAGTACTTTAAAAGCTTGTCACTTAATCTTTGGTCAATGTGAGCTATATGCGGCAGTTGAAATTTCTCGATATTAATCGTAGGCTCAACTGCAAAATTTCTTTGCGCAGGGAAAAATGCAAATACTAAATTGCCATTATCATAAGTTGTTCGTAAGTCCTTCTCGTTAGAAAGATTTATTTCTAACGTTTTATAGTTGGCTAATAAATGTTCAAGATGGCGATGAGGTCCCATTTCAGCCATTTGACTTTTTATTCCCAGATACTCAGAAATAGGGCCTCCTCCTGCCAAAAACCTCTTCATTTCAACAAGCAAAGTGGTTTTTCCACTTCCGTTCTTTCCTGTAATAATTAAATGCTTTCTTTCATCATTGTCTAACTCCAAACTTATGTTATGAAGTTTACGCAGTTGGTTAATCTTTATTTTAGTTATAAAAATCTCGCTCATATATTTATAAAAATACAAACATTCAGCTGCAAGGCGTTTAAGGCACTACTGATGAAAAAAGTTTAAGCATTATAATGAAAGAGAGCTTATACAAACGGCACCTTTACCACCTTTGCCTGCAACAATTTTTCCCGGACTTTTATATAAATAATTGAATCAATAGCCGCCTCTTCCAATCTTACGTAACCCATGCCTATGGCTTTGTTCAGGCTGGGCGATTGTGTGCCCGAGGTAACATAACCAATGGCTGTTCCATCCTTATCACATATCTCGTAATGGCTGCGCGGAATGCCTTTGTCTACCATTTCAAAACCCACCAGCTTGCGCTTGATGCCTTCTTCCTTTTGTTGTTGAAATTTCTCTTTCGCGGTAAATGTTTCTTTGCTCAGTTTCGTAATCCAACCTAAGCCGGCTTCCAATGGCGAGGTGGTATCATCAATATCATTTCCATATAAACAAAAACCCATTTCCAAACGGAGCGTATCTCTTGCCGCCAGGCCAATCGGCTTTAAGCCTTGCGCTTCACCGGCTTTAAATATAGCCTCCCAAATTTTATCAGCAGCACCGTCTTTGTCTTCAAAATAAATTTCTACGCCACCGGCGCCGGTATAGCCCGTAGTGCTGACTACCACATTTTTTACACCCGCGAATTCGCCTCTAACAAACGTGTAATATTTTAAGTTGAGTATGTCCATCTCCGTTAAGGGCTGTAAAATTTTTGTGGCATTGGGACCTTGTATCGCCAGCAAACAAGTCTCGTCGGATATGTTATGCATCTCCACCCCTTTATCATTATGCTTAGTAAACCAGTCCCAGTCTTTTTCAATATTGCTGGCGTTCACCACAATCATGTACACCTTGGCCTCTTCAATGCAATACACTAACAAATCATCTACAATGCCGCCTTCATTATTAGGCAGACAACTATACTGCGCCTTTCCCTTTGTCAGCTTTGAGGCATCATTGGTGGTAACACGTTGTATGAGGTCAAGTGCGCCTTCTCCTTTCAAAATAAATTCGCCCATGTGGCTCACATCAAACACACCGGCATTGCGTCGTACCGCGGCATGCTCGTCGTTAATGCCGGTATAGCTGATGGGCATATTGTAGCCAGCAAACTCCGCCATTTTTGCGCCAAGGGCTATATGTTTTTGGGTGAAAGGTGTGCTCTTCATGTAGTAAATTTTTGGAAGGCAAATATAGACGGTTTGCGGTTTGGGGGATAGGAGTAGCAAGTTGTAAGTGATAAGTTCTAAGTGGTAAGTTATAAGTTATCGTGCTATGCGGGATTGCTCTTCTTCATTCACCATTCCTTGTTTCTGTGTTCCTCTGCCTATCCCTTCTTCATTCATTATTCCTTGTTCGTCTGTTGCCACGCTCGCTTGTACGTTCAGAACAACCGACAGCAATAGAACCACAAAGACACGGAGGCACGAAGGAGCATAAAGATGAAATGATGTGCCTGTGTAACCGGATTTAGTTCAGCAGAAAATTTTACAGCACTTCGCCGGCGCCTTCCCTTATTACTTCTGCTTCGCCGCTAACAAAGCTGATGATAGTGCTTGGTATCATGCCACCAATGCCGCCATCAATCACCAGGTCCACCAGCTTGCCAAATTTATCCTGTATCAAATCAGGGTCGGTGTATTCTTCTACATACTCACCGGGCAGCGTAGCGCTTAGTATAGGGCGGCCTAATTCCTTTACAATGCAGCGGGCAATTGTATTATCGGGCACACGAATGCCGACAGTATCCTTCTTTGTTTTTAAGATTCGCGGCACTTCGCGGCTGGCTTCTAAAATAAAGGTATAAGGTCCGGGCAGGTACTGCTTCAAGGTGCGGTAAACCGATGTGGTTAGTTGTTTGGCATAATGACTCAGATCGCTAAGATCATAACATACAAACGATAGGTTAGCCTTTTGCGGATCAACGCCTTTAATGCGGCAGATGCGCTCCACGGCTTTGTGTTGGGTGATATCGCAACCTAAGCCATAGATGGTATCAGTTGGATAAACGATGACGCCACCGTTTTTTAAAACCTCCACCACTTGTTTAATTAAGCGGTCCTGCGGATTATCGGGATGAATGTGGATGAGCATAACTGAATTGGGACTTTGTAGAATGATGAGGATATTTAAAGTTAATAGCCCGAATTTTTGAGCATTTGTTTTATACGTCGCTCTGCTTCGCCTTTTGTAATGCCGTTATAGTAATCGTAAACAAAAGGATGTTCAAAATTTCGATGCGGTACAATTTCAGGTCTTTGGCCTCCTGTTTTAGTAAAAACTGTTGTAGGAATGCTTTCCCGAAAATCATAATCAGGCAAGTCATTGCTGAGCCAACCAAAATAAGTTGATTCATGATCTTCATTATTGAAGTTTTCGGAATAGTCTTGAAAGCTTTTTTCACTCAATGAAACCCATAGTCCATAATCAAGATTCTGGCAGCTATCAATTACTTTTTGTTTTAAAATACACCGTATGAATCTATCAGTTTGATCGGGATGCCTGATAGTGCAAAAGTCATTACTTAGACTGCCAATACTTTGTTTGTCATCTTTTGATAAAGTATCATAGTTAGATGGTGAACGGTATGCAAGTGCCGGCCATTCCTCATGTTCCTTACCGCAACAAGTACACGTATATTTTATTAACGTCATTATGCAAATTAATATGCTTGGCTATTACTTCACCTACCGGAATTGTTGCCCTAAAGAATCTAAAATCGTACAATAACTCACATACCGGTCTTCATCAATTTCACCATCAACCACAGCTTGCTTAATAGCACAGCCGGGCTCATTGGTATGCAGGCAATTATTAAACTGGCAATCATTTAACCGCTGGCGCATCTCGGGAAAATAACCCGATAATTCTTCCTTCTCCACATGCACCAAACCAAACTCCCGCATACCCGGTGTATCAATAATTTTACCACTTTCGGGCAAGTCGTACATCTCGGCAAACGTAGTGGTGTGCTGGCCTTTACCGCTCCAGCTACTTACATCCTGGGTATGAATTTTACTGTCGGGCAACACTACATTAATGAACGATGATTTGCCCACGCCGCTATGGCCGCTGATTAACGTGACCTTGCCTTGTAACATCGCGTTCACTTCCGCAATGCCTTCAGCCAATTTTATACTGATGGGAAAAACCGGGTAACCAATAGCCTCGTACATCGCTTTCATTTTATTAAAGATGGCCCACTCTTTTTCGCCGTACACATCTGTTTTATTAAATACAATTAGCGAGGGTACGTGATACATTTCCGAGGCCACCAAAAAGCGATCTATAAAACCCTGCGAGGTACGTGGATCTTTTATAGTGGCCAGCAAAAGTGATTGATCTAAGTTAGACGCTACAATATGATGATGATGTTTAGCCCGTGGCGATTGGCGGTTGATATAATTTTTACGATCGTGAATTTTATGGATCATCACTGAGCCTTCGCCTTCATTTTCATGGTCAAAGTCCACTACATCGCCAACAGCAATGGGGTTGGTAGAGGTGATGCCATCTAATTTAAAAATGCCTTTTATACGGGCATTGTAAAAAGCGCCGCTCTTTTCTTTTACGCTGTACCAACTGCCTGTAGATTTATAAACCGTGCCTGTCATGATGATGAGTAATGAGTGATGAATAATGAGTTCCTGCATTTCCAAGATGCTTTACAATAATGGCCGGGCTTTTAGCTTTGATCGGCCCACTCATTATTGATTACTCATTACTCATTATGGAAACGTTCGCAAGATAGTATATCGCAAAAGGCCTTCCAGAAATAGCAGGGCTAAAGCCGCCAGTAATAAGTACACAAACTGTTCATCCACTTTTGTTTTAGTGATGCGTTCAAAGCTTGACTTTTCGAGCCGGTCTATTTGCGAGTAGATGGCCTGCAATGCTTCTTTATCACGGGCCCTGAAATAAGCGCCGCCGGTTTCTTTGGCGATGCGTTGCAGCAAGGCTTCATCAAGGTTACTTACCGGCACAAAATTTTGCGTGCCGCGTTGGCTCACCGCATCGCCTGACATGCCGATGGTATATACTTTTACCCCTTTTACTTTAGCAATTTGCAAGGCCGTTAAAGGGTCAATGATACGGGTTGATGGCGCCTCTTCTTTTCCATCAGTTAACAAAATCACCACCTTGCTTTTTGTAGTGCTGGCCGATAAGCGTTCCACCGATTTGGCTAAGCCTTCGCCAATGAGGGTACCATCTTGCAGCATGCCGCTTTTTAAGCTTTTTATCTGTTGAAGAATGACATCGTAGTTGGTGGTTAATGGCGACAACGTATAACTCTCACCGGAAAATATTACGAGGCCAAAACGATCCACCGGCCGGTTCTTTATAAACTCCGAAGCCACGTCCTTGGCGGCTTCCAGCCGGTTGGGTGCAAAGTCCTGCGAGAGCATGCTGCCGCTTACATCAAGGCACAGCACAATGTCAATGCCTTCGCCCCTGTTGCGGCTTTGCACGTCTTTTATCTGCGGACGGGCCAGGGCTAAAATCAAACAAGCCAATGAAATCAGGCGAAGCCAGAAAGGTGTATTGATGAAAAAATTTTTTAGGGTGCGGTGCTTAAATTGCTGCACCGAAGAAACCGTAAACGATGATTTTATTTTACCGAACGTAGTGTAGCGAAGCCACACAATTATAGGCAGCAGGATAAGAAAAGGCAATACCCAAATGTTGGCAAAACTGATATGGTCAAAGTAATCATACAGCATGGCCTTCGATAGATTGAATACTTTGCTTGATGGTTTGCAGAGAAGCCCCTTTTACATTTTCCTCCGGTTGGTATTGCGCAAACTTTACCAGGTCGCTTAAGCGCAAGGTTTGCAGTAATGCATTATAATCGGCTTGTAAAGGCTTCATGCTTTGTAATTGAATACTTATATCATCTGTTGTTTTCGAAAACGATTGAATGCCTTTAGCGCCTTTTAAATAGGTTCTAAAAATGAGGATGAGTTCCGTGTAATATTGTTTAGCATCAGCAATGCCTGCTGCCTGTAATTTATCTAAGCTTTGCATAGCTTTTTTATAAGCATTGCTGTCAATCTCCGAAACGGTTTTATCGCTTTTACCTTGCGGGAAGAAAAGCAGGAAAAGCCCTACCAGCACGGCTATCCCAATAACGTACCACCACCAGCTATCCCGCCCCGGGTTGGCTACGGGCACAATTCCTTTTATATCGTTATAAGGTTTACCGGGGCTCCACGGCGTGGTATAAACGACATCAATAAAAATGGGTTTCGATGGCTGTCCATTAGTGATTAACGTGGGCAATGTCCAGCGGCCGCTATCCCAACTAGTAATGAGGAATGTTTGCGACAGTTTAAGTTTTCCGCCACTGCCAACCGTATCCATTTTTGATTTTTGAAGTACTTCAAAATGCGGCAGACTGTCTATAGAAAAAAATGGCGGTTGAATTCCTTCACTAACAATGGCGTCTATTTTCAGTTGCATTTGTTCGCCTAATAACAACCGCTGTTTTTCAAATGTATATTTCACCTTCTGCGCCGGAAGCCAATAAGTAAGCAGCAATAAACAAAAGGTGAAAAGAGTTTTCATTTTTTATTACGGGAGATAAAAAATTTCTGGAGCACTTTTATATAATCTTCATCGGTGCGTACATGCAGCAGAGCGGAGCCGCTCTTTTTAAACGCCGTGTTGGCGACATCAGTTTGTGCAAAAAATTCTTTTTGATATTCATGCCGCACATAAGCACTTGATGTATCTATCCACTTTTGCTCACCGCTCTCCGCATCTTCTATACGCAGCATTCCTATGTTAGGCAACTGCATATCCATCTTATCATAAATTTGAACGCCTACTACATCGTGCCTGGAAGCCGCCACCCGCAAGGCATCCGCGTAATCAGCATCTATAAAATCGCTCAAAATAAAGGCGATGCTTTTTTGTTTGTTCACATTGGTAAAGTAGCGCAAAGCGGTGCTAAGCTTTGTTCCCCTTTTGTTAGATGAAACCGACAACAGCTCACGAATAATAAACAGCGCATGATCGCGGCCTTTTTTTGGCGGAATGTATTTTTCTATTTTATCGCTGTACAAAATAACACCGGCTTTGTCGCCATTATTGATGGCCGAAAAAGCAATAACGGCGGCTATCTCCGTAGCGATTTCTTTTTTAGAAGCGCAAGTGGTACCGAATAAAGACGAAGCGCTGACATCTACCAACAACATCACCGTTAGCTCTCTTTCTTCTTCAAATACCTTACTGAAAGGATGGCCGAAACGTGCCGAAACATTCCAATCAATAAACCGCGGATCATCGCCGGCCGCATACTCCCGCACTTCTTTAAACGACATGCCTTTGCCTTTGAAAGCGCTATGGTACTCACCCGAAAAAAGATTGCTGGTGAGCTGCTTGCTTTTTATCTCCAGCTGCCGGACTTTTTTTGTTATATCGTTTATGGTTAACATGATGATGGATGATGGATGACAGATGACGGTTACTTAAGCTCAGCCCTCTGCATATAATTTATTAAGCCATTCAATAGTTTCATTAATTCGTCTATAGCTGGTATTATTATTTTAAATTTCTCTTCATCAATTATAGCTACCATCAGAGCAATGTTTAAATGTGTTTCTAATTCGTAAGCCGAACCTCTGGCAATGTGTAAAAAGTGAATGGTATTTTTTTTGTGTTGCCTGCCCATTCCTTCAGCAATATTTGACGGAATAGAAACAGCTGCTCTTTTGGTTTGAGATGTTAATGCAAACAATTCCTCTTTTGGATAGAATTTGGTAAGAAGGTATATTTCTTTTACTAACTGCATACTTATTTTCCATGCATCTAATTTTTGATAATTTCTCATTAGTTATATTTTGGTTTGTTATAGTTGCTGTTTCAAATCTATCATCCGTCATCTATCATCTGCCATCTCCTCACGGCATACTTACCTTCCCTAAAATCTGGTCCACTACATTTTCTGCGGTGATGTTTTCTGCCTCGGCTTCATACGTTAAGCCAATGCGGTGACGCAACACAGCGTGGGCTATACTGCGCACATCATCTGGTGTAACATAGCCGCGACCGTTCATAAAGGCTTGTGCCTTTGATGCGATGGCCAAGCCAATGCTTGCCCTTGGCGAAGCGCCGTAAGCGATGACCGGCTTTAGCTTTTCCACGCCATATTTATCCGGCTCCCGGGTGGCAAATACCAATTGCAAAATGTACTGCTCTACTTTCTCATCCATATAAATCTGCCGCACTAATTTCCGGGCTTCTAAAATTTCGTAGGTAGAAAGTACCGGGTTAATAACGGGTGCGGATAAGCCTTCTACATTTTGCCGGATAATGAGGCCTTCTTCTTTTATAGAGGGATAGGAAACCACTACTTTTAGTAAGAACCGGTCCACCTGCGCTTCTGGTAAAGGATAGGTTCCTTCCTGCTCAATAGGATTTTGCGTAGCCAATACCAAAAACGGTTCTTCTAATTTATACGTCGTATCGCCAATGGTAATTTGCCGTTCCTGCATTGCTTCCAGCAAGGCGCTTTGCACTTTGGCCGGGGCCCGGTTTATTTCATCGGCTAAAATAAAATTGGCGAAGATGGGCCCTTTGCGCACCACAAATTCGGCCCGCTGCTGGTTGTAGATCATCGTGCCTATCACATCGGCAGGCAACAGGTCCGGCGTGAATTGTATGCGGCTGAAATGCGCTTGTATGGCCTGTGCCAGCGATTTGATGGCCAGCGTTTTTGCCAGTCCCGGAATACCTTCAAGCAGTATATGGCCGTTAGCCAATAAGGCGATGGTTAAATGCTCTAATAATTTTTCCTGCCCGATGATTGCTTTTGATAATTCGGAAAAAAGCTTTTGCTTTATGCCGTGCCGGTCTTTGATGAGTGCCGTCAAATGATTGATCTGTTCGGAAGTAGCCATAGTTTACTTTGTGCCGCTGGTTAATCAAATAGTTTGCCTGAATAAAATTAGTCCAACACCAACTCCATTATTATGAAAATCTTTTTTGCTTCTTGCCTTCTAATATCCGCTATCTTTTTTTCCGGTTGCAGCAAAGGCACCGATCCGGCACCTGCCATTACTAAAACAGATAACATCAGTGCCTCATCATGGACATATCAGGATGGCGGCATTGACGCCAACCGCGATGGCGTGGTAGATGCCGGCGGTTCCTTTGCAGCGTTAAGTCCGGCATTGGTGCCTGCCTGCCGAACCGATAATGCCATAACGTTTAAAAAAGACAACACCGGAACGGTAGATGAAGGCACTACCAAATGCAATACTACTGATGCGCAAAGCACCACTTTCAACTGGAATTTTTCTGACAATGAAACAAACCTTAATGTAAGCAACAATGTATTTGCCTTACTTAACGGCAAGTCGAAAATTTACTCATTAACCACGACTTCTTTTTCACTTACAAGAGATACTGTGCTGGCGGGCACCACGTATCCTATTATTGTTATTTTGAAGCATTAAAAAGAGGAGCGTTTGGGCGTGTGCCGAGGCGGCACCGGGCTATTCGCTTTTATCTTTTTGGGAGGCCCAAAAAGGATAACCGCTGCTATCCCTCACGCGGCCCTTGCCTAAGCGGTCTCTCATTTGCGTTATCGATCTTTCATTAGGTTTAATTACTGATAGTAGTTGTAAACGTATCACTATCTTTCATAGCCCCATCGGGGCTTTACCTTGGTAGAACAACAATATAATTTCCTATCCGGCTCCGTAGGTGCCGCACGTCGCCAAAACAAAAAACAGCATTCATGCCTAACACCTTCACTCAAATTCATCTTCAATTTGTTTTTGCTGTAAAAGGAAGACAGAATCTACTAAAGGAACTGGTGCGTGAAAGACTAGAAAAATACATAACGGGAATTGTGCAGAAGTATGGCCATAAACTTCTTTCTATTTATTGTATGCCCGACCATACTCATCTGTTTGTAGGCTTTCGCCCAACGCAAACCGTGGCTGATTTTATGAGAGAGGTGAAAGCCAGTTCCAGTGAGTTTATTAATAGCGAAAAATTAATAGCCGGAAGGTTTAATTGGCAGGAAGGATATGGCGCTTTTTCTTATTCAAAATCGCATGTACAAAATGTGATTGATTATGTTTTGCACCAACCCGAACATCATAGAAAAAAAACATTCAAAGAAGAATACATGGAATTTTTGAAAAGATTTGAAATCCCGTACGAAGAAAAATATCTTTTTGAATGGTATGATTGATTCCATTTCCAAAGAGGTGGGTGCGACCCCTATGGGGCCGAAGAAGATAGTATATTCTTTCTACTACCAAGATTAGGCTCCAATGGAGCCGTTTCTTTGACAATTGCTTTTGTGCCCAATGTGATATGCTATCAGGTTGAATAAGCCACGCAGTATGATAGCCTTGACGCTATCACGATAAATACTTTGCTACTATCGGCAGCCTTCTTCCCACACCAAATGCTTTGCTGCTTACGCGGATAATAGGACAAAACTGTGCCCGCTTGTATTCATTCATATTTACCATTCGCAAAATGCGGTTCACTAATGCGGCATCATAACCGGCGGCAATAATTTCTTTCGGGCCTTGTCGCAATTCAATATAATTATAAAGTACCCGGTCTAAAATATCATAGTCGGGTAAGCTATCAGAGTCTTTTTGGTTGGGCCGCAACTCTGCCGAAGGCGGCTTGCTCAATATATGATCCGGGATGATTTCTTCTTTGCGGTTGATATATTTTGCCAGCGCATATACCTGCATTTTATACAGATCGCCAAGTACGCCCAGGCCGCCGGCCATATCGCCGTAAAGCGTTCCGTAGCCGGTTGCCAGCTCACTTTTGTTAGACGTGTTAAGCAGTATATAACCAAACTTATTGGCAAGGGCCATCAATAAATTACCACGCACCCGGCTTTGCATATTTTCTTCAGCAATGCTAAAAGGTAAGTCGCCAAAGATGGGATGCAGCGAGTTGCTCATCTGGTCAAAGATGTCTTTAATTGTTACAATATCGTAGCGGTTGTCAAGGTTCTTACTTAATTGTTCGGCATCGCTAACCGAATGGCCCGATGAATACTGCGACGGCATCAACAATACATGCACATTGTTTTTACCCAGCGCTTCTACCGCAAGGGCTTGCACCACCGCGCTGTCAATGCCGCCACTGGCGCCGAGTGTAGCCATTTTAAAATTCATCTTCTGAAAATAATCGCGGATGCCCAGCACTAAGGCCCGATAGATTTCATCAATGTTTTTATCATCGGTGAGGTAGGTGATAATGTCGGAACCCTTGCCTACATCGGCGGCAGAGTAGAAGTACCTCACCCCCGGCCCCTCTCCAAGAGACTTGGAGAGGGGTGCAACTGGCGCACCCGGCCCGCTTTGCGACGATTCATTATTGGTTTCATCGGCCTGCATGGGTGATGGTTCAACTACGCTTGTTGAATTTCCATTGGTCACTTCATGGGGAGCAATGGGTTCTTTTAATATGCTGACCGTAGAAGATGATATTTGGTTCTGTGCTACACTGGCGTCAGCAACTCCCCTTTCCATCTTTGATAGAAAGGGGCGGGGGGTGAGGTCATAGAGAAAATAATCTTCTTCAAAATATTTCATCTCCTTTACGCACTTTCCATCGCCATCATAAATTAAGCTGCCGCCATCAAAAATAATTTCAGTTTGGGCACCCACTGTATTGCAATAGAGCATCGGAATTTTATACTTATCTACATGCGCTTTTACAATACTGTTGCGCACTGTATCCTGCGCATAATTGTACGGCGATGCAGAAAGGTTAAGCATTATATCCGGACCTTGCTGTATCAGCATCTCCATGGGTGTTTGCCGGTACAGCGGATTATCGCCCAGGTTCCAGATGTCTTCGCAAACAGTTACCGCCAGCTTATACCCTTTAAAATTTATACAGTTCCATTCAAGGGCCGGCTCAAAGTAGCGATTCTCATCAAAGATGTCGTAGGTAGGCAGCAACGTTTTATGTATCTCGGCTTTGATCTCTTTTTCGTGTAATAAAAAAACGGCGTTGAATAAATCTTTGCCCTCCTGCAAAGGGTTGCGGGCCGGGCTGCCGATAAGCACTCCTATACCATCGGCCTGTTGTTTTATCACATCAATGGCTTCATAGCATTGGTTAATAAAATCGGTAAACTCTACAAAGTCGCGGGGCGGGTAGCCGCATATGCAAAGCTCCGAAAACATTGCCAGGTCGGCGCCGGCCTGCTTTGCTTTGCCTATGCCCTCGATAATTTTTTTTATGTTCGCTTCAAAGTTGCCGATGTGATAGTTTTGCTGCGCCAGAAATAATTTCATCTTCGTTACCTTTTGTATAGCTTTCAAAGTTCCGTAATAATTCAAAAACAAAGCCGTTTAACTGTCATGCGCTGGATACCTTTTGTTAGCTTGTTGTTTTTGCTTTCGTGCAACAATAAAAAAAATGCTCCCGATGTATCGTCTATCAAAACCGACGTAACGATCATCCGGTTTGATAACGATTTTTTTGCACTGGATACAACAAAAGTGCAGGAGGGACTACAACGCATCGAAAAAAAATACCCGGCCTTTCTTCCGCTTTACTTTAAATATTTTGCTCCCGTAAAAGATATAGCGCAACAACAAAATCTTCCTTTTGACAGTGCACTCATCAGATACTACCGGTTTATAAAACCGTTAGCAGTGGCGGCTTCACAAAGGTTTGCGGATATGAATGATGTAGAAAAAAGCTTATCCCAAAACCTGCGTTATGTAAAGTATTATTTTCCTTCGTTTGTTACGCCGGCTGTACTTACTTCAGTGGAAAGCCTTAACCCCGATAACCCTACCGAAATTTACGGCACCAGTTATTACCAGGATACATTGGTCATCAGCCTGCAAATGTTTTTGGGAAAGGATTACCCGGCTTATGATCCGGCACAGTATCCCGATTATTTACGCCGCCGTTTTCAGTCGCAGTATATAGTGCCCAATTCAATAAAAGCTATAGTGGAAGAGTTGTATCCAGATAGCAGCCAAAGTGCTACGCTGGTAGAGCGAATGATTGAAAAAGGTAAGCAGTGGTGGCTGATGAAAAAATTTTTGCCCCAGGTCCCGGATAGTTTAATTACAGGTTATTCCACGCAGCAAACAGAATGGGTAGCTGGTAATGAAGGCAATGTGTGGGGCTCGGTAGTGCAGAACGAAAACCTGTTTTCTATTGAACCGGCCACCATTCAAAACTACATTGGCGAAGGGCCGTTTACACAAACCTTACCGCACGATAACAGCGGTGGCGGCGCACCCGGAAACATAGGCCCCTGGCTGGGTTGGCGTATGATCATTGCGTTTGAAGAAAAGAATTCAAAGCTTACCGTTGATCAGATTTTACATACTACCGCTAAGAAAATTTTTGAAGAAGCAAAGTATAAACCAAAGTAAGAGGGGAAGCAGTTGTCAATTTGATGAGATGGTGTAACTCATTACTTCTTACTCATCACTCATTATTCATCACTCATCACTTCACCACCACCTTTAGCTTCTCCCAAATATCATTTTCTAAACCAATAGACACCTGGTTATTATTGCTATTATCGCCCATGCGTATCACCACCAATCCTTTGGACGGAATAACGTTTATCAACTGGCCGTTCTTGCCAATGGCGGCATACATATCAGCGGGTGCATTAGGGGTGAGGTAACCGGGAAATACGACCTGCGTAGTTGGCGCCATGTACGATGTTTTACCATTGAGCCACCATAAATAGCCATACGATGGATTAATATTTTGCGAGGTATTGATCATGGCATTATAGTAAACCGAATCGCCTAAAATATCCACCCCATCCCATTTAGCTTTAGCGGAGATGAACAAACCATAACGGGCCATGCTACGGGCTGTAGAATAATAAATATTATCATAGCCATTCGGTGTCCATTGGCCATCCATACCGATTTTCGTTTTCAGCTTTGCATCAAAATAGCTACTAAACGTTTGCGACGTTGCGCTGCTTACTACCTTTTGCAGCAGCGTATATGCGGCATTATGGTAAGCCCACCGCGTACCGGCATCGGCTTTATAAACAAGGCTGGCTGGTGTGGTATTATCTACATCGGCTACACCATCATCAAGGCCGGTTGTCATAGTTAGTTGGTGCCGAACCGTAATAAGATTTTCTTTCGCCATCGGCTCCGATGTCCATCCGATGCCAAGATATTGAGATGATTTACTGTTGATGTTCAGCAAGCCTTCCTGTTGCGCTTTTCCTACTATAAAACCTGTAAGCGTTTTACCGGCCGAAGCCCAGTACCATTGGCTGGGCTGGCTAAATGGCGCCGTGCCTTGCAGGTTTTGCCCAAAGTATTTTTCCAGTACAATTTTACCATTCTTTAAAACGATAAAAGCCCTTGTTTGCTGGGCCTCTAAATAATCGTAAAGGGGTTGAATGTTGGCCGTAGTCCAGCCAAGGCTTTCTGGTGTTATAGTGGTCCATTCCGTACTGTTGAGGGGTGGGAAGTAAGTTGTTTCTGCGGGTGTTATAGGCGTTGTTGTTGACTGGTCTTTGTTCTTGCTACAACTTGTGAAAAAAAAGACAAGTGCTGTAGTTATCAAAAGGATTCTCATAGTTTGGTTTTGTTTGGGCATCGGACAAAGGCAACAGTTCCTGGTTTAATTGGTTGGTAACATACTTCGTTTTATTTTTTTATGCAACACCGGAATTTATAATCAGAACATACTGTGCCTTGCCCTTGTACTAATCAACCAATTACCGAATAGCCTTATCCCGCTACATTTGCCGCCTAAATTGCTCTACCATGAAACTGGTTTCTTACCTTAAAGATGAACAGGACCACCTGGCCGTTTTAGTAAATGGCCTGCTCTATGATATGGAATATTTGCATCCCGATCTGCCCAATACCATGAATATGTTTTTAGCCTATTGGGAGGAGAATTTTCCGGTAGCGCAGGAAGGCGTTGTTATGATTGAAGAGGGCCGCATTGCCAATGGCAAAGGCCTGCCGGTGGAAAGCGTTCAGCTATTGGCGCCGGTCCCTTTTCCTACCTCGTGCCGCGATGGGTATGCGTTTCGGCAGCATGTGGCCGCAGCACGCCGTAACAGAAAAGTGGATATGATACCCGAGTTTGATCAATACCCGATCTTTTATTTCACCAATCATCATAGCATAAAAGGCCCCGGCGATGTGACTTGTATGCCCGACCATTTTGAAAAGCTGGACTTTGAACTGGAGGCGGCCATCGTTATCTGCAAACAGGGACGAAACATTAAAGCCAGTGAAGCCGATGACTACATCGGAGGCTTGATGATTATGAACGACCTGAGTGCACGGCGGTTACAAATGGAAGAAATGCTTTTAAACCTTGGCCCTGCTAAAGGAAAAGATTTTGCTACTACTACAGGTCCCTGGCTGGTAACCTTAGATGAATTAGAAGCATTTGAAATTGCAGCCAAAGAAGGCCACACGGGCAAAGCCTGGAACTTAAAAATGATTTGCACGGTAAATGGTATTCAGGTGAGCGAAGGTAGCCTTGGCGATATGGACTGGACCTTTGCTGAAATCATTGAACGAGCCTCCTATGGCGTTGACTTGTATCCCGGTGATATTATTGGCAGCGGCACGGTGGGCACGGGTTGTTTTTTAGAATTGAACGGTACCGGGAAATTGGCTGATGCAGCTTACCCCGAACAATGGCTACAGGATGGCGATGTGGTAGAAATGACGATTGATAATTTAGGCACCTTAAGCAACACCATTGTAGCGGAAGATGAAGATTGGAGCCTTTTGAAATTAAAGAAATAGAACAGGTTTAGTAATAAAACATTTGTTTGAAAGAGGAAGAGGCTTACGATACTAAGCCTCTTCCTTTTAGTGGTATTTATCTCCTGAATAATCTGTAGTCTTTAAATTTAATTACTCGGGGTTCATATCTCCACCCTGTTATTTTTCTTCATTGGAGCTGCGCCTTTATTTTTTACGCGGCTTAGCATGCTGTCTTTTACTTTCAATTCTTTTTCCGCATTTACTTCGGCGCCACCTACGCCGGAGTTATCAATGTTCATGGTTTGAACAACAAAGTTGCCGGCTTCCAGACTCCCTACACCATTGTTTACCACTACGGCATTTTGCGCTTTGCCCGATAATTTTACTTTGCCCACACTCTTGTTTTTTAAATTGAAAGTAGTGGCAGAAAAGTCAAGGTCAACATGGCCTACGCTGCTGTTTTTTATAGCTAAGTCAGCAAAGGTTAACGGCGAACCCGCATGTACGCTGCCTACGGTGCTCAGTTCCATTTCCTTTAAATTTTTAAAGGTAACATACACCTTCATTTTGCTTTTCAGCTTCAGGTTTTTGTTCTTTAAATCCTTCATTTCAATAATTAGTTTGGCGCCTTGGTTATGTACATTAAAATAAGGTTGCAAGGCTTCATCAGCTTCAATCTTTACGCCTTCTTTATCGCTCTGGATCAAATTTAATTCATACACGCCGCTGGCTTTTAAAGCATCGAAGGAAGAGACGGAAATTTCTTTTGTTACTACGTTCCCGCTGCCTTCAATAGTTTCCTGTTTTTCTTTTTGCGCATCTACAGAAGCTGCCATTAATAGGCTGGCTGCTACAAACATTGTTTTAAACATAAAATGGTTTTTGGTTTAATGACGAATTTTTTCGTAGAACGACTACTTGCCTGCGGATGTTACATGCTTGGATGGAATTAGGATTAGTGGCAGATAAGCTGGTTGAGTGGTTGACAGAAGTTAATACCCTGCGGTGTGGAAACTGTAGTCACCTGCTAACTTATTTACTTAGTAAGCTATCAACCCTGCTATTAATTTCGCCGCATGACTTTCGATTTGCAAAACCTGTCACCTGCCGACAAACAATATTACCTGCAGCATATTGTAGCGCCCCGGCCAATATGTTTTGCTTCTACCATTGATAAGGAAGGCAACGTTAATCTGAGCCCGTTCTCGTTCTTCAATCTATTCTCGTCTAACCCATCCATTGTAATTTTTTCACCGGCAAGAAGAGTAAGAGATAACACTACCAAACACACCTTGCAAAATGTGTTGGACGTACCGGAAGTGGTCATTAACATGGTAACGTATGATATGGTGCAGCAAACCTCCTTAGCCTCTTGCGAATACCCAAAAGGTGTGGACGAATTTATAAAAGCCGGTTTTACAAAAGAAGAAGCCACGTTGATAAAACCCCCGATGGTAAAGGAAAGCAGGGCAAAGCTGGAATGTAAAGTGATAGAAGTAAAATCTTTAGGCAGCAATGCCGGCGCCGGTCAATTAGTGATTTGCGAAGTGCTGCTGATTCATCTGGATGATGCTTTGCTCAATGATGATAAAAGGCTTGATCAAACAAAAACTGAACAGGTTGCAAGGTTGGGCGGCGACTGGTATTGCCGCGTTTCTAAAGAGGCTCTTTTTACAGTGCCCAAGCCTAACACACAACTGGGCATTGGGATAGATGCCTTGCCCGAAAGTATCCGCCATAGTAAGTTGCTTACCGGAAATCATCTTGGCCTGTTGGCCAACGTACACCATCTGCCGGTAGTAGAACCTTCGTTTGATGATGAGCACCTGAGAAATATTTTCCAATACTATTCCATCAATCCTGCTGATATGGAAAAAGAGGTGCATAGCTATGCGGCAAAACTGTTAGATGATAATAAAGTGTATGAAGCCTGGCAGGTGCTGCTGGCGGCGGAGAATATTTACTAACTTTATTTCATGAATGTTGCCTAAATATTTACCACATTATACCTACGATGACTATCTGCAATGGAAGGGCCGCTGGGAATTAATAGATGGCATTCCATACGCTATGGCGCCTATGCCTATACCGCGTCACCAATGGATAGCTAATAACCTTGGAACTGAGTTTCGGGTTTCATTAAAAAAAAACAAGTGTGATTGTAAGATTTATCAACCCCTTGATTATAAACTTTCGGAGAACACAATATTCAATCCCGATTTATTAATCTCATGTAAACCTATCACCAAAAAATTTTTAGACTTTACCCCTGGCTTGGTAGTAGAGATTCTTTCCGAAAGCACGGCCATGAAAGACCGCAACATAAAATACCCAAAGTACCAGGCTGAGGGCATACCTTATTACCTGATGGTAGATGCGGACACTAAAACTGTAGAGATTTATCAATTGATAAATAGTGAATATCAAAGGCAATCACTGGATCAAAATCAGCCTTTTAAATTTACATTAACCGACTGCCGCTTTGAGATCACCTTCGAACAGATTTGGGAGTAAAGCAAAGGCTTTACATAAAAGTTATCTCCTTAAACCACTGCCACTCTTTTCTGTTTTCTTTTTAAATCATCACTTGTTCCTCATCCCGTAAATTTGCGCTTCCATAAAAAGACGTATGCAAACACAACATTTATCGGAGCAGGAGTTAGTACGCAGGGAGAAGTTAGCGCAACTACAGGCATTGGGCATAGACCCTTACCCGGCGCCGCTTTACCCGGTTACGCATTATTCCGCTACTATAAAAAACACGTTTACAGATGAAGCCAAAGATGAATTAGCCGATGTATGCCTGGCCGGCCGCATTATGAGCGTACGCGATATGGGCAAGGCTTCGTTTGCGGTGTTACAGGACAGCCACGGCCGCATACAACTCTACGTTCGTAAAGATGATTTGACAAAAGATGGTGATACATCGCTATACGATACGGTTTGGAAAAAGCTGATTGATCAGGGAGATTTCGTTGGTGTAAAAGGTTTTGTCTTTCGCACAAAAACCGGCGAAGTATCCGTGCATGTAAAAGAATTTGTTTTGTTGGCAAAAGCGCTTCGTCCGCTTCCCACGGTTAAAGAAGTAGATGGCCATGCTTATGATGCCGTTACCGATCCTGAATTCAAATACCGCCAGCGCTATGCCGATCTGGTGATCAACCCAACTATTAAAGAAACTTTTATCAAGCGTACTAAATTGATGAACTCCCTGCGTGAGTTTTTAAATGAACACGGCGCTTTGGAAGTAGATACGCCGGTACTGCAAAGCATTCCGGGAGGCGCCGCGGCAAGGCCTTTTACCACGCATCATAATGCGCTTGACGTGCCTTTTTATTTGCGTATTGCCAACGAGCTTTACCTGAAGCGGTTGATTGTTGGCGGCTTCGATTGGGTGTATGAATTCAGCCGCAACTTTCGCAACGAAGGCATGGACCGGACCCACAACCCGGAGTTTACCATCCTTGAATTTTATACCGCGTATAAAGATTATTTGTGGATGATGAACGTCACGGAAAAGCTGTTGGAAAAAGCGGCGGTTGATGTATGCGGCACTACTGAAGTGATGGTGGGCGAACGCACTATTTCATTTGAAGCGCCGTTCAAGCGCATCTCTATTTATGAGGCTATTAAAGAACATTCGGGCTACGATGTGAGTGCGATGGATGAAGCAGGCCTGCGTGATGTATGCCGGCAATTAGCCATACCCGTGGAAGCTTCTATGGGACATGGAAAACTGATTGATGAAATCTTTGGCAGTGTTTGCGAGCCTCATTATATACAACCCACTTTCATTACCGATTACCCGGTTGAAATGAGTCCGCTGACAAAGAAGCACCGCAGCAAACCCGGACTGGTAGAGCGTTTTGAGCTAATGATCAATGGTAAGGAAGTAGCCAATGCCTATACGGAATTAAACGATCCTATTGACCAGCGGGAACGCTTTGAAGAACAGGTGCGCCTGATGGAACGCGGCGATGCGGAAGCTATGTTTATTGACCATGATTTTTTACGGGCCCTGGAATATGGCATGCCGCCTACATCGGGCATTGGCATTGGGATAGATCGTTTGTGTATGCTGTTGACTAACTCGCCTTCTATACAGGATGTATTGTTGTTTCCGCAAATGCGGCCGGAGAAGTTTGAGGGGGTAGAATGACTGAGTACAACGTAGTAATATTAAAATTGAATATTGATATTTGATTTAAGCATTACTTTCAGACTTTTGGCGGATCAGTTATAGTTCCATAAACTTCAATTCCGAAGGAATGATCTTTCAATTTATCACACTCACCAAAAAAAGCTAAAGAATAATACCATTGGCAGTTATGTGTATTGGTAATATTGCCAGCAAGTTTACTTACTGCTTCGGTTAAATGGTTAACAGCATTTACTTTAAAAGTTTTAAAACAAAGGGTAACAAGGTAGGTTCGCTTGAATCTTCCTGCCGAAGAGTAAAAATTTTGGTCGCTTTTATAATAACGTTGGAGTTGAGTTCTAATTCCTTCATCCCATTTCATCCAACCATCGATATTAAAATGTTGTTCAGGGTTCAGTCCATTTTCATAAGATTGCTTTGCTTCAAATATCATTACTTCCCCATCATTGTTTAAAAAGCCATCACAACGATACTTTTCATTTTTGTCAAGATTTCGAGTTAAGTATTCTTGAACTGTTGTTCTCTTTTTTTGAATATCATTGCGAACAAGCCCGTTAAAGAACATTGAAACATACCCAATTTCTGAGAACCATTCATGGAAGTCAACAATATCATTTTGCTCCATGACCAAATCCAATTCATTGTAAAAATCTTTTAAAAGATCTGCCATTTTCTCACTTAATCGCTCACCCGGTAATTGGTCAAATAAAATCAAAGGATTTTTAAGCGTTTTCATAATTTCTATTTGAATTTAAAATTTCTCAATCCAAAAATATATCCCGCATCAGCACCTGTGCTTCATCCATCGCATACTTGCTGAAATCGGTAACGCCTTCTTTACTCAACACTTCTTCATCAATAAAAAAATTGCCGGTACATATAGTAGATGGTTTTGAGATAATGGCAAACGCAGCATCAGCAACAATCTCCGGCTTGCGGCTCATTTTCATCAGGGCATCGCCGCCTAACAGGTTTTGAACAGCAGCGGTAGCAATGGTTGTCCGAGGCCACAGGGCATTTACCGCAATTTTATCCTTCCTTAATTCTTCTGCCAGGCCAAGCACTATCATACTCATTCCATATTTACTAATGGTATAAGCTAAGTGTTGCGCCAGCCACCTGGGGTTTAAATTGATAGGCGGCGATAAGTTGATGATATGCGCATTAGCTGATTTACGCAGGTGCGGGATGGCCGCCTTGCACATGAAAAACGTACCGCGTATTTCTATGTCCATCATCAAATCAAAACGCTTTGTATCGGTATGTTCGGTAGGCGTTAAGCTAATAGCGCTGGCATTGTTTATCAGCACATCAATGCTGCCAAATGTTTTTACCGTTTCATCTATGGCTGCCTGTATTTGATCCTCAAAACGAATGTCGCATTGTAAGGGCAAACAGGTTACGCCTAAAGCTTCTATGTCTTTAGCAGCGGTGTAGATAGTGCCCTCCAACTTTGGATGCGGCTCCGCCGTTTTTGCCGCAATGGCGATGTTGTAATCTTCCCTTGCCAGCCGCTCTGCTATTGCTTTTCCAATGCCACGGCTGCCGCCGGTGATAAGGGCCGTTCTGCCTTTAGGTGCAGATGCTTCATTTGTATTGTTAGCCATATAATCGGTTTATTGCTGTTATGCCAACGCTTCGTTAGTGCCTTGTAAAATAGTGTCCGCTTCATTTTCATCAACAGGAAAGAAGCAACTGAATACAGCGCCTTTACCTTCATTACTGTCGGCCAGTATAAAGCCTTTGTGCAGGTCCATAATTTTTTTGCATAACGCCAACCCTACCCCAAAGCCTGACGAAGCCGGTAGAAGCTTTGTAAACAATCCAAAAATCTGTTCCTTGTACTGGGGCTTAAATCCTATTCCGGTGTCGCTTACCACTATTTTTAAGTAATCGGAGTACTGGTATTTTTCTTTGAACATCCGGTAAGCATTTGCCTTTACCATAGTGCCTTCTATAACAATGGCGGCAGTAGCACCCGGCTGCCGGAACCGTATAGCATTTACTACCAGTTCATCAAATAAAATTTTTACTCCGGCCGGGAAGCCTTTAATCACCTGGCTGCTGTTAAGGTTTACCTGTATGTGGTGGCCGGCTTCTATAAAGGGTTGCACAATGTTTTCCAGTAAGGGTAGCAGTGGCACCATTTCTTCTTTCTCCGGCAGCAGGCCCATTTGCACATACTGCTGTAAGTGAATTACTAACTGGCGGCTGTGCAGGGCCAAGTCGTTTATTTTATGCAGGCTAACACCCACGGTTTCCAGCGTGAACCCTTGTTGTAATAACCGGGAGCTGAACAAACTTATTTTTCGCAAGGGCTCCTGCATGGTGTGGGTGAGCGTCCAGTTCAGTTGATGGAGGTTTTCGTTCTGTTGCTGTAGTTGGGTTAGCTGCACGTCGAGCCTGGCGGTATGCTGTTGCAGTTCGGCTTTAGCCTGCTGCAGTTCTTTATTTTCGCTCAATGCTTTTTCAGCAAATTTTTTCGCGGCAATAATGCCTTCTTCATATTTATTACGGTTTTGGATGGAGATGCCGATGCCAACCAATTGCTGCGTAACGCTGTGACGTTTTACATTTATCATCATGGGCCACTCATCGCCATTTTGAGAAAGCAGCGTAATAAAAATTTCACTGGCTTCACCTTTCAGACGAAGCAGCGGAAAAAAATGAGTTTGAAAAAATATACGGGTGGCCAACGTTACGATGGCACTCAGGTTCTTACCCGGCAAGGCTTCCCGGCTATAGCCTAACATGGCGCAGAGGGTTTGATTCACCGCTCCTAATATGCCCTCTTCATCAAAGGCAAAAAATATACAGGGAGCTTCGTCGAGATAGTCTTGTATCAATTTTTTACGGCAGCTAAGTTGAGGTAATCTTTTATGATGGCGACTGTTTCGTCAGGTGCGCTGAGGTGCGGACAGTGGCCGGAGGCTTTCATTAAACGAAGCGTACTGCCGGGCATATTAGCCTCCAGATAATACCCTACTTCTACAGGGGCGATAATGTCTTCGGCGCATTGCATAACCAGCGAGGGTATCCGTGCTTTTTTTATGTCCTGCCGGTTATCGGAGAAGAAGGTGACTTCGGCAAAGCGCCGGGCTATTACCGGATCGGTAGAGCAAAAACTTTGGGTTAGCTCCTCGCCCAGCTCCGGCCGGTCGCTATTGCCCATAACTGCGGGGGCCAGAAAGTTAGCCCAGCCAATATAATTTTTATCCATTGTTTCCAGCAGCCCTTCTATATCGCGACGGGAGAAGCCACCTTTATAGTCGGCATCATTAATATAGCAGGGCGATGGGCCGATCATAATAATACGTTTAAAATATTGCGGTGCATAAAGGGAAGCAAGCA
This sequence comes from Flavisolibacter sp., assembly GCA_965247165.1. Lineage (GTDB taxonomy): Bacteria > Bacteroidota > Bacteroidia > Chitinophagales > Chitinophagaceae > Flavisolibacter. The sequence continues at coordinate 2,538,115 of OZ252003.1, read as the reverse complement.
AACCAATCATGCTGCTTACCGAATGCCCTACAAAAATGGCATCCCGAATATTCATGGCTTCGCACACATCAAGCAAGTCCTGGGCATAACCTTGCAGCGACGAATACCGTTCGGTGTTGTAAGCGCTTAAGTCCGAGGCCCCGCAGCCTACATAATCAAACAAAATAATCTTGTAGTCTTTTGCAAAGGCGGGAGTAACAAAGCGCCACATGTTTTGATCGCAACCAAAGCCATGAGCGAATACAATCGGCTGTTGCCCTTCGCCAAAAGTGATGATATTGTTTCGGGCAGCAATATTTTTATTCATACAAGTTGGGTGATAAAGAAAGATAAGTATAAAATTAGTAACCGCTTTAATACTCCGGCTGCACCGGACGTGTTTGCATGATGTCATCTATCCGCTGCATTACCTCCGGCGTTAACTTTGGTAGTACCTGCAATGCTTTTAAATTTTCAACGAGCTGCTCTCTTTTTGTAGCGCCTAAAATGGTGGTGGTTACATTCGGGTTTTTCACTGTCCAGGCAAGGGCAAGCGTGCCAACCGGTACGCCCATCTCTTTTGCATAAGCGGTAAGCTCACGAACCTTATTCAATTTATCTTCGGCCATCACTGCATCTTTCAGCCAATCAAAACCTTCCAGTGCCAGGCGGCTGCCCGCGGGTATGCCATCATTATATTTTCCGGTGAGCACCCCTGAGGCTAATGGGCTCCAGATGGTGGTACCCATGCCCACTGTTGTGAAGAGGTGCAGGAATTCTTTCTCCATTTTGTTCCGCTCCAATAAATTGTATTGCGGCTGCTCTACCGATGGTGGAATAAGGCTTAACTGCGCGGCTATTTTATGCGCCTCCATAATTTCCACACCGCTCCATTCAGAGGTGCCCCAGTATAAAATTTTTCCTTGTTCAATCAACGTGTTCATCGTTCGCACCACTTCTTCAATGGGAGTGTTTTTATCAGGGCGATGGCAGAAAAATAAATCGAGGTAATCAAGCTGTAACCGTTGCAGGGCTTCATGACAAGCCTCGGTTAAATGCTTACGGCTAAGCCCTGTTTGATTGGGCTTGTTCTCCTTACCTCTCCATCCAAAGAAGGCTTTGCTGCTTACTATGTATGATGAGCGATCCCACGACTTTTTCTTTAAAACACGGCCCATCATTTTCTCACTTTCGCCCAAGGCATATACTTCAGCGTTATCAAAAAAGTTGATGCCGTTATCATAAGCAATGCCCATCAGTTCATCGGAAAGGTTATCATCTATTTGCTTGTGAAAGGTTACCCAACTGCCAAAAGAAAGTACACTCAACTGCAGGCCTGTTTTACCCATTCGTCTGTATTCCATGCGATTATTTTTTTGATGGTTAAAGATAAGAACCTCACCCCTCTCCCTCTCCATCAGAGAGGGAGAGGGGAACTGTGGTTTATAATTTCATTATTTCCTCAAGTGGTTTGTTGCTCTTTTTACAACTAATTGAATTCAGTAGGAAAGATTACATTGAAACCGCAGGCGAAAGCGCTCCCTCTCCAGGCCTCATCCGGCTTCGCCACCTTCTCCTGCCAGGAGAAGGAAAATGGAAATGAATCTAATTTGTAGAGAGCGGGGTGAGGTCTTAATTCGTCTTCATACTATCGGGCAGATTGATGATACCCGTTGGTTTGAATATATACCAATCGTTTAAGTCCTGATCGGCTTCAAAGCCTTTGCCACCATACAATTGCTTGTCTTTGGTATGGAGGCGTACAAACTTTTCTGTATAAAATTTTTTAGTGTTCTGGTCCCACCATAAGTCAGGCGTTCGCAGGGTATCGCCTTTTACATTCCATACCACCACGCTGTCGCGCAGATAGACTTTGCTGCGGCTTTCGAGGTACTTGCCGTACATGGCATCCACCTGGCTTTCTACCTTGCCTAAGCTATCATAAAAGTTTACATGAAGTGTTTTGGGAAACTCTAAATACGACGTATCCATGCTGTAACGCAGCATAAATGGTGAGATCAATTTTGCCTTCTGCAATCCGTTCTGGCTTAACAGGCTTTGCACATTGATGGCTTCTTCAATATTGGGCTTTCGTTCATTAGTAGCTTCCACTTTGGCCCGGTCGTTCTCGCAGCTATAAAGCAGTAAGATGCAGAGAAGGTAAGACGTGAGATGTGAGACGGAAAACGTGAGACGGAAAATGTGAATGGTGAGTGGCAAGTGGTGAGATAGATGTAAACTCAAATTTAAAATCCACGCTGGTTTCACGTCTGACGTCTCAGGTCTCACGTCCCTCGTTTGCTTAGTCATACTTGCGTTTGCCAAACCAAAGGTCGGTGAAGTTGAGGCCCACGGAAAGACGGAAAAGGTCTTCACGAATTTTGTTTTGGTCGTTTCCGCGGCGGCTATATTCCAACGCTACATTAATTACACTAAACTGGCCGGGACTTAAGCGGTTGTAATTGATAACCGGCAAACCCATCCCAAATGACAGGCCGTACTGCGAAAGTTTATTATCAACCGTCAGGTAATCGGGGCCGCCAAAAACACCAAAGCGATAGGTGATGGTTTGTCCGTAGCGGGTGGGCCGCATAGCCGGTGTTAACTGTCCGCCTAAACGTAGTTCCCAATTGTTTTTCACTAAATCCTGTGCACCAAAAAAACGGAAATCATTCCATTGGTTACCTACATAATCTACCCCCAGGTTCCAGCCTCTTGTTTTAATAGTTGGCAATCGCTCTATTAAAAAACCAAGCGTATAAGTAGCCGGATAAATAACCTTACCGGCTACACCGCTTTGCGAGTACACGCTATCTACCTGCAGTTCCTGCCCTATAGAATTAAGCACATATGTTTGGCGCATTAAGTCCTGCGATCCGTTCAGGGTTTGCTTCCAGTTGCCGGAAGCGCCAAGATGAACAATATACTTTTTGGCTTCATCGTTCCGATTTTCCTTACCAATTGTATCGGTGCTGTATTGAATGCCGGCATTAAAAAAAATGTTGCCAAAGCTACTGTTAGTGGTATGATCTGATGCCGCATAGGCCACTGTATCGTTAAGAAAAGCACGGCGTGTATTGATTTCTTTTCTGCCAAAAAGATAGCCTACATTAAAGCCTGCTTTAAATCTGTCGGACCCAAAACCGGTACCGATGGTTGGTAAAAAACTACCACCCGAACCGGTGAACTGCGTAGTAACACTATCAATAGAATTGAAAGGCGAATTAGGATTGAATAACCGTTCGGTACGAAAAATATTATAGCTGATGCGGCTGATGGGACGAATACCAAAGGCAAGGCCCCAGTTTTTACGGATAGGAATACCGACATACACATGAGAGAAAAGCACATCGCTTGATGTAAAACTTTTAGTAGTGTTTGGTTCTGTAAGGCTACGGCTGCTGTAGTTAACGCCTACATCTAAAATTACCCGGCCCGATGATACCTTGCCCGACTTAGGCTCCATAATAGAAAGAAAATTTCCGTAAGAAGCAGGGTTGCTATAGTTCACCGAGGTGATGTCGTTATAAGCAGCCGCAATGCCGCCCATACCGCGATTTATAATGTTGGTATTCGGATATAAATTACCCAACGCATAACGTGAATAAGGAGAGTTATCCTGTGCCTGCAGCATCGAAAAAACAGCAAGAAAAACAATTGTGAAAACAAAGCGAAACCGGCTCTTAAGCACTGTTGTATTGGCTAATTGCATACAGACCTTTAAAGATTAAATGAGGGTCTGCAAATATCTTGTTTTTCAAATAGGGGGTGAATAAATGGGTATCACCCCCGGTTAAAAGGGCGTTAAAGTTCCCGTACCTTTCTTTGTATAAATCAATGAGGCCGTCTATCTCTTTTGCCATGCCTAACACAACGCCGCTTTGCAAATTAGTAGCGGTATCATATCCTATCAAAGGCACGTTCCACGTGGCTTTCACCAGGGGCAGCTTTGCTGTAAATTGATGCATAGCTTCAAAGCGCATCTCCATTCCGGGTGAGATGGAACCACCCATAAAACTGCTTTGCTGGTTAATAAAATTATACGTGATGCAAGTGCCCAAGCCAATGGCTAAATTGTTTTGATGCGGGAACAAAAAAGTAGTAGCTGCTGCAATCGCCAACCGGTCGGCGCCCATGGTTTCGGGCTTGCCAACCGGCACGGTAAAAGGAAGTTTTGACGTGCTGGAAAGTTTATGAAACCGGGTATGCAGTTGCAGCATTTCTTCAATAGCGATAGCATGATTGATAACGGATGAAAGAATAGATTTATCGGGTTGATGATGTGTGATGAAGGCATTCAAATCATCTATTCCCTTACCGTTTAATATGGCTACTTCTTTTAATTTATCCCCTTGAAAGATGGCGGCTTTCAATCGTGTGTTTCCAAAGTCGAGACAGAGCGTTGTGTTGCGCAAGTTGAATGTTTAATGTTCAAAGTTCAATAGTTCCAGTGTTCAATTGTTGGGTCGTTTCAATCACTTCGTATCTTTTCTGATGGCAAACTTTTTCGTCATCCATCATCCATCATCCATCATCCATCATCCATCATCCATCATCCGTCATCCGTCATCCGTCATCCGTCATCCGTCATCCGTCATCCGTCATCCGTCATCCGTCATCCGTCTCATTCATCATCCGTCTCATTCAAATTCAAAGCTCGATAAATTTTTAAAGTGCCCGTTCAACTTTACTTTCTCCTTCAGGTTTTCCATTTCCGATAATACCGGTAACACTTTGGACAGATGAAGCCGCAGGTACTCCTGCCGTTGCCGCTCGTGCAGCAGGTTTAAAAATTCATATTCTTCCTGCAGGGTAAAGCCTACATGATGGGCTACATCATAGGTAGATAAATGTGTATCCTCTTTTTTAAACTGCTTTTCCACCTTCAGCAGCCGGAAAAGTTCTTTAATAGAAATCATTACCCGGCGCATAATATCGCCACTTCCCTGCTGCTGGTTTACGGGATAATTTACAATGGCGCCGCTGTATAATTTATCCGGAATTTCTTTGATGACTTCTAATATGCGAAACACTTTTTCGCCTTCGGTTTTAATGTCCATCTCGCCGTTATCGTGTACAGTCGTGATTTCTTTTATCTGCACCACGGTGCCATAATCCTGCAGGCGATCGTTGATAATAGTAGGAATGCCAAAGGGTTTATTGGCCGCTTTACATTCCGTAATCAGTTGTTTATACCGAGGCTCAAAGATGTGCAGGTTAAGGCTTTCGCCGGGATAAACCACCAGGCCCAGGGGAAATATAGGAATGAAATTGGTCATGGTTTTTTCTATTGCAAATATGGTGCAAGGGAGAGTTAGTTGATTGGTTGATAAGTTGAGCAGTTAATAAGTTAGTAGGTTACTGCGTTACTAAGTACCTTACTTCACCACAAAACTTCATTAACCTATTAACCTATTAACCTATTAACCTATTAACCTATTAACCTATTAACCTATTAACCTATTAACCTATTAACCTATTAACCTATTAACCTATTAACCTATTAACCTATTAACCTATCTCTCTTCCCACAATTCCTTCAACCTCGCATATTTTAAAAAAGTATAGAATGAAGTCATGCGGGCCGATAGCAAGCCTTCCCAGCCATCTAAAAAACCAAGCTGAAAAATATAGTATTTGGTAAAGGAAAAAGCCGGACTAAAATGCCGTTTGAACCACGAGGACTTCTTGCCCTGTTCAAAATATTTTTCGGCATTAAGCAAAGCATACCGGACCATTTTGTTGCTGTACTCCACAGTATCTTTCATAGTGCGATGAAGTACGTAACCGGGCAGCTTTTGCACTACTACTGAAGAAGGCATTAGCAACTGTTCATGCACCAGGGCTTCGTTCCAGTTAACCGCGGTGCGGTTGAATAACCGAATATGTTTGTCGCCGCCCCACTCCCCCCATTTCAATTCTTTATTGCCTAAAAGGTTTTTAAATTTTAATTGATATACAATGTTGTTAACTGAAAAAGATAGCGAGCGAATGGCCGTTTGCAATCTTTCATCAAGCGCTTCATCAGCATCTATGCTAAGTACCCAATCATAAGCGGCAAGGCTAACCGCCAGCCGTTTGGTTTTACCAAAGCCCAGCCACGTACCCTGATGAATACGCACGGCAAAGCGTTGTAAAATGGCGAGGGTATCATCAGTGCTTCCGCTGTCGTACACCACTATATCATCGGTAAGGCCTGCCACCGATTGCAATACTTTTTCAATAGTGCCGGCTTCGTTTTTACAGATAATAACAATTGAAAAATTAGTCGCCATAAGCTAAAAAATAATTTGCCTTTCTGTATCCATTTCATTCAGCCGCTTCCACCACCACATGCTGATAAAAGCGTATAAAAAAACGCCGTACTGCACCTCTATACCAATGTCGAAGGCAAAGCTAAAGGCTGCCGTGGCATGAAACGCTATCCAGAACATACGATGGTTTCTTACCCGCAAAAAAAGGAGAAAGACCATAATAGCCGTAAATAAAATTACACCCGGCCAGCCCGCAAAGCCGCCATACATCAGCCATTCGCTGCACGGAAAAAATTTATCGGTACTTATTACTTGGGGCACCTGTACGGCATACCACTTGTCAGCTTCGTGCCTTATATCACCGGCGCCGGCGCCCATTGGATGTTGGCTAAGCACCTGCCAGCCGGCCTTCAGCGACATTACCCTGGCGCCATCGTTTGAGCCGGGCAGGTATTGATTTTTTTGAATGAAAGAAGCATCATACACTATATACTGCACACGGGCTTTAAAGGTGGGTAGTAACCAATAAGCCATCAACGGCAAGGCAATTATGGTAAGAACAACAGCGATTGACCAGGCCGTTTTTTTTAGTCGTATCAGCTTTCCGATTGCATAGAAAATTAAAAAACCGTACAGCGATATAAGCCCTGTTCTTGCAGAAAGAATATGCAGGTAAACAATGAAGCAAGCCAACAGAAAATACAGCAGCCACGCCACTTTTTTTTGTGTGGTCAACTTTGCCAATAACACACAAAGCATAGCCGCTACACTCACCATCCAGCTAAAGCGTACATGATCGTTTTCAAGAATGGTAGGTAATGTTTTTGCTTTCAGGTATTGAGCTTTTACATCCGCAGCATTTTGCAGGTAGTAGATCAAACTCCATATAAAACCGGCTGTCACTACTACTAAAAACATGTAGGCTATCCATCGCCACTGCCGTGATGATAACTTCCAACTACCGGCAAAGGCCAACGGAAAAAACAGCAGCGGTAATTTAATACGAACCACATCTTCCCACGGCTTTACATCACTACTCCATAAGCCCGACAAAAAGGGAATAAAAAATAACAGCGAAAAACTTACCAGATAAGTTGATTGAAAAAAAGCTTTTAGCTGATTGATGATGTGCCGTTGTAAAAGGCATAGACAAAAGAAAAGTACACAACTGATTGATAAGGCCACACGGGTTAGCAAAAGGCTTAGCAGCATCAGTAAGCAGCTAACAAAAATGGCATTGTTACGCCAGGCCTTCTCTGGTTCTTTCCCGCTATTTTTGCTCTCTTGCATTAAGCCGACAATATTACTTCATGTGGCAACAATTGCTGAAAGATTTACAAGGTGGAGAAACCAAAGCGCTGGCCCGCAGCATCTCTTTTGTGGAGAACGAAGCGCCGGGCTTTGAGCAGTTGTTGCAGGCGTTGCCTTACTCCAATCAAACAAAAATTATTGGCATTACCGGTCCGCCCGGCGCCGGCAAAAGCACGTTAACCGATGCCTTGATTGGAAGGTTGGTAAACGATAAAAAAAGAGTAGCGGTTCTTTGTGTTGATCCTTCGTCGCCATTCAATTTAGGGGCTTTACTTGGCGACCGCATACGCATGAGCGATTGGTATGTGAACGAGCAGGTGTTCATTCGCTCCCTCGCCACGAGAGGCGCCATGGGTGGCCTTCATCCAAAGATTATTGAGATTACAGAGCTGCTGAAAACAGCGCTATACGACTACATAATTATTGAAACGGTTGGCGTAGGGCAAAGCGAAATTGAGATTGCCGGGTTAGCCGATACTACCGTGGTAGTAATGGTGCCGGAAGCGGGTGACGAAGTGCAAACCATGAAGGCCGGGCTGATGGAGATTGCGGACATTTTTGTAGTGAATAAAAGCGACCGGCCCGATGCGGACAGCTTTGTAAAAAACCTTCGGATGATGCTGGCGCCGGCGTTTCATCATAAGCTATTTGAGATAGCCATTGTAAAAACCATCGCTTCATCCGGCAACGGTGTAGATGAATTGTATGCCGCCATTTTGCACCATCAACGATTGCCCGTAATGAACGAAAGAAAAAGCTGGTTACTTGCTGAGAAGGCATTTTATTTAATTCAGCAACAACGCATGAAGGAGTTCAGTAAGGCTTCTCTTGAAAAAGAAATTAAGGACAGGCTGCTTGTTGGTGACTTTAATTTATACCGGTTTGTTCAAGGGGTTATGAATAGAAAGCAATAAGCGAATCAGCACATTTATTTTAATCTTGCGCATGAAGTCAGTTTTATTTATCTCGTTAATGAATGGTGCCGCCTGGGGCGGCAGCGAGGAGCTTTGGTTTCAAACGGCTTTGTATGCAGCCAACAACGGTTATAAAGTAGGCTGCGCTTTTTATGAGTGGCCGCAAAAAGCGGAACGTGTTGAACAATTAAAAAGAGCCGGTTGTACGCTCTATTTATTTTCTAATAAAGGCAAGCAAAAACGTAACCTGAAAGAGCGGCTTCAGTATAAACTCACCAAGCGGAGGGTAAGAAGCCTTGCCCGTTTTTTGCCTTTTGATGAGTACGACATTACAGTGATCAATCTTGGTTATTTAGAAATCATATCGCACTACTGGAAGACCTTTCATCAATACATACACCGCTATGTTTTGCTGTTTCATGTGTATAATAAAAGTGATGCCATAAAACCAAAAGGCAAGGCTCTTTTAAAAAAATGGATGGCCAATTCGTCCCTTAATTTATTTGCCTCATTGCGTATTAAAACCTTTTTAGAACAGGAGCTATCAATGGAAGTTCCAAAGGTAGCTACGCTGTTTAATCCACTAACGTTTACTGCGCCTGACCAACTCATAGCCTACCCGGAGTTAAAAAACGGCAACTATATTTTTGTGATGCTGGCCACATTGGAAGTGCGGCGGAAAGCGCAGGACCATCTAATAAAAGCCTTGTCATCTGCTACATGGAAAGAGAGGGCCTGGCAACTTTATTTGTATGGAAGCGGCGAGTCGGAAAAGCTGTTACAAAAGCTGATTAATGAAAGCGGCCTGGGTGAAAAAGTAGTTTTGAAGGGACATACAGCAGATGTAAAAGCTGCACTAACCGAAGCTCACCTGTTGTTGCAAATGACGCATATAGATGCTATGCCGTTAGCGGTGATGGAAGCCCTGGCCATGGCCAAACCCTTAGTGGTAAGCGATATTGGCGATATGCCCCAATGGGTGGAGGAAGGCAGTAACGGATGGATTAGTGATGATGCTTCGGTAGAAGCCATTAATCAAACATTGGAAAAGGCCTGGCAAAACCGCGAACGTTGGGAGGAGATGGGAAAGCAATCGTTTCGGTTATTTAAAGAAAAATTTCCCGCGGTACCGGAAGCGTTTTTTTTGAAGCAAGTAATGGGTGATTGATAAGACGTACTTATTTTTTGCAGACAGTTTGGCAACCCTTTCAAACCCTTGTCCTGCCTACATTCTGCTTTGCTGCTCCCACTTTCTAAACCGCTTTCTATGATAGCTGTATTTGAAAAAGCTGTACTTCATATTACCCAACTCTCTATACTTTTCGCGGATAGGCGCCAATGCTTTATTAAACAGTTTAGCTCCCTTGTGTTTACAACCTGAATAGTACAGGTAATTAACTTTTAGTTGCAAAATATCAGCCCCCATTGCTTCCTTTACCAGTGTAAAAGAAGGATTATGCAAAATGTCGTGATACAATAAAATATTGTCGCCGGTAAGCGCTGCAATGTTGCGAATGAGCGTTTCCTTTTCCTCGTTAAGGTTAGCGGTGGTTTGCGATTTACTATGTACCCGAAATTGAGCTAAGGGTTCCGCTAAAAAAACCAGCCCTTTTAACAGGCCTGTACGTAAAATAAACTCCAGGTCAACTAAATGATTATAGTCGGGATTAAACATACCTGTATGCTTGAAAATATTTTTATGAAAAAGGTATGAGGTAGGTTCGCCTAAAGCATTAAGCGGTAGCAACTCCGCCATTTCAGTTGCCAGCTTTTCCGGGCTTATGTACACCTCATTTTCAAATACCCTTTCGGGCAACACCATTGTGTATTTGAAGTTGTGGCGTATGTGGTGGGGCACTTCATTGTGAATGATAAAAGTTCTGCGGCACAAGCCCACTTCCACTTTATGCAGCAGGCATGCGGCCAACATTTTTTCAACACAGGCCGGTTGTAAAATATCATCCTGAAATAAAAACTTTATCCAGTCGCCGGCAGCTTGTTCAATACAATTATTCCAATTGTGTACCATGCCGGTGCGCTTGCCGTTAATAAGCCGTATAGCAGGATGCGTTTGCTGATATTGTTTTATAAGGGTTATCGTATCGTCCGTAGAGCCGTCATCTGAGATTAAAATTTCTATGTTAGGATACGTTTGTGCTAACGCCGATTGCAGGCAGGCTTCAAAAAATTCGCCGGCGTTATAGGTAGGAATGCAAATAGAAACAAGTGGTAGGCTGCTCATGATGAAACATCTTTACAACAGGCAATTACTTTCAGGGCTTGTATAAATAGAAGGCCGCCTGATCGCTTTCTCCCTTACGTTTTAATTTCTCCGTATGTTTTCTATACGCATGCATTTGTTTTTCGGTAAATGTACCGGCCCTTGAGTTATGCGCATACGACATTTGCCGGTCCTGCAATGCTATGTCTTTCTCATACTGTTCACTGGCCCAGATGCTAAAGGCATCCACATCGTCGTACACAATTTTTTTAATTTCAAACCCGGCGTTTTTTGCCAGTAGGTGCATGCTTTTTTCGCTGTGAATAATAAGGTGCCGCGGTGCATCAAGCGCCACCCAATTTACGCCGTACCGCTTCCAGCCGTAGTTGCCCATTACCGGGGTTCTTATTAAAAGGTACTTTACATTTTTAAGGTTAGTATAAAGTTGCTTTAACACGCTAAGGGGTTCATCCATGTGCTCAAATGAATGATGCAACATAATGTAATCGAACTGCTCTTTCATTTCAAAAATATCCTTCTTGTAAATCTTAATATCGCCATAGGCTTTATCCTGCGCTATAAATGGATCTATCCCGGTTAAGTTGGTAAACCCATATTTATAAAAATCAACAAGCAGGCTGCCGTTGCCTGCACCCACATCTAAAATTTTGTCGGTGTATTGCACATTTGGAATGCGCAGCCATTCGAAGAATTCCGGCTCTTTAAATCGTAAGGTATTGAGCAGTCCTGATAATACATTTTTGCGATGGATTAAGTAAGAAGACCTGATTTTATTGAGGGGCGTGGCCGGTTCTATTGTAAAATCTACAGTAAAAGAATAATAGTCGGATGGGTAATACTTCGATAAGTCTTCAGGGATGGTTTGCAATTGCATGCAGCCACAGTTAGCGCATAGCTGATACCTAAATTCATCACGTAAACCAAGCTGCATTTCCCTCACGGTAAAAAGGCTATTTCCCGATGTATTACCGCAAACCTTACAAGCAGTTACTTCCATGTTCAACTTAATTAATTAGTTGTAAAGCGGGTGTTGTCAGATGGTATAAGAAATAAACAGGAGGGTTATTTATTTCGCTTCCACCAACGGAAACCAATGATGCCGGCAATAGCTAGTGGCGTAGCGGCCAGGTAAAGAATGCCGGCATTTAAATTAGTGGCGGGCTTTTCGCCTAACTGTTGCGCCGTGCGGGTGCAGATGGAACATTGCGCCCTGGTAAAAAGCGGCACAAGGCTGATAACAACAAGCACGAGCACCAAAAAAATTTTGCTTTTCATATTCACTCAAAGGTAAGCGGGGAATAAAAACGCACTGCATCCGTTGCACTGGTTTTTATAGAATGGAAAAGTGATGAATGCTCGCGATCTTTATTGTTGACGATGATGCGTTTTAAATCTTTCAGTTGATAATTTCAGTGGACGGCGCTTATCCTTTTACACATCTAAAACCAATGTGGTTGCTCCCGCTGTCCCATCCGTTGCTGCTTCTTCGGGCAACGCGGTAACCTGTGCAGTAAGAAGCATGACATAGAAAAGAGCCTCCCTTTAATACTTTTTGATAAGGATGGGAAGTGCGGCTTCCATCTGCCGGTCCGGTTGGGTTTATGGTGTGTTGGCCTAATGTGCTGTAGTAACCGGCATCCATCCAATCGGCCACCCATTCCCATACGTTACCGCTCATATCGTATAAGCCAAAACCGTTGGCAGCAAAGGATTGTACCGGTGCGGTGGAGGTGTAACCATCGGCTGCCGTGTTCTTATTAGGAAAGGTGCCTTGCCAGATGTTGGCAGGATAAAAGCCATCTTTTAAATCTGCTTTCCCCCAGCCGTATTTAGCATCCTTGATGCCTCCTTTAGCCGCCCATTCCCATTCTGCTTCAGTGGGTAACCGCTTTCCAGCCCATTTGCAATAGGCCATTGCATCGGCCCAGCTAATATGCACCACCGGATGTTTTTCTTTTCCTTGGATAGTGCTGCCCGGCCCTTGCGGGTGTTGCCAGTTGGCGCCGGCAACAAAACGCCACCATTGCATAGCATCATCTAAAGGCACTGCTTGCGGTGGCGGTGTAAAAACCAGCGAACCCGCTACTAATACACTATCGGGTGGTTTAGGCGTGCCGGGCGGCACCTGTAATTTCAATACTTCCCAATCGGGTTTTTGCTCGGCTGTGGTTACATAACCGGTAGCTTTTACAAAAGCGCTGAATTCGGCGTTGGTTACTTCATGTGTGTCCATCCAAAAGCCGTTGACACTAACGCCATGTTGCGGATGTTCTTCAGCAAAGCCTTCTCCATCGGCTGCGCCCATCAAAAATTGTCCGGCAGGAATCCAGGCCATTTCGTTATGCGTTGTATCCCTTCGTACCGGAATTTTTTGGAGCAAGGTATCTATTTGCATCAGCGTACTTGCCTTTTGCGGATAACAATGCGCGGCTGTTTTTTCTTCTTCTTTTTTTTGTGTGCAACCGGCTATAAATAAAATAACCATCCACCATTTGTTGGCCTGTAAGAAAGTACCCACTTGCGGTACCGGCCACATACGGCACTTGTTGTATCGCAATAAATGAATGTATTGAGTAAAGTTTTTCATTGTCTGACGCCTGTTATCAGCTTCATTATTTGAATAACGCAGTACTAAGAAAGGAGACGTTTTATTGGTTCTAAAAGATGATACCGTTAATTTGGAAGAACTCTATCCGGCAGCAATAACTTTTTTGGATTGGAAAAATAATAATAGGAGCACTGCCTTCATACTTATTTCATTTGCTTTTCGTACTGGGTCACCTTCTTTTTGTATTGCTTCACCAGGCTTTGCTGGGCCGTTTCGTTTATCAGGTTTTTCTTTTCGTGTGGGTCAGCAGCTACATTAAATAGTTCTTCGTAAACTACCTGCTTATTCGACGTAGCACCATTATAATAGCGCATATATTTCCAGGTTGGCGTTACCACCCCAACCGATTTTGGAATATAGGCAGAAGCACCAGGGTCATAAGAATGTTCATAGAAAAAGTCATCCCGCCACGATGCAGCACTGCCGGTTAAGAGCGGCTGCAGCGGCTTGCCTTGCATTTGATAGGGCGTTGTAACATCGGCCCAGGTAAGAATAGTAGGAGCAATATCAACATTTAACACCATCTCATCTACTATCTTCCGCTGCTGCGGCAACTGTGGATTATAAATAATCAGCGGCACACGAATGCTTTCCTCATGCCCATACCATTTACCCTCCAGCCCATGCTCGCCCATGTAATAACCGTTATCACTGGTAAAAACGATGATAGTATTTTGATCAAGATTTTTAGACTTTAGGTAATCGCGTAGTTCGCCCACCACTTTATCTACCCCGCTTACCAAACGATAAATAGCATGGTAGGTAGTTTGAAATTTATCCGGAGTAGAAAAGCGTCCATCCCAACGAACCCTGCCTTCATTTTCCACACCGCCTTTTTTACGCCATTTAGGATCAAACTGATTATAAAAACGGTTCGCATACGTTTCGGGATAAGGAAACTGCACATTGGTGTACCAACTGTCAAAGAAAGGATCGGGACGGAACCCATTATTTTCGGTTACACCGTCTTCACTATGTGGCGCCTTAAAACTGATGCTTAAACAGAATGGTTTTGATTTATCCCGCGAGCTAATAAAATCTTTCGCTTCTTGTCCCATCATGGCGGTTTCGTGAACCATGTTACCGCTGGCATCGCGATAAAAATAAACGCCATGGCCCGGAAACCCTTTCCAGTAGTCAAACGAGGTGGAAGGCAGCTTATTTCCTACACCGTATTTACCAATAAAACCGGTATAATATCCGTAGCGGCGCAGCAGTGATGGATAGGTAAACTGCCAGGCATTTTCGGACAAGTTTTTATCAAAATCATTAATGCCATGCCGTTTTGCATACTCGCCGGTAAAAATGCTGGCGCGGCTGATGGCGCAAATAGAAGAAGTAACGTAAGTATTTTTAAAATTGGTGCCTTCTGACGCTAACGCATCAAGGTTAGGCGTAATTGCTATTTTATTCCCGGTGCATCCTAAAGCATCGTAACGCATATCATCGGCCAGCAGGAAAATAATATTCGGTTTACCTGTCTGGTTTACCACCGGCTCATCCGATCTACGGCATTGCCAGTTGATAAGTACAAAAACGGCGCAACAAATAGCCCAACCCTTCTTCATCTATTGATTTGTTTTAATTGTGTTTTTCACACAAGCAATATTGGTTTGAAGCAGCGTTGCGTTGCTAACGGAATTTCGATGGGTAAAGGATTGGTGAAAGTGTGGTGATGACTGGCAGAAGCTCCGAAAAATAAAAATTGATACTTGTCTTTTCTAAGTGGCTTGCTATGATAAAGCTATATACTTCTGTATAATGATACGAAGAAATTAGATGTACCGCCTTTCTGTTGCTTTTAAAGCATTTAATTGCCCGATGATAATTCTTACTGTTTTACAGACGTCAATTTGTAATTGGCCGATGACTAAAAACTAAAAAGTTTTCACAACTCTTCTTTAGACATACAGCCTAAATGGAGGAGCTGTGAAAACCGTATTTTATCTCCTGAAAAGAAGTAGCCTCTAATCCTTAAGAGCCCTGTAACTTACGTTGGGTAAGGTTTGTAAAAAATTGATGTGGTTGGTTAGATAATTCACTTCTAATATTTTTGGCGTACTGCCGCATCCGATAAAGTACGTATCGCCCCTTTTTTGTACCGATCCCATAAACTGGGCAAAAATGCCTTGGGGAAGTGTAAAAGGTTTAAAAGAGTTAATTGATTTATCGCCCTCGCTCAGTTGAAACTCCAATACCCTTGTGTACGGCCTTTGTGTTGCCTCGCCATTATCGAACAGCAAAAGCGTTTTGTTATTGTCGGTTAATGTAGCATGATGCTGGCGCAAAAACTTCATGTCGGCGGTCATAGGAAAGTCGCTGTTTGTTCCACCTAAGCGCCACATAATATGTCCATCGGTACGGTTGATTTTTATAACCTGGTTCAGGTTTCGCATGGAGCAGATAAGATTGTTGTCGGTAGGGTCAACAAACATTGAATTCATGTGTACATAATCATGCACAACATTAGCGTTGCTAAAGGCATTCCCTTCTACACTTTGAAGATAGAGTTCGGGATAATTGGTGCCATCCCACTCAAACACTACCTGGCCATTAACAATTTCCTGAATAATTGGCGCTACCACTTTACAATTAGGCGCCGGGTTTAAGGAAGATGGAATATTAGTAACCGGTTTTTGATAGTAGGCAAGCGAAATAAAATGGTTGTCGTCCAGATAGATGAAATCATGGCCGTCAATAGCTGTAGGGTCAGCAGCGGTTCGTCCATTAAAGGGTAACAATCTTACTCTTTTGATTTCCTGGAAATTTTCATCTAACACAACACCGGTGCAGGTAATGATGCCGCCGTTAAGCGTAATATGAAAGGCGGAAGAATCGTATAACATGTAAGTGTACCGGGTTTTTCCGGGGTATTGCCATTTTTTAAAATCCATGGCAGTCGTAGGAGTGGTTTTTTCGATCAGTGTTTTTCCATTCTTGTCCAACACCTGCAACTTCCCTGAATTGGTATAGGGCGTGGAGTAAGTTGATAAAACAATTTGCCCTTCTGTGGGGTCTGAAATAATAGTATCTCCATTGTCATTGTCTTTTTTGCAGCTAACAAAGAAAATAGTAAGCGCTAATGCGAGGGTAGTAGCGACATTTCTCATGATATGTATGGTTTGGATATATACTACAGACAATCTGTATGCCAGCGGGTTTACTCAAGGCAGTTAATGATCGTTAACAATTTTTTTAATAAAAAAGCCCGTCAGGTTTTTCCTGACAGGCTCCAAATATTTAACGAGTGATTTATTTAACTCACCGCTCCGGCACTCATACGCTTGGTTTGCTTCAGCCGCTCATTTTCGTCGAGCACCACTTTACGCATACGAATGTGGTTAGGCGTTACCTCAATGCACTCATCCTGCTGAATATATTCCATACATTCTTCCAGCGTCATTTCACGTTTGGGTTGAATGTTAGTAGCTGCATCGCTACCGCTTGCCCGGTGGTTGGTCAGCTTTTTTCCTTCGTTGGAGTTTACCACAATATCACCCGGCTTATTGTTTTCGCCAATTACCTGCCCCCGGTAAACTTCTTCGCCCGGGTCAACAAAAAAGTAACCGCGATCCTGTAATTTATCTAAAGAGTAGCCGGTGGTATTTCCATTGTCTTTTGCAATCAGCACACCATTATTACGTCCGGGGATTGGCCCCTTCCAAGGCTTGTATTCGTTAAAGCGATGATTCATTACCGCTTCACCGGCCGTGTTGGTCAACATCTGCGTACGCAGGCCCAGCAAGCCTCTCGATGGCATGTCAAACTCCAAATGCTGCATATCGCCTTTGGTTTCCATGATCAGCATTTCGCCCTTGCGACGCGTTACCATGTCAATTACCTTCGATGCATATTCCTGGGGCACATCTACCACCAGGGTTTCAAATGGTTCGTTCTTTTTGCCATCCACATCTTTAGTAATTACCTGCGGCTGGCCAATGGTTAACTCGTAACCTTCGCGGCGCATAGTTTCAATTAGAATACCTAAGTGAAGAATACCACGACCGTACACCATAAACGTGTCGGCAATATCTGTATCAAAAACTCTCAGGGCGAGGTTCTTTTCTGTTTCTTTCATCAGGCGGTCGCGCAAGTGGCGGCTGGTAACAAACTTTCCATCGCGGCCAAAAAACGGTGAGTTATTGATGGAGAACTGCATGTTCATGGTAGGTTCATCTACACTGATCACGGCTAAGGCCTCAGGGTTATCAGCATCGGCAATGGTATCGCCAATGTTGAAACCTTCTAAACCTACCACAGCGCAAAGGTCGCCAGCCACTACTTCGCTCACCTTCTTTTTACCCATGCCTTCAAATACATACAGCTCACGAATGCGTTGCTTTTTTATAACGCCATCGGCCTGCATTAATGCAATGGGCTGGTTTTCTTTAATCACCCCACGGGCTACGGAACCAATGGCAATACGGCCAAGGAAAGAGGAATAATCCAGCGATGTGATCTGCATCTGGAGCGGACCTTCTGCTACTTTGGGAGGCGGCACATATTTAATGATGCCATCCAACAAGGGAGTAATGTCCGCACTCTGCTCCAACGTATCATTAAACCAACCGTTCTTGCCCGAACCGTAATAGGTAGGAAAATTCAATTGTTCTTCGGTGGCATCCAGGTTGAAGAAAAGCTCAAACACGGCGTCATGCACTTCATCAGGACGGCAGTTGGGCTTATCTACTTTATTAATGATTACGATCGGCTTCAAACCCAGCGCCAGCGCCTTTTGCAGCACAAAACGGGTTTGCGGCATCGGGCCTTCAAACGCATCTACCAGCAGGCAAACGCCATCGGCCATTTTTAAAACTCTTTCCACCTCACCGCCAAAGTCGGCGTGACCAGGCGTGTCAATAACATTTATTTTAACGCCTTTGTACATAACAGCGGCATTTTTTGAAAAGATGGTAATGCCGCGTTCTTTTTCCAGGTCATTGCTATCCATAATCAGTTCACCGGTTTCCTGGTTGTCGCGAAACACTTTGGTGGCGTGAAGGATTTTATCTACCAGCGTTGTTTTACCATGGTCAACGTGGGCAATGATGGCGATGTTTCTAATATCCATAGTTAAGTTGAAAAATTATTGAGTTGAATGGTTGATTAGAAAAGACAATGAATTGGCCCCCGAATCAACGGTTTAAAAACGAGGCGCGAAAGTACAGAAATTAGGCGGGGCAGCCGAACGATAGCGGATAGTTAACAAAAAGTTTTCGGTGAAAAGTTATTGTGAAGAAATAGTAGTCTGGCTTACCTTTCGGAGTTTTTCCATTTGCTTACGGGCTTCTTTTGAAAAAAGATAAATCACCTCATTGCTTTTTAAAGCCAGATATAATCGTTCGCTTAAACTTTTTGAAAGCCAGATTTGAAGTTGAAGATCCTGAATATGTTGTGGTGTGTCTGTCATGGTAATAAATCAAAAGTAAAAAGTTTTAATGTTTCCACCCAATGGCGTATGTACTCCCAATTCAATGTAGGGATTCTGGAAATTGATTTTATGTCTTCCATCTGACGACCACTTTGCAATTGCTGTATCCAGATAAGTTTTGAAAGCCATAAATCTTCCGCAGCGATAACATACGTGTCTTTATCGAACAGCGGCACTTTGATTCTACGGCCAAACTTTTGATGTTCGTACACCTCATTATTCAAGATGATAAAATCTGCTTTATAGCCTGGTACGTAATCAATAATATTGACCATGCTTTTGCGTGTGATCGCATCATTCATCGCCTCTTCATCGCAATAAAAGCCTTCCTTAAAATGAGCTTTAATTTTAGGAACGTGTTCTTTTGTAATCTGAACAACAAAGTCAAAATCAATAGTCGAGTGTCCAAGTGTGTGAGCCTGCAAAGCCATACTTCCGGTAAGCAGATAAGGTATCTGCTCACTATTTAAGAAATCAACAATGTTCTCAAAAAAACTTACCATGAAATGAAGTTAATTAATTCACCCCGCTATCATCCTTGCCGCCTCTTCTCCTGTTTCTATCGCTCCCTCCATAAATCCTTGCCAATCCGCTAAATGCTCACCGGCAAAATGCGTATGCATAAAAGGCTTTGCTAAAACCGGCCGAACAGTAAACCATTGCCCCGGGCGGTACAGGGCATAACATCCTTTTGAATAATCATCAGTTCCCCAGTAATAATTCCATTGCGCTTCTATCTTCGATTGCACATCGCCAAAACCCGGCATCAAGGCTTGCGTAATAATGCCGGTATGAAACGCTTCGTCCTGATTAGCCACCACGGCCGCTTTATCGCCAATGGTGTACGACATTAAAACGCCTTTTTTACCCGGCTGGTTTTTGGTAGCGTTATAAAAATAATGGGCAGGTAAGTCAGTCACCATATCCATATCCTGCGGCCAAAAACGGTCGCTGAATAATACCGGATGCTTGTTGATGCGGGCATATTGCAAAGCATTGATGGCCTCCCTTTTTTCTTTGGGGAGATGCGGCAACCAGTTTATTTTTTGAAGCGAAAAGGTTGGCGTGGTGCAAATGATTTTATCGGCCTTAAAAACTTTTCCGTTGCTGCATGTTACTGTCACGCCATTGATGGTTTGCTCCACTTTATTTACCGCATGATTCAGTACTATTTTTTCCATGCCAATTTTTTGGGCAAGCTTAAGAGCCAGTTGTCCGTTGCCGCCTTGTATCTTATAATCCATTTCATTTTTCTCACTGCTTTCTGCATACTCAGCCAATGCAGCAAACGCCGACACCTGCCGGATGCTTTCACCAAAATCGGTACTGTCCAACAACTCCCGCAAGTCCAGGTCCATACCATCGCAACCATTGTTTACCAGGTAGCGCCACCAATCGTATTTATCCAACTCGTGCTTTTGCGCATCGGTCATGTGCTTATAACTTTTAATCAGGCCTTCCCATTTACCCTTCCAGTTTTCGGAGTACCGCCATTGATCTTTACCGTAATATTTTCCTTTGTAAACAAGGTGCGTATCAAACCGGTTATTGAGCAATGGCAAGCCAAATTCATCGCATAAGCTAATGATGCGCTGGTGCGATTTGCCTACCCATTCGGCGCCTAATTCTACCACTAAGTTTTCATTGGGTACAGGGAAAGAATTTACGCGGCCACCAATGCGGGCCCGGGCTTCCAGCACGGTAACTTTTATGCCTCTCTTTTTTAGATAGGCTCCTGCGGCCAGGCCCGCAAACCCGGCCCCAATAACAATTACAGTGGAAGGCTTTGCCAATGAAGCGAAGCTATCAGCACTCAGTAAACTGCCGGCAAACAGAACTGATGATCCTTTTATAAACTCGCGGCGGGTAGTCATAAGCCATTGGTTTTGATAAGAACAAGTTAGGGATTTCTTTGACAGCCTTTTCTGTACTAACTGCCTTGCCATAAACTTAAGTAAGGCAGCCTACATTTGTAGTTCTTTAATTTTGAGCCGTGCAACGAAAGATTCTCTACATCGTTAATCCCATATCAGGAACCAGGAGCAAAACTTCGCTGGAAGACATTATAAAAACAGAGACAAAAAAGATTGGTTTTCCTTACTTCATTTATCCATCTGTAGCGGATGGCGATTACGCTTTTCTTCATTCTATTATTAAAGAAAAAGGCATTACCGATGTGGTGATTGCGGGTGGCGATGGCACCATTAACCAGGCCGTAAACAGCTTGCGTAAAATGGATGTGCAGTTTGGTATCATTCCCTGTGGTTCGGGTAATGGGTTGGCATTTAGCGCCGGCATTCCGAAAGATCCGGTGAAGGCTTTACATACCATCTTTAGTGGTAAGAGCAGAATCACCGATGCCTTTTATATCAATGATAGTTTTGCCTGCATGCTGGTAGGCCTTGGCTTTGATGCGCAGGTGGCCCACGACTTTGCCGATGCCCCAAAACGCGGCCTCACTACCTACGTACAAAAGACGATTAAGAACTTTTTTTCGGCCACGGCTTACTCTTTTGTTTTAACCGCCGGCGATAAAGAAATTATGACCGAAGCCTTCTTTATTTCTATTGCCAACAGCAACCAGTTTGGCAACAATTTTACCATTGCGCCCAAGGCATCATTAACCGATGGCTTGCTGGACATTGTGATTATGACGAAGCAAAATAAGCTGAGTATTTTATTTCAAACGCTAAAGCAAATCAGCGGTTTTAATAAAGTAAAAAGCGTGGATATTATTGATGAAAATGCCAGCCTTATTTATTTTCAAACCGATGCGTTATCTATTAGCAATGTAGATGGTGCGCCGATGCATATTGATGGCGACCCGGTGGAGACAGTGGAGCGGTTGAAGGTGAAGGTGGTGAAGGGTTGTTTTAAGTTGGTGCAGTAAGGAACTTCTTATGTGTTCAACGAAAACTCCCTAATGATAGAAAGATAAAAAGAGAATTATTGACTAAGAAATTTTCATTTGCAACATTTTATATTTGAATATCTTGGTAAAACAATTTTTACTTTAATTAATGAGCAACCAACCCTAAAATGACAAGCCAAGAAATTATTCACAATACCTACCAGCGCACAGTTCAAGATTTGATGAACTTGTATGAAAAAGGACAACTTAATTTAAATCCAGGATTTCAACGTCAATCAGTATGGAATAAAACCGATCGCGAAAAATTGATTGATTCTATCATTCGTAATTATGCTATACCGGCCATCTTTTTTTATAGGCGCATTGAAAAAGGTAAAATCACTTATGATGTAATAGATGGGAAGCAGCGTATAGAAACTATTTTTCTTTATACAGGAGTCTTAAAAGGTGGTCGTTTCGAGGCAAAATTGCAGTTGCCTGGGTCTGACATAATTGAAAAATTGAATTGGAATCAATTAAAACGTAAAGAGATAGAAAACTTAATTACCGGTTACAACATTTATATCATCGAAGTAGACGGTAGCTTTAATAATATTATTGACCTATTTGTACGCATCAACTCAACTGGTAAAGCGTTAACTTCTGCTGAAAAACAACATGCTAAATTTTACAATTCGAACTTTCTTAGAACCGCAGCCAAAGTTGCAAGAAAGTATGAATCAAATTTTAAGGTCAATAACATAATCAGTGCTGGGCAGGTTTCAAGAATGAAGCATGTCGAACTTGTTTGTGAGATTATGATCTCTTTATTGGAAGGTGGAGTTTTAAATAAGAAAGCATCCCTTAATCGAGTAATGGAGAAAGACTCCTACACGACAAGCCAAATCATCAAAGTACAAGAAAAAACAATAAAAGCTATCAATCGTGTTAATACGCTATTTCCACTTCTTAAAACTTCTCGATTTAGACAACTTTCTGATTACTACATTTTAGTTTGTTTAATTGCACAGTATGAAGTAGATGGACTAATATTAATTGATAAAAAAAAGCTAAGCTTGCATGGGAGGTCCTAAAAGAATTTTCTTTAGGTGTAGATAAAATACGTGAAAAGCAAAAGCGCTTAAAAAATATTGATGAATCTGAACAGTTATATGCTGACTATCTTATTACAGTAACACAAAATACTGACGACGTAAACCAACGCCGTAAACGCATGCGAATTATAGATGGACTATTACGCTCTGTTTTTGAAATTAAAGACCCTAATCGCACTTTTAGCTTAGAGCAACGTCGTTTAATATGGCATTCGGCAGAACAAAAAAAGTGTCAATTTGAAGGTTGTAATAAAGTTCTTACATGGGATGATTTTACTATTGATCATATAGACGCCCATAGTCGTGGAGGGCTTTCAGAAATGGAAAATGCAGCAATAATGTGTCGAGAACATAATTCTTCGAAAAATAAGTCGGACTATAAGAAAAAAGATCGGCCGTCGGCTATAGGTTCAACGTTGGCAGGTATTAAAATATCTTTTTACTCACTTTTTCCCAAACAGCTCCAACACCTTCCTAAAACTTTGCTGGTTATGTTCCGAGCTCAGCGAACCGCCAATATCCATCTTCTCCTGCTTAGTTAAGTGAAAGCTAAGCGCCGCTTTATGCTCCTCCTGGCTGGGGATGTATTGAAAGGTAATGTTGTGTACCGGGTAGCGTTGGTTAGCCAAAAAATAAGTGGACATATCCCGTTGAAAATATTCCATCATCTTATACCAGTTGTGCTGCAACAGAAAGAAAGGCTTAGTAGCATTTTGTACCAGGTCGTCAAACTCGTAAGGGTTGTCCCAGCCGCCATCCATGCGGTCGCGGATCTGCACCACCACTACACCGCGGGTGTTTTCTTCTATCCATTTTTGCATGTGAATTAAAAACCGCAGTGAAGTTTCTACGCCATAATTATCACGCAGGCCGCCATCCATTACATCAATCACGGGGCTGGCCGGCATCCATACATTGGGCAGCACCACAGGGAAGGTAGCGTTCATACGTAGGATGGTTAACAGCCTTAAATTAAAAGGGTCTTGCTTGGCAAAAAAAGTAGTGAAGTCAATGGCATCTGCGGTAGCGCCAGCCTGCGTTGTGTCTCGTGGCGGCTGCATCATAAAGCGCATGGGCTGCGTACTGATGGTCATCATTTTTCCATCCCTTGTTACCAATGTATGATACAACATCAGCGGAATGTTAGCGGCCGATTCATCGGCTTTATAATCGCCCAACTTCTTATCTAAAACTTTATCGGTATTGTTATTCAGGGCTTCTTCAAAAGCAAGGCCTCTGTCGCGTAGATAGCTGTACGGACCAACCGAAAATTTTCGCTCCGGCGCAAAAATATCTCTTGCTACGAATGATGTAAAAGTAGGGTTCAATAAGTCGGAAGCGATGTTGTTTACATAGTCTTTTGATTGCAGGTTGATGGCTTTGTTTTGTAAACGCTGGCGATACAATTCCCTGAAGTAAGTAGCCCCAATCATACCGCCTGAAGCACCGGCGAACAGGAAGGTTTTCTTCATCATGCTGCCACCGGTAAGGCTGTCTAACCGTTGTAAAACATTCATGGTAAAGGTGGCACTTCGTGTACCACCACCGCTGGTGGTAACCACCACCAGCAAAGGTTTGTCTTCTCCCTGCTTTGCCTTCCATCTTCCGAGGATGGCTTCCATATTTTGCTTATCGCTTTGCACCGATGGCGAGGCCGCAATGCTATCAATGTTTCGTTGTGTATAAGCCGGATATTCATTCCTGTTTTCATAATTTAACCCGTATGCTTTGTTGCGCGGATCAATCCATTCGTTGCGATAAAAAAGGTTCAGGATCAAAATAAAAAGGATCAGCGCCGGTACACTCCAGCTTTGAAAAAAATAAACGATGGCGCCGGTAACGCCAATCATCACCGCAAACAACAACGTAACCGAAGCACCTGCCGGCAATTGAAAAAAACGATAATCGAGAAGAAAGCCAATACCTAACAAAAAAAGGTAAACAATGAACACCGAGATCACTGCGGCAAAGTGATGGCGTTTAAAAATTTTTTCCATCAGCTCCTGCGAGTAATGCGATACATCGCGGCTGCGGCGAACACGAAAAAAAGAATCAAGGAACCATTCGGAGCGAATGAGCACATGGCTTTTGTTCTTCTCTGGTTGTAGTTGCGCTATATAATTTTTAGCGCTGCTGAAAAGCGGTTGCAAGGCCCTGAAGATGGTTTTATCGGCACTAAAAAAGTAAACAAAGGAAATGATGAACACCAACAGAAGGCCGAATAAAAACCCCGCGGTAATGAAGATAATCTCGGTGTTGGCGATAAGCTCTTTATAGTGCGAATATTGATAAGCCTTCAATAAATAAAAACCCAAAAACGATAAGGGAATAATGCTATTGTTGATACAGTATTTTAAAAAAGGATATTGCGTAGCGGCTAAAAAAGTAAAGTGCCGGCTGAATAAAATAAAGGTGGTCACGTTCCAGCACATGATGAATATACCAATGGCCACGCCCATGATAGCGGCTCCGGTTGCATTTACATTGCCAATATATTCCGGCGCTAAAAAAAGGGCTTCGGCGCCAAACGATTTCATGAATGCACCGCCCACCGTGGCAAACAACAATATCCAAAAAATAAGCAGTACCTGGTACTTTCTAAAATGAAGGAACAGCAGTTGCAAGGGCAGCGAATAAAAAGTTCCTTTAAGATATTCTATGACGTTGGAAAGTTGTTTCAATGGCCTTAATGTACTACGAATATTTTTATGAAAGTAAGAGGGCAAAAAAGAACGGCGTTCCATAGGTAAGGGCTTTGCTAACTAAGACAGGCTTACCCTTGCCGATGCTGCACTCCCTGCCGGGTATGCAAAAACAAAACACTTACCAGCGACAATAACAATAGCATGGCTACCACCTGGTGAGCCTGTGCGTTCCACTCAAAAACACCCCACTGCTGCGGCACTTTTTTTATACTGGTAACAACTGCTGCTATGCCTAAACCTACCTGCACTATTACTAACAACAGCGGCAGCCATTTTATTGTGTTGAATAAGCTGCTGCCTTTTACACGTGCTGCCTTGATGCTCCATGCAACAATTAAAATAGTAATGAGGTAAGCCAGGTTGCGATGAATAAAATGTACGGCAAAAGGGTTGTTGACAAGGGATGAAAAAAAGGAATACTGCCGGCCGTGATATGAAGTGAAAGTGGGCAGATAGCTTCCATTAATATCCGGCCATGTAGGCGCAGCCAGTGCGGCTTTCAGGCCGGCCATGAAAGCGCCATAAATTAATTGCACTACCAAAATGCCAATGATCCAGCTAATGAATTTTTTTGATGAAGGCTTACAAATTTGCTGGCTCTTATCTACCAATAATTGCAGGGCAAACCAAAAGGTATAAACCAATAAGCCAAGGGCAGTAATAAAATGAACGGCTAAGCGAATATGGCTTACATAAAGGTTCTCATCGTTCAATCCGCTCATCACCATCAGCCAACCAATCAATCCTTGCAGGCCACCCAATAAAAACAAGATGATCATGGGTTTGACCATCTCTTTACTAAACCTTTTTTGATAAAGAAAAATAAGGAACGGTACGGCAAATACAACGCCTATCAACCTGCCCCATTCACGGTGCAGCCATTCCCAAAAAAAGATGGATTTAAAATCGGCTAACGTAAAATAAGAGTGGAGGTTTTTAAATTGAGCAATCTGTTTATAACCAGTAAACGCTTCGTTCCATTGCGTATCATTTAGCGGCGGAAGGGTACCTAACAAAGGTTTCCATTCTGTGATGGAAAGGCCCGAATCGGTGAGCCTGGTGATGCCTCCTAAAATAATTTGCACGATAATCATCAACACACCGGCAAGCAGCCAGATGGCCACCGGTTTGCTCCTTTCTGTTACGCCATTTTTATTCATCGGCCGCAAAGGTAATTGCGGGTAAAGGCGTTATTAATATTGGCTGTGCCATTATCTTTATTGGTATGAAGATGTGCCGTCTGGTGTTCCTGTTATTCGTTAACCTTCCGTTTGTTTTGCTGGCGCAGAAGAAGCCATTTTTCGACAATATTGAATCAGGCTTTTATCTATATACTAATGACCTTTCCTTTGACCTTACCGATTGGAAAAATTTCTTCGCGCCGCAGGCAAAACCCCAGTCTCAAAATTTCAATTTGTTGGATTATCAACCACCCAGGGACTTTTTCTTTTTCGATATACAGGGCGGCAAAGGATTATATATGAGGTCAAAAAAGAATACCGGTCTTATAAAAAATTCCAGCCATAATCAATTGTACTGGATGCCCGGCATTGGGGTTCATTTATTTCGATATAAAAGTGTAACCTATAGCACCGTGGGTAATCAGTTTGATACTACAAAAACTTATTTGGTTGAACAAGAACAGTTTCAACTCCGGCAAACTTATGCCGACCTTTATAACGCATTCACCATTGAAGGCAACCCGGCTACCGGCCGTAAATTGTTTGGGTTTATCGGACTGGCTTTGCAAGTTTCGGTACCGGTAAGTAGCCGAATTAAAGACAACTATACTTTTTATCAAACACAGTGGAGCACATCATTGCGGCGATGGGTGGAAACACCGGCTACAACTTCCAGCGTTTTACAACAGGCCCGGAAGCCACTACTTTTTTCCGGCCATATTCCATTAGGCTTTGGCGTCCGGTCTTCCAAATGGATCAGTACAAAATGGGGCTTGGAGTACTACTATGAAACCGGTATAGCCTCAGTAAATCACCACAAAAATTATAACGAAGGAGTGATTTTTAGCTTTTCACTTAACTATCAATTTCATTAATTTACCATTGTGTTACACCCTTATTACCAGAAGGAATTTTTAGAAGCCGGTTGCGATGAAGCAGGCCGTGGGTGCCTTGCCGGGCCTGTGTTTGCAGCCGCTGTTATTTTGCCGAAAGACTTTTATCATCCCCTGCTTAACGACTCCAAACAAGTAGGCGAAGAGCAGCGCTACCAGCTTCGCTCCATCATTCAACAGCAGGCCGCCGCCTTTGCTGTTGCGCAGCTTGGCAATAAACAAATTGACAAAATTAATATCCTTAACGCTTCGTTTAAAAGCATGCACCTGGCTGTAAAGCAATTGACGGTAAAGCCCCAACTTTTGTTGATTGATGGTAATCGTTTTACACCACTTAAACGCATCCCGCATCAATGCATTATTGGCGGCGATGGCTTGTATGCTTCTATTGCCGCCGCCAGCATATTAGCTAAAACATATCGCGATGATTACATGAAAGCGCTGCATCAAAAATTTCCCCACTATAATTGGGCGCAGAATAAAGGCTATGCCACCAAAGACCATCAGGCGGCATTAAATAAATGGGGGCCAACACGTTTTCATCGCCGGTCGTTCCGGTTAGATTATAGCCAGCCGGCCGCCTCCCTGCCCGATGTTTTGGTTATGGAAAAAGAAGGTTTGTAAAATAATCGTCATGCTGGCAAATCGTGCAGCGTTTGGTAGCCGAAAGACTGTCTATTAAATGCTGCACGAATTTGTGTTCTGCTATTACATGGTTGAAGGTTTGCAAAGGCGCCCCGGTTAAGGGGTGTTTTTGTATCATGTGTTAAAGGAGCTGGAGCGATTGTGCGAATGTTTCAAAATCAGATTTTTCTTCCAATAATTTTTTTTAACAGGGCTTCGATGGCTTCTTCCAAATTACCGGAATGAGGTGGCAGAAACTGGTAGTTAAATGTAGAAGCTAACCCCAACGCCGCTTTCAACCGGAATTTTTTTTGCGAAATGCACAAAGCAAAATTATTTTTCATCAGGTGTTTAGCTAAGTATTCCTGTTCGGTTTGGCCCGGTGTTGAAATGAGGACGGCCCTTTTTTGCAGGGCTGCCAAATCCATTATAGTGCTGTATCCGCACCGGCTGATAACAAATGAAGCGTCGCTTATTTTTTCCTGTAGCTCATTCGATGTTAAGTGGTTATGTACTTCGATGTTTGGCGATGATGAAGGGATAACTGCTACATCCGGAAGCCCTCTGACAAAAACAACTTTTCCACTGTATTCTTTCACCTCTTCCCATAATTTTTTTTCCAATACCGTGCGTTGGGGTTCGGGGCCGGATAGAAGAATAAGCAGGTGCTTTTCTATACTCCTATCCTTTTGTTGAAACCTTGATAGCGGTCCAATGTACCGCAGTGTAACAGTGGGCTTTTTCGCAGGATGGGCCAGTGCTCCGCTAAGGTTTGTTAAGCCTTCCATATCAGGTACCCAGCAAAAACTAAAACGGTTGATGTAGCGGTAACTGAATCGTTGTAACAGCTTTTCTATTGCCGCATGAGGCGCTTTAATGGTAAGCTGGTGCGTGATAAAAACAGAAACGATTTTTGAATGATAAAGGCCATAACGATTGTCTGAAATAACTGCGTCTATTTTATATTCCGCAACAACTTTATGAAGCCACTGTTGTTCTTTATTAATAGCGGAAAATAGTTTGGGAATTTGCGCCACAATTTTAAACGGCATACCCCAACGGGTTGACGCATATTGGATATTATACCCCGGCAGATGAATAAAGGTTACTTGGGTAAATTCCGCTTCCAGTAAGGCTTTCACCTTACCAGAAGCGGCGATGATGACCTTACAATTTTTCGCTAACAGGTTTTTGATAATTGGAATACAGCGTGTTGCATGGCCTAAACCCCAATCCAGCGGAGCAATTAAGATAGTTGGCCCTGCACCGGGATGATCCATGTTAATTTTTTTTCTTTTCGGCGAAGCACATACGAAATGCAACTGTAAAATAGTTATTTTACAAAACCTACTATGAAGAAGATAATCTATATGGCATTGTTCTTGACTATTCTTACGGTAACCGGCTGTTCACGCAACTATTACTCCGGAACAGGTAAAGGCAGCAGTTGCGGATGTCCCGGAAAAGTTTAGGATATAAAAACAGAATGAGCGATGAAAAACTATAACCGCGACTTGCTATTGCTTTACAAAGATGAAGTGTACAACGACGACCTGTTACAAAAAGAAGTTGAATGTCTCCACAGTATTTTAATGAAGGTTGAACATAACGATGTTTTCTGCGTTTCGCATGAACTGGTTACCCGAAATAAGATTACACAGAAAGCAAAAAAAATCATCGGCGCTATCTCCTGTCCCGAGCTAAAACCTTTTTACTTTTTGATCAATAAAAATTAGTTTACTTCCTGCAACGCTTTTTTTAACCGCTGCAACATTTCATCAATCTCTTCTTTTTTGCAAGTGCCTACACTAAGCCGGTACCAAGGTGAATTGTCGGGGGCACCAAAGGCATAAAAAGGTACTACCGCCAAACTCGCAGATTGCAATAAGTAAGAGGTAACATCGGCTTGCGTTTCCAGCCTTGTACCGTTGGCTGTGGTCTTTCCGGCCAGGTCTATTTTAATGGTAAGGTAGATGGCAGCTTCCGGTGTTACCGCATCAACTGTAAAGCCTTCTTTTTTTAATTGCATGAAGCCTTCATAAATACGGCGCAGCCGCTCTTCCACCTCCGATTTAAACAAGTTGAAGTACGCATCAATTTGGTCTGTTTGACTTAAAAATTTGGTTAGTCCTTTTTGCTCCGGCATGGGCGCCCAGGCGCCAACATGAGAAAGAATGGCTTTCATTTTATTAAGTACCGAAGCAGGCCCGAAGCTCCATCCAACCCGCACACCGGTGGCTGCAAAACATTTACTGATGGCATCAATGTAGATGGTGTACGGACGCATCTCCTTATTTAAAGAAACCGGGTCGTAATGTTCAATTCCATTATAAGTCAGGTGCCAATACATTTGGTCGAACATTACATACAACTTTTTTTCGTCTTTACCTCGACGGTTGTTTTCTTTCACTACCATATCACATATAGCCTGTAGCTCTTCTCTCTGAAACGTAGTGCCGGTGGGGTTTTGAGGTGAACACAATGCTAAAAACACAGCGTCTTTAATGTGCGGACGTATATCATCCGCCGTAGGCATAAAAGCATTACCGGCCGTGGCCTGCACCACCACGTGCTCGCCTTCTACAAAATGTACATAGTGGTTATTGTTCCAGGAGGGCACAGCATAAATTACTTTATCGCCTTTGTCAACAATAGCCCTGAATAACGCATAGATTAATGGCCGGCCACCAGAGGCAATTAAAATTTCGTCAGTGTTATAATCAAGCCCCTGGTATTGCTTTGCAAACCGGCTAACGGCTTCGCGAAGTTCGAGGCTGCCTTCGCCGGGCGGATAGTTAGTGAAGTGCTCACGATAAGCATCTATAATATGATCTTCCAATGCCTTTGGAATGGGAAAAATTTTAGGGTCAAAATCGCCTACGGTAAAGTTGTAAATCCGCTCACCGTTGCGGATGCGTTCCCGTATCTCACCGCCCAGTTTTACAATCTCTGAGCCGATCAATGTCTCTGCTAAATGCGAAAGTTTCATGGCCGCAAATATAAGTACCTCACCCCTAACCCCTCTCCATCAAAGATGGAGAGGGGAACCGTTGCTTTATAATTTGACTACGTTTTGCAGTAGTCAGTTGCTGTTCTACCTGATTGTACTGAGTAGTAATGATTGCACTAAAACCGCCGGCGAAAGCACTCCCTCTACAGGCCTCATCCGGCTTTGCCACCTTATCCGTCAGGAGAAGGAAAATGGAAATGAATTTAATTGGGAGAGGGCGGGGTGAGGTTCTTTTCTATATACATTTTCCTTTTCAGCAAGCCCCACTTGCACAAGCGATGAACCCATGAAACTCTTACCACGCCCAAGCCATATACAGCGCTTCGTTTAAAATTGATGCTGGAGGCTTCTTTAAAATACTTTGTCGGACAGGTTACCTCGGCTATTTCGTAACCGAAATAAATGATCTGCGAAAGCATTTCGTTATCAAATACAAAATCATCGGAGTCGGCTTCATAATTTACTTTTTCCAACACTTGTTTTGAGAAGGCGCGGTAGCCGGTATGATACTCAGAAAGTTTTTGGCCCACCAATATATTTTGCGTGAAAGTCAGCAGCCGGTTAGCAATGTATTTGTAAACCGGCATGCCACCACGTAAAGCGCCGTTGCCTAAAATGCGGGAGCCCAGCACCACGTGATAAAGGTTGCCGGCAATGAGGTGAGCCATGCTGGGTATGAGTTTAGGCGTGTATTGATAATCGGGGTGAAGCATGATTACAATGTCGGCGCCCAACTCCAGTGCTTTGTTATAACAGCTCTTTTGATTGCCGCCATAACCCCGGTTTTTCTGATGTTGGATGATGTGCCTTATACCAATCTGCTCTGCCAGCGCTACGGTTTCGTCTTTGCTGCGGTCATCTACCAGCACTACATCATCAACAATGTCAAATGGAATTTCGCTATAGGTTTGCTGCAAGGTTTTAGCAGCGTTATAGGCCGGCAATACCACAATTATTTTTTTCCCGCTTAACATGTGGCGGCAAAAATAAGGTGGCCGTGTAACAGTTATTCCACCATAATTTTTTCTACATGCTGCGGCTTGTTAACCGCCAGCAACCGCACAAAATAAATACCGGTTGATAACGATGGCAGGCCAATGGTGATGGTACCTGTTTGGCCGCTGATGCCTTTTTCATATACCGGCATGTTAGCGCTGTTAATTACCTGAAGTTTCTCGTAGGCAGAACCTGTTTGTATGTAGAACGTGCTGCCTTTTACCAGCGTAGGAAAAATTTTTGTACTATGCTCTTCATCTAACACTTGCACAGACGGCGTATAAGCGATGACCTTACAGGCGCTCAATACCCCTACACGGTAGTACACCAATTGATTATCGTTAAAGCTGTGCTGAAATACATACCGGGCGGCTCCGCCTTCTACATCGGCGCTTTTTAAGTGCAGAATAGTAGCCTGTTGAAATGTTTTTAAATCGCGGCTCCATTCTATAATGTAATCGGTTACATTTTTTGTGGCGGCAGTGGTAAAAATGATTTCATTAGCGCCTGTCAAGCGGTTGGCAGTAAAGGATCGCATTTCAAAACTTCCATTGGGAAAACTAATTGTAGCTGGAAACGTAGTGTTGTTGGCCAGTTCAGGCAGCCTGGTTTTAAATTGATCCGTAGTCCAGTAATCGCCACTGCTGATAGGTTGTATAATTGTTTGCGATTGGGCCAGCGTGGCAAAAAGGAAAAGCTTCAGTAGTAACACGTTTTTCATAACACACATTTTCTATCACGTATAAAACAAAGTCAATGCCGAAAGAGCAGCGAAGTTGGTAGTAAACAGTTGGCAGTTGGTAGTTGGCAGTAAACGGTTGGTAGTTAGCAGTAAACAGTCGCCTTGTCTGTACAGCACTTACTCCCAATTGCTTATTGATTTTTATTAATTGCACATTAGCTTGCAAGGGCTATGTCAACAATAACTTTTACACTGATACAAACTACACTCCATTGGGAGGATACCCCGCGCAACCTGCAAATGCTGGAGCAGAAAATAAAGCGCATAAAAGATAAAACGCAGGTGATAATATTACCTGAAATGTTCAGCACCGGCTTTAGCATGAAGCCGAAAGTTTTAGCTGAAACAATGGATGGCGAAACAGTAGCGTGGATGAAAAGAATAGCCAGGGAAAAACGGGTGATAGTAACCGGCAGTGTAATGATTAGTGAAGTCACTGAACACAACCACACCGCTTATTATAACCGCATGATATGGATGCAGCCCGATGGCAATTATGGCTACTACAATAAGCGGCATTTATTTGCCTATGCCGAAGAAGATAAACATTACACCGCCGGTAGGGAAAGAGTCATAACATCAGTTAATGGATGGCGAATTAATCTGCAGGTTTGTTATGATCTGCGCTTTCCTGTGTGGGCACGGCAGACCTCACCCCCGGCCCCTCTCCAACAAGTTGGAGAGGGGAGTAGTGGCGGCAGTGCATTTGAGTACGACGTATTAATCTATGTTGCCAACTGGCCGGAGCGGCGCAGCACGGCCTGGAAAGCCTTGCTACAGGCGAGGGCCATCGAAAACCAGTGTTATGTTATTGGGGTGAACAGAGTGGGAGATGATGGCAATAATATCTATCATAGCGGTGATAGTATGGTGATTGATCCGCTGGGAGAAATTCTTTATCATAAGAAAGATGCGGAAGACATTTTTACAATAACTCTCAATAAAAAAAATTTGGAAGAAGTGCGGGAACGGTTTCAATTTTGGCGGGATGGGGATGCGTTTCAGATAATGGGTTGATGAGTGAATTAAGACCCGTTTTTCCTCTTGTCGCTTTTAGACTAAATCTTCCATTACTTAATAACGCCACTCATTACCGGGGCCAGCTGTATTGTTTGTGCTTTTCAAAAACCACAGAGTCTTTCAAAGACTTTAATTTTCCATTGACCTCGTAGGTAGCTTCTACGTTTACTTGTACTCGCTTCGATGGTTGTTCTGCTCCCGGTAAAATGCATTCATAATCTAATGCATAGCTATTTACTGCATCCACTGTAATATCGATTAAGGAATTTCCGATTGAGTCGATATGCGGATAATACTCGTTATCGCCTTGTGTATATAGAAGAATTCTTTGCATTTTATATTGCCTTGTATTACGTGCAAGGGCTTTGGTGCTTATCTTTAAATTAGAAATCTTCAGGCCACTATTTTGATTACTATTTTTGAATGAAAGCTCTACATAAAAAATTTTCTTATCGCCCTCTATTCCAAAATGTACTTGCATGTTGTAACCATCCAAATCAAAATTTTTTGATTGGATTGGAGTTCCCGTATTAGATTTTATGACAGGCTTATAATATGTATAACTATAGCATGATGAAAGTGTGAGCATGGCAGCGAGGAGCAGGAAAAGAGAAGTATTATTTTTCATTGCTGTTGAAAAGGCTTTTTTTTGATTGCTGGTTTATTACAAGTCGAAATCATACCATATTACTTCTGCCTCTCTTTTATCAACTCCTTCACCTTCTCCATCTTATAATCTTCGCCACGCCGGATGGCTTCCCACGTAGGCAGGGCGGGCACTTCGGCCTGTATGCCGCGGCCTTTTTCTTCATTCTTATCTATCACTAATCTAAAAAGCGGCAGCCGGAAACGTACGCCGGTATTGGGTAAGGTGACATCAGGTATCAGCCAGGCCGTATTGCCATAAGCACCGCCGCCGGTTTCTTCACCTACAATAATTACATCCTCCTGGCTGCGTAACGATTTGGCAAATAAAGAAGCTGCCGAAAACGTATTGCCCCCGGTTAAAATGTACGTAGTGCCTCCAAAATGATTGGCACTTTTTGGTTTAAAGGCCTTCCTTTCAAACAGGCCGAAATGGTACTTGCCATCCCTCTTTTTTTTGGTGAGAAAGCGAAGGAAAAGCCAGTTGAAAAACCGTTGCTCGCGGTACTTTCCATAGTCACTGCCACGCCTTACCGCGTAAAGTGAATCGGCAATTTTAAAAGGCTTGTCAGCAATGTATTTGGTAAGCAGATTAGAAAGCGTAACGCTGCCACCGCCATTGGCCCGCATATCTACTACCAGGTTTTGGATGCCCTGTTCCCTGATTTGCTGAAACGAATTTCTGAAAAAACCCCGCAAGCCGTTGCCCTTGGTAAACGTATTCACTTCCATGAAAGCGGTGTTTAATGAAGTGTCAATTCGCAGGCTGCGCATAGATTCAAGTAGCAACTTCTTCTGCTCTTTTTTTGAAGGAAACTTTATGGGAACGCTGCGTCGTGGCTGTGTATCCAACCTTGGATTGTAAAGGTTTAACAGGGCGGTGCGCAGGCGGCCCGATGTATCAATAAATTCAACGGATGTTTTTTGTTTGAGCCCAAACACCGACGTATATAAATTGCGAAAGGTGTTGCCGTTGCTGAGGGTTTGATATTTATGGGTGGCATTATAGCCGTCGGCCGATATAAAAGAGAACAGGGAATCAACAATAAAATTGATTGGCTTGCCATCAATGGCTTTTAAAATAACTCCACGTACAATGTTAGTATCCCTGCGGTTTATGTTTGCCGTTACTACCATCGTATCGGGCCAGGCTTTTATAAAAAGCGGAAAGGGCGACTGTCCGCCAAAGTAATTGGCCGCTGCTTTTGATGGCCGCACTGTAGTATGCCCGCAATGAATTTTAGAAATCACATAACTCAGTACAGCCCTGAACTGTGGCTCCGTTAAGGAATCATTGAGTTTGTTTCGGCCCACTTCAAAAAAAGCATCCAGGCTATCTTTTGTGGTGTACCAATACAAGCTTGGGTGCGCATCTTCCAGGCTGGCCCTGAACAGGCGGTAGTCGTCCTGCAACTGCTGCGGCGAAAATTTTTTTGAAGGACTATAACTTTTACTAACGGTACAATTGATAAAGACAGTAATGATAAAGAGAGAAGCGATCAGGTTTTTCATAGCGTCGGGCTATTTAAAAGCAGTCCATCCCTGTGCCGTAATAGGATGTTTGTTACCGCCTTTTGTAATGATGTTGGCGCCGGCTTCGTTATCGGTAATGTAACCTATAACATTGATGCTGTTTTCATCAGCGATCTTTTCGTAATCATCTTGCTTTAGTGTAAAAAGCAACTCATAATCTTCGCCACCACTTAAGGCACAGGCCGTAGGATCGAGGTTAAATTTAAAAGCCGCTAACCGGGTATCTTCCGCTACCGGAATTTTTTCTTCGTATAACACACAGCCTACGTTGCTTTGTTTGCAGAGGTGAAGTATCTCGGAGCTGAGTCCATCACTAATGTCAATCATTGCCGTGGGAATAATTTCTTTCCTGGCAAAAAATTCAATCACGTCCACTCTTGCTTCGGGTTTTAAAATGCGGCCTACGGTATATTTTTCACCTTCCAGATCGGGTTGCACTTTTGGGTTTTCTAAAAATATTTTCTTTTCCCTCTCTAATAAAGTCAGTCCTAAAAAGGCAGCGCCAAGGTCGCCGGTTACGCAAAGCAGTTCTCCTTTTTGCGCTCCTTTCCGGGTAACAAAGCTATCCGGCGTTACTTCGCCAATGGCAGTACAGGAAATGATAAATCCTTTCTGTGAGGTTGTGGTATCGCCGCCAATCAGGTCAACGTTATATTGTTCACAGGCGGCATAAACGCCTTGGTAAAATTCTTCCAACGCCTCTATGCTAAAGCGGTTACTGAAACCAAAGCCAATAAGAATTTGTGTAGGAGTAGCATTCATAGCGCAGATGTCGCTCACATTAACCGCCACGGTTTTATAGCCCAAATGTTTTAGCGGCGTGTACATTAAATCAAAGTGTACCCCTTCTATCAAAAGGTCGTTGGTGATAACCGTTTGCTTGCCAAAATGGTCAATCACAGCCGCATCATCGCCTACGCTGAGTATAGTGGAAGCGTTCTGTATTTCAATGTTTTTAGTGAGGTGTTCTATCAGGGCAAATTCACCCAATGATGAAACTTCGGTTCTTTCGTTCATGGTTGTTTCGTTTTCCAATCATTAAGGTCGTGCGTTTGGGCATATTGTAAAGCCGCTTGTATTTTTTCTTCGTTTAGAGAAGGGTAGCTTTCTAAAATTTGTTCAATCATTTCTCCGTGTAAAAGTTTCTCAACTATCAATTCAACAGTAATTCTTGTTCCTTTGAGAACGGGTTTGCCCAGCATGATTTTAGGGTCAACGTTGATGAAAGAAGTAGTCTCATCCATTGAATCAAGTAAAATTTTATTTATTGAATATTTGCACTTACCAAGCTTATAAGAAAAATAGAAATTGTTGCGCAAATGCTTAAAATGGCTGCTTTTCTATTTTTTTTCAGCAATGCCCAAAGGCCAGATAAAGCCATTGACAAAAGCAAAAGTCCGATGATAAGATTGTAAGCTGAATAAACTAAAGGCGACTGAAAATACCATGGATTATCATTTAATAAACCCCAAGGATAACCGCCGGTATTTTTTTGAATGGCTACAACATAAAACTCCGAAAGCTCTAACAGTGAAAAACAAAGCGCAGCTAGAATAATAACACAAGTAACTGTCTTAATTAATTTAGCAATGCTGG
Source organism: Flavisolibacter sp. (assembly GCA_965247165.1). Lineage (GTDB taxonomy): Bacteria > Bacteroidota > Bacteroidia > Chitinophagales > Chitinophagaceae > Flavisolibacter. Next base: position 2,500,465 of record OZ252003.1, on the reverse strand, counting down.
TTTCTGTTTGAGTTCTTGCTACGTTCATAAAATGAATTTCCTAACTTTTACTGTCTTTCCAAATTTACACTGGCCAACCGTTATTAATAACGCTGGTCAACTCATCATGTATGAAGCCATTAGTAGCAATAATACCAGGCTGGTAAGGCGAGTATTCATCACCTTTTAGGTTGGTCACTTTTCCACCCGCTTCTTCTACCAATAAAAACCCCGCAGCGCTGTCCCAGGCTTGCAATTTATGTTCGTAAAAACCATCAAAGCGGCCGCAGGCCACCCAGGCCAGGTCAATAGCCGCCGAGCCCAAACGCCTTACCGGCACGCCTTTGCGGATGAAGCGTTCAAACACTTGAAGCGGTCCATTGGGTTCATCCAAATACGTATAGGGGAAGCCGGTTACCATGCAGGCATTAATTACCTGGTCTTTTTTACTTACGGTTACGGGCTTGCTATTTAAGGTAACACCGTGGCCCCTTTCGCCAATAAAAAGCTCGTTCATAAACGGGTTGTAAATACCGCCCATGATCATTTTACCATTATGCTCCAGGCCAATGGAGATGCAGCAAATGGGAATGTGATGGGCAAAGTTTACTGTGCCGTCAATTGGGTCAATGATCCATTTGTACTGCGAGTCCTGCACCAGGTCGCCACATTCTTCGCTTAATATATGATGATCGGGAAAAGCTTTGGTGATAACGTCAATGATGGCCCTTTCCGAAGCATGATCTACTTCTGTAACTAAGTTGTTGATGCCTTCTTTATTAGTGATTTTAAATTCCTGATCGGTAAACTTTCTTATTTCAATGGTAGCGGCGTCTATGGCTTGCAGTAAGGTGTTTTTAAACATGCGCAAAGATATAAGGGTTTGGGGTTTAGGGTTTAGGGTTGAAGTTCTTTAGGTCAATCATTTCACCTTAATCCAACGGTTGTTTTTGCGTTCGTTTTCAAATCATGCCGGGAGCATGTCACTACGTTTGTTACTATGCCTTTCACTTTTTCATTCAGCTGTTCCTTATTTGTCTATTCGATATTTTTCGGCTGCTGTGACTTTCACTTCTACATTCATCATTCCTTGTTCGTCTGTTCGTTATTCAATGCTCCTTGTTCATCTGTTCGTTATTCTTTAGGTTTGTCCGTGTAGGAAAACAAAACCGCCCTTGACCTTATCTATCATTATAGTAAACTACAATGTCAAATATTTTTTAGAGCAGTGCCTGTATGCCCTTACCAAAGCCGTGCAGGAAATAAGTATCGAAATCATAGTGGTAGATAATCAGTCCACCGACGAAAGCCTTGCTTATCTAACACCTAAATTTCCGGCGGTTACGTTTATTGAAAGCGGCGCCAACAGCGGCTTTGGTAAAGCTTGTAACCTTGGCTGGCAGCAGTCATCGGGCCAGTATGTTTTATTTCTTAACCCCGATACTATTATTGCCGAAGACAGCTTAACCAATTGCCTGCAGTTTTTTGCTGCCCACCCCGATTGTGGCGCTCTTGGCGTAAAAATGATTGATGGCAGCGGACAATTTTTAAAAGAAAGTAAACGGGCTTTTCCTTCGCCGCAAACATCCCTTTTCAAACTGGCTGGCTTAGCTTATTTATTTCCCCACTCCAACCTTTTCAGCCGCTATCACTTAGGCCATTTGGATAAAGAGCAAAGCCATGAAGTAGATGTGTTGGCCGGCGCCTTCTTTATGACAAAAAAAGAAGTGCTGGATAAAGTTGGCAGCTTTGATGAAGCTTTTTTCATGTATGGCGAAGATGTGGACCTGAGCTACCGCATTCAAAAAGCCGGTTATAAAAATTATTATTTTCCCGGCACCACCATTATTCATTTTAAGGGCGAAAGCACACGCCGCGGCAGCCTGAATTATGTTCGGATGTTTTACCAGGCCATGATCATTTTTGTGAAGAAACACTATGGCGGCGCAAGGGCCGGTATTTTTAATTTTTTCATACGATTGGCTATCTGGATAAGAGCCCTGTTTGCCGCTTTATCAAAACTGATCAAATGGATGGGCATCCCCGTAATTGATGCTTTGCTGATATTATTTTCGTTCTGGCTGGTGAAAGCGGTATGGCTTCAGTATATCCGTACCGACATCACTTATCCGGACAAACTCTTGCTGGTTTCGTTTCCCATCTTTACCGCCATTTATTTAACCGCGGCTTATTACGCCGGCTTGTACGACAAGTACTTTAGAAGCCGCAACCTGCTACGGGCAACGCTTACCGCTACCGTTACCTTATTGGCTGTATATGCGTTACTGCCGGAGCAATACCGCTTCTCCAGGGGCATTGTGGTATTTGGGGCTTTGGTTGCTTTTGTCTTTATCACCGTGCAACGCTGGCTACTGATAAAAGCGGAAATTTTATCTGCGCCTTCCGATGCTTCTTCTAAACCCCATATTTTAATTGCTGCCAATGGCAAAGAATACAGCGATACAAAAAAGTTTTTAGTGGATAAGGGTTTTGCTAACCGCATTATTGGCCGGGTAGGCATTAATGGTGCCGGCGAAAATGTGATTGCACATATAGATGATATGGCTACCACAGCAAAAGCGCTAAATGCCAGGGAACTTATTTTTTGTGCCCGCACTTTATCGTACAAAACATTGATTGCCCTTACGGAAAAACACCGATCGTCCGGATTAAAATTCCGCTATCATGCCTGCGGCAGCAGCAGCATTGTAGGCAGCGATACCAGCACCCAAAGCGGTGAAGTGTTATCGGCCGAAACTGATTTTTCCATTGCCCGGTCAGCTAATAAAAGAGTGAAACGGTTGATAGATATTACGGCCTCTTTTTTATTCATCATAACCTTTCCTGTACACCTGTTTTTTGTAATGGCTCCTTGGCATTTTTTTGCTAATTGCTTAGCGGTACTTACAGGTAATAAAACATGGATTGGCTATATTACCAGTCAAGCCTCCTTACCTTATTTACGTAAAAGCATTTTGGCGCTCAACGGTAAAAAAGAGTGGTCAGCAAAGCTTTCTACCAATAACCAACAACTGCTGGACTATTGGTATGCCCGCAACTATGAGCCGGTGCAGGATATCAAAACTATTTTAAAGCACTACAAATATTTAGGCAGCTAATCCGGTAACTTTAAACCGGTACTAACCACTTGTTTAATGGCGCGAATCATTGATATTAAGCTTCCTAAAAGTCTTGCTCATGCCCTCCGTTTACCGGCCAGCGATCCGCAAAGCCTTCAGCTGCGGGTATTAAAAAAATTACTGAAAACGGCCCGGTTTACTGCCTTTGGCCAGCAATATGGTTTTGATAAAATTGTACTTCGAAAAGAAGCCGCAAAGGAATTTCAAAAAGCCGTTCCGGTACACGATTACAATAAAATTTATGAGCAGTGGTGGAAGAAAACGCTTGACGGTGTACCCGATGTTACCTGGCCAGGCAAGATAAAATATTATGCACTCAGCTCCGGCACATCGGATGCTGCCAGTAAATACATTCCGGTTACTAAAGAGATGCTGGGCAGCAACCGGGTTAATTACATCCGGCAGTTATTATCGGTTCTTAATTATGAGCACCTGCCTCGTAACGCCGTTACAAAAGGCTTCCTGATGCTGGGCGGCGCCACCGATTTACAAAAAGGGAAAGCAGGTTGGTTTGCCGGCGATTTAAGCGGCATCTTAATGAAGAATAAGCCGTTCTGGTTTCAAACATTTTATAAGCCCGGTGGCCGCATCGCCAAAATAAAAGACTGGAACGAAAAGCTCACCGAGATAGTGGAACATGCCCGCGACTGGGACATCGGTTACATTGTGGGTGTGCCTGCCTGGTGCCAGATGTGCATGGAGATGGTGATAGAACATTACGGTGTTGAAACCATTCACGATATATGGCCCAACCTTGGTTTTTTCATTCACGGTGGCGTAGCCTTTGAGCCGTATAAAAAAGGCTTCGAAAAACTGTTAGCCAAGCCCATTGTTTATATTGAAAACTATCTTGCCAGCGAAGGCTTCATTGGTTTTAAAAGCCGCGAAGAAGCACGGGGCATCCGGCTGATATTAGACAACAACATTTTTATGGAATTTGTTCCGTTTGATGATATCAACTTTAACAGCGATGGTAAAATGATTGATAACCCTAAGGCCCTGATGGTGCACGAGGTAGTAGAAGGAAAAGACTATGCCCTGCTGATGAGCACCAACGCCGGCGCCTGGCGATACCTTATTGGCGATACGGTGCGGTTTGTAAATAAAGAAAGGGCCGAGATTGTTATCACCGGACGTACCAAGCATTTTTTAAGTTTGGCAGGGGAGCACCTGAGCGTGGAGAATATGAACAGGGCTATTGAATTAGTTAGCGAAGAATTTAATATTTCTATTCCCGAGTTTGCAGTAACCGGCTTTCCGTATAAAAACCTGTTTGCGCATAAATGGTATGTGGCCTGCAACGACCCTGTGGATGCTGATGCGCTTGTTAAAAGAATAGATGAACACCTTTGCCAGTTGAATGATGATTATGCCGTAGAGCGTACGTCGGCATTAAGAGAAGTATTTATAGCTATACTTCCCGAAGAAGTCTTTATGAACTTTATGCAAGCCGAAGGGAAATTGGGCAGCCAGCATAAGTTTCCACGGGTGCTTAAGGGTAAGGTGCTGGAAGATTGGGAAGCGTTTTTGGCAGCCAATAAAATAAAATCGTAGCTGGTAAGTACCGCATATTTTTCCCACTCATCCCTCTACCTTCGTCTCTCTTATCTTTCGCTTATGCTGGATGCGTTAATCAGAGGAGGTTTGCTGGGACTTTACCTTGCCATTTCGGTTGGGCCTATTGTATTTACGGTTATCAAGCAAAGCCTCGACCATGGCTGGCGTGGCGGCCTGGCATTTATCCTGGGCATTTTTGCGGTAGATGTTTTTCTGGTTATTTGCTGCAATGCTTTCTCGCATTTTTTCAGTGTTTTATTAACCTACAAAGAGCCGCTGGGCATAGCCGGCAGCATCTTATTAATCGCCGGTGGTATCTATTATCTCTTCTTTAAAAAAGTAGAAACGGTGCAGCAGGGTAAAGAAATTAAAGTGGTAGGCCATGGCTATTATGCCCGGTTGTTTTTAACCGGCGCGGTTATGAACATATTGAACCCCGGCATACTTGCGGTATGGTTTACCACGGCTACCGCTTTTGTTTTGTACACCGTTAAACAGCGTATTGTAATTTTTGGCGTGGCGCTGCTCATTGCCGTAAGCGCCGATATAGCCAAGGTGTTTTTTGCCGATAAGCTGCGCCGCAAACTAACCCTCGGCAACATGCGGCGCATTAATAAAATCAACGGCTTTATTATTCTCGCTTTTGGTATTGTATTATTGATTTTGATGCTTGCTAATAAAAAAGCAGGGCACTAATGAAAGCAACAAAAAAACGTTCATTGGCCGGCCGCATCTGGCGTTGGACGAAGCGCATTTTTCTTACCCTTTTTATCGCCCAGTTTCTATACATTATTATTTTAAAATGGGTTTATCCACCCATTACTATTACGCAATTCAGTAGTTGGATCAGTGGTGATGGATTGAAAAGGGATTATGTAAGCGGAGCTGATGTTCCACCCAACATGAAACTGGCGGTAATGGCTTCCGAAGACCAGATTTTTACCGACCATAGCGGCTTCGACTGGAAGAATATTAAAAAGGCAATGGAATATAATCAGAAGAAACCAGGCCGTATTCATGGTGGCAGCACCATCAGCCAACAAGTAGCCAAGAATGTTTTTTTATGGCAGGGCCGCGATTATCTGCGCAAAGCACTGGAGATTTATTTTACAAAAATGATAGAATGGATCTGGGGTAAGGAACGAATACTGGACGTATATATAAATGTGATAGAAATGGGCAAAGGCATTTATGGTTGCGAAGCAGCGGCACAAGCCTATTTTGGAAAGCAGGCAAAGGATTTGTCCCGAAAAGAAGCAGCCATGATTGCCGCCTGCCTGCCTAACCCCAAAGTATTTACCATAAAGCCGCTTACAAAATATGTAGCTACTAAAAGCACCTGGATTGTTGGGCAAATGAACTTTTTAGAAAAAGATCCCGATGTGCAGCGGGTGATCAGGTGAGTAAGCGGGCAAGTGAAACGTGAGACGACAGACGTAAGACAGGAGAGAACTCTTATTAGTAAAGTCTCTTTGTTTCACCTCTCACGTCTGCCGTTTCACGTCTCACCTTACTGCACTTTCAATTTTATCTTTTCGCTGTTGTGCGTATAAAGTTTACTGTCCGACATAATGCCAAAACGGATAAAATAATTTCCACTACTTAATAATGGTAAAACGCTTACTGTGCTTATGTTTTGGTTGATCGCTTCCCGCATAGAAAAGGGCAACTCTATTGTTTTGATTATTTTCTGTCCGTCAAAAAATCCTACGGCCATCTTCTCATCTACTGACGGGTGAATAGTTAAATAGGCTTTGTAGTTATCGGGCACTTCTACAGAAAAGTGCAGTGGTAACGAATCGTTGTTTTTTATAGAATACTCTTTGCTCCGGAACTGGATTTTAGCAAAGGATTGAAAGCTGCTATCGTAACGGTAACCGATAGTGTAAAGCGGCGTTTTAATAGAGTCGCTATAGTTTTCAATGCCATAGATGTCCATGATGTAAACCGGTTTGCCCAGCAACGAATCTTCTACCGGCCAGAAGTTATAATTGTTGCGGCGGTCATCAAACTTATTTAACGAGTAGGCCATCTGCCCGGTATAAAACCAATACTTGGAGGCCCGCTGATAACTGTTATTAAATATCACAGGCAGGCCGCCGGTTTTTTGTTTTAACCCCTGCGGCCATCGTTCCCAACTATGGTAATGATCAACAATCGCTTCCGCCGGAACCATATCAACCACCATTATAACCCGGAAGGCTATTACCAATAAAACTGTTACCGGCAACAGCCTTATGAGCCATCTTCTCCACCCTGCGTTCTCCAATAAGTATTGATGCGCCAGAACCATTACCGGAATAATAGCCGGCGATGTCCAGTTGGGCTCCACCTTTCCTTTCAACGTGCTAATTAAAAAGAATATGAAGAAGCCCACCGCAGTAAACTTTAAGGCCCGCTGAAAACTGTTGCCGGTTTTTAAAAGAAAGGCGGCCGGCCATAAAATAAATCCGGCTACAGGACCGGCAAGCAACAGTTGGCCCAGAATATAATCGGTCGTGTAATTAAACTTGTAAGGGTTCACGTTGCTTTCAAAAAGGTGATAGCGAAAGCTGATCCAGTTATGGCTGTATTGCCAATAAAGATGCGGAAGGAACAACACTAACGCCAGCAAGCCCGCAGCATAAATTTTTACATCACGCAATAGCTTCAGGTTGGATAAAAGTATAAAAGCCAATACCAGCACACCGTGGTATTTACTGTATAAAAGACAAGCCGCTACAAGCCCCACCAGCAAAGCGTTCCGCCACGAAGGGGCTTGTAAATAATTTCGATAAACGATAAAAAACAAAGCGGTAAAAAACATCAGCGGCACATCGGGCACGGCTATAAAACCACTGATCTGCAACACCCCCACCGATAACACAATAGCATAAAATAAAAAGGGTGCTTTTTGAATCGTAAGTTTTTCGGTCAGGTAAATAGTGGCCGTACTTAACAACACCGGTAGCAGACGAACGCCCAAGGCGCCGGGCATTACGGAGGTACCGATTTTTATCAGCAAGGCAATCATCGGCGGATGATCGAAATAGCCCCAATCCAGGTATTTGGAAAACACCCAGTAGTACGCTTCATCATCCTGCAGCTCTGTGAGCAGGGATTGAATAAGAGCCAGCAGTAACCAGGCCGTATAAAAAATTGTTCGGTGATGTTTTCTGAAAAAGGGATTCAATAGTAGTGCGTTATTTTCCTTTATAAATCGTATCAATGGTGCTAACCGCTATCTGCATCCGGTGCTGATCGGTACCGCTTATTTCTACCCACCGGGTACCGCTGTTGATCATACTATCCTTGTACATTTTAAAGAGCTTTTGACGGGTTTCCAGATCGGGGTACTCCCGCAATTCATCTTTTGTCCAGGGCAGGTCGGTGTTGCATAGCAGGTATAAATCATAATGAGAGCGGGCAATCTTTTTTAAGATCCACGACGGGCATTTATGAAATGCGACTTCGTGCCACACCTTCATCACATACATGTCCGTGTCAATAAAATACAGATCGTTCCGGGCTTCGGCCTGCAAGGCATCTTCCAGTTGTAGTTGGCCATGAGCAATGTTGGCCAGGTCTTCGTAGTTATAAGCCTTTCCTTTATGCAACAGGTATTCCCGGGCAAACTCCGGGCACCAGGCGGTTTGATAATGGTTTGCCAGCTCCTGGCATAATGTGCTTTTACCGGTTGACTCAGGACCTATGACGACAATGCGTTTCATGTGTTTTCAAATTCAAAGTTATCCTGCACTTGCTGCTTTGTTGCTTTTCGTTGCCATTCTATCAATCCCGCTATGGCCAATACCAAAAGCACTGCGTAATAGACTGATGTAAATACCAATCCCTTGACAAAGTACAACGGGATAGAAGCAATGTTAGTTGCTATCCACCACCACCAGCTCTCCACCTTCTTCCGGGCCATCAGCCACATGCCGGTGTAAGCTGTTGCCGATGCAAAGGCATCGGCCCAAGGAATGGCAGTTGGAAATTGCTTTTGCCGTAAATAAGTAAGAATGAAAAACAAGGCTACATAAAAGGCCAGAAAGAAAATTCCTTCCTGTATCCATTCTTTTTTATTGGAATAGGTGATAGGCAGCAATGGCTTTGCCGCCTGGTCTTTACGCGACCAAAGCCACCATCCGTAAACACTCATCACAGTATAATAAAAATTTACGCTGGCTTCGCCCACCAGGTTAAACTTAAAGCTCAGGTAGATGTAAATAATGGTATTGATTAAACCGGTAGGATAGACCCAGATGTTTTCTTTACGGGAGAACCATACGCTGATGATGCCGGTAAACACCGCTACATATTCCAACAGCGTGGTATGTTGAAGATCGGTAAGAAACTTTTGTACAACATCGTTCATGCAGCACAAACCTAACTAAAGGGCTTTATACCAATGGAGCGGCTGTAAAAATTTTGCGCCTTTTTTTGTGAGGAACGGAATCGGAAAATCGTCATCGCTAACGGCGGGCTTGCGGGTAACTTCAAAATGAAGATGTGGAAAGGCGCTGAAACCCGTGCTGCCGCTAAGTCCTATCCATTGGCCCTGACGTATGCTATCGCCAACAGCCACGATAGCGCCTTTATACTGCAAGTGCAGGTAATGGCCGTAGGTTCCATCGCTATGCTTAATGGCGATGCTATTAGCCGTGCCTACATATTTTTTTCCAACGCCGCCGGCTCTCATGCTATCTCTTACATATACAACAATGCCTTCCCTTGCCGCCATCACTTTTGTTCCCTGCTTCATTTTAAAATCAATGGCGTAATCGCCGGCATGAGATAAAAGTGATTCGTAACCCTGCGCCACCAGGTGCGAAGTACCCTTTTGATACGGCAAGGCATACACGAAAGAATCATTGCGCATCAGGTATGTTGATCTTAAAACAAAACTATTATTCTGCAATACGGCGCAGGAAGATGTTAGCAGTACTACCACTATCAGTATCCATTTACTCATGTAGCTATGATAGCAAAAACTATAGCGCTTTTGCATTAGTGGCGTATTGTTCAACGGCAAGTTTTATATTTATGGTATGGGTATTTTTCGCAATTCATCCACCTCGGTCGTTTTTGCCAAGATGGTTAATCCATTGCTGTCTTTTGTTATTATAGTGGCTATCCTTATCCTGGGGCAGCACGTATTAATTCCTTTTTCTTTTTCGTGCCTGCTGGCTATACTGCTAACATCGCCCAGCCGGCGGTTAGAGCGGTGGGGCTTGTCCCGGGGGTTTGCCGGGATTATTTGCTTACTGTTTTCCCTGATTATTTTCTTTGTAGTGTTTTATTTTATCTCTACGTCTATAGTCAGTTTTAAGAACGATTTTCCTGCTATGGTTAAGAATATTCAGCAAGCAATAACCGACTTTCAATTGTGGCTGCAAAAACGCTTTAACCTGAGTACGGTAAAGGTGCGGCAGCTATTCGATTCGTCCACTGCCGATGTGCTTCCCTCTACCTCCGCTATTATTAACACGGCACTCAGCACGGTTTCCAGCGCCTTTCTTACCGGGCTTATTGTGTTTCTTCAAACCTTTTTACTGCTGCTGTACCGCAGTCTCATCGTCCGTTTTTTTGTGGTGCTTTTTGCCGAAACATTCAGCAGCCGCATTTATACCCTTATGGACCGCATTAAGTATGTTATCCGTAGTTATGTGGTGGGGCTGTCCATTGAGATGGGAGCCGTAGCTGTAGCTTATTGCGGCGCCCTTTTTATTTTAGGCGTTAAGTATGCTTTGTTGCTGGGTGTCATCGGCGCCCTTCTAAACCTGGTGCCTTATCTTGGAATTTTTGTTGCCTGCATTCTTACAGCGCTTATCACCTTCAGCACCAATTCGCCTTCTACAGTTATATGGTCGGTAGTAGCCATCTTAATTATTCATCTTACCGATTCCAATATTTTATTGCCGCGTATTGTAGGTTCTAAAATAAAAATCAATGCCCTGGCTACTATTATGGGGGTTATTATTGGCGGCGCCATCTGGGGTATTCCCGGAATGTTTTTAGCCGTGCCCGGCATGGCTATTTTAAAAGTAATGTTTGAAGATATACCGCCGCTGTTTGCCTTTGCCGTTTTGATGGATGACGATGGCGAAATTCATAACGATAAGCCGGTGTTGAAGAAGATTGTTAACAAGGTAAAGAGCGTGACGAATAAAAAAGCATCACCGGTAAAGTGATGCTTCTATTGATTTTGAAATTCAATCTTATTCGGCCTCGGCCACTACTTCTTTTACTTCCGGTATCATCCGTTTCATCATGCCTTCGATACCTGCTTTTAGGGTAATCATGGAGGAGGGACAACCGGAGCAACTGCCTTGCAGCATCAGGTTTACCACACCATCATTATAGCTTTTGAATTGAATAGCGCCACCATCCATTTCTACTGCCGGCTTCACATAATTTTCCAATAATTCTTTTACCCGCTTTACTACATCGTCATCATCCACATCTACATCGTTACTGCTTTCCTGCTTTACAGCCGCTAATTCTTCTTCATTAATTACCGGTTTTCCTTCTTCGAGGTATTCTTTTAAAAACTGGCGGATGGAAGGAATGACATCATCCCAATCGGTATCGGGGGTTTTAGTTAGCGTAACAAAGTTGGAAGCAATAAACACCGCTTTGATAAACGGAAAACCAAAAAGCTCTGTGGCTAATGGCGAGGGTTTGGCGGCTTCTACTTCCTGAAAATCCACACTCTTACCGGGATATAAAAGCTTGTTGGCTACAAACTTCATCGTTTCGGGGTTAGGTGTCATTTCGGTATATATGCTGATAACGGGATTGCCTGTTTGTATCATAATGAAAACTTTAGGAGGACAAATTTACGCCACTAAAGTTGGTAAATCTTTACGCAAAACGTAAAAGAACTGTCACGACGGGTTTTTAACAAGATGCGGATAGACTGGACTTAGAATGATATTCCGCAATTAAGTTGAAGGCAACCGGCCTTTGCCCTGCAGCGATAAACCGGGTTTATTAGCTATGCTGGTTAACGTTAAGGTATAATACATGTTGGCATTCGGGAATGCTACTAATTTTTTTCCCTAACGGCTTTTTTGGAGATAGTCTGTAAGATGGAATTGACTTGTTCCGCCGATGAATTTTTTATTTTGTAGTTAGGAAACGAGAGAAAGCTGATCTTTTTACCACTTAGTAAAATGGCGTGGTAGGTTAGGACCATTCCGCCCTTTGTTTGTGTAATGCGTTGGCGGATGTAGTCAACATCCGTCCATAAATAATCTTTTGTTTGTACGCCTTTGATGGAGCTTGTTTGAAGGGTAAAGCCCATTGCATCCAACTGTACATCGCCGGGTATTTTAATGAAGGAAAACAAAAGGTATTCGAGCACCGCTATACCGCCCATTAATACTAAAAACAAGCGCTGCTTTTGGGTAACACATAATACAACGCCCATCACTACGAGGATCAGTGGTGCAATCAGGAAAATAATACGCATCAGTTTCCCCCTGTTGTCTGCTTTGAGTTGCAGGCTGCTGCCCGATTGACTAATGATGTTGTAAGGCTGAAAAACAGTATCGGTCGCCATTAACTAAAGATAACAATGAACGATGTGTTGGAAAATATAAGCACTGAGATTTTCGTACAACTCAGTTAGAAGACGGCAATGCTTTAGTGAAACCGATTCGTGAAATTCGTGTTTCTAATTCGTGTTTACTATCATCAGCTTGGCATAATTCAGCATGATTTTTTTCTCGCCATTGATATCAAATTTAATGGTAGCAACGGGATTATGTTGCGAGCCTTCGAGCTTTACTACATTGCCGAAGCCAAACTTCTGATGCTCTACCCGCATACCTTCTTCCAGCCTCGTAATATCAGACGCGGCGAAGTCGGGGGATGGCGTATGGGTTACTTCTTTGGATTTATTGTTGCTGGTTAATAAAGTGGATACAAAACTTTTCTCGCTCTTTTCGGCCCCATTGCCAAAGCCGCGTTGCATGCGCTCAAACGCTGAGCCCATGTTGGTTGATGCCTGGTTTTTTACGCCGCCGCCGGCAAATGTTTTATCTATGAACTCCATTGGAATTTCATCTAAAAAACGGCTGGCGTCGGCTTGTTGCAGGTTGCCGAATTTGTAGCGGGTGTTGGCATAGCTTAAATACAATCGCCCCTTGGCCCTGGTAATGGCTACATAAAAAAGCCGGCGTTCTTCTTCCAGTTCTTCACGGGTGTTAATGCTCATGGCATTGGGGAAAAGGCCTTCCTCCAAACCACCAACAAACACTACCGGAAACTCCAATCCTTTGGCGGCGTGTATGGTCATTAGCTTCACCGTATCGGCGTTCGGGTCTTTTTGATCGGAGTCGGTAAGGAGGGTTATTTGTTGTAGGTAAGAACCTAACCCCTTATCACCAACTTCGCCACTTTCCACGCTGGCCGGCGTTTCTACAAATTCTTTGATAGAGTTTAATAACTCCTGTACATTCTCGTACCGCTGTACGCCTTCCGTGCTTTTATCATTAAATAGTTCTTTTACAAACGCTGTTTGCTTACCTACATGAAAAGCAATATCATACGCATTCTTTACGCCCAACATGCTATGGAAGCTTTTAATCATCAGCACAAATTCTTCAATGGCTTGCAGTATGTTGCTCTTGAAACCAAAGCGGGGCGCATCTTCCAGCACCTCCCACATGCTGATGTTGTTTTCGTTGGCAGCAAGGATGGCCCTGTCCATGGATGTTTTACCAATGCCGCGAACCGGGTAATTAATGATGCGCTTTAAGGCTTCTTCATCTTTTGGATTAACGATCATACGCAAGTAGGCGATATAATCTTTTACCTCCTTGCGCTGATAGAAGGAAATGCCGCCGTAAATGGTGTAAGGAATGTTCATCCGGCGCAGGCTTTCTTCATACGACCGGCTTTGCGCATTGGTACGATAAAGAATGGAAAACTCTTTATTGTTGTAGTGGTTGCGCAGCTTCATTTCCTGGATCTGGTCGGCCACAAATTTGCCTTCGTCATTATCCGTCATGGTACGCACCAGCTTTATTTTTTCGCCGGTAGCGTTCTCTGTAAAAAGTGTTTTTGGTATCTGCCCTTTGTTGTTTTTTATAACCTCGTTGGCGATGTTTAAAATGTTTTGTGTGCTACGATAGTTCTGCTCCAGCTTGATCACCTTTACATCGTCGTAATCTTTTTGAAATTGCAAAATGTTTTGAATGGTAGCGCCACGAAACGAATAGATGCTCTGCGCATCATCGCCCACCACGCAAACATTTTCATACACGGAACCAAGCAGCTTAATAATCTCATACTGGGCCGGGTTGGTATCCTGGTACTCGTCTATTAAAATGTATTTGAACTTATGCTGGTACTTATGCAGTACCTCCGGAAAGGTTTTGAGCAGCTCATACATTTTAAAAAGCAGGTCGTCAAAATCCATGGCGCCATTCTTAAAACAACGCTTAGCATAGGCATCGTATATATGCCCTATCATGGGCCGGTTGCTGCGCATGTCTTCCTGCTGCAGGTAGTAATCATTAGCATATTCCTTGGGGCCTACCAAAGCATTCTTCGCCGATGAAATACGGTTGTAAACGGCATTAGGCTTATAGTGCTGCACGTCTAAATTCAGTTCGGCGGTTACGGCCTTTACTACGCTCTTGGCATCATCGGTATCGTAGATGGTAAAGGAGTTGGGGTAACCCATACGATGCGCCTCGGCACGCATGATGCGGGCAAACACCGAGTGAAAGGTGCCGATGTATAAATTGCGGGCCTCGCGGTTAGCGAGTATATGTTCTACCCGTTCTTTCATTTCGGCCGCGGCCTTGTTTGTAAAGGTGAGTGCGAGTATATTAAAAGAATCCACGCCTTTGTTCATCAGGTGGGCAATGCGGGTGGTTAATACTTTGGTTTTTCCGCTGCCGGCGCCGGCCACAATCATCAGCGGACCCTCTGTGCTTTCTACCGCTTCCCGCTGTCTGTCATTCAATCCCTTCAGGTATTCTTGCATAGCAGCGAAGGTACGTTTTGGAGAGAGGGTTTTAAGAGAGCCGTTTAACTAATGGTTAGAAATAAAAGAAATTTTTTGTTTAATAGAAGCTGACGACAGTCATCTGTTTAACTATTTTTTTACCTCAAATTTAAAGTTTAAGAAAGCTTTTGTTACGAAAGTATTCATATGAAAAATGAATGGCATATTTTCCTATATTCATATTGCGCCTTTTATGAAAAATTAGAAATTCTGAAACCAATTAACTATCAACTAATAACGGCAAAACTCATGAGATTTTTTTTCTTTGTTATCAGTTTTTCATTTACTACTTGCTATGCATTTTCACAATCACAAGTATCAGAATTTTTTAAAAGTACTGATGGCTCCTACCACATCTATCTTCCGAATAACTGGGTAAAGGAGACTCCGAAACAAAGTAGCATTGTATTTACGTTTAGGCCTTCAGACGGCAAGCAGAATGAGATACCCACGGCCATTTCCCTTGAGATACTGCCTGTAACCGCAGGCTACGAAACAGCCGATATACATGCGATAACCAATAAGGAGCTGGAGATTACTAAAAACCAATATGGAAACACCTTCTCTATTCTTTCGCATCAGTACCGGAATTTAAACAATAAGGAATGGTCACAGTTGATTGCAGAGGTGAAAATTTCTAAGAAAAAAGTATTCAACTTTTTTATTTTAAAAGCAGTACACAATGCCAAGACTTATGCGTTGTCTTTTGTAGGGGAGTCTGATGATTATGAAAAATACTTCAACATTGCTTTTGGTGTCATGCAAACATTTATGTTCTACACTGCCGACAAAACTGTTTACTTCGAAGATAAAAATAATGTCACCCCTTCTCTTATTACCAAACAGCTAAAAAACTTTTCCGGTGTTTTCACCTACAAACCAAATGAAAACTATGTGAACACAATCACTATCACTACCGGCGATGCTCCTTATAAAGCAAACGAAATACGACAAATAACTAAGGAAGGCCAGACGTTTACATATGAGGCGGAACTAAAGATTGAGGAAATCACGGACAAGAATATTGTGTTGGCAACTGACGCAGTTTTAAAATTTGATCCTGGCATGCAATTCCGCAAAGCGGTTTATGATCTTTACCGGATGGATTATGGACTGTCCGGACAATTCAAGGCTAAGGACTCATCGTTCCAGCAGTACGGCTTGGATCTGTGGGAAGAAAAATCTGCTATTGTAAACTCACAACCTTTAAAAGAAAAGAATGTGGTTGTACAAAAGCCAATTACCTCTGATAAAAAATCGGTTGTTGAAAAACAGTCGCCTTCCAATACCAATTCCGTATCCGTGATCAATAGTCCTGCGAAAGCCCAAGTGGTTTTCAAACCAAAAAGAGCCAATGTTGACCTTGCACCCATTTTCTCCGGTAGCATTTTGAGGCGCTGGCAGGTAGTTGGCTCAAAAAAAGGGCCGTACATAAAATATAAAAACAAACTGGTGGAGTTTGAGTTTTTATCCGGCGGGAAATTTAACGCCTACGAAAATGAAATCATACGAGCCAGCGGCACCTATGTACTGGCCACCGACAAAAAATCCGTATTAATGAAAGATGGAGGGCAGTCTGGTCCGATGAAAATCCTTAAACTTGCGGCGGACCAGTGCATTTTTTTAATTGATAGAGATACGATGATTTGCTATCCGGCGAATTCGGCTTCGGCAAAAGCTGCGTTAGCCAAGCAGGCATTGGTGGAAAAATCGGTCAGAGATTGGTATAACTATTATAACGCAGTGAAAAGCGTAGCTAGGGAACAACAAAATATTTTGTCGTCTATCACTAATTCGCCTTTAGCTCAAAGCGCTGACTTGAAAAAAATAGGAACAGAAAGCCAGATCTATGGTGGTGAAGAAGCCTTTTATAATATGGCGTTCATTAATTCGTTGTTTAATAAACTGGACAGGATAAGATCAAATACTCCAATCTTGATTAGCCGTATTGAAAGTGATAGCGCTCTAATAAAAGAAGAAAACATCGTTTCATTGCTTACCGTATTGAAACAAGTACAAACTGACTGTGAAGAAAAAGAGAAGGGTGCCGTTCGGTTTTTGAATGAGTATTACAACTAATGTTACAGCCCTGGCCCGCTGACCGTAGTGTTATCAAACACAAACAAACTTCCCAAAGCTTACTAATAGTCATACAAATTAATTATAGTATGGCAGACATGAGTTATGCCCATTTTCTCATCAATGCCTTGCATGCCAAAGCCTTTTTATTAAATTTGAACTATGGCAACGCAGGAAGCAAAACCAAGTTTTAGCAATCTACAATTGGAGCTTTTAAAGCTTTATGCCAACGGCATCTCCGACCAACAGTAATTAGAAATAAAATGGCTGTTAGGGAAATACTTTGCCGAAAAGGCCACTGAAAGCATGGACGCTTTCATCCAGGAGAAAGGTCTAACACCGGACAATATTCTTCAAAAGTCCAAAGAACATCACCGTGCGCATCGTCGTTGACACCAATGTGTTCATACGAAAAGCATCGCCTCTTTGTAAAAAATCTGCTGAATCCAAAGCTATTTTGAAAGAAGTTGGTGTACCCCAAAACCCTAAATAATATACTGCATTCTTTCATCACAATTACTCTCTCATAACACCCTGTAGCAGTATTTCTGCCGTTTGCTCAATTCTAAAACGAAGCTATATTTTGTGAGGATTAATAATTTGTAATCCGGCGATACTTTGAAAGTCCGGCGTATTACGGCTAATCAATGTAAGATTATTGACAAGGGCTGTAGCAGCTATAATTGCATCCGGAAGTTTAATTTTTTGTGCTCTTCGAATGGTAACACATTTGTCTGCAATCTCATTACTTAAAGGCAGAACAACAGAGTCATTAATAAACCCTACCAGCGTTTGTTCGTGTTCCTAAGGAATCGGATAACCAAGCACCTCAATCTTGGTAATGATTGACAAAACAGGAACATCATCCACGATTGAATTCATAAACGAGTTACCCGTTGCTGGTAATTTGCCACCCAGGTAATCTATCACTGCGTTGGAATCTATCAAATAACGTTGTTCCATTCGTTGCGGCTTTCGCTTACATAATTTTGAATGTCATCTGCAATATACCCGGGTAAACTACCAGCATATTTTGCAGAGAGTTTCTCCCTGGGTTGAATCGTTGTTTCCAGGACCTTAATCAGGTCTAACTCTTCCAGCTCGTGCAACAGCTTCGCCGCTTTTTCACTTTTAAGTTCAATCAACATCGTTTCCATTATCAACTTTTTATTCTCATTAAAGTTACCCGGTTCTATTCTGCTACCAAAACAGAGGAAAAAATTTTTTGGCTGAAAGTTCAAACATTTTTAAAACTTCTTACAAACCCTTTCCCACCTTCAACCTCCAACTAACTCCCACTGTAAAATAAAAGCTGTTCTCAATTTTTTCAACCGTTGTCCGTGATGTGGCAGGCGCCACAGGTGGCTTAATGGTAGTGGTGATAACATTGGGGTTAACCGGTACCGCATACACCGGGTCGAAGTAAAAAGAAAAGTTTTTGACCTTATATTCGGCATCGGCCATCAACTCATAATCCATAATCTTAAACTTGGAGGCATCCAGCGCCTGTGCTGTTATCACTATTGTTTTCGCCTTGCGCCCTTTGCCGTAGCGGCGGTTTTGATAGTAGCCATCGTAATAATTTTGCGTGCTGGCATTCATCATAAATGAGGGAGTAACCGTAAAAGCATCGCTTGCTGTAAAGCTATGCTCCAGTGCAAACGACCCGGTATAATCGGGCTTGTTATTGCCTACGCTTACATCAACGCTTACCAATGGTTTTATAAAGGCCAGGGTGTAAGAAGCTGTAGCGCTGATGCTGGCTGTTAAGTCGGACTTTACATTCACGCTGCCCGAATTAAAAAAGTATTTAGCGCCGGATATACCAAGGTCCCAATTATTTTTATACCAATCGTAACCGGCTTCAATGGTAAACAAATCAAATCTTTTTTTATCGGTAAGAAAGGAAGCGGTAGCGCCGGCAAAAAAGCCGGATGGACTGGCGAACAATATGCCCGGTGTAATATAAGAAATGGTTTGCGAATCTTTACGACCGAGATATACGCTATTGCTTAAATAGTTGATGTCGAATTTTAATGACGGCCGGGCATTATCCAAACTATCATCTTGTGCAAATGACGCCATCGAAATAAAAAATAAAAAAAGTACGGCGGCCTGTTTTTTCATAGCAATTGTTTGATTGTAAAAGAAGGGTTTATTCGTCAGTAAAAGAAGCTGCGTGAAGAGAACGCATTTCAAATAAAAAGTTTAAGACGTATAAAAAATTCAGCCGTATTTAATTCTGGTTCTAATGTGTAGTTTTAATCACGGCAATCACTAACACGTTGCTTCCGGCTTTATGTTCAACCCCCAACTTTTTATTATTGTGCTGGCCCCCGATGTACAGACGTCAAACGCCACCATTGATTACTACTACGACTTTTCGCAAAGCATAGATGAATTTATGAGAGCCTTTAGCGTGCTGCATATCAATTGGAAATGGCAACCGGTAACTATGCAAAATTATAAAGCATTGATAGATGAAGCCGCAGCAACACATAAGCAAAAGCAACTGGTGTTTTTCAACGTGTGCGATGGCGATGAAATCAATGGCGCCCCCGGTATTTCGGTGATCAATTACCTGGAGCAAAGAGGGCTTATTTATACGGGCGCCGACGCCGCTTTTTATGCCATCTCCACTTCTAAAATTATAATGAAAAAGGCCTTCGACCGGGCCGGCATAAGCACCTCGCCCTGGTTTGATATTACGTCGCCGGTGTTTCATTTAAATGGCGAGTTTCATCAGTTGCCAAAACCGGTGTTGGTAAAGCCCGCGGTTTCGGCAGGCAGCTTTGGCCTTGGGGTTCGTAACGTGGTACATACCGAGGGCGAGCTGACGGCTTTAGTGGCCGACCTTTACAAAGGTTACCAGGGCTGGGAGTTAGCAGCAGGCGGCTTTGTAGCCGAATCGTTTATTAAGGGCCGCGAGTTCACTTGCTTTTTAATAGGTTCCGGCGATGCAATTTTTGTTTATCCGCCCGTTGAAATTTTGTTTCATCAGCAATTGCCCGAGCTCGAAAAGTTCTTGTCGTTTGACAGGCTTTGGGAGTTTTATGAAGGAGAGAAACCAATTGGCGACAATGAAGATTTTTATAATTTTTTTCCGGTAGAAGAAGCAGCGGCCACAGAAATGATTGCGCTGAGCAAAGAAGCCTACAAAGCCGTTGGCGGCACTGGTTACGGCCGTGTAGATATAAGAAGGGATGAAGCCACCGGTACCCTTTTTGTGCTGGAAGTAAATGCCCAGTGCGGCCTTAGCGAAGATGAAAATTATACGGCTATCGGTGCTGTTCTTCGCTTTGCGGGTGAGCCCTATCATCAAATGCTTGGCCTTGTGATTCAGGATGCCATTGCACGAAAAACAATAGCCACTGTGTAGATATAAACATCATCTTGCCTTATTTTTCTTTATGAAAATTTGTGTACTGCAGCCCGATTACTCCACTACATCGGTTGACTATCAACACTACGATCCGCCACGAAATTTAGCGCACCTTTTACCGGGAGCGCAGGTAGATCATTTGTTTCTAAATAAACTCACCACGTACAAGCAATTGAAAGAGGCGGCTGCTAAAGGGTATGATTGCTTCGTGAATTTATGCGAGGGCTACCTTGAGTGGGAGGTGCCTTCTATAGATGTTATTTATTCGCTTGAACTTTTGCGGCTACCTTTCACCGGTCCTACTACATCGCTGTACGATCCACCTAAGGAACTAATGAAATATGTGGCTTACACTGAAGGCGTTTTATCTCCTGCTTATGCGGTTCTTTGCCGTGGCGATGCGGTAGTTTCTTCCTGTAGTCATTTGCATTTTCCGCTTTTTGTAAAGCCGGCGCATGCAGGTGATAGTTTGGGTATTGATGAAAATTCATTAGTTCATAACTATGATGAATTAGAGAAAAAGGCAACACAGCTTTGGACCGAATACAGTGATATTTTAGTAGAAGAATATATTGATGGAAGAGAGTTTACGATATTAGTTGTCGCTGATGCTTCATCAAACAAAAAATGTACGGCGCTAACACCGATTGAATACCTTTTTCCGGCTGACAAACCTTTTAAAACCTACGCACTAAAAACATCTGAGCTGCATGCAGCTAGTAATGTTGCTGTACGCGATGAGGCTATTGCTACATTACTGAAAGATGCTGCGAGCCGTATTTTTAAATCGTTTGGCGGTGTAGGTTATGCAAGGCTCGACTTTCGGATGAATGCAAAAGGCGAGATCCATTTTTTAGAAATCAATTTTACCTGTTCTGTTTTTTATACAGATGGTTATGAGGGTTCGGCTGATTATATTTTGAAAGAAGACGGCCTTGGCCAGGACGGTTTTTTAAGACAAATTATTGCTGAAGGAATGGCCCGCCATCAACGCCAAAAAAAGAAGTATGTGATCAAGGGCAACGCTATAGCCGGCTTTGGCATTTATGCTGCAACAGCTATAGAAAAAGGAGCCGTTATTTTTTATGGTGAAGAAGAAAACCACCGGCTGGTAACCAAGCGTCATGTAAAAAAATTTTGGACAGATGAAGAGAAGAACCTCTTTCGTTCCTATGCTTATCCTATAAGCGATGAAGTGTATAGCATCTGGGATAAAGAGCCACTGAGCTGGGCCCCGCAAAATCATTCCTGTGAGGCGAACACAGTTTACGAAGGATTGAATGTTATCGCTTCAAGAGCGATAAGAAAAGGAGAGGAGCTAACCCTAAACTATGCACAGTTTTTAGATGAAACAGCCGCGCCGTTTTTTTGCCGTTGCAGCACAGCATCATGCAGAGGATTGGTTTCCGGAAGCAAAGAAAACTCTGTTACCAGCCGCGAGAAAAACGCTTCTTAAAAGCATTGCTATATGTCACGTATTGGTGTTCTAAAATCAATTTTTATTCAGCATAAACGCCAGTTGCTGCTCACCAATATTTTGTTTGCTGTTGAATTGCTTGGCCCCTTGCTACGGCCATTCTTTTTAGGAAAAGCGGTGAACGATTTAATTAATCATAGCTACAATGGATTGCTATGGCTGGCGGGCTCTCAGGCCGTATGGCTCTGCGTAGGCACTGTACGCCACATGTACGATACACGAACGTATTCAGCCATTTATACCACACTGGTTACACGGGTATTGGGCCGGGTAAAAACAGCCGATGTATCCCGCCTCAGCGCTCATGCCAACCTGGCCCGTGAGTTTGTTGATTTTTTAGAGTATGATGTGAACTATGTAATTGAAGCCGGGTATAATTTAATCGGCTCCATTATTCTTCTTTTCTTTTATGAGAAGAAAGTAGTGGCGCTTTGTCTTTTTATGCTGGTGCCGGTTTTATTGCTTTCCTACTTTTATGGTAAGCGAATGAAGCTGCTTAACCGCATGAAGAATGATGAGCTGGAAAAGCAGATTGATGTTATCAGCACCCGAAACCAGTCAACTATTGAAAAGCACTTTTACGAGTTGCGTTTTTGGCAGGTTAAGATATCCGACCAGGAGGCTTACAATTTCGGGATGATGGAGTTAGTTGTTTTAATTGTTATCACGGCATCGTTGTTGTTAACAGTTAACGATACCACCAATACACTGATGGCCGGCGATATCATTGGCATCTACAATTACATTTTAAAATTCGTAGCCGGTCTTGATACTATTCCTTACACCGTACAACGGATAGCTTCGCTACGGGATATTATGCAACGGGTAGAGTTAGGCGCGGAAGAAATGGAAAGTCAAACAACATAATTTGATAACTACTTATGATTACATCCTCTTTCGTTCCCAATAAAGATCTGTTGCCTTATGTAGTGTTTAATGAACAAAGCGGCCATCACTCCTTACACGCTGCACAGCCTTATAAAAAAGATGAAGCCATTGTTTCGTTTGGTGCAGGTTCAATTCATTCGCAGGCTACCTATTTAACCATTCAGCTAAGTGATGATCGCCATATTTCTTTAGAGCCATCTTTTCTTCAGTACGTTAATCACTCCTGCGTACCCAATGCGTTTTTTGATACTACCGCTATGAATTTTATTGCGCTTCGCGACATTGAACAAGACGATGAACTCTGCTTTTTTTATCCCTCTACCGAGTGGAAAATGGCACAGGCATTTAGTTGCCAATGTGGCCATGGTAGCTGTTTGGAAGTAATTGGAGGGGCGTATCTTTTACCAAAAAATATTGTAAGCAGTTACCGGCTTTCGGAATACATTTTATCTAAGTTGGGTGCAACGCGATAGAGGCAGTTGTTGATAATAAAATTCAACTCATGCGTCCTGCTTTTGTTTTACAATCAGGAACATATCATGCTCCAAAGGAAGATAACCATACTCGTAGCAAAAGAAATACACGTTCCCTTTTTTGTTGGTATAAGTATGCGTATTATACTTTGTTTGAAAGCCTTGTTGGATAAGCTTATCCTTAGTCACCTTTTGCATTTCTTCCTCACCTAAAACCGTTTCTAAAATCCGGCGGTTCTTTAGCAGTGCGTTATTGATGGTTCTAACAATAGGATAGTTAGCTGACTTAAGATTATTGTTGTAAGCATTGCGGCAGTAATCGTTGCAAAATTTTTTATCGGCACGGCCATGTACGGTTTTACCACAGGCGAGACATTCTCTTTTAGTAGTTTTTGTATCCAGCATAAGATTATTATTTAGCGCCAAACAAATAGCCGTGGCTAACCGTTGACGGTTAGTGTTAGGTTTGGTTTTTGTTACATCAAGGTAGTCAATCTTTTATCCGTGTGCAAGCGTTTATAAACACTTCTTTCCGAAAGCAAACGGTTAATGACCGGCTACGGCTTTTTCATCATAGCATCTTTGTTTTGTCAACCGGATTATTACTGGTTGGTTGAGATAACAAATTTTAAAATCGCTTCCTGCTCATACAGCGGGATGCACAAAACAAAAGTTATGTACGCACTTAAAAACAAAGTTCAATTGATCGGTCACATTGGTAACAACCCTGAAGTCCGCACCTCGGAAGGCGGAAAAAAATGGAGCCGCTTTAGCATCGCTACTAACGAAAGCTATCGAAATGCAGAAGGTGTAAAGGTTACAGATACGCAATGGCACAATGTGGTAGCTTTTGGAAAAGTGTCAGACGTGGTTGAAAAATATGTAGTGAAAGGTTCGGAGATAGCCATTGAAGGCAAGCTGGTAAACCGCAGTTATGTAGATAAAGAGGGGGTAAAAAAATACGTAACCGAAGTGCATGTTTCAGAGGTTTTATTACTGGGTGCCGCATCGGGCAAACAAGCTGCTGAAGCCTGATTCAGCTGGAGGGTGGGAATATCTTAGTCGGTACTTTCCTGCCCTTTTTTTTAATAAAACAGCCACATTTTATACAACCGCCGTTGCTTACCTTACATCTTTACTACACCAATTATTCCCAAAAAATTTATCTTTTAGGAGCTTTATTTTTTTATGCAGCACGACAGCACAAATACCATTTTTACCCTCGCCGCCGATTTGGTGAATCATACCGCCCGGCACATTTTTCTAACGGGCAAAGCCGGTACAGGTAAAACTACTTTTTTAAAATACATCCGTGAGAATTGCCCCAAGCAAATGGCTGTTGTGGCGCCTACAGGTGTTGCTGCTATTAATGCAGGCGGTGTTACCATTCATTCTTTTTTTCAATTGCCGCTGTCTCCTTTTATTCCCGAAACACGAGGATTTACCGTCAATGGCGAGGAGGCCAACAATAAACACACGTTGCTGGGCCGCTTAAGATTAAATACGGAACGCCGGAAAATTTTACAGGAACTTGAACTGCTGATCATTGATGAAATCAGCATGGTGCGTGCCGATGTACTGGATGCAATTGACCTGGTGTTGCGCCATATTAGAGGGCGTCACAATGAACCGTTTGGTGGCGTACAGGTTTTGTTTATTGGCGATATGTTTCAGTTGCCGCCGGTAGTAAGTGACCAGGAATGGAACATGCTGCGCGACTACTACAAAAGCCCTTACTTTTTCGATAGCCAGGTGGTGACCGAAGAGCCGCCTGTTTATATTGAGTTCACTAAAATTTACCGGCAAACCGAGGAGCATTTTATCAACTTGCTCAATAAGGTGCGCAATAACCAAATGGACGAAGAAAGTTTGAATGCGCTGCATAAATGTTATCAACCGGAGTTCTTTGGCGAAAAAACAGAAGGCTACATTTTGCTTACCACGCATAATGAAAAAGCAAGAGAAATAAATGCGGAAGAATTAGGGAGGATACCGGGTAAACTCTTTACTTACAAAGCCGGGGTAGAAGGCGATTTTCCGGCAACAGCATTTCCGGCTGACGAAGCGCTGCAATTAAAAACCGGAGCGCAGGTGATGTTCATTAAGAATGATGTATCGGGCTCCCGTCGTTATTTTAATGGCAAAATTGGAGTTGTAAAAGAACTGACGGCCGATAAAATTTCTGTCGAGTGTAAAGATGAACCGGAGCCTATTGTAGTAAGTAAAGAAAATTGGGATAATATCCGCTACACCCTTGATGCTAAAACACGGAATGTAAATGAAGATGTATTGGGTTCTTTTTCGCAATATCCGCTACGTTTAGCGTGGGCCATCACTATTCATAAAAGTCAGGGGCTAACGTTTGAAAAAGCTATTATTGATGCAGGCAAAGCGTTTGCCCCCGGACAAGTTTATGTGGCGCTTAGTCGCTGCACTTCCTTGACGGGTCTGGTGTTACACAGCCGTATTCAATCACATGCTTTTCTTGCTGATAACCGCATTGTGCAATTCACTAAAAAAGTGCGGCCGCTTCCGGAGTTAAAGGCTGAACTGGCGCAGGCAAAAAAAGAATATGCAGAGAAAGTATTGCTGAACCTCTTTGATTTAAAAAAGGGACTTACCGGCATTAAGGAATTGCAGGCTTATGTGGCTCAACATCGCACGTCGTTCAATACTGAAGTATTTACATGGGCCGATGCGTTGCTCGCTAGAATGGTGGCCTTGCAGGGAACGGCAGAAAAATTTCAGGGTCAGATAAAATCGTTGTTTTCAAAGGTTATTACAGCAGAAGAGGATAACGAATTGCAAGAGCGTTTGAAAAAAGGTGCCTTGTGGTTTACGGGTGAAATCAAATCAATAACAGAGGCTATGCAGCAATCGCCGGCTGTGACCGATAGCGCTATGCACGCAAAAGAATATAATGAGGCATTGCGGGAGGCTTTCATACAACTGTCGCAGCAATACTTTCTTATGCAAAGTTTTGGTAACGGTTTTACAATAGACAAGTACCAACGCCGCAAAAAAGAATTCTCAACACCTTTATTTGGTGTGAATGCTTACGCCGGCGCCGGAGAAAAAAAAGTGGATCTACAGCACCCATCGCTTTTTTACAGTTTAAAGAAGCTTCGGGATAATTTGTGCGCTAAGAAAAATTTGCCGATTTATTTGGTAGCCAGTGGAAAAACACTTGAGGAAATGGCTACGTATTTGCCGCAGACGGTAGATGAATTAGAACAAATTAGCGGTTTTGGAAAGGCTAAAATAGAAACCTATGGTCAGCAGTTTTTAGAAATTATTCAGCAGTATGCTGAGGAAAGAAACCTGTCTTCGTCTATTGTTGAAAAAAGCCCGAAGCGTAAACGTAAAGAAAAAGTCGAAACGCAAAAAAAGACTGATACCAAAACTGAAACCTTCCGGTTATATAAAGAGGGTAAAACGGCCGGTGAAATTGCGGAAGAAAGAAAGCTAACAATACAGACTATTGAGGGACATCTTTCCTATTATGTAGCTACCGGAGCTATAAATATTGAATCATTAATTAGTCGTGAAAAGATTGTTCTTATTGAACCGGCTTTAAAAGATTTTGAAAAAGGGACTTCTATTATTGCTATAAAAGAAAAACTTCCGGCAACCGTAAGCTTTGGAGAAATACGTTTGGTGATGGCTTATATGGATCGCCAAAAATCAGCGGCCCATATAAACCATTAATATCTGCACGTCGGCAGGGTTGATACCGGAAATGCGGCTTGCCTGCCCAAGAGTTTTGGGTTTCACTTTACTCAATTTCTCCCTCGCTTCTATACCAAGTGATATAATGCGTTGATAATCAAACTTTTCTGGTATTTCCAAATCTTCCATTTGGCTCATTTTTGTTACCAATTCTTTTTCTTTGTCTATATATACCTGGTATTTTGTTTGAATTTCTGCCTGCTCAATTGCATCGTTAGGGTAGGCTTGTAGTACTTCATCTACTTTGGGTATTTGCTCCATCAACCCTTTCAGACCCACGCCTGGGCGAAGCACAATTTTTTCCAACCGCTGCTTTTCAGTAATGGGCGAACTATCTACTGATTCAAAATATTCGTTGACGTCCAGGGGCTCTAATGAAGTTGATTTCATTAGTTCTTTGATATCATCAACTTGTTTTCTCTTTTGTACCACTTTTTCCATTCGCTCCTGAGAAGCTAATCCCATTCGATAGCTCATTTCTGTCAACCGCAGGTCAGCATTATCCTGGCGAAGCAGCGTCCTGAATTCGGCTCTGGAAGTAAACATCCGGTAAGGCTCTTGTGTGCCTTTGCTGATCAAGTCATCAACTAGCACACCGATGTAAGCATCACTTCTCTTTAATACAAAAGGCTTGTCGCCAATACATTTCAGGTGCGCATTAATTCCTGCCATTAACCCTTGGCAAGCCGCTTCTTCATATCCTGTAGTACCGTTTATCTGGCCCGCGAAAAAAAGGTTGTCAATTCCTTTTGTTTCAAGTGTGTACTTTAGTTGGGTAGGCGGGAAATAATCGTACTCAATAGCATAGCCTGGCCTAAAGAATTTTACGTTTTCAAAACCAGCCACCTTTCTTAGGGCATCAAATTGAACCTCTTCCGGCAACGAACTAGAAAAGCCATTTACATAAACTTCCACCGTATTCCAACCTTCCGGCTCTACAAACAATTGGTGCCGATCCCGTTCGGCAAAGCGGTTGATTTTATCTTCTATACTTGGGCAATAACGAGGGCCGGTGCCTTCTATTCTGCCCGCATACATTGGGCTTCTATCAAATCCGGTTTTTAGAATGTCGTGGACTTCTGAAGATGTATAAGTAATCCAACAGCTCTTTTGGATTTTCGGTTTCGGTGTTTCTAGGTACGAGAAGCCGGTAATTTCATCGTCACCTTTTTGCTCCTCCATTTTAGAATAGTCTAACGAGCGGCCATCTACCCTTGGTGGAGTTCCGGTTTTTAAACGTGCACTTTCAAAGCCTAGCATCATTAATTGTTCGGTTATACCTGTTGAGGCTTTTTCGGCTACACGTCCGCCGCCGAGCCTTTTTTCGCCGATATGAATAACTCCATTTAAGAAAGTTCCATTGGTTAAGACAACGGCTTTGGATTTTATATGATGACCCATTCCTGTAACTACGCCGAGAACGTTATTGTTGGCAATAAGTAGTTCAGTAACTGTATCTTGATAGAACTCTACACTTTGGGTAGTTTCCAGCATTTCCCGCCAGGTTTGTGCAAAGAGCATTCTATCATTTTGAGTCCGCGGACTCCACATAGCTGGCCCCTTGGATCGGTTCAACATCCGGAATTGGATCATGGATTTATCAGATACGATTCCAGAGTAGCCTCCTAATGCGTCGATTTCTCTAACGATTTGCCCCTTAGCAATTCCCCCCATAGCTGGATTGCAGCTCATTTGTGCGATTGTCTGCAAGTTCATTGTTATCAATAGTACACTCGAACCCATATTAGCCGCAGCAGCAGCAGCTTCACATCCCGCGTGGCCCCCACCAACAACTAAGACATCATATTCTTGAAACATATTTTGCGAAACTATTTAACGTTTCACGGGAAACGTGTTAAAATTCGTCCCATTATTTTCACGTGAAACAAAATATCTTTTTAGCATTTGGTCTTCCATACTTGTCATGTCTAATTTCTGCCGGGCAGTTTTATCCATAAACCCAACCAAATGAAGCAAGCCATGAAAAATTATCCTGTGCAATTCAAATAAGAAATCTTGCTTAAGTTCAATGGAGTTACTTTTTACGCGTTCTACACTAATATATATCTCTGCTAACAACGGTTGTGATTGCTCTGACAATTCAAAAGTTAATATGTCAGTGTATGTGTTATGGTTTAAGAATGACTTGTTTAACCCGAGCAAATATTCATCTGAGCAAAAAATATAAATGACCGAGTTTACTTTCTTATCGCTTTCCGCTAAAACGGTAGATATGAATTTCTTAAGCAACGTTTGACGCTTAAAACCCTTTGGTCTTAACAAGTACCTGAATTGAATAAGATTGAAATCTTTTTTAATCATTGTTTAAAATTCGTAGCCGTAGAGTGATTAAAGTAGTTTTGAAAAAGAATTATGAAACTATCTCAACTTAAGGCAGGAGAAAAAGGTATTATATCGGGTTTTAACAGCTCCGAATTAGAGCTTAAACTTATGGAAATGGGCTGCATACCCGGAGAGCTAGTAGTAGTAGAGCAAATTGCTCCACTAGGCGATCCTATTTCAATTCGTGTTGCCGGTTACTCCTTAAGCCTCCGTAAAAATGAAGCAAATCAAATATTATTAGCCGAATAATTTGAGGAAATCAGATGAAAATCGGACTGTACTTTGGCTCGTTTAACCCCATCCATACGGGTCATCTTATTATTGCCAATCACATTCTTAACGAATCAGAGCTTAATAAAATATGGTTTGTGGTTTCACCTCAAAACCCTTTTAAACAGGCATCTTCGTTACTAAATGAATATGACCGTCTTTTTTTAGTAGAAAAAGCTATAGAAGGTGATGATAGATTAAAGGTTTCTAACGTAGAATTTTCGTTGCCCAAACCCTCTTATACGTCTCATACATTAGCTTATCTGTCAGAAAAATATCCGGCAAATCTATTTACAATCTTGATGGGTAGCGACAGTTTCCAAAATATTGGGAAGTGGAAAAACGCATCTTTTATTCTAAAACACTATCCTGTTATAGTTTACCGCCGGCCAAATTTTGATGTGGTAAATGATCATTCGGCTATGCTTAAAATTGTTCCGGCTCCCCTCCTTGAAATTTCCGCAACACATATCCGAGAGGCAATACGACAAGGCAAATCGGTTAAGTATTTACTTCCGGAAACTGTAAAGGCCGAGATAGAAAAAAGTGGTTTTTACAAGGCTCAAAAAAAATAACCAGCTAATAAACAGGCTATTACAATAAAAGGAGAGTAAATTTTGGAGAATTGCAAAAGAAGAAAGGTAGTTGCTATCACAGCGAGATTAATCAAACTATCCATCGTAACGTCAGCTAATGAAATATCCTTCATAATATAAAGGGTAGAGGCAATCATAATTCCAACGATGGCGGCATTTATTCCTTCGAGTGACCGGTAAACTACAGCATATTTTTTTAGATATACCCATACAGGAAAAAAGAAAAGAACCAATAAGGCACTGGGTAAAAAAATAGCGATCGTTCCTATGATACACCCAAAAACTTGCATGGCAGGACCCATGTTTTCTAAAGCTAATCCTCCGGTAAATGAGGAGATAGAAAATACTGGCCCAGGCATAGCCCTGACGATACCCATACCTGTTGTCATATCCTCTTTCTTTATATAAATCTGATTTTGAGCGGCAACAGAGTCACTTAGCTGCATCGCTTTAGGGCGAACAGAATATTGTTCATACATCATCGGCATTAACACATAACCCCCACCAAAAACCAGGCTTCCCATCCGGTAACTATTTTCAAACAGATTAAGTGGTTTTCGGGTTGCCCAATTATTTTTTCTAGCAGTCTCACTAAAGGTGCCTGCCAATAAAAAAATAGCCGCAAACAACCATATATTTCCCCACGCAACTTTTTTTGGCTTTACCTCTATCTCCGGAATTCTTTTTTTACTAATGTTCGTTGCCGCCCCGCTTAAAATTATTAGCCCAGGAAATATCCAGGGCGACTGAAAAAAAGTATAGGTGGCCATCACACAAAGAGTCATAATAATCCAGGTAATTAGATTTCGAACTGATATCGCAAACGCCTTGGCAGATGCATAAGCCAAAAATCCAACCGCCATTGACGGAACATATTTAAAAATATTTTTATGCAATGCGTGTTGGTCAATGTGATGAATAAAAAAAGAAAAGCTGCCCATTAAAAAGCTGGCTGGAGCTATCCAAATTAGTAATGTGATTATCGCCAGCGGAACCCCGCCACGTTTATAACCAATAAGCGTAATTGTTTGAGTTGAGGAG
This sequence comes from Flavisolibacter sp., assembly GCA_965247165.1. Classification (GTDB taxonomy): domain Bacteria; phylum Bacteroidota; class Bacteroidia; order Chitinophagales; family Chitinophagaceae; genus Flavisolibacter. Next base: position 2,469,508 of record OZ252003.1, on the reverse strand, counting down.
GCGCCGGGGAGAAGATTACAAAACGCATTATACTCCAACAATTCATTTCGTGTTATATAGGGTGTTTTATCAACAAATATTTTCATCATCATGGCCACGTGGGCCTGAGGGCCACCAACAGCCGTAATGCTGTACAAAAAAACATTCTTTAGAAATGGAACATGCCGCAGCATCATAGAGGCTAAATTTAAGCAAATGTTCCTTTTATTGCTGAAGGCCTTAACGAAAGAGAAGAGGGACACCAAACAGGACACCTAAATAAATAAGGGTGCCATTAGCACCCTTACTAAATTGAACTATTTAAAAATCTCTGTTGTAAAAAACCGGCTACGCCATTGCCATCTCTCCATACATTTCTTCACGCAGCTGCTTAACACGCTTGTCTTCAAGATATTCATCAAAGCTCATTAACCGGTCAATAATTCCTTTAGGCGTAAGCTCTATAACACGGTTGGCTACTGTTTGCATAAACGTATGGTCATGCGAGGTAAGCAAAACTATGCCCGGAAACGTTACACAACCCTCATTGAAGCTTTGGATACTTTCCAAATCCAAATGGTTAGTAGGTTGATCTAATATAATAAGGTTTGGGTTTTGCAACATCATACGGCTTACCATGCATCTTACTTTTTCGCCCCCGCTTAATACATCCGTCTTCTTCATAATATCATCGCCGCTGAATAACATCTTACCTAAAAAACCTCTTAAAAACGGTTCGTCGGCATCGGTTACATGAGGTGGAACATACTGGCGAAGCCAATCCATCAGGGTTAAACCGTTTCCGAAAAAATCGTTATTCTCCAGCGGCAGATAGGCTTTGGTAATAGTAGTGCCCCATTCAAATTTGCCACCGTCCGCGGTTGCATTTCCATTTATAATTTCAAAGAAACTAGTAACAGCAGAAGGGTCTTTACTAAAGAAAGCAATCTTCTCCCCTTTGTTTATACTAAAATTTACCTTGCTGAAAAGCTTACGTCCATCAACCGACTTAGATAAATTTTCGACATTTAAAATCTGGTTACCCACTTCCCGCAGGGGTTGAAAGATGATGCCCGGATAACGCCTGTTGGATGGTTCGATCTCTTCAATCGTTAGCTTTTCCAAAGCCTTTTTACGCGATGTGGCTTGCTTGCTTTTGGATGCATTAGCAGAGAAACGGGCGATGAAATCTATCAATGCCTGCCGTTTATCTTCGGTTTTTTTATTCTTGTCATTCATTTGCCGGGCCATCAATTGAGACGATTCGTACCAAAAAGTATAGTTGCCCGAAAAGGTTTTTATTTTGGAACGGTCCACATCCGACACATGCGTACATATGGCATCTAAAAAATGCCGGTCATGCGAAACTACCAGCACAATATTCTCGTAGTCAGCCAAAAAATTCTCTAACCAACTGATGGTTTCTATATCCAATCCATTGGTAGGCTCATCTAACAACAGAATATCAGGGTTTCCGAAAAGTGCCTGCGCTAATAAAACACGCACTTTCATGTTAGAGGGAATGTCTTTCAAAAGCGACTGCTGGAATTCTTCTTTTACACCCAATTCATTTAAAAAACTTGCGGCATCGCTTTCTGCTGTATAACCGCCCATTTCTCCAAATTCTGCTTCCAACTCCCCGGCCTTCATATAATCATCTTCGGTTGCATTGGGGTCGGCATAAATAGCATCTTTCCTATGCATGACTTCCCACATTTTTTTATGTCCCATCAACACTGTATTCAAAACGGTTTGCTCATCAAACTCAAAATGGTTTTGCTTTAATACGGCCATTCGTTCACCCGGCGTAATGTCCACTCTTCCTTTATTGGGTTCAATTTCGCCGGCCAGAATTTTTAAAAAGGTTGATTTGCCAGCACCGTTGGCGCCAATAATACCATAGCAATTTCCCTTTGTAAAAGAGATATTTACCTCATCGAACAATACCCGCTTTCCAAACGAAAGTGTTACATTATTAACTGAAATCATAGTTGCTGAAATTGAGCTGCAAAGCTACATTTTTAGTAATTGTTGCTAAAAGGTATTTCGTTAATGAAACGTGTTTAATGATTTTTTTCCGTGAAAAAAGTACCGAAAAAACCTTGCTCCCTATGCTTCTTATAATCTATTAATAGGTATAAAAAAATCCATCAATTATAAGCTTGTTTTAGTAAAAGATGGTATAATTTTTTACATATATCTATCATGTCAAAAGCAGTATTTACCACCCGGTCAACTACTATTCATAAAGTAGATTATAGCGAAAAGGATAAAAGTCTGGACATTGAATTCCGAAGCGGAAACATTTACCGTTATTATGATGTGCCGCAACGTTTATGGAAAGTGTTTGAACTTTATATAGAATGTGAAGGATCGCCGGGATCGTTTTTTAATGAGTACATTAAAAACCAGTTTACAAGCGAAAAAATCAAGGACATTAATAAGGATGAGGAATAGGAAAATCCAATGCTTGTAACAGGTTAACGGCTTACCATCACTTACCAGTTATAAAAGAGCAATGCACTCAACGGAAATTAAAATACCGGCTGGAAATGGCATTACCTGCGGTGTGCTTCTTGCCGGCAGTTGTTCCGGAAAAAATTCTTCATACACTTTATTTAGTACGCCGAAATCATTGCCGGTAAACATAAATACGGTTGTGTTTACTACCATGCCCAAACGACTTCCGGCTTCTTCCAGTATAATTTTGATATTCAGGAAACATTGGCGGCTTGATCTTCAAATGCTTCACTAACTATTTTCCCGGTTAATAAATCTAACCCTGGCGTACCTGATAGAAATATAAATGGAGCCGCTAAAACTGCTTGCAGAAATACAGATGACATTTGGACAACGCCGGGTGTATTAAAATTCTTTCTTTACATAAACACTGGTTGGCATTACTTAAAAGATTGTTTCTGCAAAACTTATAAACCCAATCTTGCACTAATCTCCAGCATACGGTCCAGGCTTTTTTTGGCTTGCTGCCGCAGTCCTTCCTCCATTAAAAGCTCTGGTTGCTCATACTTCATGCACAGGTATATTTTTTCCAGTGTGTTACGCTTCATATGCGGACAATCGTTGCAAGCGCAGGCATTATCAGGCGGCGCAGGAATAAAGGTTTTGCCCGGCGCCTGCTTTACCATCTGGTGTAATATGCCGGCCTCTGTTGCCACGATAAATTCCTTATGGGGTGAACTCTTCGCATAAGCCAGCAACTGCGTTGTTGAGCCTACAAAGTCGGCTATACGCAATATTGGGTCTTCACACTCAGGATGGGCAATCAACTTAGCCTCCGGATGGCGGATTTTTAGCTTGATAATTTTTTCCAGACTAAATATTTCATGCACCATGCAGGCGCCGTTCCAGAGTAACATATTGCGACCGGTTACTTTGTTAATCCATCCGCCCAGGTTTTTATCGGGAGCGAATATAATAGGCTGTTCAGGCGGAAAGCTTTCTACAATGGCTTTGGCATTGCTTGATGTGCAGATCACGTCAGTTAAGGCTTTGATGCCGGCGCTGCAATTGATGTAAGAAATAACTACATGGCCGGGGTGCAGTTCTTTAAACTTTTTGAACAGCGGTGGTGGGCAGCTCTCGCTTAACGAGCACCCGGCTTTTAAATCGGGAATCACCACTTTTTTTGTAGGGTTTAAAATCTTAGCTGTTTCCGCCATAAAGTGAACGCCGGCAAACACAATCATATCGGCTTCCGTTTTTACCGCCTGCTGCGCAAGGCCCAAGCTGTCGCCTATGTAATCAGCTATGTCCTGAATATCTGGTTCCTGATACAGATGCGCCAATATGATCGCATTCTTTTCTTTCTTTAATTTTTCTATTTCTGCAAACAGGTCCAGTGTAGGGTCTATGGCTATATCCAAAAACCCCTTTTCTTCTACCTCGTTTCCTGCTATTAACAATTCTGCTTCCATGTAATAATATATAATACTTCTATTTTTTATAATAAACCTATTACTATTAGGGCTGTGGATTTGGGGATAAGCCCATACTTAAAAACCAAGGTTGAAAAAGCATACCAGGTTATCCACCGGTTGCTTTTATTAATGCACAACAAATGTAGCATGGATAGAAGACTACAACAGATTTCCACAAGGATGTGCATTAATAAAATAGAATAAGTTTTTCTCCTCGTGGCTATTTTCACTATGTGAATTGGGTAGGGATAAACCCGTAGGTATGAACAGGAAAACGTAAGCGCCTTTTAAAAAAATTGTTGTAGGCCAAAACTCCACTGCCACCTGCACAAAATCTTGTTCTTTATTAACACCTATTTGCAGATATGCACAGGCAATAAATAACAAAGGCTAAGAGAATATAGAAAAGCGAAATCTTATTTTATCAGCCACTATATTGAACCGGGGTTTTGAATTATCCGCTTCCAAAATTTATCAGGGATTAAGCAGGCTAAAATTTCTATAAATCCCATGAAACACAGGCCTCGCTTCGGTTTTCCACATTTTGTGTATAAACTTAATTACCCTATTTTCGCCATCCGTTTTTTAAAAGAGAACACCACCACTTTATGTCAGTAATCCAGAATATCAGAGACAAGTATGCCCGCATTGCCGTTATTGCTATAGCCTTAGCTTTATTAGGATTCATTTTGATGGATGCCTTTGCCGGCAAGGGAAGCCTGCTTGGTAACGACCGGGAATCAACCATCGGTAAGATCAATGGTAAAAAGATAGAAGCGGACGCTTTTAATAAAAGAGTGAATGAAATTTCTAAAAGGCAAAACCAGCAAGGTCAGGAAATAGGCACCGAGCAAGCGGTAAACGGTTTATGGCAGCAGGAAGTGAATGATGCCATAATGGGCGACCAATATGAAAAATTGGGCTTAACGGTAACGCCGAAAGAATTGGACCAGTTGTTATTTGGACCCAACCCGCCACAGGAATTCCGCCAGGCCTTTAGCAATCCACAGTCGCCACAAGAGTGGGACCCGGGTGCCGTGCGCCAGCAATTTAATACGGTTAAAAAAAGCGGTACGCCTGACCAAAAAACGCAGCTTAACGAACTAATAGATTATTTAGAAAAGCAGGCCTTGATGAGCAAGTACACGGCGCTGCTGAATAATTCTCTTTACATCCCCAAATGGTTTTTAGATAAACGTAATATAGACAATAGCCAAATGGCAAAAGCCGCCTACGTTTCTGTGCCCTATACCTCTATTGCCGACAGCACGGTAAAAATTACCGATGCCGAAATAAATGATTATGTGCAAGCGCATAAAAAGGATTATGAACAAAAAGAAGAAAGCCGCAGCATCAGCTATATTCAGTTTAATGCCAATGCCTCATCAGCGGATAGCAATAAAATAAGATCCGGTTTAGTGGCTTTGAAAGATTCGTTTCAAACAGCAGGCGACGTAAAAGATTTTTTGATAAACAACCACAGCGAGTTCCCATATAATGATTCCTGGTTTGCAGCCAAAGATGTACAGTTTCAAAACAGCGATACGATTTTTAAAGCACCGGTTGGTACGGTTACAGGCCCGTTGGTAGAATTGGGTCGCCTGGTTCTTACTAAAGTGGTAGATAAAAAAGTACAGCCGGATACAGCAAAAGTTCGGCATATATTAATACAAACAGCCCGGCCAGATCAACAATCGGGTCAATGGATTCCAACCCGGGATACTTTGGTGGCTAAAAAGACAGCCGATAGCGTTTTAAAAGCCATTGCCGGCGGAGCAAACTTTGATAGTGTTTTAGTAAAGCTTTCCGATGATCCCAGTAAAGTAATCAATAAAGGAGTATTTGATAGCATCACCCGCTCATCTCAACTAATGCAGGAGTTTAAAGACTTTGCACTTAATAATCCAGTAGGAACAAAGAGCATTGTGAAAACAAACTATGGCTATCACTACATGGAATTGCTGAATCAAAGAGGGTCATCGCCTGTATATAAGCTGGCGGTTTTTGCTTTGCCGATTGAACCAAGTCCTGAAACAGGAGCGCAAGCTAATAACGATGCCACCATGTTTGCCGGCAGTGCAAAAGATGAAAAATCATTTAATGATTATTTTGAAAAAAACCTGAAGCCAAAAGGAATGACGAAGTTGGTAGCGGCCAATCTTCATTCCATGGATTATAACATTACAGGTATTAACGGGTCGGCCCGCGAGTTAGTAAAAGACGTATTTAAAGCTGATAAAGGCGACATTGTAAGCCCAAGCCAGACTATCAACAACAACTATATAGTTGCCGTAGTAACAGATGTGGAAAAAGCCGGTTTGCCTTCGGCCAATTCTGTTCGTGCTATGATAGAGCCTATCCTGCGCAATAAAAAGAAAGCCAATCAAATTAAAGCGAAGATGGGTGCTGTAACGGATTTAAATGCGGTGGCAACAAAGTTCAATGTACAGGTGCAACCGGCCGATAGCGTTCGGTTTAGCGGCGGCAGTACATTAGGGTACGAAACAAAAGTATTGGGTGCCTTATTCAATCCAGCTAATAAAGGGAAAGTTTGCCCCGAAGGTATAGCCGGCCAGGCTGGTGTTTATGCCATACGGGTAGATGCCATTTTCACTGGTGCGGTAGATAATGCCAATATAGAAGCCCAACGCAAGATGCTTGAAATGCAGGCCCGCCAACAGTTTCGTTCGCCGGTAGAAACCCTGCAAAAGAAAGCCGACATAAAAGATAACCGGGCTAAGTTTTATTAAATCTTCCAAAAAAAAGATAGTATGTAAAGCGCATCCGGCCGGATGCGCTTTTTTAATTTTTCTATTCTCGTAACCTTCACGGGGGTGCATTAACAGTTAGCAAATACCGGTTCGGGTTTACCTTTATACTATGAGCGATGTAATTGTAAATAAGGTGGCGGGCAGCGGGTTACTTTCCTTAGACCTTGAAAAATATTTGCCTTTAGATGAAGCTCTTGCTTTTGATTTGAAAGGATATTTATTCATGGAATTGATCCTAAAGGAAAAGGACTTTCGCGAAGCCTTAAAAAATGTAGACTGGTCTGTTTATAAGGATAAAGCGGTGGCCATCACCTGTAGTGTAGATGCTATTATTCCGGTATGGGCTTACATGTTGGTAGCCTCTTACTTAGCGCCGGTGGCTAAAATTATTTACACCGGTACAGCCGAAGAAATGCAGAAGCATCTTTTTCTTAAGAACCTCGAAGCAATTGACCCAACAGAGTTTGCCGACCAACGGATAGTAGTAAAAGGTTGCGGCGAAGTAGCGATAGCACCATTTGCCTATGCAGAAATTACCAGGCGTTTACTGCCCTATGTAAAAAGCATTATGTATGGCGAACCTTGCAGTACGGTTCCCATTTATAAAAAGAAATAAGTTTACCCCGGCCGTTTTGGTAACCAGGGCATTTCGGGAATAGCTGCCGGTTCGCGGTAATAATTGTTTCGTAACGAATCGTTCCAGCCATTAGGATTTCTATCAAATGAGGTGCTGCTAAAATAAATTTGACCCTGAACATTAGGCTGGGCGCGGCTGCTATCAATCTGTCGGGGGATTAAGGTAACATCTCTCCAGGCCGGACTACTACCGGCCCGGTAAATTCCCAGACCCACATAACAATGCCTTCCATAAGAGTGTTCGTTCCACCATTTAAGTATCGGCTCAAAAGGGGCATGCGGCTGTGTAAACTCCCAATAAATCTGTGGCGCTACATAATCAATCCACCCCTTGCGCAGCCACAATAAAACATCGGCGTATAAATCATCATAGTTGGTTTGGCCGGCTTGGGTGTTACTGCCATCAGGGTCTTTACTTTTATTACGCCACACGCCAAATGGCGAGATGCCAAACTTAACCCAGGGTTTTGCCTGATGAATAACCAACGAGAGTTGAAGGATAACCGAATCTACATTACTTCGTCGCCAGTCATCTTTGTTCATGCCAGCGCCATATATCCGATAAGAAGCAGTATCAGGAAATTCTTTACCGGCAATGCGATAGGGGTAAAAGTAATCGTCCATGTGAAGGGCATCAATATCGTAGCGGGTTACTAAATCTTTCATTACGGCTACTACCCAGGCTTGCGCATCCTTATTGCCCGGATCGAAATACAGTGTGCCGCCATACGACAAAAACCACTCAGGATGAAGGCGTGTAATATGGTTAGCGGCAATGGAAGCCTTGCCTATGGCGAAGTTGGCGCGGTAAGGGTTCACCCAGGCATGATATTCAAAGCCGCGTTTATGGGCTTCATCTATAGTGAATTGAAGTGGATCGTAAAACGGTACCGGAGGTTTGCCTTGCGTGCCTGTCAGCCATTGGCTCCAGGGCTCGTAAGGCGAAGGGTAAAAAGCATCTGCCGCCGGACGCACCTGCACTATAACGGCATTCATTCCATTTTGCTTATGCAGATCAATTTGCCGGATGTATTCCTTCTTCTGACTATCCGGATTCCATTGACCTTTTTGTGGCCAGTCAATATTATCAACCGATGCCATCCATACGCCACGGAATTCGGGTTTGGGTTGAGCAAAAGAAAGTGAATAGTGAATGGTGAATAGTGAGCAGAACAACAGCCGTTTCATGGAAATTGATTAAGGGGCTTGAAGATAGCAAGATTCAATTGGCAATGTACAACCGGCCATAAGCAAATTAAAAGCAGCATATTGAATGGGCAGTACTTAGTTATGAAGAGATCAGGTGCGCATCTTATCAAGCAGATTGCTTAATTGTTCCGCTTCTCCTTCGGTAAGGGCTTTCATCACTTCATTCATAGCGTTTACTTCACTATCCAGTTTTTTCAACAGTTTCTGGCCTTTGTCAGTAATGATCACATCTACCAGCCGTTTATCTTTTGGGCAGGTTGTTTTTTTAGCGACGTCTTTTATAATAAGCCGGTCAACAAGGCGGCTGGTATCGCTGGCTTTGTCCAGCATACGTTCGCGGATCTGTAACGTGGAAAGCGGCTGTGGATGCGCCCCGCGAAGGATGCGGAGAATATTGTACTGCTGGTGGGTGATGCCTTCCGGCACCAGCACATTTTTAATGCGTTCGATAACCCAACCATAGGTAAACAAAAGATTGATCAGCGCCTTTTGCTTTGAATCGGTAAATGTTTTTTGGTGTATGTCCTGCTCTATTCCCATCGCCTCAAAAATAAGAAAGTCAACAAGGGTAAAAACAAACCTATAAGGTTATTGCAGTTGCTTTATGCTTCTGAGTAACCTTATAGGTTTTTAAATCCCTGATCAATTATTGTAATAAAACTTCTCTTCTACAATTTTGCCGTTCTTCCAGCGCTGCACTGCTAATTGCTTGTAATTGCGAACGCCATAATCTTTGTGAGTATAATCCATCCACCATTCAATTGCGGCTATATCATCGCTGATGATGGTGCTGATCACCTGGGCGCCCCTAAACTCGGTAAGCCCGTTAACAAAAGCTTCTTCGTACTGGCGGTTTACATCAAACCCGTCACGTACCGGGTAGTCGTTGTCCTGCATCTTTACATCAGGTGCATAAAATTTATCAAAGGCATCTAAAATCCTTCCTTCCAAAATCATTTGGTTCAACTGATCAACATTTGTTCTTAAGTCGTGGGTCATGATAATATGTTTAGAATACAAATTTAATGTTGGAACATTGAAATGGAAAGATTTGTTTTATTGCGATGGACTGATCACAATAAATGCGATACGACGTTGAGAGTAATAGGGTCCTTAGAACAATATAAAGATTAAAGCATCTAATTGAAGAAAAGCATCAAACGGCAGCGTGGACTCATTACTGATTAATGATCACTTATAGCTCATCCCCAAACCTTCACTCCCTCGCTGCAATTAGCGCAGATGTCAATGTTTTTGCGGCTTTGGAGTACCTGGCCACGGAAGTTTTTAAACTCCTTATTATGCCAGAGTTCTTTAAAGGATTGCTGCCGAAGGTCGCCGAGTTTATGCTGTGCATCTTTATCAAAACAACAAGGTACCACGGCGCCATCCCAGGTAATTACCGGGTCGTGCCAAAGCCGCCAGCAATGGTTGGCATTATTGCCTCTGAAATAATTTTTGCCGTCTTTATCGGTTTTGTAGCGGCTATATTTTTTATTGGCAGGAATTAGTGCGTTCGGGTCGTTTTCATAATCATACACCTGCGCCGTTTTCAACCGCAACTGGTCCACACCAATTTCTTTGGCCAACTGCTTTACCTCCTCAATCTGGTGCTCGTTATGCCGCACCACCAAAAACTGAAAAATGATAAAAGGCGTTTTGCTTTTCAATTCCTTTTTCCATTTTACAATATTAGCTGCTCCCTGCAAAACCTTGTCCAGCCTGCCTCCTATACGGTACTGCTGATAGGTTTCCTGCGTAGTGCCGTCAATAGAAATGATCAACCGGTCAAGGCCGCTTTCCACGGTTTTCTTAGCAGCCGCATCGCTCAGGTAATGCGCATTGGTAGAGGTGGCCGTATAAATCTTTTTGGATGAAGCATATTGCACCATTTCCAAAAATTGGGGGTTCAGGTAAGGCTCGCCCTGAAAATAAAACACCAGGTACATCAGCTCTTTGTGCATCTGGTCAATGGTCTCTTTAAAAAAATTTTTTTGAAGCATGCCGGTCGGGCGGGTAAAGGCCCGCAGACCGCTGGGGCATTCGGGGCAGCGAAGATTACAGGAAGTGGTGGGCTCAATAGAAATAGAAACCGGGTAACCCCATTGCACCGGTTTTTTGCTCCATTTGCTATAGAGATAAGAGGCATATACTTTAAATGCATTGAGGCCCCGGTTAAGCGTCAGCTTGCCAAAGAAATTCCTGCTATCACGATAGTTCCATTGCATGCCTCAAATGTAACAGCAGATGATGAAGATGCCGTGTCTCATTCGGCCGGATTAAAGTTGATGAAGGCATATAAACGACAGCCCAATCAATTCTATCTTAAACCTGCAATTCATTAAAGCTTTCGCCGTTATTTGCACACTGTGGCCAGGAAGAAAAAAGCGCAATCGCTACGAATTGTTTTATGGGCAACGGCTATTGCTGCGGCCTTGTTTGCCAGCTACATTATTTTTCTCTGGGCCCGCATTAAAGATCCCAGTTTCATCCGCTACAAAGAGTTCGGCATTTCGCTACCCACCCAGTACAACATTCATGGAATTGACGTAAGCCGCTACCAGGCCAATATTTCCTGGGAGGCGGTAAAAGGCATGAAGGTGCAAAATGTACAACTGGGGTTTGTGTTTATAAAAGCCACCGAAGGCAACGATTTGGTGGACCCTTTTTTTAAACGCAACTGGAAGGCCGCCAGGAAGGCCGGTATGGTAAGAGGCGCTTATCACTTCTTTAACCCAAAAAAAGATGGCAAGGTGCAGGCGCAAAATTATTTTGAAAATGTAAAGCTTGAAAGCGGTGACCTGCCGCCGGTGCTGGACATTGAAAAAACGTTTGGGCTGAACCAGGTTAAGCTACAACAAGAGATAAAAAAATGGTTAGAGGCTGTAGAAGCGGCGTATGGCGTGCGGCCGATCATTTATACGTATGTAAACTTTTACGAAAGTTATTTGAAAGGAAGCTTTGATGATTATCCCTTGTGGATTGCACATTATTACCAACCGGGCAACCCACGCATTAGCCGTAACTGGCATTTTTGGCAACACAGCGAAGAAGGCCATGTGAACGGCATTGCAGCCAAAGTGGACTTTAATGTTTTTAACGGCGACTCGGCAGCCTTTAAAGCCCTGCTGGTGCAATAGAGCCGTTCAATAGTTCCAAAGTTTAATAGTTCAAGAGTTGGTTATAACAGTCGCCGCTTCAAAAATTTCAGAACATTGCAACGATTGAACTGTTGAACATTTAAACCAAATTTGTATGGATGAGAATATAGGTATGGACCCGGAAGTGCGGCGCTACTTCAGAAAAATACTCAGCTCTTTTGGGGCTGCTATTCTTTGGTTGATGACAGTAGGCACGGCGGGATTTTATTTTCACCTCGCCATTATTAAAGAAAGCGTTCAATGGTACAATGCCGTTTTCTATGGCGTGTTTGCGGGCAGCCTTTGCCTTCTCATTTTCTACTTTTATAAACTATGGCAAAGGAAAGAGCCGCTGTAAAAGGCCTGCCATTCTGCTTTTCACAACAAACCTTCTATCTACATTTGAAGGATGCAATATGCAGCGGGCATCAAAAATTTTATCAGGCGCTTATACCTAAGCTTCAATCCATCCAACCGGCTCATTGTATTGGACTATCCACTAAAGCCGCAACCGGTTTATACCCTCCAAAATCCGCATAAACAATTAAAGCATCTGATCGAAAAAAGAAGGGCTGGTTACGCTGCCTTGTTAAAAGCATCGCATACCTATTTCACGCATCTGCAAACCATAAAAAGCAAAGAGGTGGTTGATGCAACTGCGCCGCAATGGACCAATGGTTATCTACCCGGATTAGATATACTGATGCTGTACACCATTTTGAATGAATACAAGCCCGCCCGTTATATAGAAATAGGTAGCGGCACCTCTACCAAAATAGTTTACAAAGCCCGCCGCGAAAATGCCTTGAACTATACGATTACCTGCATTGACCCAGGCCCCAGAGAAATAATTAAAAGCTTAGCCGATGAATGGCTGGAAGAAAAACTACAAAACGTACCGGCAACAGTATTCAGCTCACTAAAAGAAAACGATATCGTCTTTTTCGATGGCACGCACCAGCTTCTTCCCTCATCGGATGTAATGCACTTTTTTATGGAGGTGTTGCCCGTTTTAGCCGAAGGCGTTATCATTCAGCTACACGATATTTACCTGCCTTACGATTATCCGCAAACCATGTGCGATCGTTTTTATTCGGAGAACTATGTGCTTGGTGCCGTGCTGCTGGCCAATCCGGATAAATACAAACTACTAAGCCCCAATTTTTTTATAAGTGAAGATGAAGAGTTACGGCAGTTAATAGCAACCTTTTGGAGCCATCCTAATTTGGCCGGAGTAGAAAAACATGGCGGCTCGTTTTGGTTTCAGGTGCAATAGTTACGAGCTATGATCGGAGATGATAACCCACCGGCCATTGACCTTGCGAAGCAGCAGATCGTAATGGCCGCTGATGTCGCCGATGCTGCGTTTCAACATCCATTTACCTACCACATAATAATAGTCAGGCGATAAACTTTTTATCGTAATAATATCAAAGGCCAGCTTGCCCATGGCGGCCGTATCGGGATAACCCTTTTTGTAATTTTCCAATGTTTTTTGCCAGCCCCGCGTTACACCGCTTTTACCAATAAACATCAGCGAGTCGCTTTTCCAATACGTTTGCATAAAGCCATCAATATCGCCGCGGTTCCAGGCTGCGGTTTGTACGGTTAGCAGTTGCCGGATATTTGCATCATCGTTCTTTTGTGCTCCGGCGTCCATGGTAATAAAAAGAAGTAAAGCAAAAAGTATTCTTGTCATGATAATTATCGTTTAAGCAATGTAAATCTAAGCCGTTGATTGATATTATCTCCTAAAGCTAACCTCTTGGCAAAGCTCCTGTTAATCCATCCTGCATCCCGCTAATCTGCATTTACCTTTGGTTTCTCAAGCCTTATCGCATGTCGAAAAAACTTATTTTTTACAGCCTGTTTTTTGCGGTGCTTACGCTGGCTTTTTTCTTTACGCTGGCATCGGTGATTCCTGATTTTACCAAAAAGAAGTTTCCGCCCATTAGCAAGGTGCAGCCTTTTTCATTCGTTAACCAGGATGGAAAAATTATCACCGAAAAAAACATACAAGGCAAAGTAGTGGCCGTGAATTATTTTTTTACTACCTGCAATTCTATCTGTCCGCGAATGAACAATAACCTGAAGCCGGTGTATGAAGCGTTTAAAAACGAACCTAAATTTTTAATCCTATCGCATACCTCTGATCCCGGCCGCGACTCTGTAAAAAGGTTGAAGGACTATGCCGATTCGATGCAGGTGGACGAAAGCAAGTGGATGTTTTTAACCGGAAGAAAAGACAGTTTGTACAAGGCCGCCCGCAACAGTTATAAAGTAGATAACCCCGATAACTATGTAGTGAGCGGCGAAGCCGATTTTATTCATACCCAGTTTATAGCGCTGGTAAACAAAAAAGGTGAGGTAGTAAAAATTTACGACGGTATAAAACCATCCGAATTAAAAACCATGCAAAGCGATATTAAAAACCTGCTGAAAGAGTAATGGAAACAAGAACCAATACCATACGATTGAATGAGCTGCTGCATCGCAAAGAGCTTAGCTCCACCGAAAGCCGGCGTAAAATTTTATCGTTGTTCTTCTCCACCAACGATGCGCTCACCCACGGCGATATTGAAAAAGAAGTAGGCCATAAATACGACCGGGTAACTATTTACAGAACGCTGCAAACCTTTGAAGAGAAGGGCATCATACATGCGATACCCACGGCCGACAACGCTATAAAATATGCCTTATGTAAAGATTGTACGGAAGGCCACCATCATGATGATCATGTACATTTTATTTGCACGGCTTGTGATAAGACTATTTGTTTGGATGATGTGGTGTCGCCCAAGATTGAGTTGCCCAAAGGTTATGCAGTGGAGAGTGTGCAGGTGGTGATAAAGGGGGTTTGTAAGGAGTGTGGGGGAACAGTAAATTTTGAAGCGGCATAACCGGTAGTAGCTTTGAGGCCTTACTTATTAATGTTACTTTTCACATTGCGCAAAACACAAATGAATGATCTTTTGCAAACACATACCTGAAGCACCGCTTAACAAGTACGTCGAATGCATTGTGTATGTAGAAGGAAATAACAAGGGTATAGGCTTTCCCAAAACCGCCATGAGCATTGTTTTTAACCTGCACGATGCGTTTAAGCTTTACACCGACCAACGCTTTATACAATCCACCGACCACAAAAAATATTGGGTTGCCGGTTTTCAAACCGGACCTTCTTACGTAGAGAGTTACGGTGCCAGCAAGATGATCGTGATTCAATTTACAACCTTGGGAGCGCAAGCCTTTTTTCAACAGCCGCTACGGCATTTCACCGATCAATACACAAGCCTTGATTGTCTTTTTAAAAACGAAGCAGATGAAGTTTGGGAACGCCTGCAGGCAGCTGAAACCACCGGCGCAAAAATTCGGATTGCAGAGACTTTTTTACGCCGGAAACTTCAGGTGAACAATCAGGCAAAAGACAAATTGATTTCATCTTTACATCATCTTCTTCAAAACGATAGGCTTACTTCCGTGGCCGCATTTTGTAAACAACAAGCCGTTTCCAGGAAACACCTGAATTCTTTGTTTCAGGAGTACATTGGCGTTTCTCCTAAAATGATGCTCTCGCTGAAACGCTTTGGCTCCGTGCTTTACTTGATCAGCAAATCAAAGCGGGGCAATCTTACTGATCTTGCTTACGAATTGGATTTTTTCGATCAGGCGCATTTCAACAATTCTTTTAAACGCTTTACCGGATTAAAGCCAAGAGAATACATTAAAAACACAGAGCAAAAACCTGCATTGAAAATGATGCCTTACTTCTTACCTATGGATTGATGTAACATTTTTACAATTTTTCCATTCGGAAGCTTTTTACGTTTGTCTCTCTAAAACAAAGCACATGCAAAAAGCGATTTTCTTTTTTGTTCTTTTTATTACCGTAAGCTGTGCAAACACAAAAAAACTGACAATGGAGACAAACAAACTAAACGGCACCTGGCTTCCTATTCAACAGGAAATTGGTGGAACGGCATTGCCGAAAGCGGCTTTCGAAAAGCAAAAATTGGTTCTTCAGGACACGACATACACTGTGTTTGCCGAAAGTGTTGACAAAGGCATGGTAAACTATCAAGGCAATAAAATGGACATTGTTGGCAAAGAAGGCGTTAACACCGGCAAACATTTTAAGGCCATTTATAAGTTGGAAAACGGACAGCTAACAGTGTGCTACAATCTTCGGGGAGACGCTTATCCAGAAGGCTTTGACACGAAGGGCAAACCGTTGTTTTTTTTGTCCGTGTTCAATCGTGAGGAAAATAAATAACAGGTAATAATTCTCCGATGGTATGATCACAGGTCCGAACACTAACAAAAAGGCCGCTCTATTGGAGTAGCCTTCTTGTTATCAAACCGATTCAATTCTTCCCTATCTCTACAATCCCTTCAATCCACTGTCAGCCTTCTTCACATATTTCTCCAACCACGCACTTTGTTCCGCCAGCATATGCAACAAATTTTCTTTACCACGATAGCTATGCGCTTCATAAGGCAGCATCACCAACCGCACGGTACCGCCATTTCCTTTTATTGCATTAAACAACCGTTCGCTGTTGATAGGAAACGTGCCGGGGTTGTCATCGGCTTCGCCATGAATTAATAAAATGGGCGTTTTTATTTTATCGGCATAGCTAAACGGGCTCATGTCGTGATAGAGGTCCGGCGCCTGCCAGTAAGTGCGGTCTTCGTTCTGAAAACCAAAGGGAGTAAGGGTTCGGTTGTAAGCGCCGCTGCGGGCAATGCCGGCTTTAAACAACTTGGTATGCGCCAACAAGTTCGCGGTCATAAAAGCGCCGTAGCTATGTCCGCCAACGGCTACGCGGTTCTTATCACCCACACCCATTTCGCTTAGTTTATTAATGGCGGCTTCGGCATTCATCTGTAGCTGCGCTACAAAATTATCATTTGGTTTTGCGGCTGAATCTTTAGCTACTATCGGCATCTCGGCATTATCCAAAACAGCAAAGCCTTGCGTTACATAAAACACCGGCGAGGCCCAACTTATAGTGGTAAACCTGTCCTGCGAACCACGCACCTGCGCTGCATCGGCGGCTGAGTTAAACTCACGCGGATAAGCCCACATCACTACCGGCAGCGGACCGTCTTTTTCTTTATTGTAGCCTTTGGGCAAGTACAAATCACCAGTAAGGTCCACACCGTCGGCACGTTTGTATTGCACCTTTTGTTTGGTCACGCCTTCAAGCTGCGGGTAAGGATTGGCGAAGGATGTCAATGGGCGATCGGCAATGCGTTTCACCAAGTCCTTCATCCAATAATTGGGTACCATCTTTTGTCCTTCGCGGCGGGTAATAATGGTTAACGTCTTAGGGTCTAATACATCCACCACAAATTCATAACTGCCTTCGGGGCAACGCCACACCATCTCGTTCTTCTTTGTAGTCAAATCATACTTAGCTAAAAATGGCAGGTCGCCTTTGGCGGATGAACCCACAGTGTTATCATTAAAATTTTGCTGCCGTTGTCGGTGGTGGTAATCACTTCGCGGCCCCAATTGTTTTTGTGCAGCACCGGGTCGCCGGGGTCGTTGTAGGCATCGGTTTGTGCGAGGTCATACAGCTTCTCTAATTGATTGGTTGTTGTATTATATCGGCTCACTTTTGATATTTGTTTGCTGCGCAAGCCTTCGTTCACCAAAGCCAATGATGCATCGCCCCAGGTGGTGCCGCGATACCGCATCATTGTTTTAAACAGTTCCTTCGGCGAAGCAGTGAACGGTGCGGATAAGGAATAAACAACATCGTGATAGTCCATCTTCTTTTTAATCAGTCCGCTGTCCAAAGGCTCGGCCCACACTATCGTTGCCGCTTCATCATCCCTCCATTCAAATGCACGCGGAACGTTCTGCGTATTGTCGTAACCACTGGGTGTGCCTTCGGTGGAAGGCAAGTCGGCTAAGCCTTTTACTGTTTTTCCGCTGGCGTCAGTAATACTTACCGTGGCCGGAAAACCACCTGCGGTAACGAGGTAAGAAAACGGCTTGTGCAGCGTTCTTGTGAGCATGTACCTTTTATCGGGCGAAAGAGAAGTGGTAAGATAGATGGCCGGTGCACCAACTTTGGTTTCCACACCATTGGTGCTTCTCACTAATTGCGATGTGCCGTAAAACTGAAACAGCTCTTCATCGTATGGCGATTTAATCAGGTCCTGGTAAGTGGCGCTGGGTGCGGCTTTGCCGAGGTTCTCTTGTATAGTTGGCCCTTTGGGTGTGATGCGCCTCTTTGGCGCTGCCGATGGCGTTGCCGATGGCGTTGCCGATGGCGTTGCCGATGGCGTTGCCGATGGCGTTGCCGATGGCGTTGCCGATGGCGTTGCCGATGGCGTTGCCGATGGCGTTGCCGATGGCGTTGCCGTAGTGGCTTTATATAAAACCGTGGCTTCATCAACCCATGTGTAAGCCGAACCAAGCGTATTGTTCACGGCCTGCTTGTTTAGCTTCAATGTTTTCTGCGTAGCTACGTCAATCAGGTATAAATCCACTTTATCGGATGATGTATTCAGGAAGGCAATCTTACTTTCGGCCGGGCTCCAACCAATGTTAGACGCCAACAGGGCCTGCGGCAAACCGGTGATTGAAAATTCTTTGCCGGTTTTAATGTTCTTCAATTTGAAACCATTGATAAAAATTTGCCTTGATGGCGAAAAGTTAGCGGGGTTTAGCCGCAGGCCTGCAATGCGCATTTCCGGTTGTCCCAGTTCTTCAACCGTTGGATAAGGGTTACGTTCGCTAAGCAGCATCCATTCGCCCTTGCTGTCAATACTAACCGATGGTGTAGGTTTGGCAAGAAGCAGATCGGCAATATCTTTTGGAGGAAGTTTATAGCCGTCGCCGGTTTGAGCGTGGGTTAGGCTATAAGAAACGATGAGGAGGAAGATGAAAATTTTTTTCATGGTTGATGATGTTTGGATAGTTTGAAGTTAGTAAGAAAGATTATGTGGCAAACACCACTTTCTTGATTATAAAAATGCAGATTGGTGCGAACAAATATGACAAAGGCTTTTCCCCGGTTTCGTATCTTTTTCTAAATTTGTACGAAACAAATTCTCATGCAGGAAAAGCTTACCATATTGGTATCAGCCGAAAACAAAAAGTTTTTAAAGCGTCATGCCCGTGAACACAATAAAAGCATGTCACAGTTTATAGACGATTTATTATCATCGGCCAAGCGGCTGACACCAAAAAAAGCAGCAAAGGATGAATGGCTTGAAAAAGCAGCAGGCATCTATAACACAGGTTATGGAGATATACTGAATGAACTCTTCAAAGACATCAAACGATGATTGCAGTATTTCTTGATGCCAACGTGGTAGTGGACTTTATGGATGCTTCCGCTTATGATCACAAGCCGGCTTACGAAACTATCCGCATTGTGCGGGCCTATTTTGGAAAACCGCTTGTATCGCCCTTTACGTTTGTTATAGCCAATCACTTTCTTGGCAAACGAATGAAGAACAAAGAAAAGCATCGCCAACAAATGGAATTTGTCTTTTCGGAGTTTGCGCTTACACCAGTTGCTGCTTCCTTTTCAAAATCAGTTTTTGAAAGCCGCTTTATTGATCTGGAAGACGCGGCCCAATATCAATGTGCTGCCGAAGCAAAAGCGAAGTTGATTGTGACTAAGGATGTGCATGACTTTTATGCCTCGACCATTCCCGTTATTCATCCGCTGGATTTTGTGAACCGGTACAATAACCTCCTACCATAGAGAAGCCCTCAAATTTTGAGGGCTTTTTAAAAATGCAAAAACTTTTACTTCGCCACCGGCCGTGTCACTTTCTCCATCTCGCCCTGCACAAACAACATCAGCTCACTGATATAATCCGGCGAAAAGCTAAACTTCAAACCGGCGGCTTCGTATAATTCAGGAAGCGTTTTTGTGCCACCTAATTGAAGTGCGTTGATGTAATTGCTGATGGCCGATTGCTTGTCTTTTTTAAACTGCATCCACAAGCCGATGGCGCCTAACTGCGCAATGCCGTATTCGATGTAATAAAAAGGCACTTCATACAAATGAAGCTGCCGCTGCCAGCTATACTTGCGGTATTCTTCCAACCCGGAAACATCTATAGCAATGGAAGTGTATTCGTTTAAGATGCTGCGCCAGTGCTCAGCCCTTTCCTCTATGGTATGAGCCGGGTTTTCATAAATCCAGTGTTGAAATTTATCAATGGTAGCAATCCACGGGAAGATGGTGATCACCCTTTCTAATTGATGTTGCTTAGCTCTTTGCAAATCCTCTTCGTTATCAAAAAACACATCCCAGTAATCCATGCTGAAAAGCTCCATCGTCATGGAGGCCACTTCGGCAATCTCCATCGGATATTCCTTGAAAGCCGTTAACGGAAGTTCATGTGCAAGAAACGAATGAATGGCATGACCACCTTCATGTACCATCGTAGTAACATCACTCATTTGGCCAGCCGCATTCATAAAAATAAATGGGGCGCCGGTTTCTGGCAACGGACAATTATAACCGCCCGGGGCCTTGCCTTTGCGGCTGTCTAAATCAAACCGTCCCATGGCTTTCATCTTAGTTAAGCACTCACCAAAAAACGGGTCCATGCGGTTAAAACATTCGATGGTTTTATTCACCAATTCATCTGCCGTAGCAAAGGGTGTTAATGGCTTTACGCCTTCAGGTTCGGCTTCTATATCCCAGGGCCGGAGCGAGTCCAGGCCCAGCTTCTGGCGCTTGCGGTCGTAAATAAAATCTACCAGCGGCAGCACCGCGTCTTTAACCGCAGTATGAAATTGAAAAGTATCTTCCTTGTTATAATCGAAGCGGCCCAGGTCAATAAATTTATAGTCGCGGTAATTGGCAAAGCCGGCGTTGCGGGCAATGTTGTCGCGCAGGCCAATAAGCTTTGTAAACAGCTCATTCAACTGCTCTTTATCCTGCAAACGGCGGTCGCCTATTTTACGATACACTTCTTCCCGCAGTTCCCGTTTGGGGCTTTCTAAAAACTTAGCGGCTTGTTGCATAGTATATTCCTGGCCATCTACTTCAATGCTCATCTTACCATTGATAACGCCAAATTGTTGCGCCAACACCGCCACCTGCGATTGCAGGGGAATGTTCTCGTCTCTGAAAAGTTCAATACTCTTTTTTACGCTGCGCAGATATACCTGGTAGGCCTCACCTTCCAGCGTTTTTGTGTAGTCGTTGGCTACCAGCTTGCGATTGAGCTTATCGGCATACGGCTGCATTTTAGGTTGAATCTCTGTAACAAAAAACGTGAAAGCATCTTCCAGGCTTTTGTTTTCCGTATCGCAGGTCATGCGTATCTGCCGCCAGGCGGCGTCTTCACCAATCACGGCTTCCACTTCGCTTAAATCGGCAAGCCACTGTTCAAGGTCTTGCTTAGAAGAAATGGAACGGTTGGTTAATTCTATAAAAAAAGGTTCCAGCGTTTCCCAATCGGATACTTTAAAATCGGCTGGTAGGTATGTACGCTGTATAGGAGATATAGCTGCGGTAGGGGTCATGGATATAAGTAATTAGGAAGGATGAGAAGAAACTAACAAATTAAAAACCACCTTGATGGATAATGAGTGTGATAAAGGAGCTGTCTGTTATCGCTACTCTCCGGTTTTTTTCTTTTTTGGTTTAGCTGTTTTCTTTTCTGTACTATCGTCAGGTATTATTTCTGTATTGTCTTCAACTGCCGTTTCAGTAACTTCTTTTTTTACATTTTTAGCTTTCTTCGTGGGTGCCTCGCTGGCTGTTTCCACTTCAGCTAAGGCAGCTTCCGCTTCTTCGGTTTCTTCTACCGCTTCTTCCTTTTGCGTGTAATCAATAGTATGTTTTTCTAAAACAGTAAACCAGGTTACCATCTTCTTCATGTCGGAAGCATACACCCGTTCCGTATCTATCTGAGGAAATATTTTTTCAAAATAGGCTTTTAGTGCTTTGCTATCCTTTACATCAGGCACCGCTTCACTGCTGCTTTTCATAGCGGTTAGTACATCGCCAAGCGATGCGTTATCGCCTGTTGTATAAATTTCAATGCTTTCTAAATGTGATAAGTTATGTACACGGCTGGAAACAAACTTTGTAGTTTCATCGGTAAGCGAACGCACAATGGCGCCATCAGTTTTGCTGCTTAAGATTTCGTACAAGCCCGGCATTCCGGTAACAGCAACTATTCTGCTATACTCCATAGATTAAATATTTGGGGCTGCAAGATAAGAAGAGTTTACAGTTATCAGTTTGCAGTTTGCACCTCTGAATTAATTTGGCTTTCTCACATGTATAAAGCGCTTATAAGTTTTATTGCTAATTGAAAACTGTAAACTGCCAACTGGTTTTATTAGCCTTAATTAACCTATTGACCTGGCTCATGGCATTATTATTACACAATTTTGTCATGGAGAAATTTATACCCCTTATGTACCGGAGAAGCCTTAGCCTGGCCATAGCCATTCTTACCAGCCAACTTTTATTTGCACAGTTCTCTATCAGCGGAACCATTCGCGACCAGCAAGCCAAAACAACATTGGCAGGCGCTACTGTTCGTTTAAATAGTTTTATTGATTCCACTTTCAGCCGCAGTGCGTTAACGGATTCGCTTGGCCGGTTTTCGTTTACCGATCTTGTGTCAGACAGTTTTCTTCTTTCTGTTTCTTACGTTGGCTATAAAGAAACGGTTCGTAGTGTGAAGCTCGATTCAGCAAGCCTTCGCCTTGATTCCTTGCATCCCAATACCATTACAGTAGATATTGCTTTAGCGCAGGGTTCAGCAAAAGGCGACCTGGCCACCGTAGTTATTACCAGCAGCATTACACCCGTTACTCAAAAGGCCGACACGCTGCAAATGAATGCCAGCCAGTATAAAGTAAACCCTGATGCTACCACGGAAGACCTGGTAAAGAAGATGCCGGGCATCACTATAGAAAACGGACAAGTAAAAGCGCAGGGTGATGTAGTACAGAAAGTAACCATTGACGGCCGTGAACTTTTTGGTGATGATGCTACGGCCGCACTTAGAAATTTGCCGGCCGAAGTGGTAGATAAAATTCAGGTATTTGACCGGCTAAGCGACCAGGCACGGTTCAGTGGTTTTGACGATGGCAGCTCTCAAAAAGGCATCAACATTATTACTAAAGCCAACATGCGCAATGGTCAGTTTGGGCGTGTGTTTGCCGGTTATGGCACCGACGAACGTTATTTAGCCGGCGGCAATACCACCATTTTAAAAGACAATAAACGCATCTCCATTGTAGCCAATTTTAATAACGTTAACCAGCAAAATTTTTCGCAGCAGGATCTGCTGGGGGTTACCTCGAACTCGCAACGTGGCGGAGGCGGTGGAGGCCCACGCGGCGGACGTGGCGGTGGCGGGCAAGGCGGCAACCGGGGCCAGGGTGGCGGCTTTCAGGGCGGTGGCAACAACGGCGCCTTTGGTAATAGCGGCAACTTTTTAGTAGGACAACAGTCCGGTATCAATCGCACAAATGCCTTGGGCCTTAACTACTCTGATATATGGGGGAAGAAGTTAACCGTTACCGGAAGCTACTTCTATAATAACACGGCTAACACTACATCCGAAACATCTAACCAGCAATATTTTTTATCCTCTATACCTTCTATCAGCCAGGTGACCAACTCCACCAGCAAGAACATTAACAACCGGGTTAACCTGCGGCTGGAGTATCGCATCGACTCCAATAACCAACTTATTATAACCCCTAATTTAAGTTTTCAAAACAATAACTCTACCCGTTTAGTAACTACCAACAGTGTTTTTCCCAACGGCCAAAATGTAAGCGCTACTACTAATAACACCACCAGCGACAGAGTGGGAAATAATCTAAACAATACGATACTTTACCGCCACTCATTTGCCAAACGCGGACGTACCATCGCACTAAACATCAATACCTCAAGCAACACACGCGATGGCAACACGTATGTAAACAGCAACCAGCGCCAGTACGATACTACCGGCACTTCGTTTACCGATTCGCTTACCCGCCGCTATACCGATCAAACCAGTAGCGGTTACCAGTTATCAGCTAACTTAAGTTACACCGAACCGCTGGGTGCTAAATCGCAACTGCAGCTTAGCTATAATCCTTCGTACTCTAATAGTAAGTCCGATCAGCAGGCCTTCCGGTATAATAATACGGAGTCGAAATATTCTGTGTTTGATACATCGCTATCTAACCGCTTTACCAATATTTCCAAAGCGCAAAACGGCGGCCTGGCTTATCGTTATGGTGATAGGGATAACCAAATATCGTTTGGCGCCAACTACCAGTATTCTACTTTAAGCAGCGACCGCGAGTTTCCACAAGCGGCACCAGTTAATAAATCTTTCAGTAACATATTGCCTAATGCTAACGTTCAACTCAAACTTTCCACCCGTAGCAGCCTTCGTATTAATTACAGGGCCAATACCAACAACCCTTCTGTATCGCAGTTGAGCGATGTGTTTGATATAACTAATCTGCCTTACATCACCGCAGGTAACCCCAATCTAAAACAGCAATTCAGCAACCAGGTTAATGGACGATATACCTACACCAACACCAGCAAAGGATTGGTATTGGTAGGAAGCATCTTCTATCAAAACGCCAGCGATTATATTACCAACGCTACTTATGTACCAACAAGAGATTCGGCTATAAACAGCAAGCTGACTGTATTGCGTGGCCAGCAATTAAGCATTCCGGTCAACCTGGATGGCTACCAAAGCCTACGCTCTTTTGTGACCTTTGCAATACCGGTTAAGGCCGTTAAGTCCAACTTTAACCTTAATGGCGGGATCACTTATACAAAGCTTCCCGGCATTATCAATAACGTGTCAAATGAATCAAGAAATACCACTTACACTGCGGGTGCTGTTATTGGAAGTAACATCAGCCAATATGTAGATTTCACTGTTTCTTACTCGGCTAATTTCAGTAAGGTGAAAAACAACCTGCAGGCAAGTTTAGATGACAGTTATTTTCAGCATGTGCTGGGCTTGCAAATGAACCTGCTTTCTAAAACGGGATGGTTCTTTCAAAACGATATTACCAACCAGCTTTATAACGGCTTAACGCAAGGCTTTAATCAGAACTATACTTTGTGGAATATGTCGGCCGGTAAAAAGTTTTTAAAGAATCAAAAAGGCGAGTTGAAGCTAACCGTGTTTGATCTATTGAAACAAAACCAAAGCATTACCCGCAACATAACTGCAGAAGGGATAGAAGATGTACAAACGCAAGTGCTTCGGCAATATGTGATGCTCAATTTTACGTATAACCTAAGAACGTTTGGAACCGCAATTGCTACCAATAACAGGGGCGGTGGAGAAGGAAGAAATTATGGACCGCCACGATTTTAATCCTGCTGATGATTGTAATAAAAGAAGCAATGGTAAAAGCTTATTTGCAGAAGTATTATACATTGCCTGACCGGTTTTATGTTCCGGCAAGTTCCTGTAAAATCTTTTCCACTCTTGCTTTCAGCGTTTCATAATCGGTATAACCTTGCGCTAACAGGAAGAATTTTGTATCGCTTTGTTGCAGCAAAACCGTTGGGAAACTGCTGATACCGAGTTGCTTTATCAAAGCAAATTCGTAGTAGGCATTTTTTTTGTAGCCTTCGCTTTTTAGCTTCGTGTAAAAATCCTCTTCTGGAATATTGTATTTGGTTAGCAGGTGGCGATAAGCTTCACCATCCGTTAAATCGCGGCCTTCATAGTTCAAAGCGTATTGAATATCACCAGCCATCTTTACGGCTTTGTCAGGATGATATTCTTTCATAATGCACAGTGCAATGGCCGGTATCTCCGATGATGGATACCAGTCCGTTTTATCGGGATTGTTTACATGCCATAAAAAGTCGTCGCCAAATTGTGCACCGGTTAGTTCTTCTACCCTTTTATAAGCTGATTGAATATAGGTTGCCATGCTACCAAAATGCTGTGGCGTTTCGGGCAGTACCATGCCACCGGAAAGCACTTCAAAATCAAAACGGTCTTTGTAAACTTCTTCTATACGGGTGATGACCTTGCTGAAGCCGTAGCACCAGCCGCAGTAAGCATCGTAGCAATAAATGATCAGTGGGTTCATACGGTTGCAAGTATTTTTTTCTTTGTTGTTATTTCATTAAATCGTTCTTCGTAATCACTCCGCAACGTACCAAACATTCTGTCCCAAAAAGTAAAGTACAAACCATAGTTGCCCTTAAAATATTGGTGATGTTGGTTGTGACTGGTAGAGGTATTGATCCATCCTCCCAGCCATGTTTTGGTAAAGCCGGCCGGGTATAATTCATATCCTAAATGGCCATAAACATTATAAACGATCATCACAAAGAAAAAGATGAACAGGTGAAGAAAATGAATGGGAATGGTAAAGAGAAAAATGGGAAAGATGCCGATTTCAACCAGGGCTTCCAACGGATGAAACGCATACGCAGCCCAAGGTGTAGGGTTTGTGGATTTATGATGTACTAAATGAAAAGCCCTGAATAATTTTTTATGATGCATGAGGCGGTGCGTCCAATAAAAGTAGGCGTCGTGCATCAGGAACATTAGGGGAAACGCAATAAAGAAATAAAGCCATCCATGCTGGCCGATGTTTTTATAAAACGTAGTATGAACAGCAATAGAAGGAATATTTAAAAAGACTACCGGCGCCAAAGCAAAAATGAAAATGGTGCTGATGGAGTAAGCAATCTCACGGGTATAATCTTGTCTTGCCGGTACTTTCGCTTGTAGCTTTTTATAGCGGGGCTTCTTTTTAAAAAGGATATAAAACACTAAGAAAAATAAGCCCCCTATGATGAAGTAGCGGCTGCCGATGGTGTAGAGATATTTAGTGTATTCGTGGAGCATGAACGGGCTTTATTTATTACTCAACATTTTAATGATTTTCTCAATAGCCTTAATGGTGTCTGGTAAAAAATCCTGTATGGCTGTCCATACTATTTTTTGATCGATACCAAAATAATCGTGAATAAGAATGTTTCGGAAACCAATCGGTTGTGGTTTTAAATGTATGATGGAGGTTAAAGTGTAAAAGAAGGCAGCAAGGTAGAATAGCTTTGTAAATTGTGAAGTTTGACAAGGCGTTGTCCTGTCCTTACTGCCGGGGGACGAAGGTAGTTCGCAATGGAATAAAGAAAAACGGCAAACAGAATTTGTTGTGTAAAACTTGCAGCAAGCAGTTCCAACCCGCTTATGTTTATCAGGGTTGTATAGCGGAAAAGAAGGAGCTTGTTTTAAAAATGCTTTGCAGGGGCAGCGGTGTTCGTGACTCGGCGGTGGTGAGTGGCATGAGTAAGTCAACTGTTTTGGCGTTCATCAAAACGGCTGCTGCCAATCTTGTTTATAAGCCAAAGAAACACACGTATCGCCGGGTACAGATTGATGAGCAATGGTCGTATGTAGGAAAAAAGGATAAGAAAGTGTGGATGCTCTATGCCTATGCGGTGGAGGAAGATGAAATCATTGCTTTCAGCATGGGAAAACGAAGTACCAGGGCGGTGAGCAACCTGTACGTGAAGTTGAAACTTTTAGACATTGCTGTTTTTATGACCGATGATTGGGATGCCTTTAGTGCCGTGTTGCCCAAAGCAAAACACCTCATTGGAAAGGCGTTCACCAAAGCCATTGAAGGTGTTAACACCTTCTTTCGCACCAGAAGCAGAAGGCTGGTTAGAAGAACCGTCTGCTTCTCCAAAAAACTAATCTATCATTACTCTATGATGAAAATCATCATCCACTATCGAAATCAACGAGCATCATACATTTAAGACCACAACCAACTTTTCAACTTTTTCCTTTCAATATGCGGTTGGCTTCAACACTGGTTGATGAAAGGTTACGAGAGGCTTCACCTATTATTTCAAAGTTGCGTATGACTGCATCCATTGTACGGACATCGAGCATGTAATCGTCAAATGAATAACCCGCAGTAAAGAGAAGCACTTTATTTCCCGCCTCATAAAGATCCTGAAGCAATAAAACATCTTCTCTTTTAGGCATAAAGTAAATCGGGTTTTATTGCCTGAAAGTATTGGGGTTTTATACCGCCTTTTGACACTACTTGTACTTGCTTTTCTTTAAACAAATCCTTCAACGCTAATACACAATCAAAAAAGGTATTGAAGTGAGGATTATCGAAGTCCACCATTAAATCTATATCACTCTCTGATGTTTGTTCGTCGCGACTATAGGAACCAAATAAAGCAAGCGTAGTTAGGCCATACTTCTGCGCTAAATCTGGCTTAACTATTTTTAATGTTGATAATATTTTTGCTTTGTCCATACACCAAATTTACTTAATGTGCCTCCAGCCAGTTCTCTCCCTCGCCCACCTCTGCTAAAATGGGAATGCCATTTGGTAGCGTCATAGCGCTTTGCATACAATCTAAAATAACCGGCTTAATGGCTTCTACTTCGGTTTTCAATACGTCAAATACTAATTCATCATGCACCTGCAAAATCATTTTAGATTGAAACTTATGGTCTTTAAATGCCTGATGGATTTTTACCATCGCCAGCTTTATCATATCTGCCGCAGTGCCTTGTATAGGAGAGTTGATAGCATTACGTTCTGCATAGCCACGCACCGTAAAGTTGGAGGAATTTATATCCCGTAGCCAGCGCTTGCGGCCCAATACCGTTTGCACATAGCCATGCTCGCGGGCATAGTTGATCATCTCATCCATATAGCGGGTAATGCCGGCAAACTGAATTTTATAATTGTCAATAATCTCTTTGGCTTCGCTGCGGCTGATGCCTAAATTTTCGGCCAGGCCAAAAGAACTTTGTCCGTAGATAATACCAAAGTTGACGCTCTTTGCCTTGCGCCGCATTTCTTTTGATACCGCTTCTTCTTCTATGCCATATACTTTAGCAGCCGTTGTTGTATGCACATCTTTGTTTTGCAAAAAAGCTTCGCACATAGCAGGGTCGGCGCTGATGGCGGCTACAATACGAAGTTCGATTTGCGAATAGTCGGCACTGATTAGAACGTGGTTCTCGTCTCTCGGTATAAATGCCTTGCGTATTTCGCGGCCACGTTCGGTGCGGATAGGAATGTTTTGCAGGTTGGGATTATTGCTGGATAAGCGGCCGGTAACAGCAATGGATTGCGCATAGTTGGTATGCACTCTTCCGGTTTTAGGGTTGGTAAGCAAGGGCAATGCATCTACATACGTTGAGCGAAGTTTAGTGTATTCCCGGTAGGCCATAATGTTATCAGCTACTGGATGTTTCTTCGCCATCTTGCTCAACACATCTTCGCCGGTAGCATACTGGCCGGTCTTTGTTTTTTTAGCGCCGGGGTCAAGTTTTAGTTTATCAAACAGCACTTCGCCTAATTGTTTTGGCGAACCAAGGTTAAACCGCAGGCCGGCTATTTCATATACTTTTTCTTCATGCTCCCGGGCTTCTATATCCAAAACTTTTGAGTACTCATTTAAAAAGTTCATGTCAATCTTCACGCCTTCAAACTCCATATCTACCAGCACCGGCACCAAGGTGTTTTCTACTTTATAAAACACATCTTCTACTTCCAGCTTTTTCAACTCGGGCTCAAATACTTTTTTAAACTGTAAGGTGATGTCGGCATCTTCTACCGCATACTCCTTAATCTTATTTAACTCTACATCCCGCATGGTGCCCTGGCCTTTCCCTTTTTTGCCAATGAGTTCTTCTATGTGAATGGGCTCGTAATTCAGGTACTTGGCACTGAGCCAATCCATATTGCTTTTGCCATCGGGTTCAATAAGGTAGTGCGCCAGCATGGTGTCAAACAGTTTGCCTTTCAGCTCAACATCATACCATTTCAACATCAGTAAATCATACTTGATGTTGTGCCCAACCCAGGTTATTGTTTCATTATTAAAAAGATGCGAGAAACGTGATAAGATCGCTTTGGTTTCTGTTTCGTTAGCGGGCAAGGGAACGTACCAGCCACTATGCGGTTCTATACTAAAGCTCATGCCTACCAGTTGCGCATTGTTGGCATCAATGCCCGTAGTTTCTGTATCCCAGGATATTTGTTGATGCTTACTTAAAGCGTCCAGCAAGGTTTGAAACTCACCTTCGCTTTCTACTACTTCATACTCATGTGGAACGGTCTGAATGGTTTCAATAGATCCGCTACCAACAATGGTTTCAGAGGCTTTCACCGGTTCGCCTTCTGTAAGGGCATTCGTAGTGAACAGGTCCGTTTGCACACCAACAGCAGAACGCTTTTGCGGTGTTTCTCCAATCTCTTCTCCTAAAATCCGTTTTCCAACCGTTTTAAATTCCAGGTCGTTAAACACTTCTTTTAATGCCTCCTTGTTCCAATCCTTCAACCGAAAATCCTCTTCATGAAATTCAACCGGCACATCACAAATAATAGTTGCCAGCTTTTTACTCATAATGGCGTTCTCACGTCCGGCTCTTATCTTCTCTCCCAATGAACCTTTGATGGTATCAGCCGCTTCTAAAATCTTTTCGACGCTTCCATATTCGGCAATTAATTTGGCAGCCGTTTTTTGTCCTACACCGGCAATACCCGGAATGTTATCTACGGCATCACCCATCAAACCCAAAATATCTTTTACCTGGTCAACGTTTTGAATGTCCCATTTTTCGCACACTTCTTTCAGCCCCATAATTTCTACATCGCCACCCTGGTAGCCGGGCTTGTAAATTTTTACTTTATCGCTTACCAACTGGCCGTAGTCTTTATCAGGCGTTACCATATACACTTCGTAGCCCAATTTCTCAGCCTGCTTACTTAAAGTACCTATCACATCATCAGCTTCAAAGCCATCGTACTCCATCATAGGAATATTAAAGCCGGCAATGAGGCGTTTTATATCGGGCATGGCGGCCATTAAATCTTCGGGGGCTTCTTGCCGGTTAGCTTTATAATCGGCAAAATCATTCACCCGGTCCGATGGGCGTCCACCTTCAAAACATACGGCCATGTGCGTGGGCTTTTGATTCACGATTAAATCAACCAGTGTATTGGTAAAACCAAATTGGGCGTTGGTATTTTTTCCTTTTGAGGTGATGCGCGGATTACGGATCAGTGCATAGTAAGCTCTGAAAATTAATGCCATGGCATCCAGTAAAAACAATCGTTTATCCATACTAACGAAGGTAAGCGATGGAGCTTTTGCGCTAAGGACCATAAAGCAAAATCCCATCGTAAGGATGGGATTTTTATTGAAATAAAATAGCAAGCAACCGCATACGCTATTTCAATACAGTAGTCTGCGAGGGCTGTTTTTCGGAAGCCGGCTTTACTTCTTTACCGGCGGAAAAACTGTTGGTGGATGAGGTCATGTTCATTGCCGAAGCATCGGCCGGCTCCTTTCTTACAAAATTTAAATAAAGGGCGAATGCCAGTAAGGCCATAGAAAAAATATTAAGCAGACGACGCGGGGTTCGTTTCATAGTAGGTGGATTAGAGAGCTAAGATAATATCCGTGTTTACAATTACAACTAAACAAAGAAGCCTTAGTAAAAATTAAGCAAAAGCACTTAGCACCCTCGTAAAACTACACCTGACTATTATGAGAAAAGCCCGCAATGGCGGGCTTTTAGGCGAAACTTATTTTTTATTGATGAATGAGATTACATGGCGATGCGATGTTTGTCTGCATACTTTTTCCACCAGCTTTGCTTCACTTCATTATTCCAATGATAAAAGGATTTTGTGTCGGCATTACACACTTCGCAATGATGAATTTTAGGAGCGCAGGAATTACACTCGGGGCAATAGTTCCAATACAACCGCCATTTGCCTACCATGCGTTGCGGCATAGATAAGAATGCCATGATACTGCTTGTGGAAACCTGAACAGAACGGGAGATAAGGGCAACCGGAGAGAGGTATAATTTATTAGCAAGCTGCTTCATAAAAATTGGATTGAAGGTCTAAAATAAAGGCTTCAACCAATAATTACAATAGCCTTACTGCTTAGTTTTAAGAATAGAGAGTTTCTACTTAACAGAGCATCCAGTAAAAATACTTACTTCATCACGTCCAATTTTTTCTGCAACGAAAACATTTCATCCCTCAACCGGGCCGCTTCCATAAAGTCCATATCCCTGGCGGCTTTTTCCATTTCTTTTTTAGTGGTTGTTATCTTTTTTTCCAACTGCGGAATCGTAATGTACTCAGCTTCATCTTCAGCGGCTTTGCTTAGCGGAATTTCATCCAGCGCATACGGCGAATCGGGATCAAAGCCTTTAATATCCAGCACCGATGTTTGTCCCATAATTTGTTCAATGGACTTGCGCACCGTAGTTGGCGTGATGCCGTGCGCCGTATTAAAGAGCACTTGTTTTTCGCGCCGCCTGGTGGTTTCATCAATCGTTCGCTGCATGCTTTCTGTCATTTGGTCGGCATAAAAAATCACCAGCCCTTCCGAGTTGCGGGCCGCACGTCCGGCCGTTTGCGTAAGGCTTCTTTCATTACGTAAAAAGCCCTCTTTATCAGCATCTAAAATAGCCACCAGCGATACTTCCGGCAGGTCCAATCCTTCCCGTAACAGGTTCACGCCAACCAGCACGTCAATCTTACCAAGTCGCAAATCACGAAGGATTTCTATACGCTCCAATGTGTCCACATCACTATGAATATATTTGGATTTGATGTCAATCCGCTTCAGGTATTTATCCATTTCTTCGGCCATACGTTTGGTTAACGTAGTCACCAATACCCTGTCGCCCTTCTTTACCCGTTTGTCAATTTCATCCAGCAGGTCATCTATCTGGTTCACGCTGGGCCGCACGTCAATCGGTGGTTCTAACAATCCCGTTGGCCTGACCACTTGCTCTACTACCACGCCACCGGTTTGTTCCAGCTCAAAATCGCCGGGAGTGGCGCTTACATAAATTACCTGGTGTATCAGGCTTTCAAATTCATGAAAATTTAAGGGCCGGTTATCTAAAGCAGAGGGCAGGCGAAACCCATAATCCACTAAGGTCATTTTGCGGCTCCGGTCACCACCATACATGCCGCTTACCTGCGGCACGGTTTGATGGCTCTCATCTATCACACATAAAAAATCCTTTGGAAAATAATCCAGCAAACAAAAGGGCCTTGTACCCGGCTTACGTCTGTCAAAAAACCGTGAATAGTTTTCAATGCCATTGCAAAAGCCCAACTCACGAATCATTTCCAGATCATACTCTACCCTTTCTTTTATTCGCTGGGCCTCAATAAATTTACCTGTGCTTTTATAATAGTCCACCTGGGCCTGCATTTCGTCCTGTATCTCGTACATCACGTTCTGTATCATATCCTTTGGCGCTACATATAAATTAGCCGGGAAAATGGCCGCAGTATCCAGCTTGGCAATGCGCTTGCTGTTCTTTACGTCAATACTTTCTATCGCTTCTATTTCATCGCCAAAAAAAGTAATGCGGTAGCCAAAGTCCACATACGGAAGATTAATATCTACCGTATCGCCTTTCACTCTAAAGGTGCCTCGTGTAAATTCAATAGATGTGCGGTTGTATAAAGAATTAACGAGTGAGTGAAGAAAGCCTTGCCGTGACAAACGATCGCCTTTGGCAATGCGAATGATACCACTTTCGTAATCGGTTGGGTTACCCATACCGTAGATACAGCTTACCGATGCTACAACTATAATATCGCGGCGCCCTGAAAGCAATGAAGCAGTGGCACGAAGCCGGAGCTTATCTAACTCTTCATTAATATTCTGGTCTTTTTCAATATACGTATCGGTGGTGGGCATATAGGCTTCCGGCTGGTAGTAATCGTAATACGAAACAAAATACTCTACCGCATTTTCCGGGAAGAACTGTTTAAACTCGCCATAGAGCTGCGCTACCAATGTTTTATTATGAGTTAGTACCAACGTGGGCTTTTGTACATTTTGTATAACGTTGGCGATGGTAAATGTTTTACCGGAACCGGTTACGCCAAGCAACACCTGGTGACTATCGCCGCGCAACACGCCATCGGTTAATTCTTTGATGGCATCTGGCTGGTCGCCGGCTGGTTTGTAGGAAGAAACTAATTGAAAAGCCATAGGATAAAATGAATACAAAATTAAAGCCCGTTACTACGATGAGGTTTTCGTAAGCCGCAACAGACAAGTATATAGCTGGTAGAAAGAAAAATGGTTTTGAAAAGATACCTGCACGAACAATTGCAGGATAAAACAGCTACGCTTGCATAATGCTGATGGTTAAAAACCCCCGCTTGTGGCGGGGGTTTCCGTTTTGTTATGCTAATTGCAGCTCGACAATTTTTGTCCGGATTTTTGCTTCCAGCTCGTTGGCTAATTCAGGATTGTCTTTCAACATTCCTTTCACCGCTTCACGTCCCTGGCCCAGTTTATTGCTATCATAGCTAAACCAGCTTCCGCTTTTTTGTATGATGCCCATTTCCACACCCATATCTAAAATTTCACCAATCTTGGAAATGCCTTCGCCAAATACCAAATCAAATTCAGCTGTACGGAAAGGAGGCGCCACTTTGTTTTTTACCACCTTTACTTTTACCCGATTACCTACAGCTTCTTCGCCATCTTTAATCTGCGTCATACGGCGAATATCCAACCGTACCGATGCATAGAACTTTAAGGCATTACCACCGGTGGTTGTTTCGGGGTTACCAAACATCACCCCTATCTTTTCACGCAACTGGTTAATGAAAATACAGATGGTACCGGTTTTTGAAATGGTAGCCGTTAGCTTACGTAAAGCCTGGCTCATTAACCGGGCATGCAAGCCCATTTTAGAATCGCCCATCTCACCTTCCAATTCGCTTTTTGGTACAAGCGCCGCTACGGAGTCAATCACCACTACATCTATCGCACCGGAAAGGATCAGCCGGTCGGCAATCTCCAAGGCCTGCTCACCATAATCGGGTTGCGAGATCAATAAGTTGTCAATATCCACACCCAGCTTTTGGGCATAAGCGCTATCAAACGCATGCTCCGCATCTATAAAGGCACACATGCCGCCTTTCTTTTGCGCTTCGGCAATTACATGAGTAGCGATGGTGGTTTTACCAGAACTTTCCGGGCCATATATTTCTACCACTCTTCCCTTTGGCAGGCCACCAATACCAAGAGCAGCATCCAAACCAATAGAACCGGTAGAAATAACCTCTTGTGTTTGTTCTCCCCGCTCGTTCATCATCATCACACTTCCTTTACCAAAGTCTTTATCAATTTTATCAATGGTAAGTTTTAGTGCCTTTAATTTTTCCGCGTTTGACATGTTTATAATTTTGATTGTTGTGACAAGAATGGTGATTTAAAAATACGCATTTTCACCCGCCATCCTTAAAATTTTTCCGTTCGTAAAGCTAATGAATTTAGCAAAGAAACGGGGTAAAAATTTGATGTGTTAGGAGCAATAAAAGGTTAAAGAAAATAGGTAGAAATTTACTTTGTTCAAAACCAATAAGCGAAGCCCAAACCCCGCTTCGGAATGATGATTCTGGATTTTCCGTTAATCAATTTTGCTACTGTTACCGGGCTGCTATCTTTGTTTATCTAAAAACAATTGAATGAAAAAAATATTCTTCTCATTATTGATAGTAGCCGCCATCAATGTTCATGCTCAGGACAAAGAAAAAGTGCAGGCAGCCAAAGGCGTTGTTTACGGCATTGTATCTAAGGACAACGTAAAACCGGTAAGCCCCGATGAAATAAAAAATAACCTGGTGAATAATCAGTTTGAAGGCCAGGTGAAAGCTAAGGTAACAGAAGTATGCAAAGCCGAAGGCTGCTGGATAAAAGTGCAAAAGGCCGATGGCACTTCGATGATGGTACGATCAAAAGACCATAAATTTTTTATGCCTGAAAATATTGTTGGCAAAACCGTATTGATAGAAGGCAATGCTACGGTGAAAGAAGTATCGGAGGAAATGCGCAAGCACTATGCGGAAGACGGCGGCAAAAGCAAGAAAGAAATAGCTGCTATTAAAGGCCCGGAAAAAGATGTGCAGTTTGCGGCCACCGGCGTGAAAGTGTTAGACTAAAGCGTTTCTTTATTAAAATAAAAAACCCACCATAAGCGGTGGGTTTTTTTATGTCCGGCACCAACATCCTTCAAGACAGTACCTGACGTTAATTTTCTATTAGCTTTTATTTAAGGAACCCGGGGTATTTTTTTCAGTCAGTGCATCGTTCCGTGCTTATCATCTCCACGGCTATAAAATTTACCGCTATGCAAAAGGTTTATCTGCTTCTGCGAAACAATCAGCAAAATGGTCCGTACAACTTGGAAGAACTGCTTCAATTTAATTTAAAACCCATTGATCTGATCTGGATAGAAGGCAAAAGCGCCGGCTGGTATTATCCACAGGAGATTGAGGCTGTGCGGCCCCATTTATCTTTTATAAAGCCAGCCGTCGCCCCTCAGCAAGAAGCCGCTTTACTAACGAAGTCGCTGTCCCCATCGGTTTCCAACGCCAGCCCCAAAAAGGTATTTGTCTCCATGCCGGCCAACAGCCGCACAGAGCCACCAGCAAAGCCTGCGACTGATAATGCAAGTGTACAACCGGCAGCGGCCTCTTACGCAACCGCTTCGTTGGGTAAAAATGTAAAAGAACCGGATACACTTAAAACAACGTATGTAAAAAGCTTAGAAGAAGTAGAAACGGACTACACCAATTGGGTATATCAAAAGAAGACGAAAAAGACATCAGGCGTTTCCCGAAAAGGACTGATAGCTGCCTGCCTTTTGGTAACAGTTGCCTTTGCTGCCTGGTGGTTAATGAAGCCTTCTGCCATGGTTAGCAACCCGTCCACATCAATATCCGTAACGCCTGCAAACGGCCCGGTAGCAGCCGATAGCATAGCCGGATACAATCTTACCAATGAAGCGATGGTAAAGCCTTCAATAAAAAAACAGAAAGCAGCGAAGGCGCTAACCTCGCCAAAAGAAAAAAGTTTATCAACACAACTGGCTATCGCAAAGCAAAATAAAGAAGCCGTTGTGCAGAACACCACTACACCTGCCAATGAATATGAAGGAGCTGTAACCGACAAAGAAAAAAGCGCAGCAACTACTAAAGAAAAAGAGGCCCAACCCGTAGCCGAAGCGCCGAAAGAACAAAAGAAAAAACTAAAGGATAAGTTTTTAGATCTCTTTAAAAAGAAGAAAGATGAACCGGTGATTACTGAAGCAAAGCCTGTGCAGGACGACAATGGTGAACGCCGCACCGCACGCCGGGAAGCGAGTGCTGATTTAGCGATGCAGGTGAGCATTAAGTTTGATGTGCCTAACGATTGGATGATGGGTATAAAAGCCGCAAAAGCGTCCTTCACCAACCATAGCGATGAAACCATTACCAGGGCGGTGGTGCAAGTAGTGTATTACAATGAAGACAACGATATTGTAGATAAGCGGACCATTTACTTTTCCAACGTTGGCGCTAATAAAACGCAAACGGTTTCTATTCCCGACCATGCCGTAGCCGATCATTTGGATTATAAAATAGTTTCAGTACAGGGAAGTGGAGAGCCGGTAGCAGGATTCTAGTATCAATAAGCAATAGGCAATGTGCAACAGGCAGTCAAAAGGTTGTGTAAAGGTTAGCGGTTGTATTGTTTATGCTTGCTTATTGCCGATTGCTTATTGGCATTGGCCTCATTGGATCAGCCGGTCGTGAATGATCTCCATTAAATTGGCTTTGTAGCTTTCTCCTATTTGTATTTCAGCATTTACCCCTTTTAATCGAAGAAGGTTTCCCTCTATACCGGTAATTTTTGCAATAGGGATAATAAATGATTTTTGCACCCGGATAAAACTTTTGGCCGGCAGGCGTTCTCCCAGTTCTTTCATGCTGGTAAACACCAGAGTTTTTTGTACGCCCCGGTGAATGGCTACATAATTCTTCATGCCTTCTATGTAATCAATATCGGCCAGGTTTATTTTGAGCAGCTTGCCTTTCGATTCTGTTTTTACAAAAATGTAATCGTCTTCCACATCCATTGCAGTATCCGCTTCATCGGGAAGCTCCTTTACTACTTTTTGCACTGCTTGTAAAAAGCGTGGAAGCCTGATAGGTTTCAATAAGTAATCCACTACATCCAGCTCATAGCTTTCTATGGCAAACTCGCTGTAAGCCGTGGTTAATATCACATCCGCCTTTCCATGAATGGCCTTGATAAAATCAAGCCCGGTAAGTTCGGGCATTTGGATGTCGAGAAAAATCAAATCTACTTTTTGTGTATTGACAATCTGTAACGCCTCAATAGGATTGAGCGCAGTGGCTACTAAATGCAGAAAAGGCGTTTGGCCCACATAGTGAACCAATATGTCAATAGCATGTTGCTCGTCATCTACAATAAGGCAGTTGATCATATAGCAGGGATGGTTAATTCAGTAGTGTAAAAGGCGGCTTCATCTTTTATATTCATTACATAGTGCGAGCCATACGTAAGGTCTAATTGTTTTTTAATATTGTCTATTCCAATGCCGGTCGAAAGTTCTTTAACGCCTGTCCGTTTTTTATTCCGGCAATAAAAATACAAACCGTTATTAGTAACATCCAGCTTAATGTCAATGGGATATTCAGGGCTTTTCAGGTCGCCGTGCTTAAAGGCATTTTCTACCAGGGTGATAAGAATGAAAGGAATAATGGTAGCCCCGTTTACTACACCGGTTACATTGAATTGAACATTGAGATTATTGGAAAAACGAAGCTGGTTAATTTTAATTACGTTGCGAACGTGTTCTATTTCTTCTTTCAAAAACACCTTACCGTCTTTAGTGGCCGAAGGACTTAGGGCATACCGCATAATATCGGAAAGTGTTAAGATGCCTTCTGATAATTCTGTGGAATATGGCAACGATTTAGCGTACAAAAAATTCAGCGTGTTGTGTAAAAAATGCGGGTTGATCTGCGCCTTTAAAAAATTAAAATTGGCCTGCGACTTTTCTACTTCTAACTGCATCTTTTGCTCTTCCAAAATTTTGCGTTGCTTTCTTTCATCACGCAGGTAGCGGAAGTAGGCCGTAAGCAGCGAAATACCAGTAGAAAAGATGGCCGCCATCATATAGCTGAAGAGCATCATCCCTGTTGTAAGCTGGTCTTCAATCTTTTGGTTGTTAACGGAAATTTCGAACTTCATGTTGGTAAATACCAACGTGCTAATTCTGTAATAAACCGCTACTAAAACAAAGGCCAGCACGATCGGCTGTATAAAGGCATAAGGTTTTTGGCGGGTGGCAAAAAGGTGATGAAAAAAGTTGAGGGTAACATAATAAAAAAAAGAAAAGAAGAGAATATTTACCACCTGTGAAGCCAAAGCATGCCAGCTAAAAACCTTTTGCCAGTTGGGCTCCGTATTCATAGTAGGCGAAACATACATGGCAAGGAAACCGATGATGGTAAAAAAAAGATACAGCGCAAATACTATCCAAAACACCCTGACAATGCTATACCGTTTTTTTATTTTGAAAAAAGAAACCATGTGTGGAAAGTAACGTGTTAAATAAAAAAACGTGAGACTGTCTTGAGTAACGAACAGCACTACTGTTCGGTTCAATGAACCATCTCACGTTTTTATCAAAATTAATTACCTCCTACGCCTATGCCGCCGCCTTGTTGTTGGGCTCTTTTATTTTCTTCTTCGGCACCCAGGGTTTTTTGTTTGGCTCCCTTAACGCTGGTGCTGCCAAAGCGGTAGCTGAAGTTGAGCTTGAACTGCTGTGACTCTGGACGGAAACTGGCCTTGGTAGTTTGGCCGGCAAACTCCGATGTTGCGCTAAAATGGAAAGTGTGAAACACATCGCTCATAGAAGCCTTAATAGTTCCGTTGCCAGACAGTATTTGCTTTTGCAAACCAAAGTCCACATTGTAAATAGCCTTTGTTTTAAACGTACCCTGGTAGATAGAAGGCGCATTATAAAAACCACTCAATTCGGCGGTCCATGTTTTGGCAAAGCGCAAACTGTTTTGTGCAAACAAAGAGGCGCCAAAAGCATTTAAATCAATTATACGGCCGGCGCCAAAGTCGGCCCGGTACTTAGAGTAATTGGTATTTAGGTTAGCAAACACGCTATACGCTTTGTATTGAAAAGGATAGCTGATATTGAAGCTGGTAATGTCTTGCGTAGCCAGGTTCTTTTTTGAAATAAAGGACTTGGAAATTTCGGCTGTATCAACAATTTGCGTGAACAGGTCGGCCACATGGCTATAGTTTACCTTCAAGGTTAAGCGGTACTTAATCACATTGGTAATTTCATAACTATTGGTGTACTGCGGCCTAAGGTTCACATTACCTTTTTGGAATGTATAGGCATCTAACCTGAATTCAAATGGGTTCAGGTCCTGATAAGCCGGACGGTCTATACGGCGGCTATAACTAAGGCTCAACTGGTTCATTGGATTTTTGTTGAACGTGATAGCGGCACTTGGGAAAACATCGGTATAGTTTCTATCAAAGCCCGATGTAGTATCCTTATAAGAGCCACTTACCATTTTTTGTCCGTTGGAGGTGCCTTTGCTTACGGTATTCTCTACCCGTACACCCGCTTGTATCATAATTCCTTTGTAAGCTTTGTTCCAGTTAACATAGCCGGCATTGATGTTTTCTTTATAGGTAAAGCGGTTGCTGCGGTCGCGGTCTAATACATTGGTTGATCCGATAACATTGTACTGTTGAAAGTTATTGTCGGTATTCACAAAGGATATCTTTCCACCCAAACCTAATTTGCCGCCTTTATAGTTTTGTTCATAATCGGCTTTGCCGGAATTAATATGAATTTGTGTAGGCGCTACAATCTGATAAATCTCCGACCTCAATAAAATATTACCATTAGCCGTGTACGTATAGTTAGGCTGGTGCTGATCGCTGTTGATGTCGTAATAACCATTATCGGCATTGAGCACAAGGCTGGTTCCATTAGCACCGTTATAATTATAGTTCAAATTGAAGTTGTAGTTATTTCTTTTTAGATCGCTTTTATTATCGGCAATTAATAAGCGGTTAACTACACCGGCAGGGCGATAAGAGATAGCCGTGTTGCTGTAGTTTTTGAATGTAGGATCAGAAACAGTGCCGTTTATCAGCACACCAATAGACGAGGCTTTGTTCAAGGTATAATCGGCGCCGGCTTTAAAATTGTGGCTACGGTTATCGTTAAAGAAAACGCCTTTTTGATCAAACAGAGAATCGGAAGGTGTGATGCGATACAAATTAATGCCGCTTTCGCTTGGCCCCTGGGCATAGCTGTACGTGCTATACAGGTTAATGTTTTTATTACGATAGTTTAAGTTAAGCCCGCCATTATATTTGGAATAAATGCCTACTGCATAACCGGCATTTACAGAACCATTAGTACCAAAAGCTTTGTTCTTTTTTAAACGAATGTTGATGATGCCTGCGTTACCGGCCGCTTCGTATTTAGCAGAAGGGTTGGTAATAATTTCAATGGCTTCTACCTGCGATGATTGTGTTGATTTTAGATAGTTGGCCAGGTCGCTGCCCGAAAGCGGCGTGGGGCGGCCATCTACATACACCTGCACACCGTTTTTGCCATTCACGGTCAGGTTATCATCTTTATCTACGGTTACTCCCGGCGATTTGCGCAACAGTTCCAACGCATCGGAACCAGCAGCATTGATAGTGCCTTCTACATTTAAAACTGTTTTATCGGCCCTTACTTCTATCATGGGCTTGCGCGACGTAACGGTTATGTTGTTTAAGTTGGCAGCCGCTTTTGTAACAGGTACGCCAGGTGCTGTTACATTGCCGGCGCCGGCATTAAACGGCGAGGATAAACCGGTATTATAACCAACATGGGTAATGCTGATGCGGTAAGCGCCTTCTTTAATATCTGTAAAAGAATAAGCGCCATTGCCACCGGCAACCGCCAGCTTTACCACCGATGTATCTTTTGTTTTTACCAATGCAACCGTAGCGCCTGACAGAGGGGCGCCGGCATCGTCCTTGGCGATACCGGAAATGGTTTGCGCATTAGCAGCGCTAAATAAGGCAACAAATAAAAGAAGCAGAAACGTTCTCATGACTTTGTATTTTGGTTTCAGAAAAATCAATTTTTTATAATCGGGCACAAACGTAGATGGCTAACAGAGGCGGTGAAATTATTTTTCACGAAAGGGAAGTTTGCCGGTACGAAAGGCGTTTTAGCTACGTGGAAATAAAAATCAGTAAAGGCGTTGCAGCGGTTTTACAATTTCTTATACCTTATTTAAACAGAGTAAGATATTTGCAACTTATCATTACCGTTAATTAGCTGGCGCTATGAAAGGCTTTACCATCATACTGTCTCTGTTTCTTTCTGCATCGGCTATGGGGCAAACCACCTGCACAGCGCCGGGCCAAAATCCATCCACGGCTTTTCCGGTATGCGGCACCGCCACTTTTGCACAAACCTCGGTTCCTATCTGTGGTGGCAGGCCCATGCCTTACCCGGGTTGCAGGGGCGATGGCCTGACAGATGTAAACCCTTTCTGGTATAAGTTCACCTGCTTTCAGGCAGGCACACTGGGCTTTCTAATTACACCTAATAATCTGCAGGAAGACTACGACTGGGAAGTTTATGACATTACCAACCGCGACCCGAACGATGTTTATACCGATGGCGGGCTTGTTATCACCAACAACTGGAGTGGCGAATATGGCGTTACCGGGGCATCTGCGGCAGGTACGCAAACCTTTGTTTGCGGTGGTAGCGGCAAACCACTTTTCAGTAAAATGGCCCAGTTAATTATAGGTCATAATTATCTTTTATTAATCAGCCATTTTACCCAAACACAAAGCGGTTATAAACTATCGTTTGGCGGCGGTACGGCGGTGATTACCGACCCTACCGACCCGCACCTGAAAACGGTAGAAGCCAGTTGCGGCGGCGATGTACTGCGCTTAAAAATTTCTAAAAAAATAAGGTGCAGCAGCATTGAAGCCAGTGGTTCTGAATTTTACATTACACCAGCGGTGGCTACCGTTACCAACAGTACGGGAATCAATTGCAGTACACAGTTTGATGCCGATTCGCTCAACCTGCAGCTATCTGCTTTTTTAGCTCCCGGCTCTTACACCCTTCATATAAAAAAAGGTTCGGATAACAATACGTTGTTAGATTATTGCGACCATCCGATTGCAGAAACAGAAACGCTTGACTTTACCGTATTGCCAAAAGCACCTACGCCTATGGATAGTTTGGCGCCGTTAGCTTGTGCGCCTAACCAATTAAAGCTGGTATTTAAAAAGCAATTGCTTTGCTCCAGCATTGCGGCCGATGGCAGCGACTTTGTCATCAGTGGCCCGTACCCGGTAAGTGTGTTATCAGCTGCCGGTATTTGTACGGCAGGCAAAACAAAAGAAGTAATAGTAACCTTCTCGAATGCGTTACAAGTAGCCGGAGCGTTTCAACTTGCATTAAAAAGAG
Source organism: Flavisolibacter sp. (assembly GCA_965247165.1). Classification (GTDB taxonomy): domain Bacteria; phylum Bacteroidota; class Bacteroidia; order Chitinophagales; family Chitinophagaceae; genus Flavisolibacter. The sequence goes on along the minus strand of OZ252003.1, from coordinate 2,426,455 downwards.
GAAGCGATGGTAATACATTGATTGATGAATGCGGCGAGGAAACGCCGGTAAATTCTACCTTGCCTTTTGCTGTGAAAGACACTGTGAACCCGGACTTTAGTTATGCTATTCATTATGGTTGTCAGAAAGATACGGTTGCCTATTTTCATCCCGGCCTTAATGGCGTTATTACCTGGCAATGGAGCCTTGATGAAGCACAGCACAGCAACCTGCAAAATCCGCAAGGGCTATATTCTTTGTTTGATCAAAAGAAAATTCAGCTTGTGGTAAGCAATGGTTTTTGTACGGACAGCAGTTCTCAAATTGTACTGTTGGAAAATTATTTAAAGGCCGGCTTCTCTGTGTATGAAGATAATTGTCCGCTGGAGCCGGTAGCTTTTACCAGCAGCAACCAGGGAAAAGTCATTGCTCATAACTGGGACTTTGGCGATGGCAGCTCCGCTACTGATGCTAATCCGTCTCACGTTTTTACTACACCTTTCCGGCAAGCCATTTATACGGTTCGTTATACCGTTACCGATTCCTTTGGTTGCCAAAGCACCGCACAAAGGCCCGTGAATATTTATACCAGTTGTTACTTAGCCGTGCCTACCGCTTTTACGCCAAACGGCGATGGTAAGAACGATTTTTTTGGTGTGGCTAATGCGATAAAAGCAGAGAACCTGGAGTTTATTGTATTTAACCGTTGGGGCCAAATGGTTTTTAAAACCACTAACTGGAAGCAGGGCTGGGATGGTAAAGTGGCTGGCGTGTTGCAACCCACCAGTGTGTATGTATGGTTTCTGCGCTATACTAATAGAGATACCAAAAAAAGGGTAGAGCAAAAGGGAACGGTAGCGTTGATACGGTGAGCTAAGTAAATAGTTAAAGCAATGATTTATAAATACATTGTATTGCAAGGGGGTAGAGGTATTGCAATATTCATCGAATTAAAAGAGCATTTGGATCCATTTCTTCAACCATCAGATATAAAAATCTGTGACAGAATTTTTCTTCAAATTAGTGGTCATCAATTGCTCTCAAAAAGTATAATCGAACAATGGCTTAGTAAAGCCATAATTGATTTATCTGCACAATTACACTCGATCAGCAATGGGAAAAATATATGTTATGAACTTTTAAACTTGGATTTCGACCATGCACATTTTCAAGCGGAAGCACTATATCCGGCAACTCAAGGATGGTTAGGTAAGTACTATAATATTGAGGTTGCGCCAACTGATTTTTATTTTAGTAAAACCGAAAATAAATTCATTTTTCCTAGCTTGATTAACTGCGACTAACAGCTTCTTTATCGTACCTCGGTGTTTTTAAGGGTTAAATGAGTGTTGTTAACAAAGAGAAATAAATTTTAAATTTGTTGAAACAGCAATCACATGGGAAACACACTGGACCAGGAAATATTTCAATACATCGCTCGCCTGACTGAGCATAAGAAAAAAAGCATGCTGCAATTTCTAAAAACCTTTGCAGGAAATGACCAGGAAACTTTTGAACGCATTTCTATTGAACAGTACAATGTGGAATTGGAAGAGTCTGAACAGCAGATTGAAGCAGGGCAGTTTACTACACAGGAAAATTTAGAAAAAGAAATGCAGGAATGGTAGCGATTAAGCAAAAAGTTGTTTGGAGCGACGAAGCAAAAAAATAGCTTAAAGAAGCATATAAGTATATACGAAAAGATTCGCTTCAAAACGCTGAAAAAATAAGGTCCGAAATCGTCTCTGCTGCACATAAAATTCCTGATAATCCGGAACGGTATGCGCCTGATAAATTTAAATTGGATAATGATGGCAGTTATCGGGCATTCGAAAAATATAAATACCGCATTGTTTATCGGGTGCTGAAAAATGAAATCAGAATACTACGCATCCGCCACACTAAAATGGAACCGTTGAATTATTAAAAGCAGCCACTTTTATGTAACCTGCCTTAGTTATCACCAATCGCCTGCTTCACCACTAACCTCCCCGACGCTTTTACAGCAACCTTTCCTTCTTTTTGCGTAAGTGTTAATCGTGTTTCATCAGATACCTGACTCTTATCACCCTGGTTTAAATACGTATAGTTTTGGCTGCCATGGTAAGTAGCTGTTGCATCAATATAGATAGGGTTGTGTAAATAGGGTTGTGGTAAAGCCGCTTTGGTATTAAAGTATTCGGAGATAGTGATGGATTGCGTTTCGCCCTCCCCATGTAGCTGGCCCGCTACATTAGAAAGGTTGATGGCCAGCGGCTTTTTCAACTTACCCCAACCTTTTCCAAAAGCAAAATAAACCCTTCCGTTGCCGGCCAATACCGATGCATCCTGCGTATCGCCGTTTTTAATATAGCACGCATAAAGCTTTGGCAAAAAGCCCGACAGGCTATGGCCGGGAACGTCTTTAAAGTAAAGAAACACCGCGTCGAACCCCGACTGGTTAGTGATGGTAATAGGGTTGTTGATAGCTGACTGCGGATCATCGGACAAATATTCGAACGGTGTATTGCCACTGCTGATTTTTGCCGGTCCGTCCGTGATATTTACCTTCTTACTTATACTGTCCAGGGCAGCTAATAATCTGGCTTCGTTCAACTTTTCCGATGCAAGCGAAAGGGGTTTTATGGTTGTTGAGTAGTTATAATCATTCTGGTTATAGCTGCTGTCATAGCTACTGTTACGGTTGCTGTTACAGGTAGCGGCACGCACTACCATCAGTACAATCCATATACCCCACCAGATAACCCTGCCGGTAGAAAACTCGCTGTCCTTGCCGCCTTTAGCATTACCCCGGTTGACTTCCGTTAAGCTATTTTTATAAATGATGGAATCAATACGCACCACTTCGGCATGATTGAAGTCATTGGTTTCAATGCTCTTTAACTGTACCAGCACCTGGTGCAAATAATGCCAGGTGGCTTTGTGTTGAAAGCGCAGCACAACGTTGATCAGTTGCTCCGTCAGCTCATCACGCATAGACGTAAAAGCAGATGGTAATTTGTTGATCCACTTTTGCCAGGTTTCCGAGAAAACAAAATGCAGCACCGTTTCATCGGCGATAAACTTCTCCCAGCTTAAGTTGCGCAGCGTGTAAGTAAGATCATCCAAATAATTACGGACTTTTTGAAAGGCTTCGGCACTATGTTCCGGTAAAACATAACCTTGATAATCGGACAGATTAAGCAAGGTTTCAAAATCACCTTGCCGTACTAATTTACCCGAAACAACATTGAATGAGTGGGCAAAGAAGGGTGATACCGCCTGCACAAATCTTTCGTTGTACAACCAGGCATCTGCCTTCTTTAATTCATCGGGATAAAATTCTTCTTTCTCTAAAAACTTTAGCAGCCCTTTGTGCTGATAGATAGTGGTATGCGCTTTCCAGCTTTCTTCGCTAACCCCATCCAGCAACGTAGCGGCATCGTTGCGGGAGTAGGCAATATCATCAATGCTTATTTCATCGCCGGCCAAAGCGATTTCGGCCATTAGTTTTTTGCGGGCACGGCTAATAACCTGCGCTGACCAGGGTTCTGCGGCTTCGGACGTATGCAGCACCAACCGCACCGGCGAACGATATAGTGTAACCATACTAACCAATGCCGGTGCCTTTTATTTTGATAGTTTCCAACTCTGCCTCCCCGCCATGCAGCAGATGCGATAAGTTGATCATAGTGGTACGCAGTTGAGAGAACTGCTGGTGCTCCAACGATTGTTCGCCTTGTTTTATTAAAGTGGCAGCAATAGCCGGCTTGGTATAATTGGCCGGCGGTATGGCTGCGAAATATAAAAACAAATCAATGATATAATGCCTTGTATTTGCATAAACGCGGCGGCGTAATAATTCTAAAGCATCAATTTTTGTACGTAAGATGGCCGGACTCTTTGCTTTTAAAAATTGTTGTTCATCCTGAACGATGCGGTCAAAATCATTCATCACTTTATCGCGGTCAAACTCCAGGTCCGGAAGGTTCTCTTCCACAAAGGTTTTATGATGAAAGTAGTCGGCCTGCAAGGTGTAAATGCGCTGGTCTTTACCTAAGGCATCATAGCGGGATGAGATGCGGCGGCGTGCCTCGCTGATCTCGTATTTTTCATCGGTCAGGTCGCTGTCTTTCATCTTGGCCAACCGCTTCTGCATCTTCTCGCCTTCAAAAATACATTGGCGCAATTCGGCCGTCCATTCGCTTTCCTCATCGCGGCCCTTTTCGTCGCGCATCTCCCGCTTCATCTCCCACACCAGGCTATTTACATCATCCCGCAACCGCGATACGCTGACCTGTTTTTCGGAAGTGGAAAATACATGGTTGAATTCCTGTTCGCTCATGGCAAGAAAGGCGGTGATGGTCAAATCCCGGCTCTCGTTCATCTCAAATTTTATTTCTACATCAGAGCCTTTCACCAGGTCGGTTTTTAAATCAGTGCCTTTTATTTCAATGGCGCCAACAACTAAATTACTATGCGGCCGGCTATGCCTTGTACCTTCTAAAACATTGATCACAATTTCATCGGCACTGCCTTTTTTTATGGTTCGGGTGATTTCTTTATAAATGGTTTTTTTGAGTGGGAGAATATCATTGCGTTCAAAAATCACCTGCAGTTTAGTGCTGTTATTTTCCGCGTCATCTACCTCTAAACAAATATCATTTGGCAAGGGCTGCCCGGCCACATTAAACTTGCCGTGCATAATATCAATAGGTGGATGCTGTACCGCAATGGGGTTGTTTTGTTCATCAAAAAAGCGGATAGTAAAACGGTTCATGCTCCGTTTTTGCAGGGGCAAAAATTCGCTGATTCGTTTATCCACTTTTTTAATTCCTGAGTCATAGCTGCTATCGTCACGGGTAATGCGGTAATAAATCTGGCTGAAGTCACCTTCCTGCGGAATGGCCATGTACAGCTCTTCGTCCTCACTGCTTACCGATTGAAAAACGGCCTTAATTTTTCTGTCCGTAGTGGCGTCTTCAACAGCTTCTTCTTTCTGTTCCTGTACTATGGAGCTTAGCTTGGAACCTGCGTAGTACGCGGCTCCTACAGCAATGGCGGTTGTAGGATCGGTATCAAAAGCCAGGGGAATTTTTGTTTCCTTCGCCACCAGGTCCCGCACATAAGGAATGTAGGTAGAGCCGCCTACCATAATAATACTGGCTACCTGGTGCGGTAATAGATTGTTTCGTTTTAATATGGTTTGAATGAGTTTTATTGTAGATGCAATCCGTTCATGAATAAGGCGGCCCAGGTCTTCTTTTGTAATCCTGACATACATTTCGGTATCGCTGCCGGGCAGGGTAAATTCTATTTCGGTTTCGTCTTGTTGCGATAGTTCTTTCTTGGCTTCTTCGGCTTTATGAAGCAGCACGTAAAACAGTTTTTCAAGGCCGCCATTGTGGTTGCGAAGTTGTTCTTCTATAGTTGCATCGCCGGTTTGCTCCACAATTTTCGGGATAATCAACTGCTCAATAATGGCACTGTCAAAATCCATTCCGCCTAAAAAATTATTGCCTTCATGGTCGGCCACTTTCAATTCGCCGTTAACGATGCTTACCAACGCCACATCAAAGGTGCCACCGCCTAAATCGTACACCAGCCAATGGCCTTTTTCGGGGATGCCTTTTTTGCTGTCATTAAAATAAGCAAGTGCTGCGGCAATAGGTTCCTGTAAGAGAACTACTTCCTTAAAGCCTGCTTCGTAGCCGGCCTTTTTTGTAGCGTTCGATTGAATGGTATCAAAGGAAGCAGGGATGGTGATAACAGCCGCTTCTACGGCTTCACCGGTATGAACGAAATTTTTCAGTTCTTTTAAAACAAAAGCGGATAGCTGTATAGGAGTTACAAAAGCAGCCGTAGAAGGAACTAAAAAGCTTTCCGAAGAACCCATCTTACGTTTGAAGCCGCCAAATACATTGCCTGCATCTTTGGTAATATATTCTCTGGCCTTATCGCCTACGATGGTTCTATCGCCGCGAAAGGCCACCACCGAAGGCAACGTTTCTTTATGGCCGATAGGATTTTTAAATACCTGCACGGCGCCGCCTTCAAACTTTGCAATGAGCGAATTGGTAGTGCCCAGGTCTATACCGAAGTTGATGAATTTCATAGGAGTTTATTCTACTACAACAATAGCTTTTTGAATGAGTTTTTTGGCGCCGGCTTCACGTAAATGCACCACCGGTTTTATCACTTCCGTGATTATCATTTTACGCTTTAACGTGCCGGAAACGCTGGCCTCACAGTCCGTTCTGGTTTCGTCCCATTTTTCATGTAAGGGGTTGTGAAAGTCGTATCCCATCTCACTAAGTTCGGATTTAATGCGATCTATATGCCGTTGAATAATGGACGTAGCACCCAGCTTTTTCTCCATTTCAAAAATCTGGTTGATAATATTAATGATGTGTTTCATGGTGCGGCTGCAGGGGCTTAAAGATAGCAGGGTAAATGGAAATTGAAAAGAAGGACGAATATTTTTTGTTTGTTAGAAAGCGGTGGGTTTATTTGGTAAAATGGCCAGTTTGCCATGGTTTTTCTTTTTGATTGTGCGATTCTTTTTATCCTTGTTCCGCAGGGATGTTTTATTGGTAGAGGAATCATTGTATCTATGTTGTTGCGTGTCTTTGAAACGCTTCGTGCGGGTGGGCTCCACATCATTATACTTATTTCTTTAGGTTGTTTTCCACTTTTTCTTGAAAAAAGTAGAGCAAAAGATCAAGGCTAAAAACAACGCTCCGCCGTTTTTGCCCAACGGCTCATGCACAGCAGTCACTCTTCACTTGTCTCTTTCTTTCACGGTGTGCTTTATCCTTCTTACATAATTTGTTACTTCACTACAGGTAGATTGAATAGTATGTTTTTTAGTGGCTTTTGATGCGTAAATACTGAAGACGCTGTATTACGTGTGCTTTCTTTATAGCACAGTGAATCTTTTTGTAAAAACGCAGTAAGGCACTGGTAGATGGGAGCGTTTCTAGCAATGTTCTTTCCTGGCAGGAAGAGTAGCTATTGGTAAAAACCTTATAGCATGAAAGCGTGATGGAAGTAAAAAGCAATGACTGCATAAGATTGGCTGTGCTCAGGTGGCCTTTCTCAGTCGGGGTAACCAGCGGTTATGGGCGAAGCGCTGAGGGATGGGGCCGCTCATGTCTTCCCTCTTCAGCTTGTTGGAGAGGGGCCGGGGTAAGGTCACAACTCTTTCCGCAATCTCGCCACCGGTATATTTAATTGCTCCCTGTATTTAGCCACGGTGCGGCGGGCAATGTTATAGCCTTTTTCCTGCAACATCTCGGTAAGGCGTTCATCACTCAATGGCTTTTTCTTATGCTCTCCTTCAATTAAATCGCTGAGGATTTTTTTCACTTCACGGGTAGAAACTTCTTCGCCGCTATCGGTGGTTAACGATTCACTGAAGAAAAATTTTAAGCGATAAGTACCAAATTCCGTTTGCACAAATTTGCTGTTGGCAACCCGGCTCACGGTAGAAATATCCAGCCCCGTCTTTTCGGCTATGTCTTTTAAAATCATCGGGTGCAGGTTGGTTTCATCACCGGTCATAAAAAACTCGTACTGGTGGTTCATAATGGCCGTCATCGTACTTAGGAGCGTATGCTGGCGTTGTTTTATGGCGTCAATAAACCATTTGGCCGCATCTATTTTTTGCTTAATAAAAAGCACTGCTTCTTTTTGACGGCGGTCTTTTTTAGCGCCGCGGTCGTATTCTTTCAGCATATCGCGGTAGCCCTCGCTGATACGTAATTCGGGAGCATTTTTAGAGTTGAGCGTAAGTTCTAATTTTCCACCGTTGTTGTAAATAAAAAAGTCGGGCACCACATAACTTTCAGCCTTATTTACCTCGCCCACGTTACCACCAGGCTTAGGATTTAACTTAGTGATTTGTATCATTACTTCCCTTAAATCCTCGTCATTAAGATTTAACCCACGCTGAATTTTTTCGTAATGCTTTTTGGTGAATTCATCAAAGTATTTGGTGAGCGCCTGCATGGCTATCTCTACATTTTTACCATCGGCTTTTTGCCGCAGTAACTGGAGCAATAAACACTCCTGCAGGTTACGGGCACACACACCGGGAGGGTCAAAAAACTGAATGCGCCGGATCAGTTCTTCCACTTCGGCTTCCGATGTATCTACATTTTGACGAAAGGCCAGGTCATCAACAATGGCCGTAGTTTCGCGGCGCAGGTAACCATCTTCATCAATAGAACCAATAATTTGTTCCGCAATTTTCGACTGGCGGTCATCCAGGTTCAGCATACCCAACTGGCCTTCCAACTGTTCATAGAAAGACGTTTCTATCTTATACGGCATAGTGGTTTTCTCTTCCTGGTCGCCGTAGTTTTCGTCCCGCATTTTATAATCGGCAATGTCATCATCGCCATCCTGCACATAGTCCGAAATATCTATGTTCTCGTATAAGTCTTCCTTATCCCGTTCTTCGCTTTCATATTCTTCTTCCGGTGCGGCATCGGCAAATTCATCTTTATCCTCGTAGTTATCGGCGCTTTCATCATCGGTTACTTCCAGCGCCGGGTTTTCTTCCAGTTCTTCTTTAATGCGTTCTTCTAAATTAGCAGTAGGCACCTGCAGCAGCTTCATTAATTGAATTTGCTGGGGCGATAATTTTTGTAGTAGCTTTTGTTGTAAACTTTGGCTAAGGCTCATGGTGTGTTCTCCTCATTATCAATGGCAAGACTTGTTCCGTATGAACAGAAAAAATTCGCCGGTTTCGCAAAAATCAAGCCGTAAATTTACAGCAAATCCTAATCCATGGGTAAGGCACTACTGATTTTCTCCCTCATCCTTTTAGTAAACAACCGGCATGCCGCCGCCCAACTGCGTTTGCCTGTAATTCCTGATTCTGTTACCCATCAAATCTCTATAAAAGTTTTGCCGCAAAACTTCTACAATCAGCACCTGAGCTACGTTTGTAAAAAAGAAGTCCAATTGCAAAAGCTTACATCGCTACCCATTTATTTCCGTGTTGGCTCTAAAGATTATGTGGATTATTTAGAGAAGAAACCGAACGCTGTAATGAATCATCAGTGATCAGTAACAAGTGTCGTGCTTTGCGAAAAAACTTTTTTGATGTCAAAAGAATTCTTAAACACTCAGCGGCCTACTCATTACTAATTATTCATTGCTCATTATTTGGATGATATGAAAACTTTAATTCTTGTTCGTCACGCAAAAAGTAGTTGGGATAGTGAAGGCTTAACCGATAAAGAGCGGCCACTTAATGAACGCGGTAAGGCGGATGCGCCGGAAATGGCGAAGCGACTAAAGAAAAGAATTCCTGCTATTGATCTTTTTGTTTCGTCCGATGCAAAACGGGCTAAAAAAACAGGAAAGTATTTTGCCGAAGAATATGGAGTAGCTAAAGAGGCCATTCAAATTGAACCGACTTTATACGAAGATGTAACATCGGCTTATGAAAAAGTAATTACTTCTATCCCTGATGAATATAACACGATTGCCTTTTTTGCGCACAGCCCCACTATTACTGATTATGCCAACAGCTTAACCAACTTGCATACGGATAATATTCCTACCTGCGGTGTGTTTGCCGTACAAAGTGCTGTAACTACCTGGAAAGAATTTTTAAACGCAGAAAAAGTATTTCTGTTTTACGATTATCCAAAGAACCCGTCAGCCGTTTCATAAACTTGTTCTTCACTTATTATTACACTTCTACCTATTCATAAAAAAGCTCCCAATTTCTTGAGAGCTTCCAAGTTATCACGACATTGGCGTGACCAACTTCAACCGACTTAGAATATGGTTGGCACAAACGGTACAGGCATAGGCGTAGGCAGGTCGCTGCCCCCTGTTTTCTTTTGTGTAATTGCTTCCTTAAGCGGTGCTACCATTGTTTCTTCTTCGTCCCTGGTTCTTTTTAATGAGTCAAATATTTTTTTATAGATAGAATCTCTTTCGTTTAAAGGAGAGGTTACCGGTTTTTGGTTGGCAGGTGAGCCAACTACTTGCAGCTTTCCTTCGGTTGTCATGTAATAATCCGTATCGGGTTCCCAGTCGTAATACTCATTATCATCCCAGTCAAAACGATAATCCCGTCGCCCCCAATTACGCTTTCTATTGTACCGGTCCACATCGCCTACCCGCACATTGAATGAGTTTAATTTTTCGTCTATCGAATGATCGAAACGGATTTGTTTGCCTGTGGGCACCTTAATTTCCACCATCACTTTCTGACCCCGGAATTTATCATTTTGGCCTAAGCCGAAACCGCTGCTCAAACTCAATAGGCTATCCGATACACTAACTGCATAGTCAATTCTGGAAGCACGTTGCTGTGCCCTGGCCCGGTTATCACCGGCGCAATAACGAAACAGTGTGACATGGTATAAGCTATCCTCACTTTGTTTTACATTAATGCGAATGTTAGAAAGCTTTAAAGAATCTTCTGTTACATCCCAGCCGTTGTCATCGTCCACATTTAACCAGGCAAAGCTGCCGCTATAGCGAATTCCGTTGCCAGGTACCTGCACTACTAATTTATTAGTGCGGGCCGGTACAGCACTGATGGGTGTTTCGGTACGTTCGGTAAACCGGAAATCGCTAACAATACTGGAGATAAAAAGCGGAAGGCTGATCCAGCCCAAGGTCCAGAGGCCGCCAAAGGTCCAGCCGAGGTAACGGTTTTGCGACCGCACCTTCATAATGCGACGAATGATCCAGGTAAGAATAGCAATCAGGGGCACAGCTATAAAAAATATGAGTACGCCCCACATAGATGCTTTCTGCCAAAAGCCTTCCAGCAAAAATGTGTTGATAGGCCGGGCCACGCCACCGAACGTAAACATCAGTACGCAAACAAAAAGCGCAAACGCAATAACACCGACGATGAATAAGAAAAACGATTTAAACAAGACACCGATAGCATGGCCAATACCGGTACCCACAGGCCTTACAGCCGATGCTGCATCTTGTGCAAATTGCCTTCCCCGGCTACCGGCAAAATCAGAGGCACGGTTGCTGAAATTTTGTGCGGCCGATTTTACTTCTTCGCCAAAATCTTTTGCGCGGCTTTTAAAATCGCTCATGCCTTCCTGTACATTTTGCTTAATACGGTTTACATCTACCCGTTCGCCGCGCATCTCCATTTTATCGTAAGAGGTTTTAGCTTCCGGCAATACAATCCAAAGAATAATATACGCCACTATAAAAGTGGTGGTCAGTGAACCAAAGGCAATATCAAAAGTTAAGTTAGAGTGGAAGGCCGAACCAAAGGTGTGTAGTATGCTGATTAATACTTTTAGCAGGATAGGCGCTGCAAATATGAGCCGCACCGTCCAGGGATTTTTATTAAAGTAAGCACCCAGTCCGCCTGCTACTCCGCCAATAATGCGATCATCGGGGTTGCGAAAAAAACGCTTGCCGGAGTAGCTGTCTATACTGCTTGCCGGCAGCACAATCCACAACACGATGTATAATAAAAAGCCCAGGCCAAAGCCACCAAAACTAATAATGGCAAAAAGCAATCGCACCACTGTTGGATCTACGTTCATATAAGCGGCAATGCCGCTGCAAACGCCACCCAGGAACTTATCATTCTCATCGCGATAAAGCCTGCCTTTAAAACGTTCTTTATCGGCCTGGCGGTAGGTGCGGGAAGAAGACGATGTAGTACTGCTATCCGCCTTGCCTGGATTTTCATCGCGGTCGGCCGCCTCAAAATCCTCAACCCGTCCCATGGCTGCAATAATTTCAGCAATGTCAGCCTCGGAAATACAAGGAGCGCCTTTTTTAATTTTATCGTTCATCAATTCCGATATGCGGCTTTCAATGTCATTGATAATTTCATCGCGGCCTTCTTCTGCGGCAAAGTAGCGGCGCAGGCTTTCTATGTAGCGTTGTAACGTGTCGTAAGCAGCATCCTCTATCGGAATCACTCTTCCGTACAGGTTTATGTTGATAATCTTTTTCATGTTCTTTGGTTGAAGTTGTTTAGGAATTTGGTGCGTCTTTTTTGGTAAGGGCATTCACGGCTACGGAAAGTTCGATCCAGGTTTCTTCGAGCTCTTTGTAAAAGGCTTCTCCTTTTTGGGTAAGGGAAAAGTATTTACGCGGTGGGCCGGAGTTACTTTCTTCCCAGCGGTAGGTAAGCATTTCGGCATTTTTTAAACGGGTAAGCAAGGGGTAGAGCGTTCCTTCCAAAATGCTCATATTAGCGCCACGCATCTCCTCCACTATATCACTGGGGTAGGCCTCACCCCGGCGAATGATGGAGAGAATACAAAACTCCAATATCCCCTTCTTCATCTGGCTTTGTGTATTTTCAATGTTCATGATGTTGTTCTTTAACCTTGCCTTAGCTCCTCTCCAACAAGCTGGAGAGGAGGAAGGAGAAAGGCACTATTTTTAAATTATTCAAATGAAAGCTCAAAGATATGGCTTCATTTGGTACTATACAACATATAGTACCATATTTTTAAAGGTTGTGGGCTAAAGGTTTTACCGGATTTGCTCAAAACCCTTGCTGGGCTTAGGTTTACATATTGAGAACATTTTCGCTATTTTTATAGCCGGTTATTTTTCAGGATGAATGTGACTTTCTAACTGCATTATTATGAAGCTTTCTCTTTTAGCCTTCGCCTGTTTGTTATATAGCTGCGGCACACTGAAAACGGCGCATAGCGATAATGTAAAGGCCTTTGCCCGGTCGGCTAAACTATTATCCCGTGTACCCGGCCAATTATATAATGATATAGCGGCCTACCGGCACCAGCTAAAAATGATTGAGGTGAGTACAGTGCACCGGCCGGAAAAGCTGATAGAGGAGTTAGACAAGATATACACGATAAAACGCCGCTACGAAGACAATGCTTTACAGATCACCGCCTCATCCGCCTTGGTAGAATCATACTGCGAATGTTTGCTCACCCTTACCGATGCAGCTTACGAAAAGCAATGGACAAAGCAGGGCGGCGAACTGTCCTTACAATTGAATTCCGCATTCGCCTCTTATAATACAGCCTTCAATAAAAAGCTGGCGCCCAGTGTAGGCCAGTTTATAGGTGGCGTAGTTACACAGTTGGGTTCCGTCAAACTTCGCTCCCTGCAAAAAAAATATTTACGAAGTTTTGTAGATACCGGCTCACTGATCATTAACGATGTGTGCGATTATTTTACAACCTCTGTTTCGCTGACCTTGGACAATGAGCTGGCCTCGTTGGATAAACAGTTTAGCAATGTAATGACGACGTTCTATGATAATATTTACGAGTACCAAAAGCAGCAAAGCATTAACCCTTTTGATTATTATAAATATTATAATCCGCTTTATCTGGAGATGAAGGAAAAGCTGGAAGACCTGCACCAGCTGGAAAGCCGTACCATAGAGGCAATGGCCCTTATAAAAGCGGCGCATCAAGGATTAAAGAATTCGGTTGACGTAGCCTTGCCTACCGAATTGATCACAGAAATAAATGACCTTTATGCAGCCACGACAGCCATTGACCTTTCTTTAAAAAAAGCGATGAGAAAATAATAGTTATAATTGAAACGTTTTATTGATATGAAAAAACTGTTGCTGCTTTGTTTATCGGTTCACTTGTTTGCCTGCTCCGGCGATGAGTCGGAAAAGGCCGAAACGCATAAAAAAAAATATGAAGTGGATGATACCTTACCTCCTTCCGGCGGAAAAATGTCAGCGTCTGAAAAACAAGCGCAGTTGGCTTTATTGGTGAATGAATCCAGGCGAACGATGGACTCTATTGACGTAGCTTATAAAACCATCCGGCACGATAGCAAAACGGCAACACTAAGCCTTGATGAAAGAGAAACCGTGAACGAAGCCTTGCTGGAATTGAATAATGCCAAGGACCTGATTGTACTGGAAACACAGCAGCGGGTGATTGATGGCTTAAAAGAAAAGTCCTCTGCGTTAAAGGTTGTTATGAATGATATGAACCTGAAATCGCAACAACTGATGAACATTGCCAACACGCTTACCCGCATCTCCGGTGTTATTGAAAAAACCACTAACCTGTTGGCCACAGCGCTTTCTACAGGTTTGATACGGCCAAGAATAGATCCGCCGCCGGTTACGCCATCATAGGTTGTTTATAAGCCTGATCAAATTTGTAAGAAACATTTTTATAGGTGACAAGCGTTAAAGCAAAGAACAATAGTTGGTATAATATTCACTATTGACTATTCACCATTCGCTCGTTTATTTCTTCAATCCAATCTCCCTTAACCGCTCGTCTAAATACTCACCGGCTGTTGCATCTTCATACACTTTAGGATGGCTTTCATCAATCGTACTTTCTAATGATGCCAGGCTCATGTTGCTTTTTGGATGGAGAAAGAATGGAATGGAAAAGCGGGAGGTGCCCCATAATTCCCGTGGTGGATTTACTACCCGGTGTGTGGTAGAGCGAAGCTTATTATTGGTTAGTCGTTGCAGCATGTCGCCTACATTCACAACAATCTGTTCGGGTAGTGAAGTAACGCCAACCCACTCGCCTCCTTTGGTCAGAATTTGTAAGCCATCGGCGGAAGCACCTACCAATAACGTGATAAGGTTGATGTCTTCGTGTTGTTCCGCACGGATGGCCGACTTGGGTTCGCCCTTTATCGGCGGATAATGAATGGCACGAAGAATAGAGTTGCCATTATGTACCCACTCATCAAAATAATGTTCATCTAACCCCAGGTAAATAGCAATGGCTTGTAACAAGGCGGTACCGCTTTTTTCAAATGCACGATAAGCTTTATTGAGCGTAGGTGTAAACTCCGGAATGCCCGCCACCACTACGTTTGCGGGGTAGTCTTCCGTTTTTTCGCCATCAGCCACTTCTTGCCCATACTGAAAAAATTCTTTTAGGTCTGGAGCATCAAAACCTTTAGCATGTTCGCGGCCAAAAGAAGTATAGCCCCGTTGGCCCGCCAACTCCTTTTTTTCATAGCTTAATTTAATGTCATCAGACTGTGCATAAAACTGTTGCACGTATTGATATAAATCACCAATCAGTTCATCGGGAATGCCGTGATTTTTTACCGCCACAAACCCAACTTCTTCATAGGCCTTACCTAACTCCTGCACAAATTTTTGTTTACGGGGCCCATCGCCACTTAAAAAATCGGCCAGGTCCACTACGGGTATGCTCATAATCGCTATTTTAAATTTGAGTAAAGGAGATCAAATTTACGGCCGTTGTTTTATAAAAATTCAATCCTGTAATTGCCAGTAGCTCTTCTTTCGTAAGTGGTAAGTTCGTTATGCAGTTGCAAAACTTTTATAGTACGATAGCGCTTTACTTAATGGCCACGTACGTTTTTTCCTGGTTCGATGCATCAACGATGGCATAGTGCGTCACCTTATTAATTTGCATTTCATCAAGGGCATTTATTACATCCTGATAAGAAGCGGATGGCATAGGCTTAATCATTACCATTAATTTTTCTTTTTGATCAGTAAGTAGCTGCTCCCGCTTTTGCCTGATTAAACTTCCTAAACCGCTTTGCACATTGTATGTAGTGGGATGCAGGCCGGCAGCATTATCCAAAACGCCTTCATATACAAATACCTTATCCTTATCCAATACAGCAGTAAGCAAAAATTTCGCTGTTACTTCCACACTGTCCTTGCTACTTTTTGGCATAATGAGTTTGGTAACGGAGGGTTGCTTTAGCGCTGTGGTAAAGATGAAAAAGGTAATTAACAGGAAGCCGAGGTCCACCATCGGTGTCATATCAATTTTTACCGAATGGCGTTTTTGTTTAGAGAAGGTTTGTGGTTGAATGCTGGTCATGATAAGTAATTTGTTGTAAGATGGCGCAGCCATCTATTTCCATACCGGATCAGTAATTCTTTTCCATCTTTGCAGTATGAAGCCAATCATTGTTCCCACCGATTTTTCACCCGCTGCCGATGCCGCTATTGCTTATGCATCAGGCCTGGCAAGGATTACAGGCAGCACCATTATTTTAACGCATACCTACGAGATGCCCGTGACCACCACCGACTTTCCTATGGTAATGATATCGCCTGACGAATTGAAGCATGCTGCCGATGCGGGATTAAAAGGAATAAAAGAGGAAACAATAAAACGGTTTCCACAAGTACGTTTTGAAACCGAAAGCCGCCTGGGAGAAGCGATGGAAACTAGTGCTGGTATAGCTGCTGAAAGAAACGCTTTATGCATAGTAGCGGGTGTGCAAAAACTTACCGGCGTTGAAAAATTTTTATTTGGCAATGAAGCGCTATCAATGGTGAAAAATTCGGCTTTGCCTGTTATTACCGTTCCTGAAAACACCACCGCACGAGCGCCAAAAAATATTGTATTGGCGATTGACTTTACTCATTTAAATGAGATGCCCGTAGCGGGCATTACCGGCTTTATACAAGCGGTGCAGGCTCATTTGCACATAGTACATATAGAAACGGAAGAGGAAGAAAAAACGATACCGGAGAACATCAAAGAACTATTTGCAGGTGTATCGGTTTCCATTGACATCGTGCAAAGTAAAGAAGTGGCTGAGGGCCTTAATACGTACCTGATTGATAGGGGCGCCGACCTGTTAATGTTACTGCCACACAAGCATTCTTTTTATGAGCGGTTGTTTTCTAAAACTCATACAGCAGACATCATGAACCTTATTACATTACCTATAGTGTGCCTGCAAAGCTGAAATGCGCATCCAGCATACCAATTTAAAACTCCGCGTTCTTTGGCGTTCGCGGAAAAGCAATCACATCCCTGATGTTTCCCATACCCGTTACAAATTGCACCATGCGCTCAAAGCCAAGCCCAAAGCCGGCATGCGGCACTGTACCAAAGCGGCGGGTATCTAAATACCACCAAAGTTCATCTACCGGAACGTGCATTTCTTTCATGCGTTCTACCAGCTTATCATAGCGTTCTTCCCGCTGGCTACCACCTACAATTTCACCAATGCCCGGCGCTAAAATATCCATGGCGGCCACCGTTTTTCCATCCTCGTTTTGCCGCATGTAAAAAGCCTTTATTTCTTTGGGATAATTAGTAACAATCACCGGTTTTTTAAAATGTTTTTCTACCAGGTAACGTTCGTGTTCGCTTTGCATATCTATACCCCAGGATACATCATACTGAAACTTTTTCTTTTTATAATGATTGCTTTGGAGTAAGATGTCAATGGCTTCTGTGTAAGTGATGCGTTCAAATTTATTCTCTGCTACCAACTGAAGTTTTTGAAGTAAATCCAACTCGCTGCGTTCTGTTTGCGGCTTGCTTTTTTCTTCTTCCAGCAAACGTTGTTTTAAAAACTCCAGGTCGTCGGCATTATGTTCGAGTGCATAGCGAATGATATATTGAATGAACTCTTCGGCAAGGTTAGCATTGTCTTCCAGATCATAAAAAGCCATCTCCGGTTCTATCATCCAAAACTCCGCAAGATGCCTTGCCGTATTACTATTTTCGGCCCGGAAGGTGGGGCCAAAAGTATAGATGTCGCCCAAGGCTGTAGCACCTAACTCCCCTTCTAATTGTCCACTTACGGTAAGGTTGGTAGGGCGTCCAAAAAAATCTTCGTTATAGTTAATGCCGCCTTCTTCGGTTCGTGGTGTATTGTCAAAGGGCAGTGTCGTTACATGAAAGGTTTCGCCGGCGCCTTCTGCATCCGACGCGGTAATGATAGGTGTATGCAGGTAAAAAAATCCTTTATCGTTAAAGAATTGATGCACGGCAAAAGCCAGTGAATGCCTTACGCGAAACACGGCGCTAAAGGTGCTGGTACGAAAACGCAGGTGCGCCTTCTCCCGCAAAAATTCAAGGCTGTGTTTTTTTGGTTGAAGCGGATAAGCCTCCGCATCGCTGTCGCCTACTATTTCTATTGAAGCCGCTTTTACTTCTACCAACTGACCTTTGCCTAACGACTCTACCAAGGCGCCTGTTACCTTTACGGAAGCCGATGTAGTAATGCGTTTCAGCAGGGCTTCATCAAAGGCACCCAGTTCTAAAACCACTTGTAAATTATTGCCGGTTGAGCCATCGTTTAAAGCAATAAACTGGTTGTGTCTGAAAGTGCGTACCCAACCCATCACAGTTACTTCCTGGCCCTGCGGAGTTGTAGCCAGCAGCTCTTTTATTTTGATTCGCTTGTTAAACATAAACTGTTTTTAAGAGCGGCAAAGATAGCCGTTGAAGGGATGAATTATGAGGGGGTTTCGGGCTACCGATTCAGCCTATATACATGCCGTTGTTTTTGATTATTTTACCATCCTGAATCATTGATAAAAACAAGTAGCATCTATCCTGCAGCAAGAATAGTAAAATGCGAATCGGACTAAAATTCAAAAATGGGAAAGCTTATAAAATCGGAGCATTTTACAATTTACCAATCGCTTTTAGATATAGATGTAATTGAGGCATTCGGTATAGTAAAAACAAAAGAAATTGAACCACATAGCTTTACGTTTTACACATCTGTATCGGTTATGTCATCCTCAAAAATTGAAGGTGAGCAACTGGAAGTGGATAGCTATGTAAAACACAAAATGCTGAATATAGAATACCTGCCGGAGCTAACTGAAAAACCAAATGATTTGTATAAAGCCTATCTTTTTGCAAAAGACAATCCGTTAACTAAAAATAATTTTTTAACCGCCCATAAGTTCATTTCCGATCATTTGATTCCTGTAACACAAAAGGGAACTTTACGAAAAACAGAGATGCTGGTGATGGAACATAAAACAGGCCGGATACAATATGAGGCAGCTCCTTTTAAGATACTGGCGAGAGAACATAATAAATTTTGGAAAGAAGTTGAAGCATTGCTGGCTACTGAATTAACTGTTGCGCAAACCTTTTATTATGCTTCATTTATTCATCTCGTATTTGTAGCTATTCATCCGTTTAGCGATGGGAATGGCAGAATTGGACGGCTGCTGGAGAAATGGTTTTTAGCTCAAAAATTGGGCGAACGGGCCTGGTATGTTCAATCAGAAAATTACTATTATAAAAATGTAGATGCGTACTATAGAAACTTATCACGCTTGGGCGTTTTTTACGAAACGCTGGATTATTCAAAGTCGCTGCCCTTTCTCCTAATGCTGCCGCAATCATTACATTTCTAAACATAAAAAAACGTAAAAAACAAGTTCAGATAATCCCGTTGCCTGTTTCACACAGCTATACGTTGTCCTTCTTATTTACACTACTGTCTATTGGTTTTTTTAACGAAGGGTGTAAAAAAAATTTTTCAGTTTTGCTGTTTTCACCGTAAACTTGCAGCAGAAACTTTCAGGCCGCTACCCCTTTCATTCACACAACTACTCTTTTCACATAATTTCCATTCACAAATCAATCACTTTTAAAAAACACTTCCGGGTTTGATTAGCCCTTTCTAAACTACACTTTCTATGTACGATATTTTGCAGTTGAACGATATGCTGCTGCCCGAATTACAGGACGTTGCAGAAGATTTAAAGATTGACAATTTTAAAAAATTAGGTAAACAAGAGCTGGTTTATAAAATTTTAGACAGCCAGGCAATTGGCGGCAATGGTCAAAAAGCGGCTGTAACGGCAACTGACGAAAAACCAAAACGTAAACGAATTATCAAAGCCTCAACCGCTAATAGTACGGAAGAAGCCATCGTGGAAGATACGTCGGAACCCGCGCCGGCAGAGGCTGTTGAAGAAGTAAAGCGACCTATCGCAGCTAAAAAAGCGGCCTTGAAAAGAGAAGAAAAAACGGTTCCCTTAAAGCGTGGAAGAAAAAAACACGAGGAAGAACAACAGCCTGCTGAAATTGATAATACATCGGTAACAGCCGTTGTTGCACCTGTGGAAGAACCAAAAGACCAGGCCCCCCAAACGGAAGCAACACCCCCCAACATAGAAATCCCCGAGAGAGGATCGCAGATTAATAAATTTTTCCCGCAACAACGCCGCGAAACCGTTTTCAACATTGAGTTCGACGGTATCATCTTAGCCGAAGGCGTACTGGAAATGATGCCTGATGGTTATGGCTTTCTGCGTTCGTCGGACTATAACTATCTCTCATCGCCAGATGATATTTATGTATCGCCATCGCAAATAAAATTGTTTGGATTAAAAACCGGCGATACCGTTACCGGCTCCGTTCGCCCACCAAAAGAAGGCGAAAAATATTTTGCTTTATTAAAGGTGGAAACCATTAATGGCAAAAGCCCCGAAGAAGTACGCGACCGTATTCCTTTCGATTACCTCACGCCGCTTTTTCCTTACGAAAAACTGAACCTGTTTGATGAAGCCAACAATTACAGCACCCGCATCATGGACCTGTTTACGCCCATTGGTAAAGGCCAGCGCGGACTGATTGTAGCCCAACCTAAAACAGGTAAAACCATGTTGCTGAAAGCCGTGGCCAACGCCATTGCAAAAAATCATCCTGAATGTTATTTGATGGTGGTGCTGGTAGATGAAAGGCCGGAGGAAGTTACTGATATGGAACGCAGCGTTCGTGCCGAAGTAATTGCTTCCACCTTTGACGAGCCGGCCGAGAAGCATGTAAAAGTTTCTACGGTGGCCTTGCAAAAAGCCAAGCGTTTAGTAGAGTGTGGCCACGATGTGGTAATTCTTTTAGATTCCATTACCCGCTTAGCCCGTGCTCATAATACCGTGGCCCCTTCATCGGGTAAGGTATTATCCGGCGGTGTGGAAGCGAATGCCATGCAAAAGCCCAAACAATTTTTTGGCGCTGCCCGTAAAATAGAACATGGTGGCTCCTTAACCATTATTGCTACTGCACTTGTAGATACCGGCTCTAAAATGGATGAAGTGATTTTTGAAGAGTTCAAAGGAACCGGTAACATGGAACTTCAACTGGACCGCCGCTTATCTAATCGCCGCGTTTTCCCGGCTATTGATTTGGTGGCATCTTCTACCCGCCGCGATGATTTATTATTGGAAAGAGACGTGCTGCAACGTATGAACCTTCTTCGTGTTTACCTGAATGATATGAATACTGAAGAGGCCATGAATGAATTGTTGAAACGGATGCGCGGCACTAAAGACAACGAAGAATTTTTAGCTTCCATGAACCGGTAGCCCAACTAATAATAAGCAATTTGCAACAGGCAAAGAAGCAGTCTGCATAGATTGTTTCTTTGCCTGTTTTATTTTGTTGTTCATTGCCAATTGCCCACTCTTTCTACTGGTCTCATTTTTGTAACCGATGCACTAACTAAAATTTAAATTGTATGAAAAGAAGATTTTTGAGTTTTTGTGCTTTTGCAACGGTAGCCATAAGTGTTACAGCCTGCAATAATACGGGCACAACATCCGGCACTACCGACTCCAGCAATAACACATCATCTACTAACACTACAAGCACCACCAATAGTACAATGACCGCTACATCCAGTGTTGGTAACTATGCGGCAATGGCCGATACGGTAGAAAAAAACAGCCAGCAAGGCTACTACCTGAATCCAAAAACCGGTAAGCCTTACAAGAGCCTGAAGGTAGATCGCACCACCGGCAGGATCAGTGATGAAACCGGTGAGCCGGTTTGGCGCTATGTAGATAACCGCAACTGGTGGGTATATGGCGATAAGGGCACGGATACAACAACTACCTGGTCGCAGGTAGGCGAAGCTAAAATGGACAAGGATAAACTTACCTACCACGGCGACGGCGATAAATGGGTGAACTACGATGACAAATGGATGAAGGACGATGAAATGATAGTAAAAAAATGGAAGTCATCTGATAATGGCATGAAACAGAAAGTGACGACAGAAAACGGAGATAAAATAAAAATTAAAACCGACGAAGATGGCAATCTGAAAAAGATAAAAGTGAATGGTGATAAAATGAAGATGGGCAAAGACAGTTCCAAATAAAATTATTTTCTGATGTTTTTAAAAAGCTTCCTTTACCGGAAGCTTTTTATTTACCACTACATTTGATTTAATGAGAAGGGTGGCAATAGACGTTTTTATAAAGGAGTGCAGCACCGGCATCTTACTCGATGTTCGTTCCCCGGCAGAATACCATCATGCACATATACCCGGCGCCATCAGCTTCCCGTTATTTACCGATGAAGAACGCAACGTGGTGGGTACGGCGTACAAACAACAAAGCCGCGAAGCCGCTATTAAAATAGGACTGGATTATTTTGGCCCGAAGATGAGAGGGATGATTGAGAATATCGAACGGATGAACAAGGAACAGATAAATGAAGAAGGGAAGGATTCAGTTGGCAATTTACAGTTGGCAGTTGGCAGTAAAGAAACAAACAACCAGTTGCCAATTGATTTTTTTAGTGTAGAATCAACGACGGAAAGTAGTGAACAAACTTTTGCTGCAGATAGTATCGCCAACCGCCAACTGCCAACTGCCAACTCTGTTTTTCTGTATTGCTGGCGCGGTGGAATGCGCAGTGGCGCTGTATCTTGGCTGCTTAACTTGTACGGATTTAATGTAACAGTATTAGCCGGCGGTTATAAAGCTTTTCGCAATTATGTGCTGCAATCGTTTGAACAATCTTATCCATTTAAAATATTAGGCGGCTATACCGGTTCCGGTAAAACAGAGGTATTGGCTCGCTTAAAACAACAGGGCAATGCGGTCATTGACCTTGAAGGACTTGCCTCGCACAAGGGTTCTGCCTTTGGCAATATTAATATGCCTCCGCAACCCTCGCAGGAGATGTTTGAAAACAGGTTAAGTACTACGTTGCGTAAAATGAATAGTGATGAGTCAATAGTGAATGGTGAGCCGCAAACAACATCAAACCCCAAACCTCAAACCCCAAACTGCATCTGGCTTGAAGATGAAAGCCAGCGCATTGGCCTCATAAACCTCCCCGGTGCATTTTGGAAAACGGTGCGCAAGGCACCCGTGTACTTTTTAGAAATTCCATTTGAAGAGCGGCTGCAACACATCTTCCAGGAATACGGCCAATGTGGTAAAGAAGAATTAAGTAACGCTATTGAACGTATCAGAAAACGCCTCGGCCCAATGGAAACAAAAACAGCCCTGGCACATTTAACCGAAAACAACATCACAGAATGTTTTCGCATCTTACTGAAGTATTACGATAAGCAATACAGTAAAGCATTATATAATCGCGACAAAGCAGCCATAGTTACCTGGCTGAAAGCCCAAACCGTAACACCTCAAAATGCTTCTTTAGTTTCGTAACTAATGACACAATACTAATTTTATGCAGCAAGAAATAAAGCTCACGCAATTTTCAAAAGGCGGTGGTTGCGGTTGTAAAATAGCGCCTTCTGTTTTGCAACAAAT
This sequence comes from Flavisolibacter sp., assembly GCA_965247165.1. Taxonomy (GTDB): domain Bacteria; phylum Bacteroidota; class Bacteroidia; order Chitinophagales; family Chitinophagaceae; genus Flavisolibacter. The sequence continues at coordinate 2,403,228 of OZ252003.1, read as the reverse complement.
GCTGGCCACACAACAAACGGCACCGTTGTTCCCTGCTTTGTTGGTAGGCAATGAAAGCAGCGATGATGCTGCGGTTTACCAGATCAATGAAACAACGGCCATCGTTTCCACCACGGATTTTTTTATGCCGATTGTAGATGACCCGTTTGCCTTTGGTCGCATTGCCGCAGCTAACGCTATAAGCGATGTATATGCCATGGGTGGAAAGCCGCTGATGGCTATTGCTATTCTTGGCTGGCCGGTGAGCAAACTTTCACCCGAAGTAGCGCAACAGGTGTTGGATGGTGGCCGAAGCATTTGTGCCGAAGCCGGAATACCATTGGCCGGCGGCCATACCATTGATTCGCTGGAACCCATTTTTGGTTTGGCTGTTACCGGAACCGTTCATTCGGCGCAAATAAAAAAGAACAATGGAGCACAGGAAGGCGACTTGCTTTTTCTTACCAAACCATTGGGCGTTGGCATTTTAGCAACCGCTATAAAACGAGGCTTGCTGGCAGAAGAACACTATGCCATTTTATTGAAACAACTCACCACGCTAAATAAAGCCGGCGAAGTATTGGGTAGCTTAAAAGCTGTCCATGCCATGACGGATGTAACAGGCTTTGGCCTGATGGGACACCTGATTGAAATGGCCGATGGCAGCGGGGTAAGCATCGAACTTTGTTATAGCGATTTGCCAAAAATAACCGGGCTCAAAACCTATCTGGAGCACCTTACCATTCCCGGCGCTACGGGCCGCAACTGGGCCAGCTATGGCGATAAAGTACAAATAGAAAATGGAGTAGATAGAGCTGAAGCCTTGCATGTTTTACCCGACCCGCAAACCAACGGCGGACTATTGATCGCGGCAAAAGATGCCGATAGCGTAAAAGAAGTGTTTGAAAAATTTGGCCTTGCGGATCATCTTGTTCCTATTGGACGATGTATGGCCAGGGAAGAAAAAACGGTGAAGGTGATAGCGTAATGTTAGAAACTATTGGTGGAAGATGTACCAGTTATTCTTTTCAAAAACCGTTTACCATCATACATTGTATAATGGAGCGATTCATAAAACTGGTGAGCATCCTTATTGCGATGGGCGCCGCTGGTGACCTCTATATAAAAACAACTTTTTTTAATGCACCAATCTTCTATGGCGTTCACTAATTTTTTTCCAAAGCCTTTGCTTCTATACGCTTCATCTACACAAAGAGCGGTGATGCGAAACATACTTTCTTTTTTATGAAACAGCGGAACAATAGCACCAGAAATAAATCCAATAACCAGGTTATTATCTGTTGACACTAAAACAACAGCATCAGATTGATGATATACATTGATGTTGTCGGCAGCATCGCTTATAGTAATATCATAACCAAGTTGCGCCATCAATCCTTTAATAGCGGCGGCATCATTTTCAGCGGCGGATCTTATCATCCTAAAGCATCAATTTGCTGCGCCAGCTTTCGATCTTTTTGTGTTACAACGTTTCCCGCATCGTGAGTATTCAACCATATTTCAACGCTGTTATAAACGTTGGTCCATCGCGGATGATGGTCCGCTTTTTCGGCCAGCAGTGCCACTCTTGTCATAAAGGCAAAGGCTTCGCTGAAGTCTTTAAAGCTGAACTTTTGATATAGTTTATTGTCTTTTTCTTCCCAAGCCATGATACATTTTTTTATACTGTTTAAAAAACTAAATGCTCCTTATTCCTGATCTTTTCATTAGTTAATTCCACCACTAATTGAACGCCGTTAATAGACCGTAACGAGTAAATTAAATTGCCCATAAATTCATCCGATACAAAATCGTCTTTCAGCAACCATAAAAAATCAAGGTGTTTAAATTCAGGAAGCAGGTATTCACCATCATGCTGGTTGTTGTATAAGTAATGCATGAGGCAAGTAGAGGGTTGGGAGAACTCGTACACCGGAAAAAAGTACTGGCGGCCTTTTCTGAACAAGGGTATTTCCAATTCGTTATTAATGCGAAAATCAACACTCAACAACTGGTTGATCTGCCAGCAAAACAGGTAATCTTTAATTGGTGCCTGTATGCCCAACAGCTTTGTTTCTTCAAAGAAGCTGTCTGTAAGATCTTTATTGTCCAGGGTGAATTTCATAATTATAACATGGTCGGGTTAAACTACTAAAACTCTACAGTACATACAAGCGGCTTTCCATTTCGCAAATAAGAGACCGTTGTTTTATCGCCCCTTTTAAACTTGCCAAGGGTTTGCATATAGCTTTCCAGTGAGCCCGTTTTAAACCCGCCAATAGCCGTAATAACATCGCCTGTCTGTAGCCCTGCTTTTTGTGCCGGCCGGCCATCGCTTACACCATCGGCACGTACGCCGGCGCCATTAAATGTATAGTCGGGCATAATACCCAGCGTAACGCTGAAACGGGCTGTGGTGCCGGATTGCGTCTCCCTTGTTTTGGTAAACACCAACCTTGTATTCATTTTATCGGTGGCTTGCAGTACACTGTAAATATGTTTGATGATGGCCAGCTCACCGGCATAATTAATCTTATCAAAATCATCGGATGGTTTATGATAATCCGGATGAAGACCGGTGAAATAAAACAGCACGGGAATATTTTTTATATAGAAGGACGTATGATCGCTTGGGCCGGTGCCGCTGCTATCGAAATGATAGTTGCCTACAGGAAACAACCCTCCTGCGGTGGTATATAAAGTTCCCCATGTAGGCGAGGTACCATAGCCTCCAACGGTTACTGTTTTTGAAGAATCATTTAACCGGCCCACCATATCCATATTAACCATGTAGTTGATGCTGCTTATATCAATGGTAGGATGCTGCGTAAAATATTTTGATCCATACAAGCCCAGTTCTTCACCCGAAAAAGCGGCGAATAAATAATTGTTGGCTTTTAATGTAGAACGCTTGACCATCCTCGCCAATTCCATTAATGCCGCTGTACCGCTGGCATTATCATCGGCGCCATTATGTACTTGCTTATCCTTGCCGGCGTAAAGCGAGTTATGATCTTCGCCATAGCCCAGATGATCGAAGTGAGCGCCAAGAACAACCGTAGTAGCAGCGCCATTGTCAATGTAGCCAACTACGTTTATACCACTTCTTACCTTTTCTTCAATATCAATTCTTCCCCCAATTTTTACTGAAGCGGATTGGTCTTTGAAATAGGTAGCTGCGGTTTTGTTTGAAAAGTAAATAACCGGGATGGATAAGCGTTCTGCTTTTTCTTTTCCGTCAAATGTCCAACCATCTGCCACTGCTGATGTATTATACACAAGGAAAGCCGTGGCGCCCTTGCTGGCAGCGTCTTTGGCCTTAGCCAAAACCGCTTCGGTTATATCAAAATGTGGATTGGCCCTGTTCTCTTTCACCGTTTCCGCCATATTAAAAAACCAGGGTTCGCCTCTCTCCATTAATGATATGGATGGTGAAGCATTAATGCTTGCATTGCTGCTGTAAATAAGTGGAAAAAAATCGGTGTACAACGCAAGCGGTTTATCGTTGATAGATAAAGCAGTGGAAGGGCTAATCTCTTTTCCTTCGGCTACACTAAATTTTTGATAGAACCCGGCGGTGCCCCTTGGTTGCAAACCGTATTTTTCAAATTGTGCCGCTATATAAGCGGCGGCTAACGATTCTCCCGCTGTGCCGGTACGGCGGCCTTCCAGGCTATCGCTGGCCAAATATTCAATACTGCTTTTTATAGAAGCGATAGCTGGTGTTGATTCAGTTACTAAAGGCTTGTGCGAGGCGCAACTGGTGATAAGTAAAAGGAGAAAACTAAGTCTTATAAACACGGCAGATGATTTAATGCGTAGCGGGCGACAAAAATACCTTTGTAAAAGGGTTTGCACATAGAAAGACACATTTTTTTGATTGCCCTTTTTTCCCTAATGGGGCGCTAAAACTTCCAATCTCGTAAAGCCCTGCTGGTGAAGCCGGTTACCTTTGCGAACCTTACGGTGGTAAAAAAAACAATTCATATTGCCTTAGTCGGAAACCCAAACAGCGGTAAGACCTCGCTGTTTAATGTGCTTACCGGGCTTCACCAAAAGACAGGCAATTTTCCGGGTGTAACAGTTGATAAAAAAACAGGTACCACCGCTATTTCAACCACACTTACCGGCAATATAATTGACCTACCAGGCACGTATAGTCTATATCCAAAACGATTGGATGAATGGGTTAGTTACCGGGTGCTGCTCAACCAGGATAAAGACATTCGTGCCGATGTATTTGTAGTGGTGGTAGATGCCAGTAATTTAAAGCGCAACCTGCTTTTTTGTTCGCAGATCATGGACCTGAAAATGCCTGTGGTAGTGGCTTTAACCATGGCAGATATAGCTAAACGCAAAGGCATTGAGATAGACCTGGCGCAGTTGGAAAGAGAACTGGGCGTGCCGGTAGTAGCGGTCAATCCACGAAAGAACAAAGGCATCATTCAACTTAAGAAAGCCGTTGAATTAACGGCCTCCAATCACTATAAAATTCCGGTTCGAGACTTTATTGAGAACAGAGAATTAGCGGCCGGCCCAATAGAAGATTTACAATTGGCTATCCCTGGCGCATCGGATTATTCGGCCATTCATTTTTTAATCAACCACGAAGAGTTTGAGTTAGACAGCCGCCTGCAACATACCATTGAAGGCATCGAAGAAAAACATGCCTTTAATCATACAAAAACACAGGCAACGGAGATACTGCAACGCTACCAGCGCATCAAGCAGATAATGCAAACCTCGGTAACTGAGCCCGACCCCAAAGAACAAAAACGCTTTACGGCAAAGTTGGATGACCTGCTGCTTCATCGCACCTGGGGCTACCTGATTTTGTTAGCGGTATTGTTCCTGTTATTTCAAATGGTGTTTTATGTAGCGCAGTATCCGATGACGTGGATAGAAGAAGGTTTCTCTTATGTGAGCACTTGGGCCAATGCTATTTTACCGGCAGGCTGGTTCTCCGATTTGGTGGTGAACGGATTGCTTGCGGGCTTAAGCGGCATCATGATCTTTGTTCCGCAGATCATGATCCTGTTTGGATTGATCACCATTTTAGAAGACACCGGTTACATGGCCCGCATCTCTTTTCTTACCGATAGGTTAATGCGAAGCGTAGGCCTGAACGGCAAAAGTGTAATGCCGTTGATAAGCGGTTTTGCCTGCGCAGTGCCGGCCATCATGAGTGCCCGCAATATTGAAAACCGCAAGGAGCGTTTGCTGACGATTTTAATTACGCCGCTTATGAGTTGCTCGGCGCGGCTGCCTGTTTATACCATCTTAATTGCGCTGGTAATTCCAAATAAATACTACCTGCATATTTTTAGTTTGCAGGCTATGGTGATGATGGGACTTTACCTGCTTGGCTTTGCTATGGCTATGCTGGTTTCTTATATTGCCAAGTGGTTTATCCATATAAAAGAAAAAAGCTTTTTCATTTTAGAGCTGCCTACGTATCGTCCGCCACGGGCAAAAACGGTGGTGCAAACCATGATCAGCAAGGCCCGCATTTTTGTTACCGATGCCGGTAAAATCATTATGGTGATTTCGCTGATACTTTGGGCTCTAAGTTCTTTTGGGCCATCGGGCCGCATGGCCGATTTAGATACGAAGTATGCTAAGCAAATGGCTGAAACCCCCGCTGCTAAAGACTCTCTGCAAATGCGCTTAAATACAGCGAAGCTCGAAAACTCCTACGCCGGAATTTTAGGCAAGGGCCTGGAGCCGGCAATTAAGCCTCTGGGTTATGATTGGCGCATTGGCATTGCATTGGTAACTTCCTTTGCCGCACGGGAAGTTTTTGTAGGCACCATGGCTACGCTTTTTAGTGTGGCCGATGAAAAACAGGGCACCTTATTACGTGATAAAATGGCTGCTGCTAAAAAGCAAAACGGTGAACCGCTGTTTACGCTGGCTACCGGCGTTTCGCTGATGATCTTCTATCTTTTTGCCATGCAGTGCATGAGTACTTTGGCCATTGTAAAACGCGAAACAAGAACTTGGAAATGGCCGGTGATACAATTGATTTATATGACGGGGATAGCGTATGTGATGAGTTTATTGGCGTATCAATTGTTGAAGTGAGTGGGCAAATATTGGTTTGATTTTTTTTGTACTTAGCTGAAGTGGTGCTATTAAACCCAGTTGCGTCGCACTCTTGTACATTCAGAACATGATTCAACAAGATGCGACAGGCATAAAATTCGGTTGATGGTCAAAGTATATTTGTACCCTTAGTAACGACAATGCTGCTATTGCTGGCAATTTTTAAATGACACATCTCTATGATTGAAACAATTACTTTAAAGTTTGGCTCAACACCTGGACAACCACATTTAGATCTTCAACTAACACCAATAACCGTTTTTGTTGGACCCAACAATTCAGGGAAAAGCAAAATATTAATTGAAATAGAAAACTATTGTAAAACAACTCGACAACAAACTAATCAAGTTGTATTAGATAAAATTGTTTTTATTCCTTGGCTAAGACAAGATTTTGAGCAAGAGCTGATAAAAATCGAATTAAAGCCAAAACCAACTGAAGCTTTGCAACCGGGTTATATTAAAATAGGGAGAGTAAATCCATTGCATCAGCAGCCTATCCAAGTAATGTTACAAAAGGATACCGCAATCAATGAAGCCATTAATCCGAATCAAAACACACAAGGACAATATGGGCAATTTCTGAATGTGTATACAATGAGACTTGATGGTACAAGCCGATTGAATCTTTGTAATGAACAGCCTGCTGGCGACTTACAAAGCTTGTCACAAAATCAACTATCACATCTTTTTAACGATAATCAGATTAGGACAGAAGTTAGACGAATAATTTTTGAAGCTTTCGGTAAATATTTTGTCATTGACCCGACAAATATGGGGAAACTTCGGGTTAGGCTTTCAGATATTAATCCACCGGACGAAAGAACTGAAAAAGGCTGGGAAGCCGCCTCTGTGTCATTTCATAGCAAAGCCTTAGAAATTGTTTATGCCAGTGACGGAGTGAAGGCGTTTACAGGAATTATTACAACACTGTTGGCAGGAAATCCTAAGATAACATTGATTGATGAACCAGAAGCATTTTTACATCCTGCATTATCAGCAAAGCTCGGAAAGGAGATTGGAAATTCATTAAGGAATACGAACAGGAGACTTTTTGTATCAACACACAGTTCAAATTTTTTAATGGGTTCGATACAATCTGGCATACCGCTCAATATTGTTCGGTTAACCTATAAAAATAATATACCAACAGCTCGTTTACTTAATCAAGCAAAAATTTTAAAATTAATGCGGCATCCATTATTACGTTCAACAGGCGTGTTAAATGGACTATTTTATGAAGCAGTTGTTGTTACTGAATCCGACTCAGATAGAGCATTTTATCAAGAAATAAATGAAAGACTGCTTTCAAACAATGACAGTAGAGGAATAGCAAATTGTTTATTCCTAAACGCTCAAAACAAACAAACCGTTTGGGAAATTGTTAGGCCGCTAAGAGAACTCGGAATTCCAACTGCTGCTATTGTTGACATTGATTTCTTGAAAGATAGCGGGCAAGTCTTTACTAAACCGTTGGAATCAGCTTTTATTCCCATTTTGAGCCATCAAGCTTTGCACAGTCAGAGACAATCAATACATGCAGCACTTAATGCAACCGGTCAGAACATGAAGAAGGACGGCGGCATACTTATCTTAGATAAAGATGGACAGGAAGCCACTCACAATTTTTTTAACCTGCTCGAAGAATATGGTTGTTTCGTAGTAAGGTACGGCGAATTAGAACACTGGCTAAAGCCTCTTGGAGCAACTGGGCATGGTTCAACGTGGTTGATTGATATTTTTAATAAAATGGGAGACAATCCAGACGACCCAACTTATATTAAGCCGGCTAACGATGACATCTGGAATTTCATCGGGACATTAAAATATTGGATTGAAAACCAAAATCGCAAGGGAATTCCTGAATAAAAACTGTCACCAACAAAAGTTTTACGTAAGTACGGGCTCACGTTGGAGCAATTTTCTTCTCCGATGCGTCTCCCGCCACAGTATCCATGCTCAATGAACATGTTTCAGCGGGGACGCATCGGCTTTACCATCGCAAACCCCAATACCGATACCGACGCGTCCCCGCACCGTAGCTTCATAAAGCAAAACTCTATGGCGGGAGACGCATCGGAGAAGTAACCAGCTAACTGAATGTTTTTATGGTTATCGCAAAACAGTTTAGCTATATTTTCAATTATGGCAATCCATCTTCCCGTTCAAAAATCAAGCATCTACTTCATCACCTTTACATGCTATCGCTGGCTGTCGTTAATTCAAATGACCAATGCGTATGATGAAGTCTATAAATTCTTCGGCATCTTAAATACAAGCGGGCACCAGGTTTTAGGTTATGTCATCATGCCCAATCATGTGCATTTGCTTTTCTATTTTCAGAATAATGGCCAATCCTTGAATACCGTTTTAGGCAATGGAAAGCGGTTTATTGGTTATGAAATAATAGCGCGGCTTAAACAACAAAAAGCTGATGCAGTGCTTGCACAGTTACAAGAAGGCGTCAGTAACGTGAAAAAAGTCCGTGCCCATTTGCACCAGCTTTGGCAAGGAACATTTGAAGTAAAAGAGTGCCGCACAGATCCGTTTGTTTTGCAGAAACTGAATTATATGCACGCCAATCCTTGTCGTGGAAAATGGAAGTTATGTAGTGTGCCTTATGAATACGAACATGGTTCTGCGGCCTACTATGAATTAGGCAAAAAAGATAACCTGATAGTAAAAGATTACCGCGATTTTTTGGCGCTGGTGAATTGATAGAGGTGCTCCAAATACTAAACCGATGCGTCCCCGCATAATTTTCTAAAAGGTTATAAATACTTCAGCGGGAGACGCATCGGAGAAGCAGATAGTAAAAGGTAGGTAGTGTGCTTCTATATGGAAAATCCTCACTCCATGCTCTCCCAAACCATCTTACTCAACTTCCTCGTCAGCACCCATGCCTCATTAGTACTCTCCCAACTTTGGTCTTTATTGTTCTTCGTGCAGATGCAAAAAATGTATCTCCCCTTGCGGCCATTTACAAACATTACTTCGCTGCGGCTGGCATCTACGGCGCCATTTTTACTCGCCACAAAAACATCTGATGGTATTTGAGATACCGCTTCTTCATCCCAATAATTTCTTCCTAACAATCGAAGCATTTGTGCACTGCGTTCGTTGTTGATGATACTTCCATCAACAATCTTTTCCATCAATGTTGCCATCTCCAGCGGTGAAGTTTGTCCCCAGCCATAAATGTTTCGTATTGCTTCCCGGCCGGGTGTGCGTGAGTTAACTCTTGTTGTAACAAAGCCTATGCTGTCTAAAATTTCATTGATGCGTGCACCGCCACCGGCAAGGCTTTGCAGCCAAAGCGATGCGGTGTTATCGCTGGTGCTTAGCATCAGCAGGAGCACTTTGCTTAGCTCAATCTTCTCGTCATTCTTAAACGAGCCTAAAATATCAACACCCGCATACAGGAGCGAATCTTTATACGTAAGCGATTGATGATAGGTTAACTCACCCCTGTTCATCTTATCCATTATACCAACCAGTATCGGAATCTTTACCATGCTGGCGGTTGGAAAAATCGTATCGGCATTGATGGCTGCTATCTTACCCGTTTTCAAATTCTTTATGTACACGCCTACGTCACCGTTAAAGCTTTTCAACGCTTCTGCAACCTGCTTTTGCAAGCCCTTGTCAATTTTCTGTGCAGATGCTAAAAAGCCAAAAACAAGAAAGGAAATAGGCAGCAGAATAGTTCTCATTTTGTTGGTTTCAAACTTGGTTTACTTACCGGTTTTTCGCTGCTCATCTTCATATAATCCGTTACCAAAAACAGGAAGGCTTTAATACCATCTTTCATGCCGGCTTCGTCCACATAAAAATCAGGCGTGTGGTGCGCAGCCGTTGTTTTAGGATCGGTACCCGGCTTCATGCCACCCAAATAAAAAAATAGGGAAGGCACCTTATCAGCAAAGTAGGAGAAGTCCTCACCGCCCATTTGCGCATCCATTACAGTGGCATTATTATCAGTTGCTTTGGCTAATGAGGGCAGCATCTTGCGGGTCAGCTCCGGGTTGTTATACGTGACTAATGTTTTGGAGTTGAACGCCACATCGGCCGTGGCGCCCCAGGCTTCGGCAATGTTTTTGGCGGTACGTTCTATGCGCATCCAAACCTCGTGCTGCATGGCCGTATCCAGTGTGCGAATGGTACCTGCCAGCGTTACTTCTTCCGGAATAATATTTTCCCTTACACCGGCTTTAAAAATGGTAGTAGAAATCACCACGGCATTTTTAGGCAACTCCATTTGCCGGCTTACAATGCTTTGCAGCGCTTCAATTATTTGAGCGCCCATCACCACAGGATCGTTGCCCAGCCAGGGTTGTGCGCCGTGGCTTTGCTTGCCATGAATCACAATCTTAAACCAATCCGATGCGGCCATCATGCCGCCTTCGCGGTACTTGATTTGGCCTACCGGCGTTTGTGCATTAATGTGCAAGCCAAACATTACATCCACTTTTGGATTGTTCATCACGTCTTCTTTTATCATCAATTCAGCACCACCTTCCTCGCCTTGCGGAGCGCCTTCTTCAGCCGGTTGAAATACAAATTTTACAGTACCACTTAACTCGTTTTTCATGCCTGCTAAAATTTCTGCTACGCTCATCAGCATTGCCACATGCGTATCGTGTCCGCAGGCGTGCATTACGCCAACTTCCTGTCCGTTGTATTGCGTTTTTACTTTGGAAGCAAATGGGAGATTGCCTCTTTCTGTTACCGGCAGCGCATCCATATCGGCCCGCAAACCTATAACAGGCCCGGGTTTGCTGCCTTTAAGAATGCCGACGACGCCGGTATGCGCCACGCCTTCTTTTACTTCTATACCTAATGAGCGAAGATGATCGGCTATAAGTTTAGCGGTTTTAAATTCGCGGTTACCTAATTCGGGAGCTTCGTGCAATTGCCTTCGCCAGGCAATGCATTTGGGTTCTATTTTATCAGCAGCGGCGTTGATGGCGGCGGTAACATCTTTTTGGGCATTGGTGGTATAAATAGTACCCAAAAGCAACAGTAGTGTAATTGTTTTTTTCACAGCAATAGAGTTTGTTGGAAGATAAGCAATTGAAGGTTGAATGAGAACTTAATGATTCATAATAAATCAAATCGAAAAGCCGCTATACGTATCAATGGAAACGAATACGTACTTTTGAACAAAGCTAATTTTTATGACGACGAAGTTAACCTTGAGCATGGATAAGGACGTAATTGAAAGAGCAAAGGATGCCAGTAGCCGCCGGGGGAAAAGTTTAAGTAAAGTGATAGAAGAGTACTTGAAAACATTTGCGGCGGCCGACGTTCAAAAGACATCTTATGTAAAATCTATGAGTGGTGTGTTAAAGGGAAAAGTAAATCCTAAACTTAGTTTAAAAGAAGCTAAAGGCAGGTACTTAAAAGCAAAACATGGCTTATAAAATTTTTATAGATGCTAATGTTTATCTCGATGTATTGATGCATAGGGGTAACGACTGGTCGCATGCAGAGGCTTTGCTTCTATTAGCAGAACAAAAACGCCTGACCGCTTTTACCTCCGCTTCTAATCTGCTAAACCTGATGTATATACTACATACTGAAAAGCGATCACGGTCGGAGATTATCCAACACAGCACTTCTATTTTACAATATAGTTCGCTGGCTAACCCTAACAATATAGCTTTTGAAATGGCGCTCTCTTCTTCCTTTTCTGATTTAGAAGATGCCGTACAATACTTTACAGCCTTAACTGTTCAAGGCATAGATTATTTTATTACATCTAACACAAAAGATTTTAAAAAAGCACTAACATCACTACCTGTCATTTCTCCTAAATCATTCATGCAATTTTGGGAGCGTCACTCTAAAAAATAATACCTGCTATCAAACCCGAAAAATATTCTATACTCAATATTGCATTTACACATTCTTTAACCAAAACTATTTGCAAAGGCCTATCGCTGCGTCCTAAATTCATAGGAAAATCAACTCCTTTTTATGAAATCGTCTTCCGATGATGAGGGTGATACCACTACTACCGCTCTTCTTACCAAGGCCTCCATTATCTTTCTTATCATTTTACCACTCGCTGTTTACCAACCACCTTCCAATGCCAGGCCGCCTCTGAAAAAAATGGCTGGTCGGGCTTTGAGCGACACATCTTCTTTTGCTACAAAAAAAGCTGCGGCAAAGAAGAAGAAAAAGCTTTACCTCACCTTTGATGATGGCCCTAACCGCGGCACCAAAAATGTGTTGCATATTGTGCAGGACGAAGGTGTACCGGTTTCGTTCTTTATTGTGGGCGAACATGTGTTTGCCTCGCCTACACAAAGTCGTATGTGGGACAGTTTAAAAATGGCGCAGCAGATTGCCTTGTGCAACCATAGCTACAGCCATGCGCACAACCATTACCAGGCGTACTATTCGGAACCGGATTCTGTAGTTAACGATTTTGAGCGAACGCAGGATAGCCTTCATCTTACCAATAGCATTGGCCGTACGCCGGGGCGCAACATCTGGCGCATTGATACCTTACAATTCACCGATTTAAAAAAGAGCACAGCGGCGGCTGACTCCCTGCAAAAGGCCGGCTTTGAATTAATGGGCTGGGACCTGGAATGGCAATTTGATCATAAAACCATTTGTGTGCTTAACACGGCCGAAGAAATGATAGCGCAGATAGATTCGGTGTTCAAACATAACCGCACCAAGGCAAGGGACCATCTTGTATTGTTGGCCCACGATCAGGTGTATGCAAAAAGTGAAGACTCTTTTCAGTTGCGGCAATTCATTCAATTGCTGAAGCAACAAAATAAGTACGAGCTATCATTGGTGACCTACTATCCGGGAACAGAAATGAAGGATACCATTGCATGGAGATAAAGTTCCGCTACCGTTCATTCATGCTTTTATAAACACTCATCTTTATAACCAGCAGTTCATACATAACTGTATTGTGGCCGCATATAAAACCACTACTTATACAAAAAAATAATAGTTATGAAAAGGTTTTTTGGAGTAGCCATTTTGCTAATGGCGGTTGCTGTTGTTAAAGCACAAAAAATAGAGCAGTACTGCGAGATGACGGCGCAGGCAAAGTTATTCAGCCGTAAAGTCACCATTGATATTGACAACGGGGAGGAGCGTAAATGGATTTCCTTTAAAGACACCCGTGTAAAGGACGATATGGGCAAAGCGAAATCGTTTAACTCCGTGGTAGATGCGCTTAACTTTCTGGGCCGCAGTGGTTGGAAGCTGGTAAATGCTTTCCTGGTTACCGAAAATTCGCAAAGCATTTACCATTATGTGTTGAAAAGGGAATTAGATAAAAGCGAACTGACAGAAGAACAAGTGAAGAATTAAAGCTGATGACGGCCATAGCTATTCGCTTATGTAGCGAAAGAGTTTTTACGGTTCCTTGTTGGTTGTTTCTCTTTTCATCCATCAATTTTTTTGAAAGAAGAGTAGTTACAAAGTTTTTTCAGATAAAGAATGGCGTTTATTCATAATTTGTATTGGCGTTACACTTGCTCCTCTTCAAACCTAAAATTGATTGTTTATGAAACCCATCAAATTGATTGTTACCAACCGCAGCAAGCTGCAATGGAAGTATGGTAAAAATTTCTCAAAGATCAATGTGCTTCTAAAGCAAATGCAGGTAGCTGATAAAAAGCTGGGGCTTGACACAAAGATTGCTTTTGTTGATGATGGGCCTTCTTTAAAATTGGCTGGTGTAAAAAAATTAGCAGCAGATTCGGAACAGGAATACAAGCGGGTGGTAGATGATTTGTACAAAAAATATGTGCCGGCTTACATTGTTATTCTGGGTGCCCCGGACATCATTCCTTTTCAGGAAATTAAAAACCCGGCTGAAGATGATGATACGATTGTTCCATCCGACTTGCCTTATGCCTGCGATACGCCCTATAGCACTAAGATGGACAACTTTACAGGCCCCACAAGGGTTGTAGGCCGCCTGCCCGATGTGATGGGGCAACAAAAAAACGTTTCTTACCTGCAAAAAATAATCACCAACTCTATCCGTCATAAGCCGCTTAATGCTGATGAATACCGAAACTATTTTTCCGTATCGGCGCTGGTTTGGCAGAAGTCCACGGAGCTGAGTTTGCAAAGCATGTTTGGTGAATTTAAAAGTTTGCTTACATCACCAAACGGCAAAGTGCCAAAGAAGTACGCTCCTTATTCCAAAAAGCAATTGGCGCCGCTTACCCATTTTTATAACTGCCATGGCGCAAATGCGGACCTGTCTTTTTATGGACAGAAAGACCAACAATATCCTGAGGCACTGGAATCATCCAACCTTCCGGGTAACGTAAGAGCCGGAACGGTAGTTGCGGCGGAATGTTGCTACGGCGCACAGCTATTTGATGGCGAGCAATTAGGATTGGCCGGATTGGGTATTGCCAATACTTACCTCGCCAACGATGCTATTGCTTTTTTAGGCAGCAGCACTATCGCTTACGGTCCGGCCGACTCGCAAGGGCTGGCCGATCTGATCACCCAGTTTTTTATAAAGAACATTTTAAAAGGCGCTTCCACCGGCCGTGCTTTTTTGGAAGCAAGGCAACAGTTTCTAACCGCTGTTGGTCCCGATCTGGACCCGGTGGAACTAAAAACCATTGCGCAGTTTTATTTGCTGGGCGACCCATCCGTACAACCCGCCGAATGCGAGGAAGCCGAAGTAAAAAGTATCAGCGTTGGATCGGCCATTGCCAACTCCCGGAAAAATCTTTTTATGAAAGGTTCGTCATTAGCCGCCACCAATGGCATCACTAAAAAATTACGAACAGTATCGCCATTAAAAGCCAGGCTGCTGCTGCCTGATAATAAAACCCTGTCGGTAGACCAAATTTTAGAAAGGAACAACTTTAAAAAGGGCGACAAGAACGCCGTTTATTCGGTAAAGCCTAAATCGGCAGACATGATGGGCTTACAGAAGAAATTCGGGGGCAAGGATGTAAAGTTTCATACGTATATTCAAAACCCCATGGAACGGCTAAAGAAAATACGGGTGCTGGTAGTAAAGGAAAATACCGCACAAATCCTGGGATGGAAAGTGTATGAAAGCAAATAAACCCCTGAAAGAATCCGGCGCACAAATACAACTGACCGGGCAGGTAGTACAAAAAGGTTTTGCGCAAGGCTCTAAAAGCGAACATGATGGCATTTACTTAGAAACCGATAGTGGGGCTTACCAGTTGCGGCGTTTGGGCGGTAATCCGTTTTCCGATCCGGAACTACAGAAGTTAATAGGTACGAAAGTAACCGCCACCGGTGTTATAACGCAATCACTTTTTTTGGCCAATAGCTTAAAAAAAGTTTTATGATCATGCTCTGATTTCCTGCTGTTTTTCTACGTTAACTATCAGGGTAAAGATTATTATAAAACCATGCAAATCAAATCAGGATTAGCTTTTATAGTTACAGTACTGCTATCATGCGGAGGCAAAATGGAGGACTCTCTTCCAACCGTATCTCAAAGTTCTATGACAGGTACCTGGCAACTTATAAAAGGCACGGTTATAGAAAAAGGTGATACAGTAGTTACTGACTATACCAAAAACATCTCCTTCATTAAAATCATCAACAACACGCATTTTGCTTTTTTACAACACGACCTCAGAAAGGGAAAAGATTCTGCTGCGGTTTTTGTAGCGGGTGGAGGCAGGTATTCTCTTAGCGGTAGTGCTTACACAGAACATCTGGAGTACTGTAGTGCCAGGGAATGGGAGGGTAACGATTTTAAATTTACAGTGACGATTAAGAATGATACCCTAACTCAAACCGGAAGGGAAAAAATTGAAAGCACCGGAGTAAATCGCTTGAATACTGAAGAATACATCAGGGTGAAAAACTAACAGAACTACGGTAATACAAAATAATATAACGATAGCTTGCGCCTCACCAGTAGTTTTCTTTTCATCAAGGTTAGAAGAATCAAGCAATAGCTCACTTGTTTTAGCAGTGATAAATTACACCAGCGGTTCAATAGAAAACACATCCAGCTTCGATTGCATAAAGTTGCGCTGCCGCCGGTAAACACCATTGCCATTATGCGATCCATCGTTATTAGTATTGCCCTCCACCGTTTCAAATACACTTCCATTGATGCCTATAATAAGCCCGGTATGAAACCAATCGTTGGGAGATTTTTGTACCAGGAACAAGTCGCCGGGCTTCACACCGGAGGCATCTTTCCTGATCTCTGCGTTTCGCTTCAACAATCCTTTATGAAGGCCGGTAGCGCCTACTACATCGCAGCTATAGGTAAGTGGCATCAGGCTGCGAAAGTCTTTGCCTAACACAGTAGCCGCCTGGTCTATGATGGTTTGTACAAACCCCATACACCAAAACCAGGGTTCGCCTTCATTGCCATCCATATAAGCCCGTACCCAGGGGCCGCTGTTGGTTTGGCCATTTACCGATAGCTCAAACGGCTTGCTGGCTAAATGTATGGCCGCTGTGCTTACAATCAGGTCGCGAAGTGTTTTGCCTTTGGGCACTGTGGTAAACGCATCAGTCATAGGCTGGCATAAGGCCGCAAAAACCGCAGCATCTACCTTGCCGGTTTGCGGTAGTTTTTTTGCTTTTTGAAAAGCGGTAACGGCTGCCTCCGTAGCCGAACCAAAGTCGCCGTCAATACCGGTGGATGTACCCGAAGCAGGATTTTGCTGCGCATATAAATTAAGCCAGCATTGAATTTTGGCCACGTCTTTTTTGTTGTTGGTGGCGCCGCCATTGCTTTGCGTACCGCTGATGATTATTTCTTTTTGAAACTGCGCTTTTATCATGTTGTTTTGGTTTTAAACTATTTTAAAGTAAATGATGCGATAGAAGAACAGTTAGCATTTGAACCGCTTTTGCTAACTGCCAACTTTAGCTTAAACGAGTTGAACGACTCAAAAGCCGTATCAATGCCTGGTTATAAAGGCTGCATATTCACTTCCACCTTTTCGTGCTGGCCTAAATTGAGGCCCCCTTTTTTGAAAGAAATGGTTTTGCTGCCAGCAATTTTACCGGCAATCGCCGCCTCGGCTTGCTGGTTGCGCACCACCATCTGAAACTCAAAGTCCACGTCCCGCGTCGGATATACTAATTGCGAAATACCAATCTTATCAAAGTCGCCATGGAGGGTAGTATAACTATTGATAACGGTGCCTAAGGGCTTATCATCAACACCGCCCAAAATCTTTCCTACTACACCGGCTACCTGCACCATAATATCAGTAACCACATTAAACTTGGCCGCGTCTTTAGCGATGCTGGCTAAGCTGCTGATTAAATCTTTATAACCACTGTCGTCTTTAATGCTGGCCAATACTTTACCTACATCCCGCAGGCTTTGTTTGCTTTTCATAACCGTGCACATGGTATGAATTTGATTGGGCCCTTTTTCTTTACTGTCGCCGGCCTGCCAGTAAAAAATAGTTTTATTAATAGGCAATCGCTCGTTATCGCCAATACGCGGAAAGCCCTGCAGGTCTATGGCGCCTGCCAGTTGGTTGGTAACATCGCTTACCACAATGGTTAAGCAATACAGCTTTGAGTAGCCGGGGAAAGGCCATACAGCCGGTGTATGATTATCCTTAATCAGCGGCGGCAACATGCGGAGTTCTATACCGCTAACATCTTTGGAAGACGGGATAGCGGATGCCAGGTCTTTACTTAAAGAACTGAGCGGTCCGGCAAAGCGCAAGCCGCCGCCGGATACTTGTGAGGTTTCGGGATCTAAAAAATTAATGGCCATACAACATGCTGTTACTGCCTACTCTTTGATACCGTTTTCGGCAACCCGGTATGATGCATATGAAGTGTAAAAAAAGATATTGGCTTTATGTGAGAAGTTCTCGTGCAGAATACGAAGAAGTGCGATGGGATATGAAGTTATTACAGTTTGGCGGTAATCGTAAATTAATTGCTTTTGTTACACGGCCGGTCGTACATACATCAATAAGCAAACAGTATTGTACTGATCATTTTATAAGGCACCTGACCTTCAATAGAAAAATTTTGATGGGAAAAGAAAAAGCAAATGACCTGCTTATCATTTGCTTTTAAATAAAAATGGCAACGGCCTTCCCTGATAATCATTGCTCTTTAAAACCACTATAAGAGCAGGCCAGATTCAGAGGTTAGCAGTAAGTATTGGTTGCTTGTCGGGAGGCCGTCAGCCATTTTGTTTTGTTCAGCGCTTCTATTTTATTATGGGCGCCCGTTTTTTGATAAATATTTTTGAGGTGCTGGTTTACGGTTTGAAAACTAATGTTTAATAAGCTGGCAATTTCTTTACTTACTCTGCCTTGGGCCACTAATGACAATACCTGAAGTTCGCGGCGGGTGATATGCCCGTTATACAAAAGCCTTGCTGATGTTGGTTGATAGGTTGTTTCCATTTTTCTTGGTTGATAAACCAAAGATGGTATATCCTGCATCAAAAGACAACCGTTTTTAAACGGTACACACCACCGTTTTTTAACGGTACCGGACACCGTTTAAAAACGGTTGCCCGCTTGGTTTGCTTTTACCATCTTTACCCACTACTTTACTACCACTATTTCCACCTAAACAATTTTTACATGACAAATCAATCAGTAGTAGTTTTCAAGCAGAAGGCTTTGCAAACACTTATGGACCTTAAGCCCGACAACATTATCATTCGCACCGTTGTAGAAGCAGGTGTTTTGCAGGATGGCAGCAAAGCCGGCGTAGTAAACGTTTATGCCGATGCCATGCGGGAAGGGGATCCAAAGCCGCTTGGAACGTGTTGACGGTTGCTGCCCATCATCCACCCTGCGGCAATGATGACGAGTAATTATATGTAGATCAACCGAATAACAGCTAACGCTTAATTTTTCTTTCTTTGACCTTTGCCAATTTTATCGGAAACTTTCTGGAGCCTTTTGCTAATGCTACCTACCTGATTGCTGTATTAATTTATAGCCGTAGCCATAAATGGAAAATCGAATAAGCTTCTTTGTGTTTATTATGGGCTGGCAACTTTGCATTCATGTTATGTACGCAAGTCTTTATGGTTGTTCATGACAAACGGTAATATTTGGATCTATAATACTAACCAGTGCAGTTTGGCACAAGTGCTTATAGGGCTTCATTTTTATTATCTTCTGGAAAGCAGGATTAAAAAAATAACGGTTCTCGTACTTATTAGTGTTTATCTTTTTTATGCCGTTATTAAAAACATCATTTTACACGACATTGCCCTCTTTGACAGCGTTGGTTATTCCCTTGTTTCGGCTTCAATTGGTGTAATTGTCTTTATGTATTTTCATCAGCTACTCAAACATATTACCGAAGCCGATATTCTGCGGCAGTTTAATTTTTGGTTAGCTTCTGGCTACCTTATTTATTTCGTAGGCAGCTTCATTATTTTTGTCAGCTATTATTATTTGACCACCAAAATTCTGACCACATATACACAAGAGGAGCGAGCCTTACTAAAGTCTTTGTGGGGAATGCATAATGTACTACTTTTCATTTGTGCATTGTCTCTTCTTATTGGCAGTATATGGGTAACTTATCGCAGGAGGTCGGCTTAGTTGTTGTTGTTTCTTTTTTTCTTTTATTGGTGGCTGTAGGCATTGTGGTATTAGTGCTGGTTTACCGGCGCAAGCAAGTGGAATATATACACGAACAAAACCGCCTGAAGGCTGCTTTTGAAAAGGAATTATTAGAGGCCCAATTAGAAATAAAGGAACAAACGCTCAAACACGTAGCCCAGGAAATTCATGATAACATCGGCCAAACGCTTAGCCTGGTGAAGCTTAATTTGGCTACTATTGCCCCCGAAAAACAAAACGGTACGGTTGAAAAAATAACCACTACACGGGAACTGGTTGCTAAAGCTATTACCGATCTGCGTACGCTATCTAAAACCATGCATACCGATACGGTAATGGCAGTTGGCCTTGAGAAGGCCATTGAAATGGAATTAAAGTATATTGATAAAGCTGCAGTTTTTAAAACCCGGTTGGCTATCACCGGCCAACCCATATCCTTAGATCCGCAAAAAGAACTTATTCTTTTTCGCACGGTACAGGAAGCGCTGAACAACAGCATCAAACATTCCAGCGCCACACTTATACAAATCAGCCTTCATTTTACACCCGGCCAGCTACAACTGACCATACAGGATAATGGCAGGGGTTTTAAGTTAGACACAGTAGAAAAAACCCCCGAAAATGGCTCCGGGCTTCGCAATATGCAAAACCGTGCAAAAATGATTGGAGGCCGTTTGACTTTTGATTCTGTAAATGGAACTACGGTGTATATTACCCTTCCAATAGTGAATAATGAAAGCAGCAATAGCGTTAGTAGATGATCACGCCCTGTTACGAAACGGCCTTGCCAGCCTTGTAAGAGACCTGAATTATAACGTGGTTTTCGAAGCCGGCAACGGGCAGCAATTCATAGAAAAATTAAAGACCAACCTGTTGCCACAAGTAGTATTGATGGACATTAATATGCCGTTGATGAATGGGTTTGATACGACTTCATGGCTAAAAAAAAATCATCCCTCTGTACGGGTGATAGCCCTTACCATGCTGGATGATGATGCCTCTATCATTCGCATGTTAAAGAATGGTGCAAAGGGCTACCTGTTAAAGGACAGCGAACCCGAAGAGCTAAAAGCCGCCATAGAAGCCGTTCTTTTAAAAGGCTTTTATCATTCGGAACTGGTAAGCGGTAAGTTGATAGATGCCATGAACCATGCTGATGGTACTGAATCAACTAACGGTATAGAAACCTTACGCTTAAATGAAAAAGAAATGGATTTTTTAAAATGGGCCTGTACCGAACTTTCATATAAAGAAATAGCTGATCAAATGGGGCTTAGCGTTCGCACGGTGGAGGGCTACCGCGATAATTTACAGGAAAAATTAGGCTGCAAAGGACGTGTCGGGTTAGTGTTGTGGGCCATTAAAAACGAGGTGGTTGTGGTGTAACAGCCCGAACAACAGCCGGCCTACATTTCTCACCTGCGGCCTCACCCCCGACCTCTCCGACCGGAGAGGGCCATCAGCCGCACAGCCCACGCTTATGCAGTCATTTCTTTCTTACTTCAATCATTGTTGAATGCTATGATTTTATTCTTTCATAGCTACTTATCTACTCCTCACTAAAGGAAAGATTGTTACTATATAAAAGCTCCCACCGTCCAGCGCCTTATTGCGGGGTAACTTAATGCATCACTGTAGATTAAAGAAAGCCACACGCAGTAAGGCGCCTGATGTTTCTACTTATAAGAGCCAGCAAAAGAGCATACGATTTAAACTATGGGCAGTGAAGATTAAACTAAGCAAGAAGGATAAAAGATGCTGTATTGGGCTGACAATTGGAATGAAACACTGTTGTGCGCTGGTTGGGAAAATGGTGCGGACTTGTCAAGCCGAAGGCATGAGCAAAAGTTAATGAAATATCACGATAATATGAAACCTAAACGCACCAAGCGTTCTGAAGGAACGCAAAGACATAGACACAATGATTATTTCTACTCACGAAACGTACCTACGGAGCGAAGTACATTTCTACATAAGAGTAAGCCCAAAACCTGATAAACTTCTTTCTGCCTCATATAAAGTCAACAAACAGAGTCTCTTCCAACGAACAGATAATTTTATAAAAAGAAGCCACACAGCTCTATACAAATGGGCAGACTTTATACGAACAAGCATAAGCTAAAACAGAAGTGGCACTGCTTATATTTGCCCGATGAATCAGGAACAAGCTGCCGGGCCGGTTTTTTTTCACCCGGCTTTACAACTGGCAGCCAAAATCATTTCTTACATCTTTCATCCGCTGTTCATCCCCGTTTATATGGGATGGTTTTTTATTTATAAGCTAAGGCTTTTTCCAGATCAGGATGCCTGGCATCAATCCATATTACTTATTCAATTTTTAGTCAGCTATACGTTACTGCCATTGGTTACCGTACTTATTGCAAAGGGATTGGGCTTTGTGCAAACGATCTACTTAAAAACCCAAAGGGACCGCATCATTCCCTACATGGCCATCATGATCTTTTATTTCTGGATGTGGTATGTATCAAAAAATCTTTCGTTCCCAAAAGAATCAGTGGGCTTTAGCCTGGCAGTATTTTTAGCTACCTGTGTCGGCGCTTTTTTCAATTCCTATATCAAAGTCAGTATGCACGGGCTCTCCATAGGCGTAGTAATTACTTTACTGTTCATTTTATCGCTTCATAGCAACAGCAACTTTGGACCTTACTTATCCATTGCGTTATTTATATCAGGCTTAGTGTGTACAGCCCGTTTGCTGAATAATGATCATCATCCATTTGAAGTCTATGCCGGATTGTTTTTAGGAGCATTATCGCAATTAGTAGCCTGGGCTTTTGTATAGAAACCAAACCGATTGTCTTCTCTGCACTTCATAAATAAAAACCCAATCGGTCTGATTGGGTTTTTGAATAAATGCGATTGAAAATTTATTTCCGCGAAGCCAGCTTACTTAACAGCTTTAAAATTTCCATGTATAACCAAATGATGGTTACCATCAGCCCAAAGGCACAATACCACTCAAAGTATTTAGGAGCGCCGTTTTCGGCACCTTTTTCTATTAAATCAAAATCAAGAATAAGATTCATGGCGGCAATTACTACAATCACCAGGCTAATGCCGATACCCATAATTCCGTTAGAATGTAAGTAAGGCATTTGAGCACCAAATAGATTCATGATCATAGCCACGAGGTAAAAAAAGAAGATACCGATAGTAGCACCAATCACAATTCGCTTAAATGTTTCGGTGGCCTGTATTACCCGAAAGTAATACAACGCAAACATGCCAATAGCTACGCCGAACGTAAGTAATACAGCCTGCATTACTATGCCCGGATATTTATCACGAAACGCATCTTCGAACACTGCGGATATAGCGCCTAAAAACAGCCCTTGCAAAAGCGCATATCCTAACGCTAAGTAAGGGGCCCAGGTTTTTTTGAAGATAATAATCAAGGCTAAAACGAAACCGCCGATCATGGCGCCCATAGCAATCGGCATTACCTGGTAGCCCTGGTAGTAAAGCCCCCAGCTAAAAGAAGCCGCACCCAGCACCATTATCAGCATGAGTCCGAATTTCTTCATGGCACCGTTGATGGTCATTATTTCTGCGCCGCTGGCTACCGTAATGTTATTAAAAACTTTTTCGTTGATGGCGGGGTTGCCGCCTTTAAAGAGTCCCATAGTTTATTTGTGTTTTATAAATTCAGGTACTAAATGTAGAATAAGATAAACGCTTACGCAATTTCGTATTTAAACTTTTTTCTAAAGAGATGCTAATTGTTTAAAATCGTCTTTCAGAATGGCGTAAAAATAACTGTCAATCCAATTGCCCCTGATTGGCAGCTTCTTTCTTTTTAGTCCTTCCTTTGTCATGCCTGCTTTTTGAAGTACGGCGACAGAAGCTACATTTTCCACAGCGCATCCGGCTTCTATTCTATGAAGCTTCAGTTCGGCAAAGCCAAAGTTTAAAATCGTACCAAGTGCTTCCGTAGCATAGCCTTTCCGCCAATAATCAATGTGAAGTTTGTACCAAACTTCAGCTGTTTTATGAGTGGGTTTACCAAGGCGCAAAGCAATCAACCCGATAAACTGCTTGTCACATCTTAGCTCAATACAAAAGGTGTAGAAGGTTCGTGGCTGCTGTTGTTGTTCTGCCAACCAAACTGCTGTAATTTTTTCTGTCACCTCAATTGTAGCAGGTATTCCTAATGCGTTGTATTCATCAGTTGCTGCTAAAGAGTGTAAGGCATGAATGTTTTGTAAATCGGAAGGCAATAACTCCCGGATAAGTAATCTTTCTGTTTGAAGTAACATGATTATGGACTCTTCGTCATAGAGCTTTATTCTATTTGAAAGTGACCAGGGCGGCTTTATCGCTGGCTGGCTATCAGCAAATTCAAATCGGTATATTTTAAATTGAAACGCTCACTTAAATAAAAATTCGTCAGCGCTCCTTTAAACATGTAAATACCGCTGCGAAGATGCACCTGGTGCCAAACCATGTATTCAAAACCGCCATCGTCGCCGGCTTCTAAAAGCAGCGGCATTAACACATTGCTGATGGCCTGCGAGGCAGTACGGGCAAAGCCGGATGGAATGTTGGGCACGCAGTAATGAATAACGCCATACTTGGTATAAACCGGGTTTTCGTGTGTAGTAATTTCAGCCGTTTCAAAACAACCGCCACGGTCAATGCTTACATCAATAATAACACTGCCGGTACGCATGCTGCTTACCATTTCTTCGGTAACAACAATGGGGGTGCGGCCGCTTTCGTTACCCAATGCACCTACAGCAACTTCACAGGTTTTTAGTTGCTTGGCTAACATGCGCGGCTCTATCACAGAGGTCCATAAGCGATGGCCCACGTTATTTTGTAAACGCTTTAACCGGTACACGCTATTGTCAAAAACCTTTACCGATGCGCCAAGCGCTAATGCGGCTCTGGCGGCGTTTTCACCCACAATGCCGGCACCAATGATAATGACTTTGGTGGGAGCAATCCCTGATATACCTCCCAGCAAAACGCCTTTACCATGATTGGAGGAGGAAAGATATTGAGCGGCAATCAGCATCACCGCGCTGCCGGCAATTTCGCTCATGCTGTGTACAATCGGGTACGATCCATTGTCATCTTTTAAGTTTTCAAACGAGATGGCCGTAATTCGTTTCTCCATCATTTTTTGCAACAGCTCCGCCTTTAATACACTTAAATGAATAGGAGAAATAACCATCTGGTTCATCTGCAAAAGCGGAAGGTCATCGTCAATCAGCGGTGCACTTTTTATCAGTATAGGAGCTTTATAAACATCCTCGCGGTTGTAGGCGATGATAGCGCCGGCTTCACTATAATCGCGGTCGGCAAAATGAGCCGCTTCGCCGGCATTATGTTCAATAGTTACATGATGGCCATTACTGATTAAAACGCTTACAGCATCCGGTGTTAAAGCAATACGGTTTTCCTGAAAGGCGGTTTCTTTAGGAATACCAATCTGCAACTGGGCTCCCTTAGGTTTTATGTCTAATGTTTCCTCCAGGGTTTCGTAGCTGAAAGAGGTGCTGATCATTGGTTTTACCGACATACGGGCTGGTTATCTTTATTTGATTGACAAATTACAACTGTTATACTACACTGCATGAGGAAGGCGGATTTTTATACCGCGATGTGTTTCATCAATGGCTTCGATAAAAACCTTAACGGCATCTTCGTCAAAAAGGCCGGGTGCTTTTTGCGGCCATTCAATAAAACAAAGCTGGCCGCTGTATAAGCATTCCTCCACGCCAGCCTGTATGATTTCCTCTTCGTCCTTCAACCGGTATAAATCAACATGGAAGATTTGTTTCTCCGCGCCGGCTTCGCTGTATGCATATTGGTTAATGATGGAGAACGTAGGAGAACCCATGCGTTCAGTAACGCCTTTGGCAGCACACAAAGCTTCAATAATGGTTGTTTTACCGGCGCCCATCTCACCATAAAAAAGAAAAATGTTATGATGATTGACAAGGTGCCAAAACTGTTGTGCAAACCCGGGCAGCTCATTTAAAGAAACGGTAAACATGCGGCAAATTTAACGCCTGTTTGCAACGCAGTTGAAAAGATAGAACCGCCGCTCCTCACTTCGGGCAACACTTAAAAATTACTTTTGGCAGTTGAAAGAAACGCAATACAAAGCATGGAAAAAATTAGCTGGAAAATAGATGGGATGCACTGCGCCAACTGTGCATTAACCATTAATAAATATTTACAAAAAGAAGGAGCCACCAATGTTTCGGTGAATGCGATTGACGGCGGCGTATCGTTTGAGATAGATAAAAACGAGCCATCGAAGATTGCCAAAGGGTTACAATCGCTGGGTTATAAAATAGCTGATGAAACCGTAGCGCTTACTAAAAAAAAGAAGCCCTTCCTTTCTAATCATGGGCAACGCTTTCTTTTTTGCCTGCCCTTCACGGCTATATTAATGCTGCACATGATTCCGGCCTTGCATCTTCATTGGCTGATGTACCCCTGGGTGCAGTTGGCACTTACGCTTCCGGTGTTTGCTGTGGGCATGTCGTTCTTTGGCCGTTCGGCTATCAAAAGTTTGAGCAACGGCATCCCTAATATGAACGTGCTGATCACGGTTGGCGCCTTGTCGGCTTTTGTGTACAGCCTTATAGGAGCGGTACTAAACCTTGGCAGCGACTATATTTTTTTTGAAACCACAGCTACCATTATCACGCTTGTTTTTTTGGGTGAGTATTTAGAGCATGCGTCCATTCAATCTACCCAACGGTCGTTAAAAGCATTGGTAAAATCGCAAAAGGTAATGGCCAATATGATTGCCTTTGACGACCAGCATCAGGAGCATATATTTCCTATAGAAAATACCCAATTAAAAGCAGGTGACTTAGTTCAGATCAATACCGGTGAACAAGTGCCGGCCGATTGCAAAATTTTATGGGGCGAAGCGCAATTAAATGAAGCCCTGCTCACCGGCGAAAGCACGCCTGTTTATAAAAAGGGTAAGGACTTGATCACCGGTGGAAGCATTGTGGAAAGCGGATCAATAAAGGCGCAGGTAACAGCGGCCGGCAGCGATACGGTTTTATCGGGCATCATCAACTTAGTAAAAAAAGCACAAGGCGAAAAACCACCCGTACAACAATTGGCTGATAGGATCAGTGCTGTATTTGTGCCAGCGGTGATTACCATTGCTTTGCTAACATTAGCCGTAAACTGGATTGTCTTAAAAGAGTTTCAACCGGCTTTATTACGCAGCATCGCCGTAATGGTGATAGCCTGCCCTTGTGCAATGGGCCTTGCCACACCAGCCGCCATAGCCGTGGGTTTGGGCCGCGGTGCCCGTAATGGTGTATTGTTCCGCAACGCTAAAAGCTTAGAACTTTTTAAAGATGCGAGGCAAGTGGTGTTTGATAAAACAGGTACGCTGACAACAGGGAAGTTTGCAATAAAAAGTTGGCAGTTGGCCGTTGGCCGTATTTCAGATGATGAGTTCAAACGGATTGTTTACTCTCTTGAAAAATATTCATCACATCCGTTGGCAAAAAGCATTGTAGCGGAGTGGAAAACAATAGATGATATACGATGGAAAAAAATTAATGAAATAAAGGGCCTTGGATTAGAAGCTACCGATATGCAAGGCAATGCTTACAAGATCGGTTCGTATAAAATAGCAGAAACGTTGACCAGGGATGGCAGCCATAACATTTACGTACTAAAGAATGATGAACTATTAGGCTGGATTGATCTTCAGGATGAACTACGGCCCGAAGCAAAAGAGGTGGTCCAATACCTGCAAAGGAGAGGCATTAAAACCATTTTATTAAGCGGCGACCGATATGCCAAAACCAAACAAGTGGCCGATGCGTTAGGCATTAGTGATGTAATTGCAGAACAAACGCCGGAACAAAAACTTAGCGCCGTAGAAGCCTTATCAAAAGAAGCCACCACAGTAATGGTAGGCGATGGTATTAACGATGCACCGGCCCTGGCAAAAGCCACTATCGGTATTTCTATGAGCGAGGCGTCGCAGATGGCCATGCAAAGTGCGCAGGTGGTGCTGATGGGTAACGATCTTAAAAAATTACCCATGGCTTTGGGGTTGGGCCGGCATACCTATCTTACTATCAGGCAAAATCTTTTCTGGGCCTTTGCCTATAATTTAATTGCTATTCCTATAGCTGCTACCGGGCTGCTTAATCCTACGTTTGCCGCACTGGTCATGGGTTTTAGCGATGTGGTGTTGGCTATCAATTCAGTGCGGTTGTATGTGAAGCAGGTGGAGTAATACCTCACCCCGCCCTCTCCATCTCCGATGGAGAGGAAGTGCTTTCGCCAGCGGTTTTAATGCAATCATTACTAATAAATGCAATTAGTTGAGAAAAGAAGCTTACTACTTGCTGACGTAATCAAATTATAAACCACAGTTCCCCTCTACATCTCTGATGGAGAGGGGTTAGGGGTGAGGTTCTCACCAACACCCATCAAAAAATCTTATTGAATTCGCTTTGCCGGAATTTCACTTAATTCGTCTATAAAATAAATGTATGCGTTCGTTAAAATTAACTATCCTCTTCATGGCATTTGTCTGTGCCATCAATTCCTTTGCGCAGCAGCCATCATCTAAACTAATGCCCATTGATCCCAAGGTAAAAATTGGTAAGCTGGCCAATGGGCTAACCTATTACATCAGGCAAAATGGCAAGCCGGAAAAGAAAGTGGAGCTACGCCTGGCCGTGAACACCGGTTCTATTATGGAAGACCCCGACCAGCAAGGCTTAGCGCATTTTATGGAGCACATGAACTTTAACGGTACGCAGAATTATAAAAAGAATGAACTGGTGAACTTTCTTCAATCCATTGGTGTGCAATTTGGCGCCGACCTGAATGCGTACACCGGCTTTGATGAAACGGTTTATATTTTGCCCATTCCCTTAAGCGATACTTCCAACTTTAGAAAAGGATTGCAAGTGCTGCGCGACTGGGCTGGCAGTGCCTTGCTGGAAAGCGATGAAATAGATAAAGAACGCGGCGTGGTGCTGGAAGAAAGCCGGTTGGGCAAAGGCGCCGAGGACCGGATGTTTCGTAAAATTTACCCTTATCAGTACGCCGGTTCCAAGTATGCAGAACGGTTGCCCATTGGTAAAGACAGCATCTTAAAAACGTTTAAGTATGACGCGGTGCGCCGGTTTTATAAAGAATGGTACCGCCCCAGTTTAATGGCGGTGATTGTAGTAGGCGATATAGATCCGGCAAAAGCGGAAGCATATGTGAAGAATACGTTTGGCGATATGAAAAATCCACCCAAATTCAGACCTCGTACCGAGGTGCCGGTGATAGCCCGTACCAAGAGCATGGCGATAACCGTAACAGATAAAGAAGCCACCAACTATAATGTGGAAATGGCGTATCCGTTTATAAAACAAAAGCCCGAAACCACAGAAGCCGATTACCGGGCTTACCTGGTAAAAACCATGTTCACTACCATGTTAAACCAGCGCTTAACCGAGTTGGCGCAAAGCAGCAAGCCACCATTCATTTATGCATTCTCCTATTTTAGTTCCTATGCACGGGGCTACGAAGGTTTCACTACCGCCGCAGGCGCCAGCCAGGCTGGCCCGGAGGCAGCGCTTAGTGCTTTAAGTACAGAAGTAGAACGGGTAAAAAAATACGGTTATACACAAGGCGAATTGGACCGGGCTAAAAAGCAAATGCTGGCCGGAATAGAACGCACTTACAACAACCGCGATAAAACAGAATCGGCCCAATACGTTCAGGAATACATTGATCATTTTTTGAGTAAAGAACCGGCGCCTGGTATTGATAAAGAATATGAATACTATAAAAACTTTGTTCCCTCTATTCAGTTAAGCGAAGTAAATGCCTGGGCTGAACCTTTAAAGAAAAACGAAAACATTTTTGTTACGCTTCAAGGCCCGCAGGAAGCCGGTAAAGTATTGCCCGATAGTTCGGCTTTATTAGCCGTGGCCCTTAATGCACGTAAAGGAGATATCAAACCGTATGAGGAAAAGGCAATCGCTTCTACCTTACTAAGCAAGCCTCCAACCCCGGGTAAAATCACCGGCGAAAAAAAGATAGAAGCTACCGGCGTTACCGAACTTACCTTAAGCAATGGCGCCAAAGTAATTTTGAAACCTACCGATTTTAAGAATGACGAAATTGTTATGACTTCGTTTCATAAAGGAGGTACTACGGCCTATCCCGCTGATAAAAAATACAGCGCCAACTTTGCCGCCACGCTGGTGCAAACCATGGGTGTAGGCGAGTTTTCCGCTACTGATTTAAACAAGTTTTTAGCCGGTAAAGTAGCAAGGGTGTTTCCCCGCATAACGCCTGCCAGCGCGGGTGTATCGGGCAATTCAACGGTAAAGGACCTGGAAACCATGTTGCAGTTAAACTACCTCTATCTAACCGCACCGCGTAAAGACGAAGCCCTGTTCAACTCGTGGAAGGAAAAGCAAAAAACGGCAATGCAGTTTGCAATGTCCAACCCGCAAACGGCTTTTATCGATACCGTCTTCCATACCGTTTATAACAACAGTCCGTTGGCTCCCGTAATTATTCCAAAACCGGAAAATTTTGACGAGGTAAAGCTTGATGACGCCTTGTCGATTTATAAAATGCTTACAGGTGATGCCAATGAATTCACATTCATCTTCACGGGTAGTTTTGATGTGGCTAAAATAAAGCCGCTGATAGAAACGTACATCGCCAGCCTGCCATCAACCGGTAAGCCGGCAACCATTGCCGACAATGGCTTACGCATGGTGAAAGGACAAAAGGAACTTAAGTTTTACAAAGGCACGGAAGATAAAAGCCTCATTCTTCAAATATATAACGATCAGATACCCTATAGCGAAGACTTGGAACTGAAGGCCCTGGCCCTGGCCGATATCATCAACATTAAAGTGATAGATGACCTTCGCGAAAAGCTTAGCGCTATTTACGGTGGTGGCATATCAATGAACGTAACCAAGTATCCCTATAGCAATTTCACGGCAATGTTACAACTACCTACGGGCCCCAAAGCGGTAGATACGTTGCTCACTTCTTTCAAAGCAGAAATAGACAAGTTGAAACAAAAAGGCCCGGAGCAAAGCGACCTGGATAAAGTGAAAAAAACATGGATTGAAAAATACCGCACACAGGTAAAAGAAAACGCCACGTGGAGTGGAAAGTTGTACAACATCTACTTCCAGGAAAGCGATCCGCAACGCTTTCTGGATTATGAAAAAATAGTGAATGCTTTAACGGTAGAAGATATTAAAGCAGCGGCTAATCTTTTACTGAATGGTAAGAACATGATTACCGCAGTGCAATACCCGGCTGCGATGGAAAACAAAAAAGCATTTTAATAAAAGGCATTGTTTATCAGGCGGCCACTCAATAAGGGTGGCCGTTTTGCTTTTTTATGTTCATACCAGTTGTTGATTACTTGCTCTGTTCAACACAAACCAACAAGAACACCTGATCCGCTTCTGCAAACGGCTGTTCAAAGCGCTTACCAGACAGATTAAATGGTAATTCAATCATAGATGCGTTATTTTGGACTTGAAGTACCATCATGCCAAGCCCCCCTTCGTATAAAGCTTTAGACGTTTTTAATCTTTCCAAAAAATTAGTGGTGGCTTGCTACAGCGTAACCGCCTCCTTGCCTAAAGAAGAAAAGACGAACCTTACTCATTACATCCGTTCATCGGCACTAAAAATTCATTTCAACATTGCGCAAGGGGCTTTTCTTAAAAAGAAAAAGAAGCGTAAGCGCTTTATCAAAACCGCGCAAAATGCTTTGCTGGTAATAGATGCCGCCGTAGAGGTGTTGGTAGAAGTTGGCTTTGGCAACGAAGAAGAAACTAACGAAGTGATGGAGCTTTCTTCTACCTGTTATCAATTGCTGGCGACATTGAAAAAACGTAAATGATACGTATTGTTGCAGTAGATGGACAGCATTCAATCCATATTAAAAAAGTATTGGGGCTACGAAGCGTTCCGGCCGGGGCAGGAAGAAATTATTCAATCCATTTTAGCAGGAAAAGATGCATTGGCGCTATTGCCCACCGGCGGCGGAAAATCCATTTGTTACCAGGTACCGGCTATGGTGCAAAAAGGTATTTGTCTTGTAGTATCGCCGTTGATTGCCCTTATGAAAGACCAGGTGGAAAACCTTAAGTCGCGTGGCATTGGGGCTTTGGTCATCTACTCTGGTATGCAGCGGAAAGATATTATCCGCACCCTGGAAAATGCAAGGCAGGACTATTTCAAATTTTTATATGTTTCTCCCGAGCGGTTGGAAACATCACTCTTCAAAGAATACCTTCCGGCGTTACATATTAATCTGATTGCGGTAGATGAAGCGCATTGTATATCGCAATGGGGCTACGACTTCCGGCCTTCGTATTTAAAGATTGCTGAGTTACGAAAAGAGTTGAATGACGTGCCCGTTTTAGCGGTTACTGCATCGGCTACAGAAGCGGTGCAAAAAGATATTTGTGACAAGCTGAACTTTCGGAACGCTTCAGTTTTCCGCCAATCCTTTGAACGAAAAAATTTATCCTATTCTGTTTTTAAAGTAGAAGTAAAACGCACTAAGTTAATAACCATTTTAAAGAAGGTGCAAGGCGCCGCCATTGTGTATTGCAAAACCCGCAAACGCACAACAGAAGTGGCGTCGCTGCTGCAAATGCATGGCTTACCGGCCAATTTTTACCATGCGGGTTTAGAGCAGACCGAAAGAGCAAAACGCCAGCAGGATTGGGTGGATAATAAAACCCGCATCATTGTTTGCACCAACGCTTTTGGGATGGGTATTGATAAGCCGGATGTACGAATTGTGATTCATATGGATGCACCGGATTGCCTGGAAAATTATTACCAGGAGGCAGGCCGTTGCGGACGTGATGGAAACAAGGCATACGCTGTTTTATTGTATGATGAAAAAGACATCGAAGAGTTAACGGCTTTGCACCTTACCCGCTATCCTTCGTTTGAAACTATTAAAGCAGTTTATGAAGCGTTGGTGAATTACCTGCAGGTGCCGCTGAATGCCGGGCAGGATCAAAGCTTCAACTTTAGATTAGATGAGTTGATCCGCAATTTCGGCCTCAATGTTCATCAATCGTTATATGCGTTGCAGGCACTGGAAAGCGATGGGTGGATTGCGTATAACGAAAAAGCCTTCACACCGCCAACACTTGTCTTTACTACATCAAAGCCCCTACTATACGAATTTTATAAGGCGCACCCCGAGCATGAAGTTTTGCTCACCACCTTGCTGCGGACTTACGAAGGCATCTTTGATTTTCCGGCTTTTATTTCGGAAAGTTTAGTGGGCAATTTAGTGCGGCTGGAAGAAAAAAATCTGAAGGAAGAATTGCAAAAAATCATGGCGTACGGCATCATTCGTTATACTTCACAAAACGATACACCGCAAATCATCTTTCGCAAGGCCCGGGTAGCTGCGAAGGATCTTCATATCAACGTAACGGCTTATAATAAACGGAAAGAAGTGTTTATTGCCCGTGTAAAAAAAATGGTGGAGTATGTTGATACGTCTAACTGCCGCAGCCGCTTTATCAGTTATTACTTTGGCGATGAAAGCGCCGCCGGCTGCGGCATCTGCGATGCCTGTCTTGCCAAAAAGGCGACCGCATTAGCCGCTGCGGAATTTAATACCATCGCAAGTACTATCCTGTCTCATCTCACGCAAAATAAAGCTACCGCCACCGAACTGCTAACGCAGTTAAAAACCGTAAGGCAGGAAAAAGCCTGGGAAGTCATCCGGTTTTTACAAGCCGAAAAAAAGATTGTGACCAGCATTGAAGGATGGCTTTCAGTAACTGAGTAAAAAAAGTTACTGGTAACACGGAAAGCCGGTAAGAAAATAATTCAATTTTCGGGATGGCTTTGTTGTAACAAGTTATAAAGCTTCCTGAAAGAGTATAATAAACGCCTTTCCATCTTCCCGGCCTGCATTTCTTTCATCGAAAAGACAGGCGCTTTTATTACTGCTTAAAAGTTTGGAAAGGTTTTTGGGAAAGGCAGGGCAAAACCAATATCGTGAGCGAAGGAAAAATTTTGTTGCTGGATGATAATAGGGACCTGCTACTGATAGTGCAGATCATTTTAAAAGGCCAGGGCTACGAAACCGTGCAGGCGGGCTGTGTAGATGAAGCCGTTCAAAAAATAAAAGTGCACAAGCCGGCCCTGATACTGATGGACGTTTTTATTAAGGATGAAGACGGCCGTGAGCTATGCAGCCGGTTAAAAAAGAATGGCGAAACCAGCGCCATTAAAATTATTATGATGTCGGGCATTGAGTCGGATAACCAATCGCTTTATACGATAGGCGCCGATGATTTTATGCAAAAGCCTTTTGAGTATGACGACCTGTTGCAGAAGGTGCAACGGCAGATGGTGAGTGTGGAGGCGTAACGGTTTATTCTACCAATTACTCCGGCTCATAATCATACGGCAGTTGATCGGCTATGTTTTTCCAGCTCCAATAGCCCTGATTGATCCAGCTTCGTTGTTCTGTAAAATAGCCGTTCGATTTAATAAGAATAGCATCGCTTAAATCAACATATGATAGTTGCAATGGCACATCTAACGGCAGGCCGTTTTGTTGTAAATACCTTTTCGCCGGGGCATTTTTAGTGTAAGCAATGCTGGCTTTAACCGGAAAGAATAATTCAGCATTAGAAGCTGTGTCGTTAAAAAAATAATAAGCCGTATCGTATGGATTTTTTACCGGATAAAACTTTGTATAGCTCTTCTCGGCATATAATTCCAATTCAAAACCTTCCTTAGCCAAGCTGCTGTCGTAGTATGAACGAAGAAAGTGAAGCCTTGAGCCGTAATAGGCAGCTTTACGGGCTTCTTTCCAGGTAAGTTGTTGTGCCGAATCACCATCCATCGGCAGGTATAAACATTTACCGCGATAGGAGTTCAGGTCGGCTTTAAAATAATAAACAAACGAATCCAGATCGTAGCGAAGCGTATAGCCCAACGATTTATTCTGCACCTGCAAAGGCGCTGTAGCCAACACTTTCAGCCGGTCGTTGCGTTTAAAATATAGAAATTTCAAGGCCTGCGGATTGAGTAAAAAACAACTGTCAGCATTTGGTGTAGATCCTATAAAATGCTGTAAAAAAAACGGTCCATATTTTTCCCAGCCATCTGCTACTTCGTTGCTGCTTTTAATAATTACTTCGCTTAATTTATTATCGCCTTTTTGCAGCTTCAGATTGAAGGTTCTGTCGCCGGAAACTTCGAGGTTAATGGTTTTATTAGCATAGCCGGTAAAGGATACGATGATCTCGTAGCCGCCTTTATCCAGGTGCAGGGTAAAGGTTCCTTCCTTGTTGGTGATGGTTCCTTTGGTAGTGTTTTGTGCAAAAACGGAGGCGCCTTCAAGAGGCTGGCCGCTTTCTTCATCAGTAACAGTTCCGGATATTGTGCCTTGTGAAAAAGACAAGAAGGAAATGAATAAAGCAACGAGTGCGGTGATTGGTTTTTTCATACGATGTATTGCGAATGACTATAACGTTAACGCCCCTTCATTAATTGCCAGCTTGTAGTTGGCACAGGCATTTTTAATAACGGTATCTAATGGCGTAAAGCTAAAGCCGGGCAAGGTATTTAGCAAGGCAGTGTTGTCGAACGAAGTTTGGCTGTGTGCAATTCTGGCAGTTTCTTTTGACAGCAGAGGCTTGCTGTTGCTGAAGAACGATTTCAATCCCTCTACCCGCCATGCTACTTCACTAAGGGCGGAGTTGGCGTAACGATGCGGCAACGGCTTTTCAAAATTCCTGGCTATTTCATTCAGCAGCGATTGAAAGATTCTATTCTCGGCGTTGACGATGAAACGTTTTTCAGTGATGTCAGAAAACAGCAATTGCACGGCGGCTTCGGCCACATCTTCTACACCAACAAACCCATTTATACCCTTTGTGTACCAGGGGAAACTTTTATAAGCGTTCCTGAAAATAGCGCAACTGCTCTGGTGCCAGTTGCCATAACCAAGGATGGTGCCTGGGTTAATGATAACGCCTTCCAGCCCTTCTGCAAAGCCGCGCCACACCTGCATCTCGGCCCGTTGCTTAGTGATGGCGTAATGCGTATTGTTTTTATTTTCCTCCCATTTTTTTCCTTCTGAAACCAGGCTTTTTTCCAACGTTCGCCCAAGCGCCGCTACGGAGCTAACATGAAGAAAACGTTTAACGCCGGCTTCCAACGCCATGTTTACTACATTGGTAGTGCCCTCTACATTGACGCTGTACATTTCTTTGCGATGCTCCTTGTTAAAAGAAACAATCGCCGCTGCATGAATAACCGCATCAACACCGGCCATGGCTTCGCTTAACGATACTACGTCCAGCACATCGCCATCCACCCATTCCACCTTATCTAAAACGTTTTTATCAATAAAAAACGGAAGTGTTGGCGAACGTTTAATAGCCCGTACCGCATGACCTTTATCTACCAGGTTTGTAATGATATAAGCGCCAAGAAAACCCGTACCGCCGGTAATAAGAATCATGTTGAATTGTTGTTTTGAAAAAGCGAGCGAAAGTAGAGTGAAACTAATAAACCAATTAACCAGTCAACTAATCAACTGTATTCAAAATACCCCTTCCCGCTCTTTTTCCCCAACTCTCCCTTCTCTACTTTTTCTTTTTGCAGGTAAGAAGGTTTAAGTCGTTCCGGGCTTCCTGATTGTTCATAGACAGAGCAGCTTACGGCATAATTTATATCATTGCCAATAAGGTCCATTAATTTAAACGGACCCATTTTAAAACCGCGGCTTTCTAATAAGCGGTCAATTACTTCGTAAGAAGCATTGCCTTCTTCGGCCAGGCGCAAGGCTTCAATGTAGTAAGGCCGTGCCACGCGGTTTACAATAAAGCCCGGCGAATCGTTACACACCACCGGCACTTTGCCAAAGGCTTTCACCAGGTTAATTAGTTGCTCCATTACTTCATTAGAAGTTTGTTCTCCCCTTACCACTTCTACTAATTTCATCAGCGGCGCAGG
The DNA here is from genome assembly GCA_965247165.1 of Flavisolibacter sp. Classification (GTDB taxonomy): domain Bacteria; phylum Bacteroidota; class Bacteroidia; order Chitinophagales; family Chitinophagaceae; genus Flavisolibacter. Next base: position 2,366,549 of record OZ252003.1, on the reverse strand, counting down.
GTTAAAAAAGTGCAACCCTGCTACCCTTTGCGGATTTATTATTTCTTTAGCCAGACTGGAAACAGAGAGCGAAGACGTATTGGAAGTGAGAATAGTGGTTGGGCTATTGATAAGCGCCAATTGATTGAACAATGAAGTTTTTACTTCCGCCCTTTCAACAATGGCTTCAATAATTACATCGGCTTTACATTGACTACTATCCGATACAAAACGAATGGCATTATAAATAGCGATCCTTTTTTCATCCGATAATTTTCCTTTATCAACCAATACTTTAAGGTTGCTGCGTAGGTGTTCCGCTGCCCTGTTTACCGCCTCTTCATCCACATCGAAAAGCAGTGTAGTAAAGCCTGCGGTGGCCGCTACTTGTGCGATACCGCTACCCATAGTGCCGGCCCCGCAAACGCAAATTGTTGTCATGGTAAAATATTGCCGCAAAAGTAAACGGCTAAGTAAAACATATTATCTTACTGCCATCAAATAGTTTTGCTATGGCCACCACTGCTCCTGTTTACCGAAGCCCATATTCCACTACCATCGCTTTTGGGGTTGGCGTGTTGCTTTTCTTTCTTCCCTTTATGGAAATCAAATGTAACGGTACGTCGCTGGCGCAGATAAAGGGTACAGATATGATAACGGGTGCATCGCCGAAAATGAGTAGTGAGTTTGATGATATGACGAAATCAATCAATAAAGGCGGTACAACAGTAAGCAGTAGTACATCATCCAAAAAAGATGGAAAAATGTATGTGCTGGCAATAGTAGCGCTGGCAATCGGTATTATTGGCATTGCGGTTTCGCTCATAAAAAAAGGCACTTATAATATGCTGGAAAGTGTGTTGGGCATCGCCGGCGCCATAGCCCTTCTGGTTTTAATGTTTCAGGTAAAAGCGGATGTAGGCGATCAATTAAAAGCAACCGACAAAGACACTAATAACTTTTCCAACATGGTGAAGGTGACCGCTGATTTTACTGTTTGGTTTTTTCTTTGCATCGCCAGTTATCTCGGGGCTGCTTTGCTTAACTACCAGCGCAAGGCCAAATACACTCCTACCAATTTACCGCCTGCTTCAGCTCCGCAAACTCCCATCAACAACCCTGGCGACCAATCCGATTTCCCTGCCGCGCCAGGTTCCGGCGAGGAAGGCCTCAGGTAAAAAGTTCTTGCTTCATCACTACAAAATCCGGGTTTTACACCCACCAAACCGATGCTTGGTAAAACAATCTTGCCAGATGCGTTTATTATTTAGATTTTTGTCTAAATATACAAACATCGAAACAATGAACCTTCTTTTTAAAGCGCTGAACGATGCTACCCGCAGGGAGATATTAGAACTGCTGAAAGGAGGCGACAAAACCGCCGGGGAAATTGCCGACAGCTTTCACATCTCAAAACCCAGCATCTCGCATCATCTTGATTTATTAAAACAGGCCGGCCTGGTAGAAGCGGAAAAACAAGGGCAGTTTATCTACTACTCGCTCAACACTACGGTGGTGGACGAGATAGCCAAGTGGTTTATACAATTCAAAACCAAAAAAAAATAATCAGTATATGAAAAAGAACCTTACCAACCTGATAGCCGTTGTTATCGCCTTATTACCATTAGCTTACTTAGCCATTAGCTGGCCGTCTATCCCGGCCCTTGTTCCCTTGCATTTTAACCTGGAAATGAAACCCGACCGCATGGGCCAAAAGTCGGAACTATGGCTGGTGGCAGGCATCTTCACCGGTATCTCCCTCTTCGTTTATTTTTTGATGACTAACCTTAACCTCATTGATCCCAAACGAAAAGAGGCGATGCCTTCGGATGCCTTCCGCAAGTTATCATTTGGGCTTGTGGTGTTCTTAGCTGCTTTAAACGTCATCATCATTTCATCTGCTAAAGGCGGTGTTGTTTTGCAAAATTTTCTTTTTCCATTAATTGGTTTGCTGCTGGCGTTTATTGGTAATTATATGAACAACATAAAGCCTAATTATTTTGCGGGCATCCGCCTGCCCTGGACGTTGAGTGATGATGATAACTGGCGCAAAACGCATCACCTGGCCGGACGTATTTGGTTTGCCGGAGGCTTGTTGCTGGCCATTGCCAGTTTGCTGTTGCCCGTTAAAATTGCAGTGCCCTTATTTATAGCAACCGTTGTAATTATGAGCCTGATACCTGCAGTGTATTCTTACCGGTTATTTAAAAACAAATCTCTAAAAGCATAAAAGCTATTTATGAAAAAACTGATTGGCTATTTTGCAACGCTATGTTTTTTGCAGGCAACAATTGCACAAAAGGATGCAGCGGGTATTTGGGAAGGAAAACTAAACCTTGGTGCAACCAGCCTGCGGTTGGTGTTTCATGTACAAAAAGAGGGGGCTGGTTATTCGGCTACCATGGATAGTCCTGACCAAAGTGCCATGGGAATTAAAGCCTCCCGTGCTATAGTTAGCGGCGATAGCTTGCTGATAGATTTATTGGCTATTGGTGGGCATATGGCTGGTCTGCTTCAAAACGATTCTACCTGCAATGGCGTTTGGATACAAGGACGAAGTTTGCCCTTATTGCTAAAAAAAGTAACGGCTGTTACGGCGCCTAACCGCCCTCAAACACCAAAGCCGCCGTACCCTTATGCAAGCGAAGAAGTGATTTATTATAACAAGGATAAGGCTATTCAATACGGCGCTACTATTACCATCCCCAATGGCAAAGGACCTTTTCCGGCTATCGTTTTTATTACCGGCTCGGGACAGGAAAACAGGGACGAAGAATTATTTGGCCATAAGCCTTTTTTAGTGTTGGCCGATTATCTTACCCGGCAGGGTTATGCCGTTTTGCGGGTAGATGACCGCGGCATTGGACAAACAACCGGCGATGTAATAAACGCCACGTCGAAAGATTTTGCCGGTGATGTAATGACGGGATTGGATTATTTAAAAAGCCGTAAAGAAGTGGATAAAACCAAGCTGGGTTTGTTGGGCCACAGCGAAGGTGGCATGATAGCGCAATTGGTTTCGGCCGAAAGAAGGGATGTGACATTTGTTATTTCAATGGCAGGGCCGGGACAACGGATAGATTCGTTGATGGCCGGACAGAACGCGGCTATTTTTAAATCAGTTGGTTTTTCGCCTTCCGTTATCAATGATTATTTGAAGTTGTACAACGTTATGGTGCCTGCCATCGTTAATGCTCCTTCAGCTACCGAAGCCAAAGAAGCGGTGGTGCAGCTTCTTACTAATTGGATAAAACAAACGCCTAAAGCCACTGTGGCTGCCACCACAAAAATCAGCACCGATGCCGATAAAGAGAAGTACGCCGACGGGTTGATAAAGCAAATGTATAATCCATGGTACCGGTATTTTTTTCAGTACAATCCACCTGTGTACATAAAAAAGATAACGGCTAAGGTACTGGCACTAAATGGCGACAAGGACATTCAGGTATTAGCCGCGCCTAATTTAGCGGGATGGAAAGCAGCCTTGCAAGAGAGCAGTTCCAAAAAATTTGAAGTAGTAGAACTAAAAGGATTGAACCACCTGTTTCAACATTGTACCACTTGCACGGCGCAGGAGTATGGCGTTATTGAAGAAACAATAGCGCCGGAAGCCCTGCAAACCATTGGCGCCTGGCTGAAACAGAACGTGCAATAACCACTGATCAGTCTAAGTTTTGAAGCAGTGCTTCCACTACCCGTGGGTAATGTAGGTGTTCCAGTTGGTGAATGCGATGGGCAATATCGGCCGGCCCGTCTCCATCCAATACCGGACAGGCCGTTTGAAAAATAATATCACCGTTGTCATAGTGTTCATCTACATAATGAATGGTAATGCCCGTTTCTATTTCGCCGGCATTCAGCACCGCTTCGTGAACGTATTGGCCGTACATGCCTCTGCCTCCGTATTTAGGCAACAGCGCCGGGTGCAGGTTGACAATGCGTTTGGGGTAAGCGGAGACTAGCGATCGCGGCATCTTCCATAAAAATCCGGCTAACACAATAAAGTGTATGCCGGCATCAATTAATTGAGAGGTGTAGCCATCGCCCCGGAAAAAAATTTCTTTTTCTATCAGCAGAACCGGCACTCGTTCTTTATCCGCAATGGCAAGCACACCGGCGCCGTTTTTGTTACAAACAAGTAAGGCAACAGTAGCCAGGGTAGAATTTTTAAAATAGCTGATCAAGGCCTGTGCATTAGAGCCGGCACCGGAAGCAAAAACAGCAATTTTATAATTGGGATTTTCTATGTTCATTTTATTCCTGATTGACTTGCCGGGAATCATCTCCCCGTTTTCTAATAATCTTGAGCCGTGTAAGAAGCCGCTTTTCGTAGCGCCAAAAGAAATCGAATTGTCCTAATAAAAACGCTACCGATAAAAGAATAATCTGGTAGCCAAAAACTAAAACACCAATCCGCAGGAGCAACTTCAACGCCCAATGGGTTTCTTTATTAAAGCCAACCCAACCAACACTTAGCTTTGAAAGATAAGCCGTGGTGCAGCCGGTAATGGCAAATACACAAAGAATGATGATAAAGTCTTTTTTAGTCACCTTCCATTTTTCTGATAAGCTGCCAGCCATTGGTCATTATATATTTTTATGAGGCGAAAAATATCTTCCTTACGGTTCGATCAAACTCCGGCAAATAGAAATATTTTTCATGATATTCACATGGAAGTTCTTATTTGTTGAACCATTAAACAAAGGCACTACGGTATCACAAAAAATGTTGATAAACAACGTGAAAGCCAGCAGCAACAAGGCTTAAAAAAAAATATTTTACGACGTGCATTTGTAAACTTCCTGTCATATTTTTGCAGCCGATCAGGGAAATTATCCACATCTCAGACTAAATGTTTCTATGAATTTTTTACTACGATTTGTCAGGAAAGGTGTACTGCTTGGATTGCTTTTTTTTCTCTCCTATATATCTGTTTCAGCCCAGGATGGCAAAGCTATCTTTACCAATAATTGCCAAACCTGCCATGCGCTTGACCGGCAACTTACCGGCCCCGCACTGCGTGGTGTAAATGAACGTGGCCCGTGGACGGACAGAAAAAACCTGATCAAATGGGTACATAATCCCGGTGGCTTTATTCCTACTACCGAATACACAAAAAATCTGGCGGCAACCTTTGGCCAGATAATGCCTTCTTTCCCACAGCTTGCCGATAATGAAATTAACGCCATCTTCGATTATATTAAAACAGCACCACCTCCTGGGCCTACTACAACTCCGGGTACTACTTCTACTGAAACACAATCTTCCGGCAATGGTGAGTTAATCTTTGGTATCATCTCTATTGTATTAGCTATCGTTGCGCTCATCTTAATGCAGGTAAACAGCAGCCTGAAAAAACTATCCGATGATAAAGAAAGGATTCTTCGTCCCGAAGCAGTTCCTTTCTGGAGAAATAAAATTTACATTGCTTTGTTTGCGCTTCTTTTCTTCGTGGTAGGTGGTTTCTATGTAGCCAAAAGCGCCATTGGATTGGGCCGCCAGCGCGGTTATCAGCCTACGCAGCCAATTTATTTTTCACATAAAGTACATGCCGGCGTTAACCAGATCAACTGTTTATACTGCCATGGTTCTGCCTGGGAAAGCAAGCATGCCGGTATTCCTACCTTGAACATTTGTATGAATTGCCACAAGGTGATCAACGCGTATGAAAAAGGCCCCAAGATTTACGACGAAAACAACAATGAAATAAATGGTACGGCCGAAATAAACAAGCTGTATAAATATGCCGGCTTTACTCCGGGCCCCGGCGCTCAGTGGGATCCCTCCAAAGGGAAATCACCGGAGTGGGTTAAGATTCATAATCTACCTGACCATGTTTACTTTAACCATGCACAACATACCCGTGTTGGTGGCGTAGCTTGCCAAAATTGCCATGGTAATATTCAGGAGATGAACAAAGTATATCAGGCATCGGAGTTAAGCATGGGCTGGTGCATCAACTGTCACAGGGCCAGTAAAGTGAATTTTAATTACAACGATAGCACCGGCAACAAGTTTTATAGCATTTATGAAAAATTCCATAACGATATTAAAGGCGGCCGCATGGACAGTGTAACCGTAAAAGATATTGGCGGTACGGAATGTCAAAAATGCCACTATTAAAAATTAGCCTGGTTAATCAACTACCGTTCTAATAAGCTTATCAGCAGATCATCACATTATCACAATAAACACATGAGCGATAAAAAGTATTGGCAAAGTTTCGCTGAATTAAATCATAAAGAAGAAGTTCTGAAAAAGAACAAAGACGAGTTTACTGAAGAACTTCCTTTTGAAGATTTGGACGAAAACATTCTGGATGCCAAAACGCCTCGCCGCGACTTTTTAAAATATGTAGGGTTCAGCACAGCCGCCGCTACATTGGCTTCCTGCAAAATGCCGGTACGCAAAGCCATGCCCTGGGTTAACCGCCCCGAAAATGTAACACCGGGTGTAGCCCGTTACTTTGCCAGCACCTATGTACAAGATGGTGATGTAGTGCCGATAGTAGTGAAGGTGCGTGAAGGCCGCCCTATAAAAATTGAAGGCAATACATTATATCCATTCACCTTAGGCGGAACCTCTGTACGGGTGCAAGCCTCTGTGCTGGACTTATATGATATGTACCGCATTCCGCATCCCAAACGTAAAAGCGGAACTACTTTTCAGGAGCTGCCTACGTTTGATCAAGCCGATAATCAAATTGCTTCTACTCTTGGTTCTTTAGGTAGCGCTTCAGTGGTATTACTTACCAGCACTGTAGTATCGCCTTCTACCAAACAAATCATAACAGAGTTCTTAGCTAAATATCCCGGAAGCCGCCATGTACAATACGATGCGGTTTCTTACTCCGGATTATTGTCTGCTCATAGCGGACAAATACCGGCACATAATTTTGATAAAGCTGATTTAATTGTCAGTCTCGGCGCCGACTTTTTAGGTACCTGGCTGGCGCCGGTAGAAGCGGCTCGTGGTTATGCCACCAAAAGAAAGATCAATGAGAAGGCCATTGGCATGAGCAAGCACTACCAGTTTGAAAGCTATCTAAGCTTAACAGGCGCCAATGCCGATGAACGCTTCACCCACCGCCCATCCGAAACCGGTTCGGTAGCCCTTGCTTTACTATCGGCTTTAGGTGGTGGCAATACCGCACCAGCATTGCCGGCCAATCTTACTGCGGCTATTTCAAAAGTAGCGGCCGACCTAAAATCGCATAATGGAAGGGCACTGGTTGTATGCGGCAGCAACGATCCGAACATACAGGCGGTAGTGAAAGAAATAAACCGCTTGGCTGGTGCTTTCGGAACTACGTTAGATACACGTTCAACAATAAATTTCCGCCAGGGCGACGATGCAAAAATGGCGGCTTTGGTAGATGATATGAACAGTGGCCGCGTTGGCGCTTTACTTATCTATGGAGCCAATCCCGCTTATGATTATTTTGATGCAAAGCGTTTTACAGATGGATTAGCCAAACTGAAACTGAGTGTTTCGTTCAATGAAAAAATGGATGAAACCACAGAGCTATGCCAGTATGCTTTACCCAGCCACCATTACCTCGAAAGTTGGGGCGATGCAGAGCCAAGAACCGGCTATGTGTCTTTTATTCAGCCGACTATTTTTCCGTTATTTAAAACCCGTCCTTTTCAAACGTCGTTATTAAAATGGAGTGGTAACACTACCGATTACGATACCTACTTCCGTACCTATTGGGCGGGCAAATTAGGAAGCCAGGCCGCACTGGATAAGGCTTTGCAGGATGGCATGTTAGTGAACGGACACACAGCGGTACAAACTGTATTAACGCCAGTGGTAGATACATTAAAATCCATTATAACACCAACCACCACTACACAAGCAACTACTACTACTAACGAAGTTTCTACACCTATAAATTTATCAGCGGCTGTTACGGCTTTGTCTAATGCTCCAAAAGGTGGCAAGAACGAAGTCATTTTATTTCAGCAGATAAATCTTTTATCAGGTAAGCAAGGTGGCAACCCCTGGCTATTAGAAATACCTGATCCTGTAACTAAAGCTTCCTGGGATAACTATGCTATGATCTCTACGGCGAAAGCCAAAGAGTTGGGTATAGACTACGAAGGAATGGAATACGAATATTACCAGGATAAGCCCGTAATTGAATTAACCGCCAACGGTAAAAAGATTAGCCTGCCCGTTTTAGTGGTTCCCGGTATGAATGCTGAGACCATTGCGGTTGCGTTAGGCTATGGCCGCACTGAGGCCTTTGCAAAAGCTACAGCCGGTGTAGGTAAAAATGTATTTCCATTTGCCCGATGGAATAATACCTCAAAAGCAATAGAATATTATAACGATGTAACCACATCAGCCAAGCCAATAGATACCTACAAACTTGCCCGTACGCAAATGCACAACACGTACGAAGGCAGAACGGAAGTAGTAAAAGAAACTACCCTCGCCACTTTCAAAGCAAGGCCTGATGCGTTTAAGAAATTCCGTGATGAACTGAAAAAAGAATTCGGCGGCAAGGAAGGCAACTATCGTAAGAACGGAACCCTGTACGATGATCCCGAAACAAGGACAAATGAGATCAAATGGGGGATGTCTATTGACCTTAATAGCTGCATCGGTTGCGGCGCTTGCGTAGTAGCCTGCCATTTGGAAAATAATGTTCCCGTTGTTGGTAAGAACGAAGTATTGCGTGCCCACGAAATGCACTGGCTGCGCATAGACCGCTATTTTGTAAGCGATGAAAAACAGCCCGACAACGTTAAAGCAGTAGTGTTTCAACCGATGCTTTGCCAGCACTGCGATAATGCGCCTTGCGAAAATGTTTGCCCGGTAGCGGCTACCGTACACAGTTCTGAGGGTGTAAACCAGATGGCTTATAACCGTTGCATAGGTACCCGCTATTGTGCTAACAACTGCCCGTATAAAGTTCGCCGTTTTAACTGGGGCGATTATACCGGAGCCTCAACGCATGGCGTAGGCGGACCAAGCAGCGGTACCGGCAAATTGAATGAAGTAGTACACCAAATGAATGATGAGTTAACACGGATGGTATTGAACCCTGATGTGGTAACCCGCAGCCGCGGCGTAATGGAAAAATGTACCTTCTGTGTGCAACGCACGCAACAAGGTAAGCTACAGGCCAAGATGGAAAACCGCCCTATTACCGGAGATGAAATTCAATCGGCTTGTGCACAGGCTTGCCCTACCAGTGCTATTGTTTTTGGAAACGCATTTGATAAAACAAGTACGGTAGCCAAGATCAGGGAAGAAAACCAAGGCCGTTTGTTTTATGTAATCGAGCAGGTGCATACCTTACCCAATGTAAGCTACCTGGCCAAGATCAGGAATACCGACGAAGTGATAGCTGATGAAGAAAACTCAAGTGAAACTATGACCAAAGAAAAGAGTGAACCAGTGACGCCGCAGCACGAACCGGCCACGGAGGGTAAATAGCGGCACTTGTACCAGCAGAATAAATAATAGAAACCGGCTGAATAAAAAATGATAAATCTGGAAGTGATTAGTTAGAAGTTATCATTTGTTATTTGGAAATTATAAAACGTTTATGGCATTACTTAAATACGAATCGCAGGTAAGACCGGCACTGGTAGAGGGCAATAAAGACTATCACCAGATAACGGAGGATATATGCCGCCCGGTAGAAGCCACGCCAAGCAGGCTTTGGTGGATCGGATTTATTTTAGCGGTGTTGATGCTGTTCTTCGGGATCGTATCGGTAACAAGAGAAGTGTGGTTTGGTACCGGGCAATGGAATTTGAACCGTACTATCGGTTGGGGTTGGGACATTACCAACTTCGTTTGGTGGGTAGGTATCGGTCACGCTGGTACTTTAATCTCTGCGATCCTGTTGCTGTTTAGACAAGGATGGCGGACCGGTGTAAACCGTGCGGCGGAAGCCATGACCATTTTTGCGGTAATGTGTGCCGGCCAGTTTCCAATCTTTCACATGGGCCGCGTATGGAACGCCTTCTTTACGTTGCCTTATCCAAATACCCGCGGGCCGTTGTGGGTGAACTTTAACTCGCCGCTTCTTTGGGACGTATTTGCCATCTCCACCTATTTTACCGTATCACTTCTTTTCTGGTACTCCGGTTTATTGCCCGACTTAGCAACACTTAGAGACAGGGCAAGAGAAAAGTGGCGCAAACATTTTTATGGGGTGGCCGCATTCGGCTGGACGGGTTCTACCAAACACTGGCAACGCCATGAAGCTTTATCGTTAGTACTGGCGGGGCTTTCAACGCCACTGGTATTATCGGTTCACACCATTGTATCATTCGACTTCGCCACATCCGTTATTCCGGGCTGGCATACCACTATCTTTCCGCCCTACTTCGTTGCGGGGGCTATCTTCTCCGGATTTGCCATGGTACAAACATTATTGCTGGTAACAAGAAAAGTATTGCACCTTGAAGAATACATTACGCTCGAACACATCGAGGTAATGAATAAAGTAATTGTGTTGACGGGTTCCATTGTGGGCATTGCTTATCTAACAGAGCTTTTCATGGCCTGGTACTCGCATGTGAAGTATGAAGAATTTGCCTTCTTTCATAACCGGTTGGATCTATCAAGCCCTTACGGATGGAGCTATTACCTGATGATGGGCTGTAACGTACTCTCGCCACAAATCTTTTGGTTCCGCAAAATGAGAAGAAGCATTTTAGTTACTTTCTTCATGTCAATTCTGGTAAACATCGGTATGTGGTTTGAGCGATTTGTAATTATCGTTACGTCTTTATATAGGGACTACTTACCATCAAGCTGGAGTACGTATTACTCGCCCACTATTTGGGAAGTAGGTTTTTATATCGGCACATTTGGTTTATTCTTTACCTGTTTCTTTTTATTCAGCAAGTTTATGCCGGTAATTGCTTTAGCGGAGATAAAACACATACTGAAGAAAAGCGGCGAGAATTATAAAGAGAAGATGGACGTGGTGGAAAAAGAATCAATAGAAGAATTTGTGCATGAGTATGCGCACTAAAAAGTTTGACATTTGTAGTTCAGGGTTTGTGGTTCTTTCAGAACAATTAAACATCCCGGGTGCAAGCTGACTGAAATAAAAAAGAATGTTGGTGGTTTTGGTAGATAAACACCAACAATAAACTACAAACGATATTATGTCTGTACAAAAATTTGTGGTAGCGTGTTTTGATGATGAAAAGACACTGTTTCCAGCTGTGAAGCAGGTGCGTAAGACAGGTTATAAAATTCATGACGTTTATACACCTATGCCCATACATGGCCTGGACACCGCCATGGGCCTGCGTGATACGAGTCTTCATACCGCAGGTTTTATATATGCAATTGCCGGAACCACCACAGCATTTTCTTTTATTACCTGGGCGTTGACATACGATTGGCCGCTGAATATTGGCGGTAAGCCTTTCTTTTCGTTGCCTGCCTGGATACCCATTATGTTTGAGCTGACCGTTCTGTTCTCGGCAGTGGGTATGGTACTTACCTTTTGCTACTTATGCCAATTGGCGCCGTTTGTAAAAAAGGACCATTTTCATCCGCGATCTACTGATGACATGTTTGTAATGGCCATTGAGTGTACCGAGAAAACATCAGAGACTGAAGTGTCGGAATTTTTAAGGGCGATAGGCGCCGTAGAAGTAACAACACAGTATAAAGAAACTGGATGGTGGATAGGACGTTACGATAAAGAGACTAAACTATTTGGAAAACCTGTTGAAGCCGTTGCACAATCTTAATAATCAATTGATGAAAAAATTAGTTTTTGCGTCCTTTATTTTATTACTGACCTCCAGCCTGATAAGCTGCGGTGGAGCGCATGGCGAAGACCCGGGCCATGCCTATATGCCGGACATGTATTATAGCCGGGCTTATGAAGCATACGGTTATAACGATGTAGGGGGTGAATATGATAGCTTAAATAGAAGAGGCATTGTATATACTGGTTTACCGGTTCCGGGAACAGTTGCACGGGGCGATTTATTGCCTTATCATTTAACCAATGATACCATGAGCCTGAAGGCCGCAGATGCTTTGGTAAACCCTTTTGATACTCTATCATCAGACCCTAAAAGATTGAAGGAAGGCGAACGGCTGTTTTTGGTTAACTGCGGCATCTGCCATGGGCCAAACCTTGACGGCAATGGCCCGTTATGGAAGGGAGGCGAAGGTCCATATCCTGCCAAGCCACAGGTACTTAATGATGCCAACGCAGCTAAATGGTCGGATGGGCATTTTTACCATGTTATCACATTCGGTAAAGGATCAATGGGTTCGTATGCATCGCAGCTACGGCCCGAACAAAGATGGGTAGTGATAAAATATATCCGAAGCAAACAAACCGGCGCCTCAACGGATTCAACAGCGAAAGGCCAGGGCACATCGGCCAATCAAACGAGTGTAGCGGGCACTACTAAAAGCGATTCCACAAAAGCTAAATAAGTAATTCAGCGATTGAAAAAAAGAATGTAATGACACTGAACGATCAATTTACGGTACCAAAAAGATACAACACGTTTTCGATAGCACTAATGGCGATTGGTATCTTATCGGTTATCTTATTATATATCACTCATGGCTCCAGCAGCGATAACCATGTAGCGGCACGGTTCTGGGGATCTATCCTTCAAAACAGTGTTTACTTTTTGCTGGTAACAAACGCCACCATGTTTTTTATCTGCGCCACTACGCTTGCCTGGGGCGGCTGGCAAATGTCGTTCCGCCGCGTGTCAGAAGCAATATCTACCTGCGTTCCGGTAATAGGCATCATCGCCCTGGTTATCTTGATGGCGCTGATCTTTGGAAACAACCATGTTATCTATCAATGGGCGGGGCCCGATGCACAGCATGACGCCGCTATTATGCACAAGTCAGGCTTTTTAAACAAAACCTTTTTTGCCGTTTGGACGGTGGTTACTATAGCCGGTTGGTGGCTGCTTGGTAAAAAAATGCGCATCCTTTCCAGAAGTATTGACAACGACCCGCTGTCTATAGAAGAAGGAAAAAAATATATTTGGAACAACACCGTTTGGGCCGCTATTTATGCCGTGCTGTTCGGGCTAACTGTTTTATCCTCCATTCCCTGGCTATGGCTAATGAGCATTGATGCGCACTGGTACTCTACCATGTATAGCTGGTACACCTTCGCATCTTCTTTTGTAGCCGGCGTTTCGCTGATTGCGTTGTTTGTAATTTTCATGAAAAACAACGGCTACCTGGAATTGGTTACAAAGGAGCATTTGCACGACCTGGGTAAGTTTATGTTTGCCTTCTCTATTTTCTGGACGTACCTATGGTTCTCGCAATTTATGTTGATCTGGTATGCTAACATTCCTGAGGAAACCATCTATTTCAAACAACGTTTACAAGGCCCATACCGGACTATATTTTTCCTAAACCTGATCATCAATTTCTTAGCCCCGTTGTTGATTTTGATGAAGCGGGCCACTAAAAGAAATTATGGCACTATAAGTATGATGGCCGTATTGATATTATTCGGCCATTGGCTGGACTTTTATCAAATGGTAATGCCCAGTGCTTTGATGGATGCACACGGCGATACGTATGTACCGAATATGTTGGTAGATTTCGGGATCGCTTTAGGGTTTGTCGGGTTGATCATGTTTGTTACAGCACGTAGTATGGCCAGGCATCCGCTTACAGCGAGGAATCATCCTTTCCTGAAGGAAAGCATCATCCATCATACGTAGAATAAAATTTCAAAAACAAAAACTATCTACCGGTTTGCGGTTTGGTTTTTAATTAATAAAGTATGTCATCTATCTGGATCATTGCAGCGTTTTTGTTGGGCTTCCTGATTGTATTTCAAATTGCCAAGGCGAGTGAGTACGTTGCCATATTAAAAGGCGAGGACAAAACACGCAAAGAGTCTAACCGTATCAACGCCTTTCTGCTGCTTGCTTTTTTAGTTATTGGCTTATTTGGCGTATGGTACTGTAATCACACATTAAGTGGTAAAATATTAGGCGAACCGGCTTCCAACCATGGAGTTCGTATTGATACCATGCTTTACATCACCTTAGGCATCACCTTCTTTGTATTTGTACTGACCCAGGTTGCACTTTTTTGGTTCTCATTTAAATACCAGGAAAAAGAAGGAGCCAAGGCCTACTTTTTTCCGCATAACAACAAGCTCGAGTTAATCTGGACGGTGATACCGGCTATTACGCTGACCGTATTGGTAGGTTTCGGATTATACTACTGGTACGAGATTACCGGCGAAGCCCCGGATAATGCACAAATAGTAGAAGTCACCGGAAGCCAGTTTAAATGGGAGTTTCGCTATCCCGGAGCCGATGGAAAATTAGGAAAGAAGTTTTATCGTGAGATCAATGAGGCAAAGAGCAATCCGTTAGGGCAGATATGGGCTGATCCTTACAACCATGATGATGTTGTAGGAAGCCAGGAAATGCACCTTGTAGTAAACAAACCGGTAAAATTAATTATCTATTCAAAAGATGTAATACATGATGTAGGCCTTGTACACTTCCGGTTAAAGATGGATGCCGTGCCTGGAATGCCGACCACCATGTGGTTTACACCGAGGTTTACTACCAAGCAAATGAAAGAAAAGAATGGGGACGACTTTACGTATGAAATTTCCTGCGACCAGGTTTGCGGTAAGGGACACTTTAGCATGAGAGGTACGATTGTAGTGGAAACTCAAGCCGAATATGATGCTTTTATGAGTAAGCAGAAAGCACAATATGCCATAGCCAACGAGGCAGAAAAAGGAAACCCTACAACACCGTCTCCATCCGGCGACAGTACACAAACTAAACCAATGGCATCAGGAGCCTCGGTAACAAAAGCAATCCGCTGATCAAACGAAGTGCGGGGTTGAATTGTTAGATAAATAAAACGAATTGATATGAATAACGAGCAGACAATACAGGTGCATGAAGGAGCGGCAGGTACACACGAAGTGCTTCATACGGGAAATGGTAATGGCAACGGGCACGGCCATCACGAGCATAAACAAAGCTTTGTTACCAAATATATTTTTAGCCAGGACCACAAAACCATCGCTAAACAATTCCTTATTACCGGAATGATATGGGCGATAATCGGCGCTTTGTTTTCAGTGGTGTTTCGGTTACAATTAGGTTTCCCCGGCGAAACCTTTCCCATTTTGGAAACCCTGTTTGGTCATTGGGCAAAAGGTGGCCAAATTCAACCGGAGTTTTATTATGCGTTGATCACCATGCACGGAACCATCCTGGTGTTCTTTGTATTAACGGCCGGCTTAAGTGGCACCTTTGCCAACTTGCTTATTCCACTGCAGGTGGGTGCAAGAGATATGGCCTCTCCATTCATGAACATGCTATCCTATTGGTTTTTCTTTATGGCCAGCGTAGTGATGATGTCTTCACTGTTTGTTTCAACAGGTCCCGCCTCAGGGGGTTGGACATCTTATCCTCCACTAAGCGCCTTAGGTCAGGCATCAAGCGGTTCTAAAGTAGGTATGGATTTGTGGATTACTTCAATGGCTTTGTTCGTAGTGTCGTCACTGTTAGGTGGTTTAAATTATATAGCCACCATCCTGAACATGCGTACTAAAGGCATGAGCATGACGCGAATGCCGTTAACCATCTGGGGTTTGTTTTTCACAGCCATCTTAGGGGTGCTTTCTTTCCCGGTACTGCTTTCCGGCTTCATCCTTTTGTTATTGGACAGACATTTAGGTACCTCGTTTTACCTGAGTGATATTTATACCAACGGCGTTGCGCTACCAAACGAAGGCGGAAGCCCTATCCTATACCAGCACTTGTTTTGGTTCTTAGGCCATCCCGAAGTGTACATCATTATTCTTCCGGCTATGGGAATGGTGTCGGAAATTATGAGTGTTAATTCCCGTAAACCCATCTTTGGGTATATGGCTATGGTGGGCTCCTTATTTGCCATCGCCATTCTGGCTTTTCTGGTATGGGCGCATCACATGTTTGTATCAGGACTTAACCCTTTTATGGGATCGGTATTTGTGCTTCTAACATTATTGATCGCTATTCCATCGGCTATTAAAGTGTTCAACTGGATTACCACCATATGGCGGGGCAATGTCCGCTTTACGCCTGCCATGTTATTCGCCATCGGGTTTGTTAGTATGTTTATCTCAGGAGGGTTAACTGGTATATGGTTAGGCAATTCTACCATTGATATTCACCTGCACGATACCTACTTTGTAGTAGCTCACTTCCATATTGTGATGGGCGTCTCAGCCTTTTTTGGAATGTTTGCCGGTGTGTATCACTGGTTCCCTAAAATGTTCGGCCGTTACTTGAACAACACATTAGGCTACATTCATTTTTGGGTAACACTCGCCGGCGCTTATCTCATCTTCTGGCCCATGCATTACATGGGTATGGCAGGTGTACCAAGGCGTTACCTTGATTTCAGCTTATGGAAATCGTTCAACCAGTTTAGCGATTTAAACAGGATGATCTCTATTGTATCCATGATCGTGTTTGCTGTCAATCTGATGTTCGTGTTCAACTTTTTTTATTCCATTTTTAAAGGAAGAAAAGTTCGCACTACCAACCCGTGGAGTGCCAATACACTGGAGTGGACAACGCCAATTAACCCTGGGCATGGTAACTGGGAGGGAGAGATTCCGGAAGTGCATCGCTGGCCTTATGATTATGCAAAAGACGGACGTGACTTTATACCGCAAACTGAACCTTTAGGACAAAACGAATCGAAACATTAAAAAGCAAATGCGCTACAGTGGCTCATTTGTAAAAAGACGTAGTTATTTGAAATAGGCCTGTTTGCAGTAAGAATAAAATTTCCCCATTGAGTACAAACGCAAACAAAAAAAATACAAAGCTGAAGGATTACCTGCAGCTAATGAAACCATCACTAACTATTATGGTGGTGTTTTCAAGTGTCATCAGTTACTTGCTGGCTCCACGGGTAGTGGAGTACGATGTATGGATGATAGTTCTTTTATTTATTGGGGGCTTTTTAGTTACAGGTAGCGCCAATGCTATTAACCAAACAGTGGAGAAGGACACGGATGCTTTAATGAAGCGAACTTCTACACGACCTGTAGCAGCAGGGCGAATGAGCGTAACGGAAGGCTGGACAGTGGCTATCGTAACGAGTGTTGTGGGCGTAGGAATGCTGAGTTACTTTTTTAACCCTTTAAGTGGGGCTTTGGCTGCCTTCAGCTTATTCCTTTATGCCTTTGTTTACACACCGCTAAAAAAGGTAAGTGCCATTGCTGTTTTGGTTGGGGCTATTCCCGGTGCCTTGCCTTGCTTAATTGGTTGGGCTGCGGGCAACGATGCTGTTTTTCCCAACGGAAACGGAATGAAAGACTGGGGAGGCTGGGCCATTTTCGGGATACAGTTCCTATGGCAGTTCCCGCATTTTTGGGCCATTGCCTGGATAGCTCACAAGGACTATGCGGGAGCGGGTTTCAGGCTGTTGCCGGCAGAAAAAGGGCCAACAAAATTTACAGCCGTACAAACCGTTATGTATGCTGTATTGTTGATACCGGTTTGTGTGTTGCCTTATATGATCAAGCTGACGGAATTTGAAACAGTAAAAGGGAAAATATTCTTTACCGTGGTGATGTTAGCCAACTTGTTCTTAGTAATTCAGTGCGTTAGGTTATATAAAGAAATGTCGGCAGGCGCAGCACGAAGGGTCATGTTTAGCAGCTACATTTATTTACCGATAGTGCTGCTGGCCCTATTGGCAGGAAAAATTTGATCACAGATTAAAGGATTTGAAAAACGATTTCGCCGGTTGAAAAGAAGGTGTCATTCTTTTATAGCATTCATGAAACTATGGATAAAGAGTTTGTGGTTACAGATTGCCTTTATCAGCGAAACCGAAAAATCAGTGATTATAAATAAAAAAATTAATGGCATCAGTGATACAACAAAGAAATAAAATTCATCCGCATAAGTTCACACTATGGGTGGCCATGGGAAGCATCGTAATGATGTTTGCCGGCTTAACAAGCGCCTACATTGTAAAAAGCGGCCAGGTGGGGTGGCACGAGGTAAAGACCCCAGGAATATTCTGGGTATCTACAACGGTGTTGTTAGTAAGCAGCTTTTCCATACAAGCTGCACTTAGAAGCTTTAAGCAAAGAAGTATGATGGCGTTCCGAAACCTGCTACTGCTTACATTGGTTCTGGGCTTAGTATTTATTGCACTGCAATACATCGGCTTCACGCAGTTATGGCAACGGGGCGTTCATTTTGAAGGCTCATCGGGTGCCGGACAATTTCTATACGTGATATTTGCCTTACATGCCTTGCACGTTTTTGGAGGCATTGTAGCCTTGCTGATTTTATTGGGTCGCCAGTATTTTGGAAGTACGCGTACTTATAATTCTACGCCGGTAGAGGTCATGAGCACTTACTGGCATTTTGTAGATGTACTTTGGATTTATTTATTAGTATTCTTTATCTGGATAGGATAGAAATGGTTTGAGGTTTGTAGCTTGGACTTATAATTGAGTTCAATAGAAAGCAAAAGTTTACTACAACTTCTAACCTTAAAAAGTAACAGTAAAAATTAATGGATCAGTTAATGGGTTGGTCATTTAAAAACATCAAACCCTAACCCCCAAACTTTAAACTCAAATATGTCAACTGCGGTAGCAACAAGAACAAATTGGTGGAACGGCGGACGAAGCCCATTCAACGTGGAGTACGGCAAGCTGATGATGTGGTATTTTTTAATGAGCGACACGTTCACCTTCGGCGCTTTTCTTATTTCATACGGCACTATACGCTTCTCGCAAAACTATTGGCCTAACCCTAACGAGGTATTTAACGCCTTTCCCGGTGCCGGCCATGCTAACCTCCCATTGGCCTTTGTTAGCTTAATGACTTTTATCCTTATTATGAGTTCTGTTACCATGGTGCTCGCCGTACATGAAGGTCATCATAACAACAGAAAAGGAGTTGCCAAATGGCTGGCCTGGACAATTGTAGGGGGTTTTGCGTTCTTATCTTGCCAGGCCTGGGAATGGACGCACCTACTTACAGGCGAACATGCTATCCTGAGCGGTAATGCCATAGATGTTATAGGACAAACTACCAAGGTAAATCCATGGGGCCCGGCGGTAGAAGCATCGCAGGTAACAGCGGCTTTACAACATACACCGCACGATATTTTAGTAACGCTGGTTAGCGGCCATCACCACGAAATGGGGCACGACCAATTAAACGCCATGACCAATGCGCAATTAATCAGTAATATAAATATTGAAGAACTACATGTTCGCGAAGCAGGCCCCGTAGCTTTTGGGGGCTTCTTTTACGGTATAACCGGCTTCCATGGCTTTCATGTATTCTCCGGGGTTATCATCAATATTATTATGCTGATAATGACGCTAACTGGTGTATTTGAAAAAAAGGGTCACTACCTGATGATAGAAAAGGCTGGCCTTTACTGGCACTTTGTAGATTTGGTTTGGGTATTTGTATTTCTTTGCTTTTATCTGATTTAAAAACAGCTTACTTACATAAATGGAACACACTACACAATCTCCGGAAGTTACTTTTCATCATGAAGCATCAGACGGAACAAGCCGTATATGGAAAACATTTTGGCTACTATTAGGAATTACACTGGTGGAACTTGCATTGGGTTTTAGCATGTATGCTTTTCACAGCAGTATTCCTTCGTGGGCCGTGCTTTTTATAAAAGGGGTTATTGTAATTCTATCACTGGCAAAAGCATTTTATATCGTTAGCATATTTATGCACCTTGGCGACGAGATCAAAAATATGATCATGACCATCGTTGTTCCCCTCATGCTTTTTATCTGGTTTATTGGCGCCTTTCTTTGGGATGGCAACGCCTTTCGCACCAAGCGTAACCGTTACGACCCATCAATGGAATACAAAACCACCCAGCCGCCGGCACAGGCAAAAGACACGTCCGTGGCACCGCTACACTAATTGTAACTGATAGTTAATGTTAATTATAAAACCGCCGCATACCTTTGCGGCGGTTATTTTTTTAGCAAGAACGAATAGCATTTTTAAAACTTCGTCAGATAAAAAATAGTTATTTATCATTCATCTTCATAAACAAGCAATGTGCGAATAAATGAGCTTAACGTTCAAAAAGAATCGTATCCATTCATTATAAATTCTGCTAACCGGCCGTTATGAATAAAAAAGCTTTTTATGCAGTGATACTCGGTTTGGTTATTCCAGTGCTGGCTTATTTTATCATGAAGTTTGTACCGGTTAACGCAATGCCCCATCGGTTATTTGTTGACCGGGTAGATAACAGCGTAAAAAACGGCAAAGAAGTAATAGATACGGTTTGGGAAAAAGTTCCTGATTTTACCCTTACCAATCAGTTAGGGAAAAAAGTTTCATGGAACGATATAAAAGGGAAAATTATCGTCGCTGATTTCTTCTTCACCCGATGCCCGGTTATTTGCCCGCAACTAACAAGGAACATGAAACGACTACAGGATGCGGTAAAAAATAATAACCGCGCCGGACCAAAAGACGCCGACTTCGTTCAATTTATTTCTTTTACAGTTGACCCTTTACACGACAGCGTAGAAGCGTTGAAACGCTACGCCGATCGCTTTCAGATAAACCCGCAAAACTGGTGGCTGCTTACCGGAAGCAAAAAAGAAATATACGATCTGGCTTTGCATGGAATGCATATTGGTATCAACGATACGGAAGTGGATAGCGCTTTTATTCATACCCAAAAATTAGTGCTGATTGATAAGGACAGAAACATCCGCACCCGCAGGGACGAATTGGGCAACCCGATTTTATATAATGGCCTCGATTCAAGCGATGTAAAAAACATTGCGGAAGACATTATTTTGCTAACGCTGGAAAAAGATAAAAACAAAAAGTTTTTTTTAGCGGATGAACTGCCGCTCATCGGAGTTGTTTTTGCTATCGTGATCGTGTTGCTGGTGGCCATGCTGTTGTTATTTAAAATGAATAAAAATTTATGAACCTTGCCCTTGACAAAAACGATAAGAAAGCGAAGATTTTAATTTTCAGTTTTTCAGCCGTTGTGTTTTTAGTAGTAACGGTGTTAGAAAAAGTCACGCTCAATGTAAGCATAGGTTTTAATCCGCACATACTGGCATTGGCTAATGCCGTCATTAATTCTATAGTAGCGGTATTACTGGTGGCGGGGTTGATAGCTGCCAAAAATGGCGCTTATCAAAGGCATAAAAAAATTATGCTGGCGGCTATGGGGCTATCGGTTTTATTTTTAGTAACCTACATTGCGCACCACCTTTTTGCCGGGTCCACCTTATATGGCGACCTGGATAAAAACTTAGTAGTGGACACAACAGAAAAAGCCAAAGCAGGCGTTGGCCGAATCATCTACATCATCTTATTAAGTACGCATATTTTTCTGGCCGGGGTATCGCTTCCCTTTATTTTATTTACAGCGTACCGGGCATTGATAAATGAAAATGCCGCACACCGAAAGCTGGCTAAGCTTACCTGGCCGCTTTGGTTTTATGTAGCGGTTACCGGCCCTGTGGTATATTTAATGATTAGCCGGTATTATTGATAATGGCAACAAACCTTTTTAGCAAAAAAGAATACTTCAGCCTCCCGATTAATTTTAAGTAATCAAGTTAGTCCTCCATCACTCTTATTCCTTCGTGGTATTTGTTACTGGCGTCTTCTGCATCGGCGTTGCCAATGTTGTGTGGATACACGCTAAAGCTGTTAACGCTGGCGCCTTTCACCATCCTTCCTTTATAATAAACATGTGTATTGTCGGCGCCGTAATTCTCTCCCGCCACTTTAAACGTTTTTACATCAGCACCCTCCAGCTTTCTATCATCTATATAAACGAAAGAAGCATCTTTGGCAAAAACAACATCGTGGCCAACTGAATCATTTTCGGGATATACCGCAAACGTGGACACATCAACGCCGGTCATTTTTTTAGACTCAAAATATACCGTGTTTTTATCTTTTGCATAACCCGAGGGAAGTAATTGAAAGGTCTCACCATCTGCACCATCCAGCGTAAAGCCCAGAAAGAACACATGTCGCTTGTCTTTTGAATACCGGTAATCTAAAATTTGAAAACCGGCTTTGTCGCACCGCAAGATGGCGATGTTATGCTGGCCCTTGCCGGTGTATCCATAATAATAAAAACGGCCACTATCTTTTGCAAAGTTGTTATCTATTAACTGAAAAGTTTTTCCGTTACTGCCGGCAATGGCCTTGCAGTTTAAATAGGCCTGTATAGCATCTTTAGCAAAAAAAGTATTAATGCTGGTAAAGGTGGCTACGTCTTTTACAACAAAGGGCAGCCCTTCAAAATAAGCATGGGCCGCATCTTTAGCATATCCGTTACCGCTGGTTATAAAGGAAGCCGGTAATGCTTTTTTTATCTCTAAAATAGTCTGACGTTTGGTTAAGTAATAGTTCTGGCCCTCTCGGTATTCATCGCAGTAATAGACTTTGTTTTTGTCTTTGGCATAGTGCGCATCCACTACCATAAAGCTTGCCACATCGGCGTACTGAAAGGGATGCTCCTTGTAATAAACGGTGGTAGCGTCTTTTGCAAATTGCTCGCTTAATACAACAAAATTTTTATCCGTAATTTCTTTTCCATTAAATGTAATCTTTCCAGCCTGCTTACGGTAGCCGGAGCCGCACCGGGATAAGGGTATAATACCTGTAATAACTAAAACAGTTTTTATCGCCCACTTGAGTAATTTAAACATAGAAGTTGTTATTGCTTTGCGCGAATAAATAATATCAGTCAAAGTTGGAGGTGGCTATGTAGTTGATTTGCCAGCCGGCTTTGTTCTTTACCATTTCAAAATTGTAATCAATTGCACTGTCTGAATTAGAACGGCAGCCAGGTACACCAAACAGAATGCCGGCAGCCGTAAAGCCAACTACTAAAACGCCGGCCGTAACTTTTTTAATAGGGAAATACATAATCATTTTTTAAAAGGGCAACCCAATAAAAACGGTGTGTTCGTTAATGCGGAAATAAGCCAGCACCCATACAATTTGTATAGCAAAAAGGACGGAAAAAAACGGGCAAGGAAATGTTGAAAATGCAGCAAGGGCTGTTCTATTGCAATAAGAGGAGCAGCTGTCTATTTACGTTACAAGTCAACGAAACCATCCGACAGGCTGGAAGCTTTTTGAAGCGGAATGATAAGATAATGCTTTGGTAAAAACCATCCTGCTTGTTGCATTAAATGATCAAGTTGGCTCGTAACCGGATAATCTTCGGGATGAATATTAAAGGCAAGTTTTCTTGTTATCCTCCCATTGCCGTTAGAGGTCAGCATCATGACCTTTGGGCGCTTGATCCCTTTAAATTGCAGGAAGCTTTTTAGCGCCGCTCGTGTATAGGGTGGCAGGTAAGCGGCCGATGGCTGTGCAATCATTACCTGTTCTGCTTTCTGTAAAATGCCAACGTTGTTTGTAAACGCTATATCCTGAACATCCGCATCGTTAACAGGTAAAATAAATTGATGGTTTAATTGAAAGTTCACTATGTCGCCGTGTGTAAAAACCCAATCGGTATTATTCGTAGTTGGGTTAAACACCACGCCCCAGCCTTTTTCCAATAAAAAATCATCCTTCATATTTTGAATGCAAAACGATTCAAAGGGTTGGCCTTCTTCGGGGGTTTGTAAAACAAAATACGGGAAGCCATCGGGCCCGTGTAACAGTTGCGGTGTGCCGCAGGCAAAGCTGGCTGTAGCAATATTTTGATAGAATGATTGGTACCATTTATCATCTCTTCCTTCCCGCGGCGTTTTAAATAACGCCACAAGCAACGGCGTTTTACTAACGTCGCATTCGGGCCGGTTGAGTGTGTTTTTTTGCTGCGGCACTGGTTTGGCTTTTGGTTTTAGCAAATCGAATAGGCTCATGATACACGTGTTTTTAATTCTTTATTTTATCAGATGCCGGCCCTTATAAAAGCCACTTGCCTTTCCGGGCTGGCCTGGCTCTTCTTTACCTGCAACAGTTCCTTTAATCCCGGGTAGCTATGAAACCGCAGATTTTCAACGGCCGATTGCAACCCAACAAAATTTTCTTCTGTATCAAGCTTTGCCAATGAAGCCGCTACTACTTCCGCCGCCCACTCTTCCTCTTCAGCTGGCGTGGCCTGGTACACATCGCCAAAGCCATCTTTGTAGATATACAGTTTGTTGCCTCCGTTCATCATATATAATTGTTTTGGCGTAAAGGGCGGCATAAGTGATCGTTTAAGTTTTATTAGCAGCTTATCAGCTAAAACAGCAAAGGCGATAAAGGGTACAGAAAATAGTTTTCGTTCGTGGTAAGATGAAGTAAAGCTACCCGGTAAATGGCCGGCAGAAGAAGCGAATCAGCCAAGGCGTGGTGAACGCTTATGGAAGCGTGTATTTTATCTGCTGACCCGTGATGTGATTAAAAGCATTAGTCAATAGAGTTGCCTACAATAAGGGAAAAGGTCAGAATAACCTGTTCATTTTAAATGTCAGCATAAAAATCAATAACAGGATCAGTACAGCCAGATGAATTCCAAAGAAAATTGCCTGCACTTTTTTTAAAGAGCTACTCCAGCAATGATAAAAGAGGCTGTAGATTGCAAAACCGGTAACTGCCAGTTCAAAAATCAGAAGGGCTACCTCTCTTCCTTCAACGATGTGTTGCTCAATCTGCCATTGCCTGAAGGCCCAATAAATAATAATGGATAAACCCGTAATAAGGTTGGTTAAAGAAATTAATAAAAACCTTTTAGTAGTAAAATACCCATTTAGCCAAGCTGCCAGATAAAGCAGTATAGCCAGTACGATAGCAGCGATAATCCATGGGTCTGATTTCATGATAATGGCCGGCTTGAAAACTTTTGTAGGCAATGCCGTGCTTCAATGTAGCTGTAAGCTACCATTATCGCTGTCAATATCTCTTCTTCGAAATTTTGTTGCCGGTGATGGTGCTTTGGCGGCTGCACTTAAACCGGTCCACTTCCGGGCTGCGGTGTAAAATATGTTTTGTAGTACGCCCTTGTACACGGCGGCGCCAGCGCTTGAAGGACGAAGGTTTCAGTTGCTGCCGCATCAGCGTTATCACTTCGCCTTCGGCAAGATGAAACTGAAAAAGGATAGCTTCAAAAGGCGTACGGTCTTCCCAGGCCATTTCTATAACCCGGTCAATATCGGAGGGTGATAAGACTTGCATGAATTGAACAACAACCTTTAAAAACGAAAGTTGTAAACCGGTTGCTTACTTCTTTTTTATTTGCAGTTCTTCCCACGGCGTGCTGCCATCTTTTTCCCTTGTAAAAATAAAATCATCGTCTTCCTGCAGAATAATTTCGGCTGTGGTATAAACAATATTGCTATCCATCAGGTGGCCGCCAATGGTTTTGCCGGTGCTATCGCTAATGCTTATATGAATGTGCGAACCGTTGCTGGACAAGGTTCCTGTGAGGCTTACCATTTCAAAATGGCCGCTGCCTTTACTGCCTTCGGGCTGGTTGGCAAAGCGAATGTTATAGTCGGTTAAGCTACCCACGCAGGTGCTGATCCATGCGGCCTTAATGCCGTGTTGCTGTACGTACGCTTCTATTTCTTTTTTAAGATCGGCGCCGGGCTTTAGCCGGAAGGCGTGTGTTTTTATCATGTGTTGCTGGCAGGATAGAATAAAAAGGGAACAAATGAGCAAAAGGTATTTCATCTGCTAACTTATTTACTTTATGCCAAACTGCTTGTTCTTAAAATCAATGATGACGACATGGTTCCAAAACAGCGCATTGCCGGCCATGCCATCCGTAGTTAGGTCAATACCAAGGCCGCTATGATTAGAATAGATCATCACGTTTCCAAACCTATGGCCGGCCAGGCTAAAGCTATCCTTCAATGGTCGTCCTGTTACGGTATGCCGTTGTCCCCACGAAGTAATTTCCATGGAGTCTGTATCGGGCAACGATGAAAAGTTGGTAATGTTTTTTGCCAATGTAATCAATGAAAAAAGGCTGGAGCCATTATCGAAGGTGATACGGTAATGGTGCCCCTTTAAGTTCATGGGCAGAATAATCTTCTGACTTTTATCTGACTCAAAAGGGGCAAAAGCCGTTTTATACCGAAGCGGAACGGAATCGCATATAGCAAAACGCCGGGCTGGATAATCAATGATTAAAATCTTATTTTGAAATACATCGGCTCCTAAAGTTCCGATAGGTAAGGTATCCTTTACTGAATGTATAAAGATGTTGTCGCCATAATTTTCGCGAATAAGCACATCTTTCGCCGATATATTAGAGGTACTGAAACGCAGCATAAAATTTTTGAGGGAACGTTGCCGTGACCAGAACTGAAGTGGGCTATGCAAGCGGCCTATATAAGCAGTGAGGGCAGTATATTTTGTTGCGACTGCATTTACGTTGTAACTGTATAGTTCCGTATAAGGGTCGCCTAAATCAAATTGAAAACTTACCGGGTTAGTTACGCCATCTATTTTGGCAGCGATCATCATGGCAGTTCTTTCATACCATTTACCGCCAAGCGTATCGCCGGTCCAATAAAAATTGATCCAGGAAATGGTGTCTTTTGTTTTGGCCTGTATCGTCCAGTTGCCATAACTACTTTTCTCAGTAAAGAAGGAAACAGCGCAAGCTATTATAGCTACGAAAAGAAGAGCAGCTGTTAGTTTCAGTATCAGGCGCATGAATCAAAGTACGATAATCTCATCTGCCTCTACTAAATAAGGTGGCGCATCAGAAGCAATAGGCCGGAGAGAAATATTACAGCAGGAAAGGTTCAATTTTTTCTATACAAGAACAGCTTGCCCGGCCAGTACCTTATTAATAGCGGCAACCATCTTTTCGCCTTTTTCTTTTACCTGTTCTTCCGTCCATAGCAACGAGATAAGCGTAGAAACACAGCGGCCCATCACGGCATCCGAAGCGCTGAAATCCTGTGTGGACAAGCGATGCAAGCCCTCACGTTGGGCATCAAATAAAGGATAAAGCGCAGTGGCGTTTTTCAGATGGTCCCATTTGCGGATGTAGTGCCAGTTGTTATCGAACCAATAAAAATTACCCGCCATAACAGCTTGCAATTTTAATTCGGCAACCGCGGCTTTTGTCAATTCTATGGTAGGTAGAAACCAGCTTAAGAAGGTGCAGCTATCACCGGCCGGGTCGGGCACTTTTCGAAAGGTGATTTGGGGTATAGTGGAAAGAATGGCCTTCAACGCCGTATGGTTTCTCCGTTGAATAGAAAGAAATTCATCAACGCGTTTTACCTGTGCTAAACCAACGGCTGCGTGTAACTCAGAGATGCGAAAATTATAACCAAGGAAGGGATGCAAATCGGCGCCACGGTCGGCTCCTTTATGATCGTGGCCATGATCGGTAAAACCATCGCATTTTTCATACACGTCTTTACGGCTGGTCATCACTACGCCGCCCTCGCCACAGGTCATGGTTTTTACATAGTCAAACGAAAACGTTCCCGCATCGCCAATGGTGCCCAGCTTCGCTCCTTTGTATGTACCGCCAATGCTTTGGCAGGCATCTTCTATCAGCAGCAAATGATGCTCCTTACAAATAGCTTTCAATGCATCCATATCGGCCATACTGCCGCACATGTGCACCGGCATAATGCATTTTGTTTTGGCAGTAATAGCAGCACGAACAGCATCCGGATTTAGGGTCAATGTTTCATCCACATCTACCAATACCGGCACGGCGCCGGTGCTTAATACCGCTTCAAAGCTGGCTACAAAAGTGAAAGAGGGGATGATGACTTCATCGCCGGCCCCAATGCCCAAAGCGGCCATGGCCGTGGTTAAAGCCGCTGTACCGCTGGATAGTAGTTGTGCATAATCGCAACCAAAATAGCTGCAGATAGCTTCTTCCAATTCCTTCGCTTTCCAATGGCCTTTACGGGCTCCGTCAAAACCGTAGCGCATTAATACGCCGCTGTCCACTACATCCATTAACTCTTTACGTTCGGCATCGCTCCACAATTCAAAACCAGGCATAAAAACAATAATTAAGAATGAATAATTTTAAGAAGGCAAAGGTAATTACAAGTTGTTTGTACCAACTTGTTTGAAAGTCTTTATCATAGCTGGATTTTATTCACGAAGCAGACTATCAAGAGCGGCAATAAAATTAACTAACTTTTTTACGGTTGCTTCATCAATTGAATTTCCATCGCTATCAAACTTTCCTTTAATGCCTTTTATCAGCAAACTGGTTTCCCTGGTAAATTTTGCCTCAAGGGTTTTCATCACCCTTTCCAGTTCTTCCTGCGCTTTTTCGCCGGAGGCGGAAGCCGTAATTAACCCAACCGGTTTGTTTGAAAAAAGCGTGGTGGAAACACACCATTCAATAGCATTTTTTAAGCTGCCGGGCAAGCTAAATACATATTCCGGTGTGCAAATAAGTATGCTGTCTGCGGCTTTAATTTGTTGTCTTAATTCAATGACTGGCTGTGGAGGAGAAGCGCCATCAAGGTCAGGATTAAAATGAGGAAGGCTGCTTAATCTATTAAAGATGGTGACTTCAAACTTATCTATAGAAAGGTGCCTCAGCTTTTGAACAAGCCGTAGGTTAGATGAGGCCTCCCTTGTGCTTCCAATGATAGCTACTACTTTTTTTCTTATCATACTCCGTCTTAAAACCATCCCCGTTTGCGAAACATGCCCAGCATCCAAACCGGGATAATCAGCATAGCACCCACCGCAAACATAAAGCCCCATTTATTATGAAGCAGCGGTATGCTTTCGAAGTTCATTCCAAAAATGCCGCCGATAACGGTGGCCGGCGCCAGCAGGCAAGTGACAATGGCCATCACTTTCATGACCTCGTTCATACGAAGGTTGACATTGTTGATGTAGAGGTCCTGCATGCTTACCATAATATCGCGATAGTTTTCGCAGAGGTCGTAAGCCTGCACTATATGGTCGTACACATCTTTAAAATACTTGGAGGTTCGCTCATCCAGCAGCTCACTTTCGCTACGGGTAATATTGGCTATCATATCCCGCACCGGGGCGATATTTCGTTTTAAAATAATAAGCTCCTTACGTAGTTGGGTAATTTCGGCCAACGACAACTTGTTGGAGGCACGAATAACCTCTTCTTCTACCTGTTCTATTTTTTCGCCTAAGCCTTCCATCACTAAAAAATAATTATCCACAATCAGGTCCAGCATAGAGTAGCAGAGATAGTCGGCGCCGCGTATGCGTACTTTACTATTAGGCATGTGCAACTTGTCGCGAATGGAATTAAAAACATCCCGTTCGGGGTCTTCCTGAAACGTGATGACAAAGTCCCTGCCCAACACAATAGAAATCTGTTCTGTTTCCACACAGCCGCCATTGCGGTTATAGTAAAGCATGTTGAGGAGGCAATAGAAAATGCCTTCTACTTCATCCATCTTCGGCCGTTGTCCCGTGCTTAAAATGTCCTCGGTAATCAGCGGATGAATACCAAAGTGCACCGCTATTTTTTCTACATGTTCCTTTATCAGGCCATCAATATTTATCCAGCTGATGTGCGCATTTCCGTAACAATGAAAAGTGTCTTCAACCGTTTTTACTTTGTGTTCCCGTAACTCCTTTTCGTTATAATCAAAGATGGTAATAATGTCCTGGTGCGCATCCTGGCGGTGGGTCTCAAGCGTTGGATTTACGTTGACAATCTTCTTGGTACGTTGTGTGCCAAACAGCGAAGAGGGTACCAGATAGCGGATATAGTTTTTTGCCTTCACCCAAAAATTTTGGGGTAAGATAAAACAATGTATGGGTTGAAAAACGGGTTATTTTATGCGCCAAGACCCTGCAAAAAATCTTCGGCGTTCTTTAAATGCGCCGCTCTTTTTACCGCCGGCATTTTAGTAAAGGTCTTCAGCAACATGCCCAGCCGGGGGTTTTGAGCGAAGAAGGTTTTTTGCTTATCCATAAATCGCCAGAACAATCCATCCCAAACTTGCTGCCAGGGCCCTTTGTCCCAGTTACCCATTTTTAATAAATAGTTACTGCCGCTTATATAGGGCTTGGTCATCATTTTACCGCCATCGGCGGCCTGTGTCATGCCATAGGTATTAGGTACCATCACCCAATCGTAAGCATCTATGTACATCTCCATAAACCAACGATAGACTTCATCGGGATGGAACTCGCAAAGCAGCATAAAATTGGCCAATACCATCAGCCGTTCTATATGATGAGAGTAACCATTGTTCAATAAACGCTTTATCACAACATCTATCGGATGGATACCCGTGGTGCCGGTATAAAAACTTTGCGGAATGTGGCGGGTAAAGCCCCAGAAGTTTTGCGTTCGCTGGGTACTGCCCCGCCATTCATAAATCAGGTGTACATATTCGCGCCAGCCAATTAGCTGCCGGATAAAACCTTCGAGTGAATTTAGCGGAACAGTAAAGTTAGAGGCAGCTTCCAGCGTTTTATCCAGCACAAATTGTGGTGTGAGTAAACCGGTATTCAGCAAAGGTGAGAGGCAGGAATGATAGAGCAGCCCCTGGCCTTTTTGCATCGCGTCTTCGTAAGGGCCAAACAGGGTGAAACGTTGTTCCAGAAAGGCTTCCAGCCAACTTTCCGCTTCGGAAAAGGTTACCGGGTAAAAGCCATCCCGCTTATAAAAAGGTGGTAATATATCTCCCGGGTTATTGCCGAAAAATTCTTCGGTATAGCTGATAGCTTCTGTTACATACGGGTTGTTTGGGGGTAGCGGAATAGCGGGCACTACTTCGCCTTTGGGAAACGGTTTTCTATTCTCCGTATCAAATGTCCACTTGCCACCAAGGGGTTTGCTGCCTTCCATTAAAATGTTTCGGCTGATGCGTTGTTGAATGTAAAAATCGGTTTGCAGTACCCGGGCTTTACTTTGAAAAAATTCTTCGGTACCTGCCACTGTATTTAAAAAGGCTGGTGTTTTATGCTGTATGCTAACTACGCTGTTTTTCTTCGCTGTTTCGGAAATTCTTTTCTCTAACCAGTTGTCGGTTACATCAGCGTAGTGAAGTGCTGTTAGACCTTCAAGGGAAAGTTGTTTTATCAGTTGGCGTATATCGCATAAAGGCGACTGTGCAGCTACATAACTGACCTCAAATCTATTTTGGGTAAGATGCGCTGCATAAGCCTGCATGGTGGCACGATGAAGAATGATTTTCTTTTTATGAAAATTGTATTGGTGAAAGAAGAGCGCCTCCTCCACTAAATAAATTTTTCTGCCGGGTGCGACGGCGGGATGCTGTTTGAAAAGCTGGTGCGGAAAAATAAGCGTAATAACCATGATAGTTTAAGTAACAACCTGTAGTAAACAATAGTTGATGCTTCTTATTAGTGGCGTGAATAATAAACCTTAGTGTGAAAAAGGTGGTTTAAACCCTTGCCCCATAAGGTATTTACGAAAGTAAAAATTCCTGCTGATGACGTATTTATGCTACTGTTTCTGCTTCTTGTGCGCAGGCTATATTAGAGCAGTTATACACTTGCCTGCGGTGGAGGGCGGCTGTACTTTTATGGTTGAAACCACTGTTCCAAATTAAACACCAACCTATGAAAAAACTTTACAAAAAATTCTTTACCCCCTTACTTTCTATTGTCCTTATTTTTTATGCCGAAGGCCTGCAGGCGCAGTGCGCCGGTGGCCATGTGGGCGGAACAGCGGCTTACGATACAACGGTGGCTTTTAGCGTAGGCGTTACTACCAAGCAAATTAAATTTCCCAAGTTCGATCCGCAAACCGCTATGCTATCCTGCGTTAAGCTGATTGTAACCATGGTGGGAGTAGTTAATTACGTAGGTATGCAAAATTTATCTACCACGAGTATTAATCAGGCCGACTTTTATTACAACCGCAACGACGACATGAGCGGGCCTGGATTAACACCAGCGTTGAGCAATAACCTAAACGGGCATTATGGGCCTTATAACCTTACGCCATACGATGGTGTATCCAACAGCGGTACCGATTTTCAGTCTATCTCTAACGATACGGTACTTAAAAAAGTAATGACACGGACACTAACCGATTCGGTAACTATTTCGCAGTTTTATGGCACCGATAGCCTGGTGTATGATTATAACATGAGCCTGTTTACCTCGGCGTCATTCACGGCTGATAACAGCAGTTCGGTTTCTACCTCGGCACTGGTAAACTTTCGGTTGGAGTACTGCACCTGCCCCATTATTACGCTGCCGTTAGGCACCCGCAATTTTTATGTTACCAAACAAGGCAGCGGTACAGCCCAACTGAATTGGGAGGCGGAGAATGGTAGCGACAATTATTATTACGAAATAGAAGTAAGCCGCGATGGAAAGAACTTTACCAAAACTTCGGTAGTTAACAAATTAATCAATACGCCTAACCCTGCTTATCATCAGTCTTACGCTATAAAGGCCAATGAATATGGCCGCTATTATTTTAGAATAAAGCAACGCTGGCTGGATGGCTACTACCGTTATTCAGAAATAAAATCGGTTGATTTTACCAACCCGCTTTTTGCTGCCATTAGTATTTATCCCAACCCTTCTTCGGGAGTGATAGGCATAAAATTTATTAGTGTAAAAGGCGGTACGTTTTCGGTTCAGGTATCTAATGCAGCCGGGCAAATTGTGCTGAATAAAAACCTGCAGGTAGCAGAAACGGATTATAAAACCATCGGTACCATGGTGGCCGGTTTGTACTATATTAAAATCACCGATACCGCTTCCGGCGCCTCTTGTATTAACCAAATGGTGGTAAAATAGTTCTCACTAAGCAGCGCCTGTTTATAGAAATAAAAATCCCTGCATATTGCGGGGATTTTCTTTGTTATAAAAACTTCTTTACTATAATTTTCCATACAGCTCACGCAGTTTTTCTCTGGTCATGATCTTTTCCCAATCGGTACCCAGTGCGTTCTCCCATAACGGTTTCATGCCCAGTGCCACATTGATCATGGTGTCAAATTGGTCTTCGCTCAGGTCCTTGCAAATGCCTTGCGGAATGGTGATGCCGCCCTTCTCTACCATCTTTTTAAATTCATCCACGCCTTGCGGATAGTAGTCGTAAAGATGTTGCATCACTATACAATTGCCGATGCCATGCTTCGTTCCAAGCAGATAGCTGAGGCCATAACTTACGGCATGGGCCACGCCTACCTGCGAGTACGCAATGCTCATTCCGCCGGCATACGATGCCATCATCAGCTTGTCATCGCACTCATCGTCCCACACTTCTTTTTCTAAAAAAATATAGCGGCAAAGGTCAAGCGCCTTTTCGCCATAACTTTTACTGAACTCATTTAAGTAAGTACCCGTAAGGCTTTCAATGCAATGGATATAGCAATCCATACCAGTATAAAAACGCTGGTTCACCGGAGCGTTGGCGGTTAGCTGCGGGTCTAATACAATTTGATTGAATGGTGTAAAGTCGGAGTTCATACCCAGCTTGCGTGTAGGCCCCGTAAGTACGGTGGTGCGGCTAACCTCAGCTCCGGTACCACTTAGCGTAGGAATGCCGGCCTTATAAACGCCAGGATGTTTAACCAAATCCCATCCCTGGTAATCGGCCGAAGATCCGGGGTTGTTCATCATCAGCGATACGGCTTTAGCCAGGTCCATGGCCGATCCGCCACCAATTCCTATAACGCCGCTTACCATCCCGAATTCATCTTTCAAACTATCGGCAATCGCATCTACCTGCGTGGTTTTGGGCTCGTAAGTAACATCAACAAAAATAATTTTATCGGCACCTCTTACCGGAACACGGCCAGCTAAATGCTTCCCCTCAAAAAAATGGTCCACTAAAAATATCATCGGCTGATCGTTCTTTCGCTGCGGGGCCAGTATGCCATCTAACTGGTTAAACGAGCCGCGGCCATATACTACATAATCAACCATTTTAAAATTGCGGAATGTGCTCATAGTGCCGCAAAGCTAATCACGGATGATTTTGGATTATAAAAGGATTGTCACGATTAGTGACAAGACAATCAAGTAAGATTGGCTTTACGATTTGGAACTTTTTAACAGCGCACTTTAAAAAATATTAAATCGCAAATATTAAATTTCAAATCAGTCCCCTACCTTCGCCGTCCTTTCACAAAACCAGCGGGTGTGGTACCTGAGGGTTTGAATAGCTGAAACAAGCCTGGCTCTCCACAGGCGCATTTTAGAACCGTGAAAAAATAATTTAAATGAAACGTACATTTCAACCTCATAACCGCCGCCGCAAAACCGTACATGGTTTTAGAAAGCGCATGCAAAGTGCCAATGGCCGCAAAGTATTAGCCAGCCGCAGGGCTAAGGGGCGCCACAAGCTAACGGTTAGCGACGAAAGAAAATTGAAGTAAGCGGCCCATCCCGACCTTCCCGGTGGGAAGGAGACTAAGTACAAAGGCCAGCTTTTTGACGATACTGAAAGCTCTCAACCATAACGTATGGTTGAGAGCTTTTTATTTATAAAAATAGTTGTAGTAGCAAGGGCTGTGCAATAGCCGATTCCCCCTTCGGGGATAAGGAGGCCGGTTCTTACTTTTGCTTATGCCCAAACCCTTTGGACTTTCTAAAACCGAACGCTTAAAAAGCCGCAAGCAGATTGATGAATTGTTTGAAAAGGGCAGAGGCTTTTCCCAATTTCCGATAAGAGTAAGTTACCAGTTTACAACAGCAGTAGATGGCCCTTTATTACAAATAGGCGTTACGGCCAGCAAGCGGCATTTTAAAAAAGCGGTGGACCGCAACCGCATCAAACGCTTGCTGCGTGAGGCCTACCGGCTGCAAAAACAATTGGTGTTGCCGGCATTGGAAGTATCAGGTAAAAGCGGGATCGTATTTTTTATTTATACCGATAAAACCATTCTTCCTTTTGCCACTATTAAAGAAGCGATGGCTAAATGTTTGAAGCGACTACATACAATAGCACTGAATGAAACAGCTAAATAAAATTCTTGCCTTTCCTTTTATAGCCCTGATTAAACTGTATCAATGGATACTTTCGCCCTTGCTGGGCCCGAAGTGCCGCTTTACGCCAACCTGCTCCCAGTATGGGTTAGAGGCTTTTAAAAAGCACGGTTTGTTGAAAGGTTTTTGGCTAACGGTACGGCGAATTAGTAAATGCCATCCCTGGGGTGGAAGTGGATATGATCCGGTACCGTGAAAACCTCACCCCGGCCCTCTCCAACAAGTTGTAGAGGGAGCGCTAAGCACAGAGCCTTGCTTTGCAACGATGCTTATTAAAATCAATCGCCTTTTATTGTTTAGAATTTGTAGTTGTAAGGGGTGTATGAAAAAGCATTTC
The DNA here is from genome assembly GCA_965247165.1 of Flavisolibacter sp. Lineage (GTDB taxonomy): Bacteria > Bacteroidota > Bacteroidia > Chitinophagales > Chitinophagaceae > Flavisolibacter. The sequence goes on along the minus strand of OZ252003.1, from coordinate 2,331,292 downwards.
TGGTATGAGAAAACGAAGGAATTGCTAACGAATCATGACTTTGTTCAGTATTGGAATTTGAAAAACTACCGCTTAAAGCCCTAATTCAAAAGTAAAATATTGATTCTTTTGCTCAACACATATTCTTCAGCCTACTTTGCTAAAAACTTATTTTGTATGCCGCTTAGCTATAATAGATCAAAAGTCCGTCTTTGTAAATCCAAGCGCTGTGATAGGCAGAAACGAACCTTGTGAAATGCATCATTGTGTAGTCGAGTATGATTTCCTTTTCTTGCTCCGTTTTTGCTGTTAACATGTAGTCCCATTCCGAAATAAAGTCAAAGTTGTTGATGACCAAATTCAAATTACTTAGAAACTGTTCTGTATTCAATTCTCGCAATACTTGCCACAACCCTTTCACTTCATTAGAGTGCAGATAAGTTGCCTTACGATCCTCGGTATTTTTAAACTTATGTGCATGAACAATAGCTGTTGATAAAATGTGAGAAGTGTCTATGTTGTGGTTAGGATAAATCCCAAACTGAATGTTATTCCATGCTTTGTCCAAATAAAACCGATGACATGGGGATTCAAAATAGGTTGCGTCTATTAAATGAAATTCACTGTCAATGAAATTATCTACTAGTTCCCCTGAATTGATGAACCTGTCAATAGTTTCGTCTTTCACCCTGGCTAGTTCACAAACAACTCCCATGATTAGGTTTTGAAAAGTGGCGTACAACAATAAATATACTTAGGCCATGATCAAACTTAATCACTATAAATAATAAATAGAACAAGAAACTACCTGCATACGATGATAACCTGCATCTAAATACAAAACAAAACCAAAATAATTATTGAGTTCTATAAGCATCTTCGCAAAGCAAGGGTCTGTGCATAGTGCTCCCTCTACAACTTGTTGGAGAGGGCCGGGGTGAGGTACTATTGCATTCGTATCACATTCCCCTGCGGCATATTCTTTCGCATCTCCTCCATCATTTTATCCCGCTCCTTGCTAAACTCCGCCGCGGTTAATTTCTTACCATCGGTGGGCTCCTTTATTTTGCTACTCAGCTTTGGCGAGAAGGCAATCGCCTTTGTTATTGTTTGTCCATCACCAATAGTTACTTCTAAAATCAATCCGGGCAACTGGCCCGCAAAGTCAGGGCCGGCGGGCACCGGAACGTCGGTTGTGTACCAGGCTACAACCGTTGCTGTATCTGTTATTGGCTCCCGTTTCATTTCGCCATTTTCCATGGTCATGCGCATGCGGGTATTAATGCGGGTAGTGGTGGCTTTATGCGTTGTAAAATTCAAAATGGTTTTTGTTTCGTTGCTCAATTTCCATTGTTGTTTGGCCAGCGTATCAGCCACAATAAAACTCTTTTCCATCACCTCACGCTGGTCGGTGCGGGTGCTTTTTTCAAAATCAATATAGGTGGTTTCATTAGCGCCAGAAAACCGCATTACCACGCCGCCGCCGGCAAAGGTGCTGTTTCCATCATCGGCCGCGTTGGGTAAAAACTGGTAAAGCGAGTGTTGACTATTAAATAATAACTCAAATTGGTCGGTCCTTGACTTAGGCAATTGGGCCTGAATCTCCGGTGGCATATTACCAAAGTTTCTTGTTGGCATTTGCATGGTGCGTTCGTACACCACTTTGCCTTCTTTAGTTTGCGCCGGTGCCTGCAGCGAAAAAACAGCAGCGGCAATCAGTAAAAGTTTTCGCATAATCGGTTGTTTACTCAAATGTAAAAGCTTGAAAGTAGCCCAACCGTTAATCGCCGATGAAAAGAGGTTAATAATAGTTAAGGTTGTGATGAGCGGCAAATTGAATAGGCTATTTTTGGTACGATGCGGAAAAGGAATAACATAAAGTGGATGCCGGCGTTGATGGCCTTTACCATTTTGGCTATCGCCGGTTTTCAGGTGTATTGGATCAATAAGTCGTATGACAGGGAAGAGCGAACCCTGGAGATGCGCACCAATGTGCAGTTTAGGGAAACCATCCGGGAAGTGCAAACCACCAAATTCAAGCTTGATAAGTTTATGTCCGACTCCATGGGAGGAACAAAAATTATTGTTCGTAAAGAGTTGGGCGACCCACGCTTTTTGAAAAATTTACCCCGGGAAAAAATGGCCGGCATGATGGATGTGATCATGCAAAAAACCATCGCACCCGACAGGCCTGACCTGGACAGCAACCCAAAAGATAGCGGCAACAAGCAGGGTACAAACGCTATGCTGTCGAGGCAAAACCGTTTTCTGCAGTTTTTGCTTGATGTGGATTCGTTGCAGGATTCAATTCGGGTAAAAGAAGTTGAAGTTGCCTATGCAAAAAAGTTAGCCGAACAAAAAATTGATGTCCCCTTTACCGTAAGCCGTGTGGAGGCCAGCGTTACCGATAAGCCGGCGTATAACGAAGTTACTTTGGGTTACCGGCATCCTATTACCTACAAGCTTACCTTGGGTGATACCTTTTCCTATCTTTTAAAACGCATCTCCTCCGCTATTTTATTTTCTGTTTTTTTAGTAGGCTTTACCCTTTTTTCCTTTACACTTTTATACCGCAACTTGCTTCGGCAACGGCGCCTGGCCGATATTAAAAACGAATTCATTTCCAATATCACCCACGAATTAAAAACGCCTATTGCTACCGTAAGCGTAGCCATTGAGGCCTTGAGAAACTTTAATGCGTCGCTTGATGCACAACGAACAAAAGAGTACCTCGATATATCGGCTAATGAATTGCAGCGGCTATCGCTGTTGGTAGATAAAGTGCTGAAGCTTTCGATGTTTGAAAACAAAGAAATTGAATTGAAGTATGAGTTGTTGAATGTGCGCAGCCTGGTAGATGAAGTGGCAGGTTCCATGCGGCTGCAATTTGAAAAACGTAAGGCGGCGGTTAACATTATTTCGGAAGGCGATACTACCATACAGGGCGACCGTCTTCATTTGGTTAGTGTGCTTTTTAACCTGCTGGATAATGCCTTAAAATACACTACCGATAAACCGGTGATTGACGTAACTATTAAAGAAACAGATCAGCACTTACTGCTAAGCATTGCCGATAACGGCATCGGTATTCCGGCGGAATTTCACCAACGCATTTTTGAAAAATTTTTTCGGGTTCCGCATGGCGATGTGCACAATGCAAAGGGCTATGGGCTTGGCCTTAGCTATGTGGCCCATGTGGTAGAGCAGCATAAAGGCGCCATTAAAGTAGAGCCGAATGACGGTGGCGGCAGCCGGTTTATTATCACGCTTCCAAAAAAAGGGGGCTAACTTCTTCCTTAAATTACGTGCATGAAAAAAACAAAAGTGCTGTATGTAGAAGATGAAACGTTCTTAGCCAAGATTGTAAGTGAAACCCTTGAAAGCCGCGGCTACGAGGTGGTATTGGAAGAAGACGGCGGTAGAGCCCTGCAAAAATTTACAGAGACCAAGCCGGATGTTTGTGTGCTGGATATTATGCTTCCCAATAAAGATGGCTTTGCCATAGCCGATGAAATACGGGAGAAGAACGGCGATGTGCCGATCATTTTTTTAAGCGCCAAATCGCAAACGGCCGATGTGATCAGCGGGTTTAAAACCGGCGCCAACGATTACATACGAAAGCCTTTTAGCATAGAGGAACTGATTGTACGGATTGAAAATGTACTGCGGGTAAAAACAGAAGTAGCAGAGCAGCACGATGAAGTGGCTATCGGCAACTATACCTTCAATATAAAAAGGCAAACGCTTCATCATCCGGCGGAGAACCGTAAGTTATCGTACCGTGAAAGTGAGCTGCTAAAACTTTTGTATGAAAACCGTGATAAGATTGTGGAGCGCAGCGAAATTCTTACGCTTCTCTGGGGTTCCGATTCCTTCTTCAACAGCCGTACGCTTGACGTGTATATTACCAAGCTCCGTGGTTACCTGAAACAAGACCCCGCCATTGAAATTATTACCATCAAAGGCATTGGTTACCGCTTTGTGATGAGCTGATGGCACAGCTTTTATACGGCCTCTGTTATGAAAGTAAGAGTAGCACGAAAAATTCTAAAACGGATCATCATTACTGTTTCCGTGCTGGCGGTTTTGTTTGTGGCGGCTGTTATTCTTCTGGCCCGCTTTTACATAGAACCTACGTTGCGCAAAAGGATGCAAACAATAATTGTAGAAGGCTCGGATAGTTTATATACCTATAAGCTTGGCGATATTAGTACCAACCTTTTTGGCGGTAATGTGGTAGTAACGGATTTTGAAATGAACGTTGATAGCAACCGTTATAACCTGCTAAAGCAGCGTAACGCTTTGCCCGCATTGGTTACCCAGATACATGTAAAAAAAGCCGGCATCGAAGGCTTAGGCATTTTCGCATTGCTGCTCAGCAAAAAAATTTATATCAATGAAATTGTTTCCAGCCAGGCCGATATAAAAGTGCTGCGCAATTTTAAAAAGCAGGACAGCGCCACTACGGTTACAAAAAATAAAGAACCATTATGGAAACTGCTGCAATCAAAAATAAAGTACCTGTCGGTAGATAAAATACGCCTCGATGGCATACGGCTTCTTTACCAGAATACAGAAGATGTGGATGCCGCTAAACTTCAGTTTGAGCGTTGCGATGCCTTGTTTGAAAACATCCGTATGGATAGCACTTCGCTTGCCGATACCAGCCGCATCGGTTATGTAAAAAACTTCTCGCTTCACTTTAAGCAACTATCCTTTCGCTCTGCCGATTCGCTTTATCAAATGAAGGCCGATGATATTGCTTACAACTCGTCAGATAATTATTTACAGGTACAAAATTTTTTGTTGCAGCCAACGCTGGATAAAGACCAACGCATAGATAGCTTGCGTAAATCGTGGTACACCTTATCATTTACTAAAGTAAGTTTTAACGGGCTGCGGCTTGACCGCTACTTGCGGTTGAACAGGGCGGAGGCAGACAGTGTAGTGTTTCAGCAACCCAAGCTTTCTATTTATCAGGATAAACTGGGGCTTAAAAATTATACAAGCAATATCGGCCGCTATCCCCATCAGTTGCTCTTAAATGCCAATGCCGTTATCAGCATAGGAAAGTTTATGGCGCACAATATGGAAATAGCCATTATCCAAAAAGATGAAGAAAGCAGGAAAGAAGGCACCTTGCAACTAAGCAATCTGGAAGTGGCCGTGAATAATATTGTTAATGATTCTTTACTCATTCGTAAAAATCCGGTGGCTACCGCTACGGCTTCCGGTAAAATTATCGGAAGCCCTATTCAGGCAGCCTTTCGTTTTTATTTAGATTCAACTGAAGGAAAGTTTGATGTAAAAGGTAGCCTTGAACATGTAACGGCGGCGCAAATCAATCCGTTGTCATCGGCACTGGCTAATGTGGAGGTGCCTTCAGCCGATATTGAGGCGTTAAACTTTTTTGTGCGTGGCGAAGATTATGGCGCCATAGCCGATGTGCAAATGCATTATAAAAATCTTTCGGTAGTTTTTTTAAAACGGGATAAAGAATCGGGCGCCAATACTACACGGACCTTCTTAACCAAACTGCTGAATAAATATGCTATTTACACCTCTAACCCGGCCAGCGGCAGTGAAAGGCAGGCCACCAGCGTACAAGTAGCACGGCTTACTACCCAAACGTTTTTTGGCGTTATCTGGCAAGCTGTTTTTGCGGGCATGCAAAGTATTATTTTAAAAACCGGTTAGGGCAGGCTGGCACTTTTTTAGAAGCAAGTTTTGTAAACAGTTTATGGCGCATAAAGAAAATAAGGGCGGTTTTTTAAAGCCCGACCAAATAGAAAAAGACTTAGAAGCAAAAGGTAAATCCGGCCAGCATCAAACCTACGCCGAGTCGCAGGACACAGGAGATAAACAAGTGAGGCAAATGGGCAACGAGTGCAGCAACAGGATGGGTTGTTAGATGAAGAAGATAATGATGGTAGATAAGACAAAGAGTATCTACTACCTATTTTGAGTTTATTATTTGGGTAAATCTGTGTAGGCACCATCTTTGGTCTGTAGAAATAAATTGAACAAATTATGGAAGTAACAGCAGCGGTGTTGTACGGTGGATCGTTAGCACATTATGATGTGCAAGTAGAGAGTGGAAGCGAATGTTACGCTCAACTTTCCAGTTTTGGCGGCAGGCCCGATCAGCAACAACCTCCACAACATATAAGGCTTAAAAAAGAAGGCCGCCATTGGACTAGCGATGGAGTGGTAGCGCAGCTATCAGATGACTTAGGTTATGCCGTAGAGCTGAAAGCCAAGCCTATATTAGAAGATAGAAGACTAGGCGGACACCCGGCGGCGTAGAAAGGTTTGCCACAAGCGGTTTAATATAGTTCTGAAGTGTTTGTGTTACACTAATCATACTTTGTCATCTGTTTATAAAACACAAGACAGAAAAATTGTTTTTTGTCATACGTTTGTGCAACATAGGACAAAATGATTGAATTACTTCCGTTAAAGCAAGATGTAGAAACTAAAGCAGTTTTAAAAAAAACGGCATTAGCACACAAAGCCTTGGCTGAACTAAAAGGTATTGTTACCAGCATTCCAAATGAAAACATTTTATTAGAAACGCTTGCATTACGTGAGGCAAGAGAAAGCTCCGCTATTGAAAATATTATCAGCACGTTTGCCGAAGTATATCAAAGTAATTTGTTTGCCCATCAATTTGCATCTCCCGCAGCCAAAGAAGTACATCAATATGCCGAAGCATTAAAAACAGGCTTCAATTTAATAAAGGAGCGAGGATTACTTACCAATAATTTCATTCTGCAAATGCATGAGATTATTGAACAAAACAACGCGGGATTTAGAAAGCTGGCAGGAACTAAATTGTTGAATGACCGCACCGGATCAGTTATTTACATCCCCCCGCAAGACCATGCTACCATCGTTAGGCTAATGACCAATCTGGAGCTGTTTATTAACGATGATATGATGATGGATGTAGATCCATTAATAAAGATGGCCATTATTCATCATCAGTTTGAAAGCATTCATCCTTTCTACGATGGTAATGGCAGAACGGGAAGAATCATTAACATTCTTTACCTGGTTCAAAAGGGCTTGTTGCATTTGCCTATACTTTACTTAAGCCGTTATATTATTCGCCATAAGGCAGATTATTACCGGCTACTGCAATCTGTGCGAGAAAATGACGAGTGGGAAGAATGGATACTTTATTTGCTTACCGGAGTAGAACAAACAGCAAAGGAAAGTATAGAACTAATTAGCAGTATAAAAGTTTTAATGCAGCAGTACAAACAAACGATAAGGAGGGAGTTGCCAAAACTCTATAGCCAGGACTTACTGAATAATCTTTTTAAATATCCTTATACAAAGATTGAGTTTTTAGAGCGTGACCTTCAGGTAAGTGGGCGCACAGCGGTACGTTACCTGGATGCTTTAATTGAAAAAGGAATTGTAATAAAACAAAAAGTAGGAAGAGATAATTTTTACCTGAACGAAAAATTGTTTGCATTGCTATCAGGGAAATAAAAAACCCCATCTGCCAAAGGCAAACAGGGTTAAAGCTGTGGTGTGGGCCGGGGTTGAACCGGCGACACATGGATTTTCAGTCCATTGCTCTACCAACTGAGCTACCGCACCAACTGAATACCGAACAGACGAACAAGGAACGTTGAATGTCGAATTCGGGGCAGCAAAAATAGGGGTTTCGATTATCAAACATGGAAACTGATTGAAAATTTTTCTCCCTTCTTTTCCTTCGTCATTTTACATTCCTTATTCAACTGTTCTTTAGTTACCATACACACTTAAAAACTTAATCCGCATGATCTTTAACTGCTCCCAGTTATAGTTACCATCCGCTAACTCTTCCTGGGCTACTTCTAAAGACGATGTTTCACAGCTTTTGAAATAATCAATGATCTCTTCCTGCTCCTGTTCATCCAGCATATCGGAGATGGCGTAATCTAAATTCAGCTTCGTGCCCGATGCGGCAATGGTTTCCATTTCTTCCAGCAGAGAATCAATGCGCAAGTCTTTGCTTTTGGCAATTGTTTCCAGCGGAATTTTTTTATCTACCTGCATAATAATATGCACCTTATTGCTGCTTTTGTTCACTACGCTTTTCATCACAAAATCATCCGGCCGTTCAATTCCGTTTTCTGTAACGTATTGCGCAATCATATCAATAAAAGGCTTGCCATACCGGATGGCCTTTCCTTTACTTACACCCTGGCATTTTTCCAGTTCAGCAGTGGTAGTAGGGTACATGGTGGCCATATCCTGCAAGGAGTTTTCAAGAAAAATAACAAACGGCGGGAGGTTCTTCTTCTTCGCTTCTTTTTGCCGAAGCTCCTTCAGCATGTCAAACAGCTTATCGTCCAAAGCCACGCCGGTGCTGGCTTCCGGGGTGCTCTCTTCATCATCTTCATTGGCATCTTCATATAAATTGTTCATCACAATCGGGAACGACCTGGGCTTTTTCAAAAACTCTTCGCCTTTCTTTGTCAGCTTTAGTACGCCGTATTCTTCGATATCTTTTTTTAGTAAACCTTCCAAAATCATTTGACGGATGAGTGAGTTCCAAAAATGCTCCGGATGGCTTTTGCCAATGCCAAACTCTTTCAATTCCTCGTGGCGGTACATTTTAATTTGAGGCGTAAGCTTTCCAATAATAATGCAAACGGTATAAGCGGTAGTAAAGCGCTGGTCCAACGCCCTGATCACTTTAATGGCTTCTACAATATTGTCTTTTGCCTCTACTTTTTCCTTTGGATGTTTACAGTTATCGCAGGAGCCGCAGTTTTCCTGGGTGTATTCTTCTCCAAAATAACTCATCAACACCTTGCGGCGGCAAACACCGCTTTCGGCATAGGCCACCGATTCATTAATTAATTGGGCACCCACTTCGCGTTCACTCAGCGGCTTGTCGCGCATCAGGTGCTCCAGCTTGGAAACGTCTTTATGCGAGTAGTAAAGAATGCATTTTCCTTCCATGCCATCGCGGCCGGCACGGCCGGTTTCCTGGTAATAATTTTCAATAGACTTGGGAATGTTATAGTGCATCACAAACCGGATGTCCGGCTTATCAATACCCATCCCAAAGGCAATGGTAGCCACAATCACCTGCGTGTCTTCATTTAAAAAAAGGTCTTGGCGTGCAGCCCTGAGTTTTGAGTCCAGCCCGGCATGATACGCCACGGCCTTCACCCCATTGGCCATCAGCATATCGGCTAATTCCTCTGTCGTTTTTCGGTTGAGTGTATAGATGATACCGCTCTTGCCTTTGTTCTGCACAATAAACCGCACCATGCTTTTCAGGGTTTCATCTTTTTTGATCTTTGGCTGAATTTCGTAATAAAGATTGGTGCGGTTAAAAGATGAAATGGTGATGTTGGCATTGCGAAGGCCGAGATTTTTTACAATATCGCTTTGCACTTTTGGCGTGGCAGTGGCGGTTAAAGCGATGACTGGTGCGGTGGGTGCAATAATGTCCATCATCTCCCGCAGGCGGCGGTATTCGGGGCGAAAATCGTGGCCCCATTCTGATATACAATGCGCTTCATCCACCGCAAAAAATGAAATCTGTAAATCGGAAAAGAAGTCGAGATTATCCTGCTTTGTTAAGGTTTCCGGCGCCACATATAACATTTTCGTACGGCCGCCTTTCAGGTCGTCGTGTACTTCTTTTATTTCTTTTTTATTTAGTGTCGAATTTAGAAAATGCGCTACATCATCCTGGCTGCTGTATCCTCTTACCAAATCCACCTGGTTTTTCATCAGGGCGATTAATGGGCTTACAATAATGGCAACCCCAGGACTGATCATGGCCGGCAATTGGTAGCAAAGGCTTTTGCCGCCCCCGGTGGGCATAATAACAAATGTATCTTGTCCCGAAAGAAGTGAATTAATAGCGTTCTCCTGCTCTCCTTTAAAATCTTTAAATCCAAAATAAGTAACAAGGGCTTTGCGAAGTTCTATACCCGAAGGTGCTGTTTTAGCTTTTGCTTTGGTTGTTTTTGTTGCGGTTTTTTTAATCGTTGGCATCAATAAATAGTTTGTGCTTTGTAAAAAGCTATCCTCAAAATTCCTTTGTTGTAACAGCGTAGCGGCCAGGCGGCAGCTAAACTTTTTTGACCTTTATTGTAAGATAAGAAAAAAGTGGCCGATAGGAGCCGGTTGCATGGGCTGTTTAGTTAGAAGGAGGACGAATTTAGCCCGTATAAATTTTGCATCGGCCGGAAAATAGTTAAAATAATCCAACGCTTGTTTAAATGCCTTTGTGAAACTTAAACTGCTAAATTTGCCCACGCTAAAAAACTCCGATGATTAAAGAAACGGCAGTACGAACAATAGAGATGGAAGCTGCCGCTGTTCAACACCTGACTTCTCTGCTGGATGCGTCGTTTGAAAAAGCCATTGAGGTATTAGCTGCTTGCAAAGGCCGAATCGTTGTTAGCGGCATAGGCAAAAGCGCCATCATTGCTCAAAAAATGGTAGCTACGTTGAACTCTACCGGCTCACCGGCTATTTTTCTTCATGCGGCCGATGCCATACATGGCGATCTGGGTATGGTGCAAGCCAACGATGCCGTAATCATCCTCAGTAAAAGTGGCGAAAGCCCCGAAATAAAAGTGTTGGTTCCACTGATAAAATCGTTTGGCAACAGCCTTTTTGCTCTCACCGGCAGCACCTCGTCGTACCTCGCTAAAAAAGCCGACTATATTTTTAATACGACGGTTGATCAGGAGGCTTGTCCGCATAACCTGGCGCCCACTACCAGCACTACCGCGCAATTAGTAATGGGCGATGCCATTGCTATTTGCCTGATGGAAGGAAAGGGATTTAATATAGACGACTTTGCCAAGTTGCACCCGGGCGGTACGCTGGGTAAGAAGCTGTATTTACGGGTAAGCGACTTATATCCCGACAATGGGAAGCCGGAAGTTAAACCAACCGACCCGGTGAAAGCAGTGATCATGGAAATGACAAAAACAAGGTTGGGCGTAGCAGCCGTAACCAGCACTGATGGCGGCTTAACAGGCATTATTACAGATGGCGATATACGTCGCATGCTACAAAAAAGCGATAGCATCAGTCTTATTATGGCAAAGGATATTATGACCTCTAACCCAAAAACGATTTTGCCTTCCGAGATGGCCGTTACGGCATTGGAGGTTATGCGAAAGGCCGAGATTACCCAGTTGGTGGTTGCCGAAAACGGAACGTATCTTGGTATCCTTCATCTCCATGATCTAATAAAAGAAGGATTGATATAAACACGAATTTGGGCACGAATAACACGAATTGAAATACATCATTGATAAACAAAGTAACAGGAGTTATTAATGTTCAATAGCTATCCGAAACAATAATGAAAACATAACCAAACACTGATCAATAAAATATAGCACATAACCATGCAGGATAACAAAAACATTTATGTGGCCATTATGGCCGGGGGCATTGGAAGCCGCTTTTGGCCCCTTAGCCGTGTGGGCCATCCTAAGCAGTTCCTTGATATTTTGGGTACGGGTAAAACACTGATTCAGCAAACGTATGACCGCTTTGCGCGGCTGGTACCCAAAGAAAATATTTATGTGGTAACAGCCGATGAATATAGCAGGCTTACCAAAGAACAATTACCGGAGCTACCCGAAGAAAATATCATTGGCGAACCGTTTCGGAAAAACACAGCGCCTTGTATTGCCTACATTTCTTTCAAGCTGCGTAAGATCAATCCCGAAGGCTCTTTAATCATTGCTCCTGCCGATCACCTGATTTTGCAGGAAGATAAATTTCTGGAAGTTTGCAATGATGCCCTCACGTTTGTCAATCAGTCGCCTTCATTAATCACTATCGGCATTAAACCCACGTATCCCAACACCGGTTATGGTTATATTCAGCACGACGATGCGGCCGCTACACCTGGCGTTCATAAAGTAAAAACCTTTACTGAAAAGCCCAATAAAGAACTGGCGAAAACCTTTATTTCCAGCGGCGATTTTCTTTGGAACTCCGGCATCTTTATCTGGAAGATAAATAACGGGCTGGATGCTTTTCAGGCCCACATGCCCGAAATGTACGACCTGTTTTTAGCTGATGAAGACAAGCTGAACACCAGCGAAGAAAAAAAAGCCATTGAAGAAATTTATCCGCAATGCTCAAATATTTCCATTGACTTTGGTGTAATGGAAAAAGCCGATAATGTGTACGTCATTCCTTCCTCCTTTGGCTGGAGCGATTTGGGTACCTGGAACAGCGCCTGGGAAAATATGGAAAAAGATTACCTGGAAAACGCCGTGGCAGGCGAGAAGGTGATAGTGTTTGATACCACTAAATGTGTGGTGCATGTACCCAACGAAAAGTTAGTGGTGGTGCAGGGTTTGGAGGATTATATCATTGCCGATACTAAGGACGTATTGTTGATTTGCCGGAAAGATAAAGAGCAGGAGATAAAAGAATATGTAGCCGAAGTAAAGCGCAATACCGGAGAGAAGTTTCTGTAGTAAAACAATCGTGAGTTGGCGAAACCTTTCTACTCAAACCCGATTATTAAGATAGTTTGTAACTTGAGATAACTTTATTCACGATTTACGTTTGACCATTGACGTTATGAATTTCAACAACATTTTATTTATAGATATAGAAACCGTTTCGCAGCAGGGCACTTATGATGAACTCGATGCTGAATGGAAAGAACTATGGAACCATAAAAGCCGTTACCTCATAAAAAACCCGGAAACAGAATCATCGGAAACGCTCTATCCACGAGCCGCTATTTATGCGGAGTTTGGAAAGATCATTTGCATTTCCTGCGGCTGCATACAAGGCTCCGGCGCAGAGAAAAAATTAGTGCTGAAATCGTATTACGGCAACGATGAAAAAAAATTATTAGCCGATTTTTCTTACATGCTTGGAGGCTGGGGACCGCAGGCCGACAAGCAGCTATGCGCCCATAATGGTAAAGAGTTTGACTACCCGTATCTCTGCCGCCGCATGGTGATCAATGGTGTTGAAATTCCGGAGGCGTTGAAAATTTCCGGCCGTAAGCCCTGGGAAGTGCGCCTGATGGATACGATGGAGCTATGGAAATTCGGCGATTATAAGAGCTATACCTCATTAAGACTATTGGCTAAAGTATTGGGCGTTCCCTCACCAAAAGATGATATTGATGGCAGTATGGTGAACGAAGTTTACTACGTGCAAAAAGACCTGGACCGCATTGTAGAATACTGCCAGAAAGATGTTCTCACTCTTGCACAAGTGCTCCTTCGCTTTCATTGCGAAGAGTTGATTAAACCCGCTAATGTAGAAATCAAGAATTTGCGTAAGGCAGATGTGTAAGTAAATTTAGGTATGACAACCTTTCCACTTATTGAAGCAAACCCGCACATTTTAGGCGGTAAGCCTTATATAAAAGGAACAGGATAAGTGTGGAGGTTATTCTGAAATTAGCAGCTTCTATCGAAATGATCATTAACGCCTATTCTCATTTGACAAATCAAAGGGTTCAACAGGCGATTCTATACGCTTCACAATTCAGTAGAAATGAGATTTCATTTGAAATAAAATCCGTGGCCTGATGGAATTACAGGACTTCTCATTTTTGATTGATGAGAATATTTCTAATAGCCTGATCGAATTATCACAAAGGCTGAAAATCAGAAAGCGCATTTTAAAAAACTATTCAGTATCTCCCATGAACATCGAAAGCTTACAGCAATATTGTCTCTCTAAAAAAGCCACAGAAGAAGCGCTGCCTTTCGGTCCTGAAACACTGGTGTTTAAAGTAGGCGGCAAATTGTTTTTATTAGCGGCGCTGGATGCGGTGCCGTTGCAATTCAATGTAAAATGTGAGCCTGAAAAAGCATTGCAATGGCGCGAACAATATGCCTGCGTTCGTCCGGGCTACCACATGAACAAAACCCATTGGAACACCATCATAGTTGATGGAACCGTTAGCGATAAGCTATTAAAACAATGGATAGATGAATCGTATGACTTAGTGGTTGGCAGCCTTTCTAAAAAAGCGCAGCAACAAATTGCTGAAAGCAACTAATCGGTGTGAGTTATTTCAGACAACTACTTTCAGACACTTCAAAAAACATGTTTACTAAAATCTATTGGATACATCAGTTTGAAAATTCTGCAGGAATTGCAATTATGGCAAGACCAAGAGGCGAAGAATGGCTGGAAGATGAGATAGACAAATTCAAAAAGCAAAACGTAGGGCTTTTAGTATCTCTACTTGAGCAGAAGGAAATATCTGAACTAGGTCTTAATAAACAAAAAGAACTTTGCATAAAGAATAATATCGCCTTTATAAATTATCCGATTGTTGACAGAGGTATTCCAAAAAAAGGCTATGAATTAGATAAATTCATAAGTCAGTTGACAGAGAAGGTTAAAGAAGGAATTTCTATTGTTATTCATTGTAGAATGGGGATAGGACGTTCTTCTATTATTGCTGCATGTATTTTACTTCAAGCTGGACTTAAAACTGATGATATTATTCAAAAGATTAGTAAAGTGCGAGGACTAAAAGTACCAGATACAGATGAACAAATAAAGTGGCTTAAGGACAGAGAGAAAAACTACCGCTAACATGAATATTGCTAATAGTGGGCTGTAAGTGTAGCAATCGGCTGTGTATCAGCATTGGTTCAGTCTGAAAGAACTCTTTTAGCAGTCTTCCTAAAAAGTTCAGCAACAAATTGCTGAAGGCAAATAATAGTATGCAGCCATTGACATTGTTTTATACCAGGTGTGAGAAATAATCGGCGCAAGAGCCAGAGTTTGTGTCTTACAAACACGCTGCTGATATCACAATGTAATATAAACACATCACCAGTTTTTATCCGTTAAGATAAATGCCTTTTCGTTCTAAATACGTTTTCTTTATCGCTACGCCGAGGCCAAAAAAATGTTGCCCTGTTCGTGCTACCACACTTTCATATTGCGCTGCAAATTCAAAACAAACAACGTCGTCGCCCTGCTTTATTTGTTTCCATAATTTTTGTACGCCGGCACAACTATCGCTTGCCATATCGTGCAGCACAATAATACTGGCCTTGTTTTTTACCGCCTCATAATCATTGCGGCAGGCTTCTTCATCATGGTTGCCATCAATTAAAATACAATCAAACCAAGCTTCTTTTTTCAGCATATCAGCAAAACGTTCGGTTTGCGTATCTGCCTGAAAAAATCGGGCAGTTTTATTTTGTTTACCATAAGTTACTACCGAAGGCGAGTAGCCACGATCCAGGCCCACAGCCCTTTCCAGCCGATGGAAACGTTGCAGGTATTCTACGGTAATAACAAATGTGCCGCCATGCCGTACCCCAATTTCCAGGTAGGATTCAAGTTTCAATTGAGAAAGTAAAACAAGGTATTTACTAAACTGTTTTGGGTACTGCCAGTGAAGTAGCCCGGCGCCGGTGTAGGGGTATAGCTCCTCCGGCATTTGATAAAGAGCTTCGTTATTCAAACCCAATGATGGCAACAGTTTTTTTTCTAACCATTCAGTATTGGTCAGCTCATTTATTGTGCTGTTTGTGATCAACGCTAATTGGGATAGATCAATGGCTTTCATCTTCTCCCATTTCCATCGTAAAATGGTTGCTACAACCGGTTCGGGCAGGGCCCTTTTTAAAAATACTTTTAGCTGATGAACAAACGGCATGCTGTAAATATATTCCCTGCGTTTACTTCGTCGTATAAATTAGTTTTGCCTCTTTATTTTTAAAACTCTTTCGTTTTGTCAACCATACAGCTTCAATCAAAATTGCCCCATGCCGGCACTACTATTTTTACGGCCATGAGCGTATTAGCGCAACAGCATAACGCTATTAATCTTGGCCAGGGCTTTCCCGATTTTCCCATGAATAAAGAACTGGTAGCCCTTGTAAACGAAGCTATGAAAAGCGGCTACAATCAATATACGCACATGAACGGCTATGTTTCGTTGCGGGAAGCCGTAGCGGAAAAGGCCGCTTTTTTATACAGCGCCAACGTAAACCCTGATACAGAAATTACTATTACCCCCGGCGGCACCTATGCTATTTATACGGCGCTTACCACCATCTTACAACCCGGTGATGAAGTGATTGTTTTTGAGCCGGCGTACGATAGTTACTTACCGGGGATTGAACTGGCCGGAGCAAAAGCAAGCACGGTGCAACTGACTTTTCCGGATTATAAAATTGACTGGAAGGAAGTAAAGAAAAGACTTACGGATAAAACAAGAGCCATCATGATCAACTCGCCGCATAACCCTACCGGCGCGGTCTTGAGCGGAAGCGATATTGAACAGTTACGAGCGATAGTAAAGGATACGCAGATCGTTATCATCTCGGATGAAGTATATGAACACCTCATCTTCGACGGCTATAAACACGAAAGCATTTTGAAATATCCTGATCTGCTTCAAAGGGCTTTTGTTTGTTTTTCTTTCGGAAAAGTATATCACTGCACCGGCTGGAAGTTAGGTTACTGCATAGCACCTGATTACCTGATGAATGAGTTCCGAAAGATCCATCAATTCAATGCCTTTAGCTGCGATACGCCAAAGCAGGTGGCGCTTTCAACGTTTCTATCTAAGCGGGAAAATTACCTGGAACTGGGTGCTTTCTTACAACAAAAACGAGATTACTTTCAAACCGGCATGCAGCAAACAAAATTAAAAGCACTGCCCACCCACGGCAGTTATTTTCAAATTTATTCGTATAAAAATTTATCGGAAGAAAGCGAAAAGGATTTTGCTGTTCATCTCACTAAAGCACATGGTGTGGCCACTATTCCGGTGTCATCTTTTTATCAGCAGGAAGTAAATAACAGTGTATTACGGTTTTGCTTTTCTAAAAAAGAAGCGACGCTGGACAGCGCTATTCAACGGTTGATGAAACTATAATCCGCCGGAATGGTAATGGTTTTGTAATCCTCTTTGCGAGCGGTTAGTTTTGCCATAAATATTCCCGGTGCCAGCCATCTTTTCCCGTTCGCAATACATAGGCTTCTTCTCCCTGTTGGGTGTTGTTTATATCATAGGGTTGTTTGTTCCGTTAATGGATAATGACTCAGCGCATCATGCCAACATCGCCCTGCACATGTACCTTACCGGTGATTATGTAAACCTTATTGATCATGGGAAAGATTATTTAGACAAACCGCATTTGCATTTTTGGCTGGCAGCGGTCAGCTATAAAATTTTTGGTGTAACCGGCTTTGCATACAAGCTTCCTTCCTTTTTATTTACGATGCTTGGAACCTACTCTACCTATCGTTTAGGAAAGAGCTTATACACTAACGAAGCAGGAAAATTAGCGGCGCTGATCGTGGCTTCGGCTTTTGCGTATATCCTTGCCAACAACGATGTGCGGATGGATGCCATCTTAACCGCCTGCGTTGCCTTGGCTACCTGGCAATTGGTAGATTGGGTGAACGATAAAAAACGGCTGAATGCCCTGGGGGCTGCACTGGCACTGGCTTTGGGCTTTTGCACCAAAGGGCATATAGCGGTTTTTACGCCGGCTATCGGTATATTCTTTTATATAGTGTATAAGCGAGATTGGAGAACCTTTTATCATCCGCAACTGCTCGTTATTCTTCTTGCCTTTGCCTTTTTTATTGCGCCGGTGGTGTACTGTTATTACCTGCAATACGACCTGCATCCGGAGAAAATTATTCGCGGTAAAAGCGGCCGCTCCGGTGTGGCTTTTATTTTATGGAAGCAAAATTTTGAACGCTTTCAGGGTGATACGTTTGGCGCTGATGCTAAGAACGATTACTTCTTTTTCTTTCATACCTTTTTATGGGCCTTTGCACCATGGAGCATTCTGGCGTTTACGGCTTTTGTTAAGCGACTACCAACCATCATTTCCCGCAAATCTGAATGGCTTACTACCGGAACCTTTTTCGTGATGGCGTTGCTAATTAGTTTCTCAGGGTTTAAGCTGCCTCATTATCTCAATATCATGTTTCCGTCTTCAGCGGTTTTAACAGCGGCTTTTTTATTGGAGCAATCGGATAAAAGAAGAAGCGCAAAAGGTTTGTTACTCACGCAAATTAGTATCTGCGTTTTGTGTTTATTACTTGCCGGCGTTGTAAACGTGTGGGCTTTTCCGGTAACGAACGTGGCAGCGCTGCTTGGGTTTTTAGTGATGCTTGCCGCATGTGCTTATTTTATTTTGCAGCTACGGTTGCCGTTTCAAAAAATAGCCGGCGCCTCTGTGGTTACTTCCGCACTTGTCTTTTTTTTATTGAATGTCAATTTTTATCCGCAGTTGTTACGCTACCAGGGCGGCAATGAATTGGCGGTTGAAACAAAGGGCAGGATAGATCCTAAAACTGTTTATCTATGGCCGGGAATCTATAGTTCATCGTACAATTTTTATACATCGGAATTACGAAAAGAGTTTGCTGATTCGGTAATGCTAAAACCTTCGCCCATTTGGATCATGGCAGATAAGAACAGGCGCATCGAATTAGCGCAAAAAGGCTTGCCGGTATTGGATTCCGTCGTTACAGATGACTATGAAATCACTCAACTGCAGTTGCCTTTTATCAATCCATCTACCCGAAAAAAAGAGTTGGGCGCCTTGTACTTACTGCGGGTAAAATAACGAAGGGCTTAGCTTTGGTCTATGCAACAGAAAGTTTACGCTGAAAAATTATTTACCGGAACCGAATGGCTGTATCATCACCAAATAATAATTGAAGATGGTATTATACAATCTGTATCACCAATAACAGATGGTGGCGCTTTTACCACTGATGCGGAAACGTTTATGGCGCCGGCTTTTATAGATTTCCAGGTCTATGGCGCAGCTAGCAAATTATTTTCTGCCTATCCTTCGGCCGGCACATTACAAACTATGCAGGAAGTATTTAGTAAAGAAGGTACCTGCCTTTTTCAACCTACGTTAGCCACCAATACGATAACCGTTTTTAAGGAGGCGATTGATGCCGTTAAAGACTATTGGAATGAAGATGGCAAAGGGGTGCACGGCCTGCATTTGGAAGGGCCTTGGATCAATCCGGATAAACGTGGCGCTCATATAAAAGAACTGATTCATCCGCCCGGTTTTGAAGAAGTAAAAGACCTGTTGGAGTATGGGAAAGGCGTTATCAAAACCATCACCATAGCACCGGAAGTTTGCAGCGATGAGATCATTGAAACGCTTCTTTCATATGATATTATTCTCTCCGCGGGGCATAGTAACGCTACGTTTGAACAAGCTACCCAAAGCTTCAATAAAGGCATCACCACGGTAACGCACCTTTATAATGCTATGAGTCCCTTGCATCATCGCAAACCCGGACTGGTAGGCGCTTCTATGCAACACAGCCGGGTTATGGCCAGCATTATTCCCGACGGATATCATGTAGATTTTGCCGCTATTGCGATAGCTAAAAAGGTAATGGAAACCCGGTTATTTGCCATCACCGATGCGGTAACAGAAACGGCTACTGGTCTTTACCAACATTATTTAGCCGGCGATAAATACGAAGCTGATGGAACGTTAAGTGGTTCGGCAATTAGTATGAAGGATGCTTTTTATAACCTGATAAACAAAGCAGGGATTGAAGTGGAAGAAGCGCTTCGCATGTGCTCTTTATACCCGGCAAGGGCTATGAAAATGGAACACCTTTACGGTAAAATTGCGCCCGGTTTTGCGGCGCAATTTGTAGTGCTGAATAAACAATTAAACCTGGTGGAAGTGATTAGCGCATAACCGGTTGAGAAGCGAATACATTTCGTTTTCTGTTGGCGTATTGAATGGCCCACATAATGGTAAACGTAGGAATGAAATCAAGACCCGGAATCATCTCTTCAATAAAAGAAAACACACCACCCAAAAACCCTTTGCGGAAGCCGAACATGCGCCAGAAAATGAAGGCGGAGATAGGCGCCCAGATCACTTCTCCCGCTACCGGAATCAGTATCACCGCACATCCGATGGCATCCATTAACAAACAAGTAGCCAGCGAAGGCAAAGGCTTTTGCACTACAACTGCTGAGCGTTTTTTAAATAGTTGGATCATGTTTATGAGTTGTTGATACTATTGACGACCTCTTATATTGAACCGTTGTATGGCCTGAATTTTATTTTGGTAAAGGAGTGCAAAATAAAATTCACATTGGTACATCGGGCTGGAGCTACCGGCATTGGAAGGAGCTTTTTTACCCGCCAAACCTATCGTCAACAAAATGGCTGTCTTACTACGCAGCCCGGTTTGCTACTACTGAAATCAATAGCAGTTTTTACCGGCTGCCATCGGAAGAAACGGTATTGAAATGGAAAGAGCAAGTGCCTGCCGGTTTTTTATTCTGCCCAAAAATGAGCCGCTACCTAACCCACATGAAAAAGCTGCGGGAGCCCGAAGAGCCGCTGCAGCGCTTCTTTTCGGTATTTGAAGAAATGAAAAATCAAATGGGTCCGGTGTTGATACAACTGCCACCCATGCTGACGTTTACTTATGACGTAGCAGAAAATTTTTACCGCTTGCTTCATCAACATTATCACCATTACCGCTTTGCCGTAGAAGTAAGGCACGATAGCTGGCTTAAGCAGGAAAGCCTTACACTGCTAAGTAAATATGATATAGCTTTTGTGATCTCGCAGTCGGCAAACTTTTTTCCTTACGCCGAAGTAGTAACGGCTACTAACATTTATGTGCGGTTGCATGGGCCTGCGGAGTTATATGCCTCCTCTTATAGCGATGTTGCACTAAAAGAATACGCTAAGAAGTTTACTCAATGGGAAAAAGGGGGACATGAAGTGTGGGCTTACTTTAATAACGATATTGGCGGCCATGCGGTGAAAGATGCGGCGCGGTTGCTGCGTTTATTAAAAGAAAAATAAAGAGCAACACGTTTTGTATTGCTCTTTACAGTTGGGCTACAAATCGTCGTCGTCCTCATCATCTTCATCTTCTTCCAGATCATCATCTGTGTCCAAAACCAAGTCGTCATCGCTTACTTTTTTAGGGTCGGGTTCATCATCATCCACATCTACTTCATACTCCTCTTCGTCGCCTTCCACGTCATCTTCATCACCTAACACCAGATCATCTTCATCATCATCGTCCTCGTCTTCTTCCGGAGCAAGGTGCCCGTTTATTTTTATAGTCTCGTTGTCAAGTAAGTCACTTGTAGTCATGGTTGACAATTCCGGTGCTGAAAATTGATCCTGCTTTTTCATGGTTTTTTTCTTCAGTACCTAAAAAGATATGCCAGAAAAAGCGGCAAGACTAAGCCTTGAAGTTTCAAAGGATTAGATGGGCTGCCGAGGAAAGGGATTATATAAATGAGGATTTTTTTGCCATCAGCAAGTCACTGTACGACTCAGCAATAAAATCGTTTGGATGAATGTCAAATAAGGTTTCATACAACCGGCATTGCTCTTTCAATTGATCCAGTCCAATGCTTCCGTCGGTATCAATCGCCTCTACTTCTATAAACTCGCCCAATCCTTCCACTACATCAAAATGGAACTTTACATTTCCGATAAAATAAATACGGCGCTTTTTATCTACTACCGTTTTAACTCCTAACGATTGTACGAGGATCTGCTTCAAAGCCGCGTCGGCCCTGTGTTGGTAAAGAATAACGTTCGATTGTTTGGCGGCTGCCGTATTGGTGCGTTCGTAAAAAATCAGCGATTGTTCGATGGTGCCTTCTCGTAGTTTGAGGCGCCCGTTTGGAACAGTAAAATAGGTGTCTATCTGATGATCTTCGCCAATAAACAAGGGCTGTTGTTGTAGTAGCAACCCCTCAGCTTCTTTAATATTCTGGTGCCTTGCTTTAAATTCAAAATTGATGTGCATAAGGGCAATTTAGGGTAATAGGTTAATAAGTTAATTGGTTAATAGGGTTTAGTCTTAGTGAGACTTTCACGCAGTGGCCTATTAACGTACCCATTTATTTACTAACCGCCACTGGCATAATTTTTAGAACTTTGGCTAAAATATTACCGATGAACTTATCTCTCAATAAATTTTTCTTAGTTGTTAGTGTCGCCGTATTTTTTTCTTCCTGCGTATCGCAGAAGAAATACCAAGAATCGCTTAGCCGTGAGCAAAGCCTGTTGCAACAAAGCACTCAGCAGGGCGATGAAATAGTGCGGTTAAAAGGACAGGTAGAAAACCTGCAAAAAGATAATGCCCGCATGATTGGCCAGATAGATGAGGCCATGAAAAAATACTCCGATGCCAGCGGCCAGGCCAACCTTACCCAAAAACAACTGGAAGCCGAACAAAAGCGCTTGCTGGACCTGCGTAAACTGTTGCAGCAGCAAGGCGAAGCGGTAGAAAACCTTCGTAAAAAAATGGCTGAGGCCCTTACTGGTTTTAACTCCAATGAGCTAACGGTGTTTACCAAAAACGGCCGTGTATATGTAAGCCTGCAGGAGAGTTTGTTGTTCCCATCAGGCAGTGCAGTGGTGAATCAAAAAGGTAAGGATGCCTTAGGAACATTAGCCCAGGTGTTGAATAATAACCAGGACATAAACGTAGTGGTAGAGGGCCATACTGACTCTATTCCCATTAAAAAAGCTTTTGAAGACAACTGGGCACTAAGTGTGGCAAGAGCTACATCCATTGTGCGTTTGCTTACCAATACGTATGCGGTTGACCCTACACGTGTAACCGCTTCGGGCCGCAGTTATTTTGAGCCGGTGGAAAGCAACAGCACGCCGGAAGGGCGTCAGAAAAACCGTCGCACCGAAATTATTTTAGCGCCAAAGCTTGACCAGATATTAGAGCTGCTGCAACAAACAAAAGCGGTGAGTGAAACGGGAAGTAATTAGTTGATCGGTTGATTACGCTTGTGTAGGAATAAGCTGGTAGCAGGTCGTGGTTACTGAATACAATAGAAAATGAAACAATCATGGAAGACCTTTTTTGGACAACGCTTTTAATAGATGAAAAAGAGGAAGCTTACCACATTATTTTTCAAGAGGAAGCTTATTGTTTTGTTCCAAAAGAGTCGTTTTTACCTACCTATTGTTTTAAGCGGGAGCATGATGAATGGCATGCGGTGGATGAAATTTCGGAAGCGGTGAAAGATAAGGCTGTGGCGGCTTTGGAGAAATATTTGATGCGGCAGCATTGATTGTCTTTGTTCTAAAAATACACGTGTCTTTCTATAAACCGTAATTGATCATTCACTTTCGTTTGCCGCTCCGCTATCATCCCGTTAGCAAGATAAATCGTTGTTTCTATCTCCTCATCTCTCGAGTGAATACCGGGTGGCCGCCAGTCCATTTTACGTAGCGGATAATTGATGGTTGTGATCAATCGTTCTTCATTATAGGTTCTTATACAATCAACAATGCGCTGACCATTTGATGGGTTTTGAAAAAAGCGGGTTACAGTTCTATCGGCTTTTGAATAGGTGTACAGGAAAGAAAAATTTTCTGCTGCTTCCGCTTTGGAGTAATAATCAATCTGCTGAATAAGCTGGTCGCTTCTGTATATGTACTGTACAGAAAGATATTCGGCTTCGTTGCCTACCTGCGTATAAAGTTGAAATAGCTGGTTGCGACTATTGTACACGTATCTTTTTTGAACAGTCTTTTTGCCGCCACTAAATGTTACGTCAAACAGTAATTTGTCATCTCCATCATATGTGTAGTTGTGCATCAATTTAGCGGGTAGCCAAAGTTCTTCTTGCAGCATACTATCCAGCTTAGAGCCGGAATAGAAATAGGTGGACCTTGTTCGCAATTTGTTTACCTGATAGTCTTCTGATCTGGTAACCTGGCCGAGAGAATCATAGAGTTTGGTTTGCAACAAAAAAGAGTCGAGAACAACACTGTTCTTGCATCTTACTATAAAAATTCCTTCTTGCACTATACCGGCTTTACGATAAAGATTTTTGGGTGACCAAAGGATAGAATAGTAAGTACTGTCCTGTTCAAATGCAGTAAGCGTCATGCCTATGCTGATTAAAAGCAATAGTGTTTTTTTCATCTGCAACCAAAACTGAAAAATAAAATTCAAGCTATCAAGTTAGTGTCAAGTAAATAAGTTGTTGGCTTTTGAAGGATTCGCCACTTGCTCTTTTATTGCTGTTATCTTTTGCATGGTTGGTTTGCTACTTTTTATGCCACCTGAAGCTTTCTGTTCTCAATGGTTACATTAAAATGAATGTCGGCTTTTAATGCTTTAAATACCTTTAAAATCGTATCTATAGTAGCGCTGTTGGCACTGCTTTCTAATTTAGAAATTTGTGCCTTTTGTACACCTATCAAATCACCCAACTGCTCCTGGGTTAAATTGCGTTCTTGCCTGGCTGTTTTTATCATTCGTCCTAATATATCCATGCGCAATTCATACTCATATTGATCTCTCTCTTTAGTACCGGGTTTTCCCACATACTTATCTTTCATCTCTTCTAAAGAATAAGATTTAATATTAGTCGTTGCCATCGTATTACTTTTTAGGCTTGTTTTCAAAATATTTTTTTCTTAAATTTTCTGCACGGGTATTTTATCCACTTTTTTGATGAAACCATGCGTAGCAATAACAAGTATTTTTTGTTTGGCCGTTTTGTCCCAAAAAGCAAGAAGCCGGATTTGTTTACCCGACTAGCCTGTTCGAAATTCCCAAATTTCTTCCTGAAGTTTTTTGAATAAACGCGGATCATTGCTTTGCTCAGCAAGGTCTATATTGTCGATAACTTTTGCTGCTGCTTTTTTATCAAGCTCCGCTAAGAATTTGTTAGCCACTTCCAAAAATCGTGTCTCAAAATAGCGCAAAGAAATTTTTTACCAAAATAATTATAGTGTCTATATTTAGAAACACGACTTTATCATCCCGGGTGAAAAAGTTTCCATACGTCCGTTCGCAATAAATGATTAATAATTCACCACCTGCTCTTCTATCGCTTCCGGTATCACTCGCCACTCATATTGCTGGTTGCGCAACTGCGGCTCAAACCCGGCTTGTTTAATTGACTCCTGAATAGTTTTATAAGTAAACCTGTGAGGGGCGCCGGCCGCACTTACCACGTTTTCTTCAATCATGATAGAACCAAAATCGTTAGCGCCGGCATGTAAGCAAAGTTGGGCGGTTTGCTTACCCACGGTTAGCCACGAGGCTTGTATATTGTTTACGTTGGGCAACATAATGCGGCTCATCGCAATCATACGAATGTATTCATCCGGCGTGGTTAAATTATGCACGCCACGTATCTTGGTTAGCAGTGTATCCACATCCTGAAACGTCCAGGGAATAAAGGCCAGAAAGCCTTTGGCGCTTTCCGGTTTTAAGGCTTGCACCGCTCTTATTTTTACTAAATGCTCAAAGCGTTCTCTTATCGTTTCCACATGGCCAAACATCATCGTGGCGGAGGTAGTGATATTTAATTTATGGGCTTCGTGCATAATGGCCAGCCATTCATCGGCGCCACATTTTCCTTTGGAAATTAACCGCCGCACTCTGTCCACCAATATCTCCGCACCCGCACCAGGTAACGAATCCATGCCGGCCTCCTTCAATGCTTTTAATACTTCGTGATGGCTCTTTTTTTCGAGCTTGCAAATGTGCGCCACTTCGGGTGGGCCCAATGTGTGAAGTTTGATAGAAGGATATTCTGCCTTAATTGCACTAAACGTAGTGGTATAAAAATCCAACCCGAGACCGGGGTGGTGGCCGCCCTGCAGCAGCAATTGATCGCCGCCATACCTGATGGTTTCTTCAATTTTTTTACGGTAGGTAGGCATGTCCGTAATGTAGGCTTCGGGGTGGCCCGGTATGCGATAGAAATTGCAGAACTTACAGTTGGCCACGCATACGTTGGTGGTGTTTACGTTGCGGTCTATTTGCCAGCTTACTTTGCCGTGTGGCACTTTTTTCTTACGCAGGCTATCGGCCACGTACATTAAGTCGGCAAGCGGCGCCTTCTCAAATAATTCCATGCCTTCTTCTATCTCCAGAAACTCGGAGCGAAGCGCTTTTTCATACAGGGGTGTCAGGTTCATAACGATGCGAAGGTACAATGCGATACCGCCGGTAAATGATGGAAGGTTTTTCTATACCCCCAGCTTATGCTATTTTTAAAAAGGATACGCAGGCAACAGGAGCCGGTAAACTGTTGTCTTATGAAGGCCACCACTAACGTGAAGAAAATTTATTGCTTTATATTATTGCTTGCTTTGGTGCAGAATCTTTCCGCACAGGAAGTTTTTGTAGAGCCGTCGAGGCGGCTGGCCCGCATGGATTTTATTCAGCTAACAGGTGGCGTTATTTTGCTGCGGGGCCGGTTTGATACATTTACCGATTCATTGAATTTTATTTTAGATACCGGTAGCGGCGGCATATCGCTTGATTCGGCCACAGCAGAATACTTTGGCATAAAAGGCAGTCCTTCTAACAAAACTATACGTGGTATTGCCGGCCAGCGAAACGTTTCTTTTTTAAATAACCGCCAGTTGCACCTGCCGGGCCTTACGGTTGACAGCCTTAATTTTCACATTAATAACTACGATATTTTAACCACTGTTTATGGCGAGCAGATTGATGGTATCATTGGTTACTCCGTGCTAAGCCGTTATATTTTAAAAATAGATTACGATAGCTCCAGGCTGGAGTTCTGGACCAAAGGATCTATCAAATATCCACGCGGCGGTTACCTGTTAAAACCCTCTATTACCACCTTGCCAGTGCAAACCGCTAAGCTAAAAGATAACACCACTGTAGAAGGCCGCTTTTTAATTGACATGGGCGCCGGCCTTAATTTATTGTTGAGCACCGACTTTGTAAAAGACAGCGCCTTCTTACGAAAAAACCGGAAGCTATATGTAAAAGAGGCAGAGGGATTGGGCGGCAAGGTGGATATGTTTCTGACCTCGATAAAAGAGATGCGCATAGGCCCTTATAAGTTTAAGAACGTGCCTGCCAATGTGTTTGAAGATGTATATAATGTGACGTCGTATCCGCACCTTGGCGGCTTGATAGGTAATGATCTGTTGCGCCGTTTTAATGTAGTGCTTAACTATGATGCAAAAGAGTTTCACCTGTTGCCTAATACCCATTACTACGATCCGTTTGACTACTCTTATTCCGGCATAGAACTTTACTATGTTAATGGCCGCATCCTTATTGGTGATGTAGCTACCGGTTCGCCTGCAGAGAAAGCCGGCCTGCTGGAAGAAGACGTGGTGATAGGCATCAATAAAAATTTTTCACAGAACCTCTCTCAATATAAAACGCAGCTTCAGAATGCCGGTGAAACTATTAAGATGGTAATACAGCGCTCCGGCCAGTTAATGGACTTCAGCTTCAAAGTAAAAAATATCTTAAGCAATAAATAAGGCACCTGCGCATAAAATTTTCACATCCGTATAGTCTATTGGTACGAATAGAAGGCATTATAAGTGGTAGCTGTTTCCCGCTTATTTTTACAACCCATTTCGACAGAGCGGGGATCATTTAATTAAAATTTGTAAAGCAGTGGTCAATTTTGAACGGTTTACGTTAGCTAATGGATTAAAGGTTTTAGTGCATCAGGATACCTCAACGCCCATGGCGGTATTAAATGTTTTATACGATGTAGGCGCCAGGGACGAAGACCCCAACCGTACCGGCTTTGCACACCTTTTTGAACACCTGATGTTTGGTGGCTCCATCAATATTCCGGTGTATGATGAACCGCTGCAAATGGCCGGTGGCGAGAACAACGCCTATACGACAAACGATCTCACTAACTATTATATTCAGCTTCCTTCAGAAAATCTGGAAACGGCTTTTTGGCTGGAAAGCGACCGGATGCTGTCGCTTGGCTTTAGTGAAAATAGTTTGGAGGTGCAGCGTAAGGTAGTAATGGAAGAATTTAAAGAGCATTACCTGAACAAGCCTTACGGCGATGTATGGCTGCGGCTGCGGGCTCTTGCTTTTGATGTGCACCCATATAAATGGATGACCATTGGCAAGGAACTATCGCATATAGAACATGCAAGCCTGCAGGACGTGAAAGATTTTTTCTTTAAACACTATCGTCCTGTTAATGCTATTATGGTAGCGGCCGGAAATGTAACAACAGAGCAGGTAAAAGTGTTAGCGGAGAAATGGTTCGGGCCCATTGAAAGTGGCGAAAAATATAATCGCCAATTGCCAGCCGAACCGGAACAAAAAGTAGCAAAAAAATTGGAGGTTCATGCCGCAGTTCCGTTGGATGCTTTTTATAAAACCTGGCATATTTATAACCGGATGGACCACCGGTATTATGTATCGGACTTAATTACGGAAGTGTTGAGTGGTGGCGGTTCTTCGCGATTATTTCAGGCATTGGTAAAAGAAAAAAAGCTGTTCAGCAATATAGAATGTTACCATTTTGGAACGCTTGATGCCGGCCTGTTAACTATTGAAGGCAAGCTGGTAAAAGGCATAACGATGCAGGCAGCCGAAGCGGCCATTGAAGAAGAACTGGTTAAACTAAAAGAAGAAAAAATTTCCGTAGCCGAATTGGAAAAAGTAAAGAATAAAACAGAAAGCACTATTGCTTTTGAAGACATGAGCGTAATGAACCGGGCTAACAGTTTAGCTTTCTATGAATTGCTTGGCGATGCGGCTTTAATGAATACCGAGCTGGATCGTTATAATAAGGTAACGGTGGAAGAGATTCAATCGTTAAGCAGGGAAATTTTTCGCGAGGAGAACAGCAGTACCCTGTATTATTACTCCGCCAATAATCAATAACTACCATGTTTTTCAAGGACGATGAAGAAGATATAAGCAGCCATTTATCAAATGTGTACGACACAGACGACGACATTAAAGTAGCTGCTTATTTTTTTCATCACAATGGCGTGGTACCCAACAAAAAAAATTTCTTTCGGGTAGATTTCGTTTTACTGCAAAAAGAGTTGAATGTTTTATTCCCGCAGCCCTGGCAGGCCGATTACACCGAACAGGAGTTTGTAAAAAAAGAAGGTACGTACAAACAAAAAAGCCGCGTATGGTTTTTGGAAAAAGATATCTGGATCCGCTACCGCAATGATTATGAAAGCATGGCTGCCACACTGTATTATCTTTCTTCCGCCAATACGGATGCGCTTCAAAAAGTCGAAAAAATCTTGCAGACATTAGTTAAAGAAAAAGAAGAAGACCATAAGGGCAACTTTAGCTTCATCACCACTATTCATGGCCATTTTCATTTAAAAGAATTTAAACACATCGGCGATAGTGTGGATATTGAAGATCATTACAACGATGACTTCTATCCCTTTAGCACACGCACCGTAGATAAATTGCAAAAGCCAAAAGGCCATGGCCTCGTATTGCTTCACGGAAAACCCGGCACCGGTAAAACCACTTACATCCGCTATTTAGCGGCCCAGCTTACCAAGCGAATGATTTATTTTCCGCCTTACATGGCTTCGCATATTTCATCGCCGGAGTTTATTAATTTTTTAATGGACCAGGAGGAAAGTATCCTGGTTTTAGAAGATGCCGACAATGTAATCAGCAAACGTATGGGCAGCGATAGCAGCGCCATCTCCAACCTGCTCAATCTGTCGGATGGCTTGCTGGGCCAGTGCTTGCACATACCCGTTATCTGCACCTTTAATATTATGCATACCGAATTGGATGCGGCGCTACTGCGCAAAGGAAGGCTGCTGGGCATCTACGAATTTAAATCGTTAGAACCGCCGGTGGCTAACCGCTTGGCAAAGAAGATAAACTTATCAACCACATACAGCCAGCCGGTAACCTTAGCCGAAATTTATAACAGCGGCGAGGAAACCTACCTGCCGCAAAAACACGAAATAGGATTTAAGAAATGATACAAACTATTGACCGCAAAGTGCCGCCACGCATAAAAGACGCTGTAGAATTTGATTTAAAATTAAAACCTTACGAAGGAGCCACATTAGCTAACGGAACCAAGGTATATGCTGTAAACGCCGGCGCCGAAGATGTGCTGGTAGTAGAGTGGGTTTTTTATGCCGGCAACTGGTTCGAGAAAAAGAACCTGGTGGCAGCCACCGCCAACTTTATGCTGAAGAACGGTACCAGTACAAAAAATGCGTTTCAGTTAAATGAGCATTTTGAATACTATGGTTCGCATCTTAACCGGGCTTGTTCCAACGAAACCGCAACTATCACCTTGCATTGTTTGAGCAAACATTTGCCGGTGTTGCTGCCGGTTGTTAAAGAGATGATCGTTGATTCTATCTTTCCCGAAGAAGAGCTGGCTATCTACAAACAAAACATGCAGCAACGCCTGAGGGTGAACATGAAGAAATGCGATTTTATTGCCAACCGGTTAATTGATACGTACCTGTATGGCGAAGAACATCCTTATGGCCGCTTCACCAGGTTTGAAGACTTTGAAGCGTTAAACAGAGAGGAAATCGTTGAATTTTATAAGGACTATTATCAAAAAGGGCGGCTGGCCATTTTTGCCGCCGGTAAGTTACCGGCCAACATCTTTCCGTTGCTGGATGAGCACTTTGGCGACTTGCCTGTGGCTAATGCGCCTGTCAGTTTCACTCCATCAATACCTGCTGTTGAAAAAAAATATCGGGTAATAAATGATGAGCAGGGCGTGCAGGGTGCCATCCGCATCGGTACCGCTTTTCCAAACCGCCACCACCCCGACTTTATGAAAGCACAGTTGCTGAACAATGTGTTCGGTGGTTTTTTTGGCTCAAGGTTAATGAGCAACATCCGGGAAGAGAAAGGCTATACCTACGGCATTTATAGTTACCTCGAAAACCATACGCAGCAAAGTGCCTGGATCATAAGCACCGAAGCAGGAAGGGATGTGTGCGAAGCCACCATAACAGAGGTATATAAAGAGATGGAAGTATTGCGCAACGAGCCGGTGGAGGCCGATGAATTGTTGCTGGTGCGTAATTATATGATGGGTTCTATTCTTGGCGATTTAGATGGTCCGTTCCAGATTATCAATCGTTGGAAAAATATTATTCTCCACGGCCTTGATGAAAGCTTTTTTTATAAGCAGATAGAAGCCATTAAAACAACACCAGCCATTGAACTACAGGAACTGGCCAATAAATATTTGCAGCCCGAAAACTTTTATGAGTTGGTGGTGGTGTAGATGATTACCAATTGAAATTTTATCAATCACTTGCTTTGGTAGGTGATTTTTTTATGCTTTAAATTTTACTGATGAATGAGATCCTTCAATTCCTTAGATGTCCCTCAACAGCGGGAATAAACTGCGCTACTGTCACCTGATTAATAGTCTAAAACGGGTAACCATAATCCGCCGCTACTTTTGCCTCATGAACAGAGCCATTGCCGACATACGTAAAGACTATACGGCCGAAACCTTAGTAGAAAAAGACGTAGATAAAAATCCCATCGTTCAATTTAAAAAATGGTGGGAAGCAGCCATAGCAGCCGAAATTGAAGAGCCCAATGCCATGACACTGGCTACCGCATCATCAGATGGAATACCCTCGGCACGGATTGTACTGCTGAAAGATTTGAACGATGACGGCTTTATTTTTTACAGCAATTATAAAAGCTATAAAGGCTTGCAGTTAGCCGAAAACCCCAAAGCCTGCCTGGTGTTTTTTTGGAAGGAGCTGGAGCGGCAGGTACGCATTACCGGGTTGGTAACAAAGCAAAACGAAAAAGAAAGCAGCGAGTACTTTCATACCCGTCCGGTGCTCAGCCAAATCAGTGCAGCCGTATCGCCGCAAAGCCAGGTAATACCCGGCCGCGAATGGATAGAAGAAAAGTTTGAAAGTAAAAAAGAAGAATCTGCCACTAACGGGGTTTTAAAACCTTCGCATTGGGGCGGCTATATGGTAAAGCCGGTAGTAATAGAATTTTGGCAGGGCCGGCGTAGTCGTTTGCACGACAGAATTCAATATACACTTGAAGAAAGCGGAAGCTGGAAGATAGAACGGTTAGCGCCGTAGTTTAGTTGATTAGTTGACCGGTTGATTAGTAAAGAGTAAAACGCATCAACGAGTCAACTAATCAACGAATCAACTTTCCTTCTTAGCTGCTGCAACTGCCGGTACATTGCCGGTTGTTTTTTTATCGCTTGCCGGTCTTGACTTACCAAAAGACCCTTTAAATGTTTTTCCTTTTTTTGTTTTTTTATCACCTCTTCCCATTATAAAAAATTTAGTGGGCAAATGTAGTTGAAAATAGTTCTTGGGCAACTGCTTAAACAAAAAAGCCCTCGTATATAACGAAGGCTTTCAATGAGGTTAAGCAGCTAATTACAGCTTGGCAGAAAGTTCTTTACCGGCTTTAAAGCGGGCTACTTTGCGGGCTTTGATTTTAATGACTTCACCTGTTTGAGGATTACGGCCATTACGGGCGGCACGTTTAGAAACTGAAAACGTTCCAAAACCTACCAGGGTAACTTTGCCACCGCCTTTCAGGGTTTTTGTAACGGCTTCTACAAAAGAATCCAATGCTGTATTTGCCTGCGTTTTGGTAACACCGGCATCATCAGCAATTTTAGCGATCAGTTCTGCTTTGTTCATAGTTAATTTTTTAGATTTGAATAGAACAAATTTAGACGGTTTTTTATACGAACAAAATTATTTGCGCCGATTTTTAAAATTTGGTGATACGCCTGTAAACCGCTATGGTTAAGGGTTTCAGCAAAATGAAGGCAGGCGTTAGTAAACGTAGCGAACGATAGTCAACCGCTGTAACCCTTGCTGCGCCTTGCTTTCAGCTTATATAGCCCTGAAATGCGGACTGGCAAAGGATTGTAGATGAACAGATGGTTCGTAGCCTTAATCAAAATGGCCAGTAGATCGTTGGTCATTTTTCACTCAACCTGCTTATTCATGCTGTTTATTTGTATCGGCTACTACTTGCATTACGCTTCGGAACGCCATAAACCCGGAGCCCCATTTATCTATAGATTTCTGTCGCATCAATGGTGCATGTAGTTCTATATAACGGTTGTAATCGGCCTTTGAAGCCGCACTGTATTGTATAGCATACGTGGGTCCTTCGCTATCATCTACCTCTAATAAACGCACTACTTTATTACCCGTAAAACAGCCGGTGTTCATTACCTCCGCAAGGTGTTCGTTTAACATCCATTCCAGCCATTGACCGGCAATGGTCTTATCTACTTTTATAGTGACGTTGTAAATGATCATTCGTTTTTGTTGAGGGCTTCTATAGCTATTTCAGCATATACCGGGCAATGGTCGCTATGTTTTACATCAGGATAAATCTCCGCATCTTTTAAATAGGGCTTTAAATTTTCGGTAGCGGAAATATAATCAATACGCCAGCCTTTATTAGCCGCCCGTACCGATGGAAAGCGTTGGCTCCACCAACTATAGCGGTGCGCCTCCGGCCTGAACCCGCGGAAAACATCCATCCAGCCATTAGCATAAAGCGTATCCATCCATGCTCTTTCTTCGGGCAAAAAACCGGATGTTTTTTTGTTGCCTGAGGGGTTGTGAATGTCAATTTCTTTATGGGCAATGTTGTAGTCGCCACATAAAATAAGGTAAGGATGCAGCTGCCGAAGGGCCTGCACATACGTATAAAATTCATCCAGCCATTGATACTTGTATTGTTGGCGCTCATCGCCGGAAGTGCCCGATGGAAAGTACGCATTGATCAGTTTTACTTTGCCAAAATCAAGTTGAATTACCCGGCCTTCATCATCACTCATCTGGTGGCCCGTGCCGCATTGTACATTATCAGGATGAACTTTAGTAAATACCGTAACACCGCTGTATCCTTTCTTCTGGGCGCAGAACCAATGATCGCTGTAACCGAGGTCAGTAAAGGCTTTTACGTCTATGTCGGTTTGTTGGGCCTTTGCTTCCTGTAGGCAAATCACATCGGCAGGATGCGTTTGCAACCAATCTATAAACCCTTTCTTTATAGCAGCCCTTATACCATTAACATTGTAGCTGATAATTTTCATAAAACGAAGATAGCATAGCCGCTTTATGGTAGTAAAGCAGGAGCAGAGATTTACTACGAGGCTATAAAAAAACGAAAGCCCAGCCATAGGGTACGGCGGGCTTTGTTGCATCCATCCTTGTTTGCGTCCGAATCAGCTGTTGAGTATTTTAGATCCGCGCAAATATTTTTCTGTAGGGTGATAAATGAATAGGCAAGTTCCATTCTTCAGCAGGCTAATAACATGCTGGCTTTGTGATTGCGGAACGGCGGGACAGCCAAAGCTGCGGCCCATATATCCCGAACCTAGCCGCTCATCGCCAATATATTCGGCGCCATGAATAACTACCGCTCTTGCTTCCGCATTGTCATTAAAGCCTCTTTCCAAACCCGATAGCTTTAACGACAAACCATGTTTTCCCAGGTAGGTTTCTTTAGTTACATAAAAACCAAGGCTGCTTTCTAACGACTCCGATGCATTGGAAAAACGTTCTGCATAATTTAACCCCGAGTTTTTACCATGTGCAACATAGGTGTTAAATAAAACCTGATAGTTTTTTGTATCAATAATATAAAGCCTTTTTTTATCGGAGGACTGGCTGAAATCACAAATGGCCATTACTTCATTATTACCCAGCGAACCATGAGAGGATAGATATTCGTGGCCTTTGTAAGCCATAGCCATAACCTCTCTTGGCAACCCCATTGTTTCGAGATGACAACTGTCGTAAAGTAAATTAGAAGCGGCTTCTGCACTAACAGACGCTTTAGCAGAAGACGTTAATACAGGAGCATTTTTGGGCGTTGTTCTTTTGCTGCTGGCCTTGAAAGAACTAAAGCCAAAGAACATGGTAAGCAGACAAACAACGGAGGATGGCAAAAAGATTTTTTTCACTGTACGTGGGTTTTTCGAGGTTATTGGTAAACGTTGCAATCGTGAAAATAGTATGTGGCTCAGCCACTTGCAAACAATAATTAGGATAATTGCGATTCGGCCACGAAATTAAGCATAACTGCTAAAACTACCCGTGCATCTACGTTAAAGAAATGTAGAGATTTTACTATAAAATGGAAGGGGGTTATAAGCTGCAAAGCTGATGGGTTGCCGCTTTCAACGATTGATTGTGGAATAAACATACAAGGCCTTCATCATAAAATGATAATTTGTTAAGCCATATTTTTTATAGTTTAACCTCTTTCCATTTACCTTTTTTAAATTGTATATACGCCATTACAGCCACCAATAATTCAGTAACAGGGATAGCGATAAAAACGCCTTGCGGTCCAAAGCCAAAATATTTTGCCAGCAGATAGGCCAACGGAATTTGAAACAACCAAAAACAAAAAACATTAATAATTGTAGGTGTTTTAGTATCACCTGCCCCATTAAAGGAATTGATGAGTACCATGCCAACTCCAAAAAATATATACCCGGCGCTTATGGTTCGCAAGGCAGCTATGGCATATAGTTTTACATCCGGTTGGGTAGTGAATAAACCCACAACTGCGTTTGGAAACACGATGAAAAGCAACGACACCGTTCCCATAAAAAAGGCGTTGTACTTAGCTGTCTGTAATACCGCCTGCTCGGCCCGCAAGGGTTCTTTAGCACCTAAGTTTTGCCCTACCAATGTAGCCGCTGCATTACTGATGCCCCAGGCCGGCAGCAAAAAAAACATTACGATTCTTATAGCGGTCTGGTAACCGGCCGATGCAGCGCTATGACCCGTTTGTGCTACCAGTTGCGCTAAAAAAATCCAACTACAGGAACCGATGATGAACTGCACGGTGGCCGGCCATGCTACCTTTATCAGCGATGCAATCACATCCCATTCGGCTTTTAATGAAGCCTTCGTTAGCTGTATCACGCTTTTGCCATTAAACAGGTAGTAAAGCTGGTATAGCACTCCTATGCTTCTTCCAATAGAAGTAGCCATGGCTGCACCTTTAATGCCGAATGCAGGAATAGGACCAAAGCCGTTGATAAGTACCGGGCATAAAATAATGTTACAACCATTAGCTAAGGCAAGGCTTCGCATAGCAATAGAAGCATCGCCGCCGCCACGAAAGATGCCATTGATTAAAAACAGCAACATAATCACCGTGCTGCTGCCCATCATTATATGGGTATAAGGCACACCCATACTGATTGTTTCTGCTTCTGCACCCATCAGGCGAAGAATGTCCTTTGAATAGATAATGCCTGCAGTGCTCAATAAAAAGATAGCCGCTAAACTTAGCCAGATGCTTTGCACCGCGGCAGAGGCAGCGCCTTCGGGATTTTTTTCACCAATGCGCCGGGCTACAATGGCCGTAGCGGCCATGCTCATGCCAACAGCAATAGAATAAATAATGGTGAGCACGGACTCTGTTAGTCCAACGGTGGAAACTGCGTGCTTGCCTAATTTGCCAACATAGAAAAGATCCACAATAGCAAAAACGCTTTCCATCCCCATTTCAATAATCATGGGAATGGCTAATAAAAAAATTGACCGGCGAAGGCTGCCGGTTGTATAATCTTGCTGGCTGCCTTTAATCGCTTGTTTGAATAAATGAACAGCACGCAAAAACCTGTTTTGTATAATAACCTGAGGCATGGGGAAATGATTTTTTACTGTGAAAAATTAACGAGGAGGCTATACGCCTTTTAAGCAGAGAGGGTGTCCGGGGTGGACAATTAAAAAATCATATTCGGTAATTGTAGAAAGCCAAATGTATTATTTCTTTTTTAGAACATCCAGGTACAACTGTATAAATTGAGGTACCTGCTTACGCCGGTACTGCATAATAAAACGCGGATGGGGCAAAGGAACCACTTCATCAAACCAACCGTGTTTCCCATTTAGCTTCGATAGAAACTTGTAATTTTTTTCGCCTCCAATGCAAAAGCACTGGCTTCTATCTACGGCAAAAGAAAGCTGCTGCTCAATGGTGCTTATAATAAAAGGGGTTACTGCTTCCTGCAAATTTTTATCATCATAATAATTGATGTTCTTACCGTCTTTTATAAAACCCAACGGACAAACAGAGCCAATAAAAAACCGGCTATAAAAAGGCTCAACTCCGCCATAGGCCTGAATCATGGCATAGATAAATTCGGCTGATAATTCTGATCGCTGTTTAAATGGATGAAGAATACCACATACCTCGGTTAGTTGTTTGGCCGCGGTAAAGTTCACCCCGGTTACGCCGGCGCCAAAGCGGCCCGGATTAATACCAAGCAACAAGCTTCTTTTGTGCGTGTTGTTGAAGTAATTGGTAAGAAATTGCTGCACCACTGCCAGCACTTCGCTGTTTTGTTGCGGATAAAGCCATTGAACGCCATTTGGCAAGTCAATATCGGGACGTAACGAGGTATAAAATTGAAAAAGGTTTTCAGCCCATGTATTCATTGGCAACAAAAGTAGAGCCGGTAGCGGGCATAAAAAAAGCAACAGGCTGTTGCTTCGTTACTTTCTAAGCAGATTAAACGAATAGTCCTTCAAGGGAAACGGTATCCAGGTAAGGAGCTAAACGATCGGTGTCGGAGAAGCGATTCACTTTCACCACCACATTAAAGTGAGTATGCCATACCACTTCAAGATAATCGGCCTGTAACTGGTAAAGCTTGTTGGTATAAAAGCCGTTCTTAAGTTCGGCCAACAATACACCCTTCTCCCAAAGAGCCCGTGCCTGCTCTATTTGAGGTGTTGTAGTATATAAACGATTGGTCATATTGGATCGTAGATTTTCTTCGTGATTTAGAAGTCAAATTTCATTATCGTTTAATCAGCCCTTGTTGTTATTAGATTAAGGCTTTTGTTTTATCGGCGGATATATAGGCGCCATCGTTCATTGCTGAAAACGTACGATCACCCTTTTTTGTTATCTACGCATTGCGCTATAAAAACGTTCTTTCAGGAACTGTTTATTGTACGCCGGCTTTGTTAAATAAGTAGCTAATAAAATAACTATAACAATCACCGACAATACGCTACATAAAAGGTAAGGCATATTTTTTTCTATACTCTTTAAAAATAAATTATGAGCCAGGCATTTGTACGGGAAAGTGAGGAGCAGTGGTTGCACGAAGTGGACCCGACTATGAATGCGCTCATTGTCTATCTCAGCCGAGAGAACAATAGCATCCGGGTGTATGAAAAAAAGGCGCATACCGATCCCAAAACAGGTAAAGAAGTTTTTGAAATGAGCAACGGCCTTTCTTATACAAAGGATGCTGATGGAAGATGGACTGTGGCCTGATGAGCGGACACATAACGCACCAGCAATTCCCTATCTTAGCCATTCAAAAATTTATTCTATGGGACTTTTAAATCAAAAAGGAAAAGGCGACGATAAAAAGAAAGGGGCCGCGCCAAAAGCCGGTGGCCAGGGCTCTAAGTTTATTGCCAGCAAGGCTACCAAAAGCGCAGGCGGACCCAAGAAGCCTATGACCGGCGGATCGCAACGGGGTAGCTAATGCTAAATAAAGCACCGCGGTTATATGGGAAACGCTTAAAATTTTCGTGCTGAAGATGCTATCAGAGCAATAAAGAGGCATCTTTTTTTGTGATGTTCTTAATAGAAAAGAGGCAAGCTGTTATAGCTTGCCTCTTTTCTATTTTGCAGGTCACTTAGTTTCCAACCGCCATGTTTTTTGCCTTGGAAAATACATTAGTTAAATGGTGCCGCTCATTTTCTTTATCGGGCAACTGTTTTTGAACCTTTGATTTTACGCTACCCTTAATAAAATATACGGCTGCTACAAACAAAGCAATCCCTGCTGCGGCTAATAATTTTACTTTCATAACACATATTTCAATTAATTGGACAATTGCCGTGCCAGCAGGGGCAAAGACTAACTCATTTACAGCAATCTCATGCTCTATTGCCAAATTATTTATGATTAAATATCTGCTTATGTTTTGTACCGGTCGGGATAATGAATGTGCATCCATCGGTCTGTAAAAGTTAACGGCGTAAATCCAAAAGTTTTATATAAACCATGCGCATCTTTTGTGGCTAACATAAAACGTCGCAGGCCTTGCAAGCCGGGGTAGCCAAGAATGGCTTCTATCAACCATTTGCTTACTCCTTTGCCCCTATGCTGTACGTCAATAAATCCATCGCATAAGTAAGCAAAAGTGGCTTCATCTGTTATCACCCGGGCAAAACCAACTTGCCCTCCTTTGTAAAAAACGGCAAAACAAAGTGAACCTTCTATAGACTGCTTTACCGTTTCCACTGGAATGCCTGCCGCCCAATAACTGGTGGTTAAAAAGCAGTGCACATAGGCGGTGTCAATTTTTGCTTTATTGGTGCTGATGCTGAAATCATCTTTTATCCATTCCATAAAAACAGCGTTGTTTTGCAAATATGAATTATAGTGATGATTTGCAACCGCGTTGGTGGAAGCTGGAAGAGAAGCTGATGCAACGCTTTGAAAAGAAGCCCGATGTGGAAACCATTCTTTTTTTAATTGGTGTGCAGGAGTTGGGCGACATTAATACCAAATTTTCCAAGGAGCAGAAGCAAGACCTGATGCACGTAGCGGTTTGCACGGTACTGTTGCCAAGCGGTTATTACGAGATGGAAGGCGTGGATGAAGAAGGCTGGCCCCATTTTAAACAACTGAAGTCTATGCCGGATATGAATGCCTTTGAGCAGGAAGCTTTTTTAAAAGACCACATCCTTCTTTACTTTCAAAATCATGAATTGATCTGATGAAACCATTACTCTTTCTATTAGCGATAACAATTTCGGTAGTGGGCTTTTCTCAACAAGATGTCAAGCTTAAGAACAAGGACCGCAAAAGAGATATTCAACTATTAACTACGGAAGGCACTATCATACTTCGTTTATCGGATTCCACTCCATTGCACCGAGATAATTTTTTACGCCTGGTAAAATCGCATTACCTCGATAGTATGTTATTTCACCGGGTGATTAAGGGTTTTATGATACAAAGCGGCGACCCGGCCAGCATTCGTGCCGAACCACATCAACGGCTTGGCAATGGCGGCCCATCTTACACGTTGCCGGCCGAAATAAATCCGGTGCTATTTCATAAAAGGGGCGCTCTGGCAGCGGCCCGCGAAGGCGATGCAAAAAACCCCGAACGCAGCAGCAGTGGCAGCCAGTTTTATATCGTCAGCGGCAGAACCTTTACCAATCACGAAATGGATTCCATTGAAACGGTGAGGTTGCAGGGAAGAAAAATTTCGGCCGAACGTCGGGAGTATTATAAAACCATTGGCGGTACACCCCAGTTAGATGGGAACTACACCGTTTTTGGCGAAGTTGTGCTTGGCATGGACATCGTTGATAAAATTGCTGTTACACAAACCAGTTCCGGGCCCGATGCCGATAGGCCATTGCAAGATGTTCGGATACTAAAAGCCAGCCTGGTGAAACGTAAAAGAGTTGATTAGTTGAATGGCTGATTAGTAAAAGTATTTCCAAAAACCGCAACGACTTATTAACCTATTAACGGGTCAACTTATTAACGTTCCTCTCCTTATCTTGCAAGCAAATCGCAGATATGAACTACCCCGATAATTTACGGTACACAAAAGAACACGAATGGGTGCGGATAGAAGGTGACGAGGCCGTAATAGGCATTACCGATTTTGCTCAACACGAATTAGGCGACATTGTATATATAGAGGTGGAAACTATTGGGCAGGAACTGAGTGCCGGTGATGTGTTTGGAACCGTAGAAGCGGTAAAAACCGTTTCGGATTTATTTCTGCCAGTGGCCGGAACGGTTACTGAAATTAACCCCAACTTAAATGCAGCCCCTGAACTGGTGAACAGCGACCCCTACGGCGCCGGATGGATGGTACGTATGAAGCTGGCCAGTGTACAAGATGCAGAGGCATTAATGGATGCCGCCGCCTACGGAAAATTGGTTGACTAATGAACAAATCTGAAATTTATCACCTCTCGTAAATAAACCTGATGTCTCAACGCATCAATCCCGAACCAACTATTGGGCACTAAACAGATATACGACGAAAAAGAGCTGGTAACAGCTTTAAGGAGTAAAGATGACCAGGCTTTTGGTTATTTATACGACCATTATTCTGGCGCACTGTATAGTGTAGTGAAGCAAATTGTCAATGATGCAGATACCAGCAATGACGTGTTGCAGGAAGCCTTTGTAAACATCTGGCGAAAGATGGAGCTGTACGATGAAAGCAAAGGCCGCCTTTTTACCTGGATGCTTAACATTGCCCGTAATGCGGCCATTGACAAAACAAGATCAAAGGGATTTCAGCAGAACAGCAAACTGCAACCTATTATGGATGGCGATGGCGCCAACCACCCCAGTGTTAGAATGGGGGTGGATGATTTTGGGTTGAAGAAAATTTTGCAGAAGCTGAAAGAAGAACAACGATTGCTCATTGATTTATCCTATTACCAGGGATTTACCCATGAGCAAATTTCAAAAGCGTTAGACATTCCGTTGGGTACGGTAAAAACCCGCATCAGAAGTGCATTAACCCAATTAAGAACCCTACTACAGTGAACGTAAAAGAATACATACAAAACGGATTAATTGAAAGCTATGTCTTGGGCATGGCCACCGATGCCGAACGCACCGAGTTTGAGCAGATGTGCGCCAACTATCCCGAGATAGCGGAGGCAAGAGATTCGTTTGAACGGGCACTGGAAGCAGAGTTAATGCAAAGCGCTGTAGCGCCACCGGCTTTCTTAAAGGAAAAAATACAACAGCAAATTACGCCGGCCATATCCGATACGTATCAGCAAGAGGCTATTGAGGAAACACCGGTGCGCCGGATGAATGTTTGGAAGTTAATGGCTGCCGCTTGTTTTGTGGGTTTGCTGGGCGTAGGTTACTGGGCCTATACAACTAATGAAAAGCTGAATGATGCAATAACAAAGCAGGCCACCGCTGAACAGCAACTGCAACAAAAGAATACCGAATTGGCGGCCATGGAGCAGGATGCCAGCATGATGCAAAACCCTGGTGTGAAAGTAGCGGCGTTGAAAGGCACAGCCACGGCGCCACAAGCGGCAACCACCGTATTCTGGGATAGCACGAATCAAAATGTTTACCTCTTAGTAAATAATCTGCCACAAGCCCCTACTAATAAGCAATACCAGCTTTGGGCCCTTTTAGATGGCAAGCCTATTGACCTTGGTATGTTAGAGGTAAAAGAAAAACGTTTACTAGTTAAGATGAAGAACGTGCAGGCGGCCCAGGCCTTTGCTATTACATTGGAAGACAGAGGCTCAAATTTATCTGCGCCCAAGGGGCAGATGTATGTAGTAGGAAATTTATAAATCCAAAAGACTTTATTCAGCGTAAATAGAATTAGGAATGTTGTTTTTACAACCGTTCCTCAATAGTTGGTTATCAGAGGCTGTCTTTAGGGACAGCCTTTATTTTTGTGCGGGATGATATAGGTAGATACAGAACGAATACAAGCATGTAAAGTTTAAAGGCCAAAGCAATAAGCAGTAGGGGGAAGATGTATACTCTAAACTCTTAAAAAGCGAACATAATAGCATGTTAATTTACTTCTCTTTCCAAGTAAAGAAAATGGTTATTCTTACAGGTATCAATAGGAGATGAGCAAGTGCTTAGATTCATACTATTTGCAATAAACTTGTAGGTTTTCCCTTTTCGAAGTCTTATAGCTGAAGGGCATTTGACAAATAAATTGTAGCAGGTATTTTTAGATGGAGAAACGTTGTTTATTTTATTTATATCGCTTTCAATATATTGAAAACAATACTCTTGACATTGTCCGGTAAAGTCCCTGTTCACTACGAACTCAATAGTATCTTGAGTTAAAGAGATAGTGTTCCTTTTAATATTAGGGTTACTTTTAAAAGAAGTTGATGAAAAGAAAAGAACAAATGAGATTATTACTATGAAGAATGGAGCATATTTATTTGAATTCATAAACTGAAGATTTACAATAATTACTACCGTCATTGTTCAAATACATAGTTGCCTTTTTTGTCAAATCTTATGTCAACTCCAATACCTACATCGGTTACCGGAATTGAAATACTATAATGAATTTCTACGCAACCCTTTTTTATAGTAAGATTTGGATATAGCAATGTTGCATATCTTTTTAACGGAATGTCCAGCGTATCAAGTAAATTATGGAAGGTTGATTTGGTAATGTGCTTCTTGAAAAGGGTGTCTTTGTTTAAAAGCACTGGCAGATCAGAAACAAAATTATGTGTGACGAAATCCTTGTTTGTATCGAAATTGTATTTCGCAGGAACAACTAAGCCTTTATCCATTTTACTGAAATGATGAAATATAACTTCATACGTTTTATCGTCGTCAACAAAGGTTGTGTCAATAAAGACTGGCTTTTGATAAAGTGAAATAAAATCCCTTCTAAAATCAACTTCACTTTCATCGTCCTTCTGTTGAATTGTGCCGGTCTTCTCAGTAGCTTTTATTGTATCAACTTGTTTATCTTTTTTGTCGAACCCGTTGAACAACTGACAAATGTTAGAAAGAAGATGTAACCTAAAAACTGCAAGATGTTTTTTAATAGCATGTAAGAATAATTTATAAACGTTCGTGCTCAACTCTAAGGTTATAATCAGATTCCATTTGAACAAGTAATGGATTTTATAATTCCATCTCCTCCGCCGGATCCCAAAATAATTTTTTAAAATCCACCACTGCATTATCTACCACTTTCACGCCTTCTTTTTCCAACAACTCCTGCATTTGTTCCGGGTAAGCAAAATGCATTTTGCCAGTTAATAAACCAAGCCTGTTTACTACCCGGTGCGCCGGCACTTTTGGCTTTGTTATATGTGCCGCGTTCATGGCCCAGCCTACCATGCGGGCCGAAAGCTTCGTGCCCAAAGCCGCTGCTATGGCGCCATACGAGGTAACGCGGCCTTTCGGAATCTGCCGCGCCACATCAAACACGGATTCAAAAAACGATTGATCTTTTAAGCCAGATGGCTTCACCGTCTTCAAAGTTTCCTGTGTAAAACGTTTGCTCTTCGCCATAAAAAATTCGTGTAATTCGTGATTGAAATTCGTGCTTACTAATCGAGTTTCCGATCATTCCTCTCAGCTAAAAGATACGACCGTTTTGGTTCGGGCACCGCTTCATAATCAAAGGGACAATGCAGGCATCCATTGCCGCAGCAATAGCCTCGTTTCAATAAGTAATGTTGGGTAAATACAACAAGGCCATTTTCATTCAGGTAGTAATCTTCGCCCTCATTCCATTCCTGCTTCATCCTTTAATTGTTGCTGAAGTAAAAGATCAAGTGTAGTAGATGGTAATTGTTGCGGCAGGGAAAAGCAGAGGTAGTGAACGCGGTTGCTGCCGGCTATATCCAAACCTTCGTAATGGGTTTTAATATACAGCTCCGGCGTAAGGCCGGGTTCGGCATATACATCCTCTACATCGTGCAATAAATTACAGCCGTACATGCTCACCACTTTTTTAGTGAACTGGTATAGATCAGGACTATCCGTTTTTAAATGAATCTTTCCACCGGACTTTAAAATTTGATAATAGGAACGAAGGAACCGCGGATGCGTTAAGCGTTTTTTTGCCTTGGAGATGCGAAGCTGCGGATCGGGAAAAGTGATCCATATTTCATCAACTTCTTCGTTAGAAAAATAGTGCTCAATCTGTTCTATTTGTATGCGCAGAAAAGCCACGTTCTTTAAGGCATGAGCAATAGCTTTTTTAGCGCCTACCCAAAGCCGGTTGCCCTTTTTATCTACCCCAATAAAGTTTTT
The DNA here is from genome assembly GCA_965247165.1 of Flavisolibacter sp. Classification (GTDB taxonomy): domain Bacteria; phylum Bacteroidota; class Bacteroidia; order Chitinophagales; family Chitinophagaceae; genus Flavisolibacter. Next base: position 2,286,717 of record OZ252003.1, on the reverse strand, counting down.
ATTTGGGATGGTTTTGGCCAGGCCAACGGTGTACTCGCCTTTGCCGCAGGCCAGCTCTAATACAATAGGGTTGCGGTTTTCAAAAAAAGAAGCCCAGGTGCCTTGAACATTTTCGGGGTACTGCAAAACGTTGGTAAACGTTTCTAATTCAGCAAAGCGAACCAATTTTTTTTGAGCCATGGGGGAGGAAAGCTGTGAGTTATAAGCTGTGAGTTTAAAGTCTCATAGCTCGTGACTTAAAACTGTATTTAACTCTTTTCAAACATCAATTCCTGCACTTTCTTCTTGTCTTCCTTTTCTTTTTTCAAATCGAACATGGTACCGAAGATGTGGTCCCAAACCGTAGAACTAACCCCAAAGCCTTTTTCTTCATCTTTATAATGATGCAAATGGTGGTTTCTCCAAAGTGGTTTCATCCATTTAAAAGGTGGGTTCCAGGCATGTATAGCATAGTGCATAGAGGCATAAAGCAGGTAGCCTAAAATAAATCCGGGAAAGAAGATGAAAACATTATCCCCTAACAGCAAGTATTGAACGCTAAATAAAAAAGAGGCTAAAATAAGACTGGGCAACGGTGGCATGAACAGTCGTTGGCGGTCGCGGGGAAAATGATGATGATTACCATGCATGACATACACAATCTTTTTAGCTCGTTCCGTTTTGGGTGTAAGATGAAAAGCCCAGCGATGCGAGATGTATTCAAACAAAGTCCAGAACATCATAGAACCTACAAACCAGGCGGCAATCTTTACGCCGCCAATATCCAATGTAGTAGCCGCGTATATGGGCATCCCAATAATAAAGGGCAGGTACATGCCCCAGATAACCAGCGGATGGCCCTTGGTCAAAAATTCTAACACAGGATTTTGAAAAAGCTGCGCCTGGCCTTTATTATGGATTTTCTCAAACTTCATATCGCTCGGGTTTGGCCGCAAATTTAAGACTTGAAGCAACAGTAGCCTTCGCCTGTCGGGGCCTTAATTGTTAAATGAAGTCATTCCATCGTCAAAGCTGAATTGATACCCGATAGAAAAACAGCAATGGCTATCTATAAAGCTGCTGTTAAAACATTAGGGTGTGTTCTTTCAAGGTGGGCAGCACATTATTCGGCCGTACTTTTACCGCTGTGGCAAAGCCGAAAAAGAATATCATTTTAGAACAGGTTTTAGTAGAGGCGTATGCGGCAGAAGGCAAGGCCCTGGCCCGCCGGGATGGTAAGGTGGTGTTTATTGAAGGTGTTGTTCCCGGCGATGTGGTGGATGTGCGGTTAGGGAAGAACAAAAAGGATTGGGCGGAAGGTTATCCCCTGCGGTTTCATACCTATTCCAAAGACAGGGCCACTCCGTTTTGCCAGCACTTTGGTGTATGCGGCGGTTGCCAATGGCAGATGTTGCCGTACCAAAAGCAAATCCAATTTAAGCAACAACAGGTATGGGATAACCTGACCCGGATTGGCAAAGTTGCTTTGCCGCCAATGCTTCCCATCATTGGTGCCGGCGAGGATAAATTTTACCGCAATAAACTGGAGTTCACCTTTAGTACAAAAGAATTTACAGAAGTACCCCCGCCGCCCAGAGAGAGAGCGTCTAATCCACAGCCCTCGCTATCACAAGAGGCAAATGATAATAAAGCTTCGTTGCAAAGCCTGGGCTGTGCAGCGGATGGCCCTTCTATCGGGGAGGTTTGGATGGAGCATTCCGCTCTTGGCTTCCATGCCAAAGGTTTTTTTGATAAAATAGTTCAAATAGAAAAATGCTGGTTGCAGCCGGAACCACAGAATGAAATCCGTAATGCCCTGCGGCAGTTTGCGTATGAGAAAGGGTACAGCTTTTATAATTTTCGGGAACATAAAGGGCTGTTACGAAACCTCCTGTTCCGCATTTGCCGCACGGGTGAAGTAATGGTGAATATTGTGTTTGGCGAGGATGATAAAAAGAAGCAACAATCCGTTCTTTCCTTTATTGATGCTACATTCCCGGCCATTACTACGTTGCTTTATACCGTTAATTTAAAATGGAACGATTCGTTGTTTGACCAGGAGCCCATCATCTATAAAGGCAACGGTTATGTAACCGAAAAGCTGGAAGATTTTCAATTTAAAATAGGTCCTAAATCCTTCTTTCAAACCAATACGTCACAAGCAGAAAAGCTGTACCAGGTAACAAGAGAATTTGCTGAACTGGACGGCTCACAAATACTATACGACCTTTATTGCGGCACCGGCAGCATTGGTATTTTTTGCAGCCGTGGCGCCAAAAAAATTATCGGGGTAGAAGCAATAGAAGCCGCTGTTGAAGATGCTAAAGAGAACGCAGTACTCAATCAAATAGCACACGCATCGTTCTTTGCGGGTGATGTAACTGATGTTTGCAACGATGCTTTTTTTGCAGAACACGGCCGCCCCGATGTCATCATTACCGATCCGCCAAGGGCCGGCATGCATCAAAAACTAGTAGAGAAAATTCTGGAAATAGAAGCGCCAATTGTTGTTTACGTAAGCTGTAACCCGGCTACACAGGCAAGGGACTTAGCCCTGCTGGATGCGAAGTACCGTGTAACCAAAGTGCAGCCGGTAGATATGTTTCCGCATACGCATCATATAGAAAATGTAGTGCAGTTAAAAAGAAAATAAATGAGTGATTTTAGAAATACAAGGTCTGATAGTTTTCCACCGATTGTAAAAGGCCTGATTATTATGAACGCGGTAGTATGGGTGGCGCAGCTTGTTTTTGATAAGCTTTATGGAAGCCCGGCAATGGGTGATTTATGGTTAACTGATAAGCTGGCACTGTATCCTATCAACACGGCTCTGTTCAAGCCCTATCAATTGGTAACGCACATGTTTACCCATGCTTCGTATGGCTTTGGTGGCGGCATTCAGTTCTATCATATCCTTTTCAATATGTTCAGCCTTTGGATGTTTGGAAGAATTTTAGAAAATGTTTGGGGTGGCAAACGGTTTCTGACGTTTTATCTTATTTGCGGTTTAGGAGCAGCAGCCGGCCATTTAATTGTAGAGCAACTCACCGGAAATTTTGCTGCCGCCATCGGTGCTTCCGGTGCTATTATGGGCGTGATTGTGGCCTTTGGTTATTTGTTTCCGAATACGGAATTGTTTATCTTGTTTATTCCATTCCCTATAAAAGCAAAATGGGCCGTATTAGGCTTTATTGCTTATGATCTGTTTTTTGGATTTCGTGCAGCCGGTGGTGATAATGTTGCGCATTTTGCTCACCTCGGTGGAGCCCTCACCGGATTTATTTTAGTACTAATTTGGAACAAAAGCAATCGTCGCCGGTTTTATTAATATGGCAGATAAATTGCTGAATTAAAATTTCTATGAGCTACTATCAACAACGTAACCGGCCACAACTTTCCATCGGCCAGGATGGTAACACCTTAACCATGCTGCTGGCTATTAACCTGAGTGTATTTGCTATTCTGGCGTTTATAAAAGTGGTGTATTATTTCAGCTTTAGTGAGCAAGGCGTTACTTTATTTGATGAACAGATTTTTAAGTGGTTCACCCTCCCTGCCGATATGAGTTCATTCATCAGCCGGCCATGGACGTTGATTACCCACATGTTTGTGCACGATACCATGAGCATCTGGCATATCCTCGGAAACATGCTGTGGTTATGGGCTTTCGGCTATATACTTCAGGATTTAACCGGTAATAAAAAACTGGTACCGCTTTATATTTATGGTGGCCTGGCAGGAGCGGCGGCTTACGTGCTTGCGTATAATTTTATAGGGCCGCTCAAAGTTAACCTGGCGCAGGCGCAGGCTTTTGGCGCCTCCGCTGCGGTAATGGCAATCGCTATTGGCACTACCACCTTAGCTCCCAACTATCGCATTTTTCCTATGCTTAATGGCGGCATACCGTTGTGGGTTATTACCATTTTTTATTTGATTATTGATCTGGCTACTATTCCCTATAACAACCCCGGCGGCCATATAGCCCACATAGCCGGCGCCGGTATGGGCTACCTGTTTATTATGGCCTTACAACGAGGGAAAGATTGGGGTACCAGGATGAACAACTTTTTCGATTGGGTCAACAACTTATTCAATCCGGATAAGCCTAAAAAAGGCACCTCGCCAAAAACCACTTTATACTATAATACCAAGGTGCAACCCTTTACCAAATCAAGCATTGTTACCCAACAACGAATTGATGAATTGCTGGATAAGATTTCCCAAAAAGGTTATCATGCTTTAAATGAAGAAGAAAAGGAAATGCTGAAAAGGGCAAGCAAGGAAGACCTACTATAAAGCCATTAAATAAAAAAATCAAAGCTGCTTTCAGAGCAGCTTTTTTTATGAAATAAGTTTCCGGGATAAGCGTTTCAAAGTAAAGCAGCATACCATCAAAGCCAATCTATAATTCACCGCTCACTTTTAATAACTTGCAGCAATGGCCGCCACCTACCGACGCATTACGAGAATTGCTTTTATCATATTAAACGCAATAGCGTCTCTGTTGTTTTTGCTGGCCTGTCTGGCGCCTTACCTCGACCCTGTTAAATGGTGGTATGTAGCGCTACTGAACTTAGGCTTTGGCATCATTATCATCGTTCTTATCGCCTTTATCATCTTTTGGCTGGTATTCAAGCCCCGCCTCGTTCTCATCTCCCTGCTAACATTGCTCATCGGCTTTAAAAGCATCGGGAATTTTTTTGCTTTAAATACATCGCAAAAGTTCAATTATGCAAAAGATAAAACTACATTACGTATAGCTCATTGGAACGTAGCCCGGTTTATTGAGTGGCGCCGAAACAATAACAAGGGAAGCCAGATGCGGTTAAAGATGATGGACCAGATTAAAGAACAAAACGCCGACGTGCTTTGTATGCAGGAATTTTTTACTTCTACAGACCCGCAGTACTACGATAACCTTTCGCAGGTGATGAAGGAACTGGGCTATCCCTACTTTTATTATTCATGGATGAATGATGGCGACCTGCAATGGTTTGGCAATGCCATCTTTTCACGGTTGCCCATTATTGATAGCGGACGGGTTTTTTATCCTCATGCCCGCTATCCCGAAACTTTGCTTCATGCCGATATTTTAGTAGGTACAGATACCGTGCGGGTTTATACCACACACCTTCAATCGGTAGAATTTAAAAAGCAGGATTTTGAAAATATCGAGGAAATAAAAGACCAGCAAAAAGATATTGTTCAAAATTCAAAAGGCATCTTCGGAAAGCTGCGCCGGGCCTTTGCTTTTCGGAAAGAGCAGGCGGCTCTTATTAAGCAAGTATTGGACAACGACCCTTATCCTACCATTCTCACCGGCGACTTTAATGATGTGCCTAACTCCTACACGTATGCCACCATTCGCGGCGATAAATTTCAGGATGTGTTTTTACAAAAAGGCTTTGGGGTGGGCCGCACCTTCAATAATATTTCGCCTACGCTTCGCATCGATTATATACTCGCTACAAAAGATTTTGAAGTAAAACAATTCAATCGCATTGTAAAAGATCTTTCCGACCATTACATGCTGGTGGCCGATGTACAACTAAAAAAATAACCGCTTATCTTTGGCCCATCATGATCGTAAGTTATCTCAATACCTGCTGCTATCATCGCTATCGCTGTTGTTGTTCTTGTTAACATCCTCCTGCATTTTATTTCGTAACGATCAGTAATCAAATCTTTTTATGAGCCTCAAAGTTTATAATTCCTATACACGAGAGAAAGAAGTATTTGAACCCCTTGTACCCGGCCACGTGGGCATGTATGTATGCGGCCCCACCGTAAGCGGCGAAAGTCACCTGGGCCATGCACGCCCTTATATAACGTTTGATGTCGTTTTTCGCTACCTGCTGCACTTAGGCTACAAGGTCAGGTATGTACGCAACATTACCGATGCGGGCCATTTTGAGGAAGAAGGACGCGAAGCCGTTGACAAAATTTCTACCAAAGCTGTAATTGAAAAAATGGAGCCTATGGAGCTGGTGCAGAAGTACACGAACCTGTATCACTGGGCCATGAATAAATTCGGTAACCTGGAGCCAAGCATAGAGCCCACCGCCACCGGCCATATTGTAGAGCAGATAGGAATGATTGAAAAACTCATTACTGCCGGTTATGGTTATGTAGTAAACGGAAGCGTATATTTTGATGTAAAGAAATATGCCGAAGGCCATGAATATGGTAAGCTGAGCGGACGGGTGATAGACGATTTATTAGAAACCACCAGAGACCTTGAAGGCCAGGAAGAGAAGCGGGCTAAAACCGATTTCGCCCTTTGGAAAGCCGCACCGCCTGAACACATCATGCGCTGGAAAAGCCCGTGGGGTGAGGGTTTTCCAGGGTGGCACATTGAGTGCTCGGCTATGGCGACAAAATATTTAGGTACCCGTTTCGATATTCATGGCGGCGGTATGGATTTACAGTTTCCGCATCACGAAAGTGAGATTGCACAAAGCACTATCTGCAATGGCACGGCGCCGGTAAAGTACTGGATGCATAATAACATGATCACTATTAACGGCCGTAAGATGGGCAAGAGTTATAACAACGTGATTAAGCTAACGGAGTTGTTCAGCGGCGATCATCCCCTGCTGGAGAAAGCCTACTCGCCCATGACCATCCGTTTTTTTATTTTACAAACACATTATAGAAGTACGCTTGATTTTGGTAATGATGCGTTACTGGCAGCGGAGAAAGGTTTGAAGCGTTTGATGGAAGCGTATGAATGGCTGAGGGAAGTAGAAGTTGGTAGTTGGCAGTTGGCAGTTGGCAGTAGAGAGAAAGACGGCACAAATAGTCCGCCATCCATTATCCCTCATCCGTTATCTGAGTTAGACGAAAAAGTAGTGAAACTGGTGAACGAGTTTGATGAATTTATTGAAGACGATTTTAGCACCGCAAAAGTGCTGGCCAATATGTTTGAACTGGTGCCCATCATTAATTCTATCAAGGATAAACAAATTGGGTTAACGGCTTTATCAAAAGAAACACTTGAACTGCTTCAAATAAAAATGAAGGTTTATGTAGAAGATGTTTTGGGGTTGCAGGTAGAAACAGAAGTTAGTGCCGATACATTAAAAGGCGTAGTGAAGGTGTTGATTGATTTACGTAAAGAAGCCCGTGCTAAAAAGGATTGGGCGACCTCCGATAAAATACGAAACCAATTGCTGGAATTAGGTATTCAACTAAAGGATGAAAAGGACGGAGCGATGAGCTGGAGTACGATTGACGTGAGCTGATTTAGCTCGTCGAAAAAAATATCCTGCAAGCCATTAGCTTTTACTAATCAACCGATCAACTTATCAACCAATCAATGGACTACATCACTCATCTTTCCAAAGACAGTAAGCTTCGCAAAGTGTTAGCCGGGCAGGATGCAGTGGAATTAACCATTCGCAAAAACATTCCCTTGCGGTTGTGTGCTTCTATCATGAGCCAGCAGCTATCTACCAAAGTGGCCAAGGTTATCTTTCATCGCTTTCTTGATTTGTATGAAGGCAAGGAACCAACGCCGCAGCAGATAGCGGCCACGCCTTTTGATACCCTGCGTGCCATTGGTTTGAGCAATGCTAAAACGCAGTATGTTTTAAACGTAGCACAGTTTGCAATTGATAAAAAGCTGGATGATAAAAAGTTTAAAAAGATGAGCGATGAAGACATCATTGAACTGCTTACCCAAATAAAAGGTGTAGGCAAATGGACGGTAGAAATGTTGCTGATGTTTACACTTGGCCGCGAAGATGTTTTTGCCGTGGATGATTACGGCATTCAATCGGCCATGAAAAATATTTACAGTTTAGATGATACCAACAAGAAGGATTTTAAAGCCGCTATGCAAAAAATTTCTGCCAAATGGAGCCCCTTCAGAACGTATGCCTGTTTGCATTTATGGCAATGGAAGGATTCCTCACCCCCGCCCTCTCCAGCGAAGCTGTAGAGGGCGGGCTTTCGTCTGCGGTTTTATAGCAGTGATTCTTTATTGTGCACAACCAGTTGTTGCCATCACAACACACTACGTGTAGACACGATAAAATTATAAAGCAACAGTTCCCCTCTCCAAGCCTCATCCGGCTTCGCCACCTTCTCCTGTGAGGAGAAGGAAAATGGAAATAAATCTAATTGGGAGAGGGGTTAGGGGTGAGGTGCTATTTCGCCCACGCATCCATCTTCCGTTCCAGCACATCCAGCGGCATTACGCCATCTTTTAATAATTCATCATGAAAAGCGGCGAGGCTAAACTTGCTTCCTAATTGCTGGCTGTATTTGTTTCGCAGCTCTCTTATTTTCATTGCACCCACTTTGTACGAAAGGGCTTGCGCCGGAATGGCCATGTAACGTTCTATCTCGGCCGTGGCGCCTTCTGTACTGATGGCTTCATTATCGGTCATGTACTTAATGGCTTGCTCCCTTGTCATTCCTTTTGTGTGCATAGCTACATCTACCACTAAGCGGATGGCTCTATGAATTTCATCGCCAAGGGCGCCCATGTATTGATACGGATCGGTGTAAAGGCCCAATTCTTTTCCCAGTGATTCTGTGTACAAAGCCCAGCCTTCGCCCATGGCGCCATACCAGGCAAAGCGCTGAAACTTAGGCAGGGCTTTATTCTCCTGCTGTAACGAAATTTGATAGTGATGGCCGGGAATGGCTTCGTGAAGAAATAAACTTTCCATTCCTGATGTTGTATTGAACGTAGTGGCATTTAAAATAGGCACGTAAAAAATGCCGGGGCGCTTACCATCGGGTGTGCCTTGCTGGTACTCGGCGCTGGCCGATGCAGCACGAAAGGCTTCTGTCTGCCTAATTTCAAATGCTGTTTTAGGTGTGCGGCCAAATATCTTTTTCAGGTTGGGTTCAATGCGTTGCTGAATGGCTTTAAATGCTGCTAACACTTCATCTGGTTTCTTATAAGGCATAAAGCGTTTATCTGTTTTCATGTATTCAAAAAAAGCCTTCAGGTCACCTTTAAAACCTACGCTGTCTTTAATGCGGGTCATTTCGTTGCGAATGCGGGCCACTTCACTCAAACCGGTGTTATAAATTTCCTCCGGCGTTTTGTTGGTAGTGGTCCAATAGCGAATGAGATAGCGGTAGATCGAATCGCCGCCGGGTAAGGCATTGAGGCCTGTTGTTGTTCTTGCCTCTGGCAGATATTGCGTTTCTAAAAATTGATAAAGCCGCTGATAGGCAGGCAGTACAGCGGTGGTGATTACTGCCGTTAGGTTTTTTGTAATAGAATCTTTTTGCGAAGAAGAGAGGCCGGAAGGATAGTTTTTTATGGGTCCGAAGAATACGCTTCCGGTATCGTTTTTAGCCAGTGTTTTTAATTGCGGAATCATTTTTATAACCAGGGCTTTTGGCAATACGACGCCGGTAGCGATTCCCTTTTTAAAGTAAATAATGGCTGAATCGGCCCAGGCTGAAAAGCGGCCGGCCCGACTGATCCAGGCCCTGTAATCTTTTTCGGTTTTAAACGGCTGGTTGCCGGTGCCGGAGCCCAATTGGCCCATGTCAAGCGGCAGGCCCCAAAACTGGTTAAAGGGCATGTAATTGTCATGAAGTTTAAGGGCTTCCAACTGCATGTTCATCTCCCGCTTAAAAATATCATAGCTGGTTTGTTCGGTTGGTGTCAGGTCTTTAAAGTCGCCTAAGTGATAGAGGTACTTTGCATAAAAATTTTTTAGCGTATCGCGAAACGAGTCGGTGAATAAAAGGGTAAGGCCATCGTTATGCGTAGAATCGCCGCTGGCCGTGGCTTCCAGGGGATAAAGCTGCATCCGTTCTTCCCAATACGAATCAAATAATTTATTCAGATCATCGTTTCCCGAAGCCTGCGTAACAACCTTGTTATGCTCTTTTTGGTTTGCTGGCCCGTTATTGCAGGCAACGATCATAAAACAAAAGGATAGAAAAAGAAGACAGCGCATAATAACGAATTTAAGATAGTAGTAAAATTAACCGAAGAGCTGTACGCTTTTACCCACCACCGAAGCCTTAAAATTTATGCTAAAGGCTTGCAGCAACCATTGTGTTACCTACATTTGCTTTAATGGAATATAATACCACAAGGAATCATTTAACCATGCGTGAGTATGGCCGCCATGTGCAAAAAATGGTGGAGCATTTACTAACCATTGAAGACCGTGAACGACGCCAGCGTAATGCGCAGGTCGTTATTGAACTGATGGGTGTTTTAAACCCGCATTTAAAAAACGTTGAAGACTTTCGCCATAAGCTTTGGGACCATCTATTTTATGTATCTGATTTTAAGCTGGATGTGGATTCGCCTTACCCCATCCCGCAAAAAGAAACGTATAAAGCAAAGCCCGGTCCGCTGCCTTATCCAAAGCGGTATCCAAAGTTTTCGCATTTAGGTAAAAACCTGGAGCTGGTTATTAATAAAGCCTTGGCCGAAGAAAACCCTGAAAAACGCCAGGGCTTTGCTAACGCTGTTGCTTACTATATGAAGCTGGCTTATACTAACTGGCATAAGGATACAGTGCATGACGATGCCATTCAAAGTGAACTAACTTCTATTACCCAGGGTCAGTTAGAATTTACGAACACACCGTATGTAAAAGCTTATCGTATGCAGCCCGATACCCGTGATAACCGCGGCGGTTATGGGCGCCAGCAACGGGGAAAATTTCAGCCACGCAGCGGCGGCACTAATGGCATACAACGCAATGATAACCGCAACAATAATAATAACAACAATAATAAATATGGCGGTAAGAAACGGTTTAAATAACTACCGGCTACTCTTGTCCCTGGTAAAATAAAACCAATCCCTCTACTTAGTTTAGAGGGATTGGTTTTAGAGGCCGCCATCGCTGCACCGGCCTGTTGCCGGCCATTTGCTGCTTACTGTTTCTTTAACAAACCTCTTTCATTTTTACCACTAATTTGCCACTCCAAACTGCTCCTCCAATCGCTTTACAGATAGAACTACTCAACATGCAAAGACATTTATCCGCCTTACTTGCTTTTGTTTTTGTGCTGCTATGCACGGCTTCATTTGCACAGCAACCCGATACGTCGAAAGTGACTTCAGTTGACCCTGATTTGCTAAACATCAATACGGCAAAAGTGCCGAAGGAGTACACCATCCGTGCGATAAAAATTACCGGCATCAATACACTTGATTCCGCTATTGTTCTTTCTATCTCTGGCTTGCAGGTAGGCGATAAAGTAATGCTGCCGGGTGGCGAAGCTTTTTCAAGGGCTATCAATAATCTATGGAAACAAAAGCTGTTCTCAAATGCTCAGGTTTTTATCACCGCTACCACCGCTAATACCATTGACCTGGAGATACAGGTGCAGGAAAGACCCCGCTTATCCAACTTTAGTTTTATTGGCGCCAGCAAAGGCGAACAGGATGAATTGAAAACAAAAATCGGTCTGGCTAAGGCCACTATTATTACCGAAAATTTAAAGCAGAATGCTACTGATGTAATAAAGAAGTTTTATGCGGAGAAGGGCTTTCTTAATACGACAGTGCGTATTAATCAAACGGTTGACCGCACCCTGGCCAATTCGCGCCAGCTAACATTTTATATAGATAAAGGCCCTAAGGTGCGCATCAGCGATGTAGTGTTTTACGATAACGCAGCCGTATCAACGGCTGCGTTGAAAAAGCAAATGTCGAATACCAAAGAAAAGGGCCGGATAAAATTTAAACGCGATACCATCCCACAAGTGTATGGCCCCATCTTGTACCCTACATTAAACGATTATGTAAAAAATTATGGCTTTCTGGTGCCTTCTAAAACCAAAGCCTTCCTTGATCCCTACTTTCGCTTTCGGCCATTTGTTGGCGCCAAGTTTACAGAGAATAAATATCAGGACGACAAAGACAAGGTGCTGAATTATTACAACTCGCTTGGTTACCGCGATGCCCAGATTGTTGCCGATACGCAAACTTTAAATAAGGATGGCAGCCGTATGCAGGTGCATATTAAAGTACGGGAAGGCAGCAAGTACTATTTTGGCAACATCGGCTGGAAGGGTAATACCAAGTACCCCGATTCGGTGCTTACTGCTATTTTAAATATTCATAAAGGCGACATCTATAACATTGACTTATTAAACAAGCGCCTTGGCAAACAGCTTAGTCCTGAAGGTGGCGACATCAGCGGGTTGTATATGGATGAAGGTTATCTTTTTTTCAGGGTAGAGCCGGTAGAAACATCTGTTTATCATGATACGATTGATTATGAAATACGCGTAACGGAAGGCCCGCAGGCCCGCATACGCAACATTAATATTACCGGTAACGATAAAACAAAGGACTATGTTATTCGTCGTGAGTTACGCACCGTTCCGGGCAACTTATTCAGCCGGTCCGATTTAATCCGTTCGCAGCGGGAATTAGCCTCGCTTAACTTTTTCAACCAGGAAAAAATCAATCCCAACGTTGTGCCCAATCAGGACGATGGAACCGTGGACATTACCTGGGAGGTAGAAGAAAAATCATCCGACCAGTTAGAGCTCTCCGCCGGCTTTGGTGGTGGCATTGGCTTTACCGGTACGCTGGGTGTTACGTTCAATAACTTCTCTATCAAAAATATTTTTAAGAAAGAAGCCTGGGACCCATTGCCAATGGGCGATGGTCAGAAGTTAAGCTTGCGGTATCAATCCAATGGCGGTTATTATAACTCGTATAACTTTTCTTTTACCGAACCCTGGCTGGGTGGTAAAAAACGTAACTCATTAACGTTTGGCGTAAGCAAGAGCAAATTCTCCAACGGGTATAACTATACTACAGGCACATTGGATAAACAACAAAGCGATACGACCTACTTAAAAACAACCTCTGTTTTTGTATCGTTGGGCAAGCAGTTAAAATGGCCCGATGATTATTTCAGTCTTGTGTATTCTTTAAACTATACACGCTACAACCTTCGTAACTATCCAATTTTTCAGGGGTTGAGTAATGGTACCGCCAACAACGTTTCGTTCCGTATTGGCTTGCAGCGTTCCTCCGTATTTGATCCTACTTTCCCACGAAGCGGATCTAACATGTCGGCCACTGTACAATTCACCCCGCCTTATTCTTTATTTAATAAAGGCGAAGTTAATTCAGCTAATCCGTATAAAAATCCGGAATACCATAAGTGGCGTTTTACATCGGAGTGGTATGTGCCAATAGGCAAGCCGGGTGGCGAAGATAAGAACCGCCAGTTTGTATTGAAGCTGGCGGCCAAGTATGGCTTTATGGGACGCTATAACAAAAAGCTGGACTTCTCGCCATTTGAACGTTTTCAACTGGGCGGCGATGGATTAACCAACAACAATGGTATTCTTGGCTACGATATTATTGCTCTGCGTGGCTACCCGGTTTTTGATGTATCCGACCCATCGGTGAATAACCCCGATCAAACAAATGCCAGCCGGTTCTTTACCATATTTAACAAGTATTCCATGGAGTTGCGTTACCCCTTGGTAACTAATCCCGGAAGTACTATTTATGCCCTCACCTTTTTTGATGCTGCCAATGGCTGGTACTCATTTAAAGAGTATAATCCATTCAAGCTGCGCCGCAGTGTAGGTGTGGGTATGCGCTTTTTTTTACCGATGTTTGGCTTATTAGGGTTTGACTATGGTATAGGCTTAGACCGTATGACACCGGGTAATCCTGGTTTGAAAAACAGTGCACGATTTACCTTTATGTTAGGCCAGGAGCCGGAATAAAGAACAATGAGAGTAATGAATAATTAGTAATGAGTATAGTTACATGGCTGGCCTTTCCTGATAATTACAATTAAAACTGTACACATACCATGAAAAAGATTTTTTTTATTGCTTGTTTTTTGGGCTTCGGATTTTTAAGTTTTGCGCAGCGCTATGCTATCATTGATACCAAGTATATTCTGGATAAAATGCCGGAGTATAAAACCGCCCAAAAGCAACTGGATGATATTGCCGCCGGCTGGCAAAAAGAAGTAGATGCTGCACAAGTAGAACTGGACCGCATGTATAAAGATTACGATGCCGAACAGGTGATGCTTAGCGATGACTTAAAACAAAAGCGCCAGGACCAGTTATTTACAAAAGAAAAGGCCCTGCGTGAACAACAAAAAAAACGCTTTGGCTTCGAAGGCGATCTGTTTAAAAAACGCCAGGAGCTGGTGAAGCCCGTACAGGACAAAGTATTTAATGCCGTGCAAAAATTAGCGGTGCAGCGGGGCTATGATTTCATATTAGATAAAAGTGAAGGCATTACGGTTATATTTGCCGACCCAAAACTGGAAAAAAGCGATGACGTACTAAGGGAGCTGGGCGTAAAATAAATATTTGCCAAAACAAATAACCGGTACAACGAAAGATTTAAAACCACTATCATAACAATAAACATCACAAAAAAAATCTCAATGAACAAGATCAAATTATTTTTATTGGCGGCCATTGTTACCGTAGCAGCAGGCAGTGTGCAGGCGCAAAAGTCGGGTTACTTTTCGGTACAGGACATGGTTTCCATTATGCCTGAAGTTGGAAAGATTGATACCCTTTTACAAAAATATCAAACCGACTCCCTGAATACCGAATTTGCCGGATTGATACAAGACTATAATTATAAGGATAGCCTTCTTACTAAAACCGATACTACCAAAATACCAGCAACAGTAAGAAGACAATACCATATAGATTTAGAGCAGATTGCTTACCAGGTACAAAACTGGCAGCAGATTTCACAGCAAGCCATGCAAGCAAAACAACAACAGTTGTTAGCGCCGGTTTACCAAAAAGTAATGGCTACGTTAAACCAGGTAGCAAAAGAAAACGGTTATGCTTTTGTTTACTCACAGGAAGCACTTTTAGTGGCGCCTCCCGGCGATAACTTATTACCGCTGGTAGCTAAAAAGCTGAACATAAAATTACCGACGCAAGATGGTAGTGGTAATCCAAGGCAAGGTGGAACACTTACCAAACCTGTTGCAACTAACAAGCCTACGGGTCCGAAAGCACACTAATAAATTGAACAATTATAAATTCTCATCCCGCATGTAAATGCGGGATTTTTTTATTAATAGATGATGAACCGACTAAAACGACCAGCGTCTTTAAAGTTCTTCATTCATTATTCCCAGTTCATCTGTTTTACATTCGTGCTTTCCCCTTCCTACCTTCGCCCTTCTTAAAAATAAAGTATGGCAAAATCAACAATACAGATTGATGTAGAACTGGACGAACAAAAAGTCCCGGTTGACATTGCATGGCAGGCTACCGATGGCAGCGAAAGGCCGCAGCAGGCAAAAGCCGTAATGCTCTCATTATGGGATGGGGCTGATAAGGCAGCGTTGCGTATAGATTTGTGGACACAAAAAATGATGGTAGATGAGATGGCGGATTTTTATTATCAAACCATGATGACGATGGCCGATACCTTTCAACGAGCCACCAGGCAAACGGAATTAACGGATGAAATGAAAGCCTTTGCCGAAACCTTTTATAAAAAATTTCAGGAGCTTCAATTGAAAGAAAATAAGGCGTAGGGAAGGTTGAACAGACGAACAAGGAACAGATGAATGAAGAAGGGCAGGATACGAAACATCAAACTTTAAACCTCAAACTATTAGCATGAATTTAGAACAACAAATAATGGCCGAAATGAAAGAAGCCATGAAAGCAAAAAACGAAGCCGGCCTGCGCGGCCTGAGGGCTATTAAAGCCGAGATCATCAAAGCCAAAACGGAGCCCGGCGCCGGTGGCGAAATAACGCAAGAAAAAGAAGTGGCTATGTTGCAAAAGATGATGAAGCAACGCAAGGATTCGCTTGAAATTTATCAGCAGCAATCACGTTCCGACCTGGCAAAAAAAGAAGAAGAGGAAATAGCGATCATTGAAAAATTTCTGCCGGCCCAATTAACGTCAGACGACTTGAAAGCCGAGCTCCAACAGATTATAACCGAGACAGGCGCTGCATCGGCAGCGGATATGGGCAAGGTAATGGGCGCCGCTACTAAACGCTTAGCCGGTAAGGCCGATGGCAAAACCATTTCGGCCATGGTGAAGGAACTGCTGGCTAAATAATATGGCTAACAGGAAACATTTTGTACATCAATTGACAACTGCTAACTGCCAACCTTTCAAAGTATGCTGATAGATGTTGTTGTTTTACTTCTATTGTTGCTGGCCATTTTTAAAGGCTTACGTAAAGGTTTGATTGTAGCGGTATTTACTTTTCTGGCATTTATAATTGGCTTAGCAGCGGCTTTAAAATTATCCACTGCTATGGCGGCATACATTGGCGATAATGTAGCCATATCGCAGCGGTGGCTGCCTTTTATCGCATTTATCCTTGTATTTATTATTGTAGCCTTACTAATAAGGTTGGGCGCTAAACTGCTGCAGGGTGCTGTGCAAATGGCCATGTTAGGATGGGTCAATCGTATAGGCGGCGTATTGTTTTACATTCTTATCTACTTTTTTATTTTCAGCCTGCTGCTTTTTTATGCCACGCAATTAACTATAATTAAGCCATCTACCATCCAGGCATCTGTCTCCTATGGTTTTATTCAACCGTTCGGCCCAAAAATTATCAACTTGCTGGGCAGCGTTGTTCCTGTTTTCAAAGATATGTTTGAACAGCTACTGCATTTTTTTGGAACGGTTGCCGATAAAAATTCAAGGGCTTAATGTTCTGTGTTTTTATACATAGTTTTACAAGAGTTCATTTACCGCAAAACATCTATTTTAGCAACAACAGAATATAGTTTGCATGCAGTATCAGGTTAAAGAAGAAGGAAAATTTAAGTATATAGAAGAAGGTGAAGGTGAGCCCTTGGTGTTGCTGCATGGCCTGTTTGGCGCACTAAGTAATTTTAAAGATCTGGTGGAGCACTTCCGGCGTCAATACAAAGTAATAGTTCCGCTGTTACCACTTTTTGAGCTGGATATTTTACACACGTCAGTTGGTGGTCTCGCTAAGTTTGTTCATAAGTTTTTAGAGATAAAAAATATAACCGGTGCACACCTGTTAGGTAATTCTTTAGGCGGGCATGTAGCGCTGGTACATACGTTAAAACATCCCGAACGAATCAAGTCGCTTATCCTTACCGGGTCTTCGGGCTTGTTTGAAAACGGCATGGGCGATACCTATCCCAAGCGCGGCGACTATGAATACATTAAAAAGAAAACTGAGCTTACCTTTTACGACCCGGCCATGGCTACCAAAGAATTGGTAGATGAAGTATTTGAAATAACACGCAACCGCATTAAGGTTATAAAAATTATCGCCCTTGCTAAAAGCGCTATCCGTAACAATCTTGGCGAGGAGCTGGCCGGCATCAAACAACCCACGTTATTAGTATGGGGCGCCAACGATACCATTACACCACCCTTTGTGGCACGGGAATTTAATAAGCTGATACCAAATAGCGAACTGCATTTTGTTGATCGTTGCGGCCATGCACCTATGATGGAGCGTCCGGACGACTTCAATATCATTTTAGATAATTTTTTGAAAAAGCTTGCTTCCGCTGCAACAGTTGTATAAGTTCGCCTGTCTTATTAAGTAATAGCACTGTTACCGTTCTATGTTAACAAGAGATCTCATATCAAGCGCCATTCCTTACTTGCATAAAAGCGATACCGTTTATCATGCGCTGCAGTTAATGAACGATTATCACGTGGCCCATTTACCGGTAGTGGAAGATGAAAGCTACCTTGGTATCATCAGCGAAGAGCAGTTACTGCAAAGCGATGAAGAAAGCTCTTTAACCGACCTCACTATCACCGATGAAACAACATCGGTACAAGGCAACGAACATTTTTTAAAAGCTATACAAACGGCTGTCATCAATAAATTAAGTATTGTTCCCGTAGTGGAAGAGAAGCAATATTTAGGCATCGTTACATACAATGACTTGCTTAAAAATGCTTCAGAGTTTATGAGCCTTGACCGGCCGGGGGCCCTTATCGTATTGGAGATGGATACCCACAATTTTTCGTTTACAGACCTGTCCCGGATTGTAGAAAACAACGATGCTCAAATTACCCAACTCAATACGTTAACCGATGTCGAATCGGGCCTTACACAAATTACCATTCGTTTAAATAAATTAGAGGTATCCGATTTATTAAGCGCTTTTCAGCGATATGAGTATAATGTAAAATATTATTTTGGCGAGGAGTTATACGAAAACGAACTGAAAACAAACTACGACAACCTGATGAACTATCTCCAGGTATAATCTTTTCCGTTTCTCTTTATAATACGTCTATATTCGGTACAGCTTTTAGTACCAAATTTGCTCTATTCGGTTCCTGATGAGAATATGCTTGCCGATACTTGGATTAGGTGTGGCCATTTTATTAGTTGGCAATGCGTTTGCGCAGAAGGTTTCTTCTGATGCTCAGTTACTTTATTCCACTGAAAATTCTCATCCATCAACCGATACGACCAGCACACTCTACGTTGTAAAGGATATAACTATAACCGGCGAAAAAAGAACCCGCAAGTCCACCATCCTTCGCGAACTTTCTTTTCAAACAGGTGAAGGGTACCCATTGCCATCCATCATTACTAAAATGGAGGAAACGAAGCGACAGTTAATGAACACCAGCCTGTTTCGGAATGTGATTGTTTATTTAAGAAGCCTGCAGGACCATGATGTATTTATAAACATCGAAGTAGAAGAAAAATGGTACTTCTATCCGCAGCCGTTTTTACGTTTGGCTAATGGCACCTTTTCGCAATGGAGCGAACGCGGTAAAAAATTAAGCGACCTGAATTATGGCGTTAAGCTTACGCAATACAATTTCTCCGGCCGGGGTGATAAGCTCTATTTAAACCTGACCAATGGGTACACAAAAAAAATTGCCTTACAGTACTTGGGATTTTATTTGGATAAGGCGTTAAAATGGTCGGGCAATATTAATATAGCCGCCGGCAAAAACAGGGAGCTTAATTACGCTACGGAAAACAATAAATTACTGCCCATAAAAAACCCGGATGGGTTTATCTATGAATTCATGCAAGCCTCCTTCGACATTGTGTACCGGCCGGCTATAAAAACCCGGCACGTATTTACAATGGGCTATAACTATAATCGCATTGGCGATACGGTACGAAAGCTGAATGCTAACTTTTTTCCGTTTCATAATACCTATTGTTACCCCTACATTGCTTACAGCCTTTCCTTTATGGATTATGACTTTAATCCTTACCCGACACGAGGAAGGCAGGGAGAGATTGCCATTTCTAAATCAGGCATTGGCAGTACCCTTAATTTATGGCAGTTAGGCATCAAGGGAACCAACTATTGGGCGATGGGAAAGAGAGGCTATTTTAGTATAAAGGCAGCGGCTACCGTAAAGCTTCCGTTTAAACAGCCTTATATAGCACAGGGTTTTTTAGGCTATGATGACGCTTATCTGCAAGGCTATGAAAACTATATTGTAGATGGCGTAGCCGGCGGCTATGCTAAAGAAACCATTGGTTATAATATTTGGAGTTCTCAAATAAGCATTCCTAAAATAAAAATACTGAAATCCTTACACAGCGTGCCTTTCCGGCTGTATGTAAAAGCCTATGGCAATGCCGGCTATGTACACAACCCCAACCCCTCTATTCATAATGAGCTTACCAACAAAATGCTTTACAGCACCGGCGTCGGTATAGACATTGTGGCCTTTACCGACTTAATCTTTAAAATAGAATGGAGCTTTAACCAGTTAGGGCAAAACTCGATATATTTACATCAATAGAAGTTTACAGCTTGTAGTTTACAGTTCTCAGTTGGTTATACTTCCAAAACGGTAAACAATGCACCTGTAAACGGTAAACGATAACAATTGAAAGTAGCTATATACAGCCGTGTATTGGAAAGTACGCAGCTAAAAGATGTACAACTGTTTTTTGATGAGCTGCAACGGGAAGGCATTACACCCGTCATCTTCGCTGAATTTTACGAACAGGCCATACAAAGCATCACACTGCCGGCTGGCACCCAAACTTTTTCTCATCATTCCCACCTTACGGCTGATATTGACTTTTTAATAAGCCTTGGCGGCGACGGTACTTTGCTGGATACAATAACCCTGGTTAGAAACAAAGGTATTCCCGTGGTAGGCATCAACTTTGGCCGGCTTGGCTTTTTAGCTTCCATCGGCCGCGAGGAAATGCAGGATGCCGTAAAGGCGTTGGCCCGCCGTTCCTATGTGCTTGATAAGCGTTCACTAATTCATTTAGATTGTAATATTCCCTTATTTAACGATGTGCCTTATGCCCTGAATGAATTTGCTATTCACAAACGGGACATTGCTCCTATGATAAAAATTCATACGTACCTGAACGGCGAGTTATTAAACACATATTGGGCCGATGGATTAATATTAGCCACGCCAACCGGCTCTACCGGCTACTCTTTAAGCTGTGCAGGGCCGGTAGTTTTTCCCGAGTCCGGTTCATTTGTGCTTACACCCATTGCACCCCATAATTTAAATGTGCGCCCTATTATTATTCCCGATTCCACTATTGTTTCCTTTGAAATTGAGAGCCGGTCCGATGAGGTGATTTGTGCATTGGACTCCCGCCGGGAACTGGTAGATAAAAACGTTTTGCTGGCTATTCGCAAAGAAACCTTTCCGGTAAACCTGGTTCGGCTAAATGAAAATAATTTCCTGCAAACACTTCGCAACAAACTTTCGTGGGGCCTGGATAAGCGGAACTAAGAGAACGGCAGACCAGATGAACAAGGAACCGAAGAATGACGAAGGAAACCTTTAAGTGCAGCCGCTATACTTCTGTATTCAACATTCTTTGTTCATCTGTTCGATATTTTCTATGGCATACCAAATCCCGAAAAATTTCGTTTCTGCTTTAACAAAAAACTTATTTTGCATACTATGAGAAAGTTTCTGGCTACCCTACTGGTTATAGCGCCTATGGCACTTCTGGCACAAAACTCCATTGTACAGGAAGGAGAATTTGGTTTTGGTGTAGGTGCCGCTCATTACTTTGGCGATCTCAATACAAGGGCGCGGTTAAACCGTCCTAAAATAGCTGCTGGCATCTTCTTTCGTAAAAATTTTGGCAACTATATCGCGGCACGTTTAGCCGGCAATTTTGCGCAGTTGGGTTATTCGGATGTGTACAACACGCAAAACCAGTTTATGCAGCGCCGTAATTTAAGCTTCAACACCAAAGTGTGGGAATTGGCGTTGCAGGGTGATTTTAATTTTTACCGTTTTATGCCCGGCGATGCCGACTTTAGTTTTACGCCTTATATTACCCTTGGCGTCAGCGCTTTTAGCTACGACCCTTATGCTTACCTGAAAGGAGAGAAATACTTTCTGCGGCCTTTAGGTACCGAGGGGCAGGGTGATACTACATTTCGCGACCGCAAACAATACAGCACCATGGCTTTGGCTATACCACTTGGCGTGGGAGTTAAGTATGCCATCAACGATCGTATAAACATAGGGTTTGAAATTGTACACCGCTTTACTAATACTGACTACTTAGATGATGTAAGTAAAACGTATCCGGGAGCCTCTGTGTTTCCGTTGAACCCCGATGGTACCCAATCGGCCGCTGCCTTGTTAAGCGACCGTTCCTATGAAACCGGTACGCCTATTGGCGTCAAAAACCAGCAACGGGGTAATAGCCAGAACAAAGACCAGTTTGTAACGGCCATGTTTTACCTCAGCTTTAATTTACAATCGTATAAATGTCCAACAGCTAATTAAGATCATAGATTTCACGGATTTAAATAATGAATTAACACTGTTAAGAACTGTCTTCAGTCAGCATCAAACAGGCAGGCAACAGAATAGCACAGATAAGTTCTGTGCTTTTTTTATAACCGCTTTACATAAGTAAAGACAGTGATTAGCACAGAGGAATGCTGTGCTTTTTGTGTTTATATAATCCATCAAATCCTTTTATCAAGCGTGAAATCTGTGGTTTACATTTGCGTCATCTGGCCTGCTATCAGGCAACTATTTTGTGAACTTGTAAACAGGTAAACTTGTGAACGATCTTTTAGCGCAAATAGATAAATCTTCCATCCCAAAACATATCGCCATCATTATGGATGGTAACGGCCGGTGGGCTAAAGAACAAGGGCAGGACCGGTTGTTTGGCCACTATCATGGCGTGGAAAGTGTGCGGGATATTGTAGAAGGCTGCGCAGAGATCGGCATCGGTTATCTTACCCTTTATGCCTTCTCTACCGAAAATTGGGACCGTCCGCAATATGAAGTTATTGGACTAATGGAGCTGCTGGTAAAAACCATACGGGGCGAAGTAGAAAGCTTAAATAAAAATAACATACGCCTGCATGTGATTGGCGATGTAAATATGCTGCCCGATTATGCCCAACGCGAATTGGCAGAAGCCTTGGAATTCACTGGAAAAAATACGGGCCTGCAATTAATAATGGCGCTTAGCTACAGTGGCCGTTGGGAGCTGCTGAACGCCGTAAAAAGCATTGCACACGAAGTAAAAAGCGGCCGTATAGAAGTAGAAGAAATAGACCAGGATACGTTGCAGCAATACCTAACCACCTCTGATTTTCCCGACCCGGAATTAATGATACGAACCAGTGGCGAATACCGCATCTCCAATTTTTTACTATACCAGTTGGCTTACGCCGAATTGTATTTCACACAGGTACGATGGCCCGATTTCCGCAAGCAAAATTTATACGAAGCCTTGCTTGACTATCAAAACCGGGAGCGGCGTTTTGGCAAAACAAGCGATCAGGTAAAAATAGGTTAGGTGTTTGGAGTTGGGTGTTTGTGTTACTTTCTTTTTCTCCATCCATCATGGTAACCACAGTCAATTTACTTCGTCTGTTCGGTCTTCTTTTCTCTGCATGAACTATTTTCACACTATCACCTTAAATCCATTCCATGTCATCTTTTGAAGTCACTGGCGGCAAGCGTTTAAAAGGCGAGATCGTTCCGCAGGGAGCTAAAAACGAAGCGTTGCAAATTATCAGTGCGGTTTTATTAACCGGTGAAGCGGTTACTGTTACCAACATTCCTGATATTTTAGATGTCAATAATTTGATTGAGCTGTTAAAAGCCATGAATGTGAAAGTAGAACGGCCCGACAGGCATACCTGCGTTTTTCAGGCCGATGAAGTGGATGTAAATATTTTGCGCAGTGCCGAATTTAAAACCAAGAGTGGTTTACTGCGCGGCTCTGTAATGCTGGCCGGGCCTATGTTAGGGCGTTTTGGAAAAGCCTTCATTCCCAAACCCGGCGGCGATAAAATAGGAAGGCGGCGGTTAGACACGCATATTTTAGGCTTTGAAAAATTAGGCGCCAAAATGATTTATTATCCCGAAGACGCCTTTTTTTATTTTAGTACCGATGGCTTAAAAGGCACCTATCTTTTATTAGATGAACCGTCTGTTACCGGCACGGCTAATGTTGTAATGGCGGCTGTTTTAGCAAGAGGAGCTACTGTAATTTATAATGCTGCCTGCGAACCATACATACAGCAGCTATGCAGGATGCTGAATAAAATGGGGGCTGACATCAGCGGCATCGGCAGCAACCAGTTAGTGATAGAAGGTGTAGATAAATTACATGGAACCACGCATCGCATTTTGCCCGACATGATTGAAATTGGTTCCTTCATTGGCCTGGCAGCCATGACGCAAAGCGATATTACCATAAAAGATTGCAGCGTAGAATATTTAGGCGTTATTCCCGAAAAGTTTCGCCAGTTAGGCATTCAGTTAAATATTATTGGCGATGACATTCATATTCCCGAACAGGAGCTTTACCAGATACAAACCTATATGGATGGTGGCGTACTTACAATATACGATCATCCCTGGCCGGGCTTTACGCCTGATCTGTTGAGCATTGTTTTAGTGGTGGCTACACAGGCAAAAGGGTCGGTATTGATACATCAAAAAATGTTTGAAAGCCGGTTGTTTTTTGTTGATAAATTAATAGAAATGGGCGCCCAGATCATCCTTTGCGATCCGCACCGGGCGGCCGTTATAGGGTTAGAAAGGAAACATAAACTACGGGGTATTAGAATGAGTTCACCCGATATAAGGGCCGGTGTCTCCTTGCTCATTGCAGCCCTAAGTGCTGAGGGTAAAAGTGTGATACAGAACATAGATCAAATAGACCGTGGCTATCAATATATTGATGAAAGGCTGAGAAGTTTAGGAGCAGAGATAAGGAGGGTATTGTAAACGTAAAGTGTATTTTTAATAAAGGATGTCTATGGAACCTATTACTATTTTAAGAAATGAAAATAATAACCATCGGTTGATGCAGGTTGATTTAGATATGCTTGCCGACGACAAAGAACTGGTAGAGGACGTATAGGATATAATTGCGATTGAGCTTCGTAAAAATGAAGAATTGGTGCCTTGGGAGCAAGCAAAAAAACAACTGCCACAAGCAAATGAAGGTTGAGTTATGTATTCTATTGTAATCAAAAAAATCTGCTCAAAAGGAATTGGAACAAATTACTTTACCTTATTCTCAAAAAATTGTTGAACCAATTGATAAACTTGCGGATAATTTCAGGTCAGATGGCGTGAAGAAACTGAAAGGAGAAGAAGCCTATCGTATTCAGCCAGCAGATTACCGGATTATTACACAATTGAGGACATGATACAGATTATCGAAATTCAACGAATCAGGCATCGAAAAGACGCCTATAAAAATTTGTAGGCGAAGCTTTTATTTTATTTCTACCGGCAGGCCTTCTGATGTAATCGCATCCGGCAAAACACCAGTTCTGATTCCAAAATAAAGTTGATAGTTACCCGCCGGTAAATCATGCAACGAAATAGCAACGTTTCTTTTTATACTTCGTAAAGGGGCAATGCTATCTGCTGCCATAAGAGGTCGCACAACATCCGCTCTTATTACGCTTCCTTCTTTTTCAATAGAACATACTAACGAAACCGGCGCTTTGTTCCAACTGTCAAACAATAAGGGAGCAGAGCGATGATTAACTATTTCAATATTGGCTTCTATCGTATCGGGCCGCTTTTTTATGATAACAGCCGCAATAGTAACACCGGTATAATAGGAATAAAATGCAGGTAGTAATGTGTAGTGTAAATGCTGGTGCAGGCTATTCTCCAGCGGCCTGCTTCCATTAAACGGATACTTGGTGGCAAACAAAACTTCTTTGCCTTTTAAACTATCCTCATAACCCCACAACTCATACTGGGAGCTCTTTTCCGGCCTTGTGTACAAGGTCACGCCCATCTTACCCGAATAAAAAGAATACAGCGAAGCCTCCCGTAGATTGTTGGGCATAAACACCGGATGATCACCGGCGATAGCGACTATTTCTTTTGCCCATGCCGCCCTTCCGTGATAATAATCTTCGCCTGCGTGCATAGCTGGGATAAGAGGAACGATGAGCAGCAGGCGTACGATAAAAAATAAGATCACAAAGGGAAGTATAAGACCATTGAAAAGCTTTTTTCGCTTTGGCGATTGATAGTACATCGCAGCAAAATATAAGATGGGGAAGAGCGCAATGGACGTCCAGTGAAAATGCACAAAGGTTTTAAACGACGAGGCTAAGAAGAAACCAAAAGTTCCGATGATGATAAACTTTAATGTACGTTCAAAAAGGTCGTTGGCTTTTACACCAAAAGGAATAAAGATCAATCCCGGCCCGATAGCAACTAATTGCTGCGAAAGATATTCACCTACATGTTTAAAGGAATAAGTGCCTGTGCGGCCCGAAAGATGGTATTTGAAGGTTGGAAAACCATGTTGGTATTGCCACCATAAATGCGGCGCAAAAAGCAAGAAAGCTACCAATAAAGACAAATAAAAATACCCTGATTTTAAAAGCTTCGGATTAGCTGATACAGTAAACAAAACCACTAAGGCGCCATGGTATTTTGACCAGCCCATAAGCGCTATAGAAAGTCCCAGCAGCAACGCCGATGCAACGGTTGGCTCTTTTAAAAATCGTTTATACAACACTAAAAAAAGCAGGCTAAAAAACAGTAGCGGGCCATCGGGAAAAACAATAAAGCATAAGTAATGAAGCAGCGGCGCCGATAGTAAAACAAGGTATGTGGCGCGGCTGTTTTTTATTTGTGCGGGCAGCAATAAAAAAAATAAATAAAGGCCACCGGTGCTTAGCAGCACATTAAAAAAGCGGACACCTAATTCGCCGCTAAATAATAGCGAGCCCCATTTAATAAGAACGGCTACCATCGGCGGATGATCGTAATAGCCCCACTGCAGGTGCTGTGCATAAAACCAATAGTAGCCTTCGTCGGACGTAAGTTCGGTAAAGCTGGCCTGAACAAGATTGAGCACTAACCAAAAGCATAGGAAATACCCAACCGGGTGGCGGCTGATCTTATCCCTAACACTTTTGAAAGCCCTTTTGTCCGGTAATGAAATGGATGCCGACATGAAGTGGAATTACCTGTTTGAAGGTTAAATATAAACAAGCAGGCAACCGCAATCATCATCAATTCTTTCTATCTTTCTGCATCACTACCAATCAGCATGAATACAGTTTATTGCCAGATCACCAAACAAAATGTTCCTGTAACGGAAAGCTATAAAGGCAGCGATATACGGAATGGTATATTAGGATTGATAAAAAAGGAACATCCTGAATTTGACAGTAACAGTTTTATTTCGAAGGACGAACTGAATAGCTACCGCAAACGCTATCTCACGGGGTTAATTCAGCAGGAAACCGGCGAGATGTCGCAGATGGAGAAAGATGTGGTAGATGCCATTAACAATAATAAAATCCTTTCCGAAAATATTGAAGATGACATTGATGAAAAATTTACATTCGGCCAACGGGTAGCTGATAAAATTGCTGCATTTGGTGGCAGCTGGACGTTCATCATTATCTTTTTTACCTTTTTGTTTTTATGGATGAGTATTAATATTTTCTTTTTATCGGTCAGGCATTTCGATCCTTATCCATTTATTCTTCTTAATCTGATTCTTTCCAGCCTTGCGGCTATACAAGCGCCTATCATTATGATGAGCCAAAACCGCCAGGGCGAGAAGGACCGCCAGCGTAGCGAACATGATTATAAGGTAAACCTGAAGGCCGAAATAGAGATTCGTCTATTGCACGAAAAGCTGGACCACCTGATGGTGCACCAAAACCAGCGACTACTGGAGATACAACAATTGCAGGCAGATTATCTGGAGGATATTTTGAAGGAGGTGAAGGCAGGAAAAAATAGTATGAATTTAAAATAATTGAACTGATAAATTTTTCAACAAATAAAGTTAGCATGAATGTTTAGTTGGTTACTTTAAGCAAAAAATGCAATAATGAAAATCACGCTCTTAGGCCAAGGATATGAACCTGCATTAGATAATTCAGTTGGAAAAAACTTAGTTACATTTTTGGCCGATAAAGCATTTCATTCGTTCACCGCAATAACGGCATTTTCAAGATTAGCAGGTGTAAACGGTTTGTCTGTGCATATTGAAAAAGCTAAAAATCATCTTAGTTCTATAACAATTATAACTGGGGTAAATCAAAGAGGTACTACTAAAGAAGCCTTGGAAGCTATTCTCAAATTGAACATTAATGCTTACATTTTCTATGCTCCGAAACCTTTTCCAATCTTTCATTCGAAGATCTACCTCTTCGAAGGTGAACAAAAATCAAAACTAATCATTGGTTCTTCGAATCTTACAAGTACCGGACTTTACAGCAATATTGAAACATCTGTGCTATTAAGCGTAGACAATAGTACTAAGGAAGACCGGAACGTTATTGATCAACTAAAAAAATATTTCAAAGGTATTTTTGACTTCAATGATCCCAATCTTCAAAAAATCACACCTGAACTTATTGAAGGTTTTGTAAATAAAAAAATTGTTATAACAGAAGCCGAAAGTAAGGCTACCAGAAATAAATCAGAATCCGCAGAAACAGAAGAGACTAACGCTTTCATTTCTAAAATATTCCCGCCAAGAATTGCTTCAAAAATTCCAACTGAATTTAAAGGAGTAAAAAAGCAAGATAAAAAACCATTAAAGTCCACTCATACTTCTAAAGATAAATTTAGCAGTAAAGGGCAATTGGTGTGGACAAGAAAAAAACTTCCTGCTTCAAGTGTACAGAAGACACCTGTTGGAAAGGATACTGGTGGGCTTCGTCTAGTTCAAGATAATTTTAAAGTAGATGGAGTTGTGATAGACCAAACCAATTATTTCAGAGATAAAATATTCAAACAATTTACTTGGAATAAAATAAAAGACAAACCATTTGTTGAAGTAACAAAAGTTCCATTTATTGTAACCATTAAAGATCAAAATTTAGGACAGATATATCTTCAGATTAGACACAAACCAAGCGGCATAGCCGGTCAAGGTAATTATACAACATCCATTTCTTGGGGTGAAATTGGCGAGATAATTAAGGAGGCCAATCTTACTAGATTAAGGCTTGATCTGTATGCTCCAAATTCGAAGGGCGAACCTTTTCAAATTTTCATAACCTAATTTTCGTTTAACCCACAATTGTTGAAAACTCTTTTTCAAAAAATGCTTGTCACCTCATTTGTCACTCCTATCTTTGGACTGAAGTAGTCCAAAATGAAATTAGAGAAAACTTTCGGAGATACTGTGAAAAAACTTCGTGAAGAAAGAAATCTTCCTTTACGTGAAGTTGCAGAAGCATTAGATATTGATACTTCAATGTTGGGCAAAATTGAAAAAAATAGCCGCAAAGCAACTAAGCAAATAATTGAAAAGTTTGCTAAATTCTTCCAAGTCAGAGAGAAAGATTTAATGATTGCATTTCTTAGTGATGCTGTAGCCTACCAAGTGCTCGATGGGTATGATTTTTCAAGCGAAGTATTTAAGGTAGCTGAGGAAAAAGTAAAGTATTTAAAAACCAAAAAACCTTCTTCCAAATGAAGCTAATTACAGAAGCGTCTTCAGAAAAATTGAGAGGTGGTTTTTATACACCTGAAGTAATTGCAGGATTTATTTTGCGTTGGGGAATCAATGGCAGCAACGACTTTGATATACTTGAACCAAGTTGTGGAGACGGAGTTTTTTTGGAACAACTTGAAAAAAATAAGCTAAAATATAAATCAATTATTGCAGTTGAACTTGATCAGGAAGAGGCCGCAAAAGCAAAGAAAATAAATTTAAACAATGCGCAAATTATCAATGCGGATTTTCACACTTATTGCAATAATACTTTACAACGTTTTGATTTAATTGTTGGTAACCCACCTTACATACGCTATCAATTTTTCAACAGGCAACAACAAGCAGAAGCAGGAGATATTTTTATAAAAGCAGGTCTGACTTATTCCAAACTCACAAACGCTTGGGTTTCATTTGTTGTTGGTGCTTCACTACTACTAAAAGACAAGGGCGGAAGAATTGGCTTTGTGTTGCCTGCAGAAGTTTTGCAAGTTTCTTATGCCTTACAATTACGAAAATTTCTTGCACATTTTTATAACAAAATCAATATCATCTCATTTGGAAAATTGGTTTTTCCAGATATTCAACAGGAAGTTGTTCTACTTCTTTGTGAGAAGAATGAAAGCAAAAGCCATAATATAGAACACATTGAATTAAGAGATGCAAGTGATTTACAGAAGTTGGATGTAACCATATTGAAAAGCCCAAAAAAGAAAATTGATTTTAAATCTAACAAATGGACTTTTTACTTCTTAGAGCAAGAAGAAATTGATTTTTTAGAAAACATTGAAAACAAACGCGGCATTCAAACCCTTGGAAAATTTGCAAATGTTGAAGTAGGAATAACAACCGGTTCAAATGATTTTTTCACAGTCCCGCTGACAACAATTAAGGAGTATGACTTACAGGACTATGCAAGGCCAATGGTTGGTAGAAGTGTTCAGGTTAATAGTGTAATTTTTACAGAAAAGGATTGGGAAAGCAATAAGTTTTCAAAGGCTAAAGCTCATCTTTTAGTCTTCCCTGAAAGTAAAAACTTGAATAAGAAAAATGGCGCAGTAAAGTATATAGCATATGGAGAAAGCTTGGGTGTTCACAAAGGGTACAAAACGGGAATTAGAAACGATTGGTTTGTAGTGCCTTCTCTAAAAATTTCAGATGCTTTATTTATAAGACGTAATAATCTTTATCCAAGACTAATAATTAATGAAGCAGAAGCATACACAACAGATACGATGCACCGTGTTTTTGTAAAACCAGGCATTGATATCAAGGCATTGACAGCGAGTTATTATAACTCACTGTCACTTGCGTTTACGGAAGTTTCCGGAAGAAGTCACGGAGGTGGAGTTTTAGAACTAATGCCTAACGAAGCAGAAAGGGTTTTACTTCCCTATCATAAAGACAATGCTTTATTATTATCCGAGATTGATAAGCTAATTCGTGATAAAACAAATATTGAAGAAATTTTAAAAATAACGAACCAAATAATTTTGAAGGAACATTTTTCTTTGACACAAAAAGAAATAAAATTAGCTCATGGTATTTGGAAAAAGCTTTCGTCGAGGCGGCTAAACAGAGGTAAGTAACATTTCGCTTAAAATAAAAAGCTTACTTATTTATTAGAAACCTTATCGCACCCACTCCACCTTCTCATCCAACGGCTTTCGCTTTCCGGCTGGCGACGGCACGGCCACATGCGCTAAATAAAAAAAGCCCAGCAATTTATCATCGGCATCTAAGC
Source organism: Flavisolibacter sp. (assembly GCA_965247165.1). GTDB lineage: Bacteria > Bacteroidota > Bacteroidia > Chitinophagales > Chitinophagaceae > Flavisolibacter. Next base: position 2,256,103 of record OZ252003.1, on the reverse strand, counting down.
CAAAAAATTCTTTGGCGCTTTCTTTATAGGTAACGCCACCGGTAGTCCAGTAACCACCCAGGCCATAAGCCGTAACCGATAAGTACAGGTTTTGTACAGCGCAAGATGCGGCTGCTATTTCTTCTATCTCCGGAAATTTTTTGGCCGGGTCCCGCTTCATGCAAAGGGCAATTACATGCGAAGCCTTCAAAGGATTTGAAAGCAAGTTCTGATAAGGCGCATCTTTAAAATTATCGCCGGCTTCTGCTTTGTATAATTCTGCTTGAAATGTAGCCAGCTTTTGCAAGCCCTCGCCGGTGAATACCACAAACTTCCAGGGCTCTGTTTGGCCATGGCTGGGCGCCCAGGTGGCATTTTCCAGTAGCTGCCGCACAATGCCATCATCCACTTTTTTTTCTGTATCAAACTGTTTTACAAATACCGACCGGCGGGCCTTTATTAAGGCATTAATCTCTTCAACATTATATTCCATGACGCATTTTTAAGAACGGCAAAAATGGGCCATTTAAAAAAGAATTCATTTTAAATTTTGGGTGGCTCATCGGGGCGATGGTGCTTGTAAGCTTCCCGCATTTTCTTCTACCTTCGCCGCATTCATTTTAATCAATGACCATTAACAACCAGCAAAAAATAATCATCATCACAGCACCGTCCGGCGCCGGTAAAACCAGCATCACCCGGTATTTGTTGGCTAAATACCCGGAGCAGTTGGCCTTCTCTATTTCGGCGGCTACAAGGCAACCAAGAGGCGAAGAAAAAAGCGGCGTTGATTATTATTTTATGAGCCCTGAGGAGTTTACCAATAAAATTCAGCACGAAGAATTTGTAGAGTGGGAGATGGTGTACGAAGGCAAATACTATGGCACTTTAAAGTCAGAGCTGCAGCGCATCTGGCACGAAGGAAAAACGCCGGTGCTGGATATAGATGTAAAAGGCGCTATACATATTCAGCAACAGTTTCCGGAGACTACGCTATCTGTTTTTATAGAGCCGCCCAGTGTGGATGAACTCAAGCGAAGGCTGGCCGGCCGCGGCACCGAAAGCGACGAATCGCTACAGGCAAGAGTGAGCAAAGCCGCTTACGAAATCAGTTTTAAAACCTACTTTAATAAAGTCATTATCAACTCCAATCTTGACAACGCCTGCGCCGAAGCCGAAGCCATTGTTTTAAATTTTATTCAATGACGCAGGCCCTGCGGCTACAACCGTCTAAAATAAATCTGGTTATATACCAGTGAAATTTCTTGAATTTTGGCCATTAGGCTTTTGGTTTTTTACCTTCTTATCTTTATCCAAATGATAGCAATCACAACCATAGCCTGGTTTATAGCAACGCTGTTGATGATGGGCTTTTTTGCCGGCATTGAAATGGCGTTTTACAGCGTTAACCGTTTTGGCATTGAGCTGCGCAAAAAGCAGGGCCGTGCCGATGCTATTCTGCTTTCAAAATATTTTGAAAACCCGGAACTGTTTTTGGGCACAATGGTAATTGGCTTTACGCTGTTCCTGGTTTGCTTCGCCTTATTATTTGCCACCATCACAGAACCGCTTTGGGCAGCTATCGGGTTAAAGTATGAAAGTGTACGGGTAGGCCTCAACATTGTGCTGGCCACGTTTGTAGTGCTTATCCTTGGCGAGTTTATACCACGGGCCATCTTTCGGGCGCACAGCAATATTTTACTGACAAGAATTGTTTGGCTCATTAATATCTTTCATCAACTGCTTCAACCCATAGCCCGTGTTTTTTTGGTGATGGCACATTGGACGCTTCAATACATTTTTAATGTGCGCATACGCGAAACAAAAGACAGCCTTACCGGCGGTACGCTGGAAACGTTGTTCCAACAAAATAATGATGCGGATTTTGAGGCCGAAGAAATGAACACAGAGCTTTTTGAAAATGCATTGGAACTTCCCAAAGTTAAAATCAGGCAATGCTTAGTGCCGCGTAAAGAAGTGATTGGCGTGGACATTGGTTGCTCCGTAGAGGAAGCCCGCCAAAAGTTTATTGAAACCAAATTGAGCAAGTTGATTGTGTATGAAAAAACCATTGACAACCTGGTAGGCTATGTGCACCAGTTGGATTTGTTTAAAGCGCCGGCCGACCTGCAAAGTATCTTATTGCCTATATCGGCGGTGCCCGAAAGTATGAGCGCCACCGACCTTATCGGTAAGTTTACCAAGGAGCGTAAAAGCATTGCCTGGGTGGTAGATGAATTTGGCGGCACAGCCGGTATCGTAACCATGGAAGACGTGCTGGAAGAGATCTTTGGCGAGATACATGATGAATATGACAGCGAGGAATTTGTAGAAAAGCGGTTGTCGGAAAACGAATATATTTTTTCGGGAAGACTGGAACTGGATAATATCACGGAGAAATATGGCATTGAGTTCCCGGAGGATGAATCGGAAACTTTATCGGGCTTCATCATTAGCCATCACGAAACTATTCCCCAACAAAAAGAACGCATCATCATTGGCGATTTTGAATTTGATATTTTAACTGTCAGCGATACAAGGATTGAAATGGTGAAAATGAAAGTGCTAAAGTAAGTTTACTGTTTACAGGTTTAAAGTTCAAAGGTTCAAGCGTTCAAATGTTGACTACAGTTTGACTTGTAGTTATCGCTTTTATGATTATCATTAGACGTTTCATTATTGACTATTTACTATTCACTACCTACGTTTCGTAAAGCCTCTGTTAATCCCTCCCACACAGCTTTTTCTTAACAGCATCCGGCATAGAAAATGACCATAGTAAGTTCTAAAATCACTTGGAAAACTTACTATGAAAAACAGATTTCTTCCCTTGCTTTTTTTCTTCTTTTTATCAACAGCGGTTATGGCACAAACAGCCACCCGCCTGGGCCAGCATACGGCTATAACCAATTGGACGGTACCTGCCAACGGCATTGCCAATGCGGCCCAGGGTAAAGATCTGGTGAAGCAGATCATTGATGCTGTTGGCCTGGCTGCCAACTTTGAAATTGTACCCGCCAACATTGATAATGCGGCCGCCATTGTGTATGGTGGTAGGCGTTACATTTTATACAATCCCATCTTCATTAACAACCTGATTAAAACAACTGGTACCCAATGGGCCGCCATTAGTGTATTAGCCCACGAGATTGGCCATCACCTGAACGGACACACAGTAATGGCCACCGGCAGCCAGCCGGCAATGGAGTTGCAAGCGGATGAATTTTCGGGATATGTTCTAAGAAAGATGGGTGCTACTTTAGAACAATCGGAAGCCGCTATGAAAACACTGGCTACCACCAATGCCACCACTACGCATCCGGCACAGTACGACCGGTTGGCTTCTATTGAAAAAGGCTGGCAACATGCCGATGATCAGTTGGCCGGACGTAAAACCATCAGAAAAGAACCAGCAGTTGAAACCTCCGTAACAACTCCGGTGGCAGTAACCGACGTAGCCATTAATCGTTCGGCGCCGGCATTGGATTCAAGACTCATTTTGGGCGATGTTTATTTCAATGCGGCACCTTCGTCCACCTTTCGTATCACTACCAATTACACTTTGGTAAAAGTGAGTGATGGGGGCGTGAGCTTAGTAGGCAAACTGGCTGCCCTAAACAGCACTCAATTCCCTTACCTGATTTATGATGAGCAACACACGCAGTTGTTTGTAGATAAGCAAGGAAATATAATTACCCCTGCGGGAAAACAAGTAGGTTACCTGCGTAACCATAACGAATAATCTTCACCTTGATGAAACAGAAAGTCCCACTGCCAGTGGGACTTTTTATTGTTATGATTTTGTCATGGTAGGTGCTTTTGGAGGTAAGGGCGGTGGCGGTACTGCAGGTATATGATGCTTGCTTAATTTTTTTGCCAGGGGTGGCGGTGGTGGCGCCTCCGGGGCCATAGGTGCTTCCGGCGGTGGAGGTGGCGGGGTAACGTTTTCAACCGGCGGTACGGGTTGCCTTGGGGGTGGCGGCGGTGATGGTACTTCTTGCGCTGAGGCGGCACCGGCCATCGTAAGCGCCATAGCGGCAACAAACATTTTTTTCATCATACAAATGGTTTTAGGTGGTTAAGATGCTAAGCCGGCCATCTTCCATAAATATTTTTATTGCTTGCGTTTATAAAACACAAAGCCATTCTTTTCGTATAAAAATTCTAACGGCAATTCACGTTCGTTCTCTTCCCTGTTTTGAATTTTACCAACATAAAAAACCGGTATCTCCGGGTGGGTATTAAACTGCTTTATGCTATCGGTGAGCGACCGTGTAAACTGTGGCGGACGATCGGTATAAAAAAGATGCGCATAGCTTTTAAAACGCAAGGTTTCCACCACTACGTTCTGCCCTTGTTTGCTTTGATAAAACTCTATGGCCGCTCCCTGCGAGTAAGGCTCTACTTTAGGTGTAATTAAAACAATGGTTAGGTTGATGCCGATAAGTGCCGTAACAAATAAAACCACTAACGACATTCGGATAGCATTTCGTGATTGTATGATGAAATAGAGAACACCAGCCAGCAATAAAAAACCAGGCAGCTTTTCCCAGCCCGTCCATGTTACCTGTGCCGCTAAGTTGGCTTTGGCAAAAGGGTCTTTGATCTTACCTGGTTGCAAAAGATACGGTTTCAATTGATCAATAAAAGTGACAACGATGATTAACACCGACAATAAAAAACCGGTGACTACCTGCAACCATTTATTCCACCCGGGAAGGTGCCATTTACGATTGTACAGATGATAAAAACTAACGGCCGCCAAATACGTTAAGGGAAAATAGCAGAGCGATGAGTAATGAACAATCTTGGTTTTAACGATGGAAAACAAGAGCAGCGTTACCCAAAAAAGGATCATCATCCAGCGATGAAAATGTACCGGCGTTTCGTTGGGCGGGCGGCCGGTGCGCATAGATAAAATGCTAAGTGCCGCCGCCGGAAAACAGCCGACAAGCAGTATGATAAAATGATAAAAGAACGGGCCGCCATGGCCGGCGTCTTCGGTTTGAAAAAGCCGGATTTGATAGGTAATGAATTCGGAAATAATATGCTGTTGCCCATTAGCCAATAGCGCTATAAACCAGATGCCGCCTGCTATGGAAGCCACAAGAAGAAAGAGTAAAATATGCAGTGGCTTCATGAAGTTTTTAAACCTTGTGCCGATAGCAAAAACGCCATAGCACAAGCCTACAATCAGCAAGGCTACGGGGCCTTTTGTCATTACGGCAAGGCCGGTAAACAAGCCAGCTAGTAAAACTTTTTTAGTAGGACGAGTAGCCAATGGATCGCTATAAAAAGTTAATTGATAAACGGCTAAGAAGATGAACAGGTTAAACCAGGGATCAATAATGCCCGACTTAAAATAAAATTGCGGCAACAGCGAACCGGCATAGATAAGCACCCACATCCAGCCAAATTGTTCGCTTACTAATTTTTTGCCGGAGCGAAATAGTAGTAGTAAAGTAAGAACGCCGCAGGCTGCATTGGGAAACCGTGAGGCAAATTCATTAACACCAAAAACTTTCATGCTGATGACCTGCAGCCAAAAAAAAAGTGGTGGTTTTTCCCAGAATGGTTCGAAGCCGATTTGCGGAATAGCATAGTTGCCGGTGCGCAGCATTTCGCGGCTGGCTTCGGCAAAGTTGATCTCATCCCAATCGAATAAATGCGTGGTTCCAAGGAAGGGAACAAATAAAATAAGGCCGCCAATAAGGATCAACAGTTCCGATGGAAGCTTGCGTGTCATCACCATTTTTCAAAGGTGCGGGATGCGGGTTGAAGTTGGAAATTCTTTATTGCAGATGGTGGCTTGTGAGACTCAAGCCCTGGCAATTGCTTCTGTTTGGTGGCGATAGCTTTGATGTGCGGCTTGTGGGGACACAAGCCTCTGCGGTTGCAGAGCCAATGTTTGTGTCTGCTGATGCTTGTGTCTCACAAGCATCCGTTTAGCTGCAATCGTTTTGAACAGTCACTAACATATTTTATTTTGGGTGGCTCTATATGCAATTCAACCAACTCTATTTTTATACATCTACCATTAATCAATGGAAACCTGTCATCAGGGATTTTCAGTTTGAAAATATTATACTTGATTCGCTTTCCTTTTTATACAATAAAGGCTGCATTAAGGTCTATGGTTTTGTTATCATGCCCAATCATATTCACCTGATATGGCAACTGATTAAAACAATGGAAACGGCCCACCAATTTGAGCAGCAACTACGGCTGAAAGCACCAGTTGTTTTAGAAGAATTTAAAGTGCAGCAAAGCAGCCGCCAGTATAACTTTTGGCAAACGCATCCTGATTGGTTTTTATTGAAATATATTCCAACGCTTGAGCAAAAGCTGAATTACATTCATTGCAATCCCTTGCAAGCCAAATGGCAACTGTGCGAACTGCCTTGTGATTATCCTTTTTCATCAGCCGCATTTTATGTTAGTGGAAAGAGCCAGTTTGGCTTTCTGCATCATTATAGTGAGTTTGTTGAAAACAATCTGTGGCCGTGCAGCTTGTGAGACACAAGCCTTGGTTACTGATAGCCGATATTTGTGTCTCCACAAACATCATCTGCCAACGCTTGTGTCTGCCGATGCTTGTGTCTCACAAGCATCATCTATTACCTTCTATTATCCGGTTCAACATCGCCGTTATAAGAGCTGGCTCATAACCCTTCTGCAATAAATAATCCATTGTCTTTTTCTTGCGAACCAGGTATTGTTCGCCTTTTAGCAACTCGTATTTTTTCTCCGCCAGTTCCGCCACGGTCTTTTGATAGTCTTCATCTTCTATTTCCTTCATGGCTTTTTTAATAACGTAGTCGCTGATCTTTTTTTCTTTTAGTGCATAGTAAATCTTTTTCTTGCCCCAATCTTTCATGCGAAACTTACCGCCTGCAAATTGTTTGGCAAAACGTTCTTCATTTAAATAGTCGGCTTCTATAAGCGCTGCAACAATTTCATCATGCCCCGATTTATAAACACCAAGGTCCCAAAGCTTTTGTACCACATCGCTATGGCTGCGCTCCTGGTAGCTGCAATACTGCTTTAGCTTTTGAATAGCCTGTTCTTTGGTGAGGTATTTTTTTTGCATCTGTAATGTTTAAAAGTTCAAGTGTTCCAAAGTTCAATTGTTAGCTTAGGTCGCCAACAACATTTGAACTTTTAAACATTCAAACTTTGGAACTATTCTTCAAGCAACTCCTGGCAACCATATTGCTTCTCTAATAACGTATCGTAATAATCGGCTTTTTGAAACAGGTCGTGAAGCATTTCTATACCCGCTTCTTTGGTCATATCCAGGTCGTACATAATGCACGACAGTACGATGTTTTGCTTCACACAACTTAGCACGAGACTATCCAGCTTAAAATTTTCTTCCAGCAAAAATTGATAGAGCGGTTTAATGCGGGTGGCATCGGCAGGAAGCTGGCAGAGATACGCATCGCCGGCTACAAAGTAATTTTCAGGATTGTAGTTGATCTTTATTTTAGCGCCGCCTTCTTTCACGCTCCAGTTGTTGGCCCCATCACGGGCCAGCTTTACATCTTTACCCAATTCCTGCAAAATATCTTCTACTGTTTTGGCCACGCCAACCGGCTTCGATTCCCGCTCCGGCGACTGTGGCAGTTTTACTTCGGTGCCGCAATAAGGGCAATACCTGGTGGCTTCTATATTGGATGGCAGCACCAGGTTATTGCAACTATGGCAACGGGTAGAGGGTTGGCCTTTGTACGGATAATAAAGTTGTAACGCCTCCCGAATATAACTCACCGGAAGGGCGAAGCCAAGGTTATCGCCGCCCTTAATAATAAACGAGTTGATGCCGATGATTTCGCCCTTTTTATTTACCAAAGGCCCACCGCTGTTACCGGGGTTGATGGCGGCATCTATCTGAATATATTTTACACCGTCGCGCACCCGGTCCACTTTAGAAATAACCCCTTGTGTAGCAGTATAATTCAAGCCAAAGGGATGGCCGATAGCCACCACAACATCGCCATCTTTTGTTTCTTCGTAATGGCCCAGCTTTACTTCGGGCAACTGCACATCGGCAGGCGGTTGTATAAAAGCGAGGTCGTGTTTTTTATCGGTATATAAAATTTTCCCAAGGCGCTTGTCAAACAGCCGGGCGGCCATTGTAATTTCAGCATGTTTGCTAACCACATGTTCATTGGTCACAATCAAATCAAACTCCTTTACATAAAAGCCGGTACCTGTGCTGCCTTGCGTAGCAATTTGTATAATGGCCGTACGGTAGAGCTCTATAATTTGCTGGGTATTCATTGGCAGGTTTCCAGATTTAAATATTCCACTTCGGTAGTAAAGGTTTGATTAAAAGCTACGGCATTATCATACTTGAGCTTCTCCGTATCAAACTTTAATTCAGGATATTTTTCTTTCCATCTTTCTATGATGGAACTAATATGACCGGCAATGCCTTCTTTATTATATTCTTTTGTTTCAAGGTTATAAAGCGATTCGGTAAAGCCCAGGGCAGTAAAAAAACCGGGGTAGTTCACCATCATAAATAAATGGAACAATTCAGAAACCGGCCGCGGTAAACTATAAGAGTACTGGCAATAAGAAAATCCATACTCGCTGATTTTGGCAGCTATCTCCGGCATCTTATGCTCGCGGTACCAGGTAATGTTTTGGTTGGCATTATAGATAGCGTCTGAAACGGTTTTGTAAGCCTGCGGCGTAACAATAGAAAATGTGTATCGCGATTGAAACAGGTAAGGATACACTTCTTCTTTATCCTTGGCGGCCAGCTTTTGAAAGCAGTCAATCATCTCCCCGTTTTTCTCCGTGATTTGCCTTGAATCTTTCCGGAAATAGATCTCTACAATCTTCTCTAACTCCAGTTGCAGCTTGCCTTGCGGCAGAATAAAATAATCTATGCGGTAAGCCAGCGCCAACAATAAGTAAGCGATGCCACCGGAGTATTTATCGTTGTCCACCGTGCCAATCAGGGTGATAGTTTCGTGTATCCATTGTTTTAAAGAGCGCAGCTTCACTTCTTTCTCTTCATCGGCCATAACAATGATGTGGTCTGTATCTACCGGCATCAGCGAGGTAAAATCCTGCACTAATAAATCATCTTGTTTATCGGCCTTGGTAGCCAGTTCCTTCAACCCATAATAGAGCTTGCTGGGGTTAGCCGTTTCTATATCCGAATCGAAGAACATGTAAATTTTTTCCTGGTATAAAGCATAGCGGCTGTAGTATAAATTAAAGTTCATCTCCAGCAGCCGCCGCATTACCGGTACGCTGGGCTGCGGCATTTGTGCCAGCACTATTTCGGCCTGCAATTGTTCTTTATTAAAATAGCCTCTTACTATTTTAGAACCCTGGTAAAACAAAAAGCTGGTGCGGTCGGCCTCTTGCACCAGGCGTACATTGTCTTCTTCTTCATCGCGCAGGTAAGTAAAAAATGCGGTAATACTTTCCGTCCATTTTTTTTCTTTAAAAAGTGTTTCGGCTTCGTTCCATTTTTCCACTTTGGCTACGGGCTTATTATTATCGGAGTAGCGGCCAAACTGAGTAAAGGGCGAAGTAGCTTGCTCCCCGGCGTCTTTTCTTTTTGTCCAGCTAAAAATTTTTTCCAGCATAAATTTTTTATCGCAAGCAGCAGCCTCATCTAAAAAATAAAGGGTTCCGTTTTTATCAATAGTCAGGCGCTATCTATTCAAAATACGGGCCGCTACACTCATTAAAAAAATGGAAAGTTACCAATAGTCTGATGGTAATAAACAAGGCATTACTTTGGCCCAAAAAATCTTAGTTTCGCCCTTACCGAAAATGTCACCTACATGAAATTTATTGTTTCGTCATCAAGCTTGCTAAAACAACTTCAACAAATATCCGGCGTTATTAATGCAAATACAGTATTACCTATTTTAGAAGATTTTTTATTTGAAATAGATAAGGGCAAACTTACCGTAGTGGCCACCGACCTTGAGACGGTAATGCGCATCCAGCTTGACATTGAAGCCAAAGAAGCAGGCAAGGTTTGTATTCCGGCCCGGATTTTATTAGACTCGTTAAAGAACATTGCCGACCAGCCGCTTTCCTTCAATATTGATAAAAACTTTGGAATAGAACTTACCTCCGACAATGGTAAATACAAGGTAATGGGAGAGAACCCCGATAACTTTCCAAAGGAGCCGGCAGCCGATGATACTACTTCGTTTACCATGACCTCATCAGCATTGGTAACGGCCATTAATAAAACCTTGTTCGCTGTTAGCAATGATGATCTGCGTCCGGCGATGACCGGTGTATTTTTTGAACTGAATAAAGACTTTATTCAGTTTGTGGCTACGGATGCACATCGCTTAGTGCGATACAAAAGAACCGATGTAAGCTGCCCGAAACCGGACTCTTTCATTGTTCCCAAAAAACCGCTTACGCTGTTGAAATCGGCGTTGCCTATGAACGATGATGAAATTACTGTTAGCTATAACGGTAATCATTTGTTTATAAAGCATGGCACTACGCAAATGAGTTGCCGCCTGATTGATGCCCGCTTTCCGGATTATAAAGTAGTGATACCGGCTGATAATCCATATAAAATGACGGTAACAAAAAGCGATTTTCAAAGTGCTTTACGCCGTGTCAGCATCTTTAGTAATAAAAGCACTAACCAGGTAGCCTTGCAAATTACCGGCAGCGAATTAGGGCTTGCCGCACAGGATGTGGACTTTAGCTTTGAGGGTAACGAACGTATGAAATGCCAGTACGATGGAGAAGATTTAACCATCGCGTTTAATGCCCGCTTTTTAATTGAAATGTTGAATGCGGCGGATAGCTCTGAGGTGCGCATGGAACTAAGCACACCCACCAAAGCCGGCCTTATTAAGCCTACCGAGAAAGATGATGAAGAAGATTTGCTAATGCTGGTGATGCCCCTGATGTTGAATCAATAGGCCTCACCCCGGCCCTCTCCAACAAGTTGGAGAGGGAGCATCTGCGGCACAGCAAAGTTTTTACACGATACTTTACTAACCCAATCATATTTTATGATTGGGTTTTTTATTATTTCTTCAGGGCGAATCTATTTTTCCCCACGTTCCGTAGGAATGTTTTGTGGGTAGAAAGTATCATTGTATATATGTCTTTGCGTTCCTTCGGAACGCCTCGTGCTATTGAGCTTCATCTAACCATAGGATCTCTTTCTTATAGGTTGTTTTCCACTTTTTTTCTTAACAAAAAAAGTGGAGCAAAAAAGTCAAGGCTAAATCTTAATGCTCCGCAAGATTTGCCGGGCCAGCGCACAACAGTCAGTCACTATTTGCTTCAATCTTTCATGTTGTACTTAATTCTTTTTACACGAATACTGTCTTCACTTTCTTGTTGGCTAAATCGTATGTCTTTTTACTGGCTGATAGTGGTGAGCTACTGAAGGCGCTGTATTCCGTGTTGCTTTCATTACAGTAAAGTGATGCTTTAAGTCAATCACGGAATAAGGCGCTGGACGGTGGGGAGCCTTTGGATGCTCATCTTCTTTACTTGCGGGAAGAGCGGATAAGTAACCTATTGATGAAAACATCGTGGCACTAAAGAATGACTGATAGAAGAAATGAATGATTGCTTAAGCGTGGGCAGTGAGCAGGTGGCCCTCTCCCTGCGGAGAGGGTCGGGGTGAGGCCATCTCCCCTCTCCATCTCCGATGGAGAGGGGCCGGGGGTGAGGTCTTATCTTTGCCGCTAAATAATCCCAGGTGGAGAAAAGTAATTTTGTAGATCAGATACGGGTTTTTTGCAAAAGCGGCCATGGCGGCGCCGGCATCAAACATTTTAGGAGAGACAAGCTAACAGCGTATGGGGGCCCGGATGGTGGTGATGGTGGCCGCGGCGGCCATATTATTTTAAGAGGGGCCCGCAACGTTTGGACACTGCTTCATTTACGCTATCATAAAAATGTTTTAGCCGAAGATGGCGACCGGGGCCGCGATAATAACCAAAGCGGCCGCGCCGGCAAAGACATTATTTTGGAAGTGCCGCTGGGCACTATAGCACTGGATGAAGAAACCGGTGAAAAAGAAGCCGAGGTTTTACATGATGGCGAAGAGATTATTTGGCTGCCCGGTGGCAAGGGCGGCTTGGGCAATACCAATTTTAAAACGCCTACTAATCAGGCGCCTGAGCACTCGCAACCAGGGTTGCCGGGCATAGAAGGCTGGAAGGTGCTGGAGCTGAAAGTGCTGGCCGACGTGGGTTTGGTGGGTTTTCCCAATGCCGGTAAATCAACGTTGCTATCGGTAATGACGGCCGCTAAGCCCAAAATTGCCAACTATGCTTTTACTACGCTGGTGCCTAATTTAGGTATGGTGGACTACAGGGATGGTCAAAGCTTTTGCATTGCCGATTTGCCAGGTATTATTGAAGGCGCCGCGGAAGGAAAAGGATTAGGCCATCGCTTTCTGCGGCATATAGAACGCAACTCCATTTTGTTGTTTTTAATTCCGGCCGATAGCAAAGACCATAGAAAGGAATTTGACATTTTAATGAATGAGCTGGAAGAATTCAACCCCGAATTATTGCATAAGCAATTCATAATCGCCATCTCTAAAAGCGATATGCTGGATGATGAATTGAAGAAGGAAATTGAAAAAGAATTACCGGAAGGTGTGCCGCATATTTTTATTTCCTCCGTCATTAATAAAAACATCAGCGAATTAAAAGACCTGCTTTGGAATACGTTGAATACGCCTGCTAACCAACCTAATCTATCCTGATAACTATGGACACCATTTACCGAATTTTCATGTTCATTTTCCCGTATGCCGTATGTATAGCCGGCAATATTTGGGTTGGCCTAAAAGTATGGAGAGCCACGCATCCCGTATGGAGATGGATAGCGCTTTTTTTTGTGGCTTGTTCTTCCGTTTATACTATTTACGATCTGGTAAAGCGGGCACCCAAGCTTTTTTCTGATGATAACTTTATCTACATTGTTATTATCGTAAACGTGGTGCTTTGGGCCGTAGCAGCCATTTCTATGACCATAGGCGAACCGGAAAACAATAAAACCACTTCATGAAGCTAAGGCTACATGAAATAGAATTAGGCTGTGGTGATGTAGAAAAAGCGGCGTCATTTTACACAACTATTTTAGAGGTTCAGCCACAAGTGCAGCAACAAGGATTAACCGTGTTTGATGCCGGTGTTACCGGTTTTGACTTCAACGTTTCTACCCATTATCCGCCCGGCGTTATTGCTATCAGCTTTCTTACAGATGACTTAAAAGAAATAGAAAAACGTTTACAGCAAGCGGCTATTATTTTTGATGGTCCTTCTCCTTCGCACTTAGGTATGAGCTTTATTCAATTTAAAGATCCGAATGGTTATCTTATAAAAGTAAATATGCCAACGGCTCAATCACCGGAATGGTTGAAAGTATAATCAGATGATTATTCGTTCTATAATTTTTGATATACACGTAAACCAGAGAAACACTATTTGATCGTCTCAAAGCGTTTTAATTTCTCACACTATTTTAAATAAGTTTGTTTATACAAAAAATGATCTATGAAGAAAGTAACGCTTGCGTTTTTGCTATTTATTTCTGTTGCGTTTAGAGCCGCTGCTGACGAAGGTATGTGGCTGCCCCTGTTGCTTGGCCAGCAGGTATATAACGATATGGTGAAGAAAGGCCTTAAGCTCACCAAGGAACAATTGTACGCCATTAACAAACCCTCGTTAAAAGATGCGATACTTATTTTCGGTGGTGGCTGCACCGGCGAAATTGTTAGTCCGCAGGGATTAATTTTTACCAATCACCATTGCGGCTATAGCGTTATTGCCGGCGCCAGCACGGTGGAGCATAACTACCTCCATGACGGCTTTTATGCGCATAATATGGGCGAAGAAATTTCAGGCGGAAATCTGTCCGTACAGTTTTTAGCACGTATAGATGATGTAACCGCTTTGGTGAATGATTCGCTGAAAGGCTTGTCCGGCGCGGATAGGGCCATTCGTCAGGCACAGATCATTGCTGCCATCAACAGCCGCATGAGCGATGCCGCTAACAGTATTGAAACACGAGTAAGTCCGCTGTTTAAAGGCAATCAATTTCTGGCGTTTGTGTATCAGCGGTATAGCGATATTCGGTTGGTAGGTGCACCACCGGAAGCCTTTGGCAAGTTTGGCGGCGATACCGACAACTGGGAGTGGCCGCGCCATACCTGCGACTACTCTGTATTTAGGGTGTATGCTACCAAAGATGGCAAGCCGGCAAAATACAGTGCCGATAACGTTCCGCTAAAACCCAAATGGTATCTGCCGGTATCATTAAAAGGCGTAAAGAAAGGCGACTTCACTATGATCTATGGTTACCCCGGAAGTACCAATCGTTATGAGTCTTCATTAGGTGTACAACTGTCAACCGACATTAATAATCCAACCTTGGTAAAGCTTCGCGATGTACGGTTAAAGTACATGTTTGAAGAGATGAAGAAAGACCCGGCCACTAAGTTGCAACTGGCTTCCGATTATGCCTCCATCGCCAACTACTGGAAGTTTTATAAAGGTGAAAGCGAGCAGCTTTTTAAATACGACATCTACGGACAAAAGCGTAAGCAGGAAGAAGCGTTTACTAAATGGGCGGCTGCTAAACCGGAATATGCTTCCCTCTTCTCCGATTTAAAATCTACGTACGATGCCTGGCGGCCTTATGCCATGCACCGGATGTATATCAACGAAGGCATTATCGGCTCGCCGCTATTGGCCTTTGCTGCCAGCTTGCAAGCGGTGGAAACAGCACTCACCAAACCGGGTACTTCAAGTGAAGCGGTAAAGAAAACAGTAGCAGCTGCTGATGCTTCAAGAAAGAATTTTAGGCAAAGCGAGAGCAAGGCATCGGATGTAAATATTGTTGGCGCTGTAATTCAGATGTATTACAACGATATTCCGAAAGAGCAGCAACCGCAAGGTTTATATACCGCTATAAGAAATGAATATGGTTCGCTGGATAAACCCGCCACTTATCAGAAATATGCCGAGGCCATCTTCAGCAATACGATGATACTGGATGATAGAAAATGGGCGGCTTTTGTGGCTAACCCTGATGCCAACGTATTGCAACAGGACTTGGCGTACAACCTTAGCAGTGCTTTTATAAAAAACTACACCGGTAAGTACGCCGGGCTGTTTCAGCAGTTTACTACAAAAAATAATGAGTGGGCCCGATTGTATTTAAAAGGTGTAATGGAACAGAGCCCTGCCAAGGTAATGTACTCCGATGCGACGTTTACCATGCGTTTGAGCTATGGCAAGGTAGATGATTACCAGCCACGCGATGCTGTTCGTTACGACTATGTAACCACATCAAAAGGTGTGTTGGATAAATACATTCCCGGCGATTATGAATTTGACTTGCCAAAAAAAGCGGTGGACCTATTGAAAGCAAAAGACTTTGGCCAATATAAAGATGTGGGCCGCAACGACCTGGTTACCTGCTTTATTTCGTCTAACGATATTACAGGCGGCAACTCTGGTTCGCCGGTGCTGAACGGGGCCGGAGAATTGATTGGGCTGGCTTTTGATGGCAACTACGAAGCCTTAAGCCACAAGCTGGCTTTTGATAAAGACCTTAACCGCACCATTAATGTTGATATTCGCTATGTGCTTTGGTGCATTGATAAATTAGGCGGTGCTTCTAACATTGTAAAAGAGCTAACGCTGAGAAAGTAAGCCACTTCATTTGTAATAAAGCCATCATGCTAATAACATGATGGCTTTGCTATTTTATGTATCGAAAAAATGTGCTTGTTATAATTCATATCTCACATTTATCGTTTCACATCTGCCTTCTCACTTATTGAATCCTCACATCAAACCTTCCTTCAGTAGCCACAATAGGTGCACTGCCATATTTGGCCTTGGCGGTGAAGCTGAACGTGCCGGAGAAAATGTGGTTGTCACGATCAATTTTTGTTACCTGCACCTGGCCGGTGGCACTGTCGCTGGTGATCCATTCATCGGTCAGCGTTACGTTACGTTTCACATAATACGCATACGAAGCCGATTGGCCGGGATACACGCCGGTGGCCTGGTTCAAGGGATAAGCTCCTGCGCCGGTAACATGCTTTAAATAAATTTCCATCTCTGTTTCTACCGGTGAGCGGCTGAAGTTCCGGGCATTAATTATGATGGAACTATCGGCCGAAAAACGGGCTTCAAGGATGGGTGCCGTGGGCACAATACCCTCGCCTAATGGCCCCCAGTTTTCACCATTTAGTTTAACGCCAAAACTGTTGGCGCCTGTCTGTGTTTCATCGGGTAAATTTTTAATTTCCTTTTTACAGCTAACAAAACAAAGAAGTGTAACAGCAGCAACGAAGTAGGCTTTTTTCATAGCGATAGATTTTGATTTGCTTAGCATAAATAGTGCAGGCTTTAAAATGAAGAGGTGAGTTTGCACCCTTTTAACGTACTTGCAAGCAAAACCAAAATCATGCAAGGAAGTGCGATACAAGTGGTAGAAATTTACAAGTTGTTCATTCCGTTGAAAGAGCCTTTTGTCATTTCGTTGGGGCCTATCAATAACGTACGAAACGTAGTGGTTATTATTCGTACGGCGGATGGCTGCACCGGTTATGGCGAGTGCAGTCCGTACATGACCATCAACGGCGAAAGTGTAGATACCTGCTACATTGTAGGCCAGTACTTTGCTAAGCTATTAAAGGGCAAGCCAGCTTTGGATATTGCGGGTTGCATAGAAGCAATGGATAAAATCATTTATGGCAACAGCAGCATTAAAAGCGCCTTTGATATAGCCTTGCATGATATAGCCGCGCAACATGCCGGTGTACCTCTGTATAAATTTTTAGGTGGAGAAAAGAACAAGATTTTAGAAACGGATATGACCGTCAGCATTGGCGATCCGCAAAAGATGGCGGCCGATGCGATGCGTTTTAAAGCCGAAGGCTTTCCAGCTATTAAAGTAAAATTGGGCGGCACTAAAGAAGAGGATGTAGCCCGTATAAAAGCCGTTCGCGAAGGCATTGGCAGGGAGCATCCATTGAGGATAGATGCCAATCAGGGATGGAACACTGCGGACTATGCGATAGATGTTCTGCAAGCATTAGATGAATATAATATTGAACATTGCGAAGAGCCTATTTCCCGCCATCGTTTTATGGAGTTAAGCAAAGTATCAGCTGCATCGCCCATACCTATTATGGCCGATGAAAGTTGCGGCGATGAGTGGGATGCAGAGCGATTGATTGCATTGAAAGCCTGTGCTATGTTCAACATTAAATTAGGTAAGAGTGGTGGTTTTTTTAAAGGGCAAAAGATAGCCGCATTGGGTGCGGCAGCGGGTATGCACATGCAGGTGGGCGGCTTTATGGAATCGAGGCTGGGTATGACGGCAGCGGCGCATCTGGCGCTTAGCAACAATCATATTTATCATTGCGATTTTGATACGCCATTGATGTTTACCGAAGACCCGGTAATTGGTGGAATTAAATATTTAGATAAGGGAGTTATTGAGGTGCCGGAAGTGCCTGGTTTGGGTGCTGTGATTGATGAAAGCTACCTCACCCCCTCCCTCTCCAACAAGTTGTAGAGGGAGTGCTTGCGCCTGCGGTTTTAATGCAACATTCTTTACTAATTGCAACCTGTAGTAAAGTAATCCACTATTGTTAGAAATGATGAAATTATAAACCGCGGTTCCCCTCTACAGCTCCGCTGGAGAGGGGTTAGGGGTGAGGGCATAAAGAAAGGGGCCCCGAACCAAGGCCCCTTTTACAAGCCACCATCCTCTTCCACCTAAGAGGTCGTTTATAATAAGTTTGTAAAGGTTAAGGGTGAAGCGATTCGAATAAAAATTAAACAAATTAAATACCAATTCAACTCATGCTCTAGCCGGCCTTAATTCTACACTTCATCAGTAAAAGATGTTGTTTTTATTCAACACTTTTTACAAGCGCTAAAATCGGATACCCATTTTTTTTAAACGAATCAATTGCATGTTGATGGCACAACAAACTTCGATAATTAACCGGTGCTCACATAATGAGCAGCAATGCGATTGCCTGGTTTTATCGCCTCCTACCTTTGGCAATTATGACCATTGCTGTAAACACCCGTTTTTTATTAAAGGAGAACCTTGAGGGCTTTGGCTATTTTACAAAAGAAGTGATGCAGTTGCTTACGCAAGGTTATCCGCAGCATCAGTTTCATTTTTTCTTCGACCGGTCGTTTGATAAACGATATATTTTTTCAGCTAACGTACAGGGCCATGTAGTATCGCCGCCCGCCCGCCATCCCTTGCTTTGGAAATATTGGTATGATGTAAAAGTGGCCCTGCTTTTACGAAAGCTGAAGGCCGATGTTTTTCTATCTCCTGATGGACAATGTTGTTTAACTACTAAAGTGCCGCAATGCCTTGTGGTACATGACCTGGGCTTTTTGCACTACCCTGAATTCTATAAAAGGAGCCACCAGCTTTATTTAAAAAAATACTCACCGCAGTTTATTAAAAAAGCAAAAAGCGTACTTACTGTTTCGCAATTTTCTAAAGATGATATCATCAAACAATATCAAACCAACGAAGCAAAAATCAGCGTGGTGTATAATGGGGTGAAAGAAGTTTTTAAGCCTTTGACTTTTGATGAACAAATGGCGGTTAAAGAAAAATACACAGGGGGTACCGAGTTTTTTTTATACGTTGGCGCTATTCATCCGCGTAAGAATTTAGTGAACCTGCTGAAAGCTTTTTCTATTTTTAAACGCCGCCTGAAAAGCTCCATGAAACTGGTATTAGCAGGCCGCTTGGCTTGGAAGAATGAGGTCTTTATTACCTTGCTGCAAACCTATAAATACAAAGAAGATGTAGTGCTGACGGGCTATATAGCCGAAGAGGATTTAGCGCAGTTGATGGGCGCCGCTTATGCCCTGGTTTATCCCTCTCTCTTAGAAGGTTTTGGTGTACCGGTGGTAGAAGCCATGCAGTGCGGTGTGCCGGTGCTTACTTCGAAAGATTCGGCTATGCAGGAGATAAGTGAAGGCAGTGCTCTTTGTTTTGACCCGGCTAATATTGATGATATAGCCGATAAACTAATGTTGATTTATAAAGATGAAAATGGCCGAAAAGCTTTGATAGAAATGGGGCTGGCTACTGCTAAAAAATATAGCTGGCAGAGGACAGCTGACGCGGTTTGGGAGGGGATGGTGGAGGCGGTGGAAAGAGAAGATTGATGGATTAAAGCCGGGTATCTACTGCCAATAATTCGCTAGCTTGGGATTGCACAATTCGTGATTGGCACACCGTTACTTTGAAAATTTAGGCAGTCCAACTGTCTTTAGCACTTCATTCGCTTTATCCACTTTGTCTTTGAACAAACCTTTGGTAAGATACTTATCCAGGTTTTTGTCAACCTTTATTACAGCAGGTTTTTTATTGTCGTTTTTTGTTTGTTTCATAAGATAAAATTACTGGTTTTCCCGGTCACTAGAAATGCGCTGTATTCTGTTTGCTTTTCAAAATAGTGCCAGCCATTTTCAAGCAATCCGTACACATCAAAGTCTTTTTGTATTTGGGTAATATGGTTGGTGATACCAATTCTGTAAAGCCTTGTTCTTGCTTTTGTACTGCCCATTGCAAATACCATTGCATCAGGATATTTCTCCATGAAGATGTATAATGTAGAAGCGACCGTTGCTAATACTTTTTCGCTGTCGCCGTTGTTAGTAATCACCTCGTCATCTATTTTTCCGGTTGCTTCGTCTTTGTCGCCGAAACCCAAATTGTAAAAGTTGTGAAGGTGAGTTTCGCTGTAGATGACCAGTTTGGAAATGCTGCCATGAACGCCTTCGCTGACAAATTCAAACACCATTGAAGTCTCACCAACAACAACCAGGTACTTGTCAATTTTCATGACACCAAAAATAGCGTTTTGAAAATGTCTTGCACTTGCATAGTGTCAAATTTAACTACGGTTACCGTTTGCCGGCTCGGTATTGTAGTAGTAGTTCTATTGCATAGGCCCAGCCTGCATAAAGCCCATGTTGGTAGCGGTTTTTGGTGCTACATCCTCTTGTCAAGATACCATTTGATGTATTCTTCTTTTAGGTTATTAAGGTGAAGTACCTTGCTAATCATTGAATCTTTTGGTAAAAACATTTGAGCAGATGTATTTGCTTCCAGATTAAAAATTTTTGAACTTTCCATATAATGTTTGTTGTTATAACGAGTAATAGGTTGTCCAAGCGGTTCAAAGAATTGGCAACGATATTCTGCAGTGTCGCTGTTTTGAATTGTTTTTATTTTAAGTCCATCATAGTTGTCAAAAACAATCATTTCATATTCTATAGTCGGTCTTTTAAAAATTAGGAATGAATCTAGACCAACAAACATTTTCATTTCTTTAATGGCTTTTCTTGCATCTGCTTTATCTTCCTTATCAAAGTCGGTGTCTGTAAGCATCCATAATTTGTCGTACTTCCTAGCGACTTGAAAAATTTCATTTTTTGTCGGCGGTGTCAATTTGGGTCTGATAAATGATACAGTAAAATTCTCTTTGTTTGTGTTTAATTGTGTCAACCAAAACTGAATTTTTTCCTTCTTGATAGCCTGAAATGTCTTTGTCCTTAATTCAGTTGTATCCTTCTTAAAAGTCTTTCCATCAAAGCCTATTGAGGCAGTAGTAGTGAAATTTCGAGAAATTATAAAGTCGCCATTTAAAGTTTTTGATATTTCAATTATTTCGGCTCTGCTGTAAATTCCTGGGTTGCCCCAAGAGTTATGGCTTTTTCCATAAACAATAACTATTTTATTTATAGAGTCGGCACTTTGCGCAGATGCAAACTGTCCAACACAAAGGAATATTGAAAGTAAAAGTTTTGTCATCTTGGAAATATGATTTTTGTGCAGAGTATCAGGATCTCTAAAATGGCTATCAATTCAAAAATAGGCGAAAGTCATCACCCTCAAAATATCCGGACAATATTTTCCCATCACTGATTCTTAACCAAAAACGTTAGCCGAAAGTTTCAAAATTTCCGCAACTACAAACTTCAACTACAATCAAAGTGCTTGCCTGCGTTAAGTTCTCATCCCTAACTTTAAACCTCAAACCTTAAACCTTGACCACTCCCATCGGTGTCTTTGATTCAGGCTATGGCGGTTTAACTGTTCTTCGCGAAGTAGTGAACAAACTCCCGCAGTACGACTACCTATATCTTGGCGACAATGCCCGCTCGCCGTATGGCACCCGCAGCTTTGAAACCGTTTATCGTTACACCTTGCAATGTGTAGAGTGGTTGTTGCAGCAAAACTGTCCGCTGATCATCCTTGCCTGCAACACCGCGTCAGCAAAGGCTTTGCGCAGTATTCAACAAAACGATCTGCAACGTTTAAACCCTGCTGCCAGGGTGTTAGGTGTTATCCGTCCCACATCAGAGGTTATCGGGCACTATACAAAATCTAACAGCATCGGCATCCTCGCCACTAATGGAACCGTTCAATCCGATTCGTATAAAATTGAGATCCATAAATTTTTTCCG
Organism: Flavisolibacter sp.; assembly: GCA_965247165.1. Taxonomy (GTDB): domain Bacteria; phylum Bacteroidota; class Bacteroidia; order Chitinophagales; family Chitinophagaceae; genus Flavisolibacter. The sequence goes on along the minus strand of OZ252003.1, from coordinate 2,234,609 downwards.
GAGCTCACCATAGAGCAGGAAGCCTGCCCTATGTGGGTACCGTTGGTAGAGAATAACGAACACAGAACTACAGGCGCCGACTATTTTGTGGAGCAGCATATCAACAACATCCTGCAAAAAAATAAAGACATTGATACCTTGCTGCTTGCTTGTACACATTACCCGTTGTTGAAGGAAAAAATAAAAAGCCATTTGCCCCCTCATGTAAAATTGCTATCGCAGGGAAGCATTGTAGCAGACAGCTTACAGAATTATTTACAGCTCCATCCCGAGATAGAAACTAAGCTTTCAGCCAAGGGCGAACGGACTTTTTACACCACGGATTCGGTTGATGCTTTTATGGCGAAGGCCTCTATATTTTATGGCGAAGAAGTAGTAGCAAGGCATGTGGATTTGAAGTGAGAATTTAGTCTGCTGATTGATTTATGGCAGCCTTTATCAGATCAAAATTCTCGTCATCAAAACAAACAAAAATTACTTTCTGCATTTCATCATTCACAGTTAGAAATGTATGTACCGTTTGTACAGCGATGGTTGCTGCTTCGCTTTTTGGAAAGCGATAAACGCCGGTGCTGATGTTAGGAAAAGCGATAGTGGTACAATCGTTGTCCACGGCCAGTTGCAACGAATGGTGATAACAGTTAGCTAAGGCTTCACGCTCCTTATTACGGCCGCCGTTCCATATAGGCCCAACGGTATGGATAACATATTTTGCGGGAAGGTTACCCGCCGTTGTTATTACGGCTTCTCCGGTTTTGCAGCCGCCTTGCCGGGTTACAATCTTTTTACAAGCTTCTAATATAGAAGGCCCGCCGGCGCGGTGTATAGCACCATCAACGCCACCGCCCCCCAGCAAAGAACTGTTAGCGGCATTTACAATTGTGTCAACAGCAACCTTGGTTATATCACCTTTTATAACTTCTATTTTTTCTTTGATGAACATCTCTCTAAAACAAACTTTTTCTCTTACCACCCAAGCCTAAAACCCCCAACAGCGACCGCGTTAAAATAGATGCTGCCGTTCTTTCCACCTGCTTTACGGCGCTGCTGTCCATCCAGCTTTTCTGCGGTTTGGCAGCGGCCGTTTTTTCTTGTTTGGCTTGTTGCTCCATTTGGGTTATTTCTGTGGTGCGTTGCTCGGCCACGGCCAGCTTTTGCGTAAGTATTTCGTAAGCGCTTTCGCTATCTACTTCACCATTGTATTTAGCTGAAAGCTTTGATGCGCCTACTAAAGAACTGATCTCCGCATCCGTTAAAATATCCATCCGGCTACGCGGCGGCTGCATCATAGTATGCACCAGCGGCGTAGGAATACCTTTCTCATTCAACATGGTAACAAGGGCTTCGCCAATGCCTAACTGCGTGAGTAAATCCTCTGTTTTATAGAACGTTGTTTCGGGATAATTTTCGGCTGCCTGCTTAATGGTTTTCCGGTCGGCGGCTGTAAAGGCACGCAGGGCATGTTGCACCTTCATCCCTAATTGTCCCAACACGCTTGGCGGTACATCCATTGGGTTTTGTGTGCAGAAGAAAACACCGATGCCTTTGGAGCGAATGAGTTTGATGACCGTTTCAATTTGCTGTAGCAACACGTCGGAAGCCTCGTTAAAAATAAGATGCGCTTCATCTATAAAGATCACCAGCTTGGGTTTGTCAAGGTCGCCTTCTTCCGGCGATGACGCGTACAATTCGGCCAGCATCTGCAGCATAAATGTGGAGAACATCTTGGGCCTGTCTTGTAATTCGGTAACACGCAAAATAGAAATCACGCCGCGGCCATCATCAGATATACGCATCAGGTCATCTACTTCAAAACTTTTTTCGCCAAAGAAATCATCGGCGCCTTGTTGTTGCAGTTCAATCACTTTGCGCAGAATAGTTCCGGTGGACGTAGTGGAAATTTTGCCGTAGGTTTTTTCTATTTCGGCCTTGCCTTCGTCGCTAACATATTGCAGTACTTTAATGAAATCTTTCAAATCCAACAGCGGCAGTTTGCTATCATCGCAATATTTAAAAATCATAGCAATGAAGCCGCCCTGTGTATCGTTCAACCCTAAAATTTTTGATAGCAGCACCGGACCAAACTCGCTTACCGTTGCCCGTAAACGTGCGCCGGGCTTAGCTTTGCTGAGGGTAAACAATTCTACGGGGTAGGCCTGCGGTTTATAATCGATACCTAATAATTTGGAGCGTTCGGTTATTTTATCGTTAATGGTACCGGCAGCGGCTATACCACTTAAGTCGCCTTTAATATCCAGCAATAAAACGGGTACGCTGGCATCGCTTAAGCCCTCGCTTATCATTTGCAGCGTTTTGGTTTTACCCGTTCCGGTAGCGCCGGCAATAAGGCCGTGGCGGTTCATTGTTTTAAGGGGAAGAAACACATCGGCGCCATCTGCTACCTCGCCGTTAAAAACGGCCCGGCCTATTTTTATGGCTTCGCCTTTGAAAGTATAACCGTCTTTAACTGCTTGTAGAAATTGTTCTTTGGTGGGCATGAAATAGTTATTTGAGAAATGGAATATTAAACTTCTATTTGTTTCGGCGAAATGAATTGATCATTGTCTTTAACTCTTTTTCCGGTATTGTATCTGTATCTGATTTGTCATAGATAGTCATCAGGTTTACAACCAATTCATCCTCCTTCTCTGTAAACAAACCAACAATTACTGTTTCAACAAGCGTTATTACTCTGGCCCCTCCGCTTTTTCCTTTCCCTTTGCTGGTAATTTTCAGTCTGATTTTAAAAACATCATCACCAAGAGGGACACCAATCCTTGGTTGTTTTAGTAATGTACTCTCTAATTCAAAAAGATCTTTTTTTAGAGAAGGAAATTTTTTCAGCAATGGTTTCAGCGCTGAATTAAATCTTTGAGTGGTAACAACCTCAACTTTCAACGCAGAATATCTTTAAGCTTTGGCAACTTTTTACCTGTTCTTTTAGCATCTTCGATTTCCTTCAAAGACAATTGAATATCTTGGAATACACGAAGTTTCAATTGAATTTTTTTATAGTCATCATTTAATGCATTCCACATTTTTACCGGCACCAAAACCGACGTTTTATTACCCTTCTCATCCACCAAATATTTTACGGCATTTGACATGCGAATCCTTTTATACAAATCTAAGCAAATCCGCTTCAGCAAATTATTTTAAAGAAGTTGCTCCGCTCTTTCCAAATCCTCCGGCGTATCAATTTCCACGCCCATAAAATCAGTAACTACCATACGTATGGGAACACCGTTTTCCAGGTAACGAAGGCATTCAATTTTCTCTGCATCTTCTAATGGCGAGACCGGCCACGTAGTAAAATCGATCAGCGCCTGGCGGCGAAAAGCATACACACCAATATGTTCAAAATAAGTGATGGCAGCAGCCTTGTTTCTTGGATAAGGAATAATGCTTCTGCTGAAGAAGAGCGCATTCATATTTTTATCAACACAAACTTTTACATAGTTGCTATCTGCAATCAATGCTTCATCTTTTAATACCTGCATCAGCGATGCTACCTGCACGGAGGCATCGGTAAACTGATGCAATAGTTTCTCCAATGGTTCTCTTGCCACAAAAGGCGTATCGCCCTGTACGTTTACGATGATGTCTGCATCAATGTTCTTTGCTGCTTCGGCAATACGGTCGGTACCGCTTTCATGATCGCCAACAGTCATCACCGCACTACCACCATGAGCGGTTATTTCATCAAAAATGATGTCGCTATCGGTAGCTACAATTACCTCTTCAAATAAGCCGGTAGCCAGGGTGGCATCGTAGGTGTGCCGAATAACTGTTTTACCTTTTAATAGTTGCAACAGCTTACCGGGAAAACGAGTGGCAGCATAACGTGCCGGAATAAGCGCAATAGATTTCATGGAGCAAATGTAGGCGGGAGTAATAATGGCAATGGGGTTCGCTTTCTCACTATTTCATTTTACTGAATGGTTGCTTCAATAACATGCGGAAGTTTTCATCGTGCTCGTTAGGATAGTAGCGGTCAAGTCCATAGCGTATTTGCGATGGCTCTAATTGTTTATACGTTCCAAACAGCCGGTCCCAAACGGAGAACACCGCACCGTAATTACTATCGGTGTAAGGCTGCTGCCAGTGGTGATGTACTTTATGCATGTTGGGCGAAACAAAAAGATAGCCGATGGCTTTATCTACCGCCGGCTGCAGGTGAATGTTGGCGTGTGTGAAGGCGACAAACAGCACTAAAAAGGTTTGATAGATCATGATGGCGTACATAGGCGCACCGGCAATGGCGATGGCCGCGAAAAAGAACAAGCCGCGTAGTAAACTTTCTACCGGGTGATGGCGCAAGCCGGTAGTGGCATCTACATTATTATCGGCATGATGCACGGTATGAAAACGCCACAGAACAAATGTTTTGTGCTGCACAAAATGCACCAGCCAGCCAATAAAAAAATCATACACAAAAAACGAAAGCACAATAGTGCCAACTATAGAAAGTTGCAACCAATGCACCAAGCCAAAGTGGTGGCGGCCGCACCAGTCGGCTAATAACACTACCAGCACTGCCAGACCGGTATGAATTACGAGATGCATCACGGTGAAAGAAAAATTAACCACCGCGTGGCGGCCCTTTGTTTTTTTATACTGCGGCTGAAAAAGCGGGATAGCGCCTTCCAATATCCAGAAAAATAACAGGCCGCCCACAAGGAAGGCCATGCGCTGTAACGGGTGCTGCTCAAGGGTTTTAAAATAGTTTAGTATAGCATGCAACATAAAAGGGGATTAGTTAATTGGATTTTGCGTGTTACTAAGTTAGTATGTTAATAGGTTACTATGTACGTACCCTTTGTGCTTTACAAGTAAAAAAACGCAACCATACCTGATTGCGTTTTATAAGTATTGTAGCGTAATGAAAACAATTTCTTTACTGCACCATTATCTTTTGGGTGAATGTAGATTGTTTATCCATGCTGTACACCTTCACCATATAAATGCCTTTGGCATGGCTTTCATTCAAGGGTATGGTTTGCGTTTGGCTTTCGGTGTTGATCGAAATTTTTCGTTGCGCTACACTACGGCCCATTACGTCGGTCAGGTCAAGCGTATAATCGCCCTGCGGCACTTTATTAAATTGAAGCGTAATGCGGCTGGTGGTTACCGGGTTTGGGTACACGGCAATAAGCTTCGACAACTTTTCTTCGGGATGATTGACGGTAGCTATTTCCACGGCCTTTTTTGTAGATAAGAAATTGCTATTGGCCAGATCGGAACTGCGATAGATGCTGGCAGCCGCTTTGAAGGCCGAAGCGGTCCAGTCTTTTACATTGATAGAAAAATAGGCTTGATTATCTACGGCGCTGCTCACCAGCAAACCGCCATCTCCATCTACTACGGCGCCATTGACGGTAAAGTTGGCGGGAAGGTTTTTGATGGTACCTAAATGGGTTGCCATTTTATTATCCGTATTGATTTTGAACACATGATTACGGGCGGTAAGAATGTAAAAGTTACCGGCATCATCGGCAATCATATCGCCACCAAAAGAGCTGCAACGGTTATGTACCGATATACCGCTATTAGCCGGATCATCTACCAGCGTACCTAATTGCTCAATCTTTGAATTTTTACCGGTTGAAAAGCGTACAAATGAAGTAGCGTCATTATTAATGGCATAACCATTCCCATCAGGTGCGATAACCATACGGGTAATAATTTTTGCTTCATCATTACGCATGTCACCGCCACCAGTAAAGGCTTGTCCTGATACATAGTAAACCTTCATGGTTTTTAAATCAATGTAACGCAACTGATCTACAAACATGGGCGTGTAGTAAAGCCGGTTATGCGCCCTGTCGTAAGCCGCCGCTGCCACACCGGTACTGAACGGCGTTTGCAACAGGTTACCCCACTTAGCATCCGGCGACATTGTCATTTGTTTTTTGGAAGACGCATCATATACAGCCAGCTTAGCATCGGCGCCGTTTAATAATACATCGCTGTATTGGCCGCTTTGTAAATCCAGCTTGCGTAAAGCGCTCCAGTTGGTACCTTCTTTACTTACATCGGTAATGGCGTAAGCAAAGCGGTCGGATTGTGCATGAAGGTTAGCGGTGGTGGAAAGGGTAAAGGCTGCAAAAATTGCAGTGGGTAAAACTCTTCTCATACTCTTTTGTTTTTATCGGTTAATTGGAAAGAGTAAGGTACAAATTTTCTTTACTGTTAAAACGAAATTCTATGCAAGGCCTCAACTTTTTTTGAAGCGCTGATAGTTGGGAACGAAAACCGGCTGCTGAAGTATTTCTTCGGCCAATGGTTCACAAGCCTGCAAGGTATCAAAGCATTGTTTGGGCAATTGCTGGTAGAGCTTTGTGCCTTCTGTTTTCCAGGCGATCATTTCATCGCTTACGGCCCTGATAATTTTTGCCGGATTGCCCACCACCAATGAGCGCGGCGGTATTTTTTCTTCTTGCTTAATAAAACATAAAGCCCCCACAATGCTTTCATCACCAACGTCCACATCATCCATAATTACGGCGTTCATCCCCACTAAACAATTACGCCCAATAGTGGCGCCATGAATGATAGCCCCATGGCCTATGTGAGCGCCTTCTTTCAATAGCACGGTTATGCCGGGGAACATGTGCACCGTACAATTCTCCTGTATATTACAACCATCTTCAATAATGATAGTACCCCAATCGCCACGCAGGGCACAGCCTGGCCCGATGTACACATTCCTGCCAATAATAACATGGCCCGTAACCGCTGCCTGCGGATGCACAAAAGACGAAGAGTGGACGACGGGCTTGATGCCGTTGAATTGATAGAAGGCCATGAGTCAGTTGATTGGTTGATCAGTTAATCAATGAGTTTTTGTTATAGCTGTTCAACGGCCGGCCTATTTCCCAATGATGCCCGAACGGATCTATAAAATGACCCAGCCGGTAGCCATAATCCTGATCAGCCACTTCATAAACAACGGTTGCGCCTGCCGCTATTGCGCTTGCCGCCATAGCATCGGGATCGCTAACCATTAACCCCAGGCGCACACTAATGGCACCCAATTTTTCAGGACTTACATTGCCATGGTCCGGCGATTCATCAGCTACTATGAACTTTGCATCCCCGATTGCCATTTCAGCCACTACGGTTCCATCTGGCGCGGTGGCGCACATTAATTCGATAGCGCCAAAAGCTTTTTTATAAAACGCCATGGCTCCTTTCCCATTGACGACGGCCAACGTGGGCAGAATAAAATTTTTGAAATCTGTTGGCGGTGTGTTCATACAAAAATTTTGACTGGTAAAAGGATTGATTTTTTTATGATGCTTTGGAAATTATGGTTTGTCCTTCTTTGAACCCACGATCTTTTTTATAATAAAGTATAAGGCCGCAGCAGCTATAACCGTTAAAATCAGCTTACCCTGCCAATCAAATTCTTTTACGTGCATTACCGCATACCCTTCCAATAAAAGCGAAGGAAATTTCCCTACCGCATTTGCTACTAAAAAAATAAAAAAAGAGGCGCGGCCCATCGCCGATGTAAAAGTTACCAGCCCCGACGGCACCAAAGGAATCAGGCGTAGCGAGAAGATCAGCCAAAAGGCTTTTCTGCCTTCCGCTTCCAGCAACGTTTTAGCGGCTTTGTATTTCTCCAGCTGTGGGGCAATGTTTTTTTTTAATCCTTTCCGGTACAGATAAAACGCTACGGCCGAACCGGTGTTTTCGCCAACGAAAGTGATAGCCACGCCTTCTGCAAAACCAAAAAATAAAACGTTGGCCGCCGTCACAAAAAAAGAGGGAACAATGCCAATGAGCGATACGAAAAATGCAATGGCAAAACCGCTGACCACCGCCAGTTGCGGGTACTCATAAAAGAAGTGAAGAATAGCTTCTCTCATAGGTTATAGTAGTGGTTTGCCGGTGCGGAAGCAAGTGCCTTTAAAGTACGCAACCGGCTCGCTATTTTGATTAGTAACTGTGATGTGGTACACTCCCGTGCTTCGGCCGTTATGCAGCTCTTTGGCTTCGGCAGTTAAGGTATCACCGGGCCTGGTGGCTTTAATAAAACTAATGCTGGTATCTAATGCCACGGAAAGGTTATTACGATTATTACAGGCAAAGGCGAATGCACTGTCGGCTAATGAAAAAGCAATGCCACCATGGATAGTGCCAAGTCCATTGATCATTTCACCACGTAGCGTCATGCTGATTTTTGAATAGCCTTCTTTTATATCTATCACCGTTATGCCTAACCAGCGGCTGAACAAGTCATCCTTTATCATTTTATCAACTACAGAGTGGGGATTCATTGGATTAAATTAAGATGATAATATGCGCTGGATAAATTAGGTTAAAGGGAAGATAGACCTGCATAGCACACCCAATACTATCTCCTGTAATTTCCTGATAAAACATAAACACTCCAGTTTCTATTCGCCGGTGAATAAAGGTTTTCGTTTTTCTAAAAATGCCTGTACTCCTTCTTTAAAATCTTTGGTGATCCCCGCCCGTTGCTGAAAATTTTCTTCATCCTCCAACTGATCTTCATAACTGTTTTCAAAGGAATTATTCAGCAGTTGTTTGGTGTAAGCCAATCCTTTGGTAGGCATAGAAGCCAGTGTGGTGGCTATTTGCAGGGCTTCGCCGGCAAACGTATCATCCGGGAAAACTTTATAAATCATACCGATACGCTCAGCCTCGTCAGCACTTATCTTATCGCCCAGCATCATGATAGCCGATGCTTTTTGCCAGCCAATCAACCGTGGTAAAAAAAAGGTGCCGCCACTGTCCGGTATCAAACCAATTTTTGAAAAGGCTTGTATAAAAGAGGCCGACTGGGCAGCCACCACCACATCGCAGCACAACGCGATATTAGCGCCGGCGCCGGCAGCCACACCATTCACGGCGGCCACTACCGGCTTCTGTAACTTTCTTATAGCAGTGATGATAGGATTATAATGATCGCCAACAATAGTCTCAATCTTTGGTCCGGACGGATCCATCACCTCCTCCAAATCCTGTCCGGCACAAAAGGCTTTGCCGGTACCGGTAATATATACGCAGCGGATTTCTTTACTGTTGCACTCCGATAGTTTTTGTTGTAACAGCAAAGCCATCTCGCCATTGAAAGCATGAAACTTTTCGGGGCGATTAAAAGTGATATAAGCAATGGAATCTTTTACTTCAAAAAGAATGGAAGACATAAAATGGTTTGAGGTTAAAGCTACTTCCGTTACGAGTTCCAATGTTCAATTGTTTAAAAGTTCAACTGGTGTTTGTCGGGTAAAAGATGCGTTGATTTATTGAATAACCGAATTCATTAATGGCACTTAAAATAATCAAAGGCTTCTTTGCATTCCATGCAGCGGTACATGGCTTTGCAGGCCGTAGAGCTGAACTGGGAAATCAGTTGGGTATGGTAAGACTGGCAGTGCGGACACTCAATGGCTTCTTCAGCAAACATATCCGAAGCACAAAACTGCTGCTTGGGATTTGGCGGTGCAATACCAAAAGCTTTCAGCTTTTGCTTGCCTCCATCTGTCATCCAATCGGTGGTCCAGGCGGGTGATAGTTGTTGTTGGATAGTCACTTTCCGGTAGCCATGTTCAATCAACTTTAAGCGAATATCCATGGAGATGACATCCATGGCCGGGCACCCGGAGTAGGTAGGTGTGATGATAATTTTAGGAACGCCGTCTTCAAGTGTAATGGCTCTTACAATGCCTAAATCAAGAATGGATAAAACGGGGACTTCCGGGTCTTTGACCTGCTCCAGTAAATGCCATAGCAATGAAAGATCTTTTTGAAATAAGCTTAGAGCGATGCTTTCAATATTTATGTTGCTTTCACTCACGGTTCCGTTTTAACAACTCACGTCGTTGCCTTTGCTTTAAATTTTGCAATGGCTTCCCGGGTAAAATTGCTTACCACCAGGCCACCGCTGATCTCAGATCGCTTGATGAGCGTGTTATCCCAATCTTCGGTTCCCAACCAGAATATTTTTTTCATTTCTTTCATGGCTTCGGGGTTCGAATGCGCTAACTGATTAGAGAGCCGTTGTATAGACTCGTTCATGCCTTCAACGGTTGGATGGCATTCGGCAAAAAGGCCTTTGCGCCGTGCCCAATCGGCATTACGCCACATGGTAGCATCAATGGCTAATTGCGAAAAAGCCGACATGCCGATCTTACGTTGTATGGCCGGGCCTATCACAAACGGGCCGATGCCCACCGCCAGTTCGCTCAGCTTTACTTCCGATGCTTCCGTAGCAATGGCATAATCCACCGCTGCCGCCAGGCCTACACCGCCACCTACACATTTGCCATGAATGCGGCCAATAATCAATTTAGGGCATTTGCGCATGGCGTTTATCACTTCGGCAAAGCCGCTGAAAAACTCGTAGCCTTTTTCCTTGGTAGCAATCTTCGACATTTCATCAAAAGAAGCACCGGCGCAAAAAGCGCCATCGCCACCGGAACGCACCACAATTACTTTAGTGTCTTTATCAGTGCCCGACGCATGAATTTCATTAGCCAGCTCCTGTAACAGGTGGCGTGGTAGCGAGTTGCTTTGCGGATGAAAGAATTCGATAGTGGTAATGCCGTTGTGTGTTTCTGCCGATACGTAGCCGTTGATAATATCTTTTGCCATAAAGTGTGCTGAGTGGTTAAATGAAGAAGCTAAGGAATACAATTGTTATTCCATTGCCCGCCTTCAAAAATATTAAAACTACGGCTGAACAAGCAGAGAAAGGCAAAACAATTAAAGGATTGGTTTTGGGTGGTGTTTGCTTGTTTAAGTAACGTAAACAAAAACGTCACACTCTACACTGCTTTTTTTTCTTTACCATCGTCAATATGGTCGCAATGCCCGCGGTTTCCCCCGTTTCATCCAGCATTTCTACCAGCCATTTTACAATGCCTTTCGGAATATCAGCTTCATCATCCGGCTTGGCATCCTGCGGTAATTTTTCTTTGCAGGTAAAACGAATTGTCAGCTCCGCGCCGGCATAAACCGGCTTGGTAAAACGCAATTCATCAATACCATAATTTAAAAGCACGGGCCCTAAATCGCTTCCATCAACAAACAAACCCGCTGCGGCACTTAAAATAAAATAGCCATGCGCCACTTGCTTATTAAACATAGTTCCGCTAAAGTCAGTAGCTGTTTTATGCGCATAAAAATGATCGCCGCTTAATTCCGCAAAGGCATCAATATCTGTAGAAGTGATGATGCGTTTTTCAGTGATGATCTGGTCGCCTACCTGCAGTTCTTCAAAGTATTTACGGAAGGGATGCACATTGCCATCAATGCCTTTTGCACCTGGCTGATAAGATTGTGTAATAGCGGTGATAGTTGTTGGCGAACCTTGTATGGCCACCCGCTGCATATAATGTTTTACACCGCGAACGCCACCCATTTCCTCGCCACCACCGGCACGTCCCGGACCGCCATGGATAAGCATTGGAAGCGGTGAACCATGACCGGTGCTTTCCTTAGCACATTCACGATTCAATACTAAAATGCGTCCATGATGCGTACCTGCATTCACTACAAATTCTGTAGCCATTTTATCATCGGCGGTGATGATAGAACAACACAAAGAACCTTTTCCTTTTTTGGTTAGTTTAATGGCTTCATCCAAATCTTTATAAGGCATTAATGTACTTACTGGTCCGAAGCACTCGATGTCGTGTACATCATCATTTTGAAACGGCTGTTCGTTTAATAAGAGTAATGGTGATAAGAAGGCGCCTTTGGTTGCATCGGCATCAAGCACCTCAATGCTTTCTAAACTTCCGTAAATAATTTGTGCAGATGCCAGGAGCTTTTGAATGTTCGTTTTTACTTCATCGCGTTGGCCCTTCCCTGCCAATGCACCCATCCGCACTTTATCGTTCATCGGATTGCCAACAATGGTTTGCGACAAGGCTTTGCCCAAAGCAATAGACACCTCTTCCAGCAAATGTTCCGGTACAAATATTCTTCGCACCGCTGTACATTTTTGTCCGGCCTTTACCGTTATTTCTTTTCGTATTTCTTTAATAAAAAGCTCCCACTCCGGTGAGCCGGGTTCTGCATCCCGCCCAAGTACCAAAGCATTCAAAGAGTCGGCTTCCATATTAAACGGAACGGCTTCTTCCAAAATGGTTTTGCCGCTTTTCAATAACAAGCCCGTGGATTTTGAACCGGTGAACGTAACCACATCCTGCGCCGTTACATAGTCCAGCAAATCACCGGCGCTGCCGCACAACAATTGCAAAGCGCCTTCGGGCAAGATGCCGGAAGCAATGATTTCTTTCACCACCGCTTCAGTCAAATACGACGTGATACTTGCCGGCTTGACCACCGCCGGCACACCCGCCAACCAGTTCACAGCGCACTTTTCCAACATGCCCCATACCGGAAAATTATACGCGTTGATGTGAACCGCTACGCCTTCTTTAGGCACTAACAAATGATGGCCCATGAAACTGCCGCCTTTGCTCAAACCAATCGGATCGCCATCGGTGCAATAGGGCAGGTCGGGAAATTTTCTTCGAAGCGAAGCATTGGCAAACAGGTTGCCGATGCCGCCTTCAATATCTATCCAGCTATCGGCCTTGGTAGCGCCGCTGCGGTAACTGATTTGATAGAACGCTTCTTTCTTCTCCATCAGGTGCATCGCTAAAGCTTTCAGCATCCGGCCTCTTTCGTGAAAGGTGAGCTTGCGCAGATTGCGGTTGCCAACCTCGCGGCCGTATTGTAAAATGGAAGCAAAGTCTAATCCCTTTGTGGTAGCAATAGCAATGGTTTCACCGTTCACAGCGTCGTATAAAGTTTGTCCCTCGCCATCTCCGGTTATCCAGTTGCCGGTTATATAGTTTTCTAACTTATTCATATAGCGTTAAAAATTGGGAGTGAAGTTAGGAGCGAGTGAAGGAATCAATAAGCGACGTTTTCAAAAATAAATCGTTAGGTAAGTTATGCGCAGGGAGCGACGTGTTTGTTTGCCAATGAATAAACCAATGGGTGAGATAAGCGGTGCTTGCGCTTACTTTATAAGCAGCCGAAACATATTCTATTAAAGGGCTATTAATAAATTTATGCCGCCATTTCTTCTTCAATGGTAGCGCTAAGCTTTTGAAAAATGTCTTCTACCGAACCCTCGCCCAGCACACGTTCCAGCTTGCCGGTGGTTTGGTAATGGCCGGCCACCGGTTCTGTTTCGGCTTTGTACACATTAAAGCGTTTGCGGATAACGGCTTCATCCAGATCATCGCTGCGGCCCGATGTTTCGCCACGTTTTAGCAGGCGGTGCACCAGCTCATCTTCTGTTACCTCCAGCGCCAACACTTTATGGATAGCGGTTTTTTTCAAGGCTAATAATTTATCCAATGCTTCGGCCTGCGCAATGGTGCGCGGAAAGCCATCGAATAAAAAACCTTTGGCTTCGGGATGTTTTTCAAGGCAGGTATCAATCATGCCAATCACCACTTCATCGGGCACCAGTTGGCCTTTATCCATAATATTTTTTGCCTCTAAACCCAGTGGCGTTTTTGCCTGAATTTCGTGGCGTAATAAATTACCGGTGGATAGATGAATAAGACCATAGCGGTCAACGATTTTTTCCGACTGGGTTCCTTTTCCGCTGCCCGGAGGGCCAAAGAGAATAAAATTAAACATGTTGCTTACAAACCTTGAAAAACAAATATAGTGGAAAACAGGCTGCAAGCTGTTTGGTGGAGAAGGCTATTCATAAAATGAAATTAGAATGCAGTAAATTTTCATCATCCGTATAGCTTCAAGAAATTATTTAGCGAAGCCAAGGGGAAAATTGAATGTATATTTTTGGTTTAAATATGAAACTAAAACTTACAAAGCATGGTTCTGGCAACCGTACTCCGGCGACGCAATATTCATTACCCGTGGCGCAAATTCGTAGCCATCATACTTAACAATAATCTCCTCTAAAATGCTTTCTATTTCTTCTACTTCCGTAAACGTTACCAGTCGCAAACGGTATTCTTTTATATGCGATAAACCGCGGAGGTAATTGGTATAATGGCGGCGCATTTCATTAATGCCGGTGATAGGGCCTTTCCATTCCACGGAGCGGCGAAGGTGCTTTCGTATTACATCAATCCGTTGCTGAATGGTAGGCGGCGGCAAGTGTTCCCCGGTTTTTATATAATGTTTTATCTCGTTAAATATCCAGGGATAACCAATGGCGGCGCGGCCAATCATCACACCATCCACACCATAACGGGCTTTGTATTCCACGGCTTTTTCTACCGAATCAATATCGCCGTTACCAAAAATGGGAATAGTGATACGCGGATTGGCTTTCACTGCGGCTATCGGGTTCCAGTCGGCCACGCCTTTATATAGCTGGCAACGGGTGCGGCCATGAATAGCGAGCGCTTTGATACCTACGTCCTGCAAGCGTTCTGCTACTTCGCCAATGTTGATGGTGGCATCATCCCATCCCAATCTTGTTTTTACAGTAACCGGTAACGATGTTGAGTTGACAACAGCTTTGGTAAGCCGCACCATAAGGTCCACGTCTTTTAGTACCGCTGCACCGGCGCCACGCGACACTACTTTTTTTACCGGGCAACCAAAGTTAATGTCGAGCAACTCCGGGTTAACTGCATCTACAATTTTTGCGCTTAACGCCATAGCTTCTTCATCGCCGCCAAATATTTGTATGCCTACCGGACGCTCTTCTTCAAAGATGTCCAGCTTGCGGCGGCTTTTGATCGCATCGCGAATTAAGCCTTCACTCGAGATAAATTCGGTGTACATCAGGTCGGCGCCATTATCCTTACACACGGCGCGAAAAGGCGGGTCGCTTACATCTTCCATCGGTGCTAAAAGCAGGGGAAAATCGGGGAGTTCTATGTTGTCAATTTTTACCAATGGAAAACGGTATTGTTTTTTAGGGGCTTATCTTGCGGCGGCCGGTATGGCTCGTAAACCTTCGATGTTTCGATGATTTCTTGCTTTCAATAGCAACCGGCAAAACATCGAAGGTTTTTTTAAAGCCGCCGCAAATTTAGGAAAGAAGCTATGCAAACATATCTTAAAACAAAACCGGCCTGGATGCAGTTGTTGCTGTTTCTGGGAATAGCATTCGGTGGCTTTATCATCATATCCTTTATTGGTGTATTTGTTTTGGCAAAAATCACAGGTATCAGCATCGCACTATTGCAGGATAGTAAAAACTGGAACATGGCCAACCCGGCTATACTCACCTTTATGCGGGGCATGATCCTGGTTCAGTTCCTGTTCTTGTTCACCATTCCTGTTCTACTTTTTGGCTACTTCTCCGACCCGAAACCTATGCGTTATCTAGGATTGAAAGCGCCAAACAATACTTTGTTTTGGATACTTAGTATTGGGCTGATGATAGTCGCTTACCCGTTTACCGAATACCTTGGTTACCTCAACCAAAAGATACCTATCGGCGGGCAAACCGCAGCGTGGATGAAGGGCATGGAAGAAGAAGCGTCGCGGCAAATTGGGGCTATGCTTAGTAAGCATACGCCGGTGGAGCTGATCAAAAATTTGATCTTTATTTCCCTGTTCGCTGGCATTGGTGAAGAGCTTTTTTTCCGGGGTATTTTGCAACGCCTTTTTATCCGGGTTACTAAAACCCCCTGGATGGGAATTGTATTGACGGCGGCTATCTTTTCCGGCATTCACTTTCAGTTTTATGGTTTTTTTCCGCGTATGTTTTTAGGTATTTTATTGGGCGCTATTTATTGGTACAGCGGCAGCTTATGGATAGCCATGCTTTGCCATTTTTTATACGACGCTACTGTGATTGTGCTGGTGTATAATAACCCGCAAATGCTTACTGAGCCTGATGCGCCGCTGATCAGGGGGCAGGACCTGCAGTTGCTCACTATGGCACTTATCAGTTTAGGGTTTACCATTTTTATCTTACGTCAAATGGAAAAAAAATCGGTAGCCGGTTTTGCTTCTGTTTACAACGATGACTTTCCGCCAAAAGATGATTTTAGTTTTTAGCTATGGCTTTTAACGTACAAACTTTTAAAACAAGGGCCGGTACCGCTATCATTTTTGTAGTGGTGATGATGGCCGGTTTGCTCTGGAACAAGTGGAGCTTTTTTGTGCTGTTTTCTATTGTGCATTTTGGTGCGTGGATAGAGTATCAAAAATTGGTGAGTGCCTTCAACCCTAACTATAAAAACATATCGCCTTTGCACCGTTATGGCGTGATGATTGGGGGCTGGTGCCTGCTGCTTTTCTTCAGCAATAATAGCTTGTCTGTCGGCGGTATGCGGCTCAGTGATGTTGGTTTTTATGGCGGCCTCCTTTTGTTGGTTTTAATACCCCCGATTGCGTTGATAGAACCTAAAGGTGCGTTGATAAAAAACCTTGGTTATTCGCTATTTGGTTTGATCTACATATCACTTTCCTTTGGGCTGTTAATAGGCATTAGAAATTTATATGGAGTTGAAAGCGGAAGCCACAGCGAGTTTGGAAAATACATTGCCCTCACCTTAATTTTTTCTATCTGGATCAATGATACGATGGCTTATGTGGTTGGGTCGTTTATTGGCAGAACGCCGTTCTCAAAAATATCGCCTAAGAAAACCTGGGAGGGCACGGGCGGCGGGGCTTTGCTTTGTGTGGTGGTGATGGCTTTTATTGGCCACGCCTTAGGACTGACGTACACAAATGCGGCCTGCATTGCAGCTATTACTGCTGTTACCGGAACGCTTGGCGACCTATTTGAGAGCAAATTAAAACGCATGGCGGGGGTGAAGGATAGCGGCTCATTTATGCCGGGGCATGGCGGCTTTTTAGATAGGTTTGATTCGTTGTTGTTTGCGAGTGTGGCAGTATGGTTTTACGTGGTGATAGCGATGCGGTAATAAGCGCATCCGGTAAATAAAAAGCCGCCATCAGGCGGCTTCTGTAGTAAGAAGGAGTCTTATTTTTTCTTTGTTAGTTTATCAAACAAGCCACGTTCTTTTAAAAACGCTATGGCATCTTCTTTCTTTTTTATAAAAAAAGGATCATTGCTGTAGTCATGGCTCAGCTTTCCCTCAACAATATTTTCCGTTCCTTTTTTTTGTTTGAATTTTATTTCAGGCATGAGTGTCTGTTTTTTAATTAGTAATTGTAGCCAATTTCGTGTTTTTAGTATTAAGGCCTTATAAGTTGTCAAATATTTCTAAAGTCTCAATGTTACCATTAGTAACAATGAAATTGACTAATTACTATCAATCAAAATTTATGAAACTATTTTTTTATTTTCTTCAGCTGTCCAATAATTATTAGACAGATAGCCGGAAACAAAAATCCTAAAATTCCCCACCCGCCTGATTTTCTATTTAATTTTCTTGCGTATTCACTTGCTTCAGCTGCAACGAAACACCTGACAATAAATAAAATTATTGAACCAACTAAAGCTATGGTTTCGTGTTCTCCGATACTATAATCAGAACTTTTATTAATCACAATGAAGATCAGAGAAATAAAAATAAATATGCAGCCTACACCTGTGTAATTGTCATTTCGCTTAAATGACAAGTCATATTTTGATTCTGTCGTTTCTTTATTTAAAACAATACCCGTGTGATGTTCTCTTGGTTCTATAACGATATCTACAGCAGTTTTTAAAAGAGAAGTCCCGCAATAACTACAGAACTTACTGTCTTGGTCAATAGTTTTTCCGCAATTTTTGCAATACATGCTAGTCAAAGTATTTATGAACGAAAATTATAGCTTATTGATTTAAAACTTCCGGTTTGCATTATTACTTCATCCCCTTCAACCAATCTTCAATCCCTTTTTCAATCTGCTTTGCCACCTGTTTATGAAACTTGGGATCAAGAATTTTTTTCTCATCATCGTCATTACTTAAGAAGGCGACTTCCACCAAACAATTTGGATATTCGGTAGGGCCGCTTAATGAAAAATTGAAGGAACCGACATTGCCGTATTCAGCCAATCCTAATTCAAGCATACGGCCTAAAATGGCCTGTGATAGCGGCCGGAAGCCAATGTAACGGTAATACGTACTAACGCCTTTCACCGCCGCATTGCCGGATGAATTGAGATGGATGGAAACTAATAGGTTGGGCGATTGCTCCCGCAACATGGCTGTTCTTTCAATCATTGTGAGGTCGGTATCATGTGTGCGGGTCATAAAAACAGCGGCGCCTTTTTTCTTTAAATAAGCTTCTACTTCTTTGGCAATCTTCAGCGTGTAATCTTTTTCATTAATGTTGGTGCTGCTACCCGTAGCGCCATTGTTAGTACCGCCATGGCCGGCATCAATAGCAATCTTTAATCCTTTTAGTTGCAGCAATGCCGGTTGCCGCGAAACTTTTATTTGCAGGTTATTACTTTTATAGCTGATGCCGTAACCCCAATGCTGCTGATGCTTCAGTTCTATATAAATGCGGAACACATCATCCTCCACCTGCTCGTACCAAACGTTCTTAATTTCCTTTGTTGTTTTTAATTGTGTGATCCAGTTGGTATTGGTAGTGGCGCCAAATACATCCACTACAATGCGTGACGGTGCTATCTGTTGAAGGCTTTTATACGGCAGCTTTTCCGGTAGCGAAACCGTTATATAATCATAAGCGCTATCGCCCCACACCTTCCAACTGCCGGTTAAGTAATAGGGTTGGTGTTTGATAGAATCGGCTCGTTGAAAGGAAGCTTTTGGAATGTAGGCTACATGCGCTTTTGATAGTTGCACTTTATAATCATCTTTTACACTGTCGATAACTGTAAGCAATATATTGGAATCGAGGTAGGTCATTTTTGCGCCGCCCAGGCGGTCTTCGCCGAGGCCGTAATTAAGGTAAGGTAAAGGGCCGGTGGTGCGGCCATGGAAGGATTGAGAGTGAGTAGCGGTGATGATGAAAAAAGATAGAAGAAGGAGCAGTATTTTCATAAGAGCAAGATAGGGCGGAAGCGTATCATCGTAAAGGCCGGCCCGCAAAATACCCCTTTACTTGTCGTAAATCCACCCTGTACTTTTCAAACTTTAGCCGCAGCTTTGTAACCTGAACGGCCGTTACAAAACGATGGCAAAAATAGCGGAGCAGCTACCGCTATAAAAAACGGGCGGCACCGAAAAGCCAAAAGAGTAGGACCTAATAAAAGCAATTTATGCCAGACAATAGCGTTTCCCTCCACCGCGTTTTAAAAGCTTCTCCCGAAAAAGTTTATCGTGCTTTTACCGATGCAACAGCTATCGCTTCGTGGCTTCCTCCGTATGGATTTCTTTGTACGGTTCAGGAGCTGAACGTGGAAGTGGGCGGCACTTTCCGCATGTCGTTCACCAATTTCTCCACCGGTAACAGTCACTCGTTCGGCGGTAAATATTTGGAGATAAAGCCGTCCGAAGCCTTAAAGTACACCGATGTTTTTGACGACCCGAACCTGCCCGGAGAAATGATTACATCCGTTTCGCTACGCCCTGTTTTGGTAGGTACCGAAATCAAGGTTTTGCAGGAAAACATCCCTTCAATGATACCAGTGGAGATGTGTTATTTAGGCTGGCAGGAATCATTGGACAAGCTGACCAAATTAGTAGAGCCGAACATTCCCGATGCGTAATGTTATTGCATTAAAACTTCAGTAAGTAACAAGACCGCATAAAGTAAAAGGTTGTCAGGCTGAGCGTGTCGAAGCCGGTTGTTATTAGTACGCCCTTTGACAAGCTCAGGGTGACAACGCTAACAATTACAAAAACAACAACACAATCGTGAGCACCAGCCCGGCCGCCGCGAAGTACAGCCCCTTTTTAAAGATGGTAGTGTTCGGCAGAAACATCCAGAACGAGGAGATAACAAAGAACAGCAGCGACAGGCCGAAGAACACGTTGAGGAAAAACAGTGGCTGGCCCGTGCTTGCTTTGTGCAGTTTTGTTAGTTTGTCCAACACAAGCGGCAGCGATCTTTCTTTGTACACGGCATCGCCGGTGACTTTGTTGTAAGTGCCGTCTTCAAAGCTTTGCACATCGCCGCTTTCCGATTCTATCTCAAACTCCCGTATGCGAAGCGTTTTGCCCAGGTCTTCAGCACTCAGCGCCGGTTTCAGCTTTTTGCTTACGGTTTTTTCCTGCTTCAGAAAATCAGTATTGCGAAAGATCATGACCACGCCGCTAACCGCATATACCGCCATTATACCCGCTAAAAAGAAACCTAAGTAACGGTGCCATACCCGCGCCTTTTTGCTCATTGTTGAAGCCATAGTTTGTGAATTTTTGGAGTCGGGCAAAAAGATAAGAAATTGATCAAACGGATTTGCAAAAAGCGGAAATAATTGGGTGGGGAGTTATGGTATCGGAAAAAGTGTTGAGACGTAAGGTATAGGTAAGTTGGAGACATGAAAGTTAGTGACAGTTGAAAGTGCAATTGTATTTTTTGGTGACAGGCAGTCGTGCTGCTATTGAGCGTATGTTGCGTCGCACTCTTGTACGGTTGGGGAAGACTATTGGACAATTGAAATCAAATTGCACTTCAATGACCCGATGCCGTATCTGAATAACTACCTAAAGCATTTTATCTTTACAGGAAGTATAGCTTGCACTGTTGTGTAAAAATTTTCAGTATCAAGACAAAGTTTAAGCTTATCATGCAAAAAGAAATTTCATTACATGCCAACAGCAGTTTCCTTATTTAGCGGATGTGGAGGTTCAGATTTTGGCCTTCATAAAGCAGGCTTCGAAGTGCTTCTGGCGAATGATAAACTACAATATGCGTCCGAGGTTTATAAACATAACCTGCCTGCAACTGATTTCAGGCTATGTGATATCTCAGACATTTTACATTTTCCCAAAGCCGATCTATTAATAGGATGTTATCCTTGCCAAGGGTTTAGTCAAGGTGGTGTGAGAGATCCTGAACGAAAAATTAATTACCTATATCGTGAATTTGATCGTGCACTTCGAACCATTACACCCAAAGCGTTTGTTGTAGAAAACGTTTCCGGTATGCAAAGAGCAAATTTTGCTCACTTATTAAACAATCAGATTACCCGATTTAGAATGGCTGGTTATCGGGTTAAGTGGTCACAGCTGAACGCAGCAGATTATGGGCTTGCACAAGAACGAAAGAGAATTTTTATAGTTGGTATCCGGTCAGATATTGAAGCAGAATACATTTTTCCGAAACCTATGTATGGCCCTAATAGCACAAGGCCATATAAAACTCAAAGGGATGAAATTTTTGATTTGCCGGAATGGCCAATAGGGGAGTTCTGCACTACGAATTTTCATTGGTACTATTTGTCAAGGGATAGAAGAAGAAGCTGGGATGAACCATCTAAGACCATTGTTAGTAATCTTAGACACATAAACTTACATCCAAGCAGCCCGGAGCTAATAAAAATTGAGCATAACGTATGGCGGTTTAGTAATGATATGCCTGCCAGAAGGCTTTCTTTTCGGGAAGCTGCTCGCCTTCAAGGCTTCGGAAAAACATTTGAGTTTCCTGATACTATGTCGCTTACGATGAAATTTAAAGTAATTGGAAATGCTGTTCCGCCACCTCTATTTCATTCGGTGGTAAAAGCTTTCCCTAACATTTGGTAGAAAAATTTTATTATGCCCAAAGCAGTTGCACAACAAACCTTACCAATAGCAGGTGAGCCAGGTCGAGAATCATTAGACATGTTGCTATTAGATAAGGATAACCCACGGTTTGGAGATCTCGAAAAAAACTCAAGCCAAGCTGATATATTAGATCATATAGTCGAAAAATTTGGTGTAGACGATGTTCTAAGTTCACTATCCGTAAATGGTTATTTTGATGCCGAACCACTTGTGTGCAAAAAAGGACCTGGTGAATATTTTACAGTTGCTGAAGGAAACAGAAGATTGGCTGCATGCTTAATTATTACGGGAGGTGAACGAGCATCTCGTCAAAAAAAAAGAACTGCTGATTATCAAAAAATATGGAATGAGCATGGCAAAAAGCCAATAGATCCAGTGCCTGTCATCATCTTTGATGATGACAGGCAAAGCAAAGCTCTATTATCATATTTAGGCGTTCGCCATATTGCTTCTTCTCAACCTTGGGACTCTTATGCCAAAGCGTACTGGGTTGCAAAAGTTGTAGAGGAAAATAATCTTTCATTAAATGATATTGCATTAATGATTGGCTCTGACCAGCAAACAATCAATCACCTCCTGGAGGGATATTACTTTGTTGACCAATTAACCAGCACTGGCAATTTTGTTCCTTCCGACAGCGTACGTAAGGGTAGGGGTAGTGTGACAGACTATCCGTTCTCATGGATATATACAATGTTAGGTTATAGTAGTACCAGAAAATTTTTAGATATACCAGATAAAAAGCCTGTCAGAAACCCTATTGCACCAAAAAATCTCTACAATGCGTCATTAGTTGTAAAAGCTATGTTTGGGGATAAGTCAAAAGGCCGGAATTCAGCTATCAAAGATTCGCGGCAATTAGGCGATCTGGCATTAGCATTATCAGACCCAGAAAAAGTGACAATGCTGGAACAAGGCAAGAACATAGAAGAAATAATTAGGCTAACAAAACCCATTGGCGACAGATTGCGTTTAGGCTTAGCAGAGGTAAGGGAAATACAAAACGATTTAGTCTCGGGAATGACTGAACAAAGTGTACCGGTTGAAATTGCAGCGCCTTTAGTAGACTTTGCAAACAAGAATCGTAGAACTGCCCAGGATATTGAAAAAAAATTGAAATTAGTGGTAAATCCAGAGGAAGATGATTGATCCTTACAAATTAAGGAACTTGGAACAGAGGATCATTAAAGATGCAGATCAGACTGAAGCAAGGGCAATGTTGAGGGGCTCAGTACTGATTGACGCAGGGCTTAACGATGACAGAGTTTCTGGTGCCATGGATGATTTTGATTCCCAAGACGAAACGATAACTCAACAATGGCATGCTGAAGATTTAAAGTATGAAACTGCTTCTGGCGAAATTTATGAGGAGATTAAAAGGAGAAAACTATTGTTAGGTGAATATTACCCGTTTGAACTTAGCGACAGCCAACTAATTTATCATCCCAGTCAAACCCACTACTATGAATTTTGTTTAGCAATTTCCGTCGCACCATCTATAACAACCGGTCATTACGCTAAACTCCCTCGAGTATTTGAAAGGACATGTACATTGTTAGCTAAATTTTATTTAGGCAACGACACTGGAGCGTTGCATGTCGGATCGCCAAGAAATAGAGATGTGGGCACAACATTTTTAAAGGCAATGCAAAAACTCAATGAGCTGACTAATGAGTGGGTTTGGAATGCTATCGAAGACTTTGGTCACCAACCTCAAACAAGAGGAGATGAAGGCTTAGACTTTATTGTTTGGAAGAATACACCAGATGGCCGAAAAGGAAAAATATTTATTATTGGTCAATGTGCATGTGGTAATGACTGGACAACAAAATTCTTTGATCTAACCATTGAAAAAATTAGCAAGTGGTTTCATCCAGTATCATATGTGAGACATCCGGTAAGAGCTTTCGCAACACCGTTCCATTTATCTGACATGAACTTAGTAAATGCACAAAATGATGCAGGGCTAGTTTTTGACCGAGCAAGATTAACAATACTAGCGGAGAGATTTGCCGAAAACGAAGAATTAGTTGAGTGGCAGTCAACTCTTGATGAACTAATAGCCTTGATAATTACATAACCCTTATGTGATGTATGAATGAAGAGCGGCGGAGCTATATAATGTCTCAAATAAAAAGCAAGAATACAAAGCTTGAAATGTTAGTTCGGCAATATCTTCATTCATTTGGCTTTCGGTTTCGGCTTCATGCTAAAAACCTACCGGGCAAGCCTGATTTACTTTTTCCAAAATATAAAACTGTAATTTTTGTTCATGGGTGCTTCTGGCATGGACATTCAAAAAATTGTAAGATTGCACATATACCTAAGACGAGGCAGGAATATTGGAGACCAAAAATTCAGAAAAATATAGATAGGTCAAAAAATCAAGAAAAGGAATTAAAAAAATTAGGATATAGTGTTATGATTCTTTGGGAGTGCAAACTAAGGTCGCACTTTGAAAAAGAAATGGCTCGAATAATAAAAGCTTTAGGAAATATTGCTACCAAAAATTAATGTGTTCATTTGCACGTAAGCAATGGCCCACTAGCCCTCCCAAACGTACAAGAGTGCGACGCAACAAACGCTTCATAGTACCACTTCCCTCTGTTCCATAATTCTTCTTTCTACTCACCCTCTCTGCCAACCTGCCACTAAACCAAATTGGCGTTATACTTGTTTCCCTTCATCATCTAAAAAACTACATCTATGTCAAGTGAAAAAGCAATACTCGCCGGTGGTTGTTTCTGGGGAATGGAAGAATTAATCCGGGAACTTCCGGGTGTTACATCAACCGTTGTGGGCTATACCGGCGGCGAGGTGAAAAACGCTACCTATCGCAATCATGGCAACCATGCGGAGGCAATCGCCATCCAGTTTAACCCTGAGCAGCTATCGTACCGCAAGCTGCTGGAGTTCTTCTTCCAGATTCATAACCCCACTATCAAAAACCGTCAGGGCAATGATACCGGCGCCTCTTACCGTTCCGCTATTTTTTATGTAAGCGAAAGCCAAAAAGCCACCGCGCAGGAAGTGATCCGCGACATGAATGCCTCCGGCAAATGGCCGGGAGCCGTGGTTACCGAAGTAGTGCCCGCCTCCGATTTCTGGGATGCCGAAGAAGAGCACCAGGCGTATTTACAAAAGCATCCTAACGGTTATACCTGCCACTACATCCGGCCCGATTGGCAATTAGCGAAAGCGAAGGCATAAAACGGTCTTGGTTCTGCTGCCATCGCTGATACTATATTTTAAATGGCTGGCCCTTTGTTATGGCAAAGGGCCCGCTTGTTGTTACG
Source organism: Flavisolibacter sp. (assembly GCA_965247165.1). Classification (GTDB taxonomy): domain Bacteria; phylum Bacteroidota; class Bacteroidia; order Chitinophagales; family Chitinophagaceae; genus Flavisolibacter. The sequence continues at coordinate 2,209,745 of OZ252003.1, read as the reverse complement.
GCGCTTCCGGCTAATTTCTTATCACCCATTACGCAGCTATAATAAATAGAGCGCTATTACGTTTACCAGTGTTCAGAAAACCAGAACACAAATGAAAAACCTATTCCTGCTCCTGCTCGTTATACCCGTTTTGGCCCGGTCGCAAGACTTTCATTTCTCTGCACGCCTGGGTATGATGGGCTATAACGGCGACCTGAAAGCCAGTCCCATTACCGTTTCGCAAACAAAGCCTATGCTTTCCCTTGGCGCCCGGTACGACCTGACGGAGCACATTATGGCCCGCACGTATTTTACGTATGGCGCTTTAACCGCTACCGACAAAAAAGGTACGGCTACCATGCAGGCCCGTAACCTCGACTTCTCTACCAAGCTGTTAGATTTTGAACTCGGCGCTCAGTACAACATTTTCAACCTGAATGACAAATGGTGGACGCCGTATGTATTTGCCGGCATTGGTGCCTTTCATTTTAACCCCTACACAAAGGATGCCGCCGGTACATCTTATTATTTGAAACCGCTTAGCACAGAAGGGCAGGGCTTTGCTCCCGGCATTCCCAATTATAGTCTTATTCAGGTTAGTATTCCTTTTGGCTTTGGCGCAGATTACCTGCTGGATGAAGACAACCGCATTGGCCTTGAACTAAGCTACCGCAGAACCTTTACTGATTACTTAGATGATGTTAGCGACCGCTATGTGGACCAGGCGGACCTGCAAAAATTTCGTGGAGCAAAAGCCGTGGACCTGGCTTTTAGAGGCGATGAAGTAAGCACACGAACGTACCCGGTGCCCGGCGACATTAGAGGCAACCCAAAAAATGGGGATGGCTACTACTACATTGCGCTTACCTATACCTTTCGTTTTTGGTTTGATAAGTACAAACAAACCGCCGGCATCCCGGGTGGAAAAAAGGATAAAAAAGTAGGTTGCCCTTCATCAACCGGTGGTTTTTAAGTTGAATGGATGCAAGGCTTTCTTACCTGCACAATGCCTTCATTATACAAATAGCGACTGAAATAATAACGGCAGAAAAAAAGAGTGCCTAAGAGAAAACCCCTGATTTTCCAATCCTATATAACGCAGTTGGGGCGCAGGTTTCCGTAATAATACGGAGATGTATAGCGGTACTACTGAATTTTGTTTTGCCGGTTTGAAACCACCCGAATTCTGCTTTACTTCGATAGAACAATATCCAACTAAAACCACGGCCTATGAACCCTAATTCTTTATTCGGCTTAAGCTCTGTTGCCTGCTTCTGCCTTCCTGTTTTGGTGATTGTTTTATTCCGGCTTTATCGCCACGCCAGCCTTATTGCCCTTGGGCTTTATTATGTGCTCACCATTGTTCATTGCTTAAGTGCGCAAAGCATTCCACCGGTTCCTGATTTTAAAAATCCTATTGATATCGCTTACAGTTATATTGAAATTCCATTGATGCTTTCTGCTTTATTGTTCTTTTGTCCGGCCCGCCAAAAGCAACAAAAAATGCACACCGTTATTATTTGCTTTCTGGTGTTTGAAGTGATGGCATCGCTGTACTTTAAGTTTGCGCCGGAGGGCACTGTTTACATTACCGCACCGGGATTATTGATTGTTATTGGCTACACGGCCTTTCTGTTTTTACGGCAGGCCAGGTTCACTATCAATCATGGAAAAAACAGCGGACGGGTATTGATGCTCGGCGCTATTTTATTTTCGTATAGCTGCTATGGCTATGTGTTCTATGCCTATTTTATACAACATCAAACCAACGTAACCGGCATTTATACGTTGTACTTTATTTCATCTACCATCGCCTCATTAATGATGGCCATGGGATTGATTATGATGCGCCACCGGATAAAAGAATTGCAGGAGTTGAAAGTGGTAAGAAGGGAATTGCAGATGGTGTTTGGATAAGGGCGGCCCCACCCAGCAATCTTTTTTGATTGTGGTAGATGGTGCTAAAGCCCTCCCCGGTGGGAAGGGTACAAGCATCACGAAAGCGTTAGAAGCTTTGAGGGACTAGCCGCCGTGACAAAGTGCTGAATAAACCAATAAATCAGACATTACAACAGATGGCCAATAAACAGAACCCCTGGTTCATAAAATTGAAAACTATAAAAGAAGAAGCCCTATCAATTGATAGGGCTTCTTCTTTTAGTATCGGTCATTCATCGCTACAAAGCATACCGGCCGTTATCTACCAAATGCGCGGCAATCCGCCTGCGGGCTTCTTTGCTATTATACGGTTGCGCTTTTGTAAAGCGGCGCAATCCCATTAAGATCATGCGTTGCTCATCGCCTTCAGCAAACGCATTAATGGCATCTTTACCATTCTTTAAAATGCGGTCGGCCGCATCGTATAAAAAGCAACCTAAAATGTCTTTATAAATTTCGTTGCTGCTGCCTTCGCTCAACTTCATCACACGCAGTAAAAGACTTTCTGCAATAAAGGTATCAATGCTCATATCGGCAATGCACATCAATACTTCCTGCTCGTTCTGCAACTGCATCATCAGCTTTTGTGCGGCTGCGCCGGAAGCTAACAACACTGCTTTTTTAAAGCCTTGAACCAGCTTTCTTTCGGCCGCAAACGGCGTCTCCTCTTCTTCGCCAAATTCAGGGATACTCATTAGCTCGCCCTGCACTTTCATTGCGGCGCCCATCATGTTCAAACGCCCTTGCATGGCCCGTTTCAGGGTCATATCTACCGTAAGCAGGCGATTGATTTCATTAGTGCCTTCGTAAATACGGTTGATGCGGCTATCGCGGTAAGCCCTGGAAATATTATACTCCGCACTGTAGCCGTTGCCACCATGAATCTGCACACCTTCATCAACAATGTAATCCAATATCTCACTGCCAAATACTTTTAAGATAGCGCATTCGATAGCGTATTCTTCGGCGCCGCCAAGCAAGGCTTCATTAAATGGTTTGCCGCTATCTATTAATTCATGTTCCTTATCATCAATCCATTTAGCGGTGCGGTACAAGGCGCTTTCGGCAGCAAAGGTTTTAATGGCCATCTCGGCCAGCTTATGTTTAATGGCGCCAAAGTTGGCGATAGGCGTTTTAAACTGTTCTCTTGTTTTGGCATATTCAATGCTATCGTTGATGGCATACTTGGCACCACCAACCGTTGCGGCGCAAAGTTTTAAACGGCCGATATTTAAGATGTTGAAAGCGATCTTATGGCCCTTGCCAATCTCGCCCAATAAGTTTTCAACCGGCACTTTGCAGTCCTGAAAATACAGTTGCACAGTAGATGATCCTTTGATGCCCATCTTATCTTCTTCGGGCCCTTGCGTAAAGCCTTCAAAACCACGTTCCACAATAAAGGCGGTGAACTCCTTCCCATCCACTTTGGCAAACACGGTATAGATGTCGGCGAAGCCACCATTGGTGATCCAGCATTTTTGCCCGGTGAGTAAATAATACCTGCCGTCTTCGCTCAAACGGGCTGTGGTCTTGGCTCCCAGGGCATCGGAGCCGCTGTTGGGTTCTGTTAATCCATAAGCGCCAACCCACTCGCCATTAATTAATTTAGGAATGTATTTCTGTTTTTGTTCATCGGTGCCAAAGTATAAAATAGGCAACGTACCAATGCCCGTATGCGCCGAAATAGCTACGGAAAATGAGTGCCCAGCACCGAGGTATTCATTCACAATAGTGGAGGTAACAAAGTCTTTTCCGAGGCCGCCGTATTCTTCCGGGAAGGCAACCGCTAACATGCCTTGCTGGCCTGCCCTTTCTACCAGCGACCGCATATAGCCCGGCTCCATTTTATCCATGCGCTCTACGTTGGGCATTACTTCTGTTTTCAAAAACTGGTCGCACATATCGCGGATCATTTTCTGTTCTTCAGTAAATTCTTCAGCAATAAATGTTGTGGCCGGACTGCTTTCTTTTACCAGCCATTCGCCGCCTTTAAGTGTAGTGGTTGTCAGTGTTTCCATCATTAGAGTTTTAACCCCCATCCCCTAAGGGGGCTTTGGGAGCAGGTTTATAATATTGATGCTTGTTTACGTATTCATTTTTTTTGGCCAGGGGCTTATTTATCTATTTAGCTTTTCTTGCGTCGCACTCTTCAAGGTTCTTATCGCTATTGAGCACTTCGTCGCGGCAGCGTTTATCTCTGAAATAATCTGCTATCATACATTGATACCAACAGTTCAATCTCCAATTCAGAACATAATTTAAGTAAAGGCAAAGGCAAGAAGATAGCTTCAATAGCGATGCTGCCTGTGACTAATTTGGACATATATCCAAAGTCTATGTGCCATGACAAATCACTTAAACGATTTTTTACTTGTTGTAACGAAATTTTGTTTTTTTCTAAAAAAGCTACCGTGTCTGCAAACTGTCCTTTAAGATCAGCAAAGTCTCTATCGGTTATCTCTACTTGAAACCTGGCCTTATCATTTTTAGAAGGCTTGATTTCAATTGTAAGTGTATCAGAATAAATCTTTGGTTCATTCTCAATTAAGGTCAATCCTCTAAGAAGTGTACTCATAACTTTTGCTTTCTATTCTATCCTAAAAGAACCTTCCTTTTATTCGACTCAAACTATTAAGCGGTTTCGTTGCAAAGCCAGTAGCCGTGCGTGGCTCCGCTCTACGGCTCTGCCGCAGAGGAAATTAAGGGGTGAGGTTATCATACACCCGTTGCAACACTTGCTTACACATTTCAATCTCTTTTTGCGACACGCCGGCAAGGGATTCATTCAACGTTTCTTCCGCCAACTGCATGGTTTGTTCTTCCAATGCTTTGGCGGCCTTGGTCAAAATAATTTTATTAATGCGGCGGTCTTTATCGTGGGCTACCCGTTTTACTAAATCCAGTTTTTCCAAGTTATCAACCAGCCTTGTTATACTTGGCTTATCCCTGAAAGTGGCGTTGCACAATTCCTGCTGACTGGCGCCATCGCCCTTCCATAAATGATATAAAACGCTCCATTGTTCAATGGTAACGGAGATGCCGGCTTCATTGAATTTTTTTTGCAGCCGCCGCGCAATAGCTGTAGAAGCCTTGCCCGTGATGAAGCTGTATAATTCGCCTTTTTTAAAGTGGGTTAAAACCATATAGTTGTTTATGCAACTAAGTTAAAAATACAACAGTATGCGGTTACTCCAAACATTTTAGGAAAAGATTTTAGGAATGCCTCCAAAGGGAAAAGATTTAGTTTTGGCCGGATGCTTCTAACCCTCATCATGATTGGCTTTTTACTGCTTTATGCCATCCTCATTTTTTTTTACAACCGCCACTGGAAGCGGCTTGCAGCTTATCAGCCGGACCGATTAGGAAGCGATGCATTTATCTCCATTATTGTAGCCGCACGAAATGAAGAAAGCACTTTACCACTTTTACTGAATGATTTAGAAGCGCAGGATTATCCATCGCATTTATATGAAGTGATTATCGTGAATGATTATTCCACTGATGGCACTTCGGTTATTGGCGATGGATTGAAGGGGAACATGCGAATGATTTTACCGGCCGTAAGCGCTGATCAATCGTCCAAGAAAAGAGCCATTGAAGGCGGTGTAAAAGATGCCCGGGGCGAACTCATTTTAATCACCGATGCCGATTGCCGTGTTGGTAATAAATGGCTATCAAGCCATGCAAAATTTTACCGAGAAAAAGGGGCGGCTTTCATTGCTGCGCCGGTAAAATTCACACACAATAATTCGTTGCTGCAAATTTTTCAGTCGCTTGATTTTATAACGTTGCAGGGCATTACAGCGGCAAGCGTTTCGGCTAACGTACATGCCATGTGCAATGGCGCTAACCTAAGTTATACGAGGACATCTTTTGTAAGCGTGAATGGTTTTGACGGCATTGATAAAGTGGCTACCGGCGATGATATGCTGCTGATGTATAAGATATGGAAACAGTGGCCTCGCAACGTTTTCTATTTAAAAAACAAGGAGGCAATTGTCACTACGGCACCGATGAAAACGTGGAGGGCTTTTATCTCGCAACGAAAGCGCTGGGCCAGCAAAACATTGGTGTATAACGATGGGAGAATTATAGCTGTATTGAGTTTTATTCTTTTATTCAATGTTCTTTTTTTTGTGTTGCTGATAGCTGCCTTCACTAACAAATTTTATTGGCTACACGTTGCCTGTTTCTTAGTTGGTAAGACAATCATCGAATGGCCGTTTGTTTATTCAGTAGCTAAATTTTATAACGAACAAAAGCTGATGCGTTACTTCTTTTTTATGCAGCCCCTTCATATTTTTTACACCGTGTTTGTAGGCTTGCTTAGCCAGTTTGGTAAGTATGAATGGAAGGGGAGAAGAACACATTAAAACACAAAGTAAAAAAGCATAAAAAAGTTCTGAACTTTCCCGATGAAAGCTATCGCATATAACTATCAGGTAAGTATCCATGCATTTGCAAAACAAGCAAAGCCTATCTTCACAACATACCCATTTCAATGGTTGAACAACACAATAAAAAAAATGAAGTAAAAGGGCCGCAAAGCGAGGTTAGTGTGTCAGCCGCTTCCCACTTGGGGGATAAAGGAGTTTCTTTTTGGCAGGCGGCCTGGCAACGGCTGAAAAAAAACCGGGGCGCTATGGCCGGCCTGCTGATGATTGTAATTGCTATACTGGTGGCGGTTTTCAGCTATTTCCTTTCGCCCGATTCATCGCCCTTCGCCAACCGCATTATTTTAGAAATCGGCGGCGAGAAACCTGGTTACACCCGGGAGTTTTTAGTGGTAAAAAAAGATAACGCGGTGGCAACAAATTTTTTTAACCAACTCCTTTCCGGCCGGCCTGATGATGCCGAATACATTCCCATCACATCATACCAGCAAACAGGTGATAGTATTATGGCGCAGCACTTTATTGATGAAGGGGTAACGGAACGTATCGCCTATAAGAAATCATCATTAGCCAGTGAGCCAATCGTTACTAAAAAATTTTATATCGGCACTGATAAATACGGCCGCGATATTTTAAGCCGGTTGATTATTGGCACCAGGGTTAGCTTAAGTGTAGGATTGATCACCGTTCTTATTTCTTTATCAGTAGGCATTTTATTAGGTGCTATTGCAGGCTACTATCGCGGCCGCGCCGATGAAGCCATCATGTGGCTGATCAATGTTATCTGGAGCATACCAACATTGCTATTGGTATTTGCTATTACGCTTTTATTAGGCAAAGGTTTTTGGCAGGTTTTCATCGCGGTAGGTTTAACCATGTGGGTGAATGTGGCCCGCCTTGTACGCGGACAGGTAATGGCCACAAAAGAAATTCCGTATGTAGAAGCGGCAAGGGCTTTGGGCTTTTCCGACTTTAGAATTATTGCCAGGCATATACTGCCGAATATCTTCGGGCCTGTTTTGGTGATAGCTGCCTCCAACTTTGCATCGGCTATTGTTATAGAAGCGGGCCTCTCTTTTCTCGGTGTTGGTGTGCAGCCGCCGCAACCAAGCTGGGGCCTCATGATCAAAGAGAACTATAACTTCATTATCACCCAAAACCCAATGCTGGCGCTGGCTCCGGGCTTTGCCATTATGCTGCTGGTGCTGTCGTTTAACTTGTTAGGCAATGGCTTGCGGGATGCATTGAATGTAAGAGGGAAAATTTGATGACAGATGATAGATGACTGTTTACTGTTTGTGCTGTCATTTATCATCCGTCATCTTACTTTTATCAGCCATTACCAACACGGCTATACACAGATAAAATACGCTTCCTACTTTATCCGTTTCAATTAAATCGCTTAAAAAATTAACGGTGCAAATCATTACTAAAATCGCTGCAACGGCCGCCGACGTATGTTTCCAAAAAGCCGTAGCGCTGCGATGATAAATTTTTTCTGCCTTCCAAAACATAGCCCCGATCAACAGCATAAATAACAACAAGCCAATGATGCCTTGTTCAATCAACTGAAGCAAAAAATAATTATGTACCGTAGAGTGCTCATCGTTGTGGCTTACCCATGTTTTAAAAGCCGGCTGTGTATAGCTTTTATAATTTTCGTAAAATGTATTGGGCCCAAAACCGGTTGTCCAACTATCACCGGCCATGCGAACACCCGCTACCCAACGATAAAAACGCTCAGCCGTAGATAAGTCCTTGCCCTGGTAAGTTGCCGCTAAATGCTCTTCAAAATTTTGGTGGAAAATGGTGGACCGGTAATCGTTGGCAAAAGCCAGGTAACGATCATTATTGCCAAGATAAAAAAAGGCGGCAATCGTCAGCAATATTGCTATGCAAAAGCTTTTAAACAACAACTTTCGCTTTAGTAACCAGGAAGAAAAAAAGGCCAGTAGCAAAGCCAGCCAGGCGCCTCTTGCATACGATAAGAAAAGCGCCACCAAAGAAATACTAATCGTAAAAAAAATAAATTGCCGCAGTCTTTTGCCAGAAGCCATTCGCCAAAAACAAAGCTGCAACGGCAACATAAAAACAAGTAGTGCCGAATAGGTTACGTGGTTGCGGAAAAAAGGATGTACGGCTTCGTTAACAGCAGTAAACGTAAAGCCGTATTGCGCATGACGCATGATGGCAAGGGCCGTTACTAAAAACATAGAACCGGTTAAAACAGCAGCAGCTATTGCCAGTTTTTTTTTATCATCAATCAGCAATAACGGCGCAGCTACAAAGGCCAGCAGGTACCAGCACTTCGCCAAAAAATATTTAACCGATAAAGTAACATCGGTAGAGAAGCCAGCGCAAATTATAATCCAGATGGCCTGGCATAAAAGCACTACTAAAAGCAAATGAATTTTTCGCGACTTTTTTTGGTGATAAGCAAATAGAAGAAGCGCAGCCAATGATGTTACCAACATCAACAGCTCGTCGGGCAAATCGGTGCCGAGGCTTTCTGTGAATTGCGCTTCGCCCGACCAGGGAATAGCAAATAGCAGCAGATAAAAAAGTGTTTGCGGATATTGTATCAGCAAAATAATAAAGAGCAAACCTATTGGGATAAAAAATAGCGCAGGCGCTGAAAGCACCGCCCCGCCTGAAATAGCGGCCATTAGCAACAGGCTGCCAAAAAGGATTACTAATTTGTTGGTAGAATCGGTCACGCGGTTTTATTTCTGCCTTCCACAAAAAAAGCTAGCAGGGTAGAGAATAATAAAGCAGCAAAAAAAGCGAAGAAGGCAAGTGATAAAACCCGTGGCTTATCAGGCTCCAGCGATGGCCTTGCCGCTTCTTCCACCACTAAAACGTTAGGCACCGTTTTTAGAAATATTTCATATTGATTAATGACTGTCTGCGACGCATTAATTTGCTCTGATAATTCCCTGGCCCTTGAACCGGTGTTCATTCTACTTATTGGTTTATTCATTGAATCGTTGGGCACAGGATTTTTATTTATTGATAAATCGCTGCCGGTGTAGGATGATAGTGATTGCTGCAACGTAGCCAGTTCATTTTGTTTTGCTGCCATATCCTCCTTCATCCGTTTAAGCAGTTGCTGGTTGTTTTCGTTTTGCAGATGCTGATGAAATTCATTCAACTTTTGCAAGAACGTATTGGCCATTTTTGCCGCCAGGTCAGGTTCTTTATCCCACACATTTATTTTCAATTGGCCGTAAGCGCTACGCACTACTGTCAGGTTTTTTTTCAATAGCAAGGCAGCTCTAAAATCAGGGTCTTTTTCATCAATGGTGTGGTAGGCTTCTGCCAGTTTAAATTCCTTCGCCATCGCTACATAAAGCGTATCCAATTTTGCTGTTCCTTCCATCCGGTCCAGTTCATCCGGCGAACCAAGTTCAGGATAAAGTCCCTCAATATTTTGATTGAATAACCGCGCCTTATCGTTCAAAGCCGAATTGGTGGGCACCGCTGTAACCGTTGACAGGTAAAGCTTTGGGAGCAGCAGCGTAATAGCAAGGGCAAGCAGGGTAGCTAACCCTGTCAGTAAAAAAATCAGCTTCCATCGTTTGCTGATAACAGAGATAATATCGGGCATAGTTGTTATTTAGAAAAAAGAGAAATGAGCTTTTGTAATCGTTGTCGTTGCCATAAAACGGTTGCAAGCAACAGCGCAACCACGGCCGCTAAAATAACCCAAACATGGCTCATCGCTCCGCCGCTGAAATAAAATACGGTGAGCAAAACTCCGGCACTGATGATATACAACGGCAACGATAAAAAGGAGTGAGTGAGATGAAGTTTTCTGGTAGCAAAGAAATAAAGCGCCAGCCCGCAACTATATTGACTAATTAATGCGGCTATACAACAACCGGCCGCTCCTTGCAACGGAATGAGCCAAAGATTTAAAATGATGTTGACAAAAAGTGATAGTGCTATAATAACAATAAACAAGCGAAAGCTTCTTATGGCAGTGAGGGCAGCACCATAAATATGTATCAGATAATAAGCTGGCAATGCGTAAAGGCAAAGCTGCAAAACCCGTATGCTTTCAACGTCCTTGTTATGATATAAAATCCCTTGCAGCCAGGGCGCAAACTGCACTGCAAAGCAAGCCAGGCCTATGCCGGCGAGCAGCAGCGCATGACGCACTATATCAATCACCGGTTGAATAATGAATTGGTTATTTTTATGCCGGGCAATGAAGGGAACTAAAAACGATGCAGTAAGATAGCCCAGCATATTAGCCGCGTCAAGCAACCGGAAGGCACCTGCATAAATGCCTGCCTGCACCGCGCCGGAAGGGTGTAATCGTTCCAGTAAAAAAGCATCGAGTTTATAGTGCGCCGACATTAGTAAAATGATAAAAGCAAACGGCGCCGTCCACCTGATGATGGTTGTAGTGCTTTGCTTTTCTGCATCGGTAAAAGCTCGTCTTCTTACCAATAAAATAGATAGGCTAAGCACCGCAAATAAAGTGGTGGCCGTTTGCAATTGCACAAAGCGCAGTAAGCTTAGCTGGCCCAGGGAACCATAAATAAATCCGCTGCATAGGATGATTAATAGGGCTTTATCCAATACCGAAAACCAGGCATCGGTAGTAAAATATTGATGCGCGGTTAATAAGCCGCGCAGAAAAACAAACAAGGATCCTAAAGCCTGAATAACGATCGCATAAAACAGGATAGTCCACTGCGAAACATGCGTAAGCCAGGCAATAAAACAACAACTGCAGGCATAGATGAAAAGTAGCACCAGCTTGAGTTGCATCAATTGGGTAAGACTGGTTGCCTGTTTGGCCGCCATCCTTTGCGTTAGCATATTACTAAGGCCGGCATCGGCAATAAAAAGAAGTACGTAAGTGAGGTTAACCAATGAAAAATAAGACCCGTAAGCTTGTGCGCCGTTGCTGTTTTGTACCTGCCGGTCAATGGCAAAAATCCAAACTGGTTTAATAAGCAGGTTAAGCAGCACCAGCCACGATAAGCTTTTTAAAAAACGGCTTTTTTGCATATCAGGCAGCAGCCACTTTTACACTGCGTGAAAGGCTTTCTTCTAAAGAGATAAATGTTTCGGTGCGTTCGATGCCTTTTATCTTTTGCAGCTCATCGTGAAGGATGGTGCGCAGTTGGGCAATGTCGCGGCAAACAATTTCGGCAAAGATGCTGTAGTTGCCTGTGGTGTAATTCATGCGTACAATTTCAGGAATTTTTTTCAGGTCTTTGGCCACTGTATCGTACAGCGAACTTTTCTCCAGGTAGATGCCAATGAAAGCGATGACATCGTAGCCCAGCTTTTTTAAATCAACACTGTATTTTATTCCACTGATAACGCCGGACTCCTGCAATTTTTTTATACGTACATGAATGGTACCGGCCGATACAAAAAGTTTTTTGCCAATCTCCGCATAGGATAGGTTGCCATCGTGCATCAGTTGCTGAATAATGCCAAGGTCTAATTTGTCAATATTTAAAGAAGTGGGCATAGCATCATCCTGTTTTAAAGATTATCTAATAGAAATGCAAAGTATTGAATAGAATCTAAATTTAAATAGAAGTGATTGAAAATAACAATAGCCGTCTTATTTTTGACTTGTCAAGTTCATTGAAACAGTCAATAGTGAATAATGAGTAACAACTCTTCTTTCACTACTTACTATTGACTATTCACTACAACACTGTGGGGTGATGAAATTTTGGCAGACATACCCTCTTGTCTCGGGGGTGGGGAGCACAGGATAAACTGAGTGTAGAGCCGACGTTACTTATGGTAAGGCCGACCAGGGTTGACCACTACTCTTTGCACTTTAGCTAACTGCCTCGTGGAGGTTCGATCCCTCCCCCTACAGCTTTTCTCATGTTTTGTGCCTCGTAAGCGTTTTGCTTGCGGGGCATTTTGTTTGAAGGCGGTACCGCTGGGTATAACGCCGGTGGAGTTTTTTATTCTTTACGCATCCTTACACACAAAGCCATTAAATTGCACTCGGCCCTTTTATTTGAGCGCAAATTGAAGTACATTTAAATTCAATTTTTCCCACTAACTAAAACTCCAATATATACGCTAAAACCACCGTAAACTACTGAATTCTTAAATGGTGTTTTATGCGTAAGTCTTTTTTGGGGTTGCTCCTTTTTGTATTTTTTACCAGCAAGGCACAGGAGCCTGAAGATTCATTAAGCAAGTATAGTTATATGGTTCAGATGAGCCGTGAGGGAATAAAGTCTCAGGCAACGGGATGCTTTGTCCGGCATGAAGGCAGGTTGTTTTTTATTTCCACTGCCCATTTGTTAACCGGCTTTGACCCCGTTCAATTTAGGGCTATAGACAACTATCCCGATACTGTTTTTATTCGTCTCTCCAACGATACCAGCAAGCTGCAATTTCTTCCGCTTCCTATTTTAAGTATGAAGCGCAAATCAAAACCGTTTCATGAATACGAAAGCCCGGATGTGTATGTAGTGGAGATAAAGGATGCTAAAAAGTATTCCGTTTATTCCATTGAAAGTTTTTTTGATGAAGAGCTTAGATGCGAGCAAGCAAAAACCGTGTTAGTGTATGGCTACTCTAATGGCCAGGAAGGCAACGATTATTTAAGGGACCGGCAACAGACTTCCAATTCACGATCGGCCCTTACGCAGGAGTATTGCCTGCATGTATTTTTACCAAATGTAAAGTTGAACGACGCGGTTAACTATTACACCTACTTAAAAAGCGGCGATGCCGGCACAGGGTTATCGGGTGCGCCAGCTTACCTGCTAACACAGGATAATACCATTGTTTTTGGTGGGCTTTATATTGGCGGTTTGTCCGACCCGTCTAAAACAGGAATTGTAGTACGGCCGGAATATGTTATTAATAAAGTGCTGGCGAGAATATTTAATGAGTAAAGTAAGCTGGTTCCCTTTAGAGGCAATGTTGTGTAATGCAAAATAGATTGCTTCATGATTTCAAATCTTAATAATCTAATTGGCATATTTAATAAAATGAAAGCCGACGGTTTTGACACAGCCCTTCCTCTAAAATGGGGTTTTTATTTCGTGGATACCGACAAAGAAAAGCTGCAAAATGTTTTCACTGAATTAAGAGATAACAATTATATTTTAGAAGACATTTATTTGACTGACGATAATTGCTGGACACTTCATGCGAGCAAAATTGACACCTTGACTCCGGGAAAACTTCATAGAAGAAATAAAGCTTTTACCAAACTTGCAGACTTCTGCCACATTAAGCTATATGATGGTTGGGATGTAGAAAAAACATCAAACTAATTTCCGCAAACTTGACAAAACAACTGTTAGAAAAGGAGTTTAAGAAAACGTTTGGAAGTAAAATGACAGACGTAACAGGAACAGTATATCCAGTTGTGGATATTTGGAATTACGTTAAAGAGCTTGTGAAAGAAAACTTAGTCGGCAAGCACATTTACGAGAACAATATCGTTGAAAAGGTTTATCGTAATGACTCATCAACTTTTGACCATATACTATTACCAACAGCGGATGAAAATGTTTTTGTAACACTTGTCGTTGACATAGCAAATAAAACTATGCTAGGACACATAAAGTTAGACTTGAATAAAAAGTATGGATTAACATGAAAGACTAATAGCTGGTATTCAATGCTAATCGAAGAATATGTAATGATCGTCCCGTTCGCTTATCATCTGAAGTCCGGGTCGGACTAATAAAGCCAAGCAACAGAATATAGATCAATTGCATTAACTCTACCCAGCCCCAGTTCTGGCTGACGAATCAAAGAATATCAGCACAGCAGAAATCCCTATCCGTAGCCTGTCTATCTTTCCAACTCAATCTTACTTAAACCCTTTCTTGGCGGCCCGGTAAGTACTTCTCCATCTATGCCAAAGCGGCCGCCATGGCAAGGGCAATCCCAGGTTTTTTCCGCGCTGTTCCATCCCACAATACATTTGGCATGTGTGCATACAGGGTTCAGCGCATGTACGTTTCCACTGTCATCTTTATACAAAGCAATCATATCGCCTTCGTACTTTATCACTTTGCCTTCGCCCCTTGCCAAATCGGATAAGCCGGTTATTTTTTCGGCGGCAAAACGCCTTGTAACAAACTCCTTTACCACATCGGCGTTCTCCTGAACAAAAGCGGTAAAACCCGCTACTGGCTTAATTCTTCCAGGGCTGAACAAGTCCTTGTATTCGCTTTGGCCGGTCGTGATTAAATCGGTTAACACCTGTGCGGCTATATGGCTGTAGGTAATGCCATTGCCACCATAACCGGTGGCTACATACACGTTGTTTGGATTGCCCGGCAAATGGCCGATGTAAGCCAAACCATCTGAAGGTTCAAAATATTGCGATGACCATTTATGCGTGACTTCCGCCACATCAAAATTAGTTTTAGCATGTGCGATCAAATTATTAAAACAGGCTTCTGTATTTTCTTCGTGACCGGTTTTGTGATCTTCGCCGCCAATAATAAAATAGTTTTCGCCATCTATTTCCTGTGTGCGGTAGTAGTGATACGGATCGTACATATCATAGGCCAAATCATCGGGGTAAGCGCCATTTAATTTTACGGCAATCACATAACTTCTGTAAGGCGCATTGCGAAAATGCAACAGGTTAATACCCGGCGGAATATGGGTTGCCCATACTAATGCCTTTGCTTTTATAATACCGTTAGCGGTAGTCACCTGAAGCATGCCGTCCTCATTTTCAAATGTATCTACGGCGCAGTGTTGAAGAATAGTACCACCGCCATCTTCAAACGCTTTTGCTAATGCCTGCACATAACGGGTGGGATGAAACTTTGCCTGCTGATGAAAAACAATGGCTTTGGTAAATGAGAAAGGCAGCGGGATTTTATCGGTATAATCTACAGAAGCCCCGGCCTCTTTCGATGCCCGAACCATCTTTTCCAACTCTTCGGTTTGCTCCTCATCTTGTGCATATACGTAAGCATCTTTTTCCGCGAAGCCGCAATCAATTTTATAGTCAGCCACCTGCTTTTTAAAAAGATCCCTTGCGCTTTGGGCTGCCTTGGATAGCAGGCTGGCGGCTTCTTTGCTGAAATCGCTTTGCACCTCGTCGTAGGTAGTATCAAAGAAGGTATTGATGTGCGCCGTAGTGCCGCCGGTGGTGCCAAAACATAAGCTATGCGCTTCCGCCACCAGGCAATGCTTGCCGGCCTTTTGAAGTAAAAGCGCCGTTGTAATGCCGGTAATGCCTCCGCCAACAATCAGTACATCAAAAACGGTTTCGCTGAAAGGCGTGGATTTAGCCGTAAAGTCTTGAGTGGTAGTTTGCCATAAGCTGGTACTTGCGCCATCACGTTGCATAATTATCGTTTGCCTGGTACTGTAAAAAAATAATGCCGGTGAACCAACATCGCAGATTAGTGGCATAGCGTATGTATAATAAAATGGGTAGATGAGATTGTGTAACGAAAATGAGGTTTTATGAAAAAGATAGTCTTTACCTTATCGCTTCTTATTAGCCTTCAATTAGTTTCTTCGGCACAGAAGTATGGTTTTGAAAATTTAGCAGGAACCTGGCGTAATAGCAAAGGAGCCGGGCTGGATGTAGTGGATAGCAACACAGTTTATATTGTACATGGCGGACAGCGAATGCGGGCTGTGGCGCGGCTTTCCGATTTTAGTAAGAACCCCGTTTGGCTTAACCTTTTGGTAAAAGATTCTTCACATGTGTTTACGCTGAAAAGTTTGTTGCTTTTTGTTAATGATAATACCTTGCAATGGCAATTGTTTGATAGCGATACCAAGCCTGCTAACTATCGTTATGATAAAGGCGATATGCTTTTTTTGAAAAAGATAGAACCATTGACCAACTAAGTTACCAGGCTTCGTCACCCGGTGGTGGCGTGTTTGATGAAAACGATTTTAACGCAGCTATTTTTTCTGCCTGGCGTTGAATTAATAACCCCGCAATCAGGTCACCCGCATCCGCCTCTTTGTTTTCTTTTAGTACCGTTTTTAGTTTTTGTTCCGATACATCGGTTCGATATAGAAGTTGTACCAACGCAGAAAAGTCATGTTGCAATAACTCATTCAAGTAGGCTGATAATTCTCTTTTCAGGCGTTCCTTTTCATCAGTAGAAAGCGCTTTTGTAATTTTTTCAAGCATTACCAATACTTCCATATCTATAAAGTTGGATTACTAAATACTATTGGCTAACTAAAATTTTTCTGTAGCACCGAGACTAAAAAGGGCAAGGTCGTATTTCACAGGATCGTTGCTGCTAAAGCCTTTCAGCGCTTCGGTTAGCTCCAATGCCGTTAGCCAGTCGGTTTGTTTACGGGTTATCAGGTGAAGGCTTCTGGCTACCCGTGCCACATGCACATCTACCGGGCACACCAGTTGCGCCGGTGAAATGGCTCTCCAAATACCAAAGTCCACTCCGGCATTATCCCTGCGTACCATCCACCGTAAAAACATTGTTAACCGCTTGCAGGTAGAACCTCTTACCGGCGTGGCAATGTGTTTCCTTGTTCGCACCGGCGCATCTTCCAATGAAAAAAAATAATCATGAAAACCGGTGAGTGCCTTCTCTATATTGGTATCTTTTTTATCCATCCATTCTGCAAAGGCAGTCTCCAGTGAGGCATTGCTTTTATAGTGATGCTTCAAAAACAGAATAAAGTATAAAAGATCGGTAGTGGTGAAGGTGCGGTGCTTAAAAGCGACTAAGTTTTGTAATTCTTTATCGGTATGTTGGGTAATAAAATTATAAGGTGCATCATCCATCAACTTCAACAGCTCTGTAGTTTTATTAATGATCGTGGTGCGATTGCCCCAGGCAAAAACAGAAGCGAAGAAGCCGGCGATTTCAATGTCTTGCTTTTTACTAAAACGGTGCGGAATAGAGATAGGATCGGCGGCAATAAAAGATGGCTGATTATACTCAGCCACTTTCTTATCTAAAAAAATTTTTAGCTCTTCCTTCATAAAGTCCTCATGGCATCTTCTACTTTTATCACACACCAAACTGCCGAAGATGATGATCAATATGTTTGTAGCCCGCAAGCCCCCACTGGCTTGTATTCAAATCACCAAAGTAGGGATGCGGTAGTTCAATAGGTTTTTGGTGATGGGGAAACCGGCGTATTATTTCAATAAAATGTTGTTGCTGAGTGGTAAACTCCGCTGCATCTATTTGCCCTTTGGTAATGTTCCGTTTGGGTGTTTGCCTGTTCTTTGGAAAAGTCGGCAACAGGTATAAAACCAGCCATCGGCCTATATATTGTTTCAGGTGGGTACCTTTTTTTAAAGGTTCTGTATTCAGGAGTTGTTCATTAACACGGTTGCAATGCAGCAGCATTTCGGTAGCGTTCATCGTGCCCCAAAGCGGTGGCGTATCAGCAACTAATTTTTGTGTCCGGCCTACTATGTTTTCGCTACAGTCTTTATCCAATAAATTCTTTTTCATTTGACAAGTATGATAATTATCCGATGGCTTTTGCCAGGTCTTCTATCAGGTCCTCCGCATCTTCTACGCCAACACTTAATCGTATCAAAGAATCGCTTAAACCATTTTTTATCCGCTCTTCTCTGGGTATAGAAGCATGCGTCATCGTGGCGGGGTTATTGATCAACGACTCCACACCACCAAGGCTTTCAGCCAGTGCGAATAATTTAGTAGAAGATAAAATCCGCTTTGCTTCTTCTACACTATCGTTCTTCATTTCAAAACTCATCATGCCGCCAAAGTCGCGCATTTGCTTTTTTGCGATGGCATAATTAGGATGGTCTTCAAAGCCGCACCACCACACCTTTCCCACCTTTGGATGTTGACGAAGAAATTCAGCAACCGCCCTGCCGTTCTCGCAATGACGCTGCATGCGCAGGTGCAATGTTTTAATACCGCGCAACACTAAAAAACAATCCATTGGGCCGGGTACGGCGCCGCAACTTTTTTGAATAAAGTAGAGCTGGTCTCTTAGCTCCTGGCTGTTCATCATCAGGGCGCCTTGTATTACATCGCTATGGCCACCGAGGTATTTGGTAGCTGAATGCATTACTATGTCGGCGCCTAAGTCTAACGGATTTTGGAGATAAGGAGAAGCAAAAGTGTTATCTACACAAAGTAAAATGTTACCCTCCTTAGCGATGTTGGCGAAGGCTTCAATATCGCAGATATTCATCAGAGGATTGGTAGGTGTTTCTATCCAGATCAATTTTGTAGCTGGTGTAATATGCCGCGTTACTTCTTCTGCTTCCTGCATATTCACATACAAAAACCTGATCCCGAACTTCTCAAATATTTTAGAGAACAAACGGTAAGTGCCGCCATACATATCATTGCCGCAAATCACCTCATCGCCCGGCGACAATAACTTGATCACTGCATCTGTAGCTGCTACACCACTGCTGAATGCCAGCCCGAACTTTCCATTTTCTATTTCGGCGTAAGCCGCTTCCAGCGCCGTTCTTGTAGGGTTTTGGCTGCGGGCATATTCGTAGCCTTTGTTTTGTCCGGGGCCCTCCTGCACATACGTACTGGTTTGATAAATAGGGGTCATGATGGCGCCGGTGCTTGGGTCGGGCTCCGTGCCGGCATGTATAAATTTGGTTCCTGTTTTCATGTAAAAAATTTGTTGGTCTGCAAAGATGCGAAGTTTACCGGTGGCGATGTAAGAATGTAAAAACGCCTTTTTTTTGGGTCTGAAAATGCGGTGTTACTCTTCACCTTTTTTTAACCAGCAGCGCTTAAACACGAATGAAAATTTTATCTCTTACAGGCATAACAATTTAAATCATTCACTATGAAAAAAATTATGACCCTATTGTTTGTTTTAGGTGCGGCTATTGTTGTTAATGCACAACCACCACACTCTTATGGCGATGGCCGCTACGAAAGCACAACCCGCTACCAGTACGGGTTTTCGGCCCGCGACCGTGATGAGCAAATTGAACGCATTAACCATGAGTACGACCGCCGCGAGGGTAAGGTGGCACATAACTTCTGGAAAGGAAGGCGTGAAAAAGAGTTTGAGATCAGCCGCCTTGAAGACCAGCGCAGGGACGAAATCCGCCAGGTATGGGAACGGTTTCGTAACAGCAACCATTCGTACAGCGATGACCGTTACCCACGCAATGACAGACGATGGTAAGATTTGTACCCTATCAGCCCCGTAAGCAGCGGGGCTTTTTTATTTTGGTAACGGCTAGTATTTGTGTATCGCAAACAGCGTCAATTATAGGAGAATGTCAATTGACAATGTTGGTTCCATCAAACAATGAAGTTTCTTTCTTGTTGTTTGTTTTCCACTTTTTTTCTTGACAAAAAAAGTGGAGCAAAAAAGTCAAGTGCCGCCCCAACCTCCGCTGGCGGCCCAAGCCGGCGCACAACAGTCAGTCGCTACACGTTTCAATCTTTCACTGTGTTGTCAATCTTTCTTACATAATCACTGTCCTCACTACTCATAGTTTGAATCGTATGTTTTTTTAATGGCTCTTATGGGTTAGAAACGGTAGGCGCTGTATTGCGTGTGGCTTTTCCTACAGTACGACTATTCATTAAGTAACCACGCAATAAGGCGCTGGCAGGTGGGCCGTCTTTGGATGGTAGTATACTCTCCTTGCAGTAATCGTGCATGAATTGCTATTGATAGAAAAACAAACATCAAAGAAAGACCGATAAAACAATGAATGATTGTATAAGCAAGCGCTGTGCTGCCGGTGGCCTTCCCCTAACGGGGGAAGGTCGGGATGGGGGCCGCCAGTAGCAGAAATGCGGCGTCCCCAAGCCAGGTAACCCAAAACTTTATGAGTATCACTTTGAGAGATACAGACATCCCTTGTATCAACTAATTCGTAATTCCTTTGCGTCTTATATTCGCTTATGCGTTTTATCTTTTTGTTGCTGTGCCTTATGGTAGCTATTTTGGGTTCGTCACAACAACCGAAAAAAGACTTTGGTACTCTTGGCTTTGGACTTGATTTTCCAAAGGATAATTTGACGTATAACTTTTCCGCTAGCGTAAATGGCCGAATCAGCGAAGGCCCATTATACCTCGGTATTGGGTTACAACTCACCAAGTTCAAAAACATCAGCAGCCTTTATACACCATTAAGTCTGAATATATTCATCATCCCTGAGGTGAGGGGAAATGTGTTTCCTTTATTAGTGATGCAACCTGCCTATGGTATCTATGCCGGGGAGAAAATGTCCAGTACAAATCCTTATCCTGAATCCGGCGGACTTGCTTTTTTTGGTGGCGCCGGCATTGGTTTTTCAGGAAAGCAGCAAATTTACTTTTTAGCCGGTTACAGCAGTTATGGATTTGAAGCTAATGGTTCAAAGGCAACCATTAGCGGTGTAGCAGCCAGAGCCGGTATTATGTTTTAGCGATTAGAAAACTTGAACAACTTTTTCCACCCAAGCCTCATTCTCCTTTAACAAACTAACCAACTCATCTACCGCCACTTCACTTGGTACATTACGCTTTACTATTTCTTTTCCTTTGTACAAGGTAATCTTTCCCACGCCGCTACCCACATAGCCAAAATCAGCATCGGCCATTTCGCCGGGACCGTTAACAATGCAACCCATGATAGCAATTTTAACCCCCTTCAAATGATTGGTGACTGCACGAATTTTTGCCGTGGTTTCCTGCAGGTCAAAAAGGGTTCGGCCGCACGAGGGACAACTGATATATTCTGTTTTTGAAATGCGGGTGCGGGTAGCTTGTAAGATGATAAAGGCGGTATTATTGATGAAGCCTTCGGGGCTGGTGGTTTGGCTATAATTTCGTCCGCCCACCAATGCCGATTGCTGATTGCCCAATGCAGATTGATAGCTTTCATCCGTCATTCCAAAACATACGCCATCGCCCATTCCATCTAACAATAACGCACCGGCTTCTGTCGCATAATGTATAAGGTGTTCATCGGCGGTTTGCCAATTACTATCCACCGTTATTACAACCGGGTTTTTAATCTGGCGATCCATCAACGCTACAAACATGCGCCGGATACATTGCATTGCGTTCTTTGCTGTACTACTCAAACACAGTACCACGGAAGGATCATTAGCTATTGCCTCTAAGTAAGTAAAATCATTGACCGTTGTTTCATCGCTAAAGCAATCCATCATCACAAAATTTATCTTGCTTCGCTTAACGGATTTAACGTAGCCGCTATCGTCCCAGATGGGAAAATATTTGTCTTTGTCTTCGGCTTGCAGCCAGGTAGCCGGATACACGATCACCTTCAGGGTTCCGGGCAAGGCGAAGTTTAAAATATGATGGCCGGTGAAAATATAGTCAGCAGCCATGTCGCCGATGGTCCATTTATCATTGCCTTCATCATACCTATAACCAAGGCTTTCCAGATCTTTTGGTAAGATGACAGATAGCTTGCTTAGATCGGCTATTACCACCGGTACCTGATGGGAGCCAATGTTTGAAACATCAAAGGTTTCTCTACGTTTGTATTCAAAGGGATTGTATGGCAAAGCCCCCTTATCCTCAAAAGGAGAACTTGTCTGCGATGGCAAGCTTTGCAACGAGTTCATACTATCATCTGCAGCTTGCAAAAATGAGGGCTGTGCGTTGGTGCTCCCCTTCAGGGGGTCGGGCGAATACCGTTTCACCAAATCCTTACATACTGGTATCTCTAACTCAGGGTCTTCGGTTAACGATACACGAATGGTATCGCCAATGCCATCTTCTAATAAAGCACCAATGCCTACGGCACTTTTAATGCGGCCATCTTCACCATCGCCGGCTTCGGTAACGCCTAAGTGCAAGGGATAAATTTCACCAAATTCCTCGTGCATGGTTTTAATCAGTAAGCGATACGCCTGCACCATCACCTGCGGGTTAGAACTCTTCATGCTCAGCATGATGTTATGATAACTTTCGGCACGGGCAATGCGTAAAAATTCCATAGCGCTTTCTACCATTCCCATCGGCGTATCGCCATAGCGGCTCATAATTCTATCGCTTAGCGAACCATGATTGGTACCGATGCGCATAGCCGTACCATACTCTTTGCAAATACTTACCAATGGTGTAAAGCGTTCGCGGATGCGTTCTATCTCTTCGGCATAATCCGCATCCGTATATTCAATCAGTTCAAACTTTTTCTTGTCCACATAGTTGCCTGGGTTTACTCTTACTTTCTCTACAATGCGAGCCGCAATTTCAGCGGCGTTAGGCGTGAAGTGAATATCAGCCACCAGTGGTGTATGGTAACCACGGCGGTGTAATTCGTTCTTTATATTGAGTAGATTTTCAGCTTCTTTTTTTGACGGGGCGGTGATGCGCACCAGTTCTGCTCCGGCTTCTATACAACGGATAGTTTGTTCTACGGTAGCTATCGTATCCATCGTGTCGGTGGTGGTCATTGTTTGTACACGAATGGGATGAAAATTGCCAAGAAGCAAGTCGCCGATTTTTACTTCCCGTGTAGGTAGTCGTTTATATTGCGTAAGTGATGCTGTGTAAGAATTCATGCCCACATGCCCTAAAGGGGTGTTTGGTGAGTTGCAAAAGTATCTAATGAATCTTTACTGATTGATAGAGTATCTATTTGATAATAAAAGTTGTTGGGTAAAGACTGTCTTTTAACGCCCCTTTAGGGGATGCGGGTTTATATCCAACTGTAGAAGAAGCCTGTCGGATCAACTACTAACTATTACAGTTCAACCCACTTCGCACAGTTCATTCCACCTCGTTGTATATCGCGGCGTTTGAAAATCCTGCCGCATTTTCCAATCACGTTTTGTACCCGATGAAGCAAACTTCACTACATCGCCTCTCATGCTGAAATTGATGTTGTCAATCTGCTCCATTAAAAAACGGCCGATGCTTTTTTGCGCTTCAAACATGTTGCCTTGAATGGAATCATCGGGTACAATGCCACTCAAAATCACACCGGCTTTTTTATACTTTTTTCCTTCCTCATAAAGTTGTTCGGCCAGGGCTACCGCAGGTTTTATCAACTCGTTAGTTTGCGAGGTAGGGTAGGGAAGAATGGTGTGCGTACTGTACGTGGGGCCATGGCGAAAAGAATTTTCAATAGCTGCCTCCGCATCATCCGGTTCTTTTTCGTTTGTCACCACAAACACGTTAATCATTCCGGCTGCACTGTGCTGGCGGCGGAGCTTTTCCGCTGTTCGCGAAGCATACGTAGCGATGGCTTCCTTCACGTCGCTCAATGCGGTAACCGGAGACCCAAACATGCGGGTGGTGGCAATCATTTTTTTGTCTTCATACGTGTCCATCATAATGGCTTCTTCGCCACGCAATTCTTTTATTAACCGTACACCAACAACACCGCCGAGATTTTTACGGGCCCACTCTTCGGGCATGTTACGCAAATCCCAACCGGTAAAAATTTTTAGTTTCTGCAGTTTGGCTGCTGAACGTCCGCCAACACCCCACAAGTTTCCAACAGAAGTCATGGTCAACGCCTTTATAATTTTTTCTTCACTCTCTAAAACAGCCACGCAAGCCGTTTCCTTTTTATACTTCTTTGCAATGCCATTAGCCAGCTTAGCTAACGTTTTTGTAGGCGCCACACCAACTGATACTTTCACACCGGTCCATTGCTCAATTGTTTCTTTCATCTCTACCGCAAATTCACGCAGCTTGTTTTGTGGAAGAAATAACAGATTTACAAACGCCTCATCCACCGAATAAACTTCCACATTGCGCTTGCCTGCCAAATGCTTCAGCGTATCCATCACCCGCATACTCATATCGCCGTATAAATTATAGTTGGAAGAGAACAAGCCGACATTATGTTTTTCAATCAAAGGTTTAGCAAGAAAGTAAGGTCCGGCCATCTCCACACCCATGTCTTTGGCTTCATCACTTCGGGAAATAATACAGCCATCGTTGTTGCTCAACACCACAACGGGGCGGTCATCCCACTTGGGTTGAAACACTCTTTCGCAAGAGCAATAAAACGAGTTACAATCAACAATGGCGTACATAAGGTTTATGAATTAGGCTGCGGTAAATAAGTTTAATTGCTTTTCTTTCTCATTCAATTCGTGTTTCTTGAAAAAACATATCTCACCATATATACCATCATAACCTGCGGTAAAACTTTTTTCATTGCCGCGCAGCTTCTCAATGGCAACAGATAGTTTGTAATGATGGCGCTGAATATCTTCTAAAGGCACATGATGCAGTATATTAAATTCATTGCCAAAAGCCGTAATAGCTTTGGTGTAAAGCGGTTGAATTTTTTGCTTTGTAACAGCGTGGAAAGGTTTAAGACCTACTATCTCGGCAAAGATTTCCGGCAAGGGCAAACTGTATTTGAAATGTTGAATTGCTTTTGCGATATCACCGGCTTTTCGTGTCGCAAGTTGCTCCACACGAAAGGATACGCCAATCGTTAAGGGTTTATCACATTCGGGACAAACAACATTCTTAACATCCTCACTATTTAAGGAAACTTTGCAAGCAAGATGCCCGGTATTATAGCATTTGCCTTTCTGCGGAAATAATTCATAAGTGCCCAAAAAACCTTGCTTTGTTTTAAATGCATTGAACATTCCATCATAACTCAACTCCGTGTTCAACAAGTTCACTTCGCGGCCAAGATTGCGTGGCGAGTGAGCATCGGAGTTAGAAAGTAATGTAAGATTGTCTAAAGCATCATAACGGCTGCACATTAAAGGATCGGCGGAAAGGCTGGTCTCTACCGCGAACAACTCCCCGGTTACATCTTTGAAACAATCCTGCAACGAATGATGTCCTTCCATGGCGCCGATGGACGAACACCATGGCGTCCATATATGCGCAGGCACAAAATAGGCGCCGGGAATGTCCAGTATTATTTTGAATAATTGGTGCGATTGCAAATACAAACTTGGCCTGCCATCTTTAGAAAGATCGCCATACTTTGATAAGAGTTTATTAATGCGATGGGCCGTTTCAAAATTGTTCGCATAAATTAATTGATGTGTTCTGTACTTTTTATTGCTTATCGTGTACTCACAACTCACTTCTACCGACAAGCAGAAATAAACGATTCTGCCCTGCGGTTTAATACCGGGCAATGTAGTTATCATGGGTAGCTCCTTCAACGTATAAAAGCCATTGCCGGCCGGCTGCAATTTTTCTTCCAGTTCTTTTATCCATGCAGGGTGCGTAAAATCGCCGGTGCTTACCACATCTATTCCTTTAATCAACGCCCATTGATACAACGTTTCCAGGCAAAGAGCCGGACTTGTGGCTCCTGCATGTCTTGAGTGTGTATGTAAATCAGCAATGAAGAACATAAATAGAAATTTAATGGTTAACTACGCTGAAATGCTTTAAGCGGCATGGAAACAGTTCAGGTCAATTGCCTGAAAACAAGTGCCTGTTAAACGCTGTGAATTACATAGGTTATCACCCCCCATACGCTTACTTTGTCTTTCGGTATTTCAATCACACTTGGCTTTTTATTACAGGTACGCAACAACGCCGTCCCTCCCTTCAGCTCAAGTTTTCTGATTAATAAATCACCATCCACTACCGCTATTACAATGCTGCCATTCTTTTCTTTCAGCGACCGGTCCACAATCACCACATCGCCTACATGAATGCCTTCATCAATCATGGCGTCGCTATTAACCCGCATAAAAAAAGTGGCCGGTTTATTTTTTATCAGGTGCTCGTTTAAATCAATGCCCCGTTCCGCATAGTCATCAGCAGCAGCCCCAAAGCCGGTGGCATTGGCCGTGCGAATGTTCTTTTGTGTAAACTCTTTCGTGCCGTTGTACGCCGAATAATAAAAGTTTTCCCCTTCCATATTGATTTGGTTTTATAATGCTAAATTAATTAGTAATTTTATACTAACGAATTTAGTTTATCAACACACTGGGTTCGATTACTCACAACACAAACCAACCAATATGCAAAAGCAAATCATCAGCATCCCAGGCTACCGGGTGTACGAGTACTTATTGGTGCTTCAGCCGCACGAAGAATTGCGGGCACAAATTCAAAGCATCAAAAAAGAATTCGCAGACAAGTACAAAGCGCCGCTGGCCTTTCACACCAAACCGCACATCACACTCGTCAATTTCCTGTCTTACCAAATGACGCAGGAACGCATCGTCAACCGTATTGGCATTACGGCCATGGGCATCACGCCTTTTAAAGTGGGAATAAGTGGCTTTGGTTCGTTTCCATCGCATACTATTTATGCGAACGTTACCACCAAAGTGCCCATCCAAGATGTGGTGAAAGAATTAAAAGCAGCGGGTGGCCTTATGACGCTCAATAAAGACCACAAACCGCACTTCATCGAGGAATCGCACCTCACTATTTGCCGCAAGCTAAAGCCCTGGCAGTTTGAGCAAGGTTGGCTGGAATATTCGCACCGCCATTTTAGTGGACGCTTTATTGCCGACAGCATGGTGTTGCTCAAACGTCCTGCCGGCGAAACGGGTTATCAACCCATCATGCGTTTTGAGTTTCAAGCATTGGCAGTGAACACAAAACAAGGAAGCTTCTTTTGAACCAGAGGCCAGTGCTATTATTGAGCGTCTGTTGCGTCGCACTCTTGTGCGTTCTGTAATTTTATTCAGCAAGAAGCAACCACAAAAACACAGCGGCACAAAGGTTCACGGCGGCTCTCCGTGTATCTCTCTGTCTTTGTGTCTCCCTGGTTCAAAAAAAACCAACCAACATGAAAATTGAAGAGAAAGAAAAGGAATCCGAAATCATTGATACGTACAAA
The DNA here is from genome assembly GCA_965247165.1 of Flavisolibacter sp. GTDB lineage: Bacteria > Bacteroidota > Bacteroidia > Chitinophagales > Chitinophagaceae > Flavisolibacter. Next base: position 2,182,736 of record OZ252003.1, on the reverse strand, counting down.
CACGGCCGCGGCGCCCAGTTCAACACCAAAAACAAGTTCATTACGCAAGAGACAACAAGAGAACATATCGAAGGCATTGATGAATGGATTGAAGCCGATGTAAAAACGCAATACATAGAGGTGTTTCCAAAGTCTATCGTCAACAAAGTCGAAAGCCCCGATGTGGGCATGATGTACAGCATGAACCCTTACCAAGGTTGCGAACACGGCTGCATTTATTGCTATGCACGAAACTCTTTTGAATATTGGGGCTACAGCGCCGGCCTTGACTTCGAAACCAAGATTCTCGTGAAGAAAAACGCGCCGGAGCTCCTGCGCAAGTTTCTCATGCATCCTAAATGGGAACCTGTGCCCATCATGCTTAGCGGCAACACCGATTGTTATCAACCTGCCGAACAAAAATTCCGCATAACAAGAAAGCTTTTAGAAGTCTGTAATGAGTTTAACCAACCGGTTGGCATTCTCACTAAAAACGCCTGGATACTCAAAGACAAAGACGTGTTGCAGGAAATGGCGAAGAAGAAAATTCTTTCAGCAATGGTCTCCATTACCTCCTTTGATGAAAGCCTGCGTAGCGTGATGGAACCACGAACCACCACCGCCAAACAACGATTGCGTGTGATTGAAGAATTGAGCAAAGTAGGTGTTCGCATGGGCATTATGATGGGACCAATGATACCCGGCCTGAACGAACATGAAATGCAACGCATCATGAAAGCGGCAAAGGATGCCGGTGCCGTATTTACAGCTTATACTTTTATAAGATTGAATGGCGCTATCAAGTTCCTGTTTCATGACTGGCTGTACAAAAACTTCCCCGACCGTGCCGATAAAGTCTGGCACCTGATTGAAGCCGGCCACGATGGAAAAGTAAATGATAGCCGTTGGGGGGTGCGTATGCGTGGCGAAGGAAACATTGCGCAACTGGTAGCCATGCAGTATAAAAAATATGGCAAGCTGTATGGCATGAATGCGGAGCGGTGGGAATTAGATGGGAGCAATTTTAGAAGGCCGGGGGAGCAGGGGAGATTATTTTAAAACTATTCAAACCAAATTTTAAAAAGCGAAGATGGAAGAAATTACAACACACAGATTGAGGCAGATAATCAAGAATGAACTTCTTGAAGCAATTAGAAACTTTAGGCATTCAAGAAGCGAACACGCAAGTGTCATTAAAGAAAACGTATCTGATTACGAAATCGAAACATTCATTTTGACCAACCTCTATTTCGATGAGACGTTAGCGATTCAGTTGACGGATCGGGATTTTGCAGGCTTTCATCCCTTCGCAAAAATTTATGAGTATGGGGAAGAAGGTTTTGTTGAACAAGTCCGCAAATGGGCAAATAGTAGGGAATGGCTTCGGTCACTTGAGGATTAGGTTTAGTGTCGGGAAAGTAAATTCTGCAGCCATTATGTAATCCTCAAATCTTCTGCATCCGAAAGGCAAACCAATGTTTATGCAGAAGTATTTACTCCTGTGCTTATCCCTTTGCCTTCATGTATTCTTATCTGCTCAACCACTTTTAGCAAAGGACAGCGCCGTCCAAATTTCCGATGTAAAGATTCGCGTAAAGGCGAACGCATACCAGGCCGTTACCACCGTAGAAATGGAATTGTCTAATCCGAATTCCAAAGTGTTGGATGGTGAAATCAATTTCTCATTGGCAGATGGACAAACCATCAACAGCTTCTGGCTTGATATCAACGGCAACATGCGGGAAGGCGTTGTGATTGAAAAGCAACAGGCACGCATCGCTTATGAAAACGTTATTCGCAGAAAAGTTGACCCCGGCCTGCTCGAACAAACGGCACCCAATCAATACCGCATCAGGGTGTATCCGGTTCCGGCACACGGCGGCAGGCGGCTTTCATTTACGGTGCAACAACTGCTCGTTCCAAATGGCCGGCAATTGGATTACAGGTTCCCGCTCAACTTTTCTACGTCCATTGAAAACCTAAGTGCAACCGTTTCTGTTTCGGATGAAGCATTGCCATTCGTTTTAAATGGCTTACTAACCGGCAAATCATTTAGTCGTCAGGCCCATGAATACCGTTGCGACTACATGGCAAAAGACGTTAGCCCGAACACTTCGCTTTCCTTTTCCATCCCGATAAATCAAAGCGTCGCTCTTTGCAAATCCGGTGATGATTGCGGCTATTCTTTTCTGGCAAGAGTTACTCCGGACAGCTTGCGCATCAAACCGAAAACACTTGGGGCCGTTACTGTTTTTTGGGATGTCTCCGCTTCGGCATCACGCAGGAATCTTACCTCCGAGCTTAGCTTCCTGGAGAAGTATTTGGCGTTGTATCAACCGCAACAGCTTCAGGTTGTAACCTTCGCTATTGAAGTGGCTGAAGTAAAAACTTTTTCCAATCCTGTTGCCAATTTTACGGCGTTGAAAAAATTTCTTGACGCCCAAAAACCTGACGGCGGAACACAGCTTAACCGCCTGCGTTGCGCCGCTTATCCCGCCGACGAATACTTGTTGTTTTCGGATGGGCAAACCACGTTTGGAGAAGGTGGTGTAATTACCAACAACAAACCTGTCTTCTCCATTCAAAGTACGGCATTGTCCAATACAGCCCTGCTAAAACAAATGGCTTTTGCTACTGCCGGTAAAGTGATTGACTTGACTGTGTTGACTACCGAACAAGCCATTGAAAATCTGCAACAAGCCCAATGGATTTTAGGCATTGGCGATGAAGAGAAAAAGCGGTTTGACCTGAAGTGGACTCAATCGGGCAACAGTTTTTTCATCAGTGGTAAAAGCGCCGACAAAGCCGATACGCTTACACTGTTTTTTACCTACAGCGATCAGCGAAGAAAGTTGATTCTTCCTATCGGCGAATCCACTTGTAGCGAACCAGATCTTTCAATTGCAACTACTATCGTAGAAGGCCTAAGCCTTGCCGAAAAATTTCCGGGTAAGGATACGGTGCAAGCTTTCGCCATGGAACATCATTTGGTTAGCGCCGCTACATCATTTATTGTTTTAGATGCAGTAGAGGATTACTACCAGTATCACATTAACCCGCCGTCGGAACTGCTTGACGAATACAAAAAACGGTATCCGCTTCAGCCGTCACGAGGAGAAGAAAAGAAAAAAGAAGCCGAGATTTTAGTGTATGAAAAATTGCGTTCTGCCATTGGCGAATACAATGATAAACTGCGCTGGTGGGATCCTAAGATAACGGCATTGTCTATAAAATCGCCGGACGAAAAAAGAAAGGAAATGATTGTTGCGGGCAATACATTGGTACAGAGCCCAATGCCGGCACCAACCTTGAATGGCGCCCTTGCATTCAAGCAATCAAATTCACTTTCCGAGGTGGTTGTAGTGGGCTATGGTACACGCAGGCGTGCAAACATGACGGGTTCTGTCTCCACCATTTCCAGCAATCAGCTTTCGTCGTCAACCACAGTACAATCAGCCTTAGCTGGCCGCGTGGCAGGGTTAAACATTACCACCGGTCAGCCTGGCGCTTCCGAAAGTATTCACGTAAGAGGCGCCGCTTCCATACGTGGTGGCGGTGAACCTTTGTACGTGATTGACGGCATTAGAACAGATGCTGCATCGGCGTTGAACATGTCAACGTTTGATATAGAAAGTGTCAGTGTGTTGAAGGATGCATCGGCTACGGCACTGTACGGAAGCGGGGCTGCTAATGGCGTCATCGTCATCACCACAAAACGTGGTCAGTTTACCCGGCCTGCGCCAAAAGAGATAGAAGAGGAAGAAGAAAATTTTAGCGATTCGCTGGATGAAGTGCCAAAGCCGATGCGCTACGATACGTATCTACGCATGAAAGAACAGCAAGACAATGCGCCGGCTTTTTATTTTGAAATGGCTGTTTATTTTTTTGGCCAGAAGCAAACAAAAGAAGCGCTTCGCATCATCAGTAATTTGGCGGAGCTAAGAGCCGAAGACCATCAGTTGCTAAGAACCATTGGGTATCTGTTGGAAGAATGGAATGACTATGCAGATGCCATTGAAATTTATAAAGCCGTGCTGCGGATAAAAGAAGAAGAACCACAGTCGTACAGAGACCTTGCCCTGGCTTACGCCATGAATGGCAACAGGGCCGAAGCCGTACGTATTTTATATCAGGTGCTGACAAAAGACTGGGGTGTTTACGAAAGCCGGTATCAAGGTTTGCGTGAAATAATGCTGACGGAATTAAACACGTTAATGAGCAAGCAAAAGGCCGAAGACTTTGGCATCAGCAAAGAAATATTGCAAACAGCGCCGGTTGATTTGCGGGTGGTTGTAGATTGGAACAAAGACGAAACCGACATTGACCTGCACGTGCTGGAACCCGGCGGCGAAGAATGCTTTTACAGTCACCAGCTAACTAAAAGTGGTGGCCGCATCAGCAAAGATTTTACACAAGGTTATGGTCCGGAACAATACGAGATAAAAACAGCCGTGAAGGGAACGTACAAAGTAAAGATTGACTACTTCGGCGACCGTTATCAAAAGCAACAAGTGCCGTCGTTTGTAAAGGTGAGCATCTTTAAAAATTTTGGAAAGCCAACCCAAACAGTCTTCATTAAAACCATAAATTTGGAAGGTGGCGAACGCATGATTGATTTGGCTGAAATAAAATTTTGATTTTTTATTCAACGCTGAAACGCTTGCGCAGCAAGCGTTTCAGAAGATACTATCATCACACTTTTAAAATAATTTTTCAAAAACTTTTGGAAGTATGCAAAAAATAATTTCATCTTTGCTGTGCAATAATATTTAAAACATGCTACGCAATCAGTTACATATTGAAACAAAAGGTTGGTTTGGTCCGATAATGGATTACACCAATTGCGAGGCATGTACAACTGAGGTTTAAATCAACACTAAACTTTTATACAGCCCCGCACAAACTGCGGGGTTTTTTATTGTCAGGCCGTTCAAAACGGTCAGACAAATACGGGAAACGGCAACAAAATTTTTGATTCTTCTGTGCAATCAACGCACAAAAGAACCTATCAACAAACAAAAACAATGACGCGGCAAACACCGAGAAAATACAATCAAAATCAGCAACAAGGCACATGGCATCAGCTACCCGTGATGGGCAAAGTATGCTCGATAGGAAGGGAAGCCTTTGCCATGCTCTTTAAAAATCATACTGACCGAAACCACCGGCCGGATTCCGTTCAAACCTAAGTGCAGCCTGCACTTAAGCGAAGGAGAAACCCGGTCGAAATTACAAACGACCGGGTTTTTTTATGACCACCGATGAACAGGATTGTAAAAAAATGATTGGGATGAAACACAAAGCGATGAAATTTTTACTGGTGGTATTAGCACTGCATTGGGTGCTGACCCAAATAAGAAAACGAATGGAAACAAGAAGCCAAAAGCATTAGGTGCAGAAAGGAGGATAAGCTTCCCCGTGAGATGCAGCGGGGAGCTTTTCATAACCTGTTCGTCTAATGGTTCAGGATGTCACACTTTCCATGTGAGGATCAGGTTCGACTCCGGTACGGGTTACAAAGTTGACAAGTGAATATAGAAATCTATAGCAGCATTCCAATTGGTTGGATACTCCGTTTGGATCGGAGAGGATGCAGGTTCGAGTCCTGTCTGCTATACAAAGACCTAGAAGATTTTTAAACCTTCTAGGTCTCGAAAGCTGCCGGATGGTGTAATTGGCAACATGCAAGAATTTGACTCTTGCGTAGTGGGTTCGAGTCCTGCTCCGGTATCGAATGTTGTCTTTAGCTTATTTGGTAAAGTGCCTTCTTGTGACGGAGGAGAACAGGGTTCGAGCCCCGAAGACAACCGACAGAATATCGAACAGACGAATAAAGAATATAGAATGAAGAAGTCGAAACACTGCTTATTCAGACACTTCCTTCGTAATTCATGATTCCTTGTTCATCTGTTCTGCGGTTTCCTGGCTTATCGTTCAATGGATAAGGATACTCTGCTACGAACGGGGAGATGAAGGTTCGATTCCTTCTAAGCCAACGCTGGCCTGTAGCTCAATGGTAAGAGCAGGAACCTTATACGTTCAAGGTTAACAGTTCGAATCTGTTCAGGCCAACAATAAAATTGCGGTTTGGTGTAATGGAAACATACTGGTCTTCCGCCAGAGGCGGACAAGCGTCAGCCAGACGATGCAAGTTCGAATTTTGCGGCCGCAACGCATGATGACTTAGCTCAACTGGCAGAGCAGTATCCTGATACGATATAGGTAGGTGGTTCAAGTCCATCAGTCATCACAAATATTGGCCCGTAGCTCAATTGGTAAGATGTATCCGGCTTTTAACCGGAGGGTTGTGAGTTCGAATCTCACCGGGCCAACAAAGGATGAATAGCTCAATGGCAGAGCAATCCCCTGTTAAGGGATAGGTTGAAAGTTCGAATCTTTCTTCATCCGCAAGAGAGATGTTAGTTGAAGATGACAGATGGCAGTTGTTGCATAATGAACAAAGTGTACAAGTGTGCGACGCAAGAAAAGCTTAATTGTTATTCTGGCCTCTGGTTCATAAAAATGATTGTTCTTAAGTAAGTAGTAAAAAAGTAAAGTATCACCAACCTAAGTCTCTCCTTTAGGGGGACAGGGAGATTAACCGGACGAATAGCTCCAACGGTAGAGCAGCGGTTTGAAGAACCGATAGTGCAAGTTCGACTCTTGCTTCGTCCGCATAAAAATGTAAGTCATGCGTATTCATGTAATGAAATAGGGCTGCGTTTTAGCAGAAGAAATTTATTAATAACTATTTCAAAAAAGTAAGATGGACAATTTAAGTAACCAGAAAACTATCAACGCCAACAGCGTTTTTGGTAAACATTTTCTGGACAGTAAAGCCTTGTACCTGTATCACTTTAACGCCTTGCCCAGCCTGTATTCTATAGGCAGCATCAATGGTGAAAAAGGATATAATGCATTCAAAGAAAAATACGCGTCGCTCATTCAATCGGAACATCAGTTTCGGTACTACGATAAAAAGCGCAAGCGGTATGAATTCAATGAAACGCTTCTTATTCTTAGCAACAATTGCATGGTTGAATTTGATGACAACTACTGTGAAATATTGCACGATGGTAAAAACAAAGCCTTTGTTGATGATTGCACAGATGTAATGAAGCGTTTTAAATGGCGGGAACGCCGCAAGCCGCTGGAGATTAATCTAATTGTAAAAGGCAGCTATGGACTGGATCTAAAATCAATGGAAATTAAACGTACCAAATTGGATCTTGATCTTTTTTACGAAGATGATTTTTCAGCAGTAGATGAAATAATTATCAAACGACTTCGGGCCAAAGAAGATAAAGGAATTGTGTTTTTGCATGGCCTGCCCGGCACGGGTAAAACAACTTACCTGCGCTACCTGATTGGCCGGATCAAGAAACGGATTTTGTTTTTGTCGCCAACGGTTGCCGGCGATTTAATGAACCCTGATTTTATTGAACTGCTGGTTGACAATCCGAACACAGTGCTGGTGATTGAGGATGCGGAAAACATCATCATGGACCGACGTACAACGGGCAGTTCATCGGTATCGAACCTGTTGAACATTTCAGATGGCTTATTATCTGATTTTCTAAATGTGCAGTTGATCTGTACGTTCAATAGTTCGCTGACAATGGTTGATAATGCATTACTACGCAAAGGACGCCTGATTGCGAAGTATGAATTTGGTAAACTAAGTGTTGACAAAGCGCAGAAGCTAAGCAGGCATTTTGGTTTTGACAAGGTGATTACAAGGCCCATGACCATTGCAGAAATAGCCAACCAGCATGAGATGGAACAAGCCACAAGCCGTATTGAAGTAGTAGGATTTCATAACCGGCAACTGATAGAAAATTAATAACTAAAACTCTCCGCCAGGTGGCGGAGATGGAGGCACAACTAATGGAACTGCAACAGGCATGGCGCAAACTGGATGGTACAAGAATCAAACAACCAATTGAAGATGAAGTGCGGCAAGTGATTGTTCGCGAAAAGGAAGCAGGTCATCAACTGAAGGTTTGCATCGGTACTGACAGCCAGGTAAAAGGCAAAGAAACCGAGTTTGCAACAGTGATTGTTTTCATCCGCAAAGGCCGCGGTGGGTTTATGTATATCCACAATGAAGTCATCACGATGAAGATGAGCATCAAACAGCGGATGTTAACCGAAGTGGCAAAAAGTATTGAAGTGGCGTACTCGCTGTGTAACCTGTTTACGCTATATGGTGTGGACATGGAAGTGCATGCGGATATCAATACCAACCCTGCCTTCAAAAGCAATGATGCGTTGAAGGAAGCGATGGGTTATATCCTCGGAATGGGTTTCGCTTTCAGGGCCAAGCCTTATGCGTTTGCAAGTTCATGTTGTGCTAATAAAATTGTTCAATAACCTCACCCCGGCCCTCTCCAACAAGTTAGAGAGGGAGGAGCCAACACACAGCCCTTGCCTGTCGAAGAGGCTGCGAACAGTATTGGAGTGGTTGCAAAACAAGGGTCTGTGCATAGGCTTTCCCCTCTCCGGCTCAGCAGGAGAGGGGTTAGGGGTGAGGTTTAAAAAACTTGCCTCACGGCAAGATGGAGATTTGCCCGTTGACAGCAAACCGGATGCGTGTTTTAAAAGCACCATAGTGCAGGCGTAGTAACGTGCTGTATGCTGTTGCGCAATGGCGCAGTTTCCACCATAACCTGTCGGTCAAGGGTTCGATTCCCTTTCACATCCAGCATGTGATAGCTCAGTTGGGTAGAGCAACAGAAACATGTGGGTTCGAATCCCACTCACACGGCAACGTGTGATGGCGAAATGGTAAACGCTCAGGACTGAGAATCCTGCCATCAGCAATGATGACGAAGTCCACCGCTTCTCAAATGGTGAAAGTTTAAAGCCAGGGTAATTGCTGTTGTAGTCTGGCCGCTTTTAGCGGCCTGACTACTAAATCCGGTGGTCGCTTTGCAGGTAGAGGAACCTTTATGCAGATGGTGTTACTTCATCAGCAATAATTCGGTACGAAAGCACACTTATTGTGCAGACGTATTGAAAGGGCACTGTTGAACTTTTACAGAACGCACAAAGACGAACTTATCTCCGTGGAAACAGGATGGCAATCATCCCTGGCTTTATTTAAAATGATTTAAAACTTTTAAAGGACAACAAAATGAAACAGGTAAAAGTAAATGCCTACCAGGTTGGTTTGGTATTTAAGAACGGCGTGTACCAGGGTATGCTAAAAGAAGGTAAATACTGGTTCTGGGATAATATACAAGCCTATGTTTATAACCTTACCCAGCCCTTTATTCCACCTATTGAGCTGAACATTCTGTTGCAGGATAGCGCCTTTGCGGAGATGCTGAATGTAATTGATGTAAAGGAAGGCGAAATTGTTTTGATGTATGAAAACGGTTTGTTGAAACAGGTATTGACTGCTGGCCGGTATGCGTTCTGGAAGAGTGCCTTGAACTATCAGTTTGTTCGTGCCGACATCAGCAAGATTAATATTACTGAGAACCTTGACCGGGCCACTTTGCAGAACCGGGCCTTGCAACCTTTTGTTCGTAGCAACGAAGTACAAAGCTTTGAAAAAGCGTTGCTGTTTGTAGATGGTAAATATGTAAAAGCGCTGGAGCCAGGTATGCACTACTGGTGGAAGAACAGCATCTCTATCAACGTAGCAAAGGTGGACACCCGCCAGCAAATGGTGGAGATCAACGGACAGGAAATTCTGACCAAAGACAAAGCCGCTTTGCGCATCAACGCATGGGCACAATACAAGGTGATTGATATTGAGGCAGCCGTGTTGCAAAACAAGGAGTGGGACAAACAATTGTATGTGGCTTTGCAACTGGCGCTGCGTCAATACATCGCCGGTTTCTCCTTCGATGAGTTGCTGGATAAAAAAGAAAGCATGGCGACTTTCATCCTACAGGCGGTAAAGCAAAAAGCGGAAGCGCTGGGTTTAGAAGTGGCCGGCTTTGGTATCCGCGACATCATTTTGCCGGGTGATGTAAAAGAGATCATGAATGGTGTATTGATTGCCGAAAAGAAGGCGCAGGCGAATATTATCATGCGTCGTGAAGAAACGGCCAGTACCCGTAGCTTGCTGAACACCGCCAAGTTGATGGATGAAAACGCGATGCTTTGGAAGCTGAAAGAGATGGAATATGTAGAGAAGATTGCCGGCACTATCAACAATATCAGCGTGAGTGGTAACGGTTTTTTGGTAGAGCAGTTGAAGCAGATTTTTGTACCGAAGTAAAACGATGATTGGTGAGATGAAGGATTGTGCAGTAAACGGATTCTCACCAATCATTTTATAGTGACTTGTAGCTCAAGCCGCAGAGTAGTCCGCCAGCTGGCCGATTAATCTTCGGGTTGTGGATTCGAGTCCCACCAGGCCAACAGGAGTTTTTATGTACCATAAGCTAGTGGTACTATTGGGCGGCCACTACTGTCCGGTTAAGTTAGAGTGATGAAAGGTGTAATGCTGATTGGACAAGGCTTTCAACAAGTTCTTTGATTTTTCGATTTGCGCTCAAACTTGGTTTTTGGCTATATAGTTTAGCAAATGAATCAAGGTAAGTATGTATTTGCACAACTGTTTGATTGTATCAATCGCTATGAGTTTGATAAGTCAGTTAACCGCTATGGTGGTAATTATCGAACCAGGCATTTTCGTTGTTGGGAACAGTTTCTGGTAATGAGCTTTGCGCAGTTATCCTTCAGAGAAAGCCTGCGTGATATTGAATGTTGCTTAAGCAGTATGCAAACAAAGCTTTATCACTGCGGCATAAAAAGCAGGGTTGCCCGCAGCACATTGGCTGAAGCCAATGAAAGCAGAAGCTGGGAGATTTATGCAGAAATAGCCAAAGAGTTAATGAAGGTGGTAGCGCCGCTCTACAAAGGCGAAAACAGGTTGGCAGCATAACTGCGCAGTGTGATTTATGCCTTTGATAGTACAACTATCAGTTTGTGTCTTCGCCTTTGCCCGTGGGCTGTTTACAGCAGCAAACGAAAAGGTGTGAAAGTGCATGTGCTCTTAAATACAGATGGTTATATACCCGAGTTTGTGCATGTTACCAATGCTAACCGGCAGGACATGCTTATACTGGATGAATTGGTTTACAAAGCAGGCTGCTTCTATGTACTGGATAAAGCGTATGTGCATTACAAAAGGTTGTACAAAATAGAAATGAGTAAAGCCTTCTTTGTAACAAGGGCTAAACAAAACATGTCCTGCATAATAAAGCGAAGAAGAGAAGTTGAAAAAGCAAGCGGTGTGTTGAAAGATGAGCTGGTGATGATGCGCAGATGGCATACCCGCAGGTGGTATCCGATAGAACTGCGCAGAATATATTATAAAGATGCGGCGACAGGAAAGCAACTGACCTTCCTCACCAATAACTTGTTATTGGATGCTGCGGTGATTGCAAGTCTGTACAAAGAAAGATGGAAGGTGGAGCTGTTTTTTAAATGGATCAAACAGCACCTGCGGATTAAAAAGTTCTTTGGTTGCAGTGAGAATGCGGTAAAGACGCAGATATGGATAGCCGTATGCAATTATTTGCAGATTGCTTACTTTAAAAAAGTGCTGAACATACCGCTGTCACTCAATCAGATTATGCAGGTGCTGAGTGTAAACCTGTTTGAAAGAAGCGATGTAAAAAGTCTGTTCTTCGAACAACAGACTAAAGCAATTAGCAAGCAACCCTCACTGTTCGAGTCTTAACCGGACAGTAGTGATTGGGCGGCTGTTGCGTCGCACTCTTGTACGGTTTGTAAATTTATTGAACATCATATAGCTTGAGTCCTGGTTCAATAATTAGCCTAAAATTATTTTTATATATGGTTGATTTTAATTTAATAAAGGGAAGAATTGAAAAGCATCGACTTTCATCTTTGGTCCATAACATTTTAAGTTCGCTCAAAGCCGTTGACAAAAACAAGCGATATCCGTTTTGGAATCTTTTGTCATTGTTGAAATGGAGTTATTTATACACAACTGATTTTATAGCCAGGAAAAAAATTCAGCCGCATGAATTTGATACCCTTTTAAAGTTAACACAGGACTTTGAAACGCAATATCTCATAGCTGGCTTTAAATCTTCTGCAGGAGTAAAGAGATCTTTTAAAATATTGGCTTTTCAACAGTTTTCTCATCAAGAAACTTTTTACAAATCAGTTATTGATAGGCAGATAGTGTTTTACAATGTACTTACTTCTAGTTATGATATCCCGTCAGAATTTAAAAGGTTGACTGGAATAGATCTGAAGGACTTTTTTGGGTATTGTCAATTGTTGTACATCTATTTTAATGCTTCAGATTTCGATAAAAGGTTTAACTATGACGGAATACTGAAAGCAGACTTTTTCAAATTGTTTGAGGAGCATTTTTCAAAAGCCGATTTAAATTCCTTTTTAAATGTTGTAAGTCTAAAATCAAAAGATGATTTTGAAAATCTTCATAAACTTTCAAAAGAACTTTTACAGCTTTTTGAAACAAATTTTTATGTGACAAAACCTGTTCTTTTATTTAAAGGCGAGTATCATTTAATACATCGCGGCGTATTGGTTCAATTCATGAAACATTTTGTCTACACATTTTTAAAACAGAAAAGTGATAGTTTTTCTAACGAGTTCGGCTTAAGACTTGAACGATATATTGAACTTGGATTAAAAGAAATTGGGATAGATTATAAGACTGAAGGCAAATTAAAGAAGAAGTACCATTTAGAAAAAGTGGTTGATTATTTGGTCGAGCCTGATATTCTTATAGAATCTAAAGGAATAGAATTGCATCCCCGTTCAGGAGTATTGCGAGAGCCAGATATACTTTCAAAAGATTTGAATAAAAATATAGTGAAAGCCTATTGTCAATTGCTTTCTACTGCTGCTGTTATTGATAAGAATAAGATATGGTACGGTATTATAGTTACTTATAAAGAGATGTATTTAGGGTTTGGCAATGACGCGTGGGCGGAATTTCTTAAAGAGCCTGTCGAGATATTTGCACATAAGAATTCTATTGATATTGATATAATGCCCCCCGAAAATATTTTCTTCATAGATATTGAATATTGGGATTATTTAGTTCAATCAATAAAGGATGGAAAAGGCAGTCTTAAGGAAATTCTTAATAAAGCGAAGGAGATGAACATGAGCAACAACCCCATCGAGCAAGTGTTCTTAATCTCTCAGGTGTTAACAAAGCACTTTACAGTTGAAAGATTAGACCTTTCTTATTTGAATGTTGAAAATTATTTTATGCTTTAAAACATGGTAGGTTATTGGCTTCCTGTTAATGCCTTTAGGTGAATTAGAAACTATTCATAAACAACCTGTTCATCCGTATAATACGTTTTCAACATTCCCCGGTCAGCTACTAATATCGGGCTGCCTGTCGGGCTTTCCGTTTTTTTCTTGGTATGAATTTGTAAATACTCTTTCACCTCGCCGTTGATTTTACCGGGATGATTCTTAAAGATTTTTTCAGTGGCCTCTTTTAAAACTTTCTTTATGGTAGTAGCGAGTTCTTTGAGCCTCTCATCCGGTATAGCAGCCGCTTTTGAGAAGGGTGAAATCCTTGTTCGCCATAAAATTTCATCGGAATAAGAATTGCCAATGCCTCGTATAATGTCCTGGTCTAGCAGAATGTTTTTGATGGCTGCTTTACGGCTCATGATTTCTGTAAGTGTTTTATAGTTTAGGTCAAGCGCATCAATGCCGCCTTTGTCAACAGGGTCTAATTTAACCGCCGCATTTTTCATGCGGTCGGTTAGCGCAAGGCCGGTGCCATCTTTAAACTGCAACTCCACAATCGTTGATTTGCGTTCGTTGGGTGCTTCAAGAAAATGTAAGTCGCCGGTCAGCATAAGGTGAATGCCAAGTAAAACATTTTTAGAGAATTTGATGCGCAGCTCTTTACCGGAACGAAAGACGTCAAGAATTTTCTGACCTTCTAAAGCTTGTGAAAGTTCTTTGGCTGTGTCCTTTAATTTTTTGCCGTTAACCACTTTTACTTTGGCTACTTGTTTGCCGGCTAATAACGTTTTCAAGTTGCGGGAGAAGACTTCTATATCGGGTATTTCAGGCATGGGAAACGTATAAGTTACTCAAGAAATTAAGAGTTATGGATTATCAATAAAGGAACTACTTCAATAGAACATACTCATGGTTTTTTATCTGTCAATTCAAAGTATGCTTTTACAAACCGGCCCTTGTATGGATTGTCTTTATGCACCAACATACTCATACGGAAATTCATTCCGCCGGCTTCGACTTCGTTTGTTAGTTGAATAATGGTGTGAGAGGGATGTTCGGCATAAAAATACCAGCTCTTAAATTTTTTGAATCTTGCTGCGTCGCGGCCATCAGAAGTATCGCAAACGTAAACAACGGCATTTACTTTAGAGGTAAGAAATTGCGCTACGATTTCAACTACGGTAAACTGGATGCGGTAGTCAATTCCTTTTATAACTTCTTTCGAAATACGACTAACGTTAAAGAGAAAGACATTTGAGGCGATATCAGGGTATTCAACAAAATATTCGGCTGCAGAATAAAAATTGCACTCGTATTCAACACCGCGGTCGGTGGTAAAAGAAAAGTAATCTGGCCTGTAAGTGTAGATGTTATACGGTTGCGAACGAGTATCCATATTTTTCTCTGAGTTCCTGATAACTGATTCCTTTTTGACGGGCTTCTTCGAGAAATTTTTGGTCGGCAATAATCTTTTGGAATATCTCCGCCTTCGTCATCTTCTTAGATGGTGTGTTTGCATCCTTAGTCGCTGACTCCTGTATCACTTTGTTAGACATAAAAACGATTTGTTCAAATTTACAAAAATTAAATCCGCATCAAAAGCGGTAATCAATATGAAACTAAAATTAACAGGCAAAGAACTCCGTGCCATCGGCTATCCCGAAGGCCCGGTCATTTCCCTTGCCATGAACATCATGGAAAAAACTTTTAAGCATCTGGCAAAAGAAGATGCGCTGGAAATATTAAGCAGCATTTTACAAAGCCCTAACCAATATGCCGACGATGGTATATTGAATAAAATTGCTGAAGCCTTGTTGCCAAAAGCCCCGCCGCCAGGGTTTGGAGACACTATTGAACTTGCAGAAAGAGGGATTCACTTCAACATTTTTGGGGCGGAAGGCATTGAGCAGGGCGCCTTACATCAGATGTACACGGCAGCTAAGTTGCCGGTAGCAGTGGCTGGCGCCTTAATGCCCGATGCGCACTTTGGTTATGGCTTGCCAATTGGTGGTGTGCTGGCTACGGAAAATGCCGTAATTCCTTATGGAGTGGGCGTTGACATCGGCTGCCGCATGGCCCTCTCCATCTTTGACCTCAACCCTAAAGAACTCACCAATCGTGAATCATACTTTACCCGTGAACTGCACGAAGCAACGCTCTTTGGCAGCGGTTCTATCTTTCAAAAACCATCTAACCATGAAGTGATGGAATCCCCTACATGGAACAGCACCGGTTTATTGAAAGGCCTGCAAGCAAGAGCATGGAAACAACTTGGTTCCTCCGGTTCGGGTAACCATTTTGTAGAATGGGGTATGGTAGAAGTGGTAGAAAAGGATGCCGTGCCTGGCGTGGAGGCCGGAACCTATGTTGGCTTGTTGTCGCACTCTGGTTCAAGAGCCTTAGGTGCAAACGTAGCCAATCATTACACCAAACTCGCAAAGGAGAAGCGTCGTTTACCAGGCGACGCTGTAAACCTTGCCTGGCTATCATTAGATGAAGAAGCAGGCATGGAATACTGGATGGCCATGAACCTGGCTGGTGATTATGCATCGGCATGTCATCACATCATTCACCAAAAGATAGCAAAACAGTTGGGACGAAAGCCACTGGCGATGGTAGAGAACCACCACAACTTTGCGTGGAAAGAAAAGTGGAATGATAAAGACGTGATTGTTCATCGCAAAGGCGCT
Source organism: Flavisolibacter sp. (assembly GCA_965247165.1). Taxonomy (GTDB): domain Bacteria; phylum Bacteroidota; class Bacteroidia; order Chitinophagales; family Chitinophagaceae; genus Flavisolibacter. The sequence continues at coordinate 2,166,831 of OZ252003.1, read as the reverse complement.
ACGCCTGCCGGTAAAGATGTGTTGGGCATTATTCCCGGCTCCATGGCTGCACCGGGTTTTATTGTAAAAGGCAGGGGCGAAACAGCATCCGTCAATTCTGCATCGCATGGTGCGGGCCGAAAAATGAGCCGGACCGCTGCTTTGAAATCCATTACGCATAAAGCTTTAAGCGAAGCCCTGGAAAAACAAGGGGTGAAGCTTTTGGGCGGTGGATTAGATGAAGCGCCTTTTGCCTACAAAGACATTCACGAAGTGATGAAAGCGCAATCGGCTTTGGTAGATACCGTCGGCATTTTTTATCCGAAGATTGTAAAGATGGATGGCGCCCAACCAAAGCAGTGGCGTAAAGGAAAGAGTGATGTTATCACGGGCGAATAACAGTGTCGCAACAATTCTTCAACGTAATCAACAAAGGTTGGTTACGTTTTTATTTTCAACCTATTCAAAGTTGGCTTCAATACATACACGATGTTCAATAATGATTCCGCGGCCGTTCTATCTTAGTGGTAACAATTAATTTACGGCTAAATGTGTAAACGAATTAAGATGAAAACCGGAAGGTTTATTTTACTGCTGATGCTGTTGCTAACTTTCCAAACTTTGGTTAACGCACAAACTAACTGGAAGACTTTTGTTCATCATAATGGCTTTTCTATTCAATTGCCATCTTATTTTAAGAAAGGGTTATTGGTAGCCAGCGGCACCTTGCAATATTTTGATAATAGCCGCGACAGTACTATATCGCTTACCGTGGAAAGCTTTGGCATTGGCACTACGGCGGAATTACAAACCTCTTATACCAGTGACTTAAAAATGTATGAAGGCATCTCTTACAAAGTAAATAAAGGAACCTGGTATGTATTAAGCGGGCAGAATAGCGAAGGTATTTTTTATAACAAAAGCATGATTAAAAATAGCCTTCAATATCATTTGCGGATCAACTATCCTTTAAGCCAAAAACCGCTGTTTGATGCTATCCTTTCCAGAATCTCCTCTTCGTTTAAATAAAAACTTTTGCTCAATCAGAGGGTTGAAGTTCTATCTGCGAGGAATCCAATTCCATTTATAATCATCCACATAATTGCTATAAAAAGCAGCACTCCAAATAACACGATGGCAAGTACCTTTTTTGCCTTATTTATTTTTAAGTACTTGTAAAAGACGTAAACTGATAAAGCGGTTAAGGCTATACTAACAAATAGCGCTGTCGTTACTAACGTATCTATCATTGTCTGATCATCTCCAAAAACTGGTCTTCACTTATTATTCTTATGTTAGAAATCTTCTTTGCTTTTTCCAGCTTGCTGCCCGCATCTTCGCCCACTACCAGATAAGATAACTTGCTGCTCACGCCCGATACAATCTTGCCACCATTCTTCTCCACCAATTCCTCCGCTTCGCTGCGTTTTAATTTTAGTAAGGTGCCGGTAAATAAAAAGCTTTGTCCGCTTAGTTTGCCGCCATCGCCACCGGCCATGGCATCCCGCTTTTGGTTCTTTAATTGTAAGCCCAATACTTCTAATTCTTTCAGCATTTCCAGGTTGTCTTCGTTCTTAAAAAACTGCACTACGCTGCCGGCTACCTTGGGGCCTACATCTTCCAGCGTTTGCAATTTTTCTTCGCTGAAATCTTTTAAGTCGGTTAAGTGGTTTACCGCATGGGCAAGGGTTTTAGCCATTGTTTCGCCAACGAAGCGGATGCCTAAAGCATAAATCAAACGATGCAAGGGTTGCTCCTTTGACTTGCTGATGGCCGATTGCAGATTAGTGATGGACTTCTCCCCAAAACCCTCCATTTTGCCGATGGCTTCATAGTCCAACTGATACACTTTCGGAATAGATGTAAGCAGGCCAAGCGTGTAAAATTTTTCAATATTAGCAGCACCTAAGCCACGTATGTCCATGGCATCTTTGGAGGAGAAATGCATCAGCCGTTCCAGCACTTGTGCAGGGCACGAGATGTTCACACAACGCCAGGCCGCTTCTTCGGCAATGCGTACAATATCATCGCCGCATGATGGACAGCATTTGGGAAACTGAATAATTTGTTCGTTACCGGTACGCAGCTCCGTTAATGGTTTTACAATGTAAGGGATCACATCGCCGGCCCTTTCTACCAACACCGTATCGCCAATGCGGATGTCTTTTTCGCGGATCACATCTTCATTAAATAATGAAACAGAACCTACCGTAACGCCTCCAATAGGCACCGGTTCTATCTTGGCCACCGGGCCTATGTTGCCGGTGCGGCCCACCTGGTACTCAATGCGCAAAAGCTTGCTGGTGGCTTGTCTTGCTTTGAATTTATAAGCCATGGCCCATCTCGGATGATGGGTCGTCATGCCCATTTTATCCTGCAGCTCAAAGTCGTTTACTTTTATTACCATCCCGTCAATTTCATAAGGCAGGTCGTCTCGCTTTACTTCAAATTCACGCACATAATCTATCACCGCCTGTATGCCCCTTACTACTTTTTTTTCTTTTGACGGACTGCGAAAGCCAAGCTCCCAAAGCATTTCAAGCGTACCGGAATGGGATAGCAGATGAGAGTTGACAGATAACGGACTGTTGGTTAAATCAATGTCTTTACTGTCATCTGTCATCTGTCTTCCATCATCCAACACGTAATAACTAACATGATAAACGAAAGCCTCTAAATTCCTTCGCTTCACCTCCATCGGGTCTTTAATGCGCAGTGTTCCGGCAGCGGCATTGCGGGGGTTGGCCAATGGCGCTAAACCTTGTTCGGCTAAGCCTTCATTAAACTTCTTAAAATTGGATTTATTGATCAATACTTCGCCGCGTATCTCCACCGTTTGCAAACCATAAGCAGAAAATTTTGCCGACAGCGGAATGGTGCGTATTTGTTTGATGTTGGGTGTGATGTCGTCGCCCTGAACACCATCGCCACGGGTAGCGCCCCGCTCTAAATGATCGCCTTCGTAAATCAATGAAATGCTGGCCCCATCAAACTTTGGCTCGATGCAATATTCTATTTCGGCAAGGCCGGTAAGCTCTCTGGCCTTGCGGTCGAAGTCCACCAGGTCATCGCTGTCGTAGGAGTTATCAAGCGATAGCATAGGCACCAGGTGCGGGGCATAAGGAAAATCTTTTGTCAACCCTTTGGCTACGCGTTGCGTAGGGGAGTCAGGCACAATCAAATCAGGGGCTTCCTTTTCTAACACTTCCAATCCTTTATATAAAGTATCGTATTCAAAATCAGTGATCAGCGGATCGCTTTGAATGTAGTACCGGTGTTCGTGAAAACGAAGCACCGACCGCAGTTCGTCAATATCTTTTGTGGTAAGATGTGCGTCCTTAATTTTTTGCAGCAAGATTAGCGTTGATTGCTGAACCGCTTTGGTTTTATCCGTGTTCATAGTTGTAAAAATAAGGGTTCAAAATATTTTGTTTGGTAATGTGTAATTAGTACATATTCCTGTTATCTTTAAACCCGCAAACCTAATTTATGAAACGATTGCTGCTGCTCCTCATCGCAACTTGTTGCGGTGTTCTTACCTATGCGCAACTCCTTAGCTGGACACCCCCTTTCCCCACCGAAAATGATGCTTCGCAAACCTTGGTTATAACCGTTGATGCCGCTAAAGGCAATCAGGGTTTATTGAATTATACGCCTACTACCGACGTATATGTTCACACTGGCATCATTACTAATTTAAGCACGAGTTCTTCAGATTGGAAGTACGTAAAATTCAACCAGAACTTTAACCAGCCCAATGCACAACTGCAAGCCACCTACACCGGTAATAATAAATGGCAGTTCACTATTACAGGAAGCCTCAAAACATATTATGGTGTACCGGCCGGTGAAACCATTCAGAAGATCGCTATCCTGTTCAGAAATGGTAACGGAAGTACGGTGCAACGAAACATTGATGCCTCTGACATGTACATCCCCATCTATACGTCGTCATTGGCTGTACGCCTTACCCAGCCGCTGTCTCAGCCAAAGTACACGCCGGTGCCGGAACCACAAACATGGACCATAGGAACCACTTTTTCTATTGCCGCTACGGCCAACAAGCTGTCTTTAATGAAGCTTTATCATAACGGCACGCTGATAGCCAGCACATCTAATAACGTTACCTCGCTAAGTTCCGGATCGTCTGTTGCCGCACTGGGCAATCAGCAAATAATAGCCGAAGCCAATGATGGCACCACTACCAAATACGATACGCTCAATATCTTTTTATCACCGGCTTCTTCTCCGGTTGCTGCATTGCCTGCCGGTGTACGCGATGGAATAAATTATGATGCTAACAATACATCGGCAACCTTAGTACTTCGGGCGCCGGGAAAAAATGTGGCAACGGTTATTGGTGAATTCAATAACTGGCTGCCATCGGTGATGAATAAAACGCCTGATAGCAAGTTCTTCTGGATAACCCTTACCGGGCTTACACCGGGCACCGAATACGGCTATCAATATGTAGTGGATAACACCATAAAAATCGCCGACCCTTATACCGAAAAAATATTAGACCCTAACAATGATGGTGGTATTTCAGCCACCACTTATCCGGGATTAAAGCCTTACCCAGGCGGGCAATCGGGTATGGTGAGTGTGCTGCAAACGGCAGCGCCGGCTTATACCTGGTCGGTAAATAATTTTGCGCAACCCGATAAACGCGGCCTTATTATTTATGAACTGTTGCTTCGCGATTTTATAGCGGCGCACGATTGGAAAACGCTGAAGGATACGTTGTCTTACCTAAAACGCCTTGGTGTGAATGCCATTGAAGTAATGCCATTTAATGAGTTTGAAGGCAACAGCAGTTGGGGCTATAATGGCTTTCAATATTTTGCTCCTGACAAGTATTATGGCCCTAAGAACACCATCAAAGCATTCATAGACTCCTGCCATAAGAACGGCATTGCGGTAATCATGGATATGGTGATGAACCATACCTATGGGCCGTCACCGTTGCGGGATTTATATTACGATGGGGCTAACAACCGCCCTGCCGCCAATAACCCCTGGTACAATGCCGTAGCGCCACATGCTTTTGGTTTTGGCGATGACTTTAACCACGAAAGTGCGGACACCAAATACTTCTTCAGCCGTGTGTTGAAGCATTGGATTTCGGAATATAAAATAGATGGTTACCGGCTTGATTTTACCAAGGGGCTGACCCAAAAAGTTTCCACTAACGATGCTGGTTTTTCGGCTTATGACGCCAGCCGCATCGCCATCATAAAAAATTATGCGGATACAGTGAAAGCCGCCAGTACCAACAGTTACATGATCCTGGAACATTTTTGCGACAATACCGAAGAAAAAGAATTATCCGATTATGGTTTGATGCTATGGGCTAATGTATGGACACAATACCAGGAAGCCTCCATGGGTTACTTACCTAACTCCAATTTTGAAAACGGCATTCATTCGGCCAGGGGCTGGACCAACCCTTACCTGGTGAGCTTTATGGAAAGCCACGATGAAGAACGCATCACCTATAAAAATATTAAGTACGGCAATGTGGCCGGCAGCTACAGTGTAAAAGATACAGCGACCGCTTTAAAGCGAATGGAGTTGAATGCCGCTTTTCTGCTCACTATACCGGGCCCTAAAATGATATGGGAGTTTGGTGAGTTAGGCTACGATTACTCCCGCTGCTATTTATCAACCGGTGGCGATGAAAGTGGTAACTGCGACAAGAAGTTAGATCCAAAACCTATTCGCTGGGACTATCAAAACGACAGCCGGAGAAAATCGGTGTACAACACCTACAGCAAACTGGCCGCTTTGCGCTTTAGTAATTTATATACAGGCGCCTTTCAATATGGTACTATTGACAGAAGCTTAGGCAGCGGCTTTAAATGGATAAAAGTAACTACGCCAGGCGATACGGCCGATGTGATGGTGATCGGCAATTTTGATGTCACGACGCAAACCGGTGCGATAACTTTTCCCACGGCCGGTACCTGGTACGACTACCTCGGCAACTTTATTCAAACATCCACCGGCGGTGCGCAAAGCTTTACACTGGCTCCCGGTGAGTTTCATGTGTATGTAAACCGCAACGTAAATAATCTTACGCCAACCGCCGTAACCAACGTTCCCTGGAACGGTGCCACATTAGAAGGAAAGGTCTATCCTAACCCGGTTACGTATGGTTATACAGTAGAACTAAGGGTGCCACAAACAGGTAAGGCCACCATGGATTTATATAATAGTGTGGGGCAGTATGTAACAACTGTTTATTCAGGCATAGTAACCAATGGCGTTAAAACCCTTTCCCTGCCTGCCTTGCAGCTGCCAAAGGGCCTTTATTTCATCAAGCTTCAGGTAAAAGATAAAACCAAAACCATTTCTATCACCCTTCAATAAAACGCCTATGGCACAACTTAAAACGGCTGCGATAGAACGGCGTAGCCACAACGATTATTTCAACATTGCTGTTTCGGTGGACTGTGTAATTTTTAGCTACCAGGAGAAGGCGCTTAAGGTGCTGCTGATTAAATCGGACCTGGAAGAATTTAAAGGATTATACTCTTTGCTGGGCGACCTGGTAGGCCCCGATGAAGATTTGGAAGAAGCGCCTTACCGGGTGTTACAGGAACGTACCGGTTTGCATGATGTCTATCTGGAGCAGGTGCATACGTTTGGGAACATCAGGCGGCACCCATCGGGACGGGTAATAACCACTGCTTACTTTTCATTGATCAACAGCCGCAGCAGCCGCTTTCAGCTTACCCATAACGATGTTAGCTGGCACACGATGGAGTCAGTTAAGAAGCTGGCCTTTGATCATAAAATGATATTGGATACCTGCCTGAACCGCTTGCGGGAAAAAGTAATGGAGCACCCGATTGTATTTAACCTGCTGCCCGAAAAGTTTTCGCTAAGGGAGCTACAGGATTTGTACGAAGCTATTTTGGGAACCACCTTAGACCGCCGCAACTTTCGTAAGCGGATTATGGTAAAAGACTGGCTGGTAGATTTGGACGAAATGGAAGAAGACGTGCCGCACCGGCCCGGTAAATTATATAAGCTACGTCCGGGATTAAAAAAGAGCAGCCGTATGGCGCCGAAGCTGGAGCAGGCGCTGGTTTTATAAACCCGGATTTAATAAAAACAGAAAAATTTGTTTTGAATAATTTAAAAATGGATTATAATTGTGTCCTCAATACACATTGCTAAAAACGCTTCGCTTTTAAACTTTAATAATTGTTTGCTATGAACATGAGAAAATTACTCAATGCAATTGGGTTATCCCTGTGTCTCCTTCTTTCCATAATGGCCTCCGCGCAAGATAAAGTTATTACCGGACGGGTTACCGACTCGGCCGGCAGAGGCATTGGCGGTGTATCCGTTACGGTAAAAGGCCAGGCTTCCCGTGGTACTACTACCGCCGATAATGGCGGTTATTCTATTTCCGTTCCGCCTTCGGCTACTACACTTGTTTTTTCTTCTGTTGGTTATGGCCAACAGGAGCTCCCTATCAGTGGCAAAAGCTCGGTTAATGCCAATCTTCAAACTACTACAGGTGGTTTAAATGAAGTGGTAGTGGTGGGCTATGGCACGGTGAGAAAGAGAGACCTTACAGGATCAGTAACTACTGTTACTGCAAAAGATTTTAATAAGGGAGCTATCATTACTCCCGAACAATTAATTGCCGGTAAAGTCGCTGGTGTGCAAATCACTTCCAATGGTGGTGCGCCAGGTTCGGGTAGCACTATCCGCATCAGAGGCGGCGCTTCGTTAAATGCCAGCAACGATCCGTTGATTGTAATTGACGGTGTGCCGGTTGACAATGGCGGCATATCGGGTTCGGCCAATGCATTAGCACTGATCAACCCTAACGATATTGAATCGTTCAACGTTTTAAAAGATGCGTCAGCTACAGCTATCTATGGTTCAAGAGCATCCAACGGTGTAATTATTATTACTACCAAAAGAGGCAGAAGCGGAAAAGCTAAGTTCAACTTTAGCACACAGAACACAATATCAACTTTACCTAAAAAGGCTGATGTACTTACTGGTGACGAGTTAAGAGCTTATGTAAAGTCGCATGGCACACCCGGCCAAATTGCATTATTAGGTAATGCCAATACCGACTGGCAGAATCAAATCTATAACTCGGCTTTTATCACTGATAATAACCTTAGCGTATCGGGCTCTGTAAAAAATAAAGTTCCTTATCGGGTATCGGTAGGTTACTTAAACCAGGATGGTATTTTACGCACCGGTAATCTGCAACGCAAGTCAGCGGCCGTTACATTAAACCCTGTTCTTCTTGATAATCATTTAAAGATTGATGTTAACCTGAAGGGATCTATCTCCAACTCGAGGTTTGCTGATGAAGGCGCTATTGGTAGTGCTGTTCGTTACGACCCAACACAACCTGTGATGAGTGGCGGTAAACGATATGGTGGCTATTTTGAATGGCTCGATCCATCTTCTGTAACCGGTTTACGAAAACTAGCCCCGTTAAATCCGGTAGGCCTTCTTGAACAAAGGACCGATAAAAGCGAAGTGCAAAGAAGCATTGGCAATGTTCAATTCGACTATAAACTTCACTTCTTCCCCGACCTTCGTGTGAACGTGAACCTGGGTTACGACATCTCCAAAGGCTCAGGAACTATATTCGTTCCCGATAGCGCCGCTTCTTCTTATCTACGTTCGCCCGATGCCAAACATGGCGGCGTAAATAACCAGTACCTGCAAAAGAAGTCGAACACTCTTCTTGAAACTTATTTGAATTATACCAAAGACATCAAGTCTATCGCCAGCAGGGTAGATGTTACAGCCGGTTATTCGTATCAGGATTTTTTGACCAAGATTTACAATGCTGCGAAAGACCCCACTGGTGTTCTTTATCAGCAAGCGGATGGTAGCTTAGGAACAACGGCCACGGGCGGCCAGCGTTGGAACCCATACTCCGACCGGACTACCGATGGCTTTCTGGTATCTACCCCAAAATTTCCATTTGATTATCCGGAATATAAACTGATCTCTTTCTTTGGACGATTAAATTATGCGCTGAAGGGTAAATATCTTTTAACGGGTACGGTTCGCCGTGATGCCTCTACTAAGTTTTCAGAAGATCATTGGATTGGCTGGTTCCCATCGGGCGCCTTTGCCTGGAGAATAAAAGACGAAGGTTTTTTGAAAAATTCCAAAACATTTAGTGACTTGAAATTGCGTGTAGGCTATGGTGTAACCGGCCAGCAGGAAGGTATTGGCTACTACGATTACCTGCCAAGGTATTCCATCTCTAACGGCCAGGCGCAATATCAGTTTGGCAATAAGTTTTACGATTTATATCGCCCCGCCGGTTACAATCCTAACCTGAAATGGGAGCAAACCGCTACCTATAATACCGGACTTGATTATGGCTTTCTTAATGGACGTATTTCCGGTACATTGGATTTTTATCTTAAAAAAACTACCGACCTTTTAAGTGTGGTTGACCAACCGGCCGGTACCAATTTCTCTAATAAAATATTGGCCAACATTGGTAACATGGAAAACCGCGGTGTGGAATTAGCTATTAACACGCAGCCAGTACGAAGCAAAGATTTGAATGTTGATCTGGGCTTTAATATCACCTACAATAAAAATAAAATTACCAAGCTCACTTTCGCCAATGATCCTACTTTCCCTGGTAACCTTACCGGTGGTATTGCCGGTGGCGTAGGTAGCACCATTCAAATTAATTCAGTTGGCTATGCCAAGAATTCTTTCTACGTATATCAGCAGGTGTATGGTAAAGACGGCAAACCAATTGAAGGTTTGTTTGAAGACAGAAACCGTGATGGACAAATTAACGTAGATGATTTGTACCGTTACAAATCTCCTGATCCGGAATGGTTCCTTGGTGCTTATTCTAACGTAAACTGGAAGAAGTGGGACGGCTCCTTTACGGTACGTGCCAACCTTGGAAATTATATGTACAACAACCGTTTTTCCAATACCGGCGTACAGCGCAACCTGATTGATCCATTGGGCTTCTTAGCTAATGGATCACGCAATGTGCTGGAAACAAATTTTACCGGTAATGGCGATAAATACCTGCTCTCCGATTACTACATTTCAAACGCATCCTTCTTCAGAATGGATAACATCAATATTGGTTTTAATGCCGGAAATGTGCTGAGCAAGAATACTAACTTAAGAGTGGGTGCTACCGTTCAAAATGTATTCACCATTACCAAGTATAAAGGCGTTGATCCCGAAGTATCAGGCGGTATTGATAACAATTTTTACCCACGCCCAAGAAACTTTGTTGTTAGTGCCAACCTTAATTTTTAATCTAACGATTGCTAAAATAAAGCTCATGAAAAAAATGAAAATACAAGCCGGCCTTCTTTGTGGCTTGCTTAGTTTAACTCTTCTGCAATCCTGCGTTAAATACCCTAACCTTAAGCCCACAAACGATGTGACTTCTGAAACGGTATATTCTACACCAGCCGGATACAAACAGGTTTTGGCCAAAGTATATGGCGCCTTTGCTTTAACGGGTAACCAGGGACCAGCCGGTAACGGCGATGTGCAGGGAATAGATGAAGGCTTCTCTGATTTTTACCGCTTGTTTTGGAAGGCACAGGAATTGAGCACAGATGAAGCGGTGATCTCCTGGGGCGATGTAGGCATTCAGGATTTTCACAATATGAACTGGACATCGAACAACAGTTTCCTTACAGGTCTTTACTATCGCTCTCTTTATCAGATTACGTTGTGTAATGATTTCATTCGTGAGTCAGCGGATGATAAATTAAGTAGCCGGAATATCTCTGGTGCTGATGCGGATAATATCCGTCAATATGCAAGAGAGGCAAGATATTTACGGGCCTTTCAGTACTGGGTATTAATGGATCTTTTTGGCAACCCGCCGTTTGTAACTGAAACCAGCGTTATTGGCGGCAGTTTACCGGCACAGGCTACAAGGCAACAGTTATTTACCTATATAGAAAGCGAACTTAAAGCTTTGGAAAGCACTATGCCCGCCGCCCGTACCAATGAGTATGGCCGTGCAGATAAAGGAGCGGTATGGGCTTTGCTGGCCCGCTTGTATTTGAATGCAGGTGTTTATACAGGAACGCCCCGCTATACAGATGCTATTACGTATTCTAAAAAAGTAATAGACGGTGGCTACTCGCTGATCAATGACTATACCTGGTTAATGCGTGCTGACAATAACCTGAATACCTCCGAATTTATTTTTACTATCAACTATGATGGTTTAAAAACAACTGGATATGGCGGCACTACCTTTCTTACCCATGCACCTGTAGGTGGCTCTATGCCGGCTTCCGGCTTTGGTATAGGTGGGGGTTGGAGCGGTCTTCGCACAACAAAAAACTTAGTCAATTTGTTTCCTGATGTAACCGGAACGATTGACAAAAGAGCGCAGTTTTATACGGCCGGACAAAACCTTGAAATCACCAACCTAACTGATTTCACCAGCGGGTTAGCGGTAACAAAATACAAGAACATAAAAAGAGACGGCAGCAGCGGCCAAAGCCAGGATTTTTCTGACATTGATATGCCGCTGTTTCGATTAGGGGAAATGTATCTGATCTATGCCGAGGCAGTAGCCCGTAGCGGAAGCGGCGGCGATGCGGCAACAGCTGTTGGATATATTAATGCCCTCCGTACAAGAGCGTACGGCAATACATCGGGTAACATTACCACGGGGCAATTAAATCCTGACTTGATCTTAGATGAAAGGGCCCGTGAATTATATTGGGAAGGCTTTCGCCGTACAGACCTGATACGCTATAACCGCTTTGTAGAAAGCAGTTACCTGTGGCCATGGAAAGGTGGTGTTAGTTCTGGTACAGGCGTTGCCTCTTACAGAAATTTATATCCGCTTCCATCAAGGGATGTGAACTCTAATACCAACCTGAAACAAAACGCCGGTTATTAATTAATAAAACGATTGTGTATGAAAAAAATAGTTAAATATCTTATTGCTGTTGCAGCAACAGCAGTGGTCTTTACAGCTTGCAAAAAAGATGAAAACAGGATAACCTTGGAAAGCGGCACTGCCCCTGTGTTGAAGTCATCTTATACCGCACCGATCATTTTGACGCTTGCCGGTGCTAATAACACGGTGTTGCGTTTAGATTGGACAAATCCAAATTATAATTTTACCACCGGGCCCAGTTCGCAGGATGTAAGTTATACATTGGAGGTAGATACTACCGGCGCCAATTTCAGCAATCCTAAAAAGCAATCGGTATCGGTAGCTAAGGATTTAAACATCAGCTTTACAGCTAAAGACCTAAATACTATTCTTACCAAGCTGGAGGTTGCGGAAGATATGCCGCATAATATTGAATTTCGTTTGAAAGCCAATTTCATCGGGGGCGCCGCGCCACTCTACTCAAACGTAGTAAAAATGATGATCACACCCTATCTGGACGTAGTTGTTCCAATACCGGCAAATGGAACCTTGTGGCTAACGGGTGATGCTACTTTATCCGGATATGCGAACCCGTTGGGTACTCCTTATGATGTAAATCAAAAATTCACCAAGGTTAGCAACACATTGTATGAACTTACTGTAGCAATGAAAGGTGGTGGCGCCTATAAGTTGATTCAGATACAGGGCGATTGGAGTACACAGTATCACATGATTACAGGCGGTACCTGGTCGGGCGGCCAGTTTGAAAAAAGAGATGCTGATCCTGGTTTTCCTGGCCCACCAACGGCAGGTAATTATAAAATCAGTGTCAATTTTAAAACAGGTTTGTTTAGCGTAATTAAATTGTAAATCTTCTAATCTTATTTTATGCGTTTAATAAAATCATTTGCTTTCACCATTGTAGCGGCATCTGCACTGTTGCTTGCTTGCAGCAAAGTAGCCGACCTGCCTTCTTATGCCAATGGCACTGCAACCGTTCTCAGTTCTTCTACAGTTACTGTGGCACCGCCGCCAGCCGATTCAAATAAAGTGGCGTTAACACTAACATGGACGAATCCGAAATACGCAATTGATTCCAGTAATTACAAATTTGTGATTGAAATGGATTCGGCCGGTAAAAATTTTGCTAACCCACTTACCAAAACGGTAATGAAAGCAAGAAGTGCTGACTTCACCGCCAAGGAAATAAATAGTTTTTTGGTGGGCCGCAACTATGCGTTTAATGTACCGGTTGATATGGATGTGAGAGTAACGTCGTCCTACGCCAACAACAATGAACGCTTGTTTTCAAACACGCTGCGAATTAAAGTAACGCCGTATAAAGTACCACCAAAAGTAGCTTTGCCATCTTCCCTTAAATTGTTTCTTGTAGGCGATGCTACAGCCGGTGGATGGAACAATCCGGTACCTGTTCCTACTCAAGAGTTTTCGCGTTTAGACGAAACAACATGGGCTGGTATATTTTCTCTGACCAGTGGCAAGGAATATCTGGTGTTACCTGTTAATGGTGACTGGAGCCATAAATTTGCTGTGGCTAACAAAAGCCTTCTCGGTCTTGCAACCGGTGGCGATTTTGGCTTTGATCTTGGCGATAATTTTCCTGCTCCCGCTACATCCGGCACCTACAAAATTGTAATTGATTTTCAACAAGGGAAATTTACTGTAACCCCATATACCAGCGTACTGCCAACTAATTTATTTATTGTAGGCGATGCTACGCCGGGCGGCTGGAATAATCCTGTTCCTGTCCCCACGCAGCAATTCACACGTATCAATTCATCTGAGTGGAAGGTTACCTTAAATATGACAGGGGCTAAAGAATATTTGCTGTTGCCTGTTAATGGCGATTGGAGCCATAAATATGCGGTATCTAACAAAACCATTCCCGGTCTTTCTGCCGGTGGCGATTTCGGTTATGATCTGCCGGATAATTTTCCTGCTCCAGCTGCTTCAGGTACAAAAACCATCAGTGTTAATTTTGCCGCTAAGCCTTCTGCTGCCAACCAGGCCGGAACGTTTACTGTTCAATAAACGATAAATGAATACTGACCAAAAGCCACTTTTTAAAGTGGCTTTTTTATTGCGATAAAATTTATATTCACCCTTATAATTATTATCAATGAAGACGACGTTTAGCGTATTGCTAATGGGCCTGTTTACCGCTACCTTTTTAGGTTGTGGTAAAGGCTACACACCCGACCCGGTGCCTGCTCCACCAATTACTCCTGCCACCTCCATCTTTGCCAAAGGCGCCGACATAAGCTGGCTTACTGAAATGGAAGCCTCCGGAAAAAAGTTTTATAACAGCAGTGGCACAGAACAAGATTTACTGACCGTGCTAAAAAGCGTTGGCATGAATACCATCCGATTGCGTGTATGGGTAAATCCAGCTAACGGCTATAACAACAAAGCCGATGTAGTGGCAAAAGCCACAAGGGCAAAAGCGGCTGGAATGCGTATCATGATTGACTTTCATTACAGCGATACCTGGGCCGATCCGGGACACCAGGCAAAACCAGCGGCATGGACAAGCCAGGATATTAATGCATTAAAGACCTCAGTAGCTACCCACACAACGGATGTGCTCAATGCTTTAAAAACAGCAGGTATTGCACCGGAGTGGGTGCAGGTAGGCAACGAAACCAATGATGGAATGTTATGGCCCGAAGGCAGGGCAAGTACGAACATGGCGAATTTTGCGGCGCTGATAACGGCTGGTTATGATGCCAGTAAAGCCGTATTCCCCGATGCTAAAGTGATTGTGCATGTATCAAACGGTTACGATAATCCCTTGTTTCGTTACTTGTTTGATGGTTTAAAAAACAATGGTGGTAAATGGGATGTGATCGGCTTATCGTTATACCCTTCTACTACTGACTGGGCTAACAAAAATAACCTGGCACTTGCCAATATGAATGACATGGTTGCCCGTTATGGTAAAGAGGTAATGGTGGTAGAAGCAGGCATGAGCTGGGACCAGGCGGCAACTGCCAATTCATTTCTTACCGACCTGATTGCAAAGACAAAATCAGTGGGTGGTAACAAAGGTCGTGGGGTTTTATATTGGGAACCGGAAGCGTATAACAATTGGCAGGGCTATACCTTGGGTGCGTTTGATAATGTCGGCAAACCAACCGTTGCCTTAAATGCTTTTAATTAACCCCGAAATTTCAAGCCTTTTTACTTGCTGTTCGTAGTGGTTCTTCGTGTTCTTGGCGCTCCCGTTTTCGGAACACGAAGAACAGAAAGGAAACACAGGCACACAAAGAAATTCATCAATCACATGAAACGATTTTCTTGCTTAAACTTACTATTACTATTTCAAATTGTATCCCATTCGCAAACCAAAGCACCCAACCTTGTGTATGTAGATAAAGCCGGGGTGATGCGCTATACGAAAGACAAAACAGAAGCGGCGTTTTTTGGTGTGAATTATACCGTTCCCTTTGCTTATGGTTATCGCTCTCACAAGGCGCTGGGCGTGGATTTAGAGAAAGCCATCGATGCCGATGTCTATCATATAGCAAGGCTGGGGTTAGATGCATTCCGTGTGCATGTATGGGATGTGGAGATTACGGATTCATTGGGCAATCTTTTACAGAACGAACATCTTCGCCTCTTCGATTACCTCGTAAAAAAGCTAAAAGAACACAACATCAAAATCCTAATTACACCCATCGCGTTCTGGGGCAACGGCTACCCCGAACCGGATGAAAAGCTGCCCGGATTTTCGGCGGTGTATGGCAAAGGCCCCTCAGTGGTAAAAGAAGAAGCTATAAAGGCGCAGGAGAATTATTTAAAGCAGTTGTTCAATCATGTCAATCAATATACTAAGCTCCGTTATACCGATGACCCAAATGTAATTGCAGTGGAATTGAACAATGAACCTCACCACAGCGGACCCAAAGAACGCACCACAGAATACATTAATCGTTTAACCGCAGCTATCAAAAGTGTAGGTTGGACGAAGCCCGTTTTCTATAATATTTCTGAATCGCCGACCTATGCTGATGCCGTAGTAAAATCAAATGTAAACGGGCATAGTTTTCAATGGTACCCAACGGGTTTAGTGGCCGGTCATGAACAGAAAGGAAATTTTTTGCCGAACATAGATCAATACAAAATTCCGTTTGGCGATACGATCGCCGCTTTCAGGAACCGGGCAAAAGCCGTGTACGAATTTGATGCGGCCGATGTATTGCAGCCTATCATGTATCCCGCCATGGTACGTAGTTTCAGGGCAGCGGGCTTTCAATGGGCCACGCAGTTTGCTTACGACCCAATGGCGACTGCTTATGCTAACACGGAGTATCAAACGCATTACCTCAACCTTGCTTACACGCCATCAAAAGCTATTAGTTTGTTGATAGCTTCCAAAGCGTTTCATCGTTTGCCTAGAGGTAAAAGCTATGGCGTTTATCCTGCTGATACTTTGTTTGATGTGTTTCGTGTAAGCTATAAAGAACAGTTAAGTGAGATGAATAGTGAGGAAGAATTTTATTACAGCAATACAACTACAACGATTCCAAAAGATGTAACGAAGCTGAAACATATTGCTGGTGTAGGCTCATCGCCGGTGGTGAAGTATGAGGGAACGGGGGCTTATTTTTTGGATAAAGTTGGCGATGACGAATGGCGATTGGAGGTGATGCCTGATATTATTAAAGTTAAAGACCCGTTTGAAAAGGCATCACTAAAAAAAGAGGTTGTAAAATCATATTCGGCGAAGCGCCGAATACAATTTCTTATTCCTGAAGCACAAGAGGGCATTACTGTTATTGGCATAAATAAAGGCACTGACAATTTTTCAGAAACCTTTGCTGGAAATCAAATATTAGTCAGTCCAGGTGTTTACTATGTTTTACGAAACAAAGAGCAAGCACCAATTAAAGTATTCGATGCACGTAGTGATTTTTATGCTCCACTTTCTACTCATGCTGAACCGTTCGCTATTCATCAGTTATTACAAGAAGTATCTCAAAATAAATCGTTTTCTAATTCCGTAAAAATCATTGGCATTGATTCAACCGACAAGGTTTCCATTGAACTCCGCAACTCATCCAACAAATGGAAAATGGTAACTATGCAGGCAACAAGTAGCTATAATTACATTGCCACGATTCCTGTAGACATTGTTACACCCGGTATCATCAACTACCGCATCATGGTTCGCAAATCAAATGGTGATACGTACACTTTTCCTGGCGGCTATAAAGGCGATCCTTATGCCTGGGATGCCTATCACAATGATAGCTACCAAACTTTTGTTGCCTCGCCGGAAGCTCCGCTTGAACTCTTTAATCCAACCACCGATAGAACTACCATAAACCTTTACAACCCTGACTGGCGCAGCAACACAGCAGAATACATCTCAGCAGATAAGCCCGGCCAATTAGTTTTAAAAGCCACTATGAGTAAGCCTTCAACGAATGCTATCATGGGCTGGCAATATTACTTTGGCGATAAGATTAATGGCCGAAGCAGCGAGCTATCGTCTTTTACTAAACTAGTGATAAGAGCCCGGTCAGCAGAAGGCGCAACAGTAAAACTTTCGCTCATCACAACCGATGCACAAGCCTTTGCTACAAATATTTCGCTAAGCAAAAACTTCAAGGAGTATGAGATTCCTTTAACCAGCTTAGTAAAAGATTCGATGCTGTTATTGCCGCGGCCGTATCCATCTTTTCAACCGCTGTATTTTACATCAGCATCTATAAAACCATTTTCTGTTGCTGATGCAGAAAAGCTGGAAGTGAGTTTCAGTAATGGAACAATAACTGGTAAGCCTGTCAGCGTTGAAGTAGAATCTATCTGGTTGAAGAAGTAGTTTACCAAATGTATTTGTTATGTTCTTCGTGCCTCCTTCGTGTTCTTCGTGCTCCGTTTTTGGAACACAACGAACCACAAAGAACACAACGGTTTCTATTCCACTATCCTCTGCCGCAAGCCAAATTTTCTCATCTTTGAAAACACGAACAAAGCACATGAAACTATTCTTCTCCTTGCTGATTGCCTACAGCTTATTGCCCATTGCTTCCAATGCACAACGCCAGCATATCCCATTTGATGATGACTGGCTGTTTGCCTTTGGCAACGCATCCAATCCTGCTAAAGATTTTAACTACGGCATCACCGCCATCTTTTCCAAATCGGGCAAAACAGATAACACGGCGCTGGCCCTTAACTACAATGATTCTGCATGGCGCAAACTGAACCTGCCGCACGATTGGGCGGTGGAACTTCCCTTTCAACCTTCTCCCAATTTTGATGTAGAGTCGCATGGCTTTAAACCCGTTGGTGGCATGTATCCTGAAACAAGTATCGGCTGGTACCGCAAGCATTTCAGCATCGCCAAAAAAGATTCAGGCCAGCGTTTTCAATTGCAGTTTGATGGTATGTTCCGCGATGCCAATGTTTGGGTGAATGGCTTTTATCTTGGCAATAACAAAAGCGGTTACAGCGGTGTATCGTATGATGTTACGGACTACATCAATTATGATAAGGACAACGTAGTAGTGGTACGGTTAGACGCTACGCAGTATGAAGGATGGTTTTACGAAGGCGCCGGTATTTACCGGCATGTTTGGTTGAATAAGTACAACAATGTGCATATTGCAACTGACGGTGTTTTTGTCAACACAGTAGGGAATGGTAATGCAGCAACCATCAACGTAGAAACATCCGTAAAGAATGAGGGACCGGCTTCTTCATTCTGCATAATTGTTACGTACATCACTGATAGAGATGGTAACATGTTAGTACTAACTTCTCCACAACCGGCACCGCTAAAAATCAACGGCGAAGCCACCATCAAACAAACTCTTTCTCTTGCTAACCCAAGACTTTGGGGGTTATATGATCCGTATTTGTACCGGGTGATAACGCTTGTGCAACAACACGGAAAAACCATCGACAGCATAACACAACGCTTTGGCATCCGCACTATCGAAATAAAACCTAACGGCGTTTTTCTCAATGGCAAACACGTAAAAATTCAAGGTACCAATAACCACCAGGATGCTGCCGGCGTAGGCAGTGCGGTGCCCAATTATTTGCAGTACTATCGCATCCGTTTATTAAAGGAGATGGGCAGCAATGCGTATCGAACCAGTCATCATGCACCTACACCGGAGTTGCTGGACGCCTGTGATAGTTTGGGCATGTTAGTATTAGATGAAAACCGCTTGCTTAATAGCAGTCCGGAATACATAAGCCAGTTAGAAAGGTTAATTAAACGCGACCGCAATCACCCTTCTGTTTTTATGTGGAGCATTGCCAATGAAGAAGGCTGGATACAACGCACCACCACCGGCAAACGCATAGCGCAAACCTTGATTGCCAAGCAACATGAACTCGATCCTACACGAACGTGTACCTATGCTGCCGATGTAGCCAATGAGTTCAACGGCGTAAATGAAGTCATCCCTGTTCGTGGGTTTAACTACCGCCAGTTTGCTGTGGCCGATTATCACCGCGACCATCCAACGCAACCCATCATTGGTACCGAAATGGGAAGCACGGTGAGCACAAGAGGCATTTATGAAAAAGATAGCATAAAGGCCTATTTGCCTGATCAGGATATAACCGCGCCATGGTGGGCCAGCACTGCTGAAACCTGGTGGACGCTGGCAGGCCAGAATGATTTTTGGCTGGGCGGTTTTGTATGGACCGGCTTCGATTATCGTGGCGAACCTACGCCCTACAAATGGCCCAACATCTCCTCGCACTTCGGCATTATGGATGTATGTGGCTTCCCTAAAAACTTGTACTACTACTATCAAAGCTGGTGGACAGATAAAGATGTACTGCACATCTCACCGCATTGGAACTGGAAGGGTAAAGAAGGCCAGCCCATTGATGTGTGGGTGAATACGAACGCCGATAATGTAGAACTGTTTTTAAATGGAATAAGCCTGGGCAAAAAAGACATGCCCCGCAACAGCCATTTGAATTGGACGGTCAACTATGAACCAGGAAAAATTGAAGCCGTAGCTTATAAAAAAGGAAGGAAGCTGACTGCTAAAATGGAAACCACCGGAACACCCACTGAAGTAGTGTTAACGCCGTATAAAACCACTATGTATGCCGATGGAAAAGACGTGACAATAATGAACATTAGCGTAATTGATAAGCAGGGCCGTGAAGTACCGGATGCTAATAACCTGATTCATTTTTCCGTAACCGGCGATGCAAAAATCATCGGTGTTGGCAATGGCGACCCAAGCAGCCATGAACAGGATAAGTACTTTGATACGGCAGCGCAACGGTATCTTTTTAATGGTCATTGCCAGGTCATCTTGCAGGGGGGCAAAACAGAAAGTATCATTAAGGTAGAAGCCAAAGCCGATGGCTTGTATCCCGCCTCCACAGGCATTCATACTATTTCGCATAATCAAACCTATTCAACCGATGCAAAGCCGGTAAAAACGGGTAAGAAGATGACCGGTAAAATGCTGGGCGCTGATATTTCTTTTCTGCCGCAACAAGAGGCGAGAGGCATAAAGTTTTCGGATGGTGGCGTTCAGAAAGACGCCATCGCCATCTTAAAAGATCATGGCTTTAATTATATACGGCTTCGCCTTTTTGTTGATCCGGCAAGGGATAGCGGTTACTCGCCTAAGCAAGGTTTTTGCGATTTGCCTCACACGTTAGATATGGCAAAAAGGGCTAAGGCCGCCGGTATGAAGCTCCTGCTTGATTTTCATTACAGCGACTATTGGGCCGATCCCGAAAAGCAATACAAACCGGCCGCTTGGAAAGGTCAAAACTTCACACAATTGAAGAATAGTTTAGCTACTTATACCAAGTTGGTGATGCAAGCTTTAAAAGCACAAGGCACCACGCCTGATATGGTACAAATTGGTAATGAGATTAATCATGGTATGGTATGGCCCGAAGGGCATATCAGTCATTTGGATAGCCTGGCGCAATTGCTGAAAGCCGGTACGGCCGCCACTTTGGAAGTTGATCCAACCATTACCATTATGCTTCATATTGCTTTAGGCGGACAGGTTGATGAATCGAATTTCTTTATTGATGAAATGAAAAAACGAGGTGTGGCGTTTAATGTGATCGGCCTTTCTTATTATCCTAAATGGCATGGCACGTTAAGCGATCTTGAAAACAACGTAACGCAACTTTCGCAAAAATATGGTGATGTAATTGTTGTTGAATATTCGCAATTAAAAGAAAAAGTCAACACCATTGTTTTTAATCTGCCTGGTGGGAAAGGCACCTGCATTTGGGAACCATTAAATACCTGGGAAAAAGTTTTCGATAACGGCGGAAAAAGTAATGACCTTATTTTAGTGTATGATGATCTGAATAAGAAATTCATTCAAGCTAAAAACTAACCGGCATCTTATTCAACAAATGATAAATCCATATCATCATTCCCCTCAATTTGCGTAATTTGTAAACACAAGCTTAGCAATTATGAACAAGCCGCATCGCTTATTTGATTGTATCAATCTTCAACTGGAAAAAGGCTCCGTGGCAGGTGCACTGGTAGCTAAGGAATCCGGCAAATGGCGGCAGTACAGCACACAGGATGTAAAGAACATTGTTGATGGCCTAAGCGCCGGATTATTAGCCCTTGGTGTAAGCAGCGGCGATATGACGGTAGAAGGCCGCGATAAGATTGCCCTGCTCGCAAAGAACCGTCCGGAGTGGGTTTTCCTTGATCTGGCCGTACAGCAAATAGGTGCTGTGCTCATTCCTATTTATCCAACAGCGCATGTGCAGGACATTAGTTTTATCATCAACGATGCGCAGGCCAAATACGTATTTTTTAATGATGAAGACCTGCATGAAAAACTTAGCGAAGTACTACCTAACACGCCATCAGTAAAAGACAGTTTTAGTTTTGAAAGGGTAGAAGGCGTAAAGCATTGGAGCGAGATTTTAGAGCTTGGTACGCAGCAACATATTTTGCAAATAGAAGAACATGCAAGAAAGATAGACAGCGAAGATTTATTCACCATCATCTATACATCGGGCACTACGGGCACACCAAAAGGCGTGATGCTTTCGCACCATAATGTATTGAGTAATGTACTGAGTACCCTGCCCGATTTTCCCATCACCACCAATACAAAAGTGCTTAGCTTTTTACCACTCAATCACATCTTTGAACGGATGGTAACCTACGTGTATTTATTCGCCGGCGCCTCTATCCATTATGCCGAAAGCTTAGAACATCTGGGAGAAAATATAAAAGAAGTGCAACCCGAAATGTTTACCACGGTGCCAAGGCTTTTAGAAAAGGTGTATGAAAAAATTTTAGCCAAGGGCAACGAGCAAAAAGGTATCAAGAAAAAACTGTTCTTCTGGGCGCTGGCATTGGGCGAGAAATATGATTTGCAAAAAAAGGGAAGCCTTGGTTATCGTACGCAACTGGCCCTGGCGGGCAAGATTATTTTTAGCAAATGGCGCGAAGGTTTAGGCAATAACATCAAATGCATTGTAACCGGCGCAGCGGCTTGCCAGTTGCGGTTGATACGCATTTTTTCTGCTGCCGGCATCCCCATTATTGAAGGTTACGGACAAACAGAATCGTCGCCGGTAATTAGTGTAAATCAGTTGAATAAAGGCAAATGGATGTTTGGTACAGTAGGTCCCATTATAGATGGCGTGGAAGTGAAGATGGCCGAAGATGGCGAGATACTTTGCAAGGGCCCTAACGTGATGATGGGTTATTATAAACGCCCCGACCTGACGGCTGAAACCGTGATGGATGGCTGGTTACACACCGGCGACATTGGTAAATTAATAGACGGCAAGTTTTTAAAAATCACTGACCGGAAGAAAGAAATCTTTAAAACATCGGGTGGTAAATATGTAGCGCCGCAGCCGATAGAAAATAAGTTATCAGAGTCGCCGTTTATAGAACAAATTATGATAGTAGGCGCCGGAGAAAAGTTTACCGGTGCGCTGATTGTTCCATCGCAAAAAGCACTGGCCGACTGGTGTAAATTGAATGGAGTGGAAGTGAATGGCTCCAGAGAAAAGTTGCTGAACGATCCTAAAGTGCATCACCAGTATAAAGAAATTATTGACGAAGCCAACAAGGCCTTCAACCCCGTAGAGCAAATAAAAAAGTTTGAGCTGCTGCCTAAAGAATGGAGCATAGAAGGCGGTGAATTAACGCCTACGCTCAAACTAAAACGCAAAGTGATCATGGAAAAATATGGCGATGTGGTGAAGCGGATCTATCATTAATAAAAACCTTCTCCTATCAATTTCACTTAATCAAGAAAGTCAAAAGGCGTCAAAGGGGCCAGGAAGGTCAAACGTCAAACTTCGAATCTCAAACATCTAATCTTAACCAACCACCAACCCTAACCAACCGTCGATCTATTTTAAAATTTCATGTCCCGAACGTATAACCTTTCCGTATATTAGTTTTCGTTTTTGTCTTCACCCTTAAAGAACAAAAATGCCCGACTGCATGAGAAAAATTTTAAGCCTTTTATTGGTTATCGCCATAGGCCCATCGGCGTTTGCACAAACCAGCCAGTTGGCTTCACAAGAAAAATTAATCAGGGAAGCCGTTGCAGCAAAGCACATAGAGCCCCGGCCCGTTGATGATAAATTTTCAGTACAATTCTTTAGCACTTACCTGAATATTCTTGACGACGGCCATCTTTTTTTTACCGCCGGCGATTTAAAAACATTGGCACTCTTTCGCACCTCTGTTGATGATGATTGGAACAACGGCACAACGGCCTTCTTCACGGCTTCATCTGCACTTTACAAAAGCAAATTAGGAGCGGCTAAAACTATTGTTACAGATATCTGCTCCAGGCCCTTCGATTTTTCGATAACCGAATCGTATGCCTTCTCTTCCGATACGATGCCGGCAGCTACGGACAAGGCTTTATACAATCGCTGGAACAGCCTTATCAAATACGAAGTGTTGCATGCGCTGATGAATGTGGCGGCCAACCAATGGTTCACGAAAAAGGCCATTGTAAAAACAGAAGTGCTGGCAAAAGAACCGGAGGTAAGGGCACGCATCAAAACAAAATATCTCAATCATATCAATAATTCGTTAGGCACCGATGCGGAGTACAATCATCAACTGTCCGACATCTATCTTAATACCTTCCTGCTTTGCATGGACCCGCATTCGTCTTTTTTTGATACGCAGGCCAGGCAAAATTTTCAGTCGCAGCTGAATAGCGAAGGCTATTTTTTTGGTTTATCGGTAGCAGAAAATGAAAAAGGCGAAGTGTATATTGACCGCCTGGCGCCGGGTGGCGCAGCCTGGAAAAGCGGCCTGCTAAACAAAGGTGATGTACCCGTTGGGTTAAAGTGGGAAGGCAGTCCGGCCGTGGATCTGGCTGGCCTTGATGCGGCTGATGTATCGGCGTTATTTGATTTGCATACCAAAGAAAAGATGGAGCTGACCGTTCGTAAATGCAATGGACAAACGCAAGCGGTGGTGTTGCAAAAGCAAAAAGCAGCCAATGAAGAAAACATTGTAAAAAGCTTTGTGCTGTCGGGCAAGCAAAATATTGGTTATATCAACCTGCCCAGTTTTTATACCGAGTGGGAAGATAAAAGTGGTAGCCATTGTGCGGCCGATGTAGCTAAAGAGATTGTAAAGCTAAAGAAGGACAGCATTGCAGGACTTGTACTGGACCTGCGTTTCAACGGTGGCGGCTCTATAGCCGAAGCGGTGGAGATGGCCGGAATTTTTATTGATGAAGGCGCCATTTGCCAGATTAAGGAAAAGGCCGGCAAGGTAGAAGTGCTGAAGGATATGAACCGCGGCGTTATTTACGGCGGTCCATTGTTGGTGTTAGTGAATGGCCAAAGCGCTTCGGCATCGGAACTGTTAGCGGCTTCGCTGCAGGATTATCACCGTGCTGTTATTGCCGGAACCCCTACGTATGGGAAGGCCACAGGGCAGGATATTATGCCGTTGCAAAGTGATGGCTATACCGGTGCCGAAAAAGCAGGTTATGTAAAGCTTACCATGATGAAAGTATATCGTCCAACAGGTAAGAGTGCACAAAAATTTGGTGTGCAGCCCGATATTATTTTACCCGATGTATATGGCCTGGAGGAGCGGGAAGCCACGGAGCCTTTTGCCTTGGAAGCCGATACGGTAGCAGCCTATAAATATTTTAAACCGCTGCAACCTATATCAACAGCCGCTTTGCAGCAACGAAGTGCCGGTCGGATAGCCGCTGAAAAGAAATTTAAGGAAGGGAAAGCGTTATTGAAATTTAGTGCGGCACAACAAAAAAAGGGTACGGTATCATTAAAATGGGAGGACGCAGAAAAAGAAATCAAAGCTTATCCCATAGCTGATGGCGAAAATATTTTTACACAGCCCTCGCTCCTTTATAGGGTGCGCAATAACACAGCCGATCAAAAATTCAACACCATTACTACTGTTGATGATGACATCAATGCCTTTTGGCTGAAACGTCTGCCTGCCGATATGTATGTGGAAGAAGCTTTTCAGATTTTATCCGACTTTACTCAACTATACTAAACCAAAATCAACCATGACAACATTTAATTTACGCACCCTTGCGCTTAGCGTATTGCTTTCCTGCATCGCCTTTGTTTCCGTTGCTCAGGACGACCTTTCCACAGCGGGTGGATACCTGCAGCACTTTAGTAAAACACTGGAAAGTGTTAATCAAACTTATATGAATTATCTCTCGGCCGTATCGCATGGCAAAAGTGCCCGCAAGGTGGAAAAGCTGCGTACCAAAACCCTTGATATGATTTTAGAAGCCAAGGGCGAAGTGGCCGGTACGCCTGGCTTTAAGGGCGATAAAACGTACCGTGATGCCACCACCGACTACCTGAAAAAAACCTACCTGGTTTTTAATGAAGACTATGGCAAAATTGTAAACATGGAAGAAATAGCAGAGCAGAGTTATGATGCGATGGAAGCCTATTTGCTGGCGCAGAAGATGGCCGGTGAAAAAATAAGGGAAGCCGGTGATAAACAACAAACAGCATTAAAAGCGTTTGCGGCTGCCAATAACATTAAGCTTATTGATGAGAAGAATGAACTGGGTATGAAGCTGGATAAAGCGGATAAAGTGAATGAGTACTATAACAACATCTATCTCATTTTTTTCAAAAGTTATAAGCAGGATATGTACCTGACGGATGCTATTAATAAAAACAACCTGACCGCTATGGAGCAATCCCGCAATGCACTGGAAACATATGCCACAGCGGGTTTGGACGATCTGGAAAAAATGGGCGCCTTTGAATCGGATGCCACGATGCTTTCAGCCTGCAAGGAAGCAATAAAGTTTTATAAAGCGCTGGCCACGCAAAAGATGGAACCCATTTCCAACTTCATTTTGGCCAACGATAATTTTACCAGGCTGAAAAAAAGCTTTGATGCTCTGCCCGAAAGCAAACGTACGCAAGCCGACATCAACGGTTTTAATAAAGCGGTGAACGACATCAACAAGGGCAGCCGCGATTATAATAAAGCCAATACCGATATTAATAAGCAACGCAACGAAGTGCTGAACAAATGGAATGAAGCGGTAAAGAATTTCTTTGATGCACAGATACCGTATGCGAAGTAGAAAGCTTTTATCTGTTTAATACATGTAGCAAATGCCTGTGTCTTCACAGGCTTTTTTGTGTTAACCATGGGTGTGCAATTATTAATCTTCCCTGGGTTTATCATGAGGTAAGCAAAGCACTCTATTCTGCTAGGTTGCCTCTATCATCTTTTTTACGCAGCAACGGCAGCGGAGCGGCGACACAACGGTGCTTAATGATGAATGGATGATGGCTGCTACGCTTGAAGGTTGATTGTCCTGCTGACGAAGGAAGCATCTTTGTTTGCCGTATAAGGAATGTTGCCATCAGTTATTCTGTTCACACCAGTCGTTTGTAGTGCAGTTCAAAGTTCCCTCCGCCTCATCCGGCTTCGCCATCTTCTCCACTTGGAGAAGGAAAAAGGAAATGAATCTAATTACGGGATGACAAGGTAAGTGTGTTTACCATGGCAAGCAGATTGAATGATTAAGGAAAACATTGTGTAAGCAAGGGTCTGTGCGCTGGGTGGCCCTTTCCATGCGGAGAGGGTCGGGGTGAGGCCGGCTGTTTGCTACCGCGACGAAGTGCTGAGTAGAATTACCGAACGTACAAGAGTACCCTTCGACTACGCTCAGGATAAACTTGCAACAGACGCTTAATAGTAGCACTTCGCTAAGTACACAAAAAAGCACTCATCTATTGGCAATAAATAGCAGTGAATACAACGTATAGTATTTAGCCGGAAACCGCCTCCACCAAAGCTTCCAGGCTCTCTTCTTCTAATACCAACCTTGCTGGTGTGCCGCTATTTACAGCCCACTTAATTAAGCGGATACAACCGCCTTCAATTTCAATTCCGGTAATATCGCCATCATTATTACAACAGCAGCCCGAATTAAAATAGGTGGGCTTCATGGTAAGGTAGTCGTTGGAAATATGGCTGTATTCAAACTTGCGCTTTTCAATTTCCGACTGTAATTCTTTCACTATTTTCTCATCTTTACTACCCTCTGCGGTTAACAACTGGCGGTACAAACGTTCAATGTAAGTCAGTGACTCAAATACCGGTTGGTGTGTATGGCCGGTGATCAGCAGCATGCCTTTTTGCTGGCTGCTCCATTGGTACATAATGCTGTTGTGCAAGGTTTTTAATTGCGA
The DNA here is from genome assembly GCA_965247165.1 of Flavisolibacter sp. Classification (GTDB taxonomy): domain Bacteria; phylum Bacteroidota; class Bacteroidia; order Chitinophagales; family Chitinophagaceae; genus Flavisolibacter. The sequence continues at coordinate 2,139,245 of OZ252003.1, read as the reverse complement.
ATCGTAAGCCGGTGTGTTGGGATTGATCTTCAACCAAATTTGCAGTGGCGCCCATATTTTGGATACAAAAAATTTGCTGAACCAATTACCGTCGCTGGCCCTGTCGCCCTGGTGACCGTGTGTGCAAAGGATTTGTAATGATTGATTGTTAATAGTTGTTTGTAATAAAATACCATCGTAGATCGGCAGGTCAACACCATAAATTTTTTTTATCTGCGTAATGGTAATGGGATCGTTCTTCCAATCCAGGTCGTGGTTGCCAATAACTTTATAAAAACGGTTTTGGCTAATAAATGCTTTATATCTATCAAAACTGGGTTGCTGATTTTTTAATACGCCTGATAAATGATTTTCCCATAATTCTTCACAATCACCAAGGGCTATGTATTGAAAGTTATTGGCGTAATAATAGTCAAGCGCAGCGAGGTAATTGGGCTCACACAGCATAAAATCATCGGCGCCGTTTTTAGCCCCTTTATGCTGGTCGGAGAAGATGATAATGCGATCAGTGGGAGGTGCGAAAGGAATAGTGATACCCTTGCTTTCTTTACCATCGGCAATGCCTTGCACAATTTTATCCAGGCCTTCAAAAACCTTGTCCTTTTCCGGGCGGGAAGCAAACTTATTGGAAGCCCACAATACCGCTTTAAAAAGTTTTTGTCGAAGCCAGGGACCCATGGTTTGGAAGATTAATGTACCGTTGTGAGGTAGTAGATATCAAAGTAAAATTAGCTCTGTATCCACTGCCCTAATTTAGCCGGCCTGATGAAAAAGTAACCTTTGCACAAAGGAGTTATTCACTATTTACGATTCACTATTGCCTACTCCACTGCTATCATACTAATTTCTACATTTACAAATTTTGGTAAGGCTGACACCTGCACCGTTTCGCGGGCCGGAAAATCGCCGCTGAAATATTTGCCATACACTTCATTAATCTCACTAAACTGGTGCATGTCGGTAATAAAAATGGTGGTCTTTACCACGTTATTAAAACTCATTCCACCTTCACTTAAAATGGCTTTCAGGTTTTGCATTACCTGGTGCGTTTCATCTTGTATATCGCGGTTTTTTAATGCGCCTGTTTGCGGATCAATACAAACCTGCCCGGAGATATACATGGTACCATTTACAACAATGGCCTGGTTATAAGGGCCAATAGGCGCCGGTGCTGACTTGGTAGTGATGATCTTTTTTTCCATGGTACGAATTACAGGAATTTGAGCGAAATGAGCCCAACTATTTTACTTCCTTTCCTGTATTCTGTTTTGTTTAATCAAGATTAATATAGGTAATTCGTAGCTATGCAAATTGTTGTTTTGGCCGATGCTATACAGAAAGCTGAACTGTTAAATACGGTATTGCCGGAAGCCCATGTAGTTTGGATAAATGAGGTAAATGAGTTTCTGCATCATCAGCAAGCAGATGCTTTTATAGACCTGTTGTTTAGTAACGAAGAGGGCCGAAAAGCAGTATTAGTGCAGCTTTTACCCAAAACCATTATCATCAACAGCGTAGTGGATACATTAGAAGAAACGAATTTATCTTTCATTCGCATCAGTGGCTGGAATACTTTTTTATCGTCGTCGCTTATTGAAGCGGCCGGCAATAACGAAGATGTAAAACAAAGAGCGGAGTCCGCATTTTCTATGTTTACTAAAAAGATAGAATCGTTGCCGGATGAACCTGGTTTTATTACGGCCAGAGTCATTAGCATGATTATCAATGAGGCTTTCATTGCCTTAAGCGAAGGGGTAAGCACGAAAGAAGAAATTAATGCAGCTATGAAATTAGGAACGGCTTATCCTTTTGGGCCTTTTGAATGGGCAGAAAAAATTGGCGTGAAGAATATAGTTGTGTTATTGGAAAAGTTAAGTAACAAGAATGGCCGTTACAAACCTGCTGCGCTTTTGGTGCGGGAAGCGTTAGAAGGTTGATTAGTTTTTTAGACGGACAAAGTAGCTACTTTTCAAGTTGTCAACCGATCAGCTACTAACTATAAAAGATGATAGCTCTTTACCAATCTTTACCGCCACCGTTTCCCTTGCCCTGACCTTGCTGCATTTTTTTCTTCAGCTCTTTTTCTTTTTGTTGCAACTCTTTTAATTTTTCGTCGGCTTGTTTCGGGTCCATGCCGCCTTTATTTTGTTTGTTTTGCTGTTGTTGTTGGCGCTGTTCGTACAACGCCTTTTGTAAATTTTCTCTTGCTTCGTTATCTGCCGGGTTCATGCGCAGGGCATTTTTATAAGCCTCAATACTGGCTGGTAAATCTTGTTGCTTACTATAACTAACGCCGGTATTATAATAAGCAATGGCTTTTAATTTTTCATCATCGCCGGCAATAACGCCTTCATACATTTCTATAGCTGCCTTGTATTTTTTTTGCTGCATCAGGGCATTGGCAAGGTTATACCGGGCTTCTACATTTTTTGGCGCCTTCTCTACCGCTTGCCGGTACTGCGTTTCCGCCAAATCAAATTGCAGTTGCAGGTAGTAATCGTTGCCTTTGCTGATGTAAGTAGCTACCGGTTGTGCGGTGGTAGTAGAAGAGGCAAATAAGAATAAGACAAAGAGCGTTTTCATTCGGTTGCCGTTTTTTTGTCGGGTAAAAAAAGTTCGGTAAGCAGCAAAAGGGCCATGGGCAGCAGCAACCACCAATAGAAACTTTCGTATGATAAACTGCTGGTATCGGCTAAGGCCTTTTTGTTTACATTTTTATACTGGTCTAACAAAGTGGTAAGTGCTGGCGCAGTTACTTCCAGGTGAATATAGGTTCCGTTACTGGTGGCCGCTACTTGCTGCAACAATTGTTCGTTTAATTTGGAGATGACCACTGTTCCGTCATTATCTTTCTTGGCGCTATGTGTGGTTGTATCTATGAGGGTGGCGCCGGAAGCAGAGCCTAACCCAACGGTGTTTATCATCACGCCCTTTTTAGCCAGCCGTTGTGCGGTAGGCAGGGCGTCTTCATCATGCGTTTCGCCATCGGTAACTAAAATGATGGTTTTAAAACGGCCGCTTCCCTCTTCAAACGCCGCGTCGCTTTGTGCCAGTGCATCGGCTATAGAAGTGCCCTGCTCCGGTACCGAACCCGGTGTGGCGGTAGTAACAAAAAGCTTAGCTGCTTCGTGGTCGGTGCTTAGCGGCATTTGGGTATAGGCGTTGCCCGCAAACACTACAAGGCCGATTCTGTCATTAGGCAGTTTATCTATCAAGGCGCTTAATAAATTTTGTGCGGCGGTTAAGCGGTTAGGAGAAACATCTGTGGCCATCATGCTGTTGCTCACATCAAGGGCTATCACTACATCAATCCCCCTCCTTATTTCGGCTGATGCATCATCAGGCTTGCGCGGATTGGCCAGGGCGATACACCCGAGTAAAAATGCAAAAAGAAAAAGAGCGTATTTTATATACGACTTTAAGGGAGAATGATTTTTAGTCAGCGCTTGTATAAGCAGTGGATCGCCTAACTTTTTCAGGGTTTGCTGCCGCCAGAATAAGTAGAGGACGTATAATAAAAGCAATACAGGAACCAGCAGCAAGGCCCAAAAGGCTTCAGGATATTGAAACTGAAAATTCATTGTTGGTGGGTGACAAAGATTATGCTAAGTGTTCAAGTGTTCAAGTGTTCAAGTGTTCAAGTGTTCAAGTGTTCAAGTGTTCAAGTGTTCAAGTGTTCAAGTGTTCAAGTGTTCAAGTGTTCAAGTGTTCAAGTGTTCAAGTGTTCAAGTGTTCAAGTGTTCAAGTGTTCAAGTGTTCAAGTGTTCAAGTGTTCAAGTGTTCAAGTGTTCAAGTGTTCAAGTGTTCAAGTGTTCAAGTGTTCAAAAATTAATAACATTGAAAGATACGTGGTAGTTAGAGCGACCCAACATTGGAACGATTGAACATTTGAACAAACTGCGAACTATCCCTACCGCTGCCCCTTAAAAAAATTCAATTGCGTTAAGATGTTTCGCAGCACCGCCATCCGGGCCGTTTTTAGATCAACCGTTTTATCTTTTGTTTCCATGTTCAGCACAAAAAAATAGGGATGGCGGTTCTCCTCAATAAAGCCTACTACCCAGGCCAGCGGCGTACCATCTGGCTTATAACCGTAACCTGTTTTGTAGTATAAATCATGGGTAGGCTTGCTTTCAAACAGCATGGCATTTTTTACCATTTGCTGATTGTTATTAAAGAAGGGAAGCTGGTTAAAGTACAATCGCTTTACAATACCCAACTCTTCATCGGGTGTAATCTTTAAACTATTGTCTAACCAAAAGGTGTCAATAGCCGATTTGATTTTTTTGGTACCATACGCTAAAGAGTCAAGCCAGTGCTGCATCGTATCCTTTCCTATGCGTCGGGCCACCTCCTGATAATAAGGTACCGCCGAATAACGAAAGGCCCGGTACATGCTCAGGTCCTGGTTCCACTCCGGCACATCACGCACCTTGCCATCCCATTTAATTACCATACTATCGTTGGTAATTACGCCGGTTTGCAAACCAATAAGCGAGTTCACGATTTTAAAAGTGGAGGCCGGCAAAAAAGCGCTGTCGCGGTAGCGGGCTAAATTATAAATGGTGAACTGTCCATTGCCATTATTAAACAGGGCAAAACAGCCATCCGACTTCGTGTCATCAAAGTATTTCTTTAGCGAATTATCTATCGTCACATTGTTGGGAGAACAGGCGGCGAGGCCGGCTATCAGCAGTATAAAAAACAAAAACCGCATAGGCTTTAAAATTTGCGGCAAAGGTAAAGGGAGGGATAATTGATTAGTTGATTAGTTGACTGGTTGAAACGTGAAGTAGTAGCTATCAAAACTGTTTTACCTATCAACTAATCAACTTGTCAACTATTTCACTTTGCGCATTACTGCTCGTTGATAACTCCGCGTACCATAGCTATCTACTTTTGGGCTATCATCGGTTCCAAGCCCCGATGTAGTAACCGGCTTTGCGGTGATGCTGTAAAATTCAGCAATCAATGTTTTGCCATCGCGCCAATAACTATCCGTGATGGTAGAAGCCTGTACGGTAAATGTGGAGGTAAAACGGCCACCGACAAAGTACTGGTCAATCAAAATACCGTTATGTTCATCCACCTGCCAATGGCCTTTGGCGGTATCAACAGGCTTTAATGTATAAGGCCGATTGTCCTGGCCTTTATCGCCATAAATAATTTGCCAGGTATAGGTGTTACTGGAATCGGCGGGTTGTATAATCAACTGCATCGTTACTTTTTGCGGCGATGCTTTACCGGTTTGATACCAATACAAGATGCCCTGCCAATGGCCTAAGAAAGAGGCGGGAAAAGGCTTTTGTGCAGATGCAAATAGAAAAGAAATAAAAAAGCAGCAGGAGAAAATAGTTCTCATGCTGCTAAACTACTTTAAATGGTAACACCGTTGGAAAGCCTTGTGTGGCTGCGGCCCTGGCAATCGCGGGTGGAGGTGCAGGAAGAAAGGGAAACAACCATAATAGCCATCAATCCAATTGATAATACAATCCGTTTCATGTGTACAGTTTTTATTGATGAAGAAAAATCCTTAAGAAAAAACGGGTAGAAACGAATCAATAGAAAATGTATAAGTAGTGATTGAATGATAAATACGGTTGCAATATAAAAGTACAATCTGGTGTATGCAATAGGAAAACTACGATGCCGTGAAATTGTTTTAAACAACGTTGTCGCATTAACGGTGCCGGTACCAAACAAATTTTTGAAAGTCATTCAGGGAGAACTATTTTTAGTTGGTAGTTTTTTGTTATCCACCAAACCAAATATCATGAAACGTTTATTTCTTTCCGCCATGGCCTTTGCAATACTTTTCTCTTCTTGCAGCGATAGTAAAAAAATAAGGACCGTTACTAAAAACGATGATGGCTCTACCACGACAACCACTACCAGCATTGACCCGGAAAAAATGCAGGATGCGGGCAACGAAATGCAAAAGAAAATGGACGAGCTAAAAAAGCTTGCACCCATGACTACCGATCAGCTGAAAGCGGCTTTGCCGGAAGAAGTGGAAGGAATAAAACGCAGCAACTTTACTGCTAATGCCACGGGCGGCTTTGCTTTTGCCGAAGGCGAGTACCAAAAAGATGATTCAACAAATGTGAAAATTTCTATTTACGATTGTGCTGGTGAAGCAGGATCGGCCATGTACGGAATGAATTACTGGACCAAGATGTCCATTCAGCAGGAGTCATCAAACGGCTATACCAAAACCATAGACTTTAATGGTGGCAAAGCAGTGGAGAGCTATGATAATAGTTCCAAAGAAGCTACACTCACCTATGTTGGCAACAACCGGTTGTTGGTCACTATTACCGGCCATAATATTAAAGCCGATGAATTAAAAGCCGCTGCCGAAAAGCTGAATATTAAAGCCAGCTAAAGGACAAGTGAAAAGTAAAGGATAGACGTAAAACAAGAATAGATGATGAGTTGAATTATTCTATCGTATAATTGAAACATCGAGTTGCCTGATAAAAGAAGCGCCTCAATTGAGGCGCTTCTTTTATTGTAGCACCTTTAATTCCTTACCAATTTTACTAAAGGCTTCAATGGCTTTATCTAAATGCGCCTGGTGATGTGCTGCACTCATTTGCACCCGTATTCTTGCCTGCCCTTTTGGTACTACCGGAAAGAAAAATCCAATAACATAAATGCCTTCTCGTAAGAGTGCATCGGCAAATTTCGATGCCAGTACGGAGTCGTATAGCATGATGGGAACTATAGCATGAGTACCCGGCTTAATATCAAAACCGGCCGCGGTCATTTTCTCTCTGAAGTACTGAATGTTGCCTTCCAGCTTATCTCGTAGCTCTGTTGTTTCGCTTAATAAATTCAATACGGCAATAGAAGCGCCGGCGATGGATGGCGCCAGGGTGTTGGAAAACAGGTAAGGGCGGCTACGCTGCCGAAGTAGTTCTATGATTTCTTTTCGGCCGCTGGTAAAGCCGCCACTGGCACCACCTAAGGCCTTACCTAAGGTGCCGGTAATAATATCAATACGGCCCATCACACCGCGGTACTCATGCGTGCCGCGGCCTGTTTTTCCCATAAAGCCGGAGGCATGGCATTCATCTATCATTACAATGGCATCGTATTGGTCAGCAAGGTCGCATATCTTATCTAACTGGGCAATAGTACCATCCATGCTAAACACACCATCGGTAACAATGATACGGCTTCGCAGGTGGGCCGTTTCTTTCAGCTTTGCCTCCAGGTCGTTCATATTATTATGCTCATAACGGTAGCGTTGGGCCTTGCATAACCGAACGCCATCAATGATGGAAGCATGGTTTAAAGCATCAGAAATGATAGCATCCTGCTCGCCAAACAAGGGTTCAAAAATGCCGCCGTTGGCATCAAAGGCAGCTGCATACAAGATGGTGTCTTCGGTGCCCAAAAACGCTGCCAGCTTGCTTTCCAGCTCCTTATGAATATCCTGTGTGCCGCAAATAAAGCGTACGGAACTCATACCGTAGCCATGGCTGTCTATATATTGATGCGCTGCTTCAATGGTTTTAGGGTGAGAGGAGAGGCCGAGGTAATTATTGGCGCAAAAGTTTAAAACTTTTTGTCCGTTTACAACAATCTCAGCTCCTTGGGGCGAAGAGATGACCCGTTCGCTTTTATATAAGCCAGATGATTTTATTTCTTCTATTTCAGTTTGCAGGCGGGCAACAAGCTTTTCATTCATAGCAATAATTTGGGCGAAGATAATACGGGGACTTGACTGCTATATTTGCCTTTTATGAACCTATCAAACACCTCGCTGCAAAAGATTATCGTGCACTTAGCCGGAAACAAAAACAATGGTGAGCCGCTGCTTATTTCCTCCTCATCGCTTCAGTTAAATGGTGACCTTAACGCTATACTGGCCGACAGCTTTCTATCCCGCTTTAAGGCTAATCACGAGTACTATTGTTTCACCCATGCTTCGTCGCTTCAGTACAACGAAGTGTATAATTATTGTAAAGAGGTTTTTAATGATGCTTCTGTTTTTGAAGAAGCCTCGCAGTCTATCGCTAAACAGTTATACAATGCTTCGGTGCATCCTAAAATAAAGGGCGGCGAAGTGTACATCTGTTTATTTGATGCCTTGCCCGTGGAGAGCCGTATGTGTAAAGCCATCGGCATTTTTAAAGCCGAGAACAAAGCCTTGTTTTTAGAAACGGCTCAAACTAAAACAGCTATTGATGTTGAGTTAAAAGAAGGCGTGGAGCTAACCAAAATGGATAAAGGTTGTTTGGTGATCAACAATAAATCGGCTGATGGTTTTGACGTATTGATCTTTGATAACCAAAGCCGCGGCGAGGAAGCGCAGTACTGGAAAGAAGCTTTTTTACACCTGGCCCCCCAAAAGAACGAGTATCATAATACACAGCATTTATTACAACTGACCAAACAGTTTATCACCGGCCCGATGGAAACTGAATTGGGCGTTGAAAGAGGCGAGCAGGCGGAGTTACTGCATAAATCCATTGACTATTTCAAGAGCAAGGAAACCTTTGATATTGATGAATTTCAAACCGAAATTTTTAAAGATGATGACCGGATAGAAGCCTTCCGGCAGTTTGGTAGCCGTTATGTAGAAAGCAATGATTTTAATTTAGCCGCGCAGTTTGACATTTCATCTGAAGCGGTAAAAAAGGGAAGCCGCATTTTTAAAAGTGTAGTGAAACTGGATAAAAACTTTCACATCTACATTCATGGGCGAACCGACCTGATTGAGAAGGGAACCGACGATAACGGACGAAAGTTTTATAAAATTTATTACCAGGAAGAGGGATGACATATTCATTGTTATAACAATTGTTATAACTTTATCCCATGTTAATTCAAAAAGAATCTAAAGCAAAAAAACGTAGTACGGCAGAATTGAATTACATGTTCACTTCACGTATTCGTTCCGTTGGAAATTCAAAGGGAGTTATTTTAAACAACAATCTTATTAAAGCCGCAGGTTTAGATATGGAGGCCGACATTATTATTGAAGCAAGTGCAGGTATGATAACAATTGTGCAAGCTAAACCTGCGGTAAACACGGATTTAGCAACCTGGGGTGCACAGTTTAAAAAAGCTATCAAAGCAGGCGCAAAACCCGAAAAAGATTTGTTTGCAGGATTGGTAAACGAGTTTGATAAAACTGAATGGTGATATGAAACAATTTGATGTTTACCTTGTAACTCTTGATCCTACCATTGGTGCTGAAATGAAGAAGACAAGACCTGCTGTTATAGTTTCACCTGACCCAATGAATAAAAATCTTCAAACTGTAATTGTTGCTCCCTTAACCCACACATCCAAAAACTATCCTTCCAGAGTACCTACGAAATTTGGTGACCAAGATGGAGAAGTAGTACTTGACCAATTGAGAACAGTAGATAAAAAACTATTGATAAAGAATCAAGGAATTCTGGACTTCGCTACTGCATCAAATATTAAGGCTGTCTTAAAAGCTATGTTTTCCTAAAACGGCAAATCATCGCCTAAATTATCAATGCTTTCCGAAGCAGGTGGCTCGGCATCCGTGAAAGGCGTACTACCCGCTGCTTCTACCTTCCAGGCTTTTACATCGGTGTACCACTTGCCGTTGTATTCGCGGCTTTCCACATCAAAATCTATCTTCAACGTATTGCCTGGCTGCAAGGTTTTTTCGTCGGCCTTATCGCCCCAGATGGAGATGCAAACTTTCTTTGGGTACTGGCCTTCGGTTTCTATAATCACATCCTGTTTTTTCCACTGGCCGTTTTTTCCCTGTCCGGTTTGCAGGGGTAAAAGCTGTAACAATTTTCCACTGATTTGCATAGCCGCAAAGTAAGGGCATATTCATTAAAATAATGTCTCCGTTTACGGGTTTTACCGTTCACCGTTAGCTGGCGCCAGCCAACTGTAAACTGCGAACTGTAAACGGTAAACTCCAAAGGATAAACTTTTTCGTTCCCCTGTAACATTTCACAATTTACCTTCGTCTCATAGCAATAAACCAAAAGCCATGAGAAAGGCTATCATCACCAACAAAGCGCTTCTTTTATTTACCCTCCTGTTTATCATCATCGCTGCTTTATCTTTTGCCGCTTTTGAAAAGGGCGAAAAGGTTTGCGCCGAGGCCGGCAAATGCAGCGAGGTAAAGCCTTCCATCACTAATGGCGAAATGATCTGGGATGTATTTTCCCGCCGGCTCATCTCATTCGTCTCCATGAAATAAAATTTTCCTTTGCTGTAACTTTCCTTCTTGTACTTCGTTTTATGGGAGTCTGTTGATTTTGCCAACTGTATTATGACCGAGAACCAATACAATGAATGTGTGAACCTACACGCCGATGGTGTGTACCGGTTTATTGTGAAAAATCTTCGCCACGAGGAAGATGCCCGTGACGTGGTACAAACAGCTTTTGAAAAACTATGGCGCAGCCGAAACGAGGTGGACAACAGTAAAAGCAAATCCTTTCTTTTTACGGTGGCTTATAATTGCATGATTGACCACTTGCGTAAAGTGAAAAGGGTTTCTTTAAAAGAAGAGTTTAAGGACGATGCAAGGGTTCAGCACAAACAAATAAATAACACCAAAGAAATTTTAGAAAGGGCTTTGCGCCAGCTAAGCGAAACCCAACGATCATTGGTGTTGCTGAAAGATTACGAGGGCTACAGTTATGAGGAGATAGGACAGATCATGAACCTGGGCGAAAGCCAGGTAAAAGTGTACCTGCACCGGGCCCGGTTACAACTAAAAAATTATTTAGTAAAAATGGAAAATGTCATCTAACAAAAACCATATTACGCTGGCCAATTACGAGGAGTACTTTATCCTTTACACGGATAATGAACTGTGTGATGCGGATAAAGCAATGGTGGAGGCGTTTGTTTTACAGCATCCGCCATTAGCCGATGAACTGGACATTTTACTGAGCACGAAGCTTCCGGCAGAAGAGTCATTTTTTTATGATAAGGAAGAACTTTTGTCGCCGTACATGAAAGCAACAATCGCCGAAGAAGAGCTTTTGCTTTATGTGGATGGCGAACTTACGCCAGAACAAAAAAACGTTGTTGAACAAAAGATCACTGCCGATACAGCGTATGCTTTGCAACATGCCTTGCTGATGCAAACAAAGTTGAATGCGACGGAGGTTGTTGCTTATCCCTATAAAAAAGAATTATACCGCCGCGAAGAACGGGTACGCCACTTCCCGCTGTGGATGCGGGTTGCAGCGGCTGTTATTATTCTGCTATTGGGTTCACTTTTCTTTTTAGTGAATACCCATCATGCAACTATAGTTAACCCGGACGTTGTTACCATCACACCGTCGCCGGCAAAAGATCCGGCAAAACAACCAACGATCACAGAGCAAAAGAAGGCCCCACTCCTTCAACAAAAAGATGACCCTATGGTAGTGAAAGCGCCTGAGGCAAAGAAGGCCAACAGGGTAGAGAAAAAGGCTTTGATAATTGATAACAAAGACAGGCAAAAGGGAGATGAAATAGTAACTACTGACAACGGTTCAAGAAAAAATGAACCTATTCATTTTAACGCATCACACTTAACCATACAGCCAACCATTACTGATGTAGCCCTTAACAAAACAATTACACTTATGCCTGTAACATCCGCACAGGACTCATCGTACCACAAGCAGAACAACCCAATACAAGCTCCGGATACTGATTGGGCGGTTGCTTCAGAAAAGAAAACCCGCGGTAAAGGCTTCTTTCGTAAAGTTTCGCGGTTTATAGAACGCAACACCGGCATTGGAACTGCGAATGCAGATAACGAATTGCTGGTAGGCGCGGTGGCTCTTAAACTTAAATAATCAATTAAAAATTTTGTATGAAACCCTTTGTACTACTGGCTTCGGCCCTATGCTTTGCTATGTGCTCCTTTGCACAAACCGATACGACCGCACAAAAATCAGACACTATAAGAGTAGGTGGTATGATCATTATTAAAAGAGGCGGCCGCAATGGCGAAAGCAAAGAAATCAGGTTTACCAACCGGCAGCGAAAAAAGTTAAGCAACATCAGCACCAACTGGATCATTCCCGACCTGGGCTTTGCCAACTACACTGATAACACCAATTATACCGCGGCACAGCAAAGTGGCTTTGTATCTACCGGCATTACGGGCAAGGATAATTTAAAATTGCGCACCGGCAAATCGGTTGATGTCAACATCTGGTTGTTTATGACCAAAGTAAACCTGATAAAACATTACGTAAACCTGAAATACGGGCTGGGCGTGGAGTTGAACAACTACCGCTTTGACGATGACCGGGTACGCTTTAGCAAAAACCCCACTAAACTTTATTTAGATGCGAGTGTAGATAAAAATAAGCTGGCTGCTAATTATGTAACCCTGCCTGCTATGCTCAACTTTAACTTCACACCCAATAAAAAACGCAGCTTTGGCTTTAGTGCCGGCATGAGCATTGGCTACTTATATGGGTCACACGAAAAAATTAAAGACGGCGGTAAAAAAACCAAGCTGCACGATGACTTTAATCTGGAGAAATGGAAGGTGTCGTATGTGGGAGAGTTAAGCCTTGGCCCGGTACATTTATATGGCTCCCTCGCCACCAAAAACATGTGGGAAAAAGGCCTCGATCAAACGCCTTATACCATCGGCATCCGGTTCAGCCATTTTTAATGACCTCTTTTTATATAAAATTCCTGCCGCTAAAACCGGCAGCAATTTTTTTGTATAGAATGAAGCAACATCGTCGTGTACGTTGTGGTTCTTTGTGCTCCAAAAAAGCCGGAACACAAAGTGCACAAAGAAGGCACGACGAACACAACGGAACAACAGATCGCAAAACAGATATGAACTAACAAGAAAGGCTTAAAAAATTTCAATAGAAATGTTCCTACGTAGTATTCTGTAAAGGCGTGGCTACATCTACTCAATTTAAAAAAGTTCTACCGGCTTTTCTTCCTTTGCCGCCGATTATTAGATAACCTTGTAAAAGAATGGCGTTGTTTTTAGTTTCATCAGCAGTTTATTAACACGGTCTCAAACAGAGTACAGGCAAGGCTTTTAAGACATTCGTTAAAACTTATCCAGCCAAAAAATAAAATGCTTGTCTTTCCGTTTTGAAGAGGGATAACCTTATAAAGACTTACTGAACATGAAAGCCACCATCCTATTCACCACTTGTATTATTGCTGCCGGAGGTCTGATGATAAAAGCACCATCAGCCGGTACAGCAACAGCCTCCATCAACCATTCTTTTACTAAAGTAACCACCGCCAAAAAACGTTTTTCTTCGCAGCCGCAATCGCCCATGTATATTGTAATTGATAAGAAGAAATACGAGCTCAGTGTGTATGATGCGCAGGGCTGGTTTGCTACCTACCCGGTGGTATTTGGCAACCCTACTTTGGAAGATAAAAAAATGGAAGGCGACCGCAACACGCCGGAAGGCACCTTCAAGATTGTTCAAAAGAACGTGCATCAAAAATGGGATCGCTACCTCGGGTTAAATTATCCAACAAAGGAAAGCCTTGAGAAATTTGCCGCCCGTAAGCAACGCGGCGAAATTCCGGCCTGGGCTAAACCCGGTGGCGGCGTAGGCATCCATGGCACCTGGCCCGGCGAAGACTTTGTAGTGGACCAGTTCAACAACTGGACAAACGGCTGCATCTCCTTAAAACGTGCCGATATAGAAGACTTATACAGCTACCTGCCGGTTGGTACGCCGGTGACGATAAAGAAGTGAGAGAAGTGAGAAATTTTTAGAGCAGCCTGTCGAAAGATGGGCTGTTTTGTTTTTGGAGGAATGTGAAAATGATTTGCAAGTGTAAGGGTGGTCGCATTCGGGTATTTGTAAAGGAGGTAAAACTGATTGCCAGCATTGCTTTAAGGAATACTTTTATTGCAGGCATGATCTGACCAAATTTTCTGTTGCTTGATACAAAATGATACGAAGTGATACAAGATGCTACAAGGTGATGGAAAACTTTATGAGTATTCTCTTTTTCAATGTGTCTCCGCGGTAAATTTCTTGGAGTTTTAGATGCTGTTGCGGGAGATGCATCGGAGACGACAAGTATGTCTAGTTTCAGCAGGTTATTGCTAAATTCGTTATCAATTTTGATTACAGATAATATGGTTCATACAATACAGGATATTCAAGAAAAATTATCAATTCTCTCCGAAGATATGGAGCAATATATCCTACAGAACGAGATAAAAGTAGGTAAAGACGGTGTGATTTCTGCCAAGTCATATCAAACACTCCTTGCCTTTTACACTGGTGAAAATGATATTGCGAGTGGTAAACCCATGTATGTTTTGAATGGTCATAACATTGCAGAAAAAACCAAACCTTTTTTTGAAAGCAAAGACCAAAGACTCACTATATTCCATGATGATGCTATAAATTTTTTAAAAAACTTACCTGCTGCAAGTGTTGATGTAATTATAACTGACCCAGCTTATTCTGGGATGAATCAAAAATTGAAATTAGGCAGAGGCAAAATAATCGGAAAATATAGCGAAGCTGGAAAAACTGATGCAAAATGGTTTGAAGAGTTTCATGATACTGAAGAAAACTACAAAACATTTCTACAGGAATGTTTTAGGGTAATGAAAAATAACAGGCACATTTATATAATGTTTGATTCCTATTCACTGTTAACACTTGCGCCTGTTGTTCGTGATATTTTTGAAGTAAAAAATCTATTATGTTGGGATAAAGTAAATATTGGTCTTGGTCATTATTTTAGAAGAAGACATGAGTTTATAATGTTTGCAAGCAAAGGCAAACGACCTTTGAATTCTAAAAGCATTCCTGATGTTTGGAAAATTAAAAGAGTTTCACAATCACAATATCCAACACAAAAGCCAACAGAGGTTTTTGAGTTGATGTTAAAGGGAAGTGCTGAAAAAGACTTTGTTGTTTGCGACCCATTTCTCGGAAGCGGTTCGTCTGCGATTGCAGCGATAAAAGCTAACTGTAAATTTTTAGGCTGCGACATTTCAGAAAAATCTCTTTCTTTCTCAAAAGAAAGGGTCGAACAGTTTTTAAAAACAAATACAGATAAGTATCAAAAGTTTTCGCTTTTAGGTGATGATGAAGCAATGACTAAATTATTTATAAATGGCAAATCTCAGTAAGACAAGAGCCTTATTCGCTTGGACTTCACCAAGAACTATTGAGAAAATTATTCCTGAGATTAATCTTTTAATAGAATTGTTTGGAGGTCAAATATGGTCAGGCAATAAACCATTGCAAATAGAGTTTTACGAGGCTCTGGTTAATTCTGAATTTTTTGAAGAGCAAAGGCAGAATAGTAACCCTGATTTTGCTGCAAGAGATAGAATTACAAGAGCGCCTAAAGCTTTGGGGTTTGTTGATTTAAAACCCAAAATTCAACTTACAGAAGTTGGCGAAAAATTATTGAGTGAAGTTAGAACCCATGAAACAATAGCAAAACAGCTTTTTAAATTTCAGCTTCCATCTCCATATCATAGAATCCCTACCGACAGAGGTTTTGGAGTACGACCTTATTTAGAATTATTGAGACTCGCAAAGGAGTTAGGCAACTTGTCAAAAACAGAGATTGCAATTTTCTTTTTGCAAATGACCCATTATAATAAGTTTGATTCTTTGGTGGCTGCAATCAAAAAATTTCGTGAAGATGCTAAAAAGAATAAAGGCAATAGAAAAGCTTTTATCGAAGAAAGATTCACAAAAGAGATTCTAAAAATTTATGCAGTAGATATTAAACTCAATAAGTTAAAAACTCGGGAAAGCGGTGATGCCTCTCTTACTAAGTTTATAAAGACCAAAAGAAGCAATCATATTGATTATGCCGATGCTTTTATTCGTTATTTAAGAGCAACTCAACTCATCACATTTGATAAGAAAACTTTTAGAATGATTGTAGCACCTGCAAGGATTGAGGAAGTCGACTACATTTTGAAAAATGTTGATAGAAATGCTTTGCCGTACAAAACAGAAGCAGATTACAAAAAATATTTGTTTAGTTCTACATCCTTATTGCTGTTAAAGGATGACAGGAAATATCTTGAAAGACAGCTTTTAAAATTAGCTGTCAAGTTTGATGTGAAAGCAAGAATAGATTCTTTAAAAGATTTATTAGAAGCAACTGAAAGGAAAATGATTTCTGTTGCCATACAACAAACAGAAGTCTCGTTAAAAAATTATAAAGAGTTCGATGATGTTATTGATGTATTTGAAAAAATAACAAAAAAAGAAGTTCCCGACCCACCGCTTTATTTGGAATGGAATATTTGGAGAGCTTTAGTTATGATGAACTATGCAAAGGAAGTGAAAGGGAATTTTGCAATAGATTTAGATGGAGTTCCTTTAAATACTGCACTTGGAAACATGCCCGATATTGAAGTTGAATATGACGGATTCAAGGTCATTGTTGAAGTAACAATGTCAAGCGGAAATAAGCAGTATGAAATGGAAGGTGAACCTGTTGCCCGTCATTTTGGTAAAATTCAAAATAATTCTACTGTTCCAGTTTACTGTCTATTTGTTGCACCAAAAATAAGCGAAGGGGCTTTAGCTCACTTTTTCAACCTCAATAGATTCAATACAAAAGCGTATGGTGGTAAAACAAGAATTATCCCGATGAGCCTTAGTCAATTTATTGCCTTTATAACCATTGCAAAACATAGGAGTTTCAATCATTCTAAAATCCTCAAAACGTACTTGGATTCAATGATTAAAAATAATCAGTCCGTTGATGATGAAACAATTTGGTCTCAACAAATTAGCAATTCGATTCCTGTCTGGGTTAATTAAGCTCTTATTTGTATAATGTTTATACCGTCTGCGGTCGGGTTGCTCAGCTGCATAGCTGTCATTATTAATAAATATATATTCTAATTAATCCTTTTTATACCAACCAATCACTACAACTTCCCCCTCGCTATCTCCTCCACCACACCCGGGTCAAGCAACGTCGTCGTATCACCAAAGTTGCTTTCGCCTTCAGCAATCTTGCGCAGAATGCGGCGCATGATTTTACCGCTCCTGGTTTTGGGTAAGCCGCTTACAAACTGAATTTTATCCGGCTTGGCAATAGGGCCAATGATGCGGGAAACGGTTTGCAAAATGTTTTTTCGCGCCGCTTCTTCATCGCCTCTAACGGTTTGTAAAATCACGTAGGCATAAATGCCTTGTCCTTTAATATCGTGCGGATAGCCTACCACAGCGCTTTCTACCACATCGCTATACATGTTGATGGCGTTCTCCACTTCGGCCGTACCAATGCGATGGCCGCTTACATTCAGCACATCATCCACCCGGCCAGTGATTCTATAGTTGCCCTCCTCATCACGCAAAGCGCCATCACCGGTAAAGTATAAGTTGGGGTAAGCAGAGAAATACGTTTGCCGGCAACGTTCATGATCGCCATACGTGGTACGAATAATAGATGGCCATGGGGCTTTAATACATAAGTTGCCCGCAGCGGGATTGCCGGTTATTTCTTTGCCGGTTTCATCAACCAAAATTGGCTGTACACCCGGTAGTGGCAACGTAGCGTAAGAAGGTTTAGCTGGTGTAATGCCAGCGAGATTGGATATTAAAATGCCCCCGGTTTCTGTTTGCCACCAGGTATCTACAATCGGGCATTTGCCCTTGCCAATGTGCTCATCGTACCAACGCCAGGCTTCTTCGTTAATGGGTTCGCCGACGGTGCCTAATACTTTTAGCGACGATAAATCTTTTCCTTCTAATGGCTTTAATCCAAAACCCATTAGGGAACGAATAGCCGTAGGAGCTGTATATAAAATGTTCACTTTATGCTTGTCAACAATGTCCCAAAAACGTCCGGCATCGGGCCAGGTAGGTATGCCTTCAAACATCAACGAGGTAGCGCCGGCGCTTAGTGGCCCATAAACAATATAGCTGTGGCCTGTGATCCAGCCAATATCCGCCGTACAAAAAAATACATCACCGGGTTGGTACTGAAATACATTCACAAACGTATAATTCGTCCAAACCATATAACCGGCACTGCTATGCACTACGCCTTTTGGCTTGCCGGTACTGCCCGATGTGTATAGAATGAAGAGTGGATCTTCCGACGAAACTTCCTCGGGCAGAAAAGAAACCACTCCATTTTTCTCCACCTGCGTTTCGGCATATTCCATTTCATCTTCCCACCATACATCACGGCCTTTAATCATGCTCACCGGGGTTCTGGTACGGGTATAAACAATCACCCGCTTCACAGTTTTATTGCCTACTAATGCATCATCAATTACACTCTTTAATGGAATTACTTTTTCGCCGCGGTAAGCGCCATCGCAGGTAACAATGTATTCAGCGCCGGCATCCTCTAATCTATCGGCAATGCTTTGTGCACTAAAGCCGCCAAACACCACGCTATGAATAGCGCCAATGCGGGCACAACCTAAAACCGCGTAGGCCATCTCCGGCACCATGCCCATATAAATGATGACGCGGTCGCCTTTTTTTACGCCATTGTTTTTGAGTACCTGCGCAAACTGGCAAACCCGCTTGTGCAGCCGGTTGTAGGTCACAGTACGCACCCGTTCATCGGGGTTGTTGGACTCCCAGATAAGGGCTGGCTTATCGCCCAATGTTTCTAAATGGCGATCAATGCAATTCTCTGTAATATTTAATTGTGCTCCCTTAAACCATTCTACTTTGGGTTCGGTAAAATTCCATTCCAGCACATTGTTCCATTTCTTTCGCCACACAAAATTGCTGGCTACATCGGCCCAGAATTCTTCAGGCGATTCTATGCTTTTTTTATAAGCTGCTTTGTATTCTTCAAACGATTTTATCTGGTAGGGGTATGTCATGGTGATTGATTATAACTGGTGGTTATAACAAAATGGTTATTTGGGGAAAATTAAACAATCTCCCTATAGCGCCATTCATTAATGGCTTCTATTTTTGCGCCACTGAAAAATGAAAAAACTGGGTGCCATATTTTTTTTATTGATCATGGTTTTTCAGGCCGTGCCGTTACTTCATTTTTTTACCGATGAGCAACAAGTGGTATGCGCCACCGGCGAAGAAGAAAGCACTACCCTCAAATGCAAAGAAGTAAAGGGCACAGTATGGGACGAGAGTTGTTTTTTATCGTCCGGAACACCCTCTTTTTTTATCACATTGCTTACTGAGCGGTTTTACAACCACTGCACTATATTGCCGCCAAACCCTTATGCAGAGCGGCCTGCACCTCCTCCCGATTATTGCTGATGACCGCCATTTAATGTTACTGCCTGCTTATTTATTCATCAGCAAATTTTACGTTCATGTCGTTAACTGTTAATCCGCTGGCGCGGCTGGCCCAGCTTATCCGTCACGAGAAAAAAGAGATCAGCGCTATTTATTTTTATGCTTTACTCAGTGGGCTTATACAGCTTTCGCTGCCGCTGGGCATTCAATCCATCATTGGCTTTGTGGTGGGTGGCGCCTTATCTACTTCGCTTATTATTTTAATTATTGTAGTTGTAATTGGTGTTGCCTGCAACGGGCTGCTGCAGGTAAGCCAGATGAAACTTATTGAACGCATCCAGCAAAAAATATTTGTTCGTTATTCGTTTGCTTTTGCATCACATATTCCGCGGCTCGATCTGCTGCAAACCGATGGCTATTACCTGCCCGAACTGGTGAACCGTTTTTTTGATATACCTGTGCTGCAAAAAAGTATTTCAAAAATTTTGCTCGACTTTCCTATAGCCGTTACGCAAATTTTACTGGGCCTGCTGCTGCTTTCTTTTTATCATCCGGCTTTCATCGCCTTTGGTGTTTTGCTGCTGTTGGTATTGGCTGCTATTTTTTATATCACCGGCAGTAAAGGCATCGAAACCAGCCTCGAAAAAAGCAACCATAAATATGCCGTGGCCGCCTGGCTGGAGGAGATGGCCAGGGTGATTAAGCAGTTTAAATTTTATGGTTATACCGGCTTGCATACCCGCCGTGCCGATGAAAAAGTAGTGCGTTATTTAGAGGCCCGCAAAGCCCACTTTTCTATTTTGCTGGTACAGTACAAAGTGCTCATTGTTTTTAAAGTGCTGATAACAGCCGCCATGCTTTCGGTAGGTTGCTTCCTGCTATTGAACCAACAAATAAACATCGGCCAGTTTGTAGCCGCGGAAATTATTATCATCCTTGTTATTAATTCCGTGGAGAAGCTGATTGTGGATTTAGACAATGTGTACAGTGCCCTTACATCGGTTGAAAAAATTAATAAGCTGCTCGATAAACCGGCCGAAACCGAAGGCACCTTGGCTGCCGGTAACCAACCGGTGAAAGTAGAATTTAAAAACGTTTCGTTCCAGTACGAAGAGGACAAGCCCATTTTACAAAATCTATCCTTTATCATCAATGCCGGCGATAAAGCGGCTCTCTCCGGGCCCAATGGATCGGGCAAGTCAACGGTGCTCAAACTGTTGACAGGGGCCTATCCTGGCTTTACCGGCTCCATCCTTATTAACGAGGTGCCTATTGGTAATTACAGCCTGGCGTCCCTTCGTTCCATCACCGGAATTTTATTAAACCAGCAGGATGTTTTTTTAGGTACGCTTTGGGATAACCTTACCATGGGCGCCACCAATGTAGATCGTGATTACCTGCTTTACTTATGTAAGCAAACTGGTTTAGACAGCTTCGTTGGCGCACAGAAGAAAGGCTTCGATACCGAGTTGCACCCCACCGGAAAACGCCTGGCCCGTGGTGTAATTCAAAAGATTTTATTGGTAAGGGCACTGGCACAAAAACCAAAGCTTCTGTTGCTGGAGCAACCAACTGATGGCATTGAAGGCGAGGATAAAAAGAGTATTGAACATCTGTTGCTGCAACTGAAAAACACTACGCTTATTGCTATATCAGCCGATGATGATTTTATTCGTAGCTGCCCGGCCACCATTAACCTGTAAACCCAATTACTAACCACTTAATTTATTTGAAATGAACGATCAGCCAAAAGCTTTCCAACATATTTACGGCCAGGATAAAACCTACCCTTCCCGTAAATGGTACTATGTATTTTTTGCCGTGTTGTTGCTTGTTCTTTTTTTACCATGGACCCAAACCGTAAGGGGCAAAGGCACCGTTATTGCCTTGCGGCAGGAAGGGCGTCCGCAGGAGATCAACACCATCATTGCGGGGCGCATTGTAAAATGGTTTATCAGGGAGGGCGACTTTGTAAAAAAGGGCGATACCTTGGTGCAACTGACAGAAGTAAAAGACGGCTACCTCGATCCCGGCCTTTTAGATAGAACCAGGGAGCAGCTTACCGCCAAGCAAACCAGCATTGGGCATTATAAAAATAAAGTAGGCGCCACCCAGGAGCAGATAGGCGCCCTGATGCAAGCCCTCGCCTTAAAAGTTTCAAGCCTCGAAAACAAGCTTCGGCAAACAGAAATAAAAGTACAGAGCGATAGTGCCGATGCCGCCGCTGCTGCCAACGATTACCGTATTGCCACGCTGCAACTGAACCGCCAACGGAGCCTGTTTGATAGCGGCCTTGTATCATTAACCCAACTGGAAGTACGCAACCAATCGTATCAAAACACCATGGCTAAAAAGCTGAGCGCAGAAAATAAATACAGCAATACCCGGCAAGACCTGAACCTCCTGCGCATTGAAATGAACAGTGCCCGGCAGGAGTATGCCGAGAAATCGGCAAAGGCACAGGGCGACCGCTTTCAGTCGTTATCAGAGATTGCTACTACAGAGGGTGAAGTGGCCAAGCTGCAAAACCAGTTTAGCAGCTACACCATTCGCAATGGCATGTACTTTATAATGGCGCCGCAGGATGGGCAGGTGATACAGGCCAAAAAAACCGGCATTGGCGAGATAGTAAAAGAAGGCGAAACCATGATGAACATTGTACCTGATAAGGCGCAGTACGCAGTGGAGTTGTTTGTGCGTCCGGTGGATTTACCGCTGGTGGCCCGGGGCCAGAACGTGATGTTTTTATTTGATGGTTTTCCGGCCATTGTTTTCAGCGGCTGGCCCCGGGCTTCGTCAGGTACTTTCAGCGGCACCATAGTAGCGGTAGAAAAAGCGGTGAGCAGCAATGGTAAGTTCCGGGTGCTGGTGGCCGAGAACCCCAGGAGGCAACCCTGGCCCCGCGAACTGAAGATGGGCATCGGCGCCAACGGCCTCGCCTTGCTGAAAGAGGTGCCGGTGTGGTATGAGCTGTGGCGCAACATCAACTCCTTTCCACCCGATTATTATACCCCAACACCTGACGATAAAACTGAAAAAAAATGAAGCGCCTTTTATCAATGATCGCCTTTTGCTTAACTGTTCAGTTGTTGCAGTCGCAACCGCTTTCTTTAGAATCTTTTTTAGCGATTGTAAAAAAATACCACCCCGTGGCGCGGCAGGCGGAGGTGGGCGTAGCTATTGCCAAAGCCGATGTAACGGTGGCCCGTGGCGGATTTGATCCTTTGCTTACCAATGAAATAGCCCGTAAAGAAGTGGGCGGGTTACTTTATTACGATGAGCAGGTGACGGAGCTGAAGGTACCCACCTGGTATGGGATAGATGTGGTGGCCGGCGTGCAAAGTATCAGCGGAGCCAGAACCGCCACTACTGATACTAAAGGGGCCAGCTCTTACTTTGGCTTTAGTGTGCCGCTTGGCAAAGGGCTGCTGATGGATAAGCGAAGAGCCGCTTTGCAAACCGCCCGGTTGTTTCAAAACTTATCGTTGCAGGAGCAACGGGGCTTGCTGAACGATTTGTTATATGAAGCTGCCGGCGCCTATTGGATGTGGTGGCAGCAGCACGAAACACAACGCCTTTTTGAGCAGGCGGTTGCCAATGCGGAGCAGCGTTTGCGGCTGGTAAAAACTGCCTGCCAGTTAGGCGACCGTCCGGCTATAGATACGCTGGAGGCATTGGCGCAATTGCAAACTATTCAACAACGTAAAACAGACATTGCCTGGCAGTTGGCCAACTCCCAATTAGACGTAAGTAATTTTTTATGGCTGGCCAATGGCAATACCCCTTCATTGCCGTCAACGGCAGTTCCGCAACAATTGCCCGTTAGCCTGGAAAGCCTGCAAATAGAAAACCTTGTTCAAACTTTGCAGAGCCATCCGGAGCTGCAACAGTATCAAATTAAGTTAGCGGCTTTGCAGGTAGAGAAGCGGTTGAAGCAGCAGTCGTTGCTGCCCTCTGTTTACCTTAAATATCATCAGTTAAATCCATCGCATGATCTTACAAAAAGCTTTACCTCGCCCTGGCTGCAAAGTAACTACCGGTATGGCATTGCGGTGGCTGTACCACTGCGGTTGTCGGAGGGGCGCGGCGACTATCGTAGAGCAAAACTTAAGATAGAGCAGACACAATGGGCCCAACTGCATAAAAAGGTGCTGCTTCAAACCAAACTACAGCAGTACTATAATGAATGGAAGAACATACGAAGCCAGGTGGCTTGGCAGCAGAGCGCTATAAACGCTTACACGGCTTTGCAACGCGGCGAGGAGCTTAAATTTTTAAATGGCGAAAGCTCCTTGTTTTTAGTGAATGCAAGGGAGATTAAAACACTGGAGGCCCGGCAAAAATTAATTGAATTGCAAAGCAAAGAAGGCAAGGCGGTTGCCGGTACTTTTTGGGCTGCCGGCACATTGATCAATGAACGTCGCTAAGGGTATTTTCGGCGGCAATAATGAGTGAAAGGGCCACCAGGTAATGCTCGTTTTTAGCGGCGGCTTTATCGGCTACTTTGCTACGCAGCACTTCTATGTGCTTCAACAGATCTTGTTTATGCACCACCTTAGGCAGCACTACAGGCTTATGAATTTCAAATTCATCTTTCAATAAATCCAGCATGGGCACGTCTAAAATTTGCGATAGTTGCTTTATATGATGAACAGTGAGCTGCGTAAGGTTATTCTCTATTTTGCTATAGGCGTTCTGGCTGATCTTCATTTGCGAAGCCACCCATTTTTGAGAGAAGTTGCGTTGTTCGCGGTAATGGCGAATGATAGTACCCGGCATAGTGCAATGTTGGTTGCCTGCAAGGTAAGAAGGCTGAAACAAAACAACCGGCCACTATCAGTAATCAGCCGGTTGTTTTGCGTAAGCAGGCATTGGGCCTCAATTTTACTGACCCTGCGCCGCGGTGTAGGCGGGCACGCCATCCATATTGTAAAGGTTCTCGGTTTTAATAATGTCAAAGCCGGCATCATGAATCTGCTTCAGCAAATGGATCACCGCTTTATAGTCGTAACAGTTACCATCATTACACATAAAGCGGCAGCGCCAATGATCGGTGCAAAACGTTTCGGGAAAGCCGTTGGGCCAGACTTTGGTGCCGCGGTTGGTGATCATTTTTAATTTTAAAGTACCTATCTGCACATTGGAAAGCAGGGCTCCCAATGCATTGGCATCGCGGTTGTCGTGATGCAAAAACACATCTACTCCTACCAGCGTTTTCTCTTTTCTTGGATAAGATTTTATTTTTATTTTAATGGCTTTGGCACCGCCGTCAAAATTAGCCGCCGGCAGCAGCGAAGGAACATTGCCCAGGTTATCAATTACAGCATCGGCAAAGCCCTGTGTGTTCAACCGCTGCTTCGACGTCCCTTCTTTATAAATGTCATACGTATGCAGGCCTTCTTCCAACGTTTTTAACCAGGCGTTTTGCACCCGTTCTGCTACATCGGCCTGGCCTATATGCACCAGCATTTGTACGGCCCCTAACAACAGGCCGGAGGGGTTGGCTTTGTTTTGTCCGGCAATGCGTGGCGCCGATCCATGAATGGCTTCAAACATGGCAAAGCCATCGCCAATGTTGGCACTGCCCGCAAGGCCAACAGAGCCGGTAATCTGGGCAGCAACATCGCTCAAAATATCACCGTATAAATTGGGCATGACGATCACATCAAAAATCTCCGGTGTATCGGCCAGCTTAGCCGCGCCGATGTCAACAATCCAGTGTTCTTTTTCCAGCTCCGGATATTCTTCACCTATTTCATCAAACATTTTATGAAACAAGCCATCCGTCATTTTCATGATATTATCCTTGGTAAAGCAGGTAACCTTTTTGCGGTTGTATGCCTTTGCATATTCAAATGCATAACGGATTATTTTTTCCGTGCCCGGCCTGGATATTAGTTTTAAACATTGATACACTTCATCGGTTTGCTGGTGCTCAATGCCGGCATATAAGTCCTCTTCGTTTTCACGGATGATGACCACATCCATCTTAGGATGTTTGGTTTGTACAAACGGATGATAAGAGATGCAGGGGCGCACATTGGCAAACAGGCCCAAAACCTTTCTGGTGGTCACGTTCAGGCTTTTAAAGCCACCGCCCTGCGGCGTAGTGATGGGTGCTTTCAAAAAAACTTTGGTGCGCCGCAGCGAGTCCCAGGCCGATGGATCAATGCCGGCGCTGTTGCCATTCAGGTACACTTTTTCGCCAATTTCTATTTCTTCAATTTCAAGTGCCGCACCGGCTGCAGCAAGTATGCGTAACGTAGCCTGCATAATCTCCGGACCAATACCGTCGCCATTAGCCACAGTAATGGGCACTGGTTGGTGATTAACTTTTTTTGTTTGAGGATTGAGCAGCGTTTGAGCAGACATAAGAATTGTTTTGGCAAAAAAAGGAAACACGGCCGGTAGCAGATTGTAAATCATGTTGTTTAACAACCGGAGGCTATATGTGAAAACAGGAGGCTATTAACATTTTATAGCCAGCCTTCTTTAGCCGGCTGCTTTACATTTGCCGCATTAGTGAAACCAACAGCCACTACATATCATTTTTTCAGGCATAAACTACCGGGCCTACTGATGATGGGCATGCTGCTTTGGTTAACGGTAAGCACGCCATTTGTTTATGCGCAGCAACAGCACATAAAAAAAGAGGCAACGCATAAGCAGGATAAAGAGACAAGTGATCAGTCGTCTAACCCGCTAACCAGTACTAATGAAGAAAAAAGCGAAGACAGCATCAATACTATTTCTGAATATTTACATCAGGCGTTTTTAGTAGAGCACCATTTTATTACCCTTACTTCCTTTTATAAATGTCATAGCAGTGATCTTTATCTGCAGTTTCATCCCGAAACCATTTCTCCGCCTCCCGACCTCGCATAAGTTTCATTCAATAGTTTTTAGCAGGCAACAGTATGTGTATGTGTTGTGCTGATTGATTATTTCTAAATGAATTCTTATGTCTAAACGTATCAACTTTTCTATAAAGGCTTTAGGGGCCGACGTGCCCTCTTCTATTGTTGTTTTTTTAGTGGCCTTACCACTTTGCCTTGGCGTGGCCTTAGCCTCTAATGCACCGCTTTTCAGCGGACTGATTGCAGGTATCATTGGTGGTATTGTTGTGGGTTCTTTAAGCGGATCGCAGCTAAGCGTAAGCGGCCCTGCGGCAGGACTAACGGCTATTGTAGCTGCGGCCATTTTAAAAGTGCCCAGCTTTGAAGTGTTCTTGTTATCGGTAGTGGTGTGCGGCGTTTTACAGGTGGTGCTTGGGTTTGTAAAAGCCGGCATTATTGGCGACTACATTCCCAACAGTGTTATAAAAGGCATGCTGGCGGCCATTGGTTTGATATTGATTTTAAAACAATTGCCCCACCTGGTTGGTTATGATGCCGACCCGGAAGGCGATGAAACTTTTGCACAGGCCAATAATCAAAATACCTTTTCCGGCATTACGCAAGCACTTACGTACATCACACCGGTGGCGGTATTGATCGGTGGTGTTTGTTTAGTGTTCCAGATTATTTGGGAGCAATTAGTGAAAGATAAAAAAGGCTTGGTCAAACTTATTCCGGCGCCATTGATTGTTATTTTGTTAGGCATCGGCATTAATGAAATTTTTAAGCGTAATGGGGCGGCTTATGCTATAGAGCCGCAACACATGGTGCAGTTGGAAGTGGCGACTTCTACCCATCATTTCCTCTCCTTTTTTACCCTGCCAGACTTTAGTGCGTTGCTCAATAAAAATGTTTGGATCACCGGCCTTACTTTGGCCATTGTTGCCAGCCTGGAAACTTTGCTTAGCATAGAGGCCGTAGATGATTTGGATCCTTACCAACGGGTAACTAATAAGGATAGAGAACTAAAAGCCCAAGGTATCGGCAACATGGTTTCAGGCCTTATTGGCGGCTTGCCGGTTACCTCGGTTATTGTGCGTTCATCGGCCAACGTAAATGCAGGAGCCACCTCAAAACTCTCCACTATCCTGCACGGCGTTCTGTTGTTGCTTTCAGTGGCTTTCATTCCATCAGTACTAAACCTTATCCCGAAAGCTGCACTGGCGGCCATTCTTATCTACACTGGTTATAAACTGGCGAAGCCTTCTTTATTTAAATTGTATAATAAAAGGGGCTGGGACCAGTTCCTGCCATTCGTAATTACGGTAGTCGCCATTCTATTAACCGACTTACTGATTGGTGTATTGATAGGCATCGGCGTTGGACTGTTTTTTGTGGTCAGAAGCAATTTTAAGACCGCTGTGTTTGTGGTAAACGATGCCGGTCATTATTTGTTCCGGCTGCGGAAAGATGTATCGTTTTTAAATAAGCCAATCATAAAAAACAAGCTGGAAGAAGTACCGGCAAATTCGTCTGTAATTATTGATGCCAGCCGCGCTGATTTTATTGATAAAGATGTGGTGGAAACTATTGAGCATTTTACTAAACATGCGCACCTGAAAAACATTAAAGTAGAAGTGAAAGATATGCAGCGTCCCTCTCAGCGGTTTGCTGCTGTATCTTCGAAGGAAGGCAGGGTAGCCGTGCAGCACACTATTGAAAAAGATAAAATAAAAACATTGTAATTATTTAAAAAAATAACATGCATACGTACGAAAAATTATTGTTGGAAAATAAGGCCTGGGCACAGGAAAAAGTACACGACGATCCTGATTATTTTAACCGGTTGGCTAACCTGCAAACTCCCGAGTTTTTATGGATTGGCTGCAGCGATAGCCGGGTGCCCGCCAATGAAATTACCGGTACCCAGCCCGGCGAAATTTTTGTTCATCGCAACGTGGCTAATATGGTGGTGCATACCGATCTGAACCTGCTTACCGTGCTGGATTATGCCGTTAATCATTTACAGGTGCAGCATGTAATTGTTTGCGGCCACTATGGTTGCGGCGGTGTAAAAGCAGCTATGACCAATCACAACTTTGGCATTATTAACAAGTGGCTCCGTAATATTAAAGATGTGTACCGCATTCACCAAGAGGAGCTAAAAGCTATACCCGATGAAGAAGACCGTGCCGACCGGCTGGTAGAACTGAATGTAATTGAGCAGGTATGTAACCTTGCTAAAACATCTATTGTTCAAAAGTCGTGGAAGCATCATCAGCGGCCCCATTTACATGGTTGGGTGTATGGTTTAAAAGACGGCTTAATAAAGCCTGTTTTTGAAATGAAGTCGGGATCACGTATGAATGAAATTTACGAATTTGACGATCTGTAAATGCAATTGGCAGTGAGCAATAAGTAAGTTGATGCTTCTATGTTTCTATTGCCGGCTACCTGTCGATAGTGGCCCATTATAAAGAAACCCTTTGCTTGGCAAAGGGTTTCTTTATTGCCCGAACGTAAGGACAGTGGCTATTGATAACTTTCTTATTTTTAGAACCAAACCTGACTATCGCATGGCAGCACCCAAAGGCATCTGGAAAGTTATCGCCGCCTCATCGGCCGGTACATTAATTGAGTGGTACGACTTCTATATTTTCGGCTCATTATCTACCATTATTGCGGCTAAATTTTTTCCTTCGGAGAATCCTACGGCAGCCTTACTTTCTACATTGGCCACCTTTGCGGCCGGCTTTATTGTACGGCCATTTGGCGCTTTGGTATTTGGCCGGTTAGGCGATTTAATCGGAAGAAAATATACCTTCTTACTCACCCTGGTTTTGATGGGCTTATCCACTTTTCTAATTGGTTGTATTCCATCGTATGCTACCATTGGTGCCGCCGCGCCGTTGCTGGTTTTATTATTGCGATTAGTGCAAGGCCTTGCGCTTGGCGGTGAGTATGGCGGCGCGGCTACGTATGTGGCCGAACATGCGCCGGCGGCCCGCAGAGGTTTTTATACCAGCTTTATACAAACCACGGCCACACTGGGTTTGTTCTTATCCTTAACGGTTATACTTTCTATTAGACGATTAGTTGGGGTGGCGGAATTTACCACCGGCAATGGCTGGCGTTATCCTTTTTTACTTTCTATTGTATTAGTGATCGTGTCCATTTTTATCCGGCTGCGCATGGCCGAATCGCCGCTTTTTGCCAAACTAAAAAGCGAAGGCAAAACAGCCAAGAACCCCTTGAAGGAAAGTTTTGGTAATAAGACCAATTTTAAGATGGTGCTGCTGGCGCTTTTTGGTGCCACTATGGGGCAAGGCGTTATCTGGTACACGGGCCAGTTTTATGCGCAAACCTTTCTTTTAAAAAAGTGCCATATAGAGTATGAGCAAGCTAACATCATCATTTTAATCGCCTTGATGCTTGCCACACCCTTCTTTGTTTTTTTCGGATGGCTGTCGGATAAAATAGGAAGAAAAAATATTATGATGGCGGGTATGTTGTTAGCCATCTTACTTTACCGTCCGATTTTTGGTGAGCTGTTATCTACTTCCGATGTAGCGCATAAGGATATTGCCGATACTCATTCTATAACTACATCAAACAAAGCCAATACAGAAACAACTGTAGCGGTATATAAAACCTTTACCGATAGCAGTAAACTTAAAACTACCGTGGTGCAAAATATAAAGGGCCAAACTATTACCGATGAAGTAACCCTAAGTGAAGCCGACCGCTGGAAAAACATTTTGCTGATAGCGGTGATGGTGCTTTTTGTAACAATGGTGTATGGGCCTATTGCCGCTTTTTTAGTAGAGTTGTTTCCAACAAAAATCCGGTACACCTCTATGTCGCTGCCGTACCATATTGGCAATGGGGTATTTGGCGGCCTTGTACCTTTTATTGCCCTGCTCATCACTACGTTTAAAAATACGGATGCCCTCTCCGGACTTTGGTATCCTATCGGGATTGCATCGCTTAGTTTTATCATCGGTTGCATCTACCTCAGTAACAAAAAAACTCCCAACAATAATTAATCATTTGGTATGAATAACATCAAAAAATATTTAGGCCTGGTATGGATGACGCTTGGTCCGTTAGTGATTGCTTTATTGTTGTGGGGCGCAGCAACCAATATAAAAATTGGCGGTAAAGAAGATTTTAATAAACCGCTGCCGTGGATCATCATCGTAGCCATCTTTACACCTATTGCTATCGGGCTTACCATATTTGGTTGGTATGCATGGAAAGATGACTACATGTCGCTGCCCGTTGATGTTGACGAACAGGCGAGTTAAACTCTATTAAATGATTGATTATTGCTTTTCATAAGCGCCAAGGTCAGGTAAGCCAACTGGCCGTGATCTTCCATCAAGGTCAATGGTAACGCCGGCATTTACACCGGCATCTTTAGCCGGCGAACCTTCTTTCAACCGGAAATTAAAAAAGCGTTGCGCGGTGTTGATGCTATCAAAAACCGGTGATTGATTAATAGGTGTAGTAATGGTTATACCGGTGCCCGATGGTGGCGTTTGCACCCGCCAAAGCACCTTATTAAAATTAATAGCTGGCGTTACATTTCCCTTTATATCTATCGCTACTTCGTTAGGAACAAAACCATTTTGTTCGCCATAAAAAATGCAATTGGTAAAGCTGGCGTTGATGGCTGAAGCAAGGATAACATTGCCTTGCACCGAGTAATTAGTGAGAATTAAAACCGGTTGCTTATGCGGAACAAAATCATTAGAGTAAGAAGCCACCGTGCAATGCTTAAAATCATAAACACCGCCACCCAAAGCAAGGTTTTGTCCGCAGTTAGAAATTAAAACGTTACGTGCAGTGATAGACGTATTAATGCCGGTGAGGCCATTGGTGTAAGCATTATCAATAATGGTTTCATTCAATGTCAGCTTAGTGCCTGAGGCCGCAGGATCGGTAACGGTAATGGCCTGGTAAGCATTTTTTATGATCGCATAACCGATGCTATTATTTTTACTACTGCCGGTAAAAATCAATCCAGGGTAAGATGCCGGATAGTCGCGGTAAGGCGCATCTAATCTATCACCGGTGAACACTACACGGGTGCTGTCATACTTTTCTCCGCTCACTTGCAGGGAGCCATTAACGATAAAAGGCGCATCGGCGTGCATATAAATTTTGCAGCCT
The DNA here is from genome assembly GCA_965247165.1 of Flavisolibacter sp. Taxonomy (GTDB): domain Bacteria; phylum Bacteroidota; class Bacteroidia; order Chitinophagales; family Chitinophagaceae; genus Flavisolibacter. Next base: position 2,108,047 of record OZ252003.1, on the reverse strand, counting down.
TTATTAATGGTTAGCGTAGCGGTTGTATCTACAGTAAGCTTTCCTAAAATCACATAAGGCAGGTCGTTGTTCCAAACTTCATTGCCGGTAATTTTTCTATTGCGATAGAAGTGCGCATTCTGTCCAAAGGCATCTAACTGAAGCCATTGGCGGTTGCCGTTATAACTTAATTCAATACTATCTCTTACAATAAAGGAAAGGTTTTGCGCTGTGGGGTTAATGCTTATCGTAACATAAATATATACGCTGTCGTTAGCCAATACTTCTACATCGCTTACCTGCGGGCCGGGCTGGCCATCTACATTAATTTTAAAAGGAGAGGCGCCGCCACCTAACAACCGCACCGATGAAAGCCTGATGCCTTTGTTATTGTTATTGATGATTTTTACATATTGAGAAACCGATCCGGTAGTAGTGAACACCGTATCAAAATGTAAAGTATCTGCGCTGGATTGCAGCTTGGCAGCCGCACTTGAGGTGAAGCTTTCCTTGCGGCAGGAAAAAATAACAATGGTAAAGAAGATAATGGACAGAAGGTTTTTCACAAAATTCATACAGGGTTAAAAGTACATCAGCGGCTCGAAAAACAAAGTGTGGCAATGCTTAACCGTACATTCTCAGCTTCCATTATTTCGGCGCCGCAGGCTTCTAAAGTAGCACCGGTGGTTATTACATCATCTACCAGCAATACGTGTTTATCTTTTATAGTCTCCGGCTTTGCCAATTCAAACCGCCCTTCCATATTAGCCCAGCGCTGCACCCGGTTCTTTTTTGTTTGGCTGTCGGTATGCATAGTTCTGATGACAACATCTTTTAAAATCGGCTTCCCTAACACTTCAGCAATGCCCTGACATAAAATGGTAGCCTGGTTAAAACCCCGCTTTTTTTCTTTGGAAGGATGAAGCGGCAGCGGTATCAAAGCATCTACATGGCGAAAGCGGTTTGAGGCTTCAAGAGCCTGGCCCATCAAGCGTCCCAGGTAAATACCCAGCTCCCGGTTGCCTTTATATTTTACGCCATGCATGAGGGTTTGCATAGCCGAATTTTTTGTAAAATAATAGTGAGCTGTAGCCGATGTTAGCGGCACCCGCCCCCAGAATATTTTCTCCACCGGGTTGTTAGGGTAGCGTTCAAATTCGGTTTGCGGCAGGTTGGCATGGCATTGAAGACAAATAAAATGATCGGTTTGAATGGTGTCCGTTCCGCATACTTCGCATACATGCGGAAACAGCAGGTGAAGGATTGATTCTTTAATGTCGGATAAAATCATAAGCCCGTTCAAAGCGTTTTGGTGCCATCTATAAATGGATGTTCGACTTTAAATATCGTCACTTCGCTTTGCAAAAAGAAATGGATGAGAAAAAGATTTGGTTTGCCTTTGCTTGTTTAAGAAACAGGGTTTAAAACAAGTAGCGATAGAGTTCTTCCACCCGGCCCATTGTAACTATTTCAATATTATGTTTTGTTTTGCTCATCCCTTTTTGGTTGTATTTAGAAAGGATTATTTTTTCAAAGCCAAGCTTTTCTGCTTCAGCAATGCGTTGCTCTATCCGGCTGATGGCCCGTATCTCGCCACTGAGGCCAACCTCGCCGGCAAAACAAATAGTATGCGGCACCGGCGTATCCTCATAAGATGATAACAACGCTACCAGCACTGCTAAATCAATAGATGGATCTTCTACTTTTAAACCACCGGCTATGTTCAGGAAAACATCCTTTACACCAAAATGAAAGCCGCCGCGTTTTTCAAGCACGGCCAGTAATAGTTGAAGGCGGCGTGTATCAAAACCGCTTACCGTACGTTGCGGTGTGCCGTAAACCGATTGCGTAACTAAGGCCTGTACTTCTATCAGCAGCGGACGTTGCCCTTCAAGGGTAGCGGCAATAGCAATGCCGCCAAGGTCTTCTTCTTTTTGTGTAATAAGAATTTCGCTTGGGTTGGTAACAGGGCTCATGCCGGTATCGTTCATTTGATAAATTCCTAATTCGGCGGTGCTGCCAAAACGATTTTTTAATGTTCGTAAAATACGGTAGGCATAATGCCGGTCGCCCTCAAATTGAAGCACCGTATCTACCATGTGTTCTAAAAGTTTTGGTCCGGCAATGGAACCTTCCTTAGTGATATGGCCAATTAAAAAAACAGGCGTGTCTGTTTCTTTAGCAAACTGCTGAAACTCCGCCGCACACTCCCGTATTTGCGATACAGAGCCGGGCGATGATTCTATAAATGGCGATTCTAATGTTTGTATAGAATCAACAATAATAATTTGAGGCTTTAGTTTTTTAATTTCCTGAAATATGACTTGTGTAGATGTTTCGGTAAGCAGGTAAAAGTTTTCGCTTTTCATTCCTAACCGGTCGGCACGCATTTTAATTTGCTGATCACTTTCTTCTCCACTAATATAGAGGGTTATATGGTCTTTCAACTGCAAGCCCATTTGAAGAAACAAGGTGCTTTTACCAATACCTGGTTCCCCGGCCACTAATACTAAACTGCCGGGAACAATGCCGCCACCCAACACGCGGTTAAGCTCCGAATCAATTGTAATGATGCGAGGCGTTTCTGCTGTTTCTACTTCGTTAAGATGCCGTGTTTTTTTAGTAGTGGTGGTTTCTTTATAATCATCCCAGTCAGCTGCTACTCCTTTTTTATTTTCCTTTTGCACAAGTTCCTCTACCAGGGTATTCCATTGGGCGCAGGAAGGGCACTTGCCGGTCCACTTTGTACTTTCATACCCACATACCTGACAGATATAGGCTGTTTTGATTTTAGACATCAGGTAAAATTAATTTTAAAACCGGTGGAATACTGTAGTAGATGTAAGAGATGCCCGCGGACAAAATAAGAAGTAAAAAGGGCTGATCTTTCGACCAACCCTTTTACTTACTAACCCATTAAATTCTTCCACTAAATTACAATTCTGCGGCACTTTACAAAATTATTTTTTGCCGCTGTGAATAACTTTTTATGGAAGCTATAAAGCGATAATGATCTTAAAACTTGTTTTAAATGATTGATTATCAATAAATAAAAAACTTATAGAAAACTTTTCATTGGCTGTAATTATGCTGAACAGGAAGGTGTGTAAAAGTGTTACAACCTTTTTGATGAATCGTTGATTATACAATTTAACTGTGTTATCGTCAACTCATTAAGTACGCTACGGAAGCTACGGGTTAGTTCACTTTTTTGCTGCTCAAATTTCAAGGTCAACCAAGCTGATCTATTTATACAAATATTCACTGGTGATGTATGATAACAAATTCACTATGTTTTTTTTGACAGTAGTGCTTGATTAGAATTAAGTAATGGTACTTATTTCGCTTTCTAAAAAGATTATTTTTTAATTTTTGCCGCTTGTGCAGCATTTTATTTATCAAATAGGTCTATTTTTCCATCCGTAAAGTTTTAACAATTTTTAACGCTTAAAAGACTGCACATGAGAAAATTCTATTTGTGTGTGAGCACATTTCTTCTATTGCTCACACAAATGGCAAATGCACAAAAAACAATTTCAGGCAAAGTAGTAAGCAGTGCCGATCAAACACCCATTCCCGGTGTGACCATTCATATTAAGGGTACTAAAACCTCAACGGTAACAGGCGGCGACGGATCGTTTTCTATCACCACAAAAGAAACAGCGCCTACCCTTGAGTTGTCCTCTGTTGGTTTTCTTCCAAAAAATGTTTCCGGCTCATCGGGAAGTACAATTACATTGGACGTAGATGCCAGGTCTATGAGTGAAGTGGTTGTAACTGGAGTAGGGGTGGCAACCAGTAAGCGAAAGCTGGGAATCGCAGTGGAATCCATAACAGCTGACAAGCTTCCTCCGACTCCAAGCGCATCAATTGACCAAGCTTTGGTGGGTAAAATACCTGGAGCACAGATTTCATCAATAAGCGGCAATCCTGGCGATCCCGTAAATATTCTTTTAAGAGGTATCAATTCTGTCCAAGGTGGAACGAAGCCCCTCATTCTATTGGATGGTATTGAGGTGCGGTCTACAGATATCAATTCATTGGATCTTTCTAATATTGATAGAGTAGAGGTTGTACAAGGAGCTGCTTCGGCCACTCTCTATGGAGCACAAGGTGCAAATGGCGTAATTCAATTGTTTAGTAAAAAAGGTAAAAAAGGGCCAGTTTCTATCAATGTGTCAAGCGGCTATGCGAGCAATACCTTTTTAAATGTCGGTAATGTTCATAAATCTATGTTTCACCCTTATGTCACAGATGCAAATAATAATATTTTAGATGCTACTACCGGCCAACCAATTAAATTTAATACAGATGGTACACTTGGTAAAATTGCTTATGTAAATGGAGGTGCCACCAGATACGGAATAGTAAACCCCGACAATGTAAATTCAAAGGCTTATGATGCAAACCTAAAATATTATGATCATTTCAAACAAGTGTTCCAAACTGGTTATTCTTTAAACAACAGTGTGAGCCTTTCAGGAGCATCGGAAAGAAGTGACTTTTCTTTGGCCGTCTCAAACAACCATACACTAACTCCAATTTTAAAAAATGGATACGTTGATCGGTCTAATCTATCATTAAATGTTGGTACAGAACTGTTCAAAAATTTTAAAATCAGGTCGAGTACAGAACTGATTTATACAAAAAATACGATGGTTCGTGGACTTGGCGGCGCCGGAGGCTTTTTCGGAGGATATGGTAATCAGATCAATGCCGCAAATATTGGAGGTGGGGTTTCAGGCGGGGTTTACGGATTCTTGAACACTTCTCCTTTCTTTGATTTAACAGCTACATTTCCGGATGGCACACCTTCTAACTATTTACGTGCACAACATTTAAGTGTAAACAATTCTAACCCATACTATCTAAAATATTATGGCCGGAGCTTAGATAATAAAATTGATGTAGTTCAAAATTTTAATGCCAATTATCAGGTAAACCGGTTTGTAGAATTGGATGCTAAATATGGAGTGAATTTCAGAACCGAGAACGCACGTTGGACTTATTTAAATCAATCGCAGAATATCGCAACGGCAAAATATAACACACCGGTAGGGCCATATGCTCCTAACAATAACGGGGAAATTGAAAACTGGCAATACACAAATACCTTTCAAAATTTTCTGGCCACAATAAATATCAAAACGGACTTTCAAAGGGATTTTGGCTTGAATGTACCTATCAAAACCAATACGCAAGTGGCTTTTGATTATCGTAAAAATAATTACAAAGAATATGATACTTACGGCGTAGGATTATCATTGGCTCCGCCTATAAATATTCAATCTACGAGTAGCCAGGCCGTTTTATTTGATTATGTTGAGCCCTTTGTAACTTATGGTTACTTAGTGGATCAAAAAATTGATATTGGTGATTTTGCAGGGGTTACAGGTGGCATCAGAAGTGATTATTCTTCAAATTTCGGGAGAGGGTCTAAACCTTTTACATTCCCTCATGCAAGTGCCTATTTCCTCCTTTCGTCCTTAGATTTTTGGAGAAATGGTATCGGTAACGCAGTATCTTATTTTAAGCTTAGAGGTGCATACGGCCAAGCTGGTATTCAGCCTGGTTCTTTTCAAAGAATTCAAACCATCACTCAAGGCAATTTGGGAAATCAGTTAGTTTACAGTTTACCTGTCACAGCAAATAACTCCGATTTAAGTGTTGAAGTATCAACGGAATCTGAGCTTGGAACTGACTTTACCATTACCACCGGTAAGACCAGCAAATGGTTAAGTTCGATAAACGGATCATTTACTTACTGGAAGCGAAAGAGTAAAAATGTGATATATACGGTAAGCGTACCTCTTTCAACAGGTGCCACTGGTCAGCTAACAAATGCTATTGATATGTCGTCTAACGGCATCCAGTTTCAACTAAACTTACCAGTATTTAAATCGAGAGATTTGAATTGGGACTTTACTATTAATGTTGGTCATGCCACCTCTACGGTAGATAATGTTAATGGGCCAATTGCTGCTACTACTGCCACAGCTGGCTCAACACAGCTAATTATTGCTCCAGGACAAAAGATTGGACAGATATATGGCTTGAAAGCGCTGACAAGTTTTGATCAGACTCGGTTAGACGGCACACGTTACATTGCAAAAACTGATGAAGGTTTATATACAATCGTAGATGGCCGTGTTGTAAAAAAATCAGATAAGCAAATTCAGTTTACCAATGATTCATATCCCTTTGGCGATCCTAACCCTAAATTCAATGCCTCTTTTATCCATTCTATCGGGTACAAAGGACTACTTACATTTTCTTTCCAAATAGATTGGGTTTACGGGAGCCATCTATACAATCAAACGAAAGAATGGATGTATAGAGACGGCATCTCTGGCGACTTTGACAAACAAGTTACAATTGATGGTAAAACAGGAGCTTACACTGCTTATTGGGTGAGTCCGTATTATAACACATTTGGCGCTCCATATGGCTCTGCAAATAATAGCACTAAAGATTATTTTTATGAAGACGCCTCGTTTGCCCGTTTGAGAAATGTTTCATTGGGTTTGGATATTACTAAGATCAAGGCCATTAAGTACTTTAAAAAATTGCAATTAGTCTTAACAGGTCGTAACCTTTATACCATTACTAAGTATACCGGGTTCGATCCCGAAATAAGTTCGGGTCCAGCGAACTCTTCTTTTGAAAGAGGTATAGATCATAGTTCATTGCCAAACATCAAATCTTATCAAGTCGGATTAAATATTGGCTTCTAAAACTGCAAAAAAATTTTATGAAACATAAACTATATTTTCTTTTATTGCTATCAGGAACCATCTTCGGAGGAAGCTCCTGTAAAAAGCAATTAGATGTTTTAAATCCGAATGCGCCAACATTAGTAGGAAATGTAAATAACGAAACAGGAATTATATCACTCGCCCAAGGTGCCGTCTATATTAATGGCTTCTCTAACGGCGATGGTTGGCTTGGCGATAGCTACTTTTCATTGCCCTATGGATATAGCGAACTCCTTGGTGATGTTGTGGGTGCAGATGCTGCTAATCAGTTGGTAAGTCAAATTAATGTTCCAGATTATTTTATTTTAGATAATGGTACAAAAGTTACCAATCCATCTCCTGCAAAGGCTTTGTTGCGTACCTACAATACAAGAGCGCAAACTGCAAATGCATATAATCCTTTTTACTACCAGTGGTTGAATATGTATGCTATGAATAATGCCTGCAACCTAACGCTTGATCAACTCAGCGGAATTACTTTTTCTGGGGATGCTGCTACTAAAATGAACACTATCAAAGCTTGGCTTTACTGGTGGAAAGGCTATGCTTACGCATCTATTGGTTCAATGTATTACTCCGGTTTAATAGTAGATCAAGCTAACACTACTAATAACAATTATGTTTTACATGATGCAATAATTGCGCGATCAAATTTTTATTACAATGCAGCTTTGGCTATTTTGAATGGCATCACTAATACAGCAGATTATACATCAATACTTAGCCAATTGATTCCAAAGTTTAATCAAGTTGGCAATGGTGGTGTGTTAACTCCTCAAATGTGGGTGAGAAACATAAATACAATGTTGGCAAGAAATATTTTAGTAAACAAATTAGCTCCCTTTGTAAATAATAATCCGGCTGCTGCTATTACAGGAGCTTCAATTACTAATATGTCAAGTACCGATTGGACGAACGTATTGACATTCGTTACTAATGGAATTAAAGTTGGTGATTTTGTTTTTACCGGCAGATCGTCAAATGTCAATGGCTTTTTTAGTACAAGTGGAGGTACAGTAGCCGCTCTTACAACCGGTGATAACAGCAGCACCACTTTTAAAATTAGCGAACGATTTATACAAAATTATAAAACTGGGGATAAGCGATTGGCTCAAAACTTTGTCAGCTCTCCGGTTTATAGCAACAATTTAAGTTTTGGATCCAGATGGAATCAGAAAAGTGGCGGTAGCGGATTAACTGGTGTGTACACTTACGGATATAAAGACCAAGTAGGGTCATATGAATTGTATATTGCCGGCAGTTATGAAGAGAATGCGTTAATGCTTGCTGAAGCCAACATACGATTAAACAATATAAATGCTGGCCTCGCCTTTGTTGATGCGGAAAGAACTTATCAAGGTGCAGGCATCGCAGCAGTAGCAAATACCGGTTTAACCTTGACACAAGCAATTGCAGAATTAGTACGTGAACGCAGAGTGGCACTAATTTATCGTGGCCTATCATTTTACGATAGCAGAAGATGGGGATGGATCTATGATATTTCGAAAGGTGGTGGCGTATACGGTGCTACGTTATTAGTAGGTACTAACAATGTTAATACAAACGTTACAATCAACTACAACTTCCTTGATTATTGGGATGTTCCCGCAGATGAATCAGATTTGAATGCACCAGGAGCGGGGAGTGCACCATTAAAAAATCCTAATTAGTATTTTGGTATGGCTGTAATAAATAAAGCCCCGAATTTTCGGGGCTTTATTTATTACAATTTTATTTCCTCTCCATTACCATCAAAAAACTTAAACTCGGTCAAGTGATAGCTGGTGTCTGCTATCACTTTTATCTTCTGGCCAAACTTACGTTTCCACTTAGCTACTTTACTATTCCAGAAAAATCCTTTGGTTAAAAAGGCATGCAAAATAGGATGCGTAACAATGGTAAGATTACTATGCTTATGGGTAAATAAATAGGTGAGGTTCTTTTCAATCTCGTCTTCCAAAATTAGAGTAGAAGCGATTTTTCCGGTGCCGTTACAGGTAGGGCAAACCTCCTGCGTAATAATGTTCATCTCCGGCTTCATACGCTGACGCGTGATTTGCATCAGGCCGAATTTAGAAATGGGTAATACAGCATGTTTCGCTCTATCGGGCTGCATGAAGCCTTCCATAGCTTCTACTAACCTTCGCTTGTTTTCAGGAAGCTTCATGTCAATAAAGTCCACCACGATAATACCACCAATATCGCGTAAACGCAATTGCCGCGCAATCTCGTCAGCCGCTTCCAGGTTGGTTTCCAGGGCATTTTGTTCCTGATTATTGCTAACGCTTTTATAACCGCTGTTCACATCAATTACATGCAGCGCCTCTGTATGTTCAATGATCACATAAGCGCCGCTATTTAAGTTCACGGTTTTACCAAATGATGATTTGATTTGCTTGGTGACGCCGAATGTATCAAATATGGGTGCGCCGTTTTGATGGAAGGAAACAATGTCCGCTTTTTCAGGAGCTACTTTTTGAATATAGGTTTTGGAATCGGTGAAAATATTTTTATCGTTCGTGATAATCTTATTAAAATCTTCATTTAATAAATCGCGAAGAATAGAAGCTGTTTTTGTTTGTTCGCTCAAAATTTTAGCCGGCGCCACCGCACCTCGAAGATTGGTTTGAATACTGGCCCACATAGCGGTCAGCTCAGAAAGGTCCTCATGCAATTCAGCTGTGTTTTTTCCTTCGGCAGCCGTACGAACAATAACACCAAAATTTTTACTTTTGATGGATTCAACAATTCGTTGCAAACGTTTTCTCTCTTCCGAAGAATGAATCTTCCGGGAAACAGCAACAATGTCATTGAACGGCGTGAGTACTACAAAGCGGCCGGGTAAAGAAAGTTCGCAACTTAACCGTGGCCCTTTGGCAGCAATGGGTTCCTTTAAAATCTGTACTAAAATATTGGGCTTGCCATTTAAGACTTCATTAATTTTTCCTGTTTTGATAATTTCCGGTTCTATTTCAAAAGTGGAAAAATCAAAGCCTCCGGTTGTTTTATCAGCCATTGCCACTTGGGTAAACTTTAGTAGCGACTTGGCATAAGGGCTTAAATCGGTATAGTGAAGAAAGGCATCCTTCTCAAATCCAACATCTACAAAAGCAGCGTTGAGTCCCGGAATTAGTTTTTTTACTTTACCCAGATATAAATCGCCTACGGCAAAACGGGCATCTGTTTTCTCGTTGTGCAGCTCTACTAATTTCTTGTCCTCTAATAGGGCAATCTCTACACCCGAAGGCGTAGAATTGATGATCAATTCCTTATTCACATTACAATTTCTTTATTAGATATGAGGCTTTACTGCTGTTACCGGTTGCGGGAATTGCGGGCTGTATAAATGAGTGAGGCGGTTTGATGGGAAAGGCAATCGGCAGAAAGGCAATGGGCCATAAAAAGGATAACCGGAAGTAATAAGCATTACTTCCGGTTCATCTAAAGAACCTTACTACTTACGCTTTTTATGACGGTTCTTTCTTAATCTTTTCTTACGCTTATGCGTCGCAATTTTATGACGCTTTCTTTTTTTACCACATGGCATAATTCAAAAATGTTTTATTAGTTATTTAGTTTTTAACTGAGTTATCCGTTTGCTTACTTCTTTTTTCATATCCGGGTTGGTAATGTAGGTCAATACTGTTTCGTACGCCTTTATAGCCTCGTCTTTACGATCCAATTTTTCGTATGTATCGGCCAATAACAAACCGGCATTTAAATCAGATGGCTTTAAGCGAAGAACGGTTTTAAAACGCTCTGCTGCTTTGTCTAATTGTCCCGATAAAAGGCTGGCTTCTCCCAATGTAGTCTGTGCAAATACATTAGCCGAATCCCGTTGCACTACTTCCCGTATCATTCCAATACCGGTCATAGGCTGATCTAATCCTCCGTATAAAATAGTGGCACCTAACCCTACTTTGGACGAATCGTTATCCGGGGCCAATTTCAAAGATCTTTCAAACAAGTCTTTGGCCTGAACAGCCTCCCAACCTTTTAACTGCGGGGATTCTTCAGCACTCAAAGCACTCAAAAACAAATGGGCAGCAAAGGAAAGGGTTTTTTCCGAATTTTCCAACCGGGCTGCTTCAGCTGTATAGTGCGCATAAGGATACCAGGCCATAGCGGTAAAGGCTCTTGCACTATCGGCCCAATACCTTGCCAACTGATGCATCAGGTGCAGCTTCTGTTCGGCCACATCACCGCGAATAATGCTGTTTTCCAGGCCGGTTAACCGGGCCATTTGTGCTTGTGGTAAATTTTGTTTGGAGTAATAAAGAACGCTATCAGTACTCATGCCATTAAGCGACGAGCCTTGATTATTATGACTATCGTTATGCGATACAACCGTAGCCGGTTTGACGCTTCGCTCACCAAAAAGGGAGGCCTGAGTTACAGCAAATAAACCGATAACAAGAAGCAGGGTAATGCCAAGTGTAAGCCACTGAGGTTTTTTCATATTATGCTACTGCTAAAATGCAGCGGCGCAAAGTTACCCGGGAACTGCAGTTTTTTTCACATCAGCTACAAACTCTTTAGCAGGCTTAAAGGCTGGAATGAAGTGCTCAGGGATTTGAACCGCTACATTTTTTTTAATATTGCGGCCGATTTTAGCAGCTCTTTTTTTGGTAATAAAAGAACCGAAGCCTCTTATGTAAATGTTTTCGCCCTTCGAGAGCGACTCTTTGATTTCACGAAAAGCGGTTTCCAATGTCATCAAAACATCTACTTTAGGAATTCCGGTTTTTTCCGAAATCTGATTGACTAAATCTGCCTTTCTCATAGCAATATTTTAGACGTTAATTTATGCCAATATAGAACAATAATCAATGAATGTCAATAGAATAGAAAAATTTCGGGGTTACATTAGCGCTTCCTTATTTATAAAGAACAAATCGAATATGAAAACAGTAGAGGAAGAGGTCAGGCGGCGTAAAGATTTTGTTCGTCAGCTTTTACATTGGAATCAACATAAAAACAACCGGCAAATGCCTTGGAAAGGTGAAAAAGACCCTTATAAAATTTGGCTGAGCGAAGTGATTTTACAGCAAACAAGAGTAGAGCAAGGACGTAACTATTATCAAAACTTTATCGCCGCCTTTCCTACTGTAAAAGCGTTGGCAAAAGCCCCGGAAGAAAAGGTGTTTAAATTGTGGGAAGGGTTAGGCTACTATTCCCGCTGCCGCAATTTGATTCAAACAGCTAAATTTATTGCTAATGAAATGGATGGGGTATTCCCTAAAGCATATGCAACCATCCTGTCATTAAAGGGAGTGGGAACTTACACAGCGGCAGCTATCGCATCGTTTGCTTACAATCTTCCTTACGCGGTATTGGATGGAAATGTTTACAGAGTGCTATCCCGCATTTTTGATATAGAGATTCCTATTGATTCTACCCAGGGCAAAAAAGAGTTTTCAACTTTAGCACAAGCCATCTTACCCCTAAAAAGGGCTGGAGTTTACAATCAGGCCATTATGGATTTTGGCGCGGTTATTTGCAAACCCGCCCCGCTTTGTAACGATTGTTTTTTTAATAAAAGGTGTCTTGCGTTTTTAAAAGGTAAGCAAGATATATTACCGGTAAAAGAAAAGCAGGCCAAGATCAGAAAGCGTTGGCTAAACTATTTTGTGATAGAATGTGACGACGAAATAGTAATACAACAACGTACCGCAAAAGATATTTGGCAAGACCTGCATCAATTTGTTTTATTGGAAACGGAAAAGGCATCCAAGGCAAAAACATTACTTCCTTTACTTCAAAAACAATTTGGCATAGAGCACCTGACTGCTTTGGATGAATGGAGTATTGAACAAAAATTATCCCATCAAACTATTAGCTTTCATTTCTTTATTGGCCGAATAGAAAATAAACATGACGTGCCTAATCACACCTGGGTAAAACGTTCGCAACTTTCACAACTTGCTTTCCCAAAAACATTACAACAGGTTATTGAGTTGAGGTTGATAGCAACCGTTTAATAAAAATTGCGTGTCATCTATTTTTTTTCCATAACCAGTACAAGGCTTTTTTACCCTTTATCTACTGCCCGTTGCTTACCAGCTTCTGATTAGCTGGCAGAAAATTTGATTATCTTTTTTAAATTTATAGCAAGGCAGACTTACACGAAGATCATTATCACGATAAATAGTAATAGTATGAGAGGCGTAAACCGGGTAATGCTTATTGGCAATTTGGGAAAAGATCCTGACATGCAGTATTTAGAGGGAAACATCGGCGTAGCTAAGTTTCCTCTGGCAACAACAGAAACGTTTAAGGACCGATCTGGTAAATTGGTTTCGCAAACCGAATGGCATACAGTAGTGCTGTGGCGCGGCCTGGCCGACCTGGCGCAAAAATATCTTCATAAAGGAAGCCTGGTTTATATAGAAGGAAGATTGCGTACCCGAAGCTGGGAAGATAAAGAGGGCCAACGGAAATTTGCTACCGAGGTGGTAGGCGATAATTTAATTATGCTGGATAAACGTACAGACAGCGGCGGAGCAAACCAAAACCAAGGCCCGGGCATTCAGCCGGAAGCCGGCATAGAAGGGCTTTCCGGACCGGATGTACCCATTGGCGACCCCGGTGATTTGCCTTACTAATACATACACCCGCAATACAGCACAAAATAGAATAGGCAGGTTGGCCCCCTGCCTTTATCTTTATTTTTGAACCAAAACGTTCGCTTTGGATTATCATTCTGCCAATAACCTACTTTACTTTCTGCTACAAACATCGCAGGCTTCGCAAGCCACCATTCTGTTAGTTGTTCTTTTGCTTGTTTTGCTGTTCCTGAGTTTTTTAGTATCCGGTGCCGAAGTGGCGCTTTTCTCGCTACAGGCCAGAGACGTGAATATGCTTAAAACCAAGCAGCACGAAGCCGCCCGCCGCATTACATCGCTTTTAGATAACCGGAAAGAAGTCTATACCTCGCTGTTAATTGCCGGTGGCATTTTTAATACGTCCATTATCTTTCTTGCCTATCTTTTATTAAGCCCATTGAAGATTGCGATGGTGCATACGTTTATTGATATTAACCCGGAAATTTTAGTTAAGATCATCATCATTGCTTTCGTACTGGTATTTTTTTGTAAGGTGCTGCCAAAGGTTTGGGCTACGCAAAACACCCTGCGCTTTGCTTATACTTCATCGGCTTTGGTAGAAGGCCTGCACTTGTTATTAGGCAGCATCAGTGCCCGCATGGTTGGTATTGCTGATAGCATTTCTAAAACAAGTGGCGCCGATGAATCGGAATTGGTAAGCATGAGAGAACTGGATGATGCCATTGACATTACGAACGTTGAAACATCGGTAGAAGAAAAAAATATTTTAAAAGGCGTTATTAAATTTGGTAACATCACCGTGCGGCAAATTATGCGGTCGCGGCTTGATGTAAACGGCCTTGAATACAGTGCTGCTTTTGGAGATGTGGTAAAGAAAGTAGAGGAACTGCATTACTCCCGCCTGCCGGTTTATAAAACCAGCTTAGATGAAATTGCCGGCGTATTAAATACAAAAGACTTGCTGCCTTATCTTAACGAAAAAGAATTTGACTGGCACAAGGTTATTCGTCCGGGTTTGTTTGTACCGGAAACAAAGTTGATAAAAGATTTATTAGCCGTGTTTAAATCAAAACGCATCCACTTTGCTATTGTGGTAGATGAATTTGGCGGCACCAGCGGTATTGTAACCATGGAGGATATTCTAGAAGAAATTATCGGCGATATAAGAGACGAGTTTGATGAAGAAGAAAACAGTATTAAAAAAATTGATGAACATACATATATAGCGGACGCTAAAATTATGCTGCCCGATTTGTGCCGGGCCATGCGTTTACCCATAGACACATTTGATGCCGTAAAAGGTGAAAGCGAATCGCTGGGCGGGTTAGTGTTAGAACTGGCGGGAGAGTTTCCACAACCGGCTGAAACTCTTACCAGTGGCGACTTTAGCTTTACCGTAGTAGATACGGAAAAAAGCCGGATTAAAACGATAAGTATTTCTATTAATCATAAAGCAGATGAAGCACAGCAAGGCAACAGGTAACAGGCAACAGGCAACAGGCAACCTGAAACGGACGATAAATAGTTCATTTGCTTATTGCATATTACTTATTGCTTATTGCTGTACTTCCTGCAACTCCGACTTTGTACAAAAGGAACGGGGCTATTTTAAAATTCCGTTGCCGCAAAAAAAGTATCAACAATTTAATCAACCTGACTTCCCATATACATTTGAATATCCGGTTTACAGCAAGGTAATACCCGACTCTACTTTTTTTGATGAAAAGGCTGAGAACCCCTATTGGATCAACATTGATTTTCCGCAGTTTGATGGCGAGCTTCACCTAAGCTATAAACAGATCGGCCCCAACAAATTTGATACGCTGGTTGACGATGCTTTTAAGCTGGCTTACAAGCAACATACATCGCAGGCATCAGCTATACAACCGGTAAAATTCGATTTGGATAATGGCGTCAGCGGCATCTACTTTTCATTGAAAGGCAATGCGGCAACCGCCAACCAGTTTTTTGCCACTGATTCCACCAAACATTTTCTGCGTGGGGCCTTGTATTTTAATGCGCCGCCTAACGAAGATTCGCTTCGGCCGGTTAACAATTTTTTACGGGAAGATATGCAGCACCTTATCAATACCCTCCGCTGGAAATAGTATAGCTAATAAGTACAGCTATCAGCCTTATCATTCTTAACTATTGCAAACGTCATCACTTCAATGTTATACTTCTGTTTACAATTTGCTACCTGCCATACGTGATTTTTATTAACTTTCTCTCCCAAACACATTGTTTATGAAGATCAGGCTGCTAACCATTTTTATCATTCTTACACTCACCACACAAGCGCAGCAAAACCCTGCGTTGATAGATTCTTTTAAAGCAAAAATCGCCAGGGCCAAAACTGTTGAAGACAAGGTGAAACAGTTAGGAAATATGTCAATGGTGATGATGAACACCAATATAGCTGAAGCAGATAGGTATGGCGAGTTGATGATTCGCGAAGCAGAAATATCCCGTAAGCGTCCCTTAATGGCCAGGGCGTTTCTCATCAATGCAAGGCGTTATTCTATTTTGTCAATGAATAAAGACTTCACTCAAAAAGCATTGGCCGCTTATGACAAGGCGCTTCTTTTTTCAAGAGAAAACAAGCTGGAGAAAGAAACTGTAGAGGCCTTGCTGGGACTGGCTATTGTAACTACTGAAATGCCCGATTTAGATAAATCGCTTAGCTATACTACGCAGGCATTTGCAATAGCTTCCTCATTAAATGATGATACGCTAAAGGTGGATGGGTACAATACATTTGGAGATATTTATCAACGCAAAAAAGAACGTCTGCTGGCACTTCGCAATTACCTGAATGGCCTGCGTATTGCCGAAGATGTAAAGAACCATACCTACCTGCGTAGCTGCTACAGTAATCTTTCTGGTTTTTATGCCGATATAAAAGAATATGATAAAGCCATTGATTATGCTCAAAAGGCGCGGGAAGAGTTAGCCTTAACACAGTCCGAAGGAAAGCAATACAACAGTGTAATTGACTTGTTCGGTTTAGGTAATTTGTATGTAGCCAAGAAGAATTTTGAGATGTCGGTCTATTACTTTGATGAGTCTATCAGGCTTGCCGATTCGCTTCACTACGAGCCATTAAAAATGCCCGGTTATAACGGGTTGCTCAATCAATACATTCAATCGAACCAACCGCAAAAAGCATTGGAATTTTTTGACAAAAGAAAAGACCTCAAACAGTTCATTACCAACTTTGGCCTTGGCTATGTCATTGATCATGCCTATGGCGAGATATATGCCAAACTGGCCAAATTTGACTCGGCCCGCTATTATTTTGAAAGGTGCGCTCCCGCATTTGAAACCCAATCAGTGCCAGCCAGCCGGGTAAATTTTTATTTTGACTATGCTGACTTGTATAAAAAATCCGGCGACCAGACAAATGCCATTGCTTATTACGATAAAGCCATGACACTGGCCGGCAGCATGAGCAATATGGAACTGCAACAAGATGCCGCTAAAGAGTTAGACTCGTTGTATGCCGATGGAGGTGATTTTAAACAATCGCGTTTGTATGGCAATCTTTATCATACCTATAAAGACAGCCTGCAAAAATTAGGAGAGCAAAAAGATTTAATGCAGGCCGAGATTGCCGATGAGCAACAGCGTGATGCCCGCATTGCCCGTGAGGAGGCAGCAGCGTTGGATCGTAAACATTCCGTTCAGTACATGGCTATTGCCATCGGTATCGGCATTGTGTTTATTTTATTGGTGGCTATGGGCTTGTTCCGTGTTTCGGTAAGTACCATTAAGGTTATGGGGTTCTTTTCTTTCATCATGCTATTTGAATTTATCATTCTATTAGCCGACACTAAAATCCATCACTGGACAGAAGGTGAACCATTACCCTTACTTGGAATTAAAATCATCCTTATTGCTATGTTGCTGCCATTGCATCATTGGCTGGAACACAAGGTGGTATCGTACCTCGCCAATAAACGGTTGATTGTTCCGTCAGGAAAAAACATCTGGCAAAGTCTTGTCGTGAAAGCAAAGTCGCATAAAGAAAAAGCGCATTGAAGAAATTGTTATTGTACGTTTCTTCTCGCCCTACCTTCACTTTTTTAAACCATGCAAACAGATTTTCTCGTTATTGGTTCCGGCATAGCCGGCCTTACCTATGCTGTAAAAATTGCGCAGCACTTTCCTGGTAAACAAGTTACCATCATTACTAAAGCCTCCCCCGATGAAACTAATACAAAGTACGCCCAGGGGGGAGTGGCTGTAGTAAACGATCTGGACAACGATTCTTTTGAAAAGCACATTGAAGACACATTGATAGCCGGTGATGGTTTGTGTAACAAAGAAGTAGTGGAAGTGGTGGTGAAAGAAGGCCCGGCCCGCATCAATGAAATTATTGAATGGGGTGCGCAGTTTGATAAAGACCCTGAAGGCGATTATAAGTTGGGTAAAGAAGGCGGTCATTCGGAGTTTCGCATCCTGCATCATAAAGACGTTACCGGCCGCGAAATGGAAAGGGCTTTGTTGGAGACTATTAAACGTTCAAGCAATATCACTTTACTAAACCATTTATTTGTAATAGACATCATCACACAGCATCATCTGGGTTATTTGGTCACTAAGTCCACACCGGATATTTGTTGTTATGGCGTATATGTTCTTAACTCCCAAACCAACCGCATCGAAAAAATAGTATCTTCTGTTACGATGTTAGCTACGGGTGGCAATGGTCAAGTCTATCGCACTACTACCAATCCTTACATAGCTACCGGAGATGGTGTAGCGATGGTGTATAGGGCTAAAGGAAGAATTGAAAATATGGAGTTCATCCAGTTTCATCCAACGGCTCTGTATGAAGCCGGAAAGCGGGGACAGGCCTTTCTGATAACAGAAGCCGTTCGCGGCGATGGAGGCATTCTTCGCAACGCAAAAGGAGAGGCCTTTATGGAACGCTACGACGAACGAAAGGACTTAGCGCCACGGGATATTGTAGCCCGTGCCATAGATAGTGAAATGAAGATTGGCGGTACTGAAAATGTGTACCTGGATTGCCGGCATATGGACCTCACAAAATTTAAGGAACACTTTCCCAACATATATGAAAAGTGCTTATCCATCGGCATTGATGTGGCGGTGCAGATGATCCCCGTTTCGCCGGCAGCTCATTATAGCTGCGGTGGCATTAAAACCGATGAGTGGGGCAGAAGCTCTATTCAAAATTTATATGTGTGTGGCGAGTGTGCTTCCACCGGTTTGCATGGCGCCAACCGCCTGGCCAGCAATTCACTTTTAGAAGCCATGGTGTTTGCACACCGCTGTTATGTAGATGCGGCCGGCAAAGCGGAGATCCATAAAGATTTACCGCCAATTCCGGATTGGAATGCCAAGGGAACATCGGAGCCTAAAGAGATGATTTTAATTACACAAAGCCTTAAAGAATTGCAGCAGGTAATGAGCGATTATGTGGGCATTGTAAGAAACAATGTGCGTTTGCAAAGAGCATTAAAGCGTATTGATTTGCTGTTTGATGAAACTGAAGATTTATACCGTACCACCACGGTATCCCATCAATTACTGGAGCTGAGAAATATGATTACCGTGGGTTACCTGATTGTAAAAGGAGCTGCTTTTCGTAAAGAGAGCCGGGGCCTGCATTTTAATACTGATTATCCGTCAAAATCAGACATCGTACAAAACATTGTTTTATAGGATTGATTAACGTTATCAAAATAACGTACTTCTATCTTTGTTCCGGTTATGTACTATTTCATTTATGGCCCTTTGTATGTGCTGTCGCTACTGCCGTTGCGGTTATTATACTTGTTTTCCGATTTATCGTATGGGTTCATTTACTACGTAGTTCGCTATCGCAAAAAAATTGTTTATGACAATTTGATTATTGCCTTTCCCAATAAATCACCTGCTGAAATACGATCAATAGCAAAACAGTTCTATAAAAATTTCGCAGATAGTTTTATTGAAACAATAAAAACCTTCAGTGCATCCGAAGATTTCATCCGGCGCCATTTCACCGGCGACTTTTCCATATTTGATGAGTTGTATCATAAGGGCTTTCAAAAAGTACAATTGCACTCAGGGCATTATTTTAACTGGGAGTATGCTAACCTGAGCATCCCTTTGCATTTAGTTTATCCCTTGCTTACGGTGTACATGCCCATCACCAATAAAACCTTTAATACAATATTTTATAAGATGCGGGCAAAAACAGGCGCTAAGCTGTTATCCGCTATCAATGTTCGCTCTGAAATTCTCCCTCATCGCAACGAAAAATACGTGCTTGCTTTAGTGGCCGATCAAAACCCTGGTGATCCGCGTAATGCCTTTTGGGTAAATTTCTTCAATCGCCCTACGCCTTTTGTAAGAGCTCCTGAAAATGGCGCCCGGCGGGGAAACTCACCGGTTGTTTTTTGTTATTTCAGAAGAGAACGGCGTGGTTATTACACCATCGTTTTTGAACTGGCCGACGAAAATCCGTCTTCGTCCAAAGTGGGAGAACTAACAAAAAAGTATGCGGATTTTTTACAGTGGTCAATTGAGCAACAGCCCGAAAACTGGTTGTGGAGCCACCGGCGCTGGAAGTGGGAATGGAAGGAAGCGTACGGAAAAATTATCGGCTTACCACATGCCTGATTTTCGCAAGGCATCCACTTTATTATGGGCGCCTAATTTTTTATAAGCATTTTTTATGTGCTTTTTAGCCGTTTCAATGCTAATGGAAAGTCTTTCTGCTATCTGTTTTTGTTGAAGGCCATTGGCAATGAGTTGGAGAACATCCCGTTCTCTGGCAGTTAACGGGCTATCGCTCATAATCCCGTTTGGTGTAATGATTAGCGGCATAAGTTATCAGTATTAATACAAAGTTCCTGTATGCTAATCTAAAAAAAATACCCAGTTTGGGGTATAAATATGCGCTATATAAATTTAAAAATTAATATCTAACCCTAAACAATAAGTTGTTTCAATAGCGAAAGGACAATGCCTGAGAGGCGCTAAATTATAAAAAAGGGGAACATAGACATGCTCCCCGTTTCGTACAACTAAGAATAAAAACAATTCAAATAGCATCGAAAAATGCTATAAAAACATAGTAAAGTTCAGTAATTATGGGATATTAAAAATACCTATTTAGGGGTATAAAAAAGCAATGCAGAGGCCAGGCACAAAAAGGATCATAACGACTTCCCTTAATTTAAAACACTTGTTTCCTTTTCTGTAGCAATTTTTTCTTGTTCGCCAATCGCCTTCCAGCCGCCATTTACATTGCGCAAATTGTGAATGCCCTGCCGTTTAAGTAAAGAGGCTGCTATTACGCTTCTATACCCGCCGGCACAATGCACATAAATATTTTGCAGCTCGTCAAATTGCGCCATGGTTGCCGGGTCAGTCATATCGCTAAGGTTCAGATTAATAGCATTTACCACATGCCCGTCGGCAAATTCTGTTGGGCGCCGCACATCAAGTACCAATAAATTTGGATCAAATGGTATATCCATGGCTAATTCATCCGCTTCTATATCAATAATTAAATCCAATGGTTCACCCTCCTTCTGCCAGGCATCTACGCCGCCATCTACAAAGCCAATTACTTTGCTAAAACCTACCCTGGCCAGCCTGGTAACTGTTTCTTTTTCCATCCCAGGGGTGGTGAGTAAAATCAAATTTTTATCAAAAGGTAAAAGACTGCCTGCCCATTCTGCAAACCTTCCTTCCAGGCCAATAAAAATTGAATCCGGAATGAACCCTTGCATAAATTCTGTAGCAGGCCTCGTATCTAAAATAATAGCTCCGTTTTGTACTTGTTGTTTTACCTGTTCTATACTCAATGGATTTAAACCAGTTTGAAGCAGGTCAGCCATGCTATCATAACCTTCTTTATTAATTTTAGCGTTAACAGGAAAGTAGTTGGGGGGGGCGTCAAGGCCGTTGGTAACCGTATTTATAAAAGCTTCTCTGGTAGCGGCTTTCAAAGCATAATTGGTTTGTTTTTCTTCCCCGATAGTACTGAAAGTAGTAGGGCCTAAATTTTTTCCGCAGGCACTTCCCGGGCCGTGTGCAGGATAAACAATTGTAGCATCGGGCAGAGGAAAAATTTTAGCTTGTAAACTATCGTATAACATACCGGCCAGTTCTTCTTTAGTTAGTGCTTTGTCTTGCTGCGCCAGATCGGGACGGCCTACATCACCAACAAATAAAGTGTCTCCGGTAAAAATGCAATAGGGTTGGTTTTGTTCATCTTTTAAAAGATAACAGGAAGATTCCAGTGTATGTCCCGGCGTATGAAGCACTTCAATAGTTACACTACCGATAGTAAATACTTCGCCATCTTTAGCTACATGTATTTTAAACGCGGTTTCGGTGTTAGGGCCGTAAACAATAGTGGCGCCGGTAGCTTTAGACAACTCAATATGCCCGCTTACAAAATCTGCATGAAAATGTGTTTCGAAAATATATTTTATAGCGGCGTTATGCTCTTTTGCCAGTTGGAGGTAATGTTCTATATCACGCAAAGGGTCTATCACAGCCGCTTCACCGCCGCTTTCTATAAAATAAGCTGCTTCGCTAATGCAGCCGGTATATAATTGTTTAACGAACATAAAAATTCCTTTAGCGGCAAAAATAAATCTTTCGCCACTAAAGGAAAGGTGAAGAAAGTAAAAGCTTATTTTAGTAAATCCTGCGCCACCTTATGTACTTCGGCCAAGCGGTTATGATTAACAGAGTAGTAAATAAATTTTCCATCACGTTCTGTTGTTACAAAACCAGCTTTGCGTAAAATAGCAAGATGCTGAGAGGCTACAGACTGCTCCAGGCGAAGCTTTACATAAATCTGTGTCACGGTAATTTTACCGTTCTGATTAATAAACTTTAAGATTTGCTGACGAAGCTTATGATTGACAGCTCTAAAAATAAGTGCTGCTTTTTTCAGCTGAATGGCGTCAATCTTTACCTCATCTTTTACAGATATTGTTTTTTCCATAATCATAGATACTTGTTCCTTATTTTAGTTGTATATGTAAGCTACGCAAGGTAGTTATAAGTAATAGGAGAATAGTGGATTGAATGCTAAATTTCGTTATAAATAAATTTTTTAATAATTCTTTCCCTAAACAGGTGAGTGAAAAGCCTTAGTGTACATAGGTTCTGAATAAGCAAGATCAGAAAATTGATTCTGCTCAAATGAGCGTAGCCCAAGAACAACCATATCTTCTGCTGAATAGGTTGATTGAATAAAGACCGAATTGGGATGATGAATTAGTGAAGCAGCTTTATTACTACCGTTCCCAAAAAAACTAATAGTAGCACTGTCGAGCCAATGAGTAAATGAATTTTCATTTAAGATGATTGCTTTGGGAGGCAGTACTTCTTTTAGTTGTGCATCGTACAAAGCCGTAAATACTTCCATACGACGGGCATCTATCATGGGGCATAACAAAGAAGTAGTACAGCTTTTTACAGCGGCGGCCATTATTTGCAAGGTGTTTATGCTGATTAATGGAATGGATAAGGCATAACACAAACCTTTTGCTGTAGCCATTCCTACCCGTAACCCGGTGTACGATCCCGGACCGGCACTAACAGCTATGGCAGCTAACGATTGTAAGGTGTGGTTGGTTTGTAACAACAAATCTTTTATAGCTGGTTGCAGCCATGATGCGGCTTCTCGTTCAGAACTACTGATTGCCACGCCTAAAATCGTTTCGCCTTGTGCAAGGCAGATGCTGGAAAATGATACCGCTGTATCTATATATAAAATCAAAGGCATTGCCGCAAGATAATTAAGAAGGCAAGGTGTAAAGTAAATCTTTGAAAGATGGAGAAGTTTAAAAACCTGAAGTCGCAATATTAGAAGAGACGAGCTGTGAGATAAGCGTAATGGCTGATAGGTTAAAGTAGCAGATACGCTTAAAAAAAACAGTATGAAAGTTATAAGAAGTGGATGTGCAATTCTTAAAAAAAAGGCCCGCCCTAAAAAGAGCCGGCCGTTGCTAACCTATGAAAAACACCAAGCTCAAATATAGGCGAAAATTAATTTGAGAACAACTTGAAATTATTTCTTTTGTTAGCACGGCCCTCAAGGCGTTCCTTGCGGATGTCTTTTAAAGTTTGTACAAAATCCCGCTCGTGTGTAAAAACATCATTGCTCCTTTTTTCACCAATGATGGGCTTAAACTGTTCGCGAAAGCGGAGGCGCACTTCTATAATTTTTTGCTGTAGTTCAAGCCCCTGTCCTTTAAACTCCCGGTTGGTCCTTTTAAGCTCCCGGAAATAATCTATAAAAACCGGCTGAAATTTTTCAGCTTCAACTTTACTAAGCCCTAATTTGTTTTGAATATATTCTACCATCTTTTCGCGAATCGTTCCTTCACCAGGCTGTTCATCCTGCTGGGCAAAAGAGGTTTGCATGGTGAAAAAAAACAGTGCTATGTAAATAATCTTTTTCATGGTTAATTGGTTGCTCCCAAGTCTTCGTCAGCAGCAGGTAGTTGCGATAAAAAGCTTTCCATATCCGAATCAGACACATCTTTTACAAGGTTTTTCACTTCGGCTTTGGCAGCAATATTTTTAGTTTCAGCTTCCTTTTTTTTTGGCGTTACATCCACCGTTTCTATAAAATTTTCTATATCCTTTGTACTAACCTTTTTGATTTCCTTTTCTATTACCGATGGTGTATATGCCACCTGCATTTGGGTCGAATCGGGCTGCGCAGACACGGTAGGCGCAGTGCCTGCAAAATATTGGTAGCCAGATATCGCTACAAACCCTCCAATTACAGCCGCTGCCGCCATTCGCATCCACTTACGGGCAAACATCGGAACTACTTTAGCAGTAACCGGCGCTACTTTACTGGTAATTTCATCAGCAAGGTTCTCAAAATAACCTTGCGGCACCTGGTAAGGAAGTTGTTTTCCAATACCATTCAGAAACGATAAATCAGGCTCATGCAAGTCCGGCAATGCTTCACTATTTTGCTCAAAATAAAATAAGGGCACGGAATAAGGCATTGTTTTAGAGATACCGGCAAGCAAAGGCGACAAGCCTTCCAATTCCTTTTGAACGGAAGCCTCACTACTTTTTATTTTTGCAAGTACGGATGCAGCCAATCCTTCAAAATAACCTTCCGGTACTAAAAAAGGCTGGCTATTATTGAAAGGCAGATTGCTGTCGAAGCTCCTTAATTCATCTTGTATGTGTGCTTGATTACTCATTTTTTACGGGTGCTACGACCTTGTTCTATATTCAAAGTTTAATGATTTTTGATGAAGTCTTCAATTTTTTTCACTGCATGATGGTAGCTTGCTTTCAGCGCCCCCTCGCTGGTTTCCAGCACCCGGCTCATTTCTTCGTACGGCATTTCATCATAGTAGCGGAGCGTAAAAACAATTCGTTGTTTTTCGGGTAGTTGCTGAATGCCTAATTGCAATTTCCACTCCAGCCGGTTAGGGTCAAAGTGCTTATCGGCTTTTATCTTATTGCTTAAGCCGGTTTCCACATCGCTCAAACTTACCGAGGAACGTTTTTTTTGTCCTTCTAAAAAAGTAAGGCTTTCATTAGTGCCAATGCGGTATAGCCAGGTAAAAAGCTGCGACTCTTCTTTAAAATTGGCCAACCCGTTCCATACTCTGATGAATACATTTTGTAAAACATCGTTAGCATCTTCGTGGTCAACCACCAGCCGGCGAATGTGCCAGTACAACCGTTCCTGATATTTTTTTATGATAGTAGTATAAGCCTTCTCCTTGGTTTCGGGTTGACGGAATTGTTGTAACAGGAGTGCATCAGAAGCATCGGTAAGTGCCATTGGATGGTTGAATTAAATTCTTTGTGAAAGGGTTAAAGATAATTTTTTATAGTAAAGTTGTGCATTGACAAAGGGAAGCCATAAGATTGTTTAAAAGAAGGTTATCTTAACAAGTGAACTAATCTTTAAAATCGCTCTAGAAAAGAGAGCATAAGGTTGGCCTTAAATTTTATATAGTCTTATTATGGAAGCAGAAAAAAGCGTTGAATTACCAAAGCGTCGCTCAGGTTTCAAACGAATAGTTGTAATTGTTACGCTGGTGCTGTTGCTATGCCTTGGCGGTTGGTGCTATTGGCAATATTTTGCCACATACAGTATAGGAAAGCGTTACGGCCTGTTGCAAAAATTCTCGTACCGCGGTAATGTATTTAAAACTTATGAGGGCGAATTAATTCTTAGCTCCGTGCGCGGCAATGCAAATGTGCCGATTGCTTCAGAAAAATTTTATTTTTCTGTTACCGCTGTTCCTATAGCCCAGCAGTTAATGAATTTGCAGGGCCATAATGTTACGGTCCATTACAAGCAAAAAAACGGAACCGCATTTTGGCGGGGAGACACGGAATACCTGGTGGATAGCGTATCACTGGATCAATAATAGATTATCAAGAACTTATAATGGTTTAACAAAGTTGAGGATAAAAGATTTTGATAGAACTACTTTTATCCTCAACAAAAGCTCATTTCTCTTTCCGAACGCCCTTGAATTTTCCGCCGGTAGTTTTTACATCCATAAATTCACCCGAACTTTTTTCACGCTTTGTCATTAAGCCGGTTTTGGTGTTTTCTACCTGGCTTCTTTGTTTTACTGCGCCTTTACGGCTGTTATCCCCCGCAGGTTTATTACTTGCCATAGTAATTTGTTTCAGATACGGCTTCAAACTAAATGCCACAGTTCCGCTAAAAATATCAAAGACTGCTTGTGGCAAAAGGCTGTAGCTATAGGCTCTCAGTTGTTGTGAGTAAATTGGGGTAGTTTACCACAATGCTTAACTAGCCTGCATCGGGTGATGTGAATAATAAAAAGTTACAAAAAGCGTTTTTTATAATCTCATTTTGTTGCTTAGTTTCATTTTTGATAACCAGCAACAATGAAAAAACTGACCTTGCAATTCGATACCCTTACTGAGCTTACAACATTTTTAAAAGGAATAAGCGGCGGCTATGTATTAAACACTAATAATCTGACACTTACCGCTAAACTGCCCGACCTGCAACTCGGGATAGCATTGGAACTATATAACGCGGTAGTGCTGGAGACAGCGGTCCCCCATTATAAGGAGATGGCGCCTGCCATAAGTTAGCCTTTTCTCGCAGGGGATTGAAAGTACTGTGCACCTACAGCCAACTTCATCTTTTTTTGTGTATGATTTTGCTTAAAAGATTTTTCGCCTCTTCTTTTAGCCGTAACATAAACTGATAACCCTTTGTCTTATTAGTTGAAGTTTCTATAACCGCTTCCGGTGAATTTCTCCGGTAAACGATCTCGCTGATATTTAAATGCATAAAGCGGGTGTTAAAGGTTCTTACTAAAATAAAACCATTGTTTGTGATAACGTATTAAACGGTTACGGCATCGGATGCGTCATTGTTTCCAGCATTTTTCTAATAATGATCAGTAACTTTTTCATAGTTGTTTATTTGTAAATGAATAAGTACTAGCAACCGGTTGAAGCAACCATCAGATGGGACAGGCCGGTGTATCGGCGGCAACATAGGGTTGGCAGTACTGCCATTTACAACAAAAGTATAGCGGCACTTAAATGTAATCAACACAAGTTATGGGGTAATCTACCTACACAAAACGAAGGCGTGTAACTCAAAACCCTTTACTGTAGCGTGTTTTAAGCAAATAATTTGCTGATGCTCAAAGACGATTTCAGTTTCACAATTACCTTTACCTGAATTATTATGGTTTAATAAAAGCTGATAATACGTTAAAACCAAACCGGCTTTACCGGTTTATGCGTATCTGCTAACAACTACTATAATTTTGCTTTACGGTTAATGAAACCAACCATTGCATATTACCTGCTGCTGCTTTACACAACGGTTATGTTGAAACCGCTGCTCCCTCTTATCAGCGATGCTGCTTCTCATTTTTTTGCCGGGGCTTATCACGAGGCAACCGTTCATGCTAAATACGGCGTTCACCACGTGGATGCCGAACTGGCCAACGCAGGCGCAGACAGTAATGCAGGTAAACACCAACTTGTTATTCCAACAAACGAACCTATACCCTTACATCTTTTTACAAATGAGGAAGCCGTTACGTTGAGTGCTGCTATTTACAAGCTTCTCTATCCTTTTCATAGACACAGTAATCTTCCGGTAAGGCTTATGACCGTTAATGATCCTCCTCCAAAACATTGCTGACAGTTATCTCCCAACTTATTAGTAACTATTTCCGCGTGGCTGTGCTTATGCTCGTAAGCACATGCAGCTACGTCTTATTCATCTTTCAGAAATAAAAATTTCTATGCAAAAAATTTCACTCTTTATACTAATGACAGCAGCTTCGTTGAGCTGCCTGTCGCAACAAATTTTAAAAGGCAAAGTGGTAGATGCCGTCAGCCGTCAACCACTGGAAGCCGCATCCGTAGCCGATCCTGCCGGATTAGATAAAGCAACCACAAACGAATACGGCAACTTTTATTTAAAATTAAAAAACGGCATCGCTACCCTTTCGGTTTCTTACATTGGTTACAAGCCGTTAGTAGTTCCGGTAACAGCAAAGGAAGATTTGATCATTGCTTTGCAGCCCGATACACTAAGCCTGAGCGGCATTGTTCTTCAAAACAGCCGTGCTACTAAATTCAGCACCATCGCTAAAATAGATCTGGACTTAAAGCCGGTGCGCAACACGCAGGAGCTGCTGCGGCTGGTGCCGGGGTTGTTTATTGCCCAACATGCCGGTGGCGGCAAAGCGGAGCAAATATTTCTTCGCGGTTTCGATTGCGACCATGGTACCGATGTACAGGTAAGTGTAGATGGCATGCCGGTAAATATGGTATCACATGCGCATGGACAAGGTTATGCCGATTCGCATTTTATCATCCCTGAAACGATCAATAACATTGACTTTGGCGCAGGTCCTTATTATACGCAACAAGGCAATTTAAACACGGCTGGGTATGTTAGTTTCTCTACTTATAAAAATATTGATCAAAGCCGTATTCAGGTAGAGGCGGGCCGCTTCAATACCTATCGTGCTTTAGCCATGATTGACCTGTTGAAAAAAAACAAGGATAAACAAAGCGCTTACCTGGCGGCCGATTATTATTACACCAACGGGCCTACCATCAACAAGCAAAATTTTAAACGCTTTAATGTATTTGGAAAGTACAACCTGGCGCTGTCATCCGCTACACAGTTAACGGCTTCGCTTTCCTCATTCACCAGCAACTGGGATGCTTCGGGCCAGGTGCCGGAAAGGGCTGTGGAAGCGGGTTCCATTGATCGCTTTGGCTCTATTGATCCCAGTGAAGGTGGTAATACGCAACGGCATAACGCCAATATAAAACTGGCTCATACATTTAGCAATGGAACTACCTGGGAGAACTCGGCTTATTACAGCCGCTACATTTTCAACCTTTATTCCGATTTTACTTTTTATTTAAACGATCCGGTAAACGGGGATGAGATTAACCAAGCCGAAAACCGGAATGTAGTTGGTTATTTATCTAAGCTTTCGCATAACTATCAATTTGCTTCGGGCTTCTTGCAATCAACGTACGGCGCCGGTTTTAGGTACGATGCTACGGATAACAGTAAGCTGGCGCATGTAGTAAAGCGGCAATTTTTAAATTACATAAAGCTGGGTGATATAAAAGAGTCTAACTCGTTTGCTTTTATTGATGAACAATACAACAAAGGACGTTGGCTGATTGATGGGGGGCTTCGGTTTGATTATTTACACTTTAATTACCTCGATAAATTAGCAACGGCGCAACAGTCATCGCAAGGCAAAGGCATCGTTAGCCCGAAGCTGAATGTGCAATACACAGCTAATAAGCAGGTGCAGTTGTATATAAAAGCAGGCAAAGGGTTTCACTCTAACGATACAAGGGTGGTAGTGGCACAAGCCGGGCAGGAAATATTGCCGGCCGCTTATGGAGCCGACCTGGGCATTACGCTGAAACCCTTGCCCAACCTGCTTATTAATGCTGCGGCCTGGTACCTGCATTTAGATCAGGAGTTTGTTTATGTAGGCGACGACGGCAATGTGGAGCCCAGCGGAAAAACCAAACGCGAAGGGCTTGATTTCCTTGTTCGCTACCAGTTTTCAAAAGCTCTTTTTGCCAACGTAAACGTTAACCTTACCAGGCCAAGGGCTATTGGCGAACCTAAAGGCCAGGATTATATTCCATTGGCGCCAACAGCTACCAGCACGGGAGGTATTTTTTATAAGAAACGGGAAGGATTTAATGGCGGCATCACCTATCGCTACATTAAATCAAGGCCGGCTAATGAAGACAACTCTATTGTGGCAAAAGGCTATTTTTTGTTGGATGGATCGGTTAATTATACCAGGCCGAAATATGAAATTGGCGTAGCGGTTGAAAACATTTTTAATGTAGATTGGAACGAAGCGCAGTTTGCTACTGAGTCCAGATTGAAAACCGAACCGGCATCGGTAACCGAGTTAAATTTTACACCCGGCACGCCGGTGTTTGCGAGGGTGAAACTGGCCTTCTTTTTTTAAGAAATGAGTTATAAAAACCTAACAAGCCGGCATGTGATTGCCGGCTTGTTTAATATATAAGCAAGATGAAATTACTTACTTAGATACATGCTTCTATCCTTATACAATTGGCGGAAATAAGGGTCGCGTAAATCTTTAATAAACCGGATGGCTTCACCGGTGCTTTTCATTTCAGGCCCCAGCTCCTTATTAACATTCGGGAATTTATTAAACGAAAAAACCGGCTCCTTTATAGCAAAGCCTTTCAGGTTCTTTTCAAATGTAAAGTCTTTTAATTTGGCGGCACCCAGCATTACTTTGGTAGCTACATTGAGGTATGGAATGCCGTATGCTTTTGCAATGAAAGGCGTAGTGCGGCTGGCTCTGGGGTTGGCTTCTATCACATACACCTTATCGTTCTTGATAGCAAATTGTATGTTGATCAAACCTCTGATATCAAGGGCTCTTGCAATCTTTTCGGCATAGTGTTCCATTGTAGTTACTACTAATGGCGTCAGGTTAAAAGCAGGCAATACCGCATTGCTGTCGCCGCTGTGGATGCCGGCCGGTTCAATGTGTTCCATCACGCCCATCACATGAAAATCATCGCCATCAAATATGCCATCAATCTCTGCTTCCTGGCAGCGGTCTAAAAAATGGTCAATTAAAATTTTATTACCGGGGATGTGTTTCAGCAACGAGATAACGGCCTTCTCTACTTCATCATCATTTATCACAATGCGCATGCGCTGGCCGCCCAATACATAACTGGGCCGGACCAACACAGGATAACCCACTTTATTGGCCACTTCAATGGCATCATCTACATTATACGCCGTGCCATATTCGGGGTAAGGAACATCCAGTTCTTTTAAGCGATCGCTAAAGCGGCCACGGTCTTCGGCAATATCCATGTTGTCGTAACTGGTACCAATGATTTTGATGCCTTTGTTGTGTAGTTTTTCTGCCAGCTTTAATGCGGTTTGTCCGCCCAACTGCACAATCACGCCTTCGGGTTTTTCATGCTCGATAATCTCCCAGATATGTTCCCAATAAACCGGTTCAAAATAAAGCTTGTCGGCCATATCAAAATCGGTGGAAACTGTTTCGGGGTTGCAGTTTACCATGATGGCTTCGTAGCCACATTCCTTAATAGCCAGCAGGCCATGTACGCAGCAGTAATCAAATTCTATCCCTTGCCCAATGCGGTTAGGGCCGGAACCAAGAACAATGATTTTCTTTTTGTTTGATACGATGGACTCGTTATGTTGTACAGTACTCATTTATAAAAAAGATGGTGTGCAAAGATGCGTCGTTTGAGCAAAACAGTTACCCCTTTTTATACACGCCTTTGATGGTTGCCGTTTACTTTTGTGCCGCATGAATTTGACTAAAGAGCAACAAGCCATCATCAATAGCGCCGGCAACCTGCGTATCAATGCTGTAGCGGGTTCGGGCAAAACCACTACGTTGGTGGAGTATGCAAAAAGCCGCCCGTCAACCAGCCGTATTTTGTACCTGGCTTTTAACCGCAGTGTAAAGCTGGAGGCACAACGCAAGTTTGCGGCTGCAGAATTAAACAATGTAAAAGTAGAAACAGCACATTCGCTGGCGTATCGCCACATCGTGCATAGGCATGGCTATACGGTAAAAGGCGATGGCTATAAAATTTACGACCTTGCCGAACTGCTCGGTATCGCTAATCCAAGAGATATGGCAGCAGCTTACACCTTAGCGACGCATGTGGCCCGGTTTACGGCTTTCTTTTGCAATAGTGCTACTGATAAAGTACAGGGCTTGAAATATGGCAATGACATCAAAGAGGAAAAAGCCGCCCAATTCGTACAAAATTTTTACAGTGTTATAGAGAGTACTACGCGGCGTTTTTTAAAGATGATGAACGATGGAGAAGTGGATGTCACCCCAGATTTTTATTTAAAGAAGTTCCAATTATCGAAGCCCGTATTGCCATACGATGTTATTTTGTTTGATGAGGCACAGGATGCTTCGCCGGCTATGACGGATGTGTTTTTGCGGCAGCCTGCAACACTGGTAATGGTGGGCGACCCGCACCAACAAATTTACAGTTGGCGCTATGCAGTAAACGCTTTGGACAGTGCCGGCTTTCCGGTGTATCCGTTGTCGGCATCATTCCGTTTTCCACCGTCAATTGCAAGACTTGCTGTAGCTGTTTTAGATTTAAAAAAGATGACCGGCGAACATCAAACAGTCATCATCAATGGTTGCGGCACATCAACCATTCAAAATAGTCGTCCTGAGCTTGTCGAAGGACGGGTTGACAACGGCACGAAAGCAATCATTGCCCGAACCAATCTTGGGCTGTTGCTAAAAGCCATTGAACATATTACCGGCGCTAACAAAGCATGGCCGGTTTATTTTGAAGGCAACATCAACTCATATACATACGCCGATGAAGGCGCTTCCATTTGGGATGTATTGAGTCTTTATAATGGACGCCGCGAGGGCATTCGCGACAAGCTGATAAAATCGTTCAATAATTTTTCGGAGCTGGAAGATTACATTGAAAAAACAGAAGATAATTCGCTGGGCATGTTAGTGAAAATTGTAAAGGAATATACCAATCGTTTGCCCGGACTTATTGCTTCATTAAAAGAGAAGCATGTAGCTAACGAAGAAAGGCACACCGCTAAAATTATTTTTTCCACCGTGCATCGTTGCAAAGGCATGGAGTACGATAAAGTGGAATTAGCGCCGGATTTTATCACTGAAGAAAAGATTGAAAAAGCAAAGAAGCAAAAAGAGAAGCTTGAGGCGGAGGCTAAAGTGGAGAAGGTGAAGAAAGACGATTGGAATCCGGCCCGAATCAACGAAGAAATTAATTTGCTTTATGTAGCTGTTACAAGGGCAAAAGTGAAGCTGCTAATTCCGGAAGAAATGATGATAAAGTCCTTTCCGCCTTTCGAGTGCATCGAAGTGTTGAAATCACCGGAGCCGCCAAGGGCATCTAATCCTTATTTAGACTATGCCGAACGCCGAAGCAAGCTGAAAGAAAAACGGCCGAAAAGAACAGCAGAAGAAAAAGCTTACGATGTAGAAAAAATTCGCGAAACACACAGCGGCGCCTATGGCTCCTGGACCACAGAAGCCGATACCGAATTACGGAGGTTGTTCAAAAGCGGCATATCAAGAGATGAATTGTGCGAACGGTTTGGAAGGACCCAGGGCGGAATTTTAGCAAGGTTGAAAAAGTTGGGTTTGGTGTGAGAGTCCTTTGTCTTTAGTCTTCAAAAATATCGTCCCATTGCATTTTATAACCGGGTAACGACGCTACCGGTATAGCACCAGGGTCTCCATACTCACCACTTAGCTTGTACTTCCCTTCTTGTAACCTATAACAAGTCACTGTTTTTTCACCAGGAGAAACAATCCAATATTCAGGTACGCCGCTCTCCTCATAAAGCACAAATTTTTCTTTGATGTCTCTATCTATATTACCTTTTGAAAGCACTTCTATAATGGTGTCTGGTGCTCCATTGCAACCTGCTTCATCCAACTTGTTTTTATCGCACACAATGCAAACGTCGGGTTGAACAACCGTGTAAACATCATTCAGGCCAGGCTTCGGCATCCGCACATCAAATGGCGAAATGTAAACCTCGCAAGGTTTCCGTCGAAGAAATGATTCTATTTCTGAAAAGATGCGGCCCGCTATACGCTGATGCAGCCGCTTTGGTGCAGGGCTCATACGCCTGATCTTACCTCTGAACAACTCTACATATTCTTCAAACCGCCAGGTAAGGTAATCGGCATAGGTATAGGTGCCATTCGGGTCAAGTTCGTTAATGTCTGTAATAAACTTTGTGGCGTTTACTTCCATTTTCAAATCTACAAAATCTATCCCTCAAACGTACTATAGAAGTAAGGCGTCTTGGCTTCAAACTCCGCACTGCAGGTATCTACCATTTTATATACACGGGTAATGCCAGCGGCTTTTCTTTTTTCATACACTTCATCTTCGCTGCCATCCTGTATAATGCGGGCAATTTGCTCATCGCTAAAGCCATGAATTTTTGCCTCTTTCAATAACTCAAGCGGCAACTCTTCCAGCCAATACTTTTCCAGTTCTTTTTCAATGGTGCAGATCTTTTGGATCTCGTATAAAAACCAACGATCAATGTAAGTGGCTTTTGCTATTGTGTTTACAGAGATGCCCAACATGAGGGCATCTTTAATACGAAAAATGCGATCCCACTTTGGTATTTTAATGTACTCTAAAAGCTCTTCCGACTTCATGGCGCTTTTACCATAATACCCTAAGCCGATAGCATTATTTTCTAAACTCTGACAGGCCTTTTGCACGGCTTCGGTAAAGCTGCGGCCGATAGCCATCACCTCGCCAACACTTTTCATTTGTAAGCCAAGTGTATCATTGGCGCCTTTGAATTTATCGAAGTTCCAGCGGGGGATTTTTACAATTACATAGTCAAGCGCCGGCTCAAAATAAGCGGACGTAGTTTGTACAATCGGGTTTTTCAACTCATCTAAAGTGAAACCCAGCGCCAGTTTGGCGGCAATTTTTGCAATAGGGTAACCGGTGGCTTTTGATGCTAACGCAGATGAACGGCTTACCCGCGGATTGATTTCTACTGCAATAAGTCCTTCCGTTTCCGGGTTGATGGCAAACTGCACATTACAGCCACCGGCAAAGTTGCCCAGGTCGCGCATCATACGGATGGCAGTGTCACGCATTAACTGAAATGCCGTATCACTTAAGGTCATGGCCGGTGCTACGGTAATTGAGTCGCCGGTGTGTACACCCATTGGGTCAAAGTTTTCTACCGTGCAAATGATCACCACATTATCGGCCATATCCCGTAATAATTCTAACTCAAATTCCTTCCATCCCAGCACTGCTTTTTCTACCAGTACTTCGTGTATAGGCGAGGCTTGTATGCCACGTTGCAAGGCTTCATCCAACTCACTGGCATCGTGCACAAAACCGCCGCCGGTACCGCCCAATGTAAATGATGGGCGAATCACTAGGGGGAAGCCAATGTCCTGGGCAAATTCTTTTCCTTCTAAAAACGAATTGGCCGTATGGGCCGGCGCTACAGGCACACCCAGTTGTATCATCCACTGCCGGAACTTTTCGCGGTCTTCGGCTTTGTCAATGGCTTTTATATCTACACCAATCAGGCGTACATTATACTTCTGCCAAATGCCAAGGTCTTCGGCTTCTTTGGCCAGGTTCAGGGCCGTTTGTCCACCCATGGTAGGCAGCACCGCGTCTATTTGATTCTCTTCTAAAATTTGCTCAATGCTTTCTACCGTTAGCGGTAACAGGTAAACTTTATCGGCCATCATCGGGTCGGTCATGATGGTGGCCGGGTTGGAGTTTATAAGGATCACTTTTACGCCTTCTTCCCGTAAGCTGCGTGCAGCCTGGGTTCCGGAGTAATCAAACTCGCAGGCCTGGCCAATGATGATAGGACCGGAGCCGATAATGAGAACTGTGTGTATAGATTTGTCTTGTGGCATGTAGTGAAAAGTTTAAGTGTTTAAGTGTTCAAAAGTTCAAGTGTTAATCGCCGCTGAAAAGCAACTATTGAACTTTTGAACATTGAAACCGTTGAACTAACGTTCATAAAAAATCCGGGATAAACCCGGGAAGCAAATGTATAACAACACCTGTTTGAAAGACTATTAAATTATTGCATAAAAAAGCCGCCCAAAGGCGGCCTTTGTTGTTGAAAAATCTTCTACAGAATTGTGTTTACTAATCAACCAGTCAACTGATCAACTAATTTTTATCCTCCGTAACTCACATCCTCCGCATAATTATTTACGCGGCCATTGCTAACGCCACCATTGGCTTCATCGGCTCCGCCAAAAGCATTTTTCAATTTGGGAATGTTATCGGTAACTAACTTTTTTCCTTTGTTCACTAATTCGGTTCTTTCGTCGGCGCTTAATTTAGAAAGTTTATACAAGCCGTAAGCGGCTGCGCCGGCTAATAATAGTCCTGGTAAACCTGGTCTTCTTGCCATGATGTTTTGTTTTTATAATGAATAATTGGTTTGAAAAATTATACGGCCGATGTGGTTTCCGTTGTTTCTTTAGCGGCTTCTTTTGTGCTGTTAAAAAGGTTATGAAAAAACTCCTCCACCTTGGGCATGTGTTCTTTAAAGGCATCAGTGCCTTTCGACTTCAGCTCATTAAAATAATCCATCGCCTGTTCTTCGGCCGACATTGCCTGATCTTTTACTTTATTGGCTTTATCTTTTAAGCTGGCGCCCAGCTTTTCTTTTTCCTCGTCGGTCAGGTTTAAATATTTATAAGCGCCAAAGGCGGCAGCGGCTCCTAATAAAAAGGTGGCCCATTGTTTATTGTTTACACTCATGCTAAAAGTTTTTTGTTGGGATAGAACTCACTACCAATTTTGTGCCTGCTATTAACAGGGCCGATAAACCGGCCGGAACGTCATTGGTAGAATCAAAAGAAGAGAGGATGCACAAAAAATTACTCGTTGTTATTTTATTGGGATGCTTTACTATAAAGGTTCTTGGTCAGGTATATCCCCAGGGTTATTTTAGATCGCCGCTGAACATACCTATGGCGCTTGTAGCCAACTTTGGCGAAATACGGGCCAACCACTGGCACATGGGGCTTGATGTGCGTACCCAACAAAAAGTAAACCTGCCTGTGTATGCAGCGGCCGATGGTTATGTTTCAAGAATTGGTATTGAACCAGGCGGTTTTGGTCAGGCCATTTATATAACGCACCCTAATGGCTTTACTACGTTGTATGGTCATCTCAATGCCTTCTTTCCGGCCCTGGCGCAGTACATAAAAGAGCAGCAATATGCACAACAATCATGGCGAATAAACCTTACGTTTTCTCCCACTCAATTTCCTGTTCATAAAGGCGATTTTATTGCACTGAGCGGCAGCACCGGCACCTCGCAAGGACCGCATGTACATTTTGAAATACGCGATACAAAAACAGAAAAAGTAGTGAACCCTTTGCTGTTCGACTTTCCTATTGCCGATGCTGTGCCGCCATCGGTTTACCGCCTCGCTATGTACGACAGAACAAGGAGCACCTACGATCAATCGCCGCAATTATTGAACCTTCAAAAAACCAAAGGAGGCCTTATAAAAACGGGTTCCAATAAAATAAGTTTTGCCATTGGTGCGGTGGATAAATTCAGCGGTTCATCTAACCCAAATGGAATTTATAGCGCCACTGTTTTGGTAGATGGAGCGCCGGTTTCATCGTTCGCTTTAAACAACATTGGTTACGATGAAACACGATACATTAATGCGCAAATAGATTACCCGTATGCCGAACGTGGGGGCGGCTCATTGCAACACCTGTCGCCATTGCCCGGTGCTACGACCGTTGTATATAATTTATATGGCGGCGATGGAATGATTCATATGGACGATAATACTGCACATGAAATTTTAATAGAAGTGAAAGATGCGAACGGCAATACCACACGCATAAATTTTTCGGTTCAATATGAAGTTTCGTTAGCAAAAGCGTCACCCACCTTCACTGGCGAACGCCTTCTTCCCAACAACATAAACATTTTTGAGCGAAGCGATTTTGAATTAGTGACCACTGAAAAAACCATTTACGATACCGTGAAGTTGAGCTATACTGCAATAAAGAATGGCAATGTAAACGCTGTATCGGCTATACATACATTTTTATCCGCCGCTGTCCCGTTTCATGATTCGGTAACTGTCCGAATTAAGCCTTCCGTAACTATTGCTGATGAATGGAAAGAGCACATCATTATTAAAAACGTATGCGGCAGCAAAACGGTTGTACAAAAAGCAGCGTGGCAGAAAGGCTGGCTGGTGGCTAAGTTCAGGCAGGCGGGCAGTTACCAGGCCTTTATTGATAACACGCCGCCCACGATTAATGCGGTTGCTGCCGATCTTTCAAAAGCATCGCGAATTGTATTTACGCCAACGGATAATTTTGGAGAGATAAAGAGCCTGCGTGTTACCATAGACGATCAATGGCTCCGGTTTAGCAACGATAAAGGCCGGTCGTGGATTTATACTTTTGATGAAAAGTTTCCGGCAGGTGAGCACCAGTTGAAAGTAATAGTGGAAGATGAAGCGGGGAACGTATCGGTGAAAGAGTGGAAGGTGAAGAGGTAGCACCTCACCCCACCCTCTCCAGCAAAGCTGTAGAGGGAGTGCTTTCGCCTGCGGTTTTATTGCAGTAATTACTACTGAATACAACGGCTGTTAAAGTCGCATCTGACCACTTGTAAGAAATAATCAAATTATAAACCACAGTTCCCCCTCTCCAAATGGAGAAGGTGGCTAAGCAAGATGAGGTCTGGAGGGGGATTTGGGGTGAGGTGCTTACTTTTGTTTTATGCCCACACATTTACAAGAAGGACAAAAGGCGCCGGCCTTTACCGGCGTTGATCAGGATGGAACCAAGGTTTCTTTAGCTGATTTCAAAGGACAAAAAGTAGTGCTCTATTTTTATCCTGAAGATGATACGCCTACTTGCACGGTACAGGCTTGCAACCTGCGGGATAATTATTCATTACTCACTAAAGCTGGTTTCAAGGTCATTGGCATTAGCCCAAATGGTGAAAGCGATCATCAAAAGTTTCGAAAAAAATTCAGTCTTCCGTTCACTTTATTGTCCGACCCAGAGCATGCCATCATTGACAAATACGGCGTGTGGGGCGAGAAGAATTTATATGGCCGCAACTACATGGGACTGCATCGTACCACCTTTGTTATTAATGAAGCGGGCATCATAAAAAAGATTTTTCTCCGGCCAAAAAACAAAGCGCATGCAGAAGAGATTTTGAAATACTAAACCGGCACTTTATTTTGGCGCCCTAATCCAACCCTCCTATGAAACAGCTATGTTTTTTTATTGCGCTTGCCTTTGTGTTCAGTTGTACAAAAGAAAAGTTTTCCGAACCGGTAGCCGGCACCTGGACCATCATACAAAGTAATATCGGCACCGGCAGCGGATCAATGGTTCAGTCGTACACACCTTCTTCTGAAATTACAATAGAGTTTGGGGCCAACAGCAATTTGGTGTTAACGGGCTCCAACCCCGGATTGGCTACCAGCCCTTTGTGGAAGTATAACAAATACCAATTGTTGCCCGGCAATAAAATCCGGTTCTTTCAATCATCCGGCGCGGACGAAATGGAAGCATTTGTAACTGTTGACGGACAACTTTATCTGGACTATTTATGGGCCCGCTGCGGCTACCAGGAAAAGTTTTTAAAGATTAAATAACCCATTCTACTTCACCCACAGAAAAAAGTTCTTCTACGGCCGTTTGCACTACAAGCTGGCCTTGCGGCGTTACAGATTTAATTAACGCGGAAAAAGTGCGGCCATCCTTTTTCAGCAGTACGGTTTCATTCAACTTATAAAGCGCTTTTATATAGCTGGCTTCTATGCCGGCGGGAGAAACAATAAGCTCGTTTAAAAACGCTTGTAAATAAGTACATAGTTCTTTGGAAAGCGCAAGCGGTACAAAGCTTCGTCCGGTAATTTGTTTTAAGGAAACGGCTTTTCCTTCTGCCTCGCCAAATTTCGTTTGATTGATGTTGATGCCGATGCCGATTACACACCACTTCCAGTCAGTCCCTTGCCAAGTGTTTTCAATTAAAATGCCTGCTGTCTTTCTGTCACGCCAGTAAATATCATTGGGCCATTTAATGGTTGTTTCTTCGCCGGCATATTGCTGATAGAACCGTTGTACAGCAAGGGCTGTAGCCATGCTTACCAAAAAAGTTTGCGAAGCGGAAAGCGGCGCCGGGTTAACTATAATACTGATAGCAATGTTTTGATGAGCCGCGCTTTGCCACTGCTTATTACGCTGCCCTTTGCCCCTGGTTTGATGGTGTGCAAACACCGCACTGCCCGGCTGTGCCATACCCGCATGTATTAGCCCGGTGGCATAGTTGTTGGTACTTTCCGCCTGCTGTAGTTCAATAAACGGCTGGCCTACTAAAAATGATAAAGGCAATTAAGTGCTAATTTTGATCAAAGTAAGGTACTCTTTTGCTACCTTGGCAGCACCACAAAAAATCTATTTGAACATCAAAATCTATTAAGTATTTGGAACCATTAGACGTCTTAACGAAACGGAAAAAATCAACCGCCCGGCTTACTAAAGCCTCCAAGATATATAAGGCCATCATTAAGGCCATTCAGGATAAAAAAGGAGAACACATTGTTTCGCTGGACCTGCGAAAAATACCGGAAGCGGTTTCCGATTTCTTTATCATCTGCGAAGCAAACAACCAGCCGCAAATAAGGGCCATCTCCGATGCCGTTGAAGAAGCGGTAAAATATGCCTGCGGCGAAGCTCCCTACCGGCATGAAGGAAAGCAAAACCTGCAATGGGTGCTTATAGATTATGTAAACGTAGTGGTGCATGTAATGACCGGCGAAACCCGCAAGTTTTACCGGCTGGAAGAAATGTGGAGCGATGCGCCATTAGAAGAATACAACTTATAAAGCCCGGTTTTGTTAAATATAAAATACATCTGTACCGTTAAATAAAAATTCTATTACTTGCAACCTCTCACAACAAAATGAAAAATGGCACAAGAACCATATAAAAACGATAAAAAGCCGCGTCTTCCCAAGTTTAATAAAAGCACTACTGATAACGATAATGGTTCTCCTAAAAAAGGCCCACGTTTTTCTTTTTACTGGGTGTATGCCATCATCTTTGCCGTATTGATCGGTATTCAATTGTACGGCGGTTTTACACCTAACTCACAGCAGATTACGCAGGAAAACTTTGAGCAAATGCTCACCGCCAATGATGTACAAGAGTATGTGGTCGTCTCAAACCGCAGCCTGGTAAAGGTTTCGCTTAATGCAAATGCTATCACCAAGTACACAAATGTTTTAGGGAAAAACGTAACCAATAAAGATGAAGGCCCTCATGCTTTTTTTAAAATTGCTTCCGTAGAATCTTTTCAGGATGATATGCGCGATTACTACAAGGCGCATCCCGATGTAAAAAAAGTAGGCAAAGCCGATTCGGAAAGCAACTGGTTCACGCCAATTCTTCAAACCATTCTCCCCTTTCTTTTGCTTATTGGCATCTGGGTTTTGCTAATGCGTAAAATGAGTGGCGGCGCCGGCGCCGGCGGCGGTCCCGGAGGCATTTTTAATATCGGAAAATCAAAGGCCACCTTGTTTGATAAAGGCACGAAAGTGAACATTACGTTTGCTGATGTAGCCGGGCTGGATGAAGCGAAGGTAGAAGTGATGGAGATTGTTGATTTTCTTCGCAACCCCAAAAAATATACATCGCTTGGCGGTAAAATTCCAAAGGGAGCATTGTTGGTTGGTCCTCCGGGAACCGGTAAAACCTTATTAGCAAAAGCCATGGCCGGCGAAGCGCAAGTGCCGTTCTTCAGTTTGAGCGGATCAGACTTCGTAGAGATGTTTGTAGGCGTGGGCGCCAGCCGTGTTCGGGACTTATTTAAGCAGGCAAGAGAAAAAGCGCCATGCGTAATTTTCATTGACGAAATAGATGCCATTGGCCGTGCCCGTGGTAAGAATATGATGATGAGCAATGATGAAAGAGAAAGCACCTTAAATCAATTGCTGGTGGAGATGGACGGCTTTGGAACCGATACTGGAATCATTGTATTGGCAGCCACTAATCGTCCCGATGTGCTGGATACGGCGCTTCTTCGCCCGGGCCGTTTTGACAGGCAAATCTCTATTGATAAACCCGATGTAAAAGGTCGTGAAGCCATCTTCAAAGTGCATCTTAAACCAATCAAGGTTTCTGAAAAAGTGGATGTACACAAACTGGCAGAACAAACGCCTGGCTTTGCCGGTGCGGATATCGCTAACGTATGTAACGAAGCTGCTTTAATAGCCGCCCGTAAAGGAAAGACGGCCGTTGATATGAGCGACTTCCAGGATGCAGTTGACCGGGTAATTGGCGGCCTTGAAAAGAAAAATAAGATCATTTCTCCCGAAGAGAAAAAGATCATCGCTTACCACGAAGCCGGACATGCTATTTGCGGCTGGTTTTTAGAACACGCTTATCCGTTGTTGAAAGTAACTATCGTACCACGCGGTACCGCAGCATTAGGCTATGCACAATACACGCCAAAAGAACAATACTTATATAACACCGATCAGTTGCACGACCAGATTTGTATGACGCTTGGTGGCCGTGCGGCGGAAGAAATTTTCTTTGGAAAAATATCCACCGGTGCGCAAAACGACCTGCAACAAATTACTCGTATAGCCACGGCAATGGTAACGGTTTATGGTATGAGCGACAAGGTGGGCAACATTAGCTATTACGACCCAACGGCCGATAATTCTTTCACCAAGCCATACTCAGAAGAAACGGCCAAGATGATTGATGAAGAAGTGCGCCGGTTAATAGATGAAGCGTATATAAGAACAAAAGGGCTATTGACAGATAAGAAAGGAGAGGTGGAATTATTGGCTGAACAGCTATTGGAGAAAGAAGTTTTGTTCCAAAGCGATGTAGAAGCCTTGATAGGGCCACGTCCTTATGAAGAAAAAAAGCAATTGGATGATGACGATGATGATTCATTGAAGCCGTCGGAAGGGGGCATTAGCGAAGGTGTTCCTCCGTACGACCCGAATGTTACTAACCAGGTACCGGTTGCATAATGGGCACAACCGCAAAGGATAACATACTGAATAAAATACGCATGGCGTTGGCACAACCAACGCCATTGCCTTTTCCGGCAGCCGAAGGAGTGGAAAATCCTATTCAGCCGCAAAGCCAGGATTTGATAGTAGAATTTGCAGAGCAGTTTTCTGCTTTGCAAGGCAAGTTTATTTTTTGTGTTAATGAAATTGAGGCAAAGGAAAGCTTCGAAAAGCTTTGTTACCAAAATAGCTGGACAAAAATTTATTGTGAAGAAGAGCGGTGGAAGGCCATGGTTCAGCCAAACAGTTTGTACACCGACCTTACTACTTGCGAAGCCGCTGTTACCAGTTGCGAAACCTTAGTAGCCCGAACCGGAAGTATTGTTTTAAGTTCATCGCAGCAGGGCCGTTTGCCCAGCGTATATGCGCCGGTGCATATATGTATCGCTTACACTTCGCAACTGGTGTACGATGTAAAAGACAGCCTGCTGGCTGTAAAGAAAAAGTATGACCATCTTCCTTCCTTAATCACCTTTGCTACAGGCCCCAGCCGTACAGCCGACATTGAAAAAACCTTGGTGGTAGGTGTTCACGGACCGAAAGAAGTGTATTGTTTTGTAGTGGATGATACGAATGAACTGCAAAACAGATGAACAAGGAATAGTAAATGAAGAAGAGCCTGCGCCTGAGTGAGCTATCACAAAGGGGCACTACCGACTTGATTTTCTAACATATTTCCGTTCGCATAAAATGGGATGGTTCTATGTCGTAAGATGCATCAGTCATTAAAATTTTTAAAGCAATCAATATAAACAACTGGTGATTTAAGCTTGTACTAATTAACTACTATGTCAGAAGAAAGGCTCAGCGAATTGACCGCTTATCATTGGCACGAAGCCTTAGACCGAACGTGTATTTGTATGGAAATGGTGGATCGTTATTTATTATTTCATCCAGTTATAGAAAGCAAACCGGCATTAAGGGAGAAGGTCGAAAATGCGCATCGTTTGTTGTTTGAAATTTATCAGGAGATTGGCAGCCAAATGG
This sequence comes from Flavisolibacter sp., assembly GCA_965247165.1. Classification (GTDB taxonomy): domain Bacteria; phylum Bacteroidota; class Bacteroidia; order Chitinophagales; family Chitinophagaceae; genus Flavisolibacter. The sequence continues at coordinate 2,064,562 of OZ252003.1, read as the reverse complement.
TAGAGGAAGAGAAGAACGATTAATCCTGTATAATTAACTTCACTACTTTGCTAATTACGTTATGCAACTTCCCCCCAACAAAAAAGTTTACTTTCTTTCCGACTTTCACCTTGGCGTGCCCGATGCCGCCACCAGCCTGCAACGGGAGAAAACCATCATCCGGTTTTTAGATTCCATCAGGCAGGATGCACATACTATTTTTTTGGTAGGCGATATGTTTGATTTTTGGTTCGAGTATCGCAAGGTGGTTCCAAAAGGCCATGTACGTTTATTGGGAAAGTTAGCGGAGCTAAGTGATAGCGGCATTCAGCTTCACTTCTTCGTGGGCAATCATGATATGTGGATGAAGGATTATTTTCAGCAGGAACTGAACATCCCGGTTTACTTTGAACCCAAGGTTTTTACTTTCAATAACACCTCCTTCTACATCGGCCATGGCGACGGCTTAGGGCCGGGCGACCATGGCTATAAATTCATTAAGAAGGTATTCCGTTCGCCTTTTTCACAATGGCTGTTTGGGCTATTACCGCCGGCCGTGGGAGTAGGGCTGGCACACTATTTCAGCCGCAAAAGTCGTGGCGCACAAGAACATAAAGAAGAAGTTTTTTTAGGCGAAGAAAGAGAGTGGCTGCTTATTTATAGCAGGGAGCAGTTACAGAAAGAGGTGCACGATTTTTTTATATTCGGACACCGGCATCTGCCTATTGATTATAACCTCACCCCCGGCCTTTCTCCATCAGAGAGGGGGGACAAAGGCAGCCGTTATATTAACTTAGGCGAATGGATGAACTTTTGTACCTATGCTGTCTTTGATGGTGCAGAGCTGGAATTAAAATCATTCACCGGCCAGGAGGCTAAAATTGTAAAACAGAGTTGAAGCAATTATTTGTCATACTAAGCTTTTTTATTGTTACAACAGGTGATGCGCAGGTAAATGACACCGCCTTTTCCCTGATAAAAACATACCACGGTGATATTACTGAAGCGGCTATGGACAACCTTAATAACCTTTATCTGGTTTCTTCTACGGGCCAGGTAAAAAAGTTTGGGCCAAAAGGTGATTCGATTGGTGTGTTCAATGGCGTTCGGGCTTATGGAAAGCTGGCGGCTATTGATGTGACCAATCCATTGCGGCCGCTACTTTTTTATAAAGATTTCTCAACCGTAGTTGTATTGGACCGTTTTCTGGCAAACCGCGTTGCTATTGATTTTCGGCGCTATAATATTTTACAGCCCACCGCTATCGGCCTTTCTTACGATAACAACATTTGGGTGTTTGACCAGTATGATAACAAGCTGAAAAAAATTGATGAAAGCGGCAATCTTCTATTAGAGACAACTGATTTTCGATCCCTGTTCAATCAAAGCATTATCCCCCAAAAAATCATTAACGATAATGGGCTTGTTTACTTAGCCGATTCCACATCCGGGGTTTTTATTTTTGATAATTACGGCAGCTTCAAAAAAAAGGTAGCGATAAAAGGTTGGGGAGCCATTGACGTGCGCAACGGCATGATCGTACGGCTAAATCAAAACGAAATTGTGGTGTACAATCCCACCAATTTTACGGAGCGAAGCCGGCGCTTTCCTGCTGCTTTCACGCCTTATCTACATTCGTTTACCAACAGCGATAAGTTCATTACGTTCTCGCAGGATTCGCTGCGGATCTACCGCGTAGCCTATTAGCAGTTATACCTAATTTAGCCCAAAGTTTTTGAGGCGATGACATCATTTTTTGATAAGGTTATCTGGAACAATACCATTGAAAGCTATTTATGGGCCATCGGCATTGTGGTGTTTGTTGTTTTGCTTAATAAGATTATTTCAAAATATCTCGCCACCGTTTTTTGCCGGATATTTAAGGGCTGGATGAAGAACTACAACCGGCAACAATTCACTGATTTGATTGTACATCCGCTGGGAACGTTTTTAGTGGTTACTGTTTGCATCATCGCCTTTTATAAGTTGCACTATCCTGACCAATTCAAATACACAGTTTATAAATATTCGCTTCAGCAAATTGTACTATCGCTGGCCATTGCGGTGCAGATAATAGCGCTTACCTGGCTGCTGCTAAGGGTAGTAGATTTTATCGCCAGCATTCTGGAAATAAAGGCCAATCAAACACCATCACAAAGCGATAACCAACTGATTGTTTTCTTCCGCGATTTTATAAAAGTGATCATTGGCGTATTGGGCGCCATTGTAGTTTTAAACCAGGCCTTCAACTATAATGTTACTACGCTGCTTACGGGCTTAAGCATTGTAGGAGCCGCCATAGCGCTGTCTTTGCGGGAAAGCCTTGAAAACCTGATTGCTTCTTTTGTTATCTTTTTCGATAAACCGTTTCATGTAGGCGATACGGTAAAAGTGCAAAACATCACCGGCATTGTAGAACGCATCGGTTTGCGCAGCACCCGCATTCGCAGCGAGCAAAAAACATATGTAACCGTGCCTAACAAACAAATGGTAGATACTATACTGGATAACATTTCGGAACGTACGCAACAACGCAATGAGCTGCTGCTTCAGATTAGTTTAGAAACGCCTTCGCAAAAAATAAATAGTGTAATGGATGAACTACGAACATTTTTGAGTGGCATTAAAGAAGTGGAGTTGTACAATGTTTTATTTCTCGACATCAACATACAGGCGTACACCATACAGGTGGAATTCTTTATTCCCGCCCCATACTTGTCTAAGTTTAATGAAATAAAACAAAGGGTGAATTTGTTTGCGCTTAACCTGATTGAACAACACGAAATTAAAATTGCAGGAACCGGAAAAGAAGTGGTGGTAAGATGATTATTTGCTGCTTGCCGTCATCAGCATTTGCGCAATTTCTTTATCAGGCGCACCAATTTTTCCATACTCCACCACGCGGCCAATTTCTTTACCGTTCTTCATCACAATAAACGTAGGAACGTTGGTGATGTTGAAGGCTTCGGATAAATTATAAAGCGTCTTCTTGCTATGGTCAACGCCTATCAACGTGATTTTATCCTCCGGAAAACCGGCAGCATCAGTAGTAGTAAAAAACTGAGGCAGCAAGTGTTTCGTGTCGCCGCACCAGGTACCGCCAAATACAATAATGTTGATGGAGTCCTTACTGGCGGCATATTGTTTTACGGCAGAGGCATCGGGTACATAACCTTTGGCGTTTTGAGCAAACCAGGTAAAAGCCGTATCGCTAACCAATTCTTGTTTGGAGATAAATCCTTTTAATACTTTATTACCGCTGGCATCGCGACTGATTTCTGTTTGAGCAAAAATGGAAGAAATAGAAAACAGGGCTATAGTAAAAAGAAGCGCTTTTTTCATACTGGTTATTATCGTTCAAAATTAAGCGGAATACCGGCGACGGCTGTTAAGGGGATGCTACAAATTGGCAAGAACAACGTAATCACCAACAGACGAGCAAGGAATGTTGAATAGTGAACAGAAGAACAAGGAATAGTAAATGGTGAAGTGAAAGGCAAAACAGCTTGAAAACGATGAATAAAAATCATTGTCCACTTGGCCGCTAAAAAGGGTGGTGATGCTACAAATTCGCTTTCAGTTCCAGTAAGAAAACTTTTATTTTTTGCAGCGATTGAATTATCTCATGCTTTCCTTTTACTTTGTTATTTTTTTTGAGAAACTCTTTTGCGCCTTCGAGGGTGAACTTGCGGCGGCGGACAAGATCGTGTATGAGCTGAAGGTTTTTAATATCTACCGGACGGAAGTACCGGTCGCCTTTGCGGTTTTTTTTAGGCTCTAAAATATCAAACTCATTATCCCAAAAGCGGATCATAGAAATATTCACTTTAAACATCTCCGCTACTTCGCCAATGCCATAATAAGCCTTTTGAAAAAGTATCTCATCTTCCGGTACTTCAACCGGTTCTTCCAGTGCCTCTAACTCTTTCAAACTCTTTCGGCCACGAGTGGCTTTTACTGGCTTAGCCGGCACCACCGGCTGACCGGAAAGAAACTCTTTTTCACCATCGCCTTCATCCGAAAAATCAAATGTAATTTGCTTTTTTTCCATTGCCATAGCAGAAGGGCAAATGTAATGATGCGTGATGAGTAATGAATAATGAGTTCGTGCTATGCACAATACTTTCTGAGCTAAGGCACAATAATGGCGTAAGTCGCTTACTCATTACTCATTCTGCTTATTGCTTGCTGGCCCATATTTCCGAGGTAAGGCCAAGGCTTCCGTTCTCTTCTTTAGGTAAAATAATAACGGGCTTACCGCTATCCAAAGCCACTTTGGTAAAGGCGCTTTTTAGCGGTCCCGAAGTAAAGAAAATGCGTTGCGCCGCTACGCTGAATTTATACTCGCCTACATCGCCGCTGCTGGTTAGTTTATAATGGCTGTTGTCTATGATAACGATGTCGCCACGTTCCCAAGCCTTTTGTGCGGCTTTAGTTTTTGTAGCGTAGTTACCCGGCGGCAAGTCGTTAATGCTTTGTGCCTTTGAAAAAAACAGGGTAATAGTAAATGCAGCAGTAAGTAAATAATACTTCATAGGCTTTAGTTTTTAGTACGGTGCCTCAAGGTACCTTAAAAAAATAACGGCCACAAGCAGAGGCGTAAACTCACTCATATTTACGGTACAAGGTGTATAGTATTTTCCGTGCATCTTCAGTAAGAATCCCCGGTCCTTCCCGTTGCAGAAATTTTCGCTTAAAGGTTTGAATAGCGGCCGACGAATCTTTAATGTCGTAGCCAATGATGCGTAAAGCTTGTACCGCATCAAAGTTTGGCGGCACACTAACGCCGGTAGTATCGCTCCACCAAAGCCCAAAACCCGCTGTGGATAACTGTTTCCAGGGGAAGGTTACGTTAGGGTCGTTCTTTCTCGTTGGTGCTATATCGGCATGGCCAATAAAATTAGCCGCCGGTATGCTATAGGCTTTTTTCAAATTGGCTAATAGTTGAAGCAGGGTGTTGATTTGCGCAGTGGCAAAAGTATCTGTACCATTATTATCTATTTCAATACCGATGGAGGAGGAATTAATGTCTGTATTGTTTCCCCATTTGGCAATGCCGCCGTGCCAGGCCCGCAGGTAATCGTTCAGCATGTGGTGCACCGATCCATCTTTACAAATCACATAGTGAGCACTCACTTGTGTATGGGGCAAGGTAAAGGTCTTCAACGTTTCGTCGCAACTGTTTTGCGCCGTATGATGAATGATAACAAAATTGGGCTTACGCATATTAAAGTTGGTGGTTCCTACCCAGGCCGCTAATTGGGCCAACGAATCTTTTGGGGGAGTTTGCTTTAGCACTTCAGCAAAGCCTTTGGCTTGCCGCTTGTAATCCTTGTTGGTAGCGGCATACGGGCCATGATTACAGTTGTAGAAAAGAAGCGGCCAAACAAAAAGTAGAAGCGTTGTACAAAAAGATTTCATGCCGTGACGTTGAGGCCTTAAAGTACCGAAGAAATTTAGTTGGCCGCCACAAAAACTTATGTGTGTCATGGTTTGGTTTTTGTCTCAGTAAGGCTAAACTAAAAGTTATGGCAAGAGACGTTAAAGGAAAAAAAGTAGCCATCCTTACCGAGAATGGTTTTGAAGAAGTAGAACTTACCAGCCCGATGAATGCCCTGGAAGCGGCAGGCGCCGAAGTGCATGTCATCTCCCCGCAAAAAGATAAAGTAAAAGCCTGGGATGCGGACCATTGGAGCATAGAGATACCTGTAGATAAAATATTGAGCGAGGCCAAGCCGGAAGATTATGACATGTTGCTGCTGCCGGGCGGCGTAATGAACCCGGATAAGCTACGGATGAATAAAGAGGCGGTAGCTTTTGCCCAACATTTTTTGGAGCAAGGCAAGCCCTTAGCTGCTATCTGTCATGGCCCGCAATTATTAATTGAAACCGGTATGATAGATGGCCGTAAAATGACGTCGTATCCATCGCTGCAAACCGATTTGGAAAATGCCGGTGTGGTATGGGAAGATAAAGAAGTGATTACCGATAATGGCCTCGTTACGTCCCGCACACCGGATGACCTGGAAGCCTTCAACAAAAAAGTAATTGAAGAATTGAGCGAAGGACAGCATGCCACTACCGGGCAATTCACGCATCATGATAAGAAGTTTTGATTAAAAAGCTAACTCCCGCATTACTGCGGGAGCGGCTTCTTGTCAACAACGAACAACGGAAAAAAACTTACTGATAGGGTTGGCGTTCTTCGATCCAAAAATACTAATAAAATTAGTATTGCCAATTATTTTAGTATAGCGCTTTTAATGGTTACTGTTTCCTGTTGCTTATTGCCGGTTGTCTCTTGTTTTTTGCCCATTGCTCATGTGGCTTCAGTTTTGTATTCCTTGCTACAAACCTTGTTATGCCCGAAGGCCCCTCACTAATTATTTTTAAAGAAGAACTTCAGCGATTTGTTGGACAAAAAATTATTGAAGTAGCCGGCAATTCTAAAATTGACCAGCAACGATTGGTAGGCAAAAAAATAAAGGAGATAAAAACCTGGGGCAAGCACATGCTTTGGTTGTTTGACGGTTTTACTATTCGTATTCATTTTTTAATGTTTGGTACGTACTACATTAATTCCAGCAAAGACAGACCGGTACGTCTTTATATAAAGTTTCAGAAAGACGAGTTGAACTTGTATTCCACGGCCATTAAAGTAATTGAAGAACCATTAGATGAAGTGTATGATTGGACAGCCGATGTATTAAATAAAGATTGGGATGCCAAAGCAGCAAGAAAAAAACTAAAGGCCATTCCGGATACAATGGTCACCGATGCCCTGTTAGATCAAACCATTTTCTCCGGTGTGGGTAATATTATTAAGAACGAAGTTTTATATCGCATCAAGGTTCATCCGGAAAGTTTAGTAGGCGCCTTACCTCCAAAAAAGCTTACTGAAATGATTGACGAAGCCCGCAATTATACCTACGAATTTTTAGCCTGGAAGCGGGAGTTTGTTCTTCGGCAACACTGGAAGGTGCATACTAAAAAAGTTTGCGAAAGGGATGACACAAAAATTGCAAAAGAGTATATGGGCAAAACCAACCGGCGAACATTTTATTGCCCTGCTTGTCAGAAGAAGTATTAGACAGTTCAAGTTCACCACGCAAAATACTGGTAGCAAACCCCAAAAGCGGGTATAAAAAATTGTGCTTTATCAGTACCGCATCATCCGCTTCACTACCTGGCCTGTCTGCCCCGGAGCCGAACAGCGAATTGGGCGAGGTTAGAACTTTGTTAATCCCTGTTTCTACCGTTCAATCATTTTTTATTAAAGCTATTTTTGGCAACACTTCATTTATGAAAAAACTATTCCTCCTCCTTGCTGTTACTACTGCCGGCGCCACCGTTTTTGCGCAGCCGCAAAAAGTAGTAGCCGATAAAATCATTGCTGTAGTAGGTGACAATATTATTTTAAAATCAGACATCACCAATGCTATTGCCGACATGGCCCGCCAAGGTGCCCCGGTACCCGAAAGCGCAGCCTGCTCGGTGTTGGATCAGGCCCTTATGTCGAAGGTGCTGATGATGCAGGCGCAAAAAGATTCGCTGCCGGTTTCGGAAGAAGAAATTGAGGCTGAACTGGACCAGCGGATCCGCTATTTTGTGAACATGTATGGTACTAAAGAAGCGGTAGAACAAATGGCGGGCAAAAGCATCTACCAGATTAAAGATGATGCCCGTGAGTCGGTTCGTGAGAACAAGTTATCACAATCCATGCAGCGTAAAATTGTGGACGGCGTTAGGGTAACACCGGCTGAAGTACAAGCGTACTTTGACAGGATACCAAAAGATTCCCTTCCTTATTTTGAAGCTGAATACCAGGTAGGCCAAATCCTTATGTTCCCAAAAGCTTCCCGCGATATGGAAACCTATGTAGTAGGTGAGCTCACCAATTACAAACACCAGGTTGAAGCTAAAACCTCCACATTTGAAGCCCTGGCCAATCGTTATACAGAAGATCCGGGGTCAAAGGGAAAGGGAGGCCAATACCAAATTAGCCGTGTTGATAAAAGCTGGGACCCGGCCTTTGTAAATGCCGCCTTTCGATTAAAAGAAGGACAAATTTCCAATCCCTTTAAATCAAAATTTGGTTATCACATTGTGCAGTTGGTGGAGCGTAATGGCGACGAAGCAACCGTGAGGCATATCCTTCGGGTACCACCAGTGAATGAAGAAGAGATCAATGCGGCTGTAGCCAAATTAGATTCGGTACGTACTCAACTAATAGCCGGTACTATGGATTTTAATACCGCTGCCGGTAAGTATAGCGATGATGAGCAATCGAAATTTGCGGGTGCCTACCTTACCAACCAACGTAACGAAACCTCAGTTACCATTGATGAAATGGATAAAAGCGTGGTAGCTATTTTAGACAAAATAAAGTTGGGCGGCTATTCGCAACCAATGCCATATACTGATGAACATTCGGGTAAAAAAGGTGTTCGTCTCGTGTACCTGAAGTCCAAATCCGACCCGCACCGCATGAATATGAAAGATGACTATAACCGTATTGCATCCGCTGCGCTTGATGAAAAAAAATTCAAGGCATTAGACAAATGGTTAACTACGCACATCAGCAGCCATTATGTTATGTTGGATGCTGGTGAAGCGTCTTGCCCCGGCTTAAAAAAATGGGCAGACGCTGCTAAAGTGTACGCCGCTAATTAATTAATTTTATTTCGATAATGGATTTCTCTTACCTTTTATAGAAGGAAGCGAAATCCATTTTTGTTTTTGATCTATTTGTCTATTTTAGGCTATTATATCTTGCTAATGCCTCCTACCGTTCCTGTTCTTATCACTGACTCTCACCGTATAGAAAAGCTGGTGCTCGAAAACGTATCGGACATTATTATTACCACCGACCTGCAGTTTATTATTCAATCCTGGAATAAAATAGCGGAGAAATTTTACGGCCTGCCGGCGACAACGGCTATCGGACGAAGAATCAATGACGTTATCACGTTTCAATACAATAATACTACCGCCGAAGAAGCTATATTAAACCTGGAGCAGCATAAAATTTGGCGGGGCGAAGTTTCTTTTACCAATAAGGCCGGAGAGACTTATTATTTTCTTCAAACGGTAAAATACATATTAGACAGTGAGGGCACAGAAGCGGGGATACTTGCAGTAGGCCGCAATATAACAGAGCGAAAAAAAGCAGAGGAACAACTGGAGCAAAGCGAAGAATTTTATCGTACCCTTATCGCCGATTCGTTAGACACCACACTGCTCTTGAATGCCGCCGGCGACATCACTTTTGTTACACCATCCATTGAGCCGCTATTAGGCTTTCAACCCGCTGAGATCCTTCATACCAACGCCTTCCAGTATGTTCACCCCGATGACCTGGCATGGGCTCTCCAATCGTTTGAGCGGGAGATAGATGGAAATCCTGAGATTAAATTCATTGTGGTGCGGCTGCAAAAAAAAGATGGTCACTGGGTATGGTGTATGGTGCGTGGGCATAATCTATTGCGGGCATCGTCCATCCATTCCATCGTTATTTATATACATGATGATACCTTACGGAAAGAGGCATCGGATGCTCTGAAGGAAAGTGAAAAACGGTTTCGTACCCTGGTTCGTGATTTAGGCATCGGCGTGTTGTTGCAAAAAGCCGATGGCGCTATTGAAATGACCAATGCAGCCATGTGCCGCTTGTTTGATATAGAAGAAGCTGATATTGTAGGCGGCAAAATATGGGAATTGTATAGCGATGTTATTCATGAAGACGGCGCTCCTTTTTTACAAAGCGAAAGGCCTTCTTTCAGTGTAAAACAAACCGGCCAGGCAGCGAAAGATGTAGTAATGGGCGTATGGCATCCAAAGCGAAATGAAAGAGTTTGGCTTTTAGTTTGTGCCGACCCGATGACGGATGAAAACGGCCGCCTGCTGAATATCATTTGCTCCTTTACCGATATTACAGAGCGAAAAAAATGGGAAAAGAAAATACTGCAGCAACAGCTCACCCATCAGCGGCAATTATCACAAGCCACCCTTGACGGGCAGGAAAAAGAGCGCATGGATATTGGTAAAGACCTGCATGATAACATAGGCCAGCAACTTACTACTATTAAGCTTTTTTTAGACCTTGCTAAAACATCATCAACACCCGAAAATGCGGACATGATTGCTATGGCGGTGAAAGGAATAACCGACGTGATTAACGAGGTAAGGGCCATCTCCCGGTCATTAGTGCCGCCCAGTTTAACCGACCTGGGATTTATAGATTCCGTGAATGACCTGATTGACTCTTTACGAAGTACACAGGCCCTTACTATCGAACTGGATTACTTTGAATTTGATGAAGACCTGCTTCCCGAAAACAAGCGGCTGGCTCTTTTCAGGATTATACAGGAGCAGTTGAACAATGTAATTAAACACGCCGGGGCCAAACGGGTTGCCATCACACTACGCTGGACAGAAGACGGCATCCTGCTGCAAATTGAAGATGACGGAAAAGGTTTTACAAAAGCCGACGGCCGGAAAGGCTTGGGGCTAAAAAATATTACCAACCGCGCCGAACTTTTTGGCGGCAGGGCCGAAATTATTACATCACCTGGCGCCGGTTGCCTGTTGCGCATTTGGCTTCCTCATAAATTTATACCCGCTGTTTTTTAAGTAGGGCAACGTTACGCTCAAACAGATTCCTGTACTTTTGCCCACTTCATGAGCGATGCAATAAAACACGAATGTGGCCTTGCTTTTTTACGCCTTCGCAAGCCCTTCTCGCACTACCAGCAAAAATATGGCTCTGTACTTTGGGGCTTAAATAAGTTGTACCTGCTGATGGAAAAGCAGCACAACCGCGGCCAGGATGGCGCTGGTGTGGCCACGGTAAAATTGAGTGTGGAACCGGGTTATCCGTTTCTTTCCCGCATCCGCAGCAGCGAAAACCAACCTATTGCGGACATCTTTAAAAAGATAGGTGAAGAGTTTCAGGAGCTACAAAAATTCAATCCCGAAATTAGCAATTACGCGGGCCTGATGAAAGGCCATCTTTCTTTTTTGGGAGAGTTATTATTAGGTCATTTGCGCTATGGCACACAGGGAAAAAACAATGCGGAATTTTGTCATCCGTTTATAAAACGGCATACCATTCCTGCCCGCAACTTAGCCCTGGCCGGCAATTTTAATCTGGTGAATACCGATGAATTGTTTGAGCTGGTGCATCTGGAACCCGGTGTGTTTCAAAAGCAAAGCGACTTAGCCGCTATGATGGAAGTGATCCATCATTTTTTAGTAAAAGCCGATGAAGCATCGCCACAGCAATTAGACATGGTGGCCGTGCTGAAAAAGGCGCTGCCACTATTTGACGGCGGTTTTCATGTAGGCGGCATGACGGGCAATGGCATCGGCTTTGTGTTCCGCGATGCGCATGGCATACGGCCGTCTTATTACTATGTGGATGAAGACGTAGTCGTAGCTGCTTCTGAACGTGCAGCCATACGCACAGCATTTAATGTAGGTGAAAATGAAGTCCAGGAACTAATGCCGGGACAAGCGCTAATTGTTACCGAAGATGGCGATGTAAAAGTAGAGCAGGTGCTGGAACCAAAAGAAAGGAAAGCGTGTTCATTTGAACGCATTTATTTCTCCCGCGGCAGCGATGAAAAAATTTACCGCGAACGCAGCAACCTCGGTTATTATTTAAGTAAGCAAGTGCTGGACAGCATTGAATATGATTTAAAAAATACTATCTTTTCTTTTATCCCCAACACCGCCGAAGTAGCCTTTTATGGGCTGATAAAAGGATGCGAAGACTACCTGAATAAAATAAAATTAGACCGCATTTTATCATGGGGTAATAAGATAGATTCCGATAAGTTGGAGGAGATGATCAAGCGGCGGGTACGCATGGAAAAGATCGCCATTAAAGACGTAAAGATGCGGACCTTTATTACGGAAGATGTAGCCCGTAACGAGATGGTGCAACACGTATATGACATTACGTATGGCACGGTGCGCAAGGACATTGATACCTTAGTGGTGATAGATGATTCCATTGTACGCGGCACCACGCTAAAAGAAAGTATTATTCGCATGTTATGCCGGCTTCATCCTAAGCGCATCATCATTGTATCATCGGCTCCACAGATTCGTTACCCTGATTGCTATGGAATTGATATGAGCAAAATGGGCGATTTTATTGCCTTCAACGCAGCCGTGGAGCTATTAAAAGAGCGGGGCAAAGAAGCGTTGTTGAAAGACCTTCATGACCAATGCAAAGAACTACATTCCAATAATCAGTTACATACTGTGAACGTGGTGAAGCAAATATATAAATCCTTCACCAACGATGACATCACCAAGAAGATTGCGGAACTGATAACGCCTCCGGATATTACTACGCCGGTTGATGTCATCTATCAAACCATTGAATCGTTGCATGAAGCCTGCCCTAACAATTTAGGCGACTGGTATTTTACCGGCAACTATCCCACACCAGGTGGCAACCGCGTAGTGAATGTGGCTTTCATGAATTATATGGAAGGGAAAAATGCAAGAGGTTATTAGAACGTTGTTTTATTTTTTGCCGGGAAGTCGGCGAGACGGAAACTATTTGTTCCGTGTTATTCAATTAATTTTTCTGCGATCGTGAGACACGACCGCCGGCTTAACCCGAGGCCTTTCCGCCTTCCCTTCTTCCCGGCTATCAAAACCATCCTTCTTCAAACGCCAAACTAATTTCCTACCTTCCCCTTATCAATCAAAACCATTATGCGTTCGTTCTACTTTCTACTTATTGCTGCCGCTATTATTAGTTCGTGCAAAGACAAAGAACCCGAAACAGACGTAAAAGTAAAAGGCCAGTTGTTAGTAACGCTGCCCATTGCGCCTGACAAGGTGAAAGGCACGTACAGCGGCGATTTCAAAGGATCGCCTATTGCCATCACATTAAATTATGTGAGTGACAATCATGCCAGCGGTTATAATGTTCACAAGGGGCTTACCCGCAATGTAGCCGGCACCATCGAAGCAAAAGAGGGCGGTCTGCACCTGCTGCTTTCGGAGCCGGGTACTAATGAATACGATGGTAAATTTGACTTGTTGATTGATACGGCTAAGTGGACAGCAAAAGGATCATGGAAGCCTTTAAAAAAAGGAGATGAAACAACGCTTAATTTAAAACGGCAGTCAGTTCCAACAGATGAAAATCAATATGGCACTACGCTGATGGATACCTTGGGCAACTACATTACGTTAAAGCCCGATGGCTCCTGCACTTACAGCTATCTTACCGATACTACCAACACCGGCCAACAGATTACGGTACGCGGCAACTACACAAAAGACAAAAATACCGTCACCGTTTTCTGGCAAAAGAATGATGCTTTTCCTTCTCAAAAATCGGTATTCAAATGGATAGAAAAGAAGCCTTACCCGGATGAAGACTACACAGAAAAATCAATGAAGGGCGAAGGCCGGTTGTTTACTGAAATGAACGATTGATGTACTCCCTTATTAAAGCAATTGGCATTGCCGCCTGGAGTATTGGCTTAGCGGCCGCCATTTATTTAATGTTCCAGCTATCGGTTCCCTATACATCGTTTCAAAAGAATATTGACTTCCTCGCTACCAAGCAAAATGTGTATCATATTGATTACTGGCGCTACTCTTTTTATGCGCATGTATTTACTTCCATCCTTGTTTTACCAGCGGGCTTCACCCAATTCAACAGCGCTTTTTTTCGTAAGTCATGGCATCGGATGTTAGGCACAGTGTATTTGTTTACCGTGCTATTTATCTCTGCACCTACCGGGTTTTTGATGGGACTTCATGCCAACGGCGGCTTGCCTGCCAAAGCCAGTTTTGTATTGCTAAGCAGCTTATGGTTTGTTACTACGCTGCTCGCTGTCATCACGGTAAAAAAAAGGCGTTTTATAGATCATGGCGAGTGGATGTTGTATAGTTATGCACTAACGCTTTCCGCTATCTCGTTCCGGCTGATTGCATTAGGTTTTGACGTATTTGATATTCATGTGCCGCCGCGTGAAGTATATGTAACCACGGCCTGGCTTAGCTGGGTGCCTAACCTGATAATAGCCCACCTGATGATTAAGATGGGCTTTATAAAAAAATTATTTAAAAAGTATTTGAACAATTTACCAGACAAATAATATTGTTACTGCCTGCTTGTCCTTCCACCACTAACCGGCGTTCTTAAGGCAGTTTAAAAAACAAACAGCGGCAAAATCGTACCTTCAATTTTCTAAAAAACCTGATGATGAATAATAATGTAATCAATATAGATCGGGATATTTTAGGCGGCACACCGGTTTTTTATGGAACAAGGGTTCCTATTAAAAACTTATTCGACTATTTGGAAACAGGTGAGTCTATCCAAATTTTCCTTGATGATTTTGAAGGAGTGAAAAGAGAACAAGTAATCAAAGTGTTGGCAATGTCGCAAAAGCTTATCGAATCTTCAACAGGCATTTTACATGAAAATCTTGCTTGATGAATGTGTAACAAAAAGATTAAAACTTCATTTACCAGATGATGAAGTTTATACCGTCAGTGACATGTGCTGGAATGGAATAAAGAACGGCAGGCTGATGACCTTATGTGTTGAAAATAATTTTGATGTCATCTTAACCATTGATAAAAACATTGCGTTTCAACAAAACCTTGATCAATACAAATTAACGATCGTGGTTTTAAATAGTTTAACGAGTAAAATCGAAGAGCTTATTTTGTTTATGCCCTCTTTGGAAGTACAGCTTCCTAAGCTTGAAAAATTTAAGGCTTACTTTATTGATAAGTAAACAAACAGAATAATCAAGATTGCTTTACCCCAAGTCCCATATAACAATCTTTTACCCCTGCTGCGCCGTCACAAACTTTCCATTGGCATCAATCGCATATTGCTTGGTACTGGTTAAAGAACGGCTGACAACCTTATTATTTTCATAGCCGTTTTCGTCGGTGCTTTTTTCGTACGTGTTTTTGTATTCTTCAATTTGAAAACGATTAGCGGTTTGTGCAGTAAACTCTTTATACGCTTCGTCATACGTTTTAGCGCCCCCCACAATCATTTTATCTACCAGCTTCCCCTTGTTGTTGAACGAAGCCAGGATATAGTAAGAAGGGCCGCCGGCTTCTTCATAAGAATGGCAGCCGTAAAGAACCACGCTGTATAGTTCGGTCTGCATAATTTTAGCCACATAAAAATATTCCGAACCTACATCGCGGCTGAATTTATTGTCGCGCATTTCGGGAACATATTTTTCATAATCGTAAGAGATCACCTGGGGCTCCGCCATCTTACGGTAGCTGCCGCTATCTACTTTAAACGGGAACGATGCTTGCTTAAAATCCTGTGTATAACCTTTCCACAATACCTCTTCCGGGTCGCCGTTGCCACTCATGGCTTCATTATAAGTGGTTAGTAAAAGGCCATCCATTTTATACGCTGCAAAATGCGGGTTGCTTAAAACTTTTGTTCTGTCAACAAAGCCATTTTGCACCGCGTAGGTAATATAGCTGTACATTTTATCGGTGCTGTCCATCTCGCCATAAGCACTGGCTTCGCCAAACAATACATTGCCAAGCGGTGTAAAATCCATACTCTCTGCCATTTCAAAACTCTTAATGGCCATAGGAAACTTTTTCGCCTGCAGGTAAGCGTTTCCTAATTCATAATACGTATTGGCGGTGGGGTAGATGCTGAGCGATTGATGAAAGGCTTCAATAGCACCGGCCACTTCATTATTGTTTTTTAGCAAGCCGATGCCTTTTAAAAAAACAGCCTTACTGCTGTCTTGCTGCGCATCCGGCGCCTGGCTTAAAAATGTACGCACCGAATCTTTTATAAAGACTACTTCTTTATTTAAATAGGTAATGGTGATAGGTTTTTTTTGGTCTTTACAACTGGCAAGAAAGATAGCTGCTGTCAATACAATAACGATGCGTCGCATACAATTAGTTTAATATAGAAAGGTAGGGAAAAGTTTAGAGTTATGGGTTTAGGGTTTGTCGTTACGAGTTCGGGGTTTATGGTTACCGAGCAAGTTGTGTTTCTTTCTAAGCAGGATAAATTATTCCATTTTCAGAATGAATACTTACTAAGTAACGGCTTTGAACCCAAACGCCCAAACGCTAATCCCGCCTATCTTTGCGGCAAACAGCAACGGTGATAGCGATTGAAAATACCTTAGTGAGTGATGATGTAATAGAGGCCAGATTTGTTTGCGACCTGAGTAAGTGTAAAGGCGGTTGCTGCGAGGATGGCGATGCCGGCGCCCCGCTGGAAAAAGAAGAAAAGAAAATACTGGACGACGTTTTTGAAGCGGTAAAGCCGTACCTGACGCCGGATGGCCTGGCCGAAATAGAACGCAAAGGAAAATATTTATACGATAATGAGTTTGGCTGGGTAACGCCAACGGTAGAAAGTAAAATTTGCGCTTACGGTATCAGGGATAAGCAAGGCATTATTAAATGCGCCATTGAGCAGGCTTATTACGATGGAAAGGTAGCCTGGAAAAAACCCATCTCGTGTCATTTATATCCCATTCGTATTGTAGCGGCCAAGCATTACACCTACGTTAACTACGAGCCGAGGGAAACACTTTGCAGCCCGGCCTGTGTGTTGGGAAAAAAGCTAAAGGTTCCGGTATATCAATTTTTAAAAGAGCCTATCATCCGCAAGTTTGGCGAAGAATTTTACGAAACGCTGGAGCAGGTAGCTATTGAGCATTTTGATAAAAAGAATAAATGATTTTTCATAAATGGATTGTGTAGAAATTATTTTCAGTGCACACTCACTAAGGTAAATGATTAGTAGAAATATTTCTGTGGTTGAAGTGACTGATGTTATCAATAGCGGCGAAATTATTTCCAACTATGAATCAGACAAGCCCTACCCAAGCAAGCTACTGCTTAAGCTTGTTAATGGCCGTCCCGTCCACGTAGTTGTTGCACAAAATGTAGAAACGCTTACCTGTATTTTAGTAACTTGTTACATGCCTGATCCTAATTTATGGGATGTAGAATTTAAAAGAAAACTAACCTGATATGAAATGTGTTATTTGTAAAATTGGCAATACGCATAAAGGCAAAGCAAGTTTTACGGTTGAACGAAACGGTGCTTTTTTGGTATTTGCCAATGTAGAAGCAGCGGTTTGCGACAACTGCGGCGAAGCTCATTTTAGTGCCGGTACGGCGGATGAACTAACGCAAAAAGCAGAAGAAGAATTTAAAAAGGGTAACGAAATTGAACTGGTAAAACTTTGAGTCGAATGTCTGAACAATCATCCTCCTTTATTGCCAAAAGCACCATCAAGTCGGCCGACCGCGAGCACCGTCGCAAAATCAATTTCAATATCTCCCGCTACAACGCGGTAGTGCCCAATGGCAAAAGCCAGTTTGCCGACTTACATGCCGCCCGTGAAAAAGCAAAGAACATTAAGTGGCGGGCCCTTGAAACATTAGACCAACAACTCGAAACCTTTGAAGCCCAGATAACCAGTCGTGGCGCCAACGTTTTGTGGGCCGAAACAGCCGATGAAGCCCTGGCCGGAATTCTAAAAATCTGCGAAGCCAAAGCCTGCACTACTATCGTAAAAAGCAAAAGCATGGTAACCGAAGAACTGCACCTGAACAAGTTCTTAGCCAGGCATAACATAGAAAGTGTAGAAACAGATCTGGGCGAATACATTCAGCAATTGGATGATGAACCGCCCTATCATATTGTTACGCCGGCCATGCACAAAAGCAAAGAAGATGTAGCCAAATTGTTTGCTGATAAATTAGGTACCGCACCCAATCTTACCCCCAGCCAATTAACGTTGATTGCCCGTGATAAGCTTCGCGAAAAATACACGCAGGCGGAGATAGGTATTACCGGCGCCAACTTTATTATTGCCGATGCCGGCGCTATCGCCATTACGGAAAACGAAGGCAACGGACGGTTGAGCTGCGCCTGGCCTAAAACACATATTGTGATTGTTGGTATTGAGAAAGTGATTCCTGCGCTTACCGACCTGGCCCTTTTTTGGCCCTTGCTTTCCACCTTTGGTACAGGGCAACGGCTCACCACCTATAATTCTATCATCACGGGCCCTAAGCAAGCGGCTGAAACCGATGGACCGGAAGAGATGTATGTTATTTTGTTAGACAATGGCCGCACCAATATTTTAGCCAATCCTAAAAGCCGCGAGTCACTTTATTGTATCCGTTGTGGCGCTTGCCTGAACGCTTGTCCGGTGTATAAAAACATTGGTGGCCATGCGTATGAAACTACTTATAGCGGCCCTATCGGCTCGGTAATTACGCCGCATTTAAAAGAGATGGGCGATTGGAAGCACCTAAGCTATGCATCATCGCTTTGCGGCAACTGCACTGAAGTATGTGCGGTGAAGATTAACCTGCATGAGTTGTTGCTGGAGAACCGCCACCAGTCGGTGGAAGAAGGCAGCGCCGCTCTTAGCGAAAAGCTGATCTGGAAGGGCTGGAAAACGGCCATGCTGCATCGCCCGTTAATGAACGTGGGCAATGGAAGTATGAAGAGTTGGTTCATCAATATGGCAGCTAAAAACAGTTGGGTAAAGCATCGCTCACCACTGCAGTTTCCGGCTAAATCGTTTAACGAACAATGGAGGGAAAAACAAAAGCGGAATAAAAAATCTTAACCTCAACCTTGACGAGCTACGCCTGAGCTATTCAAAAATTTTACTCCTTTTCTAAATTGAAATTGGTATTTATACCGCTCTTTGGTTTTAAATTAGCCCGTGATTATTTATAGCCATACATTAACGCCGCGACTACAATATATCGTCGCGTTTTTGTCGCAATACTATCACACGCCCATTAAATTAATTTGCGACGAAGACAAATACCTCGCCCATACCGATCCGCATAAAATCAATTACAGCTATCATCGTTTTGGGCCCCGTGAAATCTGGATTCATTCGCATGTATTGTTGTTTGAATCTACTATACGGCCGGTAAAAATTGAATGCTTCGATCATCATAACTATAAAGTTTTTTTCAGGACGGAAGGCGACACCGGCTTCGATTTATTGGCCGGCATTTTTTATCTCCTTACCCGTTACGAAGAATACCTGCCGCATCAAAAAGATAGTTATGGCCGTTATGCGCATCAGGGTTCTATAGCTTATAAAGAAGGCTTTCTTCATCTGCCGATAATCAATATCTGGCTGGAAGATTTCAGGAGATTGTTGCAACAAAAATTTCCTTCCCTTCAAATCCAAATGGCAACCTTTCAATTACAAACCACGTACGATATTGATATGGCCTGGAGCTTCCGCAATAAAGGCTTCAGGCGAAATGCCGGCGCTATTTTAAAACTATTTTTTTCCGGTAAATGGCGTGGTATGATGCAACGCATACGAGTGATCAGAGGCCGCGAACGAGACCCTTTTGATGCGTATGAATGGATGGACGATTTACATGAGCGTTATCATCTGGCGCCGCTGTATTTTTTCTTAGTGGCCAGCGAAAAAAGTACCTACGATAAAAACATCAGTCCATTACAAACAGACTTTCAACACCTCATAAGTTCTATTGCTTCTGCTTATAAAGTTGGTTTGCATCCATCCTGGTTCAGTGGCGATCACCCGTCTCTTTTAGTAAAAGAAAAAGGATGGTTAGAGCAAGCCACCGGTCAAACCATTACCGCATCGCGACAGCATTACATACGGTTTGATTTGCCCGTTACCTACCGGCGCCTGATAGCTACGGGTATTACAGATGATTATTCCATGGGATATGGCAGCATCAATGGTTTCAGGGCATCGGTGGCTTCGCCGTTTTATTGGTACGATCTGAAGGAGGAAAAACAAACCACGTTATTAATACATCCTTTTTGCTTTATGGATGCCAACGCGTATTACGAACAAAAGCTTTCGCCCACTGAAGCATTGAACGAATTGTTGCACTTCTATCAAACCATCAAAAACGTAAATGGAACAATGATCACCATCTGGCATAACTCCTTCTTAGGAACCGATCCGCAGTTTAACGGATGGAAAGAAATTTACGAACGGTTCTTTATTGAAACCGAAAATACGGTTGCTGATAAGCAGGAGTGATAACTATTTAAGGTTAAGTACTCCATTTTATGTAAGCTATCGTTCAGCATCCGCTCCCTACCAGCTCCGGCAGGAGCTCCGTGTTTATAGAAGCTCATAAGTTATAGATATCAAAGGCTCCCTCGGAGCCTCGTGTTCTACGGTTAGGAACACACAGCACCTACGGAGCTGACGAACGCTGTTGTTTGTTGTTGCTATAAACACGGCGCTCCTGCCGGAGCGAAAACTGCTTACCAATCATACGTAAAGCCTTTATCCTTCCCACGACTAAATTCAAATCATACAGTAGAACACATCACTCTATTTTTCATCCGTCTTTTACATCAATCAATAGTCTATAGTTTGCATAGCCGGAGTAGCCGAATTATCGGGCACCAGTGCCGCAATACCAAACGCAATAACGGCAACGATAAGCCCTATCATAAACACCGTATAAGCAATACGCAGGTAGCGGTATTTTTTTGCCAGCACAATGCCGAGGTAATAAATATCCATCATCATGGTGTTGTACAAATAGTCTTTATCTTTTATCATTTGGTGCATACCCCATTGATAGTCGGCCAACTTCATTTGATGAAAATTGCCAAAAAAAAGCAGGTTGGTTTTTTTATTACGAATGTCATCTTCCGTAAAAGTGCCGCTGTTGATAGAAGGACGTGTAGCGAGTATAGAGCAGGTAACGGAGATTAAACAGGTAAGCACCAGTATAGCCGTTGGTATCATGTACTGCGGGTAGTAAGTAATGCGGGCAATAAGATAAGAAACCGCAACTGATAAAATAATAGAGTTCACTGTAATCATGATGTGCGCCTTGCTATCGGCCATGGCACTTAGTTGCAGGTGATTATGATTGGTGGTGCGAAACATGGTTTGTACGCCACGCTCCGCATTCTTCTGGTCCTTATCGGCTTTGGAAACCATGGCCGGCACATACGGAAAAGCAGCCGCTTTTATTTCAGCGTCGCTTTTTTTATCGGTGCTTTTCTTTTGAATCAGCGATAAGTTCTCCGCCTTTTTAGGTTCCAGTAACTGAATTCCATAGTCGGTGAAATACTGATGCTGTAATAAAAACTGGATGTTGTTTTTGCGCCATTCTTTTTTATCAATCTTATGGCCTAACAGGTTTTCCCGTTCTTGTTTTAAAAGCTGGCTGCGGGCTTTGAAATCTTCGGTGGCGAGGTGATGGAGGTCGGCATCGCATAAAATTTTTTCTATCAGGCTTACCGGCGATTGCGGCATACGGGTAGCTAAAATGCAGGAGCTAACCCGTTGTATAATGGCATCATCGGCATGGCGGCTTTGCAAAAACTGCGTGGCTATTTTCACACTCTCTTCTTCATGCCCTTCCGGTTGTCCGGCGGCATGGCCAGTATCATGAAACCAGGCGGCCAGCATCAGCACCAACCGGTCTTCATCATTTAATTGAAAATAATCGGCCATGTGGCTGCTGGCTTCCACTACGTCCTCGGTATGTTCTATATTGTGAAAAACAAACTCCGGTTTTACCCGGTGATGAAACACTTCCGTTACATAAGACCTTGCGGCCGCTAACAACTGTTCGTTCACTTCATTCATGGTTGTTGGTGCATTGTTTGATAAGTAAAAGTAGTAAATGCACAAAATGTTATTTCAAAACAAATGCGGGCAAATAGCATTTGTTCTTTTTAGTACGATCCTGTTAAGCAGCAGTTGTAAAAACAAAGGGTACGATTCGCCCGACGGGTATAACCTGAATAAACCGCAACGCATTTTTTTAGGCAAAGCCCTGACAGAAGTATCGGGCATTTGTTTTATTCAACAAGACAGTAGCCTGCTGGCTATATCAGATAGTAAAGAGCGGGTATTTAAGCTGGATTTAAAAGCCGGCAAACTAAAAGATTATACGCCAAAGCTGGTACAAACCGATGCCGATTTAGAGGACATAGTAAAAGTAGATTCATCGCTTTTTTTATTAATGAGCCGCGGTGTTTTGAAAGAGGTTCCGGATAAAGCCACCGATAGCAGCAGCGTAAAAACTTATGACCTTGCACTACCCGGCGATAATGAGTTTGAAACAGTGTATTACGATCATTCTATAAACAGTCTGGTGCTTCTTTGCAAAAGGTGTGCGGCTGATAAAGGCACCAATGCCCGCACCGCTTATCGCTTTAACCTGGCCAAAAAAATGTTTGACAGTAGCGCCTTTTTTTCCGTAAGCAGGGAAGATGTAAAAACCTTATTAAAGAACAGTGAGGCTAAGTTTAATCCTTCTGCTGCAGCCATTCACCCTATAAATAAGCGCCTTTATATTCTTTCCTCCGCAGGGCATTTGCTGGTGGTTGCCGATAAGCATGGCGAAGTAATAGAAGCCTATCATTTAAACCCCGATAATTTTCCACAGGCCGAGGGCATTGCTTTTGCACCTAATGGCAACATGTACATTACCAACGAAGGAAAATATGGTAAACCTACTTTACTTTTTTTCCCTTACGAAGGGAACGAAAAGAAAAAATAAGACGATGAGACGATTTGTATCAATAGTGCTGGCGGTAAGTTTTACCGGAATTTTATATGCTCAAAACGATCCGGTAACGCAACGTATTTTTTTAATTGGCGATGCTGGCGAATTGGTGGGCGACACACACCCGGTGGTAGATTGGCTGCAAAAAAATGTTGACTGGAACGATACACTTAACACCGCTATTTTTTTAGGTGATAACATTTATCCGCTTGGCCTGCCCATGCAAGGCGAAGCGGATTACCGGCAAGCCAAAAAAATTATTGATTACCAGATGAGCCTTGTGAAGGGCAAAAAGGGCAGGGCCTTTTTTATACCCGGCAACCACGATTGGGAGAATGGAAAATTAGGCGGCTGGCAACGGGTACGCAACCAGCATAACTACATTAATGGCCTGGGCAAAGCCAACCTGCAATCGTTACCAACAGAAGGCTGTCCCGGACCGGTGGCGGTAGAGTTGAATGCGCAGGTAGTGGTGGCTTTCATTGACAGCCAGTGGTTTTTATACATACACGATAAGCCCGGCCCCGGCTCTTCCTGCAATGCCCGAACGGTAGATGAATTTGAAACAGAATTAAAAGAAATTGCAGCGGCGCATCCTAATCAATTATTATTAATCGTTACCCATCATCCGCTTTATTCTTTTGGCGTGCATGGCGGCGATTATACCTGGAAGGAACATCTGTTTCCACTCACCGCAGCCAATCCTAAACTATGGATTCCCTTGCCGGTGCTGGGGTCCATCTATCCCATCACCCGTGGTGTGTTTGGCAATCTGCAGGATGTAAAGCATCCTTTGTACCAAACGATGGTGAAGGCCATAGAACGGGCTGTAAAAGGCCATCCCAATGTTATTACTGCTGCGGGCCACGATCATACATTGCAATTAATTTTAAAAGATAGCACGTACCATATAGTCAGTGGAAGTGGCAGTAACCTAAGCCGGGTAAAAGCTAACCGCGAAGGGCAATTGGTTTTTTATGATATGGACTATGGCTTTAGTTTATTAGAGGTAACTAAAAGCGGAAAGGTCACTGCAAGGTTTTACAACATTAAGAGTAAAGATTTAACGACACCTACTTTTACCCGGTCCTTAAAGCCGATTGTAGTTACCCCAACGGTTATAGCAAAAGACAGCCTTCCGGTATTGGAAGATTCGGTATTAATTGCCGCCAACACCCGCCTTCATGAAAGCGGTTTACGCAACTTTTTTATGGGTAGTAATTACCGCCGCGAGTGGACAACACCCATCAAAGTTCCGGTGCTGGATATGGGCAAAGAAGGGGGCGGCCTTACACCGGAAAAACAAGGTGGCGGCAAACAAACACGATCATTACGAGTGACTACGGCTGATGGCCGCGAATGGGTTTTACGTACGGTAGAAAAATATCCCGATGCCGCTATCCCGCCCGATCTGCGGCAAACCTTTGTAAAGAGTTTGGTAGAAGATGGCATCTCCGCAGCGTATCCTTATGGAGGCCTTTCTACCATGTCGTTATCAAAAGCGGCTGGTGTTCCTTACCTCAAAAAAAAGCTGGTGTATATTCCTGATGATCCGCGGCTGGGACGTTACCGTTCTACTTTTAAAAACACCTTAGCTACGCTGGAAGAACGGGAGCCGGGCAACGTAGAAAAAACATACAACACCGATGAAGTGGTGCTGAAGCTGGCAAAAGATAACGACGACCATGTGGACCAGTTGCACTTATTAAAAGCAAGGCTGCTGGATAATTTTTATATGGACTTCGATCGCCACGAAGACCAATGGCGATGGGCTACAACAGACACTGGTAAAGGAAAAATTTATTACGCCATTCCCAAAGATCAGGACCAAGCTTTCTTTATCAACAAAGGGCTGTTGCCACGCCTTATCAAAAGCCCCTGGCTGGTGCCGGAGTTCCAGGGATTTAAGGCCAAAGCCGAAAACATTAAAACCTTTAACCGGCCGGGCCGCAACTTCGACCGCTTTTTTTTAAACGAGTTGTCGAAGGAAACCTGGAGCCAACAAACAGACAGCTTTTTATTGCTGATGACAGATGCCGCTATTGAAGAAGCGATGATGCAACAGCCTAAAGAAATCAGGGGCTTTCATTATAACGAAATAGTTAATAAATTAAAAGAACGACGGCTGCATTTTAAAAAAGAAATGCTGGACTATTATACCTTTCTTTCCAAAGAAGTAAACATTGTAGGCACCAACCAACGGGAGCTTTTTGTCATTGATAAATTACCAGACAATAAGGTTCATGTCACCATCAATAAGATTGATAAAACCGATGCGGTCAGCTCAAAAATTTATGACCGTACTTTTTCTAAAGATGAAACCAACGAGCTAAGTATTTATGGGCTTGAAGGGGCCGACAGCTTTGTAGTTAGAGGTGGTTATTCCGGCATCACCATCCGCATTATTGGCGGCCCCGGCGAAGACCATTTTGTAAACGAAAGCACTGAGGGCTCCGTAAAAGTATATGACGTAAGCTTTGAAGAAAGCAGCTTCGCTGGCAACCCATCTGGCTTTCATAAAAAGATAACAGCCGACCCGCGCAACAACGAATACAACCGCATTTATTATCGTTACGGCTATTTCAGCCCCGGTGTTTCCGCGGCTTACAACACAGATGACGGCTTGTTTTTAGGCCTTAAGGCCGAACTGCTGACACAGGCTTTTCGTAAAGACCCTTTTAGTACAAGGCACATTTTCCGGGCCGGCCATGCGTTGCGCACCTCATCTTATTATTTTAGTTATGATGGCGATTTTACAAAGCCTTTCGGCAGCGTTAATAATGATCTGTTGATCAGGGCCGACCTGCGTGCACCGGTGAACGTGACCAACTTTTTCGGCATCGGAAACAATACCGTGTTCAATAAAAATTTGCCCGATGCTTTTGACTACTATCGTATCCGTTACAACATTGCCAACGTATCGGTTTTACTACGCCGCCAGTTGCAATCGTGGATGCGGGTAAACTACGGGCCAACCTTCCAATACTTTCATTTGAACCAGCAGCAGAACAAGAGCAAATTTGTTGGCAATTCTATTTTAAATGGGGTAGATACCGCCAACCTTTATCACCCTAAAGTATATGCCGGCGTTGAAGGTTTGCTCGACATTAATTCCAAGAACAATGCTAACATTCCTACCCGCGGCTTTACATTGGATGCGGGTGTACGCAGCTTGTTTGGCTTGAATAACAAGAGCAATAATGTAACGCAACTGCATTGGGACATGAGTGTGTTTGCTTCCTTCGCCATTAACTCGCCGGTGGTGTATGCGGTGCGCCTTGGCGTGGCGCATAACATAGGCGCTTACGAAATTCCGCAGGCCCAATACTTAAGTGGCACGGAAAATTTACGGGGCTTTCGCCGCGACCGCTTTGCCGGACGTACGATGTTTTTTACTAACGCGGAACTGCGGGTGAAGGTGGCCGACTTTACTACGTTTTTATTCCCCGGTTCTTTGGGCTTTATCCTTTTTAATGATATAGGCCGTGTGTGGGCCGATAACGACCCATCGGGCCGCTGGCATGATGGTTATGGCGGCGGCATTTATATAGCGCCTATCAAACGCTGGGTGGTTACCGCATCGCTGGCACATTCCAATGAAGAGAGTGTTTTGCCTTATGTGAGTTTTGGGTTTCGGTTTTAGGGGAAGATAAAGCAATGTGTCTTTGTAATACTTAGTTCACTGTTGAAGATTACTATGACAAAAGACAGTTTGTAGAATTAAACAGATTATATCCACTCACCATCATAAATAAAAAAGAGGCGTTTAACACGCCTCTTTTTATTGTTTTATCATTTTAGTGTTGGATATAAAGTTGCTTTTTTTCCGAGTAAGTACCGGAAATGATTTCAATCCAATACGTACCGATGTTAAGGTCTGAAATATTTATCTTTCCAGATTTTACCTTATTGTATTGCTTAACTTTTTTAAGATTACCACTCTGGTCATATACTCTTACTTCACTAAAATCATGTTGGTTTGCTGGTGCAACATTTGGATCTGAAGAGATGGACACATCAATACTTGCCGGATTAGGGGAAGCCATAAAATAATTATTACAAGGAACATAAGCGTCAGCATGAGTTTCAGCTGATGTGCTGCAACTACTAACAGCTTACACAGAAATATCATAAGCAATATCACATTGAGTCCGCGAGATAGGTATTTGAGCAAAAGTGCTATGATAGTTTGATACTAGTACCCCATTTTTATACCAATTATAAGAAGAAGCACCAGCAACATCATCAATCAAAGCCTGAATTCTACCAGTTGCTTTATCAATAAGGGGGAAACTTATTGGGCCAGGAGCCACTGCTCCATAATTTAGGGGTGAGCTAATTTCAGAACTGGAATAACTACCCGGATAATTTGCTTTGACCTTAACCGTGTTTGAAGATGGAGCACCTGACAGTGACAAGTCAACTGATGTACTGGATACTGTTAAGGATTGGAGGCCATTAGAAGTAAATACTACTCCGGAACTTCCAGTAATTGTATATGTATAAGTTGTAGCTCCACAAATTGGATTGATAGATAAAGAAGTAGAAGTAGAACAAGTAGAAACAGGACTGGAAGCATTAAATGACGGTGCCTGTGCTATCCTGTTTATTGTAAACATTCTGGTTTCCTGATATCCACAAGGCAAGGTGATTGTAGCAACTAATAGCCCACCTGTTGTAGCATCTGGCGTAAAAGACACATTATTGCCATTAGCTGAAATGCTTGTTTGTGTCCATCCGGATGGAGGTTGCCAAGTTATACTATATTGGCTTACAGTATAGGTATAGTCACATAAACTTCCGCAAGAGAAAGTATTTAAACTGTAGCTTGTTGTATTTGAACAACCATAATTTGGCTGTCAGTAGAAGTGCTGATATTACCTAAATTTAACGACTTAACGTTTGGGGTAAATGTTGTAGAAGTGTAAGCGGAGGAAAGTGTTCCATCTTGTTTCTTATAAGTAACCTTACAGTAAACATTGGTTGTATTGGATATAATTTGCCAATGTATGCCAAAATCAGTAGGATCAGTAGTTGTTTTAACTGAAACCCCATTTACAAACCACTCATACTTTGCAACTATAATGAAACCAGCAGGCGGTGTTCTGTTGTTCACTATAAAAGTTATCGATGTGCAAGGATCTACTGGCCCTAATTCGGAAGCTGTGCAAGCATCTCCTGTAAATCCTGTATTAGTTAATACACAAACTCTTTCCGATCCATCTGCATAGACAAAATATACGGTTAGACAAAATACAATACTGAATAGAATTTTTTTCATTTGATTTTTTAAAGAGGTGAAGAATGTTCAGATTTATTTAGATAGTATATAGTAAAGCCCCAATTGGAATGCACGATTAGCAGCTAATAATTCGCTCCTGCGAACTCCAACTGCATCTGTTTGATAAAATCTTTTGAAACCATAAATGTATCTGGCTTCAACACCAAGTCGTTTTATGATATCGTATTGAAGTCCTATGGCAAGTCCTATGTCTAGTTTCTTAGGGAAACTCGCAGTAGCATTGGCGTTTTCATTATTAAAGTCATTAACTGCCTTTATTAAATATCCAAGTTCTGTACCAAATAGAAGGTTTGTTTTCTTATCTATATTATAGCTTAATTGGATCGGTATTGATAAATAATTCAATCGCATCGCCACGGTTCTATTAGTGCTTTGATCAATATATCGATAGCCTTTGGAAGAAAAGTTCAATTCTGGTTGAAGAAATAATTTTTTATGCAGTTGTATTATAGCAAGACCGCCACCATACCACCCCAACCTATTTTTAGGAAAGGTGATTAGGTCTCTTGTAGTAGCAATATTAATTCCTGATTTTATTCCAAATTGTACCTGGCTATAAGAAGTAATGAATAGTATAACAGCCAGTAAAAACAAACCCAACTTCTTCATAATCAACCTCACATTTTTAACTTCTAAGATGTCTGCAATTAACTACAAAATCAAATTCAAATAAAAATTTAAAATGGATTTTATTTCGCACTAAGTAAAAACTATAATGCCTCAGCAGTAAAAGCTTCATCAAGAATATAATTTTCCAGATGCATCTTCCGATACAGGAAACAAAACAAATCGCCTAACTTTTCGTTTCCACTTTTATAAATTTTCTTTGCATTCAATAACCACTGTATGCGTACAGCCATCATCTTCTTTATACTTTTTACCACAACTGCTTTCAGCCAAACGCCCTTTCAAAAAGACTTCCAATTTTACTGGCAAACTGTTGCTGACAACTTCGCCTACTTTGGCAAACAAAAAACGGAGTGGGAAAAAGTAAAAACCATTTATCAGCCCACTGCTGATACTATAAAAACAAAGAACGATTTTATTCACCTGCTTGAAAAAACAAACCATGAATTGTATAACGGCCACGTGTTTTTAAATACCAATACGCCATCCTCCAACAGAACCGTACCCACCGGCGCCGACTTAAAAATAACTTTTGAGAAAAATAAATTTATCATAGCCGAAGTACGCCCCGGCTACAATGCAGACGGGTGCGGCCTTTCAGCGGGCATGGTGGTTACCCGGTTTAATAATGTGCCAATAGACGAAGCGGTAAAACCCCTCTTACCCAAATCGGTTACCGGCTTTGATGCGCCTATGTACAATTATGCCGCTACTACGTTGCTGGCCGGAACGCATGATACCAAAAGAAAAATAACGGCATTGGTGAATGGCATAGAAAAAGATTTTTATCCGGATACTATTCCCAACAAAACAGAAAAAAATCCAGCTACTTTATTAGATACACGGACCCTTGCACCAAACACCGGTTACATTAAAATCAATAACTCTTTAGGAGAGTTAGATTTAATTGCCGCCTTCGACAAGGCGCTTGATAACCTGATGAATACAACAGGGCTTATACTTGATTTGCGCGAAACGCCAAGCGGTGGCACTACCACTATTGCAAGAGCCATCATGGGAAGGTTCATCAACAAAGAGCTGCCTTATCAAAAGCATATTTATACGGCGGAAGAAAAAGAATCAGGTATACGGAGAACCACGCTGGAATTGGTTTCGCCACGATTAAAGATTTATACAAAACCGCTTATTATATTAGTAAGCTACTGGACGGGCAGCATGGGCGAAGGCATGGCAATTGGCTTTGACGGTATGAAGCGGGCAAAAATTATGGGAACAAAAATGGCCGGCCTGTTGGGTGAAATTTATTCGTTTGAAACACCGGAGTTAAAGGTGCCGTTTTCGTTTCCAACGGTGCAACTGCAACATATAAATGGGCAGCCACGGGAAGATTTTATACCAACTATTTTAGTGAGGGATCAAAAGAAAATGATTGCTATTGCCGCCGGCTTATTGCGTAAATAATAAATTGATTTATTCGCTTTCACTCAAACTTTTTCATCTCGTATTTATCAAAATCATAGCTCGCTGTTTCTATCGGCCCTTTATGTAAGCGGTGCCAATAACCCAACGCCGGTTCCGCTAAATTCTGCAATACATAAATGCTTTGCGCCGGCATGTAACCTTCTACCAGTTTGAATAATTTATCACCATTGGCGGCTGTAGCTTCGTCGGTAATAATAAAACAATGGCCCGGACTACCCGGATGAATAATGATAGTACCGATAGCAAAATCATCAGCCGTTTTTAATTCGGCAGCCAACGAAATAGTGCTGGCATAACTGTACACGATGTCTAAATAACGCCGAAAGCTTTCCCTGTTTTGTGGGTGAGAAGCGAAAGAAGTAAACACCACATTGTCTCCCTTTGGTAACGGCATGCGTCCATTGCAATAATCCGTAAAGCGGTAGTAATTTCCGCTTACAAAATGAAAACCAATCTCGCTAAACCGATGTTGTGAAAAAAGATATTCGGCCCGCAAGCGCATCAGGGCATCGGCACATTGCTGCAGGTCGCGGGTGCCTACATCATAACTGATAATAGCGAAATGTTTTTGCTGGAACGGTACCGGCATCCCTCTGTAATCCAGCACCGGCGCTTGTTTCTCGGGCAGGTGTTGTAGAAAGTAGGCCCAGCTTGCAGTATCGCTAACTGGTTTTGATGTGAGCTTTGAGGCTGGCGTTGCTGCTGTTTTGTTGACGTTGTTGAAATGTATTGAGTTGTCTTTGCAGGAAAAGAAAAAAGGTAGTAAGAGCAACAAAATGATGTTTTGCATACAGTGCTTTGCACTGAGATGCAGGTTGCGTTTTTATCCATACAACAATTTGCTGGGAAGGCAGTAAGGCGGAAAGAATTATTCAGGTGCAATAAGCAGGTGGCGATAAGTTAAGATGAAAAATACCAGCTAGTGCCGATCCATCTCATTTAAATTCTTCTTTCCGCCTTCCCTTCTTCCCGGCTAAACCTATCACTTACGTAGTAAACCTTCACTGGTAACACGGCTAAAAGCTTCCTTAGGCGTAATGGTATTTTCGGCATTTAAATTCACTTCCACCCTTACGGCTTTTAGTCCGCTGATGCCTTGTGTGTCTTCCAGATCAAGTTGCTCCACGTTCTCGCCCAACACACCTTCGGCTTGCAGAAATTCAATGTACTCCAGGTACTCGGCCTGCTCTTTATGTTGCGAGTAAACAATACCGATTTTACCAGGCTGCGTTAAACGTTCTTCGGAGTCGCGAAGGTGAACTTTATCAATACGCTTTTTGATAATCTCGTAACGAATATTGTAAGCGCCATCCACATCAAACTTGCGCTCCTTTCTACGGAACGAAATAGAAAGCGGGATGGCATGTGCCAATATCAGTTGCGTAGTTTGTAACGGAAGGGGTAAGCGTTTTTCCAGCGAAGCCGTAAGCCTTGCCGCCTTAGCGAGAAAGGTTAACTGCCACAGCTTTAAATTACGCACATACATTTCATTAAATGGCTTGTGGGGCGACAGGGACTGGCCTACATAAATATTAAACTCCACGCCATCGGTTATGTAGCGTTCAAAATAATGCGGATAAATTTCCTGAATGGCTTTCTGCTCCTGGTCGGTAAAGCGGTCCAGCACATCGTTTATACGGGTAATGCTATCCTCATATTCCTTACGGTGATGATATACCACTTTGCGTTGCGGATCAATAGCCGCATAATAAGTGCCGATCAATTTTTTTAGTTCTGGTTTCAGATGAACCAGGTTTTGAAAGATGGATTCGAGATGGACCTGCAAAAAATCGTAAATCTGCATTTCATCATCCGACAACAAAGTATCCGTTGCTGCCGCAGTATATTTTTCTATCCGGTATTGGGTTTCTTTCAGCAACGGAAAGTCAATCAGCTTTGATGCCTTGGTTAGTACATCGTTTGCCAGCGTTAATTGTTCCAGCAAATCAAGCTGTATAGAGTTGGTGCGTTCCGATGATGAATTGCGCACATCAACGGAACCATACAAAGGATACACATCTTCAAAAGCAATGGCGGGCATCTTGGTCATGTCCGATGCCTGCCGGTGTTGCAGGTATTGAAAGGCCGCTTCCGTAAACTTCCATTCCACCGCGGGTTGTATGGCGGTAAAATGTTCTTTAATGGTGCGGTCAATCTGCGCATCCAAACTCTCACGGGTTTTTTCCAGCGCCAGCTTAAACAATTCTATTGCCGGATTAATATGCGACAGGTGCGTATAGCCAAACTTGTCTTCTTCGCCGCTCATAATTTCCAGTAGGCCTAAAAGATGGTCGTCATCACATTTTAGCGGACAAAGCAATAAGCTTTTTGCACCCATGTCCCGGTAGTATTTTAACAGCTCATTCGATCGCTGATCGTCATTG
Source organism: Flavisolibacter sp. (assembly GCA_965247165.1). GTDB lineage: Bacteria > Bacteroidota > Bacteroidia > Chitinophagales > Chitinophagaceae > Flavisolibacter. The sequence continues at coordinate 2,032,261 of OZ252003.1, read as the reverse complement.
TCAATGCTGTTATAAAGCAGCGGCTGGCCGGTATGCCTGAACACCTGCTGGCATAAATGGCTTACATCATCTTTATGCAAAATCACCTCGCTGTTTTTAAAAAGCAGGCTATTGCGGTAGTGTGTTTCGGCGTACAGGTAATAATTGTTTTTTTTGAAGAAAGGCGTAATGCCGATAGTAACGCCTTTTAAGCCAATCAGGTCCTGTACATGCTGCTGCAATTCATTATACACTTCCGATTCGGAAAAAGCATTGATGTTGAGCAGGGCATTTTTTATTTCAATGGTTATTTGTTCGCGGGTTACATCGGCTACGTCAATCACCACTATGCCCTTGAACTGAAATTGTTCTAACGGAAAAAGTTCGCTTAATTCTTCTATGGTAAGGTTGCGTTGCGGCGAAAAATTAGCCGGCAACGAATAGTTTTTGCCGATGCATTTTACATCTACAAATTCGGCATTCAACTTCAGTTCATAGTAGCGGGTAAGGCCGCTCTCTTCTTCTGTAAACGGGTGTACGGATGTGGCCGTAACAGGCACCTGCAGGGAGTAGAGCTTTTTTAAAATAACATGATAGGCCAGCAACAAACTTGCTTTACTAATGTCAACCGTGGTTTTGCGGTCAGGTACATTAATGGCAGCGCCTTCTTTTAAAAAGATCTTTTTAAAGCCGGGTGAAGCATAGATGGTTTCGGAGCTGAACGGATAACTGATAGCATACAGGCCTTGCGTAGAAGAGGCTGAGGGTGGAAAGATGGAGGCCAGTAAGGCTTCTACCAGCTCATGATGTTGTAGTAAAATTTCTGTATTCTCAATCGGTTGCAACAGTTCAGGTACGGCTTCTATCTCGCAGATAATATCCTGATATAATTTTTTTGCACCGGGCTTTTCTTCGGCCATCATGCGTTTTAAAACGACAATCAGGGGTTGAAGCGAAAGAATACTATTAAAGCCGGTATAAACAGATGATACTGATGTCATGCAGGGTAATTGATGGTGGTATAAGCAACCTCTGCGCCAAAAAAGCGATTGGTTTAATTACCGATTGAAGGTATAAAAACTATCAGCAAATGAAAGGGATCAGGAAAGCTTTGGGGCTTTTGCCGCTACGCTGAGGTAATACTTGCACACCGGCCTCAGCCCACACACACTGCATTTAGGGTTGCGGGCCACGCATACATAACGGCCATGCAGAATAAGCCAATGATGAAAAATATAAACAAGGTCTTTAGGAATATATTTGATCAACTGCAGCTCTGTTTGTAAGGGATTCTTTGCGCCAACCGTTAACCCAATACGGGCCGAAACCCTGAACACATGCGTATCTACGGCCATATTGGGTTGCTTATCTATCACCGATGTAATCACATTGGCGGTCTTTCGTCCTACACCGGGCAACTGCACTAATTCTTCTACCGTCATAGGAATTTGTCCGGCAAAGTTTTCCATCACCATCTTGGCCATGCCAATTAAGTGACGGCTTTTGTTGCCGGGGAAAGAGATGCTTTTGATCAGCGCAAATACATCATCATATTCTGCTTTGGCTAAAAAAGAGGTGTCGGGATATTTTTTGAAAAGCGCCGGTGTAGTCATATTCACCCGCTTATCGGTACACTGTGCTGATAAAATAACAGCCACTAAAAGTTCGTATGCAGAACCGAAAGTGAGTTCTGTTTCTGCCTCTGGTAAAGCGGTTTGAAAGTAGGTTATACAGGCGCTGTATTTTTCCTTGCGGGTCATAGCCGCAAGATAAGTGGCGAACAGAAAACAGACGTGTAAGTAATAATGAGTAGAAGGGAAAGAGGCGGCAAGGTAATGCTCATGGCCGGTAGTAAACAACAAAGAAAGCTGATAGATAAACAGCAACGAAGCAAGTGGTACAAACCGTTTACAGGTAGTTAGTTTTTAACCTTTTCGCCCTGGCTGGCGTACCGCAAAACGTTTAAAACAACTTCTGTACGGGGAGCTTCTGTAATGGCCGTTAAGCGTTCCATGGCTGTTTTTATCACCATTAATTTTTCACGCAAGGCCCAGTTGCCTTTCAGCTCCAGCTCTATTTCCGTTTCTTGTTCTGGTGAGGTTTCTTTGTATAGATAGCGAAGCAAATCTTCAGGAGTAAAATTTGGCATAAGTCCAGGTAAATCGTTTATAAATAATGTTCCAGTTGGTAGTAATGGATGTATAAACGCCCTTGCCTTTGCCTTATTGTGTGCCGATGGTAATTATTCTTTTACCGGCTTTTGAATCAGGAACAGGTCTTCATTATCCCGCTTCATTAAATATTTTTCCCGCACAAATTTTTCCACCGCGTCGGCATTGGAACGCATGTCAGTAGAAAATTTTTTGCCCTCCGCAATTTTCTGTGAAAAATAGGCTTTGCTGGCTTCAATCTGGGCCAGTTCTTTCTGGCGTTCCATCAGGGTAAAAAAATCGTTGCGGTCAAAGAACAACATCCATACAATAAAAAGTGAGAGGGCTAAAAAATATTTATTGAAAAGAAAGGAAGGTATATAGCGAATGAGCTTCATGATATAAGGCGATAATTATGGAAATTGGCTGACAGGATCGAAGATAGAAATGATTTATTCCGGCCCGGAAATTTTTTGTTGTTCCACCAGTTTTTGAAGGCGAAGTTTTTTTTCGGGCCACTCATCATCAATGATGCTGAACACTATGGTATCACGTACGGTTCCATCGGCGTGAAGCCCGTGCTTGCGCAGCACTGCTTCTTTTATACCACCAATTTTTTGCACGGCTTTTTGCGAACGAATATTCTGGTGCGCCACCTCAAACTCGACCCGTTGAAAATGCAAATCTTCTATGGCATATTGCACCAATAGCAACTTGCATTCTTTGTTATGCACCTTGCCCCAGTAAGCCGGCGTGTACCAGGTATAGCCAATGGATAACCGCTTTTGTGAAGGCTCTATTTTATAGTAACGGGTCATGCCGATGATAGCCTCTGTTTGCGCATCACGCATAACAAAGCTTACCTGCATACCGGTGTTGCGTGGATCAAAAGCCGTAGCTATGTATTTGTCAAATTGCTGATCAAAGGTGTCGTTAACCAACAGGGTTTTGGTAAGATCCCAGATGCGGGCATCGTGGGCTAATACACGAAGCGCTGGAACATCTTCTGGTTGAAGAAGCGTTAGGTAGATAAATTCACCGCGAAGTTTCGATATGTCTATTTGCATAACCTCACCCCTAACCCCTCTCCATCAAAGATGGAGAGGGGAACCGTTGCTCTATAATTTGATTATATTTTACGAGTACTCAGTTGCTCTACTAATAACTGATCGTATTCAGTGATGACTGTTGCTATAAAACCGCAGGCGAAAGCACTCCCTCTCCATCTTTGATGGAGAGGGCGGGGCGAGGTGCTATTTACCAAACTTCAACTTACTTCCCGGATAATAAGCCGAAGCGCCCAGCAATTCTTCAATGCGTAATAACTGGTTATACTTCGCCATACGATCAGTACGTGATGCCGAACCGGTTTTAATTTGACCACAGTTTAGGGCCACTGCTAAGTCGGCAATCGTCGTGTCTTCTGTTTCACCGCTGCGGTGGCTCATGATGGTATTGTAGCCGGCGTTTTGCGCCATTGATACGGCATCAATGGTTTCTGTAACCGTTCCTATCTGGTTTACTTTCACCAGCAAGCCATTGGCGATGCTTCTATCAATGCCTTGCTTTAAGCGGGTTACGTTCGTTACAAAAAGATCATCGCCTACCAACTGCACTTTGCTGCCAAGCGCCTGTGTCAGGGCTTTCCAGCCTTCCCAATCATCTTCTGCCATGCCATCTTCGATAGAGGCAATCGGGTACTGCGATGCCCAGTTCTCCCAAAACTTCACCAGCTCATCAGAGCTTAAACTTTTGCCATCGCTTTTATGAAATACATACTTACCGTTTTTATACAGCTCACTATTGGCTGCATCCATAGCAATAAATATTTGCGAACCGGCTTTGTAGCCCGATGCGTTGATGGCTTCCATTACCGTATCAATCGCTTCTTCGTTAGAACCAATGTTGGGTGCAAAGCCACCTTCATCACCCACGTTGGTGCTATAGCCTTTTTTCTTTAATACGGTTTTCAGCGCATGAAAAATTTCAACGCCCCAACGTAATCCTTCACTGAAAGAAGTAGCTCCAACCGGCACCACCATAAATTCCTGGAAGTCTATTTTATTATCGGCATGGGCGCCGCCATTTAAAATGTTCATCATAGGTACGGGCAATGTTTTAGCATTGGTACCACCTATGTAGCGAAACAAGGGAAGGGCTGCTTCTTCAGCGGCCGCTTTAGCCACGGCCATGCTTACCGCCAGCAAGGCATTAGCGCCCAACTTGCCTTTGTTCTCTGTGCCATCTAAGGCAATCATCAGTTGATCAATGCCGGTTTGGTCGGCTACGTCGTAACCAATTAATTCCGGAGCAATGGTATCGTTTACATTGGCTACGGCTTTTAATACGCCTTTGCCCACATACACTTTTTTATCATCGTCGCGCAGTTCAACGGCTTCGTGAATGCCGGTGCTGGCGCCGCTTGGTACGGCCGCACGGCCCATGGCGCCGTCCTCAGTTATTACATCTACTTCTACGGTGGGGTTACCACGACTGTCCAGAATTTGTCGGGCAAAAATTTCGGCTATGTAACTCATGTAATTATTGGTTTGTAGTTATTAAAAAGATTAAAAAAAATAAAGAACTGTTCTCTTCACTATTTCGCCGCCGCGGTATAGTTGAATAGCGGTTTTCATTAGTGGGTTTTGATACGACTGACAGGCAATTTTTATAAATTATCCTGCGATAAAGCAGGGTAAGAAAGCGGCCCGTTTTGCGTCTGCAAATAAACAATGTTTTTAATGAAACTGGTGAAGGCCGTTGTAGGATGTCTTCTACAGCAAATACCAACGGTTATTACTCACTTAGCAACCCGGAATAATAAAAACCGGTGGCGTTCATCTTTTAAATAAATTTGGTAACGCTCCTAATCTTTAATCATGCTGGCCAGGCTTATACATAAAATCATTTTTGTTTTTTGCTTATGGCCTCCTTTTGTTTCGGCACAACCGCAAACCTTTGCCTGCCCGGTTAACCTTGATTTTGAGAGCGGCAATTTTACCAATTGGGAATGCCGTACCGGCCAGGTTTTCGACCAGGCCGGTACCAATACCATTCAATGGAACAGCAGTGGAGCGCCGTCCTCTAACCGGCACGAAATAATAGCGGCCAGCACCCAACTTGACCAATATGGTTTCTTTCCGCAACAGTGCCCCAACGGCAGCCGTTACAGTGTAAAATTAGGTAACAGCACAGGCGGCCACGAAGCAGAAGGCATCTCCTATACCTACCAGATTCCGGCTAACGATTCTACCTTTTCCCTTCTTTATTACTATGCTGTTGTGTTACAAGCCCCATCTCATACAGCCAGCCAGCAGCCCCGCTTTCGGGCCCGCATCACCGATGTAGCGGATGGCAGTGAAATCAGTTGTGTGTCGTTTGATTTTACAGCCTCCGGTTCGCTTCCCGGCTTTAAAGTTTCACCGGTATCGGGACTGGTTTTGTATAAAGACTGGACCCCGATATCAGTTGACCTGAGCAAGTATGCCGGGCGAACCGTACAGATAGAATTTATTACCAGCGATTGCACTTTTCAACAGCATTTTGGGTATGCCTATATTGATGTTGGCTCCAGTTGTAATGGCACTATTGCCGGCAGCACATATTGCGAAGGCGACAGTGCTATAAAAGTAACAGCGCCGTATGGTTTTCAGAGTTACCAATGGTTTGCCAACTCCGGTTTTACGCAAGTCATCAGCACAGCGCAAACCTTAGTGCTTGACTCCGGAAATGTGGGTTCTGTCTTCCCGGTGATCATTACACCGTATGATGGCTTTGGTTGTTTAGATACGTTGTACGCTACCATTGGCAGAGCCCCCAAACCGGTTTCCAACGCGGGTCCCGATAAAGTATTATGTAACAAAGTGCCAACGCAATTAGGCACTAACGGCATCCAGGGCTATAGTTATTCATGGTCGCCGGCCGACTTTGTCAGCGACCCCACAGCAGCAGCGCCTTACACCGTTCCTGTTATCATTAGCCCCCTGCAGCTTACAGTACGAACAACGGATATAGCGTCAGGATGTTTCTCGTTAGATTCTGCCCTGGTAACGCCGATAGTGGTAGATACGGCCAGCGCTATTTCCGGAAAGCAAGCCTACTGTCCCGGTGAACCAATCGCTGCTTTTTTATCGGTCACCAACGCATCTACTCAGGTGCAATGGTATCAAAATAGTAGTCCGCTTAGTGGCAGTACTGGATTTACTTACCAACCGCTTTCCTTTGGTACGTATTGGGCCCGCCTGTTTCAAAACGGTTGTATAGATACTACCCGACGCTATGTTATTGCATCGGCGCCGGTACCAAAAGCCAGCTTCACAGTGGATAAAGAACTACAATGCTTAGATAAGCCCATTCATTTTAACAGTACGTCCACTATCAATTCCAACGAGCCTCTAACTTATGTCTGGAAGCTTAGTGATGGCAGTAGTTTTGGAGGACAGACTATACTAAAATCATTTCCTGCTATTGGCCAATATGCCATCTCATTAGTAGTTACATCGGCCAGTAATTGTATGGATAGTACCATGCGAACGGTAGCCATTAGTTCCTTATGCAGCCCCGTGGTGCCTACAGCCTTCACGCCCAATAGAGATGGTAAGAATGATGTATTTAAACCTTATTTAGTAGGAATAAAAATGGTGAAACGATTTGTAGTGTATAACCGCTATGGGAACATTGTTTTTTCCAGCACCAGCCCAAATGCAGCCTGGGACGGCACTTACAAAGGTGCGGCACTTGATACCGGTGTATATGTTTGGTTGTTGGAATATATAGACGATGACGACAAGGCCGTGTTACAAAAAGGGACAGTTGCTTTGATACGGTGAGGGAAAATTTTATAGAACAGTAGTAAAAGGCGCTACCAATCAACTAACAGTATCCACCATTTTATTACCGGTAAGTGACCGGAATACTTCTTCCAAACTTTGGTTTTGACTTTGCAGCGACACGATATTGAGGTTGTGTTCTATCGCTAATTGCAGTAAGGCTTTACGAACGCCTTCCGGTTTTTCGGTTTCTATAGCCCAGTTAAACGCGTCGGTTTTATTTACAGATATTACATCGGACAAGCGCCTAAGCCATTCGGCTTCCAGGGCTTCTTTAAAGCCTACGCGGACAATGTTGGTGGACGAAGTTTTTTGCAGGTTGACTAATTTATCATCGGCTACTATTTTGCCCTTGTTAATGATGATGACCCTGTCGCAGATAGCTTCTACCTCTTGTAGAATATGCGATGAAAAAAGCACCAGCTTGTTCCTGCCCTGTTCTTTAATAACGTTACGGATTTCAATGATCTGGTTGGGATCTAAACCGCTGGTAGGTTCATCCAAAATCAACACTTCGGGGTTGTGGAGCAGGGCGGCGGCAAGGCCCACCCGCTGCTTGTAACCTTTTGATAACTGCCCTATTTTTTTTGCCTTTTCTTTTGTCAATCCTACTTGTTCAATCACCTCGTTTATGGCTTGTTGCTTGTTGCTTATTTTATGTACACCGGCCATAAAATCCAGGTACTCCTTTACATACATATCATAATAAAGCGCATTGGATTCGGGCAGATAGCCCACTTTTTTTTTCACTGCCAACGGGTCTTTCGTTACATCAATCCCACTCACCAACGCTTCGCCACCATCGGGTGACAAGTATCCGGTGATCATCTTCATGGTAGTGCTTTTGCCAGCGCCGTTTGGGCCAAGGAAGCCAACAATTTCGCCCTGACTGATGGTGAAGGAGATGTCGTCAACGGCTTGTTGCGCCCCATAGGTTTTTGTGAGGTTTTTTACTGTAATGGACATGAAGCAAAGATAAGCGGAGGGCCTATCCCATTTAAATGGCTGATTTGCTTAGCAAGCCACGCATAACGTTAAGATGATGGCTGCCTTAAGGTTTGGGATTAGTGAACCTTCTTATCTTTAACGGGTTATTCATCAATAAAAATTTTGATTATGAAAATCGCTTTAGTTGCCTTGCTTTCCATAGTGCTTAGCGCCACCTCTATTTACAATTTTAAAGTGCCCGGCCTTGATGGCGGAAAAGAAATTGACTTTTCAAAATTCAAGGGTAAAAAAATTATGATCGTTAATACCGCTTCCAAATGCGGCAACACGCCACAATATGCGGAGCTGGAAAAATTGTACGAACAGTATAAAGACAAGCTGGTAATTGTTGGTTTCCCGGCCAATAATTTTGGCGGACAAGAGCCCGGCACCGGCAGCGAGATCAAAGAGTTTTGCACTAAAAATTACGGTGTTACCTTCCCTATGGCCGATAAGGTTTCTGTAAAAGGCGATGATATGGCCCCTATTTTTAAATACCTGGTTGATGAGGCCAAGAAGAAAGGAATGGACGACCCGATCAAATGGAACTTCACCAAGTTTTTGCTGGATGAAAAAGGCAACTTAATTACGGTGATTAACAACCGTACCAAGCCCATGAGCGAAGAAGTATTGAAGTACCTGAACTAAGAGAGCTAAGATTTACATCATTAAAAAGATTTAAAGGATATTTGAAGCCGTCTCAATTTTGAGACGGCTTTTTATTTATTCCGTCATTATTAAATAGTACTTGAAATAAATGTTATTCCGCAATGTCATCGGCCAGCACCAGGTAAAACAGCACCTTGTAGAAATGGTGCAGCACAACCGCTTAAGCCATGCCCTGCTTTTTTTAGGTAAAGAAGGCAGCGGCGCTTTGTCCGTAGCGCTGGCCTTTGCCAACTATATAGCTTCGTTGCCAAAAGAGACTGGTGCAGCCCCTTCTATGTTTAGCGAACCGGTGGAAGTAAAGCTTCCATCAACACCCGATGATGCTGATGGCTGGACGGCGAAGCAGCCTTCCTTCTCCAAAGCCGCCGCCATGGTGCATCCTGACATTCATTATTCCTATCCGGTCATTACTAAAAAAGCCGGAACGCCGCCGCTTAGCACCGACTATGCAAGCGAGTGGCGGGAGTTTATTCAGCAGTATCCTTATGGCAATGTGTATGATTGGCTTCAAGCTATTGGCGCCGAAAACAAGCAGGGCAACATCACGGCCCAGGAGTGCAATGATATTAACCGGAAGTTGTCGCTGAAAAGCTTTGAAAGCGGTTATAAAATTCTGTTGATGTGGATGCCCGAGTACCTCGGCAAAGAAGGAAACAAGTTGCTAAAACTGATTGAAGAACCGCCACCGGATACACTTTTTATTTTGGTAGCAGAAAGTGAAAGCGCCATCTTAACCACCATTCTTTCCCGCTGCCAGTTGGTTAGGCTTCCGCCCTTGCAGGCCGATGATATTCAGCAATCGTTGATGGCTACATCCAACATTGACGCCGATAAAGCAAAGCTAATGGCCAATGCCAGCGAGGGCAATTACCGCGAGGCGCTTCAGCAGTTGCAACATGCCGACCAGGACTATTATAACCTGTTGCGGGAGTGGCTCAATGCTATTTTGCGCGGTGGCCCTGTTGCACAAGTGAAAGCAGTGGAAGAAATGGCCCGTTTGGGACGGGAGGCCCAGAAGCAATTCATCCGTTACTTTACGCATTTACTGGAACAGGCCTTGCGGCTGGAAGTGAGCACCGGTGCGCTTCAGGAAGGGGTACTGGCCGCCATGTCGGATGGTGAAAAGGACTTTGCGGTAAAGCTGAATAAAGCTATGGCACTGGAACAAAAAGAAGCCATCGCCGGTGAACTTGACAAGGCCTCTTACTACATTGAGCGCAATGCCAATGCTAAAATTCTCTTTCATGCCCTAACCATTAAAATCTTTCACATCGTTAAAAGCGGCGTGGTGGTTTCCGTGTAGTCTTTCGGTACGCTAAAAAAATTATATTTGCTATTATCCGCCTCAGGCGGACTTAACATATATCCGGGGCTATCGGCATCGTGAAGAAGGTTTAGAAAGTTATTCATTACTCGCTATAAACAATAGGTCAAAAAAATTCAAAACATCGTTTATGAAGTAGTCAACCATAGAAGTCAATAGGTCAATCCGGTCACGTAATTCAGCTATGATTTATTTGACGCCTTCTGACTTATATGACCCTTTTGGCTGTTTCCCCGACCTGATTAACTTCTCTTTTCTTTCTCCGCAGTGTTTACGTCCCGCCATTTTTAACCCTATAATTTATAATAAGCATGGGATGCGATTCTTGTGGTACCGCTTCGGGCGGTAAACCGGGCGGATGTAAAAGCAATGGTGGATGCAGCACCGGTGGATGTAATAGAATGAATACACACGACTGGTTGCGCAACCTTCCTATCAGTGATATGGAAGAAGTTTGCCGCGTGGTGGAAATTAGTTTTAACCAAGGCAGCCGTAAAGATTTTTACCGGAACAGCACTTTACAATTTTTTGAAAAAGGCGACATGGTGGCCTTGGAAGGGGTTAGTGGTTTTGATGTGGGGCAGGTATCGTTAACCGGCGAAATTGTTCGCCTGCAAATGAAGAAGCGGGGCATTAACGAGATGGCGCCCGACATGAAAAAAATCCTTCGCAAAGCCACTGACCGCGACCTTGATATTTGCCGCCAAAATAAGGCCCGCGAAGCCGAAGCAGTGATACGAAGCCGGGCTATTGCACGGCAGTTGAATCTGAATATGAAGATCAGCCAGGTGGAGTTTCAGGCCGATGGAAAGAAGGCGACTTTTTTTTATATAGCCGATGACCGCGTTGACTTTCGGGAGCTGATAAAAATTTACGCATCGGAGTTTAAAGTAAAAGTAGAGATGCGCCAGATAGGCGCCCGGCAGGAGAGCGGTAAAGTAGGCGGTATTGGCAGTTGCGGCCGTGAGCTTTGTTGCGCTACCTGGCTTACCGATTTTAAATCGGTGAATACGGCAGCCGCCCGTTATCAAAATTTATCCATCAATCAAACCAAATTAAGCGGCCAGTGCGGACGGCTAAAATGTTGTTTGAATTATGAGCTGGATACGTATTTAGATGCGCTGCAAGGCTTCCCTGAGAACGCTGATATTTTACAAGTGGCAAAGGGAACGGCTACTTTAATTAAGAAAGATATTTTCCGTAACCTGATGTGGTATGTGTTGCCGCAAAGCAATAAGCAATATCCCATCACTATCGAAAGGGTACGAAAGATCCGGTCGCAAAACATGCAGAATATTGTTCCGGAAGAACTGGAAGCGGTAGAAGTAGTATCGTCTAAACCAAAAGAAGTAGAGCCGGAGTTTGTAGATGTGGTAGGCCAGATTAGTTTGCGCAGCTTAGATAAAGCTGATAAGAAAAAGCGGGAAAGAAGCCGCGAAGCTCAACGTCCGCCACGGCCGGCCAACCAGCCGCCGGTAGGCAAGCCGGTGCAACGCAGCGGCGGGCAACAGCAAGAGCAACAACGACCCTCTATCAATCCGCAACAGAAACGTTCTGCCCAACCCCCGCGGCCGCAAAGTGGCGCCCAGCAAAGGCCCCAGGGAAACAGCCAACGGCCTACTAACGGCAATAATAATGGAGGCCAGCGGCCAAACACCGGTGGCCAACAGCAGCGACCACAAAGGCCACCACGTCCGCAGCAGCCACGCCGGCCGCAAGGTGGCGAGGGTGAGCAGAAGAACGAAGGCTGATGGCTGCGTTAATGGTGTACATTTAGTTGTATAAACCACCGCTATGCTTAGAACAATACAACTCATTTTAATAGTGGCTTTGGCCACTATTTTTTCTTGCGACCACCTTAAAAAACATTTGCGTATGAAAGACGAAGAAAAAACGGAAACACCAACCGATAAGAAAGGCTCAGTAGCCGTTGCTGATAAGATCGAATACTCGCATTATGGTGCAACCGTAGCGCCGGTTTATAACCGCGGTTATACTATATCCATTACGCCTGACCAATTGGTAGTTACTATCAAAAGCTACGACAGCGTATTGCTTACAAAGAAGCGGCCGTTCACGGAAGAACAATTTAAAGAAGTGCTTCAAAAGTTTAAGGCGTTAAAGAAAAAGGATGAGCCGGAGCAGGGTGAAATACCCGTTGGCGGGGGCTCTCAGGGCATTGTGTTTTATAAAGGCGATAAAGAAATTTTTACGGGTAATGATTATGGCGGGCAGGCCAGAAATTATAGTGGCGCTGATATTGACTTATCGTATTTGGTACCAGATATGGAGGCGTTGGTAGAGGGGACGAGGAAAGAGAACAAACAGCAATGACCCAAACTTTGCTTCATGAAATTATTCTAAACCAGACATACTTATTTTAGGTCATCTGAAAACAAATTGGATGATCATTGTCTGTTTTTAAAGAAGTACAAAGCCATTTAAGGGATAGATGGCTTTGTACTGCATATAGTTATTTCATTTGCTTCATCTGTGCCTTTACCTGACTGCCGGGCAGATAGATTTGGAAACCAACACCCAACTGCAAACGGCTTGATGTAGAACTGGAACCAAAACCTACTGCACCGGTATATTTCAATAAAGCTTCCAGCGCAATATTGGTGGTAACAAAATGTGTAATGCCAGGCCCTATGCCCAGGCCAAGACCGTTGGTGCTATTGCCCCCGGCGGTGTTTACTCCTTCAAGGCCCGCATTGGCTTCCAGTAAAAAACGGGTGCCGCTTCCGAGGCTTACATCAGTACCCGGAAAGTAGTAGCGGCCCAAAGCGCCAACGCCATAATTAAATGTAGTTCCGGTGCCCTTGGCTGTAGCTAATCCTAAATCGGCATAGCCACCAAACGCCAGGTTGTTGGCAGTAAACCAGGCTACTTTTGGTGTAAGGCTCATGGTAAAATTGCCGCCTCCGTTGAGGCCTAAATCAAAATTGGCGAGGTCGCCACCTATCAATACGTTTCCTTTTTGCAATTGCGCCTGGGCGGTAGTTACTAATGCGCCCACGGCTACTAACACAGTAAATAAATGTTTCTTCATAACAATGTTTTTGGCACAGTAAACAACAAGCACACCAACTGAAACTGAGCAATTTTTAAAACATAAAAATTGTTTTGATTTACGTTTATTCAATAGCTGCCAACCTCCAATAAAGTTTGCAGCAGCTATAAATTATCACTGAATAAGATCACCAGATTGTTAGAGCGAATGGCCATTTTGAGGAAATGATTTCACAGCTAATGCCGAGCAGCTGTAGCAATAAAATAATGAACCGTGAGTTGTTTTGATGAGGCTACCGCGATAAGTTTTGCCAGCTTGTTTATACCTGAAATTGTTTATACACCTACCACTTTACTAATGAAGAAATCAGCCATCGCCATTACATAAAAAAGCCCCGCTTTACGGAGCTTTTTTACTGGCGGTTATTGAAGGTTCTATTACTCAGCTTTACAAAAAGCCAGCAGCTAAACCCTTGCTAATGGGCGCTTTCAAAGGTTATACTAAATAGGCAACAGAAGTAGGGCCAAACAGCGATTGCTAAAATATAGTGCATTACAAGGTTGCCATTTAGCCCTGCTTTAAGATACCGGTTTCCACCTTGTCATGGCCAGCTTCCCGAACCATCAAACTGAAATTCTTTACTAAAATTTTTATCCTCAATTAATAGGTCTTCAACTTGGTGATTTTCTTCTTTTCAAATACATACAGGTAATCACCCTGCTCACTGTACTGCGTTTTTGAATCTTTGCGGGCATCGCAATAAGTAGCTTTTCCAGTGTTCACATCCACAGCATATACATCGCCATTTTCTTTTTCATAAAAAGCCGTTTTGCCATAAATGCCATTAAAATCGGCATCTTTAATTTTCTGCGACCATAGCTTAGCGCCGGTGGCCGATGTATGCGCACTCACACCATTTTCTCCAATAATAATAATGTTGCCTTTCACTACTTCACTGCTTTCCACATCGGTAGAGTTAATGATCTTTTGCGCCAGCTTTATATCATCATCGCCCAACGCCACTTCATACTTTGGCGTGCCGGTTTTATAGTCGATGCTGTATAACTCTTTGCCACTGCATACCAGCAGGTTTTCGTTTTCGGTACTAATGTTAGTGATGCCTTTTTTAAACTTTTCCGACTGCCATAGCTGGTGTCCATCAGCAGTGCTAAAGGCCTGCACATTAAAAGGCCCCACGTTTTGATAGTACTTCATCCAGCGTGTAAAGCTGCTGCCCGCAATTGATTTAACCGTTTGCGCCTGCACCTCCACCGCGCCACCCACCTGCAATACAATCACATCGTTTATTTTAACGAGGCCCGGTAACACTTTCGCATCTTTAATTTCCGGCGACGACCATACTTCTTTACCGGTGCTCAACTCGTATTTTTTCAGGTACTGTTCGCTTTTGCTTTTCATATCTACCACGTACACATATTTGCCATCCACAATAGGGTCGGCCACGCAACCGTACACGCCTTTACGCACCACACGGCCACCGCCTTTTATATGGCCTACTACATTGTCAAACGTAGCATCAAAATGCGCTTTCCATAGCGGCTCGCCCGTTTTATAGTCATATACCTGCAAACCATTGAACTGTAGAAAAAGTTTGTTGCCATTCACCTTCAGGCTTACTACCCGCTGGCCGGTAATTACTTTTTTCTGCGCGAAGCCGTTATAGCTATTCTCCCAAATAACAGCGCCGGTTTGTGTATTGAATTTTACGATCTGGTTTTTAAATCCTTTGAAAATGGAACTTAAAAAACTCTTGGGCATGTTGATCATAGTGATGGTGTTTTCATCGCGGTCAATCATGTACGAAGCTACCGGTGTGTTCCATTTTTCGGTGCTCCAGAGTTCTTCCCCGGTACGTGCCTTTACCATGCTAAGCGCTTTACCGGTGATGATGCCAAAGGCTTCTATTTCAGGAACATAAAATACCTGCTCCAGGTCTTCTATACTTTGATATTTTTCGGAGCGCCACAACATTTTCCCGGTGGTTAAGTCGGCCACTACCAACTGATCCTTGCCCATTTTTTTATCGAACATAAACAGGGCGTTGGCATCGTAAACTTCAAACTGCAAATCAATTTTATTGATCTTGTCATTGATCTCCTTAAACTTGCTGCTCCAGGTAACGGCGCCGGTTTGCGAGCTCAGTACACTGTAATTTTTCTCATTGCTTCCATAAAGAATATCGTGGTAAAGGCCCGTCTGGTCGAAGTCGTGGCTGAGGCCCACCTTCCATATCTCCTGCATTTCGGCAGGCTTTTGCGCCAGTGCGCAGATGGATAAAAGAGTAAGGCTGATAAAGACATAAGCAGATTTCTGTCTCATAAAAAAGTGATTGAAGATGTAGTGGAGGTGATAACTTAATGCGGTGTAAAGCAAGCCAGTAAAGCACAGCGCTATATACCCTGTAGCAGGTATATTTAATGGAAGGGGTGGGGAAGGCTTAAAAGGACAGCTACACAAAGTGTTTGAAGAAAGCTTTGATGCAAAGCCATGTTTCAGCCCGGAGTTTAGTGAGCAAAAGCTTACCTACATGCACTACAACCCGGTTAAAGGCAAATGGAATTTAGTGGCTGACTTTGGGCTTTACCCGCATAGCAGCGCCGGGCTTTATTGTAGCACCAATGCCAATGTATTTAATAAGATAACAAGAGTAGGAGATAAGGGCTGGCGTAGAATCCCGTGTCCCGCCACAAAAGCCAAGCTGCAAAGACCCTGAGCGAACACTAAATTTCACCGGTGCTATTTTTCTAGTTTGTTTTGTAGCCACATTTTTTCTGCATATTGTCTGAAAGATATATTTCCGGTCTTAAAATTATTGTCGAGTGTAAAGTTGCCACCCATAAATTCTGTTGCCGAAACTTTTACCTTACTTTCTCCTCTTAACGCATATTTCTTATTGCCTTCGTACATAATGATTTTCATCGAAGCAGGACTAACGTCACCGGTACAAGAGCTTTTGTACATTAGCCAAACTTCACCCACTCCGTTTTTGTCAAGGTCTGTTACTGTAAACGTTTTATCAATGAAGTAGAGGCTTAAGTCAAGATCACATTCATTGTTGAAATCATAAACTTTCCAAATTAATGTTGAGCTGTCGCTTCTAACAACATAATGGTAAGCATATAAAGCAGCGTCTTTATAACCCTTTTGGTCAGTGGTCTTGCTTTGAACATTACCGGTTTCTGTGGTCATTACATAATTCGGGCCCAAACTGTCTGTCCACTTTACAGCGTTGATAAGGTGTCCAACATAGTTTAAATTTTTAGGCAAGCTTGAACTGTCAAGCTTAGTGAACCTAATTTGTCCGTGGGAAGAAATGCAGAGTAATGTCAGGGATAAAAATGTTGTGAATTTCATTAGAAGGTTACTATCAATTTGTATTACGGCCAACGTCTATCGCTTTCTGCGGTGCTGATATTCTGTGTGTTCAGTCAGCCTGGCACAGAAGCCGATGAGTATTTTACTTTCGCCGGAGGCTCGCCGCAAGGCTTGCACAGAAGGCCATCAGCGAAGGCCCCAGGCGGACGAAGGATCCGAGTGAGGGAGTTGGTGCTGCCTTATTTGATTGCCTGCCTTGGCTTTTTGCTAAAGGCTTTTTGAATAGTAAAAATGCTTCTGAAGTTTTAGCTTCGTGCCGCATTTTTAGCACACGTGATGTTAGTGGCAACTTTATTTGCGGCTTAAGTTTTTTACTTGTTCAACAGTTAATTGCGTATGCTTGGCAACTTCTTCAACACTCAATCCGGAGTTTACCAATAGACTTGTTGCAATATCTTTTTGAACTTTTGTTATACGTCCTTTATCATCTTGTTCACGCATCAAAGCATAATCGTAGGCTTCTAATTCGGCCTTCGTCCAATTATGCTTGTCGGCATCTTCATAGGCACTTTTCAAACCTTCGTCCTTTACATTTTCCGGAATGACTTCTAAGTTCTCCGCGTTTTTTATGAAAAAAACCCATTGATCAATAATGGTATTTAATTCAGTCTCCTGCTTATTAAACTTTGGCAGCTCTATAAAATTGAACTCAATATCCGAAATCAGGTTTTCGCCTGTTTTTATATCCACAATTTTATGGCGGCTTATATAATCAGGGTTTTTGGTTATCACAAAATCTAAAATTCCAATGAAAAAAGTAGGGTTCAATTTTTCATATAAATCGCCACGTTCAATTTGAGCTGAATAGCTTTTTGAAGCGTAATAAAGTACCCGCTTATCAAACCCGTCAACTTCTGCAACCTGCATTTCAACAATGTAATTGTTACCGTTTTGGTCTTTCGCCTTAACGTCAACAATGGTTACTTTGCCTCCTTTAATAGCCGGCAATTGATAAGGGGTTAAAATATCAACGTTTACAATTTTTTTGTTGTCAGGTAACAGCAAGACCGCGTTCAGAAAAGAAATCAATACCTCTTTTCTATTTTCGTTTCCAAAAATTTTCCGGAACGCTACATCATTGGTTACCTCTACAAATTTCATGGAAGTAAAAATACATTATTCTCTTGTGTGCAAGGATGGAGTAGTTGCGATAAAATTGCAGACAACTTAGAAAGCTAATAGGAGTGGAAGATGTAGGGCTGGCGTAGAATCATGGGTCTTGCCACAAGACTTGCACACAAGGCGGTCTGCGAAGACCCAGGACGAAAGATGATTTTTGATTTGTAACGTCCTATCAATTTTATTTTACAATTCTACAAATTTGATGAATTATGCACCCTCATCTTTCTCCAGCACCTGAATTCGTCAAAGGGAGTAATAAATTCAAGTTTAGGTAATATAGTTACATTCTTTTTATTAAGGTTTTTATTGGTTTCATTGAATGTAGCAAGTTCGGAAGAATTTGTAGATACGGAAGTAGTCATGCCATTCTTTTGCAACATATATTCTATTGGTATAATGAATGAATACATCGATGTGTCTATAACTGAAGTTGAATATAAATCACTTTTTTGATAAATTTCGATTGCTCTTCTTAAAAACGAGTCCAATTGTTTAGGCGTTGATAGCGCAACGTTTATATTCTGGATTTTGCTTTTACTTATAGTAAAGCTTAAAAAACTCACACCGTCCAGACCAATATTTCTTAGCTCGTTGGTTTGCATAGCATTCATAAATTTAGATGATATGTAGTGTCGAAGATTTTCCCCTTCACTAAATGCTGAAGGCAATTCTTTTTGAGCAAAACTGCGAAAGCTGCTTAAGAATACTATTAAGAATATTTTTTTCATAATACAAAATTAAAAGCATTTTGTTCCTTTTATACCATTTAAAAACTGATCAGATCTATCATTGGCTTGTGGGATGCTCATGCCATAATTGGTAATAGCATATTGATTCACTTCTTGCCTCATTGTATTCGGATCATCGGCGTTTTTGTAAAATAGGTTATCCATACCTTGTAGGGCTAAAGCAGTCGCATCTTCCGTGGAGAGGCTAAAGCTTTTCATCAACTGTTGTTTCATGGCTTCAATACAATTCTTGAACATTGCTTCATGCGTCGTAAGATTGTTTAATTTTGTAATACCAAAAAGGCCCTTATAGACATAAATGAATCCATGCATGTATTCATGAATGATGTTCAACCCAGCTATTTCTTGTGTTGGAACTGTATTAGTGGTACCCTGTTCCCAAAAAGTAGGATTGAGTTTAATATACCATGTTCTTACTGTCGGATCCGCATCTGGTTCAGAAGCAGCAGGAACTAAAGTTGGATTAGTTGGATGACGATCAGTTATAGTTCTATCCTCACTATATACTATTTTCCATGCAGGTGGTTGAAAACCTGTCCAGCGAAACAGGTTCTTACCAAGTATATTTAAATCAAAATCAGGCAGCTTATTTTTTGCCGCCACGATGCACGGATTAGTAAAGCCATTTGCAAGTACTGTTGTTTCAAAAATTGGATTCAATGGCATCCATCCAATTACATTATGACAATCACCGTCAGATAGTTGCTGATTTTGTGTTGCCTCCGGGCACGGCGTGTTATTCCACCAATATAGGTTTGGATCATATCCTAAATTGCTTCCGCCGCCGCCTTGACCAGGGTCTCCACTTCCAGCACCAATTCCACCACCACCAGATTCGTCATCAACAAAAACATAAACAGTTTGTGCATAACAGTCAAAACCTGCTGTCGAATAATCATTAGTTCCACCTGGCTCTACTCTCACTACTTGACCTTTATCCCCATCGTCTCCTGTGCGAAAACATCTAACTGTATTCCAAATGATAAACCTGTTAGTTTGAAAATTATCAACTTCATGAACTTCTACATATTTAGTTGCTTTGCTTCCAGTTCGCTCAAATAAGGTGCTGTCACTAACTTTAAAATAATCGGTTCCAAATACATCATGATTAAAAAACATGAACTCCAAGGCTAATTTTTTAGCCGAAAGAGAATCCGCGCTATCACTAGAACCATAAGCGCGGTAGTTTCGCCCTCTATGCAATTTTATAAAAATGGAATCGCCTACTATATCGCAGGCTAAGAAGGAGTTTACATAAGTTGTATTTGGCAAAACCAAAGGCAAGAATAAAACTGTATCCGGCGACGACCCGTTAGTCGTTCTATAGCTTGTTCCATTTCTACTGGAGGGATAATATTTGTTTTATCCCAAATGGCGTAACCTTCTTTCCTGATAAGCTTTTCTATAAAGTGATATTTTTCATTCTGCTTCTCGATTCTGTCAGCTAGCTTCTTGACGATTGGAGCTACATCTGCCGGGACATCAAAAAACTTTCGTTCACTTATTTCGTTAGGAACAGTTACTGATGATTTAGATAGCGGACTACTTAGCTCTGCTTTTTTGCAAGAATGGAAAAGCAAAAAAACAGGGAAAGCAAAAGCAAATGCTGAAAGATAAAAACGAAGTTTTGGCATAAAGGGTGAGTTTGATATTAAAGAAACCGAAACAATTTAAACCGGCAAAAAAATTACTCTTTTCGCCATCAAATTGTTGATATGGTAATATGCAAATCGTACGGAGATAAACCTTTACCATCCACCTCACAACCCCTTTCCCTTCTCTCCATCCAACGCCTTATAAATCGCATCCTGCACCTTACCCCTGATATTCATCTGCCCCAATAAATTATTATCCCTTGAATGATAAACCCGGTTCGATAAAAACACATACACCAGTCCCGCCTTCGGATCTACCCACACGCAGGTACCCGTAAAACCAGTGTGGCCAAAGGTTTGCGGCGATGCCATTGCAGAAGGATACGGCGACTTGCGGGTGTCGTTGTCTTTCTCCGGCTTGTCGAAACCATAGCCGCGGCGACTGATATCGCTATGATATGCGGTGAAGAAATCAATTGTTTCCTTTTTCAAATAATGCTCACCATTAAAGGTGCCGCCATTGAGCAGCATTTGATAGAGCATGGATAAATCGTAGGCGTTGGAGAACAGTCCCGCATGGCCCGATACATTCCCAAACATAGCCGCACCTTCATCATGCACATAGCCGCGCAATAGCTGGCGGCGGAAGTAAGTATCTTCTTCCGTAGGCACTACCCGTTCTAACCCAAAATGTTCAAACGGCTTAAAGCCGGTAGTGGCCATTCCCATCGGATTATAAAATGTTTTTTGTACGTACTGGTCAAGCGGCAGGCCGCTAACGGCTTCTACTATCTTACCCAATAAAATAAAATCATTATCGCTGTACACATATTTGCCAATAGCCGTCAGCGGACTTTGTGCAATGCGCTTCATCATTGTATCCTGCCAGTCGTCGCGCAGGTAAAGGTTGCGGGCCACCGGTACGGAGAAGCCGGGCTTTAGCATCGTGCTATAATATTGCGGCAAGGGTTGTTTGGTCTTTGGGTCCAGCGTTTCTTTATAAAAAATTACATCGGGTATAAGGCCAGCCTGGTGCAATAAAATATCTGTCAGTTTCAACCGCTCTTTATCGGAGCCACGCATTGATGGCAGGTAGTCGCCAAGCGTTTTATTGATGTCCACTTTGCCTTCTTCGTACAACTTCATAATGGCTACCGTAGTAGCCGAAATTTTTGTTACTGAAGCCAGGTCGTAAATGCTTTCCAGGTTCACGGGCATTGACTTCGGATCAAATTCAAAATGGCCAAACGCTTTGTGGTATTTGATGATGCCGCCCTGCACCGCCAGCACCACACAACCGGGATAAGCCTTCTTATCCAGACCGTCCTGCACAATCGAATCTACCCGTGCCCATTCGGCAGTAGTGCCTACCGGCGTAAAGCGGCTTACGGCAATGCCGGTGCCATACTGCACATTGCAAACCGTTACCGGCACGGTTCCTTTGGCGCCTACGCGACCGGTTAAAAAATCAGCAGCGGCGTTTTGAAAAATGGCATCATCTTCATACATCGCTACCAATGTAGGAGCGTTACAAAAATTTTGAGCGGCATATACATTTCCAAATACAAAGGTTACGGCGTTATAGCGTTGCAGGCTGTCTATTAAATCAACCGCTGCTTTTGAAATGCCGTAATTATTGGCGGGGCGAAGCGCCAAGTTGTGCAGGCCAATGATGACTTTATCATAATGTGCAGAGGCAATGCTTTGCAGTATGGACGCGGCTTTGGAGGAACTGTCGGTATAAGATAACAGGTACGTATCGGCACCGAAATCTTGCTTTACTCTTGCACCAAAATCATTTAATGCTGGCGTACCTACACCAACATAAGCCACCTTGCCACCGCTGACAAAAGGCAAAAGGTTTTGCTTATTACTTATAACAGTAATTACATTGGTGGCCACTTTTTTGCGGAACGATTCTGTTCTTTTATTCAGGTCGTCAACCAGGTTGACGGTATCTACCACCTGCGGCTTGCTCAATCCCAACTGGTACTTGGCATATAAAACCTTTTGTACTTTCTTATTGATATCATCCCATTTTATCCGCTTGTCTTTAATGGTTTTGTTTATCGCTTCTATTGATTCGGGCACACTTTCCGGCAGGCAAAGCATATCGTTGCCGGCAATTAATGCTTCCACTGAAGCTTGTCCGGCGCCAAAATATTTGGCTACGCCTTTCATGCCCAGCGCATCGGTAAACGTTAGTCCTTCATAATATAAATCATCGCGAAGCAAGCCGGTTACATTGGCCTTTGACAAGGACGTTGGGCGATTGGGTGCATTATCAATTGCGGGAATAGACAAGTGCGCAATCATTACGCTGCCTACGTTTGCCTTAAATAATTGTTTAAATGGATAGAGTTCCAACGTATCTAACCCAACCCTTGTTTTATTGATAACCGGCAGGTCAAGGTGCGAGTCAACCGATACATCGCCATGGCCGGGAAAGTGTTTGGCGCAAGCCATGATGCCTTCTTCCTGCATACCTTTTACATAGGCCACACCCATCTCCGCCACCTTGTATTTGTCTTCGCCAAAGGAGCGGTAACCAATCACAGGGTTAGCCGGATTATTATTAATGTCCACCACTGGCGCATAGTTTACATGCACGCCCATGCGCTTCATTTGTTCGCCTACATCGTGGCCCATTTCGTACACCAGCTTCTCATCTTGCAAAGCGCCTAAGGTTAATTGATAGGGATATTTTATTACACTGTCCAAACGCATGCCCAGGCCCCATTCGCCGTCAATGGTTATCATCAACGGCGTCTTTGCAATAGATTGATAAAAGTTGGTAAGATGCGCTTGTCGAAGCGGACCACCCTGGAAAAAACACAGGGCGCCTACATTATAATTTTTAATTAAGTCAGTGACTTCTTTCACATGATCGGCGCCCAGGTTGCTGTGTGCCCGAATCACCATCAGTTGCGCAATCTTTTGGTCGTTGGATAAAGAGTTGTACACACTGTCCACCCATTGATCGGCCGAAGAACGGCTGCTGTACTGGGTAAACAAAAAATAGATGGAAAGGCAACAAAGGGAAAGGGCCAGTTTTTTCATACACTAAAATCGTAACACAATTTAGGGGAAAACTACAGAGAACATCTACCGGAGAAAAAGGAGAAATAGAATGAACATTAGAGCAATAAATATTGTCTGCGAAAGCCTTACGTTCCTCCTGTTCTCTGCGGTGAAAGCCTTATGAAATTTTCAGGAAAATAGTGGATGAAAACTTACACCCGGTTTTCAATAGTAAAACCGGGAACAAACAACCTGACCTTCTTCCCACTTCCTCATTCAACGTTCCTTCTTCATCTGTTTCCACATTCTCATTCCTCGCTTATCCAAACCCTTACCTCATGCGGCGCTACTTCATCGCCGCCAAAATAAGGATATAACTGGTAGCCCTTAGCAGTGTCGCCTTCACTTAAACGTGGCATCGTTTCTACCTTACCATTCACCGAAAACCGGTAGCTGTCACCCGCCACTTTTATAGCACATTCAATGTTGCTGCCTATAGCCACTTCGCCTAATTCCTTTGCATCTCTCACGCCATTATTGTACGTGTAGGCAAACAAACGCAAGGCGCCACCGCTCCATCGCCAGCCAAAGCGGGCACTGAACTGTTGATGAAAAGCTGTATTGTCGGCAAAGCCATACAACTTATTAACGTCGTATTGGTTTTCGGGATCGGTGGAGGTATAAATGGCGGAACTATCAAAGCGCACGGTAAACTTCAGTTCAGTAGTTTCAACGGCCTTAAACACGTTGCCATGTGCATAATGCTTGCCTTCCGGAATAATAAATTCAGTAAATGGTTTTGAGACCGGCGCTATGCTTTGAAGTGGTTTTTCTTTTTGGCAGGAAGCAACTACTAACAGCAGTAGGGCATAAAAAAAGGGCGAAGACTTTTTCATAGGTGGATAAAGGATTGGAGCGGTAAAATAATATTTACACGCCATGAGAAAAAGCTTTTGTGGAAAAATATTTCTGCCATAAGCCTTCCCTCTTATCCCCGCCAATTATTGCCGATGCTGTATTTTTGAAGGCTTAACAGGAGAACATTGTGGCTGATAGAATTCTTTTGCTTCCCGATAATATTGCCAACCAGATTGCCGCCGGCGAGGTTATTCAACGTCCGGCGAGCGCCGTAAAAGAGCTGCTGGAAAATGCCGTAGATGCCGGCGCTACCGAAATAAAATTATTTATTAACGATGCCGGCAAAGCCTTGCTGCAAGTGGTGGACAATGGCAGCGGTATGAGCGAAACCGATGCCCGCATGGCCTTTGAGCGGCATGCCACTTCCAAAATAAAAAGTATAGACGACCTGTTTCATATCCGTACGATGGGGTTTCGCGGCGAGGCCCTAGCTTCTATTGCAGCCGTGGCGCAAGTGGAACTAAGAACCCGGCGGGCCGAAGATGAAGTAGGCACTTGTATAGAAATAGAGAACAGCCAGGTGCTAAAGCAAAGCCTGGTAGCCGCGCCGGTGGGCACCTCCATCTGTATGAAGAACTTGTTTTTTAATGTGCCGGCCCGCCGCAATTTTTTAAAAAGCAACACCGCCGAAATGCGGCACGTGGTAGATGAGTTTATCCGGGTGGCGATGGCCTTTCCTTCCATCTTTTTTTCGCTGACCAGCAATGGGCAGCAATTATTTTATTTGGAAGCCGGAAGTTTGAAACAGCGCATCTTACAAATACTGGGGACCAACTACAATGCGAAGCTGGTAGCCGTAAAAGAAGATACCGATTACCTGAATATTTACGGCTTTGTGGGCAAGCCCGAAACGGCAAAAAAAACAAGAGGCGACCAGTACTTTTTTGTAAACAACCGCTTTATTAAAAGTGCTTACCTGAATCATGCGGTGATGAATGCTTATCAGCAAATGATCGGCTCCGATTCGTTTCCGGCTTATGTACTGTTCATTGATTTGGACCCGATGCAGATTGATGTGAACGTGCATCCCACAAAGCAGGAAATAAAGTTTGAAGACGAGAAGATTGTTTATGCTTTTATACAAGCCGCGGTAAAACATGCACTGGCGCAATTCAGCATTACACCAACGCTTGACTTTGAGTTGGACGCTTCTATACAAAGTTTAGATTCGATACAAAAACCATTTACCGACGACAAACAATCAGCTATAAAAGGCGGGTCTATTTTTCAAACGTTTACAGAGGCTAACCAGGCGCATAAGGTGATGAGTAGTGAAGTCCTTCGGCAAGCTCAGGATGACAATTTTATTGTTAGTAGGGAAGCTTCAGGTTCCACCTTTGTATCATTGGCAAAGCAGTTATTGGAGATTGATGAACAGATGGAAATCCAACAACAGACATCCTCCTTTTCACCACTCACCACTCAGCATTCACAAGCGGCTTTTGTCTCACGTCTCACGTCTCACATTTCGCCACTTACCCAACTTTTTCTCTCCTATATTCTCGTTCCTTTTGCCGATAAATTTCAGCTTATTCATCAGCAGGCGGCACATGAACGCATTATTTACGAACGCCTGTCTGAGGCGCTGAAAGGCAAGCCGGTGGCGGCTCAGCGCAGTTTGTTCCCGGCCACGATAGAGTTGACGCCGGCCGATGCGGTGTTATTAAATGAGCTGTTGCCCGACCTGCAAGCGCTGGGTTATAACATTGAACCTTTTGGTAAGAACGCCTTTGTTATTCAAGGCACGCCGGCCGATATAAGCACCGGTGATGAACGGGCATCGCTTGAAAAAATTATTGAACAGTATAAGCATTTTAATGCCGAATTAAAACTGCCCAAACGGGAGATGTTATTGCGCACCGTAGCCTGGCAACAAGCTATAAAAACCGGTACACCATTAAGTGAAAAAGAAATGGAAAGTTTGGTTGCGGACTTGTTCGCCTGCGACCAACCCAATGCTACCGCA
Source organism: Flavisolibacter sp. (assembly GCA_965247165.1). GTDB lineage: Bacteria > Bacteroidota > Bacteroidia > Chitinophagales > Chitinophagaceae > Flavisolibacter. Next base: position 2,006,543 of record OZ252003.1, on the reverse strand, counting down.
TCAGGACGGCCAACGTATTTAGAATTTAAGAAGGATGGGTTGGAGAAGATGTTTATGCGGTAGGGTTAGAAGTAAAGTTTACAGTTCACGGTTTACGGTTCAATAGTTCCAGAGTTCAAGCGTTCAAATGTTGGGTCGTTCCAATCACGATATAGCTTTCCCAGTTATTGTCAACCGTCAACTGCCAACTACCTGCCCTTCCACAACCGGAAACGTAAGGTGGCTTCAAGCGTTTGATTTTTTTCTTTCCTTTCGTTAACAAGAGTATAGTACCTAATATACGGTTGCAGGCTTTTTGTATAACGCAGTCCAATTGTAAAGCGCTTCCACTGATAATCGGTTTGCAATAAAACGCCAACAACCGATTTATTCCTAACCAGTAAAGAGTCCCGGCTTCCCATTACGGGTTCTATCTTTTCAACCATCGTTTCTTCTCCGGTATTTATCTTTTTATCCGTTGTTTGTTTTGCCCTTACAGAGCCGGCTAATAAATTATACATACCGCCAACACCCACCGACCATTTTGGAAGAATAACCCGGTTAATGTTCAGCGCCAGTTGATGATAGTAAAGTTTCTGAACAGAGAAGCGTTCTGTATGCGAAGTATTAGCGGCTGAATCAATCTGTGTGGTTTCGCTAAAGAAAAACTTTCTTACCGGCTGCGCTACTATGTAAGCCACTTCTGCCTGTGCATACCACTTGTTATGTTGCCACCTTACATAAAGCGATGGAAGATGATCGGTAAAAAAATTTTTGTTACCATTATAATTGTAGGGCGATGCCTGCTGACCGGCTAATGTGATGTACTGCGGTAAGCCAATACCGGCGCTAAGAACCGGCGCTTTTTCTTTCTTAGTTTTTTTAGAAGAACTGTCGCCCGGCGCAGGTTTTAAGAGTAATGTTTTGCTTGAATCTTTTATAGCGGCCGTATCTTTTTGTAGTGAAGTGTTATCCGTTTTAGCCCTTGGTTTTTGTTTGTTACCTGTGTTGCTTTGAATCAGAATAGACCGTTCAATGATGTCATCTTCCTTTACTGATGCTTTATAGTGGCGCACCTGCTTCCCTTTCATAATCTCGACGGGTTGGCCTTTTTTAAAATGATGTTGTAATGAAGTTTTCTTACCGGTTTTCTTATCTAAGCTATCGGTTACCCCACGTTCTTTCATAACCATTATTGTTGCCTGATCTTTTTTATTGGTTGATAATAAGCGGGTGGTTGAATTTTGTTTATCGTCTGTTATAGTTCTTGGCCGTTGTGTATGTATAATAGTAATGATGCTATCAACCGGCGATACTTTTTTGTCAGTAAGATGGGTTATTTTATTATTTGCCGGTGGCTCATGATCGTTACCACCGTAGATCCAAAGCCCGCCTCCAATTAACAAGCCGGCTATCAAGGCGATAGCGGTTGGCCAAAACCACCAGGCTATACGGCGCTTCTTTTTTTTCTCCAGCAACAGCTCCATTTTTTGCCAGGCAAGGTCGCTGTCGGGTACCGGAACATCGTTCCACTGGTTATTGTTATATGGCAGTTGATCGCTCATTAATTACTATCTGACAGTTTAATTTTTTGCTGCAAACTTTTTCGTCCTTCGCTCAGGTGCCATTTGCTGGTGCCTTCACTAATTCCTAACAGGGCCGCTATCTGCTTATGGTTGTAACCTTCTATCACATACAGGTTAAAAACCGCTGCGGTGGCGGGCGGCAGGCTTCTAACAAGGGCCAGCAGCTCAGCACCTTTCATCCGGTTAATAACATCCGCTGGCACTTGTATTTCCATATCATCCGTCAACTCGCTGTACGGTTCTGCTCTTGTTTTTTTCTTCACAAAATCAATACAACTGTTTACCACAATGGTTCGTATCCAGGTGTAGATGCTGGCTTTTGAGGCGTCGTATCGTTGTATGTTTTGAAACACTTTTAAAAATCCATTGTTCAGTACTTCAACTGCATCGCTTTCATTTTTAGTATAGCGCAAGCAGATGGTCACCATCGTTTTATAGTACGCTTTATATAGGTTTTGCTGTGCCTTACGGTCGTTCTGCCTGCACGCTCTGATAATATTGATATGCTCGTCCTCGTTGGTCAATGGTGTCTTGGTATTTCGATCATTCAATCCGTTTCCTTTATCTTCTTCTCACCCGGAAGGTTCCGCTTAGTGTGTGAAGTGTGGCTGATCCATCTCTGTATTGACCGCTGAAACTACCTTCGTAGAACCCATTGTTAGCGGTTGGGAAATTTGTAATAGTGATGTTCATTCCGGTTGAAACAGTTAAGCTATCAAAGCTGCTCACATTAATGTTGGTCACCGGATAACTCCCAGCCGTTTCATTAGCGCTAACAAATTCCAGTAAAAGAAAATTACTGGTGCCTGCCTTAAATCCATCAATGTAAGTCACAATTTCTCTTGGCCCTCCACCCCCGATTGGTTGTGATGTAGCATGAAGTGTATCAGCATTAGTGCCAATATTGACCATAGTTCCATCCAACGTATAATTTATGAATTCTGTTGTGGACATCCCGCAAGCCGAAACAGTCCCCGCATCCATTATAGAACCTGCTACCGCTACCGCGGTTGGTGTAGTGCTTTGTTGCTGGCTCGTTACATCAACACCTGCAATACTAACCGTGGTTGGACTACTACCGCATCGGGTAAACGTGGTTTGAAAATCTCCGGTAGCATTTACCCTTGCAAATTCATTTTCAGCACCAAACGATACCACCGCATATCCATTGCTAACCGCCACGTTGCTGCAATTAACCAGTTTGCCTTTTACCGTGATTACCGATGTAACGGAGGGACTCAATGTAATACTACCAAGATTGACATTTTGCGCATACGGCCCGATGTTCTGTGTGTAAAAAGCATTGTTGCAATGGTCAACCACATCTAACACCAAGGCTTCACTGTTGGGAACATAACCGCTTACTTGTCCTAACGAATCGGTGCTACCATAACCTTCCCAGTTGTTGGTGGTGCGTTTAATACGTACCTCGGTATGAACAACGGGGGCGCCGCTACTTGTTTTAAAGGTCATAGAAATAAAAACAGCCTTAGCGCTTACATCGCAGTTCCAAAACGAAAAATGCTTCACATCGCCTACATATACATTTCCACTTTTGGTGGCTGCGCCATCTTCTTTCCAAAGGCCGGTGGTTTCATCTACATACCATAATGGAATAGTAGCCGGCGCCGATGCTTGCGCCGATGCCGGAATGGCTGTTGTTAGTTTGGCAACGCTACCCGGTTTTATTTGCAGCTTCGCACCGGCAGCGGATTCCAGCTCCACCGCCAGCATGCCATAAGAGTTCAGCAATACCCGCTTACCATCTTTATCGTTGGCCATAAAAGAGCCGGGCACGGTTTGGTCAATGTCGCTTGATGTAGGATCAATATAAGCCGCATATACATTTACCGTACCCGTGTAAGCCGCTGTGGTGGCGGCATTCACTACACCATTGGCCGACAGCGCCACTTTAGAACCGTTGCTTAAAGAAACCTCGCCACCGGTAGCGGCATCAATGGTTCCGGCCAGTACTTTTTTTATCAGTTTAACGACAACCTGGTTAGCGCCGGAGGTAGCGCTGAACGTGCGAAAGGCTTTAAAGTAACCAGCCTTGGTAGCTACTACCAACGATGATCGTTTATCAAGTGCAGCATCATTTATACGGAAGTAACCACTTGCATTTGTGGTAGCCGTTTTGCTGCCTACCTGCACGCTAACGCCGGCTGCGGGTGCGCCGGATTCATCAAAAATGTTTCCCTGCAGGGCAGCGGTTATAGGGTCGGGTATAGCTAATTCGCCGGGGTTATCGGGGCCGCCTGCGTAGCTTACTTCGCGTTGGCATTGAAAAAGAAAAACAGAAAGCAGCAGTAGTAGTAAGGTGCTATATAGTCGCTTCATAAAACGGTTTTGGTAACATATACTTCGGCTGCGGCAAAAGGGTTGGGTAGAGAGAAGAAAAAAGTTTACCGTTTGCTGTTTACAAGTTTACCTGTGCATCGTAATATATAGGGTGAAGCATAAATAGGCGGAGAGGTTCAACTGTAAACTGAAAACGGTAAACTGTGAACTTAGTATTTGTCCCTCACTCCCTCAATAAACTTCTCCACCGCTCTACGTACCTCCGTTGCCGATCCTTGATGGTTGTTCACCAGCACGGAAAAAATTAGTTCCTTTCCCTTTTTTGTATAAAGAAATCCGCTCAAGGCTACTACGCCAGACAGCGTTCCGGTTTTTGCATAAATGAAGCCTTTATCTTTTACATAATAGTTGCTGATGGTGCCTTCGCCGCCGGTAGCCAAAATGTTTTTGATGCGGGGCATACCAAACTCTGTTTTCATTTTATGGAGAATAGTAACAAAGTCCTGCGGCGAAAATAGGTTATAGCGGCTAAGCCCTGAACCATCCACCCAGCGCGGCTTTTGGGGTAGGTCATTGAAGTCGGTTTTTAAAATGGCATCAATAATCTTTTCATCGTTCATAAAACCTAAATGCTCGTTGCTTACCATGAGTAAGGCTTGCTCCGCAAAGAAATTATCGGAGCGGTGCATCATGGGTTTGAGGAGAGAGTCGGTGGGTTGGGAGTGGATGATGTTCCAGTGTTTAATTTTAACTTGTGTAAAATCGCATCCAGCACACTCATCAATATATATATCTCCTTGCCCTTGTTTGTGCATTATTCCAAACTCTATCTTCAAGCTATCCTCCAGAATACTATAGGCATCACTAACAAATGTAATACGACCACCAGTAAAAGGCTCTTCAGCATCTGTATAACCAAAAGAGTTTTTTGATATGTTGCGGGTAATACGGATTTTGGGATTGGGAACTTTCAAATCATATCTGGCACGAGAAGAGAAGTCATTCACCAAAGAGTCGAGATAGTGACTTTGAGTTTTTACCAATTTGTACTTCTCTCTCCAAGTTGTTGAATCCACACTAATTCGTTCGCTAATGTCAAGCAATTTCATATTGATAACATTGCCAAAAATTGGAAATTCGCTTCTCTCTGCCATGTAAGGCTGTTCATAATCATTCCACGACCAGCCTGTGCCCCAACGCTGGAATTTGTTACGTAGGTCAATAAAAAGAGAAGCAGTTTTTTTCATGTAAACGAACTGCGTTTTCAAAAAAGAAAACACATTTTGTCTTGGGTAATCTTCATGAAGAAATGTGGGATCGCCACTTGACCAAATAACAATTGTCGACAGACTATCCGTATTTGAGTACTTAGTTGGCACTCCATACCGCAGCCCCACCAAGCTATCTCCCAAATACTTCATCGCCGCATAACAAGTAGCCAGCTTGGTATTGCTCGCCGGTACAAAATATTTATCGCCCTGGTAGTTGAACCAATACTTGCCGGAAGCCGGTTCATAAATAGAGATGCCCACATGCGCCGTTTGCAAAGTCGCATTGCTCAACACATTCTTTGTAGCTGATTTTTGAAGCTGTTTTGAAACATTGCAGGCGCAACAAAGTGAGGAGATTATAAAAAGCAGGAAGATTCGCATACACATCATTGTGGTTCAAATTTATCCTATCCGGCAAATGCAATAACAGAATTATTGCACCGCTTGTATGCCGTTACTCCGTTGTGATTATTATTTAAGAGATGGCCGCAGCCCACGTATCCGCAATGCCTATCTACTTCATTTGAAAAGCATGTGTAGTGCTCTTAAACAGAACCGAGCAGCGGTTTTTTACTTATGCGCCGTTAGAATGCCGGACATAGAAACCGTTTTGACAAAAGCGCAGGTGAACTGTGTAAAAATTCTTCTTATACAAATCGTATTACCAATTTGCTCAAAACATTTTGTGGTACAAACGCCGGGCTCCAATGAAACAAAAGTGACAAAAAGAGACCTCCCTGCTGACTTTTTTCCACTGCCAATCAACTGACCGGCAATCTCATCAAACGCTTGCTCCCTCTGTATTGTACCATTTTGTTAGAAGCCTGTTAACCTACGTTACCCATCTATAAACAGGCATCCACTTTGTTTACTACTCCGTCTAAAATCTAAAATATATATGCAGAAAATGATTGGGGCGGCACTGCTTTCAGTAGCCAGCTTTGTAGCGTTGAGCAGTTGCACCAAAGACCCTTTAAAAAACATTACCGAGGATGAAAGCCGCATCTACATCACTAACCGCGACTCATCCGCCAATTTTTCTTCTTACAAAACGTATAGCCTGGCAGATTCTGTTTCGCTGATTGATAACAGCCAGTACGCCGGCCGGGAGGCCAGCACCTGGGATGTGCAGGTAACCAGTGCTATTGCAGCGGCCTTAAATGCAAGAGGCTTTGTAAGGGTTAGCCGTACACAGTCGCCTGACCTTGGTATTAATGTAAGCCGGGTATATAACACCTCAACCAATGTAGTCAACTTAGGTGACTATTATGGCGGCTACGGCGGCTACTACGACCCTTATTACTGGGGCTACAGCGGTTATGATTATTACTTTCCCTCCAGCTATGGGGTGTATCAAAGCACGGAGGCCGCCCTGTCCATTGACATGCTTGATTTAAAGGATGCGTCGTCAAGCAACCGTACCATCAAAGGCGTATGGAATGGCTTGATCCGTGGCGAGGGCATCTTTCGCAGCAGCAATGTATCCTCGCAGGTGCAAACCCTTTTTGACCAATCGCCTTATTTAAAAACATCACGATAAATAATGAACACCATGACCTATAAAAAAATCATCCTTCCCTTACTTGCCTTTCTTGCTTCTATGTCGGCCGTACAGGCACAGAAGGGATTAACAAAACTTGACCTTAGTTATAATGTGGCCCTTCCTACCGGATCGTTCAAGGACATGATCAACAGCCCGTCGTATCGTGGCTTTCAGGCGGCGGTACTGTATGGTATCAACGCTAAATTATCCGTTGGTTTAGGAACAGGCTTTCAGGACTTTTACCAAAAGGACCCGCGGCAGGTATATAAATTGTCGGACGGCAGCAATGTATCGGCGGTAGTCACCAATTCTATTCAAACATTACCCTTGCTGGCAACGGCTAAATATAGCTTTACTCCCGATGCGGCCGTGCAACCGTATGCAGCGTTGGGGGTTGGCGCTAACCTGATTACCTATAATCAATTATTGGGTGAGTTTGGCGACCAGCAAACAAAGGCCGGCTTTGCAGCAAGGCCCGAAGCAGGCGTGTATATTCCTTTTAAAAGAGGCGGACAGTCAGGATTTACAGCAGGAGCTTCTTACAATGTTATGCCGTTTAAGGAATTTGGCTTAACCAACCTGAATCACCTGGGCTTTCATGCCGGTGTAAATATTCCTTTACGAAAGTAAGAACATCAGTTGCCTTAAAATATTAATCGTTGGTTCGTTACGGGCCAACGATTTTTTTATGTACGCTGATGAATAGAATTTTGCTCACCAACATTTGTGCTCACCTAAAAATGCATTTTCCGGTGTGTTCACAAGCTGTTAACATAGAGACGCTCTACGTCGCATTATCCCAGCCTTTACCCTGCTTTATCCATGGAGTATCGCCGGGAGTGAGTAGGGCGGCCATTACTATACTTTGATGTAAATCTTTTTTTTGTCCATCCAGTAGCAGATAGCCCAGAATAGTAAAATAATGCAAATGGAAAACAGCAGCGACCCGTTTTCCGGCCGGCCGGGCAGCCTGCCACAGAGTTTGGCCAACCAATGCCAGGGGTCGGAGTAGATAGCTTGTCCTTTTTCGTTAACGCCGGTTTGCCAGCGAACAAGCCACAAGGTTTTGGGCAGAAAGCTGCTAAAAGCAAAAATGAACAGGGCGTTTTTACCAAACACGTTAAAGAACTCTGTAAACCATCCCTTTATTCGCCGCACTTCAATAGCATATACCAGGGTAGCCAACACCAGTATGGCCAGCCCCGATGTATAGCAAACGTAGGAACTGGTCCATATTTTTTTATTGATGGGAAAAACCAGGCCCCAGGCATAACCGGTAAACAAAAGGGCCACGGCGGCTATAAAGAGCACGGTAAGTGTTTGGTACAGTTCAAAACCTTTTACCGCCGGCTCCTGCATCTGTTGTACATGGGCGCCGCGTTTACGGATGTAGTCGCCCACTAAAAAGCCGAAGATGACCTGCACGATAGCCGGAACGGTGCTCATGATGCCTTCGGGATCAAAGGCAATGCCTTCGCCGTGGTACATGTGCGGCCTTGTAAGGATGGCAAAATCAACCTTGTTGCCAAAGTAACCGGTCATGCTAAACGGGTCGGCACTATCCCCTAAGGTGTAGGCCAGCAGCCAATAAAGCAGCAACAAAATTAACCCGGTTAAAAAAGCGCCTCTTGCTTTTAGATAGAACACAATTACCGACGAAAAAAAATAGCAGATGGCGATGCGGGCCAGCACGCCCAAAAGCCGCACACCCAGCAGTTCGCCTTTGGCAGAAGCCCAGGTCCAGCCTTTGGCTACCAGGCGGTCATCTATATATTGCACAAAAGGGTACCAGGTTAAGAAAAGGCCAATGCCATAAATAAGCAGTGTGCGCCTGATCACTTTTCGCCAGAACACACCACTGCCGGCCGCTTCCAGCTTTGGCATTACAAAAGCCATGGCATTACCCACGGCAAACAGAAAAAACGGAAACACCAGGTCGGTAGGCGTTACGCCATGCCAGGGCGCATGATCGAGCGGCCCATATACGAAAGAGGAGCCAGGGTTGTTAACCAGTATCATAAGGCAAACGGTGGCGCCTCTAAAAACATCTAATGAATAATAACGTTGGTTCAAAACGGCAAGATTTGTATTAAATGTAGTGAATCGGTTTGTGCGGCCATCAATAATTCATGGGTCAGATTTTTATTGAAAATAAACAACTGATTTACCTATTAGTTTACCAGGAGACAAGGCCCTATTGGCCAGGCTTTTTGCTTGCTTTTGGGTTACAACAACACCTATATTTGCACCTCTTCAAAGTAAGGCCGTCAGTTGTAGCTGTAACTGAGAGGGGCGAAGCCATGCAGATGGCGCCTAATTTATTGGATATGAAAATTTTGTTTTTCGGCTTATTGAGTGTTGTTTTATTTGCTTCCTGCCATACACAAAAGGAAGTGATCACTAACTATCTGGAGCGAAGCAATGACACAACCGGTATTAACCTTTTGCGTTTAACGGAACCTACTATTCAAAAAAACGATTTGCTGTCTATTAAAGTATATAGCCTTAGCGCCGACCCGCAGGTAGATGCACTTTATAACTTGCCCGAGCAAACAGTAGCCGGAAGCAGCACCACTACCGGAACAGCCGGTTTTTTAGTCACTGATGCCGGCGATATTGAGTACCCACGCTTAGGTACTTTTCATGTGGAGGGATTAAAGAAATCGGAATTAGCAAAGCAGATAAAAAGCAAATTAGATTCTATTTTAAAAAGCCCTACGGTTATTGTCCGTTTTTTAAATTATAAAATTACCGTGTTGGGTGAAGTAAGAGCACCGGGAACATTTAATGTTCCTACAGAACGAATCACCATTTTTGAGGCATTAGGCCTGGCAGGCGACGTAACAGAATATGGTAACAAAGCCACCGTTAAAATATGGCGGGAAACCAATGGGCAGGCGGTAATTCAACGGCTGGACCTAACGTCCAAAGAAGTAGTGGCCTCGCCTTACTTCCGGCTGCAACAAAACGATATGGTTTTTGTCGAGCAAAACCAACGCAAGTTCCGCCAGCAGCAACAGCAAACGGTGGTACAGGAAATTGGTATCGCCACCGGCATTATTACCACCATTGCCCTTATTATCAATATTATCCGCCGCTAAAATTTTTATTTTAACCTATACGTGAATGGAGGAGACAGTGCCTGCAACAAAGCAACGAGTTGATCATAGTTCTTTAAACATTAAAGAACTGTTTTTTAAATACGTTCGTTTTTTACCCTTATATTTTGTTTGTGTAGCCCTTTCCCTTTTTGGCGCTTACCTGTACCTGCGGTATGCTACCGAGTTTTACCGGGCATCGGGGCAGATCATTATCAGGGATGACAAAACCACACCTACAGTCGGCGATAAGCTGGAACAGGCCATGCAATCGGACAGCCGCAAAAATATCCAGACGGAAATTGAAGTGCTGCAATCAAGACCCCTGATGGAAAGAGCGGTTGATGCTTTGCACCTTAATTACAACTACTCCGTACAAGGGAAAATTAAGGAGCTGAACAGCTACAAACTCACTCCATATATTTTAGAGCCGTTGCAATTAACTGACTCCAATCAAACCTTTACCCTTAATCTTCTGTTTGCCGATGAGCAAAATTTTACCGTGAATGGTGGTTCGGCCCGTATTGCTTTTGGACAAACCTTTCAAAATCAATATGGCCGGTTTCGGCTGGTACGATTGAATAAAGGTTCTATCTCCCCTCAATGTAAAATTGTTTATAATCCCACACCGGTTCAGGCCGGCAGCTTGCTGGGCGGGTTGGTAGTGGTGCCCAAGCAAAACACCGGCATACTTACTATCGCTATGGAGTCCACTAATCCGCGACTTTCGGCCGATATCATTAATGCGCTGATGGTGGAGTACCAGGCTGTAACTATTGAAGAAAAAAACGTAGCTACACAAAATTCGCTTCAGTTTATAGACAAGGCGTTGAACGAACGGCAGAAGGAATTGGATTCCATTACGCAAACCCTGGTCTCTTACCAAAAGGCCAATAACATTATTGATCCGCAAGCTCAGGCCAACAACTACCTGTCAAGGGTAGAAGACGCTTATAAATCGGAACAAGTGCAACGCATTCAGCTTAACAATGCGCTTCAAATTCAGGACTACGTTCGTAGTAATGACCAAGGTTTAGTTCCTTCTTCCTTAGGTATAGATGACCCCAGCCTGAATGGTTTTATCGCTTCGTATAATAAAGCGCAATTGGAGCGGAAAGAGTTATTGGAAAACGCACAGCCGGGCCATGTAATTGTTCAGCAGAAATCGGAAGAAATAACCGCCCTGCGCAATAAGATACTGGAAAATGTAAAGAATATTAAAACGTCGTACGACCGGGCAATTAAAGATTTGCAGTCGAGCAGCGGCGATGCCATCACCCAATTGCAAACACTGCCTAATAAACGGCAGGATGTGCTGAACATACAAAATTCATTAAGCAGCAAGTTGCTGATCTATAACCAGCTTCTTTCCAAGCGGGATGAGCTGGGCATCACCCTTGCCTCTACCATTTCCAATACCAAGGTAATGCAGGAAGCGCTGCCAGATTTTACACCCGTAAAGCCGGACAGGCGCTCCACCCGTATCCTGGCCTTTTTTATCGGGCTGCTAATCCCCACTATCATTATTATTTTATTAGAGGTATTAAATGATAAAGTAAACTCCCGCCACGATATTGAACGATTAACCGATGCTACCATCTTAGGTGAAGTGGGCCACTCTTACGGCGATAAAACATTGGTAGTTATTGCCGGTAACCGCAAAGTAATTGCCGAGCAGTTTCGCATCCTGCGTTCCAATCTTCAATATGTTTTGGTGAAAGCAGAGCGGCCGGTTATTATGGTTACGTCCTCATTTAGCGGGGAGGGCAAATCTTTTGTTAGTACCAATGTAGGCGCTGTAATGGCGTTAGCCAACAAAAAAACCGTTATCCTGGAGTTCGATATCCGTAAGCCTAAGATCGCCTCGGGGCTTGACATGCCGAAGCATAACGGCTTAACCAATTTTATTTTGGGAAAAGCCAAGTTGGAAGAGCTGCCGGTGAAGGTAAATGGCTATGATAATTTGTATGTGTTGCCCTGCGGGCCTATACCGCCTAACCCGGCCGAACTTTTATTAGATACACGGTTAGATGAATTGTTTGCTTACCTCCGTCAAAACTTTGAGGTGGTAATTATGGATACCGCTCCTGTGGGTATGGTAAGCGACGCGATGACGTTGAGCAAATTTGCCGATTGCACTCTATATATTGTGCGTCAGGGCCATACGTATAAAAAACAATTGTCACTGATAGACAGCTACTATCACGATGGACGCCTGCCTAAGGTTTCTGTAGTGCTGAATGATGTGAAAGTGCAGAAGGGTTATGGCGCTTATGGCTATGGCGGTAATTATGGTTATGGCTACGGCTATGGTTCGGGTTATTTTGAAGATGAGCCAGAGCACCGGTCGCGGCTTAGTAAATGGTTTGGCTGGATGAGCCCAAATGGTAAAGCAAAAAGTACTAAAAAGACTTCTGCCTGATGAAAATATTAGTGACCGGCGGCGCCGGGTTTATTGGCTCTAACCTGGTGGGCCACCTGCTTCAGCGGCCAGGCGTACAATTAGTGCGGGTATTGGATAATCTGGCAACCGGTTCTTTAAAAAACCTCGAAGAGTTTGAGCAGCATCCTGCTTTTGAATTTATAGAAGGCGACATACGCAGTTATGAAACCTGCCTGAATGCCTGTAAAGAAATTGATGTTATCTCTCACCAGGCGGCCCTGGGTTCTGTTCCGCGTTCTATCAACGATCCGCTTACCTCCAATGAGGTTAATGTAACCGGAACCCTGAACATTTTTACCGCCGCAAAAGAATCGGGCATCAAAAGGGTAGTATATGCCGCTTCTTCCTCTACATACGGCGATCATCCCGGACTGCCTAAAGTAGAAGATGTTATCGGCAATCCCCTTTCACCTTATGCCGTAACTAAATATGTAAACGAATTGTATGCAAGGGTTTATGCCAACCTTTATGATTTGGAGCCTATCGGCCTACGGTATTTCAACATCTTTGGGCCCAAGCAAAATCCGGCCGGCCCCTATGCCGCTGTAGTGCCCCTTTTTATAGAAGCGGTGCTTAAAAACGAACCACCTACCATTAATGGCGATGGTGAACATAGCCGCGACTTTACTTATGTGGCCAACGCGGTTTTAGCTAATGAACTAGCCCTGTTTACCAGGGATAAAGATGCCGTCAACCAGGTTTACAATATTGCCTGCGGCGAACAAACTTCACTCAACCAACTGTTCGAAAGTTTGAAATCAATAGCCGGCAGCGACCTGGCCCCCATCTACGGCCCTGACAGGAAGGGCGATGTAAAGCATAGCCTTGCGGATATATCGAAAGCCGGTACCGTATTGGGTTACCGCCCAAGTGCTACTATCCGCGAAGGATTGAAACCCACTTTTGAATGGTACAGACAACAACACCATTTTTCTTATTCGTTATAGCATGAAAGCAACCAAAACCATTGTTATCACCGGCGGGGCCGGGTTTATCGGGTCGCATGTGGTGCGCCTGTTTGTGACCAAATACCCCGATTACAAGATCATTAACCTGGATGCCCTCACATACGCCGGTAACCTGGCTAACTTAAAAGACATTGAGGCGGCCCCTAATTATATTTTTGAAAAAGTAAACCTGTTAGATGCGCCGGAACTGGAGAGGGTGTTTGCCACCTATGAACCTGATGGCGTTATTCATTTAGCGGCTGAATCGCATGTGGACCGGTCTATTCTCTCGCCGCTTGATTTTGTGTATACCAATGTAGTAGGCACGGTGAACCTGCTGAACACAGCAAAAAAAAATTGGCTCCTTCGACAAGCTCAGGATGACAACGCAACGAGAGAACCCATAATCAACGGGTCAACTAAGTTATTCTACCATGTTTCTACCGATGAAGTGTATGGCGCTTTAGGAGCCGAAGGTTTTTTTACGGAGAAAACATCCTATGATCCGCATTCGCCGTATTCCGCCTCCAAGGCTGCTTCGGACCATTTTGTACGGGCTTATAGCGATACGTATGACCTACCGGTGGTAATCACTAATTGTTCTAATAACTACGGCCCTTATCACTTCCCGGAAAAACTGATTCCGCTGTTTATCAATAATATCATTCATAAAAAACCGCTGCCGGTTTATGGTGATGGACTATATACCCGTGACTGGCTTTTTGTAAAAGACCATGCCGTAGCTATTGACCTTGTTTTTCACAAAGGAAAGATTGGCGACACCTATAATATCGGCGGATTTAACGAATGGAAAAATATTGATTTGGTAAAGCTTGTTTGCCAACAGATGGATGAAAAATTAGGAAGGGAGGCAGGCGAAAGCGAAAAGCTGATCACCTATGTAAAAGACCGTCCGGGACACGACAGACGCTATGCGATTGATGCCACCAAGATCAATAAAGAATTGGGCTGGGCGCCAAGTGTAACCTTTGAGGAAGGGCTGGAGCAAACCATTGATTGGTATCTCAACAATGAAGAATGGCTACAGAACGTTACCTCCGGCGCTTACCAACATTACTACCAGGATATGTATGCTGACAGGTAACTTTTGCCGAAAGGATTTCTACTGTAGTGGAGATAATCCTTACCTTCCGCTACATGAATTCCCTTATCCGAAAACAAATATTAGTAACCGGTGGCGCCGGTTTTATAGGATCGAACTTAGTACAAACATTAGTAGAAAAATATGAGGCCAACGTTACCGTGTTAGATGATTTGTTTACCGGCAATTTAACGCACTTAGCCGGCCTGCCTTACCAGTTTGTCCGCGGCTCGGTAGAAGACAAGGAACTGGTCAACGATTGTGTAAAAGGTAAAGACGTAGTTTTTCATTTGGCCTCCCGGAATATTATTCTTTCCAATGCCAACCCCAGAGAAGACCTGATGGTAAATGTTGGTGGGAGCTTCAATGTGTTTGAAGCCTGCCGAACACATCAGGTAAAGCGGGTTGTTTATACATCCACTTCTTCGGTATATGGCAACCCTTCCCGTTTTCCTGTTAGCGAAAACGATCCGAAAAGCTTTTTAAATTTTTACTCGGCCAGTAAGTATTCGGCAGAAACCTATGCCAAAACTTTTTTTGAAGTGTTTCATTTACCGGTTTCCATTATACGGTATTCTAATGTTTACGGCCGTTACCAGTCGGCCGATAATCCGTATTGCGGTGTTATTGGAAAATTTATAACCGCCGCATTGGATGGCCAACCGCTTAACGTGCATGGCACCGGCGCCCAAACACGGGATTATACGCATATCGAAGATGCCATAAACGCTACCATCGCCGCCGCCATTAACCCGGTAGCTATCGGTAATGATTATAACATTGGCACCGGACGCGAAACATCGGTGAATGAATTAGCCGAAACCATAATTGCCCTTACACAGAGCCGTTCTGTTATAAAAAATATCGTTAACCGGGATATAGATAATATCTCACGCCGATGTATCAATATCGCTAAATCGGCAGCCGACTTACCCTACCATCCCGGCGTTAGTTTATATAAAGGCCTGGAACAAACCATCGCCTGGGCCTGCGCCTCTGCTAACCGCAAGATACCTGCCTTGCCAGGGGCGTTGCATTTTTTATCATGACTGAATATGTAGTTTGCCAACGTTGCATTTATGATAGCCGGGTATCCCGTATTCATTTTGACGGGGAAGGTGTTTGCAATTACTGTAAAATGTCGGACGAGGTAAAAGAACAATTCAAGACCGGCACCATGGCCGGCGAACAAATGCTGGCGGGCATTATACAAGAAATAAAAAAACGGGGTAAAGGCAAAAAATACGACTGTGTGGTAGGGGTGAGCGGTGGCACCGATTCGAGCTACACCTTAGCCAAAACAGTTGAATGGGGCCTGCGGCCTTTAGCGGTTCATTTCGATAACACCTGGAATACGGCTATTGCTTCACAAAATATCAGAAAGCTAACGACCGCTCTGTCCCTCGACCTGGAGACGTATGTAGTTCATCATAAAGAAATGGATGCACTTACCAGGGCCTTCTTTTTGTCCGGCGTACCGGAGCTGGATTGCCCTACTGATATTGCGCTGGCCG
The DNA here is from genome assembly GCA_965247165.1 of Flavisolibacter sp. Taxonomy (GTDB): domain Bacteria; phylum Bacteroidota; class Bacteroidia; order Chitinophagales; family Chitinophagaceae; genus Flavisolibacter. The sequence goes on along the minus strand of OZ252003.1, from coordinate 1,990,759 downwards.
AAGTGCTTTACCGCGCTGCCGCCAAACATGGCGTCCGATACATTATGGAAGGGCATTCGTTTATTACCGAAGGTATATCGCCGATGGGCACTAATTACTTTGATGGTAAATACATCCATGACATTTATAAAAAATTTGGGGGTGGCGAAAAGTTAAAGTCGTTTCCGAACATGAATTTTTTTTCGTTCTTAAAATGGACGGCGGTAAAACGAATAAAGAAGGTGCGGCCGCTATGGTACATTAACTATACCAAGGAAAGTGCACGGGCTTATTTAGAACAAACCTTCGGTTGGGAAGATTATGGCGGGCATCATTTAGAAAACCGGCTTTCGGCTTTTACTTACAGCGTTTATAAGCCGCAGAAATTTGAGGTAGATGACCGGAACTGGAGCTTAGCCGCCGCGGCGCGAAATGGCTTGCTCACAAGGGAAGAAGCAATGGCAAGATACAGCCAGCCTATCCCTGATAATAAAGAACTCACTGATTATTTTATTAAGCGCATCGGGATTGGTTCAACCCAGTATTCGTCCGTCATGAATGGAGAAAAGAAAACCTATAAGGATTTTAAGACGTATAAAAAACGGTTTGAAACCTTACGCCCATTTTTTTACCTGATGGCAAAAGCGGGGCTGGTGCCCATGAGCTTTTTTATCAAATACACGTCAAAAACAGAAGGGGCTTGATCGCCATTATTGATTATGGCGCCGGTAACACTACCTCTGTTTTTAATATGCTCCGGCACATCGGTAGTGCCGCTATCATCACGAACGATCATCACGAAATAGAAAAGGCTTCAAAAATCATCCTACCCGGTGTAGGCGCTTTTGACGCCGCTATGCAGGCATTGGAAATGTCGGGTTTAATTGATCTGTTGCAACAGAAAGTTTTGGCAGAAAAAACGCCGGTGCTTGGCATTTGTTTGGGCATGCAAATCCTAACAAAAGGCAGTGAAGAAGGGGTGCGAAAGGGCTTGGGATGGATGGCTGCATACACCTATAAATTTATTCCGTCAACCGAGATAAAAGTGCCTCATATGGGTTGGAATAGTGTAGAAAAGATCAACGAGCATCCGTTAACGACAGGCGTAAATGAGGACAGCCGTTTTTACTTTGTTCATTCGTATTATGTAAAAGCCGAACGGCGCCAACAGGCTTTACTGCGAACGGTTTATGACCAGCCGTTTGATTCGGCCATAGCCGACGAGCATATTATGGGTGTACAATTTCACCCGGAGAAAAGCCATCAGCACGGCATGAAGCTGTTGGCCAATTTTGCGTCGCTTTAATATGGTGGCCCGTATCATTCCCGCCCTTTGTTTGGTGGACGGGGCCTTGGTAAAGACAAAAAAATTCAAGTCGCCGGCTTACATCGGCGACCCGGTAAATACTGTACGCATCTTTAACGAGCTGGAGGTAGATGAGATCTGTTTGTTAGGAATAAGGGCCGCCCTTCAAAAAAAAGATCCTGACTATGCCTTGCTGCAATCTATAGCCGGCGAATGTTTTATGCCGGTGAGTTACGGTGGCGGTATTGACAGCCCTGACAAAGCAAAACTGGTTTTTCAATGCGGGGTAGAAAAGATAATTATCGGTACGGCGGCTTTACAAAATCTAGGTTTTATCAAACAACTTTCGGAACAATATGGCAGCCAGGCGGTAGTAGCAGCCGTTGACGTTAAAAAAACGATCCTGGGCCACTATACCGTATTCTCTCATTCCGGTACTATCAACAGTGGCAAAAGCCCGGTAGCCTGGGCCATAGAAATGGAACAACAAGGGGCCGGTGAAATTTTACTGACTTCTATCACTAACGAAGGCGGTTGGATTGGTTATGATGTAGCGCTGGTAAAAGAGGTAAGCAAAGCGGTTTCGATACCCGTGATAGCCCATGGCGGCGCCGGGTCGGTAAAACATATTGGCGAAGCGATAAAGGGCGGCGCCAGTGCAGCCGCTGCCGGAACCTTGTTTATCTACCAGAAAAAAAACAGCGGCATTTTAATCAACTTTCCAAAAGAGGGGCTTGAACAAGCGTGGCAAGGGAAATGAAAATTGGTATTATTGGTAACATGAATAACTCGTACTTCTCTTTAGCCCGGTATCTCAGGGATGAAGGGTATGATTGTGAGCTATTGATATTTACCGATGAGCCCGACCATTTCGATCCGTCGTGCGATACCACTACTGCTGACTATAAAGCCTATTGCAAAAAAATTAGTTGGGGTGATATGGGCGATTTTTTAAAACAGGATTTTTCATTGGTGAAGAAAGACCTGGCAGCGTATGATGTTCTTATTGGCAATGGTCCGGCCCCGGCGTATGTAGCCAAGGTTGGCCGCCAGCTTGATATTTTCATCCCGTTTGGATTTGATTTATATGCGCTTCCTTTTGTACGCCTGGTACACCCGGTGCGGCAGTTGGCTTACATTAAGGCGGCCGCTTACCAAAGCAGGGGCATCAATGAAAGCCGTTACATTTTATTTGACCGCACCAATAAAGAGTTTGAGAAGCAACTGCAAAAAGTAAAATTTAAGGGTAAGCGATTCATTTCACCGGCGCCCATGTTTTATTATAAAGATTATGATGCGGCCTGGATGAAGGCGATCCGGAATGATGATTTTGAAACAAGGCTTCAGGCCCTTCGCCAGGCAAATGAATTTATATTGGTTCAAACTACAAGGCAGGTATGGAAGGGAAGTGGTGATGAATGGTCGAATAAAGGGAACAGCTTTTTAATAGAAGGCTACCGGCAGTTTGTAAAAGAAAACCCTGGTACTAAAATAACATTGATCTTATTTGAATACGGTGTGGATGTAGCCAAAACAAAAAAGCTGATCGGCCGGCTGGGTATAGAAAATAAGGTGGTGTGGTTTCCTAAAATGGCCCGCAATGCGTTGTTACGGGTAGTAGCCATCAGCGACCTGGTAGTTGGAGAGCTATACTATTCCTGGCTTAGCTACGGTGTTGCACTGGAGGCTTTATACATGGCAAAACCTTTCATGCACAAGCGCATTGATGAAGAATTCAGCGGCGACTATCCCGAGCTGTATCCCATGCTGCACGCCCATTCTGCCGCATCGGTATTTGCCGGCTTAAAAACGCTGGTGCAAGACAAAGCAGGCCTGGAAGAGATGGGCCGCAAGGGACAGCAATGGTTTTTAACCTACTGTGTCAATCGTCCGCTGGCTATCATTAAAAATATTATAGAAGAAAAGAAAGGAGCCGTTCGTGCTTAAAGGATTGATTAAAGATTCGGTAGTGTATGGTGTGGCCAATGCCATTCAAAAGCTGGCGCCTTTTTTTATCATACCTGTGATCATACATCAACTCGGACAAACGGCTTTTAAAATCTACGATGTATCGTTTGTGTATGCCTACCTTTTTTCGTGGCTGGTTATTTTAGGGCAAGATGCAGCCGCGACTGTTTTTTATTTTGATGAAGTGAAAACAAGTTTCGATAAAAAGCAGGTGTTAGGTTATGCCTTTTTTTTGCAGCTCATTTCTTTGGGTGTGATTGCGGCGATTGTGCTTCCGTTTAAAAGCATCATTGCCAGGCAACTGTTTTCATCCGATTCCTTGCTGGAAGTTTATTGGATAAAGGCCTTGTTGATCATCCCGGCCCATATGCTGCTGAATTATGTGTTGAATATTTTGCTGTGGCAGCGGCGCAAAAAAGAATACGTGGTGCTTTGTTTTTGTCAAACAGTTTTTAGCCTGACATCGGTTTATATAACCATCGTGGTATTAAAAGGAAGCCTCTCTACATTATTTTATTGCTTAATTGGAAGCACTGCGGTTTGTAGCCTGATTGGACTGAGCCGCATCTATAAAAATATTTCCCTTGCACCGCTTCCCGTAAATACAGTGCTGGTAAAAAAGCTGGTGGTGTTTGGTGTTCCCTTTGCGCTGACGGCTTTTTTTCAACAGGCCCTGCCTTCTATCGATCGTTATTTTTTGTTGCACTATCAGCACCAGGACTTGTTGCCACAGTACATCTTAGCGGTAAAATTAGGAGGGCTTATCAGCATGGGTATCAGTGCTTTTGCCTTGGCGTTTACGCCTTACTCCATGGCCCGTTTAAACAATGCTAATGCTGAAAGTGAATTGTCAAATTTGTTTCGTGTGGTGGCAACAGCAGGCTTTATAGCCATACCGGTGTTGCTACTTTTTAAAGATATTTTGGTGCGGGTGTTTGCCGATTCCAGTTATGTTTTATCAGCGAAACTGCTGCCCTTCTTTTTCTTTGGATGGATCTTCGACCTGTTTACTTATTTCTCTATGCTGGGTATTTACAAAGGACAAAGCTCTGTGTTGGTGCTGGCTTTTTTTGCCACCGGTGTGGTGTTGATCGCTTTGTTGAATATGGCGTTGATACCAAGGATGGGTGTATATGGCGCTGCGGTTTCTTTCTGCATTACCAAGGCCGCTTTATTCGCCCTTCCATTGGTGTACCTGCGCCGCCATTTTACATTAAAGGTGCATGCGCCCAGCTTTTTTGTCGCGTTGGGTATGGCTGTAGGTTGCAGTTACCTGCTTTACCAGGTGCCGGTGTACGTATCTATTTTACTGTTACTGCTGATGATGGGCGGAAGCTTTTATTACCTCCAAAAACAATCATTCGCTAAAGCCCTGTTTTATAAATGATGTTTGTTACGAATAAAGAAACCAGGGTATGAGCCTGCCTTATTTTGCGCACCCATCGGCCGTGATAGATGAAGGCTGCGTGATAGGCGAAGGGGTAAAAATCTGGCACTTCTGTCACCTTATGAAAGGATGCGAGATTGGTGATGGCTGCAACATCGGGCAGAATGTGTTTATCTCCGCAAAGGTGATTTTAGGTAAAAATGTGAAGGTGCAAAACAATGTTTCCATCTACGAAGGCGTGATTTGCGAGGACGATGTATTTCTTGGTCCATCGATGGTATTTACCAACGTTATCAACCCACGAAGTGCTATTAACCGGAAAGCGGAGTATCAATCTACCCTGGTAAAAAGGGGCGCTACTATTGGCGCTAATGCCACTATTATTTGCGGCATTGTGATTGGCGAATATGCTTTTATTGGTGCGGGGGCAGTGGTAACAAAATCCGCTGCTCCTTATGCTTTAGTAGTAGGTAACCCGGCCAGGTTTGCAGGTTGGGTGAGTGAATACGGGCGCCGGCTTGTTTTTGATGAAGATGGAAAAGCGGTTTGTTTGGAGAGTGGCGAAATGTATTCACTTGATGGCAACAGTATAAAAAAGCTTTTAGCGAAGGACGTTGGGAGATGAAGAAAATAGCTTTGTTAACCAGGTGATCCTTGTTTTTAAAGGCCCGTGTTATTTGTGGGCTATAATTAAAAACTGGATAGGGTGAAGAGATGCAGGCTGCCTATATAGTCTTTATAAATAAAAACAGGGGTTGTGTTCTTAAATGTATGATGCGTGCTGACGCACCCTTCGACAACTCTTCGGCAAGCTCAGAGTGACAAGGGTGACAACCTCTCTGGTCTAGTTTGTGTTTTAAAGTTTCTGTCAGGCTGAGCTTGTCGAAGTCTTTTAACAGAAGGTTTTAAAACCATCATAGATTTAAGCACACAAAAAAACAGGAAAGCGGCTTGTTTTCATAGTCATAACATAGCAAGATGAGACTGAAAATCGCCATGTATAGCATTTGGTATTTATTACAGTTTTTGTACTTTGCGCCGCAATGAAATTGTAGAGAAAGAAACGGGAGATGAAACATTTCCTGTATGGCCATCATCCAATAAAAAACCAATAACGCTTATGAAAGGAATCATTTTAGCCGGCGGCTCCGGCACCCGGCTTTATCCTATAACCAAAGCCATCTCCAAGCAGTTAATGCCCATTTACGATAAGCCGATGATTTACTATCCGCTTTCGATTTTAATGATGGCAGGCATCAAAGAAGTTTTAATCATTACTACTCCCGAAGACAATCCTTCTTTCCAACGTTTATTAGGCGATGGCAGCCAGGTAGGTTGCCGGTTTGAGTATGCGATACAAAATATACCTAACGGACTGGCACAGGCTTTTGTAATAGGCGCCGGTTTTATTGGAAGTGATAAAGTGGCCCTGGTATTAGGCGATAATATATTTTATGGAACCGGCCTTGGGCGGCAGCTTCAGGCATTAAATGATATTGAGGGCGGTTATGTATTTGCTTACGAAGTATCGGATCCGGACCGGTATGGAGTGGTTGAATTTGATGGTAATAAAAAAGTCATTTCCATAGAAGAAAAGCCGGAACAACCAAAGTCAAATTTTGCGGTTCCAGGACTTTACTTTTACGATAACACGGTAGTACAAATAGCCAAAGACTTGAAGCCATCGGCCCGTGGCGAGTATGAGATTACAGACGTTAATAAAGAATACCTGCAGCGGGGACAGCTTCATGTAGCCCTGCTTGACCGTGGCACTGCCTGGTTAGATACCGGTACGTTTGATTCGCTGCACGATGCCACTGAATTTGTACGAGTGATAGAAAAGCGTCAGGGAACAAAGGTTGGCTGTATAGAGGAAGTAGCTTACCGTATGGGTTATATAAACGATGAGCAATTGAACAGCCAGGCCAATGCTTTACTAAAAAGTGGTTACGGAAAATATTTGCAACAAGTAGGGCAAACAAAGCGATGAGCAGAGTAGGGTTATAAAATCATCTATCAGCTTATATTGATTAAGGCAATGAAATTACATAAGTCATTCATTTTTCGCATTGCTGGTATCATTTAACCGTGAATGAAAACACTTTGGCCATTGATAAGAATTTTAAATCTACTATCATAAGTCTTCTGAAAAATTTATCAGTTGTTAATTAGCAAGTCATATAAAAAAGGTGTTGTAACCTCTACTGCTCTTAATGCCATTGTAAAGGGGATAAATTTTTTAAATATTATCATTATTGCCCGGCTGTACGGAACCAGTATTGACACTGATATTTATTTTTATTTGTTTGCCTTTGTTAACCTTGTGGCAACCTTTATTAATGGTCTTGATCTAACCGTAATTATTCCAGAGGGTATGCACTTGCAGGAAACAAAAGGGCGGGCGGCTGCTATGGGGTTTTATAATTTTTTTGGATTGGTTTATTGCCTGCTGGGCCTGTTACTCTTTATAATATTATTCTTTTTTTCTATCCCCGTTTTTGAAATCATATCTACCTTCAAAGATGCTGTCTTACTCTCACATCGCTCCTTACTAATGTTAAGCAGTGTACTGCCTCTTTTTATTATTGTTTCTTCCTACCTGAGTACTGTACTCACAACACTTAAATTTTTTATTGCTCCGCTCATTGTAAGCCTAACCGTACAAACATTGACACTTGGGATGCTACTTTTGTTTTACAAAAAACTAGGCATCAATGCCGCGATGGTAGGACTAGTTACAGGTTACGGTTTAAATATTATTCTCTTGCTGGCAATTATGTGGATAAAGTTGAAATGGAGTTTTACCTTTTCCAAACAGGAACTCACAAAGCGAATAGGCAAAAACCTTTTTTCAGTGAGTTTAGGAAATATCGCCTCTACTGCATATACATACGGCATTATTCTAATCTTAAGCAGCCTTACAGCTGGCTATTATTCTGCTTACAATTATAGTATGCAGATTGTAAACATCCCGGTTACTTTTATTGTTGCACAGGCCGCAGCTGTCATAGGTATAAAGTTTAATGAGTTATCTGCCCGTCAGGAGCATAACCAGCTTAATAAAATATTCCAAGATAGTACCGCTATATTATTGTTTCTTTTAGTTCCCATATGTTTTCTTACATTTCTATACGCAGAAGATGTAGTCAGGTTTTTGTTCTTTCGTGGTGGTTTTGGTGAGCAGTCGGTTATTATGGTGTCTCAATTCTTACGATACCTTATTTTTCTTACACCTTGTTTTTTACTGGTAACTTTTATAACCCGTGTACTGACTGCTAACCGGAAAGTAAGCCAGTCTTTTTATTTTCAAATCGTTTTCAATTTAGTAAGCCTTGGGTCGCTGTACATTGGCTTTCGGCTTTATCAGGGCAACGGATTTCTTATTGCCATGTTGGTCACTTATTATCTATACATAACAATTGGTTGCCTGCTTTTATTTAAATGGCTTCTGCCTTACATAAGTTATAAACAAACCCTTAGGCAACTTATGCTGATGGCCTTATTAAACATTCCTTTTTTACTGGTTTGCAAAATGCTTGCGCCAGTTCATTCCATAGGATTGCTGGCAATGGTTGCCTTTATTTATTATGGATTATTAATGATTGTCAATCATTTTCTTAGAGTTAATGAACCGGCCCGCCTATTCTTGTTTCAACTGATTAATTTAGGACGGGGCAGCATTAAAACCATTTTCTTAACGAAAAACACAAAAGCTACGATAGGCTCGTTGTAAGTCTGTCAGAATTAAAATGAAAAAATTATCTGAAAAAAAATACTGGGATGACATTTATGTTTCACAACAAGACGGCGCAAACCAAACCGGTGTCACAATAAGAAAGCCAGTCTCTAAAAGCTATTCCGATTATGTGTTGTGGGATTGCCTTTTTGCTAAGCACCTGCCACCAATGAACACAGAAACCAAAGTGTTAGAGGTAGGCAGTGCACCCGGAAATTTCCTGATACAAATGAGAGATGTATATGGAATTGATCCGTATGGAGTGGAGTACTCCCCGGCCGGTACTGAAATTAACCGGAAAAATTTTCAACAAGCAGGAATACATCCTGATAATATTATTAATGCCGATTTTTTTTCACCTGAATTTCAGGCTCAATATCACCAGCAGTTTGATGTTGTGATATCCCGTGGATTTATAGAGCATTTTGAGGATATGGACACTGTAATAGATGCCCATCTTAATCTACTCAAAAAAGAGGGAACGCTTATTATTACCATTCCAAATTTAAGCGGCATTAATTACGGTTTGTTGTCTGTGCTGCACAAAGAAGTGATTGGTATTCATAATCTTAAAATCATGAAGCAGTCTGTCTTTAAACAACTTTTTAAACCTGAGAAAGTACAGCCGCTTTATAGCGGCTTCTTTGGCACATTTGACTTTACAGTACTGAATGCAAAGCCAAAGCCCCTACCACAGTTTTTATTAAAAGTAGGAGGAGTGGGACAACGTGTGCTTAACAGCATTTTTAGAATAGTGCCTGGTAAGCGAATGCTGAACTCTCAATACACAAGCCCATATTTAATTTTCATCGGCAAAAAAATATAATTCATGGATAATAAATTTCAAGAGGAAATAAACAGCGGAACCCGTTTTGGGTTTGGGCAAAACTGGAAAAATTTTTTAGGTACGTTAGACAATCAGGTGCTGGTAAAAGCAGCACAGGACATTAAGGAGTGGACAAGCCAGGAATCATTTCAGGGGAAGCGCATTATTGATATTGGCTCCGGCTCCGGTGTACATTCATTTGCTTTTCATTCAATGGGCGCAAAGGAGTTACTCTCCTTTGACTATGATAATAACAGTGTAGAGGCTACCCGTCAAATGTGGGTGAAAGCCGGTGAACCACAAAACTGGAAAGTAATGCAAGGCTCCGTGCTCGATGATAATTTTATGGGCTCGCTTGGCACATTTGATATGGTTTATTCGTGGGGGGTGCTTCACCACACCGGCGAGATGTGGAAGGCTATTAATAACGCAGTTTTACAGGTAGCAGATGGCGGACTTTTCTGGATCGCTATTTACCAAAAAGGTCCCAATTTCGACGCTGACCTGAAGCTCAAAAAAAAATACAATAACTCGTCGGACTTTGGAAAGAAAATAATGGTTTGGAAATGGATCGCCAAACTTATGATTAAGCGTATGCTTAAATTAAAAAACCCTTTTGGCTGGAACGAAAAAATAGACCGGGGTATGAACGTATATCACGATATCATCGACTGGCTTGGCGGCCTGCCTTATGAGGTAGCGGATAAACATGAGATTGTTCAATTCTGCGAAACAAGAGGTCTTAATTTCTTAAAAGCTAAAGAAGTACCCGAAGGCGGTTGCAGCAGCTACTTGTTTCAAAAAAAATAAAAAATTCTTGCAACGCAAGCAAGCAGTTAATGGATACATGCCAGTAAACTACGACAGCCATAAAAAAAGCCGGCTATGTTTTATAATACCGACTTTAGGCCGTGGGGGTGCAGAAAAAAATCTGGTTACTGTTATTAATAACCTTGACCGGAAACGGTTTGAAGTTTTCCTTATTTGTTTGTCTGCTACAGGAAGCAATCTAAGTAAGTTAGACCAAACACGACTCACACTCATCGACGTCTGTCATCCCAGTATTTACCTTTCTATTTTAAAACTGCGGCGTGCTGTCAAGCAGGTTGCCCCGGATGTAGTAATCGGGTGGATGGGTTATTTAAATGCCTATCTCATTTTTTTTAAATTCTTATTTCCATCAAGTATAAAATGGGTTTGCCGGGAATCAAGTATCGCCAGCATTCAAAACGCCTACTTTAAATATCCTTTTTTCTTCACATTTTTGTACGGTTTTTTAAATAGGTATAACCATATAATCTGCCAGTCAAAGGCAATGGCAGAAGATTTGGTAAACCATTTCGGAGTGAAAAAAGAACGGATCACAATTATTAATAACCCTGGCAACTTTGAATCTTTATTGCCTGTCAATCATCAACACAAACAGGAAGAAATCAAACGACTTTTATATGTAGGAAATTTGAGCAAAGAAAAGCGGGTGCATCTGCTAATAGAAGCCTTGGCGTTATTACCCCACAATTATCAACTAACAATTTTGGGAGAGGGTACTGAATTAAATTTAATAAGTGAAAAGGTTGGTGAGCTTCGCTTAAGTGACCGGATTTTTATTGAACAAGATTGCTTTAATCCGTTTCCATATTATGCAGCGGCAGATTGCTTATTGCTTTGTTCCAATCATGAAGGATTTCCAAATGTACTGATTGAAGCTATGGGAGCAGGGTGCCCCGCTATTGGGTTTAATATCGCCGGTGGAGCTAACGAGATACTTACTCAGTATGGTGGGTTTATAGTGGCTGAACCTGATATGCCAACTTTTGTAAACTGCATAAGGAAAGTGTGTGAGTTTACAAAAATCGACCGAAATCAAATTGCAGAAACAGCAAGGAACTCTTACAATACTGAAAAAATTATTGACTGCTACCAGCAGGTTTTTAGCTGACATTACTTTATTAAAAAAGATATTTTTTTATGTGTGGCATAGCGGGTTTTGTTGATTTTAAAAAGGAAAGCAGTCTGTCTATCTTAAAGCAAATGACAGATAGCATAAGGCACCGTGGCCCGGATGGTGAAGGGGCTGAAATGTTTATACCCGAAGAAGTGCAGGTGGGACTTGGGCACCGCCGTCTTTCTATTATTGATCTCAGTACGGCTGCTTCTCAGCCCATGACCTACGACGGTTTACATATTATTTTTAACGGTGAGATTTATAATTACAACGAGATAAGAAATGCGCTGATAGCGAAGGGCCATCACTTTCAAAACCACTCGGATACTGAAGTCATTTTACACGCGGTAAGAGAATGGGGCTTGCCAGCTATACAACAATGGCGGGGTATGTTTTCAATTGTGTTGTACGATGAAAAAAATCAGCAGCTTACCTGCATACGTGATAGAGCCGGCGTTAAACCGTTTAATTATTACTGGAAGGATGACCTCTTTATTTTTGGCTCGGAGCTAAAAGCAATAATGAACCATCCACGATTTCCAAAAAAAATTTCTCCGTCTGCAGTATCGGCATTTTTGCAGTACGGCTATGTACCTCACCCCCACTGCATTTTCCTCGATACTTTTAAATTAAGACCTGGCTACTATTTAAATCTCGATTTAAAAACCAGGCAGGTTACCACTACCCAATACTGGAACGTGTACGATTACTATAATCGGCCTAAACTCAAAATTTCTTTACCCGATGCCATAGAAGAAACAGAAAAATTGCTGATAAAATCCTTTCAATACCGCATGGTTTCCGATGTACCTGTAGGTGTGTTTCTAAGTGGTGGTTTTGATAGTACCTGTGTAACAGCACTGCTACAGAAAACTTCAACTGAAAAAATAAAAACTTTCACCATAGGTTCAGAAGATAAGCGCCATAATGAAGCGCAATATGCTAAAGAGGTGGCGGCTTACCTTGGCACCGATCATTCAGAACATTACTGTACGGCCAGAGAAGCACTTGATATTATTCCCGAGTTGCCGCAATACTATGATGAGCCCTTTGCCGACAGCAGCGCCATACCTACTACATTAGTTAGCCGCCTTGCCAGACAGAAAGTAACAGTAGCCTTGTCGGCCGATGCAGGTGATGAAACATTTGCCGGTTACAACCGCTATGAATACCTGTTACGCTATGGAAAAAAATTAAGTAAAGTACCAAGCCCGGTACGCAAAGCCGTTGCTGGAATAATGGATAAGGTTTCCTCCAACAGCATTCCTTACCTGCGCAACTCCTATAACTTTCATAGCCGTTATTATAAGCTGAAAGGGTTTTTGAAAGACATTACGCCGGCACAACTCATGCGAAGTTCCGTACAGGCTTTTTCGGATTATGAAGTTGGACATGTTATGGCTAAAGATGCTATTCCGCTTGCCACCCAGCTTGACTCAAAAGAGTTGTTACACCAGTTTTATGACCCCTTGTCTTACATGTTGGCAGTAGACTATCAAACTTATATGAACGATGATATATTGCAGAAGGTTGACAGGGCTACAATGTCTGTAAGCCTGGAAGGAAGAGAGCCGTTTTTAGACCAGAACATTATAGAATTTGCTGCTCAACTGCCATCGGACTATAAATATAGAAATGGTGAAAAAAAATATTTGCTAAAAGAGATCGTTTATAAATATCTGCCAAAGGAAATGATGGACCGGCCAAAGATGGGGTTTGGTATCCCAATAGAAAATTGGATGGCTAACGAGTTAAAGGATATGGTAAATGATTACTTAAGTGAAGTAAAAATAAAAGAGCATGGGTTGTTTAATTATGAAACAGTGAAAAAATTAAGAAATGATTTTTTCTCAGGTCACTACCAAATTCATGCAAAAATCTGGTACCTGCTCATGTTTCAGATGTGGTATGACAAGTGGATGAACTAAATAGGCTAACAAGTATTCGGATAAAAAGATTAACCGTCCAGGTGAGGATCTGCCTATTTTTCATTAACCACGGCTACTTACTTTTGCCGCGTTTTCAAAGTATACTTTTAAAATTTTTCGATGATAACTGTTGGAATAATTGGTTATGGATACTGGGGGCCAAATTTGGTTCGTAATTTTTTTTCCGCGGCTAACTGCAAAGTAAAGTCTGTTGCCGATGCACGGGAATTCAGATTGCAACACCTCATAAAAAACTTTCCTGGTGTACGTGGGGTAACTAATGCCGATGACCTGATTAATGACCCGGAGATTGATGCGGTTATCATTGCCACTCCTGTGTTCTCTCATTTCTCCCTGGCAAAGAAAGCTTTACTTGCCGGTAAGCATGTACTTATAGAAAAACCTATGACCAGCTCTGTTGAAGAGGCTGAAACTTTGATTGAAATTGGTTTTCAAAAGGACTTATTAGTGATGGTAGATCATACTTTTTTGTACACTGGCGCTGTTGAAACCATTAAGAAAATGGTGGAAGATAATAAAGTAGGAAGCTTGAAGTATATAGATTCCACCCGCATTAACCTCGGCCTGTTTCAACCAGATGTGAATGTGCTTTGGGACCTGGCGCCGCATGACCTATCCATAGTAAACTATCTTGTTGAGGAAACACCATATAGCGTTAATGCTACAGGTGTAAGCCATACCCACAACAACATAGAAAATGTAGCCTATCTCACGGTTAACTACGAGTCCGGTTTTATAGCGCACTTCAATTGTTCGTGGACAAGTCCCGTAAAAGTGCGTATGATGTTAATTGGCGGCGACCAGAAAATGGTGCTGTACAATGATGTGGAACCAACCGAAAAAATAAAGGTTTACGATACCGGGTACAACCACAGTACCGATGAAGATAAAAAGCAGGTATTAGTGGACTATCGCACAGGGGACATTTTTGTGCCAAAGATTCCTACAACTGAAGCATTAGCTGGTGTAGCCAGCGATTTCATAACATCAATCCAACATAAATCTGTTCCTAAGTCGTCAGCAAAACTTGGTTTAGATGTGGTTAAGATTTTAGAAGCCTCCGAAAAATCAATTAAAAATAAAGGTTGCGAAATCCGTTTTAACTAATGACAATTTTAAATATTGATACAGACAAGCAAAGCCTGAAAAACGTTGAAGTTGGCGAAGGTGTTCGCATCTTCAATTTTGTAAACGCATACGGCTGTAGCATAGATGATAATACTAAAGTAGGTGCCTTTGTTGAAATTCAAAAGGGGGTGATCATCGGTAAAAATTGCAAAATATCAAGTCACAGCTTTTTATGTGAAGGGGTTTATATAAAGGACAACGTTTTCATAGGCCATAATGTAACCTTCATCAACGATAGATTTCCGCGAGCCACAAATGAAGACGGCTCATTACAAACAGAAGCCGACTGGAGCGTGGAAAAAACAATTGTGGAAGAAGGTGCTTCAATAGGTTCCAGCGCCACTATTTTATGCGGTATTACCATTGGTAGATGGGCCGTTGTTGGCGCTGGAGCTGTGGTTACTAAAAACGTTCCTGAAAATGCAGTTGTTGCTGGCAACCCTGCACGCATCATTAAATACATTAACTGATAAAACCAATATACTAATGAATACCCTGTCAGCGACTAAAATCCAGTGCCTTGAACTCAAGGGCCAGCACCAGCAAATTAAGGACGAAGTGTTTGAAGCCTTTGAGCAAGTTTATGAACAAACTGCGTTTTCAGGAGGCGCTTTTGTAGCGTCGTTTGAAAAATCGTTTGCCGAATTTTGTCAAACGAAATATGCTATTGGAATTGATAATGGTACATCGGCCTTACACCTGGCCATGTTAGCTTTGGGGATTGGGCAGGGCGATGAAGTAATAATTCCTGCCAACACATTTATTGCCACTGCATGGGGCCCTTCGTATGTAGGCGCCGTACCTGTTTTTATTGATTGCACATCAGACACCTGGCAAATTGATCCTTCAAAAATTGAGGAAAGGATTACGCCTAAAACAAAGGCTGTTATAGGCGTTCATTTATACGGCCAGCCTTTTGATATTGATGCCGTTAAGGCAATTTGCGATAAGCATAATCTTTACCTGATAGAAGATGCCGCACAAGCGCAGGGATCAACTTATAAAGGCCAAAAAGCAGGCGGCTTTGGTGAGATGGCCTGCTTTAGCTTTTACCCGGGTAAAAACTTAGGTGCGTGTGGCGAGGCGGGTGGCATTACTACCAACAATGAAAAGTATTATACACATTTGCAAAGCTTACGAAATCATGGCTCTGTCACTCGCTATTATCACGACGAAGTTGGCTATAACATGCGTATGGGTGGCTTAGAAGCAGCCTCATTACAGATCAAGCTTAAATACCTGACTGAATGGAATAATAAAAGACGAGAGGTAGCAAAACGATATCAGAGCGAAATTTTGAACAGTAGAATAACCATGCAGGTGCAGCCGGACTTTGCAAATTCCAATTATCATCTATTTGTAGTAACAACAGATGACCGCAGTGAACTAATAAAATATCTGAACGCCAAAAATATTTTTCCGGGCCTTCATTATCCAGTGCCCTGTCATCTTCAGAAAGCTTACCAACACTTGGGTTATAAAGAAGGGGATTGCCTTAATGCTGAATATCTCGCAGCTCATTGCTTATCGCTACCCATGTATGCTGAACTTACAAGCGAAGATGTAGATCGGGTAATTAAGGCGCTTAACGAATATTAACTTAACCTGATAAAAAAGGAAAGCAAACACACGAGGTGTAATGCCAAACGGTAAAGAACAATGTGATGATGGAGAAAAAGAAAAACGTCCTAAAGCTGCTGGTGCTTGATACCTCCTATTCGCTGGAAGCTATTGTTAAACGCAGTCTACTAGAGTCAGTTACCTGCCGCGACCTCGATGGTTTTTTTGAGCATGTATGGACTGTGCACCCCTTTTCTACATTAGTTACTTCCACCGAATGGTCGGCCCGGTATGGTAAGCCGGTTACCCATGAACTAACTCCGGTTCATACGTTTATTGAAGGAAAAATAGGACGCTTTAAATTTTTAAGCTGGTTTTTTCCACTAAATTTCCTTATCGGCCAGATCGGTTTATTATCGCAGCTTGTGCGGTTGATACGCCGGGAAAAAATAAGTGTTATCCGGTCGGGTGATATGCTGTACCTCGGCCTTCTGTCTTGGGCTTTATCCCGGGTTTGTAAAATTCCTTTTTTAGTAAGGGTGGGCGGTAATAATGACAAGGTGTTTGAAACAACCGGACAACCTATTCAAAAAAGGTTATTTCTAACCAGGAGCATAGAAAAGAGAGTAGAACGATTTGTTTTTAAGCGTGCCGATTTGGTGGCTGGAGCCAATCAGGATAATCTAAATTTTGCTTTAAACAACGGTGCCCGAAAAGAGTTCTCTACAATTTTTCGTTATGGAAATTTGATTCATAAATCGCATTTCACCAGCCCCTATGGACGACAAGGAGGCATTGAGATTCTTGATGCGATGGGTGTTCAGCCAAAACAGTTTTTAATTTATATAGGCAGGCTGGAGGCAGTTAAACATCCCGCAGACGTTGTGGAAGTTTTAGCTGATGTGCGCAAACGAGGCCATAATGTGTCGGCTCTTTTAGTAGGCGATGGTAAACTAATGTCTGAACTAAAAGTATTGGCTGACCGTTTGGGGGTAAAGGATGCTGTTCGATTTTGCGGAAATAAGGATCAGGAATGGCTCAGCAAAGTAATACCCTTAGCGGCTGTAATTATTTCTCCACACACCGGCCGGGCTTTATCTGAAGCAGCACTCGGCGCTGTTCCGGTAGTGGCTTATGATATTGATTGGCAAAGTGAGCTCATACAATCTGGTGTAACCGGTGAATTGGTTCCGCACTTAGCTACCGCGCAAATGGCGGACGCAGTAGAAAAATTTTTGACCAATAAGCAATATGCCCAGGCCATGGGTAGTGCTGTAAGAGAACGGACTTTAGAAATGATGTGGCCTGAGAAGTTGAACCAGCACGAACGTGCCGAGTATAAAAGTTTGTTGAAACGGTATAATTCTAAGCCGAATTAATAGACACGAAAGAGTATACTCTGGATGTGATCTACTATTTTAAAGTAACTGATGAAATTTATTTTAATTGCTTAGAAAGAACCCGGAAATTTATTATTCTTGCGTTACTGCGAGACAATCGCTCTACATCAAAATATCCAATAAACCAAAATCCATCTTATGATATCTATTCAACTATCTGCCGAAAAACAGATCCATTCCAACATTATCGCTCATGATAAAATTGTGCATCTGTATGAGAAGATGCATAAAGAAATATTTAATGATGCGGAACAAACCCGTTTGTATGCGGCCTTGGAAAAGGCTTCTCATCTTGCTACCTCTGGAAATGGCCAGCTAAAGGCATTGGACTATGGTTGCGGATCTGGCAATTTATCGGCTCATCTTTTAAAACTTAATCTTAATGTAGTAGCAGCCGATGTCTCCGGCGATTTTCTAAAGCTGGTTCAACACCGCCATCAAACCAACCGGTTAAGTACTCTGTTATTAAATGGTAATGACCTTTCTAACATCCCATCTAACGAATTTGATTTAGTAGCTACCTATTCGGTACTTCACCACATTCCTGATTACCTTGGCGCCATACAAGAAATGGCAAGAGTTTGTAAGCCAGGCGGTGTGCTTTATTTTGACCATGAGAACAACGATGAGTATTGGTCCGGCAAACCGGATTATAAGTTGTTTCGAAAGAAAGCGATGCGATTCAACTGGATGAAGTTTTTAAGCTTCTCTAATTATGTTCATAAGGTAAAGCGAATTTTCAATCCGCGTTATACAAATGAGGGTGACATTCATGTTTGGCAGGATGATCATATCGATTGGAAGAAAATCACCGAGAATCTTTTACTAATGAATTTTGAAGTAGTGTTTCAACATGACTACCTTTTGTCGAATAAATTGTATCGAACAGAAGTTTACAACGAATACAAAAACCAACTTACCGATACAAGGGTGATGGCATTCAGGAAAAAAGCGAACTAATTGGTGGTAATAAAGTAAGGCCAAAAATTAATACTTGTATTAGTTTTTGGCCTTACTGTTCTAACATCACAGGTATATATTTTATTTATTTTATTAAGATTTTCATTTGAGAATAGCACATGTGCTGCCAGCGTTAACTAAAGGTGGCGGGGAGCGAATTGTTGTGGAGTTAGCCAATCATGCAGCCTCAAAAGGTCATGAAGTAATACTAATAGCCGCTTACAATGTTGATCCTGAATTATTACAAAATAGTATCCACCCAAAAGTTCAATTATTTTTTGTGCAACCGGCAGACCGGCAAAAATATTTGCACATTTTTTCGTGGGTAAAAAAGAATATTGAGATATTAGCCGGACTTGATGTTATACA
This sequence comes from Flavisolibacter sp., assembly GCA_965247165.1. Classification (GTDB taxonomy): domain Bacteria; phylum Bacteroidota; class Bacteroidia; order Chitinophagales; family Chitinophagaceae; genus Flavisolibacter. Next base: position 1,972,246 of record OZ252003.1, on the reverse strand, counting down.
TTGCCACTTAACCTATGGGGCCGTGTTTGGCAGTATGGTGAAGCTGTGGATGAGATGGTGCAAAAGACGCCGGCCTTTACTTGTGGAAACTTATCATGCTGTGGGCATGGGCATCCCTAGGTTTAATCGTTTTTTGCATGCGCATTTACTGGCAGGTAAAGATGCCATAGCATTCATGGCGGAAGACGACTATTGGCGTCGCTTCATTCAAAAACATACAAACGTTCTTATACGTAATATTCCAAACGGAGTCTCTATTCCGTGGCAGCCTGTTCAGGAAACGGCTCAGCACAATTACCGGAAGCACTTGGGTATTCCTCATAACTGCGAGTTTGTGGTAAGCACTGTTGGGATGTTGCGGCCTGATCGGTATCCTTTGCGCTATATATTCATCTTTGCAAAAGTAGCCCGGCAGCTAAAAGATCGGGTACATTTTGTTATTGCAGGTAGCGGATCGGAGCAGCAAAACCTTGAAAACTTGATTAAAGAAAATGGTCTTGAACAACAAGTGCATTTGGCAGGGTTAGCTTTAAATCCTTCACTTCCTTTTTCCATCACTACAGTTTATGTGTCGCTATGCGTCGGCCCGATAGCTGGTGTATCCATGTTGGAAGCATCCTTATCAGGACTGCCGGTGATAGCTATTCAGTTGAGCAAGGGCTATAAAGCAAAAGACGAAGATTGGGTTTGGTCAAGTGAAGATGACATTGCCATTGCAAATAAGATTATCACTCTTCTTTCCTCACCAGACGAGCGGAATGAAATAGCAAAAGTTCAATCGCAATATGTTAGGAGCCACTTTACTACTGATGTTATGGCAACTGCCTACTACAGTTTATATACAGAAGGAGCTAATAAAAGGAATGCTTTAGTAAAATGAACAAGGCAGCCTCGTTTTATAAAAAAGGAAGAAGCTTTTTATTGGGAGGGACACTTTTGTAATAGATTAGCACTACTGCGATCGCATAAAAAGGAATACAAGGAATTTTATAACGTGATAGTGTTCCAAAATTGAATGTGCTGATGCCAATGGCAAAAGAAAATATGATAGAAAATACAAGGCAAAATTGTATTGTATGATCTTCACTGATTGTTGACCAGATCTTTTTAAACCCAATTGTAAAAATGATTTTAAGGGTTACAAATAAAAATAGCAACGACTCTATTGCAGAAATCATTACAATGGGTTTTCTTGCCTCCCATAAATAAGGTCTGAATAGTGTTACATTAATTGCCTGCGGAAACTTAATAGCCATGGTAACAGGATTATTATAGTCTATGTCACCCAAACTATAACCTGATCCATCGTCCTGTGCTGTTGAATAGGCTATCCAGTCTTTTGTTGTTTCTGCAAACGATTGAATGTTTTTTAACGAATAAGTACCTAACTGGGCTTCAAATTTTTGCATAAAAAATACCGAAGCAGTAAGAATAAGCAGAATTGCCACAATCTTCACCGTCATTTTCATTGCCTGATTTTTTATCAAGCCTGTATAGGTAAACAATATCCACATACCTATAGCCGGTAGAAAAGCAAGTAATATGTAAATTTTTACTTTTGCGAGCAGAAAAAAACAAATAGCTAGAAGAGTAAAATTTTTGAGCCGATAATCTTTTTGAATCAGCAGTTTAAAAGTTACATGGGTAAACCAACCCAATGCAAACATGCAGATGGTATCTTTCAAAATTCCTGACCCCCACATAACTACTCCTGGAATAAAAAGTATGCAAACGGCGATTTGTTTTATTAACTGAGAATACAGCGAAGTAAACGTTCTGAATAAAGCCCATACGCCGCTAAAGGAAATAAAAGCAAATAATAAAGAAGTTGGCAAATACGTATTAAAATTAAAGAGCCCCAAAATTGCTGTAACCACTGCCACTATATAGGAAGCATCATCAATCGTGTACCAATACAAGTTGGAGGTATATTTATAATAATCAATACTATCAGCAGCGGGAATATGTAGTATGAGATTTATCCATTTGAAAACGGAATCGTGGAGAGAACTATCAATCACTTTTGAATGTTCAAAAAAGCCAAACGAATCAGAATAACCATAGTAGTACCCATATATTAATCCAAGAAAAACTGCTCCAAAGAGTTTTACACTTAGGCCAGGAATAAAATACTTGCGTAATTTATGCCCCCTTGGATAAAATCTGTCGCGGATACGAAAAGCGATAAAATAAATAAATCCCAGAACAAAAGGCAGCAGCACGTAATCCAGTAAAGTAATATATTGCATGAATACAGATAATAGTTTTCAAAAGTAAGGTCAAATAATTGTGGTACGGATTTTTAAGGCACACCGTTAACTTTGCAGGCAGTTATGAACAACGATAATGGGAAAAGCGTTGGTATATTTTCCAATACTTTCTGGAGCATTTATAATTTCCGGCGCTCGCTGATTAAAACCCTGTTGCATAACGGGTACCGTGTATTTGCTATTTCGGCTGATGACAAGTACCGTACCCTGGTGGAGAATTTAGGTTGTGACACGGTGGTTATTAAAAACTTTGACGCCCAGTCCACCGCCGTTTTTAAAGAAGCGGCCTTGATAAGGGAAGTGGTGAAAGCCATCAAGGCCCTTCCCTGCGAATATATCTACACCTTTACCATAAAGCCCAATTTATACACCGCTTTAACAAGTGCCTTAACTACCAAAAAAGTGGTCATCACTGTTAACGGATTAGGCAATGTTTTTTCGGAAGGCGGGTTTATCAGCAAAGTATCGTTACAGCTTTTTAAAAGCGCTTTTAAAAGGGCTTACCAGGTGGTGTTTCAAAACCGCGATGATTATGCTTTTTTTAAAGACCGGATTCAATTAGATAGCCGTAAGGTGCGGTTTGTAAGGGGCTCCGGTGTGAACACCGACGAGTTTGCCTTCTCAGTCAAGCTTTCGCCACCGGGCCATCAGCTTACCTTTCTGTTAGCCTGCCGCCTTTTAAAAGAAAAGGGTGTGTTTCAATACATAGCGGCTGCCCGTAAAATAAAAGAGGACTATCCCGATGCGAGGTTTTGGTTGCTGGGTATGAAAGCCAATAATCCTTCCTCTATTGCTATTGAGAAATTAAGGCAATTTGAAACGGAAGGAATTATTGAGATCCTTCCTCAAACCGATAACGTGAACCAGCTGTTGGATACCGCCGATATTATGGTGCTTCCTTCGTTTTATAATGAGGGCATACCCCGTATTTTATTGGAAGGGTTAAGCAAGGGGATGCCTATTATTACTACCAATTCGGTAGGGTGTAAAGAAACGGTGGTAGATGGGGTAAACGGTTATTTAATTGAACCCCGGAGCAGTGAAGAATTAGAAACCGCTATCCGTAAAATGATTGAGCTGCCTATTGCTGAAAGAGAAAAGATGCGTGTAGAAAGCAGAGCCTTAGCCGGCCGGGAGTTTGACGAAGCGAGGGTAATTGATAACTATCTTTCTATTATTAATGAAACAGCGACAGAAGCTAATGCTTTTTCTGTACGATCGCTGGAAGTACGATAGTGCCAATAGGCAATAATCAACAAGCAAATTAAGAAAGCTTTTAAAGGGTAATTAATTTTTCCAATCTCCTTCCTGTTCCGCCCATTCAGGGCTCAGACACCTTACTACCAGTATTTTCCCAGCCCTTTGAGCCGGGTTAGTGATAACGCTCCTTTGGAGCTGTAAAATTTGCGGGAGGGGTGGCGTCGAGAAAAGAAAAGGATGATTTCTTTCTGCATTAGGGGTAGGTTTTTAAACCATAAAAGGACTCTATTTCTATAAAAACATTAAAAAGCTAACCGGTGCCGGTTAGCTTTTATTTTAAATTGACCTTGTCAAAAATGGTTTCGCAAATAAAAAGGTTGTCAGGCTGAGCTTTTGGAAGCCCGTATTTGTAAACCGGTCGCGCTGTCACCTTTCGGCAAGCTCAGGGTGACAACAACCGTTGTAACCCTTTGGCAAGCTTGGGGTGACAACGCAGGGCTTAACTTTTTATGCGATCACTTTTAGTTACTCTTCCTTATTTGGAAAAACCGGCGGTGGCGCTGCTTGTTTTTGGGCTTCCAGAAATGCTTTTGCATAGTCAAGTGCCTCACCAATTACGTGGTGCATATCCATATAACGATAAGTGGCTAAACGGCCCAGAAAGCTTACCCCTTGGAGGTTTGCGGCTGCCTCGCGATATTGCAGTAACCGCTCTTTATCTTCTGTCAGCCGCTTTGGATAGTAGGGCACATCGCTTTCTTCCGTTTCCTTACTATACTCTTTAAAGTAGGCGGTCTTTTCGTGCTGCTCCCAGGGTGTAAAATGTTTATGCTCATGCACACGGGTGTATGGCACTTCCTCATTCCCGTAATTAATTACAGCGTTGCCCTGGTAGTCGCCATCGGCTACGCCCTTTTCAAAAAATACGGTACGGTAGGCCAGACGGCCATATTTATAATCAAAAAACTGATCTATCGGACCGGTGAAAAAAATGTGATCATAGTTCTTGTCCTCCGTACCATAGCTGTATTTTGTGTTCAGCTTTACGGTGATGGAAGGGTGTTTCAATAACCGGTCAAACATAGGCGTATAGCCTTCCCTTGGAATACCCTGAAAGGAAGTATGATAGTAATTATCGTTGTAGTTAAACCGCACCGGCAGTCGTTTTAAAATAGAGGCCGGTAACTCTGTCGGCTCGCAGCCCCATTGTTTTTTAGTATAGCCATAAAAAAAAGCTTTGTATAAATCACGCCCCAGAAATTTCATCGCCTGTTCTTCAAAATTTTGCGGCTCTTCAATGGATTCATCAGCGATAGAAGAAATAAATTCTTTGGCTTCGGCCGGCGTAAACGTTTTGCCAAAAAACTGATTGATGGTATGGAGGTTAATGGGCAGGGAGTACACATTACCGTTGTACACCGATTTTACGCGGTTGATGTAGGGCACCAGTTCTATAAACCTGTTGACGTAATCCCAAATGTCCTTCCGGTCGGTATTAAAAATATGCGGGCCGTATTGATGCACCATTACACCCGTTTCGCCATCCCGTTCCGTATAACAGTTACCACCGATATGCTGCCGCTCGTCCACCACATCAATGGTACAATCCATATTGGTGGCTAATTCATTGGCCAGCACCGCACCTGAGAAGCCGGCGCCCACTACTAAAAATTTCTTCATGTTTACTGTGAATTGAAAAGTTGTGATCGTTTCAAAATTAGTCGCGGCTACCTGTATAAAAATAGTACCACGGCCGCCGCAATGATAGGTGATAATAAACAGATAAAGGCCAACAAAGCTTATCAGGCGATGTTCTTTTGAAAAATAGACAGGCTACAAATATTTTAAGTGCAAACACTAACACTACATAAAATAGTTTATTTATCTTGGCCACGAATCCAAATCCTAAAAGGAAATCCAACATGCCTAAAGTATTACGCATCCTCAACCGGATGGCCATTGGCGGGCCGGTTTTAAACGCTACTTATCTTGCCAAATATCTTTCCCCCGAATTTGAAACCTTGCTGGTAGTGGGTGAAAAAGAAAGCCATGAAAAAAGCGCTTCTTTTATTGCCGATCAATTAGGCGTGGAGGTGCTTACGGTGCCGCATATGCGCAGAGCCGTAAACCCGGTTGATGATTTCAGGGCCTTTCAGTCGCTACGTAAAATCATTAAAAATTTTCAGCCCGACGTGGTGCATACGCATGCTTCCAAACCCGGCGTGCTGGGGCGTTTGGCCGCTTCGGTAGAAGGGGTGCCGGCTATTGTTCATACCTTTCACGGCCATGCTTTTCATTCGTATTTTAATCAGTTCACGTCCAGCTTTTATATTACTACCGAGCGGCTGCTGGCCCGTCGCTCAAGCGCTATTGTGGCCATCAGCGAGCTGCAAAAAAGAGAACTGGTGGAAGAGTTCCGGATTGCTTCGGAAGAAAAATTCAGGGTAATACAGCTTGGATTAGACCTTGATAAATTCACCCGCGACCAGGCTGAGAAAAGGCAAACGTTCCGTGCCGAATTTGGCGTGGCCGAGGATGAAATTGCCATCGGCATTATTGGCCGCTTAGTGCCGGTAAAGAACCATTCCCTTTTCCTCAAAGCCATTAAGCATGTACTATCCAACAGTTCCAAAAAAATAAAAGCGTTTATTGTTGGTGATGGAGAAACCAGAGCCGCCTTAGAGAATAAAGCGTTTGAGTTAGGCATTCCTTTTTCTACGGAAAGTGGTGGTGCGCCTGTTCACCCACTGGTTTTTACTTCGTGGCGAAGCGATGTAGATACCATAACGGCCGGCCTGGATATTGTTACCCTTACATCGCTCAACGAAGGAACACCCGTGAGTTTGATAGAAGCGCAGGCGGCTAACAAACCTATAGTAAGCACCCGGGTGGGCGGCATAAAAGATATAGTTATAGAAGGGAAAACGGCGCTGCTGGCGGATATAAATGATTGTGGTACATTTTGCAAACATTTGCTTAACCTTGTGGAGAACGATGGACTGCGGAAAGAGATGAGTAGCGACAGCAGCTTTTTTGTAATGAAACGCTTTAGCTACCAGCGGTTGATGAAAGACATGTCCGATTTATATTACGAACTACTAAGTGAAAAAATAACGGCGAATGCTGTTTTTCGGTAAAAAGAAATCACCCCCGCTTATTGACCTGAGTTGGCTACAGGCCGACATGCACTCGCACTTACTGCCCGGCATAGATGATGGTGCGCCTGACATAGAAACCTCTGTTCAACTGCTGCAAGGGCTTAAGGCGCTCGGGTATAAAAAAGTGATCACCACGCCCCATGTACTTTGGGACGTATATCCCAACACCACCCAACAAATCCAACAGAGCCTGGCCGAAGTGCGGCAAGCAGCAAAAGAGGCCGCTATTGATATTGAGCTGCATGCGGCGGCGGAGTATTTTATAGATGAACATTTTGAAGAAGAGCTAAAAAATAAGGTTCCCCTCCTGCCCATCAGCGGCAACCTGGTACTGGTAGAATTTTCGATGGTAACGGCGCCTATGGACCTTCAGCAGGTGCTTTTTGAAATGGTAATGCAAAACTATCAGCCGGTAATTGCCCACCCAGAACGATACATTTACTTAACGCATCGCAAGCAATTTTTTGATGAGTTAAAAGAAGCAGGCCACTATTTTCAATTAAACCTTCTTTCGTTAACAGGCTACTATGGCCGTGCCGTGCAGGAACTGGCGGAATACCTTCTTAAAATGGATTACTATAATTTAGCCGGTACCGACTTACATAACGACCGCCACCTTTCTTTTCTGCAAAAATTATCTTCCTCCCCTTCGCTACTTCGGTTAAAGGAAAGCGGGCTGCTGAAAAATGCGGCGCTCTGATTTCAACCAAAGCCTTTTCTGTTTGTAATACAGCGATGAGTTTTACGATAAAAGAACTTGAATCGCTTTCGGGTATTAAGGCGCATACCATCCGCATCTGGGAACAGCGGTATAACTTCCTTCGCCCCTCCCGTACGCAAACCAATATACGCCGCTATAACAACGAGGAACTTAAAATCCTTCTTACCGTAGCCCTGTTGAATAAGTACGGCTATAAGATTTCCAAAATAGACGAAATGCAACCCGAGCAACGCACCGAGGCCGTGCTTCAGTTGCAGGAACCTGATGCTTATGAATCATACATCATCAACGAACTGATTGGCTGTATGATTGATTTAAAAAGTTATGAGTTTGAAAAGGTGCTTACGAAGCGCATACAGGAACAGGGAATAGAGAAGACCATCACGGGCACCGTATTTATGTTTTTGGAGCGGGTAGGCATACTTTGGCAAACCAACCGGCTGCGCCCTGTTCAGGAGCATATTGTTTCCAATATCATTCGCCAGAAAATTATCGTTGGCATAGAAGGCTTGCCGTTGGTGAAAGAAGAATCGCCCCTTTTTATTTTGTTTTTACCTGAAGGCGAACACCACGAGCTGGGCTTACTTTATGTACACTACCTACTTCGTAAAAAGGGCGTAGCTACCATTTACTTAGGTGCAAATGTTCCGCTTAAGGACATGCAGTTTATTGTAGAGGCCAAACATCCGCACTATTTATATCTTCATCTCACCTCTTTTCCGGGACAAACAAAATTTCAGCGATTGCTTCAACAGTTGCAGAAAGATTCGAAACAAACCACCATTATTATTTCCGGCTATGTGGCACAGTTGGTTAAGCGGCATCCTATTGAAAATATTCAATTACTGCAATCGCTTAGCAGTGTACAGGCGTATATTTCTTCTATCCGGTAAATAACATCTTCTTTTTTTGTTTATGTTTTTGGGAAAGTATCCTAAACAAAGTTTTTATCCGTACTAATTTTTTGTTTAGTTTTGTACTTGTAAAGTTTAAACAAAATGAGTACGCAAGAATTTAATAGCCTGGTGTTAAACAACGTGGATGGATTAAAGCCGTTTGCCATTACGCTAACAAAAGATCATGAAATTGCAAAAGACCTTTGTCAGGAAACCTTATGTAAAGCCTTTACGTACCGCGATAAATACGAGCCGGGCACCAATATAAAAGCGTGGTTGTTTACTATTATGCGCAACATTTTTATCAATGACTACCGGCGCAATAACCGTAAAAAAGCAGTAATGGAAACCGTGAAGCAATCCACATCCCCATACGCCCTTTCTTCCGAAACGCTAATGCGGTTAAAGGAAATTAATACAGCTATCCACTATTTACCCTCTATCTTTAAAAAAGCGTGTTTACTGTACCTGCATGGTTATAAATACCACGAAATTGCAGTAGCATTAAACGAACCCTTAGGCACTATTAAAAGCCGCATTCATTTTGCAAAAAAAATGCTGCAAAAACAAATTGACAGGTGAGTAAATCGGTAGTAATTATAGGGGCAGGCTTTGCCGGACTTTCTTCTGCAGCCTTTATGGCAAAGGAGGGGTGGAAGGTGACGGTTATTGAAAAAAATGGTACAGCAGGCGGCAGGGCGCAACAATTAAAAGCAGACGGATTTACCTACGACATGGGCCCGAGCTGGTACTGGATGCCCGATGTTTTTGAACGCTTCTTTCAGCAGTTTGGTAAACAAGTTTCCGACTATTATTCTCTTACACGCCTTAATCCCTCTTATCGTGTGTATTGGCAAGACGGTTCCAGCACCAATATCCCTGCTCATTACCGCCAATTGAAAGAAGTGTTTGAAAACTTTGAAAAAGGAGCCGGCGAAAAGCTGGATAAATACCTTGAAGAAGCCGCTGTTAAATATAAAACCGGTATGCAGGACCTGGTGTACAAACCCGGTCAGTCGGTAGCCGAATTTCTTGACTGGAACCTCCTGAAAAATGTGTTTAAGCTGGATGTGTTTACGTCTATCAAATCGCATGTGGCCAGGTACTTTACCGATGAACGCCTGCGCCAGTTGATGGAGTTTCCGGTACTTTTTTTAGGCGCCCTTCCACAGGATACGCCGGCTTTGTACAGCCTTATGAATTATGCCGATATCATAGGGGGTACCTGGTATCCGGAAGGGGGCATGTTCAGCATTGTGTTGGCCATGCAAACCGTAGCGGAAGAATTAGGCGTAATATTTAAGTTTGACGAAGCGGTAAAAGAGATTGTTATTGAAAAGGGCCGGGCTAAAAAATTAGTTACTGCTAAAGGCGAGTACCGTGCCGATGCTATCATCAGCGGCGCCGATTATCAATTCACAGAATCGCACCTGTTACCGGAGCAGTATCGTAGTTATAGCGATGCGTACTGGGACAAAAAAGTGTTGGCGCCTTCCTGCCTTTTGTATTACATCGGCCTGAATAAAAAACTGGACAACGTGTTGCATCATTCCTTATTTTTTGATGTTCCGTTTGGCGCACATGCCGCCGAAATTTATACATCCCCCAAATGGCCTACTGACCCTTTATTCTATTTAAGTGTTCCTTCTAAAACAGATGCTACCGTAGCGCCGCCGGGGTATGAAAATTTAATGATACTGATCCCCATAGCTTCCGGCCTGGAAGGCGATACGGAAACGGTACGGGAACACTATTTTAAAAATGTTATCGGGCGGCTTGAAAAGCATACCGGGCAAGCGATTGCCGATGCCATCATTTATAAAAAAACGTTTTCGGTTTCTGATTTTGTAACGGAATATAATTCGTACAAGGGCAATGCTTACGGGCTGGCCAACACACTATGGCAAACCGCCGTTTTTAAACCATCGTGCCGAAGCAAAAAAGTAAGTAACCTTTTTTATACGGGCCAGTTTACCGTACCGGGGCCGGGTGTGCCACCGAGTTTAATCAGCGGCGAGGTTGTATCAAAACAAGTAATAAAAGCGCTCAATTAGAAGATGTATGACGATTGATTTATTTCATAGTGTCAGTAATGAATGTAGTAAACGGGTTACCCTGCGGTACAGCACCTCATTTTCATCGGCCATCAAATTGTTACATGCAGATTTGCGGCAACCGATTTTCAATATTTATGGCTTTGTACGGTTTGCCGATGAGATTGTTGACACTTTTCACCAGCACGAAAAGGCGGCCTTGTTAGCACAGTTTAAAAACGAAACATTTGACGCTATCAGCCGTGGCATCAGCTTAAATCCTATTCTTAACAGCTTTCAGTTAACCGTAACAAAGTTTGGTATTGATCACCAGTTGATCCATGCGTTTTTTGCCAGTATGGAAAGTGATCTTACCCAAAACCAGTATGACCGCCAGGGTTATGAAGACTACATTTATGGCTCTGCGGAAGTGGTAGGGTTAATGTGCCTTTGTGTATTTTGCGAAGGCAATAAACCACAGTATGAACAGCTTAAGCAACCGGCAAAAACTTTAGGCGCCGCTTTTCAGAAGGTGAACTTTCTACGCGATATCAAAGCCGATTTTATTGATCTTTCCCGCATTTATTTTCCGGGATGCGACTTTCATAATTTTACCGAAACCGATAAGCAACAAATACAGGAAGATATTGAAGCCGACTTCCGGGCCGCTTATGCCGGCATATTACAGTTGCCTTTCAAAGCAAAGTTTGGTGTATATGTTGCCTATAAATACTACTATTCGCTGTTTAAAAAAATAAAGCGCATAGCGCCGCAAAATATTCTGCAGCACCGGATCCGGATACCCAATTATTACAAAGCCTATATTGTAGTGAGAGCTACCGTAAAAAGCCGGTTACGCTTAATTGAATGAAAACGCAGGAGGTTATATTGGTGAATGAATATGATGAGCCGGTAGGCACCATGGAAAAGATGGAAGCCCACCGGAAAGGGCTGCTGCACCGGGCTTTCTCGATATTTATTTTTGATACAAGCGGACGCCTGTTAGTACAACAACGGTCGGCCGAAAAGTACCATGGTGGCCTGTTGTGGACCAATGCGTGCTGTAGCCACCCTTACCCTCACGAAGAGGTAACGAATGCGGCTGAACGACGGTTGGCAGAAGAATTAGGCTTCACCACTCCGCTCAGAAAAATATTTTCGTTTACCTATAAAGCGGAGGTGGAGAACCACCTGGTTGAGCATGAATATGACCATGTATTTACCGGCGAATACGAAGGCGAAATAAAACTGAACCGTGAAGAAGTGATGGACTATGCTTATCACAGCATGGAGGATATTAAAACGCTTTTAAAGCAAGCGCCCCACCGGTTTACCACCTGGTTCCGGATAGCGTTTCCGCAAATAGAAGCATGGTGGCAGAAAAATTATATTGCAGTGGAGAAGCTAAATTGATGATCCCATGAATGTCTTATTTTATATACTTGTTTTACTGGGCACCTTTCTGCTTATGGAAGGTATCACCTGGTTAACCCACCGCTATGTGATGCATGGCTTTTTATGGTACCTGCACCGCGACCATCATCAAAAAGAACCGGGCTTTTTTGAAAAGAACGATTGGTTCTTTGTCATATTTGCCTTGCCCAGCATGTGTTTGATTGGCTTTGGCACATATGGTCATGTATGGTGGATGCAAGCTATCGGCTTTGGCATTATGCTATACGGCGGCGCCTACTTTATTGTGCATGATGTGATCATTCATCAACGGTTTAAATGGTTCAGCCGGAGTAAAAGCACTTATGTGAGGGCCATTCGCTGGGCGCACAAGATGCATCATAAACACTTGCACAAATACCAGGGCGAAAGCTTTGGTATGTTGATGGTTCATAAAAAATATTGGGAAAAGGTGCGCCGCGACCGGCAACTGATGGCCGCTAATAAAGTGGCTTATGCACCGGAATAAGCAATCGTATCAATTTACAATAAGCAACGGGCAAAGCCAAAGCTTACTAAGGCGATTTTAACCACTGCTGAAAGACTCAAGTTGATACAGCAGCCTTTGCCCATAAATAAAAAGCCCCCTGTGGAAACAGAGGACGTATAGATTAGGACATTGCTCACCTGGTTATGGCGTAATCAGGCAGCTTCTTTAATTTTTTTCCGCAATAGCTTTGGAGGTTGAGCTAAAAAAAGTGCCCCGCTAAGAATAGCAGGGCTTCACCCTTAACCATACGAAACCAAGTTCTTTATACGTTGAAAATATTTCGATTTATAATCTCTGTTCGATGATGTGAAAGTACTTTCAACGCCGGTTATTTCGTACCCTGTTTCGGCGAAACCCATTAATCTATCGGCTCACATATCAGACGTGTCGCTAAAGGTTTGCGTTGTATAAGGGGGCTATAAACAGCGCAAGATTTTGTTAAACGGCATCTTGTTCCAACACTTCTGCTACTTCGCTAAAAGCCGCACTGCACTTGACTTTTACATAATCCAAATCAACCGGAATAGACCCTATTTTATTTTCCAAAGCGCTTTCTTCTATCCGGTTCAGATAGGGGTGGAGGTCGTCGGCCAAACCCATATAGCCTACCGTAGATTTCAAGCTGTGCGCTACCTGCCTTATCTTATCAAACGCGGTATCATTAATGGCCTTTTCCAATTCGGATAATTCTACAGGAGCCTGCTCCAGAAATTGCTGCATTATTTGTTTTTCGAAGCTTTTATCACCGCCGGATAATTGCTCCAGATAGGTCAGCTGAATGTGATGGAGTGGTAACGGTTTGCGATCATCGGCCGTGTATTGGGCATGGCGGCCAATCATATTATACAGCACTGTTTCTTTAATCGGCTTCGACACATAATCGTTCATACCTAATTGCAGGCATTTTTCTTTTTCTCCCGCCATGGCATGAGCCGTCATTGCAATAATGGGTATGGTCAGCTTCATGTCGTTACGGATAATATGCGTGGCAATATAGCCATCCATTTCGGGCATTTGAATGTCCATCAGCACTATAGAATACGATTGTCTTTTTAGTTCATCCAGCACTTGTTGCCCACTGCTTACAATTTTAAAATCTATATCCCAGCTTTTCATCAGGTGCGAGATCAATTGCTGGTTCATGTTGTTATCTTCCGCTATCAGCACAGTAATTTTCTGTAGCGGAACTGCTTCTTCCTGGGCCGTTAAGGCTTCTTCGTATAATTGGTTTATATCCGGTACCGTGTATGAAAGTTCCACTAAAAATTCGGCGCCTTTACCGGGTTCGCTCTGTACGTTGATAGTGCCGTTTTGTAAGGTGATCAATTGCTTTACAATGGCCAGGCCCAGGCCGGTGCCACCAAAGCGCCGTGTAGTCTCGGTTTCCGCTTGTTGAAAACGTTCAAAAATAGACTGTTGTTTTTCGGCCGATATGCCAATGCCGGTGTCTTTAATGCTGATGCGGATGCGTACATGATCGTTTGTTTGATGCAGTAAAGAAATGTTTACCGCTATCTTTCCTTCTTCTGTAAACTTCACCGCATTGCTTAAGAGGTTTACCAACACCTGCGTGAGCCGCACAGCATCGCCCGATAAAATATCAGGCACATCTTTATCAATAGCGGTTGATAGCTTTAACTCTTTTTCCTTTATTTTTTCGCTGAACATGGCGCCCACAGAACTCATCAAGCTATGTAAGCTGAACCGGGTTTCTTCCAGCGACATCATACCGGCTTCAATCTTGGAAAGGTCTAAAATATCGTTTACCAGTGCCAGCAGGTTTTCGCCGGCCGAATGAATATTTTGTACATACTGCCGTTGATCATTATTTAATGTAGTGCGCCGCAATAAATTAGTAAAGCCTAAAATGGCGTTCATCGGTGTGCGAATTTCATGGCTCATATTTGCCAGAAACTGTTCCTTCATGTTAGCTACTTCTTTGTTGCGCTTATCGGATTCATTTAAAAGGGTAATCATTTTCTGTTGTTCACGCCCCTGGTTTACAATATACCAGAACGCCGAAATAACCGCCAGCAAAGCAACGATAGCAATAACAAAACCCCATACGCGGGCCGAGTTGCCGGTATCTTCAATAGAGCCCACGATGTTTTGCAACTCTGTTTGCCGTAAGGTTTCAATTTTTTTTATCACCTCTTCTATACTGTCGCGAAGGAGCTTTCCGCGGCCGGTGCCAATCAGGTCTTCCGCTGTTTTTGCATCTGATGTATCAAGGGCCGCTACGATGTTTTGGCTGAAACCAATTTTCTTTTCTATTAAGAAGTGAAGTGCTTTTAACTGCCTGGTTAATTCATCAGAAGAAAAGGTAGGCTGTAATTGAACCGCTTCCTGGTTCAACAGCTTCAGTTTGTTTTTTATGCCCGGTAAGCCGTTTTTATTTTGTGTAAACGTGGCTACATTCAAATCGCTTTCAATCGTCAGCACATCGTTTTGAAGTTGGTGTAAGTTGTTCTGCACCTGCATTTCAGAGGAAAGGCTTTTATTGCCTTCCAGCAAACGGGTGATATTATACCCGGAAATTACCTGCAGGAAAACGATTACGATAATCCCGAGCAAAAACAACCATAGTACCCAATATCTGATGTCTGGTTTGCGCATGTAAAGTTGCCCAATATACAAAATCTGCGCAGGGCAATGATCGAAAACTCAGGAAGAAATAACGGCCTTTTTGAAAAAACGAAGGAAGATAAAAATGCAACCTAAAATAAGCAAAAAGCTTCCGGCCATTGCGGGAATTCTTTTTTGCGTAAACACTTCGGTTAGAAAATAATATTCTGAAGCGATGAGTAAAAACAGAGCCGATATAAAGATGATAATTTTTTTCATTTTGGTATAAAAAAGCAAAGGCTGCAATTGTGCAGCCGTTGCCTTTAGCTAGTTAGTGTGCAATCCGGATACAATAGGCTGTTGGTTTTTCATAGACAGGTAGTTTTGGCTGCGACCCCAACTATTGTATCGGCAAAAAGGGCAACGGTTTTAAATTCTGGCCGCTCCTGCGACCCGGATAACTGGATACTGTACAGTAAAAATAAATGGCCTTTTACGGCCATTTATGGTAGTTAGTTTAAATCAAACAAGCCCTCGCCGAAGTATTGGTAAACCCCGTTGAAGCTTATAATAAATTGAGGCGTTTATTGAGATTGGCTTTGTGTGTATCGGCAACGGGGATGGTGGTTTTGCCAATAGAGATGGTGCCTTCCTGTATAAAATCTATCTTATTAATTGCCACTATATAACTGCGATGCACACGAAGGAATTTGGTAGCCGGAAGCTTTTCTTCTATGGATTTTAAGGTGGCATGCACCACATGAAATTTTTGCGCTGTATGTACTTTTACGTAGTCGCCCATAGCTTCTAAAAACAAAATGTCATCAATGCTGATGCGCTTGAGCATTCCATTATCTTTCACAAACACAAAGCCTTGTTCTTCTACCTTAACTTCTTCCTTGTTACTGTCTAATGCCTCCTGCGCCTTTTCTACTGCCTGTGCCAACCGGGCCTGGTTAATAGGCTTTACCAAATAATCCACCACATTAAGTTCAAAGGCTTCTACAGCGTAATCGGTTTTAGCGGTAGTAAAAATGATCAGGGGCTTTTTAGCGCCTAATTTTTTTATCAGGTCTATTCCGCTCATCTCCGGCATTTCAATGTCTAAAAAAAGAAGGTCAATGGGATTTATGGATAATTGATTATAGGCTTCCATAGCGTCATTGCATTCGGCTGTGAGCTCTACATTGGGCACCTGGCTAACTAATTGTTTGAGGGCCATGCGGGCCATTTTGTTATCATCTACCAATAAACATTTCATAGCTAAGGGGGTTATAACAAATATACCAAGATGAGGTTAATGAACGAGCAAGTAAGTAATTTTTTTATACTTCGCCAAAGCTGCAATAATTTGATAGTAACCAGAAGCTTAACCGGCTTTGCTGGAACCTGCCGCGAATGGTTTTGAAAATTGTTACCGATAGTTTGGAATTTTTTGAATGGAGGTTTTGAGTGTCTGTTCTTTACTACGTTGGAACGGTTCATGGGTAGAAGTATTCATTATAATAGTTGTCTTTACGTTCCTTCGGAACGCTTGATGCGAGTGTGTTTTCGCTATCTTATTGTTTCTTTCTAATAGGCTGTTTTCCGTTTTTTTTCTTGATAAAAAAGTGAAGCAAAAAAGTAGAAGATAAAACAAATGCTCATGCCTTTGGCTTGAACGTCCGCAAGATTCACCGGGCCAGCGCACAACAGTCCTTCTCCATTTGTTTACATCCTTTAGAGTAGGCTCTGTCTTTCTTTTATCATTTGCTACTTTACTTTCTTGTTGTTTAAATCGTATGCTGTTTTAGGGCTCTTATAAGCAGAGACCGAAGGTGCGGTATTGCATGTGGCTTTCTTTACAGAATAAAGTGAATTAGTAAACACACAATAAGGCGCCGGACCGTGGGGCGTCTTTATATACTGATCATATTTGCTTTAGTGAAGAGTAGATGCTTAGCTACTGATAGAAAGAATAGCATGAAAGATTGGTTGATAAAACAAATGCATAGTTGGTTAAGCGTGGGCTGTACTGTGGGTTAGCCCTTTCGTGAGAAGAGGGACCGGGGGTGAGGCTCTAATTCAGCTCACTCTTCATGCTCGAAAAAAACTGCTCATCTTCTTTGAGCTTTTGTTCCCATTTCCAGGCAGTGTCCAGCATTTCGTCCAAAGGCTTATCAGGGTGCCAGCCCAGGCGGCTTTTTGCCTTATCATTATTGGCATAAATGGCTACTACATCTCCGGGGCGGCGTGGGCCTATCTCATAATTCAACTTTTTACCGCTTACTTTTTCAAACGCTTTTATGGCTTCTAAAACGGTTACGCCGTTACCCGTGCCAAGGTTAAAAACTTCTACGCCCCTGCTGCTTTTACCTTGTTCTAAATATTGAATGGCTAACGTATGGGCATGAGAAATATCGCTTACGTGAATGTAGTCCCGTACACAACTTCCATCGCGGGTAGAGTAATCATCGCCATAAACCTGCATTTTTGGAATTTTACCAATAGCAGTTTGGGTAATAGCCGGTACTAAATTCTGGGGCTTGCCAATGGGCAGCTCGCCAATTAAAATAGAAGGATGCGCCCCTACCGGATTAAAGTAACGAAGCAAGATGACCTGGGTGCCACTGCTTTTTTGAAACTCGCCTAAGATTTGTTCG
This sequence comes from Flavisolibacter sp., assembly GCA_965247165.1. GTDB lineage: Bacteria > Bacteroidota > Bacteroidia > Chitinophagales > Chitinophagaceae > Flavisolibacter. Next base: position 1,954,819 of record OZ252003.1, on the reverse strand, counting down.
CCCATTTGTTTGGTGTAGCCATACGGCGATTCGGCCGGCTTCGGTGGCGTTTCTTCAGTAACCAATGAGTTATCCGGATTGCCATACACGGTGCAACTGGAAGAAAATACAAACCAGGGAACCTGAAATTCCTGCACACATTTCAAAAGATTGATCAGCGAAAGCAGGTTGTTTTCAAAATACATCAGCGGCTTTTCTACCGATTCGCCTACGGCTTTAAAGGCAGCAAAATGAATGATGCCTTTGATGTCTTCATTTTCCTGAAAAATAGCAGCCGTGTCGTCAAAATTGCAAAGGTCAACTTTATAATTTTTTACGGCTTTGCCGGTGATTTTTTCAACTCCTTTTAGCATGGCAGAGCTGCTGCGTGAGTTGTTATCTACACTAATTACTTCGTATCCGTTTTCAACAAGGTCCACCAGGGTATGCGAGCCGATGTAGCCGCAGCCACCTGTTACAAGAATTTTTGCCATGGGTAAAAATTGAAACGCAAACTTCGGGAAAAATAATGAACGGGTGGGAGTGAAGGTTCAAGAGTTCAAGAGTTCAAGAGTTCAAGAGTTCAAGAGTTCAAGAGTTCAAGAGTTCAAGAGTTCAGAAAATTTAAAACGATGGAAGATACGTTGTAGTTAAAGCGACCCAACATTGGAACTTTGAAACAATTGAACATTGGAACGGCAAACAGAAAACAGTAAACCGTAACCTATTTCTCTCAACCATGAAAAAGGCTGGTAATATAATAAATAGCCATGGCCAGCAAGGCGCTGATAGGGATGGTTAACACCCAGGCCCAGAGCAGGTTTATGGTAACGCCCCAGCGTACGGCCGATAAACGCTTGGTAGCGCCTACGCCCATAATAGCGCCGGTGATAGTATGTGTTGTGCTTACCGGTATTTTTAAAGATTCGGTTACAAACAAGGTGATGGCGCCGGCCGTTTCCGCGGCTACGCCTTCAAACGGTGTAACCTTGGTAATGCGGGTGCCCATGGTTTTAATAATCTTCCACCCACCACTGATGGTGCCTAAACTAATAGCGGTGTAGCAAGCTAATGGTACCCAAAACTCCATGTGGGCCAAACTATAGCGGGTAGGGTCGTGGGCCACTAAAGCCACCATGATTACCCCCATAACTTTTTGCGCATCGTTACCACCATGGCCAATGCTGAACGCCGCTGAAGAAACCAATTGCAAGCGCTTAAACCATACATTGGATTGATGCGCATTCAATGAATTAAGGAAGAAGGTGAACACCGCCATGATCAGTAAAATAAACCCAAGCAATACCCATTTAAAATTTTTGGTATAAAAAATTACCTGTGCGGTGTACGATGAATAGTGGGTGCCTTTTGCTAATACGGTAGCGTTAGTTTCTAACTGGCTATAAACAATCCAGGCTACCAGTGCAATCATAAACAGAGACACGATGCGTGGCAGAATATCCCTTCGAAAAGAAAACAGAAACCACAGCGAAATGATAAAGGCCATCAGCATACCAACCAGCGGCGCCAGAAAAATAAAGGCCGCTGTTTGTAAAATGTTTGGGTTACTGCTCATGTTAATGGCGCCAAACCCGCCATGGGCAATGGCTGCGCCGGCCAGGCCGCCGATAAGCGTATGCGATGAGGAAGACGGAATACCAAACCACCACGTAAAAAGGTTCCAGATAATAGAGGCCACAAGGCCGGAGAAAACTACCGTTAGCGTAATCCATTCTTCCTTTACTGTTTTGGAAATAGTATTGGCCACGCCATGATCTTTAAAAATAAAGTAAGCGGCAAAGTTGAAGATGGCAGCCCATATTACCGCCTGAAAAGGAGTAAGCACTTTGGTGGAAACCACGGTAGCAATGGAGTTAGCCGCATCGTGAAAGCCGTTGATGTAATCAAACACCAGGGCCAGTACTATGATAACGATTATAAAGCTCATAAGGGATGATTAGCTAATTAGCTGATTAGTTGATTAGCTGATGTTGGAACAGCCAAATTAATTGCGTTTCGAAGAGCCGATTATTTTGTTTACTAATTTTAAAATAGATGTCAAGGCCGCCGCTACGTTTTCTATATCGGGGTAAGAGGCGGAATAGTGGCAAAGCAGGAGCCAGCCTTCTGTTTCTTCTGCCTCCTTTGCGGCCACTTTCATTTTGTGAATGAAATCACTTTTACGCTCTGCATTCTGCGCTTCCCGGATGTTTGCCTGAATGGACGTACCGCTTTTGAACAACTGGTTTGCCATGTTATAACGCTTCAAAGCCTCTAACTTTTCTGTGTAAACAATAACTTGTAAAGCAAACTGAAACGACAAATTCAAGACTTCATTATCTTTCTTATAGGGTGATATACTTTCCATTTTGATTTACCTAATCAGCTAATCTGCACATTGGCTTATCAGCTAATCATCAAGCGTATTTTACAATGATGGATTCAATCACATTGGCCGCATCTTCACACTTATCGGTAGCGGTTTCCAGCACCTGGTAAATCTCTCTTTTTTTAATTACTTCTTTTGCATCTGGTTCCATTTCAAACAAGCGTTCAATGCTCATATCAAAAATATCATCGGCCTCATTTTCCAGGCTGTTGATCTTCACCAATGAGTCGGTAATCACCCGCATATTTTTCATGTCGCGCAATTCGCCAACGGCCTTGCGCACTTCGCCGGTGCTTTGTACAACTATCTCTGCCAGCTTGTGCAGGCCGATATCGTTGTTGGGGTTAACGCGGTAGAAGTTTATTTTTTTTGCCGAAGCATAAACAAAGTCGGCTACATCATCTAATGCGGAAGCGAGGTAATGAATATCCTCGCGGTCGAAAGGCGTAATAAAATTGCGGCCCAGTTCGGTAAATAAGGTATGGGTTAATTCATCATTGGCATGCTCCACATCTTCCATTTTAGAAATAAGGCTCTGGCGTTTATCAAACTCCGGCTCCGACACTACCTGAAAAAGAAGAAGGCCCATCTGCTTTACATTGTCGGCGCTTTTTTCAAACAGCTCGTAAAATATTTTATTCTTAGGGGCCAGAAACTTTGCAAAAATGTTCATACACGTTACATTAAAGTTGTGGCGAAAATAGAGTCAATTCTCCAGAGCCTGTTTTATTGGTGAGAATTAATGATAACTTAATATCGGGCGGCACAACTGGTATGCAAAAATTACACTTTCGTTCTTTATAGCGAAGATCATCGCAGCCGGGTTTGCCGCTACACTACTGCTGGTAACATTGCCGTAACATTGGGTTTACAATGCGGTAACATGGAGGTGCTTCTTTTGCACCAAAATAAAAACACATGCGTTTTCTATTACGTGTTACTGCTTTTTTTGTTGCTGTTTTATTCTTTCACTTTTCATCCATAGCCCAGGAAACTACCGCTACGCTTAGCGGAACGGTAACCGATGGAAACGGTCAGGCGGTATCGGGGGCCAGCATCTCTGCCACTTACGAGCCTACTGCTACAAAGGCCGGCACTCAAACCAACAGTAAAGGAATTTTTGTGCTGCCTAACCTTAAACCTGGCGGCCCTTACACTATAATTATTTCTTTTGTTGGTTACGAAGACCAGAAGTTTGATAATGTAAATCTTTCCCTTGGCGCTAACCCCGATGTTAGGGTGAACATGAAATCGTCGGAAAAAAATTTACAGGAGATTGTGATACAAACCGGCAGAAGAGCTCCCGGAAACGGCACTACTATCGGCCGCCAGCAAATGAATACACTGCCCACATTAGGCAGAAGCTTATCAGACTTCACACGGGTAACACCACAATCCAACAACAACTCTTTTGCCGGAACCAACTTCCGGTATAACAACCTTACGATTGATGGGGCTATAAACAATGATGCCTTCGGCTTCAGCAACTCGGCCGGTGGCGTTAGCGGTGGCGGCCAGGCTGGTGCGGCCGGCTCCGGTACCCGTACTAACCCTTACAGCATTGATGTAATTCAGGAGGTACAAGTGCAGTTAGCCCCTTATGATGTAAAGCTGGGCAACTTTACCGGCGGTAGTGTAAATGCCGTTACTAAAAGTGGTTCCAACACCGTGCATGGTTCTGTGTATGGCTACGGACGTAATCAATCGTTGGTAGGTAAGAGCGTTGACGGACAAAAAACCAAGATCGGCTCCACTTTTCACGACTACCAGTTTGGCGCTACTATTAGCGGACCACTGGTAAAAAATAAAGCCTTCTTCATTGTAAACTTTGAGCAAACGCGCCGCCAGGAGCCTACGTTCTATAACGCCGGCGACCCCGGTGCTGCTATGACGTTGGCAGAAGGACAACAGATCGTTAATCAATTAAAAACAAAGTATGGCTACGATCCAGGACAGTATCAGGGCCTTTATAAAATCTTTACCAAAAGCGATAAGTTGTTCGCCCGTTTTGATCTGAATCTCAACGCAAAAAATACCTTAACCTTACGAGGCATTTATACCAATGGCAGCGGCAATAACCTGGAACGTTCCTCTACCAATTTTCAGTTTGGCTCTACCGATTTTACCCAGTACACCAAGAACGTAAACCTTACCGCCGAATTAAAAACAAAGTTCAGCAACAGTGTAAGCAACCTGTTTAATATAAGCTATATACATGTGCATGAGTACCGCGATTTTCCACAACCGCTATCACCTTACATTGATATAGACAACGGCCGTATCACCTTAGGCACCTGGCGCGAAGCTTCCATCTACAACCTGAAACAACAAACCATTGAGGTAAGCGATAACGTAACCATCAATAAAGGCATCCATAAAATAACGTTGGGTACGCATAATGAGTTTTATGACCTTACGTATGGCTTCATCAACTCATGGAACGGACGCTGGGAGTACTCCCGCGGATTGAATAGTTTTTTGGCTGATAACCCATCACGGGTACGCGGCGCCTTCACCATTGACCCCAAAGTTCCCAATGATAGAAATGCTATTTATAATAACCCGCCCAACCCATTCAATATTGGTTTGCTAAGTGCTTACGGGCAGGATGAAATTTCATTGAGCCGCAACCTCAAACTCTCTCCGGGCCTCCGTTTTGACTATTCGTATGTAGGTAATCAACCTTACCTTGATCCGGCGATCCCTACCACCAATTCAGCGGGTTATACCTCTCCCAACCCAACTTATACTAATACGCCTTTCAACCAGTTAAGCGGTCATCTGCCATCAAAAGTTACCGTATCGCCACGCCTTGGTTTTACGTATGATGTGGCCGGTAATCAGAAATTCATCATTCGTGGCGGTAGCGGCATCTTCACGGGCCGTATTCCGTTTGCCTGGTATGGATATGCTTATACCTTAAATGGCGGCACTTACGGCAACATTGACTGGAACGGAATTGCATCCGGAACAACTGTTCCGTTGGCTATCAACCCTTACACATTAAAAGACACAGTAACAAAATACGGAGGAGCCTCTCGCAGCTCCACCCGTGAGGTAGATATTTTTGACAACAATTTTAAGCTGCCAACGGTTTGGAGAAGCAACATCGCCACAGATATTAAATTTGGTAAAGGCTATAAGCTTACACTGGATGCGATGTACACGAAGACAATTTATGATGTAAAGTATGAGCAAATCAACCTGAAAGATTCTGTTCAGTATTTTACTACCGGCCCAACACAAACACCGGTGTACGTAGGTGGGAAATATAATGGCGCATTTTCTAATGTTTACTACTTAACTAATACCACCCAAGGGTACCGCTATAACCTGACTGCACAAATTTCCAAATCAGCTATCAACAGTAGTAATGCATTGCCATTATTCAGCCTTAACTGGAGCGCTGCTTATACCTATGGTGTTAGTAAAGATATTACCAACGGCATCCGTAACTCATGGGAAAGCAGCTACAACGTAAACCCTTCCATTGTTCCCGGTAATTCTGTGCTGGCTTACTCCAACTTCGATCTTCGCCATCGGGTGGTAGCAACCTTTGGCGCTAACTATGCCTGGAGCAAGACGAATATCACCACTTTATCGTTCTTCTATTCCGGTCAGTCGGGTAGCCCTTACAGCCTTATCTATCAATCGGCGCCGTTTGGTAGCGGTTCAAATGCGCCCTTGCCTTATATTCCAAAAAACCAATCGGATATAAACCTGGCGGATAAAAAAGATGCGAACAATAATGTTATCTACAGCGCCGCCCAGCAGTGGAGCGATTTAGATGCTTTTATAAACAACGATCCATATTTAAAAACACGCCGCGGCCAATATGCCGAAAGAAACGGATTGCATACCAAGTGGGTAAATGATCTGGATATGAAGCTGATGCACGAATTCAGGCTGAGCAAAACAGATAGGAGCAAGTCTATTCAAATCAGCTTTGATGTCTTCAATGTATTAAACCTGCTGAATAATGATTGGGGACATGTAACCTTTGTTACCAACCTCAATAACTACACGGTTAACTTTTTACAATTTGTAAAAGATGCCAATGGAACCGCAGCCGGCCAGCCGTTGCCCAAAGGAACCACGCTGGGTTATAACCCAACGTTCAACTTTGTAAAGCCAACCGGCTTAAATGGGGCTTACTACACGCTTGATCCCATCAACTCAAGATGGCAGGGACAGTTAGGAGTTAAGCTTAATTTTTAATAACTTTTTTTGGATAAACAAAGCCGCTTCAGTCAGGAAGCGGCTTTGTTATTTTATAGAATTTAGAGTCGTAACACTTAGACGCCATCTTCCTTACATAAATTACTTTTTATTCACTATTTGGTTTAACCGCGGTTGAATCTGGCATCGTTTTTTATGTAGTAATAAGCAGATAAAACACTACTGTTAGCTGCTAAACCTATCGAAAAAATGAAATTGCCGCACGTAAATATGAAACGGATTAATGCAATGATTGCTTATACTGCTGCCTTGGTGTTAACGGGTGTACCACCGGTTGTTTGCCAGTCGGTTATTGATGAATTTTATTGCACCTTAAAGAAATCCGTTGACAAAATCATAGCGTAGAATAGCAGGGTTTCAATCATCCTTCCGGCTGTCCAACGTAAACCCAATAGTGGTGCCCACATCTTCTTTACTGCGTACATGAATGGTATGGTCATGGGCTTCAATAATATGCTTGCTGATGGCAAGGCCCAGCCCACTGCCGGTTACATCTTTAGTGCGTCCGCTATTGGTGCGGTAGAAGCGTTCAAATATCCGGTTCACATACGGCTCCGAAATGCCCATGCCATCATCACTTATCTCTACCAGAATAGTATGGCCATCGGTATTATACATGCTGGCGATAATGTGTCCGCCGCTCTTACCGTACTTAATGGAGTTATCTATAAGATTGGACACCACCTGGCGAATTTTTTCTTTGTCCGCATATACTGTAACCGGTTTTTCGCAGCCTTTTTTTATACTGAATTCAATGCTTCGCTGTTCTGCTTTCAGCGATAAACTTTCAAAGGCCTCCCGCACTAAGTCCTGAATAATAAAATTTTGTTTTACCAGCTTTAATTCGCCTCGTTCCAGCTTTGAAATTTCATCCAGGTCCTGAATTAAATTAGCCAGCCGCTCCACATTCTTACCGGCCTTTTCTAAAAACCGTTTATTCACTTCAGGATTCTCCAATGCGCCTTGCAGCAGCGTATCTATGTAACCCTGTATGGCAAATACCGGCGTTTTAAACTCGTGAGAAAGGTTCTGCAAAAACTCTTTACGAAAGACTTCATTCTTTTTCAGCAAATCCACTTCCCGGCTGCGTTGCAGGGCCCAGGCTTCCACGTCTTCGCGTACTTCATCAATGCTTTTTTGGGGCAGAATGTATTTGTAGTAGGTCTCTTCCCGCTTGGTGGCTTTGGTTTGATTAATGAATTTATAAATGAGCTTGATCTTTCTATAGATGAATTTTTGAATGATGTAAAGTATCAGGGCATAAGAGCCGAGAAAAATAATAAGGAGCGATATAACTCCCACCTGCCACTGGCCTTCCAAAATATAAATGCCCAAACTGATAGGAACAGAAAGAATAAGCGCAATAAGCGCAGTAAAAGCAGCTAATTTTTTAGGCGATAGATTTTTTGTTTCAAACATGCTGTGGTGAATAGGCAATAGGCAATAGGCAATAGGCAATAGGCAATAGGCAATAGGCAATAGGCAATAGGCAATAGGCAATAGGCAATAGGCAATAGGCAATAGGCAATAGGCAATAGGCAATAGGCAATAGGCAATAGGCAATAGGCAATAGGCAATAGGCAATAGGCAATAGGCAATAGGCAATAGGCAATAGGCAATAGGCAATAGGCAATAGGCAATAGGCAATAGAATTAAAACGCTAAAGGTAAAGGTTGATAGCCGCATGTTCACGCCTCACGTCTCACCACTCACTACTAAAGCTCAAACTTATAGCCTACGCCCTTTACCGTGGTAATGCAGTCCACGCCTAACTTCTGGCGTATTTTACGAATGTGTACATCAATGGTGCGGTCGCCAACAATTACGTCGTTGCCCCATACCTGGCTGAGGATTTCGTTGCGTAAAAAAACCCGTCCCGGTTTAGCGGCCAACAGGTATAAAAGCTCAAATTCTTTTTTTGCCAATGAAATTTCTCTCCCTTCAAAATTCACCATAAACTTTTCCGGATCAATCACCAGATCACCTACCTGAAGAATTTTGGCATCCAATGGTTTCAGCCGTCTGAACAACGCATTCACCTTGCTTACAAAAACCGACGTGCTGATTGGTTTGCTTACATAATCATCGGCGCCGGTATCAAAGCCTTTTAACTGCGTGGTCTCATCGCTAAGTGCCGTTAAAAACATAATCAGCGTCTCTTTAAAAATGGTTTGTGCTCTTAATAATTCACACACTTCCATCCCGCTTTTTTTTGGCATCATCATATCCAGCACAATCAGGTCGGGCACCGACTGCTTGGCTTTATCAAGGGCTTCGTCACCATCTTTGGCGGTTATCACCGTATAACCTTCCTTTTCTAAATTATATTTTAAGATCTCCAGAATATCCGGCTCGTCATCTGCAATCAATACCTTTCGTCCTTTGGGTTCCATGGCGGTAGTCCTTTGCGGCAAACGTACAGGAAAAGCGCTAACACGCTAAGTTTAGCCGGAGCAGGTAACATAGACTTAATGAAAAATTAATGCGGAGAGACAGAAGACAGAATACAGAAGACAGGAGTAAGTAGAAAGAACGTAAAAGCCATACTTCACCGATACCTGCATTGTTACTGCTGAAATTCTGGAACGCAATAAATAAATACTACTTTCTATCTGTACAAGTGATTTTCTCCTGGCTCCTTACTTCTGGCTTCTGTCTCCTGTATTCTCAACCCTTTAACCACACATTTCTCCGCCGGGTATTAAATTTGCCTTATGAGGCGAATGAGTTACCCTTTGCGATGGACGCTGTTTTTACTGCTTCTTTCTTCAACTTACATACAAGCCCAGCCGGTAGATAAGGGCTGCAAGCCGCCCATTGGGCGTGTACTGTGGCACGACCGCATTGACAAGGCACAAAAAAAACTGGTTGATCAAAAAATAAATATCAGTGACAATGAAGACCTCACTTATTTTATCTCGCTATCCCTTACCCGCCATGTAGATGCTGTGCAATGCGCTATTGAAACCGATCCCTCACTTACCGACCAACCCAAAAAAGGCTACCTCGCCGGGCTGGAAAATCTTTTAAAAAATTTTTACACGCAGTATCGTTTGCGGCAAATAACGCCATCTCTATTTCCAACGGCTTTAGATGATTATGAAACGGCGATACGGCTTGATAAAAAAGGCGAATCTATCGAAGCCCTGGTAGAAGGATCTTCGTACGAAGTAGGCCGTTTATTAGTAAGCACCGGCGCATTCGATAAAAATGCCGGTACACAACAAGCCCGTTTTCATCTGGTGTATAAAGACATTCTGCTTCACCCCGACAGAACATTTTTAATCCTGAAAGAAAATGTGGATGTCCCTTTCCGCGACAGCTTAATTAAAATTGCCGGCCCGCTAAACCCGCGCCAGTTGTACGATTACGCGGCGGCTGATAATAAGCTGGGCTATGCCATTCGTGCTATTGACGACCCCTACATCCGCACGGTTTCTAAAATGGCTAAAAGCGGCAGCGGCCAGTTATACTTTCCTTTTCTGCATAACATTTTAAAAGGCACGCTAAGCCAAGCGGCTATTGATGCCGTAAAGGGCGACCCGGTGAAATATTATAAGCTGCTGGTAAAAACAAAGATGGAATATGTGCAAAGCCAGATGGCCGGAGAGAAGATCACAGAGATGGACGCCTTGAGCGACATGCTGGAAAACAAGGCCATTGAAACCTTTATCAAACCCATTAATGAACTTCACGAAAACGAAAACCTGACTGTACGGTTTAAAGCCTTAGAGCCATTGAATGCGGAGGAACTTTATTACCTGGTGATAGCCGGCGAAAGGGATTTATATACCTCCAGTTACCTGAAAGGTGTCTATCCAAAAATGATGCAGCGCATCAACAACCGGGGTGATTCGATGCTGATGGTCGTCAACTTCGACCATTTTAAAAAGTTCATTAAAATGGCGGCGGGCTACGCTACCCTTTCTGATTTTTTAGCCACCTTCCCACAAAAAGATGATGCGGCTAAAACCCTGATGCGGGCCTTTGTAAATGGGTTGGATAAATCGCCGGGCCTGGAAGATGGCGTGGATGTAGCCGACTCTTATGCCAGCATTTCCGAAACCTTAAAACCGGTGGCCGACGAAATGATGGCCAACGTAAAACAGAATTACGATGAATCGCTGCAGGCCAATAGCAAACGGGGTATGGTAATGTATGACCTGTTGTACAAACTGTTTCAATCGGCTACCGATTCTACCATTGATTTATCTAAAGAGTTTAATATTCCGCCGGTGTATGGCGTGAGTTATAAAGCCCTGGCCGGCGACACGGGCAAGGTAATTATGCAGGTGTTTTTTTATGGTGATAAAGACGGCCGTAACAACTTTGCCAATTTCACCCCTAAGTTCCCCGCTACGCTGTGGAAGCGAAGCGAAACCAGTCAATGGGTGTCTTTCACGTCTATCAAAGGCAAGCCGATTATTGTATATGCCAATAAGCCGCTTGATGAAGAATCGGGTGATGTGGACCGGGCCCAGGCAGCGCTTTGTCAGTATTTGGAAGAAAAAAATCTAAACCCTACCATCGTTGTTCATCGCGGCCATAGCTATTATGCACCCTATACCATTGAGCAGTTGGCGCCATCGGCCCGCATTGTTTTTTTAGGCTCCTGCGGCGGCTATCATTTAATACACGATGTGCTGGAACATGCAGAGGATGCGCATATTATCTCATCTAAACAAATTGGTAAGCTGGTGGTAAACCAACCCCTGATAGATATGATTATGGAGAAGATGCGCAATGGCAGCAATATAGAATGGATACCTTTTTGGAAGGAGTTTCAAAAACGTTATGGCTCTATCGAGGGCTTTGGCGATTACATTCCTCCGCATAAAAACTTAGGGGCCATTTTTATAAAGGCCTATAAAAATGCCATGGGCGAAACCAATGGTATTTAAGGCTGTACATTTGTTTTTAAAAGTTTAAAACCTCGTAGAATACAAAGTTGCCAGTTTTAGTTTGTAAAAAAAGTTGGGCCGCTCAAGTCGGCCTTTAGAGGAAATACAATTGCCACAAAGGTGCCAATTGCAAACTGAAAACTGCTAACTTATTAACCTGGTAACCTATCAACTTATCAACCTTCTTCTCTTGAGCACTCCCAATAAAAAATCATTCTTCGATGTGTCCCTGCTAAAACGGGTATTGCAATTTACCCGGCCCTATAAAAGGCGTTTTGCAGGGTCAATCATATTAGCTATCGTACTGGCGGCCATCACTCCGGTGCGGCCGTTTTTAATTCAGCTTACGGTAGATAAATACATTTCAAAAGCCAACCATAATTTTATAGACCAGGCTATTAATAATCTTATCTGGTTTACGGTTCTTCAGATAGGGATTACGTTTTTAGAAACGGCGCTGCGCTTTTATTTTTCTTATACAACATCATGGCTGGGGCAGGCCGTGGTAAAGGATATGCGGGTAAAGGTTTTTGGTAAAGTCATTAACCTGAACCTTCGCCAGTTTGATCGTACGCCTATTGGCACCTTAACTACCCGAACGGTGGACGATATAGAACGCATTAATGATATTTTTTCCGATGGGCTGATTCCTATTATTGCTGACTTGCTTTCTATCGTTTGCGTGTTAGGAATCATGTTTTATACCGATTGGCGGTTAACATTATTTTCTTTAATTCCTTTCCCTATTATTATCGTCGCTACCTACTATTTTAAAGAAAGCGTCAACAAGTCGTTTTACCGGGTTCGCAATGCGGTATCAAGCCTTAATGCTTTTGTGCAGGAGCACATTACGGGCATGTATATTGTGCAGGCCTTTGCGGCTGAAAAGCGGGAGGGGCAAAAGTTTGATGAGATTAATCAGGAACATCGTAATGCCAACATAAAGGCCATTTTCGCTTATTCCATTTTTTTCCCGCTGGTAGAAATTGTATTGGCGTTGGCTATGGGTTTGGTGGTTTACTGGACGGCAAAAGAAGCCTTATCGTTAGATAAAAGCCAGTATGGAAAAATCACGTCGTTTATTCTTTACCTCAATCTTATTTTTCGTCCACTACGCTTAATTGCCGATAAATTTAATGTGTTGCAGATGGGCATGATTGCCAGCGAACGGGTGTTTAAAGTATTGGATAATGACGATATGCTGCCGCCTCAGAAAGCCGATGCCTTTGCGCCACACCACATGAGGGGAAAGATTGAATTTGACCATGTTTGGTTTGGCTATACGGAAGATAATGAGGTATTAAAAGATGTATCCTTTACAGTAGAGCCGGGGCAAACCATTGCCATTGTTGGGCACACAGGCAGTGGCAAAACCACTATCATTTCTTTGCTAAACCGGTTGTATCAAATTAACCGGGGGCATATAAAAGTGGATGATGTGTCCATTGATGATTTTGAAGTAGAAACGCTTCGAAAAAACATTGGTGTGGTATTGCAGGATGTATTTCTTTTTCCCGGTTCGGTGCTGGACAATATTACCTTGATGAATCCTTCCATCTCAAGGGAAAAAGTAGCAGAGGCGGCAAAGCTGATCGGGATGCATCAGTTTATTTTACAACTGCCCGGCGGCTATGATTATAACGTAATGGAACGTGGCGCTACCTTATCGCTTGGGCAGCGGCAATTGCTCTCTTTTATCCGGGCATTGCTTTACAATCCGGCCATTCTTGTATTAGACGAAGCCACATCGTCCATTGATACCGAAAGCGAGATGCTGATTGAGAATGCCATTCATACATTGATTGCCGATAGAACCTCTATTGTAATTGCGCATCGCTTATCTACCATACAACGGGCTGATAAAATTATTGTGCTGGATAAAGGCGAAGTAAAAGAATCGGGTACCCATTTGGAGCTATTGGCAAAGGGTGGCTTTTACAGTAAATTGCATCAGATGCAATTTGAAAAGAAAGCCAGTCTTGTGTAATGAAAAATTATCCTGAAAATATAGATGTCTCAAAAGCCGAAGAAGCCGGAATACGCTTTTACGCATCAGGTGATGAGCAAGAAGCAGTTTATTTAAATGAGGCACTCCAACGAACAGATGAGGAGAAGTTTTTGTTTCTTACAAAGCTCATGAAAATGGGACAACAAATGAACAAAGCAACATTCATCGAAAAATAAAATGGATTTATTCGACAGCAGCTTTACCAACCTTTGGAAAGAACTAAATAAATTTGGAGTACGCTATATTTTGGTCGGCGGTTTTGCTACCAACTTACATGGATACCAGCGTTTCACTGGCGACATGGATTTATATCTTGAAGACACGCCGGTAAATCGCAGTTCGCTTCGCCTGGCCTATAAAGCTTACAGCAAAATAGATTTTGAAGGGTTTGAAACCATTCAATTTATTCCGGGTTGGATTGACTTTCCATTAAATAACGGCTACCATTTAGACATCATGACTACTATGAAGGGGATAACTGCTTCTTTTGATGAATGCTTTCAATTAGCTAAGCCCTGTGATATTAGCGGTGTTATAGTTCCTGTTCTTCACATCAATCATCTTATTGCTAATAAAAAAGCAGTGGCCCGTCCCAAGGATCAACTGGATGTTATTTACTTAGAAAAGATTTTGAAAATGAAGACAGAAGATAAAAATTCTGCGCCTACAAATTTTGATTGATTTCTTTTTATCATCTGTATTATTATTTCAGTTCCGGCAATAACCGAACTGAAAAAACCGTTAGTTTAGCTAAAATTCAAAACTGGTATGAGGCAATTGATGGTTTGCATAATGGGGTTGGCATTTTTAGCTTTTTTAAACTCCTGTAAAAAAGAATTAAGTGTAGAAAACTTAGCCCCCGCTACCGGTACCCTGCAAAGTTCTTCCGGGGATTGTTTGCCCAAAACGGTTGCTGGTTCGTACTTAGCGGCTAAGGCTTTAATTGATAGCAACTATATTGAAGTAACAGTAAATGTTGCTACTCCGGGACCCTATACCATTTATACCGACTCACTGAATGGCTATTATTTTAGGGCTACAGGCATTTTTGCCGCTGCGGGTTCTACCGTAGTGCGTTTAAAGGGAAGCGGCACGCCGGTCAATGCATCGGTAGATGATTTCACCGTTAGATTCGACTCCAGCGTTTGCGATATTTCCATAACGGTTTCACCGGCCGGAACGGTGATAGGTCCGGCCACATATTCCATGGTGTGTAACAGTTTTGCTCCTTCCGGAAATTATATTAAAGACACTACTTTAAATACTACAAATACGGTTAGTGTGCAGGTAAATGTAACGGCTATAGGAACCTATTCTATCACTACCAATACAGTAAATGGTTACTCATTTTCCGGTGCAGGAAATTTTAGTTCTACCAGCAGTCCGCAAACAGTAGTGTTGCATGCAACCGGTAAACCGGTAGCTGCCGGTACGGATGTTTTTACTGCTACTGCCGGCACAGCCACTTGTACCTTTTCTATTACT
Organism: Flavisolibacter sp.; assembly: GCA_965247165.1. Taxonomy (GTDB): domain Bacteria; phylum Bacteroidota; class Bacteroidia; order Chitinophagales; family Chitinophagaceae; genus Flavisolibacter. The sequence continues at coordinate 1,939,818 of OZ252003.1, read as the reverse complement.
GTTACTGCAGCCGCGCCGGTTACCAGCCCATGCGGCATTACACCAGGGGGAACTTATACCGCCGGAACCGCACTTGGGGCCTCCAATACGGTACTCATTACTCATACGTATAGCAGCGCCGGTCCACGAACCATAAGCACTAATACGGTTAACGGTTATTCCTTTGGCCCTTCCAATATTACAGCTACAGCCGGCGCCAACTCAATTACCTTAACAGGCGTAGGAACACCTTTAGCGGTAGGAACGAATACGTTTACTGTTTCGTTTGGCGATGGGCAGAGTTGTACGTTTACGGTGACCGTAAATGCGGCTACGGTTGTGCCAAATACTGATTACTTCCCTACTACAGCAAATAGTTATTGGACGTATGATAATACATCTGTTACAGATACTTTCATTATGACCAATGCAGGACCAACAGCGGTGTACAGCGGAAATACTTACCAGCGGTTCACCTACTCGGATGCTTCGGGTACATACGGTCAGGAATTCTATCGTAAAAATGTTGCCGCCGGGGCCTACTATCGTTCAGACGATACAGCAGGCTATGGGCAAGCTGGCCTTAGTTTTACTCAACCTCGCTTGGATGTTCTTTTTCTGAAGAATACCTTAGTCACAGGAGATAGTTTAACGTCAGATTTTAATGCAAAATTAGATACAAGCAGTACGGCTACGCCTTCAACTATATCTGTAATATGGAGATATAAATACAAGGTCATAAACTCGGCAGCAACGGTTATGATAAATGGTAAAAACTTCACCAACGTTTATCAATTGCGGGAAACGTATGACATTGGCTTCATGGGGGTTTTCTTTGACTCAGGCATTGCTCCATTAGACTATTATTATGTAAAAGGTGTTGGACGAATCAGATTAGATTATGGAACTGATATTGACAATATTCGATATTGGAAAGTATATTAGGTGTCAATAAATTTTTTAAGAAAGCCACATGAAACTGTGGCTTTCTTTTTATCCCTCAATCAGCCTTCTTTTTTCAAGCTTACACCCTTATCTTTGCGGCAAATTTCAGAAAACGTGATGGCTTTCAGGCGAATCAAATCCTTATCAGTAGCGGCTTTCGGGCTACTTATGCTAATTTCTGCTCAGGTTTCCTTTGCACAAGGCAGCCATGATCAAAACCCGGAAAAACAAGATACGGTAGCAGAAGCAAAAGATGCGCAGGGCGGCGAAGGCAAGGGGAAATTTGACGCGAACGAAGTCATTTTCGGTCACGTAATGGATGCCCACCAATTTCATTTTTTCTCCTGGAAGGGAGGCGATGGTGAAGCGCATCATGCCGTTATTCCCCTACCTGTTTTAGTGTACGAACCAAAACGGGGTTTCTCTTTTTTTAGTTCCGCCCGTTTTCATCATGGCGATTCGGCTTATAGCGGTTATCGGCTCGTTACGGAAAGCTACCGTGAACAGTTGAAAACAGGGGGCATGAAGGAAGATGAGATCAAGCTGCTTAGCGATGAGCAAATTATTGCGGTAGATGATGCCGGTAACCCGCTTCCTATAAAAGTGTACGATCTATCCATTACCCGAAACGTAGTGCAGATGCTGATTGCACTAACCATTCTTGTTTTATTAATGACCTCCGTAGCAAGGCGATACCGCAGCGGGCAAGGAATTACTTCGGCGCCAAAAGGTTGGCAAAACGCTATTGAACCCGTCATTACGTTTGTTCGCGACGAAGTAGCCAAACCAAACATCGGTCATAAGTACAAACGATATATGCCATTGCTACTAACGATCTTCTTTTTTATATTGATCAACAACATCTTTGGTTTGTTACCTGGTTCGGCAAACGTTACCGGTAACATTGCTTTTACTGTAGTATTGGGCTTAGTGGCTTTTATTGTTATCACACTCAGCGGCGGCAAACATTATTGGGGGCATATCTTTTGGCCACCGGTACCGCATGGTATCAAACTGATCATGATCCCGGTTGAAATCTTATCTATTTTTACTAAGCCCTTCGCTCTGATCATTCGTTTGTTTGCCAATATGCTGGCCGGCCACATTATTATCATCTGTTTAATATCCCTGATTTTTATTTTCAGCAGCATGAGCACCGGCATTGGTATGGGCTTTTCTCCTATCTCTATTGCTTTTGCGGTATTCATTTACGTGATAGAAATTTTAGTGGCCTTCATTCAGGCTTTCATCTTCACTAACCTGACGGCGGTATTTATTGGTCAGGCGGCAGAAGAAGGCCATCATGCCGAGGCTCACGAAGCAGAGCCGGTGATCATTTAGTTGCTCGTTGATGGTTGTACGTTGTTTGTCTGATCAGTCAACAGACAACTATCAATAAACAACAATTTCAAAGCGTCTTTTTTTAATCAACATAAAAGAACAAACATGAGTTTATTAGTCACATTACTTAGCACGGTACCTTGGGCAAACGCCGGTGGTGCAATTGGCGCCGGTTTAGCGGCCATTGGTGCTGGTATCGGTATTGGCCAGATTGGTAAAGGCGCGGTAGAATCTATTGCCCGCCAGCCGGAAGCTTCTAACGACATCCGCGCAAACATGATCTTAACCGCTGCCTTCATTGAAGGTGTGGCGCTGTTTGCGGTAATTGCCGGTATCCTGGCGATGTTCGTGTAAGAGTCTAAAACTGCACCTTAAGCACAGGGCGGCGGGTGCGGTTTTACATTTCTAACCACTTAAAGCCGGCATTAAGAATGTCGAACAGATAAACAAGAAATGTTGAATAAAGAAGGAAGAGAAAAGTTGAAAATTCAAATTAGAAATTATACTGTATGCGTCTATTAACTCCTGAATTAGGCCTGTTGTTCTGGACAGCACTGGCCTTTATTCTTGTATTCTTTATCCTCCGCAAATACGCCTGGAAGCCGATCTTAGCCTCGCTTGACAAGCGGGAAAAAATTATTGGCGATTCATTGGAAACTGCTGAAAGAGTAAAGCGGGAAATGGCTCAATTGAAAAATGAAAACGAAGACCTGATGGCAAAAGCCCGTGAAGAAAGAGGCCTGATGCTGAAGGAAGCCCGTGATACCAAAGACAGGATTGTAGCCGAAGCAAAAGAGCAGGCAAAAACAGAAGCCAATAAAATTATTGCGGAAGCGCAGCAACAAATAAACGCGCAAAAAATGGCGGCCTTAACCGATGTAAAAAATCAGGTAGGCAAATTGGTGGTAGAAGTAACTGAAAAAATACTACGCAAGCAACTGTCCAATCAGGAAGCGCAGGAAGCGCATATCAAGGATTTAGTGGATGATGTAAAGCTCAATTAAGTAATTAAGAATCGAAAGAAAAATAAAATGTTGAACCCCAGGGTCGCTTCCCGTTACGCAAAATCGTTATTGGACTTAGCTGTTGAAAAAGGACAGTTGGAGCAGGTGTATAGCGATATGCTGTACCTGCAGCAGCTTAATAAAGGCAGCCGCGAATTTCTGGCTTTGTTGCGTAGCCCGGTGGTAAAAAGCGATGTAAAAATCAGGGCGGTGGATGCGGTTACCAAAGGTAAAGTTGGGCCAATAACTACGGCCTTTACTTCCTTACTTATTAATAAGGCCCGTGAGGCGGTATTGCCCGAAGTCATTACCTCGTTCATCAAACAATACAAAGAAGAAAAAGGAATAGAAACGGTAAAGCTCACTACCGCAGTGCCTATCAGCGATGCTGTGAAAAATACCATTATAGATCAGGTGAAAAAAACAGGCAATATTCAAAACCTGGAGTTGGAAGAAGTAATAGACCCGAATATCATCGGCGGCTTTGTGTTACAAACCGGCGATAAACTGATAGACGCCAGCATTGCCTACGATTTAAAAAATATTTCTCGCCAGTTTGAAAACAATGATTTCATTTATAAAGTGAGGTGATGAATAATGAGTAATCAGTAATGAGTTCGTGCTCTGCTCAAAGTATTTTTTGTTTTCAAAAATACTTCAACAATAGTGCGACCACTCATTACTCATCATTCATTACTGATTTAAAAACAGCTATATGCCAGAAATAAAACCAGATGAAATAAGTGCTATTCTGCGTGAGCAGTTGAGCGGCTTTAGTACAGGCGCCGACTTGGAAGAAGTAGGGACCGTATTGCAAATGGGTGATGGAATTGCCCGCGTTTATGGGTTGGGTAACGTACGTGCCGGCGAATTAGTGGAGTTTGAAAACGGCGTTCAGGGGATTGCTTTAAATCTCGAAGAAGATAATGTAGGTGTGGTATTGATGGGAGAGATGGGCACGTTGCAGGAAGGGTCGAAGGTGCGCAGAACCGGTCAGATTGCCTCTATAAAAGTGGGCGATGGCATGGTAGGCCGTGTAGTAAATACGTTGGGCGAACCGATAGATGGCAGAGGGCCTATTGCAGGCGAACGTTATGAAATGCCACTGGAGCGTAAAGCACCGGGAGTAATTTACCGGCAGCCCGTAACCGAACCGCTGCAAACCGGTATCAAAGCTATTGATGCCATGATTCCGGTAGGCCGTGGCCAACGCGAATTGGTTATTGGTGATCGCCAAACAGGCAAAACAGCTATTTGTATTGACACCATTATCAATCAAAAAGAATTTTTTGAAGCAGGTAAGCCGGTTTACTGTATTTACGTGGCCATCGGCCAGAAAGCCTCTACCATTGCCGGTGTAATGAAGAACCTTCAGGATGCGGGTGCTATGGCTTATACCACCATCGTTGCTGCTTCTGCATCCGACCCGGCTCCATTACAATTTTATGCGCCGTTTGCCGGGGCAGCCATCGGCGAATTCTTTCGTGATACTGGTCGTCCGGCCCTGATTATCTATGATGATCTTTCTAAACAGGCAGTGGCTTATCGTGAGGTATCGCTATTACTGCGCAGACCTCCCGGCCGCGAAGCCTATCCCGGAGACGTATTCTACCTGCATAGCCGTTTGTTAGAACGTGCTGCAAAGGTTATTGCCAATGATGATGTGGCAAAACAAATGAACGACTTGCCCGAAAGCATTCGCCATTTGGTAAAAGGCGGTGGTTCGCTAACGGCGCTGCCTATCATTGAAACGCAGGCTGGTGACGTATCTGCCTATATTCCAACCAATGTAATTTCTATTACCGACGGCCAGATATTTTTAGAATCCAACTTGTTTAATGCGGGTATCCGTCCGGCCATTAACGTGGGTATCTCGGTAAGCCGCGTAGGCGGTAATGCGCAGATAAAATCAATGAAAAAAGTAGCTGGTACATTAAAACTTGACCAGGCTTTGTACCGCGAGTTGGAAGCTTTCTCCAAGTTTGGAGGCGACCTGGATGCGGCTACAAAAAACGTAATTGACAAAGGCGCCCGCAATGTAGAAATCTTAAAACAACCACAGTACTCACCGATGCCGGTAGAAAAGCAGGTAGCTATTATTTATCTCGGTACACAGGGTTTGTTGAAGGATGTTAAGGTGGGCAAGGTGAAAGAATTTGAAGAGCAATTTTTAATGGAAATGGAAAATAAATTGCCCGAAGTTTTAGGCGCTTTCAAAAAAGGAAGCATTCCTGATGATGGTATTGCCAAGATGATAGAACTGGCGAAGGGCATCATTCCTCAATATAAATAATCAATTTTTGAACAGCTTGAAAGCGGCCACCATGGCCGCTTTTGTTGTTTAGTGCCAAACGCGATGAAAAATTATTTTGCCTGAAAGCTTGCATAATTAAAATCGCTGTACTTTATTTGTTGCTCCAATCTATATCCAATCCTTCTGCAAAGCCTCCAAAAAAATCTGACACAGTAAGGGAAACCAGTACCGACCTTAAGAAAACAAAAATGATCCGGAGCTATGAGTTGTTTACACAAGCACTCCTCCACTTTTTACTATGATGTTTCTTTCAAGTGAATAGAAACCATCAGTACCATTCTTCATTTTATTTTCGGGTCGGGAAAAGTAACAAACATTCGTTACCATAACGATAGATATTTCCCAATCTCCCCTGAAAGAACAGCATAATCCACATCACTACGGATTCCGTACCACAAACATTTTTTAATCATTAATGCTGTTTTACTATGAAACGTTCTACTACACTTTTTGTGTCAATGACTCTCTGTTTGCTAACTGCTAAAAGTTTTGCGCAAACCGCTACCGAACTTATTTTTAAAAATCCTGTATTGATTTCCGGCACCGATAAAAGGTTGGGCGCCACGTATCGTTTCTCCAATGTGAATACCAGTACAGACGCTATTCTAACAATTGCCAGTGCCAGCGAAGAAGGCCAGTTAATCAACAATCTTGATATGACGGACTATGGTTGGGACAAAGCTTTTCAACCCGAAATTGGAAAAAGTGGTAATGTGCCGGCTAACCAGGATTGGTGGGTGCGGTTCAATTTAAAATTTGTTTACCCAAACACCAATACCAAAAAGAAGCTGGATAAGTTTTATGCCACAGCAATGGATGTGGACGGCGACAACTTTGTGATCCAGGAATATGTGCAGATGTATAATGCCGACTCGGTAAGCTATCGTACGCCAACCTTATTAACACGGCCTACGCCTTTTAATGCGGGTATGAACTGCAACAGCAAAACCAACTTAAGCCAGGGGCCAGTTCAAAACTATACAAACATTGATACCAGTGGTTTTAGCGTGATGGTGACTTACACTTTTACGAATACAGACGAGATAAATTTTGTATACGGCGCCAAAGTAGGAAACGGTATCAGTAATGCCGGCTTACGTATGAACTCCCTTTGGTTTAAAGCGTTCAATTTAAATTCTAACGCCCCGCTGCCGCTTATCAACAGCGATTATATTGTTACTTACGACAAGCGCAACGTAAACCTTCAATGGAAAAGCCGCCCCGAAGATTTCATTAGCACCTTTGTAGTGGAAAGAAGCGTTGATGGTATTCACTTCGATAACATTGGCCAGATACAAACCTCCACTTCAGTAATTGATTATGGTTTTAACGACGCCAATGTGGCTTCTGCTACCGGTGTACTTTATTACAGAATTTTATACAGGGAAAAAACCGGCGAGGCAAAGTACTCGGCCATTAAAGTAGTTAGATTAAGTAAAGATGCCGGAGCTACGCTGACAATTTATCCTAACCCGGTACAGAACACCGCTAACCTTACCCTACCCAATAGCTGGCAGAACAAACCAGTATCGGTAGCGGTTTTCAATGCCTCAGGCATGCAGGTGCAAACCATTAGCATTAAAGCCGCCAGCCAAACAGAAGCCCTGGATTTTCAACGTATGACAAAGGGCATGTACGTAGTAAAAGCGCAGTGCAACGGGCAGTGGCAAGAGCAACGGATTATAAAAGATTAAGTGTAATTATTTATCAAAGCATAGCCGGACCCCGTCAAGGGTCCGGCTTTTTTATAATTTTTTTGACCAGCTAAGTAGCTGATTGTAAGCGGTGATGTGGAAAATACGGTGGTGGCTAAGTATAAATTCTCTACAAACACTTGTATTTTCCGAAATGCCGTGTTTTATTTGCACTGTCAGTGCGAGATGAAAGTTGAACATTGATACTGAATCCGAAAACAAAGACAACCCTGTAGAAAACTAAAATTGAAGCCCACTATGAAACGTTTGTACACATTTACCCAAGGAATCCTTTCCTTACTTCCCTTTCAACAAGTTTCTGGTTCAGGCCTGTATTCAATCAATACAGCGGCCAGCGCTATGCCACGGGCAAACGCTTCTTTTGCTCACTTATTCCTTTTTAGTTTTTCGCAACAATCGTCCAACGTGCTGCAGTAGCCTTTTAAGCCACAGCCCGGAACTACAGGTTCAAATCCTACTAAAAGACTACCAATCCAAGTTCGAAAAAAACCAATTGATCCTGATTCTTTTGAATCGTCAAAAGAAGAATCAGATCCTGGTATGAAACCCTATTGTCCAATTTTTATCCTGTTAGAAATCATTTTTGTAAAAATCCATGGCCATTAGAAAGCCCCGAGTAGCAAAATTTAACCCTATCAAACAAACAAAAATGAAGCAATCTGTACACAACCTTAAATTATCGCTGCTCCTTTTAGTATCGATAATTTCCCTTACCTCAAACGCTCAAACCGCTCCGGAACTGGTTTTTAAGAACGGTATATTAAAATCGGGTACCTTAAACAGAGAAGGCGCTGTCTATCGTTTTGCCAACGTAACCACGGGGGTGGATGCAGAATTAAAATTGAAGAAGTTTTCCCGTAACGATATAACTATGGCCGACGTTGACCTCTCTTCTTTGGGTTGGGATAAAGCGTTGCAACCACAATTTGGATTGGCAGGTGTAGTAGCCCCTTACCAAAACTGGTACATTGATTTTGAGTTAAGTTTTTTCCAGGCAGGTACTAACACAAAGCAAAAAATGCAACAGGTAGTATTAACGGCGTTAGACGTGGACGGCGACGGTTGGTCCATCAACGAATTTGCTATTTTCAATAACCCCAATTCAACCCAATACTCTACCAACACATCATTGCTTGGGAACACTCCCGCAGCACTTACGTTGGATGCAAACGGAGAGTCAACTACCAACTTTACTTGTGATATAGATGGCATTTCGCAAAAAGTAAAAACCTGCCCTCACTGCAATGGCACAGGAGTAGATAATGGCACACAGTGCGATGATTGCGATGGCAGCGGCCTTTTATACAAGCAATGCCATCACCCATACGACCTGAATGACATTAGCCAGGGAACTGTTTTAAACTATACTGGTATTGATACATCAGCTACCCAGGTAATGGTAACTTACACGTATCTTAATAAAGACAAAATCACCTTCCGTTATGGTGCACAATCCGGCGCCTTTTCAAGCAATGGCTCTGGCATTCGTTTGAACTCTTTATGGGGTAAGCAATTCAGCCTTGCGCCTATATCTTCTTTACCGGTAACCTTCACCTCATTTGGTGTTTTATATAACAACGCTACCGCTACTGTAAACTGGACGGCATCGTACAACGAGCAGTTGAGCCACTTTGTAATTCAGCGCAGCACAGATGGTAAAACGTACAACGATATTGCTACGGTATTTGCCGACGCATCAGCAAACTATTCTTATAAAGACAAGAACATTACTTCGGCCACGGGTGCTGTTTACTACCGCATTGTAGGTGTAGATGTTACTAAAGAAACGGCTTACTCTACCATCAAAATGATTCGCTTGTCAAAAACAGATTTGCAAACCTTAGCCTTAACTACGTACCCTAACCCGGTTAGCAACGAGGTGCGTGTTACTTTACCCAACAACTGGCAGGGTAAAAACGTAGTGCTTCAATTATATACCGCTACTGGTACAGTGGCAAAAAGCATTCAGGTGGGCAGTGCTTCCCAAACAGAGATCATAGCTATCAATAATCTCGCTAAAGGATTATATGTAATAAAAGCGGCTTGCGGCGATGAATCGGCCCAGCAACGTGTTATCAAGAACTAAGCTCTATGAATAGGGTTCAACTTTCTAACAAAAGGTCAGGCTACATGCCTGGCTTTTTTGTTTTTGCGGCAATGAAAGCTGAATACCGTTAGCGCCTACATTTGCGCCATGCAGGAATTAGTTAACGCTATTGCGGAGCTATATAAAACATGGAGTGGAAGCGAGCCTTCCCAGGTGGACATCTTACCACAATCGGGTAGCGACAGACGATACTTCCGGGTACATGGCCAGGATGGTGAGACCTTCATTGGCACCCATGGATTGAATATCCCAGAGAATGAAAGCTTCATTTATTTCTCCAACCAGTTTCACGCAAAGGAACTACAGGTGCCGGAAGTGTTGGCGGTGAACAACGATAAAACCGTTTATCTGCAACAGGATTTTGGCGATGTATCGTTATTAAAAATGTTAGAGACAAAAGGTTACACCCGTGAAGTTTATGACCTGTTTAAAGAAAGCCTGCATCAATTAGCAAGGCTTCAGGTGATAGGGGACGAGGGTCTGGATTATACAAAATGCCTTACCAATAAAGAGTTTGGCCGGCAAGCTATTAAGGCCGACCTGTTTTATTTTAAATACTATTTTTTAGACGCACTGCAAAAGCCATACGATAAACAGGCCTTGGGCGATGACTTTGATGCCATCAGTTCCTACCTCACCCATACAGAGTATAAATATTTCATGTTCCGCGATTTTCAAAGCCGGAATATTTTGGTTAAAGAAACGCTTAGCGGCGACATTACAAGCACTGTTCATTTTATAGACTACCAGGGCGGTATGAAAGGCGCCCCGCAGTACGATGTGGCCAGTATGCTTTGGCAAGCCCGTGCCAAGTTACCCGATGAATGGAAGATCGGTTTGTTGGAAGATTACCTGGATGCGTTTGAAACTATTGTGGGTGAAAAAGTTGACCGCGATATTTTTAAAAGCCAGTACAATGGTTATGTGCTGATACGATTGCTGCAGGTTTTAGGCGCTTATGGCTTTCGAGGTTTGTTTGAACGGAAAGCCCAGTTTTTAACCAGCATACCACAGGCATTACGAAACTTAAAATGGTTTTTAGACAACAACAATATGGGCATCTCGGTACCGGAGTTTAAGCGGGTGCTGGCCCTTTGTATAGATGAAGAAATCATCACAAGATTTACACCAGTGCAGGCAAATGACAGCACACCGTTGGTGGTAAAAATTTCTTCCTTCTCGTATAAAAAAGGCGTACCGGTTGATGCATCCGTTCATGGTGGCGGGTTTGTATTTGACTGCCGTGGTATAGATAATCCGGGGCGGCACGTAGAGTACAAAGAAATTCATGGCCGTGATAAGCCCGTAATGGATTATTTAGAACGCCAAACCCGGATGCAGGAGTTTTTAAATTCGGTATTTGACATGGTGGATATTTCGGTAGAAGAATACATTAAGCGTGGCTTCGATTCTTTGACCGTGAACTTTGGTTGCACTGGTGGCCAGCATCGCAGCGTGTATGCGGCCGATGCATTAACAAGGCATCTGCGCAATAAGTATAAAGTAAAGATTGACTTGTTTCATCGTGAGCAGGAGTTAAAAGGGTGGAAGAACCCGTTGGAACAGAAGAACAAATGAACAAGGAATATTGAATGATGAGGTAAAAGCAACATCATAACACTGTTATAAAAATCAATTTCAGAATGTAGTCAAAGTATATTTAAACTACAAATGAGTAAACCTGTTTTTAAAGCTATGATCTTCGCTGCCGGTTTAGGCACCCGCTTCAAACCCTTTACAGACAAGCATCCCAAGGCTTTGGCAATAGTTAATGGCCAGTCCTTATTACAACGAAATATTCTGTACCTGCAACAATATGGTATAAATGAAGTGGTTGTTAATGTTCATCATTTTGCTGATCAAATTGAACAAGCGATAAAAGAAAACAATGGTTGGGGAAGTGAGGTTGTTATCAGCAATGAAAGAAGTGAAGTATTAGAAACCGGTGGCGGATTAGTAAAAGCAAAGCCCTATCTGCAAGGCGAAACTTTTCTTACCATTAACGTAGATATTTTAACAGATGCCGATCTATACAAAATGATGGAACAGCATCACCAGCAAGAAGCTTTCATCACATTAGGCGTTACTTCAAGAACTACAAGCCGCTATCTTTTATTTGATGAACAAGATCGTTTATGTGGCTGGCGCAACACCGCTACCGGTGAAGAAAGAATCGCTATCAAACAAGATCACTATTTCCAGAAAGCGTACAGCGGCCTGGCCATTTTTGAGCCCGCCGTTTTTGATTACATCCTACAAACAGGAAAATTTTCACTGATTGATGTTTTTTTATCAGTAGCCCCGCATCATAAAATCATCGCTTTTGATCATAGCCAGAGTAAAGTGCTGGATGTAGGCAAACCGGAAAGTGTTTCCATTGCCGAATCAATGTTTCCTTAAAAAAGATAAATACCAACCGGTACGCATTTTCACTGGCGCTTATTGCGCTAATTTCAAAGCTTAAAGAATCATCATTACATGAAAAAAATCTGTCTGGCGGCAGCCGCAAATCTTTTGTTGCTGAATGCTTTCTCACAAACACAGGCATCGCCTTCCAAATTCAATCCACGGGAGCTTTTCAATCTGCAGTTTTATCCAAACAGTGGTAACGACTATCGTTCGGCAAGCGGCGCACCCGGCGCAAAATACTGGCAAAACCGTGCTGATTATAAACTGGCTTGTACGTTAGATACAATACAACATAAAGTTTTGGGCGAAGAAGAAATTACCTACACCAATAACAGTCCTGATGCATTAAATTATTTATGGCTTCAGGTAGATCAAAACATTTATCGTAGCGACTCCCGCAGCTCTGCCCTTACGGCGCCATCTGGTGGCCGCTTTGCTAATGCAGGCTTTACACAAGGGGGCGTTATAAAATCTGTTTCAGTAGATGTTGATGGAAAAAAGTTTACACCCCAATACACCATCACCGATACAAGGATGCAGCTTTGGTTACCGAACGCTTTAAAGGCTTCGGGCAATAAAGCAAGGATTACCATCAGCTACGAGTTTACAGTACCGGAGTATGGTACCGACCGCATGGGACGCCTTCGTACAAAGAATGGTTGGATATATGAACTGGGGCAATGGTACCCACGCATGTGTGTGTACGATGATGTACAAGGCTGGAATACGCTACCGTATTTAGGCCAGGGTGAGTTTTATTTAGAGTATGGCGATTTTGACTACAGTGTAACGGTACCGGCAAATATTATAGTGGTGGGCTCCGGCGAATTAACCAATGAAAAAGAGGTACTAACGGCAACGCAAGTTACCCGCATGGCACAGGCAAAGGCCAACGATAAAACCGTTGTGATACGTGGCGCCGATGAAGTGAATGATGTTAAATCCAGACCAACTGGAAGCGGTAACCTAACCTGGAAGTTTCATATGGAGAACGCCAGGGATGTGGCCTGGGGCGCCTCCAAAGCGTTTGTGATAGATGCGGCACGAATCAATTTGCCAAGCGGTAAAAAATCGTTGGCCATGAGCGCCTACCCGGTAGAAAGCATTAAGAAAGATGGCTGGCAACGCAGCACCGAAATGGTGAAAGGCTCTATTGAATTTAACTCAAATAAGTGGTTTGAATTTTCGTATCCCACAGCAGTGAATGTAGCGGGCATAGTTGGCGGCATGGAGTATCCGGGCATTGTGTTTTGTAGCTACCAATCCATAGGTGCCGACTTGTGGGGCGTGGCCGATCATGAGTTTGGACATAACTGGTTTCCGATGATTGTAGGCAGCAACGAACGTAAATATGCCTGGATGGATGAAGGCTTTAATACGTTCATTAATGGCTTGTCAACAAAGGCCTTCAACAATGGTGAGTTTAATACGTTTTCGTTTTTTGGCGGCGAAGAAATGCAGAAGTTCACCTTTAATGAAAAGATGGACCCGCTGTTTACCGCACCCGATGAAGTGACGGAGTTTAACCTGGGAACAGCCGCTTACGATAAACCATCGCAAATGCTGAATGCCTTGCGGGACGTGGTTTTAGGGCCGCAACGCTTTGACGCTGCCTTTAGGGAATACATTCGTTTATGGGCGTATAAGCATCCTACGCCGTGGGACTTTTTTCGTACGATGGAGAACGCCGGTGGCGAAGACCTTGCCTGGTTTTGGCGGGAGTGGGTGTTTACAAACTACAAGTTAGATGTGGCGGTGACCAATGTAACACAACAGGGTACTAAGCCCGAGCAAGGCGTTGCTATTAGCTTACAAAATTTAGAACAAATGGCCATGCCGCTTCCTATATCCGTAAAAGAAGCTAATGGTAAAACAGAAAACTTTATTGTGCCAATAGAAGCCTGGCTGCGAGGCAGCGAAACCACTTTTTATATTTATCCTGTTTCCAAAGTAACTGAGGTAGTAATTGACCCCGATAAAAAGTTACCGGACTTGAACAGGAAAAATAATAGCTGGAAGGGTGTGTTGTAGTGCACTGCCAGTATGAAAATTAATAAACAGGGACCTGTTATTGACAGGTCCTTGTTTACATGGACAAGGCAATTAGTGTGGTGATCTTTTGTTGACCGGCTATAATACTACTATGAATCTGTAGTGGCGACGCTCCGTTCATCGGCATCACGGCTATCAACATTTCACGCAGCGACGGCAGCGGAGCAGCGGCGCAAAGCAGTAGTTAATGATGAATGACTAACTGCTATTCTGTTTGTTGGTTGATTGTCCTGCTGAGGCACGAAGCATCTTTGGTTGCCCTATAAGGAATGTTGCCTTCAGTTGGACACTTTACAACAGTCGCCTGTAGTGCAGTTCAAAGTTCCCTCCGCCTCATCCGGCTTCGCCACCTTCTCCACATTGGAGGAGGGAAATGGAACAAGATAATTATGGGATGACAAGGCAAGAGTGTTTATAATAGCCGACAGGTTGTTTGTTTAAAGAAACACTGTGTAAGCAAGGGTCTGTGCGCTGGGTGGCCCTCTCCAGGCGGAGAGGGTCGGGGTGAGGCCGGCTGTTTGCTACCGCGACGAAGTGCTGAGTAGTATTACCGAACGTACAAGAGGGCCCTTCGACTACGCTCAGGATAAACTTGCAACAGACCCTTCATAGTAGCACCGCAGCCAAGTACAAAAAAGCCCTCATCGCTGAAGGCTTTCATTTCAATAATAGCTTTACTATTTATGCACAAATAAATCATCTACCATTTGTTGGTTCACATGTTTTACCGGGTCGCCCTGAATGTTATGATATACGGCACTGATGAAAATAGTTTCCGTAGCGCTAACAATGGCCATCACCACAAATGCACCTAAAATGGCCAGTACAATACCCACCAAAATATGAAAGGCCGCACCAATAAAAAATAAGGGCAAGCCTACAATCAGTATCCCGACAAAATTTACCAAGCCTAAGCTGAACGTACCTGCCAGGCTTTCGCCCCACTTTTGTTTCATTAGTTGAGATGAGCGTTTGAACGCGGCAATTGGCCCTAAACCTTCGTAAGCAATAACCGGTACTACAAAGAACACCGCAATGTTCCAAACAATGCCAATGATGCCGGTGATAATTTTACCAACTATCCCTGTATTTTCCTGAATATATTTTAAGATAGTGCCTACCGTAGCGGCAAATACCGCCCAGGAAAGAATAACGCCAATGCGGCTTAAGCTAAACCTTAATCCTTTTTCAATGGTTACTTCCTCGCCCCGGAAATAAAGGCGGGTGCAGTGAATGAGCGCCATATTAAAAAACACGATCACGAAATAGTTAATGAGGTAATAACAAAAGGCAATAACAAATTTGGTAGTGCCTTGCGTATTCAAATTATCAATATCCCAACCAATAGCGGCAAAAATACCTACTGTTAAAAGGCCGGTAAGCAGGATAAGCGAGATGCCCGAAAGAATAGGAAACACAATCAGTTGCTTGTTTTCTTTCAGCACTTTAAAAGAGCTCATGGCAATCGTCCAGCCATTGGATAAACGTTCAAAGAAACCCATAAGAATTGTTTTTTGGTGATAGGTTGAAAATACAATTTTGTTTCAGGAAAACTAGGGATTGTAGGTGCCTAAAAAACCAGTGATGCGGTCGTATGTATCATTCAGGCTGGCACCCGTCCAGCCATGGCCTTCCGTGGGGTAGGTAACCATTTGCACAACAACCCCCGCTGTCATCAGCTTAGCTTTTAATGTGGTGGATTCTGAAATTGGAACTAACGGATCTACACCACCATGGAGTATTAATGTAGGCGGGCTTTGGGCACTAACAAAATTGATGGGGCTGGAGCTTTGGTATAAGGCTGCGTTAGTAGAAGGCGTCCCACCTAACAAGGCCCGTATGCCAAACTGCGTGAGTGGATCAGTGGAATAAAAATTATAGAGGTCTGCCATATCGGTAGGGCCAAACATATCTATCAGGGCCTTCACTTTGGGGGTTGTATTTTTAAACGATTGCAACAAGGCTAAGTGCCCGCCGGCTGATGCACCTAACACCGCTAACTTAAGTGGATTAAAACTGTACTCGGCACTTTTGCCGGTTATAAAAGTGAAAGCTGCTTTCACATCGTTCTCCTGCGTAGGAAACAAATTGGCCGATGGCAGGGTAGCCAGGCGGTAATTAATATTAAAAATGGCATAGCCCGGAAGCCGTTGTTTAAACACCGGGAGGTATTCATTAAAGTCCACCTTGTCGCCGGTTTCCCAGGCGCCGCCGTGGATCATAATAAAGACTTTGGTATCCGTAGTGTTGCGGCTGGCCGGTAAGTACACATCCATCTTTTGCGCCGGGTCAGCACCGTACGACACATCGGTTAAGGTTTGCGCCGGCAGTGGAACCACATCTTGCGTAGTCTCTTTTTGGCAAGCAGAAACTAACAGGGAAAGAGAAAGAATATAAAGTACACGTTTCATGAATAAAGGTTTAAAAACGATAGCTCATTAAAGGTGAGCCAAACGCCGGATGCAAAAAAATATTTTGGTGTGCGACAGTGTAAAGTTTAAAATTACAGCATGAAGCGTTGCCTTACCATTGCTGTTCTCATGGCCATCTTTACCCTGACGAAGGCAGTCGGCCAGAAGTTGCCTCAGCCATCGCAAAGCCAGTTGGCATGGCAGCAAATGGAAACCACTGCTTTTCTTCATTTCACCGTTAACACCTTTACCAATAAAGAATGGGGCGACGGCACCGAGAGCCCTTCTATCTTCAATCCTGTAAAGTTGGATGCGCGGCAATGGATAAAGGCATTGAAAGAAGCCGGTTTTAAAATGGCCATTCTAACTGCAAAACATCACGATGGCTTTTGCCTCTGGCCGTCGGCCTATACCGAACATTCAGTGAAGAGCAGTCCATGGAAAGGAGGTAAAGGCGATGTGGTAAGAGAAGTAGCAGATGCGTGTAAAGAATTCGGGCTTCAGTTTGGGTTTTATCTATCACCATGGGACCGTCACGAAAGCAGCTATGGCACCGCGGCCTATAACGATTACTACAAAGCGCAGTTGAAAGAACTGCTCACCAACTATGGAGCCATTGGCGAAGTATGGTTTGATGGCGCCAAAGGCGAAGGAGCAAAAGCCATGCAATATGATTTTGATGCGTATTGGAAGATGGTCAGACAACTTCAACCTTATGCTGTAATGTTCTCCGATGTTGGTCCCGATGTGCGATGGGTAGGCAATGAAAGCGGCAATGGTGGCGAGACTTGTTGGTCAACCTTAAACACTGATGGCATGGCGCCGGGTGTGGCCGATGCGGCTTACCTGAACAGGGGCGATAGCAGCGGAAAAAAATGGATACCCGCTGAAACAGATGTAAGCATAAGGCCCGGTTGGTTTTGGCATAAAACGGAAAATAGCGCTGTGCGAACGCCGCAAAACCTCGTTGATCTTTATTACCAATCGGTGGGCAGAAACAGCTTGCTGTTGCTGAATATACCGCCCAACAGCGATGGGCTATTGGAAGAAAAAGATATAGCCGCCATCAAATCATTCCGGGCCATAGTGGCCCAAACATTTAAAGACAACCTGATTAAAGGGCAGGAAAACAAGCGATTGACAGATGGCACACTTCAAACGTATGTTACCCTGAAGGCCGGTGTTCCTTATACCATCAACCTCAAAAAGAAAGCTGTTTTTGACAGGGCGATGTTGCAGGAGAATATTGCGGCCGGTCAGCGCATTGGAGAAGGAAAATTAGACTACTGGGATGGCCACCACTGGCAACTGCTAAAAGCATTTACCACAGTGGGCTACAAACGGCTGCTTCGTTTTGAACCGGTGCGTACGGATAAGATTCGTTTAACGATTGTGAAATCTAAAGGCGCCGTACAACTGGCGGAAGTGGGGTTATACCAATCGGCTAAGGGAGAAAGAAAGGATTAAGCTATTCGCCCATTTTCTGGATATCTGCATCAATACTTATGGCGCTGCATTTTGCCGCCACCGCTTGTGCCACTATCCTTAAATCGGCTTTTGCATATTGCGATGAATCAAAGCTGAGTGTTTTTCCACCGGCGGTATTAAAATTCCAATAGGTGATCCTTCGCTTGCCATTAAATCTTCGGCTGATATAGGCTTTGGGAATGTCTTTCCATAAAAATTCGTGCGAAGAAATTTTTGTTTTCATGGTAATAGCGGTATCGTCAACCGTTAGTTTCATTTGTTGCAAGAACCACCAAAGAAGCAGTGACAGCAGGGCCAGAAAGCAACCGACAAAATAAAGAAAGACCGTCCCTGATTTTTTGCAGCGAGTAAAACAAAGAGGCTAAGCCCAAAGGGGATTAGGGCCCGCCATGACTGTGGCCTGATAGTGGTAGTTTGAATGGATGGCATTGTAAAAATGGGTTGGTTGCAGGTTATTCTTCCTCGCAATAATCAAAGTCTATTTTATTTTTGATCTGATTTATAAATGCAGTTTTAAAATACAATCCTCGCTATGTGATATGAAGTTTTGAATGCTTTGCTTATTAGCAACTATGAGATTCAAAATGAAAAGCGTTGTTTGATTACCACATAATAAATGAATCACTTTTGGTGGACACCCTTTAAGTACACCCCATTCATCAAAATCATTGTCTTTAGTGAGGATATGAAAATTATTATCTTCTGCATACTTCCAAATACTGATGTCATCCGAATTAGAATGCAAAACTTCTTTTACATGGCTTACTTCATCAAAATGTTGCCGAAGAGGAATACATAATTTGTGAGAAAGATTATTATCAATCAGCAGTTTCATGCACTTATCAGCTGCGTATGTTTATCAATATCTGCGGCATAACTTAAGCAGGCGTGAATATCTGCATGAGTGAGTTCAGGAAAGTCGCTGATGATTTCTTCTGCACTCATGCCCGCGGCTAAATAGCCAAGTATATCGTACACAGTTATACGCAGGCCACGAATACAGGGTTTACCATTTCGCTTTCCCGGTTCTATCGTGATAATATTTAAATAATCAGAAGCCATATCCAAATTTACAAATACAAAACAAACTTATACAGGCTTTACAGAAATACGCAACTCCTCCAACTGCTTGTCATCAATCGTACCTGGCGCATCCAGCATCACATCGCGGCCGCTATTGTTTTTTGGGAAGGCTATAAAATCGCGGATGCCTTCGCTGCCGCCAACAATAGCGCACAACCTATCAAAGCCAAAGGCGATACCGCCATGCGGCGGCGCCCCATACTCAAACGCACCTAATAGAAATCCAAACTTATGCTGCGCTTCTTCTTTGCTCATGCCAAGTGCCGCAAACATTTTTTCCTGTAGTTCGCGTTGATAAATACGGATAGAACCGCCGCCAATTTCATTGCCGTTTAACACCATGTCATACGCATTGGCTTTAATGTTAGCATAAGGATGTTTGAGGTATTCCGCAGCGTTTTCAATCACCGGGTTATTGTTAATCATCTCACTAATCTGCGAAGGCTTTGGTGAAGTAAAAGGATGATGGCGGGCCACCCAACGGTTACCTTCTTCATCATACTCAAACAACGGGAAATCCAGCACCCACAACAGCTTGAACTCATCTTTCTTTCGCAGGCCCAGGCGGTTGCCTAACTCTAACCGCAGGTCAGAAATGGCTTTGCGGGTACGTTCTTCAGCACCGGCTAAAATCAAAATCAGGTCGCCAGGTTGTGCGTTGGTATAATCGGCAATGGCTTTCAACTTCTCTTCACTAAAAAATTTATCTACGCTGCTTTTTACAGTTTCATCATTATTCACTTTGATGTTCACCAAACCTTGCATACCTACTTGCGGACGCTTCACCCAATCGGTTAGTTCATCTATTTGTTTGCGGGTATAGTCGGCAGCGCCGGGAACGGCGATGGCCACTATCGTTTCAGCGTTATCAAATACCGAAAAGCCTGAGCCCCCATCCCCTAAAGGGGAGTTCTGCAACAGTTTCTGTTTATCAAAAAACACGGTTTTCGGAACTTTTAAATTAGCCACCTTCATTCCAAAACGAATGTCTGGTTTATCAATCCCATATTGCCACATTGCTTCTTCCCAGGTCATTCGTTCCACACTTTCGGAATAGTCAATCTGTTTGACTTGTTTAAAGATGTACCTGACCAGCCCTTCAAACATATTCAGAATATCTTCCTGCTCCACAAAAGCCATCTCGCAATCTATCTGTGTAAACTCCGGTTGGCGGTCGGCACGCAGGTCTTCATCCCGAAAACATTTTACTATTTGGTAGTACCGGTCGTAACCGCTTACCATCAGCAGTTGCTTAAAGGTTTGCGGGCTTTGCGGCAGCGCATAAAACTCTCCGGCATTCATTCGTGATGGCACCACAAAATCACGTGCGCCTTCGGGGGTGGACTTAATCAGGAACGGCGTCTCTATATCCATAAAACCCTGGCTATGCAAGTACTCCCGGGTAGCCCGGTTTACCGCGTAACGCAGCTCCAGGTTGCGTTTCACGGCGCCTCTACGAAGGTCCAAATAGCGATACCGCATCCGCAGGTCATCGCCACCATCGGTATCATCCTGTATGGTAAATGGTGGAACAGCCGAAGCATTTAATATGGTGAACGACGTAACAAGAATTTCAATTTCACCGGTTGGCAACTGTAAGTTTTTGTTACTGCGTTCTGTTACGGCGCCTTTTATCTGTAGCACAAACTCGCGGCCCAATGGCGTCGCGTCTAACTGCGCATTTAAATCTTCACCAAACAGGAGTTGGGTGATACCATAACGGTCGCGCAAATCAACAAACGTGATAGCGCCAAATTTGCGAACGGTTTGCACCCAGCCGGCAAGGGTGACTTCGTTGCCGTTATCGGCTAATCGTAATTGGCCACAGGTATGAGAACGAAACATGATGGAGTGAAATTTTAATGTTGGAAAGTTCGATGTTCAGCAGTGTAAATCATACGCCGCTTTATTGGTTACATGGCGGCAAAGATAAGGTGGTGGCTTGTTGTACTAAATGATACCAGAGAGCGGACCTTAAGATCGTTAATCCAGGTCAATGCCTATTTTTTTCATCAGTATAGAAGCATTCAAACTTTTACAAACGCCATCTTTTAGTTTGTAATCGAAGTACAGTTCTTCGCCTTCTACTTCTACATCAAAATGGTAATTTTCAATAGCTGTTGGATAGGTGGTTTGCAAGCCGGCCAGTTCCACATCATGTGTGGCCATCACGGCTACCGCGTCTTCTTTAATCAACTGTTTTATCAATGCTGCAGATCCTTTATGCCGGTCGTAAGAGTTGGTTCCACGCAGTATTTCATCTAATAAAATAAAAATGTTTTGGTGTGCCTTTACCGCTTCAATAATCGTTCGCAACTTTTTTAATTCGGCATAAAATGTAGAAGTGTTCTCTGCCAGGTTATCGGCAATGCGCATGCTGCTCATTAGCTGCACCGGCGATAGTGCAAACGATGCGGCGCATACCGGTGCGCCGGTTTGGGCCAATACGATGTTCACACCAAGGCTTCTGAGAAATGTACTTTTGCCCGCCATGTTGGAGCCGGTGATCAAAGCAATTTTAGCCATGCCTTCCAGGTCAAAATCATTGTTCACCCGTTGCGCTGTCCGCAACAACGGATGGCCGATGGCGATGCCATGTAACGCAAAATGCTGTGATGAAAATTGTGGAAAGCACCACGCCGGCTGGTTAAAATACAGTGTACTTAAACTATGTAATACTTCCATTTCGGCCACGGCTGCAAACCATTTTGGTAAGAGGGCTTTGGAGCTTTTTCGCCACGCATTCAGCGCTATCATTTGTCGTACATCCCATAGTAAAAAGGAATTGAAGAATAGCACACCGAGGATGCTGTTACGAAGATCGAATCGGTCTAAAATAGTCTTCAGCTTTTTCAAAGCGTTGCTTGCCGATAAACCCGAAGGCGCCAACCCTTCTTGCAACGCCTGAAGATGAGGCGCAGCAACGGTTTGGGCTTCCAGCCAGCCAACTAAGTCTTGCAGTGTGGCGGTTTCTTTTACAATGCCATTGAGGTATTGGTAAGGCTGTGCGGCACTGCGGCTTAACAACGTAGAAGCAATGAGTGATAGCAGGTAGAGCGCTGAAAATGCAGTGCCTGAAATATAGCCCACCATGGCCGCTATCGCAGCACCCAGCATCACCGTACTATAAACAATAACCACCATCTTCCATGCCGGGTTAGTGAAGTGTTTTTTTTCTTCCCCGGCCCACATGGAGATGCGGCTTTCAGTAGCGGCGGTGATAGTGGTTTGCATGGCATAGGCTTGCCACTGCTGTCGCTCTTCTAATTTCTCACCAAATTCTTTTATGGCTTCCTGCCGTGCAAGGGCAAGCTGTGGCGAAGCAGGTTGTAACAGATTATTTGCCAGTCGTTGTTGCCCTTGTTCAGTATAGCAACGGTTGATGTATTGATAAAGAGAGGCTTTGCCAAATATATCCAGGTCGGCTGCATAAGGGTGTTCTGCAGGAATAAACAGGGCGCCTTCTTCCCTGTCGGTAAACTGATGCTGCAATACCTGGAGTTCTTCGTCATTAATACGGATCAGCGTTTTGGTGTTCCTGATTTTTATATTGTTGGCTACATCTACCGATACTAAATAAAGAAGAGAAGCCAGGCCGGCGATAGTAGGAATGACTCCAGCTACTCCGTAACTGACAAAGATCTTATAGGCGAGTAAGGCCGTAGCGGCAAACACGCCAAGCCGCCACCAGCCAAGGTTGGAGCGTTGTTGTAACAAGTGGGCCAGTTGGGCTTTGTGAATTGCTGATTGCTGTTGATAGGCTTGCGCTGAAGTATGTTCCTGCATGAATTTCAAAAGTGCAAAGTAACCAACAATCGCTCATCGCAGGAAGGATAAAACTAAAGTGAGCTGACACTGCCGGAAGCCATTTTACCTTTTACTTTTGATGGAATAACAACATCTTCTACCAATCTGTTGCATCATGCTCCACTTCACTACTATTATTAAACAATTTGAGAAGCAGGGCGAAAAAACCGGCTGGACCTATATTGATATTTCTGCTAAGCAAGCCGCCATTTTAAAACCAGGCAATAAGGTTTCGTTCCGGGTGAAGGGTAGGTTAGATGACTATGCCATTGAAAAGATAGCGCTGCTACCTATGGGCGATGGCAACTTTATTATGCCGTTAAATGCCCGCTTGCGAAAAGGCATTAAAAAACAAAAAGGCGCTGACCTGAAAGTGCACCTTGAAGTAGATGCGGAGCCTGTTAAGATCAACGCCGATTTTATAGATTGCCTGAATGACGAACCTCAAGCTGTGCAAGTGTTTCAAGCACTCGCCAAAGGGCATCAGATCTATTTTTCGTCCTGGATAGAAGCGTCTAAAACAGAAGCTACCAAAGCCAAACGCATAGCCATGGCGGTAAATGCGCTGGCCAAAGGTTGGGGTTATCCCGAAATGATAAGGGCTAATAGAAAAGAAAAAGTGGGTTAAGTATCAGGAGCCGGCTTCGTTACCATCGCTGTTCTCGCTGCCCAGCATTTCGTTCCTTCTGCGGTCGGTTTCGGTTTCATTTAAATCATCGTTCGACACCTCCATGGTGGTGTCTTTACGCGGATCTACACTTTGGTCGTGCTGGTGCTCCTGCGCGGTTTGCAAGGTACTGTCACTGGTAAGATAGATGGGCGTTTCTTCACTGTTGTTGGCTGTATTGTTTTTGTTATCGGTGTTCATACTTACTGTTTTTAATAGTTACGTGTTTATTGATTCTTCTCAGGCATCTTCGCCATCCGTTACTTCGCTGCTGGCTTGGGTAGGCACGTTATCAGCCGTTTGCCTGGCCGATTCCGGTGTTTCATTCGCCGGTGCCGCCTGTTCCTTTACATTCATTTCTTTACCATCGGGCTGCTGAACATAGATGGTGCTTTCTCTTTTGGTTTCTATACTTTCTTGCGGTTCCATAATTGCTTTTTATACAGAGCAGAAATGTTATGCCAGAGTAGATCAGCGTCTTTTAACAGATACCTTTTTGCAAGCGACGAACCTTTTTTAAATTTTATACGATGCCAACAATTCATTTATTGGTTAAGGGAAAAGTGCAAGGTGTTTTTTTCCGGGCTTCCGCTAAGCAAAAGGCTATTGATCTGGAACTGACCGGCTGGATAAAGAACACACCGGACGGCTTTGTGGAATGCATGGCCAGCGGCGAACAGGAAGCAGTGCAGCAATTTATTCAATGGTGTAAAAGCGGGCCCAAAGGTGCATTGGTTAGTGCCGTGGAAACAACACTAGTAGCCGAAAGATCGTATGCCGGTTTTTCTATCGTCAGGTAAATTATTCCGTATGTTATCTCCTTATAAATTATTTCTTAATCCTCATTTGCAGTCCTGCCCGCTTACACAATAATTACCCAAATTGCCCATTATCATAGAAAAAAAATACACACCGTCTTCAAACTCATGTTTAGAGGTGGGGCGGCACTATTTTGTTGCAGCAAATGGGGTACTGTATTTTGTTAACTGTTTAAATTCCAAGTGTTATGGCAGAAAGAGGTCAATCCGAACAACACCATCGTTCCGGACAAGAAAAACCCGGGTCAGCTTCTTCCACCAATGAGCGGGAAGAAACTTCCAGAACCAGAGATGAGTCATCGCAAAATGAAAGAGGCTCTTCTGAAAGAAAGGGAACGGCTAACCGTGGCTTTGCCGCCATGGACCGTGAAAAGCAAAAAAAGATAGCGAGCGAAGGCGGCCGTGCGGCACACAAGCAAGGGGTGGCGCATGAGTGGAACAAAGACGAAGCAAGAGAAGCCGGCCGTAAAGGCGGCCAAATTGTGAGCCGTAACCGCGAGCACATGAGCGAGATTGGCCGCAAAGGAGGACAAAGTTCCGGTCATCGGCGCCAACCAAAAGAAGAAGAAAGAGGAGCTTGAACAATTGGCAATAAGCAATTCACAAAAAATAACCGTTGTTATTAATTTGCTGTTGCTTATTGCCAATTGACTATTGAGTTATCATTCGTCAAAGCGTTTATCGGCCTTGTCATCTCCTTCGCCCTCTTCTCTGAAACTGTCCGATGTGGTGCGGGTCAGATGTTGGTTGGCCTCATCGTTTTTGCTGGTACTTAATGTGCTTACTCCCGGCTGCACCGCCGATTCATCCCGTATATCGGGATCGTTTTGCTGGCCATCACCGGCAGGGCGGTTGCGCTTAGGATCGGTATCGTTTGGCATAAATTGTTTTTCATAATTATGCAAAATCTTATGCCATGTCTTCATCACCACAAACTTTTACCCTTTTATCTAAGGAATAGCAAAACATAAATAATTCCTGTTACTTTAGCGCCCATTCAAAAAAATCGTTCAATTCCTATGCAGGTTAAATCACTTCGCTTAGTTAGCGCCTTGCTCCTTATGGCGGCCTTTAGTTGTAACCCTAAAACGTCTGCCGAAACTTCTCAAAAAGATTCTACCGCCAAAGTGCAAAATACCAACTCAACCAATAGTGGCGGCCCGTTGGATACAGCTAAGTACAATAAGCTGATGGCCTATATTTCCAATGGCGATACCACAGGCAGATGGCCGGTGAAGAATGCCCCCTTACCCTTGCCAGGCGCCATTCTTCCGTTTAATAGGATTGTGGCTTACTATGGTAATTTGTATTCTAATAAAATGGGTGCATTAGGCAAATGGCCCAAGGCCGAAATGATTCCACGCCTGCTGGATGAAGTAAAAAAGTGGAACGATGCTGATACAGTGATCAAGTCAATTCCTTGTCTGCATTATATAGCCGTAACGGCACAAGGCGCTCCTGGTAAAGATGCCAAATGGCGCTATCGCATGCCGCTTACGCAAATTGATACTGTACTGCGATGGGCGAAAGAAATAAACGCCATTGTTTTTATAGATGTGCAGTTAGGATTGAGTGATGTAAGAGCTGAACTGCCGCTGTTTGAAAAGTACCTGTCGATGCCCAATGTGCATTTTGGTATTGATCCGGAATTTGCCATGAATGGCAAGGGCGGTAAAAAACCCGGAACGGTGATTGGTACTATGGATGCCGCCGACATAAATTGGGTAGGCGACTATTTAACCGAACTTGTAAAAAAGAATAACCTGCCTCCTAAAATTTTTATGGTTCACCGCTTTACCAAAGGCATGGTGACCAACTACAATCAAATTAAACTTCACCCTGAAATTCAGTTTGTGATGGACATGGATGGATGGGGCCCGCCGGACTTAAAGAAAGGCAGCTATCGCTACTGGATCAATGAACAACCGGTGCAGTTTACCGGCTTTAAATTATTTTATGTAAACGATACGGAGAAGAGCGGCCAAAAGGAAATGATGACCCGCGAGCAGGTGCTTAGCCTTAAGCCAAAGCCGGTTTATATACAGTACCAGTAAGGGTTTGGTGAGATTGATATTCTCATAGAACATACTTTACAAATGCCGGTTTATTGCCGGCATTTTTTGTTAACCAACGGTTGTACTACTATGAAGCTGAAGTGGCGACACTCCGTTTATCAGCATTACAGCTATCATTACTTTGCGTCAGCATATGCTTATTCAATCAGCCCTTGGTAGCAATGAGAAGCCTGAAAGGCTTCAATATCTAGCGCCGGTGCAACCGGTGGATCAATGATGATAGTGTTGCATCAACCCTGAAAGGGTTGAACGTCTATCGCTGTTGTTCAACCCTTTCAGGGTTGGGCTTTCTCTCAAACATGGTAAACCCTGGGCTGCACCCAGGGCTATTGATATTGAAGCCCTTCAGGCTTCTACATTACAAAAGGGTAAGCCCTCTAATGACACCTGCACAATGGTCAATAGCATTACAAAACGTACAAGGGAACGCTTCGACTATGCTCAGGATAAACTTACAACAGACGATGATAACAGTACAAAAGCTAAGTACAAAAAGAATAGCGAACAGAGGAACAAGGAAGAGAATATCGAATAGATGAACAAGGAATGATGAATGAAGAAATAGAACCATCACGCACGCCAAGACAACCCCAAACACCAAACTCCCAACCCCCAAACCATCAAGGCCTTTCCTGTGCCCGCAGCCAACGCTCCGGCAGCTCATTATTACTGGCCACCACGTAGTCTTTATAAGAGCAGGCAATGAATTTTTTATCGGGCAACTGCATCCACCAGCGGCCTGTTTTTTTACTTTGTAAAAAGATGGTATCCACCTCGGATAAAGCAGTATGGTATTCATTAAACGAAGCCCGGTCTTCAATCTTTGCTTCGCGTTTATTGCGGGAGTAGCCATCCATAAAATACCAAATCATCTGGCTGATTTGCTTTGCCGTTAAAGCCTCTGCATCCCGCTCCGGGCGGTAGTTGTAGATGCCAATGCTACGCATATTGGGGCTCATGCCGGCATATTGCATCAGGGTGCAGGCATCCTCGCCGCTTAACCCGTTTGGCGAGGCGGTATTAGCTGGTGCAAAGGCGTGTGCGATAGCAGAAATATCAAACGACAACAAGCTGCAATTGCGTATGACGGGTTCCATTTCTTCCAGGTGTTCTTTCACTGTTCCTACCCGAAAGCAATCGAAGCGCAACTTGTCCATTGTTTCCAGCATGCGCGGATGAACAAAATAACTTTGAAACCCAATGTGGTTATAATGACGCATGTAGTTGGGCTCTGTGGTGAGCAGCTCCATTAAAAAGTTATCGGCCCTGAATGGCGACTCCAGGTTAATGTCAATCAGCGCATCTACCCCCACCGCATCAATGGCTTTTTTATCGTCGGCAAACGCATAGTACTGCGCCAGGGTAAGGTCGTGCGAGCCGCCCAGCACCACCACTGTTTTGCCGCCGTCCGTCAGTTCGTGAATCACCATTTTGAGGGCTGCATAGGTATCGCTGTTAGCCTTGCCGATTTTTACATCACCAATGTCGGCCAGCTTAATATCGGTATGCCAGTGGTATAAATTGTATAGCTCTGTACGAATGGCAAGGGGCGCCGCACTTTGGTGCAACAAGGCCGCGCCGCGTTGTTCTGCACAACCGATAATAACAATGTCGGCTTCATCTAAATCAGGAAACTCGTCATCAAACAGCAGAATGGATTTACCAATCTGCCCTTCCTTGTAACCTGCGTCGTTACTGATCTCTGAGCGATTGACGGGGTTTAAAAAATCTATAATTGAATCGTACATAGTGAATATAATTTTTTGTGAGAAGTGAGAGGTGAAACGTGAGACAAGCGCAATGAATGGTTTAAAATTCGCTACGGTTTCACGTTTATCGTCTGCCGTTTCACTTCTTTTCATACACCGCATAGCCCCAGGGTTCTATGCCAAAGCCTTTATCAACAGGCTCTCTGTTCATCAGAAAAATATTGTTCCATTCTTTTTCTGAGGGCTGATCTTTCCAGGTAAATTTTTGCCGCGTTTTTGAAAGATTGAGTACCACTAAAACTTTGTTGCCGTTCTTCTCTCTTTCAAAAGCATACATGGCCGCATCGTTTGACGTGCGCAGCTTTTTAAAAGAAGCATCAGCCGCTAAAGCCGGATTGTTTTTGCGAAGGTTCAATAAGGTTTTATAAAAAGCGGCTCTTTTATATTGGCCGAATTGAATGGTATCCTTATAAAAAAAACTGACACTGTCAAGGAAGGGGCCTTCTTGTCCGCTGTAGATAAGTGGCACGCTGTGAGCAAACGTTTGCGTGAGCACGGCAAAGGGCGCATGCGAAGCGCCGGGCATAGTAGCATAGTCGGCCTTGTTCCAACTGTTCTCATCATGATTGGAAGTAAAATACATCGGTATTGCGTTTGGCGGATACACTGTGTCGTAGCGGTTCTTCACGCTATCCAACGCAAATGCCGGCCGCTTGCCTTGCGCCACTTCTATCATTTTATGAAATTCATCCCAGGGATAAAAAGCATCAAATCCATTTTGCAGGAGGTAAGGTTTATCGCCTTCGGCAAGAAAAAACAAACCCGGCTTGGCCGCTTTTAATTGTGCGATGCACTTCTTCCAAAACTCACCCGGTACGTTCCAGGCAACATCGCAACGAAAGCCGTCAATATCCGATTGGGTGATCCAATACTTCATCGCGGCTATCATGCTATCCTGCATCTCCGCATTTTTATAATCCAGTTGGCGTACATCGTCCCAATCAAAAGCTACGGCCGGTTTTCCGGTGCTGTCTTTTATAAAAAAGTTGGGATGATTTGTTAGCCACGGATGATCGGCGCCGGTGTGGTTAGGCACCCAGTCAATGACGACTTTAAAGCCCATGCTATGCGCTTTGCTTACCAACGTTTTCCAGTCGTTCATTGTTCCATATTCGGGGTTGATGGCGTCGTAATCACTAACCGCATAGTAGCTGCCCAATACACCTTTGCGGCCCACCTTTGAAATAGGGTTGATGGGCATGAACCAAAGGGTTTGAACGCCCATATCTTTTAAGCGTTGGAGGTTGGGGGCAAAAGCGTTGAAAGTGCCCTGGGGCGTGTATTGGCGGGTGTTGACCTCATAAATATTTCCTTGCATGATCCAGGCTGGATGGCCGTTTATTGTGGCAGCAGAATCAGCCGTAATTTTAGTAGAATCTGTTGCTGAATTGGTGCTGGCGGTATTGTTGCACGAAGCAAAAAAGAGAGCCGCAAGAAAAACGAACAAGCAATAACGCATAGAAATGATTTGCGCTAAAATTAGGGAAAAGAGCTGTTGGATATGTAGAGGGTTATGAAGAATCGTAACTTATAAATAAGCACAGGTAGTGTTATGAAATTTCAACCAGCTTTGGTAGAAATTCTTCCTTCAATTTTTCTTTTACTTTTTCTATCAATAATTGTAAAGTAGGGCGACGATTATTAACGGCTAACAAAAGAAAAATGGTGATAGTAACCTTATCAAAGTTTTGTTGGTAGCGAAGGTTTTTATCTACAGTAATAAAATGAGTGAAACCGTTGTCTGTTATGAGTTTAAGCAGCTCACCATTTTTCTTGCCAAGCCAGCCCCATATCACGAACTGTTTTTACTTCATACTCTAATCCAAAATCTGCTTTAAGATTTTTGGGCAGGCTTTCATCAAGCAAAATTTTCATGAAGCATCTTTTCAGTTGTCAATGATTTTTTTGCCATTTCAATGACCTCAATGGCCGTGGATTTGGAAACAGATGGATAATCGTCCAGGAAGTCGTCCAAGCCATCGCCACCTTCTATATAATCAAACAAGGTTTGCACAGGAACCCGGGTTCCATTGAAGACCGGCGTGCCGCTCATCGTTTCCGGATCTATCGTGATGGCGCCATATTTCATAAAATAAGTTTTTTTCAAATTACTGAATAATCACGAAGTCCAGTTCCTATTATAACTATTGCATAAACTGCGCCCTATTCTTCTCTAAATATTTTACCACCGCCAACCGCACGTCGGACCTTGGATCGGTAACCACCGTCGCTGTGGGATAAACTTTCACCACTTCCACATTGGTAGGGTTTACAAAATCCATATTGGCTTCTTTACCTGACAATAAAAACTCCGGCATGGCTAAATGATAGGTCTTCATCTTATCAATGGGCTGGCCATTCAGGCTCCAGACATCGTTGGCAAAAACCAGGTTCTCATTGTACTGCAAAAAGCCGCCGATGTCAATATTTTTTCTTCCCGCTTCCAGTATACGTATCACCAGGCTACCTTTCATATCGGCTTCGCTGATAGCGCCACCAAAAGGCAGGCTGCGTAAAATATCGTACTGCGTTACGGGCAATTGAACTACATCATCCACCCTGATAGAGCCTCCGTTCATAACAACAATGTCCGCCGCAGGCACGGCATCTTTCACCGCCGCAACAATCAGCCGGGTAAGGTTGGTAGGCTTTCTCCGCACCTGCGATTCTCTTCCGTCTAAAGCCTCGCCTTTATTAATAACAACCGCTTTCGCATCAAAGCCAAGAGAGCTATAATTGTTTTCGGCAATAGTGTTCCATTTTTGCACTACCGTATTGGTGGCTTCATCAAGGGCTACTTTTTCATCCAGCTTTTCAATGGAGGTGGTGACTTTATTCGTATGTTTTTTGGTGTTGATCTGCAGGTTTATGATGTAGGCATTCCTGGCATTGGCTAAGGCTTTGGTGATGGGCACTGTTCCAATCTTTGCATAGCGGCCATCGTGTTCATGTCCGCCGATGATGGCGGCAAGCCCCGGAAGTTCTCTCGCCAATTCTTCATCCGATTCCATGCTCTGATGGGTTATCGCTACTACGGCATCTACTGAATCTTTTAATTTATTGAAAGCCTCCTTAGCCGATTGCAAGGGATCGGTATAGCTTACATAATCGGCTTTGTTGAAAGGTAGCGTGATAGCAATAAAACCTACCCTTGCGGTAGTACCATCTTTATCGCTTACGTTCATGATATACGTAGCAGGCAATGGTCCCTGGCCCGCTTTTGCAAAGGGTTCGTTTTTATTCCCCACTTTATGAAAGGTGTTGGTAGAGAGCCAGATGGCCGAGGATTCATTCATGCGTTCCTGCAACTCGCTTTCCTTTATATCAAATTCATGGTTGCCAAAGATGGCAAGGTTCAAACCCGCGCTGTTCAAGGCTTCTACCATTTGCCTGCCCCTGATGGCTTTGCCTTCATACTTTAAACTATTATAAACCGAGGGGCTTAAAAAATCACCGGCGATGACTAAATAGGTGTTCCGGTTTTTTTGCATCCATTCTTTTTTTATAGTGGCTATACGGGCGGCGCCGCCCTCCTTACCGCCACTCAATGGGGCAATTTCATACACATCATTCATCTGTACAAAGCTCACATCTATCTTTCCATTATCATGGCTGCCCGAAGTAGAGCTTAACGTTTTGCAGGAAGAAAAGACAACAAGGGAAAAAGCAATAAAAAGGGCGTGTTTCATTATGGTTATCAGTTAAGGTGGTAAAGATAATAGCGGCCCCCTCAATCCCCCAAGGGGGAAGTGTCAAAGGCACAGCAAAGGCTTTTACACGATACGTTGCACACTCAATCATATTTTATGATTGAGTTTTTTGCTTGCTCAAATAAATGAGTACTGATAATGGAAAAGTTGAATAACTAATTGAATGATTGATTAAGAGGGCTGTGTAGTGGTGCTCCCCTTCAGGGGGTCGGGGGACGAGGGCTGTGCGTTGGGCACTTCCCCCTTGGGGGATAAGGGAGCCTGGCCTTATTTTTTATCTTTACTTTGTTTCAAAATAAAAATTATGCGTTGGCAAGGCGGAAGCGAAAGCGATAATGTAGATGATCGTAGGGGCATTACTGGCGGCCATGTGGCCGTAGGTGGCGGACTGATTGGTATAGTGGTACTGCTCTTTAATTTATTAACCGGCAGTAATGTAGATACGTCGCAACTGCAATTGCCGGGTGGCGGCCAGGAACAAGGCCAGCCTTTATCGCCGCAGGAAAAAGCAGAGCAGGATACGCTGGCCCGTTTTTCTAAAGTGATATTGAAATACACGGAGGACGTTTGGAACCAGGTATTACCGCAACAAGCCAACGTTCAATATACCGATCCCCGGTTGGTGTTGTTTAACGATGCAGTGCAATCGGCTTGTGGTAATGCCAGCAGTTCCACAGGGCCATTTTATTGTCCCGGCGATCAAAAACTTTATGTGGATCTTTCATTTTTTAAAGAACTCTCCAACCGCTTTCATGCCTCCGGCGATTTTGCTATGGCTTATGTGATAGCGCATGAGATCGGCCATCATATTCAATACTTATTAGGCGTATCAGATAAAATGGATCGCCTTCGCCGCCAGCTTAGCGAAGAAGAGTATAATAAATATTCGGTACGGCTGGAGTTGCAAGCCGATTATTATGCCGGCGTATGGGCCCATTTTGTACAAGGCAAAGGTTTGCTGGATGCCGGTGATATAGATGAAGCGTTAACGGCTGCTAATGCCATTGGCGACGACCGCCTTCAAAAACAGGCACAAGGCTATGTAGTGCCCGAATCCTTTACCCACGGCACTTCTGCCGAACGGATGTACTGGTTAAAGAAAGGCTTCGACTCCGGTGATATAAAAGGTGGCGATACCTTTAACACAACCGATTTACATTAAAGTTTGGTAGACCTTTTAACTGCCTTTGTATTGTTAATGGCGCGACAATGTCAATGGTTCATTTATCGGTAGAATAGCTATTCAACTAATCAGTTGTACTTGATATAACCCGGCTATTTAATCATCTCTGGTAGTGTCTTTTACATTCCGGCTACCGTATCCTGCATCTTATTTTACGCTATCTTGCCCATTGCAAAATGAAACTTCTTTCGCCTGCTATATCACGCTTTGCCCGCTTCCGGCTATGGTCTATTGAGCAATGGCTGACCGACCCGCTAAAGGCCCAGCATCATGTATGGCAGGACTTATTAGCCGCCGGGCAATACACCGAGTTTGGCCGCCGTCATCGCTTCTCACAAGTGCAATCATTGGCCGATTATAAGCAAGCCGTTCCCATTCAAACCTACGATGATGCGAAGCCTTTTATTGACCGCATGATGCAGGGCGAAGAAAATGTATTGTGGAACACACCAGTTACATGGTTTGCAAAAAGCAGCGGCACCACCAGCGAAAAGAGCAAGTTTATCCCAGTAAGTGAAGAGAGCCTGCAGGACAATCACTTCAAAGCTTCCAAAGATGTTTTATCACTTTACTATATTGCCCATCCTGACAGCGATCTGTTAACCGGCAAGGGATTGATTATCGGCGGCAGCCATCAAATTAACCAGTACAATGAAGGCGTTCAGTATGGCGATTTAAGCGCTGTAGTATTGCAGAATTCGCCCTTCTGGGCCAACTGGATCCGTACGCCGGATTTATCCATAGCCTTGATGGACGAATGGGAGAGCAAGATTGAAAAACTGGCCCAATCTACCATTCATGAGAATGTTACGTCCATGGCCGGCGTACCTACCTGGCTCATTGTTTTATTAAAACGCATCCTGGAAATTACCGGTAAAGAAACCATTAAAGAAGTATGGCCCAGCCTTGAACTGTACATGCACGGCGGCGTAAGCTTCGTTCCCTACAAACAACATTTTGAAAAGCTGATTGGCGCCCCGGTTAATTATATGGAGATGTACAATGCCTCGGAAGGTTTTTTTGCCGCGCAGGATGATGTAACGCAGGATGGCATGTTGCTGATGTGCGACCACGGAATTTTTTATGAGTTCATGCCGGTGAACGAAGCTGATAAAGAAGTTCCGCAAACCATTGGCCTTGATGAAGTGGAGATGGGGAAAAATTATGCCCCGGTAATTACCACCAATGGCGGGCTTTGGCGCTACCTGCTGGGCGATACCATTCAATTCACTTCCCTCGATCCCTTTCGTATAAAAGTATCGGGACGCCTTAAGCATTACATCAATGCTTTTGGTGAAGAAGTGATTGTAGATAATAGTGATAAAGCCATTGCTATGGCCTGCGAAAAAACAGGGGCTGCAGTTGCGGATTATACAGCGGCGCCCATCTACTTCTCCGGAACAGGTAACGGCGCCCACCAATGGTTGATTGAGTTTGATACGGCACCCGAAAGCCTGCCGCAGTTTGTATATGAACTGGACAGCGCTTTACAGAGCATTAACTCCGATTACGAGGCCAAACGTTACAAGGACATAGCCCTTCGCTTACCTGAAATAACAGCCGTACCCCCACATACCTTTCGTACCTGGCTTAGCAGCAAGGGCAAGCTGGGCGGGCAACA
The DNA here is from genome assembly GCA_965247165.1 of Flavisolibacter sp. Lineage (GTDB taxonomy): Bacteria > Bacteroidota > Bacteroidia > Chitinophagales > Chitinophagaceae > Flavisolibacter. The sequence continues at coordinate 1,905,320 of OZ252003.1, read as the reverse complement.
CAAGGTACCCCGCTTAAGCAACGACAGAAATTTTCTGGAAGACATCCTTCAGTTTTCTACTACTTCTCTTGCCGACTGAGCATTAACACAAATACAGGCGATGGCTACACTCACCAGCACCGGCGTATAAAAAAGATAGAGATAGCTTACATCAATAAGGTTATAAAACACCGTAAGCGTTAGTTGAAAAGAAGCCAGTAGAAAATTATTACCTGGCCGGCTTTTTTGTTGTTGAAGAAAGTAAAGCAGAAATATAACGGGCACTATAAAACTACCGCCAACTAACAATTGATGCAGAAAGCCTACGTGCGATCGTCCAAAGAATTTAGCCAGGCCTAACGATTGATAAAAATGTTGTGGATAGGTATCCCAAACCCGTTGCGCATGGGCAACATATCCCGATGGAAGCTGCGCTAAAATTTGTACCGGCTTCCAGCCAAAAGGTAAAATCAATAACAACAAAACAACCACGCTGCCTGCTATAATGGCCTTAAACAATTTTACATACTCTTTGCTCAGCATCCAGAATAACGCCAGGCAGGGCAGCCAGCCAATAATAGCAAAACGGCTAAGCAAACAAATGGCCGCCATCAATCCTATAAACCACGCATTGTTACTAACAATAGCAAGTACCATCAGCACATAATAAAAGTAGATGATGCCTTCTTCGGAAAGGCGAATGACATTGTTAGTGTCATCAGTTAAGAGCCATATTAAAAGCAGTAATAGCGACAGTAAAACAAAGCCTTGTAAATCACGTAAAGGTCTTTTAAGCGGGAGTATAAAAACACTCAATCCCAGCGACAGGTAAATCCCTGAAACCGTTATCCAGCGCAGGTCAAACAAAAACAGTTGTGCCGGTAAAAAGCTCATCCAAAGCGCTGGTGGATAGATGGGTTGAACGCCGCTCCATATTTCATTGATGGGAGAATAAACACTGTTCCATTCGCCCTTTAAAAAACGTTGTCCCATCACTTTTATGATGGGAAGCATATCGGCGTTTTCAATAGCAACCGGTGTAGCATCCAATATCCTTCGGCAAAAAAAATAGAGCACTATGAACAAAGTGAGATAAATGGCCAATTTGATTTGATAACCCCTGTGCCTTACTGAAAAATGCGGCAGTGAAATAGAAAGCCGCGGCATCTTTACTACTAAAAAACTAATCATTAATCCGCTGGTTAGGAAGAGCAAACTGTTCGCCTGCAAAAAAGAAGGCACACGCAAAAAAAACGACGAGCATAACACCTGCAAAAGGCTAAGCAATACAATATAAGTGGTACAACGATTGGCAGGCATTGATATAATAGTGTTGTGCTTTTCCTCTTTTGATTTGACGGTGCCTGAAAGTTAACCGAAGAAACTGTACTTTCATTCCGAAGCCTTTTTATGCCACCATCACCAGCTACGTGTAAAAATTGCGGCAACGTTTTCACCGGTAACTATTGCAATAGCTGCGGTGAGAAAGTTTTTACCGAACACGATAAATCCATCATTCATTTGTTGGAAGAAGGCTTTCATTTTATCACACATCTCGAAGGAAAATTTTTCACCACCATCAAAACAATGCTTACCCGTCCCGGCAGGCTTTCATTGGATTATTGCAGCGGTATTCAAAAGAAATATGTTAAGCCGCTTTCTTTTTTTCTTTTGCTGGTGGTTCTTTACTTGCTGTTTCCAATAGCACAAGGGTTGAATATGACCATCGGTGCGCATGTGCAATCAAGCCTGTACGGCGGGTATGCGAGGGAGCAGGCGCTTCATGTAATGTCATCAAAGCATCTTACCGAAGCGTATCTCGTAGAGCATTTTCATACGGCGTCGGAGAAGGTTTCAAAACTACTGCTGATACTTATCATTCCGCTAATGGCGTTGTGGTCGTGGTTATTGACGAATAAGAGAAAAGACAAATTATTTTTCGACCATTTTATTTTTTCAACTGAAGTGAATTCGTTTATGGTGCTTTGGTCTTTTTTGCTACTTCCAATTCTTAGCCGTTTAATTTATATGCTGATCGGGCTTTTTATTAATCATTACTTTTTTTCGGATATTCTTTTTGCCATTTTAGCTACCGGTTCTATTGGCGTTTATACCTTTTTGGCCGCCAGGCGTTTTTATGGATTGACTGCACTAAAATCAGTTTTGTACACCTTGCTATTCGTCGGCCTTTACATTGTGGTATTTCAGTTTGGCTATAAGTTCTTACTGTTTTTTATATCGCTTAAACTGGTTCACTAAATTGTTGTAAGCAGGTGGCTGTCTTGTTGCCACTGAACATTCACCACTCACATTTCCTACATTTGCTCACCACAAAATTTTTGCATGAAGCTGTTAGAAAATAAAGTCGTTATTATAACCGGCGCGGCCCGCGGCATTGGCGAAGGCGTGGCGCTGAAACTGGCTGAACACGGCGCCCACATTGCATTTAGCTATGTAAGCGAAAGCAGTGCAGGCAAAGCAAAAGCGTTGGAAGAAAAGTTAGCAGGCCTGGGTGTAAAAGCTAAAGCTTACCGTAGTAACGCCGGTGAATTCAGCGAAAGTGAAGCCTTTGTAAGCGATGTGCTGAAGGAGTTCGGGAGTGTTGATGTATGTGTAAATAACGCCGGTATATCGAAAGATAATTTATTACTACGCATGACGCCGGAAAGCTGGGATGAGGTGATGACGACCAACTTAAAATCGGTATTCAATATGACGAAGCAGGTTATTCGCCCCATGATGAAAGCAAAGAGCGGCAGCATTATTAATATGAGCTCTGTTATTGGTTTGATGGGCAATGCCGGGCAGGGAAGTTATGCAGCCTCCAAGGCAGGTATTATTGGTTTTACTAAATCAGTCGCCAAAGAATTGGGCAGCCGCAACATTCGTTGTAACGCCATTGCGCCGGGCTTTGTAGAAACGGACATGACCTCGTATTTAAAAGAAGGTGAGCAGTCGGATAAATACAAAGCTGGTATTCCGTTAGGCCGCTTTGGTTCGGCGGAGGACATTGCCAACGCAACACTTTTTTTAGCATCGGATATGAGCAGTTATGTAACGGGACAAGTACTGAGTGTTGATGGGGGATTGTATATGTAGTAGATGAAAGGTAGCCGGAAGACGAGAAGGAGGTGAATGGTTCTTCAATTAATCGAATGCTATAAATAATGGTTCTATTCATTAGCTCAGCTCCGTCAGGAGCTTCATGTTTATAGAAAGAATGGTAGATAAAAGAAGGCTCTATTGGAGCCACGTGTTCAAAATTGAAGAACACGCAGCACCTACGGAGCTGTATTAAATTGCATTTAGTGTTTTCTATAAACACGTTGCTCTTACAGAGCAAAAACGGTTCGGTAGCGATAACAATTTTCATCAACAAACCGACAGCTTAACCTGGTAGCTTTCATCAAAAAATAATGACGCAGTCAGGCAATTAAAACACCAGTTGGCGATCTTTTCCTTTCCGCCTCCTCTTCTTCCCGGCAAAAAATTACTTAGGCAACGTTGTCCAGTTATGACCATCTCTTGCTATCAATGCTTCGGCATCTTCAGGTCCCCAAGTGCCCGGTTCATAGTTGGGAAAGTCAACAGGGGGGCGGGTTTGCCAGGCTTCCAGTATCGGCTCTATAATCTCCCAGGCGGTTTCTACCTGGTCGGCACGCATAAACAAAGTCGGGTTGCCTTCTATCACATCTTCCAGCAATGTTTCATACGCTTCCGGTGAGTTATCGCCATAGGTATCCGTATAATTAAATACCATCTCTACCGGCTGTAAAATCATTTGCGGGCCGGGTTGCTTGGCCTGAAAGCGAAGGCGAATATCCATCTGCGGTTGTATGCTGATCACTAACCGGTTGGGCCGCCAGGTTTCACCGGCTTCGGTAGGAAAAGCGAACTGCGGCGCCGGCTTAAATTCTATAACAATCAGGCTGCTTTTATTTTGAAGGGCTTTACCGGTACGAACAAAAAACGGTACCCCTTTCCAACGCCAGTTATCTACATAAAACTTAACGGCAGCAAAGGTTTCTACGCCTGAATTAGACGCGACGCCTTTCTCCGAACGGTAAGGTCCAATAGCTTTCCCATGAATCCATCCATCGGCGTATTGGCCACGTACCGCATTACGGTGCACTTCATCTTTTTGCCAGCGGCGTACCGCTTTCAAGACATCTAATTTTTTGTTGCGGATTTCATCTGCCGCGAAAGAAACCGGCGCTTCCATTGCTATCATGCAAATCAATTGCAGGATGTGGTTCTGCACCATATCACGCAGGGCGCCGGCGCCTTCGTAGTACGAGCCTCGTGCTTCGATGCCGATGTCTTCGGCTACGGTAACCTGAACATGATCGATGTAATTGCTGCTCCACAACGGCTCAAATAACGCATTGGCAAAACGAAGGGCTAAAATGTTTTGCACCGTTTCTTTACCGAGGTAATGGTCTATGCGATAAATCTGCTCTTCTTTGAACATAGTGCCCAGCAAGATGTTCAGGTCTTTAGCGCTTTTTAAATCGTGGCCGAACGGTTTTTCAAATACCATGCGGCTGCGGGCCGGGTCGGAGGTGAGCTTATGTTCGTGCAGCTTGGTGGCTATCATGGGCGCCATCTGCGGCGCTACCGACATATAAAAAATCACATTGGCCGGTGCATCCCATTCTTTCTCTTTTGCTGCCACGGCGTCGGCCATGTTTTGATACGTTTCATCTTTTTCCAGGTCCGCTTTTATATAATCTATCTGCGGCGAAAAGGCTTTCCAGGTTTCTTCCAAAGCCTCTTTGCGCCGGCTGAAAGACGTGATGCCGCCCTTGAGGTAATCAATGTACTGGTCTTCGGTATATTCAGTTCGGCCGAGGCCATAGATATAAAATTTTTCGGGCAGGTACTTGTCTATATACAAATTATAAAGCGCCGGCACCAGTTTACGATAAGCTAAGTCGCCACTGCCGCCAAAGATGAAGATTATTGTGGGGGTTGTGTTCATGGTTGTTGAGATGTTAGTGAGTTAATAGGTTAATAAGTTAATGGGTTACTAAGTGATTACAACACTTGATTGTTTTTAAGAGAATCTTTTTTGTTGCGTAATAAGCCTCGTAAATAAGTAATGTATCCATTTAGCAAAGCCATCACCTCATTAAATTTTATCTTGTATTGTGAAAGTTGTTCTTTAGTTATATAATGACAATCATAAGCATCAACTAAATGATTGAGCGTCTCGTTTAGTGAGCCGCGGGCATTCATGCAAAATTTTATTTGGTCGAGATAACCAAATCGTCCATGCCCTTCTGCGATGTTGGCGTTAATTGATCTTACGGACCGAATTATCTGATCAGTCAATCTATACTTTTCTTCTACCGGAAAGTGGTTTGAAAGTGCTTCAATTTCTTTCTTAAAATCTCTGGCCTTTTTCCATACATCAAGGTCAGTGAAAGGTTTATATTCAGACATAGTAACCTATTAACCTACCAACTTATTAACCTGTTAAACCAATTAATCCATCACCTTTCACTCAACCCACCACATGCCACTCTGTATGAAACACACCATCCTTATCAATCCGCTGATACGTATGCGCACCAAAGAAATCCCTTTGTGCCTGTATTAAATTTGTCGGAAGGCGGTCGCTGCAATACGAATCAAAATAAGCCAATGCACTGCTAATGCCCGCTACTGGAATTTTTGCTTCTACCGCTATGCCAATCAGCTTGCGCAGACTGGCTTCTTTTTGTTTTACTACTTCAGCAATAGAAGGATGCAGCAACACATTTTCCAATGCAACATTCTCCGCAAAGGCTTTATCAAACTGGTATAAAAGCGAAGAGCGAATAATGCAGCCACCTTTCCAGATGGATACGACTTCGGGTAAAGGAATCTCCATTTTATAATCAACTGATGCCTTTGCCAACAAGCTTAAGCCTTGCGCATATGCAATAAGAAAAGAAAAATAAAGCGCTTCTTCCAGGGTTTGAATCAGCTCTGCAGAATCCATTGAAATAGGCTGTACCTGTGTGCCATAAACTTTGCTGGCAGCTACTCTTTGGTCTTTATAAACCGATAAGTCGCGGGCCGCTACGGCTGCATCAATGGTAGGAATAGAAACCGGCAGGTCCATGGCATCCTGCGAAGTCCATTTGCCGGTGCCTTTAGAGCCGGCCTTATCTAAAATATGATCTACGAGATAGTCTTTATCATCAGTAGTTTCCGTGTCTAACGTTCTGAAAACCTCGGCAGTAATTTCTATTAAAAAAGATTGCAGGCTGCCGCTGTTCCACTTCAAAAAAATGGTATGCAAATCCTCGTTGGAGTAGCCGGCGCCCCGTTTCATAATATCGTAGGCTTCACTGATGATCTGCATCATTGCATACTCGATACCGTTGTGCGTCATCTTTACGTAATGGCCAGCCGGTCCATTTCCCATATAGGCTACACATGGCTTCCCGTCTGCTTTTGCGGCGATGGCTTCCAATATCGGCTTCAGGTATTGCCAGGCTTCTTTATCGCCACCGGGCATCATGCTGGGGCCAAAACGGGCACCGGCTTCGCCACCCGAAACACCCATTCCAAAAAAATGGATATTCTTCGATTGCAGGTATTCAATACGCTTCTGCGTGTCTTTGTAATAGGAGTTGCCGCCATCAATAACAATGTCATCTTCTTCCAGGTGCGGAAGCAGGTTGGCTATCACATCATCCACCGGTTTGCCGGCCGGAACGAGCATCATTATTTTACGCGGTTTTTTTAACGATTGTACCATCAAGGCAATATCGGTAGTGCCTTTTACGGTAGTGCCTTTTGGTGCGGCGGCTTCTAATTTATCGGCCCGTTCCTGCTTCAGGTCAAAGCCGATGGCGGCATAGCCATGGTCGGCCATATTCAGCAAAAGATTACTGCCCATCACACCAATGCCAATCATTCCAAAATCAAATTGTGCTTCCATGTATCAAGTTTAAAGTTTAGCGTTCAACTGTTCAAGTGTTGTATTTCCTTTTGCCAATTGCTTATTGGTTAATGCCGGCTGTCCTTCCGTTCTTTTTGTACTATCCATGCCCGGCCGTTGCTGCGGCCTTTCCATACGAGGCGCTTTGGTGGCGGGTTCTGTTGAGCCGTGGTGGCAGGTATAGCAGGTAACCAACAAGGCCGTGGAAAGGTTTTTTGTGCTACCAGCTTCGGCAAAATATTTATCGTTGATCTTATTGGTCATCTTCATCATTTCGCGTGCTACCAGTTTATGTTTGTTTTCATCGGAGGCAAAATCCCATTCCTTTTTTTCTTCGTTTCTCATGTGGCAAAAATTACATCGTACGTTAAGCGAAGCCGAAAAGTGGTGCATCACGCTATCCATCTGTTCCTTTGAAATATCCTTCGGTAAAATTTTTAAGTTCTTGTACTTCGGATCTTCTTTTATAGTGGTAAAAGCATACGAGGCGGCGATCATAAAAACGATGGCAATGAGCACTGAATATGTTCTTTTCATAAACCGTTAAAAATTTAGGCCAAGTTATAGAAAAATCAGGCCTCGGCGTTTAAACAATGAATTACCAATCAACTGCTTTGTATTTTTGCCATCTTCATTCAAGCAGGGAAGCAAACTGGTGAATGATTTAATTTAGGGAGAAGAAAATATTCAACTATCAATTTTCAATGCTCAATGATCAATTAAATTCATGAGTATGACTAAATATGACTTAGAAGATTGATTAGTTGAATACACATGCCGAATGATTGATATTGTAGAAGCACTCCCCGGCACAAGGGCTGGAAATTATATGGCAGGTCAATTGATCCGTTCGTGTCATTCGCCTACATTCAATTATGGCGAAGCGCAAGCGGCAGAATCCAGGGCTGACTTCATTCACAAACCCGGTATTTGTTTGAAAGAATTGAAAGAGTGTAGAACAGCCTTGAAGATTATTATCAAGAAAGCCATGATAAAGCCGGTGGAACGGTTACAGGATGTTTATAAAGAAACGGAAGAACTAATAGCCATAATTGCTAAAAGCATTGAAACTGCTAAGAGCAAGAACAGTAAATGAATATTGAGCATTGTGTATTGAACATTGAAAATTTTTTATAAAGATTATGGAAACAGCAACATTAAATAAAGCCCCGCTCACCGCCAAGGATTTTGCCACCGATCAGGAAGTGCGGTGGTGCCCCGGTTGCGGCGATTATTCTATACTGGCACAAGTGCAGAAAGTAATGCCAACCTTAGGCATTCCGCGAGAAAACATTGCCATCATTTCCGGCATCGGTTGCTCGTCACGCTTTCCTTACTACATGAATGTTTATGGCATGCACTCCATTCATGGCAGGGCCACAGCAATAGCCAGCGGATTGAAAGCAGCAAGGCCTGACATGAGCGTGTGGATTGTTACCGGCGATGGCGATGGCCTGAGCATTGGCGGCAATCATACCATTCACTTGCTGCGCCGGAATTTTAATGTAAATGTGTTGCTCTTCAACAACCAGATTTATGGTTTGACGAAAGGACAATACTCGCCTACATCGGAAGAAAATAAAGTCACCAAGAGCACACCGTTTGGTTCAATTGATCATCCGTTTAACCCGATGGCATTGGCCCTTGGCGCTGATGCCACCTTTATTGCCCGCAGCATGGACCGCGACCCCAAACATTTACAAGCCATGTTGCTGCGATCACATGATCATAAAGGCACCTCGTTTTTAGAGATCTATCAAAACTGCAACATCTTTAACGATGGGGCTTTTGAAGTGTTTACCGAGAAAGGCTCAAAGGCAGAAGAGTCCTTGTTTTTAGAGAATGGCCAGCCCTTGATTTTTGGCGCTAATAAGGATAAAGGCATTAAGCTGGATGGTTTTAAACCGGTTGTTGTTAATTTAAATGCGGGGCAAAGCGCCGATGATTTATGGGTGCATGATGAAAGTGATTTATACAAGGCGCAGATATTAACCCGCATGTTTGATGATCCAAAAATAGAAGGCCATCTGCCCCGTCCTTTTGGTGTGTTCTATCAAACCGCAAGGCCTACCTATGAAGAAGTAATGAAGCGGCAAATTGATTACGCCAAAGAAAAAAAGCCGGCCGATTTGGATAAGTTGTTGAGAGGAAATGAGGTTTGGAATATAGTGTAGAGAATGTGAAATGAGGTGACAACTTTAATTATACCAACCCATTGTAACTTGGTTGAAGTAAGTTATAATGGGTTTGTTTTTGTAAATTACAAATGAAATAATAACCCATGTTAACCAGGCAGCAGGTAATAGAAACGATAGAAAAAATGCCCGACTCTTTTGATACATCAGAGTTGTTTGAGCGTATTCTTTTATTAAAAAAAATCGAAGAAGGCCGAAGGCAAGCTAAAGAAGGAGAAACGTTTACTATAGATGAAGCTCAGGAAAAGTTGAAAAGATGGCTGAAGTAATTTGGTCAAAGCAAGCACTGAATGAGCTGAACTAAAACCGTACCTCTTATACAACAAATGACGACACTCGAATTACAAGAAAACCTTTACGGCTTTATTAGGCCAGCTTATCCTAACATTGAAATTAAAGTTGAAGAAACTCCAGAACGTGTGCGACAATTATTCTTCACTGACGACAAGTTTGAAGTTTTATATCCCAAACCACGCTATCATTATTTAATAAATTTAATTCCTTCAGAATTTTTCGAACAAAATTTGCAAAACACGGAATGGTTTGAATTAGCTCCTTATGAAAAGCCAGATGACCTTGATTATCATGACCAAGAAGTAATCGATGAGATTAAAGAACCAATACTTTCAATCTTAAAAGACAAGGTTGATTTTGTCGCACTTCTCGATGAAGAGCTTATAATCCGGAAAGTGAAATGTTATGGAGATTTTAGGCATTCAAAAAAAATCTTGACAAGTCTGAAGTTTTCTAATGAAGACCAGTTTGATATATTTCATCTATTGATGAATGAAGGAAGTTATTGTGATTGCGAAATTTTATACAACGTTTTTCCTGAAAGTAAATATGGCAAGAAGTATTGGAGTAACAGATAAAAAAGCACTACACCATTCATCATCATTCAAGACTAATAGAAAACAATCCTGCGTTAGATGATAAAAGCAATCCCTAACTAAACCATCTTTCCCTGCCGGCGAACTGCCATCAGCTTACCTTCCAGCACACCTGCCAATTCCACTACGGCCTCATTATCCCGCCTGCGGGCTTCTTTCATTTTAGTAGGGAACAAGGTGATGCCATTATAAATACTATACTGTAACGTGAGGGCATACTTGCGCAACTGAAAATCCCAACTGATGGCGTCAAAATCATCTTCTTTATTGGTAAAAGAAACCTGTAGTTCATCGCTTAAAATACCCGCAATCTGGTAAAAGCGCTGGAGGTTGCCGTCGCCGTCAATAATGGCTTCTGTGCAGCCCAATGTGGTTCGTAGGGTAAGACTCATATAGCTATGGTTTATATCGTGTTTATCTAAGACACCGCCCTCATGTTTTCCGCTGCACTTTACTGGTTTACCTTAAACTTCGGTGGCTTTTTTTGCTTGCTGCCATCTAATAATTTTTCGGCACCTACATTTTTACCATTAGTGCCGCAGCCGTATTTCGGGGGGAAGGCTTTGTTCCATAAGCTGCAGGAAGAAAGGCTTATGGCGAAGAGGAATAAAAAAATGAGGTTACGGCTGGCTTTCATTTTATGGTGTTTACATCAGAACGATAAATATAATTTTAAATTTTCTCCTTTGCAACATTTACGGCATCAAACCACCTGGCGTAACCAACATAATTGTTGGCAATCCGCGCTATCTCGCCTTCTACTTTTGCCGGCGAAATGGCTTTTACTTTTTTAGCCGGCACACCCGCATACACCGATCCTTCCTCGCATATCACGCCCTCTAATACAACGGCTCCGGCGGCTATAATCGTATTGCTGTTAACCACCGCATTATCCATTACAATGGCCCCCATGCCGATCAATACATTATCATGAATAGTGCAGCCATGCACAATAGCGTTGTGACCAATTGAAACATTGTTACCAATAATGGATTTCGTTTTTTTATACGTGCAATGAATAACGGCGCCATCCTGCACATTTACTTTATTGCCCATGCGAATGGCGTTTACATCGCCACGCACCACGGCATTGAACCACACGCTGCATTCATCGCCCATCACTACATCGCCAACGATGGTGCAGTTGGGGGCAATAAAACAAGCATCGCCCCATTTGGGAAACGTATTTTCTACCGGTAATATCAATGCCATGCTATTTTAGATTTACGATTGCAGATTTACGATTTTTGTCCCGATGAATCTCCGTCAACTTTTTTTACAGCATGTAGCGCAAACATCACCGGCACCACTGGCTCTTGAAATTATAAAAGCCGAAGATTGTGTACTGACAGATGCCGCCGGAAAAAATTATCTTGATCTTATCGGTGGCATCAGCGTGGCCAATGTAGGCCATCGTCATCCCAAAGTGGTGGAAGCTATCAAGGCACAAACCGATGCTTACCTGCACCTGATGGTTTACGGCGAATTTATACAAAGTCCACAGGTGCAGTATGCAAAAGCCTTAACTGATAAACTGCCTTCATTGCTTAACTCGGTTTACTTTACTAACTCCGGCGCCGAAGCCGTGGAAGGCGCTATGAAGCTGGCTAAACGGGCCACCGGCCGCACGGAGATTATTGCTTTTAAGAACTCATATCATGGTTCTACACAAGGCGCTTTAAGTATTATTGGCGATGAATATTGGCGGGCTGCTTACAGGCCGCTGTTGCCCGATGTACAGCACCTGGATTATAATTCTTTTGAAGAACTCGAACGAATTAATGAACGCACCGCTTGTGTAATTGCTGAAACCGTACAAGCCGAAGCAGGTATTTTATCGCCGCAAAATAGTTGGCTGAAGGCACTTCAAAATAGATGTAATGAAACCGGCGCCCTATTTATTTTAGATGAGATACAAGCTGGCTTTGGCCGCACCGGAAAGCTGTGGGGCTTTGAAAATTTTGATGTAGTGCCTGATGTAGTATTGTTGGGAAAAGCATTGGGTGGCGGTTTGCCTTTAGGTGCTTTTATTGCTGATAAAAAAGTAATGGATTGCTTAACCGATAACCCGGTGTTGGGCCATATCACTACGTTTGGCGGTCATCCGCTGAGTTGCGCGGCGGGCCTGGCGGCTTTTAATGCATTGATAGAAGAAGGAATGATAAGTGGTGTGAAAGCGAAAGAGGCCCTGTTTAATAAGTTATTGGTACATCCTAAAATAAGATCCATTCATTCATTTGGGCTGTGGATGGCGGTGGAGTTTGAAAGCTTCGAGCAATGCAAAAAAATTATTGACGCTTGTATTGAAAGGGGCGTGTTGTCCGATTGGTTTTTATTCAATTCGCGCAGCCTGCGCATCTCGCCGCCGCTTACTATTTCGGAAGAACAAATAGAACAAGCCTGCAAAATAATTCTCGACGTACTCCAATAATTTATTTGCAAAAATGAAAAGCTTGTATGTACTTTGTATTTCAAAGTGCTTTTTATGAGCGAACAAAACCAATCGCTGGAAGCTTTACAAGACATCCGCTTAATGATGCAACGCTCCAGCCGCTTTATTTCCCTCAGTGGCTTAAGCGGAATAGCCGCTGGCCTGTGGGCCTTGCTGGGCGCCTACTTCGGCCGAAATTTTATTAACGGATATTACCAAACCTACAACGCCAATGGCGAATACACCGGCGCCGATTTTCAACAACTAAAGCTTCATTTATTTTTATTGGCGGCCGTTATTTTAGGCCTGGCTTTACTCTCTGCTTTTTATTTTACCTGGCGCCGCACTAAAAAAACGAACACCGCCATGTGGAATCATACCTCAAAACAACTTACGCTGAACATGGCCATTCCGTTAGTGGCCGGCGGCCTGTTTGTACTGGCTATGTTGCAGCATAACGAATGGCGGTTTATTGCACCGGCATGTTTGGTTTTTTATGGCCTTGCCCTGGTAAATGGAAGCAAGTACACCTTAAGCGATATACGCTACCTCGGTATTTCGGAGCTGGTGCTTGGGTTGATAGCCACACAGTACATTGGCCAGGGGCTTTGGTTCTGGGCTATTGGCTTTGGTGTGCTGCATATTATTTACGGCTTTAGCATGTGGTGGAAGAATGAGCGTAAAACAATTACTGCATAAGGAAAGCATGGCAGCCAACAACCCCATATCAGGCCTTAATAAAACCTTCGACAACCGCATAAGGCTGGGCGTAATGAGCAGCCTTATGGTAAATGATGAAATTAGTTTCAACGATCTAAAAGGTTTGCTGGAAGTAACCGACGGCAACCTTGCCACGCACCTGCAAACATTGGAAGAAGCCGGTTTTTTAAAAGTTCATAAAGGATTTATCGGCCGTAAAACCAATACCACGTATTCTATTACCAAAGCTGGCGAGAAGGCGTTTAAAGACCATCTCGGCGGACTGGAAAAAATGATCAAAGGAATTAAATAATTTTTTTTGTATTTACACTTTGTAATACAAAGCGCTTTCAAATATATGTTATTATGAAAACAATTAAACGCCTCCTTTTCTTTTTCATTATTGCCCTTTTTATCAGTGGCCTTACCGCCATTCCCGTAGAGCCGCAACTAAGCTTTTTATTACAACACGTAAGTAAGAACACCGCCTTTTATAATTGGATTGAAAAAGTATTGCTGGCTTATCGCGAAGTAAACACCGTGCATCCTTTTCTTTTTTATGGTTACGACTGGTTGGCCTTCGCCCACTTTGTATTGGCCATTCTTTTTATCGGGCCGTATAAAGATCCGGTGAAGAACGTTTGGGTGGTTCAATTTGGATTGATCGCCTGCGGTCTCATTCTCCCATTCGCCTTTGTGGCCGGGCATTTCAGAGGCATCCCTATCGGTTGGCGGTTGATTGATTGCTCCTTTGGCGTGGTTGGTTTTGCAGTGCTATGGAGCATCTACAGACGTATAAAAAACTTGAATTATCAATAAACTGTTACCAATGACTTCAATTAAAACTATAATAAGCGATAAACTTTTGCGTAGTGGATGGGCCATGCTTCTTGTATCAACATTGATATTTTGCTGGCCGCTTATAACGTCTGTTCCTTCCGACCAATACCTTACCTTTTTTGCATTTCATTTTGGCGTTGGCATCACCTATTATTTTATTTTACTTTTTAGCAGAGACACTAAAATTGAAGAGCACCGCATTCACTACCAGTTCATCAAACTTATTTTATTCCTCATTAGTGCTTATGCACTTAACAGGGATATGAATGTTTTTGATGCTTCGCCAACCTGGTTTTGTATTGTGCTGGTGCTGCTTTCTGTTAACTATTTAGCCGCAATATTTTTCGATAGGTTTCCGCGCTGGTGCCGTTATCTCATGTTCTTTATTTATGGGGTTGGTTTGGCAGTGTTTATTTATTTATCGCTTTACTTACTGCCTTTGTATGCTGTAAGTATTCCCGGTTTAATCTTTCTTGGTATCTCGGTGCATACGTTTGTACCGTTGCTTATTACAATTTTCACTTTCTCTCTTACCACCGGTTTGGCGAAAAAGAACAGGAGCTACTGGGCCAGTCTTATTGCCGGCACAGTAGCTTCAATTGTTGTCTGTATTGGTTTTTCTGTAGCCTGGAGTAACCATGTACGGGGCATTAATAACAACTATACAATTGCCATGGCAGAAGGCGAAGACAAACTGCCCTTGTGGGTACAGGTGGCACAGCAAATCAGCAGAGATGGCATGACCGAAAAAATTCTGAAGACCGATCTTATCTACAAAATTCCCAACTGGCAGAATAATTTCTTTTGGAGTATGCCCGGCCGAAACTTTGGCGAACAACAAAAATTGCATGATCCGTTAGTGGTTATCGCAGATCTTTTTTCCAATAAAATTTTATTGTCGGAAGACGACAGAATTAAAATTTTAGAGAGCCAGTATAATGCACGCCACCAGGTTTTGGAACGCTTATGGACTGGTGTGAATTTAAAAACAGAGCAGGTGGTTACGACTATAAAAGTGTGGCCCCGGCTGCACCTGGCTTACAGCGAGAAACTGGTTACTCTTTACAATCATCAAAGCCGCCAGGCATGGCCTAATCAGGGCGAAGGCATTTATACATTTCATTTGCCCGAAGGCGGTGTTGTTACCTCCCTTTCGCTATGGATAAACGGGAAAGAAGAAAAAGCTGTTTTGACTTCCAAACAAAACGCCACCACTGCCTATCAAACAGTTGTAGGTTATGAAAGAAGAGACCCATCGGTAGTGCATTGGCAGGAAGGAAATACCGTGACTGTAAGAGTATTTCCAGTAGTAAGCGGGAGTAGCCGCACATTTAAAATTGGTGTGACTGCACCTTTACGCAAAGAAGACAATCAGTTACTATATGATAATATTTGGTTTGACGGACCTGATGCTTCTGGAGCGCAGGAAACCATAAAGCTGGAAGTAGTTGATGGCGCAAACAGTTTACTGAATAGTGGTGAATTCACTTCAAATAATGCAAGGTTTTTTACAAAGACCGGAAGCTATAAACCCGTGTGGACGCTATCATTTAAAGATGCCGGTTTGCTACCCAACGCTTTTTCTTTTAACGGTTACCGGTATAGCATCAAACCTTACCAACGCCAACGCAAAGCCATTGGTATCACTGATGTGTACTTAGATGTAAATGAAGCATGGTCAGCAAACGATATTAAGGAGGTTTGGAAAATCATTCAGCAAAAAAGAGTATGGGTATATAACAACAACGAAATGCAGTTGGTAAATGATAACAATAAAGAAGCATTGTTTGCCACTCTGCAAAAGCAAAGTTTTTCACTTTTTCCATTTCACCTTATCGCTGATAAAGAGACATCGGTAGTGGTTAGCAAATCGGGCAGTTATTCACCAACCATTTCTGATTTGGAAAGCAGTTCTTTTTTAAAAAGCCTTCAGGCCAAAGTTGATGCTGTGCATCCTGTAAAATTATTTAGCATCGGCGCTGCGTTATCGCCCTACTTACAATCTTTGAGAGAACTGCGTTGTTTTGATTTTGATTACGGCGGCCCGGATTTACTGGCACAACTGCTTACTAAAAATCTGTTTATATCGAATACAGAAACTGCCAATGAAATCATCATACACAGCGCCGGAATAATGATTACTAAGGATTCCGGCACATCGGTATCATCGGCGCCCGACCACCTGATGCGACTGTTTGCTTACAATCACATTCTTGAGCAGTTAAGCAAAAAGGATTCAACTTCAGTAACGGACAGTACCGCATTAATTAAAGAAGCTCAAGAAGCGTATGTGGTTTCGCCGGTATCGAGCCTGGTGGTTTTAGAAACGCAAAGTGATTATGATCGCTTTGGTATAAAAGACAGTGAGAGCAGTTTGAAAAACGCATCGTTAAAAAATAAAGGAGCCGTGCCGGAGCCTGCTGAATGGGCGATCATTATTTTACTTGGAGGAGCCTTTTTATTTTTTGTTTACAAAACAAAACTGGCCTGAGATGCAGCTATCAATTCCTTTATCATATAAAAAAAATTCGTTTGCCCAAAGTTTGAGATTTTTATTTCCCGTCACTTTGTTCGCGATAGGCTTCGTTTTTTTACGAAGCTATATAGCAGGGACCGTTACTTTAGTTACAATAGGTTTAGCGGCAGTTTGGAGTACTACAGTCAAGCAACAAGTAGCCAGACCGCGCCACTGGGCTTTTGCCGCTTTATTTTTGATAGCTACAACCGCAGTTATACCGGTCAATACCTGCTTGTATCTATCAGTTGGAATGGCGTTGTTCTTTTGGGTAGAGCTACAGTATGCCTCCGTTGGATTTTTAGGATTCGGTGCTCTTTTGTTATCGTCACCCGCTTTTCATTATTCGGAAGCTGTATTTAGTTTTCCCTTACGGCTACAGCTAACGAGCCTGGTGGGGATTATTTTTTCGGTCACTTCGGAAAGCACTCAAATAAAGGGGAATAGTATTTTTTACAGTGGCCACGAATTTAGCGTTGATCCTGCCTGCGCCGGATTAAACATGCTATCTATTTCACTGTTGATGGGAATATTTTTGATAGGGCTTCTGCAACGAAAGTGGGGCAGGGCCATTACATGGAAGACAGCAGTAGTATATCTGATCTGCCTTTTTGTATTGAATATCGTCGCCAATTTATTTCGAATTATTTTGTTGGTGCAGTTTGCCATTCCTGCCGACACGATTATGCATGATGTAGTCGGCCTCATGTGCCTTTTGCTTTATGTAGGTTTGCCTGCCTGTTATCTTGCAAAATACCTTGTTGCAAAATCACTCATCAGGCAAGTGGCAGTAAAGCGGGAGCGACAAAAAAAGCGCCTCATTATACAGGCGCTGTTGGTAATAGGTTTGATGATAGTGGCTATTAGGGTGAGCAGCACCGATACGTATGCAAAATTTAATGACAAGAATATAATTGCTATTACTGGTTACACATCTTCTGTTTTTGCCCCGGGAATTATTAAGCTTGAAGGGCACGATGCTTTTGTATATGTAAAATTTATCCGGGGATTTTATGATACTGAACATAACCCCACACTTTGCTGGAAGGGTAGCGGATATGAATTTAAAGAAGTGCGATCGCAACATTGGAATGGAAATGAAATTTATACGGCCACCCTCACTAAAAACAAGGAGAAATTATACACCGCCTGGTGGTATGGCAATGGCATCAATAATACTGTTTCTCAATGGGAGTGGAGATTTAATATGCTGAAAGGAAAAAAAGGTTATGCGCTGATTAATGTAACCGCTGCAAGTGAAGCGGCATTAGTAAAAGAGGTAAAAAAAATTGTAATGGCAAATGTTCTTCTTCCACTTTTTTAGCAGCTATAATTTTTCGCTCTTAACAATAGTTCCTTCTTAAAATTTACAAACAATGAACACAATCTGGTTTAAAAAATGGGGCTGGGCTTATCTTCCCATGCACCCGGCCGGCGCAGTTATTACTTTGCTGGCCATGCTGTTTTTAGTGCCTGTATATATGGCCGTCTTACGCAACGGACATTCGGTGAGCGATGATTTATACCAACTATTTATTTACACTACCTGCACCGCTTTTTGGTGGGGCTGGATAGCTGATAAAACAAGTAAAACATGAGCGGAAAAAAATTTTCATGGAAAGAGAGGGCCAATAGCTTTGGCTATGCCTGGCAAGGCATTAAAGCCTTATTTCGTACGGAGCATAATGCCTGGATACATGCCGGGTTAACTGTGGCGGCGCTGTTTCTTTCCCTTATTTTTCGTATCAGTAAAACAGAGTGGATCGTGTTGACCATTGCTATGTCGCTGGTTTGGGTAACCGAAATTTTAAACACCGCTATTGAAAAACTTGCCGACTTTATTACCAAAAAAAAACACCCGCAGATTGGCCTGGTGAAAGACCTGGCCGCCGCTGCTGTGCTTATTTCGGCCGTTGCTGCCCTTGCCGTTGGAGGCGTCATTTTCATCCCTAAAATTTTAAGCTATGTACAAGGCCTTGCAAAATAATTTTATACTACATCAACTCTATTTTAATAAAACGGATATCGAAAAACTCTTTTTAATTTCTGCCGCTTTTAGTGTGGCGTTATCCGGCTTGCGAATTTTATATACCGGCCAATGGTTATTCATCTGGCTTAGCTGGAACCTGTTTTTAGCGTTAGTGCCGTATCTTATTTCCCGCTTTGCTATCCGCCGGATTTCGTGGATAGAAAACAATTTTAAGTTTGCTTTGCTTTTCATCGCCTGGTTGCTTTTTCTTCCTAATTCATTTTATATTATCACCGATCTTTTTCACCTGGAACCGCATCCGCGCATCCCGCTTTGGTTTGACCTGGCCTTGATTTTTTCCTTTGCGTGGAATGGCATTTTAATTGGTGTGCTTTCTATACGGCAAATGGAGAAGCTGGTGCAGCTTAGGTTTCCTGCCATAAGCGAATTGCGGTTTGTGTACCCCCTGATGTTGCTGAACGCTTTTGGTATCTACATTGGCCGTTACCTGCGTTACAATACCTGGGATGTAATTGTGAACCCGTTTCAGTTAACCAACGATCTAATTTACTTGCTGGTTCATCCTATCCGCAACCGGTTTGACTGGAGCATGATTCTTTGCTATTCTGTTTTTATGACCCTGATTTATCTGGCCGTGAAAAGAATGAGCAAGGCGCTTTGGTGAGATTATACAAAAGGCGAGTTTAATCTGTAAGTCAGTAAGATTAGAAGCAGGACAATGGAAATTATTCTAACATTTGTTACGATTCACAATCTTCTTCCTGTTAAATTATATAAGGCTTACCAATAATTATTCGTCCTTCTGCTTCTTCTATACAAATACGTAATCAACGCAAAGATTCCAAGCACCACATAGGCAGCCGTAAAGCCTTTATTGTTATAGGTGTTTAAAGCTGTTGAAGAGCGGTAGTGAGCATCATCGGTTAGTTCAAAAGCAAGAGATTTATCAGCTTCTTTAAACTTGTGTAAATAGTCCGCTACTTCGTTCGGTTCTATATGGTCGGCTTTATTTTTATAACTGTAGCGCAACCGTACTACATTGGTGGCCGGCCTTGAATAATCGTAGTGCAGTTCAAACGCCGGTGCATCAAAATTTATAGTTGATTCTTCAATCGGCCATTCTTCAGGTAAGCGTACTTCAATTTCTTCTTCGTAGTTGGATGGATAACGCAACGAATAAGGCATGGTTCTTTTTTCTTCTTTCGGCTCCTTCATTACACTATTAATAAAATACGGCTCCAGTAAAATTTTTGCTTTACCGCTTTCTTCATTCCAAAAATCGTGAATGGTATAGTACTCCTTAATGGTAAACAAGCCGCTGGCTTCATAGTCCTGGTAGCGCAAACTATCCGCTTCAATTTTTTTAAAATAAGGCGTGTATAAAGCTTTATAATCTTTCTGAAGCTCGTTGGTACTGCTGCTTTTAAACGAGTAGCGAACATTATCGGCAAAAGAACCCGACGAAGTGGTAACCACTACTAACTGCACCGGGCCACTGTTTTTTACCGTAAAAATTTCTTTTGAAAATACCTTACCGGTTTCCTGCAAAGGGATGGTAGTTAACTGTGTGTTACCCGGCTGCAGTACCAAGCCCGTTTGGTAGTCGGGGTACGACAGGCTGTCTAAAGATCCGCGCTGGTAGGCTATTGTAGCATCAAGCCAATACGTTTTACCCTGCAGTTTAGTGCATACAGTACAATGGTCAAATGATAGCGGCGAGGGTAGCCAGGAAGCGATGGTTTTTTTGTACGAGGTATTATTCAACACAGGATAGGCCTCAATACCCAATGCCTGTAATAAGGTACATAATAAGTAAGCCTTGTCCTTACAATCGCCAAAGCGCTGGTTAAAAATTTGTGCCGGTGAATGAGGCTGGTGCGAGTGCTCGCCCATTTCAATACCCATATAACGTATGTCGTCCTGTACAAAACGAATGGCCGCCGTTGCCTGTTGGGTAAGTGTTGGGTATTTGGTTTTTATTTCAGCGATCTTCTTTTGAAGATTAGATGGAAGCGAAGCCTGAAAAGGAAACAGTTTCAACGCCCAGTCGGACACTTCTTTCCAGCTTCCAAACTCACTCACCATAACCGCAGGGTAACAATCGTACCAGGAGGGAATATTATCATCAATATGCACCGGCGCCGCATCAGTGATTTTCCATTCATAGTTGGTTGCCATTGGGCCCGTTTCTACCTTAGGCTGAAGGGTAGCGAGGCTGTTTTTTATATTGACGGTCCTTGTCTTCGGGACAATTAATTTATAAAACATCTGGTACACCGGAATGCTGTATTGCGTAAGAAACACCTCTGCATACCTGTTGTTGAAAATAGGATTAAACCCTTTTATCGTATAGCTGTACTCAATTATATCATCTTTACGGATGTCATCTAAAATAAGAACGGCGGTAAGGGCTCCGTTGTAAATAAATTTATTCAGTTCTTTTTCCTGCTGTACGGTTTTTATGTTGGCCAATTTTAATTGGTCAATGGTTTCATTGCCGCGTATAATTTTAATGGAATGAAAGGCTAAGCTTTGGTAGGAGGGATCAAAGTCAACCGAAACCTGCGAGCGGTTTTGTACGCCGGCTTCTGAAAGAATATGAATGGCTTTTTTATAGTAAGAAGCTTGTTGCTCCAGCGAAACCTGCATCTCATAATTCAGTTGCGAATAACCATCTTCAGCATCAGCATCAAGCGATGTTTTGGTATAGTCAACCTGGGTGATGGTTATCCAGGCAGGCTGCTTTTCTATAGTAGGTTTCCGGTCGTTTGCGTTAGCTAACAAAACAAAACTTTGCAACAGGCAACTGGTAAGGAGACGGGTAGTGAAATTCATGGCAGTTATTTGGGTGCTCCAAATATATTTTTTATCGGCTTGTGGGCCAACAGTTAGTATGCTTATTTACGGAAATAAAAAAGGGGCAGCTTGTACTGCCCCTTTTTAAAAATGGTTACTTCAACTAAAAGTCTAAACCCAGCGCAAAGTACTTTACCGGCTTGCCTTTAAACACGCCGTCCATCGGCCAGGCCACATCAAACTTTACAAAATAACCCAGTAAGGTGCTGCGGGCGCCAAAGCCGTAGCCACCGGCAAAAGGCCCGATGCCACCGGCTTTCACCACAACAGACGTACCAGCCGGTGTAGTAGAATAAGTAGTGTTTGGCCGTTCGATTTTTTTATAGCCGCCATTCCATGCCGTACCTAAATCTACAAACTGCACTAATTGAAAATTACGGAGCAGCGCATTATTGATAGGCCGGTTAAGCAAGGTGCTGAACACCGGAAAGCGCACTTCAGAATTAATGACCACGTTATTGTTTCCATTGGCTACATTTTGAATAAAGCCCCGCAGGTTTACCGCCAAAGCCTGGTAAGCATAGGTAGCATCTTGTGCCGGATGATTGTTTGGGTTGCCGTTGAAATAACGATAGGTGCCATCGGCCCGTTGGTTATCGCCAAACTTTACCCAGCCATCTACCCCGCCTAAATAGTACACTACTTTTTGGTTGCCCCAGGAGAAGTCGCCGGCGGCACGAACAGCCCAGATGACATTGCGGTAAATAGGCAGGTAATGGCGGGCATCAAATCCAAAGTTGAACAAGTACTTACCCTCCGACTGGCTGATGTTATTAAGCTGCGTAAACCAGTCCATATACAACTTATACCGCAGGCCGTTCCAAATATTCTGCGCCGGGTTAATGGTATTATCATGTACATACTCCAGTGTAAACTGGCCGTATGTTTTTTTAATATCCGGCGCCTTTAAATTTCGTATGCTGGCAGGCGATGCCTGAGAAGGATCGCTGAAGGTAGGAAACACGCTGCGGTCGAATCGGGGCCCTACTGTTAACCGGATGCTTCTCACCCTGTCGAACGAATATTTTAACCGGGCGAGATAATAATTGGAATGTTGATTGACTATTGATCCGAATCCGGTGCGTCCGTTAGACGTATCAATTAATGTTTGAAGGTTACTTCGGTAGTAGGTAAAGCCCCAATCGAAACGCTTTCTTAAGTTGGTAAATTCAAACAGCACATCATTGTCTTTCAGGTTAGGCGCAATACGAATGCCGCCTGATATTTTAATGTCTTCAAACAGGTCAACGGTACCCATACGGATCAATCCATTCAGGTCGTTGCCGTTCGATGGATCTACCGGTCCAACACCTCCCTGGTAAGGCTGGTAGCGGTTAATAGCAAACTGGGTATTATTAAGCCCTGCCACAATATAATCGTTGAAGAATTTGCGTGGGCGGTACTCATACAACTTTGCTTTTGTCAACACCGATTGGCTTTGCAGATCTGTCGCCTGATATACCTGGCCCACTTTTACCGAGTCGCGTTTATCGTTTCCAAACTCACTGTTGAAAAAGTCGGTTGGTTTTTTTTGCGTTTCGCCTTCCACCGGTTCGTCTTTCATTAGCTTGTTTAAGTTAATGCGGCGCTGCTCGTCCAGCTTTTTGCGGTACTCGGTTGGCTTGGCATTTACGTTGCGGCGGCGCAAGGCGTTTTCATCTACTTTCAACCGGTATAAAAATTTTACGTTGCCTTGTTGCACTACTTCGCTTACCTGCGAGTTGTCGCCCGCAGTACGGGTTTCGAGCAAACTTGCCTGGTAATTGGTTAATGGAAATACATAGGCCGAGTCATTAGTAACAGAAACATAGCCTACCGAATCTATATCGGGTTTTTGCCACTCTTTTAATACGCTGTCCACTTCTTTTAAGGGAGGATTGCGCAGCACTTCATCACCAATAAATACCAATGTATCCAGACCTGCCCTTTCAGAGCGGAAGAAGCCGGCATAGCGGTTGGCGATACCATTTTCATCGCTTACAAAAGTGAAGTGCGTGGTTTGGTATTGCGATGGATAACGGGCATTGCCGTAGCTCAAATTGGTTAACTGCGAAATTTGTTTATACTCTGACTTGTTCCAGTTATCAATCAGGAAAATATTGTAGTGCCGTTGGGTAATGGCGGTATCGGTATTAAGTGCGGCACCTGATGGGCGATTGGAAGAAAAAATGATCCCTGTTTTTCCGGGAAAGGAAACAAATTGCGGGTCCAGGTCATCATATACATCGTTGGTAATTTGCTCTGTTATTTCCTTATCAATCTTATACGTGAAGATGTCTGTTTGCCCGCCTTTTACCGCACTAAAAATAAGGGTGTTGGCATCCAGCATATACTTCATATCCTGCACCTGGCTAAACTGTTTCAATTCTGTTTTTTCACGAACGATGCGATTGACAAGATCATAAATAAAGAGTTTTATTTTTCCCTCCTGGTTGTATAAAACCGCCAGCCGCGTGCCTTTGCCGTCCCACGAAAGAATAGGATAGTTGGGGTTGATCTCATCTTCACCACTCTTAACGCCAAACTTCAACAACACTTTACGGTTCACAAAATTCTCGTTAAGCACTACGCTGTAAACGCCACCTTTAAATTCTACCACAGCATAGGTAAAACTCCGGGGCACCGGGTTGGCATTAAAGCGAATGAAATCTTTTTTGCCTACTTCTTCCGATACGGTTACCTGTCCTTTGGGTGCTATTTTACGGCCGCGTAAATCTTTCAGATAGATGTCGGGTAACTCCTGCATAAAGTCCTTCAACACATCTTTAAACTTCTTCTTCGCAATCTTTTGCGTAGCGCTGTTCAGGTTGCGGTAGATGCGTGCCAGGTATAGCATGTAGGTGGTCTTTTGCTTGCCGTATTTATTGCCGATATAGTACCAAAAAGCATGGCCGGCCAGCAATGGTTTTTTAAACGCAAACTGGTAAAAATTTTTATAATCGCCACCCAGCAAGGCATTCTTTAAATCGTTATCCAACGCCGGGCTCCATTCTTCTGCGGCATAATCAATATAGCCATCGGTAAGCCACTTGGGTAAATCAAGTAAGGTTTGGTTAGCGGCAAACTCGCCCAGGTCATCGCCAAACAAAATATTTGATACCAGCACATTGGCAATACCCTGGCGTATCTGGCGGCGCAGGTTCTCGTGGTTGGCATCAAAATAAATCATCATTTTGTTGTTCACCAGTTTGGTAACGCCACCGTTTGTTTGCCAGTCGGTACCCAGGCCTATGTTGCTTTGGTACATTTCATCAAAGCTGTTGTACACTACAATGTTGGCGCGGCGCTGCAGGCCGTACTCCACAAACTCTTCTAATTGCGGTAGTTCTTTTTCTGCAATCTGTGCCACGTACTTGCCTATCTCCAAGCCATCCTGGCTGAAGTACGAATTAAAATTTTCGGTTTGATAATAGCGCCAGGTAAATTTTTGATACTGAACCCTGTTCTTTCCAAACTCCACGGTGTTAACCTGCGCATTGGTGATAAAAGAAAATAATGCTACAGGCACAATAGCTGCTGCAAGGCGGCTCCATTTGATCATAAAGTATTGATGTGATTTTTTGCGTTGAATAGCTCCCGGTTTCGAATCGTAAATTGCAATTAAAAGTACAAAAAACTATATGTTAAGTGTCCAATCGTTTCGCTTCAACCCTCTTCAGGAGAATACCTATATCCTTTATAACGAAAAAGGAGCCTGCTGTATTATAGACCCGGGCTGTTATTTTGCTTCAGAAGAAACCGCCTTAAAAGATTTTATTGAGCAGAATGATTTGAAACCAACGCTGTTGTTAAACACGCATTGCCACCTCGATCATATCTTCGGAAACCGCTTTGTACATAAGACCTACAACCTGCTGCTACACCTGCATTCATTAGAAAAGCCGGTGCTGGACATGGGGCCAGCTTCGGGTCACTTATATCAGCTTCCTTTTGACAATTATGATGCAGAACTGATTTATATAGACGAAGGCCAAACAGTGCGTGTTGGCGATGACGAGCTGCATGTGTTATTCACCCCGGGCCACTCGCCGGGCAGCATCAGTTTTTACAGCAAGGAAAACAAGTTTGTCATCAGTGGCGATGTGCTCTTTCAAGGCAGTGTAGGCCGCACTGATTTACCCGGTGGCGACTTTACTATTTTGGAAGAAAGCATCAAAACAAAACTGTACACACTGCCTGCCGATACCATTGTGTATTCGGGCCACGGCGATAGCACTACCATCGGCGATGAGATGAAGGATAACCCGTTTGTGAAGATGGCGTAACCTCACCCCGCCCTCTCCAACAAGTTGTAGAGGGAGTACTTTCGCCTGCGGTTTTAAATACAAATGTTCCTTCTAACTACAATCAGTTGTACGTAGAGCACTTTATTGTTATAAAAAATGATCAAATTATAAACCACGGTTCCCCTCTCCATCTCTGATGGAGAGGGGTTTAGGGGTGAGGTTCTAAAAAAATCTTCCAATCACTGGCATCCGTTGTAGTTCTTTCCTTTCCACCGTACCGATAAACCAGGCAAAGATGAAGAACAACAAAGCGGCAAAAGCCCGGTTGATCCATTCATTAAAATGAAGCACAGCAAAAGCTTGATGAAGGCTGTAAAGGATAACGCAGATGACAATGTAAGCCACTAATTTTTTCCACGCATACGGCACCCGGTAAGCCTTTTGGCCTTGAATGAAGGATATAACCATCATGCTGCCGTAACAAAAAAATGTGGCCCAGGCACAGGCATAATATCCAAAGTGCGGAATGAACAAAGCATTAATAACAAGGGTGATTAAAGCTCCTATAATAGTAATCCACGCACCGGCCATGGTTTTGTTGGAGAGCTTATACCAGATAGAAAGGTTGTAATAAATACCGAGAAACATATTGGCTAAAAGCAGGATGGGCACTACTCCCAGCCCTTTCCAAAACACCTTATTCTGAATGAAGTACTTCCAAATATCTAAAAAAAGCACTACGGCCAAAAACATAAAGCAGATAGTGATCACGAAAAATTTCATCACCCTCGCATAAATTTTTTGCGGCTGCTGGCCTTGCGCTGCCGAAAAAAAGAAGGGCTCTGCCGCCATGCGAAAGGCCTGAATAGAAAGGGTTATAAGAATGGAAAGTTTATAACAGGCGCTGTATGTTCCTACTTCAATTTTAGCGGCTTCCTGTGTAGGCGCACTGCTCCACCAATTGAGCATAATGCGGTCGAAGGTTTCATTGATCATACCCGCAAAGCCGGCCAGAATAAGTGGTGCTGCATATAAAATAATTTGGCCCCACAACTTTCTATTAAACCGCCAATGAAAAGAAAACACCTGCTTCGATAAAAGCAGCAATGTAAAAACAGATTGCACCAAGTTGGCTATAATAACGTACCCAACACCAATAGAAGGATTATACCAGGTGCCGATAAAACTGTTTGGTGACGATTTTTGCAGGCCGGGGCAGATAGATAAAAAGAAGAACAATAAAGCAATGTTGATTAAAATGCCGGCAATGCGAACCAGGGCAAATTTTACCGGCCGGCCTTCAAACCGGAGCTTCGCGAAAGCAAGCGCCGTTAACGCATCAAAGCCAATGATAAATGCGCTCCAGGTAAAATATTCAGGGTGTTCTTTTATACCAACCAGCGATGCCAGTTGGTGATTGAAAAGCAGCAGTACAGCGGTTAAAATAATAGTGCTTATGAAAAGCGAAATCATAGACGTGCTATAAACTTCTTTCTCCAGCTCTTTATTTTTAGAAAAGCGGAAATAAGCGGTTTCTAACCCGTATGTAAAAATGATATTTAAAAAAGGGATGAGCGCATATACCAAACTCATTTCGCCGTAGGCAGCGCCTTTTAATTTGTACGTTAAATAAGGCGTAAGTAAGTAATTTAAAAAACGGGCGGCAATAGAAGATGCTCCATACCACAACGTTTGCCCGGCCAGTTTTTTTATGCCACTCAACAGGAATTGTTTTTAAAGAAGGCAAATGTAATAGACGCAAAGCCTAAACACGAATTATAACCACGAATTGTAACACACGAATTACACGAATTAAAAAACCGGACAGCAATTGTAGCTGTATCAATTTTAAATTTTCTACGGCCGGAAGCGGGGATTATTTAAAAACGCCGAATCGGAAAGGGTGCGGATGAAGGCCACCAACTGGTCTTCCTGCAAAGCGGTTAACGTAATACCATTGGTAAGCAAAGGATCGAGCGTAGGGCCGGGTGTAATGCCAAACCGGTAATGTTCTATCATCATTCTAAAAACACTCATGCGGCCATCATGCCCGTAATACGAGGTGAGCTCGCAATTACGCAGGCTGGGTACGCGAAATTTCAGATCATCAACACTGTTGCCTGTCACCTGCATCCGGCCGTGGTCATTGAGGTTTTGGTCAAACTCCAAACCATTATTGCGATAACTATAATCGGTGAACATCGGCTCTGTATGGCAGGTGGCGCATTTTGCTTTAAAGAGGGTGTAACCAGCTTGTTCATCGGTGGCAAAGCCAGCTTCGCCCCTTTGTATTTTATCGTACTTGGAATTGGCAGATACAAGATTTAGCACATATTGCGACAGCGCATTGTACATACGGTCTTCGGTTACGTTCGCATCGCCAAACGCAGCGGTAAACAGCCGTTGGTAATCTGCATCGTCCTTTATTTTGTTGATGACATTGGGTATTGTTTCAGCCATCTCATTAGGATGGGTAATATGGACCCGGTAGAGATCATATAAATTTTTCTGGCCCCCATCCTGGTTGTATTCCGAAAGCCAGGCTAAGTTGAATAAACCCGGCGCATTGCGAAGCGTATGGGAGAAGTTATAGCCGTGGCTGCGGTCGTGCTCAAACGTAGTGAAAGCCGCCACCGGCTGGTGACACGAGGCGCAAGGAAAGTTGCCGTCAATAGAAAGGCGGCCATCAAAAAACAGTTTTTTACCTAACTGAAAACCTTCTTCTGATAAAGGGTTGGCAGCGAAATTATACTTAGGTTGGGGAAAGCCTGGCGGCACAGTAAAGTTGATGCGGGTAAGGTTTAAAGACGCCTTCCGACAACCATTCATCAACATAGAACCGGCTGCTATAAAAACAATAATAAAGAAGATGACGGCTTTGGATTTCACCGGGAACTTGTTTGCTCTAAAGTACTTACAATCGGCAAGGTTGGCTGTTAAAAAATGTCTTTCGGCTTTAGTTTTTTGCGGCTTCCTTTTATATCACCTACCCGCTTTTTGTTTTCAATACGGCGCTCTTTTACACCCTTTGGCGTTTTAGTGGCAATGCGGGCCTTCTTCTTTTTGAGGGCATCATGCACCAACTCATTAATCTTTTTTATTGCTTCTTCTTTGTTGGCCAACTGGGTGCGATGCGTTTGCGCTTTTACAAACAATTCGCCTTCGGCATTAATGCGGTTAGCAAGTTTTTCGCTAACCAGTTCTTTCTGCGCATCAGATAAAAGCGGGGAGGCCCGCACGTTGAAATAGGCTATCACAGCGGTTTCTACCTTGTTTACATTTTGGCCGCCTTTGCCGCCGCTGCGGGTAGTTTGTAATTTTATTTCGGGAGAAAAATCAAACATAAAATAAGTACGAGGGACGAAGTTAGACGTCCGAAAAGGAACTACCGGCAGTTTGCAGCGCAATCAATAGTACTTCGTACGTTTAACTTTATACTTATGAGAGCAGTTATACAAAGAGTGAGTAAAGCCAGCGTTAGCGTTGATGAAAAAGTAGTAGGCGAAATAGGTGCCGGCTTGTTAGTCTTTTTAGGGATTGAAGATGCCGATGGCGAGGAAGACATGCGGTGGCTCAGTGGCAAAATAATCAGCCTGCGTATATTTAATGATGAGAGCGGCGTGATGAACAAGTCCTTGCTGGACGTAGCAGGTAGTATCCTTCTGGTGAGCCAGTTTACCTTGCATGCTTCTACAAAAAAAGGCGCAAGGCCCAGCTATATTCGTGCTGCCAAACCTACCGTAGCCATACCGGTTTATGAACGAATGATAAAGCAATTACAAAGTGATCTTGGTAAAAAAATACAAACCGGAATATTTGGTTCCGATATGAAAGTAGAGTTACTGAATGATGGGCCGGTAACCATTATAATAGATACCAGGAATAAAGAGTAGGGCCAACGAAAGTTTCAGTGGCTTGTTAATTTAGTTTGAGATTGACCACCGGATGCAAAACCAAACGGGCCGCGAACGTACCTTTAGGCCATGATCGTTCTGCAGTTTTTGTCAAGGGTATTTAAGCTTCTTTTTGTTCATAAAAAAAGCTGTTGCAAATAAGCGAATTGAATTGAGAAAATTTTTAGCTACCATATTAGCGGTTCTTTATTTAGCCACTTCTACCGGGGCAACTGTTACCCTGCATTATTGCATGGGCAAGTTGTCCTCTGTAAATATGGTGCACAAAGATGCCTGCGATAAATGCGGCATGAAGAAAGCGAAAGGTTGCTGTGAGGATAAAGTAAAGGTGATAAAGGTGCAGGACAGCCATCAATCGGCTAATCAGGCTATAGCCTTTCAGTTGACCGAAGCAGCGCTACAAAACAATTTTGCATTTCTTGCTTCGGGCTTACCATCTGTAGGCTATAAAGTTATATTGCACAACAACTCGCCGCCAGGTAACTTATCAATTCCTTTATACCTTCTCCATTGCCATTTCAGTATATAAGATTAGATTATTAGTTTGGTAGTGACAACGTCATTACAAATGCAATTAAAATTAATAATTCAAGAACTTATACATAATGAAAAAGCTTCTCATCATAATAGCCTCCGTTCTTACACTTTCCGTTTCTGCACAGCAAATAACAAAAGTATCGCTGCAAGCCAGTGGCCTTACGTGCAGCATGTGCAGTAATGCTATAAATAAGGCGCTCAAAACAGTTGACTTTGTTGAAAAAGTAGTTCCCAATATTTCTACTTCCACTTTCGAGATCACCTTTAAGCAAGGCAGCGTAGTTGACTTCGACCAATTGAAAAAAAAGGTAGAAGATGCCGGCTTCTTTGTGTCAGGCTTTGTAGCCCAAATGAATTTTGATAACCTCTCCGTTAAGCCGAACGAACCCACAATCGTAGGCGATAAAACCTTTCAATTTGTCAATGTAAAAGACAATATGTTGAACGGTGAAAAGTCGGTGCGCATTTTAAACAAAGGCTTTGTATCGGCAAAAGAATATAAAAAGAACGCCTTCACTTCTACCAGCGCAAAAGTTTACTACGCCGCTATTTAATGAATGCTATGGCTTGCCCCTGTTGGGATTAAGCCATTCAACTTTACTACCATGAAAGCAACTTTGCTGCTTGCCTGCGTATGCCTTACTTATATGGCACAGGCACAAGAGCTATTTACCTATACCGAACCTGCCAGTAATATGGCGGCAAAAAGTATCGGGCTTCGGCTAAACAATTACTTCATGCCGGAACGCCATACTTCTATTATTAACTATCACCTGGTACCGGAGATAATGATAGGTGTTTCCCGAAAGCTGATGATGCATGGCGATGTGTTTTTAAGCAACCGCAATAAAACTTTTTCAGCAGAAGGTGGAAGCGTTTATGGTAAGTACCGCTTTTATAGTTCCGATGAGGTGCAACGCCACTTTCGGATGGCAGCTTACGGCCGCTATAGTTTTAATAACAGTGATATACACCAGGAAGAAATAAATCTTTACGGTCATAACAGTGGCTTCGAAGCAGGCATAATGGCAACACAGCTTTTACATAAGGTGGCTTTATCAACCAGCGTTTCCTTGGTAAAAGCTATCAATAATGCGAACTACAAATTTTTGTATGGCAACCATAACAGCAAAGCCCTTAATTATACGTTCTCTGTAGGCAAACTGCTATTGCCAAAAGAGTACAAAGACTACAATCAAACAAACATCAATGGAATGATTGAATTGTTGAACCAGTATAACCTTGGTTCGGGCAAGTATTATATGGATATTGCCCCCTCGGTACAAGCCATCTTTAACAGCGTGGCAAGGGTAGATATAGGCTACCGGCAACAGTTGGGTAACACCTTGTACCGAACAGCCCCCAATGGTTTATTTATCCGGCTGGAGTATAACATCTTCAACGTTTATTAAGGAGCCATTAATAAACAAATAAAACGGCAAGCGTTGCCGCTTAGCCACAAAAAAACAAGACACCATTTTTGTTACGGCGACGTTTTATTTTAAAAAAAGGAAAGTACAAACGCAAAAAGAGACAAACAAGGCTAATCCAATAAGGAAGGTAGTTGTTAAGATAAGCAAGCGAAGCATGATCGTTATTTTAGTAGTTGTACAAAGTGGTTACCAGTAATACGAATGTACAGGTGGAGGTTAAATGACAAGCTGCATTTCGCCGACGTAATATTGGTTTGCAGCGAATACTGTTCACCAACTTTTACAAAATAGCCGCCATATAAAAATTATGTTGTATGCAACCGGCAAGTAACAGGAGTTAGGTGATACGTTTCTTTCAACGGTTTAATTATTGTAAGCAAACATTTAAAACGTTAGAATTATGGCAAAGAGCAAAAACGCAAAGGCAATAGAATTGATAGGCTCTCCCGAAAAATTGATTAATCAATTAATAAAGGATAGCGCA
Organism: Flavisolibacter sp.; assembly: GCA_965247165.1. Classification (GTDB taxonomy): domain Bacteria; phylum Bacteroidota; class Bacteroidia; order Chitinophagales; family Chitinophagaceae; genus Flavisolibacter. The sequence goes on along the minus strand of OZ252003.1, from coordinate 1,873,397 downwards.
GTAAGGGCGGAGTCTTTACAATCTATTACGCTGGAAGGGCCGCCCCATAAGCAAATACAGCACACACTGGTTTTAAAAAGATTGGAACAATTAATAGCGGTCACTAAAAAAACAACGGGTGCTGCCATTAAATTTTCCAAAGGGCAAACCATTTTTATGGAAAGCCCGGATGGCGAATTTGCGTTGCCGGTTTCAATTCCTGCTACAAGTTTGGAAGGAACAGAAGATAAAGATGGAGTAGTAGAAAAACTTTCTAAAGGCCCCTGGCATGAAGCATTATATACGGCCATTTTGTTGCAGATTATTGAAGCCCTGATAGTAGCGCAACAAGCCAAAGCAAACGAATAAAACATACCACTAAAAGCGGCGTGATTTACCGGTCACGCTGCTTTTTTATTTTTTCTTTTAGCGAGTCGGTGCAATGCTCGGTAAGCTGGCTTACTATTAAATGAAGCTGCCTGGTGTGCAGTGGCTTGGTAACAAATCCGGCATCGTGGTGGCGGGCATAGTCGGCTTCGGCAGGTAAGGTAGAGGTAGTGAATAATACAACCGGCACTTCTTTACATTCTGCTAAGCCTCTTAACTTTTTTAATGTTTGCTTTCCATCCATCACCGGCATGTTAATATCAAGGATAATGAGGCAGGGCTTTGGTTGAAGCCGGGCAAGGCGCTCAATGTAGTGCAATAGTTGTGCACCGTTTTCAAAAGTAACCAGTTCTATAAAAGAAGAAAATTCGTCAAATGCCTCTCTGATCAATTCCTGGTCATCAGTATCATCATCGGCATATAAAACAAGGCTTTTGGGCGGTAATGACTTTGTCATAGCAGTTGGCTTGTAGCTACAAATATGAGGAATGTAAAATAATTATAAGCAATTCATTAATCACTGTCCTCAGGCAGGTCTGTTTCTTCAATATTTAAATCCCTTACATGAATCTGGTTCATATATGGTTGAAGAATTTCGGTGGTGGCGGAGGTAATAAGGTGGTCTACTTTTTTTCGATAGTGCTTATAAAACACCTCCACATAAAAACCATACAATTGGTAAAGCACCACGGTTTGTTTACTCACTTTTCTTTTGCCTACATAAACGCCATCCTGATGAAGAATATCGAGTTGATGATCTTGTAAAAGCTCTATAAAATCGGCAAGGCCAAGTGCTTTCTTTGTCATATCGGTTAAAACTACAAAGTTGCTACAGATTTCTAACTCAGCAATAGTTCAGGTCGCACAAAAGAGGGCCTTTTTTATTAATTTTTTCAGAAGAGCGGTTCGTTTGAAAACAACAATCCTGCTTTATTTCTTCTTGTCAAATGCTTTCCAAAAAACGGGAGGTTTCCTCAAATGTTTTATGCACCCTGGCCTGCAGGCCGCATTTGGCGCCGGCCCGTACCAGTACCTCGCGGTCGTCAATATAAATACATTCTTCAGGCGTGGCTGCTGCTATGGCCAAAGCCAGTGTATAAATCTGCGGGTCGGGCTTACGAAGCCGGACATCGCAGGAGCAAATAAATCCATCAAAAAGGCGGCGAAGCTGATAGGTTTCTACACGGTACTGATGCAGTTCTTTGGGTTCGTTATTAATAGAAAAAATTTTTACTTGGGGATGCCTTTGCTTCCACGCTATCAGCCATTCAAGTAGCTGTGGGAGCGGCTTCGACTCGCTATACATAAACTGTTTAAAATCTTCTTTTGAAAAGTTTCTGGGTTCATAAAACAGCACGGTATCTAAATAGTCGTCAAGGCTCATCTTACCCGATTCATATATATCAAACGCTATGGAATTGAGCTCATTCATGGTGTTGTAATCGAAGCCGAATTTTTCTGCCGCTTTCTGCCTCGATTGGTGTCCCCAGCCATTAGTAAGCAACACACCGCCAATATCCAGGTATAAAACGTTAATAGAAGAATTCATTATGCAATTTTCAGCGACTAAAATAGCGGTAATCTTTTAAAGCGTACGGGTGGTGCCGTCATCTGCTCCAACAATTACCTGGCTGACCATGCTAAAAGGAAACAACCCCGTTTCCACCACACCCGGTATGGCATGTATAAGTTGGTTAAGAGAGATAATATCATCTATTGAACGAAACGAACAATCTATAATCCAATTGCCGTTATCAGTTACGAAAGGTTTGCCTTCCTTCATCCTAAGCACCGGCTGTGCAGCCAATTTAGAAAGATGTAAGAATGTAAGCGGTTCAGCAAAAGGAATAACTTCTACCGGTAAAGCATGTTTGCCTAACTGCTTTACCAACTTGGTTTCATCTACAATAACAATAAACTTTTTGCTGTTATAGGCCAAAACTTTTTCGCGAAGTAAGGCGCCACCGCCTCCCTTTATCAGGTTGGCCTTTTCATCTACTTCATCTGCTCCATCAATAGTCAGGTCAATAGCAGTAATGGCATCAAACGATATTATTTCAATCCCTGCTTTACGGGCCTCTTCCTCCGAAGCGATAGAACTGGCTACAGCAGTCACTTTTAGCCCTTCCCTCACCCGGCTTCCTACTTCCTGTATGGCCCAGTAAGCTGTGCTGCCGGTTCCTAAGCCCACTATCATTCCTTCTTCTACAAGGCTTGCTGCTTTTTTAGCTGCTGCTTTTTTAGCTTCGCTCATGCCGTTTGTTTTGCTTCTGCCACTTTCTTTAACGAGGCTGAATTAATGCAAAAGCGTAAGCCGGAAGGCGCCGGCCCATCTGGAAAAACGTGGCCCAAATGCGCATCGCAGATATTGCATAATACTTCCACACGCGTCATGCCCCAAGAGGTATCTTTTTTGTAATGAATCACGTTATTTTTTACCGGCCCGGTAAAGCTGGGCCAGCCGCTGCGCGAATTAAACTTGGTGGTTGAGTTAAACAGTTCCGTGCCGCAACAAACGCAGGCATAAATGCCCGGTGCGTGAGCTTCGCAATACTCACCGCTGAAAGCGGCTTCTGTACCGTGTTTGCGGGTTACACGAAATTGTTCCGGAGTAAGCGCCTGCTTCCATTCCTCTTCCGATTTAGTAATTTTTTTATCCGGCTGCGGGTTGTCTTTAGCGAAGTTTAAAACATCATTCCAGTTCATATAAATTAATTAACAACTTTACAAAATAAAGGTTTCGTATGTAGCACATAAAACCCGTGCCGCCATGGCATTTGGGCTACCTTGTACCAGCTTTTTCAATCCTTAAATTTATGAACAGAAAAATAATTCCCGCTGTGCTCATTGCCATCAGTGCTATGCTTTCTGCCTTTTGCACCAATAAAAAGCAGACCTTGATAAAAGCCCAAACATCAGCCGGTAGCGGCTTTGCCGTGGTGGAGCTCTTCACGTCGGAGGGCTGCTCCAGTTGTCCCGCTGCTGATAAAGCGGTAGAAGATTTAGCCAAACAATATCCCGATAATGTTTATGTGCTGGCTTTTCATGTGGATTATTGGAACCGTTTAGGATGGACGGATGAATTCAGCAGTGAGGCTTATACGGCGCGGCAAAATGCGTACGCAAGGCAATTTAATTTAGAGAGTATTTACACGCCGCAGGTAGTTATCAATGGCCGGCAGGAGTTTGTTGGTTCTGACCGGACTAAGCTGCAAACCACAAGCACCAATGAATTTAAAAAGCAACCATCAGGAACCTTAGAAATAGGTGCCGTGCAAAAAAATAAGGGGACCTTTTCAGTACATTATAAAACAGCAATTGACCCAGGCGATGAGTTGCATATTGCTTTAGTGCAAAATGAAGCGACAACGGATGTTAAGCGTGGCGAAAACGGAGGGCATCAACTACACCATATAAACATTGTGCGTGATTTTAAAACGGTAGGTAGCGCAGAGGGCACAGTGGAATTAAAACTACCGCCTGCTATAGAAATAAGCCAGACGAAAGTGATAGCCTACCACCAAAAAACCAACGGTGTTATTAACGCCGTACAGAAAATTAGTGTAGGCGGTATTTAAAATTTCTTTTAAATAATGTAGCAAAGCCTTTTCACTTACACTTCTTGTAGAACAGATAGTCGTCTTTAACAAAAACTGCTTATAAAAAGTTTCATGTTGGCTACACAGGCGCCTTTATTAGACGTTTCCGGTATTACTAAAATAGAAGATGGCAAAGCAGTTGTAAACGCCATCAGCTTTTCTGTACAAGCGTTTCAGAAAGTAGCCATTGCCGGTGCTACCGGATCGGGTAAAACAACGCTGCTGAAAATGATAGCCGGGTTGATACAACCCAGTGCCGGCGCGATTTTCCTTCAAGGCGAAAAGGTTATTGGCCCGGATGAAAAGTTGCTGCCCGGCCATTCGGGCATCGCCTATTTATCCCAGCATTTCGAATTGCGTCAGCATTACCGGGTAGATGAAGTTTTGCTCATGGCTGCTCAGTTGCCCGAAGATGAAGCGTTATATATTTACACCATTTGCCGCATTGATCATTTGCTAAAAAGATGGACGCATCAATTATCGGGAGGCGAACGGCAACGCATAGCTTTAGCCCGGCTGTTGGTAACAAAGCCACTACTACTGCTGTTAGACGAACCTTTTTCCAACCTTGATGCTTACCACAAAAATGTATTGAAAGAAGTTATTGCTGCTGTGAGTGAAAACCTTGGGATGACTTGTATATTGATTTCTCACGATCCATTAGACACACTTCCCTGGGCAGATACAATTCTTGTTTTAAAAGAAGGTGAAATAGTTCAAAAAGGTACACCTCAAGACATCTATAATTACCCGGTGGATGAATATGTAGCGGCCTTGTTTGGCCCCTATACGGTTTTAAATACTGATACGGTTACAGCATTCATGCAACTCAATAACCAATCAGCAATAAAGGCTGATAGGTATCTCCGCCCCGAAGCTTTTGTAATAGTAAAGGAAGGTGAAGGTTTGAAAGCCACGATCAGCAAAGTGCTTTTTATGGGCGGCTATTATTTTTTAACGGCGGTAATAGGCAAACAGCAGATCTCTTTAAACACAAGCCAGGCAAGGCTTTCGGCTGGCGAGGTAATATATATTGCGTTGGCAGGATAATAAAAAATGCCGCTTTGCCCCATTATTTAATTATCGGGCACATACCCATCTGACAATAAAAAGGAAGACATTATTACAGAAATCGAATTGCATTTTATTCCTGTCAAAAGCCCTCATAAAAGTTGGATTACCAAATCAAAACCTTAATTTTTGTTTTACGATTGCTTGCGCTTAATCAATTTATCTTAACACACAGGTAGTTACGTCGAAAAATTTCCTTAAAAATGTTGGATTGCTAAAAAAAAAGTTAATTTGACCCTCGAATTTTAAAAAAATCGCTTGCTATGGGAAAATTGAAACTCTTCAGGGTATGTACCTATGTTGTACTACTTCTACTCTCGTCTATCACAACAGTATTTGCGCAAAACCGGGTTATCACCGGAACAGTTAATGACCAAACCGGCAAAGGTGTTCCGGGTGTTACTGTTACTGTAAAAGGTACTAAAACGGCAACCCAAACTGATGCTAACGGAACTTACCGGATCTCTGCGCCGGACAATGCTACTCTCGTTTTTTCTTCAGTAGGTTATGGCAGTACAGAAATGCCGGTCGCAGGGCGTACTGATGGTAAATCATTCGATGCTACACTAACGGCTACTAATAGCAACCTTTCAGAGGTAGTTGTTATTGGTTATGGAACGGCACGTCGTAGAGACTTGACAGGTGCAGTAAGTTCTATTCAAGCCAAAGATTTTAATCAGGGAATTATTGCCGCTCCAGATCAATTAATTCAGAATAAAGTTCCTGGTTTGGAAGTTACTGTCAACAGTGGCCAACCTGGAGCAGCAACTACCATTAAGATACGTGGTAATTCGTCTATAAGAGCTAGTCAAAGCCCCTTGTATGTGGTTGATGGCGTACCACTTGATGGTGGTTCGGCTCGCCCTAACTTGGGAACATCATTCGGTGGAACACCAACTTCGAACCCGCTGCTCTACATCAGTCCAAATGATGTTGCTTCAATTGAAGTACTAAAAGATGCTTCTTCTTCAGCCATTTTTGGTTCGAGGGGTGCTAATGGTGTTGTTGTTATTACCACCAAAAAAGGTAATGCCGGACCTATGAAACTGGAGGCTAATGTAAGTTTTGGGCTTAACGCTGGTTTCATGAGACGATACAAAATTCTTAATGCAGGCGAATTCAGATCGGCGCTTACGAAATATGGTTTGCCGGCGACGCTTGATGGTGGCAGCAGCACAGATGCCATTAAAGAAATTACACAGAACAAGCTAACGCAAAACTATAATATTGCTTTGAGCGGTGGAAATGACTTGGGTAAATTCAGGGCCTCCTTTTTAGGATCAAGGAATGAAGGATTTTTAAAGAAAAGCAACCTTGATAAGTATATTGGTACGTTTTCCGGCCAATATAAATTTATTGATAAAAGGTTAACTATTGACTTCAACCTCATAACAGGAAATTATAGCGAAAACCTGACATCGGTGGCTAATAATTCCGGCTCCCAAGGTAATATCATAGTATCTGCTTTGGCCTGGAATCCAACACAAGCTTTAAGAAAAGCGGACGGTTCTTACAACTATCCAAGCAGTGGTACAGGTAATCCATTGGCGTTTAGCGATGCTTATAATGATGTTACCAGTGTAAATAATTACCTTGCTAATATTTCTGCTACCGTAAAAATTTTAAACAATCTGGATTATAAATTCCTTTATGGTATTAATCACAGTGTAGGGGAAAGATTGGTTAATGTGGACGGATGGATACAAGGCTTAAATAACTTATCAGGTATTGGTAACGCATACATTGGCCAAGCACAACTGACCAGCCAAAATTTTACACACACCTTAAATTACCGCACGTCTTTTTCCAGCTCTCTTACTTTCGATGCCTTGGTGGGGTTTGAATATTATAAGAGTGCCTACAGAGGATCAAACGTGTTTGCCAGTGGGTTTAATACCAACTTAGATTATTTTAATAGAATAGATATCCCTTACACTAGTATTTTTCAAAATGCAAAAACGCAGGGGCCTCTATTCACTTTTGTTAATCCGCTTACTGAAATTCAGTCTGAGTTTGCCAGGGTTAACTTAAACTATAACGATAATCTTTACTTAACTGCTACTATCCGCGACGACGGTTCCAGCAAATTTGGAAAGAACAACCGTCATGGATACTTTCCTTCAGTTGGAGCAAAATGGGCAGTGAGTAATTCCAGCTTCATGAAAGGAAGTACTTTGTTCTCTAACCTCGGTCTTCGTGGTTCATGGGGTATTACAGGTAATCAGGAGTTTCCGGCAGGCTCTTCGCAGGAACAATTCGGCATTGGCGCCTACAACACATTGGGCCAAACCATTGTTTCCAACCCAAACCTGAAATGGGAAGCTACTACGCAATACAACTTTGGTATAGACTATGCGTTTGCTAAGGGCCGTGTGTTTGGGTCAATTGATTATTATAACAAGAATACTAAAGACATCTTGTTTCAAACTAACTCCATTCAACCTGCTCCGAACGCTACATATTTTATTAATCTTCCAGCTAATCTTGTTAATGCCGGAGTTGAGTTCGCTCTTGGCGCTACTATCGTTCAGAATAAGAAAATCACTTGGGATGCTAATTTTAATCTTGCTTATAACCATAATGAGATTAAAAACTTTCTTGACGTAAATACCAAACTTCCACTAAAGATTCAAACCGGTACTATTGACGGACAAGGTGTGTCGGGAACGCTGGCTCAGATTATTACAAATGGCAAGCCAGTAAATGAGTATTACTTAAAACCATTTGGTGGCTTTGATCAAAGCGGTAATCAAATCATTGGAAACGATCCGGTTTTTGCTGGCGACCCCAATCCACACGTTATTGCTGGCTTTAGCACGTCTCTCCGTTACGAAAAATTTACTTTCAGTATGAACATGGGTGGTTCTTTCGGTTTCCTTATTTATAACAACACAGCTACATCAGTAACAAACATTGCCGGCATTGTTGCAGGAAGAAATATTGATGTGAGTGCTTATAACTCAGGTGAAAAAACAGGTAGTGGCGTAGGGGCATCAACCCGTTTCCTAGAAAAAGGCGACTATGCGAAGCTGAGAAATGCAACCATCCGTTATAGCGCAGGCGATGTAGGCAAATACATCAAGGGCCTGTCTGCCTTTATTTCCGGAAGTAACCTATTTGTTATTACTAAATTCTCTGGTTTTGATCCTGAAGTAAATATTGATAAAAGCAACGGCGCTTATCCTTCACGTTCTATCGAATATGTACCTTATCCTACACCAAGAGTAATCACTTTCGGTTTCAGCTTCTCTTTATAGTTAATTAATAAAACACATTATATGATACGGTTTCAAAAAATTTCAATAGTGCTTTTTCCAATACTTGGTTTTGTTGGGTGCACCAAACTGGATGAAAACCTAGGCAGTACACTTACTAGTTCCCAATCATCCGTGGCCCTAGGTGTGGCAGGTACGGGTCTTTTACTGAACTCTGCGTACGTAGACTTGGCCGGGCCTTTCACAGGTCAGAGTGGTGTATTTTCTCTAGAGGAAAATACAAGCGATGAATCTTTAGTACCTACTCGTGGTGGTGACTGGGATGACAATGGCGTATGGCGTGTATTACATGCGCATACCTGGAATGCAGATCACCAGCAAATCAAGGACAATTTTAATGATTTGAACAAGCTGAATTTTGACGCAACAAATGTTCTGGCTTTTAATCCAACAAAGGCGCAGGCAGCAGAAGCAAGGTTTTTGCGTGCCTATAGCTTGTACTATCTTCTGGACCTTTATGGCCAGTTCCCTTTCAGAAATCCCGGGGATAATTTATTAAATCCACCGATAGTAAAATCTGGTGCTGAAGCGATCAATTTTATTATTAGTGAATTGACAGCAGTACTTCCCGATATTCCGGCAGGGAATAATATGACAAGAGCCAATCCGGATGCTTGCCGTACTTTGTTGATGAAATGTTATTTGAACAAGGGTGCTTATATCAACCGAGCTGCACCAACTTTTGATGCGGCTGATTTGGCGCAAGTCATCTCTTTGGGCAATACAATTATTAATAGTGGGAAGTATTCGTACACGCCTAACTACTTTAATAATTTCAATAAAGACAACGGTTCTTTGACGAAAGAAGGCATTTTTGCTTACCCAAATACTTCTGGTGTAAGTGTAAACCACGCTGGTATTGAAGCACGTTGGAATATGACGCTTCACTATAACTCTTATACTCCGTCAAATCCAAATGCAGGTTGGAATGGTTTCTCTACTATTAGTGAATTCTATAGCTCGTTTAATACAACTGCCGCTGCTACTACATTTAGCCGTGCGGATACAACCTGGGACACAAGGCTCGGTGGACGCATAAAAAGCGATAGTTTAGCCACCGCCACATCTGGTTTGCGTCCGGGTTTTCTGGTAGGCCAGCAATTTAATGAAGCAGGTGTAGCTCTTAAAGATAGAAAAGGAGCACCATTAGCTTACACTCCGACCATTGCTGCTAACATGATTGAGCAAGGTAGCAATTTGGAAGTGACCGGTATTCGTGTGGTAAAATACGTACCGGATTATGCTTACTACGGCGGCCCTGCAGGCAACTGGTTAATGTTGATGCGATACCCTGATGTAGTATTAATGGTAGCAGAAGCTAAACAGCGTTCCGGCGATGCCGCTGGCGCCTTAGTATTGATAAACGGCCTTCGTACAGCCCGTGGAGCCGCTCCTGTAGCTGCTTTGCCATTAGTTAACACTGCCAATGTTGATGATCCAAATACGCTGCTTGCCGAAAGAGGTAGAGAGTTGTATTGGGAGAGTGTAAGAAGAACTGACCTGATTCGGTTTGGAGTGTACACTAAACCATGGGGGTTAAAACCAACAGATGATCCAAAGAACTTAGTATTTCCTGTTCCAAGCCAGGCCTTGGCAGCTAACCCTAACTTGAAACAAAATCCAGGTTACTAAATACTATAACCTCTTTACAACAAAAAGGCCGGGCAACTGGCCTTTTTGTTTTTAACAGCCTTCAAAAAATAGCTATTATCGTATGCGAAAACAATATCAAAGCCAGATATAAGGTGTATGTTTCGTACCTCCTGTGTTGTGTGAACAATCTATCAGTAATGAAAAACTTCGGCATTCTGTTCCTTCTTTTTTTCTTCTCCTGTTCCTCTAACAAGCCTGTTAGCCCACCTACTTTATTTACCTTGCTCGACAGTACGGGCATCAACTTTCGCAATGATGTAAAAGATGGTAAGCTGGAGAACAGTTTTTTGTTTCGCAATATGTATAATGGTGGCGGCGTGGCACTTGGCGATATCAATAACGATGGATTGCCGGATGTAATGCTAACATCTAACCAGGGCGAGAATAAACTATACGTAAATAAAGGCGGTTTCACGTTTGAGGACATTAGCCAAAAGGCTGGCCTCAGGCAGGACAGCATGTGGAGCACAGGCGTTACAATGGTGGACATTAATGCCGATGGCTGGTTAGATATTTATGTTTGCAACTCTGGCCACATGGCTGATGGCCATAGACGTAACCAACTTTACATCAACAATCACAACAACACATTCACCGAAGAAGCAGCGCAGTATGGATTGGACATAGCCGGTTACTGCACACAGGCCTCTTTCTTTGACTATGATGGCGATGGTGACCTCGATTGCTTCATCATCAACAACAGCCCTGTTCCTATCAATACATTAGGTTATACCAACCGTCGCAATTTACCCGATGCCCAATGGCCTGTTGCTGCCTTTTTAAAAGGCGGTGGCGACCATCTGTACCGTAATGATAAAGGCAAGTATAAAGAAGTAAGTAAAGACGCCGGCATACACGGTACGCTTATGAGCTTCGGCCTGGGGGTTACTGTGGGTGATGTAAACAACGATGGCTGGCCAGATATCTATGTTGCCAACGATTCCTACGAACGGGATTATCTCTACATTAATCAAAAAAACGGAACCTTTAAAGATGACCTCGAAGCCTGTGTAGGACAAAATAGTTTTTCCTCTATGGGCGCCGACTTAAGCGATGTAAACAATGATGGCTACCCGGATATTTTTACAACAGATATGTTGCCGGCCGATGAACAACGGTTGAAAACCTTGGGCGCCTTTGACAACATTGACCTTCACCGCCAGCGCATTTACAACGGGCTTTACAACCAATACATGAAGAACTGCCTGATGGTAAATAACAAAGACGGCCGCTTTGTGGAAACAGCCAACTTTAGCGGTGTGTCGGCTACCGACTGGAGTTGGGGCGCCTTGTTCTTAGATGCCGATAACGATGGCCTGAATGATATTTTTGTTTGCAATGGCGTGAATAAAGATGTTACCAATCTTGACTTCATGGACTTCTTTGCCAATGATGTCATCCAAAAAATGGTGCTATCAGGCCATAAGGAGAATGTGGATTCTGTGCTGGCGCATATACCCGTTAATGCCATTCCCAACTGTGCTTTTCGTAACAATGGCCACCTTCAATTTAAAGATGCCGCAAAGGAATGGGGCCTCTCGCAGCCCAGCTTTTCCAATGGCGCAGCATATGCTGATTTAGATGGCGATGGTGATCTGGATTTGATTGTTAATAACGAAAATCAAAAGGCCTTTGTGTATCGCAACAATGCCCGTCAACAAACGGGCAACAACTACATTGGTGTTCAGCTAAAAGGCAAGAGTACTAACACATTTGCTGTTGGCAGTAAGATTAAAATTTATCAGGGCGATCAGATATTTTACCACGAACTCATCCCTTCCCGTGGTTTTCAATCGTCCATGGATTATAAACAAGTAATCGGATTGGGAAAAAATAGCGCTATAGATTCAATGCTTATTATCTGGCCCGATAGGAGCTATACCCGTTACGACCATCCGCAGGTGAACAAGGTGTACAACATTGAGCAACCGCAAACAAAAGGCCCGGATTATTACGCCACTATTTCCACAACTAAAGCAGTTCTTTTTGAACCCATAATGCAGTCTTTCGATCGCCATAAAGAAGATGATTATATTGATTTATACTACGAACGCAACCTGCCTCAAATGCTTTCCACGCAAGGGCCGCACGTAGCTAAGGGTGATGTTAACGGTGATGGATTAGAAGACGTTTACATCGGTGGCGCAAAGGATCAACCAGGCCAATTGTATCTGCAATCGGCAGATGGAAAATTTACAAAAAAGGAAGAACCCCTCTTTAAACAATACCAGGACTTTGAAGACGTAGCCGTGTTGTTTTTTGATGCCGATGGCGACGGCGACCTTGATCTTTTCATCGGTGCCGGTGGCAATAACGTTCAACCCGGCGCACGGGAAATTCAACACCGGTTATACAAGAACGATGGCAAAGGGTCCTTTGCTATTGATGTTGCTGCTTTTCCTATTAACAACATGAATATCTCCGTTGCTGCCGCTTACGACTTTGATGGTGATGGTGATGAAGACTTGTTTGTGGGCGGACGAAGTACGCCTTTCGTTTATGGACAAATACCCCGGAGCTACATCTATCAAAATGATGGACAAGGGCATTTTAAAGATGTAACACCACCCGCAATAGCAAACATCGGAATGGTCACCGGCGCTGTGTGGACTGATGTTACCGGCGATAGTAAAAAAGAATTGATCATAACCGGTGAATGGATGGCCACAAGGATTTTTTCTTACACTAACAATAAGTTTGAAGAAATCAAAAATACAGGATTGCAAAACCTGTTTGGCTGGTGGCAAACGGTATCATCAGCCGATGTAAATGGCGATGGGAAACAAGACCTTATTATCGGCAACATCGGAGAAAATTTCTATCTCAAACCCGATGCTTCTCACCCGGTAAAATTATGGGTAACCGACTTCGATGGCAATGGTACACCCGACCAATTCCTTACAAGAAGCGTTGATGGCAAGGACGTACCCGTGTTCTTAAAAAGAGAAATCACCGAACAATTCCCCGGCTTAAAAAAAGACAACCTTAAGAACGCCGACTACGCTACAAAGTCTGTCCAGCAACTGTTTAAAGAGGAGGTGTTAGAGAAGGCACAACAGCTAACGTTTAATTATTGTACGTCTATTATTGCCATTAACAATGGCAACGGAACCTTTACAATAAAGCCTTTGCCTCTTATGGTACAGTTGTCAAGTGTGAATGCTATTTGTCCAACAGATATAAATGGCGATGGTAAAACAGATTTGGTGATGGGCGGTAATATGTTTGACTTTCCACCACAATTTGGGCGGCTGGATGCCAGCTATGGCCACGTACTCATCAACAATGGAAAGGGTGATTTCACTACTATGGAAAACAGGCTGTCCGGATTGGGTTTACGCGGTGAGGTAAAAGACATCAAAGAGCTAACTACAAAAAAGGGCAAGGAGTTTTTGATTGCTCAAAATGATACAATACCCTTACTTTTTCACCTGAGAAAATAATCTAAAACAGATTGAATTACGACGACTGTATGCTGTTGCGAAGAGAAGAAAATAATAAGTCCTGTGATGGCCGGAAAGAACTTATCGGGATCATGGCTGCAATTATTTTTTTCTGTTCCTGTTCTCACAAACAAGCAATGGTACCTACTTTATTTAGTTTATCAGATAGTACCGGCATCAACTTTCGCAACGATGTAAAAGACTCCAAAGCTGATAATAGTTTTCTGTTTCGAAATTTTTATAATGGTGGCGGCGTAGCGCTTGGCGATATCAATAACGATGGATTACCCGACGTAGTCTTAACATCTAACCAGGGAGAAAACAAAATTTACTTGAACAGAGGTGGTTTTAAATTCGATGATATCACGGCCAGTTCCGGCTTTCATCAGGATGGTATGTGGAGCACGGGGGTGACAATGGTGGATATTAACGCCGATGGCTGGTTAGACATTTACGTTTGCAACTCAGGGCATATAACAGATGGCAACCGCAAGAATAAACTCTACATCAATAATCATAACAACACATTCACCGAAGAAGCGGCGCAATACGGTTTAGACATTTACGGTTATTGTACACAAGCTTCCTTTTTTGACTATGATGGTGACGGCGATCTCGATTGCTTTATCATCAACAACAGTCCCATTCCTTTTAGTTCGCTCAACTATTCAGGCATGCGTGATGTGGACATAGCCAATTGGAAGGTGGATGAAAAACTAAAGGGTGGCGGCAATCATTTATATAAAAATGAAAACAGCCATTTTACCGAAGTCACTAAAGAAGCCGGCCTGCATAGCGGATTGATTTCTTTCGGCCTTGGGGTTACTATCAGCGACATCAACGGCGATGGCTATCCGGATATTTATGTAGGCAACGATTTTATTGAAAAAGATTATCTCTACATCAATCAAAAGAACGGAACTTTTAAAGACGAGTTGGAAGAACGCGTACAAAAAATAAGTATGTCTTCAATGAGTGCCGATGTGGCTGACATTAACAATGATGGCCGTCCTGAAATTTTTACCACGGATATGATTCCCGACGATGACTACCGGTTAAAAACCACCGGCACTTTTGATAATATTGATTTGTATCTCACCAAACAAAAAGCAGGTTTATATCATCAGTATGTGCGCAATTGTTTGCAGTTAAATAATGGCAACGGCAATTTTTCGGAGATAGGGAATTACAGTGGCGTATATGGTACCGACTGGAGCTGGGGCTCCGTTTTTTTGGATGCTGACAACGATGGCCTTAATGATATTTTTGTTTGCAACGGCATTGCCAAAGATGTGGGCAACCTCGACTTTCTTGATTTTTTTTCCAACGATGTATATACAAAAATGATGGAAACCGGTCAGCGTATGGAGATGGACGAACTGCTGAAACACATACCCTCTACGCCTTTGGCCAACCGTATATTTCAAAACAGCGGCAACCTTCAATTTAAAGACGTGGGTAATGCCTGGGGTTTTGATAAGGCAACGTTTTCAAACAGCGTTGCTTATGCTGATTTAGACGGCGATGGTGATCTGGACCTGGTCATCAATAACGAAAACGGACCCGCGTCCGTTTATCGTAATAATGTGGGGCAGCAAACGGGTAATAATTATATCTCTATACAGCTCAAAGGGAAAGGCGTTAATACATCCGCTATCGGTAGTAAGATTAAAGTTTATCAGGGCGACAAAATTTTTTATAGAGAAGTGTTCCCGGTGCGAGGCTTTCAATCGTCAATGGACTATAAGCAAGTGATCGGATTGGGAAAAAATTCATCGGTTGATTCAATGATTATCGTCTGGCCCGACAGAACATTTACCAGGTACGATCATCCTCAAATTAATAAGCTATACAACATTCAGCAGCCGGTTGCGAAACTTCCTTTATATAATTTCAACAACACCAATAACGCAGTGATGCTGCAACCGGTTGAAAAGGCTTTTGACAAGCACACCGAGGATGATTATGTTGACTTTTATTATGAACGCAACCTGCCGCAGATGCTGTCCACACAAGGTCCGCACGTAGCTAAGGGTGATGTGAACGGTGATGGTTTGGAAGACGTTTATATTGGTGGCGCAAAAGATCAACCCGGCCAGTTGTATCTGCAATCAGCAGATGGAAAATTTACAAAAAAGGAAGAGCCCCTCTTTAAGCAATACCAGGATTTTGAAGACGTAGCCGTGTTGTTTTTTGATGCGGATGGCGACGGCGACCTTGATCTTTTCATTGGTGCCGGTGGTAACAACGTTCAACCGGGTGCACGGGAAATTCAACACCGGTTGTACATCAATGATGGCAAAGGAAATTTTTCAATCAACACGGCCGCTTTTCCTGTCAACAATATGAATGTAGCGGTTGCAACCGCTTACGATTTTGATGGCGATGGTGACGAAGATTTGTTTGTAGGAAGTAGAAATGTTCCGCATCAATACGGCCTCGCACCGCAGAGTTATATTTATCAAAACGACGGCAAAGGAATTTTTACAGATGTCACTTCTAAAGTTTGTCCGCCGCTTTTAAATATAGGGATGCTAACCGGGGCTGTGTGGGCTGATGTGGTTGGAGATAACAAAAAAGAATTGATCATAACCGGCGAATGGATGGCCACAAGGATTTTTTCTTACACTAACAATAAGTTTGAAGAAATCAAAAATACAGGATTGCAAAACCTGTTTGGCTGGTGGCAAACGATAACGGCAGCCGATGTAAATGGCGATGGGAAACAAGACCTTATTATCGGCAACATTGGTGAAAATTTTTACCTGCATCCTTCCAAAGAAAAGCCTGCTCACCTTTGGATAACCGACTTTGATGGCAATGGTAGCATAGACCAGTTTTTCACCCAAACCATCAACGATAAAGACATGCCCGTGTTTTTAAAACGTGATATTACCGAGCAGTTTCCGGGCTTAAAAAAAGACAACCTTAAAAACGCCGACTACGCTACAAAGTCCATCCAGCAACTGTTTAAAGAGGAGGTGTTAGCGAAGGCACAACAACTAACATTCAATTATTGTACGTCTATCATTGCCATCAATAATGGCAACGGAAACTTCACACCAAAGCCGCTGCCGGCAAGGGTTCAGCTCTCCAGCTTAAATGCTGTTTGCGTTACTGATGTAAATGGCGACGGCAAGCCTGATTTGATAACCGGTGGTAATCTCTTCACGTTCCCGCCGCAGTTTGGGCGGTTGGATGCAAGCTATGGCGACGTGCTTTTAAACGATGGTAAGGGCAACTTTACACCGATGCTTAATTTGCAAACCGGCCTAAACCTTCGGGGCGAAGTAAAAGATATTAAAGAGGTTACCGGCAAGGGAGTAAAGCAATATCTTATCACACAAAATAATAGTTACCCGCTTCTGTACCGTTTGAAGAAATAAGAATGAAAACCATCCGATTCATCATACTATCCTTTTGTTTTTTCGCCGTCTTTTTTATCAGCGGCTGTTCCTCTTCAAAGAAGAAAATAGCACATCCTTTATTTGAAACATTAGATAGCAGCCGCACCGGCATCGGCTTCAGTAATAACTTAAGCTACTCGCCGCAGTTCAATCTTTTTAAGTACATGTATTTCTATAACGGCAGCGGCATTGGCGCCGGCGATTTTAATAACGATGGAAAGATTGATCTCTTCTTTGGCTCTAACCAAGGCCAGAATAAATTGTATTTAAACAGCGGTGGATTAAAGTTTAAAGATGTAACTGCAGAAGCGGCTATCCCTAATGATGGCGGCTGGACAACGGGCATATCGGTGGTGGATATTAATAACGATGGCCTGCTGGATATTTATGTTTGCCGAGTTGGTAAATATGAAACCCTGCACAGTAAAAATCAATTCTTGATCAACCAGGGTGTAGATAAAAATGGTGTTCCTCAATTCAAGGATGAAGCACATGAACTTGGGTTAGACTTCTCCGGCTTTAGTACGCAAGCCGCTTTTTTTGATTACGATAACGATGGTGACCTTGATATGTTTTTATTAAACCACTCTGTTCATCAAAATAATAATTTTCGTCCGCGGGCCGACTTCAAAGGAACCTATGATTCCTTGTCGGGAGACAGGATTTATCGCAACAACACAATAAAGCTTTGTGCTGATAGTAAGGCTCCTATATATTCTTTTGAAGATGTTACAAAATCTACCGGCATCAATTCCTCCGCCATCTCTTACGGCCTTGGCATTTGCATCGCCGACATCAACCTTGATGGTTATCCTGACATCTATATCGGCAACGATTTTCATGAGAATGATTACCTCTATATCAATCAAAAAAACGGTACGTTTAAAGAAGAAGGTGAGCAACGGATGATGCACACCAGCCAGTACTCAATGGGGGTTGATGTAGCCGACATTAACAACGATGCGCTACCCGAAATTATCTCGATGGACATGCTGCCTTCCGACCCTTATATTTTGAAAAGATCGTTGGGCGAAGACAGCTATGATTTGTACCGCGAGAAGATCGGTATGGGTTATTCGTATCAGTTCACACGAAACAATTTGCAGTACAATAGAGGCAATGGAATGTTTAGCGAAACCGGCTTGTACAGCGGCGTTGCGGCTACTGACTGGAGCTGGGCGCCGCTGTGGATGGACTTTGATAATGATGGTTTGAAAGACCTGTTTATCTCCAATGGCATTCCTAAACGGATGAATGATATTGACTATGTAAACTTTGTTTCGTCGGGCGAAGTGC
The DNA here is from genome assembly GCA_965247165.1 of Flavisolibacter sp. Classification (GTDB taxonomy): domain Bacteria; phylum Bacteroidota; class Bacteroidia; order Chitinophagales; family Chitinophagaceae; genus Flavisolibacter. The sequence continues at coordinate 1,855,287 of OZ252003.1, read as the reverse complement.
AGCAAAAAATTACGGCCGACGATATGCAGGGAAAAGATATTTCGCTCATTGCTAAATTCCCTGAAATAAAACTTCCGAATAAATTTTTTAAAAACAATGGTGATCTGTCATTTACCGATGAAGGCGATAGTGTTGAAGGCAGTCCGCCTACCTTTTCCAATGGGGCTGTATATGCCGATTTAGATGGCGATGGTGATTTAGATATTGTGGTGAACAACATAGACAATGCCGTGTTAGTGTACGAAAACAAAACGGCTGATTCATCTGATAAATCATTTCTTCAACTACAGCTTAAGGGCTCTTCAACTAACATCAATGCCATTGGTGCCAAAGTGGTTTTGTATAGCGGCGCACAGATTAGAACGTATGAAGCCAATCCGGTGAAAGGATTTTTATCAAGCATGCAAACGCCATTGCAGATTGGATTAAAGAACACGAAGGTGGACTCAATGTTTGTTATATGGCCCGATAGAACCTATCAGCGGATGGAGTATCAGCCGGGAATTACGCAGCAAACTATCAGCTATAAAAAAGGATTGCCACTATTCAATTTTTCTCTACTCACCAATCGTACTACTAATCAAACAACGCCTGCAAAAGATATAACAGCAGAAACCGGATTAAATTTTCTTCATCAGGAAAACCGCTTTGTGGAGTTTGACCGTGAGCCGCTGATACCGCACGAAGTTTCTACCGAAGGGCCTTGTCTTGCCGTTGGCGATGTAAATAAAGATGGGCTGGACGATGTATTTGTAGGTGCATCAAGAGATCACAAAAGCGGGTTGTTTCTGCAACAAGGTTCGGGCAAATTTATTCAAAGCAAACAACCGGTTTTAGATGCCGATAGCATTTACGAAAACACCGATGCTTGTTGGGCCGATGTGAATAATGATGGCAACATAGACCTCGTAGTAGCCAGCGGCGGCAATGAATTTTATGGTACCGACTTTCATAACACACCACGCATTTATGCAGGCGACGGAAAGGGCAATTTTTCAAAACTCGCTAACCCGTTCGGGGCTTTATACATGACGGCTTCGTGCATTGTTCCGTATGATTTTAACGGCGATGGCTGGGTTGATTTTTTTATTGGTGGCCGTGCTGTTCCCTATGCGTATGGCGAGATGCCGCAGTCGTATCTTTTTATAAATAACAAAAACGGAACCTTTAGTGATGTTACGGATAAGTATGCAAAAGACTTGTCGCATGTAGGTTTTGTAACCAAAGCAATATGGGCCGATATAGACAGCGATGGCGATAAAGACTTGTTGCTTTCGTTGGAATGGGGAGGCATTATTGCCTTCATAAATAATAAAGGAACGTTCACTAAAAAAGTATTGAGCGATAAAAAGGGCTGGTGGAATTTCATTCTTCCCTGCGATGTGGATGGCGATGGAAAGATGGACCTTATTGCCGGTAACCTTGGATTAAACACCCGCCTAAAAGCAACTCCGCAAAATCCGGTACGCCTTTACTACAACGACTTTGACGGCAATGGAAAAAAAGAACAAGTGCTTACCTATTACATTGGCGATAAAGAGCTGCCCTTTGCCAACAAAGCCGAATTGGAGAAACAAATGCCGGTTTTAAAGAAGAAATTTTTATATGCGGAAGATTTAGCCAGGGCGTCTTTAGCCGACATTTTTGGAGAAGATAAATTGGCGAAGGCCGATGTATTAACCGCTGATTATTTTTCCAACGCTGTATTAATGAACAAGGGTAATTTAATATTTGAAACAAAGCCATTACCGATGCAGGCACAGTTATCGTCGTTTAAAGATGCCGTAGTAGCAGACGCCAATAACGATGGTAAGCCCGATATTTTATTGATGGGAAACTACTACGATAACAATATAGAAATGGGCCGCTACGACGCGGATTATGGAACATGGCTGATAAATAAAGGTGGCGGCAATTTTAGTTGCCGTGGGTTAAATGGATTGGTGGTGAAAGGCCAAACAAGGCATATACAATCTATTATCATTAATAAAAAGCCCGCATTTATTTTAGCAAGAAACAATGATAGCACTATGGTGCTTCAGTTCAGAAAATAACTTGAACGGCATTTTTTTGTTTCTAAAAGATATAAATTAGATTCTTAAATCTGTATTCATTTTACCCATGACTAAAAACTGCTTAACCCTTATCTGTTGCCTGTTTGCAGCACCCGCTTTCTCTTACTCCCAAAATTTCATAGAAAGTTATTACGATCAGGATTGGAAAGAAGTGGTTGGCGCTATTGATGCCCGTTTCTATTCCTACGCAGAGTTGAAGGACTCCGGCTGGTACCGTAGAGACTACTATATCAATCTAAAGAAAATTCAAATGACCGGTCTTTTTGAAGACAAGCAAACCAAAATTAAAAGTGGTACGTTTTGTTATTTCTACTCCAATGGTAAAATAAAAAGCACCGGAAAATACAGCCATGATAAAAAAGAAGGCTTGTGGTTAAGTTTCTATTCCAATGGGATATTGGAAGATTCATCGAACTATACAAATGGAAATAAAATTGGCGTTTGCTTAAGCTGGTACAGAGATGGCCTGGAAAAAGATTCTTTAAACATGGATGCTTCCGGTGATGGCGTGTATGTATCCTGGTTCGACAATGGGCTTCCATCCGCTGCCGGCCGCTTTACAGCCTTTACAAAAGAACATGGGCATTGGCAATACTTTCATAAAAACGGAAATAAAAGTGCTGATGAAATTTACGACGCCGGCGTATTAAAAGAAGCCAGATATTTTAGTGAAGATGGCGCAGAGGTCAGCGCTGCGTTGCCCGAGCAAAGGCCTTATTTTCCAGGTAAGCCAAAAGCCTGGTCTAAATACGTATCAAAGCAATTGTACTTTCCCAGCCAATACGAGTTTTCAAATGGGCATTTCGCTTCGGTAGTGGTCTCATACACTATCAACGAAGATGGCCAACTGATTAATGCTGAAGTAACGGTTCCCTTTCATCCCGAATTTGATAAAGTTGCTGTGGAGGCAGTAAAGGGTTGCCCGGCTTGGGTTCCGGCTGTATCGCATAACCGTAAAGTATGTTTTACATTCAGTGATACTATCTGGTTCTCACAAGGTTTTGATTAACCCTGTTGGAATGACTGCCTGAAGAACAATGGATCGTAGTATAAGCGGCTATCAGTACATAGTGGCTCGCTCAACAACTGTGAAAAAAGGCAGGGATGGATAGTTACATCACCGGCCAATACAGCTTTGTTACCCATTTACTGGTATCGGGTTCTTTACTTCTATCGGTAATCAGTGATTGAAAAGGAATAGCCGGTGCCGTGCGATGGAAGTCTGTGATATAATTTTCCATCTGTTCAAAAGCTTTATTAATGGTAGAAGGGCCGCCGGTTACTTCAGCCGATAAAATACGGCCTCCATTCATCATCCAGCGATACTGTATAGCACCTTCATTCTTTAATTTTTTATTAACCGGTACCGCCACTTTGGTAGTAAAGGTTATACTGTCTGTTGTATTTATATTTAACATAGGAGGCTTGGTTGGCTCCGCATCATTTCTTGCCGCAAAGCTCTTTAACTGATCTACTAATCCATAAATATCTTTTACAGATGGATACCCTTTGGTAACAAGCGAAGTAGAGATCAGTGCTGAATCGGTAACGTTATCCCTGCGAATAGGGATGCCATATACATTATCCTCATTGGAGTAAAAGGCCTTCATTTTTTCCAGGATAGTTGCTAAATCTTTTTCGATAGCTTTTGACTGATTATAGAATTGAATGCGGCTAACCGGCGAAAAAGGTGCAGCGTGTTGTCCCTGCCAGTTGATGGTAACCGTGTCGGCATTCACCGGTAGAAAGAAAAGTTGTGTAACAAAAGAGCCGGCGCCTTTATCAATGAGGAGCGTAATGGAACTTAATTTTTTATCTAAGAGGGTATAAGTATGCCCATTAAAACGAAAGCTGGCACGTTCGGTACTGCCGGTGGATATGGTCTCGCCGGGCCACCATTGACGCCACTTTTCATCATTTACAATCATACGGCTAAACCCATTTACATTCACCCGTATAATGGTGCTTTGCTCAATTTTTATGGTAGAAGGAATGAGTAGGTAAAGAAGTCCAACAGCAACAATCAGCAAAATTAAAATAGCAAGGGTCCATCGTTTCATAAGAGCGCAATATTAAATCTTACGCCGGTAAGTTATAAGCAAATACGCTAAATTCATTCTTTACTAAAAGATTGCTTGTATGAACCGCTCCCTGTTTTTCTTTTTCTGTTTAATAACCACTTTTTCTTTTGCCCAGGATCCCTGGAAGATAGAAGCCGCTAAAATTGATCCGTCAAACTATTATGGCGTTACAGTCGCTAATGGTATGATTGGTATTGTTTCATCGCCGGATCCCTTCAAAGTAAAAGATGTGGTGCTGGCTGGCGCATACGATTTATATGGACGCGGACGGGTGAGTAACTTTTTGAAAAGCTTTAACCTGCTGAATATGAACCTGGATGTTGATGGCCGGAGAATAGCCGCCGGCAACGTTTCGGGCATGAAGCAAAGTTTGAATATGCAGGGCGCCTCGTTTACAACCTCCTTTGATTATGGCGATAAAGCAGCAGTTTCCTATACCTATTATTCGCTTCGCCACCTGCCTTTTACGGTACTGATGGATGTAACGGTTACGGCAAAAAAAGATATTGTTATTACCGGTAGCAGTGTGATGGAGGCGCCGGATGCCTTGCGTGATGTGCAGAATTATTACAATGAAATTGATCGTCCGCATGTAGTGATAAGCTTACTAACCTCCACAGCCAAATCGCCCACAGGCAAATTATTAATGTGCGCCAGCAATACCTTTTTATTTAGCGAAGCGCATGGCCAGGAGCCCCGTGTAATTCATGAAATGTGGGATAATAATATGCACCTGATGAAGTTTACAAAAAGCATCAAGGCCGGGCAGAGCTATCGCTTCTCTATTGTTGGTTCATCCATCACATCGGCGCACCACGATGACCCGTTAAACGAAGCGGAACGCATTACTATTTATGCCAAGCTGGAAGGCCGCGACCGGCTATTGCAATTTCATCAAAAGGCCTGGACCGATTTATGGAAAAGCGATATACAAATCACTGGCGATGCACAGGCGCAGCAGGATGTTCATAGCATGTTGTATCATTTATATTCATTTGTACGCGAAGGCACAGCCTACTCGCCCTCGCCAATGGGGTTGAGTGGATTAGGCTACAACGGCCATGTGTTTTGGGATGCGGAGCTATGGATGTATCCGGCCATTTTAGTGATGCATCCGGAGTTGGCAAAGAGCATGATCGAATACCGTTATCAACGATTGGAAGCAGCAAAGAAAAATGCTTTTGCCAATGGTTTTAAAGGCGCTATGTTTCCCTGGGAGAGTGCCGAAAGCGGTGTGGAAGAAACGCCGGTATGGGCACTCAGCGGACCGTTTGAGCACCACATTACGGCCGATGTAGCAATAGCCGCCTGGAACTATTATGCCGTAACGCAGGATAAAGATTGGCTTCGGCAAAAAGGCTGGCCAATACTTTCTGCTACGGCTGATTTTTGGGCCAGCCGCGTAGAGCGAAATGGTCCCGGCAAGTATGAAATTAAGAACGTAGTAGCGGCCGATGAGTGGGCGGAGAACGTTGACAATAATGCCTTCACTAATGCGGCAGCCAAAGCTAATCTTCAATATGCAACACAGGCGGCTGCTATTTTAGGCATGGCGCCAAATGCTGATTGGGCGCAGGTTGCAGCCAACATTCCTATTTTAAAAATGGATAATGGTGTTACCAGGGAACATGCGGCTTATAATGGCGAAGGCATCAAGCAGGCCGATGTTAACCTGTTGGCTTATCCTTTAAAAGAAGTTACTGATCCAAAACAAATTCAAAAAGATTTGGAGTACTACGAAACCCGTGTACCCAACGAAGGCACACCCGCTATGACGCAAGGCGCTTTTGCTTTGCTATATGCCCGCATTGGTAATGCCGACAAAGCCTATCATTGGTTTAAAGATGCGTATGAACCTAACCTGCTTCCTCCTTTTAGAGTAATTGCGGAAACCAAAGGCGGTACCAATCCTTACTTTGCCACTGGCGCGGGTGGTATTTTACAAGCGGTTATTATGGGTTTTGGTGGTGTGGAAGTTACTCCAAAGGGGCTTACTCAAATTAAATCGGTGCTGCCGAAGAGTTGGAAGAGTTTGAAAATTTTGGGTGTTGGTATTGATAAGAAAACGTATGAGGTAAAGTAATTTATTTTAAGGAATGAAATCAGTAAGGATTAAACTTAAATATAAAAAGCTTCTATCTGATATAGGCCTTGCAATTGAAACGGCAAGGGCCAATGCCATCAGAGCCATTAATAAAGAATTGGTAAAAGCTAATTGGGAAATTGGCAGACAGATAGTGGAGTTTGAACAACAAGGACAGGAGCAGGCAGAGTACGGAAGTGACCTGCTGGCAAGGCTTTCAAAGGGTTTGACATTATTATACGGCAAAGGATTTGGCAGACGCAACATACTGGATATGCGAAGGTTTTATGTAGCTTATTAGAAATGGCAGACAGTGTCTGCCAAATTGAGTTGGAGCCATTATATAGTTTTAATAAGCATCTCTGGTACTGTTGCGAGGAAATTTTATGAGTGCCAAGCCATCTATGAAAACCTTACGGTAAGGGAATTGGAAAGGCAGGTTGACTCCTCTCTTTTTGAGCGATTGGCATTAAGTAAGGATAAAAAAGGGGTACTTAAACTTGCTCAAAAAGGCCACATTGTTTCCAATGCTTTGGAAGCCGTTAAAGATCCTTATGTGCTTGACTTTCTTAAGATACCGCAAAGCCATAAAATGACGGAGAAAGCATTGGAACAAAAGACCATTGATAACCTGCAATTTTTTTACTGGAGTTAGGCAAAGGCTTTGCTTTTATCGCCCGTCAATACCGTCTTTCACTTCGTAATAAACATCATGCTATTGATCTTGTATTCTATCATCGTATTTTAAAATGCTTCGTGCTTATTGATCTTAAAATTCGTAAAGTAGATCATGGAGATATAGGACAAATGAACCTCTATCTCAATTATTTTAAAACTGAAGAAAATGTGCCTGGCGATAATGAGCCTATTGGCATAATACTGTCAGCAGAGAAGGATGAAGTGCTGGTGGAATATGCGATGGGTGGAATTTCAAACAAGATTTTTGTTTCCCAATACCAACTTTACCTGCCCAATAAACAACTTTACCTGCCCGATAAAAAGCAGTTGCAACAAAAGGTGAAAGCAATTATTGCTGGTAAATAAAGCATTCCGTTATTAACATGCTCATCCTAACCAACCTATACATCTATCCCATAAAATCTCTTGGTGGCATTGCGGTTGATAGTGCCGTAGTTACCTCCCGTGGTTTACAATACGACCGCCGGTGGATGCTGATTGACGACAACAACCAAGCACTTACCCAGCGGCAATTTCCGCAGATGGCTTTGTTGCAGGTAGCCTTGCTGGAAGAAGGATTGACGGTGCATCACAAAAACAACCCGGCTGTTACTGTGTCTGTTCCATACCCGCTTACGCAAAGTGCCGGCACGGTAACCGTTCAAATATGGGATGATATATGCGAAGCCCAACTTGCGTCAAACGCTATTAATAACTGGTTTAGTAAAGCGCTTCAAATCAATTGCCGGTTGGTATATATGCCGGAAACAACCACCCGGATGGTAGATAAAAATTATGCGGCAAATCAGGAAATCACTTCCTTTTCCGATGGGTATCCTTTGTTGATCATAGGGCAATCATCGCTTGACGAATTAAATACAAGGTTAACGAAACCCTTACCCATGAACCGTTTCAGGCCTAATATAGTATTTACCGGCGGTGAGGCTTTTAAAGAAGATGCCTTTGACGAATTTACCATTAATGGCATTCAATTCTTTGGAGTAAAACTCTGTGCCCGTTGTGTGGTCACCACCATTAATCAGGACGATGCCGGTAAAGGAAAGGAACCATTAAAGACCTTATCCACCTATCGTATGAAGCATAGCAAAATTTACTTTGGGCAGAATTTATTACATCGGGGAACTGGTGTTATAAGCGTGGGCGATGCTATCCATATTCAAAAGCTTAAAGCAGGATTTTAGTCTATGGCAGCGATGTTCTTTTCAAAATATGGCATGCACAAATCGGCCTTCTGCACAGGATAGTGGATATAACACAGGTAAAAAATTCTTCTTTTGCCGATAAAAATTTATTCCATTCACAAAAATATCTATATTGGCTGCTGAATTTACTGCTGCCTGCAACGATTGACCGCTATATTATTCCTTTCTATACTTGTATTCAATTTCTGCGGATACCGGTTAGTGCTGTCCGGCAGGCAAACCGAAGCGGCAACTGCCATAGAAAATAAAGTAGATAAAAAAGAGTATAACGACGATGAGTTGATCTCGATTAAAACAACTTTGCATCTACCTTACTACACCAGTTCATCTACCTACGAAAGGGCTTACGGTTCTATCAATATAGATGGTAAAGATTATGAGTACGTAAAGCGCCGGGTGCATAACGATACGTTGGAAGTGCTTTGTTTACCCAACAGTGATAAAACAAAACTGAAAGCTGCCGGTAATGAGATGGCCAAAGCATCGGCCGATGGCCAAACATCCACCCCAACCAAAAAGAGCGGCACCACTGTAAAAATCAGCTTACCGGATTTTTGCCAATCAATTAAAACAATCACTACTCCTTCTGAAATTTTAATTAAAGGAGCTTACCTTCTTTCCACCACCCATCTTTTACCTGCCGATTATACCGCTACTTTAGAGCGGCCACCTCAATCAATTCGCATCATTTCCTGAGCTTCCCGCATTGATTTTTTAAAACACCTGAATACATAATGAAAAGATTTTTCGTGCTGGTTTGCACCGCAGTTTCCCTGTTTGCGTGTAAGCAAAAAGAGTATACCAAATACACTTCTGATCCGCTCTTGTACAGTAAAACGGTTAAACGGTTGAATGATGTAGTGCTGTACAATAATTTTTCGCCGGTAGTAGCGTCGCGCAATTATGCGTATGCCAACATCGCTGCGTATGAGTGCATTGCCGCCGGTGATAGTTCCTATCAATCGTTAAGCGGACAAGTAAATCAGCTACCTAAAATGCCCCGGCCGATTGCTAACCAAAAAATAGATTATCATTTAGCGGCCTTACTGTCTTTTGTAAAAGTGGGCAATGCCGTTACGTTTCCCGAAGGGGTGCTGCTGGATTATTACAATGAGCTAAAACATGGCGCTGATAGTGCAGGTATGCCATCAGATGTATTGTTTAATACCATTGCTTTTAGTGATACTATCGCTGCTACCATTTTAAAATGGAGCAAAGGCGATAACTACGCCAAAACACGAAGTGCTGAAAAATTTACCGTTAAGCAGGAAGACGGAAGATGGATACCAACACCGCCGGCCTATACGCAAGGCCTGGAACCGCATTGGAGCGACATCCGCACATTGGTGATTGATTCCGCTTCGCAATTTTTACCGCCACCACCGCCTAAATACAATATGAAGGACAGCACATCGCCATTTTGTAAAGAGGTGATTGAAATAAAAACAACGGTGGAAAATTTAACGGATGAACAAAAGCACATGGCTGATTTTTTTGATGATAATCCTTTCAATCTGCATGTAACGGGTCATGTTATGTATGCCACCAAAAAGTTTTCACCGCCGGGCCACTGGATGAATATTGTAGGCATAGCGGCGCAGAAGGAAAAAGCCGGCTTCAATAAAACTGTTGCCGCCTATACCGAAACATCCATTGCCTTGTTTGATGGCTTTATCGCCTGCTGGAAAACAAAATATACTTACAATAGTGTGCGCCCCGAAACCGTCATTAACAAGGTGCTTGACCCGGCGTGGCAACCTTATATTCAAACACCGCCGTTTCCATCTTACATCAGTGGCCACTCCGTTATTTCAGCCGCATCAGCCGAAGTCATGACATCTTATTTTGGTGATCATTTTAGTTACCGCGATTCATCGGAACGCGAATTCGGAATTCCCGACCGCTCCTTCAAATCCTTTAGGGATGCGTCTTTGGAGGCATCATGGTCGCGCCTGTATGGTGGGATTCACTTTCGCTCCGACCTGGAACAGGGAAACTTAGTTGGAAAAAAGTTAGGTGAATACATCGTTGGTAAACTTCACCTCCTTCGTTCCAAAAATCAAAAACAACTCTCACTTAATTCAAAAAAATAATTTTATGAGACAACTAATTTTTATACTCCTTCTTTCTACTGTCTATCATTATTCAGAAGCGCAAGGTTGCGTGGCCGTGCGTCAGATGGGCGGCATTACGGCTATGTGTTCTTCCTCTTCTTATAATCTTCAAAAAGGCGATTTTCAGGTTGGCGCTAACTACCGCCACTTTCATAGCTGGAGGCATTTTGTAGGTACCGATGAACAGGCCCAACGCCAGGTAACCGGTGGCGGTCATGCTGCTGATGGAACCAATCGTGGTGATGCGGTAAACATTTATTCGCATGCCGTTGATTTTAATTTATCATACGGGTTAACCAATCGCATTCAGTTAAACCTTAGCGTTCCCTGGGTGCATAACGAGCGGTCGCAAGTGTTGAAACAAACAACACCCGTGAAAGATACCTTTCGCTACAGCGTATATGCAAAAGGCATTGGCGATGTGCGTATGAGCGTAAACTATTGGTTGATGGACCCTGCGAAAGCGCATAAAGGAAACATCATGATTGGTGCGGGAATAAAACTGGCTACCGGCAACTCCGCCGCTACCGGCAATCATGTGCCGCAAGCGGATGGCACGTTTAAAGATTTTGTAGTGATGGACCAGGCCATTCAACCGGGTGATGGCGGCGTAGGTTTTTCATTGGAACTGCAAGGCTTTCGCCATCTCTATAAAAGCGTTTATGCCTTTGCCAACGGCTACTATTTATTCAATCCAAGGGAATCGAACGGTACATACAAATCCGCTCCCAAAAAGGGTTTGGAAGGATATGAGCTGTATGCCTGCCCCGATCAATACTTTGGCCGTGCCGGTATAGTGGCTTCTGTATTAAAGCATCAAAACCTAACACTATCATTAGCCGGCCGGGCAGAAGGCATTCCGGCTTATGATGCCTTTGGCGGACAAGTAGCGTATCGACGGCCGGGTTATGTAGTAGCTGTTGAAAGTGGTATTACCTATCGCACGGGCCAGCATAGCTTTAATTTATTTGTGCCGTACAATGTAAAGAAGAACCGCATTCAAAGTGCTGCTGATATTGCCGACCAAAACCTGCAGAATTCTAAAGTCACCGATGAATCGAAGATGGTGCATGTGCAGGGCGATGCGGCCTTTGCCGATTATTCCATCAGCGTAGGTTATTCGTACCGCATCGTAAAATCTAAAAAAGCTGCGTTGCCTACACTGCCTGTTTATTAAATAAATTGCCTTGCACTGCTAAGCAGTGCAAGGCTTACTCTACTTTATACACTAAAGCTTATGACTAACAAAATGAAATTGTTCAAAAAACTTTATCCCATTATTGGTATTTGCGTGCTGTCGTTACAGGCACAGGCACAAACCGATATTGACGCGATCATGATGGAAAAAGGCGGCTTTTGCGTGGGCCCAATGTATAGCTATAGCAGTTGGAAAAACTACTGGGAAGGAACGCTAAAAAGAGATAACCTGAACTTAGGAAACGTAACCACCCAAACGTATAGCATAATGGGCAACTACGGCATTACCCGCAAGCTAAATGCGTTGTTTAACGTGCCGTACGTGCAAACAAACGCATCCGCCGGCACCCTGCATGGCATGAAGGGATTACAAGACCTGAGCTTGTTTTTAAAATGGCGGCCGATACAAAAACGGATGGGCGATGGAAGGCTTTCCATCTTCGCAATTGGTGGCTTTTCTATTCCGCTTAGTAATTATGTTGCCGACTTCCAACCCTTGTCCATAGGGCTTCATAGCAAAACGGCTTCGGCCCGTGTGATGGCCGACTACCAGCAAGGGAACCTGTTTGCTACCGGTTCGGCTACGTATGTTTTTCGCGATAACATCAAGCTTGACCGCACCGCTTATTACACTACCGAAATGCATTATACCAATGAAGTGAATATGCCCAATGGCGCTAATTATAATTTTCGTGTGGGCTATAGAACGTTTCGTTTAATAGCAGAAGCGGTGCTCAATCAATGGAACACATTGGGCGGTTTCGACATTACCAGGAACAATATGCCTTTCCCCAGTAATAAAATGAATGCGACTACCATTGGCGCCAACTTTAAATACGTGGTTCCATCACTGCCCCAGCTTTCTATTGTGGCTGGTGGCAACACTACCATTGCCGGCAGAAACATGGGCCAGTCTAAAACCATTTATGGTTCGTTATTCTATGTTTTTGATCTAAGTAAAAAAGAAAAAAATACCAACGCCACTAAAACAAACTAGCATGAAAAAAATATTTCTTACCACTTCTCTAACAGTAGCTGCTTTAGTATTTGTTATTGTTTCGTGCAACAAAGAAGTGGAAGGCCGCACCGATAATGTAGCTGCCCTCAACCCCACTAATATTGATTTAAATGCAGGCGCCTGGAAGCCAGTGTTATTAACCGGTCCAACAGAGTTTGCAGTAGCGGCGCCTATTGCTACCAACACACCTGATTACATTGCCCAAATCAATGAAATAAAGGCTTACCAGGCTAATCTTACCTCCGATGAAAAGCGCATCGTTCAATACTGGAGCGCTGGCGCTGTATTACGTTGGAACGAAATATTGCGTGAGTTGGTGGCAAAGCATAATATTCCGCCATATCAAAACGATGATGGCAGTTATCCCTTTCCCAGTGCTAATAATCCATTAGCGTATCCAACCTTTCCTTTTTCTAATCCGCCGTATGCGGCAAGGGCCTACGGGTATGTAAGTGCCGCCACGTATGATGCTTTGGTATCGGCTTACTATTATAAAAAGTTATACAACAGGGCAGCGCCTTATAAAGTAGATGCTACGGTAAACGCCTTGATTCCAAAGTCAGATCTGCCTTCGTATCCATCTGAAGATGCAGTGGTAGAAGGTACTTCGGTGGAGATGCTGAAACTATTGTTTCCCGGCGACCAGGATTATATTCAGCAAAAAGCCGAAGAGCATAAAAGGGCCCGCATTATTTCCGGCGCCAATGTGCGCAGCGATATAGAAGCCGGCGAAGCATTAGGAAAAGCCGTAGCGCAAAAATTTGTAACAAGGGCAAGAGGCGACCGGGCTGGTGCTGCTATTGGTACCCCAACTATCTGGACACAAATGGAAACGGATTGTATTGCCCGCGGCGAAACACCCTGGTATAGTTTAGAGTTGCCAAAGCGGCCACCGATGTTACCCGTGTTTGGAAAAGTAAAATCATTTTTATTTGATTCGTTAGCCTGTATTGCTATGCGGCCGCCACCACCGCCACCGGTGAATAGTGATAAGATGAGACAAGAGACGGAAGAAGTTTATCAGCTGGTAAAGAACCCCACAAGGGAACGTACTGCCATTGTACATTTTTGGGCTGATGGTGTGAATACATATACACCGCCGGGCCATTGGGATGCGATAGCCGCGGAAGATTTCATTACTAAAAATTTCAGCGAAGTACGTTGGGCACGCAATATGGCCTTACTGAATATGTCGCTGATGGATGCATCCATTGTTTGCTGGGATACCAAGTATTTTTATTTCAACCCACGGCCATCGCAACTAAACCCCAATATTAAAACCATTACCGGGGTACCTAATTTTCCATCGTACATATCGGGCCATTCTACCTTTAGTGGTGCGGCTGCAACTATTCTTGGACATATTATTCCCGAACGGGCATCGGCTTATACGGCCATGGCAGCAGAGGCTTCTATGTCAAGAATGTATGGCGGCATTCACTACCGCAGCGATTGTGAGCAAGGCCTGATTGCCGGTAAAAACGTAGGTAACTATGCCGTGCAGCGGGCAGTAACAGATGGCGCCGAGTAAATAGATTCAATAACGAGTTTCAATTTTCACAAAGCGATACGAACGACCCCGGTTTTGACCGGGGTTTCTTTTTTAGTAGTGAAAATTTAAAACAGGCCGCTGGTCGTTTTATTTCGTGTAAATTAGGTTGTTATTGAACCTTTCTTATTCATAACTCCGCTATTGAAAAACAAATTGCCCTTGCTACGATTGCTTAATTTTTCGCAGACGATAATTCGCTGTTTGGCACTTGTCTGTGTAGTTACTTCTTCCTTCTCACAAAACAAAAATGTTGATTCAATCTTTACTGCTTCCCACATCATGTACATACAGTATATGAACAGGATAGGCGGCAGTGCGTCCTTGTACAACGGCCCTGAATATGAAGGCGCATATCCACGGGTATTAGGCAGTCCGTTTTGGAACGCTACTGATTTTGCCAAAGGAAGTGTAGGTTATGAAGGCATCAATTATCACGATGTATTGATGGCTTATGATGTAGTGCGAAATGAACTGGTGATAAAAGGATTTCAGGGATTAAGCCTGCGATTAGAAAAAGCCAAAGTGGACTACTTTATTTTGTCCGGACATAGCTTTATTCACTTGAATGATTCAGCCGGAAAGAACAGTTTGCCGGATGATTTTTACGATTTGTTATATGATGGCGACGTTCAGGCTTATGCTAAACGGCTTAAGCGTATCTCGCCATCACTACATGCCGAAGGCCTTGATTCTATTACTACTAACGCAATGTATTTTTTACATCAGAGAGATAGGTATTACACCATCAACAGCGAAAAAGACATGCTGAAAATCTTTAGCAATGAAAAAGATACGCTACAAAAATTATGGAAAGAAAAAGGCCTGAACTTTAAAAAAGACCCTGATCTTTTTATAAAAGAAACACTGATTTACCGGCAGAAACCAAAAAATAAATAGGGGCACACTGATGATCAAAAAACTGTTTACTGCTTTGCTTTTTTTTGCGGCTTCGTGGCGGGCAGCAAGCCAGGACTCAGTGCGTATAACACATAGCTTTGTAGCCGTTCCCTTCGAAGACTTTGTGCAATACATCGAATCGGCCACGCCGTACCGTTTTTACTTTCGTGCTGCGGATACAGACAGTTTCCTGGTAACAACTAACGCCGAAAAGCAAACGATCAGCCAGTTGCTAAAACAGGTTTTTCAAGCAACGGCTTTTCAATACACATGGGATGCTTCCGGTAAAATTTATATTATAAAGTCGTCAACTGCGTTGACCACTTTATCGGCTGATTTTTTCGACCGCACTAAGCCATCTTCTATAGCCACCAATAAAGTGGCTGTTCAAACAGACAGGCCTGCCGCACAGCCTAAGCTTAAGAGTAGTATCGAGAACAAGCTATTTCAAATAGGCGCGGCTACCGGTTCTCCCAAACAAAAAATAACACTGGCCGGTTATGTAAGAGATGTAAGAAATGGTGAACCGGTGGCGGGAGTTTCTATTGCAGTTGATAGTTTATCGGCCGGCGTTATCACAGATGGTTTCGGATATTATTCACTCACCATTCCATCGGGCCGGCACTCCTTGCGCATTAATGCCACCGGTATGAAAACCACCAGCCGGCAGGTACAACTTAATGCCGATGGCAGCTTAGACATTCAGTTAGCCGAATACGTTCCGAGCTTAAAAGAAGTAGTAGTAACGTCGGTGCGTACCTCAAACGTACGAAGCCTGAACATGGGTAAAGACCGGCTCTCTATTCAAACCATTAAACAAATACCAGTGGTGTTTGGCGAAGCCGATGTGTTGCGTGCTGTACTAACATTGCCAGGCGTTACATCGGTTGGCGAAGCCAATACAGGCTTGAATGTCAGAGGCGGTGCTGCCGATCAAAACCTGATTCTTTTAAACGATGCCACTATCTATAATCCATCGCACCTGTTTGGTTTTTTCTCTTCGTTCAACCCTGATATTGTAAAAAGTGTGGAGCTGTACAAAAGTGCCATCCCTGAAAAATACGGTGGCCGTTTATCATCGGTGTTGGATGTAACCACCAAGCAAGGCAATACTAAAAAAGTAACGGGTGAAGCCGGCATTGGTCCGCTAACCAGCAAGGTGATGATTGAAGGGCCCATCAATAAACAAACAACATTTATTGCAAGTGCCCGCAGCAGTTATTCCGACTGGCTTTTGCACCAGGTGCCCAACAGCGCTTATCAAAACAGCAAGGCCAATTTTTACGATGCTGACCTGCACCTAAGCCATACTATCAATGCCAAAAACAGCTTGTATGTAAACGGCTATCTAAGCCACGATGGCTTCCGGTTAAATGGCGATACATCATACCGGTACGGCAACAAAAACGTAAACCTGAAATGGAAACACAATTTCAACAACCAGTTTTATGGCATTGCCACCGCAGGCATTGACCGCTATAATTACGCTATTTCCAGTGAAACCAATCCCACCACTGCTTACCGGCTTTCCTTCGGCATCCAGCAAAACTTTTTGCGTACCGACTTTACTTATACACCCAACCTAAAGCATCTTTTTACGTTTGGGCTTACATCTGTTTATTATAAAATACAGCCCGGTACTTTAGCAGCATCAGCACAAACCTCTTTAGTAAAAGCAGATGCTTTAAGCAACGAGCAAGCCCTGGAAAGTGCACTGTACTTAGGAGATGAATATACAGTGTCGTCTAAACTATCGGTTCATGCCGGGCTGCGATATTCGTTGTTCAACTACCTAGGGCCGCACGACCAATACAATTATAAAGAAGGCATTGCAAGAGATAAAAATACGTTGCTGGATACCACCAATTTTGCCAGCGGTAAAATCATTAAAACGTATGGCAATCCTGAACTGCGGCTGGCGGTGCGTTATACGCTATCCGACAATGCATCGCTGAAAGCCAGCTTTAATACCACTACGCAATACATTCATACACTTTCCAACACGGCGTCTATATCGCCAATTGACTTATTCAAGTTGAGCGATGCTTACATCCGTCCGCAACAAGGCAGCCAGGTTTCAGTAGGTTATTACCAAAACTTTGGCTCCAACACCATTGAAACATCAATAGAGGTTTATTACAAACGCATGAAGCATTACCTCGATTATAAAAGCGGCGCTACGTTGCTGCTGAACCATCACATAGAAACGGACGTGATTGATACAAAGGGCAAAGCGTATGGCGCTGAACTTTTGGTGAAAAAAACTTCGGGCAAGCTAACCGGCTGGGTGGGCTATACGTATTCAAAAGTGCTGCTGCAATCGGATGATGCGTTAACGGAACAAATCAACAGCGGCAAATTTTATCCCGCCAATTTTGATAAGCCGCACAATGCAAACGTCACCGGTAACTATAAATTTTCGCACCGCTATAGCTTATCCATCGGCACCAGTTATAGTACCGGCAGGCCTATTACACTACCATTGGCGGTGTTTAATTTGGGTGGAGGGCAGAGGGTATTTTATTCTGAACGTAACCAGTTTCGAACGCCTGATTACTTTCGCGCCGATGTTTCGTTCATGATGGAAGGCAACCCTAAAACCACAAAGGCCACACATAATGCCTGGTCGTTTGGCGTATATAATATTACCGGCCGAAAGAACGTGTATTCTATTTATTTTATTGAAGAAGGCGGGTATATAAAAGGCTATAAGCTTTCCATTTTTGGAACGCCGATCCCTTTTGTAACCTATACTATTCGCTTTTAAAATTGTTGCTATGATGAAGGTTTTTTGCGTTGCTATTTTACTCCTGCTCATGGCAAGCTGCAAGCAGACATACGAGCCGCCGGCTATCATAGCGCCCAATCGTTACCTCGTGGTGGAAGGGGTTATTAATACGTTGCCTGACAGCAAAACAACCATTCAATTATCAAAAACAAAAAACTTAGCTGACACTACAAAGAACAGTCCGGAAGGTGCAGCCCGTTTGCAGATAGAAGCCAAAAGCGGCGCTGTGTATGGGTTGCAGGAGGTCAGCTCTGGTGTGTATTCAATAGACCATCTTACCTTAAATGTTGCTGAAACCTATCGCCTCAATATTAGAACAAGTGATGGCGCTCAATATCTTTCCGATTTTGTTGCGGTGAAACAAACACCGCCTATTGACAGCATAACCTGGAAACAGGACGGCGATGTAACGTTTTATGCCAACACCCACGATCCCTTAAATGCGGCCCGCTACTATCATTGGGACTTCACTGAAACCTGGCAATACCGCTCTACCCTAATAGGTAATTATGGGCTGGGTGTTGCCAATGGAATGATCTTTATTAAAGATGCCACTACACAAACAAATGACTGCTGGTCAACAAAGGCTTCTACTGAAGTTATCCTGGCTTCGTCCAACCGGTTAAGCAATGATGTAATTGATCATTACCCGATAAATGTTATCCAAAAAGATGCGGAAAAGTTAGGCATCCGCTACAGTACCCTGGTACGGCAATATGCTTTAACCGAGGAGGCGTATAAGTATTGGGAGATACTTCAAAAGAATTCGCAAACGCTGGGCACTTTGTTTGATGCGCAACCCGGCCAACTGGTTAGTAACATTCATCGTGTTGGCAATATATCCGAGCCGGTGATTGGTTATGTATCGGCTTGCGCCATTCAGCAGCAGCGGATTTTTGTTGACCACTTACAACTTTTTGGCTGGAGCCCAACGCCGCCAAATTTGGCTTGCAACATTTTAGATATTCAACAAAACGGCTCCAATTTTTTAATCTGGAATTATCCGGATACAACGTATGAACCCTGGTATTTTGTAACGCCAGGCATTATTAAAATTGCCAAAAAAGATTGTCTCGATTGCAGGCGGCGGGGCGGTACGAATCAAAAACCTTCTTTTTGGTAATGAAGAAAAATATAAAACATAAGCTGCTTCTGTTTTCTAAGGAGGCTGATAAAATGCGATGGCTTCTCTTATTAAATTTTCTATGGTTAGCTATTGGCAGCCAAGCCCAATTTTCTGTGTTAGATAGCTTGCAAACCCGTCTTACACACTATAAAACCAATGTGCTGCAAGAGAAAGTGTTTGTGCATACCGATAAAAGTTTTTACCTCACCGGAGAAACCATTTGGCTGAAAGCTTATGTGGTAGATGCAGCTACTCATCGCGAAACAGACTTTAGCAAAGTGGTGTATGTAGAACTGCTGGATAGCAAGGGCAGGCCTGTAATGCAGGCTTTGATAGACAACCGGCAATCAGCAGGTGATGGGTCGTTTCTTCTTCCCGGTTCGCTTAGTACGGGCATGTACACACTCAGGGCTTATACCGCGTGGATGAAAAATTTTAGCGATGATTATTTTTTTCAAACGCCTTTACAAATCGTCAATACAGCCGGGCATCCTGATTGGACTGCACTTACTCCAAAAGAAACATATACCATTCAATTTTTTCCGGAAGGAGGTAACCTTGTTGAAGGCCTTTCTACCAAACTTGGTTTTCATTTAGTGAACCAATATGGCGAGGGTGTTTACGGCGAAGGCATCATTATAAAAAACAATATTGATACGGTTGCCCATTTTCATCCGGCAAACTTTGGTATGGGCAGCATTGATTTTACGCCTCAAAAAGGTGCTGTGTATAAAGCGGTCGTTCGTTTATCAAGCGGCGATATTATTTCAGCTAATCTGCCAACGGTTTACAAAGAGGGTTATGTGTTGCAGGTAGCTAGTGCCGGCAATGATGCGGTGAGGATAACAGTGACTACTAATAAAACGTTTATCGAGCAACCGGTTTATTTGGTGGTACATACGAGAGGCGCTGTAAAATTTGCCGCAACAAAAATTATTGCCGGGGGCAAAGGCGAGTGGCTGCTTGACAGGAAAAACATAGGTGATGGCATTAACGTAATTACGCTTTTTGATGCGGATAAAAAACCGGTATGTGAGCGGCTGTATTTTAGCCAGCCCAAACAAAAACTCTCCATTGATTTGCAAAGCGATGCAAAGGAATACGCATCACGTGCAAAAGTTACTTTGCAGATAGCCGCAAAGAATAGGGCAGGTGATACCTTGGCAAGTCATCTGTCGCTTTCTGTTTTTCGTCTCGACTCATTACAAGGATTATCGCAACCTTCAATTGACGAGTACCTGTGGCTAACATCGGAGTTAAAAGGCCGTGTTGAATCACCGGACTACTATTTTGCAAAGGATGATATTGAAACAAAAACAGCGTTGGATAATCTCCTGCTAACCCAGGGCTGGCGCCGCTTTGCGCCTGATGAAGTGATACAGGATAGCAAAAAGACTTTCCCCTTTTTACCCGACTACGAAGGCCCGGTGATCAATGGCAAAGTGGTGAGCAAACTTACCGGCGCAGTAGTGCCTGGTGCCTTGTGTTATCTATCTGCCCCCGGCGAAAAATTTTACGCTGCCAACGCAGTTAGTACTATAAATGGCGAAGTCAATTTTGTAGGTAAGGATATATATGGGCCGGTTGAATTGGCGGTGCAAGCGGCTGGGGCTGATAGCAGTTTGCGGGTAGATATTCAAACGCCTTACTCGTTAAATTATTCGGGTGTTCAGGTGTCTCGTTTTCTGCTTCCCGAAAGATGGAAAACGGATGTTGGCAATCATCAGTTAAATACACAAATAGCCGCGTCTTTTGCTACGCCGGCTATGCAACGTTTTAGTGTGCCATTGCAGAATGATAGCCTTCCATTTTATGGCAAAGCCGATACCCGTTATATGTTGGATGATTATACCCGCTACCCCAGTATGGAAGAAGTGATGCGGGAGATAACCACAGAAGTGCAGGTAAGTAAGCAAAGAGATACGTTTCGCTACGCCGTGCTGAACCTGCCGTACAAGACCCATTTTGATGAAGGTCCTTTGGTATTGTTTGATGGAGTGCCGGTGTTTAACATCAATAGGATTATTGCTTTTGATCCATTAAAAGTGAAGCGCATTGATGTAACCGCCCGCAAGTATTATTGGGGCAACACGATAAACAGTGGCATTGTAAGCTATGCTACCTATGATGGAAACCTTGGTGGGCTTGAACTTGACCCTGGTGTGGAATTGCTGGAGTACAATGGCCTGCAGGTGAAACGGGAGTTTTATTCGCCGGTATATAATAGCCCTGAAGCTTTGCGTAGCCGCGAGCCGGATAGGAGAGAAGTGCTGTTATGGATGCCTTGTAGTACCACCACTACACAAGGCAAAACAGAGTTGAGTTTTTATACTTCTGATGTGCCGGGGAGGTATGCAGTGCGTGTGCAAGGCGTGAGTGGCAATGGATTAGCGGGTGGTAAAATTATTGTTGTTGATGTGAAGTGAGTGCGAATACTTCTTCTTTATTTCTACGTAACGACTGTTTTAAAAGACTCAATACATAATCAACATCTTCCAGATCACTTATTTTTATTTCATAAGCACCATTGCCCCAATGCCCAATATTTGAAACATCACGAGCTATGTTTTTTTGATCCTGCAATTCGCCACTTTTCAAATTCAAATAAATTTTTAATCCTTTGCCTTGTAAAACAATATCACAAAAGATATTATTATCAACCTTAAAACCTATAGTTTGTTTTTTAGGTTGAATGGATACATTGTCGTCCATATTTAATAACCTGTCTTTAAGTTGTTCATAAAATTCTCTTGTTTCAAAATCAACCTTACTGAGATGATCTTGTTCAGTGTACACTTTTACTTCTTTACTAACAGCTTCTACAGTTTCATCACTTCGGGAAATCGTTTTGATACTTTCTTTTGCTGATGCTTTTTGTACTTGCTCAAAAGAGATCGTGTTGTTTTCAAATTTTTTAACCTCCCATAATTCAATAGGCAAATCTTTGAAATTAATTGCTTCCCGTTGATAGGTAGTAAACAATGGAGAAATGAAAATTACCTTCGATTGTGTCCAATCAACATCTGTTCTTTTTAAGCTTTGATTCTGACTTTCATTATACTCTAAGATAAAGTCTGCTTTATTGTTTAGCATTAAAGACAAATAAGCATATCCTTGGTCAATTACACTAAAGTTTCTATCTCTTTTATATTCAATAATTACAAAGGACTTAGAATCAGGCTCAAATGCTAAAGTGTCAATACGAAAATTATTTAAAGCAAATTCGGAACGAATAAAATTCAGACGTAGCAGTGATCGTAGATTTTGTTCGGTTAATTGCTGTATCTCACGCTCAAATTTGAATGAGGTTTCTTTTATATGTTTAAGTTGCTGTCCTATTTTATAAAGTGGCATAATAGCTTGGTCTAAGTTGAATGGCAATTAACTCAATTTATATGAGACTTTTTCCAGGAAATTACCACTGCCTTCTTGCCTTCAATCAAATTATCTTTCCCTCCTTCATCAGCACTCATAAATAGCTATCTTTAAAATTCACTCCAACGACTTGCTGATGAAACGTATTTTATTTTCGGTTTGTTTATCTATTACAGCTATCGCTCATGCTCAAATTACTCCCACCCCCGACAAACTTTGGGGGCCGCTTTTTAAAGATGTGCAGCTCAAAAAAGCTATGGGTGATAACAAAACCTTCGTTGACATGGTGCCGCAGTTTGCCCCGGCGGTTATCTTAAAAAAGTATGCTGCGCTGAAGAAGAAAGACTCTGCCGGCTTGCGAAGTTTTGTACTGGCTAATTTTTATTTGCCGTCTGCCGCACCGCCAAATGTTACCGAAGGGTTAGCCCTTAATAGCCACCTTACCGAGCTCTGGAACACCCTCACCCGCAAGGCCGATAGCCTGCGCATATACAGCTCTCTGCTGCCCTTGCCCTATTCGTATATCGTGCCTGGTGGCCGCTTCCGCGAGATTTATTATTGGGATAGTTACTTCACCATGCAAGGCCTGGCAGTTAGCAATCGCTACGATTTAATAGAGGATATGCTGGATAATTTTAAGTACCTCATTGACACCTACGGCCACATACCAAACGGCAACCGCAACTATTATTTAAGCCGCAGCCAGCCGCCATATTTTGCTTTGATGGTAGAACTGCTTCATGCTAAAAAAGGCGATGCGGTGTATAAAAAATACCTGCCGGCCATGGAGAAAGAATATGCTTTTTGGATGAATGGCGCCACGCAATATCCCGAAGCCGGCAAGGCTTTTCGCCGTGTGGTATTTATGCCCGATGGTTCTATCTTAAACCGTTATTTTGATGATAACAATGCACCGCGGCAGGAGAGTTACGTGCAGGATGTAAACACTGCAAAAGAGTATGTAAGTAAAGATGGAAAAGCCTTTACCAACCTGCGGGCCGGAGCGGAAAGTGGCTGGGATTTTAGCAGCCGCTGGCTGGAAGATACCTTGCACTTAGCCACTATAGAAACTACGAACATCATTCCGGTTGACTTGAATTCGTTGCTTTATAAATATGAAATGCTGCTGAGCCATGCGGCAAAAGCCAGTGGCAAGAATGAGCAATCAAAAGCCTACCAGCAAAAAGCTAACAAGCGTAAAGCTGCCTTACTCAAGTATTGCTGGAACGATAAACTGCAGTACTTTTTTGATTATGATTTTACCCAACGCCACACCACCGATAAATGGAGTCTGGCCGGTGTGCTGCCCTTGTTTTGCGATGCCGCAACAGATGAACAGGCAAGAGCGGTAAAAAAGGTGGTGGAAGAAAAGTTTTTGCGGGATGGCGGCGTTGTAACCACCATCTACAAAACCGGCCAGCAGTGGGATGCACCCAACGGATGGGCGCCGCTGCAATTCGTAACTGTAAAAGGCCTGATGAATTACGGCCACAACGACCTGGCAAAAACCATTGGCGAACGATGGATGTCGGTGAATGAAAAAGTATATAAAGCCACCGGCAAAATGCTGGAGAAGTACAACGTAGAGGACATCAGCCTGATAAGCGGCGGCGGCGAATACCCCACCCAGGATGGCTTCGGCTGGAGCAACGGCGTGTACCTGAAATTTCATGATTTGTTTAAAACCAAAACCGCCTATTAAAAAGGTGTACCGGTTACTTATTACATTATCCAACCATCAATTGCAAACAAGAGCGTCATTGAAACAATGATATTAAAACCAGACAGCCTCATTTTTGATATGGACGGTACCCTTTGGGATGCGGTAGATACCTACGCCCTTGCCTGGAATAAAGGACTCAGGCATAGGGGTGTTGATAAAGCCATTAACCGGCAATCGTTTTTTGAAATAATGGGTTGGGAAAAGCAAAAGGCTTTGGATTATTTACTGCCAGATATAGAGCCAGAAGAACGGGAGAATATTTATGAATCGGTCATAACCTTTCAGGATAAATTGATTCCGGCTCACGGAGGCCTTTTGTATGAGGGTGTACATGAAGGCATTAAAATTTTGGCTAAGCACTACCGGCTTTTTGTTGTTAGTAATTGTGCAAAGGATACAATTCGTCAATTTCTACACTGGTCAGGGCTTGCAGATTTTGTTACAGATGAAATGGCGCATGGAGCTAATGCCAGGCCCAAACATTACAACATCAGGCATTTAATAAACAAACATGGTTTAATATCGCCGGTGTATGTGGGAGATACGGAAGGAGATCAGCTTCAAAGTGAATTGGCAAATATTCCTTTTGTATTTGTGCGTTATGGCTTTGGCACGGCTCAAAAATTTGATCTTTCTTTTGATAGTTTTAAAGACCTCACCCAGTATTTTGTCGGAACTCATTAATCGCATCATTCGCCGTGGGGGCAATTCAAAAACACCGTTGTTTATTTTAATGCAATGGCTTTTATACAGCAACGATTGCTGGTTACATTTTTACGAATAGTTCAATTTAAAACCGCTTACTAATATGGCTATCGCCGCACCGTCCATCACCTCCATTCTTGAAGGCATTCGCAAGCCACGCCTTTCGTTCATGCAAATCATTAACATGAACGTGGGCTTCTTCGGTATTCAATACAGCTTTGGTTTGCAACAAAGCGCTGTTAATCCTATCTATGATTTTCTTGGCGCTAACCCCGATCAGATTCCATTGCTAAACTTAGCCGGACCCTTAACCGGGTTATTAATTCAACCCATCATCGGCGCCATATCCGATAAAACATGGAGCCCTCGTTTTGGCCGAAGAAAGCCTTTCTTTTTTATTGGCGCCATCATGTGCAGCATTGCGCTTTTTTTGTTTCCATTCAGTTCGGCCTTGTGGATGGCGGCCGGTTTGTTGTGGATACTCGATGCCGGCAACAACACCGCTATGGAGCCGTACCGGGCCTTTGTTGCCGATAAGTTAGATGCCACGCAACAGGCCACGGGCTTTCAGGCGCAAAGTTTTTTCACTGGCTTCGGACAAACCCTGGCTAACTTTTCACTGGCTTTGTTTCCACTCATTATTCTTGGTCATACGGGTAAGATTCCCAACTGGGTTTTTGCTTCGTTTATGTTGGGCGCCGTATGTTCCATTGGGTCGGTTTGGTGGAGTATGAAAACCACGCCGGAGATTCCACCAACGGATGAAGAGTTGATAGAAATGCGCCGGAAACCGTTGGATATTTTGAGTCCGTTTACCGATGTATTTAGCGCTATTAAAGACATGCCCCGTATTATGTGGCAACTAGCTTTGGTTTATTTGTTTCAATGGTATGCCTTGTTTTGTTATTGGCAGAACAGCTCCAAGAGTGTTGCCCTGTCTATCTATAACGCTACGCCGGATGACAAGCCACTCTACGAAAAAGCGGTGAGCTTAACCGGTTCGGTAAATGGCTGGTACAACATTGTTACCTTTCTCACCGCCTTTGCATTGGTTGGCTTTGCAAAAAGATACGGCGCCAAGTGGGTGCATTTTGCCTGTTTAATTTTTGCGGGAATCGGCTTTATTGTTTTCCCGATGATACATGAAAAAGCCCTGCTGTATGTAGCTATCACCGGCTTTGGCGTGGGCTGGGCAAGCATGATGGGCATACCGTACCTGATGGTGGTTTCAGAAATTCCGAAGGAACGATATGGTGTGTATATGGGTATCATCAACATGATGATTGTAGTGCCGATGCTGATTCAAACACTGACGTTTGGTTACGTGCTGAAACATTTTTTAAACAACGATCCACGCAAGGCCATTTTGTTTGCTGGAGTGATGTTGTTGATGGCTGCTTTAGCTACACTACTAATCAAAGCAAGAAAGCCCGGCGAAAATGTGATGGTTCCGGTAGTGCCGGCGCAACCGGTTGGGTTATAACCTCACCCCCCGGCCCCCTCTCCAACAGAGTTGTAGAGGGGAGGGCAGACCTACAGTATAGGAAGGTTTTTTATTGGCTTTCTTTTGCTGTCGTATTGAATACAGGTTGCTTCAACTTTCCGGTGAAATTATTTTGTTTGGAATGCAGAGATTAGAGCGGAGCATAATTAAAAGGCAAAAGATTTTTAAAACTATAAACGACCGGCTCCCCTCTCCAAGTCTCTTGGAGAGGGGCTGGGGGTGAGGTTTTCTATGGACTTCGGACACATGCCAACTTCCTCGTTGGACAACATCAATTTTACGCTTCCACACGAGCCTGCATCGAATGGAGTTGTGCTGCCCGGCAAGCGTGCCGCATCACCAAAAGTTTACATTGGCTGTCCGCGGTGGAGCGTGAAGGAATGGAAGGGTTTACTCTACCCGAAAGGCACACCCGATGGTAAGTTTTTAAATGAATACGCAAAGCAGTTTACCTGCATAGAACTTAACCCCACGTTTTATAATTTGTACGATGAAGGGGCGATAAAAAAGTGGACGGACAAAGCCGGCGACAATGAATTTTTGTTTTGTCCAAAAGTGTTTCAAGGCATCAGTCACGAAGGTTCTTTGATAGACAAGGTTTCGTTGATGCACCAGTTTGAAAGGAGCGTTGCTGCCTTTGGTGAGCACTTGGGTCCGGCGTTTTTGCAACTGAGTGATGGCTTTGGTCCGCAGCGAAAAAACGAACTGCAATACTTTGTTCAGTCGTTGCCCACGGCCATGAATTTGTTTGTGGAAGTACGCCACCACGGCTGGTTTGAAGCCGCTGAAAAGGAATGGCTGACTGACTTGTTAGCACCAATGAACAAAGGCTGGCTGATAACCGATACGGCTGGCAGAAGAGATGCTTGTCACATGCAGGTAGCGATTAAAAAAACGTTTATTCGGTTCAATGCCAATGACCTTCACCCCACCGATTTCACACGCATAGATGCCTGGGTGGAACGCATTGGTTATTGGATTGAAAATGGTTTAGAGGAACTGTATTTTATTGTACACCTGCACAATGAAAAACATTCGCCGGAGCTGGTGGGTTATTTAGTAGATGGGTTGAATAAGCGGTGTGGGTTGGGGTTGAAGAAGCCAAAAGGGCCCCACCCTTTACAACTTTTTCTTTAGGGGTAACCGTGCTTCGCCCTCCCCGGTGGGAAGGGTACAATCATCTCGAAAGCGGTTAGTACACCTACTGCTTTTGTGATGATAAAAAAATGAAAGATTGGTTGAAAGGCTTGGGCTGTGCCGCAGGTGGCCTTTCCCACCGGGGAAGGTCGGGATGGGGCCGCATCCCCCTGGCTCATAAAAATAACGACACATGAAAATACTCTGCATCGGTGAAGCTTTAATTGACATGATTTGTACCGATGCCGGTACGCCGCTATCGGAAGGGGAACACTTTTTAAAGAAGCCTGGTGGCGCACCAACCAATGTGGCCGCAGCCATTGCGGCCTTGGGTGGCGATGTGCTGCTGTCGGCCAAAGTAGGCGCCGATCCGTTTGGCCATCAACTGATAGACGTGATGAAAAAGAGCGGTGTATCTACTGAATATATGTTGATGGACAATGACCATTTTACAACGATAGCCTTTGTATCATTAATGAAAGATGGCGAACGTGATTTTGTTTTTAGCAGAGGCGCAGATGGCCAACTGACCGAAGAGGAAGTAAGTAGCATTAACCTTGATGGTGTATCTATTATTCACTTTGGTTCCGCCACTGCTTTCTTACCCGGACCCTTACAGCAGGCGTATGTAAGCCTGATGCAAAGGGCAAGGGCCAACAACATTTTTATTTCTTTCGATCCTAATTATCGCCAGCTTTTATTCAAGGAGAATAAGGAAAGCTTTATTGAACAAAGCTGGACGTTTTTAAAAAGCTGTCACTTTTTTAAAGTGAGCGACGAAGAAGCAATGCTGTTGACGCATACGACCTCTGTTGCAGACGCAGCAAGGGTTTTGCACGATGGCACCAGCGCCACCTTCGCTATTACCTTGGGCAAAGAAGGTACGATGCTGGTTCATGCCGATGATAATTTAGTAGTGCCAAGCATTACTGTAAACCCAGTGGATACCACCGGCGCCGGCGACGCTTTTGTAGGTGCGTTGCTGTACCAGCTAAGTAATTTTTCGTTGACAGATATTCAGGCGATGACAACATCCAATTGGCAAAAGATGGTTGCCAATGCCAACAAGGCCGGTGCCCGAACCTGCGAGTACATGGGCGCCATGGAAGCCTTCAAACATTTGAGCAATACCATTTTTGATTAATGTGATTCATCAAACTTCGTAATAACTATTTCCTTTGTGTACTTCGTGGTTCTTAGTGTTCTTTGTGCTCCAAAAATCAGGAACACGAAGTACACAAAGGAGGCACAAAGAACACAAAGACTTTCATCTTTCATAACGCATGTATAATTTTTTACTTCACCGGAAACTAAGGGCCACTGCTGACAGATACGGCATTGATCCGTCACGGGAATCGGACGAGCTTTTCTTTGCCCGGGCACTTTCCAATTCATCAACTATACACCAACTGTTTTCCTCTTTATATGAAGGCCACACCGGTTACAACGCTGCCTTTGATGCCCTGCTGGCGACAATGGCAAAAGCCCATGCGGAGCGGAGCCAAACCTTGCGACAAAAAGATTGGAGCAAGATGCAGCAAGCCTCGCCCTGGTTTACTAGTAATGAGTTGGCCGGTATGAGTCTGTATGTAGATCGCTTTGCCGGCGATTTAAAAGGCATGCCTGCTAAGTTGCCGTACCTGCAAAAACTGGGTGTGAACCTGCTGCACCTGATGCCGCTATTTAAAAGTCCGGCAGGTGAAAGCGATGGCGGTTATGCCGTGCAGGATTTCAGAACTGTGGATGAAAAGTTTGGAACGTTGGATGACCTGATGGCGTTGCAAAAAGAGATGAGCAACCAGGATATGCACCTGATGATTGACATTGTTTTTAACCATACGTCGCACCTGCACGAATGGGCAATGAAGGCAAAGGCCGGCAACAAAACGTTTCAGGATTTCTTTTACATGTACGATGACAGAAACATTCCCGATGCCTTCGAACGTACCATGCCCGAAGTGTTTCCAGAAGTAGCGCCGGGCAATTTCACCTACATCAAAGAATGCAACAAATGGTTGATGACGGTGTTTCATGCCTACCAATGGGACCTGAATTATACCAACCCCGCCGTGTTTGTAATGATGCTGGATACCGTGTTTTTTTACGCCAACCTCGGCGTTGATATTCTGCGGATAGATGCACCGGCATTCATCTGGAAAGAGCTGGGCACCACTTGCCAGAATCTGCCGCAGGCGCATACTATTTTGCAATTGTTGCGGCACTGCGTGCAGGTAGCGGCGCCGGGTATGGCCTTGCTGGGCGAGGCCATTGTAGCACCCAAACAGATCATGCAATACTTTGGTAAAGGTGCCTTTCGCGGGGCCGAATGTGACTTTGCTTATAACGCTACGCAGATGGCTTTGCAGTGGGATATGCTGGCTACCGGCGATACCAAAGTGATGCTGGCGGCGCAACACATCTTACTGCAAAAACCGGCCGGTACATCTTGGATAACCTACACCCGTTGTCATGATGATATTGGTTTGGGTTATGATGATGCAATGATAACAGAGGCAGGCTTCAATGCTTCCAGTCACCGCCGCTTTTTACTGGATTATTATTCCGGTTCGTGGTCCGGTTCGCCGGCCAGTGGCGCTTTATTCGGTATCAATCCAAAGACCGGCGATGCCCGCATCAGTGGTACTTTGGCCTCGCTGTGCGGACTGGAAAAAGCAATGGCGGCGAAGGATGGTGATGCTATACAAACGTCTGTTCAAAAGATATTGCTCATGCAGGCGTATAGCTTTTTTATTGGTGGTCTGCCTATGCTTTTCTATGGAGATGAAGTGGGTTACACTAATGACTATTCTTATTTAAACGATGAAGCAAAAAGCTACGACAACCGGTGGATGCACCGGCCCTTGATTGATTGGAAGAAGAATGAATTGACGGATGAGGAAGGTACCATTGAAGAGCAAATTTTTAGCGGTACGAAAAGGTTGTTGGCTATACGAAAAAATTTACCTGTAGTTGCTGATATGAGTAACCTTGTTTGGCTTACACCGCATAATATTCATGTGGCGGGTTTCATGCGGAGCAGTAAAGATCAAGTGCTTTACTGCCTGTTTAATTTCAGCAATGTGCCCGCTTATTTAACCTGGTATGCATTGAAGGAGAAGGGGCTTCAACCAAAAGCGTTACATAATCATTGGTCGGGGGAGACGTTGACGGTGGGAGCTGATCATGAGTATTTAGTATTGGAGCCGTATGGGTTTTACATATTAGAAAAAACTGAAACTATGTAATCTAATGAGTGACCACATAACTTTCAATCAACTGAAGTTCTCTTTTGATAAATATAAAAATCGTGTTAAAGAACTTTCATCCGATGACATAAATATTCTTTGGTTCGACGACTATTACGATGGTGTGCTATCTGGCTTACTTGAATATGAAAATCAAAAATTCAAGTTTGAAATTATTACAGACTATACCCAAAACATTTATCCAAGAGTATTTGCAGTTATTCAGTTAACAGCGGAACAGATTCTAAAAGAAATTTATTGGAATAAGTTGTTTACTACACACGTGGTAGATGGTAGTAAAGTGAGACCTGCATCTGAACATCATCTGTTTTATGATAAGTATCAAAACGCTAATTCAGACTACGCATCTAACTATGTTAGAGGTTGGTTTGTTGAAGTAAATAAAAGTTAGTTGATATGAAAGGCTTTTTTTCAATCATCTGTGTTGCAGTCAGTTTATCTTCTTGCTTTGGCGTTTACTACGATAAGGATTTTTACGAACGTGTTTCAGGAATAAAGATTCCATCGTCTGCTAAGGCTATCGAAACAGTTGACAATGGTGAATTTGTTACCGCCACTTCTTTTGAATTGGATAGTTTGTCTGCAATAAAATTTATTCATAATTGTCATCTCCGTCCTGTAATCCAAAATTACCAACCTCATTTATGGAGTGCAAATTATCTAACACGGTATAAGCCCATTATTGCTATCAACGCTAACCAATATTTTTTGTCGGAAAGTAAAGGCAGGAATGATTGGGTTTATCTCATTGATATTAACAAGAAAATAATGTGGGCGGAGATACGATATCCTGATTGGGGCGGCAGGTGATAGGGATCGAAATTTTTAAATTGATGCACTATAAGGGCACATTCATAAAACTTTTTAATGGCTAATGCCTTACAGCCTGTTTGCCAAATCTTCTATATCTGTTCTTCTTGCCAGTTGCTCAACCCATGCTTTAGGTATTGCATCATAGCCATATAGTAACCCGGCAAGCCCTCCGGTAACAGCCCCGGTCGTGTCACTATCGGCCCCCAGGTTCACTGCTTTTAAGACGGCTTCAGAATAAGATGATGTGGTCAAAAGACACCATATACTTGCTTCCAGCGTATGCAAAACATAACCGCTACTATGTATCTCGTCTTCCGCTGCTTCATCTATATTTTCTTTCAGCAAACGGTTGAATAAAATGATTTCTTTTGGATTGATAGCAAGTGAAGCGAGGTAATCACTTACCTCCGATTGAAGCTCTTTACAGATGTCAAACTTATTTTTTTTCTGTAAAATTTTCCTGGCAAATTCAATATAATAGAAGCATGCGATCACTGATCGGATGTGACCGTGTGTAAGTGATGAAACCTGCTTCGTGAGCTGATAACGTTCGGCTATCGGTTTGTCTTTTATGTAGATTAATAATGGAAGGATGCGCATCAGTGACCCATTACCGTTATCACTTTCTTCAACTCCCCCTGCTATATCTGGTTGTGTTCCAATCCGGAGTTCTGTAATAGCCTGGCTGGTAGCAATGCCTATATCAAATACATTGCCGTACGGCGTCCAGTAGTTGTTATACTTCCATTGAACAAAATTTTTTGCTAAGGCTTCTACTGTAAAGCCTGATACCAGAGCCTCTGCCAAACAAAAAGTTAATGAACTATCATCGGACCAAGTACCGGGCGGTAGATTATAAGTGCCATAACCTATCATATCAGTCACTGGTTTTTGCCTTATAGATTCTCTGCTTTTAAATTCCACAGGAACTCCTAATGCATCACCAACAGCTAATCCAAAAAGAATTGCATTGCTTATTTGTTTTCTTGTCATGCGATTCAAAATTATTGTTTAGTATCTTTTCACTTCACCGCCACCGCAATCTTAGAATCCGCCGTTCCATAATACAAAAACCACTTCTCTTTAAAATAAACCAGCCCTTCCAAAAAGCAAACGTTGTTCACCTGCCCTGTTATTTCGTATGGTTTATCAGGCTTAAAAAAGTTTTCCTCGCAACGGTCAAGCACTTTTGTAGGATTGGTTTTATCTAACAAAATCTGTCCCGCCGCATACACGCCGTCGGGCAAAGCCTTATCGCCAAACGCCGGACTGTTTTTACTGTTATAGATGAATACAATTCCATCTTTTGTAATTATGGCCGGCGGGCCGGGTTCTACTAATTCACTGTCAAACTTTTTCTTTCGTGGCGAGAATAAAATTTTGAATGCTTGATAGTTGCGTAGCGAATCGAAGCTTTGTTTAGCCGGATCTTTTTCCGGTATCGGCGTCCAGTCAATTAAGTTATCTGAGGTAGCCATGTAGATATTCGATTCGCCCCAATACATCCAATACTTGCCATTGAGCTTTGTAGCTACATTGCGACTGCCTGTTTTTGTGCAAATGATTGAGCCTGATTTTGACCAATAATTAATGTACTTACCACCTTCCGCGGTCTTAAAAACAGAACCATATTTCGTCCAGTGAATAAGGTCTTTTGATGTAGCAATAAACAGCCGTGCGGTTGTTCCATCATAAGCGGTGTACGTCATGTAATACACGCCCCTGCTGTCTTCTACAATACGCGGGTCTTCGCAGCCGCCTTCCCATTCCCACTTTTTATACGCATCATTAGCAGGATAAAGCACCGGGTTTTTCATCTTTGTAAAATGCAATCCATCGCTGCTGTAAGCCAACCCAATGCGTGATGTACCGGCCGGTTTTCCTATCTTATCCTGTGCCCTGTATAACAAATAAACCTTGCCGTTGCGCACTACGGCGGCGGGGTTAAATACATCTTTCTCTTCCCAGGCTACTACCGCTTTTCGTATAGGATCGTTGAAGGATATTGCTGACGGCGACAGGCAAGGATTAGCGCCATCTTGTTTTATAAAGGGTTGAATGGCCCAGCTTTTTTGTTGCGCCACTATTGATAAAGATGATAAAACAAAAAGTAAGCAACAATATAAAAAGCGGTATCGGTAACGTGTCATGTAGCAAGTGTTAATGAGTGAAATTTTGTTGTTCAATCTACTTCTTTTCCACCATGTAGCATTGGTTTGTACCGGCGTTGCTTACCTGGCAGGCAATAGCATCGTTTACCTTCTATCACTTGTAGAAATGGCACCATGGCTATTATAAAAAGAACGGATGGTTCTTATTTTTTTCATCATCCTGTTTACAAAGGCAATGAAGCTAATTGTAAATAAGAAAACCCCTTGAGAACAAGGGGTTGATACACATTTACTGCTTATGAACTGTGAGAGAACTAAAGATAGATTTTATTACCGATACAAAAATCCTATTTGTTTTTTCTTGTCAAAACTTTTTCAGCGGCTTCCACAATATGCTTGCTGGTTAAGCCATATTTTTCCAGCAACTGATCTGGTGTGCCGCTTTCGCCAAAGGTGTCATTCGTGCCAACATACTCAATTGGTATCGGGAAGTTCTTTGTGGCCACTTGCGCTATTGCATCGCCTAAGCCACCGATCACATTATGTTCTTCGGCCGTAACGGCGCAGCCTGTTTTTTTAATAGAGGCCAGTATTGCTTCTTCATCCAATGGCTTAATTGTATGTACGTTTATAACTTCCACGCTAAGGCCTTTTGCTTCTAATTCAACACCCGCTTGTATCGCCATCCACACCATGTGGCCGCAGGCAAAAATGGTGACATCAGTGCCTTCTGAAAAGCGTTGGGCCTTGCCTATCTCAAACTGGTCTTCGGTAGTAAAAATAGGCCATACCGGCCGGCCAAAACGCAGATATACCGGGCCCACATAATCGGCAATGGCTAATGTGGCCGCTTTGGTTTGATTATAGTCGCAAGGCACAATCACCGTCATGCCCGGCAGCATTTTCATTAGTCCGATGTCTTCTAAAATCTGGTGTGTGGCGCCATCTTCGCCCAGCGTAACACCGGCATGCGAAGCGCATATCTTTACGTTTTTTTTGCTGTAAGCAATGCTCTGGCGAATCTGGTCGTACACCCGGCCGGTAGAAAAGTTGGCAAAGGTGGAGGTGTACGGAATCTTTCCGCCAATGGTCATGCCTGCCGCGATGCCCATCATATTGGCTTCCGCAATTCCTATTTGTATAAAGCGGTCGGGGTACTCTTTAGCAAAGGGATGCAGCTTTAGTGAGCCGGCTAAGTCGGCTGTCAGCGCTACCACGTTTGGATTGGTTTTTCCTAACTGCGTTATGGCATCGCCATAGCCACTGCGGGTATCTTTTTTTCCGGTTGGTTGTATGTCTTTGAGCATAGGAGCAAAAGTAGGGAATGTGGCCGGTCAATTATGGCGTGAAGAAGCCATGCATATTATTTTTTATTGTTAAGACATTAATGAGCTTTTTGTACTTGGCTGGGTTGCTACTATCATCGTCTGTTGCAGTTTATCCTGAGCTAAGTCGAAGGGCTCGCTTGTACGGTTGGTAATGCTATTGAGCATAGTGCAGTCATTGTTCCATCATTCTGCAGGCTGTTCTGCACTCGTCCTGATGTCTGTGTTCTTCGTTCCGTAGGAACGTTTCATGGGTAGAAGATCATTGTATGTATGTTGTTGCATTCCTTCGGAACGCCTGATGCTATTCGGTTTCACTACATCATTAAGCATCTTTGTTATCGGTTGTTTTCCCCTTTTGCCTTGATGCAAAAGTGGAGCAAAAGATCAAGGCTAAATCTTACTGCTCCGCAAGATTTGCCGGGCCGGCGCACAACAGTCAGTCATTGCATGTTTCAATCTTTCACTGTGTTGTCAATCTTTCTTACCTGATTTGATCCTCACTGCATAAAGTTTGAATCGTATGTTCTTTTACTGGCTCTTATGGGTAGAAGCGTTAGGCGCTGTATTGCGTGTAACTTTATTTGCAGCACAGTCATTCATTAAGTTGCCACGCAATAAGGCGCTGGACGGTGGGGAGCCTTATATGCTAGTAATCTTTACTTGCGGTAAGCGTGGATGAATTGCTATTGATGAAAACAGCACAGCATTAAAGAAAGACCGATAAAACAATGAATGATTGTGTAAGCGTGGGCTGTGCTCAGGTGGCCTTCCTCCCATCGGGGGAAGGTCGGGATGGGGGCCGGCTGTTCCTGCGCCGGTGGCCTTCCCCTATCGGGGGTAACCAGAAGGGTTACGAGCGAAGCTCTGAGGGATGGGGCCGCCGTCTGCGCCGCTGGTGGCACTTTCCCTGCGAAGCGGGGCCGGGGGTGGGGTTCTTTTCTTATCTTCAAACCATGACCGAAAGACCAAAGCTGAAGCTGTTTGATTTCACCATGATCGTCATTAGCCTCGTTATCGGCATGGGCATTTTTCGTACACCGGTTAATGTGGCTAAGGAATCGCCAACGCCCCTTTTATTTTTTGCGGCCTGGCTGGCCGGCGGACTGATAGCGCTTTGCGGCGCTTTAACTTATGCGGAGATCGGCTCCCGTTTACCGGTAACCGGCGGCTATTATAAAATCTTTTCTTATGCTTATCATCCCTCCATCGCCTTTGCGGTTAACTGCCTCATACTGGTTTCCAATGCGGCTTCGCTGGCAGGGGTGGCTATTGTTGGCGGCGAGTATATCACCGGGGTTTTTGTACCCGAATTAAAGAACCCGGAGTACTTAAAAATAGCCGCTAATGCGCAGCATATTCAAGTGATTCAAATGGCCATTGCTATTGTAGCCATCGCTATCTTTTATGGCGTAAACCTGCTGGGATTAAAGATGAGTGCCCGTACGCAAAGTGTTTTAATGGTGATAAAAATCATCTTGATTTTGCTGCTCATCACCCCTTTATTTTTTGCTACCGGCAATGCTGATCTTCCCATGGCGGTACATACGCTTAGCCCTACCATGAATGAATACGTTAAAGCGTTTGGTATAGGCCTGGTGGCTGTAAGCTTTACCTATGGCGGTTATCAGCAAACCATCAACTTTGGTGCGGAGGTGCATCGGCCTAATAAAAACATTCCGCGTGGCATTTTCCTCGGCATCTTTACCATCATTGTTTTATACCTCACCATCAATTATGCGTATATAAAAGTGATTGGTTTTGAAACCCTGAAACACAGCACCAATATTGCCGCCATCATGGCATCTAAAATCTTTGGCGTTAATGCCGAGCGCATCTTATCTATCTTTTTATTTTTAAGTGTGCTGGCTTACGTGAATGTGCTGCTCATGAGCAACCCAAGGGTAATGTATGCTATGAGCGAGGATAAAATTTTACCACAATCCTTTCAACAGAGCCATCCAAAAACAGGAGCCCTAACGTTGTCGTTAACGGTGTTTGCTTCACTCTGTGCCCTTATTGTTTTTTGGGCAAAAGAATTCGATACTATCTTAAGCTTCTCCATCTTTCTTGATTGTTTTGGGATGGTACTTTCGGCGGGCAGCATTTTTATTTTGCGTAAGCGAACAGCGCATTTGAATGGCACCGGCATTTTTCAAATGAAGCTGTATCCCTTGCTGCCGTTGATTTTCATAGCTGCTTATACTTTTGTCGCTATTAGTTTGCTAATTACAGAAACCAAATTATCGTTGATTGGTATTGGTGTGCTGACCGGGTTTATTCTCCTTTACTTTGGCGTAACTACTATTCAAAACAGAAAAACAACCTGATGGATTTATCCTACATCATAAATGAATTAGCGGAAGACCGCGAGCAGTACTTCAATGCGATTGCGCCGCCCATTATGCAAACGTCAAACTTTGCTTTTAAGAAAGTAGCCGATTTACGCAAAGCTTTTGAAGATGAAATGGGCGGTTATTTATACAGTCGCGGCTTGAACCCAACGGTGGATATTTTACGTAAAAAATTAGCGGCGCTTGATGGTGCTGAAGACTGTTTGGTATTCAATAATGGCGCGGCCGCCATCTTTGCTGCGGTGCTTTCCAACGTAAAAAGCGGCGATCATATCATTTCGGTTCGCAACCCATATACCTGGGCGCAACGGACGTTTGATTCTATCTTGACCCGCTTCGGCATCACCACCACTTACATAGATGGCACCGCTATAAAAAATTTTGAAGAAGCGCTGCAACCCGCCACCCGCTTCATTTATATTGAATCGCCCAACTCCTGGACGTATGCGCTGCAACCCATTAAAGAAGTAGCTGCCTTTGCTAAAAGGCACAGCATCGTTACCTTAATTGATAACAGTTATTGCACACCCATCTACCAACAACCCATCGCTATGGGCATAGACCTGAGTATGCAAACGGCTACCAAATATATCGGCGGACATAGCGATACTTTAGGCGGCGTTTTATCCGGTTCGCATCAACAGATAAAAAAGATTTTCGACCTTGATTACCTCGCTATTGGTAGCGGTATTCAACCCTTTAATGCCTGGCTGTTATTGCGTGGCCTGCGTACGTTACCTATGCGGCTGGAGCGCATCAGCAACACGACAAAAGGAGTCATTGCTTTTTTAAAAACGCATCCGCGCATTGATAAAATCATCTTTCCATTTGATGAAGCGTTCCCGCAATATGCATTGGCTAAAGAGCAAATGAGCGGCGCCTGCGGATTATTTACTATCACATTAAAAGAAGGCACTGTGGAAAGCATTACCCGCTTTTGCGAGTCGTTAAAACATTTTATGATGGCGGTTAGCTGGGGCGGACATGAATCGTTAGTAATTCCAAAATGTGCCGGCCTGCAACCAGGTGAATTTGATCCTGCCAACATCGAGCATCAGTACATCAGAGTTTATACCGGTTTGGAAGAGCCGCAGTACCTGATTGATGATCTGGAAAATGCTTTGCGCCAATAACCAACCGCTGAACTATTTTTATGCCCTGACGCGGTCGTCGTAGTAAAGTCACTATATATTATGAGCAAAACAACAAAATGGATTGTCTTTTCTTTAGCCGGATTACTTATCCTGTTATTCGTTATAAAAGCAGCTTCAAATAAAGATGGCGATGGCATTAAAGTAACGGCCGAAGCGGTGAAGAAACGTACCATTATAGAAAGCGTATCGGCCAGCGGCAAAGTCTATCCCGAAACAGAAATTAAAGTAGGCTCCCCCATCTCCGGCGAAGTAGTATCGTTACTGGTTCAGGAAGGGGATACGGTAACCAAAGGGCAGGTGCTGGCCCGCATTCAGGCCGATAAAAACAGTGCGGCCCCGCAACGGATTTCTATACCCAACATTCCTCCCGGATTGGAAAGTTTAGTGCAGGGGATGCAGCAGCCCCGAACTACTTCATCCGCTTCTTCGGCTACTATCACAGCCGCTACAGGCGGCACTGTGGTAGGGTTGACGATTAAGCAGGGCGAACGCATCGGCTCTATGCAAATGCCCGGATCGGAACTGATGCGCATTGCCGATATGAACCATATTGAAGTGCGGGTAGATGTGAATGAGAATAATATTATCAAAGTCAGTGTAGGCGACTCGGCCGATGTGGAAGTGGAAGCTTATAACAAAAGGAAATTCAAAGGCATTGTCACCAGTATTGGCAACGGCGGAACAAAAAAAGATGCGCAGTCTTTTATGTCGAATGATGTCACATCGTACGAAGTACATATCAGGCTTGATAAAAGTTCCTATGCTAATTTGATAGACACCAGTCGCAGAAAAAGTTTCCCTTTCCGCAGTGGGATGAATGCCAGAGCCGACATCAAAACCAGGCGGCGCGAAGGGGTATTAAGCATTCCCGTAAGCGCTGTTGTATCTAAACCCAAAGGCGTGGAAGACAGCGTGGACGTGGTAAAAAAAGAACCGAAAAAAGATGAAGCAGCAACCGATGAAGATGCCACCACCGATGAATTACAGGAAGTGGTGTATGTGATGAAAGAAGATAAAACAGTGGAGAAAAGGGTGGTAGCAACAGGCATACAGGACATTAATTATTTTGAAATTACCGCCGGGTTAAAAGAAGGAGAGCAGGTAGTAACGGGACCGTATGGCGTAGTAAGTAAAACCTTGCGTAGCGGTAAAAAAGTGCAGATAGTAGCAAAGGATAAGTTATTCGAAACTAAATAGCGATGGCATTTAAGATAGGCGTTATCGGCAATGGCAGTTGGGCTACAGCGTTGGTAAAAATCATCACCGATGGCGGGCAGCCCGTGGCCTGGTGGATACGTAACAACACCTCTATTGACTACATCAAGCGCCGTCGCCATAACCCCAATTATTTACACTCTGCTTATTTTGACGTAGCGCTTTTGCACATGAGCGATGATGTGCAAACAGTAGTGGATAGCTCGGACCTGATTGTTATCGCCGTGCCATCGGCTTATATAGAAGATGTGTTGAAAGGCGTTACCAAAGAATCGCTGAAGGGCAAGAAAATTCTATCCGCTATAAAAGGTTTGGTACCGGGTAACGATGTTTTATTAAACGATTATTTAGAGCAAAACTTTGCTATTCCGCTGGCCGATTATTTTGCGGTTTTAGGTCCCTGCCATGCAGAGGAGGTAGCGGCTGAAAAGCTTTCCTATCTTACTTTTTCGGGCATAGACAAAGTGGTGGCTGAAGACATAGCCGCCCTTTTTAAAACGCCTTATATCAATACGATTGTTAACCCAGATATTTTAGGTGTACAGTATGCAGCGGTAATGAAAAACATTTATGCGTTAGGGGCCGGCATTGCCCACGGGCTGGATTATGGCGATAACTTTTTAAGCGTTTACATTGCCAATGCGGCCGATGAGATGGCCGGCTTTTTACGCAAAGTTGGCGTGAAGCATATAGTGGTAGGCGAGCATGAAAAAAAAGAGCCTTCTGCTAAACGCGATATGAATTATGCGGCCTCTGTGTACCTTGGCGATTTGCTGGTAACCTGTTACTCGCTCTATAGCCGCAACCGCACCTTTGGTAATATGATTGGTAAAGGTTACACGGTGAAATCGGCCCAGTTAGAAATGAACATGGTGGCCGAAGGTTATTATGCATCCCGTTGCATCTATAATTTTAATAAGGCCATTGGCGCTGACCTTCCTATTGCTGAAACTATCTATAAAATTCTATGGGAGCGGCAGT
This sequence comes from Flavisolibacter sp., assembly GCA_965247165.1. Taxonomy (GTDB): domain Bacteria; phylum Bacteroidota; class Bacteroidia; order Chitinophagales; family Chitinophagaceae; genus Flavisolibacter. The sequence goes on along the minus strand of OZ252003.1, from coordinate 1,814,792 downwards.
TGCCGGCCGATGCGTTTGAGAAGGTAGAGGAAGTGCTGGTGTGAATAGTAAGGTTTATCTATGCTCCATTCATGTTTAAATGGCCCGGGTTGGTTATGTGTCACGAACAATGATCCAAAGACTTTCTATTTCTAAATTACACCGCTACGTTGTTATTTGCCGAACAATGGTTTCATCGGTGATGGTTTCATCATCGGCTAGCAAGAGGGCTTTACTTACAATAATGGACAAAAGGTTGTCGCCCTCGAAGGGGAGGTAAATTTTTCCGTTTGATACAGGGCTTCGCCCTGCCGGAACAATGCATAGGTATTGGTCATTCGGCTCCATCAAAATATTGCCGCTGCCCATATGAATTTTATACGTACGCAGCGAACCTTTTACTTTCAAAAATTTTCCGTCAAACGTACACTTGTCGCGAATCTTCAGCCGTGGCACAAGACTTTGTAAGACACTGCTGCGCATCTTAGCCGATTCGCTTAAGTCGCCAAATGAGTAACCATGCCAATACGCATTGTGCGTTGCGTGTGCATTATCGGCCCATGCGGGATCGTTTCCAATGCTGGTAACGCCAACAAACAGGTCCACGTCACGCATTATCTCACTAAACACCAACCGCGGCACATCTATCAGTTCCTGCAACTGCCCTTCTTTGTAAAAGCGTACCTGGTCTGTGGTAACGTACAAAAAAATGCCGTTGTGAGTTTCTTCGTCCGCCCCCTCGGCATTTACGTAATACTGCGCGGTCATTTTATAATCGGGTATAACCACCGTTGGCGTGTTGTGCGAGTCCCAGTTGCCCATAAGATGATATTGCCAGCCGCGCTGTTTGGTAAGGGCTGCAAACTGGTGCTGGCGCAATACATGGGCCGCAAAGCGATTAGAATACGTAGAGGTGCGCAACTCCGCATCTGTAAGCAAATACACTTCGCGAAAGCCTTGCTTGAATGGCTGCACAATTTCATTGGCCTGTAGGTATCCGCGCCAGGCTATTACTTCTTCTACAGCAGCATTAATGGGATGCCAAAGTGATACCGTTGTTTCATCGTTGAAGCCTTGCAGCACTTCGCCTGATGCAGACACGATTGTATCGCCTTCGCAAATGCCGGTGGTAGTTTGTGCGTTGGTAGTAAAGCACCAGATGAGTTTTGAAGCAACAGCGCCAACCAGCGGATGGTTACAATAATTTTCTTTCCAATCGGGATAAGTCCATTGCCGCTTTTGGAGATAATAACCTTCAATGCGGGCCTTTTGTACCTGCACTTGCGCGGCCAACTCGGTTAGTTCTTTTTTTAATTCTTTATAAGCCGTTGCATGTTCAGACTTCACCGCAGCCGGAACGGTTTTTAATGGCTTGCCTTCTTTGTACCAGTTTGCGATAACATTATTGGCTTTATCAAGTTGAACGATACAACTCACATTGCCAAACAACATTGTTTTACTACCGGAGATATTGAGGCCAAAATCCATCACGCCGATTTCTTCCACCAGGTCTTTTGCGTAGCCGTGCTTTTGGGCCACAGCGGCAATAATTTTGTCAATGGAATTAATCATGGTATTGTTGGTGGTGCGGTTCCGGAATTTCATTAATCGTGTAACCGCTTCTTTAAATGAGAGCATAGAAAAAGCGACCATACAGGCCGTAGCGGTTTTAGCTGAAAGTGGCCCTGTGCCGGGTTTCTTTTTGTACGCCCAAGACGCATAGTTGTCAAGCGATGAACTAAGAGCCGTATCGTTTACAAGGCCGGCACACCAAATGAGATTCTTTAACAGGTTATGATTTACATCGCGTAAAAAATTATGGCGGGCTCCCATGTAACTGTTTCCTTCTTTATGAAGGGCTTGCAATAAAACCCCGGTAAAAGCCAGCCATTCGGAAAGTCTCATGGCAAATACTTCTTTGCCAACAGCGTTTAAAAAAGGTTCCGTTTTTTGTAGCCAACTTTTGGCTGGTGACGAACCTTCGCCACCCTCGATGCAATGATTAAACAGGTTAACCCAGGCAGCCTTTTCAATTGGTTGTAAGGTATCCATAATAAAAATGACTTGCTCGCCCCATTCATCATTTTTATCTACCGGCATGCCACCGTTTATTCGGAGCAGATAACTTATGCGCTCGTTTCTTTTTTGTTCATCTACAGAGAAGTAATCCTTATCCTCGGGAGTTTGAAATAGCAGCAGTAAATTTTTTGAAACTTCATTGATTCCATTGGCCTCTATGCGTTTACATATTGTATTGAAAAGCCGGGCCGCTGACCACCGGAAGCCGTAATCGTTAGGGCAGTCCTTCCAGTTTTTCACCAAAGTATAAAAGTCCTCATCAGACAAGGGCGTTTTTGTAAAAGTATATTTGTACAAGAAAGAGGATATGATTTGCACCTTAATGGTGTCCCTTTGTACACTGCTGTTGCAAATTCGTGGCAGAAGATTGGAAAGAAAAATTAAGTCATCAATAGAACGAAAATCAGAAGGCTGAAACTTGTGCGATTTTTCGGAACTGTGATAAACGGCTCCTTGCAAAGAATATCCTTTCTGTTTTTTCAGAAAGGTCTCCACGGCAAGCGCTATTTCTTCCAGCCGTTTTTCAATGGCCGGTACGGGTGTGCCTTCGTTTTCCTTTTTTGGTTTTAGAAAATTGAACAATGCCATATTAGCCTCCAACAAGTGGTGTTAGTTTTAAAAAATTGATAGTTGACCGGGCATGTAATAAAAAGGTTTGTTCCAACCGCTCGGCTTGTAAATTATCTATCAGCAAAAAGAATCCATTGCTGGTAAATGCCTGTCTGGCAACCGCCACCTGCTTTTCCACATTAATGGGTATGAATGATGGTAAACGGCTTCCGTCGAGCCTTTGTTCCATCTCCACCGGCTGCACCAGTCCAGAAAAATTTTCGCTGCGTTGTTTGTTATGTTGCGCTATTTCTTCCCGTACTCTTTTTTCAATAATTTCCGAAACGGTCACAAGTTCATGATCGAAAGAGACCTGTTGGCTGCGAACGATTTTACCGACTCCGTTTTCATCAGTTATGTTTACAAAGAAAGTGGCCATAGCGATACCTTATTTAAAATGGTAAGATAGTAAATGAGTGTATAAATTGTTTGGTCAGTCATCTAAAGCATTGTATTAGTTGAAAAACCATCATTGGCCCCCTCCTGTTAACCCAATCTTATTTTTCCTCTCATTTACCGAAAAGATTTTTAATAATAACGGGTACGTATAATTTTGCCCACGTTAATGAAACCATTTGCCTTTATACTGCTCCTGCTACACATCAACTTCTCCATGTTTATTGCGCAGGTTGATGAGACCGATACATACGACGCATCGGGCCAGCAAATGACGGATATTAACAGCCTCTCCGATTGGCTCCAGGCTTCACTTTCAAGCCATAAGCCGGTAAAGCATAAAAGTGATAGCGACGATGATAATGCCCGGTATTTTCACGCCTTAAAGCCGCATCATTTTTTCTCTCCTTATTTTCTTCTTGTAAAAAAAGCTGCGGTACCAAACACTACCGCCTTTGCGCCGGCGCTGAACGATAATCAATTATTAGCCGGTTTTTTTGATATTCAATCTCCTCCTCCCAAGGCTTAATTAACCGTTTTCTTTTTTCTATTGATCTAACGCTTGCTGCATTTCCTGTACCGCATACGGTCGCATTTCTAAAACCTTTTTATGACAAGTAAAGTTGCTTTCCGCAGCTTTGGCTTAGCAGCATGTATCAGTTTCGCTTTCGGGGTTTCCGCGCAGGATACCCTTCAACTGACCCTGCCCAAAGCCGAAGAAATCTTTTTAAAAAATAACCTTTCGCTGATAGCAGCGCAGTATAATATCAACGCTAATGAAGCGCTGATTCAGCAGGCAAAAGCCTGGGACAATCCTATCCTTAATACGGAACAAAACTTATACGACGGCAAATTCTTTCGTCATGCCAAGGGCACTACTGCCATTCAGCAGGATGGTGGTGAGGTGTACCTGAACCTGCAACAGGTAATACGCACCGCCGGCAAACGCGGCCTGCAGGTGCAACTGGCGCAGGATGCTACAAAGAGCGCCGGTAGCCAGTTTGGTGAGCTGATGCGTAATCTGCATTACGTGCTGGTAACAGATATTAACAACCTTTCGTTGTTGCAGGCAACTCAATCTTTATTAGAAACAGAAATCGGTCACATGCAAAAACTTTCAGCCGGTATGAGCGAGATGCTGAAGGTGGGCGACATATCCCTGAAGGATGATGTTCGCATTAAGTCGTTGTTGTATTCGCTGCAAAGCGATTATGCCGATAACCTGCGCCAGCAACAAGATATAGCCAAAGACCTGCGTACGTTGTTGGGATTAAAAAATGGTGAGGCAGTGCAGGCTTCGGTGCCGATGTATGACGCAGCCAGTGTAAAAGGCATCACACTTTCTACCCTGTTAGATAGTGCTGTAACCCGCAGTGATATTGCCTTTGCGCAGGCCCAACTGGCCTTGCAGCAGCATAACCTGGCTTATCAAAAAGCATTGGCTGTTCCGGATGTAACAGTGGGTTTGGATTATGATAAAGCCAATAGTTATGTGAGCAACTATGTAGGTCTTCAATTAAACCTTCCAATCCCTTTATTCAATAAAAACCGCGGCAATATAGCGGCGGCCAAATGGGGGGTGCAAGGCGCTAACCTTGCGGTGCAACAAACTAAAAACGTGGTGCAAAATGAAGTGATATCGGCATATAACAAAGTCCAAACCTTATTAAATGTGCAACGCAGCGCCGGTTCCTGGTCGGCCGATTACGAACGCCTGTTAAAGAGCATGATTGAAAGTTACGAGCAACGAAAAGTCGGCCTCATTGAGTTCATTGATTTCTTTTCATCGTATAAAGACACAAAGCTGAAACAATTGGGCCAGCAAGCCGCTTTGCTGAACGCCTTTGCCGAACTCAATTATGTAACCGGTAAAAACCTCATCCCCTTAAAATAAATTTTATGAACAAGTTGATTTATCTATTAGCTATAATAGCCATCACCGCGGCGCTCAGCTCCTGCGACGGCCACGCTACCGCCGAAAGCCCGGAAAAAAAACAGATCTGCATCAGCGATAGTATGAACCGCATGGTAACGATTGATACCGTGCAGGAAAAAAGTATTGATGAAGAATTAAAGCTTTCCGGCGAGGTAAGCTTTAATGAAAATAAAGTAGTGAAAATATTTCCGATCAGCAGCGGACAAATTGTTTCGGTGAACGTATCGCTTGGCGATTATGTGCATGCCGGGCAAACGTTGGCCGTTTTAAAAAGTGCCGACATTGCCAGTAACTACGCCGATCTGTCAACCGCCGGCCGCGATATTTCCATTGCCAAACGGCAGATGGAAAATGCTGAACATCTTTATAAAAACGGCATCGGCAGCGAGAAGGATTATAATGAAGCGAAAGAGAACTACAAAAAGGCCATGACCAATGAAGGCAAGATCCGTTCGCAGATTTCTATTAACGGAAGCGGCCGCACATCGGCCAATGGCACCTATGTTATCAGTGCGCCAAAGAGCGGTTATGTGGTGGAGAAGAACATCAATCCCGGCCAGTTTATTCGTAACGATAACGGACAAACTTTATTCACCGTAGGCGATACAAAAGATGTATGGATTTGGGCCAACGTATATGAAAGCGACATTGCTAAAGTGAAAGAAGGCTTTACCGCCTATGTTACTACGCTTGCTTACCCGGACAGTGTATTTGTGGGTAAGGTAGATAAGGTGAACCAGATACTGGACCCGCAAACAAAAGTGATGCGCATCCGCATTGTACTGCCCAACAACAGCGGCCAGCTAAAGCCCGAAATGTTTGCCAATATCACTATTGAGAAGAAAGATAATAACAGAACGCTTTCTATTCCTGCATCGGCTTTAGTAAGTGAAGATGGTAACACCTACGTAGTGGTTTATCACGATAAATGCAACCTGGAAATAAAGCAGGTAGAAGTGCTGAAAACCGCTGGTGACAACGTTTTCATCAAAAATGGTTTAGCCAGGGGCGATAAGGTAATAGGCAACCAGGCCATTCTTTATTACCGCCAGTTGCAGGAAGCAGCAGAAATAAAATAGCAGAAGTTGGCAGTTTATAGTTGACTGTTGGCAGTAGAGGTGCTAACTGCAAACTGCTTACTGCCAACTCATGCTGTAGTACATTAACTACCATAAATTTTCTCCCATGAATCGTTTCATAAAACGCATTATCCATTTCTCGCTGCGGCACCGCTACTTTGTTTTTTTTATGACGGCGGTGCTGGCGGTTATTGGATTTATCTCTTATAAAAATACACCGCTGGAAACCTTCCCGGATGTAACCAATACGCAAATTATCATCATTGCCCAATGGCCGGGCCGCAGCGCCGAGGAAGTGGAAAAGTTTGTCACCATTCCTATGGAGGTGGTGCTGAATTCCGTTCAAAAGAAAGCAAATCTGCGCACCACATCGGCCTTTGGCTTAAGCTATGTGCGCATCATCTTTGATGATGATGTGGACGATGCCTTTGCCCGCCAGCAAGTGCTCAGCCGCCTTGGTGGCGCCGACCTGCCCGATGGGGTAAAGCCCGATGTGCAACCGCCTTACGGGCCTACGGGTGAGATTTATCGCTACACGTTAAAGAGCACCACGAAGAACATTCACGAACTAACGGCGATACAGGATTGGGTGCTTGACCGGCAGTTTAAATCAGTGCCTGGTGTGGCCGATGTAAACAGCTTTGGGGGTGAAGAAAAAACCTTCGAGATCAGCGTGAATCCAGAGATGCTTACGAAGTATAATCTATCATCGCTTGATGTATATAATGCCGTTACTAAAAGCAACATTAATGTGGGTGGCGATGTGATAGAACGTAACGGGCAATCGTTCGTGGTGCGGGGCATCGGTATTTTAAAAGATGTGCCGGATATTGAAAATATTATCGTTACCAAGCAGGCCAACGTACCCATTTTAGTAAAGAACATCGCCTCCGTTAACGAAGCCGGAAGGCCGCGCCTGGGCTGGGTTACACGAGATAAGCAACCCGATGTAATTGAAGGCATCATCGTTATGCGCAAGGGCGAAAATCCCAGCGAAGTATTAGCTGCTGTTCAGGCCAAGGTAAAAGACCTGAACGAAAATATTCTGCCGAAAGGTGTGCAGTTGGATACCTTTTACGACCGTACAGAATTAATGGATTATGCCCAGCACACAGTAGTACATAACCTGCTCGAAGGCATCATTCTGGTAACCGTTATCGTGTTTCTTTTTATGGCCGATTGGCGCACGACGTTAACGGTAGGTATCATCATTCCTTTATCATTGTTGTTTGCGTTTTTATGTATGCGCATCAAGGGCATGAGTGCCAACCTGCTTTCGATGGGGGCGGTGGATTTTGGTATCATCATAGATGGTGCGGTGGTGATGGTGGAAGGCTTGTTTGTAGCGCTTGACCACAGAGCTAAGGAAGTAGGCATGGAGCGTTTTAATAAGCTGGCGAAGATGGGCCTTTTTAAACAAACCGGCGCCGAAATGGGCAAGGCGATCTTCTTCTCCAAGCTTATCATCATCACTTGCCTGATTCCCATTTTTGCTTTTCAAAAAGTAGAGGGCAAGATGTTTTCGCCACTTGCTTATACACTTGGTTTTGCGTTGTTGGGCGCCCTTCTTTTTACATTAACCTTGGTGCCGGCGTTATCCAGCATCTTATTAAAAAAGAACGTTCGTGAAAGGCATAACCCGGTAGTCATCGGCCTTGAACGTGGCGTGATGAAAGCCTTCTCCATAACCTATAAATACCCAAGGGCCAGCTTACTGATTGCGCTTGGTGTAATGGGGCTTTCTTTTGCCACAGCAAAGTTTTTAGGCACCGAATTTTTACCGGAGTTGGATGAAGGCGCTCTATGGGTAGAAGCCGAATTGCCGATGAGTGTATCCCTGCCCGAAGCCAACAACATCTCCAATAAAATGGTGGATATTTTACGGGAGTTTCCAGAGGTAGAACAAACGCTGGCGCAGGTAGGAAGAACCAATGACGGCACCGACCCGAAAGGATTTTTCAATGTGCAGATACAAGTGGACCTCAAACAAAAAGAACAGTGGAAACGAAAGATCACCGAAGAGCAATTGATTGACCAGATGGACAGCCAGTTGCGCAAACTGCCCGGCATTGTACTAAACTATTCGCAGCCTATACGTGATAATGTGGAAGAAGCCGTGGCTGGTGTAAATGCTGCCTTAGCAGTGAAGATCTTCGGTACCGATTTTAATACATTAGACAGCTTGTCTAAAAAAGTAATGGGGCAATTAAGCACGGTAAGAGGCATTGAAGATTTAGGTATTCTGCGTAACCTGGGCCAGCCCGAATTCAGGATAGAATTAGACCAGCAACGCATGGCATTTTATGGCGTTAATACAGCCGATGCCAACTCGGTTATTGAGATGGCCATTGGCGGTAAAGCCGCTACGGAATTGTATGAAGGCGAACGAAAGTTTGATGTGCGGGTGCGCTACCAAAAGGAATTCAGGGATGCGCAGGATAAAATTGAGAACCTGATGGTACCGGCACAGGATGGAACCAAAGTGCCATTAAAACAAATAGCCAACATCAGCACCCGTACCGGCCCTGCCTTTATTTACAGAGATAACAATGCCCGGTATATTGCGGTAAAATTTTCCATTCGCGAACGCGACCTGGGAAGCACTATCAGCGAGGCCCAAAAGAAAGTAGAAGCCGCCATTCATTTACCAAAAGGTTATAGCGCCACCTGGAACGGTGAGTTTGAAAACCAGCAACGGGCATCGGCTACATTAGGTAAAGTAGTGCCTATCTGTTTACTGGTGATCTTTCTTATTTTATTTGCCTTGTTTGGTAATACGAAGGATGCCATGCTAACCATCATGAATGTGCCTTTTGCGTTGATTGGTGGCATCCTTGCTTTATACATTACGGGCATGAACTTCAGCATCAGCGCCGGTATTGGCTTTATTGCACTGTTTGGCGTATGTATTCAAAATGGGGTGATATTGATCAGCGTATTCCGAAAGAATTTAGAGGCGGGTATGCACATAGCCGAAGCCGTTAGTGAAGGCGTTCGTTCACGCATACGACCCGTGGTAATGACAGCTTTAATGGCGGCTATCGGGTTACTGCCGGCAGCGGTATCTACCGGCATTGGCAGCGAAACGCAAAAGCCGCTGGCCCGTGTAGTAATTGGTGGTCTGGTAACATCAACGGTGCTTACATTATTGATTTTACCCATTATGTACACCATCGCTTACCGGTTGTTGCATAAGCGGGAAAACCGGCGACTACTGCGCAAAGCAAGGATGATCAGTAAGCCGTAGTTTGCGGAATGCTGATTAAAATTTAAACATGCCGCCTAATATGGGCGGCATGTTTATGTATAATTATAGCAGAATATAATTTAAATAAGAACTGAATTTAAATTAAATGCTTTCAATTTCTTCGCTCGAAAGCCCTGTCGCTTTTGCAATAACCGCAATGGTTAAACCGCTTTCTTTTAACGCTTTAGCAATCTCCCATTTTGCTTGTGACAACCCTTGTGACAACCCTTGTAACAAGCCTTGTGACAATCCTTCTTCACGGGCAGTTTGCACGGCATAATCGTAGGTGTTATTTAAGTCTCTAAACACTTTGAGACTGGCTTCGTAACTATCCATTTCTGCCGGTTGAAGGTTAGCCAATTCTGCTTTTTGGAAAGCTTGCGTAAATACTTCGTCCTTAAAAATAACCGGGATGGATTGAAAGTCTTCAAGATTTTTAATAAAGTAAAGCCACTTGTCAAGGCGGGTTTGTAACGATGCTTCTGTCTTTTCAAAATTGGGCATTTCTAAATAGATGTAGGTAAGCTTGTCGTAAAAAACTTTGCCGTTTTGGTTTTTTAATTGAATGGTATGAACGACTTCTGCCCGCTCCGGTTCGTTTTCATAATCATCAAAAGTAAAATCAAGAATACCGACGCAATAAACGGCTTTAAGGTTGAAATCCCATTGTCCTTTGTCCGCTTGTTCTCGAATGGGAAAGGTGGAGTAATAAATAGTTCGCTCCCGAAAATAATTCTGCTTTGCTTTTTGTAATTCTACAATAAAACGTTCACCAGCTTCACTTTGGCAGTAGATGTCGTATATCGCTTTACGGTCAAATGCAGCTTGCCCTAACTGTTCAGTATTTTTGAAAGAAAGGTCAACAATTTTTTTCTCTTCGGGCAATAGCGCATTGAGAAAGTCAATCAACAAAGGCTTGCTCGCTTCTTCGCCAAAGATTTTCTTAAACCCAAAGTCCGTAAATGGATTAATATACTTTGCTTTCATTCTTTAGTAAAATAAACAATACAAACTTACAATAGAATTACGGGTATGCAGATGGCAGCCTTGTGTGCTTCTGCCGGATGATCTTTTTCGTACCCGATAAGCTCAGGTGCCAGGTCATCGGTCATCGCCAGGTTTTATAAAAGGCCGCTACATAAATGCTTAGAGGTTGTTTAAATTTAGCTTAATGAAAATCAGAAGTGCTGACTGCTTTGTCACCCTATGTAAGAGGCCCGGTGGCAACCGGTCACAGATGCCTGCTGCGTTGGCATAACAAATAACCCCTCCGCCATTGTTCTAACAGCCATCACCATCCAGTATGTTATTTGTTAGACAACCTCTTATTGTTTTCCCTTTCAGGAAAGCAGAAAAATAGTAAGCTATGGGGTTTTGGCAAGGAAGGTAAGCTATCAACAACCTTAGGCATCCATCACGCTGTTTCTCGCAGGCCATAAGTATCATCATTACTCAATGGCATAAAAGTGAAAGCCACCTGTAAGCAGATGGCTCCTCTTGTGTAAGAACGGCAAAATAGAAATGGACTTTAGGCAGCTATTTTCATAGCCACATCGCTGTACATGATCTGGTCTTTAGGGCCTACGGCGCCTACCCTGAAAAAGTAGGTAGTGCCGGGTGTCAGGCCTTCCAGCTTGCAGCGGGTTTGTGTGCAGGTCATAGTCATCCAGCTATCCTCCTTTTGCAAAGGGTCGGCTGTGTACTGGTGCATATACGCGGCTGCACCTTTTACTTTTTTAGTGCTTATCAGTAAGGTGCCGCTTTGGTCGCTATTGGCCACCTTAAGGCCGGTAGGCTTTTGTATTTCGGGCTGCGGCACCGGCTCTTTAGCCAGGGTAAAGCCGGAGCTAAATGCCTTTAGCTGATCGCCGCCGGAGGCGTAGAGTACAAAGTAGCTAAGCAGGTGAAGCATTTCAATCAGCATATCGCGGTCGGCATTTTTTTGCGCCACCATAAGCCTGTCACCGTTACCGGCTTTTTGCACCGATAGGGTAAGGGCGGCAATAGCTTCCTCAATGGCCGGCATGGTAGGTGATGGCGAACCGAAGCTGGGGTTACCATTCATGCTTTGGTGAATAAAATTGGCACGTTCCAATAACCGGGCATCGGTAAGGGTATTGAAGCCGTTGGTGATTCTAATTAAGGACATAGGGGTTTTAGTTTTAATGATAAAATAGTAGTAATAGTTGCTGTTGCTTCCATCTATACCGTTCCTACACATGGCAACAATTATATTCCATAATAGTATCAAATGGTGGTTATGCGCAATGTGGCGGGCCGTAGGTTTACGTAAAGGAGTGGGCAAGGGCCGTAAATATGCGGTGTGGCTTTACCGCTGCCGCAGCCAAAACAATTATTGTTTTGAGGCGACCAATAGTTATTATTAGGGAAACAATTATTATTCTCTTCAAAACAGTTATTATTCTCCCGAAAACAGTTATTGTTTTGATGAAAACAATATTCATTTTCGTTAAAACAGTCATTGTTTTTGGTAAAACAATAATTGTTTTGGGTAAAACAGGTTCTAGTTTCAATGTTGCGATAAGTGTTTAGCCTGTAGGTTATTTTATTACCCTCTTTTTAATACATACGCAGGACTTGTTGGGATAGAAGATTGGCAGTGCGAAAACTTGGTTGGGCGCATAAAGCCCTGACATAAAGCTAACCTACCTAAGAATCGCAATTTTGCCTATGCACAACAAACCATTATCTTGAGCGGTTAAAAATCAACTAACATTGGCTGAACAATTAATAATATCTGTCCCTGAAGGTAAAATAAGAGACTACATTGACGGCAGCTTTCGTAAGGACACACCGGAAGAATATGTACGCCAAAATATTGAGAAGCGACTTGTTAATGAGCATCAGTATCCAAAAGCTCAAATAAAAATTGAACTTCCCATTAAAGTAGGCACTGCAAACAAGCGAATTGACATCGCCATTTTCGACGAGGGGTGTACTCACTTTGTGCAGGAAAATGTTAAAATAATCATTGAGTGCAAGAGAGAAAATATTAGCCCAAATGACCGTAAGGAAGGCGTTGAACAACTAAAGTCATACATGCAAGCTTGCGGTAATGCTGAATGGGGACTTTGGACAAATGGCAAAGACAAAGAAGTTTTTAGAAAAGTTACCAATTCCAAAGGTGAGTTTGAGTTTATAGATTACATAGATATTCCATCTTTTAATACGCCTGTTGAGGAGATAGACCGACCGAGCCGACAACGGCAACAAAGGGCAAGCGGAGATAACCTTTTATACGCTTTTAAGAAATGCCACAACCATATTTATGCTATTGATGGACCCCAAAAACAAACAGCTTTTTTTGAACTTTTAAAAATTATTTTTTGTAAAATAGAGGATGAGAAGAACCTCTTTGAGGAGCCAGAGTTTTTTGTTACAACAAAAGAACGGGATAATGCTGACGGACAACTAAACGTAAAAAAAAGGCTCAGCAAAATTTTCAAAAAAGTAAAAGAAAGGCACAAGCAAATCTTTACATTAGTTGATGAAATCGGATTAAGCCCTCGTACACTTGCCTACGTTGTTGGTGAACTTCAACGTTATAGTCTGTTAGATACAAACATTGATATCAAAGGCAAAGCTTATGAAGAAATTGTTGGTTCTAATCTTAGAGGCGACAGAGGCGAATTCTTTACGCCGCGCAATGTCATGAAGATGACTGTCGAAATGATAGAACCTAAAATCGGCGAATTTGTGCTGGATAGCAGTTGCGGCACCGGTGGCTTCCTTGTTCAGGCGATGAACGTAGTCATACAAAAAATTGAAGCTGGTATTTCAGCCAAGTTGGGCAGAACAAAAGAAAAATGGGGAGATAATGAAAAGCAAGCTGCCAATGAAAAAATAAAAGAAATTGCCGGCAAGCATTTTTTTGGCTTTGACATCAATCCAGACTTAGTGAAAGCTACTAAGATGAATATGGTAATGAATAATGATGGAAGCGGAAACATTCTTCGGGCAAACTCCTTATTACCACCCCATGAATGGGACAAAGAATTTAAAGAAACACTGGCTAATCGCTTTGGCTTGCAAGCATCTGACATTCGCACATGGAAGGATATTGCACTATTTGATGTGATTGTTACGAACCCGCCTTTTGGCAGCAAAATTCCAATTCAAGACCCTTCCATTTTAAGCCAATATGAAATTGCAAAAGGAAGCAACAGTATGTCGCCGGAGGAACTTTTTGTAGAACGTTGTGTTCAATTACTAAAGCCCGGAGGTAGACTCGCAGTAGTAGTACCGGATAGTATTTTAGGTTCGCCTGGAAAAATGCAGATTAGAAAGTGGCTTCTTGATAATTGCTATATAATGGCGAGTTTAGATTTACACCAAGATACATTTCAACCAAGTACGGGTACACAAACATCAGTTCTCATTGTTCAGAAAAAAACGGATGAATAAAAGCGGGAACCACAACACAACTACAATATTTTCATGACTCTTATTGACAAAGTAGGACACGATAAAAGAGGAGCAGACGTATTGAAAAGAGATAAGAATGGAGAAGTTTTATACTTTCCTCGCACTAAGATTAATGAAAAAGGGGAAGTAGAAACTTATGAAGAACCAGAACTAGACGACCAGACATTAGAAGTTGCAGCTATATTCAAGAAGTGGAAAAAGCAGGAAGGTATACAATGGTAGATACTATAAAGTATGCGTCTATTAGTCTTGAAGAGGTATTATCCTCTAAAATGAGGCTTGAAGCAAATGTATATAATGTTGAAGCAAGAAAAGCGAGAGAAGTCTTGAAGGCTTGCAAATGGGAATTAAAGACAATCTGTGGCAGCAATGGTATTGCAAGTGCTTTTAGACCCAATATTTGCACACGCATTTTTGTTGAGAAAGGTAATGGCATACCAATGTTTACGCCTGCGCAGATGGTTGAACTATATCCCAAAGCAACTAAATATTTATCTTTAGAGACTAATACTGATTTATCTAAATGGTATGTGCATAAGGAACAAATTTTAGTTACTTGTTCAGGAACTATTGGTAATGCTACAGTTATATCAAGAACTCTTGACAGCAAACTTTTTTCTCAAAATCTTATTCAACTTAATTTATTATCTAAAAATGATGTTGGTTATTTATATGCTTACATCAAAGCAGACATTGGGCAACAACTTTTGAAGAGTAATCTTTACGGTGCTGTTATCCAGCATATAGATCCAGAACACTTAAATCAAATTCAAATTCCATATGCCATAGAAGAAGTAAGACATAAAATTCATTCACTTATAATGCAGTCTTTCGAATTGCGTGATAAAAGCAATGAATTAATTCAACAGGCAGAAGAAATTTTATTAAAAGCCTTACAACTTCCGACACTAGAAAGTTTAAGACCTAATTATTATGATTCAAAAACAGAAGTAAAAACTTTTAGTGTAAATCTTGACGAATTAAATAATCGCTTTGACGCCACATATCACAATCCAGTTGTTGATAAAATATTAGACTGCTTATTTGATAGTGGAGCAATGGTGAAGCCTTTGAAGGAATATGCCAGCAGAATATTTATTCCGGGACGTTTCAAGAGAGTTTATTTAGAAGATTCGGAAAGTGGAGTTCCTTTTTTTAGCGGCAAGTGCATACATGAACTCGATCCATCAAACAAAAAATACATCTCCCGCACTATACATAAAGATAGAATCGGCAGTCATTTAACCATAAAAGAAAACATGCTTCTCATTACTTGTAGCGGAACAACTGGCAAAGTTGCAATTGTTCCGGAGCACTGGAATAATTGGGTAATGACGCATGATATAGTTAGACTGATACCGAAAACCTTAGATAATATCGGCTATCTATACATTTTCTTAAATACTGAATATGGTCGGATATTACTACAACGCTCTAACTATGGTTCTGTAGTTCCACATCTTGAAGTTGAACATGTTGAAGCAACACCCATTCCTATGTTAACGGACGAAGACAAGGTGAAGGAAATAAATGATTTGGCATTAGAAGCAAACAGACTTCGAACAAAAGCATACAACTTAGAGAAGCAAGCAATTGGAACAATGAACAACGAAGTTCTATATGCTTAAAGTTTTAGCCGACACACCAAGTCAGGCACATTTGTAAGGCACAAAGCCACGGCCAATCTCTCCGGCTGCTTTATATTTATGTCGCTGTTGATGTTCCGCATAGCCAGGTGCGCCGGCCGCACCAACTACTTAAGTTAGAAGGTACTGTATTGTTATTGACTGGTTCGTACTACGGCTGCTGGTGGGCCAAAACGCTAAGCCACGCATCTACACCAACAACGGCTCAGTCATTTATTATGGCAACACCAACAAAGGCGGAAAAGACCTGCCGGAGGTTGAAAGCTTGCTGTGCAAAACAATTTTTAGTTTAGCTTAGTGCGTACAACTGTTTGCTGCCGTCCGTTGCCCTGCTTTTTATCATCAACAAAAATTTCTATCATGAAACTGCTTCTTTCCCTGGCAACATCCTTGTTGCTATCTGTGTCTGCTATAGCTCAAAGTGTAGGTATAGGCACTACTGCGCCTGCTACCAGCGCACTGTTAGACCTCACCAGCACCAGCAAAGGCTTTCTGGTACCACGCATGAGAACAACGGAACGCACCGGCATTATGAACCCTGCAAGAGGCTTGTTGGTTTTTGACACGGATACCGGTGACTTCTGGCTTTATAGTGGCAGCACCTGGTTAATTGTTACCAGCCGCTTGCAGATACCCGGAAGCGGCAATACCGCTTATCTTGGAGGTAACCTTCAATCCAACACCACCGGAAACTATAATACCGCTTATGGTGGTGCTGCACTTGAGAGTAATACAACCGGAAGCAGCAGCACTGCGGTAGGTTATCTCGCCCTCGGGGATAATATAGGCGCCGGAGCTTATAACACCGCCGTAGGCTATCGTGCACTTCGCTCTAATAGCGGCGCTCAATAAAATACGGCCATAGGTTACAATGCAGGCTCGGGCGGCAATAGTTATTTTGAGTATGGCTATAACAATGTTTTTGTGGGGGCTAATACAGAGGCAAATAACAACGGTTGCTACAATGTAATTGCCATTGGAAATTCTACTTTATCAACTACTAACACGGCCAGGTTTGGTAATAGTGCTACTACCTCCTACGGCGGCTGGGCCGGCTGGAGTACTATAAGCGATGGCCGGTTTAAAAACAGCGTACAGGAAAATGTATCCGGCCTTTCTTTTATTAATAAGCTAAGGCCTGTTACTTACAAACTTTCTGCCACCGCACTGAATGAGTTTTATCACAAAAACATAAAAGACAGTATGAGCCCAACCGCACTGGAGTTTTACACAAGGGCATTAAACGAAAAAGAACAAATTACCTATACCGGCTTTATAGCCCAGGAGGTGGAAGCCGCCGCTAAAGAATCAGGCTTTGATTTTAGCGGGGTAGATAAACCCAAAAGTGCTAACGACACTTATGGCCTTCGCTATGCAGAGTTTACCGTACCATTGGTAAAGGCGGTGCAGGAGCTTTCAAAAAACAATGATGAATTAAAAAATAAAGTAACCGGCCTTGAAGAAAGGCTGGCAAAGCTGGAAGCCTTATTGGCCCAAAAACAGTTAGTGCAAAAAATTGGGCATTAAAGAAAATATCTTTTCCTGCTCTGCGTGGTCTTCCCAAAACATTAAAAGAATGTTTCCCGTCGTGGGAAAAATATAAGCCGCTGTTTACGAAAATGTGGGAGAAATATTCTGACCGTTTTCTTAGCGAATACTTAGTGGATGGCCAAATAGATAGAATAACGTATGAAGTAAACCTCCGCAAGCTTTTTTCGAAACGAACAAAACAGCGGTTTATAATAATAGCTTATTCTGCTATAATCCACTACAGCGCTTTACATTTAACCCATGGCAACCAAACCAGAATCTACCTCCCGCAACCTTACACGTTCATTGGCCATGGGCGTTCTGTTGAGTATGCTCTTCACGTATGCCCTGCATGTTTTTGGTAAATGGGATGTTGAATTTTTTCGTCCAGACGCACAGACTACCAGCTCTGTTATTCTTTATAACAAATGCGTCTTCTTTGGTGCCACGCATGTACTACGGCCTAATACCGGCATTACTGCTATGAGCGATGGTGTTGACCCCACAAAGTTAGAAGCCAGCTTTATGACCTTTACCGGGGGCCATGTTACCGCCATGCTGCTTACTGCGGTAGTGTTTGGGCTTATTATTTTCACTATCCGTAAAAGCCTTGCTAAAAGAAACCAATAAAAGGCCAACAGTTCTGCTCTTTATTCCAATTGACCTATTAGCCCCTTTCCTGCCAGGCAAGTATCGGCCATATATGCAAAAAATTAAAACACTAACTTTATCCTGCTACCTCAGAAGAGCGCCATCACCAATTCTTCACGCCATCAATTTTATGTCATGCTCAAAATTTTCTTTATTGTTTTGCTGCTGCTTCCGGTAGTTTCCTTTAGCCAGGATGCAGCAGATAGCACCGGCAGCGACCTGTCTGCCGCGCAGGCTAAGCAAGTGCTGGACCATCATAATAAGGTAAGAAGCGAAGTGCATCTTACGTCACTAACCTGGAGTGCCGACCTGGCTTCCTTTGCACAGGAGTGGGCCGATTCCCTGGTGTCCACCGGTGCTTGTAAGCTACGCCACCGGCAGAACAATGAGTATGGCGAAAACATCTACATGAACAGTTCTTCCTCCTCGTTTAATCCGGTAAGCGCTTCTCAGGCCTGGTATGGCGAAAAACAAAAATATACCTACTCAAAAATTGGCGAAGCCGGATCGGCACACAGCATGCACTATACACAAATGATATGGAAGGACACTAAGGAAGTGGGCATGGGTATGGCCACCTGTGCAAACGGAGGCGTTATAGTGGTGGCTAATTACAGTCCGGCCGGTAACTATACCGGAAATTATCCCTATTGATATGGAAGCATTACAAAACATCAAAACCTGGCTGGCGGAGCAAGCAGCTACTTCAACCAATGAAAAGGGGCAGCCGCTAAACAAACAAGGTTATGCTGCTTTGTTAACCGGCGAGGGTATAGATAAAATAACTGCTGTTGAAACCTTAGGAAAAGAAGCCGGGAAAGAAGTTCATCATATAAATCTTTTACAAGTAAAAGGCAAGTACATTGGCGAAACAGAAAAGAACTTTGATGCTATTTTTAAACAAGCGGAGAGCAACCACTGGATTTTATTTTTTGATGAAGCCGATGCCCTGTTTGGAAAACGAACGGAGGTTAAGGATTCACACGACCGTTATGCCAATGTGGAAGTAAGCTATCTTTTGCAACGAATAGAGCGCTACTCCGGGCTTGTTGTTCTGGCTACTAACCATAAAGGAAATATAGATGAACCGTTCATCCGGCGCTTTCAATCGGTAATGCATTTTCATAAACCGCAGTGATAAAGCAATCAGTACAAGTTGGGCTTGTTGCTATACTTTCTTCTTTTTTACAGCCGCTTTTTGTTTAGATAGTGTCCACTTGGTTTCGCTAACCGGGGCTTCTAAAAAGGCTTTTCTGAATTCGGCTGATGAAGCAAACTGAATTTGTGGCAATAGTCTCCAATCAAAGTTTACGGTAAACGTTGTTGCTTCAAAGGGCCATGGTTCTATAGTAAGCGTATGCTCATCTAACTGTGCCAGGTGGTACATCTTTTTATCGGGACCGGTACTTATTTCCAGCTTGCGCTTTTCAGGTTGTTGCTTGCCCTGGCAAATAAGCAGGGAGCAGGCGTCACACCATTCCAGCAGGTCGTAGATGCGGTCCACTTCTGACCTTTCCAGCTTCAGTTCTTTACGCCAGGTTTCCTGCAAGGCCCTTTGCTCTTTTAAAAAAGCTTTCGCTTGCGGGTTGGTTGCTTCTTCTTTACCATATAAAAAAACCGTGTGTATAGAAGTAAGCAAAGCTATATAGCGGCTCTTGGTTTGGGTAAGCATCGAAAGGGTTTGGCAATGCTCCGGCTCAAAGGTTTTCATATCAAAATTGAGCGGCCCGCCGGTGGGTGTTAAAAGCTTTTCGCCATCCAGCTCCACTTCAGCATCATCGTGTTCGGCTATAGCCAGCACGGTTTCCGTCCATCGCTCGGGTCTATCTTTTATCCGCCATTGCATGGCTAATTGCGCCGCTACTATGCCGTGTGCCCGTTGAGTTATCACCTGCCATCCGCCTTCCTGGTATATAACAATCACCTGTAGTATTTATAAATGAAAATTGAATTTGCTTTAGTAATAAATAGCTGACCAAAGTAATTGACTACAGCTGTATATTGCTTATAGCACATTGCCTATTACATCTTGTCTTCATCATCCTTCTTTTCAGTAAAATCATTTTCGCCCAGCGTCTTTTCCAATCTTTCTGCCAGGCCTTCCGTTGTTTCGCCATCCACTTTTTCTATTTTGCCGATGGCTTCCGATACAGCGGTTAGTAAAAAATTATAGCGGCTAAACTGTTTTTGCAATACGGCTTCATCCAGCCCTTCCCAATAGCCTCCTTCATCGCTTAATTCAAACACGCTGAAGTACCGGGCACTGATATGTTTCAGCAATTTAATTACTGCACGGTGGGCATCTATACCGGCAAACTGTGTTTTAGTCGAGATGGTAGTAATGGGTTCTATTTTCAACTGCCATAGCACCGGCGAGGCTATCTCTGCACTGTTATGAAAGGTGAAGAACAACGGCTCACATTCAGGCGGAGAAAAACAAATGCCCTTAAAATTTACATCATCAAAAAGGTGGTAGTGCCAGTTTAGAGAGGTGCATACATCCTGTAGTTCTTCTACCAATTGGGGCAGCAAGGCTATATCTTTTAGTGTTCCGCTGTAGTGGATGGACAGTCCCATAAAAGGAGTAGTTATTGCGTAAAAATTACAGCATTTATTTTAGAGGACTATCCAATTCTTTACCACGAAAGTGAAATCTTCCTTTATACACTCAATGTTCCTTCAATACTGTCATCCAGGGTTTTTCCCATGATAGCGCGGGCAGCCATCTTTACAAAAGCCACAGCATTACCATGTTTGTTATCCCAATAATAGCCATCAGTTGTTTCTACTTTAATGGCGGTAATTCTTGGATCATCTACACCGCCTGTGAACCATGTTTTTACAATAGGTTCCCATAATTCTTTGATCAATTCTTTATCGGTAGAGATGGTGGCCGTTCCATAGATACTTAAGAAATCGGAGTGGGCCGAACCCTGAAACAGCAACTGCACTTTGCTATCGGTGGCTATCTCGGCGTTCTTATGGCTATCGTTGGCACTTAAAAAATAGAACGCTCCATCTTCCTCCACTTTTTGTACCGACATGGGCCTTGTGTGCAGCGGGCCACCAGTGGTTATAGCGGTGCAGAAAAAGCAGGTAGCCGCTTGCTCTGCCAACTCTTTTATTTTTTTACCGGCCTCAGTGCCTTGCAGGTCTTTGTGGTTGTCTTCGGGCTGTTGTTGATTAATGCTGTCCATGATTGAAATATTGATTTAGATATAAAGCCATAAAAAGATCGCACCAGCATAAATTTTTATTGTTGATTAATTCTGTGGCTTCTCTGCCTGGTGATTCGTCAAACCGATAGGATGATTGAATAGCTGCAAAAATTAGCTAAGGCAAAACGATTGAAGCAGCCTTTTCATGATGCGTTTGATGGAACTATGAAGCGCTGTTTTGCATTACAGCTATTGGCAAAACCTTTAATTTGCAGCCCTATTTTTCAGGCATGAATAAAGCGAAAGCAGCAAGAGAAAAAGTATATCAAAAATTTGGTGGCCGATGCGCTTATTGCGGCACTGCAATTGAGTATAAGGCCATGCAGATAGATCATTACCTGCCGCGGTGTAAAGAAAAATTTTATGCCCGCCGTTGTAAAAAAGATGTTCATGCCGAAGAAAACCTGATGCCTGCCTGCAGGCGTTGCAATCATTACAAAAGGGCACGTACGCCAAAGCAGTTTAAGGAGTTGATGGCATCGCTTCACGAGCGGCTGGAAGCCATTTATATTTTGAAAGTGGCTGTTGATTTTGGCATGGCTGCTATAAAGCCTTTTGATGGGAGTTTCTATTTTGAGAAGATGGCCCAACAGCAGAGTGAACCCCAAGCCCCGGCATAATATTTCCGGTAAACGTTAAGCATTTGTATAACGAAGGTTGCGGTATTTATACCTGCTTCCGTATTTACATAATCAATAAAATAAGCACAGTGAAATATAGAAATTTTGGAAACGGCGAGCAGCTTTCCGCCATCGGCCTGGGCTGCATGAGCATGAGTCATGCCTACGGCGTTCCCGATGATGAAGAGTCCATTGCCACTTTGCATCATGCATTGGATTTAGGTATTAATTTTTGGGATACGGCCGATGTTTATGGCAACGGGGTTAACGAAAGCCTGATTGCTAAAGTGCTGGCGCCTAACCGCGATAAGATTTTTATCGCTACTAAATTCGGCTTTACGCAAACGGCTTCAGGTATGAGCTTTAATGGTTCGCCGGCTTATATGAAAACGGCTGTGGAAGCCAGTTTGAAGCGATTGAACATAGAAATCATAGACCTGTATTATGCTCATCGGATAGACCCGAACGTGCCGGTGGAAGAAATGGTTGGCGCCATGGCGGCGTTGGTAAAAGAAGGTAAGGTGCGCTACCTCGGTTTGTCGGAAGCCTCGGCTACCAGCATCAGAAAAGCAAATGCAGTCCACCTCATCAGCGCCGTGCAAAGTGAGTATTCTTTGCTAACAAGGGACGTAGAAAAATCTGTGCTTCCGGCTTGTACTGAATTAGGAATTACGTTTGTTCCCTTTAGTCCGCTGGCCAGGGGATTAATCACCAACACGCTAAATATTGCAGAACTGGCGGATAATGATTTTCGTAAAAAACTTCCCCGTTACCAGCAGCAACATACCGCTAATAACCAAGGCTTGGCAGGAGGCTTTGCCGCCATAGCATCACGCCTGAATTGTACACCTGCCCAACTAGCCCTGGCCTGGATATTAGCGCAGGGCGATAACATTATTCCCATACCGGGCACCAAAAAACGTAAGAACCTTACCGACAATGCCGGTAGTGTAGAAGTAAATGTGAGCGAACAAGTAATGGAGGAGATAGACGCCTTACTTAAAAAGTTTCCCAACACCGGCGACCGGTATGATGAAGCGGCTTATAAACTGGTAGATAAGGACAGTTAAGTTTAGTGTCTTGGTAAAACCGGTTTATCAGTGATTACCTTTTATAATGAACAACCACGTTCGAACGTTGCTACAGCCTTGCTGTTTTGGCCGCACCTTGTTTTAAAAGTTCGGTTAAAAAAGCATAGCTAAGGTTTTTTATTGGGGCCGTCTTTTGGCGGGGGATAGCGATGTCGCTGAAATCACGGAAGTTGTATTTGCGGATGCCGATAAGATCATAACGGCTTAGCGTTTTTACATCTCCGGTTGTAACTACATAGCGATGCTTGTACGTTTCGCCACCGGCTTCAAAGCTTTGTACTTCCATTGATTTGACGGTGATGGTGCTATCATTGGAAAATAAAAAGATGGCCTCATTCCCCACGTTAATAGTAGCCGCACCCCAACCGGAGCCGCTCAATTCGATATAAGCATTGGCATCTTCTTTTATAAACCGGAA
This sequence comes from Flavisolibacter sp., assembly GCA_965247165.1. GTDB lineage: Bacteria > Bacteroidota > Bacteroidia > Chitinophagales > Chitinophagaceae > Flavisolibacter. The sequence continues at coordinate 1,791,847 of OZ252003.1, read as the reverse complement.
AGATAGTTTGTTATCGGTGTTATCTAAAACAGATAGCGGCCCAACTACAATGGCAGGCGTTATATAACTATTGCGGGAAGCTACTTGTTCTGCTTTTTGTGCAAAAGCGGCAAAGGGAAGGAGAAGAAGAAAAATAATTGGTTTCATAAATTTTTTTTAGGCGTTCTGACTATCAGGCTACAGGTATGTTAAAAAAAGCAAGCATAGCAATCCCTTCTGCTAACAACCTACTGTACTTACGAAAAAACTTCTTGGAGGGTTGTGATGATGACAACTATTTTCACTTTTACCATAAACTGGGCCAAATGATAAAGGAGCCGTTGAGCCGGCCTAACCGCAGTCTCCATCTTTACTAATGATGGTGCTATAAATAAAATGGTTGTACCCGAACAACTTACTGTCACAAGCAACTTCATCTGTACAGTCCTACTAAAAAAGCCCGTCCGAAGTTTCAGAAAGGCGTTTTTTATGCGGATGAATACTTGCTGCTTTATAATTTAAAAGTAAGCCCGCCGCCCAAAATATATTTGCCGTAACCGGCTTCTACAAACAGGCCCGAATGCTTATCCAGATTGAACTTCACGCCCAGGCTGGCCTGGTAAGCAAAAGCATTTGGATTTTGCAGCGGCACTTTATAGCCGTTCTGATCGGCATAATCCTGGGTCCATATATTTACGCCAACGGCGGTTTTAATATAAGGTTCTACCATTTGGCTAACCGGGATATATCTAACGATGTTCAGCATCGCACTCCAGTTTTCCAACGAGCCATTGAGCGCCGGCGTGGTGGAAGTAGAATTATAATCGTAATAAGGTGCCGACACTTTACCATGCGATACCGCTACACCTATACTGGCGGTGCGGCTGTACCGGTAATCGAAGCTGCCATGAAGCACTCCGTTTTGACTGGCCGGTCCCTGGGCGAAATTGTAAAATTGATAAAGCTGGTCTTTGTCCAGGTTGGGCCATCCATAACCAAAAGAAACCGAAGCGGATGGCGTGTAGGGTGGAGCAAAAGTTCTTTCCTGCGATGGGTAACGTCTTATGCGGCCGCCATATCTTCTATACTGGGCATTGGCCGACGTGGTAATAAAAATAAGGGCCGCAAAAAATAAAGCAAGGTATTTTTTCATAGTGCTAATTTGCCCTGAGACGTGCAGCACCTTGAAAAGGTTTATTGCTTTGCAAGAAATTAAGGTTCATTAACCCGGCACGTCATAGCGGCTGAGAAGCAGGCCCGGCCTCGTTCTTATCGGTGCCTATTAATCTTCCACGGCATGTTCCGCTTTCTCGCCGTTTTCCACTATGTCACCTGGTTTAAATAAAACGTTCTTCATAACCGTTTGCCATTTTTCTTTTTTGCGCAGCAGAAATTCAAGGTCCATAGCAAAGTGCTTAAACTCCTCCTTCTGGGCATTTTCCATAATCTTTTTAGCGTCTTTATCTTTTTCTAAAGAGATGCGTTGCTCGTACCAGTCAATAGCTTCCGCTTCTTCAATCAAGGATTGCATCATGCGGGCAAAGGTTCTGGTTTCAGAAGAAAGCTCATTAGCCGGTTCGTGGTATTGATCAAATCCCATATACTGATTTTTAAAGTGAATAAATAAGATACAAAGTACACGATCACTTTTTACAATAGTGATCCGAATCTTCGACTGGGTATTTTTTATCCAGGTCAATATTATTAGCGCTGCTGGTACGGCCCCAGTGAAACAGCTTTTCAAAATAAGGCAGCACCTTGCTTTGCCGCACTTTTTCTAAAAAATAAACCTCGTGTTCCTTTTCCTTCATGCCCATTTCGTATAGCAGCACGTCCCAATCGTGTATGCCCAACGAATTAAAATAGCCCTTCATCCGGAAGTATTCGCACACATTGCCGCTTTCTAATTTACCGGCAAAGAAGAAAGGCATAAACCATCCGATGACATGACAGGAAACGGAGATAACCCGGCCGATAACAGCAAAGCGGACCTCGTACCACCCCGATACCGGTATGCCGTAATGGTGCATGATAGCCAGCACTTCTTTGCGGTGGTTCCATTCATCTTCTTCAATTTGCCGGATGGCGGTCTTCTCCACCTCCTTTTTTACTGAGGCGGCATGGCCCTGATAGGCATACGCAGCGGCCTTTTCGGCCGAATAGGCTTTTTGTAAAAGAGAAACCAGTGCGGGATGATGTAAGGAGTTATAGGTGGTGCTTTGCGATGGTTGCATCTTGCTTACCAAAGGGGCGGATGATGACGGCATAGCAGTGGGGTATTAATGTTACTGGCAAGATAGCGAGAGATTACAAAGTGTGCGACGGCCCTTTTTAATGCTATAATTGAACCCTAAACCTTTGTTATGTAGCTGAAAAGTTTAGGCTGTACCGCGTAAATTTCCGACCTTCACCAAACAACAAAATTTGTTCTTAATATATGGCCAGATCAGGTGAAACCTTTGGTAAAAAGGAAAAAGAAAAAAAGCGGGCAAAAGACAAGCAGGAGAAAGCCGAAAAGATGGAAGAGCGCAAAGCGGGTGCAAAAAAAGGCAAGTCGCTGGATGAGATGATGGCTTACATTGATGAAAACGGCAACATTTCCTCTACTCCGCCCGATCCTAAAAAAATGAAAACCTTTAATGCGGAGGACATGCAGATTGGTGTTCCCAAATATGTTCCCGGCGAAGATGAAAGCCCGATACGTACCGGCATCGTGAGTTTTTTTAATGATGCAAAAGGCTTTGGCTTTATTAAAGATTTACAAACAGGCGAAAGTGTTTTTGTACATGCCAACCAGCTAAGCGAACCGCTGAAAGAAAATAACAAAGTAAGCTTTGAAGTAGAGCAGGGGCCAAGAGGTTTGAATGCCTTTAATGTGAAAAAGGTATAAGCATTTCATTCGTAAATTTTTATTTCAACCACTATATTTACGTCATAACCATCTCAATGGTTATGACGTATTTTTTTTGGATTATCAACGATGCTTCAAATGCTTATCCGGCGCTGTTTTGAGCCCTTACCGATTGCTTATTGCCGATTGTTCTTACACAACTACTTTCAAAAAAGATTTCTTTTCCTCTTCCTCTTCTTTTAAATCGTGCAGGGCCACGGCCAGCTTATTGGTTTTTACAAACTTGCACCAATGGCAGTCTTCTTTGCCGCAACCGGTATAAAATTCCTTGCGTTGGATCTTCGTGTACACGTCCTTAATCTGCTCCTTCACTATATCAATATCAATAGATGAAATAGAAATTTTTTCTTTGCGGTACTGCTTCTTTTTATCCGGTTCCACAAAGTCAAATTCTACGCCCGTTACATTCCACTCTTTTGGATACAGGTCTAATAAAATTTTATAAAAGATGGCCTGGCGCCAATAGTCGCCGCCATTGGGCTCCTTGCCCGGCCTCGCTAATTTATCGCTGCACTTTTCTACATCGCCGGTTTTATAATCTACCACTGTAGCCTCTTTGCCATTGAATTCAATTTTATCAATTTTGCCTTTCAGCGGTATCTCGTCCAACTGCACATGGCGCACATTCAATTCTATCAGCGCAATCTTGTTCCAACGGGTAACATAGGTGTTGTAATAATTTTTTAATACCTCGCGGCCATACTCCAGCCGGCGCTCAAACTGTTCCTTAGTAAAGCTTTCGCGATGCCGTTTCAGGTACCAGACAAAGTCGTTTAAAAAATCATCGAGTGAGGGAAAGGAGGTGGATTTATCGCCTGCTGCTTTAGCCGAAGCAGTCATCTTTTTAAATAAACTTTCCAGCGCATGATGCACCGCCGAACCAAACTCCATCGCTTCATTGCGCGGCGATGGAATGCGAACGATGCTTTGATAATAGAAACCTAACGGGCATTTCAAATAGCTGTTGAGAGCGGAGGCGCTCATGCCAAAATTTTGTACGATGCGATCAACGATTTCATCATCGAGGTGCGCAATTTCTGGTGCTTGTTTTTTAAACTGCAAAATGCTGAAGGCAGTAATCAGGTTATCGGCGTGCCGGACTTCATGGCGCTGCAAGTCGTGCTCCTGCTGTATTTCAGCTAAGAACATGGAGGGCTCCAACGGTTTTCCTTCATTGGTATAGCCGGAGCAGGAGAGGTATAAATGCTTCTTCGCCCTGGTTAAGGCAACATAAAACAAGCGGCGCAATTCTTCCGTGTCGTTGCCGGTTGCGGCTGATGCAAATAAGGTATCCGGGAACGAAAAACCACTGAAAGGCTTGCGCTTCTTTTCCCAGCAGCTTGATGAATTATTGACGAAAAATACATGTTCAAATTCCAATCCTTTGGAGCCATGGGCTGTCATTAGATTCACCCCTTTTTCATTGCCGCTTACTTCGGTAAACGGAAGCACCAAACCCTCTTTACGCATCAGGTCTAAGCGGTTCATAAAGGCGTCTAAGGTAAGTACCGGGTTGCGCCTTGTTTCTTCTTTCAGATGGTCGTAAAAGCCGGTAAGGAACTGCATCTGCTTACCTCTTTCTTCGTGCTGCATCAGGTGCGATAAAAAACCGCCTTCCCTAACTACTTTCTCCAATAACGTTTGCACGGTATGATTAGGCACTGCACTAATAAGGTTTTCAATCATAGCGATGGCTTCCCTCAATCCCTTGTGCAAGCCATCGAACAGGTCCATTTGCGAACGCCTGCCGGCGGCTTCCTCGCAAAGCCACTGTCGCAGCGAGGTAGCGCCACCTTTATACTTTAGTTCAGCAACACGCATAGATGCCTTGGCGATTTCTATAGCGGGTATATCCAACCATTCAAAATGCAGCAGCTCAAACAATAGTTCATCACCACCGTAAGGCGTGTCGTGTTCGGCGCGGAGGTAATCAAGCACCAATAAAATTTGCCGGATGAGGGGCTGGTCTAAAATATTTAAGCTGCGTTTGCTGTAGTAAGAAATCTTTTTCAAGCGCAGGTAAGCGGCCAATTCTTCGCCCCATTTATTCTCGCGATAGATAACACCGATCTCCGCGCCGGGAACGCCTTTGGCCATCAGGTCTTCAATGCTAAGCACAATGCCAATCATTTCATCCCGCATCGTTTGGTACTCATAGATGGCAGGGTGGTTAATTGGGTGAGCCGTTGATAAGTCATTACTGTCAACTGCCAACTGCCCAGTGCCCACTTTCATTTCTGTTTTTGAGCTGATCAGGTCTTTACTCAGACCTTCAATTTGCTTCACCAAACGTTCCTCATTTTTATCAATCAGCGTTTTTGAAATGTCAAGAATTGGTTGTGTGCTTCTATAATTATTTACGAGCACTATCGTGAGTAAATCTTTTTTATAGCCATCGGCAAACTGCAACATATTTTCCACGTTGGCGCCCTGAAAGCGATAGATGCTTTGGTCATCGTCGCCTACGACAAACACATTGGGTTTATCCCAGTAATTAATAAGCAACTGCACCAGCTTATTCTGGCTGCCGCTGGTGTCCTGGTACTCATCTACCAGTATGTATTGGTATTGCTCCTGGTACTGGCGCAGCAAGTCGTCGTTGGTTTCAAAGGCTTCTATCACCCAGGCGATCATATCATCAAAATCGTAGCGGCTGCGGCTGCGCATCAGCTCCGCAAATTTTTTGGCTTCGTTGCAGGCGGCCCGCAATTTTTCCATCTTTTCTTTTTGCTCTTCAATCTTATCCCATCGCACATCGCCTTTTTTATAATCCTTGGTGGCCCGCTTGCAGATGAAGTCATCGCGGTGCTGCAGGTCGGCAATATATTCATCTACCTTTTGGCAAATAAAATCGCCGGTCCAGCCTTCCCTTTTCATCAGGCTGAATAATTGCGTAAGGCTATTAATCTCAAAATACACATCGCCGCGGTAACGCTTCAGGGGATGGTCTTTACCAAAACCATCAATCAATTCTTTCATCAGTTCAATGCGTTCGAGATCGCTGAGGGGGTCAAGCGCTGTTTTTTCAAACAAGCCGAGGTTATCTTGAATCACATCATTACAAAAAGCATGAAAGGTGGAAAGCTGCACCCGGTAGGCATCCGGGCCAATGAAGCCGGCTAAGCGGCGGCGCATGGCCACAGCGCCGGAGTCGGTATAAGTAAGACATAAAATGTTAGCCGGCTCTACACCGGCATCAGTTAATAATATTTTACCGATGCGGGCACTCAGTATCTGCGTTTTGCCGGTGCCGGGGCCGGCAATCACCATTACGGGACCTTCGGTTTGGTCCACAGCACGGCGCTGCTGATCGTTAAGGCGGTTGTATTCTTCTGTAAATTTTTTTACCAGTTTATCCCTGCTGTTTGCCATGTTACGAAGGTAAACGGATTGCTATTGTTTTTAGCAGGCTGTGGGTAAATGGGAGCAGGAGCACGATGGTTGCCGGTTGAATAATGTCGGGTAAATTTGAATGGATAAGACAAGTGCATTAATAGGTGCAGCCATCAATTTTAATCTAAATTAACTACGTATGAACGCTATTGGTTATTTCGAAATTCAATCGTCGGACCCGGAACGGGATGTTGCTTTTTACCAAACCGTATTCGGCTGGACATTTATCCGCGACGAATCCATCCCGATACCCTATTACCGGATTGCCACGCCAACCATCAATGGCGGACTATTGCAACGGCCGGCTACGGTTCCCCGCACCGGCACAGGTACCAATGCTTATGTCTGTTCTATTGAGGTAGATGATTTTGATAACTACAGTGCACTGATCTTGCAACACGGCGGACGAGTGGCGATGGCAAAATTTGCTATACCCGGCCGTTGCTGGCAGGGTTATTTTTTAGACCCGGATAATAATACGTTTGGACTGTTTGAAGTGAATGCGGAAGCGAAGTAGAACATCATTGGTGAAACGTAAGGATCAGTACTTGCACTGCGATGCGCAAGTGCCATATTTGTGAGACACAAACATGGGCTACGCCAGCGGCCGTGTCTCACGGCCGCATGAAGCTAAATCATTGCCAACTAAAACCTATGTCCATAGCGGCTTTCCATCTAAATAACCAACCTTACAAATGCCGCAAATACGTATCGGGGTTATCCAAAAATGTTTTGGTGATGCGGTAATGCTCCGTCTCTTTATAGTCAACCTGGTTGACGCCTTCATCGGTTATCTCGTACAACACGGCGCCGGGCAGCCCCATTAATACAGGCGAATGGGTAGCCAGAATAAACTGCGACTGGCCCTCTTTTAACACATCCAAAATAAAAGCCATCAACGACAATTGCTTCAGTGGCGATAAGGCCGCCTCGGGTTCATCTAACAGGTAAATGCCTTTGGCGCCAATGCGGGTTTGAATGATCTTTAAATACGCTTCGCCATGCGAGTAGGCCTGCATATCATCGCCATAATTTTTGCGAATATTGTGCAAGGTATAGTTCGCCGTTTCGCTCATTTGGTTAATGATGCGGTCATCCACCACGCCTTTTAATTCCTGCATATCGCCCTGTATTTTTTGCTTTGCTTTTTCGATGCTGTTGATAAAATCGCTGAAGTCTTCGGCACGAAAGAAGAAGCCGGTTTTTACTTCGCGTTTCCAGTTTAATTCTAAATAAGGCTTTAGTAGCCTTGCGGCTTCAAAGCTATGATGGCCCTGTATTCCGCCGCCAATGAGTGGCAGGTTGCAATGCAAGGCAATACTCTCTAACAAGGTGGATTTTCCGCTGCCGTTATCACCTACAAAAATGCTGATACCACTTTCGAGGCTTATGTCCCGGGCAAATTTTACCGCCGGTATATTAAAAGGAAAAGGGGCCGTTTTAGTAGTAGCGATGGAGAATGATTTGAGGAATGGCATGGGCTCTTTATTGTTACTAAAAGTAAAGTAGCCGGGGCAAAACAAAAATTCAAACATAGATACTATAAAAGCTGATCGTTGTCGGCAGCCGCCGTATCTTTTTCATCAGCGGCCCTTAATCTTCTCTATCTTTCTGTAAAGATTTTTTATGCGATCAATTCTGTTGCTTTTCTTACTGGCTATTGTATTTCAACTTCCGGCACAAATCATCATAAAGAATACAACTGTTGTTGATGTGGAAAATAAAAAGCTGATAGCGGCACAGGATGTGGTGGTGCAAAATGGAATCATTACCGGCATTGGTAAAAACCTGCAAGCCCCATCTGATGTGCAACTGATTGATGGCAGCGGCAAATGGCTGATGCCCGGACTGGTAGATGCGCATGTGCATTTTTTTCAAAGCGGCGGTTTATATACACGGCCGGATGCGATTGACCTGCGTAAGACAAACCCGTATGACAAAGAAATAGCCTGGACGCACCAGAACATGGAAGGCTTGCTGCGACGTTATACAAGGGCCGGTATCACTACGGTAATTGATGTGGGATCTACACTGAATTTTTTGCGGCAACGCGATAGCTTTCGCACCAAAACCTATGCACCTGCTATTTATATGACGGGTCCATTGCTCACTACTTATGAACCGGAAGCCTTTAAAAATTTAAAAAATGATGAACCATTTTACTTAATGAAAACGCCGGAGGAAGCCCATGCCCTGGTGCAAAAGCAAGCCCCGCTAAAGCCCGATTTTATAAAGATCTGGTACATAGTATCAGGACAAAATAAAGACAGTTCGGCAAGGGCCAGCCTGCCGCTGGTACAGGCGGTAATTGATGAAGCACACAAGAACAACCTGCGGGTAGCGGTACATGCAACCGAACGCATTACAGCAACATTGGCCGTAGGCGCCGGCGCCGATTATTTAGTGCATGGCATAGAAGATTTGCCGGCGGATGCGGCCTTTATTCAATTGCTGAAAAGCAAGGGCACGGTGCTTAGTCCTACGCTGTGGGTAGCCGGTAATTATTTAAAAGTATTGGGACAAACGTATGTCCCTTCGGCGGAAGATTTTATCTATGCTCACCCAACGCCGGTAAACAGTGTTTTTGATATGGGAGCCATGAAGGACACAACGATGTCGAAGCAGTATAAGGCCTACTTAGCCGGCGCCCCGGCTACTGCCACGAAACACGAAGATTCGCTGCGGATGAGCAACCTGAAAGCCTTGTCGGATGCGGGTATCACCATCGCTACGGGTACCGATGCCGGCAACATTGGTACGCAGCATGTATCAAGTTATTTTGATGAGCTGCGGGCTATGCAGGCAAGTGGTATGAACACCTGGAGTTTGTTGCAGGCCTCTACCATCAATGGTGCAAAAGCAATGGGGATGCAGGCCCAATTTGGCGCTGTAAAAAAAGGCCTCCGTGCCGATTTATTATTACTCACCAAAAACCCAACCGAAGGCATCGCCAACTGGCAAAGCATTGACTGGGTTATCAATAAAGGCGCTGCTATAAAGCCTGATTCGGTTGTAATCCCTTCCGCCGTGGAATTAGCCGATGCGCAACTTCTCGCATACAATGCACATAACCTGGAAGCCTTCTTAAAACCTTATGCTGATGATGTGGAGCTTTATGATTTATCATCGGGCAAGCTGCAAACCAAAGGCAAAGAAGCAATGCGGAAACAGTATTCTTTTTTAACCAATATCGGTCAGCTACATTGTACCATCACTAACCGCATAGTACAAGGCGGTATAGTGATAGATCATGAAGAAGTAACTGTTGGCAGTGGCCGCAAGGTTACTGCCATTGCCATTTATGAAACCGGTGGCGGAAAAATTAAAAAGGTTTGGTTTGCCGATTGAGGGAACTTGCTCATTGTTTCATTCTTACGATTAAATTATTATCATTTTATGACCGCTATGTTCTGTAAAAAAAGAGTTTATCATCTTGCATCGCTTGCTGGTCTGCTGCTATTAGTCGCTACAAAAATCTACTGCCAGCCAGTAAACGATACCACCATCATGGCCACGGAAGCCACGCCACAACTGATCTCCAGGCAATTCAGTTTTACCGAAGGCCCCGCCGTAGATAAGTACGGTAATGTTTTTTTTACTGACCAACCCAATAATAAAATATGGAAGTACAGCACCGATGGTAAGCTATCGGTTTTTTTAGAAAACGCCGGCCGCTCTAATGGCATGTACTTCGATAAAAAGGGCAACCTTATTACCTGCGCCGATGAACATAACCAGTTATGGAGCATCAGCCAAAAAGGTAAAGTGACGGTGGTACTTAAAAATTATAAAGGCCATCAATTAAATGGCCCCAATGATTTATGGATAAGCAAAAGCGGCGCTATTTATTTTACCGATCCTTATTATCAACGTGATTACTGGACAAGAAAAAAGCCCGACATAGAAGGACAAAAAGTGTACTACCTGGCTAAAGGCGATACAGCATCTATTGCTCTTATTGAAAATTTAAAACAACCAAATGGTATCATCGGTTCGGCAGATGGCAGGTGGCTGTATGTAGCGGATATCGGCGCTGGCAAAACCTTCCGGTATGGGATTAATAAAGATGGATTGCTAAGCGCAGGACAATTGTTTGCTGCTATGGGAAGCGATGGCATGACCACAGATGAACGGGGCAATGTCTATCTCACAGGCAATGGCGTTGCCGTTTTTAATCCTGATGGAAAGCAAATAGCCCACATAGCCATTCCGGAAAAATGGACAGCCAACGTAACCTTTGGCGGTAAAGACCGCAACCAATTATTCATCACGGCCTCGCAGGCAATTTATATTTTGAAGATGCGGGTAAGAGGGGTAAAATGAAAATGACTTTGACCAACAACCGTTACACCAACAATAGCATCTTACCAGAACTGATCAATCTACTAACAGCTTGTAGCTGGAATGAATTTTTCTATCGTACCCTTTTTATCATTTTCATTTCTCATCGTAAAAACAACCAACGCATGTTATGGCAACGGAAATAACCTACAAGCCCACGTTTAAAATAGGCAACGATTTTACTGTAAACCGCATGGGCTATGGCGCTATGCGCATCACCGGCGATGGCATCTGGGGACCGCCAAAAGACAAAGACGAAAGCATCCGCGTTTTGAAAAGGGCCGTGGAGCTGGGCATTAATTTTATTGATACGGCTGATAGCTACGGGCCGCATGTATCGGAAGAATTGATTGCTGAAGCTCTTCATCCTTACCCTGCCGGGTTGGTAATTGCTACCAAAGGCGGCCTGTTGCGCACCGGTCCAAACCAATGGCCCGTTAATGCTCATCCCGATCACCTGCGTGAAGCCCTGGAAGGGAGTTTGAAGCGCTTAAAGCAAAACCAGATACAGCTTTATCAATTGCACCGGGTTGATCCTAATGTTCCTTTTGAACAAACGCTGGAATTTTTACAACAAGCCCAGGAAGAAGGCCTGGTAAAGCACATCGGCTTGTCGGAAGTGGGTATAGAAGAAATAAAAAAAGCGCAGCAGTACATCAAGGTAGTATCGGTGCAAAATATGTACAGTATTGATAATCGCAAATGGGAAGCCGTGCTGGATTATTGCAAGGATAACAACATGGCATTTATTCCCTGGTATCCGCTGAATGCAGGCAATGTAAAAGCAATAGAAAAAATAACGGCTGTTGGTAAAAAATATAATGCTTCCGCACACCAGGTAGCGTTAAGCTGGCTGCTGCATCATGCCGATAATATTTTGCTGATACCGGGTACGTCAAAGGTTTCGCACCTCGAAGAAAATTTTAAAGCCACTACTATTTCTTTGTCGGAAGAAGACATGAAAGAGTTGGATACAGTATAATGCTGAATCTGGCATAGCGGCCATTGACCAACCTTGCTACCATAACAGCGCAGCTATGTCATAAAGGTTTTAAGTATCTTGTTTTCATGAACCTTCGCGACACAATTTTAGCGGAACATTCAAAAACCCAAACGGCTAAAATAGTGGAATGGGTTGGCGGTTCGCAAAAGCATTTTGATGAATTGTTCGGGTTATTTATCAGCGATGAATACCGGGTAGTGCAAAGGGCCGCATGGCCGCTTAGCTATTGTGCGATACAGCATCCGTCGCTCCTTAAAAAGCATCTTGGCAAATTGGTGGCTAATCTTCACCGGCCCGATTTGCCCGATGCCGTAAAGCGAAACACCGTGCGGGTGTTGCAATATATTTCCCTTCCAAAAAAATACCGGGGTGCAGTAATGGAAATCTGTTTTCAATACATTGCCTCGCCTACGGAAGCCGTGGCCATTAAGGCTTTTGCGCTGACGATCTTACAAAACCTTGCGCTTACCTATCCCGAAATTATTCCTGAAGTAACGTTGATCATTGAAGAACGCTGGCCGCACGAAACCGCTGCTTTTCATTCAAGGGCAAGGCGGTTTTTAAAGCAGAGCAAGGTAGCAAGGCAAATAACCTTATAAACGCCGCATTAAAAAATGGTGGATATTTAAACACACAACCAACAAGTATGCGACTACTATTCCTTGCCTCTTTGATACTTTTTTCCTGCATTTTATTTGCCCAGAATACCCCTTCAACAATCCCTTATGGCAGTAACCCGGCCGCGGGCAAGTATTACACCATCCGCGGTTTTAAAATGTATGCCGAAACCTACGGCACAGGCAAGCCGTTGCTTATCATTCATGGCAACGGTGGCTCTATTGATAATTTTGTGAACCAGATACCCTTCTTCGCCAAAAAGTATAAAGTCATTATTGCCGACAGCCGGGCACAGGGCAAATCAGTTGACCTTACCGACTCGCTTTCGTACGAAATGATGGCCGATGATTATGCCGCTTTGCTAACCGAAATGAAAGTGGATTCGGCTAACGTTATCGGCTGGAGTGATGGCGGCATCAATGGTTTGCTGCTTGCCATACGCCATCCGGAAAAGGTAGCGAAACTGGCCGTTACCGGGGCTAATCTTTGGCCCGATAGCACAGCGGTTTACAACGATGTGATTCAATTAGTACAGCCCGAATACAATGCTTTAAAAACGGCCGCCATAAAAACGCCGCAACAAAAAGCAGGATGGAAGCTGGTGCGGCTGTTGTTGGATGAGCCGCATATACCGTTATCCGGTTTGCATAAGATCAGCGTTCCTACATTAGTCATTGGTGGCGACCATGATGTAATAAAGCCCGAACATACCATGCTGATTGCCCACAACATTCCGCAGTCGTATTTATGGATACTGCCCAACAGCGGCCACTCTACACCCATTGTTTATAAAGATGATTTTAATAAACAAGTAGATGCTTTTTTCAGCCAGCCTTTCCGGAAGATTGAGAAGGAGTTGCGGTTTAATTAAGCAACTGATTTGATCCTTTTACGTAACATTTTTTGCCTCTTACCCAGCGTGACCTTTGCATAAATAATCACTATGCAAAAACAACTCAACAATATACCTGTCTCCGTACTCGACCTCTCCACCATCATAGAAGGCGACAACGCAGCCGGTGCTTTCAGGCGCAGCCTGGCGCTGGCCCAACAGGCTGAAACCCTTGGCTATACCCGCTATTGGTTTGCCGAACATCATAATATGGAAAGTGTGGCCTCATCGGCTACGGCCGTATTAATTGGTTACGTGGCTGGTGGTACCACTTCTATTCGCGTGGGTTCGGGCGGCGTAATGTTGCCTAACCATGCACCACTGATTATTGCCGAACAATTTGGTACACTGGCCTCGTTATATCCTAACCGCATAGACCTTGGGCTGGGACGTGCACCCGGCACGGATGGCCTTACGGCGGCCGCTTTGCGAAGACGTATGCAGGGAAGCGTGGATGAATTTCCATCTGATGTAATGGAACTGACGGCTTACCTGGCGCCACGTGATGCGGCCGCCCGTGTAAGGGCCATTCCCGGCGAAGGAACCGAAGTGCCGGTGTGGTTGTTAGGATCGAGTACGTATAGTGCGCAATTAGCCGCCCATCTTGGTTTACCCTTTGCGTTTGCCTCGCATTTTGCACCGGCCTATTTGAAAGAAGCACTCACTATTTACCGCGCTAACTTTAAACCTTCGGAACAATTACAACAACCCTATACGATGGCTTGCATAAATGTGGTAGCCGCTTCTACCGATGAAGAGGCACACTACTTAGCTACTTCTTTTTACCAACTTATACTGGGGTTGATACGTAACAAACGCAAGCCGTTACAAGCGCCATCAGCATCTATGGAAAATAGTTGGACGGCTCCTGAAAAAGCGGCGGTGCAGCAGATGGCGCACTATTCTTTTATTGGCAGTGCCGCTACCGTGAAGCAAGGCTTACAATCGTTTTTAAATGAAACCGGTGTGGATGAAATCATGGTCACCTCACACATTTATGATCTGGAAGCGAAGAAAAAATCCTATGAATTGATTGCACCGTTTTTTAAAAAGTGCAACGATTACAACATAGACAAGGAGCATAAGATGGCCGCTATTCCACTACAATAATGGAGCATGCTATAGAGAACGGCCTTACTGATTAACCGCCCGTTTCAAAGCCATCATGTAACCCAGATGCAACCCGTCGTGAAATAATAAAAACCTGATGGAGTCCTCTATGGTGGCATGTTCTACGCCATAGCGATTGGTCCATGGAGGGTTGGAAGCGAACACCCCATTATCAAGATCTTCTTCAAACTTATCAAGCGTGGATAGCAGTTGTGTTTTCAATACCTGCACTTCCGCATCATCTACATAATGCGATGGCTTGCTATCGGGCTTATAGGGAAGAAAATACTTCTCTTCTATCATCATCGGCAATCCGCCACGTACATAACAAACGCCTTGCTGTGCGGCTACCACATGCCCCAGGTTCCAAACAATGTTATTATTAAAACCCGCCGGAACTTTATTTAATTGTTCTGTGGTTAATTCAGCAATAAGGCTTAGTAAAAACGTTCGTGTTTTGCGTAAAATTTCGAGTTCTTTTTTCATGATAATTTTTTTGAAGTGGTATCAACTTATGTTGGCCAATGAATAAAGTTAACGATGTTACCAACCCATTGAACCCTATCGCCTCCTCGTTGTTATTTGGGCATAACTGATTTTTCATTCATGTAACCAACGTACATTCAGCACATGCAGAACGGAACAATGATTCAATACTTCCATTGGTACCTGCCAACGGATGGGCAATTTTGGAAACGGGTAAAAGAAGAAGCGCCGCACCTTGCCGCACTGGGCTTAACCTCGGTATGGCTGCCGCCGGCTTACAAGGCCACCGCCGGCGGTTATAGTGTAGGCTACGATGTGTATGACCTGTACGACTTAGGCGAGTTTGACCAAAAGGGAACGGTGCTTACCAAATATGGAAGCAAACAAGAGTATGTAGCAGCCATTGATGCCTTGCACAAAGCCGGCCTGCAGGCGATAGTAGATGTAGTAGTAAACCACATGGGCGGTGGCGATGAAACCGAAACCGTAACAGCCGTGAAGGTGGATAGCGAAGACCGCACCCAGCCTGTATCGGAGCCGATGGAGATAGATGCTTATACCAAATTTACTTTTCCGGGACGGGCTGGTAAGTACTCCGATTTTATATGGACACACCAATGTTTTAGCGGTGTGGATTACGACCACCGCTCCGGCGAAACGGCCATCTTTAATATACTGCAGGAGTGGGGCGATGACTGGGAAGAAATGATTGACGATGAAAAAGGTAATTACGATTACCTGATGTTTAACGATGTAGAGTTTCGTAACCCCGCTGTGCGGGAAGAGCTCAATCGCTGGGGTAAATGGTACTACGATCTGGTGAAGTTTGATGGTGTTCGGCTGGATGCCGTAAAACATATATCGCCGCAATTTTATAACGAGTGGCTGGTAAAATTGCGTGAAGCCACCGGTAAAGAAATTTTTGCCGTAGGCGAATACTGGGCGCCCGGTAATCTTGAATTATTGCTTCGCTATATAGACGCTACCGAAGGCAGGATGAGCCTTTTCGATTCGGCCCTGCACCATAACCTGCACCAGGCGTCACAATCGGGCGATGGCTACGACCTGCGAACGATATTGGACAACTCCTTAATGAAAGCCGCACCGGATAAAGCGGTAACTGTAGTTGACAATCATGATACACAACCCCTGCAGGCCCTGGAAGCCCCTGTGGAATACTGGTTTAAGCCACATGCATATGCGCTTATTTTGTTGCGGCAGGAGGGCTACCCCTGTGTGTTTTATCCCGACCTGTATGGCGCCAGCTATACCGATAAAGGGAAGGATGGTAACGATTACGAAATCTTTTTAAACAAGGTAGAGGAACTGGAACCGTTACTCTATGCCCGTACTCATTTTGTGTATGGCGCCCAACGCGATTATTTTGACGATGCCAACTGCATCGGCTGGACGCGGGAAGGCGATGACGAAAACAGTGGCTGCGCCGTAGTGCTGACTAATAAAGATGCTTCTTCTAAAAAAATGGAAGTGGGCCAGCGCTATGCCGGTAAAACCTTTGTTGATCTTTTAAAGAAAAGCGGAGATGAAGTAGTGATTAATGAAAGCGGCTGGGGCGAGTTTTTAGTGACGCCGGGGAGTGTGAGTGTTTGGGTGGAGAAGGTGTAAAGCTAATTCAATGGCTGCGTTTAAACATCATCACTGTGGATTTGTAAATTTAGTTGACCGTTCTGTTTACGCCGCCGTGAGACATAACCTCTGGCCGGGTTGCCGGTGATCGCTGTAGCAAGAATGAAGATGACTACTGTCAACCTTGAATTCTATAGATTACTGATACGGTTCAGCATCTCGTTTACTGTTATAGCGCCTTGCACCTGCTGCGTATCAAACACCATGTAGTACCGGTAATCGTTGCCTGCCTTTCTTGCCCATGCTTCACCAAGGCGAATTTTCGCCATGCTGGCACTGCCATCTAAATGATCGCCTTTTGTTTCTATGATGATGATCTTGCCGGCCTTTGTTACCACAATAAAATCAGGATAGTGATTAATAAAGCCATTGATGGCCATGCCTTTAAAAACAGGGTTTTTATGCCAGAACAAAACATTCTCTAAACTGCCAAGTCTCGATGCCATATCTGTTTCCAGGCCATTCAGTTTTTCTTCTCTTTCATACAGGCTTTTAGCTATGGAAGGCGCCAGCTCCTTATGCACGAACTGGTCTTTTAAACGGTACGAAGGTTTGATGATGATCTTATCGGTATCTAACCAGGCATTGAACTGGTGCTCCGCTGCGCCATCTGCCAGCTTCCAAATCTTTTCTTTGATTTTTATGGTATAGAAGTAAGGGTTGCCTGCTATTTCTTTTGCTTCATCCGCATCTAAGTCCTCTACAATTTTTTTCAAATATTTTTTTACCTCGCCATCGGTTATGGGTGGCAGGTTGCCCATAATTTTAAACAACATTCCGGCTAACTGCGATTTTGCTTTCGCATCTATTTCACCCGAGAAATAATCCAGCAAAGCAGGTTGAAATTTTTTGCCGATCTCCGTAAACGTTGGCGTGGTTTGGTCTCCCGTAAGGCTCTCCAGATCAATTTTATACAGTTCGGCTTTGATGCTTTCAAAATCAAGCTTTGTATCTTCTTTGCTTAGCTGAAAATCATCCAGCAAATTTTCCTTGGCTAAAAAAATATCATCATCGCCTTCATTCACCTGACCGAACAAGTTTTCTTCTTTTACAAAAAACTGCGGTAGCAATATCTTCTTTGCTGCCTCTTTAAAAACATCTTTGATTTTGTAGGTTGTCATTCTTGTGGTGATTTCGGTGGGTACTGCTGATTCGCCGGTTTCGGCAACAGCTTTTATCTGTTGCTGTAAGGCGGCATCCTGTTCGGTTGCCTGTTCTAATATTTGAGTTAGTACGGCATCGGTTACATCCACTTCTTCCACAGATGTAATGTGTACTTTCTCCACTTCAATTGGTTCGGCTTCCGTTATAGATGTAGATGGAATGTTTTGATTACTTAGTTCATCCAATAACATTTGCCTTGAACCTTTCACCTCAGCCACCGCTTCACTCTTCCACTCATCACCGGCTACGGTATAATCGCGGCGGCTGAAGCCTGCCTTGTTTAAACCGGTTACAATTTTATCAAGCGTATCTAAAAAACGTCCCGATGCGGTTAATACAAAACTTATATTCAGCACGGGGTTCTTGCATTGGCGGGCACCCGGTTGCCGGAGTATTCTGCCTACTATTTGCTCTACATCCACGGCACTGCTTTTATCGGCAAGCGATGCCAGTACATAAGCGAACGAACAATCCCAGCCTTCTTTTAATGCGTTAACCGTAATGATGTAATGCACCTTAGATGTCTTGCTAAAAAGGTCTTCGGTTTTTAGTTCATTAATGTCGGCAGTCTTTATTTTTATCTCTTCTTCTTTGATCCCAATTTGTATCAGCGCTTCCTTTATCTTTTCAAACGTTGTTTGCTCTTCGCCGGTGCGTGGTTGCGCCTGGAAAAGAACAATGGGACGTATGTAAGCGCCGCCCTTCTTTTCTTCTTCCCTTGCATCTTTCTCCAGCTTGTTACGAAGGTTGATAGCCTTCTCAATAACCGATGCTTTGTCTTTTAAATTATAAACAATCACCGGCAGCTTTACCATGTGCTCCTTCTTTAGCTCCAGCGCATCTACAAAAGAAATGATGTTGCTATCGTTCCGCGGCGTGGCGGTTAAGTCCAGTATAAAAGAAGGATTAAGATTGCGCAACATTTCTACGCTTAATTCTGTTTCGGCATTGTGGCTTTCATCTACAATCACCAGCGGGTTTAGGTTGCGGATAACATTAATAAGCGCTGTGCTATCGGTGCCTTCCAATACTACTTCCGGCGCTACATTATGACTGATCAACGAACCGTTTTCCTGGTAAATTTTACGGGCTTCTTTGGTGCGGCTTCTAAACGTATCGAAGCTTAAAACAAAAATGCTCAACTGCTCTCTTACGGCGGCTGCGTTAAAGTTGCTTCCCTGCTGCAAGGCTGCTTTATCATACACCTGTACCCGGTTGGCAAAATGGGTGTTTATGCGTTGCCGGTAAGGGTGCGACGGGTTGCTTAAGTTCTTCAGCGTTTGATCTAAAATTGTAACCCCCGGCACTAACCAAACAACGGCTTTATGTGTATTGAAATGATAATGATCGTAAATGGTTTTAAGCGCATTGGCGGCAATGAAAGTTTTACCGCCAGCGGTAGGTACTTTAATGCAAACATTGGGCACGCCGGGCACGTTATCCTTGTAGGGTTCCATGCCTTTGTTGGTGGCTGCATCGTAAGGGCCTAAGCGGGTTTCCCAAAACTGTGTAAAAGCTTTTGCATAAGCGCCGCCCTGCTCCTCTGTTAAGATAAGATAAGCATCCAGGTCGTCTATAACCTTTTGCTGGTAAGGTTTCAGTTCCATAGGTTATAGTTTGGTGATGTCACGCGGAATTTTTTTAAAAATGATGCCGCGGCTTTGCAACTGTTGTTTGTTAAGCGTGCAGTTATCGGCATACACCACATGTGTTTCCGCTGTACTGCGTAAATGCTTTAGCCAGGCAAGATTGAGCGTGGTGGCTTTTCCGGGATTGTAATTAAAGTAGTAAGCGGTTTGTTGATGAAGGCCAAGAAAGGCAGCGGAGTCGTTCCCCTTCCCCTGTTGGGGGTAACCGGTAAGGTTACGGGCATAGCTCTGAGGGATGGGGGCCGCCGTCTTTGTTTCGGTGTACCAGATGTATTGGCGGATGGCTTCCATAGGTGCTTCGGGGTTTAGTTCTCCATCTTCATCAAACAAGGGCTGGCCGAGGGTGTAATAATCAAAGCTGCCGCCGGTGCCCTCTGTATTGTTGTAACCTTTTATTACCCGTTTTACTCTTTCGGCAGTAATGGTTTCGGCATAGTCTTCCATCTCTACTAAAATAAATTTGCGGTGGCCACCATCTTGTTTGTTTAGATTAAGAACGGCATGGGCTGTGGTGCCGGAACCAGCGAAGGAATCGAGGATGATAGAGTTGTTGTTAGTTGCGATTTGAAAGATTCTTTCAATTAAAGAGTTTGGTTTAGGTGTTGAAAAATCATCATTGACATTTCCGAAGATTGAACGTAGCATTCTTCTTCCTTCTTGATTATCACCTGCAAAATCTCTTGTCCACCAAGTAGACGGTACTATTCCATCGGCTACATCTGTAAGAAATAATTTTAATCTTGGAAAACTATTCCCATCCTTTCCAAAATAAATTTTCTTTTCATTTAGCAAATTATTGAAAGTGCTTGCTTCATACCGCCACACTGTTGATTCAGATGGAAATATCTCTTTTTCAGTTACAGGATTGAATATTGAATAATAAAGGTTAGGTCTCTCATATTTCGTTTTATTACTTGTACAATCTACTGATGCCCAAACTCCACGACTATCGTTATCAGGATTTTTATATCTAGCTTTTTGCTCTATAGTTTTTGGAATCAGGTTGCGGTTAAAACCAATTGTGTCATTTCTATTAGTTTTTTTCTTCTTTGCATACACAACTACGAAATCATGCATATCAGAAAAATTTATCGCATCATTTTGTGGTGATTGTTTTTTTTGCCAACACACATTTCCCAAAAAATTCCCGCCACCAAATATTTCATCCATCACCAACTTCAAATTCGCCTGTTCGTTATCATCAATAGAAATAAAAATAGCACCGTCATCGGCCAATAATTTATACAGCAGTTGCAGCCGCGGGTACATCATGCACAACCATTTATCGTGGCGGCTAAGGTCTTCGCCTTCTTTACCTACAACTTGTGCTAACCACTTTTTAATCTTTGGGTCGTTCACGTTATCGTTATACACCCAGCCTTCGTTGCCGGTGTTGTAAGGCGGGTCAATATAAATGCAGTTTATGCGGCCTTCGTATTGGGGCAGCAGGCTTTTCAGGGCTTCCAGGTTGTCTCCTTTTATTATGGCATTGCCGGTGCTTTCCGTGGCGTTGCCGGTTGTAGTATCAGTAGTAAAATTGTACTCGTGGTTCAGCAGCCGAAAGGGTACATCGAGGTGGTGGTTAATGACTTGTTCTTTTCCAATCCATTTCAATTCGGGCATAGGCGGGCGGTGGTTTTTAAGGGTTGCAAAATAGTTGTAAAAGGTGTAAGAAGATTGGCGGGCTTTATTTTAATTAAAAGGTAGCTGCGTAACCGGGTGAATTTATAAAGGATAAGCGGGGAGGGTTGGCTGCCCAATTAGCAAAGGTCTTGTGTCGCCACAAAGGCCTGTAAATGGCCATCTGCAAACACCCGATGCGGACGACGATGCCACTTAGCATTGATAAAACCTTTCAATTTTTAGTCTTATACTTGCACACTTTAAGTTGCACAATGGCAAAAGGCAAAATAACTGTCCACAATAAAATTTCTGCATGTTATAGGGAGTTACATGTTGATGGGGCCTTTGGTGGCGTAACGCCGCGAGGATTTATTAATCTTTCTTTTTATGCTGAAAGGCAGCCAATTCCAAAATCTACTGATATAGAAATTACTGATGAGGGTTTGCTTGGTGAGGCTGTTGTAAATAGCAAGGACAGTAAGCAGGGAATTTTACGTGAATTTGAATTTGGTATTTATATGGATGTGCATACGGCAAAGAGCGTATTGGAATTTTTGAAAACAAAAATTGAAGATTTAGAGCAAATTGTAAATACAAAAAATGGAAAAAGAATTACTAAATAAAAGTTCGTTCTCCCGATCTTCTACAGCATTGTTGATAGGAAGCATTCCTGTAATGGCCGCTTTATATGGTTTTACCGAGCCGCAGTTTTTTGTAGCAACTAAACAATTTCAATACTCCACTGAAGTACTGCCGGCTACTCAAGCCGAAGATGCAGAATTGACCCGGCTCTGTATGGGTATTTCGGAAAAATCCTTAGCGAAAGACTGGTTGAATGAGGAGGATGAAAGATGGAATATGTTTTTAATTGATTAATGAATGCCAGGGGCTGCTTACAACCAAGGTGATATTATTTTGATTCCTTTCCCCTTCACCGACCTCTCGGGTTCAAAAGTCAGACCTGCACTTATAGTATCTAATGCCACCGTTAATAAAACCAATGATTTAATCTGCGTTCAGATTACTTCACAGGTTTACAAGGACAATTTTTCTTTTGAGATTAAAGATGCAGATGTTACTGATTCATTGAAGGGATATAGCGAAGTGCGTTGCCATAAAATTTTTACTGCGGATAAGGCAATTGTAAGGAAAAAAATTTCGCATCTGCACGCATCTAAACAACCTACACTTTTAAACAAAATAAAAAGTTTGCTTTAATGGTTTTCACAGCCTTAGAGACATTTTTGTTCTCTTAGTTGTAGCATGCAGCAGGTTGTAAGAAGAGCTATTATTGTTTCCCTCACTTACACTTAGCCGCCATCGCCGCTATCTGCGTTGTATCGGCTAAAATAGCATCCATAGCCGCACTGTCACCGGAGGGGTTCTTTTGCTTTACCTGGTCGTAAATGCACTTGCAGGTGGCATAAGCCTTTGCTTCGCCGAGGCGTTGTTTGGAGTTTTCTACACAGGCATCTACAAAGTTCATTTCATCATCATTGGCAACGGTGGTTACAGGGCTTGGCTGCTTTGCCGTTGTATCGGCTTTGGTATCGTTGGTAGCCGTGTTAGTGCAGGCGGCCAATAGCAAACAGATAACTACATACTTTTTCATGGTTCATTGATTGAGCGGGTGATAGTGCAAATGTAATACCCGGCGCCGGGGCCAGTTTATTCCACTGTCAACCGCAAAACATACAGGCCGGTTTTGTCTTTCGTTATCATCAGGTTTATCTTGTACATATAGGCCCTCACCCCGTTAAGCGCTTTCACTTCGCCATCGGCCGCATCAGGGTCGTTCTTTAACTTAAACTCAAAATCAGGTGAGCAGGAGCGGATCTGCTTTTCGTACTCAGCAAACTTTTTTTCAAGGGCCGATGCAGTGGTAGCCGAAGCAATATCTACTATATAGCGATGATCAATGCCGCCGATGCGTAATACCGCCGGCTTGTCTTTTACCAGTTGCACGGTGGGTTCCCACAGATGGATCTTGCCAAAAATGTTTTCATCCTCGCCGGTTATTTTGGAAAGCAGAAAGGCAAACTGCATTTCCGCATGATCGTTCAGCAGTTGAAGGCGGGTACAAAAATCGGCCTTGTCATCTACCATCAAGGCCTTTGGTGAGGCGATGTATTTGTAAACCGAATACTGGCCGGTGCCCTCTACCTGCGCGGACGTAACAAACAGGTTATAGTCGCCGCTTTCATTGAAGATTGAATCAATGACCAACTCATTTAGGATGTTTTTTTCTTTTTGAATATAAACCGTTTGTTTTCCCGCCGGCGACTTAATAATAGCTACTACATTAAAGTCGCTGGTGCTGATCTTCAACTGTACCCGGTCGCCGTTTTTCAGGCTCATTGTATAGTGGTCCATATGGCGGGTACCTTCTTTGGTGAGCTGTACTTTTTCATCGTCTTTAGTAAGGTAAGCGGCATATTCTTTATCTATCGCCAGCCTGGCGCCGCCATCGGATGGATGAAGGTTGAGGGCATTTACATCGTTTTTAGTTTTGAAGATCTCGTCTTCCTTTTTCGCTATCAGTTCACCGGCAGGGTCGTAGTATTCGGTTCCTTTTGCATCAATATAATAGCCATCGCCTCCGTTAAAATTTACCCAGGCCAGGCCGCCGTTAAACTCGTAGGCATAATCGAATTTATACGGAGTAAATGTTTTTAAGCCTTGCCCTGCATAAGCCCATTTCTTCCCTTTCTTTAATAGGGTAATGCCATTGGCAAATTGGTTTACTTCATCATACACTTCATCGCTTACTTTTTCTCCGTCGGCAGTAATGATGTTGTAGGTGTACATTGTTTTATTCACTATCGCATACCCGTTGATAAATTCATGGGCGCTCTCAAACCTATACGGGATCAGCAGTTTGCCGCTAACGCTGCTATAGCCGTAGTTGCCGGTATAGCCAAACCGGTTTCGCTGCGCCGGGTCGCTGTTGGCAATAAGCCCCTGCGACATGCCGCCATGAATTTTGCCAAACACACCCGTGCCTAACTGCTTTCCCTTTTTATCAATCATTATCCAATGGTCGTTAAATTCAACACCGGCCAATCCGTTTTTAAAGCTATTAGCATCTGTATAAGCGCAGGCGATAACTTCTATACCCGAGGTATTTATATACCCATATAACTTGCCATTGTACACGGGGTACATACCATTAGATAGCGCCGGCAGGTTAAACCGTAATGTGTATGTTAACGGCACGGCTTCCTTTCCATTCACATCTGTAAAGCCAACCTGTTTATTAAGGGTAACTGCGGCAAGGTGTCCATCAAAATTGGTTACCTCATCGTACTTCAAGGGTGTTACTTCTTTGCCCTGGCGGTTGATAAACCCATAGTAACCGTTATCGCCTTTTACTTTGGCTAAGCCATGGCTAAACGGATAAGCGGCTTTGTACTTAGCGGAAACTATCACCTTTCCTTTTGCATCCAGATAGCCAAATAACCGGTTCTCTTCATAAACCAGCAAGCCTTCTTTTCCATTGTAAAGGGTGGTGTATTTATAAGGAATGACTTCGTTACCAGCGGTATCAATTGCACCATGTTTGCCATTTAGTTCCACTACGCTCAAACCTTCTGTAAATAGTTGCGCATTGGTGTATTTCAGCGGTATAATAATCTTCTTGTCCTTATTTACAAAGCCCCATAATTTGCCCGACCGGTAAGGAATAAGCGATGGCGTGGTTAACGAAAGCAAGTCGTTGTTAATGACCTTGTGGCGGGTGATAACATAATCCTGCGGCGTTCCGGAAGGTGCAATGGTTAGTGTTACCGTTGTGCCCTCTTTGCCCACAATCATTTGTACTATTTTATCAACAGAAAGGTTAGTGGTAGATACGCCGTCAATGGCCCGTATAAAAGCGTGTGAGATAATATCGGATTCAGAAGCGCCGCCACCTTCTAAAATTTCACTGATGTACGGCCACCAGCCGGTAGGGGTAGAGTCGCGGGCAATACGGGCGCCAATGCCCACATAGGTTTGCGATTGAGAAATCAAACCAGTGGCAATCAGGAGCAGGAGTACTAAACTTCGTTTCATACGATAAAATAAAGCCGGAAGATAGCTGCGCCTTTATGGGAAAGCAATACCGTGTGAAAGGTATATGCACCGCCAACCGCTGGTGGCACAGGCTTTGAAGCTATCTTGCCGCCTTCTTAAAAAAAACAATACAGCAATTATGGAACTACGACAGTTAGGAAAGTCTGATGTAAGGGTTACGCCTATGGCTTTTGGCGCCTGGGCTATTGGCGGATGGATGTGGGGCGGCGCAGAAGAGGCAGAAGCGATTGAAGCCATTAATGCGGCTTACCATGCCGGTATCACTACTATTGATACCGCGCCGGTATATGGCATGGGCCGCAGCGAAGAGCTGGTAGGCAAAGCCATGGAAGGCAAGCCCAGGGCCAGTTACCAGCTACTCACCAAGTTTGGCCTTAACTGGCAAACCGCAGAAGGCGAGTTCTTTTTTGATTCGCAGGACAATGAAGGCAAGCCCCTGAAAATTTATAAATGGGCAGCGAAGAAAAAAGTAATTCAGGAGTGTGAAGACAGCCTGCGGCGATTAAAAACAGACTACATTGACTTGTTGCAAATTCACTGGCCTGACAGCACAACGCCTATTCATGAAACCTTTGAAGCTGTGCAACAATTGATTGATCAGGGCAAAGTAAGAGCCGCCGGTGTATGCAATTACAACACAGCGCAGGTAGCCGAAGCTTTACAAACAATTCAGTTGGCCTCCAACCAGGTGCCTTATTCATTAATCAATCGCGGTATTGAAAAAGAGGTGGTACCCCAGGCTATAGAAAAGGGGTTGGGCATTGTGCCGTACAGTCCTCTGCAACGTGGGTTGCTCACCGGTAAAATAAAGCCGGGGCACCAGTTTGGCGAAGGTGATACCAGGGAAGGCAACCAGTTTTATACAGAAGAAAATATTCGTCGTACCAACAGTTTACTTGAGGGGTTAAAGGGCCTGGCAGAAGCACATAACGCCAGCTTAGCGCAACTAATCCTGGCCTGGACGATGCACCGTCCGGGTGTGGCCTGCGTATTAGCGGGTGCCCGCAATGCAGCGCAGGTAAGGGATAACGCAGGTGCGTTAAATGTTACTTTAAGCAAAGAAGAAATGGACCAGATAACAGCAGCGGCTGATGCGTTTGCACTGGCGTAGAATATGGCCGGGAAGAAGTAGGAACGGAAAGACATAGATGGGTGCATGTGTTGTGATGATTCTTACGCTGTTTACTGATTGTTGCGTTAGTTCACTTCCCGCCTCTTCATCTTCCCGGCTATTTCACCTCATTCAAAATAGATGTCGTATCCAGCTTTAGTTGTTGAAAGAAGATCCCTTCATCTACTTCCTTCACTGCGCCTGGCGCAAGGCTGCCGAGCTCCATATCTTCAATGGAAACCCTTACTAATCGCAGGCAACGATGATGCACCGCGGCTACCATTTTACGAACCTGGTGGTACTTGCCTTCGGTGATGGTAATCAGCAGCCAGGTGGTTGCTTGTTGTATGGCGATAGTGGTTGGCGATGCAAACGTGGGCTGGCTTGCCAACGATACGTCACAAGCCGGCGTTGTGTACTGCCCGCCTCCTCTTATGCGTATGCTGACACCATTGCATAATTGTTGAAGGGCTTCTTCCTTTATCTTGTTTTTTACCTGCACTAAATAGGTGCGCTTATGCGGCACTTTGCTTTGAAATAATAGCGCTGTAATCTTTTTATTGGTCGTCAGCAACAGCAAGCCTTCGGAGTATTTATCCAACCGGCCAATGGCATGTGTGCCTTCCGGGAAATCAAAGTTTATATCGCCTAAAAGGTTGCCGGCATGTGGGCTGATAAACTGCGATGTGGTGCCGTACGGCTTATGTAAAATAAAATAGCGGTGCGCCATGCCATGAAGATAAAGTCAGCAGGAATAAAGACTTTTTTTATAACACTTCGCCATCAAAAGCCAGCCGCATAAAGCCCTGTACTTCTTCATTTACATCATCTGTACAATACATTCTAAAGTGATGATTAAACTGGTGGCTGTCGCCCGGCACTTGTGCAATTTTTTGAAAGCAAAGGTTATCCGCATGGCCTTGTTTGAAAGGAAACACTACATGAATAAAATCCTTACCCACGGCGGTTATCCGGGCAATGCGGCGTAGGCCATTAAAGATGCCGGTCATTGTTTTGGTTAGGTGTATGCCAACCGGGCCAATGCTGTTGAACGTTTCTAACAAATGATTGTAGAGCACCAATGCCGTTGTTGATTTACCGACAAAAAACCGGCAACAGAATTAGCAGCGGCAGCAGGTCTTTGGTCCATTGAAAACTTTTAACGCAGTCATTAAACTTATGCCTTCAACAAGTTAGTAAAGCAGCCTTAATCTTTCAAAAATGCCAGTACGTTACTTTTAAATTCCGGTAGCGATTGTACATGCGGTATATGTCCTACACCGGGCAACTCTACCAATTTAGAACCGGTGATCTGACTTTGCAACCATCGGCCCAGTTGCGGATAATGGCCATGTTGCGCCGCTAGTTCTTTGCTTAGCAAACCCTTGCCCACCACGGTTCTATCGGCCTGCCCTATAATCAACAACGTGGGCAATTTAATGTTCTTAAATTCATATACCACCGGCTGTTCGTAAATCATTTGGTAGGTGAGGGCACTGGCCCAGGTAGCGGTTTTGAAATCAGGAATCTGCAGCGAAGCCAGTTGTGCCGCTACATATTGTTCGTACACCGGCATCCACTCCGGGTAATAGCTTTGCTGGTATTTTTTCAGCGATTCATAATTTGCTTTTAGCTCAGTGTTGTATTCACTATCTACTGACTGATAGGGCACAAAAGTTTTATAGTCTTCCAGCCCGATTGGATTTTCATAGATCAGTTTTTCAACCGTTTGCGGATACAGTAATACAAACCGCGTAGCCAGCATACCACCCATCGAATGCGCTATCAAATCTACTTTTTGCAAGCCCAGGGTGTCCAATAACTTCTTTGTATTAGCAGCCAGCAAGTGAAAGCTGTAATGAATATTCGGTTTATCGGAAAGCCCAAACCCAGGCTGGTCGGGCACTACAACGCGGTAGCCGGCAGCGGTTAAAAAGTTTATCACATCTTTCCAATAATAGCCACTGAAGTTTTTACCATGAAACAACACAACGGTTTTGCCGTTCCACTTTAGCGGTGCTATATCCATATAAGCGGTCTTAACCGGCTGCTGTTCTATGGTAGTAGAAAAGTATTTAACCGGATAAGAATAGTTGCCCGATTGTGCAAAAGCAACTGCTGTATAAAAAAAGAAAGCGGCCAGTAAAATATTCTTCATACGGCTATTGTAAAGCGCTACAAACTCAATTATTGCACCAGCAAAACGGCTAATGAATCGCTGTTGGTAAATTTTATAGCGGCTATGCTTGCGTGTTTCGAAAAGAGGAGAAAGGCGGAGGTTGGTAATGTGGCGCCGTATTAATTTCCGCCCAATAAATCTATCCGTTGCGTTCCTTCATAATCTATCGGAATAGTGATAAAAATACCATGGCGCCCGGCTTTGGCCGACCCGGTAATCTTGATCAGCACATTCGGGTTCAGCAATAGTTTGGCCGCATTGCTGATAATATCTTTTGCAGATGCCTGCAGGCGCAGCGGAATATAAGCGGTGTCCTTGGCGGGAAGAATCACTAACGAGTCAAGTGACGTATGCCCTAAAAAAGAAGCGTTCATATACACATCCATCGAAGCGGATTTTAGTTGTAAGGGATAACTGTTCGGGTTATAAATTTTTGCTTCAGTGGCTAATATCATTTTGTTCAGGCCAAGCTTCTCCATTCGAAAATTTTGATAGCCCAGGTATTGCGGACTTAACGGCTTACTACAACTACTAAGCATCAGGATAGCCGAAACAAATAAGACAACTGACAGGTGTTTCATAATTTTTTTTGTCGGGTGAAGGTAAGCCCCACATAAGATGCCGCATCTTAACACAGGCTTAAAAGTCATCTGGTTGGGTAAGGGAGCGGGACTGCAATTCTTTTTTAGCCAGTAGTTGTAGAAGTACCGATACAATACCGCTGCTGAACATTTTTTTGATGATAAATTACAACAGTTGAGATTCTTCTCCACAGTTTAAAATCCTTTCTGCGCCTGTGTTTCAGTCCGGCATGATATTACTCTTACCATCACTCTCACAAAATAAATAACCTTAAAAATTAAAGCAATGGCAGAATTAAATGTTCAACCGAAAAAAAAGACATCCATTATTCCATGGATCCTTTTGCTGTTAGGCGTGATAGCGCTTATCTGGGGTTTAACCCGTAACAAAACGGATAATAACGTAGCAGCCACCAACACCACTACAGTTGACAGTGGGCGTAATCAAAGTGTAAGCAACAACACCGCTAATGGCGATTGGGGTGCCGTAAACTTTGATGCGCCTGAAGTAAACTACAACGAGATCACCAACAAGGATGTTACTGTTCGCGGCAATGATGCGTATGGTATCTACAGCCTCGGCGAAAATGTGTTATTTGATGAAGGCAAGGCTACCATCCGTCCTGATGCAGAAGCTAATTTAAAGCAAGTCGTAAGCTCTATCGGCCAGCATTATAAAGGCGGTGATGTACGGGTGTATGGTTTTACCGATGCCAGCGGCAGCGCTTCCTCTAACAAAGAGTTGGCCCAGCAAAGAGCCGACGCCGTAAAGGCCTGGTTGCAAAGCAATGGTATTGATGCAGGCCACATTTCTGAAAACGCCATCGGCGAGGCGCAACCGGTAGCTACCAACAGCACCGAGCAAGGACGTCAGCAAAACCGCCGGGTGCAGATTGTAGCCCGTGCTACCAAGTAACGTGAAACGGCAAACGTCAAAAAAGTGAAAGACGTTGTTGTAGGATTATATTCCATTGTTGGGAAGTACAAAAACAAATTTTATTCATGAAGGCTTAAGGCCTTTACAAAAACAAAAACCATGGCAGCAGAAAACGATAGAAAGACCCGTTTACAAAAATTAAGCGGCAGCGATTTTGAAATAGTGGATGGACAACCCGACATCCGTAATTGGGATGTAAAAGACAGCGCCGGCAGCA
Source organism: Flavisolibacter sp. (assembly GCA_965247165.1). Taxonomy (GTDB): domain Bacteria; phylum Bacteroidota; class Bacteroidia; order Chitinophagales; family Chitinophagaceae; genus Flavisolibacter. Next base: position 1,761,932 of record OZ252003.1, on the reverse strand, counting down.
AGCTGGGCGAAGTAGATGAATTGATTTTTGATTACGAGAGCCGCAAGGTGCGCTACTTGGTTGTGGATATTGAAGATAACGACCACGATGTGGAAGCGAAAGAAGTGTTGGTGCCCATCGGTATTGCGGAGTTGCATGAAAGCGATGATGAGGTAATTCTGCCAGGCGTTACAGCCGCGCAGTTAACCGCTTTGCCGGAGTATAACGAAGACCGTTTTGATACCGAACACGAAAACAGTGTACGTAACGTTTTTGGTGGCCTTGGTGGCGCAGCATTGGCCGGTGGTACCGACAGTGATTTTTATAATCATGAACATTTTAATGAAGACAACCTGTATCGCAACCGCCGCATTACAACAGAAGATGCGCAAACCCTTCCCCTGTTGCAAAATAAGCAGGCAGCAACTGTAGCTGATGACGATGATATTGAGGATGCTGATTGGGAGGATGAAACCGATGTAGAAAGTGGCGAAGTGTTGCGTAGCGATGTAAGAGAGTATGATGCAGTGCCGGTAGCTGGTGTCCCCTCTGTTGCTTCAGAAGATACAAGCTTATCAAGCGACGTGACGGCCAGGGACGAATCATTATTGGACAACGAAGATGAGGACGATGCCGATGATACGTTGCCACGCCGCAGCGAGGACAGAAGAGGTTTATAAAAGAGTACTATGGCAACAAAAAGCAGCGCATATGCGCTGCTTTTTTTATCTTCCTTACTTATGAAAAATAAAAAACTAACCTGCTTTTTAGTGATGCTGTGCAGTACATGCGCTACCTTGTCTCAAACGTATATTTCGGTGGCGCCCAGCCTTACTAATTCGGCGGGTACCATAGCTGAGAAAGGCAACATTGCTGTTGAGGTGGGAAGGCAATGGGATGTGTTCAGCCTTGGGCTTGACATTGGCAAAACCACCATGGCTAATGTACATGGCCGCGATACATCGGTTTACTTAGAGCTGCGGCCAAACCTGAACGTATTTCAACAAGGCAAATTCACTAATACCTTTACGGCTGGCGTCGGCGGCATCTTTGGCGCTAAAGAAAATTTCATGACAGAGCTGACCTCCGGTATCGAATATGCGTACAGTGAAAAGGTTCACTTTAACGTGGTCTTCGGCCAGTACTTTTATAGTGGCCGTTACTCGGCCAGCGATGTTACGTTCTTTGGATTATCCGCCATGTTGTACTTCTCTCCGTCACATGCCGGATCCATGATAAAAAAAGGAAAACAGCCGTAAGCTGATTTATTTGTGATCATGCGGGCAAGCCCATTAGATGCTATTTTTATTCTTCAAACAATCAGTATGAAATATATCAGTTACCTGTGCTTATTCCTGTTCTTTTCCACTTCGGTTTTGGCGCAGGATACGGCGGCTTTCTCCCAACAAGAAATAATTTATGGACACAAAGAAGGTGTGGCCCTAAGCCTGCTGATGGTAAAGCCGGCAAAGGCAAACGGCAAAGGTATCATCAGTATGGTAAGCGGCAACTGGATCTCCAACTTCGACCGGATATCGCTTTATGCTAATATGGCCAGACCTTTTATTGATGGTGGCTATACGGTGTTTTTAGTTGTACATAGTTCGGGCCCCCGATACACCATCACCGATGCCGTGGCCGATGTAAAAAGGGCGGTGCAGTTTATTCGCTTTAATGCCGCTTCTTACGGAATTGACCCGGCCTATATTGGAATTACCGGCACCTCGTCGGGTGGTCATTTATCACTGATGGCGGGTACATCGGATGATGCGATAAACCCCGACGCCAAAGACCCGGTAAGCCGTGTTTCCTCCAAGGTGCAAGCGGTAGCTGTGTTTGCACCGCCCACTGATTTTTTAAATTTTGGTAAGCTCAACTTCAATCCGGTAGCGCAAAAGCAATTACTGCAAATGCTGGGGGTGTCCGCTGCTTTTGAATTTAAAGCGCTTGACTCTGTTAGAAGACTTTATGTGCCTGTTACCGATACTGCTAAAATAATGGCCATCGCCAAAGCTATGTCGCCAGCCCAGCAAGTGACGCCGGACGATGCGCCTACGTATATTATGCATGGCGATGCTGACCTGATAGTGCCGCTGCAACAGTCGCAGGAGATAGTAAAAAAGTTTCAGGAAGTAAAAGTGCCTGTAGTGCTGAAAGTAAAGCCGGGTGCGGGCCATGGCTGGAAGGAAATGGTAGCCGATGAAAAAGAATTTGTTGCCTGGTTTGATAAGTACCTCAACGTAAAAGGCAGGTAATAGCAAAGTGTTGAAAGAGGAAACTATTAACGCCTGTTAATTTATCAATCAAGCAAAAAGCTTTGATCGTTGCAAACGCTTATAATTTTTCTTGCCCATTGCTATCTGTTTCTTGCCTGTTGTTTCAGTGCTCATCCCCGCTCTGTAAGAAATGTAAGCAGCCGGGTAGCCGCAACAATCACCGGGGCAGCCATCGGGTCTTTTTGCAATACGGTAAAAGGCCCTTCTCCAAAATACAATCCATCCGACACCAAAAAAGTTAAGCGAACAGAACCTGCCGGCGGTGGCGTTAACCGTTCGCTATCCCAGGGGCCAATCTGTTCCACTACTTTTTGACTTGCTGCAAAAAGCTGCTCAATGATGGCGTTTGATTCGGCCATTGGGCTATCCCAAAAAATCATTTTGCCGGTAAAGTTCAGGTAGCGGGCCGTGCCATTTTTATAGGCGGCTAACGTGTCTAAGCCGCTATCTAAACCTACTTCCACCACTACACCCAACAACTCTTTTACTGGCGGCGCATAACCATTTTTCCGTAGCCGGTTATAAGCTACCAGTCGTACCCGGGTTTCCAGCGATGTGTCGTTGGCAATACCCTGAAGATCACTACTGGCGGGGTTTTCGGCGGACAAGGCCGTCCAGGGATAATCTTCCTTTTCTTTTATCGTACCGCTATAAAGCTCCGGTTTATCACAAAAAAGAAGGTCGTAGATAGTGGTATTCTCTTTCCCATAATACGGTTGGTTAATAGTAGCTGGCATAAAACGGAGTTGAAGATTATTGATGCGATTTTTCGTACACAAAAGATGTCGGCTCATTAGATAAGGGATGCCCGCCGGTTAACCCAATTTCGTTTAGCTTTAAATAAAAGTTTTGAAAGAAAACTTCCATCAGCCAGGGCTCAATGGCAAACTCAAAGGCATGATGATGGTTGGCGGAAATAGTAAACACCGATGTTTTTTCGGGGCAAAATTCAAACAACAATTCGATAGTATCTACTGCTTGCGGAGCAAATTCAATCAAGCCTTCTTCATTCATCACACCTTCCTGAATTTTACCATCGCCCTTAATTTTACAATGTACATAACGAAGCAATAGGGTGTTGGGGTCATGCAATTGAACCCGTACTTTATCAGGGCTGGCTTCGGATTTTATCAACTGGAAATCATGTAGCGGTTTAGGTCGGCTGTTGAATACTATCATTTCATTTTTTACCAACCAAGTTCCTTCGCCATACCGGTCTAAAGCGCCATACGAAAAAAAGAACTGAAAGCTGCTATCTGGGGCCAGTTTAAAACCGCAGGCTGTTTCTCTAACTCCTTTTAAATAATACTCACCGGCTATAGAGGGGCTGATTGTTTGTGCTTCCAAAATTGAAAAATTAATGGTAATGAAGAATGTACATAAGCAGGCTTTTATTTTTGCTGCGCTCATAGCACAAAAGAAAGATGCGGGTACCAGATAAGCTAATGAAAGTGGGCCAATGGTGTACAGCAGATTATCAAGCGCAGTAATCTGCGGCTGAAGCGATCCTAACAAACAGGCAACTGCATAGGATGGATACGAAAATGACTGGCCTATCTCCTGCCTCGGTTGTATAAAACGTTTACTATGGCACAACATCCCGGGCACCCATCCGGTGCTAATAAATTAAAAAGAAGTAACCGGCCTGCCGGCTAACATCAATGATGCAAACAGGAAGAACGATGAGAACCTTACGGAAAGAGATACCGATGATGATAGTGAAGTAGCAGCCAATGTAAGGATATGCCATCCCAACAGGAACGTAAATAAAGAGGCTAACAGTATTGACGGCTATCGTAATCAGCGGCTATGATAGCAGAAAATATAAAACCCGGAATCATTTTCCGGGCTTTATCTATATATGATAAAAGAGTTTTTATAAATTTCTCCTGATGCTATCGGCTTTGTTATAGTGCTCCTGAATATGACCGATGTTATCAGTAGCAAAGGATTTAATGCTTTGGTTATTACCGCCGTTGATTTCTGTATTAAATACATCCAGTGTTTTTGCATGGTCTTTAATCTGGCTGTTGATGTACGCCGTATCAAAGGAGTAACCGCTTAAGCTATTCAGGCGTGCCATTAAAGCCTTGTGCTCGGCATCTATCGTATCGGGTGCGGCTATGCTAATACCAAGTGCCCTGTTTTTTAAATCGGCTTGTGCGGGCACATGCTCATCTACCATGTGTTGTCCAAACATTTTTACCATGGCACTGTTGCCTTTGGATGCTGCTAATTGTCCGGCTCCTACCTCGGCATTGTTTGACAAGCTGGCCATCATCACAAAATTCTGATCCGTGCTGTTTGCGTTGTTGTTGTCATTGTTCTTATCGCAAGATGCAAAGAACACGGTGCAAATGCTTCCTGCTAAAATCCACTTTTTCATACACTTCATTTTTGGGTTATAAAAATTAGTAGAAGCAGATAGCCAAACACTATGCAAGTTTTCTTTGATGTAGCATTTGTTTTAAAACATCGTTTGATTTTTTACTTGTAATTGGACAAACATACTCATTCATCAAACAGGTGTTTCATAAAACGGCAGGGCCTGCTCCTCATGTGGTGGAAGTTTTTGTACAAATGTAAAACCCGCTACAGCAGCGGATTGCAGAGGTTACAATAAATTTTTGGCAATCGAATGATCGTATATAATGTTGGCTTATGGATATAGGATAAAGCTGGATGGCGGTAGCAGTAATGAAAGCTGCATTATTCTTTAGCGGCTTTCTTTTTCGCCCGGATGTTTTCTTTCAATACATCCCAATATTCTTTTGTGTAATCAACGAAAATTTCCGCGCCGGCCGGGATGTTTTTTACCGATTCGATAAAGGCTCTTGTTCCCTCATTTACATACACGCAATTATTGGTGATGCCTTTTACACGGGTAAAGCCTTTGGCATCGTTTGCATAGCGGGCCAGGGCCGATAAGGTGCGCCGCGCATCTATTACATGGTTGCGGTTAACGGTATAAATATAAAAGTTGGTGTCGTCGTTCTTTACTTCTTTCCAGGTTGTTTTACGGCCTTTGTACTCTACTATGCGGGTGCCTTTGGGTATGGCCTCTTTGGTAAATAATCCCTTGCCGGCGCCGGGTATGGTGGATGATTTTATAAACAATTGTTTTTCTAATAAAGCCATTGTGGTTGATTAAGATAAGAGGCGCAAAGAAAACAATTTAATAGCCTCAGCTTGCTAACAGTGAAAATTATTTTGGTCGCTAACATTTTGTGTAAGGCATTACAGGGGCATAATTATTTAGCACTAACTACTATCAACAGTTGCTTTCATGATTGTTTTATTTTCTTGTAGCGGTTATAAATTAATTGTTTAACAAAGAGCAAAAGGCAAAAAAATGTGACTGGTTGATTTACTCATCCTCAATAAAATGCCTCACTAAAAAATCAATAATTATATGGAACAGATCAAAAGCAAAGGCTATGGCGCCAAGGGCTCTTTCTTCAGTAGTTTGGACAAAATGGAATTTGAAAGAGCGGCCCCAAAAGATGATGAAGTACTGATAGATATTTTATACTGTGGTGTGTGCCACTCCGACCTGCACCAGGTAAAGAACGATTGGGGCAACACTGTTTATCCTTGTGTGCCGGGACATGAGATTGTTGGCCGCGTAATTAGCACCGGCAGCAGCGTAACCAGGCATAAGCAAGGCGATATTGTTGGTGTAGGTTGTATGATAGACTCCTGCGGTAGTTGCCACTCCTGCGAAGAAGGTTTGGAGCAATACTGCGAAGGCCCAAAAGGCTGGACAGCCACGTACAACGGGCCTTTCAAGCCAGATGGTACGAATACGTATGGCGGCTACTCAGTGAATATTGTAGTGAAAGAAAGTTTTGTATTAAAGATTCCGGATAGCATTGATATTAAAAAAGCTGCGCCTATTTTATGTGCCGGTGTTACTACCTATTCGCCGCTGCGGCATTGGAAAGTAAAGGAAGGCGATAAGGTAGCCATTGCAGGTTTGGGCGGCCTTGGACACATGGCCGTACAGTTGGCAAAAGCCATGGGTGCCGAAGTAACGGTGATTACAACTGATGAAGAAAAGCGGTCGGCCGCTGTACAGTTAGGCGCAAGCGAAGTGTTGATTTCTACGGATGAAAAGGCGATGAAGGCAAAAGAACTGAGTTATGATTTTATACTGGTTACCATCCCCGATGAATTTGATATTAACCCTTACGTAACCTTATTAAAACGTGATGGTGCTTTGGTTACGGTAGGGTTATTAGCGCCGTACAAGAAAGGAACCGATAACAGCGAAGTAGCTTTTCATCGCCGTACGGTTTCTGGTTCTTTAATTGGCGGCATTGCTGAAACGCAGGAGGTGCTTGACTTTTGTGCAAAGCACAACATAGCGCCGGAGGTGGAAATGATTAAGATGCAGGACATCAATGATGCTTTTGAAAAGATGCAGAAAGAAGAAGTAAGGTTCCGGTATGTGATAGATATGCAATCGCTGAAGGATGAAGGTTGATTTGTAGCCGGGAAGATGGGAAGACGGAAATAGTGAAAACAGCCTCGCAAGAGGCTGTTTATTTTTTAGTTAGATGTATTGGCTATGATGAATAAATCATTGTGTTCTTTGTGCTTCCTTCGTGTTCCAAAATAGCGGAGCACGAGGGACACAAAGGACCACGACGGACACGAAGACTATGAAATTTTCTTTCGTTTCAAACTTATTACTGTCACTAATCCTACCAAACCAAACGCAGATAAAATAATCGTTTTATCACTGTTTTCTTTTACCGGTGTTGCTGCTACATTTTGATACGTGGTATCTGATGGCAGCTTTGCTTCATCTTCATCCATCGCCAGGTCCCAATCATTATAATTTTTTCCGGTTAAATAAGTAAGCATCTCCATTTCATCTACCCGGCGTTGCTTTAAATCTTTCAGGTATTGTTTGCCGGCAGCGCAATCAAAACTTCCGGTGGCAGGATGCGTAACTATGTAGCGGGCCTGAAAATTATCAGTGTTAGGCGTCACTTGAAACATCAGGTCTTGGGGAAAAGCAGCGCGGTTGTATCGCACATGCAATCTTGTAAAATATACATTGCTGCTATAAATGCTGCTCTCATCATTTGCCTTAGGGTCCATCCACCAAACCCCCGCCTGTAGCAGGTCTTGCTCAGTTGGTGCGGTGGCAACGCAAGGGTCACACTTCATAAAATTTTTCGGACTAACATCCCACGCATACTCCAACAAGGCTACCGATTTGCCTTCCTTTTTCCATTGATGCTGGTACAGGTTGCTGTAAAAAGGACTGAAATTATTTTTTACAAACAGCGGTACATTTTTTCCGGTTGGTAGCGTTACAGTTCTGTAATTAGTACATTCAATCCGGCCCTTTTTTGTGAAGGCATATACAATCATATCCTGGTCGCCATCGGCATTGGCCATGCCTAAACGAATGGGCAACATAAACTTTGGCGAGGTAAAAGAAATCTGTATCGGGCGAAGAAAATCGCCGGGCAGTTTTTTCTTCTCGGCTTCATTCACCTTCACTACAAAAAATTTGAGATTGCTTTTAATGTAAGGCTCCAGCACTTCATCGGCACCCGCCGGAATTTTATAACCGTTATCATTCAGCCAGGTTTTTAAAGCACCGGATTCAGTAGCGCTGAGAATCAAAATGTCGTATTCGCCAACAATGTATTGTGCTTCTATTTTTACTTTTTTAAATTCTTTATCGCTATCCGCTCTCATCATGGTACTTGGCGCCATAGTAGATATTGACTTGTTCATCATTCTATCTTCATACATCCTCGGCTCGCAAGGGTTCTCATCATAATATTCTACTAACCTTGGCTGGCTATATTCATTCAGCGTAGTAAAAATTTGCTGGTCCACTACTTTAATGTCTTTCTTCTCTAACACAACAGGCACGGGCACTACCATCGCAAAGTCTTTAAAGTTTCCTTTGAAATCGTTGTACATAGTAATCACGTTTTTATCGCCGTCACGCACCATAATCACCTGCGATGTTTTGTTCTTCAACGTACCATCGGCCTTGCTAACATAAAAGCCGCAGAAGGCCGCTGCTTCATGCGTGATCATCGCTGCCAATAGGATAGAAGCTGCCACTTTACCTACTAGGGGCCGGGTTATTTTTTGCAAGATGCCGAAGCCTTTGAATGATACCGGCGCTGCCATCCATTGAAAGGCCTTTGCTTTAAAGAACGCATCAAATAACGGGACTAATGGTGCAGCTACAATCAACACCCAAACCGGTGTGCTGTATTGAAATTTAAAGGTGGCAAGGTAGAATGAAAGCGCCGCTATCACTACCGCCCAAAGGATTCTTGCTACCGGATGATCGGGCGATGTACGCGGGTCGGAGATCATAAAAAAGGTAAACAGCAACAAGCTTCCGGTGCTGATGGAATGAATAAAATAATCCATCGGCCAGCCTAAAATTATCACTTGCCGCCAGTATAAAAGGCCTACGAAGGTGAAGAGAAACGCAAGGCTGACATCGAGCTTTTGCACACGGGTTACTACGATGGTACCCAGTGTAATGATGGCGAAAAACAGCACCGCATTACTGCCCCATTGCGCCGGTGAAAGCCAGGCTTCTTTGGTAAGAACAATGGTAGCCACGATACCAAACGCTGATGGATTGAAGAGATGTTTACGGCGAATGCGCAGGATATATTTCGATGCCACGGTTAAGAAGGCAGCCAGCAAGCTAACCGTCCAGTAATTGGTTTTTAGTAAGAGGCAAAGGCTGGCGGCGGAGATTAAAACACTGAAGCCCCATTGCCTGAAACTATTGCTGCCACTGAGTTTCAGCCATTGTTTTTGTTTGATGCTTTCGAAACAATAATTGAAGAAAAGGCAACCGCCGATTGAAATAATGTAGTGCTGAATGTCGGCCGTCCAACTGAGGAAGAAGAGGCCGTAACCTAAAAAAAGGGTTTGGAAAAAGAGTTGAAAATAGCGGGGATCGAGTGTCAGTGTTTTCTGTTGCATAGCCGTGAATTTGCAGCTATGATGTACACGATTGAAAAATTACATACAGGCGAACGAAAAATTATTTTTTCCTGAAGGCCTTTTCATAGCAGGCAATCCATGCATCCGGCGTCATTTTTTTCATGAGCTCCGCAATCAGGTTGTAGGGAATTTGATCGGGCTTTTTAAAACGCACACATCCCTTGCCCATATCCAGTTTTGTTTTGCTGTGCTTTGGATATTCAGCGGTAAACCAGGCCAGCAAATCCGGGCTGGCATAAAGGCCCAGGTGATGTAAAACAATAAAGTTCTTTTGTGAAGCGATAGTAACAAAGCTCAGTGGCAGTTTAGGATCGCAATGATAACCCGCCGGGTATTTTGAATGCGGCACTACAAAACCAATCATGCCATATGACATTGTTTCTTCAAACCCTTTGGGGATGTTTTTAGCGATGGTATCGCGAAGCGCCGTCATGGCGGGTTTGCGGTCATCGGGTAGGGAGGATAAGTAGTCGTTTGTGGTGGAAGCGGTGGAGGTCATATAAAGGTTTATTGAAAGGTATATAAGAGTAAGGTACAGCTATAAAGTTTTCCTTCACAGCATTGGAAGCCATTATTGCTTAATTTTTTTAACGGCTTTGCCCGATTTTCTAATCTACTCCCAGATCCATTGTAAATGATTTTTCCGGTGCTACTTCATAGTAATCAATTGCAATTTTATCAACCGTGATAGCTGTAACGACGATATAAATTTCATAGGTGGAGGTAATTTTTTTCCGGTCTATCAGCGCTTCGTGATTACTAGCGCATACAGCGGCAATGAATTGGTCAATGGTAATGGAAAACCAATCATACCTCGGCTTCCAGTTCATTACAACTTTTATTTTATTTTTTAATTTCTTACTATCCCGATTGAGGATGTCGGGTTTTGGAATATAGAGCTGCAGCTTGTTTGTAAATGCTTCCCAACTTGCCTCTTTATTTGGAAAAAGATACTTTGAAATATAATCAGCTGGTGTAACCGGTATGCTTATGAACTGTAATTCCAGCATAGCTTGATTTATTCTTTCAAGCATCTTATCCCGAAGCTCGTTATCATTGTTAGTGACGTTCAAATGCTTTGCTATAGTATTAACTACTTGTTGCACAGTCTCAGCTTTTTCAGCTTCACTGTTGGGGATAGAAATGCCGAAATAGTTTTCAATTTCCATCATCAATTCTACACTGTCAAGTCCCATACGTTACTGCGGTGTATAGATTTTGCTGGCTCTTTAAGTTGGTAGAAGATAACAAAACCCAATTTTTTCAAACAATGGATGCAAACAAAAAATGCCTGTGTTTCCACAAGCATTAATAAATAAATATCACAATAAATTTATCACGATAGTCATCACTCAATAACGTCTTCCACCACCATAACCGCCGCCACTATTTCCACCACCGCCACCACCACGGTAACCCCCGCCGCCGCTGGAGCCTCCCGAACCACCACCACCTCTATAACCACCGCCACCACTGTTGCCACTTCCACCGCCTCCGCGATAGCCGCCTCCACCACTTGATCCGCCACGGTTATCATCGGCTTGCTTTACCACTAATTGCTTTTTACCAAAGGCAATATCTTTCAAGTGTTCAATGGCTTCCAGGGCGTCTTCATCATTGGTCATTTCTACAAACGCAAAACCACGGCTTTTGCCGGTTTCTTTATCAATGGCCACCTTAGCTGATGTAGTCGGACCAAATTTTTCAAAGATTTCCATCAGCTCCGCATCATCCATATCGTATGGCAGGCCGGCAACAAAAAGTTTCATACAAAAATTTATAGGGTGAAGTTAAGAAACTTCATTGGGGCTTAAAATGAATATTCCATAAGCGGCTTAATTAGCGGCAATTTTTATTTCGCCTTCTTTATTCTTTTGCCAGTATTTCAGTTTGGTTCCTTTCACCTGTATCAGCACTATGCCAGGCGTATCCAGCCCCTGCTTAAACCATTGGCCTAAACTATCTACCCAATGCTCTTCCATTTGGGTGCGGTTGCGAATGAGCTTTGCTTTGCCGGTGATGGTGATATACAATTCTTTTTCGCCTTCAAAGTTTAAACTCACCTGCGGGTTGGCGGTAATGTCCTTTATTTTTTGCGATCCTTCGTAGCTGAAAAAATACGAGTCGCCTTTATACGTCACGTCGCCGTTATTGCTCATAGGCCGGCTGTTAAGGCCACCGCGGGCCGATTGTGTGTTCATCATACAAATGTCTAAGTTGCGCATGTGGCGGGCAATGCCCGGTAAAGTAAGTGTGGCCATTGTATGGGTTTTGTATCTAACAAAAATTGGGGAGCTTTGGTTGAACCGCTGGTATAAAAGCAGCGGCTATCACCTCAACCATGCATTGTATAAAAAACAAGGCCATCGCCGGCAGCAACGGCAAGCCTATCGCCATTGATATTTTTTATAACGACGGACCACCGAAACCTGTTGTGATTTATGCACATGGCTTTAATGGTTTTAAAGATTGGGGGTCGTTCGACATCATTGCCAAACAGTTTGCAGAAGTCGGCTTCACTTTTATCAAATTCAACTTTTCTCACGGCGGTACAAGCATCGAATCACCCGAAGAATTTGTTGACCCCGAAGCGTACGGCTATAATAATTACACAAAGGAGTTATTTGATTTACAGCAGGTGATTGATTGGGCTTTGAATGAACACAATCCGCACGCAAACGTGATAGATACATCAAGGCTTTATCTTATCGGGCATAGTCGTGGTGGCGGCATTGTATTAGTAACAACAGCCGAAGACAACCGGGTGAAAGCCGCTGCCACGTGGGCTTCCGTGGCACAATGCAAAACGCCGTGGGGTGCCTGGGATGAAGAACGGATAAGGCGCTGGAAAGAATCGGGTGTAGATTATTACATCAATAAACGCACAGCGCAACAACTGCCCTTATATTATCAATTGCATGAAGATTATCAAATGAACAGCAAACGGCTGGACATTATTTTGGCTGTGAAAAAGATTACAGCGCCGCTGCTGATTTGCCACGGTACAGAGGATGAAGCCGTGCCGGTTAGCAATGCTTATGTTATTAAAGAAGCTGCGCCAGGGGCCGAACTTTTTCTGGTAGAAAGCGATCATGTGTTTGCACGAAAACATCCCTGGACGGAAGAAGGCCTTCCACTTGCAATGCAAGACGTAGTTATCAAAACGATTGATTTTTTCCTTGCGCAATAAGCATTTATAGCCGCCGCAGTTGTCCACAAATTTTTTCAATTCCGGCCGGGCTTATTTATTGCATGGCTTAGTGCAGTTACCGTTTACGCTATGTTGAAAATAAAAATTGCAACCGCTATTATTGCCCTTTCCCTTTGTACCACCGGCTTTGCGCAGGATAGTGCTATGCGCCATTTCAAAGGCGTGTATTTTCCTTATCCAATGGATAGAGGCTGGAAAGGTTCCATTGGTTTTACCAATACTACCATGCCTTACGATATTACCGAAGAAGTGCATTACCGCATACCGGCTATTGATGTGCATGTGCTGCGCCGGCTCACTAAAAATTTTTATTTAGATGCGCATGGCAGTTTACAAGTGTTACAAAACCTGGTTACACTGGGGCCACGGTGGGCTTTTTTACTTAGCGATAAAGTATCTATGGCCATCGGTAACGATGTAGGTTACTGGCAGGGCAATGTAAACTTGCAGGAGATAAAAACCACCGGGCATGGCTTTCAAAACATACCCAATTTTTCTGTGGGTTACCGGTTCAAGAAAAAAGTGTTGCTCACCTTACGTGCCGAGTCGTTGATGGATTTTGGCATCAGAACCTATGCGATAAATACAAAGCTCGATAATCGCTACCGCCTCTTTAGCGGCTCCTCTTATGCGCTGATAATGGAACAGCCTTTTTATGGAAAGAAGTCGCTGACACTGGGTTTCCGGGCCATCTACTCCGATTTTTTCTGGCAAACCTGGACCTTGTTTGAATCCTTCGACCGCAACATTTTTTATCCGCAAATAATTGTAGGGCTCAACTTATGAAACAGTTTTTCCTTATCGCTATCAGTGTTGTTTGTTTGCTCTCGTGCAGAAAAAGATACGAGGCGCCGGTGCCTAATTTAGATTGGGATCTTTTTACTTCAGCCGCTACTTCCTCTTTGCAAAGTGCTGCTATAAAAAAGATAGACGGCATATATACCATCAGTAATGCCAACGATTTATTTGGTGCCGATGCGGCCGCTAAATGGAGCTATACCGTTAATGGAACCGACACTACGTATCATATTTCTTTCTTCTGCCAAAAAGATATTACCTATATTATTTGCGAAGGGCGCCGGCTGGATAGTTCCATCTTACTAAACGGCTACTGGCGACGAATGGTTGGTACCGAAACCGGTAAGGCACGATTAACGATTACAAAAGATGGCGGCGCTGCAAAATTGTTAAGCGGTTCGGCCATTTCATCAACCGATAAAATTAGTATCAACGGTACGTATGGCAATGGTGATGCAGTGCCCGATAAGCCGGTTAGCTTAACATATACAAGGCCGGTATATAAAGCCACGCCATTGGAGATTGTGGCCCACCGCGGTGGAGGAAGATCGGCTGACCTTTTACCCGCTTCTGAAAACTCTGTTGAACTGATTAAAATGGCCGCAAGGTTTGGCGCTACCGGTATCGAAATAGATGTACACATGACAGCCGATGGTGAGTTGGTGTTGTTTCATGACGCGGTGTTAAGCGAACGCCTGATTCAAAAAAATGGATTGGTGGGACCCATTGAAAATTATACCTATGCGCAACTAACCGCTTTGGTGCGACTGATCAATGGCGAACGCATCCCTACCCTGCGGGAAGCCTTGACAGCTATGGTTTACAGCACGCCCATCAAATACGCCTGGTTAGATACAAAGCTTACCGGATCGCTCCAAAAGCTTAGGGATATACAAGCCGAATTTATACAGAAAGCGGCGGCCATTGGCCGCACCGTCACCATCACTATTGGCATTCCCGAAACACAAGTAGAAGGTAACTTTCAACAACTTCCCAACTATACTACTATCCCTTCTGTGAATGAATTGTCGTTGGACGATGTGCAGAAGGTCAATTCCGCCATTTGGGGTCCAAGATTTACACTCGGCCTTCAAAACGATGAAGTGGCCGCCGCTCATGCGCAAGGCCGCAAGGTGTATGTATGGACGCTTGACATACCGGAGAATATTCAGGAATATTTATACAACGGCCATTTTGATGGCATCTTATCTAACTACCCATCGGCAGTTGCCTATTACTATTATGCAAGACCGTAAACATAAAGCCCTGTTTTTTTTAATGATGCTTTCTGCACTTTTTAGTGCATCGCAAAAAACGGAGGAATTTACATCAAGGCCCACCGGCCGTGGCGAATATTCATTGGTACTGTATGCCAGCGGCGGCCTTGGCTACTACGGTTCAAAAAGCGGCACGCCAGATTATTTGCGGCCATCAGTATCGCGTTTTAACCCGGTAGGAACATTGCGTATTATGTGGCATCCTGATCATTTGTTGAAGGCGGGATTGGAAACCGGCTATATTACTTTCTATTCATACAAGTTGAAGGACTCGATTGGAAAAGAGGGAAAGATTTCGCTGAATGCTATACCGGTTTTGCTGGAATGGAGCATGTCGCTTAAGAACCGCATCAACATTTTTGCCGGTTCCGGTATTTATTTTCTTGATACCAAATTGAATTATGCAGGAAGCGTTACTTCAAAGAAGCTAAGCGTAGGCTGGATGGCAGCGGCCTCTTACATTTATCCATTAGGTACGCAGGTAGGTTTGGGTACTGAAATTAAATGGTTGTATGCGGCTGAAACCTCTAATGGCTCTGTATGCGGGCAGCTTCAATTAGTATGGCGGTTCTTAAAATGGTAGCAGCATTTAGTACCGGATAATTGGTTTCAAAGTTAAAATAGCAGGGCCGGGCGGTTTTCACGAAATTTTGTTTTTTTGATCCATTAGATTTGGGTTGTTGGTAATAATAAACGTTGTAAAATCACCCCCGCCTCATGCAAAAACTTCTTTTCTTATTAACGATTGCGTTCAGTAAACTACAAGCTCAGGCAGTATCCGACAGTACGGAATTATGCTTTGCCTCCGATACGCAAAAGCCCATGTGGGTAGAAACGTTGTTTCTAAAAAAAGATCATAACCAGGAGGCTACCAAAAAATTATTTACTGCTGTTGCTGATCGTAAGCCGGCTGCTTTTTTTATTATGGGCGATGTGGTAAACCTTGGTTACAGCAACCACCAATGGAAGCCGATGGATAGTTACTTGAAAGACCTGCGCAGTAAAAATATTTCGGTGTATGCAGCACTGGGCAATCATGAAGTGATGGGGCAGGCAAAGAAAGGCGAACACAAGTTTCAGCAACGTTTTCCGGAGCATGTAGCCACCGGTTATGTGGAAGTGAAAGATTCTGTAGCCGTAATACTTCTCAACTCCAATTTTAGCTGCTTAACGGAAGCCGAAAACAAAACCCAACTTGATTGGTACCGGGCTACGCTTCAACAATTAGATACTGATCCCTCCATTCAATTTATTATTTCCGGTTGCCATCATTCGCCTTACACCAACAGCAAAATTGTTGGTGCTAATAAAGATGTACAGCAAAAATTTGTTCCCTTGTTTTTAGCCTCAAAGAAAAGCCGCCTGTTTATCTCCGGCCATTCGCACAACTTTGAGCACTACCAGATGGGCGGTAAAGATTTTTTGGTGATAGGCGGTGGTGGCGGGTTACACCAGCCCCTGCGTACCGGCCCCGGCGCCATGCCCGATCTGGCTCCCGACTATAAACCGCAGTTTCATTATTTATCGGTAAAGCGGTTCGGTGATAAGCTGAATGTTTGCTCTATTGAATTAAAGAAGGATTTCAGTTGCTTTGAAGATGGTGAGAAGCTTTGCGTAAGCAAGGAGGTAGCGGTGGCTATAGATGTAGCCGTGAAGAGTAGTAATTAAATCTTGCCAACTATTTTTCTATTGCATGTGTAACTAATAATTGTCAGTTCCTATTTTGTAAGTGCGTTGTTTCTTTCATTCTGTAGGTCTATCTATTCGTCGTTATGTGGGAACGGTTCGTGGATAGAAATATTCATTACCATAATTGTCTTTCGTTCCTTCGGAACGCTTGGTGCTATTGGGTTTCATTTCATCATAATCTTGCTTTCTCATAGCTTGTTTTCCACTTTTTTTCTTGACAAAAAAAGTGGAGCAAAAAAATCAAGGCTAAAAACAAATGCTCTGCTGTTTTTGCCGGGCCGGCGCACAACAATCAGTCGCTATACGTTTCAATCCTTCATCATGTTCTCTATCTTTCTTACATAACTATTGTCATCACTACAGGTAGTTTGAATCGTATATTCTTTTAATGGCTCTTATGGGTAAAAACGTTAGGCGCTGTATTGCGTGTGGCTTTCTTTACAGCATAGTGAAGCTTTAAAACCACACACAATAAGGCGCTGGACGGTGGGAGTCATTACGTGGCCATCATCTTTCCTTAGATGAAAAGTAGATGATTGAATAATGCATAATGAAGGGAGAAATGATTTAGTAAAGAAAGATTGTATAAGTGTGGGCTGTGCCGCTGGTGGCCTTCCCCTAACGGGGGAAGGTCGGGATAGGGGCCGGCTGTTGCGTGAGGGATGGGAGCCGCTCCCCTTTCCAACAAGTTGGAGAGGGGCCGGTCTGTTTATTGTATGCTCTTTTGCACATACCAATCAATGAAAGTTTTTACAGCCTGTTTCTTAATTTTTATTCTCGCTTCGTGCCAGGAAATTATTGAAGCCCCGGTACCGGACCTTCATTGGGACCGTTTTGATTCGCCTGAAGCTAAACCCTTGTCAGCACAGCATCGTAGCAGCCTGGAAGGTATTTACACAATTGGCTATGTGGCAAATGATTTTGGGAAAGAGGCGGCGCTAAAGTGGAGCTATGTGGCAACGGGTAGCGACACTACTTACTACCTTTCCTTCTTTTGTTCAGAAGATGTGCGGTACTTTATCTGCCAGGGAAAAAGATTACAGGATACTATTTTTTTAAATGGCTATTGGCGTAATATCGAAAATACAAAAACCGGTAAAGCGCATTTTATTTTGCCAGTAAACCACGGCCGGCCGCCTGATGATAAACTTGTTATCAATGGATGGTTTGGTATAAAAGATAACGAACCACAAAAGCAAATCAGCTTTACGTTTCTCCGGCCCCTGTATCATCAAAAGCCTTACAGCATTATTGCCCATCGGGGCGGGGGACGAAATAATGATTTACTGCCCGCCTCTGAAAACTCCGTGGAGATGATTCCGCTGGCCGCGCAGTTGGGGGCTAATGGCATTGAGATAGATGTGCAGCTAACCAAAGACAGTGTGCCGGTGCTGTTTCATGATGCCAATGTAAACGACCGGTTAACCACTAAAACCGGTATCCACGGCGCTATTGACCAATACACCTGGCACGAGCTGGATACCGATGTACTGCTGAAACGCGGCGGCAAGGTTCCTACGTTGCAACAAGCGCTTGACACGGTGCTATATAAAACACCGCTGGAGTTTGTATGGCTTGATTGTAAGTACAAAACCGTATTGCCAAAAGTGCGTGAGCTGCAGGCCGCCATTTTAGAAAAAGCAAAAGCGGCCGGCCGTAAATTAGAAGTGGTAATCGGCATCCCCGATGAAGAAGTATGGAAAGGGTTTATGCAATTACCAGGTTATAAAAATCTTCCCTCACTTTGTGAGTTGGATACGTCCAAGGCCTACAGCGCCAGTGCAAAAATTTGGGCGCCGGGTTGGGTAAAAGGCCACCAGGACGATATAGTAGCTGCGGTGCAAAAAAAAGGGATGCGCTCTTTTATCTGGACGGTGGACATACCCGATAAAATAAAAGAGTTTATGTACAGGGCGCAGTTCAATGGTATTGTCACCAACCGGCCTACTATGGCGGCGTATTATTATTATTCGCAACAGTAGTGGAAAGAAGTTGGCAGTTTAAAGTTTGCAACGGAAAACACAGTTGAATATCATTTACCCTGGTATAAAAATTTAGTGACAGTAATAAACAACCGTCTTTTGCCCGATTCGCTACAACCCAATACGATACTGGCTTTTACGTCCGATACGCAGGCGCCTATGTGGGTGGAAACCTTGTGGCTGCGGTCGCATAACAATAGAAGGGCTACCCGGCTGCTTTTTGAAGATGTGGCGCTACGCCATCCTTCCGCTTTCTTTTTATTGGGCGATGTGGTAAACCTGGGTTATGCCTCAAGGCAGTGGAAGCCGATTGATAAATACCTTGAAGCGTTTCGCAGCCATCAGATTCCTGTACATGCCATCTTAGGCAATCACGAAGTAATGGGAAGGCCGCAGGAAGGCATTCGCAAATTTCAGCAACGCTTTCCCGATCATCAGCCCACCGGCTACCATATTATTATAGACAACGTGGCCGTAGTGTTGGTGAACTCTAACTTTAGCGACCTGTCGTTAGCAGATATTAAAAAACAAACAGCCTGGTATCAAACTACATTAACTACGTTGGACAATGATGACAGCGTCCATTTTATTATTATTGGTTGCCATCATTCGCCTTACACCAACAGCCGCATTGTAAAGCCATCAAAAGAAGTAGAAGACAAATTTGTTCCGCCGTTTTTAGCCTCAAAAAAAAGTTGCCTTTTCCTTTCCGGCCACTCACACAATTTTGAGCAGTACAAAGTAGCCGATAAAGATTTTTTGGTAATAGGCGGTGGTGGCGGGTTACGTCAACCCTTACGGCAAGGCCTTGGCACCTTGGCCGACTTAGCGCCTGATTACAAACCCCTGTTTCATTACATTACGGTTCAGGCTTTGGGCCACGAACTACAGGTGATTTCTTACCGGTTAAAAGATGATTTTTCAGCTTTTGAAGAAGGTAGAAAAATGATGATAAAAAAAGCTCCTGTTGTTGCGTGAGCTTTTCTTTATTCGGTGTTGTTCGGATGCTTGCATACCATCCAATAGTCTATGATTTGTTTAATCATCTTTTTCATTTGTTCAAAGGCAGGTGCCTTTTGAAAATAGCCCTGTACCATTTGATCGTAGGCTTCTTCTACCGCTTTCGGATTAGCGGAAGTGGTAAGAAAAACAAAGGGGATGCTTTTCCTGCGCAGGTAGTCATTTTCATTAATACATTTACGAAGCTCCGTGCCCAGCATTTTAGGAAGATTGACGTCGCACAGAATAATAAACGGCTGCTGATCCGTCGTTATCACGTAGTCAAACGTTTTCTGTCCGTCATCAAAAAATTTCAGCTCGTTCTTTATATCAAGACGTTGAAAAATCTCAATTAAAATTTCCCTGTCATCGTGGTCATCTTCCACAATAATAATGGGGCCTCGCCTCGACATATACTTTTTACAGGCAAATATATGATAAGTACAAAGGCTGTAGCGACGTGGCTAAGCGGGCAGGCAAAGTGTATTATCATTCGGCCGCTTCGTTTGCCTGCCTTCTGTTTTGGCTAACGGCTTTGTTGCGTTTCGTTTAAAAGTTTCTGCTATTTTTATTTCACCAAAACATCCGAAGCAGCCATGGCCTTTATCTCAAATTATTACTACCTCTCGCTGATCCTTCAAGCCGTTTGTGTTTTTCATTGTTTAAAAAAACGTAACGAAAACCGCTGGATATGGATCATTGTTTTTCTGCCGGTGGTGGGCTGCGTAGTGTACTTTTTTTCGGAGATAATTACCAGGGGCAATGTGCAATCGTTTAATGGCAACATCAATACAATCTTTAATTCAGGTCCGTCTATACGGCGGCTTCAGGAGCAGCTACGGTTTGCCGATACATTTGAAAATAAAGTGTTGTTGGCCGATGCGTATTTTGATAAAGGAGCGATAGAAGAAGCAACACATTTATACGAAGGAAGCCTGAGTGGTGTGTTTGATGAAAATGAATACGTGTTGATGAAACTGATCCTGGCTTATGCCAAACAGGAACGTTATAGCGATATTATTCCATTAGCAAAAAAAGTATATCGTTCTCCCCAGTTTTCAAAATCCACCTCGCACCTGGCCTATGCAAAGGCATTGGAATTTACCGGGCAACCCGATTTGGCCGAGAAAGAATTTCTGGCTATGCAAGGCCGCTTTGCGCATTTTGAATTACGGTACCATTACGGACTATTTTTAGTACGCATGAACCGCCCCGCCGAAGCAAAAGTGTTGTTTGAAGCCATCATTAACGAAGAAGCCCACCTAAGTGGAAGGGAACGCCGCTTGTACCGCACCTGGTTTCAGAAAACAAAAGAAGAAGTCAGTAAGATGGCTTAAAATAATCCTCTTCCTTTCAACTGTTAAATCAGCCTGTCATCCTCTTTCTGTTACTTCGGGACGGCTGCCTCTCCCTACATTTGCTGCACAAAAAATCATGTATGAAACGAGTCGTTCTGCTCAGCGGATGTTTGACATTATCCGCTTTTCTTTTTGCCCAACGTGCCCCCAGGCCCGAGCCGCCAAAGTCCTATCAACCCACTGCTACCAAAATAAATGACCTGGTGCATACCAAGCTGGAAGCGGGTTTCGACTACTCCAGGTCGCAGCTAAATGGTAAAGTATGGATCACCCTGAAGTCGCATTTTTATCCTACCGATACGCTGACGCTGGATGCAAAAGGCATGGACATTAAAGAAGTGGCTGTAGTAAAAGCCGGTAAAAATGTTCCGGTAAAATATACCTACGATGCCTTGCAGTTACATATCAACTTAGATAAAACGTATAAGAACACGGAGTCGTACATCGTGTACATTTCCTACACCGCCAAGCCTAATGAGTTTGATGCAAAGGGCAGTGCCGCCATCACCGATGCCAAGGGCTTGTACTTTATTAATCCGTTAGGCACTGATAAAGACAAGCCCACGCAAATATGGACGCAGGGCGAAACAGAAGCCACGTCGGTTTGGGTGCCTACCATTGATAAGCCCGACCAAAAAACTACTGATGAATTTTACTTAACCGTGCCATCCAAATATGTTACGTTAAGCAACGGAAAATTAGTGTCGCAAAAGACCAATACAAATGGCACCCGTACCGATTACTGGAAGATGGACCTGCCGCATTGCCCTTACCTTTTCTTCATTGGCGTGGGCGATTATGCGGTAATTAAAGACAGTTACAAAGGCAAAGAAGTCAGCTATTATGTGGAGAAGGAATATGCTCCGGTAGCCCGCCGCATTTTTGGCAATACACCGGCGATGATCGCCCTGTTTTCGCAACTGACCGGCGTTGATTTTCCCTGGGTAAAGTACTCGCAAATAGTAGGACGTGATTATGTAAGCGGCGCCATGGAAAACACTACGGCTACGCTTCACCAGGAGTCGGCACAACAGGATGCACGTGAGTTAACGGATAATAATCGTTGGGAAGATGTCATTTCACATGAACTTTTTCACCAATGGTTTGGCGATTATGTTACTACCGAAAGCTGGAGCAATCTTACCCTGAATGAATCGTTTGCCACCATTGGTTCGCAGCTATGGAACGAGTTTCATTATGGTAAAGACGCCGGTATGGAAGAACGCTACAACTCGGCCCAGGGCTACATTCGCAGCGGTAGCGAAAAAAAAGACTTAGTGCGTTTTTATTATAACGATAAGGAGGATATGTTTGATGCGGTGAGCTATAATAAAGGCGGCGCCATCCTGCAAATGCTTCGTCATTATTTAGGTGACAGTGCTTTTTTTAAAGGATTGAATCTTTACCTAAACACCAATAAATTCAAATCGGCGGAAGCCCACCAGTTAAGGCTTGCATTGGAGGAAGTTTCGGGCAAAGATTTAAACTGGTTCTTTAACCAATGGTACTTTGGCAGTGGCCATCCTAAATTAAATATTACCTATGGCTATAACAGCGGAGCAAAAAAAGCTTCAGTGATCGTACAACAGGCGCAGGAAGGTGATAAGCTGTTTACCATGCCCGTAACCATTGATGTTTGGAACGGCGGTACTAAGTCAAGTTATGAGGTGTGGATGAAAAACAAAGTGGACACCTTTATGTTTGATGCTTCATCGGCGCCATCGCTTATCAACTTCGATGC
This sequence comes from Flavisolibacter sp., assembly GCA_965247165.1. GTDB lineage: Bacteria > Bacteroidota > Bacteroidia > Chitinophagales > Chitinophagaceae > Flavisolibacter. The sequence goes on along the minus strand of OZ252003.1, from coordinate 1,739,617 downwards.
GGACAAGTATTTACTGGCCGATAAAACAGAAAATAAAACGCTGGACAACTATCTGTTTCAATACAACCATGCGGCTAATTATGTGGACAGAAGAGAAGCCATTGACGCCGCTGCCAAAGCCCAGGCTGAAGTAAGCAGCGTACAAATTATGATGGCTGCGTTGGAGGATAAATACGCTCCGTTACGCACTTATGCCGCCAACAATTTAGACATGAATTTAACGCAGGTAAAAAACGCTGTAGAACCAGCGTTATATGAAATAGCACAAAAGGACAGCGACCGCCGCGCCAGGGCAGCCGCTATTGCCAAACTGGGCCAATATCGTTTTGCCAAATATGCATCGCTGTTTAAAGCAGCCATTAATGACTCGTCGTATTCCGTTTCGGGCAGTGCACTGGAAGCGTTGAATAAATTAGATACTACGGCTGCTATCACGGAATCGCAACGCTTATCGGGCCAGCCGGTAAAAGGCAGGCTGGCGGCGGCTTTACGTACCGTGATGAGCTCGAGGGATAAAGGCGCTTCTATAAAAATGTTAGATGAATTTGAAGCCATGCCGTTGGGACAAGGTAAGTTTCAGGCGCTTAACGGGGTGTTTGAACTCATCTCTAATACAACGGATTTAGCGTTGTTTAAAAGAGGCGTAGATGATATACTGGCATTGGGTGCCGCCATCCCCGAAAACTTCAGGGAACAAGCCATGGGCCAGATTTACAAAGCGTTGCGCGGCATAGCGGCCGATAAAAAAGCGAATGGTTTAGCCGACCAATCGGACTATGTGGACAGCAAGTTGCCGAAGGAAGATAAGAAAGGCACTTAACTATAAAAGCCTCTTATACAAAACCATTCACTACATCGGTGAATGGTTTTTTTGTTGATAGGAGAGAAGCAAAATAATAACCTATATGTTTAGATAACATGCCTTTTTTTAAGGGGTTTGTAAATTCAAGTAACAATCAAAACTTACAGCGTGAACATTTTAAAAATGCCAACTAATTAAAAAAGACGAGTAATAGAATGTAAGCTTACGCAATTTGTGAGGAGCCTCCTCACAAATTTTCGGTCTGATAGATAATGTAAAAACACTCAATACAACATTTGCTACCGTCGCCCTTTTTATTGGCAAGTAGCCACCGGCGACAAGCCTTCTTTATCTTTCGACAAAGTAGCTTTACCATTCTCAATAGTTACAATCCAGATGGAATCAAAATCAGCCCCATCCCAGTTTCCTTTTTCGGCGGCGCCTAACGCTTTTACAATATTGTTGATGGCTTTATGTTCCCAAATCACTAATGATGTGCCTTCTTTTTTCAGCAGCGATTGCGCTAAACCATCTACATCCTCCACATCGTATTTTGAATTAACAGACAGGTTATATTTTATGACAAAAGGCGTGGCCGTTTGATACATGCGGGCCGTGCTGGTGGCCTTGCCGCTGTTGATTGTAGGCACATACACAGACGCCGGCACACCAAACTTTTTATACAATACGGCCGGCAATTGCAAAGCCCTGTTAAAGCCCTGGCAACTTAGGTTACTGCCTTCATCGGGCTTCTCGCCATGGCGGATGATAATAATTTTTTTTATGCCGGTGGAAGGAGATGATTGTCCTTCGGAGCAAAAGAACACGGTTACGCAAAGAAGCAACAAAGAAGCTGTCCAGGTAAGTTTTTTCATGGTCGTATTTTTCTGATGATGTAGTTGTTGATCTTGACTATACAAAAGTTTAGCCATCGCTATTTTGAAGAGGCAGAACGACGTTGCCATTACTTGCTTTACAGTATTATCGGTAACGAAGCTATATAAATCAGTAGCCCGGACTTTTATCCGGGCTATTGATTTATCAATCACGATAATCGCTATCGTTTATACACTCTTACTCTCTAACCAAATACTTCCGCTGCGTACTATATAAAATCACGAACAGCAGTGTGAATACTGCTGACAATGCCATAGCGATACCACCAAAAAACGTAAAGCCCAATAAGACGGCGCTTACTAACAAGGGCGCAACCTCGCCAACGACATAAAGGGGAAAACCGCTTTTGCGCAGTTGCCTCATGCGCATTGCGCCAAGCAAACAAAGCGTGGTAAAAATAAAACCGGTAGCGGCTAAAATATACCGGTGCTCATGCGATTTTTGAATGATCTCCACAGAACCCTGCATAAACTTTCCCATGCCCGAACTGCCCATTTTTTCCTGCGCATCTTGTGCCTGCGCTAATTGTTTTTCATAATCGCCCCAACCAGCGATGCTGATAATAAGCCCAATGTAAGCAATGGCGCAACCAATGAAAGTGAGTACAGTTAAGGTTTTCAACATGCCGTAGTTAGGGGTGGCATCTTCGCGAAAAATGTCAGTAGCTTGTGGAGTGGGGTTCATACAATTTTTTTAGGAAGATAGGTGGTAAAAACAAAAAAGCAAAGAGCAAAAAACAAACTGCAAAAGCACAGTTACTGCTCTTTAATTTGATTCTTTACTTAAATCATTTGTTTGCTTATTGCCAATTGCCCTCACCATTGACCATTGACTATTCACCTCCTCACTTCTTCAACGTTCGTTCAAACAAAGCAAACACTCTCTTGTATTCATCTGTCCAACTGCTGGGTTCTATAAAACCATGATCTTCCAACGGATAAACGGCCAGCTCCCAGTTGTTTTTACCCAGTTCAATAAGTCGTTGTGTTAAGCGTACAATGTCCTGAAAATTTACATTCAAATCAATCATGCCATGGCACATCAACAGGTTGCCTTTTAATCCTTCGGCATAATAAATAGGCGAGCTCTTTTTATAGGCAATGCTATCGGTGTAAGGGTCGTTTAAAATGTTGCTGGTATAGCCATCGTTGTAATGCGCCCAATCAGTTACCGACCGAAGCCCGGCTCCCGATTTAAATACATCGCCTTCTTTGAACAGGGCCATTAATGTAATAAAGCCGCCATAGGAGCCGCCATAGATGCCGATGTTGGCCGGATTAACGCCCAGCTTTTCTACTAAATATTTAGCGCCGTCCACCTGGTCGGTTAAATCTTTCCCACCCATAAACCGATAGATAGCAGTGCGCCAATCGCGGCCATAGCCGGCACTTCCACGGTAATCCATATCTAAAACCGTATAGCCATTATCGGCTAATAAGTTGTTGAACATGTACTCGCGGAAGTAAGTGCTCCACCATTTATGGGCATTCTGTAAATAGCCGGCGCCATGTACAAAAATCACCGCTGGTTTTGATGCGACGGTCATTGCTGGCTTAAACAATCGGGCATACACTTGTGCGCCGTCTCTGGCCGTAATCGTTATCACTTCCGGATCTTTCCATGCATAAGAAGCAAATTCTTCCGATGCCGCTTTATTAGTTATTTGTTGCGCTTTGGAGCCTGGTTTGTTCTCTTGCCAATATAATTCCCAAGGCTTGTTGGAGTAAGAATAAAGTATAGCGATGGCTTTTTCATCGGGCGAAACAACAGCCTGGTTAGCGCCTGTCATGGTGGTGATGCGTTCTATTTTACCACCGCTTACCGGCAGGCGATAAAATTGCAGCTCACCGGGATGAACCTCGTTCGTACTTAGATAAAAGTATTTTTTATCTTTTGATAGTTGCACCGATTGCACTTCAAATTTGCCGCTTGTCAAAGCCTTTTTTTCACCGGTGATAACATTGGCAGCGTAAACGTGCGAATAGCCATTAGCCTCGCTTTGGTACCAAAAGGTTTGATCATCTATCCAAACATTTTGCCCGCGGTTGCCGAAAAAACTATTTATGCCGGGTCCGCCAATCCAGGCTTCATCGCGTTGGCGGTCTATCAATTTTAGTGTAGCTGTAGCCGCGTCTAATGTCATTAGCCAGCGGTCTTTATTATCAGCGGAACGTATATCAACAATAGCGGAAGAACCTCTCCAAAAAGGCCCAAGAAAGCTAACCGTTCTGGCAAGAGGTTTTCTTTTAGCCGTATCTTTTGAGGGATAATCCTTCATAAAATCCGGTGCATCGGTAATGCCCGGGATGGCATCTGTTTTTACTAAAAGCACAGTGTCTTTTTCCCGGTCAAAAACAAAAAATTCCTGCGTGCCTACCGGTGCACCTACTTTGGTACGGCCCGGAAGATCAGTAGTGAAGCCGCTTTCCGTAACATACGATGGAACAATCGTGTTCTTCGCATTTTGTGCCGGCCTGACCAAACGGTACGTAATAAAACGTCCATCGGGTGATGTTGTAATGGAGGTAACATTTTTATCTTCTATATAAATGCTTCGCAGTTCTTTTGTCCGCAACCGTTTGGTGATGGCTTCTGTAGAATCGCGTTGGGACGTTCGTTGTTGTAACACGTTCGACATACGAATGGCATCTTGTTGCAGCCATTTTTCCTGTGCATTCAGCGGTTGTTCCTTCGGCGCTGTGCCTTTTACAAAATTGGTTAGCTGCGTAGTAAGCCCCGATGCAATGTCCCAGGCATATAAATTCTGCGCCCGGTTGAAGGCCAGCTTCGTATCAGCTTCTATAAATTGTGGGGTTGATTCGGTTTCGATGGTTTGTGTAATGCGGTGTTCTTTCCTCGCCGCATCTACATAAAATAAATCTCCATCCCTGGTAAAAGCATACGCATTTTTTTGGGTGTTATAAACGATGCTGTTTAAGGATGGAATGGTTTGACGCATTTCGTACGAAGCCTTCTTTGGTGTTTTATCCGTTAGCGTAACATAGTAAGTCGAATCAGCATCAGCGCCATCGGGGTTCCAGGAAAAGAACAGGTACTTGCCATCGGCGCTCCAGTAAGGGTTTGATGGTGAAGTGCCCATCCACTTGGGGTCACGCATTATTTTTTCAACCGTTAAATTCCCTAAGGTTTTTTGCGCTACAGCCAATGAGGTTATTCCCAGCAGAAATAACAGGCACTTTATTTTCATTTTTAAAACAGCATTTGGATAAGCACTAAAAATAAGGAAAGAAAAAGGAGGCTGTATAAAAAGGCACGCGATGGCATAGCATAAAGTTGCTTTGCCGGTTAATAATAAAACAAGGTAAATGGGTAAGCGCTGTTTTGTAAAACGGTAGATTAGAATAAGCACAACGGCTGTTGAAACAACCGTTGTGCTACCATTATATGTTGTGGTTATTTTTCAGGAGAATCGTTGACAGCGCTGGGCGAAGCAACTACTAAAAAGTCGGGCGCCACGCCAGATGTTTTTATTGTTAGAGCATGTTTTTCTTTTAAGGCTCTTTTAATATTCCCCAGATAACCGGGCTTGGGAATTTGCGACCGGTCAAGCGTTACAGCTTCTATCAGGTCGTTTTGGAGGTACATCATTAGTTGCATAGAGGATGGGGCGTTGCTACAAATTAAAGATGCCCATCATACAAATGCAAGCCACATAAAAAAGTTAGGTATAAACCATTAACCCCCTCACTATGGTTTTTACGACAAAGCTGCGCACTTATCAGTTATTAAAAACCGGCGTAATCGGCACTGGGCCCGTAACTGCCCGGAATAGGAATATCCAGCAGCCGCAAATAAACCCCTAACTGTGCCCGGTGATGAATGGTTTGCGCAAAGGAATGGCGGATTACTTCATACTTCGACATTACAGAATGAATTTGCTCACCGCTGCGCATCGTCCAACCGGGAAGCAGGTCTTTTTCTGTAGCAGCTTGTAAGGCTTTATAACCAGCGTCAAATGATGCTTCGAAAATGGATACTAATTTGCCGGCATCATTGATGGCAGTTGGGGTAAAATCCATCGTAGCAAAATCCAATTCGCTTGTCTCTAACGCCATTTTAACCCAAGCCGGAATTTCAGCAAGATGTACGGCCAGGGCGTGCATGGCCATACTCTTTTGATGAGGTTTCCACGATAATTTTTCCGTAGGAACCAAGGTGAGCATCTTACGTGTGGTTACCGCCTCGGCGGCCATTTCTTTTAACAGTGCAGGAATAATGTCCATAAATTTTATTTTATAGCGCAAAGGAAAAACGATCCACTGACAACCCTATGGCAGTGCTGTTTCGGCCAAAAAAATTAATAAGAAACGGGTAATTCTTTCAGGTATTCCGAAAGCGGCAAATGATTTTGCACCGTGAAAGGTTCAGCAGTATTTTTCACTTTTAAGATACGGGCTACTTTAAAATCACGGTACTGTTGCCGCACTTGGCACCATCCAATCAGATGCCAGCTAAACGCATAAAACACAAGCCCAATGGGCTCTATAAGCCGCTTGCTTACCTGGGTTTCTTTGTTTTTGTAGTGGAGCTCAATCGCGTGTTTGGCCGCAATGGCGTTTTGTAAAACGGCCAGATAATCAAAGTCATTTGCCACACAGGGCGGTAGTTGAAACTTGATGTTTTGGTCCAGCCATTCAATGCTTTCTTTTTGTGAAGAACGTAGTACGGATTTTATTTTATGAAGCGCAGTGGAGTAGTGTTGATGAATAGAATTGTCGGCAAAACCGCGTACCATTCGTTCCATTAATAAAAGGGCGTTGGCTTCTTCCGTAGTAAACGAAACCGGTGGTAAAAAATAACCTTGTACAATAAAGTATCCTTTGAGCGGCTCAAAGCTAACCGGAATACCGCCTTCGCATAAAGCCTTGACATCGCGGTACACGGTGTGTATAGAAATGTGGAAACGTTCTGCAATTTTTTCAGCCCTTGTGTATTTTTTTGATTGTAATAGTGTAAGGATAGCAAACAAGCGGTCAATGCGGTTCATGCGCTATGTTTTAGTGCATAAATATAGCAGAAGTTAAAGCCGTTGTCTTTTTTTGCTGACAGCCATTAAACAAAAATTTTTGGCACCATTTTGCTTTTACCAAAACAAACGAAATAGTATGGAAAGGCAAAAAGAAACAAGCAGTGAAAAGCGGAGAAGAAAGATTATCAGCCAGCCGGTTTTAGTACGTTCTGTTAAGCCAGAAGGCGCTATCAGTGCCGATTATACGCGGCCGCATCATTCCAATTCTCTATGGAAAGCAGCATAGGCAGCGGTTACTATTTACGCAAAACTTTTATGTTAGTCACAGGTCATTAGTAGCTGTTTTATTTAGCAGCTATTTTATAGTACCCAAACGTTTATAGTAGATGTTGGTTGTGAAAGAGCAACGTTAATTACTGATTAGCGTAGTAATAAAATAATATAATTGAAAGCCAAGAAAAGCTGCTATTAAAGAAGCGATAAAAAAGAAGCCGGCTGTTTCAAAAGCCTGTTTTCTACGGATTGATGCAGCGGTTATTTGTGGGATCATACCGGTAGTCATGTGATAATCGTGCCCCGATTTTAAAACACCCCATTTATTATTTTTTACCTGAATTGAGTAACCCTGGCGGCACCATTAATTCGCCGGTGTGAGCATCAATAAGGCCATTACGTTCATCTTCAATATTGGTAGCCTGGGTATATACATCGCCGGCAATAGGCCGCCGGCGCAATTCTTCTTTAAACGCTTTTATCAGGGCGGTCCGCTCGTCTGAATCTTTAGGCCCGCCATAATCCGAAAAGCCAAAGCCGCCCCACTCGCTGATAATCAACGGCACTTGTTTGCGAAAGAAAAACGGATCACCAACCACCAATGGAAAGGCTGCTACACCATTCATTTTGCCACCAACAATTTCATCCAACAATTCTTTCCATCGTTGTAGTTCCGGTGTGTAAAGATGCGCCGTTAACAGATCGGATTTTAATCGTCCCGTGTAAGAAACATGCTGCCAGCCATCATTATCCACTACTAAAAATTGCGGGTAGGCCAACTGCATGTAGTGATAGGTATCAATAATATATTGCCGTGTTTCTGCATTGGTGGCAATGTCCTGTGCACCCCAATCTTCATTATACAAGCTCCAGATGACAACCGAGGGATGTGTGCCTATCAGTGCTAGCATACGCATCAACTCATCACGGTGAAGGCCGCGGCTCCGGGCATTAGAGCTATGCGGCGACGGAACCTCTACCCATAGCAACATGCCCATTTTATCGGCCAGGTTATAGATGCGTGGGTCAACACCGGCAATGTGAATACGCACTAAGTTGCAGCCCAAATCCTTCATGGCGTACATATGCTTTTCTATCTCTTCGTAGGTAGCGGTGCCGGGTTGGTATAAAATGCCATCGAGATAAACAGGCTTATTATTCAGGTACACACAACAGCCGCGGGCCTCTATCTTTCGTAAACCAAAATGCGTTTCAATGCTGGCTGCGTAGCCGCTCTCGTCAATCAGCTCCGCAGCCAATACATATAACACCGGTGCTTCTGTTGACCAATATTGCGCATCGGGTACTTCAATCACCACCCGTTGTTGCTTTTCGCCCACCTCTAATTTTAAGGGATATTCATCGGTAGCAATTGGCGCTTCTTCATTTTGCTTGCGCTTATATATTTTCAAGCGAAGGATATAATTTCCGGCGTCCTGAATGCGTGTGGTTAAATTAAAGCGAACTAAGTTGTCCTCCACAATGCTTACTACGCCTACACGGGAGCGAAGCCGGTTGCGCTCAACGGTTTCCAGCCATACGCTGCGCACTGCACCGGTGTAGGTTTGGTACCAGATGCCGCCCCTTTTATATACATGGCTTTCCTGTTTGCCCCGCGGTATATCGGCGTCCATCGTATCGGCTATGCGAACGGTAAGACGGTTTTGCGGTCGCAGTTGATGGGCATTTAATTCGTAAGAGAAAGACGTGTATTCGCCTACATGTACTTCTTCGCCCTCGATGGTTTTTAGGGGTATGCCATTCAGCCAAACTCTTGTTTCGTAACCGCAGGCGCCAAAGGTTAGTTGCAGTAAAGAATGTGGATTACCATTCTCATTTTGAAGTTCGGGCAAAGGGAAGTCGCGTTCGTACCAGGCCACTACTTTATCTTCCCAATGGCTGCCGGTTTTTTCCATTTGTGCTTCTATGGAACCGGGCCATTGCGCCGTATCGTTGTATTGATGTCCGAGGTGCCAGGCTTCGGTGAGGCCACGGTCGTAAGTATCTAATTCAAAACGCCATTCGCCGTCTAATAAAATTACTGATGATGTTCGGAGTACGGCCCTGGGTAAAGGGTTGATAAATTCTTCGTTGGCGGTACCTTCTTCCTTGCTTTTTGTTAGTCCGTAATTAGGGTGATAATCCATGCGTTGATTTATAAAAGGGAATGGGATGCGAATTTTGGGCCAGCGGTTTTGATTGGTTGATTGGTTGATTGGTTGATTGGTTGATAGATTACGTTATGTTGAGAAGTAAGGTACTAAGTAACGTATCAATCTATCTGCTTATTTGCTACGCACTAATTCATTAATGAAGACTTAACGGGGGGGGGTAAAATCTATTAGGGCATTTTGAACAGCAAACAGTGCCAATTGCGTACGGCTATTTAAATCAAACTGCTGGTATAACTGGGTTTGAAGATACTCAACCTGCTTCACGGTTATTTTTAACTCAAGTGCTATTTCTTTATAGCTTACTGCCAGGCAACATAGTTTTAAAAAATGAATGTCTATCTGTGACAATTGAGTTGGTAGTGTAGGTTGCTTATACTTGGAGAACTGCATTGTTTTGCGCACAAAGCCACCACATTCACCACCAAAATAAAAACCGGATTGGTAAACATGATTCAGTGTTGTTTTAAATTCATCGGGGTCAGCATCTTTAGGTATGAAAGCACATGCACCATTAATTACCATACATGTAATGGCATACTCCGTATCTATCATACTTAAGGCGATAACTTTTGTATGGGGATACTGTTGTTGTAGCCAACGGGTAGCAGCATAACCATTCATCAGCGGCATATCAATATCCATTATTACCATTTGCGGAAGGCCGACGTGTGTCAGCTTCTTTATAAAATCCTGCCCGTTGTCGGCTTCAAACAGGACCACATAGTCCTCAAATGTATTTATTACCTCACACAAGGCATGACGCATTAATTTATGGTCATCTACAAAAGCTACTGTTACTTTATTCATTGTAGTTTGGGTAGTTTGGTTGTTTCGGCAGTGTTAACGAATATAAACAAAGGGTCTATTAAATGGATGGGCTGCGGCAATATAATGTTGAGGAAAATTCCTTAGGCTTTTCGGGAAAATTTCTATTGGTTTACAGAGATTTTCCTTACAAAGCAGTGTAGCAGGTTTTTAGTTTTATTGTATCAATTGGCCAATTGTACAGGGAAAGCCGAAAACTGTTTTTTAGAGTAGGCAAAAAAAAATTAATATGCGTTTTTGTATTTTTCTTTTACTAGCCATCTCAATCGGAACCACTTTATACTCACAAGACAATAACCCTCAAAATCAAACTGGGATAGATTTTGCTTCCTCACTAGGAATTATCAAAAGCGATTTTGATAATGGAGTTATTTCGGCATTTGACGAATCGTCTATAGCCAAATATAGTCGATCACTTCCCTTAAATATTAGTGCAAGGTTTGAAAACGTAACCTCAATCGTTAGCCGCTTAAAAAGCGCAGATTTCAATTTCGAGAATATATTAAGCGTTTCGAGTTTTTCACAATTTTCAAAGAACATTCTATCTGAACTAGCGAAAAATCCCGACCACCTAACTAAGGAAGGTTATCTGCAGGCTCTTATTTCAAAAGTTGATTTAATCAATCAAAGCATTTTACCAGCGGATGAAAAAAAGCTAATGTTATCATTAGCTGCGGCTATATATCATACAGTGGATTCAGGTACTACGTCTTCATTTGGAGCAAAATCAAACAACTGTTGGGGAACTGGGCCTGACGGGTCAGGGCCAGTAGATTGTGTTGTTGTCGGAATTGTAGCAGGTACTGTAGTTGGGTCACTAATTTGCGGATTTTGGCCTTGTGGTGTAATTGGAGGAATTGTCGGGGGAATTATTGGTGGACTTACTTAATTATTTCTATACCTACCAGACCATAATTTTTTATGGTCTGGTTACTAAATTGATTATGAAAATAAAATTACTCGTCTTTTCTTTCTTTATTTCAACGTTTAGTTTTTGTCAAAGTCTTCGCTTGACTTCCGACATGGGTTATAGCATTAGCAAATCATACAAAGAAAAGCATGTTAGTTTTTATAGAGGTCTAGGATTAGGTTTTGAAAAATACCTTTCAAATAATTGGTATTTGGAAGTAGTTCCAAATACTTACACTATACAATTCAGTTCATCCAATAGCATTAATCAAAACACTTTTACAAGCATTCGGTTCATCGAATTAAATGCTGAAGTGAAAAAATACTTGCCAATCTCTGCAAAATCTAGAATTTATCTATCTGTTGGTTTATATGGCGGAAATCTATTTAGTAAAACTGTTGAAAACAATACACTCTCAATCGAGGAAACTCAAAAAAATCTTGGATATAATTACGGACTTTCTTCTTCAGTGGGCCTACGTTTAATTTTAACACGAATTATTTCTTTTGATATTGGAATAGCAGACAAAGATGATTATTTGTTTAGTTATAATACTCAAGTTAATAAGGTAAGTAATTCCAAACGATGTTTAAAAATGTCTTTTTATTTACGAATAAAAAAGTGAAAATAATTCTTTCAATTTTTTTAAGTTGTTTTCTACTCAAAGGTCGGTGTCAAAATAACTTAATAAATACTTCTCAAATTTCTTTGCCCGAATTACATAAAGACAAAATCTATTTGTTTTGTAGAGGTACACGTTCAAAAGCGGGGATTATCGCAAATAAATATAGCAATACGGACAAAATGATTTCGCATGTGGGAATCGGATATATTGAGAATAACAAAGTTTATATCTATAATGTAAATGATATTAGTGATAATAAAAGAAGTGCCCTTTTTATAGATTCAGTTCAAAGTTTTATAGCAGTACCTGCTGCTTACTACTTCAGCCTGTGGGAATATGGAAGTTCTAGAAAGGAATTAGCGAAATTAAAAGCACTCTGTCAAAGCTACAAAAAGAGAAAAATTATTTTCGACTATCAATTTAAAATAGCAGATAATGATACATTGTATTGCTCGGAGTTTTGTAATAATATCTTGCAAAAAGCGATACCCAGATTCTTTTTTAAGCCTTCAATAATTCTGCTGGAAAATAAACTTTACGAAGTGTTCTTAAATAGAAAGCAATTAGTTTATTATCCGGCTGATTTTTTTGAAAAGAATAGATCTTTTAAAAAAATCTATGAGGTTAAATTTTAGGACAACCTGATAAAAGTATTAACCACAACGATATTTCACTATACGAAAGTTTATGTACTGGTTTTTGTTTCCTAATCTACTGAAACATTGTTTGCCTCATGCATAACGCTTCTGCTATTTCCAATTTTTATTTATCCGAATGTTTCTTCAAAAGAGCACCAATCACAACAGAACAGGCTTAAGATCAATGGAGGTTTTATTAAAGTTATTATAGTTACAATCATCTGATAAAATTGTAGTAAATCCTGCGAATATGGATCTCTTTTCTGTAAGAGTCTTTCTTATTTTACAATTTATGTTTTTGCTTCACAGCAGAGGTTTGGCTCAAATAGTTATAGACAGGAGGCAACTACTGGAACAAGAATTTGAAATGAGTGGCTTAAGTTTAAGAAAAAGTCTTGGTTTAAAACAATTCCTTTCTACCGTTGACTTCCTCGACGCCGCTATTAATTCCATCAACTCCTTTAACAGCCTGCTGAAAAAAGAAGCCTACCGCATTAAGATAACTTCCTTCAATAACCCTACTTCTTCCGATATGGGGTTTAACCTCGAAAATGAAATACAAACAGCCCTGAAACCCTTGCTGGATAAGGCGAAAAGCACCAACACCCAAAAGTTTAGCGGTGTGGTTTCCTCTCTTGTTACCGGCCAGTCATCAATGGGTTTAGGTAAATCCTTATCGCTGATAAACCCGGTTTTCCCAACCTTACTAAGCCTTGTTGGCAACCTTACAGTACAGGAAAAAAAGATAACGAGGGAAGATTTGGATTCATTCATCAACGCTACTGCTAAATACTTTATGCAGTACGAAAAACTGAATGCGGCCAATAACCTGCTTGACCAAAACATAGACCGGCTCAATGCCCGTATGCGCGACCTGCAGTTTGACATGAAGGAGTATATGCTGGACATGACAACTATCATTTATAAAACAATACAGCGGGCATCCCTTAAAAGCTTCAGCAACGAAGAACTCCTTCTGCATTACCTCGACCGTCAAAGGATAGAGGATTTATGGCTCCGCGATACAGTCATGAAAAAAGGCACTCATTATCCTTCTGATGGCATCAAGGGAGCAAAGGACATAGCCTATAATCTTCAAAAGCTTTTTGATGATTACCAGAAAGTTTATGGAGAGAACTACACACAGATTAAAACCATTTTAGGGGATGCAAAAAAGCTCGGTAAAAATGTAAATGCGCAACAAGTGGATGCATCATTAAAAGAAGTGGAAGAACTGTTTATTGAGAGCCGCTCTTCTGATATACTAAGCCTTAGGCTCACCACCCTTTTTGAACGGTTGAAAAACCTGACAGCTACTGAGCAAGCGTCAGTAAAAAACTGATTTCCCTTTCCTTTTCAATCTTATTCTCAAATTCAATCTCAACCCGCTTCTTTATTTTTAGTGCATGATAAAGAGCAACGAATTCAGGTTAGGCAATTACCTGATGCACAAAACCGGCGTGCGTATACTTACTGTCCGGTGTACGCAGGAGCATTTTGCACTGATGGCGAAAGATGGCGGCAAGGATTTATTTCCATTGGTACTATCGCCAAATGCCTTTGCCAAAAGCGGCTTTATAGAAAATAAAAAATATGCTTTATTGCCGGAAAGCCGTGAGTCTACCTTGATGCTGCCCATCATTGGTGGTGGCGCTGTTGAAATAAAAGGGTATGTAAAAAACAATAAAGAATGTTTTGCAAGGGCCGTAGTCAATACAGTGCCCATCAGTAATAACATCTACCAAGTACACAGTTTACAAAACTTATATTTTGCCTTAACCGGCGCGGAGCTTGAAATAGCATTATAAAGAATGGCAAGTGCAGCCTGTTTTTAACGGCAAACGGCAAACGGCAAACGGCAAACTGTAAACGGTAAACTTTTTCCCTACTTCGCTACATCAATCTTAATCTTCCGCCCCTTCAAGCGTTCTTCTTTTATCAATTGCAGGGTAGGACTGACTTTCGATTTTCGCAAGGCGACAAAAGAGAAAAAATCTTTCACTTCTATCAGCCCAATATCTTCTTTTTTTAATTCGCCCTTGGCCGTAAAAAAACCAACAATGTCAACCTTGTTGACTTTATCTTTTTTACCGGCGGCAATGAAAAGCGTTGTCCACTTTGGCTTTTCGGGGATTTCAATGGTCTCAGGTAATTTAATTTTTACTACTGGCGTAGTGATGTACGCCGGCAATCGTTCCTCATCATTCAAAATTAAAATGGCAGTTCCTGTAGCGTCCATTCGCGCCGTGCGGCCGTTGCGGTGCGTAAAGATGGCCTCAGTAGATGGCAAATGATAATGGATAATGTAACGGATATGCGGAATATCCAAACCTCTTGACGCGAGGTCGGTGGTGACTAAAAAATCGGTGCTGCCATTCCGGAATTTTGCCAGCGCTACCTCTCTGTCACGCTGCTCCATAGCGCCATGATAAAACGTGTTGATGATGCCTTTGTCGGCTAACAATTTACTGGTACGTTCCACTGCTTCGCGATGGTTACAAAAGATAATGCTCGACCGGGCGCCGAGGTAACAAATCAACTGAAACAATGTATCAATTTTATCCTTGTCCTTAGCATGTACGGTTTGAATGGTAAGCGCTTCGGCCGGCGCTGCATCTTCGGGTAAAAAATTCAACCGTGTCGCCTCATCTGCTCCCACAAATTCCGGTATCGCCACGGCTTCTGTGGCCGATGTGAGGATACGTTTTTTTATACCGGTCAGTGAGGAAATTATGAATTGTATTTCGTCCACAAAACCCATCTCCAGCGATTTATCAAATTCATCCAACACAAGGGTATGAATGCTGTCAACGGTAATGTTGCCGCGGCGTATATGATCGGCCAATCGTCCGGCTGTGCCTATCAACAACGCCGGTGGTTGTACCAGGCTGTTTTCTTCTATCTCCCGTTTATGTCCGCCATAGCAAGTGGTAACTTTAAAACCCGTACCCATGGCTTTAAAAACGGTTTCTATCTGCAAGGCTAACTCTCTTGACGGAACAATGATGAGGGCCTGCGATTTTTTATTGGCACTATCTAATCCTTCAACAACAGGTAATAAAAAAGCAAGCGTTTTACCGGAACCGGTAGGGGAAAGAAGAATCACATTTTCATTATCTGCCGTTGCTTGTATAGATGCCTGCTGCATGTCGTTCAGCGCTTCTATCCGTAAATTGGCCAGTATGGTTTCAATAGAGTAATTCTTTGTTTGCATGTGTAAAAGTACAACATGCCTGATGGGCGGCGAGGTAAATACAACTTGTGTAATCGTAAATAGCTGGCGGGGCTAATCAACCGCTTATTATATTTTCCAAATTCGGCCGCCAATTTCCCAACTTCAATATATTAGCAGTTAATTTAGATACAGCAAAGCGATTGACATAGCTTCTTCAAATTTAATGGCAATGAAAAGTTGGAAAGATTTATTTGTAAAGAACGAGGAGCCTGACGCACCTAAACAAGAAACAGCTTCCGGTACAGAAGCTTTTTCATTTCCTGTTGCCGCCGCTACGCCTAACCAACCGCCCGCAGTAGTGCCTAACGTTACCGACCCTATAGTGGCGGAAGTAATGAAAGTATATGAAAGCGGCCTTGACTCCATCAACATGCCGGGCTACGATTTTTATGAGTTTTATCAAACCGTTATCAGCACCGGTAACCCGGCAGAGCAAACCTTTACCATGGCTTTTCAGATGGGCCGCACGTTAGATAAAACCATCACGCCATCCAAACTGCTAACCGATGCGGAGTTTTACATCAGTAAAATAAATGAAGTGCATGGCCAGTATGTAAGCCAGGGTCAGCTTAAGCTTGCGGCTATACAAGAGAAAAAAACGGGAGAAAAAAATGCGCTGCAAAGTGATGTAGAAGCGGCCTCGCAACGCATTAATCAACTGCGTGCCGAGCTGCAACAGTTGGAACAAGAGGTGAACCAAAAACGCGGTGCTTTGCTAAAAGTGGATGATGGCTATTACCCGCAGGAGAAAGTGATCCGCGAAAAATTAGCCGCCAATGATATTGCCCGCAAAACCAGCATTGATAAGCTGAATATGATTAAAGAAGGTATTCAGCGATACATCAAATAATGAGTAAACAAACGTTATGAGTGCAGAATCAACCAAAGTATTGGAGCTCCCGATATTAAAGCATTTTCAAGCCAGCGATATTACGCTTAACCCGCAAAACTGGCGGCGTGGCGAGAAGGGTATTGGCGCCGTAGTAGGCGTGGTATTATTGGGAACTATCGCATGGGGGCTTTACCAGTTTGTATTGCCTGTTGTATTCACCTGGATCGGTCAGGTGATGGGCGCCATAGCCGCAGCGGTTTTAGTGATCGCTTTTTTTATTCTGTTGCCGGTGCTCATCAAGGCGTTGAAAAAAGTAGCCAGGTCGCTACATAAGTTGCTCATCAAGTACGATCCCTTCGGTGAGTTGGAAGAACAGAAGCAAAAGATGGTGCAAAACCGGGTGCAGTTTAAGCAGGCCAAGGCCAAGATAAAAGCCATTAAATCTAACATGGAAGAAGCGTCGCTGAAGTCGGAAACAGAAGCCAAAGAATACCAGGACCGGGTGCTTACGCTGCAATCAAAGGCCGAAAGCACCAAGACGAAAATGCACGACATTGAACAACGGTTGGGTGTAGAAGGAGCAAAGGATTCGGACGATTACGTGGAGCTGCAAACCGGCATCATGCGTACCCTCAGCGAAGCGCAACGGGTAAGCCAGATGCTGAACCAAAGCACCAGCCTGGTGCGCAAGTATGGAAGCCGTGCGCATGTGATAGGCAAGCTGGATCGTAAGCTGAATATGGTAGATACGGCTATGGAAATTAAGATTGCCGATTTTGAAGTAAGCATTGACATGCTGAAGAAAGAATACGCTTTTGCCGAAGCCGCCAAGCAGGCTACCGAACAGGCTAAGTCGGCTATGCTGTTTACCAAAGGATGGGAGCTGGAATATGCGCTGGACGTGGTAACCAACACCATTGCTATGGACCTTGCCAATACAAAAGAAAACCTGATAGACCTTGATTCGCTTACCAGCGAATATTCGTTGGACAGCGATGAACTTTATACCAAGCTGGATAAGCTGGCCGACCAGATAAAGACTGATACGTATGCTCTGCCCGAATCGAAAAAATACAGCAACCCGAATTATAAGCTTACGCAGGATGATAAAGCCGCCAGCAAAGGCTTTGGCGATATTTTTAATTGATAGGATAAGTGATCAATAATCAGTAATGACTAAAATCCATCGGCAGTTTGGTAATAACAAAACAGTAAGGCTTTGCACATAACACGAAACCTATTACTTACTGCTAATCACTTATTACTTGTCTCACTTATCACTCATTACCTTCACTCTATAAAACAACCAACAACATGAATTGGTCAAAACTAACTTTCCTTTCAAAAGCATTAATTGTTATACTAATTGCCGGCGGCGTAGGTGCGGCCGTTTATTATTTATCACCGGGCCTTCGGGTGGACAGTTCCAAAAAACTGGATAAATTAAACGTTACCGATAAGGATGTCA
Organism: Flavisolibacter sp.; assembly: GCA_965247165.1. Classification (GTDB taxonomy): domain Bacteria; phylum Bacteroidota; class Bacteroidia; order Chitinophagales; family Chitinophagaceae; genus Flavisolibacter. The sequence continues at coordinate 1,721,948 of OZ252003.1, read as the reverse complement.
ACAACGTTATTACCTCTGCCGAACTTCCCCTGCCTTCTGATGAAGCATCATCGGATGCGGCTTCTAAACCATTAGTGCGTTTAGCCGGTTATGCCTGGAATGCACAGTCAGGAATCATCGTTGCCAATGGTGGCCCTAAAACCACTAAGGGTTCCCTTATGGAAAAGAATGGGGCCAATGTAGAAATCATCCGGCAGGATTTATTATCGGAATTACGCAACATGCACCTGAAGTTTATAGAAGATTTTGATGGCGGTCAGGATTACTCAAAAGCAGGCGTAGCGGGCATTATGATTATGGGTGATGGTGTGCCTTACTACATTAGTTCCGTGCAGCAGGCCATTAACGATAAATACGGCGAGGGCAAGTATCAGTTGCAGGCGATAGGCGCCATTGGCTTAAGTTATGGCGAGGATAAACTTATAGGGCCGCCAAGCTGGAAGATGAACCCTCAATCCATGAAAGGTTCTTTAATATCAGCCGTGATAGGCGATGGTGATTGGGTGGTTGCGGTTAACTATGCATCGGCCAACGGCCTTAAAATAAATCCCGACCCGGCTACTTATGATGCCGACGCGGTAAACTTTGTAGCGGCTGCCAACGATGATTATATAGAAGCATCGAAAGAATTAATTAAGGCCCAAACAGGAGGCACTACCATTCCCTTAAAAGAAGTAAAAGATGGTAAGCTTACCGGCAAAACCGTAAACCGGAAAGTAGATGGTTGCGCTACCTGGACGCCGGGTGATAAAATGGTTTTTGATGCCCTGAGCGGTTATACGGATGTGATCTCCACCCGCGAATTCAATAACCAGATGGGTGCTACATTGGTAGTGGTAAAGCAATGGGCCGAGAAACATAAGGACATTGTGACAAACATTTTAAAAGCCACTTATACCGCATCCAATCAAATGAAACAGTACGATAGCTGGCGCAAAAAAGCATCGGAAGACGTGGCTAAAACCTTTGCCCTGGAAACTCCGCAATACTGGTACGATATGTTTAAGGGAACGCAGGGCGAAAAAGGCGGCGTGTCATACAACATGGGCGGGTCAAGGGTTTTCAACTTAGCCGATGCCAACCAGTATTATGGCAACAGCGATGGTACCAACCGGTACAAGGCCGTGTACGAGCAGGTATCGCATTACTTAAAAGATTTAAACCCGGCCGGCTTTAATCAAAATGTAAAACGCATTGTTCCTTACGACGAAGCCGTGAATACGACATTCTTAAAAGGCATTGGTGATATTGATGCTGGTGCTTCTTATACCACTGATTACAGTAAAAAGGCAACGAACGTTGTCGCATCGGGGCAGTGGCGCATCAATTTTGAATCGGGTAGGGCCACGCTTCGTCCCGAAGGAAAAGATGTGCTGGAGCAAATTTATAATTTATTAATTCAGGCCGAAGATTCTAAGTTGGAATTGGTGGGCCATACCGATAATGCCGGTACACCGGAAGGCAACTATTCACTTTCCACCGCACGGGCCGAAGCGGTAAAAAGTTATCTGATGACGAAGGGCATTCCGGCTAACCGATTTCAAAAAGTGGATGGCAAAGGACAGGATGAACCAGTGGCTGATAACAACACGCCGGCGGGTAAGGCGCAGAACAGAAGAGTGGTGATTAATATTTTGAAATAGAATAAAATAGCCTTTGTGGAGTCTCGCCTTATATACAAAGCCAGTGAACATCATAGGTCGAAAATAGACTGGATAAGGCAAGGTGAATCAGAATGGATTTATTGCGGCTCAAAAGGTGAAGTTAAGTTTGAGACTGTCGGGAATGAACTAAAAGACTTCTTCAAAAGCGACAAATTCTTTATCGCAAAAACACGCAACGACTCATTTGAAAGTACACCAGAAAATTTGTTGTCCTCTGTTATTGAAATCGTTGGAGCCAGAGACTTTTTTATTTGGGATGAGGCCTTTCAAATGGTTGTAGAGTTTAGTAAAATCGGTGTGTTTCGTAAAGGGGTTACTGATGTAAATACAAACAATCCGGTTTTTAAAATTAACTATAATAGGATGGCACCGGGGTCGCCTGACAAGGTAAAAGGCAAGTTGGTGAGATATAGGAAAGGCGATTGTTTGAGCATTGATTGCGGCAACGGAAACTATCTGGCAGCCTTTATTTCGGAGAAATTCAATAAGTATTACGATTTGACTTTGATTGAATATTTGAAAGAGGTAAAGCCTTCTGTAGCTGATTTTGTGAATGGGCGGTTCTTTGGCAAGTATGGGAGATCAATGGATGAAATTTTCCCGGCTATTCAAAAAAACATGAGGGAATGCTTAGAACTGGATACTGATGTAAGTATTGAAAAGGTTGGGTCGATAGAATTGATAGAACCATTACCACTTGGGTCCTACGGATATACAAAAGATAATGCTGACCTGCTACATCACTACAAAGGAGATCTGCCCCAAAGACGTGCAAATACTGCTAAGTATGGTCAGGTTTTTATTGAACCCCTTGAACAAATGAATGGGGGAAGCGATAGGTTAATCGAAATGAGTAATATAGTACAGAACAAGGAAGTTTAAGCACTGTAGTTAACCTGATAGAAACAACTTTATACAACAACTATTCAGAATGAACATCAAAAAATGGTTTCGTCCTTTTGAGCAAGTTGGCAAAAGCCAGCGTACTATCATCGTAGCCATTTGGATCATCTTGGTATTAATTTACTGGTTTGCCGTCTCTGCAGGAACCAAGCATTTATTTCCTACGCCGCCGCAAGTTTGGGATGGCTTTCAGTCGTTATATGCCGAGGGGTTGGTGGTACATCTGGCCAGTTCACTCGGCCTTTTTTTCAAAGCTATTTTGTTATCTACCATTGTCTCGTTAATCATCGTTTACCTATCACCGCTTCCAGCCCTGCGGCCCATTGCTATTGCCTTAAGCCGGTTCCGGTACCTGCCCTTAACCGGTATCACTTTTTATCTCGCCATACTGGTAAGCGATGCCCGCACCATGCAGGTGAGTGTGTTGTTTATTTTTATGAGCCTGTATTTTATTACCTCTTTATTATCGGTGGTAAAAGAAATACCGGCCGAAGAAATTGACCATGCCCGGTCGTTAAAATGCAGCCGCTGGGAAGTGCTCTGGGAAGTAGTAGTTAAGGGACGGTTCGATTATGTGCTGGATGTATTGCGCCAAAACCTGGCCATCATCTGGATGATGCTGGTAACGGTAGAATCTATACTGGTGGCGGCTGGCGGGTTAGGTGTGTTAATAAAAAACAGCGATAAGTTTGCCAATCATGGCCGCATTGTGGCCTTGCAACTGGTTATTTTATTAGTGGGTCTCGGACTGGATGCCTTACTCACTTTACTACGCAAATCATTATTTAAATATTCAACCTTTTGACCTCTGTGAAAAAACCATACGAGCAAAAAGAGATTATCCTTCACGTAGAAGACCTCAGTGTTGTTTACGGCGATAAAATCATCATCAAGAACATCAACTTTAGCGAAAAAGATACGGTGCGGCCGGAGATGAACCAAGGGCAGATCATAGCTTTTCTGGGCCGGTCGGGCAGGGGAAAGTCCACCTTATTCCGAACGCTTACCGGGTTGGAAAAACCCACTACAGGAAAAGTTCTTATTCCTGATTTTTCTAAAAAGCCTGTTGATAACCGCCAACCGGCCAAGATGGTGGAGGAAGGTGATGTAGGCTTTGTAGATCAGAAGTACACCTTGTTCCGGCATAAAACCGTTTACCAGGCCCTTGATTTTGCCCTGCGAAAAACAGCGCTTTCACCGGCAGAAAAAAAGGATAAAATAATGGGCTACTTAAACGATTGGGGCTTGTATAAAAGCCGCGATCAGCACCCGGTTTTTTTATCGGGAGGTCAGCGGCAACGCACCGCCATTTTAGAGCAGGTGCTCAACTCCGGTTATTACATTGTGTTGGATGAACCTTTCTCCGGGCTTGATGTAGGCAATATCGAGAATGTAAAAAAATCGTTTGAGCTTATTAACCATAGTAACGAATTAAACACCATCATTTTTAGTACCCATGATATAGAACTGGCGGTGGAATTAGCCGATTCGATCTATATCGTTGGCTATCCAACGGTGGGTAACGCTTTACAAGATTCCGGCACCATCATCAAACATTTCGATTTAAAAGAAATGGGCCTTGCCTGGCATGAAGGCCTGCAAAAAGATCATCTGGATTGTATAAAATCCATCCGCGAAATATTACTGGCTTCATAACGTTATCACTCCGACATCAATCATAAAAAAAGACTACCACTTATCAAGTTGGTGCCCGTCTCATTTCAATTAACATTTATCTTCCGTTCTAATCATTTGTTATGTACAGTTACTTTATTGTCGTTTCGTTGTTTATCAGCTCCGTTTTATCGGCACAGCCATTGCCAAAGCCAGCCTCTGTTGAAAAAGCGTTCGCATCGGGCACCCGTTCTAATGATGGAAAGCCCGGCAAAGCGTATTGGCAAAATGGGGCACGATACACCATTAATATTATGGCTGCGCCGCCGTCCCGCACCATCTATGGATCGGAAAATATCAGCTACGTAAATAACAGCCCAACGGCATTAAAAGAGTTGGTGTTTAAACTCTTCGTCAACATACACAAGCCTGGCGCACCACGGCTTGGCGAGTCCGGGAAAAACTATCTTACCAATGGCATAACGGTTGACTCCTTTCTGGTGAATGGGGTAGTACAAAAATGGGACAACGATGTATTCACCATCGCTACCTTGCCGCTGCCAAAGCCATTGCGTTCCAAAGATTCGGTACAGCTTTTTATCAGGTGGCATTACGATGTATCGGTGCAAAGCAACCGCGAAGGAATGATTGACAGCACCACGTATTTTCTGGCGTATGCCTATCCACGCATTGCCGTGTACGACGATTACCGCGGCTGGGATACAACGCCGTTTAATGATGCATTGGAGTTTTACAGCGACTTTAATGATTATACCCTGAATGTAAAAGTGCCAAAGAATTATTTGGTCTGGGGCACCGGCACTTTAAACAATGCCAGCGCCGTGTTGCAACCCGATTTTTTAGCTAAGTATGAAGCCTCAAAAAAGACAGATGATGTAGTGCGCATTGTAACACCACAAGACGTAGCAACGAAGAACGTTACCACCCAAAATGAATTTAATACCTGGCAGTTTACGGCGTTGCATATACCCGATATGGCTTTTGGCATCAGCGATCATTTTGTGTGGGATGCCGGCAGCGTAGTGGTAGATAAAGCCACCGGCCGCCGTGCCTCTGTTAATGCGGCGTATAATGATACAGCCTCCGATTATCACTACATGGTTGGCTTTGGAAAAGAGTCCTTGGAATGGTTATCCAATAGCTGGCCGGGCATTCCTTATCCTTACGAAAAAACAACGGTATTTCAAGGTTATGCCGGAATGGAATATCCCATGATGGCAAACGATGAAACTTATGGCGATACAACGTTTTCAAAGTTTGTGGCCATGCACGAACTGGCACATACCTACATGCCTTTTTACATGGGCATCAATGAAACGCAGTATGGTTTTATGGATGAAGGCTGGGCCACCGCTTTTGAGTATTTATTCAACAGCGATAAGATGGGGAAAGAAGCGGCTGATGCTTTTTTTAAACAGTTTCGGGTACAAGGTTGGGCAAGAAGCGCAGCCCGTAGGCAAGGTGTATCTATTATTACTCCGGGGCCTGAGCAAAGCGGCGCCACTATGGGTGATAACGAATATGGTAAACCGGCCCTTGGTTATTTAGCTATAAAAGATATGTTGGGGGACGACATGTTTAGAAAGTGTTTGCAGGAATATATGGCCCGCTGGCACGGTAAACACCCAACACCCTGGGATTTTTTCAACACGTTCAGTAATGTTTCAGGAAAAAACCTGGATTGGTTTTGGAATAGCTGGTACTTCTCCACCGCTTATATTGATCTTACGATAAAAGACGTAAAACCGGCCACTGGCCGCACTTCCATTACAGTACAAAACAGTGGCGGCATGCCGGCTCCCTTTGATGTGATAGTGACGTATGCTGATGGAGCCACCGAACGCTTTCATCAAACACCGGCGGTATGGGAAAAAGAGCATAAGACAACCAATATAGTATTACCTACTAAAAAAGAAGTGCAGGCCATAAAGCTCGACGGAGGCATTTTTATGGATGCGGTTACAAAAGATAACGAGTGGAAGAAATAGGTTAATAGGTTAATAGGTTAATAGGTTAATAGGTTAATAGGTTAATAGGTTAATAGGTTAATAGGTTAATAGGTTAATAGGTTAATAGGTTAATAGGTTAATAGGTTAATAGGTTAGGTTAATAGGTTAATAGGTTAATAGGTTAATAGGTTAATAGGTTAATAGGTTAATAGGTTAATGAATTTTTGAGCCGGGGAAGATACTTAGTAACCCAGTAACATAGCAACTTATTAACTGATCAACTTATTAACTCCCCTTAGCCACCTCACTGCTCATCAACTTTTCTTCCAACGCTTTTTGTTTTTGTTGTTTTCTGAAAATGCGGTCCCATCGTTTTTGCCAGATAGCGCCAATATGCTCAGAGGGTATTTCGATGCCAAGAAGGCTGCCCCAGGGTTTCATGCCATCAATGCGATCGAAAATTATTTTTAGTACGCCAATAATGGGGATAGATAAAAACATGCCGGTAACGCCCCATAAAGCGCCGCCCAACAAAACCACCACGATGGAAATAAGTGCATTGATCTGCACCTTGCTGGAAACAATACGCGGCACTAAAATATTGTTGTCAATAAACTGAATAACGAGGTAAGCAATTACCACGGCTATTTGTCCCGAAAGGCCGTCACGGGTAATGGTAACCATCAATACCGGTATGGCTATAGCAATCAATCCACCGATGTAAGGTATCATATTCAGGATGCCGCCAATCAATCCTATCACTATTGCCGAGGGCACGCCAATTATTAAAAGCGCTGCACCATTCATGGCCGATACAATCAGCATTTCAATCATCAGCCCTTGCATAAAGCTTTGTACCGCTGACTTGGTTTCGCTTAAAATTTCAGCTACCCGCAACGAATATTTTTCTGAAAAAATCTGGAAAAGAAAATCAACCAGCAAGGGCTTATAGTAAAGAAATAAAAACACATACGTGGGTAACAAAAGCACTACGCTGATGAATGATAAAACAGGCGCTACCGTACTGGTGATCATACCGCCGGTACCCGACGTAAGGGAAGCGATCTGGCTTTTCAGGTCAATGCCAAATTCGTTTTTAGACCAGGTTTGCAACTGCACTAATAAGGCGGAAAGCTTTTGTTTGATCTGTGGGAGGCTATCTAGAAAAACGCTGATTTGCGTTGATAAAAAATAAAATAAACCGGCGATAACCAATGTAGCAAGGAGCAGCGTAACCAGTATGGCGGCTACTTTAGGGATGATCTTTTCCAGCCTTGTATAAAGCGGGTTTAATAAGATAGAAATAAGTACGGCAAAAGCCAGCGGAACTAAAATATCGCCCAGTACAAATAAAATATAAATGCCGGCAATCAGCCCAATTAAAATAGCAGGCAACTTTATATAAAGCGGGTAGTTTTTGTTTGTTTCAGTCATAATGTAAAGCTGTAGCCTATCAGTACAAAAGCAATACCACCGAATTGGGTGGAAGGGCTGCTCTGTCACAAAATCCAAAATGCTTGTAGTTTTTTGTCAGCCTGCTGTGGCTTTATTCCTTCGTGTTCTGCCAATAGAGAACCTTTTTGCAATTGGCCTGCTCTTAGCGAAAAGGATCCCGTTCACTTATTTTTTTATTTAAACAAAACAAACATGAACTACAATCAGTCATGCGGAAGCCGTTACAACGCAATGGCCTCCGAAGCCGCAAAAGGCGAACAGTACGGAAGAGGGGCTAAGCCTCAGCTTATCCGCAGTATGCAACGGGCCAGTGTAAACATTTACAAGACCGACAACAGCTACGAGATGCTGGTGTTTGCGCCGGGCCGCATTAAAGAACATTTTAAATTAGATGTGGAAGGAACCGAGCTACGGATTTCCTACACACCACCCGAAGGTTTTGCCCGCCCTGAATGGGTAGTGCGGGAGTATAGCCGCGGTGGATTTACCCGCAGCTTTCAACTGAATGAAACCATTGATGCCACGGCTATTACAGCTAAGTATGTACATGGTGTGCTTCAGGTTTCGCTTCCATTACTACCCGGTAAGGAAGTGGTTAAGAAGGAAATTGTCATCAATTAAAAACGAGTAATCAGTAATGAATAATGAGTTGGTTAGCATAGGATGTGAAAATCATTCAAGATGGGTAAAGACGTTAGCGTAGTAAGAACTCATCACTGATCACTCATCACTCATTGTTAAAAGCATCATGCTAACGCATGGTGCTTTTTTGTTTTAACATAGCCATTCTTGTTTTCGGCCCTATTTTTTATAAGCCATAGCCGATTGCATCACTACAATAAAACAACTTTATGAAAAAAATTCTTCTACCCGTTTTATTCGCATTTGTTATTCCGGTTTCTTTTTCGTGCAGCACCTTAAAAGGTTATATGCTGAATGAGCAGGATGCTGCTTCGGCGGTACGGCAACTACTGGAATTTGGCGCCAGAGATGGGCTAAACGGCGCTTTTACTAAAGATGCGATTTTAGCCGGCATTTTTCCAGAGTCCGTACGTAAAACGCTGAATACGTTACAGCAGTTGGGCCTTGGCGGCGAGATAGACCGCTTTACTACAACGCTTGGTACAGCAGCGGAAAAAACAGCTACCCGTTCGATACCTGTTTTTATTACCGCCATCGGTAACATCCGGTTTGCTGATGCGATGCGTATTGTTAGGGATGGGGGCACATCGGCCACCGATTATTTGCGTAGCGCTACCGGTGCCCAACTGCGGCAATCTATTAAACCCGTGATGCAGGAAGCATTGGAAGAGTACAAACTAAACGAGCAATGGAACAAATTAATTAAGCCGGCAAAGGCATTAACCGGCGATAAACTAAACCTTGATTTATCGGCTGTGATGGCCAGCCTTGTTAGTGAAAAAATGTTTCAGCAGTTAGCCGAACGGGAACGCCTGATTCGTACTGATGCCGCTGCACGAACGACACCATTACTGCAAAAGGTATTTTCAAGAACCTGGAATTAGTGATAATTTTTTACGGTGGAACTTACCTGAAGCCCGTTTACTGCAGGCGTCTTTATTAACTGCTACGAGGGATTGGCTTGGCCTTGGCAGTCAACTTATATTTGCCCTTTAATTATGCTTCATGAACGGACATGAAATTTTTGACGCTTGCCGCAAAGGCGATTTAGACTTAGCTATGCAACTGTATCAGCAAAATCCTTCTGTGATAAACCTAACCGATGCGAAAGGGTTTACACCATTAATCTTAGCCGTTTATAATGATCAACCTGAGATGGTGGACTTTCTTTTAGCGCATAGCGCAGACCCAAATGCACAAGATGCGGCGGGCAATACGGCCTTAATGGGTGTGGCTTTTAAAGGCTATACCGATATAGCAAAAAAATTAATAGAGGCCGGTGCAGGCTTGAACGTGCGTAATGGCAACGGTGCGGTAGCCTTAACGTTTGCTGTCACCTTTGGCCAACCGGAGATGGCCAAATGGCTGTTAGAAAAAGGTGCGGCCACCAACCTATCCGACAATAGTGGCAAAACCCCAATTGATCATGCCGTACGTCAAGAGAATGAGGCCATGATTAGTTTATTGAAAACGTATGAGGCTTAGGCCTTCATTCCAACCGCAAATAGTAACATTGCTCGTCTGCTCATCACTTTTGCCTGTTGCATTTTTTCAACAACAGCCCGCTTGTTTATAGTATTAACAGATAACGGTTCCTATAGCTTCATCAGCCGCTGTCAGGGTTATCCCACTTGTTATAAAATGCCTGTTGAGCAAAGAATGGCACAGTTTTTCATCTATACCCTCCGAATTACCCTATCTGATCATTTAATTAAATTATTGAGTTATGAAAAAGATTTTATTCCTTATCAGCACAGTAGCCGTTATGGCTTCTTGCAGTAACAATACGCCTCGTACCGCTACGGAAACCAAGGTAGTACCCCAACCTGCAGATACAGCCGGTCTGGCCCAGTTTCAGGCCTGGAAAGCACAGAATGAGTTAGCGACTGCCAACCAGTTAGCACAGCAAAATAAAGTGGTGGACAGCGTTCAACCTACCAAGGAAATCATTCGTGAAAAAGTAGTGTATGTGAACAAGCCTGGTATTAAAAAGCATACGACTACACACACAAGTACCAATTCAAATTCAACATCTACAGGATCAACAACGGCCAACAATGGCAGTGGTGTTTACAACTCCACTTCGGAAAATACCGCCAAGAAAAAGGGTTGGAGCAAATCTGCTAAAGGGGCTGTTATTGGTGGCGCCGGCGGTGCAGTGTTAGGTGCTATTATTAACAAGCGTAATCGTGGTGCGGGTGCTGTTATTGGCGGCGTGTTAGGTGCCGGTGGCGGTTATGTTATTGGAAAGTCTAAGGATAAAAAAGACGGACGCAATTAGTGGATATGTATGATGAAATTGAAAGGTGGAGCCAGTCTCCACTTTTTTATGCCACGAAGACAGATAATGTGATGATTTATTTTTCAAAGAAAAGCAAAACGCTTCTTATTACAATCGCAGGGTAGGGTTTTATCTTAATCCAACAGTTTATAAAATTCCAACTCTTTTATTTTGAAGACCAGATTGTATCTCGCTAAAAACAAATCTACCCTGGCCTGTTCAAAACTATTGCGGCTGATAAGCAGGTCTTGTGTGCTAAGCAGGTTGAGGTTGTAACGTTTTTGTGAAGCATCAAAAACAGCCATTGCTTCGGTTGATATTTTCTCTTGTATTCTTACTTTTTCCAAAGCGGATACGGCTTCTTCATAAGAAATATAGATGGCTGTTTTTAAATCGTGAAGTAACCTCTCCTTTTGAAGTTTTAGTTGTGAAAAATTTATTCCTTCCCGTTTCCAGGCAGTAGTTTGCGACCGCCCGTTAAAAACAGGAATAGTTACACTAACGCCTATATTTTGCCCGAAGTTTTTTGTAAACTGATCAAGGAACGGCGTTACACCATAGGTACTTACCTGGTAAGATGGGGACACTACCTCGTAGCTAACGCCATTTACCAACACCGTGGCGCCGGTGGATTGGCTGGGGATATAAGTGAAGGTTTTAGCAGATGGGATGTTTACATAATTGGTTCCTGCCGATCCATAAAGCGAAAACGCCGGATACCTCTCTGCTTTAGCAGCCTTAGTACGAAACCGTGCCGCCTCTATACCATAATCAATTTGTTTTATTTGAGGAAGGCTTACGGAAGCAATACTGTAAAGGGTTTCAGGGTTATAGGCGGCAAGGCTTTGTGATAGTAGATCCGCATCTTCTATGTCTAAGGGTGCATTCGTATCATAATTTAACACAGCCTTCAATTGAAGTATTGATTTGTCTTTTGCCTCTTCGGCCGATGCTAATGCTAAACTGTCTTTCAGTAATTGAAGTTGCACCTGAAATGCATCAAGCTCCGATAACAAACCGACTGAAATCTTTTTGCGGGTGGCTATCAATAAGGCATTCGTTTGTTGTAGCTGAAGTGTAGTAGTGGTAACTAATTCTTTTGAAAGTAATGCCTGCAAATAAGCAGCATTAACATTGAGTACAACATTATTTTTTTCTTTTTCTATACCAGCTTCATCTCCTTTAACCTGTAGCTGCGTTGCCTGCAAACTATAGCGCTTACTGAACCAATTAAATAAGGTGACATTGGTAGAAAAGCTCAAGCCGCTACTGAAAAAATTGTTTGCTTGCAGTGTGCCGGTAGTTGGGTTTTCTGAAAGGCCGAAGCGATACCCCGAACTGCCGCTAAAGTTAGCGGAAGGCCAGACGGATGATTTGGTTTGCGATGCCGTTAAGGCTGAAAGTTTCTTTTGTAAATCTGCCTCCTTGATGGTTATGGCATTTATTAAAGCATAGTCAATACACTGCTTTAGCGACCATTTAGTTTGTGCCTTAGTGTTAAAGGATACAATTAGAAAAAGCATGATAAGGCTAAGCCTGAAAAGCATGTTCAAATTTTAGGGGCTGCTGTTTACTTCGTGTAATCGTTGTGTTCTTTGTGTTCCTAAAATTGCGGGAACACGAAGAACACAACGAAGCATTAAGAGCACTACATGTCATCGCCATAACTTTTTTAACGGGTCAAAAAAGCGGTCAAACAGCTTGCGGTCATCTGTAATAATTTCACCGCTTGCCAATAGGTTATTACGAAAGAAAATCTCTTTGCCGTAGGTGGTGGTAAGACACTTAGCTAACTCCACCTTTACTAAAAAACTATCACGCCGGTTGGGGTAATTGGAAATGGAAGTCACACTGCCTTTCAGATAACCATACTCCTCACTTGGGTAACTTTCTGCTTTAAGCCTAACTGCCTGGCCTTCCCTTACTTTGCCTAACCCATTTTGCCCGATGGTTAGTTGCACATAATAATTAGAAGAAGCCGGTTGAATGTAAAATAACTCCTGCCCGGCGGTTACCTGCTCTGCTGCTTGAAGCGGCGCTATAAAAAATAGCTGGCCGGCTTCCGGCGCTGTAACAACATATTGCTGCATCCATTTTTCGGCGTCGGTTTTCACGAGCAGTAGTGCCGATAACAATTTTTGTTGTTGATCGGTAACGGCCTTTTGTAAATCTAAAAGTTCTTTTTGCTGGTTGTGGGCCGCCACATCATTGGTGATTAGTTGGGCGGATGTTTGCGTTAAGCTTTGTTCTTTTTGAATCAATCCGCTTTTGTATTTATTTAGTTCAAGCGGCGCTACCACTTTATCCTTAGCCAATGAATCGTAAGCGGCATATTCATTTAACTGTAGCTGTTGTTCCTGCTTGCTAAGTCGTTCCTGCTGACTAATGGTAGCTTTTAATTTTGCGGTAAATAAAAGGTCTTGTTGCAGCGCCAGCTTTTTCTTTTGATAATAGCCACTCCCATAAAACTGGCGGGCTTCTTCCCATTCATGCTCCAGCGATTGATAAGCCGTTTGTATGTCACCTAAGTTATTATAGACAGGAATTGCAGAAGTAAGCAGCAACGAAAAGGTTTCATTTTTAATTTGCTCTATCTTTTCATTCACCCATTTATACATGGGTATTACTTCTTTGTAATCAGCCGTGCTTTCTATGTAAGCAAGCGGTTGCCCTATAATAACCTGTTGTTTTGATGAAACCGTAACGGCCATAATCTTTCCGGGCACATGGGCTACAGCCGTCTTGGGTCCATTTACTGCCACCAACCGCGCCGTACCATTAATTACATCGGGGTACTCAATAAAAAGAGTTAGGAGCAGTAACAAAAGTAGCGTGGAGAAAAAAACAATATTGCCTCTGCGGATCATCCAGTGCGGACGATAACTGATAATGTCTTTTACCTCCTCACTTACCAGGTCGTTTGTATTTTGTTGCAGCCGGATGGTTGTTACAGGCATAGTAGTTTGTTTAAATTCCTAACTCCAATTGATTTTTCACCAGTTCAAAGTATTCGCCTTTTACGTTCACTAATTCAGTGTGCGTTCCCTTTTCTGAAATCACGCCTTTGTTCAGTACAACAATCTGATCGGCCTCTTTTACCGTGCTAAGCCGGTGGGCTACCACCACCACTGTACGTGCTTCAAAAAACCGGTTCAGGTTTTTGGTAATGATGGATTCGTTGTGCGCATCAAGGCTGTTGGTAGCTTCGTCAAAAAACATAAAATCCGGCGACCGGTAAACGGCTCTTGCAATTAAAATCCGTTGCTTTTGCCCCATACTAACACCGGTTCCATCGGCCCCGATCCTGGTATTAAATCCAAGAGGTAGCGACTCAATAAACTCCAGAATGTTAGCTGCTTCCACGGCACGGTATAGCTTCTCCATATCCACCTTATCAGCGCCCATCGCAATATTGCGGGCAATGGTATCTGAGAAGATAAAGCTCTCCTGCATTACCACGCCGCACCGGCTACGCCAGTACTTGTGGCTGATGTTGGCAAGCCTCATCCCCCGCCCCTCTCCGGCAAAGCCGGAGAGGGGCGAAGAACCGAGAAATATATCACCTTTTTGCGGCTCACAAATTTTTAATAAGAGTTTTAATAAGGTGGTTTTGCCACTACCGCTTGTACCCACAATAGCGGTTGTTTTTCCGACGGGGATGGATAAATTAATATCTTTTAGCACCGCCTCATTGCCGGCTCCGGGATATGTAAAGTGCACGTTGCAAAATGAGATGGCCGTAGCTTTTTTTATAAAAGGCAAACCTGTTTCTAAGAGATGCTGCTCACTGATTTGCTCAAACAAATCGTCTTTAATTGTCGCATTTTCTTTTAGTGTAAAAGGGTTCATCACTTTGTTTGGGACTGGCAAAATAGCTGTATAACTTTCACTTATACCACCAACAATCATCCTCGCAAAAGACGGAGGCAATATATGTTGAAACTCTTTTTCTTCCGGCTCTTCATCTTCCATGGTATGTATTTCATTCAGCCGGTCCATACTTATTTTAGCGGCTTGCCAGCTTTGGGCAAAGCCAATCATTTGTTCTATGGGGCTGTTTAGTTGGCCGATAATATATTGCACGGCCAACATGGAACCTAAGGTCATTTGCCCGTCTATAACAGCCTTGGCCGCCAAAAATGTGATGATGATGTTCTTGCCTTCGTTTATAAAAAATGCCCCGGCCTGCTGCCATTGGTTTATAGCGAGGCCGCGCATGCTTAACTTGAAAAGCCTTGCCTGCAGGCCTTCCCAGCCCCACCGCATGGGTTGTTCTATACCGTTTAACTTGATCTCCTGCATGCCTTGAATGAGTTGTATGGTAGCGCTTTGCTCACGGGCCTGAACCTCAAAACGTTTATAATCCAGCGCTTTTCGCTTCTTTAAAAACAGCAGTACCCAGGCAGCATAGAGTACTGATGCCAATAGAAAAACAATAAAGATGTTTACGTTAAACACCGCCAGCACTACGGAGAAAACAACCAGGTTAACGAGGGAGAATAAGGTATTGAGCGAGGTGCCGGTAAGAAAACTTTCGATGCGGCTATGGTCGTTCATGCGCTGAAGAATATCGCCGGTATGCTTGCTATCGAAGAAGGAGAGCGGCAGCTTCATGAGCTTTATTAAAAAATCGGTAAGGATGGATAAGTTGATGCGGGTGCTGATGTGCAGCAGTATCCAGCTACGCACAAACTCCACGGCAAGCCGGCCGGCAAAGAGGGCCAATTGTGCTAGCAGTACAATGTAAACAAAATGGATGTTGGCGGTATTGATACCGGTATCTACCACGCTTTGCGTAAGAAACGGAAGTATGAGTTGTAACAGGCTGGAAACACCAAGGCCGATGAATAATTGGAATACAAGTTTTTTATAAGGTAGTATGTAGTTAAAGATGTTTTCAAAATGTAAACCGGCCCCCTCCCGGCCTCCCCCGTCGGGGGAGGAGAAAGAGCTTTTATAAAACAGTGGTGATGGTTCTAATAACAAGGCAATGCCTTCATTTGTATCGCCGCTTTTATCACTGGCCCAATGCTCCTCAAATTCTTTTGCCGTATAGGTGATTAAACCTTTTGCCGGATCGGCAATAAAAACCGTTGCCCTTTTGGTTTTATAAAGCACTACAAAATGGTTTTGATTCCAATGCAGTATAGCAGGCAGTGTAGCATCTTTCAATAAGGTGGCTGTATTTATTTTAACCGCTTTGGTTCTAAAGCCTACTGCTTCTGCTGCTTCACAGATGCCGAGAAGATTTACACCTTCTTTACCTATTTGGGTTTTATCCCGTAGCAGTTGCAAAGGAATAGAACGCTTGTAATGCTTAGCCACCATGCGTAAGCAGGTAGGGCCGCAGTCCATGGTATCGGGTTGTTTGTAGAAGGGGAAGGGCATTTTTTGAATTGAATTAAGTATAGGCAGGTGCTGCTTAATGTAAAAACTTATTGATGACGGCTTCGTACTCTTTGGACTGGCCATCTTTATAACCGATGAACCGTTCCACTACCTTTCCTGCTCCATCAATGAAAATAATATCGGGAATAGAGCTGACTTCGTATTTGGTGTGAAACTGCTCTTTGCTATTGGCCGGAACAATCAATTGTTTCCAAGGCATATTTTCTTTTGCTACTGCCTGCTCCCACTTTTCTTTTGAATCATCCGTTGAAACACTGACTATGTTTAATCCCTTGCCTTTGTATTTGCTTTCAATGATTTTAATCTCGGGAATCTCATGTCTGCATGGGCCACACCAACTGGCCCATAATACAATCATATTCAGTTTAACGCCAGAGTCAAACATGGTTACCGCTCGCCCTTTTTCATCTTCTAAAAGCATGGTTGATAAAACCTGCGTGTCGGTTTGCTTGTCTGCATATTGTTTTAAGGTGGTGCCAACCTTGCTTTGTAGGGAAGCGGGTGTAAAGTTTGCCAGTAGCAAAGCCAATTCTTTCTTTTTTATCACTGTTCTGTTATCGTAAAGCTGGGATAACAGGTATTGAGAGGTTGGGTATCTGTTTATGGTAGTAACAAAGTTTTCCAATTCAGTGGTTCTCTTGCTAACATTAAAATCAAGATCACCAAAGTTCATCATCTGTGTCGCGTAAAGCGATTTGGTCTCTTCTCCGGCCTCAATAAGATAATAGGGGCTCTTTTTTAGATCGCCATAAATTTTGATAGTATCCTTATCAGGAATAAAGGCACTAATTAAATATTTTATACTATCAGGTGATAATACATGATTAATAAATTCAAGTTGTTTTATTTTATTTTGATTGTCTAAATAACAAATGCTGCAAAGCGATCGTGGCAACTTTTGTTTTGGAATTTTGAATGTAAATTTTGCTTCTCCTGTTGCAGAGTCTAAAAATGTCTCCCATTTATATGCATCCGTAAAGTAAATTTTTTTTATAGCGCTGTTTTTGATGTTTATCAAAATAATAAGGTAATCGTCTGCTTTTTTGCAGGAGAGGAAAAGGGAGATGGATAAAATTGTAAGTAGTGATTTCATACATTTTTGAATTAAAGTAGTAGAAGGCTGCCAATAATATAAGTATAGCAGCCTTCAGTAGTCAAGCCAAAGTTCTATTGTGATCAATAGTCTGGGCAACGGCTATGGCCACCATTAGAAGACAAGGCGACGGGGCCCGTAAAATGCTGAGTACCACAATAGCCTATACCACTACCACCCCCAAAACTTTGTGCCGACGTTAAGCCATATACTGCACAAGAACCGTATTCTGTGTGCCATCCGCCACTTGAGTCTTGGTAAGTCATAGAGCAGGAGGCCCCGCCATCAGGACTTACGCCTCCGCCTCCACCGCCGTCAGGTAGTCCACCCATTACCTTTTTTTGATCGTCTTTGCTCAGGCTTCTACCCAAGCTGTCAAACTTTTTCATTTGTTTTAATTGGCCCGGGTTATGGTACCAGGAGCTTTTACCACTTAATATCCTTGCAGGGTTGAGTTCGTTGTGCGCAGAAATCGTTTACAATCCGGTCAGGCTAACATTTAATTCTGATTATATCAAAGAATAAGCGAACTATTTATCTCAAACATTTAGTTAAACCAATTTTTGTGATACAATCATTTTGCAGTTGTATCCGCAAATCCTTTAGTTAAGTTTTGCAACAAGTCTATCAAGCCGTCTTCACCTGTTTTACGATCTAAAATTTTAAGATTTTTATCCAATAAGTAATAGGTTGGAAAAAGTCTTACCGAGTATTTTTCTGTTAGAGCATTCTGCCCATTCTTATCAAGAATTTGAACTATTTGTGGCCAGTTTATTTTCATTGCCGCAATTGTTTTTTTTAGTGCTAATGGTTGGTTTGCATTTTCACAGGCAATACCTATTACTTGCACATCGATTGAATCAAGCCATTTTTTTCTGTTTGTTAAGAGTGAAATTGATCGTAAACATGGTTTGCACCAACTGCCCCAGAACTCAATTAGATAATATTTAGAATTCTTAAAAGCAGTTGAGTTGTAATCAAAACTTTGTTTCTTTTGTGGCAACGTGAAGACCGCCTGAGCATCTTGGATTCTTAATCGATCTATTTCTTGCTTGACACGCAGTGAAGTGGGATAGTGTGCTAATGAACTATCTAAGCAATCGTACAAACTTATCAATTTACTGCTTTCCCATGCGGCAATATAGTTTGCCAGAAGCATCATTGAGTAAAATGATTTTGGATGCTTCTTGATAAATTCTTCGGTTTGAATTCGTGAAGTCGTTTCAATTTTTTTTTGTCTCTCATTCAGCGAGTCAAGAATTGACTTGTCAGCTAAAGAGCTCTTAAGTCGTGTAATTTTTATTAGCTCGGCTTTTGCCGGACTTGCTATGGTTTCATTGTAATCGTTGTAATCTTTATCAACGGTGTTTTTTAGTAGAATGCCGTGACCAAGTTGATCTGTTATTATAGCCATTGTATTACTACCGGGTATTAATATAAAAGACTTCCTCTGAGCATCCATTCTTAAGTAGGCGTATGTAGGCTCCGAAATGCTTAAGTGGAATATGCGTTCAGTTTTTGAACTACAGGAATCGTAAAGAATGTATTGGTTTTCTTTGTAAACCCATAAAGAAATTGTCTTTTGTGATAATTCTTCACTAAGCTTTATTTCAAGTTGCGTCTCTATATTCTTAAATTGAGCAGAAACGCTATTGACCAAAAAAGTACAGAATATGGTTAAAATTATTTTGAACATACACTTATTTAAATGGGGGCACTTAATACCCCCATTTTCTTTACGAATGTGTTGGACAACTAGTACAGTTAATTGAATAAGACCCTCCGGTTCCATTGTCTTTGCAGTTGCAGTCACCACAATTTTCGCCCCCTTGTCCACAATTAACAAATGTATCGCCAGAGTAACAAGTATTGACTGCACAAGAAGTGTCACCAGGCCCTCCAATTCCGGGGGGTGCTAATTTTCCACCAAATACATTTTTCATTTCTTCTTTGCTCAGGCTTCTACCCAAGCTGTCAAACTTTTTCATTTGTTTTAAAGTTTATAGATTTACCAAATTGGCCCGGGTTATGGTACCAGGCGCTTTTACCTTTCTTGCGCAAGAATAACGTTTGGCCCGCCCGGGCTTTTTATGTTAGGTGATTGAAATTTTCTTCTTTATCTATCTTTTGAATGTTCCTTCTCATTGATTTCAGCTGTAAGTTTCTACGTTCTAATCAATTCGTGTTTTCTCTCAGTTGCGTCACAATAGAACGCTTGTAATGCTTAGCCACCATGCGCAGGCAAGTGGGGCCGCAGTCCATTGTGTCAGGTTGTTTGTAGAAGGGGAATGGCATTTTCCGAGTTTTCAATTACTGTTTTTCGATGACGATAAATTTTGTTATTGGTAAAAACTTTATTTATGTAAAACCTTTTCTATTTCTTGCTTCCAGTAAGCTTCTAATGCTGGCCCTGGCTTCAACGAACCGCCGCTGGTTCCCCACTGTACACGGCCTACAGCATCTAAAATGATATTGGCAGGATAACCCCCTTTAGCAAAAGTTGCTGCCCAAGCATCTTTATGAGAACTAAGAAATACTGGGAAGCGGATACCGTATTTTTTAATGGCTTTCTTTACTACATCTTCTGTTTCCCAAGTCAGGGCCACAAATTGAAAATCTGCACTATCCTTCATCATATCATACAAGCGGTTTAAGTGAGACATTTCTGCAATACACGGAGCACAGGAGATAAACCATAAATTAAGAAAGGTGACTTTTTTACCGTTTCTGATAGTGTAATGGGTGTATGTTTTTCCATTCAAATCTTTTGCAGTGAATGCAGGCAAAACTTTTCCTGGAGCATAGATAGATGCTTCGCTCATTTCACGAATCATTTCAACTTCTTGAAGTGAATCTTTATCTTGGCTGTGGGCAGCCATGGAAACAAAAAGAATTAATGGAAGAAAAAAATGTTTCATAGTATTTATTCTTTTAAAGATGCAACATTGACCTCCTTTGAGGTCAATGTCAAAATGCAAATAAACTTCCACTTACCTACATCCACCGCCATCGCCTGAGTTACAAACGGTTTCACAAGAAGGCCAGCTTTGTCCGCCACTACAGTTGATTTGATAATCACAAGTAAGGCCCATGCCGGGCGAATTATTGCAGCCGGTATATGTTGCCGTACAGCCATCATCACTAACTCCACCCTTAATCAATTTTTGTTCTCCTTTGGTTAGGCTTCTGCCTAAAGTTTCAAACTTTTTCATTTGTTTTAAAGTTTATAGATTTACCAAATTGGCCCGGGTTGTGGTACCAGGCGCTTTTACCTTTCTTGCGCAAGAATAGTGTTTGGCCCGCCCGGGCTTTTTATATTAAATAGTTTAAATCTTCTGTTTTATAAATATTGGGCAACTGGTACCCATCAACAAAAATGGTTGGGGTAAAAGAAATATTAATTGCCTTGCACCAGGCATCCATTGCTTCCAATTTTACACCTTGTAAATCCAGTTCCCCCGTCAGAGGGTATTGCATTTTAAATATTCCGTAGTCTTTTTTATCAGCCCCATACCAATCATCCAATGCTTTTTGCGTTTGTTCTGTATCACCTTTTCCATAAATAGCCATCAGATGTTTTGCAGGCAAGGCAGCCCTGTCTTTTTCATCATTAGTGGCAGTAAATATTATTTGCACTTTTATATCTTCATTGCCTTCCACTAATTCATCTATTACAGTATGCGCCTTGGCGCAAGGCCCGCAGTAAGGGTTGCAAACTTTTATAATGGTGTGCTTAGCACCGGGGTTACCAAGCATAATACCTAAACCTTCAGTTGATAGCGTTATCTTTTTTTGCTTTTGCAACAAAGCGGTGAATATTTCTTTATTATACTTTAACCGTGATAGCTCTTTCTTATACAACTTGCCCTTTTGTGTAGTGAGAAAAGCCGGTTTGGCAACCATCCAGAATAGAACGGGAAGAAGAAAAGAAGTGAGGAGAGGAATTAGTTGGCCCTTCGGCAGGCTCAGGGTGACACCCGGCACAAACCAGTAACCGAAATAAGAAATAATAAATTCCACGAGAAGCAAGGCTTGCACGGTAAGGCAAAGCGGGCACCATTGTTTGGCTATGCGCCATTGGTAGAAGACAGAGAAAACGGTATAGGGAAGTGCAAGAAGGTTGAGCCAACTGAGAACGGAAACAGTTGGCAGTTGATAGTTGACAGATAAAAGAAGGGAAAGAAAACTGCCGGCGAAATAAAAGAAGCCGACTTCGCTCCAGCTAAGCCAACTGAAAACTTTAGAAGCCCTGGAACCTAATACAGCCGTGCAATTGGTGTGCTTGCCCCCGGTGCAAATTTGCTGCAACAAGGGGTTCGCTTTATCTATCTCAAACCAAAGCAGCAGGCCGGTAACACCGCAACCGGCGAGTTTGGTAACCAACAATAAACTGGCAGCAATACCTGCTTCGGCGCCTGCATATAATAAAGCGTAAATAAGAACGAGGCTTGCTGCCGCAGCTATTATAAAAGGAAGGCGAAGCGCTGATAACTGTTCGGCTCTTTTATGTTGCCCAAAATCTTTTTCACCAGAGTGCTTATTTTTTTCTGCCAGTAAAACCGTATTTGTCCATTGCTTAGAAAAACTCTCCCTGTCTGCTTTTTGAGCTTTGCCCCTTTCATCAATGTATTCTACAGCGCCGTTAACATTCTTCACTAAAACAAAGCTGCCCCCGCCACTTTTTGTGTGGGCTATAAATGGAGTTGGCAGGCTGTCTAACTTATCCGCATCTACCTGAAATGCGGCATTGTCCACCTTCCAATTTTTTAGGCTATCGCTGATGCTGTATAAACTGGGGAAGTCGGGGTGGCTTTCTACTTGCTCAATGGCTGTAGTAGCAGTAACCGGTATCTGTAAACTTTTTAATAATTGCACCGTGGCTTCGGAAACATTACTACTACTCCTTTTTTCAAGCAGTGCTCTCATGCGCTTACGATTAATTGGATAATGAAAAGTTCAAACGAATAATTCGTACTGCCAAATGCAGGGGTTATAAATTATAGTCACCCAAAATGGGTACTTCTAATATTGGCGATGGTTAATGCTTTATTATTGCTGCCCAACGCTAACCGCATATGAATGAACTGACCATTACCGGCGAACTGTTGCAAAAACTGCGGCAGCTAAAAAACGTAACCCAGCAAATGATGGCAATGTCCCTCGGCATCAGCCAGCCGCGCTATTGGGAAATAGAAAAGAAAAAGGTGATTGGCGGCGAATTGCTGGCATCGCTGATGGAGATATTGGAATACTCGAGCACGGAAGTTGAAAGGCTGAAAAGGACGTTACCCCCCCCCCCCGAAAATGAGTTAGCAGGTTACCGGTTAGCCAATGCAGTTGGGCGGTATCCATTAAAAAAATGTGCTTTGTATTCGCGATTAAATCCGAAGGCAACACCGGCAAATTAAAACAGATGTATTCAAATCTATATGCGCTGATTATCCGGCATTGGAGTTAATACTCATTGGACTTTATGTGAAGTAATATTCTTTCTTATTTTTACTTTGTATGAAATCGTTGGAATTAAGAGTTTATGAATAAGACACGCTTTAGTGAGACGGAAGCGGAAACGTTTATTGAGTTCTTCGAATCGAAAACAGAAGAAAAAATTGCTGAGAAAAAAGATGATTTCATGGTTAAGCAAGATAAGATTGAACTAATAGAAAAAATGAATCGCGATAAAGTTGACCTTATTGAGAAAATGAACAACATTAAAACAGGCATGATCAAATGGATGTCCTCCATCTTCCTGGCACTTGCCTTACTAATTATTGGCCTTTACCTGAAAAAATAATTTATTTTTTAATATACAAGCCTGCAATCAGTATCATTAGCGTAATCCAAAAAGCAAAGACCCATTTGATTAAATCAACTTTCGTTTGGGGCAGGTCATCTCTTGTGGCAAGGTTAGTTTTTACCAGGTCAATTTTTTTTGAACGGTTTCTTCTAAAACTTCCATAAAGGCTTCAGCTTCTTTATCGCCCAGTTTATTTTTCAATATGTCGTAAAGCCTTAATTCCGAAGTGCTCATAGTGTGTTGTTTCTGCTAAGTTAATCAAAAGGAAAACTATCCTTTACTAACTGATTTCAAACCAGATGCTTTGCTTAAACGAACGATATTCTTGCATAATTTATGAATGAGTAAATGGTTGGAATTAAGCGTTTGCGAAATATTGAAGACACGCTTTAGCGGGGCAGAAGCGGAAATGTTCATAAAATATTTTGAATCGAAAACAGCCGAAAAAATTGCTGAAAAAAGACGTTTTCCTGACCAAGGACGATAAGGTTGATTTAATGGAAAAGATGAGCAAAGGCAAAACAGATATGATTGAATAAATGTTTTTCATCTTCCTCGCTCTGGCGCTGATGATCATGGGCCTTTACCTGAAAAAATAATTACACACCTGGTCTGATTGTGGTTGTGCTTATTAACCCCGGCTCGTTATTAACCGGTGTTTCTAAAGCTAAAACCGGAAGGCCCACTTTATCAAACGCACTCAACTTATCCAGATCAAGTATCGTGGTATTTTTATCCTCCGACTCATGATACATCGGTTGAAACTTAGCTCCCCACACAAATTCTTTATAGGTATATGAGGTGCGCTGCATCACCAGGTTGGAGAAGATAGGGTCGAAGCCGGTAACCTGCACCAGCAGCTCAAGGTCGGAGCTTTCCAAATCTTCTTCGGTAAAATGTAGCAAGGGACTTTCTTCTGTAATGGGGTGTACCACTGTCCAGTTCATGTTAAACATATCTATCCGCGAACGCTCCAATACCAGTTGATAAAACTTATATTCTTCCTTTTCATTTTCCACCACTTTAAACGAAATATTCACGATCACTTTTACATCGGTTAAGTGATGGAGGTTTTTATATGGTACCATCCGGAACATAACCGCACGGCCATTTTGATAAGGGCTCATGAGCGCATTATCGCTAAAAGCAATAAAGGCTTTTGGTCGTGTAAAACGTCCGTATAGCAAGCCGGTTACAATGGCAAAAAACAGCCAGCCGGAAAGGGTTTCAATGGAAGCAATAATATCGGCGCCGTCACCGACCGGGTTTAACCGGCCATAGCCGACCGTAGTAAACGTTTGTGTGCTGAAATAAAATATCTCGCGGATGTGGCCCCACTGAGTTGTAGTATGAAATCCGGCTAATTGCTCTTGTCCGACTAATAGATAAAGGCCGGAGAAAATGGCATTGACAACGGCATAAAAAACAACAATAATTGCCAAAAATCTGGCCCACGATAACTCCAGTAAAAACGAATAAAAACTTACTCTCGTTAAAAAGGGCCAGCCTTGTTTTTTTAAATTGAACGATCCGTCGCGGTTCACAAAACGGCCGCCCACATTGGCCTGGTTGCCAAAGCCGGTATCGTTGTTGGAGGTGGAGCCGGGGTTTAATTTACTTCGAGCCATACTGGTTATTAGGTATTAGGTAATTGGGAATTAGGGATGGCAGGCATACCGGTTGATTTATGATTGTGTTTGGGAAAAGCCGCAACAAACTTTATATAAGCGTTTAATTTGAGTAACAATACATCGGCCTTTTGTAAAAGATTATCTGCTTCCGCAGCTTCAATTATTTTTCTGCGTTTACATTTTGATAGCCACGCTTTGGTTTCCTGAATAGACCCTCTTGCATAAAAATAAAATTGCCTGCTTTCTTTATAAAAATACCTTCCATATCCTTCTGCAATGTTCGCTGAAATAGAGTCAGCAGACCGCGCCAGTTGTTTGCTAATGGTGTCTTTTTTAAAAGAATCCCACCGCTGAACAGAATCCCATATCGGGTCAGAAAATTCTTCTGCCATTATATAAACCTCAAGCGTTTTAAGTGTATGTACCATAAATAATAATAAGCATTGCTATGTCTTGTAGGCCTCATTCCAATACCCTAATTACCTAATACCCAATTCCCTGTTCCTCTCACCATCCATCCCCGTCAATCATATTTCCCAATCCGCCCAATACGCTTCCTTCTTCTTTTCTATTCACTGTTGCATATTGCAGAATGCGACTCGCAAGGCGGCTTACCGGCAGCGATTGTATCCATACTTTTCCCGGTCCGCGTAGCGTAGCAAAAAACAACCCTTCGCCGCCGAAAATGGTGTTTTTAATGCCGCCGATAAATTGAATATCATACTCAACTGAGGCATCAAATGCTACAATACATCCGGTATCAATCTTTAGCAGTTCGCCCGGCTGTAAGGTTCTTTCCAATACATATCCCCCGGCATGGCAAAAGGCTAAGCCATCGCCTTCCAGCTTCTGCATAATAAAGCCTTCGCCACCAAAAAGGCCGGTGCCTAATTTGCGCTGAAACTCAATACCCACCGATACACCTTTGGCCGCACATAAAAAAGCATCCTTCTGGCAAATCACTTTTCCGTTGTGTGTTGACAAGTCAAGCGTAATGACTTTGCCCGAATAAGGTGCGGCAAAATAAACCTTCTTCTTGCCCTGACCAATGTTGGTGAACGCCGTCATAAACAAGCTTTCGCCACTTAATAACCGCTTGCCCGCCGACATTAATTTTCCCAACAAGCCACTGCCTTGCTGCCCGCTTCCATCGCCAAAAATGGTTTGCATTTGTATGCCGTCGTCCATCATCATAAACGCTCCACTTTCCGCAATGGCGGTTTCGTCGGGGTCCAGTTCTATCTCCACACACTGCATTTCTTCGCCAAAAATTTTATAGTCAATTTCATGCGAACCGCTATACGTATTCATCAGTTGTAATTTTCAGGGAAGGTAATAAATCGCCTCCAGCACATGGTGTCGCTACATTCAGGTTTTGTAATAATGCTGTATGGTTGATGCAAGGATGGTGAACAAACAAGGCCTTACCCGGCAACCGGCAACAAGCAACCGGCAACTACTTTCCATGTTAATAAACGTGAATGACTATAAAAGCAGCGGTTGTTACAGACCGGTTTTGCCTTACCTTTTCGTTTTTAAAAAAATGTTCAATATGAAGCGAAAACTACTACCACTGGTTCTCTTGTTATCCTTATCCACAGCCGTTTTCAGCCAGGCAAAGCTGGTAGAGAAAGTCACAAAAAGGGGCTCGGAGCTGGTGATTCCTTACGAAAAATATCTATTGCCCAATGGCCTTACGGTGATTGTTCACGAAGACCACAGCGATCCCGTGGTGCATGTAGATGTAACGTATCATGTCGGCTCGGCCCGCGAGGAGATTGGTAAGTCGGGCTTTGCCCACTTTTTTGAACATATGATGTTTCAGGGCAGCGATCATGTGGCCGATGAACAACATTTTAAAATTGTTACGGCCGCCGGCGGAACGCTTAATGGAAGCACCAACCGCGACCGCACTAACTACTATGAAACCATCCCTTCTAACCAATTAGAAAAAGCGCTTTGGCTGGAAGCCGACCGCATGGGTTTTTTATTAGATGCCGTTACGCAAAAGAAATTTGAAGTGCAACGGGCTACTGTAAAAAACGAAAGGGGCCAGAATTACGATAACCGCCCCTATGGCTTGCAGAGCGAGTATGTATCGAAGGCATTGTATCCTTACGGCCATCCTTATTCGTGGCTGACTATCGGTTACCTTGAAGATTTAAACCGCAGCAACGCAGGCGATTTAAAGAACTTTTTTCTTCGCTGGTACGGCCCTAACAATGCTACGCTAACTATTGGCGGCGATGTAAAAACCGCCGATGTAGTAACTATGGTGCAAAAATATTTCGGACCCATCCCAAGCGGACCAAAAGTAGAACCAGTGAAGCTGGCGCCGGTTGTGTTAGACAAAAACCGTTACACCAGTTATGTTGATAATTATGCAAGGGCATCGCAACTGCGATTAGTATATCCCACCGTACCCGATTATCATCCTGATGGCCCGGCCTTAGCGCTGCTGGCGCAAGTGCTTGGCGGTGGCGGTGGTTTTGGTGGCGGAGGCGGTCGCGGTGGCAGAGGCGGCGGAGGTGGCGGCGGCGCCCGCAACTCTGTATTTTATCAAACAATGGTGAAGCCGCAAAAAGCCCTGCAAGCCAATGCCAGCAATCAATCATCGGAACTGGCCGGCGAATTTGCTATTGCCGTTACGCCTTACCCTGATATGAGTTTGAGCGAAATGGAAAACCTGGTTAATGAAGCTTTTATTGCTTTTGAAAAGCGTGGTGTTACGGATGAAGATGTAGAAAAATTCAAAACACAGTTTGAAGGCCGCACTATCAACGGTCTGGCAAGTGTATCGGGGAAAGTGAGTACCCTGGCGGCTTTTCAAACTTTTGCGGGCAACCCTAACATGCTTAAAAAACTGCTGGACATGAACAGCAAACTAACTAAGGAAGATGTGATGCGGGTTTATAATCAATACATAAAAGGCAAGCCGCATGTGGTGCTTAGCACATTGGCCAAAGGGCAAGAAAACCTTATAGCGGCGGCTGATAATTATACCATTGATACCACGCATTATCAGGCGCCGGATTATGGTTATGCCAAATTGAAATACGTAAAAGCAAAGGATAATTTCAATCGTAACAAGGTGCCCGGTAACGGTCCCAACCCGGTAGTAAAACTGCCGCAATTTTGGAGAAAAGATTTGCCCGATGGTATAAAAATGATCGGAACCAATAATACCGAAATACCAGTGGTTACCATTTCCATTTCTATTCCCGGTGGTCATTTACTGGAAGCCACTGATCTTTCAAAAGCAGGCCTGGCTTCGTTCTTCGCCCGTATGATGAACGAGGATACAAAGAACTATACAGCCGAACAGTTTGGCGAGGAGCTGCAAAAGTTAGGAAGCTCCGTAACGGTTAGCAGCAGCACCGATGTTATTACGTTCAATGTGCAATCATTGAAAAAAAACCTCGATAAAACATTGGCTTTGTTAGATGAACGCATGTTCAACCCTAAGTTTTCGGAAGAAGCCTTTAAACGTATGCAGCGACAAACAATGGAAGGCTTTAAGCAAATGAAGTCGCAGCCGGCCGCTGTGGCCAGCTCGGTGTTTGCCAAATTAAATTACGGTGCTAATCATATCCTCGGCATCGCGGAAGAAGGGACCGAAACCACTGTGCCCAATATTAAGTTTGACGATATACAGGCTTACTATAACAACTACATGACGTCGGTAGATACTAAAGTGGTAGTGGTAGGCGATGTTACCGAAGCAGAAGTGCTGCCTAAACTTTCGTTTTTAGCGAAGCTGCCAAAGAAAAAAATTGTATTGCCTAAGATAGATCTTACGCCTGTTGTTGATAAAACAAAAGTGTACCTGGTAGATGTGCCCAAGGCCGCGCAATCGGAATTTAGAGTGGGTTATGCCACGGGTTTAAAGTACGATGCCACCGGCGATTACTACAAAGCCTATCTCATGAACTTCCCGCTGGGCGGGGCTTTCAACAGCCGTATTAATTTAAACCTGCGCGAAGACAAGGGCTGGACTTATGGTGCCCGCAGCAGTTTTAGCGGTGATGAATATAGTGGTGATTTTGAGTTCAGCTCCGGCATTAAAGCCGATGCTACCGACAGCGCTTTGGTAGAAGTGATGAAAGAAATTAAAAGCTATGCTGCTAATGGTCCTTCTGCAGAAGAAGTGGAATTTATGAAAAGTGCGGTGGGCCAGCGTGATGCCTTGGCGTATGAAACGGGTATTCAAAAAGCAGCATTTATCGGCCGCATACTGGATTATAATTTGCCGCCCGATTATGTAGAGCAACAAGCAAAGATTTTAAAGAGCATGACCAAAGAACAGATGCGGGCGGCTGCTCAAAAGTACCTGCATCCGGAGAAGATGAACATTTTATTAGTAGGTGATAAGAAGAAAATAATGGAAGGTGTAAAGAAGTTAGGCTACGAAATTATTGAGCTGGATGCGGATGGAAAGCTGGCGGGTAAAGCGTTTTAGACAAAGAAAATTAAATGGAAAAGACCTGTCACAGTAACTGAGGTGGCAGGTCTTTTTTATGAGCTTACTATATTTAGCTGAGAGACAGCTTAAACGTTGCTTTGATTGCTGGTAGGCCATGCACAAGCCTTGCCTCAATACCAATAGCGGTAGATTGAGACCCGCATTTTATGGGAAAAGAGTGAACTCTTTTTTCCCTCTGGGGATAGTTGAGTGTTCTTGATAAGTTGAAGTAGTGTCAAACACAATTTTATAGTTGAAAACCTGGGTCGGAAGCGGTTTGGTATCTATTATTCCTCTGTATGGCTCGTATAGTTTTATGCGTATGATATTGCTGTCTATAGTAACATTTGTTACTACATCAGTGCTTCTAAAAATCTCTATTGTTTTAGAACTATCTGTTACGTCTATTATGTCGGCGCTGGAACTTGTAATGTAGCTATAGTAATACCATTTTATATTGGTTTCTTTCAAATTAATTTCTTTACGAATAAACTTTGGATCTTTACAACCAAAAAGTCCTAGACCTATAACTACTACTAAAGTCTTCATAACTCGCTTTTAAACGGCTAACTGCCAGCCAACGTCTTATCTCGCAAAAAATCCCGATCAAAGCAATTATGATCGGGATAAAAATTAGATGAACAAAAGCAATAATTACTTCACCACCAGCCTAAATCCATTGCCATGAATATTGACAATCTCAATATCAGAATCATCCTTCAAATACTTACGCAGCTTGGCTATATACACATCCATGCTCCGGCCATTGAAGTACGTATCGCTGCCCCAAATGCGCTTCAGTGCCTGCTCCCTTGGCAACAAGTCGTTCAGGTGTTCGCACAACATTTTCAGTAATTCATTTTCTTTTGGCGATAGCGTTTGCGTTTGGCCGCTATGTGTAAGCTCCCGAAGCTTCGGGTTAAAATGATAAGAGGCCATATCAAACTCACGGTTCTCCGCTTCGCGGTTCAGCTCTTCGTTCCGTTTTAAGATGGCTTTTATTTTGTGTAGCAAAACTTCACTGTCAAAGGGCTTGGTGATGTAATCATCGGCGCCCAGTTTATAGCCCTGGATAATGTCCTCCTTCATGGTTTTTGCACTTAAAAAGAAGAGTGGTACATCCGGATTTATGTCCCGGATTTCTTCTGCCAATGTAAAGCCGTCCATGTTCGGCATCATTACATCCAGCAGGCAAAGGTCGTAGCCTTCGCGTTGAAAAGCCGCCAACCCCAGCCGCCCGTCACGTTCCAGCGTTACATCATAATCATTTAGCTCCAGGTAATTCTTCAGTACACTTCCTAAGTTGGTATCGTCTTCGCATAACAAAACTTTCGCTTTTTTTCCGTCCATGATAATGGGTTTTTAGTTGAGTATAAAAGTAGGCCTTTTCACACATCATCCTTTTGCGCTCATAACCACGATGCAAAAATTCGTCCATGCCTATTTTTGCACTCCTCTTCCACAAGTAAAAAATCAGCATGCACATTACGCAGGACAACCGGTTAAAGAAATTGATCATTATTGGCGACCGCTTGCTGGTTCGGCCAAGCCGGCCAAATGAGCGAACACAAACCGGATTGTTTCTACCACCCGGCGTACAGGAAAAAGAAAAAGTACAACAAGGATATATTATCAAGGCCGGCCCCGGCTATGTGCTGCCTTTACCCTCGGAAGATGAGCCCTGGAAGCCTGCCGACGAACAAGTGCGGTATATTCCTTTACAGGCAAAAGAAGGCGATCTTGCTATCTTTTTATCGGGCGGCGCCACGGAAATTATGTACGAAGGAGAAAAGTATTTCATTGTTCCGCAAAGCGCCATCCTGATGTTGGAACGGGATGAAGACCTGTAATTAAAATTAGTTAGTGCACCAAAGACAAGTTTGCAGGGTAGCAGTTGACAAAAGCGAAATAAATTAGTTAAGCTGTCAACCGTACTACGTACTTCGATGGGAAAATGAATGCTTCACCTTATGAGTGATTATGGAACAAATGATCGCTTACTTTATAATTTTTGTTCGCAACAGGCCCCGCATTTCCGAACGCTCCTCATCAGCAAAAGAATTTTTGGGTACCAAAAAAAATGATGTGCTGGTAAAGTACAGGTGAAAAAAATTAGGGGTTTCTAAAAAGTCGCTAACCGAACGCCATTCCCACGAACGGGAGCCTCTTTCATTTCCCAGGCTAAAGCCGGTATCCGTAAAATTCATGGTAAAATGGTCTTTAAAAGTGGCGGCTTTTCGGTAAACAAGGCCGGGTAAAATAAACCAAAAAGTAATCATCAGCACAAACCATAAGAAGGACGAAACAAGAAAGGCAAAAGGCAATACTTTTTTGAAGTAGAACAGTGCAGCTGATACCAGGGCAAATACATTTACCAGAATAATCATGATCCTGATTTCCTTGCGGCTTAAGAAATGATAACGGAGTGCCTGAAGTACCTGCTTTTTATCGTAGCTAAAATTGACCGTCATAGGATATGGTTACTGATTGTTTTCCAGCACGGTGGCCTCGCAGGCTAAGGTGGCTAACTTCCATACCCCGCCTTCCTTTACCGCCTTTCCGCAAAAAAGGTCCAGCGGCTCTGTGGCATTAGCCTCGCCTTTACCTTTTACTTCAATGTTTGCTTTGTCACCCGAAACAATAATAGTCCAGGTAGTGGACTTTTTGTTCAGTTGCTGCCAAAACCACTGTGGACTTTCTTGTGTATCGGTAAAACGGTCGTAGTCGAAACCGGCCGGCAGTTCATCTTTCGGATATTTGGCAAAAGCCGCATCAATCTGCTTAAAATTTTTGCGCTCCGATTTCATAAATCCTTCGCCTAAAAAGGGGGCGTTCCTGCGCAGGTAACTAAAAAAAGAATCTACAACCGTCCAGTTCATTGCGTAAGGCGGACCGTCTTTTCCCTTTTTACTTTTGTATAATTTAAAGGCCGACACTTTAGACGAGTTGGCCGTGTACCATTTATAAAAGCTGATCATGTTGCTTTTTATTTGAGCAACATCGCCGAGGGGTTTGCTCTTTTGCTGGGCTGGCGAAGCAAAACTTATTGTGGTGGCAAGCAGTATAAGAATGGTTGACTTCATATATCAGTGATGAGGAGTAAAGGTAAGAGAGAAGGCCTTTTATAAAAAAAACCGGTTGTGAAAACCGGTTTGAAAATTTTAGATGATAAGCTTTTATTTATTCATCATTTGTTTTGCCTCTATGCTCAACGTGGCATGGGGCACGGCACGAAGGCGGGCCTTGTCAATCAACTTTCCGGTAACGCGGCAGATGCCATACGTTTTATTCTCTATGCGCATGATTGCTTTCTCTAAATGATCAATAAACTGAATCTGGCGGCTGGCCATTTGGCTGAGCTGTTCCCGCTCCATACTCATACTACCGTCTTCCATTGTCATGTAGCGGCCTTCGTCCAGGTCGCCGCTTTCATCTTTACGGGTAATCAAGCCTTGCAGGTAAGCCAACTCTTTTTTTGCAACCTCCAGCTTTTTATTAATCAGCTCTCTGAACTCTATCAGTTCTACGTCACTATATCTCATGGTGGGTCCGTTTTCTCCGTGTTTCTGGCTATCTAACACCGACCGGGTAAAGTCGGGTTCGTATTTAATTTTTTTATCCGTACTTGTTTTTGGAATTACCAGCTTAGCGGGCTTAACCGGCTCTTTGGCAACAGTCTTATTTTGCAAGGGTTTGGTAGCCGTTTTGGTAATTTGCTGCGAGGGAGCGGCGATAACCGGCTTTTTCACAGGTTCTACCGCTACCGCTTTAGCCGCCGGCTTTTTTGTTTCCTGTTTTTTTGCAACCGCTTTGGTAGCTACCTTACTGGCTGGCTTCATTATTTTCTGTGGGGCTTTAGCTCCCTTGGCAGGGGCTTTACCGGCATTTTTCATAGGCATAGATTTTTTAGCTGGCATTGCCGGCTTTTTTGTTGCTGAAGCTTTTACAGGGGCTTTTGCAACGGGCCTGGCCGGCGCTTTTTTAACCGGCTTAGCAGCCTTTTTTGGAGCTACTTTTTTTGTTGCCATACAGTAATTACCCTTTTTTTAGTACGATGACTTTCAGCAGGTTGTCATTAACCTCTATCTCAATGCCACCTTCTATAGATGAACTAATCTCCAGCTTGTCTGCCAGAATTTCGGCGCAAATATAGGCATTATACCTACCTAACGAATCGGCTATACCATTATTGGCAGCCACTTTCACGTCTATCCGGTCGGTAACATCAAAGCCTTCCTCCTTGCGTATCTTCTGCATCCTGTTTACAAACTCCCGGGCAATCCCTTCCTGCTCTAATTCGGGGGTAATGTTGATGTCCAGAGCCACGGTTAAAGGCCCGTTGCTGGCTACCGACCAACCCGGTATGTCTTCGCTGGTAATTTCTACTTCGCTTAAGGTTAATTCAACGAACTCATCGTTTAGGGGCAATGAATATCTGCCTTCTTTTTCAAATAAGGAAATTTGATGTTGCGAAAAATTCTGGAGCGCCGTGGATACGTTTTTCATCTGTGCACCCAGCTTTTTTCCAAGGGCCTGAAAGTTAGGTTTGATCTTCTTTTTAATAAAGCCTTCGGTGTCTGAGAGGTATTCGATTTCTTTAATGTTTACCTCCGCTTTTATCAGGTCTTCCACTCTTTTAAATTGTTGCTCCATCAGTGGATTGAAAACGGGGATCAGGGCCCGTTGCAGCGGTTGGCGCACCTTGATATTTACCTTTTTTCGTAACGATAAAATAAGTGAGCAGGCTTCCTGGGCCGCCAGCATCCGTTCTTCCAGCAACTGATCTATAACGGCTGCGTCGGCTACCGGAAATAAAATATGGTGAACCGATGCCTGCGGATGTTTACCGGTAACGGCATTCAGTTGTATGAATATCTCATCGCTGAAGAACGGAGAGATGGGCGCCATTAACCGAACGATGGTTTCGAGGCATTCATACAAGGTTTGATAGGCAGCAATCTTATCCTGCTCGTACTCGCCTTTCCAAAAACGGCGACGGCAAAGCCTTACATACCAGTTGCTTAATTGCGCATCTACAAAATCTTCAATCAGGCGTCCGGCAACGGTAGGTTCATAGTCATCCAGTGCCGCAGTAACTTTTTTTATAAGGGTTTGAAGGGAAGAAAGAATCCAGCGGTCAATTTCCGGCCTTTCAGAAACAGGCATGTAAGCTTCCTTGAAAGTGAAACCATCTACATTGGCATACAGCGAAAAAAACTGGTAGGTATTATAAAGCGTGCCGAAGAATTTGCGCTGTACTTCTTTGATGCCATCGAGGTCAAACTTAAGGTTATCCCAAGGCGAAGCATTGGTGATAAGGTACCATCGGGTGGCATCGGCGCCAAAGTCCTCAATGGTTTTGAAGGGATCGACAATATTGCCCAGCCGCTTACTCATTTTTACGCCGTTCTTATCCAGCACCAGCCCGTTGGATACCACCGTTTTATAGGCCACAGAATCGAACAACATCACGCCCAGCGCATGAAGTGTATAAAACCAGCCACGGGTTTGGTCCACACCTTCGGCGATAAAATTGGCCGGGAAAGACTCTTTGAACTTCTCTACGTTTTCAAAGGGGTAATGCCATTGCGCATAGGGCATAGCGCCGCTATCAAACCAAACATCAATCAGGTCAGGCTCGCGGTGCATGGGTTGGCCGCTATCCGACACCAGAATGACTTCATCTACATAGGGTTTGTGTAAATCCAAGATGCCATCGTGCAGATAGGTCCCCTCCCGGCCTCCCCCGTTAGGAGAGGTAAGGCTTGATTTCCCTAAAACTTCACCTGCTTTTTTTATTTCTTCATTTAATTCTGCTATAGAGCCAATACATTTTTCTTCGCCATCGGCCGAACGCCATACAGGTAGCGGCGTTCCCCAGTAGCGGCTGCGGCTTAAGTTCCAGTCCACCATATTCTCCAGCCAGTTACCAAAGCGTCCGGTGCCGGTGTTTTCGGGCTTCCAGTTGATGGTTTTATTTAACTCCACCATGCGGTCTTTTACCGCTGTGGTTTTTATAAACCAGGCATCCAGCGGATAATATACCACCGGCTTATCGGTGCGCCAGCAATGCGGGTAACTGTGCTCGTACTTTTCTACTTTAAAAGCACGGCCTTCTTTTTTTAATTTAACGGAAATGTCCACGTTCACATCAACATAAGCGCTTTCGTTTTTATAGTCCTTAATATAGCGACCAGAAAACTCGCCAAGGCCATCAACAAATTTGCCTTCTTTATCTACCAGGGTTAAGATACCGATGTTGTATTTCTTGCCTACCCGAAAGTCATCAGCACCAAATGCCGGAGCGGTATGAACAATGCCGGTGCCATCTTCGGTGGTTACAAAATCGCCCAACAAAATGCGGAAAGGTTTTGCGTCGGGAGTGATGGCATGAATGGCTTTGAGTGAATTAGCTGGTGAGGGAAGAAGTTGTTCGTACTCCATCCCTTCAAGGTCTTTGCCTTTAAAAGTGGCTATAATTTTCCAGGGGATAATTTTTTCATTCTCGCTGTACCCGTCAAAGTTTCCATTCTCTCCTTCTGCCTTGAAATACTTGCTCACCAAGGCTTTGGCGAGAATTACATTTTGTGCCTCGTGGGTATAAGGGTTGAATGTTTTTACTAAAACATAATCAATGTTCGGCCCAACGGTCAAGCCTAAATTCGATGGCAATGTCCAAGGGGTGGTAGTCCATGCCATGAAAAAAAGTTGGCAGTCGGCAGTTGGCAGTTGACAGTTTGCCGCTTCAAACAGAAACTTACTTTGCTCATTCCGAGTAAGAGAAAAAAGAACAGTTGCACTCGTATCCTTCACATCTTTATACGTTCCGGGCTGGTTCAATTCATGCGAACTAAGTCCCGTTCCGGCCGCAGGCGAGTACGGCTGAATGGAAACGCTTTTATACAACAAGCCTTTGGTATATAACTGTTTCAGGCACCACCAAAGCGTTTCAATGTATTCGTTTTTAAACGTAATGTAGGGGTGCTCCAGATCTACCCAGTAGCCCATCTTTACCGTCAGGTCGTCCCATTTATCCTTGTAGCGCAGTACGGCCTCGCGGCATTTTTGATTATACTCTTCAATCGAAATCTTTTTGCCAATGTCTTCTTTAGTAATGCCTAATTCTTTTTCTACACCTAACTCTATCGGAAGGCCATGCGTATCCCAGCCACCTTTACGTTCTACTTTAAAGCCCTGCATGGTTTTATACCGGCACACCAGGTCCTTTAATGTTCGTGAAATAACATGATGAATACCGGGCAGGCCGTTGGCGCTTGGCGGCCCTTCGTAAAACACAAAGGGTTCGGCCCCTTCCCTGACCTGAATGCTTTTGGCAAAGGCCTTTTCCTTCTCCCATCTTTCTAAAACTTCCTTTTCGATGGAGGGTAAATGCAGCCCTTTGAATTCTTTATATCTGTTGGCCATACTAACTAATGTGCTTGTTTAAAAATGGCAGCAAAGGTAGGAAATGCGGTGTTGCTAAGCAGTGAGCATTATAGTGGTTATAACCACGAAATGGAAGGTGGCGCTATACAATAAAGGGAGGTTATACGTGAGTAGTATCAGCGTTATCTACTTGTCTCTAACCATCATCACCCGTTTTTTCCTGATTGTATAAATGGTTTTCCCATATCTGAAAACCACCGGGTATTGATTGCGTTTGCTTTGCACCCCGAACAAGCAACGCAATTACAGACACCATGTTTACAAAATTATTCAGCACTCTCTTTTTTTGCATAGCCATTGTAAAAGCAGCCACTGCGCAAACCGGAAACATTGAAGGCCACGTTACTACCAGCGACGGCACTCCGGCAGGCTACGTAACCATCAGTTTAAAAAACAGTAAACGGGCAACCCTATCCAATGATAGCGGCTATTTTACTTTAAAAAATATTGATGCAGGCTTACAAACGCTTGTTGTTTCTTTTGTGGGTTTGCCAACCATCGAAAGAAAAGTATCAGTAACTGCAAATGAAACCACACAGTTAACGTTCACCTTAGTTGAAAACGCATCGGAGCTAAAGGAAGTAATCATCAACAACTATAAAAATTTTAATGAACGTATCCTTTCCTCCATTAAACCGGCTATCGCCAACAAGGATTTGCCGCAAACCATTGGCGTAGTTAGCAGTACCGTCATCAACGACCAGCAAGCCAGCCATGTAGGCGATGTTATAAAAAACGTAAGCGGTGTTTCGCTCACGCAAACCCGGCTTGGCGTAAACGAAACCTATACGGCACGGGGTTACAGCATTGGCATTACCGGAGGTGCCGGCAGCATTTTTAAAAACGGACTGGTAAGCAATATTGCCGGCATACCGGAAGCTGCTACCCTGGAATCCATTGAAGTATTAAAAGGCAGCAGCGCCATGTTGTATGGTAATGTTTCGGGCGGACTGATGGTAAACCTCATTACCAAAAAACCAAAGTTTAATTGGGGCGGCGAAGTAAAGATGCAGGCAGGAAGCTATCAGCAATACAAACCCATTGTAGATGTGTATGGACCCATCAACCAGAACCTTGCTTTTAGGGTAGTGGGCACGTATGAAAACGACCGGAGCTTTAGGGATGTGGTAAGAACAAAACGGATCTATGTAAATCCATCGCTGCTGTATAAACCCGGTAAAAAAACCACGATTCTTTTGACCGGCGATTACTTAGATGCGAGACTGACTCCCGACTTCGGCATTGGCACTCTGGATAGTGGACGTGTATTGCCAACTACTATTCCGTCCTCACGATTTTTAAATGTGCTTTGGGCCTATAACAATGTAAAGCAGGCTTCCGGTTCTTTCACTATCAACCACACGATGAATGAAGATTGGCAGTTGTCCTTTGCTGGTTCCATTCAAAATACGGATGTAAGTTCTTACGGCGCCGGCCTGCCTAATGTAGTGAGCAAAACCGGCGACTGGAACCGCACTTTGGCAAAGGCGCATAGTATTGAAAAAGATGGGACAATGCAGATGAATATTAATGGCAAATTCGCTACCCGAAAGGTCATTCACCAAGTATTAATTGGAACTGATTTTACACGGGTTATCACCAAAACAGATGCCTTTAAAATAACCAGTAACGGAACCGTTGTTGGTACATATGATAAGCTAAATATTCTTAACCCCGGCATATATCCACAGCGAAATGATATACCTGATGCGGCCGTTACCACCACTACCACGGCGCCCAGCAACCGGGCAGGTATTTACGCACAGGATTTTATCACCCTAACGCCTAAACTCAAGCTGCTGGCCGGTTTGCGGTGGAGCTACCAGGAAACGGTACGTACCGGCATCTTCACTACCGCCACCCAGGCAACTACTACCGGCACAGCCGCTACGGCTTTCAATGCCGCCTTTTCGCCAAAGCTGGCTGCTGTATATCAACCTACAAAACTTACTTCTGTATTTGCCAGTTATTCAAACAATTTCACCATAAATACCGGCACCGATATTTACGCCCAACTTTTAAAACCTTCAATCATTAATCAGTACGAAACAGGGGTTAAGAATAGTTTCTTTAACGATAAAGTTTCGGCTAATCTTAGCGTGTACCGAATCATTAATAGCAACCTGGCGCAGCCAGCTGAATTCAGGGCAGATGGCACACTGAATTCAGATGCGACGGTGAAAGAATTAAGGGGCCAAACCACCAGCGATGGCCTTGAAGTGGATGTGAACGGCACCCTATCCGCTAACTTTTACTTCATTGCCGGCTATGGTTATAATCACATGCGGTTTACAAAAACCTCCGGCGCAAAAGGATCTAATATTGAAGGCGAAGGAGTGGTGATCAACCCGGCCCACACCGCTAACCTTACAGCTTTTTACACTTTTACAAACACCACTTTGCGGGGCATAAAATTCGGTGTATCCGGCTTCTATACCGGCCATCGGTTGGGCGGCTATAATAACACCGTAGGGCAAAGCCAACCCGGAAGCCGGTTGCTGCCGTTAAAAGGTTTTACTACCGTTGATGTATCGGCCGGCTACAGCCTTAAAAAGTTTTCGTTGTTAACTAAGCTCTCCAATATTTTTAATACGCTTAATTATTTAGTGCACGATAATTACAGCATCGCACCTGTTACGCCGCGTCAGGTTACAATGACCATCAGTTATAAATTCAGGGATACGAATAAATAAGAAGAGGAAAAATTAATTGGTTTAAAACAATGTTTTATAGATCACCTTGTCCAGGTCCGGTCCGGAACTTCATGTTCAAATGCGGAGCAAATCGTAGCACTGCGGAGATAATAAACATCGCTATGTATTATTTCTATAAACACAGTACTCGTCCGGCGCAGAAAAACTTGCCAATTAATACGGAAAAACCTTCTGTACTTTCCAGGGCTACAGCCAAATTATACAGTTGAACACACTACCAAAATTGAAAGTGGGTGATAGAAATAAGTGTATCCATGTAATTGTAAAAATGGAGTTGGAAAATGTATAGCCGGGCTTGCAGCAAAGGGGTTTTACTGATACATTTACGGCTTAATCCTATACCTGATGAGTACTTACTACCTGCACGATGGCCGTAATGAATTGGGCCCGTTTACACTTGATATACTGAAGCAGCAAAAACTTACCCGCAGCACACCGGTACGTCAAAAAGATACCGATAAATGGACACCGGCCGAAGGCGTTGATGGTTTAAAAGAGATAGTGGCACCACGCAAAATCAAGCGTCCAAAAGACGTATTGCCAGTGATGATGGAAAGGGCAAGCGACTTTAAAAGAGAACGTCCTAAAACCGCTTATGCAGTAATGTTATCGCTTGGTTTGCTTGGAGGTTTTTCTCTTTACTCATTAGGTAAAAACGCTGGCAAAGCGGCCCCAAACACTGGTGTTGCCGCGGCGCCTGTGGTTCCATCTGCATCAACAGCTATTGTTATACCCGTTAAAACTAACAGTACAACGGAAGCCCCGAAAGACGACAAAGAAAAAACGGCACGCCAGCATTGGAACCGGCTATTCTCTGTAGCTAACAGCAGTTACGGCATTGGTTTTTTAGGTGGAATAAAAGATTTAAAAGTGGTAGTAACCAATCGTTCCGATTATCCGTTGGACGAAGCGGTAGCAAAGGTGACATATATAAAAGCCAATGGCGAAGTGTGGAAAACAAAACTAATTACGGTAAATGGTGTACCGGCGCACGATAGCAAAGAGCAATCCGTTCCCGATGTTGGGCGCAGTAAAAAAGTAGCTGTTAGCCTGCAAAAACTGATCAGTAAAAAATTAAAGTTCACCTATACCGCAGGTAAAAAAGTTGCTAACCTTGACGATCCCTATCTGATGCAGTAAGCAAATATTGTTGCAAGAAAGATGTAAAGCCGGAATAAGTTCCGGCTTTTGTAGTTCAACAAAGCACTAATAGTTTAAAAGGAAAGCAGCCACTTATTACTGCCAATCCCTTTTTATTACACCGTTCTACCGGTCTAGTAATGTTGGTTCTAAGCAAATTTTCTTTAAGAAAAAGTAAGGAAAGGCACGTCGGTTATTATTGAAGTTCATTCAGTTCAACACTCACCTTGTGAGCCGCCTGCTTGGGAAGTGTAAAAGAAAAAGTGCTGCCGTTGCCTTCGGTGCTCTCTATCTGTAGCTGGCTTCCGTTCTTCGCCAGAAATTCATTACATAGCATCAAACCCAGGCCGGTGCCGGTTTCGCTGGATGTGCCGGTAGTGGTGTAAAATATCTTCTGCTTTATTTTCTTCAACCCTTCTTCACTAATTCCTAACCCTGAATCCTGCACATATACTTCGGTGAATTGGCTAAAGTCGTTAAGGCCGATTTCAATATGGCCCTCCGCCGGCGTAAACTTGATGGCGTTAGATAAAAGGTTACGAAGCACTAAGTGAATCATGTCCTTATCGGCATACACAAATACATCGTCCTTTATTTCAACGTTAATGGAAATTTCTTTATTCTCTACTTGTAATCGTAACAATTTTACTACATCAATCACTAAGTCAGAAAGGTTCACCTCCTGCGCATGAACCGCATCGTTTTGCATTTGCGATTTGGCCCATTGCAACAGGTTTTCCATTAGCGAAGTCGTGTAGTTCAAATCGGTTAATACATCAGGCACCATCTGTTTAATTTCTTCGGCAGGCAGGTTGTACTGCTGCATATTTTGAAACAGGTTTCGTAGCGCATACATCGGCGATTTCAGGTCGTGCGAAATGATGGAGAACAGCTTATTCTTGAAGGCGTTTACTTCGGCTAATTCTTCCTTTTGTTTTTGGAGCAGCGCCGCTTTCACACTGATCTCTTCTTTTTGTTTTTGTATGGCGAGATTTTTAGCCGACAGCCTTTTTTGCTTGGTAAGAATATTAAACTGGTAAGTGGCCGCTTCTTTTTTTATCAGGAATACACCATAAATAATAAAGGCCAGCGACACTGTTTTATTAATAAGATAGATAGCGGGATTTTCGCCTTCCACTTCATAGATAAAATGCTTTATCAATACCGACAGAACAAAAAACGAGATCATAGAAAACCCAATAGCGAAAAGCATAAAGCCGACATCTTGTAAAAAGAAAACCGATAGAATAACAAACAGGATAAAGTATAAATCAATGCCCGGATTGATGCCATTTAAATAGATGAAACATGTGCACAGTGGATATAAAAAGAAGTACGTAAGCAGCGCAGGTTTATATTGGCGGAAGGAGTTTAAGGTCAGCACAAGAATACTTACGCCAGCGGGCAAGCACACGGTAAGCCATGCCTGTGCCGGGATGCGGCCCGGGAGCA
Organism: Flavisolibacter sp.; assembly: GCA_965247165.1. Taxonomy (GTDB): domain Bacteria; phylum Bacteroidota; class Bacteroidia; order Chitinophagales; family Chitinophagaceae; genus Flavisolibacter. The sequence continues at coordinate 1,680,275 of OZ252003.1, read as the reverse complement.
TTATGCCTAACAAGGGAATCAGCACCCCGGATAGAATTTGGAAAAAATTTATCTGATTAAAGATGCGCAGCTTACGTCCTTCATAATCGTCCATGGTATGCGAGTAGCCAAAGAACTTTACTTTAAGAAAGGTTTGCTCGGAACGTGCCTTGATGATTTCAAAGGTTTCGGCCAGTGCGGAGGAACGATACGGCGCAGAGGTAGAAGGGTTGCGGATTTCCATAGGTTTGATAGTGCCGCAAAATAGAAAAACTAAACGGCCTTTGCAAGCCGTTATTTAGCCATCGTCATTATGAAGATAAACGGTAACAGAACAATAGTTAGGTTGCTTACGAAGATTTTTTAGCCGGACCCGAACGCTTCTTTGCTGCCGCTTTTTTTCCCACGGCTTTTTTAGTAGCGGATTGTTTTTTGGCCGAAGCCTTTGCAGCAGCGGCTTTGCCAAACAGTTCGTCCGGAATATTTACGGTACTGCCAAAGGCTGCTTTGTCATCCCAGCGAAGCTTATTGATATACTTTTTGGGTGTCATGCCGGTGGCCTCGTGGCGGGCATCAAAGGTCTTTTCACTGTCAGGGTTTTTCTTTCCCACTTTCACGCCGGCTTGTCCGCCGGTGATGGTCATGGGCCTTCCGGTTTTAGGGTTTGTGCCTTCGGCCTTCCAGGTATGGCCACTATTGCCTTTTGAGATTTTAAATTCTGCCATAAGTGTTTTTTAGGGTAACAGTTGTTGCGCTAAAAAGGTTGAAAAAGCTTAAGCGGATTTTACTTACCGGCGAAGGGTTTTATAAATTTTTATGGCGCTCATCAGTACAACAATAAAACCAATGAGCCCAACCAGCCCCCATACCCAACTGATGCTTTGTTTTACAGTAGCCAGCATTACAACAGGCACTAAAAAAATAGTGGCTACTTCGTTCCAGATGCGCAGCTTTTGGGAAGTGTACTTGAAGATGCCCGCAGCTTGTTGTTTATAAATGGCATGTAACGAAAGATGATAAACGTACAATAGCACAACGAAGCAAAGCTTTATCAGCAGCCATCTTCCGGCTTCATTGTTCAATAATTTATTCCAGCCGCCAGTAAACATTACCCATGGCCCAAGTACCAATGTGATGATGGCCGATGGCCAGGTGATACCCAGCCAAAGCCGTTTTATCATGATGGAAAACTGGCGTTGTAAAATGCTTTTCTCCGGTTCTTGTTTATCGTTCGCTTCGGCGTTGTAAATAAATAACCGCACAATGTAAAACATACCCGCAAACCAGGTAACGATGAAGATGATATGAAGGGCTTTGAGGTAGGCGTACATGTAATGAGTGATGAGTGATCAGTAATGAGTGGGCGAACTATAACTTATAAAGAGTTTATCCAATCAACCCGGTTAATTGTTTAAAAACACTAACCAAATGCACTCCTAATTGCCGTAATTGTTCTCCTGTTTTGTAATTAAGATCGTGTGCAATGTCAAGTGCTGTATCTACTTCAATCAATGAACCCCGGGATATCTCAAAATACCGTTTTCTTTCATTTTCCGACTTTCTTGAACAACCTTCAGCTATGTTTAAATGAACCGATAGTGCAGCTCTTCTTATTTGCTGCACCATCGCAAATTTTTCATCTGAAGGAAAGTCTTTGGTGATTCGATAACACTCCAGCGTAAACCTTTTTGCTTCTTGAAATACAGGTTTTTGTGTGTGTGCTAAATTTAAGAACATGGTTTTGTTCTAAAGGTAATTCTAATTAATTATTGGTAATCAGCAATAGGCCTTATAGACATTTAAATCCAATATAGGATAGGGAAACAACAAATTGTAAGCGACCCACTCATTACTGATTACTCATCACTCATTGAAGCTATCCACTTTGCCAGCGTGGCCACCCATAAAGGATGCACATTCATACAAGGCACTAATTCAAAACGCTCCCCACCGGCGTGTAGAAAAACCTCACGGCCTTCTTCGCCCATTTCTTCAATGGTTTCCAGGCAGTCGCTAACAAAGGCCGGACAAACCACCACTAACTTCTTCACGCCTTCTTTTGGTAATTCGTCTAAACGCACTACGGTATAAGGTTTCAGCCAGGGGTCGCGGCCCAGGCGTGATTGAAAAGAGAAGCCCCGCTTTTCTTTTGGTATCCTTAATTTATCAGCCACTAAATGGGTCGTTGTCCAGCATTGGTGGCGATAACAATAAGCATGTGCTTCAGATGCTACCTCACAACAGTTGTCAACTTTTAAACAATGTGATTTTGTAGGATCGCATTTTAAAATATGGCGCTCGGGTATTCCATGATAAGAGAACAACACCTGATCATAATTACCATCTTCTATTGAGGGACGAATACTTTCTGCAAGCGCATTGATATAGTCTTCGTCATTATAAAAAGGTTTGATGAAGATCATCCTGAAACGGTAGCCACCTTTCTTATGTTGCTCCTTTGCAAATTCAACAGCTGTTTCGTAAGAGCTCATGGCATAGTGCGGATAAAGGGGTACGGCAATCACTTCTTCCAGGTCCGGATTGTTTTTCACTAATTCGTCAAAAGCCGCTTTGGGTGTTGGGTTGCCATAACGCATCGCTATTACCACCGGTTCCTCCATTTCCTTTTTCAGCGCATCACGTAGTTGTTTGGAGATAACAATTAAGGGCGACCCTTTCTCTGTCCAGATAGTTTTGTAAGCCGCTGCCGACTTAGGCGCCCGAAAGGGAACAATAATGCCTTTCACTAACAAGGCCCGTAACCACCAGGGCTTGTCAATCACCCGTTCGTCCATTAAAAATTCATCGAGGTAACGTTTTACATCTTTTACCTCTGTGCTGTCCGGCGAACCAAGGTTCATTAATACGATAGCTCTTTTCATACAGCCCGCAAAAGTAGGCGGGGAACAGCAATGGTGATTAGTGACTTGGGAGTAGGGAGTATTTAATGGTATATCGCGAAGTGGAAGGCAATGTAATTTTTTATTGACTACTGCATCTTCACGGTTCATGCTAAAACGGTTCGTGCATCAAAAGAGATGTTTCATCCATTTGATACGACAGCTTATAAAAACGGGAGGTTCAAATGACATACAAATGACAGAGCTTTACGATTGTCAGCAGCAACCCAAATTACTTTTGCGCCGTTGATGTTGACAAAGAATTTGATGGAATCACAATACTTTAAAAACATACCGAACTTTTACGTAGCCGGAATCAATTATAAAAAATCGGATGCGGCTGTAAGAGGCAAATTTGCCATCAACACCGACCAGTATGCCACTATCCTCAAAGCCGCTTCCCGCCAGGGTTTAAACGAACTGTTTATCCTTTCTACCTGCAACCGTACCGAGATCTATGGCTTTGCTTATTGCAGCCATCAATTAGTAGAACTTTTATGTTCGCAAACCGTTGGCGATTCACAAACGTTTGGTGATGCTGCATACATAAAAAACGGTGTAGAAGCTATTGATCATCTTTTTAATGTAGGCGCAGGATTGGATTCCCAAATATTAGGCGATTATGAAATTGTCGGCCAGTTAAAAACAGCAGTCAGGTTTGCCAAGGAGGCTGCTTTTATTGGCGCTTTTACAGAGCGGTTGATCAACTGTGTACTACAAGCCTCCAAGCTGATAAAAAATAATACGTCTTTAAGTGGCGGCACGGTGTCTGTTTCCTTTGCTGCTGTTCAATACATTACCAACATGGTGGTCAACCCATCGGGTAAAAATATTTTGTTACTGGGCATTGGTAAAATAGGACGTAACACCTGTAAAAACCTTGTTGATTATTTAGCTACTAAAAACATTACGCTCATCAATCGTTCTGCCGAAAAAGCAGAGGCCCTGGCTAATGAATTAGGATTGAAACATGCTTCCATGGAAGATATGGACAAGGAAGTAGCGAAAGCCGATATTATTTTAGTGGCTACCAATGCGGCCGATCCGGTAATTCTGAAACATCATGTAGAGGGCAACGGCGATAAATTAATTATTGATCTTTCGGTGCCTTGCAATGTAGATGATGCAGCGCAATGTTTACCCAATGTGCATTTAGTAAACGTTGACAAGCTTTCTAAAATAAAAGATGAAACGCTCCGGCAGCGCACCGCTGAAGTGCCTGAGGCAAAGCGTATTATTTCAGAGATGGTGCTGGAGTTCAGGGAGTGGAGCGAGATGCGTAAGCATGTACCCATGCTAAAAGATTTAAAGCTCAAGCTGAAAGAATTGTATGCCAACCCGCACTATGTTTCAGCCGCGAACAACTGTATCAAAACAAGAGACACACAGATACAACGGGTGCTGAACGATACCGCCGGCAAGGTTAAAAGCCAGAACCAGCGCGGTTGTCAGTACATTACTGCGCTTAACGATTTTATCCGAATCAAAAATTAATGTCACAACCCTTACGTATTGGTACACGGGACAGCCAACTGGCGGTATGGCAAGCCACGCTGGTACAAAGCCTGTTGAAAGAAGCCGGCGTAGCATCGGAGTTGGTGTATATAAAAAGCGAAGGTGATATAGATACTGTAACCCCATTGTATGCTTTGGGTGTAACCGGCATTTTTACAAAAACATTAGATGCGGCATTGCTGAACAACCGCATTGATGTGGCGGTACATTCTATGAAAGATGTGCCCACGCAACTGGCTCAGGGAATACAGCAGGCAGCAGTATTAAAGCGGGCATCATACAAAGACATTTTAGTGTATAAAAATGATCGTGCATTTTTAAATGATGTTACAGCTAATGCTATAATAGCAACCGGTTCGGTTAGACGAGTGGCGCAATGGTTACATCGTTATCCGGCTCATCACATAGAAGATTTGCGTGGCAATGTGAATACCCGTTTACGCAAGCTTGCCGAAAGCAATTGGCACGGCGCCATATTCGCGGCAGCCGGGTTAGAAAGAATTAATCTTCGTCCTCAAAACTCCATAGATTTAGATTGGATGCTGCCGGCGCCGGCGCAAGGCGCTATCATGGTGGTATGTAGAGAAGGCGACGCTATTGCATTTGAATCCTGCCAATCGTTTAATGACATAACAACGGCTTTATGTAGCAAAATTGAGAAAGACTTTTTGCATACGTTGATGGGCGGCTGTTCAACGCCAATCGGTGCCCTGGCTATCAAAAACACAACGCATGTTGAATTTTGTGGCAACATCTGTGCGCCGGATGGAAGTGATTTGGTAAGCGTAGGTTTGGTACGGGAGATTGAATGCAGCGGCAATATGGGCCAAGAGGCGGCACAACTGCTGCTATCCGACCCCCGGACGCAACAGATCATTCAAATTGTTCAAAATGCAAGGCGATAAAAAATATTTGCTCAGTACACGTCCGCTTCGAAGGTCAATTGTGGAAGAAGCGGCAACTAAAGGCGTCATTATTGAGGAGCTGTCGTTTATTAATACCGCACCGGTGCGGGATGACGTTTTGTATCAAAAAATTAAAGCCCTTTCTTCTGAGGCGCATACGGTTGTTTTCACCAGCATGAATGCGGTGGAAGCGGTTGCGGCGCAAGTAAGCGAAGTGCCTGCCTGGAAAATTTATTCTATGGGCAATACTACCCGCAAGCTTATTGAAGAAGCCTGGGGCGCCGGTAAAATAGTGGCAACGGCCGAAAATGCACAACGGCTTGGTGAGCGGTTAATAGATGATGGCGTAGAAAAAATATTGTTCTTCTGCGGTAACATCCGAAGAGATGAATTACCGAATAAGATCCGTTCCGAAGGTGGAGAGGTAGAAGAAATTATTGTTTATGAAACCGCGGAACAGCCAACCAGGTTGTTGAAAGAATATGATGGTATTTTGTTCTTTAGTCCCAGTGCGGTAAACAGCTTTTTTAAAAATAATAAGGCCGCACAACGCACCCACTTATTTGCTATCGGTAAAACAACGGCTGATACATTACGTCCTTTTGCCAACCGGAAAATTATTGTAGCCAATGCCTCTGATAAAGAAGAACTGACCAGACAGGCCATAGACTATTTAAGCAATGCATCTGACTAAAGCTTTGAGGTTTTTATAAGCCTCTTTCATTTATAGCTTCTTGCCAAACGCAAAGGTTTAATTCAGCCTCGTAGATTCAAAAACAAAAAATGTTGAATACAGAAAACGACCTCAAAACCATAAGCAATCTACCAGGCGCCCCTTTAGGAGATGGGGGACTGTTGCTAAGAGCTTTACGCAACGAAAAAGTGGAACGTCCGCCCGTGTGGATGATGCGGCAGGCCGGACGATATTTGCCCGATTACATTAAGCTGCGCGACAAGTACGATTTCTTCACCCGTGTACAAACGCCGGAACTGGCAACGCAAATAACGCTTCAACCCGTGGACCAGGTTGGCGTAGATGCGGCTATCATCTTTTCGGATATTTTGGTGATTCCGCAAGCGATGGGATTGGAGGTAACAATGGAAGAAGGCAGAGGCCCGGCATTGCCAAAAACCATCAAGACACAAAGCGATATTGATGCCTTAAATACGGCCGATGCGGCGCATCATTTAAAATATGTTCTTGATGCTTTATCACTTACTAAACAGGAGTTAAATGGCCGTGTGCCCTTGATTGGTTTTGCCGGTGCGCCCTGGACAATTTTGTGTTATATGGTAGAAGGGAAAGGCAGTAAAACATGGGATAAAGCAAAACAGTTTGCATACACACAACCGGAGGTAGCGCATACGCTGTTGCAAAAGATTACCGACATCACAATTGATTATTTAAAGGCACAAGCCACTGCCGGCGCCGATGTGGTGCAGGTGTTTGATAGCTGGGCCGGTTCTTTATCGCCACAGGATTTTAAAACGTTTGCGCAACCTTATTTACTACAAATTTCCGATGCGGTTAGTCTGCAGGTACCGGTAATATTATTTCCAAAAGGCACCTGGCACGCCTTAGAAGATTTAAGCAAGAGCACTGCATCGGGCATTGGTATTGACTGGACCATCACGCCGCAACAGGCAAGGGCATTTACCGGCAACAACATCTGCCTGCAAGGCAACTTCGATCCGGCAAAATTGTTGGCGCCGATACCGCAAATAAAGCAGTGGGTAAACGAGATGATTGATGGTTTTGGTACACAAGGCTACATCGCTAACCTTGGTCACGGCATTACACCCAATGTGCCGGTGGATGCTGCAAAAGCGTTTGTAGAAGCGGTAAAGGAATACGGACAATGAGTATTGAATAATCAGTAAGGAGTGGTTTGCTACGGCCGCTTGTCATTCAATAAGCAATGAACATAAAAGGAAACTGGATAGAGTACATACATGGTTTGCAAGACCGCATTTGCGCAGCGGTGGAAGAAGCTGACGGCGAAGCAACGTTCCTTGAAGATAAGTGGGAGAGGGCCGAAGGCGGCGGCGGTAAAACAAGGGTGATACAGAACGGCGCTGTGTTTGAAAAAGGCGGGGTGAATACATCGGTTGTTTTTGGCGATGTAACGGATGCCATGCGGTTGCAGTTAAAACTTTCTCTCCCCCCGACGGTGGCTGGGAGGGGGTCTGGTGGTAAATGGTTTGCGGCAGGATTAAGTTTGGTGCTTCATCCCTTAAATCCGTTTGTGCCAACCGTGCATTGCAATTACCGCCTGTTTGAATTGTACAACAAGGATGGCAGCCTTGCGGATAGATGGTTTGGGGGCGGTACGGATTTAACGCCTTACTATTTGTTTGAAGAAGACGCGAAACATTTTCACCGCACCTGCAAAAAGATTTGCGATGAGTTTGATCCAGGCTTTTATCCGGCTTTCAAAAAGGTTTGCGATGACTACTTTGTGAACACCCATCGTGGTAATGAACGAAGAGGCATTGGTGGAATTTTTTATGATCATAAAAGACCAGATGAAGACCACAATGTTGACTTTTGGATGGCTTTTGCAAAAGCCTGCGGCGATGGGTTTATTGAAGCATATCTGCCTATTGTAAAAAAACGCAGGAACACATCTTTTACTACTGCAAACAAACATTGGCAGGAGATACGCCGCGGCCGTTATGTGGAGTTTAATCTTGTGCATGACCGCGGCACCCTGTTTGGTTTGAAAACCGGTGGCCGTATCGAAAGCATTCTAATGAGCCTGCCGCCAACAGTTCGGTTTGAATATAATTATCAACCCACACCAGGCAGCGAAGAAGATAGCTTGTTGAAGGCTTGCTTGCAACCGAAACAGTGGATTTAAGTAAGCTATTTTGTAAATTTGAAAAAACACATTGTATGAGTACGGCAGAACAAAAGGCGGAGCTTCATAAAATAGTAGAAGCTGCCGATGAGGAAACTACTGGTAGACTAATTGAGCTGGTTAATCAGTTGGCAAAAGGAAGACAAAAGTTTTCTACAGACGAAGTCGTCTTTTTTGAGAACAGAGCAGAAGATTTCATTTCCTCTGGGGCTAAAGGCTATACCGCCGAAGAGTCATTGGCTCTTCTGAAAAAAAGAATGAAGTAATATTTCAATTGATAATTACTCCTGCCGCCCAGCAGGATGCCGATGAGGCTTTTGATTATTACCAAGATTTTAGCTATCAGAAACGAAACGGGTTCTACGATCTGCTTCAAACTCTTTACGACAATCTACAAACTGCACCACAACATTATTCTTATTTTGATTCGGATAAAAAGTTGCGGAGTGCTGCTTTCATAAAATTTCCGTACTCAATCATCTTCAAATTGAGAAGAATATAGTTTATATCATAGCCGTTTATAACACACATCAAAATCCCGACAAATTATCTAAACGAATCCAATAAATGATCTTACACCAACGTCCACGCATCCTCCGCTTATCACCTGCCATACGCAGCCTTGTTGCCGAAACTGTTTTATCGCCCAATGATTTTATCGCCCCGCTTTTTATAGAGGAAGGCGAAGGCATCCAAACCGAAATCGCTTCCATGCCCAACTATTACCGAAGGAGCCTTGACCTGACAGTAAAAGAAGTGAAAGAGCTTTGGCGCATGGGATTGAAAAGTGTATTGCTTTTCATCAAATGCAAGGATGAATTAAAAGACAACACCGGCCGTGAAGCATGGAATAAAGATGGCCTTATGCAGCGCAGCATTAAAGCCATTAAAGATGCCGTGCCGGGAATGTATGTGATGACCGATGTGGCGCTTGATCCTTACTCATCGTATGGGCATGACGGTATTGTAAAAGATGGTGAGATTGTAAATGATGAGACGGTAGAAGCCCTCGTGAAGATGAGTGTTTCCCATGCCGGAGCCGGTGCTGATATGGTGGCTCCATCGGATATGATGGATGGCCGCATCCGCGCCATCCGCCTGGGTTTGGAAGAGGCAGGCTTTACCAAAACCGGCATCATGGCGTACAGCGCCAAATACGCTTCGTGCTTTTACGGACCCTTTCGCGATGCCTTGGATTCTGCTCCCGGTTTTGGCGATAAAAAGACGTATCAAATGGATTTTTGCAATCGCACAGAAGCAGTGAAAGAGGCGTTGCTGGATGTGGAAGAAGGCGCTGATATTGTGATGGTAAAACCCGGTTTGCCTTATCTTGATATTGTTCGCGAAGTAAAGAATGCTGTTGATGTTCCGGTTAGCGTTTACAACATCAGCGGCGAATACGCTATGATAAAAGCCGCGGCCAAAATGGGCTGGATCAATGAAGACAAAGCCATCATTGAAACACTGACTTGTATTAAAAGGGCAGGTGCAGATTTGATAGCGACGTACTTTGCAAAGGATGCAGTGAAACTGTTGAATGGTTAGTAAATTTGAAAAAAGAATTCCTATGGCTTACGCAGCTAAAAAATATATTTCCGTTGAAGAGTACTTTCTTTTGGAAGAAGCAGCTCCCGAAAAGCATGAGTACATAAACGGCGATGTTTTGGCAATGGCCGGCGCCACTGAAGAACACAACGATATTGTTTCCAATTTGATTCGGGAAGTTGGCAATTGTTTGAAGGGCAAAGGCTATCACATTTATCCGTCTCGCATGCGTTTAGCAACGCCTGTTGCCAGGGGCTATTTTTATCCCGATGTAACAATCGTTCAAGGAAAAGCACAACTTCAGGAAGGCGTTTTTGATACGCTGGTGAATCCGTTGATAATAATAGAAGTGATGAGCGAGGAGAGTTTGCAAATTGACAAAGGATACAAGTTTTTCTACTACCGGCATATTGCTTCGCTACAAGAATATATCGTTATTGATTCTACCCAATTCGCCGTAGATATAATCCGCCGGCAAACGTCAGATACATGGTCGTTTGAAAAGGTTTCATGCCATGACAATCACCTTCGTCTTAACGCCATTGGCTGCACCGTGTCATTCAACGATCTTTATGACAGGATGAATTTTGCAAACACTGAATTCATTGCCTGATGCGATAAGCTATGATTTTAAGCCTTCTTCTCATCTTGATATTTTGCCTTTTTTTGTCCAGCAGTTTTTGCTTGGTTTTTTATTTTATTGTAAGGCTGCTTTTTAAAAGCAAACTAAACTTTCAAAAGGTCTTACTGTATTTCACCATCGCAGGCTTCGTCTTATTCATTTACGTCATGTTCATTTTTTACAAAGAAGGAAACCAATTATGATTCAAATTTCTAAAAGCAAAGATCTTTTCAATAGAGCACAGCAATCTATTCCCGGGGGCGTTAATTCGCCCGTGCGGGCTTTTAAAAGCGTAGGCGGAACGCCGTTGTTTATGCAGCGGGCCAAAGGCGCTTACCTCTACGATGCCGACGGCAATCAGTACATAGATTATATCAACTCCTGGGGTCCAATGATCATGGGCCATGCCTTTGAACCGGTGGTGGAAGCCATTCAAAAAAAGGCGCTGGACTCTACTTCGTTTGGAGCGCCAACTGAGCTGGAAGTAGAGATGGCCGAACTGGTAAAAAGCATGGCGCCGAATGTGGATTTAATTCGCATGGTAAGCAGCGGCACGGAGGCTTGTATGAGTGCATTGCGATTAGCGAGAGGTTATACGGGCCGCAATAAATTCATCAAGTTTGAAGGATGCTATCACGGCCATGCCGATGCTTTTTTAGTAAAAGCCGGAAGCGGTGTGGCCACGTTCAACATTCAAACCGTGCCTGGTGTAACGGCCGGTGTTTCTGCCGATACATTGACGGCCCCGTACAATGATTTGGAAGCAGTACAACAATTAGTTCATGAAAACAAAGGTGAAATTGCTGCCATCATCATTGAGCCTGTGGCCGGCAATATGGGCTGTATTTTACCACAGCCCGGTTTCCTTGAAGGCTTGCGAAAGATTTGCGATGAAGAAGGCATCGTGTACATTTTTGATGAAGTGATGACGGGCTTTCGGTTGGCCGCAGGCGGGGTGCAGGAGCGGTTGGGTATTAATGCCGATTTGATCACCTACGGAAAAGTGATTGGTGCCGGAATGCCGGTTGGCGCCTTTGGCGGCAAGCTTGAAATCATGAAACACATCGCCCCACTTGGCAACGTTTACCAGGCCGGAACGCTTAGTGGTAACCCTTTAGCGATGATTGCCGGCTTTACGTTGCTGTCGCATCTTAAAACCAATCCCTCCATCTATGCTGAGTTAGAAGAGAAAGGCACGTATCTCAAAAAAGGTTTGCAAAAAGTGTTGGAAGAAAGCGGGAAGCCGTTTGCCATTAATCAAATCGGTTCGATGATTTCTGTTCACTTCAGTGAGAAGCCGGTGATTGATTTTGCTTCAGCGGCTTCGGCAGATAATGCGTTCTTCAGTAACTATTTTCATGCGATGCTGGATAGGGGAATTTATCTCCCGCCTTCGGCTTATGAGAGTTGGTTTTTGAGTAATGCGTTGAGTAAGGAAGATTTGGACAAGACAGTTGATGCGACGAGAAAGTTTTTGTCTTCGTCTCAATAACATAGTCTGCGGAGATGCAAAGACCGTGAGTTATACAACAAATAGCTTTGTGCCTCTGCTTCTTTAAGGTTCAGCGACACATAGGCTTTAGAAGAACTATTTAAACAAATCCGCCGCAATGCCATCCGCCCTCAACATGCCTTCATCGGTCAGTTGCGCATGATCGTTACTCATCTTTACTAAGCTGGTATTGATGTATTTTGATAAACTGCTTTGAAGCCGTGTCAGTTCATCTTCGCCCCAAACGTTTTTGATTTTATTAAAATCAATTCCTTCTACCGTTCGCAATGAAATCATCACCGTTTCATTTAGTCGTTGCGTTGTCGTCAGCGTTTCGGTTTCGCGGACTGGTTGGCCTTTATTTAACCCTTTGCTGTAAAGCGAATTGTTTGCTACGTTCCATCTTCTTTCAGCGTCGTTAAACGAGTGTGCGGACGGACCGATGCCCAAATACTTCGCACCCTTCCAATAAGCTGAATTGTGCCGGCTTCTAAAACCGGGCTTCGCAAAATTGGAAACTTCATAGTGCTCATAGCCTGCTTCGCGAAGCCATTGCATTAACAACAAAAATTGTCTTGCCTGTTTATCATTGTCAACATCAACTACTTTTTGTGAAATAATGTTTTTATGCAACGGTGTTTTTTCTTCCACGGTTAACGCATAGCACGACAGGTGCGGAATGTTTAATGCAATAGCCGTATCAACATTGTACTTCCACATTTCATCTGTCAATAGCGGCGAACCATAAATCAGGTCCATGGTAATGTTGTCAAACTGTTCTCTTGCCAATTGCAGATTGCTTATTGCCTGTTGCGCATTATGAGCCCGGTTCATCCACTGCAATTCTTCTTCAAAAAAGCTTTGCACGCCAATGCTTAGCCTATTAATGCCAAGGGCTTTCCATGCCTTTAATCTTTCTTCGGTAATATCGTCGGGATTGGCTTCCAGACTAATCTCTGCGTCCGACGAAACAGGGTAATGACTGAATAAATCTGAAATCAAAAATCGCAAATCCGAAATCTCCAAGATGCTGGGCGTGCCACCGCCAAAGTAAATAGTGTCAACGGTTTCGCCGCCTAAATAATCTTTTTCAGCTACCACCTCTTGCCGCATTGCAGCAATCAGTTCATCTTTATACCGCAGCGAAGTAGCAAAGTGGAAATTGCAGTAGGTACAGGCTTGTTTGCAAAAAGGAATGTGTAAGTAAATGCCGGCCATAAATTATTGGGGCAGGTAAAGATGTTTGTGAACCGGTAAGCGCCAATAATTTTCTGCCAACTTCGTTATCTGTGTCATTACCTGTAATTTTTAAAATCCAATGGCTAAGGTAAAGTGTAACCTTTTGTTGCTTCTCTTTTTAACAGTCTTATGGTCAGGCCTTGCCGCCCAACCGTACCCTATAAAATACAAGGTTGATGGAGCTGATTCTATTTCGTTAGCCAACCTTTCATTAGCCAATGCCCTCCCTACCCGGTTTGAAGCCAACAGTTATATAGCACGCCTGCTGCCCCTTTTGCAAAGCAAGGGATATGTTACCGCTTCTTTAGATAATGTTCGGATTGATTCTTCTGCTGCTACTATTTCTCTTTTTTTAGGGGAAAAATACCAATGGGGTTTGCTCAAGACTTCGGATAAAGACCTGCCTTTGCTGGAGGCCATCCGATTTCCGGTGATGAGAGGCGCCATTGATTTCACCTCGCTAACCGTTTGGCAGAGAAAAATTTTAGATTATCTGGAAGAAAACGGCCACCCTTTTGGAAAAACATTTTTAGACGATATTCAAATTCATGAGAACCAGGTAGAGGCACTGCTGAAAATAGATGAGGGGCCTGTTTATAGGATTGACAGCATTCAGGTTATCGGCGATGCAAAAATGAATAATGAATTTTTGCAGAAATACTTGGACATACCGAATAACAGTGTGTATAATAAACAGAAGCTGCAAAGCATCAGTAAAAAAATTACGGATCTTACTTACGTAGAAGAGGAACGGGTTTCGGAGTTAAGCATGCAACCCACCGGCTCTACACTGAAGTTGTATTTAAAGGCCAAGCGCAGTAGCCAGATTAATGCACTGGTCGGATTTTTACCTAACAGCGTTCAATCGAATGGCAGCGCAAAACTGCAGTTGACGGTAGATGCAAATGTACTGCTGCGCAATGCGCTTGGGGCCGGCGAAACCATTGGCTTGGTATGGCAACAATTGCAAAAAGGATCGCCGCGATTAAACCTTCTATTTGAGCAGCCTTATATTTTTAAGTCGCGGCTGGGGCTTAATTTCTCGTTGGACATGTACAAGCGGGATAGCATTTTTTTGAACATCAACGCTAATCTGGGTGTCAACTACCGGTTAACTGAAAAGCAAACGGCCTCTGTGTTTTTACAAAGCCGGCAAACTATAGTTAATGGCATCAATGCCGCCTCTATTATTCAATCTAAGCAACTGCCGCAGGAAGCTGATGTAAGTTCGTTGAACCTCGGCATTGGCTTTGATTTTACGGGTACCGATTACCGCTATAATCCCCGCAAAGGAGCGCAACTATCCGTAGTGACTACAGCCGGTACCAAAAAAATTAAAAAGAACAGCCTTATTCTGGAACTGCAAGACCCATCTAATCCTTCTTTCAAATTTGATCAGTTATATGATACGGTTAAACTTAATGCTTACCAGTTCAGGGTAACTATTTCGGGAGCACAATTTCTTCAAACCGGTAAACAAACCACCGTGAAACTGGGGGCCAACATAGGGGTTTATCAAAGTGCCAGCTTCTACCGAAATGAACTATTCCAGATTGGTGGAAACCGCCTCCTGCGCGGTTTTGATGAGGAGAGTCAATACGTGTCTCAGTACGCAGTTGGCACTGTGGAGTTTCGTTTGCTCACCGGCCTTAACTCCAACTTCTTTGGTTTTGTAGATGGCGGATGGGGCAAGTATCCGTTGGAGAAAGTGCTAACCCATACGTATCTCAGTAGTGGTGTGGGACTTTCCTTTCAACCCAAAGCCGGATTAATAAATGTAACCTGGGCCGTAGGTATGCGGGATGACGCTGCCTTTAATTTGCGCCAATCAAAAATTCATATCGGGTTTGTGTCTTTTTTCTAATGCTGTATTGCAGCACTTATTTTTGCGGGAAGTGAAGGTTTACCTGTTTATATTATTTCTAATTTTTACGGCAACATGTTTTGGCCAGGTAATAACCGATTCGGCAGGCAGAAGGAAGGATTCACTTGCAGTAACAAATTCTTTAGTAAAAGATTCGGTTAAAGCGCTTCCTGTTGTAAAAGATACTTTAAGGCCGGTGTTGAAATTTGCTTTTACTTCCGATTCATTCCTCTATCACCGAAGGCTGTTTTTTTCGTTCACTAACCCGGTTCGATACACGATCTCAGAGAAAAAGTGGGAAGGCAAAGAAGCCGTTTTTTATTCCATCATTGGCCTTTTGATCGGCTTCGCATTAATCAAAAATAATTTTTGGCGCTACCTTACCGATCTGTACAGCTCCTATTTTAGAACTACCGTGCGGCAACGGCAAATAAAGGAGCAATTACTGCAAAATCCTTTGCCATCGCTGCTTTTTAATCTTTTCTTTATCCTTAGCATGGGCTTGTTTCTTAGTCTGGTACTACAGCATTTCAAGGTTGCTGCTCAATTTCCTTTTTGGTTGGTAGCCAGCTATCTGGCAGTTGCCATTGGAACGGTGTATGGGGTAAAATTTTTAGTGCTTAAATTGTTTGGTTGGGTATTTCAAATGACTGATGTTACCAACACCTACATCTTTATAGTATTTGCCACCAATAAAATTTTAGGTATAACACTGCTGCCTTTTACAGTTTTGCTTGCCTTTACTTACGGCGGCATAAATGAGGCGTCGCTAACACTAAGTTTGTTACTCATCACGCTTATTTTGGTGTACCGGTATTTTCTTTCCTATATCTCATTAAGTCGAAATGTGCGGCTTAATTTTTTTCATTTTGTCATCTATTTATTGGCGTTTGAAATTGTTCCTCTCTTATTGATTAACAAACTGTTGGTCGCTATTCTAAGGGAAATATCTTAGCTTTGACAAACGTTAGCCGAACCGTAACATGGTAAAAAACACAGGGGTCAAGGCCGGTAAAGAGGCCAAAAATAAAAAGAAAGTACTTATTACTCAGCCAAGGCCCGAAAGCGACAAATCGCCTTATTTCGAGTTGGGCAGAAAGTTTGACGTTGACCTTGATTTCCATCCCTTTATTCATCTAGAAGCTATTCCCGCCAAAGATTTCCGCAAACAAAAAATTGATATTGCTGCCCATTCCGCTGTGATCTTAACCAGCCGGAATGCAATTGATCATTTTTTTCGCGTATGCGAAGAAATGAAGGTGGCCGTGTCGCAGGACACTAAATATTTCTGTATTACCGAGGCGGTAGCTTTATACCTTCAAAAATTTATTTTATACCGCAAGCGCAAGGTGTTTTACGGCGCTGACGGTAGCAATAAAAGTTTCTTGGACGTCATCAATAAACATAAAAACAACGAACGTTTTTTATATGTGTGCTCCGAAAATCAGCAGGACAGTGAAATTACCGGCTGGTTAAAGTCCACCGGTTGCGATTTTTCCCTGGCTTTTATGTACCGCACGGCCAGTAATGATGTAAAAGAAATTCTAACGAAGAACGAGTATGACGTTATCTGTTTTTTTACACCCAGTGGCGTGAAAAGCCTGTTTGATAATCTTCCTCAATTTCAGCAAAACGGAACAGTAATTGGGGCTTTTGGCAGCAATACCTCCAAGGCAGTAGAGGAAGCTGGCCTTAAGCTGGAAATAAAAGCTCCGCTTCCTCAGGCGCCTTCTATGGTGGCGGCTTTGGAGAAGTACCTTGCTACACTCGTTCAGAAAAAATAAGTTAAATAGTAATATTACATCCCGCATCTTCCAGAGCGGGATTTTTGTTTTCAGTACGATTGTTGAAACATAAAATAATCTTATCATGCTACAACAGAGTTATAGCTGTACTGTTATTGATTACTCATTCCTCTTTTTATGGCCAACAGATTAAGCAAAGAAACCAGCCCCTATTTATTACAACATGCTAACAATCCCGTTGATTGGTACCCATGGAGTGAAGAGGCTTTTGCCCATGCCAGGTCAGAGGATAAGCCCGTATTGGTCAGTATCGGTTATGCCGCTTGTCATTGGTGCCATGTGATGGAGCATGAAAGCTTTGAGGATGAAGAAGTGGCTGCCCTGATGAATGAAAACTTCATTAATATTAAAGTGGACCGCGAGGAAAGGCCTGATGTAGATCATATTTACATGGATGCTGTACAGGCAATGACGGGCAGTGGGGGCTGGCCGCTTAATGTGTTTTTAACTCCCGATGCCAAGCCTTTTTATGGTGGAACGTATTTCCCGCCCCGACGTGCCTTTAACCGCTCCTCGTGGACAGAGATTTTAATGGCTATAACCAAGTCTTATAAGGAAAAGAGGGAGGAGATTAACAGCCAGGCGGAAACATTAATGCAACACCTTCAAACCGCTAACCTTTTTGGAACCAATAGCACCGAAGTTGCATTTAATGAAGAGCAGATTGACGACGCTTTTGGTAACATAATGAAATCTGCCGACAAAGAATGGGGCGGCTTTGGCAAAGCGCCTAAATTTCCACAAACGTTTTCTATCAATTTTCTATTAGCATATGCGCATTTGGCCAATAGTGCTGAGGCTTTAAAGCAAGCAATAGTAAGCCTTGACAAAATGATCCAGGGTGGCATTTATGACCATGTTGGTGGCGGGTTTGCACGGTATTCTACCGACGAGCAATGGCTGGCTCCCCACTTTGAAAAAATGCTTTACGACAATGCGCTTTTGGTAGCTACGCTAAGCGACGCTTACTCCCTTACCAAAGACGAAAAATATCAGCAAGTCATTGAAGAAACATTAGCTTTTATTGAAAGAGAATTATTGCATAGCGATGGCGGATTTTATAGTGCATTAGATGCCGATAGCGAAGGAGAGGAGGGCAAATTTTATGTGTGGGATTATGGCCAGGTGCATGCTGTTTTAGGTGAGGAGGCGGAAATCTTTTGTAGCTATTTTGATATAACGCCGCAAGGGAATTGGGAAGGTAAAAACATTCCATGGGTCAAAATTCCGTTAGAAGAATTTGCTCAACTGAATAGCATTGATAGAAACGAATTATCGCAGTTAATTGCTACCGGCAAAAGCAAACTTTTACTGGAACGGAGCAAGCGTATCCGGCCATTATTAGATGATAAAGTATTACTTAGCTGGAACGCCTTAATGAACGTAGCTTACAGCAAGGCATACGCTGCCACCGGCTTCGAACCCTATAAAATGACGGCCGAAAAAAACATGCGGTTTTTATTGTCTGCTTTCGGAAAAGACTACGAGAGCCTACATCATTCCTGGAAAAATGGGATAGCAAAACATCCCCCTTTTTTAGATGATTATGTTTACTTGATAGCGGCATTAATTGAGCTGGCCCAAATCACGGCTACTCCTTCTTACCTTGATATAGCTGCCGAACTGACAAGCATCGTATTGGCAAAATATGAAGATAGCGCAACTCCTTATTTTTTCTATACCGGAATTGATCAAAAGGACATTCTCATCCGGAAGAAAGAAATTTATGATGGTGCGGTACCTTCCGGCAATGCTGTGATGGCGCATAATCTACATCGGCTATCTATTTTGCTGGATAAACCGGACTGGCGGCAAAAAGCCGAAGGGATGGTAACGGCCACCCGTGAAGTTTGCATTAAATACCCTGCCTCTTTCGGCGTGTGGCTCGCCTGCCTATACGAAATAATCAAAGGCACTTCGGAAATAGCTGTTGTTGGGCCATTTTATTACGAAATGGCGGCAGCTATCCAGGCCGTTTTTATTCCACATAAAATAATCATGGCAAGTGCGGCCGGAGATGAAAAATATCCTATGTTGGCAGGTAAAGAAATACAGCGTACTACCCACATTTTTTTGTGCAAAAACTACGCATGTAAAAAGCCGGTAACTACGCTAAAAGACCTGCTACAGCTTATGTCTGTCAAATAATTGTGGGTAAATACAATAATCATAATATTCATCCGTTTCTCTTACATGTCGAAACAATTTTTCGTCTATTGGAAATGAGAAAAAATAATTTTAACCTTGTCCTGTCCTTCAAAGCAAAAAGTTATATTTGCCCAATACCCAAGTATATGACATTGAAAAACCACTACTACACGCTTATTGCTCTGTCAGCTTTATCGCTGGGGAGCTGCGGCATCGGGAAAAAAGACAAAGGCATGTTACCTCCTGATGGTCAGGTGCATGGTGTTGCACCTGGAAGCCGTTATGTTCTTCCCAAACCTCCCGGCATGGTCTATATCCCACAGGGCACCTTTCACATGGGGCCAAGTGATGAAGATCCGGCTTATGCCTTCAGTGCCCGCAATCGCTCTGTTTCAATCAGCGGTTTTTGGATGGATGCTACAGAGACTACCAACAATGAGTATCGCCAGTTTACCAACTGGGTTCGTGATTCAGTGGCGGCCCGCAAGCTGGGTGCTCCTTATGTAAAGGCCGATAAAGATGGTATTGAGCATGTGGATTTTGCTAAAATGAGGACCGTAAAATGGGGTGATCCAAAAGTGGTGGAACAGTTGAATGATATGATCATTCCTGAGCCAGACCGTCTTCATGGAAAGAAAGAATTAGACCCAAGTAAAATAGTTTATCAGGTAGAACGCTTTGATTTGAAGGAAGCCGCTAAGAGAGAAAATGCCGGCAAGCCCCGTTCCCAGTTTATCGAACGTTATCCCGTTTCCATTTATCCCGATACCCTGGTATGGATTCGTGACTTCTCCTATTCTTACAACGAGCCAATGACCAAGCGTTATTATTCTCATCCTGCTTTTGGTAACTATCCGGTGGTGGGTGTAAACTGGAAGATGGCTGAAGCCTATTGTAACTGGAGAACGCTTTATTTAAATGCTTTCCTCGAATCTAAAAACCGCGTTCAGGAATCTGACTTCCGCCTCCCAACCGAAGCACAATGGGAATACGCAGCCCGTGGCGGCCGCTCTCAATCTATGTTTCCCTGGGGTAATTATTATCTGAGAAATAAGAAAGGTTGTTTATTGGCCAACTTCAAACCAGGCCGCGGTAACTATCCCGAAGATGGTGGTTTTTACACCGTTCGTGCCGATGCGTACTGGCCTAATGATTATGGTTTGTATTGCATGTCAGGAAACGTAGCCGAGTGGACCTCTTCTATTTATTATGAAGGTTCCTACACTTTTCAACATGATATGAACCCTGATGTTCGGTTCAATGCTAAAGACAATGATCCTCCCAAAATGAAGCGCAAAGTAATTCGCGGCGGTAGCTGGAAAGATGTAGGTTATTACCTGCAAACCGGTACCCGTACTTACGAATACCAGGATTCAACAAAATCATACATTGGCTTCCGCTCCGTAATTGATTTACCTGCTCAAGCCGGTGGCCGTCGTAAATAATTTATAAAACCAAAATTTCTTTCATGGTAACGGGGTTGTTTAACAGCCTCCTTACCTTGTATATCTCCAACTCTTCAAACCTTAAACTCTAATATCAACCCTTTTAAAGTAGTAATTTATGGCAGTTGCAATTCCTCCTCAAATCAGTAAGTACGTTGACGTAGCCGTTTCTTTTGGTGCTTCTCTTGTAATTTGGGGTGCCCTTCGAAAAATCACCCATGCCTCCGATGCCGAAACCTGGCTTTGGATAGGCTTAACCACAGAAGCCGTTATCTTTCTGCTATATGGTGTTTTATATCTTATCTATCCGGCCGAAAAAGGCTCGGGTCATCCTGAAGAAACAGTAGTGGATGCCATAGCCGCGACTCCACAGGGCAAGGTGTTAAACCAAATGGACAAGGCCCTTTTAGAAGCTGACATTACACCGGCTAACTTAAACCGCTTAAGTGATGGATTTAAAAAATTGAATACGACTATCTCTAACATGAATGATATTACTGATGTAGTGGCTGCAACAGGCGACTATACAGCTAAAACACGGGAAGTTACATCAGCACTTACACAAGTAAAAGATGCCTACGTAACGGCTGCCAATTCTGTTGGAGCCTTTAATGCCGCCTCTGACGGAGCCCGTGTTTTTCACGATCAGATTCAGGTGCTGACTAAAAATCTTTCTTCCCTGAATACCATTTACGAACTTGAATTACAAGAAAGCAATAATCACCTCAAAGCATTGAATGGCTTTTATGGTAAACTGGCCGAAACATCGCAGGTAATGGTAAACAGTGCCGATGATGCTAAGAAAGTTCAGGAGCAAATCACTGGTTTGGCCGGCAACTTAGGACGCCTGAATGGTATTTATGGCAACATGCTTAGCGCTATGCAAGGCAGATAACCAACAGTATCCAATATCCAAATCAGATTAACCAACAAAATTACTCAACGCAAATTTTTATAGACTATGGCACTTCCAAAAGAGCCGCGACAGAAGATGATCAACCTGATGTACTTAGTGTTAACAGCCCTGTTAGCCCTGAATGTATCAGCGGAAATTCTGAACGCTTTTAAAACCGTGGATAATAGCCTTGACCGAACCAACCATACCATCAATGCTTCTACCAACGATGTAATGACATCGTTCCAGGAAATGCTGGCCGATGAAAAGACAAAAGAAAAGGCAGCCGTATGGTACCCAAAAGCACAACAGGCGCAACAACTTTCTACTGACATGTATAACTACATTCAGGGATTGCGTGACAGGTTGTTAGCTGCCGCTGATTTTAATCCGGCTAAAAAGAAAGACTCCACATTTAAAGAAGATAACCAAGACATACCGACCCGTATGATGGTTGACAAAAAAGGTGGCGATTCTTTAAAACAGAAGTTGGAGGATTACAAAAAAGCAATGCTGGCGATAGACCCGGTGATAGCTGCGGAATTTAGTAAAACGCTTCAGATAGATACCGAAATGCCCGTAGTTCAAAATAAGAGTAATAAGACCTGGTCGGATGCTTACTTTCATATGGTACCTACTGTAGCAGCATTAACTATGCTGCGTAAGTTTCAGAATGATGTAAAAACATCTGAAAACAAAGTGGTGACCTATTTACATCAGCAAGTAGGAAAAGTGATTGTTCGTTACGACAATTTTGAAGCTATCGTTGGGCAAAACTCCAAGTATCTGATGCCTGGTCAGGAGTTGGAAATTACTGCTGGATTGGGTGCGTTTAGCAAGCAGAAGTTACCAACTATCACCATTGGAGGCGCCAATGTTCCAACTAACGAAAAAGGTATGGCCATTTACAAATCTGCGGCAGGCGGTATCGGTTCGCATACTATTCCGGTAACTGTTTCGTTTGTAGATCAGGATGGTAAACAACAGACAAGAACTATCCCTGTTGAGTACACGGTAGGTCAGTCAAATGCTTCCATTGCCCTTGACAAAATGAATGTTCTTTACATAGGCGTTGATAATCCAATTTCGGTAGCAGCTTCTGGCGGCGGTGATGATAAAACGCAGGTATCAATCGCAGGCGGAGGTGGTTCCGTTACAAAAACAGGAAGTGGTCATTATGTAGTGCATGTTACAAGTGTTACCGATGATTGCAATATCAGTGTAAGTGTGGATGGCAAATTAGCTGGTGCTTCTAAATTTAGGGTTCGCACCGTCCCAACGCCGGCTGCGTATGTAGGTGGTCAACAGAGTGGAGCAACGGTTTCGGCAGCGACCTTATCGAATCAGCAGGGTATTGCAGCAGGCATTAAAGATTTTCCGTTTGAGTTAAAATATACCATTAGTGAATACCAGGTGGTAGGTTTAAATGAAGATGGGGATGTAGTAAAAGTGAATGGAAATGGAGCTGAGTTCACGCCGCAGGCCAGAAAGCTTATCGGTTCTGCCAAATCAGGAGATATCATAAGTATCAACAACCTGTATTGCATTGGCCCTGATGGCAGAAGAATGCATTTGCCGGCTTTACTTTATAATATCAATTAGAAAATATGAAAGCGCAATTATTTAAAACTTGTTTGGTATTATTTGTTGCAGGATCATTTGCGCATGAAGCAAATGCTCAGCGCCGCGGCAGAAGTAGAAATGATGCTAATGGTGGACAACAAACTCAAACGCCAACGCAACAAAACAACAATACAAAACCACCTACCAACTTCAATTCTTATGGTAAGTTGCCTATAGAAGTTGATAGTTCAGGAATGGGTTCTAATAACGCTGGTGGTGGGAAGTCTATGAGGCCTGATAACGCATTTGGATTTAAAGATTCTATTCTAAACGAAAGGACGCCTTTACCTTATGAGTTTCTTCGTTTGGATGATGCGTTGTACGCTGAAAAAGTATGGCGTGAATTGGATTTGCATGAAAAAATGAATAAATCATTTAGCTACGCAGCTTCTGAAGATAACGGCGATCAGCGTTTCATTAGCATTTTATTAAAAGCAGTGCAGGATGGAAAAGTAACTGCTTTTGATGACGAACGTTTTACCACGCCTTTATCTCTTGATGAAGTTGGAAAAAGAGCCTCTGGCGGAACAAATGATACGGTCGCTATCACAGACATTAACGACATGAGTAAGGTCGTAAAATTGAAAGTGGTAAAGAAGGCCTTCAATCCCGAGGAAATTATGAAGCTCAGAATTAAAGAAGAATGGATTTTCGACCGCGAATCAAGCCGTATGATGTGCCGCATTATTGGCATAGCTCCTCTAAAGTCTGAATTTTTGGAAGGCACTAAAAGAGAAATAGGTACTTCCGTAATGTTCTGGGTGTACTATCCTGACCTGCGTCCAACACTGGCCCGGTACGAAGTGTATAACTCCAAGAACATGGGTGCTAACCGTATGACTTGGGAAGAACTTTTTGAAAGCCGCATGTTCAGCAGTTATATCACCAAATCTACTTTAGACAATTCAGGTAATAAGAACATTCGTCAAATGATTAAAGATCCGATTCTTGCTTTATTGGAAGGCGAGAATATTAAAGAACGTATTTTTAATTACGAACAAGACCTATGGTCGTATTAAGAACATAGCATTTAAATAGTAAAACCCTGTTTCAAAGAAACAGGGTTTTTTGTTGATGCACACTCATAACATTCACTTGCGGCTAATCAATTCGGTATAGATGCCAACTACGCAAGTATATTAAAGCCAGTTTTTTACAACTTATAAAAAAGGTTCAATTATTTTTAAAAATGTGGAAACTACGTATTGGAAATGTGGTCAGACTTTGTATTTTTACCTCGGTTTTTCATAGGATATTGGATTTTAAAACGGGGCAGGATTTCTATCCAGCCCTTTTTCTTTTTAACCACAGATTGCACGGATTAGGTAAAGGACTGCCTGAATTATTATGCATAGAGTTTTACTTCTTCACTCATCTGTTCCTTGTTCGTCTGTTCTACGATTCAATTGTTTCCCTCAAAATAAGCTTTCAGAATTTTCGCTTTAGATACGCCTACAACCCTTGCCAGTTCTGATTCCGGCTGGTTTTTAATATTGTTGATTGAGCGGAAAGTTTTAAGTAGCGCATTAGCAGTACCATCGCCAATGCCCTTAATATCTTCCAGGCCGTTCTTAAACGTTCCCTTACTTCTTTTCTCACGGTGAAAGGCCACGCCAAACCGGTGCACCTCATCCCGTATGCGCCGTATCAGCTTATGGCTTTCGCTATCGTACGGAAGCTTTAATGATTCTTTGTCACCAACAAAAAAAAGTTCTTCCTCTTGCTTGGCTAAACCTACTAAAGTCATTTGACCAACCAGCTCCAACTCTTCTATGGCTTCCTGAGCAGCACTTAGCTGCCCTTTACCACCGTCAATTATTACCAGTTGCGGAAATGCACCGGCTTCCGCTTTCAATCGCTTATAACGTCTGTAAACGGCTTCCTTCATGGTAGCAAAGTCGTTAATGCCTTCCACTGTTTTTACATTGAACAAACGATAGTCTTTTTTACTCGGTTCCCCATCCTTAAAACATACCATAGCCGATACCGGATAGCTTCCCTGAAAGTTGGAGTTATCAAAACATTCAATATGCTGCGGCACGGCAGATAACTGCAGATCATCTTTTATCTGAAGTAACACGGCCGCTTTATTTCCCTTTCCTAACTGTAGGCGTTCCTTGCTTTTAAGGCTATCTATAAAGTAGTGCACATTCTTTTGTGAAAGCTCAAGCAGCTTTTTCTTATCACCACCTTTGGGCACAGTAAGGACTATTGCTGGTTCAGCATAATCAATCTCAAAAGGAACTACAATTTCAGTCGCTTCGCTACTAAAGATGGATCGCAGTTGGGCAATAGCTCCTGCCAAAATTTCTTCCACTGATTCATCCAGATGAGTTTCTACTTTAATCGTTTTTGTTTGTATGATGGCGCCGTTGTTTACCATCAGGTAGTTAACGTAAGCAATGCCGTCAATTTGTTCAATGGTGAAGGCATCTACATCTTTAAGGGTAGAATTGATGACTATGGAACGGGACTGATAATTCTCCAAATAGGAAATTTTCTTTCTTACGGCTTCGGCTTTTTCAAACTCAAGAGCTTCTGCTAACGCCTTTATTTCTTTTTTAAAATGCTGGATCACGGCACTTAAATTTCCTCTTAGGATGTTTTTTATTTGCCGTATGTTCTCGTCATAATCTTCTTCAGTTTGTAATGCCTCGCAAGGGCCTTTGCAGTTCCCTAAATGAAATTCCAGGCAAACTTTAAACTTACCTTTTTCAATATTTCGTTGTGTAAGATTCAGCGGACAGGTACGTAGGGGAATGGTTTGCTTTATAAAATTTAATAGCTCCCGCACCTTGCCAACAGATGTGTAAGGCCCGAAATATTGTGAGCCATCTTCCACCCTTTGGCGGGTTAAATAGATACGCGGGAATGGCTCGTTCTTAATAACAATGTAGGGATAGGTTTTATCGTCTTTTAGATTAATATTAAACAGCGGTTGAAACTGCTTAATCAATGAGTTCTCCAATAAAAAAGCATCCTGTTCAGTGGAAACGATGGTGAATTCGATACGCCTGATACGGCGGACTAACTCATGGGTTTTATAGCTGGCAACCGTTTTTGTAAAATAGGAACTGACCCGTTTGCGGATGTGTTTTGCCTTTCCAACATAGAGCAGTTCACCGGCTTCGTTGTAGTATTTATAGATGCCCGGCGCTTGTGGCAATGTGCCGGCAATTTCCTGAAATTCCTTCTGCGTCATGTTTATCTTTCTCTTCTGTTTACACTATCAAAACCATTCCAGATTATTCTTACACTGCTGATTTTTTCCGGCTGGCCGGGTACATCAATGATGGTATTAATCTGGAAGCTTTTATTGGCTTCCCATAACATATTCTTCCGGATGGAAGTATCCTTATTAGAATTCCAAAGATCAGCATAAACGGAACGAATGTCATTTTGCCCCTTTGCGTTTGGCTGCGGTTCCACCGTTACGTTCTCCTGCTGAACAGGGTGATTCTGTTTTGTTGTATAGGTAAAAATAAAAGCCTCCTGCAAGTCATCATAAAGCTGCGATACATCATAATCATCTTTTAGTTTTTCCGATGATATATCAGGAAGATTGAGAAAGTCTTTTGTATAAGTTTTTACGTCAATAGTGGATAGGATAGAACTGTCTGTATGGCCATCCACCGTCTCTATCTTAAGAAATGGATGCCGCACCGTATCCATCATCGCTATCTGACCCCTTAAATAATCGCTGACAAAAAAATTAGTAGCCGGTACATCAGATTTTTTCTTTTGGCTTTTACAGCCACTTAATAACAAAAGCAAAACAATAAACAGAAAAGAAAATTTCATTCAGTAAAATTAAGTAAGGCTTTATAACGAAAATCCCGCAAGGTTGTTGCGGGATTTATAAGCAATTAGTCAAGACTTATTTATTGAGCGAAACACCCACTTTCAATCCAAAGTCAAATAAATTTTCCTTTACCGGATACTTACTAATGAAGCTTGATAACAACTGGTAGCGCACCTGCGGACCCACCTGCCACCTTGTTTTACCGGAGTTATATACCACAAAGGTTTCCAGTGCCGTATTCACATTCCACCGCCGAACAAGCCAGGGAACCTGTGCGTAATTTTTATAATCAGTAGTAATCAGATAAGCCCTGTCGCCCAAAACATAGGTAGGCTGAATAGTGGAGGCTATACCAAAATGAACTTTATCATTGCCTTTAAAATTTACCTCAAGCCCTACAGGAGCGGAAACCTGGAAGTACAGATTTTGTAACCAGTTGGACTTGTAACCATTTACATTACTGTAGTTGGAAAGTGTATTTAACGAATCGGCACGAACACCATTATTTAAAGCAATGGTAGCAAGCGAATAAGAAGAACTGAACGCTTTTACATCGTAGCGGTTTACATTAAATTGAAGGCCGCCACGGAGCTTAATGTTATTAGACAGCGCATACTTTGCAGCAAAGCCTAACTCAAAACCAACATCGGGTTTATGGGTAACGTTACTATTCACACTGCTATATAAAGATGGATAGGCAGCAGAGGGTTGAGCTATGCTGCGCAGGTATGATTTGTTTTCTGTGAGTTTACGATAGCTGATGGTAGGCGTAATATAGAACTGTGTTTCCCATCTGGCTTTATTGCTTTTTAATTTGTACGAATTGACAACGCTTTCGATGGTGTAAGGAAGCTTATCAGATGCAGCAACTTTGGAAGGCAAACCAACTTGTTTCATTGAGGCCTCATCGGAAACCGGCTGCGGATCAGAATCAACAATGGCTGACGTAAATTCCTCTTTTGTCATGCCCGCATCAGGGACCGGTGAATTTTTTACCAGCTCAATTTTTTCTTTAATGATGAATGCAGCATTTCCTTTGTTACTAAATGATTGCGTTCTGTTTTGATTTGCTAATCTTTCATTACTGCGAATAACTTCTTGCTTATTTATACCTGGTTGAGATTGAGTTTTTCTGCTGATAACCGGCTGCTCCGTTCTGGTGGTTAGTTGTTGAGTAAAGGATTGAAGCGGTGTTTTTTCTGTAGATATGGAATGAGAAATAAGATAGTAGCCGGTAACAGAAGCCATGAATAAAAAAGTACTGAGCCCGATAATAAGCCGGCGCCTGCGTTTGTGTAATTCTCTGGAAACATTTTGCCAAACTTTCTCCGGTGCTTTCATCCGCAGGTTGTCGGCATTTTGTTTCAAAAAATGTTCAAAGTTTTCATGTGTAAGTTCTCTCTTCATAATCAGTCTCGGTTTAGGGTTGGTTATTGCCCTACGGCAGCATATACTTGTTCTTTTGGTTTATAGATGATGTTCTTCTTTACTAAAATGTCTTCCAACATGGCTCTGGCCCTTGTGTACTGGCTGCGGCTGGTGCTTTCTTCCACATCCAGCATGCCGGAGATTTCTTTATGCGAAAAACCTTCAATAGCATAAAGATTTAAAACAGTGCGGTAGCCCAGTGGCAACATGCGAATACATTCCACTACTTCCTTAGCCTGCATAATAGAAGGAATGGATTCCTCCCTTACCTGCAAGGCGTTGGCATGAATTAAATCCACGCTTTCATTGAAACGCTTATTTTTCTTTAAAACGTTGATGCAGGTGTGTATCATAATACGCCTTATCCATCCTTCCAGCGCACCACGGGACTCAAACCGGTGAATTTGCGAAAACACTTTTATAAAACCTTCCTGTAACATGTCTTCTGCATCTTCGCGATTGTGACCATAACGGTAGCACACTGCAAACATTTTATGGCTGTACTTATCATACAGTTCTTTTTGCGCAGCGGCGTTATTTTTTATACAACCTAACAAAAGGGCTTCTTCAGTCATAGACTCACTTTGGTTGCCTGTAAGGTAAGACAAAATATTTGTTCAAATGCTGCACTGTAGCCGAAAATATCAGGAGATTAAAATGGAACCTGTCATTTCTTTTGGTATGGGTAATTCCATTAAGGTGAGAATTGTTGGAGCCATATCGCCAAGTTTGCCTGGCTTTAAATTGCCACGCCATTTTGTATCAATAATAAAAAAAGGAACCAGGTTTAAGGTATGCGCTGTGTTAGGCGTGCCATCGGCATTAATCATATAATCGGCATTGCCATGATCGGCCGTTAGAAAAACGGTGTAGTTATTTTGGAGCGCGGCCGTAACCACCTTTTCCACACAGCTATCTACCGTTTCAACAGCTTTAATAACCGCCTCCCAAACTCCGGTGTGGCCTACCATATCGGCATTGGCGAAGTTCAGGCAAACAAAATCTACTTCTCCTTTATGTAACTCCGAAACAATAGCTGCCGTTACTTCGGGAGCACTCATCTCAGGCTGCAAATCGTAGGTAGCTACTTTGGGCGATGAGGCCATGATGCGTTGTTCACCCTCAAAAGGCTTTTCGCGGCCACCGCTAAAGAAGAAAGTAACATGTGGATATTTTTCTGTTTCAGCGATACGAATTTGCTTCAGTCCGGCCTGCTCAATTACCTCTCCAATCGTATTATTCAAATTATCGGTTTCAAACATCACCTGCACATTAGTAAATGTTGCATCATATTCCGTCATGGTAGTGTAGTGCAGTTGCAAAGGGTGCATATCCTGTTGCGGGAAAGCCATCTGCGTTAACGCCTTTGTAATCTCCCGGCAACGGTCGGTTCTAAAATTAAAACAGATAGCCGCATCGCCATCCTTTATAGTGCCAATGGGTAAGCCATTAGCATCAACTATCACAGTCGGTTTTATAAATTCATCGGAAACATTTTGCTGGTACGAGCTGCTGATAGCTTCTTCTACATTGGTTGCCGTTGGCCCCTGGCCTTTTACCATCGCATCGTATGCCAGCTTCACTCGTTCCCAACGGTTATCCCGGTCCATAGCATAATAGCGGCCATTAATAGTTGCTATCTTCCCCACCGATTTATCCAGGTGCTCTTCCAGTTCTTTTATAAAACCCAAGCCACTTTTTGGATCGGTATCGCGGCCATCGGTAAAGGCGTGTATAAATACATCCTGGAGACCGGCTTCTTTACATACATCAAGCAATGCTTTTAAATGATTAATGTGGGAATGAACGCCGCCATTACTTACCAACCCTAAAAGGTGCAGGGGTTTGTGATGGTCTTTAGCGTATTGGATGCTTTGCGTCAGCACCGGATTTGTTTGTAATTCACCTTCCCTCACAGCCACATTAATGCGTTGTAATTCCTGGTAAACAATGCGGCCGGCGCCTAAGTTGAGATGGCCCACTTCGGAGTTACCCATCTGCCCATCAGGCAAGCCCACCGCTTCGCCGCAGGTAACCAATGTAGTATTAGGATAGATTGTATAAAGCGATGAAACAAATGGTGTATGGGCATGTTGAATGGCATCAGAAGAGGGTATTTTACCTAATCCCCATCCGTCCATAATTAACAGGATAACTTTTTTATTCGGCTTCATAATAATGTTTCTGGGCTGCAAAGCTATATCATTCGTGAAGGTTTTGTTTATATTGGCAGCGCCAAAATGCCTATTTCGATATGGCATATTTTTGGCTCTGAGCACGCCGAATCAATTTTTTATACATGAAAAAGATCGTTACACTAACCATCACTGCTTTGTTTGTTATGCTTTCTTCTTTTAAGCCGGCATCTGGTTTAGATGATGTGATCAATGCTTTAAAGAGCGGTAATGCAACAGAATTAGCGAAGTATATAGATGCAAACATTGAGCTTTCCCTGCCCGCTAAAACCGATAACTACAGCCGCCAGCAAGCCACCATGATTTTGCAGGATTTCTTCAGTACCAACGGCGTAAAAACGTTTGATGTAAAACATCAGGGAGATAATAGTGACAGCCAGTTTTGCATTGGCACTTTAATTACCCGTTCGGGTAACTTTCGTACGACCATATTTATGACCTCCAAAAACGGAAAACAACTGGTAAAAGAAATCAGGTTTCAAACCATGTAACGTCTGAATAGGCGTATTGAATTTTTAATATTAATCCCGCTGCAAGGCGGGATTTTTTTATATGCAGGATGCCGGTGAACTTTACCGCATGAAAGATTTTGATGAGCAGCTATATCAGCTAATAGATGCTGCCTTGCAGGAAGATGTTGGCGATGGTGATCACTCAACCCTCAGTTGTATTCCGGCAGATGTAAAAGGCAAAGCGGTTTTAAAGATTAAGCAGGACGGCGTAGTAGCCGGCGTGGATGTGGCAGAGAAAATTTTCGCCTACAAAAAACCATTAGCCGTTTTTACCAAACATAAAAGCGATGGCGAGGAGATGAAGTATGGCGATGTGGCTTTTGAAGTAGAAACTAATGTTCATACCATATTGCAATTAGAGCGGCTGGTGCTTAATTGCATGCAACGTATGAGCGGCATTGCAACCCTCACCAAACAATACACCGATAAACTCAAAGGCTATAAAACTAAGCTATTGGATACCCGCAAAACAACGCCCAATTTTCGGTTACTGGAAAAAGAAGCAGTGCGCATCGGCGGTGGTGTTAATCATCGTTTTGGATTGTTCGATATGATCATGTTGAAGGACAATCATATTGATTACAGCGGTGGATTAGAAAGTGCCATTTCCCGGGCCTACGATTACGTGCAAGCCTATCGTCCCGATTTAAAAATAGAAGTGGAAACAAGAAGCCTTGACGATGTAACAAAAGTGTTGGAAATAGGAAAGGGAAAAGTCTTTCGTGTAATGCTGGATAATTTCACAACTGGTGATGTGCAAACGGCGGTTGGGTTAATAGCGGGGGAGTTTGAAACGGAAGCCAGTGGCGGTATTAACCTCGATACGATTGAAAGTTATGCTGCTACCGGCGTTGATTATGTAAGCGTCGGTGGACTGATTCACCAGGCAAAAAGTGTGGATTTGAGTTTGAAGGCAGTAATTGTATAACGAATTAAAGCGTATGATGAATCACGCCGGATCATAAACTTTCATGCAGTCATTAGCCAGTACTAATTTGTTTTTATGAGCAAGAAAAACACCACTGATAAATACGGCTTCGTTTATAGCACTGATCCTAAGTTTCAATTTCAACCCGAAGAGGCGTCAGTGACGGAAACCTTGCCGCCACCGCAACAAAAGCTAAGAATTAAGTTGGAAACAAAGCACCGGGGGGGTAAAGCGGCCACTGTCATTACCGGCTTTGCCGGTACCGACGATGATTTACAAACCTTAGGAAAGGCATTGAAAAATTTCTGTGCTACGGGTGGCTCTGCTAAAGACAATGAAATTATTGTCCAGGGCGATCAACGCGATAAAGTGTTGCAATGGTTAGTGAAAAACAGCTATAAAAATGCGAAGAAAATCTGACGTTAATCCAAAGGACTTCTATTCTTTATTTTTAATAAAATTGAGTCGTACTCTGTTGTAGGATAACCAAGTTTCTGTTGTAAGGCGATGGCCTCCGATATAACCTCAATCGCTTTGATGTTTTGGTTTTGTTTATATAAAAGCCTTGCATACGTATGAAGGTCTTGTGGCGATTTATAAAAGTCAATTGCTTTTACTGCCCATTCGGTTGCAATGGAAAGTAGATAAGGGTTATTGGTCTTTTTATAAAATTCATAAGCACCATTATTTAGTTCGCGGCTAAAATTTTGAACAAAGGAACTGTAAGCAACTCTGACAGTTGTTTTCATTACATTACCATTGCGAACGGTATCTTTTTCCATTGGGTTATTTATGGCCATCTTCCTTACATTAATTGAATCCATTCTTTTTATTGAATCGGGGCTAACAATCATAAAGTACCTTTCGTAATAGGCCATCGCTTTTCTGAAATAGACAGTAGTATCATTTGTTTCATTGTAAAAATGAAGCATGTTCATATCAAACGCCTTAGCACCAGCCTCATAATTGGTATTGGTGCCTCGGGCAAAAGAGGCGACGCGGTTAGCATAGTTCTCATCCTTTTTTTTAACCGCTTCCTGCATACTTTTAAAAATAATATAGTTGTTTATACCAATGCGGGTTTGTAAACTCATACCGTACCATGCCCGGTTAAACAATCCAGCATCTGCCCGCATTGCCTTATCGGCTTTGCTTCCAAGTAAAGGGGCCATTTGCGCAATAAATGATAGTGTATTGATTGATGATCGCAACGAGTCGGCAGGTACTATATCAATATATTCATCTAATAAAATGTCAGTTGGCAAGTTTAATGTTTTTCTTTTCTGCAGCAGAACTTCTAATAGCCCAAAACTTTTATTGCCATTTTTATAATCGTTTTCCAGCTCATTAATTTTCAAAGCTTCGCCGGCTTTCTGCAACGCAATATCCATCTGGTTCAAATATTCTTTTGAAAACGAAGTTGTTCTCAAAAACTTATGCAGAATGGTTCCATCTGAATTAATAAAAAGCGTCCCAAAACTTTGGCCGGCATTAAGGCTGTAACGTGCAGCTATCATAGTTCTGTCCGGATGCCCGCTATTTATTCTCACACAAATAAATGTTTGATTTATCTTATCAGAAATGTCTTTATCTGAAAGTCCCTTATTAGCGACATCATTACATTGATTACAGTCCGCTGCCTCAAACTGGAGAAAAATTAGTTTTCCTTCTTGCTTTGATCTATTTAAAGCGTCGGAAAACGAAATGTTTTGGAAGGCTACCTGTGCGTAAACGGTTTTTGCAAAAAGCAAAACAAAAATGAAAAGGGTGCTTTTCATGTGAAGTAGTTTTGATATACTTAAAGTTACTGGTTCGATTATAAAAGCTATCCCTCAAATCTTATCCTGCTGTGGCTTCCATCGCAGTAAGGTTTACTGCCGGAAGCCCCGCAGCGGCATAGGGCCACCACACCTTTCCGGGTTTCTTCCTTGCCATCTGCACCTTTTATCACACAGGTTGCTTTTACTAAAGCCGGACCATTTTTCTGAATTTGAATTTCCGTATGCGGCGGCGCTTTTTCATTACCGGCATCGGTATTCAGCGGGGTGGGTTCATCGCTATGTTCAATGCTTAGGGCGCCACTTGGGCAACGGCCCACCTGCGCTATAATTTGCGCTGCATCAGCGCCATTAATATTTACCCATGGTCTTACTTTGGGATTAAAAACTTCCGGTAAACCTTTGAAACAAATAGCGGAGTGGATGCATAGTTTGGGCTTCCAAACGACCGTTACCTTATCAGAAGTATATTTTAAAGTTTCCCTTGGCACTTATTGGGTTATTGGGTTATTGGGTTATTGGGTTATTGGGTTATTGGGTTATTGATAGTTGTTTGGCGTGGCAAGATACATAGCCCCTAATTACCAAATTAACTAATGAACCAATCAATTAAGCCGTTACTGTCCCTGCGCCAAACTATATGCTTTCTTTCCTCCCCACATATTCAACAGCTCAATAGAACAAACCTTATAATCGGCACTCAGGCTCACATACAAACCAATTATATCCTG
The DNA here is from genome assembly GCA_965247165.1 of Flavisolibacter sp. Taxonomy (GTDB): domain Bacteria; phylum Bacteroidota; class Bacteroidia; order Chitinophagales; family Chitinophagaceae; genus Flavisolibacter. The sequence goes on along the minus strand of OZ252003.1, from coordinate 1,646,063 downwards.
TTGGGTTAGGGCACTTTCGTTTAATGATTCAAACCGCAGATTATACTGGTTAACAAGGGCGGTGTATTTAGAACCCGTAGGCCATACTTGTGTTCCCCGGTTACTGATGTTGATTAATTTAAACTTTATCCCCCCATGATGCTGCGATTTTAGCGCAATCGCTTCCGGCTGTTCGCTGCTTTCAATAAACATATCTACACCCACAATTTTTTCATCAAGTAAATCGGGTGACACCATCATGGAGTTGCTGTCCAGTTTAAACACGGTAGGCGTTACCGGCATATTAGAAAGCAACGGCTTAGCACCAAACTGCGGCGTGCTTCCGAAATTCTGTATAATGGCTTCCGTAAAATCATTGGTATTTAAGGAAGGCTTTGATCGGTCCCCAAAATCACCGGTATGGATGCCTTGCTCTAATGTATAGAGTAAAGCATTTTCAATGATAGCCGCATTTTCCATTAACCCGATGTGGCGCAACAAGGCAAGGCCACTTAACAGCAAAGCCGTTGGGTTGGCAATGCCTTTACCGGTAATATCCGGGGCGGTACCATGTACGGCTTCAAAAATAGAAATATGATCGCCTATGTTGGCCGAAGGTGCAAAACCCAAACCACCAACAAGGCCGGCGCATAAATCGGAAATAATATCGCCTTGCAGGTTGGTCATTACAATTACATCATATTGATCGGGCTTTACTACTAATTGCATGGCCAGGTCATCTACAATTTTATCATCAGCATTGAGCTCCGGGTACTCTTTAGCCACTTCATAAAAAACATCAAGGAACAGTCCATCAGTAAGCTTCATGATGTTGGCCTTGTGGCCACAGGTGATGCGCCTTGTACCCTTTTTCTTAGCCATTTCAAAAGCATAGCGAATTAGCTGCATGCTGCCGGGGCGGGTGATAAAGCGGCGGCTCAAGGCAACATCAGGCGTTAACATATGTTCGATACCGCCGTATGTGTCTTCTATGTTTTCGCGAACAATGGTAATATCAATTGGGATTCCGGCTTTACTAAACACCGTATCTACACCATGCAGCGATTGAAACACCCTTTTATTAGCATACGTATTCCAGGTTTTGCGGGCCGTAACGTTTACGCTTTTAACTCCTTTCCCCTTTGGTGTTTCCATGGGCCCTTTAAATAAAATGCCCAGCTCTTCTATTGTTTGCTGTGCCTCCGGCGTCATGCCGTTGCTGTAGCCTTTATCAAAAACCCACTTTCCCATATCTACATATTGGTATTGCAGATCGGCTTTGCTGGCTTCAAATATGCTTAATACAGCTTGCATTATTTCCGGACCGATACCATCACCTTTAGCTACTGCTATCTTCATAACTTGGTTATTTGTGGTTAAAGTTGGGCAAAAATAGGTTTCAAATAAAAGCTGATTCTACAAAATGGCCGTATATAGATTTGTGGCAACAACTTTGTTTTATATTTTAGCAAAAATCCCTTTGTATGGTCAGCTTGATATCGGAAGGCGTTAAGGTAAGCGTGGAAACATTTTATCAGCAGGATTATAGTAACCCTTTGCAATCAGAATTCATGTTTGCTTACCGTATTACTATCGAAAATCACAATCCGTTTCCGGTAAAGCTGCACAGCCGCCACTGGCATATTTTTGACTCTGACGGCAGTTATCGGGAAGTAGAAGGTGAAGGCGTTGTAGGCATGCAACCGGTTATTAGTGCCGGCGAAGAATATCAGTATGTAAGCGGCTGTAATCTGCACACCGAAATGGGCCGTATGCATGGAGCTTACTCCATGGAAAATCTTCACAACAAGGAAGTCTTCGATGTAAATATCCCTTCATTTGAAATGGTTACCCCATTTAAATATAATTAATAACCACACTTACTGGTGATAGTTATACTGTGCCAATTGCCACGATTTTTAGGTCAACGATTTTAATTAGGCCTGCTTCAATAATTTTTTATTAATCCGGTAAGCCACTCTGCATTCCATCATCTTCTTAATTATCACAGGCAGTTTTATTTATTCTTCTTTAGCATCTTACTCTTCTTTAAAAAACACCAAAGGTTTTTTACATTGCGTTCATGTGGAAAATCATTGAGAAAAACTGGAAGACGCTCGCCATTGTCTGGTTTGTATTTATAAGTGTCCTTTTCTTTTTACCGGGTTCGGCGCTACCTAAGGAGGATGCCCTGGACAAAATTTATTTTGATAAATGGGTACATACAGCCTTCTTCTTTATACTTATTTTTTTGGGACGTTATTCCTTACCTGTTTTTAGTACAAAGGCCAACCGGAACATTTTACTATTGGCGCTTACGTATGCTTTTGGGGTAGAATTGATACAGAAATACTTTATTCCGAACCGCTCATTTGATTTGGGTGATGTGCTGGCCGATATGGTTGGAAGCCTTGTTGCCGTTGTGTTTTGGACCAGGAGGTATATAAAAAAATAGACCCCTGTAGAAACAGGGGTCGCAACCAAAACTAACTGCTTATGAGAAAATTGACTGCTTATGTGAGAAGAACTAAACTTAATAACGCAAATATGTTGCCAATAGTTTTATCTGAAATGTTAATCGAATTAAAAATTCAAACCCATAAAAACTATTGAAAAGATCTTGTTGACTTCTACTATATAGAAAACTCTATGCCAAAAATAAGTATTAAAAATTTCTAATTTCAAAAATCAATTTTAAATTCTTCCATAGAATGAAACGTTTGACCGGAATCTTACATTGAATCTTAAAATCGTTGCGTGAGATCAATCATTACGTCGTAACAACCAGCTAAGATCTAATCATGCTTTGCCATTTTTTCTGAGTTTTCTGCAAACTGAAGCGCATCAATCAATTCTTCAATATCACCATCAAGTACCGCCTGCAGATTATATAAGGTTAAACCAATGCGGTGGTCTGTAACCCGCCCCTGTGGATAGTTATAGGTCCTTACTTTAGCGCTTCGGTCGCCCGTGCTCACAAGGCTTTTGCGATGCCTGGATATCTCATCCTCCTGCTTGCGCACCTGCTCTTCGTATAACCGGGTGCGTAACATATTCATCGCTTTTTCACGGTTGCCCAATTGCGATCGTTCGGTTTGGCACATAACCACGGTGCCTGTTGGCAGATGCGTTAAGAGAACTTTGGTTTCTACCTTATTTACATTCTGTCCGCCAGCGCCGCCGCTTCGGGCGGTTTCCATTTTTACATCGCTTTCTTTTAATTCAAAATCAACCTCTTCGGCTTCGGGCATAACGGCCACGGTGGCGGCACTGGTATGTACCCGGCCACTGGCCTCGGTATCGGGCACCCGCTGTACACGATGCACCCCACTTTCAAATTTTAAGGTGCCATACACGTCTTCACCGGTCACTTCAATTTGTATTTCTTTATAGCCGCCGGCGCTTCCTTCGGTTTCAGAAAGCAGCGCTGTCTTCCATCCCCGGCGTTCGCAATAGCGCAGGTACATGCGTGCTAAATTGCCGGCAAATAAACTGGCTTCATCGCCACCGGTACCAGCCCTTATTTCTAATATGGCGTTCTTTTCGTCCTGCGGATCTTTTGGTATCAGCATTTGCCGGATGCTGCTTTCCATTTTACCCAGGCTATTTTCCGTTTCAGGCAACTCTGTTTTTGCCAGCTCCCGCATTTCTTCATCGGAGCCATTCAGGGCTTCCTTATAAAAATCAACATCATCTAACAACTTTTTATAATCGTTATAAGCACTCACCAGCTTTTCAAGACTGCGGTATTCCTTAGATAGCTGACCGAATTTTTTATTATCGCCAATAATTTCCGGGTTGGTAAGCGCTACGCCCAAATCATCAAATCGTGCTTTTATAGCTTCCAGTTTATCAAGCATGGTAAAAATTAGAAGCGCAAATTTAGGCAGGCAGCCGTTAAGAAGAGTGTATTTTAGAACCTTATGCAGTACCGGAAAATAAGCGCCGATAAAATCTTTGATGGCTATAAATTTTTAAAAGATCATGTGCTGACGGTAACACCCGATGGCATTATTGAAAGTCTTCAGCCGTTGACTGAAAATGATCTTGATATTGAAATGTATAAAGGCATTTTATCGCCGGGCTTTATTAACTGTCATTGCCATTTGGAGCTTAGCCACCTGCTTGGGAAAATTCCGGAAAAGACCGGCCTGGTAGATTTTGTTTTTAAAGTGGTAACGGAAAGAAGCGCTTCCGAAGAAGAGATTTTGAAAGCGATTGATAAGGCCGGGGGAGAAATGAAACGGGCAGGCATTGTGGCCGTTGGCGATATTTGTAACAACGCATCAACGCTGGTTCAAAAGCAAAAAGGCAATCTCCATTATTATAATTTTATCGAAGCCAGTGGCTGGTTACCGGCTGTTTCTACGGCAAGGTTTGAAAGGGCAAAAGCCATTTACGAAGAATACAATAGGCAATGGACAACAGCAATACTGCAATCGGATGATACCGCCAACTGCCAACTTCCAACTGCCAACTTTTCTATTGTTCCTCATGCGCCTTACTCTGTTTCAGAAGCGTTATGGAAAGAGATTCAACCCTTTTTCAAAAACAAAGTCGTTTCTATTCATAACCAGGAAACAAAATTTGAAGATGAATTTTTTATGCAAGGGACCGGCGATTTTAAACGGATGTATGAGTTAATGAAGATTGATAATACCCATTACGTGCCAACAAAAAAGAGCAGCCTTCAATCGTACTATGATAAATTAACCGGAGCGGAAAAAATTATACTGGTACATAATACATTTACAAAGCAAGCTGATATTGATTACGTGAAGAAAGTGAATAGTGAATGGTCAATAGTGAATGGAGTAACACAAACTCTAACTCCCAAACCCCAAACTTTTTTTTGCCTTTGTCCGAATGCGAATCTTTATATAGAAGATGCCCTGCCACCGGTGGAATTATTTAGAAAAAATAAGTGCACGATTGTTTTGGGCACCGATAGTTTAGCCAGCAACCGGAGCCTGAATATGTTAGATGAAATAAAAACGCTTCGAAGAAATTTTCCGGAAGTTTTATTGGAAGAAATGTTAGGGTGGGCAACAATTAATGGCGCTAAAGCTTTGGGAATGGAAAGTAGTTTAGGAAGTTTTGAAAGAGGTAAAAAGCCAGGCGTGGCGCAACTTTCAGAGAATTTAAAAGAAATAAATGTTATTTTTTAATAGGGACGGTGATAAGGTACTTTTTTTAAACCGTTAATTTCTTCCATATATAATTGACCTGAATCCATATTCAGATACAAATATTCCAATTCATAAATATTCCCTGACGGATGTGTCAAATTTGGGACTAACAATGGCGTGTCATGGTAATAAACAGTATTATTTCTTGGTACCGATCTGGCAAGTCTTGTTCCGATGATACGAAAGCTTTTGTCTATCTGTTCAAGCTTATAAAATTCGCCTTCTACAATAATGTACTTGTTGACTCCATCACAAGCTCCCCAGAAATTGTTGAGATCAAGCAGACTATTGTTCCTGTCTTTTACTGACTTTAATTCATGGTCATACATTCCAAAAAAACCATCTGAAAAAGAGGGCTTATTGTTTTTAAACTCTTCAAATGTTTTATAAACACCGCTTACCAAAATGCTGTCCGTAAACAATGGAATTGTCATACGTTTTTGAATGCTTTTTTCAACTTCGGCGTACGTAAAAGATTGCGGGTTGGGGTGCCAGTCCTTGTTTTGAAGAAATCGGCTGAGTAAAACGCTGATAGCTTTTGCCCGAAAAAAGTTAGTACTTCTTTCTGCCGAATCCTCTATACTCCAAGGCTCGGCAAAATCATCTTCCACAGAAAAAATTTTGTTTATAATGAGATTCTTTAAGGAAAAGAAAGAAGCGGAAAAGGTGAAGACAGATTGCGTTGGTGTGCTGGTGATTGGTGTATTTTTTACGTAGTCTGCAATTCTAAACTGCTTTATAAGAAGCAACAATGTATCCGGTGAGTGAGCATCTAAAGAAACTAAATTGTTAAGTACAAATGGTAGATACGTAGTAAGAGGCTGTGGAAATACGGCAAGCATTTTCTTCTTGCTTCTGCCTTTAAATGATAAATCTTTACTGAGACATCCAACATTTATCTGATCGTACCGGGCATCAATAATTTTTATATAAGAAAAAGGCAGTGAAATTTTTTCGGAGGGCTTGAACTCATCTAAATAAAAAATGATTTTCTTTTCGTTTTGGCCAAATGTAAAAACAACCGTCGTGCAAAAAAGGATAAGCAGGGTTAGTGGTTTCATTCGCGAAAGATACTTTATCAACTCATAATTTCCCGCAGCACCGGCAAGGTTTTCAGGGTTCCAAACTCCGGGATATGAAGGGCATAAAATTGTTCTAAAGCATGGGTAATACGGCGGCGCATATCCTGGTTTAAATACACCTGCTCCAACTCCTGCGGCTGCATGATTTTCAGCAGGTGCGATACCGCCGCTGCCTCGCGGTCAATTAAATAATATTGGTGCACCGGCTGCGCTTCTGTAAAGCATCCTTCTTCCAGGTCAAGGTAGTGGCGCTCTTCCGAAAATTCGTTGTTGATGCGGAACCCGAAAAACACCGCTACATGCAAAGCGAAGAACAGGGGAAAGTTGCCGGTAACAGCTTCGGTGGCTTCATCCAAATGATGCAGGGCGTCTTCTACAAAATTAAAAAGTTCGGCATTGGGTTCGGGTTGTTTCAGGCACTTGCTTAAAAGCTCTACCATAAAAAGCGCTACCGCATTTTTTTTTACATCCGATAAAACGTGCTGGTATAAAAAATCCCATTTGTACTCACGTAACCGTTGAAGCGAACTGAATTCGTTGTGATAAGCAACCAATTCCAATATAGAAGAGGGCTGAAAAAAGGAGGCTTTGGAAGATCCCTTTTTGCTGGTGGTGCGTACCCCATTTACCAGGTACGATTGTAGCCCGAACACCTCCGTGAATATAGTAACCACCAATGATGTTTCGCCATATTTAATAGAGCGAAGTACGATGCCTTTTGTTTTTGCGATCATGAGAAAAGCGTTTACCGTTTACGGGTTTACCGTTTACAAGTTAGGCAGGGTACGATAAAACAAATTCATAAAACATAATGCGAAACGCTGAGTATATTAACTGTAAACCCGTAAACGGAAAACGGTGAACTTTTAATGAACAAATACAATCTTTGTCACCACTTTTTCGCCTTTTGCCTCGTCAACTGCTATCACCAAATACACGCTGGTAGCGGCCTTCAGGCCTTTATAATCCTTGCCGTTCCAAACGGCCTGTCCACCAAGCGACCGGGTTTGATACACCAGCCGGCCATTCAATTCGGTAATTTTTATAAGGCTGTTTTCCGGTAATCCTTTAATGCCAATGCTGCCGGTAAAACCGGGCGGCACCGGGTTGGGATAAACCAAAACCTGGCTCTTTGGCCCTTCATATTCGGTAGCGCTGCCGCGGAACGAAATCAACCCTTTTGCGGTGGCCATAAACACTTCGCCGGTGCTGCCATTAATGGCAATTCGCTTTACATCATTGCTTAGCAGCGGACTATTTTGTTCGGTAAAAGCCTGAAGCACTTTATCGCCGTCGCGGCTGATTAAGTAAACCCCGCTGGCCGTAGCGACCCATTTTCTGTCAGCGCCATCTACCGCAATGCTGCGCACCTCTTGTCCACGAAAAAGATAGTTAGCAAAACTGCCGTCTTGTATCACCGGCAGAACCGCTTCGCAGGCGGTGGTAAAAGCCTCCTGAGGACATTGAACAATGCCAATACCATTGTCAGTTCCCACCCATATAAAGCCGCTTTTATCTTTGGCCAAACACATCACTTCATTGGATGGCAATCCTCCCAAACCCGCACCAGCCTTATATAGTTTCCATTTATCATCAGCCGGGTTGTCCAGGTTACCCGAATTAAAAAGAATTAATCCGTTGCCCAACGGCGACTGAATCCACTTCTGTCCCGCATCATCAAGTATAATTTGAGCGGTGGCATTTTGGTTCAATAAAAAAGGAACGGTAAACGATTGCCAGGCTCCGTTATTTTTTAGCACATGAAGCTGGCGTGAAGCACCAAAATTGGCCATCCATAAATTATTGTCGGCATCAAATGCTAACCCCGCAATACGATAGCTTGCCGGATCGCCGATGGTGGGGCCGATGGGACTGTTTTGTTTAAAAACTTTAAGGTTGTTAGCCTTATCAATGTGTAATAAACCGCCACCGAAAGAGCCAGCCCAGGCGCTGTTATCGCGAGGGTCAATGGCGATGGTAATAAAGTCAAGCAAGCTATCCAACTGCGGTTTATTAAACTGGTTGAAAGCGGTCCACGTACCGCCTTCCAATTTAAAAATGCCACTTCGGTTATACTGGTAATTCCAACTGCTGTTAACCGTGCCGGCTGTGGTCCACAGGGTATTATTACGAATAGCCATCTCCCCGTAAACTACGTCGGGTGGCGAGTTTGGACGGTAGTTGTCAAAGCTGTTGGCGGTAAAGTCCGAAAGCCCTCCGTACAAATCCGCCACCCAATAATCGTCGCCTATGGCAACCGCTTTTTTAGGAAAGGAAATGATGGCCGGTTGTTGAAGTAAGCGTTGGGTAGCACCTGTTTCATTTAGTACCACCACCTGCGATTCACCGGTTGGTTTGCGTTGCGTGATGAGAAGTTTATTGGAGGAAACGTTTATGGAAACGATTGGAAAATTATTCGCAAAAAAGGGACTCCAGCTTGTGCCATTTTCTATAAAAAGGGAATCGTTTTGAAGAACGATTGTTTTGTTTTGAAATGTTACAACCGCTTTGGCCGGCGCTGCTGCTAAACCACTGGTACCGGAAACCAATTGCCAGGCCTGAAAGTTAGATGGATTGGGCGTTGTAGTAGCTGTGCGTTTTAATCCTTGTTCGGTAGCCGCGTAAAAAAAGCCATTGCTTTTAGTGAAGCCATTGACTTTATTATAACCTCCATTGGCGCCGATAAACCACGAATCTTTTACTTCGTACTTCACCGCATCTATTACAATAATGCCTATGCCGGTTGACAGATAGCAGCGGTCGCCATCTGGATAGATGTTGTAAATGTTTTTGTCGCCGGAGATAGTGGAACGTTTTATATCCGGAATATTGGTGATGCCTTTTGCATCCAGTACATCAAGGTTACTGTTGCTGTACGCGACAAATAATTTTTTTGAAGCGTCATCGTAGGATATAGCACTGACGCCGGTTTCGCTTAACCCCAAAACAGTGCTCAGTCGCTGAATTTCTTTAGTCACAATATCTACACTGAATAAACTGTAGGGTGTGGCAGCGTAAACTTTAGTATCGGAAGCAGCAACATCAATGGCCGATTGATAGGGCAAGTGTTCGCGCCAGGAGCCAATAGCCGGAAAGGTATTTTGGGCCCTGGCGGAAACAGAAAATAATAGAAATAGAAAGAGGGTTCTCACCTGTCAAATATAAGCAGCAGAGAAGGGGGGCAGGGAGCACCAGCGCCAATCTTTTAGTGATGTATATAAAAACTGACAGGCAATTGTAACCCATAAATAATCCTGTTGGCTTATTCACTATTCACCGCTCACCATTCAGTCGCTGTTTCTCCCTTTCTTTGCCGTCTCAAACCAAAGCCGCATGTGGAAATCAATAGCTGTTGCTGTTCTTCGCTATAAATACGTTTTACTTTTTCTGTTGGTGGCGCTTACGGCTTTCTTTGGATGGCAGGCCAGCAAAGTGAAATTAGGTTACGAGTTTGCCAAAGCCATCCCGGTTGATAACCCTAAATATTTAGCCTACGAACGTTTTAAAAAAACCTTTGGCGAAAGCGCCGGCGTGCTGGTGATAGGGGTGCAAACACCCAAATTTTTTGAGGCTGGTTTTTTTAATGATTACACGCAGCTTATCCGCGAACTAAAAGGTGTGAAAGGAATAGAAGGTGTTCTTTCGGTGCCGGCAGCGGTTAACCTGGTAAGAGATGAGTCATCGGAAAAGCTTCAGGCCCGGCCTTTGTTTAGCGACACGATTCTTACCCAGCAACAAATAGATACGGGCAAAGCCGGTTTTTTGAACCTGCCTTTTTATCGCGGCCTTTTATACAACCCGGAAACCAATAGCTGGCTGATGGCCGCCACGGTCAACAACCAAATTTTTAATTCTACCCAGCGTACCGATGTAATTGCCGCTGTGCTAAAACTTACGGATGCCTTTCAGGCAAAGCAAAAAGTGCAACTGCACCTGAGCGGCTTACCCTTGATTCGCACCATCCTCTCCGACCGCATTAAATCGGAGATGAAGTTTTTTTTAATTGGCTCGGTGCTTCTTTCTGCCCTTATTTTATTGTTGTTCTTTCGGTCGTTAAGTGCTATGCTTCTATCCTTGGCCGTGGTAGGCATCGGGGTGGTTTGGAGTGTAGGTTTCCTACAAGTATTCGGTTATAAAATATCTTTGCTTACCGCATTAATTCCGCCGCTGATTATTGTTATCGGCATACCCAATTGCATCTACTTCTTAAATAAATTTCATACTACCTATAAAGAAACGGGGGATAAAACGGAAGCCATCATTAGCATGATCAGCAAGATGGGAATTGTGACTCTTTTCTGCAACATCGCCGCTGCTATTGGGTTTGCCGTGTTTGCCTTAACCAAAAGTGCCATCTTAAAAGAGTTTGGCGTGATAGCCGGTATCAACATTATGCTGCTGTTTTTTATTTCGCTGCTGCTGATACCGGCCGTGCTTAGTATGTTGCCGCCACCAAAACCGCGGCACACAAAATATTTAGAAAGTCCAAGGCTGCAACGTTGGCTTGGCCGGATAGAACGGTGGTCGCTTAATCACCGCAAAACCATTTTTATTACTACGGCTATGGTGCTGGTGGTAGCTGTTGCCGGAATGCTTCGCTTAAAAAGCGTTGGCTATATAGTAGATGATGTGCCGAAGCAGGACCAGATTTACACCGACCTTAAATTTTTTGAAGAAAATTTTGGAGGCGTAATGCCCCTGGAGATTGTGGTGGATACGAAAAAGAAACGTGGTACCATTAACCTGGCCACTTTGGTTAAGATTGATTCATTGGTGCAATTCCTCTCTTCCAAAAAATATATTGGTAAGCCGCTTACCTTAACCGAAGGATTAAAATTTGCGAAGCAGGCTTTTTTTGAAGGCGACAGCACCTTTTATGCCATGCCCGGTGAAAACGATTTATTGGCACTGCGACCTTATCTGGCCCAAAATGGTGATGTATCAAAAGATTCAGGTGCCAAAGCCTCATTAAGCAAACTGGTGTCTTCATTCATGGATAAAGATCGCCAGCAGGCCCGCATCTCCGTCAACATGAAAGACGTAGGTTCGGCACAACTACCAGCTATTTTAGACAGCATTCAGGCAAAGGCCGAAGCCATTTTTAATAGTGATAGCATTGAAGCCTTATCTGCTACGCCGCAGCAAAAAGCGGAACATAAAGGCGATACTACCTGGGGCAGGCGCAAGGTAGGAATTGAGCTTACCGGCGGCTCGGTTACGTTTTTGGAAGGCTCGCGGTTTATCATTAATGGGTTGAAGGAAAGCATCCTTTGGGCGTTTTTGTTTATCACCATTTGTATGTTGTATCTCTTTCGTTCGTTCCGTATTTTGCTTTGCTCCCTAATACCGAACGTGATCCCATTGATCATTACCGCCGGGGTGATGGGATGGGCGGGGGTTCCGCTGAAACCCTCTACTGTACTCATTTTCAGCGTAGCATTGGGCATTGCCATTGATATTACCATTCGATTTTTGGTGAATTATAAGCAGCAATTAGAAGGCAATAACGGCGATGTAAAAGCAACGGTAATTGGAACGATTCACTCCACCGGTTTAAGCATTATTTATACGTCTATTGTTTTAACAGCCGGTTTTGTCATTTTTTGTTTCAGTGGTTTTGGGGGTACAAAGGCTTTAGGGTGGCTTACATCGCTAACGCTGATAACGGCCACGATGGCCAACCTTGTTTTACTACCCGCTTTGCTGCTGACCTTTTTTAAAAGCGGTTCAAAAAGAATACAACGGGATTAATGCAGCAGTTGTCGAAAATCAGGTGTCTCCCTTACTTCCTGCTTCTATTTTAGCTGCCTTCTATCCAATCCCCTACCGATTACTGCTGACTGTGACTTGCTTTTCTTTCATTTATAAATATTAAAATGCACATGAGAAAACTTTTATTCTTAAGCATGCTGCTTATGCTTTGCGGCCTTGCTTCCTGGGCGCAGCGCACCCTTACCGGAAAAGTAACAGATGCTAATGGGGCACCCATCTCCGGGGCTTCGGTACAGGTACAAAACACAAGAGCCGGAACGGTGACCAAAGACGATGGTTCTTTTTCTATTAATGTACCGGCCAATGGCCGCAGTCTTATAGTTACGGCTGTAGGTATGGCCGATCAAACCATTGCCATTGGTAGCCAGGCCAATATTGCTGTTTCATTGCAAGCTGGAACACAACAAAATTTGGCAGAAGTGGTAGTGGTGGGTTACGGTACGCAGCAACGAAAATCTTTTACTGGGTCGGCCTCTAAAGTGAACCCTCAAAAAATTGCTTCTTTGAGTACGCCTTCTATTGATAAAGAGTTAGGGGGACGTGCAACAGGTGTTCAAGTAACTAACTCCAGCGGTTTAGTAAATGCGCCTGCCAGAATCAGGATAAGGGGCATCAACTCTTTGAACCAAACAAACGATCCGTTGATTGTAGTTGATGGAATACCTATTATCACCGGAAACTTGTCGGCTACGACTAACTCAAACGCAATTGCAGACATCAACCCATCTGATATAGAAAATATTGAAGTTTTAAAGGATGGATCGGCAACGGCTATTTACGGTTCAAGAGCCGCCCCAGGTGTTATCCTTATCACGACAAAAAAAGGTCAGAGAGGTCAGCTCAAAGTAAATTATGATGGCTTTTACGGTTTTAGCAATGTGGCTAAAAGATATAGCCTTTTAAATGCTGATCAATTTGTTACCATTGCAAACGAGAAACTACTGAATGCTGGGCAGGCAGCAAAAGCAGGTGTTAACCCGGGTGGCGTTAATACGGATTGGCAGGATCAGGTTTTTATTAATAATGCGCCTGTCCAAAATCATAATCTGAGTATTTCAGGTGGGTCTAATAAAACGACTTATTTTATGTCGTTAAACTATAGTGCACAACAAGGTGTGATTAAAAGTAATTGGAACAAGAATTACCGTATCAGAGCTAACATAGACAATGAAATCAGCAAATTCGTACGCATTGGTAATAATATTACTCTTAGTCGTCAGGAAAATACCGATCAAAACACGGGCGGTAATTCTTTGGGCGGAGCTATAGCAGCGCCTTTGCGACTTTTGCCAAATGTTTCACCTTATGACCCTAATAATATTACGGGCTTCAATATTAATTATCCCCTTAACAATATTCCAAACGGCCCTAATTCACAAGGGGTTGATGACAACTGGTTTAATGTGGCTTTCTTGCTTAAGAATAATAAATATTATTCCGAGCAGTATAGAATCATTGATAACGCATTTGTGGAAATTACACCTATCAGGGGTTTAAAATTACGATCTCAGGCATCAGCAGATATGTTGAATGACTATGCATTTCAAGCGTATGATCCAAGGCATGGCGACGGTTTTAGCCTTAACGGATATGGCTATAATGCCGATCAGAATTTTGTACGTTATGTGTGGCAGAACTATTTCAATTACAATATTAACCTCAACTCGCATAATTTCTTCTTAACCGGCGGATATGAGGTTCAGTCAACAAAAACAAAATTTCTAAGTGCCAGCGGACAAGGACTTTCAGACCTTTATTTTTTGAAAGAGAATATTATTACCGGTTCACTTACTGCAAGTCCAACTATTGGAGGCTCGTTTACAAAGTCAGGTTTCAATTCTATTTTTGGTCGTTTCAATTACGATTACAAGAACCGGTATTTTGCTCAGGCAAGTTTTCGTAGGGATGGTCAAAGTTCTTTAGCTCCGGGAAAACAGTATGGTAATTTTCCTGGCTTTTCCGTAGGCTGGAGACCATCAGAAGAAACGTTCTGGAAAAGCAATAACTTTTTATCAAACTGGTTTAGCGATGTTAAGCTAAAGGCCTCTTATGCAAAGGTTGGTAATGCTTTAGGTGGATTACCCTACTTAAGCACATTCAGTTCAGCGCCCTATGGTAACCTAAATGGTATCGCTGTTAACGCTATTGGCAATACAGATTTACAATGGGAAACAAGTAAGAAATATGATGCGGGGATTGAAATCGGATTATTAAGAGGCAGAGTAAACCTTACAGCAGACTATTTTTTAAACGATGTTGATAATCTTGTATTGAATGTTCCTACACCTATTAGTGCGGGAATACCTGGGAACTCAATTCCGCAAAATATTGGATCGCTTCAGAATAAAGGCATTGAACTCGCCGTAGATGCATCTGTTATAAAGACTAAAGATTTCAATTGGAATGTGAATGTAAATTTCTCAAGTGTCCATAACAAGATCACGAAATTGTTTTCTATTGGCGGTAACCCAACTTTATTTATTAATAATGGTGCATACAATATTATTAAAGTAGGAGAGCCGATCAATAACATTTGGGGCTATAACTATGCGGGTGTAAACACAGCCAATGGCTACCCAATGTATTTGAAAGCAGATGGCAGATTAGTAGTGCATAATATACCAACTGGTGCTTACTACTATATTAACGATGCAAATGATGGGACTATCAGCGCAGCTAATCAAACTTCTTTGAGTACGGCTAGCGATAAGACGAAACTGGGTGAGGCTACTCCAACCTGGTTCGGTGGGTTTACAAACGCGTTTTCATACAAGCAATTCGGCATTGAGTTCATGTTCCGTTACTCGGGTGGCAATAAGATCATGAATATTACGCGGCAAGAAGCGTTGTTGAATCAAAGCTTTGCCAACAACGGAACTGAAATATTACAGCGCTGGCAAAAGGCAGGTGAAGTCACTAACGTTCCAAAATTAATCTATGGACAGAGTAATAATATCAACCAAGTAGGCTTAGCTATTTCAAGATTTGTTGAGCCGGGGGATTATTTACGATTACAAAACGTAGTATTAAATTATTTTGTTAGCCCTGCATTACTAAAAAGAATGTCTAAGGGAACGATCCAATCTGTTAGAGTATTTGTTCAAGGACAGAATCTTGCAGTTTGGACTAAATATTCCGGTGCAGATCCTGATAATATCACTACCACAGGTATAGAGAATCCAGGATTACCGCCACAAGTAAGGACTATATCATTTGGATTAAATGTTGGTTTTTAAATTTATAATGCCACAATAAATAATATTGTAATGAAAAAAATTAGCTTAGTTTTTTTATTAGCTGCTGTGGGCACACTCAGTTGTAAAAAGGTTTTAGATGTGCAGTCATATACTGCTATTACTGATGCTACGGCGTTTGAGACAGCCGACAGAGCTTTATTAGCATTGAATGGTGTATATGATGCGGCTCAAAGTCAGGGTTATAATGGTGGTACCGAAAAGAGAGGATACCCTTTTGGTGCTGCCAATATTGAACAAGGCGATGCCCGTGGAGAAGATGTCATCAATATCGCCGCTTTCTACCAAGTTACTTATCAGGGCACATATAATCCCACTACTGCTAATAATGTGAACATGTGGGATGCTACCTATAGCCTTATTAATAAAGCCAATATAACAATAGACGGTGTACGGCAAGCGGTAGCAAAAGGCGTTTTAACTTCTGCCGTTGCTCTTCAGTATGAGGCCGAATGCCGGTTCCTTAGAGCCATGGGGCATCACGAATTGGTTGTACTTTTTGCTCGTCCTTACTTGGATGGAAACGGCAGTAGCCTTGGTGTTCCATATCGGGATGTTGCCAACTCAAATGGCACTGCGGTTGAGCAGTTGAGGACAACACCCCGTCCAAAGGTTTCTGAAGATTATCAAAAGATTTTAGCTGATCTTGATTTTGCGGAAACAAATCTTCCCGCCTTACTTACTGGAGCCGCCAGTACTTACAGAGCCACTAAGGCTGCCGCTATTGCCTTAAAAATGAGAGTAAAGCTGCATATGGGCGATTATACAGGTGTTATATCTGAGGGAAATAAATTAGTACCCGTATCAGCGCCTTATGTAAGTCCAATTGGGGCTTGGACATTGACCGCAACGGCCGATGGGCCATTTAGCGCCGGTGGTGGGTTAAATGCATCTAAAGAAAATATTTTTTCAATAAAAAATGATCCCTTAGATGCTCCAAGCGTTAATGGCTCATTGGCGGGTCAATTTGGACCTGCTAATCTTAGTGGCCGTGGCTTAATTGGCATATCTCCTATTATATGGAACAATAGCAACTGGAGATGCGATGACAAAAGAAGAGCATTGTTATATGCTTCCGGCACCAATGCCAATAATGGAACCAGCATCCTTACAATAAAGTATAAAGACTATGCTACAAAAGGTGACTATGCTCCGCAAATCAGGTACGCCGAAGTTCTTTTGACACTTGCCGAGGCAGAAGCAAGGCAAGCAGCAGGGGTTTCTCAAAGAGCATTGGATTTATTAAACGCAGTAAGAAACAGAGCACTGGTAACTGTCGCTACCGATGCGTACACACTGGCAAGTTTTGCTGATAAAATTGCTCTAGTTAAGGCGGTTTTATTTGAAAGGCGAATTGAATTTTTGGCAGAAGGAAAGCGTTGGGATGATATTCACCGTTTGTCTGGTGAAAATAATCCAAACTACACACCTGGTGGTATTCCAGCTAAAGCAGTAAATGGTGCTCAAGGCACTGCTATTTATGGATGCGGACTGGCTTATACACCAACGCAAGCTGCTATCCCATACAGCGATTTTCGTTTTATTTGGCCCATACCAAGTGATGAGATTACACAGAATCCAATTATCGTTCAAAATCCTGGTTATTGATTCTCTATATTTATTTTACAAAAAAGGCAGCTCCTTAGCTGTCTTTTTTTTTATTCATTGGTTTCTGTTCATGCTATTTAATAACAAATTGATTTTTAGAAATAAATTTTTTCAATGCAGCGATTTGTTAAAAAAATGCGACTTCATAATTCTTTCCCCTCTTAGATTTGCAAACTTTAAAACTTAATAACAAAACATGAGAAAATTTTTATTCTTAAGCATGGTGCTTATGCTTGTAGGGCTTGCGTCCTGGGCACAACGCACTGTTACCGGAAAGGTGACTGATGCAAGTGGGGCGCCGGTTTCAGGGGCTTCGGTACAAGTTCAAAACACTAGAGCTGGAACAGTAACTAAAGATGATGGAACCTTTTCGCTAACAGTTCCTGCAAATGGGAAGACGCTGTTGATTTCATCAGTTGGACAGGCTGTTCAGCAAATAACTATCGGATCCCAAGCAAACATTATGGTCACTCTCGGAACTGGTGTAGATCGTACTTTACAAGAGGTAGTAGTAGTTGGATACGGTACCCAGCGTAGGAAAGATTTGACAGGCTCTGTTGGTACAGTTAAAGGGCCAGATATTGAGAATAAGCCATTTGGCTCTCTTGACAAAGCACTACAAGGTGCCGTTGCCGGTTTACAATCTGTGGCACCTTCCGGAGCTCCAGGTTCCAATCAGCAAATTCGTATCAGAGGGATTAGTTCAATTAATGCCGGTAATGAGCCACTTTGGGTAATTGATGGTGCTATTGCTAATACTGGCGACGCTTCCAGGTTAACGACCTCAGCTAATCTACTGAGTACAATAAATCCCAATGATATAGAAAGTATATCAGTATTGAAAGATGCATCAGCAACTGCTATTTATGGTAGTAGAGGTGCGAACGGGGTAATTATAGTTACTACAAAAAAAGGCCGTGCAGGGAAAACCAAATTTAGGTTTGATACTGAATTAGGAAGCAGCGATATTGCCTATAAAAATAAAAAATACCAACCGCTTACTGCCAGCCAATATATTGACATTACCAGAGAAGGTTTAGTAAACGGCGGCTACAACCAGGCAACAGTAGATGCTACGTTAACTTCATTAGGTAACGGTAATGGAACTGACTTCAACTGGTTGGATGCAGTTACCCAAAAAGGCCAGCAACAACAGTATAATCTTAGTGCCAGTGGTGGTACGGAGAAATCTACTTTCTTTATGTCAGGTGGCTATTTTAAGCAAGGTGGTACAACTGTAAAAACAGATTTTGAAAGATACAATGGTTCTATACGTCTTACCAACCAGGCAACTGATAAGATTAGTTTAAGCATGAACTTGGATGGTGGTTTCGTACGTCAGCATACTCCCTCTAATGGTGGTGCCTTTGCGAATCCAGTTCTTAGTTCTTATTTTATTTTGCCAACCCGTTCAGCTTATAAGCCAGACGGTAGTTATAACATCTTAACGGCTGATTTTCCTACCAGCAGTACGTTCAACACGCTGGCTCTTGCCAATTTAGATAAGCGTTACTTAAAACAGTTCAGCTTACGTGGAAGTGTTGGCGGCGAGTATAAAATATTAAACAACTTAAAGTTTAACTCCAACTTTAGCGCCGATTTTAATTCATTGGAAGAGGATCAGTATAATAACCCATTTTATGGTGACGGCGCTGTATTAGCAACCGGATCACCAACATCTGGACCGAATATTCAATATAATTCTACTTCAACCGGAAGAGCTTATGACTATTATACACGTTATTTTAACTGGACATGGACCAATACTTTAAACTACCGCCAAAATATAAGCAGAGCAGGTGATATTTATGCAAATTTGAAAGTGGGTTATGAAAGCCAGCAATCAAAAGGATATTTTACCTCTTTACAAGGTACAGGATTCCCGTTGACCCTCTTATTGCAATATCCTGCATCTACCGCAACTCCAAAAACAGCATCTGCGACAATTTCTGATTACTCTTTCCTGTCTCAATTTGGAATAGCAGATTTTAATTATAAGGACAAATACATTCTGTCAGGAAGTTATCGCAGAGATGGATCATCACGGTTTAGCCCTAATCACAAATACGGTAATTTTTGGTCCATCGGTGGTTCATGGAATATGGACAGGGAAAGTTTTATCCAAAATATTACACTTATCAACCAGTTGAAGTTTAGAGGATCTTACGGAGTGGTGGGTAATGGTGCCATAGGAAACTATGATTACTTTCCGAGTTACGGATTTGGCTTTAACTATAACAGTTCACCTGGCAGTGCTCCAACAAACGTTGGTAACACTAACCTGACCTGGGAATTGAACAAACAGTTTGATCTCGGTTTGGACTTTTCTATCTTAAAGAACCGTGTCAATATCACGGCCGATTATTATGATAGAAAATCATCTGATCTTTTATTAGACGTACAACTCTCAAGGACTTCAGGATTTTTATCTGCGCGAAGAAATGTTGGTGCATTAGAAAATAAAGGTTTTGAGTTTTCCTTAAGCGGAACTCCTATTCAGTTAAAAGATTTTACCTGGAATATTAATTTCAATTTCGCGACCAACAAGAATAGAGTTAGGACTTTGCCTGATGGAAAAGATATTGCCAGCGGAACTTTTCTATATCGTCAGGGGTATGACTTACAATCATTCTATGTTCGCCAGTATGCAGGTGCGGATCCTGCTAATGGTGATCCACTGTGGTATAATGATTCTACACTTAAGAGCACAACAAACGTTTATTCAACTGCACAACGTTTTCTATATGGTTCGGCTTCGCCAAAATATTTTGGGTCGTTAACAAACACGTTTAAGTTTAAAGGGTTCACTATAGATGCGCAATTGTATTATAACTACGGCAACTATGTTTATGATTCTTGGGGTAGCTATTATGTTGGTGCTGGTTTTGGTGCAACATTTAATAAAGTGGTTCGAATACTTGACCGCTGGCAAAAACCAGGCGATGTGACAGATGTGCCTAAATATATCTATGGTGGCAACAAAAGTTTTCAAAGCTTTTCTACCTTCTACTTAAATAAAGGCGACTTTATTCGTCTGCGTAATGTTCAGGTAGGATATGATATACCAAAATCAGTGTTATCTAAGTTGAATGTCTCTAATGCTTTCTTTTATGTAAGAGGTACTAATATTTGGACATGGGTAAAAGATAAAAATTTGCCTTTTGATCCTGAACAAGGTGTAACAAGTGCCACTAATTTAAATGTGTTTGTTCCTAAAACCATCACTTTTGGAATAAACTTAGGATTCTAAATTTTAAATATTACAACAGCAAAATAATATGATACGGAATTTTAAATACAAGGTTTTGATGCTTGCAGTAGTAGCGGCAGCATTCACCTCCTGCAAAAAAAGCTTTATTAATTTAACCCCACCTACGTCGTTAACGCCTCAACAGGCGTTGGCTTCTGAGTCTGACCTTGCCACTGCACTCCGTGGTGCTTATTCAGGCTTGCGAAATGTAGATTTATACGGTAGGACAGTACCAGTATTAGGTGATATTCTTTCTGATAATGCCTACCAGTCATTGACGAACTCCAATCGCTACACGGTATTCAATCTAAATACTTATACTGTTGCTGATGGAAACGTATCCGGATTTTGGAATGCTGCCTATAGCACCATATTGCGATGTAACAATATCATTACTTCTACATTGGCAGGAAACGCAAATGTGAATCAATATAAGGGTGAAGCGTACGCAGTTAGAGCGTTGTGTTATTTTACACTAGTTCGGTATTTTGCCAAACCTTACACTGACAATCCAGATGCGTTAGGCGTACCTATAGTTACCACTTACGACCCTGAGTTATATCCTGCAAGAAACAAGGTGTCAGAAGTCTATGGTCTAATTAATAGTGACTTGACACAGGCCTATGCATTAATGACGCAATTTACCAACTCAACTCAATTTAGTAAATATGCTGCGAAGGCTTTGCAGGCCAAGGTTTATTTGACCATGAACGATAAGGCGAATGCTAAAACGGCTGCTTTAGATGTCATTAATAATAGTGGTTTCACTGTTGTGCCGGCCGCTAGTTACGTTGCATATTGGAATGTTTCTTTACCAAGAACAGATAAAGTTGAAACCCTTTTTGAAGTTTCTTCTGATGCGATATCAAACAACGGTTTTGATGCGCTCCCAAATATTTATACGCAATCAGGTTATGGAGATTTATTAGCTTCTGATGACTTCTATGCACTCCTGGGTGCTACAGATGTACGCAAAGGCTTGTATGCAACAGGCACAAGGGGTGGTTTGGCAGCCATTTTTGTAAACAAGTACCCCAATACATTTGGTGGTGACATTAGCGATACTAAAGTTTTACGGATGAGCGAAGTTTATTTGATTGCCGCTGAAGCATCGCTTCCTGGCAATGAGGCTGATGCTTTGTTATATGCTAACTACATTACATCCAGAAGAACAGCCGCACCTATTGCTTCTACAGGTGCACAGCTGTTTGAAGATATAATAACAGAAAGAAGAAAAGAATTAGCTTTTGAAGGTGATCGTTATTTAGACCTTCAACGCTTAAAAAGAGACGTAGTTCGGAGTACGAACTACCCTTCCGCGGCACGCAATATTCTTTACACGAACACACGAAGGATATTACCAATTCCTCAATCTGAAGTGGATGCAAACCCAAATATTAGGGGTCAGCAAAATCCTGGCTATTAGTTGCATTCTTTACATAAAAAAAGCCGCTCCTAAAGAGCGGCTTTTTTTATATGCCATGTTGTTACTTCACCACCTTCCGCAACATCTCCACCAATTCCTCCCCATGTAAATCCTGCGCAATAATATTACCCTTGGGGTCTATTAAAAAGTTAGCCGGAATACTTTGCACGTTATATAAAACGGCCGCGTCATTGTTCCAGAATTTTAAATCGCTGACTTGGGTCCAGGTGAGGCCGTCCTGTTGAATGGCCTGTAGCCAGGCATCTTTCTTTTGATCTAACGATACGCCAAGCACGGTAAAATTTTTATCCTTGAATTCGTTATACGCCTTAACTACATTCGGGTTTTCGTGCCTGCATGGCTGGCACCAACTGGCCCAAAAATCAAGCAATACATATTTGCCCCTGAACGACGAAAGCGATACCGGTTTACCATCTACACCGGGCTGTGTAAAGTCGGCAGCAACAGAAGAGGGCAGGCTTTTCTTCACATTTTGTAAAGCGGTATGGGTTGGAAATTTTGTAGCAGCAGCACTGATAACTTCACCTCTCTCCGGGGCACTAAATCCTGGGATACCAAGATTGGCCGCCGTGTTTTGAAAAGAACTCAATACATACAACGTAAGAATCGGGCTGGAGCTTTTTTGCAGGAAGGCTTGTGTATAACTTTTTAAATTGGCAGCAGCCGCCTCCACTTTTGCATATTCAACGCTGGTAGCGCTATCCGCAGCATTTATCTTTCGCAAGCTATCAACTCTACCGCCCAAATTAAAAAGCGCTAACCCCTGCTCATAAGTTGAATGGTCAAAGTCAACAAGTGCTTTTGAAGCTGGCGAACCTTCAATGATATAGGGTTGTGCCACATTATTCAAATCCGCTACTACCTTAAGTTTGGGAACATCGTTAATAAATAAAGCAAACGGCACCAGCTTACCCTGAAGCCGCACCTGGTAAAGCGACTCCTCCACGGTTGGCGCTTTTAAAACAAAGCTTCCATCTGGTTTCAATTGTGCTGAATCCATAATGGTAGGATGATTATTGTTGGGCACATTCTCTTCGAGGTACACCATTTTGGCATTGCTGTTTTTTACGGTTCCCTCTACTTCAAAAATCTTTTCGCTTTGTTGATTCTTACATGATACAATACTTCCGATAAACAGGATGCAAATGACTTTCTTCATTCCCTTATTGATTTAATTTTTCGATGATTTTTTTGGTGACTTCCCCTGCGTTGGCTTTGCCTTTTGATAGCTTCATCACTTCGCCTACAAATAAACTAAGCAATCCTTTTTTTCCCTTTTTATAGTCTGTTATTTTTTGGGCGTATTTCGTTAAAGCGGCTTCAATATATTGTTCCGAAGCATCACCCGATTCCATTCGCAGTCCTTGCTGCTCAATGTATGCGTGAATATCCATTGCAGGATGCGTTATCAACTCCGGAAGTATATTCTGAGACGCAGTGCCATGGCTGACTTCACCACCTTCTACAACGTTTATCAGCGTGGCAATAGCCGCCGCGCTAACGGGAAAGGCTTCCGGCAATAGTTCATTTTGTAGCAGGTAATTTTTTACAGGCCCAAGTACCCAGTTGGCAACCGATTTATAGTATGTAGTGTGTTCGCTTACGGCCTTAAAATACGTAGCCAGCTCCATATCCTCCGATAATTGTGCCGCATCATATTCAGGTAAAGCATACTGTTGCAACAGTTGTTCTTTCACTTGGCTTTGCAGGGGCGGCATCAAATTCCGGATCGTCTCAATCTGTTCATTAGTAATGAAGAACGGTGGCAGGTCAGGCTCAGGAAAATAACGATAGTCATCTTCATCCTCTTTCGTGCGAATCACATAAGTGCTAAAATCATCTTCCCGCAACCCCTTTGTTTGTTGAAGAATCATTTCGCCCTTTTCTAATTTTTCAATAAGGTTAGCGCTTTCTGTTTCGATGGCTTTTTTTATATACCGAATAGAGTTCAGGTTTTTAATTTCCACCTTGGTGCCTAACTTTTCATCACCCCGTTTTCGAACCGAAATATTGACATCGCAACGCAGGCTTCCTTCTTCCATATTACCATCGCAAACATGGAGATGGCGTACTAATTTTCGTAACGTTGTTACATACGCAGCCGCTTCTTCAGCGCTTCGTAAGTCAGGCTCCGTAACAATTTCGAGCAGTGGCATGCCGGCACGGTTAAAGTCCAGTTGGGTATAATCGCTTTCGCCATCGTGTATGCTTTTGCCGGCGTCTTCTTCTATGTGAATACGGTTTAGCTGTACTTCTTTTTTTCCTGTATTTACCATTATCTCCACAAAGCCGCCTTTGCATATCGGCGTTGTGTGTTGAGAGATTTGATACCCTTTGGGCAGATCGGGGTAGAAATAATTTTTACGGGCAAAATAGTTATGCTGAATAATGGAAGAATGGGTAGCTAATCCCAGCGTGATGGCTAAGCGAATAGCTTCTTTATTGAGCTTGGGTAAGGTGCCTGGATGGGCCAGTGAAATAACGCTTACCTGGGTATTGGCCGGCTGCCCAAAGGTGGTAGTATCGCTGCAAAACAGTTTTGTTTTTGTCAGCAGTTGGGCATGAACTTCCAGCCCTATTACTACTTCGTATTGATCACGATGGTTCATTAAAACAAATGTAGGCCATAACAAAATAAAGCCCTGCCTAAACGAGGCAGGGCGAATGAAAGACTGCACATGAGAACGAGATGAAGAAAGTTGTAAGTAGGAAGTAGTAAGTAGGAAGTGGTAAGTAGTAAGTACACTCGCTACTAGCTACTCGCTGTTCACTACTCACCACTGACTACTCACAAATCCACGGTCTTAATTTTGCGGGGAACTTTTACATCTATGGTTTGCGATTTACCCCCGCGTATAATTTGAAACTTTACGTTTGGTTGATCTTTCTTTTCCTTCATTAACCGGGCTACTTCATCGGCACTGTTTACTCCTTTGTCATCCAGTTGCGTGATGATGTCATCTTCTTTAATACCGGCCTTACCGGCATTGCCTTCATCATCTACATCCAGCACTTTTACGCCTTTACCATCATCCGTATCCTGAACCGATAAGCCAAGCCGTGGGCGGTTATCAGACATAGTAAAACCCTGCACACGGGGTACCCGGGGTATTGAATTGAGGCTTCTTAGCTGGTCGTTCATCCCTCTCATCTGGGTATCTATATTTTGTTTCCATGCCTGATTATTCATGCCTTGCGGCATAGTGAAGGTCATGTTATTCATTCCCTTCCACTTGCCTAATTCAGCAGTAACTTTTTGTTCTTTACCATCGCGTAAAAAGGCAACAGCTACTTTATCGCCCGGCTTATGGGCTTTAACCACTTCGCTTACATCATCGGTAGCGTCTATGGTTTTACCATCAATTTTTGTAATGACATCGCCTTTTTTCAGGCCTGCTTTTTCAGCGGCGCTTCCTTTGGATACGGTTTGTATTTCTGCACCTTTATTGTGGGCATCTGTGGTAACGCCTAACATGGCGCGGTTGGCATCTTCGCTAAAAATATTCATGCGGTCGTTATCAAACGTCATGTCGAAGTTGTTGCGGCCGGCGCCACGAAGCGACATGCCATTACCATTGCGCATGGTGTTTATATGTACCTGGATGTCTTTCAAATCTGCTACATCCTTACCATTCACCTTCACTTTGTCGCCATTGATTTCAACTACGGTTTTATCTTCTTTATCACCGCTGCGGGTGATAATGATTTGCTGAAAATCCTTCTTTTCTTTTTGTTCCTGCTTTTCAGTTCGCTCTTGCTTCTCCGGCTTCTCTGGTTTTTCCTGTTGGGCAATAAGGGTGGCGGGTACCGTGCATAAAGCAAGGGCGGCAATTGTTAGTTTTTTTACGATCATCTGTTTCATACGTGAATAGAATTTATTTTGACTACGTTGAATTTCGTAGATCAAATATAAAAGCCTTTTCCGAATTACGAAACTTTTCGCATTTGTTAAAATGAGCAGCGGTTTAAAGCAGGCTTTTAACGGTAGCTATCACCTTATCTAATTGCGAAGCATCTTGGCCACCGGCTGTAGCCAATGTTTTTTGTCCGCCACCGCCGCCTTTAATAAGGGGAGAAATTTTTTGTTTGATGATTTGATTGGCATCCAATAAAGGAGAGTCTTTGAGATCTTCGGATAAAGCCATGACTACATTCACTTTGCCATCTTTTTTCCCTATCAATAAGGCAACAGTTTTTTCAGCATCCTTAACTTCTAAACCAACCACAATCGACTTCAATAAATCAATGTCAGCACTTAAAATAATGTCGTGATAGAAACTAAAGTCGTTGACTTTTTCTTTTTTCGAAATCAATCTTTCTATTGACAATTGACTTTGAAGCTTGATAAGTTCAGTCTTTATTTTGCCTAATTCTTTATAATACTCCTGAAGTCCGCCAATAGCCTTCACGACATCTTTGGGATTATTCAGTGATTCACGAATGATGCGGGCCAACTCAAATTGGTTTTGTATATAGTTTTCTGCTGCTAATCCGCTGATCGCTTCTATCCTGCGCACGCCGGCGGCAACAGCCCCTTCGGAAGTAATTTTAAAGAAACCTAACTCACCGGTAGCGCCTACGTGGGTTCCGCCGCAAAACTCGATGGAGTAAGAAGGATCAATGGTTACTACCCTTACCGTATCACCGTACTTTTCTCCGAACAAGGCCATGGCGCCGGTTTTTACCGCTTCTTCTTTAGGCATAGTGCGAATAACAACGGGAATATTCTCCCGTATTTTTTCATTCACTAAGCGTTCTACTTCCTTGATTTCTTCAGTAGTCATTTTACTAAAATGAGAGAAGTCGAAACGCAGATAACCGGCATTCACCAAGGAACCTTTTTGGGCTACATGCGTGCCCAACACTTTACGTAAAGCGGCATGTAAAAGGTGCGTAGCGCTATGATGAACAGCCGTTGCGGCTCGCTTTGATGCATCTACTTTGGCGGTTACTTCGCCCGATAAATCATCGGGAATAGATTCAGCAAAATGGATGATGAGATCGTTCTCTTTTTTGGTGTCGATGATTGCCAACCTCACCCCCGGCCCCTCTCCAGCAGAGCTGAGAGAGGGGAGAAGGAACTCCCCAGTATCGCCCACCTGGCCGCCGCTTTCCGCGTAAAAAGGCGTTTTATCTAAAACAATCTGATACCCTTCTTTGCCCTTGGCTTTTACTTTTCTATATTTTAAAATGCGGGCTTTTGTTTCTAACGAATCGTATCCAACAAATTCATTGGCGTTGCCATCATTGACGATGATCCAATCTTCGGTATCAATTTTTGTAGCGGAACGGGAGCGATCTTTTTGTTGTTGCATTTCTTTGGAAAATGCTTCTTCGTCAATCGTCCATCTTTGTTCACTTGCAATTAACTTGGTAAGATCAAGAGGGAATCCGTAAGTGTCGTAAAGTTCAAATGCTACTCTGCCTGAAATAATCTTTTTCCTTTTCTGCGAGGAGTCCTTATCCTCGTCAGAAATAATTATTTCTGACTTTGTATCTACATCTGTAATAAATGTGCCGCCAGCTCCTGAATGATTAACTGGAGTAATGTAAGTTTCTATTCTTTTTAGCCCTTTTTCAAGCGTTCTTAAAAACGCTTCTTCTTCTTCTTTAATCACTCTCTCTACAAAAGCTTCCTGACTTTTTAATTCAGGAAAGACATTTTCAAACTGCGTAGCAATCACCGGCAACAACTGATGCAACAACGGCTGCTGATAATTGAGGTAAGAATAATAATAACGAACGGCTCTGCGAAGAATTCTTCGTATTACATAACCAGCACCCGTGTTAGAAGGCAACTGTCCATCGGCGATGGTAAATGCAATTGCACGAATGTGATCAGCTAAAACACGAAAGGCAACATCGCTTTTTGTATCACTAAAATTGTATTTGTTACCTGTTATTTCTATAATTTTTTCAATGGTTCCGCTAAACACATCGGTATCATAATTCGATGTCTTGCCCTGTATCACTCTAACCAATCTTTCAAAGCCCATTCCTGTATCAACATGGTTTGCGGGCAAGGATTGGAGGCTCCCATCTTTAGAGCGGTTGTACTGAATAAATACATTGTTCCAAATCTCAATCACCTGCGGATGATCGGCATTTACCAACATTTCGCCATCAATGTTTTTGCGTTCTTCATCGGGCCTTGTGTCCACATGAATCTCTGTACAAGGGCCACAGGGACCGGTATCGCCCATCTCCCAAAAATTATCTTTCTTATTGCCCAACACAATCCGGTCTTCACTGATCCACTTCTTCCATTCAGTTGCGGCTTCTTCATCTTTAGCCAAACCTTCAGTCGCATCGCCTTCAAAAATGGTCACGTACAACCTATCCTTTGGGATAGCCAAAACGTTTGTTAGTAACTCCCAACTCCATTCAATGGCTTCTTTTTTAAAGTAATCGCCAAAGCTCCAGTTGCCCAGCATTTCAAACATGGTATGATGATAGGTGTCCACACCCACTTCTTCCAGGTCGTTATGCTTGCCGCTTACCCGCAAACATTTTTGTGTATCGGCTATGCGCGGCGATGGCGCTTGTTTGTTGCCCAGGAAAAAATCTTTGAACTGGTTCATGCCCGCATTGGTGAACATGAGCGTGGGATCGTTCTTAACCACAATGGGCGCGGAGGGAACAATCTGGTGGCTTTTGGAAGCAAAAAAAGCTAAAAAGGCTTGTCGTATAGCTGCACTGGTCATCACAATAAAAACTGTTTTTTCTTTTAATACGCTTATTTTGGCGTTCCCGATTTGGGGAGGGTAAAGGTAACAGAAAGTGAATGGTGAATGGTCAATAGTGAATAGCGTTTCCACACTGCTGCCTTGCTTGCGATAGTTTGTAATTAGGTGCGCCATTTATTCACTACTTACTATTGACGATTCACTATCCAACATGAAGAAAATAAAATATTACTATAACACGCATACGCTTCGCTACGAAAAGCTGGTTACGCCGCTCCGGGTGAAACTGTTGCGGGTATTCGGTTTCATGGCCTCGGCTTTTGTAACCGCAGTACTGATTGCTTATGTCGCCTTCCGCTTTATTGGCTCGCCTTATGAACAGGTGCTTCGTACGCAGAACAATAATTTAGACGGCGAATTGAAACGATTGAATGAACAGGTGGTTTCTATTAATCAGCAAATGGCCGCTATTGAAAAGCGGGACAATGAAGTTTATAGAAGCATTTTTGAGGCGCAGCCTATCCCCGATAGTTTACGCATACTGCAAGCAGAGAAGGCACAGGAAATAGCCAAGGTAGAATCATTAAAAGAGCAGGATTTAATCTTCTCTATTGATACTACGATCAACAAACTAAAGGCAAGGATCAACGCACAAAAAAAATCCTACGATGAGTTGATGGGATTGATCAGTAACAAAGAAGTGTTGCTGGCATCCACACCCGCTATTCAGCCGGTCAGCAATAAAGATTTGAGCCGTATTGCATCTGGCTTTGGTTACCGGATTGACCCGGTGTATAAAACCGTGAAACTGCACGCCGGGCTTGACTTTGCGGCCCCGCAAGGCACGCCTATTTATGCTACTGCCGATGGCACCGTATCGCAGGCCGGCTTTAGCGAAGGCGGTTATGGCAACCACGTGGTTATTAATCATGGTTACGGCTACGAAACCGTGTATGGCCACATGGTAAAAGTAAAAGCAAGGGAAGGGCAAAAGGTAAAGCGGGGCGAGATCATCGGCTATGTAGGCAGCACCGGAAAAAGCACCGGGCCGCATTGCCATTACGAAGTACATAAAAACGGGCAGAAGCTGGATCCCGTCTATTTTTTCTATAACGATTTAAATGCCCAGCAATTTGACCAGCTACTGAAACGGGCTTCTTCTACCAATCAAAGTTTGGATTAAGCCAGTAAATAGTGAAATGTGAATAGTGAATGGAAGCACCTTATAATTACACCCAACTTCAAACTTTATACTTTCTCACATGACGATTCAAGAGGCGCAGCAACAGGTGGATGAATGGATAAAAACCACTGGTGTCCGCTATTTCAGCGAGTTGACCAACATGGCCATCCTTACCGAAGAAGTAGGAGAGGTGGCGCGGATCATCAGTCGCAAATACGGCGAACAATCGTTTAAAGAAAGCGATAAGGCCAAAGACCTGAGTGATGAATTAGCCGATGTACTGTGGGTGCTTCTTTGCCTGGCCAATCAAACCGGTGTTAATCTTACCGAAGCCCTGCAAAAGAATTTTGAGAAGAAAACAATGCGGGATACTGAACGTCATCAGCAGAATGAAAAATTGAGATAATAGGTCCGGTAATTAGCAGCAGCGATGCCAACTGCCAACTGTTTACTGCCAACTTTCCCGCTGGCTCCGTTTTTGTAGCCCTCCACAAAAAAGTTGTATGAAGAAGAAGTTCTCCCTGGGGCTTGTGTGGAAATCTTTCAAAGATGCTTTTACCGGTTTTGGTAATGATAAGGTTACAAAGCTCAGTGCATCACTGGCGTATTATACCGTGTTTTCTTTAGCGCCTTTGCTGATTGTAATTATCGCTATCTGCAGTCTCTTTTTTGGGCACGAAGCCGTGCAGGGCACTATTGATACGCAGGTGCAGGGCTTTATAGGGGCCGATGCCGCCAAGCAATTACAGGATATGATCAAGAGCGCCGCCATCAGTGGCAAAGGTGCTATTGCTACCACTATCGGCGTGGTTACTTTGCTTATTGGTGCTTCTTCCATCTTTGCGGAAATTCAGGATTCCATCAACAGGATTTGGGGATTAAAACCAAAGCCCAAGGTGGGGATTATGAAGACCATTCAAAACCGCCTGCTATCCTTTGGATTGATTGGCAGCCTTGGGTTTTTGTTGCTCGTATCCTTAGCCGCTACCACATTAGTAGAAGGAGTTGGCGCCCGGTTAAAGGCCTACCTCCCGAATGTAACGGTCATAGTTTTTTACATTGTTAACCTGGTGCTGACATTGGGCGTAACTACTACATTGTTCGCTGTTATTTTTAAAGTATTGCCTGATGCTAAAATAAAATGGAAAGACATGTGGCCCGGCGCTATTGCTACTTCTATACTTTTCCTGATTGGTAAGTTTGCCATTTCCCTCTACATCAGCAAAACCGCCGTGGGCAGTACGTATGGCGCTGCCGGATCATTAGCTGTGATTCTTGTGTGGATCTATTACTCTTCTATCATTCTTTATTTAGGAGCGGAGTTTACTAAATCATACGCTATCAATAAAGGCGCTACTATTGTTCCGAATGAGTATGCCGAATGGAATAAAGAAGCGACCGTGCCTGGTGCCGAATTAAAAGAACCACCACCCAATGCAGCTCCTGCCGCCGATGAACAAAAAAAAGAAACGCCGGCGCCAAACCCCTTAGCTCCGGCGTTATCTCAGGCGGCTTTACAACCTTCTTCTATTGAAAAGAAAAAGCCGGGAATGGGAATCGTTATAGCGGGCCTGGTGTTGTATTTTATAAATACCCGTAACAATAAAAAAACAATGACGCTAAAGCCAAAATAGCCAGTAACCGCCTGGCTGTCTATTTGCACAGTACGGCAAACCATCAGTATGACGAACAAACTAAGTTTTAAAGGAATCTGGAAAGTATTAAAGCAAGCCTTTGCTGGCTTTGGCGATGATAAGGTAGTTAAGCTAAGTGCGGCGTTGGCTTACTACACCGTATTTTCCATCGGCCCCATGATTATTGTGATCATTTATTTCGCCGGTGTTATCTATGGCCGCGAAGCCGTGCAGGGCACCATCTTTGGGCAGATACAAGGTTTGGTAGGGGCCGATGCCGCCCTGCAAATTCAGTCTATGATAAAGAGTGCGGCATTAAGTAATAAAGGCCACTTTGCCGCCATCATCGGCATCATTACATTGGTGATGGGCGCCACAGGGGTTTTTGCGGAGATTCAGGAATCTATCAATATGATCTGGAACCTGAAACCCAAGCCCAAAAAAGGCTGGCTTAAAATGATCATTAACCGGCTGCTTTCTTTTTCCGTCATCATCAGCTTAGGGTTTATTCTGCTGGTTTCTTTACTGCTTACCGGTTTGATAGAAGCCCTGATGGGACGGCTTCAGGCAAGGTTTCCAAATGTCACCGTAGTGGTGTTATACATTGTTAACCTGCTCATCACGTTTGGTATTATCACTACTTTATTCGGCGTTATTTTTAAAGTATTGCCCGATGCGGTTATTAAGTGGAAGGATGTAGTGGTAGGCTCAATGGTTACGGCGGTATTGTTTATGCTGGGTAAGTTTGCCATTACATTCTACATCGGCAAAACCAATGTGGGCGGCACTTACGGAGCGGCTGGTTCATTGGTGGTGCTGCTCCTGTGGGTATATTATTCTTCGCTTATTTTATACTTCGGCGCAGAGTTTACCAAAGCCTATGCAGCTAATTACGGGTCGGCTATTCACCCCAGCGAATACGCCGTGTGGGTAAAAAATATTGAAGTAGAACAAAAGGAAGGGTCGCTAAAAGAACAGGAGCAGAAGAAGCAGGAGGAGAATGATAAAACCGGCGATCATGTGAAGGTGACGTAAAACCTCACCCCGGCCCTCTCCATCAAAGATGGAGAGGGAGTGCTTTCGCAAGCGGTTTTAATACAATGATTCTTTCTTGCGATCAATCAGTTGTTGGAAGAACAACATACTACGTGAAGAAATAATCAAATTATAAACCACGGTTCCCCTCTACAGCTTTGCTGGAGAGGGGTTAGGGGTGAGGTTCTTATCTTCGCCGCATGGCAACAGACAACAACCGGTTTCAGGCTATTATAGGCCATTGCAAAGAGTATGGGTTCATTTTTCCATCATCAGAAATTTACGATGGCCTTGGCGCTGTATATGACTACGGCCAATGGGGCAGCGAGTTAAAAAAAAACATCAAGGATTGGTGGTGGAAAAGCATGGTACAGCTGAATGAAAATATTGTGGGCATTGATGCTGCCATCTTTATGCACCCAACTACCTGGAAGGCGAGCGGACACATAGACAACTTCAGCGACCCGATGATTGATAACAAGGATAGCAACAAACGCTACCGGGTAGATCATTTGATAGAGGCAAAAGCTGATGAATTAGAGAAGGAGGGCAACACCGATGCAGCGGAAACATTGTTGAAAGAAATGAATTCGCTGCTGGCCGCAGACAATTTCGCAGGCTTAAAAAATTTAATCGAAAATAATAACATCGTTTGCGGCATCAGTGGTACGAGCAACTGGACCGATGTTCGCCAATTCAACCTGATGTTCTCCACGGAATTTGGCGCTGTATCATCCGATAATCCCGAGGAAAATAAAATCTACTTACGGCCTGAAACAGCGCAAGGCATCTTCGTAAATTTTTTAAATGTGCAGAAGAGCGGCCGAATGAAAATCCCATTCGGCATTGCACAAATTGGCAAGGCCTTTCGTAATGAGATTGTAGCCCGCCAATTCATCTTTCGGATGCGGGAGTTTGAGCAAATGGAGATGCAATTCTTTGTTCGTCCGGGTACGCAAAAAGAGTGGTTTGCCCATTGGAAAGAAACAAGAATGCAGTGGCATTTAGGCCTTGGCATCAGTGCTGATAAATACCGCTTTCATGATCACGATAAATTAGCTTTTTACGCCGATGCCGCTACCGATATTGAATATAATTTCCCCATTGGTTTTAAAGAAGTGGAAGGCATTCATTCAAGAACGGATTATGATTTAAGCAAGCATCAGGAGTACAGCAAAAAGAAGATGCATTATTTTGATAACGACATAGACGAAGCCACAGGCAAGCCTTTCGGCAATTATATTCCGTATGTAATAGAAACCTCAATAGGTGTGGATAGAACGGTGATGATGGTATTAAGTGAGGCTTATGAAGAACAGGATTTAAGCACCAGTGAGAAGAAAGATAGCCGGGTGGTTTTAAAATTTCCGCCAAAGCTGGCGCCTGTTAAATTGGCCATCCTTCCGCTGTTGAAAAAAGATGGACTACCGGA
Organism: Flavisolibacter sp.; assembly: GCA_965247165.1. GTDB lineage: Bacteria > Bacteroidota > Bacteroidia > Chitinophagales > Chitinophagaceae > Flavisolibacter. Next base: position 1,612,512 of record OZ252003.1, on the reverse strand, counting down.
AATAGCAAGAAAAATTATTGATGATTGCAAACCTCATTTCAGGTGCTTTTATGAAGAGAAAGACGCCATTGGAAAACGCTATAGAAGGATGGACGCTATTGGTACGTCTTTCTGCGTAACAGTAGATCATCAAACCAAGGAAGATGGCACTGTAACCATACGTTATAGAGATACGATGCAGCAGGAAAGGATAAGAATAGAAGACGTAAAAGGTTTGGTTCAGCAAGCTATCGGGTAAGAGATATAAAAGAAATTTTGGTAACTAAAAACAAAAAGGTTCCGCAAAATGCGGAACCTTTTTGTTTGAAAGCTATTGTAAAAATTTATCGGATAACGATGCCATGCGTACGCATTTGTTTGCGGCACTTCCACATATCCAGCACACCAAAGTTTTTTGTCTTTATAGATGGTTCAGGAAAAGTAAAATGGGTAGCCAGGGTTTCATTTACAGGGCTGTAGGCTTTTAATTCGTCGGCGTCAATTTGTACAATAGCAGGTGCTGTTGTTGTTTTCATACTCTTTAATTTAATTGTGAAATAAAAAATGGTTCAGGCAAGCAGGCGCTGGAATTTTTTATTGAAACATCAATTGTGTTTCTTCAATCGGGGATGATCATCTCTTGATTGGAGTGCAAACCTAAGTCGGGGATAAGGAAGAAAAAAGTGGACGGCGAAACAGTTTAACAGTTGCGGTCGCTATGCCGCTATAAACGGGGCCAAGAAATTTAATATTTTAACAATCGTGTAGTAGGTACACATTGCAAAATCCGGGTTGAACAGTAAAATTTAAGAATTTAACGGGCAAAAGGATTAGTTCAGCAGGCAACGGCACCGCAAACGCTATAGAAAAGCATTGGAATAAGTGATGCTTTAACCGCATGAATTATCCATATAGTTCTAAATGAATAGCCTTTCTATCATAACCCAAATCCACGATCCGTTTTTTAGCTTCGTCCACCATAGCTTTCCATCCGCATAAATAAAAATTAGCTGGTGGCGGCTCCGGATGTCCGTTCATTTTTTCGCGTACTAAGGTTTCGTACACGGCATGTACGTATCCGCAGCAACCGTCCCATTGTTCTCGCGACAAAGTAGGGAAGAAGTGAAAGTTTTCTACTTCCCTTTCCAGTTGCTTTAGTTCGCCGGTATATAACAAGTCGTTTTGTGCGCGGGTGCCGAAGATGAGGTTGATACTTTTGTGTGGAATATGGTGGCGTTTTATATGATGAACCATGCTGCGGAATGGAGCGATTCCGGTGCCGGTGCAGATCAGGTAAAAATCTTTGTCCAAAGGATCGGGCAAGGTAAATACCCCTTGCGGTCCACGTAGTATGAGTTCAGAGCCAACATGAACTTCATTAAACAGATAAGTAGTGCCCAGGCCGCCTTCCAGTATTACAATCAACAACTCAAACACATTGCTGCCATCGGGCCAGGAGGCAATGGAATAGCTGCGCCAACGTTTATTAGGTTTTTCGTGAATGGGCAGATCCAGGGTTACAAACTGGCCGGGGTCAAAATCAAAACTTGTTAATTCCGGTACCGTTATCCAATATCTTTTTGTATTGTGCGTTTCATCTTCGATGCGGGTTACGATGCCTTTGCGCCAGGGTTGTAATGCCATAAAGCAGTTTTAGGACAAATTACAAAAAATGATTTAACTCAAAAGTTTTCAACAGAAACGGCCTATTGGCATAGTAGTTGAAAACTTTCAGCCAGAAAATAAAAGCACATTTTAAAATATTTTAGTCGGACGGTTTAGGTTAAAGGGCTGGTATTCTTACCGGCCCTGTTTATTTTAATGTGGCGGTGTGCGAAGCTTTAGCGATACTGTTTAAGAGCGATACAATTTTGGCTTCAGGATCAGTTCCCACATGCCTTTATCCATTCTTATTTATGGCAGAAAGCAACTCCTGAAAAATCTGGGCGTCTATAATTTTCGTTGCTGTTCTATCGTTTAATCCTATAATGCCGGCCTGTAATAGTTAGCGATAAATTGTTGCCGCTAATTTTAAATTGTCCATTCTTGTTATCCTTCATTATTTTAGTTTCTAATCAGTATCAATAATTTTTACTTATGATTTTAGTGCATAGAACTGCTCTCATAATCCTTTTATTGACAGGCTTGTTTGCCTGCAAGGATAAATCGGCCGGTGCAGTAAAAGAAGACCTGGAAACCGATGGAATGGAGGAAGCGATGCGGCAGGAGTTTCTAAAAACAAGAGATCCTAAATTAGACCTGATTCCAACAGAACGGTTGGCACAGGCTCAAGCGGTGATTAATTCCTCATCTGCACGAGTGTATGGCGCCGGTGCCTTATCGTGGCAGGAGAGAGGGCCGAACAATATCGGTGGCCGCACAAGAGCCGTTATCGTGGACAGGCGGGATGCCACCGGCAATACGGTCATTGCTTCGTCGGTTAGCGGTGGCATTTTCCGGTCCACCAACTTTGCCTCCGGCGCCACTACATGGACTCCCGTTGCCGACCAGCTTTCCAATCTTGCCGTTACGGCCATGCTTCAGGATAAAACAAACGGTGCTATAATGTATGCCGGCACGGGCGAAGGATGGTTGAATATAGACGCAGTTAAAGGCGCTGGTGTTTTTAAAAGTATTGATGGCGGCCTCACCTGGACACAGATGGCTTCTACAGCAACTTTTGAATATATACAGGATATAGAACAAGACAATAATGGTAACCTTTATTTATCGCTCCGTAACATTAACACTGCCTTTCGGGGCGTACAGCGATCTACTGATGGCGGGGCTACATGGGTGCAGGTTTTAGGGGCGCCATTAACCGGTTTTGTCACCGGCCGTGCGGCAGATTTGGAAGTAGCCACCAATGGCGATATATATGCTACGCTTGGCATCTTCGGCCGGTCGGTTGTAATGAAATCGCCTGCTACCAACGGTGCTACCACCGGTGCTTTAGGAACCTGGCAGGACATTATGCCGGCGCATACCAACATAACACAACGGGCTGAGATAGCCGTGGCTCCCTCCAATCCCCAGCGTGTTTATTTATTAATGCAGGATAGTGCCAGCAGCCAGGTAAAAGACTTCTTTCGCTCCAGCGATGGCGGCACCACCTGGGAAACGTTAACGCCACCGGCCGCATTAAACAATGGAACCGTTTCGCAAACATGGTATAATCTTATATGTGCGGTTGATCCTTCTAATGCAGATGCTTTGGTAGTGGGCGGTTATCACGTAGCCAAGTCAACCGATGGCGGTTCTACTTTTACTGACATAACCCTTACGAGCAGTGGGGTTCACGTTGACCAGCATGTGCTTGTTTACCTGTCATCATCAAAATTAATTGTAGGTAATGATGGCGGTGTTTATTATTCTACCGATGCCAACTCGGTGGCTCCGTCTTTTTTAAATAAGGACAATGGGTTTAATGTAACCCAGTTTTATGGTGTGGATTATCATCCATCAAACCTGAATTATTTTTTAGCCGGTGCGCAGGATAACAACACGCAAAAATTTACTTCGGCCGGTATTAATGCAACTAACTCCGTTGTTGGTGGCGATGGAGGAATACCGCATATCAGAAAAACAGATGGTGTGCTGCAAATAGCCGCTACTACCGCTAACAATTTTTACCGTTCCGTAAATAGCGGCGTTAGTTTTACGTCGTTGGGTGGTTCTATTAACAACACCAGGGGACAATTTATTAACCCGTCGGATTTAGATGATAATACGAATACCCTCTTCTCCGGCGACGATGCCGGTTTTTACTATTGTGTTACAGGTTTAGATGGTACGCCGGCAGGTTCAAAAAAATCATTAATTGACATGGGCAGCCGGGAAGTGACGGCGGTAAGAGTAGATCATTCTGAGTCTAATACCGTATGGCTTGGAGCTTCATTTGGCAGTGTGGCGCCTATGATTTTAAAAGTAATCAATGCCAATACCGGTACGCCAACTGTTGCTTTGGTTACTACGCTTCCGGTGGTGGCTAATGCTGCGGTTTCTTGTATAGATATTGACGAAGCGAATCCCAGCCGCATATTAGTAACCCTGTCTAATTATGGAGTTGTTAGTGTGCTTTTAAGTACAGATGGCGGAACCACATTTACCAACATTGAAGGCAACCTGCCCGATATGCCGGTGCGGTGGGGACTGTTTGCTCCGCAAGGCGCTTTATTGGATGGAACCACCGGCGGCGGAATTTTATTAGCCACTGAATTAGGTGTATGGACAACTTCTGTTGTGAATGGGGCTTCTACCGTATGGGCGCCAAATAATGCCGGCCTGCCTAATGTAAGAACTGATATGTTGAAGTACCGGGCTTCCGACTTTTTAGTTGTAGCAGCCACTCATGGAAGAGGCTTATTCACTACTAATATAACAGGCGTTACTACCGGTATTCCAACAGTGGTTAACACACGAAATTTTATCAACTATATTACGGCTAATAGCAGTCAGCTATATATTAAAACCGGTAATCTCACCACTACTAAAATGGCGGTGATGCTCTATGATGCCAAGGGAAGCCTTGTGTATTCGGCAGATAAAGCCTACAGCGATCAACTGATTAATGTTTCCAACCTGGCTTCCGGTACCTACATTCTAAAACTGTTAGGCAATAAAAATGAACAATATACCCGTCAATTTATAAAATAGATCGGTTTAAAAAGTTTACAATTACCCCTCTGAAAAATAGAGGGGTAATTTTTTAAATCCAGCATAAAGGCACACTCACAATAGCCCATAGCTGTTTTTATAAATCTATCCACGGTTATCTTTGCACCCTTCGAATGAGTGTAACGAATCTGTTGGATCAGTACAAAACCTCCCCCCGCCTTTTTACGTTGGCGGACAAACTTTCTTTTGCCCAGCCGCAAAGGCTCCGCTTGCAAAACCTTCGGGGAAGTTCATCTCAATTTGTAGCAGCCGGTATTTTTTTACATCCGTCTTGCGCACAGCTTAACCATGTTTTTATTTGTAACGATGCAGAGGAAGCCGCCTATTTTCACAACACGTTGGAGAATCTCACCAACGCATTGAATATCTATTATTTTCCTTCTTCTTTTAAAAACAGAAAAAACTACCGGCTGCTTAACTCATCGCATGTGATGCTTCGTACGGAGGCGTTGACAAAGTTTTCTTCCGCAAGAGGCAATAGGGTTGGTGCGTTGGTAACTTATCCTGAAGCCATAGCGGAGAAAGTGGTATTGGCAAAGTCTATTTCAGATAATATCATCAGCCTGAAGTCGGGTGACGAAATTAATCCTGATGAACTCTATGGAAAGCTGGTGGGGTACGGCTTTGAGCGTACGGATTTTGTATATGAGCCGGGCCAGTTTGCGGTGCGTGGCGGCATTCTCGATATCTATTCTTTTGGCAACGACAAGCCCTATCGTATTGAGTTATTCGGCAATGATATTGACTCTATTCGCATTGTTGATCCTGAAACACAATTGAGTGAAAGAAGGTTATTGCAGGTCAGCATTATACCCAATGTAGAAACACAATTTGAAGAAGAAGATAAAGTTTCGCTCTTGGAATTTCTTCCCGAAAACACCTGCATCTGGATACAGGATGAAGAATTATTAAGAGAGAAATTGCTTACAGCGGAAGAAGATCTTGGATTGTATTTGGAATTGATCAAAACATTAAAACCAAAAGAAGAAGAAGCGGATGATAAGCTCATAAAAAAAGACATTCGTAAAGACGAATTTATTACGTCAGATGATTTTAGCCGCGGCTTACTGAATCATCATGTGATATATTTTGGTTATGAAAAACCGGCTGAGGCAAAGCACACGATAGCGTTTTTGACAAAGGAACAACCCGCTTTCAATCGCCAGTTTGATTTACTCATTCGCGACCTCAAAAGCTGGGAGGGACAAGGCTTTGCGCTAAACATTTTTGCTGAAAACCCAAAGCAACTGGAGCGGCTTTATACCATCTTCAAAGACCTTAAAGAAGAAATTACTTTTAACCCCATTGCTACTTCTATACACGAAGGATTTATTGATGAAGAATTGAAAATTGTTTGCTATACCGATCACCAGATATTTCAACGCTATCATAAATACAAGGTCAAGCAGGCTTATAATAAAAACAAAGCACTTACCCTTCGTGCCCTGCGTGAACTAACGCCGGGTGACTATGTAACGCATATTGACCATGGCGTAGGCGTATATAGCGGACTGCAAAAAATAGAAGCGGCTGGTAAGATGCAGGAGGCGGTCCGCATCATCTATCGCGACAAGGATATTTTGTATGTGAACATTAACTCGCTGCATAAAATTGCGAAGTACACAGGCAAGGAAGGTACTATTCCAAAGGTGAATAAATTGGGTTCTGATGTCTGGAACAAGCTCAAAGAAAAAACCAAGGTGAAGGTAAAAGAAATCGCTTTCGACCTGATTAAGCTGTATGCGCAACGCAAGGCCCAGCAAGGCTTTCAGCACCTACCTGATAACTACATGCAAACAGAATTGGAGGCCAGTTTTATTTATGAGGACACACCTGACCAAAGCAAAGCAACGGCAGATGTAAAGCGGGATATGGAGTCCACATCGCCCATGGATAGATTGGTTTGCGGTGATGTAGGTTTTGGTAAAACAGAAATTGCCATAAGGGCAGCGTTTAAAACTTGTTTAGATGGCAAGCAAGCCGCTGTGTTAGTGCCTACCACTATTCTTGCTTTTCAACACTACAAAACATTTAGCGAACGCCTGCGTGATTTTCCGGTAACGGTAGATTATGTCAATCGTTTTAAATCGGCCAAAGAAAAAAAAGACACCTATAAAAAATTAGAAGAAGGCAAGGTAGATATCATCATCGGCACGCATTCGCTTTTGGGAAAGGAAGTAAAGTTTAAAGACCTTGGCTTACTGATTATAGATGAAGAACAAAAGTTTGGCGTGGGCCATAAAGAAAAAATAAAAACGCTTCGCACCAATGTAGATGCGCTGACATTAACAGCGACACCTATCCCACGTACGTTACAATTTAGCTTGATGGGTGCACGGGATCTGTCCATTATGAATACGCCACCTCCTAATCGTCAGCCCATACAAACCGAAGTGCGTATTTACCAGGAAGATTTTGTTCGTGATGCTATCTATTACGAAGCTGAACGCGGCGGGCAGGTCTTCTTTATACATAACCGGGTGCAGAACATTACGGAGATGGCCTCTATTATACAAGGGCTTTGTCCGGACCTGAGTGTAGGCTGGGCCCATGGCCAGTTAGAAGGACATGAGTTGGAAGAACGCATCATGGATTTTATTGATAAAAAGTATGATGTACTGGTGTGTACTAATATCGTTGAAAGTGGTGTTGACATACCCAACGTAAACACCATTATGGTAAACAATGCCCACCATTTTGGGTTGAGTGATCTGCACCAGTTACGTGGCCGTGTTGGACGTAGTAACAAGAAAGCCTTCTGCTATTTGTTGGCGCCGCCCATGAGCACTTTACCTACCGATAGCCGCAAACGGTTACAAACATTGGAGCAACACAGCGAGTTGGGTAGCGGCTTTCAAATTGCCATGCGTGACCTTGACATCCGTGGCGCCGGTAATATGCTGGGTGGCGAACAAAGCGGCTTTATGGCGGAGATAGGTTTTGAGATGTACCAGAAAATTTTAGATGAGTCTATCCGCGAATTAAAACGTACGGAGTTTAAAGATTTGTTTAAAGAAGAAATTTCAAAGCAGGATGATTTTGTGCAAGACTGTACCATTGATACCGACCTCGAGATTTTAATACCGGATAGCTATGTAGAAAACATCACCGAACGATTATCGCTTTATTCACGATTAGATAACTGCGAAACGGAAGAAGAGTTGCAGGCCATGGAGCAGGAACTTACTGACCGCTTCGGGCTATTGCCGCCGCAGGTGCAGGAGTTGTTCGTTACCGTTCGTTGCCGCAAACTGGCCGTGGCATTGGGTTTTGAGCGTATGATACTAAAGAACGATTCCTTGAAATGTTACTTCGTTAATAAGCCCGACTCTCCTTATTTTGAATCGGAGACGTTCAACCGCATCTTACAATATTTACAAACGGGCACCAATAAAGCAAAGCTCCGGCAGGTAGGAAAATTGTTTATGATTGTAGTGGAACCAACAAGAGATATGCAGGATGTGTATTCGTTTTTAGAACGAATGCATGGGAAGGTGGTTCTGTCCAAAGCCGAAGTAGTTTAATTAAGTTCCGTTTTCTCCTATCCTTTATAAAAATTAGATTTGTATAAACGATAAATTATGGGTGCAACCCTTTAGACAAAGAATTAATGCAATATTGGCCAAGTTTGACGGCAGTTTAACAAGAATCAGTACTGAGTGTGATCAAAGGGCTGATTCACCCCGAATTAGGAGTGAGCATTGAACAATACAACCGGGAGATAGATGAGGCCATGGCACGTATTGATGCAGGCAATTTGTATCTCAAGAGGATTTAGAAAACGAATCCGGAAAATGACGAAAAAGAAGCCCTCGATTGTTTGGGATATTGAAGCGAGAAACGCATTTAAAAAAGCAATTGCTTATATCAAAAAAAGTTCATCACAGAATGGAGATATGGTGCGGTTGGATATTAACACCGCTGTAAAGAAATTGGCAGAGGAACCGGAACGATTACACACTCCTGATAAATACAAAATCTCAACGGCGGTAGTTACCGTGTTTTTTGAAATTCACCATTACCGGATCAGCTATTTTACCAGTGAGGGAATGATTCGTATTATACGATTCCGCCACACAAGCCAACAACCGGAAATATATTAATTGAAAAAACTTCAACTTTTGCCAAATCAGATGGTATGCCTCACTGATTAATATATTCCTTCAAATGGCTGATCGTTTCCTGTTGTATTAATATGGTTTCTTTCACCACATCGCTCATCGAAACAATGCCTCGCAATTCATTCTCGTTAAACACAGGCAGGTAACGGATATTATTACTCGTCATCAGGTACATGCAATGCTCCACAGAATCAGTCATGGCTACTTCCGGAAAATTAGTGCTCATAATATCTTCCACATTGGTTTCGGTTGAGCTGCGCCCTTGCAAAATGACCTTTCTTGAATAGTCACGTTCGGTAACGATACCTAAAAAAGGGTTCTCATTATCGTGTACAATTACCGACCCGATGTTTCTATCGGCCATCAGTTTTAATGCATCCAATACCGATGTACCTGCGGCAACGGAAATGGCCGTGCTGCCTTTGCGAAAGAGGATTTGTTTTACTGTGTTCATAGCAAGAATGTTTCAGTTAAAATACAAAAACTATGCGGATGCGGCTTAAAATATTCGCCAGCTGATGCACGGCCACCTATTCAGGCAAAATAAAAAAGCATCACTCACACTCGTGTGTTTCGTGATGCTCCTTACCGTCCAGGGTAATATTTTTATAAAACAATTAATCCACTATAAACTTAATGTTCTCCGCTTTATCGCCGGATAGACGCAAGATGTAAACACCGCTGCTTACCCGAGGCAGGTCAATGGTATTCACGGCATTTTTTGTTGACGTTAGGGTGCCGCTTTTTAGCAAAGAGCCGTTGATATTAATGATGCTGTAGGTGCAATTGACAGATAAGTTGGCTATAAAATTCAGTTGGTTGTTTTGTACCGGGTTGCCAAGCAACTTAATAGCCGTAGCTGATGGCGGCGTATATAAAACAATCAGCGAATAAGCGGTTTTGCCATCGGTAAGTGCTTTAACCCGAAACTCCGTATTAGCAGTGGCGGTAACGGGAACAGAAAAATCTACCTGAGATTTATCGGTGACCGTTACGCTTTTTATCTCTTTAAAATCATCTTTAGCTGTAGCTTGTTCTATTACAAATTCATTTACCTGGCTGCTGTTGGCTACCGTCCAGTGTAAATAGGTTTGGCTGTTTTTAGTTACCAATTCCACCTTAGTAAAATCCACCGGTAGCATGATCCAACCGGTTGAGTAGCTACCCATATCGGCACGTATCTGTCCACTGCCAATCATCGTGCTTTTAAAGGTTACGCTTCCGGTTAGGGGATCAATTTTGTATAGTTTTCTGGTGTTTACATTCACACCGTATAGCATGCCGTCGTTACCAAAATATACGCCGCCGAAGTTGTCTCTTGCGGCATCTAAAAAATCAGTGGCATCTGTTAATCCTATGGCTTGTAAAATGCCGGTATTCGGATCAAGAACCAATAGTTTGCCTGTGCTTACACCGCCCACATTGGCAATGCCGTAGGTGTAAATTTTTGCATCAGTGGGATGCACCGCCCAGTCTGCGTAGGAAAAGGTATTGGCATTGTTGATAATTTGTTTTGACGTATTGATGGTTAACGTTCCGGAAGCATTTACCGGCAAAGAAGCAATGCCGGCAATGATGGAAATGTAACTATTGCCGAGAGCATCTTTAGTAGTATAAACAAAATTGCCATTGCTGGTAACACAACCCAGGGCGCCACTAACACTACCGCCTGCCGGGCAAGACAACATTCCCAGGTCATCGGAATTGCCTTGTGTATCGTAACGTTTTAAATGAAAGTTGGAAAAAGCGCAGGCGCCGTCCCGATCGTATTCTACACCATATAAAAAACGGTCAGCCGGGTTAATCCCAATGCCATTAACTTCTCTGCTGGTGTTGCTTATTGTGTAAAACGGCGTAGCGGCTTGCATGCCTACATCATTGATCATATAAAACGAATAGGCGCTGGCAGTGCAACTAGTGCCTTGCTTGTAAGCGATAACATTACTGCCCGTAGTGCTGAATTTAAAAGAAGGATTGGCCTGCGTAAAGGCCGTAGTAAAAAGCATCAACCCACTGATAGTGGTAAGTAAGAACCGTTTCATAGAGTACAAGTTTAGGTACGGGTTTTTGCTTAGGGATTGGTACTGACTAAGCCGCAAATGTATATTCCACATCTTGGGTTTGCAAGTATTTTCCGAAGTTATTTTGAAATAACCCTACATGGATTGGGTAAAATTACGGAGTCTGTTTCCGTATTTTTTTGGAAGAAAAAAGTGGGAAGCACCGAATACTATATTGAAGAAGGGAGAATAAGAGGATTATATTTCCAAGTGTTTCTGATGAAATAGAAGAGTGATCAGACGTATCATTTCTGTGTAAGATTTAGTTGATAGATTGGGGCTATGGCACAAACGTTACTTAGCAGAATAACTACAGATAGTAACATTTGTCACGGCAAACCAGTTATACGCGGCTTACGTTACCCGGTGGAAAATTTGTTGGAGATGATGGCTTCAGAAATGTCGTTTGAAGATATACTTGCAGATTTTCCGGATTTGGAAAAAGAAGATTTGTTAGCGTGTCTGGAATATGCTGCGAATCTCACCCGCATTAACAGTATTTACAAAGCTGCATAATGAAATTTATAGTAGATGCGCAGCTGCCCCAAAGTTTAAGTATGTTGCTTCAATCGTAGGGTTGTGATAGCGTTCATACGCTGAACTTGTTCAATAAGAATAGGACCGGGGATGATGAAATTATGAAACTAGCTATAGGTGAGAAACGCATTGTAGTAACAAAAGACAATGATTTCCTCCAAAGCCATCTTTTGAAAAATGTTCCTCAAAGCTGCTTTTGGTAAATACAGGAAACACCAGCAACAAAATTCTCCTGGAACTATTTGCGAAAAACTTCACACTCATCGCCGAGATATTTAAATCGAAAAATTTTATTGAACTAACAAAAACAGAAATAATCGTACATGACTGATGTCTCAAAACTATAATTATGGCAATAAAATAAATATTGCTTTGAGGGACAAGCCTTAGCTCAAAATCTTAGAAGTTACGCTTCTTCTTTCGGTACTAATTTGGATTATTACTTCACCTCCTGCATCATCACCAACCGGTAATAATAACCTTCTTTCTGTAGTAGTTCATCATGCGTGCCTCTTTCCACAATCTCTCCTTTTTGCAGTACAATAATTTCATCGGCATGGCGGATGGTAGATAAGCGGTGAGCAATAACAATAGATGTTCTATTCTGCATCATGTTATTAATAGCGTCCTGTACCAGGCGTTCGCTTTCCGTATCAAGCGATGAAGTGGCTTCATCTAAAATCAATATCGGCGGGTTTTTTACAATGGCCCTGGCAATAGTCAACCGCTGCCTTTCCCCGCCACTAAGTTTGGTGCCCCGGTCGCCAATATTGGTGGTAAACCCAGCTTCTTTTTTTGTAATAAAATGGTAGGCGTTGGCCACCTGCGCGGCTTCTTCAATCTGCTCTAAACCCGCTTCCTGCTTGCCTAAGCGAATGTTGGATTCAATGCTATCATTAAATAAAATGGGCTCTTGTGTTACAATGCTGATCTGGTCGCGTACCGATCGTAAGGAATAGTCTTTAATGTTGACGCCATCTATTAAAAGTTCGCCGCTGCTTACATCATGAAAGCGGGGCACCAGGTCGGCCAGCGTACTTTTTCCGGCGCCCGAAGAACCCACTAAGGCTACTGTTTTTCCTTTGGCCACTTTTAAATTAATGTTCTTTAAAATGGGTATGCCGTCGTAATTGAAGTTTACATTTCGTAGCTCAATGCTATCGGTAAAATCGGTTAATTGTTTACCGTTCGGATTATCATCTACCGAACTTTTTGTGTTGAGAATTTCTTCTATGCGCTCTATGGCGGCGGTGCCACGGGCCATATTGCTAAACGATGCCGATAAGGTTTTGGCTGGAGCAATCAGTTGATAGAACAATCCTAAATAAGCGATGAATAGCGAACCCGTTAAGCTGAATTGTTTGCTAAGCACTAACTGCCCACCAAAGAACAGAATAGCAGTAAAAACAATAACACCCATCAGCTCCGACGCCGGGGACGCCAACTCTCTGCGAAATCCAAGTTTGTTTTTTGCATTGACCAAGCGATCGTTGATAGAAAAAAAACGATTGCGCAGGAGTGGTTCTGCATTGAACGCTTTGATCACCCGCAGGCCACCCAATGTTTCATCTAACACAGAGAGGGAATCGGAATTCAGATTGGTCATCTCCACCGAACCTTTTTTTAAGCTGCGGCTGATGCGCCCAATAACAAAGCCAATAACGGGGATGCATAAAAGCACAAAAAGTGTCAACTGGTAGCTAATTAAAAGCAACGTGGCAAGGGTTACTAAAATGGTTAACGGGTCTCGTACCCATCCTTCTAAAGTGCCTACCACAGAGCTTTCTACCTCGCCTACATCATTGGTGATACGGCTGATAATATCGCCTTTTCGCTTCTCGGTAAAGAAACCAATGGGAAGGCTCAATACTTTTTCGTACAACTCGGTACGTAACTGATTAACGATATTGTTCTTTAACGGATTAAGAATATAAGCAGCGAGATAAAGAAAAAGATTTTTAAAAAAGATGGAGACAATAATAAGAACGCAAATCAGTCCCAACGTAGGCACATCGCCCCGTGTATTGCGGCTTGCTTCCAATGTACGACGAATAAAATCTACCACCAGGTTATTGGAGTTGGATAGCATGCTTCCTTTGCTGCCGTTAAAAATCAACTCTAAAAAAGGCAGCAGCATTCCCAGGGATACTAATGAAAAAACAATGGATAGTAACGTAAAAACAATATAGAGGGCAGCTTTGCTTTTGTACTGGGCCAGGTATTTAAAAACTCTTGCGTACTTCTTCATGTGGTGGCCGGTGGCCCATTTAAGAAAGGGGCAAAGTAAGTAATTTTACACCGACCGCTGGTGCCTTAAGGGACGCGGCCATTAATAATTAATTGTTAGATTATGAAGGAAGGCAAACGGCAGAAACAGATCAGTGGTTTAATACAGGAAGAAATCAATACTATTTTTCAACGCTTAGGATTGGGCTTTATGGGTGGCAGCATGGTATCGGTATCATCGGTAAAAATTACACCCGATTTATTGGAAGCCAGAATTTACTTAAGCGTATTTAATAGCACCGATAAAAACGCAACCATTAAAAAAATTGAAGAGCGCCATTGGGAAATAAAAAAAGAATTGGCCGCCCGTGTAAAAACCCAGCTTCGCCGCATACCGGAACTAAAGTTTTTTTTAGATGATACGTTAGACCAGGTATTTAAAATGGAAGAGTTGTTTAATAAGATCAAGGCTGATGAAAAAAAGGATGAGGATAGTTGATACGTTGACAGGTTGATAAGTGCCCCTGCTCAACCTGTTAACTTATTAACGTATCAACTTATCAACTTTCAACCAATGCACTTTCTCTTTGCCTGGCGCTACTTCAAAGCAAAAAAAACCACTAATGCCATCAACATCATTGCATGGATCAGCATTGTAGCCATGCTGTTTGGTACCGCTGCGCTGATATTAGTATTGAGTGTTTTTAACGGTCTTGAAGATTTGGTAAAAGGACTCTACTCTTCGTTCTACCCCGACTTAAAAATTACAGCCGCAACCGGTAAAAACATTACCCTTACACCACAGCAATTGCAACGTCTTCGTGGGGTAAGTGGGGTAAACGCTGTTTCCTTAGTCGTGGAAGAAAAGGGTTTTTTAAAGAGCGGCGAATCGCAATCTATGGTCACAATAAAGGGCGTGGATAGTGCTTATGGCGAGGTAACTTCTGTGCCTGACCATGTAGTAAGCGGAAGCTACGACGTAGGCACAGAAACGGCGCCCCTGCTGGTTTTGGGCGCCGGCATAGAAAACGCGGTAGGTGTACAAAGCGACCGGAATGTTTATCCGCTTACGGTCTATCTGCCGCGAAGAGGAGAAGTAAATTTATCTGACCCCTTAAAGTCGCTGAGCGCCGATACCGTCAATACATCAGGCACATTTATTATCCAACAGGACTTTGATAACAAGTACGCCATCACCAACCTGGCTTTTGTAAAAGACATGTTGAATATGAAGCCCGATGCCTATGGTGCGGCTGAAATAGCCATTACAAAACCGGCCGAACCAGAGTCAGTTCAGGAGAGCATGAAAGCAATTTTGGGCGCCGGCTATCTGGTGCAAACCCGGTACCAGCAAAACCAGAGTTTGTACTCCATTATGCAAATGGAGAAGTGGGCCATCTACGCTATTCTTTCGCTTATTTTAATTGTGGCAGCCTTTAATATGATTGGCGCTTTAACCATGCTGGTATTGGAGAAGAAGGAAGACATTGGCATCCTTCATGCCATTGGCGCCGATCAATCGTTTATCAAAAACGTCTTCTTGTCCGAAGGTCTTTTGCTGGCGGCTATAGGCGGTGGCGGCGGCATGTTGCTGGCCCTGGCACTGGCTTTTGCACAAGAGCAATTTCACCTTGTTCCTATGGAAGGAAGCACGTTTATCATCTCGTATTTTCCTGTAAAAATCAATCCCTGGGATTTTTTATTGGTAGGTACCACAGTATTGGTTATCGCTTTAGTCGCCGCCTATATTCCGGCCCGTAAAGCGGCCCGGCAACAGTTTGCCTTGCATAGCGAATAACCGGGAAAATCGCTTTTTGATCATCCCATTTTTTAGAAAAAAAAGACCACCACCAGCCAGCTTATCAACCTCTCAACTACTCAACTTTTCACGCTGTATTTTAACGCTAATGAAAGCCGCCGTCACCGCTTATTTCGATATATTTGCCACAATACAAAAGCGCCGTTTCCGGTGCGTAAATCTTAGCTTAAAATGAATGAAATTTTAGATACGTTAGCCAGCCCTCCCTCCTCTGTAGTTATGCCGTCTTACGGCGCCGATTCCATCCAGGTTTTAGAAGGTTTAGAAGCCGTTCGTAAAAGGCCGGCCATGTATATTGGCGATATTGGCGTAAAAGGGCTCCATCATCTTGTTTACGAGGTAGTGGATAACTCCATTGATGAAGCCCTTGCCGGCCATTGTAAAAATATTTTTGTTACTATTCATGAAGACAATTCTATTTCCGTTGAAGATGATGGCCGTGGTATCCCTACCGGTATTCACGCTAAAGAAGGCCGGTCGGCATTAGAAGTAGTAATGACCGTATTGCATGCCGGCGGCAAGTTTGATAAAGACTCCTACAAAGTTTCCGGTGGTTTGCATGGCGTGGGTGTTAGCTGCGTAAATGCGTTGAGTAAGCTGTTGCATGTAAACGTTTTTAGAGAAGGAAAAATATTCGAGCAGGAGTATCGTATTGGTATTCCGCAATACTCTGTTCGCGAAATAGGCGTATCAGACAAGCGGGGTACCACGGTTCACTTTTGGCCCGATGATACCATCTTCATTGAAACCGTTTACAATAAAGATATTTTGGAAGGCCGCCTGCGTGAATTAAGTTTTTTAAACAAGGGCCTTCGGATTACGTTAAGTGATCTGCGTGAAAAGGATGAGGAGACCGGCCTGACTTATACCAAAATATTTTTTAGCGAAGGTGGCATTGTGGAGTTTGTAGAAATGCTGGATACCAATGCCGGCCGCACGTCTTTTCTCCCTAAAATTTTATTTGTAGAAGGCTATGATGAGAAAAACAATGTAGCCGTAGAAGTAGCCATGACCTATAACAGCAGCTATACCGAACATATTTATTCGTATGTAAACAACATCAATACCATTGAAGGCGGTACACACGTAGCTGGTTTTCGCAGGGCGTTAACCCGTACATTTAAAAGCTATGGCGATAAACAAGGCCTGTTTGAAAAAGCCAAGGTAACCATCGAAGGCGATGATTTTAGAGAAGGATTGAGCGCCATCATATCTGTAAAAGTTCCTGAGCCGCAGTTTGAAGGACAAACAAAAACCAAGCTGGGTAACAATGAAGTAATGGGTATTGTGGATACAACGGTGTCTCGTGTTATAGAAGCCTACCTCGAAGAAAATCCAAAGGATGCTAGGAACATCATCAACAAAGTAATTCTGGCGGCACAGGCCAGGGCGGCGGCTAAAAAGGCCCGCGAAATGGTGCAGCGAAAATCCGTATTGAGTGGTGGTGGCCTTCCCGGTAAATTAGCCGATTGTTCGGAACGTGACCCTGATAGATGCGAGCTGTATTTAGTAGAGGGTGACTCGGCCGGCGGTACTGCCAAGCAAGGCCGCGACAGAAGCTACCAGGCTATTCTTCCCCTTCGTGGTAAAATTTTGAACGTTGAGAAAGCCATGGAGCATAAGATTTATGAGAACGAGGAAATAAGAAACATGTACACGGCCTTAGGTGTAACGGTAGGCACGCCTGACGACCCCAAAGCCTTGAACATTCAAAAGCTTCGTTACCATAAGCTTATTATTATGACGGATGCCGATGTAGATGGCAGCCACATTGCTACGCTGATTCTCACCTTCATTTTCCGGTACATGAAGGAGTTGGTAGAACAAGGCTACGTATATATTGCGCAACCACCTTTGTACCTGGTGAAAAAAGGAAAGGAACAAGTGTATGCATACAACGAAGAACAGCGCAAGGTGATTACGGAAAGACTGGGAGGCGGTAATCCGGACAGTGTAAACATTCAGCGTTATAAAGGTTTGGGTGAGATGAACTCTGAGCAGTTATGGGCCACTACTATGAACCCTGATACAAGAACGTTGAAAATGGTAACCATTGAAAGTGCGGCGGAAGCCGACCGGGTTTTTGCTATGCTGATGGGCGATGAAGTGGCGCCGCGCCGCGAGTTTATTGAAAGCCATGCGAAGTATGCAAGAATAGATGTGTAGTGAGGCGTAGCGCTTGTTAACAACCGGCCGTTGATAGGATATTGAAAAGCTCAATCAGTTATGATTGAGCTTTTCTTTTTATCTGATGTCTTAATTTTCAAATGTAGGTAGATGACTTTTTATGTCCTTTATGTAGATAATCAGAAAAAGATATTGTTGACTTGTTTAGTGAATTGGGTGAATAGTTAGCAGCTCTCGCTTAACGTTTCATAGGAACGGTTCATAGGTAGAAAATCATTGTATGTATGTTGTTGCGTTTCTTCGGAACGCCTGATGCTGATAGATATCATGTTATCATGGTGGTTCTTTCTTATTGTTTGTTTTCCACTTTTGCCTTGATGCAAAAGGGAGCAAAAGATCAAGGCTAAAAACAAATGCTCCGCTGTTTTTGCCGGGCCAGCCCACAACAGCCCATCATTACGTGTTTCAATCTTTCACTGCGTCAGCAATCCTTCGTACATGACTTGTTATCTCACATTCTCGTTGTTGGAATCGTATGTTCTTTTGGTGGCTTTAATGGGTAGATAATAAAGGCGCTGTATTACGTGTGGCTTTCTTTACAGCATAGTCATTCATTAAGTTGCCACGCAATAAGGCGCTGGACGGTGGGGAGCCTTTGGATGCTGATATGCTTTAATTGCGGTAAGAGTAGATAAGTAAGTATTGAAAAAGAAAAAACATCAAAGAAGGATTGATAAGAGAAATAATTGGTTGAGTAAGCGTGGGCTGTGCCGCTGGTAGCTCTCCCTAACGAGGGTAACCAGCGGTTACGAACGAAGCTCTTAATAATGGCGGCCCAAAGCCTCTGGGCCTCAGTCAATCCCTTCCTGCGGAGTTGGGCCGCCGCCAGCACGGGTCGAGGTCTTCTGATAAAAAAATGAAACGATCAACAGCAATACGCCCAATAAAATGTAGGCTATTACTTTTTGCAACGTAGAAAAACGGAGGCTGTCAAACACCACTAATTTTAATAGTGTAACACCAATCAACGCCATGGCTGAAAGCCGCATGGCAATGGACTTTAGCCGTACGCCAGCTATGAAAAGAACAACGGCCGTCAGCAGCCATAATAAAGTAACAATGATGCCGTTCCACTGGAAGCCGATAAACACTACAAATAAAAGAAGCCCGTAATAGCCTAAAAACAGTTGTGCTCTTTGTTCTTTCCAAACGGTAAAAAGGAGCATTTGCAGCAAGGCAAATAAAGAAAATAAAATGGTAATGATAGCGATGGTAGAATTGGCAAAGGTGTAACCAAATACAAACAAGGCCGCTATATAAATGGCGATGTTGTTACTAACAAGTTGGTAAGTGGCATTTATAGAAATGGCTTCTTTCCTGAATAGTTTTCCCGATAGCGCATTGATGAAAAACGAAAAGAAAAACAGGGCCATATAAATTAACCCATAGCTTTTTAGCCCGGCATCGTTTTGCAGAGCTGCCCATCCTATAAACAGCACCCAGGTAATAGTTTGCGCCGACCGGCCAACAAATACCCAGGGCTTCTTTACACATAAAAAAACTACGCCTGCATTAATGATGCTGATGTATAAAAACAGCAGTTCGGCATGGCCCCGGTTGGGGCTAATTAAAAACGGAATACCATAAGCGCCTACTAAACCCAATAGTGAAATTTCCTGGCGATTGTAAACGATGGCCTGGTACGTAGTAAAAATCGTTAGTCCGATCATGATAATAAAAGCGACCGTAAACGATACCAGGTGGTAATAAACAAAGGCGGCATACGTAGTAAAATAAATGGAAGCCATAGCCCCGCTGAATAAGATGGCGCTAAAGCCGGCATAGCCTTTTTTCAACTGTACCGAAAGCAACAATAAAATACCACCGGCCGCATAGGCCAGGGCAATGCGCATACCTTCCGAAATCAGGTTTTTATCAATGGCATATTTAACCCCAAGCGATAAACCAATCACTAAAACTACAATGCCCACCAGGTGTATAAACCGAAGCCCGATAAGGTTCTCCAGCGATACCTGGCGTAAAGAAGTGGCCGATGGAAGTGGTTTGGATGCAGGGATTTGCTCAACCGGACGAAGCTGCTGTATTTGTTGCCGCAACTGCCATAGTTCTTGTTGCTGACGCTTTAATTCTGTAGCCAAACGCTGCGCTTCTTTCTCTAATTGTTGAAGTGTTTCTTTATCATCCATCGGTTGCGGTAAACTACTAAGGTAGCAACTAATCAAGATCAGGCGATTGATCTTACGAAGCATACTTCATGGTTCGTTGTGGCCTTCGTGCTTCAAAAAAAAGAACATGGCAAACCCAACGCAATTGCAAAGGCTACAAAAATGATAGTGCTTATCCGTATGCAATAAGTTTATCGCCAGGCAGGCCTGCCATTTAACATACACCTTATAGCAATCAGTAGTTTCTTCTCTATCTTGCCGCAAACAAACAACCCGTTGAAGAAGGTTTTTTTACTCTTTTTTTTTACTTTTTATTTATTACTGTCAGGTGTAGCGCAGGATAATTGCCGGCTGCGAATCACCCTGCTTACCTGTGCACCGGGAGCGGAACTTTATTCTACATTCGGCCATACGGCTATACGGGTGCAAGACAGTACAACGGGAGGAGATGAAGTGTATAACTATGGCACCTTTGAATTTGCCCCGGACTTTTATATGAAGTTTGTTCGCGGTAAATTATTATATGCTTTATCGGTAGAACCCTTTCCCGATTTCATGTACCAATACCAGCAAGAGAGCCGCTCGGTGATAGAGCAGGAATTAGCACTCACCTGCCTGCAAAAAGCGCAACTATATACAGCGCTTCGTACCAATGCACAACCGCAGAACAGGAGTTATCGTTACGATTTTTTATTTGATAACTGTACCACCAGGGCCAGGGATATGATAGCGCTGAAAGCTGCTGCCCGTGTAGCTTTTAAAGATATTCTTCCGGCTAATCATCCCACCTTCCGAGACGAAATTGATGTTTATTTAAAAAGGGCGCATCAGGACTGGAGCAAGCTGGGAATTGATTTATTGCTGGGTGCAAAAATGGATCGCAAAGCCTCCAATACGGAGGCTATGTTTCTGCCCGATAATTTATTGAAAGCAGTGGACAGCGCAGCCACTAATCACAGTCCATTAGTAAAGGAAAAGAAGACGATTCTTCCTATGCCATCCGTTACTACGGAAAGCCTGACGGTAACGCCAATGATAGCGTTTGGGCTATTGCTGGCCGTGTTCCTGATAATGAGTTTTATTAATCAGCCCTGGGTGCATACGATACTAACGATACTTGACTTTTTATTGTTCCTGATTTTAGGGCTGGTGGGATTGTTATTGTTATTCATGTGGTTTGGTACCAACCATGCGCTTTGTGCTAATAATTACAACCTGCTTTGGGCGGCGCCAACAAATATGGTAGCAGCCTTCTTTGTTCATAAAAGGAGCGGCTGGAGTAAAAAATATTTCAGTGCTGTTTTTTTTATCACGTTGATCTTGCTTCTTGCCTGGGCCTTTTTACCGCAACGAATGAACCCTGCTTTTTTGCCACTCGTTCTTACTATTCTGTTGCGAAGCTTCGCTCTTTCTAAAACAAAATAAATGGAAACCAAAGAGCTGCTATATCAAAATAAGAAACTGGTGTATCGCACAGCCGGTAAGGGTTCCACGGTAGTGTTGTTACATGGCTTCGGCGAAGATGGCACCATTTGGCACAACCAGTTTGAGGCTTTCCCGGACCACCAATTGATTATTCCCGACCTGCCCGGAAGTGGAGGTAGTGAAGTGATAGATGATATGAGTATGAACGGGTTGACGGAAGCGGTAAAGGCGATTTTGGATGAGGCCTCTTCATTCCCCGGCGGGGCCGTCCTCATCGGCCATAGCATGGGTGGTTATGTTACCTTGGCCTATGCAGAAAAATATTCTGAAGCGGTATCGGCTTTCGGCCTTTTTCATTCAACGGCTTATGCCGACAGCGACGAGAAAAAAGAAGCCCGCAAAAAAGGCATTGATGTGATGGAGGAAAAAGGTGGGCCGGCCTTTTTGCAAACCTCCGTTCCTAACTTGTATGCGCAGCAAACAAAAACGGAGAAACCCTGGTTGATTGCAGAACAATTAGAGGGCACGCACAACTTTTCCGGCGCCGCTCTCGTTAATTACTACGAGGCCATGATGGAACGGCCGGATAGAACTGATGTACTGCGAAAGGCGCAGGTGCCGGTGCTTTTTATCCTGGGAAAATGGGATACGGCTGTGCCGCTGAATGATGGGCTGGCGCTATGTTACCTGCCTCAATTATCGTACATTCATATTCTTGATGCTTCGGGCCACATGGGCATGATAGAAGAAAGGGAGAGGGCGAATGAAATCCTGAAAGCGTTTATTACCCGGCCGTAAAGCCAACCTATACCTGATGAAGAAAATTATCTTTTTTCTGCTTGCTTGTTTTTCCTTTGGCCTTTCCTTTGGGGCGCATATTACCGGTGGCGATATGTTTTATACCTTGGTTAGTCAGTCGGGTAATAGCTATACGTATTCCATCACATTAAAGCTGTATCGGGATTGTAACTCCACCGGTGCTATGTTAGATGCATCAGCTCCTATATCTATTTTTGATAATGCTACAAACGCATCGGTTTGGGCGCAAACAGTTCCGCAAACGCAGTTCATTACCGAGAACTTGTCCTCACCCAGTCCATGTATTCAAAATCCACCAATTGTTTGTTATCAGGTTGGGCTCTATACATTCACTGTCACCTTACCAGGAATAGCCCAAGGCTATACGGTTGCCTACCAGCGATGCTGCCGTATATCGGGTATTAATAATCTTATTAATTCCAGTACAGCAGGTGCTACTTATACAGCTACTATTCCGGGTACCGGTGCCCTACTATCTGCCCCCGCAAATTATAGTGCTCATTTTACTGGAATAGATACGGTGATTATTTGTGCCAATAATGCTTTCTGCTATAATTTCGGGGCCTTTGATGCTGATGGAGATTCACTGACCTACAATTTTTGCAACGCCTATGTTGGAGGGTCGCAAGGTTCGCCTTCGCCTAATCCTCCACAAGCTCCACCTTATAATTCCGTGCCCTATGCTTCGCCCTATAATGCAAGCCAGCCCTTAGGTTCAGGCGTTAGTATAAACCCCAGCACGGGCATGGTTTGTGGCATTGCACCGGCACCCGGCATTTATGTGGTAACCGTTTGTGTAAACGAGTTTAGAAATGGTGTGCTCATTGCCACGCAGCGTAAAGACTTACAAATAAAGATTGGTGACTGTAACATTGTACAATCATTACCTGCCGTTTTTGATATTAACGGGATACGGATACGGGCCGAAGGAGCCGGCTGTAAAAGCTTTACCTACAATTTAGAAAATGATATACCCAGTACCAACCCCCTTATTCATACCTACTATTGGGAGTTCAGCGATGGCGCCACTTATACTACTGCTACACCTACACACACCTTTGCCGACACGGGTGTTTACACTATTAAGCTGGTGATCAACCGGGGAGAGGAATGTAGCGACAGCCTTTCTACAAAAATTAAAGTATATCCCGGATTTTTTACAGGTTTTACCCGGACCGGTTACTGTGTAAATAAAACCATTAATTTTTTTGATACTACCAGTACCACGTACGGTTTTGTAAATAGTTGGCGATGGGATTTTGGAGATCCCACTACAGCCGCTGATACTTCGCATCTTCGCAACCCAACCTACGTATATTCTTCGCCCGGTGTAAAGGATGTTACGTTTGTTGTAACCAATAGCGTTGGTTGTATAGACACGGTGCATCAGCAAGTGGATATTCTTACCAAACCCCCGCTGAGCGTGGCTTTCAAGGATACCTTGATTTGTAATGGCGATACGGTGCAGCTTCACGCCATTGGTGGCGGCAACTTTACCTGGACGCCTTCGGCCAATGTAATCAATGCTTCTACTGCCGATCCAACGGTGCATCCTGTTACCACTACCAGTTATTTTGTGAAGCTGGATGATCAGGGATGTATCAACAACGATACCGTTAAAGTACGGGTGGTGGACTTTGTAACACTGGCCGCTATGCCCGATACGACCATCTGTATTGGAGATAATATGAAGCTGCGGGCCACTACGAATGGTTTACGTTTTTTATGGGATAATCCGGCTACGCTAAACGATCCTACGCTGCTTTCACCAACGGCCCGGCCGGTGAATAACCCTACTACTTATATCATTACTTCCCGCATCGGCCCACGTTGTTTTGCTACTGATGATGTTGTAGTAAGCCTTACCCCTTACTCTACCGTAAATGCCGGCAGAGATACTACCATTTGTTTTAATACCACAGCACAACTCAATGCCACTACCGATGGCATGTTACTAAGCTGGTCGCCCACGGCAGGCTTAAACAATCCAGCTTCGTTAACGCCGGTAGCCACGCTCAAAACCACTACTACTTATGTGCTTTCTACGTCAAATGCGCTTGGCTGCATTAGCAGAGACACGGTAAGAATAGCTGTAGATCCCGAAGTGATTGCCTTTGCCGGCAGCGATACGGCGGTGGTTATTGGCCAGCCATTGCAGTTTACTGCTTCGGGTGGGCTTACCTATTCCTGGTCGCCAGCGGTAGCACTCAATAACCCAAACATCTATAACCCCAAAGCCTTTTACGACGGCAGCTTTGATAGTATCCGGTACACCGTTACAGTAAAAGATTCAATCGGCTGCAGCGATGATGCTACGGTATTGGTTAAGGTGTTTAGAACAGCGCCAAAAGTGTTTGTTCCTACGGCTTTTACCCCTAACCGTGATGGCCGGAACGATTTTGTAGCGCCTATCGCGGTAGGGCTTACTAAACTGGATTACTTCCGTATCTATAATCGCTGGGGCCAGTTGGTTTTTGAAACTACGGTTAACGGCAAAGGCTGGGATGGCCGCCTGGGTGGGCAGGAGCAGGCATCTGCCACCTATGTATGGATTGTAAGAGGCACCGATTATACCGGCAAGGTGGTGTTTGATAAAGGAACCGTTACATTGATACGATAAAACCACACTGAACTCTCTCCAAATAAATTATTCTCATTCCTTCTCGTTTGAAAAAGGTGGCGAAGCAGCATGAGCCCGGAGAAACAGGGTCTGATGCAAAGCTCACACGATCATTTATTTAGTAACGAGTCAATCCTGATATTATTGATTGAGTTTTGCTTTTATAGCCAGTTGCAAAAGCATTGAAAACAAGCAGAAAAGATGGAAGGAAAGAGCCCAAACCCTAAACGCACAAACCCAAAACCGCTTTACCTTCGGCAGCATGAAAACAGTATTTATTACCGGTGCCACGTCAGGGTTTGGCGAGGCCTGCGCTATTCAGTTTGCACAAGCGGGCTACCGTCTTATTTTAACCGGCCGGCGAAAAGAACGGCTTCAAAAATTAGGGGCGGCATTAATAGCGGAACATAATATTTTATGCCATCTGCTGTGCTTTGATGTACGAAACAGGGAAGAAACAGCCGCTCAAATAAACAGCTTGCCGGATGAATGGAAGGTTATTGACGTGCTGATTAATAATGCCGGCTTAGCCCTTGGCCGCGATAGTTTTGACGAAGCATCCGTGGATGATTGGGACACCATGATAGACACCAATGTAAAGGGTTTACTGTATGTATCCAAAGCCGTAGTACCCTTTATGGTAGCACGAAAAAGTGGCCATATAATCAACCTTGGTTCGGTGGCGGCAAAAGACATTTACGATAAAGGCAACGTGTACTGTGCTTCCAAAGCCGCTGTGGATGCGCTTTCCAGGGCTATGCGCATTGAGTTGCTTCCCCATCATATAAAAGTAACGGCCATTCATCCCGGTGCTGCCGAAACGGAATTTTCCCTTGTACGTTTTAATGGTGATGAAGAGGCGGCGCAAAAGGTGTATGATAACTTTCAGCCGCTTTCAGCCACCGATGTGGCCAGCCTGATTTTTTATTGTACCACCTTGCCGCCTCATGTTTGTATCAACGATTTGGTAGTGACCTGCACCCAGCAAGCCAACGCTGTTTACTTTAACAGGGATGGTAAATAATCGGGTAAAGCGGCACGAATTTTTCGTTTTTATTTCTTACTTAGTACCGCATATAGGATTATAGTACCAAAGCGGGCTTAGTGGAAATACGCAATCTTGCATAAAACCGTTTTGGTTCTTTTGGATGCCGGAAAAAAGAGGCTATTTTACCTGCGGATTCAGTAACCTATTTTAAACCATGAAAAAAACTTCTCTTCTTTTTTCTCTTATCGTTTTTATAGCATGCACGTCTCTCAAGGCACAGAACGTCATCCAAATGCGTGAATGCAGTAACGTAAACATTAAAGCGCAGGCCGACAGCTTGAAACAATTATATGCCCGTGACGGCTTTCAGGTAATAAAAGAAACCTCCATTGCCATGGAAAGCGAGTACGAAATGCCGGTAGTAGCGCCGCTTCAGCAGGGCACCTGGTACCAGTTTATTTTTATTGGCGACATAAGTTCCCGTCTGTATGAAGTGCGCATGTACGATTGGGATGAAAAGCAGGTAGTCTATCAAAAAAAAATGTGGGGCGATGTGGATGGTAACATTATCTCCTTCTCGTATATCCCTAAGCAGTCTGAGTTTCACATGTTTAAGCCGGTGCAGCAAAACAAGCAAAAGAAAAAAGATTTATGTGGTTATGTGATGTTGTTGAAAAAGGTGAAGTAAGGCGTTTTGTTGGCGATAGATGAAGAGGTGAATCATTAATAGGACGATAAGTATTTATAAAGCAATCATGATGTTGATTGCTTTTTTATTTAGGGGAACGTAGGTGGTTACGTTCTTCGGGTTTGGGAAGTTCCTTCCTTCTTTCCGTAGGAACGTTTCATGGGTAGAAAATCATTGTATGTATGTTGTTGCGTTTCTTCGGAACGCCTGATGCTGATGGATATCATGTAATCATGCTGGGTCTTCCTTATAGTTTGTTTTCCACTTTTGCCTTGATGCAAAAGTGGAGCAAAAGATCAAGGCTAAAAACAAATGCTCCGCTGTTTTTGCCCAAGGCCAACGCACAACGGTCAGTCACTACACGTTTCAATCATTCATCGTGGGCCCCATCTTTCTATTATCATTTGTTATCTCACTTTACGTAGGTTGAATCGTATGTTCTTTTGGTGGCTTTAATGGGTAGATACTAAAGGCGCTGTATTGCGTGTAACTTTCTTTACAGCATAGTCATTCATTAAGTTGCCACGCAATAAGGCGCTGGACGGTGGGGGCGTCTTTATATACTGATCGTCTTACTTGCGGTAAGAATATATGAGTAGCTATTGAAAAAACATCATGGCATTAAAGAGTGACTGAGAAAGGGAATGAATGATGGAGTAAGCAAGGGCTGTGAGCTGATGGCCTTCCCCTAACGGGGGAAGGTCGGGATGGGGGCCGCAAATAGCCCGGCCCGACGCCCTGCGAGGGACACGCCAAAATCATTTATCTTCTACACATCGGCTATGGTATCACCTACCTTACTAACGTCGCAGTCCCCCTTTTTCTGATAATGATATTTTCTTTTGTAACTGCTTCGGCCATCCACACATAAGTAGCTACCGGCTGTAGTACGCCATTTAGTTTTCCATCCCAGCCTTTATTTAAGGTATTGGTTTGAAAAATAAGTTGCCCCCACCGGTTATATACCCGGAAAAAATTTAATTGTTTAATGCCAACAGGGAACGGGAGCAGCAAATCATTTTTACCATCGCCATTAGGTGTAAAGCCAGTGGGCACATAGAGTTCGGGGCCGTTATAGACTTTTATTCTTACTGTATCGCTACCCTTGCACCCTGCGGCGGTGTAAGCGGTAACTGTGTAGGTAATGTCGTTGTCAACAGTAACGGTTGGCGTTTGTTTAGCAGGGTTATCTAACCCAAACCCCGGCGACCATATATAATCTACTACCGGCGAGGTAGCGCTTAAGATAAATACATCGCCCTTTGCTACTACGGTATCACGGGGGCTTGCTTTTACCATTATGGGTGGCGTAACGGTAATGGTAACAGAAGCCGATTGTAACGAGGCGCAACCCAAAGAATCAGTGGTGTTAAGTATGTAGGTAATTGTTTGCGACGGGGTGATGGAAGGGTTTTGTGTAGAGGTGGTGCTGCCATTATCGAAGTAGGTAGCCGGCGACCAATTGTACGTAGAACCGCCACCGGCCTGCAACACATAACGCTGTCCAAAACAAATTTCATGGTTGGCTCCGGCATCGGAAACCGGCGCCTTATTTACATTTACGGTTACCGAATCTTTGACCGTGCACACACCCAAAGTAGCCATAACTATATACGTTGTTGTATCAGTAGGGGAAGCGATGGGGGCGGCCATAAGCGCATTGCTTAATGTATTGGCAGGGCTCCATAAAAGTTGTGTTGCGTTTGAGATGGCCGATAACGTAGCACTGCTTCCTTGGCAAATGACCGTATCGGCCGATGTGGATAGTGTAAGGTTATTTGTTAAGCCAACCCTTGCAGAAGTAGTAGCGGTACAGCCGTTGGCATCTTTACTCGTTAGTGTATAGGCATTGCTGGCCACATTGAACAAGGGGGCTGCCTGAAAGTTGGTTCCATCAATTGCATACTGGTAAGGCGATGTGCCGCCAGCGGTGGTTGCCGCTATCGTTCCATCAGCACCGCCGTTGCAGGTAGCATTGCCGGTTTGCACCGTTGTATTTAGTAAACCGGGTTGACTAACGATCCCTGTTGATGTAGATACGCACCCGGCAGCATCCCGTACATAGGTAGTATAGTTTCCGGCAGCCACAGTAAAAGTATTGGATGACTGATAGCTGGATCCGTTTATTGAATATTGGTAGGCCGGCGTGCCTCCGCCCGCTACTATCGTTAGTTGTCCGTTGCTTTGGCCGTTACACCGGGCGTCTTGCTTCGTTATGATTTGAGTGATAGCTGACGGTTGCGAAATAATTACCGGAAGTGTTCCGGCGCAACCATTCGCTTCTTTAAACGATACGGTGTAGGTGGCTGCAGCCAGGTTTGCAAACACATTGGAGCCCTGATAGTTTATTCCATCCAAGGAGTACAGGTAAGGCGCCGTAGCATTGGCAGATAAATTCAACGACAGACTTCCATTGTTACCCCCATTGCAACTTACATTCACCATCATGGCCGATGCTGTTACACCTGGCCCTGCGGCAATGGTTACCGGATAGTTGGTTAACTGGCACCCACTCGCGTCTTTTATACCTACGATGTAGCTTCCTGCGGCTAACCCATTAAACGTATCTGCGGTTTGGTAGGCTCCGTTATTAAGGTTGTATTGAAAAGGTGCTGTACCATTTTGAGGCTTCACGGTTATTTTTCCATTGGCGGCGCCGGCGCAGGAAGTGGCCATGGGTATAGCTTGTATGCTTAGTCCGCCGTTGGAGGCCACGGTAACCGAAGCGGTAGCAGTACACCCGGTAGCATTGCTGGCCGTTAGGGTATAAGTACCGCTGCTTAATCCGTTAAAAGTATAAGTGGCATTGGCGCTGCTTATAGATGGATTGCCATCCAATGTGTAGGTATAAGGGCCGCTGCCCGATGGTACTGTAATAGTAGCCGTTCCATTTGGCCCGCAGGAAGATGCAGAACTGGAGGTAGTAACCCCCAATGTTCCTTTGTTCACTGTGATTGTATCGGTGCTGATTAATTGATCGCCGGAAGGACAGGCGGAAAAATAGGTCTTCACTACAAACTGTTTTGACCGGCCGGTAATACAAACGTTGGTAAAGTTGACATCTAACAAGCCGGATGCGGTGGTAGCCGTATCGGCCGGTGTAGTGGTTTGTACTATGTTTCCTGTTAAATCATAAAGCTCGCTTTTAATAAAGCGTGACACAGGGCCTGATGGTGTAAACCGGTAAGCCGTATTAGTTTCCGACCATTGGGTTGAATTCTTTCCGGGAGCGGCCACGCCTTTGTTACGTTGCCAGTTTTGAATGCCTAAAACAGCAAGGCCTCCGTTGGAGGCGCAGGCAGGTTTGCTCTCAATAAAGACTTCTACCAGGCCGGTGCTTTCATACAATACAATTTCAGTAGTGGCCCGGCTTGACGGGCAGCCATAAAGGGCCACATTATAAAAGCTGACAATGTATTTTCTGCATGGTGCATTGCCTTCAATCCGGGCTTCAATTTTATATTGCCGGTCGCTGGTTTGCGGATAGAGATCGCAATAGACACCCATGATGGAAGCACGTGGAAACAGAGACCCGCTTGGTGTTGGGCACGAAGCTGCTGTGCCTTGAGAGCCGGTACCAGCATAAGGAATTTGTGTAGCAGCGGAAAGCGTGTAGTTATTTCCCTTTTGGGCATTCGTTGAATCAAAAGTTATTAAGCCATTAGTTCCAACTACCAGCTTGGTATAATTAGCGCTATAGAAACAAAATTGAAAAGGTAAAAACGTGGTATCAAAAAATTTGTCATCCTGATTGGCACAAGGCAGCACTAAGGCTGGTGCACCTGTTATGTACGGAAAAGGTGTATATGGGATAGAGGTAACAACGTAATCTTCGGTTGATTTTAAGTGAGGCACCTGCACCTTTAACGGGCCACAAGTGACGCCACAAGGCAGATTAATAGTTGTGCCGTTTAAGCCGGTAGGTACGCAACTCTGCGAAAAAACTTGACCGGAATAGAAAAATAGAATGGAAAGAAAGAACAGAAAGTAAAAGTTGCGCATACTTACCACCGGCAGTTAATAAGCGAACAATTTACTGCTTTTTACTTTATTGAATCAGTGATGAAAAATGTGGTCATGAGTAAAAAAGCTATGCGGCTTCAGTTTCAAAACGTTCTACCGAATGAATGCCATTGAGGCTTTTAAGGCGATCCACCAACTCGTCTAATTCTTCTTTATCGTGAACGAATAACTTGATGGAACCTTCAAACAAGCCTTCTTTTGACTCAATGGTAATGGCGGAAATATTGATGCGTAAGTCGCCGCTGATGATGGTTG
This sequence comes from Flavisolibacter sp., assembly GCA_965247165.1. Classification (GTDB taxonomy): domain Bacteria; phylum Bacteroidota; class Bacteroidia; order Chitinophagales; family Chitinophagaceae; genus Flavisolibacter. The sequence goes on along the minus strand of OZ252003.1, from coordinate 1,581,962 downwards.
TGATCTTATTCACTACACCCACATCATCCATACCAATAATGCGCAAACCGGTGAGAAAGGAAATTTCTTTATTCTTGGCCCATTTTGTTTTTACAATGCGATGCCCGTAGTTGGACATTAGCTTAGCCGCATTGGGGCAGTTGGTGCGATGTATAGTTAATCCCTTGCCCGTAGTAACAAAGCCAAATACATCATCGCCGGGGATAGGCTTGCAACAGTTAGCTAAGTTGTACACAATGCGGTCGCTGCTTTCGCCAAAGATGATGAGCTCTGCATCCTTTTTACCTAAGCCGGGCTGATACTCCTGCTTCGCTTCGGGTAGGCGCACCGGCCTGGGTGCTTCTAACCGGTCGCCGAAGGTTTTAAATTCCTTCAGCTCTTTCAGGTCAATATTTTTTACGGCTACGTTGTAATATAATTCCAGGGGAGACGTCAGTTTGTAAAACGTTACCAGTTCATCTATATTATGCTGGTTCATGGCTACGCTTAAACCTTCCATCTTGCGTTGCACAGTGTATTTGCCTTCTTCCGCTACCGCCCGTTTTTCTTCTTTTAAGGAGTCTTTAATTTTAGTGCGGGCCTTAGCGGTTACTATAAAACTCAGCCAATCTTCTGATGGCTTTTGCTTGTTGGAAGTAATTATTTCTACCTGGTCGCCGCTGCGTAGTTTATGTGAGATGGGCACCAGCTTATGGTTCACTTTAGCGCCAATACATTTCGATCCTACCTCGGAGTGAACAGCAAAGGCAAAGTCTAAAGCCGTAGCACTCATCGGCAACATTTTTACATCGCCTTTTGGTGTGTAGATGTAAATTTCCTCGGCTAAAAAACTGCGCTTAAAATCTTGTAAAAAGTCCACTGAGTCCACATCCTGGCTGCCGATAACTTCCCGTATCTGGTTAAACCATTTATCAAAGCGGCTCTCGTCCTGCGTGCCTTCTTTGTACTTATAATGCGCTGCCAAACCTTTCTCCGCTATTTCATTCATTCGCTTGGTGCGTATCTGCACTTCCACCCATTTGCCCATGGGGCCCATAACGGTTGTATGCAGCGCTTCGTAGCCATTGCTTTTAGGGTTGCTTAGCCAGTCGCGCAGGCGTTCCGGCGAAGGTGTGTATTCATCGGTGATCATGGAATATACTTTCCAGCAATCTTCTTTTTCTTTTTCCGGCGGCGCATCTACAATAATACGGATGGCAAAAAGGTCGTACACTTCTTCAAATGTTACGCTTTTCTTTTTCATCTTGTTCCAGATGGAATGGATGCTTTTGGGGCGGCCATAAATTTCAAAAGCAAAGCCGGCCTTTTGCAACTTTTCATCAAGCGGTTTGATAAACTCATTAATGAATTTGGTGCGTTCCCTTTTTGTCTCCGATAGCTTGCGGGCAATGTCCTTATACGTTTGCGGCTCCAGGTATTTCATCGCCAGGTCTTCCATCTCCGTTTTGATGGTGTAAAGCCCCATACGATGGGCCAGCGGCGCATACACATAAATGGTTTCCGAAGAAATCTTTAATTGCTTTTCCGGCTTCATGCTGTCCATGGTGCGCATGTTGTGAAGACGGTCGGCCAGCTTAATTAAAATAACACGGGGATCATCGGTCAGCGTCAGTAATATCTTACGAAAATTTTCTGCCTGCTGCGAGGCATTGACATCAACGACGTTGGAGATTTTAGTAAGGCCATCAACAATCTTGGCGATCTCGGTTCCAAACTCCCGCTGTACATCATCTAACGTAATATCAGTATCCTCAACGGTATCGTGCAGCAACGAACAAATGGAGGAGCGAACACCAAGTCCGATCTCTTCGGAACAAATAAGCGCAACGGCCAAGGGGTGTAAAATATAGGGCTCGCCACTTTTGCGGCGCATGGATTTATGGGCTTCGGCCGCCATCTCAAATGCCTGCCGTATCAGCCGTCTGTCGCCGGGTTTAATGCGTGATTTTAGCGAACGCAAAAGGGCACGGTACTCCCGCAGAATCAGCTTTTTTTCCTGCTCCTCATTTAAACTATATTTTGGTAATTGTGCAAGGGTTTCCATAGACTACGAATATACCAAATAACGGCCAACGGTGTGTACCGGCAACACGATTGCGAAGGCTTTTTTGCGGCCATAAAAGTGAAGAAAGATCCGGCTGAATAAAAAGAATTTATAGAATTACCATTAGCCGTAATTGATTCAGATGGCGGCAACTTGTAATTTGAAAAAGGATGACCTACTTTAACAGCCGATTCGTAAACTAACCCGTTACTCCCCCTTCCAGGTACTATGAAAACAGATACAACAATTGACTTGCAAAGCGCATCTCATCCACTTCAACTTACAGAGCAGCAAACTCCCAAAAATTATTTACAGATTGTATGGCGTCCTGCGTTACCCATCACGTATGGGCTTGTAATAAACGATCCGTTTAGTAATGATCCGGACAAGCGGGATGAATCGTGGTTTACCAGTTACGAGTGATCATATCATCTGCTTGGCTTCTTCTGTAGTCAATGTATTGGCAGACGTTTCGTTGGAGAAACCCGCTTCGTCTTTTTTATGTAAGAAGCGTTTTTGAAATAGTAATAAAGTAATGACGCCAACAGAGATGGAAGCATCGGCGATATTGAAGATCGGAGAGAAGAATTCATAGTCTTTACCACCAATAAGCGGCATCCACGAAGGGAAGGTTGACTTCACCATTGGGAAGTAAAGCATATCTACCACCTTGCCATGTAAGAAGCCACCGTAGCCATGCCCCACGGCCACCATCTTTACACCATGTTCAGTAATGTAAGAGCTTTCCTGAAAGATCAGTCCATAAAACATGCTGTCAATTAAGTTACCCAATGCCCCTGCATAAATTAAAGCGGCGCAAGCAATAAAGCCGGTTGAATATTTCTGCTTTACGATACGTATCAGGTACCAGGTGCCAAACGTAACGGCAGCTAAGCGAAACAGCGTTAAGATCATCTTACCCCAATTACCGCCTAACTCCATACCCCAGGCCATTCCAGGGTTTTCAATAAAGTAAAGTTGTGCCCAATGTTGTCCGCCTAAATCCATTACATGCCCGTAAGGGAAAGATGTTTTAATCCAGATCTTCAGCGCCTGATCAATGATGATGACTAAAGCGATAATGGAAAAAGCGGAACGTAGCTTCACGGTAAAAAATTAATAGGGGCAAATATAACAAACGGCGGTATAAAGGTTTCCTAAACATCGGCCCTTACGCAGCAACGATAAGCAGCAGTTGGAATTAGCGGGAGACTGATTTGGGTTTGTGCCCGTACTTATTTTTTGTGATGCTCATTAAAAAAACCCAACCAATGCGGTTGAGTTTTTTATGAATGTTTTTGATAGTGTAATCAATCAGGATAAAGCCGGGGAAAGATTACTAACGCTTCTTTCCACAAAGGCAGTAAGGTCTGCGCCTTTTAACATGCCTTGCGATAAAAGGGCTAAATCAAATACTTGTTTAGCCAATTGCGTAGCCTCGCCTTCATCGCTGGCTAAAATTTTTGAAACCAGCTTATGATTGGCATTCACCGCTACTTTATAACTATCCGGGAGGCTTCCGTAGAAACTCATGGGGCCGCCACCCATCTTCGACATTTCCTTCATGCGGCGCATCCATTCTTCCATGGTGATGGTCACCGGCAATTCATCGGCCGAAAGGCTTTCCACTTCCACCTTCATGTCTTTATTATTGATGGCCTTTTCAAAGATGCCTGCTAATTTTTTCGACTCATCTTCTGATAGCTGGTGCTTTTGCGCTTCCTCTTTTTCAATCAGCTTATCTATTACATCGGCATCTACCCGTTTGAAAGAAACCTTTTCCAGCTTGCTTTCTAACTGTTGCATGAAGTGATTATCCAGTGGTGCGTCCATTACCAATACATCATAGTCCCGCTTATTAGCCGTTTGAATATAACTGTGTTGTGCCTCGGCTTGCGTGGTGTATAAGTAAATAGCGGTGCCATTCTTATCGGTTTGAAAATCTTTCACCTTGGCGTTATATTCATCCAGTGTATAGTACTCGGTTTTAGTATTGTTCAGTAGCACAAAGTCCTTTGCTTTTTCGTAGAATTTTTCTTCCGTGATCATTCCGTATTTTACAAACAAGCCAATGTCCTTCCATTTTTCTTCGTAAGCTTTACGGTCCTTACGAAAGAGTTCATTTAGCTTATCGGCCACCTTGCGGGTGATGTAGCTGTTGATTTTTTTTACATTGCTGTCGGCTTGTAAAAAGGAGCGGCTTACGTTCAATGGAATGTCGGGTGAATCAATCACACCATGCAGCAGCATTAAAAATTCAGGAACAATATCCTTTACTTCGTCAGTGATAAAAACCTGGCGGGAGAAAAGTTTGATCTTGTTTTTTTGTACTTCAAATTCATTTTTAATTTTAGGGAAATATAATACACCCGTTAGGTTGAAGGGGTAGTCAACATTGAGATGAATCCAGAATAAAGGCTCTTCGCCCATCGGGTAGAGTTCGCGATAGAAAGCGAGGTAATCTTCATCTTTTAACTCCGAAGGTTGCTTGGTCCAGATAGGTGTTGTGTTATTAATAATGTTCTCAACCTCTACCTCTTTATACTTTGTTTTTCCTTCATCGTCTTTACCATCTTCTTCCTGCTCTGTTTTGGTGCCAAACTGAATAGGCACCGGTAAAAACTTAGCGTACTTATCTAAAATTCCCTGGAGTTTATATTGGTTTAAAAACTCTTCGTTCTCACTGTTCACATGAAGAATAACATCGGTGCCTCTTGTTGTTTTAGTGCCCTCTGTAATTTCAAACTCCGTACTGCCATCACATATCCAACGGGCCGCTTCAGCGCCTTCCTGGTACGATAGCGTTTGGATTTCCACCTGATCGGCAATCATGAAGGCCGAATAGAATCCCAATCCAAAACGTCCAATGATTTCATTGGCATCCTTGGCTTCTTTAAACTTTTCCATGAACTCCGTAGCCCCTGAAAAAGCAATCTGGTTAATGTATTTTTTTATCTCTTCCGCCGTCATGCCAATGCCTTTATCAGACACGGTAATGGTCCTGGCTTCCTCGTTAAAAGAGACCTCCACCTTGAGCTCGCCTAACTCGCCGTTATATTGTCCAAGCGATGAAAGGCGCTTAATTTTTTGGGTAGCATCTACCGCATTACTAACCAATTCACGTAAAAAAATCTCGTGATCGGAATAAAGAAATTTTTTAATGATGGGAAAGATGTTCTCCGTATGTATGGAGATGTTCCCTTTTTCCTGTACCATGTTTTATGCGTTATGTTTTAAAATTTAAAAATGGGTTATGCTGCGAAACCCGCTACCAGCAAGCCTTATTCCAAGGTAAGATGGTTTGCCACATTGACAGCAAAGCAACTACTTTCTTCTGCAACCAAGGGTAAAAATATTTGTAACCTGCGTGAACCGATCTACAAACTGCCAGCAGACTGAACAAATTGCAGTTAGAAAGACATTCTATTTTCTTTTGGTACGATGGAAGTAACTGGCCTTGTAGGCATGTTAGTTGTATAACCAACTTTGCATTTTTAATTGCTAACTAAAAATAAATATTTATGAAAAAGACATTAATGGCGATTATACTGGCAGGCAGCAGTATGGCGATGTTTGCACAAACAACGCCAACGACAACACCCACAAACCCAACTACGCCTACCTCGCCAACAACATCGCCTACTACATCACCCACAACAAGTCCAACCACATCTCCAACGTCGCCTGTAAGCCCTACTACACAGTCACCGATGAGTCCTACGACGTCGCCTGTTAACCCTAACACAACATCTACGACATCCACACCCATGAATAATTCTTCTACCACCAATGGTGGCGTGACGAATTCCACTTCTGACCCAATGAACACCACAACAAACCCTACCATTAACAACAGCAACAGTGGCGTAACCAATACCACTACCAGCCCAATTAATAATGGTAACATCAACAATGGTTCTTTAAACAACGGCACATCAAATTACGGTGCCTGGAATACCGCTACCGGTACGGGTACTTCTGTTCCTTACGGATGGTCAGGTTATGGCATTTGGGATAACAATTCATTGAATGGAAGCAATAGTAAAATCAATGCCGGTTCCACCACCTCGGGTTACGGAAATACCAACAGTTCTACTAATGGTACCATTTCAAATGGAGGTACCGGTAATACGAACGCGACTTCAGGTACCATGAATTCAACCACTTCGGATATGAATTCACAATCATCTTACAATGCTTACACACCAACCAATAATGTCACCATTCCTTACAATGTGCAGATGAATTATGGTAAGGAATATCCTACCGCATCAGCCGGTACCAGCAGTTGGAGCCAGTATGGCGACTGGTTTTATACCACATACATGAATAACGGCCGGTACTCACAAATTTTTTATGATCAAAAGGGTAATGGTTATTCATTGGCATTGCCCGTGCTGAATACTTATGTGCCGGATAATGTAGTAACAGCCGCTGTACAGCGTTATGGTTCCAGCTTGTATTCTATTACCAAGGTGAAAACAGGAAGCGGCCAGGATGCTTATCAAATCAATCTTTTAAACCATGGCCAGCCAAAAATGGAGTGGGTAGGTGAAGATGGCGCTACCGCTGCTAACGTGTATAGAACGGATGATGTAAATGGCGATATGAACGCTACCAGCACTAACGCCGCCATGGATAATTCAGGTTCCAACAGTTCAACAACTACTACTTCTTCAATGGATAATTCATCTGCAACGGTTGCCGATGATCAGTCAAATACAAGCAATAGTGCTGATCAGGATACGACCAAGATGAGTAAAAAAACAAAGATTAAAATGAGGAACGATGATGGAACAAAAACAAAGGTGGTTACAAAGCCTGGTAAAGTAAAAGTAAAAACAAAGCCTAATGCTGAAATGAAGAACAACGATGCTACTAACAGCAATGGTAATAATGGTCAGCAACAATAATTTATAACTGATTTTTTATAAGAAGGAGTCCCGCATTATGCGGGATTCTTTTATTACCTCAAATTTTTGTTTTATGAACGGGCAAATTGGAAAAGATCAATCAGGTGATAACGAAGAAAAAGTAGTAACTGATAAAAAGCATATCAACCCATTTGAAAATCATCAATCGGCTGAAAAAGATATAGCTGATTCGGCGGAAGAGATAGAAAAAGAGCAACAGTTTAAAGAAGCACAATCGGAAAGAGACTAAGCCGCAGTTATGCTAAAAAGCTTTGCCATGGCTGGTTTCAGCAAGGGTGCATTTTATTGGCCCTTCATTTTATGAATAATAAAGTAGCCGATAACCGCCAGCACCAGAATCAGAACAATGGCGATAATCACCCATGGATCTACCCCAATCTCCCGGCTGGCCCGCCATGCTTTTTTCTTTTCGGTTTTCTTTTTTAAATCAAGGTTCAATTGCTCTACCAGGGCAGCGAGGTTTCGTTTGTCTTTGATGCCCGATAAGCCATCCAATGCATCCTTATCAAAGTCATCATCCAACAGGCTTTTTTCCACCTCGTGCTGTTGTTCGGCCGAAAGCTTTCCCTGGAGATAGTTGAGTAATGTTTCTTGATCTACCTCCGAATGCAGGTTGGATAATATGTCTTTAAAATTTTCTTTCATCCTCTTTGCTGGCCGCTTTGTTTTAACTTCTTTTCGAGAATAATTTTCAAGTTACGTTTTCCGTTTTGGATGTAGCTTTTCACCTGTAGCAGGCTAAAGCCTGTTTGTTCGGTGATTTGCTGATAGCTCCTTTTTTGTAAATAAAAAAGAGTCACGCATTGTTGTTGTTCGGGGCTAAGTTCCTGCAACGCTGCTTCTAATAAATCGAAGGTTTGTTCATTCTTCAACAGGTCGTGCTTATCAGTTTCTATGCTGATGATATTTTCCTCGGTTAACTCTTTAATCGTCCGGGCCGTTTTATCGCGAAGCCGCATCAGGCAATGGTTTTTGGCTACCATATACAACCACGACTTAAAGAATTCGATCTTGTATTTGGGTATCTCCGTCAGCACTTTTAAAAAAATCTGTTGAACACAATCCCTCGCTTCCGTTTCATCCTTCAGGTATTTCATGCACACGCCTAAAAGCAGGAGGGTATATCGCTGCAACAGAACACCAATCCATTCCTGGTTCTCATCCGCATAGTAGTACGCTAATAATTCCTGATCGGTAATATCGTGGTAGCGGTTTGGGTTCATAATCGCAAAGAAGTTTGCAATTGGCAATTTGCACCTTTATTGCCAACTGCTTACGGTTAACTGCCAACTATTGTTTTTAGATTCATTATCGGCAAATTTGCACAATCAAAACGGAATAATTTTTATGAAGCCAGCCATTTGTTTATTGTCAGTTATTCCTATGCGTAGGGAGCCGTCGCACCGCAGTGAAATGGTTAGCCAGCTTTTGTTTGGCGAATATGTAACGATGGGAGAGGAGCAAAGCGATTTTGTTTTTGTGCGATGCGAGTATGATGGATATGAAGGTTGGGTGCAGGCTACTCAATTAACATGCGTTGATGAAAAGCAGGTGTATAAAACCAATAGTTACACAAGCAATTTTACAACGCTGGTTACAAAAAACACTACACTGCTATATGTTCCTTATGCTTCGCCGGTTTATAAGCAAGCTGGATATAGTTTTTCTATCGGCAATGAAAAGATGGATTATCTGTTGCAACCACAGCAAACCTGGGAAGTCGAAAAAAATTCGGTATCACTTCAACTATTGGAAGCTATCTATCAACCTTATATACATGTTCCTTACTTATGGGGTGGAAAATCGGTGTTTGGTATTGATTGCAGCGGCTTTGCCCAACAGGTGTTTAAATTATTAGGTGTAAAATTATTAAGGGATGCGTATATGCAGGCGGAGCAAGGCTTCCTCGTGAATGGGATAGCCGAAGCAAGGCTTGGCGACTTAGCTTTTTTTTGCAATGAAGCAGGCCGTGTAACGCATGTAGGAATTGTTTTGGAAGCAGGTAAAATTATTCATGCTTCAGGCCGGGTAAGGATTGATGCGGTAGATGAAAAAGGAATTATAAATAGTGAGAATGGGAAGCAAACGCATACGATGCATAGTATCAGAAGGATATTGTAACTATTTTTTGAAGAATTGTAGCATGGATTCTTTGTCTTTAAGTAAACTGGTAATAATCTCTTTCAAATGCATTATTTCTGAGTCTTTTGATACCACCATCTTTTCCACAAACTCGCGTTGATATGCGTAAAAATGCTCAATATGCCCTTGTGCTCCATGGTTGGATTCAAAGTTGACAATAGCGGGATGGTTACTTAAAATATCTACGGCTGATACGCCTAAAACTTCCGCAATTTTCCTTAACGTATCTGCCGTGAGTTTTGTTTGTCCGGTTTCGATTTTAGAGTAGGTGTTTTGCGCTATCCCTAATTTATCGGCCATATACTCTTGCGAAAAATTGCGGAGTTCTCTGATGGTTTTAATCTTTTCTCCATACATATTTATAAAAATATACATTTCAGGATAAACTATCCTGAAATGGGTTAGGAAAAATTTGTTTATTGTTCAAACTTTCCATTACAAATTAATATACCAAAACATTTTTTATGAAGAAAATCATTAGTCTTGGATTGCTGATTTTAGCAATTATCATTGTTCCTTTTCTATTTCACAGCTGCAAAAGAGAAGTAGCTGACCAGGTAAATGTTAGAGAGTCAAAAAATACTAATATAAACAAAGCAATTCAGGAAAAAAATCAACAACTGGCTTGAAGCGGAGACTACTCTTGCAGCTACAGAGCCGGCAAAAAAGATCAAGGTATTACAGCAGAATCTTGACTTCGAAAATGGATATGTGGAGAACGACGATAAGATGGATGTGATAATTATTTTGCCAATAAAGAAAGGATTTGTTTCTTTAAATAATGTGTCTAAAGGCGCAACCAGTACAGCAGTATTTAGGCTGCACAATAATGAAATTATTCGGGGTAACATCATTCAGCATTTTTCTCATACGGATAACAGCCCACAGTTGCCAAAAGGTCTCGCCTCCAAGGTATTCAATGGCGAGAATCTTCAGAATTATTGGGTAGCAATTTTGAATGTAAAGGATGAATTTGAAATGGAAAGTGATTATAAGAATGGCAAATTTGTTTCACTTCAAATGGTGAAAGAAAAAATCGAAAAACCTGAAGGAAGTGAAATTTCATCATCTTCGCAACGGTGCACGTCCACATATCTTGTAACTTGGTACAGTGATGGGTCTTCAGACTGGAATCTTTTATTTACTATATGCAACGGGACTGGTTCTTCGGAGAATTGTAATGAAACTAAGTTAGCATTTGGCAAATCTTTCAGTCGTTGTAACGGCGGTGGCCTTAGCGGTGGTGGCAGCAACAATAATACTTGTACTGATGCTCACACGGATGAAGGAAATACTATCGTTGATAATTTGCTAAACACTTTTTCAGCAAGTGATGACAAAGTTTCAATTACAACTATATACAATTCGCTTAATAATCGCACAAGGCGGTATAGTTGGATTTTTTTAACAGCTATAAATGGAGATTGGACAAGTAATGACAGATCAGATCAATCAAAAGATAACAATGGTACTTGGAAATTCACTTCTTTGTCACATGTAGATGAAATTGAAAGTTCAACATACATCGGTGTGGATATTGCAGTTGCGATAAAAAACATAGCTCCAACTTGGAGTGACATGAGTGCACTCATGAATTTCGATGCAGAAGCAAAAATTTCCTTAGCCTTCCATGGATGTACAATAAAAAGAACAAGGCCGTTTCATTGCAGGAACTACTGGACTGTGGGTGAAGGCAATTGATTGCAATTTTTTTTATCATGAACTTAAAACATTTATTGTTTATTTATCTGATGCTTGGCTTTTTTTGCAAGCGGCCGAAGAAACCTGAAAAAATTGGGGCCTTGTGCTTTATTACAAGTTTTAATAAAATAACTGGTGATAGTGTGTTGCCTTTATGGCAAGACTCAGTTCAGATCGCTAGATACATCAATATAAATTTATGGGTAATACCTACTTATGAGCAATCTTTAATAAATAATTTCAATAAATCTGGGGAGCTTGCAAAACAAGTTCAATCAAACACACGTCGCGGCGAAGACAAATTCTTCCTTTTTAAAGATACCAGTCAAGTTGCTATTTTTTATGATTCTTTAAATAGTAAGTCAGGAAACTTTGCGTCAAAGGACTCACTTATGGAGTTATACGCAATAAGTGCAATTAAATTTTATGATAAAGCAACTGATACCATTTATAGTGACATATATTATGCCTCAACTCATACAGGGGTAAAAGTTATTGTACCTAAACACAAAACTGATTCATCCATACCTGATTCAACTTATATTTATTATGCTGAAGGGCATCAAACTACACCATTTGATGTCGAGGATGAGCTAACTATGAACACCGGATTAAAAGCATATAAAATACGCTCAGTATTTAATTCAACCAACGTAACGATTAATCATACTATTTCACAGTCAAAAGTTGAATGCTTATTTGAAATTAGAATAATGCCCGATGTGGAAGCCGAACGTTTTAGTGTTTTTTTTGACCGATATAAATGATGTTGATAATTTCTTTTATAAGACTATTCTAAACAAACTATAAATCTCAAAAAAAATTTTAGCATGTGTGAACACTGAATTCAGAAGATTTTTTTAAACCCATTGCTGATCACCATAATAATATCAAATCCAAGCATCTTCAATCCTGTATAAAACAATACAACAGCAAAGATCTTTTTTAAGGCTCCTTCCGAAATCACCAGGGCCATCTTACTTCCAACAAAGCCTCCTAATAAAAAGCCAATGGCCATAATGCCAACGACCCGTGCATCAATCAATCCTTTGTTGTAATAATTCAGCACTGCTAAAATACCGATGGGCAGAAGCAATAATCCAAGTGAAGTTCCCTGCGCTTCCTTTTGCGTAAAGCCAACAAAATAAATCAGCGCCGGCACAATAATAATTCCGCCGCCAACGCCAATTAATCCGCTCAACATACCAGCCACCAGGCCCACGATAAGTAGAATAAAAATAACCTGCCCTGTCATAACGGTACGTTTTTGCTGCATTACTGCCCGAATTTGGTTTTGTAATGTTCAATGGCTTCGTTAATGATGCGGTAAGCATCGTCTTTTTCCTGAAAATTTTCAATGCGGACTTCTTTACTTTCCAGCACTTTATATTGTTCAAAATAATTACGCAGCTCACTGATAAAATGCCTTGGTAATTCCTCCATACTGGTGATATGATTGACTGACGGATCTTTAGTAGCCACCGCAATAATCTTATCATCATATTCACCGCTGTCAATCATTTGCATGTTGCCAATTACGGTGGCATCTACCAAACAAAGCGGTTGAATACTTTGCGAGCATAGAACGAGTATATCCAGCGGATCGCCGTCCCAGCCAAGGGTTTGCGGTATAAAGCCATAATTAACCGGGTAATGAAAAGAAGAATAAATCACCCTATCTAACTTTAATAAACCGGTTTCTTTATCTATCTCATACTTGGTGCGGGAGCCTTCCGCAATCTCAATTAAAGCCTTTACTTCAATGGGTGCATGCTCACCATAAGAGGCGCCGTGCCAGGGATGTAAAACGTGTGTTGTCTTCATGAGATGAAAATTTTATAGCCAAAAAAAGTAGCCAGTAATCCACAAGCTACGCTGCTAAGCGTGTATAAAAAAAATACGGCCCAACGGCCGGCTATAACCATTTGAATGCTTTCCAACGTAAAAGCGGAGAACGTGGTAAATCCTCCGCAAAAACCAGTCATTAATAAAAGGCGTTTTTGCTCATCGAGGCCTTTTATGGAAAGTGCCCACAGCACACCAATAAAAAAACAGCCAATAATATTTACTGTTAAGGTTCCGGTTGGGAAAGAAAGGTTCAAACTCTTTTGAATGCCGTATCTAACAACGCTGCCAACAGCGCCACCTACGGCCACCATCAGTACCTGCATCATTGTGGGCCGTTATTGGAGTCAAGGAAAGAATATTTAAGGTCTATCAGCCAATCGCCACCCACACGAATGGCTTTTACAGAGTCGCGTTTATTTAAATAGGTGTTGGAGTAAATGATAACGCTGGCCGAGTCATTGATCTTACGAATATCATACACTGTAATCTGCGATTCGCGGTAGCTGCGTTGCCTGGTAGCATCCATCCGGTGCACATAGTTAGCTTCGTTTTTATCTAACCAGTAAATGTTTGTTGAATCGGGGTAGATCAGCTTTCTGGCGTCCTTATATCGTCCGTCCAATGCGCATCGAATAAACATCCTGGCCGCATCTACGTCATTCTCCGGCTTGCCCAAAGAATTTGTTTCGTCGCTGTTGCACGACCAGGTAAAGGGTAAAAAAAAGAGGATTAGAAAGATAAATTTTTTCATCCGGGCAAAGCTAAAGGGAAATTGCTATTAAGCGGATTGAAGCCTATCAGCAATCGGTCTTAATATCTGAAAAAGAAAAAGTGCCTTTTTGCAAAGACACTTTTATATTTAGTTTGAGTACTGTTATTCTCTATCCTTGTCACGCTCTACAAAGCGTCTTTCGCGGCGTTCTTTTTTATCCTGTTCTTCCAGCTCCTGTTCGCGTTGGTACTCTTTATCATAAGCCCGCAGAATGGCTTTTACCAGTTTGTGGCGTACTACGTCTTCTTCATCTAATTCAATGTAACCAATGCCTTCTACACCTTTCAAAATCCGGCTGGCTTTTAGCAAACCACTCTTTTGATTTTTAGGTAAATCTACCTGCGTTAAGTCGCCGGTGATGATGGCTTTTGCATTAGCGCCAATACGGGTTAAAAACATTTTTATCTGCAGGTCGGTTGCGTTCTGCGCTTCATCTAAAATGATAAAGCAATTGTCCAGCGTACGGCCGCGCATATAAGCTAATGGCGCTATCTCAATGGTTCTGGTGCTCATGTAATAACCCAACTTATCGGCGGGTATCATATCGTCCAAGGCATCGTATAATGGCCGCAGGTAGGGGTCAATCTTTTCTTTTAAATCGCCGGGTAAAAAACCAAGGCTTTCGCCGGCTTCCACAGCAGGGCGGGTTAATATTATTTTCTTAACGCCTTTGTTTTTTAAAGCACGAACGGCCATGGCAACAGCGGTATAGGTTTTACCCGTACCAGCAGGCCCAATGGCAAATACAATGTCGTTTTTTTCGGCCGATGTCACCATTCGTTTTTGGTTGGCAGTACGTGCCCGTACGGTTTTGCCATTAGGACCAAAAACTAAAATATCGTTCGGGTTTCGCTCGACAAAATTGTCAATGGTTTCTGCATCGTCGCCACCCAAAATTTGTTCGTAATAATTTTCGCTCATGTGCCCGTTCCGTTGGAGATACTGAACAATGAGGTCAATTTTTTCCTTGGCGCCATCCACCTGTTCGGGAGCGCCGCTAAGTTTTAATTGTGTGCCGCGGGAAAGAATTTTTAAGAGGGGAAATTTCTTTTTCAGAATATCCAGTTTGCCGTTATTGACACCAAAAAACTCAATGGGGTTAACGGTTTCAAGGTTAATGATAGTCTCTCTCAATGTAGGTTAAAATTTACTTTTACAATTCCGGCCGGCCGGGTTTATAAAACAGGTGTTGTTAATTTTTCTATGCTACAAGTTAGGCCAACGACGGTTAGAAAAATGCAGTGACTTGTACACAGGTTGTTAATTAAAAAATGGTGCCAATTGCAAACTAAATGTTTTAAATGAAGAGGTAAAGCAAACACCAACTCAGGGATTGATTAGGGTTGAATTAGTATCTGGCATAAATGCTACGCTAAATAAAACAGGCACTAAAAAAGGCAAACAGCCTGTTACTGTTTGCCTTTTTTATATCAATCAATAACGTCTTATTTTGATCGTCCTTCTTTTTCTACCGAGGATTGATTTTCTTCATCAATGGCTCTGCTCAATTCTTCCTCAGCACTTAAAATCCATTGCGGTAAAATATCCATTGACGTCTTCCAACCGCCGTCTTCCTGTTGCATGGTAAAAAAAATGCGGTTACCTCTTTCATCAGGTACGTTAACGCTGTATTGCTTACCGGAGCGTTGGGTACGGGTAAAATTAAACTCACGGTTTCGTTCACCAGCTTTAATAATCTTGGAAAAATGGATGCTCATTTTTTATAGAAATTGGCAATAAAAAAATAGTGGTTTCTTACAGGCAATAATCGGCTAAAATCTGCTTTTAACAATGTTAATTCCGGCCGCTGTGGATAGAATCTTTTGTACTGTTTTGTCCACCGGGTTTCCGGCTAAAGCCACCTTGGGAGCGGCCTTGTCTGGCAGCGGGTTTCGGCGCTTTTTGCTCGTTTAATGGCTTTTCAAAAGGGTGTGCTTCCGCCGGAATTTTAAGGCCAATCAGCTTGTTAATATCTTTTAAGTAAGCTGTTTCTTCACCATCGCAAAACGATAAAGCCGTGCCGCTGTTTCCTGCACGCCCTGTACGGCCTATGCGGTGTACATAGGTTTCGGGAATATTGGGCAGGTCAAAATTAATCACATGCGTCAGGTCGTCCACATCAATGCCGCGGGCCGCAATATCGGTTGCCACCAACACTTTCAGCTTACCGGCTTTAAAATTGTTGAGCGCATTTTGCCGGGCCGATTGGGTCTTGTTACCATGTATAGCATCGGCCCTGATCTCTGCTTTTTTTAATTCTTTTGCCACCCGGTCAGCGCCGTGTTTGGTACGGGCAAATACTAAGCTACGCTTGATTCCTTTTTCTTTTATCAGGTGTTCCAGCAATGATTGTTTGTCGTTTTTATTGACAAAGAAAACGGCTTGCGAAACAGTTTCAGCAGCCGATGAAACCGGCGCTACTTCTACCGTTACAGGCTGGTGTAAAAGGCTGGCCACCAACTGCGAAATCTGCGGTGGCATAGTAGCGGAAAAAAGTAACGTTTGCTTATCTTCCGGCAACTCGCGGATGATCTTTTTCACATCATGAATAAAGCCCATGTCGAGCATACGGTCGGCTTCATCCAAAACAAAAACTTCGAGGTGATCCAAATGGATATAGCCCTGGTTCATTAAATCTAATAAACGGCCGGGAGTGGCAATTAAAATATCAACACCATTGCGCAAGGCGATGGTTTGTGCATGTTGCGATACACCGCCGTAGATTACTTCTTGTGTGAGGCCGGTATATTTTCCATAGGCTTCAAAGCTTTCATGTATCTGCACGGCCAGCTCACGGGTAGGCGTCAGCACCAACGTGCGAATGTGTTTATAACCTTTCGTGTTGCGCTTATCGGCATAGAGGAGTTGCAAAATGGGTAAGGCAAAGGCGGCCGTTTTTCCGGTACCGGTTTGGGCCAGGCCTAACAGGTCGCGGCGTTCTAAAACAGAAGGAATAGCCTGGGCCTGAATGGGCGTAGGGGTTGTGTAACCTTGCGTTTGTAAAGCCTTTAACAGCGGCTCTATCAAACCTAATTGATCAAATAACATAAATGTTCTTTACGGTAAAAAAATGCTAACAACAATTGTATAAATGGATGTTAGGGATATGGCTCATTTCTTATGACTTGATGAGCTTACGGAATGGTTGAAGATTATCTAGTCTGCTAAGAGAGAGTATTGCCGGTGAAGATAAGGTATAATGAGGTAAGAAACAGATGAGTAAAAAGCAGGTTGGTTTATTTAACAGTCAATAGCAGTATATCTTAGTTACGTTTATTTGGTAATGACTTGCGGTATTCATGATATAAAAAGGCTACAGTGTAGAGATGGTTTCTACATTTAAATCTGGACTATCGTACCAAGTAAGCATTTTTCCGTAGGGTTGGTAAGGTTAATTGCCAATGCTTTTCTTTGATTTTTTATTTCCTTTTTGCATGGCGACCTACAGATGCGAAAAGATTCTTTATTAAGTATATTTCAGTTTTATTTCTATCCAACTTATGACAATCCCTGTACGCAACCAAAATAGTACTTACCCCGATTTTTTAACCGGTGGCGGCGAAATGGGCCAGCGCATCCGCGAGTTTAACTGGGCCGCTACTTCGGTCGGTCCTATCGCTACCTGGCCGCAAAGCCTTCGTACCTGCCTTCGCATTATGCTTACCTCGCGGCAACCCATCTGGATTGGCTGGGGCAAAGACCTTATTAAATTTTACAATGACCCTTACAAGGCCATCGTAGGCGGCAAACACCCCTGGGCTTTGGGTAAGCCTGCTGCCGAAGTATGGAAGGAAATATGGCCGGATATCGGCCCCATGCTAAAGCAGGTTATGGAAAAGGATGAAGGCACCTATGCTGAGTCGCAGCTACTGATTATGGACCGTAACGGCTATGATGAAGAAACCTACTACACCTTTTCTTATACCCCCATACCAGGAGACGGCGGCGGTACTGCCGGTATGTTTTGCGCCAACACCGACGATACGGAGCGCATCGTTAATGAAAGAGCATTAAAAACATTGGGCGATCTGGGAAAGCTTTCTTACAAAGAAAAAACCATTCATGAACTCTATAGCGAGGCGGCGGCTGTATTGGCCAATAACAACAAAGACTTCCCCTTTGCTTTCTTTCATGAAGTAGATGAAACCACTATGCAGGCAAGGCCTGTAGCCTGGGCAGGCGATAAAAAAGCCTATGATATATTTCCTGAGTCGGTGCTGTTTACCAGCCCAACCGAAGGCACCAAAAATATTAGTAGAGCCATTAACCAGAATGAAATTGTTGTAGTAAACAATACCGGCAGGTGGCCACATGCCCCCAAGGGAGCATGGGAAGTTTCACCAAAACAAATACTCCATATTCCCTTTAAAATTTCAAACAATAAATACCCTAACGCAGTGCTCACTGTCGGGTTAAATCCGTATCGCCATTATAATGTGGCTTATCAGCAATTCATTCAGCTTCTTGCCGACCAGCTATCGCATGAAATAAATAATTTGTATGTGTTGGATGTGGAGCGTAAACGGTCGGAAGCCCTGGCCGAAATTGACCGCGTTAAAACTACTTTCTTTTCTAACATCAGCCATGAGTTTCGCACACCGCTAACGTTAATGCTGGGCCCTATCGAAGACGCATTAAACGATTCAAATACAATTGCCGATAACCAGGTACGGATGGAGGTGGCCCACCGCAATGGCCTCAGGTTGCAAAAGCTGGTAAATACATTGCTTGATTTTTCGCGCCTGGAAGCCGGTCGAATGCAAACCTACATGGAGGAGGTGGACCTGAGCCAACTGACAGCCGACCTGGCTTCCTCTTTTCGTTCGGCCATCGAACGCGAAGGCATGAAGTTGATAGTTGACTGTAAACCTTTATCCGGGCCGGTTTACATAGATGTGGATATGTGGGAAAAGATCGTTCTTAACCTGCTTTCCAATGCGTTTAAATATACCACACAAGGCTTTATAAAAGTGGCGTTGACAGAAGCCGGTGATAAGGTGCTGCTGTCGGTAACAGATAGCGGCGTGGGCATTCCGCATGACCAGTTGACAAAAGTTTTTGAACGCTTTCACCGGGTATATAACTCGCATGGCCGCTCGCAGGAAGGTACAGGCATTGGGCTGTCGCTGGTGCAGGAGCTGGTAAAGCTGCAGGATGGAAAAATAGAGGTAGAAAGCAGCGTGGGCAAGGGTTCTGTGTTTACTGTGACCCTTCCGCAAAGGGCAAAAAATATAGAAGAGATGATAACGCCGGTTAACCCTTCAAGAGCGGTTAAGCGAACAAACGCCTTTTCAGAAGAAGCAGGAAAATGGACAACGACTATTCAAAATAGCAATGCCATTACAGAGGAACAACAAGCACCAAAGAAGCATAAAGTTTTAGTAGCTGATGATAACAGCGATATGCGGGAATACATTACCCGCCTGCTGCAAAACGATTATCAGGTGTTGCCGGTAAGGAACGGAAGAGACGCCTTTACCACGGCCCTTCAACACAAGCCGGACTTGATAATAAGCGACGTTATGATGCCGGTGCTGGATGGCTACGGCCTGCTGAATGAGCTGCGCCAACATCCGCAAACAAAAAATATTCCTCTTCTTTTTCTTTCTGCACGTGCCGGCCAGGAAGCAAAGGTAGAAGGCCTTGCCGCCGGCGCTGACGATTATCTTACCAAACCTTTTTCTGCTAAAGAATTATTGGCAAGGGTAGAATCCAACATTCGTATTGCCGGCATACGGCAAACAGCACAGAGAAATTTATACAACCTGTTTGTGCAGGCGCCGGTTAGTATTACTATCATGAGCGGCCAGCCCCTGCGCTTTGAAATGGTGAATGATAAAACCTTGGAAATGTGGGGTAAAAGCCGGGAAGAAGTGATCAATAAAACACTGAAAGATATTTTTCCTCTATTGCATGAACAAGGTCTGGAAGCGGTAATGGAACAAGTAATGAAAACAGGCCAGCCTTTTTTCAGCTTTGAACAACCGGTGGAAGTTTGGCGCAACGGGCAGAAAGAGTTTGGTTACTTTAACTATGTGCTGGATGTATTGAAAGATGACGAGGGACGGACAATCGGCATTATGAGCACAGGACAGGAAGTAACCGTATCGGTAGTGGCCCGTAAAAAGATTGAAGCGAATGAAGCACGGGTAAAAAGAATGCTGGAGCAGGCCCCCGTTGCCATCGCTGTTTTGCAAGGACCATCAATGGTAATTAAGCTGGCAAATGAAAGGCAGTTGGCTATTTGGAACAGATCAATTGAAGACGTTATAGACAAGCCCATGTTAGAGGCTTTCCCGGAAATAAAAGGACAGGGCTTTGACAACTTACTGGCGGCGGTTTACCAAACCGGTGAAGCGTTTGAAGGTATAGAGATGCCCGCTACCTTGATTAAAAATGGCAAGCCGGTAGAAAGCTACTTCACCTTTATTTACGAGCCTATACGCAACGAAGAAGGCGAAGTAGAAAGCATTATGCCGGTAACTATAGATGTTACAGAGTCGGTGCTGGCCCGAAAAAAAATAGAGGATAGCGAAGGGCGGCTGAACCAGTTGGCTAATGCCATGCCGCAACTGGTATGGGAGGCTGATCCATTGGGGTTGGTTACTTATTACAATGACCGCATACAGGAATTTTCAGGAGCCTATAAGGGAAAGGACGGTAACTGGCAATGGAGCGGACTGTTGCACCCCGATGATATAGCGCTTACCCGGCAGGCCTGGGATAAAGCAGTGGCATCAGCATCGGTGTACCAGGCGGAGCATCGCATACAAATGATAGATGGCGCCTATCGCTGGCATTTAAGCCGTGGCATAGCACAAAAGGATGCTGATGGCAACATACTGAAATGGTATGGCACCGCCACCGATATTCATGAGCAAAAAGAAGCGGAAGAAAAGCTGCAATACTTTGCTACGCTTACCCAGAATATTGCCGATGCCGTAATAGGCACCGATAAAGATTTTCGCATTACCAGTTGGAACAGCGGCGCCGAAATAATGTATGGTTGGAAGGCCGGGGAAGTAGTAGGCAAATTGTCAAGAGAGATAACCGCAACAAAATTTATTGATGATGTAGAAGGCACTAACTGGGAGAAAGATTTTTATACAAAAGGTGTATGGCAGGGTGAAGTAATTCAAAAGAAAAAAGATGGAACCCTGATATCGGTGCTCTCCTCCGTGGCGCAGATAAAAGACGATAGCGGAAACTTTACCGGTGCCGTAGGTGTTAACCGGGATATATCGGAACAGAAAAAAACAGAAGGCGTACTGCGCCATATTAAAGACCAGTTGGAGCTTACCTTCAAAAATGTACCCGCTGATATTTTCCTGTTTGACAAGAACCGTAAAATGATTTTTGCCAACGACAGGGCCGCCCGGTTTATGGGGTACGACACAGCCGCCGAATTACTTGCAGAAACGGATATTGAAAAAGTGCGAAGCAGGGGCGCAGCCGTATATGAAGCATTTGATGAAGATGGTAAGCCCCACAATCACGATACATCACCCATAAAAAAAGCTTTTGAAACTGCACAGTCGTCCGAAGGGATTTATAGCGTCCATTATAAAAACGGCAATAAAGTACAGTGGCGGTTAAACACGGCTACTCCTTTGTTGGATGATGATGGAAAGGTAAGTATGGTCATTGTTTCTACTATTGACATCACTACACAGAAAGAAGCAGAAAAGCGCATTCGGGAAAGCGAAGAAAAGTTTCGCACCCTGGCCGAAACCCTTCCACAGTTGGTATGGATGACGGATGAAAAGGGCACTTACGAATACGCCTCTCCGCAGTGGGAAGACTACTCCGGTCTCGACCCACGCCTCGAAAGCACCTGGAATAGATTGGTACACCCCGACGATATGCGGGCCGTGATACAAGCATGGACGCACAGCCTGCAAACCGGCGATCCATACAAAACCGAGGCACGAATAAAAAGTAAATGGGGCGAGTATCGCTGGCATGTAGTGCAGGGCAAGCCGTTGTTGAACGACAAAGAAAAAATTGTAAAATGGATAGGGGCCTTCGCTGATATACACGATCAAAAAACACTGGAAGCGAAATTAGAAGCCCTTGTATCGGAACGAACAAAGGAGCTCCAACGCTCTAATGAAGACCTGCAACAATTTGCCCATGTAGCGTCGCACGATTTAAAAGAACCGGTACGCAAGGTGCGAACATTTGGCAGCCGGCTGGAAGAGGAATATGGAAACCTGTTGCCGGAAAGAGGAAAATTATATTTAGAAAAAATGCAGTCCGCTGCCGACCGGATGTTTGGGTTAATTGATGGCGTTCTCAACTACTCCACCATGAATCCGCTGGAAGGGGCTATGGAAAAAGTGGACCTGAACACCATTTTTCAAAATATAGAAACCGATCTGGAAGTAGTGATTCAACAATCGAAAGCGGTGATTACTAAAAGGGCTTTGCCGGTAGTGGAAGGGTCGGCCGTTTTACTAAACCAATTGTTTTATAACCTTATCAACAATGCGCTTAAGTTTTCCAAACCGCAGGTCAATCCTGAAATTTCCATCCGTGCCAAACTACTCAAAGGAGCCGGGGTAAAGCAGATTACTATAGACGAGCCAGAAAAAAAATTCGTGCAGGTCTGTATCTGCGATAACGGCATCGGCTTTAGCCAGGAGTATGCCGAGAAAATATTTAAAACCTTTACCCGCCTCAATTCCAGGGAAAGATACGAGGGGACAGGACTTGGATTAGCTTTGTGTAAAAAGATAGCCGAACGCCATCATGGGTACATTTATGCCACGGCAAAAGAAGGGGCAGGTGCCTGTTTTTATGTACTATTGCCGGCCTAACCGATAAAGAGAAGGAGACGATTATGCAATTTGGAAACTGGATCATAAAAGAAGAAAGCATAGAATGGAGCGGCGACGAAGTGGGCCGCTTTATTATTCCCAAAGACGACATTACCGCCATACGATACGATAAAAAAGGAATTTTTTTTTACAATTGGATATTACTGGCTACCGAGGAAGATTGGTTGACGCAGGACGATTTGTACGATTTGAATTACGCCTTTGTTTATGCCGTTTCACATTGGGGTTTTGAATTCAGCTACGAAACCTTTGATGCTACGCTGGAAGAACAATACGAGCAGTTTGATGAAGAGGATGAAGACTGGGAAGGATAAGACACAAAGCTTTGTAACGAACGAATTCTTTTCATTCAACTATCTGTTACTGAAGAAAGGAGAGCTGGTTAGACACTCTAAGCCTCTTGCCCGGAACTACGGTTAACTGTGCTCCCACGCCAATGATTTGAGGTATATTCAAAATACATTCGCCACCTTCTGCCGGATTTATGGTAATGGTTTTGCCCGATGGTAAAACAGCAGGCGGGATCAGGTTTCCCAACCAGTTAGATTCAATTGTCCAGTAGCCATTACCAGTAAAAACATAAGAGGGAGTTACACAAGCTACACTGGTAGGCAAACAAAGGGGCAGCGTAGATTTGCCAATATCCCTGCCAACGCCTATAGCAGCACCATTGCCTGGCATGGCTGCGCCAATAGCAGTGCCGCCTCCCTGACTAAAGGCAGCCAACAATACCAGTTGTAACAGCGCCGCTAAAATGATCCGTTGCCGCATAGCTTAATAACTTGCCCGTGTAGAAAGATTGTACCGGTAAACATTACTCGTAGCCGCATCGGTTATTTCTATTTTTTGATACGCTAACCATAGCTGGTGATACAGTTTTGAGCAACCGCTGCACTCCGGGCTCAGGTAAGAAAAGTGGGTGATGTTTACATTTCGCAGTACGATGGTGTATAACAGGGTAGAAGTAGCATCATAAAATTCAAACGTAAAATCGGGCGAAGTAGTACCCAAAGTAGAACGCTTGAATAGTTCATTGGTGGACGCCCCCAACAGTTTTTTAATTTTCACATTTTCAAATATGGCAGGAGATGAAGATCCACCGGAACCGCCGCTGGTGTTAACGGTTATCGTATCGCTTGTTTCAAAAGCAATCACATCTTCACCGGTGCCGGTGGTAATGCCGGTTGCTTTCATTTTAATGGTTTGCGAATAGGTAACCGATGTTGCGGTTATAAAAAGCAGTAGTAGCAGTAGTTTCATCTTGATAATTTAAGCGTCTTTATTATTCTACAATGTAATAAATATTTCTACTGCGTTAGTGGTTGAAGTTTTAAAAAAAGCAGTGGCCTCAATCACGTTTATCTTATTTAATGTACTAAAAACCTCATGGCATTGCTATTGATAGATACCTTCCCAAACAGGTAATCATGTTATTTAAGGATAAGGTTTGTTTAGTCACCGGCGCTGGCTCCGGTATTGGCCGCGCTACGGCGCAACGCATGGCCGCAGAAGGTGGTAAAGTGTTGGTGATTGATCGCAATCCGGATGGCGGCAATGAAACCGTAGGGCAAATAAAAGCAGCTAATGGCGAGGCGCAGTTCAGCCAATGCGATGTAGGCGAAGAAGCGCAGATAATAGCATCCGTTCAGCAAGCGCTTGCTGCCTGGGGCCGGATAGATGTGCTGGTGAACAATGCGGCGATGATGACCTTCAAAAAGCTGGTTGATCTTTCTTCCGCCGAGTGGGACCAGGTGATGGCTGTTAACCTTCGCTCCGTATTTCTTTTTTGTAAATATTGCATCCCCCATATACAAGGTGGCGCCATAGTAAATGTAAGCTCGGTTCATGCACACGAAACCACGGCTAACGTAGTGCCATATGCCAGCAGCAAAGGCGCCATGGAAGCCTTTATACGAGGTGTTAGCTTAGAGCATCCACGGTCGCAGGTGCGCATTAATTGTGTAGCGCCGGGTGCGGTAGATACGCCTATGCTGTGGAATAATCCCAATGTAAAAAGCGGTGCTGAAAAAGTAGAAGGTGAGATAGGTAAGCCCGAGGAATTGGCAGCTGCCATTTGCTTTATGGCTTCTGATGAGGCTTCGTTTATTAACGGCACTACGTTGATCGTTGATGGTGGGCGGCTGGACATTTTGTAACGGCCGACTGAACACTTGAACTCTTGAACATTGCAAACTGTAAACGTTTCAAGCCTCACAAAACCTTCCCTTTATGGCTTCTAATAAATTCATGTTCGCTACCGGTATTGAAAACAGTTACCCTACCATTCTGTTGCCCGACGGCACCACGCACCGGGTAGATGAAATGGATAAATGCGGCCACTACAAAGCCTGGGAGCAAGACTTTGGTTTAGTAAAAGAAATGGGTATTTGTTTTTTGCGTTATGGTCCGCCGTATTATAAAACCCACACCGGGCCGGGGCAATACGACTGGAGCTTTTGCGACGAAGCCTTGCAAAAATTAAAAGAACTGGAGATAACACCCATCGTTGACCTATGTCATTTTGGTGTACCCGATTGGTTGGGCAATTTTCAAAACGCTGATTTCCCCCGCTACTTTGCCGAGTATGCGGAAGCCTTTGCCAGGCGTTATCCCTACCTGCAATTTTATACGCCGGTGAATGAAATTTTTATAGCGGCTACCTTCTCCGCGCAGTTTGGTTGGTGGAATGAAAGGCTTAGCAGCGATAAAACATTTGTTACCGCACTGAAGCATTTATGTATGGCCAATGTGATGGCGATGAAAGTTATTTTATCGGTGCAGCCCGATGCCACTTTTATTCAAAGCGAATCGTCGGAATATTTTCATCCCATGAATCCGGATGCGCAAAAGATAGCTAACTTCTATAATCAGAAACGTTTTCTATCACTCGATCTCACCTATGGTTTTCCCATCTCGGTTCACATGTACGAATACCTGCTTGATAACGGCATGACCCGCGAAGAATATCATTGGTTTGAAGCCAACCAGGTATCGGCCCGGTGCATTATGGGCAACGATTACTATGTTACTAACGAACACCTGGTAAGGCCTGATGGCAGCACGGAAGCCTCCGGCGAAATCTTTGGTTATTACGTTATCACCCACCAGTATTATAATCGTTACCGCTTGCCTATCATGCATACGGAAACCAATATTTCGATGCCTGATTGCGTGGGTTGGTTTTATAAAGAATGGGCGAATGTGCATCGCTTGAAACAAGATGGGATTCCTATTGTAGGCTTCACCTGGTATAGCCTTACCCACCAGGTAGACTGGGACACGGCCCTACGTGAAAACAACGGCCATGTAAATGCTTTAGGCTTGTACGATTTAGACCGCCATCAAATGCCGGTCGGGAAGGCGTATAAAAAAATAATTACGCAATGGCAGGATGTGTTGACATCGGAAAGTTATGGGTTACATTTTAGGGGCTGACAGTCTAGTAATTTTATTCCCTTGTGAGACACAACCATTGGCGATGCCAGTGTTTGTGTCTTACAAACACCCTGTTTACAACCAACGATATTTTGGTTTTAAAAAGGTTTACTAAAAGGAAAAGCCCTGCATCACTGCAAGGCTTTCTATTGTTAATTGCTTATTACAAATTGCCTATTGACTACTATGGGAAGATGCCCAACTCGGCATAACTCGTTCCTACTTTATTAATGGCTACTACATAAGCGGCTGTACGCATATCGGGTATTTGCGGGTTCTTATTCCACTCATCCATGATCTCTCTGGTGGCAGTGATCATCGTTTCTTCCAAACCGCTATGTACTAAATCCACTTCATCAGGACCGTGCATAATAAACTGGCGTTCTCTTGATGATACCTGCCGGTTGGTTAACTCTTCTATCTGGCCAAGAATATGATGATTCATATTTTCAGTAAAGCGTTTTTCCATACGGCCATAGCGAACATGGCTTAAGTTCTTCAACCACTCAAAGTACGAAACCGTTACCCCGCCTGCATTTAAATACATATCAGGCACTACCAGCGTTCCTTTTTGAATGAACACTTCATCAGCTTCCGGTGTCAACGGACCATTAGCACCTTCACCAATAATCTTTGCTTTAACCCGTGGTGCATTCTCACCATTAATAACGTTTTCTAATGCGGCCGGAATTAAAATATCGCAATCGTATTCCAGTGCATCGGTGTTCCTGGAAAAGTTTTGCGAACCTGGAAAATTTAAAATAGAACCGGTTGTTTTACGATGCTCAAATACCGCATCTACATCTAACCCGGCATCGCTTCTGATAGAGCCTTCATACTCTACCAACGCAATGATTTGGGCACCGGCTTGTTGAAAATATTTAGCCGCATGATAGCCTACGTTTCCTAATCCCTGCACAATGACTTTCTTGCCTTCGATACCAACGGTTAACCCCAACTTAGCCATTACCTCCGGTATGTTGCATACCTCCCGAACGCCAAAGAAAATGCCCATACCGGTAGCTTCTCTGCGGCCGCGAACACCACCTTGCGTAACGGGCTTTCCGGTAACACAACCGGCAGAATCTATTTCGCCCGGACGTAAACTTTGATACGTATCTACAATCCAGGCCATCTCTCTTTCACCGGTACCATAATCCGGCGCTGGAACATCGGTGCCGGGACCGATGAAATTTTTCTTTACCAGCTCCGATGTATAGCGCCGGGTAATTTTTTCCAGTTCGTAAACAGAATATTTTTTAGGGTTGATTTTTATCCCTCCTTTGCCACCACCAAAAGGCACATTTACAATAGCGCATTTATAAGTCATTAATGCGGCCAGCGCCATTACTTCATCCTGGTTTACTTCGGCGGCAAAACGGATACCGCCTTTGCATGGCGTTTTATGTTGCGAGTGCTGAACACGATAGGCTTCTATCACTTCTATGCGGCCATCATCCATACGCACCGGGAACTTCATACGATACACGGCATTACAGGCTTTGATCTGCTCCAGCACACCGGGATCCCAACGGGTAAATTTTGCGGCCTTGTCAAAACTTTTTTCTACGGCACCAAAAAAACTGTAATCTTCAGTCGCTGACATAAAGGGTTTGTTTAAGGGTTACTATTATTTTTTTCAAGCTTCGTTAGTTTCTTATCAAGCCGGATTAAATACAAAATAATGCCCGCAAAGATGGTAAGGATAACCGCAACCACCACAAATATTTTTCCATTGCTTCGCATGGTATCGGCCATTTCTACTTTATCATTTTGGGCCTTTGCGAATGAATACACGAATGCAGTGAAAAGCAATAAACTTATTTTTTTGATCATTGTCCGATGAAGGTTTTTTCTTTCAATAAACGCATGCGCACTTTAAGGCTGGTGATCCAAACGCCGAGCAACGTCCAACCGATAATGGCCGGATAAAATACATAGCGCATTTGCGGAGCGAGGTCTTTAAAATTGAGGGCCGGGTTGCCGCCTTCACCACCTTCTCCGCCAGGATGCAGGCTGGGTAACAGTCGCGGGATGATCCAAATAGCAGGGAACAAAAAAGCAAACGCGAAGATGTTATACACGGCGCCGATACGGGCCCTTTTATCTATGTCACTGATAGAGTCGCGAAGTACTAAATACGCGAAATAAATAAGCAGCGCAATGGCTGCGCCGATCAGCTTTGGTTCTTTAGCAATCTGGCTGAAAGAGGCTGATGCCGCCTGGTTGGGATCGGCCCAGGTAAAAGACATCCAGATGGCGCCGGTACTGTAACCCAATACGCCAAACACAATTCCAACCACAGCAAACTCACGTGATCTAATATCGTATTCCAGTTTGTTGGTACGTAAATATTTTACCGCCTGCACTACCGAAGCGGTAAGTAAAATCATCATGGCAAACCACATACATACATGAAAGTAAAGGTTGCGGATCGTTTCCTGCAGGTTAGGAACACGGGGAATATTGTTCCATAATAAACCAGCCAGTAAGGTATAGATCAGTAACGCAATGCACAGTATTTTCCACCACCATTTATTCATACCAAGAGTTGAAGGGATGCGGCCATCTTTTAATTTGCCGCAAAAATAAGGTAGAATATAAGAGCCGCCACCGGCAAAGTGCTGAAAGAGATCAGCCCCTCAACGGATATTGCATTGCTGTTTCATTACTAAAACGCAGTGGAAGTTATCAATGATATCAACACCTAAGGATAGGTTTGATAATCACTTTTTATTTAGTGATGGAAAGGAAAAATAAGCTTCATGAATTAGTATTGTATTTAAAATGATTGCTGATTATTGTAATGACTGATAGTACTAAGGATGCGTGAGGGATAGAAACGAAAATCCTTTTTTGCCCTCTACCGGATGCTTGCCTATACCTTGGTGATAAAGGGCAAAAAAGATTGAAGTGGATAGCCCGGCGCCGCATCGGCGCACGCCAAAAAGTTATCTATACAAATGGATGCTTTTTAAACTGTTTATGACCTTATCACCTGCTTATCCGTTAACGATTTCGCCGCCGTTAGGATGAAGCACTTGCCCGGTGATATAAGAGGCATCCTGGCTGGCAAGGAATAAATAACAAGGCGCTACTTCCACCGGTTCGCCCGAACGTTTCATCGGCACATCGCTGCCAAAGCTGGCTACTTTTTCTTTATCAAAAGATCCTGCAATCAAGGGCGTCCATATAGGGCCCGGCGCCACTGCATTTACGCGAATGCCTTTCTCTACAAGGCTTCCCGAGAGGCTTCTGGTAAAGCTTAAGATAGCGCCTTTGGTAGCTGAATAATCGAGCAGGGAAGGGCTGCCGCGATAAGCGGTAACGGAAGTGGTATTGATGATGCAAGCGCCTTTTTGCAAATGTTGCAGTGCGTATTTGGTTACCCAAAACATGGAAAAAATATTGGTTTCAAACGTTTCGTAGAGCTGATCGGTGGTGATGTCAGTTAATGACTTTTGTTCGGTTTGTGTACCGGCATTGTTGACGAGTATATCCAGGGTGCCTAACTTCTTCACTGTATCATTGACGATCGTTTCGCAAAACTTTTCCTTGCGAATGGTACCTTCAAACAAAAGGCACCTGCGGCCGTATTGCTGTTCCACTATACGTTTTACCTCTTCGCCATCTTCGGTTTCGTTTAAATAAGCGATGGCTATATCAGCGCCTTCTTTGGCAAAAAGAATAGCTACAGCCCTTCCTATGCCGCTATCGCCTCCGGTAATCAATGCTACTTTGCCTTCTAACTTATTTTGCGGTTCGGGCCTGTCGGCCACGGGCTTTGGGTCCATCCGGGCTTCAATGCCTGGCATCTGTTGTTCCTGCGGCTTGCGCAATGTTTTCTTTTCACCACCTTTTTGCATACGATTGATTTTAAAAAAGGATAGAAATTTTTATACCATCTGTATCGGCTGAACACTTATTTTTGCTGCCCAACAAAAAGGGGGGGATTAGCTCAGCTGGCTAGAGCGCTTGCATGGCATGCAAGAGGTCATCGGTTCGACTCCGTTATCCTCCACCAAAGCGGCACACTCTAAATTTTGTAGAGCTGTGCCGTTTTTCTTTTCGGCTATAACCCGCTCCAGGTCTATGATGTAGCGAAAGACGGGGTTTATGTTTTCGATTCGACACTTGTCAATTTTGCGGTTGTAGAATATTCCTTCAGGAAACACTAAAAATTGAAGGTGTTGCTGATCATGATAGTTTGCAGAACTCCATACGGTGGCAAGTTTCATTGAAAAGATAATGACTCTTTTAAAGACCAGAATTTGTACCTCCCCTTTGATGCTTAGGGCGTGTACAATGTACAAGGCCAGACAGGAGTAAGCGAGGGTCCGCCCTTCCATTTGGTGGTTTAGGTACACCTCCGGCACTTCCTTTACCTTGTCTGAACCTACTCAATAGCTTCTGGCCAGCACCTCTTTTATTTCTTTACGGTGGCTTTTCAGAAGCTTCACCATACCCTTGTGATCTTGAGGATTAAGCAGCAACTCCTTTAGCAATAAGTATCAGTCAAAAAAAGCCCATTGTAAAAACAACGGGCGGTACATGAGAAAACTGTTATTCTTTTTAGAAACAAAAAATCATTCTTGCTTAATGCTTGCAAATTCCTTTGCCAACATCAATAAATTGTTAGCAGAAGATGATGCAATTGTGAAATAGCTGCCTTTCATCAATTCTGAAGATTTGCTGAAGTATATGTTATTATAATATGAACATTAGGTGATGAAATAAACAACACTTTCTGAAGTGGGTTTTGGCGAACCGGATTGCTACAGATTTGCGTTGCAAAATTTTTTTATGCACGCAATCAAAACTAAAGCGCAGGCGGTAGCGCTTACCGTTTGTTTCTTCCTACTTACCAGTAGTTCTTTTGCACAATCAATCAAAGGCCACGTAATAGATGCCGCCACCGGCGAAGCATTAGCCGGGGCTACGGTTACACTTACTTCGTCGAAGCAAATGGTGGTAGCTAAACTGGATGGTGCTTTTGTTTTTCGCAACGTGGCGGAAGGCCGCTATAGCCTTGCCATTTCCTACTCAGGTTATCAATTGCTGAAGCAGGACGTTAAAGTAGGCGCCGGTGAAAATGAGGTTTCTATTAACCTTCAGCCGATTAATAAAGAGTTGTCTTCAGTTATTGTATCGTCGCAAGGTGATGGCCGCTATAACCAGGGCGCCCGCAACTTGGAGCGCAGGGCTGATGCGCTGATCAACGTGCTGTCTTCTAAAACCATTCAGCTTTTACCGGACATTACCGTTGCTAATGCCTTGCAAAGAGTAAGCGGTGTTACCATTGAAAAAAGTAGTTCCGGAGAAGGCCGTTATCCGATCATCCGAGGTATGGAAAAACGGTATATCAATACGTTGGTGAACGGTATAAAAATTCCCAGCCCGGATAATAAAAACCGGTTTATTCCGCTTGACCTGTTTCCATCGGAACTGTTGGAAAGACTGGAAGTGAGCAAAAGCCTTACACCATCAATGGAAGGCGATGCAATAGGCGGAACCATCAACCTGGTGATGAAAGATGCGCCGCAAAACAGGTTGTTCCAGGTGAATGTCGCAGCCGGTTACAACACTATTTTAAATGATCAACGTTTTCAAAAGTTTGATAAGAATACCATCAGTAAACAATCGCCTAACGAGAGGGCGGGCAATAACACCTATGCGGCGGTACCGGCCGATTTTTCAAACAAGCCGCTTGTGTATTCTGATTTGAAAACACCCGTTAACACCACTTTTGGTATTACTTACGGTGACCGTTTCGGAAGTGATAAAAAATTCGGATTTATTATAGCCGGCAGTTATCAAAATCTTTTTCGCGGAACTAACTCTACCTTTTTTCTGCCCAACTCGCAGCCCGGTGCTAATAATATTCCGCAGTTTATCGAGCTGCAGCACCGTACATACTCCACCCAAAATAAACGCATCGGCGCCAGCGCCAAACTCGATTACCAGCTAAATAAAAACAACCGCCTGTCTCTATTTAATACATTGATCAATCTTGACGATTATCAAAGCCGCATTATCAGTGACACCATTGCGCTTAATTCGTTGGTTGATGCCCGTACAAGAACCACCTGGCAGTACCAATCTATTTATAATTCCACCCTGCAAGGCGTTCACAACATAAGTCCTTCTTTCAAAATAGACTGGTCATTAGTGTATTCGGTTGCTAACAATCATATACCGCAACAAACAGAATTTACGCACGAATACGCCATAGTAACCACCGCGCTTAGCGCAGATAAAGTGCAAGGCCTAAGCAGCATTTGGTTGCATAACAGCGATAAGGATTACTCGGCCTACCTGAATATAACAAAGCAAACAAAACTGTTTGGCCAGCCGCTTGAAATCAAGGCTGGTGGCCTGATACGGCGTAAGGAGCGGGATAACTTTTATAACACCTACAGCTTAAAGCCCGTGTTGAATGAGCTTTTTACCACTATAAGCGATGCGGTGTTTGTTACCGATGGATCGAGCCCAAAACCCAATGGGAATAACTACACTGTAAACGAAGATATACAGGCCGGCTACCTGCAAGGCAAGTGGCAGCTAAGCCGTAAACTGGAGCTGTTGGGTGGCGTGCGGGTAGAGCATACCCAACAGAAATACGAAACACAGTTCGGTCCGGAAATACCTAACCGGTCGGGCCGGATCTGGTACACCGATGTATTGCCAAGCGCACAGGCAAAGTATGCGTTGGATGATAAACAAGCCTTACGCTTCGCTTATTATAAAGCGTTGGCAAGGCCGGGCTTTGCCGATATTATTCCGGACGGTACACAAGGAGAAGAACTCCCTGAAAATGGAAACCCCGCTGGATTAAACCATAGCACCGCGGATAATTTTGACATCCGGTATGAAAATTTCCCCGGCGCCGGCAACCAGGTTTTGTTAGGCGTGTTCTATAAAAACATCAAGGACCCGATTGAATATTCTATCATCCAGGGCATCAATACCTCGCAGGCCATTCAACCGGTTAACTGGGGGAAGGCTACCAACTATGGCTTTGAAGCAGTGATCACAAAATACATCGGCGTGTTTGGTATTTCCACCAACTATACGTACACCAAATCGGAAATCACTACGCTTAAAAAATATAAATACCGCGATCCCATCACCACGTTTTTAACCTCAAAAGATACGGCCCAAACAAGGCCCTTGCAAGGCCAGTCGAACCATATTGGCAATGTTTCCCTGCTGTATAAAAATTCCAAAACCGGTCTTGATATCCAGCTTGCTTTTGTATATACCGGCGAGCGGTTGATACAGGTTAATCCTTTCTACAACTTCGACTACTGGCAGTCGCCCGCCTCTCAGCTGGATCTTTCCTTTGAGCAACGGTTCCTGAAAAAGTTTTCGTTTTATGGAAAGCTCACCAACCTCACCGATGCACCGGCGCAGAGTTATATCCGTCAATCGTACACCAGCTACACGGCCGGCAGCGGCAAACCTCTGGCCCTTCAATCGGATGTAGATAATAAAATCTATGTTCAAAAAAATAATTTCAAACCGGCTTACCTGTTCGGCTTCCGGTACAAACTTTAGTTTTTAAATACACTTTACAATGAAAGCATTTAATCAACTTCTTCTCTACATATTTTTTGGATCAATGCTATTGGCATCCTGTAAAAAAACAGCCGATCATAAAGACTTATGGAAAGCGGTTATTCCTGTTGCGGCACCCATCAGCGATGCAGCGCCTTTGTGTGGTTCTATTAAAGGGACCATGCTGGCGGGTAAAACCTATACCGTAGGTTGTAACGTAACCGTCAATGATGGCGATACCCTGATTGTTCAGGAAGGCGTAACCGTGAAGTTTACCGGTAAGTTTGGCATCGGTGTAAGAGGCACGTTTATCTGTTTGGGCACCAAAGAAAAACCCAACTTATTTACCTACGCCGGCACGGTTAAGACCGACCAGCCAGGCGCTGATCCTACATTAGACCCGGCGCTCAATCCGAACGTTGCGGGCAAATGGGTGGGCATTATGGGTGCTGTAAGCTGTAAATTGATGGTGATAAAATGGACACATATTGAGTTTGGCGGTGCGGCGCCGTCCGGTGATCTGGCGGTTATATCAGCCAGCCCTTACCCGTTGTTTTTTCAAAACCCGGCCGGAGTATTTGTATTGGAAGACTCGTGGCTGTACGGTAGTGTAGATGATCCTTTCCGCATTTTGGGAGGCAAGATTGCCGTGATGCGAAACACCTTTGAAAAATGCGGTTACACCGGTGGCGAAGCGATGAACGCAAAAACAGGAACCATCGGCGATTTTGCGTATAACCTTTGCATCGGCATGGCGACAAATGGCCCCAAGCTTTCTAACTCCGGTGTAATTCCTCCGGGCTTTCCGGCTTCCAATGTGCGCATGTATAATAATACTCTTGTCAACTGTGGTTACAGAAGAGCCGCTGCCGGTCGTGGCGGTTCCATCAATTTTGAACAAGATGCAGGCGGCATGGCCTACAACAATTTAATCGTGAATTGCAAGTTCGGTTTGCGGGTAGTGCAAAACCCTATTGCCGATACAGCCAATCTTCGTTATGGTTACAACTGGTACTATGCCGATTCGGTTTCAGTGGCCAGCCAATTCATTCCTTCTATTTCGGTAAGTACGGCTATCAGCCAGCCACAGGAAACCGATATTCCAAAACCTTCTACTTATCTGCCAGCCGGCTGGCGTGTAGGTGATGCCTACACAGCGCCGGCATCAGTTGTTGGCATCAACAATCCACAGTTTTACAATGCACCTATGCCGTTGCCGGCCGGCATGAAGCTGGCTGATGTTACTACCGTTGGTTCTTACAACTTTTCCTTGAAGCCTACATCGCCTTGTATAGGAAAAGGGTTTGTTGGTTTTAGTCCACGAAAAGATGTACCGGTTAACCCTATCTACGGAGCTACTGACGTTACGCCGCCTGGAGTGGATATTGGCGCTTATCAAACCGATGGAAGAGGCAACCAGCATTAATTGTAGGCCGGTAACATTTTCAACGATTCATATTATGCGAACGCTATTTGCCTTTCTTATATTCTCGTGCGGCTCAGTGATGGCTCAGTCCACTACCGATACCGTTTTTATCGCTAAGCCTTATTTGCAAATTGGTTATCATCCTTCGCCGACGGCACTTGAGTTGATGTGGCAAGCTGGCGATGCCAATGCTGTATGGTCGGTAGAAGAAAAAGCAAGCAAGGGCAGCTCATGGAAAAAGATGCAGAACCCAACTACAACAAAAGTGGCGGTGGCTAATTTATCAGTACATTATATCTACCGGGCTGCGCTAACTGATCTTACACCGGGTACCACCTTTTCGTACCGGGTGCTGCGCAACACCAAAGTTGTTTTTACCTCCGATGCAAAGTCGCTGAAAACGGCTGATCAGCCTTACCGCTTTGTGGCCTTTGGCGATGTAGGCGCCGGTACAACAGAAGCGAAAAAAATTGCCCAGCAAGTGTATGCGGCTAAGCCCGATTTGGTAATGATACCCGGCGATATAGTTTACGATTATGGTTTGCTATCAGAATACCGCACCAGGTTCTGGCCCATTTACAATGCCGAAAGTGGAGACGAACAAGGAGCGCCGCTGATCCGTTCCATCCCGTTTGTAGCCGCACCGGGCAACCACGATGGCGACACCCGTGACCTGAATAAATATCCCGATGCCTTAGCTTATTATGCACTTTGGGACCAACCACTGAATGGCCCGTTGGGTAAGGAAGGTGGTTCACTGGTACCAACATTAACGGGCACCGATCAAAACAAAGCAGCGTTCTTATCTGCCGCAGGCGATGCTTACCCACGCATGAACAATTTCTCTTTCAACTATGGCAATGCGCACTATACTTTTTTAGATGCCGATACCTATGTGGATTGGACCGACAGCACCCTGGTAAAATGGGTGGCCAACGATTTAGCAGGGGCCGCTAATGCCGTATGGAAGTTTGTGGTGTATCATCATCCCGGTTTTAATTCATCAAGGGAACATTACGAGCAACAACAAATGCGGTTGCTGGCGCCAACCTTTGAAAAAGGTGGAGTAGATGTGGTGTTCAATGGCCATGTACATAACTACCAGCGATCCTTTCCGTTGCACTTCGTGCCCGATAATGCCGGCATGGCACTATCTGCCTCTAAAGCCGGTAAGCCGCGTGGTCGGTTGGTGGGCGGAAGATGGATGCTGGATAAGGCTTTCAACGGTTCGGCTAATACAAAACCCAATGGTGTAATTTACCTTGTTACCGGCGCAGGCGGACAGGATTTATACAACCCTGAACAAACGAATGATCCTGATTCGTGGCAAAAGTTTACGGATAAATTTGTCTCTACTGTACACTCGTTTACCGTGGCTGATGTAAACGGTAAACAGCTCACTATCCGGCAGCTTTCGGTGGAAGGAAAACAACTGGATTCGTTCATCATAAAAAAATAAAATGAATTTTAACAGACGGCTTTTTGTTGCTTTTATAACTGCTTTAATAACGTTATCAGGCTTTGCCCAAAGCGGTTACAAACTTGTAAAAACAATACCCCTTGCCGGCGATGGCAAATGGGATTATTTAAAAGCAGATGAGGCCTCTTCAAGGTTATTTGTTTCGCACTTCGACAGGGTGCATGTGGTTGATTTAAAAACCGGCCGCGAAATAAAAACCATCGCCAACCTGCAAGGCGTTCATGGCATCGCGTTGGCGCCTTTGTTCAACAAAGGTTTCATCACCAATGGAAAGGATAACACCGTCAGCGTGTTCAATTATAAAACCCTCGATAGCATCACTACTTTAAAAACAACAGGCGAAAAACCCGACGCCATTTTATACGATGCTTATTCAAAAAAGATATGGGCCTTTTGCGGCAATACCAACAATGCCACGGTGATTGACCCCGCTACCAACAAAGTGATAGCCACCGTGGAAGTAGGCGAGGCGCCGGAGTTTGCGGCCTCTAACAACAAAGGATTGATTTATGATAACCTCGAAGATGGTAACGCCGTATCGGTAATAGACGCGGTAAAAAAAGCGGTAGTAAAAAAGTTTCCATTGCCTGATAAAGCCGCACCTACGGGCCTGGCGATGGATGTAACCAACAACGTTTTATTCTCCGCCTGCGCGGTAACCAAACAAGCCATTATTATAGATGCGGCTACCGGCAAAGCGTTAGGCGATTTCCCCATCAGTGGCCACGTAGATGCGGTATCCTTCGACCCGGCACAAAAACTTATCTTCTTCTCCGGTGGCGATGGCATCATTACTATAATCAAACAGCTTAGCAAAACAAGTTATAAGGCGGCAGGCCAGATAGTAACTAAGCCAGGTGCTAAAACCATGGCATTGGATACTACCACGCATACCATTTATACCACTACGGCCGACTATGAAGCCGATGGAAAAACCATCGTGAGCGGAACATTTGCTGTGTTGGTTTATAGCAAAAGCTGATACCTCGATGTTACCCTGTTAACGACTTTCTTCAACTTGATTACCAACGATAACACATGAAAAAAATAGCACTGCTTGCATTGGTTTTTATGCAGGGATTTTATAGCCACGGCCAAACAAAAAACCTTGCTATACCGGCTGTGCTTTCTAATCTTCACTACAACTCAACCGGTGTATTAGTGCTAAAAAATGGTACCGAAGAATTGCCTGATTTGCAAAAGACTGATGCTTATACACTCTCGCAAATGATGGGCAAGCTAAGGGGAACTGAGCTGGGCATTGCTCTTGATATTAACCGGCCCGGCTACAATGGAACCGTTGCCTATGGCCCGTTAAACGAGAATGCGTCGTATCCTGCCATTGCTTTTTTACCAAAAGATATAAAGCTGATAGATGGAAAGGCGGTGCTCGAAATCAAGAAAACATTTACTAAGGCGAATGATTTTTTTTCATTGGCGGCAAAAGGAAAAGGGGTTTTGGGTTACCGCATTATGGACAGTGCCGGACGAATTATTTATGAAGGCCGTGCAGCTTTTCGGGGGACTGGTCCGTATGAAGTTTTACCTACCATCACCGAAGGCCCTATGATCAATAACCTGCAACCCGATGGTGGTATTATTTCTTTTGAAACAAGTGAGCCCCTCATTACCAGGATCACTGTTGGTAATAAAATCTATACCGATGAAAAAGCAGCAAGACACCACGAAATAACTGTGCAAGGATTACAGCCTTCCACCGCTTATGATTATAGTATTGCGTATGGAGATAGAACAGACAAACATCGCTTCACTACGGCTCATGCGGCTGGTAGCCGTAGGCCGTTTACGTTTGCTTTTGCCAGTGCCAACCGCAGTACCACGGGCGGTGGCGAACGTGATTTTGGCGGCGTCAACTATCAATCTACCCGAAGCATTATGGCCGTTGCGGTAATGAATGGCGCTGCTTTTATGCAGGTGCAGGGCGACATTACCAACGGCGCTAACACTACTGAAGATGCCCACCTGATGGAGTATGCGAATTTTAAACGTGCCCTGGAACCCTTTTGGGAAGCGGTTCCTGTGTATGTGGGCTTCGGCGATCATGAACCGAATAAGAAAGCCTTCGCTCCGGATTCTGTCACCAAAAAATCAAAGACCATCGAAGTCTTTCCGTATGCCACGGCATCGGGCGAAGCCGTTTTTGCCAATGCATTCGTGCATCCGCAAAATGGTCCACTAAGTGAAGACGGCGCTGCTTATGATCCAGATAAAAACAATATAGACTTTCCTACCTACAAGGAAAATGTGTATTACTATACTTATGACAACGTAGCCATGATTGTTTTAAACACCGAGTATTGGGAAAGCAAAGATCCGTTGGCCACGAGCGGTTGTCCCGAAGGTTACATCATGGACCAGCAAGTGGCATGGTTAAAAGAAACAGTGGCGAAGATGGAAAAGAACCCATCCATTGATCATGTCTTTGTAGTGGTTCACGGTGCTTTATTTCCCAATGGTGATCACCTGGCCGATGCTATGTGGTGGAACGGCAATAACAGCAGCAGGGCAGTGGTGAGAGGTATCCCCTTATCGAAAGGAACCATCGAACGCCGCGACGAAATTTTAGACATTTGTGTCAACCAAAGTAAAAAATTCCTGTCCTTTATTTCCGGTGATGAGCATAACTTTTCTTTTCTTCAACTAACACCCCTAACAACTATTTACTTACCTGGTTATACCGGTAAAAAGCTGGTCTTATCCCGCAGTGTTTATACCATTAATAATGGCGGTGGTGGCTCTGCTCCTTATGCGATGTTGCCCAGCCCGTGGTCAAAAGGGTTTCAGTATTTTACCGAACCGCCCGTGATGGCGATGATAGCCGTGAACGGGAAAAGCGTAACGCTAAAAGCGGTAAAAGCAGAAACATTTGAAAGCATTTGCCAGGATGTAAAGCTGAGATAACCGCTGTTTTATTTATGGCGCTGCAGTAGATAATTGCAATGGTAAAAGACGTTAGTGACAGATTATCACTGCCAGTTTTTATCGGCACGTTTTTGTAAAATAACGGTAGTCGTTTATAGTAAAGCAATAACTGTTGGCGATGAACTTATCATTAAATCACCGGCAATCTTTCGTTTAAAACAAATGATAATATTGCCTTCATCTTTCGCTAATGGTTCGGTAACGTTCCCGTAAACTTGCGCTAACATGACATAATCAGCTTTGCAGTGTTAAACCATTCCTCACCTGCCAACTGTTTTTATGTGTACACATCTACTTGTTAGAAGAGCAGTCTTATTTTCATTGTTTTTATGCTTGAGCATCTTATCGTTTGCCCAGCAAATTATTAAGGGCAAGATCCAAAACGAAACCGGCGAACCTTTGTCCGGCGCTACCATCAGCGTAAAGGGAAGTTCAAAGGTTCGAACGAAAGCCGCTGTGGACGGCAATTTCAGCATTAATGCCGCCACTACCGATGTATTGCAGATCACCAACATCGGTTACGAACCGATAGAAGTGACGGCCGGCAATGCTTCCATCATCTCGTTAAGGCCCTATGCTAAGAGTTTGAACGAAGTAGTAGTTACTGCACTTGGTATTCGTAAAGAAACAAAGCGCCTAGGCTATTCGGTACAAGAGGTAAAAGGCGAAGATTTGGTGAAAGCAAGAGATGCCAATCCGATCACGGGGCTCACGGGTAAAGTAGCGGGTTTGTCGGTTGGGCCTTCGGCAGAAATGTTACGCAAGCCAACCGTGTTATTAAGAGGTAATGAGATAACGTTGTATGTAGTGGATGGCATTCCTATCTCCTCCGATACCTGGAACATCAGCCCCGATGATATAGAAACTTACACGGTGCTGAAAGGCCCTGCAGCTGCGGCTTTATATGGCAGCCGTGCACAATTTGGCGCTATCCTTATCACCACAAAAAAAGGCGCTAAGGGTAGAAAAGGTTTTACCGTAGAACTCAATTCCAGCAACGTAATTGATAAAGGCTTTCTGGCTTTTCCGCGTACGCAGGATACGTATGGCCCTGGCGAAAATACCTTTTACACATTTGTAGATGGCAAGGGTGGCGCACCTGGTGGTGTGGATGGCGACTATGATGTATGGGGACCCTATTTCAATGGACAATTGATTGCGCAATATGATAGCCCGGTAGATCCGGTGACGGGTGTACGCAAGCCTACGCCATGGGTAGCGAGGGGAAAAGATAACCTGAAACGGTTTTTAAAAACCGGCTTTCAAACGACCAACAACTTAGCCCTAACGGCTAACGGCGATAATTACAACATGCGTTTTTCTTTATCGCATTCGTACCAGAGCAGCTACATTCCTAACAACGATCTAAACATCACCAACTTCAATATGTATGGCGCCTTCAACCCTTCAAAAAAGCTGAAGATCGAAGCCAACTTTAATTACAACCGACAGTACTCCGATAACTTCCCCGATGCGGATTACGGTCCTAATAGTTTGCTGTATAACGTAGCCATCTGGACCGGCGCCGACTGGAACATTGATGACATGCGCAGTTACTGGCAACCAGGCAAAGTAGGCACCCAGTCTATCTTTGCGGAGTATCAGCGGTATCACAATCCGTACTTTCAGGTGTACGAATGGAAGCGTGGCCATTATAAAAATGATATGTATGGCTACCTCTCCGGTAACTATAAAATTGATGCGCACCTGAATGCTACATTGCGTACACAGGTAACTACGTATGACTTGCTACGTACTGAAAAAATGCCTTTCTCCGCACACCCTTACGGCCGCGAACAAAACCTTGGCGACTACCGCGAAGACCGCCGCAGTTTATTTGAAAACAACACCGAAGTGCAGTTGAATTATAACTATACGGTGAAAAAATTTTTGAATCTTTCCGGTTTAGTAGGTGGCAACCTTCGGTCGTTTAAATACAACTCCGACTGGACATCTACCGACTACCTGAATGTACCGAACGTGTATGCCTTCTCCAACTCCAAAAACCCAATTCAGGCTTCCAGCTTTAATTCAGAAATGCGGGTGCTGAGCGGTTACTTTTCGGTAGATGCATCGTTGGATAAATACCTGACCATCGGCGCTACCGGCCGGGTAGATAAATCATCGGCGTTGCCATCAAAAAACAATTCGTATTTCTATCCCAGTGTATCGGTAGCATCGGCTTTGTCGGATTATATTCATTTGCCGCAATTGATTTCCTTCTTAAAAGTTCGTGCTTCGTATGCGTCCGTTCATGGCGATGCTACTTCTTCTACCATTGGTTCAGCGCCATTTAATTCCATCACTGCTTTTGGTACCAGCCCTTCCGGTTCATCGCTATACGATAACCCATTAAACTACGGCAGCAACTACACCTCACCGTATGGCGGTCCTGATTATTCATTAGCCTCTGTTTACTCCACCAGTAAGCCCTATAACAATCAAACGGCTGCTTCTTACACCAGCAATCTTTACGACCCGAATATTAAAACCTTTAACCGTGTGAATTATGAAGCAGGTATTGATGTAAGAGTATTGAAAAATCGTTTGGGATTAAGTGCTACCGCCTTCGAGTATATTGATGGTCCACGCATTTTGCAGAATCCTATCTCTTCTGCCACCGGTTATAACTTTTATTTTTTGAATGCTTTAAAAACAAAGAAGACCGGCGTTGAGCTTTCATTAAGCGGTAGCCCTGTTAAAAACAAAAACCTATCGTGGGATGTATTGGTCAATTGGTCAACCTTCCAGGACCGGTATGAAGAATTACCTCCGGGCCAAACCGTGTATAATACCTTTTTTAAAAAAGGCGACCGCGTAGATAAATTTTATACCAGCGCTTTTGTTCGCACCGCCGATGGACAGATCGTGAACGATGCGGCCGGCAAGCCTTTGGCCAATCCGGTAGCACAAAATTTAGGTTACTTAAATGCCAGCTACCAGTGGAGCATTTACAATAAAGTTTACTATCAAGGTTTATCAATCGGCTTTCAATTCGATGGCAGCGTAGGCGGTGTTACTACCGATTATATGCACAACAAAACCATGCGTGGCGGACGTAACATAGAAACGGCGGAAGGTGCCTTAGGCGATGCCCGTTACCAGGACTGGAAAAACTTTGGCGTGCCGGGTTACAGCGGTTCGTATGTAGGCGAAGGCGTTGTGGTATCGAATGGCACGCCTATCAACTACGATTCAAAAACAGGGGCCATCACCAACTATAAAGACCTGCAGTTTTCTGCCAATACCAAAAAGGTTTTTGTACAGGATTACGTGAGTAAATATTACGGTATTAACGAAGGCAACTTGATGAGTAAAACTTTTGCCAAGCTGCGTGAAGTGACCCTTGGCTACGACCTTCCAAAACGCTGGCTGGATAATACCTTTATCTCCAAAATAACCCTATCGGTAGTAGGCCGCAACCTGCTGTACTTCTACAAGGATAAGCGCTTCAAAGACGTAGACCTGGACCAATATAACTATGCTACCAGCGCCACGGTCATTCAATCGCCAACGGTTCGCCGCTATGGGTTTAATCTCAATGTTACTTTCTAAAAAAATCAAGCGTCATGAAAAAATTTATAAACTATCTCTTCATCGCAAGCTTGACGGCCATCGCTTTTTCTTCGTGCAAAAAGAGCTTCAGCGATTTAAGCATCAACACCAACAAGCCTACCACCGTGCCACCATCGTTATTGCTTAATGGTGTACTGAACGATATGTACGACCGCCCTTTTTCGCAAGCCGAAATATGGGATCAGTACTATTTATACAACTACGATTACTACGGCAATAACCGCTACGATTTCGGTAGCGCTTCCACCTATTATGGTACCTTAAAGAACGTGGTAAAGATGGAAGAAGAAGCCCGGGCCTCGGGGCTTCGGGCCACTAATGCTTATTCCGCTTTGGGCAAATTTTTCAGGGCTTACTTCTTTACCAAAATGAGCTTGCAGTTAGGCGATATACCGATGACGCAGGCTTTGCAAGGCACGTCCAATCTTACACCGGCTTATGATCCGCAGAAGAAAGTTTTTCAACAAGCCTTGCTTTGGTTAGACAGTGCCAACAA
Source organism: Flavisolibacter sp. (assembly GCA_965247165.1). GTDB lineage: Bacteria > Bacteroidota > Bacteroidia > Chitinophagales > Chitinophagaceae > Flavisolibacter. The sequence continues at coordinate 1,538,768 of OZ252003.1, read as the reverse complement.
TGATTTGAAAGGGTTGATTGCCGGCGGGGCTACGCCGCTTGATGGTGATATTTATTTCAATAACGATTTAAAGAAGTGGCAGAAAACCGTGAACACTTTTAAGCTGCGCTTACTTATTCATCTTAGTAAAAAAGATGCGGATGGTGAGCTGAATGTGAAGCAGCAATTTGCAATGATCATTAACAGTCCGGCACAATATCCCATCATGACTTCCGAAGGGGATAACCTGCAATACAATTATGTAAACCCTACCAACCGCTACCCAAATAATCCCGGCAATTTTGGTTTCGACGGATCAAGAAATAACATGAGCGCCACCTACGTTGGCCTGCTTACACAGCTACAAGACCCAAGGGTTTTTGTTACTGCCGAACCTGCCCGTTATAATGTAGATGTGCTGGGCCAAAGCCCTACTTCGTTCAGTGCATTTGTTGGCGCAGACGCCGGACTTGACCTTGGCATCATGTACAACAATGCCAACCTTCAGAAGTATTCGTTCTTAAACCGCAAGCGTTATTACTCTACGTACACCGCTGAACCCAGCATCCAGATTGGTTATCCCGAGATGTGCTTCAACATTGCGGAAGCCATTAATCGTGGTTGGATTGCCGGCACGGCGGAAACCTGGTACGTCAATGGTATCAAGGCTTCCATGCGTTTTTATGGCTTGCCCGATGCAGGCGGCCCTACGGCCTTCACCGCTTATTTTTATCGCCCCGGCTCAGCGGGTGTAGAGCAGGTTTCCAACTACGACGCTTATAACGTTACGGTTGATTGGACCTCGTATTACAATCAGTCAACTGTAAAATATGGCGGTAACAATGCGGTGGGCTTAACGCAGATCTTACAACAAAAATACCTGGCACTGTTTCGCCATTCGGGGTTGGAATCGTATTACAATTATAGAAGAACGGGCGTGCCCGCATTTACTACCGGAACCGGCACCGGTAATAGCAGCCGCATTGCGTTGCGGTTTAAATATCCGGGATCAGAGAACTCGGCTAACACCGCCAATTATCAGTCGGCATTGCAAAGCCAGTACGGCGGCAATGATGATATCAATGGTATGATGTGGTTGTTGAAATAGAAAATCATAATTGATAAAAAACAGTTTTCTCATATAGCAGTTAAAGCGTAAACGGCGGGACTTTTCCAGGTTCCGCCTTTATTAAACCATGTTCAATTTAAGCTGGTGGCTATAATTTATTACGGCTCTTACGTGGTGGCTTTTATCTAACATTTTTACAATTCATGGCTGAAAAAAATTTACTATCATGCAAAAAATAATTCTATTACTTCTTCTTAACAGCTCAATGGTTGGCACGTTCGCACAAAAGCCGGCGGCGCAAAATCTGGTCATCATTACCCTTGATGGAATGCGCTGGCAGGAAGTATTTGGCGGTATTGATACAGCGCTGGTAAATAATAAAGCCTTTACGCAGGATTCGGCGGAAGTAATGAAAACCTTTGGCGGCGCTGATGCCGTAGAGCGGCGTAAAAAACTCTTTCCTTTTTTATGGACTACCATTGCCACAGAAGGCCAACTATATGGCAATCGCCAATATGGTAATTATGCCAACGTGAGAAATCCCTATAAATTTTCTTATCCCGGTTACAACGAAATCTTTACTGGTTACCCCGACACGGCCGTTAACTCCAATGATAAAATTCTCAATCAAAACACTAATGTGCTGGAATTTATTAACCAGCAAAAAGCTTTCAAAAACAAAGTGGCTGCCTTTACTACCTGGGATGTGTTTCCCTACATTTTAAACGCGGCCCGCAGTGGTGTATATGTTAATGCGGATGTTGATACCTTGAAGTTTGGTTCGCCCTCATTTCAATTGATCAATAACCTTCAGTTCTTAACCACAAGGCCGCTGGGCGTTCGCCCGGATGTGATCACTTACATAGCCGCGAAGCAGTATGTAAAAGAATATAGCCCTAAAGTTTTATACATCGCCTTTGATGAAACGGACGACTTTGCCCACGGCCATCTTTACGATCAATACCTGAAAAGTGCCCATGCCGAAGATGCCATGATCAACGATTTGTGGACCACGATGCAGGCCATGCCGCAGTATAAAGGCAATACAACTTTCATCATCACCTGCGACCATGGCCGCGGCGATGAAGTAAAAAAAGAATGGACCAGCCACGGGCAAAAAGTGAAAGGCTCCGACCAGATATGGATAGCTTTTATTGGTGCCGGTATTACCGCTAAAGGTGAGTTGAAAAAAAGTAACCAGGTATATCAGGCGCAGTTGGCACAAACCATGGCGGCCTTGCTGGGACTGCGTTTCATAGCATTGCATCCGGTTGACACGGCTATTAACGCTATAACTACCAACTAAATTGAACAGGGAAAAAGCTATAGCCATTGTTGATGAAATCTTTTCGCTGTACCAAAAATGGGGAGCGGATGATTACATTGGCGAACCGGTTTCGCAGCTTGAGCACATGTGCCAGGCCGCGCAGTTGGCTGAAGAAGAAGGCTATAACGATGAAGTGATTCTCGCTGCCTTCTTTCATGACATTGGACACTTAGCCGAACACCTGATGCCGGTAGAAAAAATGGAAGGCGTTGGTGTAATGAACCATGAAACTATTGCCGCTGATTATCTAAAAGAAAAAGGTTTTTCGGCCGCTCTTTGCCGGTTGGTAAAAAGCCATGTACAAGCCAAGCGGTACCTTACGTATAAGCATCCGGAGTATTATCAAAACCTCTCACCGGCCAGCCGTATTACCCTGATACACCAGGGTGGCGTGATGAATGATACAGAAGCCGCGATATTTGAAAGGGATAGCCTTCGCCACTTGTATATCAAGCTTCGCGAATGGGATGACAGGGCTAAAGAAATAAACAAACCTTTGCCTTCATTGGATAAATATAAACGCATGGCGATCGAACATTTGATGCGGTAAACTTCATCTTTTCTTAATGCTGTGTTTCTATTCCTCTCTCATTTCTGATCTACCTTAATTAAAATTATTTTATGATTGACTTCGCAGTGTTTGATATGGCCGGCACCACGGTTACCGATAAAGATTTTGTAGCGAAAGCCTTCATCAGCGCCTTTGCGAAACAAGGCAGCAAAGTGATGGAGACCGATGTAAATCCTTTAATGGGTTATCCAAAACCCATCGCTGTACAAATGGTATTGGAGAATGCCGGAATTGAATTTGATGAAGAACTGGTAGAAGATATTCATAAAAATTTTGTAACGGAGATGATCGCCTTTTATGAAGATTCGCCCTACGTGCAACCAATGCCCGGCGCCGAAGATTTGTTTTTTTACCTACAGGAAAGAGGCGTTCGCATTGCTTTAAATACCGGCTTCTCCTGGAACATTGCGGAGATCATCGTTAATCGTTTTCAGTGGCTGGAACGTGGGCTGGTGAACGACTTTATCGCCAGCGATGATGTAGAAAACGGACGGCCTTACCCGGATATGATTAACCTGTTGAAAGAGCGAAATAACATAAAGCCCGATGCCCTTGTGATGAAAGTTGGCGATACTGTTGTGGACATACTCGAAGGCAAGGCCGCCGGTTGCCAATACGTGATTGCCGTTACCACCGGTGCCGCCACCAAAGAAGAATTAGAAGTCCATTCGCCAACACATATCATCAGCAGCCTGGCCGAGATACCGGCTATCCTGCGCAGTTCCTTACAAGCACATGTATAAAAAAGAATGGCTCCGGTTAGCTGTGGCAGCCGCCTCTGCTTTTTGCGTGTACACCTGCATGTATGCCTTTCGCAAACCCTTTACCGCGGCCACTTTCAGCGCTGTTTCTTTTGTAGGGATTGATTATAAAGTATGGCTGGTGATTGCCCAAACCATCGGTTATACGTTGAGCAAATTCTATGGGATAAAATTTATCGGCGAACTAAAAAGCGAAAAAAGATCGCTGCTTATTATAAGTTTTATCCTCGCCGGCTGGGTAGCGCTGTTCTTTTTTGCTATTATACCGGCGCCGTACAATATCATTTTTTTATTGCTCAACGGTTTTCCGCTGGGTGTTATTTACGGCCTTGTATTCAGCTATCTCGAAGGCCGTCGTTCAACAGAATTGTTAGGCGCTGTATTAGCCACCAGCTTCATTTTTGCTTCGGGATTTACACAGTCGGTGGGCAAATTTATTTTGCTCAACTGGAAGGTGGCTGAATGGTGGATGCCTTTTATTACCGGGGCCGTTTTTTTGATACCAACTATCATCTTTACTCTATTACTTGACAAGACGCCGGCGCCATCCCAACAAGATATTTCGCAACGGACGCAACGCTTACCAATGACGAGGAGCGAACGAAAAAACTTCGTTCAAAACTTTCTTCCCGGCCTGGTGATGTTGATCATCACCTACGTTCTACTTACCATTATCCGCGATTACCGCAGCAACTTCGCCTCCAACATCTGGACGGAATTAGGCCTCGGAAATAATGCGGCGGTGTTCACGCAAAGCGAGCTACCGGCGTCCTTAGTAACGCTGTTTTTATTGGGGCTGTTAGTGCTTATAAAAAACAATCGCAAAGCCTTGTTGATTAATCATGGAATCATCTTAGCCGGCTTTGTATTAGCTATCCTTACCACCGTTTTTTATCGCAATGGAATCGTTTCTCCTTTCTGGTGGATGACGCTGGTAGGCGTTGGCTTGTACATGGGCTATGTGCCCTTTAATGCTATGTTGTTTGAGCGGTTGATCGCTTCCTTTAAATCGGTTGGTAACGCCGGCTTTTTAATCTATCTCGCTGACTCCTTTGGTTATCTTGGAAGCGATGCGGTGTTAGTAGTAAAAAGCTTTTTGAAACTGCAGGTATCGTGGAGCCAATTTTTTGTAACAATGATCTTCGTCTTTTCATCCGCCGGCATCGTTCTTATCAGTTTGTCGGCATTGTATTTCAAATCAAAATTCTATTCTCCTCAACATAAAACCGTTGTCAGCTATGTCTAAATCAGCCCTTGTAATTGGCGCCGGTATTGTAGGGTTGGCAACGGCAAGAGCCTTGTGTGTAAAGGGTTACAGCGTTACCGTGCTGGAACGCAGTGATAGGGCCGTAGGAGCCTCCATCCGCAATTTTGGAATGATATGGCCCATCGGGCAACCGGCCGGAATGATGTATGAAAGAGCGATGCTTTCCAAAGACATCTGGCAAACGGTATGCAACGAAGCGGGCATCTGGTACGATGAAGTGGGATCGTTGCATGTAGGGTATGATGATGCCGAACAACGGGTGCTGGAAGAGTTTTATAAAAGTGTAAAAGACGACCGGCCTTGTTGTTTATTAAGCAAACAAGAAACGCTACGAAAATCAGGCGCTGTGGTTTGCGGCAATCTGAAAGGTTCGCTGTACAGCGAAGACGAAATGATCATTGATCCGCGGGAAGCCATCGCGAAACTACCCCTTTATCTTACGCAAAAATATGGTGTCCGTTTTATCTGGTCGGCGGGTGTTACTAAGGTGTCACATCCATCGGTTTGGTGCGGGACAAAAGAGTATGAAGCCGATGAAATTTATGTTTGTAACGGCGCTGATTTTGAAACTTTGTTCCCGGAACAATTCACATCCTTGCCTATCACCAAATGCAAGCTGCAGATGATGCGTACCGAAGCGCAGGCCGGGGCCTGGCGCATGGGTCCGGCCCTGTGCGGCGGCCTTTCTTTAATTCATTATAAAAGCTTCGCGGCGGCTCCATCGTTAAAAGTATTGCAACAGAAATTTGAAAATGAATTGCCGGATTATATAAAATGGGGCATTCATGTAATGGTTTGCCAGAACAAAGCAGGGCAATTGACCATAGGCGATTCGCATGAATACGGGACAACGTTTGAGCCCTTTGGCCGTTCGTCTGTCAACGATATGATCCTTCATTACCTGAAGCGGTTTGCTTCGTTTAAAACGCTTCGTATTGCGGAAACCTGGAACGGCATTTATCCTAAATTAACCAATGGCGAAACAGAAGTGGTGATGCAGCCGCAAAGCGGTGTTACTATTATCAATGGTTTGGGAGGCGCTGGTATGACCTTATCGTTTGGTTTGTGCGAACAGGTTGTTTGCGGTGCCTATGTTGCTCCGGTGCATACACAGGTAGCGTTATAAATAAGTGAATGAATTATCCTATTTGTACCGCCTCTTTAGTCGCCTCCACTATCCACATTAGAGCATAAGCTGTTTTAAAATAGGGCATCGAACTCTTTACGTTTAATCCTGCCCTGGCAAAGGCTTTTGCGTAACTGGTGGTTGGCACATAATCACCAATGATAGCCGTTCCGTTTGGTTTTAATACACGGGCTATTTCAAAACAGGCTTTCTCCTGGCCGGCTTTGTCTTCAATGTTATGAAGGCAAAGCAACGACAGCACTACATCAAACGAATTATCCGCAAAGGACAGGCTTCTGGCGTCTTCATTTCTTACGTCAACTTTATCTCTAACACCTTCCGCTTCAGCATTAGCAAGGGTTTTAGCCATCGTGTTGTCCGAAAGATCTTTGCTGCTCCAAACGTCTATGCCCGTTGATTGGCCGGTAGTCAGATGTTTGGCAGCACCGTTCATTAAAAGTCCTTGTCCGGTGCCGATGTCCAGCACCTGTTCATTTCCGGTCCATGTAATCTTTGAAAGCATCAGGTCCCTTGTTCGGTACTTGCCTTTCAGCCCATAAGCAAACATGGCTATACCTAAAAGAAATATAACAGCGCCTGCAATTATCAATAAATAGCCGATGTAGTGTACAATTTTATTGTCAATAATCTTTGGCACTGCAATGCCTGCAGATAGAATTAACGCCCCGGATATAATTAAACCGCGCATGATACCCGGAGCATCTATCCCATAATTTATTTTGTTCATAAATGTTGTTTGTATGCTGTTTTATTGGTTGGAGTCACTCTTTAAAACAGAATACAACACCGCTGCTTAGTATTTTGTTGTGTAGATCAATTCAACGGTATCGCATGTTAATGCAACCCGAACGAACGGTTATGTAATCTTTACCAAATCATTACATAATCACTAAATCGGCAACACAGCGATTGAAACGGTGCACCGATCATCAACATTTGCAGCACGAAAAAAAGTGACGGTTGATGAAAAGAAAATCAGGCTTTACCCATTCTTTTTTGGTATTGATTTATATCTTCCTTTATACTGTTTCTTATGCTCAATTTTCAGGGCCAAGCGCTTCTTATAAACTCCTTCATGGCAGCAGTTTTGTACAATCGAAAAATTACTACCTGCTTACTTTATTCAGCGAACTAAAAGATGTAAAGGCCTTCTTGAAAACGGATGAAACCCTTGCCGCTATTGGCCGTACAAAGGTTGATTCAGTAACGTCGTCATTAAAAAACTGCGACCGCGACGGGCTTTGCTACATCAGCCGGATGAAGTTTAGTGAGGATGAAATAAAAAAAGTAAGCAACCGGCTTTCGGTTTTATACGCACCAACAAATGCTCTTGGTAAACTGGTTCAGAATCATTTAATCCCATCCGGTACGTATCTGCTTTTTCAAAGCCTGCCAGCAAAGGAAATGTTGGTAAAAGCCTGGGAGCAGGATGCGGCCGGCATCAACTATGCGCTGGATGTGTATGCCGGTGGCAAAAAACCTAATTATCCCTTAATTGATTCTATCAGCTTCAATACAAAAGACCCTCGTGGCAACAATACCTATCTCTATAATTACGTCAGCTTATTGTATAACACGGCTTCGTTGGTAGCCCTGGAAGCAAAAGATTCGCTCACCTTTTATTCGCCATCGCTTACCGCCGCTTTGCATTTTATTGAAATGAATGAAAGAGAACAAGCCGCTGATTTTGAGCCCATGGAAAAGGGTGAAAACAAAGCGGCTTATGATAAGATTAAGGTCACCAATTGGAAGGCGTATAAATATTCTGTTATCCTATTGCCCGGTGCTGGTCCCGAAGAACCGGGCGTAGCATTGAGTGCAGAAGGAATGTTGCGTTGCCGGTTGGCCGCCATTCAATACCACAAAGGCGTTGCGCCGTTCATTGTACCATCGGGTGGCAAGGTGCATCCTTATAAAACAAAGTATTGCGAGGCGGTGGAGATGAAGAAATACCTCGTGGAAAAATTAGGCGTTCCTGCCAGTGCTGTTATCATTGAACCACATGCAAGGCATACCACTACCAATATGCGAAACACGGTGCGGTTGATGTATCGTTATGGCATTCCCTTTACCATGCCCGGCATTACCTGCACCACCCGCGGACAAAGCACCATGATTGGTGTAACACTTATGGCTCGCTGCCAAAAAGAATTGGGCGAAGTGCCTTATAAAAATGGTGAACGCCTAAGCGAAACAGAGATAGAATTCTACCCCTTGATGGAAGCCCTGCACATTAATCCATTAGAGCCGATAGACCCTTAGAAAGCTTACCCACGGCTGCTTGCCACACTGACTCCTCTTAATTAAGCGTATGAAAAAAACATTCTTTTTTTTACCGGTTCTTATTGTTTTATTCTATTCATTTCGTAAGGGTGTCGAGATGAAAATCATACTGCCGCAAGGCCTTGACTCACTGGGCGCCTGCCAGGGAATCTCTTTTCAAAAAGGCCGCATTTTTTTATACGGCGATAGGGAAGTGGGTGTGATACGGGAATATAAAACCGATGGTGACAGCCTTGTTTATCTGCAAAAAGAAATGAAGCTGACGCTGAATGATACCGATGTAATCAATCATCCGACGGGTTTAGCGGTGCATGATAACCTGCCGGTGTTTATCGGCAACAGCATTCGTTTAAATAAAGAAGGAACACGTTGGCGGGCTGTTATTTATTGCGTGGATTGGAAGGGCTTGCAACGTACCGGCACACTGGATGGCAACCTGATAAACACCATAGATGATGACACCTGCATACAAGGCACCAGGCCTGAGTACGTCAAGTACAACAACAAATGGTTTGTGGCTACCGCCGATTACGGTGATAAAAACAATGAGGTACGGCTATACGATCCGGCTGCATTACAGAAGGCAAAACGCACTACCGAAAAAGGGGTGCTCTATAAAAAATTTACCTGCACGCCCTGGGTGCAAAACCTTTACTGGATGGCCGATAAAGGCTTGTTGGTTTTAATTCAAAATCAAATAGAAGGACGCAGGTGGCGCTTTAGTTATGTGAACCTGGACAAGTCTATGACCTCTGGAAAAGCAGTAGTAGTATCGGTTGTAGATGTGGACCGCCCCGATGAACTGGAAGGGTTTACATTTTTAGAAAATTACCAAAAGGGAATTGCGGTTACGTCTTCGCGAAGAAATAATGCGAACCGGATGCAGGTGAATTGGTAATGCTAACCAATGCACGAGGAGTAGCGTCGTTGTGGGCTTCGTGGTTCTTTGTGTTCCTAAAAACACAGTCGTAATAGGAACACAACCAACACAAAGCTGGCACAACGGACACAAAGAAATAAATATCAAATACCATTTGTCGTACACTCAAATCAAATCACCCACTACGCATTTACTCAACTACTATAACAAAATTGTATGAAAAGAAAATTCTACTCAACCAATGTGAGATGGCTTCAAAGCGTTTTAAGCTTGTTTATTTTTGCAACGCTTTTCATAACCTTCAGCGCATCGGCACAAGAAGCTGTTTCTAAAATTTCCGGTACGGTGCTTAATGAAAAAGGGCAGCCGGTAGAAGCTGTTTCTATCGCCGTTAAAAATGGAAAAGCCGCCACCATCACTGATGCTTCGGGACATTTTTCCATCAACGCTTCGCCCAATGCGGTGCTGCTCATTTCTTCCACCGGCTTTGTAGCGCAGGAAGTAAACGTTCGTTCGCAAACTGATTTATCCATCTCGGTAAAAGAAGATGCAAAGGTGCTGGACGAAGTGACCATCGGTTATCAGCGGCTTCGCAAAAGCGATGTCACCGGCGCCGTTTCCAGTGTAAAAGCACGGGAGCTAAACCTCACTACGCCTACACTTGGTCAGGCCCTCGTAGGCAAGGTAGCAGGTGTGCAGGTATCGCAAACAAGCGGCGCTCCGTATAGTGGGCCAAAGATCCGGGTGCGTGGTATTGGTTCGGTAAATGCCAGCTCCGAACCGCTTTATGTAATTGATGGTTATCCTATCGGTGGTAACCCCAGTTCGGGACAAGGCAATGGCGGCAATGTTACCAGCGGTTACAATCCAAATACATCCGGCAACGATATTTTCATTAACCCCGAAGACATTGAGTCCATTGAAATTTTGAAAGACGCCGCATCGGCTGCCATCTACGGTTCAAGGGCTTCCGCCGGTGTGGTTTTGATTACAACAAAACGTGGTAAGCAAGGTGCCGGTAAGGTAGAATACGACTATCAGATTGGCAGCAACGAACTGGAACATAAAGTGCAGTTGCTTGATGCGAATGGCTTTGCTTCCGTTTTTGTTGATGGACGAAATGCCAACTACAAAGACATCCTGATCTCCAAAGGCATTGCCTGGAACGATGCGTTTTACAGTGATGACAATGCAACAAGGTTAACAAAGTCGGGACAGACCGCTACCGGTTGTTCGGTGTGTATTTTAAAATCGTTGTATGATTTTCCCACCCAAAAAATTATTGAGCCGCAATACAATACCGACTGGCAGGATGCTTTATACCGAAAGGCTCTGATGCAACGCCATAACATTTCGTTTTCGGGTGGCAACAATAATACCCGTTATTTGATCAGCGGCGGTTACCAGGACCAGCAAGGCATTATCACTTCTACCTTTCAACGGCGCATTAATCTGCGGGCCAACATTGATGCCGATGTATCGAAACGATTTAAAGTAGGCAGCAGTATTTTCTATACAAATACTGATGGAAGAGAAGTACAAGAGGGCCGCTTTAACCAGGGCCCCATCTTAGGCGCTTTGGTGTATATGCCCATCTTTCCGTTAAACAATCCTGATGGTAGTTTACAATTGGGGCAGGCCTCACAACAAACGGACGGTTATGCTTATGCCTTTCAAAGCATCGAAAATCCGGTAGCCTTAGCGCAACGGGTGAAGATTACCCGCAAGGGAGACCGTGCTGTTTTTAATGTGAATGGTACGTTTGAAATCATCCAGGGCTTATCGGCCAAACTTAACCTTGGCGCCGAAAACTATACGGAGAAATACGAGTACTATTATCCAACAAATCTGAGCAACGGTGTCAATCCAGCCGGATCGCCGCAATCCATTTTAGCCGCTAACGCATCGGCACAATTTCTTACCATAAAAGATGGATTAGCGGAGGCAACGCTGAACTACAAAAAGAACTTTGGCCGCCACAGTATAGATGCAGTTGGCGGTTACACGGCACAGCAAACTACCACCGATGTTGTAGCCGTTGCAGCAAAGAATTTTACCAACGACCAGATACCGGAAATTACCGCCGGCGGGTCCAGTGCCGGTGACTTTAACCGCTTGTCAAACAGTGGTAAGTCAACCACCACATTGGTGTCGTATTTGGCAAGAGTGATCTACAGTTACGACCGCAAATATTTTATCACCGGTTCTTTCCGTACCGATGCGTCATCGCGGTTTGGGCCGCTCAATCGCTGGGGACAATTTCCTTCTGTTTCACTGGGTTGGAACGCTTCCAACGAAAGTTTTTACGCCGCCCTTTTAGGCACCAGCACCACCTTAAAACTAAGGGCAAGCTGGGGGCTTACCGGTAATAACAACATTGGTAACTATCGTTACGAACAAGGCCTTACAGGCGCTGGCGGCGTAGTGTTTGGCAGCACGGTTTATAATGCACGGTGGGCCGGCGGTATCACGGATAGTAAGTTAGGATGGGAATCCACCTCGCAATATAATTTCGGGGCTGATATTGGTTTATTGCATAACCGCCTGTCGTTGATTGTAAACTACTACCGGAGTAAATCGTATGATCTTTTATACAACCAAAACATTTCGGCATTAGCGGGTTCTACTTCAATTCTTACGAACCTTCATAACGCTGATATTCGTAACAACGGCTTCGATTTACAATTGGATGCGAAGGTGATCCAGGGCCGTGATTTCAATCTTAATTTCAGTGGCAACATCACGTCCAATAAAAATAAAGTCGTGAGTTTAGGAGGCGCCAGCGAAATACAAATTAATGGCGCAGAACGCAGCTACATCACCCATGTTACCCGTGAAGGTGAACCCATTGGTATGTTCTATGGATTCAAAGTAGCAGGCATGGTTCGCGAAAAAGATATGGCGAATGTGGCCACTGATTTAGCCACGTATAAGGCCAATGGCAATACTATTCCGGCTGGTTATAAATTGAAAGCTTTTCCTATTTCTACCTTCTCCTCAACGCCTTTAAATCCCGGCGATTTATACTTTCAGGATACCAACGGCGATGGCATTATTACCGATGCAGATAAAACCGTTATCGGTACGCCTTATGCCGATTATACGTATGGCTTCAACCTGAACATGAATTATAAGATCGTTGACATCAGTGCCTCCTTCAATGGTTCGCAAGGCAACCAGGTAATTGATGGACAAGATTATTATATCCGCAACATGGAAGGATCAGGTAACCAATACGCGGTGGTGAATGACCGCTATCGCAATGAAGCGCAACCTGGCAACGGACATGAGTACCGGGCCAGCCGTGGGGGATCGCAAAGCAACAGCACAAGGCTTTCCGATTACTACTTACAGGATGGTTCTTTCTTCCGTTGCACCAATCTCACGCTGGGCGTGAACCTTAACAGCATTCAATTACTAAAGAAGGCTGGTATCAATGGTTTACGGGTGTATGCCAGCGTTGACAATGCGTTTACTATCACTAAATATCTCGGCTATAATCCTGAAGTGGATTTTAACAACGGTACCAACCTTACCCCCGGTGTTGACTATGGAAAATATCCATTAGTGCGTGCCTATAGCGCCGGTGTTAAAGTGCAGTTTTAATTCATCAAACAACAAAAAATTTTATGCGTATCAACTATAAATTTTATCTCCTCACCGGCTTAGCATTTTCTATTGGCCTTGGTGGTTGTAAAAAAGATTTTTTAGAGCAAAGCAATCCCAATTCTATTTCGGTGGATAAGAGTTTTGAAACCGAAGCCGATATTGCCTCCGGTGTTTACGGCGTTTATCAGGCCCTGCGTTCCTCCAACTGCATTGGCGAAGGCGCACAGCTATGGACCGACGACAGAGCCGATGACATCAACACCACGGACAACCAATCCAATGCCGGCGAGCCTTTTCAGTTCACCGCTTTTTCGCTGGTGCCGGGCAACAGTTATCTGCAAAGCCATTGGACGGCTTTATATGTTCCCATCTCAAGAGCCAACTTGATTTTATCGGTCATCAATAAAATTTCATTCGCCAACGAAGCCACCAAATCGCAGTACATCGCGGAGATGAAATTCATCCGGGCACAGATGTATTTTAATTTGGTAAGAGAGTTTGGGGCGGTGCCTTTGGTAACAGAAAGATTAACAACGACAGAGCAAGTGACGGCCTTAACCTACCGCGAAACAAGAGAGAAAGTATATGCGCAAATTGTGGCTGATTTGAAAGAGGTGGCTACCAGCAATCTGCCGGTTGTGCAACCGGCAGCCAACAAAGGACGGGTATCCCTACAAGCCGCCAATGCCTTGCTGGGACAGGTTTACCTGACTATGGCTACATCGCTTGACACGGCTAACGCTACAGAGAATCTAAACAATGCAAAGACCTATCTACTGGCTTGCATGGCGCAAAAAACATTCGCCAATCTCTCCGATATTCCGTTTGCCGATGTATTTGATGTAAGCAAAAAAGCTACGAACCCGGAGATCATTTTTCAGATTGTTTACAAGCAGGGCGACCCGAGTTATTATTCGTCGCTGGCAGCGAGCAACCAGGCAAAAGGAGAGACGATCAACTCTTTGTTTCCCTCGCAGGGAGCCGGAGGTTTATTGACGAACGATCTGTTGAAAGAATTTGAAGCCGGTGATGTGCGCACATCGTATTCTATTAAGCTGTCATCGTTTTCAGGCAAATATTTCATCACCAAATTCAGAGACAACAGCCCCGCCGCCGGTACCTTAGGTTATGGAGGAAATGACTGGATCGTTATTCGTTATGCCGATGTGATCTTAAATCTTGCAGAAGTTTATCTCTACTTAAACGACAATGTAAACGCCATTAAATATTTAGACATGGTTCGTGCAAGGGCCGGTGTGCCGCTTTATGCCGTGATGCAAACAAATCCCGCTTACACTTCAAAATATCCAACGTTGAAATTGGCCATTCTTCACGAACGCCGCATTGAGCTGGCCTTTGAGCATCATCGCTGGCACGACCTGGTGCGCTTCTTCAATCCAACAGAACTGGTAAATTATTTTAAAGCAAAGAACCAGGCTGATTATGATAATTCACCGCTGAACAACATCACGACAAAAGATTATTATTTTCCAATACCCTTTAATGAAGTGAAGCTTGATCCGGCGAAGATGGTGCAGAACCCCGGCTATTGAGGTAAGTAGAATCAGTTGGTAAAATAGATGAAGGAAAGCCAAAAATCATTGTTACAAAACCGTTGATTTTTGGCTTTCCTATGTTGAAATATTCGTTGACAAATAACTCAGGCTGATAATGCATCAATCAGCCCCCGGATTTTTTTAATGCATTTTCCATACGCATAGTTGAACGACCACCGGGGCGAAATAGTAACATAAAGGAACCAATACTAAAAGGTAACGCCTAAAACACCAGAGCAATACCTAAGTTGGTAACGGCTCATTGGTAGTCGCCTTTTACCCAAAAAATAAATAACCAGCACTAAGTAAAGTCCATAAGCGTAGCGGTTATTTGGTTTGATCTTGTTCTCTTCTCTGCTCTAAATTCTTCTTTCATGCAAGTGTTTTATTATAGGTAGCGCCGTTAATCAATTTATTACAGCCGCTTTAAAATTCTTATCTATTGTTAAGCGCTTGGTCTTAGGGCCATTTTAGTTTTGATGAAAATTAAAAGCAATGAAAACAGTATTAAAATTGGAAGAACTTGCCATGACGGTGATCGCTATTTACTTTCTTACCCTTCACCCGCTTGGCCTTTCGGGCTGGATCTGGGCACTCTTATTTTTTATGCCCGACATTAGTATGCTGGGTTATGTAGCCGGCGTAAGAATTGGCGCTTTTACCTACAATCTTTTTCATCACAAAGGCATAGCTATACTGCTTATGGCGGTAGGGCATTATTTTAACAGTGAGGTGGTGTTAGCAACCGGCATCTTACTCTTCGCCCATGCTTCTTTTGACCGCATCTGGGGCTATGGTTTAAAATATGCCACCGGCTTTAAGGATACACACGTAGGGAGCTTAGAGAAAAAAAATGTACAATCTATTTTGTTGTGATCCGGGCCCGGATGCGGCTCATACTTACCGGAGTAATACCGAGATAATTAGCGATGTACTGCTGCGGAATTTGTTCAATAATCTTCTTTTTAGAACCGGTAAGTAATTCTTTATATCGTTCCTCGGGGCTTTGCAACAAGAGGCTAACCATGCGCTCCTCAAGTCCAATGGCAATGTATTCGGCAATGCGCCGGCCAAAGGTTTGCCAGGCAGTACTCTGCTTGTATAAATCTAAAAGAACGCTGTAGGGAAAGCTCAGATACTGTGTATCGCTTAGCGCTTGTATGCTAATAAGTGAGGGTTGGCCTGTAAGGCAACTGACGTATGAACAAACCAGATCGCCGGTAAAATAAAAGTAAGTGGTTTTGTCTTCGCCGTCTTTTGAGTAAAACTGCCGGAAGGTGCCATTAAGCATAAAGCCCACCTCAAAGGAACGTTTACCCTCTTCGCAAAACAAATGGTGCCGGCTCAGGCTTTTTTCCTGAATGTGCGGCAGCAAAGCCTCCCAGTCTGTATCCGGAAGCTTTACAAATTGTTCGACAGCGGCTCTTAGCAATTGCAGGTTGTTACGCATACTTGTTTGCATTTTGTGATATGGAAAACAATGCGAATTCTATAAACAAATTTAAGCCCGTTGACAAAGTTTGGGTTGGCAGAGCAATGAACTGTCGCTACAAACTCCTACCAGAATATTATTACCGGCATAAATTTGCTGTTAGCTTTTTGTGCTGCTAAAGATGGCTTCGCCGAAAACAAACTACTGCAATCAAATAATGGAAATTCTCCGGCAACATATTATATCGCGGCTTGGTAACAATAACGGCGGTTTGGATGAAGTGCTTGCCTCGTTTAAGCACCTGGCTGCCAAATGCAGCGAATAACTGCTTATGCAAGGCGACGTTTGCAGGTATGTTTATTGTTGAAAAGTCGAACCCACTGGGTTCGACTTTTCGCGTCTTCTCACCACGCGGCTTAAGAAATTGAACAGGCATTTAGCCCATTCAAAATTTCACTTTATCCAGAATATTTTGTGCAACTTTCTTTCCCACGGCCACCCCTGCATACACAGCAGGCTTGTAATGTATGCCGGCATATACTCTTGCAATGGCCATCTCATCTGCCAATTCATCAAATGAATTGTAATGGCGCTTCGGCAATCCGTTGCCGGGCCAGTTTGACTCTCCATAATAATCTACGTCAAAGGAAAAGTTGTTCCCAAACACGCTGGAAAGCATAACCGAAAGCATACCGCCATTTGTGGGATGCCCTGCAGGATATTCAGGGTATAACGGTGTACCGTAAACCGTGGTCCATGCGGGGTCTATATTCGCTTTTATGTACGTAATAGGACGCATGACAAGGAACTGGTATTTCTGAATAAAGGTTGTTGTTAATCCATCATAAGAGCCTATCCCGACTTTGGCAAACGCCTCTGCGGCTACATCAAGCGACGCTTTAGCGGCAGTGAATACGCCAACCAACTGCCCCGCAATGGACGAACCGCCGCCATAGCTTCCGCCATTTACACTACCGCCTTCGCGATGGTAAAGAGCAGTTTGCCTTTGTTGTGCAGTAAGGCTCTTTGAAATATCATACACTTCTTTCGCCATTTTATAGTAATCAGAACTGGCATCTGTACTGTAACCAAAAGCTAACGGTGGCGCCCCCGCATTGGTATTGCTACCGGCAACGATTAACCGACGAAAGGTGTGGTAAGCATTAGCAGGAGCACCCGGCGACGTCAATACCCAGGCGCCCGGACCTGCACTACTTGGAACTGTATATACTGGTTGTGTTGCAATGATGGCGGTACCGTCGCCCTTGGCCCAATCCCATACGGCACTGGCCACTGCACGGCCGAATTCAACAGAGCGCTGCAGCACCGCCTGGTCAGCTTCGCTGGCAAAGCCGCTTTGCATGTCGTTTTCAAGTTGGTTAATCTCGGTTTGCGCCGCGGCATCAACAAAGAGTTTGCGATTTACTTCCGCAAGAGCCGCATTAGCGCATGCCGGCCAATAATAAGTCTGGCCAGATGTTATTTTGGGTAGCGGGCTTGAAGAAAGGGGGAACCCATTGAGCTGTCCGGCCAGCGAGTGATGAGAAGGCATTCCAGGCACAACCGCCTCATAAAGCGCAATGCCTGAATAAGCAAAGGCGCGGTCGGCCGATGGTGCAGCACCAAATGCAAGCGGCAGCCGGAATAATTTCAACTGCTGCTCCAGCCATTTGACTACTACCTGCGAAGAGTAGGTTTTGGTTTGGCCATGATCGTCGGGAGTGCTATCATTTTTTTTACAAGCTGCCACTGTGATGACAATCAGGAACATCAGGAAAAACATCATTTTCGATCTGAATAACATAGAAGATGGTTTTGAATGAAAAGATTTTTTGATGGGCAAAAGGTAAATGGGTGGCGATGCCCTTTCCAACTTAAGTCGACGGGGGAAAGAAATCGCTGCAATAGAACGTCTGCTTACCGGCAGATGGCTTGTTCATTCCGTTATTGGTTGTTTGTCGACGAGTTTCGTCATTCGTCTATTTCATTTTTTAAGCGGTCGTAAATCGGTAAATTGTGTAAGTAGTTAATTCACCAATCATGACGGCGAATGATTTTATTTTTTCTCGGAAGTATCGCTTACGAAGGCATATTTCTTACTGGCTTTGCTACTATCTCCTCTGGACCTGTTACTGGACACTGGTAGGGTCCACATTTGCAGAAAACCTGTTACGGCTGCTGGTTTGGATGCCCGTTTTTTTCATATATAGTTACCCTATAGCCTATGTGGTTGTGCCCAAGCTGTTGCTGAAAGACAAATACCCGTTATTTATTTTATCAGTTATTGCCTGGGGTATTTTCGGTTGGTATTTCAACATCTTTTTCCGCCAGTACGTTTTCTTCCCTTTTTGCGATTGGTTTAAAATATGGCATGATCCATACGTTCGCAATCCGGTAAGTTTCCTGTGCATGACTACCACAGCCGGTTGCATGACTATATCTACGTTTACAAAACGCTGGCTTAAAAAACAACAGGAATGGTATCAGTCGGAAAAAGAAAAAGCAGCGGCGCAGTTACAAGTGCTGAAGGCGCAACTTCATCCGCATTTTTTGTTCAATACACTCAATAATATTTATGCTTTTGCATTGGAAGGTTCTCCCAAAACGCCACAGATGATCCTGAAACTTTCATCGCTGCTTAGCTATATTCTGTACGAATGCAGGACAGATGAAGTGTTATTGGAGAAAGAAGTAGAGGTGATGAAACATTACATTGACCTTGAGAAGGAACGTTACGGAGACAAGATTGATATTTCGGTGAATATTGAAGGAGACATTCAGGATAAGTACATCACTCCACTGCTTATTCTGCCTTTCCTTGAGAATGCCTTTAAACACGGCACCTCCGAGCAATTGGAGCGGCCCTGGATGAGTGCGGATATTACTGTAAAAAGGCATACGCTAACCTGTAAAATAGTCAACAGCAAAAACGAGGTAACTCCTTTTCGCACGGAAGGTGTTGGCATTTCCAATGTAAAAAAGCGATTGGACTTGTTATACGCCGGCAGGCACGATCTGAAGCTGAAAGATGAAGGTGAGTTTTTTGTAGTAGATCTTTTGCTGGAATTGACTATTTATAAATTTATACCGGCCATTTCTGCACAAACCAAAGAGCAATTGAAAACAAAAATGAAGAATGAAGATTCGATGCTTGTTAATAGATGATGAACCGCTGGCGTTGAAAGTGCTTCAGTCTCACATTACACAAATGGGCGGGTTGGAAGTTGTAGGCGCCTGTAGTAATGCTGTGGAAGCTATTGAGGTTTTGCACCGGAAAACGGTTGATGTGATGTTTGTTGACATCAAAATGCCAAAGATACTTGGCACTGATTTTTTGCGCAGCTTATCGCATCCTCCAAAAGTAATTTTTGTTACCGCCTACCGCGATTATGCAGTAGAAGGCTTTGAATTGGACGCCGTGGACTACCTTGTAAAACCGGTGTCCTTTGAACGATTTTTAAAAGCGATCAACCGGTTACGGAAATTGGCCGATACGCCACCCATGGATGAACAAAAGTTGTATGCAACTAACCCCGATGCGTTTGTGTACGTAAGGGCAGACCGCACCATGCAAAAGGTTGTGCTAAACGACATTCTTTATATTGAAAGCTGGAAGGACTATGTAAAATTCATTTTTAGCAACGGCAAATATTTGCTGGTAAAGCAACCCATCGGTACCATAGAAAGCCTGCTTTCCGGCCATAAATTTCTTCGCGTACACCGTTCCTATATCGTTTCGCTCAATAAAATTTCGGGATACAGCAATACAACTGTCAACCTAAGGTCAACCGGGATTCCCATTGGCAGGTTGTACAAGCAATCGGTAATGAGTCAATTAACCGCATCATCAATTAGCTGAAATCCAGCAACCGAAATTGCATTGGTATAGCCGTTTGTGGTTGCGTGCCAATAGATCAATACCATCTTTTCCATCGAAAAAACTATAGCGACTCTATCTGCTCATCCAATTGTTTGTTTATATAAACCAAGGCCTGGCCGTGGAGCGGTTTAATGATCATTTATAATTGCGTACGGCTCGGTTTATACATACGAAAGAAGATAGAAGGCGGCTATTCAAATAATTTTATGGCTTGCCAGTTGTTTGTTTTATTTTTAGCGCATTGGTTAACCAATCTTCTTTTATGGAGTAATCTAACGAACATGGAAACAGGTAAGGTGTTTGAAAATATAGCCGCCATTCAAATTGAGAGCCCGGTCAATAAAATTATCAGCCAGATAAAAGCCCTGATTTCCAGCGGACAATTAAAACCTGGTGATCGCCTGCCAGCTGAGAGGGTGCTGGCCGAAAGGTTCGGCGTTGGCCGTGGCTATATCCGGGAAGCCATTCTAAAACTGGAATTCTATGGCCTGTTAAAAACTTCGCCCCAAAGCGGTACGTATGTGGCTGGCT
This sequence comes from Flavisolibacter sp., assembly GCA_965247165.1. Classification (GTDB taxonomy): domain Bacteria; phylum Bacteroidota; class Bacteroidia; order Chitinophagales; family Chitinophagaceae; genus Flavisolibacter. The sequence goes on along the minus strand of OZ252003.1, from coordinate 1,518,476 downwards.
TTAGTTTGAAAATTTTAGACAGCATTTTTTCCGATATTATCAATTTTAATAAAGATAATTATGCCTCTCTTATCGAGGCAAGGTACTATACCGAACAAACGGCTGTGCGCCTGGCAGCCGAACGCAGGACCGAGGCGGACATTGTTGAATTGACTAATGCACTTGATGAATACGACGCTAAAATTAATTCCGGAATACTGGCTATAGAAGAAGACATGCTTTTTCACATTAAGCTGGCCGCAGCGTCTAAAAATTCGGTGTTGGAGTCAATGCTTATCATCCTGGTTCCCGACTTGATTAAAGTGAAAAATATGGTTGATGGCGATGTATGCCGCGATAAAGATTTCACCATCGCCCAACACCGGAAAATTTTAAAATGCATTGTTAAGCAAAATGCAGAAGGCGCCGTAAATGCGATGAAGGAACACTTAGCGGTGATGATGAATTTTCGATTCAAGTTTTAAAACTAACCTTCATATACCGTACGCAATCTACATCTGTGCTTGTTGGCGTGTCCCATTGCTTTCAATTTACCTTGACTGTTTTGCCAGGTAAATTCATTTCTGTAAAGTATCAACCATCGTCTTAAAGTATCATTACTAAAATTTTTTTCTTTAGCCCGGCAAGAGGGTTATATTTGGTAAACCAAAAATTGGTTTACCAATTTATTATTACCATAGAGTCTTGCTTATGCGCTTTTTCTATTCTCATAAAAATCTTTCTCTGCTATGTAAGTCATTAGCTGCAATAAATTTTACGCTGATTAAAAGTTTACGTCTTCACAGCGCTTCCAAATCACAGCCGTATTAAAAATGGCGGGTAACAGCAACATACAAATACGGGTAACGCTGATTCTATCCGGCCTGTTTATAGCCTTCTTTTTTGCCGCCCATGCACAGTTAAAACCCACTGCTGACACCAATTCTATCATCCGGATTATTTATCCGCCACTCACGCAAAAAGAAGGTAGGGGCATAAGGCTCCCTGTACCGCCCTTTACTCATCCACGATTGTATCTCACCCAAAAAGATATTCCTACGCTTAACCAAAAATGGAATTCAGCGGTAATAGCCTTTTGTGTTGAGAAAATAAAAAATGCCGCTGCTTTTTCAACAGATGGCTTCTTAAAAATAGCTGGCGATAAATCAAACCTCGATCTGAACGTTCGCAATGCCATTGAAGCCTGGGCTTTATTTTATGTGCTGCAAAAGGATGAAACTTCAGGATGGAAATCTATAACTGCGTTGCTCAACTTTTATGCAACGCTAAAGTTCGATCATTCAAAACAAGACATCTGCCGCGATATTGGCCGGGCCATTGTTACCGGCGCTATTGTTTACGACTGGTGCTACCCGCTGCTCACCGCAGCACAGAAAGAATTGCTGATTGGCCGCATGGAAACCCTGGCCACGCAATTAGAAGTGGAGTGGCCAAAGCTGGTGCAGGGCTCCGTAACCGGCCATGGAACCGAAGCGCAACTTTCCCGTGATATGCTTTCCTGCGGCGTGGCTACCTACAACGAAAAGCCGGAAATCTATAATCGTGTGGCCGGACGAATCATTGCTGAATTTGCGCCGGTGCGAAAGGCCTTTTATCCCGCCGGGTATCATCACCAGGGCAGCGCCTATGGACCTTATCGCTTTGGCTGGGATATTTGGGCGGCCATGATTTTTGATAAGATTGGCTATCCAGACGTGTTCGGCAAAGACATAGCAAAAGCGCCTTATTATTTTATTTACAGCCGCCGCCCCGATGGACAACTCTTTCGCAACGGCGATGATTTTCTGGAACTTTTTACACCCTTTGGAAAGTACTGGAACATTGGTGGTAGCATGGAGGCTTATGCAGGTAGTTTTTTTAAAGATCCTATTCTCATTAACGAGGCTTTGAAAGAAGGAAACATAGGCAAAGGGCCCGATTATCTTTTCGACTTTTTATTTTTCGATCCATCCGTTCAACCGTCTAATGCAAAGGCTTCTTTACCACTCACAAAATATTTTCCCGAACCCTTCGGTGCCATGATAGCAAGAACGGGTTGGGATGAAGGACTAACTTCTTCAACGGCCATGGCCGAGATGAAGATTGGCGTGTATAATTACGTCAATCATCAGCATCTTAATGCGGGCAGTTTTCAATTGTATTATAAAGGCCCGTTGGCTGTGCAATCGGGTATTTACCAGGGAACGACCGGCGGCTATGGAAGTGCGCATTTCAAGGCCTATAGCCAGCGCACTATTGCACACAACAGTATGTTGGTGTATGACTCTTCGCAACTATTTAAAGCATGGAGCGGAACGGTTATCAACGATGGTGGCCAACGGTATCCGGCCAACGCTGCCGAAGCAAAAACCGGCGATGAGATTTTGAGTGGTGGTTATAAAACAGGCGAAGTATTGGCGCATTCTTTTGGCCCTAGTGCAACGAAGCCAGAGTACTCTTACCTAAAGGGAGAACTGGCCCTGGCGTATGGCCCAAAAGTCAAAAGTTTTCTACGGTCTTTTGTCTTTTTAAATATGAATGATTTGACTATTCCCGCTGTGCTAATTGTATTTGATAAAATAGAAGCGGCGAACAAAGCATTTAAAAAAACATGGCTGCTGCATTGCGTGGAAGAACCGGTTATTGAAGGAGCCAACACCCTTATAAAACGAACGGAAAAGGGATACGGCGGTGCGATGCTACTCACCACATTGCTTCCTGATTTGAATAATGTTTCCATTAAAAAAATTGGCGGCGCGGGGAACGAATTTACGGTTGGCGGAAAGAACTATCCACAGTCGGCCGTCAACAGCCAAACGTCTATTGACAGTGCCATGTGGCGAATAGAAGTTTCGCCAAAAGAGGCAGCAACTACTGATCTTTTTTTAAACGTAATGCAGGTTACTGACGCCACTACCGCCAAAGGCCAATTGCTGAAAGTAGATAAGATAGAAAGCGCCAACATGATTGGTGTTCAGTTGGGCGATAGGCTGGTGTTCTTTGGCAAAAATGGGCTGATGCTAAAGAACAAAGAGCAGTTCATCATCAAGGGTGATAAAAATTATAAAGTACTGATCACCGATGTAGCCGATGGCGAATGGATGGCAACCGACAGCGAAGGAAACCAAGTTATTGGCACCGCAACAAAAGAAGACCATTGCTTATACTTCACCCTGAAAGCAGGTATATATCAACTGGCAAAAAAGATATGATGGTAGTTAAAAACATATCATCTCGCAAGCGCTTATTTCTTTCGGTGAGAAAAAGGCTTATGTTTTTGCTAGTGCTGTTTTGCTTTTATACCGCTTTTGCTTCGTCGCAAAAAGGGGCGCAATGGCTGCTGATTACCAACACCACGGCAATAGAAAGGAAAGGTGAAGTCATCGCTATTAAAAGAGTTCTTTTAGGAAAAGAAAATAGCCTGATTCCGCAAATAAAAAAAGGCACTATTATATTAACTAGTCAACTAATTGACAAAGATAATAATGGCGATTGGGACGAACTGCTTGTAGAAATCAATCTTGCTCCTTATGCAAAAGATACGTTGCAAATAAAATGGGTGAATGCGAAAAACGCTGCGGTCTTTCCGGTTTATACAGGCGTTCGGTTAAGCCTCCGTTCCGATACCGAAACACCTTCGCCACAAATAAAAAAAGAGGTCAGGCTGCGTGGCTTCACACAAAATATTGCGAAGCCTTATTACCAGATGGAAGGGCCGGGAATTGAAAACAGTAAAGTGGCCTTTCGTACCTTTTTCGATGTCCGCAACGGCAAAGATATTTTTGGAAAAATTGTAGATACTACTGTATTAGATAGAGTAGGCGTGGGTAGGAGCTGGCACGATTTGCAACCCTGGGGCATGGATATTTTTCATACTGGTAATTCGTTAGGCGCCGGCGGCCTGGCAATTGAAGAAAAGGCCAAAATCTATCGTCTTGGCGATGCCGATACCGCAACATTTACTTCCATGTACGAAGGGCCATTATCGGCTGCTTTCTGTCTCAACTTTAAAGGATGGGACGTGGGTACCGGCAAGGGTGATGGCAGCGAAACAATTGCTATTATTAAAGGAACTTTTTATTACAAGAATGAAATAGCACTTGACTTAAATAAGCTTCAACAACTTGTTGCTGGCATTGCCAATTTTGGTACAGATAAAGTAGTTTATAAAAAACAGGCTTCAACCTTTAGTTCCTTGTCTATTTATGGAGCACAAGCCGAAGGCACGAATACTAAACTTGGCGTAGCCATTCTTTTTCCAACCGCTGATTATGTAACGCACAACACAACCGATTCTGCCTCCTCTATTCCCAACACCTCTTACATCAGCTTAAGGCCCTCTGCCAACGGCAAAACAACCATTTACTTTTTTGCCTGCTGGGAAAAAACAGATAGCCGCTTTAGCACCGAACAAGGTTTTGAAGAATATTTAGACGCATCCGCAGAAGCCTTGGCGCACCCCATTCAAGTTAGAGTTATCAATCAAAAATTGTCAAAGAAATAAAGATGGAAAGAAGAAATTTTGCCGGCTTACTCTTATCACTGACCACAGGCTCTATGCTGTCGCCGCTGCTGGCAAAAACGGCTGCCAACGAAAATTTAATTGGCGAAGAACATTTGCCTTTTGACGGTCCTGATCTACCTAAAAATTTGCCTGAAAACATTAAGCAACTCATTAAGAATGTACAGAAACAGGAATACAAAAAAGTAAATACCGATTGGGACGGCACCATTCAAATAGAAGGCTTGCTTCGCTTTGCGGCCCGTGGTTATGGCGAAGGATTGAACTATGCCAGCCAATGGTTCAACTATCATGTGGAGAACGATAAAAAGTTAAGCGATGAAGACTATTACAAACAATACGATGGCCCTCACGCAAGAATTTTGCGGGAAGGTCCGTTGACCTTTGTTATCTATTCGGCCAACCTCGGTGTGTCGTTTCCCGTGCATGAACTGTACAAGTTAAACAAGAGCAAAACAGCAAAGCAGGTTTGCATAGATGTTGCCGATGCCATACTTCATTATGCGGGCCGCGACCGCTTCGGCATGTTGGCGCACGACGATTTTAATTACACCGAATTTGCCATTCCCGATACGGCCTATTGGGCCACCCGTGCCAACGCCATCGCGGCCAGTTTAAGCACGGGCGGCGAGTCGGCTGTTTATTGGAAGCAAGCCATTTATCAATTATCGCAGGGCATTAAATACTTTTTTGATAATGATAAAGGCATCGTACGTACCGGCTTGTTTAAAGGCGAACCGTCAACCACCTATTGGTGCCGTTCGCAGGGATGGCTGATATGGGCCATCAGCGGGCTTTTGCGCTACCTGCCACCGAATCATACGTATTACAAAGAAGCTGTAGCTACCATGAAAAAGATAGCTGATGGGGCGGTTAGATACCAAAGCAAAAGCGGCGGCTTTCATGTGCTGGTAGATGATGCATCAACACCCGAAGAAGTCACCGGAATGGCGATGGTGTTGGCCTCGGTAAAAGAAGGGATGCGCAAAGGATGGCTGCCAAAAACCTATGATGATTTCTGCAACAAGGGTTGGGAGTTCATCAAGCAAAGTGTAAATGCCGAAGGCAAACTGAAAAATGTGTACACGGGTTGGGCCGTTCCCGCCGAAGAAAAGAAAGTGGATTTAATGGACAAGAACTTTCGCGGCTTTGCCGTGGGCAGCATCATCGTAGCTGCTGATGAAATGACAAGGTAAAAATGTGTTGCTATTTAATGCTTCAACATCAACAGAAAATAATCGTGAACAAAAATTTTAAAAGGACTTCGTTTATTGCGGCAGCTCTTGCCTTGCTGGTTTCGGTTGTGTTTTTTCTTCTAAAAAATTACAGTGAGGGCGGCTTGGCACTTACAATGTTCTGGCTCTCCTTAGCCGCCGGTTTTATGCAGGTAGAACGCCTGAAAAAATTTGCTTACACCTTGGTCATCTTATCGGCCGTAACGGTCTCGCTAACCTTTCCGCAATACTTCGTTTCCATCGGTAGTTTTCAATTAAAAAGTCTGATTGTGCCGCTGCTGCAAATCATTACGTTTGGTGTGGGCTGCACTATGAGCTGGCACGATCTGTCTGGTGTTTTGAAAATGCCCAGGGCAGTGTTGATTGGTGTGCTTTGCCATTATACCATTATGCCTTTTGTAGGCTTCAGCTTAGCAAAAATTTTTGGCTTTCCGCCGGAGATAGCCGCCGGCGTAGTGTTGGTAGGATGCATGCCCAGCGGCCTGGCAAGTAACGTAATTGCCTTCATTGCAAAAGCAAACCTTGCCCTGTCGGTTACCATCACAGCCGTATCAACTTTATTAGCGCCGGTGATGACGCCTTTGCTGATGAAATTTTTAGGCGGACAATTTGTGCCCGTTAGTTTTTCCGCCCTGTTTCTCGACATCATCAAACTGGTGATCGCTCCCATCTTCATCGGTGTTTTTATCAACCAGTTTTTTCATAAAAAAGCAGCGTGGATTGACAAGGTGATGCCAAAGATTTCTATGGCGGGCATTGCCTGCATCATCATTGTTATCACCGCTGCGGGCAGGGATAATTTGTTGCATGTTGGTTTTGCCCTGGTGCTTGCCATGTTCCTTCACATGACGGTTGGTTTAACGCTTGGCTATTTTGGCGGACAACTGTTTGGCTTATCAAAATTGAATGCACGGACCATCGCTATTGAAGTGGGCATGCAGAACGGCGGCCTGGCTTCGGGCATTGCCGTACAAATGGGCAAGATAGCCACGGTGGGTTTGGCGCCTGCCGTAAACGGCCCGGTAATGAACACTACCTTTTCCTTGATCGCTACCTGGTGGGGCAGCAAACCGGTGGAAGAGAAAGAGCCATTTGATTCCGTTAGTAAGCCACTGGTGATGGTAGAGGAATAGGTCAGGAAGGGGCTTTGATTTAGCATCTTTTGTGATAAATGTTTCGGCCGTTCCTTAGGGTTTTACGCAAGCAGATATACTTAAGGATGGAAGATTGACGATGGTTTGCGATACCCGACGTTTACTGGCGCGGTATTAAAAAGGCACAGCCATTCCTCACGCTATTCTTTGCAAAAACTTTTAAACTATACCGGTGAAGAAAAATTGGTTACTCATTGCTGCTCTCTTTTTTTACGTTGGTGTAGGTGCAACCAATTACTATGTAGATGCGGTTAATGGAAGCAATGGAAATAGTGGTACCGATGTGGGACTGGCTTTTAAAACCATCCCAACGGCTGCGGCATTAACCAATGCCGGCGATACGGTTTTTGTGCTCAGTGGTTCTTATGCTCCCTTTACTATTTCAAGGCCCGGCAACGCAACAGCGCAGATTGTTTACACAGCTTACCCCGGCCATTTATCGCAGATCGTATCTACCAGCACAACGTATAATGCAATAACCGTTAGCGCCGGGGCCAGCTATATCACTATTAACGGCTTCGAAGTTATTGGCTATGGTGTTAACCTTTCTCTTGCTGCGGATACGGCTGCCGCACAAGCGGCGATTGTTTGCGCACCAGGAGCTACTTCTACCACCAATGTTACTTTCATACCTAAGTACAATGGGAGCGGAATTAATGTCGGGGGATCATCCATCATCACGCATCATGTTGTTATCAGCAATAACATCATTCATGATTGTGCTGCCGTAGGTATTGGAGTAGGCTACAGCGACTACATTACCCTTGATGGTAACACCGTTTACAACAATAGCTGGTACACGCCGTATGGCACCAGCGGTATATCGTTTGGCAACTGCACTAATTACGACAACAATACAGCCACGTACCGTAACATCATTAAAAACAACATTTGCTATAACAACCGTTTGTATGTGTTATGGCGCGGCTCCTGCACCATATCCGATGGTAATGGTATCATCATAGACATTCCGCAGACGGGTTATAATGGAAAGCAATTGGTAGTGAACAATGTTTGCTTTAACAACGGCGGTTCCGGCATACACACCCTGAACAATAATCATGTGGATTTCATCAACAACACAACGTACATGAACTGCGCCAGCCCCACAAACGGCGGTAGCTCCTTGTATGCTTACGGATCGGATGATGTAAAATTTTACAATAACATCTTGGTATCAAGGCCAGGCAAAACCGTTAACCGTTGCCCTAATTCCACCAATGTAATTTATGATTACAACTTGTATTATGGCGGCTCTGTGCTTAGCTATGTTGGTGCACACAGTTTGATACAAGACCCGGCGTTCATCAATGCTTCCACCGATCCTGCGACAGCGGATTTTCATTTACAAAACGGCAGCCTGGCGGTGAATAACGGCGACAATACAAACACCTATCCGGTGGATAGAGAAGGCGCCAGCCGGCCCAAAGCTTCAGTTACTGACATGGGCGCTTACGAATCCGTTTATACCGGCAACCAGAATGTTTATACGGTTACTCCAGCCTCCACGCAACTCGCACCGGGCGCCGGTTCCGGGGCAGGAAGCGCCTACTTTTATGGCCCGTTTTATTCAAGGCCAGGCGTAGGGTATCAACAAAGCCGGTATGCCTACATCTATGCGCAAAATTTGCTGGCCAATTACAGTATCCCTGCTTACTGTTTACTCACCAGTTTAAAATTTAAAAGAACTGCGGGAAACACACAAGTACCGCCGGCCAACAGTACCGTTAGGGTTTATTTACGTAATGAAAGCACGGATAATTTTGGTGCGGCTGATTTTGACTGGGCAACCATTTTACCCGGCGCTGCCAACCCTGCCGTATTGGTTTACGGTGGTGATGCGACGCCTTTATTCGGGGCCGCTGATGGTGTGCAAACAGTAAATTTTCAGGTGCCGTTTCGTTATACCGGCGGGCACCTCGGCGTTTATATCGAGTACCTGCAAAACGGTAGTATAGCAGGAGGCCTTGACATTACATGGGCTTACGACAATAATGGCCAGGCATCTGGTGTAAAGTATGTTGTTGCCACCGGAACGGCTACCACTCTGGCACCGGCATTAGCTGCTTTAACCACTACCAATGTAAGAAAGCCGGTATTAACATTAGGATATACCACCGGCACCGTGCTGCCTGTTACGATTTTACAATTTAATGCCATAAAAAAAGGAAGCAGCGTAGAGATGAACTGGATGATTAGCGCTGAATTAAACAACGCCGGTTTTACTGTGCAACGCTCCTTTGACAGTAATAATTTTGAATCAATAGGATGGGTTGGATCAAAAGCTCCTGGTGGTAATAGCGCTTCACCAACACAGTATAGTTACACCGACGCAAGCCCATTAAAAGCCATCGCCTACTATCGTTTACAACAAAGGGATAAGGATGGAAAACTCACCTATTCCCGGGTAGTGCTGGTAAGTGGCGCTGTGGCCGGTTTATCGCTTGTAGCGCTGTATCCCTTACCAGCAACGGATAAGATGCACGTGATTTTAAGTAATGAGTCTGGCAGGTCAGTAGCCAGCATCGCCATCCAAAACTCCAATGGCCAGATAGTCCGAAAATTTCAAACGGCTATAGTAGCAGGTTATAATAACATTGAAATTGATGTAACTAACCAGGAAGCCGGTACTTATTTATTGGTAATAGAACTGACATCAGGTGAAAAACTCATCGAAAAATTTATAAAAATATAACGCTTTAAGAAATGATAGATAACCGCTATGGTACTGGTAAAAAGTTGACTGCCTTTTTGTTGTTGTTGGCTTGTTTGCATACAACAGCGCAGCAAAAAAAAGCACCGGTTGATTACGTTGATAACCGCATTGGTGTGCTGGATAAGCTTTCCAATACCGTCATCGGTCCGCAACTGCCCTTTGGTTCTATCTCACCAAGTCCGCAAACACAAAATGGTGAGGATGATGGCTATAACTTTTATGAGCCCATCCGCGGCTTTGGCCAGTTGCAGGAAAGTGGCACCGGCTGGGGCACCAACGGCCAGATTTTTCTATCGCCGCAAATTGGTGTAGCCGTTGGCGAAGCCGATCATGATTCGCCTAAGTCAGCCGAAAAGGCCACGGCTTATGAATATGCAGTTACACTTGACAGGTACAAAATCAAAACACAATTCACGCCATCTTACCATAGCACTATCTACAAATTCACCTTTCCAAAATCGGACAGTGCCAGTATTTTGCTCGACATTACGCACAACATCCCAATGGATATAAAGCCAATTATCCACGGCACCGTGTCGGAAGGAACGATAAAGATGGATGGCGCTGTCATTAGTGGTGGCGGCATTTATAGCGGAGGTTTTGGTGGCGGTAGTTATCCGGTTTATTTCTATGCGGTAGTCAGTAAAAAGCCGGCGCAATACGGTACCTGGATAAACGGGATGGTAACCATGAACAGTGCATCGCAATCACTGTTGAAAAAGAATGATAGAGTAGGTGGCATTCTGAATTTTTCTGCCAGGGAAGATGAGACAGTTTATCTAAAAATTGCTATCTCATACAAAAGTATCGGACAAGCCAAAGCCTGGCTGGACGCCGAGATCCCGGCTTTTGATTACGAAAAGGTAAAGGCAACAGCAAAAACGATCTGGAACAATTCTTTGAAAAAAATAGAAGTGGAAGGTGGTACAGAAGATGATAAAGCTATTTTTTATACGGCCCTGTATCATACCCAGATAATGCCGCGTAACCGCACCAACGACACTAAAGCCTTTGGCAAAGATGTGCCGGTGTGGGACGATCATTTTGCGGCCTGGGATACCTGGCGAACGATGTATCCCTTACATGCCTTGATCAATCCAGAGATGGTGAGTGGAACAGTTAATTCATTCATTGCCCGCTATAAAAAATATGGTGTGGTTCGGGATGCCTTTGTGAATGGCAACGACATGAACAATGAGCAAGGTGGTAATAATATTGACAACATTATTGCCGAAGCTTATGTAAAAGGTATAAAAGGAATTGATTGGAATGAAGCTTATAAAGTATTGAAGTACGATGCCGATCATCAACGATTGGGAAGCTTTGCCTGGCGAAAAGATGACAGCCTGAATAACACCTACAAAGAAAAAGGATGGATACCCGCCGGTATTATGAACTGCTCTATGACGCAGGAATATGCCTACAACGATTACTGCATGGCAACAGTAGCAAAAGGCCTTGGCAAGATGGATGATTTTACCAGGTACAATAGCCGCAGCCATCAGTGGGTGGCCCTATGGAACAAGGATGCAGAGAGCGATGGCTACAAAGGCTTCATTATGCCGCGTACCCTAAGCGGTGAATTTGAACAAACAGATTTAAAAAAATATCCCGGTTCGTGGAAAGCCTATTTCTACGAAGGTTCAAGCTGGGTGTACTCCTGGTTTGCCCCGCATGATTTTGAAAAGCTGGTGGCGTTAAATGGTGGCAGGGAAGCCTTTGCTAAAAAGCTTCAATATGGATTTGAACACAACCTGATTGATTATGGCAATGAGCCTGCTTTTCTTGCTGTGCATGGGTTTCATTACGCCAATAGACCTGATTTAAGCAGTTACTGGGTGCGTAAATTAATGAGCACCCGCTTTACGTTACAGGGTGTTCCGGGCAATGATGACAGTGGCGCTATGAGTGCCTGGTATCTCTTTTCGGCCATGGGGTTTTTTCCTAATGCAGGACAAAATATTTACTACCTCACTGGTCCTTCTTTTACAAAAATTACCCTGCACCTGGGTAATGGAAAAACCTTATTGATTAATGCTCCAACCGCTTCCCCGAAGAATATTTATATCAACAGCGTTTCTATCAACGGCAAAAAATTATCATCCACCATCATCAGCTACGACGATATAAAAAACGGCGGCACTATGCAATTTGATATGACAGACCAACCAACAACTATCAATAAATAAATTATCAAACATGCAATTGAATTATCGAATAAAAACAGCATTTTTTTTATTGGTTTTCCATCTCGCCATTGATACTCACAGCCAGCAAAATATATTGACAGAGAAGGAAAAAAAAGAAGGCTGGATATTGTTGTTTGACGGGAGAACTTCTACCGGCTGGATGAAGAGCAACGGCAAACCCTTTCCTGAGAAAGGCTGGACCATCAGCGATGGCACTATCACGCTTGACACCACCGCAAAAGGCGGCGACATCGTTACCGCGGACGAGTACAGCGACTTTGATTTATCAGTTGATTTTAAAATCGGCCCTACCTGTAACAGCGGCATCAAGTACTTCTACACCGATTATCCGAAAGGCGGTGGACTGGGAATGGAATACCAGGTGATGGATGATATTGGTGCATCGGATAATAAGCTGGCCAATCATTTATGCGGATCGCTGTACGACATCTTTCCACCTGATGAAATGAAGAAGAAAGTAAAGCCTCTGGGCGAATGGAACACGGTACGGATTGTAAGTAAAGGAAAGCATGTAGAGCATTGGCTGAACGGAATAAAAATCCTTCAATTTGAAAGGGGCGATGCTGCTTACCTCGCTGCTGTGGAAGGGAGCAAATACAAAACAGAGCCGTTATTTGGTACGGTGGAAAAGGGCCATATTCTTTTGCAGGATCATGGACACACGGTGTCGTTCCGCAATATCAAAATCAGGAAGCTTTAATTACTGGGTATGAAGTTGATAGGAACCATATTTTTTGATCCTGTACAATCTCAAAGTATTACCGTGATTAAACACTGGCTTTTGGTGCTTGGTTTACTTTGTTCAATTGTTACGCACAGCCAACAGAAAAAAATCTACCTCGCCAATGACGACCACACCGATTACATGTGGACCGGCGATGAAGAGACCTATAAAAAAGCCTTTTCGGAAATGCTTGATTATTATATCAAGCTCAATGATTCTACCAAAAACCTTCCTTACAACCTGCAAAGCAAATGGAACTGTGATGGCTCTTACTGGGTTTATAATTACCGGCAAACAAGAAGCCCGCAACAGTTCAATAAACTGATAGAACAAATTAAAGAAGGCAGGATAACCGTACCGCTAAATTCAATGGTAGTTCTCATGGGTTCTGCTCCTGCAGAAGCAACGATCAGGGATATGTATTATGCCGGTTCACTGATAAGAAAGTACGGGCTGGAACTGCCGCTGGTGCTGAATATGGAAGACCAGGTGCTGCCGCTTGGCCTCTCATCTTTATGGGCAGGTGCCGGCGCAAAATATTCCTGGAAAGGCGTTTGCGCCTGTGCTACAAAAGTTACCGGGCTGGAACGAAACCGGCCGCAGATGTGGTGGTACACGGGCCTCGATGGACAAAAGGTTTTGATGAAATGGTACTCGGTTAATCCTTCCATGATCACCAATCGGAAAGAGTACCGTTACAACCTTGGCAACTATCTGGAAGCATCCAATCAAGCCAATGCCATCACTGATTGCAAGGCCCTGATGAACGATCCTATTTATCCCTACAACATTGCCGGAGCGTTCGGCAAAGGCGGTGATGATTTAAAAACACTGACCGACAATTTTGTTAAGATCGCTAAAGAAAAAACCGATTCGGCTTACGAGGTGATTGTTTCCAATGAAGTTGATTTCTTTAAAGATTTTGAAAAGAAGTATGGTGCCATTTTACCATCTCAAACGATCTCGTATGGCAGCACAGAGTGGGGCAACAGTTTTGCTTCGCTGGCCGCAACATCGGCATCGGTAAAACGGTCAGTGGAAAAGTTGCGAACGGCCGAAGCGCTGTACACAATGGTAGCGTTGAAGGACAAGGCCTTTGCTGCGGATCTAGCGGATGCAAAAGAGGCAGCATGGCTGGCCTGCGGAATGTATTTCGAGCATGATTGGACCGCCGACGGTCCGCACATTACCCGCAAGCAACGGGCCGACTGGCAAAAGAAAACTGCCAGCATTTTCATCAGCTATGTTGATACCTTGTACAACCGTTCCGTAAAAAAGCTTGGGACACTGATTGCAAAAACCTCTGCCAACGAAACGTTTTACGTCTTCAATCCGTTGAGCTGGCCGCGAACCGATTACAGTGATTATTTATACAGCGGTTCGGACGCCATTACCATCGTTGATAAGGCCACCGGCAAGGCTATCCCTTTTCAAACCATCACTAAAAAGAGCCAACATTATCTGCGCATTTTAGCAACTGATGTTCCGTCGCTTGGTTATAAAGTTTTTGAAATAAAAAAAGGATCAACGACGGCTGTTGTTGCCGCTAACATCGTTGCAACCGACAGCACTATTGAAAATAAATTTTACAAAATATGGTTCACAAAACAAGGCGTTATCACCAGCCTGGTGGATAAAGCAACTGGTCGTGAATGTGTGAAGCCAACCGATAAATTGTATTGCAACGACCTTGGCTCGGGCCTTTCTAATGAAGTTGGTGACGTGCGGATTGAAAAGGTTGGCGCTGTGTCGGCAACGGTTGAAACATTCAGTTACAAACCCATTAAACATACCACAAGGCTAACTTTATTCGCCATCAATCCGCGTATCGAAATAGAAAACTACATCCAGCAAAATTTAGATGCTAAACCTGTTACGTATTCCTTTTCGTTCAACCTAACTAAACCCGATACCTGGCATGAAGAAGCCGGCGCTGTTCTTCATGCAAAGACAATAACCAAAGGAGGCCACTATGCCGATACTGCTAATCGTGTTGACTGGTTAGCGCTCAATCATTTTACTGATATGTCGGATGTAACCCATGGGATGATGCTCTCCAACCGCGATGCTTATTTTATGAAGCTCGGGGCCAGCAGCGGTAAAATTTTAGACGACACGGCAGCGCAGATAAAAGTATTGGCCGCCGGCCAGATTGATAGTTATCTCGGCATGATTAACCAGGACGGCGATTCTTATTTTGAAAATTTTATTGCCTTGAAACCTCATGCCGGGTCAGTGGATGCAGCAGCGTCCATGCGCTTTTCATTGGAGCATCAAAACCCTTTGATCGCCGAATGGATTAAAGGCGGTCAAGGTTATGATGGCAAGCAGGCATCCTTGTTTTCCATCTCCGATTCAACTGTGATGCTGTGGGCTCTGAAGCCTTCGGAAGAGGGTATCAGCAACGGCATTATCATGCGGGTATGGAACATGGCCGATAGCGATAAGACTATTCGCATTGCCTCCACCTCACCACTGCAAAGCGCCTTTACTACCACGCACATTGAAACCGCCGATAAAGCTTTGCCTGTTCAGGATGGAAACGTCAACACCACCATCGGCCACAATCGTTTACAAACCTTCCGGCTATTTTTAAAACCATCTAAAAACTAAAAACTATGACACAGCAATTAACGCCAGCGCAAGTGGCCGCTTATCATCAGGATGGCTACCTGATCATCCCCGGATTTCTGAAGCAGGATGAAGTGGATAAACTCTACCACATTGCCACCGACGATGATACCATGAGCAAACATTCTTATGACGTGAACGACAGCACCGGCAAAAAATCAAAGCTGGCCCTGTGGTTTACACCCGGCGATGATGCGTATGGATTATTAACACGTAGCGAACGGATAGTCAACGCGGTTGACCAGTTGCTGGATGGCGATGCGGCCGTTTGCCATTTTCATTCAAAGCTGATGCAAAAAGAACCCAAGGTAGGCGGCGCCTGGGAGTGGCACCAGGATTACGGCTATTGGTATAAAAACGAATTTTTATTGCCGGAACAAATGATTTCGGTGATGATCGCCATCACCACCGCCAACAAAGAAAATGGTTGTCTGCAGGTTATAAAAGGTTCTCATAAAATGGGGCGTGTTGAGCATGGCTTTGCCGGCGAACAGGTCGGCGCATCGCAACGCTATGTTGACCTTTCGCTGAAGACGATGGACCTCGTTTATGTGGAAGTGCAACCCGGCGATGCCTTGTTTTTTCATCCCAATTTGTTCCATCGTTCCGAAGCCAATCTTTCAAGCAATTCAAGATGGTCAATGATTTCTTGTTACAACCGCCAGAGCAATGTACCATACAACGAGAAGTCAACGTCGTGCATTACGCCATTAGAAGTAGTGCCCGATGAAGCGTTGCTGGAATGGGAAACCACCGGCTTGGGCGAAGCGGTTGATTTTTTGAGCAAGGAAGCTGATGTAACATTGAAGTAGTTCGTTTTGGATGAAGTTTTTGTATCAGAGGCTTTGTTATCTATTGGGCTTTTGTTGCGTCGCACTCTTGTACGTTCTTATCGCTATTGAACAATGAAAGCAGACGTTCGTGTATTGCCCTGCTCTAAAGAGCAGGGATAAGTAGAGAGAAAGAGATCGGCTTTAGCCAAACCAAAATTTGGCTAAAGCCTGAATCAATCCTTATCTGGTAACCCCGCCGTAAATGGCGGGGCAATTGATAAAATCTTCTAAAACAAAAAAGCATTTATGCATCAACACAAAAATTTATCATGGCAGTAATCATAGCACCTGGCCTGTCACAAACCATAGCTGCTCCGGTCATCTATCGCTCATCATACATCTATCCCATTTGTATTGTCGTAGCCTTAGGCGGTGTACTCTTTGGCTTCGATCTGGTCATCATTTCCGGCACGGTTCCCTTCTTTACCAAAGTGTTCGGCTTAAATGAATTCAGCACCGGTTGGGCCGTAGGTTGTATTAACGTAGGTGCCGCTGCCGGCGCACTGGTGGCCGGTAAATTGAGCGATGCCATTGGCCGTAAAAAGTTGTTGCTCCTTTGTGCCGCCTTATTCGCTCTTACAGGGATAGCAACCGGTTGGGCGCAGAACTTCAACTTGTTTATTGCGGCCAGATTACTAAGCGGCGTTGCGGTTGGTGCGGCAGCCCTGGTTTGTCCGGTGTACATAGCCGAAATAGCACCGGCAAGTTTGCGCGGAAGGCTGGTTACCTTCTATCAACTCGCCATCGTTACCGGCTTGTTGTTGGCCTATTTATCCAACTATCTTTTACTAAACACCGGCGTCAATAACTTGCGGTGGATGTTCTCCTCGCAAACAGTCCCTTCACTCTTTTTTTTTGCCGGTTTATTTTTTGTCCCCGAAAGTCCGCGGTGGCTGATAAAGAAGGCCCGGCCGGCTGAAGCCGAAGATATTCTCAGCAAAATTGGCGGTGATGACTATGCAGAAGCCGAAGCCGCAACCATTAAAAAAAGTTTTGCCAGCGAAGTAAAGGAGCACATTCGGGATCTGTTTAAGAAAGATGTAAAGCACATTGTTTTGATTGGCGTGGCAGTAGCTTTCTTCTCACAAGCCGATGGACAAAACTCTTTATTCTCTTATGCGCCAGTCATCTTCAAACAAGCCGGCATGGCCGAAGACGCGGCCTTTTTACAATCCGTCATCATTGGTGTTATCAATTTTATTTTCACCTTCATCGCCATTGTGTTTATTGATAAATTGGGACGCAAAAAACTCCTGCTTTATGGTTCGTTTTTATTAATGCTGGATGCATTGGCCCTTGCGTATTGTTTTTATGCCGGCATCGGCGGTTATTATCCGCTCGTGTTTGTGCTTTGCTTCATCGCCATTTATGCGGCTACACTTGGGCCAGTAACCTGGGTACTTTTATCGGAAATCTTTCCCAATAGAATAAGAAGTAATTCGATGGCCCTTGCCACGCTGGTTTTATGGATCGCCAACTTTATCACCACCGCTTCTTTCCCAATACTTAAAGCCACTTTTGGTTTGCACGTCACCTTTGCCATTCATGCCGCTGTTTGCCTCCTTTATTTTTTATTTGTAAGAACACGAATCCCGGAAACAAAGGGCAAATCATTAGAGGAGATTGAACGGCGACTAACCCGGTCTTCTTCCTGATTGGCAGAAGCTTTTGATAATACATAATCCTTTATCGTAGTTGCTTAAAGTAAAAAGGATTTATTCATCATTGAGTTACGTGTGTTTATTTCCATTGCATTGACTTCCCTTTAAATACTTGCCAGTGGCTGCTTTAGGAGAATAGCTTGTAACCAAACAGAAAAGTCGAAGATTTTCAGCAACTGCATTTCATACCGGTCTTTTCGCATCAACTCAAACTGCGGCTGTAGTTTTTGCCACAGCGCTTCCCGCTTTTTTAGGGGCGCGGGCAAGGGGTGTATGCTAACGAATTTTAAAAGAATTTTCTCCAGCAGGTGGTTGCTTTTTTCGCTGGTTAAGGTTCGTTTGATGGATCGTGATTCGTGTAAAATAAAATCGTGGTCCTGAAGCTGGTAATGCACCAGCAGCCTTATCAGCCGAAAGGTTTTGTAAACGGGCAGGTGAAAAAAAAGTTTGTTTTCCAACAGCACATACCGCAACGCTTTCTGCGCATTTTTCAACTCATCATTTACAAAAAAAGTGAGTGCCGTGTAAAGATGTACTTCGGCTTGTTGTGCCGGGTCGAGGTAGGATAGGCCTTTGAACAAGGCCTCATTGTTTTCTTTCAATAATTCCTTTGCTTTTTTATAGTCGCCCTTATCAAGAAAGAGGATGAGGCCATACACATAATTAATTTTGGCCACCGTTAATTGCACGAGCGGCGCCTTGCTTTGAAAGCACCGGCACTTCTCTAAAAAGAAAATCAGCTCCGTATATTTTCCAACGGTTCTTAGGTTAGCTAAAATTCCTTCGAGCATAAAAATATAATCCTGAGGTTCATCTTTCCATAAGGCCTTGTTCTTTTCAAAAAGCCCGTTCAGCAAATAGAAAACCTTCAACGCCGAAGCAATATCATTGGTGGTTAAAAAGTAGTGCGATTGAAACAGAAGATGCGCTTTCTCGCTTTGAAAACTGCTTTTGGCCGCAGTGTTCATCAGGTTCATTTCGGTAACCACCAAATCATTTAGTTCCGTTGTTTGCTGAAGGCTTCTGGTGCTGCCCTTATGGTAACGGCGGTACTTCATCAGTTGGTACAAATGGTGGTGTTGCCGCACATTTTTTTGTACCCGCAGCAAGCCTTCAATGTGCATCTGAAGCTGTACTAATTTCCTCTCGGTTATAGTGTGAAAATTAAACAGACTGTAATGCTGCAACTCCATCTCACAGGCCATTAACTCCAGTAAGTGAAATTCTTTGTCCGCCGCTTTTACCCGGATCTTTTTTATAAGTTTCAGCCCTTCTTCATACAACGATTTTTCAAACAGTAAATCAACTTTCAACAAGGCGTTTACTACCTGCGTGTACGTGTTTTTTTCCTGCCGCAACTGCACCAAAAATTTAGTAAGAAGGCTGAATAAATATTTGCCGCTTGTTTCGTAAGAGCTGGTATGCCTGGCTCGTAAAAACTCGCTTTTTATAGCTGATACGTCCGTCTGTTTTGCAATGATATTGAACAAGCGCAGATAATCTTTTGCTCCGCTTTGCAGCGATACCTGCCGGGTAAAATATTTTTTTTCGCTCCTGGTAAGGGATTGAATCAACGATTGAAGTGTTTTAATAGCAGCCACTTGTTATAATTGTCTGAACAGGTAAGAATTGCCAATGCTGAAAGTAGCTAATTCACTGAGGTTTCTAAATTTTTTTGCTGTAGGTGGCGATTTTATAATTGTCTGTTTGTACAAATTATTGGTAACAATTCCTTTACTATTGATGCTATTTTTAAACCTTAACGACAACTGCTATGAACACCTCGATTGTTATTGTAGGAAGCACCAACACCGATATGGTTGTTAAGGCCGATCATCTGCCTTCTCCCGGCGAAACCATCCTTGGTGGAAAATTTTTAATGAACCCTGGTGGTAAAGGCGCTAATCAGGCCGTAGCGGCTAAACGTTTGGGTGGCAACGTCACCTTCATTTCCAAAACCGGCAACGACATCTTTGGCCGTCAATCGGTTCAGCTTTTTGAAGAAGAAGGCATTGCTACCGATCACATGATCTCAGACCCCGATAACCCCTCGGGCATTGCATTAATAGCTGTAGATAAAAAAGGCGAGAACTGCATTGTAGTTGCCTCCGGCGCCAACGCCACGTTGTTGCCGGCCGATTTAAAAAATGCGATAAAGGTTATTACTTCCGCTTCCATTATTTTAATGCAACTTGAAATTCCTTTAGAAACGGTGGACTTTGTTGCCTCAATCGCGAAGTCATACAATATACCCGTGGTACTAAACCCGGCCCCGGCCCCGGCCAATGCGTTGCCCGAAAATTTGCTCGCTAATGTTTCAATTATCACCCCCAATAAAAAGGAAGCAGAAATGCTTACAGGAGTTGCCATCACCGGTATGGACAGTGTAAGAGAAGCGGCTTATGTGCTAAGAAAAAAAGGAATAGCAACCGTCATCATCACCTTGGGGTCGGAAGGGGCATTTATTTGTTCCGGTGAAGTGGAAGACTTTGTTCCGGCTTTTGAAGTAGTGGCAATAGATACAACCGCTGCCGGTGATGTTTTTAATGCAGCGTTAGTGGTTGCCTTATCAGAAAATAAACCTGTAAGAGAAGCGGTTTTAATGGGCTGTGCGGCAGCGGCATTGGCTGTAAAAACATTGGGCGCACAATCTTCTGCGCCGCATAAAAAAGAAGTTGAAGCCTTTATGAATCTGGCCCATCGGAACAATGGCGTTAAGCAACATTGACCTTTTTAATGTAAATGGTTTGGTGGCGAGGCTATGAAACGGATCTAAATTTTTGGTTACTGTGCCTGATAGCTGGTGCAGTTATGCTAAGCGAAAACGAAAGAGATAAATTTTTTTAAAAAGTTTCAGGAAATTAAAAAAACGTCGCTATATTGGCTAACCAATTATTGGTTAACCAATTTAATTGATTGTGAATTTTGCTTGTGAATACAGTCCCACCTTGAATTTAGGGTTGCCCCAGGCAATTTCAATCAGTTCCAGAATACTCAAATTGATAAAATAAATCTGTTTCTCATAGCAAGTAAAATTCAATTAGTAGCAATCGTTTATTCGAACTGTATGTTTCTACATGGCAGTTCCTTTTTTTAAAATTCTGCTTGCCCTGACCACAAAAAAAAATTTGACATGGAGCAAAACCAACCCCGCCGCGAATTTATCAAAAACATTTCCCTTGCCGGAACCAGCCTTTTATTAGCACCGGGTTTGTCGGCCACTAACCGTTTTTTTAGCGGTTCACCGGCCGATAAAGTAGTGCTGGCCGTAATGGGTGCTAATAGTCGCGGCGCCTTTTTAGCCAAGACGTTTGCCAAGCTTCCTAATGTAGAAGTGGCCTACATCTGCGATCCGGATTCCAAAGTGCTGGATAAAATAATTCCTGAAATTGAAAAACTTACCGGCAAAAGGCCGCAAGGCATTGCCGACATCCGCAAACTGTTGGAGAAAAAAGACTTTGATGGTTTAGCCATTGCGGCCCCCGACCATTGGCATACGCCGGCCGCTATTATGGCCCTGCAAGCCGGCAAGCATGTGTATGTAGAAAAGCCGTGCAGCCATAATCCAAGAGAAGGCGAGATGCTGGTGGAAGCCTCCAAAAAATATAAGACGCATGTGCAGATGGGCAGCCAGCGCCGCACCTTCAGCAATGTAAAAGACATGATTGCCAAACTGCATGGCGGCGCTATCGGCCGTGTGTATTTTGCCCGTGGCTGGTACGCCAATAACCGCAAAACAATTGGTAAGGGGACGGTGGTTCCGGTACCATCAAATCTTGATTTTGACCTGTGGCAAGGCCCGGCTCCACGCCGCGACTACCGCAGCAACCTGGTTCATTACAACTGGCATTGGTTCTGGCATTGGGGAACCGGCGAAGCCCTGAATAACGGTACGCATGAACTGGATGTGATCCGTTGGGGCTTGGGTGTTGACTTTCCAACACAGGTAAGTTCGGGCGGTGGCCGCTTTGCTTTTACCGATGATTGGGAAACACCCGATACACAAACCATCATGTATAATTTTCCAAACAATACGGCCGCTACCTGGGAAGGAAGAAGCTGCAACAACTATGCATCGGAAGGCAGTGGAAGAGGTGTTGTTTTTTATGGCGAAAAAGGCACCATCGTTTACCCCGGCGCCAACAGCTATAAACTTTTTGACTACGACAATAAACTCGTTTCTGAAACAAAAGATGATACACCTTTTGATCCGGGCAATAAAGTAAGCCCAACCGAATTATTAGACGGCTTACACCTGCAAAATTTTGCGCAGGCCATTCGTGGTATTGAAACAATAAACGCACCCATCACCGAAGGCCATAAATCAACCCTCCTGCCGCAGTTGGGAAACATCGCCTACCGTGTAGGGCGGGTGTTGAAATGCGATCCATCCAACGGCCATATTTTGGGCGATAAGGAAGCCGTGAATTTATGGAGCCGCGAGTACGAAAAAGGCTGGGGGCCGAAAGTGTAAATAGACTTTTGAAAAGTCTTTTTAAAGTCACTAATTATGCATATAAACCCTGACTATATAGCCGGGGGAGATAATAAATCCTATAAAAAGTAAAACAACTTAAAAAAATTAGGATTTACCACTAATGAAACGGAACGGAAATAAAATATAGCTTCGGGCTGCTTTTGCTACTATTATTGCTCTGAACGAACGATCATCGAAATTTATTTGAAAGTGTAAACTGTAAATTTATTTTTTAGGAGATCAACTTGGTATGAACTATCAATTACACAAAGATGAAGACCTGCTTCATTTACTAAGCCATTCGGATTCGAAAGCGTTCAATGAAATTTACCGGCGCTACTGGATCGTTGTTTTCCGTTATGCTGTGGGCAAAGTGCATACCCAGCAGGTGGCGGAAGATTTATGCCAGGATGTGTTTGTCTCTTTATGGCAAAGAAGGAACGTACTTTCTATACAAAACCTTGAGGCCTATCTTGTGCAAGCCACCAAGTATGGTGTATTAAATTATGTTCGTTTAAAAATTCAGAACAAAAAGCAGTTCACTCTTGCTATGCCAAATTATACGGCTAACGAAACAGAAGATACCGCGGCGCTCCATAATCTGATGAGTGCCTGGGAAAAAGCAATCTACCGCCTCCCGGCAAAAACACAGCAGGTTTTTCGCTTAAGTAAAGTGGAGGATTATTCCAATAAGGAAATTGCCAAAGAACTTCATCTCACGGAAAAAGCTGTTGAGTACCACATAACAAAGTCCTACAAAATCATTCGTTTGCAGCTTCGCGAGTTTATTGTTTTGGCCGTTACTTTTATTTTGATGAAGTAGGCAAAAAAATTTTATTAAAGATTTTAGGGTCAGCTGCAGGTTATGGTACTACGTATTATAACGGCTGCTGTATGGATAAAAAAGCGCTCTATAATCTGCTTGGCAAATACCTTACTAATTCTTGTACTCCGGATGAAGCGGCGTTAATTGATAACTGGCTTGCCTTACTACAGGAAAACGAATCGTTTACTGCTTATACCGAGAAAGACCTTGACTCTATACACCACCGCATCTGGGCAAAAATTCAGGAGACCACCCATCAAAATACGGAAACAGAAAAACCACTTCAACAATCTTCTCTTCTTATCAGGATGGCCAAATGGGCTGTGGCGGCTTCTTTCATAGGACTGATACTGTATTCCGGATGGTACTTTATTGGAAAAAAGCCGTTAGAAAAAAAGCCTGATTTTGCGTCTATTATTCCTACATCCGGGATGCAAAAGCAAACGAATGCTACGGCTTCGCCACTTAAATTGATACTGGAAGATAGCAGTGTAGTAGTACTTGAACCAAATGCCACAATCAATTACCCGGTCCATTTTGTAGCTGCCAGGCGTGAAGTGTATCTGGATGGCAAAGCCTTTTTTGAGGTCTCTAAAAATGCCAAACGGCCTTTTTTTATCTATCATAACAACCTGGTTACCCATGTGCTGGGAACCAGCTTTATTATCAACACAAAAAAGCAAGGTAATGAGGCGGAGGTTTCTGTTATTACCGGCCGGGTAGAGGTATCGGAAAACTCAAGAGTAGTCAAGCTACCAGGTGACGCCAAACTAAACGGCGTTATTCTTACCCCTAATCAAAAAGTTATCTATGCCGAGGACAGCCGCCAGTTTATGTCTTCCATTGTGGAAAAGCCGCTACCGGTAAAAACAAAAACGCCGGGAAATTTCGATTTTGAAAACGCAGGGATAGGGACGGTGCTAACGGCTGTTTCTAAAGAATATGCCATTGAAATTGTGGCTGAAAATGAATACATCAACCGATGCACGTTTACCGGCGACATTACTAAGGAAGGCCTGTATGCCAAGCTGGATATTATATGCAAAGCCATTAATGCATCGTATGAAATAAAAGGGACAAAAGTGCTGGTAAAGGGTGCCGGCTGCGATTGACGAAACATAGCTATTTATAACAAACGGATTGCTTTGGAAACGACTGGTAGTTTCCCCATTAATAAAAACTGCTTACTAAGGATTGCGCATTAGGAGCTTCATTACACAGGCTTTACTATGCATGCCATCGCTAACGACCACAAAATTTCAATATGAGAAAATTTACATTATCCGCTTTCCAAAGAAAGCAACTGAAACGGACAGTCGTCCAGATTATAACCCTTTTTATTTCGGCTACTGTTTTATCAGCTTACAATACCAGCGGGCAAGACCCTTTGTTGAAGCCGGTATCTATTACAGTAAACGGATTGGAAATTTCCAAAGTGATTTCGATGCTGGAAAAACAATCTAAAACAAAATTTATCTATAGTCCTACAGCTATACAGGCCACACGTAAAATCTCGTGTTCGGCTACTACTAAGCTGGGAACTTTTCTGGATGATGTATTTAAGCCATTGGAGATAGGTTATAATATCAGCAATGAGCAAATTATTCTTTTTAGTACGCCTGCTCAAAGAGAGCTTACCCTGTCATCTGTTGGCAGTGTTATTAAGGAACGTGATGTTACTGTTGCGGTCACGGAAATTTCAGGGGTGATAAAAGATGAAAAAGGTGTTCCGTTGCAAGGCGTAACCGTTACGGAAAAAGGAACAAAAAATTCAGCGGTAACAGACGCAAAAGGACATTTTTCAATACGGGTAAAAAATTCGGCTGCTGTGCTCGAAATCAGTTCCATTGGTTTTGCTTCAAGGGAATTATTGGTGGGGAGCGAAACCTTTCTAAATATTGAATTGGCCAGTTCCTCCAAGGTGAATGACGAGGTGGTTATTGTTGGTTATGGCAAGCAAAAAAAGGTCAACAATACCGGGGCTATTTCCACTATTGGAACAAAAGAATTGGTGCAGTCGCCGGTGGCCAATATAAGCAACTCTTTAGTAGGTCGTTTACCTGGATTGTTTGCTACTCAAACAGGAGGCGAGCCGGGTAACGATGGCTCTAAAATTCGTATAAGAGGTGTGGGCACTTTTGCCGGTAACACCGATCCATTGGCCTTAGTAGATGGCATTGAGGTTTCCAACTATAATAACATTGACCCTAATGAAATTGAATCGGTAACGATTTTAAAAGATGCTTCATCAACGGCGGTGTATGGTATTCGTGGTGCTAATGGCGTTATCATCATTACCACTAAAAGAGGCCGCACGGGGCCACCTAAAGTCAGCTACACGTTTAACCAGGGCTTTAACTCTTTCATTGAACTTAGAAAAGCGATGAACAGCGGCGACTATGCCACTAACTATAATCTTGGCCAGCGCTCCGATGCTTATACAACCGGAGTTCCTTACTCTCCCAAATATTCTCCAACGGATATTGAATTATACCGGAACGGGAAGGATCCTATTTTTCATCCAAACGCTGACTGGGCCGATCTTTTATTTAGAAAGGTGTCAACACAAATGCAACATAACATCAGCATTAGCGGCGGGCAAAAAAAAGTAAAATATTTTATCTCCGGAGGTTATTTTAGCCAGCAGGGATTGTTCAAGGATTTGCGTAGCCTGGTTCCTGACTTCAGCATACAATCTACCTACGACCGCTATAACCTCCGGTCAAACTTCAACTTCGATGTTACCGACCGGTTTAAAATAGCGCTTGACCTCTCGGCGCAAACAGAAATCAGAAGCGGTAATAATCAAACTACCACCGAAAGAGTAGTGCGAGACATACTCAACGCGGCGCCACTTGATGGTCCCGGAGTAGTGGATGGAAAGATCGTCAACATCAACTCATTGAATCAAAACCCTTATGTTACCCTGTTATTTCCCAATGCGGCAGGCGGTGTACGACGTTCGTATCGCAATTACATCAACGGCTCATTACGATTGGATCATGACCTTGGCTTTATAACAAAAGGATTGTCCACACACGGTACCGTAGCCATACAAACGTATAACGACCAAACGATCATCAATCAAAAGCAATTAATTTTTTACACCGCTTATCCTATCAACGGTGGCCCTATCAATGGTGGTACGGTTAATTTTGTTCCCAATACGACAGAGGCGCAATTTAGCTTCAGCCAGAGCGGAACGTATAATCGCAGGATAACTGCCGAAGCGGCTATTGACTACGACCGGCACTTTGGAGACCATGGCATTACCGGACTACTTTTATACAATCAACAAAAGACCTACGATCCTACATTTGTGTTTGCGGTCCCAAAGGCTTACCAAAGCTTTGTAGGCCGGGTAACCTACGATTACCGGAGCCGCTACCTGCTTGAGTTTAACGCCGGCTACAACGGCACAGAAAATTTTGCGCCCGGCAAAAGGTTCGGTTTCTTTCCCGCCTACTCTTTGGGATGGGTGGCGTCAAACGAATCTTTCTTTCCAAAAAAGAGCAGTATCACCTTTTTAAAGTTTAGGGGCTCCTACGGCGAAGTAGGTAACGACCAGATTGGCGGCAACCGTTTCTTATACAACCCTACCAGCTACACCGGCTATAGTGCCATCTATTATTTCGGCAACGTTGGTACTAATTACAATGCGGTATTAGGCCTGCGCGAAGGAGCCACCGGTAACCCTAACGTAACCTGGGAACGTGCCGTAAAAAAGGATCTGGGTATGGAGATGCGGTTGTTAAAAGATAAGATAAGAATAACCGCTGATGTATTCAGTGAAAACAGAAACAACATTCTTGCCGTGCCGCAAACCATCTCTTCTATAGTAGGCTTTACACAGCCGGCTACAAACCTTGGCAGCATGGAAAATAAAGGTTACGAAGGCGACATTAGCTTTAGCGATAACATCGGAAAGTTTGGATATAGAATTGGGGCTAATTACAGCTTCGCCCGCAACAAGGTTTTATTCCGTGATGAAATTCCAAATACCTACTCCTATCAAAACAGAACCGGCCAGCGGCTGGGACAAAATTTTGGATTAATCTGCGACGGCATTTTTAATTCCTGGGCTGAGGTAAACGATGCCAAACGGCCCGTGTATGAAGCCAACGCCAACAAAATACAGCCGGGTGATTTAAAGTTCAGGGATGTAAATGGCGATGGTATTATAAATGGCTTTGATGCCGTGCCGATAGGCTATTCAAATATTCCCGAAAAGACCTATGGTATATCGCTGGCCGTTAATTATTCAGGCTTCGATTTATCCGTATTATTTCAGGGTGTAGGTAATGTATCTCGTTATTACCTGCCAAATGAAAGGGTGGCGGGCTTTGGCGCTAATGTACCTTCTACTGCCGCCGATTATTTAACTACAAGTTGGTCGCAGGAAAGATATGACGCCGGCCTCCCTATTAATTTTCCCCGGTTTAATGTTACCTCAAGTCCTAACCAGCAAGGCTCTACTTTCTTCCTGGTCGATGCCAGTTATGTACGGTTGAAAAATGCGGAGGTAGGTTATACAGCCCGGCCAGGTACGCTGAAAAAAATAGGCATTAATTCATTCCGGGTTTATGCGAATGCTAATAATCTCATTACATGGAAAAAAACCTATAAAGGTGTCGATCCCGAAAGCGATTCGCCTAACCGGTCTGATACGAACCTTGAATTTTACCCACTTGTTAGAACGGTGAACCTTGGTTTAAACGTCAACTTTTAAATTGCTGTATATGAAAAATATAAAATTTTTACTTCCCTTTTTAGGGGTATTACTCATAACCTCATCATGCAAAAAAAGCTTTCTGGATAAGGCGCCTGGTGTAGATGTTACCGAGAATACGGTATTTACCAGCCGGGCTAATTTAGAATCGTTTATGGCCACCATTTACAAGTATGGTATGCACGCTGTATTTCGCTATGGAGACCAGCAAAATTTTTCTACTACCGTCGGCGTAAACCAATATGATGTGGCCGGCCCCACCGGTATGATGTGCGATGAAGGTGATGCCTCGGAAGCCAGTTATTACCTTACCAACAACTGGAATACCGGCAACATTCTTTCTTCCAACATCGTGGCCTCCGAAGACTTTCGCTACTACATCCGCTGGATAGCCATGCGCCAGATTGCCCTTGTTATAAAACGAGCTAAGGAAGTGCCGGCCCTGGACCCCACGGCCACGCAGTCCTACATTAACCAGGTAACCGGCGAAGTAAAAGTGTTGCGGGCCATGAATTATTTTGAAATGATAAAGCGCTACGGCGGTGTGCCCATTGTTAGTGAATTGTACGACCCCGGCGAATTTGTAAACGTGCCACGGGCTTCGCTTCAGCAGTGCATAGACTTTATTTTGAAGGATTGCCAGGATGCCATAGATAATGCAGATTTGCCGGCCTCTTATTCGGTAGCGCAAACCGGTCGGGTTACTAAAGCAGTTGCCTACGTGGTAAAGGCAAAAACTTTGTTGCTGGCTGCCAGCCCGCAGTTTAATGCTGCCACGCCACCGCTCCCTATGCCTAATGGAGACAACAAGTTGATTTGCCTTGGTAATTACGATGTTACCCGTTGGCAGAAAGCGGCCGATGCAGCCACCGAGGCTATCAATTATGTGCAAACTAATGGGTATAGCATGATTGACGACCCGGCAAAAAGAGACCCGTCCGATACGGTAAGCACAGTGCCAACATGGGTGGGTAAACAGCCTGACGGTAACTATAAAAACGCCTGGCTCACCTTCGACAACCCTGAAATCATCTTATCGTACAAAGGCGCAGCAGCGGCCTTTTCAAGCCAGGACCCAATACGCTTATTTAAGCCGACGTTTTCCGATGGCGGTACCAGCCGTTCCGGTTCCACTGTTCCACTCAACTTCTTACGCAAATACGAAAAGAAAGATGGTACGCCGCAAACCTGGCCTTCAACAGGCGGTACCGATTTGCTTTCAAAATATTTAGAATTAGATCCGCGGTTTAAACAAACCATTTGCTATACCAACAGCTACTATGGCTCATCCGATCCGAAGGCTGCCATCTACCTTGGCGGTACTCCTGGTAACGTTTATGCTACTTGCTCCGGTGGTACATGGATGCGAAAATCTCTCCCTTATGGTGGTAACGTCAGGGCCAATGTCAACGATATTTTATACCGCGTAAATGAACTGTATTTATACCGGGCCGAAGCTTTAAATGAAGCCAATGGTGGGCCTACCGCGCAGGCTTATGCTGATGTAAATAAGATCAGGGCCCGGTCGGCCATGCCGGCTTTACCTGCCAGCCTTTCCCAAGCGCAATTCAGAGACCGGGTAAGAAATGAAAGTGCCATTGAACTGGTTTGGGAAGACCATCGTTTCTGGGACATCAGGCGCTGGCTGATGGCCGAAGACCCCGGAGTGATGAGCGGCGCCTTTGAGGGACTGCGAATTAATAAAGTAACCGATAGATTATTCAGTTGGTCCATCGCCACTTTTGAAACAAGAACGTTTACAAAAAATATGTACCTGCATCCGTTTCCTCAATCGGAAGTACTCAAAGGAAACCTGGTGCAAAATCCCGGCTATTTCTAAGGGTTCATGTAAAACAAAATTGCATCGGGTTTATAAAAAGTATGCAAGATGGTTATTGACGTCAACAAATTAATAACTGCTTTAACGATGAATATGACTATAAAATATCTAAAGGCCGCCCTGCTGCTTCTGGTGGTACAGGGCGGAATTACAACTCTCGTATGGGGCCAGGGTTCCGTTAATGAGGCGGAACGAAACACTGATACGGTGTGGCTCAATAACCATCTGCCGGTTGCCAATATCGGCTTTGGTACCCAACCGGTAAAACATGTGTCAAGCGCTATAACCATTCTTGGCGGCGGCGAAAATATCAATAAAAATTTTACGATTAACGTAGGCGATGCTCTGTATGGCCGGCTAACCGGCGTAACTGTTTCCCAGGGTGGATCGGAGCCTGGGGCTGCTGTGCCCACTTTGTTTGTGCGTGGCCGTAATACCTTTGGCGATGCCAGCACTGCGCCGTTATATGTGATAGATGGTTTCATCAGCAATGGGTCTTCTACCTCCAATGCTTTTATGCAATTAGTGCCGGAAGAAATTGAATCCATCACTGTTTTAAAAGACGCATCCGCAACAGCCATCTACGGTAGCCGGGCGGCCAACGGCGTTATTTTAGTTACTACAAAACGGGGACAGGAAGGAACATTAAAAGTTTCCTTCACTACCAGGCAAGGCTTTAGCCAGGCGCAACAACTTCCTAAGTTTTTAAATGCTTACGACTATGCCCGTTTGTATAATGAGGCAAGGGCAAACGATGGGTTGGCGCCACTTTACACCGATGCCGATCTGGCTGCGTA
This sequence comes from Flavisolibacter sp., assembly GCA_965247165.1. GTDB lineage: Bacteria > Bacteroidota > Bacteroidia > Chitinophagales > Chitinophagaceae > Flavisolibacter. Next base: position 1,488,142 of record OZ252003.1, on the reverse strand, counting down.
TCAAACCGGCGGCGATCCTTATTTTCATTCCAATGTAAATTGGTACAATGAATTATTGCGTCCCGCTGCGCCGGTTTCAAGCTATGATCTTAATCTTAGCGGCGGTGATAAATCGGTAAAGTATTATGTGGTGTTGAATGCGCTGCGCAGTACAGGCTTGTACAAAAATTTTGGCGATGAAAGTGATGAAAGTTCCAACTCCACTTACTCCCGTTATAACTTTCGCTCCAACTTAGACATTAATCTTTCAAAGCGTTTTGCTGTTGAATTCAGGATCGGGGGTTCGATAGAAGAAAAGAAAAATCCATTTGATTATACCACGGCTTCTACATTTAATTTATTGGCTTCTTTACCGCCCAATTCCTTTCCGGTTTATAATGCCAATGGAACTTTTGGCGGCAGCTCTTTGTATGCTAATCCGTTTGCCAATCTGCTGGCTACCGGTTTTTATCAAACCAACGCCAGAACGGTTTTAACCTCTTTAAAGGCCACAGAACAATTAGACATGATCACTAAAGGGCTGAGTGTTTCTGCCGATATTTCTATCAATAGTTACTTCAAGTCTGGCTCCGATAAAACAAAACAATACGCCAGATACACTCCTGTAAAAACGCCGTCGGGAGGTGACAGTTCCATTCTGGTAACCGGCAGCCAGAAAACGTCACTATCCAGTATTGAACAAACATTGGATCAATACCGCAATCTTATCATACAAACCTTTATAAATTATGGAAGAACGTTTGGCAAAAGCGAAGTATCAGCTATGCTGATGTTTAACAGAGATGAGATAACGCTGTTTGGTCCTACAGGTGATCCCGCTAACCCAACCGGCAACTCTACAGACCCTTATAGAAATAATACCGGCGCGGGACGTGCCACTTATATCTATAACAATAAATACATCGCTGAATTTTCATCGGCTTACTCGGCCAGCAACCTTTTTCCCAAAGGGAAAAGAGGCGGATTTTTTCCGGCCGGTTCTGTTGGCTGGATAGCCTCCAATGAAGATTTTTTAAAGAAAAGTAAAGCCATTAATTTTTTAAAACTGCGCGGCTCCTATGGGCTTGTTGGTAACGATCTTATTGTGGGTTTAGGCTTATCTACCCGCTACTCCTTATACACACAAACATTTGGCGGCGGCAGCTATGTTTTTGGTACGGGTAATACTACTTCCTTTGGTAATGCTGAGGCTCTGCTTGCCAACCCAAATATTACCTGGGAAAAAGAAAAATCGTATAACATTGGAGTTGATGCCACGTTCTTTAAAAATTTTGACCTTACCGCAGATTATTTTAATCGCGACCGTTACGATATTCTGGTAGCTTCTAACAGTACTTTACCTCAATATCTTGGCGCTGTTACACCTTTCCTTAACCAGGGTAAGTCAAATAACAAAGGCTTCGAAATAGCGTTGCGTTACAACAGTAATACCACCAAAACTTTTCGCTATTTCGTAGAAGGCAATCTTTCCTATTCAAAAAATAAAATCGTCTTCAATGCCGAGGCATTGCAATTAAATAAAAATTTATTGAGGACCGGTTATGCCATTGGCCAGCCGTTCGGCCTTAAAGCCATCGGCTTTTTTAGCCAGGCTGAAATAGATGCCCGGGTGCTGGACCCAAAAAGTTACCCGGCGCCGCTTACCGACGTTATTAAAGCGGGTGATATAAAATTTCAGGACATAGGCGGCCCCGAAGGAAAGCCTGACGGTATTATTGACGGCAACGATCAAATGGCCATTGGCCATCCTTTTACACCAAACCTTATTGCGGGCCTGCATGGCGGCCTTCAATACAAAGGGTTCGATATTGATTTTGTGCTTCAGGGTGTAACCGGAAACTCTGTTAGCTTAGGTGGAAATTATTTTTATGCCTTTCAAAATAATGGACAAATATCACCTATCGCTTTAGGCAGATGGACGCCTCAAACCGCCGCTACTGCTACTTATCCAAGGTTATCTTCTACCAACAACCTAAACAACTACCAGTTCTCCACTTTTTGGTTGCGCGACGCCAGTTTTATAAAACTGCGCAGTGCTGAAATAGGTTATTCTATTTCCAATAAGTTGTCAGGCAAAGCCAGATTAAAAGGCGTAAGGATTTTCGTTAATGGAACCAATTTATTCTCGCTGGATAAAATTCCTTACGGCGATCCCGAGTCGCTTACCGGCTACCCTGTGTTACGAACCATCACCGGCGGGGTAAAAATTAATTTGTAAGCCACTTAAAAGAAACAGAATGAAAACCTTCAGCTATATATTTTCCTTTTGCCTGTTGATTACATTGGCTGCCTGCCAAAAACTGGATCGCGAATTTGTAACAACACTTAACCGTAACCAGATCGAGATTTCGTATGGCAATACAAAAACATTATTAACGGCCTTGTATGCCGACCTGCCGGATGGTATGCTTTATATAGGCAATGCTATGATGGCGTCCGCCTCGGACGAAGCAGAATTTACCAATGAAACAAACGCGGTGCAAGGCTTTAATACCGGAAGCTGGAATGCCATCAGTAATCCTGATTTTGTTTGGGCTACGTACTACCGCACGATTCGCCGCGCTAATGAATTTTTGTTAAGCACCGACAAAGTAAACCTTGACCAATACCGGTTAGACCCTGCCCCGGCCCAACAATTATTATACAATACTTACCTGGCAGAAATTAAGCGTTGGAAATATGAAGCCCGGTTTTTACGGGCCTTCTATTATTTTGAATTGGTAAAACGCTATGGCGGCGTGCCGCTGCTTAGGGATGCGCTTTCCATTGAAGAAGACTTTTCAAAAATTAAACGCAATACGTTAGCTGAATGCATTCAATTTATCTCGGACGAATGTGATTCCGCCGCAGTACAATTACCCTTAGCCGCAACCCGGTTGCCTTATGTACAGGCAACGGATTTAGGCCGGGCAACAAAGTTGTCGGCCATGGCATTAAAAAGCCGTGTGTTGTTATATGCGGCCAGCGATTTATTTAATACCACGTCATGGGCTACCGGTTATCCAAACCCTGAATTTATTTCCCTACCGGCCGGTGATAGAGCGGCCCGTTGGAAGGCGGCTTCCGACGCAGCGAAGCTGGTGATTGATTCTGCGGCAACGGTGGCTGTAACGTTAAGTTCCAACTTTAAAACACTTTTTAATACGTTCAATAATTCTGAAATTATTCTGTCCCGGATTAATGCCGCCAGTGGTAATAGTAATCAGTTTGAAAGAAATAATTCGCCCATCGGGTTTCCATTGGCCACTAAAGAAAGCAACACGCCTTCGCAGGATTTGGTAGATGCTTTTGAGGTAAAAGTAAATGCAATAACCGCCGTAAAGTTTGATTGGAACGATCCGGCAATGGCTGCCGCTCCCTACAAAAACCGCGACCCCCGATTGGAATACACCGTGGTACGGAACGACACCATTTTTGGAACACCATCCCGGAGAGTGCAACTATATACCGGAGGCCTTGATGGTAAGCCCATACCAAATGCGTCTAAAACCGGCTACTATCTTAGAAAGTATATGCAGGAAAGCCTGAATCTTCAAACAGGTAACACGGCTGCGCATAGCTGGATATACTTCCGGTTAGCCGAGTTTTATCTTACCTACGCCGAGGCATTAAATGAATGGAGTCCGGGCAACGCCGACATAAAAAAATATGTTGACCTGGTAAGAACAAGAACAGGAGTAGCTATGCCGCCCATGCCCGGCGCCTTAGCCCAATCAGATGCCCGTGAAAAAATACGGAATGAACGAAGGGTAGAGCTGGCTTTTGAGGATCACCGCTTCTGGGATGTTCGCCGCTGGATGCAGGCGCCAACTTATTTCAACGCACCGTTAAGAGGGGTTGATATTACCAGGAATTCGACTACGGGTGTATTTACCTATGTGCCATTTACGGTGGAGAACAGGGTATTCCAATCAAAGATGTACCTCTATCCGATACCTCAAACTGATTTGAATATTTCACCGTTGTTGGTACAAAACCCACAATGGTAAGCCGGTCAGCCTTTGATAAAAGATTCATTACTCCGGAAGCAAGTTGCCTGTCAAACGCCATGCACCTTTTGTTTCTGGTTACTAAAAAGTCATCATGAAAAAATATTTTTTGCGAAGCACAAAATTTCTACTGGCACTCTTTACTTGCAGCGCTTGTTTTTTGGCGTGTAATAAAAATAATAGCTACATCAATAATGTGGTTTATCCCGATCAGGTAATTTACCTGAGCCAGGCTGCTGTGGCTACGGTAGGTCCGGGCGCCAACGGCATTTACAGTATTACGGCCAACATTTACGGGCAGGCCCAAAGGTTTAGTACAGATGGCAGTAAGTTTATTATTCCGCTTGGCATTATTAAATCCGGCATTAGTACAAAAGGTACATACACCGTTGCTATTAACGCAAATACAGATACGGTCGGTAAATTGCTTGCAGCGGGTAAATTTAATGTTCCATCCGACCCTGCTGTAACTACAGAATTGTTGCCCGCATCGGCTTTTACTTTACCGGCTTCCGTTGACATTACCGATGGTAGTACCAGCGCTGATTTTTCTTTGCCGGTTGATCTTAATTTTTTAGTGAACAGCTTTACGGCAACACCAAAGAAACGCTATGCCATTGGCGTTACTATTTCTAATTCAGGTAAATCATCTCTTGTAAAACCATCGTTGTCCACCGTGGTTATCCTGATAGATACAAGGTCGGTGATACCACCGGCAGCCAACTTTTCCACCTACGTTTATAAAGAAACCAAGACCGCCAATTTTGTCAATGTTTCTTCTAATGGCGCCGGTTATTCATGGAATTACGGCGATGGAGCGGCGCTTGAAACAACAGCTTCGCCAAGCCACATTTATGCAGCCGCCGGCACTTACACCGTTACACTAACCACAACCGGTATTGCCGGTAGCGGCCCTGCTGCAATAAAAACAGCAACGGTAGTGATTCAATAATAAACGATTTGTCAAACACGATGATCTTGTCGTCAATAAAAAATGTGGAAGGCTAAATATCTCTGGAACGTATGCTACTCTTTAAATTTTTTTATGAATAAATCAATCACACCAGCATTTTACTTTATTCTTTTTTCACTACTGATAGTGGGTTGTGCCAAATCAAAAATCACGCAGCCACCCGTGCAGGTAGCTACGCCGGTTGTAACCAATACGGCTAAAAGTTATTATGTATCTGACCTGACCGGTTCAGACGCCAATACCGGCTTATCCGGCTCGCTGCCGTTTAAACAATTGAGTAAAGCGGCACTGGTAGCAGAGCCAGGCGATACAGTGTTTGTAATGAATGGTACATATGCCAGCACATCGGGCCCGGTGCTAACCACTACTAAATCAGGGACTGCCGATAAATACATTACCTATAAAGCTTATCCCGGCCACACGCCTAAAATTTTTGCTTCAGGTAATGTTTGGAACGCTGTCTCCATTAATGGTTCCTATACAGTATTAGAAGGTATAGACCTGCAAGGTGATAATGCAAGCTTAACTTATGCGGATGCTTATGCTGCTTTCACGGCATCCGTTGGTGGCGCCGCAGCTCAGGCAAAATTCAATACCAACGGTATCTCCATCGGCGGGCCTGCCGCGGAATCAAAGCTTCCCCATCATGTTATTATCCGCAACTGCAAAGTGCACGATTTTCCTGGCGGCGGCATCAGTTCCATTCAGGCCGACTATACAACCATAGAAGGCAACACCGTGTACAACAATGCCTGGTATATGATGTATGGTGGAAGCGGCATTAGTATTCTTAACCCTATTAACAGCGATGCGCCTGATGTGGCAAAGTATAAGAACATTGTTAGAAGCAATATTGTTTATGGAAACAAAACAACCATCCCCTGGATCAGTGCTAATCCAGTTCGATTGTCGGACGGCAATGGTATTATTTTAGATATCAATCAGTACCCGTATAACCAGCCAACAGTTTTAGATAAGCCTTATACCGGCAGAACGCTGGTAGAAAATAATGTCAGCTTCAACAATGGTGGTTCGGGCATACATTCTTACCGGGCCGACCATGTAGATATTATCAATAACACTGCTTACGGCAACGGAACAATTGTGGGCTATCCCGATATATATGCGGGTTCGGCTACCGATGTAAAGATCATCAACAACATTATGTATGCACGCACCGGCGGCAAGTGCAATGCAATGCCAAGTACAGGAACTACCGTGACGTACAATTACAATATTTATTATAATGGAACAGTAGCCGTTCAGGGAGCCAATGATAAAGTAATGAACCCACAGTTTGTAAATGCTTCCATTGATGGAGCTGTTGCCAATTTTGCGCTAAGCGCCGGGAGCCCCGCCATTGACGCCGGAACATCAACTCTTTTTTCAGCCAGGGACATTAAAGGGGTAGCAAGGCCAAAAGGAGCAGCAGTGGATTGTGGCGCCTATGAATTTTAAAACTATAAATAAATTTTTGGAGTAGGTAGGGAATGGCAGAACAGAGAAGCCTTTAGATAATAATACACCAGGTAGTGTATGTAGCCTACACCCAATAGAATTGACAACGAATAAAAAAACGTTTCTCACACAACAAGCAATCAGTAGTCGTCCGCTGTTTTTACAGCGGACTTTCTTAAGCCTTTCAAGAAAATAATAAAGGTGTACGTTAGGCTTGTAAACGTTACTAAAAAACATTCCTCAAACGAACCTTTAAAAATGCTAAGCTTGAAAAAATTTTGTACAGCCCTGCTTTTTTTAATTGTTATTGCTTCAAATGCACAACAAGCTATTGACGTAAAGAAAGAGTTGAGTGATGCCGCTTCACAATATAAAAGCATGTTGGCTTCGCATCCCGATGTCACCAAATTTCCACAATCATTAAAACCCGATGGTACGCAAAACGACCGTAATGCCGGCTGGTGGTGCAGTGGATTTTTTGGTGGCTCGCTATGGTATTTGTTTGAAGGTACCGGCGACACGGCCTGGAAAAACGCTGCCGATAAATGGACCATGGCCGTAGAAAAAGAAAAGAACAATAAGGCAACCCACGACCTTGGCTTTATGCTGTATTGCCCGTTTGGCAACGGTTACCGCTTAACTAAAAATGAACACTATAAGCAAATAATGCTAACAGGTGCGGCTTCATTGGCTACCCGTTTTAATCCATCATACGGTGTTATTAAATCCTGGGATAAGTGGAAGGACTTTGATTATCCGGTGATCATTGATAACATGATGAACCTGGAGTTTTTATTCTGGGCGGCAAAGGCATTAGGTAATAAGGCGCTTTACAACATCTGTGTTACACATGCTGATAACACATTAAAAAATCATTTTAGAAGGGATAACAGCAGCTATCATGTGGTGTGTTATGGTGAAGGCGGTAACGTATTAAAACAAGCCACGCACCAGGGGTTAAACGATAGTTCTGCCTGGGCCCGTGGCCAGGCCTGGGGGCTTTACGGTTACACAGTGATGTACCGCGAAACCGGCGATAAAAAGTACCTGACCCAGGCAGAAAATATTGCGCGGTTTATATTAACCAACCCTAATCTTCCTGAAGACAAAATACCTTATTGGGATTATAATGCGCCTGGCGAAGAACGGGATGCATCAGCCGGTGCAGTGGCCTGTTCCGCTTTGTTGGAGCTAAGCCAGTACAGCAAAGCGCATAGCAAAGAATATTTTGATGCCGCCACCACTATACTTCGCAGCTTAACAAGCCCGGCTTACAAAGCGGCCCGCGGTACCAATGGATACTTTTTATTAATGCACAGCGTTGGTTCCAAACCCCAGGCATCTGAAGTAAATACGCCTATTATTTATGCCGATTATTACTATCTCGAGGCCTTGCTCCGTTACGATAAATTGATGAAGAACGGCAAACGTAATTCAATCACGGCGATGGAGAATACTTCGCCACAGCTTCTTTTTCAAACCGGCTTTGAGGGCACTACCCATGTCATTCGCAACGCGGTGCGCAAAGGAGCAAAAATCACGTCAGGTTATGCTATTGACGATATAGAAGGCGTGGATAAAAAAGCAGGCGCCAAAAGCGATTGGGTAAAAGACCTTGATCAAAATGCGGATGCCGGCGAATTTTTAATTGAATACACCGGCGGCGATTCTGCCCAACGTACCGTCAATATAATTCCCGAACCGGGAAATGAAAAAAACCATGTCATGCAGTTCTGGCTCGCCGATTCGTGGCATGCATCAGAAGGCCAGCAAAAGGCCCGCATACAAGCCGATGTTTATGGAATAAAAAAAGGGTTCAAAGAGTTTAAGCAATCGGTGCGCATGTTTTTACCAACCTCCTTTGGATTATTAAAAAATTACCCGGCAAAAATATCGTGGCTTACTATCTCCGAGTTCTGGAACAATGAATGGTGGGTAAAGGGTGAAAAATATGGCTTCCGGGTAACCCTTGGTATAGGCAAGCCCGCAGCCGCCGCCAGCGATTTATACTTTTTGCTGAACGCCGAAGACTCAGGCCAGGTAAGAGTTTGGGACGCCACTGATGATAAGGTGAAGGTGCCTGTTGGCAAGTGGTTTACCATGGATTACTATTATAAGGAAGGCGATAAAAGCACCGGCCGTTTTTACATGACGATCACTCCCGATGGTGAACAAAAGCAGGTAGTGTTTGATGTAACCAACTTCACGCACAACACGAAAGACCCCGCCCCAAATGGCGTAACCGGTTTTAGCCCCATGAAGCTATATACCTCTAAAGAAGTAATTGGTTTTATAAAAGACCAGGGCAAAACGTTACAGATTTACTGGGATGATTTTAAACTGTGGCGGCTTAACTAATTATTGTATTACATTGAAACAAAATTCTACAATGTTGAATTATAAAATAAGCCTGTTACTGTTTTTTTCTCTTTTGCAATATGGTAATCTGATGGCCCAGCAGTTGGTGATGGAAGGCCCGTGGAAAGTTAGCTTCGATGATAAAAAAGAATTTAGCCAGGCAGGTTGGGATGATAAAAACTGGGAGGAGCTTAAGGTATTAAAGTGGAGCGATGACCGCCGGACAACGGCCAACCGCACCCTTTGGATTCGCAAAACGATGGTGATCCCTTCGAGCTTGAAAACCGCTTTTGATAAAACGGGTTTAGTAGCATTAAGCATGGGTAAGATACTCCAGTCCGATGACACGTATCTAAACGGAAAGCCAATAGGGTCAACTGGTTCAGGCGATTCTTACCGTAATTACCTTATTTCAAAAGAAGATATTTTATGGGATAAAGAAAATACGGTCGCCATCAGGGTACGGCATTGGGGGCAGTTTGCCGTATCTGCCATCCCAAAGTTTGGAGCAGCTTCTCCCGAAGATTTTTTTTCATACGCCTCCGGTCTAAATGCCGGTGATAAAAAAGTGCCTGTTCTTCAAAAAAACCTGATCTACCAACTCACCGTTACCAACAAATCGCCTAAGCCGGCAACCGGAAAAGTAACGGCCGACTTCTACAACTTTGAAGGTAAAAAACTGTACACTGCCACCAAAGACGTACAAGTGGCGGTGGGAAAAAATAACGTGGACTTTCCCTACACTTCTCCATCCCCTTTTTTAAAAATCGTTTATAGCTTATCAGTACCCAGTTATCAATACCAGCACGAATGGAATGGTGAATTCGGTTACCAGGATATTGCATATAAACATACTTCGCCGGTAGTGGCTTATAAAGCAGGGCAAAAATATTTTCCGGCTGATTTGAGCGGTCAAAAAATCAGCGGCTGGTTAGGCGACCGGTTAAAAGCCAATACAGAAAAGCGGTTGTATAATGTAGATGAAGAGGCACTGCTTGCCGGCTTTATAAACCGCCCTGGCAGCCACTCCTGGATTGGTGAGCACATTGGTAAGTTTCTGGATGCAGCTTGTAATGTGTATGCCAATACATCCGACCCGGCCCTGAAAATTCAGATAGACCGCAGTGCTCAACAGTTGATGGCTGCACAGCTACCGGATGGCTACCTGGGCACTTATGATAGGGACAGCCATTGGACAAGCTGGGACGTATGGTCGCACCGTTACGACCTGATAGGGCTCTTACATTACTACGAGTTATCGGGCTTTAAGCCGGCGTTGAAAACCTCGCAAAAAATCGGCGACCTATTGATCCAGACATTTGGAACCGAAAAGGGCCAGCGGGAGATTGTAAAGGCCGGTGGCCACGTAGGCATGGCGGCCACCTGCATACTGGAATCCATGGTGGAACTGTACCGGTTTTCGGGTGAAAAAAAGTACCTCGATTTTTGCTACTATGTTATAAAAAGCTTTGATGCTAATGGCGGCCCCCGCATCATTAGTACATTGGATTCGGCAGGCCGGGTGGATAAGGTAGCCAACGCAAAAGCGTATGAGATGATGTCCAATTTTTTAGGGATCATCAAGCTTTACCGCCTGACCAATGATGAACAGTTTTTGGCGCCGTTGCTTACTGCATGGACGGATATTGTTGCCAACCGTTTGTACATCACCGGCACGGCCAGCTCGTTTGAACATTTTCAGGATGATGACGTGCTGCCCGCCACCGATAAGGATAACATGGGCGAAGGTTGTGTAACTACTACCTGGATACAGTTTACCTATCAACTGTTTTGTGTAACCGCGCAAATGAAGTACCTCGATGAACTGGAACGTTCGGTATATAATCATTTAACCGGTGCGGAAAATCCGGAAACCGGCGCAGTAAGTTATTATACGCCGTTGATAGGTATTAAGCCCTACCGGTCTGTTATTACTTGTTGCATGAGTTCTGTGCCGCGGGGCATTGCTATGATCCCCTTGTTCGCCAATGGAAAGATCAACAACACGCCTGCGTTTTTATTTTATCAGCCGGGCACTTATGCAACCACTGTTAGTGGCGCAGGCAAAGCTTCCTTCACTACCGCTACCAATTTTCCAGCCGATGGGGCTGTAAAAATTACGGTAGATGAAACACCTTCATCAACCTACACACTGGCATTTAGAAAGCCCTATTGGGCCGGCGATTTTACGATGTCCATCAATGGGGAAAAGCAAGCTGTCACTACCGCTGAAACCATTACTGTTAAACGGGCCTGGAAGAAGGGTGATGTGATTGACATTAACTTTTTGATGCCATTACTGGTATTGAACGGCGGTAAAACTTATCCAGACAAAATCGCTTTGCAACGAGGGCCGCAAGTGCTGGCATTTGATAAAACATTGAATGGCGTTGAGGTAGCGGATGTTTCTATCGGGATGAAGAACAGCCTTGTGCCTGCAACATCAACGCTGCTGCCAAAAACATGGGTAGGCAATGAAAGCTTTACCATAAAAGCAGCCGTCAATTCAAAGGAGAAGGATATCATTCTTGTTCCCTATGCCGATGCCGGACAGACGGGCGGAGCTATCAGCACGTGGATAACAAAAGAAAAGTAAAAAAGGGTATTGATACCATTATGAGCAAAAGGATTTCCAATAAGACAAGCGCCATATTGAACTAACCAGCGCCGGTATAAAATAAATTTATGTTCGTTATTCATTCTTACGCGACCGCCATTTTTTTGTGCATCATCACCATGCTTTGCTGGGGCTCCTGGGCCAATACCACCAAGCTTTCCAGCAAGGGTTGGCGGTTTGAATTATTTTACTGGGACTATGCTTTTGGTATCCTGCTTCTGTCGCTGGTTATGGCCTTTACCATAGGCAGCAGCGGCTCTTCGGGACGTGGGTTTTTAGCCGATGTTCATCAGGCCGATAGCAGTAATTTGTTGTCCGCCTTTATCGGCGGCACCGTTTTTAATCTGGCAAATATTTTATTGGTTTCCGCTATTGCTTTGGCGGGTATGTCGGTGGCTTTCCCGGTAGGCATCGGCATCGCTTTGATCCTTGGCGTGATTGTCAATTATGCCGGTAACCCGCAGGGCACTCCTTCTTTATTATTTGGTGGCGTAGCGCTTATTGCAGTGGCCATTTTAATAAATGCGTATGCCTATAAGCAAGTGAACAAAGGCACCACTTCCTTCTCGGCCAAAGGCCTGGTGATAGCCATTATAGCCGGTGTGCTCATGGGCTTTTTTTATAAGTATGTAGCGGCTTCCATGGTTGGTAATTTTGATGTGCCCGAAAGGGGCAAACTCACGCCCTACACGGCTTTGGTGTTTTTTGCCATCGGCCTTGTAGTAAGCAATTTCTTATTCAACGGACTGCTCATGCGTTTTCCTTTTTCGGGTGAAAGATTACGCATCGGCAATTATTTTAAAGGTTCCGCCAGGGATCATCTTATCGGTCTTTTAGGCGGTATTATCTGGCATATTGGAATGTCGTTTAACATCATTGCCTCAGGTAAAGCCGGACCGGCTATATCGTACGGCCTGGGGCAAGGCGCAACTGTTATTGCTGCTGTCTGGGGCATATTCATCTGGAAGGAATTTGCGGCCGCATCAAAAGCCACCTACCGCAATCTATATCTTATGTTGCTGTTGTATGTAGCAGGCATTGTATTAATCATACTGGCTAAGAATTAACGGTGCCATGCAGAAAGCCACTACACGATATATAATATTATTTTTCCTGTTAGTGTTTTTTTGCAGTGGACTAAACGCATCAGCGCAAAGGCAAAAGGTTTGGATAGATGCCGATACCGGTAATGAAACCGATGACATCTATGCCTTGTTTTATGCGCTAAGCGATACGACGATTGATGTTGTTGGTATTAGCTCCGCACACTTCAACAATGCTGATTTGGTGGCGTTTGAAAAGTGGAATCAGTACACTACAAAAGGGATAAATACCGTAACCATTTCACAAGAATTAAATGAAGCCTTGCTTCGTGTTATGGGCAAGTTGTCCATCCTTCATCCGCTTGGCGCCAACAAGCCAATGGGCCGTGCCTGGGGTGGGAGAGAGCCAAGGTCATCACCGGCTTCGCAAGCAATTATTGCTGCTGTAAAAGGTCTTTTAAAAAATGAAAAGCTGGCCGTTGTTTGCCTGGGTGCGTTGACCAACCTTGCATCCGCCATTGCACTTGATACATCTATCGCAAGGCATCTTACCTGTTATGCGTTGGGAGCGAAGTACAACGTGGCAAAAAGCATTTGGAACAAAAGCGAATTCAACATCCGCAACGATTTAAATGCCTTCGATTACTTACTGGATAACACCGCTGTTGACTTGGTGATGATGCCTACAGATATAGCGTTGCCATTTCGCTTTGAAAGAGATTCTTTGTATAAAATTTTAAACGATGCCGTGCCGGTTGAAAAGATGTTGAAGAACCGTTGGGAAGAAACCAATCCACAGGATAAGGTTCGCACCTTGTGGGATCTGGCGCTGGTGGAAGCCTTTTTGAATCCTCGATACGCAGTAGTCAAAAATGTATTAACGCCGCCGGAAAATACACAGCGGCTGATTAAAATTTATTCAGCGATTGATATGCAAAAAATGAAGGCGTCTTTCTTTCAACTCTTAAGATCATCAAACAAAAATTAATAACGCACTCGCTATAAAAGTTGATAGAAGGAAGAAGCAAAGTAACCCGGAATATGATGAAACAAATTCTATATTTTTTAGGATGTACGATGGCAACGCTGACATCATTGGCACAACTCCCCGGCGGCACACAACTCCTGCCCGGTGGACTGGCATCGCTTACGTCATTCGGTCCGGGTACGGCAACCGAAATGCGGGAAGAAGTATCTGTAACCGGACAACCATTTACAACAGCACTGTTGATTAATACATTCAGGAAGCCGGTAGCCAACGGCGAATATGGATTGAGCGCCAACATTAACACACCGCTAAAGAAAGGCGATGTGCTTTGGATTTCGTTCAAAGCCCGAAGCCTCGAAAGCAAACGGGAAACCGGCGAATCCTTTGTGGAGCTGCGTTTCGATCAGTTGGTAAATGGCAAATATCAATGGCCATCGCATTTGGAAAGAGGCATCTCTATCGGCAACGAATGGACGCAAACCAGTATCCCCTTTATCCTAACAAAAGACGCACAACCGGCCGAAGTGCGGCTCGTCATAAAATTTGATAGTTATCCTCAACGCTTTGAGATAGGCCCGTTAACCTTCATCAATTATGGAGAGGAGATTAACATGGCCGACTTGCCCCGCAGTGTAGTGCATTACGGCGGCGATGCCTCCGATGCTGCGTGGCGAAAAGCCGCGGCGGAGCGCATTGAAACGAACCGTAAAGGCGTCTTGCAGATTAGCGTATTTGATAAAGCCGGTAAGCCTGTGCCGGGTGCATCTGTAAAAGTAAAAATGTTGCGCAATGTTTTTTCTTTCGGTACCGCCACCAACTCTCAACTACTGCTTGACAGCACCGCTGAAGCAAAGACGTACCGGGATACGTTGCTCAAATATTTTAATAAAGTGGTCTTTGAAAATGAAATGAAATCAAAGAACTGGAGCCGGTTTAAGTATGCACAAACAGCAGGCGCCGTGGCCTGGTTAAAGGCACATCAAATACCCATACGCGGCCATGTAATGGTGTGGCCGTCGTGGCAACACGCCGGGCCTGTATTAAGCCAGTTAAAAGATGATTCGGCTGCTTTGCGAAAAGCTATTTTCAAAATCATTAACGAACAAACCGCTACTATGAAAGGCGCTTTTACCGAGTGGGATGTAGTGAACGAGCCATATGCGAATCATCAGTTTATGGACCTGTTGGGCAAGCCAGAAATGGTGGCCTGGTTTAAGGCCGCAAGGGACGGTGCGCCTGATGTAAAATTGTTTTTGAATGAGTACACCATGTTTCAAAGCGATGCGGCCAGCCAAAGCTTTTACGACAACATAAAATATTTGATTGATAACGGTGCGCCTGTTGATGCCCTTGGTGAACAAGGCCATATTGGTGGCACGCCGCCTTCTATTGAAAAGGTGTTGGAACGGTTAGATAAATTTTCCTCGTTCGGCTTGCCCATTCAAATCAGTGAGTTTGACATCAACAGCGATGATGATGATTTTAAAGCCCGGTACCTCCATGATTTTGTAACGGCCGTTTACAGCCATCCTTTTGTGACCGGTTTTATGCAATGGGGCTTTTGGGCCGGCTCGCATTGGTTTCCATCGGCAGCCCTTTGGGATAAAAACTGGAAGCCGAGGGCCAACGGAAAAGTGTTTGCGGAGCTGGTTACAAAAACATGGGCGACCGATGTGGATGGTATTACCGGAAAAGACGGCGTGTATAAGGTTCGTGGCTTTACCGGCGACTATGAAGTAACGGTAAAATATAAAGGAAAGACGGCTATAGAAGCCTGTAGCCTTAGCAATAAGGGCGAAGCAATTACCGTGAAAATAAAATGATTGTAAAGCGGCTGTTGCTTTTGTATCCTCAAGTACTTAAAAGAAAATATACATGGTCAGTGTAATAGATACGGCTATCAATTTTTGTTTGTAAACGAACAACAGGACGGTAACTAACAATATGAAAAAGATAATTTCCATTTTTTTAATCAACTGTTTATTTTGTTTGATTCAGGTATCAGCCGCAGAAGTGGATCAGGGCACATTGATTAAAATAATGACTGATTCAAGCAACTTCACCAACGCATCAACCTTTGGTTTTTTACCAACTGAAACCGGCATCAACAACACCAAAGCCTTGCAGGTTTTGTTTGATAGGGGCGGCACCATCATGGTAAGCAAACCGGGTACGTATAAGGTTTCCGGCACGGCCTATATCGGTGATAACACCTCGCTCATTTGTGGCGCCGGTGTGGTGATTGAAAAATGGGACGAAGCCGGAAAGTTTACGCACATCATTCTCAACAAAGGAGCGTTGACAAGAACCTATAATCTCAACATCACCATCACCGGTTTAGATGTACGGGTGAACGGTGTGGACCTGCCCATGAGCACTATCTATGGCTTGCGTGGTCACATTGCTTTTTTCTATGTAAAGAATTTAAAGATTGAACGCTTCCGTTGTTCCGGTTTGGTGAACGGGCAGTTTGCTTTGCACATCTGCACCTTTGAGGATTTGCTGATAAATGATGTGATGATAACCGGCAAGAAAGACGGCATTCATCTTGGCCCGGGAAAGCGTTTTAAAATCAGCAACGGCTTTTTTCAAACGGGCGATGACGCCATTGCCCTGGTGCCCGGCGATTGGGTTAGCGCCAACCCTGAATTTGGAAATTTGGAAGACGGCGTTATTGAAAACTGCTCCGATATTCCGGATGATTATTTAGAAGGCGCTTTTTCGAAAATTGTCGCGTCGGCCTGGGTAGATTGGAAGCCCGGAATTCTTGTAAGGCATGGCGATGCAGTGGTGTCAAACGGAAGAATTTATAGAGTGCTGGCGGCGCTTGACGATGTGCAGCACAAATCCACTACCCAGCCAACCTTTTATAGCGGCCAAGGAGTGTTGGACGGCATCAACTGGCTCATGTTTCAACGCGACACCATCCATACTGCTGTTGTAAAAAACGTCGTCTTCCGCGACATCTTTCTGAAAAGTGTTCGCGTGCCTTTTCAGGTAATGAGGTATAGCAACAAATGGTCACACTCTTATTATCCCGGTGCGGCGCTGCCGGTGCAAGGGCCACTCCAGTTCGAGAACATCCATGTACAAAGTGAGAATAAAACAGAGTTGGTGATGATAAGTACACCGCTTAACGTTCTTACCATCACCAACTCTGTTTTACAAAACAACTGGATTGAATTCGGCCATGCGTCGGACTATATAACCGATCCAAAAACATACGTCAACTTTAGCAATTGCATCTTTCAATCGCCTGGTGAATACACCTTAATTAAGAATAGTAGCAAAGGCAAAGAGATAATTGTAAAAACAACCGGCAGCATTGAGACCGGTGAAAAATTTTCGGCCAAAGTGGATGTAGGGCCGGGGAAAATTTATGTAGAATCTGAGTTGACAGGATTAAAAAAATAAGACTTCATTCATAAAATAGAATCAATGGAAAGTAGTAGACGAAACGTTTTAGTGGTGCGCCTGACCGCATTCATTCTCGTGGTTTTATTTGCTGGCAAGTCATCGGCACAAACCATTTATGTATCCGGTAACGGCAATGATGCCGCTGATGGTAAAACAATGAAGACGGCTTTTCGGTCTCTGCAAAAAGCAGCAAACATCGTTCAACCCGGTACGACAGTTTTAATCAGTAATGGTGATTATACCAACGATGATAAATCAAGCGGAAGTGCGGTTCTCTCTATAAATACTTCCGGCAAGCCGGATGCGTGGATCACCTGGAAAGCCGCGCCGGGCCAGCATCCTGTCATTCGTCCCGCGGGTTGGGCGGGCATACAGGTCACCGGCTCGTATAATATTTTGGACGGCATTACCGTCATTGGCGCCAATGATTCCATTGTGTTGCTTCAGGCGCAGGAAGATGTAAAAAAGCCTGCTGCCGATCCGCATTTCAATACCAATGGCATCTTCTTTAATGGCCGTACGAAAAAGCCCGATGAAAAGCCGCATCATCTCATTACTCGTAATTGCGTGGTGCATGATTGCCCCGGCGGCGGCATCGTCGGCATTGAGATAGATTACTTCACGGTGGAAGATTGCAAGGTGTATAACAACGCCTGGTTTATGCGCTACGGCGGTTCGGGCATCACCACCTTAAACAACTGGAGGTATGATGATGCACCGGGTTATCACGTCATTATCCAACGCAATTATGTGTGGAACAACAAGACCAATGTGATGTGGGAAAAGATTGGCAAGTTGAGTGATGGCAACGGCATCTTGCTTGACGTTACCGATCAGGCGAAAGAAGGCGCTACCAACCCCAATTCGGATGCAGTCATTACAAAAAAAGATTCAACGCCGCCAAAGCCGGTGCGGCCCGAGTGGAAGGCCCGTGCCTTAATCGCCAACAATCTAAGCGCTTACAACGGCGGCTCCGGCATTCATACGTTTCGTACAAAGCATGTGGATGTGATCAACAACACCACCTATCACAACGGTGGCAATGTGGGGTACCCGGAGATGTTTGCCAACAGTTCCGAAGACGTTGTTTTTCTTAACAACATCATCGTTCCAAGGCCGGGCGGCAAGGTCACGTCAAACAGCAACAAGAACGTGAACATTCGGTGGGACTATAATCTTTATTCCATTGCGCAACCCTTTTTTAAATCGCCGAACGAGGTTATCGCTGATCCGAAATTTATGGATGTGCAGAACGATGTTACCAAGGGAAATTTCAAGTTGATGAAGGACAGTAAAGCCTTGAATTCAGGGACGAATGAGGTGGCGCAACCAACGGATATTGATGGCAGGCCGCGGCCGAAGGGAGAGAGAGACAGAGGGGCGTTTGAGCAGTGATGTAAACAAACAATACACAATCATTTGGTTTGCGGATATCGGGTGCATTAGAACACAAACAGGGTAAAGCATGTAAAAAAACGATGGGTTTATTCAATCATAAGCAGCTTCCGAAACACTCTTTCATTTTTTTGACGGCGTTGTCTTTATCGCTTTGCACATTTGGGCAGGTGCCCAAACCGCTATACACTTACCTCAATGATTTTACATTTACGCAAGCGTCAAACACAGCGCTAAAAGGCCCGGCCCGTGTAGTTAGCTTCGATAGGAGAAAAGGCCTGAACATGACCAGCATCAGGAGTGTGTTGGAAATGAAGGCGCATACCCTTCGCAACCAGCGAGGGTCCGTATCGCTTTGGTTTTTGTCGCTGGAAGACTTGAGCACTTTCGATACAAAACCCGGCTTCAGCAAAAGCAATCCTGAATTTTACACCTATCCGTTTTTGTCCGACAGTCCTGTTCCGCAGAATTATAATGCGGCAAATTTTAAATTAGCGTGGACACCAAGATGGCATCCAAGCCTGACGGCTTTATTCGGTAAAGGCAGTTTTTATGAAGAAGCTTTTAACCTGCCACACAAGGCAAGCATAAGCGTAAGCCACCTGGCTTTTAAAAAAAACACATGGTATCAGTTAACGCTTAGCTGGGATTATGCGGCCGATAACTATGCCCTATATCTGAACGGCATTCTCATTGGTAATCAAAATCATTTCAAGCCTGCAAAGCTTTACCGCGATAGCATTGGAAGTTCTGTATATACCGGCAACCCAACGTTGTGTATGTCCACCATAAAGTTTTACGATGTCGTTCTATCACCGGAAGAAGTGTATGCTGATTTTAAAATCACAGCCACGTCTTTCAGCAAAGAAATGGAAGAAGAATTAATCAGCACCTATAATGGAAAAGGTCACGGTGCTTTTACCTGGAAGCCCGGTGCGGGTTGGCAAAAAAAACTCTCAATAGATTTTAACAAGCCATCCGATCTGGATAGCTTTTACGTGCAGGGCAACCCGGTTGCCGTGAAGGTGAACGAAGAAGGGTTGTTGATAGAAACCATTGACAAACTTTATACCGGTAAGTTGTTGGACTCGCAAGTATATGTATGGAGCAATAAACCCTTTGAAGGCGACCTGTATGTTGAATATGAATTTAAAGTACTTCGTCCCGGCGGGTTAAGCCTGCTAATGGTGCAGGCATCGGGTATGAACCGGGAAGATTTTATGGCGGATTATCCCTTGCGCACCGGTGGCCGCATGACCACCGTATATGGCGAGGATGTTCGCAATTATCACTGGGAATACTACCGCGAGATGGCTGATATGCGCAACGATGTAGCCAATTCAGCCCTAATGAAAAATCCCTTTTTGTATCCTTTATCTTTTACTGCTTTGGCTACACCCGTTGAAAAAAATGTTTGGCAGAAGCTCCAATTTTTGCAGGTTGGTAACAAGCTGGTTGGTGCCATCAACGGCATCAAGATGGTGGAGTTCACGGATGATGGTTTTACCAACAACGGCCCGGTGTACAACTTCGGCCGCATTGCTATCCGTTGTATGTTGCACAGCAAGTTGGTGTTCCGGAATCTTAGAGTATATAACCGCAGTACATTAAAAACACTCCAACTATTCAAATGATGGTGAAGCATATAATCATTACCTGTTTGTCGGTGAAATGCACACTGCGGTTTATTTTTTTAACGGGCCTTCTTATGTTTTTAAATGCCGGGCAAAAAGCAGCCGCACAAAAATCAACCTTCAATAAACAGCAACAACTCACCCTGCCTTTCTCACAATACGTCATCAACGAAGACATGTACGACGGTACGTCCAACTGGAAGTACTCCGAAACACTTGGCCACAGTGAGTCTATCATCAACCCGCCGAAACCGGGTGAAGATTGGAATGTTTGGTATAAAGGTTTGAAGGACTATCAAACCTTCGTTCGCCAACACCTAAATGATACAGCCGCTTATTTTATTGAATTGGTATTTGACAAAACAAAAAAGACATCCATTAATTTCAATAAGGTAGCGTTTGATATGAAGCTGGCGCCATCGGAAAAAATTTTGGTGGAAGGAAGGTTTGATGCGAAGGTTGGTAAGGCAAAAGTCTTTGTTGATTTTCAGTTCAAGTTTAAGGGTGAAGAAATTTCCAACCCGGTTAGAAAAATATTTACTGCTACAGACTATTTTCTGATTGATAACAGCTCCTCAACTTTTAGCAAAGAACTTCCAATGCCCCCGTTCAATGCAGATAGTTTCTCGGTGGTTCCCATTATTCGTATTGAAGCAATTGATACCAGTTTTGCCAAACTCTACGTGCGAAGTTTGAAGTTGTCCTTTCCATCAAACCCAACCCGGTTAAAGCGTTACAATGAATTGGCGGTGATGTTTCATCCCAAAACAAAAAGCATTGACCGGCAACTTTATGACCGCCCCGAAATGCAGTGGCTGAAACGGAATTTTATCATGGGCTTTGCCTTTATCTGGGACAAAAATTTTTACGATAACGAAACCGGCCAATACAAAATAAAAGCCTACTGCGACAAGATGAAAGCAGCCTTTGGCGGCTTTCAATCGGTGATGATCTGGCACAGCTATCCCAACATCGGCATTGATGATAAAAACCAGTTTGACTATTTCTATAACATGCCCGGTGGCTTGCAAGCCTTAAAAAATGTGGTGAAGGAATTTCATAACAACGGCGTGAAGGCGATACTGATTTATAATCCATGGGATGTAGATACAAGGCAGTCGGACACCAGTGATTTTAAAACCTTTCCATCTATCATTGGTAAGACAGATGCCGATGGATTATTTATGGATGTTGGTACGTATGGTTTTGAATTTCAACCGGAGTTGGATAGGTACAAACGCGGCGTTACCGTTGGGCCGGAGTTAAGTCCGTTGTTGCAGGTATCGCAAGGGCCGAATGCAGTGACATCATCGTGGGCACAAACGGTGAAGCCAATTAATAACCAGGGTGTGTTAGCATTAAAGTGGATTATTCCCGATCATCTGCAGTTGCGCATTAATCGCTTTACCACCAGCCGTCAAAATGATCTGGCGTTTACCTGGCTTAACGGACAAGGTGCCATCGTATGGGAAAACATCTTCGGTGTGATGAACAAGTGGAACGCAACCGACCGGCAAACCATCCGCAAGATGAATGTTATCTGGCAACAATTTTTTCCACTTTATACGTCAGATTCGTGGAAGCCTTATTTGCCAACAAGTAACGCTGCAGTCAATGTTTCTTCATGGGAAGATAGCAATACAAGAATATGGAACGTAGCGGCCAATACTTCGTTGAAGGAGGGCAAGGTTGCCTTTGATGCAGACAACCGATTTACTCATTACTATAATTTATGGACGGGAGAAAAGCTCCAACTCGTTAACGGTAAGATTGGTGTAACGATTGACCGTTTGGGTTGCGTACTCGGTATAAAGAACGCGGCATCAAAAGCATTGCTGGCTTTGTTGAAAAAACAACAGTTGGAAAATAAAGTTGAATTGCCTGCTGATGATGTGTATGCAAAAGTGTTCTCTATAAAACTACCAAAGCCACCGCCACAAATACGGTCACAAAATGGAGACAACTACACTTCACCCTTGCTAAAAATCAGGGGTGGGGCTTACACCTTCACGGTAAAACATGCGCAGCGGGAAGGCGATTGTTATCCCGATATGGATGCGGTAAAAGAAACAGATTATAAGTATGTAAAAGAAGGCGGTTATAATTTTATCATTCATCACCAATCGCAAAAACTGCCTGGCTATGCCATCATGCCGGCTGTTGTTACCAATGGAGAGTTCCAAATTTTTCTAAACGCTTCTCATTATGTTCCAAAAAACAGCGACAATTTTTTAAAGCATTGGAAGGGTAAGGTTTGTCCCGATGCAATAAAAGACAAGCCGGTTGTTTATGTGTCGCTGCAAGATGCGAGGGCTTATGCGGCATGGGCCGGTATGCGGCTGCCTACAGAATGGGAGTGGCAGGCTGCGGCAGAAACGGCCGGTGACAGTTTCATCTTTAACAAGGTTTGGGAATGGAATGAGAGCGAACGCTTTGACGGCAACAACCGTTTTGTGACGCTGCGTGGTGGTTGCGAAGGCTGGCAGTTGAGCACTTCAAGATGGTACTTTGGCGGCGGTACTTCTTACTTTAAAAATGCACCCGGCGGTAAGCAGCCCATTGATTTTCATTGCAAATATTTTTTGATGTACGAGGGCATGGACCGGGCGGCTACATTGGGTTTCCGGTGCATGAAGGAATTAATGAAATAAGGATTTTATTAATCGAACAAATTGTTTTGTATTGGAAATAGTGCTTCATAAAAATTGAGTAGCGAGTCTTAAATTAAAAGGAATTGAACCGAAAAGATTTTATTAAATACAGTTCGTTAACCTCCGCTGCACTGATGTTGCAGGCGGCCGGCTTTTCAAACTTCAGTAGCGATGCTTTTTCAAAAAAATTGAAGCCGCTTGCCATTACCATGTGGGATTTTAGCTGGCTGGAACGGCGATGGCCCGGCGGCAGTTATGAAGATTGGGACAAGGTGTTGGACGAGTTGGTGCTTCGTGGTTACAATGCGGTACGCATGGATTCGTATCCGCATTTGGCTGCAATGGATGCAACAAAAGAGTGGACTTTGCTTCCGCAATGGGACCAGAACGACTGGGGTAGTCCCGGTGTTATAAAAGTGCAGGTGCAGCCTTCGTTCTCGCAGTTTGTGCAGAAGTGTAAGCAACGAAAAATAAAGGTGGGGTTATCTACTTGGTACCGGCAAGACGCCGATAACATCAGGATGCAGATAGAATCGCCGGAGAAGATGGCGGCGGCCTGGCTGGCTGTTTTAGACCGGTTAAAAGAAGATAATTTGTTGGATACGATTCTTTATGTGGACTTGTGTAACGAGTGGCCGGCAAGCGTATGGACGCCTTTTTTTAAAGCCGAACGCAAAGGCCATAACTGGAGTACTGCCGCTTCTATGCAATGGATGAAGGCAGCAATTAGCATCATGAAGAAAAGTTATCCTGATCTTCCTTATACCTTTTCATTCGATCATTATGAAGAAGGCATCTTTCAAAAGGCTCCGTTGCCTTTTTTTGATTTGGTTGAGCAACATCTCTGGATGGCAAGCCTCCATGGCGGTGAGTTCAATAACAAAGTAGGGATAGACTGGAACGGCTTTTCAGCCGGCGACAACAACCGCACAGCGCAGAAAGCCGAACCCTTGTACCGGTCGGATAAAGCGCATTGGGATAGCATCTTAGTCAACAGCATTAAGCAATTGGCAACCGATGCAAGGGCCGCTAATTTGCCACTCGTTACCACCGAATGTTGGAGTGCCGTCAACTACAAAGACTATCCCCTAATGAATTGGGATTGGATTAAAGAGCTGTGTGCTTTAGGTGTGACAACGGCGGCAGGCACCGGTCAATGGGTGGCCATGGCAACGAGCAATTTTTGCGGGCCGCAGTTCTTGGGCATGTGGCAGGATGTAGCCTGGCATCAACAGCTTACGAAACTGATAAAAGGGTCGGCTGTTCACCAAAGCATCGCTGCATCATCTATCGCACAGCGAATGATGAAGCTATCATAATTATTGCGGGATTATAAAAGCGTTATCAATGCAATCACCACTAAAAGGCTTTCTGATTTTTTTATACCTTTTTGTTCTTCAGCAAAAGCCGCTGGCACAGCTATCATCGTGTAAAGCGGTATTAAAGAATGATACGTTAACGCTTGAAAACAATAAAATAAAGCGTTCCTTTCTTTGGAACGGGGGCAATTTGAAGAGCATCGCTTTAACCAATAAAATATCCGGGCAAATCATTGGTGGAACCAACATGACGTTAAATGATGATATTTATTTTCCGGGCTTGAGCAGTAAGCCTTCCAATGCTTCTTTTAGTACCTACGAAGTAGCAGCAAATAACAGCAGCTATCCGTACCTGGCTGTAGAAGCGTTGGTGCATCTTGGTAACCTTCAATTGAAGCGCATTTTTAAACTGTATAACGATTGCCCGGCTATTGCCTGCGATTATTATTTAAGAGGGAAAGCAGATGACTGGAAAACCTTTCTTGCCGAAGGCGAAACACTTAAAAATATAGAAGATGAAACTTCAAGAAGGAACGCGGAAGGAACGATACAGATAACCGATAAAATCGGCATCAGTGGTAATCACTGGAAAATAAAAACCATTGAATTTTTTGATGCGTCTGACTATACGAACAACTTTATTCAGGAGTATGAGCGAACCGTTTACCGGCAGGAACTTCGCCTGCGCGGCAACCTGCTTTTCGCTACTAATCAATTGACCAACGAAGGGTTTTTTATGTTGAAGGAAGCTCCGGTATCTAACAGCCAATTGTATTATCAGGGTTTCGATTTTACGGCCGTGCGGGGCCTTGTAAAGGTGGCTGGTATAGGCGTTTCGCCAAAGGATATTAGTGACAGCGGCTGGGTAAAAGGCTATAGCGTAGTGGTAGGCGTTGGGGAGATGAGTGGCGAACAAGGCTTGACTGCGGCCTTGCGCACTTACCAGAATCATCAACGCCTCTACCGCGAAGCACATGATGGCATGATCGTTTCCAACACCTGGGGCGATAGAAATAAAGACACGCGGATTAACGAAGCCTTTATTCTGCAGGAGATCGAAGCGGCCGCCAAATTGGGCATTACGCATTTACAAATTGATGATGGCTGGCAGGTGGGCCGAAGCAGCAACTCCGCTTTCAAGGGCGGAACGCTGACCAATATCTGGCGTAATGAAAGCTACTGGAATGTTGACACGGCAAAGTTTCCGCATGGTCTGGCGCCGGTAATTGAGGCGGCAAAAAAGAAGGGCCTAAAGGTTAGCTTGTGGTTTAATCCGGCTAATGACAGCAGCTTAAAATATTGGGAAAAAGATGCGGATGTACTGATAGCTCAGCACAAAAAATATGGCTTCACCCTGTGGAAGATTGACGGGGTGCAGGTAACGGATAAACTGGGCGAGATAAATTACCGGAAGTTCTTAGACAAGGTTACTGACGCTACTGATTATGATGCGGTCTTCAACCAGGATATTACTGCCGGCCGCCGCTTTGGCTATCATTACATGAATACGTACGGTAATTTTTATTTAGAGAACCGTTACACCGATTGGGCAAATTATTATCCGCATACCACCTTGCGAAACCTATGGCAGTTGTCGGCTTATGTGCCGCCGCAGCGGTTTCAGATAGAGTTCCTGAACAACCGCCGCAACAAGGATAAATATTCTACAGATGATGTTTTAGCCCCCGGCAATTACCCGTTGGATTACTTGTTCGCCATCACCATGGTAGCGCAACCCTTAGCTTTTTTTGAAGTTTCCAACCTGCCGGCCGAAGCCTTCACTGTTTCTAAAATTATTCATCAATACAAAGCCGTCAGCGCTGATCTGCACGCCGGGAAAATCTTTCCAATTGGCGGGGAGCCAAGCGGTTTTGCGTGGACGGGCTTTCAATCTATACAAATAAACAAGGGCTATTTTTTAGTGTTCCGGGAAAATAATTTGGAGATGAAGAAAACGATAAGCACCTATCTGCCCGCCGGCAAAAAAGTAGAACTAAAGTTGATGGCCGGTGAAGGAAAAACGTTCAATGCGGTTACTGGCGAAGGTGGAAGAATAGCCTTTGAGCTGCCCCATCAAAAATCATTTGCCTTGTATGCGTACCGGGTATTGTAAAACAATAATGCTGGATGATGCGCTACAGGAGTTCTTCAGCACCGCTAAAAAGAAGCATAATTATTCCTGCTGATTTATAGTCTGCAGGCAAAAGATTAATCACCACAATCATATAAATAAAGAATGATGTTTTACCACGTAACCAGCCGCAATTCTTTAATGAAGTTTTTTCTTTTTGTATTGCTGATAGCCGGCACTACCGGTATTGCTCAAACACCAATTGCTGTAAAAATTATTGTTGCTCCCGACCATACCGACTGGCTGTACCGCACTGGTGAAAAGGCAAAATTCACCGTCACAGTTTTAAAGAACGGTAACCCTTTACCCAACGCATCTATCTATTACGAGATAGGCCCTGAGCGAATGCAGCCTGTAAAAAAAGATAGCGCTGTGCTACGCAATGGAAAGATGGAACTGGATGGCGGCACCATGAACGTTCCCGGCTTCTTACGCTGCATCATCACAGCATCGGTAGATGGCTTTAGTTATAAAAATTCGGCCACAGCGGGTTATAATCCAACTGACATAAAACCTACCGTTATTATGCCTGCCGACTTTGATGCGTTCTGGAATAAGGCCAAAGCCGACCTCGCAAAAATTCCGTTAGATACGCGTATGCGGCTGTTGCCCGAACGGTGTACCGGTTTGGTAAATGTGTATGAAGTAAGCCTGGCCAACATCAACAACTCACGCATCTATGGCATTGCCTGCATCCCAAAAAAAGAAGGGAAGTATCCGGCTATTATGCTGCCGCCCGGCGCCGGTGTAAGGGCTTATTATGGCGATGTGGCCCTGGCCGAAAGAGGCGTTATCACCTTCACTATCGGCATCCATGGCATACCCGTAACCATGCTCGATGAAGTGTATAAAAATTTGGCCGATGGCGCACTGAAAGGCTATCAGGGCTTCAACCTTGATGATAAAAATAATTTTTACTACAAGCGGGTATTTCTTGGTTGTATAAGAGCCGATGATTTTTTGGTAAGCCTGCCGCAGTATGATGGCGAACATTTGGGTGTTACCGGTGGCAGCCAGGGCGGCGCCTTAACCATTGTAACGGCTGCGCTGGACCCGCGAGTAAAAGTGCAGGCGGCTTTTTATCCTGCTATGAGCGATATGACCGGTTATTTGCACGACAGGGCCGGTGGCTGGCCGGGCTTTTTTTATTTCCGGTACGACCCGATGAACAACGTAAAAGACAAAGTGGAAACCATCGGCTACTATGATGTAGTAAATTTTGCCAAACACGTAAAAACAGAAGGGGCGTATGCCTGGGGCTATAACGATGATGTTTGTCCGCCAACGTCTATGTATGCCGCTTACAACAGCATCGCCGCGCCAAAGCAACTGCTGTTAAGTTTGGAAACGCTTCATTTTGTGTACCCGGAGATAACCATACAAATGAACAACTGGCTGATAGAAAAATTAAAAAAGAATTGATTTGAATAAGGATTGATAAGCCGGTACCTTTTGCTCCGGTACATTACAACTAATAAGCAGTAAGGTTTCCGGTTAAAGCTATTGCTATTAGTTGCAGCGAGGGGTAAGGGAATCAATAACTTCTCAAGGCAACACGTATAATAATCAGTAATTAATTTAAGCGGCTAAACCGGCCATATAAATAGAAGTTTTATGCGAAAAATTTTGTCTGTAATACTATGTCTGCATTTCTTCTTTGGTAGCCTGTCTGCTTACAGCCAGCAGACTACAGAAGTGCAATGTGCCAACCGTTTTGTGCAATTCAGCTTCAACAAAGCAAAGGGCAGTTTTTCCATCATGGATAAGCGAGACAATAAACTAATCATTGACGGCGCCGCCTTTCAGATCAATGATGATGTATCCACCGATGGTTATATATACACCAGCAACATCGTTTCGGTAAAGGATGAATTTGGTCCCGGCAAAAAAGTAGTATTGACGGGTTCAAAAAAAGATCATCCATCCCTTATCCTTGAAGCATTTATTTACGATAGTAAAAGCTTTGTTGCTTTAAATAACGGCATCAGTAATACAACGGCAAACGACTTGCGCATTATGAAGTTTTATCCGCTGAAAGGCATGGCCTACAAGGGTTTCGCGTTTGATGATTATAAAACACTGGATGGTGAAAGCGGCGTTGCCAACACCAAAGTAGCCACAAAAGATTCGGCCGCTTCCAGAAACAACCTGCTGGCAACGTGTGGTAAAAAAGGTGAACGAAAGCGATCGTTGGTGATTGGCGGTTTAAGCTACCACGAGTTTCAGAAATATGCTTCCATCATCAAAGCCAAAGATCATTTGAAGATTGAGCTGCGGGCCGATGATCCGGTTGGAAAACGGGTGGATGCAGGTGCGACGTATTTACTCAACGATAAGTTTTACATTGATTTCTCCACTGACAATCGCTTTGAAGCGCTGGAAAAGTATGGCGTTGCGCTGGCCGCTGCCAATCATTCCGATGTGAGCGGCGTGACCATTCCCATCCTGAATTTCTGGTACTGCTTTATTCCAAAATACGGCGGCAATGAATTTCGCGATAACTCCATAGGCACCGTGGAAGAAATGGAAGAAATAAAGAAGGCCGGTTTTTTAAAATACGGTCCGGTTGGCCTCCGATTGGAGCCCGATGATTACGCCCTGCCGAGCAACCAGCAAGGTTGGTGGGATGATAAGCACTGGCAGCTATATAAAGGCGGCCAATTGTTGGCGCCTTACGAAACCATTGTAAAGTGGGGATCAAAGATTCGTTCAATGGGTGGTGTGCCGTTTATTTATGGCCAAACTGCTAAGCGTTCAGAAGACTACAGCCTGGCGCATCCCGACCATATTTTATTCAACAATCCGTACAGCAAACGGTCCAAAGGGCGGGTAGGCTGGTGGGGCCGCAATGGAGATAGCACTGCTATTTACTGGACGTATGATTTTACCGACCCGGGTTTTATCGGCCACATGAAAGACGTCTATCAAAACCTAAAAGCGGGCACGGTGCAAGGCATCAAGTTCGATTATCCCGAAACCGGCTGGAGCTATGATGGCGGCTTTGAAGACACCTATGCTACCACTACATCGGCCTACCGGAATATTTTTAAGCTGGCTTATGATGGACTTGGCAACGGCCGCGATGTGCAGGAGCGCATACCGCCGTATGGCGATGTGGCCTTAGGCGTTATTACCACGCAACGCACCGAAGGCGATAACGACCGGGTGTATCCCACCCGTGTTTCAAAAACGGGTTTGCGCTGGTATAAAAACCGGATGGTAGCCAACTATGATTGCGACCCGATCAATCCCTATCATGCGTATCCTACCACAACCCGTGACGGCTGGCGTGCCGCACTGACCATGACCTACACCACCAGCGGCCGGTTGGAGATTGGAAAGTATTTTGAAAAGATGGACTCCACCATGTTGTTCGATTTATCGCGGTGCGTTCCCTTGCTGGCGTCGCCGGCCGTCAGTGCAAAGCCTGTTGATGCTTTTACCGGAAAAGCCTATCCGCAGGTGTATGATTTTACGATAAAGAAGGATTGGCATATCGTCACCTTCACCAACACCAAAATAGAAGGAGAGGAGTGGCCTACCGATGTCAATGCTTATACAGGTGATGTTCAATTTATACCAAAAAAAATGGTACCGGATGTGGTGGCTGTTTCGCTAAGCGATAAAACTGATGATGGCGGCTTAGGCCTCGATCCGCAAAAGAGCTATTACCTGTATGATTTTTGGAACGAGGCCTTCTTAGGAAAGATTGCAGGCAATGCGATGCTGAAGCAAAACCTGCGTGCCGGTGAAGCAAGAGTGATGGCGGTGCATGAAGCAAAAGCTGTCCCGCAATTTATCTCCACCAGCCGGCACATCTTACAAGGATACCTTGATATGGCGAAGTATCCCGAATGGAATGCAAACACAAAAACACTTGCGGGTACATCAAAATTAATTGGCGGCGAAATGTATAAAGTGATTGTGGCCGCTAACGGTTATACGCCTAAAAATTGCAGTGCAGCGGGTGCCTCCTGCAACGTAAAATTGGTAGATGTGCCGGGCCAGGTATATGAATTGTCGTTGGTGGCAGAAACAAACGCTGAAGTATTATGGAAACTTCATTTTAAAAAATAGTTGCTTAGGAGGGCTTCACCAGCCAATAGCACGGATTTGGATGAGCAATGCATTTATTGTGATATGATTTATTCTCACGACATAGTTAAAAATCATCCCTGTAAAAAATTCAGCTTTTTTCTCTAACTGTTTTAGCTTAGCTCTTCTAAAACGATTGCTATGCTTGTAATTGACTTATCTCCCGATCAGGTAGATGCTTTTCATAAAGACGGTTATGTAATTGTAAAAGAATTTTGTAACGAGGATGAAGCCGCCAAACTTTTTAAGGCCGTGCAGGAAGACAAGGCCTTGCAAACTAACGCCATGAATTTTCAGGACAAGCTGGGTAGAAAGTCGAAACTTTCGTTATGGTACACACCCGGCGATGATGAATTGGGCTATTTAACCAGAAGCGAGAAAATGGTCAACTCGGTTTACCAACTTTTAGACAGCGACGCCCCGGTTTGCCTGTTTCATACCAAAGTGCTTCAAAAAGATCCCTGGATTGGCGGGGCCTGGGAGTGGCACCAGGACTACGGCTATTGGTATAAAAACCAATTTATGTTTCCCGACCAGTTATTGAGTGTCATGATTGCCCTGCAGCCTGAAACACAGGACAATGGCTGTTTGCAGGTAATCAGGGGTTCGCATAAATTAGGACGTATTGATCATAGTTTATCCGGTGACGCCGTAGGGGCCGATATGGTGATGGTGAACAATGCCTTAAAAACAATGCAGGCGGTTTATGTGGAATTAGAAATTGGCGATGCGATCTTCTTTCATAGTAATCTATTGCACCGCTCCGGAGCTAACCTCTCCGATCATCAACGTTTGTCGGTGATCTCCTGCTATTGCTCCGAAACCAACCTCGCTTATAACGAACACTCCATCTCCTGGCATAAGCCATTGCACGTAGTAGAAAATGAAGCTATCATGGAGTGGGAAACCAATGCTTCGTCTAAAGCCGATTTTCTAAAAAAGGAAAACGATCCTGCGCTGAACGACTGGGCGTAAGGCCGTGTTGTTAAACGGATGGCGGTCGGGTATTTCACTCATTAGCGCTGCTCTTAATCGGTAATTACTGGGTCAGATTTTTTGAAAAAAAGGTTCGCCTCTCTATAGCCTGGGTGCCTTCCAAATTGTATCAGTGAAGTAAAATCCGTTTGGCTAAAGTCCGGCTTTCTTTCGCATTAATAGCCACGCCTTTAAAGGCGTGGCTATTAATGAACAATTTATCTAAGGGCTTTAGCCCAAGCGACAATTTGGAACCTATAGTGTTACCAAACCATAGGTTGCCACATTCATCTTATCTTTCATTGATGATGCGTTGTTGCCTTTGCTTCTTGCTGCTTTCATTCTTTTACAAAAGCCACGCCCAGCCTAAAACGGATAGCTTGCTACGGCAGTTACTATCCAACAATTCAAATGCACTTTTCCAACAAGTACTCAGCCACCCTGATACTTACCGCCTGCAAATTATTTACACCCAAATCAACCGCGATAAAAAGAATAAGCCCGGCTTTACAAACTATTATTTTCATTACGATCCGTTGCTGTACTTTAATCCCGCATCAATGGTAAAATTGCCGCTGGCCTTTTTATCGCTTGAAAAAATTAATACCCTTCACCAAAAAAGTATTCATAAATATACCACCATTTTTTTCGACAGCAGCGAGGCCTGGCATCATCCGTTGCATGAAGACAGTACTTCTATAACAGGGCTTGCTTCCATTGCCCATTTTATAAAACGGGCTTTTCTTATCAGCGAGAACGATCCGTACAACCGTATGTACCAGTTTGTAGGGCAGCAGGCTATCAATAGAAGGCTTCACCAGCAAGGTTATGCCGATGTGCGCATCACACGGCAATTCATGGGACTAACGCCGGAGCAAAACCGCATTACCAACCCTGTAGTATTTACAGATGCGGTTGGGCGGCCCATCTACCAGCAACCGGAAGGCATCAACAACGATTCGTTCGACTTTAGCCGCACCATCAAAATAGGGAAGGCCTACCTCAATAAAAATGATAGCCTGGTAAACGAGCCTTATGATTTTACGAAGCATAACAATGTTCCCCTGGAAAGCTTTCAACAACTGCTGCAAGCCGTTTTGTTTCCGGCTTCGGTGCCGGCCAGGCAGCGGTTTAACCTAACGGCTGGTGACCGCCTTTTTTTGCTTCGCTACTTATCGCAGTACCCTTCCGAAACACCGGACCCGAAATATGATACGGCAACATTCTATGACAGTTATGCGAAGTTCTTTTTCAGGGACAGCACCCACCGTATGCCGGCCCACGTAAGAGTGTTTAATAAAGTGGGATGGAGTTATGGCTTTTTAACCGATGTAGCGTATGTAGTGGATTTTAAAAACGGCGTAGAGTTTATGTTGGCGGCCACCATTTATGTAAACAGCGATGGCGTGCTGAATGATAACAAGTATGAGTATGATGCTATCGGCCACCCCTTTTTATACCAATTGGGCCAGACGATTTATAACTATGAATTAAGCCGCCGGCGAACGTACCGGCCCGGCCTTTCCTCCTTTAAACTAACCTACGGGCACAGGGATAAAAACGATAAGCGGCCATCGTTAAAGGAGGTTGATAATTGAGGAGGGATGAAGTATGTGGAGTTGGTAATGCAAGGCTGTTACTTGTTGACGTAACCGTCTTTCTTTTAAAGCAATCCACAACAAGTAGCTCATTGAAAAAATTTTTACTTACTTTTTTAAGCTCTCATAAAGAATTGAAAATGAGGAGAAAAGAATTGAAGCTCATTGAAAACTCATTGAAAACTCTTTGAAAGCTCTTTGCATTTTCAGGCTTTTATCCACATGGGTTTGAAGTCGGAACCTGCGTTCTTGATGCGGCTCTTTTTCCTTAATTCGGTAAGAAGACTTGTGATCTTGTTGCGTTTTTTATCGTCGTCCATCCACTCAGGTAATCTGTCCCACAAAAGCTCATCAACTACTTTTCTGTCAATGTGTATGTGTTGCTCAATTGCATTTTCAATAAGATCGAAATAATAGGTCTTATCAAAGGCTTTGTTCTTTGTGTAAACTGCTTTTTGTCCGGTTTTTTGCGCCACATCTATGGAAATAAAGTAGTTAGGTTTTCTCCCTTCAATGAGCTTGTGCTGTTTTAAATATTTTTCCTCAGCCTCCAATAACTTTTTCTTTTTCTGAACCTTGTCCAACATCACAATCTCTTCCAATGTGAGATCCTGATTTTGCGCAAGTACGGTTGCGTATTTTAAATCTAAGGTTTTGCCAATAATGGTAACCTTCACTTTATTGTCGGATAAATCATAATCAGGCATTGGAAAGAACCGCTCTCTTTGGTAATTAAAAATCTTCCGGATGCCGCTTCCAATCGTGTCCACCATCTTTAAGTTCACCATGGCCGTGACTAAAAATCGGTTGCGGTAAAATTCTTCAGGGGCATCGTCGCGAATAACTTTTTCAACCGAGCCAGGAATGAAACTGCCGTAATTGGTGAAGATTAATTGGTCATCTGTTTCGATGACATTTATGCGTCCTCCTTTGGTATAATCCTGATGGGCAATGCAATTGTTAATAGCCTCGCGAAGGGAGTATGGTTCATATTGATCCACTTCTTCCGGCGTTAAACTGCCCGGTTTCAAATAGCGGTATTTCAGGTTTCGGATGCGGGCATAAATTTTATCAACGGCCAAAAGCAGCGGACAACTTTCAATACGATAATCTTTTTCTACACCCTTTATGTCCTTTAATATCCAGCGAATTTTTATTTCGGATGGACTGATAAAATGTTCGCTTTCCTCTTTGCCTAAAAGAACAATAGCTGTTCGGGTTAGTTTACCCTTAATAGCCAATTTGGCTTTATTAAGAAACGTTAAGTCATCCCATTGATCAACCTCGACGGACTTTGCCGGAAATTTATCCTTGAAATTAATACGAGCCACAGTAATGGCCTGGTTGTCCAAATCGTCAATGGTAGCCTCTCTTACTATTTCTGCACTCCAATCGGTATTTATGTTTTGTCCGCGGATTCGTTCTATTTCTTCAATGTTCAGTGGCGAAAGTTCTTCACCGTTTCGTCCATAATGAAAGCCTTCAAACGAAACCGGTAGGCCTCTTGGGGCCGCAGGAATTTGAAACATGACCACTCGGCCGTCTCTGTTAAACAGCTCGTGTATTTCAATGAACGTAATGTGACTATTGGTCTTGGCGGCTATCTCACTTTTTAAACTGTCCAGATCCTTGCGCTGAACGCGATATTCACTACCTATGATGCGGTGCGCTGAATTTTCAATTCCAAATACTAACCATGCAAAAGGCTTCCCTAGTAAATTAGCTTCATTACTAAGAGCAGAAAAATATTTGCCGATTTTAAAAAAATCGAAACCATTTTTAGCTTCCTTAAATTCTACAACCTCTGTTTCCCCTGGAAGATTTCTCAGCTTCTGCAAGGTTTCAGCTAATTCGTTTTGAGTCATAGTAAAGATGAATTTATTTCACCATTGCAATTTATTTCTCCGCTGCCAAACTTAACTCCTCATTCACTTCATAAACTTTTTCCTTCGCTTCAAACGCTTCTGCTAATACGGCTTGTAACAGTTGCCGGGCCTGCGTTTGGCTGGTGGTTACTTGTTGTTCTAATTGGGTGATGTGATGAAAGAAACTTTCTACTTTTTCAACAATATGATTTTGTATAGGATATGATGGAAGAGGGATTGGTAAATGATACATCTGTTCTCTAGTAATGTTTTTCATTGAATCACTTGTGCCTGATGCAACTCTCTTATAATACTCTCTTGCGAAGTTCGTGTCATTATAGAATTTCAAGTATGATTTAGAAACCTGTTCTGAAAAAACTAATCTTATTGACTTATCACTTAAAAGTAAATTAGAATTAAGGTCTCCAACTATAACGCTTTTCCCAATTAACTCCTCTGTGTTTGCCCTTGAAATAAGATAGTCACCTTCGTTGATTTTGTACTCTAAAGTGGGAGACACATTAGTAGGTAAAACCTTATTCTCCTTTTCATCAAATTTACCCCAAGACATTGCACTAACTTTTATAATTCCCCATTCTGGATGGATAGCTTCCCTTCTTTCGCAAACCAGACTTTTGCCGGCTTCCGATTTTAAAATCAACTCACCCAACCTGCACCACACCCATCCCTCCGGCAAGGCAAATGGAATTTCATCATCTGTAGTTGGCGGAAGTTCTTTTTCTTTTTTCAGCTTGCCTTCCTTAATCGCCTTTTGTTTTTCGGCTTTGATGCGCTTGAGCAATTCTGAGGCTGGTTCATCGGCAGGGTTTTGCTGTGTAAGCTTGCCTTGTACGGCTTCCTGTAAAATGGTTTGGCGGAGAAGGTGGAGATAGGATTGTTGATTTTCTATTTCTGATTGAAGCAAGGCGTATTCATCATGAACTGCATTCAATCGGTTCACAATTTTTCTTTGTTCACTAATTGTCGTCGGCAAAGGAATCTCTAAATCTAAAACGTTCTTTGGCCGGATGGCTGCGTAGTTGGTGCTGCCCTTTGAGTTGATTTGTTCTTGAATGATGTCGGTCTTAATTAACCAACCTAAATATTCTTTCAACATTTTGGTTTCATCCACATCAAACAAAAAGTAATGGCTGCTCACAATAGCACCTTCCAAATCTTCGCCGACAAATCCATAACCGCCAACTTTTGCATCAATTTCAGCTACCAAAAAATCACCGGCTTTGCACAACTGTTGCTTCTTGGTGTTTATAGCAAGGCCTTTTACTTCGTCTCTTAACACCACCCCTTTTCTATTTACTTGAACACGGCATCGCTTGTATTCAACTGCATCATCTATTGTTATAAATTCTTTACGGTGCGTAATGACTTCACCCAGTTTTATATTCTTCCAACTCATTGGCTTTGTTTAATAGTAGCATAGGTTTTCAACGGAGCGTCGCAAGTAAAGCCCCATCAGGGTTTCAGCCGCTGGTATCATCCTTCGACAAGCGCAGGATGACATTCTTTTAATCAAGCTCAGGATGACATTTCGTTTTTCAATTCCTGCAACAACTGATGGCTTTTTGCAAACGAAGCATCCAGTAATTCTATCAATTCGCCGCTGTTGTATTGGTGGCCCTGTTCAGTGGCTCTTGGGTTCTTTATGTCCAGGTTATAGTTCCGCTTTTTTATTTCGTCGGCACTTACTTTCCAGGCATGGTTATTCTCTTCTCTATTGTGCCACCAGGCCTTTTCCAAATCAAATTCCTTGTTGCTGATTGGCTTTGTTTTGTTGTAGTTTTTTACGCCTTCGGGGTAGGGGTGTTCAAAGTACCAAACCTCTTTGGTGGGTGTGCCTTTATCAAAGAAAAGGAGGTTGGTTTTAATGCCGGTGTAGGGCGCAAACACGCCGTTAGGCAGTCGCACAATGGTATGCAGGTTGCACTTCTGCAATAGGGTTTCCTTAATGCGGGTAGCCACGCCTTCGCCAAACAAAAAACCATCGGGCAGCACTACGCCGCAACGGCCACGATCCTTCAATAATTGAATGATGAGCACCAGAAAAAGATTGGCCGTTTCCCTGGTGCGAAACTGTACCGGGAAGTTGTTCTCCACGCCGTCTTCTTCCATGCCGCCAAAGGGCGGGTTGGTGAGTATCACATCTACCCGTTGCGCTATCAGTTCAAGATAGCTGCGGCTTAATAAATTGTCGTGGTCAATAGCCGGCACTTCTATGCCATGGAGTATCATGTTGGTGGTGGCCAGCATGTGCGGCAAAGGCTTTTTTTCTACCCCGTGAATGGAGCCTTGCAGCCGTGCCCTGTCGTTCAGCGATTTTACTTTTTCGTTCTTCTGTATATACTCCACCACGTTGGTTAAAAAGCCGGCCGTGCCGCAGGCCGGGTCCAATACTTTTTCGCCCAACTTCGGCGCTACCATCTCCACGATAAACTGTGTTACGGGACGCGGCGTATAAAACTCACCGGCATTGCCGGCGCTTTGCAGGTCGCGAAGTATTTGTTCGTAGATGTCGTTAAAGGCATGGCGGTCGGCCTGCGACGTGAGTTGTATGTCCTTGTTTATTTTGTTGATCACCTGCCGCAGCAGGGTGCCGCTTTTCATGTAGTTGTGGCTGTCTTCAAACACATCGCGAACCATCCTGGCGGCGTCGCGGTTGTTGCGCAGCTTCATGCTTCTCAGGGTAGGGAACAAGGTGTTGTTGACAAAGTCCAGCAGCTCATCACCAGTGAGGCCTTCTTCATCGGTAGCCCAAACCCGCCAGCGCAGGTCTTTACGGATGGGTGATTTATATTCTTCCTGTGTTATTTCCCAATCGGCTTCTTTCTCGTCAAATATTTTTAGAAAGAGCATCCAGCCAAGTTGGGAGATGCGCTGGGCGTCGCCATCCACGCCGGCGTCTTTGCGCATAATGTCCTGAATGGATTTAATGGTGGAGGAGAGGTTGCTCATTTTTGGTGTTG
Source organism: Flavisolibacter sp. (assembly GCA_965247165.1). Lineage (GTDB taxonomy): Bacteria > Bacteroidota > Bacteroidia > Chitinophagales > Chitinophagaceae > Flavisolibacter. The sequence goes on along the minus strand of OZ252003.1, from coordinate 1,450,655 downwards.
CAGTTTGTAGTGTAATAATCCCTGTTCTATTTCTTTTGCCAGTTCTTGTTCAGTAGGCAGGTATAATTTGTATTTGGATGCAAAGAGTTGTTTGCTGTCTTTCAGTACTGAATATTTTACAATGGTTTCGTTCTTTTCGGAGCAAAGGATAATGCCTAAGGTTGGGTTGTCGCCGGTACTTTTTTCATTCTCCTCGTACCAGCGAACGTAGGTGTCCATTTGCCCGATGTCCTGGTGGGTTAGCTTGCCCAGCTTCAGGTCTATCAGCACAAAGCATTTGAGGATGTAGTTATAAAATACGAGGTCAATGTAAAAATCATCACCGGCCCTGATGTACTTCTGCCGGGCCACAAAAGCATAGCCTTTGCCCAACTCCAGGATAAAGCTTTGCAGGTTTTGAAGGATGGCTTCTTCGAGGTCTTTTTCTAAAAAGCGGTTGCTGGCAGAGAGGTTGAGAAACTCCAGCACGAAAGGGTCTTTGATAAAATCTTCCGGTGATGCGGCTAACTTTTTTATTTCTGTTGCCGCTTCTGCTTTTACACTGCTTTTCTTTTTGCTGGATAGAAGGCGTTCGTAATAGAACGAATTAATCTGCCGTTCCAAAGCCCTGGTGCTCCAGTTTTGGGCGATGGCTTCGGTGAGATAGTAGTCACGGGCTTGCACATTTTCTACCCTCATTAAAAGGCGGTAGTGTGTCCAACCTAATTCGGCACGCAGTGCATGATGAATTGTTGGTTTGGTTTCGTCATTCAATTTCCTACGCAGTGCGTAGGATTTTTGATTTTTCGCTCCGGGCAATTTCCTCCGCAGTGCGGAGGAAATTTGCGCATCCGAAAAAGTGATATAAAACTTTCTAAAGTTTTCCAAGCTTTTTACTGAAAACCCTTGGCCGAAATCAGCCGTTAATTTTTTAGATAATTCTTGCAATATATTTTTTCCATAACCGGCTTTAATATTACCAGCTTGTTCATGATTAATTATCCGCTTACCTATTTCCCAATAGGCAACAACCATAACAAAGTTTACCGAACGGTAAGTGGCCTGCCGGGCTTCCGTTAGAATGCCTTTTATCTCTTTGTAAAGCGAAGTGGTTTTTGTTGGTTTCATTTATTTTAATTCGTCACGCACTGCGTGACTTTTTATAGCCGCTTCAATTGGCTCCGCGGTGCGGAGCTTTTTCAATTTCCTACGCACTGCGGAGGATTTTTAATTTAGAACGCACGGCACCACAACTGTATTTTATGCCGATTGATACAACTGCTTCTCTAATTCTTTTACTGCCTCAAAATACTTCTCCCTTGTTCCAAACATCCGGATAATTTCCGGTGGCGTACCATATTCTTCAAAGGGATGCAATGATAGTACTTCAGTGCTTTCAATAGTGGCTACGCCTTCGTCGGCATACTTGTCTAACAAGGCTTCCAGTACCTGCCTGGCAGTATGCGGTCTTGCCCTTTTGCAATGGCTTCTACGGTTCTATTAATGGCTATTTGCTGGTAGTAACGCGGCTTGCGGCCGGAGCCATCGGTAAAGTAATCCTCCGCGGCAATCCTTTCCTGGGCGGGAGTTTCAATACCCTTAAAGGTTTTGTATTTGTTCCATAATTCTATTGGTGAAGGAAAAGCATCAAGGGGAATCTCTGTTTCTATCCTGTCGGCGGTGGCGGTGCGGTCGTGAAAAAGAAAGCCATCACCATTGGAACTAAACACGCAGGGAATATCCAATACCCTTGCATAATCCAGCGCCTGTTGTATGCCGGAGCGAACCGAATGATTGGCGTCTTTTGCTTCAATAATGGCCACGGCAATAGAGCCGTAGTAAAGAATATAATCGGCACGTTTGCGCTTGCCTCTGGCTACCAGTTTACCACGAACAGTAATCTTGCCATCGGTAAAAGAAACTTCTTCGAGTAGTTGTGTGGCTATATCCCAACCGGCGCCAACCAAGGCCGGTGTAATGTATTTGGTGCAGATGTCGCGTTCGGAAAGATGGGTTTTGTTATTCATGCCAAGGTAGCGTCAAGGTAAGGGTGAGAAGCTAAAATAAGGCATTTGCAGGGATGCAGGGGTGGCAGTTGCAAACCCCGGAAACGATAGTCCGTTTGCTCTTTCGTTATCAACCATTCATTTGCAGAGGGACTGCTTTAGTTGGCTATCTGCTGTACATTTATAGCTGCTCAATTATTTACAATGACTACAACCCACGAACAACTCCGGGAGCTTTTCAGCCGCATTCCCCGGCGCCACACAGCCGATAATGTAAAGGAAATCTATAGCATTTTAGATGGGTATGAAGACGTGCTAAAAACGATGGAAACCGATAGCCGCTATGAAAACAGCGTAGCCGGCTTGTTTGAAGCCCTTGATCCTATCAGGGCCACGGTTAAAAAATCAAACGATGGCAAAGCCTCCAAAAAAACAAAGGATATACTATTTGATGAAGCCTCCGGCTCTTTGAAAGATGCGATAGAAGCAGCCATGCAATTATAAATCGTTGGTGTGGCTATCAGCCATTGACGACCATCCTCGCCCGGCAAAAAAAGCAACGGCTTTGCCTTATACGGCTTTCTAAAAGCAACCAGGGTGGTGCAGCGCTTCCTTAAATTTCAAATCCCTTTACAATCTCTAAACGTTCACGCAATTATCTTTATAGTTCTGCCGGGGTTAAAGTAAATTTCAATTTTGTAACACCCGTTAACCAGTAAATTTTTTGTTGTATTATGATCCTCATTGTTGACGACAAGCAGGAAAATTTGTTCTCGCTGAAAACCTTGCTTCAGATGAATTTATATGAGGTAGATACGGCTTCATCGGGTGAGGAAGCGCTGAAGAAGATTTTAAAAAAAGACTATGCGCTCATCATTCTGGATGTGCAGATGCCCGGCATGGATGGCTACGAAGTAGCGGAGAATATCACCAGCTACAGCAAAACCAAAAACATTCCCATCATTTTTTTATCGGCGGTAAATATTGATAAACGCTTTATCACCAAAGGCTATACCGCCGGCGGGGTTGACTATGTTACCAAACCCTTTGACCCGGACTTGCTGTTGCTAAAAGTGCAAACCTTTGTACGCCTGTACACACAGGCTAAAGAATTAAATGATGTAAAAGAAAACCTGGAGCTGAAAGTAGAAGAGCGGACCAGCGCTTTAAAGCAAGCCAATAAAGAACTGGCCCTCAGCAACGCGGAGCTGGAACAGTACGCCTACATTGCTTCGCACGACTTGCAGGAGCCGCTGCGTAAGATCATCACCTTTAGCAACCTTATTACCGACCGCTATTTAATTGACAGCGAGGAAGCGCATAAGCACATGGAGCGCATCATTAACTCCACGCGGCGCATGAAGAATTTAGTGAACGATTTGCTCGACTATTCAAGGCTTTCATGGGCCAACAGCTTTCCCATTTGCAACCTGTACGATATTGTGCAGGAAACCTTGGCTGATCTGGAAGTTTCGATACAGGAAAAAGAAGCCAGCATAGTAGTGCAAGGTCTTCCTTCCATTGAGGTGATGCCCGATCAGATGCGGCAGGTATTTCAAAATATCATCAGCAATGCGCTGAAGTTTTCAAGGGTTGGCGTACCGGCTGTTATTACCATCAACGGTGACCTTGTGCAGGAGAAAAACATAGAGTCCCTTCCATCGCCAACCGGTAAATTTTGCCGCATTACCATCACCGATAACGGCATCGGCTTCGATGAAACGTATCGCGATAAAATCTTCACCTTGTTTCAACGGTTGCATAGCTTAACCGAGTACGAAGGCACCGGCATTGGCCTTTCCATTGTAAAAAAAATAGTGGAAAAACATCAGGGCCTCATCACCGCCCGGAGCAAAAGGGGCGAAGGCAGCACGTTTATTATTGTACTGCCGGTAAAGCAAACCGCCGTTCCCAACCAACCTGTATTTCCCTTATAAAACGCTTTTTGCATGAACGCATTCAAGAAAAATCTGCTGATTGGTTATGGCTTATCCTTGCTGCTTTTGATAGGCAGCTCTGTTGCTTCTTACTACAGCATTCAAAGCCTTTTGGATAGCCAGAAATGGGTAAACCATACTAATGTTGTGATTAATAAACTGGAAAGCATTATCTCTCTGTTAAAAGATGCCGAAACCGGCCAGCGGGGCTTTTTACTAACGGGCAACAATGCTTTTTTACAGCCGTACAACGGTGCTTATGAAAGGTCTGTTGTACTGATCAACGATACCAAACAACTTACCGTAGATAACCCCGTACAGCAGGTGAACTGCGATTTGCTGAACGCTATTGTTACCAAACGTTTGAGTAACCTAAGCTCTGTGATTGATAGAAAAAAACGCGGAGAAGCTATTACCGATAGCATCTTGTTAATTGGCAAAACCAATATGGATGCCGCCCGACAGACCGTGGACAGCATGCAACAAACGGAGCAGGTATTGCTGGAGGCAAGAACCGCTAAGCTCAACCGGTTTGCTTCTACTACGCCTATACTTATTATCGTGGCATCGGGCCTGGCTATTTTAGTAACGCTGGTATCTTTTTTCAGGGTACTAAAAGACTTTAGCAAACGGGCCGCTTTACAAGCCGAACTACAAAAAAAAGATGAAGAAATATCAAAAAGGTTAACGGCCGTTCGCACCATTGCGGACCAAATATCGGCCGGTGATTACCGGTTAAAAGTGGATGATGAACGAAGCGATGCGCTGGGCGGCATCTCCGGTTCGCTAAATAAAATGGCCTTGTCGTTAGATGCTTCTTTTACGGCCTTAACCAACCGGGAGTGGCTACAGACGGCCATTGCGGAGCTCAACGAACAAATGATCGGTCAAAAGGATTTACAGGTATTAACTTATCAGGTTCTTGAATTTATTACCGGTGCTGTCAAGTCGCCCATCGGTGCGTTCTATTTAGTGAAGGATGAAAAAACCTTGTCGCTATCGGCCGGCATTGCTTTAGATAAAAGCCGGGTAAAAAGCGAAATTGCTTTTGGCGAAGGCCTTGCCGGACAATCGGCTTTAGCCAAAAAACAGTTGTTGCTGGATGCCGGCGCCGGTATAGAAATGGTGGTTAGTTTTTCGGCGGGTAGCTTCAAACCATCAACGGTAATTGCCGTTCCTGTTTTTTACGACGGACGGCTGAAAGGTGTGATGGAGTTAGCCTCATTGCAAGCCTTCACGCCTATACAAACTGAGTTTTTAAAGTCAGCCTCCTACAATATTGGCCTGGCTATTCACAGTGCGCTGGATTATGGCCGCTTGCAGGAACTGTTAGGCGAAACACAGGCCCAGTCGGAAGAGTTGCAGGCACAGCATAGCGAGTTGGAAAACATTAATGCGGAGCTGGAAGCGCAAGCCGAGAAGCTGCAAACATCAGAGGAAGAATTGCGGGTACAACAGGAAGAACTGCAACAAGCTAACAGCGAACTGGAAGAACGCAGCCGGTTGCTGGAAGAAAAAAATGAATTGATTTTAGAACGCAACCTCGATATACAAAAGAAAGCCGAAGAACTGGAGCTGAGTACGAAATATAAGTCTGAGTTTTTGGCTAATATGTCACACGAACTGCGTACGCCATTGAACTCTATTTTGCTCTTATCGCGACTGCTATCCGAAAACAATGAGCACAACCTAAGCAACGACCAGGTGGAGTATGCCAATGTGATTCAAACCTCCGGCAAAGGCTTGCTTACGCTGATAGATGAAATACTGGATCTGTCAAAAATTGAATCCGGTAAAATGGAACTGGAGTTCGGCTCTACAACCATTGATTCGATAACAAGGGAAATCAATTCCTTGTTTTCACCGGTGGCTAAAGACAAAGGCATCAGCTTTTCCATTGACGTTAAAAATGGTGTTCCGGATAGCCTGGAAACCGACCGCCTGCGGCTTGATCAGATCCTTCGTAACCTTATCTCCAATGCACTCAAGTTTACCAAAAAAGGATCGGTGCAGTTGATCCTTTCGGGCAAAGAAGATAGCCTTTCTTTTACGGTAAAAGATACTGGCATCGGAATAGCAAAAGATAAACAACAAACCATTTTTGAAGCCTTTCAACAAGCGGATGGAAGTACCCGGAGGCAGTTTGGCGGCACAGGTCTTGGCTTATCTATCAGCCGGGAGCTGGCTAAGCTTTTGGGTGGCGAAATAACCCTGGTTAGCGAAGAGGGTAAGGGTAGCGAGTTCTCCCTCCTTGTTCCCCTGAAACAGCAACCAACCCTTTATAAAGAACCGGAGGAAATACCGGAAACCTTTCACCGCCAGCAACCCGCCAATGATAAGCCGGCGGCTGCTTCTACTGCTAAGGAAATGTATTTGTCGGAGGTAATTCCTCCGGCTGTTCCGGATGACCGCGCAAGCATTAAGCAAGGCGATAAAGCCATTTTAATTATAGAAGATGATACGGCCTTTGCCCGCTCCCTGCTTGACTATACGCGTACCAAAGGGTATAAAGGCATCGTGGCGGTTCGCGGCGATGAAGGCATCGAATTAGCGAAGCAATTTTTGCCGCTCGGCATTTTGCTGGATGTGCAGTTGCCGGTAAAAAGCGGCTGGCAGGTAATGGAAGAATTAAAGGCCCATCAGGCTACAAAGCCCATCCCGGTGCACATGATGTCGTCACACGAAGTGAAGAACAAAAGCCTTTCCATCGGTGCGATAGATTTCATTAACAAGCCGGTAGCTTTTGAGCAATTAAGCAATGTGTTTCAGCGCATCGAGCAAGCCCTGAGCCGCTATCCAAAAAAAGTATTGATCGTAGAAGAAAACGCCAAACATGCGCAGGCCCTGTCGTACTTTTTAGAAAACTCCAATGTAACATCAGAGGTAAAAAGTTCCATCAGCGAAGGCATCACCGCCCTTAACCGCAACGAGGTGGATTGTGTGATTTTAGACATGGGTATTCCGGCCCAACGCTCTTATGAAATATTGGAAGAAGTAAAAAAAACACCGGGGTTGGAAAACCTGCCCATCATTGTTTTCACCGGTAAAAATTTATCGCATGTAGAGGAGATGAAGATCAGGCAATATGCTGATTCGATTGTTGTTAAAACGGCCCACTCGTACCAGCGCATTTTAGATGAAGTATCGCTCTTCCTTCACCTTGTAGAAGAAAATAAAAAAGCCGATAAAGCGGGCAAGTATAAAAAATTAGGCGCCTTGAGCGAAGTGCTGAAAGGCAAAACGGTATTGATAGCCGATGACGATGTACGCAACATTTTTTCCTTAACCCGGTCGCTGGAAAATTATGGCATTAATGTCATCTCCGCCATGGATGGCAAAGAAGCCCTGAACCAGTTGGAAGCCGCTCCCCGCGTGGATTTGGTGCTGATGGACATGATGATGCCGGAGATGGATGGCTACGAATCCACCAAAAAAATAAGGTCGCAAATAAAGTATCGTAACCTGCCGGTAATAGCCGTTACGGCCAAGGCCATGACGGGCGACCGCGAGAAATGTATCAATGCCGGCGCCTCGGATTACATTACCAAGCCGGTAGATGTGGACCAATTAATTTCATTGTTAAGAGTGTGGTTATATGAGTGACGAAAAACAAGTGTTGATTATTGATGACGACAGCCGCAACATTTTTGCGTTAACGGCTGTATTAAAATCAAAAGGCTTCCGGGTACTCTCCGCTTCCAACATGGTAGAAGCTTTTTCGGTATTGGAAAGTAAAGGACCGGTTGGCATTATTTTAATGGATATGATGATGCCCGGCATGGATGGATATGAGGCCACCGGAATACTTAAAACCACGGCAGCCTATGAGGGCATACCCATTATAGCGGTAACGGCGCAAGCCATGGCGGGTGATAAAGAACGAAGCCTGCAGGCCGGCGCCGATGGCTACATTGCCAAGCCGGTGGATGTAGATGTACTGATAGACGTATTGAACCAATATTTAAAATAAATACTTGTGGAAACGGCTGTGGTAAGGGAAGAAGAAGTAGAGCAATTGGTGACAGAACTTTTTCAATTGTACGGTTACGACTTTACCAACTATGCAAGGGCCTCGTTAAAGCGCCGCATCAACCGGCTGATTGTAATAGACCGCTTTGCCAGCTTTGCCGAACTGCTGTACCGCGTAAAAAACGAGGCCGCTTATCTTACCCGTTTAGTGGAGGAGTTAACGGTTAACGTTACGGAAATGTTTCGCGACCCCCTCACGTTTAAGCTAATCCGTGAGAAGGTTTTACCGGTTATCGCTACGCATCCTTTCATCCGCATCTGGCATGCCGGCTGCTCTACCGGCGAAGAAGTTTACTCTATGGCCATCTTGCTGGACGAGGCTAATCTGTTACATAAAACCTTGCTGTACGCTACTGACTTAAATCCATCGGTGATTGAAAATATCCGCAAAGGAATTTTTCCCATGAGCCAGATGAAGCAGTATTCGGAGAACTATATTTTAGCCGGCGGCAAGAAAGATTTTTCTACCTACTACACGGCGCAATATGATTGGGCCAAGTTTGATGAACGATTAAAAACAAAGATGATCGTGGCTACGCACAACCTTGTTTCCGACCGCTCCTTCAATGAGTTTCAACTGATCTTATGCCGCAATGTGCTTATTTATTTTGACAAGGAATTGCAGGATAAAGTGCTCACGCTTTTTGATGACAGCCTGGAAAAGCTGGGCTTTTTAGTGCTGGGTTCAAAAGAGGGCATCCGCTTCTCAGCGCTGGCAAAAACCTATAAACAACTGGAAGCGAAAGAAAAAATATGGCGCAAGCTTCAATGAATTTTAAAGTCGTGGTTATTGGTGGGTCGGCCGGCAGCCTGGAGGCGATCTTGAAAATTGTTTCCGGGCTTACCTATCAGCAGCAGGCCGTTTTTATCATTATTGTTCATCGTAAAAATGATGGCGATTCCATCTTAGCCGATTTGCTTACCTCAAAAACAATGTTGCCGGTGAAAGAAGTAGAGGACAAAGAACCATTGATCCCCGGCACCGTTTATATTGCGCCATCCAATTATCATTTGCTGGTAGAAAATGAGCAGGAATTTTCGCTGGACGGCTCTGAAAAAATTCATTACAGCCGGCCCAGTATTGATGTATGTTTTGAATCGGTGGCGGAGGTTTTTGGCGGCCGCACTATTGGCGTATTATTGTCAGGTGCCAATGCTGATGGCGCTAAAGGGTTGAAGAAGATCAAGGCCAATGGCGGCTTTACCATAGTGCAGGACCCGGCCACCGCCGATGTAGGCTATATGCCCCAACAAGCCATTAATGAAAAGGGCGTTGATAAAATTTTGCGTGCCGATGAAATGGCGGATTTTATTAAGGCCTTGCTGGGTTAACAAGACCAATGATTTTTTCTCCGGGTTATAGCTATAATAAACGATTATTATTTTATCGGGCAACAGTGCCATATTTTTAAAGCGCTGCTACATTTAATGGCTGGTAAATCAATATTTTTTATGATCTATTCTGGTATGAAGCGCTTCTACTTATTATCTCTCCTCTTACTTATTGCCTCCTTTTTTTCACAGGCACAAGTAACAGGTTATAAAAAAACCAGCTATGGCGTAAGCTGTATTTTAAAGGTTGGGTCAATGAATATCTATCTGCTGAAAGATGATGTGGTAGAAGTAAAATATACCAACCTGACTGCTATGCCCGCAAAGCAATCGTTGGTAGTGTTGCCAACGGCCTCTTACCTGAAAAATTTTAGCGTATCGGAGAAGGGTAACGACATCATTATTACTACGGCTAAGGTAAAAGTGGTCATCAACAAAACCTCGCAGGCCATCACTTACACCGATCTTCAAAACAACATCATTCTTGCCGAAGCCAATCAATATAGTAAGGTCATGAAAGACACTACGGTAGCGGGTATCAGCACTTATAGCTGCGCTACGTCGTTTCAATCGCCGGCCAATGAAGCCCTGTTTGGATTGGGTTGCCACCCCGAAGATTCCTTGTCCATCAACTACAAAGGCCGCAACCAGGATATGGCTATTAAATACCTTACCGGCGCTATCCCCGTCATGCTATCCACCAACGGTTATGGCTTGCTTTGGGATAACTATGCGGAGTCGAAATTCTTTGGCGCCGAAGCCGCCAATACGCAATACAAATATGTTTCGGAAAGCGGTAAGCTGGTGGATTATTATTTCTTTTACGGGCCGTCGTTTGATCAGATCATCAACGCATACCGCACCATTACCGGCAGGGCGCCCATGTATCCTAAATGGGCCTTTGGCTTGTTTCAATCGCAGGACCGCTATAAAACACAGGACGAAGTATTGACACCGGCTGCGGCTTATCGTGAGGCTCATATTCCGGTAGATGGCATTGTGCAGGATTGGTATTACTGGTACCCATTGCCTATTGGTTCGCATGTCATGTACCGGCCGGCTTATCCCAACCCCAAAGCCATGGTAGATCAGTTGCATAAAGAAAATTTTCATGGCATGATCTCTATCTGGCCCTGCTTTGGAACGGGCACGGCAAACTTTGATGCGTTGAAGGCCGCTGGTAATTTAACCAGCATCACCTGGGACAATTTTACTACGCATACACGAGACACCTACTACGATGCGCATAGCCCTAAAGCGAGGGAAATGTACTGGCAACAAGCAAGGGATAGCTTAGTAAAAAGATATGGCTGGGATGCCTGGTGGGTAGATCAATGCGAGCCCGATACAGAGGACCCAAATGAAAGAAAGAAGGCGATTTTTTATACCGGCAAAGGCGTTGACTATTTCAACTCTTACTCATTGGAACATACCAAAGGCATCTATGAAAAGTGGAGAAGGGATATTGCCGGCAAGCGGATTTTTTTACTGGCGCGACAAGCTTTTGCCGGTCAGCAACGAACGGCTGCTACTTTATGGTCGTCCGACATCAGCACCACCTTTCCTACGTTGCGAAACCAAGTACCGCAAGCCATCAATACTTGTTCATCGGGCATTCCGTATTGGACTTCCGACATTGGTGGTTATATCTCAAGAACCGCTGCTGGCGGCATTCCCGACTGGAAGCAGCCCTCCATGCGGGAACTATTTACCCGTTGGTTTCAGTTTGGCGCTTTCTGTCCCATCTTTCGTATTCATGGCCGCGGCGAACGGGCCTTATTCTCGTCTAATTGGGACGAAAAAACAAGGACGGTTTTACTCAAGTACGATAATCTGCGTTATCGTTTGTTGCCTTACATCTATTCGTTATCAGCAAAGGTTACTATGGATAATTATACGATGATGCGGTCCCTTGCTTTCGACTTCAGGAATGATGCGGCCGTGTATGCCATCCCCGATCAATATATGTTTGGGCCGGCCTTTATGGTAGCCCCGGTAACCCGGCAACTTTATACTGGCGCCGGTGCTGATGGAACGGTTAAGACCCGCAAGGTCTATCTGCCCAAAGGCGCGGATTGGTTTGACTTTTGGACGGGTAAAAAACTTTCGGGCGGTCAAACCATTGATGCGGCGGCGCCAATTGACATCATGCCTTTGTATATAAAAGCCGGTTCCATTATTCCAATGGGGCCGTTGTTGGAGTATGCTACACAAAGGGCAGCCGACACGATTGAACTAAGAATTTATCCTGGCGCCAATGGCAGCTTTACCTTATACGAAGACGCCAACAACACCTATAATTATGAGAAGGGTGAATATGCCACTGTTACATTCAACTGGAATGATCGGCAAGGCGAACTTGCGATATCTGCAACTAAAGGCACATTTCCCGGCATGTTAAAGAAGCGGGTTTTTAATGTAGTGCTGGTAAAAGAGAATGGTGCAACAGGCGAAGAACAAATAAGGCAGGCAGATAAAATAATTCGCTACGATGGTAAGGCCATGAAAATAGTCTTGCGTTGATAAACTATAAACTTTGGCTGTTGGGTTTAATAGCAGTAGAAAGGAATGGCCTGGTGTAGATTAAGGCAGCCGCTTGTTATCATTGGTATGCAAAACACATCGGGGCTATTTCTAATTATCCGACATAGACGGCGGCAACGACCTGGTTCCCCAATCGGAAGGTTGATCGCCCATTTCTAATTCCAGCACACCGCCTTTTATAACGTCGCTATGATTTATCCACGATAAAGAGTAAGCCTTGCCATTTAAGATGGCCGACCGAATGTACCTGTTTTTATCGCTAAGGTTTTTCGCTACTATGCTGAATGAATGATTGCCACTTATTTCAATGGTGCTTTCCTTTACAAACGGGGTGTTTATTAAATAGTACGATTGACCCGCATTGGGATAGAGCCCCAGCATATGAAAAGCCAGCCACGACGACATAGCGCCGGAATCATCGTTACCCGGAATGCCACGGCGTGAAGCATGGTAATTGGTTTCTATGATTTCATAAATTCTGCTGGAACTCAGGTCCGGCCTGCCTATCCAGTGATAGAGGTCCGGTGTTAAAAAGTCCGGCTCGTTGCCCACATTATAAAAATGCTTATTGAAAAACGTATCTAATCTTGCCCTGAAGGCAATTGGGCCACCGCTTTTTTTAATGAGCATGGCCACGTCCTGCGGCACAAAAAGCGAGTAGTCCCACGACGATCCTTCGTACAAAAATCCGCACCACCAGCAAACGCAGGAACCCATCTTGCCATCGGTAACGGCAAAAGGAATGCGCCTGCTTTTAGCTACATCGCAATCCAACGAGTCTATCCAGCGGCCCTGCCCGTCTTTAGGATTTAAAAAACCTTTTGAACCGTGGTCTTGCACATCCCGCCAAAGGTTTTGCCAGTTAGCGGCCTGCTTGGTAAAACGGTTATAAATGGTTGTTTCGCCAAGCCCTTTTGCAAGGGAGGCAATACAAAAATCGTTGTAGGCATATTCCACTGTTCTGGTGCCCGACCGTGGATAAGACAGCGACACATAACCCAGGTTATTATAATCGGCCAAACCACCGCGACCTTCTGCTTCTTCGTTATCCCCTGGCGGCATATCGGCGTCTTTCAGCATAGCTTTCAGCGCCAGTTTATAATCAATACCGGTTAAGCCTTTTGCATACGCATCGGCAATTACAATGTCGGCGTTGGAGCCACCTTGCGTTCTTCCATTGCTGTTGCCACTTCTTGCATCGGGCATGTAGCCATCATGTTGATAGATGTTGAGTAAGGAATTGACAATCGCCGTTTGACGTGCCGGGTCAATCAAAGTTATCAGTGGGCTGGAAGAGCGGTACGTATCCCAGATGGCATAAAAGTCATCGTAATAAGGCAGGGATGATTTCCACAACGGGTTTTCATCGCTTCTGTCCACCGGCATCAGCATGGTATGATATAAGCTGGTATAAAACATCTTCTTTAGATCTTCGCTTGCCGCATTATCAATATGAATTTTACCAAGAAGCGTTTCCCACTTTTGCTGCGTTTCATTCAGCAGTTTTTTAAACGACCAGTGAGGCACTTCGGTTATTAAGTTTTGCTCTGCTTTAGCTTCGCTGATAAAGGAGATGGCCAGCTTTAGTTGTATGGTCTTTGATCCTGCTTCAGTAAAAGAAAGTATAGCGCCTGTTTTTTGGCCATCATCTACCTGTAATTTTTTACTTACAAATAATTGACTGCCCTTCCATGTAGTAAAGGTTTCAAACGGTTTATCAAATACGGCATAGAAATAAACCGTGTAAGGACCTCCGTTGTTCCATCCGCCACGTACCCGGTTGTAACCCCGCACTTCATGATCGGATATGATTTCTATTTCGGATCCGACAAAAAATTGCGCTTCATGGGCCCCCTCAACACCGCCTTCGTTCAAAAATTTCCCGGCATCTATTTTAATTCCCTGCTTGCCCTTATTGTTATAGGTAAAGCGGTAAAAAGCCACCTTGTGAGAGGCCGTGACTTCCGCCTCAATGTTCCATTTTTTTAAGCCAACGCTGTAATAGCCCAGCGAAGCCTTTTCCGCTGTGCGCAGCGATGTTTGTTCAGTGGCTATGAAGTTGCCGGCAAAAGGCATTACTGACAGGTTTCCATATTTAGCACCGCCGCCGGTACCGCTTACATGCACCTGGCTAAAGCCCAGTAAAGGCTTTGCCGTATCGGCCACATAACCGCTGTTGGCGTACAAGTTATAATCAGGCCCGGGCTTTATCATTCCAAATGGACACGAGGGGCCAACTACCACATTAGCATCGCCTTCGGAACCAATCATGGGATCAACATAGCTGTGATAAGCCGGTTGCGCACGGGAAGCAGCACAAAAATGGAGGAGGGCTATACTGGTAAAAAGAAGCTTGCATTTATATTGTTGCATCGTAAGTGGCTTGAAGTTGTTTACATTGTTATCGCTTTCAGGCATTCATGGCTGTTAACCATGCGGCGTGGCATCATTATAAATGGAAGTGGTTACCGTTGTATCTAAGGTGTTGGGAAAACAGTTTTCAAACAGCCTGGCCAGTTCTTTATCTTTTATTTTTTTCTTCACCTTCGCTATTGTTCTTTCTACAGCTTCGCTGGTAAATTTTCTATCTACGACGCATCAATAGCAACAGCCCGCCATATTTGAAAGTTCAGCCCTGTTAGCAATTGTAATTTGGGTGTATGGCCGGGATAAGACTTATAGGTAATATAGGCCGCATCGGTACCGGAGCGGGTGATAGTAACAATGCTTTGCTGATAATTGGAGATAGGCGTGTAAGTGCCGTTCATAATAAACACCGTGTCGCCGGGGTTGGTAAGGTCAGCCGCTTTTTTAATGGTTGCAAACGCCTGGGTGGTTGATGTTCCTGAGAAGGAACTATCGCCGGTAAGTGCCGATATATAATAATTAGTGGCGAAGGAGGTGGTGGTTAGCAAGGTAAAAGCTAACAGCCATGTAAGGGTAAGTAATTTTTTCATATAGCCTTTTTAATGCAGTCCCGTTGGGATTAATTTTTTTGACCGGGGTATAAAAAAGTTACTAATCGGGTAGGTACACAGGAGGATAATCAGAACCGGCTTTAAAAGGATAGGGATAGAAAAATGAAGCTTATTAACTACGATAGCTTTACGATTACCCAACGTTTCAGATATTATATTTTTTACCTGGTTCGATAACAACTGAAATGATTTGGTGCTGAAGCCTGCTATCAATTTTAAGTACTGCTAAAGTAATGAGAATTTCTTCAGCTCTTTTCAATTATTATTCATTAATTAATTATTATTCATTATTAATTAATAATAGGGTAAGCACATCGGTGTAACTCATCGCCTTGAAGAAGGCAAACACATAGCGGCTGCCCGACTTTGTATAATAATTTTAATAGAGATTAACTTGGCGGCCGCGCCGTAATTAAAGGCCTAAAGGTGATTACGAAAGGATGCATGTTGGTATGATAGGATACCCATTAATTATTGTTCATGCTTAAGCGCATTCAATTGTTCCTCTAAAACCAGTGCCACAACATAGTAGATTTCTTCCGGATCACCTGGCTTGCTAATGAAGTGAACAGCTCCTGACTGCCGCAGTTCCATTGATTCTTCCACATCAAAAGATTTGGAAGAATCAGTTTCAGGAATAGATTTTCCTTTAGACCTTTTTTTATGCTTTATAGAAAGCGGCCGATGAATGATAGCCTATCATTGATCACCTTGTGATTTATGTAAGAAAAGCTTGCTCCGATAAGAACCCACTTTAAAGTCCTTTTCATTCTATATCATTTTTTGGTGGTGTGGGCTTACGGGTTGAGCTATTGGTTCTTACTTAAATGAAAAAAGTTCCAACGCAGCATTGTACTGCGTTGGAACTTTTTATCTGTCGGGAAGACAGGATTCGAACCTGCGACCCCCTGGTCCCAAACCAGGTGCGCTACCGGCCTGCGCTACTTCCCGAATAATTTCCTTTGCGGTGAGGGCGGGATTCGAACCCGCGGTACAGTTTGACCCGTACGGCAGTTTAGCAAACTGCTGATTTCAGCCACTCATCCACCTCACCATCTGCTCACTTATTTCCCACCCCTCATTTGCAAGGGTTGCAAAAATAGGAATACAAGATTGAAATATCCAAAAAACAAATTCCTACTTCCGGTTTTTTATCAATCACTTTAAAATTGGAGGTAACTATGATTGGTTGAGATTTAATAAGGCCTGTTACATAGCCGCCAGTTGCACCTTTTGTTGTAATTCCATTACGCTATCTCTAAAGCTGTTATCGGTGTCCATTAAATCCTTTACGGTCTGGCAGGAGTGTATAACCGTTGTATGATCGCGGCCACCGAAATGTTCTCCAATCGTTTTTAAAGAATTTTTTGTAAAGGCTTTTGCGAGGAACATCGTGATCTGTCTTGCCTGAACAATCTCCCGTTTGCGGGTCTTTTGAAGCAGCCGGTCATAGGGTACTTCATAATACTCGCACACCATCTTTTGAATGGTGTCAATAGTGATTTCTTTACTGGCTGTTTTTACAAAGTTTCGCAACACTTTTTTAGCTAAGTCTAAATCAATTTCCTTGCGGTTGAGCGAAGACTGTGCCAACAAAGAAATCAAAGCGCCTTCCAGTTCACGTATGTTGTTGTTGATATTGTAAGCAATATACTTTACCACTTCCTGGGGCATTTCCAATCCATCATTCTTCATCTTTTGTTCCAGTATTTCAATGCGGGTATCATAATCCGGCATTGAAATATCGGCGCTCAATCCCCAACGAAAACGACTTAATAACCGCTCCTGCACACCTTCTAAATCTTTTGGCGCTTTATCTGACGTTAGTATCAATTGCTTGCCCGATTGATGCAGATGATTGAAGATGGCGAACAGGGCATCCTGACTTCTCTCGGCCCGATTAAAAAATTGGACATCGTCAATAATCAATACATCTATCAACTGATAAAAATGGATAAAATCATTGATGGCATTATTGCGGCTATGATCAACAAACTGGTTAATAAATTTTTCGGAGCTTACATACAACACCACCTTGCCGGGCAGTAACCGTTTTACTTCGTTGCCGATGGCTTGCGCCAGGTGTGTTTTACCTAAACCCACACTGCCATACACCACTAAAGGGTTGAAAGAATTGGCGCCGGGCTTTTCCGCTACTGTTTTACCGGCACGGCGGGCTACGCGGTTGCAATCGCCTTCTATGTAAGAGTCAAATGTATAATTAGGATTAAGCTGCGGATCAATATGCATCTTCTTCAACCCTGGAATAACAAATGGATTTTTAACCGGCGTATTAATGACCAAAGGGAAATCCATTTCGTTATTGACAAACGTTTTATAAGAGTGGCCGGCCATATCAACAGTTACCGGCTTGTTATAATTATTGCCGCCATCTACCATAATGCGGTATTCCAGCCGGGCTTCTTTACCTAACTCACGTTTTAATGTTTTGGCTAACAGGTTTACATAATGCTCTTCCAGGTATTCAAAAAAGAACTGGCTGGGCACTTGAATAATCAGCACGTTTTGTTTTAAGGCAATCGGTCGTATCGGTTCAAACCAGGTTTTAAAATGCTGCCACTCTACGATGTCTTTAATGATGGCAAGACAACTGGTCCATACCTGTTCTGCGCTTTTCTCCATGAATCGTATAGCAGTTTAAATGATTTAAATTTTATTACAGAACTTTTTCACAAGGTGTGTACAAGTAAATTTTTTTAAGACAGGGGAACGAATATCAGCAAAAGAAAATTGGAAAAAAAATTTTTATTACTCATAAAATCTCCTGCTAAAGGCATTCCCGTTGAAACATTTTTTTCTTCTGCACAGGTTGCAATTTTGATTAAAAAATTTATCTTATTAGGACAAAAAAAATATACAACGCTTACCTTTTGGTATCATCCACTCAACAAAAAACTGTGCCTCCATTTTGTTGGCCTGACTTTAAAAACAGCTTCCTGTTTCAAACTATATTTGCTGCATGAAATTCGGCGTTGTTGTTTTTCCCGGCTCCAATTGCGACAGAGATGTTGAGGATGCATTAGTATATGATTTAAAACAGGAATGCAGTATGCTATGGCACAAGGATGCCGATCTTTCAACATTTACAACAGATGATTGTATTGTATTACCCGGCGGTTTTTCGTATGGTGATTATCTGCGAACCGGCGCCATTGCCCGCTTTTCGCCAATTATGGCGAGTGTAAGCCACTTTGCTAACCGGGGTGGTAAGGTGTTAGGCATCTGCAATGGCTTTCAAATTTTATGCGAAGCGCAACTCTTACCCGGCGCTTTGTTACGCAACGAAGAACAAAAATTTTTGTGTAAAAATATTTTTGTGAAGGATAGTGCCAACAGAGTTTTGAAGATACCCATAGCGCATGGCGAAGGACGCTATCATGCCGATGCAGCGACTATTGCCGAATTGAAAAAAGAGGGCCAAATACTTTTACGCTATTGCGATGAAGAAGGTATTTTAAAAAAGGAAGCCAATCATAACGGCTCGGTTCAAAACATTGCCGGTATCTGTAATAAGGAAAGAAATGTTTTTGGTATGATGCCGCATCCGGAGAGGGCTTGCTCAACCGCTCTTGGAAATACCGATGGCCGGCTGATTTTTAACCAGCTATTTCAGCTTTATGACGAATTAGTTGAGGCATGATAGCCTGGTTAATTAACACAACCAAAGTTTTTAAACACCCAAATTTGTGCAGTAAAACTTAGCTATGAAAAGAATGTTTTTTATACTTACTGCGCTATCGGCAGTTGGCGTTTGCAACGCACAAAATACCACGCCGGTTAGCTGGTCGTACAGCAGTAAAAAAATAAATAATGAAGTGTATGAAGTGCAGATGATCGCCACGCTGCAAGCAGGTTGGCACATCTATTCGCAAACGCAACCCAAGGATGCTATTGCGCAGCCGACGTCTTTCAAATTGAACAATAATCCGTTGATCGTGTTAGATGGCAGTGTTGTGGAAGTTGGCAAGGTGGAAAAATTTACAGATAAAGAGTTAGGCGTATCAGCCAATCAATACAGTAAACAGGTAGTGTTTACCCAAAAAGTAAAATTGAAGACCAAGGTAAAATCCAATGTTGGCGGTACGGTTACCTATCAAACCTGTAACGATCAAAAATGCCTGCCACCTAAAACGGTTGCGTTCAATATAGCCTTAAAGTAAAAATGAAATGAGCTTTTTCCGCACTGTTTTTTTATCCATCTTATTTTGTTTATATCAGGTAGCTGCACAGGGACAAAGCCCGGTGCAGTTTCATTTTACCGCAATGCCTGTCGGAGATGCATCGGTTATAAAAATTAAAGCAGCAATTAAACAAGGGGATAAGCTCTTTTCCATTAAAAAAATTTCGGAGGAAGCACCTATTCATACACAAATAAAGTTTGATGCTGCAAGCAGTTATATTCTTAAAGATTCGGTAACAGAAAAAGGAAAAGCGCAACAGGAAAGTGAACCAAGCTTTAATAATGTGTCAGCTACTTTTTTTACTGATTCTGTCGAATGGCAACAGACACTTCAGGCAAAAAAAGATACAACTATCGTCAAAGGAATGATTTCTTATTTTATAAAAAGCGGCGACGCTTTTAATAATTATGAAGAGCCTTTTTCAATAACAGTTATCAGGCCGCAAACTTCTTCCACCGCTGCTTTTCAAAGTAAAGATGATCTGGCCTCGCGGTCGTTACCGTATATATTTTTGGTTTCCTTTTTAGGTGGATTACTGGCCCTGATTACTCCTTGTGTTTTTTCGATGATACCGGTAACCGTGGGCTTTTTTACCAAGCGAAGTAAAACCCGTGAAGAAGGTATTCGCAATGCAGCTTATTACTCGCTTTCCATCATTCTTATATTCACGTTGTTGGGCTTTTTGGTCACGTTGTTATTTGGACCTACTGCTTTGAATAAGTTGGCCACCAACTGGATCGCCAATCTTGTTTTCTTTTTGCTTTTTCTTGTTTTCGGAATTTCATTTTTAGGTGCGTTTGATATTCAGCTTCCCTCTTCCTGGCAAACAAAAGCCGACTCGAAGGCCAGCACAAAAAGCTTTGGCGGTATCTTTTTTATGGCGCTGACGTTGGCGTTGGTATCGTTCTCCTGCACAGGCCCTATCATTGGTAACTTAATTGTGCTGGCTGCTAAGGGAAGCTATTTTGGACCACTGGTTGGGATGTTTGGTTTTTCTGTTGCACTGGCGTTGCCCTTTACGTTGTTTGCTCTTTTTCCAAGTATGATTCAAGGCTTAGGCAAGGCCGGTGGCTGGCTTAACAGCGTGAAAGTAACCTTAGGTTTTTTAGAACTGGCCTTGGCCCTGAAGTTCTTATCCAATGCTGATTTGGTTAAGGGCTGGCGGTTCCTCGACCGTGATATCTTTCTTTGTTTATGGATTGTGATTTTTGGTTTGCTTGGTCTTTACCTTTTGGGCAAACTAAAGTTTCATCATGATAGCGAATTACCTAAAAACGATTTTGATCTTCCTTATATAAGTGTGCCGCGTTTATTATTTTCTATTGCTTCTTTTTCATTTATGGTGTACCTGGTTCCGGGCTTATGGGGTGCGCCTTTGCGTGGTATAAGTTCCTTACTTCCTCCTTATGGAACACAGGATTATACAGGCAGTACCAGCACGATTGCTGCGCCTCCAACTGATGCTTCTTCTGCACCTGTAAAATATGTAGCAGAATTAGGCCCAAAAGAACCGGAAGTAGTGAAGCGATACGGCCTAATTACTTACTTTGATTATGATGAAGGCCTTGCTGAAGCCCGTAAAGCAAAGAAGCCACTGATGCTTGACTTCACCGGTATCAATTGTGTTAACTGTCGCAATATGGAAGCAAAGGTTTGGAGCCAGCCCGAAGTGCTTAAACGATTGAAAGAAAATTTTATCATTGCTTCTTTATATACCGATGCACAGCAGATTGAATTACCACCTAATGAAGAATTTGATTCCAAAGAATTAGGTGAACATGTAAATACCGTTGGTGAAAAATTTATGCACCTGCAAGTGAGCCGCTATGGTACTTTAGCGCAGCCCTTTTATATTTTTCTTGATGGCAAGGAACAAAAACTGGCGGCCGATGGTTATGGCTACGATCCCGATGTACAAAAGTTTATTCAGCATCTGGACAATGTGGTGGCTGAATATAAAAAGCGAAATCCTTAGAGCCTGCTTGCTCCCTTTCTCTGCTGCCTTCTTCTTATATTTATACAAACTCCTCCTGCATGCCATTTGATCGTCGTGCTTTTTTACAGAAGGCTGGAATGGCTTCTGCCGGTGCGTTTGCGGCCTCACTCTTTCAGCCTGCCTGGAGTAAAAATTTAGAGAAGGCATTAGATAAAGCGCAGGCCATTTCGCCCGGTGAATTAGCTACCGATGAAGACTTTTGGTACTACATACAGCAATCATTTACAGTTTCGTCTTCTATCATCAACTTAAATAATGGGGGCGTTTCGCCTGCGCCAAAAACGGTGCAGGAGGCCATGAAGCGCTACTATGATTTCAGTAATGAGGCGCCGAGTTATTTTATGTGGCGGGTGCTGGATCAGGGAAGAGAAACATTACGTTCCAACTTAGCAAAACTGGCCGGATGCGGCACAGAAGAAATCGCTATCAACCGCAATTCGTCCGAAGGATTAGAGACGATCATTTTTGGTATGCCATTGAAAGAAGGCGATGAAGTAGTGGCCTGTAAACAAGATTATCCAAACGTGGTACATGCCTGGCAACAAAGGGAAATCAGGGATAAGATAAAAATGGTTTGGGTGAATCTGGACTTGCCTTCGGAAGATGAAAGCTATATGGTCAAGCAATATGTAGCTGCGTTTACATCAAAAACAAAACTGGTAAACATTACACACATCATCAACTGGAATGGACAAATTTTACCCGTTAAAAAGATTGCCGCCGAAGCGCATAAGCGAGGCATAGAAGTGATGGTGGACGGCGCTCATAGCTTTGCTCATCTTGATTTTAAAGTACCTGATTTGGGTGCTGATTATTTTGCTACCAGTCTGCATAAATGGTTGTATGCACCCATCGGCAGCGGGATGCTTTATGTGAAAAAGGAGAAGATAAAAAACATCTATCCGTTGTTTGCTTCCGACGATCCGCATAAGGATGATATACGAAAGTTTGAAGCCTTAGGCACCCGGCCATTTTTTATTGAGCAAGCCATTGGAAAGGCTATTGAATTTCAGGATATGATTGGCGCCGAACGAAAACAAAAGCGGCTTCATTATTTAAAAAATTATTGGATGGAAAAAGTGGCGAAGGTTCCCAAAGTAAAACTTCATACCTCATTGCATCCTATGTGGGGAGGCGCAATAGGCATGGTTTCTATCGAAGGCCGTAAGCCGGCTGAATTAGACGCTTACCTGTTTGCTAACTATAAAATTCATACAACTACTATCGTTTGGGAGAACATCAGCGGTGTTCGCATTACACCAAACGTTTACACCACCACTAAAAATTTAGACGTACTGGTAGAAGCCATCAGCAATTTTGCAAAGGCCTAAGTACGAAACTGTTTTCATTCAGATTAGCGGTTCCCGCTCCCTGTTCACGCAGTAGATTTGCGCCACATGCAGGCACTTAAAAGAAGGTTAACCCTTGTTCAGGCAACGGCCATTAACATGATTGACATGGTGGGTATCGGGCCATTCTTAGTGCTGCCTCTCGTCATCTGCGATTTTGACTCTTCCTTGTTTTTATGGGCCTGGATATTGGGCGCCGTCATCGCTTTGGTTGATGGCATGATCTGGAGCGAATTAGGGGCCGCCTACCCGATGGCAGGAGGTAGTTATAATTTTCTTCGGGTTGCTTTTGGTGAAAGGTGGGGACGGCTGACCTCGTTTTTATTTGTGTGGCAAACATCCATACAAGCCCCGCTGGTACTGGCTTCCGGCGCTATCGGCTTTGCTACTTATTTGCCCTATCTAATACCATCAATAGCAGGTTGGCAGCAGAAGTATGTTTCGGTTGGTGTTATTTTACTGGTTACTTTTTTGCTTTATCGTAAGATTGAATCAGTAGGTAAGTTATCTGTTTTTTTATGGGCCGCGGTGCTGGGAACTATTGGATGGATCATAGCCGGCGGCATCATCTATCACCCGGTTCCTTATTCTTTTCTTCCACCGCATATTAATAGCTTTTTTACATCGGCATTTTGGGTAGCAATAGGACATGGGTCGGTGAAAACTATTTACAGTTATCTGGGTTATTACAATGTTTGCCATTTGGGTGGAGAGATCATCAAGCCGGAAAAAAATATTCCGAAAAGTATTTTTATTTCTATTACCGGCATTGGCTTTTTATACCTTGCCATGAACCTTAGCGTGGTGCATGTGATTCCCTGGCAGGAAGCAGAAAATTCTACTTTCATTGTTAGCGTGTTTATGGAAAAAGTGTTTGGTACTACGGCCGCCCACATTGCTACCATAATGGTTTTATGCGTGGCGTTTTCATCGCTCTTCGCTGTATTGCTTGGGTACTCAAGAGTGCCGTATGCCGCTGCGCTTGATGGTAATTTTTTCAAATCGTTTGGCAGGCTTCATCCTACCAAAGACTTCCCTTATGTTTCGTTACTTTTCATTTCCGGCCTCGCCATTATTTTATCTTTTACATTAACGGTAAAAGAAGTGATACCGGCTATTTTGGCCATGCGTATATTGATTCAATTCATTGCTCAGGCTATTGGTGTTGTATTGTTGCGGAGGCGAAGAGGAACAGCCTCACTACCTTTTAAGATGTGGCTGTATCCGTTGCCGGTAGTGCTTTCTATTGTTATCTGGCTTTTTGCTTTTTACTCAACCGGAAAGATGGCGGTAGCAGGAACGGCTGTTGCTGTTATGGGTGTAATTGTGTATTTTATCCGGGAGGCCGTTTACAAAAAATCAATTGGCAATAAGCAATAGCCAACTGTTAAAATCAATAATTTGATTTGTCGTTTGCATTGCCAATTGCTTATTGCCTGTTGTTCAGTTAGTCAGCCGGTTGCTCAAACCAAAAGTCAATCTGCTCGCCGTTCTTTACGCCAAAATTGTCAATGAATAACGTAGGAATAGCATACAGGTCCACTTTGCCTGACGGCAGATTAAAAGCACTGTACGGGATGTGCAGCCACCATTGGGCTTTCATACGCTCATCGTCTAACTTAAACGCATCGGTAAAGCCGGCCACTTCGTGACGAACATTGGAGTAATCGGGATAAATTTTTGTTTTGATCGGCTTATTGGTGGCCTTGTCATAAACCGTTACCAGCACATAAAATGTTTTACCATAACGGGCGGGTATGTCCAGTGTGCCTTCAATGCGCATGGCCGGGCCGGGGTGGTCCTTGTCCGGATTTTGAACGTTATAAACCACATTGCTTTTCTTGAAATCTATGTTGGCATCTTCCTTAGTAGGTTCTTCTGTTTTTTTAGCGTAAGTGTAGTCGTCTTTTTTGTCTTCAATTTTTTTGTTCTCATCCGGTGATTCTTCCTGCTGTTTTCCTTTTTTTATATCAGCTAAAACCTCTGGTGCGGTATAGCCATCTTTAGCTACAAAACCATACATCACTACATCGGTAAAGAGGTCATAGTCTATCCAGCCATAACCGCTATCACCCCAGTTTTTACCCCAGCTATTAATAATTTTAAACGCATGTTTTTCATCATCGTAGCCTACTACCAGCATCGCATGGCCGCCAATAGATTCACCGTTCTTCTTCCAGATAAAATCAGCGCCATCGGTAAACCCGCGGTCGCGGAATTCAGCGGTAACCATGGCCCCTATGATGATAGGAACGCCGCCGGCGAGGTGGGTTTTTAATTCGCGAATGTCGAGTTGATTAACGCGGCGCCATTCATCTATCCGAAAACGTTTAGCACTTTTTTTCGCATCCTGCGATGGTTCATCATCCCATTTGGTTTCGTCGTAAGGCATCTCGCTCATTAAGCAAACGCCCTGGTTGGAAAGAACGTTCAGGCCATCGGTTACTTGTGTGGGAACGTTTTTGCCGCCATTGATTTGATCGTAAACAAAGGCCGGACTGAACTTCAGCTTTTCGCCTAACTGCACATCTTCCTGGTAGCCCTTCAATGCGTACGCGATGGCCCAGGCCACACAAGACTGTTGCCCGCCCTGGGAGCCGACTTCGGGCATTTTATCGGCCATGTCAACCGAGGCCGGAAGCTCGGTGCCGCCAAATGGAATATCGGCCGGCGGAATGCGGGAGATTTTGCTTTTGTCTTCTTCCAGCAAACCAAGGGCAACATCATTTTTAATGCCTTTGCTGTTTTTGGGGTTGCAGGAGTTTATCAGGCCAAAGCTGGCTAAGGCGGCAAAAAGAAAAGTGGTTTGCTTGCTCATAACGGCAGAAAAATTTGTGGCTTAAATGTAATTAAGTTCTTCAAAAAATAATCTACTCAATTTGTAGCAATAATGAGGTAATAATTTTTCTTTCCTCTCTGTACCAGCAGGTATTTTTGGTGAAGAAGATACTAAGGTGGAGAGGACAAAAATTTTTTATGTAAAATGTGCCTTATCCGTTACGTTTCTAAAAAAGTTGCAGTGATCAGAGTATGTCGCTGGAGAATAATGCTAAATAGTAATTAAAAAAACGACAACAGTATAAATTTATAAAAAAGACTATCATGTATACGATTCTAAATGATCCTAACCTGCATGATGTACAGCAATTTCATCGTCTATTGGATGATCAGGAAATAAGTCGCGAGTTTCCCTATTTTGAATCGGTGACTGTTCAAGATGCCTTTATTCATATCGTTCATTGGATGAAAGCTATTGAAGAGAGAAGTATAGAGTTTCTCAGATTGATTAAACTCTCCCCATTGAATATTGGTGAAACAGAAATATGGGATGAATCCAATAGTCAATTAGTCGGTTTTATAGCAAATGTGAAAAATGTCAGCTATTATTCCGGTTGTGAAAACACCTTAATTTATGGGATCGCTAGGAAATGGCGTGGTAAGGGAATAATGAAATGGGCATTGAAGAAAACAGTGCATTACATGGAAGAGCGAGGATATAATTATGCTAGCGCATATGTCAAGCACACAAACATTGCGAGTATACATGTTTTGGAAAGAAATAACTTTCACAAGGCATCAGAAAATGCAATGGGAATTACTTACCTACGATATATAAACACCTAACAAAACTGAAGCGGCTATTGTAATGTTTAATACCCTACTCTACGATAACTAAATAGTAATTCTTTTTTCCACGCTGCACCAACAAATATTTTTCGTGTAACAGATGTGACGTGTTCACCTGCATCTGCGCATCACTTATTTTTTCACGGTTGATGCTTAATCCACCGCCTTGTATCATTTTTCTTGCTTCGCCTTTGCTGGGGAAGATGGCCGTAGCCGTAACTAGGTCTATTATGTTTACTCCATTTTGTAAATTACCCAAGGCATACGGTAGTTTCACAATGCCCTGCATATTTTCCAAATCATCGGCGCTTAAACTATCCGCCGATACGTTTTGCTGTGCAAATAATTTTTGAGTTGTTTCAATGGCCTTGTTGTATTCGTCTTCTCCATGAACAAAAAGCGTTAGCTCCTTCGCCAATCTTTTTTGCAGCAGGCGCTTGCTTTCATCGGCCTTATTTTGGTTTAACAACAAATTGATTTCCTCTTCTGATAAAAAAGTAAAAATTTTAATCCAGCTTTCGGCATCGGCATCAGCCGCATTCAACCAAAATTGATAGAACTGGTAGGGCGATGTTTTTTGCGCATCTAACCAAATATTGCCGCCTTCCGATTTGCCAAACTTACTGCCATCGCTTTTGGTAAGCAGCGGGCAGGTAAAGGCAAACGCTTCGCCACCAGCCTTGCGGCGAATAAGTTCTGCGCCGGTAGTAATATTGCCCCATTGGTCGGAGCCGCCCATTTGCAGCTTGCAGGCCTTGTTTTGGTAAAGCCAGTAAAAATCATAGCCTTGTATCAGTTGATACGTGAACTCGGTAAAGGAAATGCCTGCGTCTCCATCTATGCGTTTACGAACGCTTTCCTTGCTCATCATATAGTTTACGGTAAGATGCTTGCCTACATCGCGGATGAAATGTAAAAAGCTGATCTCCTTAAACCAGTCGTAATTGTTGACCATTTCGGCAGATGTTGGGCCGGGAGTAAAGTCAAGGAACTTCATTAACTGGGCTTTGATGCCTTCGACATTTTTTTGTAAAACATCTTCGCTTAGCAGGGATCGTTCAGCAGTTTTGCCGCTTGGGTCGCCTACCATACCGGTAGCGCCACCCACTAAAGCCACCGGTTTATGCCCTGCCTTTTGCAAATGAACCAATAATAAAATGGGCACCAGGCTACCAATGTGCAGCGAGTCGGCAGTAGGGTCGAAACCGATGTAGCCGGAGGTAGGTTCCTTGCTCAGTTGTTCCTCTGTACCAGGCATAATGTCTTGTACTAATCCTCTCCAGCGCAATTCAGTTATCAGGTTCATAGCTATAATTTAAGTTGGCACTGAGCAATAAGCTCCTTGCCAGTGCCGTCTTTATTCCAACAAGTAAAAACAAAAAGAATTTTTTTTTACTATTTGCCTATTGCTCGTTGCCTATTGCTTGTTGTTCCAATGGCCGCAAATGTAATCAGGCAAGGGCAATTTACTCCGGCTTTCAACGTTAGGAGGCGGGAAAATGAGGCTGCCTTATTATGAATTACGATTGTAAGGATTATATTTGTTGGTGCAGCCAATATCTATTTAAAAACGTTTTTACAGAATCCTTTGCTTATCTGAAAATCTGACTAATGAACCTCAAACTCACCGCTCTTGCCGTATTCGGTTTAGTTTCCACGTCTTCCTTTGCCCAATTCCGAAAATATTCCAACGAATTTTTAAATATAGGCGCCGGTGCCCGGGGATTAGCCATGGGTAGCGCCCAGGTAGCTACAGTTAGCGATGGGACAGCCGGTTACTGGAACCCTGCCGGTTTAACCGGGGTAAAAGACCATGGCAATGTAAATGCGATGCACGCTGAATACTTTGGCGGCATTGGCAAGTACGATTACGCCAGCGTGGCCATCCCCACGGCCGGCAACAAACGTACGATAGGCGTTACCGCTCTTCGGTTTGGGGTAGATGATATTATGAACACCTTGTTTTTGGTAGAACCGGATGGGTCCATCAACTATAACAACATTCAATCTTTTTCTTCCGCCGATTATGCATTCATTCTTTCCCTGGCGCAGAAGCTAAAGGAAAGTACCAACAAGAATATCAGCTTTGGTATTAATGCGAAGGTCATTCACCGTAGCGTGGGTTCTTTTGCCAAAGCCTGGGGATTTGGGCTGGACGCGGGTTTACAGATACAAGCAAACAAATGGCATTTTGGTATCAATGCCCGCGATTTAACCACCACCTTCAACTCCTGGTCATTCTCCTTCACCGAAAAAGAAAAGCAGGCTCTCTACTTAACCAATAATGACATTCCGGTAAAGTCAACTGAGTTGACGGCGCCGCGGTTGATCTTAGGAATCGGCCGCGATTTTCGCATCAACAATAAACTTAGCCTTTTAACGGAAGCCAACTTTGATGTAACCTTTGATGGCAAGCGCAATACGGTTGTAAGTGCCGACCCGGTAAGTATTGATCCTAAGATTGGGGCAGAGCTCAACATCAATAACGTGATCTTTTTAAGAGGTGGCATTAATAACTTTCAGAAGGCGCTTTCCGATGGCGATACACTAAACCAGAAAAAGGTTTGGATTTACCAGCCCAGCGCCGGCGTGGGTTTCAGGCTACAAAATGTTCGTATTGATTATGCGTTCACCAACCTGGCTAATCAATCTAATCCGTTATACACGCATGTATTTTCCCTTCAGTTTGATCTGGTGAACGATAAAAACAAAAAGAAAAAATAACCCTCCGTATCCAAAAACTATTGCAATGAGAAAACTTCTATTTGGCTTGTTGATGCTGTTAGGCTTTGTGTTAAAGGCACAGGTGTACAACAATGAGTGGATTGACTATACCAAAACCTACTATAAGTTTAAAGTAGGTAAGGATGGCTTGTACCGTATTAGCGGCGCCAGCCTTGCGGCTTCGGGCTTAGGCAGCGCAACGGCTCAAAGTTTTAAATTATGGCGTAATGGAGTTGAAGTGCCTATTTATACATCTGTGGCCTCGGGCACATTAGGTTCGTCTGATTATATAGAATTTTGGGGTAAGATGAATGATGGCAAGCCGGATAAGGAATTATACCGCGATGCCACCTTTCAACTCAATGATAAATGGAGCCTGATCTCTGATTCAGCCGCTTACTTTCTTACCACAACTACTGCTGGCACCAACATGCGTTTGCAACCCACAGCTAACAATGTGCCGGGCAATACACTGCCCGTAGAGCCCTATTTTATGTACACAACCGGGCGTTACTTTAATTCAAAAGTTAATCCCGGTCTTTATTATCTCGTGGGAGTAGATCATCTTTTTTCTTCATCTTACGACATAGGTGAAGGTTATACATCCGACGATATTGAAAGAAATGGCACATTAACAACCGATTTTACCAACCTGTTTGCGGCCTCGTCAGGCCCGGCGGCCAAAATTAAAATCGGGGCCACCGGCAATGCCTATAATTCAAGGCGTTATTCGGTTAAGATCAATGGCGATTCGGTTGGTGGAAATCCGCTTCCATACCTGAATCAGGCAGTGGAAGAAGAGCCGGTAAACCTTAGCCTCCTAACTACTGGTACCGCTTCCGTAGCAATAAAGAATATTACAGAAACGTGCGATACAGCGGGATGCCCCATAGACCGCATGGTAGTACATAAAATTGAGCTGACGTACCCACGCCAGTTTAACTTTAACGGAGCTGCTAATTTTGAGTTCACCCTTGGGCCTTCAGTCACCGGAAACTATCTGGAGATTGCCGGTTTTTCAAATGGCGGCGTGGCTCCTGTTCTATATGATGTTACCAATGGCAAACGCTATGTAGGAGAGATTGCCGGCGGTTTAGTAAAAGTTGTTTTAGATCCCTCTGCTACCGACCATAACCTGGTGTTGGTTAGCGAGGTAACAGGCAACATTGCTTCTGTAAATTCTCTTCAGTCCCGCAGTTTTGTCAACTATTCCCTGGCTGCTAATCAGGGTGATTACATAGTTATATCCAGCTCTATTTTATTGAATGGTGCAAACGGATCCAATCCCGTTGAGGACTATCGCTTTTACCGTACGTCGACTCCCGGAGGAAGTTATAATGCCAAGCTTTATTTGGAGGACCAGTTGACGGACCAATTTGGTTTTGGTATCAGGAAAAATCCGGCTGGCGTCCGCAACTTTATCCGCTTTGCCCGAAGGAAATTTTTAGTGCCGCCCAAATATGTTTTTATTATCGGCCGAGGGGTGCAATACCTTGATCAGAAACGCTACGAAACAGCTCCAGATCAAACAACAAAAGACAACCTGGATAAATTGAACCTGGTGCCAACCTATGGCTATCCTGCGTCGGACTTTTTGTTGGCGGCAGAACCGGGTACCTCTTCGCCAGCCACCCCAATTGGGCGCTTAACCGCTATTACACCTGCTGAAGTAGCCATTTATTTGAAAAAGGTAAAAGACCTGGAACTTCAACAGCAAACGCTTTCACCGGCTATTGGTGATAAAGCCTGGATGAAAAATATAGCGCATATAGCCGGTGCCGGCGAAGAACCGTTGGCCTCTCAACTGGTATCTTTTTTAAAGGATTATCAAAAGATGATCAGTGATACCTTATATGGCGCTAACGTATCAACGTTTGCAAAAACCACGTCCAGTTTTGTGCAGCAGTTAAGTGATGTGGATCTCACTAATTTGTTTAACCAGGGCATTAGCCTGATTACCTATTACGGTCACTCGTCGCCTACCTCTTTAGAGTTTAATCTGGACGACCCGGCCAACTATAATAACCAGGGAAAATATCCTATGTTCTTTGCCTTAGGTTGTAATGCCGGCAATACGTTTGATTATACTGAAGGGCGTTTTACGCAAAAGAATTTTTTATCCGATAAATATGTATTAGCGCAGGACAGAGGTTCCATTAATTTCGTAGGGTCCTCGCATTTTGGTATTGTTCACTACCTTGATATCTGGAACTCCCGTGCCTACAATAATATGGCTACCACCTTATATGGAAAGCCTATTGGCGACATCATGAAAAAGACCATTGATGATGTTTACGCCTTTACCTCGACAGATGATTTTTTTGCCCGCTGTAATGCCGAAGAAACCGTGTTAAACGGCGACCCCGCTATACGATTAAATCAGCAGGCAAAGCCCGATTATGTGATAGTGGACAGCATGGTAAAAGTGGCGCCTAATTTTATTTCTGTAGCCGACCAGTCTTTTAAAGTGAACATCAGTGTAATTAATTTAGGAAAGGCCATCAATCGTAAATCGGTGGTAGAAACCAAACGTCAGTATCCCGATGGTACGGTAGCAGTGGTGCATAGAGATACATTAAATGGAATCCGGTACAGAGATACATTGGCATTTACACTGCCCATTGATCCTACAAAAGATAAAGGTGCTAACCGTATTTATGTAACCGTTGATGCCGATAACGCCATTGATGAATTGTTTGAAACCAACAACTCCACATACCGCGATTTTATCATTTTTGAAGATGAGGCCCGTCCTATCTATCCTTATAATTATGCCATCGTCAAAAGCCAGGGTATTACGTTGAAAGCCTCTACGGCCAACCCTTTCAGCCCCAGTAAGCAATATAAAATGGAGATTGATACAACAGAATTATTCAATTCTCCATTAAAGGCTACCAGCACCCTTACCTCCGCAGGCGGCCTGCTGGAATTTACGCCGGGTATTAGTTTTACCGATAGTACCGTGTATTATTGGCGGGTAGCACCTGTACCTGCAACCGGCAGCCCTGTTTGGAATAATAGTTCTTTTGTTTATTTAAGTAATTCGGCTTTCGGTTTCAATCAATCGCACTATTATCAACACCTTAAATCAGGCATAAGCCAAATGGATTTGGCGCAGGGAAGTAAATGGAATTTTCAGCAGTCATCAAACAATCTCCTGATACGTAGTGGTGTGTTTGTTACAGCGGTTACACAGGCAGCGGAATTTTCCGTTTCGGTAAACGGCGTTAACTACATACGAAGCGTTTGTGGCTGGCCAAGCATTATCGTAAACGTGTTTGATCCCAATACCTTCCAGCCCTGGTTAAATGGCCACGAAGGCGATCCGGGAAAATTTGGCAGCGATGCAATATGCGGAGAAGACCGGGCTTATAACTTTCAATATTTATTAAACGATACCAGCAAGCGCAGAAAACTGCTGGAGTTTTTAGAAATGATTCCTTCCGGCTATATAGTTGCCATACGGAATTTCGGAACTTCTGATCCTAACAGCAATGTGTTTGTAAATACCTGGAAAAGCGATACGGCCCGCTTTGGAAGCAACCGGTCTATTTATCATCATTTTTATAATCAGGGCTTTACCCAGCTTGACTCATTTTACCGGCCCCGGGCTTTAATCTTTACTTATAAAAAAGACCGGCAAAATGAAGTGGCGCCGAAGTTTGCTTTTAGCGATGGCATTTATGATAAGATCACCTTATCGGCAGACTATCTTACCCCAGATACGTTAGGCTATGTGACATCGCCCATTTTCGGGCCTGCGCAAAAGTGGAAGCAGTTTCAATGGAGGGGCAGCACCACCGATACCAGCGGCGGAGACAGGCCCACGGTGGATATAATTGGTATTAAAACCAATGGGACGGTTGATACTTTAATTCGTGATATTTCGCCGGCCCAGCAAACGCTGGATATTTCTTCCATAAATGCGGCTATTTATCCCTCGCTTCAATTACACCTCAGGAATATAGACAGTATCAATCATACGCCTTACCAGTTAAAATACTGGAGGCTCACATACGACCCTATACCCGAAGGAGCGGTTACGCCTAATGTTCAGTTTAGTATGAAGGACACCTTTGATGTAGGCGAACCGGTTAATTTTAAACTGGCCTTCAAAAACATTAGTGATGCGGCTTTTGCCGATAGTATTGCGGTGAAAGTAATTGTATATGATCGTAGCAATACCGCAAAAGTAATTCAGGTGCCTAAGCAGAAAAAGCCATTGAACACCGGCGAAGTACTGAATCTTCAATTTGATATAGATACCAAACAATTAGTAGGAGCTAACACGTTGTATGTAGAACTAAACCCCGACAATGCGCAGCCAGAGCAATATCATTTTAATAATTTCATCTTCCGTAATTTTTATGTGAAGGGAGATACATTGAACCCCTTGATGGACGTTACATTTGATAATGTTCATATTCTCAACCGGGACATTGTTTCTTCTAAACCGCATATTTTGGTGAAGCTGAAAGATGAAGCGAAATGGATGTTGCTGAACGACCCATCCATAACCACTGTGCAGGTGCGTTACCCGGAAGCGTCAGGAAGCCTTGGGCCAAACAGTGTAACACGAACGTTTGCCTTTAGTGCCGATACATTGAAGTTTATACCGGCCACCGGCGCCCCTAATGGAAATAATACGGCAAGCATTGAGTTCAACCCCTACTTCCAGAAAGATGGAGAATATGAGCTGCTGATTACCGGTAAGGATATGAGCAATAACGCCGCCGGTGCTGTATCGTACCGTGTTGCCTTCGATGTCATCAATAAGCCGATGATCTCCAACATGCTTAATTATCCTAATCCGTTCACTACATCAACAGCCTTTGTCTTTACACTCACGGGGTCCGAAGTGCCGCAGAATTTAAAGATTCAGATACTAACGGTAACCGGTAAAATTGTAAGGGAAATTACCAAAGCCGAACTCGGAACGTTGCGTATCGGCCGGAATATTACCGAGTACAAATGGGACGGTACCGACCAGTACGGGCAAAAGTTAGGCAACGGCGTTTATCTCTATCGTGTGGTGACTAATCTCAATGGAAAATCATTGGATAAATACACATCGGATAGCGACAACACCGATAAATATTTTACCAAAGGATATGGCAAGATGTACCTGATGCGGTAACCATTTATAAATAAGTAAAAAGCTGTCTGGAAACAGGCAGCTTTTTTATAACTACTTACCAAACTATGCTGCAAAAAAAAGATTTTCCGGCGCTCACAGGAATCCGGTTTATTGCGGCATCCATGGTTTTTTTATTTCACTATGCCGATAATTTAACTGCGGATAAAAACAGTTTCGCTCATATCATCTTAAGCCGGCTAAACATCGGCGTCAATCTTTTTTTTGTGCTTAGCGGTTTCCTGATCACGTATCGGTATTACGATATGTCGCTTTCCTTAAAAACATTTCGGCTTTACCTCACAAAAAGAATAGCGCGGATTTTTCCATTGTACTGGCTTCTTCTTGCTATTCAGCTGCTACTGCTCTTTCACAGCAATAAAATCTCTGACATAGGCTGGCAAGTCTTTTTAAATGTAACCTTGTTAAAAGGCCTTAGCGCCACCTACTGTTTGTCCGGCATAGCACAGGCCTGGAGCCTGACGGTGGAAGAGATGTTTTACCTGTTTGCTCCGCTTTCGTTTTATTTCATTAGAGCAAAAAAGTTTTTCTTATTACAAATACCGGTTCTGATAGCCATAGGATATGTAGCGGTGTCAGTGTTTTCAAAATACCCGTTCAAAGGTTTTTTTGAAAGCATAGATTTTATGTTCTTCAGCACCTTCTTTGGCCGTTGCTTTGAATTTTTTGTCGGGATATATATTGCGCTACGGATCATCAATAAAAGTCCGGTTAGTGGCTTTAAACACTTCACGCTATGTGGCAGTGCCTTGTTCTTTATTTTACTATTGGCACTTTGTTTTTATACGCATCAAATGAGTGCCACGCACCAGCATGGTGGTCTATCTGTGGTGGTTTTACTTTTTAATTTTTTAATTCCTGCTGCTATTGGTATTTTTTTTTACGGATTGTTGGTCGAGCAAACATGGTTCAAACGTTTAGTTAGTGCCGATTGGATGATTTTACTTGGCAAAAGTTCGTATGCCTTTTACCTGCTTCACATTGGGATGATAGCCGAGGTTATCTATTTTCATATAACGGCCAATATTCTGTTGCTGTATATTCTTCTGCAACTGTTGTCCGTAGTTGCTTACAAAGCATTTGAAAAGCCTGTTTACTTTTTTATTCTGCGTAAGTTTGCAGGGCAAAAGAATAAAATATCTCCTTACTTGAATGGCTAAAATCTCAATCAACCTAACTACGGGCAGTTTACAACAAGCGGAAATTATTGTAGGTATTGACTTAGGCACTACCAACAGTTTAATTGCTATTATTCATCCCGACACGAAGCAACCTACTGTTTTAAAAGAATTTGATAATACAACCTTGGTACCGTCTATTATTCATTTTGGCGAAGGTGGTCAGGTTTCCGTCGGCACGGAGGCAAAACAGTTTTTGATAACCGATCCGCAGAACACTATTTTTTCGGTAAAGCGTTTGATGGGTAAATCGTACAAAGATGTAATAGAGCGGACCGGTTTCTTTACGTATAAAATATTTGACGATGGCACGGATAATTTAGTGAAAGTGGAAGTGGATGGTAAGTATTACACGCCCATTGAACTTTCATCTTACATTTTAAAAGCGTTAAAGCAACGGGCGGAACATATTTTAAAAACACCAGTGAACAAAGCGGTGATTACCGTGCCTGCCTATTTTAATGATGCGCAACGCCAGGCCACAAGAGATGCCGGGCGGTTAGCCGGCTTAGATGTTTTGCGGATTGTAAACGAGCCCACTGCGGCAAGTTTAGCTTATGGCATCGGTATGGGTAAGGAAGAAGAAAAGGTAGTAGCTGTTTATGATTTAGGCGGTGGCACCTTTGATATTTCCATCTTGCGGATCAGTAATGGAATTTTTGAAGTTCTTTCTACCAATGGCGATACCTATCTCGGCGGCGATGACTTTGATTATGCCATTATGAAACAATGGATGGGCGAACTTGCCATTGATGGCGCCGCGTTGCAAAACAATAAGTCGTTAGCGCAGGAATTACGGTTGATGGCAGAAGGGGCAAAGATCAGTTTAAGTAGTAGTGACTCTTTTGAAAGCAGCGTAAACGCAAGAGGAGTGCGGCTAAGCAAGAACGATTTCAATGCCTTGGTTCAGCCATTAGTAGCCAGAACAATTACTTATTGTTCAAATGCGTTGAAAGATGCCGGTCTGACCGCTGGCGACATTGATGAAATAGTAATGGTAGGCGGATCTACACGGGTGCCGTTGGTAAAAGAAGCAGTAAGTAAATTTTTTGGAAAAGCGGTACATGATGAAGTCAATCCTGATGAAGTGGTAGCGCTTGGCGCGGCGGTGCAAGCCGACATTTTAGCCGGTAATAATAAGGATGTTTTACTGTTGGATATTACGCCGCTCTCCCTTGGAATAGAAACCATGGGCGGATTAATGGACGTTTTAATTCCACGTAATTCAAAAATCCCTTCAAAGGCAGGCAGGCAATATACAACGCAGAAAGACGCGCAAACAGGCATCATCATATCGGTGTACCAAGGCGAAAGGGATTTGGTAAAAGACAACCGCAGGCTGGCGCAATTTACCTTGTCAGGCATCCCTGCTATGCCGGCAGGCCTACCCAAAGTGGAAATTAATTTTTTAATAAACGCTGATGGTATTTTAGTGGTAACGGCAACAGAATTACGCAGCGGTGTTCAGCAATCCATTGAAGTAAAACCGCAGTACGGACTTACGGATGAAGCGGTGGAAAAACTATTGATGGATTCTATTCATCATGCAAAAGACGACATGCAGCAACGGGCTTTGGTGGAGGCTCAAACAGAAGCCACTTTATTAGTAAATACTACAAAAGATTTTTTGGCGAAACACTCCGCCTTTTTAACCCCGGAAGAAATAGCGCAAACGCAAACAGCACTAAAAAGCGTCGAAGAAAATATCACAAATGGCAATAAAGACCAGGTGCAAACGTCCATTGAAAACCTTAATACTATATCCAAACCCTATGCGGAAAGGGTAATGGACGAGGCGATAGCAACCTCCATGAAAGGAAAAAAAATTTAAGTGAATTTGTATGGAGAGGGATTACACTGACAGGAGATACAAATCATTTTTAAATGAAAGATAAATTCGCTTTTTTTATAAAGTCTCCTCACATCATTGTTGTCGGCTTGTGGCTTTTCTTTCAATGTTTATGGTACTCACGGTTTGGCTTTGTATTTACGTTAGAAGCGCCTAAGTACATTAACCAGGCACACTACGTTTTAGAACACCACTCCTTCTCTCAGTTCCGGTTTTTATTTTATTTCACTACCATCGCTGTTATTGCTTTTTCATTATCCATCAAAACAGGTGCGGTAGGTGCGCTATTAATTATTATGGCAATAAACCTTGCCGCTTATCTTTCCTTCTTTTCAGCACTCTGGAAATTTTTCGGACGCAAGGCGCCAGCTTTGATTGTGGTTGTTTTGCTGTTAAGTTTTTGGCCCTACCAATCGTGGTCGTTGTTCTTATTTACCGAATGTATGTTTTACAGTTTGGTATTATTTCTATTTGGGCATTTGCTGCGTTTTACGGTGCTCAATTTTCGGTTTGTAAGTAATGCGTGTTTGCTGCTTTTGCTACTCATCATTAGCCGGCCGTTGGGGATTTTGTTTGTACCACCTGTGCTATTTTTTATTGCGGTCCATTTAACTAAACGGCAACGGGTGTACCTTTTTTTCGCCGGCACAGCTTTTTGTGTTCTACTCAACTCCATCGTTCATATCTTCTTTACTACCACTTCCGACTGGTCAATGAACTATGCCTTAACCGGCGATATGATCATTTGCGATATGCCGCTTAACGATGGAAGTTATCAGGCCAATCTTTCCAACGATCCTAACCAACTCTATCAACTTTTTTATTACCTGCAACATAATTTTAGCCATTTCATTGGGTTGGCTGCCGTGCGGTTAAAATACTTTTTTACCATGCTGCGACCATACAATTCTTTTGCTCACAATTTGTATCTGATAGTATATGATGTAATTTTTTATGGCAGCCTTGTAATAAACGCCAGACGATTATTTCGTATCGTACCAAAAGCAATTTTGCTTTTCATCTTCTCAACAATTCTGTTTTTTGCTTTGGTAATAGCTACGCAGTGCGATGAATATCACAGCCGTTTCTTTCTCACCCTAACACCTTTTTTTGTAACACTTACGGTGATCGGCTGGCAACCCGTTGCGATGCGTTTTTTTAATTCTTATAGTAGGAATAGAAGGGCACCTGAATAAGTTGTTGGGGATAAACTATTTCCTGAATGGTAGGGCCTATTGTCAGGCGCCTTTTGTTTTTAAATAGCGATTGATATACTTGCCTAACATATCAAACTCAATATTTACCTTGTCTCCCTGCTTCAAAAATTTTAAATTAGTATGCTCCCAGGTATAGGGAATAACGGCTATGGTAAACGAATGTTTTTTTACATTAAATATGGTCAGGCTGATGCCGTTAATACTGATAGATCCCTTTTCAATAACTAAAGGCGCAAACTTTTCAGGAAAAGAAAACCGGAGTTCATAACTGCCATCCTTACCTTTTATTTTTTTGCAGGTGGCTGTTGCATCCACATGCCCCTGCACAAAATGCCCATCCAGCCGGCTTCCTAGCAAAAGGCATTGTTCTAAATTTATTTGGCGGCTCTGGCACCACGAGTTTAGTGCGGTTTTCTCTAACGTTTCTAAAACGGCTGTTACCCGGTGTTTGCCTTCCACTACTTCTTCAACAGTGAGACAGACGCCGTCGTGGGCAATGCTCTGGTCTATTTTGAAAAAAGAAGAAAGGGGCGACTCAATCCAAAACGTCTTGTTAGAACCCCTTTCTTCAATAGAAACTAAATGGCCCATGCTTTCAATAATTCCGGTGAACATCCGGTAAAATTCGGGGTTTTTACATTTTGTTTTGGTTTGCGGCCAAAAGGAAACTTATATTTGCGTTCCAAAATTTTTAAAGGAGGTATAACGCATGCTAATTATTGATTCTAAGGACTGCGAGAATATAGATAAAGCACTCAAGAAGTATAAAAAGAAGTTTGAGAAAGCTAAGATTCTATTGCAGTTACGCGAAAGACAAGCTTTCACCAAGCCATCGGTTAAACGCCGCGGCGAGGTGTTGAAAGCTGTTTACAAGCAGAACATCGCAAGCGGAAAGATCGAAGCCTAATCCTGCTATTGCGGGACTTTCTATCATATTTTATAGCTGCAAGGTTTTAATTACTTTGCAGCTATTGTTTTTTATGGAGAACCATCAACTTGTAATTCAGCCGTTCATTAACTATCTCAAATTCGAGAAGCGCTATTCGCAACACACTATTACTTCTTACCAGGCCGACCTGATTTCTTTTTTTGATTTTGTTGTGATACAATTTGGCGAGACGCCTTTGCAGCAAATTTCACACACATACATACGAAGTTGGCTGGCCGGGCTTAAAGAAAATGATTTATCATCAAAAAGTATCAACCGGAAAATTTCTACACTTAAATCTTTCTTTAAATACCAGATTAAAACAGGGGTTTTGCTTCAAAGTCCCATGGCCAAGGTAGTGTCGCCAAAAGTGGAAAAACGGTTACCCAATTTTATCGCCGATAAAGACATTAAAATGCTTTTTAATCATATTGATTTTCCGGATACTTGGAAGGGTAAAACGGAGCGTTTGCTACTACAACTCTTTTACCAAACCGGTATGCGCCTAAGTGAAGCGATTACTTTAAAAGAAGCCGGGGTTAACTTTTCAAGCGGCACTATTAAAGTTTTGGGTAAGGGTTCAAAGGAACGTCTCATTCCTTTGAACCCTATGCTTCAGGAAGAAATTAAGCAATACCTCACCGACAAAACAAAAGACCTAAACCTTGGCTTCACAGAAACCTTGCTGGTAACACAAAAAGGAAAGCCACTTGCTCCACGGGCAGTTTACACTTCCGTAAAATCTTATTTAAGTTTGGTTACCACTATCGAAAAGCGAAGTCCTCATGTGCTGCGCCACACATTTGCCACACATCTTACTAATAACGGCGCCGACCTGAATGCTGTAAAAGAGTTATTAGGTCACAGCAGCCTGGCGGCTACGCAGGTGTACACGCATAATACTATAGGCCGGTTAAAAAATATTCACAAGCGATCTCATCCAAAACCCTGACTTTTTTTTTCTGTAGCTAAAATTTCTCCTATTTACGTTGGTAGTAAAATGCTGATAGAGTAACTTCATAGTGTTACAAGGCAAATTTTTTACGCTAATTTTTTCACAGATTAAAACCAATTCTATGATCGTTCATGTTCAGGCGCTTCACTTTGATGCAGACAAAAAACTGGTAGAGTACATTACCAAAAAATTAGAAAAACTATCACAGTATCACGACAGGATTATTAAAGTAGATGTGTTTTTGGTATTAGACAACGTGGTGCATAATATTAAAGATAAAATTGCGGAAATAAGAGTGCATGTGCCGCGGGCCGATTTCTTTGTAAAGAGCACCAGCAAAGCATTTGAAAGTTCATTTGATGAAGCGTTAAGTGCATTAATACAACAGATAAAAAAGAAAAAGCAACGGCAGGCCGCATAAGTGTTTTTAATCCCCCGCTTCCGGCGGGGGATTTTTATTTGCTAAGGCCAATGAAAATTTTTTTCTGCTATTTTTTTCTATTCATCATTTCCCATACTTTTGCCATCCCTAAAAAAGGGGGTGATTAGCTGATTATAGAAAGTTCTTTGATGCTATTTGGGTTTTGTGCAGCTATGAATAGCTAATTAGCACATTATCGAATTAGCACATTGATAATGCCGAAGTAGCTCAGTTGGTAGAGCAACTGATTTGTAATCAGTAGGTCGGGGGTTCGACTCCCTTCTTCGGCTCTAACGCGATTTAATAAATAAGATTGAATAATATTTAGGACATGCCTAATTATTAATTGAAATAGTAAATCTTAAATAGTTGCGGGCAGATGGCCGAGTGGTTAAAGGCGACAGACTGTAAATCTGTTCTCTCACGAGTACGTAGGTTCGAACCCTACTCTGCCCACAGAAACGATTAGCTGATTAGCCAATGTGCTGATTAGCTAATCGTAGAAAGTTCTTTGCAAATGGCTTCTGTATTTTAATCAGCAAATTAGCTGATTATCACATCAGCCAATTATCATGCGGAAGTAGCTCATTTGGTAGAGCGATAGCCTTCCAAGCTATAGGTGGCGAGTTCGAGCCTCGTCTTCCGCTCCAAAATAGATGACAGATGGGAGATGACAGTTGGGATTTTATCTTCTGTCAACTAACAACGGTCAACTGTCAACCGACAAAAGCCGTTGTAGCTCAGGGGTAGAGCACATCCTTGGTAGGGATGAGGTCGTGAGTTCGATTCTCACTAACGGCTCAGAGGGTGAATGGTGAATAACAAAGTCTCTAACCTTACCACTCACTTGCTGAATAGCGAACAAAATGTACAAGAGTGCGACGCAACAGACGATCAAAGGATATTCTGTCGCTGGTACCATAAAAATTTTCCTTCAAACTTTTAGTTGGTGAGAAGGAGATAAAACAATAACAATTTAACTCCACAACTAAAAACCGATAAAGATGGCAAAAGAGAATTTTAAGCGGGATAAACCGCACGTTAACGTAGGTACCATCGGTCACGTAGACCACGGTAAAACCACTTTAACAGCAGCTATTACCTCTATCCTTGCTGCAAAAGGCATGGGTAACGTAGCAAAAAAGTATGATGAAATTGATGGTGCTCCTGAGGAAAAAGAGCGTGGTATCACCATTAACACGGCCCACGTGGAGTACCAAACGGCAAGCCGTCACTATGCTCACGTTGACTGTCCCGGTCACGCTGACTATGTGAAGAACATGATCACCGGTGCCGCTCAAATGGACGGAGCAATTTTAGTTGTGGCAGCTACCGATGGTCCGATGCCTCAAACAAAAGAACACATTCTATTGGCCCGCCAGGTAGGTGTTCCCCGTATTGTTGTTTTTATGAACAAGGTTGACCTGGTTGACGATCCTGAATTATTAGAGCTGGTGGAAATGGAAATCCGTGATCTGCTTTCTTCTTATGGTTTTGATGGTGACAATACTCCTATCATTCAAGGTTCTGCTACCGGTGCTTTAGCTGGCGAAGAAAAATGGGTTGGCAAAATTGATGAGTTGATGGATGCGGTTGATAGTTATATTCCATTGCCTCCCCGCCCTGTAGACATGGCCTTCCTGATGTCAGTTGAAGACGTATTCTCAATCACCGGTCGTGGTACCGTTGCTACCGGCCGTATTGAAAGAGGTCGTATTAAAGTAGGTGAGTCTGTTGAGATCGTAGGCTTGATGGATGCTCCACTTACTTCAACTTGCACCGGTGTGGAAATGTTCCGCAAGTTGCTTGACGAAGGTGAAGCTGGCGATAATGCAGGTTTATTATTACGCGGTATTGAAAAGACACAGATCCGTCGTGGTATGGTAATCGTGAAGCCAGGTTCTATCACGCCGCATACTGATTTTAAAGGTGAGGTTTATGTATTAAGTAAAGAAGAAGGTGGACGTCACACTCCTTTCTTCCAGAAATACCGTCCTCAGTTCTATTTCAGAACTACAGACGTTACAGGTGAAGTAGAATTACCGGCAGGAACAGAGATGGTAATGCCTGGTGATAATACCAACCTTACCGTTAAGTTGATTCAGCCTATCGCAATGGAAAAAGGTTTGAAGTTTGCGATTCGCGAAGGGGGCCGTACCGTAGGTGCCGGCCAGGTTACTGAAATCTTAAAATAAGCCACAGATTAGAAGCTTTCAGCTTTTAGTTTTCAGGCTTTGCAAATGATGATTTTATATTTGCAACATATCGCTAAGAGCTATTAGTTTTACCGCTAATAGCTCTTAGCTTTCCTACGGGTGTAGTTCAATGGCAGAATAGCGGTCTCCAAAACCGTTGATGGGAGTTCGAATCTCTCCACCCGTGCCATCGGCGTTTAAAGTTCAACGTTTACAGTTTAAAGTTTTTAGCTGTAACCGTAAACTGCGAGCTGTAAACCGTAAACGTTTTACTATGAACAAAATATCTAACTATTTCCGCGATTCGTATAAGGAATTAACTGAAAAAGTAACCTGGCCAAACTGGATGCAGTTGCAGCAATCTACTATGATTGTATTGGCGGCTACGCTAATGATAACGGCTATTGTAGCGGTAATGGATTTGGTGTCTGCCAGCGGCTTGAAGTTCATTTATAAAATTTTCTAAGAATGGAAGCTACTGCAATAAACCCCCAAGAGCCGCAACAGCAGGAAACCAAATGGTATGTGCTGCGTGTGGTTAGTGGTAAGGAACGAAAAGTAAAAGAATTTCTGGATAAAGAAGTTTCCCGTGGTGGATGGACCGAAGTAGTAAAGCAGGTTTTTCTGCCGGTAGAAAAGGTTTACAAAGTACAGAACGGAAAAAAGGTAATGCGGGAGCGTAACTATTATCCGGGATACGTAATGATTGAAATTGCCGAAGGAAAGTTGAATGATGATCTCCGCGACATTATAAAAAATACCTCCAATGTTATTCATTTCTTAGGTAAGGAAAATCCTATTGCCTTACGTAAGGCCGAAGTGAATAAGATGCTGGGTAAAATGGATGAAATGGCAGAAGC
Organism: Flavisolibacter sp.; assembly: GCA_965247165.1. Taxonomy (GTDB): domain Bacteria; phylum Bacteroidota; class Bacteroidia; order Chitinophagales; family Chitinophagaceae; genus Flavisolibacter. The sequence goes on along the minus strand of OZ252003.1, from coordinate 1,407,194 downwards.
GGGTGGCGCCACCATGAGCGAACCATTTATAGTTGGCGAAACCATTAAAATTATTGAAGGGCCTTTCAATGACTTTAACGGCACCATTGAAGAAGTGAATGATGAAAAGAAAAAGCTGAAAGTGACTGTAAAAATATTCGGCCGCTCTACACCTGTTGAATTAAATTATATGCAGGTAGAAAAGCTTAGCTAATTTTTCCCTTAAATAACGGTAAGCCATCTTGCTTAGGTGCGGATGGCTTTTTCTTTTTTGTTAACGACACATTAATAGCATCACATAAACAGTTGATTGTGATAAACGGTAACAATTTGCCTACCAAGTACGTATAATTTCGTATTGCTTTTATTTTGCAAACCATAACCAATGCGTACAGTACTTTTTATCCTTTTGGTAGTAGGGATTCAGCAACAGTTATTTGCCCAGCCAATACTAAAACAAGTTCCGGCAAAGCGAACAACTTCTCTAATAAAAATAGACGGTAACATAGATGAAGCCGCATGGAGAGAAGCGACTCCTGCTACCGACTTTATAGAATGGCGTCCTAATGCGGGTGTGCAGGAAAATGTTTTTAATAGAACAGTTATTTACTTACTGTACGACAACACCTCCGTCTATATTGGTGGCTATTGTCATGAAAGAACAAAAGACAGTATTTCCCGCGAATTGATTGGAAGAGACAAGGTAGGAGTAAATGATTTTGTTGGCGTCATCTTCGACACATACAATGATAAGATCAACGCCTCCGGTTTTTACGTAACGCCTTATGGCGAGCAGTTTGATGCCAAATATTCGAATGGAATGAATGGTGAAGATCCTTCATGGGACGCAGTTTGGGACAGCGAAGCGAAAATTCATGAAGATGGCTGGAGCTTTGAAATGCGCATTCCTTATTCGGCTCTGCGTTTTACCAGCAAGGCCGGGCAAACATGGGGGTTAAATATTACACGCCGCCGTAATAAAACAGGGCAGCAATACATGTGGAACCCGGTTGACCCTAAGGTAAACGGCTTTATAAATCAGGAAGGCTTATGGACAGGAATTGAAAAAATTGATGCACCGGTACGATTATCTTTTTCTCCATATTTTTCTACCTACGCTAATCATTATCCTTATAATACGGCCGGCCAAAAAAACTTTACATCATCTGTCAATGGCGGCATGGATGTGAAGTATGGCATCAGTGACGCCTTTACATTAGACATGACATTAATCCCGGACTTTGGACAGGTGCAAAGTGATAATCAGGTGTTGAACCTTACGCCATTTGAAGTAAAGTATAATGAGAACCGTCCTTTTTTTACGGAAGGAACTGAGCTTTTTAATAAAGGCAATCTTTTTTACAGCCGCCGGATTGGGGGCACACCGTTGCATTACTGGGATGTAAATAATGACATAAATTCAAATGAATCGGTTATAAAAAACCCTTCAGAATCGAAGCTGATTAATGCTACAAAAATTTCGGGAAGAACAAAGAGTGGTTTGGGCATTGGCTTTTTTAACGCTATCACTAAACCTATGTATGCTACTGCGGAAGATAATTTTAAAAACAGGAGGGAGATAAGAACAGCACCACTTACTAATTACAATATTGTAGTACTGGATCAAACACTAAAAAATAATTCGTCGGTTTCATTTATCAATACGAGTGTGCTGCGTAATGGCCGCGACTATGACGCTAATGTAAGCGCTGCGCTTTTTGATCTGAATAATAAAAAGAATACCTACAACCTGAATGGAAAATTTTCATTAAGCCATTTAACCGCTTCACCTTTTTCGGCTGCTACCACCGGGTACGCTCATACAGTTGGTTTTGGAAAAACGGGTGGGCGTTGGAATTTTAATCTCTCGCAGGATATTGCGGATGATAAATACGACATCAACGATATGGGCCTGCTGTTTAATAATGATTATATTGATCATTACTTCTGGACAGGGTACCGCTGGCTTAAGCCAACCTCCTGGTATAACCGCATACAGGTTAATTATAACGCCAATTACAGTATGTTATTTACCAGGAAGCCAGCCCAAAAAATCAATAGTAAGTTTCAAAGTTTCAGCACTAATGTAAACGCCAACATGCAGTTGAAAAATCTGTGGTTTGTAGGCATGTTTATTGGTTACGTTCCGCACGGCAATGACTTTTACGAACCACGTGTTACCGGCTATTCTTTCCGCACACCGCAACGGTTACAGTTTAATCCCTGGTTTGAAACCAATAGCGCAAAAAAATATTATGCCGCCTTCAATTACTTTGTTGGTCTGCGAAGCCTTTTCAACAGCCCTAATCACCAGGTGAATATTTCTCAACGTTACCGCTTTAATGATAAGCTATCTATCGGCCATGGCCTGACTTATAATCCAGCCACTAACGACGCAGGGTACTATTCTACTTATTCCGAAAACAATCAACTGAAGGATGTTATTTTCTCACGACGAGATCTTAAGACAATTGAAAATATTTTCAGTGCGAAGTACAACTTCAATAATAAATCGGGCATTACGTTCAGAGCCCGTCATTATTGGAGTAAGGTAGGGGTTAAGCAACTGTACGATCTGCAAGCGGATGGCAACCTGCTTCCAACTAAGCACGCCAGTATTAATATTGTTAATCAAAACAGCAATTACTTTAATATTGATGCGGTTTATACCTTACAATTTGCGCCGGGCAGCTTTATCAATATTGTTTGGAAGAATTCGATACAGGATTACAACCACGACATACAACCTACGTACTTTAAAAACTTCAGCAATACTATCGCAGCTTCGCAGAACAATAATTTATCGCTGAAAATTTTATATTACCTCGATTACCTGGATATAAAAAAGTGGAAGCGGAAATCAATAGTAGTAAGATAGTTCGTGAACAAAATAAGTAGAAGCTTTAAACTATATTTTGGGTGTTATGAAGGCGGCTATCCGAAACATTTTACTCTGAGGGACAAATAGGAGGTCGCTTTCACTCCATCGCGCGGAAGCCTTGCCCTCCAAGTGTTTCAGCTTGCCGCCTTCTAAATAGTAGGCTCCATAGTTTAAGGCCTTAAAAAAGTTATACATCGTCATCAATTGCTCGCCCCAGGTTTCTAACTGCACCATCGGTTGGTATTTTTCAATAATGGCTTTCATCTCTGCAAATACCACGGTTTCGTATCCCTCAATATCGCATTTGATGTAATCCAGTTTAGGCAACCCGGCAAATAGTTCACTGCCCTTCTTCATTGTTGCTTCAAAGGAATACGTTCCATCGGCCCGGTTGCCGCTATGTAAAAGGGTAGTAGTACCGTGGCGCAGGTAACCCAAGTTTTGAAATTCGGTGGGTATGCCCAAGGTCACTTGCTTATCGTTCTCTTCGCCTAATGCAAAGGGTAGTAAGGTTACATTAGGCTTGCCGGCAATCAGCTTTTTTAATTGTTTCTGAAAAGGCGCTACCGGTTCTACACAATACAAATGACCGCCATCTTTAACCTTGGCCAAAAAAGGCAAGGCAAAGTAGCCGAGATTGGCGCCTATATCAACAATGTAATCGCCATCTTTTAAAAGCGATGAAACGAAGTAGTGCCAATTGTATGCTTTAGTGCCTTTTAGCAAGCCAGACCTATAACCGATGCGATACGATTTTTGAACAACGGCTAAGTAGCCGTCAATCTTGAGCAGCTTAAAAAGGAGCGATTTTATTTTAGTAACCATCAGCTGAAGTAAAGGCTGCAAACATAGGTACAAGCGAAGAAATGTTGGAATGCCCTTAACAAAAATTCTTCCTTTGGCAGATTAGATTTTTAAATGAATTGCCCTACATTTGCGGCCCCTATTCGTTCTTTAGAAATTCACCACAAGTGAAAATTGAGGAATTTGGGAGTGCCGCCTTTTAGCGTCACGCTTGAACCAATAAATCATTAATAATGGCAAAAGAAATCACTGGCTACGTAAAGCTTCAGTGCAAGGGTGGCCAGGCCAATCCTGCACCGCCTATCGGTCCGGCATTAGGTTCCAAAGGTGTAAACATCATGGAATTTTGCAAGCAATTCAATGCACGCACACAAGACAAGATGGGAAAAGTGCTCCCGATTTTGTTAACCGTTTACTCCGATAAGTCGTTCGACTTTGTTATCAAAACTCCCCCGGCCGCTGTTCAATTAAAGGACGCTGCAAAAATTCAAAGTGGTTCAAAAGAGCCTAACCGTCAAAAGGTGGGTAAAGTAACCTGGGCACAGGTAGAAGAAATCGCCAAAGATAAAATGGCTGATCTAAACGCTTTCACGTTAGAAAGCGCAGCTTCTATGGTGGCGGGTACCGCACGCAGCATGGGTTTAACCGTTGAAGGAGCGCCTGCTAAACCCTAAATCCCTAAAGGGACTTTGAAACCCCCTGACGGAAATTGAACACTTAAAAATTGAATTAAAAATGGCATTCATTCCAAAAAAAAGAAAAGCAGTAGCCGGCAAGGTTGATGCAGCCAAACAGTATTCTTTAAAAGATGCTTCGGCGCTGGTGAAAGATATAAATACCACTAAGTTTGATGCATCCGTTGATTTACATATCCGCCTTGGCGTTGATCCTAAAAAAGCAGACCAGGCTATTCGTGGCACCGTAACCCTGCCTCACGGCACGGGTAAAACAAAACGTGTGTTGGTACTTTGCGGCCCCGATCAGGAGGCTGCTGCAAAAGGCGCTGGCGCCGATTACGTAGGCTTAGATGAGTTTGTAGCAAAAATTGAAGGCGGCTGGACGGATGTAGATGTAATTGTTGCTACCCCTTCCGTGATGCCTAAAATTGGCCGCTTGGGTAAAATTCTGGGTCCGCGTAACTTGATGCCGAACCCCAAAACAGGTACGGTAACAAATGATGTGGCTGCAGCAGTAAATGAAGTAAAGGGTGGTAAGATCGCTTTTAAAGTTGACAAGGCAGGCATCATTCACGCTTCTATTGGCCGCGTTTCCTTTGCCCCCGATAAAATTGCTGCCAACAGCCAGGAACTAATTAATGCCATCATTAAAGCAAAGCCTTCTACCGCAAAAGGTACCTACCTGAAAGGGTTAACGATGGCGGCGACCATGAGCCCCGGCATTACTATAGACACTAAATCATTTGTTCAATAATCCTTTGGCAGACTCAGGATAACACCTAAGCACAAGGATTGTAAAAAATATACAATGACTAAAGAACAAAAAAACGAAGTAATAGAAACACTGAAAGAGAAATTCTCACAGTATAATAACTTCTATATTACCAATACCGAATCGCTTTCTGTAGATCAGGTGACAAAACTCCGCCGTGTTTGTTTCAGCAAAAATGTTGAAATGAAAGTGGCTAAAAATACGCTGATCAAAAAGGCACTGGAGTCATTAAACAGCGATGGTTATAAAGGCGTATTTGATTCCTTGAATAATGTAACGGCCTTGTTGTTTTCAGAAAATCCAAAAGAACCAGCTTTAATAATTTCGTCTTTCCGTAAAGAGATGAAAGGTGAAAAGCCGGAGCTAAAGGCAGCCTTCATTAATGGCGATGTATATACTGGCGACAACAACCTGGAGACCTTAACCAAAATCAAAACCAAGAACGAATTGATTGGTGAAGTGATTGGCTTATTACAATCTCCGGCTAAACGTGTGTTGGCGGCCCTGTTGCACCATCACGAGAAGCAAGCTGCCGGCGCAGAAACACCGGTAGCAGAATAATCAAGTACTGTTTCTAACCATACTATTAACTCACTACCCCAGGTGAGTTTATTTACTCCCCTTCAGGGGATGGGGGCAAACAAATTTTTTTAAACATCCTCCGGAGCAATAAACCATGAAGGGGGAAAAAATTTAATCAACATGGCAGACGTAAAAAACTTAGCAGAACAATTAGTAGGCCTTACTGTAAAAGAAGTACAGGACCTGGCCGATTTTTTAAAATCAGAGTATGGTATTGAGCCTGCTGCTGCCACAGTAGTAGCCGGTGGCGGTGGTGCCGAAGCTGCAGCCGCACCAGAAGAAAAAACTTCTTTCAATGTAATATTGAAAGCAGCTGGTGCTTCTAAACTCAACGTGGTGAAGATTGTAAAAGACTTAACTGGCTTAGGTTTGAAAGAAGCAAAAGACTTAGTAGATGGCGCTCCAAAACCTATTAAAGAAGGTATTGATAAAGCCACTGCCGAAGAAATAGTAGCCAAGCTGAAAGAAGCTGGTGCTGATGTGGAAATTGCCTAATTGTATTTTTATAAAATGCTAAAAGCCTTCCTTAACTGGGGAGGCTTTTTTTATACGATTCATTGTATCGTTTATCGCTTCGTTTAATCCGTTCATAAAAAACTTTATTAACCGGTACCAAATTGTTTCATATTTACAGCTACAATAAACCATTCAGACATGCGGTTGTTTCTTTTTTATATCACAGGCTTCTGCCTTCTTGCCTTATCATCTTGCAGTAATCAGGATGCAATAAACACCACTACCAAAACCGAAGCCTTTGATAAATCCGGTATTGATTCTACCATAAAACCGGGCGATAATTTTTTTCTTTATGCCAATGGCGCCTGGATGAAAAAGGTAGTTATCCCCGATGATCAAAGCGGCTGGGGAAGTTTTTATACGTTGTATGATGACAATCAAAAAAACTTACGCGGCTTGCTGGAAGAAGCGGCGAAAAGCGCTGCCGCCAAAGGAAGCCTTGAACAAAAAACAGGCGACTATTATGCCAGTGGAATGGATACAGTGGCTATAGAAGGCCGCGGCGCCGAACCGCTAAAACCATTGCTTGCCAAATTTGATTCAGTAAAGGATTATAAGCAACTAATGAATTTGTTGGCTGAAGGTGGCGCCACCGGGCAGGATGATCTTTTAGGCTTTTATGTAGGCGCTGATGAGAAGAACAGCAGTGTGAACATACCGGTGTTTTCGCAAACGGGATTAAGCCTGCCGGAGAAAGAATATTATACAAAGCAAGACAGCGCTACCAAAGCGGCCCGTACGGCGTTTGTAAACTTTGCCACCCGCCTTTTTATTTTAACCGGAACCGATTCTGTTACGGCTTCTAAAAATGCGGCCATGGTTTTAGGCCTTGAAACAGAATTGGCTAAATCGCATCGTACACCAGCGGAAACCCGCGACCCGCAAAGGAATTACAATAATATGAGCGTTACCGATCTGCAAAAGAGCCAGCCGAATATTAACTGGCAAAACTATTTTAGCAAGATGGGTGTGCAACCCGATAGTGTAGATGTGCAACAACCAGGGTACTATGTGGCACTAAACTCATTACTGGCTTCGCAGCCTATTGATGCCTGGAAAACAAAGGTGAAGTTTGATTATATCGCCGGTAACGCCAATCGCCTCAGTAAAAGTTTTCGGGATGCGGCGTTTAATTTCAACCGAATTTTCAGCGGTCAAAAAGTTCAAAGTGAACGTTGGAAAAGCATCACCGGTAATGTGGATCGTGGCCTTGGCGAATTGCTGGGTCAACTCTATGTAAAAAAATATTTTACCGATTCTGCTAAACACCGCATGGATGAATTGGTGAACAATCTGCAAAAAGCTTTTGAAGGCCGCATTCATAAATTAGATTGGATGAGCGACAGCACAAAGACGCAGGCTATTGTTAAGCTTCATGCATTTATGAAAAAGATCGGCTTTCCGTCTAAATGGAAAACCTACGATGATGTAACGATTGATAAAGGAACCTACTTTGAAAATGCTATGGCCGTGCGCATGCACAACCGCAAAGAGATGCTCCGGAAAATTGGTAAGCCCGTTGATAAAACCGAGTGGGACATGAGCCCGCCAACGGTAAATGCCTACTATAATCCAACTAACAATGAAATCGTTTTTCCTGCCGGCATTCTTCAGTTTCCATTTTTTAACGCAGCGGCAGATGATGCGGTTAACTACGGCGCCATTGGCATGGTGATAGGCCACGAAATGACGCATGGCTTTGACGATCAGGGAGCACAGTATGATGAAAAAGGCAACATGAAAAACTGGTGGGGCCAACAGGACCTTACTAATTTCAAAGCCAAAACCACTGCTGTTGTTAATCAATATAATGGTTATAAAATGTTTGATAGCCTGCACGTGAAAGGCGACCTTACTTTGGGCGAAAACCTGGCTGACATTGGCGGATTGGCGATTGCTTATGATGCTTTTAAAATGACAAAGCAAGGGCAAGGAGCTGAAAAGATTGATGGCTTTACGCCTGACCAAAGGTTCTTTCTTGGCTATGCGCAAGTATGGCGATTGAAAGACCGTGATGAAAATATGCGGGTAAGATTGAATACTGACCCACATTCACCTGAGATGTTCCGCGTAAATGGCCCGGCTTCTAACTTTGATCCTTTTTATGCGGCGTTTAATGTAAAGGAAGGCGATAAAATGTATATCAAGCCGGCAGACAGAGCGCATATTTGGTGAGAGTTACTGATCTCTATAAATAACAAAAACCTCCCTGAAGGTTTTTGTTATTTATAGGTGTCGTTAAATGCGTGTAATTAAACAGCAATAGCGCATTTAAAAATTCAGATAATGCACAATCTTTCCAAACGTAGCATCATCTATCAGCGTAATGTTCTTTAGATCGTCTAAACTTTTAAAAGCACCATGCTGGTTTCTATATTCAACAATGGCATTCGCCAGATTCCAGCGTATATAAGGATGCGCTTTTAATTCATCCTTTGTAGCCGTGTTTACATTGATCTTTTTTATTGTGCTGCCCTCCACTTGAAATCGTCCCTTTAACTTTTGAAAGGTAGAATCGGGCAGGCCATACGTTTCTCCAATCTGATCTACCGAATAAAAGCCACCCAGTTTATCTCTGAAGCCGATAATTCTCATTGATAGCTTACTGCCAATTCCGGGTAAAGCAATAAACGCCGATGTATCCGCTTCATTAATATTAACCACAGTTGGTTTTCGTTCTTCTCTTGTAAAAGGCTTGTTTTCGTAGTTGTTGGAAGGATAGTTTTTTGTAACAGAAGTAATGGTGATATAATCTTTCACCCGGTCATAAAAGCCTTCCGGCATACCCCAGATGCGCAACAGGTCTTCCGGCTTGTAAAACTTGCCACCCTTGCTTACATATTTTTCAATGGTTTTACTGGTCTTTTCATTTAATCCCATCCGCTGCCAATCGGCTGTTTTAATGGTGTTAGGGTCAAATTGAAACAGAGCTCCGTTGGTAAAGGCAGCTTTTTGAGAGGACTCAAACCGGTAGTTATTTTGATAATTACTATTGCTCTCATCGCGACCATATTTTTTTGAAGCCAGTTCCTTCGTTTGCAACGTATCCATCGCTTTCACCAAAACAGAATCTCCTTTAATAGAAATGGCAGAAGGTTTGCGGGCCAGCATAGGTGGAACAAAAATGCAGGCGGCAATCGTGGTCACAATAATAAACGCGCCAATACGGTCGCGCCTTCCGAAGGTGAGGTAGTCTTTTATAATTTTTTTCCAAAACATGGAAAAAAGGTAGTATGTATTAACGAAAACCCAAAACCTTTGTGGCGTAATCTTTGCTAAAGCGAAAAACTTGTTCGTTTGTCTTTAATCCTTACTTTTGCCGTCCTTAAGTTTTGGCCAAAAACATATTAGACGTCGCAAATTCAAGCTTACATAGTTGATACTTACAGCGTTTGTTTCCACGGAAACAGAGGCCTGATAAGCTTTTGCTGCGCCAATACATAAAAACCGGTTTGTAATACTATGCGCTCTACAACAACGAATCAACGAATCAATTTCGGAAAAATTGGAAACCTTGCCGACACGCCGGATCTTCTTGCGGTTCAAATTGGCTCTTTTAAAGAGTTCTTTCAATTAGAAACCACACCCGATAAGCGTAACGTAGAAGGTTTGTTCCGTGTGTTCAAGGAAAACTTTCCTATTACCGATACACGAAACATTTTTGTACTGGAATTTCTGGATTACTTTATTGACCCGCCACGTTATACCATTGATGAGTGTATGGAGCGTGGACTTACTTATGCGGTTCCCCTGAAAGCCAAGCTGCGCCTGAGTTGTAACGATGAGGAGCATATTGACTTTCAGACCATCGTTCAGGATGTTTTCTTAGGCAATATTCCTTACATGACGCCACGTGGCACCTTCGTTATCAACGGTGCTGAACGTGTGGTGGTTTCTCAGTTGCACCGTTCACCGGGTGTATTCTTCGGTCAAAGTATTCACCCTAACGGAACCAAAATTTATTCGGCCCGTGTGATTCCTTTTAAGGGTGCCTGGATGGAGTTTGCTACCGACATCAACAATGTGATGTACGCGTACATTGATCGTAAGAAAAAATTTCCTGTAACAACATTGCTTCGCTCTATCGGTTACGAAACCGATAAAGACATTCTTGAATTATTCGGAATGGCGGATGAAGCAAAAGGTGATAAAAAGTCTTTACAGAAATATGAGGGCCGTCGCTTAGCTGCCCGTGTGCTACGTAGCTGGGTTGAAGACTTTGTTGATGAAGATACCGGTGAAGTAGTTTCTATCGAACGAAACGAAGTGGTGCTGGAACGCGACTCTATTTTAGATGCAGAAGCTATTGACACCATTTCTGAAATGGATATCAAATCGGTATTCGTTCAGAAAGAAGATGTAGGTGGCGACTATGCAATTATTTATAACACCTTAAATAAAGACACCTCTAACTCGGAGCTGGAAGCCGTTCAGGTTATCTACCGTCAATTACGTGGTGCTGATGCGCCGGATAACGAAACGGCCCGTGGTATCATTGATAAATTATTCTTCTCTGATAAACGTTATGATCTTGGTGAAGTTGGTCGTTATAAAATTAACCGTAAGCTGGGTTTGAACGCAGAGAAAACACAAAAGACGTTAACTAAAGAAGATATTATTCTTATCATCAAATATCTCGTTCGCTTAACCAATGGTAAAGCGGAAATTGACGATATCGATCACTTATCAAATCGTCGTGTACGTACGGTTGGCGAACAATTGTATGCGCAGTTCGGCGTGGGCTTGGCCCGTATGGCCCGTACCATCCGCGAACGTATGAACGTTCGTGACAATGAAGTATTTACACCGGTAGATTTGATTAATGCAAGAACCTTATCTTCTGTAATCAACTCTTTCTTTGGAACCTCGCAATTATCCCAGTTCTTAGACCAAACCAATCCGTTGAGTGAGATCACGCACAAGCGTCGTATCTCCGCACTGGGGCCAGGCGGTTTGAGTCGCGAACGTGCCGGCTTTGAAGTTCGTGACGTGCATTATAGCCATTACGGCCGTTTATGTACCATCGAAACGCCGGAAGGGCCAAACATTGGTTTGATCTCTACACTTTGCGTTCATGCTACCATTAACGAAATGGGCTTTATAGAAACGCCTTACCGTAAAGTACACAACGGTAAAGTAGATATGAAGCAACTGACATTTTTAAGTGCAGAGGAAGAAGACCTGGCAAAGATTGCCCAGGCAAATACGCCGTTAGATGAAAAAGGAAATTTTGCTGAAGACAAAATCGTTAGCCGCGAAACAGGTGACTTCCCGATTTTAGATAAAGCAGACGTGGAATATATGGACGTAGCGCCAAACCAGATCGTTGGTTTGAGTGCTTCGCTGATTCCGTTTCTGGAACATGATGATGCTAACCGTGCCCTGATGGGATCGAACATGCAACGCCAGGCGGTGCCGCTTTTACGTCCCGATGTACCCACTGTTGGTACCGGTTTGGAAGGCAAAGCCGCCCGTGATGCACGTATTCAAATTCATGCAGACGGAAATGGTATTGTAGAATTTGTTGATGCCAATGAAATTCATGTGCGTTATAATCGTAATGATGAACAACGTTTGGTTTCGTTTGAAGATGATCTGGTAATTTATAAACTCACCAAGTTTATTAAAACCAATCAGGAAACTTCCATCAATTTAAAACCTGCGGTTAAGAAAGGCCAGCGTGTACAGGACGGTGACTTTTTAACGGAAGGCTACGCTACGCAAGGCGGAGAACTAGCCTTGGGTAAAAACTTGAAAGTGGCCTTCATGCCCTGGAAGGGATACAACTTTGAAGATGCCATTGTAATCTCCGAACGTGTAGTAAAAGAAGATATGTTTACTTCGGTTCACATCTCTGAATATGAACTGGAAGTACGTGATACAAAATTGGGAGAGGAAGAACTGACGCCGGATATACCAAACGTTTCTGAGGAAGCCACAAGAGATTTAGATGAAAATGGTATCATTCGCATCGGCGCTCAAATTAAAGAAGGCGATATTTTAATTGGTAAGATCACACCAAAAGGTGAGAGTGACCCAACACCGGAAGAAAAACTTCTGCGTGCCATTTTTGGTGATAAAGCCGGTGATGCAAAAGATGCTTCATTGAAAGCGCCAAATGGTGTGGAAGGTGTAGTGATCGGTAAAAAATTATTCCAACGGGCCAAGAAAGATAAGAACGCAAAGGTGCGGGAAAAAACGGCGCTGGAAAAACAAGAGCGTGACCATGATAAGAAAGTAACCGAGTTAATGGAAGTATTGCTGGATAAGCTTCAGACCTTATTGAAAGATAAATCTTCTGCAAGCCTTACCAACAATTTTGGTGAAGTGTTAATTGGCAAAGGAGCTAAGTTCACACAAAAGAATCTGGCTGGCATTGACTACATGAATGTAAACCCTCTTGGCTGGACGGGCGACCCAAAGATTGATGAGCAGATCAATATTCTTCTCCACAACTACAGCATCAAGTACAACGAGGAATTAGGCCGTTACAAAAGGGAAAAATTCAATATTTCCATTGGTGATGAACTTCCAGCTGGTGTATTGAAATTAGCCAAGGTTTACATCGCTGTTAAGCGTAAGCTGAAAGTGGGTGATAAAATGGCGGGCCGTCACGGTAATAAAGGTATCGTTGCCAAAATCGTTCGTGCGGAAGACATGCCGTTCCTGGAAGATGGAACGCCGGTTGACATTGTTCTGAATCCATTGGGTGTACCATCGCGTATGAACCTGGGACAGATTTACGAAACTGTATTAGGTTGGGCAGGAGAGAAGTTAGGCCTCCGGTTCGCCACCCCAATCTTCGACGGAGCGTCTGTTGACGACATTGCCAAACACATTGCCGATGCGGGTTTGCCAACCTTTGGCCACACATATTTATATGATGGTGAAACGGGCGACCGTTTTGACCAGAAGGCAACGGTAGGTGTGATTTACGTCATTAAACTTCACCACATGGTAGATGATAAAATGCACGCACGTTCTATCGGGCCGTATAGTTTAATTACCCAACAACCGCTGGGTGGTAAAGCCCAATTTGGTGGACAGCGTTTTGGTGAAATGGAGGTGTGGGCACTTGAGGCCTATGGAGCCTCCAACATCCTACAGGAGTTGTTGACACTGAAGTCCGATGATATCATCGGCCGTGCAAAAACATACGAAGCCATTGTGAAAGGTGAGAACATTCCTCGTCCTGGTATTCCTGAATCCTTCAATGTATTGGTTCATGAATTGAGAGGTCTGGGATTGGATCTTAAGTTCCATGACTAAAAGAACGTGAGATGTGAGACGACAGACGTGAGAGAAAGAGTCTGCTGTCTCACGTTTCACTTTTCTCGTCTCACGAATCAGAAATCTAAAATCTAAAATCAGAAATTCTTATATGGCTTTTAATAAAAGAGACAATCGCCCACGGCCAACGTTTTCAAAGATTACGATTGGTTTGGCATCACCAGATAGCATTTTGGAAAAAAGTTTTGGTGAAATTCTTAAGCCTGAAACTATTAACTATCGCACCTACAAACCTGAAAGAGATGGTTTGTTTTGCGAGCGGATTTTTGGTCCTGTAAAAGACTATGAATGTGCCTGCGGAAAGTATAAACGCATTCGTTATAAAGGCATTGTTTGCGACCGTTGCGGTGTGGAAGTAACCGAGAAAAAAGTTCGTCGCGAACGTATGGGACACATTAAGCTGGTGGTTCCTGTTGTACACATCTGGTACTTTAAATCGTTACCAAATAAAATTGGTTACCTGTTGGGCATGAGCTCTAAGAAATTAGAGACCATTGTTTACTACGAACGTTTTGTAGTTATTCAATCAGGTATTCGTGCCGATAAAGGTCAGAATTATGGTGACCTTTTAACAGAAGAAGAATACCTGGATATTTTGGATACGCTTCCAAAAGATAATCAGTATCTGCCTGATGAAGATCCAAATAAGTTCATCGCTAAAATGGGTGCTGAGGCAGTAAGCGATTTACTGAGCCGCATTGATCTTGACCAGTTATCATTTGATTTAAGAAATGCAGCTGCAACTGAAACATCGCAGCAACGTAAGGCGGATGCCTTAAAGCGTCTGTCGGTTGTTGAAAGTTTCCGTGATGCACAAACAAGAATAGCTAACCGTCCCGAATGGATGGTGATGCAATATATTCCGGTTATTCCGCCGGAGCTTCGTCCACTTGTACCGCTGGATGGTGGCCGTTTTGCGTCATCCGACTTGAATGATTTATACCGCCGTGTGATCATCCGTAATAATCGCTTGAAGCGTTTGTTAGAGATTAAAGCACCGGAAGTAATCCTTCGTAATGAGAAACGCATGTTACAGGAAGCTGTTGACAGCTTGTTTGATAACAGCCGTAAATCAAATGCGGTAAAGGCAGAAGGTGGCCGTGCGTTAAAATCACTTTCCGATGTACTGAAAGGCAAGCAAGGACGTTTCCGTCAGAACCTTTTAGGTAAGCGTGTTGACTACTCCGGCCGTTCGGTTATCGTGGTAGGACCAGATTTAAAACTCTTCGAGTGCGGTTTGCCAAAAGACATGGCAGCCGAATTATTCAAGCCATTTATCATTCGTAAACTCATAGAAAGAGGTATTGTAAAAACAGTAAAATCAGCCCGTAAACTGGTTGATAAAAAAGAAGCGGTTGTTTGGGATATCCTTGAAAATATATTGAAGGGTCACCCGGTAATGTTGAACCGTGCCCCAACGCTTCACCGGTTATCTATACAAGCCTTCCAGCCTAAGTTGGTAGAAGGAAAAGCCATTCAATTGCACCCGCTTGTAACGTCGGCGTTCAATGCGGATTTTGATGGTGACCAGATGGCGGTTCACGTTCCATTAAGCCATGCGGCTATTTTGGAAGCGCAGTTGTTGATGCTCGCTTCGCACAACATTTTAAACCCGCAGAATGGTACGCCTATCACTCTTCCGTCGCAGGACATGGTGCTTGGCTTGTATTATATTTCAAAAGGTAAAAAGTCAACGCCGGAATTAAAAGTGCGTGGCGAAGGCAAGGCCTTTTATAGTGCTGAAGAAGTTATCATCGCCTACAATGAAAATAAGATTGATCTGCATGCGCACATCAAGGTAAAAACCAATGTGCGTGCCGATGATGGAACGATTACTAATAAGCTGTTGGACACAACAGTTGGCCGTGTCATCTTCAACCAGTTTGTGCCAAAAGAAGTTGGTTTTGTAAATGCGCTGTTAACCAAGAAAAACCTTCGGGAAATTATCGGCGATATTATAAACATCACCAACGTTCCTAAAACCGCTAAGTTTTTGGACGATATCAAAACGCTTGGTTTCCGTATGGCCTTCCGCGGTGGATTATCATTCTCCATTAACGACCTTATCATCCCCGAAATAAAAGAAGAGCTGGTAACAAACGCCAAAACGGAAGTAGATGAAGTGTGGGAGAACTATAACATGGGTCTCATCACCAACAACGAACGTTATAACCAAACCGTGGATATCTGGAGCCGTGTAGATACCCGTATCACCGAAACATTAATCCGCGAGTTAGCAGCTGATAAGCAAGGATTTAATTCCGTGTTTATGATGCTTGATTCAGGAGCCCGTGGTTCCAAGCAGCAGATCAAACAGTTGGCCGGTATCCGGGGTTTAATGGCGAAACCGCGCAAATCTGGTTCAACAGGTTCTGAAATTATTGAGAACCCTATTCTTTCCAACTTCAAAGGTGGACTGAACGTACTGGACTACTTCATCTCTACACATGGTGCCCGTAAGGGTTTGGCCGATACGGCCCTTAAGACAGCCGATGCCGGTTACTTAACCCGTCGTTTGGTGGATGTAGCGCAGGATGTGGTTATCACTGAAGAAGATTGCGGAACGCTACGCGGTATTGCTACTTCTGCTTTAAAAGATAATGAAGACATCATTGAACCATTGGCGGATCGGATTGAAGGCCGTACATCGGTACATGATATTTACCATCCGGTAAATGATACATTGCTCACACCAGCCGGCGAAGAAATAACAGAAATGGTTGCCCGCCGCATAGAGGAAGCAGGTATTGAAATCGTGGAAATCCGATCGGTACTTACCTGCGAGGCCAAGCGTGGTACTTGTGTAAAATGTTACGGTAAAAACCTGGCAACAGGTATCATGGCACAAAAAGGTGATGCCGTGGGTATCATTGCGGCTCAATCCATTGGTGAGCCGGGTACACAGCTTACGCTCCGTACCTTCCACGTAGGTGGTGTGGCTGGTTCTGCTTCTGTAGAATCAACATTGCCGGCCAAGTTTGACGGTACCATTCAGTTTGATGGAGTGCGTTCAGTTACTACTACCAACAACGAAGGCGAGAAAGTCCAGATCGTTATTGGTCGTACCGGTGAAGCCCGGATCATTGATCAAAAAGCAGATCGGTTACTTATCACCAACAACATTCCTTATGGCGCTACTTTAAATGTAAAAGATGGCCAGCAAGTGAAAAAAGGCGATGTGCTTTGCACCTGGGACCCATACAATAATGTGATCATTGCCGAACAAAACGGTACGCTGAAATTTGAGAATGTTATTGATGGTATCACCTTTCGCGAAGAAGCCGATGAACAAACCGGTCACCGCGAGAAAGTGGTTATTGAAACACGGGATAAAACAAAAATTCCATCCATGATCGTGGAGGGAAAAGATAAAAAGATTTACAACTTACCAACCGGTTCACACATCTCGCCAGAAGATGGCGAAGAAGTAAAAGCCGGCCAGGTATTAGTGAAAATTCCACGTGTGTTAGGTAAGCTTCGCGATATTACCGGTGGTCTTCCTCGTGTAACAGAATTGTTTGAAGCCCGTAATCCATCTAACCCTGCCATCGTTTCTGAAATTGATGGCGTAGCTACCATGGGTGCTGTTAAACGTGGTAACCGCGAAATCATCATCGAAGCAAAAGATGGCGTAACCCGTAAATACCTGGTTCCATTAACCCGTCAGATTCTGGCGCAGGATGGCGACTTTGTAAAAGCCGGTTCACCACTTTCCGATGGACAAATTGCACCACAGGATATTCTTTCCATTCAAGGGCCGTTTGCTGTACAACAATATGTGGTAAATGAAATTCAGGAAGTATATCGCTTGCAAGGTGTGAAGATCAACGACAAGCATATTGAAGTGATCGTTCGTCAAATGATGCGTAAGGTCTCTATTGTTGATCCGGGCGATACACGTTTTCTTGAAGAAGATCTGGAAGATAAATTTGAATTCAACGAAGAGAACGACAACATCTTTGATAAGAAGGTGGTAACAGAATTTGGCGACTCGGTAAAAATGAGGGCCGGACAAATTGTTACACTACGTGAGTTGCGTGAAGAGAATTCCATCTTACGTCGGAATGATAAAAAGCTGGTAGAATACCGCGATGCCAAACCGGCTACTTCGCAACCCACGTTGCTTGGTATTACGAAGGCTTCGTTAGGTGTGCCAAGCTGGATTTCCGCAGCCTCGTTCCAGGAAACAACTAAAGTGTTATCATCAGCCGCTATTCAAGGTAAAACAGATGATATGATTGGCCTGAAAGAGAATGTGATCACAGGTCACCTGATCCCTGCCGGTACTGGTTTACGTGAGTTTGAAAACATGATAGTTGGTAGCAAGGAAGAATATGAATTGTTGCAAACCGCTAAGGAAGCAATGACCTTTGACGATGACGAGTAAGCCAATTGGCAATTTACAATAAGCAGTTAGCAAAAGGAGTAAGAGAAATCTTGCTCCTTTTTATTTGCAGGAATCTGCATTCAATTAATGCAACCCGTTGCCAATTGCTCATTGCCAATTGCATATTGTCTTCCTGCTTTTAACGTTTCAAAATTCAGTGAAGACGCTATTTTCGTTCCCTAAAATTTCGTTGCATGAAGAATGCTTCACTCATTTTGAATGTCGTTTTAGTGTTGGCAGTTGCCGTACTTTTCTATTTGCATTTTTCTTCTTCTACGAAACAGGAAGTGGTTAAACCTGTTACTTCATCAACTGGTAAAGTGCCTTCAGGTGATTTTCGAATTGCTTACTTTGAAATGGATTCTATCAATAATTCTTTTGCTCTGGTAAAAGATGTACGCTCGGAATTAAGCAAAGAAGAAGAGCATATGAATAGCGAACTGGCGCGGTTACAAAAAACGTATAACGATCGGTTTGTTCAATATCAAAGCCAGGGCAAAAACATGTCTTCGATAGAATCGGAAAAGGCCAATAGAGAGATAGTGCAAATGCAGCAAAAGTTTACAGCTTCTAAACAGGAGATGGAGCAGCATCTGCAGGATTTATCCATGCGGAAAATGCAGGAAGTAAAAGTAAAAGTGGAAGATTTTTTAAAGGAGTATAATAAAGCAAAAGGCTATTCTTACATACTGGCTTACGAACCTGGTTTTATGTTTTACCGCGATAGCGCTTATAACATTACCGCCGATTTGGTAAAGGGCCTTAACGACCAGTACAAAAAGAAATAAATGGTTTATCCAAAATACTGATCCTGCTTCCGGCGGGATTTTTTGTGCCTTTATATTTGCCAGAACGAAATCACTATCTTCAAAAAAAATAGCCTGCATGGTTGACCAACATCTCACGCCACAAGAAGCAATAGCAGAGGATAGCTCATTTAAACGCTCGCTTGGACTAACCGATGCTACCATGATTGTAGCCGGCTCCATGATTGGCTCCGGGATATTTATTGTAAGCGCCGATATAACCCGCAATGTAGCAAGTGCAGGCTGGCTTATAGCTGTGTGGCTCATTACCGGTTTTATGACATTGGTAGCTGCTGTTAGCTATGGTGAGTTGAGTGGTATGTTTCCCAAGGCAGGCGGCCAATATGTTTATTTAAAAGAAGCGTATAATCCTTTTGTTTCTTTTTTATATGGATGGAGTTTATTTGCCGTAATACAAACAGGCACAATTGCGGCTGTAGGCGTTGCGTTCAGTAAGTTTACCGCGTACCTAATTCCTGCTTTAAGTGAAGACAATATCTTATTTACCGCGGGCTTTATAAAAATATCAGCTGCACAAATTGTCTCTATCCTTTTAATCATCTTACTCACATGGAACAACACAAGAGGAATCAAAGAGGGCAAGGTTATTCAAACGCTTTTTACATCGGTAAAGTTGCTTAGCCTTTTCGGTCTTATCATCTTCGGGTTGTTTGCGTTGAAACACACAGTGTGGGATGCCAACTGGAGCAATGCATGGCAAATAGGAAAAGGACATGTGGAATATAATGTTATGGGTAAAATGTGGGCAGTTGTACCTTATGCCAGCATCGGAGCCATTATGGGAGCCATTGCTGCTTCAATGGTCGGTAGCGTTTTCAGTAGCGATGCTTGGAACAACGTCACCTTCGTTGCTGGTGAAATAAAAAATCCGCAACGCAATATCGGATTAAGTTTATTTTTTGGTACGCTCATAGTCACCCTCATTTATGTAATGGCTAATGTAATGTACACAGCGGTATTGCCTTTGCAAGAGATTGCATCTGCACCAAAAGACAGGGTTGCAGTAGAAGCGTCGCGGGCCATTTTTGGAAACGCAGGCACATATATTATTGCTGTCATGATCATGGTTTCAACCTTTGGTTGCAACAATGGACTGATACTCGCTGGTGCCCGTGTGTACTACACAATGGCGCAGGATGGATTGTTCTTTAAACAGGCGGGAACGCTTAATAAAAACGCAGTGCCGCAGTGGGCCTTATGGGCCCAAATGGTTGTTGCTGCAATCTTATGCCTTAGTGGCCGTTATGGCGATTTGCTGGATATGATTTCTTTCGTCGTAGTATTATTTTATGTATTAACCATCGCCGGAATTTTTATACTTCGTAAAAAGAGGCCCAATGCGGAACGTCCGTACAAAGCATTTGGCTATCCGGTATTACCAGCTATTTATATTTTAATGGGAATATCTTTTTGCCTTCTCTTGATAAAGTTTAAACCTCAATATACCTGGCCCGGATTGATCATTGTTCTCATTGGCATTCCCATTTATTTTATTGCGGTAGCCAGTAAAAAAAGAGTGGCGTAGCTATGGAAAACGTCGTGCAACTATTTAATGATTTCAACTCCATCAAAGTAGGGGTAATAGGTGACGTGATGCTGGATACGTATTTGTGGGGTGGAGTAGAACGCATTTCGCCGGAGGCTCCTGTGCCCATTGTATCGGTTACCAAAAAGGAGCAACGCATTGGTGGCGCCGGCAATGTGGCCTTGAACCTTCAAGCGTTAGGCGCACAGGCATTTGTTATTTCAGTAATGGGTAACGATGATGATGCCTCCTGCTTAATACAGCTTTTTACGGAGAACAATATCAGTACTAACTATTGTTTAAAAAGCAGTCACCGCATCACTACCAATAAAACCCGCATCATCAGCCGTAACCAGCACATGCTTAGGTTGGACGCCGAACTTACCAATGATTTATTGTCCGTAGAGCAGGAAAGCCTGCTGCAAAACTTCCGGGCTTTTATAGAGACAGAGAATCCTCATATTGTTATTCTTGAAGACTATAACAAAGGTGTACTTACTGAGGCCGTTATTAAGGAAGTAATAGCTATCTGCAAACAAAGCGGCGTACTCACTGCTGTTGACCCCAAACGGAAAAACTTCTTTGCTTACGGAGGTGTTGACTTGTTTAAACCTAATTTGAAAGAAGTAAAAGAAGCGCTGAATATTTTATTTACTGATGCGCCGCTTTCTCTTTTACAGGACATTCACCAGGCCTTGCGTCAACAACTTCATCACCATATTTCCTTTATAACCTTGTCCGAAAAAGGCGTGTTTTATCAGCATGACGATGCGGCTAAAATCATCCCCTCTCACATACGAAGCATAGCCGATGTTTCCGGCGCCGGCGATACGGTAATTGCCGTGGCGGCCTTGGTATATGCGGTGCGACGAAATGTACACCTGATGGCCGAGATAGCTAATATTGCCGGCGGCCTGGTATGCGAAGAAGTAGGTACTGTGGCCGTTAGTAAAATAGCTTTACTTCACGAATGTGAATTGCTTCTTTCCTGAACGGCGGCTTGTTGCATTTTCCTGCCCATCAGTGCCGAATAATCAATATAAACAGAGAAGTAAATTTTTATAAGCGTGAAGATGGCGATGAAAATTTTTCCGGCCCCGAACGATAGAAATATTGACCCGATGATAATGGTAAACTGCTGAATAAAAATCCGTCCGTAGGGTTCAAACATCACGGCCAATAACGGTGTGGTTTTATAGCGGCCGCTTAACACAAATTCGAGCAGGCTTTTGTAACCGTAACCCATCATAAATACACTAAGCATAATCCATCCATCAACTGATAAATAGGTTGTCGGGTGAAGCAACAAGGACGTCAGGCTAAAGTTGCCACCACCCACGCCGGATACGCCAAAGAAGATGCTCATCTGCACAAATACGAAGATGCCATAATGAAGGGTAAAGAACAGTATCATAAATACCGGCTCGGCCCAGGTTATGGAGGTTTTGCCTAACAGGCTGTTGTGCCTTACGCTGGAGGAAATTACCAGTTTAATAATAGTAAGCAGGCCGATGATGATGGTCTCTAAACTATAAACTAAAAAAACTTCAGTGGCTCTCCATCCTAAAAACCATACGCCGTAAACCGGCAGCAGGTTGGCTACTATCAACAGCCAGTCCGATTGTGTGAGATGTTTGGTTGGTAGCTTCACAACTTTTATTTGGAGCAAAATAGGCAAAGCCACCGGCAATTATAATACAGGCCAGCACTGATTTTTAGCCGGGAGGATCGTGTCGGCCCCTTAACGATTGTTTATCAACTGCTCTATAAACTTTAGCAACCTGTTGCCATCTATTACTCACCTTTATGAAATTAGAAACCTATTCCTGACGCACCTTTGAAAACGAAAACTAATTACGTCCTTTTGAATACAACGAAGCCCTTCGAATTAGAAGGGCTTCACTTATTAGGTGAAAACCAAAGTACAGAAATCTTCAAAACTCATCTGAGTTGAGTAGTCGAATGGGCTACCGATGGTTAGGTGCAGTTGAGGCGGCATTATCAGTCCTCATAGGCTGCCTGTTAGCAACAAATCACTGCCGAATGTATTTAGCAATGTACCCATCTGCTGCTATTGCTCCCACATACATTGTAAGAGTGTCTTTAACAATGCTGATTCGTGCTGCAGAGTAGGTGTTTTTATCTAAAACAAGTGCATCAGGAGGATAAACGCCACCGTATGTGTCCATTTGAGTAAGTGTGTAACTACCGCTGTTGGTCAACTGTCCACGAGAATAAATGTGATATACTGTGTCCGAAAACATCCAACGGTTACCATTTCCAGGAGTGACGTCAGGAGGTCCTCCCGGTCCAAAAAAACTTCCTTGGATATTCCTCAATTCCCAGTTGCCTACGATCTGCGATTTCACCGAAGTCGAAGTGTCCTTGCTACAACCTACCTCAAAAACAAGGCAACTTAAAAGACCAATCAACAAGAGTACATTTTTCATATAAATGGCTGGTTAATCACACTTGACAATGGAAATACAATAATCGTTGCATACTATTTGCAGATATTATTATTGATCCAAAATGAATACACCGCATTTTTTTAACCCATCAAATAAAAAACAGCTTGTTTTATAAGCTGTTTTTTATTTCCGATTCATGTTCGAAAATTCACGATTGACGTCTCACGTTTCACTTCATAATTCCCGCCATCGTTTTACCAATATCAGCCGGGCTGGAAACCACATGGATGCCGCACTCCGCCATAATCTTCATCTTGGCTTCGGCCGTGTCTTCTGCACCGCCAACAATAGCGCCGGCGTGGCCCATGCGGCGTCCCGGAGGCGCTGTTTGTCCGGCAATAAAACCAACCACCGGTTTTTTATTTCCTGATTCTTTAATCCATCGTGCGGCTTCGGCTTCCATGCCACCGCCAATTTCACCAATCATTACAATGGCATCGGTACCCTCATCATTCATAAATAACTCAATGGCTTCCTTAGTTGTAGTACCAATGATTGGATCACCGCCAATGCCTACTGCGGTTGAAATACCAAGGCCCGCTTTTGCTACCTGGTCGGCTGCTTCGTAGGTAAGCGTACCGGATTTTGATACAATACCAATACGGCCTTGCTTAAATACAAAGCCCGGCATAATGCCTACTTTACATTCGCCTGCTGTAATAATTCCTGGACAATTTGGTCCTATCAGCCGGGTGCCTTTGCCGGCTAAAAAGTTCTTCACTTTTACCATGTCCTGCACCGGTATGCCTTCGGTAATACAAATCACCAAAGCAATGCCGGCATCAGCCGCTTCCATAATAGCATCGGCCGCAAATGCAGGCGGAACAAAGATGATAGACACATTAGCGCCGGTTTCTTTTACACAGCTATCAACGGTATTAAACACTTTTCGGTCGAGGTGCGTAGTGCCGCCTTTGCCCGGCGTTACGCCACCAATTACATTGGTTCCATACTCTATCATTTGCGAGGCATGAAACGTGCCTTCAGTGCCTGTAAAGCCCTGCACCAGCACCTTTGAATCTTTATTGACAAGAATACTCATACGTGGTTTTGAAGTTGCGCAAAAGTAAGAAAGAAACCGTTTGAAGGATGGTTTATAGTTTGTGGTTTATAGTTGGTAGTTGACGTACTAAGCAGAGTGGCTTTATGTCTTTATTCGTCTTTCATCCTGAGCAAAACCAAACGACTTGTTCGTCTGTCAGATGCTTTTTTGAACTTAGCAGAAGTGCTACTATGAAGGGTCTGTTGCAAGTTTATCCTGAGCGTAGTCGAAGGGCCCTCTTGTACGTTCGGTAATACTACTCAGCACTTCGTCGCGGTGGTAAACAGCCGGCCTCACCCCGACCCTCTCCGCATGGAGAGGGCCACCCACCGCACAGACCCTTGCTTACACAGTGTTTCTTTAAACAAACAACCTGTCGGCTATTATAAACACTCTTGCCTTGTCATCCCGAGGGAACTTTGAACTGCACTACAGGCGACTGTTGTAAAGTGTCCAACTGAAAGCAACATTCATTATAGGGCAACCAAAGATGCTTCGTTCCTCAGCATGACAATCAACCAACAAACAGAATAGCAGTTAGTCATTCATCATTAACTACTGCTTTGCGGCGCTGCTCCGCTGCCGTCGCTGCGTGAAATGTTGATAGCTGTGATGCTGATAAACGGAGCGTCGCCAATATCGCTGCATAGCAGCACTACAGCCCGTCAACAAGAAAGACGCAATCACTTGCGTCCTTCACTGTTTCATCTATCAATAATCATTTGGCTTCTCCTGCGGTTTGTCTTTATTCTTACCGCCAAAAAGCTTTTTAAAAAAACCCTTCTTTTCTTTTTTCTCTTCCTGCACCGGGCTGCCGATTTGCTTTTTACCAGTTGTATCTTTTTTAGGTTCTTTCTTGGGATCATCATCTTTTACCGGTACTTCCGATTCCGGTTTCATGTTTTGGTAAGAGGTTGTATCCAACGTATAATCCTGCGCATTCATGTTCTGGTTATCGCCTTCGGCATTATCACTATTAGGAATAATTTCATTAATGGTAGCATTGGTGATTTCATTCTCCATATCGGCGGGTACAGAGAATACCGCCTGCTTATCAAGGCCTAAATTTTTATCGTTCAACGCCTTTTTAAAAAACGCCTGAAAGATAGGCCGGGCGGCCGTTCCGCCATAGCCCTGCGCACTTTCGATACGGATGAACCGGTCATCGCAACCCACCCAAACACCGGCTAACAACTGCGGCGTATAACCCATAAACCAGGCATCGGCATTGTCATTGGTGGTGCCGGTTTTGCCACCCATTTCTTTTACACCTAAATCCTGCATCAATCCCTTGGCCGTACCCACGGTTACCGGCCCTTGCATCATGCGGCACATTTTATAAGCCGAAGCTTCGCTTACGGCCTGCTTGCGGTTAGCGCCAATGTTGGAGCGGTAGATAACATTGCCATTGCGGTCTTCAATACGATTGATAAATACCGGCTTGGTAGAGTAACCGCTGCCCGCAAATATGGTGTAGCCCCACATCATTTCATAAAGGCTTAAATCGCAGGAACCAAGGGCAATAGAAGGGAACGGTTTTACTTCTGTAGGTATATGTAAGTTCTGTGATAAAAAGTTGGCAAACTGCGCCGGGCCTACTTGTTTCATAATATAAGCCGACGCACAGTTGCGGCTGTATGCTAATGCCGAAGCCATACTCATGGCGCTTCCTTTACACGATTTTGTGGTGGCGGGTACTAACTGGCCATTGCCAAAATCCTGTTGCTGGTCCATCACCGTTGACTCCGGCGACATGCCTCTTTCTTCTATCGCTTCGCAGTATAAAAATGGTTTGATGGAAGACCCTACCTGCCGTTTTACACTAAGCTGCGCATGATCCAATTTATACGTTTTAAAATTGATGCCGCCCACCCAGGCCTTTACTTCGCCGGTGATAGGATCAAGGATAATAAAACCGGTTTGCATCATTTGCCGGTGATATTTAATCGAATCCATCGGTGTCATCACAGTATCTTTTTCACGCTTTGGATTCCAGGCAAAAACCTTCATTGGCACTTTAGTAAGAAAGGTTTGCTTGATGTCCTTATCGCCCAAACCATCGTCCTTCATGGCTTTCCAGCGATCGCTGCTCCTCATGGCGGCATCCAGTACATTCTCGTGGCCTTCCCACACCGATCCGTTTTTTATATTGCGCTGGTTGTTCAATGCCTTTTGCAGAATAGGCATTTGCTGCGCTACAGACTCCTCGGCATAGTCCTGCATTTTGGGGTTAATGGTGGTGTAGATTTTCAAGCCGTCTTTATACACGCTGTAGTTATCGCCATCGGCATTTTTTACACCTTTCAACACATCGCTTATTTCATTGCGGAGCACTTCGCGGAAGTAGGGTGCATAGCCGGTGTTCTCATCCATTTTTTTGTAATTGATCTTGATGGGAAGCGCTTTGTATTTAGCAGCTTCGGCTTCAACAATCTTTTCGTTTTTCTGCATTTGATCAATTACCACATTGCGGCGTTCCTTAGCTTCTTTTGGATGAATGCGTGGATTATAAATGGAGTTCCCTTTGAGCATGCCAACAAGTAATGCCGACTCGTCAACCGACAGTTGGTAAGGTTCTTTTTGAAAGAAAGTACGGGCCGCATTGCGAATGCCATAAATGTTATCGCCAAAGGGAACCGCATTGAGATAGAGAGCAATAATTTCTTCTTTGGTAAAGTTTCGCTCCAGCCGAATGGCTACGATATATTCTTTAAATTTTTCTATCACCCGCCAGGCTTTGTTCTTGGAACCCTGATCCAGCAACGTTTTGGCTAACTGCTGTGTGATGGTAGAGCCGCCGCCTTCTTTGCCCAATAAGAACACGGCCCGCATAGTACTCTTCGCATCAATACCCGCATGGTCATAAAAGCGTTCGTCTTCCGTAGCTACTAAAGCATTAATAACATGAGGTGAAATATCGCGGTAGGACACATTGCTGCGATTGCCACGTTCAATATAGTATTTACCCATCAACGTTCCATCGGCGGCAAACACTTCGGACGACTGAAGGATACTGGGGTTCTCTAATTCTTTTAAGGAAGGCAGCTTACCAAATGCCCCAAGTGTAACGGCAACAATAAAAACAACAAAAAGGCTAAGGCCAAAAAAGAAAACCTTCCAAAAAACGCGAATGCCTTTTTTCATATAGATTGAATTAGTGAGAGAAGTAAGAAAATACCAAAGCTAAGAAAGAGCAAAGAGACACAAAGAAAAAGGAGCGAAAGCATTGCAGCTTCTATTGTCCACTTTTAAAATTAAATGGACTATATCCATGAAAAACAACACCTCTATCTTTTGTCTTGATTTATTTAAAATTTACCGGGCACGTACACCTCTAAAAATTTTTTATACACGTTGAAATCGGTGGCCGCTTTTAAAAGTTCCAGGTTGGCTGCTGTAATAACAGAGAAGGTATATTTATTGCCGGTAAGCCAGGGAACAATGTCAGAAGCCGCCACTGCTTTGGCTTTCAGCGCATAATCAACAGCCGCCTGCGCATTAGCAAAAGGCCCGATCAATAGCAGTTTTGTGTCAGCATTTAATGTTACGTTCTGCGCATCCAGCGGTTGGTTATAATAGCGTTCGCGGTTATACCGGAAAAAAGCGTTCCTGGCTTCGCCGGCAAATACCTGATCCACTTTATCTAATACAATTACAGCATAATGTTGCGCATCGGGCACATAGGTATAAATGGAATTGCTCTTAGGAAATACCGGTTGCTTCTTTACTAATGTATCTACCGGTTTTATTACCACCGGCTTTTTATTGAGTGAATCTTTTGGTTTTTGTACCGGCTTTTTTGTGCCGGTATCCAGGTTCTTTTGAACAGGTGGTTTTGCTGCTACTGTGTCCTTTTTAACCTGTGGCACTATCGGTTTTGATACGATAACCACCGAGCGGCGGGTAGTTGTATCAACAAACTTTTTTGTGGTATCAACGTTTCCGTTCTGCATTTGATAGCGGGCCAGTTCATCTTCAATTTGCTGGCGGTGCGAAAGAACATTTAATAAATTCCGGGCTTTTTCGGTTATCCCTTTATTGGTGTTTTGCGCCACTATCGTTTGCAATACTTTTTTGGCGGCGCTGTCGTTGCGTTGCTTAATATCATACACTGCTTCTATGTAAAGTAACTGAGGTTGCCAAAAGGTTGTTTTGTAGGTGCTATCAGCCAGCTTCTTGGCGTTTTCCGCTTCATTGAATTTGCCTTCAATATAAAGATTGTAAACATTTTCAAACGCCCTGGTTGCCTGCGGCGATACGGTATTTTTTGCCTGCGGGTCTTTGCCCGTAGTAACGATAGTTGCATAGCGGGAAGAAGGAAATTTGTCCTGTAACGCTTTTTTTATTTGTGCTGCCTGCGATGGATTGCCCGCTTTCGTGTAAGCAAAATAAAGATCGAACAACACTTCATCCATTTTATCCGCATCCGGAAAACGCTTACGTAAATCCTCAAACGTAGTGATGGCGGAAGGGTAATCTTCTATGTCATTCAAGTAGGCAGTGCCCAAATTAAAGAGCGCCTTTTTTATAGAATCGTTGGAAGCTTTTACCGCTTCTGCGCTAAAAGGAAGCTTAGCCAAAAGGCCGTCCGAAGTTGGGTTATTATCTACCACATCGGGTGTTGTGGTTTCCCCTTTTGCATTACGGGTGTTCATAGAGTTTTGGGCCAACAACTGCTGGCTCACTACTGCATATCGCCGCCAGTTATCTAAATTGGGCCGGTTACCCCAAAGCTGTTTAAATTCAGTAGCGCCTTGTGCCCTTGACGACGTGTTATAAAAATACCATTCGCCTTTTTGGCCCGTAGCAAATAATTCGGTTGGGCTATTAGTAGCGAAGGATGTACCGCCGGTGGCCACGCCTTCATCTTTCAAACCTTCCTGTTGGCGAAGCTGCTTCACTAATTTTTTAATAAAGGCATCCCTGTCTGCCTGTGGCATTGCGGCTATGCGTTGCAGGCTATCCTGCCGGTAAACAACACCGGAATATTCAACGATCTTTTTTAATGGCGGTTTGCGCTGTGTTACCCGCTGGGCCTCCGTTTCAGTAAGGTTAGCCGTTTGTATGCTATCATAAAATGATGCCGCCTGCCCATATTTTTTTTGCGAGTACGATACGTCGGCTATTTGCAAAAAAGCCTTGCTGCGGGAGGCTAAGTTGCCATTGTTGTATTTGGCCCCCTTCATCAACAACTGCTGTGCCGCGGCAATGTTATTATTCTGCATTTCCATTTGCGCGGCCATGTAATAAATAATGTCGCGGTAATCTTCATACTTATCCCGCTTCGCCATTTTTATTAGTTCGGCCACGTTTTTATCTACAGCATTCTCGCCGCCTTCTTTATTTATCCTTACAAGATTTAACCGGCCGTACACTTCCAGCACCGGGTCGGGGGTATGCCTAATGGCTTTATCGTAATACATAGCTGCTTCACCAGACTTGCCGGTTTTCTCCATTAATTGTGCTGCTAAATAATACCACCGGGCTCTTTCCCTTTTAGTGTCGGCGCCATCAATAACGGGTAGTAAATGAACTAAGCAACTATCCCAGCGCTGTTGTTTATAATACCAATACGCTTCCATTTCATCCAGGTCATCGCCTAATCGCTTTGGGAAGGCGGGGTCGCGGCGCAACGTAGTAAGTAAGCTTCCAGAGGCGGTGTAATTTTCTAATTCAATCAAGGTGCGTATCTGCCAGATAAAAGCATCGTTGCGGCCAAATGTATTGCTGTGTAACAACTGCTTTTTTTCTTTGGTGGCAATGCTTAACTCCTGCGCTCCATCGGTATGGGTACCGATGTATGAATAAAAACCGTTTTCTTCCTGCGGGGCATACGCATAATTAATAAACTGGAACATGAGGTAGGCCGAGTCCAGTTTTTTCTCCATGTGAAAAGCGGCGCCCCATAACAGGTAAAGTTCATCTAACCATTCGCTGCGCAGATCGTGATTAACAATGCCTGTACGGGCTTTGTAAATTACCGAATCAAGTTGTGCGCTGTCGGCCGCGGTGCCATCGAGTGAGTAGTTATAAAACGAAAGTAGTTGCGAGTAATCTTCTTTATAACCGGCCTTGGCCCTTTCTATAACTTCCTTGAATTTATTGGTGGCATTAAAAACGTAATTGTAATGCGTGGTAAGGTTTTGAAAGATTCGCTTAGGGGCTTTAAGCTTGCCGTCTTTTGTTTTCTCTGCTTTTAAAAGGCGCTCCTCATAAGGCTTTGGCTTCTTAATATCGGGTTGAAAGCCGGGTTGTGCATAAGCGGTTTGAAAAACGGCTGCCAGCAGTAAGGTGGCTAACAAAGGAAGGATATGGCGGCTCAATTTCATTCGGGGGCAAACTAAAGGCTTATTAACAGAAAATCAAGGAATTTAGTATAAAGGGAGGGGAATTTTTTACCTCACCCCCGGCCCCTCTCCAACAAGTTGGAGAGGGGAGCGGCTCCCATCCCTCAAAGCTTCGCTCGTAACCCTTCTGGTTACCCCCGACGGGAGGAAGGCCACCGGCAGCACAGCCCACGCTTACTCCATCATTCATTTCTTCTATCAGTCATTCTTTACAATGTTTACGCTTTAATTCTTTTTCAATACTTACTCATCTACTCTTACTTCAAGTAAAGATGGTTAGCATTTAAAAACTCCCCACCTGCCAGCGCCTTATTGCGTGGTTACTTAATGAATAGTCGTACTGTAGGAAAAGCCACACGCAATACAGCGCCTAACGTTTCTACCCATAAGAGCCATTAAAAGAACATACGATTCAAACTATGAGTAGTGAGGACAGTGATTATGTAAGAAAGATTGACAACACAGTGAAAGATTGAAACGTGTAGCGACTGACTGTTGTGCGCCGGCTTGGGCCGCCAGCGGAGGTTGGGGCGGCACTTGACTTTTTTGCTCCACTTTTTTTGTCAAGAAAAAAAGTGGAAAACAACCTTTAAGAAAGAAACTTAATGATGGGATGAAAGCCGCCAGCACAAGGCGTTCCGACGGAACGCAAAGACATAGACACAATGATTCTTTCTACCCACGAAACGTTCCTATCGAACGTAAACAAAATAAACTCTGCGAAACAAAAATCAAGCTATCTCCGGCACCACACCTGTACGCAATACATGCTAAAAAAACTCTCACCCGGGTTTTTAGAAACAGATCAATCGTTCAAATTAAAATCCGAACATCAATGCCAACAAAGAAGTGAAGATCTACAGCCAATAGCAAGATGGGTTATGCTCCCGTCTTTTCCTTACTCAAGTAATGCGTGATAATGGTAACCAATACGCCAATGCAAGCGATGATTAAAAATGAAATCCGCAGGCTAAACGCCCCCGCTACAATACCAATCAATGGCGGACCTACTAAAAACCCCAGGAAGCCAACGCTGGAAACCGCTGCCAGCGCCATTCCCGGCGATGTGGTGGTAGATTTTCCGGCTTCGCTAAACACTAATGGGATAACAGAGGAAACACCAAAACCCACAATCAAAAAACCAAAGATGGCAGTAGCCACATAAGGAAAAATGACAGCGATGCTTAAACCGGTGGCAATGAGCATACCACTATAAAATATCGTTTTGTGAAACCCAATGCGGCTGGCTACCCAATCGGCTATAAAGCGTCCGCTGGCCATGGTACACATAAAAGCGGTGTAACCAGCACCTATCCAGCCTTTATCGGCCAGCACTACTTTTTGAAAATAAATACCGCTCCAGTCAAACATAGCGCCTTCGCACATCATACAACAAAAAGCAATAACGCCAAGCCGCAATAAAACACGATCGGGTTTGGCAAATAATTTTTTAGGAACATCAGTTCGTTCTTCGTCGGCTAACAGGTATTGAAAGCAAGCCGCTACACCAGCTAGTGAAAGCGACATCATTAAAATAAAATGATGAAAGGGTAGAATGCTCTTTCCAATCATATACGTGCCGATGCCCGCTGCCGTAAACCCGGCCAAACTCCACAAGCCATGAAAGGAAGCCATGATGTTTCTTCCATACTTTGCCTCTACATGCACCGCTTGTGTGTTGATGGCAATGTTGGAAATGTTCCCCATCATACCAAACAACACGAGGGTTAGTATCAATAGCGGCAGGTTGTGCGATAAGCCAATCACCGGCAGTAAAAGTGAATAAAGGATCAGGGCGTTTATAGCTACCCGTTTACTTCCGTACCTGGCAACAAAAGCGCCGGCAAACGGTAACGATAACATAGAGCCAACGGGTAGGGCAAAGAGCACCAGCCCTAAAGCAGCATCGGATATATGCAATTGCTGCTGTATGCTGGGAATGCGGGAAGCCCAGGTGGCGGAACACAGGCCCAGTAAGAAGAACAGCGTACCAACTGCTACACGGTACACTCTGCGGGAACGTTCTATGGTAAGTACTAAATCGGACATGACGGTAGGTTTTATGAACTATAAACGAAGCGCTTTTATAACCGCTTCAAAAAATAATTCATATAGAAGCATTGGCTAAACGGGTACAGATGGAAACAAGAACAGCACAAATGTAAACAATGTGTACTAAGTACACAAGCGCAATTATTTAGCTAAGTCATAAAGTTCCTAAAAAGGAAAATGGGCTAAGGGCAACTACTGATGACAACAGACGTTTTCTTCTTACGACAAACGGCTTTCTATCCCGGCATCTTTTATTTGCTGTGGTAAAACCTTTCGATTTATTTTTAAGCCGGTACAAATCTCTTCAGCGTTATCAGTAAACTTTATCGCACACTAACGAATGTAATATGAACAATATAAATTACGAAAAGCTATCTCGCCTTGTTGTTGAAGGTCATTGGTTATCCCTATCCTTCAAACCTCACAAAGTAATTTTATGGATCGTCATAAGCCTTGTGGCCAGATCATCGCTTCAGGCACAAAACAGCGGTTTAATTACGGTAAAGGCTAATGAAATAAAAGCAGCGATACAGCCTACCATGTGGGGCGTTTTTTTTGAAGACATCAACATGGGTGCCGACGGCGGCCTTTATGCAGAGATGGTAAAGAACCGCTCGTTTGAATTTTTTCGCCCTATGATGGGATGGAAAATTTTGGGCAAGCCTAAAACCGAAGGCGATTTTGTTGTCGTCAACCGGCAAAAAATGGATACCGCCAATCCGCGTTTTTTACACATCACCTTGCATAATAATGCTAAAAGAACTATTGGGTTAAGCAACGAAGGCTTCCGCGGCATGGGTATAAAAAAGGATGTCGGTTACGACTTCTCCATTATGTATCGGCAATCCGCTTCTTCCAATAAATTGTACATCGAACTGCTGAATGAAAAAGGTGAAAACATAGGCGGTACCACTATCGCAACAACCGGTTCCAGTGGTGAATGGAAAAAAGCTACCGCCCATTTTACAGCGACGGCTACAGCGCAAAAAGGCTCCATGAATATTTGGCTGGAAGGCGATGGTACGCTTGACCTGGATATGGTTTCGCTTTTTCCGAATGATACCTGGAAGGGCCGCAGTGGCGGGATGCGGGCCGATATGGTGCAAATGCTTGCAGATATGAAGCCTGGTTTTATTCGCTTCCCGGGCGGCTGTATTGTAGAAGGGTTTGATCTGTCGCAACGTTATCAATGGAAGAAAACTATCGGCCCCATTGACCAGCGCCAACTGATCATTAATCGTTGGAATTACGAGTTTCCCAATCGCTCCACGCCTGATTATTTTCAAACCTTCGGCCTTGGTTTCTTTGAATATTTTCAACTGGCCGAGGACATTGGCGCAGAGCCATTGCCCATCCTGAATGCGGGCATGGCCTGCCAGTTTAATTCGGCCGAATTGGTTCCATTAAATCAACTTGATCCCTACATACAAGATGCGCTTGACCTCATAGAATTTGCCAATGGCGATGCCTCGTCACGTTGGGGTTCTGTGCGGGCCGGTATGGGTCACCCGGCGCCTTTTCATTTAAAGATGATGGGTGTGGGAAATGAAAACTGGGGACCGCAGTACATAGAAAGGCTGCAGCTTTTTACCAAAGCTATCAAAGCAAAATACCCGGCCATAAAACTGATCAACAGCTCCGGCACCGACCCTAACGGCGCCCGGTTTGATTACCTCAACAGCGAGCTGCGACAGATGAACGCCGACCTGATTGATGAACACTACTACCGCAAACCTGAATGGTTTTTAGAGAACGCCAAACGGTACGATAACTATGACCGCAACGGTTCAAAAATTTTCGCCGGTGAGTACGCGGCCCGTGTGGAGAAAGGCGAAGCCAAAGGCAATAATATGCAAACGGCGATTGCCGAAGCCGCCTTTATGACCGGCATGGAACGCAATGCGGACGTGGTTTACATGGCTTCGTACGCACCGCTGTTTGCCAACACCGATGCCTGGCAATGGACGCCTGATTTAATTTGGGTGGATAACCTTCACATCTATGGAAGCCCCGACTATTATGTTCAAAAGTTGTTCTCGTTAAATAAGGGAACAAACACAGTATCGCTGCTTCAAAACGGACAACCCGTAGCCGGTCAGGATAGTTTATATGCATCCGCCACCATTGATAAAAAAACAAATGAATTAATTCTAAAATTAGTGAACGCTTCCACAGTGCAGCAAACAAAAGCCGTACAGGTAGATGGGGTAAAAAAGTTAAGCAATAGTGCTACGCTGATTGTTTTAAAAAGCAGTAACATAACAGATGTCAATTCGTTCAGCCAACCAGAAAAAGTGGTGCCGGTAGAAAGTATTATGCCCGTAAAAGGGAAGAATATTTCCATTTCTTTAGCGCCCAATTCATTGACGGTGGTACGAGTGAAAATGGGGTAGATAAAATGCTAATCGGTAATTGATTGTTGTGAAATGATCAATTAAATAGTGCGATCAAAATACCGAGCCCAACATTTAGCAGCTTATAAAATTGTATGGTAAGAAAAGTAACAAGCAACAAGTCTATCTTTCAATTATTGCTGTCACTAATATCTTTTGTTACCACAGCCCAATCGCCGCAAGTGCCCATAGGCGCTGTATTTCGGCTTCGGCAAACACCGGCACATGATCCGGTAATGATAAAGCAAGGCGATACCTATTACATGTTTTGCACCGGGTTTGGCATCACTGTTTTTTCTTCAAAAGATTTAAAAACCTGGTGAAAAGAGAAGCCGGTTTTTAGCAAGCCGACGCAGTGGGCCGTAGCTGCAGTGCCGGGTTTTAAAGGCCACATTTGGGCGCCGGATATCAGTTACGATAATGGGCTTTACTATCTCTATTATTCCGTATCGGCATTTGGCAAAAACACATCCTGCATTGGCGTAGCTACTAACAAAACATTGGATGCTGGTTCTGCAGATTATAGCTGGACAGATCGGGGTAAAGTCATTCAATCGTATCCCGGTAAAACGGACTGGAATGCTATTGATCCTAACTTAATCGCCGATGAAAAAGGTACGCCGTATTTAGCCTTCGGTTCGTTTTGGAATGGACTTAAAATAGTAAAGCTTACTACCGACCGATTACATATAGATGGTGATACTATCAACTTACTTACTATCGCCAGTCGCAAAAGGAGCGATAGCATTATTTTGCCTGCTGTAGATAATAATTCCGTTGATGCCGGTGGGAATGCCATTGAAGCGCCATTCATTTTTAAAAAGGGTAGCTTCTATTACCTGTTTGCTTCCATTGATTATTGTTGTAAAGGCGTCAACAGCACCTATAAAATGATTGTGGGCCGGTCGAAGAAAGTAACAGGCCCTTATCTTGATAAAGAAGGAAATCAATTAAGCAGGGGTGGTGGCACCATAATATTAGCTGGCGATGAGGCCTGGTACGGCGTAGGACATAATGCCATAGCTAACTTTGACGGTGTGGATTATATAGTTTTTCATGGTTACGATGCGGCAGATAAAGGCCGCTCTAAGCTTCGGATAGAAACGGTGCGTTGGAAAGATGGTTGGCCTATAGTGGTAATCAACTGATAAACGGCTTACACAAACATATCTTTAAACACAGGATACTTCATAACGGACAAAAAATACTCCCACTGTATTATTGTCCAAACATCTAACGATGAGGATTGGCTTGTTTATTCCTTGCTATATAGATCAGTTTTATCCGCAGGTGGCCATTGCTACTTTGCAGTTGTTGCAAAAGCTCCAATGTGATGTCCACTTTCCCCTTCAACAAACCTGTTGCGGCCAGCCCATGGCCAATGCCGGCTATGCATCGTTAACCAATGGGTGCAATAAAAACTTCATTAAAAATTTTTCCGGCTTCGAATATATCGTGGCGCCATCGGGCAGTTGTGTGCTCCATCTGAAAGAGCATTTGCACGATCATAAGGCTCCATCTGCTGCCCTTGCTTTACGGGAGTGCATTTATGAGCTTACGGAATTCTTAACTGATGTAATGAAGCTGTCTTTTATTGAAGCTTCTTTCCCGCATAAGGTGGGTATGCATGTTAGTTGCCACGGGCAGCGGATGTTACATCTTTCTTCTATGTCGGAAAAAGTAGAGCGGCCTTTTTCAAAAGCAGAACAATTACTAAAAGGCGTTGCCGGTTTGCAATTACTAAAGACGCAACGGGTAGATGAATGTTGCGGTTTTGGCGGAACATTTTGTGTAACTGAAGAAGCCGTGTCGGTGAGTATGGGAAAGGACCGTATTGAAGAACATGAGGCTAATGGAGTAGAATACATTGCCGGTGGCGATGTAAGTTGCCTGATGCATTTGGAAGGCATCCTGAAAAGAAAGAAGAGCCCGATACAAGTCATTCACTTCGCTCAAATTTTAAATGCCCAATGAAGACGAGTACAGACCATAGTACAGCCGCAGAAGAATTTTTAAAAGATGGAGACCGGGCCCGCTGGCACGATGAAACGTTGTGGTTTGTAAGGGCCAGGCGGGATAAGGCCGCACATTCGTTAGCGGAGTGGGAAGCCCTGCGGGATGCGGCTTCGCAGATAAAAGACCACACACTTTCAAAACTGGATACGTACCTTTTAGCATTTGAAGAAAAGGCAATCGCCAACGGCATACAGGTGCATTGGGCCGAGGATGCCGAAGAGCATAACCGAATTATTTGCGACATTCTTCAAAGGGCTGGTGCAAGCAAAGTAGTGAAAAGCAAGTCCATGCTGACAGAGGAATGCCAGTTGAATCATTACCTGAGAGATCAGGGTTTTTCAGTGGTTGATACCGACCTTGGCGAATACATCGTACAACTTCGCGAGGAGCAGCCAAGCCATATTGTATTGCCGGCTATTCATCTAAAAAAAGAAGACGTTAGCAATACATTTCATCAGCACATCGGCACAGAAAAAAACAATAAAGATGAAGTGTATTTAACCCGTGCTGCCAGAACGGTATTGCGGGAAAAATTCATCACGGCCGATGCGGCTATCACCGGTGTAAACTTTGCTATTGCTGAAACAGGCGGTTTTGTTATCTGCACCAACGAAGGCAATGCAGACCTGGGTGTTCATGCCAATAAAATTCATATTGCCTGTATGGGTTTTGAAAAAATTATTCCCACCGCCGAACATCTAAGTGTGTTTCTGCGCCTGCTAACGCGTAGCGCTACTGGACAGCCTATCACCACGTACTCCAGTCATTTTCATCGTCCGGCGGCCGGACAAGAAATGCATATCGTGATTGTAAATAATGGGCGCACCCGGCAATTAGGCCGTGAAGAATTTAGAAGCTCGTTAAAATGTATTCGGTGTGCTGCTTGTTTTAATACCTGCCCGGTTTATAGACGTAGTGGTGGACACAGTTATCATAACTCGGTAGCGGGTCCTATCGGCTCCATATTAGCGCCTAACCTTGACATGCGTCAGAATGCCGACCTGCCTTTTGCTTCCACGCTTTGTGGTTCATGCACTAACGTTTGTCCGGTAAAAATCAATATACATGAACAGCTTTGGAGCTGGCGGCAAAAATTAATGGCGGAAGGTTATGGCGGCGCTGCCAAGAAAGCTTCCATGCAGGCGATGGCCGGCGTTTTATCGCGTCCAATGCTTTATACAATCAGTGGCAGGGCCGGCCGTTTTTTTATGCGATGGATGCCTTGGCTGGTAAACAATAAACTAAATCCATGGTATAAGCAAAGAGAACTTCCCAGGCCACCCAAACAAAGTTTTACAGATTGGTATAAACAAAATAAAAAGTGAGCAGCCGCGAAAAAATATTGAAGGAAATAGCGCAGAATAAACCGCATGAAGCAGCCTTGCCCGGGAAGTTCATGGCAGGAACTACGTATGAAAATGTAAGCCAGAAATTTTTGGAAGTATTGCGCAGCATCGGCGGGCAGGGAGATATAATTGAAAACTGGAGCCAGCCTGAAACCCTTTTGCAGCAAGGGTTGCAAGAAGGAATAGAAGTAGTAAGCGACATCGAAGCCTTATCTCTTTATAACAGCAAAGCATATCAATATAAAACAGCAATAGAAGTTGAGGATGTACATACCGTGTTTGTAAAAGGTCGTCTTGCTGTTGCTGAAAATGGTTCTGTTTGGCTGCCCGAAAGCCGGATGATCAACCGGATGCTGCCATTTATTTGCCAGCAATTAGTAATCGTGGTTGACGAAAATTCGCTTGTCAGTAATATGCATCAGGCTTATGATCGCATCACTATCAACGAGGAAGGCTACGGAGCTTTTATAGCCGGACCAAGCAAAACGGCCGATATAGAACAGTCGCTGGTGATTGGTGCGCATGGGCCTTTGGGGCTGTATGTTTTTATTTTAAAAGAAGGGTCGTTCATATAGTTTTAAGTCGTTGTCTGCTATTTTATTTTTCAAAATTTTCCCACCATCACAGCCATAGTAGCAAAGCAATAAATTTTAATAAGTCTTTTTATCATTTCTTTCAAACGCAGTGCCAACGCATGATAGTGCAGGACGATGTCAAAAATTATCTCGTCTAATTTGTCCTGTAATAATTAATTGCTGCTATCATGAAAAAAAGAACGGCTATGCTGCGAGCTATCTTCTTCGCGGCTTTATACTTTACCGCTACACTAAGTTTTGCGCAAAAATCTTTTCCCGTATCGGGCACTGTTTCCGACAATAACGGCCAACCCCTGCCAGGTGTTACCATTCAGGAAAAAGGAGGAAAGGCCACCACACAAACAAAAGGCGATGGCTCTTACCAACTTAATGTATCATCGGCCACTGCTGTTTTAGTCATCACTTCAGTAGGCTTTGAGCGACAAGAAGTGCAAGTGAATAATCAATCGCAGGTAACGCTTACGTTACGTGCCGCTGCCAATACGATGGAAGATGTGGTGGTGATTGGATATGGCACGCAAAAGAAGCGGGACGTAACCGGCTCCGTATCTAAGTTCAATGCCAGAAGCCTTGACGAGCGGCCCATTCAGCGTGTTGACCAGGCACTGGTAGGACAGTTGGCAGGGGTAACCGTAAAACAAACCACCGGCGTTCCGGGTAAAGGTTTTGCCGTTCAGGTACGTGGTACGGGTTCCATCACCAGTGGTAATGAACCGCTATACGTGATTGACGGTTTTCCACTGGCTCAAAATGCCAGCAACTCCGGTAATGGAAGTTTCTCAACCGGTAGTCCATTGGACAACATTAACCCGAATGACATTGAAAGCATAGAGGTTTTAAAAGATGCTGCCGCTGCAGCCATCTACGGTTCGCGGGCCTCCAACGGAGTAGTATTGATCACTACTAAAAAAGGCCAATCAGGACAGCCAAAGATTGGCGTAAACGTTTATACAGGCTATCAGCAAGCAAGCAAGAAGCTGAAGATGCTAAACGATGTGCAGTGGATAGACCGGGCTACGGAAATGATTAATGCGGCCTATGTGTTGAAGTATGGCTCCCTGGGCGCCACGGCTGACGACAACGATACTAAGCGCCGCACATTGATCGGCTTAACCGGCACACAAATAAATACAGCTTACATGCCCGATCCCCGCTGGGCCATTCCCGGCCATCCGGGTTTGGCTTACCACGATTGGCAAAGTGAGATAGAACGGAAAGGGCCTACGCAGAATTATGAAGTATCGGCCAGCGGCGGCAATGACGCGGTTCGCTACTACGTTTCCGGCAATTATGCCGATCAGCAAAGCTTCATTCGTTATGTGGGTTACAAGTCGTATTCTGCAAGGGCAAACGTGGACATTACGGCTTCTAAACATTTAAAGTTCGGGCTCAACATCGCACCTACTTATTCCATCACGCAAGACCCCGGCATAGAAGGAAAAGACAACATCTTTCACCAGGCTTTAAGTATGACCCCGTTGCAGGAAGATACCGCTGGCTTATATCCAAACATCGGTAAGAACGCTTCTTACTTCTGGAGCACCACTACCAATGGATCGCTGGGCAAATTGACTAACAACATTGGTACCACTAAGCGTTACCGCACACTGGGAACCATTTATGCGGAAGTCCAAATCATAAAAGGGCTGAACTTCAGAACTACTCTTAATCTGGATAACACCGATAACGTTGGCACTACGTATGTTCCTTATGTTACTACCGGTTCGCAGGCCAGCCGCACCTTTACAGGAACCAACAACGTTTTATCTGCAACGTCGGGTACCTACAACAGCTATCGCAAACAGACTTTTGTAAACGAAAATACACTCACTTACACAACACGCATTAAAAACGATCACAACCTGAACCTGTTGGCCGGATACTCCTACAACCTGGAGCGGTTGGACAGAACATCCTTAAGCTCAAGCGGCGGTTATACCAGCGCTGCTATTCAAACCCTGAACGCAGCCGCAGCCGTAACCGGTAACACTACCGCAACCAGAAGCATTTTGTTGTCCACCTTTGGCCGTGTACAATATGGTTATAAGGATAAATATCTTTTCTCGGCCAGTCTGCGTTCTGATGGGTCGTCTCGTTTTGGCGCAAATAACAAATACGGCGTCTTTCCTTCGGCTTCTATTGGGTGGCGGGTAACGGACGAAAAGTTTATGCGAGCCATACCTGTTGTCAGCGATTTTAAACTGCGCTTTAGCTACGGCGAAAACGGCAACAACCTCTTGCCCGGTGACTATGGTTCCATCGCTACTTTAGGTTCTTTTGGTTACGTGTATGGAACTACGCAGGCTGCCGCCATCGGACAGGCACCTAATGTGATTGCCAATCCTGATTTGAAATGGGAACGGTCAAAAACCTATGACGTTGGCTTTGACTTCGGGCTGCTTCGCAACCGCATTACTGGGTCGTTTGATTACTACACCAAGCAAAATACTGACCTGCTTCTGTTTGTACCCGTGCTGGCCGTAACCGGTTTCCCTAACGCCTTACAAAACATTGGCGCTGTGCGCAACATCGGTGAAGAACTGGAACTTACCTCCCGAAATATAGTGGGTAAACTGCAATGGAGCACCACGGTAAACATCAGCCATAACACCAGCCGCATTGGTGCACTTGGCCCAGGCCAAACACAAATAATTATTCCCAATGGGTTTGTTGTAACCGACCAGGTGTTACGGGTTGGGCAACCACTGGGTACTATTTACGCCGTAAAGCAAATTGGTTTTCTTACCGCTGATGACATAGCTAAAAAAGTGGCGGTGTACAATAGTGTGGAAACGGTTGGCGACCCGAAATACCAGGACCTGAATGGCGACGGTATCATTACCGAAGCCGACAAACAAATTGTGGGGCACTACAATCCGGACTATACGTATGGCATCACCAACACAGTTCGTTATAAAGGCTTTGATTTAAATGTGCTGGTACAGGGCCAAACCGGCGGCTCGGTTTATTCTCTCCTCGGCAGGGCCATAAGCCGCACGGGGCAAGGCTTTACCGATAATGCACCCGCCTCGTATGTTGACCGTTGGCGTTCGCCCGACAATCAAGGTGCGGGCCGCTGGAGCAAGGCGTATTCCACCTTCGGCTTTATTGGTAATACCGATTGGCTGTATTCATCAAATTATATACGGGTGCGCAACATCACCCTGGGTTATAATCTGAAGACCATTATTAAAACTACCGCTGTTCCTGCCGCCAGAATGTATGTATCGCTGGAGAATTTTTTCGGCCATGATAAGTATTACAATGGGTTAAATCCCGATGCCTCCAATACCACCATCAGCAGCAGCAGCTTTTACCCGGAAGCCGGTGACTATGGCGGGTTGCCGTTACCTAAATCACTGGTAGTTGGTGTAAACATTACGTTTTAATCCTTACAATTTATTGTCATGAAAAAAATCTCATTCTTACTTATAAGTTTCATTGTTTTGTTCTGTTCCTGCTCAAAAGATTTGCAGCAGGTGCCCCTGTCATCGGCTACTACGGAGACCTTTTACAAAACGCCCAGCGATTTTATACAAGCAACAAACGCTATCTATAATTCTTTACGTGGTTACCCCGACCGTCTGCTTAACCTTTCCGAGATACGCTCCGACAATATCTATGGCGTATCGGTAACGGTTCGGGATTGGGACCCGGTTAATAATTTTCTGCCGGGCATTGCTTCCAACACCTACGTAGAAGAAGCGTGGACCACTGATTTCAATGGCATCTTTAAAGCCAATACCGTATTGGACCAATTGCAGAAAAATGGCGCTAATGCCGGTTTACCCACATTGGTCACGAGGCTTCAGGCAGAAGCACAATTTCTGCGGGCTTTTTACTATTTCGATTTGGTTCGTTACTATGGTAAGTTGCCGGTAATTGATCATCCGGTATCAGCCACCGAAGCAGCAACCCTTACCCGCAGTTCGGTGACTGATGTTTACAAGCTCATTATTGCCGACCTGCAATTTGCCACGGCAAATCTGCCGGCAAATTATAGTGGTGCTTATCCATCATACGCAGCAACGGATGTGGGCCGGGCCACCAAATGGGCTGCCCAATCGTTGCTGGCTTTGGTTTACATGACACGGTCGGGCCCAACATATGGCGTAGAGGGGCCGGGCCTTGGATTAAACGAATGGACCTTAGCCTTACCGCTTTTACAAGATGTTATTACTAACGGCGGTTTTGTTTTCAACCCAAATTATGCCAGCGTTTTTTCTTATACTAATCAAAACCCCACAGCAAATAAAGAAGCTGTGTTTGACGTGATGTACACAACGGGACAAAATCCCGTATTGGGCGCTACATACGTTTGGGGCCTCACGCCTAATACTTATTTCAATTCCATTCCGGGTTATAATACTACCCTTGCTAATGGAAGCCTTGAGATCATACCTGTATCCAACAACCTTGTTGCTTCGTACGAGTCCGGCGACGTGCGCAAGCCGCA
The DNA here is from genome assembly GCA_965247165.1 of Flavisolibacter sp. Lineage (GTDB taxonomy): Bacteria > Bacteroidota > Bacteroidia > Chitinophagales > Chitinophagaceae > Flavisolibacter. The sequence goes on along the minus strand of OZ252003.1, from coordinate 1,364,235 downwards.
AACGATTTATACAACGGGTTACACTTACTTAGGCAGTACCGAAACACGGCCCTTTTTTAAAAAGTGGCTCGACGTAACCAAGATCCCAACCACCAGCCGGTTTGATTGGGCCGAAAACTTTATTGCCATTCGTTACACCGATGTATTACTGCTAAAGGCCGAGTGTATTTTACACGGGGCACCAGGCACGCAAAGCGATGTGGATGCTATTGTAAACCAGGTAAGAGCAAGGGCCGGCCTGCCTGCAAAAACAGGTATCACCTTACCACAATTATTTGACGAGCGGCGCAGGGAATTTGCCGATGAGGGGCTTCGCTGGTTTGACCTGCAACGAAGCGGTAACCTGATAACCATTATGAACAGTTGGATACAATCGGAAGACACGCAGAACCGTATGAAGCCCGTAACAGCCAATTATATTATTTATCCCGTACCGCAATCACAGCTTGATGCTGCACCGGGGTTATATACCCAGAATGCCGGATACTGACCATGAAAAAGGGATGCGAAACAAAGCATCCCTTTTTTATTTCATCGCCCGGGCTAAGGGTATCACTTTTGAAAAGAAAAGTATGAAAAAGTTGCTTTTTCTGATCGCTGTTATTTATATAACCGGTTCGCTACAGGCGCAGCAAAGTGTTGCTGATAGCGGCTTTCAAGCCAGGCGACTGCCGAAAAAGCTTACTCCTTTTTATACGTCATCCTCCCGCCAACAAAAAAAATACAAAGATCTGTTCAATGGTAAAGACCTCGAAGGCTGGACCATTTTTTTGAAAGACAAGCCACTCAATTCCGATGATGAACATAATTTTTTAATGGAAGATGATGTACTGCATGTAAGAGGAAAAGAGTTAGGCTACATCCGCACGAAAGACAGTTTTACGAACTACCATTTTGTAGTGGAATTTAAATGGGGCGATAAAAAATGGCCGCCCCGCGAAGGCGCCAAACGCGACGCCGGCATTTGTTATAACATTCCGGCCAGCGAACCCGATTCCATCTGGCCCCAATCTATCGAATGCCAGATACAGGAAGGAGATGTGGGTGATTTTTGGCTGCTGGGTTTTTGTACCATCACGGTTAATGACAGTACTAACAAACCTACCAACCATACACGAATGGTGAAGAGCAAGGATGGCGAAAAACCCACCGGCGAATGGAACACCGTAGAAGTTATTTCTTACAAAGGCAGATGCATTCATATCGTCAACGGCATAGTAGTGAATGAAGGTGAAAAAGCCAGCGTTGCCAATGGTGGTATTTTGCTGCAATCGGAATATTCGGAAGTGTACTATCGCCATCCCCGGATGAAATTATTATAACCGCTGTTCACTCATCTGCGGCTTAATAAACCTTGCGCTACCTGCATCGGCTGCTTTTTATTTTCCTTGTCTGGTTTACTTCATACATTCTCTTAAATGGCTACAGTAATGTTACTGAAAACCATCTGCTGACAAATGCTTTTGCAAAGGATTATCAACAGTTCAGCGCCTCATTTTCTACTGCAACTATTCTTCGATGCAGCAATAATCTTTACAGAAAATTTTTATATGTAGTGACCTGAAACTATTGCTCAGCTTGGCTTTCAGTCGAAAAAATTTTTTTAAATATTTTTTGAAACCGGTGCAGCAATTTATATTTGCGCTCACTCTAATACACAATTCCCGCCAACACCAACCTGCTCCTGAGTTAACGCTTTATTATTTTTTAATTAACCATTCAAAACCATGACAAAACATCTATTCCTATGTTGGCTTGTGATGCTATGCGCCGTCATAACTCAAGCACAGAACACCACCGTTACCGGCCGGGTAGCTGATGAAAAAGGGGCTTCGGTACCTTTTGCTACCATCTCCGAAATCGGCACGATCAATTCAGTTGTTACCGATTCCTCCGGCCGCTTTTCGATTACTACCCGGCAGGGCGCCAGCTTAGCCGCTACATCGGCAGGCTTTCAGGGACAAACATTAACCGTCAGCGGTTCTTCCCTCAATTTTCAGTTGACATCCGGGCAGGGTAATTTGCAGGAAGTGGTAGTGACAGCTCTGGGCATCAGGCGTAGCCGTAACCAGGTACCTTACGCGGCGCAACAAATCACTGGTGATGAAGTCAGCCGCAATCGCTCCAACAACTTTTTGCAGAACATTTCCGGCCGCATATCCGGGTTGGAAATTCGCCAGGGAAATACATTGGGAAGCAGTACCAATGCGGTGATCCGTGGATTCAAATCCATTGGTGGTACCAATCAGGCTTTGTTTGTTGTGGATGGCGTTCCGTTTGATAACTCTACTATTAATTCAGGGGATCAACGTACCGGCCGCGGGGGTTACGATTATGGTAATGCCGCCGCAGATATTAATCCGGATGACATTGAATCGGTAACGGTGCTGAAAGGCGCTGCCGCTACAGCTTTATACGGCTCCAGGGCCGGTAATGGCGTTATCTTAATTACGACAAAGAAAGGCGCCAGAAGCCTGGGCATCACTATTAACTCTGGAATTGGTGTGGGCTCAATTGATAAATCCACTTTTGTAAAATACCAGAAGCAATATGGTGGTGGTTATGGTGCGTATTATGAAGACCCCACGTCCCGTTTTCTTTACCGGGATATTAATGGAGATGGCGTAAAGGACCTCGTAACGCCTACCAGTGAAGACGCTTCTTACGGCGGTGCTTTTGATCCCAACTTACAGGTGTATCAATGGGATGCCTTTGACCCATCATCACCTTATTATGGTAAGTCTCGTCCCTGGGTGGCGGCTGCTAATGATCCCTCTACGTTCTTCCAACATTCTTTATCATCTAACCAAAGTGTGTTTGTAAACAGCGGTAACGATAAAGGAAGTTTTAAGCTGGGCTTTACCCGTACCGATGATAAAGGAATTGTAGCCAACAGCACACAAACAAAAAACCTGTTAGACTTTGGTGCTACCTATAATTTAACGCCGGCTTTAACCGCCGGTGCTACGCTTAACTATTCTAATGTAAGTGCTAAAGGCCGCTATGGTACCGGTTATACAGGTTATGGCAATGTGGCTACCAACTTCCGCCAATGGTGGCAAACCAATGTAGATGTTAAAGAATTAAAAGACGCTTATTTCCGTAACCGCAACAATGTTACCTGGAACTGGGCCGACCCTACTGATCTGACACCCATCTACTGGAACAATCCTTATTGGGATCGTTACGAAAACTATGAATCGGACAGCCGCGACCGCATTTTTGGTAATGTAAACGCTACCTATAAAATCACCAATTGGTTAAATGTATTGGGCCGTGTGTCTATTGACCGCTGGAACCAGTTAACCGAGGAACGCATTGCGGTAGGTAGTGTAGATGTAAGCAATTACAACCGCACCAATCAAACATTTCAGGAGCTGAATTTTGATCTGTTGGCCAATATGGAAAAGAACCTGAGTAAGGACTTCTTACTGCGTGGATTGATTGGTACCAATATTCGTCGCTCACATGTAGAGTCTATTGCTGCATCAACAAACGGTGGCCTTACGACCCCGCGTTTTTATGCGCTTTCCAACTCGGCTAATCCTATCAACATTCCAACTGAAGCATCTGCTGATTTGGAAGTAGATGGTGTATTTGCCGGTGCTACAGTAAGCTGGCGAAATATGGTAACACTGGATGGAACCATTCGCCGCGATCAAACCACTACGTTACCGGCAAATAACAATTCTTACTATTATCCATCGGGTTCAGTTGGTTTTGTTTTCTCCCGCTTGTTAGCTACCACGCCATGGATTTCTTATGGAAAGTTGCGTGTAAACTATGCACAGGTGGGTAATGGCGCTCCGGCCAACAGCCTCTTCGATGTATATAGTTCTGTACCACAGTTTGGCTCGCAGGCACAGTATTCAGTTACCGGTACAAAGAATAATGCGAACCTAAAACCAGAGCTTACCAAAAGTTCGGAAGCTGGGGTGGAAATGCAGTTTTTAAAGAACCGTGTAGGGTTTGATGTGACGTATTACAATGCACTTAGCTTTAATCAAATTCTTCCGGTAACCGTATCAACAGCCACCGGTTATAGCTCACTTTATGTGAACGCTGGTAATATCCGTAACAAGGGGATAGAAGTTTCTTTAACCGGTACACCAGTGCAAGCCAGGAATTTTTCCTGGAACGTTACCTTGAACTGGACACGCAATCGTAACAAGGTTGAAGCGCTATATGCTGACCCAACTACCGGAAACATTACTGATAATCTTGTATTAGGTTCTTTCCAGGGTGGCGTTACGTTAAATGCCACATTGAACCAACCTTATGGTACCATTCGCGGCTCCGATTTCATCTATACCAACGGACAGAAAACAGTGGGCGCCAACGGCCGCTACCTCATCACCGGTACCTCTAACTCCGTTATTGGTAATCCTAACCCCGACTGGATTGCCGGTTTGAGCAATACAGTTCGCTATAGAGACCTTTCCCTTAGCTGGTTGCTGGATATGCGCCAGGGTGGTGACTTATTTTCATTAGATATGTACTATGGGTTGGCAACAGGCTTATACCCCGAAACCGCTGGTAACAACGATTTAGGTAACCCATCCCGTAACTCCCTTGCTAATGGCGGTGGTATTATTTTAAATGGTGTAACAGCAGATGGTAAAACAAATACCAAGCGTGTAAGCAACAGCAATTATGGTACGTATGGTTATGTATATAATCCGGCTAAGGCTTTTGTATATGATGCCAGTTACCTGAAGCTTCGCGAGGTAGTGTTGAGCTACGCTCTTCCAAAAACATTGGTAGGTAAGTTAAATCCTTTTAAAGGAATTGATATTTCTGTCATCGGACGCAACCTTTGGCTGATACATAAGAATCTACCGTATGCCGATCCGGAAGAGATCATCAGCGCCGGTAATTTACAAGGTTACCAGGTAGGTGCTTATCCCACCAACCGGACCCTTGCCTTTAACCTTCGTTTACGTTTTTAAAAATCCCTGAACATGAAAAAAATCAGTTTAGCCTTATTGCCGCTGCTTTTTGTAGTAGCCTGCAAACGTGGCGATATTTCGAATATAGATCCGAAGAGCCCTGCAACAGCTCCGGCCGCGGCTCTTTTTACCAATGCGCAAAGAACCCTTACCAGCACTATTACTTCATCGAACGTTAACCTCAATATCTTTCGGTTAATCACCCAACAATGGACAGAGACGACGTACACCGACGAGAGTAATTATAACTTAAGTACAAGGCCCATTCCACAAACTTTGTGGACGGCTATGTACCGCGATGTGCTTCGGGATTTTGAAGAAGCAAAAAACCTGGCTAATGCGCAAACCACCAACGCAACTCTTCGTGCCAACCAGTTAGCGCTAACAGACTTAATGGAAGTATATACCTGGTACTATCTGGTTACTACGTTCGGAAATATTCCATATAGCCAGGCGCTGAATATCAACAGCACCGCTCCAAAGTATGACGACCAGCATACCATTTATCTGGACCTGCTTAATCGTTTAAACGCCGATATTACGGCACTGAAAACTAATCCGTCGGCTGGTAGTTTTGGAAGCGCCGATATCGTTTATGGCGGCGACGTAGCGGCCTGGATAAAGTTTGGCAACTCCTTTAAAGTAAAGATGGGATTAACCATTGCCGACTCCGACCCCGCGCTGGCTAAGTCAACCACAGAAAGCGCTGTAACGGCCGGTGTGTTTACCAGCAATGAAGATAATGCGGTGTTCCAGTTTCTTTCCACCCCACCAAATACTAACCCTGTTTGGGTTGACCTGGTGCAAAGCGGTCGCAAAGACTTTGTAGTGGCCAGCACCTTTGTCAATACAGTGAAGGCGTTAAATGATCCGCGTATCAGTGCCTTTTTTACACAGGATGCCGCCGGTGGATATTCAGGCGGTGGGCCGGGCGCCAGTAACAACTATGCTACATTCTCTAAGCCCGGCGCCGGCATTACAGCGGCCGATGCACCGGCTACCTTGCTTAGTTATTCTGAGATTGAATTTTACTTAGCCGAAGCCGTACAGAGAGGCTACAGTGTAGGCGGGACGGTTGTTTCGCATTACGACAATGCCGTTACGGCTTCTATATTGGAATGGGGTGGTACATCGGCGCAAGCCACTACCTATCTGGCCCAGCCATCGGTGGCTTACAATCCAGCTAACTATAAGCAAAGCATTGGCATTCAAAAATGGATTGCCTTGTATAACCGTGGTTGGGATGCGTGGATTGAGCAACGCCGGTTAGATTACCCTCAACTGGTGGCGCCATCAACAGCTTTATCAGCTTACCCGGTCCGGTTGACGTATCCGGTAAACGAACAAAACCTGAATGGTTCCAATTATAACCAGGCGGCATCCGCTATTGGTGGCGATGCCGTTACGACAAAACTTTTCTGGGATAAATTTTAGTATTCATCTTTTTCTCATTGATATTTCTATCCTGCGAGGGCCGGTTCACCGGCCCTCTTTTTTTGTTTACCAGTATGATGGCAATAATTTTCTTACTGCTTAAAATAGAATAGGGCCATCAGCAATTTTTCAATACTTTCCATTTATAAATCCTTCCTGTACCATTTGAAACGGCTTGCCGCCAATAACGACCTGCTATACTGAATGAATGTTCATTTAATTTATTTTCATTTATGCATCTTACGCCACGTGAGTCAGAAAAACTATTGCTTTTTTTAGCGGGTGAGTTAGCGCAAAAGCGCAAGGCAAGGGGGCTTAAACTCAACTACCCCGAAGCCATTGCCTTAATCAGCAGCGAGCTGCAGGAAGGCGCCAGGGACGGCCGTTCCGTGGCGGAGCTGATGTCGTTTGGCGCTACCATTTTGTCGAGAGATGATGTGATGGAAGGCATACCGGAAATGATAGACGAGATACAGATAGAAGCCACCTTCCCCGATGGAACAAAGCTGGTTACTGTGCATCATCCTATTAGATAGATTAGTTGATAAGTTGACTGGTTGATTAGTTGATAAGTTGCCAGGTTAGTAAGTTAATAGGTGCATTCGCAGTAAGCAGCAAACAGATAATTGAAAAAGCTCATTCACTATTCACAATTCACTACTATGATTCCAGGAGAATATATTTTAGCCAGCGGGGATATTGAGATAAATGTCGGACGGCCAACAGTAAACATTATTGTGGTTAATACCGGCGACAGGCCCGTGCAGATTGGTTCGCATTTTCATTTTTTTGAAGTAAATAAGCAATGCGCATTTGATAGGGAGAAAGCATTTGGTATGCGGCTGAATATTGCCGCCGGCACAGCCGTTCGCTTTGAGCCGGGTGAAGAAAAAGAAGTGGAGTTGGTGGCGTTTGGCGGAAACAAAATCATTGTTGGATTCAGCAATCTTGCCAATGGCGAAATCAATGAAACCAATAAACAAGAGGCAATCAGCAAAGCCAAAAAACAAAACTTTAAGGACGAGTTAATCTAAAGGTTTTTTTAACGGTGAACAGTAAACGGTAAACTTCTTAAATGAACATCAACAGAACCAAATACGCCAACATGTACGGCCCCACTACGGGAGATAAAGTACGATTGGGCGATACAGATCTCATCATTGAAATAGAAAAAGATTTTACCGTTTATGGCGATGAAGCCAGGTTTGGCGGCGGCAAAACCATCCGCGATGGTATGGCGCAATCGGCAACGGCAACACGTGATGAAGGTGTGCTGGATTTTGTCATTACCAGTGTGATGATCATTGATCATTGGGGCATTGTAAAAGCCGACATTGGTATAAAAGATGGAAAGATAAAAGCCATTGGCAAAGCCGGCAACCCCGATACGATGGATGGCATTTCGCCGGGTATGATCATTGGCGCTTCTACTGAAGTGCATGGTGGTAGCGGAATGATTGCAACGGCCGGTGGCATTGATACGCACATCCATTTTATTTGTCCGCAATTGATTGACCATGCCTTGTTCAGCGGCATCACTACCATGATGGGAGGGGGTACCGGTCCGGCCGATGGCACAGCTGCCACCACCGTTACTCCCGGCGCCTGGAACATTCAAAAAATGCTGGAAGCCGCAGAGGCTTTTCCGATGAACCTTGGCTTTTTTGGCAAAGGAAATTGTGCCACCACCGCACCATTAAAGGAACAAATTGAAGCCGGCGCCTGCGGGCTGAAAATTCACGAAGACTGGGGCTCTACCCCGGCCGTGATAGAGGCTTCGTTACAAGTAGCCGATGAATATGATATACAGGTTGCGATACATACCGATACCTTAAATGAAAGTGGTTTTTTAGAAGATACCATGGCGGCTATCAATGGTCGGGTCATTCATACATTTCATACAGAAGGTGCTGGTGGCGGTCATGCACCGGACATTATAAAAGCGGCCATGTATCAAAACGTTTTGCCTTCTTCCACCAACCCCACACGGCCATTTACAATAAATACTATTGATGAACATTTGGACATGCTCATGGTTTGCCATCACCTTGATAAGTCCGTGCCGGAAGATGTGGCCTTTGCCGATTCACGCATTCGTCCGGAGACCATTGCGGCTGAAGATATATTACACGACATGGGTGTGTTCAGCATGATGAGTTCTGATTCGCAGGCCATGGGAAGGGTGGGGGAAGTGATCACCCGTACCTGGCAAACGGCTGATAAAATGAAAAAGCAACGTGGCTTTTTAAAAGAAGATGAAGCGAATAACAATGATAACTTTCGGGTGAAAAGATATGTGGCGAAGTACACCATCAACCCCGCAATAACACACGGCATAGCCGATGCCGTTGGGTCTTTGGAAGCCGGCAAACTCGCCGACATCGTGTTATGGAAACCGGCCTTATTCGGCGCTAAGCCGGAAATGATCATCAAAGGTGGTATGATCATCGCCAGCCGCATGGGCGACCCGAACGCCTCTATTCCAACACCGCAACCTGTCATCTACCGGCACATGTTTGGGGCGTATGGAAAGGCCTTGTATAACACCTGCATTACGTTTGTATCGCAAGCTTCCATAGACAATGGATCAATAGAAAAATATGGCTTGCAAAAAATGATAGAACCGGTGATTGGCTGTCGGGCCGTTTCAAAAAAAGACCTAATCCATAATGATAAAACACCGCAGATTGATGTAAACCCTGAGAACTATGAAGTGAGGGTAGATGGTGTGCATATCACCTGCGAACCGGTGAGTGTGGTGCCGCTGGCGCAGCGGTATTTTTTGTTCTGAAAAACCTCACCCCCGGCCCCTCTCCAGGAGACCTGGAGAGGGGAGTAGCAGGCTAATAAAGCGCAAATCGTTTCGATAGCAGCTGTTAGCTTTTATACGAATGGAGAGGATGATAAAATATGAAAGAATTTTAAAACTTTAAACGACCGGCTCCCCTCTCCAACTTGTTGGAGAGGGGTTGGGGGTGAGGTACTATGATCATCAAAGAAAAAATCGGAACCTTAAAAGATATTTTTATCGGGCCGCGTCAGCTTGACTATCTTCTTATCGAATGGTACGAAACAGGCAAACGCATTCTGCATAAAACAACTTTATACGGACAGGATGTTGTACTGAAATTGCTAAATACAACATCTCCCTTAATGGAAGATGATGTAGTTTATCAGGATGATACGACCTTGATAGTTATCAAAATTCCGGCGTGTAATGTTATTGTGTTGAAGCCTGAAAATAGGTACGCCATGGCGCAGCTTTGCTATGAAATCGGCAATAAGCACCTGCCGCTTTTTTATGAAGATGAAACATTGCTGATCCCACACGATACACCCTTATATCTTTGGTTGGAAGCTTCTGGTTTTAAACCTGCTCTTGAAGTACGTAAATTGTTACAGCCGCTACGCACCAATGTTTCTGCACATGCACATAAAGATGCTGGCAGCAGCTTATTTTCTAAAATTTTAAAGTTCACTTCGCCATCCAATGATTAGTCTTTTACGCTTATTGCAACTCGCCGATCCTGCCCTTCCTATTGGTGGCTTCTCACATTCGGCCGGGTTAGAAACCTATGTGCAAAGGGGCATCGTAAAACACAAGGCCACCGCAAAAGATTTTATCATAGCACAACTCTCGCGAAACATTCATTATACCGATGCGGCCTTTGTATCATTAGCGTACGATGCCGCAGCAGCAAGCGATCTAAATAGATTAATGCAATTGGATGAAGAATGTACGGCTGTAAAATTGCCAAGAGAGATGCGGGAAGCCAGCCAAAAATTAGGAGGGCGGTTATTGAAAATATTTGGGCCACTTTACCAGGATGTTTTCAGTGACAGTTATAATAAGGCCATAGCGCTTGGAGAGGCTGCTGGCCACTATTCCCTTGTATTTGGCTTATACGCTTTTGCCTTGAACATACAAAAGCAAGAAGCACTAAAAGCCTTTTATTATAACGCGGCTTCGGGGATGGTTACCAATAGTGTAAAGCTTATTCCGTTGGGCCAGCAGGATGGGCAGGCAATATTGTTTTCATTAAAAGATTTGATTGAGGAATTAGCCATAAAATCCATGACGCCAAACAGCGATTTAATTGGCTTATGTTGTACTGGTTTTGATATAAGTTGTATGCAGCACGAAGCGTTGTATTCGAGGTTGTATATGAGTTGACGGATCAACGCCCCCCACCTTTACAACCAGTTCTTTGTTGTTTGATCGTGCTAAAGCCCTCCCCGCTGGGAAGGGTGTAAGTATCACGAAAGCGTTGTGATGTCCTATGGTTTTTAGAATGACTAAATCAACGCAGACTCGTTGACAGGCATGGGCTGTGCAGTTGATGGCCCTCTCCGTGCGGAGAGGGTCGGGGTGAGGCCTAAGGTCAGAATAGGGCTGCATGGGCTGTGCTTCGCTGCCGAGACGATGTGCTCAATAGTATTACCAACTGTACAAGAGTGCGACGCAACTATGCTTTATAGTAGCACTTTTGCTAAGTACAGAAAAACAAAAACATGAATGAAAGAACCTACATAAAAATTGGTATCGCCGGCCCCGTTGGCTCCGGCAAAACCGCGCTGATAGAGCGTTTGAGCCGGCAGATGATGGCTGACTACAGCCTGGCCGTTATTACCAACGACATCTATACTAAAGAAGATGCAGAGTTCTTAACTAAGAATAGTTTGCTACCGGCTGAACGTATTATTGGGGTAGAAACAGGCGGTTGCCCGCATACCGCCATCCGCGAAGATGCCAGCATGAACCTGGAAGCAGTAGATGAAATGGCGGGCCGATTTCCCGATGTGGACATCATCTTTATTGAAAGCGGTGGCGATAATCTATCAGCTACGTTCAGTCCCGACTTAGCCGACCTTACCATCTTTGTTATTGATGTGGCCGAAGGCGATAAAATTCCGCGTAAAGGTGGTCCCGGCATTACACGATCAGACCTTTTAGTGATCAATAAAATTGACCTGGCGCCTTATGTAAATGCGGACCTCGGCGTAATGGAACGGGATGCAAGGCTTATGCGCAAAGGAGCTCCTTTTGTATTCACTAATTTAATGAGCGATGAGGGATTAGACAGTGTGATCGGCTGGGTTAAAAAGTATGGCCTGATGGAAGAAACCGGGGAGCTGAAGCTATGGCGTTGAAGGCGAAACTTTACATAGAAACAGCTACACGGAACGAAAGAACATTTTTGAAATCGTCGTTTTGTACGCCGCCTTTTAAGTTGGCTGACGTTACAGAAGACAGGAGCAGCAAGGATTTGAAGCTGATGATCCGCAGTTCATCGCCTGGGGTTTTGGATGGAGATGAGTATGAAATTAAAATTAGTATCGCAGAAAACTCGTCGCTGCAAGTAACGACGCAATCATACCAACGCCTTTTTCACATGAAGGGAAGCGCTACACAAACTATGGACGTAGAGATGAAGAACGGTTCATCGTTCACTTATCTTCCGCACCCATGTGTGCCGCATCAAGGATCAAGCTATTTTTCAAAAAATAAGATACACATAGCCAATGGTTGCCGCTTGCTTTGGGGTGAGGTTATTAGTTGCGGCCGAAAGCTAAACGGTGAAATATTTTGCTTTACATCGTTCCACAGCCTTACCCAAATTTTTAAGAACGGCAAGCTGGTGGTGAAAGAAAATTTATTGTTACAACCATTACAATCTTCGCTTACAGGAATCGGGCAAATGGAAGGTTTTTCGCACCAGGCAACCTTGCTTTTTATAGATGAAACCTGTGTAGTTAATTCATTAGTAGAAATGCTGCGTGAAAGTTTGAAGCTACCTGATAACATAGCCTTTGGTGTTACGGCTTTGCCGGTAAACGGCGTGTTGGTTCGCTTGCTGGGAGGTGGCGCTGAGCAACTGTTTGCGCTGTTAAATGCGATTCATCTTCTCCTCAAAAACTCAATGCCCACCGTTAGCTTACAACCACAGGTATATGTCGCATGAAATGCAAATATTGATCTTTACCGCCATCACTATCGCGGTATTGCATACCATCACCGGGCCCGATCATTACCTGCCTTTTATTGCGCTGGCAAAAGCAAGAGGATGGTCGGTTAGCCGCACGATTATGTGGACATTAATCTGCGGTTGTGGGCACGTTTGGAGCTCGGTGTTGTTGGGCCTTGGCGGTGCTGCCATTGGTTGGTCACTATCTTCCATCAAGTGGGCCGAATCGGTACGTGGCGGCATAGCCGGATGGATGTTGTTAGGCTTTGGAATTATATATACGATCTGGGGATTGATAAAGGCCCGCAACAACAGCCGCCATAAGCATTTTGATATTTATGAGGATGGCTCGGTGTATGTATATGAACACCGTCATAACCAAACAGTGATGCCTAAAGAGCGACATAAAGTAACACCCTGGGTGTTGTTTATCATCTTTGCTTTAGGGCCTTGCGAACCTATGATTCCCCTGCTCTATTTTCCGGCCGCCAAATCTTCCTGGACGGGTATAATGATCCTGATTATCGTTTATACATTCTTCACCTTAGCCATCATGGTTGGTATGGTGCTCACCGGCTATTATGGCTTTCGGTTTTTACAAACAGAAAGGCTGGAAAAATACATGCATGCACTCAGCGGCATGGCCATTTTTATTTGTGGCGCCGGAATGGTATTTATGAACTGGTAAGGGGAGTGAATAGTGAGTAGCGAATGGTGAATGGCGATGGGCTATGTGAAACGTGAGATGTGAGTACTCTTTTGTAACCAGAAAAGATAGATCCTGATTTAAGCGATCCAACATTTGAACGTTTGAACTGTAATCGGTACACCTGATAAATAAAAATACGTGTTGGTGGGTAGATAAACCGCTAAGGCTATACACTTAATTCGTCTTATTAAAAATTTACTATGCGCACACGATTTTACACCTTAGCAATTGCTGCTTTTATTATCAGCTTTTCAGCCAACGCCAAAATATGGCGGGTAAATAACAACGGATCAGGAACGTTACCGCTGATCGCCGCCGACTTCACTACGTTGCAAGCTGCACATGATGGCGCCGCCGTTGGCGATACCATTCATCTTGAACAATCGAGCACCACGTATGGCAACTGCATTTTTACCAAGCGCCTTGTAGTCATTGGCGCCGGTTATTTTTTAGCCCTGAATCCTAAAACGCAGGTCAATCGTGACTATCCGAGCATTGTAACTACGCTTACCTTAACCAATGCCGGTTGTGCCGGAACAATGATTATGGGGCTTACACAACTGGCCGGCAACATCTGGACTGTTGGCGCCAACAATGTAACCATCGCACGGTGCAGGCTACCTTATACGTCTAATCCAAGGATTTATTTAGGTTCTGGCGGTGTGGCAAATTCAGATGGCATCAGCCTGTTACAGAATTATATGGAAGGTTCTACGGGTTATTACAATGTTCAAACAAACCCCGGCACCACCGGTAACATCAGCAACCTAAACATCACAGGTAACTTTATGGGTGGTGTTTACGGTATCTCCCTTGGCGCCAATGCCAGTGGCATATTTAAAAACAACACAGTGGTAACTACTTACTATCCAATTACGCTGGCAAATTTTTATGTGGTGAACAATATGACCTACTCCTCTTCCGGTTATCAAAACCTTTTAGATAACTGTACTATCGAATACAACATGGGTACGATAGCTGCCCACTTTATATCACCCACCGGTGCCGGAAACACATTTGGTTCGGGCAATCAAACAGTGGCTTACGCCGGATGGAATTTATTGGGCGGCGCCAGCACTGATGGTGCTTTTCAACTAACTGCATCATCACCTGCAAAAGGCACTGGTAAACTGGCCGATGATATGGGGATGTACGGCAGCGCTGTTCCTTATAAATTATCGGGCATCGCTTCGGTGCCAAACGTATATGCCATGTCTATTGCTCCCATTGCACCGGGTGCCTCTTCTATCTCTGTTACGGTAAGTGCAAAAAGCAATAACTAATCATCACGTATAGCAAACACATGGTGCCGGCAAGGCAATAAGGCGGGAGTATTTACATACAATACTTCTTATTCCCGTCTCACCGTCTTGCCGGCTACCTAATCAGCTTCTAATTAACTGGCATATCATGAAACCGAATCAACTTTACAAGCGGTTGGTCATTGCCTTATGTACGCTGCTGCTTTATGCGGCCGGCGAGGCACAGATCAACAGGGCAGAATACTATTTTGATACCGATCCGGGTATTGGTAGTGCAAACCCCATATCGGTTACAGCGGGCACCGACATCAACTTTAATTTTACGGCTTCACTATCGGCACTCACCAACGGGCTTCATCGCCTGCAGGTGCGTACACAAGCTGCCGATGGCAAATGGAGCATCAGCTCCCAACAACTTTTTTACAAAGAAGCGTTGAGTAATGCGGCCCTTACTTCCATCGTAAAAATGGAATGGTTTATTGATACGGACCCTGGCTTTGGAGCCGGCACAGCGGTAACCATTTTACCAACAAATGATTCAACCGTAACCTTTGTAGCTCCCGTGAATGCCTTGCCTTATGGGCTGCATCGTTTGTTCTTTCGGGCACTGGATGCCAATGGTGGATGGAGCCTGGCCGGACAGCAAATCTTCTTTCGCGAAGCACCCGTTTCTAATCCGTCTATCAACATTACAAAAGCTGAATATTTTATTGATACCGACCCCGGTTTTGGCGCGGCTACTGATATAGCATTAACCGCCGGCGCCGACATCAGTTTCTCGTTGAATCCTTCTACAGGCGCCATCAGCAATGGTTTGCACCGTTTGTTTGTAAGGGCGAAGGATGCCAATGGGGCCTGGAGCCTCTCATCGCAGCAACTATTTTTTAAAGAAGCCGCTATCTCAAACCCGGCAATTAATATCACCAAAGCGGAGTTCTTTATTGATACGGACCCAGGCTTCGGCAGCGCTACCGATGTGCCGCTAACCGCTGGTGCCGATATCAGCTTTAGCTTATCGCCAAATATAGCTTCGCTTACCAATGGCTTACATCGTTTGTACGTTCGTACAAAAGATGCAGCCGGACTTTGGAGCATCACAGCGCAACAGCTATTTTTTAAGGAAGCGGTCGTTACCAATCCTTCTATCAACATTACAAAAGCCGAATACTTTTTTGATACCGATCCGGGCTTTGGGGCGGCTACCGATGTACCCCTTACAGCCGGTGCCGATATAACATTTAATATGACGGCTGATGCCAGTGCATTACCTAACGGGCTACATCGTTTGTTTGTGCGAACCCGCGATGCCGCTGGCTTGTGGAGCATTACCGCACAGGAGCTGGTGTTTAAAGAAGCCGTTGTTTCTAATCCTGCCGTCAACATAACCAGGGCAGAATACTTCTTTGATACAGATCCCGGATTTGGCGTTGCCACTAACATTCCAGTGACAGCCGGCACCGATGTCACCTTCTCTTTTTCGGGTAGCATGTCGTTACTGACTAATGGCCTTCACCGTTTGTTTATACGTACACAAGATGCTAATGGAAAGTGGAGCATCTCCGCCCAGCAACTGTTTTATAAAGAAGCCCTGATCAATGATCCGTTGGTGAATATTGTACAAGCGGAATATTATATTGATACCGATCCCGGATTTAGCAATGGCACTTCCATTGCACTTACCGCAGGCCAGGATATGGTCATCAATTTTACCGGCAACATTGGCTCACTTTCGCAAGGCTTACACCGCTTGTTTGTTCGTACAAAAGATGCCAATAATAAATGGAGCATCACTGCACAGCAATTGTTTTATAAAGAGGTAATCGCAACCGACCCTGTCACCAGCCTTGTTACCCTGGAGTACTTCTGGGATACCGACCCGGGTTTTGGCAAAGCCTCAAAAGTTACGATGCCGGGCAACAGCGGCGAGGTAGTTGACTTTGTGTTTTCCGTAAGCACACCGGCGAGTTTATCGGGTGCGAAACACAACCTGTTCGTGCGTTCCATTGATGCTACTGACTGGAGCTTAACCAATGTAAAAGTGATTGACTTTACCGGTATTCCATTGCCGGTTACGCTGCTCGATTTTTCAGCCAGAGCTGCACAGGATAAAGTAGCCGTAAAATGGATTACCACTAATGAAATCAACAACAAAAACTTTGGTGTAGAAAGAAGCGCCGATGGGATCAACTTCGTACAACTGGGGCTGGTAGCGGCTAAAGGAGCCAACAACACCCAAACGGTGTATGACTTCATAGACAATCAGCCATTTAACGGCATGAACTATTACCGGCTAAAACAAATGGATGTAGATGGTAAGTTTACGTTCAGCCCCATAGTGGCGGTACGCTTCGATAAAGCCGGTTACTTAGTGCAGTTGTTTCCTAACCCTGCTACCACGCAATTCCGGATTGTTTCTACCAAAACATTTATTAAAGTAGAACTGGCAGACATGAATGGAAAGATAGTACAGCAATGGACCGGTGACGCTGGCAATCAATACCATTTTACTAACCTTGCTGCAGGCATGTACTTGGTAAAGTTGATAGAAGCAAATGGAGAAGTGACTACTAAAACTATCCTTGTAAATAAATAGTCCTTTATCGTGAGTTTTATAAAGACGAGGCCACTAGGGCTTCGTCTTTTTTTTATACGTATGGCGCTGCTTATTGTGGGTGAGTAAGGTTAACCGACGTTAGAAGTTTTTTATTTTAACTAAACCAATATACTACCCCCAACGTTTGCGGGTTAGCTTACCATCTGTTGTTAGTAATTCCGCCCTTATAAATCAGCTCATTAAAACGCTGCTTTCGTTTAACGATAAACATCCAACTATGCTTAAGAAAGTAACGCTGGTTTTTAAAACCATTTTTATTCTGTGGGCTTTTGCACAGGCGATAAATACCAATGATTTTGAAATTAATACCACCACCAAAACGCTAACCTGCGATTGCGATGATGATGATGTACAGTTGGCCATAACAGAATACGGCGCCACCTTTTCAAAACCACCTGCCATTAAATAAATGTTCTGATGCCTGATGCGTTAAACTCCTGCCGGAATTCTTTTGGCGTGCAATCTTTTTTCTTTTTGAAGATGCGGTTAAAGTTGGAGATGTTGTTGAAGCCGCATTTATAAGCCACTTCCGTTATGCCATGCGTAGTTTCTATCAATAGCCTGGAAGCGTGGCCCAGCCTGATTTCCGTAAGCGTATCCACAAAGGTTTGGCCGGTCCGCATTTTAAAGAAACGGCTAAAGGCTACCTCGCTCATAGCCGCTAAGCGGGCCGCTTCACCCAAGGTAACCGTTTTATCAAAGTTGTTATTGAGGTACTTCATTACCATCTCAATGCGGCGGCTGTTGTAAGAGATGGTTTCGGTGTTATTGAACGATACATCGGATAGCGTACGCATATTTCTGGAAGTAGAAAGATCATGAAGAATAGACATTAATTCCAGCACCGAATCGAAGCCATGTTTTTTTGTAAAGGCAAAGAGGCGCGGCATAATAGCCTGCGTAGTTTCTTTGGAAAACAGGATTCCGCGTAACGAACGTTCGAACATGGTGCGGATAAAACCCATTTGGTTTCGATGCAAAAATTTTTCATCAAACAGGTCGCGGTGAAACTGGATCGTAATTTCTTTAATCTCTTTGCTTTTGCATTTATGGGTAAACCATCCATGCTGAAGATTAGGGCCTACCAATACCATCTCCAGGTTATCTATTTCATCTAAATGGTCGCCAACCACCCGCTTGGTGCCTTTGCCATTTTGAATAAAATTCAATTCAAATTCTTCGTGGCTGTGGAGGGGAAAATCAAACTCGGATTTCACCCGGTAAAAAAGGGTAAAGCAATCGCTTGGGGTTAACGGGGTAATCTCCCGGAGTACTTTGTTTTTCATACAGCAGTTTGAATGTGTGATAACAGGATGTAAAATAAGTCAAAAATTCATTAATAAAGTATTGGTCTAATACTTTGCTTGTAACAAGCGCAAAGCCTTTCTGGTAATCGTTTTCAATCTATGAAAATATTTATTTATACAAACCTCTTTTAAAAAACATGTGTAATTGATAAAAAAGTATCATTGGCGCGGTGGTAATCGAAATACATTTGGCCTAAATATGCTTAGCTATATGAGAAACACAAAATGTCTGCGGGTATTGCTATTATTTTTTTGCATACTCAGTGCGTCCGTCTCTTTTTCACAGACCAAAAAAGTCACCGGTCTGGTTACCGATGATCGCCAGTCGCCACTTGTTGGCGCTACCGTTGTGGTAAAAAATTCCAAGGTAGCTACTACTACCAATAACGAGGGCCGCTTTACTATTGATGTTCCCGCTTCTGCTACCACGCTGGTCGTATCGTATGTGGGTATGAAGGCTTCCGAAATTGCTATTAACGGCAATACCTCGGTTTACACGGTCAGCCTCTCCTCCAACGGTTCTACACTCACCGATGTAGTAGTAATCGGGTACGGCGCCACCCGAAGAGCCAATGTAACTTCCGCCATCTCCTCCATTAGTGAAAGGGATATTAAAAACCTGCCGGTAGCCGGCGCCGACCAGGCCTTACAAGGCAAACTGGCCGGTGTAACCGTTACTACTAATACCGGGCAACCGGGTGGTGGTGTATCGGTACGGGTACGAGGCGTTACTTCTGTAATTGGCGGTAATCAACCTTTATACGTAATAGATGGAGTGCCTATTTTGACGGGCGGGTCCAGCAGTACATCGCAAGACCAGTTGGGCGGTGTACCCGGCCAAAACCAGCAGAGCGTTTTGGCTACCTTAAATCCATCCGACATAGCCAGCATTGATGTATTAAAAGATGCGTCGGCGCAAGCTATCTATGGTTCGTTAGGCGCTTATGGCGTTGTAATTATTACCACCAAAAAGGGCAGAAGCGGTGAGGGAAAAATCAATTATGATTTTTACTCCGGATGGCAGACGGTTCAAAAGAAACTGCCCTTGATGAACCTGCAGCAATACGCTCAATACTATAATTCTGTTGTGGGCGAAAAAACCGTGAATGGATTGGATACCATTGGTGAATTGAGAGATCCTTCTGTATTGGGTAAGGGCACTGACTGGCAGGATGCTGTTTTTCAAACCGGCCATATTCAAAATCACCAGTTGTCCTTCTCCGGGGGTGCTAATAAAACCACGTACTATTTTTCGGGTAATTATTTTAACCAAACCGGTACCGTCATCGGTTCGGAGTTTAAGCGGTATGCAGCAAGGATCAGTGTAGATCAGCAAGTGAAAACCTGGCTCAAAGCCGGTGTCAGCGCCAACTTATCAAGAACCAACCAACGCATTACGCTTACCGATGGACAGCAATCTGTTATCAGCCTTATGTTATATAACAGCCCTGCTACTCCGGTACAAGGGTTTGATGGTTCGTACACTTCTACCGCTACTGTCGGCGGCGTTCCGTTTGGTAACTCACAAAACCCGGTTGCCCTGGCACTTCTTCGTGATGTTCGCTCCGTTCAATCAAAGGGCTTTGGGAATTTTTATGTGGAGCTGCAGTTTAATAAAGATCTGGTGCTTCACAACCAGGTGAATTACGATTACCAGTTGACACAGAACACCGCTTTCCAGCCTAATATATTTTATCCCACCACCGGGGTTACCGCTATCGGGCCAAGCCGCTTGCGGGATGATAGAAACACCAGCTATTTTTATAGCCTTCAAAATTACTTGACCTACAATCACACCTTTGGCGATCATGCCGTGAGTGCTACTGCCGGCCACGAAGCCTGGTACTCTAATTACGAGAGTGTATATGCTTCCGCCACTAACCTTTCGCAAAATTTTCAATCTATTAGCGCGGGCACGAAAGACCCTGCGGGTACAGGTTCCGGCATTTACGAAAGTGCGCAGGAATCGTATTTTGGCCGGGCCAACTATACCTATAAAAACCGTTACTCCGCATCGGGTTCTATCAGGAGAGATGGTTCTTCCAACTTTGGTCCTGGCAAACGCTATGGTACGTTCCCTGCCGGTTCTATTGGCTGGACTATCAGTAATGAAAGCTTCGCTTCTAACTGGAAGCCCATCAACTTTTTGAAATTGCGTGTCGGTTATGGTGCTGTGGGTGGATCAAACGCTTCCGGTAATTCTTATTCCACTAATATTCGCTTAGTATCGAATGCCTTGGGTTTGTTTGGACAAACAGCCGTTCCGGGTGTACCGGCTAACGTAGGTAATCCATTTCTGCAATGGGAGTCGGTTATTACGAAGAATGTGGGTTTAGATGCAACGGTTTTAAATAGAAGGTTAGAATTTACTGTGGACGTGTATCAGAAAGTGACGTCTAAATTAATACTGCCTACCAAGTTGCCGGTGTTTGCCGGATTAGACCCTAATCCACCCAATAACTCTTACCAGGACATTGAGCCGCCAACTACTAATGCCGGTAAAATGACCAACACGGGTATTGATATCAGCTTAACCAGTTACAATATTCAAAACAAGTCGTTGACATGGAAAACGAATGTCATCTTCTCACATTATAAAAATGTGCTGAACGAGTTGAATAGTGAAACCGCTTTCTTAAAAGGTGTGAGCCAGGACTTTAATCCACAATTGTTGACGTACACCAAAGCGGGTGGTCCGGTAGGCCGTTTCTATGGCTTTGTTACTGATGGCATTTACCGCACTCAGGACGAACTTACAAAAGGCCCAACGCCAATGCTGCCAATAGCTCCGGATAAAACCTGGGTAGGTGATATTCGTTATAAAGACTTGGATGGCGATGGTAAAATCACTGATAAAGACCAAACCTACATTGGTAATCCAAACCCGAAGTTTACTTATGGTGTTACCAATACCGTGAGCTATAAAAACTTTGATTTAAGTGTGTTTGTTAGCGGTGTTTATGGTGATGATATTTATAACTATACAAGAATGTTAACCGAAGCGGATTATAACGTTTATCAAAACCAGTTAACAACGGTAATGGATCGTTATACAGCTACCAATACCGGGGGTTCATTGCCACGCTATAATCAGTGGAACCAGAACAACCTGAAAATTTCCGACCGCTTTATCGAAGATGGTTCTTACCTGAGAATCCAAAACGTAACGCTGTCGTATAACTTTCAATCGCATCTGATCAGCAAAATAAAAATGAATACCGCCCGTGTTTATGTGTCTGGACAAAACCTATACACGTTTACTAAATACAAAGGTTATGACCCTGAATTAGGTTCGTTTAACAATAGCGTACTACTACAAAACGTTGACTATGG
The DNA here is from genome assembly GCA_965247165.1 of Flavisolibacter sp. Taxonomy (GTDB): domain Bacteria; phylum Bacteroidota; class Bacteroidia; order Chitinophagales; family Chitinophagaceae; genus Flavisolibacter. Next base: position 1,342,661 of record OZ252003.1, on the reverse strand, counting down.
TCACTACCCCAATCCAAGATCAATTACGGTTGGCGCTAACATTGAATTTTAATTTTAAATGATTGCAATTATGAAAAAACGATTCTTATATATGGTAGGTGGTTTAGCCCTGCTGATCGCCTCCTGCAAAAAAACATTCCTCGAAAGACCTTCACTTAATGGGCCTACGTTAGATACCTATTACACCAATGCCGCACAGGTGAATGCCGCTACCAGTTTTCTGTATAACCAGGTTTGGTATAACTATATGGACAAGGCGTTCCATACCATTGGCGAAGTGTTAGGTGGCAACATGCTAACATCCGCCGGCGACCCCAATTACGGTAGTAATGCTTACGTTTATTTTACCGTACAAAGTACCGACGGGCAGGTGCTGAATGCCTGGCAATCGTTTTATAAAGTGGCTGGTAACGCCACCGTATTAATGAATACACTGCAACAAAAAAAGTCTGCTGTTACAGAATCAGGTTACCTGGATTTAGGCATTGCCGAAGCCCGGTTTATCCGCGGTGTGGCATACTTCAACATTGCCCGCACGTTTGGCGATGTGCCTATTGTTACCGACCCGGTAAAGCTGGCCGGTTCCGGTAATTACAACGTACCACGCTATGTTCAAAAGGATGTATTGCGTTTTGCTTTAGAAGATTTTAAAGCGGCTGAAGCAGGGCTGCCCGAATCATCTTACCAACCCGGCCGTGTAAATAAATATTCGGCTAAAGGCATGGAAGCGAAGCTGTATTTGTATAGAAAAGATTACGACAGTGCTGCCATGAAAGCAAGGGAAGTTATTAATTCCGGCAAGTTTGATTTATTCCCCGACTACCAGGCCATGTTTACCAAATCATCAAGCAATAATAATATCGAGTCGTTATTTGCTTTGCAATGGAAGGGTAGCGGCGGTTATGGTTATGCTAATGCCATACAGGCCTACGAAGCGCCTTCGCCTTTATTGAAACCTGATTTTGGTACGGGCTATTCATCCGTTATTCCAACCATTGATTTAATTCGTGCGTATGATTTTGGTGATCGCCGTAAAGGTTGGTCTATCATGCAGCAAGGCTTCACTAATACCGCCTGGAAGAATGCCAATTTCCCCAACGGATTTGTATATGACACGGCTAACAACGGCAGTGCCGATGACCCTTATAAAATTAAAACGGGCACCCGCTCTAATGCGTTGAAATATGTTGTAGGGCCATCCAGCTCCGGTGAAGAATTAAATACACAAGGCGGCAACAGCATGAACACCTATATGCTTCGCTATGCCGACGTACTCCTGATTTATGCCGAAGGCGTATTAGGAAACAATGCTTCTACTTCAGATGCAACAGCGTTAGCCGCTTTCAACAAAGTGCATCAACGGGCCGGTTTAAATCCATTGACTTCATTAACCAAAGACATCATCTTAAAAGAACGCCGCGTGGAGTTTGCTTTTGAAGGCGATTACTGGTTTGATGTGCAACGTCAGGGCTTTGCTAAAGCCAAACAAATATTGGAAGCGCAGGAAAGGGGAACGTATAGTTACGATGGCGCTACCGTAAACCATTACGGTATTACTATCAATTCTGCTTCGCAATTGTTTCTTCCTATTCCGGCCAGTGAAGTAACAGAAGACCCTGAGTTGGCTAAACCCGCTGTATCATATTATTAATTCAAAAAAGCACCGCATCATGACATACATTAATAAATCATTCTCGGTTGTAGCCATCGTTTCCTTAATGGCTATTACCTTCTCCTCTTGTAAAAAAGATAATTCATCGGCTAACCCGGTAGCTAATAAAATTGCCCCGGACTCCGCATCGGGTGGCAATGTGCTTACGCTTACCGGCTCTGGCTTAGGCAATATGCGTAGTATTGTTTTTGATAAAGGCAGTGTGCCCGCGCCTTTCAATCCTACTTTAAATAATGATGGCGCAGTTGTGTTCCGCGTACCCGATACCGCAAGCGGCGGCCCGCAAAATATTGTTTTCACTAATGCAGAAGGCAAGTCGGTGACAGTGGCATTTAAAGTGATTGCGCTGGTTACGGTATCGGATGTATCCAATTACAATTTTACCAGCGGTACTCAAATAACTATTACCGGAAATAACCTGGACGATGTAAACTCCGTTGTGTTTACCGGAACTACCACGGCTGCTACCATCGTATCAAAAGCCAAACGTAAACTGGTGATCAATATGCCGGCAACCACCCTTAATCGTTCGAAGCTGGACATAACCAATGCTTCGGGCAAAATAACCACGACACAGGAATTTGTCAATCTCGATAATGCCTTTAAACTTTTCACCGATGATTATGCGCCGGGCTACCAGGATGCTTCGTGGGGTGATGGCGGATTTATCAGCAGCACCGTGTTTAAATCGGGTACAAAATCGGTAGGTAAAAAGTATGCAGCCGGAAACTGGCACCAGCTTGGCTTTGGCTGGACCAACATTAACAAGCTGACACCTGCTTACACCTATTTATCTTTCTGGATCAAAGGTGGTTCGGTAGATTACCCTTTATGGATTTCTTCCAGCGCCAGCCCCGGTGGCTTCGCCAGTTTTAACGACAATGATAAGATTATGGTACCGGCTAATGTGTGGACCTATTTTAAAATCCCCTTGTCGCAGCTTGATTTGTGGAATACGGCAACTTCCTTCAATCAGTTAGGCTGGCGTATTCAGGGGCCTAACGGACAAGATGAAACGTTTTATCTCGACGATGTAATCTTCGTCAAATAATAAAAACAAAGCAAAGCAGAACAACTACAAACTGGCTCATTTGAAATACCGATGAGCCGGTTTTTTTTAAGCAACTGTTACTGTTATGGCCTTGTTTTATAGCTATTTTCAACTGGTATAAATGAACCACCGTAAGCAGCTTGCTATCTTCTTCGTTCTTCTTTTTGCTTGCTATACCGCAGGGGCGCAATCTTTTGTACAACACAAGGGAAGCCAGTTTGTGCTTGATGGAAAAGCGTACTACTACATTGGCACTAATTATTGGTACGGTGGCTTGCTGGCCCTACAGAAAGATAAGAACAGGGGCACTGAAAGACTGAAGAAAGAGCTCGACTTTTTAACCTCGCACGGCATAAAAAATTTGCGGGTAATAGTTGGCGCAGAAGGCAGCGGACAAATCAATGGTGTACAACGCATCGGCCCGGCCCTTCAACCAACCAAAGGCGTTTTTAATGAAACTATTTTAACAGGACTTGATGTATTGCTTGCCGAAATGGGCAAACGCAACATGAAAGCCGTTCTTATTTTAAGCAACAACTGGGAGTGGAGCGGTGGCTTTTTGCAATACCTGGCCTGGAATGGTTTAATCGCCGACTCCATTGTAAAACGTAAGCTGTCGTGGGACGAACAACGGGACTATACTACTAAATTTTATAGCTGCACACCTTGCATGGAAGGGTATAAAAAGCAGGCTTCACTCATCCTTAACCGTACGAATTCCATCACCCAAAAAAAGTACACGAACGATCCCGCTATTATGGCTTGGGAGTTAGCCAACGAGCCACGCTCCATGCGCCCTGCGGCTAACGAGGCTTATCAAAAATGGATCGCATCGGCAACAGCCTTCATCAAATTGGTTGATAAAAATCATTTGGTCACCTTAGGGCACGAAGGCGAGATGGGAAGTGAAAGCATCCCGTTATATGAAGCGATACATGCAGATAAAAACGTTGACTATCTCACCATTCACATCTGGCCAAAAAACTGGAGTTGGTTCAGGGATACGGCCATTCAATCGGGCTTTCAAAATGTAGTTGCAAAGACGAACGATTACCTGCAAAAGCATAAAGCCGTTGCACAAAAATTAGGCAAGCCATTGGTGATTGAAGAATTTGGTTTACCCCGCGATGGGCACTCTTTCAATGCCGCTGCTCCCACCACTTTCAGAGATACTTACTACCAGTACATTTTATCGCAATGGAAGGAATCGGCGTTGCACAATGGTGTGATTGCCGGTGCTAACTTCTGGGCTTTTGGTGGTTTGGCAAGGCCAAAGAGCGGACAGGTTTTTTGGAAAGAAGGCGATGATTACATGGGCGATCCGCCAATGGAGGAACAAGGACTAAATACGGTTTTTGATGGCGATCTTTCTACCTGGCAGGTGATTGATTCCTACACCAACAATACAAACAGCAGTGCAAGAAAAACTGATGCTCCATCTGATAAACGGGCCACGGCTCAAACCGTTTCTTTATACAAAAATTTAAAAACGTTATTAAGTAAAGGCATCATGTTTGGCCACCAGGATGATCTGGCCTATGGTGTAGGCTGGCGTTATGTAGCGGGCAAGAGTGATGTGAAGGAATTGACGGGAGATTACCCGGCCGTGTATGGATGGGAATTGGGAAATATAGAACATGATCTGCCGTATAACTTAGATAGTGTGCCCTTCAATAAAATGAAGGAGTTTATACAACAAGCGTATGAGCGGGGCGGCGTAACCACTATCAGTTGGCATGGCGATAATCCAATCAATGGCGAGTCGGCCTGGGACACAACACACGGAGGCGTTCAGTCTATATTGCCTGGCGGCGCCAATTATGATTTATATAAAACCTGGTTAGACAAAATAGCGGCGTTTGTGCAAGCCCTGAAAGGCAAAAACGGCGAAGCCATTCCAGTCCTTTTTCGTCCCTTTCATGAGTTGCTTGGCAATTGGTTTTGGTGGGGAAGCAATGGCTGCACGCCGGCTGAATACAAGCTCCTGTGGCGGTTTACAGCCGATTACCTGCGCAATGATAAAGCGCTTCATAACCTTTTATTCGTGTATAATACCTCCGGCGATTTTTCTACAGAGGATCAATTTATGGAACGCTATCCCGGCGATGATGTGGTGGACCTGGTAAGCTTCGATTCGTACCAATATAATGATCCGCAAAAGGATAACTCCTTTATAAAAAATGTTGATCATCAACTAACCATTATTGAAAACATAGCCGCTGCTCATAATAAAATTGCGGCGCTGGCAGAAACCGGTTACGAACGTATTCCATATGCGCAATGGTGGACGTCAACTTTATGGCCGGCCATCAGCCAGCATAAAATTTCTTATGTGCTGCTGTGGCGCAACCATGGCCTGCAGCCCAATGGACACATGCATTACTATGTGCCTATAAAAGGTGATGTTTCGGCTGACGATTTTAAAACTTTTTACAGCCTTGACAGAACCTTATTTCAAAAAGACCTGACCAAAGAAAAACTCTATCAAACCCCTTTACCCCAAACGAAATACAATGAAACAAAATCAAAGTAGCAGCATGATCTCGTGGCGATTTTTTGGAAGCGTACTATTTGTGCTATGTCTTTTTAACGCTTGCCGCAAAGGCGTTGGCGGCGATTTATCCGGTGGTGGCACTACCACGCCGGTAACTCCTGTTGTGGATACGGTTCCATCCCTAACAACAGTGCGTAGCTGGCTGGTAGATAAGAATGCAACTGATCAAACAGCAGCCTTATTTTATCAATTAAAAAAAACAGCAAAGACCAATATTTTATTCGGCCACCAGGATGATACCAAACGTGGTTATGGCTGGGCCAATGAACAAGGTGTTATGTACCAACCCCTGAAGAGTGATGTGAAAGACGTTACCGGTGCGTACCCTGCGGTGTATGGCTGGGACTTTAATTTTATTGCAGGAAGGGATTCAAGTGCCTGGTTTTTATACGAGAATGCAAAGTCGCACGACCTGGCGGTAGATGCGTATAATCGTGGCGGCGTTAATACTTTTTGCTGGCATTATGGTAACCCGGTATCGGGTGGAAGCTTTTACTGGAGCGACTCTCCGGTGGAAGCCGTTAGTAAAATTATTCCGGGCGGCACTTACAATGCCGTTTATAAAAACGATCTGAAAAAAGTAGCGGCCTTTGCCAAGTCATTGATTGGTGCCGATGGAAAAATGATACCGGTGATCTTTCGTCCTTTTCATGAATTTGATGGCGACTGGTTTTGGTGGGGCGCCGCGCATTGCACCGCCGATCAATACAAAGCGTTATATCAATTTACAGTAACGTATTTACGTGATAGCTTAGGCGTTCATAATTTCTTATTTGCCTGGTCGCCCGATAGAAACTACTCATCGCAATCAAGCCTGCTGGAACGTTATCCCGGCGATGCGTATGTAGATGTGATGGGTTCCGATAATTATGAAGACCTAAAGCCCGGAGTAGCGGTAACAACGGCTTCCAACAAGTTGGCTATTATTTCCAATTATGCCAAAACCAATAATAAGGTAGCGGCGTTAACAGAAACAGGTTTAGACAAGGTAGCCCAGTCAACCTGGTTTACTACTAATTTATTAGGTGTGCTTACCACACAAAAGCTGGAGCTGGCTTATGTGTTGTTATGGGCCAATCGTACCGACTCGTACTGGACGCCGTATGCGGGTCATGCCGCTGTGCCGGACTTTATTAGTTTCAAGAATAATGGATATGTATTGTTTGGCGATAAGGTGCCGAAGATGTATGAGTTGAAGTGAAACCTCACCCCGGCCCTCTCCATCAAAGATGGAGAGGGAGTGCTGTCGCCAGAGGTTTTAATGTGAAATACAATATGTCTATTTCTAAGTATTTAAATTAAATAACAACTTACTATTTGCCAGAGAACATAAAACTATAAACGACCAGTTCCCCTCTCCAAGCCTCATCCGGCTTCGCCACCTTCTCCATTTGGAGAAGGGAAAAGGAAACGGATCTAATTTGGAGAGGGGTTAGGGGTGAGGTTCTTATATGCGGTTACACCTGTTAGATATTGCCATCATCGTCACGTACTTGCTTTCCATGTTATTACTGGGATGGTTCCTTCGTAAGAAGGCTCGCCAAAGTAAAGAGAGCTATCTGTTGGGCGGAAAAAAACTGCCCTGGTACCTGCTTGGATTGAGCGATGCCTCGGATATGTTTGACATCAGCGGCACCATGTGGATGGTGTCTATCTGTTTTGTCTATGGCTTTAAAAGCATATGGATACCCTGGCTATGGCCTGTATTTAACCAGGTATTTAATATGATGTTTTTGGCGAAATGGTTGCGACGCTCCAACGCCAATACCGGCGCCGAATGGCTGGCAACGCGGTTTGGTTTAGCGGGCAAAGGCGTCACCGGTTCGCATGCAATTGTGGTGGCCTTTGCGTTGATTGGCTGTCTTGGGTTTTTGGCGTACGGCTTTATCGGCCTGGGCAAGTTCATCGAGATCTTTGTACCCTGGAACCTGGTACAGCCCTACGTTCCATTCAACATAGGCCCCGGCTACGTAGCGCATTTTTATGGCATTGTGTTTACGTTGTTCGCTATGTTTTATTCCATCCTTGGCGGCATGCACAGCATCGTTATCGGCGACTTAATCAAGTATGCTATTATGACGATTGGCTGTATTTCCATAGCAGTAATTGCTATGATTCATTTAGATGGAAAAGCAATGAACCTTCCGCAAGGTTGGAACAGTCCATTCTTTGGATGGAAGCTGAATTTGAATTGGTCGGGCATCGTAAATGACGCTAATAAAAAAATTGCGGAAGACAGCTACGGGCTTTTTGGCGCCTTCTTTATGATGATGCTTTTTAAAGGTGTATTTGCCTCGCTGGCCGGCCCGGCCCCCAACTACGATATGCAAAAAATATTATCAACCCGGTCGCCGAAAGACGCTTCAAAAATGACCGGGTTTGTCTCTATCATTTTATTGCCTATCCGCTATGCGATGGTAATTGGTTTAACGGTCCTTGGAGTCCTTTATTATAATAGTTTGAACTTGTCTAATGGCACCGGCGGCACCGACTTTGAACGCATCTTGCCCGGCACGATCAATGCCTTTTTACCCATCGGCATTATGGGGCTGGTGCTTACCGGTTTGCTGGGTGCTTTCATGGGAACATTTTCCGGAACGCTGAATGCAGCACAGGCCTATATTGTCAACGACATCTACTTAAAATATATTAACCCATCGGCTTCTACAAAAAAAATCATGACCATGAACTACCTCACCGGCATCGTGGTGGTAGCGGTTGGCGTAACGCTTGGCTTCTTTGCCAAAGATGTCAACAGTATTCTACAATGGATCGTATCAGGATTGTACGGCGGTTACATTGCCGCCAATGTTTTAAAATGGTATTGGTGGCGGTTTAATGCCAACGGATTTTTTTATGGAATGTTATTTGGAATCGTGCCGGCCATAGCAATGGCTATTCTAAAATCAAAGAACATCATTCATGGTTTAGAGCTTAATTATTTTCCTATTCTTCTGATTCTATCCATTGCCGGTTGCTTAATCGGTACCTACACAGCGCCATCAACAGATGAAAAGATCCTTGATTCTTTTTATAAAACCGTAAAGCCCTGGGGCTTTTGGAAGCCGGTACACGCAAGGGTTGTAGCGGCCAACCCCACCTTTGAACCCAACAAAAGATTCGGCCTTGATATGTTTAATGTAGTCTTGGGTATTATAGCGCAATTGTGCTTAACCATATTGCCTATGTACCTCGTTCTGTCTATGCACCTGCCGTTATTAATCACCGTATTGATACTGGCCGTCATCATTCTTATCTTGAAAAGAACCTGGTGGAACAAACTCGAAAACTAACGCTATTCATGATGCCCCTGGGGCGATAAATATAAACGCGATGATAACCAATTTTGACATGCGCCTGAAAGCACTACAAAAAGGCCATAATAATTTAGTGAGCAGGAAAAATGTGATGGTGGAAGAAAGCAACGGCGTGTATAACCGCTACCGGTTTCCGGTACTTACGGCAGCTCATACACCGCTTACATGGCGGTACGATTTTAATAAGGACAGCAACCCGTTCCTGATGGAACGGTTTGGTATTAACGCCGTATTTAACGCCGGCGCCATAAAGTTCAACAACAAATATATAGTGGCGGCAAGGGTAGAAGGCTACGACCGTAAATCGTTTTTTGCAATTGCGGAAAGCAGCAACGGCATTGATAATTTTAAGTTTTGGGACGCTCCGGTTACAATGCCGCAAACCAGCGAACCCGATACGAATGCGTATGATATGCGATTGGTTCAACATGAAGACGGCTGGATCTACGGCCTCTTTTGTACCGAACGCCGCGACCCTAATGCGATGCCTGATGATCAATCGGCAGCCGTAGCACAATGCGGTATTGCCCGTACCAAAGACCTCCTGAAATGGGAACGGTTACCCGATTTAAAAACGCCTTCGCCACAGCAACGTAACGTAGTGTTGCACCCCGAATTTGTGGATGGCCAATATGCTTTTTACACCCGCCCGCAGGATGGTTTTATTAATACCGGTAAAGGCGGCGGCGTTGGTTTTGGCTTGTGCCGTTCCATGGAAAACGCGGTAGTGAAAGAAGAGATCGTGATAGACCCGAAGGTGTATCATACCATTTACGAAGCGAAGAATGGCCTGGGTCCGCAGCCGGTAAAAACAGAACATGGCTGGCTGCATTTAGCGCATGGTGTCCGTAATACCGCAGCCGGCCTGCGTTACACGCTGTACCTGTTTATGACCGATCTGCACGACCTCACAAAAGTCATTTATAAACCGGGTGGTTATTTTATGGCGCCGGAGGGCGATGAACGCACCGGCGATGTATCGAACGTAGTATTCAGCAACGGATGGATAGCCGATGATAACGGCGCTGTGTTTATTTATTACGCATCAAGCGATACCCGTTTGCATGTAGCCACTACCACCATTAAGCAGTTGCTGGATTATGTGATGAATACGCCGGCCGATGGCTTTACCTCCGCGGCTTCGGTAGAAACCATACAACAAATCATTGCAAAAAATAACGAATTGGCGGCCCGTCAAAACGGCCAGCTTAAAGTTTCTCATGTTCATTCCTAAGCAATCGTAACTACCGGGTATTCGTTCTCGAATGGCCCGTTTTATTTTTTTTATGCAGGCAGCCTTGATGCAATACAAAGCGGAAGTAAGTAGCGAACTGAAGGCCATCCTTTCTTACTGGATGAAGTTTACACTGGACGAAGAACACGGCGGCTTTGTTGGAAAAATTGATCATAGCAATACCGTGCATCCCGGCGCCCCCAAAGGTTCTGTGCTTAACAGCCGCATTCTATGGGCCTTTTCATCAGCGTACAATCTTACCAAAAACGAAGCCTATCTATCCATCGCTGAAAGGGCTTTTCATTACATCACACAATTCTTTATTGACAAAGAGTTTGGCGGTGTGTACTGGGCTATTGACTACAAAGGCCAGCCCTTAGATACCAAGAAACAAATCTATGCTTTGTCGTTTGCCGTGTATGGCTTAAGCGAATACTACAGAGCTTCTAAGAATGAAGCAGCAAAAGTGGCAGCTATAAAGTTGTATAATGATATTGTTGCTCATAGCTACGATACAACTTATGGTGGTTACGTAGAAGCGTTGGCAAGAGATTGGACGGCCCTTGGCGATCTCCGCCTGAGTGCTAAAGACGCCAATGAAAAAAAATCCATGAACACGCACCTGCATGTGCTGGAAGGATTTGCCAATCTGTATCGCATCTGGCCCGATGAAGGCGTGAGGCAAAAGCTGGTAGAATTAATCCGGATTTTTCTCGATCATATTATTTCAAAACAAACACATCACCTGATACTTTTTTTTAACGAAGCCTGGAACGAAAAATCAAGCATCGTCTCTTATGGTCATGATATAGAAACAGCCTGGCTGGTGTTGGAAGCAGCGGAAATTATAAATGATACTGCGTTGATTAAAGAAGTAAAAGAGGCTTCGTTACAAATAGCTAAAGCCGCCCAAAAAGGATTGGATAGCGATGGCGGTTTGTTGTACGAGTATGATCCGGAGAGCGATCATCTGATTCGCCAGAAACATTCCTGGCCGCAGGCCGAAGCCATGGTAGGTTTTTTACAAGCCTGGCAGTTATCAGGTAATGAAACTTTTTTAGCGCAATCGTTGAATAGCTGGGCCTTTATAAAAGAACATATCATTGATAAAACCGGTGAATGGAAGTGGGGCGTTGAAGCCGATTATTCGCTGATGAATAAGGAAGATAAAGTGGGCATCTGGAAATGCCCTTATCACAATAGCAGGGCATGTATAGAAGTGATCACTCGCATTCAGACTATACTTGATGCCGCATAAGAAATTTACCTATATTGATGTTTCATTACAGCCGGTAGCATAAATGTTATCTAACGTAATGGAATAAAAAACGAGTTGCTTGGTTTATGAAGAACGAATGGCATTAAGCCGGCGATCGTTTATAATGATGCAGGTCTTTTAAACTTCTATATATGCCCAACGATTCGCTCAGCCTGAACATTAAAGTACAACACCAAAATAAGTACGATGCCATCGTTATTGGCTCCGGCATCAGCGGTGGCTGGGCCGCCAAGGAACTTACCGAAAAAGGATTGAAAGTATTAATGCTCGAACGCGGCCGCAACGTAGAGCATGTAAAAGATTATAAAACCGCGTCGCTTGATCCCTGGGACCATCCTCACCGCGGCGTAACCACCCTTGAAGAAAAAGCAGCTTATCCGGTAGTGGGCCGTGGCTGGGCCATTGGTCATCCCGACTTAAGTTTTTGGGCTAATGAAAAAGATTGTCCGTACACCGAAACAAAGCCTTTTACCTGGTGGCGCAGTTATCAAATGGGTGGCCGCTCTATTTTATGGGGCCGTCAAAGCTACCGCTGGAGCGACTTTGACTTTGAAGCCAATGCTAAAGATGGTATCGCCATTGACTGGCCTATTCGTTATAAAGACCTTGAGCCCTGGTATCATTATGCCGAAACCTTTGCTGGAATCAGCGGGTCCAAAGAAGGTTTGCCCCAGTTGCCCGATGGAAACTTTCTTCCGCCCATGGATTTGAATTTTGTTGAAAGAGATATAGCGGCCCGCATTAAAGAAAAGATGAAACGCCATGTAATCATTGGCCGCACCGCCAACTTAACGGCGCCTATTCCAGGCCGCACCCAATGCCAGTTTCGCAATCGCTGCTGGGAAGGTTGTCCCTTCGGTGGTTACTTCAGTACGCAGTCATCTACCTTGCCCGCTGCTACAAAAACCGGCAATCTTACCGTAAGGCCATTCTCTATTGTTACTAAAATTCTTTACGATAAAAACAGTAAAAAAGCTACCGGTGTAGAAGTGCTGGATACAGAAAATAATCAGACGTATGAGTTCTATTCTAAGCTCGTTTTTTTAAATGCTTCCGCGTTGAATTCGGCCTGGGTATTAATGAATTCCGCCACCGATGTTTGGAACGATGGCTTAGGCAGCAGTTCCGGTGAGTTAGGCCATAACGTAATGGACCATCACTATAACACAGGCGCATCGGGTAAGGTGGATGGCAACGAAGACAAGTATTATTATGGCCGCAGGGCAAATGGGTTTTATATTGTTCGCTTTGCCAATTTGTTTGGTGATAAGCGTAATTATCTAAGAGGGTTTGGTTACCAGGGAAGTGCCAGCCGCGATAACTGGAGCCGGCAGGTAGCAGAGATGACCATTGGCGGCAACTATAAAGATGCCTTGTGTGAGCCCGGCCAATGGAGTGTAGGCATGACGGGTTTTGGAGAGATATTGCCCTACCATGAAAACAAAATATCATTGGATAAATCTAAAAAAGATAAATGGGGATTGCCGGTACTCAACATGGATGCGGTGATCAGGGAGAATGAATTAGCGATGCGAAAAGACATGGCGTCGGAGGGCAAAGCTATGCTGGAAGCTGCTGGGGTAAAGGATATTACTACCTGGGATAATGGCCATGCCATAGGCCATGGCATTCACGAAATGGGCACGGCACGTATGGGCCGCGAGGCTAAAACATCGGTGCTGAACGAGCATAACCAGGTATGGGATGCTAAAAATGTTTTTGTAACCGATGGCGCCTGCATGGTATCATCAGCCTGCCAAAACCCATCACTTACGTACATGGCGTTAACCGCCCGTGCCGCCGACTTTGCCGTAAGCGAATTAAAAAAACAAAACCTTTAAGTTTATGAAACGCATCCTTCTTTCAATAACAACGCTTCTTGTTTTACTTGCTGCTTTTTCATTTGCTCATAAGAAAAAAACGAAGGTGTTGATCTTTTCTAAAACGGCTGGCTATCATCATGCCTCCATTGCTCCGGGTATAGAAGCCATCAAGAAAATTGGTGTTGAGAATGGCTTTGAAGTGGACACCACGACCGACTCCACTTACTTCACTGATAAAAATTTGGCGCAATACACGGCCCTCATTTTCTTAAGCACTACCGGCAATTTATTTGATACGTTTGGAAAGCAAGCGCTGGTAAAATACATTCATCATGGCGGTAGTTTTATCGGTGTTCATGCTGCTACCGATTGTGAGTATGGATGGCCCTGGTATGGTAAATTAGTAGGCGCTTACTTCGATAGCCATCCGGCACAACAACAAGCCACGCTAACTGTTACAGATGCCACACATCCTTCTACAAAAGACTTACCAGCCACCTGGAGCCGCTTTGATGAATGGTATAATTTTAAGAACATGAACCCTGATGTGCATGTGCTGATGAAGATAGATGAGACCTCCTACAAGGGCGGTAAAAATGGAGCGAACCACCCAATGGCCTGGTGGCAGGACTTTGAAGGCGGCCGTGTTTTTTATACAGAGCTTGGTCATACCGATGCGTCTTACACCGAACCCCTATTTTTGAAACATCTGACCGGCGGCATCTTGTTCGCTATGCATAAACAATGAGCTGCAATGCTAAAGTATCCCCTAATTCATCTATCCATAAAAATAAAATATACAGCTATATGAAGAGGAACATGATTCTATTCTGCTGCCTTGCTTTCGTTACTTATGAAGCCGGTGCCCAGCAAAAAGCAAAACCTGAAGACACGGAGTTTTATACACCGGTACCCAAGGTGGTTGATCCAGGCAAAGCAGGTTGTGGCGCACCTTCCGATGCTATTATTCTATTTGATGGCACCAATGCCGACCAATGGGTGAATGTTACCGACAGCACTACCAAACCGGCCGCGTGGATTGTGCAAAATGGCATATTAAAAGTGAACAAAGCCGCTGGTGATCTTCAAACCAAAGCCTCGTTTTTAGACTATCAATTGCACCTTGAATGGAGAGTGCCCGAGAACATTACGGGTAGCGGCCAGGCAAGAGGTAACAGCGGCATTTTTCTCGCTTCTGTTTTTGGCGGCGGCTACGAAATTCAGATATTGGACAATTACAACAACAGCACTTATACCAATGGACAGGTAGGTAGTATTTATAAGCAATACGTACCATTGGCAAACCCTTTACGTCCGCCCGGTGAGTGGCAGGTGTATGATATCATCTGGACGGCTCCTCGTTTTAAAAAAGATGGAAGCCTTGACTCCGCAGCACGGGTAACAGCATTGCTTAATGGTGTGTTGGTGGAGAATAATGTTTCATTAAAAGGACGCACGGAATACATTGGCCAGCCCTCTTACAAAGCACATGGCGCGGCGCCTATCAAGCTGCAAGCCCATGGCGATAAAAGTGAACCCATCAGCTTCCGGAATATTTGGGTGAGGCCATTGTAATTTGAATAAAAGGGTATCAAAAGTCGGCGCATTAATGCTTCTATTGTATAGCATTAGCTGAATTGTTGTCTGTTGAATAAACACATCTTTTGTTGTCTTTACTAATTGAAAAATCTTCGGCGGTTCAAAATTATTCAAATGAATTTTAGTAGGACTATAGTCGCCCTGTTATTGTCAATCAGCATCGCAGCATCTGCACAGGAAGGGGTTTTTGCCATCACTAAATATGGTGCAAAGGGAGATGAAAAAACAGTCAATACGATTGCCCTGCAACAAGCCATTAATGCCTGCTATAAAAATGGTGGCGGCGAGGTGATAGTGCCGCCTGGCGTGTTTATCATTGGCACCGTTCATCTTAAATCCAATGTACATCTTGTTATAAAAAGCGGTGGCGTACTAAAAGGAAGCAGTCACTTAGGCGACTATGAAGTTTATATTCCGCCTAAACCATTTACACCCATTCACAAAGGCATGTTGTTTACCGAAGATGCGCAGAACGTTACCATCTCCGGCGAAGGCACTATTGATGGCAATGGCGAAGTATATTTTGATAGTACAAAAGCCAAGAAGATAGATTCGGCCGGCACCAGTTATTCACGGCAAAAACAGGCCTTCAGAAAAGTTACAACTGGCATTGGTGATGGGCCGGTAGTACCGTTGGACCGCCCTTATCAAATGTTTGTTTTCAGCAATTGTAAAAATATATCGGTCAGGGATATCAACATACGTTCTGCTCCATTTTGGTGTATGCACTTTGCCGATTGTGACGCGGTGAACGTTAGCCGCATTAAGCTTTGGAATAGCATGCTGGCGCCTAACGCCGACGGTATTGATGTAACCAGTTGCACCAATGTTATCATCAGCGATTGCGACATCAGGGCCGGTGATGATGCCATCGCTATAACCGGTTACGATCATCATTTTGAAATCCCGGGCTACCGCGGACTGCGCCATATTTCGGAGAACATCCTGGTAAGTAACTGTACTCTTCAATCGGCATCAAGCGGTATTCGTATTGGCTTTCTCGATCAGAATACGGTTCGTAATATCAATGTCGTAAATGTCAACATCACTAATTCGACAAGGGGCATCGGTATTTTTTTGCGGGATGAAGGATCACTGGAAAACATCAGCTTTTCCAATATGTACATACAAACTATTTTACGTACCGGCGATTGGTGGGGTAATGGCGAACCCATTCACATATCAGCCATACGCGGTAAAGAAGGCGTGAAACTGGGTACCATCAGTAACGTGCAGTTTTCAAATATCACTTGTAAAGGAGAGAACGGTATGCTGGTTTATGGCAGTGATGAAACGGCTATTGAGCATATCAGTTTTGATAACATCCGTTTTGAATTAGTTGACAGTAAACTAAATGATGTAGCCGGTGGAAACATTGACCTGCGCGGTGTTTTGGACCCAAAAGCTGGTTTGTTTCAACGCGATATTCCGGCCCTTTTAATAGAACATGCCCATGATGTCAGCATCAATCATTTTACATTGGAATGGACAAGAACCCGCATGCCATTCTTTACGCATGGCATAGAAGCAGATCGTGTCAACGGCTTAAAAATTTTACATTTTGATGGTAGCGCTTCACCTGTAAATAGAACAGCTTACCGGGTGTATGTCCACCATGGAGCGGGTTTTGAAACAAATAACCAGGAAGGCGTGAAGCTTGAAAATAATAAGTAGAATGATGCTTCTTTGATAACTTCTTTTTAAAATGATCGTATGAAGAAATGGTTAGCAGTTTTGTTATGTGTCATGTCTACGGTAACGAAGGCGGCTATCCGCTTGCCATCTATCATCAGCAGCAATATGGTGCTGCAACAGCAGGCTGCTGTAAAGTTTTGGGGTTGGGGCGATGCGACAGAAAAGGTGCGCATCACAACATCATGGAACGGCAAAACCGATTCCACCAAAGTAGATGAAAACGGTAAGTGGAAGCTATCTGTTCAAACACCAGCCGCCGGTGGCCCTTACACTATAACCATCAAAGGCAACAATACCATTGTGCTGCAGAATGTTTTGATAGGAGAAGTGTGGGTATGCTCCGGCCAATCCAATATGGATATGAATTATAACTGGGGCCTGCCGCAAATGAAGCAGGACTTCCCTACAGCTAACAATCCTAACATACGGTTATTTACCACACCTCATACTACGGCGCAAACACCGCAGGATGATAGCAAGGGTGATTGGATACTTTGCGATTCCAACACCGTAAAATCGTTCAGCGCTGCCGGTTATTATTTTGGAAGAAAATTAAACAGCGCACTGAATGTTCCGATTGGGTTGATTAATGTTAGCTGGGGCGGCACACCAGCCGAAGTATGGACGCCGGAAGAAGAAGTAAACAGCAATCCGGTATTAAAAGATGCCGCGCAAAAACTGACCCGCAATCCCGGTTGGCCCATTACGCCGGGCTATACATTTAATGGAATGATTGCACCCATTACTTCGTATTCCATTGCCGGCGCTATATGGTACCAGGGCGAAGCCAATACAGGTACTGCGGCCACTTATCAGCCTTTACTAACAACGATGATAACCGCATGGCGTAAAAAATGGAACAACGATTTTCCCTTTTATATTGTGCAGTTGGCACCCTTTAAATACGGCAATAAAAATATAGCGGCTTTACTTCGCGAAGCGCAAACTAAAACCCTGGCTTTACCAAAAACAGGCGTGGCGGTGATTACCGATTTGGTTGATGATACGCTGAACATTCACCCAAAAAATAAACGCGATGTAGGGTATAGATTAGCTGCGCTGGCGTTGACTAATAACTATGGAAAGCCTTATGCAGACAGCCTTTCACCGTTTTATAAGGACATGATGTTGCAAGGAAAGCAAGTTGTTTTGTCGTTTATCAATTCTACGTCAGGGTTAAAAGCAACGGACAAAAACATCACGGGTTTTTATGTAGCCGGCGACGACAAATTGTTTTATCCCGCTACGGCAAAAATTGTAAAGGATAAAATTATTGTCGCTAATGCGATGGTGCCTAAGCCTGTTGCCGTAAGATATGCTTTTAGCAATGCGGCTGTTGGCAATGTAGTCAGCCTAACAGGCTTGCCGCTATCGCCATTCCGTACCGATGACTGGGACGTAGATACGTCGTCTGTAAAATAATTGTCTTTTTAAACCGATACCATGCGAATCATTTTCTCTTTAATTTTTATGCTGCATTTGCAAGCTTTATTGGCACAGCCTGTCAAAGAACATGGCGCTTTAAAAGTGGATGGCACGCAACTAACCGATGCTCATGGAGCCGCTGTAGTGCTTCGTGGAATGAGCTTTGGCTGGCATAACTTCTGGCCCCGTTTCTATACTAAAAAAGCAGTGGATTGGTTGGCCAAAGATTGGGGATGCACCGTGGTAAGAGCAGCCATGGGCGTAGAACCGGCAAGAGGTTATAAAGAAGACCCAAAAGGCGCCATAGAGAAAGTGGAGGCTGTGGTAGATGGTGCTATTGAAGCCGGTATTTATGTGATTATTGACTGGCATAGCCATAACATTAATTTGAAAGAAGCAAAAGAGTTTTTCACTTTGATGGCTACCAAATACGGTAAGCAACCTAATGTGATTTATGAGTTGTTTAATGAGCCCGACCAGGAAACATGGCCGGAAGTAAAAGCCTATGCACAGGAACTTATAACTACCATCCGGGCTATTGATCGCGACAATATTATTTTGGTTGGTAACCCGCATTGGGATCAGGATATTCAACTGCCGGCGCAAGACCCCATCACCGGTGTTTCTAATATTATGTACACGGTTCATTATTATGCCGCCACGCACAAGCAATGGCTTCGCGACCGGTGTGATGCCGCACTGGCGATGGGTATTCCCATATTTATTTCCGAGTCGGCCGGTATGGAAGCATCCGGCGATGGACCCTTAAATAAAGATGAATGGCAGAAGTGGATTGACTGGTGCGAGCAACATAAAATAAGTTGGGTTACCTGGTCGGTTTCCGATAAAGACGAAACCTGCTCAGTACTAAATAAAGGGGCTTCATCTGATGGTGGGTGGAAGCCTTCCGATCTTAAAGAATCGGGGCAACAAGCAAGGGCTTTGCTTAGAAAATATAATCTTAAAAAGCAGGATTGAGCCTGCGTTTTACATAAACCTAATTCTTGAAAGATGAAAGTTGTTTCCATTATTCTGGCCTTTGCTCTTTGCCTGTCATTTACTAATTGCTCCAATTCAAAAAATGTTCAAGCAGCGCCGGATACATTACCTGCGACTTCATTACTTCCGTTTGGCAGATGGGGAATAACGGCCGATAAAAAACTCGAACTGATTAGTTCCGCCGTTCATTTTGGCTATAGTTTTCGTGGCACCGAATGCCGGTTGTATGCATCGCTTTCCGATTGGCAGGACCATAACTATTTACAGTACGAATTGGATGGCGTTTATCAAAAGAGGCTCAAAGTTTCAAAAGGGACCGCTGATCCAATCATCATTTCTGCTAATGGAACCGGCCAGCATACAGTGTGGATTTACAAAGCAACGGAGGCGCATACAGGGCCGGTATTTATTGAAAAGGTAGTAGCGACGAATGTCAAATCTATTGCTGTCCCAGATGCGCCAATGATTGAATTTATTGGTAACAGCATTACCTGCGGCGCTGCGGCCGATGCCTCTGAAATGCCCTGTGGCACTGGTGTTTACCACGATCAGCACAATGCTTACTATGCTTATGGCCCAAGGGTGGCCCGCAGCCTGAAGGCCAATTATATGGTTAGCAGCGTAAGCGGCATTGGGGTTTATCGCAACTGGAACAGCGATGGGCCTACCATGCCTGAGGTGTATGAAAAGCCGGACTTTCAACTCACGAATAAATCGCAATGGGATTTTGCCAGATACGCTCCAAAGGTTGTAAGCATTGCTTTGGGTACAAATGATTATAGCAATGGCGATGGTAAAAAAAAGCGAGACCCTTTTGATACCACTATATTCATTAAGACCTATGTAAAATTTGTTCAGTTAGTGAAGGCGAAATATCCCTCCGCACAAATTGCTTTGCTAAGCAGCCCTATGATTAACGGTGATAGAAGGCAAACCTTACAAAGTTGTTTAACCAGTGTAAAAATGAAAGTGGACCAATTGTTTCCTGCTGGTAAAACCGTTGCTACTTTCTTTTTTGAACCAATGCAGGCAAGAGGTTGCGGTGGCCATCCCAGTGTAGAAGACCATGCGATACTGGCGCAGCAGCTACTACCATTCTTTCAAAAATTGATGAAATAGAGTTGTGGTAAGATGAAACGATCAACTTCCGCGGGGTTGATGAATTTTTTTACTTGTTGATGTATCGAGGTTGATTTCTGCTGCTGATTTATCTATCCGCAATCCCTGGAAAGATGGATGCCGCATCAGGCCATCATTTGTAAGCTCTGTGTATTTTACTTCGCAAAGCAATTGAGGCATCAGCCACTGCACAGCCCCATTTAGCACAGGCCTGTTTTTAAAAGGACAAGAAGTTGTTTCCAATGAGGATAGTTCTTTTAAAATTTCTGTTTGGGTAGATGCACTGAAGCCTGTGCCCACTTGTCCTATAAATCTTAAGTCACCTTTCGTATCGGGGATGCCAACAACAAGCGAAGAAAATTGCCGGTCCGAATTACGTTTTTTTGTATAGCCGCAAATGATGACTTCGTGGCGTTTTTCAGCTTTTATTTTTAACCAGCTTTCCGTTCTTGTACCGTTGCGGTAAGGCGCATCTTTTTGTTTAGCGATGATGCCTTCCAGACAATTTTCTTTAGCAGCGCTAAAAAAGTCAATGCCGCATTCATCTATGCTATCACTATATCGCAAAGGGCCGGTGTCGGGCATCAGCTTTTTTAAAATTTCTTTCCTAAGCGTAAGTGGTTCATCACGCAAGTCAATGCCTTCTAACCAAAGTAAATCGAAAACATAATAAAGCAACTCACCTTCTTGCTTTTTGTCCCATTGTTGTAAAGCCGCAAAATCGGGGCGGCCATTTTCTTTAAGAATCACTACTTCGCCATCTATCACCGCATTAACCGGCCAGTCTTTTAAAGCATTTACAAGCGCAGGGTATTTTTTATTGAAGGATAGATTATTACGGGAGCGCATCTCGGCTTTGCCGTTTGATAAGTAAGAGAGGGCCCGATAGCCATCCCATTTTATTTCAAATTGCCAGCCGGCATCATTAAAAGCTTTATCGGAAACAGAAGCAAGCATGGGTTTAAGATCAACCGGCATAGGTGATGTTTTTTTTGTTGGAAGCTCGCGTCTGAGCTGTTCAATAACCCAGGCGAAGTTCTGACGCTTTGAAAGCTGAATAATGATATAATCCTTGCCAGATAAAGCCTTCAGGCTCTTAGGTATTGAACGGCGTTGCTTAGTCAGGGTTTTTTTTCGCAATGGCATACTGATTAAGCGTTAAGATGGTGCCATCAAAAAAGCCGATGAGACTTTATATCACTAACCGCTTGATTATAAAGGGGTGTTGATTTATCCACCAATTATCTACCGCATTTTCACATAAAGGATGAGGTGCGTGGATAAGCTTGTTAGTTGATTGAGTGCCAATTGTTAGATAAGCGATAAACCATTTTTGTTGCGACGGTTTTGGAAAACGCAATCGAATATTTCTACAAATTAAAAACGGGAAAGCCTCCCAAAATCAGGGAGGCTTTAGTACTAAGCAGCAGACTTGAACTGCCGTCCGCCTCAGGCGGATATGAATCCTTTTACCGCAAAATCGTTTGTAATCCTTGTGCGAATCCACTCTCTACCTTGTCCTCCTTTAAGCTGCTTTTCCCTAATAGCAGCCTCCATTTTCGTTTCATAGTATTCGCAATAGATAACTGTCCATGGCCTGTATTTTAAAGTAAACCCTTTAGGGCTAAGATAATTATGGCTTTTAAAACGTTCCAATAAATTGGAAGTATAACCGATATAAATTTTATCTGCGGTCAGAGAGTAAAGTATATAAACAGTATAAAGCATAAAGCCTCCCAAAATTAGGGAGGCTTTAGTACCGAGGAGCAGACTTGAACTGCCGACCTTCGGGTTATGAATCCGATGCTCTAACCAGCTGAGCTACCTCGGCAATTTTTTTTGCAATAGCTATATGCTAAACAGCAGCTTTGAACTGCCGTCCGCCTCAGGCGGATATGACTCACATGCTTTAATCACCTGAGCTACCTCGGCGAGGGGTGCAAAAATAAGGATTACACCTTTACGCTGAAACCAAAAATTTCTTTAACACCAAAAAGAAAGCGGCAGAAAAACCGCCGCTTCACTATCATCAGGTACATAAGTTACTGCCATCAGGCATTGGCGCCGCTGCCATCTTCCACACTTTCTCTTTCAGTGCGTATGATGTTTGGGTTATCATTGCCAGCACTGCTTCCATTACTTCCGTTGTAAGCGGATGCAGAGGTATGTTTTGTTTCGATGTATTCTTTGAAGTTCATTACGTCCTGGCGAATCATTTTTTCAAAAACAGGGTTCAACGATTTGGCTAAACTGGCGCCTATATCACCTGCAGGTGGGTGATAGCTGATCACTACTTCCAATTCAGTTCCTTCGCCACCCAGGGCTTCTTTAAAGCTTACTTTACCGGCGTTGTTGATGCTGGAATTAGGTATAGACTGCCAGCCGATTAAACTGCCTTCTTCTTCTTTTACAATCTCCGCGTTCCATTTTATTTTACCAATGCCGCCGGGTACTTCGGCTTCCCAATGGGAATGCTTCGCATCTATCTCAGTTACGGTGGCGAGGTGTTTCATAAATAAAGGAAGGTTTTCCAGCTTTCGCCAAAAGGCATATACTTCATCCTTACGTTTGTTTACCACCAGCCCTGTACGAATGTTGATGGCCTGTGTATGGCTTACGCCTTTTGTTTTACCCATGCCCGCATACACAGGGCAGTGGCCCGATATACCGCGGTATAACAAGCCGGCGCCAACCAGCGTTCGCACCAATCCTTTTATAGGGTGCCGGGTTAAATTATTAAATCCTGAAGAAAGTAGAAAAGCGCCTAAGCCTACGCTAATCATTCTTTCGTTTTGGCTTACGTTAATAACACCGCTTGCAGTATGCGCCTGCAGTTCGTTATCATCGTGCCAGCTACCATAATTTTCAGTAGTCGCCATATTGATGAATTTTGTAAATGAATAAATTGCCTTGGTGGCTTTATATAAATTTTACAATTATTATGCCTCTAAAAAACAGGCTTGGTTTGCAAAATAAAATCCGCTTATAGTGAAGCAGGGATAAGGTAGTATAATAAATTGAGCAAGGATTTTCGCAGTGCTTATAAAACACTGTTGGTTTCTACTGCCTCTTTTACTTGCATACTGCAGGGGTATTCCTGTAATGATTTTTCCAGGCAATCCATTGCCGCATTTAAATCTGTTACATTTAATACATAGGCTAACCTGACTTCTTTTTTACCTAAGCCCGGTGTTCCATAAAAGCCGGTGGCAGGAGCGAGCATTAATGTTTTACCCTGGTACGAAAACGACTCCAGCAACCATTGGCAAAAGGCATCCGAATCATCAATAGGCAATTGTGCCATGGCGTAAAAAGCGCCGCCGGGGTTGGGACAAAATACACCAGGCATTTGGTTCAGGCGCTGTACTATCAGGTTCCGTCTCGCTAAGTATTCTGCTTTCGGTCCATCAAAGTAGGAGGGTGGCAAGTCCACTGCGGCTTCGCCCATAATTTGCGCCAGGCCGGGCGGACTTAACCGGGCCTGGGCAAACTTCATGGCCGCATCGTAAACCCCTTTGTTTTTTGTTACCAATGCGCCAATCCTTGCTCCGCAAGCACTGTAGCGTTTACTGATGGTATCCATTAAAATCACATTCTCTTCCATACCTTCTAAATGCATGGCGCTGATGGTTTCGCCGGAGTACGAAAACTCGCGGTAGGCTTCGTCGGAAAATAAGTACAGGTTATACTTCAGGCAGATTGTTTTTAAATCCTCCATTTCCTCGCGGCTGTATAGATAGCCGGTGGGGTTGTTAGGATTACAAATGACAATGGCCTTTGTTTTTGGCGTGATGACTTTTTCAAATTCGTGAATGGGCGGAAGGGCAAAACCGGTTTCTATAGTTGACGTGATGGGAACAACTGTTACGCCGGCCTGCACGGCGAAGCCATTATAATTCGCATAGAATGGTTCCGGAATAATCACTTCATCGCCGGGATTAAGGCACGTAAAAAAGCCAAACATAATAGCTTCCGATCCCCCGGTAGTAATCATGATCTGATCGTAACTAATCGTGATGCCAACCGACTTATAATAGCTTACCAATTTGCGGCGATAGCTTTCATTACCAGCGCTATGGCTGTATTCGAGCACCGGAATATCGGCTTTGCGAACGGCATCTAAAATTGAAGGCGGCGTTTCTATATCAGGCTGGCCAATATTTAAATGAAAAACCTTGATGCCTCGCTTTTTTGCTGCTTCTGCATACGGCACTAATTTCCGGATAGGCGATGGTGGCATGAGCTGCCCACGCTGGCTGATGTTTAGCATGGGCCAAAATTAGGAAGAAGTGATTATCGAACAGACGAACAAGGAACAGATGAGTAGAGAAATATGGGCGACCCAAAATACGTTTATGAATGCTTTAATAAATTAAGGAACGATACTTTAGCGTAACAAATTCTTAATCAAAAAAACATTCTCCCTCGCCGTAATAAAGGCATCTTTTTTATCCGCTCCGCCAAAACAAATATTAGCCGGAATAGTAGGCAATTTTATAAGCGCCAAACGTTGTCCGTCGCTATTTAAAATGATTAGTCCCTCCTTGCTGCATAACCATACATTACCCTGCGGATCGCATTTAATGCCATCGCTGTTTTCTTCGGCCAGTGTTCTTTTAAAGTGGAGCGTATCTCTATCGTACACCGAAATAAATTTTTCAAACGGCTTGTTGGAACAGATATATAATTCATTGCTATTTGGTGGAAGGCAAACGCCGTTTGGATATTGATATTTATCGCATACCAATGTCAGGTCACCATTATAGTAGCAATAAACGGCCGCTATCGGTTGATATTTTTCAGGGTTTGGTTTGCCTTCTTTTAAACCATACGGCGGGTCGGAAAAAAACGCTTTTCCTTTTTCATCAACCACTAAATCATTGGGACTGTTCAACGGTTTGCTTTTGTAAGAATTGATGTACGACGTCAGTTCTTTCCCATTCCATTTAGCAATATCGTGGCTGCCGTGGCGGCATACAAGCAGCGCTCCGTCTGCATCGTAGGCCAGTGCATTAGAACCGGCCTGCGTTGGATTAAGATCTTCGGGAGGTGCTGAAGCAATGCCGCTATTTACTATGAATACTTCTTTATTTTTTCCTTCTTCTATTTTATAAACTGTGTTTGCCTGTGTATCGCTAAACAAATAAAAACCTTCCTTGTTCCAAACCGGGCCTTCAGTAAAAAGGCAATCGTTGGCTAAGGTTGTAATTTTAAAATCTGCATTGATGAACTGCAGTATATGTTCGTTGTAAAGTTGTAAAGATGCGTTCATGAAAGTTATTTAAGTAAGGCTTGTAATTTGGTCAACGCCTTTCCCAAATCTATTCCTTTTTGCAGCACGGGCTTAAACAAATCACCTTCTGTTTTTAATCTATCAAAAATATTGTACGCCGTATAAGTTGTTGGCGTTAACCCTTTTTTTACTTCGCTCCAATGCAGCGGTGTTGATACCGGCACACCGGGTTTTGGTCGCAACGAATAAGGTGCAGCAGCCGTTTGCGTTTCGCGGTTTTGTAAAAAATCAAGATAAATCTGTCCCTTTCTTTTTGCCGGACTTCGTTCCACGCTGGTAAGATCGGGCAGCTCTGCATGAGCCATGTTTACAATCAATTCAGCCAGTTGTTTGCTTTGATCAAAATCGTATTTGGCGCCCAATGGAATATAGATATGAATGCCGGTAGAGCCGGACGTTTTTACACAGGCATCGGCGCCGATGGCATCTAAAATCTTCTTTATTAAATTGGCTACATCAATCACTTGTTCAAAGGTGTTTGATGTGTCGGGGTCAAGGTCAATCAAACACCAATCGGGATGCAATCGTGATGATTTGCGATCGTGCCAGGGATTGATTTCTATGCAGCCGGAGTTCGCCATGTAAATCAATGTTGCTTCGTTTTGGCAAACTAAATATTGAATGGTTTCATTGTTCGATTCACTGAATTCATCAAGGGTATCAATCCACTCCGGCACTTTACCACGCACATCTTTCTGATAAAAATTAGCACTGCCCACCCCGTTGGGATGACGGTTTAAGGAATGCGCCCTGTCTAAAAGATACGGCAACATGTAAGGCGCTATTTCCAGGTAGTAATTTACCATATCGCCTTTGCTGAAGCCTTCTTTTTTCCAGTAAATTTTACTAAGGTTGGTGAGCTGCAACTCTTGCCCATCAAGGGTTAGAGGCTGGTCTTCGCCTTTGTCAACATCAACTTTTTTTCCTGATGTTTTCTTTGCCGGATCTGTTTTTTTCTGCCCCGGTTTTGCAGCGCTTTTTGTTGCTGTTTTCTTAGCCGCCTTTTTTGAAGCGCTTTTTAGTTTAGTCATCGTCGTACTTTTTTCAAACGTTACATCGGTCGCTTTTTTATCGGAACGCAAGCCCATGAAAATAGGATGCCGGGCCATTTGATCGGAGGTCCATTCCGTGAATTTTATTTCGCATACCAGCGTTGGTTTTACCCAGGTAGCCGGCATGTTTGTTTTTGTTTTTTCAGAGAATGGTGAAGAGGGAATGATCAGGGGTTGCAGCTTTTTATAAATCTCTTCCAGCGATTTTGCATTGAAGCCGCTGCCCGTATGCCCAATATAAACAAGGTCGTTGCCATCGTAAACGCCCAATAATAAGGAGCC
Source organism: Flavisolibacter sp. (assembly GCA_965247165.1). GTDB lineage: Bacteria > Bacteroidota > Bacteroidia > Chitinophagales > Chitinophagaceae > Flavisolibacter. The sequence continues at coordinate 1,316,267 of OZ252003.1, read as the reverse complement.
GAAAAACTTTCTTGTTTTACGCGGTTGCGTATAGCCGGCAATTACTACTTCCTGTCGCTTGGCTACCTTAATTTTTACCCAGTCTTCTGTGCGGCTTCCGGCTTCGTAAATGCTATCGCATCGCTTGGCCATAATGCCTTCCAGCCCGCCTTTCAGCGCCACTTTAAAAAAATCTTTTCCTTTGCCCATTACATGATCGCTGTACTTTATCACCTCGTTATTAGCTGGCAATAGTTGTTTCAATAAACGCTTGCGTTCTATCAGGGGAAGATGCGTAACATCGCTACCATCAAGCCACAAAATATCAAATACAAAAAGCTGTAATTGCACCGGCGTGTTCATCCAGTTTTGCAAAGCCTGAAAATCGGCAAGGCCTTTTTCACTCACCGCTACCAGTTCGCCATCAAGTACGGCATTCAATTTTAAATCGCTTAATGCTTTGGCAACCGGTGCATATTTTTCTGTAAACGGTTTTAAGTTCCTTGACACCAACGCCACATCGCTTTTGTTGCAATACGCAACCGTTCTGTATCCATCCCATTTAATTTCAAACAGCCAGGCTTCATCATCAAACGGTTCGTTTATTAAAGTGGCCATCATCGGAACAACGTCTTTCGGCATTGGCGCATTGCCAGTTTTGCGTGATGCTGGTTCGCTTTTGCTACCACCTTTTTTTTTGGTTGGAGCGGTAACTTTTCGCTTTGCTGAAACGCTTGCCGGTTGCGGCTTTTCGGTTGCGGCTTTATTTGTACTATGCGCTTCAGGGTGATTTACTTCTGTTCCGTTTTCCTGTGCCACCATCACTAATGTTTTGCCGCTTTTTACAGACGCTTCATTCTGAGTGATGTCTTTTGTATCGCTGAATTCATCTTTCTTCTTACTTACTATCCAGGCCCGTTCGCCCCGGTTTTTCATTTGAAAAAGAGTGTAAGCGCCTTGCAGTTTTTGTCCGTGCAAAACGATGTTTATCTTACCAGCATGTAAGTCGTGAAGCAAGGCTTTTTCTTGTTCTTTTCTATTCAAACCTTCACTACCTACGGGTTCATACGTGCCTTCATCCCAAACAATTACAGTGCCGCCGCCGTATTCACCGGCCGGTATCACGCCTTCAAAATTTCGGTATGCAAAGGGATGATCTTCCACCATCATAGCAAGGCGTTTATCGGCCGGATTAAGCGACGGGCCTTTTGGTACCGCCCAACTTTTTAGCACACCTTCCATCTCCAGCCGGAAGTCGTAATGCACATGCGAAGCATCATGTTTTTGAATCACGAAACGCAGGCTGCCGGAAGATGATTTTTCTTTTCCTTCCGGCTCAGCCGTTTTATTGAAATTTCTTTTTTCGTTGTATAAGGAAAGACTCATGTAAATTAAAAATGAAAAAGTAATGCCAGAGGGAGGAAGTTGCCAGTTGCCAGTAAACAGTTGGCAAGTTGAAGGTTAATCATTGCTCATGCCAATTGTCCATTGCCAATTGGTTTTTGCGTGGCACGAAATTGTTCTCCTTATTTGAAACGGCAATCATGGAAAACAGAAACGAAAAGCGCAATGAAGAAGTAGAAGGCCAGCCTGGTAATCTATCTTCCTTTAATCAACAGGAAGAAAACAAGAATGGATCGGTGGAACAAGTGAAGGGACAAGGTAAAGATGAAAGCGAAGGCTATATGGATTACAACGGTAACTCGGAGCAGAATGCACCGGTGAAAGAATAATATGCAATTGACAATATGCAATTAGAAAAGTGGCAATAAATAATTGAAGGATAATTTGCTAATTGTCCTTTGCACATTGTACTCAGGCTCTCTTCTTTTTTCCTTCAAGGCTTTGTTTGAGTACCGCCATCAAATCCTTTACAGCGGCGGGTAACTGGCGTGGCTCCGCAATATGAATACTTTTACCAGCGGCTTTGGCTTTAATCACTTTCTTTAATTCAGTGATGTAGGTGTCTTTAAACTTAGCGGCGTCAAAGGGCTCTGTTAGCTGGTTAATTAACTTGGTGGCTAACTGGATTTCTTTTGGTGTGATGCGTTCAGCTTTTATATTTACAGCAGGCAGTTCACGCACTTCTTCTTCGTAGCGAAGTTGGTTCAACAACAAAACGCCTTCATGATTTTTGAGCAAACAAATGTGCGCCCGGTTGCGCAACATAAATTCCGCAACAGCTACTGTTTTTGTTTCATCCAATCCTTTCAGTAAAAGTTTATACGATTTTTCGGCGCCCTTGGCGGGAACAATGTAGTAGGGCTTTTCGTAGTAGATCGGGTCTATCTCATCTTCTTTTACAAACTGTATTATATCAATGGCTCGTGCTACATCGGGCCTTGCTTTTTCAAAGTCTTCATCGGTTACCACCACATACTTTCCTTTAGCATATTGAAAGCCTTTCACAATTTCTTTCCACTCCACTTCTTCACCCGACTTACTATCAATGCGTGCATATCGGATAGGCGCCAGGTCTTTTTTGGACAACATATCAAAATCAATATTGTCTTCCTGCACGGCGCTTTGCAGTTTCACCGGAATATTTACCAAGCCAAACGTGATGGACCCCGACCAGATGGACCTTGCTGGTTTCATAAACTATGATGCTGGAAAATAAGTGTGACCGGAACGATAGGGATTTGTGCCTAACCAACTGGTTAAGGTGCTATATGCCGTCTGCCACCAGGATGATTTAGTGCTTGTTTTAGTTTGGTAGTATTCCGCTTTTTGAATCTTTACTTTCAGTAAGGCTACAGAATTATTGGCGAATTTTTTTATGTCTTCGGATTGATTCACATAAGCGTTCATTTCCTCAGGATCCGTTACTACAAAGGCTTTCCCGTCAATTTGTAAAAAATAGCCCTTACCTTTTTTATAGAAGTCAAGTTTTACCGGAAACTCCTGTTCAAACTCAGTCAGATGCTGGCTCGGCTTCTGTACACAAAACCATACAAACCCATACTCATCTACTTTTAATGAAGTAATAATGGATGTCGGGAGCTTTAAAACACAATCGCTGAGGTTATAAAAAATAGCGCTTCCTATTTCTTCGATACGCTCCTGTAAAAAACTTAATTGTTGATTTGTAGCCATAACGGTTTATTTGGTTTAGTAATCAAAGAGTCTATTGTATAGTCCAAATAGAATACCACAAAAAATAAAATACGAATAGTGGTTGTCGTGTCCGCTGCTGTGTAAAAACGTCCACATTAGCTTAGCTTGCTTACCGGCGTGTTTTGTAAATGGCATTATAATTTCAACCTTATTTGTAATGAACTACTAAGTATGATTTCTGTGCATTCAAAATTTCGGGGCTGTAATCATGGCCATCATTTATAATATCGGATATTCTTTTAAAGGCTAATGACAACTGGAAGCATCTAATCAATAAGTAGAACGTACGTGTTTGAAAAGAAACAAAATCTTACAGATATATCAATGCCTGAAAACAACCGTACGAAGCCAGGCCCGTATGGTCTGGCTTTTTCTTTACATAACATAGAAAATAATTAACCAACATGAGCAGCGAAAATTCAGACCCCTCTTCCAGTTCGCACAACCTTAGCCAATCTACGCTGGACAGGGCTTTAGGTATGAAACAGAAGAAAGCCAAATCGCCTTTTAAGGTTTGGTTTGAAATGGCGGCAAATCGTATTACAAAAATTACGGGTTCCTCCGGAGCTTTTATAACCGCACTTGCTATTATTATTTTATGGGCAGTAACCGGCCCGGTGTTTCATTTTTCCGATACCTGGCAATTGGTGATTAATACGGGCACTACTATCATCACGTTTCTGATGGTGTTTATCATCCAGCAATCGCAGAACAAAGATTCACTGGCCATACAATTAAAATTAAACGAACTGATAGCGGCTGAAGAGCGGGCCAGCAACCGCTTGATTGTAGTAGAAGACTTATCACAAGACGAATTGGAGCTACTCAAAAAATTCTATGTACGGCTATCACAATTAGCGAGAGATGGAAACGACCTGCATAGTTCGCATTCAGTGGATGAAGCGGAAGACATTGATGAATTTAAAAAAAGGCTGCGTAAAAAAGAATCTACCGAGCCATCAAAATAGTTTATGGAACAACCGGCTGTTTTATCGCACAAAGAGTTTTTAAAAATAGATCATGATTATTCTGAATCGGCCAGGGCGGCCGATTTGGTATATGTAAATGATAAAGATGAAGGCATCAGGCGAAAGAAAAAATCCAGCGGCTTTTCGTACTGTTATAAAGACAAGCCGGTAAAAGATGAAAAAACACTGGCCCGGATAAAAAGCCTGGTGATCCCCCCGGCGTGGACGGATGTTTGGATCTGTAAAGAAGCATCGGGCCACATTCAGGCCACGGGCTTAGATGTAAAAGGACGCAAGCAATATCGTTATCATCCGCAGTGGCAGGTGTTGCGCAACGAAACCAAGTTCCATCGCCTCTATGAGTTTGGAAACCTACTGCCGGCTATACGCCTGCAGGTGGAAAAAGATTTAGCGATAAAAGAACTAACGGTAGATAAAGTTCTAGCTACAGTGGTAAGCTTAATGGAACGAACCGCCATACGTGTAGGTAACAATGATTACGAAAAATTATACGGCTCATACGGATTGACTACTTTGAAAGATGCACATGTGAAAATTAATGGCGGCACTGTAAATTTTTCGTTCAAGGGTAAGAAGGGCGTGTACCATAATATTGAACTGCGCAACCCAAAGCTGGCAAAGCTGGTAAAGCAATGTAAGGACATTCCGGGTAAGGAACTGTTTCAATATTATGATAGTGAATCGGTACGCCATTCTATTGACTCCGGCATGGTGAACCGTTACATCAAAGACGCCACCGGTGGGGATTTTACGGCAAAGGATTTTAGAACCTGGACGGGAACCTTACACACCTTAAGGGCATTTTGTACTATGGAAGAGCCGCTAACGGAAGGCGACTGCAAGAAGAATATTATGGCTGCCTTAGATGTGGTAAGTGAAAAATTAGGAAACACCCGAACGGTTTGCAAAAAGTATTATGTGCACCCGGGTATCATTAAACTTTACGAAGAAAAATCGTTACAGAAATATTTTAAGGAGCTGGATGGGATTGAAAAAAACGATAACCTCGCCGGCCTTACTTCTGAAGAACGGGTGCTGATGAAAATATTAAAAAGCCTGGTATAAAAGCTAACCAACACATTGGCTGGTTAGCTTTTTAGCGCTGTTATTGTTTACTTGCACTCTTTTTGGAAGCCGCTTTTTTTGATGCTCCTTTTTTGCTGGCGGTGTTTTTGGCCGCTCCTTTTTTTGCGGAGGCTTTTTTAGTTGCGCTCTTTTTAGAAGCTGTCTTTTTTGCCGGAACCTTTTCGCCTTTTTCACGGGCTTCCGATAAACCGATGGCGATTGCTTGTTTACGTGAGGTTACTTTTTTTCCGCTGCGGCCACTTTTTAAGGCGCCCTTTTTTTCTTCGTGCATAGCTCTTTCTACTTTTTTGCCTGCACCTTTTGAATACTTTGCCATGTGTAAGAATTTTTGGTTAGTAATGTAAAAGCTTTCACCAAAATAATACCGGCATTGGGTAGAGGAAGCCATAAGTTTTTTTACAGCAATCACCATTAGTGACTTCAATAAGTGTTCGCAATAAATCGTCACATTTATAAACAGCAACTTGTATTGTTCCGGATTATAACCTGCTGTTCAGGTATGGTTTTTTCATTACTAATAAAAAATATAGATATGGAAAAGATAACTCCGCTTTTAAATGACCTTATCCAGATTAATAACGACCGGGTAGTAGGATATGAAAAAGCATTAGAAGAATTAAAAGATGGCGATGGCGATTTGCGCACTTTGTTTCAGCGTTACATCACTGACAGCCGACAGTACCTGCATGAACTTTCCGCAGAAGTAACCCGTTTAGGTGGCGAGCCATCTGATGGTACTACCAATTCAGGTAAAATTTACCGTGTTTGGATGGACCTGAAAGCAGCTATCACCGGTAAAGACCGAAAAACAATTTTGGAAAATTGCGAATTTGGTGAAGATGCCGCGCAGAAGGCATACGATATTGCGCTGAATGCCGATGTTGAATTAGATCCGCCGTTGAGAGACCTGATAGTAAGCCAAAAAGCTAAACTACGCACCGGACATGATGAAGTAAAGCGGTTACGCGATTTGCAGGAAGCGATTAAATAATAGCTATATTCTATCGCAAAAAAGCCTGCTTTATGAGCAGGCTTTTTTTTGTAGAATTCTCTACTCAATCTTTATAATAGCAATTGAAGTAAGCTCATGCAAAAACTGGCAAACTATTTTCTATTAAAGCGAACAACGTAAGCCACCATGATAATAAATGAAAATAATTCCATGCCTTACATGAAGAGCTTAGCTGCCTGCTTAACGCGGATTGTTCATGAAGGATATAGCATGGATTTTAAAGTAACCGACAATGGCTTAGAGTCGGTACAGGGCTACCAGAGCTATTCTCCAAACGACATCCAGGTAATTAATTTTTTCCGCTTTGAGGGTGAGTCCGACCCGGATGATAACGCCATTTTATATGTAATAGAAGCTAATGACGGCAATAAGGGAACATTAATAGATTCTTACGGTACTTACAGCGATGCTAAGATCAACGGCTTTATGAAAGATGTTTCTATACAAAAGAAGATGATAAAAAACTAAGGATGCTGACGATTAAAACGGTGCATACCAATGCCTGCTTCGATGCCTGGGTGAATTGCGAAAACTTACTAAACGACCTTCAGGCCATTAAGCAATTCCTTTCTAAAAAAATAGTAAAAGTGGTAGATGAATGTGCCTATATATGTATGGGTACTTTTCATGCCTTTAAAACAGGTTCGGTAAATAGTAAAAACATGGCGTTGCTTTGCGTTGGCATCTGCGAAGAGTGTGCGGAGCTTTGCGAAACGCAGAAGGGTTACACTTTTCAACAATGCGCTAAAGTCTGCCGCGAATGTGCCAACCACCTGAGTGATTTAAGCCTCGCTGCGTAATCTGCTACTTCTGCTTTTCCTTCTGTAAAAATTTACATCTTTCATACGCTTCATTTGATATTTTGCTGCGCCGGTATTTTCCTGCTAACGAAATACAAATCGTATTATCTAAACGCCAATCATAACTTTACTCTCACCTATCTCCATCCGTACTTTGCTATATTTAAGAAGAAAATCAGCAGATGAAAAAATTGAAGTTATCATGGCGGATCTTAAAAAGAACCGGCCTTTGTTTTTCAGAAGATAACTGTGTGAAGTTAGCCGCCTCTTTAAGCTACTATACCATTTTTGCCGTAGCGCCTTTACTCATCATTATCATCTCCATTGTAGGCAGCCTGTTTGGCCGCGATGCCATACAGGGAAAGGTTTATACAGAAATTCAGGACCTGGTAGGCAACGATGCAGCGCTTCAAATTCAGGCCATCATTGCCAACGTGGAGAAGTCGCATAACACTACTATCGGAACCGTCATCGGAGCCATCATTTTGTTTATCGGCGCTACCGGAATTTTTACAGAGATACAAGGCTCCATCAATTTTATCTGGTCGGTAAAAGCCAAGCCTAAAAAAGGTTGGCTTAAATACCTGATCAATCGTGCCCTTTCCTTTGTGCTGGTGTTAACGATGGGTTTTTTATTAATTGTTACTACCATCTCCAGTACCTTACTAACCCTGCTCAGTACCAAACTTACCACCGCTTTCCCAAACGGTACGGTGTATTTTCTTAGTTCGATAAATATCATTTTGTTGCTGGTGGTTATTACCGGGTTGTTTATGGTAATTTATAAAGTGCTGCCCGATGCGGTCATTTCCTGGCGTGATGCGCTGGTAGGTTCGGTGTTTACCGCACTGCTTTTTTTGGCGGGTAAATACCTGATCGGCGTTTACCTGGGCCGCTCAAAACTTGGCGTTACTTATGGCACCGCCGCCTCGGTAGTTATTATATTAACCTGGGTATATTACTCGTCCGTCATCTTGTATTTTGGTGCGGAGTTTACCAAGGCTTTTGCATTAGAAACGGGCCATGGAATACGGCCAAAGTCAACAGCCGTTTTTATTTTAAAAAGGGAGTCAAAAGAAATTCAATCGTCACGCTTAGATGCCTGAAACTTTTAGCTGTTATGCTTGTTGTTGTAAATAGAGTGGCATAAAATTTTAGCCCTTTTTTACAGGCGCAGGCTTATCCGGCAGCAGAAAAACTCAGACGTATGGCAAACATTAAACATCCAAACTTTCTTTTTGCAATCTTATCTATCCTTGTTGGCGCCATCGGCATTGCTTTTCGTGTTAATCATAATAATTCGGTTGGCGATATACTCCTAACCGCTGCCGGTGTTATGGGTATCATCACCTGGGTGTGGGGTATCATATCCGTTCAGCAAACACATTCATTAGCCGGCAGCCAGAAGAAATTCTGGCGTATAGCCGTTGTTGCTATTCCGTTTTTTGGCGCTATGCTTTATTATATGCTGCACAGCAAGAACAATACAATTGTGGATTGATGAGCAATAAGTAATGAGTGATGAATAATGAGTAATCAATTCCTGCAAATAGGCAGAACTTTCAAATTAGTCGGTTTAAAAACAGCTTCCTTATTCTATACAAAGTTTATTTTCATTAACGGCCCATTCGTCACTGCGTTGCCGGAAAAGTAATAGAGAAAGTAGTGCCGCCTTTTATCACCGAACTCACGTCCACATTGGCTTTATGCGATTGTAAAATGTTTAACGTAGCGGCCAGGCCCAGACCCATTCCGTTTCTTTTTGATGTGAAATAAGGTTCAAACAAGCGGGAGATATTCTCTTCCGGAATGCCGCAACCATTATCTTTTATAATTACTACATGGGCATCTTTAGCTCTGTCAATAGCAATCGTTAATGTGCCCTTTCCGGGTTCCATTGCTTCCACCGCATTAATAACAATGTTCAAAAACGCAATGCGGAGTTTTTCTTTGTTAGCCATAATATAACAAGGCAGGTTGGTGTACTTCACCTCCATATTGATGTGCTGCAGGGTAATACGGTCAAGGGCTTCCGCTATCGCTTCATCCATTACACTTTGTAATGTGTACCGGTCAAACGTTAGTTCCGTCGGCCTCGCTGTATCTAAAAGTTCGGTAATGATGTCGCCAATTCGCTTACTGTTTCGTTGAATAATATCAAGAAATAAAACTGAATCATCAGCCTCCGGCACTTCGGTATGGGCCAACTGCTCCACCGACATATTGATGTTGTTAAGCGGGTTGCGAACCTCATGCGCCAGCGTACGAACCAACCTTCCGGTGGCGCCCAGTTTTTCTACCATCAGGTTGGCTTTTTCTACCCGCCGCAAATTGGTAATATCGTGCAGCAAGCCTTGATAATAGGTACCATCCCGGTCCTGTGTCTCTACCGTAGAAAAAATGCAGGTCTTCTTTTCTTCATCTTTTGTAATGAGTTCTATTTCCAGGTCAGCCACCTGTCCATTCGTCTGCATCAACTCCAGCAATAGCTTTTTATCGGTTTGATCTTCTATTAAATCATACACCGATTTTTTATTCAGCTCATCTTTTTCATAGCCCAACAGGTTCGTTGTGGCCGGGTTGCAATCTTTAAAATTGAGTTGGTTATCGGCAATAAACACCGCATCCTTGGAAAGCTCAAACATGCTGCGGTACTTGGTTTCATTGGCACGTAAGGCTTTTAAATACGCAGTGCGTTCCATTGAGTAACGAATGCAACGCTCCAGTTTCTCGGTAGTCAGTTCTGTTTTAATCAGGTAATCGGTGGCGCCCATTTGCATCGCTTCAATATCCACCGCCTTGTTGCCCTTACCGGTTAATAAAACAATAGGTTCTTCCGCACCAATGCGAACAGCTTCTTTTAAAAAATCAAGACCGGTTTTTGCGCCTAACCGGTAGTCAACAAAATAAATATCATGAGATCGTTTTTGAAGATACTCCACGGCTTCATTAAACTTATAGCTCCAGTCAATTTTAAGCTGGTATTCCTGTATGCTTTTTAAATATTCCGATGTAATAAAAAAATCATCTTCATCATCATCTATAATTAAAACCCGAACGGGAAGTGAAGGAGAAGCCATAATGTGTTATTGTTTACCGGGCAGCGAAAGTATAAACACACTGCCCGAATTTTTTAATTGGGTGATGGTGAACTCGCCGCCAAAAGGCTGAATTAGATTTTTGATTTGGTCAACTTCACCATGATGCGCCTTTACTTCTTTTTCGGAAAAAGGAATATTGGTTTGAAGTTGTATAAACGACCGCTGATAACCTATAGGCAAAGCCAGATCTATGTCTTCTGTTTGCGGCATGGAAGTGCTGATAAGCAAATATAATTTTGCGTCCGCTGATAGCGCTTTAGTAATCAATTGAAGAAGAGTAGAGAAGGCTTCAGTTAGCAGGTCTTCATTAATAAGAACGAACGGCAGTTCTTCGCAACGCAGCACCATGGCGGTTCTCACGCCAGACGTCAATCGCTTAATGGTAGCTTGCCATACCTTGTTAGCATCCGTGAGCGATGCGGCCGATGCTGGCACCGGCATGCTCTTCAACTGGTGAGTAGCAGGTCTTTGATTGGTAGCAGGCATACGGAGGCTTATTGGTTATTGAATTCCTGATACTGTTTCATTTTATTGTACAGTGTTTTTCTATCAATATTTAAAAGCTTGGCTGCTTTGCTTTTATTGAAATTTACTTTTTTCAACGCTTTTAAAATCATTTCATACTCCGCATCAATGCTGGCGCCTTTTAAAGTGGTTTCAGATATAATCCGCTGCGGCTCCTCTTCTTCAGCTACGGCTACGGAAACCGGCGTTGCAGTTGGCGGGTGCGTAGTGGAGTTATATGAGTTGGTTACGGTTTCTATTTGCGGGCCTTTATCAAACTGTAGTTTATTAAAGTTGGAAATTTCAAAAGGTAAAGCACTGGCTTCTATCTCTTCGCCATCGGAAAGCAGCGTAGCCCTTTTGATAACATTTTTTAGCTCTCTGAGGTTGCCGTACCAAACGTAATTTCTGAAAATCGTTTCTACTTCCGGGCTAAGGCGTTTTACATTTTTGCCCAGTTCTTTATTGGTCTGTTGCAGAAAGTGATTAGCGAATAACAGTACATCTTCCGGCCGCTGGCGCAACGGTGGAATATCAATGCTGAACTCATTAAAGCGATGATATAAATCCTCGCGGAATTTTCCTTTACGTACCGCATCCCACAACCGTTCGTTGGAAGCGATGATGATACGAACGTCCAGTTCAATATCTTTTAGTCCACCCACGCGGCGCATTTTCCGTTCCTGCACCACACGCAATAGCGACACCTGAATTTCGTAAGAAAGGTTGGCAATTTCATCTAAGAAAATAGTACCGCCATTGGCTAATTCGAAGCTTCCGTTTTTTTGATTCAGCGCTCCGGTGAAGGAACCTTTTTCATGGCCAAACAATTCCGAGCCGGCTAATTCTTTAGATAAAGCGCCGCAGTCAATAGCCACAAACGGTTTGTTTTTTCGCTTGCTGCGTTTGTGAATTTCCTGAGCGATGGCTTCTTTACCGCTGCCGCTTTCGCCATGTATGATGACGGTGTAATTAGTTGGCGCTACTAAATCTACCTGCTGTATTAATTGGCGAAACACTGTTGTATCGCCAAAAATGTATTCGCCGGAAACTGTGATAGCCGGGCCTTTTTCTTTTACCGGCTGGGTAGCGGCTGCCTTATTAGAATCGTTAACTGCCGCTGGTTTATCCTGTCTGACTTGTTCCCTTACTTGAGCGGGTGCTTCTAAAGCTTTTTTGATAGTAACTAAAATTTCGTCGGGGAAAAGCGGCTTGGTAATGTAATCAAAGGCGCCCATCTTCATTACCTCCACGGCAATTTTAATATCGCTGTAACCGGTCATAATAATTACCGGCAGATGAAAGTATTTCTCTTTTATTTTTCCAAGAAGGGTGTTGCCTTCCATGTCCTCCAGCCTAAAGTCGCACATCACCAGATTTGGTTCGGTTTCTTCTAAAAGTTCTAATGCCTTTTTACCGCTGTACGATTCCAGCACTTCATAATTATGACGGGTAAGAAAGCGCTTCAGCAATAAACAAATATCACGGTCATCATCAATGATCAAAATGGTTTGCATGTAAAATGAAATTATTTAAGAGTGTGAATTTATAGCATTATGCCCATAAGCCACGAACATGAGAGACGGGTATTTGTAATTGTTCGCGGTACTTGGCCACAGTGCGGCGGGCTACGGAAAAGCCTTTGTCCAAAAGAATTTTCACCAGTTGCTGATCGGTGTAAGGGTTGTGTTTGTCTTCGGTAAGAATTACTTCCTCTATAGCAGATTGAATGACTTTATTGCTGATCACCTGGCCCTTTTCGTTGGCTATGCCTTCGGTAAATAAATCCTTTAAAAGCAGCAGGCCGAAAGGGCTTTCGGCGTATTTATTACACGTAATGCGGGACACGGTAGAGATGTCCACGCCTACCATTTCAGCAATGTTTTTTAAAATCATCGGCTTCAGCAAATTAATGTCGCCGGTCATAAAATAATCGTGTTGCAGATGCACGATAGACTTCATGATCTTTATCATGGTAGATTCTCTTTGTTGCACCGCATGGATAAACCATTGCGCCGACTGAAGTTTGTTCTTTATATATTGAACGGCCGATTTATCGGTGGTGACTTTAGCATTATTTTCCGCCATTTCCTTCCAGGTAGAATTAATATTCAGGCTTTCGGAACGTTGGCGGTAAAGCTGCACTTCAATTATTTCGCCGTTGCGGGTAATAACAAAATCGGGTAAAATATTTTGATTGCTGTTAACGCCTTCCTGTAACTCACATACCGGCCGCATCTTTAGCGAAGCGATGAGTGAGAGAACGATTTTTAATTCCTCTTCATCAATTTTAAGGTGCGCTTTTATCTTGTCCATATTGCGGTGATGCAGGTCCGCAAAATGTTCTTCCAAAAGTTTGATGGCTGTTTTTACATCAGGCCTTTTAATGTTCATTCGATACAGTTGTATCAGCAAACATTCTTTAATGCTTCTGGCCCCAATGCCTACGGGTTCAAGCGCCTGAATTTTTTTTAAAATATGGAATAAACTGTCGGCTTCTATCCATTTGTTTCGTTTGAAAGAAATGTCTTCGGCAAGGTCCTGAAGGCTTTGCTCCATCAGCCCGCAATCGTTCAGCGAGTCAATAATAAACTCAGCCAGTTCAATTTCATTACTGTCATCCGATATTAATTTGTACTGGTCTTTTATAGAGGAGCGATAGTCAAAGCTATTGGTGATGGGCTTCTCCGGCAACTTATCGTTATGAAGAAAGTTGGCATATTCAGCTTTGTAGTCCGGGATGTCATCGTAAACAAATTCTTCCCAATCCTGGTAGTCCTGAACGCTGTCTTTATTAAACTTTTCTACATCGGTGTCAAAATCATTTTTCTGATCTTCCAGCAAGGGATTTTCTTCTATCTCCTGGCTGATCCGTTGCTCTAATTCTAAAGTGTTGAGGTGAAAAAAATTGAGGAGTTGAATCTGCTGCGGTAAAATTTTGAGTCGTTGTTTCTGTGCTAAGTGTTGATTAATCATCGTGGTTCTGATTTATGGCAACTTACTAATGACAACTGTAGCTCCAAATTCTCAATTTTCAAATCAATCTTTTTTTGCGGTGTAAATCAATACTTTGTGTATTTCTCTTTTATAAATTCCTCCTTTTACTTCTATTAACCTTAGCAGGCACATCTATACTTGTGGAATTGCTTCTACGATTTAATGGATTGACATTAGACATCTATAAGGGTTACCAAGGAATAAAATAAAGACTTGAAATTGGAATGTTCCTTTAACTGCACAGAACGTGCACATGAAATTAGTAGTTCAAAATAATGGCTGAAGGTGTAGCCATCATGTAGTTGTAAGCTTACAACACCATTGATTAGAGCTTGTGAAGTTTAAAAAATCTCCCGGCAACATTTTCACATCCGCCATCATACATTCACTACCGGGAGATTAGTATTCATGAGTCCTTTACTATAGATTATTGGTTCTTCGTAGAGCTAATCCTTTCTAAATATTGTTCGCCAATGTTTTATTCTATTGTGTCGCTGTCATTTGTCGAAGTTGCATTAACTATCTGGCGTTCGCTTTGTTCATTTACAATCACTTTTTCATCGGCTCTGCTATCGTCAGCAACCCTTTCACCCAGGGCATCATCGCCACCTTCGCGCCTTGGCGTAACATCCGCCTCCACTTCAAAGCTCGACCGGGTGTTGTCTTCTTTATTTCTCGGATCAAACAGTTTGTTATTCATATATAAGCTTTAAGCGAAAATTGTAAGTAAGATTAAAAAACCGTACCTGTTGTAATGGCCTAAGAGGATAAGATAAAAGAACCGCCGGTGCTATTTACATTAATGGCGGTGCGGCTTCAAACGGTTCCTTCTTTTTCTTCATCATAAACTTGGTAAGAAACTTACTCACCGACTTAGCTACATTTTTACGTTGATCTTCCGTAACCAGGTGCGATGCATAGTTTTTTACCACATAAGGCACTACTACTTTCGTTATCCAACTGGCACGACCTAAAAGCACACGTTTCAAAAACACATCGAATCCAAAGTTCAATCCGAAATTTAACAGCGGGCCGTTGTCGCCACGGGTAAATAAATTCTTAACCGTAGAGGTCACTTTTTTTATTGGGTTTAATCCATCTTTTATTCCGGCAATGTCCTGCTGAATCAGGTCTTTATAAGAACCCAATTCTCCCTGAAGCCTTTTTTCTTCTTCTACTAAATCTTCGTAGGTCTTAATTTTTCTGGTCATAAATAGCGCTGATAATAGCATTGCGGATCATAGGAACAATCACTTTTTTCCGCAGTACAAATAACAAAACAATGAGTATAAGAAAGAGTCCGGCAACACATAAAAAACCAAGCGCAGGGCTACTTAGTAAACTCGCCAGCCACCAGGCAAGAGCAGTAAATAAAAAGGCTAAAAAGAACAAGCCAAATACTAAGGTAGCAATACCAATAGCCGCACCGGCAGCCGCATTGGACGCACCTTTGGTAGCTTTAGCTTTAGCCAGTTGTACCGTGGTTTGCACATAATCGCTTACATGGTCTTTCAGATGAGTGGCCTTGGTTTTAAGATCTTCCATGAGTGGTTTGTTTCAAAAAATGCAGTCCCCTGAAATTACGGGAACTGCAAAAATTTTAGCTATAACTTTCTTTAACGTCGTTGAACTTTTTAGAGGCTTTGGAAGCTGCTTTATAACCCTTATCCTTCAGGTCATTCGCTTCTTCTTTAGCACTATTAAAAAGATCGGTTAAGCTGCTGGTCCAGTCGCCGGCAGTATCTTTTATTTTCTTTCTGGTGTCCGCGCCGGCTTCTGGTGCTAATAATAAACCAACAATAACGCCGGCTGCGGCTGCGCCTACAAGGCCTAATACTAATTTTGTTTTGGAACTCATATAAGAGGTTTTAAGATGAGGAACGTTTTATAGTCTGTTTAAATAATCGTACCAAAATAGACCATAACGGAATGAGCAATAAAATAGTAAACAATGTATAAAAATCTACAGTAACCCTTATTTTTACGGGCAGGGCACTAAAGTACGCTAACCAAATAGTTGGTATGATAATTAAGCAATTAAAACATTGTTGACGAGCTATGACTACTCGAAAAAAGGTTTTAATAATAGATGATGAAGTGGACTTGTGTCTTCTTATGAAGACTTACTTCCTTCGCAAACAATACGAGGTGTATATTGCCCATACGCTTGCCGACGGGATGGCGAGATTAAATGGCCCCACTCCCGATTACCTTTTCATTGATTATAATTTACCCGATGGCCTTGGCTGGGACAAGCTACCCGAAATGTATAAACGCTTTCCAGAAATCCAATATCATCTTATCAGCGCTTTTCGTCCCAGTATGCCTGCCGAATTAGATGGGGCCAAGCTTACCATCTGGGAAAAACCCATTAGCTTAAAATCGCTGGATAACTTCTTTTGATACCTCACCCCGGCACCTCTCCAAATTAGATATGTTTCCATTTTTCCTTCTCCTCACAGAAGAAGCTGCTGAAGCTGGATGCGGCCTGGAGATTGAGTGCTTGCGCCTGCGTTTTTATAGCAATGTTTGCCTATTCTATCCAATCAGTTTTGATTAGAGCAACTTCCTACTAAAAAAAATGATCAAATTATAAACCAACAGTTCCCCTCTCCATCTTTGATGGAGAGGGGTTAGGGGTGAGGTGCTTATCTTCGCAAAAACAATTTCAACATGAATTTGCACGAATACCAGTCTAAAGAATTGCTTAAAAAATATGGCGTTCCGGTTCAGGAAGGCATGGCAGCCAGCACACCGCACGAAGCGGAAGAAGCTTATCGCCAGATTAAAACAACGTACGGTAGTCCGTTTGCTGTGATAAAAGCGCAGATACATGCCGGCGGCCGAGGCAAAGGCACGGTGAAAGAAACCGGCATTAATGGAGTGAAAGTGATTAAATCGCTGGATGAAGTAACCGAGGTTTCTTCTAAAATTTTAGGCGGTACGTTGGTTACTATACAAACCGGTGAAGCCGGCAAAGTAGTAAACAAAATTTTGGTAGCACAGGACATGTATTATGATGGCCCCAGCGAACGGAAAGAATTTTATCTGTCAATTTTATTAGATCGTGCAAAGGGTGAAAACGTAATAATGTACAGCACCGAAGGTGGTATGGATATAGAAGAAGTGGCGCACAACACACCCGATAAAATTTTTAAAGAATGGGTGTATCCCGGCGGTGGCTTAAGCGGCTACCAGGCCCGAAAAATTGCTTTCAACTTTGGGTTAAAAGGAGATGCTTTTAAAAATATGGTGAAGTTTGTCACCAACTTATATAATGCCTATGTAGGATTGGATTGCGCTATGCTGGAAATCAACCCGCTTTTTAAAGCTTCCGATGATAAGATCGTAGCGGTTGATTGTAAAATGAATTTGGATGATAATGCACTGATGCGCCATCCCGATTTAGCCAACCTGCGTGATGTGAGCGAAGAAGACCCAACAGAAGTAGAAGCGGGAAAATTCAATTTAAATTTTGTAAAGCTTGATGGCAATGTTGGCTGCATGGTGAATGGGGCCGGCCTTGCCATGGCAACGATGGACATGATTAAATTAAGCGGCGGCGAACCCGCTAACTTCCTTGATGTAGGCGGTACGGCCAATGCACAAACGGTGGAAGCCGGCTTCCGCATTATTATGAAAGACCCAAAAGTAAAAGCCATTCTCATTAATATTTTTGGCGGCATTGTTCGTTGCGACCGGGTAGCGCAAGGGGTGATAGACGCTTATAAAAACATGGGCAATATTACTATCCCCATCATTGTTCGCCTGCAGGGCACCAATGCAGAAGAAGCAAAGAAACTGATTGATGAAAGCGGCTTGAAAGTGCAGTCGGCTATACAGTTGAGCGAGGCAGCGGAGTTGGTGAATAAGGCGTTGGCGGCGTAAAAGCTAACATAAATATTAAGCAGATATTTTTAGTGGTGCCGGTTTTTATCGGCATTACTTTTTGATAGTGGGTTGCATACTCTTAATTGATCGTTCCTTGCGACGCTCCATTCATCAGCATCACTTCATTCATCTTTTCTTTGAACCACGGAGACACAGAGACACAAAGGTTCACGGAGAGTTTCCTCTGTGTAGCACCGTGTTCTCCCTGCCTTCGTGGTTCATCTGCTCAATAGAATTACAGAACGTATAAGTGAGTGACACAACAGACGATGATAGCAGCATTTCAGCTTAGTACAAAGACAACCTCGCATAGTGCGAAGAGGAAAATAGTAAGTTGTTCAGCATAACACGGTAATCGCAAACCTCAAACCCCAAACTTTCTCATCTTTGCCCGATGCAAGTTGACTTCAAAAAATACAATGATGGTTTAGCCCCGGCCGTAGTGCAGGACTTTAATACACAAAAAGTATTGATGCTAGGTTTTATGAATGAAGAAGCTCTAAAAAAGACAGAAGAATCAGGCCTGGTAACATTTTACAGCCGCACTAAAAAGCGGCTTTGGACCAAAGGCGAAGAAAGCGGCCACCATTTGAAACTCAAACAAATTCTATTAGATTGCGATAAGGATTCTTTATTGATAAAAGCCGAACCCACAGGGCCCGTTTGCCACACCGGCGCCGACACTTGCTGGGCCGAAAAAAATCATAAGGAGGACTTTTTATTTTACCTGGAACAGATCATTGCCTTGCGAAGAACCAGTGAAGATTCCACCTCGTATGTAAAGCAGTTGTTTGATAAAGGCATCAACAAAATTGCGCAGAAAGTAGGGGAGGAGGCAGTAGAATTAATTATAGAAGCGAAGGACGTTAACCAATCCTTATTTTTGGGCGAAGCCGCCGATTTGCTGTTTCATTACATCGTATTATTGCAAGCCAAAAACTGTTCATTGGCCGACGTTATAAAAGTGCTGGAAGACCGGCATCAACCTAAATAAGTATGAAAAATCTTCTTCCCTTTTTATTGCTTCCTGTTCTCTCTTTCAGCCAGTTGAAGACCGGCGCTAAAGAGCTAAAATCTTCGCCCTCAATTCATAGTAGTAAAAGCAACAAAGCTGATGGCTTTACTATCACTGGTAATGTGCAGGGCCTGGCCGATGGCGAAGTAAAAATTACCACCACCAAAGGCAACGAAACCGTTGCTACGGGCCAGTCTAAGGCCGGCGCCTTTACTTTAAAAGGTGCTGTTGCAGAGCCCGGCTTGTACTTTATCACGCTAAGTAACGAGCAGCCCCGCTATTTTTTTCTTGACAATTCCTCTATCAAAATTTCAGGCAATAAGGGCGATATAAAAAACCTTAAAATAGAAGGCTCTTCGGCGCAAAAAGACTTTGGTGTATTTGAGCAAACCTTCAACCCACTGTTTGGAAATTTAAATGCAGTAGTGGCCGAATTGAACCAGGCGCCTGAAGCTAAAAAGGCCGCTTACATGACACAGTACACGGCCGTTCTTGCTAAGCTGAATGCCGAAGTAGATAAATTTATTGCTATCCGAAAATCATCTTTTGTATCGCTGTTTGTTATCTCGGTAACCATGCAGGCAACTGAAAATGTTACGGAGGTAGAAACCCGGTTTAACCAACTTGACCCTTCCTTAAAAGCATCACAGGCCGGTAAGGAAATTGCGGGTTATATTTCGTATGCTAAAGTTGGCGCTGTGGGTACCGATGCATTGGACTTTACACAGAATGATGTTAGCGATAAACCGGTAACGCTTTCGTCTTTCAAAGGGAAATATGTGCTGGTAGATTTTTGGGCCAGTTGGTGCCGCCCCTGCCGTGCAGAGAACCCTAATGTGGTAAAGATTTATAACCGTTTTAAAAATAAAAATTTTACCGTATTAGGCGTGTCGCTTGATCAGCAAAAAGAGGCCTGGTTAAAAGCCATTGAAAAGGATAACCTTACCTGGACCCATGTAAGCGACCTGCAACAATGGAACAACGCGGTGGCTCAACTATATCGTGTTCAGTCTATCCCTCAAAACTTTTTAATTGATCCAAAAGGAAAAATTGTTGCAAAAGATTTGCGTGGCGAAGACCTGGAAAAAAAGCTGTGCGAGTACTTAGGTTGCAGCAACTAAAAACTTAGTAAACTAACTGATAAAGCCCTCTGCAATAAGCGGAGGGCTTTGTTTATTTTTGATGCAGGCTAAATACCGCTTCATGTATAAACGCTTCCTACTCGCTTTCCTCTTCCTCGCTCAGATTTTAGCAGCACCTGCACAAAAGGTGGAAGTAAATAAAAACGGTTTTTACCTTAATCACCACAAAATAACCAAGCAGACATCAATGGTTGTGGTGGACAGTTTACTCGGAAAGCCCGACCGTGTTTCAACCTTGGCCAATATCATCTGGACCTATGATAAGCTGGGAATATTCGTCTATTTTTCACCTTCCGATTCTTCCCTGAAACAGGTCAACTTTCAATTGGTAAAAAGAGACCTGAGCTTTTCGCCGGCAGGTGTTTTCAAGGGTTCATTAGTAATGTTTGATAACCGGATTACTACGGCCTGGCCCTTAGCAAGACTGAAACGGGTAAAATCGTTGAAGTTCGCTGTGGGTGAGGGTTACATGCAGCGGGCTTACGCCTCTTACCTCAAAATCTTTTTTGAATTTGACGAGGCTGATGCCGTGTTGCGCGGCGCCGGCATCTCTTTCATCTTATAAAAAATAGCCAACCTTAAGCGACGAGGCTGGGTTTAAATTGTTTAACTGCTTCGCTTAAAAAGTTAGGAAGAATATGCGCATACGTCCACATGATTTTATCCGGATCGTTAAGCTGTTCTACCATTGAGGTCCACTTTTCTTCTCCATGGTTTTCAATGACAGTTTTTTTCTTTTCTTCTGTTTGCAGGTACATGCTCATACCACTGGCGTCAGCTTCAGGGTGAAACTGCGTACCTACCATGTATTCATTAAACCGAACGCTCATTAAAGCCTGCTCAAGCGGAACATGAGGACGGTATTTTTCGATACATAAAATTTGTCCGCCATGCATATTCAGCTTGTCAAAGTCCGGCGATGTAACCTGATAATCGCGGCTGTCCACTACATAAAAGGGGTCGGGCAAGCCTTGAAAAACACTGTCGTGCTGCCCTTGCAACGTTACATGAACCGGGTACACCCCAAAGGATGTTTTCTTCCGTTTGCTTAGGTTGCCAATGGCATAATGGCGACATACCAACTGAAAAGAATGGCAAATAAAAAATACATGTTTCTTATGGCTGTTTTCATAAGAGGCGTTCCATTGCTCCACCTGATTAAGCCAGGCAAAATAGGCCGCCTCCCACTCCGAACCCTCACTCTCTATTGGTGAGCCGGGGCCGCCACTGGATATATACATATCAAAATCAAGGTCAGGCAACTCGCCTTTCAGGCGTACATCAAACTCTTTTAACGCTGTATCAATTTGGTTGGCTTCGCTCCATTCCTGCACTATCTGGCGTAAGCAACGCATACCCTGATTTGCGTGGCCTTCGTATAAATCTAAAATTGCAATTCTTATCATAATTATAATTCGGTCAATGGTTACAGCAAGTGACTTGCCAGTCTGTTTTAAGGCGCTAATATAGCCCTCTTACCCTGTTGGCGCAACAGAATGAGGGTAGCTGTTTTTACGTACTGCGTAAAATTTGACACAGGTACAAGCCTTTATGAGCGGAGATTATTAAAAGATTCATCGGCATTTTATGTAAGACCGGTACATTTAATAAGCAGTTGAAAAAAACAGTAAAATGAATTACCACATAAAGCTCGTTGGCCTTTTTGTTATGGCTGTTTGCTGCTCCGTGGTGGCAAAGGGGCAAACAGAATTTCCAAAAGAGTTTATTCTTCAGGCAAAGATTAGCTCCGGCTTTATCGCCGCGCCATCCGCTCCCGAACTTTTTACAGGCAGTTTGCAAGTAGTACCTCAATATACCATCTTACCCTATAAATTAAGGGTGGGCCTTGTTGCCGGTGGGCTGTATTCGGAAAGAAAACTTCAGGGGTTGTTTGGCCCTGCCTTATCCTATAAACTTACAGAATTTAAGGGTGGATACTTTGGTTCAATCGGTAACCTCTATATAAGCGCCGAACAGTTGTGGGGAACCGGAAAGCAACGTCTGGCGGGGATTGGCATCAACTTAGACCTATTAAATAAAATCGTAGTAGGTCTGTCGGCCGACCGCGATTATCATCTTGCGGCTTGGTGGTGGCAAACTTCCATCGCCTTTCGCATCACTAACGTAAAAAAACCGAAAGAGACTTTTCCAAATTAAACTTGTGGTATGAAAAGAGCCTTGGTAATTAGCGGTGGTGGATCAAAAGGCGCTTTTGCCGTAGGTGTATTGCAAGGACTTAAAATAGCATTGCCAACGCTGCACTTCGATATTATTGTTGGTACCAGCGCCGGCGCCTTGCTTACACCGCTGGCCGCTACGGAAGAACTAGACCTGCTGCAACAAATATTTACTACGATAACCACTGATAAAGTAGTAACCGAACACCGGTTAGGAGACCGCCTCAACGAAAAATCCATCTTCACCGCAGAGCCGCTTTACCAATTAATAAAAAAGTTTATTACCGATGCCCGGTATAAAACTATAATGGCGGCCGGCAAGAGTATGTACATCATCACTACTTGTTTACAAACCGAAGGGATAGTAGTTTATACAAACAACGCAGCGTCAAAAACATCAAAACTTTATACCGTAAAAACCTTGCAGGATGTAGCACATCTTCAGCTATCAATTTTGGCATCTGCTTGTCAGCCGGTGCTGATGACGCCAGTAAAAATTGATTTTAATTATACCCAGGGCAACGAGAAAAATTACCAGTATGTAGATGGCGGCGTGCGGGAATATGCGGGCCTGCAAATGGCGATAGACCAGGGGGCCACTGAAGTATATGCTATTTTACTTTCCACTGCCGGCGGCGAACCGGTGGAAGCTGAATACACATCGCTGTTTCCTATTCTGCAGCGTACGCTCAGCATACTTACCGAAGACGTACAAAAGAACGACGTTTTTATTCCTGAACAATACGCCAACACGATACAATACCTGCAAGCAGTGAAACAAAAAATGATAGCTGATGGCGTACCGCAGGCTAAGATTGATGGCTGGTTTGCGGTTAATGGAACCAGCAATCCGCTGCAAGCTGCAAGCGCAGTAAAGCTCTATGTAATTCGGCCGGAAGCGGCGCTGGGCGGTGGTCCTGGCGGATTGGTATTTGACCCGGCAGAGATGCAAGGCATGGTAGAAAAAGGCCGGCAGGCGGCAGCTGTTTTTGTAAGCGGGTTAAAATTGGAAGGTAGAAGCGGAGTGTAGTTTTAATCGTCTGGCTGCTTACTCGGCTTATTCGTCAGGCCGCTCGAAGCGGCCTGACGAATACAAGCTATTTAATAAAACTTTGCTGCAATACACCCAGCATTTGCTGCGCTACAAAAATGTTTCCTGCACCATTTAAATGAACGCCGTCAACGGTAAGAATGCCGCGATCCTTGTTATCAGGATTAGCCGTTTTTAAATAAGTAAGAAATGCCTGTCGCAGATCTATAAGCGGACAGGCATTGGCGGTTGTTATCTTTCTGATAATAGCCGCATAGTAATTTAAGTCGCCATCCAACGGGTTGGTAAAGTCAGTTTTTTCGCCAATGGACGCCGGCGTGCAGAGATAGACGGCAATGCCTTTATCCTTTAGTTTTTTAATGATGGCGTTGTAAAATTTTTCAAACTTATCCGGATCGGTTCCGGTGCCTGACGTTCGTTTATGCCACACATCATTCACGCCAATGAAGATCACGACGGCATCGGGATTTTTAGCCAGCACATCATCATCCATTCGTAGATACAGGTCATAAATTTTATTGCCACCAATGCCAGCGCCAATAAGGTCGTAATTTTTTGCCAGGCCTTTCTGCGCCAGCATAGAATCTATCTTTCCAATATAGCCGCCCGGCTGAGCGCCTTGCTGCGTGATAGAATCGCCAAAGAAAATGATCTTCTTTTTTGTTTGCATTTTAAATCCAAATAAAGAAATCAACAGAATGAATAACAGCAATGATTTTGTTTTCATGACCTATTTTTTTGTATAAACTTTCTTACCACCAATATAAGTTGCCAGCACGGAAGTGGATAAAACTTCTTTGGGGTTAATCGTCATCAGGTCTTTATTCACTATAATAAAATCGGCCAACTTTCCCTTTTCCAACGAACCTTTTTCACCTTCTTCAAAATTGCTTTTAGCCGCCCAGATCGTCATACCGCGGATAGCTTCTTCGCGGGTCAACGCATTTTCCATTTGAAAGCCGCCTGCCGGAAAGCCTTTGGCGTCCATCCGGAAAACAGCTGCATAAAATGTTTTAAAAGGTGAGATGTCTTCGACCGGAAAGTCCGTCCCCAGCGGCATCCAGCTGTTTTGGCTCAGCAATTTTTTATAAGCATAAGCGCCTTTTATGCGTTGGGCACCTAACCTTGCTTTGGCCCAATACATGTCTGAAGTGGCATGCGTGGGCTGCACCGATGGAATGATGTTATATTGATGAAATAATGTAAAGTCAACCGGGTTGACTACCTGTGCATGTTCAATTCGCCACCTTCTATTGTTTGTGCCCTGTAAGTATTTACCGTAAATGTGCAGGATAGTTCTGTTGCCCGAATCGCCAATGGCATGCGTGTTCATTTGCCATCCCATTTGATAGATCACTGCAGCTACCGAATCAAAATGTTGTTGCGAGCTTAAAAGAAAACCGGTCCATTCCGGCTTGTCGGTATAAGGTTGAAGCAGGCAGGCGCCACGGGAGCCAAGAGCGCCATCGGCATATACTTTAAAAGAAGCCACATGCAGGTACGGCGTAGCGATCTTACCATGTGCTTTCGCCCAATTAAAGTTGTCCTGATTATCGCTCAGCATGGCATATAGGCGCATCTTTAATTCGCCCTTTGTTTGAAGGTCGTTCATCAGCAAAGCGGTTTGGTAACTAACGCCGCAATCTTCCACAGTCGTCAATCCAACAGCAAAACAATTCGCCTGCGCATCCAGCAAAGCTTGCCGCAATTGTGCCGCATCGGGCGCCGGTATTTTATCGCCCACTAAATGCACAGCATTATCAACTAAAATACCGGTAAGCTTGCCCGCTTTTACTTCCACTTCGCCACCATTTATTTTTGTGTTTGCTGTAACGCCAGCCAATGCAAAAGCCTTTGAATTTACAATGGCCGCATGCCCGTCAACCCTTGTTAGCATCACCGGATTATTCGGAAAAAGCTCATCTAATTTTTCATTGACCGGAAACTCTTTTATGGGCCAGTCGTTTTGGTCCCAGCCGCGCCCAATAAGCCATTGGCCCGGTTGGAGCTTTTTGTTCTTTGCAAATTCGGTGAGGCGTTTTAAGATGGCTTCCCAGCTTTCCGTGCCTACCAAATCGGCCGATTGCAAGCCTAAGCCATAACCTAAAAAGTGGGCATGTGCATCTATAAAGCCGGGGAAGATAAAAGCAGTTTTAGCATCTAATTTTTCTTTTGCATTATACTTTGCCAGTAGGCTTTTGCTATTGCCGGTTTCAATAATTTTTCCATTGCTAATTGCCATTGCTGATGAAGTGGAGAACCTTGCGTCAACTGTATAAATTTTCGCGTTGTAGATAACAAGGTCAGCGTCTTTCCTTTGCGCCAATAAACCAAATGATAAAAGACCTGAAGAAATTAATAGTAAAAATTGTTTCATAAAATCATTGTATGTAAAACTGGATGCCTCCCCTTTTTAAAGGGGAGGCATCACTATTATAAATTTATGATGCTTGGTTGCTGCTTCACAATCTTAATAATCCGGATTAAAAATCCTCCTCTTCAGCGGTTAAATTTTTCCGGATGTTTTTTATTATGATCCGTCACATCCTGATAGGCTTTAGCGGCTTCTAATATCGAAGCTTCATCGTACAAATTGCCAATGAACGTGATGCTTTGCGGTAAGCCCCGCTGATTAAAACCCATCGGCATACATATCACCGGATTGCCGGTAAGATTAGTGATGGACAACTGATTACCCATAAACGTAGGCACGATCACTACGTCATAAGCCTTCATAAACGCCTGTACCTTTTGGCATAACCGCGAACGATAGCGGTTGGCATTAATGTATTCCACTGCCGGTATGTAACGTGCCGACCGAAAAGAGTTGGGCCAAAAATCTTTGTCCTGCCGCTCTATCAAACTATCCCGATTTGTTCTTGTCAATTCATCAAAAGCCGCAGCCGATTCCGCATTTAAAATAAGGCTTACCAGGTTGGCTGAATAAACTGCGGAATCGGGGAAGGTTACGGGTGTGACATTCACGCCCATCTTCTTAAATGTTTCCAAAACACTCCATTCCATGGCGCCCTTGGGCAGGCGGTTAAAGTAATTTTCAGCATACGCTATCCGAAGTTTTTTTATATCCTGCTTAGCATTGTAATTGAACGCATGATCTATCGAGCCATAATCCTTTCCATCAGTTCCTTTCAGGTAATAATAAATGATCGCATCGTCTTCTGCACTGCGGGATATGGGTCCTGCTTTATCTAAACTCCAGCATAAAACCATAGCACCACTGCGACTGATAGTACCAAACGTTGGCCGCAAACCTGTAACGCCACAACGGGTAGATGGTGACACAATAGAACCTAATGTTTCCGTACCCAATGCAAATGGTAAAAGACCGGCAGCCACAGAGGCCGCACTGCCCGCAGATGAGCCACTGGAGCCTTGTTGCAGGTTCCAGGGGTTCTTTGTTTCGCCGCCAAACCACTTATTGTTATACGCCAAGGCACCTAATGAAAGCTTGGCACATAACACCGCACCGGCATCTTTTAGTTTGGTATAAACGTAGGCATCTTCATCAATCACCTGATCTTTATAAGGCGTGGTGCCCCAGGTTGTTTTATAACCTTTAGCGGCAAACAAATCTTTCAATCCATAAGGGATGCCCTGCAGTGGTCCGCGATAGATTCCTTTTGCTAATTCTGCGTCAGCTTGCTTAGCCTGCTGCATCGCCAAATCTTCGGTTAGTGTGATAACAGATTGTAAGGTATCGCCCCATTTCTTTAACCGGTCTAAAAAGAAAGTAGTCAACTGAACTGACGATATTTTTTTGTTCTTTATCAGTGAAGCTAACTGCATAATGGAATAGAAAGCGAGGTCATTTTTGTTAGTCGGGAGTGCAAGGTTAGCCGGAATTTCCCAGACGATTTTTTGTTGGTTAGTTGGCGCAACAAAACCGTAGGGTGCCGGGTTAAAAGCTAATGGGAGGGCCAGGTCATTCTTAGGCAGTTCCTTGTGCATCTGGTTATAAATGCTTTTGTAAAAAAGGAGATTGTCTTGCAAAGAATCGGCCTCCGCTTCGGTAAAATTTAAGTCGAATAGCGATGCAGTTTGTTGTAGTTGCTGTAACGAGTCGGTATGGCTTTGTGCCAGGCAACTACAAGGAGCAGCCACTAATAAAAGGGACAATAGTTTTCTCATAAATAGAAGGTGTCTGTCAAAGTAAATCAAAACTTGACTAACTTTTGAGCTTAAATAAAGTGGTTATGAAAGTCTTTACTACGTTGTGTTTTCTGGTGTTATTCATATCCTGTAAAGTAAAAGTTGATACCGGCAATAACGCGGCTGTTTCAGTAAAAGACTACTTTAATTATGGCGATACCGGCGTGCAGGTTGCTGGCATAAGAATGATTCCTGTTAACACGCCGGTTGGCAATTTTAAGGTGTGGACAAAACGCTTTGGCAACAATCCACGAATTAAAATTTTATTGCTGCATGGCGGCCCTGCGATGACGCACGAATACATGGAATGTTTCGAATCGTTCTTTCCCAAAGAAGGCTTTGAGTTTTACGAGTACGATCAGTTGGGTTCCTATTACTCCGATCAACCTACCGATAGCAGCCTTTGGACAACGCCGCGTTTTGTGGAAGAAGTAGAGCAGGTACGAAAAGCTATCGGCTCCGATTCGGCTAACTTTTATTTACTTGGAAATTCCTGGGGCGGCATACTGGCAATGGAGTATGCCTTAAAGTATCAGCAACACCTGAAAGGCTTGATAGTGGCCAATATGGTGGCAAGCGCACCGGAATATGGCAAGTACGCCGATGACATTTTGAGCAAGCAAATGAAGCCTGAAGTACTGGCGGAATTAAGAGCCATTGAAGCAAAAAAAGATTTTAGTAACTCACGTTACATGGAGCTGCTGATGCCTAATTTTTATCACGAGCATTTATGCCGTTTGGCTGAGTGGCCCGACCCGGTGAACCGTGCGTTTAAACATGCCAATGAAACTATTTATACGTTGATGCAGGGCCCATCGGAGTTTGGTATTAGCGGCCGATTGGCTAACTGGGATATAAAAGATCGTTTAAAAGAACTTTCGGTTCCCACGTTAATGATAGGAGCAAAGTGGGATACGATGGACCCGAAAGCCATGGAAGCGCAAAGCAAGATGGTGCAGCATGGCAGCTATCTCTATTGCCCCAACGGAAGCCATCTGAGTATGTGGGATGACCAGCAGGTGTTTATGAATGGTGTGATAAAATGGATAAAGGAAGTGGATGGGAAGTGAGTATAAACGGTGTTCTTAATTATTTCAGTTATCTACTCCGCCATCTTATAATCTTTCAAATGCGCCGCAATGCTCTTTATTATTTCACTCATCAAAGAAGCGGAATGTTCCGGTTGTACATGCTGAAAGAAAATAGTGCCCGGCGTTTGTGAAATAAGTTTACTGCCCGGAAGCAACAATCGTAAATCAGCATCTAAATTTCCTAAATGATACTCGGTAAAGAAAGGCGTGTTGTGCACCGACACAATTGCGTTATGCAGTATCTCATCATACGTAAAGTAAATATTGAAGATGCGGGCCATAAAATAGATTGTACAAGTCAGAAGCAAAGCCGGTCGGTAGGAGAGAGGTTCATCAGCTAATCAATGCTTCTAACAAAATACAAAAAGTTATAGCGGGTTCAAATTATTTTTTTATGAACTCACTAAAAATTGGGAGTGAATATATTCGGCTACGGTACTTAAATCATTCGTCTGTTCGTACACCGCTAACTGCCTGTCGGCGCCGGTGCCGCGTTCCAGCATCTTATGCACGTAATTCAGGCGGTGCCTCGATCCTAACTGATCTACTACATCATCTACAAAGTCCAGCAACTCATAAATCAGCACCCTTGTGTTGATCTCTTCTTCCTTACCAAAATCAATCAGGTAGCCATCAATACCATAACGGCCCGCCCGCCATTTATTTTCATTAATCAGGGGCCGTGGGTATTGAATGAAGTTCATGTTTTGCTGGCGCAGCTTATAAATTTTTGCACAAATGGCCTGGAACAATGCGGCAATGGCAATAGTTTCATCCACTGTCATCGGCACATCGCAAATACGAAATTCAACGGTATTAAAAAACGGATGTACACGAAGATCCCACCATATTTTTTTTGCGTTGTCAATGCAGTTGGTTTTCATCAATAGCTTCACATAATTATCATAGGCTTCTATGCTTTCAAAGGCTTCGGGTATGCCCGTGCGGGGGAACTTATCAAACACTTTTGTACGGAACGATTTGTAACCTGTCTTTCGTCCTTCCCAAAAAGGCGAGTTGGTGCTAAGGGCATACACATGCGGTAAAAAGTAGCGGGTGCTGTTGGCAATATGATTGGCCATCTCACGGGTTTCCATGCCCACATGCACATGTAAGCCAAAGATTAAATTACTGCGGGCGGCTTCCTGTAACTCATTCACGATTTCATTATAGCGAACATGATCGGTTATCAACTGGCTTTGCCAATGGCTGAAGGGATGCGTACCGGCGGCACCCATTGAAAAGCCTAAACTGCCGGCAATATCAGAAATAGTTTTGCGAAGGATTGATACATCTTTATGCGCCTCTTCTATATCGGCGCAGATGTCGGTACCCACTTCTACAACGGCCTGGTGCATCTCGGCTTTCACTTTGTCCTTGATCATTTTCTGCCCTTCCTGTACAATGCGCTGCTCATGGCTTTTCAGTTCTTTAGTGGCCGGGTCCATCACCATGTATTCTTCTTCTACGCCAAGTGTAAAGCTTTTAAAATTCAGATTTGCCATGCGGAGTTCGGGGGTTGAGGTTGATTATGTTTCAAAAGATTATTACTGGTGTTTATTACTGAAGTAAGGCAGGTATGAACTAAAGGAAAATATCGGTAAGATTAATTTTTAATCCAGCCACAGCGCTGCTTTCAATTATTTCCTTCTCACGATAAGTTATGGGATCGCCATATTTTCCAGTGCTATCCAAAACAAACGCTTGCACTATTTCTTTCCCAGGTGATACAATCCAGTATTCCTGCACACCGGCTTCTTCGTACAAGGCAAGTTTAGTGGTTTTGTCTTTGCCTTGCGTTCGTTTAGAAAGCACTTCTACCAGCAGGTCAGGTGGACCTACGCAACCACGTTTGTCAATCTTGCTTTCGTCGCATACTACACACAAATCCGGTTGAACCACCGTATCAATTTGGCTTGGCTTTTTGCGATTCTGAACAGGGAGCCTTACATCGAATGGCGCTGAAAACAATTGACAAGGTTTGCCTTTAAGGAGGGCATACATTTCACCGGCCATCCGTATGCTTACTTGTTGAT
This sequence comes from Flavisolibacter sp., assembly GCA_965247165.1. Taxonomy (GTDB): domain Bacteria; phylum Bacteroidota; class Bacteroidia; order Chitinophagales; family Chitinophagaceae; genus Flavisolibacter. The sequence continues at coordinate 1,286,109 of OZ252003.1, read as the reverse complement.
GCAATGAAGTCGGGGCCGGGCTCATTTTGTAAATCTTCCCTTTTATCAATTCCAGCCGCTCCTCAAAATTCCATTTTAAGTAATCAGCATACGTATAACGAAGCGATGGATCGGGTTCTTCTACTTTGGTAAACGCAGCTTCCTTGTCATTGTACACAGTAAACATCTTTCAAAGAATTTATAACAGCGTTTGTTTAGCCGCCCCTTTTTTCACATACTCGCCCCAGGTCAGGTTATCTATTCCATCTTGCTGCGACTGTGCCCTTTCAATGGCATAATTTGCTGCGGTTTCCACCACCCATTCAAAGTTTTCTTCGCCAACGCCGGTGCGGTCGGCATCGGGTGCGGGGTTACCAAAGTCAATGGCGTAGGGCACTCCATCACGCAGGGCCAATTCCACAGTATTAAAATCGTAGCCTAAATATTTGTTGATGCGCAATACGATATCTTCCATTTGCTGATGCCGTTCGGGAGTAGGAGAGAACTCGGCCCGATAGCGCAGGTGATGTGGGTTGCGGGGCTCATAAGGCATGATGCGTACGTGCTTACCACCGATGCAATAACAACGATAGTACTCATCAAATACAATCTCTTCCTGCAGCAACATCACCAATTGATTGGTCTCTGCATGCTTCTCGTAAAACTCTTTTATATCGTGAAGTTTATACACGTTTTTCCAGCCGCCGCCGGCATAGGGTTTCATGTAAGCCGGGAAGCCAACATACTGAAACATGCCTTCCCAATCTAAAGGGTAAGCTAAGTTGCCAAACGATTCAGGCTTTGTATCGGGAGGCATATCATACGAAGGAAGAATTACTGTTTTCGGTACCGGCACACCCACCTTTGTCATTAAACAATTGTTGAAAAACTTATCATCAGCGCTCCACCAAAAAGGGTTGTTGATAACGGCCGTTCCGGTAAGCCCGGCATTTTTTAAATAGGTGCGGTAGAAGGGAACATCCTGCGAAATACGATCAATAATCACGGCATAGCCGGTGGGTTCGCCCTGGGCTACTTTATCAATTTTAACCGGTTCGGCGGTAATGCCATCAATGCCTTTACTGTTCACCCGTTCTATAAAAGCCATGGGAAAGCTGCGCTCCTGGCCAAACAAGATGCCTATTTTTTTCATGTCAATTGTTTTAATGTCCTTATCAATAGAAGGAAAGTACGCCATAATTTGAAGCCAAAAAAAAAAGTTTAGCACTGTATTATTTTTTCCATTGCTTGGGCGCTGCTTCTTACTTTTGGCGCTATGCTGCTTGATGATTTAGGGTACTTGATAGTAGAACAGAAAGCCATTCCCTCCCGTTTTCTAAAGCGGTATGTGATTATTGATTGTTACCTGCCCAAGAATATTATTGACCCTTCTTCGCTGTCTTTATTATTGATTAACGATGGACAAAGTCTTGATGAAATGCCACTGGCGCCGCTGCTTGATGGCCTCCTGTCATCCGGTCAAATAACACCATTGCTTTGTGTAGGCATCCATTGTAATAAAGACCGCCGCGAAGAATACGGTACGGCCAACATACTGGATTATGAGGGCCGCGGAAAAAAATCGGCAGCCCATCAACAATTTATTATTGAAGAATTAATTCCGTTTGTATATCAGGAATATGGAATCACTTCATTACAGAAAAAAGCCGTAGCCGGGTTTTCTTTGGGTGGCTTATCGGCCATAGATACGGCGTGGAATTACCCGGACGTTTTTTCTGTAGCCGGGGTTTTCTCCGGCTCCTTATGGTGGCGTACCAAAGCGCTTAATGATGGGTATAACGATGCTACTGACCGAATCATGCATAAACAAATCCGGGAAGGGCAGCATCACCCGGGTTTGCGTTTTTATTTTACCTCCGGCTCGTTAGATGAAACGGCAGATAGAAACGGCAATGGCATTATTGATTCTATTGATGATACGCTTGACCTGATAAAGGAGTTAGAGCACCTGGGCTATGATAAACATACAGACATCCGCTATATTAACTACGAAGATGGCCGCCATGATATACCCACCTGGGGAAGGGCTATGCCTGCTTTTTTGTTGTGGGCTTTTGGCAAGCATGAAGTAAGCGGCGACCTGGTTACTAACGAAGTTTTTTAATAGACACGATAGAAAATAAAAAACCCCTCTTTTTACGAAGAGGGGTTTTTTTGTTGGTTGTGGTTTACAGTGTCTAAAAAATGTAGCGCAAGCCCAGTTGCAAGCCCCAAGTACTTGATGTCGAATTATTATTGATGTAAGTCCTGTCAAGCAAAACTTGTGTGGTAGCGCCTTGCGGCAGATAAGTAGCTAATTGATAATTGGCTTGTCCACCAGTAGCATTTATGTACTTCAATGGATTAGCAACAATAAAGAATGATCTAACACCCCAATTATTATTAATCAGGTTTAAAGCATTCAACACATCTGCAGTGAATTGAATCGTGTTTCTGCGTTTACCAATATTGGCAAAAATATCTTGGGTCAATTTCATATCCAATCGGTTAAACCAAGGCTGCCTTGCTCCATTTCTTTCTGCTACTTGTCCTTGATGGGTTGATAAGTATTTGTCCTGTGCTATAAAAGCAAAGAAAGCATCCGATTGTTGTTTAGCTGAAAACCCTGGAATAGTGCCGGAGGCAGGAATGGCAATAAAGTTGATTTCAGAAGGATTTTTAGGGATGTACATCAGGTCAGCCGAGTTACCATCATTATTTACATCACCGTTATAGATGTAAGAAAGTGTTCCTTGCGAAGAACCTTCATAAAAAGCAGAAATTGTAGTTGCTAAATGATTGGCGTATTCAAAGCGATAGGATAAACTTCCAATTATGCGGTGCGGAACAGAGAAAGTTGAATTGGCTAACTCTAAATCATTTTGTGTCCCAGACGTTGCGTTAATTGACCAGACAGAGTTTGCCTGGCTACCGGGATTTGCCGTAACATCAAAAGCAGCAGTGTATGTATAAGCTAAAGAACCATAAAAACCTTTGGTAAAGGCTTTGTTAAGCTGTGTAGTAAACGAAAATGATTCACCCTTCTTTGTATTGTCCAGAACAATAGCATTTCCGCTGGCCGCATTTAATTTTCTTGCAGTGGTAGCTGAATAACTTGGTCTTGAACTTCCGCCTAAGTTAATGGTAGCATCTGGTGCTTTTTGATTGGCATTGAACATGTACACGGCATTAATATCCTTACTATACAAAGCTTCTACCGTTAGGCTCCAAGTTCTGTTGAGCTGCTTATCAATCGCCAAATCTGTACGCCATATTTGTGGAAATTTAAAATTAGGCGCTAATAAAGCATAAGCTCCGGTTGGTACAGTTGTACCTCCTTTGGTTGGGAAAAGATTAGCAGGTAGATTAGTATTGTAGAATGGATTGTAAGCATGTGGATCAGGATTAAAAAGGAAGTTGTTTAGATTACCGCCGACACTTGTCGATGTCACTAATGTTCCAAACTGATATGGACCCACGCCAGTAGGGAGGTTGGTTAAATAGACAAATGGGATGCGGCCCGTGTACAAACCCGTACCACCACGTAAAATGATTTTCTCATCAGGAATATTTGATCGGAAGCCAACTCTCGGAGACCAATAGATTGAGCTTTTCGGCCAGGAACCGGTATTGTAATTAGTAACATTACCGGCGTTATCGTACAAAGGAAGGCTGTTAACTGCGTTGTTGGCTAACGGTTGTTCTGGATAAATCGGTTTATCAATTCGCAATCCGAATGTTAACCTTAGATTGCTGTTGATATTCACCTCATCTTGAACATAAGCACCTAGTTGGCCCACTTTTAAATTAGCTGAAATAACGGCATCCTGTCCTTGTATTAAAGAGTACGTGATTGCAAATTGTTTGGGTGCCCTGTTATTTATAAAATCATCCAAAGAACCAAACGTATAGTATCCTTGTGAACCAGGCATAAATCCATTACCAACTTTTTGATATTCGTAGTTTACTCCAGCAGTAAGCGTATGTTTCCCGGCGAAATAACTAAAATTGTCAGTCAACGTATACACATCATTTACTACCACATTATAGTTACCATTGAACGGTTCGTTGCCAAAACTGAGGTAATTATTTTTACTTCCTGGCGTTTGTCCTATGATATCGACAAAAGGAAACTGAGATCCCGGATGATCTTTGGTGGTGCTGATTTTGGTGATTGTTGCTAAAAGTTGGTTAGCAAACTTTCCATGAAAATTGCTGGTTAAATCAAAACTTCCTGAACGCACCTTATCACTCTGTGTGTAAATGCTGTTTCCAAATGCCATCGCTTGGCTGGAAAATTTAGCACCATACGTAGCAATCCCTGAAGAATTTGCCCCATTGATACTACCACTTGCACTGGGCAGAAAGCTCTGTTGATTTAAGAAGTCACTGTACTTTACAGTAAGTTTTGTAGATGTGCTGATATTCCAGTCAATCTTTCCCAAATACTTGTGGTTTTTAACTGGAACACCGGTGGAAAAATTATCAAAAGGGCCCGGATCGTAATTGTATTTAGATTTCAAATAGTCAGAAAGTTTGCGGAGCGAGTCTATCGGTACTGAAGAAACATTGCCTTGTCCGCTGCCTCCTGTTGGTGTATAGTAAGCTAAAATGGCCGACCGTTCTTCATACTCACCATTTAAAAAGAAGAACAACTTATTCTTAATAATCGGACCACCTAAACTAGCGCCGAATGTTTTGTTATACGAGTTTTGAAGAGCCGGAAGTTTTAAGCCCGCAACATTTGTTCCATTGAACGATTGGTCACGATAAAAAGTATAAGCTGTACCATGAAAAGTATTAGTCCCGCTTTTAGTAACCGCAGCAATGTTTGCCCCTGTAAAGTTGGCCTGGCGTACATCGTAGGGAGCTATGTTCACAGTGATTTCTTCAATAGCGTCTAACGAAATAGGATTGCCACCACCACCTGGTAACGGATCAGTAGATAAACCAAAATTATTATTGAGGTTAGCGCCATCAATTGTTACGTTGTTATAACGACCATCACGTCCCCCAAAGCTATTGCCGTTTGCCTGAGGCGTTAACCGGGTGAAGTCGGAAATGCTTCTTGAAATAGTGGGCAATGTAGTAATCTGTCTGGATGAAATGTTAGTAGAGGCACCGGTCTTTGGCCTGATGCGGTTTGTAGATGTGACCACCACATTGCTTAATGAAGTTGCTTTAGTGGTCAAAATTATATCAGATACATACGGTTCACCGAGGCTTAGGGTGATGTTATCTACGGTTTGTGTAGTAAATCCAATGAAGGCTACTGTAATACTATAGGGCCCGCCAATTCTGGTATTCGGCAACGTGAAGCCGCCATCTTTTTTTGTGATGGTAACATACTTAGCCCCCGACGGTTGATGAATAGCGGTTACTGTAGCCCCTTCTAATGGTGCCGCATTGTCTCCCTTAATGAAGCCGGTTATACTGCTTGTCGTCACTTGCGCCTTGGCAAATTGGCCTATCACCAAAGCAAAAAGAAGCAATGTCAAAATTCTTCTAAGCATAAATAGAGTTGTTTGTGTTGCAAAGAAAAGGGTTATTCGATTACTAAAATTGAGGAGTAATTAACACCTGTTTTGGTGGAAAAACTGGTATAAGACAGCCGCTGTAGCCTATCTGCTGCGCCATACCAAGATTAAAAGTTGGGAACCCACGGCCTACCTTTGCACAAAGGATTTTTATTATGCTGGATAGTATTGAAAGCGCCATTGACGACATCCGTGCCGGAAAAATGGTTATAGTGGTAGATGATGAAGACCGCGAAAATGAAGGCGATTTTGTAGTGGCCTCCCGAAAGGCAACGCCGGAGGTCATCAACTTTATGAGCAAATATGGCCGTGGGCTGATCTGCGTACCCATGCTGGAAGAACGTTGCAAAGAACTGGGCCTCGACCTGATGGTAAACAATAATACGGCGTTGCACGAAACTGCTTTTACCGTTTCTGTTGACCTGCTGGGCCATGGCTGCACCACGGGCATCTCTGCGCAGGACCGGTCTAAAACCATACAAGCCCTTATTGATCCCACCACCACGCCGCAAGACCTTGGCCGGCCGGGACACATCTTTCCGCTGATTGCAAAAAAAGGCGGCGTGCTCCGCAGGGCTGGTCATACGGAAGCAACCGTTGACCTGGCGCGGCTGGCAGGCTTTGAGCCTTCCGGTGTGCTGGTGGAAATTATGAATGAAGACGGCTCTATGGCAAGGCTGCCCGAGCTAAAAGAGATTGCTCAGAAGTATGAATTCAAGATCATCTCCATAAAAGATTTAATTGAATACCGTATTAAACAGGATTCATTAATTGATGAAATAGTGCGGGTGGACATGCCTACTAAATTCGGGCATTTTAAATTAGTGGCCTTCCAGGAAAAGAACTCTCCTAACGAACATTTAGCATTAATGAAAGGCACATGGACGGCCGATGAACCGGTAATGGTGAGAGTACACTCGTCCTGCTTCACCGGTGACATTTTGGGTTCGCTCCGTTGCGATTGCGGCGAGCAATTGCACAAGTCCATGCAAATGGTGGAAAAGGAAGGCAAGGGCATTATTTTATACATGAACCAGGAAGGCCGTGGCATTGGCCTGGTGAATAAATTAAAAGCCTATCGGCTACAAGAAGAAGGCATGGATACAGTGGAAGCTAATCTTCACCTGGGCTTTCAAACCGACCAGCGTGACTATGGAGTCGGCGCACAAATCCTAAGGCATCTTGGCGTTACCAAACTGCGTTTGATTTCTAACAATCCAAAAAAACGGGTAGGTCTTATTGGTTATGGGTTAGAAATTGTTGACACCATTCCTATACGAGTGGAGTCTAATCCGCACAATGAAAAATATTTACAAACCAAGCGGGATAAGATGGGACATGAGAGAGATAAGTTAGAACGAAAGGTTTGAAGTGTTCAAGTGTTCAAGTGTTCAAGTGTTCAAGTGTTCAAGTGTTCAAGTGTTCAGAAAATTTAAAACGATGGAAGATACGTTGTAGTTAAAGCGACCCAACATTTGAACTTTGGAACATTTGAACTTTCGAACCCGGTACTAAAACCTCGGGCACAACACTGCATTGGCGCTGGAGTTGTCGCGGTCTAAAAAGCCAACGTATGCCAAAGACATTTCGTAACCTCCCTGGCCATAGCTGGTGCCGGAAAGCCTTGATACGTTTACATCATAGCTCATAGAAAGCATAAAGGGTTTATAAGCCAATTGAAATGTTGGAATAAAAGCATCGTTCCAGCGAAGAAAACCACCAGCGCCGATAGTAAAGTCGGGTTCATCGGTATAGTTCCCAATTTTTTGTGAGAACAGAACGCCGGTTAATTTTTCGCTGTACGATCCCTGCTGCACATAATCATTATACAGCGTCAGGTACGATGTTTCGGTAAGGCCGAATTTTACATCGGCGCTGAATACCCATTTCGGATTAATAACCACCGTAGCGTTATTATAGAAAGATGCTTTTGGGCGAATGAAATGATGAAGCGCTGCACCAAGCACCAAGTTGTTCTCCGCATTGTCGCCTAATTGGGTATTAAAGCTGATGCCGGCACTGCCATCCATATAACTAAACTGTGGTATAAGAGCATCTTCTCCATCACCTCCATTGTCATAAGTGCTGTTGGTTGTCACTTTACTGCGGTCTAACCGGCGTTGCACATAACCGCCCATAAAGCCTACCGATAAATAGGTGCTTTTTACATCGCTTAACGACTTGTGGTAGTTGATGGCAGGCAGTAATTGCGTAGTGGACAAGTTAGTAGTGCCCGCCTTATCATTAAAAACCTGTAGGGCTACGGTAAGATAATCGTCGCCCTTAATTGGTAGTTTATATTCCGCATTGATGGACGTGGTTTTATACGCATCGGTAATGCTGTTCCACTGCGACCGATAGACCGTTTGCACACGATAGTCGCCGTGTACAATGCCCGCCAGTGCCGGGTTGCGGTAAAGCGGCGCTTCAAAATATTGAGAGAAGTGAATGTCCTGCGCCGCTATGCGAACAGCAGGAACTAAGCAGTAGGCAGCAAGCAATAATGCCCACACGATTCTTTGTTTGTAAAAGTTTTTCATAAGTAGGATTTAGGGAATGAGTAATCAGTAATCAATAATGAGTAGGGCCGCTTATTGCTTTAAAAACATTCTATGCTAATAAGCAATTTGCCAATAACACCAACTCATTGTGCACCATTTATTACTCATTTTAAAAGGGTTACGTTACCGTTATAAATTAAAAGTTCATTGTTCATACACACTACTTCGCAGGTATAAACATATACATCCGGTGGCAGTGGTTTTCCTTTATACGATCCATCCCAACCCAGCGATGCATCGTTAGGCGTAAAGTTGAGCGCCGTAAATACCTGCTCGCCCCAACGGTCATAAATGCGCAACGATTTAATAGTTCCTAAGCCGCTTCCTCTTGGATAAAATTTATCATTCTTTCCATCTTTATTCGGAGAGAACGTATTAGGGATAAACAGGTTGCCGCCATTGCAGATCGTGTACACCGTTATTTCATCGGTTGACACGCAACCACCATCGCTTCTTACTTTAATGGCATAAGTATTCTGTGCTCCTTTCGGGTGTACGGTGGGTGCCGGACAGTCGGTACAGCTAAGGGTTTGCATCGGATTGGTCCACGCAAAGCTTACGATGTCATTAGAGTAAGCTGGTTGAAATATAAGGGTGCTTCCAATGGAAACGGTTTTGTCAGGCCCGGCATCTACTTTTGGATAAGGCCATACTTTAATATTGACATAACCCGTATCGGCAAAGCAATTAAAATTGTCTTTGGCAACCACCTGGTATAACGTAGTAGTAGTAGGGTTAGCTGTTGTAATGCCCGCTGTTGGATTGGCTACAGCAACCGTTGGCGTCCATGAATATTGATCGGCCCCGGTGGCACGAAGATGAATGGTGGAGCCACTGCATACCGTATCGGTACCGGCTACCTGGATGGTAAATGGTTGATGCACCCGTACCGTTATGGAGTCTGTTGACGAACAACCAAAGACTGTTATTCCCTTAACAATATAGGTAGTAGAATCAACCGGATCGGCTAATGGATTAGCGCAGGTGGTGCAGCTTAATGTTCCGTCAGCATTCCAAACATAACTATCGGCGCCGCTGGCATTCAACTGCCCAAAGCTGCCGCGGCAGATATAACTATCAACGCCTGCGGTAGTGGATGGAATTACATAAGCATTGACTGTTTTACTTTTGGTGGCCATACAACCATGCGAGGTAACAACAGCAGCCGTAACTATATAACTGCCGTTTGAATAAGTTTGCACAGGCGTGTTTTGGGTAGAATAAATCTGCCCGTTACCCATGTTCCAACTCCAGGTTAAATCCGCCGGGTCGCCCTGTAGTATAAGCCCCGAAAGACTCAGTACAATAGGCGTGCAACCACTTGAATCGCCTACTATGTCAATCGCTGGCGTGGGATAAATATTAATGTCTTTTTTAGTTGAATCGGTACAACCATATACGTTGTTTACTGTAGCAGTAATAACATAATGGCCGGGGGTATAGCCTTGTGCCGGTGGCGTAGCGATAGTATAATTTTGGCCATTGCCCATGTTCCAGTTCCAGGCCAGGTTGGGCGAAGCGCCTTGTGTAATGCTTCCGGTAAAGCTCATGAAAGCAGGTGTGCATGAAGTGCTATCGCCCAGTATGGCGGGTACGGGTGTTTCATGTACCATCAATATATTCGATGTGGTGTCGTGGCAATTATGTTCATCCGTTACAGTAGCGGTGATAGTGAACGTGCCCGCTACCGGGTAAGCTTGTACAGATGGATTTTGAACGGCCGCTATCTGCCCGTTGCCAAAGCTCCAGTTCCAGGTAAGAAGGGCCGGATTGCCCGCCAGCACAACGCCGGCGTAAGATAACTGGGCCGGTGCGCAGGCAGCCGAATCGCCGCTAATACTTACTACCGGGTTGGCATAAACCTTCACCGTGTCTAAAATACTCACCGAATCCTGGCAGCCGAATTGTGAGTTCACCGTTAGCGATACCGTGTAGATGCCCGGCGCCGTATAATGATGATTGGGGTCTTTAACGGTGCTGTTGCTGCCATCGCCAAAGTTCCATTGATAGCCCGAAATAAAATCATTACTGACAGATGTATTGGTGAATTGAACCTTGCCATTAGCGCAAAAAGTTGCAGGCCCCATATCAAAGCCGGCTACAATTCCTACGACGTTTATGGGCGTTCCCGTAATGGGAACACTACATCCGCCTACATCAGTTAAAATCAGTTTCGGAACAAAGTCGCCGGCGTAGCTATACGTATGGGCAATAACAGAATCGGAGGTAACAGTAAGGTTGCCATCGGCAAAATCCCAGGTATAGCTAACGTTGTTTTTTGTACTGGCGGTAAAGTTTACGGTGAGCGGTTTACAGCCGGAAACAGGCGTATAAACAAAGCTTCCGCTTGGACCCTTAATTTCTATTTTCTGCGTGGCCACATCAGTACAGCCACTTGGCCCTTTCACCGTTACTGTAGCTATATAAATTCCGGGCTTGGTATAAAAATGCGAAGGCGAAGTAAGAGTAGAGGAAGCGCCGTCGCCAAAGTCCCAGGTAAGTGATGTATAATCAGATGAGGCATTGTAAAAATTTACCAGCAAGGGCGGACAAGTGCTCATGGAGTCAGACACGGTAAACTTTGCTTTAGGAAAAAAGATGCTGATGTAATCAGGTTTCGCAATAGAGTCTTTACAGCCATATTGATCGGTAGCAAAAAGTGCAACGCTATACGTGCCGATGCCTGGGTAATTGTGCGCCGGGTTGTCGGTGGCCGTAGTGGTGCCGTCGCCAAAATCCCAACTGTAGGTAGGGTTATTTCCGGTAGTGGTGTTGGTAAATTGAATGGGCTTACCGGTACAAACCATCGTGTCTAATGAAAAGAAAGCCGCTTTTGGCTGTGAGATAATAACCGCTCCTGGTTTAGTTACTATATCGGTACATCCCGTATTATCTGTAACCATCAGGCTAACGGTGTAGTTGCCGGTAGCTGTATAACTATGCTGGTAAGGCAAAGTACCCGATGAGTCAAGTGTTCCATCGCCATAGCTCCATTTCCATTTTACAATCGGGTGAGCTGTTTCGGCGGTTGATAAATTGGTAAAGCCAATAAGATTAGTTGGAAGAAGGCAAGCTACCGGTTGCAGTGGAGAGAAGTCGGCTACAGGACTATAAGCCCGTACCGGCAGATAGGCCGTATCGGTGCAGCCTAACAAGTCGCGGATAGCAAGGCTTACATTATAAATGCCCGATACACTGTAACTATGCGTCGCCGTTGGATGTAACGCACTGGTGGCGCCATCGCCAAAACTCCATTGCCAGGCAGCAATATTAGTGGCATTAATCCCTTGCACAGTAAACGTTAGATTTTGATTATGGCATACAATCGAATCGTTTGCCGTAAAGGCAGCTTTTTCATCAATTACTTTTATGGTTTGCGAGTAGGAATTAGAGCAGGTGTCGTTACTTACGGTTAATGACACATTGTAGGTACCCGCAGTGGTGTAAACATGGGTAGGGCTGGTAAGGGTAGAGCTGCTGCCGTCGCCAAAGGTCCAGAAGCAGGTGATGGCGCCAATGGAGCTGTTTAAAAACTTTTTAGAGTACTTGGCAATACAACTATTTTGAACAGTGAAGCTGGCAATAGGCGGACGAATATGTACCGCATTCATAGTTCTGATAGTATCGGGGCAGGTATTATTTATAGCAATCAGTTGCACATTAAACCAGCCGGTGTCGCTGTATTGATGCACCGGGTTTTGTTGGGTAGAAGAACTTCCGTCGCCAAAATCCCAGATCCATTGGGTTACCGGTGTACTGCTGTTATCGGTAAAAGCCACTGATTGAAAAGCGCAGGCATCTTTAGGCGTTAAGGTAAAAGCCGCTGTGGGCTTGGTTCCTGTTTTTACGGCATTGGCAACAGTAACGGTGCCGGTACATCCACCCGATGTAGTGTAAGTAAGAGTAACGCTGTACGTTCCGGTGCCCATGTAGGTATGTGATGGCGACGCGAGGGTGGAGGTGGTGCCATCGCCAAAATTCCATAAGTAGCTGGTTAAAATATGGCCGCTGCTTACTACTGCGGTGGGTGTTAAGGTAACCGGTGCACAACCGCTTTTTGGTACGCCAGACAAGGTAACTACCGGCTTCTTGATCAACATAAAGCCAGGCTTGGCAAGGCTTACGCTGCATCCGGCCGCATTGGTTACAGTAAGTGTTACAGTAAAATTTCCCTGAGCATTATAGGTATGTGTTGGGTTATCAATTGTAGAGGAAGTGCCATCGCCAAAGTTCCATAAAACGGTACCGCTTCCCGGTGTAAGGTTGGTAAAAGTAGCCACCGCAGGCAACGCACAAAACACATTGGGCGTTCCGGTGAATGCCGGTTGTGGCTTAGGCGACACATACACTTGTTTGGTTACAGAATCGGCGCAGGCGCCATAGCCCGCTACTAATTTTATGGTATAGGTTCCGGGTATGGTGTACGTAACAGCGCCATTGGTGGTAGTGGCTGTGGTACCATTGCCAAAGCTCCATTTATTGGTAAGCGGCGCTGGTGAAGAGGTGTTGGAATAAGTAATAGCGGTGTTTACGCAAACCGTATCAGGCCCGGTAAAGCCGGCCTTAATATTTCCAATACTAAAAAGCGCTGGTTTACGCACCGTATCGGTACAGCCTTGCGGCGATGTTGTAACAAGTGTAACCGAATACAAGCCATTGGCAGCATAGGTATAAGAAGGATTGGTAACGCCGCTTGTGCCGCCATCGCCAAAGCTCCACGCAAACGAAAGTGGTCCCGGCCCGGTAGATGTATTGGTAAAGTTCACGCTGGCAGGCGCCGGACAAAGCCCGGGAGATGTGCTGGTAAAATTCGATTTCACGCCAATGCTTACGGATATATAATTTGACCGGGTAAACGTTTTTGTACAGCCGGTAGAATTGGTGGCTTTCAACGTGATGCTGTAATTACCAGCCGTAGTATAAACATGCGATGGGTTTTGTTGGGTGGATGTATTGCCATCGCCAAAATCCCAGATCCACGAAGCGATAGTACCAGTGCCGGCATTAGTGCTGTCCCTGAAATTTACGTTCAGCGGAAAGCAACCGGTAGTTTTATCAGCGCTAAAGTTTACCACCGGGTTTGGATAGACAGTCAGGTAGTCCACTTTAGTTACCGAATCTGCTCCTGAACTATTACGTACAATAAGCTTTACCGTATAAGTGCCCGGATTAAAGTAAGTGGCGGATGGATTTTTTAGTAAAGAAATTACGCCATTTCCCAGGTCCCATTTCCATTGCGTAGGGCTTCCGGTAGAAGCATCGTTGAAATTGACGATAAAAGGAGAGCAGCCGGATAATGAAGGAGAAGCCGTAAAGGCAGCCGTTAATTGAGCTGAAGAAACCAGGCCATAGCTTATACATAATAGAATGGCAAAAAGCCGGTAAAGGTTTTTCTTCGCTGCAGTCATAGGTTCGGTCGTTTAGTTTTACAAGGATTGGAGTACGGGCTAAGATATTAGGTCGCTTTTGCAATTAATAGCAATTGCCTGTTTATTTTGGCTAAATGAGTAAATCCGGTGGCCTGGCTCAGGGTTTATACTTATGATATGTACCTTTTATCAGGGCTTTGTTTAAATAAACAGCCTCTTAAAAAAAAGGTGTAGCTAAATGCCTACGTATTAATTTTACGAAATAACCATCACCCATGCGTACAGTTAAAAACGTATTAGAATCCAAATCAAAACCGGTAAACACTATTTTGCCCAAGGCCCTTGTACTGGATGCGCTAAGCCAGTTGGATACCGTGAACCTTAGCTATTTAGTAGTGCTGGATGGCGATGCGTACAAAGGCATTTTTTCGGAGCGTGATTACAGCCGTAAGGTAATATTGCAAGGGCGGCACAGCGATAGTACAACGGTGGAGGAAGTAATGAGCACCGACCTGCCGGTAGTAGCTTTAGCGGACTCTGTTGAGCATTGCATGAATATTATGAGCGAACAGCGAAGCCGTTATCTGGTAGCATTTGATGAAAAGGGCAAATTTGCCGGCGTTATTACCATACATGATCTCATTCGCTTAGTGATACATGATAAAGAAGAAGTGTTTGACAGGGACATGGCCGATAAGTTAGTGGATGACGAAGAAGGAAATATATATTAAACCGCCAAACCTTATGGGCCGCATAAAACTTGATCTTCATCCTATCTACAATAACAGCGCTGCGGTGGACAAAGCTTTGCAGCAAGCCTTTGAAGACGCTATTGATAAAAAGATCCGCGAAGTAGAAATCATTCCCGGCAAAGGCAGCGGCCAGCTTCGTAAAAAGGTAGAACGTTTTTTACAACTCCCTCATATCAAGCCCTTGTATCATCGTATAGAAAATGATGCGAAGAACCACGGGCGGCTGTTTGTTTATTTCAGGTTTTAATGAAAACCGTTTTTTCTTTTTCTGCTATTAGATCGTACCCCATGCTGCACTATTTAATTACCAACCGCGAAATGATACAAGCCCACCGGGGGGCTTTTTATATTGAAGAGGACGGGTTGGACACAGCCGGCGAACCCGAAGAAAAATTGCATTTTGCGCTATTCGATTCCGATACATTTAACAATGGCAACAGTTGCCGGTCATCTTTACAAATTATTGAGCCCTCCGCCTTTTACACCGGCAGGCCCGGGGGCGATGTTCTTTTTTATATTCATGGGTTTCGCACCGATCTAAAAATGGTGCTTCAGGATATTTGCCTGCTGGAAGAGAAATACATAACGCCGGGCGGTTGCATCAAAATGATCATTGCCTTATCGTGGCCGGCCCGTAAAAACTATTTGTATTATACCGATGATGCGAACGATGCAATTTCATCGGGAAAAACATTTGCCCGTAATTTTCATCTACTCATACCATTTATTTCTTCATTCAAAAAAGAAGGGCACCGGATTCATTTGCTGGCGCATAGCATGGGCAACCGTATGCTGGAAAGTTTGTTGCAGCATTTGGTAAGCACTAACCTGTTGCCTTCTTCACCGGTGTTTAATGAAGTAATTCTGGCCGCCCCGGATGTAGATTGGCAGGCGTTTGAAAAGGAATATGCCTTACATCATTTATCATATATCAGCCATCGGGTTACGGTGTATTATCATTCCGAAGACCTGGCTCTTTTTCTTTCTCAAAATTCTTTCAACCGCCATAAAAGGCTTGGCAGGCACGGCTTTCAGAATATAGATAACGTTCCGGCGAATGTATTTGGTGTGGACTGCAGCTCCATCAATGACCTGGAAACAATGCTTTACCGCTTTATCGAACATTCGTACCATCAGCTAAGCAACAGCACTATAAAGGATATACTGCAAGTGCTAAACGGCACACTGGAAAGTGACTTTATTGTACAATCGCTGCGGGAATGTAAAAGCAGCCATAAACGTTTGTTCAACTTAAAAATCGCGGCTATAATAAATAGCGAAGCTTGATAGGAACCGTAACGGTGGAGTTGGCCGTTACGGTAAACTTATTGGCATCAAACTTTGGCGCGGCGGCAAAGGGAAGCCGGTTTTGCGAAGCGCCGTAACCTTCTGTGGGAATGCCTAAAAAATTAGTGTCAAATTTATTATTGTTGTTGGCGTCATGTATTACCGATACGGCATAGCAACCAGTAGCAACGTTCTCAAACACTGCGGTGGCGCTGCCGTTTACCGGAACAGCCATCATCTTTTTTACCGGCTCACCCTTACCCGAAAAGGCTTTCGCATTATCAAACAGGCACACAAGGCAAACGCCTTTGTTATTATCAAAATTGGTAATCTGCACCACAATTTTATTTTGGGCAGACGCTTTAATAGTTAAACACGCCAGCAAAAAAAGTAACCGCATCTTTTTAAGTTGATGTGCAAATGTGCCGATGAAAAATTTAATATGGCACAGAACTAAAAGAGCTTTAGCCGGGCCTTAACTTTTATTCGCTGTACTTTGTAATTATGTCGGAGAAAAGCTTACACGGCTGGGAAAAAAGAAGCAAGGATAAACAAAAAGCCTTAAAAAATTTTCTGGCCAAAGCCGATAAGAACACCGTGTTGAAACAGTTGCCCCGCCTGCACGACGAAGCTTTTGAAAAAATTAATTGTTTGGAATGTGCAGCTTGTTGCAAGAATTATTCGCCCCGGTTTAAGACCCCGGACGTGAAGCGAATCAGTAAGCAGGTAGGCATGAAGGAAAGTGTTTTTATTGATACGTATTTAAGGGTAGATGAAGAAGGCGATTTTGTAGTGAAGTCAACGCCCTGCCCTTTTTTAGGAACTGATAATGCCTGTTCTATTTATGAGATGCGGCCATCCGATTGTGCCCGTTTTCCTTACACCGATGAAGATGTGATCATCAAGCGGCAACCGCTTACCTTAAAAAATTCTACTTTCTGCCCTATTACTTTTTATGTATTGGAAAAGTTGGTTGAAATAAAATAAAAAGCTAAGTGTTAACCTACGAATTTTAGGATATGCCAGGAGCCTATCCCTACATCGGCTGTTCTGCCTTTCACTTCTTTATTCAACAATCCTTATTCGTCTGTTCGATATTCATCATTTGCTACTCAATTCTTCATAAGCCGCCGTCAAAGGCCTTTCAATACCCTGGCCGCTCCATTCTGTAACACCAGGAATAGCCGTGTTTTTTATAAACTCTTCTTTTGATGTGCCGCGTTTAATTTCACTGTCTGCAAATGCTAATACTTTGCCCAAATAATCCTGAAATTTTTTGAGGTCTTCTGCCGTACCGGTTTCTTCGCCGGCATTTAATGAATGGCCGAAGATGTAGATGGTGTTCTTGTTTCCTTCTTTTTGAATATCATCCAAAGCCTTTATCCAGTTGGTCATATTGGCGCCTGCACTTCTATCTACAAAAGGGTGGCGCTTATTAAACATCAGGTCACCCACGTGCATAATGTTGGCTTCCTGAAAATGATAAACTGCATCGCCGTTTGTGTGGCCTGCGCCGAAGTAATTGCCCTTGATTTTTTCTTTACCAATTTTTAGTTTGAGGTCTTTATCAAAGGTTTGATCGGGGTACAATTGTTTATCAACGTTCTTGGCTTTTTCTGCCACCGCTTTTTGATTGGTCAAAGAATTTTGATGAGCGATCACCTTCTCCACTAATCCTTTGAAAGCAATATTGCCGGATGTATGATCGCCGTGATGATGCGTGTTGATCAGAAATTTTATAGGAGCGCCATTGCGTTTATTTACTTCATCAATGAGGTGCGCGGCTGTGTCTGGAAACTGGGCATCAATGACTACGGCACCATCCTTTGACAGCAAAAAACCAATAGTGCCGCCGCGTTCTGTAAAGATGCCGACATCGTTGCGCAGCATTCGCACATTATAGTCAAACGTATTGAAAAATGAAGCCATTGCCTTTTGTTGAAAGATGACACTGGCGCCGGCAAGGATGCCTGTGTTCAATAAAAAATTTCTTCTGTGCATGAGGTTTTGTTTTTTGCCGGGAAGGAAGAGAGTTGTTGAAGAAGGTAAAATACATACAATCTTCAACAACTCTCTTCCTTTTCGGTTGCTGAATTGAAGATAAGGATTACTAAACGTACAAGAGTGTACTTCGGAAACCTCAGCATAAACTGTGCAACAGGCGATGCTATGAAATACTTTTGCCGGTAATCAAAAAAGAAAAGTAAAACAATTGACTTGAGAACAGAGAAATGAGGAAGTAAAACGCGGTGGGAAGAAAACCGTAAACTGCCTTTGAACATTTGAACAATCGAACTCTTGAACGGTAAACAGTAATCAGTAAACTGTAAACGGTAAACCTATCAGTATTCAAACTTCCGCAACCCCGGCGCTTTAAACCAGCTAACAACTACTACCACCAAGGTCATGCAGCCACCAAAAATTACGGCCGGCATAGCACCACCTAAAAGGCGATAGGTAAAGCCGCTTTCAAACTGGCCGAGTTCATTTGATGAGTTGATGAACATAGAATTTACAGAGCTCACCCGGCCGCGCATTTCATCAGGCGTTGTTAGTTGAAGCACTGTACTTCTAACCACCACGCTGATGCCATCTACCATGCCCGCAATGAATAACGCAATGAAAGAAATTAGGTAAATGTGCGAGAAGCCGAAGATGATGACGCAGGTGCCAAACGTTGCTACGGCGTACATTAATTTATACCCTTGCCTGCGTACCATTGGCACCAGCGTTAGCGTAATGATGGTCATGGCCGAACCTATGTCCATAGCGGCGTTCAGCCATCCGAAGCCAACCGGCCCTACCTTCAAAATGCGGTCGGCGAACTCCGGTATCAAGGCAGAAACGCCGCCAAAAAGCACCGCGAATAAATCAAGCGAAATGGCGCCCAATAAAATTTTATTGCTGAACACAAAGCGCAGCCCTTCCTTCACACTGTCCCAGGCACGCACCGTTAAATTGGTTTGCAGCACCGGCTTATTTGCTACCCGTGAAAGTATAGCGGCGGACGAAAGCACTAAAAAAAGGATCACATAAAAGGTTTTATTCACGCCAATGCCGGCAATTAAAAAACCAGCGGTGGCATGTCCCATTATAGAGGCTGATAAATAAGAAGTAGAGGAAATACTGGCTGCATATCGAAGCACATCCCGCGGCACCAACTGCGCAATGATGGCATTGGAGGTAGGCCCGGCAAAAGCCCGTATCACACCGGAAAAAAAGATGATAATATAAAAGAATAAAGCAGCCGTTTTTGATGATAAACTTTGCTGTATAGCCGGTGTGGTTACCAGTATCAAAGCCGCAATACAAATGGAATAAGAAAGAACGCCTTTTAATAGTAATGATCGTTTATCCGACTTATCAATTACATGCCCGGCATACAAGGCTAATGTAAACACCGGTATAAATTCCGACAGTCCGGCCAGCCCGATAGAGAATGAATCCCTTGTAATTTGAAACAGCTCGTAACCAATCACTGTTACTACCATTCGCAAGGCCATGGTATAAAACAATCTTGAAAATAAAAACAAACGAAACTCTTTGTGGTTAAGTGGCGTAAGGCTTGGCCTGGTAAACTCCATGCAAACAAAGATAAAGTCAGGCGGTTGCTTTGGCGCTCTGCTGCAACCCCTTCTTTCTAAAATACAAATGCACAAGGATTGACAAGTACGAAGTACTGATGCCAACGATGATGCCGGCCAGCACATCGGTAACAAAATGCTGAGCTAAATAAACCCTTGAATAACCAACAAAAAAAGCGACCAACGGAAAGAAGATAGCCGCCCATTTTTTATTGATGATAACAGCCAGCAGCAAGGCCAAAGTGAAGGCTAAACTGGTATGTCCGGATGGAAAAGAATTGACATAAACATCTTTCCCGTGCATGAGCGGAACAGCCCTGGCCAGATCGTGTAAAGCCTTTAAGGGGCGCGGCTCTCCGGCATAAACCACCTGCTTAAAAAAATGGGTAAGAAGCGTACAAATTATCAACGACGAAATCACTGCAATAAGATAACTGCGTTTATACGCCAGTACATAAATAAACACTGGAACCCAGATGATGCCATCACCTAAATAAGTATAAAAATAAAAGAGGTAATCGGCTGGAAGCGAATGTAGCCCATTGATATAAAGAAACGATTGCTGCTTGCCGTAAAACAGGATAAATAAACCAATCACCGCCATCATTCCCAAACAAATCGCTATCGCCAAACGATAATGCTGATATTCCTTATTTTGCAGCCTCATAAAAGTTGTCAAAGATAAAATCACGAGATGAGTCAATATAAAAAACATTACCTGGTAACAGGTGGCGCAGGGTTTATCGGCAGTCATTTGGTTAATGCTTTAAAAGATGATAAAGACCTGCAGCTAACTATCATTGATAACTTTGATGCCTTCTACCCGCGGCAACTGAAATTGCTCAATACAATGGACTGGGAGAAGTACCAGAACATCCTTCTTCTTGATAGAAACCTCAACGATCTTTCCTCGCATGAATTAGCTAAAATTCTCCCTCAAAAAGTAGACGTCATCATTCACCTGGCAGCTAAAGCCGGTGTTCGTCCCAGCATTGCCGATCCTTTGCTTTACCAACAAGTGAATATCCTTGCAACGCAGATGCTGCTTGACTTTGCGAAGGAAACGGGTGTAAAAGATTTTGTGTTTGCATCATCAAGTTCCGTGTACGGCATCAACCAAAACCTGCCCTGGAACGAAGAGGAAAAATTGTTGCCCATCTCCCCTTATGCTATGACCAAACTATCCGGCGAGATGGCTGGTTATGTCGCTTCGCATTTGAACGGTTTACGCTTTACGGCGCTTCGTTTTTTTACGGTTTATGGTCCGGCACAAAGGCCCGATCTGGCTATTCATAAGTTTGTAAAAGCCATTCAAACCGGTCAGCCTATTACTATGTTTGGCGATGGCAGCACCAGCCGCGATTATACTTATGTTGCTGACACGGTTTCAGGAATTTTAGCGGCTATTACTTACACCGCTTCGCCATTTGAGATCATCAATCTTGGAAATCATTATACTGTTTCTTTAAAAGAATTAGTAAGCTGTATTGAAGAAGTTACAGGTAAGAAAGCGGTGATTGATAACCAGCCCGAACAAGCCGGCGATGTGCCGCATACGTTTGCCGATGTATCAAAAGCTAATCGTTTATTGAACTATAATCCGCAGACAAAGTTGAAAGATGGTGTGCAGGCTTTTTATGATTGGTTTCAGAAAAATAAAGAAGTGTTGATGCATTAATGTTTACCGTTTGCAGTTCACGGTTTACAGTTGGTCGTTCAATGGTTCAAGAGTTCAAATGTTCAAGTGTTGAAAGACAGTCAATCATTTAATGTTCGAATGTTGAATTGCAGTATCACATCTCGCCTTTTACTTCTCACGTTTAACGATTCACGTCTCACTTCCCTACACCGTTATCTCCAGCGTCTCCTTCACCTTTTCTTTTTGATACACCTTACGCACCTGGTACGTTTTTTTGTTCTGCGATTCGTAGTAAGTGCGAACGGCCAGCTCCGCTAAAATACCAATGGTGATTAGTTGAACACCACCCAATAAAAGGATCAATCCTAAAATTAAAATGGGCTTTCCCCAAATATCATGACCAAGAATTTTCAGTATCAGTAAGTATAAATTAATAAGCAAGCCAAGACCGAAAGAGATAAAGCCCAGCGTTCCAAAAAGGTGCATTGGCTTTTGCATATAGCGACGAAAAAATACCATCAGCACCAGGTCCGATAACACCCGAAACGTTCTTCCAATGCCGTATTTACTTTTGCCAAATTTGCGTGGATGGTGCTTTACATCAACCTGCGTAATCCTTGCCCCTTGCAGCTTTGCGAGGACAGGAATAAACCGGTGCAGCTCGCCGTACAAGCCTAAATCTTCGGCAATTTCTTTTTTAAAAATCTTTAATGTACAGCCGTAATCTTTTATATAAACGCCGGTCCAACGGCGAATTAAAGCGTTAGCAATTGAGCTTGGAATCTTGCGAAGCACCATTCCATCTTTACGGTTTTTACGGTTGCCGGCCACCACGTCCCAATCTTCCCGTTTCAAAAGATCCAGCATAAAAGGAATGTCCGTCGGATCATTTTGAAGGTCGCCATCAAGCAAGGCTACATAGGTTCCATTAGCATGATCAATGCCTGCTGTCATAGCGGTGCTTTGTCCATAATTTTTGCGAAGCTCCACTAAGGTTGTACGTTCATCGGACAGTTCAATAATACGTTTGCGGGTAGCATCGGAGGAGCCGTCATCTACCAGTATCACTTCATAATCAAGTTCCGGCAAAGCATTGCGAATGGCCTCTAACAGCGGCTTGATGTTGTCCTCTTCATTCATTACCGGTATCACAAGGGAAAGTTCTTTCATACAGGCGGCGAAGATAAACGGTTTGGGGTTTGGGGTTGATTGCTCTGATGCCATAGGTTCCATTTCAATTTTAATCCATTGTTGTTTTATATAACCATCTTTCTGTTAACTTGAACGTTCTTCATTTATAAAATAACTATTGCTTCATGAAAAAATTCTTCTTTTTTACTTTATTTATTGCATCATTAAACAGCTTCAGCCAAAGTCTTTCCTTTTCCCGTAAAATGGTGGATACCCTTACTGCGCCTGCATTCTGGGGCCGGGGTTATACCAAAGACGGCATGAAGAAAGCCGCTGATTTTTTAGCGGCGCAGTTTCAATCGTATGGCCTGGCGCCAATGGATGGCAAGGCCTTCCTTCAACCGTTTTCCTACCCGGCCAATACGTTTCCCGGTAAAATGCAACTGACAATTAATGGTAAAGAATTAGTGCCGGGTAAAGATTTTATTGTAAGCCCCGAAAGCCGCGGCGTAAAAGGAAAAGGAAGCCTTGAACAAATAGACAGCGTACAGTTTTTGAATCGTGATAACCGGGTAATGATAAAGTTGGAAGATAAACTTACGTGGTCGGTGGCGCCGGAAGTGGCCGATTTTACGTTGCTGGAAGTAGATAAAAAAGCAGTAAGCGGCTTGCCAATAGATTTCAAAACCGAGATAGAAAATAAATTGATTACGGCTTTCAAAGCGGCTAATGTTTGCGGGGTAGTAAAAGGAACGACGCAACCCGATTCCTTTGTTTTTATAACGGCCCATTACGATCACCTTGGCGGCATGGGCAGCGATACCTATTTCCCAGGCGCCAACGATAATGCCAGTGGCGTTTCATTGCTGCTGAACCTTGCACATTATTATGCTTCGCATCCGCAGCGTTACTCTATCGGGTTTCTGCTTTTTGCGGGTGAAGAAGCTGGCTTAATTGGTTCAAAGTTCTTTACGGAGCATCCGCTTGTAGCTTTAAAAAAGATCCGGTTTTTAACCAATACTGATTTGGCCGGTACCGGCGAAGAAGGCATCACCGTAGTCAATGCAACTGAGTTCCCGAAAGAGTTTGCCATGATGAACGCGGTGAACGATGAAGGCCATTTTTTAGTAAAGATCAATGCCCATGGCAAGGCTGCCAACAGCGATCATTATTTTTTTACGGAGAAGGGCGTGCCGGCGTTTTTCTTTTATACATTGGGCGGCATCAAAGCGTATCATGATGTGTTTGATAGGGCTGAAACTTTGCCATTGAATGAGCAGGAAGATTTGTTTAAGCTGCTGGTTGGTTTCAATGCAAAACTGATGGGACAGTAAGTTTTGAATACACTAAAAATGGCTTATTCCTGATAGTGCTTTCATTTACCTGAATAAGTAGCGTAAATTCTTGTTGACCAGCAGTTGTGCTACTGTGTATCGGTAGTGGCACAGGCCATCCTGAGTGGCGCGGACGGACTGCATTCAGGGATATAACCGCTATCATCTTTTTCACGCAGCGAGGGCAACGGCGCAACGGCGCAATGATGAAAAATGATGGATGACTGATTTCTATTGCGCATGATGGTTGTTTGTCCTGCTGAGGCACGAAGCAGCTTTGGTTACCGTATAAATAATGATACAAAGAGTTTAGCTTTTCACATCACTCCTTTATAGTGTAGTCAAAGGTCCCTCCGCCTCATCCGGCTTCGCCACCTTCTCCACATTGGAGAAGGGAAATGGAACAGGATATTTTCGGGATGACAACGACACAGGCGTTATGATGGCATACAGGTTGAGAATGTGAAAGCAAGCCTGTATAAGCAAGGGTCTGGGAAAGGATGGCCTTCCCACTGGGAAGGTCGGGATGGGCCGCTGCCGCGACGAAGTGCCCAATACTGTTATAACCGTACAAGAGTGCCCTTCGATTACGCTCAGGGTAAACTTGCAACAGACGCTTAATAGCAGCACTTCAGCTAAGTACATCGGTTTCGTTACGGCAAATAAAAAAGGGCTGCAATAGCAACCCTTTTTTTGGTTTAGAAACATAGGTTATTGACCCGAGGCTGGCGGCGCAACGACTGTTAAGTTTACAACCTGGTAGCCGTGTATTGCCATGCTTTCGATTTGGCCTTGGTTGGGTTAGTTAAGAACGAGCTTGGGTCCGCATCGTCAAACAGGCGGCCCAGTACAATGGTTAATTCTTTAGATGCTGGATTTAAAAACAGGGTTCCTTCTGCTACTGGTTTTCCGCTTTCTGTTTTTTGTGCTGGTATTTTATAGGTGGCCGGCGCTTTTTTCATCAGGGCTTTGAACTTGCCTTGCGGTAAGCCTTCTACCCAAACAATGCCTTTATTAACGGAGTCTAATGTGATAGTAATATCGTTGGCAGAGGTGCCGCTGGCTTTATAATTGCCAAGCACCGGGAAAATGTGTTCCGGCCTGAGAGTCTCTGTGGTTAAGCCTTTCAGGGCTGCGGTATCCACTACAGTTGAGGTTTCTGTCACAGTAGTAGTGCCGGCTGGGTTGGTTGTAATAGGGGCGGTGGTAGTGGTTTGCGCACCTGCGGCTGTAGCTAAAAGAAGTGCTGCCGCAAAAAACAGGTTGTTTTTCATACAAAGAAATTTAAGGTTTATAGGAGTTCGCCCATCTTACTGAAAATTGTGCCAGAATGGACAAAAACATTAACAAGCCCGAACTTTATTTTATTGCCTAAAATTTTTAGCACCCTTTCAATCGGCTGTATCTTCGCTACCCTCGACAGGAAACACAGAATGAAAAAAAATAATGAGCCGCAAAATGGCGCCGTTGCACAGGAATTTATAGAAGTATTTGGCGCAAAAGAGCATAACCTCAAGAACGTTGACATCGCCATTCCAAAGAATAAATTAGTAGTGATTACCGGCATCTCCGGCAGTGGTAAATCATCGCTGGCTTTTGATACCATTTTTGCCGAAGGCCAGCGCCGCTACATGGAAACGTTTGGCGCTTATGCCCGCCAGTTTATTGGCGAAATGGAGCGGCCCGATGTAGATAAAATCACCGGCCTTTCACCCGTTATTTCTATTGAACAAAAAACCACCAATAAAAATCCGCGCTCAACGGTAGGCACTGTTACAGAGATATATGACTTTCTTCGTCTGTTGTTTGCCCGTGCCGGTGAAGCCTACTCCTACAACACGGGTAAAAAGATGGTGCGCTGGAGCGAAGACGAGATTGTCGCCAACATTTATAAGCGTTTCGAGGGTGGCAAAATCACGTTGCTGGCGCCACTGGTCCGGGGCCGCAAAGGCCATTACCGCGAGCTGTTTGAAGAGGTGCGCAAAAAAGGTTTTTTAAAGGTTCGGGTAGATGGCGAGATCAAAGACCTGTCGCCAAAAATGCAATTGGATCGGTATAAAATTCACGATATAGAATTGGTGATTGACCGCCTGCCGGTAACTAAAGACATGCGTACCCGAATCAGCCAAAGTGTGCAGCAGGCGCTTAAGCTGGGCAAAGACCTGATGTTTGTGCAAGCGGCCCCCTCCGGCTCCCCCGGTGGGGGAGTGACCCAAACACAGCCCACGCTTTCAGGCAAGTCTGCAAAAAGAGTTGAGTCGTTGCAAAGCGAGGTGAGTGCGGTGGGTCTCCTCCCCACCGGGGAGGCGGGTGGGGCCGCCGTTTACTCCCGCCTGCTCATGTGCGAGGACACTGGCATCTCTTACGAAGAACCTTCTCCAAACGCCTTTTCTTTTAATTCGCCGTACGGTGCTTGTCCAACCTGTAAAGGCTTAGGGCAGGTTTATACGGTAGATATGAAAGCTATCATTCCCAACGATGCCTTAAGCATCAACGAAGGTGGCGTAGCGCCGTTGGGTGGCGAGCGGGAAGCGTATATTTTTAGGCAGGTGCAGCAACTCTCCCGCAAGGAAAAATTTAGTTTAGATAAACCCTTGAAAGACCTGCCACCAAAGGCTTTGAACCTGGTGCTTTATGGAAAAGAAGAAGCCGCGACAGAAGAATTGGAGTACGATGACCAGGCGATGGAAGGCAATGTTTACTCCGGCGAATTTGAAGGCGTGGTAAACCAGGTGAAACGTTGGTTTGCTACCAGCCAAAGCGAAGCCATTCAACGTTGGGCCGAAGGCTTTATGCAGCTCACCACCTGCAAAACCTGCAATGGCACGAGGCTAAAAAAAGAAAGCCTTTGGTTTAAAGTAGATGAGAAAAACATTGCCGATTTAAGCAACATGGACCTGACCGAATTACTGCAATGGTTTACCGGCATTGAAAGCCGCATGACGGGCAAACAAAACCTTATCGCCAAAGAAATTAATAAAGAGATAAGAGACCGGTTACAGTTTTTGTTGGATGTCGGGCTAACGTATCTCACCTTATACCGCCCAACCAGAACCCTTAGTGGTGGCGAGTCGCAGCGGATACGGTTGGCTACGCAGATTGGTTCGCAACTGCAAGGCATTACGTATGTGCTGGATGAACCTTCTATTGGTTTGCATCAACGCGATAACCACCGGCTCATTTTAGCGCTGCAAAATCTACGCGATATTGGCAACTCTGTTATTGTGGTGGAGCATGATAAAGACATCATGCTCGCGGCCGATCATCTCATTGACGTAGGACCGAAAGCCGGCTTTCATGGCGGGCATATAATGGCGCAGGGCACACCGGCGCATGTATTGAAACAAGATACATTAACAGCTCATTTTTTAAATGGAGAACGCCAGATTGCGGTACCAAAAGAACGCCGCAAAGGGAACGGAAAATGTATTGAGATAAAAGGCGCTAATGGTAACAATCTACGTAAGGTAAATGTGAAGTTTCCCCTCGGGAAAATGATTGTGGTTACCGGTGTAAGCGGCAGTGGAAAATCAACCTTGATCAATGAAACCTTGTATCCATTGTTGTCAACATTTTGCTATAACAGTAAGATGACGCCGATGGAACATAAGAGCATCACCGGGTTGGAAGAGATTGATAAAGTGATAGAAATTGACCAGTCGCCCATTGGCCGAACGCCACGCAGCAACCCGGCCACATATTGCGGATTTTTTACAGAAATACGAACGTTGTTTTCATCTATTCCCGAAGCAAAAATTCGTGGTTATACGGCCGGACGATTTTCTTTTAATGTAAAAAGTGGCCGCTGCGAAGTATGCGAAGGAAGCGGCTTGCGCACTATTGAAATGAACTTTCTGCCCGATGTTTATGTGCACTGCGAAAAATGCAATGGCAAGCGTTACAACCGCGAAACATTAGAGATCCGTTATAAAGGAAAATCCATTTCTGATGTACTGGATATGACGGTGGAAGAAGCGGTAGAATTTTTTCAGGCCGTGCCATTCATCTATCGTAAAATTAAAGTGTTGGCCGATGTAGGTTTAGGCTATATTACTTTAGGCCAATCGGCTGTAACCCTTAGTGGTGGCGAGGCGCAGCGAGTGAAGCTGGCCACCGAATTAGCCAAACGCGATACCGGTAAAACATTTTACATCCTGGATGAGCCAACAACGGGGCTGCATTTTGAAGACATTCATCACCTGCTGGAAGTGCTCAATAAACTCGTTGATCGTGGCAACACGGTTTTAGTAATTGAACATAATATGGACGTGATAAAAGTAGCTGACCACATCATTGATCTGGGCCCTGAAGGCGGCGGCGGCGGCGGCAAAATTTTGTTTGAGGGAACCCCGGAGAAATTGCTTGGTGTGAAGGAAAGTTTTACCGCGCAGTTTTTGAAGGAGGAGTTACGATGATTGCCTTGTGTCTTTAACTTTAAACACAAAGGAAGAAAACACAATTATAAATGCATAAGATAGAATCAATCGCTTGCTATCTCTTTCATTGAAATCACGGTACCCGACTACATATAATGTGGTGATCAGGATAACAATTGCTGTTAAGCAGGACAGGAATTTAGTTGTCATCGGCGCTAATCTATCGCGAAGCAAATAGCGGAATAAAAACAGATAGATGAAAAATGCTGGCGCAGAAAATAAAATTCCAAAAAAGAAAAAATAAATCAGCGCTGCAGCTATGCCTAATGGTGAAGCACCAGCGTTATTGGACAGCATTTCCATATACAGTATAGGTCCTAGGGCAAGTGTTGATAACCAAACAAAATACGGGTAGCTTTTCTTATAGTTTATATTGATCCCCATATTCAATGAATATTATACGTCACTCCCTCCAACGCCAGCTCCGTATTCGGAAACACCTCCCTTGCTTCTTTTTCAAACAACTCCAGGGTAGCATACTTGGAGCTAAAATGCCCGATCAATAATTTTTTTACCATTGCTTTTCTTGCAATAGAAGCGGCTTGTTTTGTGGTGCTGTGAAAACGTTCTTCGGCCTTGTCGCGAAGGTTATCCAAATAGGTGGTTTCATGATAGATGGCATCGGCGCCATAGATATGCGGGATAATGCTTTCATCGTATTTTGTATCGGCACAAAACGCATATTTTTTACCCTTCTCTGGTAGGGCGGTTACCTCTTCGTTGGCAATGCGTTTTCCCTGGGAAGTAATGTAGTCCAGACCCGCTTGCAAGCTGCTGAAAAACGATACGGGTATTTCGGCTTTTGTTACTTTATCAATCAGCAATTTTCGCTTTCCTTCCTTTTCTTCAAACACAAAACCGTAGCATTCTATACGGTGCGTGGTACGAAAACAGGAGATCTTTATTTTATCATTATCTACTAAAATTGCAGGCGCTGTTAACGTATGAAAAAATAGGGGATAGGAGAGGGTATTGTCGGCTACTTTCAACTGCATTTCTATAATCTGCTGCAGCGGCTCGGGTGCATAAATATGTAAGGTTTGCGAGTGCGAAAGCAGCGAAAAAGAATTAATCAATCCTACCAGTCCAAAGTAGTGATCGCCATGAAGGTGGGAGATAAAAATATGCGTGATCTTGCCCCGGCGGATTTTATACTTTATCATTTGTATCTGCGTGCCTTCGCCGCAATCAACCAAATAATTAGTGCCGTCGTGCGACACGACCTGGCTGGTAGGGTGCCGATTAAAGGCCGGCACTGCGGAGTTATTTCCAAGGATAGTGACTGATAACATGCGGGCAAATTTAGTTGACTGGTTGAATAGTTGATTGGTTGATTGAATAATTGGCCGGCAATGCAGCCTCAGGCAAACTTGTTCAGCGTTTGTTCTATTCGGGTTAGATAGCTGGCGCCGAATAAATATAAATGGATCAGCAAAGGATAAAGATTGCAAACTTCCCATTGCTCTTTATAATTTATTTGAAATGGAAAGTGGTAGTTGTAAGCCTCGTAAAATGATTGGTGAAAGCCGCCAAATAAAGTGGTCATCGCTAAGTCCACAGAGCGGTGACCGTAATAAACGGCCGGATCAATTAATACCGGTTCGCTATTGCTGTTACACATAAAATTTCCACTCCATAAATCGCCGTGTACTAATGACGGCGGTTCATCTTCTTCAAAAATTATTGGAAGACGTTGATATAATTTTTCGGCCTGATTGAGATGGAGATTAGTAAGTAAATTTTTATTGATACACCGTTTTATTATCGGCTCTAACCGCTGGCGGATGAAGAAATCGATCCAGTTGGCGCAGGGCTTATTTTGCTGCGGTACGCTTCCCATATAATTGTCTTCATCAAGGCCAAAAGCCGCGGTGGTGCTGCAATGCAGGGCTGCCAATTGTTTGCCAAGAGCTTTCCAAAATGTATCTGTTCGCTCGCCTTCCCTAACCCATTCCAATAGAAGAACCTGCTCGTTAGCATTTTCAAAGCAGTCAATTATAACGGGTGTTTTAATAACGGCTTGTTCAGCAATCAATTTCAATCCGGCCGCTTCTTTACGGAAGAGCTGGGGAAATTTTGTAGCGGAATTGATCTTACAAAAAACGGTCATTTCCGAAAGCTGCACACGATACGTTTCATTGATGCTTCCGCCGCCAACAGATTGAAAATTGATCTTGCCTTCGGCATTAAAAAAGCCAAAAAGTCTTTGTTGAATAACCGCTTGTGTGGAAGAAGAAATGGTTGCCATTATCAACTGGTAAAAAAGATAGGAATAACTGAATATCGAACCGATGAACAAGGATTAATGAACAAAGAAGGGAAAGGCGGAACAGCTGAATAATGAAAAGACAAACAAAGAATAAAAGATTGAAAAAAGTAAGTCACCCCGCACAGCACGACAACTTACTACTTACCACTTATTACTTACTCCTCCTCTTCATCCAACAACTCCCTTTCCATTTCTTCCATCTGCACTATATCGCCGGCTTCGCTTTTAGTGGGCGTTACATTCATTAATTCCAGCAAGTCAAGGCCATCTAAAAAATCTTCTACTTCCGTACTCAATCCGCAGACGACAAAAGAACGTTCATTCTCATAGAAATCCTGTTGTAAACGCACGATAGATTCGGCGGCTTCTTCAGAAACATTTTTAACGTCACTGAGGTTCAATACAATATTTCCTGGTGTACCTTTCCTAAGCTCTTGCAAACGGCGGCCTAACTCCGCTGCCATAGTAGCAGAAAGTTCGGGCGTTTGCACCTGTATGACAGTGAATTTTTCTTTGGTATCAGTTTTGACTTCCATAGTAAATTAAGTAGAGAAAAGCCTATACATTTATAGTCTAACCCTGCTCAAAAATATTTTTTATTATTGTATCACGCACAATCAAACAAATGGATAATAATTTTTCCTCGCAAGTAAAAGAGATCATTTCGTTCAGCAGGGAGGAAGCATTGCGACTGGGTAATGACTTCATTGGGACGGAACACTTATTGCTTGGCTTAATTCGTGAAGGAGATAATACAGCCGTACGAATTTTGAAAAGTTTTAACGTGGACCTGTATGAGTTACGCAAGGAAGTAGAATTAGCGGTAAAGGATAAAACCGGTAAAAACATTGCCAACATCAATAGCCTGCCACTAACCAAACAAGCCGAAAAAGTAATTCGTGTTACCGTACTGGAAGCCAAAGCACTCAAAAGCCCTACTGTAGAAACAGAGCACCTGATGCTCTCCATTCTCAAAAACAAAGAAAATATAGCAACTCAAATCTTAAATCAATTTGACGTGGACTACGACATCTTCAGACAAGAACTGGGCATGGTAAAAAGCAACGATACCCGTGCCGAATACCAGGAAGAAAATGACGATGATTTTGATGATGAAAAGAAATACTCCGGATCAAAATCACGCCAGGCCGGCGCCGCAAAAAGCAAAACGCCGGTGCTCGATAATTTTGGAAGAGATATTACCAAATTGGCTGAAACAGGCCAGTTAGACCCCATCATCGGTCGCGAAAAAGAGATCGAACGGGTATCACAGATTCTCTCCCGCCGTAAAAAGAACAACCCCATCTTAATTGGCGAACCCGGCGTGGGTAAAACCGCCATAGTAGAGGGTTTGGCCCTTCGCATTGTGCAGCGCAAAGTATCAAGAGTGCTCTTCGATAAAAGGGTTATCTCTCTTGACTTGGCTGCTTTAGTTGCCGGTACCAAATACCGGGGCCAGTTTGAAGAACGCATGAAAGCCATCATGAACGAACTGGAAAAGAACCGCGACGTAATTCTTTTCATTGATGAAATTCATACTATCGTTGGTGCCGGTGGCGCAAGTGGTTCTTTGGATGCATCAAACATATTTAAGCCGGCCCTTGCCCGTGGCGAACTCCAATGCATTGGCGCTTCTACTTTGGATGAATACCGCATGTACATTGAAAAAGACGGCGCTCTTGATCGCCGCTTTCAAAAAGTAATGATCGAGCCGCCATCCGTTGATGATACCATCCAGATTTTAAATAACATCAAAAGCAAGTACGAAGATTATCATAACGTTGATTACGATCAGGAAGCTATTGATGCCTGCGTAAAGCTTAGCGACCGCTACATCACCGATCGTTTACTACCCGACAAAGCCATTGATGTAATGGACGAAGTAGGTGCAAGAGTGCATTTAAAAAACATCAACGTACCACAGAATATTCTTGATCTTGAAAAAAAGATTGAAGACATTAAAGTGGAGAAGAACCGCGTGGTAAAAAGCCAGAAGTTTGAAGAAGCGGCTGCGCTTCGCGATACGGAAAAACGCTTAGGCGAAGAATTAGAAAAAGCTAAAGGCCAGTGGGAAGAAGAGAGCAAACACAAACGCTACCCGATAGGTGAGGAAGCCATTGCCGAAGTGATCAGCATGATGACCGGCATTCCGGTGAAACGCATGGTGGAAGCCGAAACGCTGAAGCTGCGCAAGATGGGCGATGAGATGAAAGGCATGGTGGTAGGGCAGGATGATGCCATTAGTAAAGTGGTGAAAGCCATTCAACGTAACCGCGTTGGTTTGAAGGATCCCAAGAAGCCAATTGGTACTTTTATTTTCCTTGGCCCGACGGGTGTAGGTAAAACAGAGTTGGCCCGTGCATTAGCCCGCCACATGTTTGATAGCGAGGATGCGCTGATACGTATTGACATGAGTGAATACATGGAAAAATTCACGGTGTCAAGATTGATTGGAGCGCCTCCGGGATATGTTGGTTACGAAGAAGGTGGTCAGTTAACCGAACGGGTTCGCCGCAAACCTTACAGCGTTATTCTGTTAGATGAAATTGAAAAAGCACATCCTGATATTTACAATATTTTATTGCAGGTATTGGATGATGGCCAGCTAACCGATGGCTTAGGCCGCAAGGTTGACTTTAAAAATACCATGATCATCATGACCTCTAACATTGGCGCCCGCCAGTTGAAGGATTTTGGTGAAGGCGTTGGTTTTGCTACGCAACATAGGTTAGATAACCAGGATGAAGCTAACAAAGCGGTGATAGAAAAAGCATTGAAGCGCACCTTCTCTCCGGAGTTTTTAAACCGGATAGATGACGTGATCATCTTTAATTCATTGACTAAAGAAAACATCTTCGAGATCATCGATATTTTAATGAAGGGTGTCATGAAACGCTTGCTCAACCTAGGTTTCAGCCTGGAGTTAACCGAAGATGCGAAGAGCTTTATCGCTGAAAAAGGTTACGATCAGCAGTTTGGTGCAAGGCCGCTCCACCGCGCTATTCAAAAATATCTGGAAGACCCGCTGGCCGAAGAAATCCTGAATATGAACATTAAGAACGGTGATATTTTACTGGCCAATCTTGACAAAGAAGCTGGCAAGCTCACCTTCACTATGCGAAATGAAATAGAGCAGGAATCGAAAGCGTAAGCTGTCCTTTATAAATTCTGAAGCCCCGGCAAAAGCCGGGGCTTTTTTATTGCATTTCTTTTTGCCCATGCAGTTTATACTCTTCATTTTTGCACTGGATAAAACCAACATGAAAAAGATAATTATTACTATAGATGGCTGGTCGTCGTGCGGCAAAAGTACACTGGCTAAACAGATGGCCAAGGCGCTTAATTATGTGTATGTAGATAGCGGCGCCATGTACCGCGCCATCACTTTATACTTTTTGCGCAACCACGTAGATTGGACCGATAAAAGAGAAGTAAGCAAAGCATTAAAAGATATTTCACTGGAGTTTGTTTTCAATGAGAAAAGTCAGCAGTCGGAAATGTATCTCAATGGCGAAAATGTAGAGTACGTAATTAGAGATTTGGTGATAGCCGAAAAAGTAAGCGATGTGGCGGCCATTAAAGAAGTGCGTGAAGCCGCCGTGGCGCAACAACAAAAAATGGGAAAGGAGAGAGGCATCGTAATGGATGGACGGGACATTGGAACCGTTGTTTTTCCAGATGCGGAATTAAAAATTTTTATGACGGCCGATAATGCCGTAAGGGTTGACAGGCGTTATAAAGAACTGTTTGAAAAGAACCCTAACATCACTATAGAAGAAGTGGCCGCAAACCTGGAGATGCGCGACTACATTGACTCTCATCGCGAAATAAGCCCGTTGAAAAAAGCCGATGATGCCATTGTGTTGGACAATACACGCATCACCGAAAAAGAGCAGTTTCAAAAAGCCATGAAGTGGGCCAGGGAACACAAAGCCGGCACTGCCGATAATATGGTTAGGTAATGAAGTGAATAGATAAACGTTTAAACGCTTAAACCCCAAACTCCAAACTCTTAACCCCTAACCCATTTGCCTTACTTTTGCTGCGCAACTTTTTTCCTTATACATAAATCATTCAAATGAAAATTACTGTTGTAGGTGCCGGTGCAGTTGGCGCCACCACTGCCGATGCTATTGCCCGTAAAGAACTTTGTGAAGAACTGGTGCTGCTGGATATTAAGGAAGGCTTAGCCGAAGGCAAGGCCATGGATATGATGCAAACCGCTGCCCTGGCGGGTTTCGACACGAAGATTATTGGCAGCTCAAGCGACTATGCTAAAACAAAAGGCTCCGATGTGGTAGTGATTACCTCCGGCCTGCCCCGCAAACCCGGCATGACCCGCGAAGAACTGATAGGCACCAACGCTAACATTGTAAAAGGCGTTACACAAAGTATTTTGCAGCACTCACCGGATGCCATCATTGTAGTGGTAAGCAACCCAATGGACACGATGACCTACTTAACAATGACCACCAGCGGCGTTGCTAAAAATAAGGTCATCGGCATGGGCGGCATATTGGATAGTGCCCGTTTTAAATTTTATTTAAGCCAGGCGTTGGGTGGCTCACCTGCCGATTTAAATGCCACTGTTATCGGCGGTCATGGCGATACAACGATGATTCCATTGATCCGTTATGCCACTTGGAATTCGTCGCCGGTAACGGCTTTTCTTAGCGAAGAACAACAGAAGGGAATTGTTGCCGATACAATGGTAGGCGGCGCCACACTTACTAAATTGATTGGCACTTCGGCCTGGTATGCGCCGGGTGCGGCCAGCGCGGCTTTGGTAGAGAGTATCGTTCGTGATCAAAAACGCTTATTCCCTTGCTGCGTATCGCTTAGCGGCGAGTATGGACAAAGTGATATTTGTCTGGGCGTGCCGGTAACTATTGGTAAGGCGGGCTGGGAAAAAATTGTAGATTATAAGTTGAACGAAGAAGAGCAAGGCCTGTTTAATAAGAGCGCCGATGCGGTTAGGAACATGAACGATGTATTGAAAACCTTGTAATTGTTTCAATAAAAATTAATGAAAGCGGTCTGCGTATTCAGGCCGCTTTTTTATTTAATACACTACCAGCTTTTGTGTGAACAGGCGCTCCGTTTTCATCACCACCTGAACAAAGTAAACGCCTTTTGAAAGACTGAAAGAGGGAACGGTATTGAGGATGTCATTCAACTCAAACCCTTTCACTAATCTGCCAAGCGCATCATATAGCCGGATGCTATAAACGCCCTGGTCTTTTACGATAATGTTGATGTCTTTATTTTCAGAAGATGGATTTGGATACAAGATTACCGGCCGGTTAGGGAAGTAAAAAACCTGGTCTTCATCACTGTAAATAACAGCGCCGTTCATTAATTTAATTTGAGCCCGGTAACGGTTAATACCTTCGGTAAGATGCGCATCTGTATAACGTAACGATGTAGATGATGGCGAAAAAATTTGCACTGTTTGAAAGCCGGAAGCAGTAAATTTTTGAAACGAAACCTCCGCCACATTATAGAGCGTTCCTAATTGTAACGATAGCTGTGCGGCAGCGCCACTTTGCAACGTCGCAAAAAAATTTATTACATAACAACCTGCAGCTTGCGTAGTGTAATTGATGGTAAAACTTCGCTGCCCTAAGCGGTTGTTAACCCTTGGCGCCACTGCATAATACAAAGATGGCGACTGTTGTTTTTGAAATACGTTGAAGGTATCAGTGGCTGATAAAAGCGGTTGCAGGTATAAGTTGCCAAGGTTATAAAGTTGGTATTGGTTGGATGAAGCTTTATTCCAGGCTATTAAGAACGAATCGCTGCAATTGAAGCCAGTGGCGGGTTGTAGCCGGGGCGAAATAACAAATGTATCGCTGATGATAGTTGCCGGCGGCGATAAAATTTTTATACGTAACAGGGCGGTGGTTAATGTATCAGGAGCCGTCCATACAAAAAAGTTTTTGCTTAAGTCAATCGAAGGTTTGATGCTTTGCCAGGTGGTTCCGTTTGTTGAATAATCAATGGCGACGGTGCCGGGTATGTTTGTTTGCCAGCGTAGATAATTTTTAGCACCGGCTCTAATCACATCTGATGACGAAGGGTAAGTCCATATAAAACTATTGGTTGAATCAACTTGATAGGCTACCGAAAAAGCCTGCGTAGCGGTGCTGATCTTCGATCCTTTCACCTGCAAATTATACGTGCCGGCTTGCGGGTTGTCAATTGTAATTTGTTCTACATTATTCAACGTATCGGTGGAGCGGATAGCCGGAAGTTGTAATGAATCTTTATCCGCTTTGCTATTCAATACCCAGGGTTGCCAGCTTTGAGAAGAAGGTGAGATGACTACTGCATCTATATCATTTACTAAAGCTTTAGCTGCATTAGCGGTAGCGCTTGTGTCAGTCCAGGCGATGGTAACCTTTAGTTGTTTGGCATTAGCCGGAATAGTAATTGGAAAGTTTTTTACCTGGCCGTTGGTGATTACGTCTTCAAAAAAATTATTGTTGGTTAACGTCTTCATGGCGTTGAAGGCATTCAAACTCCCATAGCCCGAACTGTAGTCGGGGCCGGCGGTTCCAATGTCATCAGAACTATTAATAAGAACCGCTTTTAGTAAGGCCGCTGAAGGGTAATTATTGCTATGCGATGTCTTATAAGCCTGCTGTAAAATGGCCACTGTTCCCGATACAATCGCCGCCGCGCCGGAGCTGCCGTCTTCGCCAAAAGCTATCAGCTCAGGCTTTATCCTTCCATCATAAGCCGGTCCCCTGGAACTCAATGGCAGCACCGCATTCATCGAATCGGCATGGCCAACGGTGAGGATATTTTTTGCCATTTTAAAACTGCCCGTAAGGTTGGCAAAAGCTACAACGCCTGCATAGTTTCCGGAGGTTGATGATGACGTTCCTGAGTTGCCTGCGGAGAACACATGCACCAATGTTGGAATACTATAAACCGATGCATCATAAGCAGCAGCATCAGCGCCGTAAAAGTTTTCAATAGCGGTACCATACGAATGGTTTTGCACGTAAATTTTATTGTTTGTATAAACCGCACTGGCATCAGGCAATAAAGTAGCAAAGTTGGAGGAGGTAAGCTGGCTGCCCCAGGCAACGCCTTTAGCCAATGGCGATGAATTAGCCCCACCGCCAATGATGGTAGCCATGATAGACGCATGAGTGGATTCTGTTGGCGCGGCCACGCCGGTATTGCTGTATCGTCCTTTCCAGTCAATATCAGTGGTATCAAAACGCTGCTCTTTTATTGATACTGCAATGTTGTTTCCATCATAAAGCGGATAGTTGTTATGAACAAGGTTGACCTTATTTAACGACAGGTCAAAAGCGCCGGTGGTAAGTTCTTCTTTTGGTACCTGCCAGCCGCTGATGAATTGAATGTTATCATCTTTGGCAAGTGAATCTACAATAGTGGCCGTAGTTTTTATGAACACCGTGTTTTTATATTGGCTGATAAAAAAAAGGCCTTGTGCTTTTTTTAATACCTCTACATCCTTTGCCCCAATTAAAACTTTCAGGGTATCATTTGCCTTGCCTTTTTTCAGCATTGCCAATAGGTTGGGAGAAAGCTTTTGTTGCATAGACTGGCAGCAAACGGCCATTGAAAAAAACAAAGAAAGGTAGAACACTATCGCCGTCGGTACTTTCATATCGGCCGGCAATTTAGGCCATAGTTGTAAAGGATGATCGCCGGCTGCTGCGGGTATTTACTCCTATTAGCGGAAAAATACGGTAATAGCAAAGAAACTTTTTTTTGGAAAAGAAGCCGGCTGTAAATTGATCTAACAATTCCTTAACAAAAACACTTACACACATGAGAAACATCTGGAAAGCCTTAGCAGTGGCGGGTATTACTGCAAGTACATTGGTAGCCTGTAAGAAAGAAGCCAAGACTTCAGACACTTCCACCACCGACATCTCGGGAGAAACCATGGCCAAGATTAAGCAATTAGGTTTTAGCACGGCAGGCGTGCAAAAAACAGCAGACGGCTACATGGTAGAGGGCGACATTAACCTGACAGACGAATTACTAAACAGCACACCCGATTACAAACTGCTTCGTGTGGGCGATGAAGAACAGTACCGCACGACCAACCTCGTAAAAAATTTACCACGCACTATCACCGTTAAAGTGGTGAACCTAGGAACAGCTTTCGTTCAGGGAACCGATCTCGCCATCTCACGTTATAATGCTTTAAATCTTCAACTTCATTTTCAACGCATCACATCCGGCACACCCAGCATCACTATTCAGGGATTTAATCAAGGGCCATCTGGTGGTTATATAACATTGGGCAGCTCTGGTTTTCCTACCTCTTCCGGCAACCCATATAACACTGTGCAAATGAATACCAACCAATATGCTTACGGATCTAACCCTGATGTGAATTATGTAGGCTCTGTTATTCAGCATGAAATAGGCCACTGCATTGGCTTTCGTCATACCGATTATGCCAACCGTGCCTATAGCTGCGGTGGCACTGCCAGTAATGAAGGCGCCAGCAACATTGGTGCGATTCAGGTTCCGGGAACACCGGCTGGTCCCGACCCTAACTCGTGGATGCTGGCCTGCTCCAACGGCGGCAACCGCACCTTTAACACCAACGATAAAACAGCTTTAAATTACCTCTATTAAAAACCACGCCTGCAAAATAAAAAACGCTTCAGCACTACTGGAGCGTTTTTTTATTTAGTGATAAGAAAGCATTGTCTATTCAATTTACCCGCAAAGTCAAACGGAATGGTTGCTTTAGTGATGTCTTTAATAGTGGTGGCTTTTACGTATGCCGAAGCAATAGCGAACTTGGTATAATTGGTACTAAAGTATAGCTGGCCCTCTTTTCGCAAAGCCTTCAGGCAATCATTGATAAGATAAACATGGTCCCTTTGAATGTCGAGAATGCTATCCATACGTTTGCTGTTGCTAAAAGTAGGCGGGTCTAATACAATCAGGTCGAAACCTTCTGCCGGCAAGGCTTTCAGGTAT
This sequence comes from Flavisolibacter sp., assembly GCA_965247165.1. Classification (GTDB taxonomy): domain Bacteria; phylum Bacteroidota; class Bacteroidia; order Chitinophagales; family Chitinophagaceae; genus Flavisolibacter. Next base: position 1,247,246 of record OZ252003.1, on the reverse strand, counting down.
TGCAACACATCGGCATGAAGGTATTGGTGTTGACGATAGGCTGGAAAATTAAGCACTGTATTTCTTTCGGCCCATGCCAGATAGGTTTTTGAAAGATCCACCGACACGACTTCTTTAGCGCCACCGGCGATAGCATATACAGAGAAAGAACCGGTGTAAGAAAAAAGATTGAGAACCTTTTTGTCAGCACATTGTTCCCTCACCATTTGTCGCGTGGTGCGATGATCAAGAAAAAGGCCGGTATCTAAATAATCACTCAGGTTCACAATGAATTTCAGGCCTGCCTCTTCTACTACGAACTCGGTTTTTTCTTCCGCTGTTTTTTGGTACTGACCAAATCTTCCTTCCTTTCTTTGACGTATTTTGGTAAAAATATTTTCTGTAGGAATACTAGTTACCCCGCTCATGATTTTCAAACATTCTTCCATCCAGCTTTCATGTTCTTCTTCCGATAAATGGTGGCGTCGTTTGTACTCCGATACATACAATTTATCGTCGTAAACTTCTACAATAAAAGGCGCCTCCGGCAGATCGTGATCGTAAATGCGGTAGCAACTGATACCTTGTTTGCGGGCCTGTTTGCTGATGTGGCGATAGACCTTTTCCAGCCGGTTTTTAAACGATAAAAATTTGCCAAACGGTTGGTTCATTGCTAATATATTTAGACCTTCGGAGTTCCTCAAAAACGTTCAAAAGTTCACGCGTTCAAATGTTCAAAAGTTATCCTTGCAAAAACAAAAAACTTTTAAACCACAAACGACCTAAACTTTGAACCTTAAACTTTAAACTCTGGAACTGAGACGTGATGTATGCAATTGTAGATATTGAAACCACCGGCGGCTATGCGGCGGCCAACGGTATTACCGAAATTTCCATTCAGATTTTTGATGGCGAAAAAGTGGTGGAGCAGTTTGAAACGCTGGTAAACCCTGGCAAAACCATTCCGCGTTATATTCAAGCCTTCACCGGCATTACCAATGAAATGGTAGAAGCGGCGCCTACGTTTGAGGAGGTGGCCGAAACGGTTTATACCTTGCTGCAGGGAAACATTTTTGTAGCGCATAACGTCAACTTCGATTACTCATTTATCAAGAGCAACCTGGAATATTTCGGTTATAGCCTCAATGCCAAAAAGCTTTGCACAGTGCGGCTTTCAAGGCAAATCTTTCCGGGGCATCCCTCGTATAGTTTAGGCAATATTTGTCATTCATTGGGCATGGAACTGACCGACCGCCACCGCGCCGGCGGCGATGCGGCGGCAACGGTAACACTGTTTAAAAAGTTATTAGACAGCGATGAAAAAGGCCACATAGAAGCCAGCTTAAATCGGGCCTCTAAAGAAGCCATTTTGCCGCCCCACGTACCCAAAGCGCATTTTGAAGCGCTACCCAAAACACCCGGCGTATATTACTTTCATGATAGCAAAGGCAAGGTGATTTATGTAGGCAAAGCCAAGAACATTCGCTCACGGGTTAACTCGCATTTCAGCAACAACAGCGACAGTAAGCAGAAGCAAAATTTTATGCGCAATGCGTATGCTATTTCGTTTCAGCAAACTGCTACGGAACTGATGGCCGCCATTTTAGAATCAACTGAAATAAAACGTTTGTGGCCACCTTTTAACATAGCGCAAAAAAAGCCCGAAGAACTCTTTGGCATTTTTGTTTATGAAGACCAGAACGGCTATATGCGGCTGGCCATTGAAAAGAAGCGAAAGAACAATACGCCGCTCTGCACCTTTCATTATAAAGTAGATGGCCACGGCGTGATGCGCAAGCTGATGAAAGAATTTGCGCTTTGTCCCAAGTTGTGCTTTATGCAAACCAGCACCGATGAATGTGTGGGCATTACAGAAGCCTATTGCCACGGCGCCTGCGAAAAAAAGGAAGCGGCTGAAACCTATAACGGGCGGGTATTACAGGCTATTACATCACTTACCCAACGGCCCTCTTATGTAGTACTGGATGAAGGCCTGACGGAAGATGAAGTCTCGTGTATTATGGTAGTGCAGGGCGACTTTTTTGGAATGGGTTACCTGCCAAAGAACTTTGATACTATTACACAAAATGCCATTGCCGATTATATAACGCCGTATAAAGACAACAGTACGATTCGTATGTTATTGAGTTCATTTGCAACGGCCAATCCGGGAAGGATAAAGATGTTGTGAGAGAGGTTATGTACTAAGCTGAGGTGCTACTATTAAGCTTTTGTTGCGTCGTACACTTGAACTATTACGAACACTATTCTTATTTTTATTTGTTCATTTATTGATTAAGTCTTAGTGGAAAGGTCATAAAGAACATGTATATATTAGTGCGTTATTCTTATCTAAAAAAGCTTTCCCAATCATGACGATGAAACAATTGACATGGCGATTAATTCTACCATTAACTATAATTTCTTTTGGGGCATTTACTAAGTGGTGGTATGTCTTACCCGTTGATGCACCCGACACAATGATGTCAGGATTTCCATTGGCTTTTGTAAGTGATGGGTGGCACACCTCGCTGTCTCTTCAAATCTTTCTACTTGAGCTTGTGTTTGACTTTGTAATCTATTTTTTACTTTGGTTTTTTCTCATTTTACTTGTTGCCCGCTTCTGGACACAAATTAAAGTCCCTAAAATCCTGATTAGTATAATATGGACTTTATCAATTATCATATCTGCATTTGCTATTTGGATTGCAAGCAGGCCCGAACAAATTATTCAACTAAAACGAGATTGGGACATGCAAGTTCTTGTGACAGGTTATAAACTAACTTGGCAAAATGAAAGCAGGCCTGGCTTTGCTAAATACGAACCAAATAAAAAATAAACGAACACACAATATTAATTTGCTGCTCTTGTTGGCGTCCCACCAACGAGATAAAAATTATTGTTTAGAACATTGAAACAATTTCTATCAATTTCTTGGCTTCAATTTTTCTCACTTAAACCTATTTATCCGCATGAGCGTTTGGCGAAGGAAAGCAATCGAATGCCTTCCGAAATTGGAAAAGGAATTCGGGCGGAATAACACTTCCATTTATGAAGTTTTCTCCCAAATGCTTTCTGAAGTAGTGAAGTCGCATCATGAAAAGGATAATATAAAACTTCAAAAGATTTATGACTTTGCAGCGTGGTGTTTTCTACAAAAAGATAAAGACTTATGGAACGCGGCTGGTGTCTCTTTCTATGAGCATTTAGGCGATCATGAAGCCACAAGAAATGAGATGCATTTGTGGGTAAAGCTTACTATTTATACGTCAATCAAAGGACTTCTAGAATTGCGGCTTGATAAGGAGGAAATAAAAAGAATAGAGAAGCGTTATGCAGAACAATAGATCAACGTGTTTTAATGTTGGACCGAATGAATTAGTTGATTGACCGTATTACCGCTGAAATAACTCCATGCAAACCGGCTGTGAGATACAGCCGGCAGCAGTTGTTGCCGTCGTTTATGTTCTACAAATGAGAAGATAAATTCTCGTAAGAGTTCAGTGCGGAACTTTTCTCAAAAAAAATGTGTTTCATATAATGCTTCATTTTCTTTTAAATAGAATAAGCATATTTGTAAATAACTGCTGATATGCACCATGAACGTTATGAATACAGAACTGAACGCTTAGCACTCTATTATGAATTTTTAAGTAAAGGTCCAAAGGGGGAAATCAAAAAAATGGTTGAATACAATCCAACTATTATTCAAAATGTTTACAACCTTGCTTTTGGTGATTATGATGAAACCTCTGGCGGAATTAACGATAAGTCTATTACTAATAATAGTGACAGTCAAAAAGTTTTGGCAACCGTCGCTTCCACGGTTTATGCCTTTACAGAAAAGTACCCCGAAGCATGGATTTATGCAACTGGCAGCACTGAAGTCAGAACAAGGCTTTACCGTATGGGATTAACCAATAACCTTACTAACATTTCAAATGACTTTCATGTATTTGGGTTGAAGGAACATGGTTGGGAACCATTTGTAGTAGGTGAAGATTATAAAGCATTTTTAGCAACGAGGAAAATTCGTAATTTTAATTTATGAATGCGGATCAATTAAACAAAGCAAAAACGCCTATCGCAAAAATTGATAAGAAGTTGGAGAAGTTTCATGGAAAAGTCCTGTTTCCTGACAAACTTGATCAAGCGAATAAAACGTTGTCTAAAGTCGGGCTTCCTACTCTGCCTGAGAATAACACATAGAGTTATCCCCGCAGCCACTCAAACCCTTCCCCTTTGGGCATTTGATCAAACACTTCCACCACCTTCTCCGGTGGCGACATCAGCTTGCGCTCCCGCACATTCATCCACGCTCCATCAACCGCTAATACGGCACAAAGCGTATCGCCGTTCTTGGTAATGCGGTGCTCAATACTCCACCGCGAATAGTCCTTCCTCGACTTCGTTACTACCAAACTTATTTTCACTTCATCACCGCTGCGGATCTCCTTTCTGAAAATACATTCTTCTCTAAATAAGATAGGGCCAAATTGCAGCTTCATCATCACATCGGCCGTAAGGCCATATTCATTTAAAAACTCTACCCTGCAAAAAGCGCCCCAATCGTAATACACCGAATGGCGCAGGTGAAAGTTAGGGTCTAAGTCCGACCAACGCACCTGCATTATCTTATTGAATTCGTTCATGCTAATCTTTTTTTTAAACTATAAAAACCTAACGTAGCTAAGCCGCAACTTAAAAAATCGGCTACCCATAATGCTTTGAAACCCGCATGGGCGGCCAGTTGTGTGGCTAAGGTAGGCGCTAATACCGAAGCCGCCGCCCAGGCCATGGTATAAACGGCTGCGTATTGTCCGCGGTTATTTTCGCCGCTGCGCTTTACCCAAAAGTTGTTCATGAACGGAAACAAAAACATCTCGCCAACCGTTACCATCACCATGCTGATTACAGCCACCGACACACTACGGGCCACCCCTAAAAATAAAAACGAAAAGGCAATCAAGGCCGCGCCAATCATCATGTAAGTGATGGCGGCTTTGCGCCCTTCCAACTTATACACCAGTATCATTTCAAATGCGGCAATCAGTAAGCCGGTCATAGCTAATATGGCGCCGATGGTAGCCTCGTTCAACAACAATTCTTTTTTATAATAAACGGGTATCACACTAAACAATTGAAAGAAGGCAAGCGCAATCAGGAACAGGTAAAACATGCCCTTCATAAACGTGGCATCTTTATAAGCCGAAGCGGAAACGCCGGCAGGCAACTGCTCAACAACCTTTTCTTTTTTTGGTGGCGGCTTCATAAAAATTAATAAGAGAATGGAAGCCGCAATGCAGGTCAATCCATCGGCCCAAAAAAGATAGCTGTAACTATAGCTTGCTAATAAGCCACCCGCCGCAGGGCCAATGGCCCAACCCAAATTAACGGCCAGCCGGTTTAAAGAGTAACAGCGGATAAGATTGTCCTTGTTGCTGAAACCCGCTATGGCAGCGGCATTGGCCGGACGAAACGCTTCGCCCAGGCTACTGGTGATAAAAATACAAACAGCGTATTGCAGCAAGGTATGCATCTGTCCCAGCACAATAAACATGATGCCGTTCAACAACAAACTAAAGAATTGAATGTAGTAAGAACCGAAGGCATCAGTCAATCGCCCACCCACATAGCTGCCTAAAATAGAGCCGACGCCGAAGGCCGCCATCACGTAGCCGGCTTCTGTTATTGAGTAACCTTTTGTAGTAAAATATACAGTAAGAAACGGGATCACCATCGTGCCGCTACGGTTAATGAAGATCACCAGTGCCAACCACCACACGGGCTGCGGAATGCCGCTGTACGCCTTCTTATACAACTGAATGGATGCCTGAAACATGGCCGAAATTAAAATATCCTTTACAACCTGTTCTCCTATTTTTGCGCCTTAAATTTTTATATGAAAAAACTATTGGCTGCCCTTCTCCTGATCGCGTCCGTATCGGTGCAGGCACAAAAAACAATTCCAAAAAAAACCACAACTACTTCTACTGCCAATCCCTTTAAAAACCTTACTGACTCTGCATCTTACGCTATTGGCTTAAGCGTTGCCAACTTTTATAAACAGCAAGGCTTCAAAAATTTGAATACATCTTTAATTGCAAAAGCTATTAATGATGTACAATCAAAAACCGGTAAACCATTGCTTAATGAAACACAGGCCAACGAAGCCATCATGTTTTATATTAATCCAAAATTGCGGCAGACCATCAGCGCCGGCAACCGTTTTTTAGCCGCTAATAAAAACAAGCCCGGTATAAAAACAACCCCTTCCGGTTTGCAATACGAAGTGATTACACAAGGCACCGGCCCCAAGCCTGCAGTGGTTGATACGGTGTTGGTTCACTACACGGGTTCATTAACCAACGGTACTGTGTTTGAAAGCTCTGTGACTAACGGAAAGCCGGTGGAGTTTCCGTTAAACCATGTTATTAAAGGTTGGACGGAAGGCTTGCAACTAATGCCGCAAGGGTCGAAGTATAAGCTATATATCCCTTACAATATGGCGTACGGCGTAAATGATCAGGGGCCCATCCCTGGCGGTTCTGCGCTAATTTTTGAAGTAGAATTGTTGACCGTAAAGCCGGCGCAGAAAGGATAGCTTTTTATTTAGCGTCAGGCAATAAGCAAAGTCATTTACCAGCACCGGAATTACTCTTTAAATAGAAGATATTGAATTAAGAACAGCAGCCATTGAGCTGCTGTTTTAGGTTATAAATTTTTAAGATTTAGCTACGTTTTTGGGCGTGTCGGCGAGGCGCCGCCGGGCTATTCGCTGCAATCTTTTTGGGAGGCCCAAAAAGGATATCCGCTTCTATCCCTCACGCAACAGCCGGCCCCATCCCTCAGAGCTTCGCTCGTAACCTTTCGGTTACCCCCGCTGGGAGGAAGGCCATCAAAGCACAGCCCACGCTTGTACAACTCTTCCCTTTATCTTTACAATCTTTCAATTTACCATAAGTGTTATGGTAGTTGTTATTTGAAGTTGCTGATTATCCGGTTGTGAGACACGGCCGGGGACGATGCCCGTGTTTGTGTCTCACAAACACAGCGCTGGTAAGACATTGCACGATAAACAGAGCAGTAGAAGTAAATTCTAAATTGCTATACTGAACAATGTCAAACTATCATTTGGAAAGCTTCTATAAAAGCCTGTAATCATTCTTCCTTCTTTATCAACCCATCACACAATCAACACCGGAATTTTTACCTGATGGCGTACAGCATCAATTGTTTCGCCATAAATCCAATCTTTCATTCCCTGGTGGCCATGCGCCCCAATGATCAGCAAATCAGCCCCCGATTCTTTTACCAATCTCACAATCTCTTTCGTGCGGTTTCTAAATCCTAACATCGTTTCGGCTTTTAGTTGGTACGCCTGCAATTGTTCGGCATAGGCATCTAACTTTTCCTGGTCGGCACGTGTTTCAAAATCATCGCTCTGTTGTCCTAAAATTTTAGCTGGTGCACTTTCAACAATGTGGATCAGTATAATAGTACAATCCTCGCCGGCCTGTGCGGTAGCATGGGCTAATACCTTCTGGTCGCGTTGGCTGAAATCCAGCGCCACGGCCACTTTGCGGTACCGCGGCAACGGCGTGTTTTCAAATGCCGGCAAACTTTTTTTATGAACCTGCAGCGATACCACCCGTTCTTTTTTGCGAAGCAACGGATAGAAAAAGGCAATCAACAACAAGCCGATAAATAGAATAGCGCCAAGAATAATGATGGCCTTCCAAATAAGGGAATGACTGGTAGAAAAATAGTCCGATGCCTGATCGAACACCAATTTAAGATTAAGATAAACCAGCAGTGAAGTAACTAACCAGGCGGCAATCTTCACCCAAAGCTTGATGGCAAAAACGCCCATGGTTTTTTTATCGCTTACAAAATGGATGAGTGGAATAATAGCAAAGCCCAACTGCATACTTAATATTACCTGGCTTAATATTAATAAGCTGTTGATGTCTTTTTCGCCGTTAACAAGGATAATAATTACCGCTGGAACAATGGCGATTACCCTGGTAAGTAAACGGCGCATCCATGGATTTATGCGCAGTTGTAAGTAACCTTCCATTACAATTTGTCCGGCTAACGTTCCGGTAATAGTGCTGCTTTGTCCGGCCGCAATTAAAGCAATAGCAAAAAGGTAAGGCGCCCATTTAGACCCAAGCAGCGGGTTCAGTAATTCATAAGCCGTTTTGATTTCAGCTACGTCGGTTCTTCCTTTATAAAAGAAAACGCTGGCAGCTAAAATGAGTATAGCCGCGTTCACAAAAAAGGCCAGGTTTAGGGCAATGGTGCTGTCAATAAAATTTAGCTTCAGTGATCGCTTAATGCCTTCTTCATCCCGCTTTATTTTTCGGGTTTGCACTAGTGCCGAATGCAGATAAAGATTGTGCGGCATTACTGTAGCGCCAATGATTCCAACAGCAATATATAAAGCCGCCTCGCCGGGCAATGATGGAATAAAGCCTTTTACTATATCGCCGGCATTAGGTTTGGCAATAATGATCTCTATTAAAAAAGAAACGCCGATGATGCCGATGAGGCAAATGATAAAAGCCTCCATTTTACGCATGCCCAACCGTTGTAAAGCCAGTAATAAAAAAGTATCAAGCAAGGTTACCAATACAGCCCATAATAGAGGCATACCGGTCAGGAGTTGAATGCCGATGGCCATGCCTAAGACTTCAGCTAAATCGCAGGCGGCAATGGCAATTTCTGCTAAAATGTATAAGCAAAAGTTAATGTACTTCGGATAGGTTTCGCGGTTAGCCTGGGCTAAGTCGCGGCCACGCACAATGCCTAAGCGTGAGGCCAGGCTTTGAAGCAACAAGGCCATCAGGTTGCTCATTAGTAACACCCAGATCAGCTTATAGCCAAACTGGCTGCCGCCTTGCAAATCCGTAGCCCAGTTGCCGGGGTCCATGTAACCTACGCTTACTAAATAGGCCGGTCCAAAAAACGATAGAATGCGCTTCCAGCCAGGCTTTGCCGTGTTGGTGGTATCTACGCTTCCGTGTACTTCGCTAAGGGAAGCCGTGCTGGATAATCTACTCATACGTAACAAGAATATTTTTAGCTAACTGGTCGCTGATGGTAACCGTTTTTGTTTTTAGTTTCAGTTCCAACGATTGATCGAAAGGAAAATGTTTCTTTACCTCCAACCTGGTACCGATGCCGATGTTTTTGTGTTTCAATAGCTCCAGCATTTCAGCCGATTGATTGGTAACCTGGCATACTTCGGCTACCTTACTTTTGGGCAACAAGGAAAGCGGCAGGTTGTTTCGAATTATAATTTTCCCTTTGCTATCGGGTATCGGGTCGCCATGCGGATCATAAGTAGGAAACGCTAAAAATTCATCCAGCCGGTCTATTAATTTTTTACTGCTTACGTGTTCCAGTTCTTCTGCCAGCGGGTGAATTTCCTCCCAGCTAAAGCCTAATTTTTGCGAAAGAAAAAACTCCCACAACCGGTGCCGGCGAACAATGAACACAGCAATACGTTTGCCCTCTGTACTTAGGGAAAAGCCATAGTAGGGCGTATAATTAAGCAGGCCTTTGGCACTCAGCTTCTTCATCATATCCGTTACCGAGGCGGCTTTGGTCTGCAACTTATCAGCCACCGCGTTGGTACTTACGGTGCTTTCTTCTTCCTGCAGGTGGTAAATAGCTTTGAGGTAGTTTTCCTCGCTGATTGAAAAGTTCAAGTTGTCTAATTAAAAATTTAGACAAATCTAAAATATTTTCTAATTGAAGCTTACTTCTTACTTTATTATTTTTTGTTTTATTTAGCCCTAAATATCCTGTAATGTTCAGACCGGTATATTGGTTTATTATAGTTAGTGCCATGCTTGCCGCCTGCAAAGGGGGCGATAAGAAAGAGGAGAAAAAAGATGATGCTGCATCATCACAAAACTTCAAGGATCTTTTTACAAAAGGCAGTGTTCCTTATCAGTTAAGCGATACGGCGCTAGTAAGAAATACGGATACCACCTCATTACCATCATCTGCTATTTCATCTCTTATTCCCGACAGTATAAAACGCACCTGTTTCGGCAAAGCCACAGGTATTAAATACACGCCGTTGGTAAAGCTGATGCAAAAAGATAAGGAAGGGTATTACCTGCTGAAAGCCGCGTCCGGCGTTAAAAAGGCGGTATTCATCTTAGTGTTTGATGCAAAGGACAATTTTAAAAGCAGCTACCCGTTTTTACTGCCGGATGCTGATCCGGCTACCTCGCAGGTAACTACGATAGATAAGAATTTCACTATCACTAAAAGCATTGTTCAGCGTAGTGGTGCTGAGGTGACCGGCGAAGGCAAAGAAGTAGTAGCGTATGATGCGGCAACGGGTTCGTTCAGCCTTATTATGACCGATGTATTGAACGATAACCCGGCCGAAATCATCAACCCCATTGATACGTTTGCCAAAACAAATAAATGGGCCGGCGACTACAAGCTGAATAAAAAGAATATCGTATCGGTAAGGGATGGACGGCACGCTAACCAACTGCTGGTTTATATTCATACAGAAAACGAAGCAGGCGATTGTAAGGGCGAATTGAAGGGCGAGTTTTTATTAACCTCCGGCTCTTTAGCAGTGTATCGCCTTGGTGGCGATCCCTGTGTATTAGACTTAAATTTTTCCGGCAATACCGTTTCTATAAAAGAAGAAAGCGGCTGTGGTAATCATCGTGGCTTAGACTGCCCGCTAAGTGGAACCTTCACCAAAAAGAAACTATCGCCTATCAAACAAATACTTAAAAAAGGAACGGGCAAATAAGCAAAACTGTGTAACCACTACACATTAAATTTAAAAACGCTTATTTTGCGCTTCCGAAAAAAACAAACAAATGGATTTTACCTCGTATCAAGTACCTTACCCTGTTGATGACAACTACACCAAACGTGTGGCTTATTTCTCGATGGAATTCGCTATTCATCAACCCTTGAAAATTTACAGCGGTGGCCTTGGATTCTTATCCGGATCGCATCTGCGCAGTGCGTATGAGCTTCGCCAGAACTTAGTAGGCGTGGGCATTTTGTGGAAGTACGGTTATTACGACCAGGCCCGCAACCAGGACCAAACTTTACAGGTTACCTGGATGGAAAAGATTTACAGCTTTTTAGAAGATACCGGCATTACGTTCTCCATCAATATTCATGAGCACCCGGTTTATGTGAAGGTGATGTACCTGCCGCCTACTACTTTTAATTCAGCTCCGTTATTTTTAATGACGACTGATATTCCGGAGAACGATTATATCTCTCAAACCATCACCCACCGTTTATATGATGCCAACGTCTCTACCAAAGTAGCGCAGTTTATTTTGTTGGGTGTAGGCGGCGCCAGGTTGCTCGATGAAATTGGCTTCAACCCGGAAGTGTACCATTTGAATGAAGCACATGGTGTTTCTGCCGCGTTTTATTTATACCAGAAATATGGCAAAAGCCGCGAGGAAGTGCGCAAGCGTTTAGTGTTTACCACGCATACACCGGAAGAAGCAGGTAACGAAAAGCACGACATATTTTTATGTGCCAAGATGAGTTATTTCTGTGGCTTAACGATAGATGAAGTGCGGGAATTAACCGGCATTACCGATGATCAGTTCAATCATTCTTTAACCGCATTACGCTTTGCCCGCATTGCTAACGGCGTATCTAAATTACATGGCGAAGTAAGCCGCCACATGTGGGAAAAATATGAAGGCATCTGCCCTATACTGTCTGTAACCAATGCACAAAACTGGCGCTACTGGAGCGATAAAGCTTTGTATCGTGCCCGTGAAGAAGGCAATGATGCCGGCTTTGACGACCGTAAGAAATGGATGAAGAAAAGAGCCTTTGAAATTGTAGCCGATCAGACCGGAAAAATATTCGACCCCAATGTATTTACTATTGTTTGGGCCCGTCGCTTTGCCGGTTACAAACGTGCCGGTTTAATTACATCGGACAGGGAACGTTTTGAAGCGTTGCTAAGCAGCGCCAAGTACCCGGTGCAAATCATCTGGGGCGGAAAGCCTTACCCGGTGGACTATCCAGCCATTTCTGAATTCAACTACCTGGTGAATTTGAGCAAGTCGTACAAGAACGTGGCTGTAGTTATTGGATACGAATTAGGCCTCAGCAAACGTCTGAAGCAAGCCGCTGATTGCTGGCTTAATAACCCTCGTGTACCCCGCGAAGCATCGGGTACAAGTGGTATGACGGCCGCAATGAATGGCGCGGTAAACTTCAGTACCAATGATGGATGGATACCGGAATTTGTACATCATGGCAATAATGGTTTTGTGGTGCCGCCGATTGATTACAACAAAGTAAGTGTGCAGGAGCAGGACCAATATGATTTAGACCAGCTCTATAAAATTTTGAACAGCGAAATACTACCGTTATACTACGACGATCATAACACCTGGAGGCAGATTGTAAAGAACGGTATGCGTGATGTGCAGATAACCTTTGACAGCAACCGCATGGCGGAGGAATATTATGAACTGCTATACAAAAGACCTTATGCAGCTCCTGTTGCAAAGCAGTTGGTGGAAGATGATGTAGCGCATTAGGAAGTTTGGAGTTATTCAGATGAAAAAAATTTGTATGCCGGTTTTGTTGAAGACCGGCATTTTTTTTATTCAGGCGATGAGTTCATGTGTATATTTATTAATTGCAACTTTAAAATGTATGAATAAAATATTGGCATGTTTGTTACTTGCTTCGTTTCCATTATTAGTGACGGCACAAAAATCCTTTTGGACTGATTCAACCAATAAAATTATTCTTGAAGAGGATTGTCACGGGTACCTATTTGAAAAAACGGAGGAACCGCCTTCATTAAAAATCTCACTGCAATCTTTCAGTGATTCTCTTACATCATATTTGCTTGCCCGAAAGGTAAAACTCAAGAAGCAAACTATTACATTTTCATTTATAGTTACTTCAAAGTCTCAGCTTCTAGATCTAAGAAAAGTGGCGGGTGATGCGCAGAAAGAAAATATTTATGGAGATGCTATTGTACATTATGCTGATCTCTGGACTCCGGCAAAACAGAATTCAAAAGTCGTATGCTGTTATGTCAAGTTGACGTTGATTACTATTGATAAGAAGATAAGCACAACGATTGAACGTTATCGCTAAATGCCTGACGGCCCTACAGCAACGAACAAAATATTTTGAAGAAACAGAGATGAAAACATATACATTAGCTGAAGTGCAAGATAAACTACTCGGGAAGCCCGGAACGCCTGAAAGAGATAGATTTGAATACGAACTTCAAATAGAGATGATTGGCAAAGCCATCAAACAAACACGCCAGGAACGTAACTTAACACAAGAAGAATTAGGAAAGCTAATTGGTGTGCAAAAGGCACAAATTTCAAAGCTTGAAAGCAATGCAAGCAACGCCACTATTGATACTTTAATGCGGGTTTTTTCTGCATTAAAAGCAAAAGTAAAATTGCAGATAGAATTGCCTCACGCTAATATCAGAATAGGAAAGTAATCCAGTTATTTAAATCTTACTGTCACGTCCTCAACCGTTTTACTCCCCGGAAAAAATTCAATCAATCTTTCTATAACCTCCTCCACCACCGCATCCGGACAGGAAGCGCCGCTGGTTAATAAAATGGTAACAGGCTCTTTAGGCGGCAAATAATCATTGGTTACTAACTCTTCACCCGTATGAAAATTATAATGCAGAATTGTTTGTGCCGATACTATTTTCTCTTCGCTGCTGATATAATAGGTTGGCAGCTTTTCTTCACAAAGCTCGGCTAAGTGCGAGGTGTTGGAAGAGTTATAACCACCCACCACAATCGCCAGATCGGCCGGTGTTTCCAGCATTCCCATCACCGCGCTTTGGTTATCGTTGGTGGCATAGCAAAGCGTATCACGGGTATCGGCAAAATGTTCTTTTACTGTTTCATCATTCAATGAAAATTTTTGAATCATTATTTCTTTTAAATAATCGGCAATGGCTTGTGTGTCGGAGGCCAGCATCGTTGTTTGATTCACTACGCCAATGCGCACCAAATGTTTTTCTACATCAAAGCCTTCCGAATATTGATCTTTGAATTCAGTATAAAAATCTTCGGGAGGTTTTTGGCCAAGAATGTATTTACCCAATTCAATGGTTTGCTTCATGTCCTTCACCACCACAGAAGGCGCACTGGCAGCCGCATGCGAGAAGGTAGCCCTTGTTTCTTCATGCGTAGGTTTGCCGTGAATAATGATGGTGTATTCTTTCTTGGCAATGGCTTCGCTACGGTTCCAAACCTTTTCTACAAATGGACAAGTGGTGTTATAGTTTTCTACCGGAATACCAATGGTTCTAAGTTTTTCCTCAATAGGTAATGTGGTACCAAAGGCCGGGATAAGTACAATATCATCAGCCGTTAACGATTCAAACGGAATAATCTGGCGGCCGTTGTTATCCTGCAAAAATTTAACCCCGCTCTTTTTTAAATCTTCGTTCACCTGCGGGTTGTGGATCATCTCACTTAATAAAAAAATGCGTTTGCCCCTGTTCTCTTCAATGGTTCGAAACGCGATGTCAATGGCATTCTCCACGCCATAGCAAAAACCAAAATGGCGGGCTAAGTAAATTTTTACCGGGCCAAAATCAAGCAGGGTAGGGGTAAAGTCCTTCTTCATACGATCCGCTTCTTTACGTGACTTTTTAATAGCCGAGATCAGTGGACTTCGATAGATAACCGGAACATCGAAACTTTTCATTGAGGGCAAAATTAAGTAAAGGGTGTTCTAAAGTTTAACGGTTCAAGCGTTACCAGTTTCCAAAACTTTTAAACAGTTGAACGTTGAAACATTTAAACCCACACTTCCATCGTTTTTCGTCTTGCCCTATCTTCACCGCCATGCAGGAATGGATAAAGCACACCAACATTTACGAAGTCAACGTGCGGCAGTACACGGCCGAAGGAACCATCAATGCTTTCCGGCAACACTTGCCACGGCTCCGCGATATGGAAGTGGAAACGCTTTGGTTTATGCCGCTTACTCCTATCGCCCAAAAAAATAAAAAAGGAAGCCTGGGTAGTTACTATGCCTGCTCTGATTATACGTCGGTGGCCGACGAATTTGGTACGTTGGATGATTTTAAAGAACTGGTGAAAGAGGCGCACAGTGCTGGTTTCAAGGTTATTATTGATTGGGTGGCCAATCATACCGGTTGGGACCATTGGTGGACAACAGCGCATCCCGATTGGTATGAGAAGGATGAGCAAACCGGCGATTTTAAAAAGGCTTCCGGCATGGATGATATCATTGAACTTGATTTTAAAAATCCGGAGTTGCGTGCTGCTATGATTGCTGCCATGAAGTTTTGGATTACCGAAACAGGCATTGACGGCTTTCGCTGCGACCTTGCTTTTTGGGTGGAACTGGATTTTTGGATAGAAGCCAAGGCTGAACTGCAACAAGTAAAGGATTTATTTTGGCTGGCCGAGTTAGACCCTGCCGACCACACTGATTATATGCAGGTTTTTGATGCGGCGTACACCTGGAAATGGATGCATCAATCGGAAGAATTTTATAAAGGACGAAAATCGTTTTTCGAGTTGCTTGGCACGTTGCAACAGTACCATAGTGTGCCGGGAATAAAAGCCTGGTTTACCACTAACCATGATGAAAATACCTGGAACGGCACAGAGTACGAAAAGTATGGCGATATGGCCAAAGCATTAGCGGTATTCAGTTGCACCTGGCCGGGGGTTCCTTTAATTTATAATGGTCAGGAACTTCCAAATTATAAACGGTTACCCTTTTTTGAAAAAGATGTTATTGAATGGACGGAGGACATGCGGTTGCACCGGTTTTACCAAACACTTTTTAAACTGAAGAAAAACCATGCGGCTTTAGCTACTGACAGTGGCCTTACTGTTATAAGCTCGCAGGACGGTTTGTTAGTGTTTACGCGGATAAAAGATAACCGGGAAGTTTTATGCGCCTTTAATTTTTCGGCCACCGAAACCAGCGTTTTAATAGAGAATGAATTGATAAAGGGAGAGAAAGCCATCATCATGTCGGATGGTACCAGCATTGGCGCTGATGGCATGATTAGCCTTGCCCCATGGGCCTTTGCAGTATTAGCTAATTAACGGTCAATAACGATTATAACATTAAACCAACCATAGCGTTCATGCGGTTTACAAAGCTTCTTCCATTTTTAACGGTGGCTCTTTTAATAATTAGTTGCTATCTACCCTGGATGACGGTTGAAAGCAAAGGCATTACTATCACTGGTATTAATACTACCGGAACATCGTTTGGCAAGCCGGGCTATTTTCATTTTGTATGGGCAGCTTTATACCTGATTTTTTTAGCTATCCCTAAAGTATGGACACAAAGAACAGCCGTAGGTTTTGCCGCGTTTAACATCGCCTGGGCGGTGCGTAATTTTTTATTGTTGCCTGCCTGCCAGATGGGTGAGTGCCCCATAAAACGCTACGGAATATATTTGATGCTGGTGTCGTCTATCTTGCTTTTTTGTACGGTGTTTTTTGTATCCGGTTCTTCAAAAAAAGTAGCGTAACAAAACTTCACTTTATATAAAGTCAGGCATCTTCAATCTTCATTTTATTTTATCTCTTTCAAGGTATTCTGCAATCAAATGCAATCACATTAAATAGTTGGGTAGCTGACCCATGCCTGCCCTGTAGCCAAAAAAATTAGGCGTTAAACCTTATTTTTTTCTAATGGATATTTTGTAATCTGTTTTGTGCGCTTATATTTGTTTTCCTTCTCCTTGCAAAATCTCCCACCCCCACCTTAAGCAACCACATTTTAAAACTTAAACCAACTGTTTATGCGAAAGATTTACGTCTTCTTCATGTTCGTGTTTTATGCATTTTTAGCTGCTGCGCAGCCATCAAGTAAAGTGTATTGGGTAGGGTCTGTAAGCGGCGGCACCATTGGTGGATCGGGAAATTGGGCCACTACATCAGGTGGGGCTGGCGGAAGCTATCCTGCAAATGTCAATTATCAATTGATCTTTGACGGCGCCGGCACTTCGGGGCTAACCTATACGGTCAATGACAATAATATTACCGGTGGCTATATCGTAGCCACCAACAATACCACAGTTATTTTACAGGGAAATTTTGGTTCATCTACTGTTTTAAATAATAGTGGTTACAAAGTGGATGCAGGAAGTAAAATTATATTTGAAAGTATCGGTTCTGCAACTGTTACTACCCGTTGCGCCAGCACAGCATACCCGTCTGTCATCAATGGTGAGTTGCAAGGAAAAGGAACAGGTGGCGGGATGACTTTGGATCTTTCGACCAGCTTTGGTTTAGGTACTACTATAGATGTTTTTGGGTCACTGCGGTTGGAAGGACCTAAATCGGTTCAGGTGAATGGAACCACCACTACCCTACTTATGAAAGCAGGTGCTAACATTTATATTAATTCCGATGCTGGCACCACCTTCACAGCCAATTTTGATCCGACATCCACCATTACCATTTCAGGAGCAGGTATGGCTGGTTCTGCTAATGCTACCGGTTCTTATCTAACCAACTCTGGTGTTTATGGAAACATCATTTACGACTGCCCTCTTCAAACCGCAGTAAGGCCGATATTCAGTGGTGGTGGCTGGTCGGCTCAAAATATTACTATTAAAAATACAGGAACAGGGGTACTTAGCTTTTTATCTGCTTCTGCAACCGCTAATACTATCAACGGAAACTTTATTATGCAAGGGGCACCAAATTTCCGGATGACTGTTCCTACATCAAACTCCAATGTTTCTGTAACCGTTAATGGAAATATAGATATTCAAGGGGGACAGTTTGATGCGAGCAATGGCGGCACCGGCACTGGTACCAGCAGTCTTTTTGTCAAAGGGAATCTTACCAATGCGGGTACAATAAAGGCAACCAGCACCGGGTCAACAGCAAACAGCATTGAATTTAATGGAACGGCGTTGCAATCTTTTACACCTGGCACCATTGCCAGTAGTGATTTATTGTCTTTCAAAATAAATAATACAGTCGCCAATGTAACGGTTCTTGGCCCACTCACACTTCCTTCAAATTTGAACGCCAAGCTTACACTTACTGCGGGTCATTTAGATATGGGCAATAATCTTTTGTATGTTCAAAATCCAGCAACAAACGCTATTGTAGGTGGTACGTTGCCGTCACATATCTTAGGCAAGCTTCGCAGGGCTACTAACTCTACAGGCACCTATCTTTTTCCTGTATCCTCTTCTGCATCAGAGCTGGCATCGGTAAAAATTTATCCTGCGGCTGCCACCGGCACGGATTTTCAGGTGCAATTCGTCCGGCCTAACACCTATCCGCGAACCAATGCAGATATGCCTTCAGGGATCACTGGAATCAGTAATTATTACTGGGATATATCAAGGCCTGCCGGCACTGTAAATGCCGACCTGAATTTTACTTATGGAAGCCTGGCTGGCAATACATTAACGGCAAGCGATGTTAGAGTGTTGCATTGGAACGGTACATCGCCGTGGGATAACTTAGGCGGTACCGACGGCGGGGGTAATTCGGTGGATGTTACTGGTGTTACTACGTTTAGTCCTTTCACGTTAGGTTCTAACAGCCAGGTATTGCCGGTTAGTTTATTAAATTTTTCTGGGGTAAGAAATGGTGGTGCCTGTATGCTTAAATGGGTGGCTACAACAGATAAGGAAGCAAAAGGATTTTATGTAGAACGTTCTACAGATGGACGTTCTTTTTCAACTGTTGCTTTTATAGCAGCCAACGCCACCAGTAATTCGTCGCAACCGGTGGATTATAGTTATACTGATAATGCCGGCGCTGGAAAATTATATTACCGCTTACTGATGATAGCAAATAGTGGTAATGGCAAGTATAGCTCTGTGCTAATGCTGGCAGCCAATCAAAACCTGCTTTTTGCCATAGCAGGGTTATATCCTAACCCGGTTATAAAAACTTTGAATATACAAGTTCAAGCACCTTTCGCAGGTAAAGTCCGCATGTTCTGTATTGATGTTTCGGGAAGAACAGTGATAGAAAAAGAAATACCGGTACAGCCAGGTGTAAACGCAATGGAAGTGGATATTGCCACACTAAGCAAAGGCACATATTGGCTACAGGTTCGTTTAGCTGACGGCCAAAGTTGCCAACAGACTTTTAGCAAACAATAATTTTACAATCACCTGAAACGCTTAGCGGATAAGCGTTTCAGGTGATCAATTACCTTATTAGTAATTTTTTTTATGTCATTCCCATTTTGAACGAATTGAAGAAACTTTTTTTATGAAATAGTTTTTTTTGAAACTTTTCACTCTATATTTATCCATCCTATTGATCAGCCAACTATCCATCTTTCCTTAGAACGCCTCCACCAATCCTTTTGAACTTCCCACTGCTTTGCCTGCTGCGAACCATCCTGTTTTGTAACCACTAATTAATTAATAAAACAACTGTTTATGAGGAAACTCTACGTTCTTCTTATGGCCCTTTTTGTGGGCTTTATGGCAAATAGCCAAGTCTCGACCTATACATTCAATCAGGCTGCAGGAACTTATTCTTCTGTTAGTGGCGGCACAGTATTGGGGACAACATCAAATGATGAAGAGGTATTTAATAACAGCACCGCAGGCGGTTCTGCACCTGTTACGGCTACCGGTTTCCCAATCGGATTTACATTTACTTACCGGGGAGTGTCGTTCGATAAATTTGCTGTTGCTACCAATGGTTATATTGTTTTAGGCACTGGGTCATTTTCCATAGCCAATACTACTACAACCGCTATTTCAACTTCTACGACCAGTGGTTTTACCAATCTTATTTCAGGGTTTAATCAGGATTTACAAGGTCAAACCGGCTCTGAGTTAAGTTACCAATTAACTGGCAGTTCGCCAAACCGGGTCTTAGTAGTGCAATGGAAAAATTACAAACGGTACAATGGCACTGGAACAATGAATTATAATTTTCAGATTCGTTTGAGCGAGGGAACAAATACCATTGATTTTGTGTATGGAGCCATGACCACCGTTACCAGTTATACGGCGCAAGTTGGCTTACGAGGTACGTCAAATACAGATTACAACACAAGAACAACTACAACCAACTGGTTAGCGACTACTTTGGGAAGTGCGGCCACTTCCACAATCACCCTTTCTGCTTCAGTATATCCAGTGTCGGGTACAACTTACACGTTTACGCCAACAGCCATCCCACCTTGCACTGCACCTACTACGCAAGCGACAGCCTTTGTTCCGGGAACGGCAACCAGTAGTACGGCCCCAGGATCGTTTACAGCGGCTTCCGGAACGCCATCGGGATACTTGGTAGTACGAAGTGTCGGTACTTTTATGGGCATGCCGGTTGACGGTACCACTTATGTTGCAGGCAATACTATCGGCAATGGAACTGTAGTACAATCATCTGCTGCCACTACATTTACTGCAAGTACATTAACCGGTAATACAAACTATACGTTTACCCTTCTTTCTTATAACACAGGTAGTTGTTCTGGTGGGCCAAAATATTATACCACTTCCCCACTTACGGGAAATGCTACTACCTGTCCGGCTACTCCCTCATCTTTATCAGTAACAAATCTTACAACTAACGGAGGTCGAATTAATTGGGCTTCTTCAGGCGGTGGTGGTGCAAGTGCAATAACCTACACCTTAGACGTTACTACTGACGCAGCCTTTGCATCACCCATTAGTGGATCACCTTTCACTGTTAGCGATGCTACAGCTGTTGCAAACGTGGTATCTTATGATGTCTCAGGTCTAAATGCAGCTACAACTTATTATTATCGAATTAAAGCGAGTGGTTGTAATACCGTTACTGCCAGCAGCAGTTTTGTTACTAGTTGCGCAGCTATTTCTGCTTTCCCCTACACACAAGGATTTGAAACAACAGGTTTACCAGGTTGCTGGACTTCTTCAGAGGGTGCACCAGGGGCTTCTTACCATTGGACCACTACAGCGGCTGATGCAACCTATGGTGTTGCAGGACCACAGAGTGGTTCCC
Source organism: Flavisolibacter sp. (assembly GCA_965247165.1). GTDB lineage: Bacteria > Bacteroidota > Bacteroidia > Chitinophagales > Chitinophagaceae > Flavisolibacter. The sequence continues at coordinate 1,226,258 of OZ252003.1, read as the reverse complement.
GATTTGCGTTTCTTTATGTCTTTTTAGCTCAAGTAACATATAATCCATATTATTTAAATAGTCCATCTTTTGTATTAGATGCAACCCCCCGTCAAATAGCTTACTATTATTATTTGGGTACAGGTGGTTACAAAGGCACTACCGGTGCCACAGGTGCAGATCCTTATCCATTAGAGTTACAAATCACAACTGATAATGGAGCTACCTGGACAAGTATCTATAGCCATAGCACTACCAACAGCACCTTTGCCACAACAACTGCGGTGAGTAACTGGAAATTAACTACGGTTGATTTATCAACTTACGTTGGTCAAACAGTAGCATTTCGATTTAAATCAAATTCCAATTACGGCAGTGGAATTTTAGATCAGGGTGTTGATAATTTTTCAATAGATATTGTACCTACTTGTGCTGCACCAGTGCCTGGATCTGCTACCGGCATCACAACAACTTCAGCAACGCTAAACTGGGCGGCTCCTACAGCCACACCAGCAAGCTATGAAATTTACTATAGCACTTCAAGTACACCACCCACAGGAAGTACAGTGCCAACCACTACAGGGATCACAACTACGTCTCAAGCATTAACTGGTTTAACCGCTGCCACCACTTATTATGTATGGGTGCGTTCTAATTGCGGCAGAGGCCTTGTTAGTGATTGGTCGGGTTCAGCAATAACTTTCACTACGGCATGTGGCATACTGAATGTTCCATATGTACAGGATTTCAATAGCGTTACCGTACCTGCTTTACCCTCCTGCACGGTAGTGGAAAATACAAATGCAGATGCTAATACCTGGAAAACAATTCCTGCTGGTTCAACAACAGCTATTACATCTATTGCATTGGATTATGCTTATAATTCAGCGGCCGCGGCAAACGACTGGTTTTTTACTCCAAAACTCAATTTAAACTCTGGAACCAGTTATACATTGCGGTTTAAATATTTGGCTTCAAGCACTACTTATCCTGAAAAGCTTAAAGTAGTAACAGGCACAGATCAAACATCCGTTAGTATGACAGGTGCGACCCTTTTCAATGCCACGGGTATATCTAATACTTCCTATAAGGATACCAGCATCATATTTACAGTTCCAAGCACAGGTGTTTATGTATTTGGGTTCCAGGTGTACTCTGATGCAGATGAGGATAACTTAGTGATAGATGATATTAGTATTGATGTGACACCACTTTGCGCAGCACCCGCTACGCCAATAGTGAGCAACTTATTAAGTACAAGTTCCACGGTTACCTGGAGTGGCACCGGCTCTTACATTCTTGAATATGGAGTATCAAGCTTTACACCTGCAACAGGCGCTACTGCCGGTACCGGAGGAACTGTAGTTAATCCAGCCACCTCACCGGTAAACATTACAGGTCTAACCCCCGCTACCGGTTATGATTTGTATGTACGTCAAAATTGCACAGGCAGCGGAAATGGATATAGCCCTAACACTAAGGTTTCATTTACAACCCCTGGGTTTGATAACGACAATGCAAGTGGTGCTGTTACGCTGACTCATATTATGTACAATGCCGCTTGTACAGGTACTGTTTACTCGACGGTTGGTGCAACTGCCTCTCCTGAAACTTCAACTTGTTTTTCTTCAAGTCAAGATGACGATGTATGGTTTAAGTTTGTGGCCACAGATACAAAAGCGATACTGAAACTTTCCAATTACTCAATTGCCTCAGGCACACCAGGTACTTTCTATTATGGCGTTTATACAGGTGCTCCAGGTTCACTTGCAGAAGTTAACTGTGACTTGTCTTCGGTCGTCAGTACAACCAATGGAGGTGGGGAGATATATATTCCTGCTGTATTAAATGTAGGTACAACCTATTACATTCGAGCCCTCACCGGAGGTACCGGAGGTAGAGCAACATTCAATTTGTGCGTTATGTCGCCGGACGTTTCGGCTAATACAACTGCAAATACGTGTGTGGCTGCGCAAACATTTGATATCAGTGGTGGTCTCACAACATTATGGGTTCCTTTGTTTATGGCCGATGGAAAACTCGTGGGTGAGATAAATGCAAATGGCAACACATTAGGTAGCACTACAGTAAAAGTGTATCGTAATACAAATGCAGTTCGCAAAGATTTTTATAACAAAAGTTACTTAGACAGGAATATAGAAATAACGCCGACCACTCAGCCTACATCCGGTACAGTAAGCGTTCGACTATATTTTACTAATGCGGAATTAACTGCCTTGCAAAACGATCCGGGTTCTCAAGTCACTTCAAGCAGCGATTTGGGTGTGTTCAAAAACAGTCAGTCTTGTGCAGTTACAGTAGGTGCAGGTGCCGCGCCGGTTGCCGGAGCAACAACCACGTCTTATGGATCTAACTATTATATCGGGTTCGATGTTTCATCATTTTCGACATTCTATGTTGCCTCAAAGAATTTTGCTTCGCTTCCTGCTAACATCCTCACCTTCTCCGGCCTTCGCCAGGGCGCTGCCAACAATCTGAAATGGACGGTAGCACAGGAAACGGATGTACAGGTTTACGGAATTGAGCGTAGCGAAGATGGTAACAGATGGAGCACCGTGGGCACCGTTAATAGCCTGGGTAACACCACGCAACAACGTAGCTATACCTTTAGTGATAATAACATCAGCGGACTGAAACAACTGTATCGCCTTCGCCAGACAGACCGCAACGGCAGCGTTAAAATCAGCAATACCATCGTTATCAATGGCACAAAAGCAACGTTGCTTACGCTAAGTGGATTGTTCCCGAACCCCGCTTCCGGTAAAGTGAATTTGTTGGTAGATGCACCGGTAAAAGACAACATTACCATCGTAGTGATGGATGCTGTGGGCCGCATCGTAAAAACGCAGAAAGCCGCTGTGGATGCCGGTTCTAACACGCTTGAAGTAAACGTAGCTTCGTTAGCCGGTGGTTCTTATATGATTAAACTTACCTGCGACAGCGACTGCCAATCGGCTGTTAGCAAGTTTGTAAAAGAATAAATCCTACTGAATTAAACCCAAAAAGCCTGCACCATAACTGTGCAGGCTTTTTTATAAGCATAGAGCAAAAATCAATGTTCAATAAACTTAGCAATACCAAACGCCGCCGCTGCTGCTAACGCCCCAATACACATTACTCTAACTGCGCCGGCCCATGGATTAATACCGGTCACCTTGCTTTTTATCCATCCAAATACAAACAGGCAAATTAAGGTAACCACTACCGAAATTTGAAGGGCCTCTAAGGAAGCCTTTACAAAAAAATACGGTGACAACGGAATAAGCCCGCCAACAATATAAGAAGCGCCAATGTTAAACGCCGACTTGCGGGCCCGTTTGGGATCAGGCTTTTCAAGGCCCAATTCATACTTCATCATAAAGTCCACCCAACGGTCTTTATTCAAAGCTATCTCCTGCGTGGCTTTTTCCTGTAAGTCTTCACTTAAACCAATACCGGCAAAGAATTGTTTTGTTTCATCAATCTCTAATTGATGCTTGTGCTCTACTTCGTAGTACTCCCGTTTTACTTCGCTGTTGTAATGATCCTGTTCGGTTTTGCCAGCCAGGTACCCGCCTAAGCCCATGGCGATAGAGCCGGCGGCAATCTCCGCAATGCCGGCAATAATAATGATAGAAGTAGATGATACGGCGCCGCTCAAACCCGCTGCCAGAGCGAAGGGTACGGTAAGGCCATCACTCATGCCAATCACTACATCACGCAAAAAATCCGAGCTTTCCAGGTGTTCTTCATGATGCAGATGGGTATCCATGAACAGTAGAATAATTGAAGGCGGAAGGTAAGCGAATGTTCATCCTTCATTAAAAAATAAGTGATAAACCTTTGATTACTGTAGCGATTTCAAACTTTTTTGAAGAATAAAAATACATTCGTCTATCTGCTCTTTGGTGATAATCAACGGTGGTGCCAGCCTGATTTTATCGCCATGAGTAGGCTTCGCCAAAAGGCCGTTTTCTTTTAGTGCCAGGCATAAATCCCAGACTGCTTCTTTATGATGATGGGCGATGATAATGGCATTCAGTAAACCTTTACCGCGTACTGTTGTAATAAAAGGCGATTGAAGGTCGCGGATGCGTTCTCTAAAATAATGGCCTAACCCTAAAGCATTATCGGGCATGCCTTCCTCCTGTAGAACATCTAATGCTGCCATAGCTACTTTACACGCCAATGGATTGCCGCCATACGTAGAGCCATGTTCGCCGGGACCGATGGTGAGCATCACATCATCATCGGCTAATACGGCGCTAACGGGCAGCACGCCGCCGCTTAATGCTTTGCCTAATATCAACAGGTTTGGATGCACACCTTCATGGTCGCAAGCCAGCATTTTACCAGTGCGGCCTAAGCCGGTTTGGATTTCATCGGCTATAAACAAAACATTAGCTCCCTCGCATAAGGCAAAAGCCTGTGATAAATAACCATCATCCGGCACCACCACGCCGGCTTCGCCTTGTATGGGTTCTACCAAAAAACCGGCTACTGTTTTATCTTTCAATGCCTCTTGCAGGGCCGCTATATCATTATAAGGAATAGCTACAAAGCCAGGCATGTAAGGACCAAAAAGGGCCCTTGACGATTCATCGTTGCTGAACGAAATAACGGTGGACGTGCGGCCATGAAAGTTGCCCTCACACACAATAATTTTTGCCTGCCCGTCGGCGATGCCTTTTACTTTATAACCCCAACGCCTCGTTAGTTTAATAGCGGTTTCCACGGCCTCTACGCCGGTGTTCATCGGCAGTACTTTATCATAGCCAAAAAGGCGGGTGATATGGCACTCATACTCGCCTAATAAATCGCTATGAAAAGCCCGGCTGGTAAGGGTTAGACGGCTTGCCTGTTGCACTAAAGCCTCAATAATTTTAGGGTGGCAATGGCCCTGGTTAACGGCCGAATAACCACTCAAAAAATCGTAGTACCGCTTGCCTGCCACGTCCCATAAAAAAACACCTTCGCCACGGTTTAATACCACCGGAAGCGGATGATAATTATGCGCCCCGAATTTTTCTTCCAACGCTAAATAATATTGCATGTCGTGAACCATAGTTGCATTGTGCATGGTGAGATCGTTTAATGAGTAATGAATAAGCAGTAACGGGTAAAATAAGGACGAATGACGCGGATGCACTTAGTGATTCAACAGGTCCAAATGGAGCGAAAGAAATATAGTGGTAGAAGATGTCATAAATTGCCTGGAGCAAATGTAAGAACTATGGCGTATAAAATTCCGGGTGACACAAGAATCGGGCATGTGCACCTCAAGGTGGCAGATATTGAAAAGGCATTGGTTTTCTATCGCGACCTGTTAGGTTTTGAAGTAATGCAGTGGTATGGCACCAGCGCCGTGTTTCTTTCAGCCGGTGGCTACCATCATCATATTGGACTGAACACCTGGTACAGCAAAGACGCGGCACCGGCACCTATAAAGGCGGCCGGATTATTTCATACCGCCATTGTTTATCCTACCCGAAAAGATTTGGCTATAGCGGTGAAACGCTTACTGGATGCAGGTTATCCGTTATCGGGGGTGGCCGATCATGGTGTGTCACAAGCTATTTACCTGAACGACCCGGATAGTAATGGCGTAGAACTTTATTGGGACAGGCCGCGGGAACAATGGCCGTTGGATAAAGATGGAAGCATCTCGATGGTTACGGAAAGCCTGGATTTGCACGAGCTGCTTTCGTTGGTTGATGCTTAATGAAAAGTTAGCAGTTTGTGTTTGGCAATCACAATTGATAAGTCATTACATGCAGAAGATGATTGATTGCTTTAAAGATGCACACTGCTTACTGCCAACTCTCCCTTTACTCACCACTATAAATAACACCCGTCGTGGGGGTTTCGTATAATTCTACTTTGCTAAGATGCGTCAGCAAGGGCTTAATGCGGTCCCAAATCCAGATGGTGATATTTTCCGCTGTTGGGTTTTGTAATCCGTCAATATCGTTTATGAGCTTATGATCTAACTGGTCAATTAGGGGGTTGATGATGTCTTTAAGTTCTTTAAAATCCATGATCCATCCCAACCGCGGATCAGGTGTGCCTTTTATAAACACACGAAGCTTATACGTATGCCCATGCATGTTCTTACACTTATGGCCATCGGGCACATGCGGCAAAAAATGAGCGGAGTCGAAAGAGAAGTCCTTATAAATTTCCATCGGAGCGCAAATGTACAGCGTGGAAAATAATGGTTACACCGCCGGTATTTTTTTTACGAAGTAATGCGGTGGAAAAGGATATGTGATGGAAACGTTCTTTGGAAAGATGCCATAAACCGTAGAGCCGCTGCCGGTCATGCAAGCATAGATGGCGCCTTGCCCGTAAAGCGCTTCTTTACACTGTTTTACTTCGGGGTGATGCAGGAAAACGGCGGCTTCAAAATCGTTTTCCAGCGTATCTTTCCAGCTTTCTACCGGTTGCTTAATTATCTCTTTAATTGCTGGTTTAAAAGAAGAAAGTTTGAGTTGAGAAAAGGCCCATCCGGTATTAATATGAATGCCGGGATGAACAATCACTAACTGATAACCGGATAGATTAATTGATGTTTCCTTCAACACTTCCCCTCGTCCGGTGGCATAGCATGGGCCGTTTTTTATAAAGAAGGGACAGTCGCTACCCAGGGCCAATGCGTAAGCTGACAATTGTTCTTCTGTAATAGATAGCTGAAATTTTTTGTTTAGCGCCATTAACGTGAAAGCCGCATCGGCACTGCCTCCGCCGAGGCCGGCGCCCATGGGAATGGCTTTGTGCAGGTGCATTTCTATGGGTGGTAGATCGGGATAATCTTTTTTCAAAAGCTGGTAGGCTTTCAGGCAACTATTATCACTACTGTTCCCATCCACCGGCAAACCGGAAGCAGTAAATTCTATTTCGTTGGTGGAAGATGGGGCTTCAATTATCTCCAGGGCATCAGTTATGGCAATTGGATAAAACACCGTTTCCAGGGCATGAAAACCATCGCTTCTTTTTTGAAGAACGGAGAGGCCGAGATTGATTTTGCAATTGGGGAAAACGATCAAGCGAGTTTGGAGTTTAGTGTTTAGGATTTGGAGTTATCGTAATAAGGTAAGATTCTTTGCGTAAGGACTGTTATAAAATTGTAGAAGGTTGGCGTCTAAAGAACCTCAAACTCCAAACCTTACTTCCCTTTCCCCCGGCTGTTGATCTCATCGCGTATGGCTATGGCGCGGATGTAGTCTTCCTGGTCCAGCACTTCATTCAGCAGGGTATTCAACTCCTCCAGCGATAGAGAGCGCAGGTCGTCCTTGGTGCCGCCGGTTTCATCCTGCGTAGTGGTTACTGTGGGAATTTTTTTCTTTTTACCGGTTCCGCCGGTGTCTTCCATTAAAATGCCGGCACTTTCCAAAATGTGTTCGTACGTATAAACCGGGCAGCCAAAACGAACCGCCAAAGCAAGTGCATCGGAGGTGCGGCTGTCTATTTCAATCGTATCATGATCGGTGGAGCAAATAAGCTTGGAGTAAAAAATGCCCTCCTGTAAATCGGAGATAATGATCTCGTGCAAGTCAATGGTGAAGGCCGTCATGAAGTTCTTCATTAAATCATGGGTGAGCGGCCGGGAGGGCTGCATTTTTTCAAGTGCCACGGCAATAGCCTGTGCTTCAAAGCCACCAATAACAATCGGCAATCGTCTCAATCCGTTTACCTCGCCCAGTACTACAGCGTACGAATGGGTTTGCGTAATGCTGTGGGAGAGCGCCACAATTTCCAGTTCTATTTTTTTCATACACGCTACTGCTTAATGGAGCCGGTCAAAATTAAGTAGATAATGGTAAACAGAATCAATTTGAAAAATCTTACTGCTCCTTGCGGTGGAGAGTGAATTTGTTCGTTTTAAAGGATGATGTTTTTTTTATAGGTTTCCGTTTCGTTGCCGGGTTTTTTGGTTCGATGGGCGTGACATCGACTGCAGCGATTGAGTCTGAAGTGGTAGTTACAAAATCAATATTTTTTTTGATTGTATAATCCGCAGGAATTTTAAAAATTGCGGGATCAAGTTGCGTTGCAGTAACTGATTTAGCCATAACAGTGGTTGGCGGTGTAATCGTATCGCCATCCTTTTTGCGACTATATCCTGCATAAGTGGACATAAAAATTTCAGCTCCCAACACAATTTTATTATCACGAATCATCAGCAATTCATAATTGTCCTTGTACTCTTCCGGGACTTCAAAATACAGGCTATCGGCCACATAGAATTTGGAATTTTGCAAAAACCCATTTATGTACACATCAGTTTCATCATTGATCGAATATGACAAACTTTGTGTAGTAGCATAGCCTGCAATACTTGTCAAGTGCCGGCCTGTCGGCTTTTTAGGAACTAATGTTTTTATTGTATAAGTTTTTAACTCTTGGTTTATTGTATATACTCTTCCAGAATCTAAATCAATAATTGTTGCATCCAGGTCATCAGATGCTTTCTGGTTAGGTTCTTTAAAATTCAATTTAATTTTATTATGACTAAAGTAGAATGTCAGTTGGGCCGTTCCATTTTTTTCGGGCGAATTCATTTCATACACAATTTTCCCTTCAAAAGAAACCTGCGCCTGTACTGAACTTGCTAAGATGACAAATAAGAATGTAATGACGTATCTCATAAAAATAAAAAGCGGAATGATCTTCATTCCGCTCAAATATAAATTCAAAAATTATCAATGGCCCTTCACCTTCTTCACCGCCTCAGTGATCTTTGGAATAATGTCAAACGCATCGCCTACAATGCCATAATCAGCGGCTTTAAAAAACGGCGCTTCTGCATCTTTATTAATCACCACAATGGTTTTACTGCGGTTAACACCAGCCAAATGTTGAATGGCGCCGGAGATGCCTATGGCAATATAAAGATTGGGCGCAATAGCAACACCTGTTTGGCCTACGTGTTCGTTGTGCGGCCGCCAATGGGCATCCGCCACCGGGCGGCTGCAAGCCAGCGCCGCATCTAATTCATCGGCTAAGTCTTCCACCATTTTCCAGTTCTCAGGGCCCTTTAAACCGCGGCCGGCGCTTACTACAATATCGGCTTCGGTAAGGGCTACTTTGCCACTTGTTTTTGTGCTGCCTATCGTCTTAGTTTTTGGTGCATCAACAGTAGCGGTAAAGGGAACAACTTCCGCTGTGCCTTCGCCGGATACGATGGTAAAAGCATTCACATTCAACGCAATTACTTTCACCTCCGTTTTAATCGTTACGTTAGCCATGGCCTTGCCGGAGAAAACATTTTTGCGAACGACAAACGCACCTGAAGCAGTATCGGGCAAAGCCGTAGCACCCGCTACTAGTCCGGCTTTTAGACGAACAGCTAATCGCGGCGCGAGGGTTTTACCACTGGAGTTATTAGAGAATACAATCACCTTAGCCCCGGTTTGTTCGGCCACTTGCGCAAGCACCTTGGTATATACCTGCGAGTCAAAATTTTTCAGCCCATCGTCCTCTACCTGGTAAACTTTCTTTACGCCATGTTGCCCTAAGGCCGCAAGGTCTTCGTTCACGGTTCCTAACACAATGGCTTCCGCCGTATCGCCGGTTTGTTCGGCTATTTTAGCGCCATAACTCAGGGCTTCGTGGGAAGCTTTTTTTATATGTCCGTCGAGTTGATCTACAAATATTAAAACGCTCATGGGGGAAGTTTGGGGTTTGAAGTTTGGGGGTTTGGGGTTGGTACCTAAACCCGAAATTTGTTTCTGCTCAGTAGTGTTCTAAACGTACAAGCGAGTCCTTCGACTGCGCTCAGGATAAACTTGCAACAGACGATGAAAGCAGCACATCAGCTAAGTACAAAAAGGCACTATAAATAAGGAACTAATCGCATTTGCAAAGAATCTGGCTAAGCTCCCCTTCAGGGGATGGGGGCGGCTGTTAAAACACCCTTGCTTCTTCGTGCAGCAGCCTCACCAACTCTTCTACATTATCGGCTGAAACCAATTTCACGCCTGCCTTTGCGGGTGGCAACTGAAATTCGGTGTACTGCGTCATAGCTTCAATGGTTGCCGGCTCTACCACTTTCAATGGCTTGGTACGGGCCGCCATAATACCACGCATGTTGGGTATGCGGGCCTCAGCCATTCCCTTTTGGCAACCGACTACCACTGGTAGCAATACTTCCAGTGTTTCTTCACCGCCTTCAATCTCTCTTTTTACTGTAGCGGTGGTTCCTGCAATTTGTAAATTGGTAGCGTTGGCTACGTAAGGCGCATCCAGCAATTCGGCCAGCATACCGCCTACAGCGCCACCGTTGTAATCAATGGTTTCTTTGCCTAATAAAATCAGGTCGTAGTCTTTAGCAACGGCCGCAATTTGTGCGGCCACGGCATAGCTTTCTGTTGGTTCGGTATTGATGCGCATCGCTTCATCGCCACCCAATGCTAAGGCCTTGCGAATAATAGGATCGGCATCGGCGCCACCAACGGTAACCAAATGAATGGTGGTAGATACATCGGCCTCTTTCAACTTAAGGGCCCGCACTAAGGCATACCATTCGTCGTAAGGATTAATGATCCACTGCACGCCGGCTTCAGCGAATTTCGAGTTGTTATCGGTGAAGGCTATTTTTGCTGTGGTATCGGGTGTTTTGCTGATGCACACCAAAATTTTCATATCGCTAATTTAAGGTGAAAGTGTAATTGGTTGCTTATGCAACTATAATTGCCGATTGCAAATATAAGAGCAAACGCTGCGCAAATTTCAAAAGAAAACCAATGGACCGGATAGAAAAATTAAAGGCTTTTTTAGCGCAAAACCCCGACGATAGTTTTGTACAACATGCGCTGGCATTGGAGTACATTAAGCTGAATAAAGAGGAGGAAGCAAGGGAATTATTTGAAACCATTCTGGCCCGCGATGAAGGCTATATTGGGAGCTATTATCATTTAGGAAAATTGCTGGAAAAGATGGATAAAACGGAGAAGGCCATAACAGTATATGAGAAGGGAATGAGGATGGCGAAAGAGGCAAAAGATAATCATGCTTATAATGAGTTACAGGCAGCGTATGAGGATTTGATTTAGGCTCCCGTCCCCTGAAGGGGCGCTTAGCAGAAACGTTGGTTTAGTAGTACTTCTTTTTATTGCCGACGTACTTATCTCTGCCAACACTTAAAGACAATTTTAGTTAATGGATTTACTAACGCCTTTCGTTCAAATCATTTCAAAATACGGACTACAAAAAGCAACCGTTTTGCTGGCGGTTAGCGGCGGTGTAGATTCTGTAGTGTTATGCGAATTGAGCAAACAAGCAGGGCTAAATTTTTCCATCGCTCATTGCAATTTTAATTTACGCGGAGAAGAAAGCGAAAGGGATGAAGCCTTTGTAAAAAGCCTTGGAGAAAAATATAGCGCAGACGTTTTTGTAAAGGGGTTTGATACGCAACTGGATGCCGAAGAACATAAACTGTCTATTCAGGAGGCGGCGCGAAACCTGCGCTACCACTGGTTTTCGGAAGTAAGAAAAGAAAAAGGTTTTGCTTATACCTTGCTGGCGCATCATGCCAATGATAACATAGAAACGGTGCTGATGAACTTTTTCCGGGGCACTGGCTTGGAAGGACTGACCGGTATGCCCACCGAAAAAAAAGAAGCCCATTGCCTGCGGCCGATGCTTCATATAAAACGTTCCGAAATTGAAGCTTTCGCTAACGGTAAGCAATTAGTATGGGTAGAAGATTCGTCGAACAATTCTAACAAATACACCCGCAATTTTTTCCGGAATGAAGTTCTCCCGCTGGTAAAAAAGCAGTACCCGCAAGCAGAAGAAAACCTGTTGAATAACATCAAACGCTTTCAGCAAACGGCGTCGTTGTACAATGAATTAGTGACAGGCTTAAAGAAAAAAATCATTGAAGTAAAAGGTGATGAACACTGTATTCCGGTGTTGAAACTGATGAAGTATAAGCACACATCGCTTCTTTACGAAATCATAAAAGACTTTGGCTTTGGCGAAAAGGCGGTGGACCAATTAGTGAAGCTGGCGGATGCCCAATCGGGAAAATATATAGCTAATGAAAGCTACCGCATTATCAGGCATGGCAAGTGGTTTATTATAGCGCCGGTGTCCATTACAACACAAACTATAGTGGTGGAAAAAGAAAATGAAATCATTTTTTTCGGGGACCAGCAATTAGTTTTAAAGCCTGTTCGCGTTGAAAAATTTTCACTCAACACATCAAACGAAATAGCCCAGGTAGATGCCGCTGAAGTGGTCTTCCCATTAATTCTCAGGCCATGGAAAGCCGGTGATTATTTTTATCCGCTGGGTATGAAAAAAAAGAAAAAGCTGGCCCGTTTTTTCATTGATCAAAAACTTTCAAAACCACAAAAGGAAAAAGTGTGGGTGCTTGAATCGCATAAAAAAATTGTGTGGGTTGTTGGTCATCGAATAGATGACCGCTTTAAAATAATGCCATCAACAAAAAAGGTTTTACTAATTACACTGAAGTTCCATATCCAGGCTGGTTGATTTTAGCTGCAGCATAAAATTATGGAACAGGTCAAAGTTGTGGGCAAAAAAGGTGCAGTACAAAATAGTGATCACAATACCATAAGCCGCTCCCCATAAATGCGCGGAGTGATTGATTCGCCCGCCACCTCGCTTGTTTAAATACGCCGATATACCGAGATACGCTAAACCGAAGATCCACCCCGGAATTTGGGCCGGGATAAAGATGATACCAATAGGTGATTGCGGAAAGAAAAGAATGCTGGAAAAGATAACGGCCGACACGGCCCCCGAGGCGCCAAGGCTTCTGAATTGGTAGCTGTCTTTATGCCGGATATAATCGGGAAAGCTGGCCATAAACAAGGCGCTGAAATAGAGAACCAAATAGAACAGACGCCCCCATTTGCCAAACACACAATCAAAGCTGAAGATGCGTTCGAGGCTTTCGCCAAACGACCATAACGCAATCATATTAAAAATAAGATGGCCGGCATCAGCATGAATAAACCCATGCGAAATAAAGCGGTACCACTGGCCGCGACTGGTAATAGCCGGCGGATAAAAAATCAATTCATCCATCATCCGCTGGTTGCTGAAAGCGCCAATGGAAGTAAGCACCGTGATAACAATAATAATGAGCGTAATGGAAAGCTGCATGAATAGTTTTTAAGAACGTGAAGGGTGGAGGGTGAGTAGTGAGTTGTAAGTAATAAGTAATAAGTAATAAGTAATAAGTAATAAGTAATAAGTAATAAGTAATGAATAGTTATCTGTTAGCAAAAGTGTGCATAGGAAGATATTACTTTCTTCATTCTCCTGTTTGACATTTGATATTTAAGGTCTCACATCTGTCATCCGTCATCTATCAACCACCAACTGTCTTCCCTCACCTATGATGATATTTTTCGTTCTGCAAAATAGTGCAGGCCCGGTAAACTTGTTCGGCTAATATCAACCGCACTAACTGGTGCGGAAACGTAAGGGCCGATAAAGACCATTTTACTTTGGCCGCCGTCAAAACTTTTTCATCTAACCCAAAAGCGCCGCCAATTAAAAACACAATATGGCGGGTGCTTTCATTGCCGCGTTGTTGTATAAAATTCGCTAAAGCCTCTGATGTCCATTCCTTTCCCCGTTCATCCAACGCCACTAAAAAATCATCGTTTTTTAAAAGCTTTATGATGCTATCACCTTCTGCTTTTTTTAAGTCAGTAGCCGATAGAACGCCGGCGTTTTTTGGTGGCGGAATAATATTCCATTGTACCGGATAATAGTTAGCGAGGCGGTTGGTAAATTCTCCGATGCCGGCTTTCACATAACCATCATGCGGCTTGCCTACGCTCCAGAAAGAAATCTTCATGTATAGTTTTATTGAAGCAGAATTAGATTTTTTTAGAAGAAGATTCGCGGATGATCAAAGAGGTGTCCAGCGTTTTGGTTTCAAACTCGGTGATGGGGCGTTTGCTTTCTATCATTTGAACCAGTAGTTCAGTAGCCGTCTGGCCGATTTCAAAAGCGGGCTGCCGTACCACAGTTAAGGAAGGCGAAAACAGGTCGGCTACCTGCGAGTTAGTAAAGCCGGTAAAACCCACTTCCTTTTTTTGCTTCATTCGTTTTAAGATGCCGAACGTTTCCATCGTTAACCGGTCGCCTGCCGTAAAAACCGCATCGGGCTTCACTTTAGCCTTAAACAATTGTACCAATGCTTCTTCTACTTCTGTCGCAATCATACCTCCATGATGGCAGTGTTTCACCAATGATTCGTTGAAGGGAATGTTGTGTTTTTCCAGGGCGGCTTTGTACCCGCTTAATCGTTCTTTAGTAATAGATAAGTAGGGCGATGAAGAGATATGCGCAATGCGTTTATAGTCCTGGTAAATGAGGTGTTCCGTAGCATGAAAGGCGCCGAGATAATTATCGGCAACCACTTTATGCGTTTCTATTTCGTCGGTCACACGGTCGAAGAAAACAATCGGTAACCCTTTTTCATGCAGGTCTTTTAAAAACGTAAGGTCCACCGTTTCCGATGAAAGCGAAACCAGCAAGCCATCTACACCCCGCGAAGCCATGTGGTCCACGTTTACTTTTTCCCGCTCGGCCGACTCATGACTTTGTGTAATGATAACGTGATAGCCGCGGTTGTAAGCAATGCTTTCAATACCATTGATGGCCTGCGAAAAATAGTTGTTGGCAATCTCGCTTACCACCACGCCAATGGCCCTTGTCCGTCGCTCTTTTAAACTAAGGGCAATAGGGTTGGGACGGTAGTTGATTTTTTCGGCATACTCCAATACGGCTTTTTTGGTATCGGCGCTAATTTCGTAGCTGCCGCGGAGGGCCCGGGAAACGGTAGAGGTAGAAAGGTTAAGGGCCTTCGCAATATCTTTTATAGTGGCACTTTCAAATTTCATTCAAAGAAAGGTCCCTGTGGTTAGTGTTGTAAACGGGCTTTAAAAGTAGTAAGATTTGGTGGCAATGACGTAGCTGCAAACGTTGTCGGTAACGATTGCGTAAATAAAAGGTTTCAATAGGCTTGCCGTAACTGAATATCTGATTAGACTTGTTACGGAAATAACATCGGACTGCTTTGTTCTTAACTGTATTTTCAACGATTGATACGCATTTATTTACGTCCCCTGCAACGAAAATATATCGGCTTGCGTCGGTTAAATAAATACGAAATCAATCACCCCAAACGTTCAATTACTCAAGCTTGTATATGAAAGTGAAAATTTCTTTCTCTCTATTCTTTTGCCTGTTTGTAACTATGGCCTGGAGCCAAACCCGCCAGATAACAGGCCGCGTATTATCAGATAGTTTGTCTTCCGGTTTGTCCGGCGTAAATGTTACACTGAAGGGCACCCGCACTACAGTAGCCACTGCCAGTAATGGACGCTATGCAATCACCGTTCCCGCCACGGGCAGTGTGGTATTGGTTTTCAGCTCAGTGGGCTATAGTGGCCAGGAGGTGAATGTTGGTAATAAAACAACCGCCGATGTAACCTTAGCATCATCATCCAATGCGTTAAATGATGTGGTGGTGATTGGTTATCAGTCGGTAAGGCGGCGGGATGTAACAGGATCTATCTCTTCCATCGGGGCCAGGGATTTGAAAGACGTTCCCCTGACCTCAGCCGCTGAAGCCTTGAATGGCCGCTTGGCGGGTGTTACTGCAAGCACGTCGGAAGGATCGCCGGATGCTACCGTTCGCATTCGCGTACGTGGCGGTATCTCCATTACGCAGAATAATGATCCGCTGTATGTTGTTGATGGTGTTCAAATGGAAAACGCCTTCACCATTATTGCACCGCAGGATATTCAGAGCATTGATGTATTGAAAGATGCCGCGGCAACAGCCATTTATGGTGCCAGAGGGGCAAATGGTGTGATTGTAATTACAACCAAATCGGGCCGCCCCGGAAAAACGATTGTTACCTACAACGGGTTTGTTGGTGTAAGAAAACTGGCTAAGGAACTGGATGTTATGAGCCCTTACGATTTTGTGGCATGGCAGTATGAAGTAGCCAAAGCACGCAACGATACAAGTTTTGCCCGGCAATATGGTTCTACTTGGGATACCTTGAACGTTTATAAAAACATAGACCCTATTGACTGGCAAAAGCAAACTATGGGCCGCACCGGTATCAGCACCACACACAACGTTTCCGCATCGGGCGGCAATAAAAAATTTACATACAACTTTGGTTATACATTCAATAACGAAAAACCAATCGTAACCAATTCAAACTTTAACCGGCATATCCTTAATGTAAGGGCTGATTATAATGTCACCAGCAAATTAAAAATCGGTGTAACCGGCCGCTATACTAACCAGGATGTGGTTGGCGCCGGAACCAGCGATGCCAGTACCTCTTTTGCGCGGTTGCGCAATGCCATTAAATACAAGCCGTTTTTCGGGGCCGATGTACCTATTGATGCAAGCGACCCTACGGTTATCAATCCGGGTAATGGAGTAACATTGGTGAACCCTGTTGCACTGGCTAATGCTGAGTACCGTAGAAAGACCACAGCCGATTATAATTTCAGCGCAACACTTTCTTACCAAATCGCCAAACATTTATCCTTCCGGTCCACATTCGGGTACGATAGGAATGACTTTGTTGACAGGCGTTTTTTTGATTCTATTACCTCGTTTTCTGTTAACCAGGGCGGCGGCAAACCCATTACTCAAATAGATTCGGTGTACCGGAAAACCATCAACAATTCTAACGTACTCACCTATTCTATAAAAGGATGGAAGCAAAAACACAACTTTGATTTGCTGTTGGGAGAGGAAACTTACGATCTCCGTAGCGATCAGCGTAGCGGCCAGTTTAGCGGCTTTCCCAGAGGCACTTCGCACAGCGACGCTTTTAGCAGTCAGCCCGGCGGGATAAGTACGGTATGGCCCGGGTTTCCTGTTTATAATAAAGCCCGTTATACCAACCTGTCTTTCTTTGGGCGCATCAACTATTCCTACATGGATAAATACCTGCTTACATTGAATTCACGGTATGATGGAGCTTCCAAATTTGCACCGGGAAAGCAATGGGGATTTTTTCCCGGCGGTTCTATTGCCTGGCGTGTAAAGCGGGAAAAATTCATGGAGAATGTAAGCTTCATCAATGATCTTAAATTACGTTTTGGTTATGGAAAAATCGGCAATAACCGCATCGGCGATTATCTCTTTTTAACCACGTTCAACTATGGTAATAACTTCTATGGTTTAAACAACCAGCCCGTAAATGCCTATACACAAAATGCGCTGGCCAATCAGAACCTTCAATGGGAAAGCCTGGTGAACAGAAATTACGGGATAGACCTGTCGCTGTTCAAAGGCCGTTTAGACATGAGTGTGGACGTGTATAGCAATACCTCTGATAAATTATTGTTGAATGCAAAGATTGCTCCTACCTACGGCTTTACCACCCAACTGCAAAATGTTGGCGCCACCAGCAACAAGGGTATAGAACTACAGTTGAATGGTATCATCATGAGAAACCCTAAGGGTTTTAACTGGAGTGCCAATTTCAACATCTCTCATAACAAAAATACCGTCGAGGCGTTAGCACTTGGGCAAACAGAATTCCCGGGTGGCCCGGCCTGGGGTATATCCGGGCAGCCCAATGATTATTTGGTCAAGGTAGGATATGCTGTCGGTTCCATGTATGGCTGGATAAACGATGGTTTTTACAATGTGAATGATTTTAATTACGATGCTACTACAACCCGGTACACACTAAAGTCTGGTGTAGCGGTGATGAAGGTTTCTGGCTCCAATGTGGTTCCCGGTGCTGTTCGCTTCAAAGACATTAATGGCGATGGAGTGGTTGATGACAATGACAGAACTATCATTGGAAACCCTACACCCAAGTTTAGCGGTGGGTTAAATCAACAGTTTACTTATAAAAACTGGGATGCCAGCGTCTTTGTAAACTTCTCTTATGGCAACAGTATTTACAACGCTAATAAGATTGAGTTTACAAGTGGCTATAATGTGACGTCAAACCTGTTAGCTATTATGAACGACCGTTGGAGAACCGTTGATGCCAGTGGAAATGTGATTGAACAATTTGGGCTTGACGCCACAACAAAACAAGTCTATGCATTTGGCGCCTCTCCCGACGTTTTAGCAAAGGTTAATGCCAACGCCAAACTCTGGATTCCCGGTGGCTTCAACTCAAATAGCGGCGCTGCTTTTGGTTCCGGTAATGGCAACTTCAGCTATTATCCAAGTTCCTGGGCAATAGAAAGTGGTTCATTTCTCCGGTTGAATAACGTGACCGTTGGCTACACCTTCAGACCGCATAAAATTGTGAGCCGGCTTCGCTTATATGCAACGGGTAACAACCTGGCTATATGGACAAACTACACAGGTTACGATCCTGAAGTAAGTGTTGGCTCCAGTGGTTTAACACCAGGCCTCGACTATTCTGCATATCCCAAAAGCCGTCTTTACCTTTTTGGTGTACAGGCAACTTTTTAATAACACGAAAAAAATTCTATATGAACAAAAAATATTTCAATGGGCTCACGCTTCTTGCCGCACTTAGTTTGATGCTGGGTTTGGGAAGTTGTAAAAAATACCTTGATCAGCAACCCATCACGGCGGTTGGTCCAGACCTTGTTTTTAGCAGTGTTGAAACAACACGTGCCGCATTGATAAGTGTTTACGACCAACTAACCGGCGACAATGGCTATGGCCTTAAAATGAGTCTTTATTTTCCGGTAGGTACCGATGAAAACCAGGGGCCGACAGGTGCGGCGGACGCTGGCAGGAGGGACTTCCCTCTGTACGCTACCACAGCAGGCAATACGCAAATGGGCGGCTCGTATAACCAGCTTTTTAAGGGCATTCAATATGCGAACCTTTGCATTGCCAACATTCCAAAAATGGATCTGTACAGTAGCGGTTCCGATCAGCAGAAAAAGCAATTGGCTCGTATGCTGGGCGAAGCATATACGTTAAGGGCACAGTTTTATTTTGAAGCCATCCGCAACTGGGGCGATTTGCCGGCTCACTTTGAAGCGGCTGAAGTATTAGCCACTCAAGACCCCTTCCCAAAAAGAACCGACCGGGATGTTTTATACGAACAGATACTGAATGATTTAAAAACTGCAGAAGATATGATTCCCTGGCGTAACGACGTGAGCAGCATCGGCGATGTAGCTGATGAACGAATTACAAAGGGAACAGTAAAAGGTTTGCGGGCCAGAATCGCCCTGTTTAGAGGTGGCTATTCGTTACGGCAGGATGCAACCATTAAAAGAGGTAATAATTATCTGGCATACTATCAGATTGCAAAAGATGAAACCAATGACATTATCCTTTCAAACCAGCATACTTTAAACCCAAGCTTTAAGGACCTTTGGAAAAATAAAGTAGGTGGCCGTACCGCCAATGATCCTAATGGTGAATTAATGTTTCAGGTAACCGCTATAGGCCGTGTTGGGTCGGCCGATACCAAAATAGGCTACTACAATGGGCCTACCGTTGTAGATGCGGTAACGCAAGCGGCTGCAACCGGTACCAGCGGCATATATATGCTGCCTACCTATTTCTATCTTTTCGATTCAACCGATACCCGCAGAGATGTTACCTGCGCACCGTATGGCGATACATTAGCTACTGACGGAACTACGTTTTATAAAAAAGGCCAGGCTGCAACTGCCATCTTTGACGGTAAGTACCGGAGAGACTGGATTAATCCGCCTTTACCTGCGGGAACTTACCTGAATAACTACTCCGGACTCAAGTGGCAGATCCTTCGCTATTCTGATGTATTGCTCATGTTTGCCGAAGCGGAGAATGAATTGACCGGACCAACATCTGCGGCTTATAATGCCATCAATATGGTACGACGCAGGGGATTTGGAAAAGACATCAATACGATTAATGCAGCAGTGGATGTCCCTGCTGGTTTAAGCAAAGATGTTTTCTTCAAATACCTTGTTAAAGAAAGGGCATTGGAGTTGGGGGATGAAGGCGTAAGAAAGTATGATTTGATACGTTGGAATCTTTTGGCTACTGCACTTACAGAGACGAAGGCAAATATTAATCAAATGGCTACGTTCGCATTGTTAACCCAGCCCTCCTATATGGCCCCCTATCCTGTGTATGTAGTAAATACCGCTAACCTGCCTACATCCATCTACTACAGAAGCAGAACATCATCCGATGATTTAAGTATTGGTGGGATAGTAGTAAACTCATGGTATGTAAAGTCACCAAGCGCCACACCCGCAGGAACCACAAAAGTGACCTGGGTAAGCAATACGTCAGGGACAATGGCCACCACTGTTCTGGCACACTATGCAACCAACTTTGTACAGAACAAATCAGAATTGCTGCCCATTCCGCAAGATGCAATTACCGCTTATGGGGGCTTTGCATCAAATATGCCGCAGAACCCTGGGTATTAAAACCCATTTATAATAAAAAAAGGCTGCAAATAATGCAGCCTTTTTTCTGTAAAAACATAAGTATGAAAAAGCTATTGAACTGGCTGTTTGTCAGCAGCATTATTATGGCATTCAATACGCCTTCAAAAAAAACCACGGTCTATCTCATTGGCGACTCCACAATGAGCAACAAAGAAATAAAAGCCTATCCCGAAACCGGCTGGGGCATGCCCTTTACTTATTTTTTTGATTCGACCATAAAGGTTGATAACCGCGCAAAAAATGGGCGAAGCACCAAGTCGTTTATTGCGGAAGGCTTATGGAAACCCGTAGTGGATAACCTGCAGGAAGGCGATTATGTGCTGATACAATTCGGGCATAATGATGAAGTAAAATCAAAAGCCACTTATACAACCGAAGAAGAATTTACTGCCAACCTTACCCGTTACGTAACCGAAGCAAAAAGCAAAAAAGCAATCCCTGTTTTACTGACCCCGGTGGCGCGAAGAAAATTCGATTCAGTGGGCCATGTGCAAGGCACACATGATGTATATGCAGACCTGGTGCGGAATGTAGCGCACAGGATGAATGTGCCCTTAATAGACCTTGATGCAAAAAGCCAGGCCTTGCTGCAACAGGTAGGACCGGAAACATCGAAGTATTTATATAATTATTTAGAACCCGGCGAGCATCCGAATTACCCGGATGGAAAAAAAGATGATACGCATTTCAGTGAGCTTGGTGCAAGAAGAATGGCGGAATTAGTATTGGCCGGATTAAAGGAGTTGAAGCTTGATTTAGCCGATCAGATTGTAAAGCCGGTGAAGAAATAGCTCATACCTTATCGTTGTGTTCCTTGTGTCTCCTTTGTGTTCTTTGTGATCCGTTTTTTTGTAATACGAAAAACACGACGAACCACGAAGGGCACGAAGAATTAATCATTGTAGTTTGTAACTGATGTTGCTATGAATAATAAATCACTTTATAAATGTATAGCCGCATTTTCTTTGGTTATTGGTTCACTTTTCTGCAATGCGCAGTCAACAGCCGGCATCACCAATAAGCCTGATACATCTTACACTACTTACGGCGCTTATATCAACACAAAAAAGTCGCATCCCGAAATCTCTATCGCCGAAGAACTTCATTCTAAATCCATTACAGAAAAAAAAGGCCAGGTCTATTGCCAAGTGGGTAATCGAACACTTTTGGTGGATGTATTTTATCCGTCCAAAACATCAGCAAAACCACGTGCGGCTATCATGATCATTTTTGGTGGTGGCTGGCGTTCAGGCAATAGAACGCAGCATTATCCCCTGGCGCAGCAACTGGCAAACCGCGGCTACGTCTGCTTTACACCCGATTACCGGCTATCCACAGAAGCACTTTATCCCGCTGCGGTTTACGACCTCAAGGCTGCCCTTCGATGGATACATGCCAATGCAAAAAAATATGGTGTTGATACGATGAAGATTGCGGTTGCCGGCTTCTCCGCCGGTGGCGAATTAGCAGCCTTTATTGGAACAACAAAGGGCGATAAAAAGTATGAAGGAATAGAAGGCAACAACAGTTTTTCATCCAATGTACAAGCCATCATTGATATCGATGGAACGCTATCTTTTGTAAATGCAGAATCGGGTGAAGGCGACGACAGCAAACGAACATCAGCGGCTACGTATTGGTTTGGCTATTCGAAAAAAGAAGCGCCGGCATTATGGGCTGAAGCCTCGCCACTGGCGCATGTGAGCAAGGCAACGCCTCCAACCTTATTCATCAACAGCAGTGTGGAAAGGATGCATGCGGGCCGCGAAGACTACCTGAAGATTTTAAAAGAAAACGGTACCTACGCAGATGTAAAATCGTTCCCTGATGCGCCGCATTCGTTCCCATTTTTTCATCCCTGGTTTAACCCGATGGTCAACTATATTGACGAGTTTTTACTTCACCTGTTTTCGAAGCCAAAAGAAAAGTAACTGATGATGAAGACACTTATTTTTTTCTTAGCTGTTATCATTTGCACGGTACACGCATCTGCACAAACAGCTAATCCACAACAATACAAATATGTATTTACGGTGGCTAAAGACGGCAGCGGCGATTATAAATACATACAGGATGCGATTGATGCCATGCGGGTATATCCCTTGCAACCAATAACGCTTTATATTAAGAATGGCATTTATAACGAAAAGATTGAACTGCCGGCTAATAATACCGACGTCAACTTCATTGGTGAAAGTGTAGATAAAACCATCATCACCTTTAACGATTATTCGGGCCGTGGCAAAACAAATACGTTCACATCGTACACCGCAAAAATTTCGGGCAACCGTTTTACGGCTACCAATATCACCTTTGCCAATTCGGCTGGTGCGGTAGGGCAGGCCCTTGCTTTGTATGTAGATGCCGACAAAGCCGTATTTAAAAACTGCCGCTTTTTGGGTAACCAGGATACCATTTATGCAGCGGGAGAAACATCGCGGCAATACTTTGTTGATTGCTATATTGAAGGCACTACGGATTTCCTTTTTGGCCCGTCCACAGCGGTTTTCCAGCGATGCACTATAAAAGGAAAATCAAACTCCTACATCACGGCAGCCAGCACTACGCGGGGTAAAAAGTTTGGCTTTGTGCTTCTTCATTGCAAGATCATTGCCGATTCGTCCGTTACAAAACTATACCTGGGAAGGCCGTGGCGGGCTTACGCAAAAGTGGCTTTCATCGGATGTGAATTACCAAAGCAGGTTGCCCCGGCGGGTTGGGATAACTGGAACAATCCTGCCAATGAAAAAACGGTTTTGTATGCAGAGTATAAAAACAGGGGCGAAGGCAGCGATGCAAAAGGCCGGGCAAGTTGGTCAACCAGGTTGACGGATAAAGAAGCGAAAGAGTATACGTTGGAAAAAATTTTTGCCGATAGTAATATGCCGGAAGATAAAGAGTGGTTTATAATACCGGTGGAAAGGCCTTTTGTATGGCCTGTAAAAAGTGATAAGTAGTAAGCAACGTAAAGCGGTATAGGTAATACAACTCATCTCAAAAATGGCTCTTCATTAATTTTCAATTTAAATAAATGAATGTGGACGTTGCTTCAAAATGCAGGCTGGGCAGTGCTTTCAAGTTTTTCCAAGCTCATATTTAAAGAACTTCTTTCTGCCAAAAATGCCTTTGAGATAAGTTCTATTTGCAATTTTTGGAACTAGTGGCGAGTCGAGGCCAGCTCCAACGGAGCGACATCGTTAACCTGGCCTGTAAGGGCCGGGATCGACACTAAGGAGAGAACAATCAAGCCCTGAAAGGGCGGTATAAAGCAAGATGTTATCTTCAATTAGAATCTATCTTCAACACATCAAAACATAAGCCTATGCCGCAGTCCTTGGTAAAAAATTATATCCATTTAATCTATAGCACCAAACATAGGCACCATCTGATAGACGAAAGCATCGCACCGGAATTATATAGTTACATCGGCGGCATTTGTGCTCACCTGGAATGTAATCCTGTTCAGGTGGGCGGCTACACCGATCATATTCATGCATTATTTCTTTTAAGTAAAAAGATAACGTTGATAAAAGCGGTTGAAGAAATTAAATCGCATTCGTCTAAATGGATCAAAACAAAAGGCGAAGCCTATCAAAACTTTTATTGGCAAGCAGGTTACGGCGCCTTCTCGGTAAACCCTTATGAGATTGATACGGTGATCAAATACATTCTTAATCAAAAGCTGCATCATGCAACAGCAACTTTTCAGAATGAGTATAGAGCTTTTCTTAAAAAGTATAAAGTAGAATATGATGAGCAGTATATGTGGGATTAGTTTTTGCCGGTTCAAGCCCTTTCAGGGCTAATTCATCGTCATAGATGTAGTGCACAGGGCTTTGCCTAAGTTAATGAAAACACCCTTTCAGGGCGGGGGCAACACGATCAACTGGTGAGTTGGACATACTACTTGAACTGTTTCTTTTAAAAACAATTAAGAACCTATAAAATATATCATGAAGAGAGATAGTTTGCTTTTCACTTTCTTATTATTATGTGCGATACCATTCGCCCAAAAGCCTTACGTATCCAACGTTTGGGTTGCGGATAACGGCGACGGCACCTATAAAAATCCCATCCTTCATGCCGATTATTCCGACCCGGATGCCATTCGCGTTGGCGATGATTACTACCTCGTGTCATCGTCCTTTGAAGACGTGCCCGGCCTACCGATTCTTCATTCAAAAGACCTGGTTAACTGGACCATTATTGGTCATGCTTTACTACGACAACCACCTTACGATCATTTCAGTGTGCCGCGCCATGGCGAAGGCGTGTGGGCGCCGGCTATCCGCTATCATAAAGGCGAGTTTTATATCTACTATCCCGATCCTGATTTTGGCATCTATGTCATCAAAGCAAAAAAGGCCGGAGGCCCGTGGACGGAACCGCTGTTAGTGGCTCCGGGCAAGGGTTTGATTGATCCTTGCCCGCTGTGGGATAGTGACGGCCAGGTCT
The DNA here is from genome assembly GCA_965247165.1 of Flavisolibacter sp. Classification (GTDB taxonomy): domain Bacteria; phylum Bacteroidota; class Bacteroidia; order Chitinophagales; family Chitinophagaceae; genus Flavisolibacter. Next base: position 1,201,400 of record OZ252003.1, on the reverse strand, counting down.
ATTTGGTTCATGCATACGCTGGCAGCCGGGCCGGTATAAAAAGCATTGTTGTGATTAATAAATTATCGGCTGATGGGATGAAGGTTATTGATGATGGCGTGTTGGTATATGACGGCCACGAAACCGATCCTACCATTGAAGGACCGAAGTTGTACAAGCGCAATAATTGGTACTATATTTTTGCACCCGCTGGTGGTGTAACAAACGGTTGGCAGGTGGTGCTGCGATCGAAAAATATATACGGCCCTTACGAAAGAAAAGTGGTGATGGACCAGGGCGCATCGGCAACCAACGGCCCGCATCAAGGTGCGTGGCTTACCACCCAAACGGGTGAAGATTGGTTCCTTCATTTCCAGGATAAAGAGGCGTACGGACGGGTGCTGCATTTGCAGCCGGTGAAGTGGATAAACGATTGGCCGGTGATAGGTATAGATAAAGATGGCGATGGAAAAGGAGAGCCGGTGCTGCGCTATAAAAAGCCGAACGTTGGTAAAACGTATCCCATACAAACGCCTGTAGAAAGTGATGAATTTGGCACTGCCTCTTTGGGACTTCAATGGCAGTGGATGGCAAACCCTAAAGCTACATGGGCTTTTGCCAATGCGGCAAACGGAAGCCTTCGTTTGTTCTCCGATAAGGGGCCCGACAGCGCAAAAAATTTGTGGGAAGCTCCCAATGTTTTATTGCAAAAATTTCCGGCTGAAGAATTCATAGCCACCACTAAAATGACCTTTACACCCAACCCTAAATTAGAGAATGAAAAGGCCGGTTTGGTGGTGATGGGTTTTAGCTACGCAGGACTGGCATTGAAAAATAAAAAGGATGGGATTTATCTGGTTTATACTGTGTGTAAAGATGCCGTGAAAGGCAGGCCCGAAAAGGAAAGTAGCCTGATGAAGGTGAGAGATTCCATTATGTATTTCAGAGTGAAAATTACAAAGGGAGCGAAGTGTAATTTCAGTTATAGTTTAGATGGAATAACCTTCATAAAGGCAGGCGACGAATTTACTGCCGAAGTAGGCCGTTGGATTGGCGCTAAGGTGGGTATTTTTTGTACAAGAGAATCGCAAACCAATGATTCAGGGTACGCCGATTTTGATTGGTTTAGGGTGGAAGCAGTTCAATAATAGCGCAACACAACCTTACTATCTTTATTACAAAGTTCAGCATGAAAAAATCACTTCTCTTTTCCATCTTTCTTCTTCTTTTTCTGTTGCAAAAAAGCAGCGCACAAACGCCACCCAATTGGACAAAGGACCAGTTACTTCAGCCCGCAACTTTAGCCCAGGCAATTAATTCAGGACGAAATGTTCCGGTTGTTTTTTCAGTTGGTCCCGGTGCCTTAATACCTAATTCCATTACTATTGGCATGACGAATAATGAGGCTAATCTTACAGCGTTTAAAAAGCAATTGAAGAACTATTCCAAAACTTCGGAGTTGATTATTTATTGCGGCTGTTGCCCTTTTGAGCACTGCCCTAATGTGAGGCCCGCCATTGATGTTTTAAACAGTTTGCATTTTACCAATTTCAAATTACTAGACCTTCCGCATAACCTTAAAGCCGATTGGATTGATAAAGGTTACCCCACCATAAAGCAATAAGCAATTCAAACGTTTTTATAGAACCTTCAACTTCATTTTTATGAAACCAATCAACACCGCAATTCTTTCCTTTGGCATGTCGGGCCGCTTATTTCATGCACCTTTTTTTAAGGTGTTGGACGGCTTTAATTTTTATGCTGTTTGGGAGCGCAGTAAAAACTTAGCAGAAGAAAAGTACCCCGGCGTAAAAACCTATCGAACGCTGGAAGCCTTGCTGGCAGACGGTTCTGTTGAACTGGTGATTGTAAACACACCTAATTATACGCATTACGATTATGCAAAAAAAGCGTTGCAGGCGGGTAAGCATGTGGTGGTAGAAAAGCCTTTTACGGTTACTGTGGAAGAAGGCGAAGAATTGATTTCCATCGCCAGCCAAAAAGCGTTGCTGCTTTCCGTATATCAAAATCGCCGGTATGATAGCGACTATAAAACGGTGAAGAAGGTGGTGCAACAAGGCTTGCTTGGCGATGTGGTAGAAGCAGAGTTTCACTACGATCGTTTTAAAGAAGATCTGAGTCCGAAGGTGCATAAAGAGACGCCTGGTCCTGGCACCGGTGCTTTGTACGATCTGGGTTCGCACCTGATAGATCAGGCGCTGAATTTATTTGGGATGCCCGATGCGGTGTTTGCCGATATACAAACTCTGCGGCCCATCTCGCAGGTAGATGATTACTTTGAACTGCTGATGTACTACCGCAATAAACGGGTTCGCCTTCACTCCAGCTATCTTGTTCGCGAAGCGTTGCCTGCTTATATTTTACATGGCTCCAAAGGAAGTTTTTTGAAAGCCAAAACCGATGTGCAGGAGGCCGCATTGGATAAGGGTTTGCTGCCCGGCGGCGATGATTGGGGCCGCGAACCGGAAGGTGAAAAGGGCTTATTGCATACCGAAAGTAATGGCGAAGCCGTGCGCCGTTTGGTAGATTCGGAACGTGGAAATTATGCTGATTATTATACAAGTATTTACAAAGCCATTCGCGAAGGAGCCGCCCCACCGGTTACCGCGGGAGAAGGTTTGGCGGTGATAAAGATCATTGCGGCCGCACAAAAAAGCAGTGCTGAAAAAAAGGTGATTTCAATCTTATAAATTCACTAAATACAATAGCGGGCTAATGAAAATGTGTACGAAAAGCAATGATGCATTTTACGAAAACGTTTTCGGTAACGATTGCGTAAATAAATACCGCTATCCGGTTTGCCAAGAGCCAATATCAGCTTAGACTTGTTACGCAATAGCCGTTGGCAGCAGCCTTTCATACACCATTGTGTTCTAATTTTCAGTACCGGTTTCTTTGCCTTCTGCTATCTGCTTCACTATATGAAATACATTCTAACGATAGCAATAGCATGTTTTTGCTGCACAATTATCAAGGCTCAAAAGATGCCGGTAGTGCAAGCTCCCGTCTTTAAAAAAGACTCTTTCTACATTACCAAATTTGGTGCGAAGGCAGATGGTATTACACTCAATACAAAAAGTATCAACGACGCTATAGATGCCTGCAATAAAAAGGGCGGCGGCATAGTAGTAGTACCGGCCGGACTTTGGCTTACTGGCCCCATTGTTATAAAAAGTGGTGTTAATCTTCATTTACAAAAAGGCTCTTTGTTGCTGTTTACTACGGACTTCAATCAGTATCCTTTGGTAAAAGGCAATTGGGAAGGCATCCCGCAAATGCGGGCCCAGTCGCCGCTTTCAGCTAATGACGCTACCAATATTGCTATTACCGGATCAGGAATCATTGATGGTAATGGCGATGCCTGGCGCATGGTAAAAAAAGATAAGCTGAACGAAACCCAATGGAAAAAATTAGTGGCTTCGGGCGGTGTGTTAAGCGATGATAAAAAAACCTGGTACCCTTCCGAAAAAACAAAGCTGGGTAGCACTATGAAAAATCCAGGAGAAATAACCACTGATAAAACGCAGGAATTTTATAACAGCATTAAAGACTTTTTACGTCCCAACCTTTTGGTGTTTACTTCCTGCAAAAAAGTATTGCTGGAAGGGGTAACGTTTCAAAACTCACCCGCCTGGTGTTTGCATCCCTTGATGTGCGAAGATTTGACGGTTAGAAACGTATATGCCAAGAACCCTTTCTATGCGCAAAACGGCGATGGTATTGATGTGGAAAGCTGCAAGAATGTACTGATAGAAGGCAGCACCTTCGATGTAGGCGATGATGGCATTTGTATAAAGTCGGGCCGCGATGAAGCGGGTAGAAAACGAGGCATGCCTACCGAGAATTTAATAGCTCGTAACAACGTTGTTTATCATGCCCACGGCGGCTTTGTAATTGGCAGTGAAATGAGCGGCGGTGCCCGTAATTTATATGCTGATAACAATACATTCATTGGAACCGACATTGGCCTTCGGTTTAAAACTACCCGCGGCCGTGGCGGCATTGTTGAAAATATTTGGGTCACCAATACCACTATGAAAGACATAGCCGCTGAAGCCATTTTGTTTGATATGTATTATGCGGCGCAAGACCCGGTAGTACTGGCCGGCGAGAAGCGGGAGCCGCCAAAAGTAGAGACACTGCCGGTTACCGAAGGCACGCCGCAGTTCCGAAATTTTTATATCACCAACGTCGTTTGCAATGGCGCCGCCAAAGCCATCTTTGTAAGAGGTTTGCCGGAGATGAATATTAAAAACATTGTTTTAAAAGACATGGTGCTGCAAGCCGACAAAGGATTGGATATGACCGAAGGCAACGGCATCACCTTGCAAAATGTGCAGCTAATAACAAAGGATATCAACCCGGTGATGAACATTCATAATAGCCAGAACATCACCTTGAATAAGATTGGGTATTCATCGGCTGATTTGCTGTTGAATGTAACCGGTGAAAAATCAAAAGACATTAAAGTGATAGCTACCGATGTAACCAGGCCAAAGAAGGGAATGGAGTTTGGCTACGGCGCCAAGGAAACAGCGGTTACGTTGAAGGCAATGTAGGGACATGCCATTGGCGTGTCCTAACGGGGCAGAAGCATTTGTTCAATAATCAATGCTCAACATTTAATGAAGAAGCGGGCATAGTAAAATAAAGTTCTTTGTTTGATGAGGGGTTGGGCTTCGATGAAGTTTTTTTCACGCAGCGACAGCAGCGACAGCAGCGGCGCAACGAAGCAATGTTGCATGATGATGGTCAACGATGATGGTAAGTGAATAATGAATGACTACTATCATGCCTGCTGGTTGTTTGTCATGCTGACGTAGGAAGCATCTTTGGTTGCATTGTAAGAAATGTTGCTATGAGTTGTACACCTTGCTGTAGCCGTTTTTAGAGCAGTTCAAAGATCCCTCGTCCCCCGGGATGACAACGACACAGGCGTTATAGTAACAGTATGGTTGAAGGTTGAAAACAACATTGTGTAAGCCAGTAAATGTGCGGTTGGTGGCCCTCTCCGGCTCCGCAGGAGAGGGTCGGGGTGAGGTCGGCTACAACAGACAATGACAGCATTACCACTGCTAAGTACATAAATTTGAACATGAAAAAATTTGTATCTATAGTATTTATAACGCTTGCTTGCTTTACCATCAAGGCGCAGCAACATTCTTACGCACAGGATGCTGCTAAAACGGCCATGACGCTTTGGAAAGATTCCTTTATGCTGGCGGCTGATAAAGCTCCCAAATGGCGCTACGATCAGGAGGTTTTTTTGAAAGGCATTGAAGGCATCTGGACCGCTACCGGCGATGGCAGGTGGTTCAATTATATTCAAAAAAGCATGGATTATTTTGTAGGCGATGATGGCAGCATCAAAGGTTACAAGCCCGATGAATACAACATCGACAATATTAACAACGGCAAAGTATTGCTGATGCTTTACAATGTGACCGGCAAAGAAAAATATAAGAAGGCAGTGGAGGCCATGCGCCAGCAATTAAAAACACATCCGCGGACAAATGAAGGAAGCTTCTGGCATAAAAAGATCTATCCTTACCAGGTTTGGCTCGATGGTTTATATATGGGCCAGCCTTTTTTAGCGGAGTATGCAAAAACCTTTGGCGAGGCTTCCCTGTTTGATGATATAACAAAGCAATTTATACTCATTGAAAAGCATACAAGAGATCCAAAAACCGGACTGCTGTATCATGCCTGGGATGAAAGCAAAAGCCAGCAGTGGGCCGATAAAAAAACGGGCCTTTCGCCTAACGTTTGGTCGCGTGCCATGGGCTGGTACGGTATGGCTATGGTAGATGTGCTGGATTATTTTCCGGCAAATCATCCGGGCCGCGATTCGATTATAAAGATCCTTAATCGTTTTGCGCAAGCCGTTACCACTATACAGGACAGCAAAACCGGTGTGTGGTACGATGTGCCAACTATGCCAAAAGAATCCAAGAATTATTTGGAAGCATCGGCATCATCCATGTTTGTTTATGCATTAGCCAAAGGGGTTCGGGAAGGTTACCTGCCCGCACCTTATTTAGCAGTGGCAAAGAAGGGTTACGATGGCATTTTAAAACAGTTTATTAAAGTAGAAAACGGCCAGACAAATCTATACGGAACAGTAGGCGGCTCCGGCCTGGGTGGAACGCCTTACCGCGATGGCAGCTTCGCCTATTACATGAGCGAGCCTTTAGTAGTGAACGACCCAAAAGGTTTAGGCGCTTTTATACAAGCGTCCAATGAAATGGAAAAAATTCCATCACTTCAAAATGGAAAGGGCAAAACGGTTTTGCTGGATTATTATTTTAACCACGAGTTCCGCAAAGACCCGGTAACCAGCGAAATGATTCGCTTTCATTACATCTGGGAAGAAAAAGATAACAACGGCTTCTCCATCTTCGGTGATGTATTTAAAAACAACGGCGCCCGGTTACAATCGCTGGAAGCCGCGCCTACAGCGGCTAATCTTAAAGGGGCTTCAATCTATATTGTGGTTGATCCCGACAATGCAAAGGAAACCGCTAAGCCAAATATTATTAGCGAAGAGGATGCGAACGCCGTAGCAGCCTGGGTAAAAGAGGGCGGTGTATTGTTGCTGATGGGAAACGATTCGGGTAACAATAATTTAAAAAGCCTGAATGTACTTTCTACCAAATTCGGCATTCGTTTAAATGAAGATTTGTATAACACGGTTCAAGGTTCGCAGTTTGAACAAGGCGCTGTGATGGTGCCTGCCGGTCATTCCATCTTCGCTACCACTAAAAAAATTTATGTAAAAGAAGTGGCTACTTTAAATGTAACCCCGCCGGCAACAGCGGTGCTTACAAAAGAAGGAAAGAATATTATTGCCACCGCTAAATATGGCAAGGGCACTGTGTTTGTTATTGGCGATCCCTGGTTGTACAACGAGTACACCGATGGCCGCAAACTGCCTGCGGACTTTGATAACTATAAAGCCGCGCAAGATTTGGTAAGATGGGCTTTAGCAAATGCTGCAAAGAAATAATCAGCAATGAAATGGATGTTAACGATAGGATGTTTGATGATGTGTGCGGCTTCGCTGTTCGCGCAAAAAAAGATCACGGTATCGTTACACGGCGGAGCGGACTTTAGGTCTATCCAGGCAGCTATCAACAGCCTGAGTGATTCATCGGCTACACCACGTATCATTCACATTGCACCCGGCGTTTATCAGGAAAAAATTTTCATAACTAAGCATAATATCATACTGGAAGGTGAGGATAAAGAATCCACAAAAATTGTTCAAAGCATTGCCCGTGATGAATGGCGTTGCGATCATAAAGATGACTGGGGCGTAGCAACTTTAAATTTGAATGGAAACGACATTACACTTCAAAATCTAACAATAGCAAACGACTATGGCTTCTCTCAAAAAGAACCACGCATTGTTAGCTGTGCCAGCGATTCTACAGGTAAGAAGATAATTACAAAGAACGGCCACCAGATGGCGTTACGGAGCATGAACACCACCCGTTTGAAAGCCATTAATTGTAAGTTTAGTGCTTACGCCGGCGATACGGTTAGTCCCTGGAATTTGGTGGATGGCATGTTTTATTTTAAAGATTGTGTGATGGAAGGCGGCGTAGATTTTTACTGTCCGCGTGGTTGGGCCTGGGCTGAAAATTGTTCTTTTTATGCTAACACCGGCGATGCTTGTATATGGCACGATGGCTCCGGCAAAGAAGATTTTAAAACAGTGTTGAAGAACTGCACTTTGGATGGCTATGATGGTTTTAAATTAGGCCGCTATCATAAGGATGCGCAGTTTTATTTAATCGGTTGCCGGTTTTCAAAAAGGATGGCCGATGCAGCCATTTACCAAGTGGCCACTGCCAATATTTTGCAATGGGGCCGACGGGTTTATTATTATGATTGCCATAAAGAAGGGGGCGATTATACCTGGTTCAAGAATAATTTAACAACGGCTCCGGGTTCGCCTGTTGCTGAAAACATAACTCCCGATTGGGTCTTTAAGGGAAGGTGGAAACCCACTGCTATTATTACAAACGCTAACGCTAAAATTGATTAATTAACGGTATGATACTCTCACACTACAATCTCAAAAATATAAACCATAGTTCGGTTGTTGTGCCCGAAGAAGCCCTCTTTGAGCTTCCCGAAAAAGTATTGCAGTTTGGTACCGGAGTATTGCTTCGCGGCCTGCCCGATTACTTCATTGATAAAGCCAATCGCCAGGGCATCTTCGGCGGACGCATTGTAGTAGTTAAATCTACTTCGCAGGGCGACACCTCTGCGTTTGATAAGCAAGATGGTTTATATACTATTTGCGTTCGCGGCTTGGAGGATGGACAAAAGGTAGAAGAGAATTTGATCAACTCGTCTATCAGCCGGGTGTTAGCCGCCACCGAACAATGGGAACAGATTTTAGAATGTGCCCACAATGCGCAAATGCAAATTATTATTTCCAATACTACGGAAGTGGGTATTCAGTTGGTGCAGGATGATATTCGCCATCATCCGCCCAAATCATTTCCCGGCAAATTACTGGCCTTTTTATATGAGCGTTTTAAGGCATTTGAAGGCAGTGAAAAAAGCGGTATGGTAATCATTCCTACTGAATTAATTCCTGATAATGGTACTAAACTACAGGCCATCGTTTTAGAGTTGGCGCACTTAAACGGTTTGGAAGATGCCTTTATTGAATGGATAGAGTGTTGTAATCATTTTTGCAATTCACTGGTGGACCGTATTGTGCCGGGCAAGCCAGATGCAGCCACCATAGCGGGTTTGGAAGCAACCCTTGGCTATACAGATGACTTGTTAACCATGGCGGAAGTATATCGTTTATGGGCAATAGAAGGCAGCGAGGAGGTAAGGGAGATTTTATCATTCGCCAGGACGGATGAAGGCGTGGTAATTAAAGCCAACATTGATATTTACCGCGAACTTAAACTCCGCATGTTAAACGGCACGCACACCCTGAGCTGCGGTTTGGCTTTTTTAGCCGGCTTCGAAACGGTAAAAGAAGGCATGGACGATGAAGGTATTTCCAACTTTGTGACAGCAGTAATGCAAAACGAAATAGCTCCTTCTATCCCGTATGATGTTGATCTGGCAACAGCACAAACTTTTGGCGCAAAAGTGTTGGACCGGTTTCGCAATCCACATATACAACACCAGTGGATCGCTATTACCATGAACTACAGTTCCAAGATGAAGATGCGCTGCATACCGGTATTGCTGAAACATTACCAGCAATCATCTGCCGTACCTGAAGCATTCGTTTTGGGCTTTGCCGCCTACCTTTATTTTATGAAAGCAACATCAGTAAAAGACGGTAAATATTACGGCGAGTCCCACGGCGCTTCTTACTATATTCAGGACGATATGGCCGCTACGTTTTATCGTCGTTGGACAACACTATCGCCGTCGGCTTTAGTGAAAGACGTTTTGCACGACAGCGCTTACTGGGGCGAAGATTTGGCCACCCTGCCCGGATTTGCGGCGGCCATAACAACTTATTTAAATGAATTAATGACCGCAGGAGCAAGAGAAACGTTAGCAACCCTGCAGGCAAAAAAAGAGGTAGCAGCATGAAGCAACGGGTATTAAAAGTGCACTCTTCCGATAATGTGGTGGTGGCCCTGCAAGACCTTCGTATGGGTGAAGAGGTAGGGTATAAAGGCACCATTTATAAAGTGGTTGACGACATTCCCGCCAAGCATAAATTTTTTGAAAAGGATATGCAGCCCGGAGATGAAGTGATTATGTATGGCGTGCTGGTAGGCAAGGCCCAAAGCTTTATTCCGGCCGGTAGCCGCATGAGCACTACCAATATTAAACATGCCTCGGAAGGATACGATTACCGCGGTGTAAAATATAACTGGCAGCCGCCCGATGTATCAAAGTTTAAGGATAAAACATTCAATGGTTATCATAGAAAAGACGGCCGTGTAGGTACCGCTAATTATTGGTTGTTTATTCCCACGGTTTTTTGTGAGAACCGCAACCTTGATGTCATTAAAGAAGCCTTGCATAATGAGTTGGGCTATGCAGCTACTGATAAGTACAAACAATATGCGCATCACTTAGTGGAAGCGTTTAAGAACGGTGCACCGATAGAGGCCGTTAACTTAGGACCAGAGGCGGCACATCAACAACGGCTATTCAAAAACGTTGATGGTATTAAGTTCCTGAACCACCAGGGTGGCTGCGGCGGCATCCGGCAGGATGCTGCTATTTTAAGTAAACTGTTGGCGTCTTACGCCGATCATCCGAACGTAGGCGGCATCACTGTTTTAAGTTTAGGTTGCCAAAATTTGCAGGTAGCCGATTTTAAAAAAGACCTTCAGGAACGGGCGCCCAACTTTGATAAGCCACTCTATATTTTTGAACAACAACAAGTAGGCAACGAAGAACTGCTGATACAGGAAGCTATTAAAAAAACCTTTGAAGGCCTGGTTGAAATTAATAAAATAGAACGGGCGCCGGCTATGTTGGATAAGTTAACTGTTGGCGTGAAATGCGGTGGCAGCGATGGTTTCAGCGGTATCTCTGCTAATCCGGCAGTGGGTTATACGTCGGATCTTTTAGTAGCGCTTGGTGCGAAAGTACTGCTGGCAGAATTCCCGGAACTGTGCGGCGTAGAACAAGAACTCGTTGACCGTTCTACCAACGAACCGGTGGCCCGCAAGTTTATGCAACTGATGCATAGCTATGAAGAAATTGTTTCGAGGGTAGGTTCCAGTTTTTCCATGAACCCTTCTCCCGGAAATATAAAAGACGGCTTAATAACCGACGCTATCAAAAGTGCCGGTGCGGCTAAAAAAGGCGGCACTTCGCCTGTTGTTGATGTATTGGATTATACAGAACCGGCTACTTTGCCAGGATTGAACTTGGTATGCACACCGGGCAATGATGTGGAAGCTACAACCGGCAAAGCAGCATCCGGCGCCACCTTAATTTTATTTACTACAGGCTTAGGAACGCCTACCGGTAATCCTGTTTGTCCCACCATTAAAGTAGCCACCAACAGCAAGTTGGCCAGGCGCATGGGCGATATTATTGACATTGATACAGGACCCATTATTGAGGGAGATAAAACCATTGAACAAATGGGTGAAGAGATTTTGGAGTATTGTATTAATGCGGCAAGTGGGGATGTGATACCAAAAGCGGTGTTACTGAACCAGGATGATTTTATTCCTTGGAAAAGGGGGGTGAGTTTATAAAACCCCATCCTCTGAAGGGGTTTGGTCAGAGACATTACAATTTTTAAATGTTCTTTATTTACAGGTTTTTTAATAAACCAAAGAGTTGTAGAACAGTTGAGTATCTCTTCGTCCCATAGGGACGTTTCGTGGGTAGCACTATTATTACTAAATGCTGTTGCGATCCATAGGAACGCTTCGTGCAGAATGGACGAACAACGCCATTCTCATACAGGTTCTTTGAAAATATATTGTTCATCAAATTCAATCTCAAAAAGAGTTAGCATCTTTCGGTATTCATCTAAGAATGTCAGCTTTTTATGATGTGCTTCCTGATTCTGTATGTAACGGATCACAGCGGGCACCTGGCTCTTTGCATAAGAAAAAGCAGCATAGCCATCCTGCCAGGCAAAGTTTGTAGCCAACCGTTCCTGCTTTATCCATTTGCTGCTTTCCGCTTTTACATTTTGAATCAAAGCAGAAATGCCTTGATGTGGATGAAGACCTATGAAAATATGAATGTGATCAGGCATTGAATTAATTTGAAGCATCTTATGCTTATTTGATTCAATAATGCCGGTAATGTATTTGTGAATTGGTTCTTTCCATGATGGTTGAATGAGGCCTGCTCTGTATTTGACAGCAAATACAAATTGAATATGTAGTTGCGTGTAGGTGTTGGCCATGAATAATATTTTATTTAAGATAAGGCAAAACACCAACAGGCAAAGCACGAAGCGTACCTACGGCACGCTGTGCCGCCAAGCAAACATTTTCTACCTGCGAAATGTCCCGATGGGACAAGAGTAATGGCACACAATAAAATAGTTATGAAAAAATTTCTTGACGTCAACTTTTTATTAGAAAGCGAAACAGCACAGCAGCTCTATCATGAGTATGCGAAGGACATGCCCATCATAGATTATCACTGTCACCTGCCACCAGAGCAGATTGCAGACGACAAGCAGTTCCAAAACCTCACGCAGATCTGGCTATATGGCGATCATTACAAGTGGCGGGCCATGCGCACCAATGGAATAGACGAAAGCTATTGCACCGGCAATAAACCCGACGCTGAAAAGTTTAAAAAGTGGGCGGAAACCGTTCCCTATACTTTACGCAATCCGTTATATCACTGGACGCATTTGGAACTGCAACGCTACTTTAATGTACACGAAATTTTAAATGGCGATTCAGCCGACCGCATCTATGAAGAGTGCTCGGCCAAACTGCAAACGCCTGAGTACTCCGTTCGCAACCTGCTCCGCAAAATGAACGTTAAAGTAGTCTGCACCACAGATGATCCAACTGATACATTAGAACATCATCGTAAAATAATGGATGATGATTTTGAAGTAAAAATCTTCCCTGCGTTTCGTCCCGATAAAGCGATGAATGTAGATGATACGGCATCCTTCAATAGCTATCTTTCTAAATTGGAAGGCGCAAGCAATACCAGCATTGGTTCTTTCAATGAATATTTAGATGCACTAAAATCACGACATGATTTCTTCGCCACTATGAATTGCTCTGTATCCGATCATGGCCTGGAGCAAGTGTATGCGGAAGAATATACCGACGCGGAAATAGAAGCGGCGTTTGATAAGATCCGTTCAGGCAAACAACTATCAAGAGAAGAAAACTTGAAATTTAAGTCCTGCATGCTTCATCTTTTTGCTATTTGGGATGCGGAAAAAGGCTGGGTGCAGCAATATCATTTGGGTGCGTTGCGCAATAACAATTCCCGCATGATGCAAAGCCTTGGCGCCGATACCGGTTGGGATTCGGTTGGCGATTTTCCGCAAGGCAGGGCATTGGCAAAGTTCCTCGACCGGTTGGATGCCACCAATCAACTGGCAAAAACAATTCTGTACAATCTTAATCCCGCCGACAATGAATTAATGGCCACTATGGTCGGTAATTTTAATGATGGCTCTACGCCGGGCAAAATTCAGTTTGGTTCTGCCTGGTGGTTTTTAGATCAAAAAGACGGCATGATAAAACAGATCAACGCCTTATCGAACATGGGTTTGCTGAGTAAGTTTGTAGGGATGCTTACCGATAGCCGGAGCTTCCTGTCGTTCCCGCGCCACGAGTACTTCCGCCGCATTTTATGTAACCTTTTTGGAAGCGAAATGGAGGTAGGGGAATTGCCAAACGATATAGCCTGGACAGGAAAAATTATACAGGATATTTGCTATCATAATGCCAGCAACTATTTTGGATGGCAGGAAGCAACGAACACGAATTCGAAGCACGAATTGAGGTCTGTAAATCATTGAACTTTTTAGAATTAATTATCAACCACTATATATTTCAAACTTCAAAATCACAAGCATGAATAACATGACGAATTATAAAAGCGACTTGAATTCTTAGGATGATCAATTCGTGTAATTCGTGCTTCAAATTCGTGTTTAAACCCAAAGAATTATGTCAAAGAAAGTTGTCACACTGGGAGAAATTATGTTGCGTTTATCTACTCCCGATTTCAAACGTTTTGTACAAGCCGATACATTAGATGTTACCTACGGCGGCGGCGAAGCCAATGTGGCCGCGGCTTTGTGTAACTATGGCCTTCACGGAACATTTGTAACTAAGGTGCCTAACAATGCTATCGGGCAATCGGCTATAAATCACTTACGGCGTTATGGTGTAGATACACAATACGTGGCTCGCGGTGGTGACAGGCTTGGCATTTATTTTTTGGAAACGGGTGCTTCTATGCGGGCCTCACAAGTAATTTATGATAGAGCCGGCGCTTCCATCGCTGATGTAGATGCAAGTGAATTTGATTTTGATAAAATATTTGAAGGCGCTGATTGGTTTCATACCACTGGCATCACGCCTGCGCTAAGCGATAAAGCCGCGGCACTTACGGAAGCCGCATTAAAAGCCGCTAAAGCAAAAGGCATCACTACAAGTATTGACCTCAACTACCGTAAAAAATTGTGGAGCAAAGAAAAGGCCCGTGAAGTAATGAGCCGCCTTTGCCAGTATGTAGATGTGTGTATTGGAAACGAAGAAGATGCGGATACAACACTCGGCTTTAAAGCAGCCAATACCGATGTTACCAAAGGTGAATTGAACCTTGATGGCTTCAAAGATGTGTTCGGGCAAATGAAAGAAAAGTTTGGATTCAAATACATTGCTTCATCGCTTCGTGAAAGCCACAGCGCCAGCGATAACGGATGGAGTGCCCTGGTGTATGATGGTACTGAGTTTTATCATACCCGTCAATATGAAGTGCGCATTGTGGACCGGGTAGGCAGCGGCGATTCGTTTGCCAGCGGTTTTATTTACGGCTTGGTAACCGGGATGAGTTTGAAAGACGCCGCCGAATTTGGCGTAGCGGCAAGTGCTATCAAACATACCATTCCCGGTGACTTGAACCATGCTACTTTAAGCGACGTAAAAGATTTGATGAAAGGAGATGCAAGTGGTAGAGTGCAACGATAACAGCCCCCATCCCCTAAAGAGGGTTTGGTAGAGGCATTGCTTTTTTCAATCAGTTCTTTATTTACAGTTTTCTTTTTGTACTTAGCTGTGGTACTGCTATGAAGCATTGTTGCACAGAGTTTATGCTGAGGCCTCCGAAGTACACTCTTGTACAACTGGTAATTTTATTCAGCAACCTCGTAAGAGGTTTAACCTTGGTAGAAGATATTTGGATTCAAAAACACGGCTCCGTAGGAGTCGAACAACAGCTTCAAGGTGCAACTCCTACGGAGCCGTAAATCCTTACCTGTTTATTTCTACCAAGGTTGGTCTCCTACGGAGAGAAAAAATGATGATAGAGGTGATGCAGATGAATGGAGCGTCGCCACTGAGGATTCATAGTAGTACAACTGCTGGTCAACAAAATAAATAATCAGTTCATGATAATAGACACGATACAAAACGCATCAAAATATTACAGTGTTCATCCGTTGTTTGCAAAAGCATTTGAGTACATCAACAACACTGACTTAGCATCAACAGAAGTTGGCAAACTTGATGTCGACGGCGACAACCTGAAAGCCATCTTTTCTAACAAAAAGGGAATGACGGCTGATGAATCCACAGCAAAGTTTGAATGTCATAACAAGCATATTGATATTCAGCTTTGCATTAGCGGAAACGAACAAATAGGCTGGAAGCCAAGGGAAAAATGCGTGTCACCAAAAGGCGATTATAATCCAGATAAAGACGTACAATTTTACAACGATGCACCGGATACTTTTTTCAGTTTAACCAATGGACAATTCGCTGTCTTCTTTCCAGAGGATGTGCATGCACCGATGATTGGTGACAGCGAAATAAAAAAGCTGGTCATCAAGGTCAAAATTTAATTCTTGTACGTAGGGACATGCCACCGGCGTGTCCTGCTAATGATTGGATAAACAACAAACAAATTGAATCAACCACAATGAATAAAAAAGAAGAAATACTAAAACTAATTCCTGAGCAAGGTGTACTGCCTTTGTACTTTTATAAAGACACTGAAGTAAGCATTGAAGTGCTGAAAGCCTTATACAGCGCCGGTATCCGCACGGTAGAATATACCAACAGGGGAGAAGCTGCACTTAAAAACTTTAAGGAACTACGCAAGGTTTGTGATGCCGAATTAAAAGGCATGTACCTCGGTGTAGGCACTATTAAAAACGCAGAATCAGCACAGGCCTTTATTGATGCCGGTACCGATTACATTATTAGTCCGGGGTTGGTAGAAGATGCGGTTGAAGTAGCAAAAGCGAATGATATGCTTTGGGTGCCCGGCTGCATGACGCCTTCTGAAATTATCAAGGCCGAACAACTTGGCGCGAAGATGATAAAGTTGTTCCCCGGCAACATTTTAGGTCCTTCATTTCTAAGTGCTATTAAAGAACTTTTCCCCAACCTTTTATTCATGCCAACCGGCGGTGTAGAAGCCGAAAAAGAAAATTTATCGGGTTGGTTTAAAGCCGGTGTTTGCGCTGTAGGCATGGGCAGTAAACTAATAACAAAAGCTTCGCTGGAAAGCAAGGATTATGAAGGCATAAAAACCGCTACCTTGAAGACGCTTGAACTCATTAAACAAGTAAGAGGAATTAGTTGATGGATGATAGTTGGTAGTTGATAGTAAGGTCTTTTTACTACCATCCGTCATCTATCAGCTGTCATCTTTTCTCTGCTTGCTATAAAAACGTTGCACATGACCGGACAGTACGCTCCAACTCAAACACAACCGTCGGCAATCAAGGAAGCCATTGGTAAATACCGGTGGACAATTTGCGCTCTTTTATTTTTTGCTACTACTGTAAATTATTTAGACCGCCAGGTGTTAAGCCTGTTAGCGCCAAGCCTTTCAAAAGAGTTTGGGTGGAGCAATACCGATTATGCCAACATCACCTCCGTGTTCCAGTTTATCTATGCCATCTCCATGTTATTTGCCGGACGCATCATTGATAAATTGGGCACTAAAACCGGTTTTGTATTAGCCATTGTTATCTGGTCCATCGGCGCGGTTATGCATGCCTATTCTATTCCAATTGGCGCGGCTTTCAACAATGTTCTTGGTGTTATTGGCGTTGCGGCCATTCCTGTTTCCATCTTAGGTTTTATGGTTTCAAGAGCGGTGTTAGCCATCGGCGAATCGGGCAATTTTCCGGCAGCTATAAAAGCTACGGCTGAATATTTTCCAAAAAAAGAACGCTCCTTTGCCACCGGTATTTTTAACTCAGGCTCAAACGTAGGCGCTATCCTTGCACCTGTTTCTGTTCCGTGGATTGCTGCAAAATGGGGTTGGCAAACCGCCTTCTTATTCATTGGTATCATTGGCTTTTTATGGATGCTATTCTGGATATGGCTTTACAATAAACCCACCAATCAAAAGCGTTTATCAAAAGGCGAACTGGCCTACATCAACAGTGATAACATGGACCTGGAAACCGTTAACGATGCGGTTGACATAAAGGGTAAAGTGGCCTGGTTTAAACTCTTAGGCTACCGGCAAACATGGGCTTTTGTCTTTGGTAAATTCATGACCGATGGCATCTGGTGGTTCTTTTTATTCTGGCTGCCTAAATACTTGGATGCGCAGTATGGAATGAATGGAACCGCGATCACTTTACCGCTTGCTGTTTTGTATAGCATGACGATGTTTGGAAGCATCGGTGGTGGCTGGTTTCCAATGTATTTTATAAGGAAGGGTTATACCGCTTATGATGGCCGCATGAGGGCCATGTTTGTCATTGCCCTCTTTCCGTTATTAGTTTTATTAGCGCAGCCCTTAGGCGCCTCCAGTTTTTGGATACCAGTGTTTTTTATTGGTATCGGTGCTTCGGCTCACCAGGCCTGGTCGGCAAATATTTTTACAACCGTGTCTGATATGTTTCCCCGTAAAGCAGTGGGTTCTGTAATAGGCATTGGCGGCATGGCCGGTGGCATCGGCGGCGTCGTCGTTTCAAAATCGGGCGGCGCTTTGTTCGATCATTATAAAGCGTTAGGTCACATCCAAACCGGTTATACTATCATGTTTGCTGTTTGCGCTGTGGCGTATCTTATTGCATGGGTGGTGATGAAAGCCTTAGTGCCCAAATACAAGCCTATCACCGATTTATAAAGTTGTATTGAAATGATAACTATGAAACGTACCTTCTTTTTTATTGCCCTTGCTTTTAGTGCTGTTGCCTTTTCTCAAACAAAAGATGAAGCCTTCTACATCAAATCGGCACCTTTTAAAATGCCCGCTGTGGTGCAGCCAATCTTTGCATCAAAAACCTTTTCTATAAAAGATTACGGAGCTACTAGCGATGGCCAAACCCTTAACACGGCTGCGTTTCAGCAAACAATAGCCGCTTGCAGCAAAGCCGGTGGCGGCAAAGTAGTGGTGCCCGCAGGCTTGTGGCTGACAGGCCCTATCCAACTGCAAAGCAATATTAATTTGGTGGTGGAAAGAGGCGCATTGGTTCAGTTCACACCCGATAGAACACAGTATCCTATCATACAAATGGGAAGCAGTAAATCGTTCGTTGTAGCATCTCCCATTTATGGTTACGATTTAAAGAATGTTGCCATTACTGGTGATGGGATTTTAGATGGAGCTGGTGAGAGCTGGCGACCGGTGAAGAAATCAAAAGTAACGGCAAGCGAATGGAAAGACCTGACTTCAACCGGCGTAGTGGTGAAAGATGTGTGGTGGCCCAGCAACGAAGCGGCCAACGGCGAAGACTATCTAAAGGCATTGAAGAATAATAAAAACCTTAGTGCGGCCGATTACTTACCGGCAAGAGATTTTAATCGTCCCTACATGGTGTACTTGATTGGTTGCGAAAATGTGTTGCTCGAAGGCGTTACCATCCGTAACTCACCCAAATTTGTTTTCTATCCAAACAGTTGCACCAACCTAACGATGCGCCGTGTAAACATTTTCAACGAATACTGGGCGCAGAATGGCGATGGCATTGACATCAGCGCCTGCAAAAATGTATTGATCTATGCCTGCAACGTAAGCGCCGGCGACGATGGTATTTGCATGAAGAGCAGCGGTGCAAAGTCACCGAATGAAGCAAGGCTGGAAAACGTAGTGGTGGCGGGTTGCAACGTATATCATGGCCACGGTGGTTTTGTTATTGGCTCTAATACCGATGGCGGCATGAACAATATTTATGTAGCCGATTGCAACTTTATAGGTACCGATATTGGCATCCGTGTAAAGAGCAATGCCGGTCGTGGTGGGCTGGTGCACAACATTTTCATCAAGGATATTTTCATGACGAATATTTTGCATGAAGCCATCTCATTTGATACGTATTACGAAGATATAACGGCCGGTAAAGATGCTAAAGACGTGCGGACAACCGTTCGTGATAAGACGCCACTGTTCACTGATTTTTATCTTACCAATATATTTTGCCGCGGTGCCGAAACAGCTATCTCTATCACCGGCTTACCGGAAATGCCGGTGCAGAAGATCAACTTTGACAATGTGGTTATTTCGGCGAACAAAGGCTATGTGGCTAAAGATGCGAAGGAGATTAATCAGAAGGGCGTGAAGATTATTTTGGCTGATGGGAAACAGGATATGTTGAAGAATTGATATATTATTCCTTTTGCATAGGGGTTGTAAACCTAACTGTAAGAACTTATGAAAATTTTATACGGACAAGATTTATCCAAAGAACTACGACGACTTTCAGACAAAGTATCCAAGCGTTTTTGGATTGCTGTTCCATATATTGGAGGCCCTACATCAGTAAGAAGAATTATAGGGAAAGAATGGTTTGATAGCCCTGCGGTTAATGTAAAATTTTTAACAGACACAACTGATCTTTCTTGTATTAATACAGAAATGCTTCAACTTTTTCACGACAGAGGAGAAATAAAAACTTTGACTGGTCTCCATGCGAAGATTTATATAGTTGATGAAGAGTCTATAGTGACTTCTGCAAATTTAACCTTCACTGCTTTTTCAAAGCGCCATGAAATTGGAATGCTTTGTAATTACAGTGAGACGCAGCAAATAATAAATATTTATAACGAATGGTGGAGAAAAGCTGAAAATGTAAAAATTGATCAACTCAATAAAATTTTCGCAAAAAAACATGATTCAAAAGAAGAAACTAATGTGTCCTTACCGATAATTTTTGATTTGCCGATTGACCCAGGTCCATTTATTAAAAATCCTGCGAAACGTTTTTTAAACTACAATCGGCTTGTTGACGATTATAAAGACTTTGCTAAAAAATACTCCTCTATTCAGCGTATTTGGAAAGAAGAACCGTTATTTTTTGAAATCGATGGCCTATTCAATTATTTATATCATGAAGCTCCAAGAGTGCCTTCATTTGTCTATGGTAAAAAAGCACCAAGAAAACTTTCTTCAGTTCAGCAGATGATAGAAATAGAAAAATGGGCAGTTTATTATAGGGATTGGAACAACAAATGGAAAAATGAATACGGCGATGATATTGAATGGCGTTTACGAAGTTCAAGAAAACTTAAATCTCTCCTTTCTGAAAGGAAAATTCTAAAACTTGATAAAGAAGAAATAGAGACAGTATTCCGTTGTCTAAATAGTTTGAATTCTTATCCAATTAATAGGACAAAGATTTTAAATAATAATTCTGTTCCAGAAATAAGAAGAGCATTAAATGAACTTGTAAACGGCAAAGGTGAACTTGCTGGTAGAATGGATTTTTGTAATAATATAAAAAGTTTAGGGACGTCTTCAATGAACGAAATATTAGGCTTTACCAGCCCTCAGAAGTATCCACTTATTAACAAAAATTCGAATTGTGGACTTAGATTCTTTGGTTACCAAATTAGGGCATACAATTAAATCACCTCCCCATCCACCCGCCATCCACCGTTATAACACTTCCATTCATATAATCAGAAGCCGGTGAAGAAAGAAACACAAAGGCTCCGGCCATATCTTCCGGTGTGCCCCAGCGGCCTGCAGGAATGCGGGAAAGAATAGCAGCGCTGCGGTCGGGATCATCACGTAATTGTTGCGTGTTATCGGTAGCAATATAACCCGGCGCCACACCATTTACGGTAATGCCTTTTGAAGCCCATTCGTTAGCAAAGGCTTTCAACAGCGATGACACGGCACCCTTGCTGGCAGCGTATCCCGGCACATTAATGCCACCTTGAAATGATAACAACGAACAAGTAAAAACAATCTTCCCATAACCTTCTTCTATCATTCGCTTACCTATCTCACGGGTTAAAATAAACTGCGAATTAAGATTGATGTTAATAATGCTGTCCCACATTTCATCGGGATGTTCGGCCGCAGGTTTACGGGCAATGTTACCGGCATTGTTGATCAGGATATCAATCTTTGGGTGATCAGTTTTTACCTTATCAATAAAACTGTACAAGCTATCCCTGTTAGAAAAATCTGCAGAATAAGCATAGAATTTTTTTCCTCTTGATATCACTTCGCTTTCTACATCGCTGCCTGCTTCTAACTTAGTCCCAGTCCCGATAATATCTGCGCCGGCATCTGCCAGGGCAATGGCGATGGCTTTACCTATACCGCGACTGCAACCCGTTACTAATGCCAGTTTGTTATCTACTCTAAAATTCAGCATACTGTTTTATTGAAGTGTACTAAGAGGAACGGCGTCCATATCGGTGAACTCTTTATTCTCACCAGCCATCGCCCAAATGAACGAATAACTTGCTGTTGCGGTTCCGCTATGAATGCTCCATGCGGGTGATAAAATTCCTTCTTCATTGTTCACGAACATGTGCCTTGTTTCATGTGGCTCGCCCATGAAGTGAATCACCCGCTGTGCTTCCGGCAAATCAAAATAAAAATAAGCTTCCATGCGCCGGTCATGTGTATGCGGCGGCATCGTGTTCCAGATGCTGCCCTTTTTAAAAACCGTAATGCCCATCACCAACTGGCAGCTTTGAATGCCATCGTTATGAATGTACTTGTTGATGGTGCGGTGGTTATTGTTATCAAGGCTTCCTAACTCAGCAGGCAAGGCTTCGGCCGGCTTCATCAAGCGTGTTGGATATTCTGCATGAGAAGGAGCGGAGAAGAGAATGAACTTCGCTGGATTAGTAGCCTCTGTACTGCTGAAACGCACGTCCCGCCTGCCTTTTCCGATATACAGGCAATCTAGTTTGCCGATGGAAAATGCTTCGCCATCAACAGTGATCGTTCCATTTCCACCAATGCT
This sequence comes from Flavisolibacter sp., assembly GCA_965247165.1. Classification (GTDB taxonomy): domain Bacteria; phylum Bacteroidota; class Bacteroidia; order Chitinophagales; family Chitinophagaceae; genus Flavisolibacter. The sequence goes on along the minus strand of OZ252003.1, from coordinate 1,179,547 downwards.
GGCAATGCCTAATTCTCTTCGTTGAAGAAAAAATTCCGATTTCAATTCATCGTAGGTTTCCAACTTTAATTCGCTGTTAACCGGACAAGCTGCACCAATCATCATGCGGTCGTAATGCGTATAAACAAATTCAATTTTATCAGGCGAAAGAAGGTTGTTGAGTAAAAATTTATCCTTGATTTTTTGTGTGTCGTAGCTAACAAAATCTTCGGGGTGAACCTGGTGAATAACTTTCATGAAACAAGATTTAATGTTGGTTTCTGTGATTGCTAATGTAGATGATAAATGATTTCCGAAAAAATTGAACCACAAAGGCTCAAAGACACAAACTTGCACGAAGAATACTTTGACTTTCTGCCTTCGCGGCTTTGTAATTTAATGAAGTTCTAAAATTTTGCCAGCACACCATTCATCAAAACAATAATCTCATCATTACAAAAGTTACCAATGCTGCCTTCATGCGTATGATGCACGCCTTTGGCAAGGTCAAACTGGAAAGCACCAGCTTCAATCTGTTCACCAATTTGTTTGTAAGCTTCGCGAAATGGAATGCCTATGTTCACCAGTTCGTTTACGGCTTCAACCGTAAACAAGTACTTATATTTTTCATCTTCGAGAATACCTTCTTTTACTTCAATATTCGATAACATCAGCCTTGCTAATTGCAGGCAAGCTTTTAATTCTTCAATAGCAGGAAATAAAATTTCTTTGGTGAGTTGAAGATCACGATGATAACCAGAAGGTAGATTGTTGATGAGTAAAGTAAGTTCGTTAGGAATGGCCTGAATACGGTTGCACTTCGCCCGTATCAATTCAAAAACATCCGGATTTTTTTTATGCGGCATGATGCTGCTGCCCGTGGTAAGGTTGGAAGGAAACGAAATGAACCCAAAATTTTGGTTCAGATAAAGACAGCAATCCATTGATAATTTACTCAACGTGGCAGCTACGCAACTAATGCCCATCGCCACACATTTTTCTGTTTTGCCACGGGTCATTTGCGCATAAACCGAATTGTAATTGAGGGATTCAAAGTTCAATAATTCTGTTGTGCGTGTTCTATTCAAAGGAAACGAAGACCCGTACCCAGCGCCGCTTCCCAACGGATTTTTATTGGTGATATGATAAGCTGCGGCTACCATTTCGAGGTCATCAACCAGGCTTTCCGCATAAGCGCCAAGCCATAATCCGAATGATGAAGGCATAGCAATTTGCAGGTGTGTATAGCCGGGAAGAAGAACGTTTTTAAATTTTTCGCTTTGGCTGATAAGCAAATCGAAAAGGTTTTTTACTTCGTCTTTAATAGAAAGAACTTCTGCCCGTAAGTACAGTTTTACATCAACGGCCACCTGGTCATTGCGGCTTCGTCCGCTATGAATTTTTTTGCCGATGTCGCCAATGCGTTCTGTCAATAAAAACTCTACTTGCGAGTGTACGTCTTCAATGCCTTCTTGAATAGTGAAATGTAAGTTGTCAATTTCGGTTGCAATTTGTTTCAAAGCTTCAATTGCTTTTGTAGCTTCTTCTTTCGTCATCAAACCTACTTCACCAAGCATGGTTACGTGTGCGATGGAACCTTGCACATCATACTTTGCCAGTAAGATGTCAAACTCTTTATCACGGCCGACTGTAAACTTTTCAATCAACTCAGAAGTAGATGTATTTTCTTTTTGCCAGAGCTTCATAATGGTTGCCAGTTGCCGGTTACAAATTACCGGTGGCCGGTTGCTGGTTGCCGGGTTGTTGTGGATTGAAGTTTAGTTCAACCCATTGAATAAATTTATTGATCTGCTTACTTAGTGAATTATAGCCTGTTTGCAACTGAGTATATATCTTCTGGTCTTTTAATGAAGTGGTTTCAAATAAAAACTCAAGATGAACGATAGTTTCATCGCATTCGGATTGTGCGAATATGAGGTAACGGATAAATTCTGCCTTGTATCTTCTTCTTCCATATCCTTCAACAATAGCGCTGGTAACGGCTTTCGAAGAACGACGTATCTGGCTGCCCTCTTCATACAACTCAAATTTCGGAAGCTGCATACTCATTTTATGAATCAACACCGCCAATAACTTTGATTGTTTATAGACCTCTAAATCGCGATAGCTTTTCATGTGTTGAAATTTACCGGCAACCAGAAACTGGTAACCGGCAACTAAAGTGAAGTTTCATTTAATAGCTTTATATAGTCTTCGATGCCGGTTTTTATTTCATCTACATAAATAAATTCATCAGCGGTGTGGCTTCTTGCTGAATCACCGGGGCCCATTTTTAATGCAGGAAAAGGCATTAAGGCTTTGTCGGATGTGGTTGGAGAGCCGTAATAAGGTTTGCCTAAACTTAGTCCTGCTTTTACCAACGGATGATCTAATGCAATGGAAGAAGATCGTAGCCGTGTGCTTCTTGGAATTACGTCGCTTTGCACATTGTCTTTGATGGTTTGCAACACTTCTTCCAATGTATAAAGTTCATTCACCCTGGCATCTATTACAAACTTGCATTCAGCCGGAACAACGTTATGCGCTTTATTTTCTGTTTCTATGGAGGTGACGGATAGTTTAACCGGCCCAAGCAAATTAGAAACCTTTTCAAATGCATAATTTCTTATCCAGTTTATATCAGCTATTGCTTTATAAATGGCGTTGTCGCCTTCTTCTCTTGCGGCATGTCCGGCTACACCTTTTGCCACGCAATCCAGCACCAGCAAGCCTCTTTCTGCAACAGCCATTTGCATTAATGTTGGCTCGCCAACAATGGCAGAACCTATAACAGGCAACTGTTTCAACGCTTCCTGTATGCCGTTAATGCCGGAAATTTCTTCTTCAGCAGTTGCTGCAAAAACAAGGTTGTATTTTAAATCCTGGTGTTCATAAAAGTGGATAAAAGCCATTAATAAAGAAACCAAACATCCGCCTGCATCATTGCTTCCGAGGCCGTATAATTTACCTTCTTCTATCAATGGTTGAAAAGGATCTTTTGTATAGTTACTATTTGGTTTTACCGTATCGTGATGAGAATTTAAAAGGATCGATGGTTTGCTTTCATCAAAGAATTTATTCTTCGCGAAAACGTTGTTGCCCACCCTTTTTACTTCAACGCCCTGCTCAACTAAATGATCAAACAGGTAACCGGCGGTCTCCTCTTCTTCTTTGCTAAAAGATGGCCGCATGATTAATCCGGATAAAATAGTGATAGCTTCTTTGTGAAGAATGTCTATGTTTTTATTCATTGACAATAGTTGTTCCTGATTGCCCGGTTAGTAATTGCGAAAGATTTTCGGCTTTACCAATGATCACCTTTTTTATGCCACTTTCCAGTGCCGCAAATGCGTTATCCAACTTTGGGATCATGCCGGCAAAGACAAGATTTTTTTCTTTTAAGTCAGCATATTTTGCTTTGTCAATTGTAGAAATTACAGTCGCTTCATCTTCTGCATCCAGTAACACACCTGCTTTTTCGAAGGAGTAGATCAGTTGAACATCATAAACCGAACTTAACGCTTTTGCCAATTCCTGTGCGATGGTATCTGCATTCGTATTCAGCAATTGGCCTTTCCCATCATGTGTTATTGGTGCTATTACTAAAGATAAATTTTGATTCAAAAACGATTGCAGCAGTTCTACATTTATCGCATCAATATCACCAGCAAAACCGTAGTCAGTGCCGGATGCAAGTCTCTTATGTGCGAGGATCGCATTGCCATCTGCACCACTCAATCCAATCGCATTGCAGCCATGGGCCTGTAATTGAGCAACAATATTTTTAGTAATTAACCCCGCATACACCATCGTAACAACTTTCAGTGTTTCCGCATCAGTGATCCTTCTTCCGTCAACCAGTTGTTGTGGAATGTTAAGTTGCTCTGCAAGTTTGGTGGCTAATTTGCCACCGCCATGAATTAAGATCTTAGAAGCCCCCATCCCCTGAAGGGGAGCTTGGGCAGATGCAAATTGTTTCAAGAATTCTTTAAGCTTGACATCATCATCAATAATATTTCCACCAATCTTTATTACAAAAAGTAAAGGTTTACCCCCATCCACTGAAGGGGAGCTTTGCAAAGCTTTAATTGTTTGGCCAATCTTTTCTAATACATCCTTTGGCCTTTTATAAACATCTTCGTTCTTGAACCTAATAACGGTTAAACCCAGGCTTTTCAATGTAGCCTCCCTTTCCTTATCATTCTTTTTTACTTCGTCATTATCATGAATGCCACCATCAATTTCAATTACCAACTTCAGTTGATGACAGTAAAAGTCAACCACGTAAAAAAGTATCGGGTGCTGCCGCCTGAATTTTAATTTCCATTCGTTGATATGAATATGCTTCCAGATAATAGTTTCAGCTGAGGTCATGTGTTTACGCAACTCTTCCGCTCTCTGAAAAATTGTATGACCAGCTCCATAAAACATATTGTTCTGCATGATAGTAGTACTATTGATTGAGTCACTATAGAGAATCTACGCAAACCCCCCTTTAGGGGATGGGGGCTGTATTATCTCGGCGATCACCGCCTGCGCCGCCCACACTCTATTAGATGCTTCGGCTGTTATTATGCTATTGGGCCCATCTAAAACTTCATCGCTTAACTCTACATTTCTTCGCACAGGTAAACAGTGCATCACCTTTGCATTATTAGTCCGTTGTAACTTCTTGTCCGTTAGCATCCAGCTTTCGTCGGTACATAAAATTTTGCCATAGTCGTGATAGCTGCTCCAGTTCTTTACATAGATGAAATCCGCGCCCAGCAAAGCTTCCGATTGATTGTGTGTGATGGTGGCACCGGTTGTAAACTGTTCATCCAGCTCGTAGCCTTCCGGGTGTGTGATTACGAAATCAGCTTCGCCCCAGGTAGTTATCCATTGCGAAAAACTGTTGGCAACACATTGCGGTAGGGCCTTTACGTGAGGCGCCCAGGTTAGAACCACTTTTGGTTTCCGGTCACTGGTTGCAGGTTGCCTGTTGCTTATTGCCCATTGTTCTTTTATAGTAATAATATCGGTAAGGCTTTGCAGCGGATGAAGCGTGGCACTCTCTAAACTAATCACAGGTATGCCGGCGTATTTTATAAACTGCTTTATGTATTGTTCGCTGTAATCGTCGCCGCGGTTTTTTAGGGATGGAAAGGTGCGGATAGCCAGTATATCAAAGTAGGCTCCGAGTATAGGCGCCGCATCTTTCACATGCTCCACGGTAGTGCCGTTCATAACAGCGCCTTCTTCAAATTCAATGGCCCAGCCTTCTGAGCCGATATTAAAAACAATGGCTTCCATGCCTAAGTTTTGCGCGGCTATTTGTGTGCTTAACCGGGTGCGCATGCTGGGGTTAAGGAACAGGCAACCGATGCGTTTGTTCGTACCAATTGTTTTATCACTAAATGGCGACGCTTTATAAGCCAATGCTTTTTTTACCAAAGCATTGATGTCGGTAACATCATCAACGGAAATAAAGTTCTTCAATCGTTTTTATTTTTATTTTTTGTACTAAGCTGCAATGCTGCTATCATCACCTGTTGCCACGCTCGCTTGTACGTCCGGTAATTCTATTGGGCAAACGAAGGCGAAGCCACTTTCTTTTTCAATTCCTGTATCTCCAACTTCAACTTCTCCAGAAAACTATTTATTTGTTCTTTAGATAGGTTCAAGGCCGGCAACAATCGTATCACATTCGGCTTTGCTTCGCCGGTGAAAACGTGCTGCTTCGCTAATAAATTTTTTCGCAAATCTTTCAACTCTTCGGGTACATCAAAACCAATCATTAGCCCGGCGCCACGAACATTTTGCAGACCTTCAATTCTTCTTAATTCATTCATCAGGTAATCACCATTGTTGCCCGCTGCAATCATTAGGTTTTCCTTCTCAATCACTTCAAGAACCGCCAGGGCAGCGGCACAGGCGAGATGATTGCCGCCAAACGTTGTACCCAGCATGCCATGTTTTGGACCAATATGCGGCGCAATTAAAATGCCACCAATGGGAAAGCCGTTTCCCATTCCTTTTGCCAAGGTATAAATGTCGGCGTTCACTTCAGCACGATCGGTGGTGAAGAACTTACCGCTGCGTCCGTAGCCGCATTGCACTTCATCGGCAATAAACAAAGCACCATGTTTAATACAAAGCTCTTTAATTAATTGAAGAAAGTTCTTTGTCGCTACAGTAATGCCACCAACTCCCTGAATGGCTTCAATAATCACGGCCGCTACTTCATCTCCGTTTGTTTCAAAATAATTTTTGAGTGCTTGTTCATCATTGAAAGGAAGAAATATGATGTTGTTTGTTTCATTCACCGGCGCTACAATGGCTTTATTATCGGTAGCCGCAACAGCAAGTGAAGTGCGCCCATGAAACGATTTTGAAAATGCTACGACCTTTTTTCTTCCGGTATGAAACGAGGCCAGCTTCAGCGCATTTTCATTGGCTTCGGCACCGCTGTTGCAAAGGAATAATTGGTAATCGTTCTTACCGCTTACTTCGCCAAGCTTTGCAGCTAATTCTTTTTGAATGGGTATCTCAACGGAGTTGGAATAGAAAGCGATCTTATGCAATTGTTCTTCAATCCGCGCTACCCAATGTGGATGCGTATGGCCGATAGAGATCACGGCATGGCCGCCATACAAGTCTAAATATTCAGTGCCTTTATCGTCCCAAACGGCAGAGCCTTGCGCCTTTACGATGTTGATATTGTTGATAGGATAAACGTCGAATAGGTTCATGGAGGTTTTAAGTATTAAGTTGTAAGTTGTAAGTGTTAGGTTATAAGTTGCGGTTGGTTGTGATTTGATTTCGCACTTTTTGAATGAGTGAAATCAGCATTGCTTTTGTTTCGTTTATTTGTTTGTATACCGTATCAAAATTTGCTTTAGTAAGGTAGTTGAGATCCATAGCTAAAATCAAAAAATACTCACTCTCATTTGCAGAACCCAATGCTATTTGTAAAAACCTGGCTAAGTCGGCTTGGGTGTTTCTGCCGCAGCCTTCAGCAATGTTTGCAGCGATAGATGAAGCTGCCCTGCGGAGTTGATTAGTTAAGCCAAACATTTCTTCTCTTGGAAAAGCTTTTGTTGCCTGGTAAATGCCAAGTGTAAACTCATGCGCCATCAACCAAACTTTCAAATCTTTATAGTTCTGCATAGCTGCCTTTTGTATTTACTACTTATTACTTGTGACTTTCTACTTATAACTTACTACTTACAACTTACCACTTATTAATTACCACTTCTCACTCCGATTTATATAAATTGTTTGCAATAGTTGAGGAAAGTTTTATGCCTTTAATCAGCGCCGAACTCAATCCCTGGTGCTCCATTTCGTTCAAACCCGCTATGGTACAGCCTTTGGGCGAGGTTACTTTGTCTATTTCTTCTTCGGGATGTGTGCCGTTTTGTATTAATAACTTGGCTGCTCCGAAAGCCGTTTGGGCCGCAATTTTGAGTGCATCATGCGCATGAAAGCCAATCTCAACACCCCCTTGCGAAGCGGCCCTGATGGTGCGTAAAAAGAAGGCAATACCGCAGGCGCATAAAGCCGTTGCCGCACTCATCATGTCTTCGTTGATCAGGATGCTTTGCCCCATCGTATTAAACATCGTTTGTACCAGCGTTATATCTTCTTGCGTAGCATTTACCGCCGCTAAGCAGGTCATGCTTTCGCCCACCTTCATAGCCGTGTTGGGCATAGCCCTGATGATGCGTAACTGTTGGCCTAATAGTTCGCGAAACACATTTGTATGCGCACCGGTAACCACAGAAACCACCAGTTGTTTTTCTAAATTGATAGAAGGCTTTAATTGCGCCAATGCCTCATTTAATTGTTGTGGCAGCACGCAGATGAAAACGGCATCAGCGCCGGTGATGGCTTCTGCATTGTTAGTGTTTACACCAAAGCCTTTCTTTTTTAAATCGGTTAGTGCGGCGGCATTTCTGCGGGTAATAATGATATCGCCCCGGTAACAATTGCCGGCCTGCACCAGTCCCTCTGCTAATGCGAGTCCTATGTTTCCGCCACCGATGATTGCTGCTTTCATGTTGAGGAGTTATAAGTTATTAGTTTTAAGTTATAGGTTTTGCACATTTGGATTAAAGTGTCTAAAAGCATAATTGGACTTGCGTTAGCGGTGTAACGATCACTAAAAGCCAATTGATTTTAAATTCAATCCGGCCCTTTCATCAAAGCCGCACATGATGTTCAGATTTTGTACGGCTTGTCCCGATGCGCCTTTTAATAAATTATCAATAGCACTATGTACGACCAACTTGTTGCTTTCCCTCTCCAAATGAATTACACATTTGTTGGTGTTGAGTACCTGCTTTAAGAAAATTTCCTGATCACTGATAAACGTGAATGGTGCCTTGTTGTAAAATTCTTTGTATAGATGTTTTATCTTTTCTAATTCAAGATTACAATTGAGTATTGAGGAGATAAAAATGCCACGTGCAAAGTCGCCACGCCAAGGTACAAAGTTGATCGGTTGATTAGTTGATTGGTTAACTGGTGAAACATATGCTATTGATTGATAAATTTCATTCAAATGCTGATGGGTTAAGGTTTTGTAGGCTTGTATGTTATTGCTGCGCCAACTGAAATGCGACGTGGCTGAGAGGCTTTGCCCCGCACCGGTGGAGCCTGTAATACCTGTTGTATGAACCTCGCCTAAGAGGCCCGCTTTTGCAAGCGGCAATAAACCCAATTGAATAGCCGTAGCAAAGCAACCAGGATTGGCAATGTTGGTGGCGGACTTGATCTGTTCTTTATTTAATTCGGGCAAACCGTAAGTGAATTGCCGGTTGCCGATTGCCGGTTGCCGATTAAGGCGAAAGTCTTGTGAGAGGTCAATGATTTTTATATTATCAGCAATAGCATTTTCAGTTAAGAATTTTTTTGCCTCGCCGTGGCCGACGCATAAGAACAAAACAGCAATATCATTTGATAGTTCGCTGGCAAATTGCAAATCGGTTTCTCCAATTAAATCCTGGTGAATTTCATAAAGATATTTTCCTGCCTGATGGCGGCTATGAACAAATGATAAATCAACATTCGGATGATGAAGCAACAAACGAATCAACTCGCCGCCGGTATAGCCGGCGCCGCCGATGATGCCGATACGAATAGCCTCCTTATCTCTCAAGTGGGTATTAGCTGACGCATCAACGTCGCTTTTAGTAGAAACATTATTTTGTTGTTGATCCATTTTGGTTTTGTTGTTTTGTTCAGTATTGTGCTGAACGTACAAGTGTGTACTTCGGAGGCCTCAACATAAACTGTGCAACGATGTTTAATAGTAGTACTTCAGCTAAGTACAAAAAGAAAATTTATAAATTAAGTAGCGGCCGAAATTGTAATGACAATTACTAAACTCCCCTTCAAGGGATGGGGCTGCTACACCGCCTTCTCCTTCACATCATCCATCACCTTATAATAAATCGAAGTTTGGTTGCCAAATATTTTACTAAAGCCACGCACATCTTCACCCGTCCAGCCGGTATTCATTTCGCCATATTTTCCAAACTTGCTGTTCATTAAATCGTGTGGCGACTCGATGCCGGTGACCTGAAAATAATAGGGGTTGAGTTTTACAAAAACATCACCGTTCACCTGCAGTTGCGAGGAGGTGAAGAAGGCTTCTATATCACGCATCACCGGGTCTAAAATTTGTCCTTCGTGCAGCCAGGTTCCGTAAAATTGCGAGAGCTGATCTTTATAGGTTAGTTGCCATTTTGTAAGTACATGCTTCTCCAAAGCATGATGCGCCTTTATGATCACCATCGGTGCTGCGGCTTCAAAACCCACGCGGCCTTTTATGCCGATAATAGTATCGCCTACATGTATGTCGCGGCCGATTCCGTAAGGCCCGGCAAGGGTTTGCAGGTATTGGATGGCTTCGGCCGGGTGCGAAAAATGTTCATCGTTCACGCCCTTCAATTCACCTTTTTTAAAATGCAGCTTCACTTCTTCGCTGCCGGTTTTTGTTACCTGCGTAGGCCAGGCTTCTTCCGGCAAAGCGCCGTTGCTGTTCAAGGTTTCTTTTCCGCCAACGCTGGTGCCCCAAAGGCCTTTGTTGATGGAATACATCGCCTTATCGAAGTTCATGGCCACGCCTTTTTCTTTCAGGTAGTCAATGCTTTTTTCGCGGCTTAATTTTAAGTCGCGGATGGGCGTAATAATTGGAACGCCCGGAATAACATTATGAAAGATCATATCGAACCGCACCTGGTCGTTGCCGGCGCCGGTGCTGCCATGCGCTACCGCATCGGCACCTAATTCTTTTACATGATCGGCTATATGCAAAGCTTGTATCAACCGCTCGGCACTTACGCTTAATGGGTAGGTATTGTTCTTTAAAACATTGCCAAACACTAAAAATTTAATGATGCGTTCATAATACATTTTAACCGCATCAACGGTCGTGTGCGATTTTACACCAAGGTTATACGCATGGCTTTTTATGGCTTCCAGTTCTTCTTTAGTAAAGCCGCCGGTGTTTACAATAATGCTGTGTACTTCGTAGCCTAATTCTTCGGTTAAATATTTTACACAAAAAGAAGTATCCAGGCCACCGCTGAACCCGAGAACAAGCCTGGCTCCATTGCCGGAAGGAAGGTTGGTGGAAAAGCCGTAAGCAGATGTTTCACTATTATTTTGAGAATCGTTCATGTAAAGTTGAATTACGTTTTATTGAATCTTAATAAACCTTGAGCGGACAGGGTTTAGTGAAGAAGACTTAAAAAGATCATCTTAAGCCTGCGGTTGGTGGTGCGTGACTTTTGCCCGGTTTTATCGGGGTTGATGAGGCGCTTTAAAAACCGGTTTTGTTTAATCTTCAAAAAGCGTTCATACACTTCGCTCTTTTCTTCAAAATGGTCGGCCGTTTCTTTTGGTTCGTAGTGGTCTTTAGGATCGTAAAGCATGGCGGTGCACAAACAGTTTTTGCGCTCCTTCATCATCAGTATATCGTAGTTGACACAGCTCTTACAGCCGGCCCAAAACTTTTCATCTTGTGTAAGCTCAGAATAAGTTACCGGCTCGTAACCCAGGTCGCTATTGATTTTCATCACAGCAAGGCCGGTGGTTAATCCAAAAATTTTTGCTTCAGGATACTTCTCGCGGCTGAGTTGAAACACCTTTTCTTTAATGGATTTAGCTACGCCGCTTTTGCGATGTTGCGGCGCTACAATCAATCCCGAGTTGGCCACATACTCGCCTTCCCAGGTTTCTATATAGCAAAAGCCCACCCATTCACCCTCCTTCGTCAAGGCGATCACGGCTTTACCTTCTTCCATTTTTTGTGCTACATATTCCGGCGAACGTTTAGCGATGCCGGTGCCACGGGCCTTAGCCGATGACTCCATCTCGTCGGTAATTGTTGTTGCATAAACAGTGTCTGCCGAGGTAGCTACCCTGATGATGATATCCTGATTCACGATTGTAGAAAATTGATAGATGTAAGGGATAACCAATCCTGTACCAACAATAAGCGGGGGAGAAGCTTCACTGATAGGGGCCGTGGTTGGAGGCTCGTCCTATCAGAAACGTCGCGGGGCTAAATAATGAAACAGGTCGAAACATACCGCATACATAGGAATAATATGCAGGGAGTGAAAAATGAAATGCTTGGTATGTGATGTGCTTGTCAAAACCTTTATAGATGTAAGCACAAATGTATAGTGAATGATTAATAATTATGGAGAAAAATATGTTAAGGGGAACCGCTGTTTTTCCAGCCCGGAAGACAGGCCTTTATTAGCACCGTTTGCCAGCAAGGAAAGGTCACCCTTTTACGATCTGTCTTATATTAGCATCAGCCAAAAAATTTACTACTAACTGCCCATCGAAACCAGAACTGTTATGCGCTTACCATTACCGATCGCCTGCTTTATTTTTAGCTGCTTGGCATCTTGTAGCCCCTTTACCAAAAAATCGCCTGCTGAATCTATTACCGGCAACTGGCTCCTCGTTTATCCGCAACACCGGTTAAAAAACAGCCACCAGCGTAAGTTGTACGCCAGGTACCAGGATTCGGATGTAAAATTATACGGGTTAAAGCTGATCAGCTTTTTAGAAGGTGGCGAGTTTACAGAGACAGATAGCCTGATAAAACCCGGCGGCAAATGGCTATTGACAAACGATAGCCGTTTGAAAATACAGGAAGGTGGTAAGGGCTTCAATCCGTTTGCCGCCCAATTAGACAAGGTGGAAGGAAACAGTATGCTGCTGACACAAAACATTCTGTTGGAAGATGAAAAGATCGCACTGGTATGGCATCTAAAAAAAATAACCGGCGATGATGGGGCGGATAGTTTATTTGGTGCAGAAGCCAATAACTGGCGACAGAGGCCAGTACAAGCGGAGACGGAACCGGCTTTGCAGAAACGGTTGGCGGCTATGCTGAATTATTATTCAGTTTACTTTATCCTCATTGCCAAAGAGGCCAATTACTTTGTCCCCTCCCGGGTCCCTTTGCCTTTTTCGTATTACCAACATGGCGTTGGTTTGAACCCCGATCTTTCCACAACTTTCAAACGCTTCTTCTACGACGAAGCCCAGGCGCATACCGCTTACTTTTTACTGGAACAGGCCATGGCAGCCCACCGGCAAGACTTCCCTGTTGCTAAAAACTTCGGAACAGAATATGGCCGCTATTTTAAACTATTAGCTGAGACGTTAAGAAAGTAAATATCGCCAATGCAAATTGGTATAAGCATAGCTGAAGAACAGACTTTTTTTTGAATGGATTTTGTAATCCAATAAAATGTTCCTGACAATTATGTGCTTGCTTTTCATCTGAAAAACTACTACTGAAAAATGCGGGATGGCCTGGGGCAAGTGGACGATACGTCAATCTGTTACACAACGAATTTGGTCACTTAGTTATTTTCAAAAAACTTACCTTACTGCTGCTTTTTTATTCATCATTAAAAATTTTAAGCCATGACTACAGAACAAGCCACCATGACTACCCAGGAGGTAGCCAACCGTTTTATTAAACTTTCAAAAGAGGGCCGTTACGATGTTATTCAGGACGAACTGTATGCCCAGGACGCCGTCAGTATTGAGCCGCAAAATTCTATGGCAATGCCTCATGCCGAGGGCCTTGCTGCTATCAAATTAAAAGGACAGAAATTTAATGAAAGCATTGAAGAAATGCACGGCGGATGGTGCAGCGAGCCGGTAGTTGGCGGCGCCTTTTTTAGTGTAGCCATGGGCATGGATGCTACCATGAAAGGGGCGGGAAGAATGAAGATGGATGAAATTGCCGTGTATGAAGTAAAAGATGGCAAGATTATTAAAGAACAATTTTTCTTTTAAGCCATTCCGCTTCTCAACGAGTAAAGCTTCCGTTTGCAGGAGGCTTTTTTTTATTTTTCTATACGAGCTTGTTCAGGAGCAATACACCGGCTAAACCCAACACCGATATAATGCTTTCCATAATCGTCCAGGTACCGAATGTTTGTTTTACCGTTAGCTTAAAATATTCTTTAAACATCCAAAAGCCGGTGTCGTTTACATGAGAAAACATCAGGCTTCCGGCACCCACAGACAGCACCATTAATTCGGGCGAAACACCTGCTTTAATAAAAGGCAGCACTAACCCGGAAGCTGTCAAAGCTGCTACAGTAGCCGATCCTAAGGCTATGCGCAACGCGGCTGTTATTAGCCATCCCAACAACAAAGGTGATAAGTTAAGGTGAGCCGTTTGGAGTGCTATTTTCTCGCCGATACCGCTATCTACCAACACTTGTTTAAAGGCGCCGCCGGCGGCGATGATTAACACAATAGCAGCGATACCTTTTATTCCTTCTATACTGATTTGCATAGCTTTTACCAAAGGCAATTTTAGTATAGCAATGGTGATTAGCAGCGATAGCAGCAGGGCAATAGTTGGCTCTTGCAAAAAAGCAAAAGCGGGCAGGAGCAAAGAAGCTTTTATTACGTTGGTACCAATAGTACCGATGGTAATAAAAACAATCGGCAGGGCGGCTATGGTAAAGCTTTTGAGCGCTGATGGTAACTCACTGCTATCCTCTGTTGGTACAGCTCCGTTTTCATTTGTTAATGTGAGCCTGCTAATGATTCTTGGAAAAATAATACCGGCAATAATAGCCAGCGGCACACTTAAGATCAACCCATAAATCAGGGTTTTACCTACATTGGCTTTAAAAACGGTGGCCAGTGCTAAAGGTCCCGGATGCGGTGGCAAAAAACCATGTGTAACCGAAAGCGCCGCTGCCATAGGAATACCTACATATAAAAGGGGCAACCGGGTAGCCGCCGCTATCGTAAACACCAATGGAATCAGCACTACAAAACCGGCATTATAAAAAAGAGGGATGCCTACTAAAATGCCCGTCAGTAATACGGCCCATTGAATTCCCTTACGGCCAAACGTATCTACTAAAACCAATACAATTTTTTTTGCCGCACCGCTTTCCTCTACCAGCTTACCCAACATGGCGCCTAACGATAACACCATAATGAAACCACCGAGCGTACTGCCAATGCCATTGTTGATAGTCGTCATCAGTTTTGCCACCGGCATACCAAACAATAATCCGGTAACAATAGCGGCTATCAGCAATGCCAGGGCCGGCGATAGTTTCATCACAATCAGCACTAATAAAAACGCTATTCCGGTAAGAACGATAAGTGCATCCATCAGAGCAGAATTAGGTGGTTATGGTTGATTTATAGTGAGGAGAAAAAAGCAAGCTTGTATAATAATAGCAAACACAATTGATCCCCTTTGAAAATAACAATTTAATCGTGGAGGCAAATAATAAATTCATGTGAAAGATATTAGGAAGGATCATTATCAGTAACGTAGATGCCGATGATTGCCGATAGCGGTTTATGTTTTCAAGCGTTCAATTGTCAATAACTACCGGGGTTATAATTTACGCCTTGTATTTTATTGTTAATGGCCGGGTACTTACATTTAGCAGAATAAAATAAAAATAAATGAAGAAGAGATCCTTCTTTCTATTGTTTATGCTTGCCCTGCTTACAACAACGCAAGCCCAAAAAGTTGTAATCAACGGAGTAGAAGGCGACCGCTTACTAACATGGAACGACTTTAAAGGTGAGCCGGATAAGGGCAGCCCTTATTTTGCTAATACTGCATGGACAACCCTGTACCTTGATCAGGTAAAATTTACCGATACCGTAGCATTACTTACGAGTTTTCAATTCACGCTGATGCTGGACCCAAAAAGTACATGGCTGAAACCCGGCAAAGGATCGGATGCGCTGTTAAAGCATGAGCAAGGCCATTTTGATATCGGCTATTTATTTATGCAGGAGGTAATAAAAAATATAAAAACCGTGTCTTTTAGCCGGCAAAATTTTCAAAAAGAGCTGGAAGCCTTTATTACAAAAATCCATCAAAAATATACCGACCTGAATAAGCAATACGATGACGAAACGGCCCATAGTGCAAATAAAGAAGCACAGGAAAAATGGAACAACTATTTTGATAAAGAACGTAAACGGTAAATGATCAAAGCCGTGTGCTTATGATTTTATAATGCATCCAATGCTTGTTGAATATCGGCTAAAATATCTTCCTTGTGCTCCAGCCCTGCGGAGATACGAATGAGGCCCGGCGTGATTCCTACCGCTTGCCGCTCATCTTCTGTAAGCTTGGCATGTGTTGTACTCGCCGGGTGCGATGCGATGCTCCGCGTATCGCCAAGGTTAGCGGTTACTGATAGCATCTTCAAGCTATCAAGAAATTTTCTACCGGCTTGGAGGCCACCCTTCAATTCAAAACAAAAAATACCACCGCCGTCCGCCATCTGCTTTTTAGCAATAGCATATTGTGGATGCGAAGGAAGGAAGGGATACTTTATCCAGGTTAATTGCGCATGATTTTCTAATTGAGCCGCCAGATAAAAAGCATTCGCCGCATGGCGTTCCATTCGCACTTCCAATGTTTCAATGCTCTTACTTAGCAACCACGCATTAAAAGGCGAAAGGGCAGGGCCGGTACTGCGGCAGAACAAAAAAATATCTTTGATTAAATCTTTCCTTCCCACCACCGCGCCACCCAAAACACGTCCTTGTCCGTCGAGCCATTTAGTAGCGGAATGCACAACAAGGTCAGCCCCAAATTCAAGAGGTTTTTGCGAGATAGGCGTAGCAAAACAATTGTCAACATTTAAAATAATGTTGTGGCTTTTTGCAAGTGCTGATATGGCTTCCAAATCAATAATATCAAGGCCAGGATTGGTAGGCGTTTCTATATAAATCATCTTCGTATTAGGCCGGATCAAAGATTCCCAATCCTGCGGCTTATCTACCGACAAATAGCTATGTTCAATACCATATTTAGATAAGTATTTTGTAATGATGGTATGGGTACTTCCAAAGATGGCGCTGCAGGCAAGTAAATGATCGCCGCTTTTGAGCAGGGCCATAAAACTGGCGAACACCGCACTCATGCCCGATGACGTGGCAAAGCCGGCTTCAGCGCCTTCCAACAGGCAAAGCCGGTCAACAAATTCCTGCACGTTGGGGTTACTAAAACGGCTGTAAATATTATCGTCCGTTTCATCGGCAAAAGCGGCCCGCATGTCCTCTGCATTATCAAAACAAAAACTGCTGGTAAGGAACAGGGGTGACGAATGTTCCATCTCATTCGTTCGTTCTATTTGTGTGCGGATAGCGGCCGTAACCGGGTGTTGGCTCATGATAATAATTTATGAATGTATCCAGGAAGAAAGGTGATGCGTAATGGCGGCTGATTCTACCAAAAAACCATCGTGCCCATATATCGAATCAAAGGATACAAAGGTAGCATCGGGAATATGCTGCGCTAACAGTTGTTGCTCTTTCAATGGGCATAACAAATCTGATTCAATGCCGATGATAAGTGTTCGGGCTTTGATCTGCTGCAGGGCGGAAATGATAGTCCCTCTTCCGCGACTGATGTTGTGCGTATCCATGGCTTTTGTAAGCGTATAATAACTGTGGGCCGTAAAGCGTTCGGCTAATTTATTGCCCTGGTAAATAATATATGATGAGGCTTTAAAGTCTTCCATCTTATCGCCGTCTTTATCTGTTTGCGTTGTTACAAACGATTCATAATTGCGATAGGTGATCATACCGATGGCTCTTGCTACTTTCAGGCCATCACTTCCGGCGGATGGTTGTTGTTCTTTCCAGGCGGCATCTAATTCAATCGCCATACGTTGTGCCGTATGAATTGCGATGCCCCAGGCGGTTTCTTTTGCCGATGTTACCAGCAGAAATAATTGATGTACCAAACCGGGTTGTAAAAGGCACCACTCCAAAGCCTGATAGCCACCCATGCTTCCACCAACTAATAAATGAATTTTGGTGATGCCGAGATGCCTTCGCAACAGTTCATGCGCCTGCACTATATCGCGTATAGTGATGGCTGGAAAGCTTTGGTAGTAAGGGTTTCCGGTGATTGGATTAATGGCGGACGGACCGGTAGTGCCGTAACACGAACCCAGTATATTGGCACAAACAACAAAGTAGCGTGAGTTGTCAAAAGCAAGGCCGTCGCCAATGAGGTTTGGCCACCAGGCCTCTGCATTGGAACTGGCAGTAAGGGCATGGCAAATCCAGATAACGTTATCGCCTTTTTCATTAAGCGTTCCCCAACTGTGATAAGCGATGGTAAGGCCTGGTAGCTGGTTGCCTTTTTCTAAAGTAAATGGGTGTTGGTGATGATACAACTGCATGCCGATATGATACCTTTCAGGAGCGCAAAGGTATCAGGAAATGCAATGCTACCGGTGTTGAAAACCGAATAGCATTGCATCATAAGCGGTAGGCTAACAATGGTAATAAACCATAAGGTTGTACGGCCTTAATTCAGGTACAGTTTTGCTTTGCGTTCAATTAAGGTGTAGGCTTTGGTTACATCCCACAGTTCGGCCTCATCGTCAAGCGTAATGTAAAACAGGAAGGCTTCTACTAACGTGGGAAATTTGCGGGAGCGGCTTTGCCGGAAGGTGACTTTAAAAATTCCTTTATCGCTTTTGTAATGTTCAGCGTTATCGGACAAGCGAAATAAAAAGGCTTCGGCGCTGGTGTAAAAGATACGGTTCATAGACATTGGATTGTTGGATGGAAAACGAAAATAGAGAAACACACCATTATCACCAAATGGAAAAGAACTAAAGATTGCCGTAGAAATACGGATGAAAACTACTACGATGGTTTTTGTAAAGTACCAATGATCGGCAAACAAAATGCTAAATAAGATGCAGGGCTAAACTTCAAAAATACGTGCCCATCATAAGGGCAAATTGAGATGTATGATAGTTCTGTTATTTACCTTTTTAATCATCTGGCAGTGGTGGTTAAATAAAAAGGAAGACAATCAATCCGGTGTTAAGTCATAGAAAGATTTTCAGGGCCTTATTTATAACCCTTCTTCTATAAAAACAAAGGGGACTATGTGCCAACTACAACGAAGCGTATGCACATTTATGGAAAGTTACCAACCATCTTTTTTCGGTTCGTTGTTAAGATAGGTTTCAGCAAATTGTTGTTGATAACGAATAAAGGCAGCTTAAATATTCTTTTGCTCCTTTACTGATTTTTGTTACCTTGTCAGCAACGATGTATGCAGCTAACTGATGCTGCATTTTTTTTGCCCCAACCCAAAGCTTATTTCTTATGGACATTGAATCGTTATTGCATAATTATAATGTTCCCGCCGGTGTTTGGGACGAGATGGTGGGTGGCGATGCGCTACGGCCGCAGTTTACCGAAATGATGCAAACCCTTAAGGGGCTTGATGTTGCGGCCCTTCAACAAAAAGATAAGCTGGCCGGGGAGTTGTTCATGAACCAGGGTATCACCTTTACGGTTTATACCGATGACGAGGGTATCGAACGCATTTTCCCCTTTGATATTATTCCCCGCATCATTACCCATCATGAGTGGGCGCATATAGAAAAAGGCATTCAACAACGCTTAAAAGCGTTGAATCTTTTTCTAACAGATATTTATTCGGCGCAGCAAATTATTCATGATAAAATTATTCCGGCCGCTCTCATCGCTTCGTGCCAGCATTACATACGCGAAGTAGCCGGTATTCATGTACCACATAACATTTACACCCACATCTCCGGCATTGATTTAATTCGCGGCGATGGCGGCGAATTTTATGTGCTGGAAGATAATCTTAGAACACCATCGGGAGTATCGTATATGCTGGAGAACCGCGAAGTAACCAAACGCATTTTTCCCGAGCTGATTGCTAAAACGCAGGTACGCCGGGTAAATAATTATCCGCTTCTGCTTCACCAGATATTACTCTCTCTGGCGCCTCAGCAAATTTCTAATCCGCGTGTGGTATTACTAACGCCGGGTGTGTATAATTCGGCTTACTACGAGCATACATTTTTAGCCCGGCAAATGGGTATTACCCTGGTAGAAGGCCGCGACCTGGTAGTAGATAATCATAAAGTGTTTATGAAAACCACGCAGGGCCTGGAGCAGGTGCATGTAATTTATAAACGGGTGGATGATGAGTTTATAGACCCCCTGATGTTTCGCGGCGATAGCATATTAGGTGTGCCGGGATTAATGTCGGCTTATCGTAAAGGCACTGTGTCTATTGTGAATGCTATCGGTAATGGCGTGGCCGATGACAAGGCGGTGTATGCCTATGTGCCCGACATGATAAAATATTATTTGAATGAAGAGCCTATACTTCCCAATGTACCTACCTATGAGTTGACAAATGATGATGCCAGAGACTATGTTTTTAAAAATATCACGAACATGGTTATAAAGCGTACCAACCAATCGGGCGGCTATGGCATGGTAATGGGCAATACCATCAGCGAAGTAGATTGGGCCAAGGCACGTAAGGAAATTGAAGAAGATACCCGCAGCTTTATTGCCCAACCGATAATTAAACTATCCACTGTTCCTTGTTTTATTAATGGAAAATTTCAGGCAAGGCATGTGGATCTTAGGCCGTATGCTTTGTACGGCCCCGATGGCATTCAGATTGTGCCGGGTGGCCTTACCAGGGTGGCGTTGAAAGAGGGTTCGCTGGTGGTGAACTCGTCGCAGGGCGGAGGCAGTAAAGACACCTGGATTATTGATTAACACAACTTCTAATTTAAATTTTACTACTGCGTATGTTAAGCCGGATTGCTGATTCGTTGTTTTGGATGAACCGCTATATGGAACGTGCCGATGGCATGTTGCGCCTTGCTTCTATCCATTATATTTTAGGGATGGATAAGGATGCCGATAGTAGCCAGACCTGGAAGCCCGTAATTGAAACCTTTGCCAGTGTAGAGCCCCATGAGATGGCTTTGCTGGAAGGAAATACGCAGGAGTCGCTAAAAAAATTATTTATTGACAGCGCCAATCATAACTCTTTAAAATCCATTATTAGTAAAGCACGGGAAAATGCCAGAGGAGCGCAGGACCATATTACCAAAGAAGTTTGGGAGGAGATTAACCAGATGTATCACCTCGTTAACGGCACGGCCATCAGTTATAAGCTGGATACATTTCAGGCTTTGGATGTAATGAAGGAATTAACCCGCCATTCGGTGTTGTACGCCGGTACTATTGATATTACAATGCCACGGGGAAGCGGCTGGTATTTTATGAGCCTGGGCCGTTATGTGGAACGCTGTTTGCAAACGATTGTGCTCACAGAAAAACATTTAGAGATGATGAAGGGGGACGAAGAGGAAGAGGTTGAATCGAATGATGTTTTGCAATGGCGGTACCTGCTGCTATCACTGTCGGGCTACGAGTTGCACTTGAAAACCTATCGTTCCTCCGACCATAATTATAGCGTACTGCACCAGGTGATGATCAATGAAAGCTTTACGCGGTCGGTATTTTATTCGCTGAAAAGCATTGACCGTTACCTGGAGCGTTTAGTTAATAATAATAAATCCACAGAAGCTTTATCACTGCTGAGAAACTTTGGCCGGCTTTATAGTAAAGTCCGCTATATGGACCTCAGCCTTTTAAGCCAGCCGCTGCTTCCGCCCTTTTTGGATGAAATTAAAATGGACCTGCTTGAGTTTAATAAGCAGTTGGGCCAGTATTTTTTTTCTTACAATTAAGTTTACTTCATGCCGATTTTTAAAATACAGCACATCACCAAATATCATTACGACCGTGTTGTTCAGGAGAGTGTTAACGAGATCAGGATCTTTTCTTATCAGGGTCAGGACCAGGAGTTGCTGCAACACGATTTATTGATTACCGGTTCGCCGGAAGTGGTAACGTACACCGATTATTGGGGCAACAAAGCCGGTGTATTTAACTTGCTGCCACCGCATAAGGAGCTGGTTATTGATAGCCGCCTCACGGTTCGCACCACGGCTTCGGCTATTACCGGTGTCAACTATACTGCAGGCTTCGACCGGTTGCGGCAAGAGGCCAGGGATGACCTGCGAATGATTGAATTATCGAAGCCGGATTTAATTAAATCATCTGATGCTATTCTCGACATCATCAACTTTATTCACAAGCCCGGCATGTCCGTAGCAGCGTTGGTAGAAACCTGCTGCAAGTATATTTTTATCGGCTTTCTGTATATCAAAGGCATCACCGATGTAGAAACAACGGTTGATGAAATTTTAGAAAAGCGGGCCGGCGTTTGCCAGGATTTTGCGCATGTAATGTTGCAGGTGCTGCGGATGTTAGAGATACCCAGCCGGTATGTTAGTGGCTATATATGCCCCAATAAAAGCGGCTTGCGTGGAGAAGGCGCCACACATGCCTGGGTGGAAGCCTGGATACCGGATTACGGTTGGGCGGGCATTGACCCCACGAATAATGTTTGGGTTACCAACACGCATGTGAAACTGGCCGTGGGCCGCAACTTTAACGATTGCAGCCCGGTAAGAGGGACCTTTAAAGGGCCGGCTAAACAAGACCTTTCCGTGTTTGTTTCGGTTGGGTATGAAGACGGAGGTGTGTTTGAAGAAATTAATAACGTAGCAACCAATCAGTATAATAAATGGGCTGATAAAAAGGAGCCGGTGTTGATGCCGCAGCAACAGCAACAGTAAAATCATTAGCCATTTGTTTTATCTTCCTCACAGTAACGTTCTGTTACTAAAGTCAACCTACTTTTCATGCAAAAAATCAAATGGGGCATCATCGGTTGCGGCGATGTAACCGAAGTAAAAAGCGGTCCTGCATTTAACAAAGTACCCGATTCAGAATTGGTGGCTGTTATGCGGCGTGATGGAGATAAAGCAAAAGACTATGCAGCCCGGCACCGTGTGCCTAAATGGTACAGTAATGCTGATGAATTGATCAATGATGCAGAGGTAAATGCCATCTACATCGCCACGCCACCGTTACAACATGAAGCCTATACTATTCAAGCATTAAGAACCGGTAAGCCGGTATATGTGGAGAAGCCTATGGCGCTGAATGCCGCAGCCGCAAAGCGTATGGCTGATATGGCCAACAAAACCGGTGAGAAACTTTCTGTTGCACATTATCGCAGACGATGGCCCCTTTTTCAAAAGGTAAAATCATTATTGGATAATAATGTTATTGGTAAAATTCAATGGATTACACTACGGCTTTTGCAGCCGAATCAATCCAGTATTACGGTAAAGACAGACGATAACTGGCGTATTGATCCGGCCATTTCAGGTGGCGGCCTTTTTCATGATCTGGCGCCGCATCAGCTTGACTTGCTTTATTATTTTTTTGGCCAACCAATCAAAGCAAATGGAATTTCATTGAATCAGGGCAAGCATTATAATGCTGATGATACGGTAAGCGGACAGCTCGTTTTTGGTGATGATATTCTTTTTCAAGGGTTCTGGTCATTCAACGCACCGGCTGATGAAAAGGCAGACGTTTGCGAGATTGTCGGCGAAAAGGGAAAGCTGGTTTTCAGTTTTTTTTCAGATACTACTTTACGGCTTACTACCGTCAATGGCGCTGAAGAATTGGTGTTTGATAAGCTGCAGCATGTACAACAACCGATGATTGAACAAGTAGTGCAATACTTTTTGGGCAACGCTCCAAATCCTTGCCCAGCAAACGATGGCGTTGAGGTGATGAAGATCATTGATGCCTATGCAGCGCCTAAAAAACTATAAAACCTTCTCCATTAAAAACGATTTCAACTCTTCGCTGCTCGGTTTTATTTTATGACTGATCTTCTTCTTATCCAACAAGGCTGCAACGCTTTCAGGCAATTTTATTTTATCGTTGATAACCGGTTCCACCACATCATAAAATTTAATGGGATGCGCCGTTTCTACTACTAAACCTTTCTCGGTTGCATGCGCTTCCAAATATTTTTTTAGAGCCAGGTAACCAACGGCTCCATGTGGGTCTAACAAGTAATGATACTTCGCATATACATTGGTGATAGTTGCTTTTGTTTCTTCGTCGGTGATGCTATAGGAGATTAAAGTATTTGATAACGAACCAAAATTTTTCTCAAATATTTCCAGTATGCGTATGAAGTTGCTGGGGCTGCCAACGTCCATGGCATTGGATAAAGTAGCTACGGCTTTTTTGGTTTGATAGTCTTCTGTTTTTAGATATTCCGTCACGGTATCATTGGCATTGCAGGCCGCAATAAATTGTTTTACCGGCAAGCCCGAACGATGTGCCAGCAGGCCCGCACAAATATTCCCAAAGTTGCCGCTGGGCACTGATATAACAGGTGGGTGATCTTTATCGCCCCATTGTTGCCAGGCATAGAAATAATAAAATTGTTGCGGTAACCAACGTGCTACATTGATAGAATTGGCGGAGGTAAGAAACATCCGGCTATTCAATTCCTTGTCAACAAAAGCATCTTTCACCATCCGCTGACAATCGTCAAAGCTGCCATCTACTTCCAGGGCTGTGATGTTATCGCCCAATGTTGTCAGTTGCAATTCCTGTACGCTGCTTACTCTTCCCGAAGGATAAAGTATCACTACATCAACGCCTTCTACCTTGTGGAAACCCGCAGCCACAGCGCCTCCTGTGTCGCCGGAGGTTGCTACCAGCACCGTTACTTTTTTGTTGTTGCCACGCATAAAGTAACCAAGGCAACGGCTCATAAATCGTGCGCCGACATCCTTAAAAGCCAGCGTTGGCCCATGATATAATTCCAGCGAAGAAGTGCTATCATCAATCTTCACCAATGGAAAAGGAAAGTCAACAGTAGCTGCAACAATCTTTTCTAATTCACTAATTGGAATGCTATCACCCACATACGGCTTGATAACTTCCAAAGCAATTTCTTCCTTTGGATAGCTATCTATGTTAGCTAAAAACTGGCCTGATAAAACCGGAATTCTTTCCGGAAAATATAATCCTTTGTCAGGCGCCTGACCTTGTATAGTGGCTTGTTTAAAATCGGCTTTTGGAGAGATGGAATTCGTGCTGTAATAAAGCATGTTGATGATTTTAATCTTCTATAATGGTGACACCCTGGCTGGATATATTGCTGACATAAATTTTATTGGCGATGCCTAACTCGTCATAAACAATTTTCATTTGGCTTGCTACTGCATCGGCTGTCTTTTTCTCTTTACTCAACATAAAAATAGACGGCCCCGATCCCGAAATGCCACCGCCCAAAGCACCGGCTTCTTTGCACCTTTTCTTTACCTCGGCAAAGCCCGGAATTAATATGCTTCGTATCGGTTCAATGATCACATCTTCCAACGAGCGGCCAATCAGTTCATAGTCGCTGCTCATGAAACCCGCTACCAGCGCGGCTATATTGCCCCATTGCTTAATGGCGTCTTTCAATAAAACTTCTTTTCTTAGTATCTGCCGCGCATCAGCCGTCTTCACTTCTATCTGCGGATGCACGATGCTGACAAACAATTCCGGCGCCGGAATAGGAATAATATCCAGCGGAAAAACAGAGCGGATTAACGTGATGCCGCCATAAATACAAGGCGTTACATTATCGGCATGTTTCACTCCCGATGCTACCTTTTCGCCAAACATCGCAAAGCGAACAAGGTCTTGTTTGGAGAACCTGTTACCGAGTAAATGATTGGCCGCCACCACCGCTCCGGCCGCACTGGCCGCACTGGAGCCCACGCCGCTGCCCGGCATAATAGCTTTGTGAATAAGCACATGAAAACCAATGTCGCCTTCTACTTCTTTCAACATTTCAATAAGTGGCGCACCGGCCGTATTAAGGTGTGGTTCGGTAGGCAAAGGGTAGCCGTCGGCGCTTTCAATCACAATTTCTTTTTCATTCAACAGCGTTACCTCCATCACATCAAACGGCGCCTCAACGCAAAGCCCTAAAACATCAAACCCGCAAACTAAATTGGCAACAGTAGCCGGCGCTTTTATTGTAATTTTTTTCATGTTGATAGTTCGTAAGTATAGCTATTGGGCGTGTCCCTCGCAGAGCCTCGGGCCGGGCTATTCGCTGCAATCTTTTTGGGAGGCCCAAAAAGGATTTCCGCTTCTATCCCTCACGCAAAGGACCTCGCCCCTAACTCCTCTCCCAATCAGATCCGTTTTCATTTCCCTTCTCCTCACAGGAGAAGGTGGCGAAGCCGGATGAGGCCTGGAGAGGGGAACCGTGGTTTATAATTTGATCATTTCTTACAAGTGGTAAGTTGCGACTTTAAAAGCCGTTGTATTCCGTAGTAATTATTGCATTAAAACCGCAGGCGACAGCACTCCCTCTACAGCTTCGCTGGAGAGGGCGGGGTGAGGTATTACACCCTCGCCGCTCTAATAATATCCGCAAACACACCCGACGCCGTCACCTCCGCCCCGGCGCCGGCGCCCTTCACTACCATCGGCTGATTTTTATAACGATCGGTGTACAGCAACACAATATTATCCTTGCCATACAGGTGATAAAAATCATGGTCGGGATTGATGTGTTGCAGGCCCACAGCGGCTTTGCCGTCTTTATAGCTCGCCACAAATTTTAATTTATTGCCGGCTACTGCCGCTTCATCATACAAGGTTTTAAAATGCGCTTCCTCCTTTTCCATTTCGGCATAAAAATTTTCCACGCTGCCTGTCATGCAATTTGAGGGCATAAAGTTTTTATTGGAGATGTCTTCCATACTTAGTTTTTCACCGGCTTCTCTTGCTAAAATCATGATCTTTCGCATCACGTCGGTGCCGCTTAAATCAAGCCGCGGATCGGGCTCGGTATAACCTTCTTCCTGCGCCTGCCGCACGACGGAAGCAAATGATTTGGTGCCATCATAATTATTAAAAACAAAGTTGAGCGTACCGCTTAGCACTGCTTGTATTTCATTGATCTGGTCACCGCTTCTTAACAGGTCATTCAAGGTGCCAATCACCGGCAAACCCGCACCCACATTGGTTTCAAAAAGAAAAGAAGCGTTGTGGTCGCGTGCCGTTTCTTTCAATGTTTTATAAACCTCGTATGCAGATGAACAAGCGATTTTATTACAGGCCACTACCGAAATGCTTTTCTGGAATAAGCTGTTATACGTTTTGGCTACAGCATCGTTGGCCGTTACATCTACAAACACGGAGTTGCGTAAATTCTTCTCGCCAATGCGTTTTACAAATTGGTCAAGGTTCATTGGCTCGGCTTCTTTCAAACGGTCCATATTGGCCCCGTTGATGCCTTCATCATCCAGCAGCATTTTGCGGCTATTAGCTAACCCAACTACGCGAAGCTGCAGTCGCAAATGTGTTTGTAAATAGTGCTGTTGCTGGTGAAGCTGCGCCACCAGTTTGCTGCCTACATTGCCGGTGCCCACTATAAATAAATTCACTTGCTTGTAAGTGGTTTCAAAAAATTCTTCGTGTAAAACATTCAGTCCTTTTTTTACATCCGCTACTGCAATCACGGCCGAAATATTCCGCTCCGACGAGCCTTGTGCAATGGCTCTTATGTTGATGCCATTTCTACCTAAAGCGCCAAACATTTTACCGCTGGTGCCTACATGGCTTTTCATGTTATCGCCCACCAGGGCAATGATGGCGAGGCCTTTTTCCACCTGCAACGGGTTCACCAAACCTCGTTCCACTTCATAGCTGAAAGCCTTGTCTATAGCGGCTTTGGCCCTATCGGCCGCGGCATCTTCCACACCTACACAAATAGAATGTTCCGATGATGCCTGCGTTATCAAAATCACGTTCACATCGTTGGCAGCAAGGGCTTCAAACAACCGTTTAGAAAAGCCCGGAATGCCCACCATACCGCTGCCTTCGAGGCTTAGCAGGGCCACGGCGTTCACGCTGGAAATGCCGCGGATAATGCCGTTCTCCTGCATCACGGCCGCTTCTATAACAGTGCCTTCATCGGCAGGTGCAAACGTGTTTTTTACCAGCACCGGAATGCCCGCTTGCATCACCGGTTGCAGCGTTGGCGGATAGATCACTTTCGCGCCAAAATGCGATAGCTCCATCGCCTCCTGGTAAGAAATATGCGGGATGGCTTTGGCACTGCTTACTGCTCTTGGGTCGGCTGTCATCATGCCGGAAACATCAGTCCATATTTGTAAAACAGAAGCTTCCGATGCGGCCGCGATAATAGCCGCTGTATAATCAGAGCCGCCTCTGCCCAACGTGGTTATGTTGCCTTGTGCATCGCTGGCAATAAAGCCGGGCACCAGAAATAAGCTGGCATCGGAGCTACTAAATGCAGCCCTTATTTTTTCAGTAGAAGTAATAAAATTTACATCCGCTTTTGTAAAGGATGAATCAGTAGTGATGATGTTTCTTGCATCTATCCATTCATTTTGCAAACCTGATGATTGTAAGTAAGCGCTGATAATTTGTGATGAAATCAATTCCCCATAACTAAGCACCCTGTCCTTGGTGCGGGCCGAAATTTCGCGAAGCTGAAAGATGCCGTTGCAGATGTCTTCCACCTCATTAAACTGTTGCATTACTTTAGAAAGCTGGCTGCTTTGCGTGGTTACCGGCAATAAATCGCGTACAACATCAAGGTGCCGCTGCGCCATTTGTTGCAGCAAGGCTTTGTAAGTAACATCGCCATAAGCCGCCATGGTGCTGCATTGCAGTAGGCCGTCCGTTATTTTGCCCAGTGCTGAAACGACCACGATCGCTTTGCCTTTTTTCAATTCTTCTTTTACTATAGCGCCCATTTTTCGAATGGCTTCGGGATTGGCAACTGACGAACCGCCAAATTTTAATACTTGCATAAACTAAAATCAAATTTTTCTTGAAACAATAAGGAACCCCTTGTGTAGAAGCTTAAAAGCCCGGTTGGCGATATAGTGAAGTACAACCCTTGCGGGTTGTAATAATAGTAATCGTTGTAGCGATGGTAGCTACCGGTAACGAAGTGATGATAGATGAAATTTTGATCACGATTACTTTTTGATGCCGACAAGATAGGGAAGAAATGGAAATAAAAAAAGCTTTAATAAGTAACCGCTTTTTCTTCTCCATTAACTTCGTTAGCTATGGCGCCTATTTCAACAAGAGAGCTGGAGAACTTCAAAAAAGATGTCGGCATCAGGTTTCAATTATACAACAGCCTCTTTACCTCATTGCCTTTTCATCGCATAGAAAAAACAGGCATTATGTTGTCGCTGTTTTTAAATCATTGCGAAGAAGGGTATAAAAAAAAGCTCAGCCCACTTCAGATCGTCGATCAGTTTTTCAGCAAATACACCGCCTTGCAAACTGATAGCGAGAAGACCGACCTGCTCTTCCGGTTTGTACAATATGCCGAGCGGCAAGTGGTGCTTTTTGATGCGGTGGAAGATGCCGCTTTTACCGAGATAACCGATGTGGGCGGGGCCGGATCGCTTAAGCAATTATCGGCACGAATTACCACTGATAACCTGCGCGACCAATTGGCTGATAAGCTCCATGATTTTGCGGTGGCCTTAGTGTTAACAGCGCATCCAACGCAGTTTTATCCCGGCGCTGTTTTAGGCATCATCAATGATATTTCAAGAGCCTTAAAAGATAACAATACACCGCTTATAAATACGTACCTGCAGCAGCTTGGCAAAACGCCTTTATTTAAAAAACAAAAGCCCACCCCTTACGATGAAGCGGTGAGTTTGATCTGGTACCTAGAGAATGTTTTTTATAATGCCGTTGGAAAAATTGTAACCGATTTAAACCACCGCTATCCCGAACTGATACAAGCTAACAATGCTTTGGTGAAGATGGGTTTTTGGCCCGGCGGCGATAGAGATGGCAACCCGAACGTAACGGCTGATATAACGCTGAAAGTGGCTGAGGGCCTGCGTTCCAGCATTATTAAATGTTATTACCTTGATATACGGCGCTTAAAAAGACGGCTGACGTTTCAAGGCGTAGACACCTTACTTGCGGACCTGGAAGTGAAGCTGTATAAAAATATTTTTATCCCGGATAGCAGCACGGATTTATCAAAAGACGAGATACTTCAAACGCTGCAACAAATTCGTGAGATCATCATCTACCAACACAACGGATTATTCCTTTACAAGCTCGATAACCTTATTCAAAAAGTAACGGTATTCGGGCTGCATTTTGCTACGCTGGATGTACGCCAGGAAAGCACCGTGCACAACACCGTTTTGGAAGCCATTGCTGAAAAAGGGGAGGGGCTGCCGACCAACTATGCCAGCTTACCCTCCGACGAAAAAATGACACTGCTTACCAATGCACGCGGTATTGCAGATGCTGCTATTTATGAAGGCTTAGTACGTGATACTTTGCAATCCATCAGCGTTATAAAATCGGTACAGGCCACCAATGGCCAGGAAGGTTGTAACCGCTATATTATCAGCCAAACCAATAGTGCATCGAACGTGCTGGAAGTATATGGTTTGTTTTTATTAAATGGCTGGACGAAGGAAGATTTGACCATTGATATTGTTCCGCTTTTTGAAACTATTGATGATCTGAAAAATGCTTCACCGATAATGGAAGCGTTGTATAAAAATGAAAGTTATTATCAACATTTGGGCAGAAGAGGAAAGACGCAAACCATTATGGTGGGCTTCTCCGACGGTACCAAAGATGGCGGTTACCTGATGGCTAACTGGAGCATTTACAAAGCCAAAGAGGAACTTACAGCCATCTCCAATAAATATGGCATCAGCGTTATTTTCTTTGACGGCAGGGGCGGACCGCCGGCACGTGGCGGTGGTAAAACGCACAAGTTTTATGCGTCCATGGGCGCCAACATTTCCACCAAAGAAATTCAGTTAACCATACAAGGACAAACCGTAAGCTCCAGCTTTGGAAACATTGATGCGGCCAAATTTAATATTGAGCAATTGATCAATGCGGGCATCGCTAACCGCTTGTTTACGGAGAACCAGCGAACACTTAACCCACAGCAATCAGCCGCCATTCAGGAACTGGCAGACATAAGTTTTGAGACGTACAAAAAGTTGAAAGAGCATCCGTACTTCTTAACTTATTTGGCTGATGTGAGTCCTTTAAATTACTACAGCGAAACCAACATCAGCAGCCGCCCGGCTAAGCGGGGCAAGACTTTCAGACTATCCTTAAAAGACCTGAGGGCTATTCCGTTTGTTGGTGCGTGGAGCCAGTTAAAGCAAAATGTGCCGGGCTATTATGGATTGGGAACTGCAATGCAAGCACTGGAAAAAAGCGGCAAGTTTGAAGAGATCAGGCACCTGTATCAGCGGTCGCAGTATTTTAAAACGCTGATAGATAACTGCGAGATGGCGATGCAAAAAAACTTCTTTCCGCTTACCGCTTACTTAGCCGATCACCCACAGTATGGGGAAATTTGGAAGATGGTAGTGGAAGAATATGAGCTTACTGAAAAGTATCTTTTTAAACTTTCGGGTAAGAATGAATTGATGGCCGATTACCCGGTAGAGAAATTATCTATTCAAATGCGGGAACGGATTGTGTTGCCGCTGACTACCATTCAACAATATGCCTTGATGCAGTTACGGGAGAATAAGATGATGGAAGAAAAAGGCAAGGAGGTTTTGCAGAAGTTGATTGTGAGAACGTCATTGGGAATTATTAATGCGGGGAGGAATTCAGTGTGATTCTAAGTAATCTTGGGAAGCAAAACGGAAAGTAGCGTACAATGGTACGACTTGCTGCTGTGCTGGCATTCTGTGTTCGGTCAGCCCATAACCGCAGCCAATAGTTGATTTAATGATGAAGATAATTACTAAAGCCAGATTGGAAAACGTCGTGCTAGGACTGAAGTTCAATAGCGACAAAAAGCTGATGTTTTATTCGTCTGCCAGCATAGCAGTAAACCGAATGTTGTGCGTTCTTTATTTTCGTCGCCTAACGAGTTCTTCAAATCTTGCACCACCGCAACGAAAACAAATTCCACCTTGAATTTTTCTGTATTCAGGAAACCAGCCTGCACCGTTACAACGATTGCAGGGAGAATATTTAAGTTCGTTTAATTTGTCCTCACTATAAATTGTCAACTGATTTTTTTTATGAAAATCCCAATGACACCAATTGCATAATGTCGTTAGTTCGTCATCATCGTATTCCCACGCAAGCCTATTGATAACATAAATGTTGTGGTGTATTTCTAAATGATAAGGTCTGTCCGCAACTTTAGCATTTACCAACGGCTCTTCTTCGCCAAGTTCATTTATTATCCACCTGTCATCGTCAAACCAATAATGAATCGTTTGTTTAGTCTTTGAGTCAAAGTGTTCAATAGTTTCTTTATGTCCGCAATTTGTACATTTATATCCATCTTTTTTTAGGACTTCTTCTCTTTTCTTCATCCATTCGTCCGTCTTTAGAAATTCTACGTAAGGAATGAAATCTTTGTCCTTATATACTTCCCTTAACTGATGAATGTTCATGAAATTATTTTAATTGTGAGGTCTGTCTATGTTGACGCACAACTCTTAAGTATACGCATGTTTCTCACCCTGAATTCACTAAACAATTTTTTCAAGTCATTGATAGAAAGATAATTATCCGTTTAAACGAAAGTTTTAAAACTTGCGCAAATACAATCTGCTCACACCTGCTCCACCTGCCCGTACAACACACTCTCATCTTTACTCTCCAGCGATGAAGCTCCCATCAAAAACTCATCTACCTTCTTTGCACATTCGCGGCCTTCACTAATGGCCCATACCACCAGCGATTGTCCGCGCCTCATATCACCGGCGGTAAATATTTTAGCGATGCTTGACTGATACATTTTTTCATTGGCCCGTACGTTGCCTCTTTCATCCCGCTCCACACCCAATTCATTCAACAAGCCATCATGTTGGGGATGCACAAAACCCATCGCCAGCAAAGCAAGTTCGCATGGCAACTCCCGTTCCGAATGCGCCACTTCTACAAACTGCGCCGGGCGACCGTCAACGATCTTCCATTCCAAGTCAACCACTTTCAATGCTTTTAGATTTCCACTTTCATCACTAATAAATTCTTTGGTAGCAATGGCCCAATGGCGGTCGCTGCCCTCTTCATGCGAGGAGGTAACTTTCAACGTCATCGGGTACGTGGGCCAGGGCATGTAATGCGTTCTATCGGCCGAAGGCTTGGGCAATAATTCAAACTGCGTAATGCTTTTTGCGCCGTGCCGGTTTGATGTTCCCACACAATCGCTGCCTGTATCGCCACCACCAATGACTACCACATTTTTATCGGTTGCAAAAACATTTTCTTCCACCACCTGTTTCCGGCTGACGCGTTGATTTTGTTGTTTCAGAAAATCCATCGCATAATAAACGCCTTTCAATTCTCTGCCC
Organism: Flavisolibacter sp.; assembly: GCA_965247165.1. Taxonomy (GTDB): domain Bacteria; phylum Bacteroidota; class Bacteroidia; order Chitinophagales; family Chitinophagaceae; genus Flavisolibacter. The sequence goes on along the minus strand of OZ252003.1, from coordinate 1,146,905 downwards.
GGTATATCTAAATTTCTTGGAATGGTAGAACCGCCAGCCAGCACAATCGCATTCGCTTCGCGAAGCAAATCATTGATGCTGATATTCACGCCCACGTTTGCATTGCACTTAAAAATTACACCTTCCTCTTTTAGCAAATTAATGCGACGGTCCACCACCCATTTTTCCAGTTTAAAATCGGGGATGCCATAGCGCAAAAGCCCGCCAGGCGCATCATCGCGTTCATACACAGTTACTAAATGGCCCGCATAATTCAGTTGGGCGGCGGCTGCTAATCCGGCCGGACCGGAGCCAATCACCGCTACTTTCTTTCCACTGCGTACTGTGGGTTTGCGCGGCTTCACCAGGCCTTTATCGAAGGCAATTTCTATGATATGTTTTTCTATTTCTTCGATAGTGATAGCCGGGTTGTTGATGCCCAACACGCAGGCGCTTTCGCAAGGGGCCGGACAAATTCGGCCGGTAAATTCGGGGAAGTTGTTGGTGTACGAAAGCACCTCGTAAGCCTCCTTCCAATCCTGACGATAGACTGCATCATTGAACTCCGGGATCAGGTTGCCGAGCGGACATCCATTATGGCAAAACGGTATGCCGCAATCCATACAACGGGCGGCTTGCTGGTTCAATTTTTCGTCGCTAAAGCGCTGCACAAATTCTTTGTAATCGTGTATGCGTTCCTGTACCGGACGCTTGTGTGGCAACTCTCTGCTGAACTCTAAAAACCCGGTTAGTTTACCCATTGTTGTTATGGTTTTTGATGATTGATTTTTCTTTTTGGGCGTGTGCCGATGCGGCACCGGGCTATTCGCTTATATCTTTTTATTGGCGGTCGTTTATACACTTATATTTCTTACTCAAAACTAACAGTCATTATTCAGCCAATAAAAAGGATAATCGCTTCTATCCCTCACGCAAACAGCCGGCCCCCATCCCGACCTTCCCCCGCCAGGGGAAGGCCATCCTTGCACAGCCCTTGCCTGTCAACGATTCGTTACTCTTTCAGTCATTATAAAACCAATAGGACATCGTACCGCTTTAGTGACGCTTGTACCCTTCCCAACGGGGAGAGCGAAGCACCATCTAACACTAAAAAACTGACTGTAAAGGGTGGGGCCGTTAGACCGTGCTTTCTTCCACCTTCATCTTTTGCTTTTCCAACACCTTTTTATAGTCTCTCGGAAATACTTTTACAAATGCCTTCACCTGGTTGTCAAAATCATCCAAAATAAATTTTGCCACGGTGCTGCCGGTGTTATTCAAATGATCAGCAATCATCTTTTTTAATTCTTCAAAATCTTCATAACCAACCGGATCTAAATCAACCATTTCTTTGTTGCACATGGCATCAAAAGTTCCCTTCACATCATATACATAAGCAATCCCGCCGCTCATGCCTGCCGCGAAGTTTCTGCCGGTATCGCCCAGCACTACCACACGTCCGCCGGTCATGTATTCGCAGCCATGATCGCCAACGCTTTCCACCACCGCATGCACACCGGAGTTACGAACACAAAAACGTTCGCCGGCCTTGCCGCGTATGTAAGCCGCACCCGATGTTGCGCCATAAAAAGCCACGTTGCCAATGATGATATTATCCTCTGGAACAAAGGTGGCTTTGCTGGAAGGGTAAACGATCAAACGTGCGCCAGACAAGCCTTTCCCGAAGTAATCATTCGCATCTCCTTCCAATTCTAATGTAATTCCTTTGGCATTAAAAGCACCAAAACTTTGTCCGGCCGTACCGGTAAATTTGAAGTGAATAGTATCACCCGGCAAGCCATCACTACCCCATTTTTTTGAGATTTCGTTTGATAGAATAGTGCCTACCGTTCTATCGGTATTAAGGATCGGAAATGAAGCGCTGATGCTTGTCAAATCATTTAATGCAGGAGTTGCTGCCTCTAATAATTTCCAATCCAAAACATTCTCCAACCCATGATCCTGCTCTTCTTTTTTGTATAAACCAGTGTTTAAGGGATTAATCTCTTTATATAAAATAGGAGAGAGATCAAGCTTACTATATTTCCAGTGTTTAATGTCGGGTTTTACTTCCAACGTATCTACTTGTCCCACCATTTCGTTGATGGTTCTGAATCCTAACTCCGCCATTATCTCCCGCAATTCTTCCGTAATAAATTTGAAGAAGTTCACTACATGATCCGCATCGCCGGTAAAGCGTTTGCGTAGCTCAGGGTCTTGCGTAGCTACACCAACAGGGCAGGTATTTAAATGACACTTACGCATCATGATACACCCTTCAACAACCAGTGCGGCCGTGGCTATGCCCCATTCTTCGGCGCCCAGTAAAGTGGCAATTGCTATATCACGACCAGTACGCAATTGGCCATCGCTTTGCACCACCACGCGGCTGCGCAAGCCATTTTTTACAAGCGTTTGATGTGTTTCAGCAAGGCCCATTTCCCAAGGTAGGCCTGCATGTTTTATAGAGCTGATGGGCGATGCGCCGGTACCGCCATCGTTGCCTGCAATCAGTACTACATCTGCTTTTGCCTTCACTACACCGGCAGCGATGGTACCCACACCGGCTTTAGAAACCAGCTTCACACTAACCCGAGCTTTGCGGTTAGCGTTCTTCAAATCGAATATGAGTTGCGCCAAATCTTCAATGGAATAAATATCGTGATGCGGTGGTGGCGAGATCAATCCCACACCCGGCGTTGCATGGCGTACACGGCCAATCCAGTCATCCACTTTATGTCCTGGCAACTGGCCGCCTTCGCCGGGCTTGGCACCTTGCGCCATTTTTATCTGGAGTTCGTGGGCCATCGTAAGGTAATGGCTGGTTACACCAAAGCGGGCACTCGCCACTTGCTTCACAGCTGACCGCATCGAGTCGCCATTGGCTAATGTTTCATAACGGGCTTCGTCCTCGCCACCCTCGCCGGTATTGCTTTTGGCGCCAATGCGGTTCATGGCAATGGCCAGCGTTGAATGAGCTTCATGAGATATAGAACCAAAGCTCATAGCCCCTGTGGCAAAGCGTTTCAGGATGGTTGAAGCTGATTCTACTTCAGTAATTGAAATAGAATCGCGGGTTTTTTTAAAGCAAAATAAGCTTCGTAAGGTGCAGGCTTTTTCGCTTTGGTCGTTAACCAGTTTTGAATATTTTTTGAAGGTAGTATAGTCGCCCATTCTTGTAGCGTACTGCAACAAATGAATGCTTTGCGGATTAAAAAGATGGAACTCGCCTTTGCGCTTCCACTCATAAATGCCGCCTACAGAAAGGCGTTCAAAGGGCTGGTCTTTTTTATGAAAAGCAAAATGGTGTTTGGCTAATGCTTCCTTTGCTATTTCATCAAGCCCCATGCCTTCTATACGTGATGTAGCGCCGGTGAAAAATTGATCCACCACCATTTTGTTGATGCCGATGATCTCAAAAATTTGGGCGCCTTGGTACGATTGCAGGGTAGAGATGCCCATCTTGGAAAAAACTTTCAGCAGGCCATCATTCACGGCTTTTACATAATTCTTTCTTAGTTGCGCATGATCAATGCCATTCGTCAATTTTAAATTGTTGATGGTAGATAAAGCGAGGTAAGGATTAACCGCCGTGGCGCCAAAGCCAACAAGGCAGGCAAAGTGGTGCACTTCCCAAACGTCGCCGGCTTCTATCACAAGGCCTACTTGTCCGCGATACCCCTTGCGGATAAGATGATGATGTACAGCCGCCGTGGCCAGCAAAGTAGGGATGGGCGCATGGTCGGAGTCAATGGCGCGGTCGGATAAAATGATCACTTCAAAGCCATCTTCCACCGCATCAACCGCATAGCGACATAAGCGTTCTAATCCTTTTTTTAAGGAACCCGGTTTGCCATCGGCCCGAAAATAAGCCTGCAATGTTTTGGCTTGAAAGATGCCCGTATCAATGCTTCTGATCTTTTCTAATTCATGATTACTGAGCACCGGATGTTTTAAAGCCACACTATGACAGGCAAGTGGGTCTTCGGTTAACAGGTTTCCATTGTTACCAACGAAGGTTGCGAGAGACATTACCATTCGTTCCCGTATCGGGTCAATCGGCGGATTGGTAACCTGTGCAAAAAGTTGCTTAAAATAAGAGGTAATATGTTGCGGCTGATCGCTTAAAACGGCAAGCGGCACATCAGCACCCATGGAGCCGATGGCTTCTTTACCATCAAAGGCCATTGGTTTTATAATGGTATCAATGTCTTCTGTTGAATAACCAAAAGCTTTTTGATATTTAAAAATCTGGTCTTGTTCCAGTTCAGTAAATAACACTCTTGGCTCCGGCAATTCTTCCAACCGGATCTTGTATTTATTCAACCATTCAGCATAAGGTTTTTGCGAACAGATTGTTTGCTTTAATTCATCATCACTAATAATACGGCCCTGCTCCAGGTCCACCACAAACATTTTTCCGGGCTGCAAGCGGCCGTTTTCTTTTACCAGTTTCGGATCAATAGGCAGGGCGCCGGTTTCAGAAGCCATGATCACCCGGTCATCGGTTGTAACGCAGTACCGAGAGGGGCGTAGGCCGTTTCTATCCAGCGTAGCGCCAATGATTTTTCCGTTGGTAAAAGAGATAGAAGCCGGGCCGTCCCAAGGCTCCATAAACGATGCGTGGTATTCGTAAAACGCCTTCTTCACCGGGTCCATTAAATCGTTATCATCCCAGGCCTCGGGTATTAGCATCATCATCACATGGGGCAGCGAACGGCCGCAAAGTGTGAGCAATTCAATCATGTTATCCAAGCAAGCCGAATCTGATTGTGCGCCGGTAATGATCGGTAGTAACATATCCATTTCTTCCTTACTGAAAAAAGAAGAAATGAAATTGCGTTCACTGGTCTTCAACCAATTTAGGTTTCCCTGTAATGTATTGATCTCCCCATTATGCGCTATATAACGGAAGGGTTGCGCCAACTTCCAGGATGGAAAGGTGTTGGTAGCAAATCGGGAGTGCACCAAACCAAAAGCAGATACTAATCTTTTATTACCAAGATCGGGATAATAGTCACGAAGTTGTGTACTGGTAAGCTGCCCTTTATAAACTATTGTTTTATAAGACAAAGAGGCGATGTAAAAACCTACCGCATCTTTTTTAACCGTATTGGAGATGGTGTGTGAAGCATAATTCCGCAACACAAAAAGCTTCCGTTCAAATGCATCTACATCCGTTATGTGATCAGGACAGGCAACAAATACTTGTTCAATTTCAGGTTCTACCGAAAGGGCCGTAGCACCTATTTCGTCGGCAAAAACAGGCACTTTACGATATACTAAAATTTCCAGTCCTAAACCTTCGGCGCAACGATTAAAAATATCACGGCATTCTTCTTTTAACCGGATGTCTCTTGGAAAAAACAAAACACCAACGCCATATTTTCCAAAGGGTGGTAAGTGCGTACCTAATTTATTGCATTCATCAAAAAAGAACTCATGGGGCGTTTGAATCATAATCCCGGCGCCATCACCCGTATTGTTCTCGCAGCCGCAGGCGCCACGATGTTCCATGTTCTCAAGAATGGTTAGAGCATCTGAAATGATCTGGTGTGACTTATTGCTTTTAATGTTGGCTACAAAGCCAATGCCGCAGGAGTCATGTTCAAAAAGGGGAGAATACAGTCCTTGATCGCTTGCCATAGCAGAAAGAATTAAGAGGGCAATGCCCGGTTAAAAATGATAGCAAGCGATGGGGATGAAAATAAGAAATAATCTCAATACATCTAAATGAAACTTGCTGAGAAAAAATAGCTGAATGCTGCTGCACGCCAATATTTGAGGACAGAAGGAGATGAAAATAACTAAGTCATGAGTCAATAAAAACAAGTTACCAAAAGTCGCTTTTTATAAATGTAAAAAAATAATTATGTGACATTTTTGAAATAGTTTTTGCCGCTAAGCAAATTTTTAACTGGAAAATTGTAATAATTATTCACGAATGACCCACTATATTGCATCAAGGTGAATAATTTATCAACATTCTTGAAAAAATTATTTGCCTGATTTATAATTACCCTCTATTTTTAGACAGAATTACTTAGCTGTTTCTGTACTCCCTGATTCTTACAATAACGAGTGTATTTGGTTTGGACTGATGAACTAAACAACCTGGTTTATTCAGCATTTGTAAATAAAAAAGGTATTGCTTGCTACAGTTCGGGCCTGTTACGTAGGCTTTTGGCAGGGTAATACCTTTTCTTTTTTAACTAAAAAACCATTACGATGTTACGAAAATTTACTGCTTTACTCTTCTTGCTTCCCATGCTTAAATATGCTGCCGCTCAGGATTCTGCCAAGACGTCCAATCTGGCAATTAACGGCTCCGCAGATGTATATTATAAATATGATTTTGGCAAATCAAAGACCAACAATCTTACCTCTTTTACTAATTCGCACGACCGGTTTGAGTTGGGCATGGCAAGTGTAAAGCTGGATTATAAAACAGCTAAAACAGAGATTGTGGCTGACCTGGGTTTTGGAAAAAGAGCACAGGAATTTTCGTATAACGATCAGGGAATCCTTGCAGCCGTTAAGCAGGCTTACATAAGTTATACACCCGGCAGTTGGATAAAGTTAACCGCTGGCACGTGGGCTACGCATGTTGGTTACGAGCTGGTAGATGCTTACGCCAATCGCAATTACAGCATGTCGTATATGTTTACTAACGGCCCTTTTTTTCATACAGGAATTAAAGCCGAATTAACGCATAAGACCAGCGGATTTATGATTGGCATTGCTAACCCTACCGATTTTAAATATGTACCGGAAGGCGTAGTCAACAACAAATTTTTAATTGCGCAATACAGCTTTACTCCGGGTGATTTTTTTAAGGCCTATTTAAATTACGTCGGGGGGAAGAATATTGATACCACTAAATCCAACCAGATTGATCTGGTAGTAACCAGCAAGCTCAGTTCCAAATTCAGCCTTGGTTATAACGGAACGGTTAACCTTACAAAAAAATACCTCGGTAATAAAAAGTTTGATGCGTCAAAAAGTTGGTGGGCATCGGCGCTCTACCTCAATTTAGATCCTACCAGCCATTTCGGCCTTACCCTTCGGGAAGAATATTTCAGCGATAAAAATGGATTGAAAGTATTTGGCGGTTACACACAGGGCGGGAGTGTTTTTGCCTCTACCTTATCGGCCAATTTCAAAGTGGACAATCTAATCTTCATTCCTGAATTCCGGTTAGATCAGGCCAATCAAAGCATTTTCAGAAAAAGCGATGGGACCAGTACCAAGTCATCCGCCAATATTCTTTTTGCGGTTGTTTATCAATTCTAATCATCAGTACAACTAAAACATATCAATATGAATAAAATCACACTTAAATCTTCGCTGCCTTTTGTAGTGCTGGTAGCCATTGCCGTTGCCGCTCTTTTTGTGCCCACCTTGCCCAACTTTGATGCCGGTAAATACTCAGGCGCCGACATTGCCTGGGTGATTGTAGCGGCTGCGCTGGTTTTTTTAATGACACCCGGACTGGCTTTTTTTTACGGCGGAATGGTAAACCGCAAAAACGTGTTGTCCACTATGATGAAAAGCGTAGTGGCAGCGGGTGTAGTAGGCGTGTTGTGGATTGTAGTTGGCTATAGCCTTTGTTTTGGTACATCGGTAAAAGGCTTTATAGGAAACCCAATGACGCATCTTTTTTTTAAGGATGTAGCTTCCGGTGAACCTTGGGTAGGAGCCACCACTATACCTAAATCGCTTTTCTCTGCTTTTCAGTTAATGTTTGCCATCATTACGCCAGGACTGGTAGTAGGCGCCATTGCCGAGCGGATGCGTTTTACGGCTTATGTGCTGTTTACAATTCTTTTTAGCTTATTGGTATATGCACCGTTAGCACATTGGAGTTGGCACCCGGATGGTTTTCTAGCCAAAATGGGAGCATGGGATTTTGCCGGTGGTACCGTAGTGCATATCTCCGCAGGTTGTGCGGCATTGGCAGGCGCCCTTGTTTTAAAACGCCGTAAATCGCATATTGAAAATATAGAAAACAAACCGGCTAATATTCCTTACGTGTTAATTGGTACCGGCCTTCTTTGGTTTGGATGGTTTGGCTTTAATGCCGGTTCCGCATTAGGGGCTAACTCAACTGCTGTTTCTGCTTTCTTAACAACTAATACCGCTGCTGCTGCTGCTGGTTTATCATGGATGTTTTTTGATGTGTTGAGAGGTAAAAAGCCCTCTGTAGTTGGCTTTTGCGTAGGTGCTGTAGTAGGGTTGGTAGCCATTACCCCTGGCGCCGGTTATGTAGCCATTGCTCCCAGTATTTTTATTGGTGTAGTAGCAGCCGTTGTATCAAATATTGCTGTGTATTATAAATCCAAGTCGTCGCTTGATGACACGTTAGATGTTTTTCCCTGCCATGGTATTGGTGGCATAGTAGGTATGTTACTTACAGGTGCCTTCGCTTCTGAAGCTATTTATCCCGGACTTAAAGATAGCCTGGCGGGTGGTCAGTTTCATTTCTTTATTACTCAGGCAAAAGCTGTGGGTTGTGCCGTGGGCTATAGCTTCATCGTTTCTTTCCTCATTTTTAAGTTCATCAACTTCATTGTTCCGATACGCGTTAGCCAGCTTGATGAAGAAGCCGGCCTCGATGCTTCGCAACACGATGAGGCTTACGTACAGGGCACCTTATTGGTTGCCACTAAAAATGGATTGGTAGAAGAAGAATTGCATCCTGATCATACCTATGAAACCACTTCTGTAAACGGTACCACTTATTCAAAATAAAAACAACAAACTATGTCAGTAGCAAAATTGGAGTACATATGGCTTGATGGGTCTAAACCCGTACAAGGCCTTAGAAGCAAAACTAAAATTGAAAGGGATTTTTCCGGCTCGTTGGAAGATTGCCCCGTGTGGTGCTTCGACGGATCGTCAACAGAGCAGGCCCCCGGCGGTTCTTCGGACTGTTTATTACAGCCGGTGTATATGGTAAAGGATCCGCAACGTAAGAATGGTTACCTGGTAATGTGCGAAGTACTGAGCCCCGATGGCAAGCCGCATGTTACTAACGGACGTGCCACCATTGATGATGACGACAATGATTTTTGGTTTGGTTTTGAGCAGGAATATTTTTTATGGAACACGGAAACTGATAAGCCGATTGGGTTTCCTGAAGGCGGTTTTCCAAGGCCTCAGGGTCCTTACTACTGTTCGGTAGGAGCCGCTAATGCGTATGGCAGAAACATTGTTGAAGAACACCTGGATGCTTGTATTGAGGCTGGCTTAAATGTGGAAGGCATCAATGCGGAAGTAGCCACCGGGCAATGGGAGTTTCAAATTTTTTCAAAAGGCGCCAAAGAAGCCGGCGATCAAATGTGGATAGCCCGTTATTTGTTGGAACGTATAGGAGAGAAGTACAGCGTAGCCATTAACTGGCATTGCAAACCGTTAGGAAACCTTGACTGGAACGGCAGCGGCATGCATGCCAATTTCTCTAACAGTACGTTACGTACCTGCGGCAGCCGCGATGTGTATGAGCAAATATGTGAAGCCTTCCGGCCGGTTATAAAGGAGCATATTGAGGTGTATGGCCCGGACAATCATCTTCGCTTAACCGGCAAGCACGAAACTGCCGCTATAGATGAATTTAAATACGGCGTATCGGATCGAGGCGCTTCTATACGCATTCCTATCGGCACCGTAGAAAGAGGCTGGAAGGGATGGTTAGAAGACCGCCGCCCCAACAGTGCTGCCGACCCGTATAAAGTAGCCGGTAGAATTATTAAAACAGTAAAATCGGCCGAGGTAAAAGCAGTGCCAATGAATAGGATGCAGGAAGAATTAGTGGCCTAATTCATTTTTCTATGTCCTGATCTGATGGGTAAGTGATTAGTCGCTTACCCATTTATTTTTTTAAGGCGCTGGTATTTCGATGTCGCTTACGTAAAGCAGATTCTTTCGTGTGCTTGGTTTTTAAAATTTCATCAATAGGTTTATTATGCACTTTGCTTTCTACCCAGGAAATAATATCTAAATAAATGAAAACACGCGTTTGAAAACGATTCGTTTCATACTGCTTTATTTTACTCAGAAACTTTTCCAGTTCTGCTTTGAGTTTGTTTGATGGGATGTAAAACGAACGACGGAGAAACTTTAAAATCTCTTCTTCTACCAGCGTAAGGTTTTGCATCTTAGCCATGTAACGATAAACTGATTTGGACAGGTACTCCATCAGTTCATAATTACCCAATTCGTAATGGGCCAGCAAATGCTGTAGCCGGGCATAGCACTGCAGGTCGGAGCGCAGGCCCACATTGTCGTTGATGATCTTTTGCAGGTAATCAATACAGGTATCATAGTCGCCGCTGCCGAAGTACAAAGTCGCTATTTTATAGTTTAATACCATTACCCGGTGCTGATCTATAAACAAGGCATATTCCTTTAATTTTTCTTCTATTTCAGGAACAAGTGATAGCCCTTCCTTAAAGGTTCGTTGTAAAAAATGCTGGTTGATCTGCGCCTGCGCTATGTAAAGGAACGAGTAAATGCGAAAGTTATCATTCTGTTGGACCCGCTCCGTATCGGCAAACGCTTTAAACTCGTTAAGTGTGGCCGCTAATTTTGCCCCATTACGCAGATCGAAATGAGCGTTTAAAAGATTGTGCATCCCTTTGATATAATGGCCGGTTTCCACCCGCTTCAATAATGGCTGCTCTTCAAAAAGATAAACCCATTTTTGCGAATAGCGGTAATAGCGCAAAAAGTCGAGGCGTATAAAAGCATACCAGCAATAGCTTTGATAGAGGTAGAGTTTCTCATAAAAGCCTTGCTGCTCCCAGGCGTCTTCGGGCAGGCTTTCTTTCATGAACTGCATGATTACTTTCTCATCATCCTCATTGCGCACATGGCCATTTTTTATGTACCAGCTATACAGTTGCAACGCAAGGTTGGATAGCCTTGTCATCATATCAATATGCCGGTTTACCTGCATGGCTTCGGCCGATAAGCTCTCCGCCCTGTCCTGCATACTACGGGTGATGTGCAGCGACTCGATTCTTTTCTCAAGCGCAATAACACCCGTCAAAAAATTAAATTTTTGATTGGCTTTTGCCGTTTCTTTCGCCTTCTCTAAAATTTTGAGGCTTTGTAAAAACAACCCTTTTTTATAAAGAATATGTGCATAATCAAATTGCTCGTTCAGTTGAAGGTCAATGCTGTCGGCGCTTTTTAGCAACCGCAAGCTCGCCAGTACCTGTCTGTATAAGTGAGCTTTTAAATTAGAAAGCTGGGGCTTTAACACCGTGGGCATTCGCTTCAGCAACTTTGCTTCGTCGTACTCCTCTAATTTGTCCAGTGCATCAAACAACTGCACCACTTTTAAATCTTCGTTGGAAGAATTTCGTTTGATGTAGAGTTTAAAGTGCCGCTTTTCGGCCTTCTCCAAAGAATGGATTAATTGAAATAATATGTCGCTCGAACGTTTGGACATAATGGTTGAAAAAGGGTGAAACGCAGTACCATAAAGGGTTACGTTAGTTGAAAAATTCTTTTGGCATCATTAAATGATCTAAAACTTGGCCGGTGCCACATTAAATACCGGCCTATTTTAGTACTGCGAAAGAGAAAAAGGTAAAAAAGAGCAAGCAATCGTGAATAGCAATTAATCGAAGACCACCTAAAAAAGAAATTAAACTAAGTTCATATAGCAAGCAATCGTTAGATCACCCGCTGTTTCCACAGTGGGTTTTTCTTTTGTAAGAATAGGCAATTTCTATTAGTTAAACGATATATCCAAATAAATTATCGTCTTTGTTTAGCTCCGTGTATTTGAAATTGCGCTGTGCAAGGTTTTGCAGCAAAGTTTCATAATCCGGTTTCGATTGAAGTTCAATCCCCACCAGCGCCGGTCCGGTTTCTTTATTGTGCTTTTGCATGTATTCAAAACGCACAATATCATCTGTAGGGCCCAATACATCATTCACAAATTCTTTTAACGCACCGGGCCGTTGCGCAAAGCGAATAAGGAAATAGTGTTTTAATCCTTCGTACTGCAACGACCGTTCTTTGATTTCCTGCATCCGGTCAATATCATTGTTGCTGCCGCTAACAATGCAAACAACTGTTTTGCCTTTTATAGCTTCAGCATAATCATCTAATACGGCAATAGACAAGGCGCCCGCAGGTTCCACTACCAATGCATCTTCGTTATACAATTTTAAGATGGTAGAACAAACCTTTCCTTCGGCTACCAAATGCATCTCATCTAACACTTCCTTACAAATAGAAAAGGTAATATCGCCTACTTTTTTAACTGCGGCTCCATCTACAAAGCGGTCAATGTTTTCTATCATCACCGGCTTACCCGCTCTCAGTGCCGCTTTCATGGAAGGCGCCCCCTCAGGTTCTACACCGATAAGTTTTGTTTTGGGAGAAAAAGTTTTAAAATAAGAACCTACGCCGGCGCTCAATCCACCACCGCCCACTGGCATAAACAAATAGTCAAGGCCCCCGACGGAGGAGAGATAGCTAAACTGCTCAAATATTTCAACACCAACGGTGGCTTGCCCTTCAATGATTTTGTAATCATCAAAAGGGGGAATGAACGTCATGTTGTTTTCTTCGGTAAACTTTTTTGCAGCCGTAGCGCAATCGTCAAACGTATCGCCAATGAGTTGAATGGTGATAAAGTCTTCACCAAAAAATTTTGTCTGCTGCACTTTTTGTTGCGGCGTAATGATGGGCATAAATACAACACCCTTTGCACCCAACTTGCGGCAACTATAGGCAAAGCCTTGTGCATGATTGCCGGCACTGGCGCACACCACGCCCTGCTGTAATTGCGATGCGGGCAGGCTGCTCATCATGTTGTAAGCGCCACGCAATTTGTAACTGCGCACCACCTGTAAGTCTTCCCGCTTCAGATATACCTGGCAGCCATACCTTTTAGATAGGCTATGCGACAGCGCCAGTGGCGTTTTTATCACCACCGGCTTTAGGCGTTCGGCCGCAGCAGCAAAATCAAGCAGCGGATGTATAAATGTTGTATTAATCACGATAAAGGGGTGAAGAAAATTTTACTTTTTCTGAGGCTTTTTCAAAACCTATGGGCTTTGTCGCCGGTGCCACCGGTTGTTGATTTTCGGGGCGAAGGCTACGCACCGTTTTACCAGCCTGCCACAATTCACTTTCCCGCAATTCTTTTAATTCTTCTTCCAATCCTGCACGATAGTCTTCTTTGCTGTTGCTGTCAATAGAACGCTGGCTTTCCTTTCCTGCCGCAACGCTTTCATATAATTCTTTAAAAACCGGGGCCGTAGCATCACGAAATTTCTTCCACCAATCCAAAGCGCCGCGTTGCGCTGTGGTAGAACAGTTGGCATACATCCAATCCATTCCATTCTCCGCTACCAACGGCATCAGCGATTGCGTGAGTTCTTCCACGGTTTCATTAAACGCTTCGGAAGGCGTGTGGCCTTTGCTGCGCAACACATCGTACTGCGCGGCAAAAATGCCTTGTATGGCGCCCATCAGGGTTCCGCGTTCGCCGGTTAAATCGCTGTACACTTCTTTTCTGAAATCCGTTTCAAACAAGTAGCCGCTACCAACTGCAATGCCCAATGCAATTACACGGTCAAAGGCTTTGCCAGTGGCATCCTGAAAAATGGCATACGAACTATTTAATCCACGGCCTTGTAAAAACATGCGGCGTAGCGACGTGCCTGAACCTTTTGGCGCTACTAAAAAAACATCCACATCTTTCGGCGGCACAATACCGGTTTGCCCATTGAACGTAATGCCGAAACCATGAGAAAAATATAAAGCCTTGCCTGGCGTCAAATGTTTTTGCACGGTCGGCCACAACTGAATTTGGGCTGCATCGCTCAACAGGTAACAGATGATGGTGCCACGTTGCAATGCATCTTCAATATCAAACAACGTCTCACCCGGAACAAACCCATCTTTCACGGCTTTATCCCATGACTTAGAGTGGCGGCGCTGGCCAACAATTACATTAATGCCATTGTCTCTTTGGTTCAATGCCTGCCCCGGACCTTGCACACCATAACCTATCACAGCTATCGTTTCATCTTTCAACACTTGTTGCGCTTTTGCCAGCGGAAACTCCTCACGGGTTACTACATTTTCTTCCGTACCACCGAAATTTAATTTTGCCATTGTTGGTTGTTTTGGCCCCCATCCCCCGGCCTTTGGCCTAAAGGGTAGTTTGAGAGCAGTTAATGAATGTTTGTTTATTATGAACCAGAAGTTCGTTTATATATTAAGCTTTTGTTGCAGCCTGTGGCGCTAAAAGAGCCATCGCACTCTTGTACGCTTTGTAATTCTATTAAACGGCCCATCCCGACCTTCCCGGTGGGAAGGCCATCTGCACACAGCCCACGCCTGTCAACGTTTCATTTCTTATTCAATCAGTCTTTTAATCAAATAGCTTTCTTATTGCTTTGAGACCATTTGTACCCTTCCCAGCGGGAAGGGCTTTAGCACCATCTAACCGCTTTCAAGAAGGGTCATTGGGATGGGCCGCTTTCTTCTCATTAAAACTAATCTTGTTATTAAAGGGATCATTCACCGTTACACACCACGATCCATAAAACGTTTCTTCCAATCCCGGCCGGTTGTATTTATACTTTTTATCAATGAGCTCCTTGTGAAATTCCTTCACGCCTTCGCACCAAATAAATACATGCGTGCCCGGTGTGCCGTCGCCATGATGCTCTGATAAATGAAAGATGATCTCATCACGTTTGACTTCCAAATACTTCGGCATGCCCGGCTCAAACTCATGCTCCCATTGAATTTCAAAGCCCAGCCAGCCAACATAAAATTCTATTGCTTTGGCATAGTCAAAGATTCGAAGTACCGGTATCACCTTTGTGTTTGTCACGTCTTTTCAGTTAAACATAGAAGGTTTAAAAAACCTTCTATGTTTTAGTCAAAGCATTTTTTACATCGTAAACACTTTTTCTCCTTCATTCAAATATTTATTCTCAACTAACTCTGGCCCCGGCGCCATGGCTTCAAACTCTTTCAGCTTTTCATGAAAGCCTTTGCTGTCTTTGATGATGGCCACTCTTGCACTTCGCACAAATTCAATCAGGCCATAAGGCTCCAACACTTTTAGTAAGCCATCTGTCTCTTCGCGGTGGCCGGTGGTTTCAAACACGGTATAATCTTTACGTATTACTACGGCCCTTGCACCATATTGGCGAAGCAAACGCTCTACCTGCACCTTCTCTGCTACTTCTTCCGTGGCTACTTTATAAAGGGCTAACTCCTGCCATACTATTTCATCTTCGTTATTATAATAAACCTTTAATACTTCCACTTGCTTTTCTATCTGCCGCGCAATCTTGCTAACCATTTCCTCCGATTCATTAATCACTAACGTAAACCGGTGAATGCCTTCTATCTCCGAGGGCGACGTGTTCATACTTTCAATGTTCACTTTCCTTCGCGAAAAAATTATAGCGATGCGATTGAGCAACCCGATCTGATTCTCTGTATAAACCGTTATCGTAAACTCTTGCTTGTTCATGCAGTTTTATTTAAGACGTATTTCAGAAACGCTGGTACCGGCTTCCACCATCGGGAATACATTGTTTTCTTTACCCACCATCACTTCCAATAAATAAGCGCCTTTGTGATCGAGCATTTCTTTTAGTGAAGACTTTAAATCTTCCCGTGCCGAAATGCTTTTACCAGCTATGCGATAGCCCTTTGCTACTTGCACAAAATCGGGACTTTCGATGTTTACAAAGGAGTAGCGTTTGCTATGAAACAACTCCTGCCACTGACGCACCATTCCCAGAAAACGGTTGTTAAGAATAAGAATTTTTACATCCACATCGCTTTGCATGATAGTGCCTAATTCCTGCAACGTCATTTGAAAGCCGCCATCGCCAATAACCGCCACCACCGTGCGTTCCGGGGCGCCAAACTTAGCGCCGATAGCCGCCGGCAAGGCAAAACCCATCGTGCCTAAACCGCCCGATGTTACATTGCTTTGACTCTTATTAAATTTTGCATAACGACAAGCCACCATCTGGTGCTGGCCTACATCGGTAACAATCACAGCTTCGCCATTGGTGAGTTCATTCAGTATGTTGATGACTTCACCCATCGTCATTTCTTCTGATGAGGGATTCAATTCTTTATAGATGCAGGCGTCAATTTCATCCTGCTCCAGGGTTTTAAATTTTTGCAGCCATTGCGGATATAATTTCTGTTCGATGGCTTCCGTTAGCAGCGGTAAAGTTTCTTTACAATCGCCCCAAACAGGCACCGTGGATTTTACGTTTTTATCTATTTCAGCGGGGTCAATATCGAGGTGAATGACCTTAGCTTGCTTGGCATATTTATCTAACCGGCCGGTTACACGATCATCGAAACGCATACCTACCGCAATCAATACATCGCATTCATTAGTAAGAACATTTGGCGCATAATTGCCGTGCATACCCAGCATGCCTACATTCAACGGATGGTCGGTTGGCACAGCGCTTAATCCCATAATAGTCCACGCAGAAGGGATGCCGGCTTTTTCAATAAAGGCTTTAAATTCTTTTTCGGCTTTGCCGAGAATAACGCCTTGTCCCCAAATAACGAATGGTTTTTCAGCCGCGTTAATCAGCTTCGCTGCCTCTTCAATATACTCTTTTCGTACAATAGGTTTAGGACGATAGCTGCGAATAAAGTCGCATTTTTTGTAACCATTGTAATCAAACTTTTGAAGCTGCGCATTCTTGGTAATGTCAATCAGCACCGGGCCCGGACGACCACTGCCGGCAATAAAAAAAGCCTTCGCTAATACAGCCGGAATTTCGGTAGCATCCGTGACTTGATAATTCCATTTGGTGATTGGTGTAGTGATGTTGATGACATCCGTTTCTTGAAAAGCATCGGTACCTAAAAGATGCGCAAACACTTGCCCCGTAATGCATACAAGCGGTGTACTGTCTATTAATGCATCGGCCAAACCGGTTACTAAATTAGTAGCACCGGGACCGCTGGTGGCAAACACAACACCGGTTTTACCTGATGTTCTGGCATAGCCTTGCGCCGCATGAATGCCGCCTTGCTCATGACGAACCAATATATGTTCGAGCTTATCCCGGTAGTCGTACAACGCATCATAAATGGGCATAATGGCGCCACCCGGATAACCAAAAATGGTTTCCACGCCTTCGGCAATGAAAGCTTCCAGCAAGGCAACAGAACCGGAAGCCCCCTCCGCCCCCTGAAGGGGGGACTTGGAAGAGGCATTAATTTTTTTAACTGGCTTCAAGGTTTCCATTTTCTAATCTTTTATGTCCGATTACTTAACGTATTTCTAATTCATTTGGGATTGGCAAAGTTTCCCATTTAGGGGCTGAGGGGGCTTCGTCTGTTACACAACCCTCGCTTGCATCTTTCACACTCCTTGCATATTTATACAACAAACCTTTGGTTGCTTTTAAGACCGGTTGTTGCCAGGCAGATTTTCTTGCGGCTAATTCGTCATCGCTTATTTTTAAATTGATAGCGTTCTTTGTCACATCCAATTCAATTGTGTCATCATCTTTTACTAAGGCAATGGTGCCGCCATCGTACGCTTCCGGCGTAATATGGCCCACTACAAAACCATGCGTGCCACCACTAAAACGGCCATCAGTTATTAAGGCTACAGAGCTGCCCAAACCCGCGCCTATAATGGCTGACGTTGGCTTCAGCATCTCCGGCATACCGGGGCCGCCGCGTGGGCCTACATATCTTATTACCACTACATCACCGGCTTTTATCTTACCAGAATTAATGCCTTTTATCAATTCAAACTCGCCATCAAAAACTCTTGCCGGGCCCTTAAAACGTTCCCCTTCTTTACCCGAAATTTTTGCTACGCTGCCGCCTTCGGCAAGATTGCCATAAAGGATTTGCAAATGGCCGGTGGCTTTAATAGGATTGCTTACAGGATGGATGATTTGTTGTTTATCGAAATCCAAACTTTCTATTTCTGCTAAGTTTTCTGCGATGGTTTTTCCGGTTACGGTAATGCAATCGCCATGAAGAAAACCTTGTTCTAATAAATACTTCATCACCGCAGGCAAACCGCCATGTTGATGAAGGTCCTGCATTAAATATTTACCACTTGGTTTGAAGTCGGCCAGCACAGGAATTTTATCAGAGATGGTTTGAAAATCATCCTGCGTTACTTCTACATCAACACTTTTAGCCATCGCTATTAAATGCAGCACCGCATTGGTAGAACCGCCCAACACCATGATGGTGGTGATAGCATTTTCAAATGCTTTGCGGGTCATGATGTCGGAAGGCTTTATATCTTTTTGAAGAAGGTTCTTAATTGCTTTTCCTGCCGCTAAACATTCCGCTTTTTTCTCTTCGCTGATAGCAGGATTACTTGACGAATAGGGGAGGCTCATGCCCAGTGCTTCAATCGCTGCGGCCATCGTGTTAGCGGTGTACATTCCGCCACAGGCGCCGGCTCCGGGGCAAGAGGCTTTTACCACCGCCTTAAAATCTTCGACTGAAATTTTACCCGCCATCTTTTGTCCAAGGGCTTCAAAAGCGGAGACAATATTCAGGTCTTGCCCGTTATGATGGCCGGGTGCAATGGTACCGCCATACACCATAATTGACGGACGATTTAACCGGCCCATAGCCATGATAGAACCGGGCATATTTTTATCGCAACCGGGTAGCGCAATCACCGCATCATAGTATTGAGCGCCGCAAACGGCTTCAATAGAATCGGCAATAACGTCGCGGCTTACTAAGGAATAACGCATGCCATCGGTGCCGTTGCTCATGCCATCGCTTACACCAATTGTATTAAAAATCAACCCCACCAAATCTTCATCCCACACACCTTGCTTTACTACTTTGGCGAGGTCGTTTAAGTGCATGTTGCAGGTATTGCCATCATAACCCATGCTTACAATACCCACCTGTGCTTTTTGCAAGTCATCATCTGTTAAACCAATGCCGTAAAGCATGGCCTGCGCCGCAGGTTGCGTTTCATCTTGCGTCAGTGTTTTGCTATACTTATTCAATTCATTCATGCTGTCGTTGCTATGTTTCTATGTTCTTTTTCCAATACCAAAGCCTTGTATGCTTTTTGAATAGTGGCGCCAACTGTTTCTTTAAAAGGCTTTGTAAAGGAGAGGTTATCCAACGATTCAATGCCAACAATTTCAGCACCCGTGCCGCAAAAGAAAGCGCCGTCTTTTCCATGAACTTCATCTACTGTCAACCTTTTTTCTATCACTTCAATATCCAATTCGCTGCATATCTCCAACACCGTGGCCCGTGTAATTCCGGGCAGGATACTTCCGAGTTGCGGTGTATATAAAATGCCTTCATTTTCAACAAAAAAATTAGCGCCGGGACCTTCGGCTACAAAGCCATCCACATCCAACATCAAGGCTTCATCAAAGCCCGCATCCTTTGCTTCCTGTGTAGCCATAATGGAATTGATGTAATGCCCCGAAACCTTTGCTGCCACTATAAAGCTGGATGGAGAGATCCTTCGGTACGATGATGTTTTTAATCGCAATAAATGATCACCGAGGTACGCTGCCCAATCCCACGCGGCAATAAAAATTTCTGCTTCTTTTCCCTTGGTCAGCGACATGTTGGGCGTGCAACTTACCAGTGGCCGGATGTAGGCATTCTTTAAATTATTTCTTCGTAAAACTTCATAAGTAATCTCTGTTAATTCATCGCTATCGTAATGGTAAGGCATCTTAATAGCGTCTGCAGAAAACTTCAAGCGGTCGTAGTGTTCTTTTGCTTTAAAGATGCGTGTTCCATTTTTTGTATCGTAAGCCCGAATGCCTTCAAACACGGCGTAACCATATTGTAAGGATTGATCGTAAGGATTTCCTTTGGCATCAGCCGCTTTTATGAAGCTGCCTTTGTAATAAATGATTGTATCGTTGTTGTAGTACATAATCTGGCTATAGATTTTTAATCTTTTTAAAATCTTTTAGCAAGCAGGTGTTAGAGGACCTCTCCACAGCCCTCTCCGGCTTTGCAGGAAAGGGCTGTGGAGAAGTTTTATATCAATGTCGATTTTCTCAATTCAATATTGGAACGATTGATGTCTCCCGGCAAACGGTCGGCAACATAATCGCTAACCAAATCACCTATAGTTGATGTAAAATAATAGTTGATGGGGTCAATGTCTTTCGTTACAAATTTGGCATCCAGCGTCCACGCTACTGCTTCGCGAACGAGGTTAGCTTCTTCATTCATTCCTAAATAATCAAGCATCATGGCGGCCGATAAAATGGAGCCCATTGGGTTAGCAATATCCTTTCCAGCAGCTTGCGGATAAGAGCCATGTATCGGTTCAAATAAAGCAGTGCCCGTACCTATTGATGCAGAAGGTAAAAGGCCTAATGAACCACTTAGTACACTGGCTTCATCGGAGATAATATCGCCAAACATATTTTCGGTGAGAATAACATCAAACTGTGCCGGGTTGATGATGATCTGCATCGCCGCATTATCAACAAACATATAATCAACCGCTATGTCGGGGTACTGCAAAGCCACGTCCTGCACCACTTTGCGCCAAAGGCGGGAGGTTTCCAATACGTTGGCTTTATCTACCAACGTCAACTTTTTTCTGCGTTCGGGCTTTTGGGCGAAATGAAAAGCCAGGTGGGCAATGCGGCTAATTTCTTCGCGATTATAGGTGCAGTTGTCGCTAGCGAAATGGCCGTCTTCACTCAACTTTTTTTCGCCGAAATAAATGCCGCCGGTGAGTTCGCGAAAGATGATAAAGTCAACACCCTGGAGGTTCTTTTCTTTCAGTGGAGAAAGATGCTGCAATGAAGGAAAAGTGTTGACAGGACGAATGTTGGCGAACAACTGCAGCTCCTTTCTTATGCGAAGCAAACCTTGTTCCGGCCGCACTTTAGCGGTAGGGTCGTTATCGTATTTCGGGTGGCCAATGGCGCCGAATAAAATGGCATCGCTGGCTTTGCATATCTCTAACGTTTCATCGGGTAATGGGTTGCCGGTTTTGTCTATCGCATCAGCGCCCATCAATCCATAGCCGTAATGAAAATCGTGGCCAAAGCGTTGTGCTACCGCGTCTAAAACTTTCAACGATTGCTTGGTTACTTCCGGCCCTATGCCATCGCCTAATATGACTGCAATTTGTTTAAACATTATATACTCCCATCCCCAAAGGGAAGCTTTAGAAAACTGTTTTTAATTGATTGATTTTTCTTTCTCGTATTGCTCGATGTCAGGAATAACGCTGATTAAAAAATCAATGTCATCATAGCCATTTAGCAAACAAGTCTTTTTGTAATTGTTGATATAAAACGTTTCGCTTTTACTTGTTCCGTCAATGGTTATCATTTGCTCCGCGAGGTTTACAGTAAGTGTAGTGCCGTTTGGTTGAGTAAATATTTTTTGCAGAAAATCCTCACTCACCTGCACCGGAAGCAAGCCGTTATTTAAAGCGTTGTTCTTAAAAATATCGGCAAAAAAACTGGATACCACCACCTTAAAACCATAATCAACAATTGACCAGGCCGCATGTTCTCTTGATGAACCACAACCGAAATTTTTACCCGCAACAAGAATGTCTCCTCTATATTCCGGTTGGTTCAAAACGAAGCCGGGCTTGGGTTTGGTGTCATCATCAGCCTCGTATCGCCAATCACGAAACAGGTTTTTACCAAAGCCGTCCTTGGTTGTTGCTTTTAAAAAACGGGCCGGAATTATTTGATCCGTATCTACGTTCTCCATCGCTAATGGAACAAATGAACTTTGTATAATTTTTATTGGTTTCATGCGATCAACTTAAAAATTCACGTACGTCGGTTACAACACCGGTTATTGCAGCCGCCGCCGCTGTTAACGGGCTTGCTAAAAGTGTTCTTGCGCCTGCACCTTGACGGCCTTCAAAGTTTCTATTGCTTGTGCTGATGCAGTATTCACCAGCCGGAATTTTATCTTCATTCATACCCAAACAAGCACTGCATCCGGCCTGGCGAATTTCAAAACCGGCATCCAAAAAAATCCGGTTCAATCCTTCTGCTTCGGCTTGCGCCGCTACCTGTTGCGAACCAGGAACGATCATCACTTTTACACCGCTATTTTTCTTGCGGCCTTTTACAATACCGGCTACCAAACGCAGGTCTTCAATGCGGGCATTAGTGCAACTGCCAATGAATACATTTTGCACCGGCATACCCTTTAATGTTTTGCCACCTTGCAAACCCATGTAGTCAAGCGCCTTCAAAATATTTTTGCGTTCGCCTTCTTCAGGGATACTTTCAATGGTTGGAATCAATCCATTGATGGCAATGCCTAAGCCGGGATTGGTGCCATAAGTTATCATCGGTTCAATCTCCGATGCGTTGATAAAAATCTCGCTGTCAAATTTTGCATCAGCATCGCTGTACAACGTTTTCCAATAAGATAAAGCTTCATTCCATGCTTCGCCGTGAGGTGCAAATGGCCTTCCTTTTATATAGTTAAATGTTGTTTCGTCGGGAGCGATCATGCCGCCTCTTGCACCCATCTCAATGCTCATATTGCAGACCGTCATACGGGCTTCCATTGACAGGGCACGAATAGCCGAACCGGCGAATTCTACAAAGTATCCTGTGGCGCCGGCGGCTGTTATTTTAGCGATGATGTAAAGAATAATATCCTTTGAAACGACGCCGTTTGTTAACTCGCCATCTATTGTAATGCGCATCAGTTTCGGGCGGCTTTGTAATAAGCATTGCGAAGCGAAAACCATCTCCACTTCGCTGGTGCCAATGCCAAAGGCGATGGCTCCAAATGCGCCATGGGTGGACGTATGGCTGTCGCCGCATACGATGGTCATGCCCGGTTGCGTGATGCCTAACTCAGGACCTATGATATGAACAATGCCTTGAAAGGGATGGCCCAAACCATATAGTTCGATGCCAAATTTGTCACAGTTTTCTTTGAGCTTTTCCACCTGCATTCTTGATAGCGCTTCTTTGATAGGAAGGTGCTGATTTAAGGTAGGCACGTTATGATCGGCGGTGGCTACCACCTGCTGCGGACGAAACACTTTCAGTCCTCTTTTTTCCAATCCGGCAAAGGCTTGCGGCGAGGTGACTTCGTGAATAAAATGTTTGTCAATGTATAAAACGTCCGGGCCATCCTGGATTGTTTTTACAACGTGCCGGTTCCATATTTTTTCAAATAAGGTTTGGTCGCCCCCATTCCTTGAAGGGGAGTTCGGTGAGACATCTTGTGTTGCTATATTTCTTTCGCTCATTTAATTTTTTCTTTTTTGAACCAAGGGTTCTTCTATCTATTAAGCGTCTGTTGCACAGTTTATGCTGAGGCCTCCGAAGTACACTCTTGTACGTTCAGCACAACATTGAACACATCGTCGCGGCAGCGGCCCCCATCCCTAAGAGCTTCGCTCGTAACCTGTTGGTTACCCCCGCCAGGGGAAGGCCACCAGCCGCACAGCCCACGCCCGTCAAGCAATCTTTCATCCTTCAACCATTTCAAAAAGAGTAAGGTTCCGTACCGCTTTCGTGATGTTTATACCCTTCCCACCGGGGAGGGCGAAGCACCATCTAACACTAAAGAACTGGCTGTAAAGGGTGAGGCCGCACGGCCTCATACTGCTTCGCCATTGTTATAAGATCTTCTTCTTTCACTTCTTTTTTTGTATCGGCCACTTTTAAAAAAGCTTCATACAAAACATCAATATCATTGCGATTGTACAGATAGCCGATCTTCTGGAAACGGTGTGCCAGCGCACTTCTTCCGCTTCTTGCCGTTAAAACAATCTTGCTTAATTCAGCGCCTACTTCCTCCGGATTGATGATCTCATATGTCAGGGCATCTTTTAAAAACCCATCCTGGTGAATGCCCGATGAATGGGAGAAAGCATTGCTGCCCACAATGGCTTTATTGGGTTGCACCGGCATCCGCATCGTATCGCTTACCAACCGGCTAATGGGATTGAGGCTTTCACTTTTTATGCTGGTATGTAAGCCTAAATGTTTGTGCTGTTTCAGTATCATCACCACTTCTTCCAACGACGTGTTGCCGGCCCTTTCGCCAAGGCCGTTGATGGTACATTCAATTTGTCGTGCACCATTAGCCACGCCGGCAATAGAGTTAGCGGTGGCCAATCCTAAATCGTTATGGCAATGGCAGGAGATCACCGCTTTATCAATGTTAGAAACGTTGTTGACTAAGAAGGCAATCTTATCGCCGTATTGTTGGGGCAAACAGTAGCCAGTTGTATCCGGAATATTTACGGTAGTGGCCCCGGCTTTAATAACCGCTTCTATCACACGGGCTAAATATTCGTTATCAGTGCGGCCGGCGTCTTCAGCATAAAACTCTACATCGTCGGTAAAGTTGCGGGCCCATTTTACGCATTGAATGGCACGCTCTAAAATATCTTCTTGGGTAGAGTTGAATTTGCTTTTTATATGAAGGTCTGACGTACCGATACCAGTGTGGATGCGAGGGCGGCGGGCATGTTTCAGCGCTTGAGCAGCTACTTCAATATCTTTTTGCACAGCGCGGC
The DNA here is from genome assembly GCA_965247165.1 of Flavisolibacter sp. Taxonomy (GTDB): domain Bacteria; phylum Bacteroidota; class Bacteroidia; order Chitinophagales; family Chitinophagaceae; genus Flavisolibacter. The sequence goes on along the minus strand of OZ252003.1, from coordinate 1,122,388 downwards.
TTAAAGCGCAAACTGTAGCTTCTTTTATTGTTTTTGATATGCGGGTTACCGATTCAAAATCGCCGGGACTGGAGACAGGGAAACCCGCTTCAATAATGTCAACGCCCAAGGCTTCCAACTCCAACGCCAGTTCTAATTTTTCAGCGGTATTTAATTTGCAGCCGGGAACTTGTTCTCCATCGCGAAGCGTAGTATCAAAAATGAAGACTTTATCTTTTGCCATAAATAAGAATAAAAGGTGACAGAGGTTGCGGCTGGTTCTTGAATGAAGAGTAAGCTACCCAAATGCATCTTTCAGTTAAAATCAAAATATGGCTAATTTGCGCTGGATAAAGGCGCCTTAGCTGCGCAAACCCTTTACTGTACTGCGTTTCATTTTAAAATTTATATGATGCCTAACCGGCCGGGAGATCCGTTGTTTCAGTTAATTCAATCGCTCCAAAAAGGCGAGAAGCGAAATTTTAAGCTTTATATCAAGCGCAATTCTTCCAACGAAGATTTAAAAATCGTGCAACTTTTTGATGTGTTAGACAGCATGGCGGAGTACGATGAAACGGTCTTATTAAATAAGTTGAACACCATTCGTAAAGATCAATTAGCTAACAGAAAAGCCCATCTGTACAAACAAATTCTCGCCAGCCTTCGCCTGCTGGAAACCACGGAAAATATTGATATTCAACTGCACGAGCAACTAGATTATGCCCGCATTTTATACAATAAAGGCCTCTACATTCAAAGCCTTAAAATTTTAGATAAGGCCAAAGAAAATGCCCGGTCGCACAACCAATATTCTTTTTTAGTGCCGATACTTTTCTTGGAGAAAAAAATAGAGTCGCTGCACATTACCCGAAGCCTGAAGGACAGGGCCAGGGACCTGGCGACAGAAGCTGATGTTGTGATTGATCACTTGTCAATTGTGTCGCGGCTATCAAACCTGGCGCTGGAACTTTACGGCTGGTACATTAACTACGGCCATGCACGGAATGAAGAAGATGAAAAAACATTGACTCAATTCTTCAATCAAAACCTGCCCTCGCAAAAGATCAACGATAAAGATTTTTATCAACGCTTATACCTCTATCAATCCTATTGCTGGTATGCTTTTATTCGCCAGGATTTTTTGTCGTATTACCGCTATACGCAAAAATGGGTTGATCTTTTTCATGAGCATCCGCTGATGATAGAAATGGAAACATCGCATTACATCAAAGGCATGCATAACCTTATCAGCGCCCACTTTGATTTAAAGAATTATGAGAAGTTCGATGCCACGCTACAGGTGTTTGAAACCTTTGCGGAGAGCGGGTTGGTAAAGCGCAACGAAAGTAACAGTGTGCAAGTGTTTGTGTATTTGTACACCGCTAAATTGAACCAGCATTTCATGTACGGCAGCTTTAACGAAGGACAAAAGCTGGTGCCGTTCATCAATGAGAAGTTGCACGAATATGCCGCCTTGCTCGACCGCCACCGGGTGCTGGTTTTTTATTACAAAATTGCCTCGTTGTATTTTGGAACCGGCGATAATGACAATGCCATCACCTACCTCAATAAAATTATAAACTGGAAGGTTGACCTGCGCAACGACCTGCAATGCTATGCGCGGCTGCTGCACCTGATAGCGCACTACGAGTTGGGCAATTTTAATTTGCTGGAGTATTTAGTCAAGTCGGTTTACCGCTTTATGGCCAAGATGGAAAACTTAGGCCCGGTGGAAGAAGATATGTTCCGGTTTTTGCAAAAGGCATTTCATTTATCAGCGCACCAATTGAAGCCTGAGTTTCAAAAGCTGCTGACAAAGCTGAAGCAGTATAATGATAACCGTTTTGCTACACGGGCTTTTTCTTATCTCGATATTATTTCGTGGTTAGAAAGTAAGATCAGCCATGTGCCGGTGCAGGATATTATCCGGCAAAAAGCGCTAACCGATAAACGCCACCAGGCTAAAGAAGAAAGGGAAAAAAACCTTCGCGCCTGATCGTTCCTCTTACCTTCCGAAACATAGCAGGGCCGCCACTTTTAAGCAACCGGTACCAGGTGGAAAAAGAAAATCCCTATTCAACTTATAGGAGATGGTAAAGCCCTAATTTTGTTCTCGCTCAACACTGTTTTCAATCGCCTTGCCGGCAATAAAAAATCACATTATACAATGAAGCCTATTGCAATCTATCACGAGCACCCCGATTGGTTTAAGCCCTTGTTTGCGGAGCTGGAAAAGCGGGGTATCGCCTACGAACGCATCAACCCTGCGCAACACGTTTTTGATATAGAAGATACAGCGCAGCGCTGGTCGCTTTTCTTTAACCGCATGAGCCCGTCGGCGTACCTGCGTGGCGGCGAACAAGGCCTTTTTTTTACGCTCAGTTATTTAAAACATCTTGAAAACTTTGGTACTAAAACCGTTAATGGTTACAAGGCATTTAGCTACGAAGTATCAAAGGCGGCGCAGCTTTCACTGATCAAAAAATTAGGCTACGGTTATCCCAAAGCAAGGGTCGTCAATCATTCGTCGCAATTGGTGAAAGCCGCGCAGGGCCTGCGTTTCCCTATTGTAGTAAAAGCAAACATTGGTGGCAGCGGCGCCGGCATCACTAAGTATAATGCAATAGAAGATTTACAAAAAGATATAGACGCTAACGCTATTTCGTTTGGCATTGATATGACGGCTTTAGTGCAGGAATACATCCCGGCCCGCGGCGGTTATATTACCCGTGTAGAAACTATCGGCGGTAAGTATTTGTATGCGATAAAAGTATATACATCGGGCGAATCGTTTAACCTCTGTCCGGCTGACATTTGCCAAACCAATGATGGTAAAGAATTGCTGCGCAATGCCTGTGCACTTGACGCGCCAAAGAATGGTTTGCGGGTAGAAGGCTATACGCCGCCACAGGAAGTGATAGATGCCGTGGAGGCCATTATACAAGGCTGTGGCATTGATGTAGGCGGCATTGAATATATGATTGACGACCGCGATGGCGAGATTGTGTATTATGATGTAAATGCCCTCTCGAATTTTGTGGCGGATGCGGTGAATGTGATAGGGTTTAATCCGCATGAACGGTTGGTGGATTGGTTGGAAGCGAGAAGGGAGGCCGTGCGGCCCCACCCTATACAGCCAGTTCTTTAGTGTTAAATGGTGCTTCGCCCTCCCCGGTGGGAAGGGTGCAGGCATCACGAAGCGGTACGATGTCCTACTGACTTAGTGATGATTGAAAATTTGAAGTTGCATAGCAAAGCAAGGGCTGTGCAAGGATGACCTTCCCCTTGTGGGGGTAACCAACAGGTTACGAGCGAAGCTCTTAGGGATGGGGGCCGCTGCCGCGAAGATGTGTTCAATAGAATTGTTACAGTACAAGAGTGCGACGCAAGAAAAGCTTCATAGTAGCACTAGCCTCTGGTCCATAAAAGAAAAAATAAAAACTAATCATAACACGGTTTCTAAAAAATCTACTGCGAAACCCTGCTTCTCTTTTCTCTGCGGTAAAAAAATTATTATGAAATACGGATACTGGATGCCTGTTTTTGGCGGATGGCTTCGCAATGTGGAAGATGAAGCGATGGCGGCCGATTGGAATTATGTAAAGCGATTGGCGATACGAAGCGAAGAATTAGGGTATGATGTAACGCTGATTGCGGAACTTAATTTAAATGACATTAAAGGCGTGGAGGCGCCAAGCCTTGATGCCTGGAGTACCACTGCGGCACTGGCTGCTGTTACCAATAAAATTGAATTGATGGTGGCCGTGCGGCCCACGTTTCATAACCCGGCTCTATTGGCGAAAGCCGCTGCCAATATAGATCATATCAGTGGCGGACGCCTCTCCTTAAATGTAGTAAGCAGTTGGTGGAAGGATGAAGCGGAGAAGTACGGTGTGCAGTTTGAGCAGCACGACGACCGCTATGCCCGCACTGAAGAATGGCTTACTGTTTTGGATAATGTTTGGAAGCACGACCACTATAGTTTTGATGGAACCTACTACAAAGTAAAAGACAATGTGCTGCAACCAAAACCGCTGTCAAAGCCGCGCCCATTTATTTATGCCGGTGGCGAAAGTGAACGGGCCAAGGACTTGATCTCTTCTACCTGCGATGGCTATGTAATGCACGGCGATACGCCGGAAACCATCAGCCGGCGCATTAAAGATTTGAACGAACGCCGCGATAAAAAGGGTTTGCCGCCGATGCAGTTTGGTGTAGCGGCGTACAGCATTATTCGTGATACGGAAGCTGAAGTGAAAAAGGAAATCAACCGCATCACCAATGTGCAGGAAGGCACGGCCGGTTATAAAAATTACCAGCAATGGCTAAGCGGAACGCAGTTGGAGCAAAGGGTTTCGCTGGAAGATTATTCCGTAAGCAACCGCGGCCTGCGCACCGGCTTAACCGGAACGCCGCAACAAGTGCAGGATAAAATTGGTGCGTTCGAAAAGGCCGGCGTCAACTTTTTTTTATTGCAATGCAGTCCGCAGTTAGAAGAAATGGAACGCTTTGCTGATGCCGTGATTAATGATAAAAACGTTCTTGCTTAAATAAACTTTCATGCTGTCACAAAAAGCAAAATATGCCTTGCAGGCGCTGGCTTATTTATCGGCGCATTATAAAGATGAGTGCCCGGTGTTGATTGGTACCATTGCCCGCGAACGCAATATTCCTATCAAATTTTTAGAAGCTATTTTATGCGAATTAAAAAACAATGATGTACTGATTAGTTCGCGGGGGCGAAGTGGTGGCTATCGGTTATCGGCGGCGCCAAAAGACATTACATTAGCCCGTGTTATCCGTGTAGTAAATGGACCAATTGCCTTACTCAGTTGCGTGAGTTTTAATTTTTACAAGCCTTGCGAAAATTGCAACCAGGAAACCTGCGGCATTAATCCTATAATGGCCGAGGCCCGCGATGCCATTTTAAAAGTGTTGGAGAAGCGCAGCCTGAAAGACATTATGGATAAGGAATGTGTAGTTTAAATTTGGTATAGCGGTTTGCGTTCTTCAACTATATTTGCCGCTCTTTAAATGACCTTGTAGCTCAGTTGGTAGAGCAGCTGACTCTTAATCAGCGGGCCGAGAGTTCGAGCCTCTCCGGGGTCACATCTACCTAAAAGGTTTAGTGGTGTAAAAACTGGTAAACCTTTTTAATTTGTTATTCATCCTGCTGTTCTTTCTTTTTAATTGTGCTTACAATTCGCTTTACTTTTTTTGGCGTTTGTTCTTCTTCACCTAACAGTATTCCCCAGGGCTGCAATCCTTCTACCCGGTCGAATATAACCTTTGAAATGGCCAGGTAAGGGATAGATAAAAACATGCCTGATATGCCAAACAACATTTCGCCGGTGATAACGCCGAGGATAACCACCAACGGATTTATTTTAACCTTGGAACCGACAATTTTAGGCATCAGCAAATTGCTATCTATGAGGTGAATGCCAATAACAGCAAGGGCTACAAACAACGCATGTTGCCCGTCGGACGTAGCAAAAGTGATGAGTAAGCTAATGACAAGTGCTGTAAAAATTCCAATGTAAGGGATCACGTTTAAGATGCCGACGAGCAAGCCAAGCAAGAAAATATATTTACTGCCAAGGGCCCAAAAAACAAGGCAGGCAATGATAGCAACGATAGCCATTTCTAAAAAAAGGCCGGTGATGTAACTGCGTATAATGTGTTTGATATGTTCCAGTATGTCGTAGATAATGCTGATATATTTTTCGGTGCATAAAGCCACCAGGAAACGCATTAGTATGCGCCGGTAAAACAGCAGCAGGATGGTATAGATCAGTATAAAAATTAAAAATAAAACCAGGGAAGAAACAGATAAAACCGTTTTTTCAACAATGGCCCCGCTGGATTTCATCACATTGTCAACAGCGCCGTTAATGTAGGTTGTTTGCTTTTGAAGGTTTACATGAAAGGTAGTCGCCAGCGAGGTTTGAATGGAATGGAACAGTTGTGTGATTTGCTGTTTCAGTAGCGGCCAGTCGCTGCCGAGGTCTGTTATTTGAGAAGCTAAGAGATAGATAATCAGAGACAAAATAATCAGCAGCGATACGACCGATACAATAGAAGCAAGCGTTCGAGATAACCCGGCCCGGTTCTCAAAAAAGTTCGCCACCGGCAATAATAAAATAGCGAATAGAAAAGAGAAAAGCAGGGGTACGATGATTTTTTGCCCCAGGATACAGATATAACCACCGGCAATTAATATGATCAGAATAAAGGCCAGCCGGGCATAAAACGGAAGTTTGACGCTTGTCATGTAAATGATTTGGGATAAATAAACAAAGACCTTTCCAAGACTGTAATTGTAAGCTGGTCATCACTATAAGTAGTCAGATGTTATTCGCCGATTTTCGGTGTCGCTTGTTCCACCTCAGCAGAATAGCCATTGCATGATGTTGCGTGGTTTCCATCCAATTTAAAAATGTCTGCTGCCTACTTGCATTAATTTTTCAACCATCTTCCTGCTTCGATCAACGGCAACCAGTTTTACTTATCTTGAGCTGACTAAATTTTTCCTTTGCCTTCATCACCCGTCACCGGTTTAAAACGTTCGCTTACGCCTACTATGCTGTGGGGCTTGGGCGTTGGTTATGTTATCTCCGGCATGTACTTCGGCTGGAACCTGGGCCTTGAAAAAGGCGGCACGCTGGGCATGGCGTTGGCCACTGTTTTTATCATTGTGCTTTATGTGTGCTTTACGTTTAGCTATACCGAACTGGCCTGCGCCATTCCTAAAGCCGGCGGCGCCTTCGATTACGCCAAACGGGCCATGGGCGCCGATTGGGGCTTTATCACCGGCATGGCACAGAACATAGAATTCATCTTTGCACCGCCGGCTATCGCTATCGCCATCGGCACGTATTTCAATTTATTTTTTCCGCAACTTCCTATCATTGCCATCGCCATTTTTAGTTATGTTGTTTTTACTTTTTTAAATATCATCGGTGTAAAAGCAGCGGCTATTTTTGAATTAGTGATCACCATTTTCGCCGTTGGCGAATTGCTGCTTTTTGCCGGCATCACACTACCTCATTTTAAGATGGAAAACTTACAGCAGGGCGCCTTCACCAACGGCTGGAAAGGCGTTCTTGCCGCTATCCCTTTTGCCATTTGGTTTTTCCTGGGGATAGAAGGCGTGGCCAATGTAGCTGAAGAAACGGTAAGGCCGCAACGCACTATCCTGATTGGTTTCGGCTCGGCTATTTTAACCCTTGTTATTTTGTGCATCCTCACCTTTGTCAGCTCCATTGGCGTAGCCGGTTGGCAGGCGGTTGTTTATAAAGCCGATGGCACGGTTTCCGATTCGCCGCTGCCGCTGGCACTGCATTATATTACCGGCGCAAACGACTTGTTGTACCACTTGCTGATCACTGTTGGTTTGTTTGGATTGGTTGCCTCTTTTCACGGACTTATTTTGGCTGCGGGCCGCTCCAGCTTTGAGTTTGGCCGCGTTGGCTTTGCACCGCCGTTCTTAGGAAAACTGCATGCAAAATTTCGAACGCCGGCTGCTGCTTTAATCGCCAATATGACCATTGGCATTATTGCTTTGCTGACCGGCAAAACGGGCGACATCATTACTATTTCAGTCTTCGGAGCCTTAACCTTGTACATCTTTTCCATGATAGCCTTGCTGCGTTTGCGAAGGAACGAACCAGAGTTACATCGTCCATTTAAAGTGCCGCTTTACCCGGTGTTACCAATTGTAGCTTTGGTCATTGGCCTATTATCATTTATAGCCATGACGATCTTTAATACGGAGCTGGCGCTTATCTATTTTTTGATTTTAGGCGTGTGTTTTTTGGTGTTTAAAATTGTAACCAAATCATCATTGTCAATTCAATCATAACGGTTCTTATCAATCACAAAGCATGACGGCAAACGAGATCATTCAATATGTAAAAGAACATCCATCGGGCAAAGTAAAAATTGCTTTTGCCGATATAGATGGCGTGCTTCGCGGCAAGTATATTTCGGTAGAAAAATTCTTATCTGTTTACCAAAGTAATGCCGCTTTTTGCGATGTGGTTTTTGGTTGGGATGCCGGCGATACAGCGTATGATAATGTAGCCTTCACGGGCTGGCATACCGGCTATCCCGATTGTCCGGCGAGGATTGATATCACAACGTTTCGAAAGGTTCCCTGGGAGAACGACCTGCCTTTTTTCCTTGGCGATTTTATCAACGAGGATGGAACGCCTTCGCCTATTTGTCCGCGACAATTACTTAAGAAAATAATAGCTGATGCATCTTCTTTGGGCTTTGCACCATCATTTGCCCAGGAGTTTGAATGGTACAATTTTGCGGAAACGCCGCAATCGTTCAGCACCAAAAATTATAAAGATTTAACGCCGCTTACGCCGGGCATGTTTGGCTATTCGGTGCTGCGTAGTTCATTGCAAAATCCGTACTTCAATGACTTGTTTGAGCTGCTGAAAAAGTTTGACATACCACTGGAAGGATTGCATGCCGAAACCGGTCCGGGCACGTTTGAAGCCGCTATAACTCACGCATCTGTTTTACAAGCTGCAGACCGCGCCATTCTATTCAAAACAGCGGTCAAGGAAATTGCTTATAAACACGGCGCCATGGCTACTTTCATGGCAAAGATCAATGAGCACCTGCCGGGTTGCGGCGGGCATGTACATCAAAGCCTTTGGAAGGAGGGCGAGAACATTTTTTATGATGATAAAGAGGCTAGTAAAATGAGTGGCTTGCTTAAAAATTATGTAGCCGGACAACTCTATTGCCTGCCCTTTCTTTTGCCGATGCTGGCACCCACTATCAACAGTTACAAGCGATTGGTGCAAGGAGCCTGGGCGCCCACCACCGTCACCTGGGGCATTGATAATCGCACAGTGGCTTTGCGAATTTTACCCGGCAGTAAAAAATCGTGCAGGGTTGAGACAAGAGTCATCGGCGCTGATGTAAATCCGTATCTCGCTATGGCGGCTTGTCTTGCTGCTGGTTTGTATGGAATTAGAAATGGATTGGAGTTAAAACAACCAGCAACTACTGGTAACGGCTACACCGATTTTTCAAACGGACAGTTGCCCTCCACCTTACATGAAGCAACACAGGCGATGAAGGCTTCGGCTATTGCAAAAGAAATCTTAGGCGAAACTTTCGTTAATCATTTTGTAGCTACAAGAGAATGGGAATGGAGGCAACATTTAAAGGCTGTTACTGATTGGGAATACAAGCGGTACTTTGAAATTATTTAAGCTGGTTTGGAGTTGACGCAAATTCAAAAATTCTTCTCTTACTGATTGGTTCAAAACAAAAGTATTTTGCAGCATCACGACAACTCCAAACTCCTAACTCCAAACACAAAACAGTTATGTCTATCTACCAATACAACTTTCCAACAACCATTCGTTTCGGCCCCGGAGCAAGCAATGAACTGGGTGATTATCTCCGGAAAAACAACTTGCTTCATCCATTAATTGTTACCGATCCTACAGTAGCCGGTTTGCCTTTCTTTAAAAAAATTGTTGACGGCTTACAACAAAAAAATATCTCGGTAGAAGTCTTTCACGACCTGCATAAAAACCCTGTAAAATCGGACGTTTACAAAGGCGGAGATGCTTATGATGCCACCAACAGAGATGCCATCATCGGCATTGGCGGCGGCGTGGCTATTGATGTGGCAAGGGCTATTGCTTTGCGTATTAATCATCGCGAAGACCTTTTTACTTATGATGATTTAATTGGTGGCGATGTGTATGTAACTAATGATGTTCCGCACTTCATTACAATACCAACAACTGCTGGTACCGGCAGCGAAGTAGGCCGCAGCGCTATTATTGCCGATGATGAAACACATCAAAAAAAGATACTGTTTTCACCAAAGCTTTTAGCGAAGATTGTTTTTGCCGATCCTTTGCTCACTATGGATTTGCCGCCATTTGTAACGGCCGCCACCGGCATGGATGCGCTTACGCATAACATGGAAGCCTTTCTTGCAAAAATGCCGCACCCTATGTGCGACGGCATTGCGTTAGAAGGGATTCATCTTATTCGCCAGTCGTTGGAAGAAGCGGTTAATCGTCCAACGCTGGAAGCACGGAGTAAGATGCTGATGGCTTCTTTAATGGGTGCCGTGGCTTTTCAAAAAGGGTTGGGCGTCGTTCATTCGCTGGCACACCCAATGTCGGCTTTATTGGACACGCATCATGGTTTGGCCAATGCGGTAAACATACCGTATGGAATGGAATTTAATATAGAAGGCAATGAGGCAAAGTTTGACCGCATAGCCCGTACGCTTGGCTTGCAAGATGAAACCGGCGAAGCGGTGGTTAAGTATTTATTCGACTTAAATGCGGCTATAAATATTCCGCACAAGCTGCGTGACATTGGTGTAAGGGAAGAACACATCGAAACCTTATCTGATCTGGCCATCGCTGATTTTGCGCATCCAAATAATCCAAAGCCGGTAAGCAGAGAAGACTTTAGAATGCTTTATAGTAATGCTTTGTGATAATGAGTAAGCAGTAATTAAATCTATCGTATGAAAAAGAAGATCGGCATCAGTTTTCCCAAAAAAAATTCTGAGTATTATTGGGATTGGTTTACAAATGATGACTTGAAAGATGATATTGAGTTGATCAAATTATCTTTTGAAGATAATAATGTAGAAGACTTTAATAAATGCGATGCATTCATTCTAACCGGAGGTGTTGATATACAACCTTCCTTATACAATGGAGCAGAAGACTATCCGGAAAGAGATATGTTTCAACCGAACCGCGATCTTTTTGAAAAGAAAATTTATAACTATGCACAACTGCATTGCTTACCGCTTTTGGGCATTTGCCGGGGTATGCAATTGGTGAATGTATTGAATGGCGGCTCATTGATTCAGGACCTTGGCGAAAGAAATACAACGCATAAAAAGGAAGGCGTTGTTGATAAAAAACACAGCGTAAAAATTGTCGGCGATACGTTGTTGAATAATATTGCGGGAGTGGAAGATAGTGAGATAAACAGTGCACATCACCAGGCTATAAATCCTGCCGCTCTTGCTAAAAATTTGGCAGTGAACGCTTTTTCTCCAGGCGATGAAACCATTGAAGGGCTTGAGTTTGCGGAGAAAGAGGGTAAAGCTTTTATGCTTTGCGTGCAATGGCATCCGGAGCGAATGGCCGATAAAGAAACACACCCGCTTTCAAAAAAAATAAAAGATGCTTTTTTGTTGGAAGTAAGAAAAACAGCTGTTCAAAAACTTACTATCATCAATCCGGCCACAGAAGAAATTATCAGCCATCTTACTGTTGACACGAAAGACTCCCTGTCCTTAAAATTTGCGTTATTGCAAAGCGGCCAAAAGGCCTGGCAAACCAAATCAAAAGAAGAACGAATAACCATTCTACAAAAATTCTCATCACTACTTAAAGAGAATATAGAATCGTTGGCTCTTACGCTGACTTCCGAAATGGGTAAGCCTTTGCAACAAGCCCGCAATGAAATTAACGGCGCTTGCACCCGCATTGGCTGGCTCACAAAAAATGCCGCCAAATACTTAGCTGATGAATTGATGACCGATGAAGAAGGTTTGCAGGAGAAGATCGTTTACGAAGCCCTGGGCGTGGTGTGTAATATCTCCGCATGGAACTATCCTTATCTCATTGGCGTGAATGTTTTTGTGCCCGCTTTACTTGGTGGAAATGCCGTGCTGTACAAGCCTTCGGAATATGCAACTTTAACCGGTTTGCAAATTGAAAAGCTGTTGAAAGAAGCCGGTGTGCCGGATGATGTTTTTCAAATAGCTATCGGTAAAGGAGATGTAGGCGAGATTTTATTGGACCTTCCGCTTGATGGTTACTTCTTTACCGGCTCGTATAAAACCGGCCAATACATTTATGAAAAGGTGGCGAAGAAAATGGTGCCCTGCCAGTGTGAATTGGGCGGCAAAGATCCGCTGTATGTGGCCGATGATATTGCCGATGTAAAAGCGGTGGCCGGCGCTACGGCCGATGGTGCTTTTTATAACAATGGACAAAGTTGTTGCGCGGTGGAACGCATCTATGTACACCAAAATATTTATGACAGGTATGTAGATGAATTTGTGAGCGAAGTAAAAACATACAAGGCTGGACTGCCCACTGAGGAAGGTGTTTACATTGGACCGCTTAGCAGAAAAGAACAAATAGCGGTACTGCAGAACCAAATAGACGAAGCTGTATCGGCCGGCGCAATAATCATCACCGGCGGCGGCGGCAAGTTAGAAGGTTCCGGCTATTATTTTCAGCCCACTGTTTTAACCAACGTTACTAATGAAATGGCCGTAATGAGGGAAGAAAGTTTTGGCCCTGTGATTGGTATTATGAAGGTGGCCAATGACGAAGCAGCAGTAGCCCTGATGCAGGATACGGAATATGGCTTAACGGCTTCTGTATATAGCCAAAGTTGGGAAAGGGCGGAAGCCATTTTAAAGCAAATAAATGCCGGTACCGGGTACTGGAATTGTTGCGACCGGGTAAGTCCCTCTTTGCCCTGGAGCGGCCGTAAACATTCGGGTTTCGGCGCCACTTTATCGCATGCAGGCCTGCGGGCTTTTGTGAAGCCAAAAGCGTATCACCTCAAAAAATAATTTTTCGATTTAACGCTAATTAACGCGAAGTGGTATAATTTTCTTTAAACTTTAGGGGAGCGTCCAGCTCTAATTCACCAAATAATTTGTTTTTATGAATACTAACTTAAAAAAATACCTATCAGTCTTAGCTATTGTCAGCGCCGGCTTTGTTACATCTGCCAGTGCGCAACGCGGCAGCCATCATGATGGTGGCGGCAGTTGGGGCGGTGGTCAATCAAGAAACTCCGGAGGTGGCAACGGCGGCTTTCAAAACCAGGGCCGTGGCGGGTTTGATCGTTCTTCCGTAAATCGTCAAGGTTCATTTGGCAATCAAAACCGTTCTTCTTCTTTCGACCGTCAGCCATCGGTTGACCGGCATTCTTCGTTTGATAATCGTTCAACCAACGTTACTACCGACAGGGGCCGGAATTTTCCTTCGTCAAACAATCGTATCAACACACCGGGCAACTTCGATCGTACCACAAGAAGCAATAGCATCAACAGCAATACCAGGGTAACAAATAATGTTACTGTTTTTAATTCTACATCAAGAGGCAGCAACTACGGTTATGGCAATCGCTACGGCTATCCTCGTAACTATTCTTCCGGTTACTACAATTATGCACCCCGCCGCTGGTCTTATGTTGGCGCTCCCCGTTATTCCATATTACCACATGGTAGCTTAAGCCTTCATTTTGGCGGCTATCCTTACTACTATAACAGTGGTTTGTTTTATGGTTATTACGATGGCTTTTATCAACCCGTTTATGCGCCCATCGGTATTCATGTAAGCATTTTGCCTACCGGTTATTATCCGCTTTATTATGGCAGCAGCCGCTACTATTATTATGGAGGAACCTATTACCGCGATTATGGAACCAATGATTATGAAGTAGTAGATGCGCCTGTTGGTGCCCAGGTTTCTTCGCTGCCGAAGAATGCTACTGTAACTACAGTAAATGGCGAGAAGTTCTACGAGTTCAACGGCACCTATTATAAAGAAGGAGTGAACAGCCGGAACGAAGTTGTTTACACCGTTGTAGGTAAGTACGGCAACATTAATAATACCGATGCCGATCAGCCGCAGGATCAGGCTTCGGTTACATTACCGCATGGCTTACAGGAAGGAGATGTTGTGCCTACGTTACCGGAAGGAACAAAGCAAGTAACGATCAATGGCGAGCAACTGTTTTTATCGCCTGATAACGTTTACTTCAGGGCCGAAACAACTGGTAATGATGTGAGCTATAAAGTAGTAGGAAAGCAACAATAACTTTTCGTTTCTATAGAATAAAAAAAGCCGGCTGATTATGCCGGCTTTTTTTTGTGATGATGATTTGACTTTATCGAATCAAACGCCATTTCATAATAATGCTTCTGTATCGTTTTCTGATAAACAGAAAGAGAAAAAACCGCTGCTTACCAATTGATGATTGACTATTGCTTATTGGGTATTGTCTATTGCAAATTGACATTTGACGTCTTACGTTTCACATCTCACGTCTCACGTCTGTCGTTTGACGTCTCACTACTTCTCCCTCACAGGTTATTCCCAATGATCTGCTGATCTAATTCACGTTCTTTTCTTGCCTCTTCCTGCGCTTGTTTTAAACGTTTGCCATACGAAAGCTTGGTGATCAACACAAACAATACCGGCACTACAAATATGGCCAGCGTAGTGGCGGCAATCATGCCACCAAACACCGTCCAGCCAATGGTACGGCGGCTTTCAGCGGCAGCGCCGGTTGCCAGCGCCAATGGTAATACACCTAAAATAAAGGCCAACGAGGTCATAATAATGGGACGTAATCGTAACCGTATGGCTGTCATAGTTGCCTGTAGCAAGTCCATGCCGTGATCTACTCTTTCCTTTGCATATTCTACAATCAGGATGGCATTTTTTGCGGCCAGTCCAATCAAGGTAATTAACCCGATTTGCGCATAAATGTTATTGGTCAGGCTGGGAATTAAGGTGAGGGTAAGAATAGATCCCAACGCACCGATGGGTACCGCAAATAATACGGAAAACGGAATGGCCCAACTCTCGTACAACGCTGCTAAAAACAAGAACACAAACACCAGCGAAAGGGCGAAAATGTACACCGAGCTACTGCCTGCTTTTATCTCTTCGCGGCTCATGCCGGAGAACTCAAAACCATAGCCGGCGGGCAGGTTTTGTGCCGCTACTTCTTTCAAGGCTTCAATGGCTTGTCCGCTACTGAAGCCGGGTTTGGATGAACCATTAATTTCAACGGCCCGGTAAATATTGTAGTGCGAAATAAGCGCCGGGCTTTCTACCAGGGTAGTAGTGATTAACGAGCCCAAAGGAACCATGCCACCAGTGCCATTTTTTACATAGTAATTATTGAGTTGTGCTAACGACGAACGATAGCTGCTATCGGCCTGCGCCACTACTCTAAAGTTGCGGCCATACAGGTTAATGTCGTTTACATAACTGCTTCCTAAAAGGGTTGACAAAGTGCTATAAACAGAGGTGATATTTACATTCAGTTGTTTGGCTTTTTCCCGGTCAACATCTACCCGGTACGATGGCGTTCGGGCATTGAAAAACGTGTAAGCCATGCCTATCTCGGGACGCTTATTCAGCACGGCTAAAAACTTTTGTGTAACCGCTTCAAACTGTTTGATGTTATCGGTGCTTGTGGTTTGCTGCAACTCAAAAGTAAAGCCTGATGATTGTCCCAGCCCCGGAATAGCCGGTGGCGTAATAGCTAAAACCCTTGCTTCTTTTATGTCGGACGTAACCTGGGTAATCTTGGCAATTACACTTTGTGCGGTATGTTCACTTCCTTTCCGGTCGTCCCATGGTTTCAGGCTTACAAACAACGTACCCACGTTTGTTTTGTTAGAGAAGTTAATAATGTTCAACCCGGCCAAACCGCCTACCACTCTTACTTCCGGGATGGTGCGTATCCGGTCTGCAAGCGTTCGTAACATAGCAATGCTTCTTGTTGTTGATGTAGCTTCGGGCATCTCGTACGTAACAAACATGCGGCCTTCGTCTTCGGTTGGGATAAAGCCGGTGGGCTTGTTTTTAAATAAAAAGAACAGCCCTACAAACATCACGATCATCATCACAATCACATAAGGTGTTTTGCGGATCCATTTGGCTACGCCGCTGCTATACGATAAAGTAAGCCGGTTGAACTTGTTATTGAATCCGGCAAAGAACCGTTCCAACAAATTTTTCTTTGCTCCTTCTTCCTTTGAGGGACGAAGCATGATGGTACAAAGTGCCGGTGTTAATGATAAGGCTACAAAGGCGGAGATAATAACCGATACAGCGATGGTGATGGCAAACTGTTGATATAATCTTCCCACAATGCCCGGTATAAAACCTACCGGTACAAACACCGCAGCAAGGATCAAGGCAATGGCGATAACCGGACCGGAGATGTCCTTCATAGCTGCACGGGTGGCTTCTCTTGGGGACATTTTATTATGATCAATATAATGCTGCACCGCCTCTACCACCACAATGGCATCATCTACCACAATACCGATGGCCAACACAAAAGCAAACAACGTGAGTGTATTAATGGTAAAGCCAAACGGTATAAAAAAGATGAACGTACCAATAAGCGATACCGGTATCGCCAACACCGGTATCAACGTGGCCCGCCAGCTTTGCAGAAAAAAATACACCACAAATACTACCAGCAGCAAAGCGATCAACAGCGTTTGCACCACTTCTTTGATGGATGTTTTTACTACCGATACCGTCTCTAATGGTATGAGGTAATCAATGTCATTCGGGAAGGTTTTACGGGCTTCTTCCAAAGCATTCATTACGCCATTATAGGTATCCAACGCATTGGCGCCGGGGGCTTGATACACTAATAAAAACGAAGCCGGCTTGCCGTTAACAAAGCTGTTGCTGTTATAATCAAATACGCCCAACTCCACACGGGCCACGTCTTTCAAATAAACCAAACTGCCGGTGGCGGATGAGTTACGTACAATGATATTTTCAAACTGTTCTTTGGTATTAAGGCGGCTATTAGTTAATACGCTATACTCAAAACTTTGCTCGGCGGGTTGCGGGTTAGCGCCTACCGTTCCTGCGGCTACTTGTAAATTTTGTTCGGTTAGTGAACCGGTAATATCGGCCGGCGTAAGGCTCAATGCTGCCAGCTTTTCGGGGTTTAGCCAGATGCGCATACTGAAGTCGGTAGAGCGGGCCACAATGTCGCCCACGCCGGGCACCCGTTGCAAGGCATCTTTCATATAGATGCTGGTGAAGTTGCCAATGAATTTTGCATCATGTGTACCATTGGGCGAATAGAAAGCCAGGGCCACCATTACACTCGGGTTACGCTTTCGTACGGTAAGACCAAGCCGCTTTACGGCATCCGGTAACGTAGGCTGGGCCACGCTTACCCGGTTTTGTACATCAAGCGTAGCGATGTTAATATCGGTACCAACATTAAAGGTGGCGGTGATGGAACTTTGTCCGCTGGAGGTGCTGCCGCTTGAGATATACGACATGCCCGGCGAGCCATTCACCTGGGTTTCAATCGCCGTTGTTGTTGTCTGTTCTACGGTTTCCGCATCCGCCCCGGTAAAGTTGCCAGAGATGGAAACAGTAGGTGGTGTAATGTCGGGATATTGGGCAACGGGTAACGTAGCCATTGCAATAACGCCTACCAGAACAATAACGATAGAAATTACGATGGCGGTTACGGGCCGTTTGATAAAAGTTTCTGCGATCATGAGGAAAGTTTACAGGTTCACGGTTCTTCGTTCAAAAGTTCAAGTGTTTAAATGTTCAAAAGTTGGCAGTAGGCAGTTGGCAATCACAATCGAAAAGTCATGATGTGCAGATGATGATTAATTGCTTTAGAGGTGCAAACTGCCAATTGTTCAACTGCCAACTATTTCTTCGCTGGCGGTGGCAATTGCTTAGCAGTAATTACAGAACCTTGCCGCAGGTTTTGCGTGCCTTCCACTACTATCTGTTCGCCTGCTTTTAAGCCGGACCTAATAATAACATTCAACCCTATCTGCTGCCCTAACTGCACCTTGCGTTGCGATACTTTACTGCTATCGCCCACCACGTATGTATAGAACTCGCCCAGTTGTTCGGTAACGGCTTTATAAGGAATAACAATAGACTGCGACGCCCCGCTGCTGGCCACTCTCAGCGTTCCGTTCATACCGGACTTCAACATGCCTTTGCTATTTGGAAACACTAACCGGGCTTTGATAGTACCGGTTTGCGGATCAACCGCCCTGTCAATTAAATAGATGCGGCCCGGT
This sequence comes from Flavisolibacter sp., assembly GCA_965247165.1. Classification (GTDB taxonomy): domain Bacteria; phylum Bacteroidota; class Bacteroidia; order Chitinophagales; family Chitinophagaceae; genus Flavisolibacter. Next base: position 1,104,540 of record OZ252003.1, on the reverse strand, counting down.
GCTGTATAAGGCTGATTGCCGAAGGCTAAAGTGAAAGTAGAATCACCCGGCGTTTGCTTCTGTTGCTGCAGTTGCAGAAAGCGAAAAATGTCTTTCTGGTCTATATTAAAATCAACGCCGATAGGGTCGTCGGTTGATACAGTATTTAACACCGTTTGTCCGGCCACTACCGCGGTTCCGGTTTTTACCTGCGAGATGCCGATAGTACCGGTAAAAGGCGCCATGATGATAGCAAAACCTACATTGGCCTTTACGGCATTAATGTTGGCCCTGGCCGCAGCTACTTGTTTTTTTGCTGCTTCCAGTGCGGCGTCAGCATAATCAACTTGTTGCTTGGCGATGGCGTCATGCTTGTCTAATTCATGATAGCGGTCGGCGTCTTTTTGCGCCTTCACCATATTGGTTACCTGTACCTGCTCGTTAGCCTGCGCCTGTTGCAGGTTGGCATTATACACCTGCTGATCAATGCTGTAAAGTCGCTGGCCCTTGACCACTTTATCGCCATCTTTAAAATAAACACCAGTGATGTAACCGCTGACTTGTGCCGTTAATTTAATCTCGTTCAAAGCCGTTACGGTAGCAGGGTATTCGTCGTGATAAACCGCTGATGTATCTTTTACCGTAACAACGGAAACATAGACCGGCGGTGGTGGTGCTTGTTGCGCCGCTTCTTTTTTTTCGCCGCAGGAAGCCAATAAAATAGCGGCTCCCATGCTTATAAAAATTCTTGACATCATAACTTCTTTATTCATTTTATCGTGATGCGTTATTGTTTTTATTGATATCCTTTTGTTGCCTACGCTAAAAAATCAACTCTTTACTGACTCCTGATTTTTCTGTGGGTACTACGATAAGCAAGGTTTTGTGCGGCCGGTGGCCTTCCTCCCGTCGGGGGAAGGTCGGGATGGGCGCCGTTAGTAAACAATATTTCCCAAAGCCCGTTCCGCATCTACCTTACTGGCCAGCACCTGGTTCAAGGCATTGAAATAATTGATCTGCGCCGTGCGCAGATCCGTTTCTGATGTGATGACTTCGAGATAGGTTTTTACACCGGCTTTATACTGCAACTGAATTACATCATACACTTCCTGCGCCAGTGCCACATTTTCTTTTGATGCTAAATAGTTTGCCAGGCTTCCTTTATAATTACTCAACGCTGTTGCGTATTGACTGTTGATACTATTTTCCGTATTAATAATATCAAGATCGGTACGGGCAATTTGCAACTGCGCCGTTTTGATATTGATCTTCCGTTTACCGCCCTGGAAAATAGGAATGCCAGCCGTTATCCCAATAAAGGAATTGGGATAATTGGTGCCATACAACTTACCAATATTGTTATTGAGGTAATTGAAATTGTAACCTGCATTAGCTGATACAGTAGGCAGAAAAGAGTTACGTTGGTACAACAAGTTCGACTCCAATAAGCGCCGCTGGGTGGTGAGTTGCTGAAGCTCTATACGCTTAGAATAATCAGGACGTTGCAAGGTATCAAAAGCCGCTTCCCGCTCCATCTGCAGGCTGTCATACGCCACGCGGATGGGCGATGCCACCGGGTACCCCATCAGGTCTTTCAGGTATTCTACTTTAGCAATCAATGCTGATTGATTGGCTTGGCGTGATGCAACCGTATTGTTCAATGTTATCTGCGCCCTTTTGTAATCGGTTTTATCGGTTACGCCGGCTTCGTAACGATAGTAGGCATCTTTTAAGCTTTGTTGCAGCCGGGCAATGTTTTCATCGGCTACTTTTATCTGTTGCCCGGTAGTAAGAATGTCGTAAAAGGCTTTGCTCACATTCACGGTAATATCAATCTTGCGAGACACGGTGACTTCTCTTGACTGCAACCGCACATCGCCTTGTGTTCGGCGGGCTAACAGCAAGTCGCGGTTGAAAATAGATTGGTTAACGGACAACTGTGCACCCGATGTATTGGTAACGCCAACCGGTGTAGCCACGCCATTAAAAAAACTGGTAGTACGCTGAAAGTTATGCTGGAGGCTGTACGCAGCGCCTATTTGCGGATACCAATCGGCTAAGCGGTAGCGAATATTATACTCCGTGATCTCCTCATCTATAAGCGATTGTTCTATAACGGGCTGATGCGTGATGGCGTATTGAATGCACTGCTGCAAGGTAGCAACAGCAGGCAGCGAATCTTTTTTGCCCTGTGCAGACAAGCCTTGTATGGTGAATAAAAAAAGGAGGACACCCAAAAGTTTCTTCATAACTAATAGCACATTCATGGTTAAAAGGGGAGCAGGCAAACGGGCCCATCGTGCGGTAATAGCGGCTAACCGCAAAGGGATTGGCAAAGTAAAGCAAAAATGAATAATTATTCAGTTATTTTTGCGCGGTGAGAGTACGAGACGAATCGAAAACCGCTTCTATTTTTAAAGCCACCCTTCACCTGGTAAAAGACCGCGGCCTGGCCGGGATAACGATGAGCGATATTTCCAAAGCAGCGGCCATCGCCACCGGCACTTTATACATTTATTTTAAGAACAAGGAGGAGTTAATTAAAGCCCTGTTTGTGGAATGCCGCCAGGCGTCAGCACAACATTATTTTGAAGGCCTTGATGAGAAGGGGACGTTTGAAGGGCGAATGAAAAAAGTGTTTGTCAACATCATTAATTACAAGCTGGCTTATTACGAAGTGTCGGCCTTTTTAGAGCAGTCATACCATTCACCCTTTGTTTGCGTAACCGACCTGAAGAAAAAACAAAAAGCCCTGCAACCCTTGCTGGACCTGATTGCTGAGGGAATAGAAAAGGCAAAGATAAGGGAAGCCGATATAGAGCTGAATGTTTCTTATATGTTCGGCATCATTCACGAGATGGTGAAGAAAACGTATTTCTCCAACAAAAAATTACCCCCCGAAACCATTGATAGTTTGTATAACATGTTTTGGAAAGGCATTAAAAAGTAAGCTCCTCAAAAACGGCGTTGCCGTTATTTACCAATCAGCCCCGACACGATATTGATGCTAAGTGCAATGATGGCCGTATTATAAATAAAGGACAGAAAACCATGCAGCAGGGCCAACCGTCTGATGGCACGGCTGGTGATGCTGACGTCGGCGGTTTGAAACGTCATACCCAATACAAACGAAAAATAAGCAAAGTCTAAAAAATCGGGCAGCGGTTCTTTTGGGAAATCCAATCCACCCGGTTCCTGCCTGGTGCCATCGCTGTTCTTATGGTCATCGCTATAATAAAGATGCGCATAGCGGATGGTAAAGAGCGAGTGAATTAAAAGCCACGACAACCCCACATCTATCATGGAAAGAACAATATGCAGGCTAAGCCCATGTTTGGAATAAGAAGGCAGGCCACGCAGCAAAAGGATGATGGCGAACAGCGAAACAAAAGCCGCACTAACCACAATTAAAAAAATAATGAACACACTGCTGTCCTGCTGGCGGGCAATGCTGCCTGTTTGCCTGGGATGCCGGGCCAGTATAGTCGTCCATACAAAAAGCAAAGTAGTAACAGCAAAGGCAATCCAGCCAAAAAGGTAGGGTAGTCCGGGCTCGCCTGTGGCCTTAGCAGAAAAAAAAGCGATGATACCAAGGGCCAGCGCTATAATGAGGCGGTACCTTCGGTCGAGGCGGTCAACGAATAAGAAGAAAGATTTCATGCGTAAGGTTGTGGCCGAAAGTACGAAGAAGGGGAGAGCGGGAGTGAAGATGATTGGGGTTATATTTTATTGTTGTCTGGCTATAGGGTTGTATATAGATATAACTGCGAAGACGCTCAGGCGGACAATCGAAATTATCATTTTTCAGTGGTTTGCCCGTGCTGTCTGGTCCTGAAATAGGTTACTGGTTTTAAGATAATTCTGATTAGGATTTACAGTTGATATTTATTACGTCGTGCCCCACTTGCACAAAACCCCTTCCTATGTTTACAATTCGATAAATTCAACTACCATTCAAATAAGGGTTAAAAGAACAAAGGGGTGGAGTAAGACTGTAAAACCGCATGGGCCTTGGAGCCCTTACAACATGACCCTTCCCCGCCCCTTTTCTTACCAGATGCTGAACAGTTCAATGAGCATTATATGTAAGCTCGCAGTAGGATAGATAGCACCGCGTAAGACTCTGTTCTTTACACCTGGTTTACCCTTCTTAAAAGTACTCCAATCACCCCAAAAACAAATTTTATGGAAGCAAAAAAACTATGTTGCGGTATTGATGTCTCTCACACCACACTTGATGTGACTTATCAAAACAACCTATGTGAACTCTTTCACCTCAAGGTAGGTAACAACCAAAAAGGCTTTGAAAAAATTCTGGAACATACGGGTACAGGTTATCACTTTGTGATGGAAGCCACAGGGGTGTATTACATCCGCCTGGCGTTTTTCCTTCATGGCAAAGAATGTTGCTTAAGTGTGGTCAATGCCCTGAGCATTAAGCGCTTCATTCAGATGCACCTGGAGCGTAATAAGAGTGATAAAAAAGATGCTGCCTGGATCTGCAGGTATGCGATGGAACAGCGGCCGCCTTTCTGGGAGATGCCCGACAAGGCTTACTTTGAAGCCAAACAGCTTTACAACACCATCCGAGAATACACGGAACAAATTAAACGCTTCAATAACCAGTTGCATAGCTTGGGACTATTGCCTGTGCCAAGCAAAGACACCATCAAATCGTTACAGAAAATGAAGCAGGTGCTGCTAAAAGAAGTGAATAGCCTAGAACAAAAACTGGAAGCGGTGCTTAAGGAGTGGCAACCTGCCCAACTCAAAAGCGTGGGCAGCATTAAAGGCATTGGCAAGCGGGCAACAGCTATGCTTATTGTCTTTACACAAGGATTTAAAAACACATACAACCATCGCCAGCTGATAAGTTTTGCCGGTATGGCACCTGCTGAATACAGCAGTGGAAGCAGTATTCACGGAAGGCCACGGATATATAAAAAGGGAGGCAAGGCATTGCGGGATGTGCTGTACATGTGTGCTATGAGCGCCATGAAAACGGCCGTTGCCTGCAAAGCACTTTACGAACGATTAAGGGCGAATGGAAAGACAGGCAAGCAAGCGCTGATAGCGGTATGTAATAAACTTCTTAAACAAGTCTTTGCTGTAGTGAAGTCAGGAGCGCTTTACCAACCTAACTATTCTTCCGTAAGGCCCTAAAAACTGTATTTTTTTCTTGGTTTTTATCACAGTTCATGTTGTGTGTAGTTGTGTCAATGTTGTATCAATAAGTGCAATTGTAAATATCTCCAACAGTCTGCCATTTATTGTCTATGAAATGGAATAACGTAATCTTTCCTCTACAATGTAAACCACTATGACCTTTGTCATAACAAACTATAGCAAAAAGTTTAGAATTGTCAAATACAGGTTTTGAAAATGAAAAAATACTTCTGAAAGATTCTGCTGTTTGATTATACTTTTTTAAAGTTTTTCGATAACTTTTAATTTCATTTTTGTTGTCAATCTTAAATTTCTTAATGACATAGTGCAAGTTTACATTTTCGTCTCTATTTTTTACAAGTATAAATTTGTCAAGTTCTTCATCTGTCCAAAATGTTGAGTCTGGCGACTTAGAATTATTAATAATTTGGGCAAGAACTTTATTGTCAATTTTATATTTAGAAAATGTCTCCCCAAATAAGTAATCTTGATATTCCAATGTGTCTTTAATATTAAGCTCAAATTCAGTTAAAGGTTTTGTTAGAACGAACTTGATGTTTTTTGTTGTCGCTGTGTTTATTAAATTTTTGTATTGCAGAACTTGTCCAATTGCAAAATTTGTGATAAAAATTATGCATAATAAAATTAAGGCTGGTCTTCTCATTATTTTAAATTAGCGAAGTGTCAAAGTACAATTGCCACCAACGTTAGACGGCTTGGCGTTGTGGCGGTATTCCATGTTACGTCAGCCTACAACTAAAGCCGATTGAAAAACCAATGTACAAAACATTTTCAAATGCCCATCCGTGTTCGGTCAAGCTGAAACTGCTGCTGATTAGCGAAACCAAAGTTGATGCTGCATTGGGTCAGCCGCCATAACGCCAAACCGATGTTGCCTGCTGGCGTTCTGCGTTTAAGGCTTGTTTTGTTTCATCATGTCTTCGCACTGTTTCAATAACTCAATCTTCTTGTCAACAGGCAAATCTTCAAAGTCTGGAACATTAGAGCCGATAACTTTTACAGGTCCGTTGCTTGTTATAATATAACCTGGGTCGCCTTCAATTTCAAGAAGGTTGAACTTACTACCGCAGTTCTTGCAATATATGTTTGATAAGTCGTGAGGGGGTTGCCAATGATTTGTTGCGCCACACATACACGTTAAGTCAATTACATTTGATGAGCCTATTAATCCTTGTTTGATGAAGAAGTAATACTGGCTGTTCCTTGTTTTTAACCTTGTAACTATTTGTGAACTGACTTGCTGTAATGAACTTTCAAATGTTGTAAAGGTATTGGGTTCAAACGCCTTTCTAAATGATGAAATAACCGATGGAAGATAGATGCGTGAAAAGAATTTTGTAGCCGTTTCAAGAACTTCGTATTTGAGTTCGCTAAAGTTTTCTGTACTCGGCAAATATGGACTTATACTGTCACCAAAAATAACTTCTGACGTATTCGCACTTGTAAAAAAAGTTGAGACATATCCAATGTGAGTAAATTCGGATGAGAAGCTGAATAGATTTTTTAATTCTTCTTTGAAATCAGTTTCTGCAGATAAAGCTAAATTGTCAAACAGAAAATCAACTTTTTCACCAAAGGTTTTTTTAGAACATTTGGTTATCGGTGAAACCTGTCCACGTACTCTTTCATTATAGCCAAGGTTTTCAAACTCGGTCAAAGCATTCTGAACGTCTGCATTGAAAAGAGCATGTCGGATAGATTTAGTTGCATATTTATTAAAGCTGTTTAATGACGTTAGTACTTGAAAATTAGTTTCCTTGGGGTCTAACAATGTAAGTTGATATGCATCAGCAACAAGGCTGTCAATATATTGTCTTGCTGAAGTAACAAGATTGTTGAAGTCAAGAAAAGTCTTCTTCAGTTTTCCAACATTTTCAACGGTAACTCCTTGTCGGTCGTCTGGCTTAGTATAATTGATAAATTTTTCAATGATACTAACGTCATTCAGCAAAATTCTCGGAACAATCGTTCGGAAATGATAAAGATGCTTTGTGTTGTCTTTGAAATCATCAGTGACAGAACTATCATTTTTAAACATTCTGTCTGCATGGCTTTGAACGGTCTTTATAGAATTTACACCCCACTCCAAAAGGTCGTTTACATACTTGATATTATTGCAAAGGACTTCATAGTTATTTAAAGCGGCTGTTGACTTCCGTTCAGATAGATTTTCAGCTACGCTTTTAAGGATGTCGGTTTCTGTCATTTGTCAGGATAGTTTTAGTTATGGTGGTCGTACTACGCTTGCAGCTAACGAGAGTTTGTGAAAAAACATCTTTGTTGTCAACTAAATATACACAGGGTTTCAATAGGATAAATGGCGTATAATTATTGCTGCACATAGGTATGCAATTCATTCAAGGCAGCGACCGCCATCAGAGTTATTTTTCAACGCTTGATGAACAGGTAGCAACTCATAACCCGGTTCGTCTTATTGATGCTTTCATCGACAAGCTGGATTTAGAAAAGCTTCACTTCTCCGGCACCGTGCACAAGAGTGAAGGCCGTCCGCCGTATGCACCCGAAGTACTTTTAAAACTATATCTGTACGGCTATCTTAATAAAATACGAAGCAGCCGTAAGCTTCAAAAAGAGTGCGGCCGCAACATAGAACTTCAGTGGCTCTTGCAAAGTTTACAGCCCAACTATCATACGATAGCTGACTTTAGAAAAGTGCATGCACAACCCTTGCAAAGCATGTTCCGCCTCTATGTGCAGTTTTTAAGCGATGCCGGGCTTTTGGGCGTAACAACCATCGGCATCGATGGCAGTAAGTTTAAAGCCGTCAACAGCAAAAAGGCGAACTTCAACCAGGCTAAAATTGATAAGCACCGCCGCTTCATAGAAGACAAAACAGAACGTTATTTACAGGATCTGGATAGCCTGGATAAAGAAGAAGAGGAAGCCTCTGGTGAAGAAGCGAACCTTAAAAAAGAGAAGATCGCCCAAGGCTTAAAAAACCTAAAGGAACGCACCATCAAATATGACACCCTTCAGGAACAACTAAACGCTACAACGGACCGGCAAATCAGCACCACAGATAGGGACAGCCGCAGCATCATCATTGTCAAAAGCATTGTGGAAGTAGCGTACAACGTACAGAATGCAGTAGATGATAAACACAATTTAATTGTACATACTGAGGCAACAAATATCAACGATGGTAAAGCATTGCACAGAGCTGCTATGCAAGCTAGAGACAACCTCGGGCTGCAAAAAGAAAAGGCCCTAATGGTACTGGCCGACAAAGGCTATCACACGGGAGCCGAGCTGCAAGCCTGCCAGGACGAAGGCATGATTACGCATGTAGCTTATAAAGAGCAACCCGGTGTAAAGCACATAGCACATGAGTTTTTAGCGGAGAGCTTTAACTATGATAAAGGAGCAGACAGTTACACCTGTCCCGCAGGCGCTGTACTAAGCTCCCTTGGTACCTGGCATAATAAAAAAGGCGAGGCGAACGAGACCTCTTACCGGTTTAAAACCTACCGTACCGATGCCTGTAAAACATGTCCGCTCAAGTATCAGTGTACCAAGCTGCCCAAACGCATTGTTCAGCGCAGCGAGTACCAGGACGCGGTGGACATCAATGATAATAACATCAAGCAAAACCCACAGTACTACAAGCGACGGCAAGCCATCTGCGAACATCCTTTTGGAACCATCAAACGCCACTGGGGTTACACCCATACACTGCTGAAAGGACTCCAAAAAGTGAATGGAGAAATGAACCTCATTATGCTCTGTTACAACTTTATGCGTACTAAAAATCTACTGGGCTTTGAGGGGATGATCCAGGCCATTGTAAAATGGACACCAGACTACAGTAAAGTAGTCTGCGCTTTTCAAACAGCGTTTATAGAAGTCTTTTACAGCTACAAAAAACCGCTCTTTGTCTTTCCAAAATTAGAGGCTCTGTTTCTGGAGAAAGTCTACATCAATGCCTATTGCCCTTAAAACAATTTATGAAGCATGCCTGGCTTGTAAAAAGATGTTTTTTCACAGTCTGACGAACAGGGCTTGGCGTTGTTGGGATATTTGAAAAACGTCAGCCGGGAACCGCTGCCCAATTGAAAACATAAAGTACAAGTTAACAACTAAAAGCCCAACAGAATTCCGTCCAGCTCGAACCAAAGTACAGCGATGCAATGACCCGTCCTGAAAAAAGTTGTCTTGTTAATGCCACTAATCCTGCATATAGTTGACTAAGATAAATCATCCTGAATAAGGTTGATTTTTTGCTGTTTTATAGTACGCCAATCAAAAAATATTTTCGTAGTCATTTCACAGCTTAAGAAAATATTTTTTGTATCGCTTTAGTTATTCTTCTTTCACTGTTTCCCTCCTTTTTTTAGCTTGCCAGTAATAGTTTTTCCACCGCTTCACCTGTGGTCCTTTTTGGGTGTGAACTTCATGGGGTATCCGGTAGTTTAAACTGCTGTGCCGCCGTTTATAATTATAAATGGTGATGGCTCTTGCAATGCTGATTGAAGCCCTGTCAATGTCCTCATAACTACCGCTGATAAGCTCTGTTTTCAAGATGCCGTTTATTCTTTCTGCAACTGCATTTTCCAATGGATCACCGCTCTGCGTCATGGAGATCATGGCATGATGATCCTGCAATAATTTTACGTACTCAAAGCTGCAATATTGTATGCCCCGGTCGCTGTGATGGATGACAATTGTTTCTACTGGCTTTTGAGCCAGTGCTTTCTTCAAGGCCACTACCGCGCTGCTTACTTTCATATCATCACTTACATGAAAACCAACAATTTTTCTGGAGTACGCATCAGTAATTAAAAATAAATAGGCAAATCTGTCCTTAAGCGGTATGTAGGTAATATCGCTCACCCAAAGTTCGTGCGCCTTCATCGCCGTAAAATCCTTTGCCAGGTTGGGATAGCGGCGAAAGTGATGTTTGCTGTTAGTGGTATGAACGCTGCGTTTTGTTTTGCGTACCAGCAGCTTATGCTTTGCCAGTAAATCAAAAAAAATGTCTCTTCCGATGCTGATGTTTTGCTTTGCTAGTGGTATGAACGCTGCGTTTTGTTTTGCGTACCAGCAGCTTATGCTTTGCCAGTAAATCAAAAAAAATGTCTCTTCCGATGCTGATGTTTTGCTTTGCTAAAAAGGGGTGCAAGCATGATGAGTAATTTTCGGGTACCGCATCTTGGCTGCTCCATGACTGCGGATGATGCGTACCTGCTCTCAGGATCAGGTCTTCATTAACCTCTTTGATTAATCGGTGTTTTGTTTGTTTGTGATACGCCTGCGGCGTATACCCCAACAACCGGCAAATGCTTTTTACACTTACCTGTGCATTTACCTTCTTTATTTCGCGGACTGTTGGGAGCCAGACTTTTTTCTAATAGAAATATCCAATTGCTTTTCTGCAATGTTGATCATCGTATCCAGTGCATCGGCACGCAGCTTTTCCCAGGCTAGTTGTTTTTGGAGCAGGGCAATCTTTTGCTCTAATAAGTCGTGATTTTTTTGTTGATCAACAGGAATTTTGTCACCATTACTGTTCATGGCTGAAAGATAATATTTCTGCTGCTTTTCTGTAGGTGGCAGGTTGTGTATGCCCTGGTGAATCATTACCCATTTGTTAATGGTGGTGCGGCTTACTCCATACTTTTTTGCCAGCTGCCTGTAGCCGGTTCCTTTAGTTAAATACTCCGTAATCACTTGCTTTTTAATGTCCATTTTAAGTTGTTTTTTAGACAACCTATTTCAGGACGAGACACAAACAGCCGAAGTTTGAACGTCCAGCCCTGCTTGCACAAAACCCCATGTTAGCGGCTGTATTATTTCGTAGGTCGTTTAAAGTCCATAATAGAATTGTCAGGGTCTTCCATGTCACAGATTACTACATATTTTCCGTCAGGGCAAATAATACCTTCAATTTCTTTTCCATTATATACAACGTCGCATATTTTGTTATAAGTCTGTCCATTTAAAACAAAGGAATACTCAATCATTCTTGAATCGTTAGTATTTATCCATTGAACTGTCTTACCGCTTATTTCAATACCATTATTTTTAAGGTTAATGGTTTTGTTAATTGAAGGGTAAAAACAAGTAAAATATATGGTTGATGTCAACAAAATACCCAGAATAGTCCAACCTATTTCTTGAAGTTTTGAATTTGTAATCTTGATTCTTTTTGTCAAACGAAATAATAAAAAGATTATAAACCCAGTGCAAAAAATCGTCTCAATTACTTCAATAATTATTTGTTGTCGGAATATGTAAAAACTTTGGGAAATATCTAAAATTGTCAAAAGGAATTTAAAGTTTAATGGTGCAGAAATATAGCCGCTAACGGCTATGGCTTGGCGATGTGGCGGTATTTGAAAATCGTCAGCCCGTAACCGCAGCTAAATTTATAAATAATTGTTCATTGTTTAGCCAATTGCTTGGCGATATTCGTCGGCTGGAACTGAAGCCGATTAGCGAACAAAAAGTTGAGAATATATTCGTCGCCCCGCCATATTGCCAAACCGCCTGTTGTATGCTGTGCCTTTGTTACCTGATGATTTTTCTTTTTTTATTATTGTCAAGCCACATTTGTTCTAATTCATAATGCTCTGGGTGTGTCTTTACATAATACTCTCCACATTTATTCCAAATTTCCAAATGGTCTATGAAGCCATTTTTCAAATGAACTATTGCATCGGCAAGTATTAATAAATCTGGATTTCTGATTTCAAGTCCATTAACCATTTCAGTCGGATTGCCTTCAATGTCAAAGTTTTTTGAGTTGGATGTGTCAAGTCTAAATCTTTCTATGTCATTGTCAGCCTTAAAATGTATGAAAGCACCAATCCCTGTATGGTCTGTTTCTGTCAAAGTAAGAAACGAAATTTGATTTCTTAATAGGTCACTAAAAGGATGGTCATCAAACGCAAGTTCAAAAATGTCAAGTATGTATTGTGATTGAATCATTTTTAGTTTGTCAAATAGATTTTAAGTTTTGTCTGTAAAACCATTTAAGAAAAGTATTCTAATTTGTCGGACAGTTGAATTAGAAAGTTGGTGTCCTGTCGGTATAGCATACAACAGTCTGCTTTGCGCTAATATACGCTACCCAGTCCCCAAAACAATTTTTTTAATGCCCTCTCTTCTAACCGCTTAGTAAAAAAAACGCGGATTTAAAAAGTAGCGCAAATACGCACGTCAGTTGTTCCCTATGCATCTCAATGGTATTGAGTAATCGCAGGTGCATTCAGCAACGTTAGTCGTGTACATAGTCTGTCACGATGGTTTCATCTACATAGCTGACAGAAACAGTAAGAAAATCATGTCGCTACGTCAATTTCCATCAATACGCAACTGCTAAAAAATGTTAATCATTTTTACTCTGTCTATTCATTCTTACTTCGCTTTCTTTATTTTTATTTATGGCAAAGAACTTCACCCTGCTATTTGTATTGATTTGTTGCGGAAAGGCTTATTCTCAAAACATTGATTCACTTCTCGAAATTCAGCGGCTACGTGATCTGCAGGAGAAAGCGTATGTGCACTTCGATAAAAATTATTATAATCCCGGCGAAACTATTTGGTATAAAGCTTACCTCTTCACCGGTATAGATCCCTCCGAAGCCAGCAAAAATTTTTATGCCGATTGGATAGATGAAAACGGCAAGGTCATTCGCCAGCAAACCGCGCCGGTAAACCATTCCGGCGCCAACGGCAGCTTTGATATTGATTCTTCTTTTTCTAAAAGCACTATCTACTTTAAGGGCTATACCGTATCCATGTTAAATGGCGATACGGGCTTCTTATTTAGCAAGGCCATCCGCATTCTTTCCGGTAAAGCCAGCGCCACCAAAACCGTGGCGCCTCAGCCGCCTGCTATCAGTTTTATGCCCGAGGGCGGCGACTGGATAACCGGCCTTCCCACCACCATAGCGTTTATTACTACTGATCAAAAAGGCTTTCCGGTAACGGTTTCAGGAACGGTTACCGATAATGCCGGAAATAAAGTGGCGGATTTTAAAACACTTCAAAATGGCATGGGCCGGTTTATTATTACGGCCGAAGAAGGCAAGACTTACACTGCCTCCTGGAAGCCTGAAGGCGGTGCAATAATCAATACGCCATTGCCCCTGCCAAAAAGCAGCGGCGTTGGTTTAGCCATCACGGCTGAAGAAGGTACCAAACGCTTTACAATACGTCGTACACAGCAAGCCCCCGAATCGGAAAAAATCCTGCATTTGGTAGGCTACATGAACCAGCGGCTGGTGTTTCAGGCTAACATAAATCTTACCACCAAACAGATGGCTACCGGCGCTCTTCCTACTAAAGATTTGCCCTCAGGTATTTTACAAATCACTTTGTTTGATAATACCTACAAGCCGGTAGCAGAAAGAGTTTCATTCATTAATAACCATGATTATGAATTTGACGCAGACGTTTATTTCTCGCAAAAAAATTTGGTAACCCGTGGCCTTAATGCGATAGAAGTCAGCCTGTCGGATTCGATGGCGGCTAATCTATCGCTATCTATCACTGATGCCGATTTAAATGAATCAAACCAGTATGAAGACAACATCGTAAGCCACCTATTGTTAACCGGCGACTTGCGGGGGAAGATAGTCAACCCGTATTACTATTTTTTCAGCAATGCGGATAGTGCAGCTTATCATCTTGACCTGGTGATGCTGACCCATGGCTGGCGGCGTTATAACTGGGACACCGTGATGGCTGCAAGAGTAACTAAGCCACGTTATACAGAAAGTAATTACCTAAGCCTTAACGGGCAGTTAGCCGGCTTGCCGCAAGGCAGCTTTGGATCGGGGCTTCAGCTAACCGGTATATTACAAACCAGCGATTCGGCTAAAACCTTTGTCAGTATGCCGGTTGACAGGCAGGGCAAAGTGTTAGCGGAAGGGCTGGTGTTTTTTGATAAGGCTAAGCTGTTTTTCAACTTTAATAAAAAGAATTTATCCTTTGATAAAAGCATGTTGATAGTAGATAACGGCTTGTACAAAACCGGCAATAAAACGGTGCTTGACAGCAGCGTAAAGTTGGGTATGATGGAAATAGCCACCGCCACCGTTGCCAATAATGCAAAGACCAACAGGCTGGCCATGCTAAGCAAACAACAGCAACTATTACGTTCCTCTATGTTGGAGAATGTGACCATTAAAACAAGAACCAAAACGGCTAAAGAAAAGATGGAAGAAAAATATGTAAGCGGCTTGTTTGCCGGCGATGGTAACAGCTTCGACCTGGTGAACGATCCGCTGGCTTCCGGTTACGTGGATGTTTTTCAGTACCTGCAGGGAAGAGTAGCCGGTCTCCAAATTACCAATGGCGGCGCCAACGGAACTACCTTAAGCTGGCGCGGCGGTACGCCGGCCTTGTACCTGAACGAGATGCAGTCGGACGTTAGCATGGTGGCCTCTACACCCGTAAGCGACATTGCGTACATAAAAGTATTACGGCCTGGGGAGAGTATCGCCACCGGCGGTGGAGGCGGCGTTATTGCCATTTATACCCGCCGTGGTGGCGACACGCAGCCCGGCTCCAATACACACGGCCTAAGCTATGTTCAACTGGAGGGCTACTCGCCGATGAAGCAATTTTATTCGCCTGATTATACCACCGCAGCCGATATAGATATTAAAACCGATGTACGTACTACCTTATACTGGAACCCGAATTTATACCTCGATAAAAATCACAAAAAGCTGCGGTTAAAGTTTTATAATAACGACATCACCAAACGCTTCCGGGTGGTGATGGAAGGCATCAACGGCGAAGGCAAATTATTTCATGTTGAGAAAGTGGTAAGCAATTAGTGGAAGTAGCCATCTGTCTTCAACCAATCGTACTACCAAATTTTACCGGAGCCGCTTTAAAAAGAAAGCAATATTTTTCACGCATGATTAGGGGTTTATTTATCGGTTTTCTCTGCCTGTTTTTTGCCGGTTATTGTTCTGGTCAGTCGGGCCATACAAAGCCAAAAACACCTAAGGTTAAGACGAATAAGCCGCCCATTGTTGTTACCCAGGAAGTAGATACAGACAAGGCGCAAAACGAGACGGGTAACGGCTCGGCGCTGTTAGATGTTCTTTTTGCCACCAACGGGGACGGCCAGTTATATATTAACGATTCGGCAAGAGGCCCCGTTTCCAAACGTGATTTCCGCTACATAAAAATGGAACCCGGACAGTATTCTTACCGGGTTCAATCTACCGCTACGCAAGATGAGTTGGCGGACACCTTTACCGTTTCGCCGGGTAAGCCTAACGAAGTTTTTATTGACCTCCTTTTTTTGATGGATGAAAAAAAAGCTGAGCGGGAATTTCTTACCAATAAAACCGGCATTCCCGATGTACTGCATGTAAGCAACGAGCCGCTTACACTTAAAAAAGATACCGGCACCATTCAAAAAAACAGGGACGCAGAAACGGCCGTTATCGCTACGCTTATTGCTTCTATGGTGCCGGTGAAAGGCGGCCATTTTATAATGGGCAATAACCGTGGCGCTGCCGACGAAGGCGAACATGCTGTTACTATAACCAACCTGCTTATAGGTAAGTACGAGGTGACGCAACGCCAGTGGGAAGTGATCATGGGTTACAATCCCAGCTTCACTAAAAATTGCCCTACCTGCCCGGTGGATAATGTAAGCTGGGTAGAAGCCATGAAGTTTATCCGTAAGGTGGATGTAATCAGTAATAAAAGATTCCGACTGCCTACCGAAGCTGAATGGGAATATGTGGCCCGGCTGGGTGGAAGAAATGAAATAGATACATCGGGCGGACAAGAAGCCTACATTACCAAAACCGCCTGGAACTATATTAATGCTAACAAAGAAACCCATCCGGTAGGGATGCGGCAACCCAATGCGGCCGGCCTTTTTGATATGACGGGCAATGTATCGGAATGGTGCTTTGATTGGTATGGCGGCACTTATTATAAAGAAGATCAAAGTCAGCGAAACCCCGAAGGGCCATCGTCAGGAAAGGAGAAAGTAATACGGGGCGGCAACTTTAAAGATTTTGTTGGCGACCGTTTCCGGCCCTCCTTCCGCAATAAAAAAAATCCCCTGGAAAGAGCCAGCGAAGTGGGTTTCAGGCTGGTGCTGGAAGTGCGGTAGATGGCTAATTGTTTTCCGGTAAAAAGTTTTTATGGGCACCGTTTTAATTATTGCCGCCGGACGAAATAAAATAAGCAAGGCTGCTTATCGGGTGGTAAGCGAATATCCTGTACATTTAATTTACCAATCAAGCCCTGCCGGGTTACTGCTTTCACTAATACTGGCCCATCTTCCCGCAGTGTCAATTATCCGATCTGTCGTTAATTTGTAGCTTGTATAGTTTACGGGAAAGCCTTGCAGAGGGTTGCATCCAACCATCCCTTTGTTTATCACCCAACAACGTTTTTAATGCTAACCAGTACGATGATTATAGTTTGCCCGATGATGTAACAATAATTTTCTTACTGACAACTTAAAGCTGACTAATGTTTTTATTGACACCTGCTGATAGTACATATTCTACCATCTTAAACAACGCTTCTGTAAAAAAGCCGGTTGTAAAAAGCCGGACCTGGTTTTGCCTGCTTTCTGTTTCTTTTTTTCTTCTTTGCTTTTCAGCCACCAGGGCTCAACCCTGCACGGTCGCTATTACCAATAATTCCATCCAAATAAAAGCCGCTACCTGCATCAACACAGTGGCCACCTTACAAGGCTCTACCCCACTTGGTGGCAATGGAACCTATACTTATCAATGGGAAAAGTCTGTAGGCAATTGCGGGGCGGGAAACTTTCAGGCCATTGCGGGAGCAACGTTGCGTGATTATGCGGTTCCGCAATCAACTGACCCAAACGATTGTTTCAGAAGGGTAGTAACATCAGGAACTTGTGTTGATAATTCCAATTCAACCAAAGTTGCTGAATTGGACCGGACCACGCCGGCCGCTCCTGTAACGGTTGCTGTGCAATCGTCCTGTGCGATAGCGACGGGACTTATCACCGTTACCACGCCTGCTCCCGGCCCGGGCATTTTTTACAGTATTGATGGTCTCACTTATACCAATACTACCGGCCTGTTTTCAAGCCTTGTTCCGGGAACCTATAGTGTTACGGCAAAATTTTTAGCTGGTTGTATCTCTCCGGTAAAGACAGAAATCATTACCCCCCTGATACCTGTTACCGGTACCATTTCGCCGGCTACGGCTACCATCTGCACAGGTGCCAGCCAGGTGCTTACGGTTAATGGAGGCACTTCTTACCAATGGTATAAAAATGGCGTAGCCATTACAGGAGCTACGGCCAGCACCTACACCGCTACTACAGCCGGTACTTATACTGCCGATATTATTTCCGGTGTTTGCCGGGGAACTGCTTCTAATAGTTCGGTAGTAACTGTTTCTCCATTGCCGGCCGGTAATGTTACACCCGTAAGCGCTACTATCTGTGCCGGAAGTTCAGTAACCTTAAACGTGAATGGAGGTGTATCATATCAGTGGTATAAGAACAACGTTCTTATCACCGGTGCTACCGGTGCTACGTATTCTGCCACCACGGCCGGAACGTATTCTGCCGACATCATCAACAGTGCCGGTTGCAAAGCAAGAGCTACAGATGATGCCGTAGTTACGGTTACGCCTTTGCCTACGGGTTCTATCAGTCCTTCTTCTGTTGCGCTTTGCACCAACGGATCAATTTTGTTAACGGTTTCCGGCGGTACTTCTTACCAATGGTATAAAAATGGCGTTCTGATTAGCGGCGCTACTGCCGCCAGCTATAGCACTACTACGGCCGGAAGTTATACGGCTGATATTATTGCCGGCAATTGTAAAAACACCAGCTCCAATGCGGCTGTTGTGACGCAAGCCAGCGGGGCTGCCGGAACCATCACGCCAACTACGTCCAGCATTTGCTCCGGCAGCAGCCAGGTGCTTACAGCTACCGGTGGCGGTACTTATCAATGGTTCAAGGATGATGTACTTATCAGCGGCGCTACATCCGCTACTTACACGGCCACTCAGCCAGGTACTTATAATGTCAATATCAGCAATAGCACTTGCAGTTCATCGGCCACTGCGGCGGCTGTTATTACGCAGGGTGTACCTCCCTCTGGGTTTATTACGCCGGCAACAGCTTCTATCTGCCCTGGAAAAAGCGTTACACTGACGGCTATCACAGCCAGCGGCGGAACCACCTACCAATGGTTTTTCAATGGAACACTGATTAACGGCGCTAACGCCTCGGTGTACACCGCCACACAAACGGGCAATTACAGCGTCATCTTTTTTAATGGCGCCTGTAATGGAGCCGCCTTAAATATTGTTTCGGTAACGCCAAGTGTTTTGATCAATTTCAATGCCGCCGTTACGGGCCCTACCTGCACAACGGCAACGGGAAGTATTGCTATCAACAATGTAACCGGCGGGGGCGGAAGTAACTATTCTTACTCAAAAGATAATGGGGCAACGTTTCAAGCCTCTAATGCGTTTGCCGGCTTACCCGTTAGCACGTACCAGGTGGTAGTAAAAGATACCGCTGGTTGTATCAGCAACCCGAAACCTGTTGTGGTGGCTCCTTTTGTCTCTACGCTGGCAGCTACAGCTACTAAAACCGATGCCCGTTGCGGAGGTCAAAACGGTGCCGTAACGGTGCAGGCTACAGGGGGTGCGCCAGGCTATACCTACAGTTTGGATAACGGAGCTTACCAAACGGCCAATACTTTTATCAATGTTACTGTTGGCAGCCATAAAGTAACCGTGAAAGACCAGGGGGGATGTGTATTTGATGTCGCGTTTGTAATTGCCCAAACCGGTGTGGCGCCCAACCTGCTAGTCGCCAGTCCTATTAATATTTGCCCGGGCTTTACGGTTAACCTGCAAGCTCCTTCTTTAACCTCCGGTTCCGATACCGGCCTTGTATATAGTTACTGGCGGGACAGCGCCGCTACTATGGCTTTAACCACACCCGGTAGTGTAGGCGCCGGCACCTATTATGTAAAAGGTACAACGGCAGCAGGATGCTTTGTGATAAAGCCGGTAACGGTTGTTTTATATACAGTGGTAGCAGGAACCATTACGCCAACCGGCCCGGCATCAATTTGTGTAGGAGAATCTTTTTTATTGACAGCAAGCACCGGCACATCGTACCGTTGGTACCGGAATGATACGCTCATCCTGGGGGCCAATACAGCAGGTTATAAAGCAACACAATCGGGGCTTTATACGGTGTTCATCAGCAATGGCACCTGCTTTACCAGGGCCAGCGACAGCATACGGTTAGAGGTAAGGGATTGTCCCGAAACCAAAGTTTTTGTACCCACTGCTTTCACGCCCAATAAAAATGGCGTGAATGATGTGCTGCGTCCTGTTTTTTATAGTGTGGGCGAACTGCATTACTTCCGTATTTATAATCGTTGGGGACAAAGGGTTTTTGAAACCAATATCATTGGCAAAGGATGGGACGGCGCCATTAATGGAACACCGCAGCCTACAGAAACCTACTCGTGGATGTTGGAATGTGTAACCAAAAATGGCGACATCATTAAGCAAAGTGGAAGGAGCCTTTTGATCAGATAACAACAAGCCATGAAAAAATTCATTTTTATTTTATACGCACTTGTTTCTATAAACGTGGTATCGGCGCAATCGTATCATTTCTCACAGTTTTTTTCTACTCCCTTGCTCACCAATCCGGCCAACACGGGCTTTACAGAAGGGCCTTACCGGTTTGCATCCAACATAAGAACACAAGGCACGAGCGGCAATACCTTTTTCACCGGTTATGTATCGGCGGATGTAAGCGCCTTACGCAATCATTTGCCGTTGGGTTCCAAGGCCGGTTTGGGAATGTATATTATGAACGACCATTCCCTGAATTCGGCCATACAAAATAATACCATTGGGTTGAGCGCCGCGTACAGTGTAGGCCTTGATCCCTATGGCGAGAACAGCTTCGGACTGGGCATTCAAGCCACTTACACGCAACGTAAAATAGATTACAGCAAGCTGAATTTCGAAAGCCAGTTTGGGCCTTCCGGTTTCGATCCGTCGCTGCCGGTAGGGGAGCCGCTGGACTATAGCAGCAAGCAGGCTTTTGATGTGAATGCAGGCGTTAATTACAATTGGATGGTAGATGATAAATCCGTGTTTGCGGGCATCTCTGTTTACAATATTCTTTCGCATAACGAGAACCTGGTTGGCGATGAATACAAACTGCCGCGGCGCTTTACTTTTCAGGCCGGTGCCCAGTTACCCATCAACGACTATGGAAACATTTACACCTCATTAACCGCTATCAGTCAGGCCAAAGCCAATGAAGTAACTTTTGGTGGCGCAGTTGGGATAAAGTTGCCTACCACGGCGGATAAAAGCGAATTGCTGGGTGGCGTATGGTACCGTTTAGGTGACGCGTTAATTCCATATATCGGCTATCAACGCAATAGTTTCCAGGTTGGTTTATCGTACGACTATACGGTATCGGCCCTGCGCACATCTGCTCAAATAAAAAATGGTTACGAGCTTACGCTGATTTACAAAGCGCCGGATAAACGTCAACTGAAAACGTATATTCCATGGTATTAAAAACGGCCGGCCGGCAACCTTTTCTTTTGGTAACGATAAGCATTCTGCTGCTCCTGTTCTCACCCGGAGCATCTGCGCAAAAATTGCGGTTGAACGCCTATGATAAATATGAAAAAAAATGGCGCATGGAAACCGTAGCTGAAAGTTTGAAATCGGCTGAGGATACTAAAATGGACATTGCCTTTGCCTCGGCTGATACATCGCTTTTTTTGCAATTATCCGGTTCGGGTATTGGCTGCAATACTGTTGGTATAGACAACCCCGTTATCTTTTTATTTGATGATGATAGCTCGGTTACTGCTACATCGCAAACGATGCAGGCCCTTGATTATAACAAGCTGCCATTGACCTACCGGCATCAATATGTGCTATACGCCAATGCCCTCGAAGGCTTGACACGACACCGTTTGAAGGCGGTGCGCAAATATTCGCTTGGCGGTTTTGATGATATTTACATAGAAGATAAAGACGCTGCAAGGCTTCGGGAGCTAAGCCGCTTTTTCATTTCCGCATTAAATAAAAAAAAGCTGCTGCCGCCGACGCAACCCGTGACCGTGAAGGCGGCTGTTATTCCGCCTGCTTTTCCGGGTGGTACCGATGTGTTGCTACAGTTTTTAAACCGGAACGTAAAATCGGTTACTGCCCTGCAAGCGGGGGAGAAGAAGACGATCAGCGTAGAATTTTTAGTGGCTGCCGATGGCAGCGTCAATGATATTCTGGTAAGTCCATCTGGTGATGTATCGTTAGATAAGGAGGCGCTTCGTATTTTACAACGAATGCCAAAGTGGAAGCCTGCAATAGCCGATGGTAAACCAATAGCTTATAAGATAACGCAGCCGGTAATATTTTATCCTGCCGACGGCGCTTTACACATTCAATTTTAATAGACAACAGGTCATTTTTTGTTTCAAGTATCACTATAATAAATTTTGTGCCTTCAATTCAACGTTTAAGCAACTATCTAAACCTCCAACGCCTCTTATTCAGCTATTAATAAAGCAAACCTTATAAATATGAAAACAAAAAGCATTGCATTATATATTTTGTTGCTAACTGTTTTTTCCGGTTATCAACTGGCAGCACAGGATGGCAGCGTAGGCGTGGGCACCACCACCCCCGATGGTTCTGCCATACTGGATGTGAGCTCAACCAGCAAAGGCGTATTGCTTCCGCGTATGACGATGGGGCAGAGAGATGCGATTGCTTCACCGGCGCCAGGGTTGATCATTTATCAAACGGATAACAACCCGGGCTTTTATTATTACCTCGGAGGCTGGCAGCCGCTTACTTCTGCGCTGGCATCATCGGCTAACCGCTCGCTTTCTAATCTTTCACCTACCGCCATCAATACCGATCTGTTACCCGCAGGCAATGCCACTACCAACTTAGGTTCTGCTTCACTAAACTGGAACGACGTTTATTTTTATGGCGATGTTTATTATCAAGGCTCCCGCTTTTTAAGTAACCGCGGAACCAATGTTTTTCTGGGCCTGACAACCGGCAATCCATCTGTCTCCGGTTTTTTTAATACCGCCTCGGGGTCTAATGCTTTAAGCAATATTTCTGGCGGCAACTGGAACACCGCAAACGGTTACGAGTCGTTACGCAATACCAATATTGGTTTTAGCAATACGGGGGTTGGCTTTGAGTCGCTGCTGGCTAATAACAACGGCTATTATAACACGGCCACCGGTGCTGTGTCCTTAGCGGCTAATGCCTCCGGTGTTGGCAATACGGCAACCGGCGTATCGGCACTGGCATTAAGTACGGGAAATTATAATACCGCCATTGGTAATTTTTCGGGGGGCAACCTGCCATCTGGTAACTACAATACGTACGTAGGAGCCTTTGCCGACGGGTCGTCCAATACCAGCTTAACCAATGCTACTGCTATCGGTTCCCAGGCTTTTGTTAGCGCATCCAATTCCGTAAGGGTAGGCAACTCGTCTGTGACGTCTATTGGCGGCTTTACCGGCTGGACTAACTTTTCTGACGGACGATTTAAAACAAATGTTAGTGAAAATGTTCCGGGGCTGCAATTCATCAATCAACTCAGGCCGGTAACGTATCATCTGGATGTAGAAGGCATCAGCAAAGCCACACAACCGCTAAGTACTGCGTCGGATAAAACCTCGCTGGCAGGCGGTAAAAAACCTTTAATCAGCGCCGAAGAAATCAAATCCAGACACGAAAAAACCTCCATCCTTTACTCCGGTTTTATAGCCCAGGAAGTAGAGCAGGCGGCAAAAAAAATCGGCTATCAATTTAGCGGGGTAGATGCGCCCAAAAACGGAACTGATTTTTATGGTTTACGTTATGCGGAGTTTGTAGTGCCCTTAGTGAAAGCCGTGCAGGAGCTAAATGAAAAAGTAGATCGTTTGCAAAAAGAAAAAGATGCAACATCCGCAACCGGACAAGATGTGCAAACCATCATAACAAAACAGCAATCGCAAATAGATAATCAGCAAGCAGAAATCGCTTCGCTAAAAGCCCTGTTATCAGACATGAAAAATCAAATCAACACATTGACAAAACCGGTAGCAAAATAAAATAGCTGATAGTTTACGTGAACTATCAGCTATAAACGTTGATACCACTCTTGTTGCCATTTACGTAAATGCGATAACTATCCTGCAAGTATCAAACTTGCATTTACGTAAATGGCAGCAATGGATAGAAGTTACCCGTGGTTGCACTCACCACCGGCCAGTGCAGGCTCAGAGCGGTTTATCAGCGACCTTAATTTGTGAGTTTGTAGATAATTACTAAAATCAAAATAAATAATCCGAAGAAGATAGAAGCTCCGGTTCTTTCTGAAATGTTTCTATTAATATTCATAATACAGATTTTTAAAATGTAGCATGATTATTCAAAGGAGGGAACAGAAGGAGATTCAAAGGAAGGAGCACAAATGTAATAAAATACACGAGTTGTGCAAGAGGCCGCAAATAGTACGGCCGCTTGTTATTTAGATAGTAAGCCTTGGGCCGTGTTAACGACCGCCTCTTTAATCTGCTTTCTTACTTTTCTTTTTAAACCGGTTGGCCATCGAAAAGTTATTAAAACATATTGCAGGGTATCATCACCTTAGTACCGGGGCGCAGCAGGCGATTCATAGTTGTTTTGAAGAAGTGGTGCTTTCTAAAGGACAGCACTTAATCAGCGATGGAACTATATGCCGGCACCTGTACTTTCTGGAAACCGGCGCCCTGCGGGGCTTTTATCACCTTGATGGAAAAGAAATCACGCACTGGTTTGCTTTTGAAAATGATTTTGTTACCTCCTTTCACAGCTTTATTACCGGACAGCCGGCTGTGGAGACCATCAAATTGCTGGAAGGAAGCATTTTGTGGGCTATCTCTAAAGAGCGGCTAACGCAGTTGCTTAACCAGCATCATGATATAGAAAGGTTGCTGCGGATTGCTTACGAAAAATATTATCTGCGGTTGGAGGAGCGGTTTGTAAACAGCCAGTTTAAAACGGCCGCGGAACGCTATCAAACTTTACTAACGCAAACGCCGCATATTATTGAAAGAGTGCCCCTGGGCTATATTGCTTCCTTCCTCGGCATCAGCAGCGAAACCTTAAGCCGCGTCCGTAGCCGCATTTAACATCCGCTCTTTTAATTTTTGATGATTATCAATAACCGTAAATCCGGACTCAGATATTTTTGGCTCCTTAAAATTTTATATGGAACAAAAACGGACTGGCCAGCCATCACCGGCCTTTATTGCAGCTTCCTGGGCGGCGCTGTTAATTGGTATTACAGGCTTTATCATTGGCTTATGGAACGCAGAGATGACCCTGAACGAAAAAGGCTATTATTTTACAGTGCTGATGTTTGGTTTATTTGCGGCCATCTCAGTACAAAAAGCGGTGCGTGACCAAATGGAAGGTGTGCCGGTAACCAATCTTTATTATGGCATTGCCTGGTTTGCCACCATCTTATCTATTGTTTTATTAACGGTAGGCTTGTGGAATGCCACGCTGCTGAAAAGCGAAAAAGGTTTCTATGCTATGGCTTTTATGTTAAGCCTGTTCGGCGCCATCGCGGTACAAAAAAATACAAGGGACATGAAGGCGGGGAGCAGCAGATAGATGTCCGTGAACATTTATAGCTAACCGTATAAAATGGCACATATAGAAACCATCATTCAGGAAATAAGCCCTTGTCTATACCCGGAACAATTTTCAACGCGTTTTTATAGTATATTTTTTTAAGAATGTCATCGGGTAGGTGCATGCCGTACATGGCCCAAAAGGCATGGTACTTTTTATGATAAGGAAAGTATTCATCGGCGGTTTCCAGCACCCGGAAGTAGGTGGTGTATTCCTCTGGCACCCAGGAGTCTTTACCAAATAAAATCCGGTCCTGGTATTTTTCAAAAAAGGCTTTGGCGGCTATTGGCTGGCGGCCTAATTCGGCTATCACAGCGCCAAACTCTACATACATGTTCGGTATCTCGTTCATCAGGTTGGAAAGCGTTTGCAGATCATTGGCCAGCCAACCAAAATGCGCATTGATAAAAGTGGTGGCGGGATGTTTTTTAAACATCCGATGCTGTTCGTCAATGATCTGTTGCCAGGGAGCAAAGTTTTCATTACCATAGCGCCGGTCGGTATATAGCTTCATCTCCAGCAGCCGCTCATTGTTGTTGTCCATCGGCTCCCAGAAAGATTTTGGGGCCGCTGAATGAATTAAGACAGGAATATGCAGCTCACCGCAAGCCGACCAAACAGGATCGAGACGACTGTCATCCACGGGAATACGAGCTCCCTTACTGTCCTTATAAAACAGGCCAAGTTCTTTAAAAATTTTAAGCCCGTTGGCGCCATTAGCTACGTCCTTTTTTAATCGTGCTACTGCGTTTTCGGTCCAGTCTTTTTCACCAAAACCCCGAAAGTCAAGGTTGGTGAAAACTATAAAACGTTTTGGATAATGTTGCTTCACATTATCAGTCATTGCTTTCAACATATCACCTCCATAACCCGAAAGGTTCACCATCACTTTCATATTCAGGCTATCCATGCCTTTCACCAATAAAGAAAGGTCTTGCCTTGCCATAGAGGGTTGATGATTATGCACATCAATAAATGGGTACCTCGCATTTTTGAGTACGTGTTGCGGCACTATCAGCGTAGATGTTGGATTATAGTTTTCAAAATCAATAGGAATGTTTTGGCAAATGCCGGACGTGTGAATAAGCAAGGCCATAGCGAAGCAGAGAACTTGATTCATACCATCATTTTAATCAAGAAATACGTTGTTACAACTTTCAAGGTATAAACAAAAAGGCCCGCATAAATGCAGGCTTTTTACAAAAGATTTTATCCTCTTACTTAATGCCCACCGGCACTTCTACATTTTCCCATTTTAATGAAAAGCCTTTGCCGGTTACTTCATAAAGCAGCCGCTCGTTCATGGTAGATGATGCCACCGGCTTTACCGTTACCATCAACACATTCTTATTAGGATCGAAGTTGGCGTCACCCGTTCTTTTAATACCCCATTGACCGGTTTCGGAATTAAAAATAAACTGCCATTGGTTTTCCCCGGCCATGGCAAACAAGCTGTACTTGCCTGCCGGTAAGGCTTTGCCTTCTATCATAAGGTCTTTATCCGTTTCAAAAATGGTGGCTTCATTAGCACCGGCCCGCCAGTATTTATCGTATGGCACCAGGGCGCCCCACACCTTGCGGCCGTTAACCGCAGGACTGCTGTAGCTAATAGTGATAGTTGCACCACCCACTTTTCCGGTTGCCGTTGCAGGAGGGCTGGGACGTTTGGATTTATCGCCCTGTGCCACAGCAGATGTTACAAAAAACAGTAGCATCAGGGAAAGCGTAAAAAATTTGTTGTTCATGTCAATTGTTATTTAGATGAACTTAAAGGTATCTACAATCAGGCTTACGGGCTTTTAAAATCTTACCGTTACTAATTGCCTGTATTTACTTGTTCAAGGCAAATTTATTGCTGCCATCACCTGCTTTATTGCACCGCTTTTAACCACAGGAATAAATGGCCTGCCGCCGCTTATGCCCCAAAACCTGCCGCATATAGGTTTGCTTTTTCAAGGGGTGTTTTGATAAATAGTTTTACCGCTTAAACTACTTCAATGGCATACGCACCTTTTTTATATGTACCCAGCCAGCAGGTACGAAAAGACCTTACCTACGGCCGGTATAACTGGAGCCTGGCAACCGACCAATATGCCCAATTAAAATACCTCGACGCTCTTTGCAGCACCATCAGTTATATAGATGCGGAAGCCGGCGAACGGTTTCGGGCCGATCCCAAAACCGGGATAGAAGTTTCGCACGGGTCGGTGCAACTACACATTGCCGTAAGCGATAATCAACTACAGGTAATAGCGCCGTTTGCGGATATAGCTGCCGCTCAAAAACTTATCGTTCTCCGCAAGGTTTGCGAGATGAATTTTACCGCATTGAACCTGGCAAAAATGGAATGTAAGGAAGACACCATTTGCTTTATTTATAGTTGTCCCCTTGAAGCCTGCGAGCCTTGGAAAATCTATGAAATACTCCGCGAGATTTGCTGGACAGCCGACAAACATGACGACGACTTTGTGATCATGCACGGTGCTACACGCATTTACCAACCACAGTTAACGCCATTTACTGAAAGCCGCAAGCAGCAGTCTTGGCAAGGGTTTAAGGGTTATCTGCAGGAAGCCTGCGAGTGGGTTGACTATTGGAAACAGGCTGGCTACCTGTATGTATGCTGGGACGTAATTTATATGACGTTATTGAAGATTGATCACTTATGCAGCCCGCAAGGTTCATTAAAAAATTCATTGGATACTAATATCAATAAATTGTTTGAAAAAAAAGAAATAGGGGAGTTGGTGGAAGACGGCGCCTTCTTCTTAAACTCACTGGATAAATTACCCCAGTCGGCCTTCTTATCGCAGCTATATGATGTGTCGGTTTTTATTCCCTTTAAAGTAAGCGCCACCGCTACCAACGTTCAGGATGCCTTGAAACCTTTCCTAACAGACGCTGACGCCTATCTTACTAAGAAAGACATTATCAATGGTTACCTCTGCCTGCAAAAAGCGGTGTTCCGGTTGTTTTATTTCTATCGCTTTAATCAAGTGCAGTGGGAACACCTTGAAGGCGTACTGGCCTGCGTTAATGCAATGACCATCACCGATGCAGCCACTAAATTATACGAAGCCCTCAGCGAATTTTATAACAATCCCCGCGACCTGGCCGTGGTGCCCGCAAAAACAGTAAGCGAAGAAAAGAAGCCATCGTTCTCTAACTGGTTTGCCTAAAATCAATTACAAAAAAACAAAAAGATGGAAAGTTTATTATTGGCGGCTATTAAAAACGCCGTGTACAAAGTATATACATCAGCCGGAAGCGGCACCGCTTTTTACCTCGCAGAAAAAGACTGCTTCGTTACCAATTATCACGTAGTGGAAGGCTTTCGCGAAGTGGCGTTGGAGAATCAATTGCACTATCGCTACGCAGCCACAGTTGTATTGATTGATCCGGCTAATGATATTGCTATTTTACAATGCAGCGATGCGCCCAAAACATCATCCATCCCTGTTAACGCTACGTTGAAACCTTGCGATGCGGAAGGCGTGATGGTGCTTGGGTTTCCATACGGGCCTTTCAGCGTTACTGAAGGCATCATCTCCAACAATGCCCGCATCGTAGCCAATAAAACCTTTATTCAAACCGATGCAGCTATTAATCCGGGCAACAGCGGGGGACCAATTGTGAATGAAAAAGGAGAGTTGATCGCCATCGCCTCATCAAAGCTGGCTGATGCCAACAGCACCGGTTTTGGCATTCCTTATACGGTATTATTAATGGTGCTTGATAAACTGCCGGCCAACCGGCAAACCTTTAGCGTGGCCTGTGTGTCGTGCGGTAATCTTTTTACTACCGATACGTCGTATTGTCCTTCCTGCGGTACAGCGGTAGGGGTAAACTATTTTGTTCAAAAAGAGCCGGAACGTTTTGCTCCGCTTATCGAAAAAGCCATCACGCAAGCCGGTATTAATCCGGCGCTAACCCGCACCGGGCGGCTGTATTGGGAGTTTCACAACGGCAGTTCTCTCATTAGGATCTTTCTGTACAACGATAATTATATCTACGCTACCTCACCGCTAAATACCCTGGGCGGAACCAGGCTGGAAGACTTGTACCGCTACCTGTCATCCAATGTAGAAGCGCCCTACCGGTTTGGTATTTATCAAAACGATATTCTGTTATCGTACCGGTTTGCAGTGGCCGATTTACATGGCGCTATGCAAGCTTCTGTGCTCAATCAACTAAGCCGTTTTATTAACCGTGCCGATGTGATGGATAACTATATTGAAGAAACTTTTGGTTGTGCTAAAACCGTTTTTTCAAGAGCCTGAAAACCGGTTGGTTATTTTACTGCAAACCCAATTATGATAACATGAAAAGCTTTGTTTTATCCTTTCTGCTTACAGCTTTTATTTTTATTTACTTCATGTGCCTTTTTGATGCGAAGGTTAATGCTTATATCCGCAAGTTGCCTGACCTGTTTTTTATTGTAACGGTGGCATTACTGTTTATTGGTTACATCATTGCGCTTTATTGGGGAATCACCGGTATTGTAAAAGGCGAACGGATTTTTAATTTCATGGGCATCGGCCTAAGCCTTATTGGGCTTGGTTTGTATTGGCTGGCCTATATGACCAATAAGGGTAATGGTAAAGAAGCCGAAGGACAGTTTGAGCATGACGTTACCAGGATTGAAGCAGGCCAACAGGCAACCGTATATGCGTTGCTGAAGCAGACAAATACTTCAGTAAGTGATGTACAGTTTGTAGCGTATTGGGGCATGAATAAAAACCCGGCTGACTTTGTTTTGTGTGTGCAAAAGGGAAATATTATCGCACTTCAAATAAAGAACAAGGCACTCCCCGATGTTCAATCCATCTCTCAACTAAAACAACTAACGTGGCTGGTGCTGGAACACTGCGGGCTCAAAAGTATGGAAGGCTTGCACCTTCCGCAACTGCAACGGCTATCGGTAGATCATAACCTGCTTACCAATTTGAATGGTTTTGAAAACTCGCCAAATGTAGCGTGGCTCAACTTCAGCAACAATCCTATCACTGATTCATCTGCTTTAAAAAGCTTTTCCAATAAATCGCTTTATATAGAAGCGCAATAGCTAAATGATACCCGATGCCGGACCTTTTTTATAAGATGATTTTTTTCAGCTTTATAAATGCGCTGATGTTTGGCAGCGTGTATTTATACGGACGTAAAGCCTTCCCGAAAAAAGCTGCACGGTTGACGCTATACTCGTGGATTGTCCTGACTACCTTATCTTATTTCAGTGGCGCTTTGTCGCTGATGCTTTCCCTTGTTTTAATGATCGTTTACCTGCGACTGCTGCGCAAACCCAACGACAGCGCGGCTTTGCAGCAATTCTATCTCGATAACAAAATCTATTCAACCACTGTTTATTCCGAAGCCGTATTAGAACTGTTGGGTAATAAAAACTGGGTGTATGCCGAAGGCGTTATAGAACAACCACGGGTAGGTAACGCCATCACTTACGGTTTCTGGCAGGGCTTTACCACCTCGTATGTTGTCACCAGCAAGTACAGCCACACCACTGCTTATACCCACTATCTTGCTTTTGTTTTTCCACCGCGGTCGGTAGGGCCGGTTTTTAAACAAGCGGCTATGGAGGCGGCCGATAAATCAACCTACACGGTAAAGCAAAAGATCAGATTCTTCTTTGTTCCCGATATGGAAAAGCCTTGCCTGGTGGCCTCTGCAAAGGATGGCAGCTTTGTGATACAGTACATCACTATCCCCGGTACAGAGCATTATAGCGGCCGCCTTAGCTGGATTAAGAAAGCTATGGCCGGCCCGTTTCTTTCTATTGCACACCTCTCAGTCAGTAAAAATTAAGTGCCCACTTCTTCGCCGGTTATAGGTTAGTTTCCGCCGCCGCTTTGCTTAAATACGCCAACACTATGTTAGGGAAAATACCCCTTCTTCTGCCGGCTATTTTTACAGTGTAATCAAAAACAAAAACTAAAAATCAATTACAATGACAACGTCTGAAATGGTACGGGTTTATATCGCCCAATTTTGCGCCGAAGTGGGATGCACACCCGAAAGCATCTATAATAAAGACAGCAACTCCTGGTTCTTTAAAAGGGGTTCCGCCACGGTGGAAATATTTATGTCGTCTTACGAAACCGTAGTAAAAACGGTCCGCATTTTTGTACGTTGTTTTTCGCCTGTTTGTCCTTTGCCGGCCGACGAGCAAAAAAAGGCCCAACTGTACCAGGAGGCTTTGCAAAATAACTCCACTATGATGGGTGTTAAGTTATGCATCATGCCCGAAAAAGGCTACATGTATGCATTAGCCGAACGTGATATTGACGGAATGGACTACACCGAGTTTCAAACGCTGATGGGCGACCTCGGATACTGGGCAGACCAATTAGACGATTTGCTTCAGGCCCGTTTTGGAACACCTGTCGCATTAAACTAAACCATCAATAAGCAGCCAGCCAACTATTCAAACACGCACCCGCCGCTTTTTTGGAGCGGCGGGTTAACTAAAATTTTATCATCGGCTAAATTGAAAATTATGTTACTCAATCTTTTTTTCGACAACATGAATTCTACCCTGGAACTGGTGTTGATCGGCGCTTTTATTTTTGCTATTTACTGGTTTATTCTTCGCCGCTATAATACATTGGGCCTGCGTATGCTGGTACTATGCTCCCTTTTATTTGTGGGCTGCTGCGTATGGCTGTACAAAGATGAAGTGAAGCTGAAGCATACTTTGACATCAGGTGAGGAGCACACAGCCACCGTAATTTCAAAAGCAAAAGTGGGAAAGAACGATAACCAGGTAACCATAACTTTTACCACCGCCGATGGCGAAACGGTGCATACGAAAACAACCGAGTATATATCCGATGCCGAATGGGATAAGTTTGAAAAAGGCGAACCCTTGTCCGTGCTCTATGTTCCCGAAACGGCTCAAACATACGTGCAGCAAAGCATCATGCGGTTTAAGGGTGATAAGATTGTGCTGTACTTCTTTGCCGGGTTTTGGCTGGTGCTGGGCGTAGTATTATACTTCTGGCTCCGAAAGTATAAAGTGGGTGTAGATGAAAGCGGCAACGAATGGCTGGAAAGGAAAGACGGCAGCACGTTTTTTGATGAAAGAAAAAGCGCAGCGTATCGCTTCGGCAAGCGGCTCAATATTCTTTCAAAAATGTTCCAGGCGTTTGGTAAGTAAATTCCTTGTTCAATCATACAAAACGATGGCGAGAGTCCCGCTTTTTACCGGCAGGACTTTCGCTTTTCATCCATCAGAATTTTTGCTGTACATTTCAATTGTACTATCATAATACCAGCTTATAACAAAAAAGATGGTGGAAAAAAACTCAGTCCGCCTGCCAATTACTTACCGCTTTTGCCCATGACATATAAAAGATTTGTTTTTCTTTTTGCGGCCTTCATTATCTGGCAAAGCTGCTGTGGGCAATGGTTTGGCACTACCTACACATTTACCACACAAAACGGTTTAAGCAACAATACAGCAACCTGTTTAAAAAAGGACGAAGCCGGTTTTTTATGGGTGGGCACCCACGAAGGCCTTAACCGCTACGATGGTACGGCGTTCATTAATGTATTAAGCAATGCAAAAAACAACCTTCCTTCCAATAATATTACCTCGTTGTTTTTTATCAGTAAAAGTCTTTTAGCAGTAGGTACTGATGCAGGCTTGTGCCTCTTAAATACGACCACGCTAACCGGCAGGCGGATTGACATTCCGGTGTTAGGTAAATTTTCTTACAGCGGTTATTACATACAAAATTTGTCGTTTAAAAAAGAGTCGAAAGAATTATGGGTAGCCACCTGGCACGGCTTGTTTGTACTAAATGAAGAAGGCAAAATTCTAAGGCAAATGATGGCCGCAGCCACGGATATGACCAAGGGCCGTTTTGCCGACTGTTTAATGCAAGATGGACATGGCGATATGTACTTTTTCTCTCAACAAAAAAATGGTTTTTATTATGCGGATTTTGCGGCGCAGCAATTAGTGCCTGTAGAAAAAAAGATGCCCGGTTTTACCTGGAACGCTTTACTCCACGACAAATATTATTTAATGAGCGCCGTAGCTAATGAGAAAGAATCGGTGTGCATTTTTTCCAGGAAAACAGAAGTAGATCGAACAGAACTTTTAGCCTACAACAACCGGCTTACGGGTCGCAATTTTGTGGACAAGCTGTCCATCAGTTTCGAGTATGAAAAGCGATTGGCCAGTGCCTATCCGCTCAACGACACGACGTTTTTATTGAACTCCTATTTCGGCGAACCGTTACTCTATAACACTACCACCCATTTCATAAACCGGGTGGCCAGCCATCCGCTTTGGTTTACCTCCTGGCCCGATGGCATCAGTGCTTCAATATGTAAAGACGATGAAAATATTTGGGTGGCGTCGTCGAAGGGATTGGTACAGGCGCCGCTAAAAACAAATTTTTTTACCTCTGCTCCTGTATTGATCAACGAGGTGGAAAAGAAGAAAGGACTGGTTTCGTATAATTATGGCATATATAAAAATCATTCACTGTGGGTAGCCGGCATGGGCGCTGGTTTGTTTGGTTGGGATAGCTTAAACAACAGCGTTAAAACCGTTTTCGATAAAGCCATGCCTGAAGGTTTTGTCAAAAAAATAATTAGTACACATGTACTCGATGCCGGCACTTGCTTATGGCTTTTTTCGATTTACGGCGCTGTGCAGGTAAACCCTGTAACCAAAGCCCTAAGCCCTGTGGATGGTATAAGTAAAGACCCTTCGTTCGATGAATCGGCTTCGTTTCCATTAGCTGATAGCAAAGGAAATATCTGGGCCAGCCTGCCAGATGGGTTGAGTAAGTTCAACATCTCTTCTCGCCGCTTTACCAACTATAAAAGCCGCTATTACGGAGGGGCATTTCCACTATTACGGTCTGGCGCAAAAGCCGAAGATGGCAACGGAAATATATGGATGGCAAGGCAGGATACCTTGGTAAAATTGTCGGTAGCCACTAATAGTTTTTTAACGCGGCAGCTCACTAAAAACCGGCAGGCGTTGCGGCCGGTTACCAGTATGGCCAGTGATGGTGGCGATGTGTTGTACCTGGCCGTGGGCGGCGATTTCGGCATTTATCACATTTCCAGCGGCAGCATTGATTTGTACACCAAACAAACTGGTATTGTGTCCACTGTAATTAATGATATTGCCGCCGATGCGCAGGGCAATGCATGGATAGCTACCGAAGGGGGATTGGTTTTTTATAACAAACAAAAAGCTGCTTTTTCGTCGTTCACAAAAGCCGATGGTTTACCCGATGATAACATTGTAGGCGCCAACTTTACCGATAGCAGCAGGCAAACCTTATTTCTTGGTTTTACCAAATCGTATTGCCTGCTTAAGCCACAAAATTTTTTATTACAAAAGGCGGTGCCTTTTAACTACATCACCGGTGTAGAAGCCGACGGCGAGTCGTTTGCGGCAGATGAAAAACAAACGTTTTCTTACCGGCAAAACAGCCTTTCTTTTACCTACACCGGCATCAATTATAATCAAGGGCAACAGAACAGTTATGCCTGTATGCTGGAAGGCTTCGATCAGGAATGGAAATACACCGGCGCTGAACGAAAGATCAATTATATTAATCTGCCTGCCGGTAAGTACCGCTTCAAAATAAAGAGTGCTAACCACCAGGGCGAATGGAACGAAGAGCCGGCCGTATTTACCTTCGAGATCACGCCGCCTTTCTGGCAACGCTGGTGGTTCAGGGCTTTAATGATTGGGCTGGCCCTTTATGGGGTTTATTATTTTATGAAACGTCGCGATGCGTCTATTCAAAAACAAAATAACCTGAAGCTTCAGATGAGCGAACTGCGTATGCAGGCGCTCAGAGCACAGATGAACCCGCACTTCATCTTTAATAGTTTGAACAGTATTCAGAATTATATCCTTAGCCATAACACTATTGACGCTGCCGGTTATCTGTCCAAATTTGCAAAGCTGATGCGGCGGATATTAGATGGCTCCAAACATAATTTTTTGCCCCTGAGCGATGTGATGGAAACGTTGAAGATGTATGTGGAGATGGAGGCCTTCCGGTTTAATAATGAGTTTACGTATAGTTTTATAATAGAAGAAGACGACGACCTGCTGGATGCGAAAGTGCCGCCTATGCTATTTCAGCCCTTTGTTGAAAACGCTGTCCTTCATGGCCTGATGCCAAAGCAGGGCGAAAAAAAACTTACTATCCGTTGCAGCAAAGAAGGAGATCATGCGGTGATTATTATTGAAGATAATGGTGTTGGCCGCCAGTACGGCGCTAAGGCCGGACACACATCGCAAGGCGAAAAACTAACAGTGGGCATATTGGAAAGCTGGCAGCAACTTCAAAATAATAAAGCGTCCATGAACATTACCGATAAAATAGAAAACGGTTTGCCTGCCGGCACGCTGGTCACGCTTACCTTACCATTAAATTAATGCACGATGCAAACCATTAAGACTCTCATTATTGACGACGAAGCCAATGCCAGAAGCGCTATAAAAAACATGGTGCAGCAACTGCAATTGCCCGTTGAAATTATCGGTGAAGCAGGAAGTGCGGCCGAAGGTTTGGAAAAGATTAACGAGCTACAACCGGAGCTGCTTTTCTTAGATATACAAATGCCCGGAAAGAGTGGTGTGGAACTGGTGCAGGAGATGGGCAACGATTCGATACAAGTGATTTTTGTAACGGCCCACCAGGGTTTTGCGTTGCAGGCATTGAAGTTGAGCGCTATTGATTACCTGCTAAAACCGGTGGACCCAACCGATTTAAAAGAAGCAGTGGAAAAAGCGGTCAGGCAAAAAAACCGGCCAGTGGCAGACCAGTTTCAACTTTTTCACCAGGTGATGCAACAGCTTCATCATCCACAGCAAAAAGCGCCGCAAAAGTTAGCCTTATCTACCAGCGAAGGCGTGATGTTTACGGAGTTGAAAGACATCATCTGGATAGAATCGTTAACCGGTTATTGTAAATTTTATTTGCAGGGTCAGAAGCCGGTTATCGTGAGTAAAAATTTAAAAGAGTACGAAGACTTGCTGGCCGCACATCATTTTTTTCGCACCCACCAAAGCTCCGTGGTGAACCTGCAACACATAAAAAAATATGTACGTGGCGAGGGCGGCCAGGTATGGCTAAGCGATGGCAGCGAAATAGAAGTAGCCCGCCGCAGAAAAGAAGAGCTATTGGCTAAGATGGCGGCTATTAATATATAGCCAGTTATGAGTTTGGATACATTTAAAATGCCCTTGATGAAGATAGCTGAAAGCTTTTTTTCATCAAGGGCATCGCTTCTTAAAACATCTTACTCTCAACGGAATTAATTCCAGGATTTAGCCGACATTAATTTCAACAATTTGAACGGTTGCGTTTTTTTGATAAAGCCGGCGACATCAATATTCTGGTGTTGGTCTAAGCTGGTAAGTTGTTGCGCCGATAAAGCCTTATAACCCATAGACCAATCAGGGAATTGCGGTTTATCAATTTCACTCTCCACTATTTTCTTCACTTCAATATGGCGCTTGTCAGCGGAGATGATCTCAAAAAGTGCCAATAGGTCATCTCTTTCACCTTCTAAAAGCTGGATGAAATTACTGTTGCAATACAACAACATACCGGTGATGGATTTCTTTGAATTATTCAGACGGGCTACTTCCAGTAAGGCTTGTAATTCATCGTCCCTGAAAGGGTTCAGCGCTTTGCTGGTGTACAGGATTTGGTGCATAGGATATAGATTTTGTTTTAGTAAGAACGCAATAAAATAACTTTAAGTATAAACAGCCTGCACAAAAATTTTTCACTTTCAAAACACGTTCACCATGCACAAACACCAGTCAAAAATTATTAAGCCTGATGGCACGCTGAATTTTAAAGTAAAGGGCCTGCCCTTATTTGAAAAGATAGAGCTGCATAATGTTTTACTCTCAGTAAACTGGTTAGGGTTTGTTCTTATTGTGTTCTGTTTTTACCTCTTTACCAATACCATCTTCACGTTGTTGTATATTATTTCCGATCCCAAAGGATTATCGGATATTAATCATTCATCGGCTGATGCCTTCTTCAAAGTATTTTATTTTTCGGCCCAAACTTTATGCACGGGGTACTTTACCAATACCATTCCGGTATCCTTCCGTTCTACGTCGCTGGCTGCGGTGGAAGCGGTTGTGGGCTTATTTCTTTTTGCATTAATCACGGGATTATTATACTCCCGTTTTGCCAAGCCTAATTCAAAAATTATCTTTTCCGATAAGCTGCTCATTGGCCCTTACAAAGATGGAAATGCCTTGATGGTACGGATAGCGAATATTAAAAAGAATCAATTGCTGAAAGTAAGTGCAGAACTGATATTGCTGCTTCGGATAGAAGTGGATGGGGTAATGAAAAACACATTTTATAATTTGAAGCTGGAGCAGGAAACCATCGGCATGTTATTGCTTACCTGGACGATTGTACATCCGATAGATGAAGACAGTCCATTAGATGCTTTATCGGTAGAAGACCTTGAGGCGGCTAATGGCGAGATCATTGTGGTGATAGAAGGTTCGGATGATATACTGTCGCAAAATGTTTTTGCCCGCACCTCTTTTGCTGCCGGTGATATTATTACCAATGGAAGATTTGAAGATATAACGTACACCAATGAACAAAACATTTTAACCATTGATATCAGCAAGATGAATAAATATAAAATCACAAGCTGATGCAAAGCTAACCTTCATGCTAAACCTTGCGTATGGTTAATCAACGTATCTATCGTATCAATGTCACGGTTCCTTTTAGGGTAAATAGTTCACCTGAGCTGCACTCCATTTCCGAAAGGTAAACATAGGTGCCGGTGGGCAATGGTTGTCCGTTGCGGCGGCCATCCCAGCCAGATGAAATATCATCTATACCTAAGTTGGTACGCTCAAATACGATCTCTCCCCAACGGTCATAAATGCGCAGGTAGTGAATGATTTTAACCCCACTGCCGCGAACATAAAACACATCGTTCTTGCCATCATTATTAGGCGTAAACGCATCGGAGATACGAACGTTGCCGATAGCGCAATTCAGCTTCACCAGCACCGTATCTTTCGCTTCACAACCAAAGTCGTTTTTAACCTGCACCATGTAAGCCGTTTCCATTTTTGGTGTAGCCATTGGTGCTGCACAAGTAGCGCAGCTGAGCGTACCTGGCGGCGACCAATTCCATACTACTACATCGTTGCTGGTGGTAGAGGTTAATTGCACTGCAACACCACCCACCACCTGTAAATCGGGGCCGGCATTTACCGTTGGCAAATCATGCACGTTCACAATGATGGAGGCAGTATCGGTAAAGCAGTTGTAAGCATCATAACCTACAACCGTATAAGTAGTAGTTGCCTGCGGACCGGCCATGGGCGAGGGATTGGACGTACTGTTTAACCCGGCTATATTGTTTATCCATTGATACGTAGTAGCGCCGCCGGCTGTCAGTTGTGTGATTAATCCTTTACATAAATCGGCTGATGATGGCAACAGCACCTTAATGGGTTGCGCCACGGTAATCATTGTTGAACCGCTGTTGATACAACCCTTGTTGCTGGTTACCTGCACCACATATTGAGTGGTGGTTTGGGGATTAGCTATCGGCGCGGCAACCTGATTGTTATTTAAATTTTGGGCAGGCGTCCACAGATACGAAACACCACCACCTGCTTGCAGTGTAAGGCTGCTTCCTTTACATAAAATGCTTTGCTTTGGCGTAAGGGTTACTACCGGTTTGGGATGAATGGTTAACTGATGAATAGTCGTGTCCACGCAACCGTTTTTCGATAACAATAACATCACCACGTAACTACCGGGATTATAGATTTGCGCTGGCGGATTTTGTAACGTGCTGGTGTTGCCGTTGCCAAAATTCCAGTTCCATGTAGCGCCGTTCGCCGGGCTGGCCGACCCGTTAAATTGCACTTGTAATTGCTCACAGGCTTCCGCTACACTGGTAATACGGCCATGCGATTTTTGGTTCACGACAAAACTGGCCGTAGTTGTTCGTACACATCCATAAGGCGATGTTACGGTTAGCTTCACGGTGTACGTACCCGGTGTTACGTAACGGAATACCGGGTTGCGAACATTAGCTGTATCGGCGGCTATGCCGGTACCAAAGTCCCATTTATAGGTAAGCACTGTGCCCAGCATACTGGCCGAAAAACTTTGTATATCGCCCTGAAAAGCGATCAGTGACGAATCGCAAACAATGGTTGGAATGCCTTTGATGCCAATCTTCAAACTATCAATTATAATCGAATCGGCTAATTGTGCCGATGCAGGACAACCATTGCCATCTTTTACAATCAGCCGTGGAAAATAAATGCCCGGCGTATTGTATGGGTGAGGCACTGTAGTAGCCGTAGTACTCAGGTTGCCATCGCCAAAATCCCAGAGGTAACTGCTGCTGTTTTGAGCACTGGCTTGAAGGTTTACATTTTGTGCGGTACATCCCTTTAATACATCGGCGGTAATCTGTGCCGATGGCGCAGAGATGGTTATTGAGTCGCGGTACGTTCCCGAAAGGCCATTAAAGCCATACGTATATAACACGATGCGATAGAGGCCGGGATTATAGTAGGTATGTGAAGGATAGCTTTGTGTGCTGCTGGTACCATCGCCAAAATCCCAAAGCACCCGGTTATAGCCAACCGATAAATTATTGATGCGCACTACCACGGGCGGGCAGGAGTTGGCACTTAAAAAAGAAGTGGTATAAGAAAAGGCGGTATTAAAATCTTTTACCGTTATCACCTGCTTTGCGGTATCGCTGCAAGGGATGGATGGGTCAATGGCAATAAGCAATACCGTATAAACTCCCGGCACCGTGTACGTATGCGATCCGCCATAGGTGGCAGAAGTAGTACCATCGCCATACTGCCATATATAGTTGGTAGTACCGCTATTAGAATAGCTGTTGTTATAAAAAGTGATAGTGGTATTCAGGGGCACATTAGGTACGTATAAGCCCGATGTGGTAAAGGCCGCCTTTGGCCCTTTGGCGGTAACCAGCATCGTAATTGTTTTACTGCAACCAGTAGCATCGGTAACGGTTTGTCTTACGCTATATGTACCGGCATTGGCATAGCGATGCGATACTGCCGCATTGGTGTTATTGGTGATGGTGATGCCATCGCCAAAGTCCCAGAACCAGGCCGTTAAGGGTGTGGCTGTCAGCGACCGCGATGTATCGGTAAATATCATTGGCGATTTGTAGCAACCATTGTTGTTACTTACTGTAAACCCCGACAGCGGCCCATTGACAGCGATGGTGATATAGTTGGATGTATCCTGACAATAGGTGTAATAATCGGTAATGATGGCCCGCAACGATGTAGCGCCGGCGGTAAAGTTTTGCAGCGTGGCCGAATAAATGTTAGGTGTAAAATTAGAATTGGAAACAGAGCCGGTGAAGGCAACGCCATTGCCGTATTCGTATTTCGTAAGGTAGTAGTGATCGTAGTAGGCTGAGTAGCTGAAAGGATTGAGCTCCAGGTTGCCGATCTGTACGGACATGCTGTTATTGGTACAAAGCTGTAGCGGGAAACCGGTTAATAAAGGCGTTTGCTTCAACAGCACTTTTACCACACGGGAACTTACACAAGCGCAACCATTATAGCTGCTGTTAAGTGTTACGGTATAAGTACCGGTAGCGGCATAAGTATGTTGCACCAAGTGGCTGCTGCTATCGTAGGGCAGTGTACTGCCATCACCAAAGTTCCAGGTGCCGCCGCTGGCCCGCAAGGAGCGCTGGTCAAAGGTTACAGTGCCCCTGGTGCCCGCGCAGGTGTTATCGGCTTTTGTGATAGTGACATTCGACGGCAGCACATTGAGATAAATAGTTTTAGTAATGGTATCGGCACAATGACCCACATGATTAATGAAGGTGACATTGTAATGTCCCGTATCGGCAAATTGATGGGTAGGGAAATTAAAGAAATCAATACCGCCGTCGCTATACTTCCAAAGCCAATAATCAGAGAAGGGCGACGTATCCAGGAAATTAACGCTAAGCGATGTATTGCAACCGGCATTGTAACTGAAGTTAGCTACCGGTTTATTATATACCGCAGGAGCAAACGATGTGATGCCCGTACACCCCGACTCAGTAACGTACGTGAGCACAACATTGTAAACGCCTACTTGGCTGTAATGAGCTGTAGGATTGGGCAACGTAGAAGTGGTGCCATTGCCTAAATTCCACGAGTAGCTTTGAAGCGGCTGGTTACTGTTTGCCGCCAGTTGTATAGTGAGTGAATCACAATCATAATAGCCTCTTGGGCTGCTGGATTGTGTATAATAAATGCTGACACTTGGCTGGCTGATGCTAATGTATTTACTCACGGTGCGGCTGCAACCTGCGGCATTGGTTACCGTAAGATAAACGTAATGCGATCCGTTAACTGTAAAGCTATATGTAGCTGTTGAAGCGGTTGAAAAAGGTGTATTGCCCGGATAATCCATCTCCCAACGCCAGCTTACCGCACCGCTGGAAGTATCGCGAAAAGTTACGGTAACCGGCGCCCCGCATACACCGCCAAAATCGGCGGCAAAGCCATTGATGTTTGGTAGATCATTAACGATGATGGATTCGGTAACGGTTTCGGTACAGGTACCGAAGGTGTTGGTAAGTGTAACGGTGTAAGTTCCCGGTGTTGCATAAGAATGATTAACGGAACTGCTATAACCAGGCGTTGAACTTCCGTCGCCAAAGGACCAGTTGGATGCTGTAGGCGGCTGCGTACTGGTACCGGTAAGCAGTACATTAGTTCCCTTACAAACGGCTGCTGGTGCGGAGATGGCGCTGTTATAATTAATCAGGTCTTGAACTGTAATAGCTTTTGTCAGGGTATCCTTGCAACTTCCATACGTGTTAATCAACGATACATTGTACGTGCCGGCTATAGCATACGTGTGGCTGGTACCCGGATAACTGTTTGAGGCAGCACCATCGCCAAAGGTCCAGTTGGTAGATGAAGGATAAAGAAATGCGGAACCAGTAAACCCAATTTGCCGGCAATAAGCTTGTGTGGTAAAAGCAGTTTGAAAATACGCGGCATTAACACTCACTGCCGGCGAGGTTACCGAGCACCCCACGGAATTGGATAGTGTCAGCGTAACCGGGTAAACACCTTTGGTGGTGTATTTATGTATAGGATTAACAGCGATTGAAGTAGTGCCATCGCCAAAGTTCCAAAGGTATTGCAATGGTCCCGGCCCGGTACTGCTATTAGTAATTTGAATGGAATCTGCGAGGGTGCATAACATCGTTTTATTAACGGTAAAAACCGGATCAAGCCTGGGCAGAATTTCCACCACGTTTGATTTGGTACTACTGGTTTGGCAGCCGTAACTATTGGTAACAGTTACGCTAACCGTAGGTATAAAAGCATTGCTGTAGTAGTGGCTCATTTGGTTGCCAAAACCTTGCTGTGTAAAGCCATCACCAAAGTCCCAATCGTAAGCCGTAATGTTGCCATCACCGGCAGCCGCAGCCACATTAAAGTTGGCCGCCGCCGGCAAACAAACTTTTGGAGCGGCCGCAGTAAAATCAACCACCGGTTTTCGATAAACAATAATGGTTTTTGTTTTTGTTGAACTGGTGTTTCCATTAGAGATGGTAAGCGTTATTGTGTACGTTTTTTCTTGTAAAAAAATGGCCGACGGATTTTGGAGCGCAGATGAATTACCGTTACCAAAGCTCCAGGTATAAGTGGTTTGCGCCGATGTACCGCTTGACGTATTAGTAAAGCTTACACTTAACGGAGAACAGCCACCACTGCGGTTTATAGTAAAGTCGGCAGAAAGTTGAGCGTGGCAAAAAGAAAAGAAAAAGCTGGTAAGGGTTAGCAGGCAAACGTTGGCGAAAGCGGCGCTACGGGTAACTTGTTTCAAAGGCTCGAAAGTTTTGGTTTGTACAGCCCATCTAAAATGGTAATTCAAGATAGTGAAAATTGGAATTGGCGCATCAAAAATCCAGCAGATGATTTACAAAGCAGGGAAATATAAAATGATTGAAATGGTCGCCATTTGATTTTCTCGAATGGGACTTACATCAAATAAAAAGCCCTATACTTGCGTAAAGGGTCTAAGCAATGAATGAATTTGGGTTTATTCGCCCATGGCTTGCAATAGCACGTCCGCCGTTTCGCTGCCACTGAAGTTTTGCTGTCCGGTAATTAAGTTTCCATCGCGGATAGCAAAGCCTTTCCACAAGCCGGCTTGAATGTAATTCGCGTCAATTCTCCGCATCTCGTCTTCAATGCGCCAAGGCATTACATGCTTATCTCTTGGCAACAGGTTATAACTCCACATCGCTTCATCAGCAAAGTCTTTTCAATGTTTGCAAAGCCGGTAATGGTTTTGCCTTTGGCCAGATAGTCGCTATTAGAA
This sequence comes from Flavisolibacter sp., assembly GCA_965247165.1. Classification (GTDB taxonomy): domain Bacteria; phylum Bacteroidota; class Bacteroidia; order Chitinophagales; family Chitinophagaceae; genus Flavisolibacter. Next base: position 1,061,284 of record OZ252003.1, on the reverse strand, counting down.
AACCTGGCATATTTTAAAATGGCAACGCCATGGCAAAGCGCAACGACCATTTTGCCTGCTTCGTAAAATTCTACAAACTTTTGCACCGTCTCAACGGCTTTGTCCAACGCAAACATGGTGCCCTGTCCACCGGCAATAATAATGGCGTCAAAAATAGTAACGTCATCTCTCTTGCCGCTTTGGTAGTTTCTATGAGGTTTATAAACGCCGGATCATGGATATAGCCACGGCTGATCACATCCTCTGCCTGCCGCCCACTTTGATCTTCCGGATTACTCATTGCATCACCTTGGCACCTACCGCCGAAGTAAGAAAAAATTTCTACTTCATGTCCTTTTTCACTAAGCTTAAAATAGGGATGTGTCAGTTCGCTCCACCAGAAACCAACCGGCCAGCCGGTTGTGGTGGATATGGCCGGATTAGAGATAACAATGGCAACACGTTTGGGTTCAGCCGCAGTAAAAAATTTTAATTTTTATGGCTCATTCTGGTTGATTTTATTTGATAGTAATGAAACGTCAAATTTGGAGCGATGTATTATCTGGGCCGTGTATGTTTCTAAAAGGATACTTACTTTTTTTTGGAAAGTATAGAAACAGCGGGGTGTCTATCTTTCTTATTTTGTAAACGAATCAACAAGCCATGCCTGACTTTATTTACGATCATAAAGTGTTTTATAATCCGGTGGAATCTGCTATTTATTTTATTGGTGGCACCTGGAAGATGCCTGTTTTATGGCGGCTGAATAAGGGCACCATGCGATATAGTGAATAAAAAAAGACGTTACCACATATTACCCATAAAATGCTTTCCGCGCAATTAAAAGAATTAGAGCAGTTTGGATTGCTGAGCAGAAAAAATATCCGGTGGTGGCCCCCCAAAAGTAGAATACACGATCACTGAAAAAGGTAAAGAAACAATCCCAGTGATTGAAGTGTTCCGGGATTACGGGTTAAAAATGATTAAGGGAAAAGGGCTTGATATTGAACAAGCGAAAGTGAAAAGATATATGGCTGGTATTTGTCTTTATTTGTTGCGGTAAACCTGAAGCTTATTGTCGGTTATGCGGGATGTAGGTAATCGCACAATCCCATTCTCGTTCCTGCCGAAAGTTTTTTATGTAAATAAATAGAGCTTTTCTTTAAAGTTTTTACAATTCAATATAGATTATTTGATTAACCGCTTACATGTTATACGTAAACAATAATCAATTTGGGTATGCGGCAATCACCGATAAAATGAATTATAATTTTACTTCATCTGTTATCGAAGTGGAAATTATTTGTTACGCCCGGTAGTGCAACAATGTTTTATTTTTACCATTCTGGCTTACGTTCTTTACTACCTGACTACTAATATGCTTATGTGAAAGAAATAAAAATTGATTCAGTTAACTGACCACCACTGAGCCCAAATTAAGTAAGTCACTACGCTATTTAAAAAATCGCAACCGCTGAATTAATGGGCATCGGAACTGTAATTTTTTTATTAAGCGATGTGTTGGCGATCGTAATTATCCAAAATAACGGTTGAAACATCGCCGAGTTGTTTCCAATCGCCACCTGCATTTTCATCTACCTTTCCTTCAAATCATTCTGCACATGAGAAAATTTATACTCCTTTTTCTGGGGTTATTGTGCCTATCACAATCCCTCTGGTCGCAAACAATCATAAAAGGAACAGTAGTTGATACAAAAGATGGTGCTCCAATGCCTGGTGTTAGTGTTACCGTCAAAAATTCTAAGGCCGGAACTACAACAGGGCCTGACGGGACGTTTTCGATAACTGCTCCGGCCACCAGCACTTTGCGGTTCTCCTTTATCGGTTATCAACCTCTTGAAATGAAGACCGGCAACAATCTTACTGTTCGATTGACGGCTGGGGAAAATTCGTTATCCGAAGTGGTAGTAACAGGTTATGGAACTAAAATAAAAAGAGACATCACCGGGTCCATTGCCCGTGTTAGCGCCAAGGACCTTGCCAACACGCCTGTCACCAGTTTTGAGAACGCACTTCAGGGACGGGCAGCCGGCGTGTTCGTAGAACAGCAAAATGGCAAGCTCGGTCAAGGCATCAAAGTCCGGGTTCGTGGCTCTGCTTCCGTATCAGCTGGCAACGAACCGTTTTATGTAGTAGATGGCGTACCAGTAATTACCAGTAACCTGTCAAGCAACGGTGCGCCCACAAGTCCTTTAGCCGATATAAACCCAAGTGACATTGAATCTATTGAAATTTTGAAAGATGCTTCTGCCGCTGCTATTTATGGATCGAGGGCATCCAACGGCGTTGTGCTAATCACGACAAAAAAAGGGAAAGCGGGCAAAACAAAAATAGACTTTGGCTATTTTATGGGAACGCAAAAGCCGACTCACAAAGTAGATTTCATGAACGCAGAGCAATATGTCAATTACTTCCGCCAGGCGGCTGTTGGTGCGGCAAAGCAGGATTTTAAGCTGGGGTTATATCCAACGCTTCAGGCTGCAATAGATGCCGAAAACTTATTTGTTGATAGCCGCTTGCTTCGGTATTCTGCAGGCAATACCGATTATCAAACGTATAAAGTAAATACGGACTGGCAAAGCCTTGCCTTTCAGGATGCGCCTATCTCGCAATATGACTTAAGTGTTTCGGGGGGTAATGAACGATCAACCTATTATATGGGTGGTCAGTATCTTGATCAAAAAGGTATCATTGCCCGTAACTCATTAAAGCGTTACTCCGGTAGAGTAAACCTGGAAAACAAAGTGACCAACTGGTTAAGCGTAGGCATGAATATGAACTTCGTTCGCACTATTAACAAGCGGGTGTCAAATGATAACGCTTTTTCCACGCCACTACAAATCATTGCGCTGTCGCCCATCACACCAGCTATTGACCCCCGCACCGGATTAACCAGTGGCGCTCTTGATCCTGCAAGCGGGTTGCCTAACACCAACTTTCCCGTCTATTACAATCCCATGTTGAGTGTACAGGGAGCTTTATATAACACGTACATCAACCGCACCCTTGGTAACGTTTTTGGCAACGTCAACCTGTTAAAAGGATTGACCTTCCGTACCGAATTTGGAATGGATCAATTGAACCAAAGCGAAGAATCGTACAATGGCCGTATCACCCGCCGTAACAGCGGCTCTACTTTTGGCTCGGGTTTTAACGGGGCTACCAATATTCTGAATCTTAATACCAATAACTACTTCCGTTATGCGAATAGTTTTAAAGGAGTACATACGCTTGATGCAACGGCCGGTATGAGCTACCAGAATTATAAAAACCAATCGAATAGTGTTTCGGCACGTGACTTCCCCAGCGATGATTTTAAAAAGTTAGCGAGTGCTGCTACTAATACAGCCTACTCATCTACCGAAACAGAGTTTACCTTCTTAGGTTATTTTGCCAGAGCCAATTATAAATTTAAAGACCGGTATCTGCTTGCATTGAGCGGCCGTTATGATGCATCATCGCGGTTTGGAAAAAACCATCGGTGGGGCTTTTTCCCGGCGGGTTCAATGGGCTGGATTGCATCAGAAGAAAAATTTCTTTCCAACATAAATTGGTTAAATTTCCTCAAGCTAAAAGCAAGTTGGGGTGTAACCGGTAATGCTGAAATTGGCAATTTTGCTTCGCTGGGATTATATACGGGTGATGCCTCTTACGGCGGTAATCCCGGTACACGGCCCACGCAAATTCCTAACCCGGACCTTAAGTGGGAAACAACCATCAGCAGCGATTTTGGGGTAGAAGCAACGGTGCTGCACAACAGAATTACGGTAGAAGCTGACTACTATCTGCGAAAAACAAAAGACCTTTTACTGAATGTTCAGGTGCCTTCTACCAGCGGCTTTACAACGCAGTTACGTAATGTAGGTAAACTGCAGAATAGTGGAATAGAACTGACGATTAATACAAATAATATTGTTGGTAAAAGATTTCGTTGGTCAACCAGTATAAACTATTCCGCTAATAAAAACAAGGTTACCGATCTGGGTGGCCAAACCATTGGCACCTTGAATGTGGCTAAGGAAGGCCAGCCGCTCGGTGTGTTTTATGCCCGGGAATTTGCCGGCGCCGATCCTGCTAACGGCGATGCCCTCTATATAAAAAATACCGTAGGAACCGATGGCAAAACAGATCGTTCTACTACCAACGATTATAACCAGGCAGCAGATGTTGTTATCGGGAATCCTAACCCCGGTTTCATCTATGGATTCCGCAATACATTTTCTTATACCAATCTTGAATTAGATGTGTTTTTGCAAGGTGTTCATGGCAATGAAGTCTTCGCCGCCGGCGGCCAGTATATGTCGGCCAGTGGAAGCAATGGATTCGATAATCAAACAAGCGATCAACTAAAGGCCTGGAAGGCTCCAGGTGATATGACCATGGTACCGGAAGCAAGATTATTTTATCCTAATGGCGTTAATAATTCATCCCGTTATATCTATGATGGATCGTACTTGCGTGTAAAATCCATCACCCTCTCGTACACGCTACCCGCAAAAATCACGAACAAGCTAAAGCTGGAAAGGGCCAAATTTTATGTGCGGGGGCAAAACCTCTTTACTATTACCAACTACCCTTTATGGGATCCGGAAGTAAATGCAGACTACAGCTCTACTAACATTGTACAAGGGAGAGATTTTTACAGTGTTCCACAAGCAAAAGCTCTGGTAGTAGGCATCAACATTGGTTTATAAGACAAACAATTCAACATGAAAAAGAACTTCATATTTATTAAGATAACCATTCTGCTTTTTGCGGCTATGGGTTGCCAAAAAAAGCTGGATGTAACCCCTACGCAAAGCATTGACCAGGTAAATGCGCTTAATACGAGCTCGGGAGTCTTAACTGCACTCAATGGTGCTTATGCAGAATTAGGCGCTGCTTCTTTATACGGGGGGGACATTTTTCTTTACAGCGATTTATTAGCCGATGCAGGTGAGATACGCTGGAATGGAACCTTTGCCGGCCTGACACAAATTTACAACAAAGCCATCCCTAAGAACAACACCTTCGTTTCAAGTACATGGTCGCAAGGGTATCGTGTTATCAACGATGTAAATAATGTGTTGGCTGCTTTAGGCGTAGTGGATGCAGCGCAAAGAGACAGGGCCGAAGGAGAAGCAAAATTTATTCGTGGCAGTGTTTACTTTGACTTAGTTCGGCTGTTTGCGAAAGCCTGGAACGACGGCGACCCCACGGTAAATCTCGGTATCCCCATCGTTCTTACACCTACCCGAAGCATCACCGGCGACAGCTATGTATTAAGAGCCAAGGTGTCTGAAGTGTACAATCAGGCGATCAAAGACCTTACAGAAGCAGAAGCCAAATTGCCGGTGACCAATGGATTTTATGCAACCAAAAATGCGGCAGCAGCGATGCTTGCGAGAATTTATTTGCAAAAAGCCGACTTTACCAATGCCGCCGCAGCGGCCAACCGTGTGATTACTTCAGGAAAATATACCTTGGCGGCCACGTTCGGCGGTGCTTTTCCTTCCTCATCATCAGCAGTGCCTAATACCACAGAAGATGTCTTCGCTATCCAGGTTACCACAACGCAGGGCGTAAACGATTACTACACTTTTTATTCACCTGCCAGCCGCGGGGATATTGATATACGGCCTGCTCATCTTGCCTTGTACGAAACCGGCGATGCACGAAAAGCTTTTTTTGCTACATCGGGCGGGTCAACCTATACCAGTAAGCACAATAACCGTTATGCCAATGTGCGTATCATACGGTTAGCAGAAATGTACCTGATACGGGCTGAATCAAACTTTAGGTTAGGCACAACGGTTGGCGATACACCGCTGAACGACATTAATAAAATCCGCAACCGTGCTGCGTTGCTGTCTTTGGCTATTGCCCAATTGGATTTGACTGCCATACTGAAAGAACGGAAGCTGGAACTGGCTTTTGAAGGCGCTTCGTTACACGACATCAAGCGGCTGCAAGGAACCGTTGGATCACTTAACTGGAATTCGCCAAAACTCGTATTTCCTATTCCTGATGTGGAGATTATCGCCAATCCAAATTTGGTGCAGAATGCAGGTTATTAGTGCGAATGATTGGCATTTTTTTATTTTAAGAATAGAGTAGAACAGTTAGAAAAAAATACTAAAGAGAATAGCTGGCTAACAGCTACCGAAGCATTAAACAGATATCGTCCCGAAGATGCGGTTCGGTAAATATAAAAATGAAAAAGCTCCTCGGCAAAGAGGAGCTTTTTCATTATCTGCCGGCTTGGCAAAAGAGTAAGGTTTTGCTTTATAAGATGACGGTCGTCTGGCTTGGAAAGGGATAGATAATTTCGTATAAAGCGAGGCTTTTACAATCAACGCTGACATATATCGCTTATCCGCCGCAACTACGCTACGGCTGCCTCTTTGTTATACTTATTCTTATAATCAACCGGCGATAAACCAGTGAGTTTTTTAAAAATCGTACGGAAGCCTTTGCTATCGCCATAACCGACTTCGTACATGACTTCACTTACATTTTTATTGCTGGTTTCCAATTGTTTTTTTGCAGCCTCAATTTTTATTCGTTGAATGTATTCCACCGGCGTATTGTTAGTGGCGCTTTTAAACCGGCGCTCAAAATGCCTACGGCCAATCGCAAATTTTGCGGCCAGGCTTTCTACCATTATGCGGTCGGCAAAATTGCTTTCAATAAATTCCTGCGCCTGCTTTATCGGCTCATCTTCATGCTTCTTTTGCCCGTTGAACATAGCAAAGGGCGACTGGCTTTTACGGTCTATTTCCAGGGCGTAAACTTTGGAAGCGGTGATGGCCATTTCCCTTCCTGCATATTTTTCTACCAGGTGTAATAGAAGGTTCCAGTAAGAGGTAGCGCCACCGCTGCTATAAAGGCCTTGCTGTTCGGTGATGATCCTTCCGTCAACCAACGTTACATCAGGAAACATATCTCTAAACTGCTGTGCCATTACCCAATGGCTGGAGCATTCTTTTCCATCTAATAAGCCGGTAGCCGCCAGCAAAAAAGCACCCACGCATAAACTGGCTACCTCGGCGCCTTTCCTGTACTGATCAATGATCCATGGTAGGTATTGACTGTTCTTTTTTATGGCGGCGGGTAAGTCGCCACCCACCGCCGAAATGATAATCAGATCCGTTTTTTTTACTTCTTTTAAAAGGGCATCGGTGTAAACGCCAAACTGACCACCGGATAATTTTGTTTGCCGCGCATGCCCTACCAGTTGTACGTGAAAAAGTGGTTTTTTTCCGGCCTCCGCTAAAAAAGCATTTACGCCGGTAAACATCGTTCGCGGATCAACAATGCTTGCCATGACAGCTCCGTGCGGCACCAATATAGATACATGTTTCATGATGGTAATTTACAGTTATAGCTATGAAGATAATAAATCAAAAAGTCGCAAACAACCCTTAAGATGTCTTTTCTACACCTTGTTAGTTTTAAATGTGGGCAGTACGTTTGTGTTATCAATTACATCAAAAAATTGTTTATTTAAATCTGCAAAAATGAAAAAGACAACGACTATCTATTGGACAACAACCATCATCATCTTTTTATTTGAAGGGGTGATGCCGGCGCTGACTTCCCAAACCCAATTAGCCAAAGAAGGTATCCGTCATTTGGGTTGTCCGGCTTACTTTGGTAATATGCTGGTGGTTTTTAAAGTTATCGGTGCGTTGGCATTAATACTGCCACCAGTGCCGGGGCATATTAAACAATGGGCGTATGCCGGCTTTACCTTTGACTTTATAGCAGCCGCTGTTTCTTATGCGGTTGTAGATGGCTTAGGATTTCCAACGTTTTTCCCCCTGATCTTTCTGCTGATACTTTGCGTTTCTTACATTAGTTATGATAAAAAAACGGAGGCGGCCTTATCCCGCATTTCAAACGGCCGATATGGTGCAATGCCCGCTGCCGCATAGCTCTATATTGTCAATTAAAATCAACCATCATGAAAAAATTAGTGTACAAAATCAGCATCGCCGCGCCAAGGCAAGTGGTTTGGGATACCATGCTGCAACCCGAAACGTATAAAGAATGGACAGGGGCCAGTTGGCCCGGCTCGTACTATAAGGGGGAATGGAAGCAGGGAGAAAAAATCCGTTTTATTTGTAAGGATGGCAGTGGATCGCAGGCCATGATTAAAGAACTGGTCAACTACCAGTATATAGCCGCTGAACACGTCGCCATACTTTTAACTGGCGGTGTGGAAGATAGCAGCAGCGATTTTGCTAAGAGCTGGATAGGCATTACAGAGAGTTACCGTTTCGAACACGGGCCTGGCGAAACTATACTAACAGTTGACATTTCAACTGATCCTAAATGGGAAAAGATGTTTGATGCCGGATGGCCCGGTGCCCTCCAAAAGCTGAAAGAGATTTGTGAACGGGAAGAAAACGAAACTTCTATTAAACAAAAAAACATGGAATATGACAAAGCTTAATTCTTATTTGAATTTTCCGGGTACCACCGAAGAAGCCTTTAATTTTTACCGGTCTGTATTTGGTGGAGCGTTTACAAGCATCACGCGGTTTAAGGACGTAAAAGATTTACCGGGTGCAGCGCAATTGAGTGAGAAAGAATTGAATGGCATTATGAACATACAGCTTCCCGTGGGCCAGAATGTGCTGATGGGCACCGATGCCTTTGAAAGTATGGGGCACCGGGTAATAGCGGGCAATAACATTACCTTGTCATTGCATCCGGATAGCAAGGCAGAAGCGGACCGGTTATATAACGAATTATCAAAAGGCGGTCAGCCCACTATGCCTATGATGGATATGTTTTGGGGCGACTATTGGGGAATGCTTACCGATAGCTTCGACATTAAATGGATGGTTAATTTTCGCGAACCGTAAAAGGTTTCATCGCTGCGCAACAGTCTAACACAATTGTTTTAATAATAGTGTATAGTGAGAAGGTCCGAATAGTCGGGCCTTTTGACTATACACGATGGCAGATTAGCCTTTCCTGCATTACTGTAAAAGGACTTTTCAATTACTATTCTGCTTCAACAGTTTATATGCATTAGGGGACCAGCATAACTTTAGCAAGACAATTCATTTGATCCCTATCAACACCAATGCCTTATTGCTTGTTGCCCTTTTCTTACAGAAAGAATACAAGCTTTGCCATCATCTTTACATAACAGCGTTATTTATCATCTCTGAATTCCTAAATTTAGTGCTTCATCCATTCCTTGAACAGATCAGCAATAATTTACGCTGTTACCTCCAACCCTTATTAGCCTTGCTGCTTACTTAGTGCGATAGAAACCGTGTATAGAAAATGGCCTGAAATATAGCGGTAGTAGAAGAATAAAAGTTTATAGGTAACCTGACTCGAAAAGCCCTGAAACATAGATATGGCCGCAATGCCGCAGAAATCCGGTGTTGAAGCAAAACAGATTCGATAACAAAAATTAGTGACTTACTTCTGATCTCTATAGCATGAAAAAAACGTACAAAACCGGCGTCATAGAATGGAAACATATCAGGAATGGCAAACATCTTTTGCAGATAGTAGCGGGTACCTGCCTTGCCGTAATTGCCATGAAAGGGTTTATGATCCCCAACCGTTTTCTGGATGGCGGCATTACCGGTATCTCTATTTTACTGCACGAAATATTTCACCTTAAAATCAGTTTATTGGTGGTGTTTCTAAACCTGCCTTTCATCTACCTGGGTTATAAACGCATTGGTAAAACCTTTGCGGTGCAAACCAGTATTGCGGTTGCCTTGCTATCCCTTGGCCTGGTCTTTATCAACATTGGCCCCATTACTTCCGACAGGCTCCTGATCGCCATCTTCGGTGGCATTCTCATTGGCTCCGGCATCGGCCTGGTGATACGTGCGGGTGGCGTAATAGACGGCGCGGAAGTAATAGCGGTTTTCACAAAACGAAGGACCGGCTTTTCCAACAGCGAAATCATCATGGCTATTAATACCATCATCTTTGCGATAGCCGCTATTAAATTCGGGATAGAAACAGCTATGTATTCTGTCATCACTTATTTCACCGCTACACGGGCCACAGATTATGTGGTAGATGGCATAGAAGAATTTACCGCCATGAACATTATTTCATCGCAAGTAGAAGAAGTAAAAAGCCTGCTGGTAAACGACCTTGGAAAAGGTATTACGGTATATAAAGGCGAACGGGGTTACCTGCCCGGAAGCTTTGAGGTAAAGTCGGATTGCGAGATCATTGTCACCATTGTAACCCGGCTGGAAATAAAACAAATTCAGGATGCGCTGAACATTATAGACCCGACGGCTTTTGTATATGTGCAAACGATTAAAGAGGCCAGCGGCGGTGTGTTGAAGCCAAAGTCGCATGTGAAATAGTTACTTAAAAGACAAGTTACGAGTGCAGGAATCGAGTCGTACCAAACTAATGAACGTTATACTGTAAGGGATGAGGAAGTTCATTCCGATGCCTTTATCAATCTAAAAAATCAAAACCATTGCTATGAGAAGGCTACTTCTATTTCTAACCCTTTTCTATTCATTTAACAGCTATGCACAAAAACCCCGTGCAAGAGATATTGGAATTCCCTTCGATGGAACCACCGGGACCTTCAATGCCATCACCGATGTAAAAGGCGTGGAAGTCGGCTTTAGCACCATCATTTCCGAGCAGGGAAAAAACGTTCGCGGACAGGGCCCTGTGCGTACCGGCGTTACCGCTATCTTACCAAGAGGTCGTAACAACAACCCGGTGTATGCCAATTGGTACACGCTTAATGGCAATGGCGAAATGACTGGTACGACATGGATCACCGAGTCGGGTTTTTTAGAAGGGCCGGTAATGATCACGAACACCAACAGTGTAGGCGTAGTGCGGGATGCCGTGTTGAAGTGGTTTGTAAAACATGCTTGGTACAAAGAAAATTTTTGGTACACGTATCCCGTAGTAGCTGAAACCTATGATGGTTTTTTAAATGACATTTATGGTTTTCATGTAAAAGAAGCCAACGCCTGGGAAGCATTGGACAGTGCAAAATCCGGGAATGTAAAAGAAGGTAATGTTGGAGGTGGAACCGGTATGATGTGCCTTGGATTTAAAGGAGGCACCGGTACCTCTTCACGAGTGATAAAGATCAAAGATTCAACTTATACGGTCGGTGTATTGGTGCAATCGAATTTTGGTGCAAAGCGCAACTTTACCATTGCCGGTGTGCCCGTGGGCCGGGAGTTAAAAGACACCCTGAATTATGAACTGAAAGCGCCGCCGTCTTACCAACCCGGCGATGGCTCCATCATTGTAGTGCTGGCCACCGATGCGCCTTTGTTGCCACATCAGTTAAAGCGTATGGCCGCGAGAGTGGCCATCGGTGTGGGGAAAGTTGGCGGCCGCGGCGAGAACGGCTCCGGCGATATCTTCATTACGTTTTCCACAGCCAACGCCGGTGCTTTTCAACGGGAGGCTTTTATCAAAGTGGATGTGTTGCCCAACGACTTAATCAATCCATTATTTGATGCCACGGTGCAGGCGGTGGAAGAAGCTATCATAAACGCAATGGTGGCGGCAGAAACAACTGAAGGCATCAATGGCAATAAGGCTTATGCGCTGCCGCATCAACTGGTGATAGATGTGTTGAAAAAATATAACCGCATTAAATAATAATATTCTGTGAAGAATTATTCGATGAAAAAAATTTTTGGAGTCTGCTGCCTTTTGTGTGCCGTACAAGTGTTGCATGCACAAACAAAAACGATCGACAGTTTACGATCAGTTTATTCCGCCGCAAAAAATCCAATGGATCGGTTCAATGCCGGGTTGAATGTTACAGAAGCCATTGGCTTTTATGCCGGCGATCCTGATTCTTCATTGAACACGGAACTGATGCGCATTGCACAAAGCCTGCGTAACGACTCACTTCTTGCCATTAGCTATGACTTGCTTGGTCAATATACCCGGTCAAAGGGGGATAATGCGGCGGCGCTTGAGTACATGTTTAAAGCCATACCATTGGCAGAACAGGCGAGAGATAAGAGGCGGTTAAGTTCTATCTATTTCGACATCGCGTCCGTTTATGATGCTTTAAACAACGTAGAAGCTTACGGCAAATACAATCGTGCCGGTGGGGCCAACATGCCCGATACTTCGCACCCGAAATATGGTTACATGCTCGCACAATATCAGCGTGGAATGGCTATCTACTTTATACAAAGCCAAAAGCCCGATTCTGCGCTGACCTATGCACAGGCCCTTACGGCTACAAGCCAGCGCATAAAAAGCCAGCTCTACCTTTTTAACGCTTATTTTCTAAACGCAGCGGCTTACGATGCAATGAACGATAAAGAACTTGCCGAAGTTTATTTTAAAAAAGCCAGGGCCGAATCGGTTTCCACCAGCGCTTACTCACAGCTTCGTTTTTTTAGTCTTTACATACCTTATCTCATACGGTATAAAAATTATCCGGAAGCCAAACAGCAGGCGGCTGCTATGCTCAATGGATTTGCATCCAACAACAATAATTTTAAAATAAGGGGTGCCGGCTATCTGCGTGAAATATATGATGCTCTGGGCAAGCCCGATAGTGCTTACTATTACGCCAAGAAGGAAATAGAACTCAATCAAATCATCTTCAACGAGAATAACAATAATAGAATTCAAGCGCTGGCTTTTAATGAACAGATAAGAAGTATTGAAGAAGATGCCAGGCAAAAAGAAGCGGAAGAGCAACGTAAGCAAAACCTCCAGTATGCTTTAATCGCTTTAGGCATTATTGTATTGCTTTCGCTTTACTTATCGCTCAGCCGCAGCTTCATAACCAACACTAATCTGATAAAATTCTTTGGTGTAATTGCTCTGCTCATTGTGTTCGAGTTTCTTAATTTATTGCTCCATCCTTTTTTAGAACGCATCACACATCATTCGCCCTTGCTGATGTTACTGGCATTGGTTTGCATTGCCGCTTTGCTGGTACCGCTTCATCATAAATTAGAACACTGGGCCACTACAAAACTGGTGGAAAAGAATAAGATGATAAGATTAGCGGCAGCAAAGAAAACGGTTGAGGAATTGGAAAGCGATAAAAATTAAAATCATCAAGCATGAAAAAACTTTTTGTTCTTATTTCTGCTTTGTATTCTATAACAGCGTTCACACAAAATCTAAATTCAAGAAGACATAGCTTATATCAAATATTGGAACAGGCACAAAGCCCTTCCGAAAAAGTGAGAGCCTGGCAAGAAATCAGCGAAGATTATGGTCAAACTGGTCAGCCGGACAGTAGCCGGTTTGCAAGCGAGGAAATGTTTAGAATAGCAACAGATTCTCGCCAGGATTCTTTGCTTGCTCCTACTTATTTGGATTTTGCCTATTATTTCTATTTAACGGGTGATTATAAACAGGCACTGGAATTTTATTTTAAAAGTTTACGATTCGCGGAAAAGTCAAAATCCGTAAATGATATTTGGTTAGCCACTAAAGAAATAGGTTCATTATTTAAAGAGCTAAAAAATTATAGTGAAGCTTTAAAGTATTTAAAAAAAGCAAAAACTTTTTTAAACACACAAAACATTAGTAGTTCAATTGCTGCTAACCGGACTTACACGCACATTGCAGAAACCTTTTTAGGGCTTAGGCAAATTGATTCTGCTTTGCGATACGTGCAATTAACAAATGAAGTAACATCAAAAGAGACAGATGCTTATGGCTTCGCAAGAATGTTGTACATTTTTGCAAGTGTATATAAAGAAAAAGGTGATGCTGACCTTGCAGAAAGCTATTATAAGAAATGCATTGCCTTCAGTGATGCTGAAAATATAAGTTTACCCTATATAACTGCTACAACCGATTACGGCCAATACCTGTTTACTGCAAAACAGTATAGCTTGGCGAAAGCGTATGTATTGAGTGGCTTTACCAAGGCAAAGCAGGCTGGAAATAAATTAGGGATGATCAACGCCGCCTCCTTGCTACGCAAAGCCTATTATGCCATTGGGCAAAAAGACAGCTCTTATTATTATTCCGATATAAAAGACATCTATAGCGACAGCGTATTCAATGAACAACAGCGAAACCAAATACAGAATCTCTCGTTTGCTCAACAAATAAAAGAAAATGAAGACCAGGCAAAGCAAAGAGCCGATGAACAAGAGAGAAAACAAAATCTTCAGTATGCACTAATAGCCCTAGGCATCATTGCATTGGTTACAATATATCTTTTACTCAGCCGCAGCTTTATCACCAACACTAAGCTTATAAAATTCTTTGGGGTGATTGCCCTGCTGATTGTATTTGAGTTTCTCAATTTATTACTGCATCCATTCTTAGAGCGTATCACCCATCATTCACCTGTGCTGATGTTGCTGGCATTGGTTTGTATAGCAGCCTTGCTGGTTCCGCTTCATCATAAGTTAGAACATTCGGCCACCACAAAACTTGTAGAGAAAAATAAAAAGATAAGATTGGCAGCGGCAAAAAAGACAATAGAAGAACTGGGAAAAAATAATAGCACAATATGAAGATGCGAAACCCAAAAAGCCTGCCCACGCCGCTCACCCTAATCATGCTGGTGATTATTATTGCCGCGGTAAGCACCTGGCTTTTGCCGGCAGGGCAATACAGTAAACTAGCTGCGCAGGATAAAACTTTTGTTATAACGTCTGCATCCACTACAACCAAACTTCCCTTTACGCAACACACACTCGATAGCCTGGCAATAAAAATACCACTGCAAAAATTCAGCGGCGGCGATATACGTAAACCCATTTCGGTACCGGGCACGTATCAAAAACAGGAGCCGCACCCACAAGGATTCGTAGCCATTCTGCAGGCGCCTGTTAAAGGGATCATAGATAGCATTGATGTAATTCTTTTCATCTTATTTATTGGTGGTTTCATGGCCGTGTTCACCAAAACAGGAGCACTGTTTGAAGGCGTAAAATTCCTGGCGCAGCGGATGAAGGGAAAAGAAAAATGGCTGATTGTTATTTTGGTCTTCATCTTCTCATTTTTTGGCGGCTCGTATGGGATGGATGTAGAGTCCATTGTATTTTACCCGGTGCTTGTCCCACTTTTTATGGAAGAAGATTACGATGTAATGGTGCCGCTGGCCATTGTGTTTGGCGGCGCCGGTATAGGCTATATCGCCAGCTTCAGCAATCCCTTTTCGGTGATCATTGCTTCTAATGCGGCCGGCATCAACTGGATTGATGGCCTTGCCATCAGACTCCTGTTTTTTGTAGTCAGTACGTCGTTATTTGCCTGGTATGTTTTGCGCTATGCCGGCAAGGTGAAAAAGAATGCTGCTGCTTCGCTTGTTTATCGTATGGATAATACCACTGCATCGCCTTTCCCACTCCAGATAGAAAAGCAAGTTGCGGTAAGCGCCTTGCCTTCAAAAACCATTTTGCTGCTATTCATTTTTATGGCCACTTTCATTAGCATGATAAGCGGCATTGTGTTTCTCAATTGGTGGACGACAGAAATGTCGGCCCTGTTTTTTGGCTCCGCTATTTTGGTTGGATTAATAAGCCGAACAGGTGAAAAGACGTTTGTTACAGAGTTTATAAAAGGCGCCGAAAGTTTATTAGCCGTCGGCTTAATTGTAGGCCTGGCAAGAGGTGTGACCATCATACTGAACGACGGGCTGATTGGCGATACCATTCTTTATTATGCTTCCGGCGTGGTGCAGCATTTTCCGGCCATTGTATTTATCCTGTTGGTGATGCTGTTCTTTTTCTTTTTTAGTATTCCTGTTAGTTCATCATCCGGTATGGCGGTGCTTACGATGCCTATCATCGGCGCCCTGGCTATCGTTGTAAACATACCCGGCCGGGAGATTGTAAATTCTTATTTGTACGGCATGGGAATCATGTTTTTGATTTCGCCCACCGGCTCTGTTTTTCCTGCCTTGCTGATGGTGAAAGTGAGCTACAAGGCATGGCTGAAATTTATCACACCTGTGGTTATTGCGCTGCTTATTCTAAGTGCTGTTTTTTTAATTATAGGAATTAATCTGTAGCACCGATTTTTTTTACCCATAGGCTAAGCCACTATCAGAAAATATGTAAAGGCATGAAAGCTAAATCAATCAGCGCATGGTTAGCGGAAGCTACAATTGCGTTTCAACAGAACAACCGGTTACAGAAACAACATTTCGTAGTACGTCAAAAACTGATTACGAAATCAATATTGTTTCTGCTGTTAATTTACTGCACCGGGAAATTGCAGGCGCAATCGGCGTCAACAAAAAATAATCAGGCTGTACAACAAACGGTCATGCTATTGTTTGATGCCTTATCAAACCGGGATTCGATTAGCCTGAAAAATCAATGTGCCGCTGAAGTGAGGTTTTATGAATACGGCCAAATCTGGACTATTGATACACTCATCAACAAAGCCATCGCAAAAAATGTAGCCGCCGATTTTAAACGTACAAACAAGCTTGATTTTATAAACACTACTGTTACAGGCAATGCAGCCTGGACCACTTATTATCTCTTTTCGGAACTCAACTCCAATGGGAAAAATACTTCAATACATTGGATGGAAACAGCCGTATTAAGTAGAACCGGTGGAAAATGGAAAATACAATTGCTTCATTCCACGCTTATTAGCCGTAATTAACCGCAACACTTTTTTATGAAAGCAAAATCAATTCAGGGCACGTCTTATCAGGAAATCAAAGCCGCTTTACAACAAAGCATGGCCGACGGTTTTCAGCCAACATTGGCTATAGTATTTATTTCCATCAGGCAGGATAGAACAGCAGTTTGCGAGGTACTTAAAGCGGCAGGTATAGATGTTATTGGCGCTACGTCCTGTCATGAATTTACCGATGTCTGTCAGAGCGAAGGTGGTATTGCCGTGTTGCTGATGGATATGAAACGATCTGACTACACTATTTTGTTTGAAGACATTGGTGAGAGAAGCCTTAACGAAGCAGCCACGCATTTAGCGCAAGCCGCTTTGCAAAAATTTGAGCGGCCCGCTTTTATTCTTTGCAGCACCTCAATAACAGCAATGGGAACCATGCTTGATGGCGAAACCCTGATACGTTCCATCGAGCAAACGATTGGTCCAGATCTTACGCTGTTTGGCGGCATGGCCGGCGACGACTTTAGTTTTCACGGCACCTGTGTTTTTACTCACGAGAAGTCCACCGAATACGGCATGGTGGCACTGGTGGTAAACGAAGAAAAGATAGACTTGCAAGGCGTGGCGCTTTCGGGTTGGAAACCGATTGGTGTTGCCCGTACCATTACCAAAAGCAAGGGCAATCTTTTATACCAAATAGACGATAAGCCGGCGCTGGATATGTACCTGCGTTTTTTGGGTGAAGATTTTGCATCGGCCGATGAACAAATACGTTTTTTTGATTCGGTGGGCTTGCATTACCCGCTGCAAATAGAACGGACAGGACGAGAGCCCGTGATGTGCAATCCGATGGGTTATAACAGCGAAGAAAATGCGTTGATATTGGAATCGGATATAGAAGAAGGATCAAGGTTTCGGTTTTCGACACCACCCGATTTTGACATTGTAGATACGGTGCTTAACAAAGCCACGGAGATAAAAGGAATAAATGGCGAAGGCGCTGAAGCTTTGCTTATCTTCTCTTGCGCCAGCCGCCTGAATGCTTTAGGCCCGATGGCGCAGCAGGAAAACAACGGCTTGTCGGAAGTATGGAATGCGCCCATGGCTGGCTTTTACACATACGGCGAGTTTGGCAAAGCCATTAACGGCAAACACGAGTTTCATTCCACCACTTGCAGTTGGGTGGCGTTATCAGAAAAATCATCGTTATGCAACAAATAAAATGGTTACTGCCTCTCCTCCTTTTTCTTTTTATTGCGCAAGGCATGTACGGCCAGGCCACGTATCAACAAGAGATAACCTCCTATGCCGATTCATTGTACAAAACCTTCGGGACGCTTCAAAAAAGAACGGTGCAGTTGCCCTTTGGCGACACAGCCAGAATAAAATGGAACAACCTGCCGGTAGGGATGCGGGCAAGAGCTGGCTTGAATATCGGCAGCATGACAAACGACCAACGCCGGTTGGTGCATCGCGTTCTTTCGGCTTCGCTTAGTTCGCAAGGCTATCTGAAAGCAACGGGCATCATGCACCTCGATAATTTAATTAACAGCTACTACGATAGCCTTTATTATCAAAAAGCATTTGACGATACGACCTATGCTTTTATCAAAGCCTTGCAGTGGTCGCACCGAAATTATTACTTCGCTTTTTTTGGCAACCCGGCCGACAGTGTTTGGGGCTTTAAGTTGGAAGGCCATCACCTGTCTGTCAACTTCACCTTCTCCGGCCACAACATTTCCGTTACACCCTTGTTCATGGGCACCGATCCTGCTGAATACATGCTATCGGAGTACGCAGGCTGGCGTATTTTAGGGCAGGAAGAAGACCTGGGAATCCGCTTCATCAACATGCTCTCGCCCGAATTAAAAAGAAAGGCCACGATGAGCACCGCAGTACCTGCCGACATCATCACCAGCGCCGAAAGCGGGAGGCGATTGGTGGATGATCGGGGCCTGAAAGGAAGTGACTTAAACCCTTCGCAAAAAGCGGCGCTTCAATATATCATCCGCGAATTTGTTTTTAACCTCGAATACGAAAAAGCGGTGGCCGAATACGAGAAAATCACCAGGGCCGGAATAGACAACATTTATTTCGGTTGGATTGGTGACTATGAAGAAAAGAAGCCGCACTATTATGTTTTAAACGGACCGACGTTTCTTATTGAGTTTGACAACAACGGCGGCCCACGGAACAGCGCCAATCATATTCACGCCATCTGGCGGGAGAAGAGCAACGAGTTTGGCGAAGACGTTTTGAAACAACATTATTTGAAAGAGAAACATTGATGATGCTAAAAGCAAAAGCGGTGTAGAAGGTCCCCTTAAAATAAAAAATGAAAAGCAAACAATGAAAAAGGCAATACAGAAAAAAGGAAATTACCTATTTCAACGCAGCTTACTGTTGGCTTGTTGTTTTGTTGTTGCATCACTTCCAAGTCATTCGCAACCGGACTCCATTCTGATAAGAGACATTCAATGGGATGCTGCCGCACCGGCGGGTTCTACAGAATTATTCATCCCTTCCGGCGGCTCGTTGATGGCCGGGTTTATTTACAGAGCCAACGGTCCCCAAAGACATCCCACGCTTATCCTGTTGCACGGCTATCCGGGTAACGAACGCAATCTCGATCTTGCCCAAGCGGTACGGGCACACGGCTGGAACGTGGTTTACTTCGACTACCGCGGCTCCTGGGGCAGTCAGGGCAGCTTCAGTTTTGAAAACTGTGTACAGGATGCTGTAAACACAGTTGCCTTCTGTAAAAAGTTCAGCGATTCACTTCGCATTGATACGTCTCGCATCGTCTTGTTTGGGCACAGCATGGGCGCATGGGTTTGCCTGAAAGCGTTATCGGCCATACCGAGTATTCAAAAAGGCTTTGCCTTATCAACCTGGAACATTTATAACAATTTTAAAAACTTAACGGCCGCGCAGATCAACGCATTGGTAAGCAACCCGGCCAACGGCATGAGTTATTTCGTGCTTAATACGCCGGTTGAAAAAATATTTACGCCGGTTCTCGACAACCCGGCGTACTACAACCTGCAAAACGAAACCGCTTTGGACGGTAAGCAAATTATTATGCTTGATGAACACCAAGGGAATAAAGGCTTGGCGGAAGAACTGCGCAAACGGGCCCGCAATTATTTTGAATACGGCGTGTGGCGCACCGATCATGGATTTACCAATAAACGAGCGTCGCTCATAAATAAAGTGATCCAGTTTCTCGACAAATAGAAAACTGACCAAACCGATTAACACATGAAAATTTTTCCGTGGCTTGCCATTTTCCTTTCAACGCAGTTGGTACACGCACAGCCTTATCAACAAATACATGATAAAGCCATCTTGGTAGATAGCCACAACGATATACTCATGAAGGCGGTTGATCTTGGCTTAATGATGGATCATGACCTTAAGGGGAAAGCTCATAGCGACCTTCCCCGATGGCAACGGGGCGGCCTGGATGTACAACTCTTCTCTGTCTATTGCGACGGCGATGAAAAAGCTCCTTATCAAATTGCTAACCGGGAAATGGACAGCCTGGATGCGGTGGTGGCACGCAATCCTGATAAGATTGTAAAAGTGTCTAACTACAAAGAATTATTGAAAGCGGTAAGGCAACAAAAAATTGCAGCAATGTTTGGGGTGGAAGGCGGCCACATGATAGAAGATGATCTAACCAAATTGGAAGCCTTGTATAAACGCGGCGCCCGTTACCTCACGCTTACACATAACATCGCTCCATCCTGGGCCACCAGTGCCGCCGATGAAACGGCCACCTCAATCCCCCAAGGGGGAAGTGGCTACGCACAGCCCTTACCTGTCGGGGACTCCATTAAAAAATTGGGGTCGTTGCAAAGCTGGGTTAGTACGATGGACAATCCTCCCTTGGGGGGTAGGGGGGCCGGCCTAAAAGATTTTGGAAAACAGGTAGTGAAGCGGATGAATGAATTAGGCATGATGATAGACCTAAGCCATGCGGGTGAGCAAACGTTTTGGGATGTGATGCAACTGACAACAAAGCCGGTCATCGCCTCTCACAGTTCGGTCTATGCCCTTACACCGCACCGCCGCAATTTGAAAGACGACCAAATAAAAGCCATTGCAAAAAATGGCGGTGTGATACAGGTAAACTTCAACCCCGGTTTTATTGACAGCACCTTTCAAAAAAAAGAAACGGCTTTTCTAAAAATGCATGCGGCAGAAAAAGATTCATTGATCAAAGCAGGCATGCGTGACTTCTATGCAACGGATTATTTGTATCACAAATATGCGGCGGAAGTTCAAAGCATAAGGCCACCACTTTCCAAATTGATAGATCATATTGATTACATCGTAAAATTGGTGGGGGTTGATTATGTGGGTCTCGGTTCCGACTTCGATGGCATCAATGCAACACCGCAGGAGCTGGATGATGTAACCAGTTATCCGCTAATAACAAAGGCGCTGTATGAAAAAGGTTATTCCAAAAAAGACATCACAAAAATTCTTGGTGGAAACTTGTTGCGGGTTTTAAAAGCGGCCGAAAACCATTGATGTATTAAAAACGAAATAAAGCTGTTTGAGAAGCAAAAAGTACGAACGCATTGGGATGAAAAAGAAGAAAAGTGGTACTTCTCTATTTCTGATGTAATTGCCATACTTACAGAAAATGTCGACCCTTTAGCTTACTGGCGAAAGTTAAAAGAGCGGCTAAAAAGGGAAGGAAATGAAACCGTGACAAACGGTCGCGGGTTGAAAATACCAATTGTGAATAAAAATTTAGCCACAGTAAATTAATAAACATAGACGCAATAAATATTATGTCGCAATCCCGCCAACTCCTTGCTATCATGTTTACCGACATTGTCGGGTACACCGCCTTAATGGGCAACGATGAACAAAAAGCTTTTACATTCCTAACCATAAACCGCGACATACAGAAGCCCATCATCGAACAGTTTAGCGGGAGATGGATAAAAGAATTGGGCGATGGCGTGATGGCTAGTTTCAACACGGTTTCGGATGCAGTGAACGCGGCTATAAAAATCCAGGAAGGCTGTTTGTCAGCCAACAAATTTCAGCTACGCATTGGCATTCATCAGGGCGAAGTAGTGCTGGAAGGCGGTGATGTTTTTGGCGATGCGGTGAACATCGCGGCAAGGATTCAATCGGCCGCAAAACCCGGCGCCATTTATATTTCCGAAACAGTGCAGCATAACGTTTCCAATAAGAACCACATCCAAACCAAGTTTATAAAAGAAGAGGCACTGAAGAATGTAAAAGAGCCGGTTCGTATGTATGAAGTGCTTTTGTTCAATGACGTCCTTGCTCCTGTTGAAATAAAATCGAAACCCGCTTCACGGGCCGGCATCGCCGTTCTTCCCTTCGCCAACATGAGCAGCGATCCCGAACAGGAATACTTCAGCGATGGCTTAACGGAGGAAATTATTTCCGACTTATCAAGAGTTAATACGCTGCTGGTCATCTCACGCAGTTCCATTATGACATTCAAGGGAACGCAGAAAAAACTAAAAGAGATTGCCGGTGAAGTAAACGTTCGGTATGTGCTGGAAGGCAGTGTGCGCAAGGCCGGCAACAACCTTCGTATCACAGCGCAGTTGATTGATGCCGATACCGACTCCCACCTCTGGTCGGAAAAATATAACGGAACACTGGAAGACGTTTTTGATATACAAGAAAAAGTTTCCCGCTCTATTGTAGAGGCGCTTAAACTAAAACTAACGCCGCAGGAAGACCAGCAAATTGCAGAACGGCCCATTACCAATGTACATGCTTATGAATGTTACCTAAAAGCAAGGCAAGCCATCTTTCAGGCAACGGAAGAATCCATGCAAAATGCCTTCGGGCTTTTACAAAACGGCATTGACCTCATAGGCCCGAATGAATTGTTATATGCCACGCTTGGCTATGCTAATTTCTTTTATCACCGCTTTGTAAACAAAGCCGACCGTTCGTACTTTTTTAAAGCAAAAGAATATGCGGGAAAGGCTTTTGCCGTGAATCCTGATTCTCCATTAGCGCATGTGGTACTCGGTTGGGCTTATTGGTCGGAAGGAGATTTACAGGCATCGGGTAATGCAATGAAAAATGCCCTTCATGTTGACCCTAACAATTCGGATGCCTTACTTGGTTTAGCGGAAGTTTATATATACGCCGGAAAGTCGCTGGCAGCAAATGCTTTAGCTGATAAGCTATTAATAATTGATCCGCTTACACCGTTTGAGTACATCATGAAAGGGTCCTGCTTTCTTGATACAGACATTGCTGACGGATTGCCTTATTTTGAAAAAGCATATGCAATGGATTTGCAAAGCCCCGTCACGCAATGGATGCTGGCCTCCGCTTACTTCTGGTGCGGAAGAAATGAAGATGGCTATCCATTGGCTGATAGGTTAGCAACGGCCTTACCCGATTGGGCGTTCACGCACCAGTTATTGTTTCTTAAATATGGCTTGCAAGGCGATAAGCAGCGGGCCTTATCGTATGCAACACCGGAACTTCATACTGAAGCGGCTAACGACCATCATTTTGCTTTTCACCTGGCGGAATGTTATGCAGTAGTTGATGAAAAAGATAAAGCACTCGACCTGTTGAAATATGCTATGGAAATTTTCTTCCCCTATGTTTTTCTGTCTAAAAATATTTTGTTTGATAACATTAAAGAAGAAGAACGATTTGCAGCATTGATGAAAATGGGGCAAGGAAAATCAGAAGCTTTTAAAATTTAAATTATGGCTGAAGAAGATAAAATAAACCCGCTTGCGCAGGAGAATGTAACTGAAAGTCAGACGGATGTTTCTGTCGTGAAGCAGGAAGCGCAAACTGATTTATCACCAAAACAAGCAGATGCAAAGCGGACAACTGAGAACATGTTAAATCAAGTGGAAACGCCTGCACCTCAAACAAGCAACAATATCATCACACCTGAAACAAAAGAAATGGAAGTACACAAACACCCCCATCATGTAATGCACAAAAAGAAATGGGGCGAATATTTACTTGAGTTTTTTATGCTTTTTCTTGCTGTGTTTCTCGGTTTTCTTGCGGAGAATATTAGGGAACAGTCTGTTGAAAAGCACCAGGAAAAAGAGTACATCAAGAGCCTCGTTGAAGATTTAAAGCAAGACACAATTTCTTTTTCAAAAAATGGGAATGACTTGAATTTGGTTCTTGAAAAAGACGACTCATTGATACAGCTACTAAACAGCCCGGAAGTAAAAAACTACGGAGCAGCACTGTATTACATGGGTCGTCTTAGCTCCAGAAACTATCCGGTAATAGTTAATGATGCCACCATACAGCAATTAAAAAATTCAGGCGGCTTCAGGCTTATCAGGGGAAATAATATAGCTAAAAACATAGTAGAATATTATAATCGTCTTGTTTTTATAAAACATCTGCAAGATGTAGAGTTGTTGCAAGGGCAAGACTATCGCCAATTGGCAATTGAGGTATTTGACCCACTTATTTTCAATTCCATAATTGACCGGAGAGATAACTCCGTGTTTCGGCCTGCGGGTAATCCTGCTTTGTTGACGTATGACATACAAATTTTGAGGCGGCTTTCCGGGTTAGTGTCGTACCATAAAAATTCGCAGCTTGGATTATCACAATCGCAACGGAACATGAAAAAGGCTGCTGCTGAATTAATTGCGTTAATACAAAAAGAATATCATTTAGAAAATGAATGAAGAAGAAAAAAAAGAAAAAGAAGACTTGACTGAGCGGCATTCAGGCAATGAAAGTGAACTGCCGGAAGCTGAAAGACAAACCGCTGGCGAAGCAAGCCCAGGGCAGCAATCTGATAACGATATTCTGCAAACAAAAGAGATGGGTGCAGTCGGCGAGCAAACCACAACGCAAGAACCTCAAACTTCAAACCTCAAACCCGAAACTGCTGATATGGAAGTACATCATCACACCCACGCCAGTCATCATAAAAAAACATGGAAAGACTACGGTTGGGAATTTTTAATGCTTTTCCTGGCTGTGTTCTGCGGCTTTTTAGCCGAATACTTTTTAGAGCACAAAATTGAAAAAGACAAGGAGTTACAATTTATACAATCGCTCACTTCGGATTTGCAGGACGATGTGGCTGCACTTGATGCCATGATAAGCTTTGACCGGCTTGCAGTAGGTCAGCTTGACACGCTTATAAACCTGCTGAACGACCCTGGCCTTGCCAAACAAAATGGCGACCAGCTTTACTATGTAGCGAGAGTTGGCCCAAGGGCACAGCCCATTGCCAACAACAGCCGCACGTTTGACCAATTAAGAAATTCAGGCGGCTTCCGCCTCATCACTAATACAAACGCCTCCAACAACATCATGGCTTACTACAGCCAGTATTCACCGGTGCGTTTGCTGGAAGACAATTACAATCATGAGTTTGATAATTATAAAAAGGTCGCGGCAAAAATTCTTGACCCTGCCGTTTTAAGGCGACAGGAAAATGATGGCGGCGACATACTTAGAAGCGTCAATAATCCGGTGCTCCAGACGTATGATGGCGGCATGCTTAAAGAGTTAGCGTTTCATGCGCTGCAAATGAATGGTTCGAGAAGAGGAAAAATTGTGATGCTGAAGAACCTAAAACAAACGGCGATGAATTTAAAATCTTATTTACAAAATGAATATCACCTTCAATAAAAATGAACCAACAAGTGCGTAAAGGGCGCGCAATAAAAGTTTCTCGGTTATCTGCCGGCAGGCCATGCCAGTGCCTTCACTTATTGCAATTAAAAAATTAATAGTATGAGCAACATTCAAATTTTTGAACACAAGAAAATTCGCAGCCAGTGGAATGCGGAGGAGGAAAAATGGTATTTCTCTGTAGTAGATGTGATAGCGGTTTTAACCGACAGTCCCAATCCAAGAAAATATTGGAGTGTCCTAAAGACAAGGCTCAAAGCAGAGGGAAGTCAGTTGGCTACAAATTGTAGTCAACTGAAAATGGAATCGTCGGACGGCAAGTTTTACGCTACCGATGTCGCTGGCACCGAACAACTATTCCGCCTTATTCAATCCATCCCTTCACCCAAAGCAGAACCGTTTAAAGAATGGCTGGCACAGGTGGGCTACGAAAGAGTGGAAGAAAGCTTTACCCAATTTTGCTACAAAAGGTATAACCTTAATCATTCTACATATTATAGACCATATCCGCCTATAAATAGTAACCAGATTTTCTTATCACCAATAAACAAAAAACAATGAAACAATTATCAAAACTCACCGGCTTTTTATTTCTTATGGCGCTTTGCGTACAAAGCTGCAATACTGCAACAAATACAAATCAACCGGTAAAAGATTCGGTCACGGCTTCAATAGAAATACCTGAATACTTTAGCCTCCGGCCAGATTTGGAAAAGCAATATGGTTACACCCATGCGGTTAAAATTGGTAAGGATCTTATTATTTCCGGTGCTGTGAGCATGACTGATTCCGGCGTGGTAATTGGCGCCGGCAATATGGACTTACAAATGAAAAATTGCTACAGCGACCTTGGTAAAATTCTGAAACATTATGGCTATAGTTTCGATGATGTATATAAAGAAAATGTTTACACAACAAACATGAAGGAGTTCGAACGGGTGTCAGGCTTCCGCAATTCAATTTATAAAAAACAATTTCCTACAGGCACGTGGCTGGAAGTAAAAGGGCTGGCATTAGACAACCAGCTTATTGAGATAGATATGGAGGCAAGAAAATAATGTTATTCAAGCATGCCGATTAACGTCGTAAACATCATGAAAGCAAAATCAATCAAAGGCAACACACCAGAAGAAATTCACACGGCAATTGTTGAAAGTAAAAACAACAGATTCAGTCCAACGCTTGCATTCGTTTTTATAACCAACACAGCAAACGCATTACCGTTGGGTGAACT
The DNA here is from genome assembly GCA_965247165.1 of Flavisolibacter sp. Taxonomy (GTDB): domain Bacteria; phylum Bacteroidota; class Bacteroidia; order Chitinophagales; family Chitinophagaceae; genus Flavisolibacter. The sequence continues at coordinate 1,034,844 of OZ252003.1, read as the reverse complement.
GTTCAATGGCGAAGGCATTGCTGTATTCGGCGTCAGCACGCCCAACAAGTTTACCGAAGAGGGAATGGAATCAGATGATGTCGTTGCATTGTTATTAGACATCAACCCTTCTTTCTTTAAAATTGTTTTGCAGGATTTCAATGCGTCTTCTCCTTATGAAGCGGCCCGCCAATCAGGAACAATCGGAATGGATGCATTTCATAATCCGGGGTTCATCATCTCGGCTGCTGATATAAAAATGGCTGGAGAAGATTTAATTGATGGATTAATGGACGCTGCGGGGCAGGAGGTAACTGTTATGGGCGGTGTGGCTGGTAATCCCGCCGATTTTTCAGGCGTTGTATTTACCAATAACGCATCCAGTACCGGCGGAATGCTTTCTCTCATAATTGACCAGGATAAAATTTCTATGACCGGCCTGGCTGTTTCAGGATGGAAGCCCGTGGGAACGCCAAAAAAAGTGACAAAGAGTGATGGCTTCTGGATTCATACAATAGATGATGAACCAGCAATGAACGTGCTGCAAAAATTTTTAGGAAATGAAATCATTAACTTCAAAAATGCACCACAAGGATTGCTTCCTGTGGACATAGGCTACCCTTTGCAATTTCAAAGGACACCGGGCACACCTATCATGAGACCCGTGCTGCTTTGGAACACAGCCGACAAATCAATAATGGTAGGGGGACGAATAACAGAAAATGAAGGTTTTCGCTTTTCATTGCCACCCGATTTTGATGCCATTGATACGGTTATTGAAAGTACTATGCTGATGAAAGAAAAGAGGATGCCTGAAGTTGACGCATTGATGGTGTTCTCCTGCGTGGGAAGATTGGGCTCATTCGGGCCGATGATTTCAACGGAAATAGAAGGGCTGGCAGCCACCTGGAACAAACCTATGATCGGCTTTTTTTCGCTGGGCGAATTTGGCAAGCTGAATGAAAGCCGTTGCGAATTTCACGGCACCACCGTAAGCTGGGTGGCATTGAAAGAAAAATAAAATTAGCCGGTAAGGCGGTAAGACGTTTATTAGAAATAATTTTCTTTTATCCGTAATGAGCATTTGAAATTTAATTAAAATGACTTCCCTTCTTACCGAAAAAAATTCATCATGAAAGCAAAATCAATCAAAGGGGCTTCAGCAGAAGAAATCAGTTCTGCATTAACTGAAGCCATGGCCGACGGATTCAAGCCAACTTTAGCCATTGTCTTCCTTTCTGTAAAACAGAACCGAGAAGCTATTTCCAACTTACTTAACGCAAAAGGCATTCAGCTATTTGGTGCCACCACGGCCGGCGAATTTATTGATGGCGAAATAGAAGAGGGCAGTATTGTTATGTTGTTGCTCGACATGAACCCGGCTTATTTTACAATAGAATTTCTTGAAACCAGCCAGGAGACCGCCTTCGAAGACGCCGGCAAATTGAGCATCACCGGAAAAGAAGCCTTTACCAATCCTGCGTTTATTATAGCAAACAGTGGAGTGGACTTAGATGGTGAACCCATAGTTGAAGGCATCATACAAAGTTTTGGAAAATCTCCATCGTCGCCCGAAAAAGAGTTAACCGTATTTGGAGGCAAGGCAGGCGATGATCTGGCGCTCCAATCAACCTTTGTTTTTACCAACGGGAAAAGTGGCGGTTGTGCCATTGTTGCACTCATTATTGATGAAGATAAAATAGACGTGAAAGGTATAGCTACCTGTGGCTGGAAGGCTGTTGGCACTACAAAAACAGTTACGAAAAGCGAGGGTAATATTGTCTATACCATTGATGATAAACCAGCATTGGATATGTTGATGAATTTTCTTGGCGTTGAAATAAAGCAGGAAGACAATAAGGAGATTGTAACCTTTCTAAGCTCCTGGTATTATCCCCTGCAGGTGGAACGCGAAGGTGTAGATCCGGTAATACGAACAGCTATGTTTGCCAATCGTGAACACCGTTCATTGATATGTTCAGGCAAAGTGCCGCAAGGGTCAAAAATCAGGTTTTCGCTGCCACCGGATTTTGATTCCATTGATACAGTGGTTGCAGATTGTAAAAGCATCAGGGAACACATACAGCCGCAAGCAGATGCCTTGATCATGTTCTCCTGCGTCAGCAGATATTTATCATTTGGCGTTGTAATGAAAGAGGAGTTAGAGGGGGTGCAAAAAATCTGGGAGGCACCCATGGCCGGCTTTTTTTCCTATGGCGAATATGGAAAATCAAAAACCGGTAAATACGACTATCATAATAACACCTGCTGTCTGGTAGTATTAAAAGAAAAATAGACCGTGAACTAATTCGTGTAATTCGTAAAAAAATTCGTGTTATAATAAATCAATCATGAAAGCAAAATCAATTAAAGTAGCAAGCACCGAAGAATTAAAAAGCAATCTCGAAGAAAGCTTAAGCGATGGCTTCAAACCAACACTCGCCATTGTCTTTCTCTCCATCACCCAAAACAGAGAAGCCATTTGTGCGGTATTGAGCGGCGCAGGCATACAGGTTTTTGGTGTTACATCCAACGGCGAGTTCACCGATGAAACACCTGAAAAAGGATCAATAGCCATACTGCTTTTGGCTATGCAGACCGAAAATTTTCAAATCCTTTATGCCGCTTACGATACCAATAATTATAAACAGATTGCCGCCTCATTGGCTACAAAGGCTTTAGCGAAATTTTCCAATCCGGCCTTTCTCATTGCAGGCAGCAATGCTAATGCAGATGCCGAGGCTTTGCTCAACGGCTTTGAAGAAGTAGTGGGTACGCAGGTAGATGTGTATGGCTGCATGGCCGGCGACGATATCACCTTCACCCAACAATTTGTTTTCAGCAACCAGTGGGAAAGCAACAAAGGTTTAGTGGTGCTGGCACTCGATGCCGATAACATTGCCATAAAAGGCCGGGCCACCTGCGGATGGAGAGCCGTAGGTACATCAAAAACGGTTACAAGGAGCGAAGGCAATCATGTTTATACGGTTGACAATGTTCCGGTGCTTGACCTTACGGCCCGGTATGGCGGCATTGAGAATGTATCGCCTGATAATGCAAACCTGTTGCTTGAAATAGCGGCCAATCTTCCGCTGCAACTGCAACGCGAAAAAGGCGACCCGGTTATGCGGCCAGGGCTGGTGGTTGACTGGACCGACCATTCCTTTTATTGCAGTGGCACCGTGCCACAGGGTTCAAAGGTTCGCTTCTCGCTGCCGCCCGATTTTGATGTAATAGACAAGGTCATTCAATCCACGTCTGATTTGAAGAACACGGACATGCCCGAAGCCGATGCGGTGGTTGTATTTAGTTGTGCGGGGCGGTTGTTGTCATTCGGGCCTTTAATCAATCAGGAGTTAGAGGGCATAAAAAATATCTGGAACGTGCCTATGGCCGGCATGTTTAGCAATGCGGAATTAGCAAGAGCAACCGGTGGAAATCTGGAGATGCACAATGCAACAACTTGTGTGGTGGCGTTGAAAGAGAAGTAGTTTTTTGTTACGGGCTTGTGTATTTCACGGCATCGTCTGTTGCAATCTTCGATTTGTTCTTTTATCATCTTCCAGTGGATGATTAAAAGAGAATCACCCTTGTACGTTCGCTAATTCTATTCAGCAAAAGAAAGCCGTTTGTCAAGCAGTGGCAGTAAAAAAAATAACATGAACAAAATAAATGAACTGGTTAAAGAAGTCGGCTTGGCCCGAAGCCAGTATTTATCGCTCATTGAAAACCTAAGCGAAGATGCCGCCGCATTAAAACCTTCGGAGTCTGAATGGAGTGTTGTTGACAACACTGAACATTTGTTTTTGGCCGAACAAGGCGCACTTTACGGCATGTGGAAGATACTGTATGCCATTCGAAAAGGCACAGCCGCACGTACTTACGAATCACCGCATAGAGATTGGCCGGTTGAAAAGTTAATTGAATATACATGGAAAGAAAAGGAACAAGTGCCCGCAACAGCGGCACCTCGCTTGGCTGGAACGCTTGTTTTCTGGCGGCATTCACTGGCGGGTCTTCAACTTTTGCTGGAAGCTTTCGGAAATGATTTGCAGGATGGCGAGCTTCGGTTGCAGGCGCATCCCCATCCTATTTCAGGCGCAATGGATTTTCAGCAACGTTTGGAATTTCTTCGTTTTCATATTCGGCGGCATCATGCGCAAGTACAATCAATCATAACAAAGCATACCAACCGTAATGAATCCTAAACTGGAAAAAATAAAGTTGTTAGTGCAGGAAGCAGCATGTTCTGATGAAGAAAAAACGTTGCTGCTAAAAGCAATTGCTGATGCCGGCAAAGAATTAGAAATAACCGCCTTCAAACTCGACCGCACCGAAAAAGTAAAACGCACCACCGCTATTTTATTGGAGGAAACCATTGAAGAACTGGAACAAAAAAGGTCTGCTATTGAGGAAACCAATGTGGCCCTGACCAAATCTTTAGAAGAATTAAAAGCAGCCCAGGCACAACTTGTCCAATCTGAAAAAATGGCGTCTCTTGGCGAGCTCACCGCTGGCATTGCGCATGAAATTCAAAACCCCTTAAACTTCGTCAATAACTTTTCGGAAGTCAGCAAAGAGTTGCTGGATGAGATGAAAGTAGAATTAGACAACGGCAACATTGATGACGCGAAAGACATAGCTGGCGACGTAATTCAAAACCTCGACAAAATTCTTCACCACGGCAAACGTGCCGATGCCATTGTAAAAGGAATGCTGCAACATTCAAGAAGTATTAGCGGACAAAAAGAGCCAACTGACATCAATGCTTTAGCAGATGAATATTTGCGATTGGCTTACCACGGTTTAAGGGCAAAGGATAAATCCTTTAATGCCACTTTACAAACCGATTACGATGCTACCATTGGGAATATCAATATCATTCCGCAAGACATTGGTCGTGTTATTCTCAACTTAATCACCAACGCTTTCTATGCCGTGGCAGAAAAGAAAAGACCAACAGTGGAAGGCTATAATCCCACTGTTTCTGTTGCTACAAGAAAGTTGGGTGATAAGATAGAGGTTCGTGTACAAGACAATGGTGGTGGTATTCCGAATCACATCGTTGATAAAATTTTTCAACCTTTCTTCACCACCAAACCAACAGGACAAGGCACTGGTCTGGGTTTGAGCCTGGCGTACGATATTGTAAAATCGCATGGGGGTGAGTTGAAAGTTGAAACGAGGGAACGAGAAGGAACAACATTCATTTTACAACTACCGCTATGTTGAAAATTGCAGGGTGCATTATCGTCTTTATTTCTTGTACTACAGCAGCCTTGCATTTGCAGGCACAACTACCATTGCCTGATAGTTTGAGATATGGTCTTCAACAGGCGGCGAACGATTCGATCCGGTTTAAATTCTCCAGGCCCATTTATACCTTTTATGAAGAAACCAACAGGGACTCTGCGCTTGCTTATGCAAAGCTTCGGTACGACATCGCCAAAAGAAATAACCGAAAGATAGAAGAAGCGTATAGCCAGGGGCAAATCGCTTATCAACAAATTTACCTCGGCCGGTTTAGTGAGGCATTAAATAATCTTACCGAAGCATTTGACATTGCCAATAATACGAACGATGCAGAAACATGGGAACTCACGCCATTTGCCACTCCTGGTAAGGCCCGGCAAATAACACTGTCTATGCTGAACCATATGTCTGGTCATTTAAAATTGAAAACAGGCAGTGCGGAAAGCTTTCATTATTTTAAAGAAGGGCGGCAAATAGGTAAATCAATTAGTAATGATTTTCGGGTAACGGTAGCCGATATGGTTTTAGCTTCTAATTACCTGCTCGTAAATCAACTTGATTCAGCCCTGTTTTTTGCGAAAGAAGGAGAGGAATATGGCATTCGCGGTAATATTGGAAAGTATCTCGCTTATATCTATTCGGTAATGGGTGATATTTATCGCCGCCGGTTGCAGGATTCGTTGGCGTTACCGTATTATCAAAAGGCGTTGGCCTACGCCACTAAGGAAACGAATAATTCGGTTGCTGCCGCTGCCTACCAAAGCCTCATCAATTATTATAGTGATAGCAAGCAGGCTGACTCCATGCTGTATTATGCAAAAAAAAATCTCGCTGTCATTTCATCACTTGGTGCGGTTACTTCCTCGGTCGTGGCGGATATGAATATTGGCAAAGCTTATGAAGACCTGGCCAATGGATATAGTTTAAAAAATCAAACAGATAGCACAAACAAATATTTAAAACTTGCCTTGCGGATAAAAGATAGTCTGAATAGTATTAAAGTGGAGCGGCTCGGCGATTTTCAACGCCTCACATTAGACCAACAGATTCGTTTGCAGGAATTGGAGAAAAACCGCGTTGCCGCTGAAACTAAAAGGCGGTTGTATTTATTGATAGGTGGCATCATTACGGCGGTTGTCATAATCGCACTTATCTATCGCAACAACAGGCAAAAACAAATAGCCAACAAGGTTCTAAAGAATACGTTAATCGAGCTAAAATCCACTCAGGCTCAATTAATCCAATCAGAGAAAATGGCCAGCCTCGGCGAGCTTACTGCGGGCATCGCACACGAAATTCAAAACCCGTTAAACTTCGTCAATAATTTCTCCGAAGTAAGTACTGAATTGATAGAAGAACTGAATGAAGAATTAATTAAAGGTGATGTTGATGAAGCAAAAGCAATCGGCAACGACATCAAACAAAACCTTGAAAAGATCAATCACCATGGCCGTAGGGCTGATGCAATAGTAAAAGGAATGTTGCAACATTCAAGGACATCGTCAGGTAAAAAAGAACCCACCGACATCAATGCTCTAACAGATGAATATTTGCGCCTGGCTTATCATGGCTTGCGGGCAAAAGACAAATCATTCAATGCCACCTTGCAAACGGACTATGATCAAACAATTGGTATCATCAATATTATTCCGCAGGATATTGGAAGGGTGATTCTCAATCTTATTACCAATGCCTTTTATGCAGTGGATGAAAAGCAAAAAGTTTATACCGTTTCAAAAGGCGCTATAGGTTTGGAAGCCTACAAGCCAACCGTTTCGGTAAGTACTAAAAAAACGGCCAACAGGATTGAAATAAAAGTCTATGACAACGGCAATGGCATTCCACCAAATGTTTTAGCTAAAGTCTTCCAACCCTTTTTTACAACCAAACCCACAGGACAAGGCACCGGCCTTGGTTTGAGCCTGGCGTATGACATTGTAAAAGCGCATGGAGGCGAGTTGACCGTGCAGACAAAAGAAGGCGAGGGAACAACGTTTGTTGTTTCGTTGGCTGCATGATTTCTGTGAGCCAGTATGTATGTTCAAAAGGTGCAGCGTTGTGGGCCTTTGGGCCGGACTGAAGTCCAGCCGTACAGAACAAACTGGGCCGATGGCCCTGCACCAGGATGGTGTTGGCATTGCTGATGTAGCGCCGCCAAACAATGTTAGAACCAGTTGCAAATAGTAGTGTGCAGTGGCGTAGCCACGGGTTATTTAGTACCGTGGGACTTCAGTCCCGCGAATGTCCCGGATGGACCAGCGAATGTTTCGCATGATCCGCGAATGTCCTTTATAACCCAGCGAATGTTCTGAATCTCCTGAATGATCTGAATGCCTGCGAAAGCCTCACAAATATTCCGCAACAGCAAAACAAAACACCACAAACTTTTTTTATAACATGAAACATCAATCCCATAAGTAAAAAATCATGGCCAACACTTACCACCAAATCTATTTGCAGGCTGTATTTGCCGTAAAGTACCGGGCGGCGGTGCTGCACAAAACCTGGCGCAAAGACGTGCAGGCTGTAATGGGAAACCTTATAAATGAAACCGGTTGTAAAACCATTATCGTAAACGGTGTGGAAGATCACATGCATTGCTTTCTTGGACTAAAGCCAACCGTATCCGTATCAGACCTTATGCAGGTGGTCAAAGGAAAATCATCCAGGTATATCAACGACCGTTGCCTTACAGAACAGCGCTTTGAATGGCAGGTGGGTTACGGGGCCTTCTCCTACCGCCAAAGGGATGTAGACCAGATTTACCGGTATGTACAAAACCAGGAAGAACATCATCGCAGGCAAATCTTTAGCGATGAATATTTGGGTTTATTAAAAGAGTTTGAAATAGCTTACGATGCGCAGTACCTTTTTCATGAAATGATTTGAATAAGATGTGTCGAAATGTGGCGTATCGAAAAAATCCGAACCTACAAAATTTAGTGCAACAATAAGAAAAATTCCAACGTTCAAAAACCAGAGGCGTAGCCTCGAATCCATTTCGTAACACGGACTTCAGTCCGGCGAAAAAACAACAAATGAACCAACTAAAACAACTCGCCATGACCCAAACCTATCGCCGTTTTCTGGACGTAGGGATGGGCCTGAGCTCCACCGAAAACCTGCACGGCATTGTTGATGAAAAGCTGATGGGCTTTGGCACTGCGGTAGATGAAAAGATTCTGAATCTTAACCAAATGATTGAACTGTTGGCAAGGCAACAAGAGCAAAGCGCTGGGCTTGATCTTCGATGGGAAGTGAAGCCGCTGTCTCACTACACATCCGCCGATGAGAATACCGCTTTTTTTGCCGATGAACTTTTTATAAACGCCACCATAAACGGCGAAGCCATAAAAATGTACCTGCGGTTTTCGGTTGTGCTCACGTATGTACATGACCAATGGAAGGTGATACACTGGCACGGCTCGAAGCCGGAAAATGTGCAGAGCGAAGAAGACACGTTTGGTATTGAAACCTGGAAGCAAAAAGCAGAAGCTTTAGAAAAATTAGTAGTTGAAAGAACCGCAGATCTGGTACAGAAAAATCGGGAACTGGAAATAGAAACATCACTTGAAAGAGTTCGGTCCGTTGCTATGAGCATGCACAAACCCGATGATTTACTATCCGTTTCTAAATCACTCTTTGCCGAATTAAAATCACTGGGTTTTTACGAAACACGAAATGCTTTAATCAATACGTTCAACGATGAGGAAGCATTTTTTCTGGACTATGATTATTCGGATCTTTTGGGAGGACACATTACCATTATTCCGTACAGCACACATCCGCTGATTGAAAAACACCTGAACCAAATCCGGAAAGCAACCGATGCTTTTGCCGAAACTATCGTTACTGATAAAGAACTGGAAAGCTGGATAGAAGGCCGGCGTGCCAATGGCGAACCCGAAGACCCGCAGTTGCAAAACATTTCTGCGCTCTATTACTATTTCTATTCAACCGGGCCGGCCGCCATTGGCCTCTCCACCTACAGTGCTTTATCCAATGAAAAAAGAGAATTGCTGAAACGCTTTCGTAACGTGTTTGAACTGGCCTACCAACGTTATACCGATATTCAAAAAGCAGAGGCACAAACAAGAGAAGCACAGATAGAAGCAGCTTTGGAGAAGATCCGAAGCCGCTCTTTGGCAATGCATCAATCCGATGAATTGAGTGATGTTATTGCAGTGATGTTTAAAAAATTGAACGAACTGAATGTGCTGCTTGGTACCGTTGCCATCCAGTTATTTGATAAGAAAACACAAAACTCTTTTTTCTGGGTGGGCAACAATCTTCATGATGCGCCGCCAATGGTGTCGCTTCCCTATGACGAAGCCATGTTAAAAGAAGATACCTACTTAAGGGATTCCTGGCAGGCGTTCGGCACAGGCGAAAACATCATCAATAAAAAATATTCGCTGGAGCAAAAGAATAAATACTTCGCCTATGTGTTTGCCAACAATAGTCTAACGCTGATACCGCAACAGGTAAGGGATTATATCCTGCAATCGCCAAGCAATACTTGTTGCCTGTTAGTGGAAAAAAATTCCGCTGTGTTTGCCGACAATTACGACGGGCGGGAGTATAGCGATGAAATGTTGAAAGTATTGAAGCGGGCCGGAAAAGTTTTTGAGCAAGCCTATATCCGTTTTCTCGATTTGCAAAAAGCTGAAGCCCAAACAAGAGCCGCACAGATTGAGTTAGCCGTGGAAAGAGTACGGGCAAAAGCATTGGCCATGCACAACTCTGCACAAATTCTTGAGGTGGTGGCAACACTTAGAAACGAAATGCTTGGTTTGGAAATACCCGGTGTGGTAGCTGCTACAATTTATCTGCGGGAAGAAGAAGGCTACATTAGAATGTGGGACCTATCCTCTGTAACAGAAGTGGAAGACGGCTTTCGTGTGGCAATTGATGTGAAATTTAAACTTGAAGAAACTGATCCCGGTTTATACATCAGGAGGGTTTGGAATAAGGCGGAAACTTATTTTGTGGAAAAACAGGAGGAGAAGGATATGGCCATCACCATAGAATGGCTAAGGCAATATTATCCAGAGCAGGCCGAGGACGTACAACAGTTTGTAGATACAACTCCTTGGAAATACCTGTTGCATCCAACCGTTCAATTAGCGCAGGGTAAAATGTCGGTAGATATTTTAGATACGCCACCACCGGCCGATATGGAATCCATCCTGCTGAAGATGGGTGCTGCATTTGACCTGGCTTATAAGCGGTTTACCGACCTGCAAAACTCCGAGGCACAAATGAAGGAAGCACAGATTGAGTTGGCCCTGGAAAGAGTTCGTGCTAAAACAATGGCTATGCATCATTCCGGTGAGTTATCAGAGACATCGTCAGTACTTTTTCAGCAAATAAAAGAATTGGGTTTTGAAACCTGGAGCTGCGGGTTTTGCATCTGGACAGACCATGATCTCGCTGAACTTTGGATGGGCGCCGACTCCGGCCAACTGCTTCCACCCATGATGATTCCTTACAAAGAGGAACCTACTCATCATGATATTTTTAACGCCTTCCTGCAAAAAAAGCCTACCCATCATAAAATTTGGGAAGGCAAAGAACTCGAAACGCACTACCAATTTTTGCAAACGATTCCCTCGGTTAAAGCAGCCCTTGAGCAACTACAAAAAGCCGGGCTTTCTCTTCCTGCGCGGCAATGTTATTACGCCGGCTTTTTTAAACAGGGTTATTTATTGTTGATCACGACAGCGCCCAATAAAGCGTTGGAAGATTTAAGTAAGCATTTTGCTTCTGTTTTTGATTTAACCTATACCCGTTTTCTAGACTTGAAAAAAGCAGAAGCGCAGACCAAGGAAGCACAGGTTGAAACGGCTTTGGAAAGAGTGCGAAGCCGCTCACTTGCCATGCACAGCTCGCAAGAATTAAAGGACGTTGTTGCTATTTTATTTCAGCAATTAAAAATGCTGCAGGTAGATTTCGATGGCGGCGCTCTCATTTATTTATTCAGCCAAGGCTCAAAAGATGCAGTAATATTAGTGGCCTCACCAGAACTTAGGTTACCCATAGAAGTAAAGCTGCCTTACGATAAAGAAGCCTTTCTAAACAATCCTATAATCCGGGACGTATGGATAGCCAAAGAAACCGGCAAAAACATCTTTAACAAGCGATACTCTTTAGAAGAAAAAAACAAATACTTCCAATACATTTTTGAAAATAATGATCTGCAAACTATACCTCAATCTGCGCGGGATATAGTAGTTGACGCAGACAGTTATACTGCTTCATCCATCGCAGAGAAAAATTCTTTGCTGGGCGTCAACAGTTGGAGCCAACAGGCATTGCCCGAGAAAGACTTTAATATTCTAACACGTTTTTCGAAAGCATTTGAGCAGGCTTATATCCGTTTCCTTGATTTGCAAAAAGCGGAGAGCAACGTAAGGGAAGCAAATATTGAAGCCTCACTTGAAAGGGTTCGCAGCCGCTCATTGGCAATGCACCAGTCAACCGAATTGAAGGACGTTGTTGCCATACTGTTTCAACAATTTAAAACGTTGGGAGTAGATTTTGACGGAGGTGCCGCCATCCATTTATTCAGCGAAGAATCGAAGGATGCCCGGATATTAGTTGCCTCGCCGGAACTTACTTTACCAATTGAAGTAAATCTTCCGTACGATGATGAAGCATTTTTAAATAATCCAATTATACAAGATGTATGGGCAGCAAAGGAAACCGGACAAAATATATACAATAAGCAATATTCTCTTCACGAAAAAGACAGGTATTTCCAATACGTCTTCAAACATAATGATCTGCAGACCATACCTCCATCTTCCAGAAATATGATAGTGCTGGCAACCAGTTACACCGCTTCCTTTGTTGCAGAAAAAAATTCACTATTAGGTGTTAACAGTTGGAGTCATCAATTACTTTCTGAAAAGGAATTTGATGTATTGATACGTTTCGCCAGGGTTTTTGATCAGGCTTATGTACGCTTTCTCGATCTGCAAAAAGCGGAAGCGCAGGCAAGAGAAGCGCAGATTGAAACGGCATTAGAAAAGGTAAGAAGCAGAACCATGGCTATGCGGCATAGCCTGGAGTTATCAGAAACAGCCACTGTCTTATTCGGGCAATTAAAACAATTGGGTGCAGAATTATGGACATGCGGATTTGCCCTCTGCGATACCGAAAATGTAATGGTTGAAAAATGGATGGGCAGTCCCATTACCGGCCATGCGTTCCGGCAATTCGTAATGCCTTACACGGCCGATCATGGAGAGCAAAGCATGTATGATACCTGGAAAAACGGGATTGATTTGTACACCTACATTCAGGAAGGCGAAGAGTTGAAAAGAATTTATGAAGAGCTGATGAAGATCCCGTCGTTCAAAGAAAATTATAAAGAACTGCTTGAATCTGGCATTTCATTTCCTGTTTGGCAAAAATTTTATATTGCTTCGTATAAGTATGGCTACCTGTTAATTATAACTACCCGTCTTTTTAAAGAGGAACATATATTTCCCAGATTTGCTAAGGTTTTTGAACAAACCTATACACGTTTCCTCGATCTGCAAAAAGCAGAAGCGCAGACCAAAGAAGCACAAATTGAAACGGCACTGGAAAAGGTGCGAAGCCGCTCCATAGGCATGCAAAAAAGCGAAGAGCTGAAAGACATTATCATGGTGGTTTACGAGCAGTTGGTTCAGTTAAATATCCATGTTGAACATGCAGGGTTTATCATGGATTATAAGGAACATGATGATATGCACATCTGGCTGGCAGACAAGCACGCCGTTCCTTCGCAGATAACCATTCCTTATTTTGATTCTCCACATTGGAACAGTTTTATTGAAGCCAAAGAAAAAGGCTTGGACTTCTTCACTAATCAGCTAAGCTTCGATCAAAAAAATACATTTTATAAAGACCTTTTTGCCTTGTTTCCTGTGCCGGAAGAAGCGAAAGACTATTACTTCAATTGCCCCGGACTTGCTATATCAACCGTGTTGTTAGAAAATGTTGGACTATACATTGAGAATTTTTCAGGCATTACTTACAATGATGAAGAGAATGCCACGCTGATACGTTTTGGAAAAGTTTTTCAACAGACTTATACCCGTTTCCTTGATTTGCAAAAAGCAGAAGCCCAGACAAGGGAAGCACAAATTGAAACGGCGTTGGAAAGAATAAGGAGCAGAACGATGGCCATGCAGCATAGTGATGAACTGGCAGAAGCCTCTTTTGTATTGGACAGTCAGATACGGTCATTAGGCATTAAAACAAGAGGATGCGCATTTAATATCTATAGCGATAATGAATCAATAGAATGGTTTAGTTCAGAAATGGGTATTATGCCCGCCTATAAAACACCGAGAGAAAATTTATTTCTGCGTTATTATAAAGCAGGACAGGCAGGAGCAATCATGCACATTGAAACTTTTGAAGGAGATGCCTGCGCTGCTCACTACAATTACCTGTGTACATTACCTGTAATGGGTGATGCGCTTAAGGAAATGATAGCTAATGGCGGTTCATTTCCGGTACGTCAAACAGACCATGTAGTATATTTCAAATATGGCTATCTGTTATTTATCACATTTGACCCCGTGCCAGAGGCGCATGACATTTTTATACGATTTACGAAAGTTTTTGAACAAACCTATACCCGCTTTCTCGATTTACAAAAAGCAGAAGCACAGGCAATTCGATCAGAGCAGGATTTGATAGCTATTAAAGAAGCAAAACAAAAAGCAGAAGAAGCTCTCACAGTATTACAGGCAACCCAGAAGCAACTGATTCAATCAGAAAAAATGGCCAGCCTTGGTGAACTCACCGCAGGCATAGCCCATGAAATTCAAAACCCTTTAAACTTCGTGAACAACTTTAGCGAAGTAAGCAACGAACTGCTGGACGAAATGATGGAAGAAGTAGCAAAAGGGAATTATGAAGAAGTAAAGGCAATAGCGGATGATGTAAAACAAAACCTTGAAAAAATTAATCACCATGGCCGCCGTGCCGATGGTATTGTAAAAGGCATGCTGCAACATTCACGAAGCAGCAACGGACAAAAAGAACCAACAGACATCAATGCTTTGGCTGATGAATACCTGCGCCTCGCCTATCATGGCCTCAGGGCTAAAGACAAATCCTTCAATGCCACGCTGCAAACCGATTTTGATGAAACAATCGGCAACATCAATATCGTACCGCAGGATATTGGAAGAGTCATTCTCAACTTGATCACCAATGCCTTTTATGCGGTGAGTGAAAAGAAAAGGAAAATTGGCGAAGGTTACGACCCAACCGTGTCAGTCAGTACAAAAAGGATAGGGGATAGGATTGAGGTTCACGTGCAAGACAACGGCAACGGCATCCCACAAACCATCATTGATAAAATTTTTCAACCCTTTTTTACCACCAAGCCAACGGGTCAGGGGACCGGACTGGGGTTATCATTGGCATATGATATTGTAAAAGCGCATGGTGGCAATATCCGTGTAGAATCTGCTAATAAAGCGTGTACCACGTTTATAATAGAACTGCCGGCGGTTTAACTAATTACTATGAGCAAGCAAATAACCTTATCACTTTTTTTACTGTTGCTATTTACGGGTTTGGTTGCCCAAGAGGTAACATTGGACAAACCAAAACTTGAAGCCGGGAGGCTAAAGCCTGACAGCAACTTTGTAAATTTTTTACTGCAAACTGCTACCGCCTATTCCAACAACATTGAGAAAAATGATTCTGCAGAAATGTTTTTTGATGAGGCTATCGCAATAGCTGAAAAAATAAACTATGCTAAAGCACTGATAGCCGCAAGAGAAAACCTTGGCCAATATTATTTCCTCAAAGGAAAGCTCAGCCCATCGCTTAACCTGTTATTAAAAAATGAGGCTAAAGAAATAGAAACAGCCGACAGTGCCGCCTTATTCAATACCCTGCGAATGATATCCACTATCTACATGAAGATTGGCGATTTAAGTATGTTGAAAACCTCATTAAACCGGCGGCAGCAAATACTTGATAATAATGGCATTAAGGGAATTAAGGATACCAGCTATGCGGTTCTGTCGCAATATAATTCCCTGGCGCAATTCTATAACCTGCCGCAAATTAATAAGCTGGATTCTGCTGAATATTATTTTAGAAAAATGTACGGGCTGGGTAAAAATACAGCGGCGGCCAATTTATGGGCACAGTTAGGCAATGGCGGGCTGGGCAAGTGTTTTACGTCAAGGGGCCAATTCGATTCAGCGATTTACCATTACAAAATAGCCATCGTAGCGGCGCTCAGGGCAAGCCGGTTTGATAACTATTATGCCTTCACCGTTTCGCTGGCCGACGCCTACAAAAAAGGGGGGCAATTAGATTCCGCATACCACTACGCTTATAGTGTTTACAACGATGCAGCCCGGTACTCTTATGCCAGCCTTATCGCTTCGTCGGCGGGTTTGTTGGCGGGTTTATTTAAACAGCAACAGCGGTACGACAGCGCAGTAAAATACATGGCTATTGAAAGCCAATACAAGGATAGCATCTATGGACAGGAAGCCCTTAAAAACATTCAGTCTTTAACCAGCAATCAGCAATTGAAAGAACAGGAAAAGCAACGGGAGAAAGAAGAGGCGGTGAAGGAATACAAAGCAACACTAAAAAATTATTTTTTTATAGGAGGGCTTCTCTTGCTACTGCTTATTATCATATTTCTTTTCCGGGCCAACAAGCAACGGGAACAATCAAAAAAGAAAATTGAAAATTCGTATAACGAATTAAAATCAACACAGCAGCAATTGATTCAATCCGAGAAAATGGCTTCGCTTGGCGAGCTGACTGCGGGCATTGCCCACGAAATTCAAAACCCGTTAAACTTCGTGAATAATTTTAGTGAGGTAAGTAATGAGTTGATGGATGAACTCAACGAAGAATTGAATAAAGGCGACATAGCGGAAGCAAAAACAATCGGCAACGACATTAAGCAAAACCTCGAAAAAATAAATCACCATGGCAAGAGAGCAGATGCCATTGTGAAGGGCATGTTGCAGCACTCAAGGCAAACATCAACAGCAAAAGAGCCCACTAACATTAATGCTTTGTGTGATGAATATTTACGATTAGCGTATCATGGTTTGAGGGCAAAAGACAAAGGCTTCAATGCTACGCTGAAAACCGATTACGACCATAGCATCGGAACTATCAACATCATTCCGCAGGACATTGGGAGAGTTATGCTAAATCTTATCACCAATGCCTTTTATGCAGTGAATGAAAAGAAAACTCTTCTGCAAGCGCCGGGTAACAGCTACGAGCCGACCGTTTCGGTTTCTACAAAAAAAATAAATAATACGATTGAAATTATTGTAAGCGACAACGGTAACGGCATCCCTCAAAACGTTCTTAATAAAATCTTTCAACCCTTCTTTACTACAAAACCAACAGGACAGGGTACTGGCCTGGGTTTGAGCTTAGCGTATGATATTGTAAAGGCGCATGGCGGTGAGTTGCAAGTGGAGACGAAGGAAAGGGAAGGAACTGCGTTCACCATCAAAATTCCAATTAGCCAATGAGGGTAAAATCATTCCTGATAACCGGACTTTTAATATTTATCCAGTGTTATGCCATTGCTCAAACGAGAACGGCTGACAGCCTTACGCAACTGATCAATGGCGAAGCAAACCTTTTAAAGAAATTTAGTTTAGTCCGCACCAAGCTTGAATTGATCAATATTGAATACGGTAACGAAGTTGATTCCACCTCCTGCATCCAGCTAATGCAAATTGCAAGGGAGCTGAAAAATGATTCGCTGTTGGCTATCAGCTATAACTGGATCGGTTCTTATTTTTCGTTTACAAAAGGCGACAATATTTCAGCCCTTGAATACTACTTCAAGGCAATACCCTTAGCTGAAAAAGCAAACGATAAAAGAAGATTGAGTTCCTTATACTTTGATATAGCCGTTGTTTATTTTTCATTACAAAACTACTCCGACAGTTTTAAGAATAATGAAAAGGGTGGTGCAAGCCTGCCGGACAAATCTTCGCCAACTTATGATTTTATGCTGGGACAATATCAGCGAAATTTGTGTGCTTATTATTTAGCTAAGCTTCAGCCGGATTCTGCTTTAAAATATGCCCGGCTGCACATGGAAACCGGTAAAAAATCCGGAGCGAGAAATTTTCAGTTTTCAGGCCTGTTTTTAACTGGCGCCGCTTATTCTCAACTGCATCAGCCTGACTTGGCTATCTACTATTTTAAAAAAGCTGATTCTTTATTTCAGTTTACCACGCTTAATTCGCTCACTACGCTGTTTAATATTTACTACATACAGTCACTTATCAATGCTCACAAATTGGAACAGGCTAAAGAAAGAGCCATCCGGTTTCTTGTACAAGGAAATAAGCTGGGCACCCAAGTTGAAAGTTTACGGGCCGCAGGGTTTTTGCGGCAGGTATATGATTCGTTACACCTCATTGATAGCGCCTATTATTATTCGCGAATGGAAGCGGATATTAATGCAAAAATCTTCAGCCAGGATAACGTGAATAAGTTACAGGCACTTGCTTTTCATGAGCAGGTGAGAGGCCTGGAAGAGGAGGCGAGACAAATAGCGTATAGAAATAAAGTCAGGCAATACAGTTTTATAGCGGGGATTATTGCCTTGTTACTAACGGCCTTTCTACTTCTGACGATAAACCGTAACAGGAAGAAAGCAAACCATCTTCTCCAGTCGCAAAAAAAGCAGATTGAAGGACAGAAAAATCAGGTTGAACATACGCTTGATCAATTAAAAGCGACCCAGTCTCAACTTATTCAATCGGAGAAGATGGCCAGCCTTGGCGAGTTAACGGCAGGCGTTGCCCATGAAATTCAAAACCCCTTAAACTTCGTCAATAATTTTTCAGAAGTGAATATTGAATTGGTTGATGAAATAAATAATGAAAACAGCATTGATGGAATTAAAGCCATAGCGAATGATATAAAACAAAACAGCGAAAAGATTTTATATCATGGCAAGCGGGCCGATGCCATTGTAAAAGGCATGTTGCAACACTCACGAAAAAGTGAAGGCGTTAAAGAACCAACAGCTATTAATGATTTGTGCGATGAATACTTACGATTGGCTTACCATGGAGTACGGGCAAAAGAAAAAAGTTTTAATGCAGATTTTAAAACAGATTTTGATCGAAGCATTGGTAGCATCAACATCGTTCCGCAAGACATGGGACGGGTGTTGTTGAATGTTATTACTAATGCCTTTCATGCGGTGAAAGAAAAGCAGGACAGCGGTGCGGAAGGCTATCAACCGGTAGTAATCGTAAGCACGAAAAAGATCAATGATACAATTGAAATCAGAGTTAGTGATAACGGGGCCGGCATTCCAACGGCTATAGTGGACAAAATCTTTCAGCCTTTTTTTACCACAAAACCCACAGGTCAGGGTACCGGCCTGGGTTTGAGCTTAGCGTATGATATTGTAAAGGCACATGGTGGAACAGTGAAAGTGAAAACGGAGCAGGGAGAGGGAAGTGAGTTCATTATAGAATTACCCATTGCTTAAAACAGGTGATATGAAATTATTAATCAAGGCCGGTGTGTTTTTGGTTTTTCCTTTTCTTGTTAAGGCGCAACAGCAGGCATATCAATTAGACAGTTTTCAACTGGCCCTGCGGAAGGCATCAAGCGATACGGTCAGGATGAATATTTATGATCAACTGGGTTGGTATTATGCAGAGAAAAATCGCGACAGTGCCCTTTCTTATTTTGAAAAGGAATTACCCATTGCAAGAAAGTTGAATCAAAAATTAGCTGAAGCTGACGCATTAAACGGAATAGGCTACATGATGGAACAATTAGGTAATTATCCAAACGCACTTGAGTCTTTTTTCGAGGCGTTAAAAATTGCGAGGGACCCGGCAAGCGAAAAGAACGCTGCTCACTTAGCAAGCAATGCATGGAATACCAGCAGGAACACAGATCCAAAAGTTGCACGACTTAATCTTTTAGGATGGGTACTTAACAGTTCGGGACCATTGTATGGCGCTACGGGTAATACAGATACACAAATTGCAAACTATTTTGAAGCGAGGAGCCTGGCTGCAACAGTAAACGACACAACACTGCTGGAGGCAACCAATTCGTCCCTGGGCCTTGTTTATTTTGCTCTTGGTAAATTGGACTCAGCGCTGCTCTTTCAGCAAAGAGCCTTGTTTTTATATAAACATTCCGATGTCTTTAAAAAATTTGAGGGCGATGTTATATTGTCAATCGGTAAAATTTATCAGAAAAAGGGCGAGTTGGGTTTGTCGAAGGAAGCCTTCTTAGAGGCAGTACAAACGAGTGCACAAGAACAATATCTTTCAGGATTGGGTAGAAGTTATCTTTCACTGGCGGATTTATACCAGGACGCAGAAAAGCCAGACTCATGCCTGTTCTATGCCCAAAGAGCCCTTGAAACGTTTAAAGCCATTACCCTGCCGTCCGGCATTTCAAAAACATACAGTTTGCTTGCGGCTATGTATTACAAACAAAATAAACCAGATAGTGCTTTTGTTTATTTGAAATTAGCTACCGTAATAAAAGATAGCCTGAATAATGCAGACAGAACCAACCTTCTCGCCTTCAAAAACAAAGGCTTTGATCAGGTGATGCAACTTAAAAAATTAGAGGAAGAACGAATTCAGACACAAACCAAAATAAGAACCTTCCTGCTGCTTTCAGGCATTGCTGTTTTTATATTGACGACGTTTTTGCTTTACCGGAATAATAAGCAACGGCAAAAAGCAAATGTATTGCTGCAAAAACAAAATGAAGAAATAGACCTCCAGAAAAGAAATGTGGAAGTAACATTAGCCGAACTTAAAGCGGCACAAAAGCAGCTCATTCAATCGGAGAAAATGGCAAGTCTTGGAGAACTAACGGCAGGCATTGCCCACGAGATTCAAAATCCATTAAACTTCGTCAATAATTTTAGTGAGGTGAATAAAGAATTGCTGACAGAACTAAGGGAAGAAGCAGACAAAGGAAATTTGGATGAAGTGAAGACAATTGCTAACGACGTGATTGATAATTCAGAAAAGATTCTTCATCACGGCCGTCGTGCCGACGACATTGTAAAAGGAATGTTGCAACACAGCAGAACCAGCAGCGGGCGAAAAGAACCCTCCGATATAAATGCTTTGTGCAATGAATATTTGCGGCTGGCTTATCATGGTCTTCGGGCCAAAGACAAATCGTTCAACGCTACAATCAAAACCGACTTTGATTCCACAATAGGAAAGATTGAGATCATTCCGCAGGGTATCGGAAGAGTTCTACTGAATTTAATTACCAATGCCTTTTACGCGGTGGATGAAAGGAAAGCTCTTCGGCAAAATCAGGGTAATCACTTCGAACCAACAGTTGTCGTCACAACAAAAAAGTTGAATGACAAAGTAGCTATAAGTGTTGTTGACAATGGCAATGGCATCCCGCAAAATATTATTGATAAAATTTTTCAACCCTTCTTTACTACAAAGCCTGCGGGGCAAGGAACCGGACTGGGTTTATCACTGGCGTATGATATTATAAAGGCGCACGGCGGAGAGTTGAAAGTGGAAACCAAAGAGGGAAATGGCACTGCGTTTATCATTCATCTTCCATTACATAGTTCATAAATAAATCGGATGGAACAAAGCGTATCAGCAAACAATCCGCAGCCCGGCTATCAGCACTTGCTGATAAAAATTTCTGATACTTACTTGTCGGGGCAGGTAAGAGCCACGCAAGCGGTTAACACTCAACTATTGGATACTTACTGGCAAATCGGCCGCCACATTGTAGAATTTGAGCAAGGTGGAAACGCAAAGGCCGCTTATGGGAAGGCGCTGATAAGCAATCTTGCCAAAGACCTTTCGCTCTTGCACGGCAAAGGATTCAGCGTGAGCAATGTCAAGCGTTTCCGCCAATTTTATCTTGCCTATCCAATTGGTGCGACGGCGTCGCACCAATTGAGTTGGAGCCACATGGTGGAACTTCTAAAAATTGACGACGCATTTGAAAGAAGTTTTTACGAAAGGCAAACACAGGTTGAAAAATGGAATGTGAGAGAGCTGATTCGCCAAAAAGATACCGCCCTTTTTCAGCGTCTGGCAATTAGTAAAAACAAAGCGGAAATTTTGAAGCTTTCTGTGGAAGGTCACAGCATAAGCAAGCCTGAAGATATTTTACGGGACCCGTATGTTTTTGAGTTTTTGAAAATACCCGACCAAAGCCTTTCCTCGGAAAAGGAGTTGGAAACCCAACTGCTCGACAATCTTCAGCAATTTCTTCTGGAGCTGGGCAAAGGATTTACGTATGCGGGCAGGCAATACCGTATGACCATAAACAATAAACACTACCGCTGCGATATGGTGTTTTATCACCGCATACTTCGCTGCTTCGTACTTTTCGATTTAAAACTTAATGAAGTGCAGCACGGCGACATCGGCCAGATTCACCCCGTTAGATATTTGAGTCACGAAAAAAACCGCAATGTATTACTACATCTATATTCTGAAATCTTTAAAGGATAACCAATTCTATACTGGATATACATCAGATTTAAAAACAAGGTTGTCCGAACACAACAATGGTGAAGTTATTTCTACCAAGAACAGATCGCCTTTGAAATTGGTTTACTTCGAAGGTTGCTTAAATCAACAAGACGCCACTCATCGCGAAAAATATTTAAAAACAAGTTGGGGTAAGCGATACATAAAAGAGCGATTAAAGAATAATTTGAATGATGGCTTGCATATTATCTAACGGGGTGAATATGTACCTTGGTTATTTTGCTAATGAAGAAAACAGCGAAGGCGATAACCCGCCTATAGGAATCATTTTGACAAAAGACAAAGATGAACTGATGGTGGAATATGCCATGTATGGAATGAGCAGCCAGTTATTTGTCAGCCGTTACCAGTTGTACTTGCCCGATAAAGAGGATTTGATTCGATTAATAAACAATACGCTTTACAAGGAGGAAAATGGCGATGAACAAAAGGTGTAAAATCTTTCAACCGTTCTTTACTACCAAACCTACAGGACAAGGAACAGGTTTGGGTTTGAGCCTGGCCTATGATATAATCAAAGCACATCATGGAGAGTTGAAAGTGGAAACAAAGGAGGGCGAAGGGTCTGTCTTTACTATTCAATTACCAACATGATTAAATTTTTTAATCGTTCATAAAAACTAAATCGCTGATACATGAGATATAAAAGTTTTCTTTTCTTCTTTTTTATGGCGCTCTCGCATATAGCCCGCAGTCAGGAGAATATAGTCGGGCAGATTCAACTGCAATGCGACTCTATCCTCAACTTGCTCGTAAAAGAAAACAGTGAAGACAAGAAAGCTGACCTGATTACCTCTTTCTATGGTACCGCCATTGACGGTTTTCCGGTGCAACTCCTGAACCTTAGTCAGAAACTACTTGCTATAGCAAAACAAAACAACGACATCTTCGCCGAATCGGCTGCACTGAGTGCTGCCGGCCAGGCGTACAGGCTTACCGGTAGCTATGTAAAGGCTCTGGAAATGCATCGTAAAGCTGTGGCACTGGCGGAACAAACAGGGAATAATATCCTGATTGGTTTTGCACTCAACCAAATGGCCCATATTTATAAAGACAGGCTGGAAAACGAAAAAGCGTTGACTTATTACAAGGAAGCCTTTAAAGATTTTGAAAAAGCTCATAGAAATGATACCTGGTATGCCTGTATGAATATCGGGTTTGTGTATTATAACATGGGCAGTTACGATTCAGCGTTACACTATTCAAACGAAGCGCTTAAAAGAATCGGTAACAAACCCGGTGTCGGAAACCAGAGTGCCGTGTTCTCAACTATTGCCGGTATTTACAGCCAAAAAAACAAGCCTGACAGTGCCAGAAAATACTACACACTATCATTAGATTTAGCAATCAGTACACAATCTCCCCGTTATAAAAATTTAGTTTATGTTGCCATTGCTGAACATTTTATCCGTACAAAGCAGTACGACTCTGCTGCCTACTACTATAAAAAAGCTGTTAATGTGGTCGCCGGCACAGAGATGAACAACCTGGTGCTTAAGCCCGCCAAAAAATTGACCGACTATTATCAGAACATCAATGCAGACAGTACCGTAAAATACTGGAAAGTATATTCTGCCGCTAACGACAGCGTTAACAGCATCCGCACCAATCAGCAAATCCAGATGCTGACGTTTGAAGAAGACCAGCGCAAAAGAGATATTGAAGCAGCACAAGTAGCTTATCAAAATAAAATACGCACAGGTTTGCTATTGGGTGGCCTAACAGTATTTGTATTGGTGGCAGTTATTTTGTATCGCAACAATAAACAAAAGCAAAAAAATAATAAAGTTTTGGAAGAAGCATTGACCGATTTAAAATCTACACAGGCGCAGCTTATCCAATCAGAAAAAATGGCCAGCCTTGGAGAACTGACAGCAGGCATTGCTCATGAAATACAGAACCCCTTAAACTTCGTCAATAATTTTAGTGAAGTAAATAGAGAATTACTTGCAGAATTAAAAGAGGAGGCGGATAGAGAAAACCTGGATGAAGTGAAAGCAATTGCGGCTGATGTAATCGCTAACGAAGAAAAGATTGTTCATCATGGCAAAAGAGCCGATGCCATTGTAAAAGGAATGCTCCAACATAGCCGTAGCGGCAGTGGTGTAAAAGAGCCCACCGACATCAATGTCCTTTGTGATGAATATGTAAGGTTGGCCTACCATGGTTTAAGAGCCAGGGACAAATCATTCAATGCCATATTAAAAACGGATTATGATACCACTATTGGCAACATTAACCTCAATCCGCAAGACGTGGGAAGAGTGATTCTTAACCTTATCACCAATGCCTTTTATGCGGTAGATGAAAAGAAGAAGCAACTGCCGGAAGGTTACGAACCAACTGTTTCAATCAGTACAAAGAAGGTGGCAGGTAATGTAACGTTAGCAGTTGGTGATAACGGAGTTGGTATTCCTCAAAACATTCTTGATAAAATCTTTCAGCCCTTTTTTACCACAAAGCCAACAGGACAGGGAACCGGTTTGGGTTTGAGCCTGGCCTATGATATTGTAAAAGCGCATGGTGGCGAAATCAACGTTGCATCCGAAAAAGGTACTGGAACAGCATTTACCATTCAACTACCCTTCATAAGCTAAATGAAAAAAATTCACTTATACCTGTTCATCTGCCTGTTGCTGTCACTGCCATTTTATGGTACGGCACAAAACAACCCTTACTGGCAGGAACCCTCCTTGAGGCAGGTAGATAGTTTGAAAAAGATTTTAGCGGTGTCAGCCAATGACACGCTTAACATGTATATCAGCAGGGAGATTGGATTGTATTATCAGGAAATTGACCGCTCAACGGCTTTACGTTATTATGAAAAGATGTTAAACCTGGCCCGCAAAACAGGCCAACCTGTTTGGGAAGCCGACGCATTGAGCAGGAACGGCTATGTATTATCTGTAAATCAAAACTATTCTACCGGATTGAAGTTTTTGCTCATGGCGAAATCTCTGGCATCGCAGGAGGGGATTGAAAAAGCAATGTGGCGGCCCCCTTTGTTGTCGTTCAAAAATGATGCGTATCATGCCCGCATGACAGTGCTGGCCGATGTTCACAACCATCTCGGAATTGTCAACTATTTCAGTAAAGAATATGCCAGGTCCCTGGCCTATCATTACGATGTGCGCACATTAAACGACATAGTGCAAGATGATGCGTTGATGTCGTTATCCTGGATGAATAGCGGAGAAGCATACCGTGGTGGGGGAAACCTGGACTCAGCGGAAGTCGCGTTCAACAAATCCATTGTTTATAGCGACAGATCGGGTTATAAAAAATACAAAGGGCTTACCTTATGGAATCTCGGCGAAGTATATAAAGCGAGGAATAAGGCTGATGAAGCAAAAGAGTATTTTAGGCGTAGTGCCCAAAGCAATATTGAATCGGAAAGCCCGGATTTTGAAGGCATGGCGCACCAGGCATTGGCCGACATTTCGCAAAGCCAGGGGAATGTTGATTCTATGTTTTATTTCTCACACAAAGCCTTAGCCATCTATCGTCGCATCAACGATACCCTGGGCTTGATTGCTGCCTGTTCATCGCTTTCCTATGCCTTTGATGCCGTTCATCAACCGGACAGCGCTTATCAATATCTTAAAATAGCCACTACATTAAAAGAGGGATTAAACAAAGAAGGAAGAATTAAAAGTTTTCAGGTAGCCGGGTTTAATGAGCAGCTAAAATTAGAAGAACAAAAGGCGGAACAGTTGCGGACCATTACCCGGATCAGGACGTATTCTTTTGTAGCGGGAATAGCGGTTTTGCTGTTTATGGCAATTATGTTTTACCGGAATTCACGTCGCCAACAAAGAGATAAAACTAAAATTCAGCAAGCCTATGCTGAATTGAAATCCACACAAGCTCAATTAATCCAATCGGAGAAAATGGCAAGTCTCGGGGAACTAACAGCAGGCATTGCCCATGAAATTCAAAACCCCTTAAACTTCGTCAACAACTTTTCAGAAGTGAATAGGGAAATGATTGCCGAAATGAATGAGGAAATGGAAAAAGGTAATTATGATGAAGCAAAATTGATAGCAAAAGATATTCAGGACAACGAAGAAAAAATTAATCACCACGGCAAGCGGGCAGAGGCGATAGTGAAAGGTATGTTGCAACACTCCAGGCAAACATCAACGGCAAAAGAACCAACGGATATAAACGCTTTATGTGATGAATATTTGCGGTTAGCTTATCATGGCCTTCGCGCAAAAGACAAATCATTTAATGCGGATTTTAAAACAGCGTTTGATAATTCAATCGGTAAAATAAATATCGTACCGCAGGATATTGGACGAGTGTTGTTGAACTTACTGAACAATGCGTTTTATGCAACAAACGAGAAAATGAAAACCACGGATGAAAAATACAAACCAACAGTATTGGTTCAAACAAAAAAGCTAAATGGCAAGATTGAAATAAAAGTAACTGACAACGGCAACGGCATTCCGCAAAACATCGTTGATAAAATTTTTCAGCCCTTTTTTACTACTAAACCCACAGGACAGGGTACCGGCCTGGGTTTGAGCTTAGCGTATGATATAATCAAAGCGCATGGCGGAGAAATTCAAGTAGCGCCGGAAGAAGGTGAAGGCACGGCTTTCTCATTTTATTTACCAATTACAAAATGATGTCGAAAAATCTTTTTTTATCGCTTCTTTTTATCATATTCTTTTTTGAAGCAACTGCTCAGCCGTTGCCACAAGCTGAAAAAGAGCAGTATAACAATGCAAAATCAGACCTGGATAAGCGAAAGGTTATCTTTAAGTATCTCTATCAAAAGCGGGATGACAGCGCAATTATTTCTCAGGCTGGTGAGCTTACAAATTACTTTCAAAATAAAAGTGACCAGCCTACTTTAGATTATATAGCGTTAGCCGTTGGTACTTACTTGTCGCACACCGGCGACTATAATATTGTATTAAATGACGTATTAAATATCTTGTCCCGTGCTGAAGAAAGGAAAGATGATTATAGTAAAATGCTGGCGAACAGAGTTATCAGTCTTGCCTACTACGCCGCCGGGGATTCAGAGAAAACTATTTACTACGATAAGCAAACTTTGGAGCTGGCTAAAGTTGCCGGAGATAAAGAAGAGTTATCCCTGGCATATAATAACCTTGGAGCAGATTTTTCAGATTACGGTCATGCGGATTCCGGCTTTGTTTATGCGCAGATGGGCGTTAAGTATGCCAAAGAGGTTAATAATAATGCCCTACATTCTACTACCATTGGCACATTAGGCGAAAATTATCTCAAACAAAAAAAATATGACTCCGCATTTGTTTTACTCAATATAACATTAGCCCTTGCAAAATCTTTCGATACTCTAAATTATATATGGACGTTAAGCGACCTGGCCAGACTTTTCATTGAAACAAATAAATGGGACAGCGCCAAATTATATGCAGAAGCGGCGGTGAAAACTGCAAAAGAAAAAGGATTTAAACCGCAGTTGCTAAGAGCATATACTTGTTTATACGAGATATATGAAGCCGTTGGTCCGGTTGACAGTTCCCTCAAATTTCTCCGGTTGATTGTTGAAACAAAAGAATCACTATTTAGTTCCGCAAAAACAAAACAGCTTCAGGCGATTAAATTAAACGAACAGGTGAGGCAGCAGAAAGCAGAGCAGGAAAGTATTGCATTACAAAACAAAATCAAACTCTATGCGCTGCTTGGTGTTGTACTTGTATTTCTTTCTATTGGTATTCTATTGTTTAGAAATAATAGACAAAAGCATAAGGCAAATAAGCTATTGGAAAAAACGTTGAACGATTTAAAATCTACTCAAGCCCAATTGATCCAATCGGAAAAGATGGCCAGCCTTGGTGAGCTCACCGCAGGCATTGCACACGAGATACAGAATCCCTTAAACTTCGTGAATAATTTTAGTGAGGTAAGCAAAGAGTTGCTGGATGAAATGAAAACAGCATTGGACAATGGTGATACTGAAGATGCAAAAGAACTTGCAATAGATGTGATTCAAAATTTAGAAAAAGTAAACCATCATGGCAAACGTGCGGATGCTATTGTAAAAGGCATGCTGCAACACTCCAGTAGCAGTAGTGGCAAAAAAGAGCCAACCGATATTAATAAACTGGCCGATGAATATTTGCGCCTGGCTTATCATGGCCTGCGTGCAAAAGACAAATCTTTCAATGCAATATTAAAAACAGACTATGATGAAAGCATAGGCAGCATCAATATTATTCCGCAGGATATTGGCAGGGTAATTTTAAATTTAATTACCAATGCCTTTTTTGCGGTAGATGAAAAAAAGAAACAGGTTGGTGATGGATACCAACCAACAATATCTCTACATACAAATAAAGTAAATGATAAAGTTGAGATCAATGTAACAGATAATGGCAACGGCATCCCTCAAAAAATACTCGATAAAATTTTCCAACCTTTCTTTACCACCAAGCCAACAGGACAGGGAACAGGATTGGGTTTGAGCCTGGCGTATGATATTGTAAAAGCACATGGCGGAGAGTTAAAGGTGGAAACAAAAGAAGGAGAGAGTACGATATTCACGATACAGTTACCAAATGATGAAATAAAAAAATGAAACTTGTTGTAAAGATTCTTTTGTTTTTGTTATTGCCCGCTTATGCAAAGGCTCAATCAATAAATCTTGATAGTCTTAAAGCTGTTTTACGAAGCAATGCCGGATCTCCAATACGTTTTAGGGCTGCTGCTTTTCTAAACGCAACCTACCAGGAGCTAAATAGAGACACTGCTCTTTACTATGCAAATGAAGAAATAGCGATAGCTGCGCAGGCCAATAATAAAATTGGAGAAGGTGTTGGTTTGGTTAATAAAGCTTTCCAGCTAATTGGTCTAGGCCAATACGCCGAGGCACTTAAATGTTTGCAAGGGGCATTTACAATTGCAGATGATGCAGACAATGACAAACAACCGCAATGGAATTATTATCCCAGTCAATATGATGGTAATAAAAGGCTTGTTTTATTATCACATACACATCATCTCTATGCTATTCTAATGAGGGCAACAGCAAACCCTGAACAGGAAATAGAACATTTTATAAAGGCAGCAAGTATAGCAAAAGAAATAGGTTATACACCCCGTTTTATGATTGCATATATAAGCCTTGGCGAAACCTACAATAATCAAAACAAACCCGACTCGGCCCTTTATTATGAGCAAGAGGCAGAACAAATCGCATTGAGTATGGACCCTGTAAAGGCACCTTTTTTACCTCAATTTTTTCCAGCAATTTATTTGCAGTATGGCATCAGCAACGGCACATTAGGAAATGAAGCTGCATCGCTCAGTAACTATTATAAGAGCATTGAATGGTCAATAAAACAAAGAACCAATACTGTTTTAAGCAGGGCTTATTTAAAGTTGAGTGAATACTATATTACGAAAGCAAATAAAGATTCCGCTTTATACTATTCGCTTAATAATTACAGAATTTTACAAACTTTAGGTTTGGTTGCAAGTAGTGAAACAAACCTGGCATCGGGTTATAAAAATCTCTACCTGGCTTACCAATTAAATCAACAATTTGATAGTGCTTACAAATACCAGGCACTTGCATTACATGCAACAGATAGCCTGGCTAAAGTAAGAATTAAAAACCTTGCCGACTTTCAAACACTTACGTACAGTGAACAACTACGCTTGCAAGCGTTAGAACAGGAAAAGAAGCAGACAAAAAATAAAATTCTTACTTATTCATTGGTGGCAGGATTAGTAGTTTGTCTTTTGATAGGATTGCTGCTCTACAGAAATAATCGCCAAAAGCAAAAAGCTAATCTTGTATTGCACCAGCAAAAGCAAACTATAGAAAATACACTGCACGAATTAAAATCAACACAGCAGCAATTGATTCAAT
This sequence comes from Flavisolibacter sp., assembly GCA_965247165.1. Taxonomy (GTDB): domain Bacteria; phylum Bacteroidota; class Bacteroidia; order Chitinophagales; family Chitinophagaceae; genus Flavisolibacter. The sequence goes on along the minus strand of OZ252003.1, from coordinate 1,005,180 downwards.
CCGAGAAAATGGCTTCGCTTGGCGAGCTGACTGCGGGCATTGCCCACGAAATTCAAAACCCGTTAAACTTCGTGAATAATTTTAGTGAGGTAAGTAATGAGTTGATGGATGAACTCAACGAAGAATTGAATAAAGGCGACATAGCGGAAGCAAAAACAATCGGCAACGACATTAAGCAAAACCTCGAAAAAATAAATCACCATGGCAAGAGAGCAGATGCCATTGTGAAGGGCATGTTGCAGCACTCAAGGCAAACATCAACAGCAAAAGAGCCCACTAACATTAATGCTTTGTGTGATGAATATTTGCGATTAGCCTATCATGGTTTGAGGGCAAAAGATAAAGGCTTCAATGCCACGCTGAAAACCGATTACGACCATAGCATCGGAACTATCAACATCATTGCGCAGGACATTGGGAGAGTTATGCTAAATCTTATCACCAATGCCTTTTATGCAGTGAATGAAAAGAAAACCCTTCTGCAAGCGCCGGGTAACAGCTACGAGCCGATGGTTTCGGTTTCTACAAAAAAATGGAATAATACGATTGAAATTATTGTAAGCGACAACGGTAACGGCATCCCTCAAAACGTTCTTAATAAAATCTTTCAACCCTTCTTTACAACCAAACCCACAGGACAAGGAACGGGCTTGGGTTTGAGCTTAGCGTATGACATTGTAAAAGCACATGGCGGCGAGCTGCGTGCGGAGTCAGTGGTGAACGAGGGGGCCGTTTTCGCCATTCAATTACCAATTCACTAAGCGCATGAAAACTTCATTCTTTGTAATCACATTGCTATCACTTTTACCGCTGTTTACGACGGCACAGGACAAGCGATATGTTGACAGTGTAACCCAACTTTTTTTAACTTCAGCCGCAGATACCGTGAGGGCACAGGCGGCATTCGACCTAACCAGTTATTATTTGGAGAGCAACCACGACGCCAGCATTCGTTACGCCGACGAAGCTATCAGGCTAAGCAGCCAGTTAAATGCGCCGCTGTCCGAGGCGCTTGGCAAAATGCTCAAAGCCTATGGCATTTATCATCAGGGAAATCTGCTGGAGTCGTACCAACTAATGACCCAAGCCTTGCCTGTAGCGGAAGCCGGGACCCATAGCTTAAAGCAATGGTTTCCGCGGGGGGGCATTTTTCCGGGGCAGATTCAAGATGCCCGGCTGGTTCTTGTACCCTACGCATTCATCCAGATGGGGCATATCCAAAGTTCGGCCGGCAACGAAGACAAGGCCCTTGCTTATTATCGGCAAGCCGCGGCAATGGAAATGGCGCCTTCTGCCAAGGCAGACATTCTATCCATAGTTAACTCCAGCATGGGAGGAATCTTTCTTGGCCGAATGCAATTCGATTCGGTTGAAAAATATGCAAGGGCCGCGTTGCAATGGGCCGTCCTGTCATCCGACTCCAACGGACTGGCCGTTGTTTTTACAAACCTGGGCGAAGTTGCCTTCAGCAAACGAGACCTCGACTCTGCCAAACGGTACTATTGGCAAAGCTTAGCCATCAGCAAAGCAAATCGCTTTATAGCGTTTGAAATAAAGACTTCGCTTGCACTGGCAAAACTGTACGAGAGAGCCGGCGGGCAAGACTCCATGCACTACTACGCAACAAAAGCTTTGGAGATTGCAAACGCTTCTAAAACACTCTCGTTTTCAAGCCCCGCCGCCGCCTTGGTTGCCAAGGCTTGGAGCAGGAGGGGAGTACCGGATAGTGCTTACAAATACATGGCTTTGTCGCAACAACTGGCTGACAGCACAACAAGGGCCAACCAAAAAAGGAAGGCCGCCTTTTTTTCTTTTTTGCTGGATGAGCAGGTGCGGCTACAGAAGCTGGCACAACAGAACCTGGAAGACAGAAACCGGATACGCACCATCTCCCTGGTATTGGGGTTAGCAGGGCTGTCTGCTTTAGCCATTATTTTCTACTTCAACAACAGAAAAAATCAACGAGCTAAGCGAACGGTTGAATCGGCGCTTAGCCGGTTGAAGCTTACCCAGTCGCAACTGGTACAATCAGAAAAAATGGCCAGCCTTGGTGAGCTCACCGCGGGCATTGCCCACGAGATACAAAACCCCTTAAACTTCGTGAATAACTTCAGTGAAATAAACAATGAGCTTATTGATGAATTGCGGGTAGATAAGGCAAAACTTACCAGCGATGAATACAACGAGCTGCTGACAAGCATCTATCAAAACAATGAAAAAATAAACCATCATGGCCGCCGTGCAGATGCTATAGTAAAAGGCATGTTGCAACACAGCCGCAGCAGCAGCGGCCAAAAGGAACCAACTAACATTAATGCCCTTGTGGATGAATACCTTCGCCTTGCTTACCATGGCCTTCGGGCAAAAGATAAATCGTTCAATGCAACACTGAAAACAGACTACGATGACAGCATTGGAAGCATTAACATTATTCCGCAGGATGTTGGCCGTGTAGTGCTTAATCTTTTAACCAATGCGTTTTATGCCGTAACAGAAAAGAAGGCAACAACGGGTGAAAGCTATGAACCAACCGTAGCCCTCGCTACAAAAAAGACGGGCGACAAAGTAGAAATTATAGTGATGGATAACGGCGCCGGCATACCTTCATCGCTGAGGGAAAAAATCTTTCAACCCTTCTTCACTACCAAGCCTACCGGGCAGGGAACAGGGCTGGGATTAAGTATGAGTTACGACATTATTACCAAGGGCCACAGCGGCGAATTGAAAGTGGAATCCGGCGAAAGCGAAGGCACCGCATTTACCATTATTTTACCGGCATAATAAACCAACTTCAACACATGAAAATTTTAGTAGTAGATGATGAACAGGATGTGAAAACATTGTTTGAGCAACGCTTTCGCAAAGAGATCCGCAGCGGTGAGATGAGCTTTGCCTTTGCCTTCTCCGGCGAAGAAGCCATCACGTACCTCAACAACCATGAGCATGAAGCCGTGCTCATTCTATCCGACATTAACATGCCCGGCATGAGCGGCCTTGAACTGCTAAAACACATCAAACAAAAATACAGTAAGCCACCGCCGGTAGTAATGATGATAACCGCTTACGGCGATGCCGAAAATTACGATTCGGCAAAAAGCCTTGGCGCCGATGACTTTCTTACCAAGCCGGTTGACTTCTCCCTGTTAAAAGAAAAACTTAAACCCGTTAACTGATGGCAAAAATTTTAGTGGCCGATGACGAAGCGGACCTTGAGTCGCTTATTAAACAAAAGTTTCGACAGAAAATACGGGAGTCGCAATACGAATTCATCTTCGCTATTAATGGAAAAGATGCGCTGGAAAAAATTCAGCAAAACCCTGATGTGGATATTGTACTTAGCGACATCAACATGCCGGAGATGGACGGCCTTACTTTATTGAGCCGCCTTGGAGAGTCAAGCCCATTGATTAAAGCCGTTATTGTTTCGGCCTATGGCGATATGGAAAACATTCGCACCGCCATGAACCGCGGCGCCTTTGACTTTGTAACCAAGCCAATCAACTTTGAAGACCTTGCTCTTACCATGACCAAAACGCTGGCGCATGTAAAACAAATCAAAGAAACACTCAAGGCTATAAAGGAAAACAACATACTTAAAATGTATGTAGATGAAACGGTGCTCAACTTTATGGGCAGCCGCGAATACGAATCGTCGTTGATGCAAAACGAAACCGTGGAAGCTACGGTAATGTTCATTGACATCTGCAGCTTTACCGCTATCAGCGAAGCCGAAACTCCCGATACGGTAGTAAAGCTGTTGAATAGTTATTTTGATGTAATGGTGAAAGAAATTATAGCGCAGGGCGGCTACGTGGATAAATTTATCGGCGATGCGGTGATGGCTGTTTTTCGCGGCGCTTATCACTTGGACAGGGCCATAGACGCGAGTCTGGCCGTACGTATGGAAATTGGAAAACTTCCCCCCGGTTCGGCCACCGTTTCATTTAAGCCAAGCGTTTCTATTGGCATCAACAGCGGCGAAATGATATCTGGTAACATCGGTTCGGCCAACCTGCGCCGGCTCGACTATACCGTTATCGGCGATGTGGTAAATACCGCCCAGCGCCTGCAGGCGGCCGGTGCGCAAGGGCAGATCATTATTAACGAACACACGTATCAAAAAATAAGGGAGTCATTCCATTGCCAAAAAATAGGAGAGGTAAGCCTGAAGAATAAAGCCCATGCCATGAGCCTTTACGAAGTATTGGATTAACATTCCAACAATAATTATGATTGATTTTTATCAGGCTAATTGGCTATGCTTCTATATTCATTTGGCGATTGCCCCACCCGTTGCTTGAACAGCCGGGTAAAATGCTGCGGGTACTTAAAGCCCAGTTCATAGGCCACTTTACTTACCGATTTACTGACGTCAAAGATGCGCTCCTTCGCCACGTCAATCAACTTTGCCTGTATGTACTCCTGCGCCGATTTGCCCGTTTCTTTTTTTACCAGGTCGCCAAAATAATTTGATGATAAGTTGAGCTCCTATGCACAAAAAGCCACCGAAGGCAGGCCGGTTGTTTGCGGTTTTTCGCTTTCAAAATAGTCGTTCAATAACTGCTCTAACCGTTCTAAAATTCCTTTGTGGGCGGTGTCTCTTGTAATAAATTGCCGGTCGTAAAAACGGGTGCAGTAATTTAAGAACAGCTCAATGTTCGATACGATTAACCGCTTGCTGTGCTTGTCAATGGCCTGCGCTAATTCGTATTCAATCCTGGCAAAGCAATCCAGCACCAGCTTGCGTTCCCGCTCCGAAAGGTGCAGCGCTTCGCTTGATTGATACGAGAAAAACGTATAATCCTGAATGTGCTTTCCAAGAGAGGTACCATGAATTAAATCGGGATGAAAGATCAACGCATAACCTTTTGGTTGAAAGGTTTCGCCACCGTTGCCAACAGCCGTAACTACTTGTCCCGGCGCTAAAAAAACCAGTGTTCCTTCCTGGTAATCGTACGTATTTTTTCCGTACCGGAGATCGCCGCATTTCACTTCTTTTAAAAACACGGTGTAAAAACCAAAGTACATGGTGGTGGCCTGCCTGCGGCTCGCTTTCGACAAGTCAACAACACTTACCAAAGGGTGAAGCGTTTCGTTATTGTTGAAGGCATTGTAGTCGTTTACTGTTTTAAACCGTATCATGTTCTCCATAGCACGCTTGCTTTATAAAACCAAAATTATTGCTTTATATATTGCTTCGCCGACGCGGAAGTGGCAATCAGGAATATTGGTAGGTAAATCCGTAATCAATCTACCCCGCAGGTTAAAAATTGCCAGGACCTTTGTGCTTTAGTAAATAAAATTTATGCAAAAAGTAAAATTGAACAATGGTGTAGAGATACCCATCCTTGGCTTTGGTGTTTTTCAGGTAACGGATTTAGCGGAGTGTGAAAAAACCGTGGTGGATGCTATCAACATAGGTTACCGGTTGATTGATACCGCCGCCGCTTATGGCAATGAAGAAGCGGTGGGGAACGCTATCAAGAGCGCCGGTGTTGCCAGGGAAGAACTCTTCATCACCACCAAGCTATGGATACAAAGCCACGGTTACGAAGCAACAAAAAAAGCGTTTGAAACTTCGCTGAAGAAATTAGGATTGGACTATCTCGATTTATACCTGATTCATCAACCTTATGGCGATGTGTATTGCGAATGGAGAGCCATGCAGGACTTGTATAAAGAAGGTAGAATCAAGGCTATCGGCGTCAGCAATTTTCATCCCGACCGGTTGATGGATTTGATTGTTCATAACGAAATTGTTCCGGCTGTTAACCAGATTGAAACACACCCGTTTCACCAACAAACAGGGTCGCAAAAATTCTTGCAGGATAACGGTGTGCAGATTGAATCCTGGGGTCCCTTTGCCGAAGGCAAGAACAACATTTTTGGTAATGAACTGCTGCTTTCCATGGCTAACAAGTACAACAAAACTGTAGCACAGATCGTCCTTTGCTGGCTTACACAAAGGGGCGTTGTGGCCATACCAAAATCAGTACGCAAGGAGCGGATGCAAGAGAACTTCTACAGCCTTGGTTTTGAGCTAAATGCCGAAGACATGGAGGCCATTAAAACCCTGGACACCGCTACCAGCAGCTTCTTTGACCACCGCGACCCTGCGATGGTGAAGTGGCTGGGCGAACGAAAGCTGGAAAATTAATTCAGTAAAAAAATTTATTGTATGCAAAAACGATTATTAGGTAAAAGCGGCCTCGAAGTATCCACCCTTGGGTTGGGTTGCATGGGATTAAGTTTTGGTTACGGCCCGGCAACAAACAAACAGCAAGCTATTCAACTGATCAGAAAAGCAGTTGACCTTGGTATTACGTTTTTTGATACCGCCGAAGCTTATGGTCCCGGTGATAACGAAGCGTTATTGGGCGAAGCAGTAGAACCCTTTCGCAACGAAGTAGTGATTGCTACCAAGTTTGGTTTTAAAGAAGGCAAAACAGCATTGGGCCTCGACAGCCGGCCGGCAAACATTCGGACCGTTACCGAAGCAGCGCTTAAACGTTTGCGGACAGATGTGATTGATCTGCTCTACCAACATCGTGTTGACCCGAACGTTCCTATTGAAGATGTAGCCGGCACTGTAAAAGATTTAATCGCCGAAGGAAAAGTAAAGCATTTTGGTATGAGCGAAGCGGGGGTGGAAAGTATTCGCAAAGCACATGCGGTACAACCGGTAGCGGCACTGCAAAGCGAGTATTCGTTATGGTGGCGCGAACCCGAAAAAGAGCTCATTCCAACACTGGAAGAACTGGGGATTGGCTTTGTTCCGTTCAGCCCTTTGGGTAAAGGTTTTTTAACCGGTAAAATTGACGAGAACACCAGCTTCGATAAGACGGATTTTCGGAACAGCGTTCCCCGCTTTTCGGAAGCGAATCGCAAAGCAAATCAGGGCCTGGTTGATTTACTTAACACCATTGCAAAAAAGATAACTGCTACACCGGCACAAATTGCCCTTGCATGGCTACTGGCGCAAAAGCCATGGATTGTTCCCATACCCGGTACAACAAAAATTCACCGGCTGGAAGAAAACAACGGGGCGGCGAGGCTGGTGCTTAGCGCAGAGGATCTCACGCAAATTAATGAAGCCCTTTCCACGATTGACGTGCAGGGCAATCGTTATAACGAACAGGCGCAAAAGATGATTAACCGGTAAAAAACGAATAAGGCTTTAGCCGAAAAGCGAAGCCCACATTTTTATACGCAACAAAAACCAAAGTGCACAAGATGATTAAAAAAATAGCCGGGCAACTATCGTTCGCCATTTTAGTAAGTACTGCTTTGTTCCATCAGGCAACAGCGCAGGACCTTTCCATCTTTCCAAAAGGAGAAGTATCCACGGCCAACAACCACACCGGAACGGTATGGCTTACCGAATTAAATACACCAGACAGTGTGTTCAATTTTAGCGTGGCGCAGGCCACGTTTGCACCGGGTGCAAAGCTGGATTGGCACTTTCACCCGGCCGGCCAATACCTGCTCATTACCGAAGGCGCTGGCTACTACCAGGAGCGGGGCAAAGCGCTGCAAATTGTGGGCAAAGGTGATGTCATCAGGTGCAGTCCCGGCGTAGAGCATTGGCACGGCGCATCGCCTGGCAGCGGCTTTGCTTACGTTGGTGTTACCCCCACGCAAAAAGGAAAAACCGTTTGGTTAAAAAGAGTGACCGATGAAGAGTACAAAATACCATCCAAAAAACTGAATCCGTCAACTCTCGTTACCGCAGGTGCGGAAGGAGAGATTATAGCGCTGTCGAAAAAAAAATGGGCCTGGATGGCCGGCAAAAATGTTGACTCCTTAAAAGCGCTGTTTGATGATAAATCCGTTTTCGTTCACATGGGCGGAAGCTGGGGAAAAGAACAGGAAGTAGCCACGATAAAAAGCGGTGGCATCTGGTACAAAAAAGCGGACGTTCATTCGGCTTCTGTAAACATCATCGGCAATACGGCTATCCTTTTAAATGACATTACGTTATTGGCGGTAGTAGGCGGCAACGAAGTCACCAACCCATTTATCGTTACAGAAGTGTATGTGAAAGAGAAGGACCGGTGGATGTTGGGCTCCCTGTCGTTTACCAAAAAACTTACGCCGGCCGATAGCCAGCATTGAGCCAGCCAACGGTGTCCATTCATCATTGCTTTGTTCAACCGGAACAGCAAGATTTCTTTTAAAAGATCTGCACCATGCAAATAAAATTTGTCTTGATAATCTTCTTTTTCTTCTTTTTATCTAACCAGGCAAATACCCGGCAACCAATGAATACCGACACCCTCGATGATAAGCAACAAGCCATCATAGCCGTCTCCGCCTTTACGGCAAAAGGCGATGTAGCATCCTTGAAGCCATCGCTGAAAGAAGCCCTGGATGCGGGTTTACCCATTAACGACATCAAAGAAATTATGGTGCAGCTTTATGCGTATGCCGGCTTCCCGCGAAGCCTTACTGCACTAACTACCTTGATGGCGGTTATAAAAGAGCGAAGAGAAAAAGGGATCAGCGACCACCAGGGCAAAGAAGCTAATCCATTGCCGGTTGGTAAAAACAAACTACAACTTGGCTCCGAACTACAGACCGCTCTCATTGGCCAGCCGGCAAAAGCGGACGTGTATGCTTTTGCACCGGCTATTGATCAGTTTTTGAAAGAGCACCTGTTCGGCGATATTTTTGGCCGCGATAACCTTGACTGGAAAACCCGTGAACTGGCTACCATTTCTGCCCTGGCGGCGATGGGTGGTGTGGAGGCGCAACTGCGTTCGCACATAAGCATCGGTTTATACAATGGCCTTACCGGGCGGCAGCTTCAACAGCTTGTTGCTATCATTCAAAATAAGGTAAGCAGCGATGAAGGCAGGGCGGCCGGCAACGTGGTACAAACTGTATTGCAACAGCGGCAACTGCCTGCGTCAAACGAAGCGGTTACCGGCAAAAACGAAACAGGCTTACCAACCAGGGAAGGGCTGATCATTCGCATAGCGGAAATAGACATCTACCCGCAATATTGGGAAGCATACAAAACGATTTTAAAAGAAGCGGCGGCAACGTCGGTAGGAGCCGAACCCGGAGTGATAGCCATCTTTCCCATGTTTGAAAAAGCAGATCCGACGCAGGTGCGGATAGTAGAAATTTATGCCGGCAAAGAAGCCTACGAAGCCCACCTGAAAACACCGCATTTTCAAACATATAAAACCACTACGCTTAACATGGTAAAGTCGCTGCGGCTGGCAGATATGAATGCGATAGACGCAGCCGGTATGCGGGCCATTTTTTATAAGCTAAAGCAGTAAGAGATGGTGATGAAACCTGACTCTGTTTATCTGAATTTGATATTGCCTTTACGCTGACTGTTTTAGCCATAGTTATTTCACGTTACCCATTATCAGGCAGGCAGATATACTTCAAAGGTTGACCCTACCCCCGGTTCGCTTTTTACTTCAATCAGGCCGTTGTGATTTTCCACTACTTTTTTTACAATAGACAAGCCCACGCCGGTGCCGCTGTATTCGCTCTTGCCATGCAGGCGGGAAAACATTTGAAAGATTTTATCCGCATACTGCTGCTCAAAACCGATGCCGTTGTCGGCCACCTTAATAACCTGAAACCGGCTCCCGGCAACGGTTGTAGCCGCTGCGGTTATGGTGATAACGGGCGGTACACCAGCCTTGCTGTACTTAAGTGCATTGGTGAGCAGGTTTTGAAACAGTTGCTGCAACTGCCTTTTATAACCTTGCACCGCAGGCAGGTTATCTACTGTAATCACGGCCTTTTTTTCTTCAATATCCAGCTCCACGTCTTCCATTACCCGTTGTACTATTTCGTTCAGGTCAACGGCTTCGGTTTGGTGCGGCCGCTGGCTTACGTGAGAATAAAGCAGCAGGTCATCTATCAGGTGGCCCATGCGTTCGCTGGCATTTTCTATGCGGTTAAAGGAGCGTTGTTCCGCCTCCTGTAAATGGTCGGCCAACTGGTCTTTCAACTGGTGGGTGAAGAAGGTGATTTTGCGGATGGGTTCTTTCAGATCGTGGGAAGCGGCGTGGGCAAATTCCTCTAAATTGGCGTTGGACCGTTGCAGCTCTTTATTGGCTGTTTGCAAGGCGGTATTGGCTGCCGCGAGTTCTTTCGTTCGCTCTTCCACGGTGCGTTCTATTTTTTGCATGGCCGTCATAGGCCCGGTGATGTCAAGCACCGAACCAATGAACCGGATAGGAGTTTCGGCTTCATTAAAATACACTTTACCCTTTGCTTTTACCCACCGTTCTAAACCATCTTCAGCGCCAATGGTGCGGTACTCCACATCGTACTCGCCATTGCTTACTGCCTTGATGAACGACTTTTCAATAACAGCCAAAATGCGTTCGCGGTCATCGGGATGAAGGCCCTCCACAAAATCTTTTTCGTAGGTAACCGGCTGATTGTGGCTGATGCCGAAGAGTGTCCGGCAACGGTCATCCCAATGCATGGTACCTTTAAGCAAATCCATATCAAAAGTGCCCAGTGCCGCTGCCTCTTTTGACAACCGTGCCTGTTCAAGGGCGGTCTCCAACTGCTTTTCATTATGCTCTATTTCTTGCCGGGCCAGCACTTGTTCGGTTACATCTATAGCCATGGCCATTATACCCGAAACTTTGCCATCCTTTTCCCGCAACGGTTGGTAGGTAAAGTTGATAAACACCGTTTGCACGATGCCACTACGGGGAAGGGTAACCGGTAGCTCGTTGGCAGAGAAGGGCTCGCCTGTAGCCAGTACATGCGTCAATAATTGTTCATAGCCCTGGTTAGCGGCTTCGGGTATGCCTTCAAACAATGGCTTGCCCATGACTTGTTCCGGCGACTTACCCCAGAACTCAAACATCTTTTCGTTGGCGATTTCGATAACAAACTGCGGCCCGCGAAAAATGCACATTGCCACCGGCGCCTGCAATATCATGTTGCGCAGGTTGCTTTCGCTTTTTGCCAGTGCTCTAATTGCCGCTACCTGTGCCGTTACATCCACCGCCATAGTCATGATTCTGTACACTTCACCGTGTGCATTGTAAAGAGGTTTGTAGGTAAAGTCAAAATAGTAAGTACCCAATTTCCCATCCACCACTAAATCAGCCGGGGCCGCAGTGGCCGTGTAGGCTTTGCCGGTTGTAAACACGTCGTCTAAAATCTGTAGAAACGGTTGTCCTTCCAATTCAGGAAGGGCTGTTTTCAGTGGCTTACCCAGCGCACTGATGCTTTTGCCCCATAAGCCCAGTATAGGCTTGTTGGCTATCTCAATCACCATCTCGCGGCCTACAAATACGCAGGTGGCAACAGGCGCCTCTTCAATAAGTGAGCGGAATTTGGCTTCACTCTCCTCAACCTTTTTTCGGGCGGCCACCTGTTCCGTTACATCCACGCTTACGTCAAGCACTGCGTAAATAGTGTCGCTTTCATCCTTTAAGGGTATAAAGCTGATGTTGAAATAACGCATCTTGTTTTCAGCTTTGAAAAACACGTCCACCTCCTGGGCTTCAAAGGGCTGGCCGGTGGTGCGAACGCCATCTACCAGGTCAAGAAATTTCTGGTCTTCTTCCACCAAACCGGAAAGTAACTGGCGGAACGATTTGCCTTCTATATCGGGCCCGGCCGCCATCACCTCTATCATCAGTTGATTGGCGTTTTCAACAATCAGGTCAGGCCCAACAAATACACTCATAGCCGTAGGGGCCGAGTTGAGGATAGAGCGAAGCTTGGCCTCGCTTTCTTCCTGCTTTCTTCTTGCCAATACCTGGCCGGTTACATCTATAGCCATGTGCAGCAAAAAAGCAGTGTCGCTGCTGTCCGAAAGCCGGGTATAAGAAAGGTTGAAATAGCCGGGTTGCAGCCCGTCTCCGCGGTCCAGTTCTACCATCACTTCCGTACCATGAAAGGGTACTCCGGTTGTAAGAACCTGCTGCAAAATATCATGCACGCCCTGTCCTTGCAGTTCGGGTAATACCTCTATAACCTTCTTACCTATTACATCCACCGCTTTTTTATTGCCGATCAGTTTCAGCATCGGCGGGTTGATGTTTTCAAAAACAAAGCTGGCGCCACGGGTTAAGCCAATAGCCACCGGCGCCTGCTCCATAGCATTGCGAAAGCGGGCCTGACTTTCTTGTATCTGCATCCGGCTTTTTACAGCTCCGGTTGTTTCCATACAGGTAACCAATACGCCGCCGGGCTTGCCCTCGTCGTTCAGGGCCAGGCTGTAGCTAAAGGTCCAGTAAACATCCTCCAGCTTTCCGTTACGGTAGATGGGCACCAATTGATTCTCGAACCATACCGGCTCGCCGGTTTTCATTACCCCATCAATCAGCGGACCGATAAAGTCCCAGATCTCCGGCCACACTTCTTTGCCCGCTTTACCCACGGCCGGATGCTTGCCTTCATCGCCAAGGCTGGGGCGGTAAGCATCGTTGTAAAAACAAATGGCGTCGGGCCCCCAAAAAAGAAACATGGGGAAGGCGGAATGTAACAGATTACTTAAGGTGATGCGGAGGCTTTGAGGCCAGGTATCAGGTGTGCCGATGGAGGTTTGCGACCAGTTATAATGGCGGGTCAATTCGCCCATTCCGCCGCCGTGCTGAAGAAAATAAAAAGGTTGTTCAGGTAGTACCGTTTCCAATGATTTTGCTTAATGATTAAGGTTATGAAAGTAGGATATTTTGAGAAGCCACTTGCAGGCCGGGGCTAATAAAAACGCTGTTCACATTGCTCTATAAAAGCACCGGGTTTTGTTAGACAACAACCAAAAAGTAAAAAGGGTTAAGCGCCTTTTTCAACAATGGCAATTTCATCGGGGGTGAGGTTATACAGTTGATAAACGAGGGTGTCTATTTGTTTTTCTAAATCGGTTGTATCGGCGGAAGAGTTTTGTTTTTTGATGGCGAGAATTTGATCTACAGAACCAACCAATTGCAGTTTGCTATTCTCTATAATATCAGGAATAGGAATTTGACTTAGACTGAAAATAGTTACTTGAGGAAATGAAGATTTAAAGTCGTTGAACATAATTTGCCAGTAATATTTAATTGCTTTAGAATTCAGAATGGATAACAAAAATTTACTGTCATTTACATCTTTCGCGATTACAGTGAATATGTTTCCAGTAACAGCAAATGGTTCGGCAATTAAAGTGGCTGTTGGCTCAAAGCCGATTTGACGAACACAGATTTTTTGAGGTGAAAAGTGTACCTCTTTATCCCAACATCCGCCCGCAGACTTAGGTCTTTCAAACAAAACAAATTCGGATGGATTAAGATGATAATATTTAAATATGTCAGACCCAGTTAGGATCGGAACATGATTATCACTTAGCTTTTGTTTTGAAAAATATTTTTCTCTATCACCTGTTATTAAGCCTCTGTTTATTTTAGCAACGTCTGCAAGCTTTTTGTTGGACGCAAGTATTTTTATTAAACCTATATTCTTTTCATTCACTAATAAATTCCAAACATTTCCGGGAGTTTCATTCATTTCCTTTTGAGCAATTACCTTATAGGTTGCTTTATCTTGGAGTACATCTTCTAATGCCGTAGTTAATTGAACATTCTTATTTGCAATATGAGATTTCGTAAAAAAATATATTGCTGTGTGCACATCAGCATCATCAAATACCTTTTCTTTCGTTACGACAATTTTGTTAATGCAATTATTTTCAGAGATCCACGATCTTAATCTATCGGTGTAAAAGTTATAGAGTAGTGTGCTTGGAGCGATGAAACTGAGTCCACCGTTTTGTTTTGAAATAAAATTTCCAAGCTGGAAAAACAAATGGAACAAATCAATTTTGAAATCAGCAAAAGGATACTGTTGTTTAAAACTATTTAATTCTATTTCACTTGTATTATGAGGCTGAATCATTTTGTACGGCGGGTTCCCAATCACCACATCAAAGCCAACAAATTTTCCTTCGTTATCCAGCACTTCCGGAAATTCAAAGCGCCATTCAAAAGCATCGGTGTAAATTTTATTGTTCTCTGCATCCTTTAGTTCAGCTTCTAATTTTTCTATGTCGGCACTTAACTTTTCCACTACTTTCAGCGCTGCTTTTTTGGGCTTGGCTCCTTCATCAAACAACTCCTTTGTTTGCGTAAGCTTGGCCAGTTCGCCGCGTTTGGCCGAGAGCTTTTTGCGCACCGGGTCGTTGGGGCTTACGTCCTTTCTAAAATCGGTTTTAATGGTGGCAATCAGGCCTTCCAGTTCCCGCTTTTCTTCTTTGGTCCCGGCTTCTTTATAACTATGCACGGCGCTGCGGTAGGTGTCTATCGTCCACTTGCTTTGCTTGAGTGCGGGGGCTACATCGGCATCCAGCGCATAGCGGCTTATCAGGCTGTTGCCCTGCTTTATGTTGATGTCAATATTGGGCAGGGTTTCCAAACTTTTGTAGTTACTCCCTTTGGTATAATAGGCATGTTTCAGCAGCTCTATCCACAACCGCAGGCGGCAGATTTTTACACTGTTGGCGTTAATGTCCACCCCAAAAAGGCAACCTTCAATCAGGCGTTCCTTTTCATGAAAAAGCGCTTCCTGTATCCGCTGGCTTTCGGGGTGGCCGGGCTTATAATCCACGGGTTCGCCATCATCATCCGTTACCACCAATTCATCGTTCACCACTTCAATGCTGTATTCTTTCAATCGCTTGCCGTTGCGGTCTTGAAGAATTTTCAAGCCCGCTTTTATAGCAATCAGTTCGTTTAACGCACTTACCAGAAAGTGGCCGCTGCCCACGGCCGGGTCGCAAATGGTAAACGAGTTAATGATAGCATTGGCTTCGGCGCGGTCGTCTATTTTATCATACAGTTCTTCATAGCTTTTTACGTTCCACCCTTTGGCCTCGTTAAACTTTTGCACCACGGCACGGCGCAGGGTTTCGGCGCACATGTACATGGTAATAAAGCCCGGTGTAAAAAACGAACCGTCTTTATAACCGTTTATCTTTTCGAAGATGAGGCCCAGCACCGAAGCGTTAATAAGCGTCTTATTTTCCTCTTGTATTTCGGCCTTTCCTTCGGAGGTAAAATCGTAGGCATCTAAAAATTGAAACAGGTAATCAAGCGTTGGCAAGGCGCCGCTGCGACGCTTACCCGTGGCCTCTTTCAGCACGGTGTCCTTATGCAGCGGCAAGGTTTGCCGGTTGTCCAAAGCACTGATGTCAAGCGTTGCCCGTTCCAGTGCTGTGCGTTCAAAAAGCGACGAGTTGAGGTAAGGAACCGTGCTGAATTTTTGTTGCAGGTGCGGCCTGCGACGGTCTTCTTTTTCAGCCAGCACCTGAAAGAAAAGGTTGTTCAGTTCATCGTAATCGAAGATGAGCGAACCATTTAAAAACAGGTAGTCGCGATTGCTGCCGTGGTAGCCAAAAAGCTGTGCTTCCAACAACTTTAAAAACAATATCCGGTTAACCCAGGTAATGCAAAGCTCCAGCGCCACGGCCTGTAGTTGCGCTTCGGTATCATCGCCCCATTGTTGGCGGTTAGGGAGATGATACAAAGCTTCTTTGTCGGATAGCTTAATAATGGTATTTTCTAAAACTGACGCCTCGCTTCGGGCTGCTGCCCCTTTTCGTTGAATGAGTTTTTTGCTGCCATCCTTTATTTCTTCCAGGCCAATCAGGTGCAGTAGTTCAGTATAAAAGCCTTTGTCCAAACTGTTGCTGTCGTTGACGAAAGGCTTTTTTAATAAGTGTTCGGGGCTGAGGATTTTGTAGGTTGCTATCAGCGCTTTGTCGTCGGCCGTGGAAGCGTTGCGCAGCACGGCTTCCAGCGAAGTGAGATCAAGGTAAGTACAAGTAAGCGTGTCGGCTTCGGCAGCAAGAAGTGTTTTCAATTCGGTGTAAAACCAGCCATTGTCTTTCTTGTCGCCTTTATAAATGTCGTACAGCTTTTTAATGCGGGGGTTGCCAAAAATCTTTTTGTCAAACTCGTTCGCATCAAACAAAAACCAGTGGTGAACATTGGTGGCGGCGAGGTATTTTATTTCGGGGTTGCCGAGGGTGGCCCGTTCGTGCAGGTAGTAAAGCACCAGCTCGTGAAAGGCTTTTACATTGGGCTTTTCAGCGGTCATCATTTCGGCGGTGTGCAGGCGTTTTACTTCGGCAATAATGCCCACCGGTTCTTTAATGCTTTTGCCGGTATGCACGGCCAGGTCCTTCCGCTCTTTGTTGATGGAAACGAAATAGTTGTTTTTAAAATAGACGGCTTTTAAAAAGTCAGCCACAAAATCTTTAAGGGTGTCCTCGCTATACGAGACATCTGTTTTATCGAGTAAAGAAGTCAGCTCCTGTTTGAAAATTTCTATATCGGCACGGCTTAGTTTTTCTTTACTGTAGGCTTTGTTAAGAGACCGCTTTGGCGTTAGAAGGGATAACTGCATACTGGCTTTTGGGAAAGGCTGTAAAATAAGAAAGTTGTACGCATCGGGGAGCGGTGCGGTAAAGAATAAATGGTACCGGGCCTTGTGGCGCCTGTAAGAAAGTAACCAGCGGGCACGAAATAAAAAAGCTTCACATTCAGCGGTTCATTGGCGGGTTGTGCCAGGTTAAAATTGTATGCAACCTGCACAACGACAAGTAGCATTTCCTGCGGCTACTAAAGCTTTTTGTGGTTGCGGTATAAAAACGTTTGCTGTTTTTTATGCTTCGGCAATTCAGGCCGGCAGCATTACCAGGTAAAGAAAAGTTGTCGCCCTGCGCTTGCTGAAGGTTGCTTTAGTACGCACCATATAATCCGGCACACAATCCAGATTAGTTGTTCTTGCATAAAAAAAGCATAGAGTTGTTTCTTTAATTAATCTTTTAAGAATGTAACTTATTCCTAACTTGTTTCGGGCATTAATTTAATACCAGCAAAAAATGAAACTCTACCTGCTTATAGTAGTAATGGCAATTGTGTCGCAGTTGCAGGCGCAAAACTGGCCGCTGAAACAAGCCATAACCGATAAGAAACAAGCCGGCCAGCCATTTACCCGGCTTAATTCTTTTAGTGCCATGGGCGGTAAAATGCAGGTACCTGACGGAACGTACCAACAGTTGCAGTTAAGCAATTTATTTATAAAAAAGGTTATGGCCGGGCGGCCCGAAACCATGCAGCTAAGCATCCCGCTAAGTGCCGGTGAAACCATTGATTGCGACCTGATAAAGGTGAGCCCGGGAACAGTAAAGTTTACGGAGAACAACAGCCGAATTCTTTCACCGGTTAGCCTGCCGGTCATGTACCAGGGCGTGGTAACGGGGCGGCAGCAGAAAAATAATGTCGTGCTCACCGTGAATGATGACTATGTTTCGCTGATAGCCGTGATGGGAGATACTTCCCTCCAAATTACGAAAGAGGATGGGGCTGCGGCCACTACCTATCGGCTGTACAACAGCGCCAACATACAATTTCCAACTTATACGGTTGGTTGCGGCACCAGGGATAACTCGCCCCGGCAAACGGCCCGCGATATAACGGCTGGCAGTGGAATGCGCAGTCAGACGGCCGTTCAGGATAAATGTGTTTTTGTTTATGTTGACTGCTTTGACAGCCTTTATCAATGGCGCGGCAGCAGCAAGCAAAGCACCATCAATTATGTGTACGAGCTCTTTAACCTGGTGATGGCCGGCTACCTGAACGATTCAGTGAAAGTGAAACTGGAAGGAATAAATATTTGGACAAGCGCCGACCCTTACCGCCAACCCAACCGCGAAACCGCAATCAAGGACCTATGCTATTATTACAAGGATAATTTTTGGGGCAATATCTGTTTGGGGCTTGATTACAGTACAAATGGACGCTCAGGAATAGCATCCAAAATCGGAAAAGTAAAAGCGGTGGTGCCTAACTCCTGCGCTGCTTATAACGAAAGCGACAGCACAGGGGCTTGTGCTTATTGCGACCAAAACTACGGAGGTAGTTACCAAAATTTTCCTACCGGTGCAAGTGTAACGCAGGCACAATTATACCAGGTGATGCATGAAATAGGCCACCTGTTGGGAGCTCACCATACCCAATGGTGCGGCTGGCTGCTTTCGCAAAATCCCGATGTGTATGGCGCCATTGATAATTGTGCACCTGTAGAAACGGTGAATGGTAATACCTGTACGCCCGGTCCGCCGCCTGGTAGCAGCGGCGGCAGCATTATGAGCTACTGCAACAACGCCCCGGCTTTTATAAATTATAACAACGGCTTTGGTGTTTTGCCTGGCAACACCGTCAGACGTTTTGTAGCAGGCAATCAATGCATACCGCTTTGCATTGATTGCCCCGGTGCTACAGGAAGGCTAAATAATGTATCAGGTTTGCAGGAATACCTTGCCGCCGGCATAACCGGTGCTGATAATAGAATGGCACATGCAGATAGGCCACGAACGTTGGCCAGGCAGGAAGAGCAGGTTCCCAAGGTGATAAAAAAATAAAAACGACTTTCCTCATCATCGTTAACCAGTAGAAAATGAGAATCTTTTTTAGCTTCGGTTTATTGGTTGTTTGTCTGCAAACCGCCGCACAATGGAGCAATACTACAAATGAATTTTACGATAGCCTTCATACGGCAGTATCGCTTGTTACGGGTGATGAGCAGCAACCCCTGGTTTTAAAAAGCTACCCCGATAGCGGCTATTTTGTGATTTGGCTTGATAGCAGAAATTATGCGGCTTCTAAAACGGATATTTATGCCCAGAAGTATGACAAGAATGGCAACCGACTCTGGAATGTGAACGGCAACCCGGTAACTGCTGCTGCCGGTAACCAGACTTATTTTTTTAGTTCGAATCAGGATTACCGAAGCCGTTCGTTTGCCGCTACCGACAGTGCGGGTGGATTTTATATCTGCTATACCAATGACAATGCTTATTATCCGCAGATAGTGGTACAACACATGAGCGGAAATGGTAGCGCTGTTTTCAGCGAGCCCGGTTATGTGGCGGCTTCCACCACGGCCGCCGACGGCTATTTTTTTCAGGCTCCCTTTCTTATTCCCGATGGCAAAAAAGGCTTTTTTCTATCCTTCGCAAAAAATAACGGCTACAATTTAAGTGAGCTTTACGTACGTGATTTCAATGATGAAGGCGGCGTAATGAAAATGAATGGCGGCTACATCGTCAATAATAATGTTACACAAAAAGTAAGGCAGGTTACCTGTCCGCAGTACTATGTGGACTTTACCAGTGCAGTGTTAGGCGACTATAACATATGGCCCGACGGGCAGGGCGGCTGTAACATTATCATGAGCCTGTATAATGGCAGCACTGTACTTGCTTACAACAGGATATTCCGGGCAAAAACAAATGCAAAAGTATCCAGGATGAATCGCAACGTGGACGGCATCGCCTGCACCGAGACCGTTACTTACACGGGCGGCAACATCTACCTGCTGTATAACAGGGCGGTGCAAACCTACAACCACTACTGCGACGGAGGAAATGGCAGCATCATCGTCCTTCTTGATGAGAAGGTTATCACTAACGGATATGCGGTATTAAACAGTGGCGCTTACGATTATAATTATCCAAAAGGTGTAACCATTCCTACATCCGGTAACATCAGCATAAATATGATTGCGGTAACGCAACGGAATTATATAAACAACGCTGTTAGTAATCCCTCCATACAAGGCTATGCCTATGGGGTAGAAAAATATGATTCAATTCCTTACGAACTTACCTCTTCCCATGATCCCGATGCGGGCATAAACATAAATGGTGTGTACACTGCGCCATCGCCGCCTCCACTCAACATCTTTTCTACGTTCCGCGATACCCTGCTGGCATCCGATGTTTATACGGCCTATCCCGATTTTAGCCTCGCCGCCGGAGGAACTTCTGTGTATGCTGCTGCCTTGCTTAATAATTCGGCCAACACCGGTGGTACCCGGCAAGTAATGTTACAATCGCTAAGCCTGGAAAAGGGCACTTCGGGAGGCGTGGACTCTTTTTATCTCAGTTATAAGGCACCGAAGGCAGGACTGGTAATTGGCAGTGAATTATATACCGGCGGAAGTAATGGCATCGCTTATGAATTTCCGCGCCTTAATGTAACACCTTCCGGTAAAGCCTTGTTTTCAATTTATGACCAAGGCCGCTCAACAAGGGTAAGCCCTATATCCGGCACCAGGCTTACCTGGGGCGCCATGGGCCGGCATGTGGGTACGGGCATCAACAAAAATGCCTATTACGGAAACGACTTACCCGTAGTAGCGCTTGACCCTGTAAATGGAACAGGCATCGTTGGCTGGCGGGATAGCCGTGCCGTAAGCACTGCGCCCAATACAGGAATCAATATTTTCATGCGGCACCTGGATAACTTGAATGCACCAAACTATGCGCCGCCGGTAAGGCCGGTGCGTTTGATACCAAATCCGTTTAATGGTATCAGCGAAGCAAATCCACTTATGCTTTTTGGTACCAGTAGTGCCATTACACCGGTTGAATTTTCCAGCATTTATTTTGACCCCAGCACCACTACGATGGCTACCATCACCGATGATTATAATATTGGCAGGATGCAAGCTTTTATTTACCAGAACAGCGGCGCTATACGCAGGTATAACAACACTCCCTATCTGGACCGAAACCTGACCTTTGTGCCGGAGAACACACCTGCCAATTTGAATGCTGATATGGCTTTTTATTTTACGAAAACGGAATTCGCTGCGCTAAAGGCAGCCGACCCAACGATCCATTCAATTGGTGACCTTTCCATTATCAATCAACCGCTGGTTCCAAATACAGTGCCTTCAGGCTATGTACCGGTCAGCGATGAAAGAATCTTCACACCCTCCGGTTCCGATTCTATTGAAAGCGGCTATCTTCTGCGGTTTCGGGCAAGCCGTTTCGGAAATTTCTTTGTTATGAAGCTGCCTCCGGTACTACTCTGCGCAGGCAGCAGCACAACACTGACAGCCGGTGTTGTGGGTGTTTTTTATAAATGGGCGGTAAACACCGATGGCGGTAATTTTTATACAGAAATAAATGACGACAGCCATTTCTCCGGCACAAATACGGCCACCTTGCAATTGAACAACATTCCTTCTTCGTGGAATGGATATAAATTTATTTGTGAAGTCAATAGCTACAATTCAAGCCGGACTTACACCTTACAGCTTGTCAATAACTGGAACGGTTCCGTAAACGGCGACTGGAACGACCCGGCCAACTGGAGCTGCGGCACAATACCCGATGCCAACACAGACGTAGTAATCACGTCAGGTTCTGCCAACATCACCACCAATAGTTTTTGCAGAACGCTTACAGTAAATCCTGGCGCTGGTGTTACCGTACGTACCGGTTTTGTATTAACGGTTACCAAATGAGTAGAGGTTGAATTTATACTGCTTACTCAACCGGATTGTTCAAAAAAGTATGACTACAGAAGTCTGCTGCTAAAATTCATTGCAAAAAAATATTGCTTACAACCCTTACGGCTGAGGCTATAATAAAAACATGTATATTCATCAGCCGTCCTATGCAAGTTGTGACCTGCCCGATATTTTAACCATAACCGTTCAGCATGCAAACCATTTTATTAGTAGAGGATGATCCCGAAATCACCCGATTACTTCAACTTCATTTTGACACGGCCCATTATAAGCTTAGCACTTGTGCCACGGGTGAAGAAGCATTAAGAAAATTATTGGCCGAGACCTACCACCTTGTTATCCTCGACATAACATTACCCGATAGCCACGGAATGGAAATATGTAAAAAACTTCGGCTGACCGACAAGCATACGCCGGTAATGATGCTTACCTGCCATGCCGATGAATCGGATAAAGTACTGGCACTGGAATTAGGTGCAGACGACTATGTTACAAAGCCTTTTGGCATACTGGAACTGATGGCAAGAGTAAAAGCCATCATGCGGCGCTCAAACCCGGCGCCGGCTGTGCCGGAGCAAAAGGAAATTGTTCATGCCGACCTGGTTATAGATACGGCTAAACGAAAAGCATCGCTTAAAGAAACACGGCTGGATTTAACTGTGAAGGAATTTGATTTGTTATGGTTGCTTGCCAGTAATCCTGGTAAAGCCTTTACCCGCAAAGAGTTGTTGCAGCAGGTTTGGGGCTTTGCTTTCGCTGGCTACGAGCACACCGTTACCTCTCATATCAACCGGCTGCGATTGAAGCTGGAAGCGGACTTGAATCATCCTTCTTATATTTTAACAGCCTGGGGTTTGGGGTACCGGTTTGCCGAATGAAACAAAATCGCTTCACGATATTCCGCCGGTTTTCCATCGTAATCTTCAGCATCATTACGGTTTTGGGCTTGCTCTTTATCATCATTACTTATTTAGCCACCACCTATTATCACCAGGCAAGTACGCAATTGCTGAATAAAGAAGTGGCTGCGCACATAGCTAAATTTACGTCTCCGTTCACACCCTCTGGGATTAGTAAGCAAAAGGCCGATTCTGTATTTCAAAACGCGATGGTGTTAAGCCCCAGCGCTGAAGTATATTTTCTGGATACGACGGGCAAGGTCATTTACTTTCACGCCTCTGAAAAAGAAATCAGGGAATGGCAGATAGACTTGTTGCCGATACGTAAATACATAGCCACAAAGGGCGAACAATATGTGAAAGGAACCGACCCGAAAGATCCTGCATCTGCTAAAATATTTTCTGCGGCCGAAGTACAGCATGAAACAAAACGCCTTGGTTTTATCTATGTGATTCTTGATAGCAAAAAATCGGAAGGGGTGATGGATCTGATATTTGGCAGCCACATTCTTAACCTCGCTATCAAAGCCATTGTTGTCGTTATTCTGCTTTCTCTCATCTTTAGTTTTTTGTACCTGCGACGAATTCGTAAAAATTTTGGGCAGATGATTTCTGTATTGGAACGTTTTGAGAACGGCGACTATAAAGCTCGTTTTGCGTTAAGAAAGAACGATGAATTAGAACCTGTCACTCATGCCTTCAATAAAATGGCTGATCTGTTATCATTGTCTATCAGTAAACTCACCCGGTCGGAAAAAGAGCGCAAAAATTTTATTGCCATCATCTCTCATGATTTGCGAACGCCGCTTTCTATTGCAAGAGGATACACCGAAACCTTACTGCTGAAGCGGGAGAAAGGCGATATTTCGGCGGAAGAACAAGAACGGTATTCGCAGCTTATTTACAACAAAATGTTGCAGATAGAGAACATGGTAAAACAGTTGTTCGAGCTATCAAAGATGGATGCCGTTGAATTCAGTTCAAAGAAAGAACCGTTTGTGTTGTCTGAGATTGTGCAGGAAGCGATAACCAACCTTCAATTGCATGCAGACGAAGCAAAGGTTAGTTTAAAATGTACGCAATGCCTGTACCATGTGTGGGTCAATGCCGACATCAGCATGATGGAAAGAGTAGTGCAAAACCTGGTTGACAATGCCATAAAAAATACACCGGAAGGCGGCGCGGTGGAGGCTTCTATGGCAGTGGAGAATGATGAATTGATCTTCCGCCTACAAAATGACGGACCTCCCTTACCGCTTGATTTACAAACCTGGATCAACTTCTACAAGGAAGAAGATTCTTTATCGGACAGCCGGCCGCAAAAGTTAGGATTGGGATTGCTGATTGTACAAAAAATATTGGGCTTACATCATACCTCATTAAAAGCCTACACGCAAGATGACAAAAACGTTTTTACATTTAAGCTGCCTGTTTATATAGTGTCTTCGTGAGAGAGTTTTCTACTGTCGAAAGTGTTTTGTTGAATGTTCCTTTTATCGGTTTCTATGTTCATCCACCTGGTTTCAAAACCAGGTGGATGATGGATTATGATTTAAAAAAAGAAGCTGAATGCCGTTAGTGTAATCTTAATTTCTGGTTCAGCATTTTTCAATTCTTAGCGCCTTTCGTTACACTATAATTTCGGCAAAACCTTATCACCAAAGACATTGATAAATTCTTCCTGATTGCGGCCTACGTTATGCAGAATAATTTTTTCAAAGCCCAGACCAGCATAAGCTTTCAGGCTTTCGGTGTGCAGTTGAAGGTTGGAACAAATGAGTAGTTTTTTCTTTATGTCAGCGATGGTTACAAACTCGCCTAACGCATCAAACTGTTCTACTTTCCATAGCTCGCCTTTTACATTCCCCGGAAAAATATTGGTACGCCACTGGTGTAAAACATCGGCCGCTAATTCTTCATCATCAGCGCCATAACCTAATTGTACCTGCAGGTAAATGGGCTTGCCCTCGCCTCCACCTTTTTTAAAAGCTTCTATAATTTTTTTAAGGTCCGGCAGGGGCTTATGTGCAGTTAGTAATCCATCTGCCCAACCGCCCATCCATGCTGCCGTTTCTACAGTAAGGGCAGCGCCAACCAGTAACGGCTGGTGAAGGGGCAAGGTGTATAGTCGGGCCCCTTCAATGTTTACATGCCCGTACTGCGAAACAGTTTCACCGGCAAGTAATCGTTTCATAATGGTAAAGCATTGAAGCAACCGCTCGTTGCGTACCGCTTTAGTTGGCCATTTTTCTCCGGTGATTTTTTCGTTCAAGGCTTCGCCGCTACCTAAAGCCATCCAAAAACGATTGGGAAACATTTGGGCTAATGTAGCAGCCGCCTGCGCCAGAATAGCCGGGTGTTGCCGCTGGCCCGGCGCAGTGACAACGCTATGCGAAATGGACGTTGCTTGCAGAGCGGCCCCTAACCAGGAATACACATAACCGCTTTGTCCCTGCCGTTCGCTCCAAGGGTGAAAATGATCAGAGGAGTTGATGAATGTAAAACCGGCTTTTTCTGCCAGCAGCGATAGTTCTATCAACCTGCCCGGTGCAAATTGTTCATGCGATGCCTGGTACCCAAAATTTGTCATAGTTATTGCTTGCCTTCTTACTACCAATTATTAAACCCTCCTTTTCCTCTTACTGGGCGGTTTTATTTTAGAACACAAATAGAACACTTCTGTGAGAAATTTTTTGGGGCATGGAAAGGTGTTTGCAATTGTTCAATTACAACTATAATGCAACAGCACTTTTTTCTTTCGTTCAAAATTGATTCTAGACGAGGCCTCTTTTTTTCTTATAGCTTGCATACAACTGGTATAACCAGGTTACCACTAATGAACATGACCAAAAGCAAAACCCGGTTTTTTTTTATGGAAGCTGCCGGCCTCGCAGGCTTTGTTATTGGCGCTGGTTTACTAACTATTTTACTGGAGCATCCCGATTTGCCGGTTATGCAAAGCGGTTGGATAGTGCATCCGCTGCTGCGGCGTATTCCCTTAGGAATTATCATGGGCGGTTATATTTTTTTTATCACGCTGCTCATTGGAAAAAAGTCGGGTGCGCATATTAATCCTGCTGCTACCTGGGCATTTTATCGTTTGAAAAAACTTAGCTTGAAAAATGCCGTCGTTTATACTATCGTTCAATTTGCAGGAGCCATTGTAGCCGCACAAATTTTAAAGCTTAGTGTTGGTCATTGGTTCTCGCATCCGTTAATAAACTATGGCGTTACGGCGCCGAAACCACAATACACATCGCTTACCGCTTTTGTTGCAGAATTTTTGATTTCATTTTTACTGCTTTTCATCATTTTGTTAGCAAGCAGTAGTAAACGATGGGAGAAGGGCGTGCCACTGCTTTCCGGTGTATTAATAGCAGCTTACCTCATATTTGAACTTCCTTATTCGGGCATGAGTTTAAACCCGGCACGGTCAACAGCCGCAGCAATCGCCGCAGGCAAGTTTGAACATCTCTGGATTTATTTTGTTTCACCTCTTTCAGCCATGCTACTGGCAGCCGAACTTTTTTTACGGATAGACAAAGGCAGGCATGGCACCGATAGAAAAGAGCTTCCCTTTTATCCAATGGAAGAACCGGTTTGATTATCATTTTCAATAGAATAACAGGCAAATACGAAAGAAAAATTATCATGAAACACTATCCAAAATCAACCGAGTTTAAAGGACAGAAGCTGCCTTATCCCGCAAAGGAATCGGACGTAAAACCGAAGCCCGAAACCGAAGGCGATAATTACAAACCTGCGGGGAAATTGAAAGACAAGATTGCATTGATAACCGGCGCCGATAGCGGCATTGGCCGTTCGGTAGCGATAGCTTTTGCTAAGGAAGGCGCCAAGGTGGCCATCCTATATAATAAGAACACCGATGATGCCAGGGACACCAAAGCATTATGCGAAAAGTATGGCGGCCAATGTTTACTTATCCAGGCTGATGTACGACAGAAAAAAGAATGCAACGAGGCAGTGAAAAAAACGGTTGATGAATACGGCGGCTTAAACATCCTGGTAAATAACGCTGCCTTTCAACATCCGGAAAAAGATTTTCTGGCTATCACGGAAGAAAACCTTCGCCGCACATTTGAGACGAACATTTTCGGTTACTTTTTTATGGCACAAGCCGCGTTGCCACACCTGCACGAAGGCGATAGCATCATAAATACAGGCAGCATTGTAGGTAAAACCGGCATTCCTATCATTGTTGATTATTCATCTACCAAAGGCGCTATTCATTCCTTCACCAAATCGCTGGCATTGAACCTTGGCGAGAAGGGCATTCGTGTAAACTGCGTGGTGCCAGGCCCGGTATGGACGGCCAATATTCCGGGCACCATGCCGATTGAAGAAGTAGAAAACTTCGGCCATGAAGTAGCGCTGAAGCGTCCCGGCCAGCCGGAAGAATTAGCGCCGGCTTATGTGTTCCTCGCTTCCGATGATGGCAGCTTTATCACCGGAAGTTTTATTGATGTAACAGGCGGTAAACTCTCCAGCGATTAAATTATGCGTAACGATTTTTATCCCGCCGGTGCCGTAACGTCTTTATTAAATTCCGCTGAAGTAACACCGCAAACAAAAGCGGTTTTAATAGAGCGGCTTCATAAACAACAGCGCATCTCAACAACTTTTTTTAATGATGATACGTTCGCTTTGTTAGAAGATGTCAGCGATGTGTTATTTCCGCAAGGTGACAAAGAACAAACGATCCCGTTAGCAATTTTGTTTGAAGATGCCCTGGTAAGTGGTGCAGGAAAAGGCTGGCGATATAACAACATGCCGCCAATGAAAGCTGCAATCATAAACGGTTTGAAAGGCATTGAAGAAGAGGGGAAACAAATGTATCAACTGCCGTTCGCTCAACTTTCCCTCCAACAAAAAGTAACGGTACTTACGGCCGTTCAAACAAACGGCGTCCGTTCTTCTGCCTGGCAAAGCCTTTCCGCTTCCTTGTTCTTTGAAGAACTTCTTGCCATGCTCACAGAAATTTATTACAGCCATCCCATTGCCAAAGACCAAATAGGCGACGCATCGTTTGCCGACGCAAGGGGATGGACGCAGCTTGGTTTAAACCATCTTGAAGACAGGGAACCTCAACCTTTAAAACCAGCCGCCCATGCAACAGTTTAGCGAAAGCGAAGTAGTAGATGCGGTAGTGATTGGTACCGGCGCAGGCGGTGCGCCTATCCTTGCCAAACTGGCGAAAGCCGGATTGAAGGTACTTGCGTTGGAAGCAGGCCGGCAGTGGAATCCATCAACCGATTTTGCAACCGATGAACCCGCACAAGCCGCCCTATTCTGGACGGATGAACGGCTTAGTGCCGGTGCTGATCCGGTTCATTTCGGTAACAATAATTCGGGGACGGGAGTAGGCGGTTCAACGTTGCATTTTACGGCGTATGTGCCCCGTGCGCAGGCTGATGATTTTCGGTTGCACACAGAGTTCGGCGTTGGCGAAGACTGGCCTGTCAGCTACAAAGATTTAGAGCCGTATTACGAGGAAGTTGAAAATTTTATCGGTGTTTCCGGTCCGGCTAATTATCCCTGGGGAGATAAAAGGAAGACTTCTTATCCATTACCATCACTGCCAATTAATAGTGCCGGCCAACTCATGCAAAGAGGTTGTGATGCGGTTGGTATTAAAACATCTCCGGCACCCAATGCGGCTTTATCAAAAAACTATTTTCAGGAAGGCGTTGGCTGGCGAACCGCTTGTACCAATCGTGGCTTTTGCCAGGCCGGTTGCAACAACGGTGCTAAAGGAAGCATGGATGTTACTTACATTCCATTCGCTGTTCATCATGGCGCGGAGGTAAGGCCAAATGCTTTCGTTATCCATTTTGAAACAGACGCCCAAAATAAAATTACCGGCGTGGTTTATATCAAAGATGGTGTTGAACACCGGCAAAAATGCAAGGCTGTTTTTCTTTGCGCCGGCGCCGTGGAAACCCCTCGTTTACTATTGATGAACAACCTCGCCAACAGCAGCGGACAAGTAGGCAAAAACTTTATGGCACATACCGGCATGCAGGTGTGGGGACAGTTTGAAGAAGATGTTCGTCCGTACAAAGGCATACCGGGAGCTATCATTTCGGAAGATATGCACCGGCCAAAAGATGCCGACTTTGCCGGTGGCTATTTGTTACAGTCTATCGGCGTAATGCCGGTGACTTACAGCTCGCAGGTGGCCCGTGGCCGCGGCTTATGGGGCAAAGAATTACAGCAGCACATGCGGGGTTACAACCATACGGCGGGCATCAATATATTGGGCGATTGCGTGCCTTACAGCCATAACTTTTTAGAACTCTCTAATGAAAAAGATGAGCGGGGTTTACCAAAGCCACGCATCCATTTTTCGTTTGGCGAAAACGAGCAAAGACTCACCGCTCATTCCGAAAAAATAATGAGGGAAATATGGCGCCTTGCCGGAGCAAAAGATATATGGAGTTACAACCGGAGTGCCCACACCATCGGCACTTGCCGCATGGGGAATGATGCACAAAAAGCAGTAGTGAACAGCGAAGGGCAAAGCTTCGACATTTCTAATCTTTACATCGCCGATAATTCCATCTTTCCAAGTGCCTTAAGCGCCAATCCGGCGTTGACTATCATGGCGCTTTCCTTACGTACGGCTGATTTGTTTTTAGCAAAGAAAAATAGCGGCACGCCTGTGCGAAAAAAATCACCCATCAACTAATGGTTTTTCATTCCTTAAATAAAATTTATGGCAAGCAATAGTTTTCTCGACATCATTAACGATACGCTGGGAACCATGGATTACAGCGGCGATGAACACGGTGGAGCAAGAGGACAGTCGGGTAAAGGATTGCCCGATGGTTCAGCCCGCAACTTCATGTTCGCCACCGGCATTGAATGTTCGTATCCAACCATCAACAACGGCCGTACACGCCGCGATCAGTTGGAAGAATGCGGCCATTACGAACACTGGAAAAAAGATTTAAGGCTTGTAAAAGAATTGGGCATCAAGGTGCTTCGCTACGGCCTGCCGTATTATAAAATTCATCTTGGTCCGGATGACTATGATTGGAGTTTCGCCGATGAAGTAATGGACGAAATGGAACGCCTCGAGATCATTCCCATTCTTGATTTGCTTCATTTTGGTTTGCCCGATTGGTTGCTTGATTTTCAAAACCCGGAACTGCCGATACATTTTGCAGCCTATGCCGGCGAAGTGGCAAAGCGCTATCCCTGGGTTCGGTATTATACACCCGTTAATGAAATTTATGTAACGGCAAAAATGAGTGCGAAAGACGGTGTATGGAACGAACAATTAAAAAGCGACCGTGCCTTTGTAACGGCGATGAAGAATCTTGTGGCCGCCAGCATTCTGGCTACTCACAGCATTGCTGAGCAACGCCCTGATGTTATCATCATTCAAAGTGAAACCGCCGAATTTACGCATGAAGCAAAGTCCGAACAGTCGGCCGAAGTGCGGCTGATGAACAAGCAGCGGCTCATCTCGCTTGACTTGTTGTATGCGCATCCGCCCGATGCGGACGTATATGTTTATCTAACCGACAACGGCATGACCCGCGAAGAATACGATTGGTTTATGAAGGGCGAACCACCGGGCTACCAGGTGATGGGCAACGATTATTACGGCCGCAATGAGAAGATTATAAAGCCGGATAACTCGGTTTCGATGGCGGAAGATGTGATGGGCTGGTACCAGATAACCCGTGAGTATTATGACCGGTACAAGAAGCCGGTGATGCATACCGAAACCAATACGTTTGATGCGGACCAAAACCCGACCTGGCTTTGGAAACAATGGATTAATATTTTAAAAATGCGGGCCGATGGCGTACCCGTATTAGGTTTTACCTGGTATAGTTTGATTGATCAAATAGACTGGGACACCGGCCTGGCCGAAAAGAACAACACGGTAAATGCCTGCGGGTTGTATGACCTCCATCGTAAGCCGCGGCCAGTGGCTGATGCTTATAAAATGCTGCTGGAAGAGTACGGACAAATCACCATTTTCCCGCACGGCGAACTGTTTGAAGTAACCGATAAGGAAGCCAAGCTGAAAGTGGAAGTGTGATATGAAGACCCGCTTGCATTTTACAGATGTTGGTACCGGTGAGCCTGCACTCATCTTTTTTCATTATTTTGGCGGTTCAGTAAAAACATGGGTTGAAGTTATCTCGCGGCTTAGTCCGGCCTTCAGATGTATAGCCATTGATTTGCCCGGCTTTGGCGATTCGCAAGAACTTCCAAATGACTTTTCTATAAGTGAATCTGCCACAGAAGTAGCGGAGCTCCTCGAACCTCTCATCCTAAAAAAATTTGTATTGATTGGTCATTCCATGGGAGGGAAGATTGCGTTAGCCGTGGCGGCTTTACAACCGGGTGGGTTGAAACAGTTGATACTACTTGCACCGTCGCCACCAACACCGGAACCTGGTAATGACGAAAAACGCAACGAATTACTAAACGCTTACGGCGATAGAGAAGCATTAGAAAAAATAGCAAAGAGCTTAGTCGCTAAGCCACTAACCAACGTCCAACTAACTGCCATTGTTGATGATAACCTTCGCATTAACCGGACGGCATGGAAAAGCTGGATTGATGAAGGAAGCCAGGAGGACATTTCTTCTCAAATGAAAAACATTGAAGTGCCCCTAATGGTTATCAGTGGTGATGAAGACCCAAACTTTTCTACGCTTTTTCTACAGAAAGAATTCAGTCGTTGGTTTAGGTATATAAAATTTATTGAACTAAAAAATGCCGGTCATCTTTTGCCTCTTGAAGTGCCGGTAGCAGTAGTTGACTGGATAGCTAAGGAAGTAGAATTAAAATAAGCTTCACACTACAAACGAAGTTTGAATTTAATTCTTAAAAGCCATCAGTCACAGGTGGATAAGAAACGCTCCTTTTTTTGTATTAGAATTCTAAGTCTTCTTTGATCAGAATTCTCCATCTCATTCTATCGTTCGTTTTTATTAAGCATACAAACGTTATACTTCTGTGATATAATTTTTGAGGCGTGGAGCCATGTTTGTAACTCTTCTTTCCACTTAATCATCCTTAATTAAAATGTACGGCTCCTCAAACGGAGTAACGAGCATGCAAAGCCGCTTGGAGGCTTAAACATCACGCTTAAACCACTAAACAAATGAAACAGTCGAAACGCTTCCTACCTCGTTTTCTAAAACAAACAACACTACTATTTTCCCTCGGTTTTCTGTTTGCTGCCTGCGACAAAAAAGATGATGCCATCAAAACCCCATACGATGTAGTTTACGTAGAAACCAACAATTTTAATGATAACCAGAATGCAGTGCTGGCTTACCGCGATATGGGCGATGGAAAACTGGAGCCGCTGGCCGGAAGCCCCTTTATGACCAATGGCTCCGGCGTAGCCAACCCGCAGCAAATTTTAGGGCCACTGGATTCTGACTATGAGTTACGCCTCTCCGCAGATGGTAAATTTCTTTTAGCGGTAAACTCCGGCAGCAATACCATCGCTGTCTTCACCATAAAAGATAATGGAGCGCTGGAGCCTGTACCCGGTTCTCCCTTTGCATCGGGCGGACAAACCCCGGTGGCACTGGATGTTTCGGGTAATTATGTGTACGTGGTCAACAAAAGCCAGGACCCTTTACATGCCACGTCCATGTTGCCTAACTATTCCACGTTCACCATTGATGGCGCAGGAAAACTGACACCGGTAGCCGGAGCAAAATTTGAAACCACTGCCGGCAGTTCTCCATCCAATGTATTGGCATCACGTGACGGCAAGTTTCTATGGGCTACCGATTTTCTGGGCTTTATGTTGATGCCACCCGTTGGTACACTGCGTTCATTTGCTGTAGGCAACACAGGGGTGATTGCACCCGTTGCCGGTACGCCTTATACGTTACCAGCCGGCGCTATGCCCGATAATGGTGCGTTGGGTTTATGGCAACACCCATCGGGTAATGCTTTGTATGTAGGCATTCCGGTTCAGGGGAAGGTTGGTGTGTATAGCATAAATACCACTAACGGATCACTTACCCTGCAAACATCAGTGGCGGCAGGTAAAGCGGCCTGCTGGCTTCGTACTAATAAAGCAGGCAGTCATTTATACGTACTTAATTCAGGCGACAATACTGTGCAGTTGTATAATACTACCAACGCCATGTCTCCTGTTTCGGTACAAACTTTAGAATTAAAAAACTCAGGGCCTGCGTACCCCGGACCGGGTGGGGCTATGTTCAAAACAAGCCAGCCCTTTTCGCTTCACTTGTCAACGTCCGAGAAAATATTATACGTGGTGAGTCAGCATACAAATAAAGATTTCAGTATCGGAAATTTCAATTACCTGCACTCGCTTAAAGTAGCTGATGACGGGCAATTGTCGGAACCCACAGATCCGGTTCAATTGCCGGTGGCGAATACGATAAGGCCTAAAGGTTCAGTAGTTATTAACCGGCAATAAATAAAGTGAACCGGTCATGATACCAAACGAGCTAATACCAACCTAATTGCGCTGACTTTGTTCCTTTAAAAAAAGAGTAATGGAATACAATAAACTGACAGCAGAAGAAGAAAGAGTGATTGTTCATAAAGGAACAGAGCGTCCATTCACAGGTGAGTACACCAACAACAAAGAAAGCGGAACCTATGTATGCCGCCGTTGCAATACCCCTCTTTATCATTCAAAAGACAAAGTCGATTCGCATTGCGGGTGGCCAAGTTTTGACGATGAAATAGCCGGGGCGGTCAAGCATTTGCCTGATGCCGACGGAAGGCGAATAGAGATTTTATGTGCCGCCTGCGATGCGCATTTAGGCCATGTATTTAAAGGCGAACGGCTCACCGCCAAAAATACAAGGCACTGTGTAAACTCCATTTCCATGAAATTTATTAAAGACAAACAGTAAAGGATAGTTTGTCATCTTCACAAAGTAAGCAGTTGAAATAGCTGTATGTAAATAGCCTCTTTATATTCTAAACCGGTAGCCATTAGCTTGCTATGGACGCCACAAATTTTTATGTATGAAAAAAGTATTGTTTTCGTTACTTGTTTTTGGTCTTAGCGCAGGCGCTTTTGCACAGGATAAAATGGAGAAAAAGATGGATAGCAAAATGAGCAAAAAGATGGATAGTAAAATGGCCATGAAAAAAGATTGTGTAATGATGGAGGATGGCAAAATGATGGTGATGAAGGACGGCAGCAAGATGGCGATGGATGCAGATATGACGATGAAAAACGGTTCAATGGTGATGACAGATGGTATGGTGAAAATGAAAAATGGCAAAACCATGATGATGAAAGATGGCGACTGCATGTACATGGATGGAAAGATGAGCAAGATGAAAATGGACAAGTCAATGCAACACAAAATGTAACGTGAAACGTCAAAATGATTACAGCTTCAGGGGATATTATCGCAATCTTTTTTTAGGAAAAAATAATAGGTGAATAGACAGCCTGAATCGGTGTTGAAACAAAATCAGATGAGAAATTTGTTCCATGAAGGCCTTACTCATGTAAAAACCTGCAACGATTTGATAGTGTTGCAGGTTTTTTATTGTACATGCTGCAAACAACAGTTATACCTACAGCAGATAAATGCAATGACACAGCTTCTTTAACAGGTCCGGGTTTTTAAACTTCAATGGTTCCTTAAGTTTGGCTAACCCGGCGAACGTAAGTTTTTCCGTTTACCTCTATACAACAGTTTTTGTAAAGCTGAATCGTTTCCTGGATTTGTTTTAACTGATACCATGATTCGGCATCAGGCATTGCATACATGGCGCTTACATCCGTAGGCGTCTTAGGTAGTCACTCCGGGTAATGTTCTTTTCAATATAATGTATGGATTTATAGCAAACGCTTATGGCAAGGTCGGCGCTACCGAACCTTTGATCCCAATTTCCTTCCGCCGGTTCCAGAGCAATTAAAAATATCCTGTACAACATCTCCCGCCTCTTCTTTTGAACGCAGGTGTAGGTTTTATAAGAAAGTTTTTTATCCCGCTTAATAACCTGGTATAACATCAGGCCTTCGCAAGACTTTACCGCTGTCGCAAGTAATTTAATTCGGCAAAAAAAACAAAATAGTTTACGGTCTGTACGTATTTTTTACCTGCCGGTTGTCTTAGTAACTACTGCCGGTAAGAAAACGATTGCTTATTCATGAACAGAAAACAATTTCTTCGTCAATCTACGGCCGCTTCGGCTGGATTGCTTTTATCAAAATTTTCCTTTGCGGCCGGTTTCGGAGCATCGCCTTTCCCGGATGTTCGTACACCAGTAGCTGCACGAAAATTCAACAGCGTGGCTGTTGAAAATGCCATTGCCGCTATACAAAAAAACATCGGCAATAAAGAACTGGCCTGGCTGTTTGGCAACTGCTTTCCTAATACGCTTGACACAACCGTTGATTTTGAAATAACGAACGGCAGGCCCGATACCTACGTCATCACCGGTGATATTGATGCCATGTGGCTGCGCGACAGCACCGCACAGGTTTGGCCTTATCTCTCCCTTATTAAAGAAGATAAAAAACTACAGCAACTGATCGCCGGCGTTATTAACCGGCAGGCTAAAAATATTCTTCTCGATCCCTATGCGAACGCATTTTATAAAGACAATACAAAGGTGGGCGAATGGAAGAACGATCATACGGATATGAAGCTGGGTCTGCACGAACGCAAATGGGAGATTGACAGCCTTTGCTACCCGGTGCGGCTGGCCTATGGTTATTGGAAAACAAGCGGTGATACAACCGTGTTTGATGCGCAGTGGAAAGAAGCGGCAAGGAACATTGTAAAAACTTTTAAAGAGCAGCAACGTAAGAAAGATAAAGGCCCTTATAAGTTTGAACGCACCACTTCCTGGGCTACCGACGGTGTGCCGCTGGGCGGTTACGGCTATCCGGCAAAGCCAAACGGAATGATCTGTTCCAGCTTCCGGCCAAGCGATGATGCCACAGTTTTTTCGTACCTGGTTCCCTCCAATTTATTTGCAGTAATAAGCTTGAAGCAGCTTGCCGAAATTCATCATCGTGTTTATAACGATGACGTGTTTGCCAACGAATGCGATGAACTTGCATCAGAGGTCCATCAGGCTATTCAACAATTTGGGTATGCTGCACATGCAGGCTTTGGGAAGGTGTATGCTTATGAGGTCAATGGCTTTGGCAGCTTTAATTTAATGGACGATGCCAACGTGCCCAGCCTTCTTTCGCTGCCGTATTTGAATGCTGTAAAAGCTACCGATCCGGTGTATCAAAATACAAGGCGTTTGGTGTTGAGCGAAGCCAACCCGTTTTACTTCAAAGGCAGTGCCGGCGAGGGTATTGGCGGCCCGCATGTGGGTGTGGATATGATTTGGCCCATCAGCATTGTAGTACGAGGACTGACCTCAAACAACAACGCCGAAATAAAAAAATGTATTGATATGCTGGTGGCTTCGCATGGCGGAACGGGTTTCATGCACGAGTCGTTTCATAAGAATGATGCAAAGCAATTTACCCGGAAATGGTTTGCCTGGGCCAACACCATTTTTGGTGAACTGATTTGGGAAACCTATAACCGGAACAAAAGTTTGTTGGGATGATGCTGCAACAAAAACATTTAATTGTTTGTAAAAGCAAGAACAGCCTTTTTGTGTAAAAAATGGTTAGATAATATTATTACCGCTGCTTTTTCATAGTGGCCATTTGCCTCACCGTAATTTATAAAACACTGCCATGACGCCGGCTTCCGATATAGTGCAACAGTTTCAGGCCATTAGTTTGTATGCCGATGCGAGGGCTTTTGAACAACTCTTTCGCCAGCAATTCGACAGGCTTTACCGCTTTGCCGTGCAGTATGTGCAAAGCCCCGAAGCAGCCGAAGAAGTGGTGAACGATGTCTTTGTAAAACTTTGGAAATACCGGGCTACCCTGCACACCATCACGCACCCCGAAAGCTATTTGTTCATAGCGGTGAAAAACCAATCGCTTAATTACATCAAACAGTATTCGCACCTGCATATAAGTTTGGCCGGTGACACCCAGGGTTCAACGTTGGTAAGCGGCCACAATCCGCAACAGGACATGGAATGGAAAGAACTCTACTTTAAACTAACCGTAGCTGTTGACGACTTGCCCGAACAATGCCGCAAAATATTTAAGCTGGTTAAAGAAGAAGGCCTTAAACCCCGGCGGGTAGCGCAAATATTAAACATCTCCATTCGTACCGTGGAAACCCAATTATACCGCGCCATGAAGCGGCTTGATACCGTGCTGCTATCACAACAACAAAAAAGAGCGAAGAAAAGCGGATGGAAGGATAAGGATAATTTAATCACGATACTATTATTGATAGGCATCGCCTTCTGGTACTAATGAAACTGCTTTTTTCAAAAAAAATTCCGCCCTTGTAAGTATAAATCAACAACTCATTGTCTTACTCTTAAGCGTTACCATCAACCATGTTTTCAGATAATTTTATACTACTCGTTACCAAACAATTTGCCGGCACCATCTCCACAATGGAGGAAGCGGAGTTGAACAATTTATTGCAGCAACCGGAGTTGTTGGAACGGTATGCAGCCCTGCAAAAATTCTGGAAACAAAACCCTTCACAACAAGTACCTGATAAAGAACTTGCCTTTCAAAAAGTTATCACCCAAATAACCGACGAACCGCTGCAACCTGCGCCAGTAAAGCGTTTCAGCCCCGCCCTAAAATGGTGGAGCGCCGCTGCGGTAGTTCTTGCTCTTAGTGTTTCCATCTGGCTGTTCACATCAAACAGAAATACGCCAGCAACCGCAACCGATGTTGCTGGTTCAAAAAATAAAAACCTTGTTGAAAAACTAAATACAAAAGGTACCCGCTCTGTTATTACACTTGCCGATGGCAGTAAAGTATGGCTGAATGCCGATAGCCGCATCGTATATCCCTCGGCCTTCACCGGCAACACCCGCGAGATTGAATTAAGTGGCGAAGCTTTTTTTGAAGTGACAAAAAATCCGCAAAAACCTTTCATTATTCATCTTACCAACGGAACGGTACGTGTACTGGGCACTTCCTTTAACATCAAAGCTTACCCCGGTGAAAATAAAATAGAAACCTCTGTTACTACCGGACGTGTGGCTTTTATTCCTACAACGAAGAACCAAAAGCATAGCGACTCTACTATCATTACCCCCAACCAAAAGGCGATCTACTCCCTGCAAAACAATGTGGTAAAAACCGTTGCTACTTCCAGTGCGGAGGATAAAGCCTGGACGGATGGCAAACTCATTTTCCGTTCTACCGGCATGGATGAAATTGCGGTAGCACTGGAGCGTTATTTCGGTAAGCAGGTAGTCATCAACAATGACGAAATAAAAGCCTATCACCTCACCGGATCTTTTGAAAACAATACGGCTGAAGAGATTCTTTACTATTTATCTAAAACCAAACCTTTCACGTACAAGATCACCGAAACACAGATCATTCTTTCACTTGTACGCTAAAACGGTTGCTTAAATGATTGCGATATGAAACGACACTTCTACCCACGAAGAACGAAGGCCACTGCTTTTTACTTTATTGCAAAAGTCTTTTTAGTATTCGCTTTGTCTGTTGGCATCTTTCCGCTGAAAGCCCAAACGGTACTGGCTTTCAACAATGCCGATCAGCAAGGGCCTGCAACTGCGCAGCAACATAGCGATGGCCAGCGCATCAACATCAAAGTAAAAAATGAAAAGTTGCAAACGGTGCTGTCACGGCTGGAAAAGCAGGTAGCCTATGTGTTTGTGTATTCGCCGGATGACATCAATACCACGCAGCGTATATCGCTTGATGCACGCAACATAGAACTCACGGAAGTATTAAATAGTATTGCCAAACAAATTGGCGCCGACTACGAGATCATCAACGATAAAATTATCCTTCGTAATAAGACGGCTATTGACAAGGGAAACAATGGTAATAAAGTTTCCATCAGCACTCCGGGTATTCAAACAAACGGCTTGCTGAATGATGTAGTGATTACCGGGCATATTGTTGATGAAAGCGGCCATGCGGTTTCCGGCGCCAGCATTATTTTAAAAGGAACCACGTTGGGTACAACTACGAATAGCAATGGTGATTTTTCGCTGGCCCTGCCAGATGCGAAAGCGTCCGGTGTGCTGGTGATTTCTTACGTAGGTTATGAGGCCAGTGAAATTCTATTGGAAGGTAAAAGGTCTATCAGTCTTGCCCTGACGCCCACCGCCAAATCGCTGGACGACGTAGTAGTAGTGGGTTATGGCACACAGCGCCGCGCATCGGTAACAGGTGCGGTAGATAAAATCAACCGCGCCGCTCTTGACGGCCGGCCCGTAGTAAATTTATCGCAAGCCCTGCAAGGCGTGTCGCCCAACCTCATTATTCAACAACGAAATTTTGAGCCCGGCCAACCGGTAAACTTAAACATCCGGGGGCTTGGTACGCTGGGCGATAATACCCCGCTGGTAGTTATTGATGGTATTGTTGGTGGTGATATCAACCTCATTAACCCTAACGATATTGAAAGCATTTCTATTTTAAAAGATGCGGGTTCCGCAGCCATCTATGGTTCACGTTCCGCCAATGGTGTAATATTAATTACCACAAAAAAAGGGCGTAAGAATGAAAAGGCTTCCGTATCGTACACCGCTATTTACGGTACACAATCGCCCCGCATTACCTACACGCCGGTACATGCCTGGGAGAACGCTTATTATAAAAATGAATCGCTGACTAACTCTGGCCAGCAACCGCTTTTTTCGCCGCAACAAATTCGTGATTTTCAAACGGCCGGCGATGGTGACTGGCGGGTAAAAAATATATTGCAAAATGCCGCGCAGCAAAGCCATACTGTAAGCATCAGCGGCGGGTCGGCCACCAGTACTTATTTGTTTTCGGTAGGTTATTTAAACCAGCAAAATAATTTCATCGGGCCCGACTATGGTTATAAGCGATACAACTTTCGCCTGAACCAATCAACCGAGATCGGGCGGCTGAAAGTGTCTGCTGTATTGAGTTACATCAAAAGCCAGAACAAAGATCATTCACTCTCCAGCGATGTGCTGATTGTAGATGCCGGCCGTGTGCCGCTGTATTATTCCTTTACCGATTCGGCCGGAAATTATCTTACCAATTCCGTTTCATCGCAATACAATCCTAAAGCCATTTTAGAAAAAGGCGGTTATAGAAAAAGCAATGATGATGAAGTGTTTGGCAGCTTTAATGCAGAGTTTTCTATTCTTAAAAATTTAAAGGTGCGTGGTGTATTCGGCGGAACGGTACGGAGCAACTCGCAGTTTGGCCGAAGGCTTCAAATAAACTTTGCTCCCACCGGTCAGTATGGTCAGGATAGGGAGGTGTTTGATGCCAACTCTAAATCGCTTTTGACCAACACGCAACTGCTGGCCGAGTATAACAAAACCTTTGGCAGGCACGAAGTAAAAATTTTGGCCGGCGCTACCAATGAGTCCTTTGAGTCGCAGGCAAGCCGCTTAACAAAAACGTTGACAGATTCCAGCCTGGGTACGCCTACCACCGGCACTATCATCAATGCAAATTCCTTTAACACCAATCAGGGTACGGTGGAGTCCAGCATCAACTCCTTGCTGGGAAGAGTCAGCTATAACTTCAGCCAGAAATACTTTGCGGAGTTCAGCTTTCGCTATGATGGTTCGTCTAATTTTTCTAAAACAAATCGCTGGGGTTTCTTTCCTTCTGTTTCCCTTGCCTGGAACCTGACCGATGAAGGTTTTATGAAGGGCCTGCACGATAAACTGGGTACTGTTAAGTTGCGGACATCGTATGGTTTGTTAGGTAATCAAAATGTGCGGCCGTATCAATACCAAACCTCGTTCTTCAATTATACAAATGCATACGGCTTTAATAATAGCGTAGTTGGCGCGGCCGGTTACTCGTTGGGCAATCCGGCGCTTACCTGGGAGAAAGCCACAACGTTCAACATAGGTGTAGATGCACAATTGCTGAAACGCAGGCTGGATCTGTCGTTCGACTATTTCCGGAAAACCACAAAGGACATTCTGGTGCCCCGAAAGGATATACCACTTTTGTTTGGCGCTACCTTCCCCGACTTCAATGCGGCAAAGGTGGCCAATCAGGGATGGGAAGTAAAAGCCACTTACACCCTGGCGGGCCGGGTGCTTACACAAACATTCATGGCTAACCTGGCCGATAACCTGAACGAGCTAAAGTCGTTTACGTTTGATGCCACCGAGCTGGTGGAACGCAAAGAAGAATTTGAATTTGTGCGCCGGGTTGGTCAGCCCATTACGGTATATCAGGGTTACAAACGGGATGGCTATTTTCAAAACCTCGATGATATAAAAGGCGCCGCCATCTTCGCCGGTCAAAACCGTGCCTCTATAAGTCCCGGCGACATAAAGTTTGTGGACAAGAACGGCGATGGCGTAATTGATGATAAGGATAAATTCATTTTAGGCAACCCATTTCCAAGATATACGTTCGGCTTCACCTACACGGCACAGGCTAAAGGTTTCGATCTGTCGTTTTTTATACAAGGCGTGGGCAAGCGGGATGCGATGGTGCGGGGCGAGTTAGTGGAGCCCTTTCACTTTGGTTATGGCGGCACTATGTACACGCATCAAACCGACTACTGGACACCCACAAACCCCGATGCTAAATGGCCTCGCTTAGCCGAAGCCGGATCGCCATCCAACACTAATAACTTTCGCACCGGCTCCGATATTTATTTGTTTAATGCGGCGTATGCCCGGTTGAAAAATGTACAGATTGGGTACTCGCTTCCGGCCAGCGTACTAAAGAAAATAAAAATCCAAAAGGCCCGCATCTACTTCACGGGGCAAAACTTATTTACCATTACGCCACTACAGTTTATTGATCCTGAAATAACGGAGTTTGATAACAACACCAGTTTTCAAACCGGCGCCAACAGTGCAAGAGCCTATCCGTTGCCGAAGTTTTATGGCGTTGGTATAGACATCAATTTTTAATGACACTAATTACTAACGATATGCGTATTTATAAAAATAAATTTGTTGTTGCGGTGGCGTTGTTTCTCTTTCTTGGTTCGTGCAAGAAGCTTGACCTGGCGCCAACCGACCGCTTTACTGAACTTAACTTTTGGCAGAGTAATGACAATGTAAACAATGCGCTTAATAATATTTACAGCGGCATCTATACCAGCCAGGCATTCTTTTATAACGAGGCCCTGAGCGATAATGCTTTCACTAAATTGGGCATCAACAGCGGCCTGCCTGATGCCATCGCCAGCGGCAATTTTACCGCTACGCTTCCCCGGTTTGAACGTGACTGGGCTTTCTATTACAGTGGTATAAAATCGGCTAATATTTTTTTGGCCAACATAGATAAGAACACCACATTAGGTGCTGCGTTAAAAGACCGTATGATGGCTGAAACCCGCTTTATCAGGGCCTTTCATTAT
This sequence comes from Flavisolibacter sp., assembly GCA_965247165.1. Lineage (GTDB taxonomy): Bacteria > Bacteroidota > Bacteroidia > Chitinophagales > Chitinophagaceae > Flavisolibacter. The sequence goes on along the minus strand of OZ252003.1, from coordinate 963,551 downwards.
TTTAATTTAATGAACTGGTGGGGCGATGTGCCATTGATCACAACGGATGTTTCGCCGGATGAAGCAAAGGCGGTAAAGCGTTCGCCCCGTGCCGATGTGCTCAAGTTCATCACCGATGAACTAACCGCCGTTGCTGCCACGCTTCCTAAAAAAGAAGACTATGCTGCCGGCGACAGAGGCCGCATAACAAGAGGTGCTGCTATTGCACTTAAAGCCAGGGTGCTTTTATATGAAGGCAACCGGATGGCGGAAGTAGCCACACTGTGCGAAAGCCTTATCAACAGCACCACTAATGGAAGCTATGCACTGGTACCTGTTTACAGCGATGTATTTAGTCCAACAAATGAATACAACCCCGAAGTGATTTTTGATTTGCAGTATGTGCCCAACCTGCGCACCTGGAACGATTACATTGATTTTGCGCCTATCTCCGCCGGCGCCCGTACCAATAACCTGGCGCCAACACAGGAACTGGTTGATGATTACATTATGCTGAACGGAAAAGGCATTAAAGAAACCGGTTCGGGATACGATGAAAGCAATCCATACAACAATCGTGACCCCCGGTTAACGGCTACCGTGGTGTACGATAAATACGTATGGACGAATCCCGATGGCACCACCCAAACGATCTACATCAAACCTGGCTCTACACCCAATGGTTCGTCTGCGGTAAATGAGTACACACCATCAGGTCAGGGCACAGCCACCGGTTATTACTGGCGCAAGTATTTCGACCCGACATCTGCCTCCAACAGCTTAAACTCCGGATTGAATCTGATACTCATTCGCTATGCTGATGTATTGCTGATGTATGCAGAAGCAAAGCAGGCATTGGGACAATTTGATAATGCTATTTGGGATAAAACAATGAAAGCGTTAAGGACCCGCGCCGGCTTTACCGATGCCGCTGCACTAGCTTATCCTGGTACTACCAATATGACAAATATTATTCGTCGCGAACGCCGCACCGAGCTGGCCATGGAAGGCCGCCGCATAGATGATATACGGAGATGGAAGCTATCGCAAACAGTATTAAATGGCTGGGCGCATGGGGCAAAGTTTGGCGACCCAACTATAGATAATGGCTACTTGCGGGTGCAACTGCGCCAGTTTAATGCGGCAAAGAATTATTTATGGCCCCTGCCTGCATCGGAATTAGGCCTCAATACAAACCTTGTACAAAACCCAAATTATTAAACGTACACAAACTGTTGATATGAAAAAATATAGCTTGCCCCTCTTGTTTTTATTGGCCATTACCGTCATCATCGCTGCCTGTAAAAAATCGTCAAGGGAGATCAATCAAAACCTTACCGAAGTGCCATCGCTATTTGCACCGGCCGATGGAAAATCCATCAAACTTAATCCTGCGGCTAATCTTACCGAATCGTTTGAATGGGACCAGGCCCGTGCTGAAGACGGTTCGCTGGTGTTATACGAAGTGGCCTTTGACCAGGAGGGCGGCGATTTCTCCAAACCGTTTTATACGGTCGTTTCTAACAATCGTGGTGTAGAAAATAAGCTGACGCTGACGCATGGCCAATTAAACCAGGTTGCTTCTCTTGGCGGCGCCGATTTCTTTCAAAAGAAAAAATTCCGGTGGACGGTATTTTCATCAAAAGGCACCAATGTAAAGAAGGCTTTACAAAGCCGCGTGGTGGAGTTGGAAAGGCCCGGTGGCTTTGCCGTTTTACCCGGCGCCGTTTATTTATACGGCACCGCCACGGAAGCCGGCAACACATTAGGCAGCGCTTTAAAAATGAAGCAGCTAAGCCCCGGTGTGTTTGAAATTTTTACCAAACTAAAAGCGGGTACCTACAAGTTTGTTGATGGTACTTCAGGCACGCCAAAACAGTTTTATGTGTTTGATAATGGAGGCATACAAGCCATTGGCGTAAATGGAGAAACCACCTTTGCCGGTGCAGATAAAGTAATGCGTATCACCCTAAACTTTAATGATATTAATGCGAAGTATGCAGAGGTGAAATCGGTGCAATTCTGGTATGCACAAGGCAATACGTTTTGGTTTACCCTGCCTTATGTGGGCGATGGTGTTTGGCGTAAGGATAGTTGGACAGTCAATTTGCTGGCTGTATCATGGGGGCGGGAAGAACGCTATAAATACAAGATGGTGTTGAACGATGGCACAGGCGACAAAGACCTTTGGCTGAATTCATTCTTTGGCGATCCGGCCGGACAGGACGGCGCCTATCCCAGCTCGTTAATCTATCGTACTATCAACATGGATAAGAACGAAGGAAGCCAGTACGACTGGGGTTGGAAACTGGATAAAAATTATTTGCCCGATGGTACAGTCACCGATTTTTGGGTGTCGCTTCGCGGCAGCGATCCTGCTTACTACCAGCAATACCAGAAACATTAATACAAGTGTTTTTCTCGTCATATAGCAATCGTAAAGCAGAAAAGAGCGCCGGTATTTAGCCGGCGTTTCTTTCTTTACCACACGTAAATGAAGCACACCGGTAAAACATGGCCAAGACAAGTATGTATATTCACGATGATTGGCGTGGTAGCCGGTATTTTTATTTCCTGCCATTCAAACAAGCCCTGGTTTGCACAGCTTTCTTCCTTGCAAACAGGCATCAACTTTACCAATAATGTTCCGGACAACGATTCGTTTGACATCTTTCACTATCCTTATTTATACAGTGGCGCCGGCGTAGCGGTTGGGGATATTAATAATGATGGGCTGGACGATATTTTCTTCGTCTCCAATAAAAAAGGTGGTAATAAATTATACCTCAACAAAGGTGGTTTTCACTTTGACGACATCACCCAAAAAGCAGGTGTGGCGGGCCTTTCAGACTATAGCACCGGTGTGGCTATGGTAGATATTAACGGCGATGGCTGGCTGGATATTTACGTAAGTACGGTAACCATTACGGGTGTGTTTGCCAGCCATAACGAACTATACATTAACACTGGCAAAGGTGCTTTTACTGAAGCAGCAAAAGAGTATCATCTAGACTTTAGCGGCCATACCACACAAACTGCTTTTTTTGATTACGACCGCGATGGCGACCTTGATTGTTTTTTGTTGAATCATGCCGCAACCTACACCGATGATTATAAGGACATCTCGGTGCGAAAAACGATTGATAGCGTATCGGGGTGCAAACTTTTGCGCAACGACAATGGACATTTTACAGATATGACAGTTGCCGCTCATGTTTATTGCGCTTCCAACGAGTATGGCTTGGGCATTGCCGTTGGCGATATTAATAATGACGGCTGGCCCGACATCTACGTAAGTAATGATTTTAAAGAAAACGATTTCTGTTACATCAATCAAAAGAATGGCACGTTTGCCGAAAGAGCAGACAGTTTGTTTAATCATGTAAGCCGCTTTTCTATGGGCAATGATATGGCCGATTATAACAATGATGGCTGGCCCGATATCGTCACACTGGATATGTTATCGCCGGATGAAAAAGTGATCAAGACGTCGCTGGCCGATGATGATATTGAAACTTACAACTACAAGCAGCATTTTGGTTTTCACTACCAGTTTTCAAAAAATTGTTTGCAGCAAAATCAGGGCGGGCAACACTTCTCCGATGTGTCGTTGCAAAAAGGCATAGCCGCCACCGACTGGAGCTGGGCGCCGCTGCTGGCCGATTTTAATAATGATGGTTATAAGGATTTGTTTGTAAGCAACGGGTACAAGTACCGCACAAACGATCTTGACTTCAACGTTTTTGTTCAAAACATTGCGCAGCGAAACAACGAACAAAACATCGCCACCAATCGTCACGGCCTAGTGCAGTACCTGCCATCGGGTGTAGTGCCGGATTATTTTTTTACTGGTAAAGGAGATGAAGGTTTTACCGATCAATCCACTGCCGCCGGGTTTATACAACCTACGCTTAGTAACGGCGCTGCCTATGCCGATCTGGATAACGATGGCGACCTTGATTTGGTAGTGAACCGCATGAATGAGCCGGCCGGCATTTATCGGAATGATATGCCGGCTGCTAATTACATAAGTATTGATTTGGCGGGGAATGGTAAGAATACAAAAGGTATCGGTGCCATCGTTTATGTCTATTCAAACAGCACAATGCAGTGCGTAACCCAATCACCGGTGCGTGGCTTTATGTCTTCAGTTTCACCTGTGCTGCACGTAGGTTTGGGCGAAGCAAAAACAATTGATAGCCTGATTATTTGCTGGCCCAACGGAAGTGGCCAACGGCTGTATCACATAAAAGCCAACCAGCGATTGATATTGCAACAAAGCGCGGCTGCAAAACAGTTTGACAGTCCGGCAATGCCATCTTTTTTAGCAACAACATGGAATGATGTGACCGATAGTAGCGGCATTAGCTTCATTCATAAGGAAGATGAATTTGACGACTTAAATGTGCAGCCCCTGTTACCGCATAGCTATGCCACACAAGGGCCAAAGGTTGTCGTTGTTGACGTAAACGCTGATGGTTTAGAGGATTTTTTTATCTGTGGGGCAAAAGGTCAGTCCGGACAGCTTTACCTGCAAACGGGCAATGGAAAGTTTATACAAAAGCAGCTCCCGGCCATTGCAAACAATGTAGCATGTGAACAAACCGGCGCCTTGTTTTTTGATGCCGATGGCGATGGCGACAAAGACCTGTATGTATGCAGCGGTGGAGCTGAATATTTTGGCCGGGCCGAAGCATTGAGAGATCATCTGTACATCAACAATGGTAAAGGTGAGTTTACGGAAAGCCAGTCCCTGCCTGCATTATACGAGAACAAAAGTTGCGTTCGCGGGGCTGATTTTGACAGAGACGGCGACATTGATTTGTTTGTGGGTGGTCGGGTAAATGCACGGATGTTTGGTTACACACCCGCATCAAGTATGTTGATAAATGATGGCAAAGGAAGGTTTACTGAGGCAACAGGAGCCGTTGCAAAAGAGCTAAGCAATATTGGGATGGTAACAGATGCCTGCTGGGCCGATATTGATGGGGATGGATGGACAGACTTGATAGTAGTAGGAGAGTGGATGCCGGTAACGGTTTTTAAAAATGTAAAGGGCAAATTAATAAAACAGCAAAGCGATGCGTTAATAAATTCGTCGGGATTATGGCAATGTATTTACCCGGCTGATATTGACGGCGACGGCGATGTTGATTTTTTATTAGGCAATTGGGGAGAAAATACAAAGCTGGTGGCAACAGCCGGTCATGCCTTAAAAACTTACATTGCCGACTGGGATAACAACGGTGAAACCGAACCCGTGATGGCTATCAATAAAGGCGGGAATGATTATCCTTTCTATGGCAAATCAGACCTGGAAAAGCGCCTGCCTTTTTTAAAAAAACGCTTTTTGAAGTATGGCGACTTCGCCGGTAAAACAATGGACGAAGTGTTTACTAAGGAAGCATTGAGTAAAGCAAAATTGTTACAAGCGCTTACCTTAAAAACATCGGTACTACTAAATGAAAAAGGCTATTTGGTGTTGCAGGCTTTGCCCCATTTTTTACAAACAGCGCCGGTGTTTTCATTCGCACAGTATTCGTCAGCCAGCAAACAGCCATCTTATATAGCTGCCGGAAACTTTTACGAGGTCAGTCCTTTCGAAGGCCGTTATGATGCCCTGCTGCCCACCGTTTTTTCTTTTCAAAAAACGGACGCGGTTTTACAAAACTATTTATTACAAAAAGGGCCGGTGCGAAGCGTGGCGGCTATTAAATTAAAAGACGGGCAAGGTTTGTTGCTGGCCCGTAACAATCAAAAACTTTCACTCTTAAAACAGGTTCGTCCATGAAAAACGCAGGTATTAAACATACAGGCATCATTGCACTTTTAGTGGTTTTTGTTCTCGCTCATCTATCTTGTTTAAAACAAAAGCCGGACAACCCCACAAGTGGCACTACGCCAACCCCGCAGGCCCGAACCTTTGACTGGCCTAAGATTGCGGACAGTGCACAAGCGGCGCTTGCTGCTTTTTTTTATAATGCATCGGGGAGATATTTTACAATGCAGCCAAACACCACGGCCTACAACGGGGCCTATTGGCCCAATGCACATGCACTGGATGTGTTGACTGATGCCTACCTGCGCCGCGGCAAAGACGCCGCCACAAAACTGCAAATGGATAACCTGCTCGATGGATTAAAATCGGCCAACGGCAATACCTTCATTACCTATTATTACGATGATATGGAATGGTTGCTCATCAGCACCTTGCGGGCTTATAAAGAAACTGCCGATGCACGGTATAAAGCGGCGGCTGATGCTTTATGGACGGACGTAAAAGGGGGCTGGGATGCCGTAAGCGGAGGCGGCTTCTACTGGCGTAAGGACAAGGTAAATAAGAACACGCCGGCCAATGCACCGGCCTGTATTTATGCCGCGAGGTTGTATCAACAAAGCAACGCCGCTGCCGATTTAGTTTGGGCAAAGAACATTTACACCTGGCTAAAAACCCAACTGATAAAAAGTAATGGCGATGTGTGGGATGGTTTGTTCACCAACACATCTCCCATTACTTACGACAATCGTTTGTTCACTTATAACTATGGAACCGTTATCGGTGCGGCCCTGGAGCTGTATAAAATTACCGGTGAACAAAGTTATATAGATGATGCCGTTCGTTCCGCCTCGCAATGCATCAGTGCACAAAGCCGCGATGGCATTTTACCCGCAGGCGATAACGGTGATGGCGGTTTGTTCAACGGCATTTTCGTTCGCTATCTAACCCGGTTAATTATAGAAGGAAATCTGTCTCCGTCCATCAAAACAACTTACATAGACTTTCTAAAAAAGAATGCGGAAAGCATGTGGAGTAAGGGGACGTTGTTTCCGGCATGTTTAATTGGGGCCGATTGGAAAGTGACGCCGTCCTCTACAACCCTTACGCCGCAACTAAGTGGCGTAATGCTGGCCGAAGCCATGGCCGAATTAAAACGATTAAATCTATTATGATGAAGGTTCTTTTTGGTGTACTGTTTCTTCTTTGTGCAGGCTACATTTTTGCCCAAGGAGTAAAGGTTGATAAAAAGGAGTATGCCCGCCGCATCAATACGATTCAGACAAACATAACCCGCTATTTTTTTGATAGCGCCGCTACCTATTATAGAGAGTTTTACAAACCGGATAGCAGCGATAAAAAATGGAGTTACCTGTGGCCGCTCTGCGGATTAATTCAGGCGGCCAATGAAGTAGAAGCGGTTCAAGGGAAGGAGGGTTACATGCGTTCCGTGTTAGAAACTATTTATGCTTATAACGATAACGCAAAGCCGCTGCCGGCCTACAACTCGTACATTATCAACGAAGGAAAAGAAGGCCGTTTTTACGACGATAATCAATGGATAGGCATTGCCTGCATGGATGCGTATAGCAGAACAAAGGACAGCGTTTATTTAAAGGAAGGAATCAAAACCTATCGTTTTATGCTAACCGGTTATGATACGGCAAGCGGTGGCGGATTGTACTGGAAGGAAGGCGACTTTACTACGAAAAATACCTGTAGCAACGGGCCGGGAATTTTATTGGCGCTGCAACTTTACAAGGCCACCCATGAGAAAAAATATTTAGATACAGCACTACTTCTTTATCACTGGACAAACAAAAAATTGCTGTCACCCGAAGGCGTTTACTACGATCATGTGATGTTGCCGTCGGGTAAAATTGACAAGCGGCTTTATACCTACAATGCAGGTACCCTATTACAAGCCAATGTCATGCTATATGAAGTTTTAAAAGATAAGTCTTATTTGCAACGGGCAAAAAAAGTTGCCGCTTCTGCTCATAAAATTTTTTGCAAAAATGGCCGCTGGCCGGAGAACTATTGGTTTAATGCGGTGTTGTTTCGTGGTTATTTGCAACTGCTGCATCACGATAAAAACGAGGGTTACGTTAACAGCTTTATTGGCGATCTGGAACGCATTTGGAAACACGAACGCAACACAGAAAATTTAATTGGCCAACACAAAAAAAGGAACCTGTTGGACCAGTCAGCGCTAATGGAGATGTATGCCCGGCTGGCCTTATAGTATTGGCCATTCTCAGTTTCCTATACATTGTTGCTGTAGCGGCTAAGCCTTGTTTAAGCACGAAGCTTTTAAACGCTTTTTGCTTTTGTGTAAGAGTTAAAAAAGTTAGGTATAATTGATTTGATACATCAGGAAATGGTATTGCAGAAGAGTTTACGTAAATAGCCTGGTGCCATAAATAGTCATATAAACCTAATAACCTAAGTGGTTGTTGCTATACAGTTTAACCTTGTAAACAACTGTACCATGCAGAACCCCCTCAACTAAAAACACTCATCAAACATAAGCCTGATAAGGGTTTTATAATATACTTGTGCCCGGGACTATCGCGAGTTCGAACTTTTTAGTAGAAGATTTAAAGAATATTATTGATTTTTAAGCGAGTGAGACTTAGCACAGCAATTCATTGATGTTTTCCTCATTACTGGTGCTGGATTGGTGGTTTAGCGCACCTTAAAACACCTTCGTGAAGTGCCTGAGTGCCGACATACTTTCCCCTTGAATTTATTGACGATGCTATGATTTAGTGCACCACAGGTTGCGTTACCACTCCGCCGTTTGAGGGTACCGTTGTCGCGAAAGGTATTTCAGTAATCTTTACCACCAAATCAAAAATATGTTTCGGCGCTTTGCCCTGATGTTCTTCATAGGCAGGAAGTGTCTGCACACCAGTGCGAAGGCCCTGCCCGTTAAACCAATCAATGTCAAAAGGATGCGACACAAGCGTATTAATGGAGCCGATTTCATCATCCGCGCCTCCCTGATCATTTAGATACTTTAAGTGCTGCCCAAAAAATTTATTGACTACCTCCTTCTCTCTTGAGTATTCATTGATGATATGACCCATCATAATATCAATGGCGTCTGCTTCATAACCTTCTGCTTTTATTTGCAGATGGTGATAGAATTTATGCAGGTAATCCGACCTGGATTTATCAAGTGCCAGGTAAACATTAAAGCTTTTGCCGATGTTGAAGCTGCTGGTATTTTTATCGTTTCCTAAACCGGTGCTTAAAATATTACTGCCATCGCCGCCATCGGTAAATTCATTTAAAAAAATCCACGTGTTTCCAATGGTGGAATAAATCCTAAAATCGCCGTATTCTTGTTTGTCTGATACTTCACCATCATCATTCTTGTTGTCTTTCAAATAAGTAAGGTTGATCTTTTGCAGCTCCACTTTGTACAGCTTCGGCTTTTCTGATTCAAGCACTTTTGTAGTGCTTTGCGAAACAGCGTTCGATACCTCCGCCCAATACACCAGGAATGTTCGTGCAAAAACAGCCGTATTAGCTACCGCCATTGATTTCCAGGGAATCGTAACCCGGATCTCGCTGTCGGAAATAACTTCAGTTATAGGATCAGCACCTGCCGGAAAATTATCGCCTTTTTGTTTGATGAACCGACACTGTAAAGCCGCGTACCGCATGGCAGTAGGTGTAGGGGTCACTTTGGAAAATGGATGCTTAATAACAAAAGAATAATCCTTCCGGTTCATGTCCATTACCTGGTTAAATGCCGGATTCAATCCCTTGGTATTTAGCATGGGATTACCATCGGCGGAAGCGAAAACATCTACCCGTGTAGCCAGAAATTTATCACCGGCCTGGTTGCGGATAACCGGTGTGTTGTTAGCATCTAAAATGAAGGAAACAGGGTCTTTACGCTGAACAGCTACAAAGTGTGCGGGATGAATTTCCGTATGTACCGGCTGGTGGGCCCGCTCCCAAATCCAAAGGCCTTCCACATGTACACGGTCGCCATCAGCCGGCCAGTTCCAGAGATCATCTTTTGAAGTATGACCGGCGGAAAAGAAGCCAAAGCTATTGCCATACCGGTTGGCGGCCGTTGCCGGATTCGCTACACCGTCTATGACATTATCCTGCCCCAATCCCGATTCCCATTCTACTTCTATCTCGTTCTGTGAATCAGCCCGCGTCCAACCTACACCGTTAGGGCCGGGTCCTGTAATGTGGTCGCCAAATACATAGTGATAGGAAGGGTCGGGCAGTACGGTAAAATCAAAATCGTGTGTATAGTGTGAGCTTGGAAAATCCATGTACGAGATACCTGAACTTTTTACAATGCCTTCCAAAGACACATAGGTTTTTTTTGGAAGCGGCAAAGCCGCTGTTTCGCCTACGGAACGGTGCTGAGGACAGATTAGATTAATATCAGTTTTAGCATCTACAATCTTTACATCGTTGGCATCAAAGTTTACCCAGCTATCCCTCATCCACCAGGGTGTATAATCGCCTAAATTAATTGGCAGAGCACCATAACCAATATCGGCATCTTCGGAATGGGGCTGGCCATAATTATGGAAAATGCTTTGCCCTGCAATAGGACTCCCAAGCGGTGGAGGATTCACTCGCTGGCGTTCCCAATGGCCGGGTATTAAAGCGCCGTTCTGCAGACTGGCGGGCATCCACACCAGGCCACCATTTTCCGAGCTAAAAACTTTAATGTACGACAGCTTATTATTCAGGGATACTTTATCCAGGTTGTCAAGGTCAGCCACCCAATCAGCCCAAAGGCCGTAGCCGCCGTCATCATCAAAACTTTCAAATAGAAATACCGCTAACCCCTTAGGAATTTTGATAGAGGAAGCCATATCATTGAAGGCGTCTAAGCGATACTCGCCAATGCCTAATTGTTTGGAGCGTCCGCCAAAATTCACGTCATCGTACAAGGTAACCATCAATGAACTTTCATTTTGTGTATGTAGTTGCCGGCTGGCCGCCACTTGCGCAAAAGAACATTCACCGAAAGCTAATCCAAAAAGAAGGTAAAGCGCTTGTTTCATATTAATCGTTTTGAATACAGGAGTTTCAATTTCAACTAAGCGAAAGTTTGCACAGGGAGATTATCTTATAGCTGGATAAGGGCATGGAAAAAGGCAGATATCTTCAAATTAAAGTTATGCTTTTTGGCTCAGCTATGAATTTGCGCTTGGAAGAAAACAAATCCTGTATAAACCTGATTCCGCTTATCACACCTGCTTATAATACAACCTCCTCGGTTGCACTGAAGAAATCACCTGAGGCACGTTTCTATAGACATGCAGTTTTCTTAAAATCATTGGAGCTCAACCGCTAGCTTATTTTTAGAATATACCGAAAGAGAATTTCAGCAACCGACTGCTGTTTACTGTCTTTCTTTTTGAAACTGTTTGCATGGCGTTGGTTGTTATGTAAAGTGAGGGTAAATGACTTGTTGCATATCCTCACTTAATCATTCCTTTGCTGTGTTTTATTATTCGACAACCCTACAATAAAAAGTCTTGTAAGCGAGCGGTCACAAAACTACAACTGTATTCCAAATCGGAGAATTATTCAACCAATACAAGAAGAAACTGCAATGGTTGGACAAGCTTAAATCGCTGTTATAAAATCTAAATTTGAGTAAATAAGCACTCTGCTTAGAGCTGTGCAATGAGGTCTTAAAAACAATTTATTTGTAATACCATTGTTATTGCCAATTTATCTTCAATTCAATACAGTGACCCTATATGGCTATCTTTTCAAGGTCACAAAATATAAAATCATAGGTTTTCTGGGTCTTCTTATTTAATTTTTGGAAAAGCCAACTCTAAGTATCGTGATTGAGCATCATAATCATCCGCACACGGACTCAAGTTAAAAACGTATAATTCTAGGAAAAGTCGACAATACATGTAATCCGAACATACATTAAGTGCAAATTTTGCGCAAAATTTCCTGCGTGGTTGAAGAATAAAGGATTTACAATTAGCGTCATTCAGAGTCGCATAATGATGGAGACAAAAAAACAAAATTCAATTACTAAAATTATTTTGAGTAATCGAATTACTATATCTTAGAAGTCTGCAAACGCCTTATTCTGGTTTCTAATCTATACCTTATCATAGGGATAATGATCTCTACCCGCCAAGTTAAAAAAAAACGATATGATCGCTTTTCAATACTTGTTAGCACAGTTGTCTTGTCTCTTAGCTATTTCAAATAGATCAACAAATAATGGTACTGCTTGCGCGGTAACTTTAATTATTGAAGAATTGAAATAATTTTCTTATTTAATTCATTTATTATTTTAATTCAAGTTATGTACACATTAATTAAAAACTTAGGCGTTAAAAAAGTTCTGATAGCAGAAGTGCCGGCTTTAGGCAGCTCTCTTATTATCGCCGAAGCGTTTTATAAATTCGGAAGCTTTATATTGGAGTGTACAGCTTTTTTAGCCACCTGGTACCTAATAAGCTTTATTGTTAATGCGGTTTTTACTAAATCACAAACAAATAAAAAGTAGTGAAAAGTAAATTATTCAGCCAAGCTTATTTTTTACGAACAAATACTGGCGAATTTATTCGTCGTAACCTCTAACCAATAAAATCTATAGTATGCCAGATACCATTGCCAGTACAGATGATAAAAAGCAAGCTCCCTTTATCGTAACCGGTACAGTCATTAAGTTAAAGGCAGCCACTATGCCTGAAATTGAAACAGGTGACACACTCATTCTACAAATTGAAACGATCATAAAAGCCCCTGCGATGTTTGCTTCCTTAACAGGCCAGCAAATAACCGTACGGTTTGCTAAACTGCCTGATGTAACGGAAGGTACCACGCTTACGATCTACGCCACGGGATGGATATTCGGAGAAACGGTTGCTGTAGATGCACTTGATTATTCTACTGCATCAGATAAAAAAGAAGTGATTTCGAAAGCCATAAGTCAAAAGACTACTGAGGAAGATGCCTCATTAAAAGAAAGGCTTGATTCAGCCCAGACGGCAGTGGTGGGTAAAGTCATTAAAATCGAAAAAAAGGAAGATATTCTTCAAAAAGTAATGCTGAATCCTGATACGGTACAAACTACACATATTAGTGAGCATGACCCTAATTGGCATGAAGCAACCATACAAGTAGATGAAACATTGAAAGGTACCGGTGACGGTAAGGAAGTGAAAGTAACGTTCCCTAAAAGCGACGATGTACGGTGGTATGGAATTCACAAATTTCAGGAAGGGCAGCAAGGTGTTTGGTTATTACAAAACGGCAAAGCACAAAATACTAAAGGGCTACCCCCCAAGGTACTCGCCGCTATTCCTGAGGACGAAAACGTTTTGACAACCTTGCATGCCAACGACTTTTTACCGCTCAGCGAGCTGGGTAAAATCAAGTCACTCATCAATCAATAATTTTTTACTTCTTTATCTACGTTTTATGATATCAATAAAGGTGGTCAACATTATTCCTCAAACGTTAAGCGGGGAAACTAATCAAGACAGTGAACCCAACATCGCTGTCAACCCCAATAACCCATCACAAATTGCCTGCACAGCGTTTACACCAAATCCTTTGGGGGGAGCCAATGCACCGATTTATATCTCTACCAACGGCGGCGATTCCTGGACGCTGAATAACATTGTGCCTGGTGCAGGCAGCTTGGGAACCGGTGACATTACGTTGAAGTTTGCCGGTACTTCTAATCGCTTGTTTAGCGGAATTCTTAGTGGTTCGGGCGGCGCCTTTCAGGTGCACCGCACCGCAGATTTTACCAGCGCCACTGCGATGAGCCAATTGGAAAGTAGGGCCAATGAGGACCAGCCTTACGTGCAAGCGACCACAGTAACCGCAGGTACCGATGCCGGTAAAGACAGAGTATATATTGGGGTGAATGATTTTAATGCGGCTGGCGGAAAAACAGCAACGATGGAACAAACGCTGGATGGCGGCGCAACCACTCCGGCATTTTCATCTATCCGTCTTGAAAAAAGATCAACGGGTGGTCAAAACGGACCGCAAGTGCGTCCCGCCGTACACAGAGACGGAACCATATATGCTGCCTTTTACCGTTGGATTTCTTCTACGGGTAGTTTTGGCGCAAATACGCTGCTTATCACCAACGCTGATGTAGTGGTAGTGCGGGATGATAACTGGGGTAGCGGTGCTACACCATATACTGCCTTGACGGACCCTTCTGATAATCTTGCCGGTAAAAGAGTTGGCACTGGTCTGTCTTTTCCTTTTAATCAAACAGGGGTTGCGGCTAACGGCCAGGAAAGATGGGGCGGCGATATAAGTATTGCTGTTGATCCCAGAAATAGTTCTACGGTTTACTTGTCTTATTCTACAAGAATTTCCGGAACTTATACTTTGCTGGTTGTAAGATCGCTGAATAGAGGCGTTACCTGGTCTGGTAATTTACTATCCTTACCCAATGCTAAAAATCCCGCTATCAGCATCAATAAGACCGGAAGGGTAGGATTGCTGCATCAGCAAATTACCGGAAGCGGAACAACACAGCGATGGGAAACGCATTTTCGATCATCTGGTAATGGAACCGTTTGGGATGATACTATTTTATGCACGGCGTTGTCACAGACCCCAGCCCGGACGTTTTCTCCTTACATCGGCGACTACCTGCATATGATGGCCTTTGGCGAAGATTTTTATGGTGTTTTCAGTGCGAATAACACACCTGACCTGGCAAATTTTCCGAAAGGAGTTACGTATCAGCGAAACCATGATTTTCCATCTAAGCGTTTATTTGGTCTGAATGGAACAACGGTAGTAGCGCCTTCTATTGATCCATTTTTTGTAAAGATTACAGAGACAGGTACCTTGATTAAACGATCCGGCGATTTTGATGGCGACGGCATCACAGAAGTCCTTGTATCAAGTCCTTGGGGTATTGGAATTTTAAAGCAATCAGGAACCACCATGACGCCTTTGATGATGGCGCCAAACGGTACACGCTTTGGCGGCTGGTTGTTAAACACCGGAGATAATACATTTGGTGAGATAGCTGACTTTGATGGAGATGGCCATGACGAAATTCTTATCACCAGTCCATGGGGCATTGGCATTTTGAAATTTGCAGGCGGCACGTTAACGGCATTAATGATGCAACCTAATGGTACACGGTTTGGCGGCTGGCTGCTTAACACAAGAGATAATACATTTGGCCCGGCAGCCGACTATGACGGAGATGGACATGCCGAGCTATTGGTGATGAGCCCGTGGGGAATAGGTATTTTAAAACAAGCCGGAGCCACGTTTACTGTTCCGATGATGGCACCGAACGGCACCCGTTTCGGTGGCTGGTTGTTGAATACAGCGGATAATAATTTTGGTCCGGCTGCCGATTTTGATGGCGACCGCCACAGCGAACTGTTTGTTTCAAGCCCATGGGGTATTGGTATTTTAAAACTTAGCGGTGGCACGTTATCGGCACCTATGATGCAGCCGAATGGAACGCGGTTTGGCGGATGGTTACTCAATACCGGTGATAATATATTTGGCCCTTCGGCAGACTATGATGGTGATGGGCGTGATGAAATTCTGATCACCAGTCCGTGGGGGATAGGAATACTGAAGCAGTCAGCAGCTACTATGACCGCACCGATGATGGCGCCCAACGGCACACGGTTTGGCGGCTGGCTACTCAATACGGCTGACAATAATTTTGGTCCTGTTGCTGATTATGACGGAGATGGACATCCTGAACTTTTAGTAAAAAGTCCATGGGGTATTGGCATATTTAAGCCGTCCGGTTCCACCTTCGCCGTTCCGATGATGGCTCCTAATGGTACACGTTTCGGCGGCTGGCTGCTGGCTACCTCCGATAACCGTTTTGGATCGGTAGGTAAGTACGCAGGAGGCCGCATAGTGGATATTCTGGTGACAAGTCCATGGGGTATAAGCATTCTTCAACTTTCCGGTGCCACGCTCTCAGCACCTATGATGCAGCCTAATGGCACTCGCTTTGGTGGCTGGTTATTGAACACGGCCGACAATGTATTTTAGTAAGCCATCTTTGCCACTACCCAACTAACTGGGAGATGGCAATAAACAAGCTTTAGATTTTACCTTAAATCTGGCTACTTTTTACGTCCTGATAGCCCTATTTACCTTACTGAATAGTGTTTGCTATCCTTTGCTAACCCTGTTACTATGATAAACAACTTTGCCTTTATCCCTACAAAACATTTTACGGCACTTGATTTATACGAGTTTTTTGCCGTTTGCCTTTTTATCATTTTTCAGCTTTCTCTTCCGTTGCATGGTTGGAAAAAAGAAGGACAAATTTCGGCGATAGCAATTCAGAAAGGATTTATTAAACCGCAAATGGCACTGCTTCCTCAACGTTTTCAACTACCTGCGCCATCATCCTTCTTTAACGAGATCTTAGTGGGACATAGTCGGTTTGAGGCTGCGAGCATACGACTTAGTGATGAACCGAACAGAGATAGCTTGCAGACGCAACTCAACGAAGCAGCATTAGTAGTAAGCGGTAAGGTGGTCTTATCTGGTTTGGTTGACACTTATGCCCGAGAAAGGATTTCAGAACATGATGCCCTTCTGCGCGGCGCCGTGATTGAGATAAGGCAAATACTGAAAGGAAAGAAAACGACGAAAACCCTCACTGTTTACTATGCTTCCAGCGACGACGTTGCGTGGCAGCAGTCACCGAAGCTAAAAAAAGGACAAGAAGCCATTTTTTTATTAAAAGCCGACGCTTCTTCGCCAGTGCTCAACGTTCTACGATATATCCTGTTAAACTATTTCGACATAAAAAAATTAGCTACCATCCGGAGAATCCATCAGCTCCTGAAAACAGCGCATTGATCTGATAATCTCTTTGCTGAGCTACCGCCCCCGAAGCTATCATTAAAGGAATTTAATGTCTGTTACCGGGTGAATTTCCCATGACGTAGTGGGTTTAAAACCGATGGGTCCTACCGTTCCCGGAGCGTGGTCAATATCATAAAATGTAGAACCGCTTAGCTGAATTTTTACCCCTTTCGCAAAGGTGGTATATCCCCCTGTGTTGCAATTGGGCTGACCGAAGAAGGCGTCCACCGTGGCTCGTGCCTTAGAGAGCTTTTGAAAGCTGGCGGCAGAGGTGGCAGGCAACCCGGAAATTTCCACATTGAAAAAGGTGTGGTTTTTATCGCCAATGATCATGTGGTAATCATTATCACTTTCTCGCTTGATAGCAAAAAGAAGGATACCTGTCAGCTGATAGTTGTGATTCTCCTGCGCCACCCTGGGATTGTTCGGGTCTTTGGTGATAGCGGTGTTAGCCATCATGGTAGCATCAGGGGTAAGTCCGGCGATAAAAGTGTTGAAGTCCATGCTCTTTAAGGGAGCGGCAGCAATAGAGGTCTTGCACTTTCTGCGATCGGTGCCCGAAAATGTATTAACAGAGCAGTTTACCGGCGCCATTTCTACATGCTCTTCGCTGTCAACGACAAACGAAACCTCGATAAGATGGCCCCCCTTGGTTTTAAATAAGGTATCATTTCCCTGATAGTCTTTCAGGGAACGGATAAATCCATGTTTCTGGCTAAATGATTTAGCGCTACCAAAAACCATCATCAACAACAAAAAATATTTCATACAATAAATTTTAAATGGCAAAAAACAGGAATGTTGATTTTCAGGGAAGGAAACAAAAAGCTGTGTCATCATATGGGTGCCGACAGGGCTGAATTAAAATAAAGAGATGTTGCTATAACATTGTCCTCAGGCAATGGCCGTCACCTTCGCCCCGTAAGCGTAAATAGCTAGCTCGATCTCTGCTTCCGTGCAGTGACAGCAAAGAGTGTGTTTAAGAATCGCGGTTTTAATGATGTGGGAAGTAACTAACTGTCTAAAATCCCACAACTCAAAAAAGGAGGCAAATTCCATAGTGACATGTGTCATGGCCGTAAAACGTTTTCGTTCTGAGGGGAGGACAAGAAGAAAGGGGTACCATTAATAAAGGTAAGATATACAATATAAATTGTATTTAAAAGTTGGGCAAGAAAAGAATGTTTATATCGTTAAGGAGCGGAGATGAAACGTTTTGTTTTAGTGCAGGTTTATGAACAGCTAGTTTCAAATCTGCACTATAGTTTATACACTGTTTTTTTATGGCACAATTTCTTGATGAGGCAATTAAGAGCCCTGCAAGCGATTAAAATCTTATCAAAAAAATAAGTTCAATTTCTTCATGGTACAATTAACAGACTCGTGAAGAAATCTGTGGCACTGTTTCTCCGACTGTTTGAGCGCAAAGGCAATTTGCTGTTCGATTAATTTTGTCTTGGTGGCAATAAGTTCGTTTTTTAAACAAAGAAGTGTTGCCCGTTTCTCTACGTTAATAATGTACAGTTCTAAGGGAGGAGGTCATAGTGTACTTAAAAGATGTAGTGAACTTTTAAGCGACAGTAGAACGCAACAGCTTCTGAGCCATACCTTTACCTTACTGCTAATTATTTACCTACGAACTGGTAGGACGAATTTGATTTTGCGCAAAGCAGGAGTACATACTTGTACTGCCACCACAAGTTCGATTCCATTTGTCATTCACAAATGATCATTAATCGCTACCATAATTGGTACACTGAAAACAGAAGACACGGTTCTTTTATCAAGAAAAAACCTAACAGTCTGAAATCAATAGGTTGATCTAACCACATTAAAAATTAGAAAACTGCTAATTTATTTTTGAAAAACTCTCCTGTTTATAAAGTGCCAACACACTAAAATGACTGCTGGCTAAATCATTTTACTTTAATTTAGTTGCTGAGTAAAACGGATGCAATACAAACAGCAACATAATGATTCTTGGTTAGCAGATCGCTTAGCCAATGGTGACCACGATGCTTTTAGCGAATTCTATTCCGGCTTTTACCCCGTTCTGTACCGTTATGCCTTAAAAATTTTAAAGTTAGAACCGCTGGCACAGGATGTAACTACGGAAATTTTTCTTACACTTTGGCAAAAAAGAGGGGAGCTGAAACCGGTCCAATCGTTGCGGGCTTACTTGTTGACCGCTGTGCGCAACAGGTCCATCAATGTATTGAAAGAACAATCCCGTTCTCAAGTGGCTATGAACCAACTACGGCATCAGTTTGAACAGAAGTCTATTAACAGCGAGGAGTGTCTTTTGACTAAAGAATATATAGCTTTCATTAAAACTGAATTGGAAAACCTGCCTGCACGTGCCCGGCAGGTGTTTAATCTTTGTCGCGAGGAGGGCCGGTCATACGACGAAGTAGCATCTGAGCTGGGGATATCCCGCAATGCTGTAAAGGGACATATGGTCTATTCCATGAAAAAGCTCAAGACCAGTGCCCAGAAAAAATTAGGCATTTCCTTCGTTCTTCTATTTTACTTTTTTGCAAGTTTCTAATTTTTTTGCAAAGCATCTACCCTAAACAAGCGTTGCGTTGTCATGTTTGTTGAAACGGGTTTCATGGGAAATTCTAAGCATTACAGGCAACTTGTTGAACGCTATATTACCAATACAGCCTCAGAAGAGGAGTTACAACTATTTTTTCATTTGTTGAAGGAAGGAAAACTGGATGCTTATCTGGAAAATAGTCCTTCCCTTAAATGCCAGTTGAGTGAGTTGGCTCAAGATCAAACGGCGGTAAGGTCACATTACATTTCACCCCGTAATTATGCTGTAGCCGCTTGTTTGCTACTGGCCCTGGGCTTCGGAATTTATTTTATCATTTTATCCTCCCAAAAATCTTCCACGGTTACACCTTCGGTAGCAGTTACTTCCCTGCCACAGGCTTCTCCGGGCAGTAAAAAGGCAACGCTTCTGCTTGGAGACGGACAAGTAGTGACACTTAACCGTTCCAATAAATTATTAAAACAAGGCAATACAAAAATTATTCAGCAACGTGATAAACTGATCTATCAGGCAGATGGCGGATCAACGGCTGTTGCATACAATACCATTACCACTCCTCGCGGCGGTGAGTATCAGTTGCAATTACCCGATGGTACAGTCGTGTGGTTGAATGCCGGTACTTCGCTTCGCTACCCAACCGCTTTTACATCATCGGAAAGGGTGGTAGAACTTAATGGAGAAGCCTATTTTGAAGTGGCTAAAAACCCCGCAAAACCATTTATAGTAAAAGTTTCAAATGCATCGGTAAAAGTGTTGGGAACCCATTTTAATGTAATGGCTTACGCCGATGATGGCTTCAGCAAAACCACCCTGGCAGAAGGTTCGGTGCTTCTCCATAAAGGTGCAATCGAAGAAAAATTAAAACCGGGTGAAGGCGGCGTGGTTCAACAGGGTTCTGATAAAATAACCGTCAGTGCCGCGAACATTGACCAGGACCTGGCCTGGAAGGACGGCTTTTTTCAGTTTGATAAAACCGATGTAAAGACCATCATGAACCAGATAGGCAGGTGGTACGATGTGGATATCAGGTATGCCGGTACCATCCCGCAAAAAAGTTTTGTAGGGCGCATTAACCGTAACACTAATCTTTCCGATGTGCTGGCAGTATTACGGTTAAGCGATGTGCGTTTTTCAATGAGAGGGCAAACGCTAACGGTGGAAGAATAAAAAACCAGGAGCGATTGGGCCCGCCCCTGGCAAAAGGTTTCAAAAAATATCTCTGGTAAAGATTATTTAAATACGGCCTTAAAACTATGACATTAATTGTTCACGGCAGGCTGCAACAAATGCAGCCGGTTTTTAAAAGTTATTGGCTATGAAATTGTTAGCTGTGTTTGTGGTGGCCTTTTCTTTACAGGGTTTCACCAAAGGGTTCTCGCAAAAAATTTCGTTAAGTGGAGAGCTGAGTTTAGCGCAGGCCTTTGCTCAAATCGAAAAGCAATCGGGTTATAGTTTTTTTTACGATTATGAAATAACGCAAAAGGCAAAACCGGTTCGTATAAATATAAGAAACGCGTCGCTGGAAGAGGCGTTAACCAGCATTCTTCACGACCAGCCTTTGTCCTATTCCATCCAGAATAAAATTATTGTCCTTCGGAAAAAACCAACGCAGCCGGTAACCATCATAGGCAATACAATTCCTATTCCACAGGTAGAAATCAGGGGCAAGGTGGTCAACGACGATGGTGAAGTATTAAGCGGTGCTGTGGTGTCGTTAAAAGGAACGGCAAAAGTCGCTGTTACTGATAGTAAAGGGGAATTTGTTCTAACTATCGATCCTGCCGAAGCGGCGTCCGGAACTATAGTGATAAGTTTTTCCGGCTATCTGAAAAACGAAGTCAGGATAGCCAACCGTAAAGAGTTACAAATCACGCTAGAGAAAAACATCCAGGCTATGAAGGATGTTATAATCACGAACGCTTATTCAAAACCAAAAAGAAAAGAAGAAGTAGTGGGAAGCATTTCCACGGTTACTGCAAAAGAACTGCAAACACAAAGGCCCATTGAAAGTTTTGATAAAATGCTGGAAGGCCTTGCCGCCGGTGTACAGGTGCAAACCAATACGGAACTGGGCACACCGGTGAAGATCAACATCCGGGGGCAAAACTCGCTCACTAATTTATACAGCAGCAAGGTTTCCACTACGTCGTCGCAACCGTTGTTTATTGTAGACGGCGTACCCGTGTTAGAACAACGCCGCGGCGATGAGCCGATTGCCTTTATCAATAATGAGCAACTCTTAAACCCGCTTGCCGGTATCAATCCTTCCGACATCGAATCCATTTCTGTTCTAAAAGATGCTGCGGCCACGTCTATCTACGGAGCCAATGCCAGCAACGGCGTTATCATCATCACCACAAAAAAAGGGCGTGCAGGCAAAACACGAATGAACGTGGGATACAGCCACGGTTGGTCGGGCCCCATCAATCAAATCAAATGGCTTACGGGCCCGCAGTATCATGACCTGGTAAAAGAACTATACCTCAACACAGGCCGCGACCCCGCTTCTGCCGAACTGCTGGCCGGTCCGTCGGACATCAATACGAACTGGTTTGGACTAACCAACCGCTATGGCGCATATGACAACATAGATTTTGATTTGTCCGGCGGTACAGATGTTACGCAGTTCCGGTTATCGGGATTGTACCAAGCCAATCAGAGCATTCAAAAAGGGAATGACTACCAAAAAATTTCGTTCAATATGCGGCTCGATCAACTGCTGATGAAGGGCCTGAATTTAACTGCAACCCTGTCGCCAACCTTTGTGCAAAAAAATGCACTGAACGTTTATAGCAACGTTCCCATCATTCCCAATGTACCGGCTTATAATGCTGATGGAAGCTTTTATCAATTGAGCGGTTTGCTGGTTCCAAATCCGCTTGCGGTACTTGCGCAGAACGTGGACTTTCATAGTGGCGGCACATTAAACGGAAGCGTCGGTATAAGCTTTCAGGCAACAAAGCAGCTAAGCCTCACCAGCAAGTTTGGTATTAGCGGTTTAATCAACAAAGAGAACATTTTTCAATCGGGCAAGAACGCTACAGCCTCCACTAAAAACGGCTTTGCCGAAATCTATGATCGCACCGATTTTAACTGGGTGAATTTTTCGCAGGCCGAGTGGAAGCAGCGCATAAAAGAACGGCACAACATAGATGTGATTGCAGGTTTTGAGGCCCAAAGTCAAAGCACAAAGCTGTTGCGCGGCGAAGGCTCGGGCTTCACGTATTACCGGCTGAATGAATTGAGTAATGCGCAAACCAGAACGGCTGCTTCGTCCAAACAAACAGGCAGTTCCTATGCGGTTTACGGTCAGGCTTCCTACGACTACAATGGCAAATACTTTTTAAATATGAGTGGCCGTTATGATGCCGCGTCTGTCTTTGGCCCTGATTTTAAAGCAACCGTGAACGCCGCCATCGGTGCAGGCTGGAACGTTTCCTCCGAAAAATTTTTACAACGGTACTCTTTTATTAATCTGTTACGCCTGCGACTGAGTTATGGTACCACAGGTAATAGCCGTATCGGCAGCTCTGATGCCAAAGGAATTTATTCGTTCAGCAACACAGGCTATAACGGCTACACATCGAGCAACCCTTCCACCGCACCCAACGCTCAATTGAGTTGGGAGAAGGGGTACAAGTTTAATGCTGGTATTGACCTGAATTTTTTTAAGCGCTTCACCTTTGTCCTTGATGTGTATAATAATATTACCGATGACGCTATATCAAGCATTCAAATACCGGTTGTTAATGGCTTTTCCACCACGCTTGCCAACTCCGCCAAACTGCAAAACAGCGGAGTGGATATTTCGCTCAGCGCACAGGTGTTGGACAAACCGTTTACCTGGACATCATCCCTTAATGCCGGGTTTAATAAAAACAAAATACTGGAAG
This sequence comes from Flavisolibacter sp., assembly GCA_965247165.1. Taxonomy (GTDB): domain Bacteria; phylum Bacteroidota; class Bacteroidia; order Chitinophagales; family Chitinophagaceae; genus Flavisolibacter. Next base: position 940,483 of record OZ252003.1, on the reverse strand, counting down.
TCAAGAGCGGCGCTTCACAATTTTCAACCAACGAATTGGCCAGTGCGTTGCGCATAGGTTACAGCACCGGAGCTATCTGGGGCTTTACGTATGCCGGAGTAGATCCGCAATCGGGCAGTCCGCTTTATGTGACGAATAAAGGAACCGTGCAAACATTTGGTTCCGCCGACCGGGATATAAACAATTCATACGTGATTGGTGACCGGTTACCGTCATTACAGGGCGGATGGCAAAATGATTTTGGCTACAAAGGTGTTTCACTACGGGTAATGATTGTGTACTCGCTGGGCGCCGATGATTTAATAGATTATAATCTTGAAGCCGATGGCAACAACCTCACCAACCGTAACGGCAGTGTGAATCTGCTCGATCGCTGGAACTCACCGGGACAGGCTGCCAATTATCCGAAGCTTGCCTTTACCAAGCCGGTAGTAAACTCCACCCGTTATGTGTACGATGCGAGTTTTATAAAGCTGGGAAACGTTTCTGTTGCTTACAAAATACCCGCTGTTCGTAAACTGGCAGGCTTGCGAACATCTGTATTTTTCAACGCAACCAACCTTGCCTATTGGTATAAGGAAAAGTCACCCCAAGGCCGCAATGGTTACCGCCAATATCGTTTTGGTGCTTTTCCCGAAGCGCAAACATTTAACTGGGGTGCACGATTTAGTTTTTAGAAAATGAGTAATCAATAATCAGTATTGAATAATAGACTTCAATGAAAAAATCTTTTTTTATCGCTTCTTTTTTTCTTTTCGCACTTTCGTCGTGCCGGAAATTTTTGGAGCAACCGCCCTACAATAACATAAGTGTTGAAGACATTTTTAAAGACTATGAAGGTGCCCGGACAACAGTGGTGGGGTTGTACGAAAAGCTGCGGGCAACGTCTTACTACCTGGGCGATTTTTATACCTACCCTGAAGTAACCGGTGGAAATATAAAGTATGCCCGCGCCAATAGTCCGTACCTGTTCAACAGCTATTCTTTCACCCGCGATGAATACACCGGCAACGAACTGAAAAACTTTTACAGCCAGGCTTACGTAGTCATTTACGGGGCTAACAGCATTCTGCAAAACATTGACAAAGCGGTGGATGCCACGCCCCTTCAAAAAGCCCGCATGAGGGCCGAGGCTTATTGCATCAGGGCAATTGCACATTTTGATTTGGTACGAACTTTTGCGCAGCCCTGGGGTTACACAGCCGATGCAAGTCACGCGGGCATTGTGTTGAAAACAGCCAATTCATCGGTCTTAACGCAAACGGGTGAGAGGGCAAGTGTAAAACAAGTGTACAACCAGGTTGTGGCTGATCTGGATACGGCCATCAACCTCTATAACAACAGTGTATCCATCTATCCCACGGGTAGCGCTAAAACTTTTTTATCGGCAGATGCGGCAAGAGCTTTTAAGTCAAGAGTGTGTTTGTATAAAGACGACTGGACCAATGTAATTTCTGAATGTAATGCACTTATTTCTTCCAATAACTATCCGCTCATTTCCAACAGCCAATACGTTTCCTCCTGGTCTGGTAGAAATATTTCTACTGAATCTATTTTTGAATTAACGCTATCTACAACAAGTGGTAGCGGGCTGGCGGCTTATTACAATCCGGTGGCAACCAACATTTCCTATCAACTTGCCACAAGCAATGATTTGCTCAACTTGTACGCAGCCGGTGATGTTCGCGGGCAAACAACAATGTTCGTGACCAGGGTGGTAAACGGTACTCCTTATTATTCCACTAAAAAATACCAGGGCATGAACGATACCATTAATAACATTAAAATCATTCGTTCGTCGGAGTTGTACTTGAACAGGGCAGAGGCGTATGCCAAGACTGGAAATTTAACAGCGGCGTTGATTGACTTAAACCTCATTCGCAAACGCGGTCTGTCAACGGCTGCAACATTTACGTCAACCAGCCAGCAAGCCGTGATAGATGAAATTTTAACCGAGCGTAGAAGAGAGCTTTGTTTTGAAGGGCACTTGTTTTTCGACATCGCACGAAACAAAAAAGATGTAGTCCGCGTGGATAACATCGCCGCCATTAAAAGCTTCAGTTGGCCAAATCCTTTTTACGCGTACCCAATTCCAGTATTTCAATAAACGAATTGTTATGAAAAAATTATTAATTGTACTGATGATGGCAACGATGATGATGGGTTGCAAAAAAGGCTTCGATGCGGAGCCAACATACGCCAAAGAAACCATTGCTGCCACCTGGGCTAAAAGCGAACCGAATTATCACCCCATTTGTGAGCGGTACGATGACTCAACCGGCACGTGGAAAAGTTTTATCGCATTTACGGTAACCTCGGACGGGGAACCAGACAAAATCGGCTTCTCCAATCCTTATGTAGCAGGTAAAGGCACCAATCCGCTGGGCATGAACCAACTGTATGTGTCGCAAAAATTAACTTCCGATTCGGGATATTACAATATCACTATTCCTAAATGTTTTCAATTTGTTCCCAGCGCTAACGATCCTAAAGTTGGTACAGTGGTAGTGCTGCCGCAAGACGTAAAAATATACCGGACGGATAAGAGTTCTTTTATCATAAAGATTTCGCCTGGCAGCACACCGGGATCCTATAACGTCATTACAAAAGTTTTTGAAATAGAAGTTACGTTCGACGAAACTTCTATAGCTGGTGGCGCTGCTGTAAAAAGAAAATACCGGTTTACTGCATAATGATTTTAATAAAGAAAAATGAAAAATAAATCACTTATTACCATAGCCTTTTTATCGCTCATTACAGTTGCCTGCTTGTCGTTTATGAAAGGTGACAAGCAGGCGGAGGACGATATCGCCGAACTGCGCAAACGCTATAGCAGCGGCGATTACAAGCAATGGCCGGAGCCGGAACTAAAAAACGAAGTGAAAAAAGGCTTTAGGGACATCGGCCTGCCCGATAAGGTTATTTATCCAACCGATAACCAGTACAGCGACGCAAAAAAAGAGTTGGGCAAAATGTTGTTTTTTGAGCCGCGCCTTTCTGTATCCGGGCAGATAGCGTGTGCCTCCTGTCATGAGCCGCAACTGGCCTGGAGCGATGGAAAACAGTTAGCTAATGGTCACGACCGGCAATTTGGCAAGCGTAACGCCATGACCATTTTGAATACGGCTTATTATGATAAATTATTTTGGGATGGCCGTGCCGCCAGCCTCGAAGACCAGGCCCGGTTTCCGGTGAAAGACCATGCAGAAATGAATATGGATTTGACCGGCTTAGAGGACAGGATTAGAAAAGTGGAAGGCTATGGCCCGTTGTTTAAAAAAGCCTTTGGCGACGAGAAGATAACGTTGGACCGCATCTTCCAATCTATAGCCAGTTTTGAAAGAACGGTGGTAAGTAAGCGCAGCCGTTTCGATGAATTTATTTCCGGCAAGGCCGATGCCTTGAAAGATGAAGAAGTGTTGGGCCTTCACCTGTTTCGCACCAAAGCAGGCTGTATCAATTGCCACAACACACCACTGTTTAGCGACAATAAGTTTCATAACGACGGCCAAACTTTGTTTGGCAGCAGCAAAGAAGATTTGGGCCGTTACAACATTACCGGCAACAAAGAAGATGTGGGCTTATTCAGAACACCTTCCTTACGTGATGTCGCTTTTACCGGCCCTTGGTTTCACCACGGCGATTTTGCCTCGTTAAAAGATATTGTACTGTTCTATAACTTGGGCAACCCGTCGCCCATACAAAAAAAATATCTGGGTATAAGAGATTCCATCTTGCCAAAAACATCGCCGCTGTTATCAAAACTTAATCTAACGGATAAGGAGATAGACGCCGTTGTGGCTTTTCTTGGGTCTGTGTCTTCGCCACCGGTAAGGGTTAGTGCCCCAAAAATGTTTCCGCAATAACGACTTTGTAAACCCTCAACAACTAAATAAAAACGTATGAAAAAACTTCTATTCAGCACCTTGATTTTTTCTTTTGGTAGCCTTGAATTAGCGGCACAGTGGAGCGGAGATCCAACTATGGGGCGGCCCGTGGTAACAACATCATCCAGTACAACAAAATTAAATAACGTGTCCGTTAGCGATGGTACAAATGGCATGTATGTAGCCTGGATTGATAACCGTAATGCTACCGTTCCCGCTATTTACATTCAACGGATTTTACCCGATGGAACTTTAAAGTTTGGTTCAGAGGTAGTCGTGTCAAACGCATCAGGTACCACTTCTTCTTCAAAGCAAAATTTAGTGATAATAGGTGATGGCGCAGGTGGGGCCATTCTTCTATGGCAAGATTCCAGAAACCGCACCAGCGTTATTACGAATGATGATATATACGGCCAGCGGATTGATGCAAATGGTAATGTACTTTGGACTGCAAACGGTAGCAGGGTAACCGTAGCCGACAATACTGTGTCTAATAAAATAACCCCTGCTGCAGATGTATTAAATGGCACGGAAGCACTCATAGTATTTGGTGACAACAGAAACGGAACAGTTGATTTATTCGCACAAAAAATTTCGTTAGCTACAGGCGCACCATTGTGGGGTTCAGATGTTAGCGTTCATGGCGCGCAGGCAAATACACAAAACCAGCAGCAAGTGGCAAACGACGGTGCAGGGGGTGCTTATATCATTTGGCAGGATCAACGAACAGCAGCGGCTTCTGCCGATGTATATGCTCAGCGACTTGATAATGCAGGAAGCGTTGTAAGTGGATGGGCCGCCGGTGGAAACGTAGTAGCGAATGGAGCAAACATTCAGAATCAACCGCAATTGGTAAGCCTTGGAACAAATGGGTTGGTAACAACTTGGGAAGATTCAAGATCAGGAGTAGGAGCTTATGATATTTATATTCAGCGGTTAGATGCTTCCGGAGTGGCGCAGTGGACCGCGGGTGGCGTTGCTTTATGTACGGCAACACTGGGCCAAACCAATCCGCAAATTGTAAGCAGCGGAGCAAATTTTATTGTTGTTTGGAGCGACCCAAGGGCGGGTGCTTCCGATCGCAATGTGTACAGCCAGGCCGTTGATGCTGCAGGTTCAGTTTTATGGATAGCAGACGGCGTTGCCATATGCACGGTTACGGGCAGCCATCAACCTTTCACGGTTTCCGGCAATTCCGTGGGTATAAATATTACATCCGACGGCAGCGGCGGTGCTGTATTTACATGGGATGACGCAAGGAATTCAAATACCAATACTGATGTTTATGCGCAACGGATTAATAGCGGCGGTGTAGTGCAGTGGACGGCTAATGGCGTGCCGGTAAGTACGGCCGCTAACAATCAGTTAATGCCAACGATTGTCCCTACCATCGGCGGCGCATTTATCGTTTCGTGGCGCGATGGAAGAACGTCTGCAAACGGTGAAATCTATGCTGCCCGTCTTCAACCTACGGGTGTGCTTCCCGTTCATTCACTCTTTGTGAACGCCGTTACGGTAAAATCAGCCATTGAGGTAAAATGGACGACGGTTGATGAAAGCAATACGGATTTATTTGTAGTAGAAAAAAGCAGCGACGGCGCACATTTTTTCACCATTGGTTCGGTAAGGGCAAAGGGTTTCGGTAATGGTTCCTATACGTTGCAGGATATGGCGCCGGTGAAAGGCGAAAATTTTTACCGCGTTAAAGCGGTGGATCAAAACAAAGTTTTTTATTATTCACCGGTAACATCCGCACAATATGCAAATTCCTTACAGACTTCCATTGCCTTGTATCCAAACCCGGTTCGTGCAGAGGCCACTCTGAAATTAGCCAACCTTGCTAAAGGCAATTATCAATTGGTGGTGCGGGATGTGTCAGGACGGTTAGTGAAGTTGCAGGCTATTACCATCACCAATGACTACATGGCTTTGCCGATTTCTCTGGGCAGCTTGAACGCCGGTACTTATTTTATTCAACTGGTAAATGTAAAAGGTACCGTTCTGAGTACAACGTTGCAGAAACAATAAGTCTTGAAAATAACGTCAGTAATGGGCTTTGGTGATCCAAAGCCCATTACTTTTTTAGGGGCCTTGCTAACATAATAGGGAGTGTATAGTGAACATTAGCATTAACATATTATGGTTTCGCCCTGTGAAAGAACTTTTGATCTCACTAAATGACCGGGAGAAAGATAAAATAGCTTATGACAATTCAGCTTACATCCAATCTCCAGGTAAACTTTACCTGCGGTAGTACGCACTTAAAGTAGAATATAATCCTTTCGGCCGTTAGCATCAAGGCCAGTGAATCGCGATCAGCCTTGATGTATTAAGGTATACTACCGGGGGTATACGCGGTGAGGGCCAGCGAAGCCATCAGACCACTATGATCACAAAATAAGTAACCTAAACCCTTTCTTATAAAAGCCTCCACGCAGCGGCCAAAATGCATTCTTTTATATGTTGTTGCGGAAGGCACAAAGCCGGTTCCAATAGTGGCCGCTGGTAAAGCTGTTATATTTACTTCATTAAAATAGAACGCTCTACCAACCCGGATTTTTCATTATCGCTAACGGCCGTGGAGCAAGTCCTGGTGTATATAATCAATATTAAGCCAATTATCTTTCCACTCATGAAAAAGTTTATCGTTGCATTCCTTATTCTTCCGCAATGGTTGCTGGCGCAAAGCGGATTTATTGCCACGCATCTCACAACAGAGTATCTAAACGATCCATTGGCCATGGACACAAAGGAGCCACACTTTGGTTGGAACGTCGAATCAACAAAGAGAGAGGTTTTTATTGGCGCCTACCAAATCGTTGTTGCCAAAAGCATTGCGGCGCTGAACGAAGGCAAGGAATGGAACAGCGGCAAAATCAGTTCCCGTAATGCTGTGTCGGCAACATATAAAGGATTGCCCTTGCCATCATTCACTACTTACTATTGGCGTGTAAAAGTTTGGGATGAAAGTGGCAATGCTTCTCCTTGGAGTGAAACTGCAAGCTTTGAAACCGGCGCTCTTTCGCCGTCTGATTGGACGGCAAAATGGATCAACGATGGAAGCAAAAATCCGGAGCGTGACGAAGACTATTATAAGCCCGACCGCATGCCGCTTTTGCGAAAACAATTTCCAACAACAAAGAACATTTCTTCGGCCCGTCTTTACGTTAGCGGTGTGGGTTATTTTGAAGCCTATCTCAACGGAAAAAAAATAAGCGATGACGTGTTGAGTCCTGGCTTTACTACCTATCGCAAGCGGGTGCAGTATAATGCTTACGATGTAACATTATATCTCGCCAAAGGCCAAAATGTTTTGGGCCTGATGTTGGGCAGCGGCTGGTGGAACCCGCTGCCGATAAAGTTTTTCGGACAATGGGATTTGCGCACCGTGCAACAAACCGGCCGGCCTTGCGCCAAGGCAGAATTGCACCTAACCTTCACCGACGGAACGGAGCAAATTATCATCACTGATGAAAGCTGGCAGGCCGCACCGGGACCGGTGGTTCAAAACAGTGTTTACCTCGGAGAGAAGTACGACGCAAGACTGGAGCAAAAAGGGTGGAGCAGTAGTAACACAACAACTTCTGCATGGAAACCTGCCGTCGTTGTTGAAGGTCCATCGGGTGCATTAACAGCGCAAATGCAACCGCCTATTCGTGTTACGAAAGTGATCAAGCCTATACGCATTTTACAAGCCGGCAAGGACACCTTTATTGTTGACATGGGCCAAAACTTTGCCGGCGTTGCCCGCATCAAAGTCCGGGCAAAAGAAGGAATGAAAATCAGTTTGCGCTACGGCGAAGATTTGATGAAGGATGGTTCGTTGAACTATCATACTTCCGTGATGACGCAAATAAAAAAAGGCATCATGAAAGGCGGTCCCGGTGCGCCGGAAACAGCCTGGCAGCAGGATGAATACATAACAAAGGGCGAAGGACTTGAAGAGTGGTCGCCGCGGTTTACGTTTCATGGTTTCCGGTACGTGGAAATCACCGGCTGGCCTGGTAAGCCAACAGTGAATGATGTGGAAGGTTTGCGGATGAACAGCGATGTGGAACCGGCAGGTGAATTTGCTTGCTCCAATGCGCAATTTAATAAGCTGCACCAAGCCATTCAATATACTTTTCTAAGCAACATCTTCAGCGTGCAAAGCGATTGTCCGGCACGGGAAAAAATGGGCTATGGCGCCGACATGGTTGCAACCGCCGATGCCTTCATGTATAATTACGGCATGGCGCAGTTTTACCGCAAAACTGTACAGGATTTTGCAGCCGAACAGCGGCCGTCCGGTGCCATCACCGAGATCGCACCGTACACCGGCATTGCCGACCGTGGCTACGGTGATGACTCCGGTCCGTTGGGCTGGGAACTTGCCTTTCCTTATTTGCAAAAAAAACTTTACGAGTATTACGGCGACAAGCAAATAATTGCCAGTAACTATGACGGCTTCAGCAAACAAATGGCGTTCCTGCAAAGCAAAGCAGTAAACGGTTTGTTTCATTGGGACATTGGCGACCACGAGGCACTTGACCCCCGTGCCGAGGCTTTTTCTGCCGCTTCGTTTTATTATCATCATGCAAAACTGGCCGAAGAATTTGCGGGCATATTGGGCAAAGAAGACGATGTAAAAAGATGGAGCAAATTGGCAACGCAAATCAAGACTGCTGTTGTGAGAAAATATCTTGTGCCGGGAACCGGTCGTTTTGACAATGCTACGCAAGGCGCACAACTTTTTGCTTTGTGGTATGGCTTCGGTCCCGAAACACAAAACACCTGGCAGGTTTTCCTGAGCGAAGTGGCAAGGCACAAAGGCCATCTTTCAACGGGCATCTTCTCCACTAAATTTTTATTTGACGTGACGAGACTTCGGGATACGTCCGCCCTCGCTTATTCTATCGTCAATCAGGTTGACTATCCGGGCTGGCTGCACATGCTCAACAGCGGTGCTACCACGCTCTGGGAAACCTGGGCTTATCCTGAACGTTTTTCTTCGCAAAACCATCCCATGTTTGGGTCTGTTGACGAATGGTTTTACCGTTCGTTGCTGGGCATCAATGGCACGTCGCCGGGTTTTGAAACAATTGATATAAAACCCCTGCCGGCTGGTGATTTAACCTGGGCTAAAGGAAGCTATCGTTCGGTACGCGGTGTGATTGTAAGCGATTGGAAAATAGAAGGCAGAATCTTCACGCTTCACGTGGTTGTTCCGCCAACGGTAAAGGCTACCGTATATATGCCAGCCAAAGAAGAAAGTTGTGTATCCGAAAGCGGTAAAGCGGTCAGCGTTTCGCGTTACCAGCACGGTTATGCGGTGATGGAAGTAAGGTCAGGAGAATATGTGTTTACAATAATGGCAAACAAGTAAGTCAACGGCCGGATGACTACGTATTGAAAGGTTGATTAAGAAGGCATCGTGTATGCTCCGTGGTAGCGTGTCCCATCAAGTACGCTACGGTAGCGTCATCAACGTTTTGGTCTTGCAACAGGATGGAAAAGCTCAACCGGGCACACGATCAAGTAATATGTTTGTCAATGCCCGCTTTCTCCATCCAAATTCCCAACACTTTGTTCGCACCATTTGCAGTCGGAAGGGCAAATACATACTTACATGGTTGTTGGCCTTCTTGCAGCTTGGCAGCTTGCTTATCCAAAATCCCTTGTGCAATGGGATGCAGCGTTATCACCACAGACTTTCCCGTTTTGGCCTGAATGATACGGGTTGTCATTACGCCGTTGTTGATGTCTTTCCATTCCAACTTTTTTACATCCACCCAACGAAGTCCCGTATAACAGGAGAAGGTAAAAGCTGCCTTTACTTCTTCATTCAAGCAAGGCGTTTTTAGAAGGGATAAATATTCGTTCACTTCCAGGTTTTCCTTTAGCTGCGCCGACGGGTTGAATTTGGCTGCCACGTCTTCGGTTGGATTGTGTTGGAAATAGCCATCTTTTGTAGCCGCATTCACCACCCACTTGAAACGGGCATAATGGCCGCCCGGAGTTTCGCCGGTGTACTTGTCCAAAAGGAATTGACGGAAGCGTTTGCAGAAGTTTTCTGTAATCTCAATCGGTGCGATGAAGTCACTGTTAATGAATAGCTTGAATTGGCTGAAGCTATTTTTAAGGTGCCGATTGCCGTTGCGTTTATTAAGCTCCAGGTATTCTTCGTAGTAGTCCACAAAGTTTTCTTTGAACTTATGCTTTGGTATGTACGCAGAACCGATGGCTTGGCTTTCGATGATGCACTGACTTTTCTTTGTTTCTATGAGTGCAAGAGCCTCTTTGTTGTGGGCCCGTTGAATTTGGTCTTTGGGCTTGGCATAGATAAAGACGCCGGTTGATGGGCGTTGACCAGCACCACGGCCAAAGTCATAGTAAAAAGTAATCTTGTCGCCTTTTGCGTTTGGTCGTTTCACGATGTTCATAGGGTGGCAGTTTTTTGGGTAAGGAGATAGGTCAATGAATGTGCCGTGCCAGAAGTAGCTGACAGATTAGAGTAGGCTTTTTTAAGACCGGGAAGGCTTGGAACAAACTGGGAAGAAACAGGAACATTGGCTGCCACCTTCAGGACAAAGAGGCGAAGGGTTTTCTGACAAAATCGGGGGAAAGATTGCAGGTAGCTTTCGGGTCGGTTGCCGCTACCACAACGGCTTTTTTCGTGTGTCAATTAAGTGTCAATAAATGTGGTAGAAAGCGATAAAAAGCGACACTATTTGACAACCCCGAAAATAAAAAGCCCTGTAAGTCAACACTTACAAGGCTATAACTGTGCCCGGGACTGGAATCGAACCAGCACATCCTTGCGAACGGCAGATTTTGAGTCTGCTGCGTCTACCAATTCCGCCACCCGGGCGGGTTTATTACGGCGGGCTGCAATGTTACAACTTTCCCTCTAATGCCTCGTAAATGCGTGCTAAATATTTTTTCTTGAAATAGTATGCTTTTACCTGTTCTAATGCCGCTTCACTTGTAATGCCATCCTGGTAGTTCTCGATAATAGAGGCCACCGCCGCATACAGTTCTTTTTCTATATTTTGAACCTGGTCTTTTATGCGGTTTTTCGTTGCGCTGTCATCGGCCGCTACATCATCTACCTGCTCATTTAATTCCATCATATCCATCAAAAAACCGGGTGGTAAATTATACTTTTCTTCTTCCAGTAAGCCTTTCAACATAAGCACATATCGAATGGTAGCTTCTTTGTGGCTGAATATTTTTAATGCTTTATTAATCCTCGCTGATGTTTCTACTGCTGTTACTTGTTGGGCCGCGTCGCCCTGCGCAAAGTAGTCGGGATGGTATTCTTTGCTAAGTTCAATATATCGCCGCCGCACTTCTTTCACATCGGGTAAAAACGAAACAGGCAGATTAAATAATTCAAAGTAATTCATAATGTCATGTTCAAGATGTAAAGATAAACCTGAAGGCAGGCGCAGGAGAGATAAGAAGTAAACCGATTTGATAGATACATAAACTGCCGGAAGCCAGGTCTTATCGCACTACAGCCAGGCATTATAACTTACTTGATAAGTTCGGGTTTTGAACCCAACTTTGGGTCTTATTTTACTACGTAGTGAGAAAAAAAATCGGTATCATAAAAGAAGGAAAATCGCCACCCGACAACCGCGTAGCACTCACGCCGGCACAATGCCGGTGGCTGCAAAAATCGTATCGGGATGTAGAACTGGTAGTACAGCGTTCTGCTGTTCGTTGCTTTAGCGACAGGGAATACTCCATCGCCGGAATAAAGGTGCAAGATTATTTAGAGGATTGCGATTTGTTAGTAGGTATTAAAGAAGTGCCGCCACAGCAGGTTGTTGCGGGTAAGACGTATTTATTTTTTTCGCACACCTGCAAAAAACAACCCCACAATCAGCTATTGTTGCAAACCATTATAGCAAAAGGGTGTACGTTAATTGACTACGAATGTCTGCGGCACGATGATGGGCAACGCATCATCGGGTTCGGGTTTTTTGCGGGCATCGTTGGCGCCCACAACGGCATCATGGCTTATGGCAAACGTTCTGGTGCTTTTGACTTGCAACGGGTGTATCAGCAAAAAAATTTTAAATCGCTTATTCATACCTACTTTGGTTTAAAGCTGCCTACCATAAAAATTGCGGTAACAGGGTCTGGTCGTGTAGCTCACGGCATATTAGAAGTAATGAACCTGATGGGCGTAATAGAAGTAGAAAGCGAAGACTACTTATCAAGAGATTTTGCCTACCCGGTTTATGTACAATTGAAGGGTGCCGAATTATATCAACGTAAAGATGCAAAGCCCTACGGCCGCGATGATTTTCACCATCATCCGGCGGATTATACATGCCGCTTTAACGCCTACGCAGGCTGCACCGATATACTAATGAACGGCGTGTACTGGGAGCCGGGCATACCCAGATTATTTGATAAAGAGATGGTTTCGCAACCGGTTTTTAAAGTACAAACCATTGCCGACATTACGGATGATGTCAATGGCTCGGTACCGGTTAATGTGGGTGATGTAACTATAGAGGAAGCCGTGTATGGTGTGAACCGGCTCAGCTTTAAAAGAACGCTTCCTTATCTGCCAACGTCAATTGATATAATGGCTGTCAGCAACCTGCCTAACGAGTTACCGCGAGATGCGTCGAAGTATTTTGGTGAACAATTAATAAAATATGTGTTGCCGGATTTATTGAACGGCGAGTCGGAAATTATTGAACGGGCTACTATTGTGAAGGAAGGAAAGCTAACAGTGGCTTATGATTATTTGTGCAACTATGCGCAAGGTGAGAAGGATAGTTAATGATAGATCAACTGAGCACTATTCATTAGTAACTAAAGGTGTATTCGTATTCAACCTTGCCCGTTTGCTCTTTGTCTTTATTAAAAATTACTTCTTTTGTTTTCAACCCTTTGCTGTCATACGCATAGCGCCAGATAAGATACTGGGAGCTGTTTTGCGGAATGGTTATACGTTGTATTACCTGGCCTGCATCCGAATATTCAAACATGTATTCAGGCAACAGTTTTCGGGCTTTGGCATTATAGCGAACAATATCCGTTAAGCGGTTGGCAACATCATAATAATAATAAAACGGTTCATCTGTAGCGGCCCGGCGCTTTTCCTGTTCTTCTATTACATTACCTGCCGCATCCAACTTAAACGTCACATACGTCGTATCGCGACCATTTTTTATCCGGAACATATGGCTGATTTTCTGCTGCGCATTGTACTGCCAAAGGTGTTCGTCGGTATGTGTAGCGGACAAGCTGTCGCCGGCTGTAATATAGATGGAGCTTAGGTTTCCATTGGCTGTGTACGTATATACAGATGTATTTACAATCCCGTTAGATGAGTCAGTGGTTTTAATAACCCGGCCCGCCGCATCTATATAAGAGGTCAGGTAAGATGGACTGGTATAATCCGTTTTGGTTATGGTTCGCAAGGCTTGTTGGGCCGGTAAAAATTCCTGCTGTATAGAAAAGTTATCAAGCGGAGTATTATTAATGGTATAACTCCGTAGCGTGATGTTGTGTACTTTATTATTCCTGTAAGAAGTAATAAGCACGGCGCTTTCTTTAGTGCCGATAACATCGTTGTAATAGTATTGCGACGAAGCTGATAAGGAAATAAAAAGCAGAAGAGGGAGAAGAATGGGCTTCATTCGGATATTGTTTGCATCAAAAGTAACCAATGCGCCTTTTGCATCGCCTCGTGTTTCGGCAAACTGATTTTTTTGTCCCTATTTTTAAGAAAAATTTTAGGTGAGCCATAACGCCGAACGAAAAGAAAAAAATTGCCTCAACTGTGCCGCGCAGGTACAAGGCCGGTTTTGCCAGGTATGTGGTCAGGAGAACATTGAAACGAAAGAAAGTTTTTTGGCTCTGGCCAAGCATTTTATTTATGATGTTTTTCACTTCGACGGTAAATTCTTTTATACACTTAAATACATTTTTACAAAGCCCGGATTTGTGGCCCGTCAGTATGCCGAAGGTAAAAGGGCTTCTTACCTGCATCCTATACGCATGTATCTGTTTACGTCAGCGGTTTTCTTTGTCGTTTTTTTCGCCTCCAACCCGGTAAAAGTTAGGACCACCTATGGCGATGTTATAGGTTATGCGGAGCGGGCAGCCCTGCTTAAGAAGTACGAGAAGAAGATAAAGGCCAATCCTGGCGATAGTGTTATAAAATCACGGATCGCTTTATTACTTGATACCACCAAACCATTAAATATTGATTCGCTGGGCTGGGCTAAAGAAGACAATAAAATAGTGTCGTTTGAAGACAAAAATTATTCCTCGGTGCAGCAATACGATTCGGCACAAGAAGCCCTGCCAGCCGCACAGCGGGACGGCTGGCTTATGAATAGCTTTACCAAACAATCTATTAAAACCAATAAAAAGTATGGTAACAATGCCGAGGGCATCACGGCTTTTTTTGAAACCTTTTTGCATAAAGTGCCCTACATGCTTTTTGTATCGCTTCCTTTTTTTGCCCTGATATTAAAGCTGCTATATGTGCGGCGCAAAAACTTTTATTATAGCGACCACGCGGTGTTTACGTTGTACCATTATATCCTTACTTTCCTGCTGCTGTTAATTGTATATGCGTTGCACGAAGTCAATGCAAAGCTGCACTGGGGGCTTATTTCATTCCTGCAGGTGATGGTTGGGTTTACATGGCCCGTATATCTTTTTCTTGAATTGAAAAACTTTTACCGGCAAGGCGTGGGCAAAACTATCGGTAAGTTTATTCTGCTGAATTTGTTAGGTTTTATTTTCATTCTCTTTTTGTTCATTCTCTTTTTATTGATCTCCTTTTTTCAATCCTGATTCATGAATAATACCGGAACCGCTTTTGAACGATTAGTAACGATCATGAATGAGCTGCGTGAAAAATGCCCCTGGGATAAAAAGCAAACGGTGCAAACCTTGCGGCAAATGACGCTGGAAGAAACCTATGAATTAACAGATGCCATCACCGATGAAAACTGGAAGGGCATCAGGGAAGAATTAGGTGACCTGCTGCTGCATATCGTGTTCTATTCAACGATTGGAACAGAGCAACAAAAGTTTACCATTGATGATGTGATTAATGGCGTTTGCGAAAAACTCATTGCCCGCCATCCGCATATTTATGGCGATGTGAAAGTGGAAAATGACGAGGACGTAAAACGCAATTGGGAGAAGCTGAAGATGAAAGAAGGTAAGGCATCCGTTTTATCAGGTGTGCCCAAAGCCTTGCCGGCATTGGTTAAGGCCATGCGGCTTCAGGAAAAAGCAAAGCAGGTGGGGTTTGAATGGGAGAACAAAGAGCAGGTGTGGGAAAAAGTAAAAGAAGAAGAAGCGGAACTGCACGAAGCTATTCAAAAAGGGGAGCGGCCACATATGGAAGAAGAGTTTGGCGACCTTGTTTTTTCATTAGTGAACTTTGCACGGTTTTTGAACATTGACGCCGAAAATTCGTTAGAGCTAACCAATAAAAAATTTATTAAACGGTTTACAGGAATGGAGCAACAGGCGCAAGCGACCGGTAAACCGTTAGCAGAAATGACGCTTGATGAAATGGACGCCATCTGGAACCAAATCAAACGACAAAAAGAGTGAAGCTTTCTCCATCCCATAACCACCTGCCTAAACACAGCCTGCTGATTACTGCTCTCTTGCTTCTTCTTTCTTCCGTTTTTACTTCTTTCTTCTTTTTATCAAAACCTTCTACCGGTAACGAACAGAAACAGTTGCAGGACTATGTTTGGGACCAGCAACAGAAGGCGAAGCAGGTGTTAGATGATACCTCTTTAATAACGAAACTCGTTCTTCATGCTGAGTCGCAGGCAACGTTTAATGCTATAAGGGATCAGCGTTATGGGTTGTTTCTTTTTACAGATACATCACGGCAAAGCCCCCACCTGGCTTTTTGGAGCAATCAAAAAATTGTTCCGTCCGATACTGCGCTGTCGCTACCCGATGGGACCTATTTTCAATACCTGCTGAACGGCTACTATGTAGTACAAAAAACTACCATCACTTTAGCAAGCGTTGGCAGAACCATCATTGGTTTTGTAATGATACCGGTACTGAATAAGTATTATCTGCAAAGCAAAAATTCACTCACCGAGTTTGCGCATAACAGCGATGCTATCAATACCATCGCTCTTTCTAATTCGGCTACAAATTTTCCAATTAAGGCTGTAGATGGAAAGCCGTTATTTTTTATTACACCGGTTTCTGCCGGTAACCAATCGGGGTTAGATGCGGTTACGCTGATGCTTCGCTTATCCGCCATGGTATTGCTTCTTGTGTACCTGCACTTGTTTGTGGACGGGGTACGTAAAAGAGGAGGAACTACTAAGGCCATACTACTTTTAACCGCGGCATTGCTGCTGTTACGCCTGTTGCTTTTTTATTTTCCTTCGCTGCTATTGCTGCGGCAGTTTACCTTATTTGACCCAACCGTTTATGCCGCTAACTATATCAACCATTCACTTGGCGACCTTTTATTAAATGCCCTGTTTTTATGTTGGATAATTTTATTTACCTGGGAAAGCCTTGGACCTATAAAGCGGCTCCCCAATTTTTTTAAAGGCAAGGGAATAATAGCTGCCGGAGTTGCCGGCATTTTTATTTTGATATTTACCAGTTTTCAATTAGCTAATTTGGTACACGACCTGGTGGCTAATTCAAAAGTGTCGTTCCAGGTCATCAATTTTTTTGGTCTGGATATTTATACGGTGTTTGGTTTTATCGTGTTAGCCGTATTGTCGCTTACGTACTATTATTTTTCGCGCCTGCTATTCCGTTTTATTTTGCTGGCTTTTTCTAATCTTGTTTACTTATATTTTGCCGTTGCTATCATCGGGTTGGTTTTTCTTACCGCCCGAAGCGGTGATTCTATTGTATTATTTCATTTACCCGTGCTGGTATGGCTGGTGATGTACACCTTGCTTCTGACGCAGGAACAACTTATCATTAATCGCTTCCGCATTACTATTGCGGGCATACTTTTTTGGATATTTATTTTTTCGCTTTCATTGGCCGTGCTGATCGTGCAAGGCAACCGGGAGAAGGAGTGGCGTGAACGTAAGGCCATTGCTGAAAAGGCCGACCAGCTAAGCGATCCATCAAAGGAGCATACATTAAGCATAGCGTTGACTTATCTTGACAACCGCTTTTTACATTCCAATTTTTCGCGTTTTTACAAGGAGCCGGATAACCGTTTAATAAGAGACAGCATCATCAATACCAACTCGCTTGGCTATACCAATTTATATAACACCGGTTTTTTTGTTTTTGATTCGGCCAACCGGCCTGTGAATAATGAGGGACAACGCACCTATGCAGAACTGAGTAATATTTTAGATGTGCAAAGCAAACCGACCGGTATGACTGATCTTTTTTATTACGAAACATCATACGACCAGTTTGTTTACATCACTAAAAAAACCGTGTACGACAGCTCACACTTTGTGGGCACCATTTTCATCCTGGCCATGCCCAAGCAGTTTCAAAATGCGGATGCTTTATACCCCAATTTATTCCGGCAGGATGTGAACGATATTGAAACGTCGTCGGTTTATTCGTATGCAGTTTACAAAAGGGGCAAGCTGCTCAATCATTCCAGCAAATATTTTTTTCATACGGTTTTAGGCGAGGCAAGCATCCCGGCAAATGAAACTACCAGGATAGAAAATGAAGGCTACGACGAGCTTTGGTACAAACCGGGTAATCAAAAGATAATCATTGTTGCTAAGAAGAAGGACTCATTGCTGGAAGGAATTACACTCTTCTCCTACCTGTTTTGTGCTTTTCTTTTTATGGTTGGTATTTTACAGTTGGCTTCCTTTTTAGTGGAGGTAGCAAAAGATTGGCGGTCGGTAAATCTGTTTGCGCAACTTACCATCCGTACACAAATCCACGGCACTATCATCTTTATTTCTGTATTGTCGTTTTTAATTATCGGCGTAGCTACCATCACGTTTTTTATTATGCGCTATAGCCGTAATAATATAGACCGGTTAAGCCTTACAGCCGGCAGCACGGTAAAAGAATTGGAAAAACATGCCAAGGCATCGGCGCTCATCACCAATAACCATTGGATTGATTTTTCAGACTCCGCTTCCATGATCACTTTGCGTAGCGAGATACAGGAGATTGCCGATGTACATGGTGTAATTGTGAATCTGTATGATACCAGCGGTACGTTGCAGGTGACATCTGACGAAACCATTTATAAGAATGGAGTGCTTAGTACAAGGATGGACCCGACCGCCTACTATCATTTAAATACGGTACATGAAGTACAACGGGTACAGGAAGAAAAAGTAAGCCGGTTGGATTACCTAAGTATCTACTCTGCTATACGAAATGAAAATGGGGACACGTATGCGTATTTGAATATTCCTTCCTTCACGTCGCAAATAGAATTGAACCAGGAGATATCTAATTTTTTAGTAACCATTATTAACCTGAATGCCTTTATTTTTTTGATCGCCGGAATTATTGCCTTATTCATTACTGATAGAATTGCCCGTTCTTTTTCCGTGATAGGAAATAAGATGAAAGCCATAACCCTGGGGCAAGCCAATGAAGAAATTGTATGGACTAAAAAAGATGAAATAGGAGCCCTGGTAGCGCAGTATAACAAAATGGTGCAGCAGTTAGGTGCAAGTGCGGAAGCCCTGGCAAAGAGCGAACGTGAGGGCGCCTGGCGGGAGATGGCAAGGCAGGTGGCGCACGAAATAAAAAACCCCTTGACGCCAATGAAGCTAAGCATTCAGTACCTGCAAAAAGCTATACAAAATAACCTTCCCAATGTGCAGCAATTAACGTCAAGTGTGGCTACTACGCTGATAGAACAAATTGATCATCTTTCGAAAATCGCTGCCGACTTCTCGCAGTTTGCCAACATTGGTAACAAGCGGGTGGAGCGGATAGATCTGCACGCCGTAATTGGTTCCTTAGTTGCCTTGTACCGGGCCAATCCTAAGATCAATCTGGTATATAACCCATTGCCCGGGGCTATAGAAATGTATGCAGATAAAACACAGATGAACCGCTTATTTACCAACCTCCTTACAAATGCAGTAGATGCCTGTTCGGAGCGAAGGCAATGTGTAGTAACAATAAATGAAGAAGTGAATGGCGATGGTGTTATGATAGCTATACAGGACAATGGCGAAGGCATTCCGAAAGAGGTGCAGGCAAAAATTTTTACGCCCAACTTTACCACCAAAACCTCCGGCACCGGCTTAGGATTGGCTATGTGTAAAAGCATTGCCGAACAAGCCGGCGGCGCCATTTGGTTTAAAACGGAGGAAGGAGAGGGGGCAACATTCTATGTGCAACTGCCTTTAGTGAACTAAACCTTTCTTCTTTCTAGTTTCATCAAGATAAGCTTCAAATTGCTGAAGGCTAAAGGAGCTTAAATTTTTAGAAGCGGGTAGCCCGCCTTTTTGTGCTACCAGTGTTCCATATTTGATGTAAGAAAATTCTTCGAGGGCATGTGCATCCGGATCAATAGATAACATCACATCTTTCTGCAGCGCATAATCTATCCAGCGCCAATCCATATCCAGCCGGCTTGGGGCGGCGTTTATTTCCATCACTACCTTATTAGCGGCACAAGCGTCAATGATGGCTTTGTGATCAACCGGATAGCCTTTACGCTTTAATAACAGCCTTCCCGTCATGTGGCCCAGGATGGTGGTGTACGGGTTGCTGATAGCGCCCATGAGACGCATCATGGCTTTATCTTCTTCCATGTCTAAGTTGCTATGAACAGATGTAATTACTAAGTCGAAGGACGCTAAGGTTTTGTCATCATAGTCCAATGTGCCGTCGCCTAAAATATCGCACTCAATGCTTTTGAATATTTTGAAAGGCGCATATTTTTTATTGAGGCTATCTATATAACTATGCTGGTCTTTTATTTTTTGTTCCGATAAGCCGCTGGCATACGCCGCAGCTTTTGAATGGTCGGAGATAACTAAATATTCAAAGCCTGATTTTATTAATTCCTGCGCCATCGCTTCTATGGTGTAACCGCCGTCGCTCCAGTTGCTATGCGAATGAATGAGCCCTTTGATGCCGCTTACCTGTACGATGTTGTCAAATGAATCTTCTTTTGCTTTCTGTAAAATCATTTTGCTTTCACGTAGGTACACCGGTATAAATGAAAGCCCTGCACTTGAAAAATAGTCTTGTTCATCTGCTGCATCATCATTAATGGAAATTGTTTTTAAGGCTTGTAAAAATTCTTCACTACAACTTGTCTCCACTAACTTTTTTGTAAAGGTTTTTTTTGTTGTAAGATGAAAATTCAAGTCCACTAAATCTTCTGCACATAATATCAACAAGTCATTTGTTTGTGATAAAAAACTTACCTGCTCATTTGTCAAGAGCTCAATCACTTGTTCGGCTGTGGCGGTAGTTACCCATTCTAATTTGCTGATAATTTCTAATTGCCTTCTGAATTCGCCGGTGATAGCGGAACGTTCATTTACAAACGCGGCTTCCAATTTTCGTTGCATTGCCATCGCAAAATCTTCTACCTGCTTATATAAAAGTTTTCCCTCGTTGCCTCTTATAAATTCAATAGACTCTAAAATTTTCTGTTCTGTTTTTTCACCAAAGCCTTTAATTTTTGCAATGTGATTATGGCGGCAGGCGGCCTCTAATTCTGCAATCGTTTCAATATGCATCTCCTTCCAAAGCGTGTAAATTTTTTTTGGTCCAAGCCCTTTGATGCTCATCATTTCAATAACACCAGCAGGTGTTTTGGCCACCAGGTCATCGAGTAATTTTAAATGTCCTGTTTCAATGATCTCCATTATTTTTTTGCCGGCGCTTTCACCAATTCCTTTCAAGCCGCTGATCTGTAGTTCAGATAAACCATCTAAAGGAGTTGTCAGCCTTTCTACGCTGAAAGCCGCGCTGGAGTAGCTTTTGGCCTTAAAGGCATTCTCGCCGTGTATGTCCATTAGTTTGGCTAAAAGCGAAAATTGATCGGCAATTGCATAGTTGTCCATCATAAAAATTTGGTTGAAGAAAATCTAAAATAAGAAAGTACGTGCAATAAAGAGAAAGCGAAAAATGAGGAATCAAAAACGTAAAATTAAAGTCAGCGTTTCTTATCAGTGACAGTTTACCGTAAGGTTAAAAAAATAAAAAGTCCCGGTAATCCGGGACTTCTATAGAACGTAAAAAGCGATTCTTATTTTTTTGAAGAAGCTTTCTTGGCAGCTCCTTTAGAAGAAGCTTTTTTTGCTGCGCCTTTTGTAGTGGCTTTCTTAGCAGCGCCTTTTGTGGAGGCTTTTTTAGAAGCAGTTTTTGCTGCTCCCTTAGATGATGCTTTTTTAGCAGCACCTTTTGCCGATGCTTTTTTTGCAGCTCCTTTAGAAGCGCTTTTGCTTGCAGCTTTTTTTGCTGTTGCCATGTTGTTTGAATTTTAATGGTTAGTAAAAAGTAACGAGAGTAAAACTATAAACAAATAATTAACTCTCAAAGTTTTTTAAACAACCATCATACCAAACACTAAGCAGTTGCTTCGGCTACTTCTACTGTTGGTGTAACAGAAACAAATGTTCTGTCCTGGCGCCCTTTACGAAATTCAACAACACCATCCGATGTTGCGAAAATGGTGAAGTCTTTTCCAACGCCAACATTATTACCTGGATGAAATTTAGTACCACGCTGCCGGATGATTATGTTTCCGGCAATAGCAGACTGGCCACCAAATATTTTTACGCCCAAACGTTTACTGTTCGAGTCGCGGCCGTTCTTTACGGAGCCTTCACCTTTTTTATGTGCCATGATTATTAGATTTAAAATTTCAAACAACAAGCATCAAATTTCAAATAACGACTATTCTAATGAAGCTTGCGATTTGCTTTTTGTTATTTGAGTTTTTAATTAAGCGATGTTGCTGATTTTAATTTTAGTGTACTCGGTGCGATGGCCTTTTTTCTTACGAAAACCTTTACGGCGTTTTTGCTTGTAAGCTATTACCTTATCACCTTGCACATGGCCTAAAATCTCCGCCTGAATTTTTACGCCACTATTGCTAAAGGTTAAGTTGCCATTAGCATCGGCCATAATTACATCAGAGAATTCTACGTTGGAGCCGGTGTCTCCGCCAAGTTTGGGAACATATAACGTCTGGTCTTTTTCGACCTTAAACTGCTTACCGGCGATTTTTACAATTGCGAACATAACGGTTCAAAAATTAGGTGGGCGAAGGTAAGGGGAAAAATGGAAGCACCAAACCTTTTGCCGGCAAGCGCCTGAAGATTTTTACCGGCCGGTTCCTTTTTAAGAAGCCCTTAACCTCAATGCTGTATCTTGTGCCCCTTTTACGCTTGCCATGAAGATAAAGTCATTCCTCGCAAAGCCTTTCGCATCCTATATCTACAAGCAAATA
Source organism: Flavisolibacter sp. (assembly GCA_965247165.1). Lineage (GTDB taxonomy): Bacteria > Bacteroidota > Bacteroidia > Chitinophagales > Chitinophagaceae > Flavisolibacter. The sequence goes on along the minus strand of OZ252003.1, from coordinate 918,196 downwards.
CGCAAGTCCGGCGCTACGGCCTTACAAGACCAGGATGCCATCTTAAAAGACCTTCTTAAAACCGGCAAGTTAACAGAGTTTGGGGCTGATCATCATTTAGGTGAAATCACTACTTACGATCAGTTTAAGCAAGCGGTTCCCGTTCGCGACTATGAAGGATTTAAAGACTATATCGAAAAGATAAAAGACGGCAAGCATAATATTCTCTGGAAAGGCAAGCCAATTTATCTTTCTAAAACCTCCGGTACCACCAGTGGGGTAAAATATATTCCCATTACAAAAGAGTCTATTGGTAATCATATTAATACAGCCCGCAACGCTTTATTAAATTATATGGCCGAAACCGGCAACAACGCTTTTGCCGATGGCAAGATGATTTTTTTATCTGGTTCGCCTGAACTAGAACGGATAGCCGACATACCCACCGGACGTTTAAGCGGCATCGTTAACCATCACATACCGCAGTACCTGCGAAAGAACCAATTGCCATCTTACGAAACCAATTGCATTGAAGATTGGGAAACTAAATTGGATGCTATTGTTGCGGAGACTATTAATAAACACATGACCCTTATCAGCGGAATACCGCCCTGGGTTCAAATGTATTTTGACCGGTTACAGGAGAGGAGTAACAAAAAAATCGCTGAGCTGTTTCCTAACTTTTCGGTGCTGGTTCATGGCGGCGTGGCCTTTGAGCCCTATAAGGCAAAACTGTTTCAAACCATTGGTAAAAAAATAGATACTATAGAAACCTTTCCCGCCTCGGAAGGGTTCTTTGCTTTTCAGGATTCGCAAAAGGAAGAAGGGCTTTTATTAAATACGGACAGTGGAATTTTTTTTGAATTCATCCCGGCTGCGGAAATTTTTAATGATGCACCAACACGTGTGTCTTTACATGATGTAAAAGTGGGAGAGAACTATGCACTGATCGTTAGCAGCAATGCCGGCCTTTGGGGTTATAACATTGGCGATACGGTAAAATTTGTAAGCACGGCTCCGTACCGCGTGGTAGTAACCGGTCGCATCAAACATTTTATATCGGCCTTTGGCGAACATGTGATTGCTGAAGAAGTGGAGCAAAGTTTGCTAAAGGTGTCGGCAGCAGAAAGTGTTCGTATTACAGAGTTTACGGTAGCGCCCATGATACAGCAGGGCGAAGGCAAAAGTTATCATGAATGGTTTGTGGAGTTTGAAACCGGGCCTTCCAACCTTGAGCGTTTTGCTATAGAAGTAGATAATCAGTTGCGACAAAAAAATATTTATTACGATGACCTGATAAAGGGAAATATTTTACAACCGCTTCGCATTTCTGTAGTGCAAAAGGGCGGCTTTGTTAGTTATATGAAATCTATTGGTAAGCTGGGTGGACAAAATAAAGTGCCCCGGTTAAGCAACGATAGAAAGCTGGCCGATGAATTAAAAAAATGGGTAGGTCAGCGGCTGTCTGTTTAATTACCGGGCTTTCTGATTTCATTTCAATTTCTTTACACTATTAAGGCGATACCACTAATTTGACCTTTATGAGTTATTCCTTATTTTGATCACGAAAGTCCACCATGAACACAACGTTAACCATAAAACGCATTGCTTTGTTTGGGTCCACCGGTTCCATTGGCACACAAACATTGGAAGTAATTGAAGCCAACCCGGATAAATTTTCAGTAGAAGTTTTAACCTGCAATAGCAACCATGAATTGCTTATTCAGCAGGCTTTAAAATTCAAGCCCAATATTGTTGTTATTACCGATGATGCCAAATACGCTTCAGTAAAAGAAGCGCTAGCGGCCACCGATATTAAAGTATTTGCCGGTGAGCAGGCCTTAGAGGAAGTTGCCTCTATGGATGTTTATGACCTGATGCTGGCGGCTATTGTTGGTTATGCCGGGTTAAAGCCTACGCTCAATGCTATTAAAGCGGGTAAAGCCATAGCGCTGGCTAACAAAGAAACCCTGGTAGTAGCCGGTGATATTGTTATGCAATTAGCTTACGAAAAAAGGGTGCCTGTTCTGCCGGTTGATTCTGAGCACTCCGCTATTTTTCAATGCCTTGTTGGTGAGGTACGTAATCCGATTGAGAAGATTATCTTAACCGCCTCTGGCGGCCCTTTTCTTGGTAAAAAAACCAATTACCTCGTTAATGTAAAACGCGACCATGCTTTGCAACATCCCAACTGGGCTATGGGAGCTAAGATCAGCATTGACTCGGCTACGTTAATGAATAAAGGTTTGGAAATGATTGAGGCCAAGTGGCTATTTAATTTAAAGGCGGAACAAATAGAAGTGATGGTGCATTCGCAAAGTATTATTCACTCGATGGTGCAGTTTGAAGATGGCAGCGTAAAAGCGCAAATGGGTGTGCCCGATATGAAGCTGCCCATCCAATATGCCCTGGCTTTTCCCAAACGAATTCCTAATAATTATCCCCGCATTGATTTTAAAAAGCTGCGTCAGTTAAACTTTGAAGAGCCGGACTTAAAAACCTTCCGCAACCTGGCGTTGGCTATGGAGGCCTTATATAAAGGAGGCAACCTTCCTTGTGTTTTAAACGCCGCCAATGAAATTGCGGTGTATGCCTTCTTAAGAAATCGTATCGGGTTTTTAGAAATGACGGATGTGATAGAAACCACGATGCAAAAGGTCTCGTTTCTGCAAAAACCTTCGCTGGCCGATTATTTAGACAGCGATGCGGAGGCCCGGAATTATGCCGCCGACCTGATTAAACTGTAACCTTTGGCGGTGCTGTTATAACGTACATTTATACATTTCATCACTTATATTGCATCCTTAAAAATCTGAACCGGGATGATGATGTTACCGGCTGAAGTGCTGCTATAAAGCATTAGTTGCGTCGCACTGTTCAAGGTTCAGAACATTATTCAACATGACATTACTTGCGGTTAACTGGTCAGCGCTTTTTGCTAACATCGGCCAGTTTATTTTAGCTTTTTCCATATTGGTAGTGCTTCACGAGATGGGCCATTTTTTTACAGCAAGGTGGTTTGGTTGCCGCGTAGATAAATTTTATCTTTTCTTCAATCCCTGGTTCTCTTTATGGAAAACACAAAAAGGTGAAACCGAGTACGGGCTTGGCTGGATACCACTTGGCGGCTATGTAAAAATTGCCGGCATGATAGATGAAAGTATGGACAAAGAGCAATTAAAACTGCCGGCGCAACCTTACGAGTTTCGGGCCAAGCCGGCCTGGCAACGATTGATTATTATGCTGGGTGGTGTTACGGTAAACTTTATTTTAGCGCTGGTACTTTTTGCCATGATTTTATTTGTATGGGGGGAGGAGAAATTGCCGGTAAAGAATATGAAATATGGTATCACTACCGACTCATTAGCCAATACGGTGGGCCTTCGGGATGGTGATTTGATTACGGCTGTTAATAACAAGCCTCTTGTTTATTTTAACGATCTGCCCAAGGCTATTGTGTTATCGGAGAAGATTAATTTTACAGTTAACCGCAATGGTAAAGATTCGGTAATTACCATGCCAGCGGGGTTTCTTAGCAATCTTACTAAAAGCCAGCGGCTCACTTTTGTTTCGGTTCGGGTGCCGGTGATAGTTGATAGTGTATCGGATAGCATTCAATATAAAAGCGGGGTATTAAAAAAGGGTGACCATATCGTTGCATTAAATGATCAGTCGTTTCAATTTTATAATGAATTTGAAAAGATAAAAAAGAATTATAAAGATCAGGAAGTAACGCTGAAAGTAGTGCGTGGGGGCGATTCGGCGCTGGTAGCCGTGAAGCTGAGCAAGGACGGTAATGTTGGTTTCTTTACAAAAGATCCTGCTGAATTACTAGGTGCCGAAAAGAAGCAGTATTCATTTTTTCAAGCTATTCCCGCTGGTATCACGTATGGTGTTGACAGATTAAGCGATTATGTTACAGGCATACGGTTGTTGTTTACCTCCAAAGAACATAAGGTAAAAGATAATTTAGGAAGTGTCATTTCTATCGGCAAAACATTTGGCGGCACCTGGGATTGGTATCGATTTTGGACGATGACAGCATTGTTCTCTATCATCCTTGCTTTTATGAACATCTTGCCCATACCCGCTTTGGATGGCGGCCATGCCTTGTTTACAATTTATGAAATGATAACCGGCCGTAAACCCAGCGATAAGTTTATGGAGTATGCGCAGATGGTTGGCATGGCTTTGTTACTTGGCGTAATGCTTTATGCGTTTGGGCTTGATATTTGGCGGATGTTTCGATAAAGCTTAAGAAGTTTGCGACAGAAAGCCGGTTTTACTTCGATATATTTGCAGGTTTTTTTACAAGCTGAGAGAATTACAAAGTGTAGAAGAGAGCCCTTCAACTGCACTCAGGATAAACTTGTAACAAACGATGATAGTAACCCCTCGGCTAAGTACAAAAAGAATATCGAACAGATGAACAAGGAACAAAGAATGAGAAATAATATTATCCCGCATAGTACGTTAACAACGAACCCTAAACTATAAACGACAAACTTTTTTCCGGGGCCGTTTGGTTTTGACAGCATAGATCTTTGAAAGTGTAAGCATGCAGAGCGTTGAATAATTAGCTCTTTAATCTGAATACTCAAAACTCTAAATGGCAATACTCAGTATGCCATGGCCGCTTAATCAGCGATTAAGTAGTCATTAGGGCCGCCGCATAGGTTTGTCTGTTACCAGTGCCGCCGCCGACTTAAAACAAATACAGGTTGCTGCAACCGAAGGCTGTGACGGTTGCTTAAGACCATCCAGCTACGGAGATGATTGGTTTGCCTCCTTCCGGCCATCTTCCGACAAGCAATAAGAGGATAAGCATGTAGAAAGCTTTTGGGTGTCATGTTTGGACACGGGTTCGAATCCCGTCGGCTCCACCCTAGCGGACAACTCTAAATTTTTAAAGGGTTGTCCGTTTTTATTTTCCTTGGAACCCTTATCTATAGCGGTTATGAGCAGAACGGCTTCATTGATTTTGGTGGTTCGACATTTTTTTCTATAACGACCAGCTTTTCGGGGAAAATCGAACCAATCACTTCTCGTTTTACCTGTACAGAGCTCTTAGAATAGAAACTTGGAATATCTTTCAAGAGGTGGATTCCTTTCTTTAAGAACTGGTCAAAGGCCGTAGTGGTAGTACGCTGATCACTTAGTTCGCTTTTTAGCTTGGAGAGTTCTGTTGTAAACCGTGCCTTGCTTTTGCTAAAGGTTTCTATGTCAATGAGCCGGTCTGCCAGATCATCTTCCATATTTTTTATTCGCTGTTCATACTGCTGGATTTCCTCGTCAATTTTAGCTACGGGCCGCCTGCTTTTCTCTTGCCCACTGAGCAGTTTTCTTACCATCTTTTCATAAAGCTTAGTAGCTTCCGAGCTTACTTTTAGTTCACCAAGAAGTGCTTCTATTCTCTGGTGCGTTTTCTTTGCTCGAATGCGGTCTTTACCGCAGTGATTGCAGTGATAGTAGTGATGCCTTGCTCCATTTCTTCCCTTCGAGGCGCTGCCGGTTAGATTTTGATCACAGTGGGAGCTCAGAAGAAGACTTCTAAGATGTAGTTCTTCTTTAAAGGCTTTGGGTTTTGCCAGTTGCTTTACTTTATAGTTGCCTTGCAGATGCACTTGTACCTGGTTAAAAATGGCTTGGTCAATGAGTGGCTTATGAAGCCTTTTTACAGTGTAACCCGACTTTTCATGCTGCACATATATTTCCCCGATGTAAACGTGGTTTCTGACAATAAGCGAAAAGGTTGATGGATAATAAGGACACCTTTTTTTTCCAAGCTGTTCTCTCACCTCCGCTGCTGATTTTCCCTTAGCTATTTCAGCAAAGAGTTTCTTTATTATTTCCCCATTGCCACCCGGCATAATGATGGGTTTATTCTGCTCATCTCTGGCATTCTTGTAACTGTACAGTGCTATTTTGCCACCGACTGCGGCTTTGCCGGCCCGTACCCCTTCCGTAATTTTAATAGATCTACGTTTATATCAATATCATGGTTTAAAGTGAAGATAGCCCCCCATACATTTATTACACGCGGCTGCTTTGCTATTTGTAAAGTAGATTGTATCGCTTACACATTTGCTTTTACTTTTAGCACTTCGGGCCGCAAGTAGGGTTGGGTCATGTTTACGATTGGCTTGTATGCATAGGGGTCTTTGCCAGCCACCATCACAATGTCACGCAGATCTTCGGTGAGGGGAAATTTTTTATCCTGATTCCAAGGCAACATGCTTTCTGCACTTATGTAATGATTGACGAGTGCAGTGCGAAAATTGTTTTCTGTTTTGTTTCGTAGCGAACTGTGAAGCAGATAGCCATTAAAGAAAACAACGTCGCCTTTTTTCGCCTCCATTGGAGTGGCTTCATGGTAAACTAACATCAATTGTGTCCTCATCGGCGTATTCGCTGCTTTCGTTTACTGTCCGCGACATAATGTATCCTGGTTCATGGCTGCCGGGCACTATCCGCAGGCATCCATGGGTGAAATGAACAGAACACTAACGGTTCTGATTCAAAAGTTAGAGGGAGCAAAGGGCTTTGATTGTATTGTTTTCTTAAGTGCTTGCCTGCAAGCCTTGTTGGAGGACAAGAAAAAGGCTCCGCTTTCAACAGAGCAGATGAACGGCGTAAACGAAAAGCATAAACAACGGATAGAGACCATCTTTCAATTCACGATTGCCAATTTTCAACAACCCATAACGCTGACCCAAATTGCTTCGTTAGCCAACATGAGCCTGACCGCGTTTTGCGCTTACTTTAAAAAAAGTACACGCAAATCATACATTGAATTTTTAAATGAAATCCGCATAGTTTTTGCCTGCAAACTTTTGCAGGATACCGATAAATCCATCATTGACATTTGTTACGAAAGTGGTTTTAATACGGCGGCAAATTTTAATAAGCAGTTTTTGAAAGTGAAAAGCTTATCGCCACGGGCCTTCCGGAACCGGTTTTGTAACGGGCGTCATATAACCTTTCGTTGCACCTTCAGGATGATTAACATTAAGCCACAACTTTATAATGCGGTGTATTACAAAAAAATTTTGGCGGTGTTAGAATGCTGAACTTCCCTTCATCAATTTCGGTCACTTATTTTTTGGTATTGTTGAAATTAAGTGAGTGCTTAAATTAGAATTTTCATTCTGTGATGCACTGGAGAGAAAAGACCATTTGGAACTAGAAGAGCAGGTTTGGCAGAAGTAGACTTTTGACAAATGAATGGTTCTGCATTGATTAAGTGAGGATAACCACTTTTCAGAAAAGGTTACCATAAAAAGTTGCATTGATTCAATTATCGTCAAGCCAAATTTGGAAAAAGAGACCTATCCTTTCTTTGCTGTATATATTGTTTTGATTGGACTTATAGACTTACTGGTGGCAAATAAAGATTCACTTTAATCCATCACCAATGTGTTTTGCACAGCGGCGGATCAGCTTAAACAGTTTTTCTTTATGTGCATCCGTGTACCGGCTAACAGGAATAAATACACTTAAAGCAGCCACCACTTCTTTATTTTGATAAACCGGTACCGCAAAGCCAACCGTATGATGAATGGAAAGCACCTGCACAAATTCATTGTCCCGGATTTTTTTCAACTCCTTTTCAAGGCCAGCTCTTGTTTCGGCGCCCGGCCAGGCTTTTTTTGTTGGAAGGCCAATTGCTTTGATAAGGCTATCTAATTCCTTGGATGATTTATACGCCATTAGTAATCGGCCGGTAGAGGTATCATATACTTCGGCCACGATCACAGTTTTAACCTGCAGGGTTTGGTCGCACTCCTCCATGTGTAGGATCATGCGTTTGTTGTTGCTGATAATCGCTAAAAGAGAGGTTTCATTTAGCTGACGCGTTAACTCTTCCATTGGCTCCCTTGCTGCACTGGTAATGTCCTGGCTGTACGATAAGTTGCCGCTTAAGCGGTAGGCGCCCATGCCAAGCCGGTAGCCTGTTTTACGACCTAACTGCTCTAAATAATTTTTTTGTAGAAGGGTTTTAACGATGTTAGCCGTAGTGGGCTGGCTTAGCTTCATGTGGTTTGCTATTTTAATAAGTTGCACAGGCTCCTTACCAGACAGCGCTACAAATTCTAAAATATCCAATGCCCTTGTTACTACCTGAACCATATAAAACGTATTTACAATCCTTGATGCGATTTTTTTATTCAATATTATAAAATTAAAGAAACGATTTTTTTGTTTCTAAAAAGGGTTTTGCGCTTCAGGAATAGCCATAATTCCGTTTTTATTTCTTAGCGGGTAGCCAAAGAATTTTAATAGTATTTTTTTATAACGGGCTTCACTTTCGCTGCGGCCACATTTTTTGCGCATTCAAAAATGTTTCAATTTTTTTTTGGTAGACTGAAATTAAAATCTATTTTTAATTAATAAATAATTATTATTCAATAATAGTTAATAACTGCTCACACAAAAACCTGATTGCTGTATGAACAAATTCAACCTGAAAGGAGTATTCTGCTTTGCCTTTCTGCTGCTGTTTTCATTTGAGGCACTGGCTCAAAAAACAATTACCGGTTTAATCACTTCCGATGATGGCAAACCGTTGGCCGGTGCCACTATCACAGAAAAAGGCACTAAAAATGTTGTGGTTTCCTCAGCTACCGGATCATTTTCCATTAAAGCCACAGCTTCCAAACCCGTATTAGTTATCAGTTACTCAGGTTATACAGCTAAAGAGGTGGCTGTGGGTAGTACCGGTGCTGTAGCTGTTTCGCTATCAGCCGCACAGGGGCAGCTTGATGACGTTGTTGTTATTGGCTACGGCAAGCAACGCAAGGTCACTAGTGTGGGTGCGCAATCTTCCATCGGTACTAAAGACCTGGTGCAATCGCCGGTAGCCAACATCAGTAATTCCTTAGTAGGACGCTTGCCCGGTTTATTTGCCACGCAAGGCAGCGGAGAGCCCGGCAACGATGCCTCACGTTTGTTGATTCGCGGCATTGGAACGTTCTCTGGCAACCAGTCACCCCTAATTTTAGTTGATGGTATTCAGGTGGATAACTATAACAACATAAGCCCTCAGGAAATAGAAAGCATCACCATTTTAAAAGATGCGTCATCCACGGCGGTTTATGGGATAAGAGGCGCTAACGGCGTAATCATAATCACTACAAAAAGGGGCCGCATCGGGGCCGCCATTGTTAGTTATACCTTCAACAATGCTTTCAACAGCTTTACCAACATTCGCAAGCAAATGAATGCCTATGATTATGCGAACTCGTTTAACCAGGCATTGAAGAATGATGCCTATCTCACCAATTCTACATACACACCAAGGTTTACCGACGCGGACTTACAGGCTTACAAAGACGGCAGTGATCCTATTTTCCACCCGAATGTTGACTGGTACAAAACGGCCTTAAAAAAAATCTCGTCGCAGCAGCAGCATAACCTCTCCATTAGCGGCGGTACTGACAAGGTTCGCTATGCTATCTCTGCGGGTTATTTTAATCAGGAAGGATTGTACAAAACGCAAAACGTTATTTCCGATTTTGATCCCCAGGTTCGCTACAAGCGGTTCAATTTCCGTTCGAATTTGAACTACGACATTACGTCCCGCTTTCGTGCCGCGTTAGATGTTTCCACGCAGGTAGAAAACAGAAACGGCAACAATGCCGATACCAGAGCGGTGATGAACTACATTGCCCGTGTAAGCCCTGTTGCTTCGCCCGGCGTAATTGACGGCAAACTCATCACCCTTACACCTGGCGGCGGCAGCAACACAAATAACCCTATTACCTTTTTATATTCCGCAGGATATAAAACCGATTTGCGCAACATTTTAAACGGATCCCTGCGGCTGGAGCATGACCTCGATTTTATTACCAAGGGTCTTAGTGTGCATGGCATTATTGCTTATCAGAATTACAGCCGCCGTCTGAATACTTACGGAAAAACCCTGGTTACTTACCAGCCCAAACGCTTGCCGGATAATTCCATTATCTACATTCAGCAAGGTGATGCCTCACCCTTCGGTTTTGCATCGCAAAGCCCCGACAGAAACCGGCGCACCACAAGTGAGTTTGCCTTTGACTACCGCCGCAGCTTTGGAGATCACAACGTAACAGGCCTGTTGCTATATAACCAGATTAAAACCTACGATCCTTCCTTTGCTTTTGGGGTACCCAACGGCTATCAAAGCTATGTGGGCCGTTTGGTGTACGATTATGCAGGCCGTTATCTTGCCGAAATTAGTGCTGCCAAAAATGGTACGGAGAACTTTGCACCGGGTCGCCGCTTTGGTTACTTTCCTGCGTACTCCATTGGCTGGGTGCCCACGGCTGAAAAGTTTTTTCCTAAAAATAAAATTCTTAGTTTCTTAAAGTTGCGCGGCTCGTACGGCGAGGTCGGAAACGATCAATTGAGCGGCGATTTTCTTACCAATCCCAACAGTCGTTTTCTTTATCGCCCCACTGCTTTTTCCACCACCGGTCCCTATACCGTTGCAGGGTATTATTATTTCGGAACCGTGGGCAGCAATTATGCCCAATATACCGCATTGCGCGAAGGCCGCGCCAACAACGCTTACCTCACCTGGGAGCGGGCCATCAAAACAAATCTTGGAGTGGAAGCCACATTGTGGAATTCAAAAATTAACCTGACGGTGGATGTATTCAATGAAAAACGTGACAACATCCTGGCCGTGCCGCAAACTGTATCCTCACTCGTAGGTACGGCATTGGCTGCGCAAAACTTAGGTAAGATGAACAACAAGGGTTATGAACTTGACCTTACTTACCGCGACCGTGCCGGCAAATTTAATTACTGGATTAAGGGAAACTATTCGTATGCTCACAACAAAGTCGTTTTTCAGGATGAAGTACCCCCAACTTTTGCATACCAAGCTCGCACGGGGCAAGCTTTTGGCCAAATGTTTGGCCTGATAGCCGAAGGCTTTTACAATACCTGGGATGAAGTAAATGATGCCAAGCGGCCATTATCTACTTACGTAGGTGGTAACAAGCTGCAACCGGGGGACGTGAAGTACCGCGATGTGAACGGAGATGGCATTATTGACTTTAAAGACATGGTTCCAATCGGGTACCCATCCACGCCTGAAATTATCTACGGCATTTCGTTCGGCGCTTCGTGGAAAGGTCTTGATTTTTCGGTGCTGCTGCAAGGCGCCGACCACGTATCTATTGCTTACACACGTTACAATAACCAGGCGTTCTTCGATGCCGAGCCGGCCGCTGCTGCCAATTATTTATTGGAAAGCTGGACGCAGGACAGATACAACCAAGGCTTGCCCATCAACTACCCCCGCTTCAATGTTGGCAACGGCGCCAACAGCTTTTCAAACAATTATCAAAGCTCTACTTTGTGGATAAAAGACGCCTCGTACGTGCGGTTAAAAAATGCGGAGATAGGTTATACATTCAGTTCTTCCCTGCTGCGCAGAGCCCACCTGAAATCAACCCGCGTTTACTTAAATGCTAACAACCTTTATACCTGGAGCCACGTACTACCCGGCGTTGATCCCGAAACACCCAACCTCACAAGTATCAACGGAAACTTCGAACCCTATCCATTGGTCCGCACGATCAATGCGGGCATCAACATCACATTTTAAATCATCTAACCATTGCTGATATGAACAAGAATCTACTGCTTTTCTATACCGGTTTTTCCCTAACACTTTTGTTCTCTTGCAAAAAGGTCGAAAATTTTTTAGACAAACCACCGGGTGTTGACGTAAACGAAGACGTAATTTTTTCCGCCAAAGTGCAAACGGAAAAATATGTGGCTGACATGTACCAGTTGGGCATGACTTGTCCCTTGCCCATTCGCTCGGCCGATGCTGGTTTTGGCGGCGGGCTTCCATCCAGCGGCGGAGGCTATGGCTTAAGTTACAATACGGCATTAATGGGCATTACCGATGAAGCCGAAGCAACTGAATCTTTTTCAGCGGTACAGGCCTGGAACTCAGGCAGCATTACCGCGCAAAACATAACATCCAGTGAAGACGAACGTTACTTCGTCCGCTGGCAAGCTATACGCACAGCAAACATTATTCTTGAACGGATCAACGAAGTACCCGATGCCGATGCGGCCTATAAGACCATGGTAAGCGGTGAGGCACTGTTTATTCGTGCGTTGAATGACTTTGAAATGCTGAAGCGCTATGGCGGTTTCCCGATTGTGAATAAACGCGTTGTAACTATTGAAGATTCAAAAATTCTTCGCAGCAGTTTTGAAGACTGCGTAACCACGATCCTTAAAGACTGCGATGATGCTGTGGCTAAATTACCCGCAACGCAACCATCCAATTTTGTAGGTCGGGCACACAAAGGTGCTGCACTGGCATTAAAAGCAAGAACGCTGTTGTATGCTGCCAGCCCGCTTTTTAATGCACCGGCTCCGCCTGTAAGCTTTGGTTCGTCACAGGATGACAAGCTGTTAGGTTATGGCAATTACGATATAAATCGTTGGAAAAAAGCTGCTGATGCCTCAAAAGATGTCTTGGACTGGGCGCAGTCAAATGGCTTTGCATTGATTGACATACCCGCCAATCGCATTCCTACCATTACGCCTGGTGGCATTGTCAACGGTAACTACCGCGCTGCCTGGCAAACAGCCGACAACCCTGAAATTATTTTATCAAGCAAAGTATATGGTTCGGCAAAAGGCACTGGTAGTTTTCCCTATCAATACGTTCTTCCCAGCGCTACGTATATTCCAAATACAGGAGGATTTTGGACGGCGCCAAACGTCACTTTCAATTTTGTGCGCAAATACGAAAAACGCGACGGTACCCTACAAACCTGGAACCCCGCAGGCGGCAACGATCTTCTACAGAAGTACAACGAGCTCGATCCACGCTTTGCGCAAACGCTTGTTTATGTGGGCGCCCGTCTCCATGCCAACGTTACCCGTGTGCAAATTTGGGATGGGGGCGCATCGCCAAAAGCGTTATCCAACTCTTCCAACTGCAAAGGCGGTCATTGGATGTTGAAGTACATTCCAGATGCCTTACCTACCTCCAATCAAATCCCGGTGTTGCCGGTGTTTCGGGTAAATGAAATGTTGTTGACTTATGCAGAAGCATTAAATGAATTTGCGGGGCCAACAACCGATGCTTATGATGCGGTAAATAAAATCCGGACTCGGTCTGGCATGCCTAATCTTCCTACCGGCCTTAGCCAGAGCCAGTTTCGCGACAGGGTGCGCAATGAAAGGGACATTGAGTTGGCTTTTGAGGACCATCGCTTCAACGACATCCGCCGTTGGAAAATAGCCGAACAGGATGGGGTAATGCAGGGAAATTTTTGGGGTCTTCAAATAAAAACCCTCGACAACACATCTCCATTCCCGCTGGCTTTTAGCTACCTGCCTTTTGTATTTGAAACAAGGGTTTGGCAAACAAGAGAATACTTCTTCCCCTTTGACAACACTGAAGTATTGAAAGGCAACCTGAAGCAAAATCCGGGTTGGTAAAAACGGCGGGATAATGTTTATTTCCAGAGCAACACTATTTCTTTTTAAACCGAAAACGACTTCTATATGAAATTAATAAGAGCAACCGGAATTCTTTTTACAGCGGTGCTTTTTGCGCTGGTCCAAACTAGTCATGCGCAGACTGAAAGGCCAGACTCTGTTACCCTGCTCAACTACGAAAAGGGCGAAAAATTCATTGGCTATGGTAAGCAACAGGAGCAAATCATTACCAGTGCCATCAGCACCCGTAAAGGCACCGACCTGCGCAAAGGTTTCACCAACAATATCAGTAATACTTTTTACGGCCGATTGGCGGGATTAACCAATAATCAGGGCGGCAATGAACCTGGCGCCAATTCATCGGCGCCATACATCCGCGGCGTAAACACCTTTGGCTTTAGCCAGGTACCCGTGGTAATGATTGATGGTTTTTTGGGAGACTACAGCCAGTTGGTTCCCGAAGAAATTGAAGAAATATCAATATTAAAGGATGCTTCTGCGTTGGCTGTTTACGGCATGAGAGGCGCAAACGGTGTGATACTCATTACCACAAAGAAAGGTAAAGCGCAACCGCTGTCAGTTGACTTCAGCGCACAATACGGCTATCAGCAAGCAACGGCTTTGCCCAGGTTTTTAAACGCTTATAATTACGCCGGTTTGTACAACGAAGCCTTAGCCAACGACGGCAAAACGCCTTTGTACTCACAGGCCGATTTAGATGCTTACCGCACCGGCACTGATCCTGTATTCCACCCGAATGTGGATTGGTACAAGCAAATCTTTCGCAACAAAGCGCCGCTGTCAAACTATAACCTAAGTTTTACTGGTGGAAACAACAACGTGCGTTTTTTTACCACACTTAATGTACTCACCAGCGATGGCTTGTATAAAAATTTTGGTGATGATTTTTCCGAGAGCAGCAATGCTACTTACAACCGCTACAACTTTCGCACAAACGTTGACGTGACGCTGAATAAAAGCCTCACTGCACAACTGAATATTGGCGGCAGTGTGGAAGAAAAGAGAAATCCGGGTGATCTGTACACAAGTAACACGCTGGCTTTAGTAGATCGTTTGGCGCCTAATGCTTTCCCTGTTTACTATCCATCAGGATTCCCCGCCAACATTTACACAGCAGGCGGCGTTGCTTTATCTGCGCCTATTGCCATACCATCGGGCGTAAGCAACGGCTATGGCGGCACCAACAGTTTTGCCAACCCGGTTGGCAATCTGACAACCACTGGTTTCTCCACGTCGAATGCAACCACGCTTCAATCGTCGTTGCGCCTGACACAGGACCTGAATTTTATTACAAAAGGATTAAGCTTAAGCGCTGCCATTTCATTTAACAACTATTATGTGGGCGGGTCCAACAAACGCAAAACTTACCAGCGCTATTTCTTTGGAAAAAATGCTGCAGGTGATTCAAGCATCGCTTCGTTTGGGCAAGGTACCAGCTTGAGCCCTGAAGAGTTAGTACTCTCGCAATTCCGCAACTATGCCATTCAAGGTTCGCTGAATTATAACCGCAATTTTGGCAACAATTCACTTTCAGCAATGCTTTTGTTGAACTCTGACAATTTTGACATCAACCGAAACTATCCGAACACTGATGATGCTAACCAAGCCTTCCCGTACAAAGCCAACAGCGCCGCCTCACGGATTACCTATGTTCATAACCAGAAGTACATCGCTGAATTTTCAGGTGGCTACATGGGCACAGAAGGCTTCGCAAAAGGCAACCGCTATGGTTTCTTTCCCGCAGGTTCTTTGGGTTGGATTGCCTCCAATGAATCTTTTCTGAAAAATAATTCCCTCATCTCCTTTTTAAAGCTTCGTGTTTCGTACGGCTTAACGGGTAACGAAAACATTGGCGGACAACGATTTGCCTTTTCACAACGCTATCCTTATTCGGCTTCCTATTATCTCGGTACTTCTGCTTCTGCTGTCACTTCTATTGGCGAAGGCCGTCGCGCCAACCCTAATCTTACCTGTGAAAAAGAGAAGAAGGCGAACATTGGCTTGGACATGAAAATCGGAAAGGCGTTTGGTCTTGTGATAGATATATTCAAGAATAACCGTTATGATATTCTGGCTTCATCAAACGGTACGCTGCCACAGTTTTTAGGTTTCAACGGCTACCCCGATTTAAACATTGGGAAGGCTACCAACCGCGGTTATGAAATTACGGTAAGCTACCATAGCAATGCAAAGAAGGCAGTTCAGGTATTTGCCGAAGCGATGGTTTCGTACGCGAAAAACAAGATTGTCTATAATGGAGAACCCGTTAATCCGAACCCAAACCTTTACAAGACTGGCTATGCTATTGGCCAGCCTTTTGGCCTGCAGGCGCTGGGGTTATTTCAGTCGGATGCGGAGATAGCCGCCAGTCCTGTGCCCATAGGTGTTACCATTAAACCCGGCGACATCAAGTACCGCGATGTGAATGGCGACGGCCTCATTGACGGCAACGATGCAACGGCTATCGGCAAAACAGCGATCCCGGAATATACCGCCGGTTTGCACACGGGCTTGCGTTACAAGGGTTTGGATGTTGACTTCATATTTCAAGGCATAGCAGGCATATCGCAATACCTTGGCGGAAGCCGGTACTACGCTTTTCAAAACAACGGACAGATAGCAGAAATGGCGCTTGGAAGATGGACGCCGCAGACAGCGGCAACTGCTACCTACCCACGCCTGTCATCTGAAACAAGCAATCAAAACAACTATCGCTTTTCCTCTTACTGGCAACGTGATGGCAGTTTTATTAAATTACGAAGTGCAGAAATCGGGTACACGTTTTCTGTCAAAACCTTAAAGCGTTTGCATCTTTCCGGTACACGATTGTTTATCAATGGAACGAACCTTTTTACCTGGGATAAAATAAAGGAGGGCGATGCCGATGCCCTGTATGGCTATCCGCAACTGCGTACGCTTTCTGTTGGATTAAAACTGCATTTGTAAAAGTAAAAAATACCGGAAGGGTTTCTGAAAAACACTTCTATAAAAAATTATACGATGAAGAAAAAAGGCGTTTACTACTTCGTGATTCTGCTAACGGTGCTGGCGGTTGCCGCCTGTCAAAAATTAGACAGGGAATTGCAAACCGACATCACGCAAGACCAGATTACTGGTTCTTATACCAACACACAATTTCTATTAAACAACGTATACACTGAACTGCGCGAAGGCTTTCAGGAAATTGGTGGTGAAGCCATGATGGCATCCACCACGGATGAAGCGGAGCATACGAATGATGCAAGCTCGGTGCAACTGTTTAACCAGGGTGCATGGAACGCCAGCAACAATCCCGCGGATGTGTGGGGAACGTATTTCAGAGCTATAAGAAAGGCCAATTATTTTTTGGAAAACGCTGCGCCGGAGAAAGTAAACCTCGATATCTATAAAACCGACCCGACAACATTGGCGCTGAAGCTGGCCGATGTAGTACGGTGGCGTTACGAGGCTCGTTTTCTTCGTGCCTTTTATTATTTTGAATTGGTTAAACGTTACGGCGGTGTACCATTGATTACCCGTACGCTTGGCGAAGCAGACATCAACACTACACAACGGGCGCCGTTGGAACAATGTATTAATTTTATTAAAGCAGAATGCGACTCGGCTGCAGCTAATTTACCCTTAAGCTATGCCACCGGCGAGTTGGGACGTGCCACAAAAGGCGCTGCCATAGCGCTGAAATCAAGAATGCTTTTGTATGCCGCCAGCGATTTATTTAATACTACTTCGTGGGCAAGCGGTTATCAAAAACCGGAATTGATTTCGTTGCCAGCAGGTGATAGAATGGCTCGGTGGAAGGCAGCAGCAGACACAGCAAAATTTTTGATTGACTTAGCCGGTACTAACTATGCGTTGGCCGCAAACTACAAGGCCTTGTTTAATACCAACAATAGCACGGAAATAATTTTTGCCCGAACAGCCGCGGCCTCTAATTCGTTTGAAACTATCAACTTTCCTATTGGCTTTGATAAAGGCCAGAGTGGCACCACACCCACACAGGACTTAGTGGATGCCTATGAAGTAAAATTGAGTGCCACATCAAGCGTACCGTTTGATTGGAGCAATCCAACCTACGCCGCTGCGCCTTATGCCAATCGTGATCCTCGTTTGGCATTAACGGTTGTCACCAATAATTCTTCCCTCTCTACGGTGTCGGGCATAACCCGGGCCGTGCAAATTTGGGAAGGCGGTAAAGACGGTAAGCCCATTCCGAATGCATCTAAAACCGGTTACTACCTGCGGAAGTACTTAAACGAATCGGTGAACCTCACCAACAATACAGCTGCCATTCATAGCTGGATTTACATCCGCCTGGCGGAAATTTATTTGAACTATGCCGAAGCCTTGAACGAATACTCACCCGGACATGCCGACATTAAAAAATACGTTGACCTGGTGCGCAACCGCCCTGGTATAACTATGCCGCCGTTGCCTGCAGGCTTATCACAGTCGGACATGCGCACACGCATCCGTAACGAAAGAAGAATTGAACTCGCCTTTGAAGATCATCGGGCCTGGGACGTTCGCCGCTGGATGCTGGCTCCGCAAACCTTGGGCGCACCCATTCGTGGTGTAAAGATCATCAGCACAGGAACGAACTCATTTACCTATACACCGCAAATGGTGGAGAACCGTGTATTTACGCCAAAAATGTATTTGTTTCCCGTACCGCAGGCGGAGTTAAGCGTAAGTCCCGGCCTGGTGCAAAATCCATTGTGGTGAGTATGATAAGCAGTCAGTAATGAGTGGAATATATTTTTTTATAGATACTCTAAATAATCAAGCATGAAAATTTTTAAGCGAATAATAATGCTGGCCGCGCCTTTATTGTTGCTGGCCTCGTGCAAAAAATACCAGGACATCAGGGATGCTTCTTACCCTGACCAAACGGTTTATTTTCCGGCAGCAGTTACTGGTGTTTCCACCAATGGAATTTATAGTATTAATGCGGTAGCAGTGCCGGGTTATACCTTTCGTTATGTGGCCGATGTGCCGAATAAAAAGTTGAATATCCCACTATCGGTTTACCGTGCAGGTGTTACTACAAAAGGTTCCGTTACCGCATCGGTTTCGGCCAATACGGATACAGTAAACAAATTTATTGCGGCCGGTAAATTTCCTGCCGGTACAGAACTATTACCTACAGACAAGTACACGCTTGGCAATTCCGTAACGGTTGCTGATGGGCAAGATGCCGGCGACTTTATGTTGTCGGTTGATCTGAATTTTTTACTGGCCAATCCAACCAAGAAGTATGCAATTGGCGTGGCGCTTGCCAGCAGCAGCAAAAGCCTTGCTGCATCGTCAGTTGCTATTGTGTTGATTGACCCGGCTTTCCTGGTACCAACATCTGCCTTTACAACTACTACTTCGGGTCGCACAATCACGTTTTCCAATACGTCAAGCAATGCCGCAACATATAACTGGAACTATGGCGATGGTACCGCAGGTTCAACTGCGATCGCTGCTTCTTATACTTTTGCAGCGGCCGGTACGTACACCATTACTTTAACTGCAACGGGTGCATTGGGTGTTTTTAACCCGTCTGTAAAAGCAATGACGGTGACGGTAATGTAATTAAAATGCAGTACGATAAAACCACGGCAAACACATTTACAGCAACTAAAATTTACTGTAATAACTTGTAGTTTTCAATTTTCATACAGCAAGCAATCGTAGGGAATTGTTCCGGGACGGAGTTTCTACTTCGTTCCCCAGCCATCCCTTTGACGTGAAGATTTAGTAGCGATGCGTAATGGTCCATTATTGCGCTAAGTTGTTGGCAGACACTTCCCCCATTGCGATGCGGTTACACGCCAATAAGATTTCCTGAAGGGCGGCACCGCCGGAGCGTAAGGGATCAATGGCTTTTACAAGTGTTGTCCTGATGTTGTAAAGCTCTTGCCTGTTGTACTTATCTGATCCTTTTACCAAATCTATTTGCATTAATGATTGTTGTTGGTTTTCCTTGGGGTTGAACCAGCCATTTAGTTCAGAACACTGATGGCCCACCCCGTTTTTATTTATCAGGGCGCAACGGTTATCAAAAATTTCCATCATTGTTTTCCTTGCATCTTGCAACAGGTATTTTATCACGCCTTCGGTCTTGTCTAGTATCTGACAAATCTCCATTATCGAAAAATCATATAAGTCTTTCAGCAGCAAAACAATTTGATTCTCTATAGGTAAGTTTTTTGAAATGCAGGTAAAGCAAGTGTCAATATGCTCTTTCATATCATAGGCCGCATCTACCGAAGTGTTGTGAACCTTACTAATTTCATTTCTCAATTTTTCATCTTCAATGACTAATTTTTTTGCCTGCGCAGATACATCGGCCGTCCACCTTTTCCGGCGTTGCAAATAGGTGTAAGAAAGATTGGTCGCTATTTGAAATACCCATGTTTTCAATGAGGCTTCACCTTTAAAAGTAGAAAGCTTATCGTAGGCTTTTATGAAGGTGTCGTGGGTTAAGTCTTCAGCATCGTTACGGCTGGCGGTTAAACGGTATAAATAGGATTTTAATTGATTTTGAAACCCGCTGAATAAATGTTGAAATGCGTTGATGTCGCCATCCAACGCATTTTTTAATGTTTGTACTGTTTGATTTTCCATTGATGTAAACTTAATAATAGAATTTTTCAAGCACCACTTTCCATCTTCAATTCATTGATGGAAGGGACAGTTTATTTTGTTACCATCAGGTTTTAAGAAGCTACGGTATCAATACTACTTTACCTGTTGTCTGTCTGGCTTCTATTTGGCGGTGTGCTTCCGCCACATCTTTCAGTTGAAATGTTTTAGGGGTATCAATCTTCAACTTGCCTTGCGCCATCAACCCTATAACGGTTGCTAATGCCTCTTGCCAGACCTGCCTTTTTGTGGTGATATAAAAGGCGAGATTGAAACCTGATTGGCTGATGTTTTCGTCAACAAAATATTCAGGATGAATAACCCCTTGCACACCACTTGCACACCCGTAAACAATAAGGTGTCCACCTTGGGCCAATGACTTTATCGTTTCGTTATAAACATCGCCGCCAACCATTTCAAAGGCCACGTCAACGCCTTTTCCATCGTTTGCTCTTTTCACTTTTTCACTCCAACCGGCGGTCGAATAATTTACAGTTGCATCTGCACCGTTAGCTCTCGCTACTTTCAGTTTGTCGTCCGAACTACTGGCGGCAATTACTTTGGCCCCATTTAGCTTGGCTAACTGTACCAGCAACGAACCTACACCGCCTGCAGCCGCATTAATTAAGACCGTTTTGCCCTCTATGTTTTTGGCAACCTGTGAGATCATTAGTTGAGCTGTAGAGCCTTGTACAAAAATGGCCGTGGCGGTAGTTGAATCAATGTTTGGCGGAAGCGGCACACAGTATTGTGCAATGGCGGCAACATATTCGGCATAGCCGCCCCCATGAGGTAGCATGGCTAAAACCCTTGCTCCAATTGCATATGGTTCGATTACGTCTTCGCCAACAGAAATGATTTCTCCTACGGCTTCCGAACCTAAAACATAAGGCAAGTGTGTAGTTTGAAAGTAGTGGTTGCGCCTGCGCAGTGTATCGGAAAAGTTGACACCGATAGCTTCTACTTTAATAAGCACTTCGCCCTCTTTCGGTTGAGGGATGGCCGTGTCAATTAACTTTAAAACGTCAGGTGTACCATAACCGGTTAGTTGTACCTGTTTCATTGTCTTTGTCATGCTGTATAAAAATTTAGATGATACAGGTTTGACAAATAAGGAAAGAAAAACGGATGAAAATCGGTAATTTTTTTTAGTCTTTGATGCATGGATTATCATTCAGCATTACTGAATTTGGCTGCTTTGACTTTAAACCAATAGAATTTTTGTTGTGCTCAACTTAATGGTGTTGTACAAAAAAGCAGAACTAGGCCTTCTGTTGTAATACCGCAAATTTCTTTTTTTACTAGTACAACATCATTTAATTTTACTATGCGGAATATTAATTCAACATTAATTATTTTTTCAACAAAATTTTACAGATGATTTTTGCGGCTTTCGGTGGTTCCCGTCGCTATAAATTTTAAAAAAAATATAATCGTGATCAGGCCATTAATCAAACCTTGTGTCCGTTTTTTTTCCTCTTTTCTGCTTCTGTTCATTTGTTACTATGCCACCGCACAGCAACGGCGCTTCTACCTTGCTAATGATGATCATACAGACTTAATGTGGACTGCCAATGATGTAAAATACGATTCGGCTTTTGTGCAGATGCTTGATTATTACCTGGCGCAGATTGATTCTACCATCAACAATCCCGACGACTATCAAACCCGCTTTAATTGCGATGGCGCTTACTGGATCAGAGCTTACGAAAAATTCCGTTCGCCACAGCAGTACCAAAAACTTTTGAGCCGCTTGCGGTCAGGTCACATCAGCGCACCCTTGAATTATGTGGTGAACACTTACGGCGCTCAACCTACCGAAGCAGTGCTACGCGGCATGTATTATGCCGGCCAGTTGGAGAGAGATAACAACCTGCGTTTTTCTTTAGCGGTGAGCATGGAAAATCAAACGATCCCGTTAGGCCTTGCGTCCTTGTGGGCCGGTTCTGGGGCAAAGTATAGCTGGCGTGGTGTGTGCGGCTGTGCCACCCGTTTTACTAACGAAAGCTTAAAGCATCGGCGCAACCAATTGTATAATTACACCGGGCTTGATGGCCGTGGCGTGGTGATGAAATGGTACAGCCGGTTGATTTATAATGGCCGCACCTTGGGCGGCTATGCCGAGTGCCGTAGAGAAGGAAAGCCGAAGGACATTGTTGGCGATATGAGCCGGGTGATGACAGACCTTGACCAGTTGTGCGATAGCATGACAAAAACCTTTCGCCAGCCATACAACGTAGCTGCGGCCTTTGGTTATGGATGGGATGATTTGAAAACATTTGTAGCACCTGAATTTATACAGGCGGCGCAACGTTATACCACGCCAACCAGAAAAGTAAGAGTGTCAAACGAAGCCGATTTTTTTGAAGATGTTATACATAGCGGATTAAAGTTGCCCACCGAAAAAATTTCGTATGGCAACGAGTGGGAGACCTATTGCGCCTCCATGAATGAAACAACAGCGAAAGTGCGTCGGTCAACAGAAAAACTGCGTTCTGCAGAAGCATTAGCGGCAGTTGTAGCAGTTGATGGAAATGATGTAACCAGGTCACTGGAAAAGATGCGCAAAAATGCCTGGGAAGGTTTTGGTAATTACTGGGAACATGATTGGACCGCCGACGGGCCTGTATCGCAAAAGGACAGAGCAGCCTGGCAGATAAAACAACAGCAGTTTATAAGTAATTATGTGGACACTTTGTTTGCAGTAAGCAGCAAAGCATTGGCTACGCAATTGTCTTCATCCACCTCACCGCGTTTTTATGTATTCAATCCATTGGGTTTTGTCCGAAATGATGTAGCCGACCTTCCTTATGATAGCGTCGGTGTTTCTGTTGTAGATGTAAGCACCGGTAAAGAAGTGCCATCGCAAGCCATTGAAAAAGAGGGTAAAAAATTCCTGCGCATTGACGCGTCAAACATTCCCTCCATCGGCTATAAAGTGTATGAGGTTAGAAGCAGGAAATCCGTAAACACATCTTCAACTATCACCGTAAAAGATGGGTGGATAGAGAATCGTTTTTTCAAACTAAAATTGACTCCATCCGGTGTTATTACCGAATGGTATGATAAGCTGTCAGCCAACCGCTCGCTGTTGAAAAAAAGTGACACCAGCTTTGTCAACAACCTCGGCACAAAGAATCTTTCCGCCGGCACATTAACCGTTGAAAATGCAGGCCCGGTTTCGGTTACAGTAAAAGCGGTAGCAAACGATCCGTTGCCGCATACGGTTCGGGTTACGGTGTTTGCCAACAGTCCGCGCATTGAAATTGAAGACAGTATTCGAGCCAATTTCTGGAATTTACGGAAGTGGGATTTTTCTTTCAACCTTGATGAACCAACAACGCATCACGAAGAGCTTGGCGCTATACTTACCGCAAAAAAAGAGACCCGCGGTGGCGATTATGCTGCGCAGAATGCACGTTACGATTGGCAAACGTTTAATCACTTTGCCGACTTAAGCGAGAAGCATTACGGAATTACGGTATCTAATATAGATTGTAGTTTTTTTACGTTGGGGCACAGCACGCCGGATTCGCTTTGGGAAACATCGTCAATGATCAGCGGCCTCGCCGGCGGACAAACAGATCCTTACACAGGCTTAAGTAAAAATGTGAAGGATACGGTGATGATGGGCATATATCGCCAGAACGGCAATCAATATTTCCGTTACAGTTTTGCACTTACATCGCACCGCTCCGGCTTCGATCCGGTACGGGAAATGAAGTTTGCTTTAGAGCATCAAAACCCATTGGTGGCAGCAGAGATCATAGGTAAAAAAGAAATTGCTTCGCCCGGTAAATTTTCATTGTTGGGGGTAAGTGATCCATCTATTATCCTATGGAGTATAAAACCTTCGGAAGAAGGAATAAAGAATGGCCTTATTGCACGCTTATGGAATTTTGGTTCCCGCATTTCAACATCGAATCTTTCTTTAAGCCAGCCGATTAGCCAGGCATGGCTTACCTCGCACATAGAAACCAACGAGCAGCGAATAAAGCCTGTGGCCGGCCTGTTACCTGTAAGCCTCGGCGCTTATTGCATGAACACCTATCATTTATTCACCGCTAAAAATTCAATTCATTGAATCCACTTTTTATCGGTGTTGACATCGGCGGCACCCGCACCAAATCGGGGCTGGTAAATCTTGCCACCGGCGAGGTAACCAACCTTGTAATTACCAATACAGATTCGGAAAGTGAAGCGAATTTTTTAGCCGGACTTCGGCACTCATTTACACGACACGTTACGTGGGCAAAAGAGCAAGGGTTTGTTGTTGGCGGGATCGGTTTTGGCGTCACAGGTTTTGTAACCCGCGATGCCGTTGTTGACAGCACGTATGGCTTTATAAAGTTTATGGAAGACTATCCGCTTGCGGCAATAGTTGAACGTGAATTTAACCTGCCTTGTAAGCTTGATAACGATGCCCGTGTGGTTGCACTTGGCGAAGCTCTATACGGCGCCGGCAAAGGGTTTCAGCGTGTGCTGGTGTTAACACTGGGCACCGGTTTGGGTCTTGGTTTCATCAAAGGTCAGCGCCTCGATGACGACCTGGCTTTTACACACATGGGCGGCCATATCAGCATTTGTAAAAATGGTATAGCTTGTTATTGCGGTAAACAAGGTTGTCTTGAATCATTGATATCATCATCCGGAATAAGACAGATTGCAACACGACTAAACTCGGATAGAAAGATTGCCGATGCTTCAACCGATGTAGAAGAAATATTCAACAAGGCAAAAGAAGGCGAAGGTGATGCAACGTTGATTGTTGACGAATTTTTAGGCTATTTAAAAACCGGCATTGGTAATTACATCAACCTGTTTGCTCCCGATGTAATTGTGTTGGGCGGTGGCATATCAAAAGGTTTGAAACCCTACCTGGAGCAACTAACCCTAATAGATTTTTTACCGCCCTACAAAAATTATGGAGTGGAGATTGTGTTGTCGGAGTTGGATGAATATTCGGGTATTTTAGGCAGTGCTGCCTTGTTTAAACCAAATTAACTGTAAAGACTGAAATGCAAGTTCTGGTACCAATTAACCAACCGGCGACATAAAAAAATAATAATCACCAAACCTGCTGCATGATACAATATTTTAAAGACAGGCAATGGCTTATTTACTCTGTGCTTGCAGCGCTTTGCTGGGGCATTTGGGGCGTGCTGGCCAAATTCATTTCAAGCGATATTAGTCCTTACGCCAATCACTTGCTTTTCTCCGTGGGTATGTTACTCACGCTGCCGTTTGTGCTGAAAAAATGCACACGGGCCAGCGCCAACGTCAAAGGAATTATTTGGGGATTGGTAGCCGGTGTGCTGGCTATTGTTGGTAACGTGGCCGTCTATAAATCTTTCGCTACCGGCGGACTCGCGGCTGTTGTCATCCCGGTAACCAATCTTTACCCGCTTGTGACCATCGTTATTGCATTGCTGGTATTCAAAGAAAAAATGCACTGGCTTAACGGCATCGGCATTTTAATTATTATACCGGCCATTGTTATGCTGTCCGGCCAAACACAACTTTTCGATCATCCCGCACTGTTTTTAAAAAGCCTTGGGCTGAAAGCATGGTTGTTGTTTGCCTTTGTGGCCTTGTTATTTTGGGGCTTATTCAGTGCGGCACAAAAGGTGGCGACTAATTATATTTCCGCCGAATGGAGCTATACAAGCTTCATCGTTTCATCCGTGGTCATTGCACTCTGCTTCCTGCTTTTTGGCTTAACGGATTTTAAGTTTTCCGGTCAAACATTTTGGGTTGGCTCACTTGCCGGCATGTTAAATGGCCTGGGTGTGCTGGCAAGTTTCGCGGCTTATCGTGCAGAAGGCAAGGCCTCAAAAGTCACCACCATTGCCGGTGCTTTGCAACCGGTTTTCACCATTGTGCTGGCGCTGCTTTTCCTAAAAGAAAGGCTTGGGCTTGTAGAATTTGTCGGCATTGCTTTGGTTATTGCCGGCTCGCTTTTCCTGTCTGTTGAAAACAAGAACGAGGCATCTGTAAACAAAGAATCTATTCATCAAACATCAGTATAAATTATGCTCTCCGAAATCAATGCCATGCCCTCGGCGGCGCAAGGCTTTCTTCAAAATTCAGGCGATTATACGTTGCCGAAAGCAGTGCCTTACATCGGTATGGGTTCCTCTTATTTTGCGCCATTGGCGTTTACGTATATGGGTGTAGATATTCAACCGGAGCTGGCTTCTGAATTTTATAATTATTCCTCCAATGAAAAACGTTCAGGAAATGCAGTGCTGCTGTCGCAATCGGGCCGCAGTACCGAAGTATTGTGGTGTTCTAATCTTTTTAAAAAATACACGGCCATCTGTAATTATCCGGATAGCCCGCTTTGTAAGAATGGTGCAGTAGAAAGGGTGATTGAACTACTTGCCGGTGATGAAAAATATTCTTCTTCCAAAACCTATATCAACACTTTACTGGTGCTGTTTAAAGGCTTTGGCATAGACGTAAGCAGCGATGTTGATTTGATGGAAGCCAACATACAAGCTTACGAAAAGAAAGGCAAGGCAATGGCAGAAGAAGTATTCCATCATTTGCAAAGCGGCCGAATGAACGGCTTGTACATCACCGGGAGTGGGCCGAACATCGCTACCGCCATGCAGGCCGGTTTAATTATGAGTGAAAGCACCAAGCTGTCGTTCCAGGGTTTACCGATGGCGCAGTACGATCATGGCCCGAAGGAAACGGCAAAGAACAGTGTGGTGATCCAGATTGTTGCCGAAGGAAAGGCATACGACCGTACAAAAAATTTAAGCCATACGATAACAAAAGCGGGAGGTCATGTGATTGAGATAGAAGAACCCGGGGCAACCGAAAACAGTTCTGTGTTGCACAATATTATTCCTTTCAATTACGCTGCTTATTATTTGAGCAACCTGTTGGGTGTGCGGGAAATTTTTGCAGTCGGGGCCAAGGTTACCGAGGTGCAGTAGCCGTAGTGTCTCTTCCGGTCAACCGTTTACTCCGCTATTTTCACAGTTCACGGCATTTTTGTTGCCTTCTATCCTGTGCCAAAACATCTTGCAGACATTAAACCAATCTGCATGAAAAAGTCTTTGGCTTTTGTGTCCGCATTACTGCTTTCCTTTACTCTGTTTTCGCAAGCCGTTACATTAACCCAAACGCTTAAGGGTGTAGTTATAGATCATCTTTCTGGTTATGGTATTGCCGGCGTAACCGTTC
This sequence comes from Flavisolibacter sp., assembly GCA_965247165.1. Lineage (GTDB taxonomy): Bacteria > Bacteroidota > Bacteroidia > Chitinophagales > Chitinophagaceae > Flavisolibacter. Next base: position 890,908 of record OZ252003.1, on the reverse strand, counting down.
GTTTAGAGAGCGGCTCCAGAAGTTTTTCCGCCATTAGCGATTCCGCCGGCAATTTTAAATTGCTGAACATACCCATTGGCCGCCAACAGCTCCGTGCCACCGTCATAGGTTACGAGGAGGCTTCATTGCAGGCGTTGGAAGTAACGTCCTCAAAGGAAGTAGTGGTGGAGATAAGGTTGAAAGAAAGAGTGAACAGGCTTGAAGAAATAACGGTGCGGTCCGCCGCTAAAAAAGATAAGCCGTTGAATGCGGCGGCGCTGGTGAGCGCAAGGCAGTTTAGTGTAGATGAAGCCGTACGCTACGCAGGCTCCCGCAACGATCCGAGCCGCATGGCACAAAGTTTTGCCGGGGTAAGTGGCAGCAATGATGCCCGCAATGACATTATCGTTCGCGGCAATTCCCCCTCGGGTGTGTTGTGGCGCATGGAGGGCATTGACATTCCCAATCCGAATCATTACAGTACACTCGGCTCTACCGGCGGGCCGGTAACAATTCTTAATACAAACACGTTAAAAAATTCAGACTTCATTACCAGTGCTTTTCCGGCGCAGTATGGCAATGCGGTGGCGGGTGTGTTCGACCTTCGGCTGCGCAACGGAAATAATGAGAAGCACGAGTTTTTAGCACAGGCGGGCTTTAACGGTTTTGAGGCCGGCATTGAAGGGCCCATTAGCAAGCAAAACAAATCTTCCTTCATTTTCAATTACCGCTACTCGCTGATAGCCGTTGTACAAAAAGTGGGATTGAATGTGGGCACAGGCTCAGCTACCCCTTATTATCAGGACGTCAATTTCAAAATTAATTTACCTACAAAAAAAGGCGGCACTTTCAGCTTCTTTGGTTTAGGCGGCGAAAGCCATATTAAGTTTGCGGCTATTGACAAAAACAACTTGTACTCAACACCCGATGGCAGCTTGCGTGAGCGAAACTTTAAATCGTTGACGGGTTTCACCGGTCTTTCCCATACCTGCTTTTTCAATCCCACCACATCGGGCAAAGCCATCCTTGCCGTTTCTGCTTTCGGCTCCGATTACCGCGAAACCTTTTACGACGTTAAGCCTGACAGTACGGCTTTTTACAAAAAGAACACGCAGGTGAAATACTCCGCCGGCTACACCTTTACAAAAAAATTAAATGCCAAAAACAGCTTAACCGCCGGCGCCACCGGCGACTTTTACAATCTGAAGCTGGTGAACGACTATATCCCTGACGGCGGCGCCTCGCTTATTAAATTGTACGACTTAAAAAATCACACATCGTTGCTGCATGGCTTTGCCAACTACTATCATCGCTTCGACGAAAAATTGTCTGCCAACCTTGGGTTGTACAGCCAAATTTTTACACTCAATAGCAGCAGCAGCATAGAGCCCCGCTGGAATATCCAATATCAATTCAAACCAAATCAATCGCTGGCTTTCGGTGCAGGTTTGCACAGCCAAACGCAACCGCTTGAAGTATATTTCTACCAAAGCAAAACGGCAGCCGGCGGAACGGTGTTAACCAACAAAAATTTAAATTTTGTGCGAAGCCTTCATTCGGTGTTGGGCTACGACGTAAGCTTTTCAAAAGCAATGCGGATGAAGGCGGAAGTGTATGGCCAATACATTTACAAGGCGGCCGTGGAGCGAAGACCGTCCTCTTTCAGCTTACTAAATTCTGGAGCGGATTTTTATTTTCCCGACAAAACAAATCTGGTGAATAACGGGAAGGGTTACAACTATGGGGTGGAACTGACGCTGGAACGTTTTTTAGATAAAGGCTTTTATTACCTGCTCACCGGGTCCGCTTTTCAATCGAAGTATAGGGGTAGCGATAAAGTGTGGCGCAACACGGCCTTCAACAGCAACTTTGCCACAAATGTTTTGGCTGGAAAAGAGTTTACGTTGAATGATAAAAAGTCATTCGGTATTGATACCAAAATCACTTACGCTGGCGGGCAGCGTTATACAGCCTTTGATGTGCAGCAGTCGGCCGCTAACAAGTACATTGTGTTTAAGGAAGATGAAGCTTATGCTATGAAGAACAGCCCTTACTTCCGGTTTGATTTTAAGCTGTCGTACACACAAAATGGCCGCAAGGCTACGCAGAAGTGGTACATTGATTTTCAGAACCTGACCGCAAGGAAAAACATTTACGTCAGAACGTTGAACCCATCAAGCGGAAAGATTAGCGAAATCAACCAGATTGGCTTTTTCCCGAACGTAAACTACCAGTTGACATTTTAATACTGCGTTACAGCAGATAAAAAACGTCGGTGCTCTTGAATATCTTTAGCCTATGCCATATAGCATTCCTTTCATTCAGCAAAGGCCGCAACACAACTGCCGCATCGGGTTTAACGACACGGTTGTGATGATAGCAATGATACCTGCTTTAGCCTTCCTCATTCCGGTTGTTTTTTTCGGCATCCGGTTTCATAGGCCGGTAGAATACACCTGGGCTATTTACCTGCATACTTTTATTACAACGCTGGTAGTTTGGGTGGGTAACCGCTTGGTGATGATTGAGGCCCGCAAACGCTATCCCGATTTTGCCGACGTGCGCCGCCGGCTTTTAGTACAGTCGGCTATAATGTTTTTTTTCACGTTTGCGGCTACAAACGTGCTGGCTTTTTTGTTGAAAGACCTCTGCGATTTTTCAAAGCTTTCCGGTCCGGGTAAAAGCACCGGCGACATTCTTTTCAATGCCAACAGTGCTTCTTTATTTTGCTCGCTTACAATCGCCGCTCTTTACGAAAGCCAGTATTTCATGAGTGAATTAAGACGGTCGGTTGAGGAAACGGAACTCCTGAAGCGGGAGAGCCTTAATGCGCAATTAGATGCTTTGCGAACTCAAATCAATCCGCATTTTTTGTTCAATAATTTAAACACCCTAACTGCTATTATTCCCGATGAACCGGAAACGGCCGTACTGTTTGTGCAGCAGCTTTCACGGGTGTACCGGCACATCTTAGAGGTAAAAGACGAGCCGTCTATTTTATTGAAGGAAGAGTTGGGGGTTTTAAAAAGTTATTCATTCCTGCTGCAAACAAGATTCGGAAAAAACTTTAACCTGCGGGTAGATATTGACGACACGTGGTTGACACAACGGGTGCCCCCCCTTTCCCTGCAACTGTTACTGGAGAACGCCATTAAGCACAACGTGGTAAGTAAAGATCATCCACTGTTTATACATGTGTTCGTGAGGGAAGGGAAATTGGTTGTAAGCAATAACCTGCAGCCAAAAAAACAGGCAGCCGCTTCTGTAGGCATCGGGCTTGACAACATACGAAAGCGGTCAAGCCTGCTAACCGGAAAATTAGTGGAAGTGGTAAACGGTCCCGAAAATTTTATAGTGTCTATTCCGCTTATTCAAAATTAAGTATGAAGGTTTTTATTATTGAAGACGAAGGACCCGCAGCGCAACGGATTGCAAAACTCATTACTAACTTTTATCCGGGCACGGAAATCATGGGAAGAGCGGACAGCATTGAAGCTTCAGTGCGTTTTTTTTCTATGTGTAATGCAGTTGATCTTGTCTTTATGGATATCCAACTGGCTGATGGCTTAAGCTTTGAAATCTTTAAGCAGATAAACCTTACTACCCCGGTTATTTTCACTACGGCTTTTGACCAGTATACTCTAAAAGCCTTTAAAGTAAACAGTATTGATTACCTGCTGAAACCTATAGACGAGTATGAGTTCAAAGCCGCTGTGGACAAGCATCTTATGTTGGCGAATACAAGTGCTCAACTTTCGCAAAACCTTGGCAACCTGCTGGCCGGTTTGGCTAAACCTAAATACAGGGAACGGCTGATGATAAAAAAAGGAAGCCAGTTTTTAACGTTGAAAACATCAGCTATTGCATATTTGTATGCCGACGATAAACTTTGTTTTGCTGTTGATAAATCGGGCGCAAAATATTTATTGGATGATACGTTATCGCAGTTGGAGGCGGACTTAAAAGGGTCGGAATTCTACCGCGTTAACCGTCATCTGATGGTGCAGATTGACGCAATAAAAAAAGTATATGCCTGGCTGGGTTCACGGCTAAAGCTGGAATTAGCGCCGGATACAGGACTCGATACTGTTGTGAGCAGGGAAAAAGTAACGGAATTTAAAGAATGGCTGGGCGGGAGATAAGTACTTGAGAAGGAAGACCGGGTAAAAAATCAATTATAGTTAGCCTGCCGGCCTTGTTTTTAAATCCGGCTCCTATGATATGTTCTTTTGCCGTACAGCGCCAGTCAGCCAGGACTCATAGTTTGCCTTATAATTTTTTTGGCCCGGACTAATTCTCTATATTTAATTATTGTTGATTTAATATTCAATAATAATGAATAAAATTTTTCTTGCGGCATTTCCTTTTATATCCCTGGCCCGGTGCTTCGGGCAAGCGATAAGGCAGTTGTTGCGGGCCGCGGCTTTTGATTTCGCGGGGCATTTATCCTTTCATACACAAACCCATTTTTGTTTTTCAGGTTGGCAATGGAGCTTTCGTGGAGCAGTAATGAATGGCGCCGTACATCATACAATTCGTTTTCTCATATAGCAGTCGTTTTATCACCCACCGGTTATTCTTAGCCGGTGGTTTTTTTTAGCGGGCTACCGGCCATTTAAAATGTAAAAGGTTTTCTTATGAAGAGATTTCAACTTGTTTTTTTATTGACGTTAATGGCGGTGGCGCAGCCTGCCTCTGCGCAAAAAAAGGAGGTGTTCGGCATCGCCAATTCTTTTGTGTTGTTCCGGTTTGACGCCGGCAAGGGTTTGTTCTCCATTACCAATAAAAGCGATGGAAAGCGGTGTATTGAAAATGCGGCCTTCCGGGTGAATGATCTTTTATCCACCGGCGGCTATGCGTTCAGCGGAAGCACGGAAAGCATCAGTGATGAATTTGGGCCCGGACAAAAATTAAGCCTCGAAGGAAAACGCGACGGCAGTCCCTCGCTTTTGTTCGATGTTGTTCTTTACCAAACTAAACCCTTTGTTTCCTTCAACACAGGCATTGATAACATATCGGCAACGGACATGCGGGTAATGAATTTTTCGCCATTGCAAGGCATCGCCTACCAAAACTTTTTGTTTGATGATTACCACGTATTGGATGGCGAAAGCGGTGCGAAGTTTACACAGGTATCTGCAAAGGATACACTCAACTCGCTCAATAATTTACTGGTAACGTTTGGTAAAAAAGGCGGGTCAAAACAGTCGCTGGTGATGGGTGGCTTAAGCTATCATGAGTTTCAAAAGTCTGCTGCCGTTTACAAAACGAACAATGCACTTGCCATCGAATTAAAAGCAAGCGACCCGGTAGGCAAGCTGGTTGATGCGCATTCCCGCTTTATTTCTTCCGATAAATTTTACATTGATATTTCAACGCCCAATCGTTTTGAAGCCCTCGAAAAATACGGCGACGCTTTGCGCATCGCCAACCATTCCGATGTATCCGGCGTCACCATTCCCATTCTGAATTTCTGGTATTGCTACATTGATAAATTCGGCGGCGATGATTTTAAGAACAACTCCATCGGCACCGTTTACGAAATGGAATATATTCTCAACAGCGGGTTTTTAAATTACTCGCCCATGGGCCTTCGGCTTGAGCCGGACAGCTACATCGTGCCGAGCAACCAACAAGGCTGGTGGGATGATGAGCATTGGCGGCTCTTTCGCGGCGGGCAACTGCTGAAGCCTTACAACAGCATTGAAAAATGGGGAAAGAAGATCCGTGAACTGGGCGGCGTACCGTTCATTTATTCGCAAACCGGCCGGCGTTCGGAAGACTATCTTCTAAAATATCCGGGCCATGCCTTGTTCAATAATCCGTATTCAAAACGGTCGAAAGGAAAAGATGGCTGGTGGGGCAATGGCGGCGATAGTTTGTGGGCCTATGATTTCACCGACACAGGTTTTATCCATCACATGCACGATGTATATGCCAACTTAAAAAGAGGCGGTGTGCAAGGCATCAAGTTCGATTACCCAAGCACGGGTTGGGCTTATGATGGTGGCTTTGAAGACAAGTATGCCACCACTACATCGGCCTATCGAAACATTTTTAAGCTGGCTTACAATGGCCTGGGCGAGGGCCGCGATGTGCAGGAACGCATACCGCCCTACGGCGATGTTTGTCTTGGCGTCATCACCACGCAACGCACCGAAGGCGATAATGATCGTGTATATCCGGCACGCATCACTAAAACGGGTTTACGTTGGTACAAGAACCGCATGGTGGCCAATTACGATCACGATCCCATTAACCCTTTTCATGTGTATCCCGCCAATACTGCTGATGGCTGGCGGGCCGCCATCAGCATGACTTATACAACAAGTGGCCGCATGGAAGTGGGCAAGTATTTTGAAAAGATGACGAAGGAAATGCTATTTGATTTATCGAGGGCCGTGCCCCTGCTGGCCGCTCCTGCAAAAAGCGCAAGGCCGGTGGATGCATTTAGCGGAAAGCTTTATCCCGAAGTCTATGATTTCAGTATCAATCCGCAATGGCATGTGCTTACATTTTACAACACAAAAATTGAAGGCGAAACATGGCCCACCAGTTCCAGCGACTACTGGGCATTGAACAAACAGTTTGAACCAAAGAAGATGTTGCCGAATACAATCGCTGTATCGCTTGGCGATAAAACCGATGATGGCGGACTCGCTTTCGACAAGAAGAAAATGTACTACGTGTTTGATTTTTGGAATTGGAATTATGTTGGAAAGCTCGCCGGCGCGGCATCGCTTGAGCAAACCCTTCGTCCCGGCGAAGCAAGAGTGTTGGCCGTACACGAAGCGATAGATCATCCACAGTTTCTTTCCACAAGCAGGCATCTTTTGCAAGGCTATCTGGACATGGTAAAACAACCGGTTTGGAATGGGAACAGCGGCACACTTGCCGGCACATCAAAGCTTGTAGGCGATGAAACCTACAAGATCATCGTTGCTGCCAACGGCTATAAACTAAAAGGCTGCGAAGCGCAAAAAGCAAAGTGCAGCATCAAGCCGGTTGATGAAGAAAAAGGCGTTTATGAAATCGGCCTGACGTCAACTGAAAATGCAGATGTTGAATGGAGAGTTCAATTTGAAAAGAAAATCAATACAAAGTGAAAGCCGTTTTTTTCTTAAGGACTTGGATCTGTTTATTCCCTGTTTGTACAGCCCTTGTGGCTTTAAAAACAAGCGACGGTGATTATAAAAATCCGTACCTGCCGGTAGATGAACGAGTGAAGTTGTTGTTGAAGAAAATGACGCTTGACGAGAAGGTGGCGCAACTGTACACTTGCGTGAACGGACAGGTGGCTAAAGACCAGCCTGACCGCTTTAATGTGGACAGTGCAAGAGTATATTTAAAGAACGGTACCGGCTTTCTGTTCATGGGCGATCAAACCAATGATGCCACTGAATTTGCACGCCGCATTAATAAAATCCAGCGGTTTTTTGTAACGGAAACAAGGCTTGGAATTCCGGCACTTATTGGTGGCGAGGCCTTGCATGGCTTTGTTGCGAAAGGCGCCACCAGCTTTCCGCAAAACATTGCATTGGGCGGAAGCTTTGATAGAGAACTCATCGAAAAAATTTATAGTGTTGCTGCCCGTGAAATGCGTGCCTGGGGCGTAACGCAGGCTTTTTGTCCCAACGTGGACCTTGGCCGCGAACCGCGTTTTGGCAGGGTAGAAGAAACATACAGCGAAGATCCATACCTCACATCTCAAATGGGTTTGTCGGCTGTGCGTGGCTTTCAGGGACGTGAGATAGCTGACTTGAAAAAGGCCCATGTAATTGCTACGCTAAAACACTTTGCGGGGCATGGCCAACCCGAGGGTGGCCGCAACAATGCACCCATCGGAAGCATCAATACCATCGCCTTTCGGGAGAACCATTTGTATCCGTTTGAAGTGTGTGTAAAAAAGGGCGGCGCCCTGTGCGTAATGGCTTCTTATAATGATGCGGACGGCATTCCCAATCATGCCAACAAGCCGCTGCTTACTGATCTTCTTGTGACGGATTATGGCTTTAAAGGGTATGTAATTGGCGACCTTGGCGGCGTACGTCGGATGATTGCCACGCAAAAGGTGGCACGCAATGCAAAAGAAGCCACGCTTCAAAGTTTTAATGCCGGTCTGGATATGGAACTGGTACGTGAAAACCCTTCGTTTGTTACGTTGCTTGATTTGGTGAAGGAAGGAAAGGTTTCTGTAAAACGGGTTGATGAAGCGGTTAGCCGCATCCTGCGCCTGAAGTTTTTAGTGGGCCTTTTTGAAGAGCCGTATGTAAACGTTGAGCAAGCTTTGGAGTGTACACATACGGCTGGCGACAAAGCCCTGGCTTTAACAGCGGCACAGGAAACGGCCGTGTTGTTAAAGAACGAAAACCTGTTACCGCTTGATGAAAAAAAAATTAAAACATTGGCGGTGATCGGCCCGACGGCGGCCGGCGTTCACCTTGGTGGTTACTCGCCTGAACCCTTTGAAGGCGTTTCGTTTTTACAGGGATTGCAAAACTTCGCCAAAGGCAAATTCACGGTCAGCTATGCTGAAGGCTGTAAAATCAGCACAAGGCCCGCATCGTTCTGGAACGCCGGCAACCCCGTTCCTAACACCCAGGAAGCCGATGACAAATTGATAGCCGAAGCCGTGAATGTTGCCAACGAAGCCGATGTCATTGTGTTAGTGATTGGTGAGCATGAAAGCTTTTCGAGGGAAGCCTGGGGCGCAGACCATTTGGGTGATAGAGATGATTTGAATTTGCCGGGCAGGCAGAACGACCTGGTAGCTGCCTTATTAAATACCGGCAAGCCAATCATCGCCATTATCACCGGTGGAAGGCCACTGAGTTTTAACCTGGTGGCAGAAAAAGTGCCCGCTATTTTTCAAGCCTGGTACATGGGCGAAGAAGCCGGAAGGGCAATGGCTGACTTACTGTTCGGGTATAGAAATCCAAGTGGAAAACTATCCATCAGCATCCCAAGAAACGTTGGCCAGTTGCCGGTGTTTTACAATCGCTATCCTTCGCGGTCAAGAGAGTATTTGCTAAGCAACAGCACGCCGCTTTACACTTTTGGCGATGGCCTTAGCTATACGACCTTCAGTTATTCTAATCTTCATTTATCAAGCACCACCATCAACGCAAAGCAGTCAGCCATGCTAACGGCCACCGTAAAAAACACCGGCAACAGAGAGGGCATTGAAGTGGTGCAATTGTACATCAACCAGGATTTTTGCAGCGTGGTACGGCCGGTGCTCTCATTGAAAGATTTTCAGCGGGTTACTTTAAAGCCCGGCGAATTAAAAGTTGTTTCCTTTCTGCTCGATAGCGCTAAACTTTCGTTTTTTAACCAACAGCTAAAAAGAGTGATGGAGCCAGGCATTGTTACCGTAAGCGTTGGTGGCAACACGCGGCAGTTGAGCACTATTCAATTAACCATTCACTAAACAAAAGCATCATCAGCCTATGCAACAATACATCCTGGCATCAAACGAAAAAAGCCGCCGGCACATCCTTTGGTTTTTGACATGGTTCGTCGCAATGGTTTTGCCCACCTCTTTTTTATCTGCGCAGTTTATAGATACGTCGGAAGGCCGTGTAAAAACGCCGCTGCAAATAGCCATGCCTTATATCGGTACCATCAAGACACGCAACACCAAACAGATCACTACATCGCACATTACAGTCGGGTGCGAAACGCTTGACCGAAACCTGGCCGATTGGGACAATTATAAAATGTACTTACCGGCATTAGGCGTAAAGAAAATAAGGCTGCAGGCCGGTTGGGCAAAGTGTGAAAAAGTAAAAGGCGTTTACAACTGGCAATGGCTTGACAGCATTATTGATTTTGCCGCTGCCAACGGCCTTCAACCCTGGCTGGAAACTTCGTATGGTAATCCAATTTATGCGGGTGGTGGCGGCACGGGCTTACTGAATAGTTTAATGAAATCGGACGAAGCATATACCGCATGGGACCGTTGGGTAGAAGCCTTGGTTACCCGGTATAAAGGCCGTGTTCAGGAATGGGAAATATGGAACGAACCCGATCATCATCTGCAGAATAACAGTCCGGAAATTATAGCCGGTTTGAACATTCGTACGGCGGAGATCATAAAAAAAATTCAACCCGATGCGAGGATTGCAGGCCTTGCCTTCGCCTCTAACCGCAACACGGAATACCTCGACCGCTTTTTGAAAGTGATTGCTGATAAAGGCAAGCTATCGCTGTTTGAATGGTTGTCTTATCACAGTTATGATTTTCGTCCGGAAGATGCGTACAGCGATGAAAAAGTGTTTGCGTTGCAAAAGGTCATTGCAAAATATTCATCCACGTTAAAGCTGCGTCAGGGCGAGAATGGAGCGCCTTCTACCTACATTCCTTCCTACGCCTTGTCGAACCTTTACTGGACCGAATACACACAGGCCAAGTATGACCTGCGCCGCTTGCTGGGCGATTTAGGCCACGACATTGAAACATCGGTCTTTACCATCATTGACATTTGGTACAAGCCGGTGCTGAATACAAAAGGCCTGATCCAATCGGATACGACCATGATGGCCATTCGTCCCAAGGTGGCTTATTATGCGGTACAAAACCTGGCGGCAATATTTGATGGTGACATGGTGTTGAATAAAAATTTCAGCTTCAAACAAGAGGGCAATGAATCCATGTCGGTATATGGCTTCCAACATAAAAAAACAGGGCAGTCCATTGTTGCCTTATGGCTGGATGGTGCGGGTGTTTCCAATTTATTTGCTACTAAACCTGCAGAGTTTACGGTGCAAAATTGTTCATTCAAAAAACCAGTATGGGTAGATATAATTACCGGTAAAGTTTACCGCATTCCATCAAGCCAATGGAAACGAAACGGCGGTGTATCAAGCTTTACGATCCCGGTTTATGACTCGCCGGTTTTGATTGCGGAAGAAGAAGCGATGCTGATGAAGTAAATGACAGCCGTCGTTGAAAAAGATCGTTAAGACGTACTTCACAATTTTGTTGGACAGGTGAATCATCAAAAATTTGTAATAAATCTTCGCATGAAAATAAAATCTATCATACTGATCATTTGCACCATTCAACACTTCAGTAGCGGCGCACAAAACGTTGCTTCCTCACCCGAATACATAAAGGCGTTAACCTCCGACTGGACCGGCGAACGGTCCGCAGATGGTCGCCCAAAAGTGTCGGACAGTTTACTCGCCAGGTTACAAAAGCTAACTCTGGAAGAAGCCTGGGCTGAACTCATTGAACTTGGCTATCCCAACCAGTTCGAGGGTGACTGGAAACTGATCAACGAAGACACAATGACTACTATGACCGGCCGGGCGGTGACGGCGCAGTTTATGCCGGCCCGACCCGACCTGGAAAAGCAGGTGAGGGCGCAAGGCAAACTGGAAGGCCGTGCTTATGATAAAGCAACGGTTTCCTGGGCCATTCCAACTTTAATACAAGGCGATGTATATGTAGCCGATGGCTATAACAAGCCGGTACTGGGCACCATCGTGGGTTCTAATTTAGGCAACGGCGTTTACGCCAGAACCGGCAGGGGCGTTGTGTTTTACGGTTATGTACGCGATGCCGAAGACCTGCGAAAGATCAAAGGCTTTAACGCTTGGATAAAGGGTACACATCCATCATACATGCGGCAAACGATACTTACTTCCATCAACGCACCTATCCGAATTGGAGCAGCCGTTGTGTTGCCGGGAGATGCCGTGCTGGCGAAGAAAGACGGTGTGTTGTTTATTCCCTCTCATCTTGTTGAACACATTGTTTTAACCGGTGAAGTCACTAAGCTGTTTGATGTGTTTGGACAGCAACGCATCAAGGAAAAAAAGTACACCGCCGGTGAGATTGACAGCAAGTGGACCGATGCGATTAAGAAAGATTTTAAAGAGTGGACGAGAACATACAACGGTCAACTGCCCATGTCGAAAGAGTCATTGGAAAAGTATCTGGAAACAAGGAATTTTTAACTCTATGAAAAGCGTAAACGCTTTCATTAAATAGACCTTCTTTCAGCTATTACGCTTTTATTTTGCCGCACTCATATAAGTTAACAATGCGCAAATTGTGAGCACGTATTAAAAAAATTGCATTTGGTGATTATGTATTTGATTGATCGAGAGAAAATTTGTTTTCTGCATTGAATTAAAGGTCGTGACCGATCGTAAAAAGAGATCGGTTTACTAAAGGCTTCTTCAAAACCCTACAATTTCTTTTTTGTCTTTTTATTCAACCGGTGCTTGACACCCCATTCCGCTAAAGATTTTATAACCGGCTCTAAGGTTTTTCCAAGCTCAGTTAACGTGTATTCAACCTTTGGAGGAATTTCTGCATAAATTTTACGGCTGATGATGCCGTCTTCTTCCAATTCCCTTAATTGCGCAGTTAACATTGTTTGCGTAATTCCTTTCAGTTTTCGTTTCAACATACCAAACCTTGCTGGCGACTCTACGTAAATGCAATTAATAACAATCGGCTTCCATTTTCCACCCAGTACTTTCATTGTGGCGGTAACCGGACAATTATTTTCATCGAAAACCAAAATAGTTTTTTTGTTAACCATTTGATTTTCAACAATGGTATTATTTTTCATACTATATACGTTTTGACAAACTACACATAAAAATAGTAAATAGTGCTCAACTTTGATTCTCAAAAACAAAAGATATGACAACAGGTATTTCGAAAACAGTTTTAATAACCGGCAGCAGTACCGGCTTCGGTTGGTTAACCGCACAAACACTTGCAACCGCCGGAAATAAAGTATTTGCTTCTATGCGCGGCGTAACCGGTAAAAATGCTGCCAACGCAACCGCACTTTCAACATGGGCGAACGAACACAATGTAAATCTTACCGTTGTAGAATTAGATGTGACTTCAGATGAATCGGTTGAGGCCGCGGCCACGAAAATTCTTTCACAAACAGGCGATACACTCGACGTTATTGTTAACAACGCAGGCATCTACGGCCTGGGCGTTCAGGAGTCGTTTACAACCCGCGATTACAAAAACATTTTTGATGTAAACGTGTTCGGACCTGCACGGATCAACAACCGTTTTCTGCCGGTGCTTCGCAAGCAGGGTTCGGGCTTGATCATTCAAATTTCAAGTGTGGTTGGCCGGGTGGTTATTCCTTTTCAAGGCGTTTATACGGCTACCAAATTTGCCGTGGAAGCCCTGGCCGAAAACCTGCATTATGAGTTGGCGCCGTTGGGTATTCAATCGGTCATTATACAACCAGGCCCTTTCCTGACGGAAGTGTTTGGGAAGCTCTATCAATCTGAAAACAATTCCGTATTTAGCGAATACGGCGAAACTGCTACAGCCTATAAAAATTTTGGTGAGACGTTTAACCAGTTGATGGGCGGCGATGATGTACCTAATCAGCCGCAGCAAATTGCAGACGCCGTCAAAAAATTGATTGACATGCCATACAGCGAGAGACCACTTCGCACCACCGTTGATCAGATGATGCAAGGCACAGCGCAACAGTTGAATGATGCTTCGCAAAACGTGCAGGAAGGCTTGTTGAACGGCTTGGGGTTAGGCGGTTTATTGGCCGCAAAAAAAGTTCTGGCGGCAGCGTAAAAAATAAAAAATCTAAACTATAAACATGAAAAAAATAGCCATCATCGGCGCCACGGGCAAAGTAGGCAGCAAAGTAGCCGGACTTTTATTAGCGCAAAATCAACCCGTAAAACTCATTGCACGCAGTGCGGATAAACTGACTCCCTTTAAAGAAAAAGGAGCGGAGATTTACCCCGTCTCAGTTTTGGAAATTGATCAGTTAACGGACATATTGAAAGAGGCTGATATAGTACTAACGATGATTGCCTCTAATCATCAGGCAACTGATTTTATGGAGGAACAACGGCAGCAGGCCGATGCCCAGGTGGAAGCCATTGAACGGTCGGGGATAAAATATATAGCGAACCTAAGTAGCGTCGGTTGCCATGTAATAGAAGGCAATGGCGTGATAAACGGACTCACCGAAATGGAAGTGAAATTAAACCAGTTGAAAGGCGTTCATGTGCTGCACCTGCGGCCAACTTACTACATGGAAAATGCTTTTTACAGCATTGGACTTATCAAGCATAACGGTATTAATGGCTTGCCCATCAATGGCGATAAAACCTTTCCGATGATTGCCACGCAGGATGTGGCCGCGGTCATTGCGGAACGGCTGATGAAGATGGATTTTACCGGTAAATCGGTGGTTCCCATACTTGGCCCGAAAGATTATTCATTAAAGGAAATGACCCTCCTGATGGGAGCATCCATTGGTTTGCCAGACTTGCCATATATCCAATTAAAGCCGGAGGAAGTGATTGCCGGCGCCATGCAGGCTGGTGGCTCGCAAGACTTTGCGGAACGATATGCAGAGCTGATGGTTGCTACCGACAAAGGCCTCTTGAATTATCATGAACGTACGGCAGCGAACACCACTCCCACAACGCTTCAGGAGTTCACGGAAACGGTGTTTGCACCGGCCTACAAATTTTCCGGGCAATGAGTAGCAGGAGGCAGTTTCAAAAAAAATATGCAGCTCCTTTAAACAGCGCTTACATGTTTAGTTAAAGACTATTGACGTTTTCGATATTGAGTTTTGATAAAAAGTAATAAAACCATTCAGTGCTGATTTAAGTTTCTGAATGGTTTTTTTATGCCTGAATTATAATGAGTAGCAGTAGCCAAAAAATAGGAAGAAGAAATGGGTGTGAATAATCATTTACGCATTATTGAATAAGCATTCAACAATAAAGAAAACAGATTCTTTTTTTAAGCCTTTCTATGTTCATTGTTTTACCTTTTCCTCCTTTATACAGATTGCATTTTTTCTTACGGTGGCGAAAAAAACAGAGTACCATGACAGAGCTTGAAAAATACATTCATACTTATTTCGGGGTGCCCGCCGATGAACTTGCGGGCATTACTTCTTTCTTCAAGCCGGTTGCTATAAAAAAGGGAGACTTCTTTCTTAAAACCGGCCGCTATGCCGGCCGGCTTGGCTTTATACAATCGGGTATCGTCAGGGAGTTTGTACACATCGGCGACAACGAGGTTACGAAATGGATTTCGACAAAAGGTTATTTCGTTGTTGATTTGTCAAGCTTTGTTTTTCAGCTTCCCGCCCGTTGGAATATTCAGGCTTTAACCGATTGTGAGCTTTATGTAATTGGTGGAGAGGACTACAAAAAGATTGGACAGGTGTTGCCTGATTGGGTGCACTTGGAAAAACTATTTATCGCCAAATGTTTTCGTGTTTTAGAGGACAGGATCATTTCTCATCTTTCTATGACGGCCGAAGAACGATACCGTCAATTGCTTGCGCTGAACAACGAATTGGTGAACCATGTGCCTTTGCAATACCTGGCGTCAATGTTGGGTATGCGGCCTGAAACGTTGAGCAGGTTACGAAAAAAAGCGATGGGCCAAACTTCTTGATTTTTGTCAGTTTCATGCCTTTAATTGGTGCGGAGCTTTGTGTCATCAAAAACAAACATTTCAATAATGACAAACATTAATGAACAAGCACCGGTAAAAAGCAGTCAATCAATCATCATCAACGCAACCGCTGAAAAGGTTTGGGCCGTTATGACCCGCATAAACAATTGGGCCGAGTGGCAGACCGACATAAGCCAACCCAAACTCGATGGCGAACCCAAACCCGGCGCAACCTTCACCTGGAAGACGGGCGGCGCAAAAATTCAATCTATCCTTCATACCGTTGAACCGTTCAAACGCTTTGGATGGACGGGCAAAACCTTTGGGATGTTTGCCATCCACAACTGGACGTTGGACGATGAAGGCGAACAAACAGCAGTGTCGGTGAACGAAAGCATGGAAGGCTTTTTGGCAGCGGTTTTCAAAACCTCGTTCAATAAAAATTTAGAGCGTGGTATGCGAAACTGGTTGCGCTTGTTGAAAGCCGAATGCGAGAAATAGAACCATACACATGAAGCTTGTTGTAAAACTGGAAAATCTCGGGCTGTTGCTTTTATTTCTGTTGGTGTACGTTCAGTATTACCACGGCTCCTGGCTAATGCTGCTGTACTTGTTCTTCATACCCGATCTTTCTTTCGCCTTTTATTTTATCAATAAAAAAGCAGGCACCGGTTCCTATAATTTCATTCACCACAAAGGCGTGATGGCACTGTTGATGTTGGCCGGTTACTTCCTGCAAAATGCTGCGTTGATAAAAACCGGATTGGTATTTATGATGCACAGTTGCTTCGACAGGGTGGCCGGCTATGGCCTTAAATACTTCGACAGCTTCGACCATACGCATTTAGGATGGATCGGTAAAGGCAAGCGCAAGGCCTGAAAACAATAAGGCTCTTCCTAATCTCATTTATACCGTTTACAAGGCTGAATTTTTATTTTGTCTCCTTCATTATTTACCTATCTTCAATTATTATTGATTAACAATTCATTATTATTGAATTTAGTCTGATGCTTTCCATTCGGCAATTGCTTGCAGTTATACCCGGTTCGTCCGCTTCTTTCGTTTGCGTTTTCGGCATTCATAACGGGTCTTCACTTTCAGGCAATTCCGCTGCCAAAAGAGGCAAAACAACAACCCTCATCTAAACAAGTATTGTACGGCCATGAAAAGAGCGACGCTACTTCTCTGCTTATTTCTTTTAACTACTCTTTCGTATGCACAGGTCTGGCATGTATCGGTAAACGGTGACGATGCCGCCGATGGTAAAACCGTGAAGACCGCTTTTCGCACTTTGCAACGGGCCGCCGATGTAGTGAACCCCGGTGATGTTGTGTATGTTGGCAATGGAGCTTATACCAACGACAACCGCAGCGACGGCAGCGCCGTGTTAACCGCAAAACGTTCGGGCACGAAGGACAAATGGATAACCTGGAAGCCGGAACCCGGCCAACACCCCGAGGTGCATCCCGGTGGTTGGGCCGGCATTCAATTTTATTCATCCTATCATATCCTCGATGGCTTCACGGTTATCGGCGCCAACGATTCGCTGTCGCTTATTTATGCCGATATGGATGCGAAAAAGCCAACGCCTGATCCGAAGTATAATACCAACGGCATTTTGGTGCAAGGCCGGTACAACGATGCGCAACACAAGCCTCACCACATTGTTATTCGTAATTGCACCGTAGCCAATTGTCCGGGCGGCGGCGTTACTGTTTTAGAGGGCGATTACATCACGATAGAAGATTGCAAAATTTACAACAATGCCTGGTACATGCGCTATGGCGGTTCGGGCATTACCACTTTAAACAACTGGGCTTTCGATGATGCGCCGGGCTATCATATCATCATCCAACGCAACCTTGTCTGGAATAATAAATCGCTGGTGCCCTACCCGGCAACGGGCAAGCAAACCGATGGCAACGGCATCCTGCTTGATGTTACGGATAAGAAGCGTTCCGGTCCCATCAACCCAAACAACGATGCTGTTATTCAGGGTTCAAATCAAAACAATGATTCGGCAAAATTGGCCAGGCCCGAATGGAAAGGCCGTGCGCTGATTGCCAACAATCTTTCGGCCTTCAACGGCGGTTCGGGCATACATACGTTTCGCACCAGCCACGTGGACATCATCAACAACACCACGTATTGGAACGGACAAGTGGTGAACTACGAAGAACTGTTTCCCAACGTTTGCGATGATATTGTTATCATGAACAACATCATGGTACCAAGGCAGGGAGGCCGTGTTACCTCCAACAACAAAAGCATCAACGTTAAGTGGGATTATAATCTTTACACAAAGCCGCAAAGCATTTTTGTCGGCACGCATGATATCATTGCCGATCCCGGTTTTATTGACATTCAGCTTGACTTTTTTAAAAGCAACTACCGCCTTAAAAAAGGCAGTGCGGCCATTGACTCCGGTTCCAACGAAGTGCCGCAGGCTGTTGACGTAAACGGCACTGCAAGGCCCAAAGGCAAAGGCCGCGACCGGGGCGCTTACGAACAATAAATTTTTTGTAATGAAAGTTGGCTACCGATCTTTTCTTTTTTACTTCCTGACCACTTGCTTTTGCAGTGGTGTGTGTATTGTAAATGCGCAAACAGTAAGCACTGAAGTGGGCTTCAAAAATCTTCAGCCATTGCATCCAAGGCTCTTTGCAACCGATGCTCATTTGTCTGTTATAAAAGCGCAAAGGGACAGCGTTACGAAGAACCTTCTTTCCATTATAAAAACCGATGCGGATAATTATCTGTCTGTGCCGGTCATCAACTATCCCAACAGCCTAAGCAACATGGGCACGTCGCGAAACGTGCAGGGCCGCATCATTGCGTTAAGCCTTGCCTGGCGCTTGTTTGGCGATGCCAAGTACCTGCAGAAAGCAAAGAGTGAATTGCTGCAATTGGCAGCGGTAAAGAACTGGGGCACGGGCCATTTTTTAGATGTGGGCGAAGCGTCATTAGCGGCGGGTATTGGATACGATTGGTTGTACAACAGCCTGTCGGCAGACGAACGAAAAACAGTCGCGAATGCCATCAAACAAAATGCTTTGTTGCCATCGCTGCAAGTAAAAGAAGGCGCCGGTAGTTGGGTTGATGGCAACTTTAATTGGAACCCGGTTTGTCATGGTGGCCTAATCACCGGCGCACTGGCCATTGCAGAAACAGAACCCGTTTTGAGCCAGCAGATTGTTAGCCGTGCGGTGAAGAATATTCCCATTGCCGGCGATGCTTATTCGCCCGATGGTTCCTTTGCTGAAGGCCCAAGCTATTGGAGTTACGGCACCTCATTTTATGTGTTGGCGGTGGAGGCTTTACGGTCTGCGTTGGGAACAAGTTATCAGCTCCAAACCATTCCCGGTTTTTTAAAAACGGCCGACTACAACAATCAAATGGTTGGGCCATCTGGCCTGGATTATAATTACTCGGACTATCATCTTGAAAATCTGAATGAACCCATTATGCTCTGGTTTGCCCGTGAGCTGAACCGTCCCGATTTGGTAAAAGATGAAAGGGCCTGCCTTCAAATTTTGGCTCGTCAGCAAACCAATACTTCCGCTACAAATAGTGGAAGAAAGGTGGTTCAGAATCGTCACACACCCATGGAGCTTTTGTGGTGGAAACCGTCTTTGCTTCAACAAACAAAAATGCAGCCGGCGCCGCTGCATTGGACGGCGCAAGGACTCATGCCGGTTGGCGTGATGCGCTCGGCTTGGGATGATAGCACGGCGAGCTTTGTTGCCATCAAGGGCGGCACGCCCAATAATTCTCATGCGCATATGGATGTGGGGAGTTTTATTCTGGAAGCCGATGGTGTTAGATGGGCTATTGACCTCGGCACCGAGAGTTACGATAAGATGCGGGCCGCCGGCCTTGACTTGTGGAATTATAGCCAGGCAAGCAGCCGTTGGACAACCTTCCGTTGCGGCCCCGAAGGCCATGACATACTTCGTTTTGATGGCGAACGGCAACTGATAACCGGCAGGGGTGAAGTGAAAGAAGTGAAAGCAAAGGCGGGTGTGATGGGCAACGAAGCTGATCTCACATCGCTCTATTCAACAAAGGCTTCACAGGTCAGTAGAACGGTGTTGCTTTATCCTGACCGTTCATTTTCAATCAGGGATGAATGGACAACAAAAGCCGCTCCGGTTGAAGTCAGCTTTCAATGGCTCACCAAAGCAGCCGTTACTAAAACGGCCGATGGCTTGTTGCTTCAGCAGGCTGGAAAATCACTTCAAATAAAAATCGAAGCACCGTCATCGCTACAGGATTTAGTGATAGACGTGCAGGATGTTTCGCAGCCGGCCAATCCGCAGGATTCACCCAATCCCGGCGTGAGCCGCATTGTGATTAAAACAAAAACGTCCGCGAATCGTCACGGTGCATTCAACTTGCGAATCATTCCTTCCAATTCAATCACAAAAAATTAAAGCCTCCTGAAAATGGTTCAACCAAAAAAGAAACGCTTACAACTTTTGCTGCTTGCACTGCTAAGCGCCTTTACTGTTTTTGCACAACGCAGTACCGTTAATCTGAATGGCCAATGGCAGATAACGAAAACCGATACAGCCGCGGAACTGCCTTCCAGCTTCGGTTCAACCATTGCTGTTCCGGGTTTGATAGACATGGCTTTTCCTGTGCTTGACGAGCCGTACAAAGGCGTGTTTGAAGACAAAGGCCCGTTTAACAATTTGGGGAACGGAAGCTATCTATACAACAACGCCGTGTACTGGTATAAACGCAGCTTCACTTTGGCCGATACAAAGGCAAAGCGGATACAGTTAAAGCTGAATAAAGCGATGTATCACACAAGGGTTTTTGTAAACGGGAAGATGGCGGGTGAAAATTTTTATTGCTTTACGCCGGCGGTCATCAACATCAAGCCTTTTTTGAAAGGACCCGGCATGGCAAACGAATTGGTGATTGCGGTGGGCTGTCGCAACAATCTGCCGGACACCATCTGCCACGGTGATGATTTTGAAAAAGTTTTGTTTGCACCCGGCATCTATGATGATGTGGTCATTTGCCTCTCCGGTTTTCCCTTTATCACCAATGTTCAAACCGCACCGGATGTAGATAAAAAGCAGTTGCGTGTTGTAGCGCAAATAGCAACCGGCGATGGCCCCAAACCATTCGCACTTGCATACACCGTGCGTGAACTCACTTCAAAAAAAATAGTGGTCAAAGGCATTGCGTCCAACAGCGTATCGCCAATAAATGGCGAAGCAAAAGTTGACTTCAACATATCGCTGCCTGGTTGCAAGCTTTGGTCTCCCGAGGATCCTTTTTTATACACGGTGGAATTGAATACAGGCGCCGATGCTTCAGTCAGCCGCTTCGGTATGCGCTCTTTTAAAACGGATAAAGAGAGCGGCACGGTGCAGTTGAACAACAAGACCTATTACATGCGCGGCACCAACATTTGCATCTTCCGTTTTTTTGAAGACAAAGAACGCGGCGACCTGCCCTGGAACAATGCATGGGTCACGCAGCTTCATCAACGGTTTAAAGAAATGCACTGGAACAGCTTTCGCAATACCATCGGTTTCCCGCCTGAACGATGGTATGAGATAGCCGACAGCCTTGGCTTTTTAATTCAGGATGAATTTCCGTTGTGGAAACATTCGAGCCCGAAGAACGGCTTCAATGCTACCCATCTTGCCAACGAATACACGGCCTGGATGCGGGAACGGTGGAACCATCCTTCGGTTGTGGTTTGGGATGCTCAGAACGAATCGGTGTACGATACGTCAACGGCGGCCATCAATAAAGTAAGGGCACTTGATTTATCCAATCGTCCCTGGGATAACGGCTGGTCGAGGCCTGCCGGCGAAGCCGATGTGATGGAAGCGCATCCGTATTTGTTTGGCAAATATTTTCAGGCCTATGATGTGCGCAAGGATACGGTGCCGGCGAACATTGATGTTTTAGAATTGATGTCGAAGCCACGAACACCTGATAACTCCTGGGTGAATAAATCCAAAGACGCGGATAAGAACACAGTGAAATTTCCCATCATCGTTAATGAATACGGATGGTTTTGGCTCAACCGCGATGGGTCGCCCACAACGCTTGACCGGGGCATTTACAAAAGCCTTTTTCCCGAAGCCAATACTCCGGCAAAAAGGTTTGCGGTGTATGCAAAAGTCATTGCCGCCAAAACAGAATATTGGCGCATGCACCGCCGTGCGGCCGGCGTGCTGCACTTCTGCGATCTTGGTTACTCGAGAAGCAAGCCGCCGTTGGGACAAACAAGCGACAACTTCATTGACATTAAAAATCTTGTCTTCGAGCCGAATTATAAAACCGCCATGAAGTCGGCTTCAAGTCCGGTGGGTGTGATGGTTGATTTCTTTAAAAGCAGATTACCGGCGGCAAAGGAACAGGCCTTTCCTATCATCCTGATTAACGATACTTATGAGGATTGGAAAGGAGAGATTGTGGTCACGCTGCTGCAAGACGGCCGTGCCTTGATGAAGAAAACGATCAATGGCGCTATCGCCGCTCTTGGCAAAGAAAACTATAGCGCTTCGTTCCAAGTGCCCGCACAGAAAGGGGCTTATCAACTCGTAGCGGCCATCAGGTATAAAACAGAGGCGGTGCAAAGTGTGAGGGAATTTATTGTTGAATAGCCGCCTGATGTTTTGAAAACACGATCTATCAAACATTCCTAAAAGCATTCAATGCGAAGTTGTATGAAGCTATTGATTTTACTTGCTGCTGTCATTGTAACCACTGGCAATTTGCAGGCGCAAAAAAAGAGCGAAATATCCACTGTTGAAATTATACAATCGGTGATAACAAACGGGCTTCAGCACACGGAGCTTGATCTGTATGCAGGCTCTTTGCTGTTGCACGGCATGACTGAATTCGGTTTGCAAAAAGGGAATGATACGTTGCTAAATAAGCTTACTACCATCTTTCAAAAGTTTGGCACAGGCGAGATTAAAGCAAAAGGCAATTTTATTTCTTACATGGCTGGTGGCTCTGGTGCAGCTTTGCTTGCTTACAAAAACAGGTCAGTTTTTTTGGACGAACAGGTGCAGTCGGCAGCAGCAAAAATGATGCAGGCGCAAAAGCGAACAACTGATGGATTAATGACGGCCGCCAGTGCAAAGGACAGCTTGAACCAGGTATTTATTGACGTGGCTTTTGCCACAACACCGTACCTGCTTTATGCCGGTTTAAAAAGCAGTAACAAATCCGACATTGACTTTGCTGTTTTTGAAACGCTTGAACTATTTCGCATTTTGAGAGACCAAAAAACCGGTTTGCTGCATCAGGCAAGAGGCTTTAACGGCGCCGGAAATTTATCAGATGATAACTGGAGCCGCGGCAATGGATGGGGCTCTTTTGCTCTTTCCATTTTAGTGCGTGACCTGCCGGCCTCGCATCCCAAACGGGCCGAAGTTGTGGCCCTGGCGCAGCAGTTTTTTACTTCTGTTTTGCACTATCAAAATGCAGAGGGGATGTGGCGTCAGGAGATGACTGATCCCACATCGTACGTGGAAACCTCCGGCAGCGGCCTGCTATTGTACGGCCTTGGCATCATGCTCGAAAAAAATCTCCTCGATAAAAAATTCAGGCAAAATTTTATTCACGGCTTGCAAGGTTATCTATCCTACATCGGTAGCGATGGCTCGGTAAGTCATGCCTGCTTTAGTTGTTTGGCGCCGGGCAAAGGCACAAAGGAGGATTATAAAAATCAGCCTTGGGTGTACAATGACCAACATGCCTTCGGGCCTGCGGTGTTGGCCTTTGCACAGGCGGCTAAAATGGGGGTTAAAACGATTACTCCCTTGAAAAAGTTAGGTGAGTATTCTATTTATGATTCACCTGCGGTGCCCCGGACCTATGTACGTTTTGCCCGTGGTACCGATGTGGCCTGGGAAAATGACCGTATTGGTTTTCGGGTGTACGGCCCTACTGTTCGGGATAAGGTGCGTAATGGGATTGACATCTGGGCAAAAGCAGTGGCGTACCCCGTTCTTGACAAATGGTATAAGCTGGCTGAAGAAGGTAAAGATTATCACACTGACCGTGGTGAAGGCTGCGACTTTTATCACATGAACAAGATGCTGGGATGCGGCGCTCTGGCGGTATGGGTGAATGGCCAGGCGTATTCAGAGGAGAGTTTTGATACGTATAGAATCACTACCAACCAGGATAACAAAATTGCCTTTGAACTGGAATATAAAACATGGAATGTTCCCAACCTAAAACTGGAAGAAAGCAAAAAAGTGGAAATGACTATGGGTACCAATTTGTTCAAGGTTACCAGCATTTTGAGAAGCGATAAAGACATGGAAATGACAGTCGCTATCGGCCTTACTACGTATGGAAAAGCATTATTAAAAAAAGAGGGAAAAGCCGGCTGCTTATCGGTATGGGAAGAGATGGATAGTACCCATGGCAGCCTGGGGACAGCCGTGCTGATCAACCCTTCCGGCTTTGCCGGCTTTGCCTCTTACAAAGGCGATGAATTGATTTTGCTGAAAGTAAAAACAAACAGTCCATTTGTATATTATAGTGGCGCCGGCTGGAGTAAAAGTAAGGAGGCCAGAACGGCTGCCGATTGGAACCAATACATAGCCGGAGAAACAAAGAACAAATTTGAGTAGCAGGTTTCAGTCACTTTATACTTTGCGGTTGTTACCAACCAAGGTTAAAACATTAATCATAACGTTGCTACTTTATCCGGATCAGCTTTAATAATAACACATCATTTTCTTTTGCACTAAATGTTTTTGAAAATCGTTTACCAGCTTAAAGTATTCGGATTAATCACCCGAAAAAAATGCAGGATGATTGGGCTCATTCTCATTCCAAACTTGAAAATACCATTTTTCAATTTCCGCTTTTCCGTAGCGTTCTTCAAAATGCTTAACTAAAGCGGTTATCAGGGCTTCCCATTTGTCGTAGTCTTTTGGCGGCGTTCCGTTTCCCTTCCTCCAAAAAACAGTTTTGGCGCCGCTGGCATAAAAGAAAGTTCAACAAAGGGGCGAATGCCAACGCTCAATAAAAAATCATACAGCTTGTCAATGTATTGCCAGTTGTAAATGGGGTTGCCTGTGCATCTTCTTTATATACGCCCATGTCATCGTGCAGCAAGCCATGAAAACGGATGTAACGAAAATGGATTTCCTTTTGCACTTCGGTAAGCTGTTGCTGCCAGTCGGCACGAAGGCCCTCATTGGCCCTCCCGGCGCCCACACAAAAATTAAATACGCTGCTGAGCTGGCCTTTACTGCTGTTCATGTCAATGGAGATACTTCGGCTGGATTGTGCATGGACGACCTGTGAAGTGGACAGGATGATAAAAAAGGAAGAAGCCGTATTTCATATTTATGATTGAAAGAAAATTAAATGTGGACATAAGACCTTCTAAAATTAATTTTTAATTAATATAAAATTACGGTTCAAGGTTAATGAATTTATGATACACATAACCGCTTTGTTTTTTATGATGTCTGCTTCCTTTTCTACCGCAACCAAAAAGATCAATCTAACAAGGCCATTTTGCATGGCTGATCAGAAAAATAAAATACAGCCATACGGAATTTGGTAACTGTTATCGTTTTTTATTGCAACACCTGCCTTCTGTCAGGAGACTTATGTAATGGTAAATGCCAAGGCTATACCGTAACCATTCAATCATAGAACCTGTTTTACAAAAGCCGCTTCAAAAAAAACTTCTTATAAATTATAGATACCAAGGACGGAGCAACGGCTCTTGTTCAACAACTAAGTAAAAAGAAAATATTTTTTATATTCCCTGACTTATTAGGTTCCGGGACACGGCGAATTATAAATTGGTTAAACAAAATCCATAAAAATTCTCAAAACATTTTAGTTGAGAAGAAGGACAAAGGTTTGCTTGTAAAAGTTGCTGGCAAAGATGTTTTGTTTTATAACACAGCACTCATGACCCCACCCAATACCTTGCCCTCTTTTTATGCACGCAGTGGTTTTATTCATCCGCTGTTTTCTCCTTCGGGTAAAATATTGACGGATGATTTTCCGGTTGGTCATGCGCACCAGCACGGCATCATGACGGCCTGGGTAAATGCTGAATTCCGGCGCAAGCCAATTGACTTTTGGAACCAGCAACTTCAAACAGGCAGTGCAAAGCATGTGTCGGTGGAAGCCATAGAAACAGGCGCTGTAACAACCACTATAAAACTGCGCTTGGAACAATATAGCTTGTTGTATGGAACAATATTAAGCGACGTGAAAAAGAAACAACTTTCCCCCGGCAATGAGCCACAGCTACGCCACCATTGCCCTGCTCTGTTGCGTCTCGCCGCAATTCAGTTGCGCTATCATTAATGGTTATATCCAGCCTAAGTATTGTCTGAATGAGGAGCTTTAGTGTGGAGTTGCAGGACAAGACGAATGAAGGTCTTGAAGAATTTAATAAAGCATCCGGCACTTTTTTAGGGGCGCTCAGTCAGCGTCCCGGAAATTTTATATGCCGCTATCGGTTTTGATTAGAACTATCCGCAATACCGCATGGACATAAACGTAGCCAAAACCGAAGAAGCCGGTGTGCCGGTAAATAAGGTATAGATAGAAGACGCTGTTTTTGAAGAAGGGGTAAGCGGAAGGAGGGTATAAAGTGAGGAGATAGCTTTAAAGATTATAGTCAGCTTTCACCAACAACATTTAGCCTTTGTTTTAATTTTCTAAGCGGCTCACGCATCGATTGTTCAAGTTTAATCATGTTAGGTACTAAGAAAGCAACAATAGTGGGCCAGTCCTTCTCAACGAAAATATTTACACCCTCTTTATAATAGGCCACTCTGCACATTTTCTTGTTATCTAATCGTTCCCAAGAAAGTTCGTTCACGAATGATGTAGTTATTTCATCCTTAAATTTTGTGAGCTCATCAAAAATTTGTTTATTCTCTGTTGATTCTGATTTCATAATATCCAACTCTACAGCGCAGTAAGACTTAGTAATAAGAAAAGTTTATGAAAGCCCTGAGGTACCTGTGCCACCTGCACTTAACCAATGATCTTTTGAAGGATTTGTATTTTGAAAAATAGGTGTCTGTCCTTTCATTTTTGGTAACAATGCGGTCCAGAAATCAAATCTTAAATGATGCTGCTCTTTTAATTCTTCTTGCGCAGAAAAACTTTCTTGCGCCTTATCTACCATGCTGATAACATATTCTTCCACATCCTTCGTTGGAATAATTTGTTTAATGGTTAGGAAAATTTGATCACCTAAGGCGTATGGTGTGGCTTTAAAACATTGTATCCTCAATTTGTGGGTTAAGAGCCACAAAACAGTTGACGTGACTTCCTTCCGAAAACTTCCTGCCGCTAAAATTAAACGCTGTGATTGAGGTGCATTAATTGCTAACTCATCGTAATCCGTATTATTGAAAAACTCACTAAGTTTTGCAGTAGCCTCTTCACCTTTACCTTTCCTATCAAGGTATTGTTGAAAGATGTTTCGAACTTGTTCTTTAGTAAGGGTTGAACAATATGAAGCGTATTTTAAGGCCTGTCAGGTAACATCACGTCCGGTATCATCAAGTTTATTTTCAATGATGACGGCGTTTCCTTTCTTGTCTAATGCTAACAAGTCAAGCCGTTCGTTTGTATCACTAAAGCCGCTGAATCTTTTTGGATTATCAATAAATCTTCACCCAGTGCTTCGGGTTTTCTTCTAACCATTCCTGCTAATGTTGGCGTTCTTTAAAACCCAAAGCACCAAAAGTTACCGGCTTACTATTTTGGATGGTATTAGATTGCTTATCGATAATATACATTGGCTAAACTTTAATGAAAGGATAAAGTAATAAGGCTATCTCACCCCCGCATACGACACAAAAACAATCCGCTTACTATCCGCCGACCAGGGATTTGTATTTAAGCTTCCGCTGCCTCCATACAAATAAGCAATCACTCGTGGTGCGCCACCGGCAGCTGGCATTACCCGAAGCATGGCTTTGCTGTAACGCGGTGCCGTGGTGGGTTCTATATCGGTTGGAAAAGAAATGAATACAATCCATTTGCCGTCGGGCGATGGACGCGGTGAACAATTGTGGTATTCATCAAACGTAAGTTGTTCTTTGGCCGTGCCGTCTTTTTTCCCCCGATAGATTTGCTGGGTGCCCGTTGTGTTGCTGTAATAATAAATGTACTTGCCATCAGGAGAATGTTCCGAGGCCATCTTATTTGTTTCATAGGCGGAACTGTTGGTGATTGTTTCAAATGGTCCGCTAAGTGCAGAAATTTCAGATAAAGAACCCCCTTCCATAAATGAAAGCCGGTTATTTCCCGGCAACCATTGTGGTGTTTCTAAGTTTTCGCCCGACTCGTGAACAACCATCCGCAAGCCGTCCGAAACATTCAATGTTTCCAGCCTACTTCCAACAACTCCTTGCAACGGCGGCAATTTTATTTGCGGGTTTGGGTGCCAGGTTGGTGGCGCCGGTTTATCTATCCGAACGTTCCAAACTTTACAGGCCTGCACATCAGCCGAATCATGCGAAGTAAGAAAGGCGCCAATAAGCACAGAGTCTTTTAAGTACGGCATTTCTTGGGTTGTGACTTCCTGTAATGGTTCGCCCCAGTTAGCTACCCGCATGGTTATTTTCTTTCCAACTCTCTCTAATTGGATGGTTCTAAATACGGTCTTCTTTGCATAAAACGTTTCGTCTTCGGGGTCACGCATGTAAGCACCGCGGAGTGGCCGCCATTGCAATACGGTCAGGCCGTCGCCATGTACAACGGCGTTCACACTGGCCGCGGCTTCGTCGGTGTTTTCGCGAAGCATCCAACCAAATTTTCTATGCGCATTGCCAGTGCTGCCTTCAAACTGAAAGTCGCCGGTGACAATAAAATCACCGCCTACTTTTTTGTACAGGTATTGAAATTCATCGCGGTTGAACCAGATGTTATAACCGGAGCCCCGCATGTGATAGGTTTGGGTTGCTGCATCGTAGGTTGACGAACCGGCGTTCTTCGGGTTGCCAATGTCGGCGGCTTTATCAAAAATGCCAAGGCCAGTTTGAGCAAAAGTATTATGGAAGAAAAAAAGCCCTGTAAGCAAAAAAATAATTTTCATGCAGCAATAAAATTTTGTTTACAAATAGTAAAAAAGAAACAGTTTATAGCCTCATACAATTATTTGAAAGATAATTGTTTTATGAGAGGCAGGATCACGGTGCTAATCTTATGCAGCAGGCGCTACTGATTTCTTTAGGTTTACAATATGTGCCGCCCGTAACTTCCATTGGTTCTTCTTCTTTATTAATAACCAGTTGAACATGCCACGACTTGAAGGCTGCGGTGTGCCGTTTGTGTCGTTATAGCCTATCAAAGAAAAATCCATAAAAATAGTTGCTGCATTAGGTTTTAAATACTTGATATCGACGCTTTCCATTTTCCATCTGCTGGTGCCCAACATTGCGCTTTTATGTTCTTGCTTCAAATCATTAGCAGTAGCGGCTTTCCCTTTGAGCGACGTACCAGCTACGGTTATAAAATCTACATCGTCTCGCAGCATTGTAACCATCGAATCCACATTGTGGCAATTCCAATAGTGTTCCCACTTTACGGGTAATGCCGCTAAAACTTTCAAATCGTTTGCGTGAGTTTTTTTTACCTGCTGACTTAAACAAGAGGAACCTGATATGATAAAAAAAACAAGTGATAGAAAAAACACTTTCATGTTTGTAGTTTAAGAAGAGTTATCAAAACGGCAGCCTTTCGGTTTTGTTGAAACATGAAATGAGGTGTATTATTTTCGATTTTACTTCTTATAAATTCTCGCCGTCCATCCGCCGCCGGGTGCTAAATGAATGGCTTGCTTTGTAACTTTTGTAACAGTAATAATTTCCCGTTTGTAATCGGTGGCTTCTCTATCGGCGTTCATGCCATCTTTAAATACTTCGGCTTCATAGGTGCCTTCGGGCAGAAACGAAAAATCAAGCGTTACATCGCGGGGCGTCCAGTTACTCATGGCGCCAACGTACCAGGTACTGCCCTTGCGACGGGCCAGTGCTACGTACTCACCCACCTTGCCATCTAGCGCTACGGTTTCATCAAACACCGTAGGCACTTTGGTGATGAAGTCCGTGCAGGGTTGCTCCCGCATATAGATGGTGGGGTTGTCGGAAAGCATTTGAAGCGGCGCTTCAAAAATTACGTACATCGCCAGTTGGTTGCACCGTGTTCCTTTGGCCATGGGATTGTTGGGAACCACGCGGTAAGCGGCTTCGGTGGTATTGCGCATCGCACCCGGCGTGTAATCCATCGGGCCCGCCATCATGCGGATGTACGGAATGATGGTGGTGTACTTCGGCTGATCTTCGTTGGCCCATTTATAATTTTCCAGTCCTTTCACGCCTTCGTAACCAATCACGTTAGGATAAGTGCGTTGCAGACCGGTTGGTTTAAAAGCGCCGTGGTAATCCACCAACTGTTTATAGTCGGCGGCTTTTTTTGCAATGTCGTAAAGCGATTTTACCGCTACCTGATCATCGCGGTCAACGTAGTCAATCTTCCATCCTTTAACGCCCATGGCGGCATAAAACGGAAGCACCGAATCGGCTTGTTGCCAGATGTTGTACCAGGTGCTCCACAGCACTACACCAACGTTTTTACTCTTGCCGTAGTTCACTACTTCGGGGAGGTTTAGGTTTGGGGATACTTTCATTAAGTCGCTGCGCACCGACCAACCGCCATCGATAACGATGTAGGGAATTTTATTGGCTGCCGCGAAGTCGATAAAGTATTTATAAGTGGGTGTGTTCATGCCGGCTTTGAAATCAACGCCGGAGATGTTGCGGGAGTTCCACCAGTCCCAAGCCACTTGCCCAACCTTTATCCACGAGGAATCGGCAATGCGGGAAGGCGCTGCGAGTTTTTGTACAATATCCTGGTTCAATAAATCTTTATCCTGCTCGCTGATAACCACGGCCCGCCACGGAAAGCTGCGGGTGCCGGCGGTTTTTGCAATGTATTCGGCCCGTGCTGTTGGGATGTAATTCTGTCCCATCAAATGGCTTTCGGTTGGGTACGGCGCATACACGCCTTTCAAGCCTTTGCCCGTGCTGTTTAAATCCATGTACATACCGGGATAATCTTCCAGGTCGGCTTCCAGCACCACTACTTTCTTATCACCCGCTTCTACCATCAAGGGAAGAAAAGCAAGAGAGTCTTTGGGGAACTGCGAAAGCTTCACCTCGTGATAAAGCGCCTCGAAAGAAGAATTGAACATCTTGCCGTCGCGGTAATCCCACTGAATGGGAATGTAGGATTTGTAATCGTCGGTGAAGTTGATGTTGGCTTCTTCGTTTTTTATGATGATGTCGCCGCCCTTCTTTGTAAAGAAGCGGTACGCAACGGCATCGTTATACACCCGGAAGATGACGCCATAGTCACCCTTGCAGTTCAGGGTAAGCTCGTTGTACACATCGGGGATAACGGCCTTTTTATAATTGAGGGCATTGATGGTGGTAGCCACTTTTTTTATGGGTGCGGAGCTGATGCCTGCGTTATCGCCAAGTACACCGTTATCAAGTTGTAAAGAGATAGCCGATGGTGCAATCAGGGCTTCGCCTTTATGCGTTACCGACCAAAGGAGCTTGGGGCCGGCTTCTACTTTTACAACGATGGTACCATCGGTGGAAGTAACGTTGTAAGTTTTTACTTTTTGTGCAAAGAGGATGGTGTTGAATAAACAAATAAAGAAGAGCAAGGGAAACCGTCTGTTCATACCAAAAATTGTTGATTATAGTTGAAATATTGTTGAGGGACAGCCCTTGTTCAAATTAAATTAAGTCAGCCTTCATCATACGCCTTTTGTAAATCCGCTACGATAATCTTTTTCATTTGCATCATGGCCTTCATTACGTTTTGCGCCTTCTTACGGTTTTGATCGCCCATTAGCTTGCCAAGCGCCGAAGGAATGATTTGCCAGGATAGCCCAAACTTATCTTTCAACCAGCCACACCGGCTTTCCTGGCCACCATCGGTAAGTTTATTCCACAAGTAGTCCACTTCTTCCTGTGTTTCGCAATTCACAAAAAGCGATACCGCTTCTGTGAATGTAAACATCGGCCCGCCGTTAAGTACCATAAACTGTTGGCCAGCCAATTCAATTGTTCCTGTTATTACCGGGCCTTTTAACCCCGGCGCCTCGCCCGGAAGGTGGTTGACGCTTACTACTTTTGAATCTTTAAATACCGACGTGTAAAAATGGATGGCTTCTTCGGCATTGTTATTAAACCAAAGAAAGGGAGTGATCTTTTGCATTTTGATTTGATTTAAGCAGAAACAAAAGTTATTGATCGAATTTTAAATTGAAGGTTACAAGTAAGCATAACGTTGCTTATAACGAAGATGACAATTTACAAGGAGGGCTTCTATACTTTTTTAGCTGATTGTTTCATTTGTACCTTCTGTACGTTTTCGGTCATTTTAAACGTCACCATTTTAGCAATCAAGGTTACCGGTAAGGCGTGATGTAATGAAAACTGTACCGAGCCTTTGGCCCACTTGTACGTCACCAACTCGTTTTGAAAGGCAGTGATAGTTGAGGCGCCGGGATAGAACCCAATATGGTTTTTATAGCCGGCAAACCATACCAGCCGGCCGTTCCCTTTAAAAGCAGGCATACTGTAGCTGATAATCTCTATTGCCTCCGGCGCCAGTTTTATAATAAGTTCCCGAAGCTGTTGAAGCATTAATTGTACATCAATTGAAAAACCGGCGATGTACTTATCAATGGTTGTTGGCTTGGTGCCTGGCAGTTGCATATTTTATAATTGAATTGATGATTCTTTCTTCCAATCACTAACTCAAGACCCTTCTCCAAAAGTAGGCGAAAGTTTTAAGGACATTCAGCTTGATGATCTGTAACGCTTTTAAATCTTTATCCTTGCTTTTTTAAATCCGCATCGTATTTTGAGAGCTAAATTTTACAACACCTGCGAGAAGGACTTTTCATAAAAAAAAATAAAGCCCGCTGGGAAAACCTGCAGCAGGGTGGCGCTGCCGATGCGGATGAAATAGCCCGTGATTTTGTACAGTTGGTAGATGACCTTAGCTACGCTAAAACTTTTTATCCTTCCAGCCGTGTTACCAAATATATTAATGCGCTGGCCTCTAAAATATACCTCGGTATTTATCAAAACCGAAAAGAGGAAAGCAACCGCCTGCTTCGTTTTTGGAAGTATGATGTGCCGCTGACCGTGTATAAGCACCGCCGCATTATGGCCTTTTCATTCTTTATTTTTTTTCTGTTTTATGCCGTAGGATTTTTCACGTCTAAACATGATCCGGGCTTTATTCGCGAAGTATTTGGCGAACGGTATGTGAGCGAAACGGAAGCCAATATTGAAAGCGGTAATCCCTTTGGTATTTATCAGCAAGGCAATTCGTTTTTTATGTGGATTGGTATCATGATCAACAACATCATCGTATCGTTCACCTACTTTGGCAAGGGCATATTACTGGGTATTTTTTCTTTAAAAGAATTAGGTAAAGAATCTATGCGGGTGGGAGCGTTCAATTATATGTTTTTTGAAAAGGGGCAGGGTACGCAATTTTTTCTGGCGGTGATGATCCACGGCTTGCTGGAACTAACAGCCATTGTCATGTCGTGTGGGGCCGGTGTGGTAATGGGTATCTCGTATCTTTTTCCGGGCACTCGCCGCCGGCTGGATGCTTTTAAGGAAGGGGTAAAAGATGGCGTGAAGATAGTAGTGGGGCTGATTCCCGTACTAATGCTCGCCGCTTTTTACGAAGGCTTTGTAACCCGCTATTATAAAATGCCATTGGTATTGAATCTTGCCTTGTTGCTTTCGTCGGCCGTGTATGTAATTTTCTATTTTATTATTTACCCTATTCAGTTAAAGAGGCGGGAGAAGCTGCTACATGCATAAACGTTACCGAAATATTTTTATAGCCCTCTTTGTGTTTAGCAGCTTTAACGGCTTTGCCCAGGACGATCCGCCGCCGGCAGTGGACACGGTCGTTTCGCCGCCTTCGGCTTTTCAAAAAAACAACGCTGATGAAGGCCGTTTTTTACCACTTACCCAAGCGTCTCCCGTAGAACAAAAGAAGGTTTCTGAAGAAGAAAAAGAAGCTTTAAAAAGGGATGATGATTACTGGTACGCTAACCAGGCCCCGGAAAAGAAACAAGTTGTCAGAAACAATGATAATGATAGCAGTAATAGCGGAGGATGGTTATCGTCGGTGTTATGGATCATCATCCTTGTTAGCTTTATCGCAGTGGTTATCTGGTACCTTCTTTCCAGCAACATCAACATCTTCCGCAAGGCGCCAAAGAAAATTATGGAGGAAGAGCCGGAGGAAATAACCGAAGACATATTTGCCCTTAATTACGAAAAGGAAATTGCCAAGGCGGTAGCCGGCGCAAACTACCGGTTAGCCGTTCGTCTAAGGTACTTACAGCTACTGAAAGCATTAGCCGATAAAAACCGCATTAACTATCGCCAGGATAAAACAAACAGCGACTACATCAACCAGTTGGTAAACACAACATATTACCGCGATTTTTTTAAACTAACCCGCAACTTTGAATATACCTGGTACGGCCAGTTTCCGTTAACCGAAGAAGGCTATCGCTTTATGGAAAAAGAGTTTGAAGGATTTAAAAATACCATCCGCTAATGAAAAAATGGTTTCCGTATGTCATCGGCGCGGTAGTGTTGGGCCTATTGGTAGTTATCATGACATCCACTGCCACCAAGCCTTTGCGGCGAATGGATGAACGGGTGACCTTGCGGGAGCACGATAAAATTCCGTATGGCACGCATGTCGCCAAAGAACTTCTGTCATCGCTTTTTCCGGATGCTCATGTACTATTTGATAAAAGATCGCCGGGCAATTGGGACAGTCTTGAAACAACGGAGGCTAATCAGGCGGTGATTTTAATAGCTGATTATTTTGATGCGGATAAAGATGAGTTGAACGAGCTGGCCCGGTTTGTAAAAAGGGGTAACTATGTTTTTATTATCACCCGTGCCGGGTCTGATGAACTGCCTGATTATTTCAATTGTTCATACAGCGTCAGCTCCGATTTTGAAGCATCGTACTCCGATAGCCTGCAATTAAAATTAGAAAAGCCGGCCTTCAGCAGCGATTCATTTTATACCTATCCCGGTAAAAGGCGTGAAAGTTATTTTTATTATGTAGATACGGCGCATACTGCCATCCTTGGACGAAATGAAAAGGGACGCCCCAATTTTATCCAGCTAAACCGGGGCAAGGGCAGCTTCTTTATTCATGCGGCGCCACTGGCTTTTTCCAACTATTTCATTCTGCATAAAAATAATATAACCTATTACCAGCAAGTATTTTCCGTGTTGCCTAAAAACATTCGTGCCATTTTATGGAACGAATACTATTTGGAAAAGCCGCAAAACCCAATGGATGATAAAGAGCCTAACTGGCTCGGCGCCCTGTTTAGTTATCCTTCTTTTAAATGGGGCTTACTGGTCGGGTTTTTTACGCTGGCGCTTTTTATATTATTAGGTATGAGGCGAAGACAGCGTATGATTGCTCCGCATGAGAAACCGCATAACGATTCGCTGGACTTTGTAAAAACATTGGGCCGTCTTTATTATGATCGCAAAGACCATAAAAACCTGGCGATGAAAATGGCTACGCATTTTTTTGAACATATCCGCTCCACGTATAAAATACCAACCCATACCACCGACGCTGATTTTATACAAGCCCTCTATTTTAAAAGCGGCTATCCCGTAGAAGAGATTCAAAAGATTATCACCACCATAGATAACATAAAAAGGGCGCCTGCGATAATGGACTGGCAGCTCACCGACTTTCATAAACAAGTAGAAGCCTTTTATCAAAACACATAACATGGAAGAACAAGTTTTTGAACAACGTACCGATCTCTCGCAATTGAATGAAGCCGTACGCAGCGTACGTGAACAAATAAAAAAAATCATTGTCGGGCAAGATGAGATGGTGCGCCTGATTATTACGGCTTTGCTGGCCGATGGCCATGTATTGATAGAAGGCGTACCTGGCGTAGCTAAAACCTTAACGGCAAAATTAGTGGCACGGTCATTGGCGGTAGGCTTTTCGCGCATACAGTTTACGCCGGACCTGATGCCTTCAGATGTATTAGGTACGCCGGTGTTCAATCCAAAAGAAGGCACCTTTGATTTCAAGCGGGGACCTATTTTCAGCAACATTGTTTTGATAGACGAGATCAACCGTGCCCCGGCAAAAACACAGTCGGCGCTGTTTGAGGTGATGGAAGAAAAACAAATAACAGTGGATGGAAAAACCTATCCCATGCAGCCGCCTTTTATGGTGCTGGCTACGCAAAACCCCATAGAGCAGGAAGGCACGTATCGCTTGCCGGAGGCGCAGTTGGACCGTTTTTTATTTAAGATTGTAGTGCCATATCCATCCGAAGCGGAGGAACTCGAAATACTCAGCCAGTTTCACAGAATGGGCAACACCGATTCCATGAGCGCCATTCAATCCGTGCTTCATGGCGATACCATTGTGCGCATCCGCAAAGTGGTAAAAGAAATTGTGATTGACCAACGTTTATTAAGTTTCATTGCTAAACTCGTACATCAAACCCGCAATAATAAATCCATCTACCTCGGTGGTTCGCCAAGGGCTTCGCTGGCCATTATGAACGCCTCCAAAGCCGCTGCTGCCATCAATGGCCGCGACTTTGTAACGCCGGAAGATATTCTGGAAGTGGTGCCGCCGGTATTGCGCCACCGCATTATTCTTTCGCCCGATAAAGAGATGGAAGGGGTAACGGAAGATAACGTCATCAAACAAATTATTCAATCGCTGGACATACCAAGATAATGTACAAAAGCCTCATCCGGTTTTGGGACAATACATCGTTCTACCTTGACAAAAAAGTGTACTATGCCGGCTATGGTATAGCTGCGCTTTTTGTGCTTTCATTTTTTATTCCTCCGCTGCAAACGATCGCTGTTTTTTTGTTGTTGGCTATTGCGATATTGATACTGGTTGACGCCATTTTGTTATATCAAAAAAGAGGCCTTTCGGCAGAACGGATCATTGGCCAGCGATTCAGCAACGGCGATGAAAACAAAGTCGTTGTGCTACTTCACAATAATTACGAGTATAAAATTTCCTGTACGGTGATTGATGAATTGCCGGTACAATTTCAGGAACGCAAGTGGGAGCGGCAGATTGTTTTGGCTGGACGATCCACTCACGAATTGATCTATGAAGTAAAACCGCAGGAGCGGGGCGAATACTACTTCGGCCGGGTGAATGTTTATGCCGCCGGACCATTAACGATGGTAACCCGCCGTTTTATTTTAGCCGAAGAACAAACCGTAAAAGTTTATCCTTCTTACATTCAAATGCGCCGTTACCAGTTAATGGCCGTCGCCAATAAATTAAATGAAACCGGCGTGAAGCGAATGCGCAAACTGGGCCACAGTATGGAGTTTGAGCAGATTAAGGAATATGTTCGGGGCGATG
This sequence comes from Flavisolibacter sp., assembly GCA_965247165.1. Lineage (GTDB taxonomy): Bacteria > Bacteroidota > Bacteroidia > Chitinophagales > Chitinophagaceae > Flavisolibacter. The sequence goes on along the minus strand of OZ252003.1, from coordinate 853,986 downwards.
ATTACCGCACTATTAATTGGAAAGCCACCGCCCGTAAAGGCGACCTGATGACCAACAACTTTACCGACGAACGCAGCCAGCAAATTTATTGTTTGGTGAATAAAGGCCGGGTAATGAAGATGCCGTTTGAAGGAATGACTTTGCTGGATTATGCCATCAACGCTTCGCTGGTTTTATCGTCGGTGGCCTTGCAAAAACAAGACAAAGCCGGCCTGATAACTTTTGGTAAAGGTGTAGATGCTTTTGTACCCGCGGATAAAAAACCAACACAGATCAACGCCATTTTAGAAACGCTGTACAAACAGGAAACCGATTTTTTAGAGCCGGATTTGGAGAAGCTTTTTTCAGTAGTTCGTAACCGCATCACGCAGCGAAGCCTGTTGGTGTTGTTCACCAATTTTGAATCGTTCGAAAGCCTCGAGCGAATGCTGCCCTCATTAAAAAGATTAGCGCATTATCATTTGCTGATGGTCATCTTTTTTGACAACACGGAGCTGAAATCATTGATTGAGTCCCGGGCAGCCACCATGGAGGATATTTATATTAAAACCATCGCTGAAAAGTACCGCCACGAAAAACAGTTGATGGTAAAAGAGCTACAAAAGAATGGCATTGTTGCGGTTTTATCTACGCCGCAAAACCTAACTATTAATTCGCTTAATAAATATTTAGAGCTAAAGACAAGGCAATCCATTTAAAAGCATTTTGAATTTAGCGGAAGTGTTGCTATTAAGGGTTTGTTGCAAGTTTATCCTGAGCGTAGTGGCAATTACTCATTCATCGATTATATCCATACGTCGTTGCGCCGCTCTCGCCGCGTGAAAAAAAATTAGCTGTGATGCTGATAAATGGAAATCCTCGCCGGCACTCAAAGCCTGTTTCACCAAGGCAGAAATAAACTGTACTACTGAAGATGTCTAACAACGTAGAAGCCCACCAGCAAGACCTACATTTTTGCTTTTGAATACCCTCTCCACTTTTCAATTACCTCCGCAATATCCTGTGGCAATTCACTTTCAAAAAAAACCTCTTTACCAGTCGAAGGATGAATAAAGCCAAGCGTTTTTGCATGCAAGGCCTGTCGCGGACAAATAGCAAAACAATTATCAACAAACTGTTTGTACTTACTGAAGATGGTTCCCTTCACAATTTTATCACCGCCATAAAAATCATCATTAAAAAGCGGGTGACCCAGGTATTTCATGTGTACCCGTATCTGGTGTGTACGGCCGGTTTCCAGCACACACTGCACCAGCGTTACATAGTTGAAACGTTCTATTACATTGTAATGGGTAGTAGCGTCTTTTCCGTGATCGCCTTCGGGGTAGGCTTCAAATAATTTGCGGTACCGAAAATTGCGGCCTACATGCGCCACGATGGTTCCGCTTTCCCTTTCCATATCGCCCCAAACCAGTGCAGTATATTGCCGTTTTACCGTATGATCGTAAAATTGTTTGGCTAAATGACGCATAGCTTTATCGTTCTTAGCCAGTACTAACAAGCCAGTCGTATTCTTATCAATCCGGTGCACCAGGCCAAAGCGGGGAAGGGTTTCAGCGGTTACGTCGGGATGTTGTTTTTGTAAATAATAAGCTACGCCATTGAGTAAAGTGCCATGATGGTTGCCGCTACCCGGATGCACTACCAGTCCGGCCGGCTTATTGATCAACAGCACATCATCATCTTCATAAAAAATATTCAGCGGAATGTTTTCAGGAACAACATCGGTTGATTCCGGCGACAGATCCGAATAGATGATGATCTGGTCAAGCGGCTTTATTTTATAGTTCTGTTTTACTTCTTTGCCGTTCACTAATACCAACCCGGCATTGATAGCCTGCTGCAATTTATTGCGGGTGGCATTCTCTATCCGGTTCATTAAAAACTTATCAATGCGGTAGGGCTCCTGGCCTTTGTCAATAGAAAAAGCAAACCGCTGGTATAGTTCCTCGGTGCTCTCATTTTCATCAGCGGTCAATTGCAAGTCATCAGCCATAGCTGCAAAAGTAAAGCGCTTAATTTTGTTGCCTCATGGAAAAGCAACAGGTGGAATTCAGGGATCTTGGACACATGGGTTATAAATCGGCCTGGGATTACCAGGAGGCACTGGTGCAGGAGAACGTCGCAATAAAAAAGGCGCTAAGCAATGGGCAATCGGCCACCGGCAATGACGCTATAAGCCGGCAACTGCCAACTGCTAATTATTTGCTGTTGGTAGAGCATCCGCCTGTTTATACGTTAGGAAAAAGCGGCAAGATGGAGCATGTGCTGATTGATGCAGAAACACGTAAGCAAAAGGGCATTGAATTTTATCAAACCAACCGTGGTGGTGATATAACTTTTCATGGGCCGGGACAGATAGTTGGCTACCCCATTTTAGACCTTGAAAATTTTTATACAGATATAGGAAGATACCTGCGCGAATTAGAGGAAGTAGTCATTTTAACCCTTGCTGAATTTGGTATAAAAGGAGGCCGCTCGGCGGGCGAAACCGGGGTCTGGTTAGAGGCCGATGTTAAAGGGAAAGAACGCAAGATTTGCGCCATGGGCGTACGTTGCAGCCGGTGGGTAACGATGCATGGCTTTGCGCTGAACGTCAATACAGACCTGAATTATTTTAATGATATTATTCCTTGCGGAATCCAAAATAAGGCAGTTGCCTCTATGAAAGAAGAGTTGGGAAAAGAGGTGGTGATGGACGATGTAAAGGAAAGTTTGAAGCGAAATTTTGAAACGGTTTTTGCGGTAGATATGATAGAGACGTCTCAAAACTCCTTCGCCAGATAAAATTTATTTTTCTCTACCAGTTTTTCATCATTATACAGCTCGAACGAAAACCAGCCGGCATGCATAAAATCGGTTTTGTCAAGGGTAAGGCCGGTTTGTTTAATGGTTTTTATTTCAAATAATAAACTGCCATCTTCTTCAAAAACCTTAAGCCGGTATTTTTGTTTTTCAGCATCAGGCAGGTTAATAAATACAAACCCATCTTTGTTGATATATACATAAAACGACGGAACAAAATCGTGTTTCTTTTCAACGACCGGTATCACCACATCCGGCTTCTTTACCACCGGCGGCTCTTTTATTACTGACACTGGTTTAGCGGTATCATACACAGGCTTTTTCACACCGGAAAAAAAATACTGGCCGTTAGGCTTTACAATAAACAGCCGATAAAACATGTGATCGTTTGGCGCCTTGGTATCGGCAAAGCCATTGGTGCGGGCATTCGGGTCGGTAAGACTGATAACCGTGTAGTAGTTTTTCAAACTATCGTGAGAGGTTTGAATGCTGATCTGTCCCAGCGAATCATATTGATTTACCCAACTCACTATGATGCGGGCATTGCCTTCGCGGTCGGGGCCTAAGTTCTTCACCGAAAATTTTGGAAGCGTATCCTGCCCGAAAGCCAGGCAGGCAATAAACACAAAAAAAACGCAACTGGCAAAACGCTTCATACAGTAGAATTGTACATCAACTAAAACAACGCAAATATAAAAGCGGGCCTTTATCTCTCAGGGATAAATTAACGTTCCTGCTTTCAAAGAACGGTTGCCTTGCAAGCCGCCGGTATGAATGATGAGCACTTTGTCGCTATCGCTGAAAAAACCTTTTTTCAGTAAATCAAAAACGGCGTAGAAAACTTTGGCCGTGTACACAAAATCAGTAGGGATGCGGGTTTTATCATATAAGTCATTCATAAAATGCAGCAGTTCTAACGTGTGTTTTGCATAACCGCCAAAGTGGTAATCATGAAATAATTGAAAAGCATTTTGTTTCTCTGCCGGTAATAAATTCTTTATTTCTCTATCTAATGAGGTATTGTTTTTCAGCGATGAAATACCAACTATTTTTTGATTTTCGCCGGTAGCTACTACCAGCCCGGCCAATGTAGTGCCGGTACCCACGGCGGTGATGATGTGCGTGTACGAAGCCGTATCCGTTCTTTTTAAAATTTCTCCGGCGCCAATCGCTCCTAAGCCGCCATAACCGCCTTCGGGAATAATATAAACGGCATCGTTGCCTGCCTCTATAAAAACGTTGTCGGGAATTGTTTTCAGTTGGTAAGCCCCTCTCGAAACAAAGAAAAGTTTCATACCAAAACGTTCAGCATCGGTTAATGTAGGCGAAAGATTGAGAGGCCGTTCGCCGCGAATAACACCCATGCTATCAAATCCATTTAACCGGGCTGCAGCTGACGTAGCTACAATATGATTGGAGAAGGCGCCGCCAAACGTTATGATTGTTTTTTTATGTTGAGTACTTGCTTCAGCCATGTAGCCTTTCAGCTTGAACCATTTGTTGCCTGATATAATTGGATGTAATAAATCGAGCCGCAATACATCTACCGTTGTTGAAAAATTATAGAAGGGGTTAAGCCCGTCAATACGGTTATTGGCTGAATGTAAAGCGGTCATTGTTCGGGATGAAAATAAGTTATTTTCGCACGAATTTTAAAACGGAAATATGAAACCAACATTAGTGATTATGGCTGCGGGCATGGCCTCGCGGTACGGCAGTATGAAACAAATACAACAGTTTGGCCCCAGTGGCGAAACTATTATGGATTACTCCATCTACGACGCTATCAAAGCGGGTTTTGGTAAAGTGGTCTTTATTATTCGTAAAGATTTTGCCGACGATTTTAAAAAAATATTCGATCCCAAACTGGCCGGAAAAATTGAGGTGGAATACGTGTATCAGGAGTTGGATGCTTATACAGGCGCCGTTGCCATTCCGGAAGATAGAAAAAAGCCCTGGGGAACGGCACACGCCATACTATGCGCCCATAATGCCGTCAGTGGCCCGTTTGCCGTGATTAATGCCGATGACTTTTACGGCGAAGATGCCTTTATAAAAGCCAATAATTTTTTAGTAACAGAATGTGATGAAGATACTTATGGCATTGTAGCGTACAACCTGAATAATACCTTGTCGGAGCATGGTTCGGTAAGCCGCGGGGTGATACAAGTCGGTAGCAACAATGAACTCCTGAGCATTAAAGAACTCCTGAAAATATATCGTGATAACGGACAAATTATTAATGAAGACGGCGATACCAAAACACCTATACCGGAAGATGCAAAATCATCCATGAATTTCTGGTGTTTTCATCCTTCCATCTTCCCCTACATCCGCGAGGAATTTGCTACATTTTTAGGGAGCCGTATTAATGATCCCAAATCAGAATTCCTGATTCCATTTGTAGCCGACCAGTTTATTAAAAGCGGTAGAGGAGAAATTAAAGTTATTCCCACATCAGCCCCCTGGTTTGGTGTTACCTATAAAGAAGATGCGCCGATAGTACAACGCAACCTGGATAAGCTGGTGGAGGATAAAGTGTATCCAACCAGTTTGTGGTAACCTCACCCGCCCTCTCCAAATTTGGTTCATTTCCATTTCCCTTCTCCTCACAGAATAAGGTAGCGAATCCGGATGAGGCCCGTAGAAGGAGTGCTTTCTTCAGCGGTTTTATAGCAGTGTTTCTTCATTAAGTACAATCTTGTAATAAAGCAACTGACAATCACTAGAAATAATGAAATTATAAGACAATGGTTCCCCTCTCCAACTCTGTTGGAGAGGGGTTAGGGGTGAGGTACTATTTCACCTTCACCATGTAAACAAAATCAGTAATTTTTTCTACCTGTTTGGTACGGTCAACTCCTTTTAAAGTAGATGAAGAAGGAAGTTTAATATTGCGATAAGTCGTATCGGTTTTTTGCAGGTCGCTTAATGCTTCGTAAATATATTTTGATTGAATGGCAAACACAGCCCCTTCCGCAGATGTTTGACGTGCATTTAAAACACCTATAATCTCTCCTTTGCGATTAATGATAGGGCTTCCGCTATTACCACCGTTTGCATTAATAGAGATTTGCACCGCTAATGTATCGCCGTTATAGCCGGTTTTTGCGGCTAAATATCCTTCGCCATACACAATGTCGTTGCGCGGAAAACCTAATGAAAAAATGGGTTCGGCAATATCAGACGTTGTGTTTTTAATTGCATAGGGTATAGAGAGAGGTGCCTTGTAAGTGCCATCGGTAATCTTTATAATGGCTATGTCTTTTTTCTCATCCAGAAAAACAATTTTTGCTCGCATGTCTTTGCCTTCAGCCTTTTGAACAGCAATATAATTGGCGCCTTTTACTACGTGAGCATTAGTAACTAAATAACCTTTGGTATCCACTAAAAAACCAGTACCACCGCTTGTATAATTAATAGGTTCTACTACAGCTGTGTCTTCTTCCTGTGCTGTTTTTACATCATTAATTTTCTTATCAAGTATCTTATTGGTTTGTTCCAGCCCGTCTAATTTCCGGCGCATCAGATCTATCTCGCTTTTTACATTGTTTGGTTTAACAGGTGAAAGTGACCAGACTAAAGCGCTGATACAAAGCGCCGTAATACCGGCAATAGAAGCAGCAATAGCAGCCGTACGTTTGTAACGGTTAAAAAGATAAACCACCTTAGTCTTGCCTTGCAGCTTAGGTGACTGGATCAATCCCTTTTCGGCGAGGTGAATATGCGTATCAGCCAAGATAGATTTGAACTGGCGGGTATCTTCAAAGCGGGCAATCTGTTGCAGAAAGAACGTATGCTCTACTACCATCTGGTCAATCTCCGGATTGGTTTTGCGCAGGTTCTCAAAATAAACCCTTTCATCGGGCCCCATCTCGCCGGCAATATAGCGTTCTACCGCTTCTATAATTTTCAGGTCATCCATTGCTGTCACTCATTTTTATATTGCGTAAAAAATAATTTCTTCAATCGCATCAGGCACTTGTATTTCTGCGTTTTAGCATTCTCGGCATTGGTATAACCAAACGATGATGCTATCTCCTGCATGCCTTTTTTCTGTAAGTAAAATGCCTCCAACAAGCTTTTGCACGGCTCTCCCAAATTGGCCATCGCCTTCTCCATCATCACAAACTCGCCGTTGCGTTTTTCATGGTCGTCCATTTCCTCATCTACCAGTACCAGGTCCTCGGTATTCTCATGCAAACTGTACTTCGACTGCTGCATTAAACGTTTTAGCCACAACCGCCTGCAAACAGAATACATAAACGTTTTGATCTGGCAGTTTAATTCAAACGAATCCGACTTTACTTTTTGATATAAAACGATCATCGCTTCCTGAAAAACATCTTTTGCGTCTTCTGTGCTACCATTGTTATTAACGACCAACGCCTGTATCAGGTTGAAATTTTCTTTGTAGATGGTTTCAATCGCTTTTTTATCATTCCGGGCTAATCCCTGCAATAAGACCGTTTGATTGAACTCTGCTTTCAAGTGAAATCTTCTTTTAATACTATAATTGGGAAAAAGTAACCCAAAGATGCCGGTAAAAAAATTTTTTATAAACCGGGTTACCTTTTTTAGTTGTGGGTATTAATCCTGTAAATCTCTTTGACAATGAAGAAAATCGTGCTTCTTCTTTTCCTTGCTGGCCTTGCTTCCTGTACCAATACAACAGCTGAGGAGCAACTGGATACGTTGAAGAAGAATGCCGATACGTTGGTAAAAAAAGTTGAAACTTCTGAAGTGATGGACTCGCTGAAATCGAAAAGCGCAAAGCTGTTGGATTCAGCTAAAAGTAAAGGAAGCGTGTTGTGGGATTCGACAAAAATCAAAGGCAGACGGTTAGTAAATAAGGGACAAAAAGAGGTAAATGACTTAAAAACAAAATTCTGATCTAAATAAAAACTTTCTCTAAAAATTAAAACTCAAACAAATGAAAAAAGTATTCATGTTAGTAGCAGTAGCTGGTTTTATCACTTCTTGCAGCAACGCCGGTGACGCTGAAAAAAAGACAAACGATTCTTTAGATTCTGTTAAGAAGATGACTAATAATATGGTTGATTCTTCTGCCAATAAAATGAAAGACAGCGTTAATCAAACTATCAATGCCCAGAAAGATATGAACGATTCTATGCACAAAATGGCAAAAGATACTTCTAAATCAAAAATGTAATTCTCAAGTCTGTATTAAATACTCAAACTCAAAACTTAAACAAAACATGAAAAAATTCTTAGGCGTTTTAGCCATTGCAGGTTCTCTGGTAGCTTGTACCAATTCCGGCACAAGCGACGCTACTAAAGATTCATTAATGAAAGATTCGTTAATGAAAGATTCAATGATGAAAGCTACTCCAACTATGCCTAAAATGTCATCTGACTCTGGCATGAACAAGATGAGCGGCGATACCAGCAAAATGAACAAGATGAGTGGCGATACCAGCAAGATGAACAAAATGTCTGGCGACACCTCTAAAATGAAGTAAGCACTTACAAAGTTGTTTGCCGCACTGTAAGTCAAAAAATAGTTTTATGGCAAGCAATCGTTAGACGGCTGTCCTGTTTTCAGGGCAGCTTTTTTTATCACAGATGAAACAGATTTTTTTAGATTTCGCGGATTATATTTCTGGTAATGAGGTATCAATTTAAGTCAGTGCCCTAAGTCATCTTAATCATTGAATGGTAACGATAAATCACGAGTGTTACAACAACTAAAAGTTTGCATCAATGAAATCCTTTCCAATCCGTGTAATCTGCGATCTTACCTTTACACAAATAATTCTATGGCTACATTCGCTGAGCTGGGCCTCAATGAACAGATACTTAAATCTATTGAGGAACTAGGCTATACACAACCTACTCCTATTCAGGAAAAGGCAATACCGGTGCTGCTTTCAGGCACTAAGGACTTAATCGGGCTGGCCCAAACCGGCACCGGTAAAACGGCAGCTTTTGGCTTACCGCTTCTGCAATTAATTGAGGTTGAAAAAAAATCTCCACAGGCACTTATCATTTGTCCTACCCGTGAGCTTTGCATGCAGATAGTAAATGAAGTAGAGCTTTTCAAAAAATACTCCAAAGGCATTCAGGTGGTAGCCGTTTACGGCGGTACTTCCATTTCTATGCAGATTCGTGACATTCGTCGCGGGGTGCAAATCGTTGTAGCGACACCTGGTCGTTTGATTGATCTTATCGAACGTAAGGCTATCAACCTTGAAGAGATTAGTTATGTAGTATTGGATGAAGCCGACGAAATGCTGAACATGGGCTTTCAGGATGATATCGAATTCATTCTTCAAAATACACCTAAGCGGGAAGCTACCTGGTTATTCAGCGCTACCATGCCGCCGGAGATACGCAACGTTAGCAAGCGTTACATGAAATCGCCGGAAGAAATTACGGTGGGTAAAAAAAACACTGCCAATAAGAATGTTGATCACCAGTTTGTAGTTACCACGGCGCAACATCGCTACGAAAGCCTGAAGCGGATAATAGACTACAACCCCGGCATGTATGGGATCATCTTCACCCGCACCAAATTGGAAGCACAGGAAATTGCCGAAAAGCTTACGAGAGAAGGCTATGATATTGATGCGCTGCATGGCGACCTCACCCAGCAACAACGGAACAAGGTGATGGATGAATTTCGCGAAAAAACCTTGCAGCTTTTAATAGCCACCGATGTGGCAGCCAGAGGCATTGACGTGGTGGGTATCACGCATGTCATCAACTACGAGTTGCCGGATGATATTGAAGTTTACACACATCGTAGCGGCCGTACGGGAAGGGCGGGTAAAACCGGTGTTTGCCTGTCTATTGTTCATACCCGCGAGGTAGGCCGCATCCGCCAAATTGAACGTATGGCCCAGGTGCCTTTTAATAAATTAGAAATACCGACCGGTAAAGATGTTTGCCGCAAACAGTTTTTCTATTTCATGGATAAGTTGTTATCTACTGACATCAGTCATGGCGATTACGAATCGTATCTGCCCATGCTTTCAGAAAAATTTGCCGACATTACCAAAGAAGAAGTATTAAAAAGAGTGGCCGCTTTAGAGTTTGATCGCTTTTTAAAATATTACGAAAACGCAGAAGACCTGAATGCCCGTGAACGTAGCCGCGATGACAGGGGCAGAAGCCAGGAATCACGTGGGGAGCGGCCTTCAGACGACAGAAGGCGCGACACCCGTGGCCGCGAATATGGCGGTGGTGGTGGCAACATCACCCGCTTGTTTGTAAACCTCGGTACCAAAGATGGTTTTTATAAGGCCAGCTTTTTGCAGTTTATTTTAGATATGAGCGACCTGAGTAAAGAAGTACTGGGCCGCATTGACATGAAGGAAATGAATAGCTGGATTGAAGTAGAAAAAGGCGTGGCTGCTAAAATGATTGGCGCTATTGATGGAAAAAAATACAAGGGCAGAAGGATACGCATGAATGAAGCCGATTCGGTACGCCGGTAAATTTTTTTTGGAAAACTGGTTAAATCATTTTTATATTTGTTCAGATGACAATCACAAAAACATACACCCGATTTTATTTTTATTATTTTATAATAAAGCCGGGAATGCTTTGTTGATACCACATTACAAAATGAGCTCAACATAAAAAGTCCCGGCAAATAAGCCGGGACTTTTGTTTTTATACCATGGCAAAAAAGATAGCGATACAAGGCTACGAAGGCAGCTTTCACCAAATTGCCGCGCAGGAATTTTTAGGGAGAGATGTGGAAGTTATTCCTTGCGGTACGTTTCGCGAAGTAGTGAAGCTGGCTGCTGATCCTAAAGAAAGTGATGGTGGCATTATGGCTATCGAAAATTCCATCGCCGGCAGCATCTTGCCTAATTATACGCTGCTTCAAAAATCAGGGCTCACAATCGCCGGCGAAATATATTTACAGATCCATCAAAACCTGATGGTAAATCCGGGGGTAAAAGTGGAGGACATCCGGGAAGTACATTCTCATCCCATGGCCTTATTGCAATGCGTTGATTATTTAGAAAAGCATCCATCGTGGAAACTGGTGGAAACCGAAGACACGGCACTGAGTGCCAAACATATTCATCTGCACCGTAACAAGCATGTAGCCGTAATAGCCAGTAAGCTGGCAGCAGAACTTTATAACCTAACCCTGCTGGCACCAAAAATTCAATCGAATAAAAACAATTACACCAGGTTTCTTTATGTGTTGCCGGAGAAAAAAGCAACCGCGGTGGAAGGGGCAGACAAAGCTTCTGTCAATTTTCAAACAGACCACTCAAAGGGAAGCCTGGCAAGGATTTTAGCCCTGATTGCCGATGGCGGTGTTAACTTAAGTAAGCTGCAAAGTATGCCCATACCGGAGGCGGAATGGAAGTATAGCTTTCATGCCGATATGGAATTTGATGCAGTGGACCAATTCACCTCGGTTGTAGAAAAGATGAAGACGGGAACAGAGGCGTTGCGGATATTAGGCATTTATAAAAAAGGTAAAACTATCAAATGAATATTGCGGTCGCCAACAGATTAAATGGGATTGGAGAATACTACTTTTCGCAAAAGTTAGCCGAGATAGCCGAGCTAAATAAGCAAGGCGAGACGGTAATTAATTTGGGTATTGGCAGTCCTGATATGCCGCCGCACCCCGATGTAATTAGGGTGTTGCAGGAGGAAAGTGCTAAGCCAAACACACATGCCTATCAAAGCTATAAGGGATCGGAAATTTTACGCAAAGCCTTTGCCGGTTTTTTTAAGACCTGGTACGATGTTGAACTGAATCCTGCCACAGAAATTTTACCATTGATTGGTTCTAAAGAAGGCATCATGCACATTTGTATGACGTACCTGAACGAAGGCGATAAAGCCCTGATTCCGAACCCCGGTTATCCAACGTATAGCAGCGCCGTTACCTTAGCCGGCGGCACTCCATTGACGTATAACCTCACTGAAGAAAATGACTGGCAAATAGATTTTGATGACCTGCAACAACAAGACTTAAGCAAGGTTAAACTGATGTGGGTAAATTATCCGCACATGCCAACAGGACAATTGCCAACCACTGAAATTTTTGAACAATTAGTGGAGTTTGGTACGAAGAACAACATCCTTATCTGTCACGACAACCCTTACAGCTTTATTTTAAATGACACCCCAAAAAGTTTATTGAGTATTGATGGTGCGAAGGATGTTGTGATTGAATTAAACTCCTTAAGCAAATCGCACAACATGGCCGGATGGCGTGTGGGCGTGCTTTGCGCCGCAAAGGAAAGGATTGATGAAGTGCTGCGTTTTAAAAGCAATATGGATAGCGGTATGTTTTTACCGTTACAATTAGCCGCCGCAAAAGCATTAAGCTTAGGCGATGATTGGTTTACTTCATTAAATGAACAATACAAAAAGCGACGGAAGAAAGTTTATGATTTACTGGATGTAGTAGGTTGTTCTTACTCGAAGCGGCAAGCTGGATTATTTGTTTGGGCAAGTTTGCCTGCCGGTTACCAAACAGGGTATCAGTTGAGTGATGAAGTGCTAAGTCAATCAAGAGTGTTTATTACTCCCGGTGGTATTTTTGGATCGGAAGGAGAAGCTTTTATCCGTATCAGTTTATGCGCCACTGAGCAGGTTTTTGAAGCCGCTATTGAACGTATAAAAAAAGCGGTTTTAAATAAAGAGCAATGACAGTTACAATAGTTGGCGTGGGATTGATTGGCGGCTCCATGGCATTGGCCATGAAGGAGCAACAACTGGCGCAAAAGGTCATTGGCGTTGACAATAATTTCTTGCATCAGCAGGCTGCATTGAAGCTTGGATTGGTAGATGAAATAAGAAACCTGGAACAAGCGGTAAGCATTGCGGATTTAGTGGTTTTAGCAGTGCCGGTTAATGCTTTGTTGAAGATGTTACCGGTTGTGTTGGATCGAATAGATAAGGCTGTTGTAATAGATGTTGGCTCTACGAAAGAAGGAATAATAGCCGAGGTCACAAAGCATTCAAAGCGAAGGCAGTTTGTAGCTACACACCCGATGTGGGGAACGGAGTATAGCGGCCCGGAATCCGCTGTGAGCGGGGCTTTCAGGGATAAGGCGGTTGTTATTTGTAACAAAGAAGAAAGCTATCCGGAAGCAGTAGAGGCAGTGGAAACCTTATATAAAAGATTAGGAATGCACCTGGTGTACATGAACGCCAAAGATCATGACGTGCATGTAGCTTATGTAAGTCATATTTCGCACATCACATCTTTTGCATTAGCCAATACGGTGCTGGAAAAAGAGCAGGAAGAAGACACGATTTTTGAACTGGCCAGTGGCGGTTTTGAAAGCACCGTGCGGCTGGCAAAAAGTAATCCGGCCATGTGGGCGCCTATCTTTATGCAGAACCGCGAAAACGTACTGGATGTTTTAAATGAACACATCAGTCAGTTGCGAAAGTTTAAGGCGAGTTTGGAAAAAGAAAACTATGAGTACTTGGATGAGTTGATGGTGAAGGCGAATGGGATTAGAAAGATACTTAAGTAAACAAGGCCCCTCCCTTTACAGCCAGTTCTTTATTGCAAAGTCGTACGTTGCCCTCCCCGGTGGGAAGGGTATGAACATCACGAAAGCGGCACGGCTTCCGACTGATTTACTGATAACTGAAAGATGTAGAACAGAGTTGACAAGCTAGGGCTGGGAAAGGATGGCCTTCCCAGCGGGAAGGTCGGGATGGGCCGCTGCCGCGATGAAGTGTTCAATGTTGTGCTGAACGTACAAGAGTGCGACGCAACAGATGTTTAATAGATAGTCAGACCTTTGGTTCATAAAAAAAGCTAAGAGCAAAACGAAAGTTTGAAATGAATAAAAAATTTTTCGCTTTGAGCGCTTAGTACCAAAATAAAGTATATGCAAACACTCGAAAGCAAAACAACATCAGTACAGGATACGTGGGCAAAACGTCCCCTTATTATCTCTGGCCCTTGCAGTGCCGAAACAGAGGAGCAAGTGCTACAAACCGCTACCCGCCTGGCTTCTACAGGTAAAGTAGATATGTTGCGGGCCGGCATCTGGAAGCCTCGTACCCGTCCTGGAAGCTTTGAAGGTATTGGCACCAAAGGCTTGCCTTGGTTACAACAGGCAAAGAAAATCACCGGGCTTCCGACCGCTGTAGAAGTAGCCACCGGTAAGCAGGTAGAAGATGCCTTGCACTTTGATGTGGATGTATTATGGCTGGGTGCCCGCACTACAGTTAATCCTTTTAGTGTACAGGAAGTGGCCGATGCGCTGCGTGGTGTAAAAGTTCCGGTGCTCATTAAAAATCCGATCAATCCCGACCTGGAACTTTGGGTAGGCGCCATGGAACGGGTGGCCAAAGCGGGCATCGAACAAATCGGGTTCATCCATCGCGGCTTCTCGTCGTATGGCAATACCGAATACCGCAATGCACCCATGTGGCACCTCGCTATTGAAATGAAACGCCGCTACCCAACTACCATGTTGATAAACGATCCCTCACACATTTGCGGCCGCCGTGATATTTTGTTGGAAGTGGCGCAGCAGGCCATAGACCTTGATTATGACGGGTTGATGATTGAAAGCCATATTGATCCCGACAATGCATGGAGCGATGCCAAACAACAAATAACGCCGGAACAATTAGCCGCCATGCTGGGCGAAATCATCTGGCGGAAAGAAGACCTGCCATCACCCGAAGCCCATGCCGTGCTGGAAGGCATGCGACAACAAATTAATCAGTTAGATGATGAACTGATGCAGTTGTTAGGTCAACGAATGAAGGTGGCCGATAAGATTGGCGCTTATAAAAAAGAAGCGGCCATTACCATTTTACAAACCCGTCGTTGGAACGATATATTAGACCGGGCTACAAAAAAAGGGGAGAAGTTGGGGCTGAGCAAAGAGTTTATCACCAAGTACCTCGATGCCGTGCACATGGAAAGCATCAATCATCAAAATAAAGTATTCCATAGCTGATGCCGGTAAAAAAAATAACCTTCAGCCGCCAAGCCACTACCTTTTATTTTGATGCTAATTTTTCATTACTGAAAAATTTAGTACCTCAAAAAACCACGGTGTTGGTAACAGATGAACACCTTCTTGCCGCACATCAAAAAAAGTTTAAAGGTTGGAATACGATCATACTTAAAAGCGGTGAAGACTATAAGGTGCAGGCAACTGCTGATTTCATGATTAAGCAGTTGGTAGCGATGCACGCTGACCGAAGCTGGACGCTGGTTGGCGTAGGCGGCGGTGTAATTACAGATATAATAGGCTACGTAGCTTCTATCTATTTGCGTGGCATTGCCTTTGGCTTTGTTCCCACCACTTTATTGGCCATGGTAGATGCGGCTATCGGTGGCAAAAACGGCATTGATGTGGGCCTTCATAAGAATATGGTAGGTACTATCAACCAGCCACATTTTTTGCTGTATGATGTGGGCCTGCTAAAAACATTGCCCGATAGTGAATGGCGGAATGGTTTTGCAGAAATCATTAAACATGCCGCCATTTTGGATGCGCCTATGTTTGGCGAACTGGAAAAAAAATCACTGCCGTTTTACCAAAAAAATAAGGTGGCCTTGCAAAAGTTGGTGGCGCGAAACGCGATGTTGAAAACCCGTGTGGTAAAGGAAGATGAATTTGAAAAGGACAAGCGGCGGCTGCTCAATTTTGGCCATACACTGGGTCATGCTTTGGAGAAACAATATGAACTCATGCACGGCGAGGCGGTAGCCATCGGGATGGTATTTGCAGCAAGGCTTTCAGCGGAATTGCTGCGCTGCAAAGGGACTGACAAGATAGTAAGCTTAGTTGACCAGTTTGGATTACCTACGGCCATCAAATACAACAAACAAAAAGTTTTTGACCTGATGATAAGCGATAAGAAGCGGGAAGCGGAGCAGATGAACTTTGTTTTACTGGAACGAATTGGCAAAGCCGTGGTAAAGAAGATCAGTCTTGCCGACATTCATAAATTTATCTAATGCAGGTTACTATTACACCCTCGGTTTTGCGGGGCAGCGTTACCGCACCGGCTTCTAAAAGCGCCATGCAGCGGGCCTGTGCAGCCGCTTTGCTCAAAGGCGGCGAGACCGTCTTACATAACCCCGGCATCTCCAATGATGATAAAGCGGCGCTGGAAATCATTCAGCAATTAGGCGCTACTGTTACACAAAATGCTGATACCATTACTATTCAAAGTAAGGGCATTCAGCCAATAGCGAATGAAATTCATTGTGGAGAAAGTGGATTGTCGGTGCGGTTGTTTACAGCAATAGCCGCAATAAGCAACCAGCCTATTACCATAACAGGTAGTGGTAGCTTGTTAAAACGGCCTTTGGAATTTTTCAATGAAGTATTTCCGCAGTTAGGCGTTCAGTGCGATAGCAATAATGGATTATTGCCGTTGAAAATCAAGGGTCCGTTAGTGCCACAAAATATTGAAGTAGATGGCTCGCTCTCCTCACAATTTTTGACCGGCTTGTTGTTTGCCTATTCTGCTTCCGGTGCCAGCAATGTTACCATCACAGTAAAAAACTTAAATAGCAAACCATACATTGATTTAACCTTGCGGGTGATGGAGGATTTTGGTTTGCCTTTGCCTGTGAATGATGATTATAAATCATTTCATTTTCGCAGTAAGGCTGAAACGAAGATGGCTAGCGATCCTTTACATTATTCAGTTGAAGCTGATTGGAGCGGTGCTGCTTTTTTATTAGCGGCTGGTGCCATCACTAAAAGTTATCGGTCTGTTTCAATTGCTGGATTAGATATTTATTCAATACAAGCAGACAAGGCTTTTTTACAGGCGCTCTTTCAGGCTGAAGCAAAAATCAGTATCACGGAAGAATGTATTGAAGTCTCGCAAAGTAGATTGAAAGCCTTTCATTTTAATGCTATCCATTGTCCCGATTTATTTCCACCGCTTGTTGCTTTAGCAGCTTATTGCGATGGAATTTCTGTTATTGAAGGTGTGCATCGTTTAACACATAAAGAAAGCAATCGTGCAATTACTTTACAAAAAGAATTTGGAAAAATGGGAGTAGAAATAAAACTTCAGGATGATTTAATGATCGTTGAAGGCGGCGCCATCATAAAGGCAGCGAACGTTCATTCGCATCACGATCATCGCATTGCAATGGCTTGCGCAGTAGCAGCGTTGGGGGCGGAAGGCGATGTAACAATTGACGTAGCAGAAGCAGTCAATAAGTCTTATCCGCATTTTTGGGAACATCTTCAACAATTAAGTGTGCAGATTGCGATAAAAAATCATTGAATCATGAATTCATTCGGACGCCTTTTTCGTATCAGCATTTTTGGAGAGTCGCATGGCCCGTCCATTGGAATTATCCTTGACGGTTGTCCGGCCGGGCTGCCATTAACCGAAGATGATTTTACCATTGATATGGAGCGCCGTAAAGGCGGTTCTCAAAAAGGAACCACGCCCCGCAAAGAAGATGATACGCCCATTTTTTTAAGTGGTGTTTTTAATGGTAAAACCACCGGCGCACCGCTCACCATCATCTTTGAAAATAACAACACCCGGTCGTCTGATTACGAAAAGGGCAGGGCGGTTCCGCGTCCGGGACATGCCGATTTTGTGGCCCACCAAAAGTTTGGCGGCTTCGAAGACTTCCGTGGTGGCGGGCATTTCAGCGGACGGCTAACGGCCTGTTTAGTAGGGGCGGGGGTGGTAGCTAAGCGGTTGTTGACCGGCATTAAAATTACTTCTGTTATAAAAGAAATAGGTGGAGAGCAAAATCTCGAAGCCGGTCTTCAAAGAGCTATAGCCGCAAAGGACTCGGTTGGCGGTATCGTAGAATGTATCGTACAAAACTTACCGGCCGGTTTGGGCCAGCCTTTTTTTGATTCTTTAGAATCGCAACTGGCACATGCGGTGTTTTCTATTCCGGCTATAAAAGGTATTGAATTCGGTGCCGGCTTTGCCGCCGCAAAAATGTTTGGCAGCCAGCATAACGATGCCATCATTGATGGTTCGGGCACTACGGCTACCAATCATGCCGGCGGCATAGTTGGCGGCATCAGTAATGGAGCTGATGTTGTTTTTCGGGTAGTGGTAAAGCCTACTTCATCTACCCCATTGGAACAGGAAAGCTGGAACCGGGAGACGGAGCAGGTGGAAAAATTCTCCATTAAAGGCCGTCACGATTTATGCATTGCTCTCCGGGTACCGCCGGTGCTGGAAGCAGTAACCGCAATTGTATTAGCTGATATGATGCTGATGGAACAAAAGATTGCTTCACCGGTACTTGGCTAATTGTTTAAACGATAAGTCGAGCACCTCATAACTATGATCGTTGGGAAAACTGTAGTGCCACCATTCTGTTTCCAAAGCTTTAAATCCTGCCTTTTCCATACTACTTCTCAACAGGGCCCTGTTCTTTAAGATGGTTTCGGGCAAAGCTTTGAAATCATGATGGGCGGAGTCGGTAAAGTTGTCAAAGCTGGTGCCCATGGGTATTTCAGCGCCTGTAGCTAAATCTATCAAAGTCAGATCCACCGCTAATCCCCGGTTATGTCCCGAACCTTTTGCCGGGTTGGCCACGTAGCGTTCATCGCCAATCAGGTTCCACATTTTTTTGGTGACGGCATAAGGCCGGTACGCATCCCAAATTTTTATACCGTAATTTTTGGGCAGTAGTTCTTCCGATACTTTTTGCAAAGCCGTCAAAGCTTCCACCCGTAGATAAGTAGCCTTGCCCGATGGATATAGTTGGCGGCCGGTGAAATTATCAGCCGTTGCATACCGCAAATCATACACACTACCCGGAATGCGATTTTTAATTTCTATCATTTGTTGCAGGCTGTCTTTTTTCACCAACTTCGCATAGGCTTTCCGGCTGGTAATTACCTTAATTTCCTGCGCATTTCCGGTTGTAAAAACCGCAACTGAAGTAAGAAGAAAAATAAAGTAAAAAAAATTTATATTGAACTGTAATTTGTGCACCCATGCAACTTATTGAATTTTCATCACACCGTTTTGTGTTCCGTTATCGCCACCTTTCCATAGCCCTTTTTGTTGCCATATTTTTCTTTTGCAGTTGTACTAATCATCAAAACATACAGCAAAAAGAAGTAGTGGAAACGCCGGAGCAGATCAATGCTAAAGCAGAAGACCTTATCAAAAACACCTTAGAAGAACTGGTACAGAACCCGGCTAAAATGCCCGACTCCATCAAGCTAAAAAACACCGGGTTGTTGCAGGATATTTATATTAAAAACAAGTTTGGTTTGCTCTGGTCATCTGATGGAAAATTTACTAAAGAAGCCGATTCACTTATAGCGCTTATCAATTCTTGTCAGGGACTGGGCTTATTTCCTTCGGATTATTATGCGGAAAAACTGAACGGTTTTCGTACGCAGTTAGTCAAGGATACTTCCAAAGAAGTGAAGCTGGACGCGGCTAAATGGGCGTACAGTGATATGCTCTCTACATCGGCATTTATTCAATTAGTGAAAGATATTAAGGTCGGCCGTTTGTTGCCCGACAGTGTTCTTACAAAAGATACATCGCTACAGGCAGATTTTTTTTCTAAGCAAAAAGATGCTTTCGTCAGCCGTTCTGTTAGTGAGTTTACCGCCAGCCTTGAGCCGGCTGCTAAAGGGTACCAGGAGCTCAAGAACGCTTTACAACAGTTCTTGCCAAGAGCAAATATGAAGAACTACACCCTGGTTAAAACAAAAGATAGCCTGCTGTTACCGAGGCTTGTTTATAAACGTATTGGCGAAGAAGATTCAGTGACTGTTGAAGCCAATAAAAAGCCCGATTCACTAACCGTTGCCCAGGCTATTAAAAAGTACCAGCATTTAAAAAAATTGAAGGAGGATGGTAAGATCAGCAAGGGGCTTGTTGCTAAATTAAACACAACCGACAAAGAGAAATTTATCCGCATTGCTATTACGCTGGATAAATTTAAGATGCTGCCGCCTATGCCGGAGGCTTACATTTGGGTGAACCTGCCGGCTTACTACCTCGAGGTTCGGGAAGGCGACAGTGTTCCCTTAACATCAAAAATTATTTGCGGTAAGCCCGATACCCGAACGCCGCAACTGACCAGCACTATTACCGATATGGTTACATACCCGCAATGGACCATTCCGGAAAGTATTATTAAAAAAGATATTCTGCCCGGCCTAAAACGAAATTCCGGTTACACGCAACGAAAGGGCTTTAGTATTATAGATGGCAAGGGAAACGAAGTAAACCCTTCGTCGGTTACCTGGGCAAAATACAAAAATAGCATTCCTTATAAAGTGGTGCAGGGAAGCGGCGACGCCAATGCACTGGGCGTATTGAAATTTAATTTCTCTAACCCGTATGCGGTTTATCTGCATGATACCAACCAGCGTTATCTTTTTGATAGAACGACCCGCGATTTAAGTCATGGCTGTGTGCGGGTACACAAGTGGCGGGAGCTGGCTTATTACATTTTACGTAAGGATAGCATTGCCGATGAAAACAAGGCCACGCCTATTGATTCATTAAACTCCTGGCTGGCCGAGAAGAAGAAAAAGTATATACGGGTGCACCAGCAACTGCCCTTGTTTATCCGTTACTTTACGGCCGAAGGCAAAGATGGCAAACTGATTCTGCATGATGATATTTATGACGAAGACAAACGCATACGTGATAAAGTGTTTGCCGGCAAATAAGCACCGCGTTAAAGGGTATAAATAATTTTAGGTTTTTGAGCCGTTGCGGTTATTTTTGTTTCGTTCTAAACCAAACGACTTATGAAGAAAGTTATTGCTTCCCTTTGCTTGCTGGCCTTTTTCGCTACAAGTGCTTCTGCACAAACGCCTATGCTTCGTCCACCAAGTTTAACGGTTAGCTTAATAGGTACTGATTTTACTACGCCAATTGCCATCCGCAATAATTCGTTGGCCACTGTTATCCGTGATCATAAAATAGCTAAGTTTAAGGATATGGGCCATGGCCTTTCATTGACTTATACCAAAGGCATGACGCCGCATATAGATTTCGCTACCACCTTAGGAGGTTCGTTTGTAAAGTTTGCGTTGCCTGGCAAAACAGCCAGCAGCGATAATTTTTTGTTGGAAGGGGATGCGTCCGGCAACTTTAAAATGCTTACCGAAAAGGCAGTCGTTAATCCTTACCTCACGGCCGGCATCGGCGCCAGCCACTACACTAACGTGTATGGAGCTTTTATCCCTGTAGGTGGCGGCGTAAAAGTTAACCTGTTTGATGAAACACAATTATCGGTACAACTGCAATACCGCATACCGGTGACTACCGATGCAAATGCCTATCATTTTCAGGTAAGCTTTGGTATCTCCGGTTTGTTAGGCGATAAAAAAGAAGCGACACCGCCACCCCCTCCACCTCCGCCACCACCGGTTGATACGGATGGAGATGGCATCATAGATACAGAGGATGCCTGCCCTGCCGTTTTTGGTTTAGCGAGATACAAAGGATGTCCAATACCGGATACAGACAAAGATGGCATAAACGATGAAGAAGACAAATGCCCTACAGTTGCGGGTACGGCAAAATATAATGGCTGCCCTGTTCCGGATACGGATAAAGATGGTATTAATGATGAAGAAGATAAATGCCCTACAGTGGCTGGTGTAGCCCGCTATAATGGTTGCCCTGTGCCCGATACGGATGGTGATGGCGTAAATGACGAAGAGGATAAATGCCCTACGGTGGCCGGCACAAAAGAGAACAATGGCTGCCCCGAAGTAAGTAAAGAAGTGGTGACGAAAATGGAGTATGCCGCTAAGCGCATCTTCTTCGTTACCGGTAGCGCTAAACTCTCTTCCAAATCGGATGCAGCCTTAAATGAAGTGACAAAAATTTTAAGTGATGATCCTAATTTAAAGTTGTCTATAGAAGGCCATACCGATAATGTTGGCAAAGCGGAGTACAATAAAACCCTCAGCGATAAAAGGGCCAATAGCGTAAAAACATATTTGCAAAACAAAGGAGTAACTGAAAGCCGCTTAACCGCTACAGGCTTCGGTATGGATGTGCCGGTGGCCGATAATAAAACAGCGGCAGGCCGTGCTAAAAACAGAAGAGTAGAATTGAAACTGGCTTACTAATCAGCCATTGAAATATAATATAAAAAAACGCCTCGAAAGAGGCGTTTTTTTGTTACAAAAATCGACTGCTGACGGTTAGTTCTTTTGATCCTTGCACATACTGATAAAACCCTTCGCCGGTTTTAGCACCCCATTTTTTTGCCGCCACCATATTTATCAACAGCGGACAAGGCGCATATTTTGGCTGGCCAAATCCATCATATAAAACGTTTAAAATGCTGAGGCAAACATCAAGGCCGATAAAGTCGGCAAGCTGCAAAGGCCCCATCGGGTGCGCCATTCCTAATTTCATTACCGTATCAATTTCTTCTACGCCGGCCACGCCTTCATATAGTGTATAAATGGCTTCATTGATCATGGGCATTAAAATACGATTGGCTACAAACCCCGGATAATCGTTTACCACACAAGGTATCTTGCCAAGCTGTTTACTAAGGTCAACAATGGCCGTAGTTACTTCTTTTGCCGTAGCATAACCATTAATAATTTCCACCAGTTTCATCACGGGCACCGGGTTCATAAAGTGCATACCAATGACTTTTTCCGGCCGGTTAGTAACCGCTGCAATTTTTGTGATCGAGATGGAAGATGTGTTCGTAGCAAGGATACATCCGGCCGGTGCGTGGTTATCCATCTGCTTAAAAATGGACAATTTTACATCGGTGTTTTCAGTAGCAGCTTCCACTACCAGATCAGCCTCTTTAACGCCATCTTCAAGACTTGTATGCGTGTTGATGTTTTTTAGCCCCGCTTCTTTATCCTCCACACTACTACTGCCTTTTGTTACTTGCCGGTCGAAGTTTTTAGCGATGGTTTGATACGCCTTATCTAACTGCGTTTGCGAAACATCAATTAAACAGACAGTAAATCCGGCTTGTGCAAACACATGGGCAATTCCGTTTCCCATGGTGCCGGCGCCTATAACAGCAATCTTTTTCATAACCCTTTTTAAGCCGCCAAAGGTAGGCGAACACAGGCCATACTTCTGTCGGTAAAAAGTGCAAAACTTATGATCTTATAATGGTTTTTTAAGCTTAAGAATGAAGGCAGATTCGTACCTTCAAACCTCATTAATTTACGATTTAAAACTGAGCACTATGATTAAAATGCAGGTTATTGGCAATCTTGGAAAAGATTGCGTCGTTAACACGGTTAACGGCAAAAACGTTATCAACTTCACGGTGGCCCACACCGAAAAGTACAAGGACAGCCAGGGCAACAACCAGGAAAAAACAACCTGGGTGGATTGCGCTTATTGGACCGACCGTACCGCTATTGCACCTTACCTTCAAAAAGGACAGCAGGTGTTTGTAGAAGGCATTCCCGAAGTCCGTTCCTTTACCCGCAACGATGGTACCGCCGGTGCTTCATTATCTATGCGGTTACGGGAAGTGCAGTTACTGGGTAAGCGTGGTGATAGCAACACAACCGGTTATCAGGAGGCGCCTTCGCCTGCCCGTCAGCAACAGCCAGCCGCCACTGCCCACGCAGGCATGGATGATGTAGCGGATGATTTACCGTTCTAAGAAAACAAAAATGTAGCTATATGCCCCTCACTATGAGGGGCATTTTTTTGCATTGGTTGTAAACATCAAAAACATGGAAGGCTTGCATCTTTCTTGTTTAGCTGTTTCCTTCCCTACACTTATCTTGCAAACATGACCGTTCACTTTCGTTATGATGATTTGCACCACTTTGCGCAAACTGTTTTTTTACATATCGGCTGCCCGGCAGATGATGCCGTGTTAGCCGCCAACGTATTATTATCCGCAGACCTACGTGGCATTGATTCCCATGGCATTGCCCGGCTAAGCGGCTATGTACGCTTATGGGAAGCGGCCCGTGTGAATGCAAAACCAGATTTAAGAATTCTTCATCAAACACCTTCTACCGCTACGGTTGACGGCGACAGCGGCCTTGGCTTAGTAGTGGCGCCAAAGGCCATGCAGATTGCCATAGATAAAGCAAAAAACGTGGGCACCGGTTGGGTAAGTGTGCAAGGCAGTAATCATTTTGGCATTGCCGGTTATCATGCAATGATGGCTCTCGAACATGACATGATTGGCATTTGTATGACCAATGCCAGCCCCTTAGTAGCGCCTACCTTTTCTATCGAACGTTTGTTAGGAACCAATCCTATTTGTGTGGCCGTACCAGCCGGATCGCAACCGGCTTTTGTTGCTGATCTTGCAACAACTACAGCGGCTAATGGCAAGCTGGAAATACTTCAACGTAAAGGTGAAGAAGCACCAACCGGATGGATACAAGACAAAGAAGGCCATCCATCAACCAATGCGCACGAATTAAAAACCGGCGGTGCTTTATTACCGTTGGGTGGCGATAGAGAACACGGCAGCCACAAGGGATATGCACTTGGCGCTGTGGTAGATATTTTTTCCGCTGTATTGAGTGGCGCCAATTACGGCCCCTGGGTACCACCGTTTCCGGCCTATGTGCCTATGCCTGTTGGGATGCCCGGGAAAGGCATCGGCCATTTTTTTGGGGCCATGCGAATAGATGCCTTTCGTCCGGCAGAGGAATTTAAAAAGCACATGGATCAATGGATCGAACGCTTTCGGTCGGCAAAAACTGCTGAAGGTTTTGAAAAGGTTATTATCCCCGGCGACCCCGAACGGGAGATGGAAATTATAAGAAAAGCAAACGGTATTCCGTTAGTAGAAGCTGTTGTTGAAGACCTCATTGCTTTATCAAAAAAATTTGCGATCACCTTTGATGCAACCGCTACATCCAAGCCCTCTTAAAAAGAAACCGGATATTCTGATTTGCATAATGAATCTCCTATAAATTTGCCGCTCACTAAATACCCCTTTAGGGGACAGGGGCATGAAAGTCATGAAGTTTGGCGGCACCTCCATTGGAAAGCCGCACCGGATGCACGAAGTAGCGGCGTTAATCACAAAAGGGAGCGACCCTAAAATGGTTGTATTGAGTGCTGTATCGGGTACTACCAACAGCCTGGTACAGATAGGCAATTTTCTTGCAGCGGGTAATAAGGCAGAGGCAAAAAATAAAATTGATGCACTGCAGCAACAGTATCAATCGTTCATTAAAGAACTGGTAACAACACCAGCCGCTTTAACTAAGGCTGAAGAAATATTGAAAGAGCATTTTGAGTTCTTAAATATCATTCTTCGCATCTCCTATAACGAAGCCTTGAATAAAGATATACTGGCACAGGGCGAGTTACTTTCCACTAAACTGTTCAGCGTTTATCTTACCGAAAAAGGCATCAAACATCAATTGCTTCCTGCCCTTGATTTTATGAGCATTGATGCCAACGACGAACCGCTGGTAGAAGCCATTCGGGAAAAGTTAAAGGCGATCATAGACAAACATTCAACCGATACGTTGTTCATTACCCAGGGTTATATCTGCCGTAATGCAAGGGGCGAAGTGGATAATTTAAAAAGGGGAGGAAGTGATTATAGCGCTTCGCTGATTGCCGCCGCTATCCGGGCTACGGTTTGCGAAATATGGACCGACATTAATGGCATGCATAACAACGATCCACGCATTGTAAACAAAACCGTTCCCATTGAACAACTAAGCTTTGATGAAGCCGCGGAGCTGGCGTACTTCGGGGCTAAAATTTTGCACCCGGCGTCTATATGGCCGGCGCAGCAATACAATATTCCGGTGCGATTATTAAACACGATGGAACCGGAAGCAGGCGGTACCTTAATTAAAGAAGAACCAGCCTCGCTGGGCGTAAAAGCCGTTGCAGCAAAGGATGGCATTATTGCAATCAACATCCGCAGCAGCCGCATGTTGCTGGCTTATGGCTTTCTTCGCAAAGTGTTTGAAGTGTTTGAAAAATACCGGACTTCCATTGATATGATTACTACGTCGGAAGTAGCCGTTTCCGTTACCATTGACAATGACTCGTCGCTTGCAGAAATTACCAAAGAGTTGGAAAGCTTTAGCACGGTAAGTGTTGATAAGAGCCAAACCATTGTCAGCATCGTAGGAGCGGAGATAGCGGTGCATCCTGATACGTTGAAGAAAATATTCGACAGTTTGCAAGCTATTGATGTGCGGATGGTTTCGTACGGCGGCAGTGCGCATAACATTTCCATACTGGTAGCTTCGGCCGAAAAGAACCGCGTATTGCAAGCCCTGAATAGTGGAATATTTGGATTAAATTAGGCCTTATGTCAGAGCTAAACCTGCAGCCGGAAACAACGCAAATTGATACCAATACTGAATACATTTTACCGGCTGAAGAAAAGAAACAACCGCCGGTTTTGCTGTCTGTTTCCAAAGCCATTATTGTAGAAACGGTAAAGGATTTTTTTAGAAGCATTATTGGTTTCTTCCTCCGGTACATCCGGCATTTTATCCGATGCCTGGTTTACTTTGTCAACCCTTCGCTACAAAAAAAGCCGTTTAATAAATTAGATTTTAAAGAAAACTCGCAGCATGCTTTCGAGTTTGTTTTGATTGTGTTGGCTTCCATAATCTTTATGGAAAAAGTTGATTGGATACCAACCGCCAGCAAAGAGTTACTGGAACAATACAACAATGATTTATCGCAAAAGGTATTGGAAGTTTTCCTTTTTGTTTTTTTTGCTTTGAGCTACCTGCTGCTTGCCTTTTTTGCGATAATGATAGGACGCTTTTTTAAAATGTTGTTCCGTGTAAAGCTTACCCATCACGAGTCGGATATACTAATGGTGTATTTGAACAATGCCTTCTTTAGTATCGGCGCTATCATCGCTTTAGTTCTTCGCTGTATGGCTTCGCTTGAAGTATATGACAGCGATGGCCTTGCTAAATTATTGATCATGATTTGCGGGCCGATAGCCTTTATTTTAAGTTTGGTATGGGCTGTCCGATTTGCTATACTTCATCGTTTGGGTTTTGGGAGAGGTACAGGTTTTGTGTTAGGCACTGCTATTCTTTACGGCGCTCTTTATTTCGTGATTACCTTTCTCTTAGTTACCATTGTGTTGGCCTTGTAATTCAGTAGATAATCAAGCATGGAAGAAGAACTTCAACCAACCATTACTGCCGCTGAATCCTTAGTTACTGACGATCACAAAGGCCGAAAAATTCTTACGCTTGTTTTCAAAACCATCATTTGGGGAACGCTGGTAGATTTATTCAACAGCACCTTTGGTGTTCTCTTAAAATACCTGAAGCATTTTCTTCTTTGCCTGCATTACTTCTGGTCGCCCGATATTGACCGGCCGCCGTTTGATAAATTTGATTTTAATAAATTTTGCAAACATTCTTTTGAAGCCGTCGTGCTAACCCTGGTGCTCAGTGTGTTTCTTGTGAAAGTAGGCGTGCTGGCCCCTACAAACGAGGACATGAAGGATCAACTGGGCAGCGATCTTTTTCAAATGGGATATGAATGGGCCCTGTTTTTAGGCTTCGCTATTACCTACTTTTTGCTTATTGTCATTTCAATCACCACCGGCCGCATTATCCGCCGGTGGCTAACGCCGAACGTTACAAAAAAAGAATCTGATATCCTGATGATTACGTTCTTCAATTCATTTTTTAGCCTTACCGCTTTTACCGCTCTTCTTATCCGCTGCTTTGTTTCTTTCCGGGATAATACGTTGGAAGCGATCTACGTTGGGGTTTCTGTTATTCTTTTTCTGATCTGTATTACGCTGACTGTTTTCTGGGCTTGCCGCTTTATTTATTTAAACGGCGTGCGGGGCTGGCGGATGATTTTATTTTTTTTGTCCGCCGTTCCTCTTTACACGGTGATGTTTACTACCGGTGGGCTAATTACCGCGGGGCTTCTATACATTGTATAAAAAAAGCCTCTAAAAAGAGGCTTCATCAATTAATTTGCTGGTCTGTTATATCACCAGCAGTGCATCGCCATAGCTAAAAAATCGGTACTTATCTTTTATCGCTTTTTTATACGCCTCCATCGTTAAATCGTAACCGGCAAAAGCGCAGGTCATAATCAACAAGCTGGTTTTTGGCAGATGAAAATTGGTTACTAAAGAATCGGCTATACTGAAATTATACGGCGGATGAATAAACATATTGGTCCAGCCTTCCGATGGTTTTAAATGCCCTTGCGCCGTTACCGAACTTTCCAGGGCACGCATGGTAGTGGTACCGATGGAACAAATGCGGCGGGCCGTTTCTTTGGCCTTATTTACCACAGCCGCAGCGGCATCCTCAATCTGGTAAAATTCCGCATCCATTTTATGTTTGCTCAGGTCTTCCACCTCTATCGGGCGAAAGGTGCCCAAACCCGTATGCAGCGTGACTTCTGAGAAACGGATGCCTTTAATTTCGCAACGCTTAATCAGCTCGCGGCTAAAGTGCAAACCGGCGGTTGGCGCGGCTACAGCACCTTCAAATTTTGCATACACTGTTTGGTAGCGTTCGCGGTCTTCGTCATCGGGTTTGCGTTTAATATATTTTGGTAACGGTGTTTCGCCATATTTTTCAAGTGTGGCCTTAAATTCATCTTCGGTGCCTTCGTGTAAAAACTTTATAGTGCGGCCGCGGCTGGTGGTATTGTCAATTACTTCAGCTACCAATTCCTCGGTATCGCCAAAGTATAATTTATTGCCTACGCGGATTTTTCTTGCCGGATCAACAATCACATCCCACAGGCGATGCTCTTTGTTTAATTCGCGAAGCAGGAACACTTCTATTTTGGCCCCGGTTTTTTCTTTGCGGCCATACATGCGGGCCGAAAAAACTTTGGTGTTATTAACGATGAACACATCCTTATCATCAAAGTAATCCAGAATCTCACGAAAGTGTTTATTTTCCATGGTGCCGGTTTTGCGGTTCACCACCATCATGCGGGCATCTTCGCGCCGTTTGGCCGGATGTTGTGCGATAAGATTTAAAGGCAGGTCGAATTTGAATTGCGAAAGCTTCATGGGCTGACAAAAGTTTAATGCTTCACAACAAAAACAGCGGTGGTAAGTGCGGGGAGTAGAGCTGGCAGTTTGCAGTTGGCAGTGAGAAAACTTCAGAATAATGAAGCGGCTTACATAGAACTTTAAACCTGAAAACTCTGAACAACACCTCGGTCTTACGGCACCGGAGCATGGTCATTTAGCGTTCAAAGGGCGCAAAAATAGGGGAATTAAATGGCGGCGGGTAAAATTATTTTAAGAGGCCACTTTTTGCGCGGAGCCTTTGTCTTACCTTCATTCTCATTATTATCAACTCCAGCTCTCATATGAAAAACCTGATTGGTGCGTTTGTGGCTTTGCTCTTTTCCGCGGCTTCTTTCTCTCAAAATAATAAAGTAAAACCTACCAAATACCCAAGCCTTCTTTGGGAGCTTACCGGCAAAGGATTAAGCAAGCCCTCTTACCTTTTTGGTACCATGCATGTAAGCAGCAAAATGGTTTTCAATCTTTCCGATTCGTTTTACCTCGCTATAAAAGGGGCGCAGGTAGTAGCGCTGGAAACAAACCCCGGCACCTGGCAGGAAGATTTTTCACGTTACGATATGGAAGGCGACGGGCGGCGAAATGGCCGCTACAATTTTACTTTGAAAGGCTATTCTGCTCCGCAGGATTATTTATCCATCAACACGCTAAAGCTTACGTCGTATGAAAAAATGATGGAAGCGGCCTTATACAGCAGCCCCTCTATCATCAACAGTTTTTTATACCGCAGCAACTCCGAGCGGTCAAGCGATTTTGAAGAAGATACGTACCTGGACCTGCATATTTTTCAAACCGGAAAAAAGTTAGGTAAAAAGCTTTGTGGTGTTGAAAATTTTGATGGCAGTATGCAACTGGTGAAGGAGGCGTATGCGGATGCGGCGAAAGAGAAATCGAAAAAGGAACGCAGCTACGACTATGAAGAAGACTTTTCGTACCGCCGGTTAGAAGAAGCGTACCGTACCGGCAACCTTGATTTATTGGATACGATAAATAAAGTCAACAGCCAATCGGCCGCTTTCGATGAAAAATTTTTATACAGAAGAAATGACATACAGGCTCACTCAATAGATTCTATTGTAAAAACGGGTACGGCCCTCTTTGTTGGTGTAGGTGCGGCTCACCTGCCTGGCGAACGTGGCGTGATAGAAAGCTTGCGCAGGGCGGGTTACAAGCTGCGGCCTATTAAAATGACGGAACGCGACAGCCATCATAAAGATGAAATTGAAAAGATCCGTGTGCCGGTGCAATTCAGTAAACAAACATCCGACGACGGTTTTTTTTCAGTAAGCACCCCGGGTAAATTATACAGTTTCGGGCGAGCCTACAGCGGTATTAACATGCAGCAGTTTGCCGATATGATAAACGGCAGTTACTACATGGTAACCCGCATGTTTACCAACGCCGCTGTATTAGGAAACAATGAAGCACAGGTAGAACGAAAGTTGGACAGCGTATTGTATGAAAACATTCCCGGCAAAATTTTAAGCAAGAAGCCGGTTATAAAAAACGGCTATCATGGTTATGAAATTGTGAACCGCACCCGGCGCGGCGATTACCAGCGCTACAACATTTTTGTTACCCCTTTTGAGATCATCATATTTAAAATGAGCGGCAATGGAGAGTATGTGAAATCAGGCACGGAGGCAGACCAGTTTTTTAATTCAATTCAACTAAAAGAATATAAAACAGCGCCCCGAAAATACAGTCCGCCGATGGGTGGTTTTGAAGTAGAATTGCCTCATGCGCCGCAGGTGCACAAATCGGACAACTGGGAGTATGCGGCGTATGATGCCACCACTAAAACCGGGTTTGAGGTACTGCGTACCGACGTACACAATTATAGTTTTGCAGAGGAGGATTCGTTTGACCTTAACCTGATGGAAGAAAGCTTTGCATCAGCCGATTTTATTACGCGGCAAGTAAGCCGCAGGAACGTAGCAGTAGCCGGTTATCCGGCACTTGATGTTACTTACAAATACAAGGACAGCTCCCTGGCTTTCGTTCGGTTCGTTATTGACGGACCACGGTACTATACGTTAATTGCCAATTCAAAAACAGATAACAATGCAGTGCAGGCTTTCCTTAAATCCTTTGCTATTAAGCCTTTCATCTATTCCGGCGCAAAGGAGCAAACGGATACGGCCTTGCATTTTACGGTGAAGTCAACGCAGCTTTTAGAAAAGAAAAAGAAGCTGGACATGTATCCTGAAAATGATTTTAATAGTTATGGCAGCGATGATGATGATTCGCTGACCGATAACGGAACGTATGCCGATAAGATCATCGCATCCGATTCCACGGGCGAAAAAATCTGGGTATCATTTTATAAACCATCGGCTTATTATTATCAGCCAAAAACGGTGACGGAAGATTCTGCTGACTTAAAAAAAACATGGACGATCAGGTACAAGAAAATAGATACGCTTGCTGATAAATCAATCGTATCCAATTATGAATATGGCAGCCCGCAAAGCAGCCGCATGATAAGGGAAAAGTACATCAGGTCAGGTGGCCTTATTTACAAATTACAAACCGAACTTGATACGTTGTCGAAGCCAAGTGCCTTCATTACCTCGTTCTTTCAAAGCTTTACACCTGCTGCTAACGGCAAAGACATTGATATAAAAAAGAAGAAGTCGGCATTGTTCTTTAACCAGTTTTTTAGTAACGATTCAGTGCAGCATAAAACCGCGGTAAAAAATATTGGTTCCGTGGTGATGGATTCATCAGACTTTCCAATGCTTAAAAAAAGTATCGAATCGCTTAGCTGGAAGGAAAAGAAATATACAGAGGTAAAAAAAGATTTTATCGGTAAACTATCGCTTATCAGTTCAAAAGCGGCTTCTGATTATTTGAGGGCTGTTTATTTTGCGGCCGGCGATACCGTAGATATACAGTACGCCGCACTGGAAACGCTGCTACAGCAAACTACTTTCTATGCCTATCAAACCTTTGCAGGCATTATGCAAACCGATCCGCCGGTGCTGGATGTAGAGCGTTCTTCACAAAACAATTATTCCCGTTATAAAGATATTCTCAGCTACAAACTATCATTCGACGAAGATTACCCGGCTAACTATAAAGACGGCTCTTTTCTTGATGACTTAAATGATTCGTTGCTGTTAACGGCGGGTATTTATAAAAGCCTCCTGCCACTAATAACCGTAAACGATTATGAGCAACCGATAATGGAACTGACGGGAGCCTTATTAGACAGCAGTTTGATTACGGCTACCGACTATGAAACTTATTTGCCTAAGCTGATGATTGAAGCCAGGCAAGCGTTGAAAAAACAACTGATAAAAGAAAAATCGAAAGCCATCGAAAAAGCGCAGGATGATGGCGATGAGAAAAAGAGGTATAGCAATTATGAACACAGTGATAAAGATGCAGGTAATACAAGGTTGAGCTTATATGCCACCTTGCTGCTTCCTTTTTGGGATAAGGCGCCTGGTATTCCACAGCTAATGACACAACTATTATCCAGTAAAGACAACAGGCTGAAGTATGCCACCACCTTGCTTTTGGTGCGAAACAAAAGGCCGGTGCCTGATACGATGGTAAACTATTTTGCCGGCCTTGATGAATACCGGAAGGAGTTGTATGATGATTTAAAAAGAGCGGACCGGCTCTCGCTTTTTCCGGCAACTTATAAAAATCAATTGGCGCTGGCCCGTAGCGAATTGCTTTCGTCGCAATCTTATTCTAAACCCGATACGATTGTATTTTTTGAGAAGATTCCCTTACAATATAAAAAGCGTGATGGCTTTATATATGTATTCAAGTACAAGGATAAAAAAGAAGACAATAGCTGGAAACTGGCTACGGTAGGTCTTTTGCCGAAAGATGAAAGCCAATATGAATTTGATGATACACTTACCGCACGGGAAACCCTCGACTATGACTTTACCAACACCAACGGCACCAAGCTTACGTCGGAAACACCGGAAAAAGAGCAGGTGCAAAAAATGTTAAAGCGATTATTGTACAGCAAACGAAAAAGCGCTGCCCGTTTTTATAGTGATGGCGACAGGTATGGCCTTGACCTGAGCAACTTTAAATTTTGATTTGTGGAATGGCTTGTAGTAAGCCTTTTGTATAAGTGCTTTTTGGGTGATTGTAAACCTCTTCCGATGGGCCGCTTTCAACAATACCGCCGGCCTGCATAACGATGATGCGGTCGCACATATAACGTACCACTGAAAGGTCGTGCGATATAAAAAGAAGCGTTAGCCCCAGGTCTCTTTTCAGATCATTCAGCAGGTTTAATACCTGGGCCTGTACACTTACATCCAGTGCCGAAACCGATTCATCACAAACCAAAAAATCGGGGCTTAATCCAAGTGCACGGGCAATAACAATGCGTTGCCGTTGCCCACCCGAAAATTCGTGCGGATAACGGCTCATCATAGCAGCCGGCAAGCTTACCTTCTCTAACAATTCGGCTACTTTCTTTTTACGTTCTTTTGGTGAGCTTTCAAGGCCTGCTACCATCATCGGTTCAGCTAAGGCTGCGCCTATTGTAAGGCGTGGATTAAGTGATGAGTAGGGGTCCTGAAAAATTAATTGCACATCCTTGCGGAGCCGTTTTATTTCCTGCCTTGAAAGATGAGTGATGTCGGCGCCATTATACAACATCGTACCCGAAGCCGGTTCTACTAATCGCAGCAAACTGCGGCCCACGGTGGTTTTGCCGCAACCCGATTCGCCTACAAGCCCCAACGTTTCTCCTTTATAAATAGAAAAGCTGACGTTATTTACGGCAGTTATAAAGCTCTTTGGCTTGCCAAATAAATTGGTTTTTCCGGGGAAAAGAACGGATAGGTTTTGTACATCAACCAACAAGGTTTTTACCGCTTCCACTTTCTGGAATGCTTCCTTATCTCCAGACTCCTGACTGCTATATCCTGTATCCTGTGTTCTTTCCAAATAATCACTCACCATCGGCAGCCGTTCTCCCTTGCGATGCAGCGCCGGCCGGCAGGCAATCAAGGCCCTGGTATAAGGGTGGCTGGCATTGTGAAAAATAGTTTGAACGGTGCCTTGCTCAACTATTTCGCCGCGATACATGATGGCCACACGATCCGCTATTTGCGCCACCACGCCTAAGTCGTGCGTAATAAAAACGACGCCCATATTTTGCTCCTGTTGCAACTCTTTTATCAGGTCGAGTATAGTTTTCTGTACGGTTACATCAAGGGCGGTAGTCGGCTCATCGCAGATTAATAACTGCGGGCCGCAACACATGGCCATGGCAATCATCACCCGTTGTTTTTGGCCGCCGCTTAGCTGGTGCGGATAACGGCTGAACATCTTTTCGGGTTGGGGTAACTGTACTTTTTCAAACCAGTTAAGGGTGATGTTTTTCGCTTCGGTTTTAGAAATTTTTTTATGAGCCAGCAACGCTTCTATCACCTGTGCACCACAGCTCAAAACCGGGTTTAAGGAGGTCATCGGTTCCTGAAAGATCATGGCAATTTTGTTACCTCTTACCTTTTGTAATTCTTTAGAAGAAAGGTGTAAAAGGTCAACCGTTTTATCATCTTCTGTAAATAGAATTTTGCCGTTTGGATAGGTAGCCGGTGGCGCGGGAAGCAGGCCTAAAACAGATAGAGAAGTAACTGATTTTCCGGAACCGCTTTCGCCCACGATGGCTAAAATTTCGCCCCGGTTAACATGCAGTGAAATGTTTTTAACCGCTGTTGTTTTGCTCTTTTCAGAAATAAATTCCACTGATAAATTTTCTATGGTTAACAGTGGCGGCATGTGATTTTTTATTGGCATGGCTGGGCTAAAACCGTTATGGATAAGGCTTTTGGCGGTTTGGGATAATAGATCATGCACACCATGCAATTCTGCGGCTTGCTGCCTAATGCGAAATAAAATTCATCGCCTTCTCTGATACTATCAGGAAAACTGCAGGCGCTGGCAAGGGCGAACACATTGGTATAGGTTTTCTTTGTCGCATCATTCTGCCAACTGGCAACGAGGTTGCTGGTATCCATCCCGCCTTCTAGTAGTTTGATAGTATAATTAGCACAAGGCCCTTTCACTTCCAGCCGGCCTTTAAAACAAGTGGAACTAACGCTACTTGACAGCTTTTTATTACTACACTTTTTCTGACCCAATGTTAGTGCCGCTATGGCTGCAACTAAAACAATTTTCATAATTGCCGGTATATGTAATCAACAACCCTTTTGTGTTTATGAAGCATTTTATCTACTCATCTCTGATGACTCATCATTCATTACTAAAACCTCAAATGCCGCACGGTCAACCCGCCATTAATTAATTGCTTCAATGAATCAATACCAATTTTCAAGTGCCGCTCTACAAATTGTTCGGTAACTTTTTTATCGCTCTCTTCCGTCTTCACTCCTTCTGGTGTCATTGGCTGATCGCTAACTAACAGCAAAGCGCCGGTTGGAATTTTATTGGCAAAACCCACCATAAAAATGGTAGCGGTTTCCATGTCAATGGCATAAGCTCTTACGTCCTGCAGGTATTCTTTAAACTTTTCATCATGCTCCCACACACGCCTGTTGGTAGTGTAAACGGTACCGGTCCAATAGTCAACGCCATAGTCGCGAATGGTAGTAGAGATGGCCTTTTGTAAGGCAAACGCAGGTAAGGCCGGAATCTCTGCTGGCATATAATCGTTGGAGGTTCCCTCGCCACGGATGGCCGCAATAGGCAGTATCAGATCACCTAACTTATTACGCTTTTTTAAGCCGCCGCATTTGCCCAAAAACAATACGGCTTCAGGTTGTATGGCTGTCAGCAAATCCATAACGGTAGCGGCTGTGGGGCTTCCCATGCCAAAATTAATAATGCTGATTCCATTGGCGGTAGCGCACTGCATCGGCTTGTCGGTGCCTTCCACGCTTACGTTGTTCCACTCGGCAAACATGCGCACATAATTACTGAAATTAGTGAGCAGAATGTACTTGCCAAAGCTATCCAATGGCTGGCCGGTGTAGCGTGGCAGCCAGTTTTTTACGATGTCGTCTTTTGTCTTCATGCCCACGAATTTAATGATTACGTTTGACGCATGATGCGGGTACAGTTTCCAGAGCCGGACTTCAACATAAAAAAGGAAGGGGAGAAGCGGTACGTCTTTGATCGCATTCGTAAAAATTGGTTGTTGTTAACCAATGAAGAATGGGTGCGACAGAATTTTGTTGCTTACTTAATAAAGGAACTTACGTATCCATCGGCACTAATTGCATTAGAAAAGGAACTCTTATTGAACGGCTTAAAAAAGCGTTTCGACATTTTGGTGTATAATAAAGATCATCAACCGTGGATGATGATTGAATGCAAAGCGCCAGAGGTAAAATTGAGCGAAGAAGTGTTGCAGCAGGTGTTGCGGTACAATGTAGCCTTGCCGGTGTCTTATCTCATAATAACAAATGGCGAGGCAACAGTTGGCTGGGAGAAAGCGGGTAGCGGGTTAAAGATGTTGGAGCAAATGCCCACCTGGGATATTATTGCTTGACGGTGCTTTTCACCTCGTATAATATGTGCCGGCACAACTGGCTTTCGATATCAATCAGCGGATGATCAAACAAAGCAACTTTATTCATCCCTATTTTCTTCATCACGTTTTCTGAAGTTGTATTCAACGTAGAGGTAAAAGAAACTACCTTTTCAAATCGCAGCTCTTTAAAACCACAGGCTAAACAGGCTGTTGCGGCTTCGGTAGCAAAGCCTTGTCCCCATGCGTTTTTTTGTAAACGCCAGCCAATCTCAATACAGGGGGTAAAAAAGCTTTCAAAGCGGGGTACGGCAAAGCCGGTAAAACCAATGAAAGCGCCGGTTTGCTTCTTTTCCAACGCAAACAAGCCAAAGCCTTTATCATCAAAATGATTTTGTATTCGTTTTACCATGGCCGCCGTTTCGCTTTCGGTTAACAGGTTCGGGAAATAACGCATTACATCAGGGTCATTGTTCATAGCGGCAAAGGGTGCTATGTCGGTGGGCAGCCATTGGCGCAGGTATAATCGGTTGGAGGAAATTATGTATGCAGCCATTTCATTTTCCGGTGTATTGTGGTGCTACAGTAACGAATTTTGGTTGTGTTCTAAAATGTATGATTGGGGTAAAGTGTAGTAAGAAGGCAGCAGGTCAGGATAGCTTTGTTACTTGTGAAGTTAGCCAAAGCCGGGGCCTGTCCCCACTGCCAGGGTGTGAAGGTAGTGCTGAGTGGAAAAAAGAAGAATGGCAGTCAGCATTGCTTTGTAAAAAGTGCGGCAAACAGTTTCAACCCCACTATGTTTACAAGGGTTGTGTGGTAGAAAACAAGGAACGGGTATTACGGATTCTGTGCCGGGAAGCGGCACCAGGGACTGTGAAGCGGTTACGGGAGTGAGCCACTCAGCCGTTCTGGATTTGATAAAAAAAGAAGCGGCAGGTCTTAGCCTAAAGCCTCAAAAAGCACAGCTATCACCGGGTGCAGATTGATGAACAGTGGTCGTACGTAGGACACAAAGAAAAGAAAGTGTGGATGTTGTATGCCTATGCAGTGGACGAAGATGAGATCATTGCTTTTGCGATGGGCAGGCGAAGTGCTTGGGCGATTAGAAATTTATTTGTCAAACTAAAGCCGCTGGACATTCACCTTTTTCTGACTGACGATTGGGAAGCTTTTAGAGCGGTTGCCAAGAGCAAAGCATCAAGTAGGAAAAAAATTCACTAAAGCCATTGAAGGAGTGAACACGTTCTTTCGAACAAGAATAAGAAGACTGGTGAGACGAACGGTGTGCTTTTCAAAAAATTAATCTATCACTACTCGATGATCAAACTAATCATCTGCTATTGGCGTAAGCGTTTCCAATGCTGATAGAAAGGCCAGTCAGTACGGGACTACAGTGCTACTGATTGACCCCGCCTTTCTGGTGCCAACTGCTAAGTTTACCACATCTATTACTACTCGTACGGTGGGTGTTTCCAACACATCGCTTAACGCATCTTCTTATGTTTGGGATTTTGGGGATTGTACGCCAACGGCCACAGGCGCCACTCCCGTACATACTTATGCGGCTGCCGGAACCTATACCATTAAGCTGATTTCTTTCGGCGCTTTGGGCGATTATAACAAAGCTACGTTTACAGCAACCGTGGTTGTTCCATAAAAAAGAGGGCATTGGATATTTTGTTTTACGGAAGCTTGTGCCACCATATTTTTACTGATGAAAAATAAGCCGCTTCACCTTTTTTTATGCCTTATATTTTTAATAGCAGTTGGCATCTCCATGCCGTCCAACGCCCAACCCAACGAGCCTGCTTATCTCAATGCTTCTTTGCCAATTGATCAGCGGGTCAATGCTATCGTTTCCCGGCTCAGCTTATCGCAAAAGATAAAATTGTTGATGAACAAAGGCATCGGCATTGATAGTAATGGACTACACATACCAGCCTACAATTGGTGGAACGAATGTTTGCATGGTGTAGCAAGAGCAGGTAAGGCAACAGTGTTTCCGCAAGCCATTGGCTTAGCAGCTACATGGGATACTGTACTTATTAACAGAGTTGGTGATGTTATCTCAGATGAAGCAAGGGCCAAGCACGAATACTTTGCCAGGCACGACCAGCATGGCATTTACACCGGCCTGAATTTCTGGACGCCGAACATCAATATATTCCGCGACCCACGATGGGGCCGGGGTATGGAGACCTATGGCGAAGACCCGTATCTCACCAGCCATATAGCAAACGCTTTCATTAAAGGTTTACAAGGGGCTGATCCAAAATATTACAAGGCCATCGCCACTATAAAACATTTTGTGGCGCATAGCGGTCCCGAAGAAGGCCGCAGCGGATTTAATGTAGATGTGCTGGAGGCAGATTTTTGGGAAACCTACACACCGGCTTTTAAATCGGCTGTGCAGAACGCAGGTGTGTATTCGCTCATGTGCGCCTACAATGCGTTCAGGGGCGAACCTTGTTGCAGTAATAATTATTTATTAAACGATTTGTTGCGCCGGCAATGGGGCTTTAAAGGCTTTATTGTAACCGATTGCGGTGCTGTGAATAATATTTACCGGTATCACAATACGGTGCCTACGGCCGAAGAAGCTTCGGCCATTGCTATAAAAGCCGGCGTGGATATGGAGTGCGGCAGCACTTTTACAGCTCTGGATAAAGCGGTAGCAAAAAACTTAGTAACTGAAGCCGATTTAGATGGGGCCTTGCGACGATTGTTTACCGCCCGTTTTTTGTTGGGCTCATTTGATGACCCGAAGAAAGTATCGTTTACGCAAATACCATTCAGCGAAGTGGAGAGCCCCGCCCATGTGCAGCTTTCACTGGATGCAGCCCGTAAATCTATTGTGCTGTTGAAGAATGAAGGCGGCCTTTTACCACTTAAGAAAAGTATAAAAACCATAGCGGTTATCGGCCCCAATGCAAAAGATAAAGAAGTGTTGCTGGCTAATTATCATGGCTTGCCATCTTCCATTATTTCGCCATTGGAAGGGTTACAAAAAGCCTTGCCCGAAACAAAATTTTTATTTGCGCAAGGGTCGGCCCACGCGAGTTTGTGAAAAAACCGATGTGTTGTCAACTAAATATACACAGGGTTTCAATAGGATAAATGGCGTATAATTATTGCTGCACATAGGTATGCAATTCATTCAAGGCAGCGACCGCCATCAGAGTTATTTTTCAACGCTTGATGAACAGGTAGCAACTCATAACCCGGTTCGTCTTATTGATGCTTTCATTGACAAGCTGGAGCTGCAAAAGTTAGGGTTTACTGGTACGGTACATAAAACTGAAGGCCGTCCGCCCTATGCACCCGAAGTACTTTTAAAACTATATCTGTACGGCTATCTTAATAAAATACGAAGCAGCCGTAAGCTTCAAAAAGAGTGCGGCCGCAACATAGAACTTCAGTGGCTCTTGCAAAGTTTACAGCCCAACTATCATACGATAGCTGACTTTAGAAAAGTGCATGCACAACCCTTGCAAAGCATGTTCCGCCTCTATGTGCAGTTTTTAAGCGATGCCGGGCTTTTGGGCGTAACAACCATCGGCATCGATGGCAGTAAGTTTAAAGCCGTCAACAGCAAAAAGGCGAACTTCAACCAGGCTAAAATTGATAAGCACCGCCGCTTCATAGAAGACAAAACAGAACGTTATTTACAGGATCTGGATAGCCTGGATAAAGAAGAAGAGGAAGCCTCTGGTGAAGAAGCGAACCTTAAAAAAGAGAAGATCGCCCAAGGCTTAAAAAACCTAAAGGAACGCACCATCAAATATGACACCCTTCAGGAACAACTAAACGCTACAGAAGACCGGCAGATCAGCACCACAGATAGGGACAGCCGCAGCATCATTATCGTAAAAAGCATTGTAGAAGTAGCTTATAACGTACAGAATGCCGTGGACGATAAGCATAACCTGATTGTACATACCGAGGCAACTAACACTAATGATGGCAAGGCCCTGCACCGCGCCGCCACACAGGCAAAGCAAAACCTTGGTTTAGGTAAAGAAGAACCTCTGATGGTACTGGCCGATAAAGGCTACCACACCGGCGCGGAGTTAGATCGTTGCCAGCAAGACGGTATGATTACCCACGTAGCGTATAAAGAGCAGCCATCAGTAAAACACATTGCTACAGAGTTCTTATCGGAAAGCTTTGCCTATGATAAGCAGAGCGACAGTTACACCTGTCCGGCAGGTGCCGTACTTACTTCACTGGGCACCTGGCACAACAAACGGGGCGAGGCCCATGAAACCTCTTACCGGTTTAAAACCTACCGCACCGATGCCTGTAAAACATGTCCGCTCAAGTATCAGTGTACCAAGCTTCCTAAACGCATTGTTCAGCGCAGCGAGTACCAGGACGCGGTGGACATCAATGATAATAACATCAAGCAAAACCCACAGTACTACAAGCGACGGCAAGCCATCTGCGAACATCCTTTTGGCACCATCAAACGCCACTGGGGTTACACCCATACACTGCTGAAAGGACTCCAAAAAGTGAATGGAGAAATGAACCTCATCATGTTTTGCTACAACTTTATGCGTACTAAAAATATCCTGGGCTTCTGTAGGATGATTGAGGCCATTGTAAAATGGACACCGGATTACGATAGTGTAATCTGCGCTTTTAAAACAGCGCTTACAGGAGTCATTTACAGCTACAAAAAACCGCTCTTTGTTTTTCCAAAATTAGAGGCTCTGTTTCTGGAGAAAGTCTACATCAATGCCTATTGCCCTTAAAACAATTTGTGGAGCATAGCGGGCTTGTAAAAAGATGTTTATTCACAGTCTGACGCAGAAGGGTTACCGGTATTACAGGTTGTGAACGCTACATTTTTATATGCTGATAAAGCCGCTACAGTACATGGATTAAACGGAAATTATTATAGTAACAATCAGTTTGCCGGAACACCTTTATTAGTGAGAAAAGATAGCGTTATCAATTTCAACTGGATTAATGCAGCGCCATCGCCTAAACTGGATATGTTTGATTTTTCGGTGCGCTGGAAAGGCTTTCTGAAAGCCCCGGCTGATGGCGATTATTACCTGGATGCTTATGGAAGCAACTTCCAGTTTTTCTTCAACGATTCGTCCCTGCTTCGCTTTAGCAGCGAGCATGGCCCGGAACATAAATACAAAAAGGTCCACTTAAAAGCCGGTATGGCGTACCCGGTTCAATTAGATTATAGTACCAACAGCGCTAATGCCATAGTACAATTTAACTGGGAAAAACTGGGACAAGCTTATGAAGAAGAAGCCATTTCTGTTGCTAAACAAGCCGATGTGGTAGTAATGTTTATGGGACTATCGCCACGTATAGAGGGCGAAGAAATGGATGTAAAATTAGATGGTTTTAATAAAGGCGACCGTACCAAACTGGCCCTGCCCGCAGTGCAGGAGGCATTAATTAAAAAGATAGCTACCACCGGCAAACCAGTGGTGCTGGTGTTACTAAATGGCAGTGCCTTGGCTATTAATTGGGAGGCACAAAACATTCCGGCTATTGTAGAAACATGGTATGGCGGACAACAAGGCGGCACCGCCATAGCCGATGTATTAACCGGTAAGTATAATCCTGCGGGGCGCTTACCGGTTACGTTTTATACATCTGAGGCAGA
Organism: Flavisolibacter sp.; assembly: GCA_965247165.1. Classification (GTDB taxonomy): domain Bacteria; phylum Bacteroidota; class Bacteroidia; order Chitinophagales; family Chitinophagaceae; genus Flavisolibacter. Next base: position 812,106 of record OZ252003.1, on the reverse strand, counting down.
GCTGCCGGCTTTTACAGAATATAACATGAAAGGCCGCACCTATCGCTATTACAAGGGTAAGCCCCTGTACGAATTTGGCTATGGCTTAAGCTATACCAGGTTTGATTATACTAATATAAAAGTACCGGAAACAATCGCTGCCGGTAAGGCCGTAACCATTAGTGCAGATGTACAAAACACCGGCATGTACGACGGTGAGGAAGTAGTGCAATTATATCTCACCGAAAAGAACGGAACGACGTCAACGACTATTCGTTCGCTTAAAGGTTTTTGCAGGGTTTATCTAAAGAAGGGCGAGAAAAAGAATGTCGTCTTTACGTTGCAACCAAAAGATTTTTCGCACATCACTAACGATAATAAAAGGGTGATTGAACCCGGTGTATTTCAGGTAAGCGTGGGCGGTAAACAACCAACAACATATAGCAACGGTACCGTAATGACCAGGGAAGTAAAGTTGAACGGATATATGGTGACCATGGAGTTGTGATGGTGTTTACATCAGCATGATTTGGCAGGAATAAAATATAATGATCAGCTTCGCAAAGTTTTATAAACTATCAGACTTTCTGATTCTTACTACTTCGGTCTTCTACTGACATAGGTTGACAGATTTGGAACAAAAAGGTTCTAAAACATGAACGACAATTTACAGGCTTTGCTGGAAGGACGCCAGTACAGCGAAGAACACAAAGAACAGGCGGTGATGCGGGTACTATTTGGCGGCGAAGATCCCCAGGAAGTCATCCGCATTATGGACATCCACAGCGTCTATGCACTAATACCTGGGTAGCCGCCTATCGCAAAAAGATAGAAATAGGCCTGATAACTTTGCCGCCTATGACTGAAAAGCAGCAACTGGACTTACAAGCACTCCGCCAGCGTAACAAAGAATTGGAGATAAAATTTCAGAACTGAATCGCATTGTAACAGAATAACACATGAAATTATCCCGATCAATAATGAAAGTAATACAATGTTTAGCTATAGCCTTGTTGATGATAAACTCTCTTACCAAAATATGGATGCAATTGAACCAATTGAACCATCCTATAAAAGCCTGTTTACCGGAGGTGTGTGATTATTTCAAGAACAAGCTGCAACTTCTATTCATCTAAATACCTAAGAAACATGATGCTCTTCTCTAAACATAAAAACCGTTTAACGTATTACGTAAGCGTTTTGTTGCTTGCCCTGTTTCTCTGTAACTGCGGTAACTCTAAAAACAATCAGGAATCTGCCACCTGGGAAGTATATGGCGGCAGCAAAACCCGCATGCAATATTCATCGTTGAAAGAAGTGGATACGGGCAACGTGCAACAGCTTCAACTTGCGTGGGAATACCATACAAAAGATATGACACCCGGTAGCCAGATACAAGCCAATGCGATTGTAATTGGAACAACGTTGTACGGCATTTCGCCGCAACTGAAATTGTTTGCGCTGGACGCAACTACCGGTGTGCAGCAATGGATCTTCGATCCCGTGGCCACGGCACTTGCCGGCACCGAAGGCGAGAAGGTTTCTATCAATTCCTGTCGGGGAGTTACGTACTACAAAGGCGATGATGATAAAGATGGACGATTATTTTATACCGCCGGTTCTTCGCTTTATTGCATCAATGCAAGTGATGGAAAGATGATCAACACATTTGGACACAACGGCACTGTTGATTTGCACGAAGGATTGGGAAGAGACATAACGAATCTATACATCACCGCCACCACACCGGGCATCATTTACAAGGACATTATTATCATGGGCAGTCGGGTGGCCGAAGAAGCCGGCGCTGCTCCCGGCAACATTCGGGGCTATGATGTGCATACGGGAAAACTTCGCTGGACCTTTCATACCATTCCTTATCCCGGCGAGGTTGGGTATGAATCATGGGATGATAAGGAATCGTACAAACATGCCGGTGGTGTAAACGCCTGGGCAGGCTTTTGTATGGATGAAGAAAAAGGAATTTTGTTTGCGCCCATCGGCTCCGCCACCTACGATTTTTATGGCGGTAAACGAAGCGGTGATAACCTGTTTGCCAATTGTGTGCTGGCCCTGGATGCCGCTACTGGCAAGCGTTTGTGGCATTTTCAAACGGTGCATCACGATGTGTGGGACCGCGACCCGCCCACCGCTCCGGTGCTGGTGAATGTGATGAAAGACGGTACAAAAACAGAAGCAGTGGTGCAGGCAACCAAGACCGGCTTTTTATTTTTATTAGACCGCAAAACCGGCAAGCCACTTTATCCTGTAAACGAAATGCCGGTGCCATCGCAGTCGCAGTTGAATGGCGAACATCTTTCACCCACACAACCGGTTCCTACATTTTATGAACCCTTTGCACGGCAAACATTTACGGAAGCCGATCTCAATCATTTAGTTCCCGATTCATCATACAACGATATTTTAAAACGCTTCCGTTCTTTCAATAAAGGGCAGTTGTTTGCGCCACCATCAAGAGAAGGAACGCTGGTTTTTCCGGGTACATTGGGCGGCGCTGAATGGGGCGGACCGGCCTTTGATCCGGAGACTGGTTTGCTCTACATCAACTCCAACGAAATAGCCAACATCATTACCATGGTGGATGTGAAAGAAGAGAAGAAAACATCGGGTAAAACAAACCTGCAAGCCGGCATGGCCTTGTATAATTCAACCTGCATGGGTTGCCACGGCGCTAACCGCGATGGTGGCAATAATTATCCCTCGCTGATTGGTGTGAATGCAAAGTATAACGAAGAAAGTTTCACCGCCTTACTCAATTCCGGCCGCCGAATGATGCCTGCATTTAAAAATCTGAGTGCCGTAAATAAAGCGGCGATTGCTTCATTTATTCTTGATTTAAAGGAAAAGCAAAAGAGCCCTTATTTAGGTGATGATAAGCCCAAAGATGATTATACAACATCGCCTTATTCGGCCACCGGTTATAATCGTTTTTATACCAAGGAAGGCTACCCGGCCAACGCACCGCCGTGGGGAACGTTGACAGCTATTAATCTCAACACCGGCAAAGTGGTTTGGAAGAATGCTCTGGGTGATTATCCTGAACTCAAAGCAAAAGGCATACATACCGGCACTTTAAACTTTGGCGGACCGGTAGTAACAGCAGGCGGATTGTTGTTTATAGCGGCTACGAAAGACGCTAAGTTTAGAGCTTTTAATAAAAGAACAGGGCAGCTATTGTGGGAAGTAGATCTTCCTGCAGCAGGTTTAGCAACGCCTTCCATTTATACCGTAAATGGCAAGCAGTATGTCGTTATTGCCTGCGGTGGCGGTGGCAAGGGCGGCGCTAAGTCGGGTGATGCTTATGTGGCGTATGCGTTGCCGGAAAAAGCGAAGTGACTTATAATCGAGATAGTCCGGTTGTTGCCAAATTATATAGCTCATTGCTTCAATGCTTTTTCGTTCCGTTAGGAACGTTTCGTGGGTAGCAGAAAGATGGAGAATAGAAGTAGCGTGCCGTAGGTACGCTTCGTGCAATTAGCTCCGCACAAAGCGTACCTACGGCACGCCAGGTCAGATTTTGCAAATGAGTTCTACCCATGAAATGTCCCGATGGGACATGAGGAGTAGCGTATAAAAGATAGAATCGTACATGGCTTTGATGTTGCGGAAGAGCAGTTAGATAAATGGGTGAGCTATTTATAAAAATAAATTGAGGTACGATGTCACGACTAGTAAATGATTAAGAATAGTATCAAATAATTGTTACACGTTTTCACATGAAGAAAGCCCTCCTCATTATAGCTGCTGTTTTTTTATATGCCGCTCAAAGCTCTGCGCATTCGCCAACTGCAGGAGATAAATACGATGCCATCCGCAATAAATGGAAAAGCATTTTAATCGGTACCGAGGGCAACACAGCCGGGAAATACTCTGCCGCAAAGAAAAGGGCCATCAACACCGAGGCGCAGGCCCAATGGACGGCGCTAAATAAATCGGAGGGACGAACTTCTCTCTGGCCCGACTTAACCAGCACAAAACTATCCGCTGAAATCACCTATGCCTACCGGCGGATTTATGCAATGGCACTGGCGTACTCAACCCAGGGTACGTTGCTTTATAAAAACAACGGTTTGCGTGATGACATTATTGGCGCCCTTGTGTGGATGAACGATAATCGCTACGTGAACAGTTATAACGACTGGTGGGATTTTGCCATTGGTGCGCCGCTGGAATTAAACAATTGCATCACCCTGATGTATGATGATTTTTCAAATGATCAACGTACGGCCCTCAATAATCGGGTAGCAAAATTTGCCGGCGATCCTACAACTGATTTTGGTGCCAACCGTGCCTGGCGGGCTTTTGTGTATGGATTGAATGGTGTATTAAAAAAGGACAGCGCAAAAATTTCTTATGCTAAAAATGCATTGAGTGTGCTGTTTGAATTTGCTACAAAGGGCGAAGGCTTTTTTACCGATGGTTCTTTTATTCAACACGGCAATCATCCGTATAACCTGGGTTATGGTGTAGATGCCATCGCCAAACTTTCCGACTTGTTATACCTGCTGGATGGCACCACCTGGCAAGTAACGGACCCGGCCAGCACTAATTTATACAACTGGATCTACAACTCCTTTGAACCCTTTATTTACAAAGGCGTAGCAATGGATATGGTTCGCGGAAGAGAGATGGCACGTTACTATAAAGAAGATTACAAAGCGGGTTTTACAGTGATAGGCATTGTGGCAAAGCTGGCACAGTTTGCACCACCAGCCGATGCCGAAAAATTTAGAAGCTTAGTTAAGTATTGGGTGAAGTCAAACAAGGTCCGTGATTATTTTACCGATGCGGCTACGTCGGCAACCACCTCTTTGAACACGATACGGCAAGTGCAAACAATTGTTGATGATCAATCTATAAAGCTGTTCACAGAGACTCCTTTTTACAAGCAGTTTCCCATGATGGACAGGGCCGTGAAAAGGGGGCGGGGCTTTGCTTTCGGCATCAGCATGCACTCTACCCGCATTGCCGATTATGAAGCCGACATCAAGAACGAAAATATACAGGGCTGGCATACCGGTGATGGGATGACCTATTTATATGATGCCGATCTAAATCAATACAGCAACGACTTTTGGCCGACGGTTGATAAATATCGTTTAACCGGAACAACAGTGCTGCAACAAACGCCGATTGCCAGTGATAGGCTGAGTGACCGGTCTTGGGTGGGCGGCGTAACGCTGGAGAATTTATACGGTGTATCAGGGATGGACTTTCATGCAATTGGCTACAACCTGCAGGCAAAAAAAGCCTGGTTTTTGTTTGATGATGAAGTGGTGGCATTAGGTGCAGGCATAACCAGCAATGATGGTAAAGTGGTAGAAACGATTGTAGAAAACCGCAAGCTGAATAGTAGTGGAACGAATGAGGCAAGCATCAACGGAAAGATAATGTCGCTTCGGGATAGCAGTAGGGAACAAGCGATTAGTAAGACAAGCTATGCACACTTGTCCGGCACGGTTCCTATCGCAGATATAGGGTATTATTTTCCGGCAGCTTCTTTATTGAAAGCACTTCGCGAAGGCAGAACGGCAGCCTGGAGATCCATTAACGGTAACCCGGCCACTACTGATACAGTTCTTTATGCCAATCATTTTTTTACCCTTTGGTTTGATCATGGCGCAAACCCGAAAAACGCAGCGTATTCCTATGTGGTGCTTCCGGGTAAATCGGTGAAAGAGACCATGCGTTACGCTACTCATCCACAGATTAAAGTACTACGAAACGATACCCTGGTGCAAGCGGTGAAAGAGATAACGTTGAATAGTATTGGTGCCGCCTTCTGGACCGATACAGAGCAAATAGTTGACATCATTAGTTGCGATAAAAAGGCGGCGGTGATGGTAAAAGAAAGCGGTGGCGAATTGATGGTAAGTGTATCGGATCCCACCATGTTGAACAATGGTAACATTACTTTGAAGATTGCGAAAAGAGTAAAAGACGTGATTAGTAAAAGTGATCGGATAACGATAGTGCAACTGGCCCCAACCCTTATTCTATCTATCAATGTAACCGGCGCAAAGGGTAGCAGTTTTGAAGCGAAGTTTAGGTTATGATGTAAAAGAAAAGATGGCCATTGCGTGAGGCACTTCGGCAAGCTCAGTATGACAGTGATGCGGCCGCTGTTGCGTGAGGGATAGAAGCGGAAAGCCTTTTTATTGGATGATGATAATGGTTGCTAGTGTTGGTGAAGAAGGCCTTAAGTAAAACGACCACCAATAAAAAGCTTGGAGCGAATAGCCCGGTGCCGCCTCGGCACACGCTCAAAAAAAAATAATGTTGTAACAGGTGAGATTGAAAGTGTTGGCGGATGAACGAAAAATATTTTTAATTGAATGCTCCAAATTATGAACGGCTGCTCTAAACTTTTCGCGGTTCTATTTGCTGTAACCTGTTGCTGCTTTTATCCCTTTACTGCGTCTGCGCGACATAAAAAAAGCATTCTCCTTTTTTATAAAACCGCTGGCTACTATCATACCTCAATACCTGCCGGCATAAAAGCCATCCAACAATTGGGAACAGAAAATAATTTCAGCGTTGATACCACTACAGATGCGGATTTCTTTAAAAAGAAAACGTTGAAAAGGTATGCGGCTGTTGTTTTTTTAAGTACTACCGGCGATGTATTGAACGATAAGCAGCAAGAAGCCTTTAAGGATTATATCCACCGTGGCGGCGGCTTTGTGGGTATTCACTCGGCTACATCTACCGAACGGGATTGGCCGTGGTACAACAATCTGGTTGGCGCTTACTTAGACTGGCACCCCGACGTGCAGAAGGCAACTATCAACATTATTGACACAACGCATTCGGCTACCATCTTTCTGCCGTCGCGATGGGAGAGGGTAGATGAGTGGTATAACTTTAAAAGTATCTCGCGCCAAATTCATGTACTAGCTACGCTGGATGAAAGCACCTACAAAGGCGGCATCAACGGACCGGCTCACCCCTTTGCCTGGTGCCAGAGCTTTGAAGGCGGCCGGGCTTTTTACACAGCCGGCGGTCATACCGATGCCAACTTTGCCGAGCCGCTTTTTTTGAAGCATTTGCTGGGCGGAATTGAATATGCTACCGGAATGAGAGACGCTACTATAATTTGGGTAAATAAAAACTAAAATTTTATTTGACCATTAGGTGAAAATTTGAGATTTATAGACTCAAAATCTATTATTTGACCATTCAGTACAATATTTCCATATTTGCATTAGAAAATAAACAATGGCTGGCCGTCCAAAAATATTTGATGAACAAAAAGCACTGAAAAAGGCCACTGATCTTTTTTGGGAGAAGGGCTATGCAGCCGCCAGCACAGAAGATTTGATTAGCGTGATGGGACTACAGCGGGGAAGTTTTTACCACAGCTTTGGAAGCAAAAAAGAATTATACACGGCTGCACTTAATTCGCATGAACAGGCTTCCTTTATTGAGTTCAGGGCTTTGTTAAACCAGAGTGGTTCGCCTATGCAAGTGATAAAGGACGCCTTCTTAAGCTTAGCTGATTGTTCGCCGCAGCAACACATGATGGGCTGCTTTGCCGGTAATACTATTGCTGAACTTTCTGGTCTGGATGAAGAACTGGTGGGGCTTGCGAAAGGCCACCTTAAAACCCTGGAAGCCATTTTTTTCAGGCAAATCAAAGCATCGCAGCAAACCGGCGAACTAAAAACAAAGACAGACGCGAAATTATTGGCCCGCTACCTGGTCAATTTCTGGAACGGAATCAACATTACACGCAGAATGTATCAATCAAGGTCGGCATTGGTGGCCTTGGTTGAATTTCAATTCATCGTGTTCGAATAAAAATTTTTTACTTAATACTTGACCAATCAGTACAAAATAAACCAATAAAATGAACAAGCTTAAACTAACGGGTGAAATCATCAGCCGTTACGGAATTGTATTTATGCTTCTCCTTTTTGGAATTTTTAAATTCACCACCACCGAAGCGCAGGCCATTAAACCATTGATTGATAACAGCCCTTTTTTTAGATGGATGAATCACCTTTTTGCTACCGGCACAATTTCCCGCATTATTGGCATTACTGAAATTACCGCTGCTATCGGTATCGGGCTTCGGCCTTTATCGCCAAGGATTGCTTTGTACGGCAGCCTGGCGGGAAGTGTCATCTTTTTTATGACGCTGACCTTTATTTTTTCCACGCCGGGCATGATTTCCAAAGTAGAATGGCTTTGGCTGCCGGACGCCTTTTTGATTAAAGATTTAGCCTTGCTCGGCTTTTGTGTTTGGAGTGCGGGAGAAGCGTACACCGCCATAAAAGAAATAAAAAAATGAAAGGTCTTTTATTAATTATCCTCTCGGCTGTATCAGAAGCGGTGTGGAATATGGCGCTGAAAAAATCGGACGGCCTTCCGACTGGGTAACCAACAGTATGGGTTTGCTTTTTTTAGCAGGTGGCATTATCACTTTTAAAAAAGCCATTGGCTTAATGCCATTAAGCATCGCCATTGTTATATGGAGTGGCTTGTCGCTGATGCTTACGATTTTATTGGACGTTTATCTTTTCAAAACAAAGATGAATTTTAAGGTCGCTTTGTTCATGGTTTTGTGCATGGCCTCTATTGTTGGATTAAATTATTATTCGCAAAGGATGACAACCAAATAAAAGGTAGGGAAGACTATCAACTGAAACCGAAATATTACTTCAATGACCACAGGACAAAAATTAGTTCAGGAGTTAACGGTAGAAGCCGAAGTAACAAGGCGCTTTTTGCAAAGAGTTCCGTTTGATAAAGCCGCTTACCAACCCACGGAAAAATCGGAGGCTTTGGGACGGCTTGCCATTCATGTAGCAGAAATTATAGCTTGGTGGACCGCTTGTATCGAAGCCGATAAATTAGACTTTGTCAACTTTAGCCCACGCGACATTACATCTACAGAAGAACTGGTGGCTTATTTTGATAATTTGTTAGCAGCCGCAAAGGAATCTTTAGTAAAAGTTACCGATGAGGACTTAACAAAAGACTGGTCAATGACGCATGGCGAAGAGGTTCTTTTCACCTTGCCGAAAGAGCAGGTGCTGCGGTTGTTTTGCATGAACCACTTGATTCATCACCGGGCGCAATTAGGCGTGTACTTACGATTGTTAGATGTGCCTGTGCCTGCCACCTACGGACCCTCGGCAGATGATGAAGAGGTTGTCTTGATAAAAAATTTACTTAGCAACTAAATTTAATTGGCCAACCAACACCCGTAAACAGCTTTAATGAATGATACACAATTTGGCCCTGACAAGCGATTAACTGATTTTTTAAAATGTTACTGGCGTTTTGAAAATGGGTTAGATGCGGAAAACCGTTTTACCATCTTTGCCGGAATTTTAAGACAGCGCCTACTTTAATATTGGCCGGAGGAAAGTGGCACTACGGAAAAACCTTTTAACGGCTTGTAATAGCTGCAATCAGGTGTAAGCTATTTGCGAAGATGCCCAGGCGAACGATAAGATGATGCTTTCATGACGTTCGTACCTAGTGCCCGCTAAAAAAATTCAACATCGTTGTCAACGCATCTTCGGCATGCATCCGCTCACCATTTTGGAGCGATTCCTGTGCGGCTATGGCTCCCCTTTTTTGCATAGCCGTTTCATAAGATGCAATGGCTTCCTGCACGGTGGCATAGCTGTCAGACGTTAAGCATTCACTCAATTCCAAGGCATCCAGCATCGCCATGTTGGCGCCTTCTCCGGCAAATGGCGGCATCACGTGTGCCGCATCACCAATCATGGTTAGGTTGGACAATGCTTGCCAGCTTTGATGTAACGGCATACAGTAAATGGGACGTGGAATAAAAGGGGTTGCTGCATTCTGGAACAGCTCATACCAGACAGGGCTCCAATCAGCATATTCTTTTTTAAACCAAGTTAGCATTTGAGTTTTAGAAGAATAATCAAGGCCGTTATTTGCGGCCCAGTCTTCATGTATTTTAAAGCTTGCATAAAAGCCTATATCGCCATTACCCTTTTGACCAAGCAGTAAATCTTTGCTATTTCCGAATGCCATTATTTTTCCGCCGGCTGCCAAGGCATGAATATGCGGTGCGGCGCCTTCCGCATCGTGAACATTGCCTTCGAGCATGGTGATGCCTGAATAGAAAGCTTTGCTGTTGGTGATGTAAGGGCGGATTTTAGAATTGGCGCCATCAGCCGCAATAACAATATCTGCATAAGCAGAGGAACTGTTTTTAAAATGCAGAAGCCAGCCACCGGCCTGGGCTTCCATTGAAATAAAATGAGCGTCCCACACAACCGTTTCGGATTGCAACGATTGCAGCAGCATAGTCCGTAACGGGCCACGGTCTATTTCCGGACGAAAATGTTCATTGCCAAAATCTTCATCCCGCTTTGTTTGGTGATCGCTGAAAAATACTTTGGCCTGTTTGTTTACGACAACCATTTTATCGGCGCCGGGACGATAAGTCTTTTTGAAAACGTGCAGCAAATCCGCTTTGCGCAAAGCTGCCAGGCCCGATTCTTCGTGCATGTCAAGTGGTGAACCTACCAGGCGGGCATCCTTATTAAAATCTCTTTCATACAGTTTTACGGCCGCACCTTTCCGTTGTAAAAGCCTTGCCAGTATTAGTCCGCCCGGACCGCCGCCAACGATAGCGATTGATTTGTCTTTTATCAGCATTTCTTAAAATTTAGTTTTACAAATGCAAAACTATTTCTGCTTTAAGACGGATAATAGTATAAATCGGTCGTTTTTATTTTTGGCTAATTCTTTCGGCACGACGCCTGAAAATTTCTTGATCTCCTTTATGAAATGCGTTTGGTCGGCGAAGGCCAGTTCAGGAAAAAGCTTTCCCTGCGCTATGTGTTTTAACGATGCACGGAAGCGTAAAATAGTGCAGTAGGCTTTTACGGAAAGCCCGAATTGCTGATTGAAATAACGGCCCATTTGCCGGCTGCTCCAAAACACCGTTTGAGAAAGTGCTGCAACGCTTAGTTCACCGTTGGATGCATAAATGGCTTCGAAGAGTTTGCGTTTTCTTTCATCAACCGCTGAAGGTAAACGGGCGGTTATTGTTTGCACTGCTTTGGTGTAAAACGCATCAAAATCTTTCAGATCATCTACATTAAAACCCCAAAAATCATCCGGTAATTCTTTGGCACTATTTAGTAAATCGGCAATGGAAGTATGTAAAATATATTCAACGGCAAGAGGCTTAAAACTAATGATGAAAGCAAGTGTTTTTGGCGGAATGCTTCGTTGTTCGGGTGCGGTTTCCAGTCCAATCAATAGGATCTGAAAAGGTTGCGATGCCGTTTGCCAAAAAAACAAATCAACTCTTCCGTCAGGCATTACTACCACTTCTTTGGCTTCATCTGATGGATTATGAAACATGCCCACACTTTCTACAAAATCAGCAATGGATTTGTCGGGGGTGATGAATTTGTGGTAGAAGTTGTTGTTCATTGTTTGGCGGGGAGTGGTGCGTAGCTTTGAGGGGGCACATAACGGATTAGGGCTTGGGAAAGTACGGAAAATTCGTGTTCCTTAGCTTTCGCCTGTCAACTTGCAAATAGTAACGTAAAAATTTTGTTTACTTCCATCAATAACTCTTTATTGGGCTTCTTAGTCAACTCCGATTCTTTGTATTTATGATACAGTTCTAAAATTTCTATTTCCTCTTTTTTTTCAATTTTGTCAAGGTCAACCATCAATGCTTTATTGATGTCGTTAGGTTCAAATTTTTGTAAGCCGTTTCCATATTCTCTTCGGTTGTCATTGAAAATATCTTTTGAAATATCAGTAAGCAAATAAGCAAAAAACAAATCAATTTTAGGCAATGAAAACATATTCAGGTAAATGCAGTGAAAGGTGGTAAGGTTACTAATCTTCGCTTCGTTACGAATGAAACGAAGTCCATTGCGATTGAAAACTGAAACCCAAATTGGTGAAGGCGGTCTCTTCTCTAAGGAGTACCAAGGACTACGGCATGCCGTCAAAAACTTTTTGTGAACTTCTTCTGCCTCGCCTTTTCCGAGATATTTTTTCAAATTGGGTTCTGCCGGTTCGGTAGCATTTAGTAAGTAAATAAACCTGTCTTGCTGTTTCAAACTTGCGAAATTATCTTTTGTAAAAAATGCTCCATCAATGTCAACTGATTTTGTAATACAAGGCAACAAATGTTTCTCATCAATATTAAATTGCTTTGCTTTTGACTGATTGAAAATGAAATACTCATTTGCGCCTGTAGCAATGCCACGAACGACTCTTCCAAAGTTGGAAAAAGGCACAAGGTTTTTAAATCTCTTTGCATTTTGCTCCTGATAATATGCTCGCCACTTTATTTGAGGATTGAGTTTTGAAAATGCGATTGCATTCTTTGATTTTATTTTGGGATAAGCAGAGATTTTTTTCTGTACAGCAAAAAGCTCATTCAGCGTTTTGATGTTGATGAATTCAACTTCTGATTTTTCATTGTCGTTTGCAAAAAGCAGAATTGAAGCGGTCGTCAAGGCATCATCAAAAACATTTTCTTCAAAGTCAAAAATGATAATGTAGCGAAGTAGTTTGTTTTGGATGAGATATGACTTCACCAATTTGCCATAATCAGAATTTAAAAATTCTGACGGAATAACGTAGGCGGCTCTGCCGCCTACGTTTAATTGATAAGCGGATTTTAAGAGAAAGAGTGTGTAGAGATTTGTAAAGCCATTTAGTTTCAACCCTAATTTTTCTTCAATTTCCTTTAGCGTTGTTTTGTTTTCGTAATCGTGAAATTTGAAGTATGGTGGATTGCAAATAATTCCATCGTAACGATTTTCCCAATCGTTAAACATGTAATCCTTTAATTGAATAGAGGTATTCTTTTCGTTGTCAAAGATATTTGCGGCTTGGCTCAAAATAGTTGAGTCAATGTCAAAACCTGTGATGAAACATTCTTTGTTTGTTTGCCTTATTACTCTTGCAAATACTCCTAAACCAAAGGCAGGGTCTAATACCGTTTCAAGGTTTTTATTTTCTGTAATCCATTTAGCCATGAATTGTGCAATTGGGAACGGGGTAAAAAACTGTGCAAACTTTTTTCTATGTTCAAGCGAAACAAATTGAGAATATTCTTTCTCTGGTTCGTTGGTTGCGATATATTCTTTTGTCAGCATCAGAATTCGTTTTCGTTAATTCCCAGAAGAGTTATTAAATTTTTTACATCAAGGTAGGCGGCTCCGCCTTCAAATGTTACATAGAAAAGTAACCTGCCTCTGTCAAGTTCTTTTAGCTTGCTCTTGTGATTGGGCATGTCAACTTTATATGCGATTTCAGTTCCGCTTTTTGAATTTATTTTAATTGTCGTTTTATTCTGATTTTTTACATCTCTTTCCAAGAAAAACTTTACCTCTTCCTCTTCCGAATTTGATATAATAGAAAGTATGTTTTCGTAGGAAATACCAAATACCTTATCAAAGAAAACTTGAAAATAAAAATGAGGAACGTTATAAGTTTGCGTCCATAAATGCACAACTTTTAAATCTTCAACTTTAGGGGTAATACTTAAGTGTTCCCGCTTTTGAATTTGCTTGATGGCTTCTTTTAAAATCTTAAAGTGCTCTGTAAGCTCAATCAGCCTTTCTGAAGAACTCCAGTTTGGTCTGTTAAATCCCGTGGCAGTAAGTGTTTCTTCATTGATAGTATTGAGGATGTCAATGTATTTTTTCTTTAGCGGATGTTCTAAAAGGTCAGTGTAGTTTTCTAATATTAATTTTTTTATTCTTAGTGCAGTATCAGTGTAATGCTTGATTCTAATTTGCATAGCACTGTCGTACTTTTCTATAAGAAAGGCACTTGAACGAATTTCTATTCCAGCAATAGCATTATGAACAAGCGGATGCAACTGTACATGAGGCAGCCTGCTGATGTCATAATTCCAGTCAGGATTATAATGGTCTTTTCTAAATATTAAAACATCTGGTCTTTTGCCAATTGTGTCAAGTTCAATTTGAAATTCTTGGTAAAATTTGTCAAAACCTTCTTCACCGGCGACGCGGTCTTCCGATTTACCGTATTTAATCGCAACAAAGTTTTTAGAAGTTTCATTGAACGCACGAAGAACTAAGCTCTCTGCCCAATCACCTTGTTCCCTATTAGTAATAAAATTTGAAGATGCCTGTGTAGGTACTCGTGCTTGTTCTCTTGAAATATCCAAATCAACAAGTGTCTTGGGTACTTTACTTATTAACGCTTGTATCTTTTCTTTATAACTCATTTATTTTTCTTTAAATATTCAACTTTTTCTTCTGCAACTTTTAATGTGTCAAGGTCTGCTTCTTCTTCAATTATCTTATAAGCAAACTGGTCGCTAAGCATTTCTTTTATTAATTGTTTTTCACTGACTTCGAAGAATGCCGCAACCTGTTTTATTTGCTCTTTTGTTGGCTGTCTTTCGTTTCGTTCAATCTTGCCAAGTAAAGAGGTGTCAATACCGATGTTACTGGCAACTTCTCGCAAAGAAAGGTTGGCATTCTCTCTGAGTGCTCTCAATTGTTCACCTACAGTTGCGAGGCTCTTTTTTGTTGCTGGCATGTTAGGACGTATTTTGTCCAAATTTAAGGAATGAAAATTTTATGGACGTATTTTGTCCACGGAAAGTTGTTAACAGATTGTGAGTTGGTAAAGATTGTAATAACTGATGGTTTAGGGCAAATTGATAAGTAATGCGTCCGCTAGAGTGAGTGGGTTGTGGGTTGGCGTTTCAGTCCTTTACAAAGTTGACCGTTCCGGGTTTTGTTTGCTTGGCAATACGCTAAAATAACGTGGGGTCGGCAAAGTCGTGGGTGCTAAAATGTTTGCATCATTTCATTTAAGGTGACGCACAACAAAAAAATAGGCGAAACTTTTCGTGCCCTAATTCACAAAACAATATTTTCAACCCATTGCTTTTCAGCCACAAAAACCTTTATTCGAAAGTTTTCAAAGCTTTGCAATCACACCCCTCACTTCATCCCAAACCTTTCCATCAACCACCCATTCAACACCTCATACTGTTCGCCATAAGCCCAATGCCCTGTATCTAAAAACGGCAGCAATGTTTTAGGCGAAGAGATGCTGTTATAAGCTGCGTACATACTTGTTGGCGGACAGGTTTCATCGTTATATCCCCAAGTAAAAAAGCCGGGAACTTTAAGGCCTTTGGCAAAATTCACCACGTCATAATAGCCGCAGGTTTTTATCTTGTCTGCTTTGTTATTAAAATCAATATTCCATTTTTCAAAGTACTGCGGCCAGCCACCGGCACGGTTCTTCAGCGTAGCGGTTAAGTCGCAAAGGGCAGGGTACATGGCAGCGGCGCAGGTTACACGTTCATCTAAAGCGGCCGTAACAATGGTTAACGCACCACCCTGACTGCCACCGGTTACGCCTAAGTTTTTACCATCCCATTGCGACAACGAAACGAGAAAATCATTAGCCCGTACACAGTTCAGGTAAACCCGTTTGTAGTAGAACCGGTCACGGTCATCAAGATTAAAATTTTGATAGTTGCTTAACGCACCGCTTCCCAAACTTGTATATACCGCCGGGTCCATAGTAACCGGTATGCCGTGTATGCCAATCTGTAACGTAATGATGCCCTTTTCAGCCAGACCAATGTCACCGTTATAGGGCCGAACGCCTGCTCCAGGCACTTCTAACAACGCCGGATACTTACCGGGCTTGTTCGGCACACAAAGGATTCCATAAAGACGTGAGCCCCTTCCATAGCCTTGCAGGTTTACATGATAAACATTCACGTTCTGCGTACAGCGCTCCGGCAGCAATACCATTTTATTATCCATTGCAAAACCGGCCAGTTCTTTTTTGCCATCGTTCCAGAATTTTACAAAATCAGCGGGCATTTCCGCAAGGGGTTTTATGGCCTCCGGCGTAAAGCCAACCGTTGCCAGGTTGCGGTATTTGTTACCGTTAAACTCAGTGGTTACCACGCAACGCGAGAAGCCGGCTTCCTTCATCGTACCGCCATCAATCGTCAGTGTTCCATCAGTCAAGATTTCATCTTTACTAATAGCCGGAGTGATGCGTTCCTGGCCTACTTCGTAATGAATCTTTACGTTCTTTAACGGCGTGTTGAATTCATTTACAGCTATCAAAAACTGCACCTTTTCACCCGGCTTATAAAGCCAATCGGCATGATCAGGAACGACGGAAATTTTAACTAATTTTTCCGGTGGAGTCTGTGCCGATGCATTGATAGTGCAGACAAGTATCAGAACGAACGAGAAGAAATTTTTGAAGCGCATGTTGGTAATGATTAGATGAAAAGAGGTTTGCAAATTAGAATGTACCAGGCTTATTCTTTCAATTTATAATAACAGAACAAGGGCCATGTGTGCGGGTGCGAACACCAACCCTGAAACGCATGTTTCCTATCCTGCGACGGAACCCAAAAAGCATAAAGCCCTTCACGGTACAAGGTGGAGTTGACTTCATCGGCGGCGGTCCACTGGCCCACCCAATAATCAGGATAAGTAGCCGCAAAATTTTGAAACGAAAACTTCATCAACAAGGCCCTTGCTTCTTCTTTATCAAACGAGGCTACACCAAGCAACAAAGGATATTCTAAAGAGAACCAGATGCCGCCGTCTTCCCCATCGGGGTTGCCCTTCCATAACGGCTTTTCTCTTGTCCGGATGCCGATCTTTTCCGGCGTAAGCAGTTTGCTTTTTACGTAGGCATAAATTTCTTTTTTGCGGTCATTGGATAAAGTTGGTATCTGTAAAAGATAACCTTGTGGTTCTATGCAAACAACGTCCACACCAAACCGTAGCTGCTTATTCAGGTAAGCCCTTGCGGCAAACTTCCGGTCGCCGAGGTCTTTCATAAAAACGGTTTCAATAGAAGCTCTGTATTCTTCCAAAGCCATGATCAGTGATGTTGCTTCCGGGTTCTTTGAATCTTTTAAAGCCTGCATCAACTTTGGTAAAATCGCCAATACCATCGCGGAGTTCAGGTGCGATTCCGCGGAGCCTGAATACCGGTTGGGAGAGTAGTCGTGAAAGAAGCTATCACTCCAATCGGAGTTCAGCATTTTCACCAGGCCATTCGGGCCTGTACCGATTTCATCCCGCAGGTAAATAAAGAATTTTTTCAGGAGAGTGATCACCGCATCACGCTTGCCGTTTTCAGCCGGATAATAAGCCACTTCTTCATTCAAAAAGGTATAGTCTTTTGTAATCAACAGGTATTCCGCCAGCGTGTTAAAGAAGTATAACTGCTCATCGCTTTCCTTGTAAATAGAAGCCGGCGTATAACCGAAGCCGGAGTTGCCGCGTTTAATTTCACCGTCTTCCTCGGCATGTTTAATGGCATAGCGAATGATAGACTTCGCCAGTTCGGGATTGGTGTAACAAGCCGGCAAGGCAGCCTGTAAATGATCGCGGTTGGAGATGTTGTCGCCGAAGTAATAGCTATAAACCGTTCCCTGCGGAATGATGGTTTCCTTGTAGTATGCACTGTACTTTGCCGATGCTTCCACGAAGTGCGCATTCCACAACATTTCCCTGCGCAACACCTCATTCTTTTCCGATGAAAAGTCTGGCAGGCGGGCCTTCCATTGCGATGCGAACAATCCATCCATCGTTGTGGCATCTGCGCCAGCAAAAAAATCATCCACGTTTTTTTGAATCGTTGCAAAATTCTTATCAGTCGTTAAACCAAAAACGATATTAAAAGAAATGCTTTCGCCGGGTTTAATGGTGGTAGTCACTTCCGTAGCTAACGTATCCTTCATTGATTTCACCACGGCGTTGTATTTATTGCCTCCGTTTTTCGCTTGCATGAATACCGACGGCGGATCTACATCATACATAAATCTTTCCGTCTTCTTTGGCAATACTAAAAATGTATTTGGTTTATAGGCGATGGCCGCAACAGCCATTCCTTTGCCCTTATCAACAGTGATGATAGAAGGGTATAACAGCGGACGTTTTTGAACCTCGGTGTATTGCGTGCTGTTCAACACAAAATTCACGGCCATGCGTTCGGTGTAGGTTAACGACTGCGTAGTAGCACCGTTGTTTTTCAACGTCACGGTCACTACAAAAGCAGGATTGCCGGTGTTTATTTTTTGCGATGGCTTGACGGATATAATGCGGGTGCAAGTGATGGCGTTATCCAAACTGTAAGCATATCGTGCAAAGCCAACACCAAAACTTTTTTGTGTTGCGTTTGCATCAGTGGCAATTGACTTCATACCAACCAACGAAACTTTTTTATTACTGTTCTTAAAAAAAATGCTGGCATCGTTCCACCCATAGTTCGTTTGCTCCGCTGCGTTGATTCGTGCCCAGGCCCGTTCGGCTGTTAAAAACTGATAGATGCCACTGGCATGAGTGATCAACGTCATGCGGTAGTTACCCAACAGAAAATAAGGATCTTCAGGTTGGTTCGCGTCTTTGCCATCTTTATCAAAAGCGGTTACAGGTATAGCGCCGGTGTAGTTATAAACCGGTAAGCCTTTGGATGTGAAGCCCCAGCTCCCAAACTTTTGACCCAAGCTTATTTGTGAGTAGAGTACTAGGCTAATGAAGAGAAGTGTTGCTTTCATATTTATTGATATAGTTGCATTCGTTATTGATGTGCAAGTGATGATGGACTGCTTTATTGTTGGTACCTGTCTTTTAATAAATTTTTCATCCAGCAATTGATGTCCCATTGGCTGGCGATGGGCTCACGGGTATATGGCATTACTTGCTGATAAGGCGGCGCACCGTATTCTGGTGTGATGGTAAATGTTTCCGCACCTTGTGATTGTTTCAATGCAATCAATGCATCCCACCAATTAAGATGTGCAGCCAAAATAATTTCATTCTCCGGCGCTCTTGGGTCAATCACTTGCGGCCCTTCTTGATAGCCTACACGAGCATGAAGATGATCGGTGTGTTGAATGGCCAATTGCACCGCATCCGCTTGATCTTCCAACAAACTTTCCGCAACGTTGCACCAATGCGAAACATCCAGCGTAAGCCTTATCTGCGTGGCAACCTGCAAATATTGTTTGGTGATGTGTGCCGCAAACGACCACTTGCCGCGATGCGTTTCGTGTAGAATGTTAGTGCCTGTCTCCTTGCTGATGTCGTCCGCTACCTGCATCAGCGTTAGGTTTTGTTCTATCGTAAAATAATCCTTGCCGGTTTGCGTGTTGATGAACAAGGGTTGCAGTTCTGCAAGACTGTATAAATGTTGTTTGAAGATGTTGCGGTGTTGCTCAAAATCACTTTCTATTGTTTGCCAATGTTGCCCGATGGCTATTAAATCATGCGCTTTTAATCCGTTGATGATCTCTGCTTTTTCAACGGCAGATAAAGTGAATGGAAAGCCCATCTCAACGCCATCGTAACCCGCTTCTTTTACGTTCGCAAAGAAGCTATTCCATGATTGTGTTTCGCAACCCCAGCGTGGACAGAAGAATAAAATTTTCATACAATGAGTAAATATGTTTGCAGCGATAAATATTTCAAATAACGCTTGTCATTCTGAGCTTGTCGAAGAAGGGCGTGTGCCGAGGCGGCACCGGTCCGCCTCAGGCGGATCCAAGCTTTTTGCCCAACGCACAAAAGCCATCGCAGCAAAAAGGCTTTCCGCTTCTATCCCTCACGCAACAGCCGAACAGCAAACAGCCACCCACCCCAAAGGATCACAGTACAATCATTTCCTAACCTCGCCCCTACAGGGAGGGGATGTGCCCAAAAGCACAACCACTTTCAAGCTGTCCATCCCCTCCCTGGAGGGGCGGCAGACTGTTACCATAAAGAACTGTTTGAAAGGGGTGGGTTTACGCCGGCACAACCAGCGGCCCATCCCGACCTTCCCGCTGGGAAGGCCATCAGCGCTTCGCTTCGCACCTTGCTTGTCAACCATTCTTTCAATTATCACCCTTTTCTACTTCACATGTAACGTGATCTCTTTCTCCTTGCTTAAAAAATCAGCGTTGCTCAATTTCTGCACACCGCTTTCCAGCAATCGGTCATCGCTAACAACTTTAATGGGTTGTATGTACGACAGGTTCTTTTCGCGGAACGGCACGTTGTAACTTAGGTTATAAGCCGAGATGATAGACAACCTTGATTTATCGGAGGTATTAGCCGCGGAGCGATGCAGAATATTACTGTGAAAGAACAACACATCACCTGGTTGCAATTCAACATATACTAGCTCACAAATTTTTTCGGCCGCATTCACAAAGTCCATATCGGCGCCTTGTTGCTCACCGGCAAAGCTGTGTTCAAAGCGCTGCATTTTGTGGCTGCCTTTCAAGACTTGCAGACAACCATTTTCTTTGTTAGCTTCAGTTAAAGCCACCATCACAGATATCATCGCTTCAGGATACAGAAAGCCGTTCTTGTACCAGTAGCCATAATCCTGGTGCCACTCCCAGGCCCCACCTACTTTTGGTTCTTTCTGCATCACCTTAGAATGAAAATGACAAACCTCGCCTTTGTCTCCTAACAATGCCGCCACTGCATTCACCATTCGTTCCGACCGCGACATCAACCCAAACGAATCATCGCCGGGAGTAAACCACAACGTAAGACGGGTGCGGTTTCCCGACTGGTCGTTAAAGTCCATCGAGTTGCCGATAACCGTATCATCAATGGACAAATTGTAAAGAAGGTTTGTTTCAGCATCAGAGAAAAATGATCGCTTAATCAGATAGCCATCTTCATGGTACGTGACCAGTTCATTGGCATTTAGTTGATAGTTCATACAAATTCATTTTATGTAGATGCAGTAATCTTTACCCGATAAAGCTACTGTTCGTGATGAAGACCATCTACTACTTTTGCGTTCAAGATATAAACTATATTGACCGTGTAATTTACCGTTGCTTCTATCCCTATCATATTAATACAGTGAAACCACTCATTCAAAAATTGCCGCTTTCGGAACAAACGTCTTTTGTAGCCAGAACCTATACTACGCCGCTGTTTGAGACTACCTGGCATCAGCATAAAGAAGTAGAATTAATACTGCATTTACGTGGAAAAGGTTTATGTTTTATCGGTAATTATATTGGCGATTTTAACGCCGGCGATATTTTTTTACTGGGGTCGAACCTGCCGCATGAATTTAAAAAAGAAGATGGCGAAACAGCGTGCAGTGTAATGGTGATTCATTTTGATAAAAACTTTTGGGGACAGGATTTTTGGCGTCTTCCTGAAAGTAAAGAAATAAGGCAGTTGCTTGACGAAGCCCTGATGGCGATAAAGCTGGATAAGTATAAAATAGAATTGGCCGCATTTATAAAGCAATTGGAGACGGCTTCCGGTTTCGAGCGAATCTCATTACTTTGCCAGTGCCTGCTTGGCATTAGCCGGGAAAAAAACAGGCAAACATTATCCACGCTTCAGCCCGGCGATTTACAAACATTTGCCGATGACAAAATAAATAACGTTTTTGAGTTCACGATCAGCCATTATCAACAACCGGTTTCGCTGTCGGCGGTAGCGGCTATTGCGCACATGAGCACTTCCGCGTTTTGCCGTTATTTTAAGCGCACTACTAAAAAAACCTATGTTGAGTTTGTCAATGAAATGCGTATCGGACATGCCTGCCATGCACTGGTAAATACAAACATGAGCATTCTTCAAATAGCGTATGGCAGCGGCTTTAACACCATCGCTAACTTCAATAAACAGTTTCTGAAAGTAAAGGGATTGAAGCCTTCGGTTTATAAAAAAAAGTTTACGATTACATCATCGCAACGTGGGTAAAAATCAGGGCTTCGGTTATCACGATTGCTATCGAATGAGTAAGGCGAACAGCAGCGGTATTGCGTTACTGGTGACCAATTTTTAACCGTTGAGAGATAGCGTAGCTGGCTTCTTTTAATGAGGTTACTATTAGTTTATGTTTGGCGGAGGTATAGCGATAATCAGGTAGAAAAACACTTAAGCCGGCTACTACTTTGGTGTCGGCAAAAACAGGTACGGCAAAACCTCGTACATGCCGGTTAGTTAAATGTGTCATCACAAAACCTTCTTCCTTTATTTTAGCCAATTCATATTTTAAAGCCTTCAGGGTACTTCCTTCTTTCCATAGCGTTTTTTCAGGCAGGCCATTTTGTTTTAGGAAATTCCCCATTTGTTTATCTTCTAAAAAGGCTAATAAAAGCCGTCCGCTGGCTGTTTCATAAACATTGCGGTCGGAACGTAATTGCACCTGCACTTCCTGGTTACTATTTACTACATGCAAAATGTGCCGTTTGTTATTACGCAACGTACCAAGAATAGACGATTCATTTACCCTTGCAGTAAGCTGGTTCATTACCTCTTGCGCGGCTGTAATCAGGTCCTGTTCATAGGAAACTTCGTTTGTGATTTTGTAAGCGGCCGGACCAAGACGGTATCCCTTTTTTTTACCGATGTGTTCCAGGTATTCTTTATGCACCATCGTCTTAATAATATTAGCCGCTGTGGCCTGGTTCAGTTGTAACTCACCCGATATTTCGGTAAGTGAGATGGATTGGCCCTCACGGGAGGCAACCAACTCCAGTATGTCGAACGTTTTTATAACCACTAAAACCATACTTGATTATTGTGAGAGTAAAGCTAATTGGTTTTAGATAAGAAATGCTATGTCGGTATGAGAGATTTACAGTTTGCATATGATGGTGGACACTTATAATTTACTGCTTTTTGCTGCGGACACCTTATGTATGCAACTAACCATGGTAGGTTGAATAGTTTGCTGAAGTCTTTTGCTGTAGAGGTTTTCAAGGATTGGTGGCCTACTGCGACAGGCTATTTTGATCTATCCTATTAATAAAGATCGGTATTGTAATTCACCGATTGAATCACCTGTTTTATTTTGGCTAAGCTTACCCAAAAAAATAGTTGTCGGTATTTTTAAAAAAATATTATTATTGTATTGTTATAGTATTATTCCACAATAGTGTAGTATTTAAACTTGCTGATATGAACCGATCTTTTTCTACAATGGCCAAATACTGGCTTTTTAGCATCTTATTTTTCTTGTTTATTACAGCCGCCCATGCACAGGTAATTACCGGAAAAGTTGCCGATGAAAATGGCAAACCTATGGCCGGCGTAAGCGTGTCTGAAAAGGGCACAGCTAAAGGCGTTACTTCAAAAAATGATGGCTCTTACAGTATTAATGTAAGTTCTGCCAGAGCCACGCTGATTTTTAGCTTTGTCGGCTATACCGGTAAAGAAGTGGCTGCGGCTACTGCGTCCGGTACCAACATTGTTTTATCTATTGATGAATCGAAGAAATTAGAGCAGGTGGTGGTAGTTGGTTATGGCACACAAAAACGAAAAGACCTTACCGGCGCCATTGGTTCGTTAGGCAGCAAGGAGATCGAAAAGATACCCACAAACAGCGTTGACAAAGCCTTGCAAGGCCAGGTGGCCGGTTTGCAAATAAGCACTACATCCGGAGCGCCTGGCGGCAACACTACGATTCTTGTTAGAGGCATTTCTTCCATCACCGGCGGCATAGAGCCGCTGTTTGTCATTGACGGTTATCCCGTGACCAGCGTGGGTTACAGCAACCCCTTGTCAACGATTAATCCAAACGATATTGAAAGCATTGATGTATTGAAAGACGCTTCGGCCACTGCTATCTACGGTTCAAGAGGTTCCAATGGCGTTATCATCATCACCACCAAAAGAGGGAAAACCGGCAAGCCTAAAATTGAATTTGATTCTTATGTTGGTGTGCAGGAAGTGGCGCACAAGCTGAAGTTGATGAATGCCCGCCAGTTTGCTCAATTTGTGATTGATGCCCGCAACAACGGTTATCTTGACAATCCAACATCAGGCAACCCTAACCCAGGCATCAATGATGACAACACCAAAAGAGGTGCTTCGTATCAAATCTCCGACAAGTACAAGAATGCGGCTTTTCTTGACTCAGTGGGAGAAGGCACCGACTGGCAGGCAGCCATCTTTCGCAAGGCCGCCGTGCAAAGCCACCAGGTAACGATTAGCGGTGGTAATGAAGGAATTCGTTATTCCTTATCGGGCGGTTATTTTAACCAGGACGGCATTGTTATTCAAACGGGATTTAAGCGTTACAGTTTTAAGGTGGACCTTGACGCAAAAGTGAGCGACAAGCTAACCGCCGGCGTTTCTTTTATCCCGAGTTACACCACTGAAGTGTCGCCGCCGATCGTCGGGCACTACGGGGCGTTTGGAATGATTAATTCGGCCCTGACAATGGACCCGACCTTGCCGGTGTACAATCCCGACGGTTCTTATTATCCAACGTATTTAAGTGCAAACGGAAATGCAGGCCTGGCAAACCCGGTGAAGGTGGCAAACGAATACCAGATTAAAAACAGCCAGTCGCGGATGTTTACCAACGCTTATGCCGAATACAGTTTGCTGCCGTCGTTAAAATTGCGTACTACCATTGGTGCGGATTTAAATTATTTCGACCGGCGCGAATACAAGCCTTCAACGTTAGCAACAAGTTCCGCTACGGCTCCCGCGACGGCTTCGGTTACAACCAATAAAGCCACCAACTGGCTAAGCGAAACAACGCTTTCCTTCAAAAAGATTTTTGCGCAGAATCACCAGTTAGATGCTGTGGCGGGCTTCACGGCGCAAAGCGATTATTTTGATGCCATCACGACCAACGCCACCAACTTCCCCGATGATCTTGTGCAGAACATCAACGGCGGAACGGTGACCTCCGGCAGCGAGGCCATCGCACATAACAACATCATGTCAGTGTTTGCCAGAGGCAATTATGCATATAGCGGAAAATATCTTTTAACGGCCACCGTTCGCCGCGATGGTTCTTCGCGTTTTGGCGAGAACCGCAAGTGGGGCACCTTTCCTTCGGGTTCCATCGGCTGGAAGATTTCAGAAGAAAAGTTCATGCAAAACGTGAAGGCCGTTTCCGACTTAAAGCTTCGCGCCAGCTACGGTGTTACGGGCAACAATGCCATTGGCGATTACCGTGCCCTGTCGTTGCTTAGCACTTCCACGTATGTGATCGGCGATGTACTCACACAGGGTTCTGTGCCGGGTAGTTTATCCAACATTAATCTTGGCTGGGAGTCGCAGGCGCAAACCGATATTGGCCTTGAAGTTTCGTTGTTTAACCGCCGCATCAACATCGTTGCCGACTATTACGACAAGCGCAACAAGGACATGTTGTTTAACGTGCAAACACCTGCCGTCACCGGCTTTACATCCGCCATTGTAAACCTGGGCGAAGTGCAGAATAAGGGTTTTGAATTTACTTTAAATACACAGAACCTCGTTGGCAAGTTTAGTTGGAACACGAACTTCAACATTACGTTCAATCACAACAAAGTGCTTTCCATGAGCACACCGAATGATAAGATATTCGGCAACACGGGTGGCCGCGGCAACTCAAACGTAACGATGGTGGGGCAGCCGATTGGCGTGTTTTATGGCAAGCGAATGATTGGGGTTTTTAACTCTGATGCAGAAGCCACAGCTTACGGAAAACAACCCTTTGCCAAAGCCGGCGATTTTAAATTTGAAGACGTGGACGGCAATGGCAAGATAGATGACAATGACCGCGTGGTGATTGGCAGTCCGCACCCCGATTACATTTTTGGCTTCAACAACACTTTCACTTTCAAAAATTTCAGCCTTGATATTTTAACCAATGCCATGATGGGACAAAAAGTATTTGCCTCTTTATTTGCTGTCAACAACTCCGGCGTGCAAAACAATCTTGCCTTTGTTGACGAGGCAAGGTGGCGCTCGCCTTCGCAACCGGGCAGTGGGCCTTATGGTTCTTTTGGGCGCTCGATAAGAGGCGGGAAGAACGACAATTTCGCGTACAGTTCATGGTCTATTTACGATGCATCTTTTTTCAGGATACGGCAGATAACGCTGAACTATACCATTCCCGCGAAATCCTTGTCGGCATTGCACGTGCAGGGTGCCAGGGCTTACATCGGCATCAACAACGTACACACCTTTACCAAGTATCCCGGTTACGATCCTGAAGTGGGTAACGGCGGCGATACGCAAACCGTTTTGGGTGTTGATTTCGGAACCTATCCAACGGCAAGAACCTATACGATTGGTATCAACTTCAGCTTTTAATCAAACCATTAATTCATCAACATGAAAAAGTCATTCTATCAATATATTTCTTTGGCGCTGGCGATAACATTTCTTGCGCCGGCCTGCAAAAAAGATTTCATTACCCTGCTGCCCGAAACCACAAGGGTTACCGACAACGTGTACAAAACCGCCGCTGATTTCAATACTGCTGTAGTAGGCGCTTACTCTACATTTAAGCACAACGGCTTGTATGGAAATTTCGGCGTTACGTCCACCTTGCTCAACCTTGGTGAGATCACATCCGACAATGCCGATTACGGTTATCCGCGAGGCACCAGCGTGGTGAATATTTTTGAGCTGGAAGATTTCAACTTCTCATTAAGCAATGTCAATTTCTCTAACGCATGGATAGGACATTATGCCGGCATCGCAAGGGCCAACACCATTTTAGCCCGGCTTGGTGGCGCCAGCTTTGATGCGGCGCTTAAAACAAAATACGAAGCCGAAGCAAGGTTTTTGCGGGCTTATTTTTATTTCAATCTGGTTAAAATGTTTGGCGATGTTCCGTTGGTTACAAATGAGTTTAGCAGCCCAACCGATGGTTACAACATTGCCCGCAGCCCCGCGTCGAAAGTGGTTGAATTGATAGTTAGCGATCTGAATTTTGCAGAAACGAATTTACCTGCAACCATTGCCACCTCCGATGCCGGCCGGGCTTCTAAATGGGTAGCAAAAGGCTTGCTGGGCAAGGTTTATCTGACCTCAAAAAATTATGCGGCCGCTGTTGCCAGGTTGAACGAAATCATCACTTCGGGACAGTTTAGCGTAGCGGCAAATACCTATGCGGCGGTGTTTAGCCCAACCACTTCTTTTACCGCTAACAAAGATGTGATGCTCGCTGTTCAATACAAGTCGGGCAACATCGGCCAGGGCAGCAATATCTGGAACTCCTCTATTCCGTGGGGTGTTGGTTTAACCACGGCTCAATGGGGTGTATCCAGCGGCACCGGTGACGGCTACATGCGTCCCACACCTGACATGGAAACCGCTTACGAAGCCGGTGATTTGCGCAAGGCGGCTACCATTGCTACCAGTTACGTGAATGGCACCACTACCGTTAACGAACGCTATGTGGTGAAGTACCGGCAAAACGGAATTTTGTTTGGCGATGCCGATGTTGATTGCCCTATTTTGCGCTATGCGGATGTGCTGCTGATGTATGCCGAAGCCCTGAACGAACAAGGCCAAGGCGCCACCGGGATTCCGTTCATCAACCAGGTAAGAACAAGGGCAGGCTTGCCCGATCTTTCAACGGCATTAAACCAAACTGATTTGCGGTTGGCCATTGAAAAAGAACGCCGGGTAGAACTGGCTTTTGAAGGCCAGCGTTGGTTTGACCTGACAAGGACAGACCGTTACCTTCCGGTAATGACATCGAAAGGCTACGCTACAAAAGCCTTTCATAAATTGTTTCCAATTCCGCAACGCGAAACGGATTTGAACCCATCGCTTGGACAAAATCCAGGCTATTAATTCTGCTTCATCGCAATAAGTTTTTCATGCAAAAAATTCTAACGATACTCTGCTTATTCACTGGCGCCATTGCTGTGCAGGCACAATTAACTCTTTCTTCCTGGAAAGAATTGGGTGTTGTTAAAGCTTTGCCCGCAAAAGAAATAAAGTCTTCCCGCTGGTCCATCGGTGGTGAAACGCTGGACCGGAACTATGCCGATTACAGCGCCTACAAATCTTATCTCGGGCCATTGGGTGCAAAGCGTTTGCGGTTACAGGCCGGTTGGGCAAGATGCGAAAGAACAAAAGGCCAATACGATTTTGTATGGCTGGATTCTATTGTGAACGATGCCCTGTCTCAAAGCGTGCAGCCCTGGCTGGAAGTATCGTATGGCAATCCGATTTACGAAGGCGGCGGAGATGCAGCATTGGCAGGCGGCTTGCCGACTTCTGAAACAGCATTGACGGCCTGGGATGCCTGGGTGTCGGCGCTGGTAAAGCATTTCAAAGGCCGGGTTCACGAATGGGAAATTTGGAACGAACCTGATTTGGGAAAGAAGTTCACGGCAAAAGATTACGCAGTTTTCTATGTGCGAACCGGAAGCATTATTCGCAAAGAACAAGAATCGGCAAGATTGATTGGACTGGCGCTTTGTTGCAGCAACTGGCCGCAATACACGCAAACTTTTGTTGACTATTTAAAATCGGTTGGTCAACTCGGTTTACTAAATGTGGTAACGCTGCACGGTTACAAGCTTCGCCCGGAGGATACGTATGCGATGGTGGATGAAGTAAGAAAAGTAGTGCTGGCGGCTAAGCCGGATGTCGCATTCTGGCAAGGCGAAAACGGCGCTCCGTCTGTAAAAAAAGGAGAAGCCATTGGTGCATTAACGGAGTTTAACTGGACGGAATTATCGCAAGCCAAATGGGACCTTCGCCGCATGTTTGGTGATATGTGTGCCGACATGGAAGTGACCAATTTGTTTTCAATGTCGGATATGTACTACGGCAGCGGCGATCACATGCTTGGCCTGAACGCAAAAGGATTATTGAAAGCACGGCCGGATAAAAGCATCGAAAAGAAAAAGATGATGTATGCAGCCTATCAATATTCTGCTTCCTTGTTTTCGGAGACAATAACCCGCAATAAAAAGGCGGTCTTTTACAACACGGCAGACATGGAAAACTTCGCTTATGAAAAAGGCAAAGGAACGCTGTTGACGTTGTGGACATCAGCAAAACCGGTTACCGAAGATGACTCTGAAACAAAGACCATCACCTTCACCGTAAAAAATGTGGCCTTTCAAACGCCAGTGTACGTTGATTTAATCACCGGTAAGGTGTATGAAATTCCGGCGAATCAATTCAAGAAAGACGGTGATGGTTATAACTTCTCCAACATACCGGTGCCCGATTACCCGGTTGTGATTGCGGAGAAGGCTTTGGTAAGAATGAAATAGTTTGTTGAAGAAAAAAAGTCACTCAAGTACAATGAAAAAACTTATCATCCGGTTAGCCTGTTTATTCGTCTTAGTTGCAACGACTAAGCCTGAACTACAGGCGCAATCCCCGAATGATAAGACGGCATCGGCAATGATTGCGATGAAAGGCGTCAGCATAAAAAAGGTCAGTTCCGGCCGGGTCATTCATCGCTTCTTCGATACATCACCCATTAGTCCATCGGGAAAATTCCTGGCCTTGTTCCGTATGCCTTACGAGAACAAATCGCCGCAACCGGGTGATGCCGGCGATGTGATAGTGGTAGATATAAAAACAGGAAAAGAAAAAGTAGTGGCGCAATCAAGAGGATGGGAGGTGCAACTCGGTGCCAACGTGCAATGGGGCGCCACGGATAAAGAACTGCTTTTTAACGATGTGGACACGGCAAACTGGAAAGCTTATTGCGTGGTGCTTGACCCCATAACCCGTAAAAGCCGCAAGCTTGATGGAACCATCTTCATGGCCTCAAATGACGGTAAAAAGATTGCTACGTACAACCTGGTTAAATCAACCTATGCGCAAGTTGGTTACGGCGTCATCATTCCAAAAAGATTAGTTGAGAAAAATATTGGTCCTGTTGCAAACGATGGCATTGATATTATTGATGTGGCCAACGGCAAAAGCGGCCGCATCGCCACCATCAAAGACATTTATGAAAGATCAGTTCCTTCAATAACAATATCCAATCCGCAGGAATACGAATATTATTGTTTCCAGGTGAAATGGAATCCGCAAGGGACAAGGTTATTGACAACCGTGCAATGGAGCCCGGTAAAAGGCGGCGCACGTTTGCGTTCCGTCATCACCATGAAGCCTGATGGTTCTGATATAAGAACAGCTATCACGCCGGAACAATGGGCTAAAGGCGGCCATCATGTAAACTGGATGCCCGATGGCGAACACCTTTCCATGAACCTGAATATTGACGGCAAAGAAGGCCTGGAATTAATCACGGTGAAGTATGACGGCACCGAATTGAAAACCGTTTTCACACCCGGTTCCGGTCATCCGTCTTTTCATCCAAAGGGTTTGCCGTTGATCATCACGGATGCTTATCCCGACGAACCCATTACCAAACGTGACGGCTCGGTGCCCATCCGTTTTTTGCATACCGACTCCGGCCTGGAAGAAAAGATCGCCGATGTATTTGTTTCAACGGTTAACGGCGAATTTCGGATAGATCCGCATCCGGCCTGGGACAGAACGGGACGCTATGTAGTGTTTAACGGCTATGTTGGCAATACACGCAATGTATTTGTTGCCGACCTGCAAAACCTGATAACAGAAAGTAAATAGAACGGCATGGCAGGAGTACATAAAATAGCGAATAGACAGGCGAGCAAATGATGAAATGCATAAGAATAGCAAGCAAGACAAGACGCTTTAAACGATTTTAAACAACAAACATGAAGTCATTACAAACCCTGGATTATGCGGCGATAGCGGTGTACATGCTACTGATGGCGGGCATCGGGCTGTTCCTCGGGCGGTTTGTAAAAAACATTGGCGACTATTTCAAAGGCGGCAATTCCATTCCATGGGTATCAGGCGCCATCTCCAACTTCATGACCAAGTTCAGCACCTTCATTTTTGTGGCGTATGCGGGCATTGCTTACAGCGATGGCATCATTGCCATAACATTGATCTGGAGCACGGTGTTGCCGGCATTAGTAGGCGCTGCGGTGTTTGCCAAGCGATGGCGCAGAGCAGGCATCACTACACCAATGGAATATCTGGAAACAAGATTTAGTCCGGCCGTGCGGCAGGTGTTTTCGTGGAGTGGTGTTGGCTTTAAAATATTGGATAACATGGTGCGGTTGTATGCGCTTGGCTTGTTTCTGAAAGCCGCCACGGGCATCAGTTTGGAAACGTCCATACTTGTTTGCGGCGTCATCGTCGCACTCTACACCATTGCCGGAGGCTTGTGGGCTGTGGTGATAACCGACGTGGTGCAGTTTATCATCCTGATTGTTGCCACCTTGATTCTGGTGCCATTAGCCATAACAGCGGCCGGTGGTTTTCAAAACCTGGTGCATACAATCCCGGAACATTTCACACCTTTCAACGGCAAGAAAGGCATTCCGCTTTACATCACCGTTTACTACATCATGATCCTGATAAAGTACAGCGGTAACTGGACCTTTATTCAACGCTTTTATAGCGTTCGCGATGAAGCAGCCGGACGAAAGCAAGCCTTGTTAAGCGCCACGCTTTTCTTTCTTTTTCCCGTTGTGTTTTTATTTCCTTCCATCGCGGCACGGGCCATTCTTCCCAAACTGGAAAATCCCGAAATGGCCTACGTCAGCATTAGTTTAAAACTCCTGCCGCAAGGCATTATGGGCTTGATGGTGGCCGCCATGTTTGCCGCTACCATGAGTGTGTTAAGTGGTGAGTATAATGTGACTGCGGGTGTGCTCACAAAGGATATTTATCAACGCCTGTTTAAGAAAGATGCGGGTGATAAAGAGTTGTTGTGGGTAGGCAGAATGATGACACTCTTTTTAGGGGCAATGATCACCGTTGGCGCTTTATACGTTGGTGGATTTGGTGGCGCCTTTGAAGCCAATAAATTATTCACCGGCTTGTTTGCTATCCCCATGACAATACCGTTGATACTCGGCATTGTATTAAAACGTCCGCAGCCCTGGGGCGCACTGGCTACTGTCGTTATCGGCATAATAACGGGACTGATTTTAAACACACAACCGCAAATAAGCTGGGAACTGGGTACAGGGATTGAGATCGCTATTTGCATTAGCGTGTTTCTAATCTCCGGTTTATTCCAAAGTAATAGTGCGGTGTATCATCAAAATGTATCAGCCTTATTTACAAAGCTGGCTACGCCGTTAACCGAAGCGCAAAAGCCGGTGGAAAATTGGGGTTTTCAAAAAGCCATGAACAAACTGTATGCAGTGGCATTGCTGGTGGTGGGTGTGTTGTTTATTGTGATGAGCCTTCCAAGTATAAAAAATGCCAGCGGGTTATCGTCAATGATTGCCGGCGCTATTTGTTTGGTGCTGGCGGCGGTCATGTATTTCTTCAATAAAGAAAAAGTTGTGTTGAAGAGTGAGGCTGCCATGCCTGCGGTAAAGCAGTTGGAAAAAGTGTAAGTGAAAAAAGTGTTGGTGTTGTAAGGAAGTGTATTGATAAGATAGAAGAAATGAAAACGTTTGGTGCCGCTATCGAACGATTTTAAAAAAGATGAAATCGTTGAGTAATAACCTTGTTTGGAACGAACTGTATAAATGAAATTTATTTTTCTCATAGGCATGTGGTTGATCGGTGTAAAAGCAACAGCGCAAGCACCGGCGCTTAAGCAAAAGTTTCATTTGTACCTGTTAGCCGGACAATCGAACATGGCTGGAAGAGGTGCAGTGGAAGCAGAGGATACGGTGATCAATTCAAGGGTTTGGATGCTGACGAAAGACAACGAATGGAAGCCCGCAAAAGAGCCATTGCATTTTGACAAGCCGGGCATTACCGGCGTAGGACCGGGGCTGGCGTTTGGAAAGGCAATGGCGGCGGCCGGTACAAGTATCATCATTGGCTTAATTCCTTGTGCGGTGGGCGGCACGTCCATCAATCTTTGGAACGAAGGACAATATGATTCGGTAACCAAAATGCATCCTTATGATGATGCAATAAGCAGAACAAAACAGGCCATGAAAGGCGGAGTATAAAAAGGCATTCTGTGGCAGCAAGGAGAAAGCGATAGCGACTCGCTTCGGTGGGTAGGATACGATGAAAAGTTGGCATCAGTTGTAAAGCGATTTAGAAAAGATTTGAGTGAGAGGGCGGTGTTATTTGTGGCGGGAACGATGGCGGAGTTTTATTCGGACGGTCACTCTTTGCAAAGCAAGTTAATGAAGTGGTTGAAGCCTTGCCGGGTAAGGAAAAAAATGCTGCGGTGGTTGATTCTTCGGGCTTGGTTCATAAAGGAGACAAGACGCATTTTGATTCGGCCTCGGCAAGAGCACTGGGCAGACGATATGCAGAAGCCGTGAAAAAATTTTACGAGGTGAAAAAGAATTGAGCGTTGAGTAGCGAGGTTAGCGGCAAGCCTTCTCTTTAAAGCGTTCTACGTGTTTCTTCGGAACAAAAAGGCAGAGCGAAACAAAAATTGAAATGAAGTCTTTGTACGATAAAAACTTTCTTCTTAAAAATGCGCAAGGCAAGCGATTGTACCACGAGGTGGCTGCTGTATTGCCCATCATTGATCCGCACAACCACATTGACCCAGCTGCGTTGGCTGTCAATAAACGTTTTAAAAACATTTATCAACTCTGGGTGCAGCACGATCCGTACAAGCACAGAGCCATGCGGATTTTCGGTGTAGCAGAAGACCTCATCACGGGTGATAAACCTGATTACGAAAAGTTTTTAGCCTGGGCCGAGTGTCTTCCGCACACGGTAGGTAATCCGTTGTTTCATTGGTGCTGTATGGAGTTGAAGGAAGTCTTTGGAATCAAGGATATCCTTACACCGGACAATGCAAAAAAGATTTGGGAGACGGCCAATAAAAAATTAGCGAAAAAGGCTTCCGGCGCTTTGGATATTGTAAAGAATCTTGGTGTGGAGATGCTTTGCACTTCGGATGATTTGCTGGATGATTTGGCGCATCATCAAGCCTTAGCGAAACAACAAAGCGGCCTTACTTGCTTGCCTTCTTTGCGGAGCGACAGCATCATCAATTTTGATGCAAAATTTTTATCGTGGTTGAATAAGTTGCAGCAGTCAACAAACATTCATGTGGTTGATTTGCCGTCTTACAAAGAAGCCTTGGTTAATCGCCTTGATTTTTTTGACGCTGCCGGTTGTTTGTTGAGCGATCATTCGTTGGACAGCGGTTTTTCATTTGTTTCCACCCGCGAAGAAGCTGCATCAACACTATTCAAAAAAGTTTTAGCCGGAGAAGCGTTAGTAAATGAAGAAAGCATCAGCCTGCAATCGCATCTCTTGCATTTTTTAGGGAAAGAATACGCTGCACGAAACTGGAAGATGCAGTTGCACATCGGGGCGCATCGCTACACGAGTTCTGTGTTGAGAGCAAAGCTTGGCCCGGCAGGTGGCTATGCGGGCATTGGCAATGCCGTTGATGTAAAATCGCTTTGTCTTTTTTTAGATGGTTTAAATAAAGAAGCGGCCTTGCCCAAAACTATTTTATACACCCTTAATCCTGCCGACAATGCCGTGCTGGCAACACTTACCGGTTCGTTTGCAGAAGACGGCGTGCGGGGCAAAATTCAATTCGGTCCGGCGTGGTGGTACAACGATCATTATGAGGGCATCACACAACAACTTATCACATTGAGCAGCTATGGTTTGTTGAGCACCTCCATCGGAATGACCACCGATTCACGAAGCATTCTTTCTTTCGTTCGGCATGACTACTACCGGCGAATTCTTTGCAATCTTTTGGGGGAATGGAAGGAAGGTGGGAAGCTGCCCGATGATTTTGATTTTGTCTCAACGCTGGTAAAAAATATTTGTTACCACAACATAAAAAACTGGATTCAAAAATGAGCGATAGCGTAAACCACAGAGTGGCTGTAGTGACCGGTGCAGGCGGAACACTTTGCTCGGAGATGGCGAAGAACCTGGCGGCGCAAGGTTATAAAGTGGCCTTGCTTGGACGAACATTAGACAAACTAAAAGCCGTGGAAGATGAAATAAAAACGGCAGGTGGTATTGCTCTTTCCGTAAGCGTTGATGTATCAAATGAAGTTTCTATAAAAGAAGCAAAAGACGCAGTGGAGAAAGAGCTTGGCATTGCAACGGTTTTAATCAACGGCGCCGGTGGCAACCAGAACGAAGCGCTTACAAACATCACTGAATTCGACGAACGTGAACTGGCGGATGATGGTACCGTGAAAGGATTTTTCAATTTGGACATGAATGTTTTTCAAAGCGTCATTGACATCAACACCATGGGCACGGTGATCCCTTGTTTTGTGTTCGGAAGAAGCATGGCCAAAGAAAAGCGGGGCGTCATCATTAACGTAGCAAGCATGAACAGTTACCGGCCATTGAGTAAGGTTGGCGCCTACGGCATGGCCAAGGCGGGCATCGCCAATTTTACGCAATGGTTAGCGGCGTATTTAGCGCCGGCTGGTGTTCGGGTAAATGCCATTGCACCGGGCTTTTTCTTGAATGACAGAAGCCGCAAGATCATGTTCAACGAAGACGGCAGCCACACGCAACGGGCTACGAGTGTCTTAGGCCATACACCAATGAAACGCTTTGGCGAAGCACCGGAATTAATCGGTTGCATGAACTGGTTAATCAGCGACGAAGCGGCCGGGTTTGTGACGGGAATAGTCGTGCCGGTGGACGGCGGGTTTTTATCCACCGCGGGAATTTAAAAATGGTTTACACAACAAATACATTCAATCAAAACAAGTAAAAACCTTCGAGTATGGATACGAAAATAAAAGCCAACGGCGCCGTTAAAATCAAAGGCTCCGAACAATACCGCAAAGAAGTAGGAATGATGAACCTGGAGGCGCTGATTGCGGAAAGAGAAACGATTTCTACCAAGCCTTTCCCAATCGGCGATAGTGAACTGCTCTACCGGTTTGAGCAACTTTACACCGGTGCAGTGAACGATGTGCTGCGTGAGTTTTGTTTGCTTAATCAAGCCTTGCCCAACCGCATTATTCCTTTGCGGGAATACAGGACTGTGGCGGGTTTTGCCTTTACGGTTAAAAGTGCGCCCAATGCAAAAGTGTCCGGGGAAATGGAGTTTCGTTCGCAGATGCTGGACGACATGCAGGAAAATTCTTTTGTGGTGTGGGATACGAGCAAGGACGAAAAAGCAACGCTGTGGGGCGGCGTGATGACGGCCACGGCAAAAGGCAAAGGCCTGAAGGCGGCCTGCATTGATGGCGGTATAAGAGATACACATCAAATTTTAGAAGCCGACTTTCCTGTGTTTTACAAATACCGTATCTCCAATGGCAGCTTGGGACGCTGTTTAATTACGCATTATCAAACGGTTTTACAGATTGATGATGTGACCATCAAACCCGGTGATGTGGTGTTGGGTGATATTGATGGTGTGTTGATTGTGCCGAGAGATATTGCCTATGATGTGTTGCTTCGGGCAGAAGAAATTAAAGAGAACGAAAAGAAAATTTTTGGTTGGGTTGCGGCTGGTGACAGTGTGCAGGAGATAACGAAGAAGGGGGGATACTTCTAAACCTCACCCCCGGCCCCTCTCCAGCGGAGCCGCAGAGGGGAGAAGTGATTGAGAGTGCAATCAAACGTCAGTTATTACAAACCCGGTGTTCAAAACAATAAAGTCATTAAAACAGTAAACGACCTGCTCCCTTCTCCAACTTGTTGGAGAAGGGCCGGGGATGAGGTTATGAAATTATCCTTTTTATTTTTCGGTGCGAAGCCTGATGAAAAATGGACGCTGTGCAAACAGATGGGCATAGGTATGGCCATTGCCAAATTAGCGCCGGAACTTACCGGCAAGGCTGCCATTGACGACTATGATTCTTTCGCCCGATTAAAAGAGATTTATGATGACCAGGGCTTTCAATTGTATGGTTTGGAAGGCGACCAGATGGATATGACGCGAATAAAGCTTGGCCTGCCGGGACGTGAAAAAGATGCGGAACGCTATTGCCTCATGCTGCAAAACATGGGCAGGCTTGGCATCAATTTCATCTGCTATAATTTTATGTATCCCGGTTGGTACCGTACACACAAAGCATTGCCGGAGCGGGGCGGGGCCTTGGTTTCCGGGTTTTCGTATGAAGCAACGTTGCAACAACCGCTTGACAAATACGCTCCCATCAGCGAGGCCCGGCTTTGGGAAAATTATCATTGGTTTATAGAAAGAGTAATGCCGGTGGCAGAAGAAAATGCCGTGAAGATGGGCCTTCATCCCGATGACCCGCCGGTAAGTCCTGTGCATGGCATTGCACGGATCTTAACATCGGCCGATGCCATTAGGAAAGCCCTGTCGTTTTCCGACAGCCCATCGCACGGTCTTACCTTTTGCCAGGGCACTTATATTACCATGAATGAAGATGTTTTATCCTTGATTGAAGAATGGAAGAAAAAGATATTTTTCGTGCATATACGTGATGTAGTTGGCGGGCCGAAAGATTTCCGCGAAACCTTTCATGACAATGGCCCAACCGATATGCTTCGCATGATGAAAGCATACAAACAAGCAGCCTTCGACGGCCCACTGCGCTCCGATCATGTACCCACTATGGCAGGCGAAGCCAATGACCATGCCGGGTACGAAATGAAGGGCAACCTGTTTGGCATTGGGTATATCAAAGGGTTGATGGAAGCATTGGGTTAAGATGCGGATAAATTTTCTACGGCTCTATACAACTGATCGTTTACTCATCCAAACATTTATAGAAATGATTGAGCAAGTTCAGGTGCTTTTAATCCCTAAATTCTAAAAGCATTTATAAAACAAAAGGCTATCCGTTTTGTAATGAGTTTGAAACTTCGCGCCTTTTTTACTCGTTAGTAAAATATCATCAAGTGAACCCTTAACAGATCATGCACTGATAAAGTTCTTGCACATGCAGGAATTTTTTAGTACAAAATAAAGCTGTAATGGCCGAAGTTTTATTTTAGAAAAAAAAGGGTCGGGATGTATAAAGCACAGCAATAAAGCATTTATCTAACAGCAACCATTCTACTGCTAATTGAGAAAAAATTTATTGCTGTTTTTCAGATGCATGCCAGAATATCTATATTTGATTAAGGATTTGCTGTAAGACGAATAAAAATTATTTACCGGAGAATTGCTGTAACGGTAACGCATGTGGTTCTAAACCAACAACGTTTTACGTTTGTTGTCGTTTTCTATTGTATCGAATAAATTAGAATCATTATCTTCAATCGCTTGGCTATCTTCTAATCCTGCAGGCATAATCCTAGGAATACTAAAAGCGTAAAGCTTTACTCCGTGTTTCACTGTTACCCAATATCAATTAAAAGCCACTGCTCACTACATGTAATTAAACTAAAAGCTATGAGGTTTGGCGCTTTGTTGTTCATTGTTTTCGCTACTATTACCGGCTATTCACAAAATGTGCGGGTGAATGTTTATGATAAGTTCTTAAAAAAACACCGGATTGAGTTGGAGCCACTCACAATAGTGCTGCCTGGTAAGGGTAAGGTTTCTATTGGCTTTACTTCTGTATCTTCTACACTTTATGTTGAGTTGAGCGGCTCCGGTTGGGGCGCCTCCACAATTGACCAGGGCAATGAGCTCATCTTTCTATTTTCAAATGACAGTACCGCTACTGTACGATCAACAGGCGTGCAGAGTTTTGAGCCGGGAGCGTTGAAAAGTACCTATAAACATCAGTATTTCATTTCGCAGTCCGACCTGGAAGCCCTTAGCCGCTACGATTTAATTGGAATGCGCAAGTACAGCTTTAAAGATTTTTCCGACATCAGCATACCCAGGCTAAATATTCCTAAAGTAAAAAAACAAAGCGCTATTTTTTTAAGTGAACTTAAGAAAGCCAATGTATTTAAATCGCTTCAACGGATTGATTTAAAAGACATCGGAAAGCACGTAGGCGACAGTGTGGAATTTTGCAGTAAAATTTACAGTGCCCGTTATTTTCAAACGTCTGAAAATGGCCCCACGCTGCTGGATGTTCAATCCGATTTTTCAGACCCGGCGGTTAACGCGGTTGTTTGGCAGGAAGACCGGAAGAATTTTAACGACATGCCTGAAAAGATTTACCTGAATAAAGATGTATGTATTAATGGTTTGGTTACGCTCCGTAATAATGTTCCCTACCTTGTTATACATACTAAAAACCAGATCAAACTTCGCTCTCCTGTAAGCCTTACGGAAATAGAATTTTTTGTTGGCGATACCGTGACGGTTAGTGGTAAAATTGTAACCGCCAAATACTTTCCTGATACGAAAGCACAGCCTACGCTGTTAAATATGGGAGCAGCGTTTCCCGATCAGCCATTGACCGTTGTAATTGAAAAGGACGACCGAAAGAATTTCGGAAGCGAGCCGGAAATTTTTTATTTGAACAAGGACATAATGGTTACAGGGAAGGTGGAATTGTTTAAGAACAAACCGCAAATCATTGTTCATAGAAAGGAGCAGGTCAGGTTGTTGGGACAAAATGATTTTATGAATGTCAGTTCCACTAATATGGCTTATGATGCGCCTAAAAAAACCTCAACAGTAAAAAATGCCGACAAACCGGCGGTGCAACTGGCGCAGTTCCCAGGCGGGCCAGAAGCTTTGATAGAATTTTGGAGAACGAACTTGATTTGTCCCGATGACCTAAAAGCCAATGAAAAGAAAACGGTTTATGTAAGGTTTAAAGTAAACGTGGACGGATCAATAAGCGACTACAAAATTGTTCAATCGGCCGGGGGCAACTATGATAAAGAAGTAATAAGGGTATTGAAAAAAATGCCGCATTGGCGACCAAAAACCAACAATAATTTTTTTGTAGAAACAACATTAGAGCAGGCGGTAACTTTTAGCCGTTCTGAGGCCAACGATTAGCGATGTGGCTTGCGGTTAAATGAAATGTTTTTAGCTAAAAATGCAGTTTAGATTTTTTTGAGATTTACTAACATTTCATATAAGCGTTATATATATTGCTCTGTTTACTTAACATATACATAAAAGTAAGTAGAGGCCAGTAAAAGTTTATAGTATATATTTGACCCAAATTAAGCTATCACATTTGTGAGTGTGTAAAATAATCGCCTCCACTTGTTGAACTGGTTAAAGAACAATTATTTTACTTAGTTGAATTGTATGTTCTGAAGAGGTTTTATTAAACAAAATAGCGTTTTTAGATCGGTACGGTTTTTAATTAAGTTGTATATCCTCCAAGTCCTCCCGAAAACCAATCCTGCTATTGCTGCTCCAATATGATCTAATTTTCGATACGAAAGGCTTTTGATAATTATGCTAAGAAAACTTATACCTGCAGTTTTTGCTGCACTACTGTTTCTGTCTTCGTGCGTTGATACACGCAAGGCGGTTTATTTTGCAGGTCAGCAAGATGCAAGCTTACCTTCCTCATTTACTATTCCGCAAACAGTTATTGGGCCTAATGATTTATTAAGCATTACTGTCAGCAGCTTAAACTCAACAGCATCCTCCATCTTCAATTCGCCTAACGTTACATACGCCACCAATACACCAACTAATGGCGGCGGCCCTGTGCAGGCTTCGGGCTATTTGGTAGATGCGGATGGTAATATTCAGTTCCCTATTTTAGGGCCTATAAAAGCGTCGGGCCTAACAGAGAACGCACTTAGGGCCCAGATAGTAAAAAGCCTTGTAGATAAAAAGCTTTTGGTTGACCCAATAGTTGCCATCCGCCATCTGAATTTTAAAGTGACCGTACTGGGAGAAGTAAGCAATCCAACCGTTATAAGTGTGCCAAGCGAAAAAATTACATTGCTCGAAGCATTGGGTCTGGCAGGCGATATAACCATCTACGGAAAAAAAGATAATGTAATGGTGATAAGGGAAGAAGCGGGTAAAAAAATAATTAAAAGATTGGATTTAAATACATCCGAAATCTTTGATTCTCCGTATTACTATTTAAAATCTAATGACATTGTATATGTAGAGCCTAACAAAGTTAAAGTAGCCGGCTCTTCGCGTTCTACACAATTGCTTCCTATAGTTCTAAGTGGATTGTCGTTTCTCGCCATTATCATTGACCGCATTACCAGATAACCCATAAGTTATGAAAATTAGTAAGAACACTGTAGAAGAAAGCGATAGCAATTTTTTTGGAAAATTAATATTCCGATACACTCCCTACTGGCCGTTGTTTGCCATTCTCTTTGTTTTGGCTGGGGCTGGCTCATGGATGTATTTACGTTTTGCTACTCCGATGTACGAATCGTCTGCTACCTTATTAATTAAGGATGAAAAAAAGGGTACAGAGGATACAAAAACCCTTGAAGATCTCAACCTGATTTCTACTAAAAAGATTATTGAAAACGAGGTAGAAGTTATTCAATCGCGTCCATTACTGAATGAGGTAGTGAAGACACTTCACCTGTATGCACCTATCAGAGAAGAAGGCAGCCTTAGAAGCGCATCGGCTTATGTAACTTCTCCGGTTAGCATTGAAATACAAAATCCTGATAGCATTCGCAAAAATGATAAGATAGAGTTTACGTATAATTCGTCGCTAAAAAAAGTGGGAATAAGCAATGCTCAATACAATTTAAATGAATGGGCAAAGACACCTTATGGCGTGTTACGTTTTTTGCCTAATAAAGATTTCAATCGTTCGACCGACCGGAAGCTTTATTTTTCGCTCGTTCCGGTAAAATCTGTTGCAGGTGATATACAAGGACGAA
Source organism: Flavisolibacter sp. (assembly GCA_965247165.1). Lineage (GTDB taxonomy): Bacteria > Bacteroidota > Bacteroidia > Chitinophagales > Chitinophagaceae > Flavisolibacter. Next base: position 770,710 of record OZ252003.1, on the reverse strand, counting down.
TGGAAGTTAAGGTTACCAACAAGCAAGCGAGTATTTTAAGCTTAACCCTAAAGGATGAGGTGCCTGAGAGGGGTGAAGCCATTCTAAATGAATTATTAAATACCTACAATAAGGCTATAATAAAAGATAAAAATATTTTAGCGGCTAATACACTGGCTTTTGTAGAAAGCCGCTTGAAAACCGTAGAGCGAAGCCTCGATTCCATTGAACAAAAAACACAGCAATATAAAGCCCGCAAAGGAGCTATAGATATTGGCGAACAAGGAAAACTGTTTCTGCAAAATGTTAGCTTAAACGACCAAAAACTGGGTGATATAAATAACCAGTTGGCCGTATTAAGCCAGGTGAAAAGTTACGTGCAGTCAAAAAATAATGAGGGTGGAATCGTCCCTTCTACATTGGGTGTTAGCGACCCAATGCTTTCGCAGTTGGTGACTAAGCTTTATTCTACAGAGCAGGAGTACGAGTCGCTAAAGAAAACGACTGGTGAAAACCTGCCATCTATGATCGCCATGTCTAACCAGATTTCCAAGATGCGTTCCAGTCTGCAGGAGAATATTCGTAGCCAGGAGCAAAGCTTGCTGGCCAGCCGGTCTAATGTATATGCTACCAATGGTGGTTATAACTCCATGCTGCAGTCTATTCCCGAAAAAGAAAAGGAACTAATTGATATTAATCGGGAACATACTATCACAAACGGCATCTATTCCTTCCTGCTTCAAAAACGCGAAGAGACAGAGATGTCATACGCTTCTACCGTATCAGATAGCCGCGTGGTAGAGCCAGCGCAATCTTCGGTGTCTCCGGTTAGCCCGAAATCTAAAGTAGTATATCTGTCTGCTATGCTCATTGCTTTTGCAGCAGGCATCGGCATTGTTACGGCAAGAGAATCATTAAGCCGTAACATAATGTTTCGGCATGAAATTGAAAGCCTTACTTCACAACCAATCGTTGGCGAAATCATATCAGAAGATTTAAAAGACCCGATCGTTATTGGTGAATCAAATAAAACATTTATTGCCGAACAGTTCAGGCGTTTACGGGCTACACTAAAATATTTGGGTATTAACACTAAAAACAAAAGAATACTTGTCACCTCCGCCATTTCCGGCGAAGGCAAAAGTTTTATCGCTACCAACCTGGCGTTAGGCTTAGCATTAACCAGTAAAAAAGTTGTGCTGATTGATTGTGATTTGAACAATCCGTCGTTAAATAATAAGCTTAAAATTCATGACGAAAAAGGATTGACACAATATCTGCTGGGCCAAAATGAGATAAAGGAAATTATCAGGGAAACGGATCTGAATGAAAATCTCTTTCTTATATCCACCGGTGACCTGCCTAAAAATCCTTCCGAGTTGTTGATGAATGGGCGTATGGAAGAGCTGTTAAATCAATTGGATAAGATATTCGATTACATCGTTATTGATACCGCACCTGTAAGTCCTGTTACAGATGCCTACATTTTGTCACCGCTGTGCAGCACTACGTTGTATGTTATTCGTCATAAATACACGCCTAAAGTTTTTGTTCAGCGCATTGATGAAAACAATAAGATAAATGAACTACATAACCTCGCGATTGTGTTCAACGGAATTCAGTCCAGGGGTTTCGGTAGTAAAAAATACGGTTACGGTTACGGTTACGGATATATTCATAAAGATAAAGATGAGCGCTACCAGATTGGTATGGGCAAGTCTTAATTAATCCTTACACATTGTAAGCAATCAATTGACGGTTACAAAATTTGTCTGTAACCGATATGGGCGAAGCCTGCTTTGGACGTCAATTTCAACGAAACACTACAGTTATGATGATGCAAAAAAAATGGTACGCAGTTTACACCAGGCCAAGGTGGGAGAAAAAGGTAACTGAACTCTTAGCCAGGAGAAAGGTAGAAGTGTTCTGTCCTTTGAATAAAACCCTCAGGCAGTGGGCTGATAGAAAAAAGATTGTGATGGAACCGCTTTTTACCTCTTACGTGTTTGTATGCGTAACAGAAGCGGAACATTTATTAATAAAGCAAACCGATGGCATCATCAATTTTGTTTATTGGTTGGGAAGCCCCGCTGTTATTAAGGATGAAGAAATTGAAACCATAAAAAACTTTCTATCCGAACATTCTGACGTAAAGCTGGAAAAAGTAGCGGTTAATGTTGCTGATCGTGTCCGTATCACCGATGGTTTATTGGTGCATAGAGAAGGGGATGTTTTAGAAGTAAAAAGTAAAACGGTTAAAGTACTTCTGCCTTCACTTGGTTATGCCATGACAGCCGAAATTTCTAAATCAAGAATTGAAGTGCTTAACTATTCGCAGAGTATGTATTCGTCAGGCAATTACTATAATGTAAAAGCGGGATAATCTATTATGAAAGCGATAGCCGTAGTACAATTCTTTTGAAAATATTTTCGTATTTAAACACCTAAATTTAATTGTTGAGTTTATGGCTGTTAGGTAATTAGTGTATTGTTAGATTTTAGTGTTTGACTCGCTATAAAGCCTTTTTAATAACTTGAACAAGTACCTACCCGCAGGCCCTGCTGCCTACCTTTATGAATAATGGATAAAAAATTGCTGCGATGGAATTTTATTTTTCAGTACGGATGGGTGCTGACGAATATCTTCAATTCCATTTTATTAACACCCCTCTATTTAAAAAATATTGAAGCTAATACCTTAGGCATCTGGTGGGCTACCGGTGCGGTATTGGGTTTAATAACCCTGGTGGACCCGGGGGTGGGCGAAGTATTGCAACAACGTATTGCTGAGTTTCGCGGACGAAAAGAAGAGGAAGAAGTAGGCAAATTAATCGGGTCGGGCTACCTGGCATCGGCCGTAGTATTATTGGTGTCTATTATTTTTGGTTTAGGTTGTTATTTCTTTATCGGTAAAATCATTAATAAAAATATTGGGGATTATGCGTACCTGTCATCGGCTTTATGGGTGTCCGTATTAGCCACAGGTTTATCGCTCGTTTCTTTTACCATGTCAGGCATTAATCAGGGCCTGCACAACTCAGCGCAGGTGGCTATTTGTTCTCTTACGGCTAACTGCTTGTTTTTATTAGTCAATCTGATATTTCTGTTTTTAGGTTATGGGGTTTTATCTATAGCCATGGCCAATTTACTACGGGCAGTGTACATCAACATTTATAACATAAGTTCTATGTTGCGTTTGGTAAAAAAGCAGGCAATGAGTATTGTTTTTGAAATGGCGCACTTCAAAAATTTTGTCCGGATATTTTCATTTACGGCTACGTCAAAAATTATTACCGGCTTATGCGGTAGTGTGGATATGGTGGTTTTAGCAAGGTTTAACCTGCCTTCTTTGATTACTATGTATGAGGTAAACAGGCGGCCATTGGGCCATAGCTATTCACTTATCGGAAGGCATTCGGTGGCCTTGATGCCTCTTATTTCTCATGCAAAAGGCAAGGGCGAAAAAGAAGCTATTCTCGACTTAATGAAAAAGCAATTCAAGTTTTATTCTTATGCCACTTTATTTGTTGCTTTAATGTTCATTTTTAATTATGGGCATCTTATTGCCGCGTGGACGGGCCCCGGCCAGTACATTGGAAATACCTTGCTATACTTATTGGTTGCTCATTTTTTTCTTTCCCTGCTTACCACATTTATGTCCAATGTTGGCTATGCCCTTGGCGATATAAAAGTTCCAAGTATCTATAATGTTACCCGCGGAATTGTCTTTGGCATCACTATGTTTTTTACGGCGAAGTTGTATGGTATTAAAGGCGCTATTCTTACCTCATTGGCGTTTGCCGCCACCATTGATATTGCATTTTACTACTGGCGGGTTTATCGGTTAGGCTATCTGCACCGGTCGTTGCTTAGCGGCGTTTTTACTACGTGGATTATTATTTTGCCGGCTGCTGTTTTAGGTGGCTGGGGAATCAGCTTCGCCATTGATAAGCTATTGAGCCCGACCATGTTTTTTGCTAAGCTGATTGCCAACGGCGCCATATTCACCATGTTCTTTTTTACCCTTCTGCTCCTTGTTGATGCCGGTTTTAGAAGTAAAGTAAAAGAGCTATCCGGAAAATTTTTGGTGCTTCCCTTCTTCCGGTTAAAACGAATTTAAACGTCTTATCAATTCATTATCTAAAAAATCTTTACTTATTATTTTTGATTTATGCCAAAGCTTGTAATGCTGCTTCGGGTGAAAGATGGGATACTGTTTGTTGATGAGTGGTTGCGCCGTTTTGAAACCCTGGTAGATGAAATTGTGGCGCTTGACAACGGATCAACCGATGGCACTTTTGAAATTTTAAAAACTCACCCAAAAGTGGTTGATATTGTACAAACACAAGGATACAATGAGGGACGTGATAAAAACTTATTGTATGCCATGGCCCGCAAACGCAGGCCCGATTGGTGTTTATGGTTAGATGTGGACGAAATATTTGAACCCGAACTAACAAGGGCTGATTTTGACCGGCTAATGAAATGGCCTTTCATAAACAAGTATGCTTTCCGGCGTTTTCATTTCATTGATAAGGAACATTTTGCCGGTTCCGGCGAGTATTTCTTCTTTACCACTATTCATGATAGGGTGATGTGGCGCGAATCGCCAACCGGCTATTTTGAAAACAGGATTTTAGATTCGCCCAATGTAAAAGGGATTAAAGGCTTTAAGGTAAATACCAGCTTTCGGCTGAAACACCTTGGCTACATCAGCAAAGAATTAGTTGATAAGAAAAAAGAAATTTATCTCGATGTTATTGATGCCGGGAAAGAAGCGTCGCTGCAAAAAATGTATCTCCACAACGAAAAAAAAATTAAATGGCACGATGAAAGACACCATCCCGAAGTAAAAAAATTAAACGCACAATTAAACTGGTTACAGTTTAAAAGCCTTTGGCCGCGGGCAAAAAATAAGCTGAATAAAATAACCGGCAAATGGTTTAAAAAGCAACCCGTACAAGCCATTTAACTATTCTACCCTTAATGAACGCTGTTATAAAAATATTTAACCACCGCTTCTATTTAAAGGAGATCATTATCGTTTTCATTTGCTATTTGCTGATGGAAGAAATGTTCTCCTGGCTGGTAATACCTGATTCCGGCATTGTTCAGAATTATGAAAAAGCATTAAGCATCGGCGCCTCGGTTTACATGATGTATTGCTTCCCCTCATTAAAGCCTGCGGAAAGGGTGTATATGAGCGTTTTCGGATTACTGATTATTAAGCTTATTCTTGAGTCGCTTAACGAATACAATACCGTGTTTCAGCAGTTGAGCATGTTTTATGTGTTGTTCCCGGTAGTGTATGCCTTGTTCATAAAGCACCTCTGCCGCAAATTCGATCTTGATTTATTAGAGTTCATTGCCAAGTTCTACTTGTTGTCGTACATCATTTTTATGGTATGGTACGGCAGGGGGTTTTCCTTCAGCCTGGCAGAAATTGAAATGAATGATTATGGCCCGTTTTCAGGCGATGGTCGCATCCTGCATTCCAGCAAGGTTTATATGATGATCATTCCGTTTTTATGGTACATGAATAAATTCATCAATCATAAAAAATGGAAAGACCTGCTGCCGCTGCTGTTTTGCCTCGTAGTAATTTTAATTCATCAACACCGGTCGGTCTGGAGTTGCGCCATCCTCTGCGCCCTGATTTATTTATGGCTTATAATACGTACCAACAAAAAATCGTTTTCACGAATATGGAGCCTGGCCCTTAGCGCCATCGTAGTAATCTTTATCGCTTATTTTTTTATCTCCAGCATGTTTCCCGATATGATCAGTTTTTTTGCCGACCGGTTCAGCGAAATTTTTGATCCGGCAAAAGAAGACAGCACTGGTAAATTCAGGGCAGATCAGCGGGAAGTTTACTTTGACCTTTTTTTGCGAAAACCCATATTTGGCTGGACGTTCAAGGGATTTGAGATGCCTAACCCATTGGTTGATTGGTGGCCCGAAAAAACAGGGCAGCACTTTCATGAAGGGTACATGGAAATGCTTTTTTATCATGGTATTGTTGGCTTTGTTTTCAAATTTTCTATGTTCGTTTATATGGGCATAAAAGCGTTGTCAAAAAAATTAAGCGCAGATAGCATAATCCTTATTTCGTTTTGTCTTTCCGGCCTGCTTTATTCTTTCAACTATGTGCTGCCGCTGATTTTTTGGGGACACATGGGACTGTGTTTATACTATATAGAACGGGATCAATCGGTTGCTGCAGAAGATAAAAACCCAGCCTATACCAGTTTGGTTTATACCTGATAATAGATGCCCGCCTGCTACTGGATGAAGAAAGATTTTATATGAAGATTGCCGTACTGCTAACCACCTTTAACCGAAGCGCAAAGACAATTGCCTGCCTGCAAAGTTTAAAAAGGCAACAGCTAAGTAACGATGTACAAATTGAACTTTTTGTAACAGATGCCGCCTCTGCCGATGATACCGTTCAGGCAATAAAGAGAATCTTTCCAACGGCGCATATTTATGAAGGGTATAGTGAATTATTTTGGGCCGGCGGCATGCGTAAATCCTGGTCGGAAGCCAGAAAATACGATCCCGATTATTATTTACTGCTGAATGATGACACGCTTTTATTTGATAAGGCTATTGATACCTTGTTGGGGCTGAAAGCCTTAGCCCCGGCTGTTTGCATCGGCACCACGGCCGATCCGGTTACGGGAAAGAGGACGTACGGCGGAAGAAAGCTCACCTCTAAAAGGCGGTGGAAAGATGACCTCGTGGTTTATAGTGAAAACGGGTATCTTCCTTGCGACGTGGCTAATGCCAACATCATGTTGGTGCCCAGGGCCATCGTGGAAAAAGTGGGTATTTTGTCGGAAGAATACACGCATGGTTTAGCCGATTACGATTATACGCTTACCGTAAACAAAGCTGGCTTCAACGTCTTTGTAGCCCCTGGTTTTCTGGGTTCTTGTGTGGATGATCATGGTAAAAACTGGAAGTCGCCGGCCACCACGCTTCAGCAACGCATCCGCTATTTAAAAAGCCCGAAAGGCTTAGCCTACAACGAGTATATGACCTTTATAAAAAGGCATTTTCCATGGTCGTATCCGGTCGCCTTTATTAATGTGTGGATGAAAACATTTTTTCCTTTTATCTGGCAAACATTTAAGAAATAACTCTGAACGTCTGGCTACACAGCTACTATTAATTATCAGATGATGGACAAAGAAACAGTGATAGCGGTATTTTGTTACAAACGGGCGGGCAAGCTAAGAGCCGCTATAGAAGCGCTTCTTAAAAATCCCGAATGCCCATCCATGGATATTATTTTTTTTGCAGACGGATATAAAGGTGAAAAGGATAAGGAAGCGGTGGAGGCTACAAGGGTTTACATTGATTCGATAACCGGTTTTAGAAACGTTATTAAACACTACCGCGAAAGGAATGTAAGCACCGGCCCTAATTTTGAAACCGGCTTAAAGTTTTTAGCTGCCAATTATGAGCAATTTATTGTAGTGGAAGATGACCTGGTCGTATCGCCCAACTATATCAGTTATATGCTGCAAGGCTTAAAATTTTATAAAGACCAGCAAACCGTTTTCTGCATCACCGGTTATGTATTTCCGATTCAGAAGAAAGACTATCATTACGATACTATTATTTATAAACGCTTCTGCTCCTACGGTTGGGCCGGTTGGGCGGACAGAGTTAAAAAAGTGGTGTGGGACCATAACCAACTGGAGAAGTTGATGACTGGTTCGCCCAATTTTAAAAGCCGTTTAAACAGCGAAGGCCTTGATTTATACAGGATGCTTAAAAAGCAACTAAAGGGTACCATTTCTACCTGGGATATTCAAATGCAGGTGCATGTAGCAGAGACGCGAATGAAGGTTGTTTATCCAACGTTATCAAAGGTTACCAACATTGGTTTTGACAATGAATCCACCAACACGTTTGGGCTTGATTACCTCAAAACGCCGTTAGATAAAGGCGATCAGAGGAACTTTAATTTTTGTCCTGAAGATATCATTGTGCCCGAACTTGAAAAGCAGATAAAAAAACCGTACGGGCTTAAAGCATTGGCCACAAGAAAAATAATCAACACTATTATAAAGGCCGTTTCCAAACTTAAAAAGAAGGCTTACGTATAAGCCACGCTAACAATACTATATCACAAGCAACCATGAACAACTCTAAACCAGTTATTGCCTTTTCGGTTTTAGCCATTTCTATTGTTTGTTTTATTCTTCATTTTGTCTTTTTCCGGTATTCGTTTCCACCGGTAACTATTGACGAAGCCAGTTTTTTTTCACCAGCCTATAGTTTTGCTAACCATGGGCGGTTGTCCTCCGATGTTCATAAAAGTTTTTTACCCGGCGCCGGCCAATATACGTATTGGATGCCGCCACTGTATATGATTATACTTGGCTCATTACTAAAAATTATTGGCGTTACCGTATTTAACGCTAAACTTATCAGCTTTTTGTTTATCAGTGCTGCTGCCATTTTAATTTCTTTTATCAGCAACAACAGGTATATAAAAATTTGCCTTAGCAGCCTGCTGCTTATTTGTCCGTTTATACTTATTACTTCCGCTTTCATTCGTATGGAAGCCTTGGCGATCTTGCTGATTGTTATTTCAATGTTAGCCGTTAAGTCGGTACGTAACGAGTATATTATGGGTTTAGTTACCGCCTGCCTGATGATGACCCATCCCATGCTCTTGCCTTGCTGTGCAGCCATAGGCGTGGTTATGCTGCGCAGAGGTACAAAGCCGTTCCTTATTTTTCTATTGGTAACGGTGGTTGTATTGATACCGTATCTGCTTTATATTTTTCAGGATATAGCCTTATTTAAAATGCAGATGGCACTTCAGTTTGAGCGAAAATCGCATGCTCACCTGTCCGACCTGAAGCTGCCCTATCTTCTTCAAAGTGTACCGGTTGCCTTTATTGGATTGGTCTGTTTATACTATGTAAAAAGGTATAAAGAGCTGCGCATTTTTTTAGCCATCGGTATTTCGCTTACCCTGCTGTTGGTACTTAAATCAAACGAGTTTAACTACCAGGTGTATCTTATTCCTTATGTTATTGCGTGTATTGGTTTGTTGTTAGAAGAAGAACGGGTGGCAAGAACGTACAAGTTTATTTTACCCGGATTCGTGTACGTATTCTTTGTAGCCCTTTTAGTTTCCAAAGAGAAGAAATATAAATTCTTATCCGACAAGTCCCACAATGAAATCATCTCCTACCTGGATCAGAACAAAAGCTGGAACGGTAAAAATATTTATGTCACCGGCAACCCCGATGTGTCCACTTTTTTGATGATGAACAACCAACACGTAGAACGACGAAATGCAGTAGCCACGGTGCGAAGCAGTAATTGGTTCAATGCCTACAATTATATAATCGAGGTTACCGATAACAACCCTACGGAAGATGCAACTGCGCAGGCCAGGCCTGACACCCTGGACAAACGGCCCTGGGTGAACTGGCCCGGAAAGCTTTCTTATACTACGTCTAATGGTTCCAACTCAATTACTATCTATTTTAAATAAAAAAGCCGTGGTGTATTAACAGGCAGGCATGAAAGTATTAATCATACATACCGGGTATCAACTGAAAGGCGGCGAAGACAGTGTAGTAGAGCAGGAGATGGAACTGCTGCGTAGTAATGGAATTATGGTAGAAAAGCTGTCTTTTTCAAACGATGGTAAGGCGCTGATAAAATTTCTTCAACTACCTTTTAATATTAGTTCATACAACAAAACAAAACAGTATTTGCAGCGTTACAAGCCCGATGTAGTACACATACACAACCTGCATTTCGCGGCTTCCGTATCGGTAGTGTACGCCGTAAAAAGGTGTAAAGTTCCCTGTGTATTTACCCTGCATAATTACCGGTTGATTTGCCCTACGGCTACCCTGTTTTACAAAGGCGAAAATTTTTCAGATAGCCTGAAAAAGAGCTTCTCCTGGAACGCCGTTTTTAAAGGCGTGTATAAAAATTCAAGGCTGCTAACCTTTTGGCTGTGCCTGAGTATTTGGCTCAACAGAAAGTTGGGCGTTTGGAAAATGATTGACCGGTTTATTGTTTTAACGCCGCACGCAAAAGAGTTGATAGACCAAAGCCGCCTGAAACTGGAGGCTGGTAAAATAGTGGTGAAGCCCAACTTCACGGCAAATTATTTTTTACCTGTTGTAACTCGCCAGGATAATTTTCTTTATGTGGGGCGGTTGTCGCCGGAGAAAGGCATTGCCACTTTATTGGCCGCTTTTGAAGGTGCTCCTTACTCGCTTACTATCATTGGCGACGGCCCGCTGAAAGAAGATGTACTGGCTTATACAAAAAACAATAGAAACGTTACCTATCGTGGGTTTCAAAGCAGGAAAGTTATCATTGAAGAAATGAGAAAGTGCAATGCATTGGTGTTTCCATCGCTCTGGTACGAAACCTTCGGCCTGACGATTATTGAGGCGTTTGCACTTTCAACGGCAGTGATAGCATCTAAGATTGGGGCGCCGGCAAGAATTGTAAAAGACAATTATAATGGTCTTCACTTCGCCGTTTCCAATGCAAAAGATTTAAGAGCCAGGTTAGACGAGTGGCAAGCTTATACCGCCGATAAAAAAGAGGTCTATCGTCAGCAGGCCTTCAACACCTATCTGCAGTATTATACTCCGGAAGAAAACTATACTCAATTGCTGTCAATTTATACTGCTGCTATCCAGGAAAGGTCTCGCAATAAGGTGGATATAAAACAACTAAAGGCAGCAACCAAGCTGGCAGGTTAGATAAAATCAACGAAGGTCAATGAGCAGTTACCCATGAAATTTTTTACACTGATCCATATCGAGAAAGGCGAACAAAGCCTGCATAACAACTTTGTAAAATCGTTCAGGGATCAGATAAATTTATACCTGAATTGTGCTAAACAATTGCATCGTTCGCTACTGCCCGAAGGCATTGAATTGGTAGTGCTGACCAATGATGCAAATTTTTTAAATGACCTGAATAGTGACAGCTACAACATTCCGGTTGTTCAACTTTCGTTTCAATCCACAGTGCCATCAGGCATAAAATTCTATTCAGCGCATTTTAAGTTAGAAGTGTTCACCTATTTATCGGGCTTGCCCGATGATTATGTAGCACTTGTAGATTCCGATATGCTTTGTGTAGGTAAAATGCCGAAAGCGTTGGAAACCTGCATCCGGCAAGGGTTGCCACTTTATTATGATATTACCGATCAGGTAACACCTGCGTATGGCGCCGATAAAATTATAGCGGATAAAGAAATGGTCGGTGAAAGACCCTCTGTTGGCTTGTGGGCCGGTGGCGAGTTTATAGCAGGCCCGCCGCAATTTTTTAAAAAGCTGATGGTAGAAATTGATGCGATAAAGCCAACGTACTTCAACAATTTTTCTTCGTTGCATCACCAGGGAGATGAAGTGTTAACCTCAATAGCGATAGAGCAGTTAAAACTGAAAGGCGACGTTCCCATAGTGGATGCAGGTCCGCTTTCTATTGTAGGCAGGTATTGGAGTTTTGTACCCTTACATAGCCAAAAACCTATTGAGGCCTATAAGCACCATTTCATTTTGCACCTTCCATCCGATAAAAAATTTCTGGCGGCTTTACAGCCAGATGAGTTGAAAGAACAATCATTTTTTAAAAAGTATAAGCATCATCTTTTAGTATCACGCACAGTAGAAACGTTATTTAAAAACATTAAGCCATATGCAAAGCGATTACGTAAAAAGTTCGCCCTCTAAAAATCCGTTAGTTGCCGTAGGTGATGAACACCGCAACATGTACTACTATAAAAAATGGGCAATTGTAGTGCCGTTAGCCAATGAAGAAAAAGACTTCGAACCCTTTATCAAGATGATCAATTTTGTAATTGATGAATTGAATCCGGGTAATGTTTATTTTATCATTGACTCCGTTTCTAAAGACCGTACGCTGGAGCTTTGCCAGCAGCTATCGGCCAAAGATCCGCGCTACGTAACCGTTTGGGCGCCGGAAAACCGCAATGTGGTAGATGCGTATATAAAGGGTTTACGGGTAGCTTACGAAGCCGGCCACGACATTATTATAGAAATGGATGCCGGCCTTTCGCACGACCCACGAGCCATCCCTATGTTTTTGCGGGTATTAAACGAAGGCAACGATTGCGCCTTTGGCAGCCGGTTTATCAACGGCGGCTCTATGGGCGACTCGCCGTTTAAGCGGCGCATGCTTTCTAAAACCGGTACCGTACTCGCCAATTTATTATTAAGCACCAGGCTAAAAGATATGACCTCCGGTTTTCAGGGGTTTCATCGCGATGTGGTGGCTAAAATCATTAACCATAACTTCAAATCAAAGGCACATTTTTATCAAACCGAACTGCGTTATTTGTTACGCAAGCATAAAATATTCGAAGTGCCCATTCACTATTCGGCACCATCGCCAAGGGTTTCTAAAAGCGCTATCCGCAATTCCTATCAAACCTTATTTTATTACTTTTCGCAACGGCTTCGCGGCCACTCGCACACGTTGTAAGTGCCTCACTTTGTACCACTAAAACTAACAACGTCTTAAAAAATGAAGAAAGCAATTGTTATTGGTTCAGGCATATCGGGGTTAAGTATTTCCCGTATGTTGTCGGAAAAATATGAAGTGGAAATAATGGAAGGAGCCGCCAAGGCAGGCGGTTTAATTAAGTGTGATAGAATTGATGGGAATCTTTTTCATCGGGTGGGCGGCCATGTGTTTAATAGCAAAGTGCAAACTGTGCTGGATTGGTTTTGGAAACACTTCAACCGTGATAAGGAATTTTTACAAGCCACCCGCAACGCTAAAATATTGTTTGATGGCGCCTACATCGGTTACCCATTGGAGAATTATTTGTATCAATTACCCGAACCGGAGGCTCGTGAAATTATCAATGAGTTGCTTTCTATGTTGGCGGAAAAAGATAGTGCCGGCGCCACCTACGACAACTTCAGGGACTTTTTAATCGGCAGCTTTGGCACAAAGCTTTACAATCTCTACTTCGGTCCGTATAATTCTAAAATATGGAACACCGACATTAGCAAAGTACCCTTGGAATGGTTAGATGGAAAGCTGCCAATGCCTAAGATCAAAGAAGTGATCGTTAGCAATATTTTAAAGCGGGAAGAAGGCGCTATGGTACACGCTACCTTTTACTATCCTAAAAGAAACGGTTCGCAATTTATAATAGACCGTTTAGCCGAAGGACAAAATATTCATTTGTCCTTGCCGCTTACAAAAGTAGAAGTGACTCCGCAGGGACAATTATCCATTAACGGTAATGTAGAGTGCACCGATGTATTAGTTTATTGTGGTGATGTGCGAAAGCTGAGCGATATTATTCATATAGACGATGATGACTTGACTAAAGCATTAGCCGCTACAAAAGATTTTGCTTCAAACGGCACCTCTAATGTGTTATGCGAAACAGACGCGAATGATATATCGTGGCTGTACCTGCCCGAGGATAAGTACAAGGCGCACCGCATTATTTACACCGGCAACTTTAGCGATACTAATAACGAAGGCTCTGATAGAAAAACCTGCGTGGTGGAATTTTCGGGCAAGCAGGAAAGGGAAGCTATGATTAAAGAATTGGAAAGCCTTCCCGGGAATTTAAAACCATTAGCCTTCAACTACGAGCCCAACTCGTATATCATTCAGGATAAAGAAACGCGGACTAAAGTAAAAAACCTGAAAAGCCATCTGGCCCGATATAATATTTACCTGCTGGGCCGCTTTGCCGAATGGGAATATTATAACATGGATAAGTGCATTGAGGCGGCCATGGACCTATCTAATCAATTAAATTAATCAGCACCTGCAACATGAAAAAGCTTATTGCCAGCATTATTGCCTCGCTTACCCAACGAAAGGACCTGTTAACCGAAGCCGGTAAATATTTAATTGTGGGTGGGGTGTGTACGGCGCTCGACTTTGCCCTGTTGAGTATATTAACCCGGTATGCCGGTATTCATTACCGCACGTCTTCCATTATATCATTTATGTCGGGTACTATTTTAAACTACTACCTGTGTACCATCTGGATATTTAAGAACAGGGCTATTGCTAACCGTAACCTCGAAATCTTTTATTACTTCATCATTACCGCCGTGGGCCTTGGTATTAACTACCTGGTAATAGCCTGGCTTACGCCGCACCTTAATAACAATTATATGGCCGCCAAATTAGCCGCCACCTTTGCAACTTACTGGTGGAACTTTGGCGCCCGTAAATATTTTCTTCATTCCAAAACAATCATGCAGCCTGAATCAGTGTAAGGAAACCGCTCTCCATTTTTTTAATCATTAAAGCCAAAACATCAACATGCAAAAAGCCTATATCATTATGGCCCATCGGTACCCTGAACAATTATTCAGGTTAATTACAAGATTAAATGATGGCGCTTCCGAGTTTTTCATACACATTGATAAAACCGCAGAATTCTCGCAGTTTGAAGTCATTAAAAATAGTAACGCTCCCATTTCTTTTGTAGAAAGGGTTGACTCCAGGTGGGGCGGCTTTGGTTCCGTGCAGGCATCGCTAAATGGCTTAAAAGCGATAAAAAATTCTGGAAAAAACTTCGATCAGATTTTGCTGGTAAGCGGACAGGATTATCCAATTAAAAGCAATGCTTACATCAACGAGTTTTTCGAAACATCGCCTTACAGCATTTTTGTGGATTACTTCCCAATACCCAATTATAAAAAATGGCCGGGCGACAGAGGTGGCTGGTACCGTGTGGATAAATATTACATCGGTTTAAAAAAGCACCAGATGTTTATGTCCAAATCGCTCAATCTGTTATCAAGGTTTCTTCCATTTTTACGTAGGAAAACACCAAACAACATGAAACCTTTTACAGGCTCCCAGTGGTGGAGCATGGATATGTATGCGCTCAACTACATACTTGACTATGATGCTAAGCATCCAGGGTACAGGGCCTTTCACCAATACACGTTTGTACCGGACGAATTGTATGTGCACATGATACTGGCTAACAGCACCGATGAACAGATCCGTAAAAATATGATCAGCGATAATAAGCGTTTTATGATCTGGGAAAAATCGCATAGTGCCCACCCGAACACTATTCTTAAAAAAGATTTTGACGCTATAAAATCTTCCGGCCATTTGTTTGCCCGCAAGTTTGATGCAAAAGTTGACAGTGAGATACTGGATATTATTGATGCTAAACTGCTAAACATCCAATCGCAAAAAACACCCAATTTAACCGCCCATCTCAATGGATAAAACGCCTGTTTTGCACATTAGCGTAAGTACCGGAACTTATGCGGACTTCATTAAAAATATGGTGACCGCTGCACAATCGGGCAAAAGCCAATATGCCTGCGTAGCCAACGTACACATGTTGATAGAAGCGTATCGCAATAAGCGGTTTGCGCAGATACTGCAACGGGCGGCCTTTGTTACTCCCGATGGCAAGCCGTTAGCCTGGGCTCTTCGCCTTTTACATGGCATAAAGCAGGAGCGGGTGGCCGGCATGGACTTATTACCTGACTTACTAAAAGAAGCGGAAGAAAAAGGACTGCCTGTGTTTTTTTATGGTAGTACCAATGAGTTTCTTGAAAAAACAAACAGCTATATAAAGGAACATTATCCATTGCTTAAACTGGCAGGCATGCATAGTCCGCCGTTCAGGCAACTGACTGATTTGGAAGAACGTAAGACGGCGGAGAAGATCAATGCATCGGGCGCCGCTTTTGTTTTTGTGATATTAGGTTGCCCTAAGCAGGAAAAGTGGATGGCATCTATGTTTAACCGGGTAAATGCTTTAATGATAGGAGTTGGTGGCGCTTTACCGGTACTGATTGGCGCCCAAAGCCGTGCCCCTAAGTGGATGCAAAAAACCGGGCTGGAATGGCTGTACCGGTTACTACAGGAACCAAGGCGTTTGTTCGGGCGGTATGCCATCACCAATTCGCTTTTTTTATATCTTCTGGCAAAAGCGTATGTGCGCAAACGGGTACTTCACCAGGTAGCCTAATCTATACATTTATTTTTTAGAAAGGTTTTACATGCTGCTGAATTTACCAATCAGCAAATTTAAAATTGAAGCCTTTGCCTGCAAGGATATAGTTGTTGTTGTCGGCTTAACATGTTGAATCAAGTATCTGCTTATAAACTCCTATCTATTTATTGAAATTCATCACTACCAGTTGGGACGATGGCCACGAACTTGATTTTAAGCTGGCCGCGTACTTAAGCAAGTACCATATTAACGGCACGTTTTATATTCCAAAAGCTAACGCAGAGCGGCCGGTAATGACAGAACGAAATTTACGGGAGTTAAGTAAAGACTTTGAAATCGGCGGGCACGGCTTACAGCATGTAAGGCTTTACTCAAAAGATGAAGATTTTCTATGGAAAGAAATTCATGGAAGCTATCAATGGTTGTCCGATGTACTTGGTCAGTCGCCTTCCTGTTTTTGCTTCCCGGGTGGCGTACATCACAAAGCGGCTGTGGCGGCGGTTTTCAGGGCCGGCTATCAACTGGCAAGAACCACCGCTTTGTTTAGTACGGCCTGTGCTAAGGAGCACCAGATTATGGATACTACGTTGCAGGTTTATCCGCACAAACGATCTGCTTATTTTAAACATTTAGTTAAGCGCAGGCGATGGACTTGCTTAACAGCCTGGTTACAGAACGGTTCAAAAACAAGCCTGGCGCAACTGGCTGATCAATACTTGTCTGACATAGCCGAAACCGGTGGCTGCTTTCACTTGTGGGGCCACTCCTGGGAAATAGAACAACAAGGGTTATGGAGGCAGTTGGAAGAGGTATTAAAAGTAGTATCTAACCGGCCCGGCTTTACGTATGTCTCAAACGCATTATTACTAAACAGCTAACCTATTGCCGGGCCGCCCATTAACGCCTGATGTTATAACTTTTATCAGAAAACAGTGAGAAATGAATAATCGCTTTATAAAATCGCTTCAGTTAAGTCTTGGGGTTCTCGACTTTCTTACCATAAATGCGGTATTCTTTTTTACAGAATATTTCTTTCGTAAGCATACGCTCATTTCTCCCAACGTAGAGTATTTCTATTTCATCTTTTTTTTAAATGCAGTTTGGCTGGCGGTATCGCTAACAAAAAACATTTACAATGAACGCTATATTCTTTCGTTCGAAAGTTTCAGCAAGGCAACCATGCAGGCGTTTGTTTATTTTCTTTCCACCATTATTATTTTCCTCTTTTTCTTTCGCCTTATTTTATTGTCGAGGGTTTTTATAACCGTTGTATTGTGTAGTATTTTTCTATCGCTGCTGATCAACCGGTTTCTTTACCTCGGCATTTATTACTACTTCAAAAAAAGGCACTGGCTGGTAAGCAAAGTAGTTATCATTGGCTATAATTCGTTATCGAAAAAATTGGTGAGCTATTTAACCGAAGAAGGCGTAAACAAAGAGGTGGTGGGCTTTTGCGAGGAGTACGAGAATGTTCACGAACTCTCTAATTATCCCATTTTAAGCCCGGTATCCCATGCGTTGGAAATGTGTAAGCAATACGGGGCAACAGAGATTTATTCTACCGTGGCGCCGGAGCATAATGAGGATATTTATCAGATGATACAGGGGGCCGACGACAACTGCATCCGCTTTAAGATCGTTCCGGATATGGGTTTCTTTTTTAAGAAGCAAATGCACATAGATTATCTGAAAGAAATTCCCGTTATCTCGCTTCGCAACGAACCGCTGGAAGATTTAGGCAACCGCATTAAAAAACGCATCTTCGATATCATCGTTAGCTTTTTTGTGGTACTGTTTATTTTATCCTGGCTTATTCCCATCGTTGGCTTGCTAATATGGATTCAGTCACGCGGCCCCATCTTTTTTTCCCAAACCCGAACGGGTAAGAATGGTAAAGATTTTAAATGCTTTAAGTTCCGGAGCATGAAGATGAACAAGTCGGCCAATTTACGGCAGGCGTCAAAAGATGATGACCGCATTACTACCATTGGAAAATTTTTGCGCCGCACCAGCCTCGATGAGTTCCCGCAGTTTGTAAATGTGCTGCGCGGCGACATGAGCATAGTAGGGCCGCGGCCGCATATGCTAAAACATACTGATGAATATTCAAGGCTGGTAGGCCAGTACATGGTGCGGCAATTTTTAAAACCCGGCATCACGGGTTGGGCGCAGGTAAATGGCTTTCGGGGCGAAACGCGGACGCTTGATCAAATGCAGCGCAGGGTAGAACACGACCTTTGGTACTTGGAAAACTGGAGCTTGTTTTTAGATTTAAAAATTATGGCCATGACAGTGTTTAACACGGTAAAAGGAGATAAGAATGCTTTCTGATTTTTCCCTACATTTAAGTATGGACGGACAAGAGACGCAAAATTCTTTTTTGCGGTTAAAAGATCGGCTTGTGCAAAACAAAAAAAATGTACTCACTTTCATTGCTTTACTGGTTGTTGCCTGCTGCTTTTTAAGCAGTAGCTTTTTTGTTGCAGGCTACATGGTAGCTAAGCTGATACAGGTAGCCGGCTTTATCGCTATCGGTTACATGCATATATCAATGCTTAAAGGGCCATTGGCCTCCCTTACTTTCCGTGACAAGCAAGTCTATTCAATAGTACTCGCAACGATCATTGTAATTATATCGCTTCTTTTCGGTGCGGTCACACACCGTTTTCATCCACTTTTATCGCTGGCCTGCGCCTGCGCTTTCCTGCTGTTTTTTGTAGTGGACGAACTTTGGAATTTTTACGCAGCGGCCACTGAAACAAAACCGGCCCTCTGGTATTATTCAAGCGATTTGGCCATACACCAGGGCACTGTATTTTTAAACAGCCTGCCGGTAAAAGTAAAAGTGCAAATAGATCAACAAGGCCGCGTAGAGAATATCATCCGTTTCCGGGCGCCGGTGAAAATGAAGCTGGGCCTCGTTTTCTATCACATGGTACAAGACCAGAACCGGAACGGACAAACGCCGGTTGATTTTATTGACCGTAATAACCAGCCCTATGGATGGGCCTTTTTTACCGCTCCGCCAATTGGCTTAAGCCGTTACCTCGATCCCGAAGAGTCGCTTGTTGAAAACGGCATTAAACCCAATGCTACTATCATCGTACGCCGGGTAAGCGATCCCTTATTATTAAATGCGCCGGCCCGTCAAAATCAAATCCCAAAAACTGTAGTATGATTGCTGCCACCCTCGCCGAACAAAAGAAAGCGAAACTGAAATTTTTTGCCGCTTACGTAGTCAGCATTGTTTTAGTGATGATCATCTTTGCATCTTTGTGGAGAGACCATTCCTCTGCGGCCTTAACATCTGATGTGCCGGCGGCTACGCCTTCGCATGAAAAATTTGTCCAGGTTTATACCGCTCTTGAAGCCCGATTACAGGAACTGGATAACCTGACTATTTCATTAGTGAGTAGCAAAGAAAAATCGGGGCCTAAAGTGCAAGCCGTTCAGGCGGCACAGGCATCTGTAAAAAACAGTTTGGATAGCTTATCAAAAGATGCTGCTACTGTAAGTGATGAAGAGGAGCGACAGGAGTTGATTAACCTCGTTGCGGGTTTTCGTAAAACAGCAGATAATAATGCCGGTTTACTCACCGGTTATTTGTCGGTGCTTAATGATACCAGCCGGGTAGTGGTGAGAACAAATACAGTAGTACAAAACGTACCGGTGAAAGATGATGCTGCCATGCAGGAGTTAAAAGCTATGCTGGTAGAAAAGGAACAACGCATTACCGGTTTGGAGCAGCAACGGCAGAATGAAGTAGCAGAAAAAAACAAAACGATCACCTCCCTGCAAGGGCAATTGAAGCAGGCCCAAAACGGACGTCAAACTATTGTCAATGTTCCTCAAACCGTTACCGGCGGCGATCCGGAACTAAAACAAAAAGTTGCTACGCTAAAATCTACAAACGATAAACTAAGCGCTCAAAATGCAACGCTTAACAATGCCTACAAAGCTTTAGTAGAAGATAACCGCCGGCTACTGACTCAAATTCAATCTATGCGAAAGCAATAACGGCTATTATAAAATGTACCAAAAAGCCCATAACCTGTTATGGGCTTTTTTATGGCCCTTCCGCTACAATCCTTGCTCCGGTTCACTTTTATCATTCCTTTAAAAGCTCAACGGCAAAAAAAGGGGTTTGCCCAAATTTTTTACTTTTTCTTCTGTTTATCTAATAATTTCACCACCGTTTCTGCTATATGTCCCGCACGTTTTAGATTTTCTACCAAGCCATCAATAAATAAATGAAAAACCACAAAGCACTCGTTGCCATTATCGGCCTGTTACTTATTGTGTCCGGCTTTAACCAGGTTAAAGCTACGGGCTACTTTTTTTCCACCTCGGACGGCGATGACAGCCGCACGGCCGCGCAGGCGCAAAACGCATCAACGCCATGGCGGTCCATTGCCAAGCTCAATGCTATTATCAATTCGCTGGGTGCCGGTGATGCCGTGTATTTTAAAAGAGGTGACGTATTTGATGGCGCCATTGCTATTTCCGTGTCTGGTGCGGCTGGCAACCCGATTGTATTTGATGCGTATGGCGCCGGCGAAAAGCCCGTCATCAGTGGCTTTGCTTCGTTATCTAATTGGGCATATGCCGGCGGCAACATTTGGGAAACGGCGGTTGCATCGGCCAGCGGTACCATCAATGTAGTGGTGTGGAATGGCGCCTTCCGGCAGACCGGCCGCTATCCTAATATTACCGCCGTTAATGGTGGTTATCTTACCATCAACAGTTTCTCGGCCAACAATTCTATTACCGACCAGCAATTGGCTCCCAATCCCGATTGGTCGGGTGGTGAAGTAGTGATTCGTAAAAACCGGTGGGTACTGGATCGTAATAAAATCATCAGTCATAATGGGCACACCATCAACTATACATCGCAATCGGGATATTCGCCTTCGGCCAACTATGGCTATTTTATTCAAAACCATCCTAAGGCGTTAGATGTAGATGGCGAATGGTACCACGATAACAGCAGTAAAAAATTCGGTATCTATTCTGCCAGCGGTGCTCCTTTTAATGTACAGGCAAGCGTTGTTCGCACCTTGGTTTCTATCACTAATCAAAGCAATATTAGTTTCCGCAACATCAGCTTTAAAGGCGCCAATCAAAATGCTTTTGAACTGAACAATGCGTATTCCATTCAACTGCTTAACTGCGATGTTCTCTTCTCAGGATCCAATGCAGTACTGGCTTCCGGCTGTAATAACCTGGATGTCGAGGGTTGTACCATCTATCATACAAACAATACGGCGTTGGAATTAAGAGGTTCTTCCAATGCGGTTATTAAAGGCAATAAAATAAAAGCTACCGGCACGGCGGCGGGCCTTGGCGGTGGCGATAGCGGCTCGTATGAAGGCATCTTAATGGATGGCGATAATGAGTTGGTAGAGGGCAATGAAATTGACAGCACCGGCTACATCCCGATAACCTTCAGGGGTAACACGAACATCATAAAAAATAATTTCATCAGCAATTATACTTTAGTGAAAGATGATGGCGGTGGCATTTATACCTGGAACAATATTGCCGGCGCTCCACCTACCTACGGATCAAAAATCATTGGTAATATTTTGATTAACGCCTTTGGCGCCGGCGCCGGTACCGATGCTCCGGCCTACCAGGCGGCCAACGGTATTTATATGGATGATAATACCGCCGGTGTGGAAATAAAGGGCAACTCCATTGCCAATTGTGGCCTGTATGGTTTATATGTGCATAATGGCCACGATTTAATCATTGCCGACAATACGTTTTATAGCAGCAGCAGCCAGGTGGTGTTATCGCACGACAACTATGCGTCCAATGCTCCGGTGCGTAACGTAACGATGACCAACAATATTTTTTTTGCAAAAGACAATAGCCAGTTGGTAGCTGAATTTTATTCGCCTAATAACGACATTCCTTCCTTCGGCACCTTTGATAATAATTTTTACTGCCGGCCAACTTTTGATAGCTATATCATTGGCACCTCTAATTTATCCAACGGTGTTTATCTTGACCTGGCCGACTGGAAGGCCCAATATGGTAAAGATCAATCATCCGTTAAGTCGCCGGTTTCAATTGCATCTTACGATTATAGCCGCTTTGAGTATAACGCTTCAGCCAATGCAAAATCAATAACGTTAGATGGAACTTATGTAGATGCCCGTAATACTACCTACAACGGAAACATAACGCTGGCGCCTTTTTCGTCGGCTGTGTTAATGAAGGTGATAGGCTCCACATCTTTTTGTCCCGGCACCGGAAGCATTACCCGTGAACAATGGAACGGCATACCGGGTGGCGGCATTTCGTCCATTCCTTTTCAAACAACACCAGCTAAAACTGCTATCCTCAGCGGAGCTTTGGAAACATCTACTATCGGTGATAATTATGGCGACCGTATTCGCGGTTATATCTGTCCGCCGCAAACAGGCGCTTATACGTTTTGGATAGCTGCCGATGACGCTGCCGAACTATGGTTAAGCACCGATGGAAACTCTGCCACTAAACGAAAGATCGCTTACACCTCCGGCTGGACGGGCTTTCGCGAGTGGAACAAATACTCGTCGCAAAAATCGGCCACCATCAACTTACAGGCGGGGCAAAAATATTATATAGAAGTGCTGCACAAAGAAGGCGGTGGCGGCGATCATCTGTCGGTAGGCTGGACCTTACCCGACGGCACGTTAGAAGCGCCTATTGCCGGAACGCATTTATCCCCAAACGGAACCACCAGCGCTCTGCTGGACCAAAGCATTAGCTTTCCGGTTTTATCAAATACCATATTGGGAAGCAGCGCTGTAACGCTTACTGCTACGGCTTCTTCGGGCTTGCCGGTCAGTTATTCCATCATCTCCGGCCCGGCTACTTTAGCGGGTAATGTGCTTAATCCAACAGGCGTTGGTATCATTGTTATCAAAGCGGCCCAAGCCGGTAACAGCCAATACAATCCTGCTCCCGATGCAACACAACAGTTGCTGGTGCTAACGGCGTCGGTAGCGGTAACCTGCTCGGGCACCGGAAGTATTTTGCGTGAACAATGGAATGGCGTAGGTGGCAATGATGTGCCTCAGATACCGCTGGCATCCGCTCCCTCATCGTCAAGTCAGTTGACCAGTTTTGAAGGCCCGAAAGATATTGCCGATGCTTACGGTTCCCGCATTCGCGGATACGTCTGTGCACCACAAACAGGGTACTATACTTTTTTAATTGCCGGCGACGATGCGACAGAACTTTGGCTCAGCAGCGACGTCTTGCCTGCCAATAAAATAAAGATTGCTTATAACCTAAGCTGGACGGGCTTCCGCGAGTGGTATAAATATTCAACACAACAATCGGGTAGTATTTATTTAATAGCCGGACAGAAATATTATATAGAAGCCCTTCACAAAGAAGGTGGCGGGGGCGATCATCTTTCTGTGGCCTGGAAGCTTCCGGATGGAACCATGGAAGCACCAATCGCCGGTAGCCATCTGTCACCTTATCAAGCAGCCACCGTCTCCTTGTTAAGTCAAACCATCAATTTTCCTTCGCAGCAAAATATCGCACTTGGTAGCGGTACGGTTACGCTTACGGCAACAGCCAGTTCCGGCCTGCCCGTTAGTTATTCTATCATCTCCGGTCCGGCTACTTTAAATGGAAACGTACTGACACCAACGGGTAGCGGTACTATAATTATCAACGCCTCACAAAGCGGTAATACATTATATAATCCGGCTGCCGATGCCATGCAACAAATAGTGGTTACACCAGCGCCGGTGGCGGTTGTTTGCTCCGGCACAGGCAGTATTCTTCGCGAACAATGGAATGGTGTTGCAGGAAACGACGTAGTTCAAATTCCCATATTGCTATCGCCGTCTTCCACTTCGCAAGTAACCAGTTTTGAAGGGCCGCAAGATGTGGCCGATGCCTACGGGTCACGTATCCGGGGCTATATCTGTCCGCCGCAAACCGGTTATTATACATTCTGGATTGCCGGTGATGATGGTACCGAATTATGGTTGAGTACCGATGATAATGTTGCTAATAAAACCAGGATTGCTTATAGCTTAAACTGGACAGGCTTCCGGGAGTGGAGCCGCTACGCAACGCAAAAGTCGGCGGGCGTATATCTGGTGGCCGGTCAGAAATATTATGTTGAAGCATTGCAAAAAGAAGGCGTAGGAGGTGATCATTTATCCGTAGGTTGGACGCTGCCAAACGGAACCTTTGAAGCGCCGATTGCTGGTAGCCGTTTATCACCTTATGTGGTAAGCACAGTGGTAACCGCATCACAAACCATCACCTTCTTACCACTTGCTCCCATTAATTTTGGTGCAGGCACTGTAACCCTTGCTGCTACGGCTTCTTCGGGCTTGCCGGTCAGTTATTCGGTGGTTGCAGGGCCGGGCACTTTAGCGGGCAACGTTCTTACACCAACAGGCATAGGAGCCATCATCATAAAGGCTTCACAAGCAGGCAATGGCTTATACAGCGCCGCTCCCGATGTAAGTCAAACGTTGGTTGTGCAGGCGGCCGGGCAGTGTGCGGCTTCAGGTACTATTCTGCGTGAGCAATGGAATGGCATTGCCGGCAACGATGTGGCGCAGATACCGGTTACCATATCACCTTCATCCACCTCGCAGCTAACAAAGTTGGAAGGGCCGGAAGGGGTATCGGATAATTATGGCTCACGCATTCGCGGCTACATTTGTCCGCCGCAATCGGGCGCCTACACATTTTGGATTGCCGGTGATGATGCCACTGAGTTATGGTTAAGCACCGATGACGACCCGTCAAATAAAATCAGGATCGCTTACAACCAATGGTGGACGGGTTTCAGGGATTGGTATAGGTACGGAAGTCAAAAGTCGGCGGCCATTTACCTGGAAGTTGGCAAGCGGTACTATGTTGAAGTGCTGCAAAAAGAAGGCGCCGGCAGCGATCATGTTTCAGTTGGGTGGACATTGCCAACCGGAGTATTTGAAGCACCGATAGCCGGCATGTACCTCTCGCCTTATGCAACGGATAATTCGGGCCTTACAACTACACGATTGGTTGTTGCAAGGGAGACGGCACTACCGGTACAGGAAAAGATTGATAGTACTGTCATTTCAAAGCCAACGCTAACAGCCTATCCCAATCCCTTTTCCCATCAAACAACCATAGTGGTGGCGGCTTCTCAGACGGGTACTGCATCGCTTGAGGTGTATGATATTTCGGGAAGATTAATACGCAAGCTATTTAACGGCGCCATGCAGAAAGGTGAGCAAAAACAACTGGTGCTTGATGATAAGAATCTATCGTCCGGTACCTATTTCATACGTTTTGCATCGGCAAGCGGTATAATAAATTATAAAGTGGTCAGAAGCTTGTAATAGTTAGCCGGGCTGATGGATTGTGACTTTGTATCGCCTTATAGAAAATACAAAGGGTTTATTGCATGATCGGCAATGAACCCTTTTTTTATGTGCCTGTTATGATTCAGATGCTTAGCATAATTTTTTGTAGTAGTGTGATTGTGGTTTTATGTTGTTCCCATTGTGCACAATCGTATTTAGTAGAAAAGTCATAATTATGCGCTTCAAACCAAGCCAAACCAGTGCTATTGTAAACTTTCTGAATGAGTAGCGAAACCAAAAAATACTTTATCTCAAAACGGGTAGATAACTTCTTTCTCATTTTTTCCGATGTGGCCAGTTTTATCGGGCGGTTTTTTAAAGAAGCGTCCAAAGGCCCATTGGAGTGGAATGAACTGATCAAACAATGTTACGAGATCGGCTATCGTTCACTGGCATTGATCACCTTAACCGGCTTTATAACCGGCGTGGTTTTCACCAAACAATCAAGGCCGTCCTTGTCCGAATTCGGGGCGCAATCATGGCTGCCCTCTTTAGTAGCGATAGCGGTAATCAAATCATTAGCGCCATTAGTAACTGCGTTAATTTGTGCCGGTAAGGTAGGCTCCGGCATTGGCGCGGAGTTAGGCTCTATGCGGGTTACAGAGCAAATAGATGCGATGGAAGTATCTGCTGTAAAGCCCTTTAAATTTTTAGTAAGCACCCGTATAGGCGCGGCTACAGCCATGCTTCCCATGCTGATGCTATACGCCGCTTTTGTTTCTATGATGGGCTCTTACATGGACATTTATTTTCACGAGCAAACCAGCTTCACCACATTTGTTCAAAACGCTTTTGCCAAGATCACCTTTCTTGATTTTGCTTCATCTATTATCCGGTCGCTGGTCTTTGGATTTACCATTGGTACCGTGGGTTGCTATAAAGGTTATTATACCACCGGCGGCACGCAGGGGGTGGGCCGTGCGGCCAATGCTGCTGTAGTTACGTCTATGTTTTTGATTTTTATTGAGGAGGTCATCATTCTGCAAATCATTAATTATTTCAGATAAAACATGACAACAAGCGATAGTAATAAAGTGGTCGTCAGCATACGTAATGTATTTAAGGCCTTTGGCGAAAACGAAGTGCTTAAAGGTGTCAATCTCGACTTACACCAGGGCGAAAACCTGGTGGTGCTTGGTAAGTCGGGAACAGGGAAATCGGTTCTGATAAAAATTATATCGGGCTTATTAAAACCTGATAGCGGTACTGTAACGGTATTAGGAAAAGAAGTGCCCACATTGGGCGAAAAAGAATTGAACGAACTGCGGCTGATGATCGGGTTCTCTTTTCAAAACAGTGCCTTATACGATAGCATGACGGTGAAGGAAAACCTTTCCTTTCCGTTGGTAAGGCATAACAAACAACTTACCCGCAAACAGGTGAACAGCGCTATTGATTCGGTGCTGGATGCAGTGGGTTTGCTGGATAAAAAATCGCAAATGCCTTCTGAATTATCGGGCGGGCAAAAGAAGCGGATCGGCATTGCCCGGACCCTGATCCTGCAACCGCAGATTATGTTGTATGATGAGCCCACAGCGGGTTTAGACCCGATCACCAGTTCCGAAATTAATGAACTGATCAATGAAGTGAAGGCGAAGTATAATACCAGTTCGCTCATCATCACCCATGACCTTACCTGTGCTAAAACTACCGGCGACCGGATAGCCATGTTGCTGGATGGAAGCTTTGTAAAAGAAGGTACGTTTGACGATGTTTTTAGAACCGGCGATAAGCAAATAAAAAGTTTTTACGATTATAATTTTATACAGTAAATGGAACGGAAAAATAAACGGGCGGTTATCGTGGGCATCTTTGTGGTGCTGGCACTAACAATTTTTATTTTAGGTGTGTTAACCCTTGGCGGACAAAAAAGTTTGTTTAATAAAGGCGCCACCATCAATGCGGTTTTTGATGAAGTGAACGGCTTACAAGCTGGTAACAATGTATGGTTTGCCGGGGTAAAAGTGGGCACGGTGCAAAAGATCTCCTTCACTAAAGAAGGCAGGGTGGCCGTGGAAATGAATATCGAAGAAAAGTCGCTGCCTATGATTAAAAAAGATACACGGGCCAAAGTAGGTTCTGATGGTTTTATTGGCAATAAACTGGTGGTGCTTTATGGCGGAAGCGCTAATGCGGCT
The DNA here is from genome assembly GCA_965247165.1 of Flavisolibacter sp. Lineage (GTDB taxonomy): Bacteria > Bacteroidota > Bacteroidia > Chitinophagales > Chitinophagaceae > Flavisolibacter. Next base: position 743,222 of record OZ252003.1, on the reverse strand, counting down.
ATCGTTCAAAATGGCAACAGCCTGGCGGTAGAAAAGGCCATTGGTATTGATGAAATGATGGGCACCTTGCAGGATAATAATAAGAACCTGCTGGCCATCACCACTAACTTTAAAACCATCAGCGATGAAATGGTAGCAGGCAAAGGCACTATCGGAAAAATGCTGAAAGACGAACAACTCTTTAACGACCTGCAGCAATCCATTGTTTCCATCAAAGCCGCTGCCAGCAATGCACAAGGCATGGTGGCTAATGTTTCCGATTACACAGCCAAGCTGAATAACAAAGGTTCTTTAGCGCATGATTTGGTCACCGATACGGTCATCTTTTCGCAACTACGACGGACGGTAAAACAAATTGATGCGCTGTCGGTTACAGCTAACCAGGTACTGGGCAATTTAAGCGCCGCCAGTAACTCATTAAACCAGGGCATTAGTGATCCCAACAACGCTGTCGGCGTTTTACTACACGATAAAGAAACAGCGGCCAACATAAAAGCCACTATTCAAAACCTGCAGGCCGGTACGCAAAAGCTGGATGAAAATATGGAAGCCTTGCAACATAATTTTTTGCTGCGTGGCTTCTTTAGAAGAAAGGCGAAAGAGGAGGAAAAGCAAAAGCAAACGCAATAGCGGGTTGGATATTTTGTGATCTTCCAAGCCGGAATAATCAACTGGAATCTATTTACTGATGAAGCTTCTCCTCGTTTCTGCTAAGCGATCGTGAGACACAATCGCTGGCTGAATGATGGTTTGTGTTTGTCTCACAAATACGCTGGTGTTCGTGTCCACACACGCCGGTGTTTGTGTCTCACAAACACCTATGCAAATTGCAAAACGAGAACAATAGCTTCGTTTGATAAGGCTTCCAACTCCACTTCCTTCACGCTCCACAAACCCAGGCCATCTCTCGCTTCCAGCAACCGGTTAGCTACTTCAAAAGCGCCTTGTATTACAAAAAAATAAAGCAGCGTCACTGCCTCCTGGTAGTTAAAGTGAGTTGTGAATTTTTTTCGACACTGCAAAATATCGGGACTATATTTCCTTTCGCGATTGACCATTCACCATTTCATTTTTTAAACCTTCATACGATTTTGCTATCTCTAACCGTTCTATACACAAACATGAGATAAACTTTACTCTTTTTACCAGCCAACATCCAATTTTTCATCGCCGGTTGCTTTAGCAACAAGCACTAAAGAGTAGTAAATGAATAGCTGCAAAAAACTGGTTTTTCTATCACTCACCTTTTTAATTTTTCGTTCCGCAGGGGCGCAAACAAATCTTTATTCAGTAGGCATCAACTTCGGTGCGTTTATCTATAACGGCGATCTGTCGCCCTGGCGAATGGGGTCGCTTAAAACGCCGGCCTTTGTGTTAGGCTTTACCGGACATAGAGATGTCTCCTCTACATTGGCGGCAAGGCTGGAGCTGAATTTCGGAAGCCTGCGTGGCGATGAAGCAAAATATTATACGCCGGAATTTCGCCGCTACCGGGCCTTTGCCTTCAAAACCCGTATTACAGAACTGGTGCTGGCAGCGGAGTGGAGCCCATTAGGCCGTGAGCACAAACTATCACCTTACCTGTTTGGCGGCGTTGGTGTAGCCGCTACGAAAATTATACGGGATTACAGCCGCTTTAGTTATGAGTACTTTGATTTGAATGACCCGACCCTGGCCCCAAGATTACAGTTGGATATTGATCACCCGCTGCCACGAACCGTAGCCATTTTTCCAGTGGGTTTTGGATTGAAATATGGAATCAGTGATAAAGTATCGCTGCATGGCGAGGCCGCACAGCGCTTCACCTTCAACGATTACATAGATGGCTTCAGCCAGGCCGGCAATCCTAAATTAAGGGATAACTATACCAAGTATTCTGTTGGCTTGCGACTGGCGCTGGGCAACGACGATCCGTATGCCTGCCCTACCATTCATTATTAATCTATTCTTAACAGCTCAATGTATTTCTTTGTGTCCGTTGTGTTTCTTCGTGCCCTTCGTGCTCCGGTATTTAAAACACAACGAACACCAAGGAAGCACGAAGAACACAATAAGCTATTGTAAAAACTATCTTGAATTTTTGGGGATGTGCATTGTCGCCCTGAGCTTATCGAAGGGTTGGCAGCGCTGGTTTAATAGCGCCATTAAAAAGAAAATGCTAACTGCGGTTGTTGTACAAACGCATCAAAGTTGTTGGTAGTGATCTTACTCAGCAAGCCGATTTTATAAACGGCGGTTTCCCGTGTTCTTGAGGTAACAATCATCTTTACGCCGCCGGCATGTTGGCTAAACAATTCTTCCACCAGCTTAGGGCAATTATTATTATGCGAAAGGTGCGATAAAAAAAGATGCGTAAGCGAAGGAGACCGGTGCCGTTGAAAAAGTTCCAGCGCCTCCCGGTTGGAGATATGCCCTTGTCCGCCCCGGATGCGGTTCTTCAGGTAAAAAGGATAACGGCCCTTGTCAAGCATTTGCTCGTCGTAATTAGCTTCTAAAAAAGCCGCCTGGCATTGGCCGAAATGATGGATAACCCTATCGCAGGCACGGCCTATATCGGTGATGATGCCGATGCGAACGCCATGCGATGATACGGTAAAACTATAAGGGTCGGCGGCATCATGCAGCTTGGAAAAAGGGTGTACCGACAGCTCGCCAATCACGATTTCTTCATCCGCTATAAAATGATGTACCAATCCTTTTTCAAACCAAAGGCGCCCGCCTTTTAACGTGCCCTGACTGATAAAAACGGGAAGGGAATATTTTTTAGCGAGTATAGCTAATCCGGACACATGATCGGTGTGTTCGTGCGAAACAAACACCGCTTTTACTTTGTCAATTGATAAGCCGGCCCGGTTTATTCGCAGCTCCAGTTCTTTACAGGAAATGCCGGCATCTACCAGCACGGCCTCGTTCTCATTGCCCACATAATAGCAGTTGCCATTACTACCGGAGGCTATAGCGCAAACATCAATTGCCATAGGGTTCAAAGAAACAGCTTTTTGGGGTTTGGTGGCGAAGGTTTTAGCTGGAATGGGTAGGAATAGCAGTGACTTGTGTTTCTTTAACAACTCGATTGTTTCTTCTTTTAAGCTGATTGTTTGTGTACCGGAGCAGCTTGTTACGTTACCCCTGGTGATTGGCCCTTTTACAGTAAGCGTTGCATCCTATACAAAGGCTGTTGTCACAGAAGCAGTGCGCAAAAGCAAAGCAACAATAACCTTCTGCAAAGAAGCGGAAGGCATTGTTTGTTTGCAGAAGAGGATTGCTTCAGCAACAATAGGCGTTGTTACTGAAGCAATAGCCCATGCTGATGCAACAATAGCGGAAGGAAAAGAAACAATGGGATGGGTTTTAGCAGGGAAAATATTTTTGTATTAAACTTACTACGATACACATTTCAAAAGCTAAACAAAACGGCCGGAGAAGGGGATAAATACCTGTCCGGTAGAGGATAAATACCCTTGACTTCGGCTATTTCGAAGGTGTACATTCAACGCAGTTTACACCCTCAACCTTAACCCCGATGCCGAAGCCCATTACTGGCGCCGTACGTTTTGTACTGCCCTTTCTTCTCTGCTGTGTCACCTCTATGCTCCGGGCACAGGACAGCGCCAACATAGTATCTGTTTCACCTCTATCCGATAAAGTCTATAACGCTCTTTCTAAAAAGTCATCTCAAACGGAGGAACGTTTAGACAGGGCGACTGATAAATATTTAGCTAAGCTTCAAAAGCAGGAAGGCATACTTCAAAAGAAGCTGGCTAAGAAGGATTCGCTATTAGCGCATAGCTTATTTGATGGGGTGGAAGCCAGGTATGCAGCCTTGAAAGAAGCTCCGCAAACACTCAGTAAATACAGTAGTGTGTATAGTGGTCACTTAGATTCCCTCACCACTGCCCTTCACTTCTTAGACAAGGCTAATCCCTCTTCCAGTCCTGAACTGCAAAAGACCCTGTCGCAGTTTTCTTCCCTGCAAAGGGAGCTCGATCAAGCCCAAACGGTAAAGAAGTTTATTAGTGAGCGAAAGCAACTCCTGAAAGAGAACCTCCAGCGGTTAGGGATGCTGCGTGATTTTAAAGGTTTTCAAAAGGAGGCTTACTACTACTCTGCACAAATCAGTGCCTATAAAGCCATGTGGGAAGACCCTGACAAACTGGAAAGAAAGATCATGGAAAAAGTAGCGAAGCTGCCACAGTTCAAGGCGTTCTTTCAAAGCAATTCCGGGCTGGCCTCGCTGTTTGCACTTCCGGGTAGTAGTAACACTACCGCTTCGCTAGCAGGCCTTCAAACAAGGGCATCGGTACAAGCTTCCCTTACCCAGCGCTTTGGCTCCGGGCCCAACGTGCAGCAGTTATTACAACAGAACATGCAGGCGGCACAAGGGCAACTAAGTCAACTTAAAAACAAACTCGCAAGCTTAGGCACGGGCAGCTTTGGCAACAGTAGTAGTGATGTGGACTTGTGGGAGGACCCTTCCCCTGGCGGGGGAAGCCGGATGGGGGCTCCTAACAACCAAAAGACCAGGACCTTAATACAGCGTTTAGAGTATGGCGTGAACATTCAATCACAAAAGGGCAGTGGTTATTTTCCTGCTACCTCAGACATTGGGTTATCGCTGGGTTATAAACTAAATGATAAAAGCTCCATTGGTATAGGCGTCTCTTATAAGTTAGGATTAGGAAGGGGCTGGAACCATATCCGTATGAGCTCTGAAGGCATTGGACTGCGAAGCTATGTGGATTATCAAATCAAAGGATCACTGTATCTCAGCGGCGGCTACGAGCAGAATTATCGCACAGCCTTCAATACCATTCAACAGTTAAAAGACTATAGTGCTTGGCAGTCGAGTGGCCTATTGGGCTTAAGCAAAAAGTACAAGGTATCAAAGAAGCTCAAAGGCGATATGAAACTACTCTGGGATTTTCTGAGCTATCAACAGGTGCCACGTACACAAGCCATCTTATTTAGAATCGGTTATAGCTTAAAATAAAACTTAGAAACACTGTCTATGTCAAAGAGTTTAAAAACACCTTTTGCACTTCTGATGCTTCTTTTGCTGGGTGCTCGTGCCTCTTCTCAAAGCACGAATAACCCTATCAGCAAAATCTCGATAGCCTCACCTACCGCTGCTGCTCTGGCAAAATATGGTGATATACCGGTTAATTACCATACTGGGATTCCCGAAATTTCCTTGCCCATTTATACAGTCATCGCAGGTCCGCTATCACTGCCCATAAGCTTGAGTTATCATGCCTCCGGCCTCAAAGTTCAGGAGCCTTCTAGTTGGGTCGGGGCCGGGTGGTCGCTCAATGCCGGAGGTGTCATTACAAGAAGCGTGATGGGAGCGCCGGATGAAAAAGGGACAAACTATGCGGCCACTGAAACGCATGGGCATTTTAGTGATTATGGCTACAATAATTATTTAAACAATGCCAGCGGATCGCAGGATTGGGGTGCTTTTGCAAAAGGATGGAAAGACGGGGAACCCGATTTATTCTTTTTTAATATTGGTGGCGCCAGTGGTAAATTTTATTTCCGCGACGACAGGACGCCGGTGATTATTCCCGAAGCTGATTTTAAAATTGAACCCTACTATACCGGTACGGGCAGCATCCAAAGTTTTATCATCACCGCTTCCGATGGAAAGAAATACTACTTCGGTAACACGCCAGGACTAACCGGTACACCTCCCATAGAAATCACCAAACCGGTAACTGCCGAAAATGGCCTTTCAACGGCCAATACTATATCCAGCTGGTACTTAAATAAAATAAGTACACCTGATGATCAGTTCTCGATAACCTTCAGCTATGTACCGGAAAACTATGGCTATATGACGCTATCCATGTTCCCCATTGACGGATACACGCAAGAAGGAGGCAGCGGCACCTTTGGCTCGACACATGGGTACGACCTTATAAAAAACGTAGTGCAGGGCGTACGCTTGAGCCAGATAATTTTTCCAAATGGTACCATTGATTTTGTTGGCGGCAGTGCAAGAACTGACTTAAGCGATGGTGCCGGAATCCTTACTGACGACGTAAACCAAAATGCAAAGCCCTTAGCCAGCATCCAGGTAAAGGACGGGGGTACAATGATTAAGCAATTCAACCTTACCTACGGCTATTTTGTTGATAACTCAACGCCGCTGCCAACCGCCATTCAAAATTTTGCCCCCACCTTACAAACCGATAAGCAGCGCCTGCGGCTTGATGGCTTGCAGGAGGTGGCAGGAGATAACTCACAAACAATACCATCTTACTCCTTCGCTTACTTTAATCAATTTGTACCCCGGCGAATCAGTTTTGGAATTGATCACTGGGGCTTTATCAACGGCTCTAATAGTAATGCCAGCCTTATTCCAGCCTATATTAAATATGGTAACGGTACCACTACTAACTATCAGGGAGCCGACCGCGACAGCCACTGGCCGGAGATGCTTGGGGGCACGCTGCAAAAAATTACCTATCCAACCGGTGGCTATTCGCAATTTGACTTTGGTCCCAATACGCTCTACGGCACCACCACTTCCACCATAAACGCGTACTTACTGAATCTGATTGTTCACTTATACGGACAATCTGCCCTAACAAACAGTTCCTCTTTTTCAACCGATGGCACTGCCATGAACTTAGCGCTAAACAATACATCCAACTATCCAACTACATGTACTATAAAAGATGCTAACAACGCGGTCGTGTACACGACCACCATTCAGGAATATTCATCTGCGCCAACTATTACACTAAACCTTCCTTTAGGAACGTATCAGACTACATTGACACTTCCCAATTATGGCAATGTAACTGGTGGGTGTACGGCTGTTATTACCCAATGGCAAACTGTCCAAAGTACCCAGAATATTATTGTCGGGGGTAACCGCGTAACTGCCGTAACTACTAATGATGGTGTGCATACAAATAATGTAGTTACCTCATACGATTATGCCGGGGATAATGGGCAAACCAGCGGCATCCTATACAGCAGACCTGCCTATGTAGGTATTATCCGAAATGATATATTACAAAATGTAGGCGAGTGGACTGTCAATGGTTATGCACCTAATATGTTTGGTGGGTGCGTGACAGGTCCAGACGCCAGCTATTTTAAATCTCCTGCCAGCATCCGTCCAATGGCCACCACGCAAGGTTCTCATTTTGGCTACAGCCAGGTTAAGGTTTCCCAATCGGGTAATGGTTATAGCTTGTACAAATATTATGGGAGTACCGGAGTGCCTCCCTGGCAAGCTAATAGTGGTGATATCGTAGTCAGAACCATCAACGTGTCAGGATGTAATTCCAATGCACCCAGCTTTCCTTATGCACCACTACCTTTTGATTACATGAGGGGAGAGCTACAATACCAGGGCACTTACAATGAGGGTGGCCAAAAAGTAAAGGAGGTGAGCTACGTACCTACCTATGTTGAAAACCCCGAAAAGACTCCTTGCTTTATCGCCCACTATGGCACTTGGTCGTCTGCTGGTGCGGCATGGACGCTGGGCACTTATTATGAATTAAGCACGGCGAGAAAAACACAGATGCAGGTAACCGAAACGGTTTATGGCATATCCGGCGCTGCTCTGACCACGACAAATTCCACCTACTATGAAAGTCCTTTTCATCATGAAGTTACCAGAAGCAGTTCTTTAAACAGTAAAGGCGAAACAGTTGAAGCAAAAAACAAATACGCCTTGGATTTTCGCCTTTCCACCTGCGATGGACTTGTAAGCGGTTACCCGCAGTACACTACCGACTGCAATACCTGTCAAACCAATTACAATAATCAACGGCTGGCCTGTAATGGTAATTCCCAATGCCTTACTACCGCTTACCTGAATTACCAGCAATGCCTTGCCACATCAAGAGCGAATTATGTTACCTATCGCCGCAACAATTTTACCGACCCGGTTAATAACTTTAAAACCTATCATGATAACGCAAAATCAAACGCTGACGCTGAATTAAAACCTATCCTGGAACTACAGGACCGAAATCAAAATCCGGTAATTGAAGCCTCCGCCTGGAAAGGGACAAAGCTGGCCTCGGCCACTTACCTTAAATATGATTTTGTGGGGTCAAATGTGTATCCTTCAAAGAACCAGTCTCTCCCCTTACGTGATTTAGCAACCACATTTACAACTTCTACCAATACGGCTACGACGGTGAATAAAGACAGCCGGTACGTGGATGAAAGTTCGGCCCTGTTTGCCAATGGCACCCTTACCCAATTGTTAGATAAATCGGGTGTGTTCACCTCTTACATCTGGAACACCAATAATACTTTACCCCTGGTTAAAGCTACAGGCGTTGATTATGCTACATTATCTGCCGCTTATACCACCGTTAGCAGCAATATAGCACAGTTGCGTAGCCAGGCTTCCCTCGCAGGCGCTCTTGTGAATACTTATACCTATAACCCGCTAATTGGAATGACCTCAGAAACGGACGCCAACGGCAAATCCATCTTTTATGAATATGATGGTTTAGGACGGCTTTCCATTGTTCGTGATAAAGATGGCAAGGTGCTGAAAAAATATTGTTACAACTATGCCGGTCAGCCGGAGGCCTGTGGCATGAGTACGGCCGCCATCTGGCAGGCCACCGGGCAAACCCGCTGCAAGCCTTGCCCAGCCAATAGCAGCTACACCTCCAACATTCAGGAACATCAGGAAATTGACGCTAACCCGAACAGTACAGGGTATAATACCTCCTATCGCTGGATAGAAGATGGGCCAAGTGCGGCCTGTACGCCGCAGGCTGATTGGCAACTGATAAGTGCCAGCTGCGAAACCGGCTCGGGCGGCAACACCGGTAATCAAATCCGTAACGAACAGGATATGAACCCTTGCAGCCCTACCGCTAACCAAACAAGACAGGTGACCGTGTCCAATACCACCTCTTGTCCCTTGCCCTCTACCTGTACTACCGCTAATTGCCCGGGTCCGGATCATAAGTGTATTAATGGTAGTTGCGAAACAGGCAGTAAAGTATATGTCGCTTCCACCAAGATCAACAAGTTCACCTGGCAATGTACCTACGTCTATTGCTTTAGCGATGGGACAAGAAGTGCGCAGTTCACAGAAAATAACAGCAGCGGTTGTGCAGTAACAGGTTGCTACATCCGGTAAATAAAATTTATTGCTATGCCAAAATTACTTATCGCCTTACTCTTCATGGTATCCACCAGCTTTTATTCCTTGCAGTTTACTACCACCAGCGGATCACAGGTAAATATGAGTAGCTACCAGGGTAAAAAAATCCTGATTGTCAATATTGCTACAGGAAGCAGTTTTGTTAGCCAGCTTTCGGCCATGCAGGAGTTGCAGCAGCAGTATCATGACAGCCTGGTGGTGCTGGCCTTTCCATCCAACTCCTTCGGGCATGAACCCAGGGAGGATAGCGCTATTGCCGCTTTTTGTACTGCCACTTATCACACTACTTTTTCGATTGCCCATAAAGGTGTAGTGGCCGGCACCGGTGTGCAGCCAGTGTACAATTGGCTGGGCAAAAAAACAGAGAACGGAGTGGTTGACGATGGGGTAGAGGGCGATTTTCAAAAATACCTGATCTCTTCCTCCGGTGAGGTGATAGGAGTATATTCCTCCACAGTAAACCCAATGGATAGCGTGATTATAAAAGCCGTGATGCGGGATTTATAGGCTTGAACCAAGAAAGGTAGATCGAAATAAGCGAACGCCGGTTGTACGGACTGGCAGACAAAAATTTAAATAAAGGCATTATGCGTCTCCTAAAATCACTAAGCCTGGCCCTACTCCTAAGCTCCGTCTTTGGTGTTGCTGTAAAAGCACAAACGCCCCGGCCTGTGCCTGTGGCTTACGGCTCGGGCATTACAGTAAACTATGTACGCACCTGGGATGCCGTAGCGCCAACCACCGATGCTACCACTTTAAATACCGCTTCCGATCCCGCCCAGGCCCGCATGACGACGCAGTACTTAGATGGATTGGGCCGGCCGTTGCAAACCGTAGTAAAGAAAGGCTCACTGGTAACCAACCCCGGTAACCCAACTTCTGCATCAACTGCAAAAGATATGGTGAGTGCGGTAGAATATGACGGCGTTGGCAGAGAGCAGTTCAAATACCTTCCCTTTGTTGCCAATTCCAGCGTTGGCTCTTTTAAGACCGATCCGTTTGGACAACAGGCAAGCTTTAGTGCTGCCCAATATCCCGGTGAAAGTTTTTACTACGGGCAAACGGTGTTTGAATCCTCGCCCCTTAACCGCGTACAAAAAAGCATGGCCCCTGGCGATAGCTGGGTAGGCGCAGGAAGAGGCGGTACTATAAAAAATTTGTTCAATACCGATCCTGATGGGGTGCGGGCATGGACGGTTACTAATGGGACAAACCTTGGCGACTTTGGGTCATACGCTTCCGGCACTGCTTATAGCTCAGGACAGCTTTATAAAACCATCACCGAAGATGAAAGGGGTAAGCAAGTTGTTGAGTTCAAGGACAAAGAAGGCAAGGTGATTTTAAAAAAACTGCAGCTTACAGACGCGGCTTATGATGATGGCAGCGGTAACGGATATAACGGCTGGCTTTGCACCTATTACCTCTACGATGATTTGGGTCTTCTGCGCTGTGTGGTACAACCCAGGGGAACTGAGTTGATAGCACCCACCTGGAGTTTGTCGGACGCCACGATCCTTGCCGAACAGTGCTTCCGTTATGAGTATGATGCACGCGGACGAATGATCATGAAGAAAGTACCGGGGGCTGCTCCGGTTTATATGGTGTATGATAACCGTGACCGGCTGGTAATGATGCAGGACGGCAACATGCGAAGCGCCTCTCAATGGCTGGTAACCCTTTATGATAATCTGAACCGACCAGTCCAAACCGGCAGGGTTGACAACAGCGCCATTGGCAGCAAACCCTTTTCGCAGCATTTAACTGACGGTAGTGCTGCTTCACCTTACCCGTTTGCTTCTACGCCAGCCGGTTGGGAGCTATTAACCGAAACGCATTATGATGATTATACCAACCTGCCTTCCGGCTTAAGCAGCGGCTTATATAACAGCGGGTATGCCAGTTACCTTACCGCTTCCGCCGGGGCACCCGATTATGCAGAATCAATCACCGCCTCTTCTACTGTTAAAGGGATGGTGACATGGACAAGGGTCAAGGTGCTTGGCGAAAATAAATACCTCGCCGCCGTGAACATCTACGATGATAAGGGCCGGGTGATACAGGTACAAAGCATTAACTATACAGGCGGCTTGGATGTAGTAACCACTCAATACAGCTTTGCCGGCCAGGTACTACGCAACCATGTCAGGCACGTAAAAGCGGGTGGCACCGCACAAACCTATGATGTGGCAACACGCAATAATTATGACGAACTACACCGGCTGATTAGTGTAGAAAAGGCCGTGGCGGCTACGGCCTGGAAAAAAATAAACGCAATTCAATATAATGCCTTGGGACAAGTGCAGAAAAAAATGATTGGCGGCGATATTGCAGGCAGCAATGCTTTGGAAACCCAGCTGTATGAATACAACATCCGCGGGTGGATGTTAGGAGTAAATAGGGATTATGTAAAAGGAGTGTCAACCGCTAAATTTGGCTATGAGCTAAGCTATGATAAAACAACACCTGCCCTTTCTCCCGGCCAAATATACATCGCTCAGTATAATGGCAACATTGCCGGTACCATCTGGAGAAGCGCCGGTGATAGCAAGGCCCGCCGCTACGACTTTGCATACGATAATCTCAATCGCCTGCTTACTGCGGACTTTAAACAGTACTCAGGGGCTAATACCTTCGATCAGTCTGAAGGTATAAACTACACGGTCAATAACCTTTCTTATGATGCCAACGGGAACATTAAAACCATGAACCAGTATGGGTGGAAAGTGGGTGGCAACGCCAATACGCTTATTGACCAACTCACCTACACCTACGATAACAACAATACCTCTAACCGGCTAACGGGTGTGCTTGATGGAGCCAATGATAATACCAGTGTGCTGGGTGATTTTAAGTATGACGCCAGCACCAAACACGCCACTGACTATACCTATGATGTAAACGGAAACCTGATTAGCGATGAGAATAAAAAGATTACAGGCATTGCTTACAACTACCTGAACCTGACGCAATCGGTTACTGTTACCGCTAAAGGCACCATCACTTATACCTACGATGCCGCCGGTACCAAACTAAAGAAAGAGGTGGCGGAAAGCGGTCAACCCATTAAAACAACCTTATATCTTTTTGGTATCTACGAAAACGATGTGCTGCAATTCCTGCCGCAGGAAGAAGGACGCATTCGACCGTCAACATCAGCGTGTAATGCAACTGCCTTTGCTTACGATTACCTGCTCAAAGATCATTTAGGAAACGTGAGGGTAACGCTAACCGATGAATGCAAGCAGGACATGTATCCAGCCGCTACCATGGAAACCGTAAGCAGTGGTGCGGAAGAAGCGGTGTACAACAATCTGCCACAAACCCGTTCCTCTCTGCCTTCCGGCTATCCGGCCAACACACCATCGGGCAATGCGCAGGTAGCCAAAGTAAATGGCAGCGGCCAAAAGATAGGGCCAGCCCTTTTGCTTAAGGTGATGGCCGGCGACAAGTTCAACGTAATGGTCAATAGCTGGTATAAGCTCAATGGGGTTACGCCTAATTCTCCCGCAAGTCCCCTGAACGATTTAGCACAGGCCCTTACCAATACAGTAGGAAGCATTGCCGGCAACCATGGTACCATAACCACTATAAACAGCAGTGGTGTCATGCCCAACAGTGTTAGTCAATTCTTAAGTACGCAAAGCGGTTACAACACATCTAAACCAAAAGCTTTTCTTAACTGGATACTACTTGATGAGCAGTTCAACATTGCCAAAGATGGCAGCGGAAACATCATTGCCAGCGGCTACAGCGGCGCTGACCCGGTGGGTAGTGATCAGGAATATAAAACGCACCTCCTATCAGGTGTACCGATTAGCAAGAGCGGATACTTGTATATTTATGTAAGCAACGAAACACCTAACATAGATGTGTTCTTTGACAACCTGCAGGTAACGCATGTGCGGGGTAGTCTGGTGCAGGAGCAGAGCTATTATCCCTTTGGCTTGGAGATGGCGGGGCTAAGCTCCAAAGCAATGAACTTCGGTGGTCAACCGAACAAGCAAAAGTTTGGTGGCAAGGAAGAACAACGAAGTGAGTTCAGCGATGGCAGCGGATTAGAATACTTGGACTTCGGTGCACGGTTCTATGATGCACAAATAGGCCGGTGGCAAACGGTTGACCCACTCGCTGAAACCTCACGACGATGGTCTACTTATAACTACTGTTACAATAATCCGATTAAGTTCATAGACCCCGATGGGATGGCGTCGGCTTTATATCAAGACAACGGCAGCGCAGCGGGAACAGGCGATGAAATCAGTAGCGCAGATAAGTACGTACAGTCGTCAGGTAAGGGCAGTTCAAAAGGCGATCAGATGGTCTTCTTTCAGCGTACACAAAACACAAAGACAGGAGAAATACAAGATGTTGAAAATGGAGAGGCACCGGATGGATCGAAAGAGAGATATAATTCATTAAATACATCTGAACTATCACATCTTGGTAGTGCTGCAAATCAGACTTTACCAATCCATGAAAAAAAGCAGACTACTGGCAGTAAAGCTCTTACAATTTTGGGGTCATTTATTGCAACCGATAAGAATAAAACTTTTATGGGCAAAGTCCTTCAAATAATAAGTCATTTTACCTGGGAGTTGCCACAACAGTTAGTTGGAGTCATAGGTGCCGAGGTAACTTGCACACTAGGGGGCATAGACAAAATGGTTTTTGAGCAAGGTGTGCTTTTTATTTATAATAACAAGCTTGGCTCCGATGCTGGAATGACAATTGGGAATATCTCTCAAGTTTCAACTGATATAACTTTAAATTCGAAAAAACATGAGTTTGGTCATTACATTCAAAGTAGAAGGTTTGGTCCGTTGTGGGGAATTGTATTTGGCATTGAAAGTCTTATACATGCTAGCTTTTATGATGGGGAGCACGAAGCCTATAAATATAAATTTTATACTGAAAAATATGCTACACATTTAGGCAATAAATACTGGAAATAAAATAAAAATTCATGAAAAAACATATGTTTTCGTTCATTTTATGTTTAACAATAGTAAGTTGCGAACCCGCCTACCGACTTTATATTCATAATAATACCTCTCAAACTATTTATGCCAGATTCGATAAACCTGTTGAATCTGAGTTTGACAAAAATGCTCCTATTTATGATTCAATTTTAAAAAAGAAAGCAGACGTTAACCTATCTGTTTATAAAATTGAACCAAATGGTTATTTTGAATTTTTTTCATGCTTGGGTACAATTCCATCTCAAGCAGAATTACCCTTTGACAGTATTGAAATAACAGTAGTTAAGGATCTATCTCGCTTTAGAACTAAAGGAGAGATATTGCGAAATTTGCATAAATCAATAAAAAGGAAATATTTATTGGAGATAGGCAATGTACATTAAAATAATTTCTATGACTTTTTAGCTTCCCCGACGAGTCTCCGCCGCAAAGCTTTCGTGCAGTAGGGCGGGACTCGTTGGCTTCATGGGTCGTATCTTCAAAGCATGTCGGTTCACCCCTCCCACATCAAAGAAAAAGGCCTTTACTTTATCACCTCTACCTGCCACTGGCGGCCGCTTATTTAGCCTTTGTTGGTGTTCCAATAAAAAGAGGGATCGCCGCTGTTGGTATGATGCGTTGGTTTATGCGCTTTGCCTACCGACAGCCAAGGCACGAGCGGCCTGCTTCGCTCACCGCCTTTGCATAAATTCGGCCGTTGGTGTAGACACACACAAGGCTCGAAGGAACACCAACAGCGGCGTAAATCGTATACCTACTAGAGCTTAAATGTTTAATTAGCAAACCTTATACTTGATTATTATGAGAAGTTCAATGTATCTAATTTTATTTTGTTTATTTCTCCAGAAAAAAATACACGCCCAAAGCTCAATCTTTTTAGGCCCGCAGCTCGGTCTTGCTTCCAACTTCAGTAGAAGTTCAAATATAGGTTTTGGAGCAAGCGTGGAATATATTAATCGCTTTTCCCAACAAATAGGATTTAGAGGCACGGTAGGCTATAACTACTTCAAAGGAAAGTACTTTAATAACCATGTTTCTTTTTTACCGGTGCGCATCGGCTTACAAAGCTTTTTATCTACTAATGTATTTGTGTTGGCCGATGCGGGCATAGTCGCCTACAATGATAATAACAACGATAGTAAAACCGGCTTTTCGTATAGCGTAGGTGCAGGCTATAATATTCCCTTAGATACAAAGAAATTTGTACAGCTTTCGGCTAACTATAATTTCTTTCGTTATGCATCTTATTTAAATTATACCTGGTTTAATTTTCGGGCAGCTTATAGTTTATCCTGGGGTAAAAGAAAGGCTACAATGGAGTGATGCGTTTATTTATCCTGTATATCTTCACCATATTTTATACGCAACTGCACGCCCAGCGGGAGGCGGATAATTGGCTTTTTGGAAGCAGGTGCTGGGCTAATTTCTCAACCGGCCAGCCCCAGGTTATATCACAACCGGCCCAGCGTCTCTTAACAACGGGAGCAGCCTGCATGAGCGATAAAAACGGCCAGTTGCTATACTATGCCAACAATCATCATGTTTATAACCGTTTACATCAACCGATGCCCGGTGCATCCGGCTTGTATGCCACATTCGGCTCGTTTTCCGTCCCGGTAATAACGGTTCCTTATCCGGGTCATGATTCGTTGTATTACTTCTTCTATTTTGATTATGAATACACCATTCACAGGGGCCCCTATTTACGCTATGCCATTATTAATATGAAGTTGCAAAACGGATTAGGCGACCTGATGGTGCGGGACCAACTGGTGTTGCCGGACCTTGTTTGTTTAAAAATGACGGCTTCACTGCACTGCAACAAAAAAGATATTTGGCTGATAGGGCACTTGAAAAATTCAGCCAATTATTTTTCTATTTTAATCAATAGCAATGGGCTTAGTACTACCCCGGTTTACTCACCCGGCCAAATGATCAGTGATGCCGACGATTTTTATAATCATCAGGGCCCAATGAAAGCCTCGCCACTTGGCGATAAAGTGGCCGCTGCATTCAAGGGCAATTATGAAATGGTGGAACTAATGGACTTCAATAGCCAAACCGGGGCTTTGTCAGGCTCGAAAACAGTGACTATTACACCAGCCTGGCATGTGCCAATTACAACGGTCGCCTCGGGAATAGTAGGAATGGAATTTTCCTCTACAGGAAGCCATCTTTATGTAAACGGTACGTACATAACCGACTCATTACTTTCTCACTTTCCCAGTCTTTTATACCAGTTCAATGCAGGCTTGCCAACTGCTTCAGCCGTACAGGCAAGCCGCTATTTAATTGATTCCAGTACCTATAGAATGTATGCAGGAATGCAATTGGCGAACAACGGAAAAATATATGCCACTTCCGGCATTGACACCAAGCTTCATGTTATTAATAATCCGGATTTACCTGGTGCCGCAGCAGGATTTGCGAATAATGCAGTTGACTTTGGATTGGCAACAACCGATTTTGATTTGCCGTACTTTATGCAAAGTTATTTGCGCTACCCGATGATCTCTACCGGCAATTGCCAGTTTCAAAATATTGATTTTTCTATCCAGAATCCGGTTGGCATCAGTAGCATTATCTGGAATTTCGGTGACCCTACCTCCGGTGCAAACAATACCATTACTTCATTTACGGCTAATCATATCTTCTCATCGCAAGGTGTTTATACAGTGAAAGCGATTTTAATTAACAGTAATGGGTGTGGGGCGGATACTATTACTAAAATAGTTCATGCCGGGCCTTTTAAAGTATTTTTAGGTAACGATACCACCCTGTGTAAAGGCGATACGTTGAAATTAAAAGTTACCTTTCCTAGCGCTTCCAACTACTGGAGCGATAATACCACCGATAGTATTTTAAAGATTACACACTCAGGTAAATACTGGGTAAGGGTGAACATAGGTGAATGTGTAGCATCGGATACGATTACTGTTTTGGTAAAAGATTTGCCGGTGTTCACACTGGGAAAAGACACAACAATTTGCAGTAATGAAAGCCTGTCTCTTTCGCCTTCTTTTGTGCCTGTGACTGCTTCCTATCTATGGAGTACAGGGGCTACGACTCAAACCATCACTGTGCATAACAATGGCAGCTATTGGTTACAAGTCACGGATAGTAGCCGGTGCATTTTTAAAGACACGATCAACGTTAGCTATAAGTCGCTGCCTCAATTTAGCTTAGGGGCCGATACTTCTCTTTGTCAAACTACATTACTTTTAAATGCCGTTGTGCCAGGCGCTAACAGCTACCTGTGGAGTACCAGTGCCACTGATTCAACTATTTCTGTTGGCCATTCCGGCTTTTACTGGGCGGATGTAACAAAAGATAACTGTACTTACCGGGATAGCATTCTGATTAATTTTAAAGCATATCCTAAGCTTGACATAGGAAATGATACTACCCTTTGTGAAGGAACAACAAGGCTGTTGGATGCGCAAAATACAGGCGCTACTTATTACTGGCAGGATGGAAGTGGACGCCAGACTTTCTTGGTTGTATCAAAAGGAAGATATTTTGTGCAAGTTGATAAAGCAGGATGTCAAGCCGCTGATACGGTTTTTATAGACTATAGCTTCAAACCTTCTTTTACACTTGGCCCCGATCAAACGATCTGTAACGGGCTCACTGTTATGCTCAGGCCAAATTTACAAAATACAATTGCTGTCAATTATAGCTGGCAAGACGGTTCCTCCCAGAGTTCTTATACTGTTACGCAACCAGGCTTATATACATTGCAACTAACTAATGACTGCGGAGAAAGGGTGGACAGCATTAATGTAATCAAAGGATTGTGTAAACTGTATGTTCCAACCGCATTTAGTCCGAATGGTGATGGAAAGAATGATGTCTTTAAGCCGAGTTATGGCGAAAACATAACCAACTACCGGCTATTGGTATATAATCGCTGGGGCGAGAAAATATTCGAGTCAACTAATATGAATGATGGCTGGGATGGGAAATATAAGAGGATTTTACAGCCGGAAGGAATTTACACGTGGATGATTGGTTACAATACTTTGAGCAAGCCGGATAAAGAGATTTTGAAAGGGACACTTTTACTGATCCGTTGATTTAGTGTTTTTGCCTTTGTTGATGTTCCCATCATAAACGGCCATCGCTGTCGTTGGCATGTGGCGCGGCAATGTACTTAGCCTACCAACGACCACTGTGCGACA
Source organism: Flavisolibacter sp. (assembly GCA_965247165.1). Taxonomy (GTDB): domain Bacteria; phylum Bacteroidota; class Bacteroidia; order Chitinophagales; family Chitinophagaceae; genus Flavisolibacter. The sequence continues at coordinate 724,908 of OZ252003.1, read as the reverse complement.
AGACTGCGTTTCTCACCGCCTCTCTTTACATTTGTGTTGTTGGTGCGGCCAGCGCAAACTATGCCCCACGGAACACCAACAGCGGCGCAACATCCTACATATACGCCCATTAAAGCCTACAAAATAGCGTAACTATAAAATTTTTTATTACGCTTTCTTCCCTTTATATCAATTAGTTATAAGGTAATAAGCAGTGGTGCCTTTTGCCCGCCTCTTGACATTTTAAAATACATGATACAATTTTACACTGTAATAAATTTTATAATCCGTTAAACTAAATGCTATGAAAATTTTTCGCATTACCAACGGCTTCGACCGTATGACTGACGCTTATCTTTTGGTAAGGGCCAGCTTTATCAGGGATAGCATCGCTGCTAACCCTTCCGCCTTTCCCACACCCTCGCCCACACTGGCCGATATTGGGGAAAATGTCGCCGACTTTCAAACGGCCGTACACAAGGCTGAGACGGGCAACCGCCAGGATATTGCCGTAAAGAACGACCTGCGCCAGGCTCTTATAAACCAACTGCACCTCTTAGGCAATTATGTATTGTTCACGGCAGCGGGCGACGAAGTGATCGCCACCTCCTCCGGCTTTAACATCAGCAAGCAACCGGCGCCAAGGCCGGCCATCACCAACCCGGATGGGCTGTCGTTAAAAAATGGCATCAACCGCGGCGAACTGGAATTAAGCTTTAAGCGGGTAGCAGGGGCTAATGCTTACCTCTACGAGATCACCCCCAGCCCTATAACAGATAACAGCAACTGGGAAACGGTAATGACCACTATTACTAAAAACCTTTTTGACGGGCTGGAGAGCGGCAAGGAATACAACTGCCGTGTAGCTGCCATTGGTGTAAAGCAACAGATGGCTTACAGCAATGTAGTATCGCGTATTGCTTTGTAACACATCTTATTTACTTAAAACAAAAAGGCCGTCTTACTGATGGCCTTTTTTCGTAATGATAACATAGCAATAAATATCTACCTTAAATCTTCCTTTGTTACCAATTGATTAATGATGGCATAGGCGGCTAACTCCGCAGAATTCTTTGTTTCGGTTTTATACAGCAGCTTCTCTTTATAATTATCAATGGTCTTTTTCGCCAGGTGTAGTTTGTCGCCAATGGCCTTACTGTTTAAGCCGTTACACATAGCTTTTAGAATGTTTATTTCATTAGCTGTAAAAGAAAGAACCTGGTTAGCCGTGGATTTACCTGCTACTAATTCACCAATTCTTTCCGCTATCTCTTTTGCGTACCACCGGCCATCAGCATGCACGGTTTTTATGGCGGTTAGTAGTTCTTCCTGTTCAACAGACTTTAAGAGATAGCCTTTGACACCTATCTTCAAAGCTTGTTTTATATGCCTGTCATCATCGCTTACGGAGAGCAGGATGACACCAACGGACGGATAGCCGGTGGCAATAATAGCGGCTGCTTCCATGCCATTCATCTCCGGCATCATAATATCCAGTATTACTATATCGGGTGGCTGAAGTGCCAAAAGTTCCAGCAATTTTATGCCATTGCCTGCCTCGCCAATTACTTGTACCTCTTTATGGTCGCAAAGGAGTGATATAAATCCCTTTCGTAGCATCACATGATCATCAGCTACAATGACCTTAATGGCAGCAGCGTTCATACCGTGTTTTGGTTAGTAGTTAGCAATATAAGGAAAACGGGCGGCTGGCAATATGAAGTTTTTGCATTGTATCAACTTACTTTCTAACCGTTGCTTGCCACAAGAAAAAAACTATAAAGCTGGATATTTTTTTCTAATCAATTAAACGATTGTCGAAATTCCAAAGGCGAAAATTTGGTTTTTGTTTTAAACAGCTTACTAAACGACTGTAAATGTTCAAAACCGAGTTCGTAAGCTATTTCGGTTACCGTGAGGTTGGTGGTTGATAGTTTTTCTTTTGCTTTTTCTATCAGTTTTTCATGAATGTGTTGACGGGTATTTTGTCCGGTTAGCGTTCTTAATAATGTACTTAAATACTTAGGTGAAAGATGTAATTGCCGGGCAATGTGTTGAACAGTTGGCAACCCTTTGGTAATTAAATCACCGGTATTAAAATGATCGTTCAATAACGCTTCCAGATTTTCCAGGATGTTGTGGGCTACTTTGTCTCTTGTTATAAACTGGCGATTATAAAATCGTTCGGCATAGGTTAGCAAACCTTCAATTTGCGAGATCATAATCTGCTTGCTGAATTTATCTATGTTAGCATTATACTCCTGCTCAATATTTTTGATGATGCTGTTGATCGTTGCTTCTTCTTTACTGGAAAGGAACAAGGATTCATGCAAAGAATAATCCCAAAACTCGTAGCCCTTTATCGTTTTGGCAAGAGCGGTATTCCATAAAAAATCAGGATGAATGTAAATCACCCATCCTGATTGTTTTATTTCTTCACCGTTTTCACTTGCAATACTGATAACCTGGTTCGGCGCCATAAAAGACATAATGCCTTCGTTGAAATCAAACGGCTGTTGCCCGTATTTTACCTTGGCATTGGAAACTCTTTTTACCGCAATGCTATAAAAATCGAACGAAAGCGCCATCGGTTCATCGCTACGCAAATGCTTTATATCTTCAACATTTATAAGGCTGATAAGCGGATGTTGAGGCGCCGGCAAATCCCTGAACTGATGAAACTCGCTTATTGTTTTAAAATGCCTCATGAAGGATCACTTTCATTTCTTATTTCCAATATCAACTTACCACGAACATGCCAGGTTTCACTTTCCTGGTGTGCTTCGGCTACTTGTTCCAAAGGATAAACGTTACTGATGTTAACTTTTACTTTACCCTCATCAATCAATTGCGCAATTTCATTTAACCACTCCCGATGATTCATTTGTGCATAGAGAAGTTCGCCTTTGGCATTCTTGTTTTTCAGTGCTTCCAAAACGGTTTCGCTGAATGGAAAATCAACGTTTACGCTCACGAAAATCCCGCCGTTTTTTAATACGCTGACAGATTTCATTCGCTCCTTATCATCACGAAGCGGTGAAGCGTCAAATACAACGTCAAGGTCTTGCAACAACTCCTCAAACTTTTGGGCCTTGTAATCAATTACTTCATCGGCACCGATTTGTTTCAAAAATTCAAGGTTACCACTTGAAGCCGTTCCAATAACATAAGCCCCTTTTGCTTTTGCAAACTGCACTGCCAAACTTCCAACGCCACCGGAGGCACCTTGAATCAAAATGCGTTGCCCGGGCTGCAACTTCCCCAACTCAAAAATACCGGTCCAGGCTACTAACCCAACCAAAGGCACACCTGCCGCTTCATTGAAAGAAAGGCTCTTTGGCTTCAGGGCGAACTGAGCCGCTTTTGCGGCACAGTACTCAGCATAACTTCCATTGCTGCCGGGAAAATTAGGAACGCCATACACTTCATCGCCTTTCTTAAACTCGCTTACGCTGCTGCCTGTTTCTTCTACAACGCCAGCAGCATCCCAGCCTAAGGTCATAGGCAAGTTTAAATACGGCTTTATAAAATCATTTCCACCCTTACGCACTACCCAATCAACTGGGTTTACGCCGCTTGCATATACTTTCACCAGTATTTCATCAGGCGCCGCAATGGGGCGTTCTATGTTTTCTACTTTCATTACTTCAGGTCCGCCAAATTCATTAATTCTTATTGCTTTCATAATAAACATTTTTGTACTGCAAAGTTCATTGAGCGTTCAGCAACAGATTTAACCGAATGGCGCTTTGATGTAGCCGGAATGCCCAATTATTTACCGGCTTACTGTTTTTTAATACAGCTTAAGGTGCAACAGTTTTCAAGGGCGACACTTTACGGGTTTTTAAGGTACCTTATGGCTGCGACCCATTTTTTGCTCCATTAGATAGACAATAAAAGACCCTGCATCAGCAAGGTCTTTTTAGTTATTTTTTAAAAGCACTTATAACGCCACCGAAGTATTTTCCCTTGATGTTCCAACCTGCTGTTTGCTGCCGGCATCCATGCAAAAATCAATCAGGTCCTCATTCAGGCGATGCCTTTCGGTATAAAACAATCCGTGCGGCGCTCCTTCATAAATTTTATAAATCGCATTAGGAATCATCCTGGCGGTGCGTTCGCCGCTGGCTTCAATGGGAACGGTTTTATCCGCATCGCCGTGTATGATTAATGTAGGTACGGTAATAGCGGCTACATCGGCCCTGAAGTCCGTGTTGGCAAAGGCAAGGGCGCATTGCTGTGTAGCCCTTGGCAGGGCCACTTCTGCCAGCGAACGGAAGTACTCCAGGTAGGGTTTGCTAACGGGGTGGCTTAATAAACTCACGCCAAAAAATTGCTCACCGAAGGTGTCTAAAAAGGCAATGCGGTCATCTTTCATTTGCTGCATCATCTCTGCAAAAATTTCTTGCGGCACGCCTTCAGGGTTATCGCTGGTTTGTCCTAAGAACGGAGTTACAGAACTTACCAATACCAGCCTGGTTACTTTACCGGTGGCGCCATAGCGACTAAGGTATCGTACGGCTTCGCCACCGCCCATCGAAAAGCCAACCAACACAGCGTTCTGTAATTCCAGTCCATTTATGATAGCGGCTAAGTCGTCGGTTAGCGTATCGTAATCGTATCCATCCCAGGGCTTGGTGCTTTTGCCAAAACCGCGACGGTCGTACTTTATAACACGAAAGCCGGCGTTTACCAAATCATCAATTTGATATTCCCACATGTCTTTGCTGGAGGGCCAGCCATGTATTAAAACAATAGGGCGGCCTTTGCCATAATCTTTGTAAGAGAGTTGAATTTCTTCGCCGGTAGTGGCGTCCTTGGTTGTAATGTATTTCATTGCTGAAAATTTATTGATGAATGAATCCCGAAAGATGATGCACTAAAAAAATCATTCCCAATAAAGAAGCAGCCGCTGTATAAGTCTCACTACATGGTTACCGGTAAAACTGGAACAGGATATAGTTAAGTTTCTCGGTATTGGGCAAGACGGAACACATTTAATTGTTACGTACCGAGGCGATCTTAAATTCCATAATCTGTGCAATGGATGCAGCACGCCGCTTGGCCTCGTCCGCTTTTGGGCCGGCAAATAAAGTATCAATGGTTTGATTAAATAAGAAAAGCCATTGATTAAAATGAGCGGCATCAATGGGAAGTAGTAGATGTTTTTGCATGGGGTTACCTTCAAACCCCCGTTCGGAAAACAGGATAGCGTTCCAGAAAGCATAAAGTTTTTCGAGGTGGCCAGGCCATTGCGCGGCTGGTATTTTAGATAGGAAAACCGGCGCCAGCAAAGCATCTTCCTGTACCTTTTGATAGAAACTGTTTACAAAAATTTCAATATCAGCCTTGCTGTGAATGTCGTTTTTCATACTGCAAAATAAAGGTGATGTACGCGGGAACTTTTTCAAAATAAGGGCTATATTTAATACGTTCTTTCCTATGACAATGGTACCCCTTGAGGCATAATTATTCTTTCACCCGGCTAAAGCACTACCATGTCAGATAGTACCACACTAACAACGCAGGAAATCAATTTAAAGTCCTATCTGCGCACCCTTTTTTTTATTTATGCCGCCGGCTTTTTTTTATACCTGCTCCCTTCCATGGGTTTACTGCCCGGTTTTTTAAAGCCTTATACCTTTCTTACCGATCCGGCCTTTGCCAACAACTCCACTATCAAGATGGGACTGTTTGCAGCCCTTTGCTTTGTAGCCGCAGGCGATGTACGCCGTTACCTGATTGCAGTAGAAGCGGTGATGGTGGTAATGTGCCTGGCCGTTTTATCGGGAATACTCCTAATGCTCTTTTCGAAGAACAACTATGTGCTGCATCTGCCTTATGGCGAAACAAAGATGAGTACTGTACTGCTGTTCTCTACCATTTTTGACGCGGCCGTGAATGTTATTCTTATCGTGCTTTACAATAAAGCACAAAAGGCCCGCTATGGGTTGAATTATTTTTCGCCCATGCAGTTCAGGGCCCTGATGGCTTTGTCTGAAGTGGTGATTCAAAGTAAAGAACAAGCCATAAAGTCGAGGGATGTAGCCTTAAATGTAGATCGCTACATGAGCTCTTTTGCGGCTAAAACAAAATGGGTGATGAAGCTGGCGCTGTCTGCCGTTGAATTGTATCCGTTGGTATTTTTAAAGCCACCTACATCGTACATGCGGCCCGATGAGCGCAAGGCTTTTTTAGAGCGGCATTTTTACCAGGATGTATCGCTTCGGCTGGCGCCGTCTTTCCTTCGTACGTTGGTGCAGGCCATGATCCGCATTGGCAAACAACTTTGTTACATGGGTTATTATAACGATGCCCGGGTGCATGCTTCGGTGGGCTACGAGCCTTTCTCCAAGCGGGCCGACAGCGAAGCAAGGTTGAAAGATTTGCCGTTAGAAAACATCAATCCTTTATTGGTGCAGAATGAAAAAGATGTAAAAGGCGATGTGATAGATTGGGATGGAGTTGTCATTATTGGTTCCGGTCCCGGAGCCTCCATTATGGCCAAAGGCTTAATAGAACGAGGCCAGCGTGTATTAATGATAGAGCGTGGTCAACATACCGATCTCTCGCAGTTTAACGAAGACGAAATTGATATGGTGTCGCGGTTGTATGCCGATGGAGCGTTGCAACAAGCGGCCGACTTTCGTTTTCAGGTAATACAAGGCAGTGCGGTTGGCGGTTCCAGCGTGGTAAATAATGCGGTATGTTTTGATACGCCGTTGCCAGTGCTGGACCGGTGGAATGATACTAATGGACGTGATGCCGGTCTTGACCTGGAACGTTTTGTTCAATGCAATAAAGATGTAAATAAAATGATTGGCGTACATAAGATTGATAATACACCTAGCACCATGTCGCGAGAGGAATACATGAACCCCGGCGGCCAAAAATTTAAGCAAGGCATTGCGGCCCTGGGCATGGATCAAAAATCTTACCTGGTAGATTCAGTAGCGGCCAATATTTGCAACTGCGTGGGTTGCGGTTATTGCAATATGGGCTGCCGTTGGGGCAAGAAGCTTTCTATGCTAAATACCATTTTGCCGGCGATACAAAGCGTAGCCAAAGACCGCTTTCAAATTATCGCCGGTTGCGAAGTGCAGACGTTGAAATCAAAGTCTGGAAGAATCACTTCATTGATCGGGCAGTTTGGCAACGGTCGTAAGATAGAAGTGCGTGGTAAAACCTTTGTGGTGGCTGCGGGTGCTATCTCTTCCAGCTTATTGCTGCTGCGTTCTGGCATTGCCAAAGGCCGGGCCGGCAAGCATCTTTCATTTAATATGGGGTCGCCTATATCGGCTGTGTTTCCGGAAATTATCAATTCGTACAGAGGCCTGCAGATTTCCCATTTTCTTCAACTCAAACCTACACGAGGCTACATCTTCGAGACCTGGTTTAACCCGCCTATGTTTCAGTCAACGGTGATGCCCGGCTGGTGGGATGATCATTATAAAAACATGCATCGCTACAATCGTATGGCTTGCACCGGCGTATTGGTGGGCAGCGAAAGCAATGCGGAAGTGCGGGTAGGAGGGCTGACCAAACGAGATATTCGTTACCAACCTACAAAGAAAGATTTTGACACCTTATTAGATGGCTTGCAACTGGCGGGCGAAATTTACTTAGCAGCCGGCGCCGAATGTGTAATGCCCAACACGTTTACGTATTACGAGTATGCTACCAAACAGCAGTTAAGTTTAATGAAGTATGATGTAAAAGACAGCAGCGATATAACATTGGGCACGGGCCATCCGCAGGGAGGCAACATTCTTAGCCGCGATAAAAAAATTGGTGTGGTAGATGAACAGTTAAAAGTATATGGCTACGATAATTTATTCATCTCCGATGCCTCGGTTTTTCCTACCAGCGTTGGAGTAAATCCACAAATTACAGTGATGACTTTTGCCGATTACGCGGTACCCTTTGTGGCTGATAATGCAGGCGGGGGCAAGGTTACGTTGGTGAAGCAGGAGATGAGGGAGGTAGAGTGAAGTAACGATAATGTTTTGTTCGTTATCAATTGCAAAGGATATAAATGTGCAACAAAACATTTTTATTCAACGTTGCTAATGTTGCGTTTAAGTTGATGTTGCTGTTTATCCGGTTGTGAGACTCAACCGGTGGCTGTAGCCGGTGTTTGTGTCTCACAAACACCGCCGCAAATTAACTGAAGGTTTTCACGACTGCGTTATTCTTGTTGATTATTATCAGGCCAAAAAGAAAGTTCAGTCAATACGCTTTTCAATTCAGGTCGCTCATCTGCTCTTTGATTCAATTGATCAATAATTGTATCGTAATCATATTTTATGTTCGTCATTGCGTGATATTTAATCAAGTCTGTTATTTCGCTAAGAATTGATAAAAAGTTACTTCCCAGTTTATTTTTCATTGTTTCCTGTTCAAATACTATTTTGTCAAAAAGACTAAGAGCAGTGGCTTTTGAGTTTATGGGTTTTTCATTGCTAATGAACAAATTAAAGATCTCAAAGAATTTGTTTAACGCCTTTTGCTCGTTCCCCCAACACTGTTCAAGTATAACGCCTTTCCAATTGTCATTATTATTTACTTCATAATACTTGTGAACGAATTCATTGAAGTTGTCAAAAAAATTTTTGTCAATCGGATTATCAATATCGTTGAACCAGAACGCAGTTCCATAGCCCTGTATTTGATCATAAAGTTTTGTGATGGTGTTTATTCCTAAGTACATACCAGGACGTACACGTACATGAGTAAAATAGTCAACTAAATTTTTCATTCGGTCATTGGTCTCCATATAGTTTAAAAGTTTTAATTTTTATTATACATCACCTCACCTTTCTTCATCTGCCTTGCTTCCCAACTTTCCTTTCCCATCAACCCGTTATTCAACAGCACCTTCCGCAAAGCCGGTTCCACGCCCGTTTCTACGGCTTTTTCCTTAATGCGGCTGGTAAGTTCGTCATAGGTTTTTTGGTCGGGGATAGCGTTTATCTGCGAAGCCAGCAAAGTGCTCATCTGCACATATTTTTGTTTGGTGCGCCAGATAACCAAAATGATTACAACCGCAATAGCGCCCAGCAAAAGCAATAAACGGCCGGCATATTTTTCAATGAAAGAGGCATTGCCATCTACTGCTTTTTTTACATCGCCGTTCATGTGATAAGCAAAGTTAGTCATGGCCGAATCAACAATAGCTTTGATAGCATCGGCGGTCTTTGGGCCTAATAAACTATCACGAAGTTTTGTAAGTTGTTGGGTTGTTGCATCGCCTAAAAGTTCATTTCGCAAAGCAGCAATTTTAGCCGTTGTTTCATCATTTAAGATGCTGTTTAAAGCAGTCGTTACAATTGCTTTTACTTCTTCCGAAGTTTTACTTCCGAGCAATTCATTTCGTAATAAAGCAACGTTGGTTTTTAAATGTTCTCCCGAAGCCTCTTCTATCAAACGCCGGGTATAAAAAATGAGTTTGTCGGATAGTAATGTATCCATCAACATCTTCACGGAGCGATTAGCGGAACCTCCTGCCGTGCCTACTAACGAATCTACCAGATGGTACATATTGGCTTTGAAGGCAGAGTCGCTTAAGCCCTTATTCACACCCGACATCAGGTTACGGGCAATGGCCTCTGCGTTTTGACTTACACCGCTGCTAAGGTCTTTTCCCAGCTTCTCTATATGGCAACCGGTAAATAAGCAGAGCACCGATAAAGCAACTAATAGTTTGTTTTTCATACCCGTTATTTTTTGTCTTCCAATATCATTTGATCTACCCGTTCCGCATCATCGTTCCAGCGTTGCAGGTTGTCACTGCAAGGCGAAGCAGCGCCGCAGTTGATGGCAATAAATGTATAGGTCTTATCCAGCCGTACATCGGCTGATGATGTTTCAAAAATGGGTATCCATGTACCGGTATTGAAGTACCATTTATTGTTGCCTAAATGTTTCTGTTCGGGGTTGTGCGTATGTCCGAAAAACACGGCTTCCACCGCCGGATTCATTTCTATAATCTTCTCCGCCTGCCCCGAAAAACTGGCCGGTGCTTTTACACTTGTCATAGAAAGTATTCGCCCAAAAATGTAGGAAAGAAATAAGGCTCCAAAATTCTGTATTATAGAAAATCCTTTGGCCCAAATGCTTGTTGAATCAGCCGAAAGCTTTGGCTGGTGCAGGCTTTGCCACAAAGCGAAAAGAGTGATAGCGATAGGTAGCACTACGATAAAAAGAAAATTGAACAGGTACTTAAATACATAGCGATATAAACCTTTAGGCACAATCAGCACAGCAAAAGGGAGGTATTGAAATAAGATTTTAATGCCTAAAGTAAAACGTTCGCGAAGCAGCACCGGGAGTATGTTTTGTGAGGGACGAACGTTGTCTAAAAACGGGTAAGCCAGCTCCAGCCGGTTAATCAGGTAGCGGTTAAAAAAGGAGCCAAAAGGCAGATTTAATTCAGCGCCGTTGGCAAGCGTATCCCCTCCATCTACCGTAGTGGTTCGTTCGTATTTATGTCCATGCTCAATATGAATTTTATTGTCAACCAATACCGCGTGATTAGAGAAAAAAATGTGGGCATTAAAGCTTTGCTGAAAAATGGGTTGCAACGTCTTGTCTTCTCCGACGGTTAGTTGGGCCAGACGCTGACAGAAGTACCGCTGTACAGCGGGCCAGTACCACTCTAAATCATGATTGCCTTTTGTTAGTATAAGGTCGTTGCCTTCTAATATCCATTGTGCCAACCGCCTGAATAAATGCTTGTGTCCTTTTGAACAGATATAAGCCTTCCACACCGATTTATAATCATCGGTCTTTAATCCGTACTTGCGTTCTTTATCAGTAATGGAAGCTTCTAATTCAGTAATTGTTTTTTGAATGCCGGTTTCTTCCAAAATGCTTTGCCAGAGCAAAAAATCATCGCCTGCGGGGATGTCGCAAATACGTAAGAAGTCAATGAAGTCGCCGTTGATTATTAAGATGCCGCCCTTGCCCCACACTTTGGCTTGTAAGTGATCTATAAAACGCACGAAGGAATCATCAGCAAAAAAATTTTCCGTTCCATCGTAGTTGCCATTGCTGTTTAAGCCGCTGGCAATATGCAAGTCGGATATTACATAAATGTTTCGGCCAAGTGAATTAATGGGTAAAATGGTTGTGTCGGCAGTGGGTGTTGTAGCAATATTCATAAACCTGGTTTTGGTGTTTTTAAAGCCGGAAATAAGTCGTTTCAGGGGGGACGTAGCAAGCGCATTTCGTCAAATAAAAAAAGCAAACCGTGTGTTTATGCGTTCATCGAATATAATATTTTTTTACTGCATTTCCGGCCTGCGGTGTTCCTTTTTTTACAGCAAGTAAACTGTTAAAGAGTGCCTTTGAAAAGCGTGAATAACTTACTCAAACCAACATTTTAATAACTAATCCGCTTGGCAGTTTAGCGTAATGGTTTCAGTAGTTCTTCCCTATCTTTCGCAAGTGTTGTTCAAATTATTAAAATCGTATGCAAGGCTGGCTATAAAAATTTATTGCCGCAAGATTATTATCAGTAAACCCGGGTGGCTTGCCGCAAAAGGCCCGCTGCTACTGGCTTCCAACCATCCCAATTCTTTTTTGGATGGCATTATTCTAACGACGTTATTTAAACAAAACATTTATTCACTGGCACGGGGCGATGCTTTTAAAAATCAAAAGTACGGACGGCTTTTACGATGGCTGCACCTGCTACCGGTGTACCGCACCAGCGAAGGCGTACAAAATTTGGAGCATAACTATACTACGTTTGAAAGTTGCCAGAAAATCTTTGAAAGCAAAGGAGTCGTAATGATTTTTAGTGAAGGCCGTTGTATAAACGAATGGCATTTACGGCCGTTAAAAAAGGGAACCGCAAGGCTGGCCATCAATGCCTGGGAAAAAGGTATTGACCTTACTGTAGTTCCGGTTGGATTTAACTATAACACCTTCCGCAATTTTGGTAAGAATGTTTTTATCAATTTTGGGACGCCATTGCAAAAAGAAACGATCCTTCAACACCAATCGGATGGAAGAATGTTTATTTCGTTCAATGAACAATTAAAATTGGCATTGCAGGACCTGGTGTATGAAGTTCCATTAGGCGATAAAAATGCCCTGAGAAATAAGGTCTTTGTCCGGCAAGGGTTACTAAAAAGACTACTGCTGGCTGTGCCGGCCTGCACCGGTTTTTTTCTTCACGCACCACTTTATTTTAGTGTGAGGGCCGCAGCCAACAAATATTTCAACAACGATCATTTCGATAGTACTGTTGTAGGTTTTTTAATGCTGCTGTACCCCATCTATCTTTTTCTGTTTTTTATTTTGGCAATTATTTTTTTTAATTGGATAGCGGGCCTGCTAACTTTTATCTTCTTGCCCTTTACTGCTTGGGCCTGCGTTCAGTTGAAAGATCAATTGGCTGAATAAATTCCGCGGCCGTTTGGGCAAAGAAAAACCCACTGTGGAAACAGCGGGTGATCTAACGATTGCTTGCTATATGAACTTAGTTTTAATTCTGTTTTTATGTGGCTGCCAGTGCTTTTCTTTGCGCTGACAGAGTAAAAGTAGCACGCTGAAACTTCACCCTGTTTATATAATTGGTTACCAAATACAATACTAAAGCCGGTGGGCGGTTGCTGAAACCCTTGCCAGCCGCGGGTTTAAAAATATTTTAGCTACGATGCCCAACCGATCAGTAGATAGTTTATTTCAATTAATTCACTCCCTGCAAAAAGGGGAGAAGCGAAATTTTAAGTTGTATGTAAAGCGGAATTCATCCAACGAAGATTTGAAAATGATTCACCTTTTTGATGCCATTGATAAGATGACGGACTATGATGAATCCGTATTACTTAAGCGCATCCCTTCTATTAAAAAGCAGCAACTTTCCAATATAAAAGCACATCTCTACAAACAAATACTAACCAGCCTCCGGTTGTTGCGCAATGATGAGAATATAGACATTCAACTGCATGAGCAACTGGACTATGCCAAAATTTTATACAACAAAGGTTTGTACCTGCAAAGCCTTAAAATTTTGGAGAAAGCCAAGGAGGTCGCCCGTTTTTATTACCAGGATAGCTTTCTGATACAGATCATTTCTTTAGAAAAAAAAATTGAAACGCTGTACATCACCCGCAGTATGCAAAACCGCGCCGACAGCCTGTCGCAGGAGGCCGATGAAGTAAACGAAAAACGCAAGCGCATTACCGAACTTTCCAATCTTACGCTTCAGTTGTATAGCTGGTATATTAACAATGGCCATGCCCGTAACGAGCGGGACGAAGAAGGCGTAAGGGCATTTTTTACTAAGCATTTGACTGGTAATGAGGAGCGCATTCAGGGTTTTTATGAAGACCTCTATCTGTGCCAAAGCTATTGCTGGTATGCTTTTATACGGCAGGACTTTTTAATGTATTACAAGTACACACAAAAATGGGTGGACCTTTTTCACCATCAGCCACACATGTTGCCGGTGGAAACAGGGCATTACATTAAAGGCATGCATAACCTCCTGAACGCCTTGTTCGATCTGCGGCATTACAAAAAATTTGACCTTGTAATTAAGCAGTTTGAAGCCTTCAGCCAATCGGAAGTCGCCAATGCCAACGACAATAACCACATACAAACTTTCGTCTATCTGAATACGGCCAAGATCAATCATCATTTTATGGTGGGTACATTTAAGCAAGGCCTTGCGCTGGTGCCGGTGATAGAGCAAAAGCTGGAGGAGTATGGCTTGTTTATAGACCGCCACCGCGTCCTGGTTTTTTATTACAAGATCGCCTCACTGTACTTTGGCAGCGGCGACTATGATACCGCAATTGATTATGTACAGAAGATCATTAACTGGAAAGTTGACTTGCGTAACGACCTGCAGTGCTATGCCCGCCTGCTGCACTTAATGGCCCATTATGAATTGGGCAATTACGATCTGATGGAATACCTGGCCCGTTCTGTTTATCGGTTTATGAGTAAGATGGAAACATTAACGGTGGTAGAAGAAGAGATGTTCCGCTTTCTGCGCAACCGGTTTGCGCCGGCATCAAAGGGATTACAAAAGGAGTTTACCCAATTGCTGGAACGTATAAAAGGGTTGGAAAAAAACCGGTTTGAAACAAGGGCTTTTGCTTACCTCGATATCATCTCGTGGCTGGAAAGTAAAGTGTACCACAAACCCATGCATACTATCGTTCACGAAAAATACCTGCAAAGCAAGCGAAAGGCATAATTTCTTTCTTTATTATTTGGCGTTGGAAAGTCCTTTTGCTTAAGGGTAAAACCCGCTATGGAAAAGGTTTTTAAGGGGTCTTACCGGTTTTTGAACAGTGTATTTTAAAGCTGATTATGGCTGGTAAATACCCTCGTAGTCTTGTAGTTTCGTATCACCAATCAATCATCCCGGTTTCACTTTAAATTTTATTTTATGATAGCCAATAATCAGCCTTGGAAAGCCATAGTGAATACTAACAATTTTGCAAAAGATGGTGCTAAAGAAAGCCAGTTAACCGTAGTGAAAAAAGGAACTGCACAACGCACTAATGCCTACCAACCGGTAATGAAAGTGGTAACCAAGCGTTATAGCTTTGATGATAACGGCGGCGGCTACTTAGGGTTATAAGCGAACACCCACCTGAGGTTGTTTCTTAGCTTCCTCCCTATCAAATACAAAGCGCACTTTAGCGCTTTTATTTTTTGCCGCATTCAAAAACACGCGGTGATACACCTCCCCAACCACCACATCTAAAAGTGCCGAATTAGGCGGAATGGTTCCCTCACTATCGGCAATCATTTCCATTACCAGCGAATGTTTTTCCGGATCAATCTGGATAGTTGTTTTAACTGGCTTGTCGGAAAGAAGCTCATGTGATAAAACCGTACGGCCATCAATGAGCACAGTAATAGAATCGCCATCTATAGTGCCGGTATCGTAAAACCTGAGTTCTACCTTGCCGGTATCAATCGCGATGATTGGCAACTTTTCTTCTTTAAACTGATTAGCAAAAGTTCTCGACAAGGTGATGGTGCCGCCGGTGCCGCAATCTATATCGGTGCCCTGCAGCTTGCCTGTCCAGAAGCCGTCCAAAAATTCTTTATCGCCTTCTTTACGATATAGAAATTGAAACTTTTTTACACAAATCTGGCAACGATCCACCAACAATTTTGAAGTGATGGCCCCTTCCTGAATAATCAGCTTTTTTGTCTTCGCATTAAAAAAACCATCTGCCTCTTTCTTAATGTAATTAGCTGTATCTAAAAAGTGATATGACGTTCCATACACGCCATCGCCAACCACTTTCAATTGCATTTCAATATTGTTTCGCGAAAAGCAGCCACCGGCAAAGCTTAGCTCACCCTTCCAAAACCCGCCAACTTCCTGCGCCTGCGCTGCAAGGGTACTTATGAAAATGAAACACAGTAAAAGGATTTTTTTCACCAAAGGAAATTACATCCAAAAACAATGCCCCCGGCAAACAAGGTGTTAAAGGTTTTAATGGTTTTCGGGCGAGCAAATAGCTACACAAATGGAAATAAAAAAGCAGCCACATAGCGGCTGCCATAAAAGTATATTAGCCCATCAGGCTAATGAAGCTTCGGAACTGATCTCTGTTTTTAATAGTTTAGAGATAGGGCAATTGGCCTCCGCATCTTTCACACATTCTTCAAATTTTTCTTTAGAAATACCGGGGATGCTGCCCTTAACTGTAAGGTGCGATTTGGTGATAGCGCCGTTCTCAAATGTGATGTCGCATTTAGTATCAAGGCTGTCGGCCGTAAAACCTGCCTCCCCTAAAACAAAACTAAGCTTCATGGTAAAACAGCCGGCATGAGCCGCTGCTACCAGCTCCTCCGGGTTGGTGCCAATGCCATCGGCAAAGCGGGTATTAAATGAATATTGTGTTTGATTGAGTACACCGCTTTGGGTGCTTAGTGTTCCTTTGCCTTCTTTACCGGAGCCGTTCCAAACGGCTGATGCATGTCTTATCATAATTGCCTTTTTTTTATGAAAGCAAAGCTAAGGAGATTCCATTAGTAAGAACAAAAGCGGGGTTCTGTCAGGCTTTCCGGCAACGGTCGCTGCAATACTTTACTTCGTCCCAAACGTTTTTCCATTTCTTTCGCCAGGTAAAAGGGCGATGACAGCGAAGGCAAATTTTAGCAGGACGATTTTCTTTTTTTACAGGTTTAGCGGGCACGGACCACGGCGTTTTTGAAGAGCTTAACTCAATTGCTTGGTAGATACAACAATCTCTAAAGCGTCATCATCTTCCGTTGCCCATTGGTGCAATAACACACTTGGGATAGGTTCAAAAATGTCTTTATGTTCCTGTGCTGTAGGTAATTCTTTCATAGGAACCAACACCAAAAAATGAGGCTCTACATAATCATAGTGCTTATCAAATGTTAAGCCTTTTACCTGAACAAATTTGTAGCCGTCTTTTTCAATTTTGTGTAGCATTTGCACGGTAAGCGGCGTAGTTGAACTGCTTTCTGTAATTCCTTTTCGCATACTGTTATTTTATTGTTTCTTGTACTTATATAAGACGTATTAAAAGGTATTTAGTTGTTTAAGCACCCATTATTTGGCGCTTTATTTTATCTGTTTCAGGGAAGAAAATATAGCCCGGTAAAGCTTAAACAAGGGTCTGATTCCGCTAAAGGTAATGGTTGCGGAATAAATAAAATTGTAATCCATAGTTTTGACGAATGAAGAAGAAAATTGCCCTCGTAACCGGCGGCTATTCCGGCGAGGCCGTCATCTCGTACCGCTCTGCCGCCACCATCTATAATCATCTGGATAAAGAACGATACGAGGTTTATAAAATTGATGTCACTTCGACCGGTTGGTTTTATGAAGCAGAAGACGAAAGCCGCCAAGAGGTTTCAAAAAATGATTTTACCATTCTGGTAAATGGAAGTCCGGTGTCCTTTGATGGTGTGTTCATTGGCATGCATGGCACACCCGGCGAGGATGGAAAATTACAGGGCTATTTTGATATGATGGGGCTTCCTTATACCAGTTGCAATGCGGCGACTTCGGCGCTTACGTTTAATAAGCGTTATACGGTAGCAGTTGCTTTTATGGCTGGAATCCCGGTAGCTAAATCGGTGCACTTATTCAAACATTCGCCTTACAATGAAGAGGCGATTTTAGCTATGAAGATGCCTTACTTCGTAAAGCCTAATAACGGCGGTTCCAGTATTGGGATGAGCAAGGTAACAGAGGCGTCTCAATTAGAAGGCGCCATTCAAAAAGCCTTTGCAGAAGATAATCAAGTGTTAGTAGAAGAAATGATTCAGGGCCGTGAGTTTACGGTTGGCGTTTTTAAATCGGAAGGTGAAATTACCGTACTGCCCATTACCGAAGTAGTGGCCTATAATGAGTTCTTTGATTTTGAAGCTAAATACGGCGGTAAGTCGTCCGAAACAACACCGGCTGCTATAACAGATGATTGTAAAGAAGTTCTGGAAAGCACGGCCAAAAAAATTTACCAGGTGTTCAATTGTAACGGCGTGGTGCGAATTGATTTTATCTATCACGAAGAAGAAGGCAAGGCTTATATGTTGGAAATTAATACCATTCCGGGTCAAAGCGATGCCAGTGTGATTCCCCAGCAGGTAAGAGCCAAAGGGTGGAACCTAACGGATTTTTATACTAAGTTGGTGGAAGAAGCATTACGGTGAATAGACAAATAGCGCATCACCGGATGTACAATCGCCCCGCTCTAAGGCGGGATAAAAAATCATAGCAACCGACAATGAAAGTATTAATTCAGCTAAGTACAAAAGGGTATTAAACAAATGAACATGAGAACGAGGAAGTAGAGATGCGGCCCTCATCACGATAACTACAAACCCCAAACTACGAAGCCTAAACTCCAAACCGCTCTCTCAAAACTGTTTTTTATCTTGCAGCCCATGTTTACATTTTTGCGTAACAAGCCTTTCTGGGTCCATCTTCTTTTGGCAATAGGCGTTGTGTTTCTCATTTTATTCCTTTTTGTTTTATCGCTTAACTGGATTACCAAACATGGCGAAAGCAGCACGGTGCCTGCGGTTACGGGCAAAAACATTACGGAGGCCAAAAGTATTTTAGATAAAAAAGGCTTTGGCGTGGTGGTACAGGATTCGGTGTATTACGATTCCATTCCGCCCGGTATGGTGCTAAAACAAATACCTGAAGCGGATGAAGTGATCAAAGTAAACCGAACCGTATATGTCACTATTAACCGCTACATCGCTCCTGATGTAGAGATGCCGAACCTTAAAGGGTATAGCTATAGAAATGCTGAGATGGTGCTAAAGAACCTCGGGCTTAAAATAGGCGATACGACCTTTAAAGCCGACTTTGCCAAGAACGCCATTTTAGAAGCCACCTTTCATGGAGGCCCCATTTCGCCGGGAACAAAAATTAAAATGGGTAGTGTTATTGATCTGGTGTTGGGTAGTGGTGTAGGTGATGAAGCGATTGCGGTGCCCGACCTCGTGGGTATGAGTTACGAAGAAGCAAGAACCTTGTTAGATGCACAAGGCCTAATTATGGGCTCGGTAGTGCCAAAGGCTGATGTAAAAGATACCGCGGCGGCTTTTATTTATCAGCAACGGCCTACACCCCGTACCGAAGATGGAAAACGGTTAAGCATTCGTGCCGGACAAATGATAGACGTTTTTTTGCAGGCAGAAAAACCGGTTACCGATTCTACCGCCATTTTACCACCGCCACCAAATACCAATCAATAAAAGAACGCATGAAAAATATTACAGTAGAAGAACTAAAGACCAGGATGGATAGCGGCGAAAAGATAAACCTCATAGACTGTCGCGAACCACATGAATACGCTGAGTCGCATATTGGCGGCACCCTGATTCCATTGGGTAAAATTCAAACGATGCAGGTAGATGACATTGAAGACCTGAAAGACGAAGAAGTAATTGTGTATTGCCGCAGTGGCCGCCGCAGCATGATGGCCTGCATGGTACTTGACCAATTGGGTTTTAAAGACACCTATAATGTAGAAGGCGGCATATTAGCCTGGCAAGAGAAGTACGGAAAATAAGTTTACCGTTTGCGGTTCACGGTTGACTGAGCCAAACTTTTCATTTTCAGTCCACATTAAATTAGTTAGTCTTACTAACCAACAACAGAAAACTTGTAAACCGTAAACGTGCTTATTGCACCAGCTTTGACACTCTTCCGTTACTTCCTGCTAAAAAAACGGCCTTGCCATCTTTGGCTTTGCGGCATACATGAAAGCCTTCTTTTGAAACCCGGCTCCAGGTATCGCCACCATCCATTGACACATCTACGCCGCTTGTACCGCAAGTGATTAACTGCTTCTCTGTAATATATTCCACACAGCTTTTGTAGCCATACGGCGGTTGCTTTGGCGCCTTCCAGCTTTTACCACGGTTAGTGCTATAGAAGCAGTTATTGGTAGATGAGGAGTCTTTCATGTAATCGCCGCCCACCACAATCATTTCATTGCCACCATTCAATTTATCATGATCATACACGGCAATAGAATTAGCCCCTGTGCTTTGTGTGCCTTGGATAATGGGCAATTTTATTTTTTGATCCCTGATAAAAACATGGGATGATAAACCGCCTGTAATAAACACGGCTTCGTCCCGGTCCAATGCCCTGATGTTAGTACCGCTCGATGCAAAGCAGGCTTCACCCTTATCAGCCAAGGGTTTAAATTGTTCCGGCAGTTCCGTCCAGGACCTGCCACCATCAAAGGTTCTGGCGATGAATAGTTTACCGTTGATTGGATCGCCGATAACGATTCCGGCATCCGTATTCCAAAATTCCATGGCATCTAAAAACATTCCGGGTATGTTGTTTTGATACACTACTTTCCACGACTGGCCGGCATCGGTAGTGCGCAAAATATAGGCCGGTGTATCTACCGACATTATAATAGCAGTTGTACCATCAAAGGCTTCTATATCTCGAAAGTCTTTTTTTTCAAAGCCTTTCACCTGTAACCATTTCCAGGTGGTGCCGCCATCAATAGATGTGCCTACAGTGCCGTTGCTGCCGCTTACCCAAAGCACTTTGTCAGTTACTACGCTCAGTCCGCGCAGTGATGTTTTTGTGCCGGAAGCAAGAGTTTCAATCGTAAATGTTTGAGAGAAGGCGGTGAGGGTAATGATGTGGATGAAGAAGATGAAAATATATTTCATGATGGTGAGGTGGAAATTTTTTCTAAGATAAGGAAGATGCGTGCAGGTTTTAGTTGAATTGGTTAGGGTTAACAACTGGTTATTTTTTCCTTCTCGTTCCGTAGGAACGTTTCGTGGGTAGGAAAAATCATTATATATATGTCGTTGCGTTCCTTCGGAACGCTTTGTGCGGGTGGGTTTGATGCTATCGTTGTGTTTCTTTCTTAACGTTATTTTCCACTTTTGCCTTGATGCAAAAGTGGAGCAAAAGATCAAGGCTAAAAACAAATGCTCTGCTGTTTTTGCCGGGCCGGCGCACAACGGTCAGTTACTACTCGTTTCAATTATTCACTGTGTCTTCTATCCTTCTTGCCTGATTTGTTGCTTCACATTCTTGTTGGTTAAATCGTATGTTCTTTTATCGGCTGATAGTGGTAAGAAACTGAAGGCGCTGTATTGCGTGTAGCCTTCTTTACAGCATAGTCATTCATTAAGTTGCCACGCAATAAGGCGCTGGACAGTGGGGTATCTGTTATGCTTCGTGATCGTCCATTGATAGAAAAGTTGTAACGAAAGACTAATTGATAAAAATAGTGAGTGATTGCATAAGTAAGGGCTGTGCCGCTGGTGGCCTTCCCCTAACGGGGGAAGGTCGGGATGGGGGCCTTCCCCTAACGGGGGAAGGTCGGGATGGGGGCCGCAAATAGCCCGACGGCGTCGCGCCGGCACGCCCAAAACGCTTCTCTATAAACTCTCATCCTCTTTCTCCGGCTTCACTTCAATAATATCGTTCATAATAAATACCCCTTTGGCAAAAAGTATTTTCATCAGTTCCTGGTATTTTTTAGCATCATCGCGGGTTTGATAATTACCGGCTTTCACTTTAAAAAACGGGGCCTGATAGGAGAGATAAACCTTTTGATCAGGGAAGTGTGTGTAGATTTTTGTTTTAGCGGCAATGGCTTCATCACGACTGTTAGTATTAATGATTAGCAGCCGATAACCCGGTATGTTGCGGCCGGCCGCTTTCTTAAACGCAGTGTTTATGGCCGCTTGCTTTTTTACCAGCAGGTCTATCCGCGGGTCTTTATGTACTATCACCGCCGGGCCTTGCAAAGCCGCTGTATCCTGACAAAAAACAGCGACGCTAAAAAATAAGGCGGCAATAAAAAAGATTGATTTCATGAATAACGATTGGCCCCAAAAATAAGATGGAGTTTGTTTGAACCGTGTTAATAGCTTTCAGTGCTTGGCTCCCCATTTACGATAGCGATGCCGGCACTGCATCCTAACCGCGTAGCGCCGGCATCAATCAATTGTTTGGCAAAGGCATAATCCCTGATTCCTCCGCTGGCTTTTATTTGAATATGGTGGGGTAAATGTTTGCGCATTAATTGCACGGCATGTACAGAGGCGCCTTCGCCGCCAAAGCCGGTGGATGTTTTTAAAAACTGAATGGGGTAACGTTGATATAGCTGGCAGCATTTGATGATTTCTTCGTCGGATAAAATGCCGGTTTCAATGATCAATTTCAGTGTGCTATTATTCGATGAAGTGAGATCGCTTATCGCTTTTGCTTCTTCTTCAAGAACGGGCCAGACATCACTCTTTAGCGCCGCGATATTAATGACCATATCTAACTCATCAGCGCCATCTGCGATAGCTTTACTGGCCTCTGTAATTTTTACCTGTTGATGGTGATAACCAAATGGAAAACCGATAACAGTCGCCACTTTCACGCCAGTACCTTTTACCAGCGCAGCAGCATTATTCACAAAACAGGGGGGCACACAAACCGCCGCAAAGCCATACTCCATCGCCTCGCTGCAAATTTTATTTACATCATTGTTTGTCGTTGTATTTTTTAAAATGGTATGATCAATAAATGGTGCGAGGTTCATAGCGGAAATGATTTATTTTTAGCGCTCCTATTTACTTACTGCACTATTTACAAAGTAACTTTAAAAGCGTACACACATGACAAGAAACAGATTGACTCTTTTTCTCTGTGGCCTTGTTCTGCTTTCACTAAAGGCCAAAAGCCAAACCACCTTCCCGGTGAATGATGTAGCCGACCCTAAGTACACGCATTACGCGTTTACCGGCGCCACCATTGTGAAAGATGCGAACACCACCATTACCAATGGAACACTGGTTATTAAAGACGGAAAAATTGTTGCCGTAGGGCAAGGGCTGAAGGTGCCGGCCGGCGCCATTGAGATCAATGCTAAAGGCAAATTTATTTATCCCTCTTTCATTGACATTTACAGCGACTACGGCACACCGGCGCAGCAGCCACGCCAGGGCGGGTTCGATTTTTTTGCCCGCGGGCAGATCACTTCAAACACCAAAGGCGCTTATGGATGGAACCAGGCCATCAAACCGGAAGTGGATGCCTACAAAATTTTTACGGCTGACGAAGCGAAGGCCAAAGCCTTGCGGGACCTGGGTTTCGGCACGGTGCTTACACATGTGAAGGATGGCATAGCCCGTGGTACCGGTACCGTAGTTACGTTAGCCGATGATAAAGAAAACTTGGTGATGCTAAAACAACGGGCATCGGCTAACTACTCATTTAATAAAGGCTCGTCCACGCAAGGTTATCCCAGCTCTATGATGGGTATGATAGCCTTGTTACGCCAATCGTATCTGGATGCGCAGTGGTACAAAACCCGTCCTGCAAAAGAAGGTGTAAACCTTAGTCTGGAAGCCTGGAACAATGCGCAGGACCTACCACAAATTTTTGATGCCAGCGATAAATGGAACGACCTTCGTGCCGATAGAATCGGTGATGAAGCAGGGGTACAATATATCATCAAAGGCGGTGGCAATGAGTACCAGCGGATAGATGATATTAAGGCAACAAAGGCCACTTATATTCTCTCCCTGAATTTTCCGCAGGCACAGGATGTAGAAGACCCCAGCGATGCCCGCTTTGTATCGCTTACCGATTTAAAGCATTGGGAACTGGCGCCCACCAACGCGGCGGCTTTTGAAAAAGCCGGTATTCCGTTTTGCCTTACTGCAGCGGATCTTCGTGATCAGAAAACATTTTTAACCGCTCTTCGTACGGCTATTAATTATGGCTTGTCGGAAAAAGCGGCCATGAACGCTTTAACCAAAACGCCTGCTGACGTATTAGGCCTATCAGGGATAGTGGGAACCTTGGATGCCGGTAAACTGGCTAACTTTTTAATTACTTCCGGGCCGGTATTTAATGCCTCCACAACCATTTTTCAAAACTGGGTGCAGGGACAAAAATATGGTGTGAAGGATGATGTGTATAACGAGATGCGCGGCAAGTATAATCTTGTTCTTACCACGCCTACCGGCGCCATTAATTATGTGCTTGATTTTAAAACGCCATCAACCGCTACTACGTTCTCCGGAAAGGATACGGTAACGTCACGCTTTTATTATGACGGCCGCAATGTGCGCATCAACATAGCACCGGAGCGCCGCGGCGATAACGGCCTGCGCTTAACCGGAACGGTTAGTGGTAATGAATGGAACGGCTATGGCGAAGACAGCGCCGGCAACCGCTTTACCTGGACGGCCCTGTACTCGTCTAAACAAGATTCAGCAGCCGCAAAAAAAGACAGTGCCCGTCATCGGCCAATGGGTGCTTTAGGTAAGGTCACCTATCCTTTCTTGCCTTATGGTTGGGAAGACGGAGCCGCACCAAAACAAGAAACCATCTTGATTAAAAATGCCACCGTTTGGACCAGCGAAAAAGAAGGCATCTTACCAAACACCGACGTGTTGCTGAAGGCCGGAAAGATTGCAGCCGTAGGAAAAAATCTATCGGCCGATGGGGCAAGGGTGATTGATGGCACCGGCAAGTTTTTAACGCCGGGAATTATTGATGAACACTCGCATATTGCTGCCTCGTCTATTAATGAAGGCGGGCAAAGCGTTACGTCTGAAGTTCGCATTGCCGACAACCTAAATCCTGATGACATCAACATCTATCGCCAGTTGAGTGGTGGTGTTACCACCTCGCATATACTTCACGGTTCTGCCAACACCATTGGCGGACAAACACAATTGATTAAGCTGCGCTGGGGCGCCGATGATGAAGGCCTGAAGTTTAAGGGGGCTGATGGTTTTATCAAATTTGCCCTGGGCGAAAATGTAAAACGTTCGCCCACACAAGCGGGCCAAAACAACCGCTTCCCTGATACCCGTATGGGCGTAGAGCAGGTGCTGGAAGACGCTTTCACGAGAGCGAAGGATTATCAAAAAGAATGGAAGGGGTACAATGATGACGGTAAGAAAGGCAGTGCGCCGCGCAGAGATTTAGAGCTGGATGCTTTGGTAGAAATATTGAACAACAAACGGTTTATTACCTGTCACTCTTATATTCAAAGTGAGATAAACATGGCGATGCACATGGGTGACAAAATGGGTTACCATTATAACACTTTCACGCATATTTTGGAAGGCTATAAAGTGGCCGACAAAATGAAAGCCCACGGCGCCAATGCCTCTACCTTCTCCGACTGGTGGAACTATAAAATGGAAGTGGTAGATGCTACGCCTTACAATGCTTACCTGATGCAGCAAGCGGGTTTAAACGTTGCCATCAACTCCGATGATGCGGAGATGGCCCGCCGCTTAAACCAGGAGGCGGCCAAAAGCATTAAGTATGGTGGCATGAGCGAAACCGATGCCTTAAAAATGGTCACCATCAACCCGGCTAAAATGCTTCATGTAGATGATAAAGTAGGAAGCATTAAAGTGGGTAAAGATGCCGATGTGGTGTTGTGGAGCGATCATCCGTTAAGCATCTATGCTAAATCATTATATACCATTGTTGACGGCACTATATACTTCGACCGTGAAAAAGATGCACAGATGGAGAAAAGCATTGCAGCCGAACGTATGCGCATCGTAAAAAAGATGAATGGTGAAAAGCGAAGCGGGATGCCGGTTTCGCCGGTACAACCGAGCTATCAGTATATTCAAACCTGCGGCGAAGACCATCATGCTTTTGGTATTCTTTCGATAAACGATGGGGATCAATCAGACAATTAAATCGTTTACAGTTTACCGTTCACAGTTTACTGTTATGGCAACAATCAAAACGTTTGAAGATATTCAGGCATGGCAAAAGGCAAGAGAGCTGTCTAAGCTTATTGGTGGATTAATTGACGAGGGCAGGTTTAAAAAGAACTTTAGTTTATTAGATCAGATCGAGCGTTCATCGGGTTCCATCATGGATAACATCGCTGAAGGTTTTGAGCGAGGTGGCAACAGGGAATTTTTACAATTCCTTTATATCTCAAAAGGTTCTTGTGGCGAATTCAGATCGCAATTATACCGGGCACTTGACCGTGGATATATACATCAGCCGGAGTATGAAAAATTGTATTCGCTGGCAAAAGATATCATTTCCATGTTGCAAAAACTTATCAATTACCTGGAGGCAACCCAATTAAAAGGATTGAAATACAAAACCCGTCAAAATCAGGAACCAACTGTAAACGGTAAACTGTAAACAGTGAACTACTAAAAAACTCACACAATGAAAAAAATATTTTTAAGTATTTCCTCACTTTGTTTCTTGATGACTGCTCGTTCTCAGGAGACTATCTCCCCCGGCCTCAAACAAACACAGCCCATTGTTATTACCAATGCTACTATACACGTAGGCAATGGGCAGGTCATTACCAACGGTTCTATTGTGGTGGTAGATGGAAAGATTACCGCCGTAGGCGCTAACGTTACACCACCCGCCAACGCCAGAACTATTAATGCCGGCGGCAAGCAGGTTTATCCCGGATTAATACTCGCCAGCAGCAACCTTGGTTTGGTAGATGTGAACAGCGTTCGGGCAACCAGCGATGTTCGCGAGATAGGCGATATGAACGCCAGCATCCGCGCCATTAGTTCTTACAATGCAGAGTCGAAAGTGATCAATACGGTTCGTCCCAACGGCATATTGTTAGCCAGTATTACACCCGAAGGCGGCATGGTAAGCGGCGCATCATCCGTAGTGCAGTTAGATGCCTGGAACTGGGAAGATGCGGCTTATAAAATTGACAATGGCATCCATTTTAATATGCCTTCGCTGTTGCCCCGGCAGCGTGGCTTTGGCGGTGGAGGCGGCGGCGGTCGCGGCCCGCAAGCCGAACCAACAACCGATCCGGTGAAAGAAGCCCTTGATAAGATTGATGGCTTTAAAACGTTTCTTCGCGAAGCAAAAGCATACAACGGTTTAAAAACGCCGGACGAAACCAATTTAAAGTATGCCGCGTTCAAAGGCCTGTTCGACCGTAGTAAAAAGTTTTATGTACATGCCAGTACGGTAAAGCAAATTTTGCTGGCGATTGATATTGCCAGGGAGTTCAATTTTGATATGGTGATAGTGGGCGGACAAGATAGCTGGCAGATAGCCGACCTGCTGAAGCAAAATAATGTGGCGGTTGTATTAAGCCAGCCGCACAGCCTTCCGATTTTGCCTGATGATGATGTGGACCAACCCTACAAAACACCGGCGCTGTTGCAGAAAGCAGGCGTTACGTTCGCCATCAACGACGAGGATGATCAAACCCGCGGTCGCAACCTTCCCTTCAATGCCGGTACGGCAGTAGCGTATGGGTTAACCAAAGAGCAAGCCCTTGCCGCTATCTCATTGAACGCCGCAAAAATTTTAGGTGTGAGCGATAAAACAGGAAGCATTGAAGTTGGTAAAGATGCCAACATTATCATCAGCGAAGGCGATATACTGGATATGAAAACCAACCTGGTAACGGCCGCCTTTATACAAGGCCGCGAGATTAGTTTGGAGAACCATCAAACGCAGTTGTTTGATAAGTATAAAAAGAAGTATAGCACGGGAGCCTATTAGTTGTTATAAAAATTTTTGTCAAAAGAGGATGATTATTCATCCTCTTTTTTTATTAGTACTAAATCATTCTGCGGATCGTTGTGTAAATTCATTTATCCTGAATCTCATTACGAACCAATACCGGGCTTATGAATGTCCTTTCCATCAAACTAAGTTTTTTGTTCCTGCTTGTAGCTTCTTTCGCCACTGCGCAAACCGACAAAGGGTACGCTGCAAGGTGGAAGAAAATTGATAGTCTTATCATAAAAAAGAAGCTGCCTAAGTCGGCACTTGCCGAAACAAAACAACTTTATGCTTTGGCAAAAAAAGAAGTCAATGAGCCGCAACGTTTGAAGGCGCTTATTTACCTTGTTGACCTACAGGAAGAAACGCGGGAAGACAATATTCTTTCTTCTATTAAAGAGGTGGAAGCGGAGGCAGCTCAAAGCAAAGAACCATACACCTCTTTACTAAACAGTATGCTGGCAGGCCTTTACTGGCGGTACTTTCAGGACCATCGCTGGCAATTGTATGATCGTACAAAAACTGCAGTAACCGGGACTGACATAAACTCCTGGGGTGTCCCCGAATTTCATCATAAAATCACTCAATTATATCTCGCCTCCATTAATAACAGATCATTGCTGCAACAGACTCCTGCCGCTGATTTGCGTAACCTGATAGTAAAAGGAAATGAGTTTGCACTGCGGCCTACCTTATATGATTTGCTGGCCAATAAAGCCATTGCTTATTTTTCTAATGACGAAGGTGAAGTAACACAGGCGGCCAATCATTTTGAAATTGATAAAGCGGTTGCTTTTGCACCGGTGAATGAATTCATTAACGCGAATTTTGACACAAAGGACAGCACATCACTCCAATCAAAAGCCCTGCAACTTTACCAGCAATTGCTTCGCTTTCATGAAGCCGACAAAGACAAAAACGCCTTGATAGATGCCGACATCAACCGGCTTCAGTTTGTTTATCAAAATGCGGTAGCGGCTGACAAATTAAATCTTTACAAAGCGGCGCTTCAACGCACCATAAGCAACTATGCCGGCTATGCTTCCATCAAACAGGCGCAATACCTTTTGGCTGAATATTATCACACTCAGGGCTCCGGTTACCATCCTTTAAAGGATACAACCAATCGTTTTGCAAAGGTAGAAGCGGTTAAAATTTTAGAGCCGGTAGTAGCTGATAGTGCTGTAAAAAATGAAGGTTGGGCCAATGCTTTCAACCTGTTGCAGCAGCTTAAAAAAACTACCTTTTCTTTTACGTTGGAAGAAGTGACGTTACCCGGAGAACCTTTCCGGGCAAGAGTTTCCTATCAAAACGTTAGCCGGATGTACCTGCGCTTGCTCCCTTTTACAGAATCCATACGGGCCGTTTGGGAAGAAGGCAACGATGATAAGAAATGGACAGCCATAACAAAAGCAAAGCCCTTAAAAAGCTGGACGCAATACCTGCCGGAAACAAACGATTACCAGCAACATGCGGTGGAAATTAAAATTGAAGCCTTGCCGGTTGGCGAGTACCTGCTGCTGGCCTCTGCTGACCTAAGTTTTAAAACCGGCAAAGCCACTATGGCCGCACAAAATTTTCAGGTGTCCAACATTAGTTATGTTAACAGCGGCCCGAAGTTTTTTGTGCTTCATCGTAAAACAGGCCAGCCGCTGAAAGGCGCTACAGTAGCCTTTTTCAGGCAGGAGTGGAACAAGAAAGGCAATAAAGAAATTAAGGTAAGGGCAGGCACTTATACAACTGATGCAAGAGGATTATTTCAACGAGCACCCTCAACGGGGAGTGATGAATTTTCGCTCAGCATTCGTACTAATAATGATCGTTTGCACACCAATGAATCGGTATATATCTATCGCGACGATGATAACACTACCGGCGACGATAAGCTGGCAAAAGTGTATTTCTATACCGACCGCGCCATCTATCGTCCCGGACAAAAAGTCTATTTCAAAGCTTTACTGCTAAACCATATCTACCAGGAATATTCGGTAGCTGCCAAACATACCGGCGTTGTTTATTTATCTGATGCCAACCGGCAAGCGGTAGATTCAGTAGAGCTTAAATCCAATGATTACGGTTCTATCACAGGTTGCTTCATCTTACCGCAAAACCTGTTGAACGGCAACTTTACTATCAGCTACGGAAAAAATTCAGATGATAATTATACCAGCTTTTCGGTAGAAGAATACAAGCGGCCGAAGTTTGAAGTGGTGTTTGAAAAAATTAAATCCGCTTATCAGTTGTTCGATACCATTACTATCACCGGCAATGCCAAAGCCTTTGCCGGCAATATTATCAGCGGTGCAAAGGTGGCGTACACCATCACCCGCCGCAACCGCTTTTATTACTCTTATAAAACCTGGCTGCCCGATAATTCAACACAAATAAAACACGGCGAACTAACCACTGATGCCGATGGCGGATTTAAAATTTCGTTCCCTGCCCTGGCCGATGAAAAAATTGACAGTGCTGATAAACCCATTTTTAATTATGCCATACAAGCCACTGTAACTGACCTGAATGGCGAAACGCATAGCAGCACCACCTGGGCTAATGTGGGCTATACATCGGTTGCACTAACCACTTACCTGCCGGAGCAATTGCCTGTTGACTCCTTTAAACAGCTAACGGTAAACGTTGCTAACCTTAACGATGAAAACATACCCTCAAAGGTTACCGTTCGTCTCCTGAAACTGGCTCCTGAAAACCGGTTGATCCGCT
The DNA here is from genome assembly GCA_965247165.1 of Flavisolibacter sp. Taxonomy (GTDB): domain Bacteria; phylum Bacteroidota; class Bacteroidia; order Chitinophagales; family Chitinophagaceae; genus Flavisolibacter. The sequence continues at coordinate 695,201 of OZ252003.1, read as the reverse complement.
CACGCCTTTGGGATGCACCCGACCAGTTTATAATGGCGAAGGACGAATACACTCAATCGTTTCCGCATGATGAGTACAAGGATGAAACGGACTTTCATGTATGGCCGCAAACATTGGTACAGGAGTTTACCGACAGTACACATAGCGACGGAACATTTTTATTACATGGCCTGAAAGCCTTGACTGCCGGGCATTACAAGGTGGACGTGATCACTTTGGATAACAAGGGACGGGAAGTAAAAACAACCAACCACCTGGTATTATTTGATAACAAAGCACAGGGCCTTGTATCACCGGCGTATTTATGGGTGATGGATAACGAACAACCAATAGAACCCGGTGAGGCGAAAAAAATAGTGATCGGATCATCGGCCGACAGCGTTTATTTGGTGACAGAAACAGACAAAGCAAAAACATCAAAAAGCGAAACGCCAATTGGTACTGGAAGTATGAGTGCCGGAACTAAAACTTTTATATTAACGGCCGACGAAGAAGACCGTGGCGGTTACAATGGAACCTTCTTTTTTGTAAAGGAAGGCAGGGTGTATCAGCATAACTATTTCATTAACGTGCCATGGAGCAACAAAGAATTAAAAACTGAGTTTGCCACGTTTCGTAACAAAACAGAACCGGGTACAAAAGAAACAGTGACCATAAAACTAAGTGGCGCAAAAGGAGAAACCGTGGCAGCAGAAATGCTGGCGTCTATGTACGATGCCTCGTTGGATCAGTTTAAAGAGCATCAATGGATGGCGCCACTCATTTACCCAAACAGCTATAACAACATCGGTTGGTCGGGTGATGATTTTAGAACAGTTGATGCAGAAAGTAACTATATCCAACTGAAAGAAATGTATTATAGCAAGGTTTATGATGCCTTGCTTTTTGAACGAAATGGACGACAACCGTTGTGGTGGCTTAACCGGTGGCGATTTACTTATATGTTAGGAATGAGAGACCTCACGGCCGATGAGGGAAAAGGTGTTGTAATACCACCACTAACAATGGAAACTGCAAATTTTATCGGAAATATAAAACCTGTTGATTATGTTATCAGAAGGGAGTTAAGGCCACATAAGCCGATAATTCGTGGAGGATCATGGAAAGATGTTGGGTCTTATAAAGAAGCGGATTATGAGGCAGATTTTTATATTACAGCCCAAAAACAAAATAAGTTTAAAAACATTAGCGATATAGATGCAGATGGTCTTGGTAAAAAGTTTGATGCCCACCAGTATGATCCAAACTTTAATAAAAGAACTGTTGCTCAAAACATTCAACCCCGCACCAATCTCTCCGAAACCGCTTTCTTTTTCCCCTTACTCACTACCGATGAAAAAGGCACTATAGAATTCACGTTCACGGCTCCGGAAGCTTTAACCAAATGGAAGCTGCAAACGTTAGCGCATACCAAAGACCTGCAGTTTGGTGCCTCGGAGCAAGAGCTGATTACACAAAAGCAATTGATGGTGCAACCAAACGTTCCCCGCTTTGTAAGGCAATGGGATTCATTTACACTGCAATCAAAGCTGGCAAACTTATCTGCCAAGACTGTAAGCGGCGAAGCCCGTCTGCTGCTGTTTGACGCGGCCACCAATGAAGCTGTGGACGGGGCTTTCAGTAACGCTGCGGCAGCGTTGCTCTTTACTATACCAGCCGGACAAAGCGCCGTACTTAACTTTCCTGTTCACATTCCGGAAAGCTTTACCTCCTCACTCAACTGGCGCATTGTAGCCAGCACCAACGGAGGAGCTACCACGTATAGCGATGGCGAAGAAGGGACCCTTCCCGTATTACCCAACAACATGCTGCTGACAGAAACAGTGCCCGTTGTTTTAAAAGGATCGGGTAGTAAAGAACTTCGTATGGAGAAGCTGATTCAATCGGCAGGTAGCACCACCATCAAGCAACAATCCATCACGATAGAAGCCACCACTAACCCGGCCTGGTATGTGGTGCAGGCCTTACCTTACCTGATGGAGTTTCCGTATGAGTGTGCCGAGCAAACCTGGAACCGTTACTATGCTAACGCATTGGCCTCGCTCATTGCGGCTTCATCGCCACGCATACAACAAGTGTTTGAAAAGTGGAAGCACGATACAACAGCATTACAATCGAACCTGCAAAAGAACGAAGAACTAAAATCGGTATTGCTGCAAGAGACGCCGTGGGTGCTGGAAGGGGCGTCGGAAGCGGAACAGCGGCGAAACATAGCCTTGCTTTTTGATACTAAGAACACCAGCATTGAACTGGCAAAAGCGTTAGCAAAACTCCGGCAGATGCAAAAGGCAAATGGCGCATTTCCCTGGTTTACCGATGGCCCCGATAACCGGTACATCACACAATATATTGTTACCGGTATGGGGCGGTTACTAAAAACAAAAGCACTCGATAAGCAAAGGTTTAATGAGCTGCAACCCATCTTAAAAAAAGCCTTGACCTATCTGGATAAGGAAGCACAAAGCGATTATAATGCTCTAAAAAAAAGCAACGCTAAAAGCAGCATCATCACCAGCGATCAGGTTCAGTATCTGTACATGCGCAGCTTTTTTCCATCGTATCCAATTTCTGAATCAACGCAGCCGGCTTATCGTTTATTTATGAACGAAGCAGCCAAACAATGGCAAACGCAAAGCAAGCTTTCGCAGGGAATGATAGCGCTGGCTTTGCACAGGGCCGGCGATAAAACAACGCCACGTTCAATACTGGCATCCTTGAAAGAGTCAGCTATTGTTTCGCCGGAATCAGGTATGTACTGGAAACAAAATGAACAACGGGAAAGATGGATGTGGCAGGAGTCGCCAATAGAAACGGAAGCCCTTTTAGCGGAAGCTTTTGATGAAGCCGGGAGGGATAAAGAAGCGGTAGCTGGATTGCGAACCTGGCTTATTCAAAATAAGCAGACTAATAACTGGGGAACTACCAAAGCCACGGCTGACGCTTGTTTCGCGGTGTTGTTGACAAATGAAAATCTATTAAATGAGACGGGTTCTGTAGCTATAACGCTGGGCGGAGCTACTAAAAATGCGGTGCGTTTTACCTCTGCCAACGCCGGAGAAGGCACCGGATATTTTAAAAAGACCATTGCTGCAAAAAATATAAAACCGGAGATGGGCAACATCTTCATTGAGTCAAAAAACGCCACTACTAATTTGCCTGTTTGGGCCAATATTTACTGGCAGTATTTTGAAGACCTGGATCGTATAACGCCGGCTGCAAGCCCCTTGCAAATAAGCAAACAAATTTTTATAGAACGGACAACAGATGAGGGTCCGGAGCTGGTAGCGGTAACTGATACCACCACCATTAACGTGGGTGACAAACTTACAATCAGGTTACTACTTAATGCCGACCGCGACATGGAGTACATTCATTTAAAAGACCTTCGTGCTTCCGGCTTTGAACCCCTGAATGTTTTCAGTGGTTATCGTTGGCAGGCAGGCGCCGGTTATTATGAAACGACTAAAGACGCCAGCACCAGTTTCTTTTTTGATCGCTTGCCAAAAGGCCATTACGTTTTTGAGTACCCGGTGTATGTTAGCCAGAGCGGCACTTTCAGCAATGGCATAGCTACGGTACAGTGTATGTATGCGCCACAGTTTGCAGCGCATAGCGAAGGAGGGAAGGTGAAGGTGAAATGAGCAAGTGGAATTAATTCATATTGGCTTTCTGTTTTGCGTCTATCAGTTTTATGTTTAATCGCTGTTTGACTTGTGCATCCTGAATTTTACTTATTTCTGTTTCTAATTCCTTTAGGCTGTTTTGTAATTCGGATGAAGTGATCATGGATGTTTTCTCCATTACTCGTGGCGATTCAGTATTCATCTCTATTTCAAATGCTTTAAACTTTGCATCGTTTTTAGTCAGTTCCGATGCATAAGGGGATAACTTAAAACTGTTTTTATTCTGGGGCGAAAGGGATTGGTAAAAAAGATACTCTAGTACGTCATGCCCGTGTGGATTACCAGTTCCTCCACCTCCGACAATAGGTCGGGATGTTAGGTTGGAAGCGGAACCATTGCCACAACTGTAGGAAACGGACCAGTTGGTTGGTGAGCATGAGTTAGACACTGTAACTGATAAAACATAGGTTTTTGTTGCTACCGGTTTATTACCTACAACGAAAGCCTTATCGTTAAAACTGGTAAACGAAAACCAATATAATAAAACGAACAGGCTAAAACTAACGTTAAGTTGTTTCATATTTTTTAGTTTGAAGGTTTCACGTTTGTTATCGTCGCATTCCGTATGGTGTCGTCAGTTGAAGTTGTTTTATACGGAACAACATTTGGGAAAGCAATGCCGGTATCTTCCATTTTATTTTCTATCCCTTTAATGATGGTAGCTACCATTATGATGGCACCAATTAACGTCAGAAACATGCCCGGTGAACTAACGGCTAAAGAAAATTTAAAGTTATTCATCCCCTCACCGGTGCCACTGATGGCATGATCCCTTACCCCCCGGATAACTAGCATGGTTCCAAGTAGCACGAGAAGGGTACCTATCAAAAAACCAATAAATTTTATATAGGCAATGGTTCTGGATACTTTCGTAGATAGTTCGTAGCGCTTATAAACAAGTTGTAACTGCGCCTTAATAAATTCTTTTTCGATCGCGACAGAATCTTTTTTATCGGATAGTTTTAAGTTCTCAAACATTCGCTGGTCCTGCGCAGTGAATACCGTATTATCGTTTCGTTCCTGAATTTTTAAAAAAAAGTAGGAAAAGAAAAGGATCAATACTATAGCAATAATATATAATAGCAAGTCTTCGCTATGAATTTTTGAACGATAGTGGCGGTCGGCAGTTTGCTCTTTCACCACATTAAATTATGAAACAAATTGCATTACTATTAATTTTTATATAATAATCGCCGCGTAATTATTTCTTTTGTAGAAAGCATAATTAAAAAGGGCTGCTCATGGCAGCCCTTTTTAATACTATATAAATTCAATTCTTATTGTCCTAAATTCAACGGATAGCTATATGATTCTCCACTACCCGGATAAACGCCTGTAATTTTTACTGTACCTACTATACTTTGCAGGGCTTCCGTTAAGTCTTCCACGCTATTTATCTGGCGTTCGCCTTCGCCGGTAATTAAACCGGTAATTATAAACCCTGGTTGTACATAGGAGCGGGATAACACACTACCCTGTATAATCTTATTTATTTGCACACCACCTTCAATCCCGTATTTTGCCGCCTTTGTTTTATCCACGGTGGTTAAGTCGCCGCCAATACGTACACCCACGTTACTGCTTACTACGTCGGTCTTTTTCTTAAGCGCTACCTGCACCGTAAATTCTTTTCCGCCACGCATGTAAGTAACCGGTACTTTATCACCCGGCCGGAAGCCCGCTATCTGCGCACTCATTTGAATCCCTGATACCACAGAAGCGTTGTTCACCTTTATAATTACATCACCCTTTTTAATCCCCGCAGCGGCAGCGCCGCCATCAGGCGACACATCGCTTACAGCCACACCATCAACAGCCGTAGTAATGTTCAGGCTCTTTAATTGCTCTTCATTCAAACCATCGGTAGGCACATAACTTACACCAAGGTAACCGCGTTGGACATCGCCAAATTGAATGATGTCGCCAACTATTTTTTTAATAATGTTTACCGGAATGGCAAATGAATAACCGGCGTAGGTTCCTGTCGGGGCAAGAATGGCGGAGTTAATACCAATCAGTTGTCCATCGGTATTTACCAGGGCGCCACCGCTGTTTCCCTGGTTTACGGCCGCATCGGTTTGAATGAAAGATTCCACCGCCGTTTCGCCCCTTTTTGTTTGGCGGGCATTAATGTTTATGCTACGTCCGGTGGCAGAAACGATACCGGCTGTAACCGTTGTTTCCAACGTTAAAGGATAACCGATAGCTAATACCCACTGGCCTAATTGAATGGCTTCTGAGTTGCCATAAACCAAGTAAGGGAGTTTGGTACCATCAATTTTTAAGACAGCAATATCGCTGCTGGGATCATGGCCTATCACTCTTGCTTTATACGTTTTACGGTCATGAAGGGTGACCATAATTTCATCGGCAATGTTGCCGTTTTCTTCATTGGTAATTACGTGGTTGTTGGTAACAATGTACCCATCCTCGCTAATAATAACACCACTGCCGGAAGCCCGTTGCTCAGGTATTACATTAGGGCCCATATCATCGCCAAAGATGTTTCCGAAGAAATCATCCATCATGTTGTTGCGGCGGCGAGGCAGGTCGTTGCTGATTTTTTTTGCCGGGATTTTTGTCTTAATGTGTACCACGGCAGGAACGGCTGCATTAGCCGCTTTAGTTAAATCCATCGGCTCTGCGCCACCGATTTTTTTGCCGTCAAAATAACCTGCATAATTGGCGGGTAAACCATTTTCGGCAGTGCCTATATGCTCGGATTTGTTGTAAGAAAGTTTGTTGTAAAGGGCTACGCTTCCTAAGGCAGAAGCGGCACTGATAACAACCATTAGAAGGACATGTTTCAATTTCATAGTTCGTAAGATTTATTCGTTGTTTATAGATGTCAAATAATGTGCCTTTGCCTAACAAAGTAACGATTGAAGTGATAGAATCTAAAACCGCACAGCCAGTTTAACAATCCTTTACTAAGGCCTTCGTACTTCTTTTAGATTGCCTTTAAAAAAGCTATGGTGTCCACCCCGTCAGCAAAGGTGTCAATGCCGGGTGATTGTGCCTGTCCAAACGGAGTGTAATCGGTGCCCACAATACATTGCACCGAATCGGTGTTCAAAAGGTACGCCTTTACAGCTTCTGTGTCTTTGTAATATTCGTAGTTAAGCTGGCTGATGGGTGAAAAGATAGACGCGTCTTCTATCAGCAGCAGGCTTTCGTTACTCATGAAATAAGTACGGTTGAGCAGATGAATCGCCAGGTTATAGTCGTAGTTGTTTTTGTACTTCACCATTGCACTCAGGTAATCGTACTTTTTAAAAAAGTTGATGAGCCGCTCAAAATTATAACCGGCCGGCACGTACAGCTTCGTTACGTTACGGCAGCCCAAACCAAAATACTGATACACATCATCCGCCAGGGCATTAATCTCCTCGTCCGTCTCGGTGCCTGTTAGTATGGCTACTGATGTTCTGTTTCTTCGAATAATATGAGGGTACTTACCAAAGTAGTAGTCAAAATAGCCAGAGGTGTTATTACTTCCGGTAGCGATGTAAGCATCGCAATGGAGGAGGCGTTCCGCAATGGTGAAATAGGGCCGTAACCGGTTATCCGATACTATTAATTTATCAATAAGAAAGCGCAGCAAAGCATCGTCTTTCGATGATAGTTTTATCGCCGCATAGTGGCCGGTGATAAAGGTGCAAAGCAGGTCGTGAAGGCCCACCAGCGGCAGGTTTCCGGCCATTACAATACCTAATTTTTTTGGTGCTTCGTTATCAGTAAGCTCATATCTTTCAATAAGTCTGTCTAAAGCCTCCGTAGTTAAATATTCACGGCAAATACTGGTAATGGATAATTCAATAAACTCCGGAATAAACCAGGGGTTTTCGGCAGTTGCTTTTTGTTTTGCCCCTTTCCATCCCTCGTCATCAGAGGCCATAAACCTTCCTAACCCAATCAGCGCTTCTTTTCTTTCTTGTAAATTCATTCCTGCCGGTTAAATTTGTGGGCAAAAATAAATCACTGCTAAAGAAATAAAATATTATGGCTATAAAGATTACAGAAGAGTGCATTAACTGCGGCGCCTGCGAGCCGGAATGTCCTAACAATGCTATTTATGAAGGCGGTGTGGAATGGGCTATCACCGATGGAACCAGCGTTAAAGGCAGTTTTACTTTGATTGACGGAACGGTGGTGGATGCCGGCCAGCGCAATGCCCCGATTGCTGTGGATACCTATTATATTGCGCCTACCAAATGCACCGAGTGCCAGGGTTTTCACGAAGAGCCGCAGTGCGCAGCCGTTTGTCCGGTTGATTGCTGCGTGCCCGATGAAATGTACCGCGAAACAGTAGAAGAATTATTAGGAAAAAAAGAGAGGATGCATTTATAAGTTCTCTACCTTTAGTCTATAATCATAAAGGCGGTAAAATGCCTATCAAGAACAGGTGATATTTCCTGTGTAAAAAGGTGAAGCTCCAAACGGACTTCACCTTTATTATTTTCGCCCATCCCCTGAAGAGGAGACGTCATTACCATTTTTATTCCTTATTCAATTCTTCTTCATTCATCATTCCTTTGCTTGTCACGCAACCGGCGTAATTCCTCTGTTCGCTATTTTACTGTTCTGCATTTTACTTCCGTAATCATCATTCCTTGTTCATCTGTTCGATATTCTATTGTACTTATCTGATGTGCTACTATTGGGCGACAGTTGCGACGCTCTATCATAGTTCTGTAATTCTATTCAACAGCCTCGTACTTATAAAAGCCTGTCCAGAATAAAATAACACCAATAACAAACTGAACACTTATCCAAGCAACGAAAGCCTGTATATGAAGAGCAAATATGCTAACGAAGAACAGCGCAAAACCCACTTTCATATACTCGTCGCGGTCCATGGCTTCGGAGTATTGTATAGCGGTTAGTAAGAACAGGCTGGCGATAGCAACGCCATAGTAGGCAAGGATTTGAGGCAGGGAAAGAAGTGATTGAGCGTAAAGAACGAGATAGGTCAATTCGGGCAGTAACAGGAGGCAATAACAAAGCAGATAGGCCATTGCGTAGTCCATCTTTCGTAACGGAAGGTTTCGAAAAATAGTTAAGTCGTTCTCCATAAACTGCACGGCAAAAAAGGGGGCGATAAAATGGCCTAACAAGATGACGAGGTAAAAAAGCAGGAAAGAATCGTTGTCGGCCTTGCCTCCGTTTAAAATTAAAACAACGTAGAGAAGTATCACCGAAAGAACCTTTAGCGCCACCATCACCATCTTGCGTTGAGAAATGAAATGAAAAAGCAAATAGGTCGCAAAAGGCTTCGGCAGATGAATGCCTATGTCAAACGTTTTTTTCGGCGCCAGCCAGTTGTTTAACCGGTGATAAACGACCCAGGTACCGCAGGCAATAACCAATAATTGAAAAAGTATGATAACAAGTGATGGGCCTGAATGTCCATGTTTAAAACCAAAGCCGATAGCTACAATGCTGTAGGCTAAAACCGGGGCGTAGAAAGACGTTTGGAGGAATGTATAAACAGCAATTTGCTTTTTTGGAGGAGCCGCTTGCATGTTGTAAAGAAACATTCCTTCCGGACTATTGATTATTCGTAACGCAAAAACGGAGCACTTAATTTGGTACAAGGCCCAAAAGAAAAACACGCCGCCAAGCACCACCCACGAACTAAGAATGCTGGTTAGTAAAGAAGCATGATAACTAATTAGCGTACCACCGTTAACCGAGCCGAAAAAGATAAAAAAGAAGAAGAGAAAGAACCCGGTGTTGGCCTTGTAAAACGATGCTATAAAAAGTTTAGTCAGCGTCTTTATCATTGCTTCACAATTGTTTTGTTGCGCACAAGCAGAGAAACGTGCGGCATTGTAATTGCCTGGTGCGAACTAATGATAAAAGAAACACCGGTTGAAAATTGCCCGGCAATCAACTCATTTAAAAACGCTGCGGCTTCTACATCAAGCGTGGTAAACGGTTCATCCAATAAAATAAGTTTCGGCTGTCCGGTAAAGGCAAGTAACAGGCTTAGCTTTTTGGTCATGCCGCTGGAATACGAATCTACTTTGTTTGTGAGGTATGACTTCATACCAAAGCTGTCAATGATCTTGCTCACCAATTGATCATTACCGCCTTTTACTTCTTTATAAAACTTCAGTAGGTCGTTGCCGGTTAAAAAACGGGGATAGGTTGGTTCGGCACCGGCGTGGTTAACGATAGAGGTATAAAGCCTGCGGCTTTTTTTAATGCTTGTTTCATCGCATACAATATCGCCGTCAAAAGGGATCAGTCCGGCAGCCGAATTTAAGAACGTGGATTTGCCCGAACCGTTCTCGCCCCGCAACCAATAAACACCCGGCGCTAATGGCATATCAGGTACGTCTAAAACTAAGGCAGAGCCGAATGTTTTTTTATAACCTCTTACCTGAAGCATAGAATAAAAATAGGCCTGTCTGCCAGTAATCAAAAACCTTTATGCAGCTTTGAGTCTTTCTTAGCATTTATCATAAACGCTCACTTATCTATGACCACTTATAAAGACGCCACTCTAGAAGAAGTCAACAGCGCTTTGCTACAATCGGCTGAGGCTTTTGCCCACTACAAAAACCTAAGTTTAAAAGACAGGTCCGTCTTCCTTTATGCTATTGCAGAAGAATTGAAAGAGGAATCAGCAATAATAATTGCGCTTGCCCACCGCGAAACACATCTGGCTGAAAGCCGCTTGCAGACGGAGTTACAGCGCACCATCTTTCAACTGACTTCGTATGCGGATGCCTGTGCGGAAGGCACCTGGCTGGACATCCGCATTGATACCGCCGATGTGCATCGGACTCCGCCAAAACCTGACTTGCGCAAGATGTTGATACCGCTTGGGCCGGTAGTTGTGTTTGGTGCTTCTAACTTTCCCTTTGCCTATTCCACCGCCGGTGGGGATACGGCTTGTGCCCTGGCGGCAGGGTGCACGGTAATTATTAAAGCCCATCCGGCCCATGCCGGAACATCGGAAGCAGTGGCAGAAGCTATTCAAAAAGCCGCGAAAAAATGCGGTTTGCCTTCCACTGTATTTATTCATCTGCACGGTGCCGGCTTCGAGGTAGGCAAGGCATTGGTGCAACATCCGCTGACAAAAGCAGTGGGTTTCACCGGTTCGTTCGAAGGTGGCAAAGCCCTATTCGATATAGCTAATGCAAGAGAAGTTCCGATACCCGTTTTTGCAGAGATGGGCAGCGTAAATCCGGTGTTCATCTTACCGGAAAGATTAAATACAGAAGCAGAAGCGTTAACAAAACAATTGGCTAATTCTATTACTCAAAGTGCCGGGCAGTTTTGTACCAAGCCCGGTATTTTAGTAGGAGTAAAAGGTGAAAATTTTACAAGGTTTACAGAACATTTGACCAATGAAATTAACAGGGTGCCATCTATAAAAATGCTCTCAGAAAATATTGCTGAAAAGTTTCACATTAGCAGAAAAGTAAGATATGCAGAAGGTGCTGAAACTATTACTGATAACATATCTTCTGGACCAAACGAAAGTCTACCAACACTTGGCAAAGTTTCTGCCGAACATTTTTTGGCCACGGTTTCGGAGATATATCCTTCAATGCTAGGAGAAGAAGGCGCTGATACAACTTTCTATTTTGAATTATTACACAAAGAAGTATTTGGTCCCTTTTCTTTAATAGTTGAATGCGAACATGAAGAAGGGTTATTAAAAGTTGCCTTGTCTTTAGAAGGCCAACTAACCACTACGCTGATAGCTACCACTCAAGAGGCAGCTGACAATAAAACATTGATTGATATTTTAAAGGAAAAATGCGGACGCCTTATTTTCAATGGTGTTCCCACCGGCGTGGAAGTGGGGCTGGGCATGCATCACGGCGGACCTTACCCGGCCACCACCGACAGCCGTTTTACAGCGGTTGGGGCTGATGGTATAAAGCGTTTTGCACGTCCCATTTGTTACCAGGGCTGGACTAATGATCTGTTGCCCGACGAACTAAAAGATGAAAACCCCTTGGGCCTTTGGCGAACGGTTAATAATGCGTTGACCAAAGATCCTGTCACTACCAATTAGTTCCGTTGCTTTACTTTTACGCCATGTTTGCTGCGCAACGTGTTTCATACAATCAGACCAATAGCTTCTCCAAAATTGTTACGGCTTATTTAAGCGGCGATGAAAACCTTCAACCATTTTATTCCTTACCGCCAACTATAGAAGGCATCAAAGCCAAGATAGAAGAGCGGAAAAAATTTTCTACCAATCGAACAACCTTGGTAGAAGTTTTAAAAGAACAATATGCTTCTTTGCCAACAACAGAAGCGGTTCAACAAAATATTGACAGCCTTCTTTCACCAAACACTTTTACCGTTTGCACAGCCCATCAGCCCAATTTATTTACGGGGCCGATCTACTTTATTTATAAAATTTTACATGCTATAAAACTGGCGCATCATCTTAAGCAACAACTACCTTCCAATCATTTTGTCCCGGTGTATTATATGGGTTCGGAGGATGCTGACTTTGCAGAGCTCAATCATACCTATGTTGACGGAAAAAAGCTGGAGTGGAAGAAGGAGCAACGTGGCGCCGTGGGCCGTATGTTGGTGGATAAAACCCTGTTGGACCTGATTAACGAACTGGAAAGCCAGGTGGTAGTAGAAGCCCATGGGAGGGAAGTGATACAATTGTTACGAAACGCTTACGTAGCCGGTAAAACGGTGCAGGAAGCCACTTTCGGGCTGGTGAACGAATTATATGGCGCTTATGGATTGGTGGTTTTAATTCCCGATCATCCGCGATTAAAGGCGCAGATGAAAGGTGTATTTGAAGACGATCTCTTTACTAATAAGCCTTCGCAAATCGTTCAAAAAACATCAGAGCGCATCAGCGAACATTTTACGGCGCAAGCGCATCCCCGCGACATTAATTTGTTCTACTTAAAAGACAACATCCGGGAACGGATTGAAAAAAAGGATGACCGATATCTTGTCTTAAATACCGATATTTCTTTTACTGAACAGGAACTCCGCAAAGAATTAAACGAGCATCCCCAATGCTTCAGTCCGAATGTTATTCTTCGCGGCTTGTACCAGGAAACCATTTTACCCAACCTGGCTTTTGTAGGCGGTGGCGGCGAACTGGCGTACTGGATGCAATTGAAAGATTTGTTTCAACACTATGGCGTCATTTATCCATTATTAGTGCTGCGCAATTCTTTTTTACTTGTAGAAAATAAGTGGCGGGATCGTATAGAAAAACTCGGTCTTACGTTTCAGGATCTTTTTCAAACGGAAGAGGAATTGATGAAAGAAATTATTGCCCGAAACGCTGAACATCCGGTTTCGTTGAACGGCAATTTTGAAAAAGCAGCAGCCTTTTATATGGCTGTAAAATCGCAGGCGGTGGAAGTGGATGAAACTTTATCGAAACACGTAGCAGCGCTGGAAGCCCGTTCCGTAAAGGGTTTGCAGGAGCTTGAAAAGAAAATGTTTCGTGCGGAAAAAAGAAAATTTGCCGATCAGCAACGGCAATTACAGAACATTAAAGCATCATTGTTCCCTAACAACAGCTTACAGGAACGGGTAGAAAACTTCAGTAGTTTTTATGCGAAGTGGGGCAGTAGCTTTATTAACGAATTGTATAAAGCTTCGCTGGCGCTGGAGCAGGAGTTTGTGGTGCTAACGCAATCTTAGTCATACGCTGTTTTCAAAAAGACTATGATTGATTAAATTTGGTAAACAATAAACTGCATGAAAACTATCGAAGTGCAAGTTCCGGAAGAAGCGAATGAAGGTGAAATAAAGATGGCGATGGCAGCTATCTTATTTGATAAGGCAATACTTTCCTCCGGGCAAGCTGCGGAATTTGCAGGCGTTACAAAGCGCTATTTCATTGAAAACGTTGGCAGCTTTGGCGTTTCATTATTTGATGAAGATGGCTTACATCAACTTCCTTTATCCATTGGCAAATAGCATTATCATATCCGACACAAGTTGTCTTATTGCCTTGTAACGCATCAACAAACTTTCTTTATTGCAACAACTGTCTTCTACTATTCAGACCACGTAAAACGTGGTTGACGAATTTGGGCATCCGATTCCTGAATGAATAGAAGTTAAGAACGTTGCCAATACAGAGCAACTTTATATGCTTGAACAAAGACTTGATCCCGGAGAAGCATCTGCAGGCGTTGGCGCTTGAAACCGCCGGTTCAATTTTAATTATAGATGAGAAGAAAGGAAGAAGAGTTGCTAAAGCCTGTCACCTTCTATAATGGGAACATTACAAGTTATTTTATTGGCAAAGTCTAAAGGATTAATCAATTCGGTTAAGATCGTTCTCAACGATTTAGAAAGTACCAATTTTAGGATTGCCGTCAAATTGAGATTCGAACTGCTTAAAAATCAGGTGAACAATAATTATTATTTATGGCTTTTCAACTTCTCCACCTTCGCCATCACTTCATCATTCAACTCCTTTTTATAGGCGCTTATTTTTTTTGAAACTGTTTCATCAAAAGCACCAATGATTTGCGCCGCTAAAATGCCTGCATTCTTTGCACCGTTAAGTGCTACGGTTGCCACCGGCACGCCTCCCGGCATTTGAAGTATAGATAAAATTGAGTCCCAGCCATCAATGGAATTGCTTGATTTAATGGGCACGCCAATAACCGGCAACGTTGTTAACGAAGCCACCATCCCCGGCAAATGTGCAGCGCCACCAGCACCGGCAAGTATAACTTTTAACCCCCGCTCTTTAGCCGATTGTGCATATTCAAACATTCGCTGCGGTGTGCGGTGGGCCGATACAATCGTCATTTCAAACGGTATGTCAAAATAGGTGAGCATATCGGCCGCTGCCTGCATTACAGATAGGTCGCTGTCGCTTCCCATGATTATGGCGGCGATGGGAGTTTGTAGTTGATAGTTGGTAGTTTGTAGTTCTTTCATTAATTGCGGTCTTTAAACTTTTGGCCTTTGACATTAGAGTTGTTCAGGTATCTAATACAAGACGTGATCATTTTAGTAATCTCATCCGCCAGAAAATATAACTCTTGAAAAGTAGTTTCTGAAAAATAGTTGTTGTCAAAACCGCGATAGAGCTGCGATTTTAATTCGCCTGCTTCCCCCTTGGCTGTCGTTAACGCATTAATTGTCGTTAACGCATTAATGAACTCTAATCTGCTACCTCGTTCAAAGCCCTCCGCAATTTTATCCATAATTGATCCGCATGAACCTCTAATTTGATCTTTAAATCTAAAGTCTGATTTAATAGGTTCTAAAAAAGCAAGGGGATAAATCGTTCTGCTTAGTTCTCTGGCTTTCTGCCATAATTTGAGGTCTTCAATTTTCTGTATAGTAGGCATTAGTAGGCGGCTTAACTACAAACCACAAACTACAAACTTACTAACTACTTCACCAACTCACCTCTCAATCGTAACAGCTCCGTCTCTGCCTGCTTTAACGCATAGCGGGCATTAATTAAATTAGTGATGGTGGTAGATACATTTTCTTCGGCCTGGCGAAGCTCGATAAACGTTGTGTTACCTAAGCGATAACGTTCACGTTCAATAAATAAATTTTGCCGGGCTAACACCACGTTAGAATCCAAAATGGTCAACACTTGCTTCTGCCCTTCATAATTTTTAAAAGAGGTTTGTACGCCGGTATTCACCAACAATTCCTGGTTCTTGTATTGAAGCTGCTGATAACTCACCGCCAGTTGCGCCTGACGAATATTTCGTCGTACCGTAAAATTATTAAGGATAGGAACTGATAGCGATACGCCGTAATTAAAGCCGCGGTTCAAATTAAAAAGCGGCGAGAAAGAATTGATAACTGCGCTGTTGCTGGTGCGGCTAAAATTATAAGCACCCACTAAGGAAACAGTAGGATAGCGGTCTGTTTTGGCTAAGCGAAGAGCTAAATCCGCTGCTTCAATATTAGCCCTTGATGATAAAAGTTGTGGACTGGATTGCACCAGGTTATTTAATAAATCACCCAGCAATAAATTCATCCGCACGGGGATGGTATCGCTTACCTTATAGTCAGCCGCAGGCACAAAATTCATTAATTGGTTTAAGGTTTGTTTTTGCCGGGCTATTAATACTTGTTGGTTTAATGCGGCGGCACGGCTGTTGTTTAAATCAATTTGCGCCTGCAACACATCAGGCTTAATGCCTACGCCAATATCAAATTTGTACTGCGCCAAACGCAGCCGGTCGGCGGCCAGTGCTATCTGTTCCTGAATGTTTGCCAGTTGCTGGCCTTGCCGTACAATATCGTAGTAGGTATTGATAACAGTAGCCACGGTATTCACTACCGCATTCTTAATCGTGAAGCTTCCTTGCCGCAGCGCAATGTCGAGGCCACTGCGTTGGATGAACATGCGGAAGCCGTCAAACACAGTCAGGTTAAGGCTTACCGCGTTTGCCAGGTTGGTGGACGTGATACCTGTGCGTTCCTTCACGCTGCCGTCAGCCAGTGTTTGGCGTTGGTTATTATTGTTGTATAAAAGATTGCCGGTGGAGTTAACGGTGGGTAAAAAGGCGGCGTTCCGATACGAATAATTAATAGCGGCTACCAGCGAATCATTCTTAGCTAATAAAATGTCATAACTGTTCTGAAGCGTATAAGCCACCGCTTGTTCTACTGTTAACGAATCCTGCGCCTGCACACAAAAGGCGGAGAAGACAAAACAGCCTCCAGCGATAAGCTTAATAATTTGCATTTTCCAATTGTGCATTTTCTTTTTCTTTATCCATTTCATCCAGTTCGTTCTTCTTATGTTTTGATGACAGATAGGAGTACATGGCCGGTATAACAAACAAGGTTAAGATCAATGAAAATATAATTCCGCCAATGATGACGATACCCAGCGGAATGCGGCTGGTAGCAGCGGCTCCAAGCGAAAGGGCGATAGGCAATGCACCCAGGGCCATGGCCAAGGAAGTCATTAAAATTGGACGCAACCGTTGCGACGCAGAGTAGATGGCCGCATCTACTTTATCCATTCCTTTTTCCCGGTTTTGATTGGCAAATTCAACGATCAAAATTCCGTTCTTGGTTACCAGTCCAATCAACATGATCATTCCTATTTCGGAAAAAATATTCAGCGTTTGGCCAAAGATCCATAACGATAATAAAGCGCCGGCAATGGCTAAAGGAACGGTGATCATGATAATGAATGGATCAATAAAACTTTCAAATTGCGCGGCAAGAATCAGGAAGATCAATCCTAAAGCCAGGAAGAAAGCAAAGCCCACATTGCTGGAGCTTTCCGCATAGTCCCGCGACGAACCGGTAAGCGATGTGGTGAAACTTTCATCCAATAATTTTTTTGCAATTGCCTGCATGGCGGCAATACCATCGCCAATGGTTTTACCCGGCGCTACACCGGCGGAAATAGTAGCGGAAGTAAACCGGTTAAAGTGATAAATGGTAGAAGGCGTAGTGGCTTCTTCAAAGCTTACCAGGTTATCTAAACTAATCATTTGCCCGGCGGCATTTCGCACATAAATTGTTTTCAAATCGGTTGGGTCGTCACGGTCCGATCGCACCACTTGCCCCATCACCTGGTACTGTTTTCCTTCCTTGGTAAAATAGCCCAACCGGCGGTTACTTAAGGCAAGATTCAACGTGTTTGAAATATCCTGAACCGTTACGCCTAATTCGGCAGCTTTTAACCGGTCCACATTAATGCGCAACTCCGGCTTATTAAATTTTAAGTCGGCATCAGCGCCAATCAGCACGCCACTTTTGGAGGCTTCTTCTAAAAATTTTGGAAGTACCTGGGCTAATTTATTGAAGTCATTATTCTGCAATACAAACTGCACCGGCTGGCCACCACGGCGGTTTTGCTGAATGGTTTGGTCTTCTATGGCAACCACTCTTCCTTCCGAAAACTTCGCCAGGTTACGGTTCATCTGCGCCACAATTTCTTTCTGCGATCGCTTACGGTCTTTCGCATCAACCAGCGTAACCCTTACTGCCCCTGAGTTAACCGACCCGCCACTGCTGCCCGGCGCCGTTAATGATAATACGGTTTGTTTTTCCGGAACAGAATCTAATACAAAATTGGTGAGCCTGTCAATGTATGCATCGGTGTAATCGTAAGAGCTGCCTTCCGACGTGGTGGCTTGTAAACGAAACTGGCTGCGGTCTTCCATAGGCGCTAACTCCGACTGAATAGAACCGCCGATAAAATAAATGATAACACCGCAGGCCGCAATAATGATCCACGAAATCCACCGCACCTTCATAAAGCCAACCAGCAACGAACGATAGCCATTTTCCATGCCGCGAAAGAAGGGCTCTGTCTTGGTATAAAACCAGCTATGCTTATGAACGCTTTTTGTAAGCTTCACGTTCAGTACCGGCGTTAACGTAAGTGATACAAAGGCTGAAATTAAAACCGCGCCGGCTACTACAATACCAAACTCACGAAATAATCTTCCAACAAATCCTTGTAAAAAAATAATGGGTAAGAACACTACGGCGAGTGTGATGGACGTAGCAATAACCGCAAAATAAATTTCTTTAGAACCTTCTACGGCGGCCTTCCATTTGTTCATGCCGCCTTCCATTTTTTTGTAAATGTTTTCGGTTACTACAATGCCATCATCTACCACCAAACCCGTTGCCAGCACAATGGCCAGCAAGGTGAGTACGTTGATGGTGAAGCCACAGATGTACATGATAAAGAAAGCGCCGATCAGTGAAACCGGAATATCTATCAGGGGACGCAAGGCAATAGCCCAATCGCGGAAGAATAAGTAAATGATCAGCACTACCAGTATAAAAGAAATGAGCAAGGTTTCCTGTACTTCCGAAATAGATTGCTTGATAAAACGGGTTTGATCTAATGCGATGTTCAGCTTTATATCTTCCGGGATTTCTTTTTTTAATTGTTCAAGGCGGGTATAAAACTCATTGGAGATAGAAACATAGTTCGAGCCCGGTTGCGGTATGATAGCTAAAGCAATCATAGGAATACCGCTTTCCTTTAATGCGCTTTCCTCGTTCTCCGGACCCAATACGGCTTCACCAACGTCCTTCACCCGTATGTCGCTTCCATTCTGGTTTTTGATGATGATGTTGTTGAATTCTTCTTCGGTATTTAGTTGTCCGAAGGTGCGAACCACTAATTCTGTTGTGCTGCCGGAGATTTTTCCACTTGGCAGTTCAATATTCTCCCGTAGCAGTGCATCCTGCACATCGGTTGGGGTAAGGTTATATGATACCAGCTTTTTTGGATCGAACCAAATGCGCATGGCATAACGCTTTTCGCCCCAAATCTGGATGGCGCTAACGCCGTTAATGGTCTGCAATCTTTCCACTAAAACGTTGTTGGCATACTCCGTAATCTGTAACTGGTTACGGGTGTTGCTTTGCACCGTCATGGAAATAATAGGATCGCTTGAGGCATCGGCTTTAGATACCACCGGTGGTGCATCAAGGTCGGTAGGCAAGGAGCGTTGGGCCTGCGAAACCTTGTCGCGAACATCATTGGCAGCCGTTTCCAAGTCAATCCCCAAATCAAATTCTACGTTGATATTACTTCGTCCCTGGCTGCTGCTTGAAGTGATGTTTTTAATACCAGCTATACCATTGATGGCTTTCTCTAATGGCTCGGTAATTTGCGTTTCTATGATATCGGGGTTGGCACCACCATACGATGTGCTAACGTTTATATTAGGCGGATCAATAGCCGGATAATCCCGTACCCCTAAAAATTTAAAACCGATTACGCCAAACACCACAATGATGATGTTAAGGACGATGGCTAACACCGGTCTTCTAATACTCAGCTCAGATATGTTCATACGGCTCGGTTAAGGGAATCATTTTTTTGTTGCTGTTTTTGTACTATCAGCAGGCTTATTTCTCGCTTGCAACGGCTTATTATTAATCTTCGTTAAGACCACTTTTGAATCGGGCCTGAGGCTAAGCAACCCGGTAAGTAAAACCGTGTCGCCAACTTTTAATCCTTTGGTAATTTGAATTGTTGCCGAATCGCGGATGCCGCTTTCTACATCTACAAATTTTGCAACGCCGCCATTGTATAAATAAACTTTTTTTCCTCTGGCTTGCGGGATGATGGCCTGCGTGGGAATCATAATGGCATTGGGGTTGGGGTCGAAGTCAACAATCACTTTAGCAAAGCCGCCGGGAACTAATCCGGCCGCATCGCCTTCTACCAACGCACGGGCCAATAAAGTCCGTGTGGTAGCCGTTACATTTGACTCTGTTGCAATAATCCGGGCCGCATATTTTTTGTCAATGCCTTCTATGGTAAACTTTACCAACTGTCCGTTTTTTATCTGCGGAATATATTTTTCAGCAACAGTAAATTCAATCTTTAAGTTATTGGTTTGGCTGATGGTTGTCATGATGGAAGCGGAGCTAACGTAAGCGCCAACGCTAACCATCCGAAAGCCTATCTTACCGCTGAAAGGCGCACGGATAACGGTTTTGGCTATTTGGGTCTGTATCACCGCTATATCGGCTGACGTATTGCTCACGTTTAACTGAGCTGTTTCAAAATCCTGCCGGCTGATGCCGCCGATCTTCAAAAGTTCCGAAGAACGGTTTTCGTTTTGCCGTGCAATTTTTTCCTGTACCTGTAGCTTTCGCAACTGCGCCTGCAGGTCGGCATCATTCAATTTAAAGAGTGTGGCGCCTTTATTTACATACGTGCCTTCTTTAAAATAAATACCGGTGATAAGGCCCGCTACTTCGGGATGGATTTCGGTGGTTTCACTGGCGACCACTGTACCAGGTAGTTCGATATTATCCTGTAGGACAGATGTGCTGACTGTCATGGCTTCGGCACGGATAGGCGCCTTTGGCGATCCACCGCCGGGAGTAGCATTTGACTTTTGCGGGGCATCGGTTTTCTTATCCGAATTACAGGAAAGAAAAAATAAACTGAGACTAAAAAGGGCTAACCTGAGGAATCGTACAATCATTCTATGGGTAAATAAGTAAGGATGCAAAAATAATGCGTAAAGCCCTGCGGCCTTTCAAGTAAGGCAATGCGGGGTTTATCCTTAACCTTAATTAACCTTAGCTACTATCTCAATCAGTGACTTAATCTTATTTGATTTATGTACCAGGTCCGATCGCTCATTACTAATGATAGTTACATGCCCCATCTTGCGGCCAGGCTTGGTTTCCAGCTTGCCATAAATATGAATATAAGCGTTATCAATTTGCAACACGTCTTCTAAACCGTTGTAGGATGCTTGTCCGCTATCACCGGCACTTCCTACCAAATTGATCATTGCCGAAGACATAATAGCTTTTGTATTGCCTAATGGATAACCGAGTATGATTCGCCACAGCATATCAAACTGCGAGCTGTAATGTGCTTCTATAGTGTGATGCCCGCTGTTATGTACACGAGGAGCCGTTTCGTTTACCAGCACATCGTTGGCTTCATCTACAAAAAGCTCCACGGCAAATAAGCCTGGCGATTGAAGGTTGCGCACTACCGAAAGCGCTATTGCCTCAACCTTCCATAACACGGCTTGCGGAATATCGGCCGGGCAAAGCTGGTAGTCTAATAAATTAAAATGGTGATTGAAGATCATTTCTACCGGCGGATAGATGGCGGTCTTTCCCTTATTATCAACCGCAATAATGACGGCGATTTCTTTTTTGATTTTCACCTTTTTTTCCAGTACGCTTTCGGCATCAAATCCTTTGGCCGCATCGCTCATTTTTTCAATGATCTCCACGCCTTTACCATCGTAGCCACCCTCGGCCAATTTTTGTACGGCGGGAAGAAGATGCGCCTGTTGGCCGATCTCATTCTTACTATAAATGATGGCATATTGAGCGGTGGGAATACTTTGTTCAGTGTAGTATTTTTTTTGAAGGGCTTTGTTTTTTATGATGCGCAAAACGGACGGCTTTGGATAAACCCTGACGCCTTCAGCCTCTAATTTTTCCAATGCTTCCAGGTTAACGTTCTCTATTTCTATCGTGATAGCATCAAGGCTTTTGCCGAAGTTGTACACTGCCTCAAAATCTCTTATATCGCCTTTTGTAAAATGCCGGCAAAGGTATGCCGACGGACAGGCCGCATCGTTCTCTAACACATACGTTTCTACCGGATAATTTGCAGCGGCCTGCAATAACATTCTACCCAATTGTCCGCCGCCAAGGATACCAACTTTAAGCATGGTACAAAACTAAAGGCAGGGCTGATAGAAAACAGAGCGGGGTATAAATAATCCTGGGTATAAGCGTAGTAGTTGAAACCTCTATTGCCAACTGCTAATGGCAAACTTGTATTCAACGTGGTGAGTACTTGAAAACTATTTTAGTAGTTGCCGCCATCATCGGGATCATTAATGTTGTGTTCGTGGATCATCACGCTATCATTGCCCCAGCGGCGGTTTTTACGGCAGGTTTCCGCATTGTTCCGTATTTGATCTTTTATCCAATGCGGTTTATTGTAAGCATGAAAATGAATAGTTCCTTCTGCTTCATCGGTGCTGTAAATAACAATGTTGCCTACACCAAACATGCGCATAAAAAACGGTTCCTCAATTGAGGTATCTCTAACGCGGTATAATTCTGTTTCATTAGTGGTTTTATTAAAAATGCCTTGCGAGATAATCAGGCGCTGATCGGTGATAGTCAACTTCGTTGCTTTTACATTGGCGTACTTCCACCAGGCATAAATAATAGGGGCCAGCAACAACACCAACAATAATGGAAATTTTAGAATGATAGCCAGAACTATAACAACTACAGCACCAACACCTGCAATAATAAAATTGGTGAGATTGACAATTTGCGAAGGAGAGGTTTGATGAAGCGTTTTTTCAGGTTCCATGAATGCTGATTTGTAGAGGCAATATAATTAATTTTGGGTGATGTGATGGTCTATCAAAAATCACAACTTACTATGAACACAACGATTGCAGAAAAACAAACAACCGGGTCCACCACTGATTTTTTACCCTTGCAGGGAACCGACTATGTGGAGTTTTATGTAGGTAATGCAAAGCAGGCGGCCCATTATTACATGACCGCTTTTGGGTTTCAGGCCATTGCTTATGCAGGGCCGGAAACAGGTATGAAGGATAAGGTAAGTTATGTAGTGCGGCAGCATAAGCTAACCTTTGTTTTAACCACGCCACTTCGTGCCCATAATGAGATTGCCGATCACATTTATGCGCATGGTGATGGGGTAAAGTTCCTGGCTTTGCGGGTTGACAATGCTACATCTGCCTGGGAAGAAACGACAAAGCGTGGGGGCAAAAGTTATATGGAACCAAAGCTTCTCAATGATGCCGATGGCGAAGTGGTTATCAGCGGCATTCATACCTATGGCGAAACGGTTCATTTGTTTATAGAAAGAAAGGCCTATAGCGGCCCTTTTATGCCGGGCTTCAGGCCTTGGCGTAATCTACACTTTGCACCGGCCAGTACGGGTCTTTTATATGTAGATCACTGCGTGGGCAACGTAGGCTGGAACCAGATGAACAAATGGGTAACATTTTATGAAGAAGTAATGGGCTTCCGTAATATTTTATCGTTTGATGATAACGATATTTCCACCGAGTATTCAGCGTTAATGAGTAAAGTAATGAGTAATGGTAACGGTTACGTAAAGTTCCCAATTAATGAACCGGCCGAAGGCAAGAAGAAGTCGCAGGTGGAGGAGTATCTTGAATTTTACGACGGCGAAGGCGTTCAGCACGTCGCCCTGGCTACGGCCGATATTGTAGCCACCGTAAAAGATTTAAAAAGCCGGGGCGTGGAATTTTTGCAAGTGCCCACTTCGTACTACGATGATTTGTTAGACCGCGTAGGAACAATAGATGAAGACCTGGAGCCGTTAAAGGAACTGGGAATTTTGGTAGATAGCGATGATGAAGGTTACCTGCTTCAACTGTTTTCAAAACCGGTGCAGGACAGGCCAACATTATTCTTTGAGATCATTCAACGCAAAGGCGCAAAGAGTTTCGGCAAGGGAAATTTTAAAGCCTTGTTTGAGGCTATTGAAAGAGAACAGGCGGAGCGGGGGAATTTATAGATAGGTTAATAGGTTAATAGGTTAATGAATTTTTGAACAGGACAAGGTACTTAGTAACGCAGTAACCTAATAACTTATTAACTAATCAAGCCCCCACCGATTTTTGAAATTTCCTTAGCAATTAAAACCAGAACTTGCCATCAAAACAACGTTGCCGGATGAAGAACCTTTTTCTCGCCCTTTTTACACTGCTGTCAATGGTTGGTTTCTCCCAGGGGGCTAATGTTTCTTTTGTGGAGTTTCAGCGCTCCATGGCAAGGCCATCTGTAGCGATGCAGAACAAGCTGGATACCATTCAAAAACAGTTTGCTGCAAAGGGCCTCCCATGGCCGATGAAGTATATGTACATCCGATCTTTCAAGTACGATTCGCAGTTAGAAGTATGGGTAAGTAATAGTCGTAAAGAACCCTTTAAGCTTTTTAAAACCTACCGAATTTGCGCCCTGGCGGGTTCGCTTGGCCCCAAGCGCATGCAAGGCGATTTCCAGGTTCCCGAAGGTTTTTATTACATCAACGAGTTCAATCCCAACAGCAATTATTATCTATCGCTTGGTATAAATTATCCTAATTCTTCTGATCGCATTTTAGCCGACCCGGTTAAGCCCGGCGGCGATATTTATATCCACGGCAATTGCGTTACGGTGGGGTGCATTCCTGTTACTGATGAACAAATTGACGAGATTTATATTTTAGCTACTCATGCAAAAAGTGCCGGTCAGGACTATATTCCCGTACACATTTTTCCCATTAAATATGGTAACAAAAAAAGCGTGGAGTACTTAGCTACGTTAACCAGGAACGACGAAAAACTAAAAACATTTGAAAGCCATTTGGAAGCTGTATATGATCATTTTGAAGTGACGCATCAACTGCCGGTGATTATGACCGATAGCAAGGGCGATTACCAGTTTGACGGATTATCTAAAAAAGTAGTAGTGGTAGAAAAGCCGGTACAAAAGCAAAAACGGGCGCCGGTTCCGCACCGTACCAGAACTATTACGCAGTTAGCGGATGTAGTGCTGCAATGGCCACAGTTTCAGGGTGGCAGTCAAAACTTTTTAAAGTACCTCGATCAGATGAGTAAACGCTTAGCGGCTACTTTACCGGCCGATATAAAGAAGGCGAATGTTGTTGTTGAATTTATTGTTGATACGGATGGCGTGCCTACCAACTTTAAAGTGATAAAAGGAGTGGATGAAGACTTTGACGATAACCTTATTTCCGTAATGGAACAAATGCCCGAATGGGAGCCCGCCATCTTAGCAGATAAACCTGTAGCAAAAAAGATCAGGCAAAGTTTTGTGATTGAGCGATGATATTTTTTGCTGCGTATGATATTATTACAATTTATTAAGCAACTGAGGTTGCTTTTTTTATGTTCGTAATTATACGAAAATGCGATACGTAAATATTCCCTTTCATTAATGGCCTCATTACTTATTTACACGTATTAACCATACAGCGGAAAAAGGGAATAAATGCCATTGACCAGCAAGTAGGTGCGTATTACTTTTGACTTCAGAAACACGATAACAACAACAAAAAATATCCTGAAAACCAAAACTAATTTTCTAAATCCTGTTGAAAACCAAACTAATCCAGTATCATTTAAAAACCACCTAAAATCCGTTATCTATTGAATCCGTTTTTAATCATGTATCCCTGAAAATCCTATCCAGCTCTTATGAAAACTACAGGCGTCCAATTAAGAATGAAATCCCTGAAACGACAACCTAAAACCGCCTGAAATAATTAATCCCTTAGCTGTTGGCTAAGGGATTTGTTTTTATAAGGAGTAGAGACTTTATGCTGCATGGTTTTTCAAAACAGAATGATAAGTTGTATTGTTTCTGATGCTAAGCCGGGGCTGCAAGTTTCCCTTCGTCAATGATTTTAATTTTTCACTGGTATTATAAGCCATCAGCGAAACCAGTTCTTCATCTTCCTTCTGATAAAATACTTCAATTAAGAGCTCATCCAACTCATACAAGTCAACTATAAAATTTTCCTCTATTCCTGAAAGGAGAAAACTTCCTTCGGTAAGTAAAAGTTCCGCCTGGTTAGCATAATCAAGCCGGTAAAAAGTAGAAGTTGTGACCATTAAATTAAATTGATACTACTGAATAAAACAGCAATTATGCCAAAAGGTTCAGGCATATAATTAATAAAGGCAGGAAGGGTTAGTAGAAAAATAGTAACGGGCTGGGGAAATAAAGTACGATATAGGTTAGCCCGTTTTAAAATTAGCTTAGGAAAAATAAGTACCGCCATTGATATCTACGTTGGCACCTGTAATAAACGATGCTTCGTCGGACGCTAAATACACAACAAGGTCGGCCACGTCTTTAGCGTTACCCTGACGACGTAGTGGTGTTGAAGAGGCTACATTTGAACGTATCTCCGGCTTTGTAAAACGGTCATGAAAACTGGTAGCGATCATGCCCGGCGCTACGGCATTTACCCGGATACCTTTAGGTCCCAGTTCCTTTGCCATAGCTCTTGTATAAGTCATCACCGCGCCTTTAGCCATGGCATACAATGAGGCTCCGCCGCCGCCGCCGTCTCTGCCCGCCTGAGAACTAAAATTTATGATAGAAGAACCCGCCGGCATAAATCCTATTGTGGCTTTTGTGGTAAAGAAGATGCTTTTAAGATTTACATCCATCACCAAGTTATACCAGTCTTCATCCTGTGCCTCTATAGTTTTACGGCCAAATAAGCCACCAACAACATTTGCGAGGATATGAATTTCTTCGCCATACGCCTGCTTTGTTTGGTCAATCAGGTTGACGACCTGGGCCCACTTGGTCATGTCGGCTTTTACTAAAATAGCCTCGCCACCAGATTCTGTGATAATAGCTTTTGTTTCTGTCGCTTCGGCTTCGCTGCCAAAATAGTTAACCACTACTTTGGCGCCTTGCCTTGCTAATTGAATAGATACTTCGCGGCCAATGTCTCTTGCACCACCGGTTACAATAGCTACCTTACCTGTTAGTTTCATGCGTTTTTTATTTAAATTGATTTTGGTTAAATAAAACCTGGCAGCAGCTTTTCAAAAGCCGTGGTGAAAGCTGTCTTTTGAATTGGTTTACCAAAAAAAATGATTCCTGTAAAATGGCAGAATGGCTGAAAAGTGCTTCTGACAAGAATTTCAGAGGCATTTTAATGTTCGGTTTTCATTTTAGGCTTAAAAATATACAATTGGTTAACCAATATAAGATAAATTTTAATCATTGTTTTTTGGAGATGTGCCAAGGTCGGCTACAAGAGACTTTCAGTTAAACTGTATTGTGCTTATTGATGGTTACGCAGTTGCGATATCCTTTTAATTATGCGATGTCGAAAACAGCAAACACTTAAGACGAGCATCCTATTAGCTGGGTTACGAAGCAAAAAGTAACGTACCTGCCTAAAACATTATTAATGATGTATCAAGTAAAAGAAAGATTGACGAACTCCTTCATCGTATCATGACTATAGAAAAACAGTAAGGCTGGAATTTATAATGAGGGTTTCTGTAAGCTTGATTAAACAAAAATGGCCCGGAAAACCGGGCCATTCAAATAACTACCAACAAGTGCCCCGGAACGGACTTGAACCGTTACGACCGTTGCGGGTCACAGGATTTTAAGTCCTAAACTTTCCGGTTTTATATGGTTTCATGTGGTGTCATTCCGCTGAAACTCAATGCTGTTGCGGATTTATAAGAACGTATTGCACCTGGGAAAAACGGAAAATGTTCAACCTATGTTAGACCCGGTATGGATTCTTTTCGTAACTTTCATGCATGGCCAGCATCAAGGTTATTCTGAGAAAGAACAAGACGAACGCAGAGGGCAAACACCCCATTGCCTTGCAGATTATCAAGGACCGCCGCCCTTCCCTCATCCATCTAGGTCAATATCTCGATGAAAAAGATTGGGATATCAGCAAAAGCATGGTCAGAAAGTCGCATCCTAATCATGTGCGGTTGAACAACATGATCCGCAAGAAACTGGCGGAGGCTTCGGACAAGTCGCTCGAACTGGAGAACCAAAAGGATCATGTATCTGCCAAAGCCATCAAGAGCCGTATCAAACGTAAAGCCGGTGAAACATTCTTTAGCCAGGGTAAGCTCTATTTAGACGGGTTAAAGAAGGCAGGCAGATACAACCGCTATTCAGCTGACGCGCCGAGGATCGAACGGTTTAAGGAATTTCTTGGCGGAGACGTTGCCTTCCCTGAGATCAGCATTGCTACTCTGGAGCGGTTTAAAGCCTGGCTGAAGGGCACATACAAGGTCGGGGATAGGACGGTCGCCAATTACCTTGTTGTCATCCGCTCAGTGTTCAGCCTCGCCATGAAAGCGGAGCTGGTCGATGCAAAGCATTATCCCTTTGGTAAAGGCAAACTGAAGATCAAGTTTCCTGATACGTCCAAGGTCGGCTTATCGGCTGAGGAGATCGCCGCTCTTGAGCAGGCCGAATTGCCGGAGTTGCAGAACCACAGCCGGAACCTGTTTCTGTTTTCCTTTTACATGGCTGGAATGCGGATTAGCGATGTCTTGCGGCTTAGATGGTCGGACATTCAGGATGGACGCCTGCATTACATCATGGGCAAGAACAACAAGGGCGGCAACCTAAAGCTTCCCGAGAAAGCAAATGCCATCCTCGAGCAATACCGCGAGGATGAACCAACCCACGATCTGATCTTTCCGCAGCTAAAGTCTCTCTTTTCCCTAGCCAGCAATAATGATATCCAGCGCCGCATCAAAAGCCATGTCCATGACCTGAACAAACAGTTACGGCTGGCAGGACAGGCTGCCAAGATCAAAAAGAAGCTGTCCATGCACATCGCCCGGCATAGCTTTGCCCAATTGGCAGGTGACAAGATTGACATCCGGGTGTTGCAATCTCTCTATCGCCATTCCTCGATTCAAACCACTATCGGCTACCAGTCAAATTTTATTACAAAAAGGGCCGATGATGCCCTCGAAGCTGTGATCGGATTTTGAGATATGAAGATTAAATAAAACCCATCAGACATCTTCCCTAAGCACAGCTTAGGGAGTATTTTTGAGGAATTTTTTTGAACAAAAAGGCGAGAAATGCAATATCTCGTGCACAGCCCGGCGGACCTATTCTCGGCGCTTCATTTTCTTAAATTCTGATATCATGGCTGGTGTGATGTCCGACGGAAAACATAGAGGAGAATAACCGCCTGCTCTATTATACGCGCTTCTCCGTCCACAACTTCTGCCAGCTCTATCTCTATTAAAAGGACATGGGCAATTACCAGGGTAACTAGAGATGGATTCTTGAATTAATAAGCTTTTGATCTCCGCGTCATTCTGCGCTTGCGCTGGGGAAACTAAGGTAAGACATGTAAGCAGGGCGCCGACGAAAGCGAGATGAGATTTCATGATCTCACCTATTCACGTTGTCTTTTCTTGAACCATCGGGGTTATCTCGCACATATTGTCTGTTATTGACTTTAACGACGTGGGCATCGGGATGCTTGCCCGCCTTTACTTCTTTCACGGCTTCCGATCTAGGAACATTCTTTCGAGCGCCAATTTGGTAGCTTTCGTTTCGGCCGCCAGGACCGTCGCGGTTTCCTTTGATTTTTGTCATGCTGTTCTCCGAGTCGACACGGTTCATGCTACCAGAAATCATGGTGTCCAAGCTATTTTTTAAATAAATGAACCGCTTAGTTTATAATCTAAGCATTGTTTCGGTCGCCTGTTCGACAGAAGCTCTTACTGGGTCTAGATTTAAGCGGGCGTATATCTGGGTAGCGTGCGAGGACTTATGACCCAAGCTCTTGCCAATGATTGTTAGGCTTGCACCATTGATTGCCTGATAACTGCCAAATGTTCTCCTGATGTCATGTAGTCGTATATCCATTAACCCTGTTGGAAGTTTGACCCCGTTATTCTCAGCCTTCTTTCTAATCAGCTTTATCCACATGGTCACAAAATATTCGTTTTGAAGCTCTTCTCTTGCGTCCTCGACTATATGGCGCAACTTCTCATCTTCTGACCAGTAATAGATGGTCGCCTTCTGGAGGGTGCGCTTCCATGCGCGTTTGATATTCACGAAATGCCCTACAGGGTTCGTGTCGGAAGGAAATACCCAGTCACTATTCGAAAATTCTTTTCTCCGTTTTAGAATTTCAATCGCACGGTCAACGAGTGGCAAGAGAAGCGTTTCGCCGTTTTTCGAATCTGGTACGCGCCATGTTTTGTGATCCCAATTTATTTGTTCCCACCGCATTTGCAGAGCATTTGTCTTACGAACACCTACTAGGAGCAATATCCAGAACAAGTCTTTAGCTGTCTGATTGAATTCTTCATCTAGCGCTCTTAAAAGATATGGCATTTCAGAGGGCTGAACGAAGCGATCTCTACTCTTCTCTTTATACTTTTTAATGCGTGTTGCAGGGTTTTCACCTTCCCATCCCCACTCAATCGCTTTGTTGTAGATAGCGCTAATACGCTCAAGTATACGATTGGCTTGATATAGCCCATTTGTTTCGAAAACGCGCTGATGCGTCTTTTGTACTTCAAAGCGAGAGATGTCGCATAACCGACGCTTGAACCATCCCGAAAGATATTTAGTGACTTCCCGCTGGTCGCTACGCCAAGATTTCTTATGGACCTTGCTATACAGTTCCATGTAATCGCCGAAGTGCTTACCGAATGTCAGTTGATTGGAAAGTTCTTTCCGTTTTTCAAGAACAGGGTCTAACCCTTCCGCAATTTGTCCTTTCAGAATACGCGCTTGCTTCCTAGCTTTTTCCACTGGAATATAATCTGGCGAGCCGATGATAATTCGCTCATCGCGGCCTCTTACACGCTTGCGAATGAAAAACGTCTTCGTGCCATGTGAGGTTATGTAGAGACTAAGACCCTTTTCCTTCTTGTCCTGATAGAACACCCGACCTTTTTCAGGAACAGGAAGCTGCTCTATCGTTTGTTTTGTGAAGTTTATTGTTTTGCTGGCCATGAGTAGATGCTCCTAATGCGGCACTCAGCGGAACGTGTGTCATCTCCTGAATAGTGGGAGATAGCGGCATTCGCAATATGAAAGGCGAATGCCGCACCAGTACCGCAATCTGTGTGAATACCAGTATAGGTGCATCTATGACGATGCAGCGATAACTCTTTGATTTGTTATAGAAGAAGCATTACGAGTAACGTCAATTTATGCTAGCGGCCACTGTCTCATAACCTGAAGGCCGCAGGTTCAAATCCTGCCCCCGCAACCAATTAAATCAATCGCTTATATATGTTAGGCTGCTATCGACATTAAAAGAATGCCGCAGTAGTGCCGCGTAAAAAACGTGACTTTTTTAAAAGTCATAAAATGATATAATCCGCTTCCCCTCCACTAAACTTCAGGGCGCGATGAAAGTTGTTATTCAAGGCTTTAGTTTTCAGCCCGGTAAAATTATCTCTAAAAATGAATACTTAGATTACTTGGCCTCCTGCGATGAAGGCGATTTTGAATTTGCAAACAAACGGCGAATTTTTCGTTTTTTGGATTCGGGTAATCCTAGCTATTGGGCAGGCGTGCTAATTTCCTTTAAAGATCATAAAACATTTTGCGCTCTGAAAGATTCAACCAGAATAATAATTCATGAGGCTGGAAACGATGAACAACTAATGGATTTCAATTATTTCGTGATAAATAAAAAGTCATTCAGAGGTTTGTACCAAACTTATTTCCACTCTTGCAGCTTAAATCAATTTGGAATCTTTCTCAAACAACGATACAACACTCAAAGGGAAGAAAAGATTTTGACTGAAATAGAGTCAAAGTCGTTTCCAAATTCAGTTTCAAAAGAGAAAGCAAAATCGAAATTAGAGTATGATTTTGGAGCCTTTCGTATCTCACCCGAAGTAAAAGAAGAAAGCTTTCAAAACTTGATCGATGAACTTGATGAAATATCAAGCTTTGAATACTCTCTCCATACAGTTCAGATCAGTGAAGATACTTATACTCCGCTGAAGGAATTTGCAAAGAAGACAGATTATCGAACAGTGTTTTCAAGAGATGTTAACCTGGCGTCTCTCGTGCGTGGTATTCAAAACTTTGTTGCAACAAGAGGCATTTTAAAGGGACGCGTAATCGGATACGACCCTGAAGGCCTTCAAAAAAAGATTGATATTCTCGAAAACCCAGATTTTCTAGCTGAACATGAATTTGATGATGTTACGCGAAATATTGAAGGCCTAGAAATCGGCAATTTATCAAACAACTGGGTAGTAAATGAGCTGTTAAGTGTTGCAACTGAAAATAATTTAGAGATCGCAGTCATATGAGAGTAGTATTTATTAGCATTATTGCAGCCTTACTAACTCTTGGGGCGATTATATATTTTTTAGACTGCACATCTGAAAATTTCCTCAAGTTTTACCAGGATAAGCTTAGAGATAATTTGTTTCAATCTTATTTGACCCTTGGGGGGTTTTTATACTCGCTCAAAACCTTTATTGTCGTTCAAATGAAAGAGAAAGTGTACGACCATAAACGGTACATTGAACGCCTCGAAACTTTCCGCAAGACTAAGCCGGAGTTATCTCACTATGGACCATTAAAAAGGCTAAACGATTTACTTTTCTTTTCAGTCACTGGCTTTATTTATGTAGCCTTATTAAATTTTACTCTTGGATTTATAAACAGCGCTTTTACTGCTTTTATTTGCTCGTGTCTGAGCGTTGCTGTACTGTTTATATTTCTTTACAGTCTGATTATTATTCGTCGCAACTTAAATGACTGGTTTCATTTTCTTGAAACGAAAGACTAGTCTGCTTGAATACATTAGACCTATGTTAGACCCAATAAAAAAGCCGATCGTGTTGATCGGCTGAAAACGTGCCCCGGAACGGACTTGAACCGTTACTCGCATTGCTGCAAACAGGATTTTAAGTCCTGCGTGTCTACCAATTTCACCACCAGGGCTGGTTAGGTTTGTCGTTTTTTAGTAAACCCTATTTTTCTGAAAAACAAACTTTAAAAAAAAATCCTCCAGTTGTGAAAGGAGGATTATCAGAGCGGAAGACCGGGCTCGAACCGGCCACCCCGACCTTGGCAAGGTCGTGCTCTACCAAATGAGCTACTTCCGCATATATTTCTAAGAACTTGAGGGGTGCAAAAATAAGCGCTACGACTATTGCTGCAAAAAAAATTTACGGCTATTTATATTGAGGCGTGTACTTGGTGCTTTCCTGAATGGTAACTTCCCCAGGCCCGCTTTTATCAAACCGGATGGTGTAAAGCTTGTAGCAACTGCCAAACGAAAAGGCAATAAGGCAAAAAAGAGATAAGTAAAAAATAAAAGCAGACGAGGACACCCAATTGTGTGTAAAGTCGCGGTCCTGAACTTTTTCCAGCTCTTGCTGATACTCTTCCTGGCGGTAATCCATGTTTCAATTTTATGCTGCAAAAATAAGGAAGAACAAAGTGGATAAAGAATTAGTGCGCCGATTTTTCTTCTAAAACAATTTTGGAAAAACGCTTTTTCTTTCGGCCGAAATGTTGCCATACAACATTGCCTCCATAAACACCTGATAACAGCCGTAGCCGTTTTCGTTTAGCAGGCTTCCATTTTTTATTGCCAAAAAATAACCAATAGCAAAAGGCCAGATGCGCTTCGGCAATGGATAAAAAATAGCCGGCATCGCCAGCAAGTAAGCCTTTGAAGGCCGATACCTGATCAAGCAATAAACGGAAGGGAATCTTCCACCATTTTTCGCTCCAGGCCATATTTTTTGCCATCATGATTTGGTTGTTACGAAAGTTTAAATAGGTTTTTTTAGAGTTGCCTCTGGGCAACGTACCACCACCCACATGATAGACTTCTGATTGAGGACAACAAAAAATTTTGTATCCTGCCAGGTGCATTCGCCAGCATAAATCAATTTCCTCCTGGTGTGCAAAAAAATATTCATCAAAGCCATGCAGGTTATGAAATACGTTACTCTTAATCACCAGTGCCGCACCGGTTGCCCAAAACACTTCTTCCACTGAATCATATTGTCCGGTATCTGCTTCACAAATATCAAAGATGCGGCCGCGGGCAAAGGGATAGCCAAAAGCATCAAGCCAACCACCGCTTGCCCCGGCATATTCAAAATAATTTTTTTGTTTGTATGATTTTATTTTTGGCTGGCAGGCTGCTATGAGCGAATTTGAAGACAACAATTGAACGATAGGCGAAAGCCAGTCTGGTGGCACCTCTACATCGGAGTTAAGCAACACATAATAATCGGCGGTCACCTTTTTCAACGCTTCATTATAACCTTTGGCGAAGCCGTAATTTTTTTCAAGAATGATTAATTCAATAGCAGGAAATGATTGTTGTAAGAAACCCACGGAGTCATCGGTGGAAGCGTTATCGGCGATAACGATTTTATAATTGGAATAGTGCGTATTAATAACCGACGGAAGAAATTGTTGCAGGTAATGTTTTCCATTCCAGTTTAATATCACAATAGCGACAGAAGGATCTTGCAAGAAATTTTTTTTCAAATATAACAGAAGCCGTTTTATACGCTTTACT
Organism: Flavisolibacter sp.; assembly: GCA_965247165.1. Taxonomy (GTDB): domain Bacteria; phylum Bacteroidota; class Bacteroidia; order Chitinophagales; family Chitinophagaceae; genus Flavisolibacter. The sequence continues at coordinate 660,956 of OZ252003.1, read as the reverse complement.
TTCGGAACATGTTTCGGCAACTTCTCAACTGGCGATTGGTATTGGCGCTGTTGGCCATGCTAATTGTAAGTGGCACCATTTGGTATTCGTCTTACCTCGCTACAAAAATTGAAAAAGATGAAAGGGCAAAAGTGGAATTATGGATTGCAGCGGTAAACTCCATTAATAACCCCGCCAGCACCGATACCCGGCTACCACTGATGGTTACCACACAAAAAGATATTCCTATTATTGAAACCACAGAACACGACAGCATCATGCAATGGGTGAACCTTGATTCAATGGCAGTAGAAGAGGGTTGGAACAAAGGCGATACTGTAAAAGATGCCAATCAAAATCGTTTTCTTCTTTCGCGGTTGGACAGTTACCGCTCGGGCAAATCAAAAGTCGAGTGGACGAACCCTTTGGACTCCACACAACAAAACCGTTATTACTATGGCAAATCAAGGTTGTTACAGGAGGTACGTTATTATCCCCTTGTACAACTGCTTATTGTAGGGCTTTTTATTTTTATCACCATACAAGCTATTCGTACATCGTTTCGTTCAACCCAAAATGGCGTTTGGGCAGGCATGGCCAAAGAAACGGCCCACCAGTTGGGCACACCCGTTTCTTCATTAGAAGGATGGGTAGAGATCTTAAAAGAAAGCCATAGCAAGGAGGATTTTGTTTACGAAATTGAAAAGGATGTAACCCGCCTCCGGCTTGTATCTGACCGCTTTGGTAAAATAGGCAGCACGCCGCAATTAGATGAAAAAAACATCGTGGTGCAGGTGCAGGCCATGATGGAATACATTCAAAAAAGGGCGGGTGGAAAAGTGTTGTTTACCATAAATGCACACGAGCAAAATATTGTTGCTAAAATATCGCCGCCCTTATTCGACTGGGTGATAGAAAACCTGCTGAAAAACGCATTGGATGCTATGGAAGGCAAAGGGAAAATTACCATTGATATTTTTAATGGAAATAACGAAGTGGTTATAGATGTTACAGATACCGGCAAGGGCATTAGCCGGCAAAACATCGCAAACGTTTTTAAGCCGGGATTCACTACAAAAAAACGTGGCTGGGGGTTAGGGCTAAGCTTATCTAAGCGGATAGTAGAGCAATACCATAAGGGTTTGCTTACGGTAAAACATTCCGAGGTAGGCAAAGGCACAACATTCAGAATTGTTTTAAAAAAATAGATACATTTGCACGCCTCTTTGAATAACGAACGGAAGAACAAAAGTGGATGAAATCGGAATTTGCCTTTTACTATTTTCCGATAATTTTTTTATTCACTATCCCATGTTCGTTTACTCTACAATTTTTTTGCCCAGGTGTTGAAATTGGTAGACAAGCCACCTTGAGGTGGTGGTGCTGGTAACGGCGTGCTGGTTCGAATCCAGTCCTGGGCACACTTGAATAAAACGGCCTCCATTTTTGGAGGCCGTTTTATAACCGTTGTCGTCATCTGTCAAACCATTTCTTAAATTGCGGCGCTTTTTCGCGGCTTATATCCACGGTGGCTTTTAGCGGCGCTTTTAAGGTGAGTGTCAGCTTTTGATTCTCATGAAGCCTTACAGTTTGAATAGCATCTATATTAATTAATGTTTGCCGGTTGGCCCTATAAAATTGTTTTGGGTTTAGCACGTCTTCAATTTCTTCTACCGAATCAAAATCAAGAATGTGCTTGTCGCCATTGAACGTATAGATGTACTGTAATGTTTCCTTTGAAAATAAAGCGATGCTTGCAGTATTTACGGGAACCCATTGGTGTCGCTGGTGTACGATAAACTTTTCTTTGTACGCCGCAATTTTAGGCTGCGCCAGCCGCATGACTAATTGCTCAATGTCCTTTGGATAATTTGCGTTGCTGTCAATAAGCTTGCGGCATTTTTCTACTGCCATAACCAACTCTTCTTCATCAACAGGTTTCAACAAATAGTCAACCCCGTTGACTTTAAATGCCTTTACGGCAAATTCATCATACGCCGTGGTAAATACTACCGGGCACGAGATTTTAAAAATATCGAATAGCTCAAAGCTTACTCCGTCGCTCAACTGAATATCCATGAAATAGAGATCGGGTTCCGCATTTGCCATCATCCATCGCTTGGCGGTTTTCAGGCTTGGTAGTATTTCTGTTATTTCTACATCAGCGCATCTATGCTTTAATTTGTTTACTAACTCTTCCGATAACAAAGTTTCATCTTCAATAATAACTGCTTTCATACAAAAGGAATTTTAACCGTAAAATACTCGGGGCTTTCTTCGGTAATTACCGCCTGGCCGCAGAGGTAGCGATAAAGCGTTTTCATGCTTTGCAGGCCCTGCTTATTGCTACCTTCTACAAAACTTTTTTTCTGTAAATTATTTTGAACAAAGAGATAATTTTCATCGGCCGTGATGGAAATAACCAAAGGGGTTTCTCTATCAATAATGTTATGCTTAATCGCATTTTCAATCAGGTTCTGGATGGTCACCGGCGCAATCTTTCTTGAAAGCACCTCGTCGTTTAGTTGAACGTGTAGCTGTAACCCGGCACCGAAGCGGGTTTGCTGTAGTTGTACATATATCTGGGCAAGCTTCATGTCTTCGCTGATTCGCACCGTTTCGCTATCGCCGCTTTTTAAAATGTAGCGATAAATCTTTGAAAGCTGGTCCAGAAAAATCTTGGCGGCACCCTGGTCTTTTTGAATCAAACTGCTAAGCGACGACAACGAATTAAATAGAAAATGGGGATTAAGCTGCTGCTTGAGGCTCTGGTACAATGCAAGCGTCTTTTCCTTTTCCAGGGCTGTAGCTTTTACCTGCAGGTTGGCAAGTTGCCGGTGCTGGTGGAGGCGGTAATGGTAGATGGCATACGATAGTGAAATAAGTAAAAGGGCAACTATTATGCTAAACCACCAGGTTTTATAGAATACCGTACCGATGCTGATTCTGATAGTTGTTTCAGGCATATTCCAGTCCTGCAGGTCAGCAGTGGCTTTTATATGAAGGATGTAATTGCCGCCCGGAACGTTGGTGTAGTTATGTTCTCGTTCCTTAGTATAAATCCACGCTTTGTCAAATGGTTCCAGCCGGTATGCATACATCGTATGTCCGGCTTGTGAATAATCCGGTGCGGCTACCGTGAAGGAAAAGAACGATTGGTCCCACTTTAAATCAATGTTGCTTACAGCTTCTAAATTAGTAGGAAAGATAAAGTTCTGGTTATAAACCCGAAAGCTGCTTAAATAAGTAATTGCATTTCTTTTACTGCTTTTGTAGGCTTGTGGAAAGAAGTATAAAAAACCCTTCAGCGTGGGATAAATAAATAAGCCGTTATTCATGCGGTAGGCCGCCTGCTCGTTAAATGCATACGTGGTTAAACCATCCTCTGTACCAAACGATTTTACGTGCCTGCGCTCACTGTCAAACATGCACAAACCTTTGTTGCTGCCCATCCACAGCCGGTTTTGATCGTCCGCTAACAGCGAAAAAATGATGTTGGAGGGGAGGCCATCCTTCTTTGTGTATTGCTTAAAATTACCGCTGGCGGGGTCATAGGCATTGATGCCCATATTGTTGCTAATCCATATAGTGCCTCCTTTGTCTTCTGTAATGCAACCAATAGTATTATCGCTGATGGTTGTACCGCTCTTTTGACCGGCGTTCCAATAGGTTGCCGTTTGCTTTTTTTCATCGTACAGCAAAACGCCGTTGCCATCAAACCCAAACCAAAGACGGTTCCTGCTGTCAATAAAAATGCTCCGGGTGCGAAACCGGCAATACGTTGAAAGCAATTTGTTTTTAGCGTTATTAGTAAAACTTTTTGTCGAAGGATCATAGGTATAAATGCCATCGCGGCAAGCTATCCATATTTTATGCGATTGGTCTTCGGCCATGTGCCAGAAAAATGATGCGGGAATACCGTCCTTGTCACCAAAAAAATCCATTTTGCCTGATTGCGGGTGATAGCGGTTTAAACCATCCGAGGTGCCAATCCAGACAGTACCGTCGGCCGCACACAAAATAGACCGCACCGAGTTGGCCTGCAGCTCTTTTTTGCCGCCCTCTTTATTTTGCAAAACCTGATAGTTATTATTTGTGGGATTGTATAAAGCAACACCGGTGGCGGTAGCCAGCCACCATAAGCCTTTCCTATCTTGCGATACGGCCCGGCACCAATTATCGGGCAGGGTAGGCGTTTGGTGTAATGATGGCAACAGGGTATGAAAAAAGGCTTTATCCGGATTGAAGTAATTAACGCCATAACCTACCGTGCCAATCCATAGTGTTCCATCGCTACTTTGAAAAAGCGTAGTCACTAAATTAGTTGACAGGCTTTGTGTTTGTATCGGATCGTTTTTAAAAGCGTTGAATCTGTCTTCTATTTCGTTGTACAAACAAAGTCCTGTGCGGGAGGCGGCCACCCACAACCTTCCTGATGTATCAGCCAGCAAATCATTTATTTGATTGTCGGCAGTAAACTGCTGCGCCCCTGTTAATTGCGGATAGGTTGTTACATTGCCATTTTCTATACGATAAAGGGCGGTACCATTGCTGCACCAAACCCTCCCTTTTTTATCGCTGGTTACCAGGGTGAGGTTTTTGATGGACGTAGTTGTGGCAGGCAGCAAAGCTGCCCGTTGCCGCATCTTATAAGTGATAAGACCTGCGTCGGTAGCGAGGTACAGCGTATCATTAGCACCGGCTGCTATATCCCGGATGGGCTGACGAAGCAGGGCGACGGTTGCGCTATCCGTAGCAAAAGAAAGCCAGGTTTTTGTTTGTGTATTTAATGCTTTTAATCCTTTTCGGGTGGCTATGTATAAGTTGCCGTCTTCCGCTGCAAACATCCCGGTAACTAAAAGACCGGCTGTTCCGGGCTGCACTGTAAAATGCCCGGTAGCGTAGTCGTACTGATAAATGCCCGACGGTTGCGCCAGCCACATCGTTTCATTTTTATCCTTACATAAATTCATTACCTGGTTGTCTTTAAAGCCAACATCATGGGTGGCATCTGCCTCAATAGTCCGGCAGGTATAACCGTTATAAATGGTGAGGCCATTAGCGGTGCCCAGCCATACAAAGCCATATTTATCCTGTGCTATACAACGAATGATGCCATCACTTAAACCATCGGAAGTAGTAAGCTGACGAAAATTGTAGGATGCCGGTTGTGCCAATGCAAGCCCTGTGAGGAGGAGTAAAATAGAAGTGACAATAACAGGTTTACTGAACATGCTTATTCAAAATACAAACAATGCAGCTATGAGGAAAATCAGATAAGCGAAGCAGGGTAAAATAGTAGCTTAAGCGGTGCTGTTTATCCTTGAAGCGATTTGATTTTACACCAAGCGTTACCGGGCATAAGCCGTTTTTATCATGGCTTCGGCTAAAGTGGTATAGCAGGCTTCCCATGCAGCACTGGTGGCGGCGTTCCAATCGGCGCCCAGCCCTTGCTCCAGCGTCCAAAGAAGTGCATCGCCTACCGATTTGTAATGCTGCGGCTTTACCCCATACTCTACATGCCTCGTGGCAAGGGCCGCCACGTCGTCTGCCAGTTGCTGTAATTTATCTATCCGGCCAACAATCATATTAAGCATATCAACCAGTTTTTTTGATTGCTCCTCTTTGGAGTTGTTGAACAGGGTTTGCAGTTGGGGATGATCAAAAAAAAGTTTGCTATAAAATACATCGCCTACCAGCACCGGATCAATAGACCGAAAAAGCCGCCATGATGTTTTTACCAGTTGTACTTCAGAAGGAGTCATAATAAGTGGTATAAAGAGACAATCGTTTACCGGTGATGCTTGCGGTACTTAGTCAGTTATCTTTACATCAGGTATTTTGAAACTACTTAACACAGCCACGTCTTTCACCCGTTGTGTTTTTAAGGCGGCAAGAAAATTTTTTGCCTCAGCGCCATAAGCCCGCCTTACATAAGCAAACAGTAAGATGCCCTTTTTACCGCTTTTATCGTTCAAAGTTGTGTATCGGTAGGCGTTCCATTCCACAATATCTGTTTGGCCGTTGCCCGGTTGGCTAAGTACAAAGTCCAGCAAATATTCGCCGTTGGCGCGGTTTTGTATAACCTGGTAATTAACTACGGCGTCGGTTTTTTTCCGGTCGTCCAGTTCGGCCATTTTTGCTTTTACCGCTTGCGGTAAACTCACCTCACCCGTAACTACTTCCATCAAAATCATGTGCGTGAACGATGTTGATTTTTCGCCGGCTGGTAGATACTCCTGCTTATAATAAACTGCGGAAGCGTGTGCCGTCCATGATAAATTGTAAGCTTTGCTACCATAGGTAAAAGGGCTAGTAAGTGCAAAATAATCTTTCATTTTTTGAGCGAAAGCTGGTTGTATAAAAGCGCATAGTGTAAGAAAAAAACCAATAGATAAGGAGGCGCGATAATTCATGCTGTTTATTTGCTTCAAAGATGAAAGAAGCCAACGGCGCTATAAAATAGATTACTTGTAAACGTAGCTGACACGTACTAAGCCGTAGGTAAAAAGGCTTAAAGCGATGGCAGGTAAACAGAGGTATTGGTTGGTAGGTAAGTGTATGCCGATGCCTTGCAATTGGTACGTTGTTTTTTTCAGGGGTGGCAGACCGGAGGATGGTTTACCCGGACACGAATTGATGGCTTGCCATTGGTATAATATCTTCTTTACCGGCTTCGCACAAGGGGCAGCAATAGTCGGATGAAATATCCTGAAAGCGGGTGCCGGCGGGGATTTGCTGGTCAGGGTCGCCAAACGTTTCATCATACACCGTAAGGCAATGGCGGCATTGATAAGCGACACGTTGTTGTTCAGCATAAGCAACTGTTTCAGGCGTTGCTACAGCCACCGGCGTAACCGGCGGTGCGGCAGCTTCGTAATATTGCTTGCATAACGATACCACATACGGCCCTAAATGTTCCTTTTTTACGCCTTCGCGAAATACGGTCAATGCATTGGAATTGGGATTGAAATCTCCGGTATAAGATAGGTTGAAGCGATCCAGGGTTTTCAGCCGGCCGGGATTTTTTACCGCTTCTTTCCGTATCACTACGGAGCCGAACATGCCGGAACCCGGTTTCATTTTTATTGAAAAACACAAGCCGTACGTTCGCACATCTTCTTTATCAAAATAGCGAATGATTTGCCGTTTCAGTACCAGTCCCTCTTCGCAGTTATCTTCTACCAGCCAGGCCAGTTCGTTAGCGGCATGGCGTACATTAATCCGGTGTTTGCCCAACACCGCATCCCACAACGAACGATGCATTTTTTCAATGCCTTTTATGATCAGCGTCTTCCACGATGTAATGTATATTTCACCAATTTTGGTTTGCAGGCAAAGCGCACAAAGTTCTTTTAGAAAATCAAGGGTAACCGTTTCATTCCGGCGGTACAGTCCCAGCCACCAATCGGCGCCGGTTGTATTAAAACCTTCATAGTACGGCAGGTGAAATTTTGGAAGCTGAAGCTCGTGTTCCAATGGTTTTGAAATATAACTGATGGTTTTTTTAACGCTTTCAAAAACAGCGGAGCTGTCTCTCATTTTTTCAACGGTGATCTGGGTTTCGATACAGGCAGAAACTGCTGCCAGGTGATTGGTATAAATTAAATCGGGGCAGCGGTAGGTGTGATTGCTTTTTGGAAACCGGATGTACAAGTACCAAAAATGAACACTTGATGAAGCAATCCAGTTAATGTTGCCGGTAAAAAGCGGAACAAAAGTTTGTGTTGAATCGGTAATATTTATTTTAAGTTTTGGCGCCTGATCAAAAAGGTCAAACACCTCTTTATAAATACCCTGCTTTAACCAGCCGTCCTTGATAAAAATGCCCGCTGCAGCATAAGAACTCACTATGTTTTCCGTAGCGTAAGCGGCCGTGGAAACCGATACGCTTATGCCTGCGCACTGTGCTGCAAACGTGGCGGCGCAGCTCTTTGGAACATGAAGCAATACTTGTTGCCGGCTGCCAAAACGTACTTGTTGTACCTTGCTGGCAGCAGCCAGTTCCAGCACCTGTAACAAGGTTCCGGGAGATACAATGCCCGCCCGAAAATTGATTTTTATAACCTGTGTTTGTGCCATCCATATTTTTTTAAAATGCTTGTGGCGTGTCCCTCGCAAAGCCTCGGGCCGGGCTATGCACTCCTATCTTTTTATTGGTGGTCGTTTTTGTTGAAGCCTTTCTTCACAACACAAGCGATCATTCACATCACCCAATAAAAAGGATATCCGCTTCTATCCCTCACGCAAAAGCCGTCCCTCAAACCGCTTGCAACAACTCCCCATTTTCTACTGCAATTCTTTTAGTTAAATAGTTGTCTAATATCGCCTGCACCTCTGGCCGGCAACTACCACAACCCATACCAGCGCCGCTGGCAGCACATAAGGTTTTTAATTCGCAGCACCCTTCTTTCATCTTTTGCACAATGTTGCCTTCGCCCACAGTGCCGCAGGAGCAAACTAATTTACCCATCACCGGCTCCGCCTTTTTACCCGAACGCAGCAACAAAAGCCGTTTCTCCGACAGTTCCATTTTGTTTTCTATCAGCTCCCGAAATTCATTGAACTCTGTTTTATCGCCAATTAAAATAGCGCCTACCAAACGGTCGTTATGGATCACACATTTTTTGTAGTACCGTTTTGCTTTGTCTATAAAAACAACTTCTTCATACGCCGGGTCATCTCTTGTTTCCACATCACCCAAAGAACATAAATCAGTACCATGCATCTTTAAAATATTCATCAGCAAAGAGCCGTTATAGATGGCCGCCACATCACCCGATAAGTAGCGGGCAACAATAGCGGCTTGTTGTTCCGCAGCCGCCGTAATCCCATATAAAAATCCTTCAAACTCCGCTATCTCACCAATAGCAAAAATGGCCTCATCCGATGTTTGCAACCGTGCATCTACCACCACACCGCGACCGCATTGCAAGCCTGCAGCCCTTGCCAGCTCTGTGTTTGGTACTACACCCACAGCAATCACCATTGCCTGGCAGCTAATGGTTAAGCCGCTTTTTAATCGAATAGCTTCAATGGTTTCCGTACCCAGGAAGCGTTCAATTTCATCGTTGTAATAAATGTCAACACCCTTTGCTGTTAGCTCTTCGTGTAATAACTGGCTGCCTAAGGTATCAAGCTGCCGGTCCATTAACCGGGAGATGCGTTGCACAATGGCAATCTCTACACCCACCTCACGTAACGAAGCCGCTAATTCGATACCCAGCAAGCCGCCGCCTACAATTACCACACGTCCTTTCGATGGGTCAATATGGGCTTTAAAACGGTCGGCATCGGTGCGGCTGCGCATGGTAAAAATGCCTTTTAAATCCGGCACGTCTTTGAGCATAGCGGCCCGGCTGCCGGTGGCCATAAGTAATACGTCATAGCTATGCACCTCGCCATGATTAGTGGTTACTGTTTTGTTTTTGCGGTCAATTTTTTGAATGCTTACCCCGCGGTGCAGGGTGATGTTATAAGCACCTTCTTCCTCGCTCCGCATTTTTATTAAGCCCTCCCATCGTTGCACCCCGCTGATATAATCGGGCAGCATTACCCGGTTATAAAAGGGAAAGGCTTCATTGCTAAACACCACTATTTCATCATCGCTATTCAGTTCGCGATAGCTTTTTATAAAACCGTAAGCACCGGCGCCGGCGCCAATGATCACAATCTTTTGTTTTGCTTTTTTATACCGCGTTACTTCTACCGCTGTGTATTTAAAATCGGGTTCTTTCGAGCGGATGTCAATTAAATTGTTGGTGACATTATTCACCCGGTTCAAGTCGCTGTTTAATAGCTTTCCCCAGTGCATTGGTGCAAACACAACACCGCGTTTTATGCTGGCAGAAAGTTTTGCTTTTACTCTTAGCTGTCCCTGCCGGCTCAGCACTTCTACCAGGTCGCCTTCGCTGATGTTTCGCAGTTGCGCATCCTGCGGATTCAGCTCTAAAAAACTTTCAGCAACATGCTGATTCAGCTTGGCCACCTTGCCTGTTTTGCTCATCGTATGCCATTGGTCACGCACCCGGCCGGTAGTTAGTATCAACGGAAAAAGAGGATCGGTTTGTGGCGACAGATTTTCATCCGGTACGGCATGTATCACAGCCATACCGGAAGGCGTAGCAAATTGGTGGTCGCTATACAATCCTTTGCCGGCAAGGGTTTCAGCCGAATGCAGGTAGGGCCATTGCACACTTCTTTGTGCTTGAATGATAGCATGGCTTAAACCGCTGATGTCTATCTTAGTGCCGGCCGTTAAAGCACAATGTTCACTATAAATAGCGGCTGCATTTTCAAATTCAAAGCCGCTATATCCCATTTTTTTTGCGAAGCGGCAAATGATTTCTGCATCGGCTAAAGCTTCGCCGGGAGCATCCGTTATCTTACTTAAATAAGAGATGCGGCGTTCGCTGTTCGTCATCGTTCCTTCCTTCTCCGCCCAGGCCGCAGCTGGTAAAATCACATCAGCAAATTGCAATGTTTCGGGCTTTGATGATACCTCTTGCACCACGACAAACTTTGCTTTCTTCAGGGCCTCTTCGGCGGCGCGAACATCAGGTAAACTCACTAACGGATTGGTGCATAAAATCCATACGGCTTTCAATCGGCCATCATGCAAGGCTTCAAACATTTCGGTAGCGGAATAGCCGGGTTTTGGTGAGATGGTTTTACTATCCCAAAAGGTTTGCACATAAGCACGGTCTTCTTCGTTGGCCAGGTCGCGATGCGCAGGAAGCAGGTTGCACATGCCGCCGACTTCGCGGCCGCCCATCGCATTAGGCTGACCAGTTAACGAGAAGGGTCCGGCGCCCGGCTTGCCAATTTGCCCCGTAATTAAATTAAGATTAATGAGCGACAAATTTTTATCTACGCCTATCACACTTTGGTTCAGCCCCATCGTCCACATGGTAAGAAAACCTTTTGCGTTACCGATGTATTTTGCGGCTAGTAAAATGTCTTCTTCCTTCACATCACAGATGATTGCCGCTTCTTTTATACTGCGTTGCATCACCATTTCGCGATAGCTTTCAAAGCCGGTTGTATGATCGTTTATAAAGGCTTCATCAATGGCGTCCATTTCAATCATCGCTCTTCCGATGGCGTGATGCAACGTAATGTCGGTACCCGGTGCTACCTGCAGGTGTAAATCAGCAATGGCGCAGGTTTGCGTCTGTCGCGGGTCGCTGACAATGATCTTCAGCGCCGGATTCTTTTCCTTTGCTGCTTCTACCCGCCGCCATAAAATAGGATGGCACCAGGCAGGGTTAGCACCCGCAACAAAAATGCAATCGGCGGCTTCAATATCATCATAACAAACAGGTACCGAATCCTCGCCCAAAGCCATCTTATAACCTACTATGGCACTACTCATGCAAAGCCTTGAGTTGGTGTCGATGTTGTTAGTGCCGATGAAGCCCTTCACCAATTTATTGAGCACATAATATTCTTCGGTAAGGCATTGACCCGATGCATAAAAAGCCACTGAATCAGGCCCATATTTTTGAATCAATGTTTTAAAAACAGCTACCGTTCTATCAAGGGCTTCATCCCATGTAACCCTTTGCCGTAGCGCCTGTTTGTTGTACCGCATTTGCGGATACAGCAGACGGTCGCTTTTATCCATCACCGTGTAATGGAGGTTCATGCCTTTGCTGCAAAGCGCTCCTTTATTCACCGGGTAATCTTTATCGCCTTCCACCGTTAGCCGTCCCTGTTTATCCTTATGTACTATCATTCCGCAGCCTACACCGCAATAACAACAGGTTGTTTTAAATGATTCATTCATGTGTTACAAGTGAATAGTGAATAGTGAATAGGCAATGACCAACAGGCCGTTGAGAAATACAAGACCTTATAATAAATTGGCTGTGTCTGTTTTTTCAAAATATCGTCTGTCATTCTAAAAGCTTTACTGGCAAACCCTTTTGAGCACCATATTTAACGCTCTAACCGGTAAATGTTTTTTATTGTGTTTTCAATAGCCATGCACTTCAGTGCGTGGTTTAAAAAGCAAATTATAAAGGGCTTTAGCCAAACCTGCAAGCTATTTGGCTAAAGCCAATAGAATGTATTCTTTCTATCCCCTCATTAAAGTGCGGAGCAACTAAAACTTCATCTACACATTAAAATTCAGGGCAATCAAAATACACTTCAATGATTTTTAAGCGGCTGGCACGGCAACCATTCCAGCTACCTCAATCTTGCGTTGCGCTGTGATGGTTCTGAAAATAAAAACGGCAATGCCAATTCCTAAAATGATGAAACCAAGCACACTAAAAGCGGTGGTATAATCAATTAAATCCTTCGTTTTAGCTACACCGTTTTCTATCACCGTTTTTGTTGTGTGAGCTGCTTTTGCTTTGAATAAAAACGCAATCAACATAGCGCCTATATTGCCGCCTGCGCCTACAATGCCGGCTACGCTGCCCACCGCCGCCGGACTGATAAAAGGCACCAAACTATACGTAGCACCGTTTGCCATTTTAAGGCTTAGCCCGAAGAAGAACATCAGGCAGATAGCCATCGTTATGTTACCCGATTTAGCAAACCAGATAATGCCAATGCCTTCCAGCAATAATAAAACAGCCAGCAAAAGCGACTTGCCATCGAAGCCCCAGACCTTGCCAATTTTATCAGCCACAATTCCACCCATTGGTCGTGCAAATAAATTGATCCATCCAAAAACGCTAGCAGCCATTCCGGCTATGGCAATAGAAGCGCCGAACGTATCGGTAAAGAAAATAGGAGCGAAGTTGTCCACCGTAATTTCAACCCCAAAGCAAGCCGCATAAGCGATGGTAAGTATCCAGGTGCGGTAATCTTTAATGGCAATTAAAAAGGTGTTTTTCTTATCCGCCACTTTATAGCCGATCTCCTTGTAATTGCCGGCTGGCGTGTCTTTGGTGAAGCGGTAATAAAGAAAAGCGCAAACCAGCAACAACACGCCGGGCACCAACATCGCCAGCCGCCAGCTATCTTCTTTGCTGCAAAAACCAACCGCTACAAAACCAGAAGCAATCATCGGCATAAAGAAATTTGCGGCACCGCCACCGGCATTTCCAAAGCCACCGGCAGTAGCATTGGCGGTGCCTTTTATGTTAGGCGCAAACATTACCGAGGTATGAAACTGCGTGATAACAAATGAAGCACCAATGACACCAATCGCTAAGCGGAATAAGATGAACGATGTATAAGAATGGCTGGTACCGATCAACAATACAGGCACCGCACAGATTAACAACAACCAGGTATAAACCAATCGTGGCCCATATTTATCTACCAGCCGGCCAATGAGCAAGCGACCGATGATAGTAGCTGATACTGAAGCAATTTGAATATTGCCGATTTGGTCTTTGGTAAGGTGCAATTGCTCCTTTGCAATTTTCATTAAAGGGGCCATACCAAACCAGGCAAAAAAGCACACGAAAAAAGTAAACCAGGTGATGTGAAAGGTGGTCATTTGAATGCCCTTGCCTTTGAAGATATTGAGTTTGGCCAGTGGTTGATTATTGGTGGATGCTAACATTTTTTTGCAGTTTAAGTAGAGGAGAAAATGGTTTTGGAAAAGCGTTCAGGCGGGCAGTCTGCTCGTTATTTGCTTACCAGGAAATCGGGTTTGATGTTGATAGAGAGGTAAGCCCAATTGCTTGCCAGGCGCGGGTTTGCAATGTTCTTGACCGGCGCCGAAACAAGCGTGGAAGTTGCAAAGAAGTGCGCATAACCGGCTTCAAAACCAATGATTGGCGTTAACGCATAAGCCGCGGTTAAGTCAAGTTCAGTACCAAACGATCTATCGAGTTTACCACTTCCAATTACTATATCGCTGGCACTTGTAAAGCGGTGTAAATCTACATTGATCATCAGGGAAGAAGAGGCTTTAAGCCGGCTCTTGAAATAATAATCCACCAATCCTTTTTCGCCAAAACCGCTGGCCGCATAGAAGTAATCCATCCCTCCCCAAAACTTATGCGGCGTACCATAAAGCGGGTCAAAAGCTTTTGAGGCCGAAGCTGTTTTGCCTCCGCTGGTATAATCAATCCCGGCACCGGCAGTAAACTTTTTTGTAAGTGCATACATCGCATTTACTGAAAGCAATTCGCCCTCTATCTTTTGTCCGCTAAATGTGTTTCCGCCCTGGTAATAGGCCGATGCAGTTACGTTAAGGCCGTTAAACGCATTAGTAAAATACAGCCCCGTGGTGGTTCTGTTGTAAACGCCGTCATCCCAAATTTTTACAGCGGTATTGACGCTGTCGAAATGGTATTTGCTGAAGTGATCTGCTAAGAATAAAAATGAAACCGATCCCATTTTTAGTTTGCGCATCGCATATAAGTATTGCAAACTTTTATAGTTACTTCCTCCGTTGGTATTGCCGGCATATGTTGCAGGCGGAGTAGAATTATACTTAACACCGCTGCTGTTTTCTTTATTTTGATTGAAGGCAAAACCGGCATGTAAGGTCCAAACTTTTGTTCCAAATTTCAGCACCGCTGCATCATGCCGGCGGCCCTGTTGCAACCAATCAAGATTGCCCAACAAACGTTGATCATCATAACTAATCTCCTGCCGGCCAACTTTCAAACCGAGGTAGCTTTTTTTGTTTGAAGTATCTGTCAAGGCAAGTTCAGCCCAGGCTTCATGCAACATCAAACCATTGTTATCCTGTGTCGTAAACCTTTTGATAGTAGATGCGTCTTGTCCCCAAACCCGAACATCCTGCGCTACCAATCCAAGCTTTAAACGATAGGTGGCATAAGCCAACGAAAGCCTTGACCGTTGCGAAGTAAAGAAGGCCGGCGAAGCGCCTGCCGGCAAAGGAGATCCGTAGCCGTCGCGCAATTCCGTTCGTGTTCGTATCTGCCCCGATAAACTAAGTTGCGCATACAATACGGAGAAGTTGGTAAGAAGAAAGAAGGCACTTGCTGTTGCTGCATAAACGAATTTTTTCATGCTAAATTTGCTTGTTTTTTAGGTGATTGAAAAGCCATCTGGAAAATAGATAAGGCCCGGCCAGACCCCCATCTGCCGGGTTCTTTTTTACATCCGTTGCCGGACGTTTACATACATCATCAATGCTGATTGAATAAAATAAAAGCAAGCAATTGTTAGAATAGTAGCAGGCAATCGCAGATCGAAAATTATGAATGTTGGTAGCAAGTCAGGACTGGTGTTATCATAAGCGAATCAGGCCAGCATCTTTTTTGGGCGTGCCGGCGAGGCGCCGTCGGGCTATCCGTTGCAATCTTTTTTGCCCTTTGTCATACTGAGCTTGCCGAAGTAACAGACAAAGGGCAAAAAAGGATTTCCACTGCTATCCCTCACGCAACAGCCGGCCCCCATCCCTACCTTCCCCCGTGAGGGGAAGGCCATCCACGCACAGATCCCTGCTTATACACGACTCTTTACACTTTCAACCCGTCTTCAATAACAAACCATCTCGCCTTGTCATCCCGACGCACGAGGGAACTTTGCATACACATTAAACAACTAGTACAACCTGACTTACTCTTCGCAGTTGCTGCTTACAAAGCAGCTCACAGATCCCCCGGCCTCATCCGCCTTCGGCACCTTCTCCCCAGGGAGAAGGAAAATGGAACAGGATATTTTCGGGATGACAACGACACAAACATTATCATAGTCATCAGATTGCATACTTGAAGAAAGAACTGCATAAGCGAGTAGCTGTGCTGTAGCCGATTCTCCCTTGGGGATAAGGGGCTTTTACACACCCACAAACACAAGCCCATCCTCCACTTTTACTGCGTAAGTTTTTATCGCACATTCATCACCGGTTAAACAGTCACCGGTACGTAACGAAAATGTTTTTTTATGAAACGGGCAAGCCACTTTTGGTTCATCGGCAACACTGCCAATCATGCCGCGGCTCAGGGCCATTTGCTTGCGGTGGGGACATAAGTTTTGCGTAGCAAACCATTCGCCCCGGCGGGAAAAATTGAATACCGCAATTTGCTCTTCGCCATACTTTATACATACACCGCCATTGTGCGGAACATCGTCTTCCGCGCAAGCGTAAAACCATTTAACTTCTGCTGCAATGAGTGTTGACATGAATAGAATTTATAACAGGTGATAATTAAATTTATTTCCACTCAACAGCTTTCTTCTGATCACGCATGTCGGCAAATTGTATAGTCGGATCTTTCTCCTCCAGTGCATTTATGAAATGATTGAAACGTTTGCGCAACTGCGGACTGTCCACCACTTCTTTCCACTCGCATTTATAATTGTTTACCAGGCTTTGCATCTCGTCTTCTAATTGTTGGTTGATGCCCAGGCTATCGTTGATCACCACATTTTTCAAGTAGGCAATGCCGCCATCCAACTTGTTTAACCAGGTGGCAGTACGACTTAACGGATCAGCGGTTTTAATATAAAACATCAGAAAGCGGTCAATGTATTTAATGCAGGTTTCATCATCCAGGTCAGAGGCTAATAACACGGCATGTTGCGGCTTGCTGCCCCCATTGCCGCCTACGTATAAGTTCCAGCCTTTCTCTGTAGCGATAATGCCAAAATCCTTCGACTGCGCTTCCGCACATTCGCGTACGCAACCCGATACGCCAGACTTTATTTTATGTGGCGCTCGTAAGCCGCGATAACGTTCTTCAATACGAATAGCGAATGAAACGCTATCATGTAAACCAAAACGGCACCAGGTGCTGCCTACACAACTCTTTACGGTTCGCAAGGCTTTACCATACGCATGACCACTCTCAAAACCGGCTTCAATCAGTGCTTCCCAAATTTTTGGAAGATCATTTAAATGAGCGCCAAAAAGATCAATGCGCTGGCCGCCGGTAATTTTTGTATAGAGATTGTATTGCTTAGCTACCTGTCCAATCACAATCAATTTATCAGGCGTTATTTCGCCACCCGGTATGCGGGGCACTACCGAATACGTGCCGCCTTTTTGGATATTGGCGAGGAAGCGGTCGTTAGAATCCTGGGCAGTATCGTTGCCTTTTTCTAAAATCATTTCATTCCACAAACTGGCGATGATAGAAGCTACGACCGGCTTGCAGGTTTCGCAGCCATCACCGCTGCCGAAGCTGTCAATCACGGCATCAAAAGATTTTACTTCCCTGATTTTAACGAGGTCGTATAGCTCTTGCCTCGAATAAGAAAAGTGCTCGCAAATAACGGCGCGAATGTATTTACCTCCCAGTTTTAATTGATGCAGCATCAGGTCCTTCACCATCGGCAGGCAGCCACCACAGCCGGTTCCAGCCTTCGTGCATTTTTTTATGGCGTCAATAGTTTCTGCGCCATCAATTACTGATTGACAAATCTGTCCTTTGCTGATGCTCTCGCAACTGCAGATCAAAGCCTCATCGGGTAAAGCAGTAATGCCGTTGCCGGCTGAAGACGAAGCGCCGCCTCTTGAACCTAAAATCAGGTCTTCAGGATCTGTTGGCAGCGTCAGTTTATTCTTCACCGTTTGCAGCAACATATTGTACTGCGATGCTTCGCCAACCAGAATGCCGCCCAACAATTGGCTGCCATCTTTTGAAACAGTAATGCGTTTGTAAATGCCCTTGCTCCGGTCTTCATACACCACCGAGCGGCAGTGATCGCCAGCGGCAAACGGATCGCCAAAAGAGGCGACATCAATTCCTATCAGTTTGAGTTTGGTGCTCATATCAAAACCGGAGAAGCGACCCCCATCCTCTAAAGGGGTGTTATGCGAGACACCGAGTAAATGATTGGCAACAATGGCTGCCATTTCGTAGCCCGGCGCCACCAGGCCGTAAATCATTCCATTATGTAAAGCGCATTCGCCAATGGCAAAAATGGCCGGGTCGCTTGTTTGTAAATGATCGTTCACTACAATGCCGCCCCGCTCACCAACAGTCAAATCGCAGCCCCTTGCTAATTCGTCTCTTGGCTTAATACCAGCAGAGATAATCAATATGTCAACATTAATGGAACTGCCGTCGGAGAATTGCATTCCGGTTATAGCATCATCTCCAAGAATAGCTGTTGTGTTTTTTTGAGTATGAATCTTCAGTCCAAGCGCTTGCAGCTTTTCTTTTAAAACCGATGCACCGTTTTCATCAATCTGGCGGTGCATCAGCCGGGGTGCAAACTCAATCACATGCGTATCGTTGATGCCCAAATCAATCAGGGCTTTAGCGGCTTCCAGGCCAAGCAAACCCCCGCCGATAACAGCGCCAGTTTTAGCACCGGCGGCGCCGGATTGAATGCACTCCAGGTCTTCTATTGTGCGATAAATAAATACACCGTTTTTATCTACACCTGGAATGGAAGGCACAAAGGCGGAGGAGCCGGTGGCGAGAATGAGATAGTCGTAAGAGGTACTTAAGCCGGAGTGGGAGTGAACCGTTTTGGCGGCGCGGCTGATAGCGATAACCGGATCGCCAAGATGAAGCGTAATATTATTTTCAGAGTACCAGGAGGAAGGAGCGAGAGAAAGTTCATCCGCAGTTTTGCCAGAGAAGAATTCACTCAGGTGAACTCGGTCGTATGCGGGCCGAACCTCTTCGCCAAAAACAATGATCTCTAAATTGGATAGTGATTTTGCGGTTAATTTCTCGCAGAGCTTATAACTCACCATGCCATTGCCTATAATTACAATCTTCATACTACATCTATTTTGAATGATTTAAATTCTTAAATCAAACATTAATAAAATAATCAATGTAATATATAGCAGGCTAAAACAGTTAGGTATTTAGTGTTTTGTATGATTAACATCATAAATTTATATAGATTTACTCATTGCTTGCTATTATTTCTAAAAAAAGTTTAATTATTTTTTTTATTCATTCAAATAATAGCTATGTCATTGCCTAAGTTGATATTAGTTGGCGCCGGTCCTGGCGATCCCGAATTGATTACGTTAAAGGCCGTCCGGGCTTTACAAAATGCTGCGGTTATTTTATACGATGCGTTAGCAAATAAAGAGCTGTTGAACCATGCATCTCCTCATTGTAAACTCCTTCATGTAGGCAAGCGGTTTGGTTGTCATGCTTTGTCTCAGAAAGAAATCAACCACCTTATTATAGAACAGGCTTTGGCACATGGTACCGTTGTGCGATTAAAAGGCGGCGACCCATTTGTATTTGGCCGGGCGGCCGAAGAGATAGAAGCGGCCACCGAAGCGGGTATCCCGGTAGAAGTGGTGCCTGGTATTTCAAGTGCTTTGGCGGTACCGGCCTCTCAAATGATACCGCTTACCTGCCGCGGTGTGAGCGAAAGTTTTTGGGTAACAACCGGCACTACGCAGTCCGGCGATATATCGGGCGACATTGCTTTGGCAGCGCAATCTACCGCCACGGTAATTATTTTAATGGCCATGAGCAAGCTCGAAGAGATCATGGAAATCTTCAGCAGCTTTGGAAGGCCGGCCACGCCGGTTGCAATTATACAAGACGGTACCACAGACAAAGAAAAAATGGTGACAGGTACTGTGCGTGATATTTTTTACAAAGCGCAATATGAAGGAATGTGTAATCCTGCCATCATTATTGTAGGTGAAGTAGTGAATTTAAAACAGGCTGTTGTTCGGCATTATAATAAGATGAATACAGAAGCAAATAGAGCGAACCTGATATAGCGGATTGATTGGTATGTTTGACAAAGAATGGCAGCAACAAAAAAACAAACCGATTGCGACTTACAAACTTGTTTTTTGTGTCGCGTATGTATGAAAGAATGGTTGCCCGCGATTGCACAACATAAACAAACAAAACTATACAAAGCAGGGGAGGTGGTGTTTGCGGAGGACAGCGAGGTGACAGGAATTTACTTTGTAATCAGCGGCGCGGTTAAAGTACACAAGCATTGGGGCAACGAAAAAGAACTGATTCTTCGCTTTGCAAAAAGCGGCGATATTTTTGGTCACCGCGGTTTGGGAAAAGATTCCATTTACCCGATCACTGCCACCGTAATTGAACCGGCAAAAATTTGTTTCGTACCACTGGCTTTTTTTCAATCATCGCTGAAAGTGAATACAGAAGCGCTTTACCAGCTACTGCTTTTTTATGCCAGCGAGCTGCAGGAGTCGGAGAAAAAGATGCGCGACCTGGCACACATGCCGGTGAAAGGCCGCATGATTCAGGCGCTGTTATTTTTGAAAACAAAATTCGGGATAGATGCTGAAGGTTGTATTAACCTCACTCTTTCAAGACAAGACCTGGCTTCATTTGTTGGTTCTTCTTATGAAACAATTTTTCGGTTTTTGGCTGAATTGACCGCTGAAAAAATGATAAAAATCAGTGGGAAAAAAATAAGGCTTTTGAAAGAAAATGGCCTGAAAGACAAAATGGTTTTGATGGAGCCGCAAAAGAATTGATCCGCATGAGCAGGGCAGGAGAGGAGCGGCTTCTTGATCAAAAAAATAATTAAGATGAAGGTTCGCATACAGGGCAATAGCCTGCGCTTTCGGTTGAAGCAGTTTGAAGTGGAATCTTTTGCCAAAGACAATTTGGTAAAGGAAGAACTGGTTTTTGGTGCTGCCATGTTCATGCGGCTGCAGTTTATTTTATGCGCGGCTGATGTTTCAGAGATGCATGTCGAATATCAAACTGGCAAGGTCACCGTATCAATTCCGCTTGTTGTTGCCGAAAAATGGACCGCTACTTCATTGGTTGGCTTCGAAGAAAAAGTGGCTATGCCTACCGGCGAAAGTATCAAGGTTTTGATTGAAAAAGATTTCAAATGCCTCGATAGTGTTGAGGAAGAAATTGGCTCTTATCCCAACCCAAAAGAAAGCGATTAATACGATTGAATAATGAACAAACGAACAAGGGATAATGAACGAAGAAGTTAACGCCAATTCGTTCTCTGAAATAAAGCAAAGACATCTTTTTAGTCTGTCGTAAAACTATAGCAACATCTATTTTGCTTTCACAAAAATCAATAATCAATGGCCTTGTACTTGCCGGTGGTAAAAGCACAAGAATGGGGCTGGACAAGGGTTTGATGCGATGGTATAGCAAGGAGCAACGGTATCATGCTGCTGATCTCTTGCAACAATTTTGCAACAAAGTTTATATCTCCTGCCGGCAGGAACAAGCGGCTGAAATGGAGAAGCCTTATAAGGCTTTGCCGGATAAATATAAGAACATTGGCCCGCTGGGAGGCTTGCTCTCTGCCTTTGATTTTAACTGCCAATGTGCGTGGCTGGTGCTGGCTTGCGACATGCCGTTGGTAGATACAAAAACCGTTCATCATCTTATTCAGGAACGAAATAAAAAGGTTATCGCTACAACGTATAAAAACCCGGACGATGGCCTGCCGGAACCTTTACTCACTATCTGGGAACCGCAAGCATACCCTTTATTACAAGCTGTGTTTGAGCAGGGTGGTGGGTTGA
The DNA here is from genome assembly GCA_965247165.1 of Flavisolibacter sp. Lineage (GTDB taxonomy): Bacteria > Bacteroidota > Bacteroidia > Chitinophagales > Chitinophagaceae > Flavisolibacter. The sequence continues at coordinate 639,616 of OZ252003.1, read as the reverse complement.
GAAAAGTACTTCTCAACAATAAAATAAAAATGATTGATGTGGAAGATGTTTCTACCATTTTAAATGTAAATACAATGTCGGATGCGGAAAGAATGAAGGCTCTGCTATGATCAGTTTCAGCGACATAATTTGAAACGTTTAGCGATAAAAACAGAAAGCCTTCATTATTATATGAAGGCTTTTTGTGTATATTTTATAGAACACGATGCTGAAAAATTATGGCGGCTACTTCTTTACATGCCATTTAATTTTTTTTCTGTTTCCACTTGCTTCATAAAAGTTCCGGTATCTTCATCAGAGTATCTTCCATAAGCGTCGGTTAGCGTTCCCTTGCCGCCATCATTGGTTTCAATGGCATATAAAATGCTCATGTCATCCGGATCGGAGATGCCTTCAAAACGATAGAAGTTGGCGCTCTTGATATCCGATGCTTTATATTTTTTCTTCGTGGTTAAACTAACCAACTTATCTTTTTCCACCCTGAACTGCTCCGTATAACCATGTTTTTCCAACTTGGCCATCAGGTTTTCTTCGTTATTCATAAAGGTTAGCCGGTCATTACTTTCGCTGTATTCGCCGGTGCGGTTATCACTGGTGTTTCCCTTTAAATTTATTTCTTGTTCCATGAGCGTAGTGTTTCTGTAAGCTATGCAGTTATTATGCCTGTAAGCCTATTACGACGGTTAATTTATTAAATGGGGAAAACGGGTGAATCGTTAGTATTAAAAAGCCGGTTGTCAGGCGACAAATGTTTTTGCCAGTTCTCTCCGTTTCTCTTCTTCCTGAAACCTGAGAATACATTGTGTAACAGTTTCTACTTTATCAATCAACAAAACGATAACTGATCCCGGTTTTCCTTTTAGTAAGGCTTGCTCTACGGCTTCGCACTCGTGTCCATAATAAGAAACCGGTTTTGCCGCATCCACTTTAAAAATTCCGGAGGTTAACAAGTGATCTATCTCCTTATGAGTTCGGCCCCGCATATCATCATCATGCCGTATAATGATCTCGTCGAAAACCTTTGCTGCTTCTTCGCCCAGCGCTATGATGTCTTCATCCCTTCTGTCGCCAACGCCGGTGATAATGCCCACCTTAGCCCCTTCGAAGGTTTTGACAAATTTGCCCAAAGCCCTTACGCCATGTGGGTTGTGGGCATAGTCTATAATCACTTTGAACTCTTTAAATTCAAAAATATTTATACGGCCCGGCGTACTTTCTTTGGAAGGAATGAACGACCGTAATGCCTGGCGGATAGTGCCTAATTTTATTTTACAGGTGTAAGCCGCTAACGAAGCAGCCAGCACATTGGCAATATTAAAATCAGCCCGTCCGCCAAACGTGATAGGCACATTCACCGCTTCGTCAATTGGTATTAAATGATTGCCGGTGCGTAATAATAAATAGCCATTATCATATACCGCAGCCAGACCGCCGGCAGCACAATGTTCCTCAATACGAACGTTAGCCGCATGCATGGAGAAAAGGGCGATTTTACAGGAGATGTTTTCCTTCATCGCATATACCAGGTCATCATCAGCATTCAACACCGCATAGCCATTGTCCGAAACGCTTTCAGGCACCACCGATTTTACCCTCGCCAATTTTTCAATGGTATCTATTCCGTTCATTCCCAGGTGGTCTTCGGCTACATTGGTAACAATGGCCGCATCGCACCTGTCAAAGCCCAGGCCGGAACGAAGTATGCCGCCGCGGGCTGTTTCCAATACGGCAAATTCAACGGCCTTATCCCGCAGTACCAGTTGCGCCGACTGCGGCCCGGAGCAATCGCCGGTTACTACTAATTCATCATTAATATAAACCCCGTCTGTAGTAGTAAAACCGGTAACAAACCCCGCTTGCTTTACTACATGGGCTAACAGCCTTGTGGTGGTGGTTTTACCATTAGTACCGGTAATGGCTATAATGGGTATGCGGCCATCGTTATCAGGAATCAGCATCTCTACCACCGGCGACGCGACATTGCGGGGTGTACCTTCAGTGGGTTCGAGGTGCATGCGGAAACCCGGCGCTGCATTGACTTCCAGCACGGCCCCACCGGTTTCTTTTAATGGCCGCCGCAGGTCGGTGGTCATTACATCTATGCCGCAAATATCCAGACCAATGTTGCGGGCAATGCGTTCAAAACAAGAAATGTTTTCGGGATGCACTTCATCGGTCACATCCCTGGCCGTACCACCGGTACTTAAGTTGGCCGTTGGTTTCAGGTATAAAATTTCACCGGCATGTAACACGGTCTCAAGGGTGTAATCCCGTTTTTTTAAAACGTCCAGCGTTATATCATCCACCTTTATTTCTGTGAGCATATTAGTATGGCCGGAGCCACGGCGCGGATCTTCGTTTTCTTTATCAATCAATTGCTGAATAGTGTTTAGGCCATCGCCGGTAACGCAGGCAGGTGTGCGAAGAGCCGCCGCAACAAACTTGTAATTCACTACCAACACACGATGATCGTGACCCCTGATAAAACGTTCTACAATTACTCTATCGCCATAATATTTTGCCCGTTCAAAGGCGGTCAGGGCATCTTCCCAGGTGTTTATATCAATGGTGGCGCCCTTGCCATGATTTCCATCGAGGGGCTTTGTTACTACCGGGTAGCCGATGTCTTCGATGGCTGCTCTTAGCTCCTCCACATCTTCTACCACATCGCCATAAGGCACCGCTAAATTGGCTGCCATCAACAGCTTTTTCGTTTGCTCTTTATCACCCGCAATATCCACAGCCAGTGAACTGGTATGAGACGTGATTGTAGCCTCAAACCTGTTTAATTTACTGCCGTAACCCAACTGTACCAACGAGTCGTTATCTAACCGTAAAACCGGTATGCCCCGGCGTTTGGCCTCGTCGGCGATAGAGCCGGTGCTTGGCCCCAACTTATATTTATACCAAAGGCGTTTGATCTCGTCAATGTCCTTTTGAACAGGATAGGCGTCGCCTTTAATTAATGCCGTGGCTACATTGATAGCGGCTGTAACAGCGTACCGGCCTGCTTCTTCTTCGCCGTATTCAAACACCATGTGGTAAACGCCCTCTTCACCGGTGCCACGGGTTTGGCCAAAGCTTACATCAATACCGGCAAGGATTTGCAGCTCAATGGCAATGTGTTCTATCACATGGCCCATCCAGGTGCCGCGTTGCACCCGTTGAAAAAAACCGCCCGCCGTACCGATGCTACAGCGGTGCTCATACAGCGATGGCATAAGGCTTTGAAGGCGTTCATAAAATCCGTCAATGGTATCGGTGGGCCGTTGCTCCAGTTCTTCTAAATCAAGTGTAACCTGTATTAGTTTGTGCCGCCTGATGGACCAGTAATTGGGACCCCGAAGGACTTTAATATCTCTCACTTGCATGATGGCTGAATTTGATCAGTAAGTTATTAGAAAAAATTTATACCAAGGGAAGTGAATGGGCAATGGACAATGAGCAATAGACAAACGAGAGAAAATTAATAGGAAAAATCTTGTCGTGCCTTTTTGGAAAAAAGCAATATTCTCCGTAATAGCGAACTATATATTGTTCGTTGCAAATTGCTTATTGCCTATTGCGTATTGCCGAATGCTTATTGCAAATTGTTTTTTCACATCTTTGCCCCATGCAGTATCCTAAAGGTTATTTAATTGCGGTGGGCGGTGCGGAGGACAAAGGCTCTGAGAAGGAGCGGGAACGCCAGAACAGTCTTGACTTTTTTAAAGAAGGCATACTCAAACAAATCCTTGAATTAGCCGGCAAGAAAGGCGAGCCTAAAATTGAAGTGATCACAACTGCGTCATCAATACCGGATGAAGTAGCGCAAGTATATAAAAAGGCTTTTCGCAAACTGGGTTGTGTAGAAATTGGTCACTTAAAAATTACCAACCGTGAAGGCGCTGATTCAAAAAAGACATTAGAACGATTGCAAAACTGCAACTGCATTTTATTTTCCGGCGGCGATCAGTTGCGCATCAGTTCTATACTTGGCGGCACAGAGTTTTTAGATGTGCTTCGTAAGCGATACATGATGGAACCTTTTGTAATTGCAGGAACCAGCGCCGGTGCGGCTGCCATGAGCAATACCATGATCTGCGGCGGCGATGAATCGAAGGCTTATTTAAAGGGGCAAGTGGAATTAAACATCGGCCTTGGATTTTTGCAGGAGGTGATTATTGATACGCATTTTGATGCCCGTGGACGATTTGGAAGATTGGTGCAGGCAATAGCCGCGCAACCCGGCGCCGTAGGCATTGGTTTGGATGAAGACACCGGTGTAATTATAGAAAGGGGAACAAAGATGCGGGCCATCGGCAGCAGCAGTGTAGTGGTAGTAGATGGCTGTACTATCAACCATAATAACATAGCTGATATTAAAAACGGCATGCCGCTTTCAGTGGCCAATTTAACCGTGCATGTAATGACCAACTCCGATGTGTTTGATATTAACACCCGTGAATTTACTGGTGTTAACTTTCCACTTCATCATTGAGCTACAGGTATAAATAGTAGGGTTGTAGCAGTTCCATAAACGCATTGGTGTAGCGATTTTGCGCGTCTTTGATCGCCATTTCTTCTAACAGCTTTTCATCATTTTCAGTAAAGGAAGCTTTCACCATAATACGAAATGGCGTATGGTTGGTAGTTTGCCTTACAGCGATAATTTTTGTTAGAAAGAATGACTGCTGTGCAGCCAATGCTTGCAGCTGCGGCAAACGCTGATAGGGTAGCAGCAGAAAGAAAATTCCATCGGCGGCCAACTGTTTTTTGATGAAATGAATTAGCTGTTCCAGCGAAAGTTGCGTACTATGATGCGCTGTATTTTTTGATATTTTATCCGACTTCAGGCTTTGTTCGTAAAAAGGTGGATTGGATAAAATCACATCATATCGCTTCTCCGCGTTCCACTGAAGCACATCTTCATTAATAACCGTTATTCTTTCCTGCCAGGGCGATGCTGCTATATTTTCTGCTGCTTGTTTGAACGCTTTGCTGTCTATTTCCATCGTGTCAATGGTTATAGTAGTTTGCTGTGCCATCATCAGGGATAAAAGTCCGGTGCCTGTTCCCACATCCAAAAACTGTACACGGTTAACTGAAAACGGTAAACCGTTAACTTCTCTTGCGGCCCAGGCCCCAAATAAACAACTGTCCGTTGTCACCTTCATAGCGCAACGATCCTGATGAATAGTAAATTGTTTAAATTGAAAATAGGTAGCTGACAAGTAAAATAAGTTTGTCTTTAATTAACCCCCCAAACCCTCTGTTTACCAAGCCGCCCTTGCTGATGCCGTCACACTAAGCTCCGAAAAATCCCCTGCTAAATATTTATAGTAGGCGGTGATTGCGATCATCGCAGCGTTATCGGTGCAGTATTCAAAAGCAGGAATAAAACTACGCCAGTTGGCTTGCGTACACATCTCCTGAAACCCTTTACGCAGGCCACTGTTAGCCGATACGCCGCCAGCAATACATAAGTCGGTAATACCGGTTTGCAGTGCGGCCTTTTTATATTTTTTCAGAAGTATGGCTATGATCGTTTGCTGAATGGAGGCGCAGAGATCAGGCAGATTTTCTGCAATGAAAGCCTCATTCTGCGCTACTTGCTTCTGAATGAAATAAAGAATAGAGGTTTTCAATCCGCTAAAGCTGAAATCCAACTCCGCAATCTGCGGTTCTGCAAACTGAAAACGGGTTGGGTTGCCTTCCTTCGCATACTTGTCTATCAACGGTCCACCGGGGTAAGGAAGGCCTAAAAGCTTGGCCGATTTGTCGAAGGCTTCACCGGCGGCGTCGTCTAATGTTTCGCCAATTACTTTTAAGTCGGTAGCGCTGTTGGCTACAACAATTTGTGTATGGCCACCGCTAACCGTTAAGCATAAAAACGGGAAAGATGGTTTGTTATCAGGAATTAAATTAGCCAACACATGCGCCTGCATGTGATGTACCGCTAACAATGGTTTGTCCAACGCCAGGGCTAACGATTTGGCAAATTGGCTTCCCACTAACAATGACCCGATTAAGCCGGGAGCTTGCGTAAATGCAACGGCATCTAATTGCTGCAAGCTAATACCAGCCTGCTTTATCGCCGCATCTACTACGGGAACAATATTTTGCATGTGAGCACGGCTTGCCAGCTCGGGCACTACACCCCCATAGCGTTCATGTACCGTTTGGTTAGCGATGTAATTGGATAAAATTTTTCCGTCGCAACAAACCGAGGCGGAGGTTTCGTCGCAGGAAGATTCGATGGCTAAAATAGTTGGCAAGTTGGCAAGTTGATTAGTTGATTAGTTGATTAGTTGATTAGTTGATTAGTTGATTAGTTGATTAGTTGATTAGTTGATTAGTTTTTAAACAGAGTAAGGTACATAGTAACCCAGTAACATAGCAACTTATTAACTCCTTATCGCCACCACAGGATTCAGCTTTGCCGCTCTTATTGCAGGAATAATACCGGCGGCAATGCCGGCCACAATACAAATAAAAATAGCCACAGCTATAATACCCGGCGATAAGAAAATGGGAAAATCAAAAACCGTAGAAACAATCTTCATCAGGATAGAGAGAAGTAGTAAACCAATGAGGCCACCCACGATGCAAAGGAAGGCCGACTCTACTAAAAATTCCGTCAGAATTGCAGCTCTCTTTGCACCAATGGCTTTTTTTAAACCAATCTGCGTGGTTCGTTCTTTAACGGTAACAAACATAATATTAGCCACGCCAAAAATGCCTACGATAAATGATAGAGCGCCAATAATCCATCCACCCATATTCACGCTCACAAAAGCTTTGCTCAAGACTTCACTAAAATCGTTCACATCGTTTAAAGAAAAGTTGTCGTCTTCATCAGGCCGCAATTTTCTTACGGCCCGCATGGTTCCCGCCAAATCGTCCTTTAGCGCTTTGCTGTTCACCTGGCTTTTACCCTGCACTAAAATCAAGGGGTCGGCTTTAGCTTCATCCATTATGGTGCGGGCATACTGGTAAGGCATTATTACACATTGATCAAAACCCCAGCCGCCAATTAATTGGGTTCCCTGCTTTTTTAAAACACCAATTATTTTATTCTGCCGGCCACGCACAATTATTGTTTTGTTTAGCGCATCGTTGGCTGTTCCAAATAGACTCTCCGCTAAAGAAAAGCCAATGACAACTGTATTGCCGCCCCTGAAAAATTCGGCGCCACTCAGGTACCGGCCATATATAATATCAATGGGCTGAATGTTGGCAAAGTCCTCCGTAATGCCGAATACATTGACCCTATCGGCTACATTTCCTCCACCTTCCACCGACGTGCCCGCCCGTATTTTGAAGGCGGCATATTTTGCTGTAGGCGTTCTTGATTTTATTTCTTCTATCTCATCATAACGGGGAACAGGACGTTTTACATACTTCCAGAAAGGGTAGTCGGGCCCGCCGCCATATTCCCATTTATCTACATAAATTGTATTGTTGCCAAGCGACTTAATTTCTGATTGAAGATTTCGCTCCAAACTCCCTACTGTGGCCAGTACGCCAATAATGCAAAAGATGCCGATAGTAATGCCGAAGAGGGAAAGAAAGGTGCGCAGCTTATTTTTCCATAACTCACCCAAGGCTATTTTAAAACTGCTGGATACAATAGAAAGGAACCGCCGCATCAAACAAATGTAGGCCAAATAAGAGGCAAAACTTTTATCGTGCAGGATAGTAATGCCATTACAGTTTGCCACCGATATTTACTTAATTTCGGCACGTAACGGTTGCTTAACCAATGGTAATTATATAAACAGTAGTGCATTGTTATGGCTAAAATTTTATTGATAGATGACGATCCGGATATCAGAACGGTGATGGGTATCACTTTAAAAAAGGAAGGGTACGAAATAGAAACCGCCTCTCATCGCGATGAAGCCCTGGAGAAAATAAGTTGTGAAAAGCCGTCACTTATTTTGCTGGATGTATTGCTTTCCGGCACCGACGGACGCGAACTTTGCCGCGAAATAAAAGCCGCGGAAGCCACAAAGCACATTCCGGTTATTATGTTTTCCGGCCACCCCGGCGCAGCGCTTAAGTTTGAAGCTTACGGTGCCAATGATTTTATTGCCAAGCCATTTAATATTCAGGCACTGCTGGAAAAACTTAACCAGCAAATAGGTTGCTAATAAAAAAGTCCCGATTGCTTCGGGACTTAATTTTTTGGAGTTCAAGGGTCAGCTTTCATCCGGTCGCGTACTGTTATTTCTATCATCTGTTGCACTATTCCGCGCCTTATACCTTGCATTAAAGGGTTTTCTTACCTGTTCGTAATTCATTCCTTCAAAGCTTTCATAGTTCTTTCGGTCATCACCTCCAGTTGCCGGCCGGCTATTGTCCCTTTCACCACTGTGCTCATTCCTCAAATCCTGTGACATATCACCTGCTGTTTGTTAGGCAATAAACTATTAAAAATGATACCAGAATTTTTAGCATCTTCTATGTAAGCGATTTATAACTAATAATTTTTATAACTATGAATGGGATGATGCTATTTCGGCTTAAAGTACAAAGCGCTGGCAAGGCAAGTAAGATGGTTGACTGACCTTAACGCAAAGTGTGGAATCTTCTTGTGGCGCATTGTCAACACAACCGGCTACACTTTCAATTTTACACCGCCTTTTAGGTTAGTACACGTACTTTTGCCACCGCAAAAATGATTGGCTGATGTAAGGCTTTACCAAAGAAAATTGCCTTCTTCAATACGTAAGATTGCTGCCAATCAGCTAATCAACCATGAAGTATCAGAACGAAATAGAAAAGCGGCGCACCTTCGCCATCATCTCTCACCCGGATGCGGGAAAAACGACATTAACTGAAAAATTTCTACTGTTTGGCGGCGCAATACAAGTGGCTGGAGCGGTAAAAAGTAATAAAATAAAGAAAGCCGCTACCTCCGACTTTATGGAGATAGAACGCCAACGCGGTATATCAGTAGCCACGTCGGTGATGAGCTTTGAGTACGACGGTGCCTTGATCAATCTGCTGGATACCCCCGGCCACAAAGACTTTGCAGAAGATACGTATCGCACCCTAACGGCTGTGGATAGCGTGATATTAGTGGTAGATAGTGTTAATGGTGTGGAAGAGCAAACCCGGAGATTGATGCAGGTGATCAGTATGCGTAAAACACCGGTGATCGTCTTCATCAACAAAATGGACCGTGACGGCAAGCCACGTTTTGATTTATTGGAAGAGATAGAAAAGGAGCTATCCATTTCACTTCATCCTATGACCTGGCCCATCAACCAGGGAAAGGATTTCAAAGGCGTGTACGATCTGCATAACAAAAGCGTTCGCCTTTTTACCCCCAATACAAAAGCTACTGACGAAGACACGATTTCTATTTCTGATTTAACCACGCCTTTACTGGATGAAAAGTTGGGCGAACGCGATGCGCAAACCTTACGGGAAGATGTGGAACTGATTGACGGTGTGTATGGAGAACTGGAAGTGAGTAATTATTTAAGCGGTGACGTAGCGCCTGTTTTCTTCGGGTCGGCTATAAATAATTTTGGTGTGAAGGAGATGCTTGACACATTCATTCGCATTGCGCCGGTGCCTAAAGAACGGGAGACCAGCAAACGGAAAGTTGGGGTAGGAGAAGACAAGTTTAGTGGGTTTATTTTTAAGATACACGCCAACCTCGATCCCAAGCACCGCGACCGTATCGCCTTTCTCCGCGTATGTTCCGGCAAGTTTGAGCGTAACAAATATTTCCATCATGTTCGGTTAGATAAAGATGTTCGCTTCTCCAATCCTTACTCTTTTTTAGCCCGTGAAAAAAGCGTGGTTGATGATGCTTTTCCCGGCGATGTAGTGGGTTTGTTTGATACCGGCAATTTTAAAATAGGTGATACGCTGACCGAAGGCGAAGACTTTTATTTCACCGGCATCCCAACCTTTTCTCCGGAAATATTTAAGGAAGTGGTGAACAAAGACCCAATGAAGACAAAGCAGTTGGAAAAGGGTTTGATGCAGTTGACCGATGAAGGCGTAGCACAGTTGTTTACACAATTTGGCGGTAACAAAAAGATCATTGGTTGCGTGGGCGAACTACAGTTTGAGGTGATTCAGTACCGCCTGCTTCACGAATATGGCGCATCGGTGGTGTTTAATTCATTGCCGTATTATAAAGCCTGCTGGATTACGGGCCAAGATCAAAAAAAGCTGGATGATTTTATCAGGTTCAAGGGGGCCAACATTGCGTTGGATAAAGACAATCAGTTAGTGTACTTAGCACAAAGCGAATGGTTCCTGAATACCGAACGAACCAACAACCCCGACATCGAATTTCATTTTACCAGCGAAGTGCACCGGTAGTGAAACGTGAGACGGCAAACGTGAAACTTAAATGGCTTTAATTGTTGTTTCGCTATAGTCTCACGTTTATCCTTTTACGTCTCACTCTCACTAATTATCTTACGTTTATGAAACTTGATATTCTCGCTATTGGCTCTCATCCCGATGATGTGGAATTGGGCTGCTCCGGTACGTTGATTGCTGAAATTAAGCGTGGCAAAAAAGCCGGCGTGATAGATTTAACGCAAGGCGAATTGGGCACGAGGGGAACCGTGGAAACCCGCTACCAGGAAGCATCCGATGCGGCCAGGATCATCGGCCTTTCGGTTCGGGAGAATTTAAAAATGCGGGATGGCTTTTTTCAAAATGATGAAGCGCACCAGTTGCAACTGATAAAAGTTATTCGCCAATACCAACCGGAAGTTGTTATCGCCAATATTTTAGAAGACCGCCATCCCGATCATGGCCGTGGTGGCTGGCTGGCTTATGATGCCTGTTTTTTTTCGGGGTTACGCCAGGTTAAAACATATAATGATGATGGCAGCGAACAGGAAAAATGGCGGCCCAAACTGTTGCTGCATTATATACAGGACCGCTTTTACGAACCCGATGTACTTATTGATATCAGCCATGTTTGGCAGCAACGCATGGAGGCTGTAAAAGCTTACCGGACGCAGTTCTTAGCCGAAGGCAGCACCGATCCGCAAACGTATATTTCATCGCCGGATTTTTTAGAAGCTATTTCGGCAAGGGCACGGCTGTTAGGTAAAAGAATAGGCGTGAAGTATGCTGAAGGATTTATCTCAAAGAAAAGTATTGGAATAAGAAGTTTGGATGGGTTGGTGTTGGAGGAGACGTGAAACTTACTTTCTTTTTCTCTCCCATATAGTATTCCGCAATAACATGAGCCATCCTCACCAAGGCAAATAATGTATCTCTTCCCTATGTCCCAATAAAAAATAGCAGTAAAAAATATTGAAACTTTCAGTAAAGTGCAGGTAGGCTTTGCAAAGCATCAGGCTATGGTCGCCTTCATTAGGCAGCACCACAAAATCGCGTATTACTCTAAAAAAGCTTAAGGTGAGTTTATGAAACCCATTGATGTTATAATCAAAATGGGCCAGATGCTTGTATGGCTGATAAAGTTTATGAAAGGGTTCATCCTTTACATAAGATACCCGGAAATAACCTAACTGGTTGGGCCGCACTTTATGTAAGCCCACCTTCCATTCACCATTGTATTTTTTGTGGTCCTGTATCACCGTTTCGTTATAACCAAAGTTGCGGCCGTCCTTTTTATAGAAACCTTTTTTAAATTTTTCTCCTGATATTTTTCCTATGGGCTCGTGGTTCCAGCCGCAATAGATATAGCCGTTCAACTGCTCTACATCAGGCGCTGTACCCGTTAATAAAATACTTTCCAACGTTGCTTTATCAGCCTGGGCAAGGGTTTCGTACGTCCATGGTTGTGGCATATAGAAAATTTTTAGTGAGGAGATGTGGCCAACCGCAAAAACAGTATTCATCCGGTAAAGCTTTTGCATTAAATATCTTTATAATAATACAACAAGTTTTTCTTGTAGCAATGTTTCAATAAACGGGTGCTGGCGCAGTGACCATTAACAACCCCGATCTTAAAGCCTATACTTTTTTACACTATTTGAATCAGTGAGACTTTTATTGCTACTGCAAATTGAGTATTCGCCTTCGCAGCCTGGCAAAGTAATTTCACTTCAAATCAATCAACATGTATAAGGTACTAATTGCGTTTTGTATAGCAGGTTTAATATTCAGTTGTGCCGCTAAGGATAAACCAACGGAGGATGACGACAAGCCGCTGGTTAAAACGAAGCATAAAGTAGTAAATGAAGAAGATAAAAAGCCGGAAACCGGTTGGTCGGATGAAGATAAGAACAAGCTGAAAGCCGAGTGGGCAAAGACTTTTACAAAAATGAAGAACGAAGTGCAGGATGAAGACGATTTTGATGAAGCTGATTTTAAAAACGAAACAAAAAAAGTAGTTAGCTGCACGTTGGAATTGTTCCAAAATAAATTTGAAGACTACGATGCTTATAAAAAGGCGTCAAACAAAGATCACTTTACCAGCAATCCGGGGCTGCTCAATCAGTTGGCCGGTTGTACAGAAAACTTAATGGCAAAATATAATCGGGTCAGTCAGTAAGTTTTGCCAGGTAAAAAGCCTCCGAAAGGAGGCTTTTTGTTTTATAATTTAAGCCGTTAAGCCTTATTAAGGCAATAGTCCAACAGGCGTTTTATTGCTTCTTTTAAATTGCTGTACTGGGGCGGCTTGGTAATCATCTCAACGCCAAAACGCTTGCAATACATCTTATCCAGCTCACTGTTTGAGGTTGTAAAAAACACCAGCGGAATATCTTTAAGTGCCTCATCTTTTTTTATCAATCCCAAGGTTTCTTTTCCATTTAAAATGGGCATGTTCATGTCCAAAATAATCAGGCACGGAAGGTTATGTTCTGCTTTTCCTTCCTCTAAATAATCCAATGCTTCCTTACCGTTGCTCACCTCCTTTATGTCGTACTCCTGCCCAATATCTTCCAGCACATGGCGCATCAGCATCAAATCATCCATATCGTCATCAGCCCATAAAATTTTTCTGTTTTTCATGAGTTAGCTACTTCTGTTTTGGTGTTTTCTAAAATTGGCTTATACCGCTTCGGCTACCTTGGCACCCTCCAACACGACAATGTCCGCGTCGGGTTTCGATTGGTCGGTTAATGCTACTTTGCCACGATTCTTGCGTACAATCCTCGACCAAAGTGATAACTCCTGATCAAACAAAAACCGGAAGAATAGTTTGGTCCACGATGTATGGTAGTGGAGCGTATCATAATAACCCGAAGCCTGCTTGCGAACCTCTGGTAATTTGTTCCAAGGAATAGATGGAAAGTCATGGTGCTCGTTATGATACCCTACGTTAAAGGCAAGTTTATTCAAAGGGCCGTAATAGCTATACGTTTCCTGCTCGCCATGTACTAAATAATGTTCCTGAATCCAACGGCCGCCCAACGGATGTAAGCCTACGGAAAAGAAAAAGCTAAGCGCTAAAAAGCCTACTGCTTTCGGACCTAAAAAGTACCACATCGCGGCAGTAAATAATATGCAGGCACCCCAGTTTAAAGCCAGCCAGCCATCAAACGGTTTGATCTCTTTTAACCGGGCCACCCGAAAGGTTTGAAACAACGGATAAAAAAGAAACCAAATGACTTTACCGATAAAATAGTTGTTGATAAGTTTTGCTTCCCAGCGGTTAGGTAAATCGGCATCTAATTCATGTATGCCCTGAAAGGAATGGTGCTTAATGTGATAACGCTCAAAAGCTACCGAGCTGGGGAATATCTGAGGCAGGTTGGCAAAGATGCCGGCCAAACGATTGGTGACAGGGTTTTTAAAAATGAGCTTATGGGCGCACTCATGGATCATAACAAATAAAGCATGATCGGCAAAAGCGCCGGCTAAATAAGCGGCAGCTAAAATCCACCACCACGATTGATTAGCTAACAACCAGGCGCCAACTACCTGAAAGCTGACTAAAAACACGATAGCAAAAATGGTAGTAATGTTTTTACCAATCAGATTCCGTACCTGGGGATGTTGCTTTAAAATTTGTTTTGTACGCAAGCGATGAGGTTCGGGGGCATTCGAAAAAACAAAATCGTTGGGTTTCATACGTCCAGTTTGTGATGAAGGTGGTAAATATAGGACGGGCCTTTTATGCAGCCTTAAACAATTCGATAAAGAGTAAGAAATGAGGGATATATATTGCTATATTAACTTTTGCCTGACAGCTTGTTTAATAATGAAAAATCAGAACGGTTAGTCATCTAACAAGACTATGTCGGCCGAAATAATTTCCCCTTTTGCCGACAATTAACAAGGGTCGTTTATTACCCCAACTATATTTGTTACTACAGCAAAATCTCGTGTAAAATCCATCCATTCAACCTAAGCTCATGAAAAAATATTTCTCCGAAAAAAACGCTTTAACCGTTACAGCCAGCCTTTTTTGTTTTGTAATGATGATCATCGCTTTTGTAAAAGAGCAATCGTTGTGGCAAGGGATTGGATTTGCGCTGGCCTTTAGTTTTTCCATCGAACTGATTCAGCACCGGACCAAAGAAAGAGGTTAAGAATAGGGTATAATTTTATCAAGGCCTGAATGAGATAGTCCTTTTTATTTTGTCCTCGGCTGCAGTATCATTATCCGTTTCAATTTATTCGGAACGTAGTTGAAGGGCTCGCTTTTATGCTCGGGCACACTTCTCAATAATAGCGTCTTCAGTTTCGAAATTCCTGCGAGATCATTAACCCGTAAATGCCGCCGTCAATAATACCAATTCCCATTCTCCCAAAGGCCGGATTTAAAATGTTGGCTTTATGGCCGGGAGAGTTCATCAATCCTTCATGGCAAATTTTTAGCGTTCTTCCCAACGCCAGATTTTCACCTGCTGTAGTAAACTTTATTCCGGCGCTCTTCATCCGTTCAAAAGGATCTTTACCGGTCAATGTATAGTGCGAGAAATAGCCCCGGGCAAACATATCGGTTGAGTGGGCTCTTGCCACCGGTACCAATTGCGGATCAAACTTTAAAGGTGATATCCCTCTCCTGATTCTTTCCTCATTTACTAACGCTAGCATTTGCTGTTCCAGGTCGGAACGAGGCTGTACATCTGTAGTGGAATAGTGTAAATAAACCGTCTCATCGCTTTCTGGTTCCTTTACAAAGCGGCTTAGGGTTTGCTTAGCTGCATCGCCGAAAACGGGCGAAAATTTTTCATCTAACCAGGCAATCTGTCCATTTAATTGGTTAGCAATTTTGCTACGCTGCGTTTCTTTTGTCACCCCATTATTTATGGGGACGCTAAGCAGCAAAGTGGCTGCTATGGCGGCATACACGCTACCCGTTACTAATCCGGGCAATATGCTGAAAGCCCGGTTGGCTACGGATTGCTGCACCTCTTTTGGTGAGAACCGAAGCAGGCGATACGATATAGTAGAAAGTAAAATGCGGGATAAGAGGATCGTGAGAACGAAGGCCAACGGCTGCGCCCAAATGGTTATTGAAGGAACTATACGCAGTAAAAAATCGCCGGCCGTTTTATAAAGTAAGAAGCCGCTTGCCAGGCTGCCCAGCCAAATTAAAAGACTGGCAAAGCCATTAATAAACCCTTTAGCCCAGCCAGCCCAGGCGGCTAACAAAACGATAACGACTAAAAGAAGATCAATGAAATTCATAAGAAACTATTATTGGTCGCCCCGCTCAGTCATCTGTTTCATCATCCTGCTCCACATGATAATCACCATCATAATCGGTAGGTGAATAGTGCGCAGCTTCAGGTATCATTTGTTCCTCTTTTGTATGGCTAAAGGCTGCAGTAGCTAAACCGTTATCGTCGCTTGCGTTCTTAGGGTGAGTCATAAATTTATTTCTTTGATAGCTACTAAAAAACGGGTGCCAAACAATAGCATCGCTATGTTTTCAAGGTGACTGTATTGGCCTAAAACAAAAAGCCTTCCGGTTATGGAAGGCTTCTAAGTTTTAGCAATTATTTTTTAAGCAATGGTAATGCTATCGTCTAAATAAACATCCTGTATCGCTTCCAGAAACTTCACCCCATCGGCAAAAGGCCGCTGAAAGGCCTTGCGGCCAAGAATCAAGCCCATACCGCCTGCCCGCTTGTTAATGACAGCAGTAGAAACGGCTTCCTGCAAATCCGTTTCGCCCTTGCTTTCGCCACCACTGTTAATTAAACCCACACGACCGCTATAGCAGTTCAGCACCTGGTAGCGGGTTAAATCTATCGGATGATCGGAGGTTAGTTTTTCATACACCAACGGACTGGTCTTTCCATGTTTTGTGGCAAGATATCCACCATTGTTTGTCGGCAGTTTTTGTTTGATGATATCAGCTTGAAGCGTAACTCCTAAATGATTGGCTTGTCCGGTAAGATCGGCGGCCGTTCCATAGTCAACGCCATCTACTTTAAAACCATTATTGCGGGTGTAACACCACAAAATGGTACACATGCCCAATTCGTGTGCATACTCAAATTGTTCAGCAATTTCTTTTAGCTGCCTTGCACTTTCAGCGCTTCCCCAATAGATGGTAGCGCCAATGCCCACAGCGCCCATGTTCCAGGCACTTTTTACCGTACCAAAAAGCGTTTGATCATATTTATTGGGAAGGCTTAAAAATTCGTTGTGATTGATCTTAACGATGAACGGAATTTTATGCGCATACTTGCGACTCATAATGCCCAGCACACCAAACGTAGAAGCCACGCCATTGCAACCACCTTCTACTGCCAGGCGAACGATTGCTTCCGGATCAAAAAACTCAGGGTTTGGCGCAAACGCAGACCCGGCGCTATGTTCAATGCCCTGGTCAACAGGGAATATGCTGCAATAGCCGGTACCGGTTAAGCGGCCATGATTTAGTAAAGATTGTAAACTGCGTAACACCTGGTTGCTGCGGTTGCTGTTGATCCAGATATCATCTACATGCGTAGGAGAGGGAAGATGCAATGTTGATTTAGGAATAGTGGTGGACGTATGATTCAAAAGATAGTCAGCTTTATCGCCTAAAAGGTCAACCGTTTTTGATGCCATAATTTAAGTTTTGAGTGGCGCAAAGATAAGGACCTCACCCCTAACCCCTCTCCAACAAAGTTGGAGAGGGGAGTCGTTGTTTGACGATGGCAAATTTTTTAAAACACGGTCTTTTTCTCACTTAAGTTTAAAGAAAGATTGAGGCTTTTGAATATCATACAAAAGCCTTTGCTGTGCCTGGTGGCCTTCCTCCTGTCAAGGGAAGGTCGGGATGGGGGCCGCTCCCTCTCTAACTTCGTTTGCGAGGGCCGGGGTGAGGTTCTAATCCACAATCTTTCCCAAATTATTTTGTATGCGTGTAAGGTAGGGCCGCAGTACAAAGCGCAGCATTTGCTTCACTATATCACCCATTGTTTTACAGCGACGAAAGATAGCGCTGCTGAAAAATTCTTCCAGTTCAATTTTTAATTGGTCCCGCTTTTCATCGGTGGTGATTACATCGGCAGTCATAATCTTTAGCAGGTCCATTAAGCGGTATCGTCCGGCCGCTACCCGATAAGCAATCAGCGTTCTTTCTTCTGCCCTGTATTGTTCAATAGAATCGGTGTTGAGGTACTTCAACGTCAGGTCAACAAAAGAAAAGTTTTCTTTAAAGAACTGCGGCAGGTAAAGGTTCCGGCGGCCTTCGTACGATTGCTGGTCGAAGTCAATGGCCCGGATGCGGTACTGGTAGTCTTCAATATCAGGCGTAATATCCACCACATAATTATAGCTGCGCATATCGCCCAGCAAGCGTAAAAAACAACGCTCGTTAAACTTCACAAATTCCTTGGCTAAGCGAATCTTATTTGTTTCGGGACGGGACAAAAAATCTTTGATAAATACATCGCCGGGTATGCCTGGAATATGTTCTTCTACCAACGTGCCGGGGCTGGTCAAATAGGTCATCCGGTTGGGCGAAAGCAGGTGCTCCAACTCCAAACCATATACCCGTGAAGCATCTTCTTTTTTAATATAATAATGATCGTAGTTATCGTTGTAACGATTAACAATGCGAATACGAAATGGGTTGGAGTTACCAAATGTGCAGTAATCAATGCGGGCCACATCAAGGTGCTTGGTAAACGTGTAATCGCCTTCAGTTTTAATGATAGCGTATAGGTTGATAAGGCCTTCTTTTATATGTTCCCAGTCGCGCATATCGTACAAAGCCTTCTCCCAAAGCGTGTCTTTGCCGGCCTTATCTTTTAGTGGAATCGAGTACGTGATGTTGAGTAAATCATTGTACGAAACCGGCAGCGCTGTTTCCCTCCCGTGAACTTTCAGGTATTGTCGCAACAATGCGTTGATGGGAAAGAAAAGTTTTTTTCGAGAAGGTTTGTCGCCAGCCTGCATCTATCGAATTTACGGCTTCGCTGCTATTTGATTTTGCAGTGTTTGAAAATAATCCGGTGCATATAACAGGCGGCTTCCGTACCAGCTGAACATCTCACCATCTACCAAAACTATTTTTGTAGCTGGCAGTTTCTTTTGCAATTCATTAATATGTTTTTGCTGGAAAGGGTAGGGTTCAGAAGAGAGGAGCAGTAGTTGACAGTTGATAGTTTGCAGTTGTTCGATAGTGATCTGCGGATACCGCTTACTGTTTTTAAATAAGTTATCAAACCCGGCCTGGGCAAGCATTTCATTGATAAAAGTATCACCACCGATTGTCATGTACGGATCTTTCCAAATGAGGTAGCAGCAGGTTTGCGGGCCATAGTTGGCAACTTGCAGTTCCTTGAACGAAGACTTTATTTTCTCCGCCAAACCAATTGATCTTTCTTCTTTACCAGTGATTGTTCCAATGCCTTTTATCATTGCCTGGGCATCTTCCAATGTATTTACATCGCTTACCCAAACCGGAAAATGACCCGCTAATTCTTCAACTTGCTCCTTTACATTTTCTTCTTTATTGGCGATGATCAAATCGGGTTGAAGCGATTTTACCTTTTGAATAGTAATGTTCTTGGTGCCGCCAATTCGTGTTTTTGTTTGCCACCAATCGTTGGGATGAATACAAAACTTTGTCAGCCCAACAACTTCATCCTGCAATCCCAAATAGGCTAACAATTCTGTTTGCGAAGGCACCAGCGATACAATCCGTGTAGGCCTTTGCAGAATAGCAACCTGTCGGCCAATTTGATCAATATATAAAGGCATTGGGCAAAGATGAAAGATAAAAGTAAAAGGAGAATAGGGAACAGAATTACAGCATCGTTACAACAATCAATGACCGCCCTTAAAACTTTTTTCGCCGGTTTTGATGGCGACAGGCAAAGCGTTTTCTTTTGGCGGAATAGGACAGTTATAAACGCCGCTAACATAGGCGCAGTAAGGGTTGTAGGCTTTATTAAAATCTACTGCAACAACTCTGTTTTTAATATCGGTGCTAAGTAGATCTATGTACCGGCCGCTGGCATACGTTTCTTTTCCAGTGGTGAGATCGGTAAAAGGCAAGAACAAATAATCTTTGTAATCGGGAGTAAGCTGCAGCTCCTGCGACTGATAAATATTCAACCGGCAATGCTTATTTTCTAATGTAAAAGAAAGCGTTCCATACAATTTGAAAATTTTATTCTTTGTTCCGGAAGTTTTAAAGTTTATCCATTCGCTGCTAACCGCCGGAGTGAAGGCAGCCATCACGTGGTAAGCTTTATTTGGCTTATAAAACTGCAGGTTCTTTTTATCAGTGCCTTTCACTACTTCGTGGTGCTGCACATAATTATTGATGAACACTTTTATAGAATCGTTATAAGATGATTGCGAAAAACCTTTCACAGAAATAAAAACAAAAAACAATAAAACGTTTTTCATAAGTTCTTTGAACCAATAGTTTGTTACCGCTTCTTAAATTTTATCTTATCTATTCACCACTCAGTTTCTCAGCTCATCATCAGCACATTCACGCTACGCTGTAAAATGTTGAAAGCAA
The DNA here is from genome assembly GCA_965247165.1 of Flavisolibacter sp. GTDB lineage: Bacteria > Bacteroidota > Bacteroidia > Chitinophagales > Chitinophagaceae > Flavisolibacter. Next base: position 619,749 of record OZ252003.1, on the reverse strand, counting down.
TTTCGGCCATCAGGTTTTCTTTATCAAGCGTAGGGTTTACTTCTGTAATTTCAAAACAACAAACTTTGCGGTTTTGCATCAGCTTACTAATGATGTCTTCCGCTTCACGTTCCCGTAAACCGTTGCTCACAGGGGTTCCTGTGCCTTTGGTCAGCGAAGAATCGAGGCTATCTACATCAAACGAAACATAAATGTCGGTGCAGTCGCTGAAGTAACGAATGATGGAACGCACAATATTTTCGGCGCCTTTATTACGGACTTCTTTTGTAGTAAATACCTTCATGCCGTATTTATCTATGAGGTGCTTTTCTTCTTTTTCATAATCCCGAAGCGAGATGTACACTACGTCTTCCGGCAATACTTTGGGACAAATTTTTCCAATGTTTTTTAAGTAGTTCCAGTGCGAAACCGTTTCTGCATCTACTTCGTGCACCGAACATTCTTTATTGTCTTCGCCAATGGTGGCCGACAGCGGCATGCCGTGCAGGTTGCCCGATGGCGTGGTGTAAGGGGTATGCAAATCGGCGTGGGCATCTATCCAGATAATACCCAGCTTGCTTTTTGGTTTGGCCATTTTTATACCGGCAATAGTAGCGCCGGAGATGCTATGATCGCCACTAAGCACCACCGGAAAAAAATTTGATTTAATGGTATCGTGAATGGACTTGCTTACTTTTTCGTACATCGAAACAACGCCTTTAATGCGCTTGGCATAAGGCGATTCGATAGGTTCGTACAACAATTTGTTTTCGACCGGAATGCGTTCGGAAGGAAAGTGAATAAAGAAGTTGCTCATAAAATCAAGGGCCGCAATTTTGATAGCTTCCACACCCAGCGAAGCACCACGGGTACCGGCGCCAATCTCGGAAGGCACTTCAATTATTTTAATATTCTTCATGCTATTTTTTTACATCATCAGTCGCACTAATTTCAATTCATCACAAGCCGAAGATAGGCGAATTGGAGCGAGAGTAAAACCCGTTTGAATGGCTGAATCTATTTTTGTAATGGCTAAAGTGTTACAATCATTGCCGGTTATGAAACCTATTCTGAAGGTCTGGAAGATGCTCATTTACATCGTGTAATTCTGTTGCGCATCATAGTAAACACGATGGTGATTGAATAATATAAAAAGGACAAATTGTAAGTGGCACTTACAATTTGTCCTTTTTTGTTTGTAGCTTTCTGCATGATTTTACGTCAGCTCGAAAAGAAAATCAAGCAAGCTTCGCGACAGTTTCCCATTGTAAGTGTAATGGGCCCCCAGCAGTCCGGTAAAACCACTTTGGTGAAATCAATTTTTCCTAAAGCTCAGTATGTAAGCTTTGAGGACCCTGACGTAAGACGCAATGTAGAGGCCGACCCAAGAGGCTTTTTGACATCGTATAAAAACATGCTAATCATTGACGAAGTACAACGGATACCGGAAGTGTTTTCTTATGTACAGGCTATTGTAGATGTGAGAGGAAAAAACGGGCAGTTTATTTTCACCGGTTCACAGAATTATTTATTGCATGAAAAGATATCGCAATCATTGGCCGGGCGTGTAGCTATTTTAAGATTACTGCCACTATCGCTTCAGGAGCTAATGGCTGCCGGTCAAAAAATAAACTCTTCCGATGGTCTTTTGCAAAAAGGATTTTATCCGGCCCTCTGGAAAAAGCGCACTGATACCAGCCTGTATTATTCGAGTTATGTAAACACCTATCTGGAAAGGGATGTTAGGCAAATTCAAAACATTGGCAACCTCACACAATTTCAAAATTTTATACGGCTATGCGCCAGCCGTGCCGGGCAAATTTTAAACCTTACTTCGCTGGGCAATGATTGCGGCGTAAGTCATAACACGGCTAAGGCCTGGCTTAGCATTTTAGAATCATCTTTTATTATTTGCCTGCTACAGCCCTATTTTGAAAACTATAACAAGCGCATTATAAAAAGTCCTAAACTTTATTTTTACGACACGGGATTACTTTGTTATTTATTGGATATAACTAAAACATCGCAACTTCAACATCACTATATGAAAGGCCAACTGATGGAGAATTTTGTTTTTTCAGAACTGGTGAAAAACGCTTACAACCAGGGCCGGCAAGCCCGCCTTTATTACTGGCGCGATAAAACAGGAAACGAAGTGGATTTTCTTATTCAGTATGCCGGATACAAAAGATTGGTTGAGGTGAAATCAGGTAAAACAATCAACAGCGATTTCTTTAGGGGTATTGACTATTTCCGAAAGATTTATAAAGGGCAAGACGGATTGAAAGCTTCCTTACTATACAGTGGCGACAACGAGTACACTTACCTGCAAACAAGTGTGTTTAACTGGAAGAACATAGAGGCTGCTGCAAAATAAAATGGACAAATTGTAAGTGGCACTTACAATTTGTCCAGTTATGTTCAAAATTTGATATCCTTTATGCTGGCTTTTTTACATCATCAGTCACGCGGTTTTCTATTCATTATAAACAGAAGATAGCTGAACATCAGTGGCAGGCAAAATGGCCAGGACTAGTGATGCACATCGTAATGAGTAAAGTTTAATGTAGCTCGGCAGGTTCCTGTTCTTCTGTTTTGTGGATCTCGTTGATATAGCCGTCTTTCAATTGATCGTAAAAGGAATGCCTGCTTACCAGCGTTGAAATAAGGTTAGCTGCTAAAGCCGCCAGCATAATATAAAAGATCACATTGTGGCTGTTGGTCATTTCTAAAACAAGGATGGATGATGTAAACGGGCTTCGGGTTACGGCCGTTAAAAAACCGGTCATGCCGCATAAAATCAACAGGTTGGTATCAATTACCGAAAGATGAAGCCAGCCCGCAAACACAGCCCCAACGCTGGCTCCGGCGCTTAAGGCCGGCGCAAATACACCACCGGCGGCGCCTGCTGAAAACGAAACGACCGGCCCGATAATACGCAATAAAGGCACGTACCATTCCAGGTGTTTTTCGTTGGTAAATAACGTGGTCACCATAATGTCTTTACCGGAACCAAAAGTTTTAGCGTCAATACCAACAGCAAGTAATGCTATCACCAAACCGCATACAGCCGCATAAATAATCTTCTGATAATTTTTTGTAAGGCTTCGCTTCTTTTTAAAAAGATAAAGGATCATATCGCACATTACGCAGCCAATAACTCCGGTCACAATTGCCAGTGGGATAACGGCTACAACAATCCATTGCGAAAGCCCTTCCAGTTGCGGATAACCTAAATATAAGTAGGGGCCTAAAAAATTTAACGCGGTTAATCCCGCAATAATTACCCCGCTTAACAAGGCCGATTTAAAAAAACTAAAATGGGTTTTGGTGAGTTCTTCAATAGCAAAAACAATTCCGCCCAGCGGTGTATTAAAGGCCGACGCCAGGCCGGCTGCGGCGCCGGTAACAATCATGTTACGTCGCGATATTTTTGGGTACCAGCCGGGCAGCAGGTCGTTGATCTTTTTAAAAATTGAAGCGGCAATTTGTATAGTCGGGCCTTCCCGACCAACAACGCCGCCGCCAAAAACCATTACAAGGCTGGAGCTGATTTTTATAAAGATGATCCGCAGGCTTAGCAAAGCATTTACTTTATAATAATGTTTGGGATTGGTTAAGTCAATGGCGGCGCTTACCTGTGGAATTCCGCTGCCTCTTGCATAAGGTGCATATTTAGAAACGATCCAATAACCAAAAGCAAAGCAGGCTGGTGTGATGAATAAAAAGCCCCAGCGAAATTTTTCAAACAAATAATGCGTACCCGATTCGGCATACGAAAACAGCTTTGCATACAAAACAGCAACGCAGCCGGAAAGAAAGGCGCCGGCCCAAAACGGAACCGCATTCAGCACATTGCGTTTGAGTTTTTCATTACTGATTCTGTCGAACCTTGTTTTAAAAAAATGCCGCAGCTGCGTAAGTATTTGCATGTATCACAACTTGATTTTTTCACTGAAAGATTGGGAACGGCCGCGAAAGTACAGAAAGACACGAACAGCGTTTTGCAGAAGATTATGTTACTTGTTTCCCGGTTCCAACGAATAGCGCCTCGTTCCTTTTATTGCCGTTGGCAACAAAAAACACCAGCAACAACGGCTTACTGCCTGCTTGTCTAAACCCGCCCCAACACCTCAATCACATCCGTTATATTTGCCCACTTCAAAAAAAGGATACAACGTGCGATTAAAATCTTTGGATATAAAAGGGTTTAAAAGTTTTGCCGATAAAACCCATGTCAGCTTTGATGAGAACATCACCGGCATCGTAGGCCCCAACGGCTGCGGTAAAAGCAATATTGTGGACAGCATCCGCTGGGTAATAGGCGAGCAAAAAATCTCACACCTGCGCTCCGAAAACTTAGAGAGCCTGGTGTTCAATGGCTCCAAAACCCGCAGTGCCAGCGGCCTGGCAGAGGTTAGCCTTACGTTTGAAAACACCCGTAACCTGTTGCCAACAGAGTTTAGCACTGTTACCATCACCCGGAAGTTTTATAAAAACGGGGAAAGCGAATACCGCTTAAATGATGTGCAATGCCGGCTGAAGGATATACAAAATCTCTTCATGGATACGGGCATCTCCACCGACAGTTATGCCATTATAGAACTGGGCATGGTGGACGATTTAATCAAGGACAAAGACAACAGTCGCCGCCGGATGCTGGAGCAGGCCGCCGGCATTTCTATTTATAAAACACGAAAAAAAGAAGCAAAGGGCAAGCTTGATTTAACCGAACAAGACCTGGCCCGCATTGAAGACCTGCTTTTTGAAATCAACAACCAACTTAAAACATTAGAGAACCAGGCGAAGAAAGCGCAGAAGTATTTCGAGATAAAAAAAGAGTACCGCGAAGTAAGTATTGAGTTGGCCAAGGCTGCATTGGAAGGCTTTAATCTTACGTATAAAGACCTGAACGAAAAGCACGAAGGTGAGACTGACAAACGCATTGCACTGGAAGCGCAGATAGCCACCGACGAAGCCGCGATTGAAGTAGAACGGGTGGGCTTTATTGAACGCGAAAAAGAATTACATACGCTGCAACAATCGTTTAATGAGTTGGTGCAAAACCTTCGCACCAAAGAAAATGAAAAGAACCTTGCTACGCAGCGGCTTCAATACCTGCGTGAACGCGAAGAGAACCTGACCCAGTTTTTAAACCGCGCTGAAGGCCAGATGGCGGGCATTGATGAAAGCATTTCGTTCACCAAAAAACAAATTAGCGAAGAGAGCGACGTGCTGCAAAAATTGCAAAAAAGCCTTGATGATTTACGCTTGCAGGTAGATGAAAAAAGGGTAGTGGTAGATGAGCGAAGAACCGTATTGAACAACCTTCGCGCCTCCTACCAGCAAGTGCAGCGCAGCCAGTTTGATGCAGAAAAAAAAGTAGCAGTTGCTGATACTTCGATACAGAATTTGCAGCGCACTATCTGGCACATGGAAGAAGACAAAGCGGCCCGTGATGAACAGATGGTTCAACTTCAAAAAGGCAAGGAAGAAAAGAGTGAAGTGCTGGCCCTTAAGCAAGCCGATTTAGAAAGCTTGCAGCAACATCAGGCCACTACGAAAGAACGGATACTGCAAACGCAATCGGTAGTAGAAGGATTGAGAGCCAACTTAGCCGGAGAAAACAGAAAGCTGGATGCGAAGAAGAACGAACATGATCTTTTAAAAAGCCTGATTGATTCGATGGAAGGCTATCCCGACAGCGTAAAATTTTTGCATAAGAACAAAGGCTGGAACCACGAAGCGCCGATTCTTTCCGACATCATTTATGTAAAAGAAGCGTATCGGGCGGCGGTTGAAAATGTACTGGAACCCTACCTGAATTATTATGTGGTAAACAACCTTCACGAAGGGTTGCAGGCTGTGCATTTATTAGATGAAGCGAAGAAAGGAAAGGCCAATTTTTTTCTGCTTGATAAAGTGAGCCAGGGCCTTCATCATCATACCCACATGCCCGATGGAACGATACCGGCGCTGGATGTGATAGAGGTGGAAGATCGCTATCAAAATTTAGCCGAACAACTCTTAAGCAACGTATTTATTGCTGATGATGAAGCGGCCCTGGAAGCCAGCAACGGCGCGGTTATTTTAGAAAAGCACGGCAAGTACGTAAAGGGAATTTATACCTTAACCGGTGGCAGCGTAGGCTTGTTTGAAGGAAAGAAAATAGGCCGTGCCAAGAACTTGGAAAAGCTTCGGGAAGAGATAGCCGGGCAGCAAATAATTGTGGATGATTTGAGCAAGCAAATCGGAGCCCGTCATGCAGAAGTGATCGCCTTCAATGCTGATTTAAAAGAAGGCCTGATTCGCCAAACCGAACGTGAAATTCAAGGCCTCAATAACGAATTATATGGCTTGCAAAACAAGTTGGAGAACCTGCATCACACACAAGGCACTTCGCAAAACCGGATTGAAGAATTGGGCGATCAGTTGGAGGCCACCAACCTTTCCGTGCAAACCGTGCGCAACGAATTAGCTGGCCTGAATGAAGCCTTAAAACAATATACAGCGGACTTGCAAGCGGCCGAAGAAAGTTATCGTTCCATAGAAGTGGAGTACAACGAAATCAATACGCAGTATAATAATTTAAACCTTCAGGTAACGCGGGAGCAAAGTAAAATTGCGGCCTTGAAACAGGAGCTGCAATTCAAGAGTAACCAGTTACATGATTTGCGAACGCAGGTAGAAAGCAACACGTCGCAACTAAAGCAAACAGCGGAAAATATTTTGGTTTCGGATGAAGAATTAAAAGCAATTGAAGATGTGTTGTACCAACTCCTGCGCCGCCGCGAGAACGAAGAACATATCCTCAACGAAGCCGATCAGGGTTATTATAATTTGCGCAACCAGCTTAGCGCAAAAGAAAGTGAGCTGCGGCATAAGGTAAAAGAAAAGGAAGGCATTGAGCATTTACTAACGGCTATTAAAGACAAGCTGAATGATTTAAAGCTGCAATTGGCCGGCACCAAAGAAAGGCTGAACGTAGAGTTCAGAATTGCGTTGGAAGATATACTGGAAGAAGCCAGAACATCCGATGCGTCCATCGAAGAATTGCAGGAAAAGGCCGATAAGATGAAGAAGCGGTTAGAGAATTTAGGGGAGGTCAACCCCACGGCTATTGAAGCCTTTGAAGAAATGCGTAAGCGTTATGAATTTATCGTAGAGCAAAAGAACGATCTGGTGGATGCAAAGCAAAGCCTGATGCAAACCATCGCCGAAGTAGAGTCAACCGCCAATCAAAAATTTTTAGAAACCTTCAACCGGGTTCGGGAGAATTTTATCAGGGTATTTAAAACCTTGTTTACGGAAGATGATCAATGCGATTTGATTTTAGAGAACGTTGATAATTTGGCCGAAACCGGCATTGATATTATTGCCAAGCCAAAAGGCAAGCGGCCAAGTTCCATTAATCAATTAAGTGGTGGCGAAAGAACACTTACCGCAACGGCTTTGTTGTTTGCCATTTACCTGATTAAGCCGGCGCCGTTCTGTATTTTAGATGAAGTGGATGCGCCGCTGGACGATGCTAACGTGGGTAAGTTCACCAACATGATTCGTGAGTTCAGCAACAATTCGCAGTTCATTATTGTAACGCATAATAAAACGACGATGAGCACAGTGGATGTGATTTACGGCGTTACCATGCAGGAGCCGGGTGTGAGCCGTTTGGTGCCGGTGGATTTTAGAAGCTTGAATTAGGGACGTGAATCGTCAATGGTGAAGCGTGAATAAAGGCAGTTAAAGTTTGACAGTTTTTGCCGGAGGGCAGTGAGAGTTTATAACAATAAAAAATCCCGCATCGTTTGATGCGGGATTTTTTATTTTAAAATAAGCACCCTAATCAGCCCGTTTAAATTTGGAACCATCGGGTAAACCGTGTTTTTCGAGGAAAGCAATTGCCTCTTCTTTCTTCTTTATAAAAAACGGCTCTTTACTATAGTCCCTCATTTTTTTAACGTAGGTAATTGCAGGAACAGTTGCGTCTTTTATTTTGCTTTTATCCATGTGTGAAATTTTATTATGTAAACTTACAATTTTTCTTTAGCAGATAGAGTGAAGGCGTCATAATTTTTGGTTGTAGCGAAGTCTTCCCAGCCGTCATTTCTATAGCCTTTTACATTCAAGAGATGGCTGATTTCAAGCCAACTATTTTTAATGCCTATTTGATAAAGGCGGGTCCGCGATCCCGTGCTTCCTTTTATAAATACCGTGGCAGGCAAATGGTAATAAATAAATTCAATTAGGGTAAAGGCAACTGTCGCCAAAACTTTGTCTCTGTCGCCATTATTGCTTCTTGATAAATCTGATATACTTCGCTGTTCTTCATTCCAGTCACCAAATGCAAGGTTAAAGACTTGGCCAGCCATAAACTGGTAATGAACTACTTTTTTAATTGTTCCCTTCGGGCCTTCACTCAAAAATTCAAAGCGGGTAGAATCTTCAAACGCGAGAACCGGGTATTTGTCTGCGTTCATATCATTGAAAATTTGTAAATCGTTTTTGAGCTAAACGTTTTTCCCACGTTCAAGATCGTGTTCGGAAATCGTGGTTGGTTGGGCGAATCGGGAAAGTGCTGTGTTTCTAAGCAGAAGGTATTTCTATACGTTTCAGGGTCGCCTTTAACCGCTTCGAAATTCCCTGAAAACAGCTGCAGGCCTGGTTCTTCGGTATAGACCTCCATCACTATCCCACTCTTGTCACCAATGGCTTTTGCCGCAAATGATAAAAGTTCAGCCTTTTTATTCAAAACGAAATTATGGTCGTAACCACCGCCGATTTTTAGTTGTTGCTCTTCATCATTAATGTTGGCGCCAATAGGTTTTAATGTTCTGAAATCAAAGGCTGTCCCGGCTACGTTTTTTGCTTCGCCGGTTGGGATTAAAGTGGAATCAACAGGCGTAAAGTGGTCTGCATTAATTTGTAATTGATGATTCAGGATAGTTCCTTCGCCATTCAAATTAAAGAAGGCATGATTGGTTATATTGAAGGGCGTAGCAGCATCTGTAGTGGCTTCGTAAACTATAATTAATTCATTGTTTTTCGACAAGATGTAACGAACCGTTACTATTAAATTTCCGGGATAGCCTTCTTCACCATCAATAGAAAAGTATTGCATTTCAAGTTCATCTGCCGACGATGAAATTACCTGCCATACCTGCTGGTGAAACCCCTGCGGGCCGCCATGTAAATGGTTCGGTTCATTATTAATTGGTAACGTGTATTCTTTATCATTCAGCTTAAACTTTCCTCGGGCAATCCGGTTGGCGTACCGCCCAATGGTGGCGCCATGATAAGGTGCCAGCGCGGATGTATAAGCATCTAACGAAGGAAAAGAAGGCGTGACGTTTACACCCTTAAAAATCAGGCTGATAATTCGTGCGCCATAGTTGGAAATGGCTGCTTCCAGATCACCGTTTTTCAGTTGAAAAAAGCTTGTCTTTTTTCCATTGATCAGGCGTTCAAAATCGGATGGGTTAATCATATTGCAGGGTTAATTTGATAACAGTCTTCTTACGTAAAAGCAACTGCGAAGCTACTCCCGTTGATAAAGAAAGCAGCGGAAAATTCCGGCCTACATTTGCGGTGAAATTTTATTTACTTGAAGCAACTTAAAGCCTTAAACAAATACTTTTGGAAGTACCGGGTGCGATTGGGAATTGGTATATTCTTCATTGTAATCTCCAATTATTTTGGTGTGCTGGCCCCACAGTTTACCGGGTACATTATTGACTTCGTGCAACGTAACCTTCACCTTGGTGTTACAAAAGGAAAACCGGAAGCTTATTCCGGAGTGGTAAAATGGTTTATTGGCTGGATAGAAAGCCTTAAAAATATGCCACCCATAAAAGTGGTCTTGATCAGTGGCGGGTTGATTATAGGCCTGGCTTTATTGCGCGGCTTTTTTATGTTTCTGATGCGGCAAACCATTATCGTCATGAGCCGGCATATAGAATACGATCAAAAAGCTGAAGTATTTGAACACTATCAAAAGCTGGATGCTACTTTTTATAAAACGCACAGTACCGGCGATTTAATGAGCCGCATGGCAGAAGATGTTAGCCGGGTACGCATGTTTACCGGCCCGGCTATTATGTACCTGATCAATCTTACCACACTAATTGGCATGAGTGTTTTTTTTATGTTGAAACGGGATGTGGAATTGACTTTATATGTACTGGCACCGCTACCTATTTTGGCGGTCACGATTTACTTTGTAAACACCATCATCCATAAAAAAAGCGAAGCCGTACAAGCCGTTTTAGGCCAGCTTACCAGTGCCGCACAGCAATCCTATTCGGGCATCCGGGTTATCAAATCTTTTGCGCAGGAAAATGCCATGTACAAGGCTTTTGAATCTACCAGCGAAGCCTATCGCAAAGGCGCTACCAGTCTGGCTAAGGTGGAAGCAATGTATTTTCCCTCAATGACGTTATTGATTGGCCTGAGCACATTGCTTACGGTAATGATCGGGGGTATTTATTTTATAAATGGCCATAAGGATATTACCATTGGCGCCATCGTTGAATTTGTTATTTATATCAACATGCTCACGTTTCCGGTGAGTGCTATCGGGTGGACGGCCAGCATGATTCAACGTGGCTCCGCATCACAAAAAAGGCTGAACGAATTTCTGCAAACCGCACCGGCCATTGCTTCTTCACCCGGTGCAAAAAGCTTGGCCTTGACCGGCGATATTCAACTCAAAAACGTTTCGTTTACGTATGCGCATACCGGCATCGAGGCTATCAAAAACCTAAACCTTCACATTCGTACCGGCGAACGCATTGCTATTGTTGGCCGCACGGGCAGCGGCAAAACCACCTTGGTGCAATTGATCTTACGACTGTATGATATTACGGGTGGCGAACTTGTTTTAAACGACGTCCCCATTGATAAAATTGATGTCACCAACTTAAGGAGTCAAATGAGTTATGTGCCTCAGGATGGGTTTTTATTCAGCGATTCGGTAAGTGGTAATATCTCGTTCGGCACCAAGTGGCGGGATGAAGAAAAAGTAAAAGAAGCGGCCCGCCTGGCTGTTGTGGATAAGGATATTGAGGCTTTTCCCAAAGGCTATCAAACAGAAATTGGCGAACGTGGTGTAACACTTAGTGGCGGACAAAAGCAGCGTATCTCCATTGCCCGCGGTTTGCTGAAAGAGGCGCCCATCATGATCTTTGACGATTGCCTGAGCGCTGTGGATGCCCGTACCGAAAAGGAAATAATAGCTAACCTTTCAGACTATCTGCATAGTAAGACTTCCATTTTTGTTACACACCGTGTCTTTAATTTATTTCAGTTTGATAAGATTGTTGTGATGGAAGATGGCGAAATGAAAGAAGAAGGTACGCATGATGAACTGTTGCAAAAGCAAGGCATTTATTACGGCATGTACCAACGTCAGTTGCTGGAGGACGAAGCCCGTTAGTGCTGAGGCAAATTTGGCTGTTCGGAAAACGTAATTATATTTGTGAGCATAAGTACCAAAACATTTTTTAAACGGAAAAAATTATAACTGTGGCGTACGACAACAACGAAAAGAAAATGGAAAGCATTTACAGCAAACGTATCAGGGCCGGCAAGCGCCGCACCTACTTCTTTGATGTAAGAGCTACCCGTGGTAATGATTATTATTTAACCATTACAGAAAGCCGCAAGCGCTTTAACGATAATGGTTACGACCGCCACAAGATTTTCCTTTACAAAGAAGATTTCAACAAATTTATAAAAGCCCTTGGCGAAGCGGTGGATTATGTGAAAACAGAACTAATGCCTGATTTTGATTTTGACGCTTATAATCATGATGAGGCGGAGGGTGAAGGTGAGAATCAATATCCACAGCAAGAGACTAATGGTTATCAGCACCAGGAAACGGAAGAAGTAATATCCGCCGTAACAACTTCACCGGTTGAAGTTACAGAACCAGTATCTACGGTTACAGCAACTGCTACTGAAGATGAAGTAGATAAATGGTAATACGTGAAAATATTTCTTATTTAAGCCCTTAGTCGAATAAGGGCTTTTTCATTTCCGTAACTGCATAAATTGCGCAAAACTTAATGTTACTTATATGAGGAAGATTGTATTGATGGCTGTGGTCTTTTCATTTCTCTTAATTCGCTGCACTAATAATCAAAACCATGGTGAAAACTCCACCAAAGCTTCTTTCGTTGATGAAGAGGAAGAAGAGGGTAAGCTTTCCAGGCAGGACAGAATTGATCTTGCCATGAAGCAGGAATTTAACCTAACTAAAGACCCATCTTTAAACAGAGTTCCGAGGGAACGATTAGTTACTGCTGATAATTACAGAAAGCAGTTGCTGCAAAATGGCGCTGGTCGTTACAATGCGGCCGTACCGGGCCTCATCTGGCAAGAACGAGGTCCTAATGTTGTGGCTGGCAGAACGAGAGCCTTGCTTTTTGATTTGACAGATGCAGGCAATGGTTATAAAAAAGTTTGGGCTGGTAGTGTTGGCGGCGGCTTATGGTACACAACAGATATTACGGCAGCAACTCCCTCATGGGTTAAAGTAGATGACTTTATGAATAACCTGGCTGTAACGGCTATCGTTCAAAACCCAGCTAACCCTCTGGAAATGTATGTAGGCACAGGTGAGGGATGGTTTAATGGTGACGCCATTAAAGGTTTGGGAATTTGGAAGTCAACGAACGGAGGCGCATCCTGGTCGCAGCTACCCTCAACAGTGAATTTCTCCTACGTGAACGACCTGCTTATTTCTTCTACGGGAAACCTGTATGCTTCATTGAGAAGTAATGGCGGCCTGGGTGGAATTCAAAAATCAACTAATGGTGGTGCTTCCTGGACCCAGGTTCTTGGTTCTCCACTCTTAGGTGCATCCGCTGATGGTGGGGATCTTGAGCTGGCTGCCAACGGCGATATTTATGCAACGCTAGGAAACGCCAACAGCAGTGGTGGCGTATATCTTGCTAACATCGTGGTTAATGGTTCGGCTAATGGAAACGCCGGTACATGGACAGACATCACACCTAATTCGACTGGAATAATTACTACACCTTCCAACACCTGGAATCGTATAGAGTTGGCTAGTGCTCCTTCTGATGCAAACATTGTTTACGGCTTATTTGAAGCCTATAATTCCGATGACTGTACCGATATAGAAGTGTACAATAAAGCAACGAATACATGGACAGTTAAAACAGTGCCCACTATAATTGACCAAGGTGACAATTCCAATTTTACAAGAGCGCAGGCATGGTACGATTTGATTGCGGCTGTTGATCCCAACAATGCTAATTCAGTTTACATTGGCGGAGTAGATGCTTTGCGTTCCGACGATGGCGGCACTGTATGGACACAAATGAGCACCTGGAGTTTGTTTATGGCAACTGGCTTTACCTCCTCCCAGGTTATACATGCCGATCAGCATGTAATTGCTTTTGCACCCGGCAGCTCAAGCCGTGCCATATGGGGAACGGATGGGGGCATTTATTATACGGCCAACGCTAACATTGTATCTACCAGCAAACCAACCTATGCATCAAAAAATACGGGTTATAATGTAACACAGTTCTACTCGTGCGCCATCAGTCCTACATTAAGTAACTATTTCTTAGCCGGAGCGCAGGATAATGGAAGCCGGAAATTTACTGTAGCGGGCTTGAATAATACTTCTTCCGCATCTGGCGGTGATGGCGGGTTTTGTCATATAGATCAGGACAATAATAATATTCAAATCACTTCATACGTCTATAATAACTATTACGTTTCCACTAATGGGGGAACAAGTTTTACTACCCGGTCGTTTAACGACAATGGTTCTTTTATAAACCCCACTGATTACGATAATACCGGTAATATTTTGTATGGCGGCGATAATGCCGGTATGTACTTTCGATGGAACGATCCTGCAACAGCAGGTTCTTCAACCGATGACGTAACGTGTACCCAATTTTCCGGAGCTTCTATCACCCATGTTTTTGTATCGCCAACAATAAATAACAGGGTATTTTTTGGTTTGGATAATGGATCTGTAGTAGTAGTTGACAATGCCAATACCGGCACTGTAGTCACGGGAACTGTCATTCGCACTGGTACCGGTTCTGTTTCAGGTATCGTTGTTGATCCGCTCAACAGCAACCATATGTTGGTTACGTACAGCAATTACGGTGTTACCAGTATTTTTGAAACGATGAATGCATCTGCAACAACACCTGCGTGGACGGCTGTTGAGGGCAACTTGCCTGATATGCCAGTGCGTTGGGTAATGTTTGATCCGCGCAATTCTGATTGGGCATTAATTGCTACCGAATTAGGGGTTTGGTCAACGGATAATTTAAATGGTGGTGCTACTGATTGGCAACCAACAAACACCGGGTTGGCCAATGTTAGAGTAGATATGCTTCAATATCGTGCGTCTGACAGAACAATTGCCGCCGCTACTCATGGCCGGGGATTATTTACCTCTCAGGTTCCCATTCCACTACCGGTAACTCTTCTGGGTTTTCAGGGAAGTCTTATCCAAAATTCTGTTCAGTTGGAATGGAGCACTTCCACTGAACAAAATTCGAAAAATTTTGAGGTTGAAAAGTCAACTGATGGTGTCAATTTTTATAACATTGGTTCGGTAAATGCGGCTGGCAACAGCTCTACACGAAAAGATTACAGCTTGCGTGATGACAAATTAAGTTCATCAAACTATTATCGCTTACGCATGAATGACCTTGATGGTCATAGTAAACTTAGTAATGTAGTTTCAATAAAGTACGATGTGAAAGCGCAAAATGTATGGGTGATTAAGAATCCATTTATAAATTCGATTGATTTGCGATTGGCTAAAGAAGCAACACAGATAAGGTTGCAGTTAGTAGATACCAAGGGTGCTGTGGTGGCCGAAAAAATGATAGCCAAACCGTCCGCGTTGATTCATTGGGAAATGACCCGTAACATCGGTGCCGGTTCGTACATTTTACGAACGGTGGTTGATGGAAACGTATTCGTCAATAAGTTAATAAAACATTAAGCTTACCGCTATAATAAAAAGGCTGGCTTTATGGCCGGCCTTTTGTTTTTTTGTAGTATGAAAAATATAATAGCGCTTGTATGTATAGCCACTTCGTTATGGAGTTGCGCACAAACTGGCAAAGTCGTTTCAAAAGCGCAGGCATTTTATACCATTCCAATGCCGGGCACTATCGCTGTAGATATGGAAGGCAAGCCAAGGCCGGTAAAGCACATTAAGGTGTATCGTGTAATTGTGGAAGTGAAAATATCTGGTGTCGAGTGGAGAACGGCTTGGGCAGACAATAGGCAATTCACTATTATTACACAAACCATTAATGATGGAAAGTTGCCGGTTGGTAGAAGAAGATCCGATGATAGTCAAATTAATATAGAAGCCACCAAAGGAACCACCCTGATGCAATTGGAACTATCACCTACAGACAATTACAAGCCACCACCACAATTATTAAAAGCAAACGAATTGTTGCTTCAGGGAAAATTAAGGGGCAAGCTTTTTTACTACAAGATAAATAAGGTCACAGAGCTGGCTTCACCTGAATATCAATGAGATTATCGCATTTGTTTATAAGCATTAATCAGTCCATTAGTTGATGCATGATGTGAACTAGTAGTGGGTTTGTTTTGCAACCCAGTTAAAATTATAACTGTGGCGTACGACAACAACGAAAAGAAAATGGAGAGCATTTACAGCAAGCGTATCCGGGCCGGAAAGCGCCGTACGTATTTTTTTGATGTAAGGGCTACCCGCGGTAATGATTACTATCTTACCATTACTGAAAGCCGCAAGCGCTTTAACGATAATGGTTACGACCGCCACAAGATTTTCCTTTACAAAGAAGACTTCAATAAATTTATAAAAGCCCTTGGCGAAGCCGTGGATTATGTGAAAACAGAACTAATGCCTGATTTTGACTTTGATGCTTATAATTACGATGAGGCAGAAGATGAGCGATTCAGCTACGGCATGATAGCAGCAGTAATTTCAAAGCCGGTACACTTGGCAGTAATCTCTTCATCTTTGCCCGCAAGCACGCCTGCGTTGGTTGATGAGGCGGACAGTTGGTAATGCCCAGCTAATAAAACTTTTAACCCTTACTGAAAAGTAAGGGTTTTTCTGTAGTCAATATTGTACATTGCCATATAAATTACCTTGGCAATATGAGAAAAATACTTTTACTCAGCATTTGTTTTTTGGCTTTGGTTTACAATGGAACTGCGCAAACCGAAGATGATGATCCTGATTTGCCGCGCTTTCAAAAAAACAAAATCAGCAAAGAAGATTTTTTCCGGCAGAAGGAACAATTTTATCTGAGTCGCATTCAAACGCTTCAGCCGCTTAACTATAATCCAAGAACGTATGCCATTGCATCGCTTGAGCGAATGGAGATACAGCAACGCACTAACCGGGAAGCAAGAACGCTTGCCCCTGCCTGGATACAGTTAGGCCCGTCGCCAACACCAAACGGCCAAACAACTACTAATCCCGTAGCGGTAAGCGGAAGGGTAACGGCCATTGCCATTCATCCAACCAACTCAAACATCGTTTACATCGGTACGGCAAATGGCGGTGTTTACCGTAGCATGAACGGCGGCACAAGTTGGACAGCTATCTTCGATGGCGCCCAATCCCTTGCCATTGGTGCACTTGCGCTGGCGCCTTCTAACCCGTCTATTTTATATGTTGGCACCGGAGAGCCGCAGTTAAGTGCCGACAGTTACGCAGGCGTTGGCGTTTATCGAATTGACAACGCCGATGCGTCGCCTGTTTTGAACGGGCCGATAAATCCAAATTACACTTACACGGCTACGGGAGGCGGAACAAATTCTACAACTTGTTTTGCCTACCGCAGCATCAGTAAAATCATTGTTCACCCCACCGATCCGGCAACCATTTTTGTCAGTACCTCCACTGGAACAGCCAGTAATCCTTCAACGAATTATGTTCCTGGTACGATAGGGCCGATAGGATTGCTTGGCTTGTACCGTTCTACCAATGCAACCGCTTCTGCCGCCGCTGTCTCCTTCATAAAACTTTCCGTTACGGATGCCAGCAGTTTTGATGTTCCCGGTACGGGCAACCGTCGCATTACAGACATGGTATTGGAGCCGGGCAACCCGAACAATTTGTATTGTTGGGTATATGATGTGATAGTGACTTCAACCACACAAGGATGCGGTATATACAAAGCGACAAATGCACTGGCGGCTACGCCTTCCTTTACTAAAACCTACGCCTCCGCCACTTCAAGTGTACGCTGCGAAATGGACATAAACAAAGTCGGATCGGTGGTGTCTATTTATGCCGGAAGCGGGGGCGCAACCGGCAATGGTCAAATTTTAAAATCAATTGATGGCGCCGCAACTTTTACCCCGGTAGCCGGAAGCTATACCTTCTGTAACCCTCAATGTTTTTACGACATTGCCATAGCGGTAAACCCTACTACCGATCAGAAATTATACGTTGGCGGATCATCAGGCTCAAACATATTTCGTTATTCTACCGATGGCGGGGCCACCTTTAATATCGCCAACACAAATTTGCATGCCGATGTGCACGCCCTGGCAATTGATCCCTCCAATACAAACACGATTTTTTTAGGTAGCGACGGTGGGATTTTTAAATCAACCGATGCCGGTGTCACTTGGACTAGTGCGAACACGGCAGGCTTGTATGCAACACAATTTCAAAGCATTGCTTTGCATCCAACAGACACCAGGTTTACCATTGGCGGTACGCAAGACAACGGTACGCAAATGCTTATGCCCGATGGAAGTTTTAAGCGGGTGGATTTTGGTGACGGTGGTTATACACTGATAGACCAAAACGCGGTAAACAATACGGCTGTTACCATGTATCATACCTATTATAATAATAGCTCACAAACGGGCTTCACCAGAAACGATAACGGCATTAATGCAGCAGACAATTGGAATTTTCTTGGCTGTTCAGGTGCAACGGCAAATGGGATTTCATGCACAGGTACGATTTTATTTTATGCACCAATGGCTTTGGGTCCTGGCAATCCCAATACGGTTTATTACGGTTCAAATGTTTTATACCGCTCAAGTGACAAGGGGGTTAACAATACTGTCGTCAGTCAAACTATGGCGAGTCCGATTTCTACGATCGCCATCTCAAAACAAAACGACAATTTCAGAATTCTCGGCCTTTCTAATGGGCAAGTGTGGGCTTGTATAGATGGTTCGTCCACGCTTACCAACATTACCCCTACAGGTGCCCCGGCTGCACCGGTGTCCCGTGTTGTTATCAACCCGGCAAACTCAAACGTGGCGTATGTTAGTTACGCCGGTTATTTTGGCAATTCCAATCCACACGTTTTCAAAACCATCAACCTGAATCAGTTGGGTGGAACAGGCGTAACATGGTCGGGCAGCGCCACAGGGTTGCCTGATGTTCCGGTGAACAGTATCGCCATTGCAAATGCTAACACAAACGATGTTTTTCTTGCCACCGACATTGGTGTTTTTGCGTCAATAGATGCAGGCGCTACATGGGTTAGTTACAATACCAACCTACCCCGTGTACCTGTTTTTGATTTGGCCGTACATCCTGTATCCGGTGTACTGCGATTAGCCACGCATGGACGTGGCCTCTGGGAAACCACAGGGTCTATTCTTCCGGTAAGTTTGTCTGCTTTTGAAGTTTCGGTGTTAAATAAAACAAATGTTCTTTTACAGTGGTTTACGGCTTCTGAAGTAAACAATGCGGGATTTGATGTAGAAAGGGCTTCACTGTCAAACGGACAAACGCCGAAGTGGCAAAAGATTAGGTTTGTGAGCGGCAGTGGAACAACCAATGCCCCGCAACGTTATGAATATACAGATAAACCTACCGGTGGAAGAAAGTTTGCATACCGGTTGCGCCAAACAGATTATGACCGGACGGCAAAATATTCCAACGAAAAGCAGGTTTCGTTAGCGGGTTTCGATTTTGCGCTTTTCCCGGTTGTGCCAAACCCTGTAGGAAAATCGGCTGCCGTCAAATATCAGTTGCCGGATGATGGAGCCGCGCATTTAGCTGTTTATAATAGCAGTGGGTTGTTGGTAAAAGAACTATTTAATGAAACGAAGGCATCCGGTATTTACGAGTATAATTTGAATGCCGGTGGCCTCGCTTCAGGAACTTACTTTATTAGGTTGACGCAGGCAAATTACCACGATAGCAAACCCTTTATTGTTGTGCATTAATTAATGTCAATAGAAGCAAGTGCCACAATTGGGCACGGTGTAAAATAGATGCGGCCTTTACATCTCCATTCCACAAGTATTCCGGCTTTCATTTCACTGAAAGCCGGAATTTTTTTTGGCAACGCTGCTTTCTCTAATTCCAGGAACCAAAGTTGCCTGCCTTTCTGCTGCTTGATAACTATTTTTTTTAGCGTGTTTTTATGCCGGCCAATTTCCATTGCACCCGGTTGCAATACACGGGATGATTTTGCCGTAAACGAATTTCCGTCTATATAAACTGAAATAACCGTTGGGCTGCCTTTGCCGATTGTCTCAACGTAAACCTGATAAGATGCAGAATCACTATTTTGAAATGGCGAATCATCAGAATTGACACCACGAGCATTTGTTTTATAAAAGCAATGTGCCTGCTCAATTCTTGTGCAGAATTGCGCAGCAATCTGAAAATAAATAAACAAGCCGGTTAAAAATAAAACGATCTTTTTTTTCATCGCAATCGCTTAAAATAGATTCCTGAATTAAAAGCTTTTTTACTTCTCCTTAGTGTGTGTCTCGCATTAAACCGTTGGTTAGGAATAATGCAATAAAATTTTTCGCCTGTTACAACTTATAGATAATGCAATTGAAAATCGTTTTGCTTAAACCTGATTTCTTTGCATAGCTTTTGGTTAACCGGTAAATGTTTTACATGTGCAGGTCTCTCTTTTTTCTTTTTCCGATGCTTTTCTTTTTTGAGGGTAGGGCTTTGGCCAAACTAAGCACAGTATGGTAAAATGGAGCAGTTATTTTTTTGCGTCGGTGCCGGAAACAATTACGGTTGATGAAAACGGGAAAATGCTAACGCCGAAACGGGATACGATTTCTATATTGTCTACAGAAACCAAAATCATTAACATGCATTGCAAAAGAGCATGGAAACAATCGAGTGTTCAACGTAAGAATAAAACCCGTAACCTGACTTGCTTTGCGGGAATATCAATAATCATTTCCGCATCACCTTAAACTCATTAATCAAGCCGTTTGTAGATGGATCATGCGAAGAAACTCCTTCATCGCCCATTAACTCCGGTAATATTTTATTGGCTAACTGCTTGCCCAACTCCACGCCCCATTGATCAAATGAAAAGATATTCCATATAACGCCTTGGGTAAAAATTTTATGCTCATACAAAGCAATCAACTGGCCCAGCGTATAAGGCGTTATTTTCTTTACAAGTATAGAATTCGTGGGCCGGTTGCCACTAAACATTTTAAAAGGTGTCAGGCTGGCTATTTCTTCCTGTGTTTTACCGCTCTTTTCCAATTCGCCTTCTACTTCGCCTTCGTCTTTGCCATTCATTAAGGCTTCGGTTTGTGCAAAAAAGTTGGATAATAACTTTGCATGATGATCGCCAATTGGATTATGTGATTGGGCGGGTGCGATAAAGTCGCAAGGGATCAGTAATGTGCCTTGGTGGATTAATTGATAAAAAGCATGTTGGCCATTGGTACCCGGTTCGCCCCAGATAATAGGGCCGGTGGCATAGTCCACTTCTTCTCCATTACGGTCAACGCTCTTGCCATTGCTTTCCATATTGCCTTGCTGAAAGTAAGCGGCAAACCGGTGCAGGTATTGATCGTAGGGAAGAATAGCTTCTGTTTGTGAGCCAAAGAAATTGATGTACCAAATAGAGATCAAAGCCATCAACACCGGAATGTTTTTATCGAACGAAGTAGTTTGAAAATGAACGTCAGTGGCGTGGGCGCCATTTAATAACTGTTCAAAATTTTCATTGCCAATACTGAGCACGATGGAAAGACCGATGGCACTCCAAAGCGAATAGCGGCCACCCACCCAATCCCAAAATTGAAACATGTTTTCTTTGTCAATACCAAATTTGGTTACTTCTTTTTCGTTGGTAGAAAGCGCAACAAAATGTTTGGCCACCTGCGATTTATCTATGGCCGTTTTTAAAAACCAATCCCTTGCGGTAAGGGCATTGGTCATGGTTTCCTGCGTGGTAAATGTTTTGGAAGCAATCAAAAAAATAGTCTCTTCCGGTGTTACTTTTTTTAGTGTTTCAGCTATGTGCGTGGCATCCACATTGGAAACAAAGTATGGCTGAATACCTTCTACCCAATATGGCTTAAGCGCTTCGGTTACCATCAGCGGACCTAAATCGCTGCCACCAATTCCTATGTTGACAATGTATTTAATCTTCTTGCCACTATAGCCTTTCCACTCGCCGCTATGTACTTTGTTGGTGAAAGCTTTTATCTGGTCCAGCACCCGGTTCACTTCCGGCATCACGTCTTTTCCCTCGCTGTAAACAGGCTTTCCGCTTCGGTTTCGTAAGGCAATATGTAGTACAGAGCGATGCTCGGTTTCGTTGATTAAATCACCTTCAAACATGGCGGAAATAGCATCGCCTAACTTACTTTCCCCGGCTAAATTCAATAAAAGATTAATGGTTTCTTCTGTTATAATATTTTTAGAAAAGTCAACGAGGAAATCTTCGTAGCGGTGAGAAAATTTAGTGAAACGTTCCGCATCCTTTGCAAACAATTCCTGCATGTGCACAGCTTTCATTTGCGTTGCGTGGTTACTTAATGCCTTCCAGGCTTTGGTATTGGTGGGGTTGATTTTAGGAAACATAAAGCGGTTTGGAGTTAGGAGTTTAGAGTTTATTGTTTCGTGTTATTGTTTAAAGTCTTTTAATGGCTTCGACGGTCTTTTGAATCATCGCTTCGGATACATCAAGGTGTGTAACGATGCGTACTTGGGTAGGGGAGATAGCATACCAGTAAATACCGAGCTCTTTCATCTTCGCTACCAGCGTTTGTGGTGTAAACCTGTCTTTTACACCAAAGATGATAATGTTAGTCTCGACAGGTAATATCTCACCAACAAAATCTTTTTTATCTAAGGCTTCAGCTAAAAGCTTCGCATGAAGATGATCTTCACCTAACCGGCTTATATTATTATTTAGGGCATAAATTCCGGCTGCGGCCAAATAGCCGGCCTGCCGCATGCCACCGCCAAAAGCCTTTCGCACCCGGCGTGCTTTTTTTATAAAATCACCTGTGCCCAACACTACACTCCCCACCGGGCAGCCTAAGCTTTTGCTAAGGCATATAGAAATACTGTGAAAGACTTCACCATACTCCTTGGCCTGCTGGTTTTTTGCTACCAATGCATTAAATAACCGGGCCCCATCCAAATGAAGCATCAGGTTATGTTGCTCGCAAGTAGTACGTATTTTTTTTAATTCGTCCATCTCGTAACAACTACCGCCTCCTCTGTTGGACGTATTTTCCAATGATACCAACGTTGTTCGGGCTTTATGTACATCATCGGCGTTGATGCCTTCGGTAATTTGGCTGGAAGTGATGCGGCCTCTGTCTCCATAAACCAGCTTTACCGAGGCTCCGGAATTAGCCGCAATGCCACCGCCTTCATATTGATAGATGTGCGAACTAACGTCACAAATCACCTCATCGGCGGGTTGTGTATGGCACTTAATAGCAATCTGGTTGGTCATGGTGCCGGATGGGCAGAATAAAGCTGCTTCCATACCAAACATAGACGCAGCAAGGGTTTCCAGCTCGTTAATAGATGGGTCTTCGCCAAATACATCATCACCAACTATTGCATTAAACATGGCTTCTTTCATTTCTTTGGTGGGCCGGGTCACTGTATCT
This sequence comes from Flavisolibacter sp., assembly GCA_965247165.1. Taxonomy (GTDB): domain Bacteria; phylum Bacteroidota; class Bacteroidia; order Chitinophagales; family Chitinophagaceae; genus Flavisolibacter. The sequence goes on along the minus strand of OZ252003.1, from coordinate 596,874 downwards.
GAGCGATAATCAATTGTTGTCATGATTCTTCAAAATTAAGTCGTTCACGTTTCAATTGATCTTCTATAACCTCCGTTTCATACAACCTGCTTCTACCATTCACCCTGTATTCTTTCCGCTATTCCACATGACATCGGATACTTGTAACCGGGAGTAAGCTTATGCGTCTTACCTGCATAAATTCCTTACCGGCTATCATTGAAATCAAGCGCCTACAATAAAGCAATGTACTTTATAATGTATAGTACCTATGTTTGTCAGGAAATACACAAAGCATATAAACCAAAATATCATGAAAAAGTTTTTATCAATTTTACTTCTGGCCGTCATTTTTAGTTTCGCAGCAAAAGCGCAAAAGGGAGGGACGGTCACCGGACGTGTTACTGATGGCAACCAAAAAACCATTGAAGCGGCCACTATTACTTTATTAAAAGCCAAGGACTCAACAGCCCAAAAATTTACTGTAGCCGCAAAAGAAGGAGCATATGTTTTTGAGAACGTTATTGATGGACAGTATATAGTGTCAGTAACTTCAATTAGCCACCAGACGGGCTTTTCGCCTGTTTTTGAAATCAATGCTGCAACAACATCCGTTCAGTTGAAACCGATAGAATTAGTCCCGGTTTCCAAAGCGCTTGCTGGTATAACAGTAACCGCCCGAAAGCCTTTCATTGAGCAAAAGATGGATAGAATGATTGTGAATGTAGATGCCTCCATAACTAATGCGGGATCTACAGCGTTGGAAGTATTGGAGAAATCTCCGGGAGTGACAGTTGATAAGGATGGCAACATCAGCCTTAAGGGCAAGCAAGGTGTAATGGTGATGATGGATGGACGCCCGGCTTATTTATCAGGAGCCGATCTCACCAATTATCTTAAAAATCTTCCTTCTACAGCGCTGGATCAAATTGAAATTATGACCAACCCGCCAGCCAAATACGATGCGGCCGGCAATGCAGGCGTTATTAATATTAAAACCAAAAAAAATAAAACCAAAGGCTTTAACGGCAATGTATCCTTCAACTATGGCCAAGGTGTTTACCGGAGAACCAACAACAGCATCAATGTTAATTACCGCACAGAGAAGGTAAATATTTTTGCAAATGCCAGCCAGGGTCAATGGAATAGTTATGAGCACCTGGATATTAAGCGCATCTACCGCAACGCATCTACAAAAAACGTTACGGCTATCTTTCAGCAAGCATCGCAAATGCATAATGAAAACGGTAGTTATAATTTGAAATTAGGTGCTGATTACTTTGTAAATAAAAATACAACCGTGGGCATTGTAACCAGCGGCTTCATTAACCCCGAAAAATTCAGAAGCGCCAACACGAGCTACCTGATGAACCCTTCTTACCGGGTAGATTCTATTGTATATGCTACCAGTATTAATAATAAAAAATGGAAGAACGGAAGTGTGAACCTGAACTTTCGCCACCAGTTTGATACCCTTGGCACAGAACTCACTGCCGACGCGGATTACGTTACTTATTTATCAAATGGTAATCAAAATTTTTTAAACAGCACACTCACGCCCACATGGGCCAAGCTTCAGGATAAAACTATAAAAAGCACACTGCCCATCAACATAGATATTTATTCGGCCAAGGTTGATTTTTCGCACCCGTTCAAAGGCGGCTATAAGTTGGAAGCAGGAGCAAAAACCAGTTATGTAAAAACATCCAACAGCGCTTTTTATTTCAATGTATTTAACGGCGGCGAGGTAACAGATTATACCAAAACCAACCAGTTCCTGTACAAAGAAAATATTAATGCGGCCTATGTAAATCTGAACAAAGAATTTGGCAAGTGGGGTGTGCAAACGGGCCTTCGATTTGAAAATACCAACTATAACGGCAAGCAATTTGGCAACCCGACAAAAACCGATTCAACCTTTAAGAAAAGCTACGGAAGCCTTTTCCCGACTGCTTATATCAGCTATAATGTCAGCGACAAAAACCAGTTTGGGTTATCCATCGGGCGTCGCATAGAACGTCCCGCTTATCAGGACCTGAACCCCTTCCTTTTCTTTTTGGATGAATATACGTATGAGTCGGGCAACCCCTTTATACAGCCGCAGTTTACTAACAACGTAGAATTTTCACACACGTACAAAGGCTTTCTGACCACCACACTAAACTACAGCCATACCACGGATTACATGATGCAGACCTTTAGCCAGGAAAAAGTAAGCGCAACCTCTAATGGCTTTGCTACTATCCTGCGCCGGGGAAATATCGGAAAGGTAGATGGGGCGGGGCTGTCAGTGAACGCTCAGGTTACCATAGCCAAATGGTGGAGTGCTAATTTGTATAGTAACGTAAACTATAACCGCTACAGGGGCGATGTGGAAGGTGAAGCGATTGATATTAAAGCAACCAATGTGTTGTTCAATATTAATAACCAGTTCAAATTTGCCAAAACCTGGAGTGCCGAATTAAGTGGTTTCTATCGCACCAAAGGGGTAGAGGGACAAATACTGATTGACCCGATGGGACAGGTTTCGTCGGGCATCAGCAAGCAAATACTAAGCGGCAAAGGTTCGCTTAAGTTGAATGTAAGAGACATCTTCTTTACACAAAAAGCCAATGGCCGTATTAACTTCAGCACCACAGAAGCTAGCTTCATAAACTACCACGACAGTCGTGTAGCCAACCTAACTTTTACTTATCGTTTTGGTAAGCCGTTAAAGGCTACACAGCCACGCCATAAAAGCGGTGCCGATGATGAGCAAAGCCGGGTGAAAGCAGGCGGCAATAATTAAATTATTTTTCTCATGTGCATTCCGGCCCCTTTTTCTAAAGGGGCTTTTTTAACCCCATCTCCTGAAGGAGAGACTAAAAACATCGCTCTACTAATGTCCTGCTTTGCACTTAATATTCCTTGTTCGTCTGTTCGATATTCACTCATCTTCTTAACTTCAACCTCCAAAAACATTTATATGCCTTCTTTCGATATTGTTTCCAAAGTAGATGCGCAGGCGCTGGATAATGCCGTAAACGTGGTGCGTAAAGAAATTACCAACCGGTTCGATTTTAAAAATGCCCATGTAGTAATGGACCTTGACAAAAAGGAATTCAAGCTGAAAATAGAAACCGACGACTCGATGAAAATGAGCCAACTGATAGATGTGCTTATTAACCGGGCGCATAAGCAGGGTATTGCCCCTGAGGCGTTTGACCGCTCAAAAGAAGGCGCCCAAAGTGGTAAAGCCTGGAAGCAGGAAGTACAGATACGCAATGGCTTAAAACAGGACGACGCCAAAAAAATTGTAAAGCAAATAAAAGATGAGGGACTAAAAGTTCAGGCTTCTATTATGGATGACCTGATAAGGGTGACCGGGAAGAAAATTGACGATTTACAAACGGTGATTCAAGCCGCTAAAGGCTGGGATTTAGGCATTCCGCTACAGTTTGAAAACATGCGAAGCTGATTACGTCCCTTGTTCCGAAGTTTAAATGTTTAATTGTTGGGCAGTCTTAGACGTACGCAACTTTAATCGTTGCCAAATTGCTACCATTTGAAAAACGAATACATTCATTTTTGACCGGGCAACTTTGCCAGTTTGTTCACAAAAAAACTTTAGACCAGGCTTCACTTTATGGCCTCATTCCCTTAGTTTTGCGCCTTCAATTACGCAATAACAACTCATTTTAAATAGATTATTATGAAAAAGGATCTTCATCCCGCCAATTACCGTTACGTAGTATTTAAGGATATGAGTAATGGCCATAGCTTTTTAAGCCGCTCTACAGCTAATACCAAAGAAACGGTAAAGTGGGAAGATGGTAACGACTATCCTTTGATTAAATTAGAAATTTCAAACACGTCTCATCCTTTTTTTACCGGAAAGAATATATTGGTGGATACGGCCGGACGGATTGATAAATTCAAAAAGAAGTACGCCAAGAAGGAAGCTTAATTTCTTCTGTTTAAATATTTATCCCGCTTCACAGCGGGATTTTTTTTGCCCTTATCTTAGAAGCAGCCGGCAACTATTTTAAAGACACTTTTAATTCTTTTTACATGAGGAAGATTGTTTTCACCGAAGCGTTTTGCAGTCCGGGCAACCTCTTTCCTTTCACCTTAACCAGGCAGGTGCAGGATATACGCGTGGGCATACTAACCATCCGGGAAAAATGGGAAAAGCATCTGGCCTTACCCTCTTTTGATAAGTTTGAAGATGACTATAAAGACGTGGACCGCGCCATTGTTATTGCTGATACGATTGGTAGTGATGTCATCTATCTGATTCATGGCAATGTGCTTCCAACCAAAAAAGTAGTAAAGGCGGTTAAAAGTTTAAGCCCTGGCGAAGCATTATCAATACCCGCTTTAGAAAGTTTTGTTTACTGCATTTCAAAAAAGCAGGTGATTGACGAAAATAATATAAAGGTGGGCAAAGCCATAGAAGTTAAAGAAGACGTGAAGGAGTTAAAAGCGCCTTGGAATATTTTTGGCTTCAATGCAAAAGCAATTGAGGAAGATTTTGATTTGGTGACGGCCGGCAGAAAATCGCAAAAAATTTCGATTACGAATAATGTAGCAGGCAGCGACAACATCTTTTTTGAAAAGGGCTCCCTGGTAGAAATGTGTTATCTCAATGCTACCGAAGGACCGATTTACATTGGAAAGAATGCATTGGTAATGGAAGGCGCTATGCTTCGCGGGCCTATCGCTATTTGCGAAGGTGCTGTAGTAAAAATGGGTACCAGGATTTATGGTGGTACTACCATAGGGCCCTATTGCAATGTTGGCGGCGAAATAAAAAATTCAGTACTATTTGCCCACTCTAACAAAGCCCACGATGGCTACATGGGCGACTCCGTGATAGGCGAGTGGTGCAACTGGGGCGCCGGCACTTCTAACTCCAATATAAAAAATAATGCTTCCGGCGTGGTGGTATGGACGCCGGATGGTGCGGTTAACGTTGGGTTGAAATGTGGTGTGTTCATGGGTGATTATTCGCGTACCGCCATTAATACTTCCATCAACACGGGAACTGTGATTGGTGCTTGTACCAATGTTTACGGAGCCGGGCTTACGCCGAAATATATTCCTTCTTTTAGCTGGGGCGGCGATGGGCTTCAGCGTTACCAATTAGACAAAGCTTTTGCAGACATCAACAACTGGAAACTACTAAAAGGAAGTGCGATAACTACCTATGAAAAAATCATCCTGACGCATATCTTTGACCACTACTAACCTTCCTGAGGTCAAGTGCCGAAAGTTTCAGGGTGAAGGAACATGTTGAATGAAAACTAATTATTGAACGTTGAAACATTGATACTTTTAAACTACACAAATGCGTAAACAAATAGCTGCTGCCAACTGGAAAATGAACCTGACGATAAGCGGGGCAACTTCCTTATTGGATGATCTTTTAAAGGAGAACCAAACAGTAACTGATAACAGTCAGGTAATATTTGCGGTGCCGTTCCCTTACCTGCAACTCGCTGTAGAAAAAGTAAAGGGCAAAACCGGGTTTGCCATCGCAGCCCAAAATTGCAGCAACAAAAAAAGCGGCGCTTACACGGGAGAAGTTTCTGTAGAGATGCTTAACTCCATTTCTATTCAGTATTGCCTTGTCGGGCACAGTGAACGGCGGGAATATTTTGCCGAATCAAATACTGTTCTTGCAGAAAAGATTGATCTCTGTCTGGCGCAAAATATCACCCCCATATTTTGTTGTGGCGAGGCGCTTGACATTAGGGAGAAAGAAGGACAGGACGATTTCGTACGCAAGCAAATAGAAGACTCACTTTATCATTTAACGGCAGAGCAATTACAGCAAATTGTTATCGCTTACGAACCAATATGGGCCATCGGTACCGGCAAAACTGCGAGTACAGAACAGGCACAACAAATGCACCATTTTATCCGTTCTGTTATTGCCGGCAAATGGGGTGGCGACGTGGCCAAAGCCATTTCTATTTTATATGGTGGCAGTGTAAAAGCGTCCAATGCAAAAGAGTTGTTTGGCTGCGCCGATGTAGATGGTGGACTGGTAGGCGGTGCCTCGCTCATCGCCATCGAATTTGTACAAATTATAAATGCTTTGAAACATTAAACCATCGCCTCAATACCAGGTTGTTATTCTTCAGAAAAATAGTGTGCTGTTGCGTTTTCTTAAGCTTCGGCTTATCGTAAATGGCATGCACATTTATTCGTTGATGCAAAACAGGCCGGTGGTAGTAAATCTGCAAACCAATCCATCCAAGCTTGTAGTTACAGATGGCTTTCACATTACGCCACCACTACAAATAACCTATAGCCCCAAGCGTACTTATTATTATACTATTGCCTGCATTATTGAAAATGATGTATTGGTAGGCGTGGGCATTTGTATGCTTTTATTATTTTTAATGGGCATTTCCTCGGGCTATATTTCGCTGCTGCTCTTAAGCGTTTCACCGCTTGTTTACATGCTTTTTTTATACTACGTAAAACGAAAAGAATTTATTCAAATCCGGCCGGCTTAATTTCAGTGTTACATCATGGCGGAAAGAAAAAAAATTCTCTGGCTGGTTAGTTGGTATCCTAATAAGTACGACCGATTTGATGGTGATTTTATTCAGCGCCATGCCCGGGCCGCAGCTTTGTATCATGATGTGCAGGTAATTTTTATCAAGCAGTGGGAAGAACAAAAATTTGTCGAGAGGGAAAGTACCAATCATGGTAATCTTTCCGAGCTTATTGTTTATCTGCCCAAACAAAAAAGCCTGCTAACCAAATGGAAAAATTACAGGGATTGGAAAGGGACTTATCAAAAGGAAGTACATGCTATTATTAAAAATTTTCAACCCCGGTTGGTACATGTGCAAGTGCCCTGGAAGGCAGGACTGGTAGCACTTTGGATTAAAAGAAAATATAAAATTCCTTTTCTGATTACAGAGCACTGGGGAATCTACAATCGCACTGTCGGGGATAATATCTACACTAAACCTTTTATCGTTCGAAATCTTCTGAAAAAAATAATTGCGGCTGCAAAAGCAGTTGTTTCCGTTAGTAAATTTTTAGGCGATGGCATTAATCAAACGCTGTTGAAAAAAGAATTTGTCGTCATTCCAAATGTGGTTGATACTTCTTTATTCTTCTTAAGCGATAAAAAGCAATCGCGGTTCACATTCATTCATGTGTCTAACATGGTACCGCTAAAAAATGTTGAAGGGATTATCAATGCCTTTCACCAGTTTTTAGGAGCAACAAAATCTGACGCTCAACTGATTTTGATTGGAAATAGAGATAGCCGGTACCAACCGTTGGCAGAGCAACTTGGTTTATTAAATCAGTCCGTTTTTTTTAGAGGTGAAATACCGTATGCTGATGTGGCAACTGAAATGCAACAGGCGCACGTTTTTGTATTGAACAGTGTAATGGAAAATTCGCCTTGTGTTATAGGCGAGGCCTTGTGTTGCGGGTTGCCGGTAATAGCTACCAACGTGGGGGGCATACCTGAACTGATTGCCGGTAACGATCATATTTTAATTGAGCCAAACAACCTTATAGCTCTTATAAATGCGATGACAACTATCTATAAGAGGTACCACCCTGCTGCTTCTTCCTGCATAGCGGCTGAAGCAAAAGAAAAATTTTCACCTTCCGTAATAGGAGCTGAGCTCTCCAAACTATACGTTGATTAGCCTTTTACCACCTCTTTATTGGTACCAATAAATCATCTATTTATGATGCTGAACAAATTCATCTAAGCCATTGCGAACAACCGTTAAATCAACAATTCGTGCCATTTGCTAAACGGTAATAAACAATCGGGGCAGGTAGCTGTTTTTTTTATATTTTTAGCATCACTTCTCTGAAAAGCCATTCCCGATTTCTGCCGCTGTTTAAATTTTTTTAAGAAACCTACTTTTATGAAGAAAGTTTACGTTCTCTTTTTTATGTGCATTGGCTATGCAGTCAAAGCGCAGTTAGTAAATAACGGGGCCACGATTACCATACAATCAGGCGCCTCTATTTTTTGTGCAGGCAACTTTACCAACGCTTCCGGAACCATCACTAACGATGGTAAAATTGAGGTACAAGGCAGTTTCGCGAACGCTGCCACTTATAATACAACTGCAAACAACGATTCACTCGTTATGTCGGGTAGTGGAAATGCGACCCTCACTTCCGGGGGTGCGACTGTTAGGAATTTTGTTATAAACAAAGCTTCTAATTCCGATGTAGTAACGTTAACCAGCACTATAACAGTAAGCGGAAAACTTAGCTACTTATCTGGTCTCCTATCCACGGACTATTTAGCTAACCCTTCTTATTCGGTTACAGCACCCGCATCAGCTATCTTCACTTTCGCCGCCGGCCGCGAAATTGCCGGTAACGTAAAACGCACCGGCTGGGTCAATGGCGCTACGGTGCTTTTCAACGGGGCAAATATGCAGTTAACTACAAACGGTGGAACTGCGCCAACTGACCTAATAGTAACCATGCTTCCTAATGCTTATGGCGGCGACCCTTCGCAAGCAGAACGGGAAGTGAAGCGTAAGTTTCTTTTTACACCAACTGGCGGTTCGGGTTTTACTACAGATATACGTTTCCCTTATCTGCCTGCTGAAGTAAATACTAACGCAGAGGCTAATCTGGTACCGTGGACGTTAGCCATCTCCGAATGGAATGCACGCCTGACACCGGTTAGCAGGGATGTAGCAAATGCCTGGGTAAGTACCACCGGCGTTGATGCCACTTCATTAATGCAGGAATGGAAGTTGGCCGATCCACATTATACGTTTAATGTAACAGCTCAATTACGCGGCGCCTGGAACGGTACTGATATGAATACTACCATCAATTCCATTCTGCCTACATCACAACCGTATAACACTTCACCATTCAACTATGCCGGAACGGAAGCGGTAGGTGCGATTCCAAACGGCAATATTGTAGATTGGGTTTTAGTAGAATTAAGAAAGCCTTCAACAGGTTTGCCAACCGATGCAATATCAAGCACGATCATTGGTAGAAAAGCTGGCTTTCTTCTGAAAACCGGAATTGTAACGGAACTTGATGGCATAACGCCTATAGCTTTTGATATTGCCAAGCAAGGAGCTTCATTTATCACCTTCCGCCATCGCAATCATCTGGGTGTGATGAGTAATTCGATTCCATCCAATGCGGCGGGAACGTTCACGAATGATTTTCAACAGTTATCAAAGGTTTTTGTCAGCTCCTCTATACCAACAACACCGATGATTCTTTTGACCGGCACTACTTATGGCCTCTGGCCAGGTAATGCAGCCAATTCTGATGGGGCCGTGAATTCTTCTGATATCGGGTTAGTTAAATCACAGGTAAATGCTGCGCTTACCGGATACTTAATTGGAGATGTAAATTTGGACGCTAACGTCAATGCTTCTGATGTTGGCTTGACAAAACAAAGTGTAAATGGCGCAGCAACATCTCATTCGTCAAGAAGCTTAAGCATACCGGCAAAATCCAATATACCTGTTGACTAATATTAATGATCATTTTATGAAATCACTTTTACTTTTTTTTAGTTTGTTTTTTTGGATCAAATCGTTTAGTCAAACAGCGGACATGCAGCTCTTCGTTGCACAGGGTAGTAATACTGCAACATCAAAGATTGGCGTTCGCATAAAGTCAACATCGGGTACTATTCAATATCAGGGAGTGACATTCTACATTCTGTATCAAGGCAATAACGCCGCTTACGTTTCTACAGATGATAGCCGGTTAGTTACTGCTTTTAGTTGGGGTATTGGAAACCGCGTAATTAATCCTGGACAAACCTTGGCTTTGAACGCGGATGGTCAGTCGTTTAACAAGAGATATATTTATGCAAATGGTGATGAGACAACCGGATCAAATATTAAAACACTGACTACTGCATGGGACACGTTGCTCTATATTACATTCAATAATCTACAAATTTCGCCGGTTTATGGTGGCTTCGCCTATGCCCAAAAAACCTTAGAGGCGGCCGGTGTTGCCTTAACAGATGTTTCATTTTTCAATATTTCCATTAATACTTTAGGTGGCGCTTTGGCTTTAAATCCATCAGTGCTGCCCATAACGCTTACCAAATTTGATGCACAATGCCAACCCAATAAAGCCACAAGCGTTACCTGGACCACGGCTCAGGAAATCAACAATAATTATTTTGAAGTAGAAAGGAGTTCAGATGCTATCACCTGGAGTAGCCTTAGTAAAGTCAACGCATCGGGAAACAGCTCGGTGCAAAAAAATTATCAAATTACTGATGCCCTAAGTGGCGCTGCATTCTATCGCTTGAAACAAGTTGATATAGATGGAAAAATCTCTTATTCGTCTATAGTAAAAACTACTTGTGAAGGAAGGGGTCTGTTTGTAAATCTTTATCCGGTGCCGGCCCGGGACGTAGTAAATTTAATAGTCGGGTCGGATAAAGCGATTAAAACCAATTTGCAGGTATTTGATAATAAAGGACGGCTCGTAATTAATAAGCCCGTGAGTATATCAAGCGGCATAAATAATTTCAGCCTTCCGGTGCAACGCCTGGCCGCCGGTGAATATCTCATAAGAAGTTCTGATGCGGGAATCGAAATCAACAAGCGATTCACCGTTATTCGATAGCAGATAAATTAAAACCAACAAAAGCTACCTTCCGGGGTGGCTTTTTTTATGCAAGGGGTTAACAAAAAAGCTGTTACTACCAAGTGACAGTCTCAAATAAGCCATTATCTTTGCGCCTCTCGTTTAAAAAACGGGATATTGCTTAAAGAGGCTCCCTAAGTTTCTTCCTGTGAAGAACGCCTCAAGGGCTCAACCAAAAAAGCATCTAAAATGCCAAAGGTTAAAACAAATTCAAGTGCTAAAAAACGTTTTAAAGTAACGGGCACGGGTAAAATCACGCACCAGAAATCTTTCAAGCGTCACATCCTCACTAAAAAATCAAAGAAACGGAAACGGGCTTTACGTAAAGACGGCGTAGTAGCAAAAGCCAATATGGATTTTGTTATGCGGTTACTTCGCCTGAAGTAAGCTATCAGCCACAATCGTAAATCTTAAATCAAAAATCTAAAATTATTGAGATATGCCACGTTCCGTAAATGCAGTAGCCTCAAGGGCACGCAGAAAAAGAATTCTAAAACAAGCAAAAGGTTATTATGGTAAACGTAAAAACGTTTATACCGTTGCCAAAAACGTAGTAGAAAAAGGGATGACCTATAGTTTTGTAGGACGTAAATTAAAGAAAAGGGAATACCGCCGTTTATGGATTGCCCGTATCAACGCGGCCGTTCGGGAAGAGGGTTTAACCTACTCGCAATTCATTAATCTTTTAAATAAGAAAGGAATTGAACTTGACCGCAAGGTGCTGGCTGATTTAGCCATGAACAATGCTGAAAGTTTTAAAGCTCTTGTAGCACAGGTTAAATAATAAACGTGTACGGGTTAAGACCTGCTATATGTTAAGCATCGCATTAAAACCTTATAGGTCTAATTTTGAAAAGCCGCCTTAAAAACAGGGCGGTTTTCTTTTTGCATAAACAGTACATTTGCTTCAATCTTAAAATAACTGAACAACCCCTTCTCTGTCAATGAACAATACCTACATTGATCTCGTTCAGCAAACCTTCAATTTTCCGCAAGAAGGGCTGCTTGTAAAAGATGGTTACTTACAATTTAATGGGCTGGATTTAAAAGCGATCATTGACAAACATGGTACGCCGCTAAAGCTTTCGTATCTGCCTAAAATTGGAATGCAGATTAACAAGGCAAAAGACATGTTTGCTAAAGCCTTTAAGAAGCATAAATACGAGGGGGAATATTATTACTGCTATTGCACAAAAAGCTCTCACTTTAGTTTTGTGGTAGAAGAAGCGCTGGAGCACGGCATTCATTTGGAAACCTCTTATGCTTACGACATTGAGATCATAAAAAAGCTGTACGAAAAACGGCGGATCACAAAAGACATCTATATAATCTGCAACGGCTTTAAGCAAAAAGGATATACGCGGCGCATTGCGCAATTATTAAACACAGGGTTTAAAAACGTCATTCCTATCCTTGATAATAAGGAGGAGTTGCAAGCTTATAAAAGATCGGTAAAAGTGCCTTTTAAATTAGGTATTCGTGTGGCTGCTGAGGAAGAGCCAACCTTCCCTTTTTACACGTCCCGGCTGGGTTTTAGGGCAAAGGACATTTTAGAATTTTATGTAGATCATATTGAGGGCTATGAAGACAAATTTCAATTGAAGATGCTTCATATCTTTTTAAATAAAGGTATAAAGGACGATATTTATTATTGGTCGGAATTGAACAAGATCATCAACCTTTATTGCCAGTTGAAGAAGATTTGTCCCGAACTGGATTCACTGAATATTGGTGGTGGTTTTCCTATCAAACATTCGCTGGGGTTTGAATATGATTACCAGTTTATGATTAACGAAATTGTGAGCAACATTAAGGCAGCCTGCAAGCGAAGTAAAGTGCCGATGCCGAATATTTATACCGAATTTGGAAGCTATACGGTAGGGGAAAGCATGGCACATATCTACAGCGTTATTGGTGAAAAGGTGCAGAACGACCGGGAGAACTGGTACATGATTGATTCCTCATTCATTACTACTTTGCCTGATACATGGGGCATTGGCGAAAAGTTTTTAATGCTTCCTATTAATAAATGGGATAACGAATACCAACGCGTAGTGCTTGGCGGCATCACCTGCGATAGCCACGACTACTACGATTCGGAAGAGCATATCAATGAAGTTTTCCTTCCCAAGACAACCGGCGATGAACCTTTGTATGTTGGCTTCTTTCATACCGGTGCTTATCAGGACCAAATCAGTGGTTATGGCGGCATCAAGCATTGCTTAATCCCCTCGCCGAAGCATGTTATTATTGAACATGATAAGAATGGAAAGCTGATTGACTGGGTGTATGCAAAAGAGCAATCGGCACAAAGCATGTTGAAAATATTAGGCTATATAAAATAGTCTGATAGCTTTTGGCGAACGACATTCATCTCACCCTTTCAACCGGTATTTCTTATTTACTTTCGGACTGTTAAAGTAACGGTTCAACTCTTCCGCAGAGAGGTCCTGGGTAAATTCCAACGGCACATCAATCAACTGAATTTGTACTTGCTTCAACTCATCTTTTAGCTTAGCCATCTTGCGTACTACATCAGGATCTTTGTCATTGATTAATTCATTATCCTGCTTCATGTATTCTAAGCGTTTAATGGAGGAACGTATCTGCGAAGCCTGGTTCTGATCAACATTTTTATTTGGCACTGCCGCTTCTTTAATGGGTACCAATGCAAGGCCTACACTGGGAAGTATTTTGCCTGTTCGTTGAGAACCGGCATCACTCGAAGTAGAGAGAACAGTACCCGTAAGTGAAGTAGTCGCAGCGGTAAGATCAAAACTAATCCTTGCATTCTTCGTTTTCTTCAACCGTTTATCCAATAGCAAAAAAGTGTATTTCAATTGTAATACGTACTGGTCAACGTTCTTGGCTACTTGCTTGTATTCTTCTACCGCCATGGGTTGATTCAAAGCATCACGTACAAACACTCTAATAGTTGCCGTATCGCGAAGACCCATTTTGGATGTACCAATGAAGCTTAACAGCACTAGCTTTGTTTTAGCGCTGTCGGTTTCTTTAGCCACATCATAGTCTGGTGTCCAATTAAATTCATCCCCGCATTTTTGAACAATCGAATAGCCTTTTATAGGAACGGACGCATTCATCATAATGTTTTCGATAGGAAAGTTGCCTGCTTCACAAAGAATTTTAAAGCTGACCGGTTCCCCTTCGTTAATCCAGATAGTGCTAAAAACCGTCGGCTTTATCTTAGGTAAAACCACTTCTGTGTTAAAAAATGTAATGTTGAAATTAGTATCAATTTTATCTGTAGGGTCAGAGAGGCTTTGTACACCAATTAATACTTTATAAGGCTGGTCGTATTTAAGGCGGCCGGAAAGAAAATAAGCTTTAGAAGCTTTAAAGGAAATCAGCCCATCATCCTTGCCAATCCTTAAACCCACTGGAGCGTTCCTTAAAAACCAAAAATAGTCCTGGGTCGGTTTATTAATTTGTAGCTGATAAGTTAACGTGGAATCTACCTGTAACGAAAAAAAAGGATTCAGATTGATAATGCGTAAAGTGCTATCTATATGAGGAGCAGGAATAGTGTCTTGAGCCTGTAGTGAAAACGATAAAGCGGTAATGTATATGCTCAGAAGATTTTTTTTCATTGTAAGGGTGAACATCTTCGGCGCAAATTAGGGAAAATAGAAAACCCCTGTAGAAACAGGGGTCGATAAACCAAAACCAACTGCTTATGAGAAAAGCGTTATTATAATTAGCTAACGGTAATTTGTTTTGCAGCAGGCTTAACTTCTTCCTTTTTTGGAAGCGTCAAACTTAATATACCATTCAGGTATTCTGCTTTAATCCCTTCAATATTTACTTTGTCATCCAAGGTAAAAGAGCGTTTAAAAGAAGTGAACTTATATTCATTGCGAATTATCTTTTCACCATCTGTTTTTGTTTCCTCTTTTTTGTTCGCTGAAATAGTAAGTGTGTTGTCTTCCAGGTTAATTCCAAACCCTTCTTTGCTCAATCCGGGTGCTACCAATTCAATTAAATATTCCTTTTCTGTTTCTTTAATATTCACCGGAACAGTATACTTTATTTCGTCTCTGTATAAAGACGGCATTTGCGGAAAAACGTCGCTTAGCAAATTGTTAAAAGGGGCCACGCCATTAGCTCTGTTTTTAAAACGTACAACGGTCATAGTTTTTTATTTTAAAGGTTTAAAATATAATTTTCATGATGTAGTTTTCAAATGGTGTACCATTGACTTTTTTTGCTGAAACTCATGACAGACATGCGTTTCAGGCCGCGTTAGGCTGACAATATGTATGAAATGTTATAGCTGTATTGCTATTCTTGCAGTTTCGTAGATTTGCCAAAATTTTTTACACATGTATCCAATACAAATAGTGCAACCCATGAAGGAAGAATTGACTGATAATGGGTTTAAAGAATTAGCTGATAGCAAGGAGGTGGAAACACAGCTGCAACAAGAAGGAACCACCCTTGTAATGATTAATTCGGTTTGCGGTTGTTCCGCCGGCACGGCCCGCCCCGGCGTACTGATGGCCGTAACCAACGCCACAAAAAAGCCCGATCATCTTGCTACTTCTTTTGCCGGTTACGATGTAGAAGCCGTTCAGGCATTGCGTAACCACCTGATGCCTTATCCTCCATCATCGCCTGCCATTGCTCTTTTTAAAAATGGGGAGTTGGTTCATTTTATTGAGCGTCATCAAATTGAAGGACGTTCGGCTCAAATGATAGCTAATAATCTCATTCATGCATTTGAGCAGCATTGCAACTAACAATGGCTATGTTTGATGTTTACAGTTCAAAGACGTACTTATTATATCGTTTTTGAACTGTAAACTTTTAATTGTAAACCTTCTACATGTATCCCAACCTTTATTACGTTTTTGAGGATTTTTTTGGTATCAAGATTGGCTTTCTGCGGTTCATTAATTCGTTTGGTTTTTTTGTTGCTATTTCATTTTTAATTGCTGCTTCGCTTCTCTCGAAAGAATTAAAACGCAAAAGCAATGAAGGTTTGTTTAAACCTACAGAACGTAAATTGGTGGTAGGTGGCCCGGCAACAACAAGTGAACTAATTGTAAATTTTCTTCTCGGCTTTCTCTTTGGGTTTAAAATTCTTGCACTCTTTTTTATCGGTTCAGATGCCATGCAAGATCCGCAGGCATATATTTTTTCCGGTCGTGGTATTGTGTGGTTGGGTGTGATAACCGGCGGGCTTTTTGGATGGATGAAATGGCGCGAACGAAAAAAACAGCAATTAAAAAATCCAGAGGAAAGGGTGGTACGCATCTGGCCGCACGACAGAGTAGGCGAGCTAACTGTTATTGCTTTAATTGTTGGTTTACTTGGCGCGAAGCTGTTTGACATTTTTGAAAACTGGGGCGACTTTTTAAATCATCCCGGAGATTATATTTTTTCCGGTGGTGGATTAACCTTTTACGGTGGCCTCATTTGTGCCGGGGCAGCCATTATTTATTATGCACGAAAAAATAGGTTTAGCGTTCGCCAATTGGCTGATGCCATAGCGCCTTCCCTGATGATTGCTTATGCCGTCGGCCGTATTGGGTGCCAGGTAGCTGGTGATGGCGATTGGGGAGTTTATAACAGTGCGTATAAAGTTAGTTCCGACAACCAAATTGTAGCGGCATCAGCAAACGATTTTAAGGATTCGATAGCAAGCCATGCTGTTTTTTTTTCGCAGCACTATGGCAGTATTGATTCTATCCCGCACCGGTCATTTCTTAAGCCACAGGCACTCAGTTTTTTACCCAATTGGCTTTTTGCTTACCAATACCCGCATAATGTTAATAAAATGGGAATCCCAATTGTTGGTTGTAATAGCGGGTATTGTAATCAACTGCCTGTGCCGGTTTTCCCTACTTCATTTTACGAAACTTTAATGGGCACTTTACTATTTTTTTTATTATGGGTATTGCGAAAGCGCCTTAAAGTAGCTGGAACCTTATTTTGTGTTTACCTTTTTGTCAATGGCTTAGAACGCTTTTTAATTGAGAAAATAAGGGTGAATAATCAAATGAATTTTTTCGGATTACATCCAACACAGGCAGAAGTAATTTCCTTTGGCTTGATGATAGCCGGCGTAATAGGATGGCTTTTTTTCTGGCAAAAAAACCGGGCCAGCTTGAATAAAACATAACGAAATGTGATAAGTGCAATTACTTAGCACCCCAAGTCCTTATCCAATAAGGATTAGCGCCAATTTTTACGTAGTATAGTTTTTGCATAAAAAGAATTGTCAGGCACGGCTATGAGTTTTGCCGTTTCAAAGTTACCTTTGCCGATAGTCTTGGACGGAATTAACTTACTTATCGCAACTATTTGTAACTGGACTTTGTCATCTATTTTTTCATCTTAATAATCAAGGAATTAATTATGAGGCAGCTTAAAATTGCTACCCAGATAACCAATCGGGATTCGCAGGCCGTAGAAAAATATCTTCAGGAAATTTCAAAAATTCCGATGATCACGCCGGAAGAAGAAACTACGTTGGCACAAAGAATTAAGATGGGTGATCAGCGGGCTTTAGATAAATTGGTGCAGGCTAACCTGCGCTTCGTAGTTTCGGTAGCTAAACAGTATCAGCATCAGGGTTTATCGTTAAGTGATCTAATTAACGAAGGCAATCTTGGGTTGATTAAGGCCGCTCAACGGTTTGACGAAACCAAGGGATTCAAATTTATTTCTTATGCAGTTTGGTGGATTCGTCAATCTATTTTACAGGCTTTGGCCGAACAAGGACGTTTAGTTCGTCTTCCCCAAAATAAAATTGGTACCTACAACAAAGCTAATAAAGCCTATATGGCTTTTGAGCAGGAGCATGAAAGGGAGCCGTCAACTGAGGAATTGGCCGATATATTAGAAATGAGCGAAACAGAAATCAATAACATCTTTCAAAGCAATACCAGGCACACCTCATTAGATGCGCCGGTACACGAAGCAGAAGACGTGGCTATGGGCGATTTGCTGGAAGGCAGCGATGATACAGATGATGATGTGATGAAAGATTCGCTCCGCAACGAGATTCGCCGGGTTCTAAAGTCATTATCTCCACGCGAAGCTGAAATTGTGAATGCTTATTTTGGATTAGACGGAGAAAATGGTACGACCATTGAGCAAATCGGCCAGAAATATGATTTGACCAAAGAACGCATTCGCCAGATTAAAGAACGGGCTATCAAGCGTTTGCAAAAAGCACGTTATAGCAGCGCTTTAAAAGCATATCTGGGATAAAATAGCAAATTGATGGGTTTTAAAACAGCCCCTTTCTTAATTGAAAGGGGCTGTTTATTTTATAACCAGCAATCGCATCAAGAAAAATTGAATTTTAAAACCTGGATTTATTCTGTAAAAAATTATCGAGCAACTCTTCGTTTTTCGATTGTATCTGCAGCCTTTTTACTTTCATATAAAACAAGCCGGAAACAATAATACCAAGTACTAAACAGATTTCATTAGGGGTAGCCATAAACAAGAATTTTAATGATTCAATTAGTTTGGCTTTCCTATAGGACAGGAGCAAAATGGTTGCCAGTCTGTTTTTCAGAGGTAAATTAAGGAATTGTACGCAGCTAACAGTAAGACAACCTTCTTTTACGTTATGCTGCTAACGGTAAATCTTTATCTTCGCCCGCTATGACACAAGAATATTTGAAAGATATGAGGGACCGTTTGCTTGTCCTGAGGAGGTTTCTTTGACGTTGATAACCGCCTCGATAAAATAAAAAACGATAAACAACTTTCGCTGTCGCCGGGCTTTTGGGATGATAATACCCGTGCCACTGCTATTTTAAAAGAAACAAAGCTCAATGAATTTTGGGTGAATCTTTATGAGCAAGTAGGTTCCGCTATCGAGGATTTTGCCGTGCTTTTTGAATTCTGGAAGGAGGGGGAAGGGACTGAAAAAGAAGTGAAAGTAGCCTGCGATAAAGCCATCCGGTCTATTGAAGAAGCAGAATTTAAAAGCACCCTTAATCAACCCGAAGATGAGTTAACCGCCGTACTACAGATTAATTCCGGCGCCGGTGGAACTGAGAGCCAGGACTGGGCGGAGATGATAGCCCGTATGTACCGCATGTATGGTGAGAAGCAAGGCTGGAAGGTAGAAATTTTAGATTGGGTAGATGGTGATGGCGCCGGCATTAAAACCTGCACCATGCAATTTGAAGGGCCATTTGCTTATGGCTTTCTAAAAGCCGAAAGTGGCGTCCATCGCCTGGTTCGCATTTCGCCATTTGATTCCAATGCCCGCCGGCATACTTCGTTTTGCTCCGTGTTTGTTTATCCTTTGGTAGATGATACCATCAATATTGAGATAAAACCGGCCGATGTAAAAATGGAAACTTCACGCAGTGGCGGCGCTGGCGGCCAAAATGTAAATAAGGTAGAAACTAAAGTGCAGCTAACGCATATTCCTACGGGTATTGTAGTGGTTTGCCAGCAGGACCGTTCGCAGTTAGGCAACCGCGAAATGGCCATGGAAATGCTGCGCAGCCGGTTGTTTGAACTGGAGCTTCGTAAACGGAATGAAGCGAAAGATGCGGTTAATAGCAGCAAGAAAAAGATTGAGTGGGGATCGCAAATTCGTAGCTACGTTTTTCATCCGTATAAGATGATCAAAGACCATCGTACCGATTACGAAGTAGGTAATGTGGGACCTGTGATGGATGGCGAACTGGATGGGTTCATTAAAGCTTACCTGATGATGGAAAAAGAGCAGGAAGCATAAGATTGTCTATTCAACCAAAACAAAATAAACTGCTATGAAAATCAAAGGCATTGAGGGTATGACCATTGCCCAATTACAGGATGAAGTCAACAATGGTGGAAAGTTTGTAATTTATTCGTACTGTGTTTCCATTATCGTGATGTCGTTTAAACGATCCAGCGACATTTATTTTATTAAAGCTGGTCAAAGTTCTTTTATAAAAGCACTGCCGTGGACGGCCATCTCGTTTTTGTTTGGCTGGTGGGGACTTCCGTGGGGCATCATTTATACAATTGGTTGCCTGGCCACTAATATTGGCGGCGGCAAAAATGTAACTTCAGATGTGCTAAAAGCAATACAGCAACCAGCTAATGGGCACGTATTTGAATTTGAGACGGCACAGAAAGCAATAGAATAATTTTAGGAAAGCTTAAAAAAATAATTTATGAGCCTGGGTTATTTTTCTTATCCAATGCCCGCTAATGAACCTGTTCACGATTATGCTATAGGTTCAGCCGAGAGGGCCATGCTGAAAAAAACCTTAGCCGCGTTAAAAAGTGAGGTGATAGATGTGCCGATGTATATCGGAAGCGAAGAGGTCCGGTCTGGAAATTTAGCGGCCATGAACCCGCCACACGAAAAGGCACATATTCTTGGCCATTATCATTCCGGCGATGTAAGCCATGTGCGGCAAGCGATAGAGGCGGCCCTGCAAGCAAAAGAAGCCTGGGCAAATATGGCTTGGGAAGACCGTGCCGGCATCTTTTTAAAAGCAGCTGATCTCATTTCTACCAAGTACCGCTATCACATGAATGGCACTACTATGCTTGGCCAAAGTAAAAATGTGTACCAGGCCGAGATAGACAGCGCCTGCGAATTGATAGATTTTCTTCGTTTTAATGTTCACTTCTTAAGCGAAATTTATAAACAGCAACCCATCAGCGCTTCCGGTATGCACAACCGCACCGAATGGCGTCCATTAGAAGGGTTTGTTTTAGCCATCACGCCTTTCAATTTTACCGCTATCGGTGGTAACCTTCCTACCAGTGCCGCACTATGTGGCAACGTTGTGGTATGGAAGCCGGCGCATACCCAGGTTTATTCGGCGCAAATGTTTATGCGTATTTTAAAAGAAGCCGGTTTGCCCGATGGCGTTATCAATCTTATTTATGTTGATGGCCCTACACTGGGCAACGTTTGTTTTTCGCATAAAGACTTTGCCGGCGTGCATTTCACCGGGTCAACAGGCGTGTTTAATCATATGTGGAAGACCATCGGCGCTAATGTTTCTACATACAAAAGTTATCCACGCATCGTAGGTGAAACCGGCGGAAAAGATTTTGTAATCGCACACCGTTCAGCCGATCCGCAAGTAGTGGCTACAGCTTTATTACGTGGCGCTTTTGAATATCAGGGGCAGAAGTGTTCTGCCGCTTCAAGGGCTTATATCCCCTCTAATATGGCAGAGGAAGTAAGGCGGCTTTTAGTAGATGGCGTTAACTCTTTTACGATAGGAACGGTAGAAGATTTCGGAAACTTTGTTAATGCCGTGATTGATGAAAAAAGCTTTGATAAGATTGCTAACTATATTGACGATGCGAAGGCTTCCATGGACGCCGTCATATTAGTCGGTGGCACGTATGATAAAGCAACAGGCTATTTTATTCATCCTACTATCATCGAAGCGAAAGATCCCAAGTACGTTACTATGTGCGATGAAATTTTCGGCCCGGTGCTTACCATTTATATTTATGATGCCGATAAATTTGGCGAAGCCCTGCACTTAGTGGACGAAACATCGCCGTATGCGTTAACGGGTGCTGTAATTGCCCGCGACCGCTTTGCCATTGAACTGGCTACCGAACGTTTGCAGCATGCAGCCGGTAATTTTTATATTAACGATAAACCTACCGGCGCAGTTGTTGGGCAGCAGCCTTTCGGCGGCGCAAGAGCCAGCGGTACCAACGATAAAGCAGGATCTATGATCAATCTTTATCGCTGGTTAAGTGCCAGAACTATTAAAGAAACGTATGTACCGGCTACTGACTATCGCTATCCATTTTTACGAGGGGAAAGCGAAGGCATTTAATTATATATATGCACATTATTGGGTGCTACTATTATACTTCAGTCAGGGTATATGACTATTCATAAAAGGGTTCATCAATTCATACATTTTTCCTCAAGAAAGTTTTATCATATCGCTTGTGTTTTTATTTTCGCGTCCGAATTTTAAAAACTAACAAGTATGAAAAAAATCATTTTCGCGTTTTCGATTATTGCAACATCATTTGTTGCCAGTGCTCAAGCAGGAAAAAACCAACTCGGGGTTGGCGCTGAAGTTGGCCTTATCACAGAAAGCGGTGGCGGTACATTTATTGGTGGCACAGCTAAGTACATGCATGGTGTTGGAACAGCAGGGCAGGTAACGTTGACCTCAGGATATTTAGCTCATTCAGAAACGCAAAGCGGGGTTAAAGCGACAGCGTCCGAAATTCCAATTCTACTTGGCTACCGTCATTATTTTAATGGAATTTTTGTTGAGCCCCAAGCTGGTTATATACTTGATCATGCCAAAGTAACCTTTAGCGGTTCGTCCAGTAACTTTAATTCAAGTGCTTCAGAAGGTTCTTTTGGATATGGAATTGGAGGGGGTTATGCGCTTTCTAACGGTTTGGATTTAGGTGTAAGCTATAGAAACACAACAACAAGTGGGTCTGTAGGAATGGTTGTGTTCCGCGTGGGTTATAATTTTTCATTAGGAGAGACAAAAAAATAGTAGCGTATTTTTCGAAAAGGCCGCAATTTATTGCGGCCTTTTATTTGCATAAGCGCAGGAAAAACTTATGAAGAAAATTATTGTAGGCATCGTGGCTTTAATCACTAGTTCGGCAACTATGGCTCAGGTGCCAAAGTTTGGCATAAAAGGCGGTGTAAACTTTGCCACTATCACCAGCAACTACGGCGCATCGTACGATTTTAAAGTAGGTTACCATTTGGGCTTGTTAGCTCACATTCATGTTACGCCTGCGTTTTCGTTACAACCCGAAGTGTATTATTCAACCCAGGGAGCGAAGCTTGGCTCTAATGGAAGTGGCACGGACAAGTTACTATTAAACTATGTAAACATTCCCGTGTTACTGCAATACAATTTTGATAATGGCTTCCGGCTTCAGGGTGGCCCGCAATTGGGCATTCAAACGCTGGCAAAAGAAAAAAATGGTAGTCTGGAAACCGACTTATCAAGCTCTTACAAAACACTTGATTTCTCAGTGCCATTAGGCTTAAGCTACTTAGGCTATTCAGGCTTCGGGGTAGATGCGAGGTACAACTTAGGTGTCAGCAATATCATTAACGGAAGTGGAAATTTTAAGCAACATAACAGTGTTATTCAAGCGGGGCTTTTTTATTTGTTCGATCATAAGCATAAAGCAATGACAAGCCGCAAAGGCAAAAGATAGTATGCTGAAAAATAATTTTATTAGCCCTGTTATGCGGGGCTTTTTATTTGTACCTAACAATCATTACAAGGAAGAACCAGAAGCTCTATTTTTATAAAAATTTCTACTATTGAAGACCGTATTAAATCAGCAACAGATTTCATTAACTATTAAGCGGCTGGCGCAACAGGTGTTAGAAAATCATGTGCAATTGCACAATGCGGTTTTAATAGGTCTTCAGCCCCGCGGTATTTTTTTATCGGATAGGGTTGTAGAAGAAATCAAGCGGGAAACTACAACCGTTGCTCTCCAATATGGTAAGCTTGATATTACCTTTTATCGCGATGATGTGCGAAAAGAGCTGCACATGCCCAACCAAACCGACATCAATTTTTCCATTGAGGATAAGAACGTTGTTTTAATAGACGATGTGCTCTATACAGGACGAACCATCCGCGCCGCATTAGACGCACTAATGGATTTTGGCCGTCCGGCTAAGGTGGAGCTGATGGTACTAATTGACCGCCGGTACAGCCGTCAACTGCCCATCCAGCCCGATTATACGGGCAAGGCCATAGATTCCATCGTAACGCAAAGAGTAAAAGTTTTATGGCAAGGAAAAGACGACAAAGATGAAGTAGTGTTGGTATAAATTATGAAGCCTGACTATGCAGCAACGCTTACTATTCTTTTTGTTTCTCGGTTATATTATAACGCCGCCGGTTGTAAACGCTCAGGAAAAGAACCGTAACCTTATACCGGTTGACAGTGGCTGGGCCAGAAACTCGATCAACACGGTAGCCTTCCGTAAATCATCCCTCACCAGTTTTAGAGATACACAGTATATAGCCTTTTATAACGCTGATGGAGTAGTGGTGGTGGGCAAACGGCTTCTCACAACAACAAAATGGGACCTGCAAAAGACCCCGTATAAAGGCAACGTGGTTGAAGCACACAATGCTATCAGCATTGCTGTTGATGGCAAGGGCTACCTGCATATGGCCTGGGACCATCATAACAACGGCTTACATTATTGCCAAAGCCTCTATCCCGGTTCATTAGCCCTCTCAGAAATACTTTCAATGACGGGCCTATCTGAAACGGCCGTTAGTTATCCGGAGTTTTACAATCTGCCCAATGGCAATTTAATTTTTTTATACCGCGAGGGAAGTTCCGGCTCCGGTAATGTGGTTATCAACAGTTATGATGTGCTGACAAAAAAATGGAAACAACTGCATCAGAATTTAATTTATGGCGAAGGCAAGCGAAATGCTTATTGGCAAGCTTGTGCAGATGCCAAAGGACGTATTTATATTTCGTGGGTATGGCGCGAAAACCCGGATGTGGCCAGCAATCATGACCTGTGTTATGCCTGCTCAGATGATGGCGGAGTAAGCTGGAAAAAATCTACCGGTGAAGTTTATCAATTGCCTGTCACAGCTTCTTCTGCTGAGTATTGTTTGCACCTTCCGCAAGGCAGCGATTTAATTAATCAAACGTCTATGACTACTGATGGAGCCGGGCATCCATTTATAGCTACCTACTGGCGGGATAGCGGCGCAACCATACCGCAATATCATATTGTTTATCGTACAGGAGCAGAATGGAAAGCTCAAAACCTTGGCTTTAGAACAACGCCGTTTAGTTTACGCGGAGGTGGCACCAAACGCATACCTGTGGCCCGTCCGCAGGTTATTGCGTGGCAAAAAGGAGGTCAGCAACACGTAGCCGTTTTCTTCAGGGATGAAGAGCGAAATAATAAAATTTCCGTTGCCGTTTGTCCTGATTTATCCTCTAAAAATTGGATCGTTTCGGATTTAACAGACGAAGGCTTTGGCTCATGGGAGCCCACGTATGATAGTAATTTATGGCTTCACCAGCGGCTCATAAATTTGTTTGTGCAACGAACGGAACAAAGCGATACCGAAGGGATAAGTAAGATGGCGCCACAAATGATTTATGTGCTTCCATGCCGGCCGGTTAAGTAATCACTTATAATTATTCAGTATGAAAAAATTGTTTCTTTTTTCGGTCTATTGCATCAGCATAATAATGGTAATAAACGGTTGTGCTACTGCTAATAAATCTGCTGTCCATCCTGATGATAAGTTGCTCCAACGTATTGACAAGGCCTTTATCGAAAGCGCTGATCAATATAAGCTGCTAATGAAGAATGTTCCGAAGGATCAGTTTCCCAAAAATTATGATCCGCAAAAAAAGCTGTTTGAAAGCAGCAATTCAGGCTGGTGGTGCAGTGGGTTTTATCCCGGTACGCTGCTTTATCTCTTTGAAGAAACCCTTAATCAAACTCTCTATGATGAAGCGATGCGTAAGCTGGCTTTATTGAAAAAGGAGAAGAGCAACACCGGAACGCATGATCTTGGCTTTATGATGTATTGCAGTTTCGGCACCGCCAATCGCATTGAACCTAAGCCTGAATACAAAGCCATTTTATTAGAAAGTGCCCGGTCGTTGGCAACAAGGTTTAATCCAATTGTTGGTTGTATTAAATCATGGGATTCCAAACCATCGGACTACCTGGTAATTATAGACAACATGATGAATCTTGAGCTGTTGTTTTGGGCGACAAAGCAATCAGGTGATTCATCTTTTTATAAAATATCGGGCGCTCATGCCGATCATACTATGCTCAATCATTTTCGTGCGGACCATAGTTCTTATCACGTATTAAACTACAACCCTGCTACCGGTGGCGTGCAACAAAAACGTACAGCGCAAGGAGCGGCCGATGAATCGGCCTGGGCCAGGGGACAGGCCTGGGGCTTGTATGGATTTACCTTAATGTACCGTGAGACAAGGGATAGAAAATATTTGGAGCAGGCAAAAGGCATTGCCGAATTTATTTTGGCCCATCCTAATCTGCCTGATGATAAAATTCCTTACTGGGATTTTAATGCACCCGGCATTCCAGTTGCTTTGCGTGATGCCTCAGCAGGGGCCGTTAATGCATCAGCGTTGCTGGAGTTATCGGGCTACGTGGATGGAAGGGATAAGAAAAAATACTTTACTGCGGCAGAAACAATGCTGACCTCTTTGCTTTCTGCCAAATATCAATCGTTGCCTGGCACTAATGACGGCTTTCTTTTGCAACATTCCGTCGGCAACAAGCCGCAGGGTACCGAGTTAGATGTATCCTTGACCTATGCCGACTATTATTTTGTAGAAGCGATGAAACGCTACAAAGCGCAAAAAAAATAAGTGGGTTTGATGTTATCAGAACGAGTGGAAGAAGGGGGAAGAAGTCACTGGATTTCATACAAGCAAGAGTAGATAAATTGCATATCGCCTCCAACCGGCAAACGCTTTATATTTGATTTTTAATGGCACTTTCAACCCAACATCTACTTGGTATAAAAGACTTATCAGTAACGGATATTACCCTCATTTTAGATACAGCCAAACAATTTAAAGAAATACTTCAGCGGCCGGTAAAAAAGGTTCCATCGTTAAGAGATGTTACTATTGTAAACCTGTTTTACGAAAACTCTACCCGCACCCGGATCTCCTTTGAGTTAGCGCAAAAAAGATTATCTGCAGATGTTATTAACTTTAGCGCATCCGGTTCTTCAGTTTCAAAAGGAGAAACCTTGCTGGATACGGTGAATAACATTCTATCCATGAAAGTGGATATGGTAGTAATGCGGCACAGTGCTACCGGAGCGCCTCACTTTCTGGCAAAGCATATTCCGGCAGCCATAATAAATGCCGGCGATGGTATAAATGAGCATCCTACGCAAGCCTTGCTGGACGCTTATTCTATGCAGGAAGCCTTTGGAACTTTAAAGGGACTTAAGGTGGCTATTATTGGAGATATTATGCATAGCCGTGTGGCACAAAGTAATATGTACCTGCTGACCAAAATGGGAGCGGAAGTCACTGTTTGCGGACCACCCACTTTAGTGCCTAAATACATCAAAGAAGCCTTTCCTGTGGCCGTTGAATACGATCTGCAAAAAGCATTGGCCTGGTGTGATGTAGCTAATGTTCTGCGGATTCAACTGGAGCGGCAAAACCAGGTTTTGTTTTCATCATTGAGGGAGTATAATCTTTCTTACGGCGTGTCGAAGGAAATGGTGGATAAGCTAAACAAGAATATCAAAATTATGCATCCGGGGCCCATTAACAGGGGCGTGGAGCTGGATAGCGACGTAGCGGACAGTGAAGGTTCCCTCATTTTACAGCAGGTAGAAAATGGTGTGGCTGTGCGAATGGCCGTTTTGTATTTACTGTCTAATAATCAAAGCAAATAATTTCATTCAGAAAAGAAGTAACCACCTATGCGCATAGCACTATTTCCCGGCACTTTTGACCCGGTAACGTTTGGCCATCTGGATATTATTGAAAGGGCATTGCCGCTGTTTGATAAACTTTATATTGGTATCGGGATGAACGCTAATAAGCAGCCTATGTTTTCCGGCGAAACAAGGGTGCAATGGCTAAATAAGCTTTTTACTTCGCAGCCAAAAGTGGAGGCTATTCTGTATGAAGGATTAACGGTTGAATGTTGCAAGAAAATTAAGGCCAGCTATATTTTACGAGGCATCCGCTACGTAAACGATTTTGAATACGAGAAAGCTATTGCGGATATGAACCGCAGCCTTGATGAGAATATCGAAACTATATTTCTTACCTGCCTTCCTAAGTTTACTTCAGTCGCATCTACATTAGTACGCGATGTAATCCGTAACGGCGGAAACGTTTCACAATTTGTGCCTAATACCGTATTAGACACCATTCGACAGCGAAATCTCAATGGTCATTTTGTTTGACCTTGGGTTGTAAAATATTTAAGCCTGCGTCCAAAACATCTTGTATAGAAGCATGCATATTTTTTCGATGAGTAGAGAGATTATCCATTGACACCCATTCACATTTCTCAATGTCTTCTTCCTGCTGTGGCTTTAGATCCGAAGTATTTTCGGTGAGGATCAAATACCAGTGTGATTGCTTGAGGATGTTTTGTCCCCTTTCGAAGTACGTATGATAAGTTACCGTCAAAGGCTGATGAATATGTAAGGCTGTTGCTCCGGTTTCTTCCTTTATTTCTCTTAATGCACATTCCACTAACGTTTCACCGGCATCTAATTTACCTTTAGGCAAGTCCCATTTTCCTCTTCTGAAGATCAATAAAAGTTTATGATCCGGCGTATAAACCAAGCCACCAGCCGCCTCAATAACATGATAACTTGATTTAAGTAATGCCATTAATTCACTCAAATTTTCGTGCAGGATTATACCTCTGTGAATGTTTGCCTGTTGCAGGTTGTGTATCAAACTTTCTATGGTCACATCGTTTACCACATTCAAAAAAAAGGTATCTGGTTGATGCACATAAGATTCGATTTCACCGTTGAGGCGATCAATTAAGAAAAGCAGCTTATTCTCAATATAAATTTTTATCATGCCTGTTTAATTGCAACGAATATAGCAGCAAAAGGCCTTTGCAATACCTTCGCTACATGACAGATGCTACCTTAACAGCAGAGAAATTATTACAGGCAGAAGCGGTGAAGCTTACAACCGGAACGCCATTTACTTGGGCCAGCGGCTGGAAAAGCCCCATCTATTGCGATAACCGTAAGCTACTTTCCATGCCTTTTACAAGGGATTATATCAAAAGTGAATTGGCTAACATTGTTTTTGAAAAATTTGAGCAGGCTGAAATTATTGCCGGCGTAGCAACAGCCGGTATTCCTTGGGGAGCCATGGTGGCCGATCAACTAAAACTGCCTTTCATTTATGTGCGGCCAAAGCCTAAAGAACATGGTTTAGGTAATCAGATAGAAGGATCTTATCAAACTGCTCAAAAGGTTGTGGTAGTAGAAGACCTTATTTCGACGGGAAAAAGTAGCCTGCAGGTAGTGGAGGTTTTACGTAAAAGTGGACTGAGTGTTATAGGAATGACAGCAATATTCAGCTACGTTTTTAGCCAGGCAGCAGAGAAGTTTGCTGAGGCGGAAATTGAAGTACATTCTCTTACAAATTATCCGGTATTAATAAATCTGGCTACAGATAAGGGTATGATCAATAACGCAAGCAAGGAGATTTTGTTAAAGTGGCAAGCAAATCCTGAACATTGGAATGGGGTGAATTAAATTCGTTCCAAATCTATCAACATGAAGAAATATTCGGTACTCGCACTTCTATTTGCAGCTTTTTCCATTAGTGCCTTCGGCCAGACCAAGGCCCTCCAGGTGGCAAAAATTAAAACGCCAACCGTGCAATGTGATATATGTAAAACCAGAATTGAGGAATATCTCAAGCGGATAGATGGAGTAACATTCGTAAATGTTATGGTGAAAAAAAAGGAAGTGAATGTGAAATTTCTTATGGATCGAACCAATATTGAAATGATCAAAACGTCAATTGCCAACGCCGGTTTTGACGCAGATGAAATTGCTGCTAATCCGGAATCCTATAAAGCGCTTCCTAAATGTTGTAAAAAACCAGAGGACGGTGGGGGAATGCCTAAGAAGTGATTCCTGAACTTCTCTTTAAATTTTTAGCCTGCATTATGCAGGCTTTTTTATGTCCAGTTCTCCTAAAACTTTTACGCAACCAATCTGCTTAGCTTATTGCAGATCATACTCTCCCTGCAAGGCCGCATATTTATAAGGCACATCAATGCCATAATTGCACTCCATTACAGCGGCCGATTCAATAAAAGATTTCATTAGGTCAAAACCACATATGATAAGTTTGAGAATATACTACTAAAATATTTAGCTTTTCTCGCTTAATATTGAAGGTTATAAATAACTAAAAATATTAGTTATAAAAAATTGCTTAATATGCTGTGAATGATTGTTTTACTATTGTTATAAATATTTTAATCTTGTTAAAAATATCTATTAGAACTATTTTTTAAAAAAAATTTCATTATTTTTTTATCAGATGAAAAATTAATATAAGTAGCTGTTATTTAGTATTTTAAGACAATTTGATCAAATAGTAAAATAGATACAAGCCTCATTCGTTT
Organism: Flavisolibacter sp.; assembly: GCA_965247165.1. Classification (GTDB taxonomy): domain Bacteria; phylum Bacteroidota; class Bacteroidia; order Chitinophagales; family Chitinophagaceae; genus Flavisolibacter. The sequence goes on along the minus strand of OZ252003.1, from coordinate 567,110 downwards.
TTTAACTATTAAAAACCTTTTGACCATGATGCCAAGCGCTTTGATTCTACCGGTATGGTTTATCAGTAGTTACAAATTCATCAAACTGTGTTAAGATTAATGCCAAAGAGGCAGTACCTATTTTGACAGGTTACCTTGAGATAAATTGATTTCATCTATTAGAATCAGCGCATGAAACAGTTAGAAAGATTTCTAAAACATTTTAGAATAAATTGCAGCTACTTACTAAAGAGTATTACTTACTGATGAAGGGAAGATGTACCGCTATCATTGCTATTTTAATCAGCTTTTTCACTAGCGTTCAGGCTCAGGATTTTTCTAATAAGGGGAAAGATTTTTGGGTTGGATATGGGCTTCATTGCCGGATGTTTCAGAACAATTCGGGCGGCACTCAGGAGATGGTTTTGTATTTTGCCACAGAGTCTGTAACTACCATTACGGTTTCTATTCCGGGTTTAGGTTATTCTCAAACCTATTCTAACATTCCCGCTAACACCATATTCACAGCCAATTCCCTCCCAAAAACAGGAGCCCAGGATGCCCGATTAATTCAGGAGGGAATTAGTAATAAGGGAATTCATATAGTAAGCGACAAGCCTGTGGTAGCTTATGCACATATTTATAATGGAAATGTATCCGGCGCTACACTACTTTTTCCAACCTTAACCTTAGGAAAGGAATATTATTCTATAAACTTTGATCAGCATTCCAATGAGGGTAGTTCAAATTGCTTTTTTTATGCCGTGGCTACCGACACCGGAACTACAACCATTGAGGTCATTCCAAGCGCTACTACCCAAAATATGGTTGCCGGTCAGACGTACACTTATAACTTATCGCAGGGACAAGTATTTAATGCTTTGGGAACAATTACAGGAAACGATGGCGTGGACTTAACCGGAAGTAGAATCCGAAGCATTAGCACGGGCACAGGTAGTTGTAAAAGAATCGCAGTGTTTTCCGGAAGTGGAAAAATTAATATTAAATGTCCCGTAGGGGCGGCCGGTATCTCGGCGGATAACTATATGGTACAGGCTTTTCCAAAAAACGCCTGGGGCAAATATTATTTAACGGTGCCAACGAGCCAAATGCCATATAATTATTTCAGAGTGGCTGTTCAGGACCCGACTACTGTTGTAAAATTGAATGGTGTTGTGTTGACGGGATTAATAAATAATTTTTATTATCAAATCAATCAAAATAATCAACCGAACTTAATTGAAGCAGATAAGCCGGTAATGGTTGCCCAGTACATTACTTCAGCAAACCAGTGCGGTAACACAGCACTTGGCAATGATGGTGACCCGGAGGTGTTCTATCTATCGCCGGTGGAGCAGAACATTGACAAGGTCATTATCAATTCTACTCCAAACTCTGCCATTACCAGGCACTACTTAAATGTGGTAGTGCCAAGTGGGGGAACCGCCGTGAGTTCATTTAAGATAGATGGCGCTGCACCTTCAGGCACGTTTCTTATTCATCCCCAAAATTCTGCTTTTGCCTACCTGGTTCAAAATCTTACACAGGGGCAGCATACCATTCAATCCGATTCTGGTTTTAATGCTATTGCCTACGGGTATGGAAATGCAGAGTCGTACGGATATAATGCCGGCGCTAATGTGAAAGACCTTTACCAGTTCGTATCTATACAAAACCAGTTTGCAACAGTTAATTTTCCTTCTACCTGTAAAAATGCCCCGTTCCAGTTTTCGATGACGTTTCCCTATCAGCCCACGCAAATAAAATGGGTCTTTGGAACAGCCTTGAATGCCATGGGTATAAACGATGTTACAATCAATTCACCGGTATCGGATTCTACCTGGTTCGTCAATGGTAAACAACTTTACCGTTATAAGCTTTCCGGCTATTTTACTATAACTACAATTGGAACTTATCCTATAAAGGTTATTGCGCAAAACCCCACCTCGGAAGGATGCAGTGGCGAACAGGAGATTGATTACGACCTTCAGGTTTTCGATCCACCCGTGGCTGCCTTTAGTTTTACTTCTTCCGGTTGTATATCCGATTCGGTTTATTTTACGGACAACTCCAATACATTCGCCAGGCAATCCATCAAATGGTTCTGGAATTTTGCCGACGGCCAATTATCGCAAAAGCGTAATCCTGCTCATCTCTATATGACAGCAGGCAGTTACAATGTTAAGTTTTCCGTGGTTACAGATATTGGCTGTTTGTCTGATACAGCTACTAAGACAGTTATTATCTCTCAACCACCGATAGCCAGGTTTGGGGTAGCAGCACCATACTGTATTGGGAAGCCTTTGATGTTTTCCGATTCATCAACTACGGCCACTTCTACCATTGTAAAATGGACATGGAATTTTGGCGATGGCTCGGCCGCAGTAGTAGCAACTACTAACGCAACTCAGCAGCATACTTATAATGTAGCCGGTTCTTACACAGCAACCTTGCAGGTAGAAAATGCCAGCGGATGCAAAAGCATTTTATATTCTAAGACTATTTCAGTAACAGCTACTCCTATAGCCGATTTTAGTTTTGGCAATGCCTGTCTTCCATCCGGGGCTATGCAGTTCACCGATGCATCTACTATAGCTGACGGCACCCAAAACAGCTTTACCTACAACTGGACGTTTAGTGATGGTGGAACTTCCTTCGTTAAAAACCCGGTACATAATTACACAGCTACCGGACCTTTCACGACAACATTAGTGGTAACGTCGGCTGCCGGTTGCAGCGATGATACTCTGAAAACTATTTCAACCATATATGCAGCACCTGTAGCAGCTTTTGGGTCACCGGCAGAAATTTGTTTCGGAAGCCCAGTAAATTTTACCGACAGCAGTAAGGCTGCCAACAGCACTGTTACACAATGGCAATGGAATTTTGGCGATGGTACCGCCGTAGCCACCCAGCAAAATCCTTCGCATAATTATACCACGCCGGGCACATATACCGTATCACTCACCGTTACTTCAACCATAGGTTGCGTATCAGCAGTGACATCAAAAACGGTTGTGGTAAATCCTTTGCCTACGGCCGACTTCACGCCATCAGCACCATCCTGTGTTACAAAAACGGTTACGTTCACCGATGGGTCATTGGCCAATACCGGTGCGTTAAACAAATGGACCTGGGACTTTGGCGACGGTAGTCCAGCATCTAATATGCCGTCTCCTACGCATACCTACGCAACTGCCGGAACTTACACGGTAACCTTGCAAGTTGAAACCGACAAAGGTTGTGTAAGCTCGGTAAAATCAAAACCAGTGGTGATTAGTCCATTGCCGGTTCCCGGATTTATTTTACCGGGCAACTGTGTTAATGACCCTATCAGCCAGTTTATTGATACCAGTTCTATTAGTGATGGCAGCCAGGCGCAGTTTTCGTATGCCTGGAACTTTGGTGATGCTAATGCCAATATCGCTAATCCAAACACATCAACTACCAAAAACGGAAGCCATAAATACACAGCAACGGGTAACTATAATGTTACGCTTACTGTTACGTCTAACAATGGCTGCTCAACTTCCCTGACTCAGGTATTTACTATAAACGGCGCAGTGCCCCAATCATTATTTACCATACAAGGTGGATTACAGCATTGCAGCAGCGACTCTATTACTATAACCGATCAATCGTCGGTTAACCCTGGTAAATTAGTGAAGCTGGAAATTTATTGGGATTATACCGGAGACCCAACCAACAAAACTGTTATCAATTATCCTTCCGCTACTGCTTCGTACACTCACAAGTATCCGGAATTTTTCAGTCCCGCTACAAAGGCTTATGTAGTGCAAGTCGTTTCCTACTCGGGTATAAATTGTTTAAATTCTTCCCAGCAGACTGTTACCTTGAAAGCTACACCGGATATTAATTTCCCGGCAGTTACTCCCGTATGTGCCGATGCTTCGTCTTTTCAGCTACCTGCAACGGTTACCAACATGGCAGGCGGAACTTCTATCTTCTCCGGCGCCTATGTTAATAGCAACGGTTTGTTTACCCCACAAAAAGCAGGAACTTATACTATACGCTTAATGTATAATGCACTGAATGGTTGCACGAATTTAAAAGAGCAAGTGATAACCGTTTATCCTGTACCGGTTGTTAGTGCCGGGCCGGATAAATTTGTTCTCGAAGGTGGGGCGGCTATGCTTACTGGAACCGCCACAGGAAACAGTCTTACGTATTTATGGACGCCGGCTACCTACTTAAGTAATGCCGCCATTCTTCAGCCGGTTTCTACTCCTTCCAATGATATTACTTATGTATTGAAGGCAACGTCTGCGGAGGGCTGCACGGCATCTGATGAAGTGTTTGTGAAGCTATTAAAGACGCCAACCATACCAAACGTTTTTACACCGAACGGCGATGGTATTAATGATACCTGGGTCATTCAATATTTAGAATCGTATCCTGGTGCGACCGTAGATGTATTCAACCGTTACGGCAGTTTGGTTTATCATTCGGTTGGTTATACCAAAGCATGGGATGGAAGTTTTGATGGTAAGCAGATGCCGGCAGGGACTTACTATTATATTATCAATCCAAAAAATGGCCGAAAGCAACTTTCCGGTTTTGTAGATATTGTGAGATAACATGAAAAAGCTATTAATTGTAACGCTTGTTTTTCTAATGCTCGAACCCTGCAGGGCACAGCAGCGTCCGCACTACACGCAGTATATTCTAAACAATTATATTCTTAACCCTGCCTTGAGCGGTATTGAAAATTATACCGACCTAAAGCTGAGTGCAAGGGACCAGTGGATTGGATTTGAAGGCCGCCCGCAAACATTTTATTTATCGGTTCACACACCTATTGGAAAGAAGGATTATAAAACTTCGGCTACTTCATTTAATGTTCCCGGCGAAAACCCAAGAGGTACATCTTACTGGCAAAACTATACAGCTTCCGAACCGCACCATGGGGTTGGTCTTTCCATTGTGAACGATCTTACCGGCAACTATAATGTTTTTACAGCCGATCTTTCTTATGCTTATCATATTGGATTAGCTCCGAGAGTGAACTTAGCGGCTGGTTTTTCCGGAGGCATCTCTAAGGTTAATTATAATCGTTCCAAATCTTCAGAGCCGGGTGATCCGGGGATTGGCCCCAACGGAAATATCATTTATAAAACCCGGCCCGATTTGAATGCCGGTTTATGGCTGTATTCCGCCGATTATTTTGTCGGACTTAGTGCCCAGCAAATTATTCCGCAAAAAGTGGCTTTTGTAAACGATACATTAGGCTTGAAATTAACGCCGCACCTTTTTGCCACGGCAGGCTATCGTTTTTTAGTAAACGATGATGTGAACGCCGTTCCATCGGTGATGGTTAAAAGCGTAACCGGCGCCCCTACACAAATAGATGTCAATATTAAGTTTCAATACCAGGACTTATTTTGGCTGGGTGGTGGTTATCGTTCCAACAACGGCTTTATGGGGATGCTCGGTTTGAACGTTGGGAATACCTTTAATGTGGGTTACGCTTATGATTATACAACAAGCCTTGTAAACACCGCCAGTCGCGGCACTCACGAAATCATCATCGGTTTTTTATTAGGCAATAAATACGATGACAGTTGTCCGCGAAATGTTTGGTAATTATAATCTCACAATCTTTTTAGGCCGGATAGTTTTGATAGAATCAAGGTTTTTAAGCAAGGCTTCTTTAGCGATTTTTATATCTTCAAGCGAAGCATCCGGAAGCGGTGAAGGGTCAGTATTTTTTCCTTTTGATTTAAGTGTCTTTTCTAATTTTTTTATTTCTGTGTAAGCCATGTTATATACGGTTTGTAAACTATCCAACTGCACTTGTACCATGGCTTTCGACACATTTGCATTAATTGCATTCCAGTCTAACTGATCATATCCGGCCTTCAGGTTTTTTTCAATATTCTTCCAGTTTATTTTTTCTACTTCCTGCAAATATTCCTGTTTGGCAATGGCTTTTTCCTTTTCGCTTAATACATCCGCAATGGCGTCGTCTATCTGTTTCCATTCTAAGGCACCGACTACTTTTTTTGTAGCCGCTACGGTGCTTTCAACATTGTCTTTTTCCTCTTTAGTAAGATTACCTTCTATCCAATCAAAATTTACGGGCTGTATTTTTTCGTCACTATCAGCGATAAAGGATTCGTCAGATTTGGCTTGATTAGCGAGGTTTAGTATATCAATCTTAATGTGGTTATCCGACACAGTTGAACGATTCGTTGGCAGATGAGAAACGTCATTAGGTGGCGATGAAATCAGACCCTTTTTCTGCATGATATTTAACTGCCAGGGAAATGGTTGCTCGTAGGCATACGTCAAACCGGTACCTTTTTTTGCATCTTTAATAATAAGAATAGAATTAAAAAGCAATATGCAGAACAGCGCAGCAAAAACGGAAAGTGCCTGTACCAATCTTACCGGACGTTTCTTTTCAATACCGATAATTTTTTCGATGCGTGAAAGTAAGTTCTGTTTACCGGTGGCGCCAATCGTTAATATCGTGTGATGCGCAGACACTTTTTGCAATTGCAGTAAAGCAGAAGCATAGTCAATATTATTATAGCCAAACCGGAGTACCATTTCATCACAGCAAATTTCTCTTTCCGATTCTATCACGTTAATCAGTGCCTTTGCAAAAGGATTAAAATATAGCGTTACATGAATAACGGAAATTATCAGATTAACGAGGTAGTCGTAGCGGCGTATATGTGAAAGCTCATGCAGTAATATGGCTTCGGCCTGTGCGGTAGATAAATGATTAAACATAGCCACCGGCAACAGTATCACCGGTTTCAGATAGCCAACAGTAATAGGAGAGGCCACCAGTTCTGATACCGCCAGTTTTACTTTTTTTGTAATGTTTAATTGAAGCGAAATTTTTTGCGCAAACAGGCGGTATTCCGCCGATGCTTTTGTAAGTCCCTGGCTTTTTATGACCTGAAGAAATTGCCAGTTTCGGAACAAACGAACTGCCGGAAACAGCAATAACAATAAGTAAGTGATAGAAGCCGAAAAAAGACAGGCTTGTAAAATAGTGTTTGAGTGAGCAACGGTGTTTTCAAAAATGGCAAAACTGTTGGTGTTGTTTTGGTAGTAAGAAAAAAACGTAGCCACAAACCAAACAAAACTTATGAGTAAGCCGGCAACCGCTACCTGGTATTTAACGGCCGCCCTGATTTTTACAAAACAGGTTAGTGAAGAAAAAGCAAACCATAAAAATGCCGTTTGCCATAAACTATTTAGCGTAGCCCATCCTAATGCCTGCAGGATGTGTGATTGGCTCCAGATGCTCATGGTTAGTGGTTTTTAAGGTTATTGAGTAAGGTTTGAATTTGCTCCAATTCCTCATCGGAAACTTTTTGTTCGCCGCTACCCAATGCCTGCAACACCAACTGTGTGGAAGAACCTCCAAATAAGGAGTCAATCATTTTATCTAACAAATGCTTTTGTGTTTTTTCCCTGTTCACGGCCGGTTGGTAAACGTGGGTCCTCATTGTTTCGTCGCGTTTCACCAAACCTTTCTCGTGCATGATCTGCATTAACTTTAACGTAGTGGTGTAGCCCGCCTCTTTTGTTTTAGCTAATTCTTCATGCACATCACGTACGGTGGCTGTTTCATTCTGCCATAAAATATTAAGGATCTCCAGTTCACTTTCCGTTGGTTTAATATACTTGGCCGCCATGATAAAATGATTAGGAGGCTAATTTACGATTTGTTTCGTACTAACAAAAAACTTTGACTGATTTTAATTTTGCTTAACGATTAACAACGTTTATTAATAAAAGACGTGAAACATTCTGGCATTGGAAGAATGAAACACTTCGTGCATCGTGAGCATGTTTGGAATAGCCTGATATTAGGGTCACTGTACCTTCATATAGTATCTGATTATTGAATACCGGCTATTAGCGGATGCGGATGATAAGCAATGTCAACCTTCACGTCATCTATATAACAGAATATGCCCCAGCGTAAGTCCTGCTTTCAATGCTGTAATTAGTCCCGAACTCTTTTTTTAATGAATTGACAATTAATTCCTGATCTAACCTTTCATAGTGAAAAAGATCGGGATCAGCAGAAGTACGAGCCGTAACGAAGCTCCAATGCCGTGCCGACTAATGAAAGTGGCTTAAGGGCTTGCATCCGCATCAACTTTTTTATAAAGCAAAAGTCCGAGGTTCGACTGTCTTAGTATGTAGTATCGGAATTCTGTAACTGGTTTATCAATAACAGCGGCCGCTAAATAAAGTTTTCGCTCTGATAGATATTTCGCCCTCAATAAAACTTTTGTAATTTTTTCATCGCCATAGTACCGGCGTCACTGCCGGGTGTCCTCCACATCGCCACGTTCAAAAACCCGTTCTATCACAAAAGATGCCTTCTTATCGTAGCCAATAGTTTCAAAGGCCACATCCCCAAAAATTCGCTTGTGAAAAACCGGCTTCATTTTCTCTTCCGTGATTTAAAATCAGCCAGTAATTTCTAAATTATATGTAAGATGATATGGCAAGTCGAAGGCTACTAAGTAAACGTAGAAGATGAGTGGGTTTAATTAATAAGACAATCGTAAACCCATTTTAAAGTTGGCTTAAAAAGGTTGATGGTATAAAATAAAAAGTCCCCGCTAAGCAGTTGGCGGGGAACCTTTTTTTGTCTCTCACAAAGCAGAACTATCGTGAATACGTTACAGTAGAATTTGCGGTGTTTTTCTGACTTCCAGATATAGACCGCTCCACTTTTACTTTCGCTGCACGATGTTCAGAAATATTTTTTGTTCCCCAAACACCAGCCAGCGTTGGCGCCAAAACAAGGGAAACGATAGACATTAATTTGATAAGAATATTCATTGACGGCCCGGATGTATCCTTAAACGGATCGCCAACGGTATCGCCGGTTACAGAAGCTTTATGCGGATCGGACCCTTTAAAATATTTTTGTCCGTTAATGTCAACACCTTTTTCAAAACTCTTCTTTGCATTATCCCAGGCGCCGCCCGCATTGTTCTGAAACATACCCATTAAAACGCCGCTCACCGTAGCGCCGGCTAAAAATCCGCCTAGGGCTTCCGGGCCCAAAAGAAAGCCGATTACAATGGGGGAAATGATAGCAATAGCACCCGGCAACATCATCTTTTTGATAGATGCCTCGGTGGAGATGGCTACGCATTTATCGTATTCCGGCTTGCCGGTTCCTTCCATAATTCCGGGGATAGTCCTGAACTGGCGCCGTACTTCCTCCACCATAGCCATAGCCGCTTCGCCCACGGCACGTATCGCCAAAGAAGAAAAGATAAAAGGGATCATACCACCAACAAAAAGCGCCGCCAATACATCGGCTTTATAAATGTTGATGCCGGCCATATCAAAACCATTTTGATTGATAACGCCAACATAAGCAGCAAACAAAGCCAGGGCCGTTAATGCTGCCGAAGCAATGGCGAAACCCTTACCTGTAGCGGCTGTGGTGTTACCAACCGCATCCAGTGTATCTGTTTTTTCGCGTACTTCTTTTGGCAGTTCGCTCATTTCAGCAATACCACCGGCATTATCAGCGATGGGACCAAAAGCATCAATGGCTAATTGCATAGCGGTTGTGGCCATCATGCCCGCAGCGGCAATGGCCACTCCATATAAACCGGCAAAAGCGTAAGACCCATAAATCCCTCCGGCTAATACTAATATAGGTAAGAAGGTAGATTCCATACCCACGGCTAATCCGCCAATAACATTAGTGGCATGGCCGGTACCAGATTGGCGAACGATACTTAACACCGGACGTTTACCCATAGCGGTATAAAACTCGGTTATGATGCTCATTAACGTACCCACCACTAAACCAACGGCGATAGCTCCAAACACTTTATATTTTGTAAAGGCGAAGCCTCTCAGATACATATCACCATCCGGCAGTATGGAGCTGCATAAAAAATAAGCCGCAATAGCGGTTAGTATGATGCTTCCCCAGTTACCCATATTCAACGCCTTTTGTACCACACCTGTACTAACACCGGCCGTTTCGCTGATGCGCACGAAGAAACTGGCAATAATGGAAAATAATATTCCCACTCCGGCAATCAGCATAGGCAGTAAAATAGGAGAGAAGCCGGCATAGCCATCGCTTAGCGGCGTCATATCAGTAACGGATGTTGTTGCTGTTACTTCATGGCCCAAAACAATAGTGGCCAAAACAGTAGCTACGTAGGAACCAAAAAGGTCGGCGCCCATCCCGGCCACGTCGCCCACATTATCACCCACATTATCGGCGATGGTCGCTGGGTTGCGCGGATCATCTTCCGGAATTCCCGCTTCTACTTTACCAACTAAGTCGGCGCCTACATCGGCTGCCTTTGTATAAATACCGCCACCCACACGGGCAAACAAGGCAATGCTTTCGGCACCTAAAGAAAAACCCGTGAGTACTTCAATGGCTCTTGTTACTTCGTGCGAAGTAGAAATAGCGCCGGGAGCAAAAGCTTTCAGCAGCATGATAAACAATCCGCCTAAACCAAGCACCGCTAAACCAGCTACCCCCATACCCATAACAGCACCACCAGTAAAGGAAACATTAAGGGCTTTGGCAAGCGATGTTCTTGCCGCATGTGCCGTACGAACGTTTGCTTTGGTAGCAGCACGCATTCCTATATATCCAGCCAGGGCACTAAAAAAAGCGCCAATTAAAAAGGAAAGAGCAATGGTCCAATGTGATTCTTTATTAGTGTAGCCCATGATCCCCAGTAACACGGCTACTATAACTCCAAAGTAGCCAAGCACTTTCCATTCGGCTTTTAAGAAAGCCATGGCCCCCTCGGATATGTAAGCGGCTATTTCCTTCATGCGGTCAGTGCCGGCATCTTGCTTGCTTACCCAATTAAATTTCCATAAAGTATAAAGAAGTCCGATGATGCCCATTAGTGGGGCGAGGTAATACACGTAAGAAGTCATGCGTATTTGTTTGTTTTAATTGCAGGTAACAGTAAAGGCTATTACTCTTGCCGGGCTTGTTAATTTTTAACGGAGGGCAAAGATAAGGGTTTAGGGTATTGGGAGTGAGAGCCACCCTCTTTTAGCTGAAATCCTTTCCCCTGCTGTGTTTTATTGAAATAGGCTGAACAACTTCGGGCAGTTGATCGTTGTTCTTTCATACGAACAGGATGATTAATATGATAATTTTTTTCTTTTGTAAAAAGGGTGGTACTTCGTACGGTGGCATATAATTTTTACTCATTGATATAAAGGATTTGATATGAAAGCAACGACTGTGCTGGCAGGCGGATTAGCCGGAGCGGCAACTGTTACCCTGGTACATGAAAGTGTACGTCGCATTTTACCCGAAGCTCCACGAATGGACAGGCTGGGAATGCAGGCTATCTCAAAAGGATTGAAAAAAGCCGGATTAAAAGTACCTAAAGAAGATACCTTATTTACCGTAGCCATGGCCGGCGATTTAGTGAGCAATGCGCTTTATTATAGTACTGCAGGTATAGGCTCCGAAAAAAATCTCTGGTTGCGGGGATCATTGTTAGGGTTGGCCGCCGGCATTGGTGCTTTGGTTCTTCCCGAATCATTGGGCCTAAGCAAAAAGCATAGCAATAAAACGGTAGCCACCCAGGTAATGACGGTTGGTTTATACGTAACCGGTGCGCTGGTGACAACGGCTGTTATAAAACTGCTGAATAAAAAGAAAAGAAACCGAAATGCGGAGTGGGAGCGGAAATTAGTAACATCGGCTATGGGATAAGTCGCATGCTCTACTTTGTTGTTTTAGTACTTAAATTTTTGGGTGCCTTTGTATTTACGAAGGCACTTTTATTTAGAATGTCTGTTACTGAATGCATTCTGATTCGATAGCTATAAAAAGACCTTTTCGCCTTTTTTTCCCGCTAATGTGACGTGTTCTTCTTTAACGAAACCCTAAAAAAACTTTCCTATACTTTTGCGCCTTTCCATGCAAAAGATTCAAGCGCTATACACGCAATTACCTGATAAAAAAAAGATCGTTATTACCACGCATCAAAAGCCCGATGCTGATGCGATGGGTTCTTCGTTGGGGCTGGCCCATTTCTTAAAACAGTTCGGCCACGAGGTAACCGTTATCTCGCCTACCAACTGGGCCCGCTGGCTTAACTGGATGGAAGGTGTAAAAGACGTGCTGGATTATGAGCTTCACAAAACCGAAAGCGATAAAAAGTTGGATGAAGCCGACTGGCTTTTTTGTCTTGATCACAACCATTTCAGCCGCACAAAAAACATGGCGCCAAAGCTGGCGGCTATCCACTGCACCAAAATTTTAATTGACCATCACCAGGAGCCTGACGAAGCATCCTTTAACTATGGCGTTTCCAACACCGGCAAAAGTTCTACCTGCGAAATGGTGTATGATTTTATTGCCGGCTCCGGCCATCGCGATAAGATCAACATGCAGGTTGCAGAATGTTTGTACGCCGGTGTGGTGGCCGATACCGGCTCGTTTCGCTTCTCTTCTACCCATGCCTCGGTTCATCACATGGTGGCTTATTTAAAAGAGATGGGCCTTCAACATACCAAAGTACACGAGGCGCTTTACGATAATTTTTTAGAAAACCGGCTGCGGTTTTTGGGCTATGTGCTGGCGCAGAAGATGGAATTATATTACGAATTAAATACGGCGCTGATTTATATTACCAGGCAGGAAATATTGAAGTATGATATTAAAACCGGCGATACGGAAGGTTTGGTGAATTACCCGCTATCTATTCAAGGAATTAAATTGGTTGGACTGGTGATTGACCGCGATGAGGAACGCAAGTGGAGCTTCCGCAGCAAGAACGATTTTGATTGTAACACCTTTGCCCGTAAATATTTTAGTGGCGGTGGTCATTATAATGCATCGGGTGGCAGAGATACAGAGCCGCTGATGGAAACCGTCAAAAAATTTAAACAAGCTATCGAGGAAAATAGCTCTCTCTTACAATAAACCACAGTAAATGAAAAGAACAAAACCGTTTCTGGTCATTGCCTTAGCCGCCTTGGGCATGACAGCATGTAAACACACTGATTTTAAAAAAACAAAAGAAGGATTTCCGTACAAGGTTTTCGGCGATTCAAAAGGTGAATTCATTGTTCCCGGAAATGTAGTGCGCTACCACATGACGCAAAAGTTGGAAGATAGCTTATTGGGTACCTCTTATGGCACACCTGCCCGTTGGATGGACCTTCCAAAACAAGGTGAGCAAAACGGTATGGGAAAGTTGTTGCTGGAAGCCCACCAGGGTGATAGTATCTTAATTGTTCAACCGGTTGACTCAATGCTGAAAAGCAATCCGCAGTTGGCACAGGACTCCTTTCTTGTTTCGAAGAAAGGAAAGAACATCAACACCATCATTAAAGTGGTAGAAGTGTTTAGAGATGCCGATGCGGCACAAGCAGCCTTTGAAAAAGAATCCATTGAAACTTTTTATAAAGACCCCGCTAACAGCAAACAAAAAGCTATTGACGATGCTGCCCTCACTGGTTATTTGAAAACGGCTAATGTTACCAACACGGTACATACGCCATGGGGGGTATATGTTCAATCCATTGCACCCGGCACCGGGCAAAAAGCCAAGATGGGACAGTTTATGCTGGTGCGTTATACCGGTAAGGATTTGACGGGTAAAGTCTTTGATTCAAATGATAAACCCGGCGGACAGCTACTACCGGTGCAGATAGGCGCTGGTGGCACTATTCCGGGTTTTCAGGATGGGTTGAGACAATTGTCGAAAGGACAAAAAGCGGTCCTTTACATCCCTTCTGTTGTGGGTTACGGGGCACAGGGAAATCCTCCTGTTATTCAGCCCAATCAAAACCTGATATTTGACATAGAAGTAGTGGACATCACCGATAAGGCGCCGGCTCCTCCAACGATGCCGCAACGTGATACAACGAGAAAATAAATTACAATGCTCCAGTTTGAGCGACATTTACAGTCCCGTTTACCGCGGGGCTGTTTTTATTTCTGCTCTGTGCAAACCGGCTCCGTTTTTAGTCCAAGATTCAAAACCATCCGGGAAGCCTCTGGTAGCCATCCGACTTTATTCCTTTTTATCCGAAATTTTTGAAGACGAAAAATCGTTGTACCTGAAAACGGGTAGATAAAACTTAAGAGTGGTCCGGTACCGCTCTTTCGCTTTTATAGGCGAGGTAAAGATCAACTGCTTCTTTTGCCTCTTTTACATCATGTACCCGCAATACGTTGGCGCCATTCAGCAAGGCCATGGTATGCACTACGGTCGTTCCGTTCAATGCCTTGTCTGCAGTGATTTGCAGCGTTTTGTAAACCGTTCCTTTTCTTGATAAGCCCACCATCAAGGGCTTACCTAACTGTTTAAAAAAAGATAGCTCACGAAGCAGTTGAAAATTATGCGCAGTAGTTTTAGCAAAGCCAAAGCCAGGATCAATAATAATGTCGTTGATGCCTGCCTTTTCCAACTCTTTTATTTTAAACGACAGCGCATCAAACACGTCAAGCGTTACATTTTTATACTGCGCTTGTTGTTGCATGGTTTGCGGGTCGCCCTTCATGTGCATTAAAACATACGGAACCTTTAAGGCAGCAACAGTTGAAGGTAATTCGCCGTCAATGGTACCAGCGCTTACATCGTTCACTATATGCGCTCCGGCTTTTACTGCTTCCCTGGCAACAGCACTATAAAACGTATCAACGGAAATCAATTGGTGCGGAAAATTTTTATGCAGCAGCTCAATAGCCGGTACCACACGGCTGGCTTCTTCTTCCGCCGAAACACGGTCGCTTCCCGGTCTTGTACTTTGTCCGCCCGCGTCTAAAATAGTGGCGCCGTCACTTATCATCGCTTCCGCTTTTTTCAATAAGGCCACGTTATTTTTTACACGGCTTCCGGTATAAAATGAATCGGGTGTTACATTTAAAATTCCCATCACTACCGGTTGGTTGATGGTTACTAATCTGCCCTTGCAATGGAGTGAAAAAACTTGCACTTGTTGCTTACTTTTGAACGAATGTAGTTAATTAAAAAAGCATGTCCACCTTACAACAGTACGAAGCCATCACACAAAAATGCGCCGATCTTTTTCTAAAAAAAACAGCCGATTACGGTACCGCCTGGCGGGTGCTCCGGTCCATCTCTATCATAGACCAGATTTATATAAAAGCTTACCGCATCAGAACGATACAGGAAGTAGGCGAACAAAAAATTGAAGATGATATAAGTGGTGAATTTATCGGCATTATCAACTATGCCGTCATTGGTTTAATACAATTGGGTTTAACAGAAGATGACGACGAAGAAATGACGGTAGATGCCGTGAAAATTTTATACGCTGCTTATTTGGGCGAAGCCAAAACACTTATGCAACGTAAGAATCACGACTATGGCGAGGCCTGGCGGCAAATGGGGCAGGAAAGCTTTGTAGATCTCATTCTGATGAAGCTGCAACGCATGCGGCAGATACTGATAAACAAAGGCCAAACGTTGGTAAGTGAGGGCCTCGATGCCAACTATCTCGACATCATTAACTACGCCGTATTTGCCCTGATATTGATGGAAGAAAAAACAGCCGGCGTATGAAGAACACTGTTCGCATCGTGAAAGTTTTAGTGGGGTTGTTATTTATTGTTTCGGGTTTGGTAAAGGCCAATGATCCGTTGGGACTGAGCTATAAAATGCAGGAATTTTTTGAACTCTGGAGCGCTGGTTTCAGCGAGGGCTCGTTTATCAGAAAGGCGCTGGAAACCTTACATCAACATTCACTGGCACTTTCTATCAGCATGATTTCCTTAGAGATTATAACCGGTGTCGCCTTGCTTCTTGGCTGGTACAAGAAAGCGATTTTATGGTTGCTGTTACTCCTTATTATCTTCTTCTCTTTTTTAACCGGATACGCTTATTTATCGGGCAAGTTCACCAACTGCGGTTGCTTTGGCGATTGCCTTCCTATAACTCCCCTTACCTCTTTTTTAAAAGATATTGCGCTGCTGCTGATGATCAGTTTTTTACTAACGAAGCAACGATTCATCACACCGGTTTCTTCCGCTGG
The DNA here is from genome assembly GCA_965247165.1 of Flavisolibacter sp. Classification (GTDB taxonomy): domain Bacteria; phylum Bacteroidota; class Bacteroidia; order Chitinophagales; family Chitinophagaceae; genus Flavisolibacter. The sequence continues at coordinate 551,105 of OZ252003.1, read as the reverse complement.
CGTAAGAACATCAGTACTCTTTCTTTCATTGCTATGCAGCTTAGGCTTACAATGGTATGTGCTTAACTATCTACCGCTTGCCGACTGCCTTCCATTTAAAAAAGGGAATAATATTTCCGAGCAAATGAAGCCTCCTAAAAATGCTACACCTGATATTTCTGAAACAAGGCTGGTGTATAAAAACAAGGTGACAGGTAAGGAGAAGGACATGAGCCAGGATGAATTTAATAACAGTAAGATCTGGAAAGACACGACCTGGAAATGGGAGGAAACAAATACGAAGCTGATTAAAAAGGGCAATAATGAAGCGCCGTTGAATGGCTTTTCGATAACCGGTATGCCAACAGTTGATTCTGCGTCCGGCAATAAAATTACTCCCGATTCAACTTCGGCTATCCTGAGCAAACCCATAGCTGTCATAGGTTTTGGCTTGGGGGAAACATCGTCGTGGTTAGAAGATTTTAAGAAGCTGGCAGATGCGGCCAGACAAAAAAATGTTCCGGTTTATTTTGCCAGCAACACATCGGAATACTTTCAAAACCTATTTGGTAAAAGCGGCGTCAACGTTCCTGTTTATTCTACGGACTTTACGGTGATGCGCATTGCCGCCCGAACGCCTGCTACTTTTTATATTATAAAGAACGGAACCATTGCAGGCAAGTACAGTTATAGAAGTTTGAATAAACTGGTTGAAGACCTGAAAGAAATTAATTAGAAAGTACATGCTGCCATTTATTCTTAAAAAGCTTGCTTACGGATTTTTGGTGCTGATCGGCGTGGTCATTCTTGTGTTTGTTTTGTTCCAGGGCTTTGGCGATCCATCGCGGTTGGTGATGGGGCAAACCGGTGATGTTGCTACACAAGCCGCCATTCGCAAAGAACTTTACTTAGACCAACCCAAGTGGAAGCAGTTTGTTTATTACCTGAACGATGTATCTCCCATCTCCATTTATTCAAAAGAAGACATCACTAAAAAATCCCTCAAAGGCCTTTTTATTGGCGGCAATACCAAACTCGCCATTAAGCTGCCCTATCTACGCAAATCGTATCAAACAAAAGGCGCTGTCAGCACTATACTAATAGAAGCCCTGCCGGGCACTTTATTACTCGCCATTACCGCCATGGCCATCGCCATCTGCATAGGCATTCCGTTAGGCGTTTTAGCAGCGGTAAAGCAAGGCAAGTGGCAGGATACTTCGGCTGTGTTTGCCAGCATCGTGGGTATATCAGCACCATCCTTTTTTATGGCCATTATTGTGGCGTACCTGTTTGGTTTTGTTTGGACAGGTTGGACGGGACTGCACATCACCGGAAGCTGGTTTGATATAGACAGTAACGGCGTGAAGCGGCTTACTCTACAGAACCTGATACTGCCGGCCTTCACGTTGGGAATCAGGCCCCTGGCTATTATCACGCAGCTTACCCGTAGCGCCATGCTTGATGTGCTGGACCAGGATTACATAAGAACGGCTTATGCAAAAGGGTTAAGCAGGCAAACGGTTATATGGAAACATGGCTTGCGTAATGCCCTCAATCCGGTGATAACGGCCATTACCGGTTGGTTTGCCGAACTGTTGGCCGGCGCCTTTTTTATTGAATGGATTTTTGGCTGGAAAGGTATTGGAAAAGTAACGGTAGATGCACTGGAAAAATTAGACTTTCCCGTGGTGATGGGAGCCGTGTTAGTTTCGGCTACCTTTTTTATTTTGATCAATATTTTAGCCGACATTTTATACGGCGTAGTGGACCCCCGCGTACGAATAAAATAATGTTGGCCTTGCAAAAAGTATCAGCAAACATTGGTACTTTTAGTTAACAAGCCTGCCATTTTATTTACACCCATTTTTCTATACCTAAAAACCACAACCATGGAAAAAGTTGCCGATCTGCTGGCCCGCAAACATCCTCAGTTCAATACCGTTTCTATCGCCTGTTTAGTGAGCGACGCCCTCTATCAGATGTGCAGCGAAAACCTTGATTGTTTAGTGGTGTTGAGCGATGAAAATTTTAAAGGCATTATTACGCATTATGATATAGCCTCGAAAATCCTATTTGAAAACCGCCCGCTGAATACGATTACGGTGGAAGAATTCATGAATGTCTCGCTGCCGGTACAATCGCCGGAAGCCTCGCTGCAGGCTTGTTTACAGATGATGGAGATGTATAACGTTCGGCACATCGCCATCTTCGACCAGCTTGAATTCAGAGGCGTTGTATCTACATACGATTTAATGCAGGAAGCCCTGAACCGGCCCGAGAGTTATTTTTTGGAAAAGGAGCCGCAGCGCCGCGGCTATCCCTGACATTATTGAATGATGATATCTTCAATGGCTTTATCACCCAGGGCTTCGTTTACGCGAAGCTTTATTTTTTCCTTTTGGTATAAAAGTTCTTGTTTGAGCGGCGCTACATTGGTAGTAATAAACAGGGTTTTGTTGATGACTTTTATATTATCGGTATAGCGGGCTATGGTTTTGCCCATCACGCTTTCCCACACATCTTCTATTTGCAAGGCTTGTATCGAACCCTTTAACCGGCTTTGAGCCAGGAACTGCTTTATTGCTTCGCCAATGGAGTATTGCGCCATAGGGCGAAGGTAGGGGAGATTGAGAATTGGAGGATGGGAGGAAGGGAAATTAAAGTAGTACGTATCAAATACATAGCTTAATATATGACGCCGTTGAGGCAATGATCTAATTAACTGCGGGGCTTTTTAATGGTAGGTAGTTCAACACCTTTAAGCTGTTCTTCCGCCAGCGCTAATTTCTTAGGAAACAATACTTTTCCTTCGGTATTTAAAGAAGGATCAATAGCAGTAATTGGGACCTTGCTCTTATTTAGCTCTTCCATCTTTTTCTTTGTTTCTGTTTTCATATTTGCAAAATAAGAAATGGTATCAAAGTCAAGATGCTGTTTTATTCAAATTTCGTACTGCGCTGACTGTTGAAATGATGAAAGTGGTTTAGGTTTTGGGTGATGAATGATGAATGATGGTGTGAGAACCTATCGTTGCCAACGTTCAGGGCTTGGCGATGGGCTGGTATTTGTTGCTTGTCAAGCCCGGCGCCAAAGCTGAAGATTGCTACTAAAGCTGAAGATAACAACTAATAGCTAAATTTATAAAGTCAAGCTGAAACTGAAGCTGATAGCCGGATATAGCCGAAGTTATCAATCTCATGCCCCAATAACGCCAACCCCCTTGTTACCCGCCGTTTTTCTTTTTTTCGCAATTAGATTTACTTGCGGTTCTCTAAATATTTCAAGTTGTCCCTCTGCTGTTTTATAGGGTCGCTTTAAGTCAAAGAGTTTTACAATATGTTCGGGAATTGGGAGTTTGTTCAAGTTACTTGGCTCAACTTTAATTGCTCCTGAACCATAGCTTTTACCAACAAGTTTTAAGTTTTCTAAAGTGTCGGGATGATTAAGTGCTTGCCAAAGTTTTTCAATAAACTCTTTGTCATCATAAATTGGATACACACATAGAAAACCTGTCAACGGTAAAATACCTGCATCGTTTTTTATGAACCTTATATTTCGTCTGCCGAGATAAGCAAATAATAATGGTGGCACTGCTCGTTTCTCCATTTTATACCACGGCTTTCGTTGTTGAATTAGTGAACGACTTGGTAAACCCATTTCTTCACCGACTTTCAAATAATTGGTAATTGCCTTTGGCAATTTATCATGACCGTTTATTGAAAGTAAATATGTCGGACGATTTTCTTTTTCTAATTCCTCAACATCTTTTGCAGTTAGAATACTTTCGGTTGCATCCTTTGTTCTGCCGACTGCTCTTTTCAAAAACTCTTTTGGAATTTGCAGTTGCTTTACTTGTTGTGCTGTCAAAAAGAAAAATTCGTTTGAACCGGTCGCAATCCCTCTCATCACATTTGCAAAGTCATTCAAATGAAATTTGAAAACATCATGATTTTGTTCGGGTCTTGAAAAACCTGTTGCAATACCTTCTTTAAGTTGCCGGTCAATTACCTCAATAGTTTCAAACTTCTTTTGTTTGAAGTTTGAAGAAATAAAATTGAAAAGGTCTGTTGAATATGCTTCATTCGCTTTTACCCAATGAAGAGTTTGAGTTGGTTTGGAATTTTTGATTAAGAAAACCATTGCATTGGTATCAACATTTGGAAAGGGTGTAGCCCTTTCATCAAATGTAATTACACCTTCAACGCAAAACTTTTCTGAAATCCATTTCCATAAATTCTTTGCAAACTTTCCTTCGCAAGTATCGGCCGGCATAATGAAGGCAAGTTTTCCGTTTTGCTCCAAAAGGTTTAACGCTTGAATGAAAAAGTAAATGTGATAACCCGCTCTACCGTCAATAGTATCGCCTGTTATGCTTGCAGAAAGTTGTTTGAGTAAAATTTTTGTTTCATCATCAATGCGATGATGCCTAATGTATGGTGGGTTCGCAACTATCGCTTTGAATTTTCTTTGAGGTGGATTTTTTATAAAATCTCTTTTCTCAACGAAACAATTTTTGTGATTATAAATTTTTTCTTCCAAAACTTCGGTGTCAACATCAGTTCCGAAAAAAGAAACTTTTGGTTTGTCGAGTTTTAGCAATGCTTCGTAAAATGCTCCTCTCCCTGTTGCAGGATCAAAAACTAAATCTGTATTTTCAGAAACATATGCAACCATTGCATCGGCAACCCAACTTGGTGTCCAGAATTGTCCTTTGTCACGAAGAATTTCTCTTTCGGTCCATTCTGTTGGTAACTTCTGATGTGATTTTACTTTTCCCATCAGAGTTGCTTTAAAAGAGTTATTGCATCAGGAGTTATTTCAAGAGAACCACCTTCAAATTTTACATAGGGTAAAATGTGACCGTTCTTGTCTTCAATACAAGCTGAAATTAATTTAGGACGTTCAATAGAAATTCCAAGCGGATAAGCGTAATGATAATAATATTTATAGATTGCTTTTTTTGTCGTTGCTCCGCCAGGAGCTTGGAAAGTTTGAATTGTTGGTTCAATATAACCTTCCTTAACAAGTCGTTCAGCTTCATCAAATGAAAGTCCAAAAGCACGGTCATAGAAAACATGCCAAACATGAATAGGAATTTTATTTTTTTCTTGCCATCCACTTAACGGAATTCTATCTTCCTCTTTAATAATTACAGTTGGAAGAACAGCATTTTTTGCAAGCCCTAATTTTCCCCCAAGTCGCTTTTGCGCTTTCATGGGAATATTATAAAAAGGCATTTTCTCTGCTACCCAAAGTGAATTTTCACACTCAACTGCTATGATTGCTTTTGAATTAAGGTCTCCTAAATTATCTTCGATAATGAAAGGTAATTCTTCTTCGCCTCCTATGCTTGCAAGAAATTCGTCAACAAAAGGTTTGTCGGCAATTTTGAAAACTAAAAGGTCGGGTCGTTTAATGTTGCCAAGTCCTGCGGCTTCTAATCTTTCAAAGTAAAGTTCAAATGCTCTTACATCGTCTGTAGGTGCAGTGCCACTCGGTCCATAAGGAATTGCGTAAAACTGATTAGTCTTGTTGATTGCATCAATTAAACGCTTCTCACTCCAAACGCCTTGAGACCATCGCATGAGAAAGTCGCTACCACGAAGTTTTCTTGGGTTAAGCCAAAAGTCAGCCCAACCAATTTCTTTCACTCCTCTTAATTCGAGTTCTATATCTTCAGTTGATACCGATGATTCTCTTTCAAATGGATGCATTACAGTCTATAAAATTTGTTGGAAAGTTAGTTTAAAATGCTGTCTGGTAAGTTATAAGTTGTCAGGCTTTGTTCACAAAGTTTGAATAGCGTACTATGGCAATAAAATGGCAGCTAACGTGTGTTTTTGCGCTAAAATACGCTACAAATTCAACTGCGTAATTTTTGTAAGCTGTGTTTTCTCAAACAGTTATAAAAATATCCGCGCCTTTAAAAAGTAGCGCAAATACAAGCCATCGATAGCAAATTTTAGTGATAATAAAACTCACGATTATCGTAATTCAAACGCTTTAACACCATCCCTCACAACCCAATCATCTGCACCTCTTGCTCAATCCCTTCTATCGCCTTCGCCAGCCGTTCACCATTCGTGTCCGTAATAAAAATTTGCGTCTCTTCATCGGCACAAACATTGGCCAATAAGTTGTTAATGCGTTCTTCGTCCAGCTTTTCAAATACATCATCCAGCAATAAAATAGGAGGGAAGCCTTTTTCTTTTTTTAGTATGTCCATCTCGGCCAGCTTCAAGGCAAACAACAGGCTTTTTCGCTGCCCCTGCGAGGCGATGGTTTTAAAGGTTTGCCCACCTAAATTAAACATCAGGTCATCGCGGTGCAAGCCGGCGCTGGTGCGTTGTACCACCGTATCTTTCTGCCGGGTCAGTTGTAATAATTCGGTAAGGGTAGCCGTGTGCAATTCGCTGTCGTAAACCAGTTCCACCTTTTCCGGTTGCTGGCTTATTTGCCGGTATTTTTCTTCGGCAATTGGTAAGAAGGTTTTTAAAAAACGGTCACGCTGCCCAAAGATGATGGCGCCTTCTTTGGCTAACTGTTCGTCCAATATATTCAGTACCGAAAAGTCTTTTGCATAGCCATCACTCAGCGATCGCAAAAAAGAATTTCGTTGCTGTAAAATTTTGGTGTAGTTGATTAAGGCTGTCAAGTAAGCGGCATCTAACTGCGATAAGATGGTATCTATAAACTTGCGACGCTCCTCGCTGCCACCAATGATTAGCTCCACATCATCCGGTGCAATCACCACGCAAGGGTAACGGCCAATATGCTTGGAGAATTTGGTATAGTTATCATCATCCAGCGAAAACTCTTTGCGGCCGTTCTCCCGTAAAATGCAAACGGCTTTTTCTTCGTTGCCGTTCAATATAAAATGGCCTTCTATGCGAAAGCCTTGCTGGCCGTGGTGTACATTAATAGCATCGCTGCGGCTGAAATAACTTTTGGTAAAACAGAGGTAATGAATGGCATCCAGCAGATTGGTTTTACCTACGCCGTTGCGGCCATGGATACCTACAATACGGGACGTAAAAACATGGTGCTGCTGTACATAATTTTTAAACTGGATAATTGATATGGATTGGAGGGAGAGAGACAAATGGTTGATAGGTTGATAAGTTGACTGGTTAAACGTTGATGAGTTAACAGGATAAGAGTGAATGAAATGACAAGAGGTTCTGCCATGGCTCCCCTTCAGGGGATGGGGGCTAACTACCCCATTCCGCCCAATCTACCTTCACTGCTATCTCCGGATGAAGGCTTTGCTGAACGGGGCAGGTGTTACCGGTATTTTTTAAGATTTGTATGGTCTTTTCGTCAATCGTTTTCAAGGCTTCCGGAAGGTGAAAAAATAGGTTAATGCCACCGATGCGGCGTGGATCGGCTTTCATGATTTTTTCCACTTCTACCTTAATGCCGTACAGGTCAAAACCCATGGTGCGGGCCTTTATGCCCATTACCGTCAGCATACAGGTGGCAAGCGATGTAGCCATCAGGTCCGTAGGCGAAAACCGTTGCCCTTTTCCATTGTTATCAACCGGCGCGTCTGTCTCAAAGTGGCCCCCCGATTGCAGGTGCGTACAAGTGGTTCGTAAATCGCCTTCGTAAACAACCGTTGATGTCATACTTTTTTGCCTAAATTTACGTTTGAACCTTATATAACTATCTCGTGAAAAAAATTATTCTTTTTAGCTTATCAGTTGCAGTGGCCTTACATGCTTTTTCGCAGGATTCAACCAGCAGGAGAGTAACAAAGAAAGATCGTAAGGTGGAGGAGAAGCGTTCGCATAATGTAAAAATGAAACAGGAGGAAGAAGGGGTGTTGGTATTTGCCAAACAAACGGCCGGCGGCGTTCAGTTACGCACAAATGGCTATGGCGCCTTCCTGGAATTAGGCCGCAGCCGGTCGGCACGCTTCACCAATTTATATGCATTGGAGATCACCGAAATCAAACATTTGAAAGAAGAAAAATCATCCGGCGATGGCTTCTTTTCCAACTCCTTTGTATATGGTAAGATCAATAATTTTTACCAGGCCAAACTGGGCTTTGGACAACAATATGTTTTTGGTCAGAAAGGAAATAAGAACGGAGTGGCGGTGTTGGGCATTGTCCAGGGTGGCTTGTCGGTTGGATTATTAAAACCCTACTACGTGCAGGTGCAGGACCAGAACGGAACGAGGGACATAAAGTATGATTCAAAAGACAGTGCCTTATTTTTAAGCCCCGCTTATATAGTTGGCGGCTCGGGCTTTACCAAAGGCTGGAGCGAACTAAAAATTAAACCGGGCCTGTACGTTAAAGCCGCACTGCGCTTCGATTTCGGCCGTTACAACGAATCCATCCAGGCGTTGGAAATAGGAATGAGCCTTGACTACTATACTGCTAAAATTCCACAGTTAGCTTACAGTCCACAAAAGCAACTCTTCTTTCAGGGGCATGTGGCGTTTGTTTTTGGCAAGCGTAAATAAGACCACAGATTACGCGGATTTTAGATTACGGATTACGCAGATTTTGGAGAACAGATTTCACTGATTATTCAACGCTATCCCAACGTTATTTTTGTAACTGATTGGTGCTGCCAGTTGATAGCAGCGGCCCAACTCATTACTGATTATTCATCATTCATTATTCTTCATGATCGAACTTCCTATAGCATCGGAACCCAAACGCAAAAAGCCGGATTGGCTGCGTGTAAAGCTGCCCATCGGCGAAAGCTACAAGGCCGTTCGCAACCTGGTAGATACGCATAAACTTCACACCATTTGCGAAAGCGGCAACTGCCCTAACATGGGCGAATGCTGGGGCGCCGGCACGGCCACGTTTATGATTCTTGGCAATGTATGCACCCGCAGCTGCGGCTTTTGCGCGGTAGCTACCGGCAGGCCTCAACCCATTGATTGGGACGAACCGCAACGGGTAGCCGAAGCCATTTACCTTATGAAAGTAAAACATGCCGTAATTACTTCTGTGGACAGAGATGAAGTAAAAGACGGCGGTTCTATCATCTGGCATAATACTATCAAAGCGGTAAAAGGTTTGAATCCCGATACTACATTGGAAACCTTAATCCCTGACTTCAAAGGAGCTAAAGATCAAATTGGCCGCATTATAGAAGCCGCGCCGGACGTGGTTTCGCACAATATTGAAACAACGGAGCGGTTAACAAAACAGGTTCGCATACAAGCCAAATACTGGCGCAGTATGGAAGTGATTACTACGCTTAAACAAGGAGGCATGCGCACTAAAAGCGGCATCATGTTAGGCCTTGGCGAAGCAAGGGAAGAAGTGGTACAAACCTTAAAAGATTTATCCGCGGCCGGTTGCGATGTTGTAACGATTGGGCAATACTTACAACCTACAAAAAAACATTTACCTGTACACCGTTTTGTTCATCCGGATGAATTTGCGGAGTATCGCGAAATAGGCTATGGGCTTGGGTTAGACTATGTGGAAAGCGGGCCGTTGGTGCGTTCCTCTTATCACAGCGAACGGCATGTATTCCCCGAACTTGGCCGTAAAGAATGGGAAAGCAAACGCCAAATTGCATAGGCTTCTCCAGAACTGTATCTTTAAGGAGTGAATTGCTTGTATAAATTATCAGTGCTTTTTATCGCCCTGCTTTTTTGGCGTGTTGGTTTTGGGCAATATATACTAAATGGTTCGGCCCAAAAAAACTCCTGTAATTGTTATACGCTCACCCAGGCTATTCAAACCCAAACCGGCAGTGTTTGGAACAGTAAAAAAATTGATCTTACTTCTTCCTTTGATTTTTGGTTTAACGTTAATCTCGGTTGCAGTGATGGCGGCGCCGATGGCATTGTGTTTATGTTGCAACCCATCAGTACCAGTGTAGGTACATCGGGCGAAGGAATGGGTTTTGCCGGTGTAAGTCCTTCCATAGGCATTGCGTTGGATACGTATCAAAACCTCAATTTAAATGATCCGTTTTTTGATCATATCAGCATCCAATCAAATGGACAAATCAACCATAGCACTGACCTTGCGGGGCCGGTGCCTATCTCACCCACCAGTTTTAATGTAGAAGATTGCCAATGGCACCGGCTGCGCATTACCTGGGATGCTGGTACAAAGTGGTTACGCACTTATTTTGATGGCGTACTTCGGGTAGAAAAACAGATTGATTTAGTGACGACCATTTTTAATAACGACCCAAGTGTGTATTGGGGTTTTACCGGCGCTACCGGCGGGCAGGTAAACCTGCAACAGTTTTGCACAGCGCTTGATCCGGCATTTACTACCGATGCAGTGGCCAACATTGCCTGCACGGGCGCCGCTGTTCATTTTACCAATGCCTCGGAATCGTTCGCACCTATCACCGATTATAACTGGAGCTTTGGCGATGGTGGTTCCAGCTCGTTGATGAATCCATCGCACACCTACGCAGCTTCAGGACGGTATCCTGTAACGCTAAAAATTAAAGGGCTCGACGGCTGCGAAAACGATTCAACTATATCCGTGGTGGTAGGAGCGATACCGGCCGCAAATCTCACGGCCTTTGATACCTGCTCTCAGCAACAACCGAGGATAGGCTTGATCTCCGATACCATTGGGGTAAACTACCTGTGGCGTGTAGATGGAACCAGCTATTTAACTGGTCAGCCGTCGTTGAACAATTTGGTGGTTGGTTCGCACACCGTAGATGTTATTGCCTTTTCACCGGCCAATTGCGGGCCTGCCGATACCGCTTCGGCTTCGTTTATTATTAAGCCTGTACCGCAGGTAGAAGCAGTGACGCCAAACGGATGCATCCGTGAAAGCCTGCTATTTAACGGGGTGCAGTTAGATGTCAATACGATTATCAACCAATGGGCCTGGAATTTTGGCGATGGGTCGGTAGGCTTCAACCAACATACCAGCCATCAATACCTGGATAGTGGATTATACGGAATAAAACTTTGGGCGATTGCCACCAATGGTTGTTCATCCGATACGGTAGAAAAAACGGTTACGGTTAATAAGGCCATTGTTTTTGCCGGACATGATACGGTAGTGGTGCGCAACCTGCCTTTTCAATTAGGTGGCGAAGGCAATGGAAGCTTTTCCTGGTCGCCGGGTTTTGGCTTATCTAACAGTGATATTGCTAATCCTACTGTTACCTTACATGCAGATCAACAATTTGTACTTACCGTTACTACCACGGAAGGCTGCACCAGCTCCGATTCCGTTTTGATTAAAGTATATGATGGGCCTACGGTCTATGTCCCGTCTGCGTTTACGCCCAACGGCGATGGGAAAAATGATCTGTTATTGCCGGTGTATGTGGGCATAAAACAGTTGAACCATTTTTCCGTGTTCAACCGGTGGGGAGAAAAGGTTTTTACCACTACAAACATGTTTAAAGGCTGGGATGGCGGCAACATACAATCAGGCACTTTTGTATGGATGGTTCGTGCGGTAAACTACCTGGGGCAAGCTGTAATTTTGAAGGGAACAGTAACGGTTATAAGATGAAAAAATTCTTGTTTATCAGCAGTGTATTTTTCTCTCTACAAGCATTTGCACAAGCACCTCTTACCTGGCAAAATGTAGATAGCGCTTATACTCCTTTGCCTTCATCGGTTCATGTGTATTACACGGCGCAACCTATTGATACCGCTCCGTTCCGGGCCTTTTATCTCATCGCCGATTTAAAAGATAAGCAGTTGAATTTTACCACAGACACTACGTTGAACAGAAGGCTCACGCCAACAAAGTTTTATGAAAAGAATGACGCACCGTTGGTAGTGGTGAATGGTACTTTCTTTTCATTTGAAACCAATAGAAATTTGAATTTGGTGGTGAAGGATGGAAAGGTTGTTTCTTATAGTGTTCATGCTGTGTCCGGAAGAGGAAAAGATACATTGACGTATAAACATCCTTTTGGTAGTGCGATTGGAATAAACAAAAAACGTGAAGCCGACATTGCCTGGGTATTAACCGATTCAAGCCAAAAAAATATCTATGCAAGTCAATGGGAATTTGATGCAATGAAAGACTCTCTGCCTTATCACGATCAATCGTATTTTAGTTATACAACCACGATAGTTAATCATGGTGGTGGTAGTCCTTCATTTCGGAAATGGAATATGCAAACGGCCATCGGCGGAGGGCCTGTTTTATTACAAAACGGCCATATAAAAATTACTAACAATGAAGAATTAAAATTCACAGGCAAAGCTATCTTCGATAAACATCCGCGAACAGCCATGGGTTATACAAAAGATAACCAACTTATCATACTTGTTATTGAAGGAAGAAACACCATAGCACATGGCGCAACACTTGAACAGGAGGCGCAAATTTTAAAAGACTTAGGTTGTGTGGAAGCATTGAATTTAGATGGCGGAGGAAGCAGTTGCTTATTAATTAATGGAAAGCAAACCATCACGCCGTCCGATAAAGAAGGACAGAGAGCTGTGCCTGCGGTGTTTATAATAAGGAGTAAGCGGTGATGAGAAGTCAAACGTCAAACAACTTTATGACTCGGTAAGATACATCGTGATTTAAGCGACCCAACATTTGAACTCTTGAACCGGAAACCGCAAACCTCACTCTCTCAAATCCCACACCAGCGCACTGGCACCGAGGATAGCCGCATCAGCTTCTTTCAATTCGCTGAAAACCAGTTTTACTTTATTCTGAAAAATGGGCAGCAGGTTTTTTTCCATGTGCTCCCTTGTCGGGTCCATAATGTAATCGCCGGCTTTGATAACACCGCCGAAAAGTACAATCGCCTGCGGCGATGAGAACATGATAAAATTGGCTAACGCCTCTCCCAAAATTTGTCCGGTAAACCGGTAGGTTTCCAACGCTATGGCATCCCCTTTCTCCGCACATTCAAAAATAAATTTTGAGTCAAGATCTTTATCCGAAGCATGACGCATAAGACAATCCGTTTCCGGGTGTTGTTGCATCAATTCTCTCGCCGTCATGGTAATGCCGGTAGCCGAACAATATGCCTCCAATGAACCATCTAATTTGGTGGACCAATGCTTTCTTCCGCCCGGCCTGATAACGGTATGCCCCAACTCTCCGGCAAAGCCATCGTGGCCTAAAATCAATTGGCCGTTAGCCACAATGCCGCTGCCAACCCCGGTGCCTAATGTGATCATGATAAAGTCGCGCATGCCTCTTGCCGCGCCGTAATTCATCTCACCCACCGCGGCAGCATTGGCATCGTTGGTTAAAGCAGAAGGCAAGCTAAACTTTTGGGTAATTAATTTAGTAACGGGTACAATGCCCTTCCAGTGCAGGTTTGGCGCATACTCGATAGTGCCGGTATAAAAGTTTCCGTTAGGGGCGCCAACGCCGATGCCTTTTACTTTTCCCTCTTCTACATTATCATGAATGAGCGGCATTACCACATCATAAAGCGCATCAACAAAGTCTTCTACTTTGGGATAGGCATCGGTGCGTATATCGCCTTTTTGTAAAATTTCGCCGCGATGATTTACTAAACCGTATTTGGTATTGGTGCCACCGATGTCAATGCCAATGGCGAATTCGTTGGAGAGGTCGAGCATTAGTGTTTGTTTTCAAATTGAAAAGAATCGCTATTCTGCTTATCAAAATCTATACCCTGGGTTTTTAAAATGGCTTTGGCACGGATGGCATAAAACGCTAAATAAGCAAAACATAAAACGCCAACAATATAAGAGTATTGAATTCCTAATAGGCCATCGCCCGCCACGTAGCCTTGCAATAAGCTGATAAAGCCCCCGCCCATAATCATCATAATCAAAAAGCTGGAACCTTCATTAGTATGTTTGCCCAGGCCGGCAATCGCTAACGTGAAAATACAAGGCCATAGGGTAGAGCAAAACAAGCCAACACTTATAAAGGCATAAACACTTGTCATACCATTAGCCAGCATACCAATCACCAATGCAGTAATGCCGCATGAAGAGAAAATAAGAAGCTGTGTAGCAGGGTTACCGCGGCTGGCTAAATCACCAAGGATCAAGGCAATTATTACAATCGCATAAATATAGAAAGGTGTAATGTCGTGCTGTGCAATTTTATTAACGGCCAGAAAAACAGCAAAAGCAATGTAGGGTACAATGAAACGTAGAATTGATTGCGCACTCTTGCTCACGCCAAAGGCACCTACAGAATTCGTCCATCGGCCAATCATTAAACTCGCCCAATACAGCGAAACAAAAGGGGCGATATTTTCTGTTGGAAACGGAAGACCATTAAGCGTTTTCACATGCTGCTTCATAAACTCTGGCAGGTTAGATGCAGTGGAAACTTCCACCCCAACATATACAAAAATGCCAATCATGCCTAAAGCAAGCTGGGTATAATTGAGGGCTGATGTTTTTGATGCATCGGGCAGCTTTAATGAGTCTGAAACATCGGTAGGGGTGGACACTTTAGCCGTATCGTCATCTAAGTTTATTTTATTGGGGACTGATGAAAACTTAAATACAATGGCCGCTAAAAGAAAGGCCGCGCCTAAAATCAGATAAGGCGTTTTTACGGCACCAATGTCGGCGATCTTGGCAGCACTGCCGGCTACCGAACCAAAGATGGCGATGCTTACAATTACCGGCCCGATGGTAGTACCAAAATTATTAACGCCACCGGCCATGCTTAGCCGTTGCGAGCTGGTATTGATTGGGCCCATTACTATTGCCAGTGGGTTAGCCGCCGTCTGTTGTAAAGAAAACCCAAGACCAACGATAAACAAACCAGTGATCATTAATCCGAACGAAGCCGAGTTAGCAGCCGGATAAAACAAGAGTGTTCCCAAAGCCGAAATACAAAGGCCTATAGCAATGCCGTTTTTATATCCAAGACGGTTTAAAATATCACCACCGCTTGCCTTGCTGATAAAATAATAAATAATAGAACCAACAGTATAAGCTACATAAAAAGCAAACGAAATCATTTGCGATTGCCACTGCTGTAAATGAAGTTTTTCTTTGAAAACAGGAATTAAAATATCATTACTGGCTGCTACAAATCCCCAGAAGAAAAACACGGAGATAAGCACACTGAATTGCGACCATTTTGTTTGTTGATTCATACAGCCAGTAGATTTAATTTGAACGCTGAAAGTAATGTGTTTACCGCATAGAAAAATTGGTGTAACAAATTTGTTGAAAAAGAATTTACTCTACCTTCAATTCAGGATGTAACAATTATGGAGATCATACATGTATCGGCTGAATGTTTCCCGGTGGCTAAAGCCGGTGGTCTGGGCGATGTAGTGGGGGCTTTACCAAAGTATCAAAACGAATTAGGCCATACCGCCAAAGTAGTGATGCCGATGTACCGTACGAAGTTCCTTTCGCAAAACCAATGGGAGCTGGTACACGAAGGTTCGCAGCACTCCGGCGCTCACCATTTTAATTACGCTGTCATTCGCGAAAAGACCAACAAGCTTGGGTTTGAATTATATCTCATTGATATCAACGGCTTATTGGACCGCGAAAAAATTTATGGCTACGATGATGATACACAGCGCTTCTTAGCCTTTCAAATTGCGCTGTGCGATTGGATGAGCCGCTGGAGCTACACACCCGATATTGTTCACTGCCACGATCATCATACCGGACTTATTCCATTCATGTTCCGCCACTGTTATCCCTTTCAGCGGTTAGCCGGCATACCCACCGTTTTCACTATTCATAATGCCCAATACCAGGGCCAGTTTGGCTGGGACCGCAATTATCTGTTACCTCCCTATGATCCATTCAATGGTGGTATGCTGGAGTGGGACAAGGCCATCAACCCCTTGGCATCGGCTATAAAATGTTCGTGGAAAGTCACCACGGTTAGCCAAAGTTATTTGGGTGAGTTGCGCTACGAAGCTAACGGTGTAGAAAACCTGATGCAATACGAACAAGGCAAAAGCTTAGGCATCTTAAATGGCATTGATGCTGATGTTTGGGACCCATCCAAAGACAGCATGATAGCTAAAAATTATGATGATCATTTTGTGAAAGAAGGCAAGCGAAAAAATAAAAAAGAATTATGCAGCATGTTCGGGCTAGATATAGATAAGCCGCTAATTACGTTCATTGGAAGATTGGTAGGCGAGAAGGCGGCTGATATATTACCCGATGCCATTCGCTCCTCCATCTATCATCATCACGGCGCTGCCAATTTTTTAATACTTGGCTCCGGAGAGCCCGATGTTGAAAACCGTTTGGAGGAAGTAAAGCATCAATTTGGCGGTTTTGTAAATACCTATATTGGTTATAACGAAAGCCTCAGTCACCTGATGTACGCCGGCGCCGATTTTTTACTGATGCCCAGCCGGGTAGAGCCTTGCGGCCTTAACCAAATGTACGCCCTGCGCTATGGCACCGTGCCCATGGTGCGCAGTACGGGTGGACTGAAAGACACGGTAAAAGATTTTGGCGACTGGCAGGGATATGGCATACGCTTTAATCATGCTTCAGTTGACGACATTACCCACAGCGTGGGCAGGGCCATAGATTTGTATCAGAACAAAAAGGATTTATACACCTGGATGCGCAGCTACATGATGCACATAGATCACTCGTGGGATGCGTCGGCGGGAGAGTATATAAAAGTGTATGAATCGCTTAGATAGGGTAACGTTTGCGGTTTACCGGTTGGTATGAGGGTTATAATTAGTTCTTTGGAAAATAAGTTTTTGTTGACCGGCTGCATTACTACTATGAATCTTCAGTGGAGACGCTCCATTCATCAGCATCACAGCTATCATCATTTCACGCAGCGAGGGCAACAATGTGGCGGCACAACATTGGTAAGCAATAAAGCGATGGCAACTGATGATGCATAATGATTAATAATCAACGGATGACTGCTACTACGCTTGGTGGTTGTTTGTCCTGCTGAGGCACAAAGCATCTTTGGCAATTGCTGTAAAGAATGGCACAACGAGTACTGTTTTCACAACCGTTGTTTAAAAGTGTATTCAAAGGTGCTTCGGTAGGACAACGGCATAGACTTTATGATAGCAATATGATTGACGGCATAAAGAATTCGTTGTATAAGCAAGGGTCCGTGATCGGATGGCCTTTCCAGCCGGGAAGGTCGGGATGGGCCGTTGGTGGTTCGGCTTTAAGGTGAGGCCAGCTGTTGGCCACCGCGACGAAATGCCCAATAGCGATAAGAACGATGAATGGAGCGTCGCAATTGTCGTTTAATAGTAGCACTTCCGCTAGGTACCCAAATGCTCTTTTAAAAGAATTACATAAATATCAATAGCCTGACATTGATTTTTAAATCACTAAATCTTTAATACCGATTGTTATATGAGCAAAGAAATGTTATCCGTTATTTTAGGTGGTGGCGCCGGCACAAGGCTTCAACCCTTAACTACCAGTCGCAGCAAGCCCGCAGTACCCATTGCCGGTAAATACCGTTTGGTAGATATTCCCATCTCCAACTGTTTAAACTCCGGCATCACCCGCATGTTTGTACTTACCATGTACAATTCGGCATCGCTGAACCGGCATATAAAAAATACCTATCATTTTAGTGCTTTTAGTTCGGCCTTTGTTGACATACTGGCCGCGGAGCAAACCCCCGATAATCCGGCCTGGTTTCAGGGTACGGCCGATGCGGTGCGCCAGGGCTTGCGGCATATCGGCCCGTTTGATAGCGAATATGTGTTAATACTTTCCGGCGATCAATTATATCAAATAGATTTTCAGGAAATGCTGGATGCGCACAAAGAAAGTGCTGCGGGCATCACCATTGCTACCATCCCCGTCACAGCCAAAGAAGCCTCCGAATTTGGTATTTTAAAAACAGAGGATGGCATGATCACCTCCTTTATTGAAAAGCCCAAGAGCGGACTGGAGGATTGGATCAGCGATACCGGCGCGGAAATGAAAAGTAAAGGGAAAGATTACTTAGCCTCTATGGGCATTTATATTTTCAACCGGCAGTTGTTGTTCGATTTATTGATGGACGAATACGCCACGGCTACGGACTTTGGTAAAGAAATTATTCCGCAGTCCATTTCAAAATACCGGGTAGCTTCTTATCAGTACGAGGGCTATTGGGAAGACATTGGAAATATACCGGCCTTCTTTCATGCCAACCTTGCCCTGACTAAAGATCTGCCGGAATTTAATTTGTTTGATAACAACCGCACCATCTATACCCGTGCCCGCATGTTACCGCCCGCCAAGGTTAGCGGCACCCGCTTAGACCGTACTATATTGGCCGATGGATGTATTGTAAACGCTTCGCTGATTGAAGATTCTATCATCGGCATCAGGGCCCGCATTGGTCATGATACTACCGTTACCTGCACCTACATTATGGGCAGCGATTATTATGAAACCATCCAGGATATTTTACATGCGCAGGAGCAGGGCATTCCGCAGTTGGGCGTGGGCAACCGCACATATATAAAGAACGTGATCATTGATAAAAACGTTCGCATCGGCGATGATGTAAAAATCATTGGCGGCCCGCATTTACAAGATGAAGACACGCCGCTTTATACCATTAAAGAAGGCATCATCGTAATTAAAAAAGGCTCTGTGTTACCTAATGGTTTTAACCTTGGTGGATAATTTTCTATAGCGATAATTTAGCGGATGAAGGAAGTGTGTTTTAGATACACATTTCCTTCTTATCTTGGCAATCAATAATGATTGCTTATGGCTACTTCCACTTTTGAGCGGGTAGAAACTGTAAAAAAACCGCAGCTCTCTCTTTCGCAAATCATCAACATGAGCGTGGGATTCTTTGGAATCCAATTTGGCTGGGACCTGCAACGGGCCAACATGGGACCCATCTATGATGTACTGGGCGCAAAGCCTGATGATATTCCATTTTTGTTTTTAGCTGCACCGCTTACTGGCTTACTGGTTCAACCTGTCATTGGTTATTTAAGCGACAGAACCTGGCACCCGAGATGGGGCAGGCGAAGGCCCTATTTTTTTATAGGCGCTGTATTAAGTTCCATTGCTTTATTGATAATGCCCAGCAGCAGCTCGTTATGGATGGCTGCAGGATTATTGTGGGTATTAGATGTTTTTGGTAATGTGGCAATGGAGCCGTTTCGTGCTTTTGTTGCGGACAAACTTCCCGACAATCAATTGAATCGTGGCTTTATTATGCAAAGCCTGCTCATTGGATTTGGCGGCTGCATCGCTTCAGCTTCTCCATGGGTTTTACGAAATTGGTTTCATGTACAAAACACCGCTGCTAAAGGCATCATCGCCGATAATGTGAGGTTCTCTTTTTACATCGGCGCCTTCTTTTTTTTAGCAGCCGTTTTATATACTGTTTTTACTTCTAAGGAATACCCTCCGGCCGAACTGCCGCATAAAGAAAAGGTGCTGGAATCCAACAAGGGTTTTGGCGGTGGAGCAAAAGAAATCTTTTCAGCCATCAGGAATATGCCGCCCAAAATGAAGATGATTTCCTTAGTGCAATTCTTTACCTGGCCGGGGCTTTTTTTAATGTGGTTTTATTATGCGGTTGCGGTGGCCTACAACATTTTCGGCGCTACAAGCGATACCGATGCCGCCTTTGGTAATGGAAAAGATTTCGCCGGTTTAACCCTGGCTTATTATAACATTGTCACTTTTGCATTTGCTTTTGTATTGCCTTTTATAGCTGATAAATTAGGAAGGAAGCTGACGCACTCACTTTGTTTATTAGCCGGTGCTGCGGGATTGATTAGTGTGGCATTTGTGCACGATAAAAACATGCTTTTTGTTTGTATGACAGGTGTTGGTATTGCGTGGGCTTCAATCCTTTCTATGCCGTATGCTATGCTGGGCGGGGTTTTGCCAGCAGGCAAGATTGGCATCTACATGGGCATCTTCAACTTCTTTATCGTACTGCCGGAAATCATGGCATCATTAGGGTTTAAGTGGGTAATGAATAATTTGTTACATAATGACCGGTTACTGGCGGTGCAATGTGGTGGCTTTTTAATGATTTTGGCAGCGCTGGTTTGTTACTTTTTTATAAAGGAAAATAAGGAGTCAAGTGTTGATGAACCATTGGTGGATGAATTGAGAATTATTGAAGAACGTTCAGTTTGATTGTGAAGTTATTTAGCATTTCGCAGTCGCATTTATTCAACGCCTAAACATCCCCTTTAGCTCTTTTCTAATAAAGGAGGAAGTTGCCTTCCCCTTTTAAAAAGGGGGATAGAAAGAGGCTTCTGCTGTAAGAAAAGATAGTAAAGGGGGATTGAAAATCAATTGGCTTTGTGGTAAACCATAAACAGGTTATTTATGAAAAAGATTGTAACATTTATTCTAAGCATCTGCCTTGTCAATCTTTTATCTGCACAGGATAGCATTGAAGTTTATCCATCGCATTGGTGGGTAGGGATGAGAGAACAGAAATTACAGTTGATGATTCACGAAAAAAACATTGCAACACAAAATTTTGTCCTGCAACCTTATGCCGGTGTAAAACTTATTAAGGTCAATAAGGTCGAAAATCCAAACTATGTTTTTATTGACATGCTCATATCGCCATCAGCAAGGCAGGGCAAATTTCAATTGAGGACGTTTACAGCGGAAGGTCCTGATCACATTATCAACTACGAACTCAAACCCCGCCGCACCGGCAATGGCACATCCTATGCGCAAGGCATTAATGGCTCCGACTTCATGTATCTTATTATGCCCGATCGTTTCTCCAACGGAGATGAAAGCAATGATAAAGTAGCGGGTTACAAAGATCAATCACTAAACCGCAGCCAGATGTATGACCGTCATGGTGGCGACATTCAAGGCGTCACCAACCACTTAAGTTATCTGCAAGACTTAGGCGTGACAACGGTTTGGCTAACACCCGTTCTTGACAACGACATGCCCAACAGAACCGAACATGGTTACGCTATCACCAACCATTATAAAGTAGATGAGCGCCAAGGTGGGGCTGAGGCCTACAAAAATTTAAGTGATAGCCTGCATCATCGTGGAATGAAACTGATACAGGATGCCGTGTACAACCATTGCGGCTTATACAATTTTTTTATACAGGATATGCCCATGAAGGATTGGGTGCATCAATGGCCTGCGTACACCAACACCACGTATAAAGACGGGCCTTTGATGGATGTTCATGCCGCAAAATCAGATGCTAAGGTGATGACTGATGGATGGTTCACAAAACAGATGCCTGACCTTAATCAGGGCAATCCGTATGTAGCTAATTTTTTGATTCAAAATGCTATCTGGAGCGTGGAAGAATTTGGCGTGGATGCCTGGCGCATTGATACCTACATCTACAACGATCTTGATTTTATGAATCGTTGTAATAAAGCCCTTATTGATGAATATCCGAAGATCACGATGTTTGGCGAGACCTGGGTGCATGGCGTGTTAAACCAGGCTTACTTTACAAAGAACAATTTTACGGCCATCAACTTTAAAAGCAACCTAACCGGCACTACCGATTTTCAAACCAACCTGTATGGCATTGCGCCGGCGTTAACTCAACCCTTCGGCTGGACGGAAGGCGTGAACAAACTATATCAAACCTTAGCCAACGATTTCGTTTATCAGCACCCGGAGAACGAAGTAGTGTTTTTAGATAACCATGATATGAGTCGTTTCTTTTCGCAAGTAGGAGAGGATAAGGATAAATTAAAGATGGGAATTGGCTGGTTGCTAACCACCCGTGGCATTCCTGAACTGTATTATGGCACCGAGATTTTATTAAAAGGCGTATCTAATCCTGATGGCCTGGTGCGTGGCGATTTTACTGGTGGATGGAAAGACGATGTGCAAAATAAGTTTACAGCGCAGGGAAGAACCGATGCCGAAAATGATGTCTTCAACTGGACAAGAACTATTGCTAATTTTCGCAAGTCATCATCGGCTATAAAAACCGGTAAGCTAATGCAGTATGTGCCGGAAGATTGGGTTTACACCTACTTCCGTTATGATAACAAACAAACAGTGATGGTAGTGATGAATACCAGCAATGACGAAAAAATCATCAAGCCTTCCCGCTTTATGGAAAGAACCGCCGGCTTTACCAAAGCAAAAAATATTGTCGCCGGCTGGACGGCTGATGTAACCGTACCCGAATGGAAAGTGCCGGGTAAAACGATTTGGATTTTAGAATTGGGACGATAGGAGAGTTATTACGTTATTGAGTTAATAAGTTATTATGGGGTCATGTACTTCTTTTGAACAACTTGAATGTTGGAAAGCTTGCAGAATAGTGGTTAAATGGGTTAGGGAAATGACAATGAAATTTCCAAGGACTGAATTCGATTTAAAGGATAACGTTTTAGAGCAGCAAGAAGTACAACAAGAAATATCGCAGAAGATTTTGGAAGGTTTCATTACCAGGAAAATATTAGTTCTGTCGAATTTCGCGTGGCTCTTTATTTGAAATTATAGATGATGCCATCACGATGTTTGAGGAGAAATATATTTCAATAGATGAATACAACGACGGAAGGTATAAAATAGACTATGCGATCAAAGTTTTAAACGGTTATCTGCAATATTTACAAAAACAGAAAGAAGCGTCAAAGTAAAATGCTGCTTTAGTAACTCAATAACTAATTAACTAATCACTTCTGGTACTAAATCGCGAAATTCATCATCATCGTTCTTCCATGTTTGCCCCAATTTTTTAGCACATTATCCAAGGCACTGATCATCCCTTGTCTTGTTACTTTCTTTCCTTTTGTTGCCGGAATAATCGCATTCAGCGGAACAGCATTCACCTCCACTTTTGTGGCAAACCAGGTAGCATGTAGCCTTGGAACGCCCACGCCTAGTATCATTCCGGGCAAGCCATGAATGCCTTCCGGTCCGCCGTTCACTAAAATTTCATCGGCATAAAAAGCAAACACGGCTACCGTGTCATCAATAAAACCAATAGCCTTGCGGCAATCATAACCGGCTATGGTTCGTATATCGCCTGTCAGTTTCCATTTGATTTTTGTAAGGCTGTCTTCTATTAAAAAGGTTTCTTCATACACCGGTTTTTGTGTAATGGTTTTTTGCGTGCTATAGTTGTTGTACACTACATTCTTATCCGCTAATTGCTGGTACCACATCCGCGGATTGATCTCTGCTTCCTTGGTTTCGCGGAACAATGACTTTGTTGTATCGCCAATGAACTCGTAATAGTTTACCACCTTTTCTGGTATGTTGTCTTTAAACTCGTCATACCATTCCGGATATAATTCCTTGTACTGCTGTCGCACATAAATCACTTTCTCAAATTCTACCCGTACAGCGTTGTGAAAGGTTTCCTGAGCATTCAAAAATTGCGTTGCTAAAAGAAGTACAATGACCGTTATATTGTTTTTTGCTACTTGCATTTTCTTTGTTTTAATTGCCGGTTGTTTATTTCTAATTGCTCATTGCCTATTGCTCTCCTCCGCCCATTTTGTTAAAGCTCCATTCCAGCTTCAATAAAAAATATTGGCCAACCCGTTGGTACCGTTGTTCAATAATAAAGTTGCTGCTGATTGTGCGTTCAAAGCCTTTGTAGGTATTTAAAATATCGTGTGCCAGCAGCGAAACTTTTAGTGTTTTCTTTTTCAAAAAGCTCTTTTTTAATTCAGCATTCCACAACGTAATGTTCGGGTTGGCATCAAAAGCAGAGATACGTTGGCGCAAATCAAAATTGGCGTCGGAGCTGAGTTCCAGCCCGCCGGGAAGTTTTAGAAATCCATCTACATCACCACCAAAAAATAAGAAGGAGGTAGTTGCAGCCTTGTTCAAAGAAGAGATGGAATGGCTGTAACCAATCTTGGGTTGAAGGTCAATATTCCATTTATCTTCTACTTCGTAGCGGCCCCCTAATGTAAATTCGGTACGATAGAAATCAGTGACATTTCTTGCGCCATTCACAAAGTTTACATTGGTTCCTGCATTGCCGTTTAACGAAACATGCGGATTGATCTTCTTCGGCCCTTCGCCTTTATGAAAGTCTACGTAAAAATCAAGATTGCGATTGCCGTTTACATTCACCGACTGCGAGGTTTTGCGGCCACCCGCATCTATCACTGTGCTATAGGCAATTGCGTTTTGTGTGGTGCTGTAATTAAAGTACGACCACAAACCCATTTGGCTAAGCACTTTATAAAAATTATACGAGCCGTTGATGTTATGTCGAAAACCAACTTTTAAATCCGGATTGCCGATGAAAATATTCAGTGGATCGTTATTGTTTCGTAACGGTTGCAATTGTTCGATAGATGGCTGCACCGAACTGCCGCTATAGTGAATGTTGATATTATTATTCTGCTTGATGGTATAACCAAAATTTGCCTGCGGCGTAAGGTTGACAAAATGATAAATGGTATGGCGGTTGCTGTCTTTATTTAAAAGATTTAATTGTACGGATGATATACCGGTGCCGATGGCAAAGCGAATTTTTTTAGTGGTATAGCGGGCAATTAATGATCCGGCTTGCGAAGTAGCCTTCATATCAAAGTTGTTGCTGTACCGTGGGTTCAGCAACTCGTATTTACCGGCGCTGCTTTTATCAAACGTGTTACGGTTGCTGGTAGCATTATTTAAGTTATAGCTGTAATCCGCTATCATGGCCCATTTGGTGCTAAGCGGTTCGCTGTACGTAAGCTTGCCGCCAATGGTGTTGGAGTGGCCGCTGTTCAGTTTTTGCTGGTCGGCCGTTTCCGTAGAATCAATCCGGTTGTTTTTATAAAACTGGTTGGTATAATTTAATAAACCCTGCTGACTATCTTCTATGTAATTAAACCGTACGCGGCCAATTAACTGTCGCCCTACCTTCTTAAACAGCCGTTTATATTGAAGCGAATTATCACTTTGCCATTTGCTGGTAGTGCCACTCGTCTCTCTATCGCCGGTGTTTACATAAGCCCGTTCCTCCGAAAGCGCCTCGCTATGTGTTGATGTCTGATAAGAGCTATTGCGCCTGGTGGTGGCCGTAGTAAATTTTATCGTTGTAAGGCTATCAGGCTTCCATTCCCATTTACCGTTAAAGGCATGCTGTTGATTTAAGTTTTTTGAAGTGGTGTATTGGTTGTTATAAAACAGCGTGTCAGGCAGAATGTTTTGGGTAAGCGTGGAGCCTACGTTGTTTGTCAGCAGCCGGTTGTAGCGGTACGATCCGTTAACGCTTTGCTGATCAGCCGCCCATTTATTACTGAATAAGCCGCCGGCGGTGTAAGCATCGGGACGGCCTTTTAAGTTCCAGTTTTCAAAACCGTCATCACTGCCAAAGCTCATGTAATAACCCGATACTTCATCAAACTCATAGTCGTCTTCTATTCCTAATTTTCGCTGATCTTCCCAATTTAAGCTGCCGGTGCTAAGGTTAGTTTTATTACCATAAACAGATAACTTTCTTTTGCCTACAAAGCGGTTATACAACAGGTTTACTTCGTGGTATTTATTAAAATCAGTGGCGGCTGAGTACTTCCCAAACCCGCCTTTCTTTTGGTCTTCTTTTAATTTAATGTTGACTGTCTTTCCATCATTGCCGTTCGTCATTCCCGCTAGTTGCTGCTGATCGGTTTTGGTATCAAACACCTGAATTTTATCTACAGCTTTAGCGCCAATATTCTTTGTAGCCATTGTGGGATCATCTCCAAAAAACTCTTCGCCATCTACCAATACCTTTTGTACTTTCTGGCCTTGGGCTGTAATTTCTCCCTTACTGTTTACCTGAAAGCCCGGAAGTTTTTTTAATAACTCTTCCACCGTAGCGCCTTCGCGAACTTTAAAACTATCGGCCACAAATTCGGTCGTATCGCCTTTGATACGAATGGCGCCTGTATTCTTTATTATAACCGTTTGCAGCAATTGCGATTTTTGCGTAAGGGGCACCAGGCCTAAATCCGTGCCTTCGGTTTTTATGGTGATGTCATCAGCATAGTCGGCAAACTTCGGGTAAGTAATCAATAAGGTGTAAGCTCCGGGCTGCACGCCACTGAATTGAAAGTGGCCTTCTTTATCGGTACGGGTGAAGCCGTAGATGGCTGAATCTTTTTTCTGTATCAAGGTCACCACAGCATTTAGTAGCGGCTTCTTTTCCAGCGTGTCTTTCACAGTTCCTTTAAGCGGAGATTGAGCAAAAGTAAGCTGGCAAAAAAAGATAAGCAGCGAAGCTAACAGTAGCTTTCTCATGTGGCTTGGTTTTGTTGGTAATTCGTGCAACAATTTAAGAAGCGAAACCTTTTGGTCTTGTTAACTTTACTTAAACGGCAAACTATTTTTTATGATGCAGGAAGAGGATAAATCCACAGAGAAAACCGATGCTTCAGTTTCCGTAAAAAGCCCTGCCGAATTACCTGTAAAACCCGGACGTTACGAAGACAAAAATTTTGTTGACACCACCCAGACCGTCTGGAATTATTCTATCCTCTACGATGATGATGTACAAACCTTTCAGGCCGGAACCAACTACCGGTTATACCAAAAATTTGGCTCCAAACCAATACAGGTTTTAGGCCGTAATGGCTGGTACTTCTGCGTTTGGGCGCCTAATGCCACAAAGGTGTCGGTGGTTGGAAACTTTAATCATTGGGATGCGGCTTCACATCAATTGCAACCGCGGTGGGATAACAGCGGCATCTGGGAAGGCTTTATTCCGGACATGCAAAAAGGCGAACTGTATAAATATCATATAACCGGCTTTCAGGGCCGTATTACTGTCAAAGGCGATCCGTTAGCCAACTACTGGGAGAAGCGTCCGGCCACGTCCACCATCACCTGGCAATTTGATTACACCTGGAAAGATGAGGAGTGGATGCAGCGCCGTAAAAAGCACAATTCTTTAGAAGCCCCATGGAGCATTTACGAATTACACTTAGCCAGTTGGATGCGGCCTGATGCAGCCGATGAAGAAAGCTATAATACCTACGAGCAGATCACCGAACGATTAGTGCCTTATATAAAAGACCTGGGCTTTACACATGTGGAATTAATGCCGGTGATGGAGCATCCGTTTGATGGTAGCTGGGGCTATCAATGCACTGGCTTTTTTGCAGCTACGTCACGCTTTGGCGCTCCGGAGGGGTTAATGCATTTGATTGACAGTTTACACCAGGCCGGCATTGGCGTAATACTCGATTGGGTGCCTTCGCATTTCCCGTATGATGCCCACGGCCTGTTTATGTTTGATGGTACGCATACCTACGAATATGCTGATATGCGCAAGGGTTTTCACCCCGACTGGAACTCGTACATTTTTAATTACAAGCGAGGCGAGGTTAAATCGTTTTTAATCTCCTCCGCCCACTTTTGGTTTGCGCTTTTTCATATAGATGGCATTAGGGTAGATGCCGTTTCTTCTATTTTAAAACTGGATTATTCACGAGACGAAGGCGAGTGGGAACCCAATGAATACGGCGGCAACGGAAATCTCGAAGCCATCGCCTTTATCAAAGATTTGAATGAAACCATTTACCGCGATTTTCCGGATGTGCAAACAATAGCGGAAGAAGCAACTGATTGGCCGGGTATCTCTAAGCCCACCTTCGCCGATGGCCTTGGCTTTGGTATGAAATGGATGATGGGATGGATGCACGATACACTAGATTATTTTAAGGTAGATCCTTTCTTTCGCCCCTCGTATCAAAATAAGTTTTCGTTCAGCATGATGTACTTCTATGATGAAAACTTTATGCTGCCGTTAAGCCACGATGAAGTGGTACATGGCAAAAGTCCGATGCTGTACAAAATGCCCGGCGATGAATGGCAGAAGTTTGCCAACCTGCGGGCTATGTACACTTACATGTGGACGCATCCCGGAGCCCGCCTGCTTTTCATGGGAAACGAGATAGCCCAAACATCGGAGTGGAATTATAAATCGGAACTGCAATGGCACCTGCTGGAGTTTGAACCCCATCGAAAAATGCAGGCTTGTGTAAAGGCGCTGAATGGTTTATTAAAAGGCCAAACCGCTTTGTACGAAAATGGATTTAATCAATATGGTTTTGAATGGATTAATTTAAATCACAGAGATGATTGTGTGATTGTTTACAAGCGCAGCGGCAAGAAGGAAGGCGATGATTTGCTGGTGATCCTCAACCTAAATCCAATACCGAAAAGAGGCTGGGAGATTGAGGTGGAGAAGGAATATGGGGAAGAAATTTTTAATTCGGATAGTAAAGATTTTTGGGGTACGGGGGATTATATAAATGAAACGATAAGTTGCAAACCTACCGATAAAGATGGAATCAAATACAGGCTGGTGGTGGATTTGCCGCCGCTGGCGGGAATTGTGTTGAAGTAACGCCTATCAACTATAAATCGAAAATATTACAACACGTATAGAGATGCAGTGCAATATTACCTCCAAAACATACTCAGCTTACTGTTATACATTGGGCTATCAATTCCGCTACGTCCATCACTTTTACACTATCTTCTTTCTCGGCTGCCTTTACACCATCGGTTAACATGGTATTACAAAACGGACAAGCCGCGGCTACAATTTCAGCACCCGTGGAAATGGCTTCAGCACTGCGTTCCAGGTTAATTCTGGTACGGCCCTTTTCTTCTTCCTTGAACATTTGACCGCCACCGGCCCCGCAGCAAAGGCCGTTCTTTTTACATCGCTTCATTTCAATTAACTCCGCATCCAACGCTTCTAATACTTTGCGCGGCGCCTCATAAATGCCGTTGCCGCGGCCCAGGTAACAGCTATCATGGTACGTGATTTTCTTTCCTTTAAAAACGGTAGCATCCGTTAACTTGATGCGCCCTTCGTCTATTAAATTTTGCAGAAAAGTGCTGTGATGGATTACTTCATAATTACCACCTAATTCAGGGTATTCGTTTTTAAAAATATTGAAGCAATGCGGGCAGATAGTGACGATTTTTTTTATGCCATAGGTATTCAGGGTTTGAATATTTTGATAAGCCATCATTTGAAATAAAAATTCGTTACCGGCACGCCTGGCCGGGTCGCCGGTACACATTTCCTCCTTGCCCAGGATGGCATATTTAATTCCTACATGGTTTAATATGGTAGCAAAAGCCTTGGTTACTTTTTGCGCCCTTTGATCGAAAGAACCGGAACACCCAACCCAAAACAAAATTTCCGGTGCTTCGCCATTCGCCATCATTTCAGCCATTTGAGGAACATGCATAGTGGAATCTTTAATGCCGTCAAAAGTAAGCTACGAAGCCTTTGTAACGCAAGGCTATTACTTGATTGGCTATTTTTGTCTGCTTACTATGAATTGGAAACGACTTCGTGAAAGATTAACCAACTGGGAACTGTGGCCTTTTAACTTAATCTATGCACCTATCGGCCCCTTGTGGCTTTGGTATGCGGCCAAAGCAAAAGCCTTCTGGTGGTTTACACCGGCTAATCCTACATTAACTTTTGCCGGCTTTGAAGGCGAGGGCAAGAAAGAAATGTATGATCAATTACCTGAAGGCAGTTATCCAAAAACTATTTATGTAACGCCGCAAATGAGCTTTACCGAAGTGAAGGCTTCAGTTGAACAAAAAGGGTTCAGCTACCCCATTTGTGTAAAGCCGCAGGTGGGGTTAAAAGGGTTGTTGTTCCGCAAAGTAGATAGTGAACAAAAGTTACAGGTTTACCATCAAGGCGTTCCCTTGGATTATGTAGTGCAGGAGATGGTTGAAGCGCCGCTGGAAGTAAGTGTGTTTTATTATCGTCATCCCGATAAGGAAAAAGGAGTGATCAGCGGCTTTATACAAAAGGATATGATGCACGTAATTGGCGATGGTGAAACCAGCTTGTGGAATTTAATTCTTCAACATCCAAAAGCGGCCCACCGGTTAGAAGAAATGCGCATTAAACACGAAGCCTTCTTAAATGAAATTATTCCGGCAAATCAAAAATATATTCTTACCCATGCGGCTAACCTCAATAGGGGTGCCCGTTTTACTAATTTAAAAAGCCTTATTGATGAACAATTGTTGTCACATTTCGATCCATTAAGCCATCGTTGCCAATGGTACTACGGCCGTTATGATATTAAATGCAACAGCATTGAAGAACTAAAGGAGGGTAAGTTTATCATTCTTGAATTTAATGGGGCAGGAGCGGAACCTAATCATGTATATAATTGTAACGCTTCATGGGTAACTGCATTGAAAGAATTTGCCCTGCACTGGAAAGTTTTATACCAGATTGGAAAGTATAATCATTTGTACAAAGGCATACCTTACTGGGGCAACAGGCAAGGGAATCGTTGGCTGGCGCAGGCCCGCAAACATGGCCAGTTATTGGAAAAATTAGACCGGGAAATACTCATCTGATTAATTGTATGCTAAAGCTCCTGCGCATTTTTGTTACCGGCATTTTTGTAAGCTTTTTAGGTGCTTTGCCGTTGGGTACGCAAAACCTGGCGGCCATGCAAATTGCTATCTCCGATGGACTGGAAGCAGCGTTGGTATTCTCCGCAGGATTAATAGTAGCCGACGTTTTTTACATCTATCTCACCTTGCTCGCTATGCAATGGATACAAAAACAAAAGGCCCTTTTCAAAGCATTGGAGTGGCTTACGCTGCTGATTGTTTTTTCTTTAGCGGCTTCCAATTTTTATGCAGCTATACATCCGTCTGTTCATAAAAATGTGCTGTTGAGTAATTCGTTACCGCGTTTTTTACTGGGCCTGTTTTTAAATGGACTAAACCCTTTGCAAATTCCTTTTTGGTTTGGCTGGAGCACTGTTTTATTTACAAAGAAAATATTGCAGCCACGATGGAAACACTACCATCTTTTTGTGTCCGGAGCGTCGGTTGGCTTTTTTACTGCACTGCTGATTTTTATTTTTGGCGGACGATTAATTGCCGATAAGATCAGCAACAATCAGGATGTTTTGTATTATGTGATTGGTGGCATTTTTACCGTTACGGGGTGCCTGCAAATCTGGAAGATGGCGAAGAAGAAAGATGTTGAAAATCAAATGCAACATCCCGAAGAAATTACAGAGCGGTTTGAGGAAACAGTGATGGATATTAACAGGGATAAATAAAATTGCAAAGTGTACTAATAGTCATATCCTTCGCCTATGCTCAGCATAGACTCTACACATGATGAATAAAAGTACATTCGCCGGTTCCAAAAGAAAACACCAATTAAAGTAGGCGAACAATCAATTACAAAACTTCCATCTAAACAACCCAAACCTCAACCCCCCAAACTCCAAACCCTTTCTCTTTCCTGTCAAAATTTCACCTTTATCCTCGCGGCATAATCATTGATAACCAATAGAGAACTTTTAAATTCAGTAATAAAATGGGAAAAATAATTGGTATTGACTTAGGTACAACCAATAGTTGTGTTTCTGTAATGGAAGGCAGCGAACCAGTAGTGATAGCAAACGACGAAGGCCGCCGCACAACGCCTTCTGTAGTTGCCTTTTTGAAAAATGGCGAACGCAAAATAGGCGACCCTGCCAAACGCCAGGCTATTACAAATCCGCAGAATACAATTTCAAGTGTTAAACGTTTTATGGGCCGCCGGTTTGATGAGGTGACTGATGAGATCAGCCATTGGAGTTATAAAGTAGCAAAGGGTGACAATAATACCGTTCGGATTGATATTGATGGCAGGCTTTACACCCCGCAGGAAATCTCGGCGATGGTATTGCAGAAAATGAAAAAAACGGCTGAAGATTACCTGGGTCAGGAAGTGACCGATGCAGTGATTACGGTGCCTGCTTACTTCAATGATGCACAGCGACAAGCAACAAAAGAGGCGGGCGAAATTGCCGGTTTAAATGTTCGCCGTATAGTAAACGAGCCTACGGCGGCGGCACTTGCCTATGGTTTAGACAAAGGTGGTAAAGACCATCATGTGGCAGTGTTTGATTTGGGTGGTGGTACGTTCGATATTTCAATATTGGAATTGGGCGATGGTGTTTTTGAAGTAAAATCAACCAATGGTGATACCCATTTGGGTGGTGATGACTTTGATAAACTCATTATGGATTGGTTAGCGGAAGAATTTAAAAAAGATGAGAACGTTGACCTTCGCAAAGACCCGATGGCCTTACAGCGCCTAAAAGAAGCGGCTGAAAAAGCAAAAGTGGAATTGTCGTCTTCTTCAGAAACGGAGATTAATCTTCCTTATGTAACGGCTATTGATGGTGTGCCCAAGCACTTGGTAAAAAAACTTACCCGTGCTAAGTTTGAGCAGTTATCTGATAGCTTGTTTCAACGTTGTTTAAAGCCTTGCGAAGCAGCTTTAAAAGATGCCGGGTTAACAACATCGCAGATTGATGAAATTATATTAGTAGGCGGTTCTACCCGCATTCCAAAAGTGGGTGAGATTGTTGAAAAATTCTTTGGTAAAAAATTAAACCGCAGCGTAAATCCTGATGAAGTGGTGGCTATTGGCGCCGCTATTCAGGGAGCAGTATTAACCGGCGAAGTAAAGGATGTTTTATTGTTAGACGTTACACCACTAAGCCTTGGTATTGAAACCTTAGGTGGTGTGATGACGACGTTGATCCCATCAAATACAACCATTCCTACAAAAAAATCAGAAACGTTTTCTACTGCGGCCGACAATCAGCCTGGCGTGCAAATACAAGTGCTGCAAGGCGAACGTGGTATGGCAAAGGATAATAAAAGCCTTGGCATTTTCAACCTTGATGGCATTCCGCCGGCCCCTCGTGGTGTACCGCAGGTTGAAGTAATTTTCGATATAGATGCCAACGGTATCCTGCATGTAACGGCTAAGGACAAAGGCACCGGCAAAGAACAAAAGATACGTATCGAAGCCGGTAGCGGTTTAACAAAAGACGAGATTGAAAAGATGAAGAATGAGGCCGCCATGAATGCGGATAAAGACAAAGCCGAAAAAGAAAAAGTTGAAAAAATCAACCAGGCCGATAGCCTGATCTTTCAAACAGAGAAGCAATTAAAGGAGTATGGTGATAAAATTCCGGCGGAGAAAAAATCAGTAATTGAAGCAGCACATAATAAATTAAAAGAGGCGCATAAATCACAGGACATCACTCAAATTGATGCAGCCGTTACTGAATTGAACACGGCATGGACTGCCGCCAGTGAAGAAATGTACAAGGCCACTCAAGGTGGTCCTCAACAACCGGGTGCTGAAAGCGGCGCTGGACAAGCACAAGGTGAGCAGGCCGGCAGTGCGGAGAATGTGACTGATGCGGAGTTTGAAGAAGTGAAGTAAGATCACAGATTACACAGATTATTATTTCGGTTGCACAGATAAAACCCACAGCGAAAGTTGTGGGTTTATTTTTAAGTTAGTTGTCGGTCACAAATAAAAATGCCGGCCGCAAGCCAGCATCTCAGTTTATTTTAAAACCATCCTTAAAATTAATTTGTAATCTGTTTAACGTGCGGTTAAACAAGATCCATCGCCAAAACAAAAAAAGTAAATACAAAGGGTAAGATCAACGTAAGCCAAGGCCAGTGCGTAGCAATAGCAAATACAGCCAGCGCCAGCGCCACAAAGAATAAAATCCAATAAAGTCCGGTTGATCTTTTCTTCATTTCCATGCTAAAAAAGTTTCGGCAAAAATAAGGTGCGTCACTAAAACAGTGAACAACAATTTTTGCCCTTCCTTTCTTACTTCACTCACATTCAAAGCTTTTCTTATTTTCGCGGCCGTGTAATAACTACACATCCACGTAAACTTCTGCAATACTTATAAATGAAAATTGAATTTTATCTACGGTTCAGTACCGTTCCCGGCCAATCCATTTTTGTTAGCGGCGATCATCCGGCACTTGGCGGGGGAGAAATTGATGAGGCATTACCACTTACTTTTTTGAATCATGAATTTTGGTATGGCGCCATAGAAATTACCGACGCCGACGAGGCTTTGCATTACCACTATCTTTTTCTAAACGAACAAGGTGAGGTGGTGCGGGAAGGAGAAAAAGGCCGCAAGATCAATGTAAAAAAACTGGATAGCGATCTTGTTTTAATTGATAGCTGGAACGACGAAAGCTTCTACGAAAACGCTTTTTATACGGCTCCGTTTAAAGAAGTTTTTTTGAAGGAAGGTAAAAGGAGCAAACCAAAAAAAGAAGAAGCATTTACACACCAGTTTAAAGTAAAAGCACCGTTGCTTACAGGTGATGAAGCCGTTTGTTTGGTGGGTAGTTCAGACGGTTTAGGCGCCTGGGACCGAACCACGCCGGTAGTATTTCAGAAAAGGGGTGATTGGTGGACGGCTGAACTAACCTTAGGTCAAGATGAGGTACCGGCCTCTTATAAATACGGAGTGGTAAATGTAGCTACTAACGACTTTTTAGGTTACGAATCCGGCGATAACAGAACCGTTTTTAGCGAAGGGATGGAAGGCAGCAAAACAGTTGTGCATGATGCTTTTGTAAGATTGCCTAATACAAAGTGGAAGGGCGCCGGCATTGCTATTCCGGTGGCCGGTTTGCGCACGGCAACCTCGTTCGGTATTGGTGAGTTTTCAGATATAAAATGCCTGGCCGATTGGGCCAAAGAGGCCGGTTTGAAGCTGATTCAACTCCTTCCTGTCAACGATACATCAGCCACATCCACCTGGAAAGATTCTTATCCTTATGCTGCTATATCCGCCTTTGCCTTGCATCCGGTTTACATCAATCTGGCAAAAGTGGCGGGAAAAAAATTTAGTCAAACCATTAAGGCCCTGGCCAAAAAACAAAAGCAACTAAATGCTTTGTCCGAAATTGATTACGACCAGGTAATTACATTTAAAACAAGTGTACTGCATGAGTTATATGATATGGATGAAGGCCACTTTCTTCACCAGACCGACTACAAAGAATTTTTTGAAGATAACCGCACCTGGTTGGTACCTTATGCAGCGTTCTGCGTTAACCGTGATAAGTTTGGTACGGCGGATTTCTCTACCTGGAAAACCAGTTCGGTATATAATGCCGGCGAGGTAGAGCGAATGGCTTCAGCCAAAAACAAAACCTTCAAACAGCTTGGGTTTTATTATTTCGTTCAATATCATTTGCACCTTCAATTAAAAGAAGCAGTAGAGTATGCGCACAAACGCGGCATGGCCATTAAAGGGGATATTCCCATAGGCATCTATCGTAATGGGGCCGATGCGTGGACAGCGCCACAGTTATACAACATGAACATGCAGGCTGGCGCACCTCCCGATGATTTTGCCGTGAAGGGCCAGAACTGGGGCTTTCCTACGTACAACTGGCAAAAGATGAGTGAAGATCATTTTGAATGGTGGAAGCAGCGCTTTCAGCAAATGAGCAATTACTTCGATGCCTTTCGTATTGATCATATTCTTGGCTTCTTCCGCATCTGGAGTGTACCGATGGATAGCATAGAAGGCATACTGGGCCGCTTTATCCCGGCTTTGCCTGTATCTATTCAGGAGTTTGGCGAACGTGGACTTTGGTTTGACTATCACCGGTACTGCAAGCCTTTTATCAACGATGCAATATTGTATCAAACCTTCAACGGACAAGCACAATTTGTAAAAGAAACCTTTCTTCAAACGAACGACCGGGGTGGTTATGATCTACGGGAAGCATTTAATACGCAACGAAAAGTTGATCACTATTTTTCATCGCAGGAAGCAAATGACGACAACTCCAGATCGAAGCAAGGGCTGTTTGATTTAATTGCCAATGTGATTTTATTAGAGGAAGATGGCTCGGATAAAACGAAGTTTCATTTCCGTATTTCTATGGAAGCCACTTCCTCGTTTCAGCAGTTGGATGAAGGCACAAAGTATAAGTTGAGAGAGTTGTATGTGAACTACTTTTATCAGCGCCAGGATGGCTTTTGGAAGGGCGAAGCCATGAAAAAATTACCCGCATTAAAAGAAGCTACTAACATGCTGGTTTGTGGTGAAGACCTGGGAATGGTACCGCATACCGTGCCGGGTGTAATGAAGGCATTAGGCATCTTAAGCTTAGAGGTTCAGCGTATGCCGAAAGACCCAACCACAGAATTTTTTCATCCGGCCGCTGCTCCTTACTTATCAGTAGTTACTCCGTCCACACACGACATGAGCACCATACGCGGCTGGTGGGAAGAAAACCGTGAAAAAACACAACG
This sequence comes from Flavisolibacter sp., assembly GCA_965247165.1. Taxonomy (GTDB): domain Bacteria; phylum Bacteroidota; class Bacteroidia; order Chitinophagales; family Chitinophagaceae; genus Flavisolibacter. The sequence continues at coordinate 515,175 of OZ252003.1, read as the reverse complement.
ATTTTACAACAACATATTGCATGAAAGTGGCGCTGCGCCTTACTTCTGCGAGGCCTGGGTGAACAGAGCTATTGTGTTGCAGCATTTATATTCACCAGCTATGTGGAGCATTTTTCAGCTCCAGGATATATTGGGCATGAGTGAAACCCTGCGCCGCCAAAACCCCGCTGAAGAACGCATCAACAACCCGGCTAATCCGCAACATTATTGGAACTATCGTATGCACATTTCATTGGAACAACTGATAAAAGAAACGGCTTTTAATAATGAATTGAAAGACTATATAAAGAATAGCGGAAGAGCGTAAAAAAGTTGACAGTTTGCTGTTCCCAATTTGCATCGTTATTGCTAACTGCAAACTGTGTACTGCCAACTTAAATGGCAAAGAGACCTAACTATTAAGAAAGCGGCGTATGAAAGTATTCATGATCGGCTTCATGGGATGTGGTAAGACCCACTGGGGCAAAAAGCTAAGTAAGAAGTTGGGAATGCCTTTTTTTGACCTGGACGCCCTGATTGAAGAACGCGAAGAAAAAACCATCACGGAAATTTTTGCCGAGATGGGCGAGGAGTATTTCCGGATGTTGGAAAAAGATGTGCTATACCTGATTACAGAAAGCCATGAAAGCTTTGTAATGGCCTGTGGCGGCGGCACTCCCTGCTTTTTTAATAATATAGATTACATGAAGCGTAAGGGCACCACCGTTTGGATAAATTGTTCTATTGATCGCCTTCATGAAAGATTGATAAAAGAAAAAACACAACGTCCGCTCATTAAAAACATTCCCGACAATGAACTCAAATCCTTCATCATAAAAAAATATTCGGACCGCAAAATTTTTTATCAGCAAGCCGCCGTTATTTTCGGCGATGAAGAAGTGACGCTGGATAAACTCATCGAAAAAACCTTTCACGCTTAAAACTGATCATGCAAAAAATATATTTGGTTATTGGTATTTTACTTAGCGGGCTGGCCGTGGCACTTGGCGCTTTTGGGGCACATGGTTTAAAAAAAGTCGTATCGCCGGAGAACGTGGCCATTTACCAAACCGGCGTACAATATCAAATGTATCATGCCCTGGCATTGATCCTTGTCGGCATCTTATCAGAAAGAGTTTACAGCAATTTTCTGTCGTATGCCGGCGGGCTTTTCATCACCGGTATTATTCTTTTTTCGGGTTCGCTTTACCTCATCGTGTCACTCTACTCCATGAATAAAACGGTGCCTGCCGTTGTTGGTATTTTAACTCCCATTGGTGGCTTGCTTTTCATACTCGGTTGGGCCTGCCTGCTGGTTGCTGTTTTAAAGAAATAAGAACGCTTTTCGCCGAAAATTCGCTGCTGTCCTCATTTTCAGAAAGCGGAATCTTATCTTTGGGCCTATGGCTAACGAGCTGAAAAAATCCAATATTCCTGAAGTGGCAGACAAACCTAAGAAGAAGGTAACAATAAAACCTAAGGCAAAAGCAGTACCTGCTAAAGCTGAAACCAAGGTGGCTCCTCCCGCCAAATTCAAGAAAGAAAAGGAAGAAAAAATAGATTTTAAAAAGCTGGCTAAGGACGAACGTACCAAGAAGATCATTGGCACTGTATCGTTGTTAATGGCAGTATTTTTATTCATCTCCTTTGTCTCTTATTTCTCTACCTGGAAGATAGACCAATCGCAAATTCTAAATAAAGGCTTCTCCTTTTTATTTGACAGCGATGTAAAAGTGGCCAATCTTTTAGGCCGCCTGGGCGCTTATTTTTCGCATGGCTTAATTCGCCAGGGGTTTGGCCTGGCCTCTTTTTTATTCTGCTGCTTCTTTTTTGTTGTCGGTATCAATTTGGTTACGGCCAAAAAAGTATTTTCTATCTGGCGCAACCTTCGTTATATCACCGTTGGTTTGATCATTGCATCGGTAACGCTGTCATTTCTTTTTTCATCACCGGGCTTTCCATTTGGCGGTAACGTAGGCGACATGATTGCTTCGTGGTTGAAGGATTTTTTAGGGTCGGTTGGAACTGCCTGTTTGTTATTAGTCGTTGGTGTATCGTATCTGATTTGGCAATTCAATCCCAACTTTCATTTTTTGGCAACTGCGGCTGTTAAAGAAGCCGGCGCTATTTTAAGTGAAACTGACGAGGAAGAGGAGAGTCAACAAACACCGGTTATTCCCATTCATAAAAAGCAAACAACACTGAACGATTTATATGCCCATCGCGATGAGTTGGACGACTTGCCGGCCAATTCAAATACCATCAATGGCGATGGGGCATTGGTACTCAACATTAATAAAGGAGCCGATGAAAAAGACCACGGCTTCACGGTGGTTGAGAGAGATGAATTAATTGATGAGATTTCGGCAGATGATATAATTGCAACAGAAATTTCGAAAGAGATTTTGCATCAGGAAGAAGACGTGATCACCAAAGAAGAACGGGAAGAGTTGCCGGTAGAAGAGCCAAAGCCAGGGAGGCGCCGGCAAGATGAACCGGACCTGCAATTAGAGATCAAGCAAAAGGAAGCTGGTTTGGAAGAGGAGAAAGAAGTGGCTCAAAAAGGGTATGCCGACTTACCGCCTTATGATCCGGCTCTTGACCTTCGTGATTACAAGTATCCCACCATTGACCTGTTGGAAACCCATGGCAGTGAAAAAATAGTACAAGACCCGGCGGAGCTGGAAGCCAACAAAAACCAGATCATCAACACGCTGAAAAATTACGACATCACCATCTCAAAAATCAGCGCTACGGTAGGTCCTACTGTTACGCTTTACGAAATTGTTCCCGCCCCCGGCGTACGCATCTCCCGCATCAAAAACCTCGAAGATGATATTGCGCTAAGCCTTGCTGCGCTTGGCATTCGCATCATTGCACCTATTCCCGGTAAAGGCACTATCGGTATAGAAGTACCCAATGTAAAGAAGTCTATTGTGAGCATGAAGACCCTTCTACAATCAGAAAAATTCATCAACAATTCACATAGCTTGCCTATTGCCATTGGTAAGCGCATTGACAATGAAAACTTCATCGTTGACTTAGCCTCTATGCCACATTTGTTGATGGCAGGAGCAACCGGCCAGGGTAAATCGGTCGGACTAAATGCCGTACTGGTTTCCCTGCTCTACAAGAAGCATCCTTCGCAATTAAAGTTTGTATTGATTGATCCCAAGAAGGTGGAGTTAAGTGTATATCGTCATATTGAAAATCATTTTTTAGCTAAGCTTCCCGGTGAAGAAGATGCGATCATTACCGATACCAAAAAAGTAATCAATACCCTCAATGCCCTATGTATTGAGATGGATAACCGCTATGACTTGTTGAAAGAAGCTGGCGCCCGCAACATCAAAGAGTACAATGAAAAGTTTACCAGGCGAAGACTCAATCCGCAGAAAGGGCATCAGTACCTTCCATTTATTGTATTGGTGGTAGATGAATTTGCCGACCTGATTATGACGGCCGGCAAAGAAGTGGAAATGCCCATTGCCCGACTGGCGCAATTAGCCCGTGCCATTGGCATTCATCTGATCATTGCCACGCAACGTCCGTCGGTGAACATTATTACCGGTACTATTAAAGCCAACTTCCCGGCCCGTATTGCTTTCAAGGTCTCCAGCAAAATAGATTCGCGTACCATATTGGATGCCGGTGGTGCGGAACAATTGATTGGTAAAGGCGACATGCTGATCTCCTATAATGGCGAGATTACCCGCTTGCAATGCGCTTTTGTAGATACGCCGGAAGTGGAAAAAATCGTTGACTTTATCTCCGACCAAAGAGGCTATCCACAACCGTTTTTACTACCGGAATACGTAGATGAAAAAGAGCTGGAAGGAAAGGACTTTGACGCATCCGATAAAGACCCATTGTTTGAGGACGCCGCAAGGTTGATCGTACAAAATCAGGTAGGCTCTACTTCACTTATACAACGACGGATGAAGCTGGGTTATAACCGGGCCGGACGCCTGATGGACCAGTTGGAAGCGGCCGGTGTAGTAGGCGCCAACCAGGGTAGTAAAGCAAGAGAAGTACTCATTAAAACTGAATCGGAACTACTTGAATTTTTCGAGACGTTAACCTAAGTGTTAAGATATAGATCGGCCGATTAAGCGAAGTGCCTCAAATCCCTTCTCAGTGCAGCCAACCGGCTATCTTTGCCGCGGTTTTTTACACTAAAAAGTTTACTTATGAAAAGATTCGGTGCGCTTTTAACGCTTGCTTTGTTAACGATTTTTGCTTCTGCTCAAACTAATAAGAACCCCACTCAAAATGATCCGGAAGCCAAGAAACTTTTGGATGCCGTTAGTGCCCGTTTTAAAACGTACGCATCGCCGCAGGCCACCTTTACCTACCAGGTTGAAAATGCACAAGGAAAGGCTCTCTCCACTAAAAAAGGCTCGGTAGTTATGAAGGGAACTAAGTTTAAAGTTTCCATGGATGGATTGGAAATTTATTCTGATGGAAAGACCATTTGGAACTATGATAAATCGTCGAATGAAGTAACCGTTAATAATGTGACGGAAGGTGGCGCCGCTATGACGCCGCAAAAGATATTCACCAATTTTTACGACAAGGATTTTTTTTACAAAATGAATGGCGCCAAAAAAGAAGGTGGAAAAAACCTGGTGGAAATTGAATTAACACCAACAGATAAAACCCGGCCTTATTACAAAGTATATGTGCTGGTAGATAAAACCGCTAACATTATATCCAGTGCAAGATTTTTAGAAAAGTCGGGTGGCCGATACAGCTATATTGTTAATAGCCTGAAAAGCACGACCACAGCCGGCGATGCTGATTTTATTTTTAATAAAGCCAAATACCCCGGTGTAGAAGTGGTGGACCTTCGCTAAGCCGGGTAAAAAAAATAGTAGTAAAGCCTTGCACCTGCAAGGCTTTTTGTTTTGGTGATGGCATTGTAAAATTTCAAGTTAATAAGATTATTGATGGTATAAAAAGTACGATGAATCCAGCTAATTCCTGCTTTACTATCGGGGCAGAGTTCTACATTCGCCAGCCGAAAAACCAGTGTAAGATTATCATCATGGAAGCTAAATACATACAGAAAATCGCGGAGAAATTAGGCATTACCACCAGGCAGGTGATTAGCATTGATAACCTTCAGGCGGAGGGGGCCACCATTCCGTTTATGGCCCGTTACCGAAAGGAAGCAACCGGTAATTTGGATGAGGTAGTAATTGGTAATGTGGTAGAAGAGATTGCCTGTTTCACCGATCTTGATAAGCGCAAAACCACGGTGCTCAAAACCATTGAAGACCTGGGAAAACTAACCCCTGAATTAAGGATTAAAATTGATCAATGTTTTAGTGCAACCGAGTTGGAAGATATTTATTTGCCGTACAAACCCAAACGCAAAACAAGGGCTCTTCAAGCTATTGAAAAAGGCTTGGAACCGTTAGCCAGGTTGTTGTTCAGCCAAGCCTCCACTAACGTAGAAGAGGAAGCAACTAAGTATATTACGGCTGATGTAAAAGACACAAAGGAAGCTTTGCAGGGAGCCAGGGATATTATGGCGGAGTGGATTAGCGAGCAGGAAGAAGCAAGGGCAAAAATGCGTCAATTGTTTGCGGATACAGCAACCATTTCTTCCAAAGTCGCAACAGCAAAAAAAGACGAAGAGGAAGCCCAGAAGTACCGCGATTATTTCGGGTACGCAGAGCCGTTATCTAAAAGCCCATCGCATCGGATTTTGGCGATACGCAGGGGCGAGAAAGAAGGCTTTCTTTTAGTGGACATCTACATTGATAAAACCATTGCGATTGGCGAATTAGAGCGCCTCTTTATCAAATCATCCGGCGCTGCGGCAACCGAAATGGCAAAGGCTATTGACGATTCGTATAACCGGTTACTAAAACCTTCCATTGAAAACGAAGCCCGTCTGCTTAGTAAAACAAAAGCCGATGAGGAAGCTATCGGCGTCTTCACTGAAAATCTGCGCCAGTTATTGTTAGCCTCGCCTTTAGGTTCTAAAAAAATTTTAGCGCTTGACCCAGGCTATAGAACCGGTTGCAAAGTGGTTTGCTTAGATGCGCAGGGAAGCTTTATTTACAACACTACCATCTATCCGCATCCGCCGCAAAACAGTTGGCAGGAAAGCATGGCAGAGATAAAGCATCTTGTTACCAAATACGAAATTGAAGCCATTGGTATCGGCAGCGGAACCGCCGGTCGGGAAACGGAAAATTTAGTACGGAGCATTGATTTTGATAAGCCGGTCAGCATTTTCCAGGTTAATGAATCCGGCGCTTCCATATACTCCGCCTCCGATGTGGCGAGGGAAGAATTTCCCGATCAGGATGTAACGGTGCGTGGCGCTATCAGTATCGGACGGCGGTTGCTTGACCCGTTAAGCGAGCTGGTAAAAATTGATCCAAAGTCAATTGGCGTAGGGCAATACCAGCATGATGTGAACCAAACAAAATTAAAAACGGCGTTGGATAGAGTAGTGGAGAGTGCTGTAAATTTTGTTGGTGTTGATGTAAATACCGCCTCCAAACATTTGCTGCAATATGTATCCGGCGTTAGTGCAACGCTGGCTAATAACATCGTGCAATACCGGATTATCAAGGGCGCCTTTACCTCTCGGGAAGAATTGAAAAAAGTAGCGCTGATGGGACCAAAAGCTTTTGAGCAATGCGCCGGTTTTTTACGCATCAATAATGCGAAAAATGTATTGGACGCCTCATCGGTACACCCCGAACGTTATGCGCTGGTGGCACAAATGGCGAAAGATGTACAAGCTTCATTGGAAGATCTGGTTAAGAATAATGAACTAAGAAAGCGCATCAACAAGAAAGCCTACATCAACGAAACCATCGGCGGGTTTACCATTGATGATATTTTGCTGGAGCTTGAAAAGCCCGGCCGCGACCCAAGAGCGCCCATTGAAGAATTTAGTTTTGACGCCAGCATAAAATCTATTGAGGATATAAAGGTGGGCATGACAGTGCCGGGCATCGTCACGAACATCACGGCCTTTGGCGCTTTTGTAGATATTGGTGTGAAGCAGGATGGGCTGGTGCATGTGTCGCAACTAAGCAACCAATTTGTTTCCGACCCAAAGGAAGTAGTGAAGCTGAATCAAAAAGTGATGGTTACCGTTACAGAAGTTGATGTGAGCAGAAAGCGGATTGCCTTAACCATGAAAACCGCTGTGGGAGCGAAGCCGGGGGCAAGGCCTGCCTCGCCATCTCCTAAACCTGAACAAAAAATAATGAAGCTGGAAAAGAAGCAAGCGATAAAAGATAGTTCACCATTAAATTCATTTCAAAAGGGATTGATGGAGTTGAAGAAGAAGTTTGAGTGAACAGCTTTTTTACATGTATATGGATACAACATCTGGAATTTAAAGAGTCTCTTTACGGCATGCATCGGTTGATAATAGGCCTGTGAATCCTGCCGCTGCTATTTTTTACTCCATTTTACCGCTGCTGAATCAAGAAGAGAAAATGACTTATTTTTTCTTAACTACAGGTAACAACTCATAACTAATAGGCTGAGTTTGATAACTTTTTACCGGCTTATTGTACATGATTAATGGAGACCACCGTGGAGCCGATGATATAATACTTAAGGCGTCATCATCTGCACCCATATTCCCGGAAGACTGAGTGATTTTAACCCTGGAGATATACCCGTTTTCATCAACTAAAAAATGTACCTGAAGGTGAACCATCTCCTTTTGTTCTGATTTACTGTATAACTCTTTTGAGGCAGCCTTTTTTAAATAACCTTGCCATCCCTTGATTCCTCCTGCCGGCTCAGCGTCCTTCATAAAGATGTAGTTTTTGATACGACCGCCATTTTCGTCATAGGCCTCTATAGTTTGTGCGCCTGACCCCGATGGAGCTATATAATGTAATTCTAATTTTGTGTTTGGATAATAATGAAAGGTTTCTTTTATGTTACTTTTCTGGTCATACAAACTTGAATCTTCAAGCATCCCTTTTTTATCATATAGCCTTACTAATCCGATCGGTTTAGTAAAAGAGGTGTCCATATATGATGATATCCCCCGCACTACTTTTGTATTAGTGTAATAAGATACTACTGCATAACCAGGGCTTGCCGGCGTAAATGTGGCAAAGTAAACCGCCTTTTCTTCGAGCGTTGGTTGCCAATCTTTATCGTAGTATTTCGTGATGTTTTGCGCCTTAGCAGTAAGTGCTGAACAAATGAAAGCTATAATAGCAAATTCCTTCATAATAATGCTTTGTAAATAATCATTTTATGTTTTTGTCGTCTGGTTTTTACATTTTACGTGCGTAGGTTAATCTGGCATTACATTACTTATAGTTCTTCCATCAATTTGTTTACAAAGGTTCTGGTCATGGCGGAAAAGTTTAAATTATAATCGGCAATATATTCGGATGTAGCTGATTTCCATGATTGAAAGAAACGTAGCCCTTTGTTTGTCTCCGTATTTTTGACTGTAATCTTTCCTGTCTTTAAAGTCTTATCATTTTGCGATGTTTTGTAGGATACAACTAAGTCTTTCGCATCGGGTTGCATGTAAATACGATCCCAATGAACCACCAAAACCACATGTGTTTTTTCAACCAGTGCAAACGTTGTTGGTACCTGCTCTACCGTTAACTCAAGCTTCTGTCCATTAAGTTTTTGGCTAAGCCCTTTGCTTGCCATCACATTTACAGCATTCGAAAAATTTGTCGTGGCAATCTGCGAATTTAATGTGCATGTGTGTCTGTAGTCAATAACCCAGTCCACCACTAATGGTAAAATTTTTGTATGCGGTGTGGTTAAAGAAATGTCCTGTACCCGGGAAGATGTGAGAGAGGAAACAGTGATATCATTGTTCTTTTTTTTATCTTGTTTTGGAAGCTGGTCGTCATATTGTTCGGCCACAAACCTGTCCATCTTGGCGGAGGTGAGGCAACTACTGAACAAAACGATTGAAGTACACAATACAATTGGGGTAAGCTTGTTCCGGCCAGTTATATTTAGCATGCGTAAGTTTTGGTATGATATAGCTAATGTAGGGAATAAGCAGGTTAAAAGAAACAATTAATAAACAGACTTCATCGTATAAAAATAGAAGTGAGTCGTTTGCAAGAAGACAGGGTTTCTACACCAATTCAATATCCATAGTTTTAATCAAGCCATCCTCAAAGGCGTAAATATGCTTTACCATTCCATCAAATAATAAAGCCTCTTGCAGGTCTGCTACCTTTTGATGAACGGTTACTTCTAAACTTCCATTCGGCCTCTCAATAAAAGCAACCGGTTCAACGTGTGGGTTTATTTCCGTCCATTGCCTTGTCCAATATTTTTTTATTTCATCATGCCCGCTTATGTAGCCTCCTTCCCATGCCTTTGACCACTGCACATCTGGTTGCATGGTTGAAAGGGCCTTGTCAATGTCTCTTTCGTTAAAAGCGGCGTACGCTTTCTTAATTACATCTTGGAATGGAGCTGTCATAACCATTTTTATGTGTCGGTTAAATCATTGTTTAATGGTTGATCATAACCTTACTGCTAACTTAAAAACTAATAAATTGTTGTTGATGCTTAATTCGTAAATCTCAAACCGACACCGGTTAATATTGAAGCTAACTATCTGCCATTCAAACTGCAAAAATAACTTTATTAGCCGTTACCACTTTCCTTTGATGAAACTATCAATTAGCTGTACCGCCTTTTGCACACCATTTTCATTTTTCAATTCTTGCCCAAGCCGTTGAGCATTTGCTATAATGTTGGGCGACTGGCAATATAAAATTGCTTCCGCTAATTTATTGGCCGTGAGCTTAGATTTTTTAATTGGTTTTGAACCAACTCCCAACTCAAACACTCTTTGTCCCCAGGCAGGCTGGTCGGCATTGTGAGGTATTATTATTGTCGGTTTTCCTGCTCTCAATCCTGTAGCCGTAGTTCCGGCGCCACCATGATGTATCACCATTTTCATTTTAGGAAATAACCAGGTATGAGGAATACTCTCAACTAAGAATAGGTTATCCGGTAAATTTTCTTTATAGTCGTTTTTATTCCAGCCAAGCCCTACCACCGCTCTTTGTTTCGTTACTCGTACTGCATCAATAATCAGGGCAACTGTTTGACTGAAACTGTCAATGTCTTTCATACTTCCAAAGCCAATATAGACAGGCGGTTTACCATTATTTATAAAATTTTCAAGTTCTTGTGGTGGTAAAAAATCGGGTTCTGTTTCTATTATCCAGCTTCCGGTAGTGTGTATATTATGCGGCCAATCTTTCGGGTGTTCAAATAAAAGTTCGCTGTAACCATTCAACACTAATTGACCGCTGTTGATTTGTTGCTGTAATGGCGAAATACTAAAGTCGGTTTTGCTTTTTATTTTGTCAATCCAAAACGTTTTTATTGGTGACTTTGCTAACGCCCAAAATACTTTGTCGAAAATAAAGTGCGTTAGCAGGTTATAATACCTGCCAAATTTTGGCAAAGAATAAAATAGGATAGAAGGGTATTTTTTGGTTGAAACAACAGGAAACGGCGTTGCTAAAATTGCTTTTTTATTTTGCTCTTTCGCCTGGAAAAAACCCAGCGGCATTCCGGGATGGAAAATAATAAGGTCAGCGGTTTCGCAGGCCTTCCAAATTTCTGCCTGCGTCGTTACCATTAAAGCCTTTAACGATTTTGAACTTTTTAAATGACCGACAATGAATTTTAAAGGATTGCTTCCCTTCGCCATTTCCTTTACTTCGCCGCCTTCCATCATTTTTTGAATGTCCACATCAAGGGGATAAAACGCAAGCCCGTAGCCCCTTACAAACGATTCTTCATTTTTTGCAGAAACAAGTAAAACGTCATGGCCTGACCTTTTTAAACCAAGTCCAAGTGCAATATAGGGCTGCAGATCGCCTCTCGTTCCAACTGTTGTAATGGCTATTTTCATTTGTTCAACAGTATTATTTGGTTGATTGTTTTTCGAAAGTGAATCGCTTAGAAAAAATAAACTTTCTAACAGAAAAAGTAAACCTGTTTACAGTCGGTTGTTTTATTGTTATGATAAATTCTTCGTTGTCATCCGGGTTTACCAGCGTTCCATTGTAAGTATGGCTGTTGAAATTGTACACAAAATCTTTGAGCACGATAAATCCTTTTTCGCTTTTACCATAAAGCTTGTTGTTTTTTTCAGTGTATATGTCAATCTGTTTTTCTTTATGGTCTGCGTCCGCCCATTTTCCAATGAGGCTTGATTGTGAAAAAATAGAAGGGCAATAAAATAAAATTATTGAGGCAAATAATAATTTTTTACAGAGGTGAAACTTTACTTTCATTTTGACTATGTTGATGTACAAAAATCAAAAAATAAAGTGCGCTGTCACTTAACATTTGTTACAAAATAATCTGCCGCCTTATTCTTGAAAGGCTCTGTGGCTTAATACCTAAATAAGATGCGATGTATTGAACAGGAATGTTTTGCAATAGAAGCGGCTGCTCCGCTATCATTTTTCTATAGCGCAGTTCTGCTGTAAGTGTGGCAAAATCATTTGCTCTTAGTTGTGATAAGGCTATTACTTTCTCAAAAATAACCAGGCTGAATTGTTTAAAATTTTCGCTTTGTTCAATAAGTGCTATAAGATTTTGTCTTGAAATTTTTAGCAGTTCGCAATCCGTGATACATTCTACATTTTCAGTTGCCGGCTTTTGATGAATAAGGCTAAGGAACGAGGCTATAAATCCATCTGGTGAAGCTAAAAATGTGGTTATTTCATCTCCGTTGTCATCGTAATAAAACAGTCTTAAAAATCCTTCACTTACAAAGTAAAGGAATTGTGGAACCTTATCCTGTTCTTCTAAAATGGTATTCCGACCAACGCTTACAGTTTCAAAAAAGCGGGTACACAAATCTTTGTCTTCACTATTCAGTGTTACCGTTCGTGCTATTTCCTGAAATAGTTTGTCAAACATTCGTTTTAAAAATTAAACATCCGGCTACAAGGTATAATGTCACCATACAAATGCTAACCACTTAAAAAGGGTGAAAGAAGTTTTGTTCAAAAGCCTTTCAAACACCAATGCTGAATCTTCCGTCCTGATCAGGAAAACGATCGGCTGAAAGTTTTAAAAGATGATTAAATTCAGTCACGGCGGGCAACCGCCTGGCGCAACTTCACCATCTTCACCAACAACTCCTCCAGCAAATCCAGCTTCAACATATTGGCGCCATCACTTAATGCACACGCTGGATCAGGGTGCGTTTCAATAAACAAGCCATCAGCCCCCGTTGCAATAGCAGCCGCCGCAATGGTACCAATCATTTGTGGATTGCCACCCGTTACACCGCTGGTTTGATTGGGTTGTTGCAGGCTATGGGTACAATCCATAATCACTGGTACGGCATGCTCTTTCATAATGGGAATATTGCGGTAGTCCACTACCAAATCCTGGTAGCCAAATGTATTGCCGCGTTCTGTAAGCATCACTTTTTCATTGCCGGCTTTCCTGATTTTTTCAACGGCAAATTTCATAGAGCCGCCGCTTAGGAACTGGCCTTTTTTTACATTAACTATTTTACCGGTTTCGCTGGCAGCAAGCAAAAGTTCTGTCTGGCGGCAAAGGAAAGCCGGTATCTGCAATACATCTACATAAGCCGCAGCCATGGCGGCTTCCGGCTCGCTGTGTATGTCGGTGGTGCAAGGAAGGTTGAAATGTTTAGCCGCTTTTTGTAAGATTTTTAATCCTGCTTCATCACCCATTCCGGTATATGAGTTGGCGCTGGTGCGGTTCGCCTTTCGATACGAAGCTTTAAGTATATATGGAATGCGATGCTTCTTACAAAGTGTTGAAACTTTCCCGGCTATTTCAAAAACAATTTCTTCGCTTTCCACTACGCAAGGCCCGGCTATTAAAAAGAAAGAATCGGGATGATACTCTTGCGCCGCAAATAAGTCAGATAAAAATGGATTCATGCCGCGAAGATACTTTGACGTGAGACGTGAAAAGTGAAACGTAAAACAGACGACGACCATAAGATAAAAGGCTGCCCTATTTGCAAGTTTGATGTCTCACGTTTCACGTTCATTAATACCCAATCGCTTTTAAAAACTCCGCCTTCTTTCTTTTGGCAATGTCCAACACAACACCGTTGCTTAATACTACCTGGCCGCCTTCGCCACGGATGTATTTCTCTGCAAAGTTTTTGTTGATGATGTGTGAATGATGTATGCGTAAAAAAGTATCGGGGGGAAGCATTTCTTCAAAGTCTTTAAGGGTGCGGCTAACGGTAAATTTTCGGTCGTCTTTTAAAAAAATATGTGTGTAATTAATGCTGGCTTCGAGGTAAATGATTTGTTCCACTTTTAAAAATTCGAGGCCGGTATTGGTAGGCACGGCAATGCGCAGCCGCTCATGAACCTTTTGCCCAAAGTTATCTAACAGCAATTCTAAACGCTGGTTGGGCAAGGCCTGGTGCCGCTTTTCTTCGGCCCGCGCAATGGCCTGCTGCAACTCTTCAATCTCGATAGGTTTTACTAAATAATCCAATGCACTAAAACGTATGGCTTTAATGGCATAATGATCATAAGCGGTGGTGAAGATGAGTTCGAAGTTTTTGAAGGTTAGCTGTTGCAGCATCAGGAAGCCGTTCATCACCGGCATCTCAATGTCAAGAAAAACAATATCCGGTTTCAGAAAATCAATGGTGCTAATACCCTTTTGCGCATTGTCGCAGGTGGCAATAATAGTAACCTGGGGACAGTGCCGGGTGATCTTTTCCCGTAACGATGACAGGCTGCTTTCTTCATCGTCAATTAGTATCGCTTTCAACATGTTCAGTTGGTTAACAGGTATAGGTAATGCTTCAGTGATCGGCTTTTATCCGCACCACTACTTCGGTCCCCGATGGCAAATCACCTTCAAAAAGATCAGTGAAAACAATGTCGTTGCCATCGGTTTTTTGATTATGTAACCTTATCCGCTCTTCTGTAATATCAATACCATAGGAAATATGTTCCGGTTTGTTCAGCGCTTTTAATTCCATCGCTTTTGTTCGCCCTACACCATTATCAACTATCGTGTACTCAATGTAGCAGTCTTTTAGAACTGCCTTTATCATCAACTTTCTTTCACCTTCAAGCTTGTTTAACAAGCCATGATGAATCGCGTTTTCAGCGAAGGGTTGAACAAGTAACGGAGGCACTTTATAATCGCCATACAGCAGCTCGTTATCGGCTGTTAGTTCGTAGGAAAATTTATTGTCGCAACGAAATTGTTCCAGCTCCAAATAGAGACTAAGCGTTTCAACATCTTTGCTAAATGGTACAATGGCCGTTTTAGAACTGTCAAGCAGGGAGCGGATAAGCTTTGCAAAACGGGCTAAGTAGGTTGTCGCTTTATCCGTCTGGGATGTTTGAATCAGGTTGTCAATGGCGTTTAAACAATTGAAAATGAAATGGGGGTTCATTTGGCTGCGAAGTGCATCCAGCCTGGCTTCCGACAGTTTTTCATTGATGCCCAGCATCTCTATTTTTGTCTGTTGCAACGATTGCTCCGATTCGATAGACATTAATTTATTGGCGGTTAACGTAGCGATAGTGCTTAACACCTGCACATGTTGTTGCGTATAAAAATTCTTTTGCTGATGCTCACTATCTATTACACCAATCAACTCATTGTTGTAAATGATCGGCACCGTTATCTCGCTTTGCCGTTCCATTTCATCTACACGGTAGCGGGTGTCTTTCGAGGTGTCGGCAATAAGCACTGCTTCCTTTGTTTGCATCACATAACCTACTACACCCTGGCCGCTAACAACATCAAAATGACGGTTCTTTATTTCCTCTACCGAGCCCTTGGGCCCGTAACCGGCCCGTTGAACCATTTTAGTTTTTTCCTTGTTCCATAAGTACATCATACAGTCCTCAAACCCCAGGCGGCCAATAAGGTTTTTGGCTACATCCCACAACACATCATCTACGGTGTTTTTGGCGATCAATGAAGAAGAAAAATAATTGACGATCCGTTCCATCTCCAGCTTATTGCGATACTGGTCGGCATTCAATTGCTGCAGTTTCAACTTTCCGGCTTCTACCGCCTTAATGCTTTTTTCACGGCCTTTTATATAGCGATAAATAATCCAGCCGGTAGCGAGGGCCATCAGGCTAATGGCCCACCCTGTTTTCCAAAAAGGCGGTGTGATGATGATCTCAAAAGACGTAACCGGGCTGCTTTCCGGCGCATTGCCCGCCCTTACAGAAAAGATATAATTACCGGGCGAAAGGTTGTTATAATTAGCCACGCCTGTCCCGTCGCCCTTGGCCCAATCTTTATCTACACCAGAAAGCTTATAATAAAAAACGTTGTCGTCAATGCCGGCATACGTAAGCGTGGTAAATTGTAACGAAAGGGAATTTTGATCGTACTTCAATCGCAAGGGCTGGTCATTAGCAAGCGCCGAATCAATGGAAAGGGGGTGATCAAATATAGATAGCCCCGTTACTATCACTTGTTTTCTTACAGTACCCGTGTGGCTTACTACGGCCGGATCAAAAATCAATGCTTCTGTTAGGGTTGACGTGATCCATCGGCCATCATGCAGGCTGTAAAAATTGAGCAATTCAAAAGAAGCGCTCAGCAGGCCGGTATTAATTTTATAACTGATTAATTTATCATCTTTTGCCCGTAGCTGGTATAGTTGATAATCAGTGCTGATCCAAAGGTTTTGCCCGCTATCTTTTTTTATGGCATACACATTATCATTATGCAAAAGCGACAAAGAGGGAAGGGAGATAAACCTTTTTGTTGAAGTAGAAAAGAAGTAAATCCCACTACGCATGGTTGCAACCGCAAGGGTGGAATCGTTCACTTGCTCCACGCCACGAATGAGGCTGGTAGCGGATTTACCTGTTACCACTATCGGATAACGGGCTACCAGTTGGCAGGTGGTAGCGTTAAACAACAAAAGGCCATCATCGGTACTAAGCCAAAACCTGTTTTGGTTGTCAATGAAAATGTTCAGCAGGGGTTTGGCATTCGTTACGGCAGGGTTTTCGGCCCCTGTACTAAAAGTGTTGGAACGTTTGTCCCACTTTACTATTCTTCCGCTATGCAATCCGAACCAGATGTTACCTCCTCTATCTTTCTTCATACAACGGATGGTATTATTTTCCATCTGCGGCGGATGAATTGTCTTTAAAGAACCCGCAGCAGAATTGTACATGTGAACATAGCCGTGCTGGGCTCCCATCCAGATCAATTTATCATCGGCCTCGGCGAAACACCAGAGTAAAGGAAACTCGTAACTGCCGGTGGGCACTACCGTTTTTTTAAATCGCAGCAAGCTATCGTATATGCTAAACCCTTCGCCCCAGGTGGCAAAATAAATATCACCGGTAGTTGCCTGCATTACAGAAGTAATTTCACTTTTCGGAAGCGAGGCTTTGTTACTTTCCTGATGGGTTACTGTTTGAAAATATTGCCGGTAAGGATTAAATACCGTAATGCCTTTATCGGTTCCCAGCCAAAGGTTACCATCTCTGTCTTCTGTAATACAGTAAAAGTTATAATTGAATGGCACACCTTGTTCTTCCTTTGCCGTGATAAACCCAAACGAATTGGTACTGCTGTTATAGCGAAGCAGACCGGTATTATCGGTACCTATCCATAAAAACCCCTTTGTATCCTGGTACAGGCAATTCACGGTAACGCGTCGCTTTTTTTCAGCCGAGAGCCCGGCAACGCTTAGTGCTTGCAGTGCGTAGCTCGTTGTTTTTTTTGTTGCCGCATCATATTTGTATAGTTCGCCTTCCCAGGTCGCCAGCCAAAAATTTCCTGCTTTATCAATCAACAGGCAGGAGAAATTTTTTTGTTGAAACAACTCCAGTACAGGGTTCTTCTTTGGATTGTAATTGTGCGAATACACTAGTTTCGTTTGCGGATCAAACAGCAGTAAGCCTTGCCGGGTAATAACCCAGGTGTAGTTAGTAAGGCTATCGTAAAAAATGGCATATCCTGTTTTAGATGGATGCTGCGGCAAGGATACGCTAAACAATTTCATTGTCTTTGATACAGTGTCCATACAATACAAGCCGTAGGGGCTTAACTGCCAGGGCCGGCCATAACCATCAGTGTAGTTGACGAAGGCAAACTGCGGATTATTTACGATGGATGAATCATAAACCGTTAACGCTTTAGTTGCTGTGTTTAGCTTAGCTAGTTGCGTGGTGTTTATCCAAATATTTTTACTGCTATCGGCATAAAGATTTAGTATCAGCGCCGAATAAGACAACGACGACATTTGCTGTTGATAAGAAGTAAACCGCAGGCCGTCATACCGCTGTAAGCCGCTCCGGGAGCCGATCCACATAAAACCCTGGCGGTCCTGGGCGATGGTGTAAACGCTGTTGTGCAAAAGGCCGTCATGCTGATCTATATGCCGGAAAACATATTGGGTAGCCTGTTGTGCTTCCGCCGAAACGTACAACGAGGTTAAAAAAATCAGCAGCAGTTTGGGCATAGATGAATGTACAAAAGTCATTATAAAAAATACCGCTATTATTTCAATACCCTCAACACGCATTTAAGATTATACTAATCAATTGATGCAATGGCCATTCGTTTGCTGATCTATTGTAAAAAGACGTTTTAATTGGCTGCCCTTTTCTCCAGCGCTTTTACTCTTTCCTCCAACGCCTGTAGTCGGGTTACTTCTTTTTGAAGTTGTTCTATTTGTTTTTGCTGCTCCTGCACGGCCTTTACCAGCGGCACTACAAAATCGCCGTAACGCAAACCATACAAGGCCCTGTCAGATGCCGGCTTATCTACACCACTAAAAGAAAACCCGGTTTTGGTAGCGGCCTGCTCTACTTCCTGTGCTATAAAACCGCTTTCACGATGTGTGGCGGCCCGCTGTAAGCTTTTGTTTTCTGCTTCCGCCAACGTGGTATTCATGGCATCGCCTGATACATTTTTTTCGGGATGATAATAGCGATTCAATCGGGGTAAGTCAATGGTATAAGTAACAGGCCGGAGTAGCATGATAAACGATAAGCCTTTTACATCTTCTTCTACCTGTTGCTTGAAACGTCCATCAGAGAAGCTTGTCCAGCCTACATGGCCGCCGATAGATACCACGCTGCCATTGCCTATTCGCACTTTGTTATGATCGTCCACTACGGTAGCATAACCAATGGCCGTAGCGTTCACCAAATTGGTCCAACCATTCAACGTTGTATTGGCTCCAACAGCCGTATTGCCACCTCCGGTAATATTACCCGAAAACGCATTCAGCCCAACCGCCGTGTTGAAAGTGCCGGTGGTATTATTGACAAGTGCCGAAGCACCATCAGCCGTGTTGTTGTCGCCGGTATTAAAATAAAGCGATGTTAGTCCGGTAGCCGTATTGCTAATGCCGGTCACATTTGTATAAAGCGCTTTTTCTCCGACCGCTGTATTGTTGGTGCCGTCTGTATTGGAGTACAGCGCATTAATACCCACCGCGCAGTTGAAGGCGCCATTGATGTTTTTGAAAAGTGCTTGCCCGCCAAACGCCGTGTTTTCGTATCCGCCAATGTTGGCATACAAGGCTCTGAAACCGGCCGCTGTATTGTAAAAACCGGTGGTGTTTTTATAAAGCGCATCGCCGCCCATTGCTGCATTGTAATAACCCGATGTGTTTGATGCCAGTGCCTGTACACCGTTTGCTACGTTGTAGTTACCGGTAGTATTGGCGTAAAGCGCCACTGCCCCGGTTGCCGTGTTGTTATCTCCCGATGTATTGTAGTAAAGTGTGTTGGCGCCAGTGGCTGTATTACCGCCTCCTGTTGTATTTGATCGTAAAGCGCTGCTGCCGGTGGCTACGTTGTAGCTGCCTGTTGTATTGGCGTAAAGCGCTATAGCACCAACGGCTGTATTGTAGCCGGTGCTTCCATTATGTGTAAACAAAGCCGAATCGCCAACCGCTACGTTATTAACGCTGACTGTGTTGTTATAAAGCGAAGCATTACCAATTGCCGTATTGTGTACACCGGTTGTGTTTGAATAAAGCGACGCATAGCCTTGTGCGGTGTTGGCATCAGCGGTAGTGTTCGACCCAAGTGCAAATGCACCTGACGCTGTGTTGTAACTGCCCGTGCTGTTGTTTAAAAGAGCGCCTATACCGTTTGCGCTGTTATTGTTGCCGGTAGTATTGATGTAAAGTGCACCCGACCCGGTTGCTGTATTAAAGAAGCCGGTGGTATTGTACGTTAATGCGGTGTGCCCGGTGGCCGTATTGTTGTAACCGGATTTGTTATAGCGAAGCGCATTGGCACCAGTCGCTGTATTGTTTGTTCCCGAAATATTATTACTTAAACTTTTATAGCCAAAGGAGGAGTTGTTTTGAGTAGCGGTAAGGCCTGATGAATCAAGAGCTTTAAAGCCGAAAGCCGTGTTGCCGGTGGTAGAATCCAACAGTCCTGAGTTGATGCCTTTTATTTTGAAACGAAGGGACATGTCGTCCGTGGTGCCGATAAAATTTGCTGAAGAAGTGGTGCCGGTATTGCCGGTGATGTTCCAGCCATTGCTGCCAATAGATAGCGGCGCCCAGGCAGAGCCATTGTAGAAATAGAAAGCAGAAGCCGTGCTATCGTACAAGATCAAACCCTTGGCCGGGTTAACAATGGCAAGGCGTGATGTAGTGGATGTACGCGGAAGCAATACGCCTTTTACACCTGTTTTTATATCAAGGATGGCGCTGGTATTTGGCAAGGAGCCATCATTATTGATAGCCACATTTTGGGCATGTATTGCGCTGCATAAAATCAACAGTGGGAAGATGAAAGCAAGTGACTTCATTTTGACAGGTTATTGCAATGATTGATCATTTAATGGGCAGTGAAACGATTGTCGAAATTTTACAGTTTTTGTTTTACCTGTGCAATTCTCGTATCCCGCATGGCTTTCACTGCTTCCGTTAATAAAGCAATTTTTTTGGCCTGTTCGTCAAGCTGCGCCTGTTGCAGTTTAATAAGCTTGCTTAATTCCTGCGTAGCAGAAATGTTTAATGTCATCAAGCCTTCATAGTCAACTGTGCGGAAGTCGGCCACTTCTTCGCCATAGACAAAAACTTTGGAGGTTTTAATAGCATCAGCACGAATTACTACTTCATTTTTTGAAGGAATAGAAACAATCTCCACTTCTTGCATCCCTTCATTTTCATTCAGCAATACACGAAGCTTTTTTGCGGCATCAGATATAGTATGTGCAGCCTCAAACGTAAGCAGGTAGCCGTTTTTCACCTTGCTAATACTGGTGGTGATTTGGTAAACATTGGGAATAAAATCGGTGTGTTTGGAAACGACCTGGGGATAGAATTTTTCAACTTGTTGGGCGATTACTTTCTTATAAATTTTATTACCGCTTTGAACTTTATCCTTCATTGCGTAATCAGTTATTTCCAATTGATTAATTGTTTGCAAATCCTGTATTGAATTGCTCTTGCCGATTACTTGTTTGATCCGCGCATCTGAATAGGCGTCAAACTCCGTTGAAAGAACACGGCCATCGGTCATTATTGACACCAGCGGAACAGGATTGTCACTCGCATGGCCGATACCGAATACATCCGAATCAACATTTAAATAAGAATAACCCAGGTTGGCAACCCGGGGTGCTGATGCGGTATAAGCTACGTCCAGCGGAGCTCTTGGAGTAGTTGTATTAATGCCGACACGTCCCTGATTATTATTTCTCGGTTTTAAAATAATATCAGTACTCGAGCCAATTAAAGTAGAAGCATCGGTTTGATAAATAGCCATGGCATTGGTACCGTTCCCAATCGCCAAATCATTGGTAGCAAAACCCGTTGCACCCACCGACCCTATTTGCAGATGATTGGTTGGTGTAAGCACATTGATACCAAAATTTCCGGTGCCATCATTTCGTGGGCGAAAGGACATATCGGTGGTAGCGCCAACCAACGTACTCGTATTGGTTTGAAGAATGGCCATGGCAGCCGTACCATTGCCAATGGCGAAATCATTGGTAGAAAAATTACTGCCGGCAACAGACCCAATCTGTAATTTATTGGCCGGGTATTGCGCATTAATGCCCACGTTGCCGGTGACGGGCAAAAGCGAAAGGCTGCTGGAAGAAAGTATCCAGTTGCTTCCACTGCCTAAATCGTAGGCAATGGCATTACTGTTCCGGGAAACTGAAAATTGTTTGGTGGGGTAAACGCCGGGATTATCACCCACTGATACATTCCGGTACTGATCTAATGTCAGGGTAGGTTGGTTGCTAATATAAAACTGCACAACGCCGCTTGTGTTGGTGCCGGGTGTACCCAACAGCAGGCTGTCGTTATACTGCTGAATAAATCCCCGTAAACTCCCGGCATTGTTATAAAAAGAAAGATAGGGTGTAGTGCCTTGAATACGCAATGCCTCGAGTTCATTTTTAATGTGCAAGGGTGCTAACGGGGTATTCAATCCTATCCCGACATTACCCGTATTGCTGTTATAAATGTTGGACCCGTTGGCGCTCCATAAATTAGCGGAAGAACCTATCGAAAGCTCTACCCATGCCGTTCCGTTCCAGAACCAAAAGCTCTTGGTATCAGTATCAAAAACCTGTAAGCCGGTTGCCGGTGAACCAATACCTGAACGGATAGCCGATGACATTCTTGGGATCAGCAAACCCTTATTGGTTGCGGTTATATCCAGCATGGCACTGGGGTGTGCGGCCGTTCCGCTGGTATTGATAGCAACACTTTGCGCATAACACACATAAGTAAATGAGCAGGATAGCAATGCTATAACGAACAGAAATAAATTCTTCATAACCAGTGATTGTTATCACCAAGTTATTTCATGCCGGGTGGCTGCGGCAGGCTTCTTTATCACATGGGTATATTCCTCTATTCAACGGGAATGATTGGCAACAACACCTTTCTTAGCCACTTTTACTCCGCGGTTTTCTCTACGTTTGCACAGTTCAATTAAAGCCGTATGCAAAAAGAAAAAATATTAGTGATTGGCGCTTCCGGGCAAATAGGCGTGGAGCTTACATTGGCCTTACGTAAACTATATGGAGCGGCTAATGTTTTTGCTTCTGATTTGCGGGAGCAAAATCCTTTGCTGGAAGGCACCGGACCGTATGTAAGCCTTGATGTAATGAACAAGGAAATGCTTCATGTACAAGTCATCCGGCAAGGCTTTACGCAGATTTATTTGTTGGCGGCCATCTTATCTGCCACCGGCGAAAAAAATCCCAACCTGGCCTGGAACCTGAACATGCAAGGCTTGCTGAATGTATTGGATATTGCCAAAGAAGAAAAGCTTACCAAGGTTTACTGGCCCAGCAGCATTGCGGTTTTCGGACCTACATCACCAAAGAAGGCTTGCCCGCAAAAAACAATTATTGAACCCACAACCGTCTATGGAATTTCTAAATATGCGGGTGAATTTTGGTGTAATTATTATTCGCTGAAATACGGAGTGGATGTGCGCAGCCTTCGCTATCCGGGGTTAATTTCTTATAAGTCGGCGCCGGGTGGCGGCACTACCGATTATGCCGTAGAAATTTTTCATGAAGCCTTGGAAGAAGGCCGGTACGATTGCTTTTTAAAGGAAGATACTTACCTGCCGATGATGTATATGCCCGACGCTATAAGGGCTACCATTGAATTGATGGAAGCACCGAAAGAAAAGATAAAAGAACGCACCTCGTATAACATTTCGGCTATCTCTTTCTCCCCAAAGGAAATTGGCGCTGAAATAAAAAAACACTTGCCTCATTTTACTGTTGACTACAAGCCCGATTACCGCCAGGCCATTGCCGACAGCTGGCCGCAAAGCATTGATGACCATGTTGCACAAAAGGATTGGGGATGGAAGCCGGAGTTTGATTTAGCTGCCATGACAAAAGACATGCTTGACAATTTAAAAAGTAAAATCTAACGAAAGGCTGCATTAAAAAACGTGTCTAATTTTTGCGGATCAAGGTTGCCGGCGGTTCTTACGCTGCTGCATAAATCAAGGCCGTAAGGTTGCACGTTATCTATTGCCTGGCGAACATTTTCAGTGCTTAAACCGCCTGCCAGAAACACCGGCACCTTTGAACCTTCCACTATCTGCCGGCTGAAGGCCCAGTTATGTACACGGCCTGTTCCACCTAACTCTTTCACGATTAGTTTAGGATTGCCACTATCTAACAGCAATGCATCTACCTGAGGGGAAATGCGTATGGCTTCTTCTACGGAGGCTTCATCCACCACATGTATTACCTGCACAATTTTTATAGCAGGCAACTGCTGTTTCAGCAGTTTGTAATTCTCATCTTCCAACGCATCTACTAATTGAATTGTGTTGGTATAGGTGCGATGATGATGTGCAACAATGGCGTCCACTTTTGTTTCGCTCGTTAGAAGAAAGGTAGCAACGGGCGGCGGTACGGATGCAGCGATGCTACGGATAAGTTCATCGTTTATAGGGCCCGGCCCACTGGGCATTTTAGCCACCAGGCCTAAAGCCGATGCGCCGTAACTGATAGCCAATTTGGCTTCATCAACAGAGGCGATGCAACAAATTTTTATGAAGGGTTTTGTGCCGGTAACCATGCTTCCGAAATTACAGTTTTAGAAAAATGGCGAACAGGTAAATCATTTTAGGGATGTAGTTTCAGGCGTAGTGTTGTTAAAGGAATCAGGCAACAACGTGGAAAAAATATTTTACAAATGCCTCCATGGTTTACTGTCAGTCGTCAACTTATTGAGTTTAAAAATATACCGTGTTCACGGGATACAAATATTTATTGTAGCGATTAAGTTTGTCGAAAATTGTGATATGAGGCTTCTATATATCTGGCTGCTTATGGCCTGTTCCGCTACTTTTTCTTCCACGCATGCCCAAAGCGGTGCTAACTGGGAATGGGCTTCTGTCAGTGGTACATCAGTTGGTTCGCCCGGACAGGAAACGCTTGATGTAGCCTCCGATGCAAGTGGCAACGTATATGCAACGGGACGCTTTAGCGGGACGTTGACGTTGGGCTCAACCACACTTACGGCAACGCTGCAGGATGCCTTCCTTGTAAAGTATGATCCATCGGGCAATGTGCTCTGGCTGAAGGGTTATAACAGTACCTACAATGAGCTTGGACAAATTGTTACAGTTGATGCAGATGGTAACGTGTATATCGGCGGAACAAATAGTGCCGGCACAACCGGTTCTTCGTTCATCGCCAAATATGATGGCAACGGAACTTTATTGTGGAGCAAAACACTAAGCTTGTATGAAGTTGGAGGCATCAATATCGGGCCGGATGGTAACCCCATTGTGATGGAAAGTAATCAAAGCAACAAATACATTTATAAGCTCAATAAAGTTACAGGCACGCAACTATGGCAAGTGCAAAACAATGGCGTTGGATCTAATGCCGGCACTACTTATAAAGACTTTTTAGATGCCAGCGGAAACGTGTACTATACCTGTTTTATCCCGGGGGCAGGTACCGTTAGTGTAGCAGGTCAAAGCATTACTGCAACCGGCTTTTATACCAATTCTTTCGTGGCTTCGGTAGATAACAATGGCAGCTACCGTTGGGTGCAAACTTTTAGTGAAGTACAGATCGCAATAGCCTACACCGTTGACAAGAACGGTAAAAGCTATATTGGAAAAGCCGGTGGCGCCGGTAGCACATTCCAAGGGATTTCCACTTCAGGGAACAAGTACTACGAACTCAATAGTACAGGCGTACTTACCGGTTATTTGGCCGAGTATCCTTACGCCGGTAAGGTGCGGGTTAAGGATGATGGCATTTATAGTTTTACCGTTTTAAACGGCGGCGTTGGGGCCTACTCGCAGGCGTATGGCAGTTACTATTATTTTATTCCGCCGGGGCAAAGTTTTGGCCTGGGTGTTGTGGTTAAATATAACCTTGCCGACCGAAGCGTTCTTTGGGCAAACAGTTTTGAAATGAACGGCGCTTCCGGTCTTCCCGGTGACTTTGATGCGATAGACATCACCGCAGCCGGAAAGGTAGTAGTTACCGGCCGCTACCGCTCTGCGCTAAAGTTTGGAGCCATGGTAAGATCGGCGATAGTTGCTGCCGGAACACCAGCCTACCTGCAACCATACGATATGTTTGTATCGCAATTTGATGGTAACAACATGCCGGCCCAGGTGATGCCGGTAACCACCTGGACAGGCGCTGCCAATAATATGAATGTAAATGATGGCGCTAACTGGAATAACGGCGTGCCTTCCGGTTATACCAATGCTGTATTACCCGGAGATGTTGCTAACTATCCCAATAATTTCAGCGCAACTACTTACATGCGAAAACTCACCATTAACGCCGGTGCTACCGTTACTTTACCCCTCTCCGTAACGGCTTCACTTGGGATTGTCAATAACGGGACTATTGAAATTAATGAAGCAGGAAATTTCTTTGGCGCTTTTGATGGCGGTGGCACTACACTGGTTTCAGGTACGGGCAAGGTGGTGCTGAAAAACACGGGCACCGTTTATTTTGGCAACGGCAATAGCTTAAGTAATTCACTTGAGTTTAACGCGGCCGGAACCTTTACCTTTTATGGTGGTACCATCAATGGAAACCTATTGCTTACAAACGGTGTAGTGCGGGCCTTAAACCCATTGGTTATGTCCGATGGAAATGCAACTGTTACCAATGCGGCAACCTCCTTTATCAGTGGAACACTTTCAAGAAAAATTAATTCTTCAGGGACATATAAATTCCCGGTTACCTCTGTGCCAACGCCTAACGGTTATCAGCCTGTTACACTCACTTTAAAAAATATCAGCGGGCCGCAATATGTCTCCGTTTCCTTTTCGGGTTCAATTTCCGGGGCGGCTCCCAACACATCTGCCGGCGGTGTGGCCGTAACGCAGTTATTAGATGGCGGTATTTGGACCATCACGCCGGATGTACCCCTTACAACCGGAACGTACACGGTAACGCTTGAAGAAAGAAGCTTTAGCAACAGCGTACCAGTAGCCAACCGGTATGTGGTGCTGAAAAGAGCCAACAGTGCGGCAGCATGGGGATTCTTTGGCAGCAATGGAACGCCTACTTACTCGCCAACAGTGATTACGGCAACAGCTGGAAACATCAGTGGCTTTAGCGACTTTGCCATTGGCATAGCAAGCAGTAGTGTGGCCGTTGTTTTACCAGTGAATTTTAAATCATTTACTGCGGAGAAAAAAGAACTGCAGGTAGTATTACAATGGCAAACCGCCAATGAATTAAGTAATGATTATTTTAATGTGCAATACAGTAGCAATGCAATGGATTGGACAAATATCAGCAAGGTAGATACAAAGAATAATGGCTTAGGCGCCAGTTATAACTTTATTCATACCAACCCGGCGACGGGTATCAACTACTATCGCTTACAGCAGGTGGATAAAGATGGTAGGTTCTCTTATACGCCGGTAAGAAAAATTGACTTCAGCGCTGTAAAAGCATCCGTTTTATTATATCCAAATCCTGTTGCAGGCAATAGCTTTACCCTCGACTACGGCAGGCCAATTGACAAGGTCATGGGTTATAAAATAATTGATATGGGTGGAAAGACGGTGCAAAACGGGCTTCTCACAAATCAGCAAACAACCATCGTGCTGCCCGAACAATTAAAAGGACTGTTTAAGGTTATACTGAACGATACACAGGAAATAAATCTGATCAAATTATAAGCTTACACATTACAAAACATATATGATGACACTTGTGTAATGATGAGAAAGTTTTATTAGAAAATCAAAAAAAGCCATTTGCCCAGAACAGTGTGCGCCAAAAATTTTTTACGCAAACAACAGTCCAGTCGGCCAGCAAACACTAAAAATGGACTGTTAACTTTGAAGCGTTGGAGTTAAATCAGCTTATGCTCGTATGCATACTTTACTAAGCCGATAACGCTGTTGGTAGATGTTTTGCGAAAGATATTTTTACGGTGTGTTTCCACCGTGCGTTCACTAATAAATAGTTGCTCGGCTATTTGCTTATTGCTGTATTCTTTTTCAATCAACCGTATAATTTCAATTTCGCGGCTGGTGAGATGGGCTTCTTCACTTTGCTGCTTGCGCTGGCTGGAGCGTTCCAGTTCATTAATAATCTCGTCGGGAAAATAAATGCCACCGCCTGCTATTTTTTCAATAGCTGCGATCAGCTGTGTTTTGCTGATGTTTTTTAGCGCATAGCCGGCTATATCAGCATCATTAATCATTTCATTTACCAGGTCTCCTTCACCACTCATAGACAGGGCAAGGATTTTTATCGCCGGAAAATTTTTCCTGATCTCTTTAGCCAACACATTGCCCGGCATTACCGGCATCATTACATCGGTCAGTAATACATCTACCGTAACGGATTGAAGTTTTTCCAACACCGTCTGCGGCTGGGTGGTGCTAAAAGCAAAGCTGAATTGCGGCTCGTCTTTCAACAGGGAGTGAAGTCCGTCCAACACGATCTGGTGATCATCAACAAGGGCAATACAGATTTTTTTTTTCATTTGCAATGGATGTAAATAAAGTACATTATATCGGAACATGCAAGGCAATCAGGGTGCCGCGGCCCGGCGCTGAATCAAAGTCCACGGTACCTTTCAGGTATTCTACGCGGGTGAGAATGTTCTTTAAGCCGATGCCGTCGAACTTGTTTTTATCGTTGGTATCAAAGCCTTTTCCATTGTCTTCAATAGTAGCCGTTAATTCACCGGCTTCCCTGATAATAGTAATGTCTAATGTATTGGCGCCGGAGTGTTTGATAACGTTGTTCACACATTCCTGAATAATGCGGTAGAGCACCGTTTCAATGTTGGAGTTCAACCGCACCTGAAGGCCCTCGGTATATAAATGAACGCTTAATGTTTGTTGGTGAAGCTTGTTAATGAACTCCCGTATGGCATCATCGAGGTTATTTTTTAGGAGCGCATTGGGCATCATATTGTGCGATACACTGCGCACTTCCGAACAACTTTCATCTACCAGTTGAATAATCTTTTCGAAGGTTTGTTTTTCCTCCGTTGTGGCAAATTGAACGGCATGTTCGTACGCCGATAAGTTCATTTTTGCGGCGCTCATCATTTGCCCAACGCCATCATGCAGATCCTTTGCAATCCGCTGCCGTTCGGCTTCTTCAGCTTCTATAACAGCTTTAGTGGCTTCATCCTGCTGTTTTAAAATAGCTGCCTGCATTTTTGCCTCCTGCTTCCATTTATAGCGGCGGTATTGCGTGTACGCTAATAAAGAAAGTAAAAGGACAAGCCCTGCTACCGCTATAAAAATAATGTTCTGTTGTTGCAGCCGGCTTTGTTGTTGGGCAATCTGCTGTTCCTTTTGCACTGTTTCGTAGCGGGTGTTTAGTTCTTCAATCTGCTTTGCTTTTTCAATGCCGAAGATGCTGTCTTTTAAAGCAGTTTTTTGGTTGTTATACCGGTAAGCCATTTTATAATCGCCGGCCTTTTCCGCCATCTGCGCTAACACATCAAAATTGTTTTGCTTTAATTCAGGATAGTTCATTTTATCGGCTATTGCATTACTACTGTCAATATACAGTTTTGCTTTTGCCAGATTGGAAGCCGCAAGATAGGCGCCTCCTAAATCGGAATAGTTGAGCGCCAAAGCGAAAGTGTCTTTAATATATTTTCTTACTTGCAGGGCTTGCAATAAATTTTTTTCCGCCAGGCCATATTTACTTTGCAGGGAATAAACGCCGGCCAGGTTGCTTAATGCGTAAGCTATGCCCACACTGTCTTTAAGCAATTGGTCCATCTGCAACGATGAGGTGTAGCGTGCAATGGCTTTATCGTAATCCTTAGCGTATTCGAACACCACCCCGGACTCATTCCAAATCATGGCCATGCCCGAGGAGTCACGTCGTTCTTTAAAAATCGCAAAGGCTTTATCATAATTCTGGAGTGCACGGGTGAGATCTCTTGTTTTACGATAAAGTTTTGCCAGTGCATTATAACTATTAGCCAGTTGCTTTGAAGGCCCTTCTTTTTCCAGTAAACCAACCGAGGAATAAAAACTGGCAGCGGCTCTATCGTACTTTCCTTTGAAGTAAAAAGCTTCTCCTATTTGGCGGTAAAAAATACCAACGGAAGTGGAATCCCCCTTAGCTCTTGCGAGTTCCATACCCTCCAACCCGAGGCGCAACAATTGGTCAAAATTTTCTACTCCGTATTGATCGTTGTAAGTTATATAGGCTGCAATCCTTTGCGGGTAAGGGTTTGACGACAGCATAGCTTTTTTCAATGCATCGCTGCTGCTTTGTGCAAAAAAGATAGAAGGCAGGCTGAATGCGATAAGGCACAGAAAAAAAGTCTTCATCAATACCGTTTTGGCCTTGAAAAAATAATGAAATAAATGGAAACGATATTTTATAAATGTAAAACGTCATTCATGGTAAATACACCTTTTTTATCATGAATAAATTCCGCAGCCAACACAGCGCCCAATGCAAAGCCCTGGCGGTTATGAGCTGTATGAATGATTTCAATATCATCAATGGCGGAAGTATATTTCACGTAGTGCGTTCCCGGCGCCGGATCGGTGCGTTCGCTAACGATGGCGAGTTCTTCCGTATTTACTGTTTCCTGATTTACCCATGATATTTTTCGTTCGATATGCTGAAGCACTTGTTCGGCCAGGGTTACAGCGGTGCCACTTGGCGCATCCTTCTTTTGCGTGTGATGAATTTCTTTGATGCTTACGTTATAAGCCGGCTGGCTTTTCATTAGCCGTGCTAACAGTTGATTAATTTGAAAAAAAATATTGACGCCGATGCTGAAGTTGCTGGCATGTAAAAAGCTTCCATCCTTCTTCAGGCAATATTCTTTAGCGCCGGGCAATTCTTCGTTCCAGCCCGTAGAGCCACTTACAACCGGCAGGTTAAAATCGAGACAGCTTAAAACGTTTTCAAAGGCACTGAGCGGCGAGGTAAATTCTATGGCCACATCAAGCCCCTGCACCTTTTGGAGCGTAAAATCCTGGCGATTATTTTCGTCAATCACCAATCCAATCTGGTGGCCTCTTTGAAGCGCCACCTCTTCAATCATCTTACCCATTTTTCCATATCCGATCAAAGCAATTTTCATCATAACACCAATTTAAATCACGAATTACACGAATTTTTGCGTAACCATCTGTAATGTCTTTTCTTACTAATGTCAATTTTCAAACGGCACGCCAGTACGCACTGCCATAAGATGTTTTAGGTTTGATATAAAGTTATTTGAAGAGAAGTACGAGGCTTATACCAGTAGTGCCGGCAAATTGGCTGGGACCCATCTTGAATTTAAAACTCAGGTTAGGGTTTACATCAAAAGTGCGCAAATGTGCATCCACTGTGGCATCCACCACATTCAACCCCCACATGATAAGAAAGAAAAGTACGGAGTAATCTATACTGCTTCGAAACTCATCACGGGCGGATCGGATGGAGTTTATATCGAACTGCGTGTAGGGTGATTTTATTTTGAAGTAATCTGTAGAGTCAAGCCCGCCTTGAGGCGAAGCTTTATAACGAGCCGCATAAGCAAACCGCAGGTCGCGATAGGTATGTAGGTTATAAAAAAATACAACGCTGGTAATTCCTAAGGCTCCATAAATAACAGGCAGCCGCCAATACTTTCTAAAGAACGAATAAGGCAGATCGTGAAAAACATAAACCTGTCCCCAGCCGGGTAATACAGCGGAACGCCAGGTAGCGCCTTTTGGAGTGAAAAGATGTTTTAGCGAATCGGCGGCACGTTGATCCACTACCGGCGCCGCTTTTTTTATAACGGAATCAACTGGTACGAAACGGCGGGTTGTATCCTTTTGGGCAAATGCAGAAAAAGATAAAAACAGGCAGGTAATTAACAAGCAATATAGTAGGCGCTCACTCAATTGTTACATCCATTTGGTCCAGCAGTTTGTTCATTTCTTCCAACGAATAGTATTCAAATGTTATAGCCCCGGTACCATCCTTGCCATGCCGAAGCTTAACCTTTGTACCAAAATGAGAAGCTAATTTATCTTCTACTTTCTTATACGCAGGTGGTAATTCTTCGGCCTTTTTTTCTTCCTTCTCGCGGTAAATGTTTCGTACCAGTGTTTCTGTTTGGCGAACGGAAAGGCCTTTTGTTTTTATCTCATCAAAAATGTATAGTTGCTTGTCAATGGTATCAACATTTATCAGCGCTCTTGCATGGCCCATGCTTATCTCACCATTACGAACAGCAATCTGAATATCGGGTGGCAGTCGTAGTAATCGGATGTAGTTAGTAACTGTGCTGCGGTCCTTGCCCATGCGCTCTGCCACTTGCTCCTGTGTGTGATTTAATTCTTCCATCATTCGCTTGTAACTGATGGCAATTTCCATGGCGTTCAAATCTTCGCGTTGTAAATTTTCCAGCAAGGCCAGCTCCAATAATTCCTGATCGTTGGCCTGGCGTATAAAGGCAGGTATATCTTTTAAGCCGGCTAATTTAGAAGCCCGCCATCTGCGTTCTCCGGAAATTAAGCGGTACTTATTGCCATAAAGTTTTGATACCGTAATCGGTTGAATAATATCGTGCAGTTTTATAGAGTTAGCTAACTCTTGTAAGGCCGTTTCATCAAAGTCTTTACGGGGCTGCTTTGGATTGGTTTCAATATTTTCTATTGGCAGCCGAAGTACGCCGGTAGCGGCTTCCATCACTTGCGGTTGTAAAGCACCGGCCGTATTTTTTAAATCCGTATCTATGTTTTGTAAAAGCGATCGGATGCCTTTACCAAGTGCATCTTTATGTTGTTTGGGAGCGGTCATTAAGATTTCAGATTTGAGATTTCAGATTCAGCGATTCTGAAAAATGAATGATATGATTAACGAATTAATGCAGCAAATTATATAGCTGTGATGGCAAATCTACAATTCTACCGTTCTCTCTTCTTGTGCAATCTTCGTTAAATTATTTTTCTGAAGAATTTCTTTAGCCAGGTTAAGATAATTCATGGCGCCTTTGCTATTGGCATCATACAAAATAACCGGCTTGCCAAAGCTTGGCGCCTCGCTCAGGCGTGAGTTGCGGTGAACGATGGTAGCAAATACAAGGTCTTCAAAATGGCGGCGCACTTCGGCCACCACCTGGTTGCATAAACGAAGCCGTCCATCATACATGGTCATTAAAATTCCTTCAATTAATAAGGCGGTGTTTAAACGGCTTTGTACAATTTTTATGGTGTTCAATAATTTGCCTAAACCTTCCAGTGCAAAAAATTCGCATTGTACGGGCACAATTACAGAGTCTGCGCCGGTTAGTACATTCACAGTAATTAAACCCAATGACGGCGAACAATCAATGATGATAAAGTCGTAATCATCACGCATCGAATCGAGCAGGTTTTTTAAAACCGCTTCGCGGTTAGGATAGTTGATCATCTCTATTTCAGCGCCTACCAAATCTATATGCGATGGAATCAAATCAAGGTTGGGAATATCGGTTTTCAGCACTACGTCTTTTGCGGCCGCATTGTTAACCATACAATCATACAGGCTGAGTGTTACGTTCTGTAAGTCAAAGCCAACGCCGGTGGTACTGTTTGCCTGCGGGTCGGCATCTACCAATAACGTTTTATATTCCAATACCGCAAAAGATGCGGCTAAGTTGATAGCGGTTGTCGTTTTTCCAACGCCCCCCTTCTGATTGGCAACGCCTATAATTCTGGCCATAAGTTTTGCTTAAGAATATTTTATGTTCGGTTATTTATCGCCAAAACTATTACGTGCCTCTTCGATAAGAATAGGAATATCATAAGCCAGAGAATTGTTTTTATTGAAAATAAAAACAACTTCAACTTTGATGTCTTTTGTAGTAATTGATGAAATAATCCGGTTAAATTGACTATTGCTAAATAGCCGGTACCAGTAATTGAATTTTCTCTCCCTTGCCTTAATTCGGCCGTCACGGGGATCGCAAATGTAAAATAATATCCGTTGATGATCTACTTCAAAAAAATGATATAAGATTTCTGCGATCGTAATACTTACCTGTAAATCAAAATGGTTAAATGGCCCTGGATCGATTTGAACAATATCCACACGAAAGAGTAGTTGCTCTAATAAGATGTTTTCAAAATATTCTCCTGATGGGACAAAAGAAACTGGATATACAGCTCCATACGATGTATAGAATTCAAAATCATTTCCTGACTGATGAAATTTATAAGCGGCGTTCAATTTTCTTGGCTTGTTTTTCCTTTCTTTCTAAAAATGTTTCAACAATACGCTTCCGGTTTTTTTGAGCATTATCCAATAACGCGAAAACACCTAATTCTAATTTAGAATCCTTTTCAGCATTTACCGTAATTCTAATTTCATTGCTTTTCATACCTCAAATTTACTGAAAGCTATCAAAGTTCTTGTCTATTCAATTAGTACAGTGCCGCAAAAATAAAGGCAATCAATAGTTGAAGCCCGGGTTACCAGATCAGGCTATAATCAGCGCATGTCTCCCTGCTGTAAATTTGCACCTTATGCGTAGCTCACCCTTTTGGCTCTTATTTGCCGGACTAATGATTCTGCTGGACATCTATGTATTTCAGATTATAAAGTTTTTAAGCATGTCCGCTGCACCCAGAATCAAAACCATCATCAACACGTCGTATTGGGCTTTGTCTATCGCCGTGATACTATTGCTTTTTTTACTTCCTTACCTGAACCTCGATGCTATTCAAAAAGGTTTGCGAAGTACCGTGTTTGCCATATTGGTCGGCGTTTTTTTATTAAAGCTTTTTGCGGCCATCTTTTTTTTAATAGATGACATTCGACGGGGCCTGCAATGGCTGTGGGGGAAATTATTTTTTCAGAATACGGATGTGGGTGAGTCACAAGCTAACCCGCGCATCAGCCGTTCGCTTTTTTTGAGTTGGTTGGGCATCGGGGTAGGAGGGTCCCTTTTTGCTACATTACTTTATGGTTTCACCAATAAATACAATTACAAAGTCTGGCATATTCCATTAACTTTTTCCAATTTGCCGGCCGCTTTCAAAGGGCTAAAAATTATTCAGATTTCCGATGTTCATTCCGGCAGTTTTACTGATGCGCAAGCGGTTGAAAAAGGGATTGACAAAATCCTTTCGCTAAAGCCGGACCTGATCTTGTTTACCGGTGATCTGGTAAACAACAAGCACGACGAAATGCTGCCTTACATAGAAATGTTTCAACGGCTGAAAGCCCCAATGGGCGTGTATTCTATATTAGGTAATCACGATTATGGCGATTATGTTTCGTGGGATTCGCCCCAGGCCAAAGCCGACAATCTGCAAAAGCTAAAAGAAGTGCATGCTACATTAGGTTGGCGGTTATTGATTGATGAACACGTGGCACTTAAAAGAGGCGACGATGAAATTGCTTTAATTGGCATTCAAAACTGGAGTGCCTTAGGAAATTTTCCTAAGTATGGCAGCCTGCCAAAGGCGTATGCAGGCGCTGAAAAATATCCCTTTAAAATTTTAATGAGCCATGACCCAACCCACTGGGATGCAGAGGTGCGGCCGAAATTCAGCGATATTGATTTAACCTTAGCCGGCCATACACATGGGTTTCAGTTTGGTGTAGAGATTCCCGGCTTTAGATGGAGCCCTGTTCAGTATGTGTATAATCAATGGGCCGGTCTTTATCAAAAAGGATCACAAACCATCTATGTAAACCGCGGCTACGGCTTTATTGGTTATCCCGGAAGGGTAGGCGTTCTGCCCGAAATTACGGTGCTGGAACTGGGCTAATTGTTACCTTCTTAATTAAACTTTGCCCTAACTTGTTCGTCAATGGCGCTGTTCGTACAGCCTTAAAAACCAAAATCTACTGTCATCATGCCGTTGAGGTTTTACCTTGTATTAGCCAGCTTTTTTTTTGCCGGTATCTGCCCTGCGCAGAAAGGAAAAGAATTGCCGGTTATAGACACAACGTTTACAGATTATGATGAGTTATTTTCGGTTTTAGACGCCTTCATTGATTCCATCAACAAGCCACGAAACTTTACACTTTTTTCCATCGGAATCGGAAACGATTTTTTTAGTTATGAGAGTAAGTCCGGCCTTACTGCCGAAACAAAAAAGAAACTTACCTACTCGCCCTTTGTTGGTTATTACGATAAGTCAGGATTCGGCATCGGCATCGGCGCCTCGGTGGTAGATGATGGAAGCCGCATAAACCCATTTCAGTTTTCGCTTACGGGCTCGTACGATTTTCAACGAAACAAAGCGTTTATCGCCGGCTTATCGGTCTCGCATTATTTTATTAAGAATAAACTTCCTTTTTACACGTCGCCTCTTCAAAACGAGGCGTATGGCTATTTTACGTATAGAAGGCTTTGGTTTAAGCCATCGTTTGGACTTAGCTATGGCTGGGGCAGCCGCAACAGTTTAGAAGAACGCGAAGAACAAATACAAAATATTCAGTTGGCGCAAAGAGGGTTTACCCGCATTAATACCAAAGAAAAAGTAATTGACTTCAATGTCAACACCAGCATACGACATGATTTTTATTTTTTAAATGCGCTGACGAAAAACGATTTTGTCCGCATCACGCCGCAACTAAGTTTTGTAAGCGGCACACAGCAATTTGGTTTTAATCAAACCAGCAGCAGCTATGCCATCAGCCGCCGTACCGGCAACAATATTTTATACAATACCGATAATATTACCCTCGACAACAACCTCTACTTCCAGCCTATTTCTTTAACCGCCTTTATCAAGACGGAATATTCAAAAGGTATTTTTTTTATTCAGCCACAATTGATGGTTGACTACTATTTTCCTGCCAGGGCGAATAATATTTCCACGTCCTTTATCATTAACGCTGGTATTTTGTTTTAGAATTTCGGATTAGTTAACAACTCCCGGCACTAATCTTGAAATTTTGCAAACAAACGTATGTTTATGAAATTCAAATTAACAACTCTCGTCCTGTTGGTTTTTTTTGCGCAGGCTTCTTTCGCTCAGTTTAGCATTGGTATCAAAGCCGGTGCTAATATTACCAAGGTAGATGGCAAATCGTTTAATGACGAATTCAAGTATGGTTATCACCTTGGGGGATTTGTAAATATTGGCTTAGGCGGACGACTTAGCATTCAGCCGGAAGTTTTATTCAGTCAGTACCAATCCCGCACTGACAGTAGTTTTAAACACATTTACCAGAATGCTTTTAGCGGCGTTAGCGATGTAAAGTTGAACTACTTGTCCATCCCGCTTTTAGTAAGTTATAAGTTGGGTTCATTTGTTTCATTACAAGCCGGGCCCATGTTTAGTGTGTTGATTGATCAGAATAAAAATCTGTTACAAAATGGTGGAGACGCTTTTAAAAAAGGCGATTTTTCTATGTTGGGCGGAGCACAAGTAAGCTTAGGGAAATTGAAACTAAATGGCCGCTATGTGGTTGGTTTAAATAACATTAATGATATTGATAATCAGGACAAATGGAAGAACACCGGTTTCCAACTTTCGGTTGGTTATGTGTTGTAAGAAATAGCGCCACTTTTTATATAGTAAAAGTAGTAAAGCCACTCAGTTGAGTGGCTTTACTTATGCAATTAATGGGATCGTTTAAGCAGTTCACCAGTAACGGCGTCAATTCGATTTCATGATTTTTCGGTTATACACTTCATCGCCGATTGTAAGTTGCAAAAGGTAAATGCCAGGCGATAATGCGGTGAGATTATCAACCATAATTTTATTAGCACCTATCGCTCCCGCTTTTGTTCCAGACGCTACCACTTTACCATTTAAATTGATAAGGCTGTAATTTATCTTTTCGGCAGTGTTCAATGTTATATCAACATTTACGGCTTGCATAAATGGGTTTGGACTGGCTTGTAGTTCAACAAGTGTTTTGGCAAAGGCAGCTTTTGCAATAGCAGAATAAAATGAAGTGCCATCCTGCTTTGTAAATTTTAACCGGTAATAATTAATATTATCATGGAGAGGATTATTATCTACCCAGCGGTATTGCTTAATGCTGTTGGCCGCTTCCGCATTTGAAGCAGTCATATCTTCAAACTCGGTTCCGTTTTTACTTTTTTGCACTTGAATCTGCATAGTGCCGTCGTTATTAAAAAGCGAACAGTTAACGGTTACTGTTTTACCCGTTGGCGCTGCTGCAAAGTCAACAACAGAAACAGGAAGGGTGGCAATGATGCTGAAGTTTAGTGGTGTGGGAATATCTTCATTAGCATCATCCGGTACAGAGTTAAAATCAGTATCGGGAAACAAAAAAGTACTTTGATTAGATGAGTCGGAAACACTGGTAGCAAAAATGGAGTTTTGAGCGTAACCCATGGTGGTACTGTAATACGTAGTAGTAAGGTTTGGATTATTAAGCGTTACACTAACCCGTACAGTGGCCGAGTCGGTAGGGGTGGCCGCTAATGTACTGCCCGCGCCACCAGTAAAGATGTTGCAATTAGTGTTGCCATTATACAGCGGATTGATGGTTAGTCCCGAAGGCAACGTTCCTACCGCTGCTACATTCGCACTAACAAAGACGGCTCCAAAAACTTTTTTGATGCTGTCTGTCAACTGCACGTTGGTGAGGTTGGCGGTACCAAAGTTTTTTATCTTGATGTCGTATTGCACCAGGTATGATGTAGCGCTTAAGTTGGTAACGCCGGCTACTCGTTTAGCAACACCAATACCGGTAATCATAGAAGCCAAATCGGTGCCGGTATAAGTACTTCCGGTAGGCAATGTAATAGGCGATATAACCGCCGCCCCCGAAGAAATATCAATCTCTTTAAAAGCACAAGAAGTATTGCCGCTGTTTTGACAAGAGGCAATAAATTTTCCATGTGCGTAGGTTAGGCCTAACAAGGTATTTCCAAGACGTAGCGTGTCTATATATGTAGTATTTAATTTGACGCCGGGACCGTAGTTGCTGTAATCAACCTGAAATAATTTATTGTCAAAAGCAAAGTATAGTTGCCCCAGCGGTGTAAATACTACGTCGCCACTTTGCTGATAAATATTTTTTCCTGGCGGAAGATTAAGGGTATCACTTGGGCCAAAGGTGCCTGCGGCAAAATTTACTTTTCGTATGGAAATTACATACGGTGCTGTAGAACCATTGAACTCCAATTGATAACCATTACCTGTTACCGGGTCAAAATCAAGACCAACTATATACCGGTTGGTATAAGAGTAGCTGTAGGCAAAATTGCTGGATGGGCTGGTATTAGGTGTCCAACGATATATGTATGAGTTAACCCCATTTGTGGTTTCAATATAGTAAAGCTTTTGATCTTGCGGATTAAAAGCAAGGCTACCCGAGTACGGCGAGAAACCAGGCGACTGTAAGTTTGGTTTACAGCCATACGTATTGGTAAATGAATTCGTTGCATCATTAAAGGTGAACACCTTTACTGAGTCTGATGCATGGGTGGTTGCCGTTCCGGTGCTACAGTTTCTACCAATACCTATTGGTAAAGAAGCAGTAGCATTTTGGGCTTGCAAAGTAGCTGAACCAAATGTCAGCCACAGCATCAGCAAACGGCATAAAAATACAGGGAATAGATTTGTTTTCATAAATACGGAGTTGGGTATAACGAACTAAAATAAACGATGTCTTTACTGCTTGATGAAACTCACTCGTCCATACTCTTTATTCTTTGTAATAATGGTGGCCCAATAAGTCCCAGAAGCCAGACCTTCCGATTGCAGTCTTATCACACTTCCATTGCCCTTTGCTTCAATTTGTTTTATCACCTGCCCATTGGCATTTTGTATCAGCACCTGAACATTTTCATCAACCAGGACATCCGGAAGGCTAATGGTAAAGTCGTTATATACGGGGTTTGGAACCACTTCAGTTTTAGCCGTTGCATTACCACTGATTGTTTGAATGATGGAATAAAAATAACTTCCATCGGGCTTACCTATTTTTAAACGGTAGCCTAAAAAGCCGCGTGGCACTTCGTCGGTGCAACTGCCGGTGATTTGATTATTACTGCTTACTGGAGATGCAAATGTTTTATAAGTGGTAAAATGGATGCCATCATAACTTTTTTCTACCGTCACCATTTTTACATTTTCCTCTGTCTTTATCTTCCAGTCAATATTCACTTTTGAATTTGCCTTGATAGCCTGTAATGAGACATCATAAAGTGGCAGCGCTGTGTTTACTGTAACGGACGATGCCGTGGCCATCACTAAATTTTTAGGATCGAAGCTAATTGCGGTTGGTACGGCAGAAAGATTAAATCCTATTGTATTTAAGCCTGTGGTACTTCCGGTAGCTGAATTATATAACACACCTCGCCTGTCAATGATGATAACCGTAGTATCCAATCCGCTGCCTGTAATGCGAATTGGAACAGGCATATCAAAATAACCGGCGCCGGCCGACGTAGGCGTTTGTTGTAACCTGATATAAATCCGCTTGTTTACATTCGACCAGCTAACATCATACTTGGCGTACCCTGGCTTATTCACCCAGTCGGCAAAAAAGTTCGTCAGATTAAAGGGCGTATAGGTTTGCATATACTTTTGTAGCGAATCAACAGCGCCAAAGCCATATTGAATCTTCGGTGCGGTTAAGTAATCATGCAGTCCATTAAAAAAACCGGCGTCGCCTACCCAGGTGCGCAGCATAGACAGCAACATACCGCCTTTCTCATAAGGCTGAGCCGCCGGTGTTCCGTTACCAAAAAATATCCGGTCAGCACTAGAAGTATCTGTAACAAAAACACGGCTGGTGGTAGTAATAGCCGCTTTATTGCCATCACGTTTACCTTGTAAATCAGCAGGGCGAAGTAGTTCAGGGTAAACGTATTTTTCAAAATAGGTGGCAAAGCCTTCGTTAAGCCATACCTGCTGCCAACTGTTAGTTGTCACCATATCGCCAAACCACTGGTGGGCCGCCTCGTGGGCAATTGTATATCCATTGTCGTTATAACTACTTTGGGCCATAAAGGTCATAGACTGTACTTCTAATGCGCCCCAGTTTCCGGTACATTCTGCCAACCCATACTTTTCATCCGCAAAGGGATAATTCACATTTAATACATTCACAAATGCCGGTATGATATTTTTCAGTTGGTCGGCGTAACCATGATAAGCAGTGGTGTTGTCTTCAGGAAAAAAATAGTTCATTACCGGATAAGTCTTTCCACCCGTAGTAAGATTGAACTGGTAGTTTTGAAAGTTAGCTACCGCGAAGTTGATGCCATAAGTGGCTATCGAATACCCTGTTGACCAGGTAGTAATCCGGTTTGGGCCGACAACGTTTTCAGTAACCACGCCGTTGCCGGCAACTTTGTAGCCGCTTGGTGTTGTTACAATCAAGTCAACAGAATCAATTTTATCATACAAGGTTTCTTTACAAGGCCACCAATAGTGCGCCGTGTAAGCTTCATCTAACGTATAAATTTCCCACTGTGTACCTCCATTATGCGACTTTACATTGTAACCGCTTGGTATGCTGGTAGTAGGGGTGGCCGGCGAACCGCTATAAAAAACGGTTACAGAATCCAGAGTTCCGGCTACTGCAATGTTTGGAATAGTAAGCGTTAATACATCGGTAGATGTGTTATGGCTTTTTGTTATACCGCTACCATGGTAGGTAGCAGATGATACCGTCATATTACCATCAAGGTCAAATTGAAGGCTGTTGACATTAGCAGTAGTTGTTTTGAAATAAGTAGTAACACTGCCATTGGTGATGGCGCGGGAGCCGCCGGTAGGGTCAACGGAGATGCTGATGCGATGATACACTACATCGTAGTTAGAACTGTTAGCTACAAAAGGATTAGAAAAGCTGCGGACAGAAACGAGACACAGGAACAGGCACAAAGTAAATACACATTTCATAGGTGGACACGTTTTAATAGGATTTGGATACAGCTAAAGTTGATTATTAAAGAAAGCAGGGAAATGAAGACAAACAAATGGAATAAATGTACAATTTATAGGTCTTCACTTAGTACTTGGATCAATAATTACCGTGTAAAAATGAGTGTTTCTCCTTAATAATGCAAGAGGGTGAGACAAACTTTTAAAAATCACGGAATCAATCTGTCTTAGCCAGCATTTATCAAATGCACGCCGGTACTATGTTTCCGGCCGACCAGGGCCGTATAAAAAATTACAGCGGCCTTTTTTTTCAACAGGAATTATTGCCCGGTCGCCGATTAGCTGCAAAAAACCTGAGACACTTAAAAACCAAATTAGCGTCGTACAGAAGTTCATTGTTCCCTTCTGCCAATGAGACATGAGAGCCGTTGCGGCATTAATGTTGGGAAGGAGAAAATCCTATTTTGTACTTTCGCTGCCCTGATTATAAACCTTAAAAGTTTTTGCGTGAATAGATTGTTTAAGCCGGAAGAAGACATGGATTTTTTGCCCATCATGCCTATGAATGAGAACGAGGACCCGAATGAAAAGATTGAAGTACCTACGGAAATTTCTTTGCTGCCGCTACGAAATACGGTTTTGTTTCCCGGTGTTGTTTTGCCGATTACCGTTGGCCGCGATAAAAGTATCAAAGCCGTAAACGATGCGTACAAAGGCGCAAGATTGATTGGCGTGGTAGCGCAAAAAGATACCAATGTTGAGGACCCGCAGGCCACCGACCTGGAGGCAATTGGCACTATCGCAAAAATTATCAAGCAGATAAAAATGCCCGATGGCGGCACTACCATTATCATTCAGGGAAAGAGCCGGTTCAGGATTGATAAAGTTGTTTCTGAGGAACCCTATTTTAAAGCGGCCATCACCGGCCTCATAGAAGATGAAGCCCCCAAAGACCCTGACTTTGATGCCTATGTAGCTAACATAAAAGATGTGGCTACAGAAATTATACAGTTATCACCCAACATCCCCAGCGAGGCGTCGGTGATTTTACGCAACATTGAAAACCCTTCTTTTCTTATTCATTTTGTTTCCAGCAACCTAACGATTGATATTCGTGAAAAGCAACAGCTATTGCAGATTGACAACCTTCGCGAACGTGGCGAATTGCTCATGCAGCTTCTTCAAAAAGAATTGCAGTTTGCCGAACTTAAAAATAAAGTAACCAATAAAACCCGCACGGAGATTGACAAGCAGCAACGTGAATACTTCTTACAACAGCAATTAAAAAGTATTAAAGAAGAGTTAGGCGGCGATCCGAATGAGCGGGAGGTAAAAGAATTACAAAAAAAAGCAGAAGCAAAAAAATGGCCCGAAGCGACAAGGGAAGCGTTCAAAAAGGGGATTGAAAAACTGGAGCGTATGCATCCCAGCACGCCGGATTATTCGGTAGTGTACAATCATCTCGACCTGATGCTGGACCTTCCGTGGGACGATTATACAGAAGATGTTTATGATCTTAAAAAAGCCAAAGAAATTTTAGACGCCGACCATTACGGGATGGATAAAATAAAGGAACGTATTCTTGAGTACCTCGCTGTATTGAAATTGAAAGGAGATATGAAAAGCCCTATCCTTTGTTTTTACGGACCGCCAGGTATAGGTAAAACATCGTTGGGCAGAAGCATTGCCAATGCCATCGGCCGAAAGTATGTTCGCTTAAGTTTAGGCGGCATACATGATGAGAGCGAAATCCGTGGCCACCGTAAAACCTATATCGGGGCTATGCCCGGGCGGATTGTTCAAAACATACGGAAGATAAAATCATCTAACCCGGTCATGATCTTAGATGAGATAGACAAAGTAGGGGCCGACTTTCGCGGCGACCCAAGCAGCGCTTTGTTGGAGGTATTGGACCCGGAACAAAATCATTCTTTTTATGATAACTATCTCGAACTCGAATATGATTTAAGCAAAGTGTTGTTTATTGCTACGGCTAATAATTTGCAAACCATTCAGCCGGCCCTTCGCGACCGTTTAGAGATCATTGATCTGAGTGGTTATGCCGTGGAAGAAAAAATTGAGATTGCAAAGCGGCATCTCTTCCCAAAACAAATAGAAGCGCATGGGTTGAAGTCTTCTAAATTTAAACTCAGTGACAAGCTTTTAGAAAAGATCATTCAGGACTATACCAGAGAAAGCGGCGTTCGGGAGTTGGACCGTCACCTTGCTGCCATTATGCGTTTTCAGGCAAAAGAATTGGCCATGAACGGTTCCATTAAATCCAGTATAACGTTTGAGGATATTGAAAAGATATTAGGCAAGCCGCGGTTTAGCAACGAACTATATAAACAGGCAGCCATTCCGGGAGTAGCCATAGGCTTAGCTTATACGTATGTTGGTGGCGATATTTTATTTATAGAGGCGGCACTGAGCGATGGCAAACCGGAGTTGCGCCTCACAGGTAATTTGGGTGAAGTAATGAAGGAAAGTGCAGTTACGGCTTTATCGTACATCAGCACCAACGCCAAAAAATTAGGGATTGACCCTACAATTTTAGAAAAGAAAACCGTGCATATTCATGTGCCCGAAGGCGCCGTTCCAAAAGATGGTCCCAGCGCCGGTGTAACCATGTTAACGGCATTGGCCTCAGCCTTCACGGGTAAAAAAATAAAGCCTTATTTGGGCATGACCGGAGAAATTACCTTACGCGGACAAGTGCTACCGGTTGGTGGCATCAAAGAAAAAGTATTGGCCGCTAAACGGGCCGGGCTAAAAGACCTGATCCTCTGCTGGCAAAATGAAAGAGACGTACAGGAGATCAATCCCGACTATATCAAAGGCGTTCGTTTTCATTATGTAAAAATGATGAAAGAGGTAATTGATATTGCGCTTCAGGAGGGATAATCTACGTACTTTGGATTATAACGAATCAGGTTTGCGTTTACTTATTTTCTTTTTATGTTTTTTTATCTCCGCCATTGGTTTGTCGCAAACCCTTGGCGGAAGCGCCGCTTACAACTTTTTGCGGCTGCCGTCTTCTGCTTTGATTACAGCCATGGGTGGAGAAAACATTTCTTACAAAACAAATGAAGCAAGCATCAGCGCTAATAATCCGTCGTTGCTAAACAATAACATGAGTACACAAATTAGTGCTTCGTTTACCTCTTTTTTAGCGGGAGTAAAAACCTATAGCTTAACCGGCGCCTACCATTCGGAGAAGCTTGAAACCAACTTTGGCGGTCATATTTATTTTGTAGATTATGGCGTTATCCCGGCCACCGATGCAGCCGGAAATCAAAGCGGAAGCTTTCGTCCGGTTGATTACGTGGTGCAGTTTTC
Source organism: Flavisolibacter sp. (assembly GCA_965247165.1). GTDB lineage: Bacteria > Bacteroidota > Bacteroidia > Chitinophagales > Chitinophagaceae > Flavisolibacter. Next base: position 471,091 of record OZ252003.1, on the reverse strand, counting down.
CGGCGCAAGAAAATACCTGGATAAATGGGCGTACGGCCTTACGATGAAATTTATTAATTCGTCGTACCAACAATATACCTCTAACGCTTTAGCGGTTGATGTTGGCGTCAATTATTTCGATTCATCGCGACAACTGTCCCTATCTTTTTTAGCAAAAAATATGGGTGTCCAATTAAAGACCTATGCGGGAGAAAAAGAAGAGCTGCCATTTGATTTACAAGTAGGAATAACCAAGCGTTTAGCAAAGGCTCCGTTTGGATTTTCGTTAACGGCGCAACACCTTCAATACTTCAATACCAACTATAACGATACCGTTTTTAACAATGATAACGGCGCTTCAGCTCCTTCACCTGTCAGTAAATTATTCAACCATTTTGTATTGGCAACCCACATTTATATCGGTCAAAATTTAGAAGCGATGATTGGTTATAATCAACTGCGGCGACAGGAGTTATCATCATTCAATGGTGGCAATGGCCTGGCTGGATTTTCCGCCGGCTTACGTATCAGGTTCAGCCAGCTACAAATTTTATATGCCCGTTCGTCTTATCAAAAAGGAGTTAATTATAACCAGATTGGTGTATCGGCACAACTTAACAAGCTGCTCTCATTTTAAGTAAAAATTTGGGCGACGTTAGTCTGTCAACTTCTTACTTTCAGATAAATCAACTGCGTTGTTTTTTGCATTGTCTCTCACCAACTCGGTCAATTTCTTTTCCATTCGCCTGATACGCCCAAAAAGCTTCATCATCATAAAGGCGAAGAATAAAATACAGCAATAAAAAAGTAGGTCGGCCCCACGGCCAACCCCTAATTTATGAGCAATGGTATTGGTTTTTTCAGGTGATAAAATAAAAAATACAGACAAGCCCATAAATACCGTTAGCACTACCAGGTCTATTAATGCGTTTCTGATACGCAAAATATAATACACGAATAACCCCAGTGCGCCGCCCGATAACAACAGTTGAATGCCCGTCATTTGAAAAGTTTGTTTAAAAATAGGTCTAAAAATATGCGAAACGCATCGCGAAGCTTTTGACCTTTTTGAATAGCGTAGGGTGTATAAATAATTGTTACCGGCGCCTCTTTATAGCGAAGCTTTCGCTTTTTAATCAGCCATAATAATTCAGTGGCATGGGCCATCCGGTTTTCCGTAATGGTTATTTTTTTGGCAGCTTCGGCGGTAAAAGCCCTGATGCCATTATGCGCATCGGTCAGTAATAATCCGGTGAAGAGATAATTAATATAACGGGCTATCTGAAGTAGTAAACGTCTCTTCACCGGAACATCACTGCCGCCCATAAAACGAGAGCCCATCACTACATCCAATTGCTGCGTTAAAAGGATAGTCACCAACGAATCAATATCATCTGTTTTGTGTTGCCCATCGCCATCGAAAGTAACGATAACCTTTGCGCTTTTGCTGACAGCGAACTCTAACCCCGTTTGCAGCGCAGCCCCTTGGCCTAAGTTTACTTTATGGCGTAGAACGTAGGCTGGTAGCGCATTTAAGAGGTCGGCAACCGGTAAATAAGACCCATCATCAACAATAACAAGGCGGTAATTTTTTCGAAGTAATTCCTGCATCACCCGCTGTAGCATCGGCCCTTCGTTATATACCGGTACCACTACATAAATAAGCGATGGCTCAATTGGCAGGTACATATCTTGAGAAGATAAAAAAGTTGTCAAATTCGCCTTGCAGATTACCCAAACCATCTTCTCCTGATGGCCATAATGCCAATTGCTTTTTTTCAACTACCGACACCACTACTACGGGATTTGTGGACTTCGGCATTGGATGATCTTTTATTAAATTGAAATCATACAGTATCGGCACATGGCTGTATAAGCTCATACGATGGTTGTAGTAGTAGCTTGTTCCGGCAACAATAATTGGCGTTGCGGGATATTTTGTCTTTACATTTTGAATGACCGTGTCAACTGATTGCTGAAACCGTTTTTCACGTTGCCAGCTATATTCTTCACGGCCTAGTTTTCTAATCCTGTTTAAATCAAAAATCAATTGCCGGGAAATATCTACTGCCAGGCATAAAGCTAAAAAAATGAAAACGGTTTTAGCTAATGAGGAAAATTTCAGCCCCGCACTTTTATAGATAATAAAGAAATTGAGCTGGCATAAAACAGTGATCAACCCAAAATAGCGTGGTTCTTCTACATACGTCCAGAACACGCCGGGAAACATTTCTTCTTTAGTTACCTGCACGGAAAGCAACGCCAACACAAACACAACAAGCAAAGAAAGAAAAACAGATAGGTGAAAAAAATGATCCGTCAGTGAAAGCTGGCGCAGGCCTCTTATGGCGATAAAACGAATAAAACAATAAAGCAAATAAATAACGAGCAGCAAATTAATTATCTGCCAGATAGGTTGCAAATGGCCATTTAAGCCGGGAACAATTCCAGCAAGACTTTCAATCGTATCCGGTTTTAAAAATGCGCCGTTGGCAAAAGCATAAGTGTTCAATAAATGTTCCGGGAAAAAGCCCCGCCCCGATGAACTGATGTGTCCTGCCGCGCCGCTACTATGCAGTTGATAAAGAAAAAACCCGGCGATCATAAAAAGCAGAAAGAAAAAGCTGCCAATGCCAATTCGTTTTAGTGGTTGGTTCTTATTAATAAAACCCGTAGCGGTTAAGTAAAGCGGAATGACAAAAACCACTGGCATATACAAGTACTTAAGCAAGGCTACGGCTATAAGGCAAGCCAACATGATAACCGCATACTGATATTGTTTCTGCGGCTGGCGAAGTAATTTAAGTGCATAGTAAACCGCTGTTAAAAAAAACGGGACGGTAACCGCATCGGATGAAGTAATTAAATAAAACTGGTAAATAAAGAAGCCGTTCACCAGTGTACAAAGATTGATAAGATGCAGCGGCATGGCTAATAGCCCGAGTATCTTACGGCAAACAATAATCAGCACCAAGGCCATGATTACTTGAACCGTTAACCCGGCTGCAACAAAGTTGGAATTGAATAATAAGTAAAATGGGCTTAGAAGCAAGCTGTATCCGGGAGGCCACTTAGTTAGCGGCGTATAAATAACTTCTGAAAGATTAAACGGATTGACTTGGGTGGCCGATATGCCATGGCCATTAATAAAGCAGTCGGTAGCGATAGTTTGGTACGCTATGTCAACGCGTATATTAAAAAAGAAAACGAGATGGATAAGCCGGCTGGCAATGGCTGCTAACACTATCACATACGTAAAACGATTATCGGATAATAATCGTTTTAAAGTGGCTGATAGCTTAGGAAGCAGGATTGTTTTTTCTTTCAAACGCCGGTTGGTTTTATTATGATGCTGGTGGTTACTAATTGTCTTACTCCGTCAGATAGATCGAAGAATCTTTCGACAGGGGCAGATTCGTACCAAAGTTCCGGTTCAGTAGCAAGGGAAATAAATTTACGTTGCTCATCGTATCCGGCAAGGGTGCGGAGTTGAACACGTTAACGATGTTCGTGAAATTATAGAACGGCGGATAAGGAGCTTCATATTTGGTATAACCATGGTCACTCATGAAAATGATGATGGGTTTTGTTGTATCTCTTTTTTTAATTTCATCAATCAGGCGCAGGCAAAGCTTACTGCCGTACTTCATAAAACCTATGTAGCGGTCTGTGCTTTTTTCCACTGATTCTTCAAACGAATTCTCTTTGCCATTTTCATCGTACAGGTACGGATAGTGCGGCATAATAAAATGCGTATAGGTAAAAACCGGAGCCGCTCCTGATGCCGCTTGCTTTACCGTTTCAGCATAACTGGTAGCAATGTCTTCTTTTAATGTATTCAGATAATTGTTTTTAGCCCAGGTCCAGTTAAGGTCAATGATCAGATGGTACCATAAATCACGCTTTAGCCTGCTGGTAAGGGTTTGCGAGGTAATGATGCGTTTGCCGGTGAAGTAAAAATCAGTGGCACTACGGTTGGGAGCAAGGCCTGCAAAATCAAATAGCGACTGGTTGACAAACCGGTAACCCAATCGTTTGAAAACTTCTACTAACGTGTTTGAATTAAGTTTTTGAAAAACAATTTTCCGGTTATTGAAGTCCGAACTGTTGCTGCTGATCCCATGAATATAATCCATTTGAAAAAGCGAGGCCATGGAATAGGGGGTGTAATTATAATTGCTGGTAGTATGATGAAGTACCTGGAAACCTTTAGCCCTAAGCGAATCTTCAAAAGCGGAGTTATCAAACTTGAAAATATCATGCAATTCTTTCTGCCCTGCATACTCATCGGAAAGAATGAGGTAGATATTGGGCCTCGGGCCCGCGTACGAAATTTGATTCTGAAAGCCATCTGCCGGTTTTGCTTTCAAAAACTTTATTCCCAAAAAAACCCCATCAATTACTATCAACACCGCAATAACGGTATTAAGATATTTGGTAGCACGAAGGAGTGGAAGCTGCGTACGTTTAAGAAAAATAAACACCCAAACAAAAACCAGTAATGCTGCGGGTAAAATAACGATATACCTGGCCAGAAAAATGCCAGGTGAGATACCCTTTAAAAAATCCTGCACCGCGCCAAAAAGGAGGTGAAAGCTCAAAAGAAAAAAAGAAAAAAAAGCGGCTTTGTACACAGAACGAAAGGCTAAAAAACTCAACGCGAAAAGAATGGCGGTAATAAAAAGATAGTAGCCAATTAATTCAATCGCTTCCAGGGGTTTTATTAGCGGAAAGTTTTCAGCGCAACCATGAAGCACAAAAAACACCGGCAACAGGTAAAGAAAATGACTTCGAAAAACTGTACGCGGTAAGGTTGATTTCATAAGCGTTCCATTAAATAAAGCGTTCTGGCCGATGAAGATAAAACGCGTTTATCTATTATGCGGAACAAGCTGGAAAAGGCAATGGTAAAAGCCTCTTCATGATAGCCTTCGTAAATATCTTTTTTGTTATGCAAAAGCAGTTGCGCTTTTTCATCGCTCTTCGGAACAAACTCAATGATGAGTGTTTTTGCCAACCGGCTACACAATGCTGCTATGTCTTTAAAAGGAATATTTTTCCCAATAGCTAAGTGATGAACAAGCGCCAGCATCAGCGCTACATCTGACGCAGCACGATCAAGAAGAGAACTTCGTTCTATATTATTAAAGCCAATAGCAGGAGAGGGGTTAGTAAAATCAATCAGCAGCGGAACGATTGGTGCCGAATCATTATTTTTAATTTTCTGATATAATTGTTCCACCGCATCATGTTCGCCATCGGCACAAATGATGCGCTTTTTACGGCCCGCTAACTGTGCAAACTCACCGGTGTTTCCACCAATATCAATAAGCGTTTCGGCACCGTTTATATGGGAGAGCCATCCGGCAATTATCGTTTTCTTTTCTTCCAGATAGCCATCACGATTGGCCGCCTCGTCATAATAACCGCCCCAAACATTTTTAAACCTTTTAAAGGCAAAAGAACTAATGAGGTCATGTAATCCACGTAAAATATTCAGTAGCTTTTGCTTTGATAAAACCGTTTTCTTTTCATCCGTTGAAGGCTTTGCAGCATACGAAGCATGTAAATGAATATGCAGGTAAAGCGGAAGATTGAACCGGCTTTTGTAAGGCAGCAATTGCTTTACGTAGTGCAAAGGAATTCCGTTAGGATAGGCCACCATCATAGGTTGTAACGGCAAGCCGGTATAGTGCATTAAGGCCAGCGGGCCAAGAAAGGATTCGCAGAACTGCCGGTAAGCAATCCAGGGCTCGCCATCATTATATGGTTCAAAGGATAAGGTATCAATGAAGATCATTCTGCCGTTATGCAACTGCACATTATAAGGCGATGCATCTTTCAGAATAAAGCCGCTATTCAATGCTTTAATGGCCAGGTCTAATGTCAGCAGGGCGGCATCCTTCAACATAGAAAAGCACCATTCGTAAGGATAAGAAACAAAGGAAAGTTGTTCGGGCTTTATTGTAGTAACCCAGTTGGCATCGCCGGTTAAATTTTCATTGACTGCTTCATGGGCTATCAACAACCGCTCCTGCACCAACGATTGATATAAACCCGAATCTATAAACGCCTGAAATTGTTTTTGAAACGACCGGTTCACCTGCCGGTACACTTCGCTCTTGTAAGTAAAAATAAATCCTGAGGGATCGCGGTAAGAAGCGGGATGTTGCACAGCACTATCGTCGGGCATTAAGATGATTTTTTCCGGAAGATCCGTTGGAATTTATCCCTCACATACAGACGCACGTTCTTGAAAAAAAAGATAGCACCGGTAACGCCGGCCACCACGGCTTGTACTAAATAGCTTCCGCTTCCCGGGTCAACATATATCAGGTGATGTATCATGAAAAATAACTGAGGTTGGTGTCGGGTGATAAGGTTAAAACGGTTTCGTACATCAGCCGTATGGTTTGCTCAATGTCGCTCCGGTGCAGCATTTCAACGGTGGTGTGCATATACCGCAGCGGGATAGAGATGAGTACGGAAGGACAGCCGTCATTGGCATAAGCAAACGAATCGGTATCGGTTCCGGTGCTTCTGGAAACAGTACGCAACTGAACCGGTATGGCTGCTTTCTGCGCTACGTCTTCTACCAACTGTAATAGTTTGTTATGAACGGCAGGCCCATAGGAGAGCGAGGGACCTTTACCACAAACCGTATCGCCTTCTATAAATTTATTGATCATGGGCGTAGAAGTATCATGCGTTACATCGGTAATGATGGCGATGTTCGGCTTAATGCGGCGGGCAATCATTTCGGCGCCGCGCAAACCAATTTCTTCCTGCACAGCATTAACAATGTACAAGCCAAATGGGAGCTTTTTGCCGCCTTCTTTTAAAAGCCTCGCCACTTCGGCAATCATATAACCGCCAATGCGGTTATCAAAGGCACGGCCTATATAATAATCATTAGCCAGTTCGTCAAAACCATCCTGGTAGGTCACTACACTGCCTACACGAATACCCAGGTCTTCCACTTCCTTTTTATTCCGGGCGCCACAATCAAGAAACAGGTTTTCCACTTTAGCCACGGGTTCTTTATCTGCCGTACCGATGCGGGTGTGAATAGCCGGCCAGCCAAATACCGCCTTCACCGGCCCATTTTTACCATGAATAAAAACACGTTGTCCCGGGGCAATCTGGTGGTCCACGCCGCCGTTTCTTTTCAGGTACATCAGGCCTTCGTTATTGACGTAATTCACAAACCAACTGATCTCATCCACATGGGCTTCAATCACCACTTTAAAAGGACTTGCCGGATTGATTACCCCGACAGCAGTGCCATACGGGTCGGTAAAAATATCATCTACAAAAGGCCGTATATAATCCATCCATAATCGCTGACCGGTAGCCTCAAAGCCAACAGGGGAGGGGGTATTGATATAATTTTTGAAAAAGGAAAATGAATCTTCGGTTAAAACAGAACTGCTCTTTTTTGCTTTGGCCATGCTAAAAAATTATCGGGCAAATTTAGCTAAAATGAGTATAGGAGCCGAAAGCGCCATTAAGCCATCCAGTAAAAAATAGTATAAATAATCAGAAACGTTTTTCTTGGATGGTTCGTAAAGCAGGCCCATGATAAGGGCAGGAATGGTTAGCAGCACAACATCAGTTACAGTGAACCATTGCACTAAAATAATGGCGGTAATTATCGTCATAACAATTACGGCCCAGAACAGCGTATCTATTCCTTTAGGGCTTAAGAAAGTAATCAGGCTTTTAATGCCGGCCTTACGGTCGCTTTCCACGTCCCGCCTGTCAAATACAATGCAAATAGCATAAATGAAAAAGAAGCGGTTGAGGGCAAACCAAAGGTGCTGCGCTTCTATCTGTTTTACAAAAATTACCACTGGCAGAAAAGCCGTGATATGCGCCCAGGCAATAGCGAGAAAAAGGGTTTTGCCGATAGCGATTTTCCGCAAGCGGATGAATAGCGGATGCGGAATTTTGGGAGCGGAATATAGAAAGGTTAAAAACGCTGTAACCCCCAGCCAGAGCCAGTGTTGGAGCAATAAGAAAGTTGTAATGCCCGACCCGATTAAGCCGCTGAGAAAAAGGGCTCCGTGCAATTGATGATTGGAAATATTCCAGCGGAGTTTATAGCTGGCTTCAGTAATGTTAGGTGGGGTCAGGTACCAATGAAAATTATAGCTGCATACCGATCCGAAAAAGACAAATAGCAGTAAGGCATAATCTGGCGGAAGATGAAATAACAGGCCTGTCTGATATACCATCAACACCGCACAACCGGCAATAAATAAGCTGGTGAAAACAAAAAAGTCGAAGATTTTTTTTAGCAAACGCTACCCTTTTTTCAAAACAATTTTCGCGGACTCTACATAGTCGCTCCGGTTGCCGGCCTTGTCTTTTACAATCAGGCCTAAGGTCAGGCCGCGGTCAATACTGGCGTCGGTATTAATGATCGGCGCTATATCTGGTTTTATAATTCCATAAAGAAATTGCACCTGGATGTCGTATTGATTTTTCTTTGGAGCGCCGATGGTGGAGATGCTGTACTTAACGGTATCAGTCAAAACGATGGAAGTTTTATAAATTTTACGAACTACCAGCACGGAGTCCTGGTCGCTTTCCTTATCGGTTACATTAGCCTTTAAAGTAATCAGGGCGCCTCTGAAAACTTCTGCCGGATCAATAGACGTGATGGTCACCTGCGGTACCGTTTGAAATTTATCTTTGCTGCAAGCTACGGTTGTAGCCACTATCAGTAAAAAGCCGGCGATTCTTTTCATATTCATCATCATTTTCAAATTTACACGATGGGTTTTGAACTACCTAAAGCAAAAAGTTTTGAAGAAAGGGTGTTCAACCTAACTAACGCAAAAGAGTTTGTCCAGATTGCCCTGGAGCTTTTTCATTTTCAATATGGCGGCAACCTAACCTACAAGGCTTATTGCGACGCCTTACGCATCAACGCCGCCAGCGTAAAAGCCATTGAACAAATTCCTTTTTTGCCCATCCGGTTTTTTAAATCAATGGAAATAAAAACAGGTTCATTTATGCCAGGTGTCATCTTTGAAAGCAGCGGTACCACAGGCATAACTACCAGCCGCCATTACGTAAAAGAAACAGCCTTATACGAAAAAAGTTTTTTAGCCGCGTTTGATTTGTTTTATGGAAACCCAGGCCAGTATTGCATTTTAGGCCTATTGCCTTCCTATCTCGAGCAAGGCGCTTCTTCACTTGTTTATATGGTTAACCGGTTGATAGACGAGAGCCGGCATCCATCAAGCGGTTTTTATTTATACGATCATCAGCAACTACACAGCACCTTATTGGGGCTGGAAAGTGCAGGGCAGCCCACCATTCTTTTCGGCGTTAGCTATGCGGTGCTCGACTTTGCAGCGGCCTATCCCATGGCCCTAAAAAATACAATCGTTATTGAAACAGGTGGTATGAAGGGGCGAAAAAAAGAAGTAACCAAGGCAGAACTCTACGACCAACTAAGGACAGCCTTTCACCTTAGGGAAATTCATTCCGAGTATGGCATGACGGAATTATTATCGCAGGCATATGCCATTAACGGCCGGTATAAAACGCCGCCGTGGATGAAGATTTTATTGCGGGAAGAAACAGATCCCTTCCAATTTACCAACCGTACCGGCGTTATTAATCTTATTGACCTGGCTAATATCTGGTCGTGCTGTTTTATTGCCACCGACGACCGCGGCAGGCTAAACGATGACGGCAGCTTTGAAGTATTAGGTCGCATTGACCATTCTGATGTGCGGGGTTGCAGCCAACTGGTTTTGTAAACAACCGGCGGTTGGCTTAATATTTTATGATGGTTGCCTGAGAGATGGGTTTATGAAAATTGCAACAACCAGGGTAGAGACGTTCAGCGACTGCGTAATTGCTATCGTCATTACCATTATGATCCTTTCATTGAAACTACCCGACTTTACAAAACAAGGTACCGATGGCACTATCAAACACAGCCTTCATCAACTTTACCCTTACTTTATTACCTACGTTTTTAGCTTTATCATGATTGGAATTTTCTGGATCAATCACCATCACATGTTTCATCTTTTGGAAAAAACCGATGAACCGTTGCTGATGCAAAACCTCTTTTTTCTTTTTTGGATAGGGTTGATCCCCATCGCCACCGCTTTTATTGGCGCTAACCCTTTAGTAGCGGAATCGGTAGCGTTTTATGGTTTCGTTATGTTGATGACGACCTTTGCTTTTACCATTATGCGGTCGTATTCCATCCGTAAAAAACTGGTGCATCGCGACAGCGACCGGTCTATAACTTTCAAGATTTATAAAGTGTCTTTTAAGGCCCGGTCTAAAAGCCGTATTGGTACCGTTGCTTACTTATGCTCTGTGCCGCTGGCTTTTGTAAATGTTTATTTATCCTTTGCCTGCTTTGCCATTCCGCCTATCTTATTCTTCTTCCCCGATGGCATTGATGACGAAGAGTTGGCCAATAAAATTTCGGACAAAAATGTGTGATGCCATTGCCCTTGGTAAACTTTCATCTTCTTCAGGCTAACTTTATTTATTAACTACTTCCGGCTATGCGCTTTCCCAAACTATTTTCCTTTTTGACCTTTTGCTTTTTTTTCTTCGCTGCCAATGCACAGGTGGATACGTTGTTACTAAGCCATTTACGATGGCGTATGATTGGCCCCCACCGCGGCGGCCGTACCATTGGCGCTGTTGGCGTACCGCAGCAGCCCAACGTTTTTTATATCGGTGCTAACAATGGCGGTGTTTGGAAGACGACTGATTTCGGACGAACATGGATTCCCATTTTTGATAGCCAGTCAACCGGCTCTATCGGCGATGTAATTGTTGCGCCATCCAACCCAAACGTTGTTTATGTAGGCAGCGGTGAGGGAGTGCAGCGTCCCGATTTGTCGGTAGGCAATGGCATGTATAAATCAACCGATGCCGGTAAAACCTGGGCGCATCTTGGGCTGGAAGGCGTGCAACAAATTGGTGGAATAGCGGTAGATCCCAAGAATGAAAACATTGTTTTTGTAGCGGCTCTTGGCCACCCTTACGGGCCTAATGAAGAACGTGGAATCTATCGCACTACCGATGGTGGAGAGGCCTGGACAAAAGTCTTATACATTGATGAAAATACCGGCGCCACGCAGGTTACCGTTGATCCCTCTAACCCAAAAATTATTTATGCCGATATGTGGGCCGGCCGCCAGGGGCCCTGGGAAAATGGCGCCTGGAATGGCCCTAACAGCGGCTTGTATAAATCAACCGATGGAGGCGCTACCTGGAAGAAGTTAACAGCCGGATTGCCAACAACGGCACAAGGCTTGGGCCGGATTGGTTTTGCCATTGCGCCTTCAGATAGCAAACGAATTTATGCTACTGTAGATGCCGACAAAGAAAGCGGCGTTTATAGAAGTGATGATGGCGGCGAAAGCTGGACATTGCTTACCACTGATGAACGCTATTGGGGCCGTGGTGGCGACTTTGCCGAGCTAAAGGTCGATCCGAAAAATGCTGATGTTGTTTATGATGCCAACGTGGTTACCTGGAAATCGGTTGATGGTGGTAAAACCTGGAATGCATTCAGAGGCGCACCCGGCGGCGATGATTATCACCGCATCTGGATCAATCCGATTGATCCTTCCATCATCTTAATCGCATCCGATCAAGGCGCCGTTATCACAGTGAATGGCGGCCAAACTTTTTCATCCTGGTACAATCAACCAACGGCTCAATTTTATCACGTCATCACCGACAATGCATTTCCCTACAATGTGTACGGGGCACAGCAGGAGAGTGGCTCGGTGGGCATTGCTTCGCGAACAAATGATGGCGCTATTACCTTTCGCGACTGGCATCCGGTGGGGGTTGAAGAATATGGTTATGTAGCGCCTGATCCCCTGGACCCGAATATTATTTACGGAGGCAAATTAACCCGCTACGATAAACGCACCGGACAGGTACAAAACATTGCCCCGGAGGCGGTACGAAGCGGCAAGTATCGTTTTTTGCGAACAGCACCGGTATTGTTTTCGCCCCTTGATAAAAAGACTTTATACTACGCAGGCAATGTTCTTTTTAAAACAACCAACGGTGGCCATAGCTGGCAGGTGATTAGTCCCGACTTAAGCAGAGAAAGCCCTGAAGTACCCGCCAGTGTTGGCATCTACGCGACGGATAATTTAAAAACAATGCCGCGGCGTGGCGTAATTTATACCGTAGCTCCATCGCCAAAGGACGTAAATGTGATCTGGTGCGGTACCGATGACGGCCTCATTCACTTGACAAAAGACGGTGGCAAAACCTGGACGAATGTTACGCCACCAAAGATCACTTCGTGGAGTAAAATATCATTAATAGAGGCCAGCCATTTTGATGTGAATACGGCTTATGCGGCAGTCAATAGAATCCGGTTGGATGACATGCATCCGCACATTTATAAAACAGTTGATGGTGGAAAAACATGGACCGAAATTGTAAACGGTTTGCCTGATGATCCTATTAATGTAGTACGTGAAGATGCTCAGCAAAAAGGCTTATTATTCGCCGGGAGCGAACGGGCTGTTTATGTTTCATTTGATGATGGCGCTAATTGGCAAAGCTTGAGGCAGAACATGCCGGCAACTTCCATACGTGACCTGGTAATTAAAGATGATGACATAGTTGTAGGAACGCATGGCAGAAGCTTTTGGATATTAGATAACATTAGTGCGTTGCGTCAAATTACCAACGCAACTACTTCGGGCACTTTATACAAACCGCAATCAGCCTATCGCATCCGCTGGAACACCTGGCCCGATACGCCTTTGCCGCAGGAAGAACCGGCCGGTGAAAACCCACCCGATGGCGCTATGTTGGAGTACTATCTGCCATCAGATGTAAAGAACATCAGCCTGGAAATAAGGGATGCAAAAGGAATGCTCGTTCGTAAATTTTCATCAACCGATACTTTGTATAAAATTGGCGCTGTAAATATTCCCTTGTATTGGATAAGGCCGCAACAAATATTATCCGGGGTTAAAGGAGCACATCGCTTTTTGTGGGATATGCGTTACACGCCATTGAACATACCGCCTGCTTATCCTATCAGCGCCATTTACGCAAACACAGCACCAGAGCCAACTTCGCCCTGGGTAATGCCGGGAACTTACATCATAAAACTTACTGTTGATGGAAAAACACAGACCCAATCGCTACTAATTAAAATGGATCCAAGGGTAAAAACAGCGATGAAAGAATTGCAACAGCAGCACGACTTATCGCTAACCTTATACGAAGCACGGCAACAGCTTCAAAAACTTACGAGTGATATAAACAAATTCCGGCTTGTCAACAAAAATGAAATGGTTGAAAAAAGCATTGCTGCCTTGTTTGAGTCAAGGCCCGAACGTATGGGCCTTCTTCAGGTGGATAGAAATATGGCAACGCTATTTAGCGTGTTACAGGATAGCGACCAGCCACCTACGCAACAAGCAATTGAAAGCGCCGATAGCTTATTTAAAGCATGGAAACGGTTGCGAAATACCTGGCAGGTGCTAACGTATGATGCAAACAAATAACCATGTTAATCGTCCTCTTTTTTATCCGTCACTTTAATAAATGCAGCCCGTTTCGGAGCCGGAAAAAGAACGGCCTCACCTTTAATTCCATGCCATAAAACTTTATTGAATTCCAGATCAGGAACCGCATCTTCTTTAGCCAGGTTAAATTTTTCGGAAGCCTTTTGCCATTGATTGATAGCTATGTTTTTGCCATTGAGATCAATGGTTGCAGGTAAAGCCTTAAACGGTGTCAGGTCCGCTTGGTTAGCAAAGGAATGCCACATGGGTATTGCAGCCGCATCGTACTGCGACATAGGAGCCAGGCCCAGTATGGCTTCTATCGTATGCACCATCGAAGTGGTAGAGTACATCGTATGATCTACAAAACCCCTCTTTACAAAACCACCGGCCACATAAGCCGTGGTGCGATGTGCATCTATATGATCGGCGCCGTTTTGTGCATCGTCTTCTATAATAAATACAGCACTCTCTTTCCAGATGGATGACCGGCTCAAATGTTCAATAAACAAACCAACCGCCAGATCATTATCAGCTACATGCGCAAACGGTGAGGGGCGGTCTTTTTTCAATCCCTCCGTGTGGTCGTTACCAAAACGTAGCGTACTTAATTGCGGCACTTTATTTATTCGCAGCAGGGAATCAAAGTCGCGGCGCCATTGATAAAAACGGGTGGTGTCCCGCACCTTCAAATCCCATCCCGTATAGTAGGGACAAATATGATTTTTCAGCGCCGGAATATTGGCTTTGTAATCATCCGCAAACTCGCCATAGCTGCGGTAGCTAACGCCGGCCCGCTTGCAGGCATCCCAAATAAAACCGCCCTTGTTATTAGCCACCGTACGGTTGCCTTCAGAATCATAATGGCCGCCTCGGCCGCCATACGAGGTAGGCCAGGTTTTTTCAAGGAAGTCAGTTGCGTATGCGCCCATGCTCCAGTTATGACCGTCGGCGCTTACTTCGGCATCGCAATAAAAATTATCCAGCAGTACAAAATTTCTTGCAAGGGCATGGAGGTTGGGCGTAATGTTCTCACCAAATAAAACCAGCGAAGAATCGCCGGCCCCTTCTTTCATATCGCCTAACACCTGGTCGTAGGTACGGTTTTCTTTAATGATGTAAAACACATACTTAACTGGCAGCCTTTCCCCTTCGTTGAAAGGCATTTTGTTAGCCTTTTGATTTACGGCTGCATTCTCTTTGCTGTAAGGGGAGTTTTGATACACCTGCACCGAATAGGCTGCCATGGCGGCTTCTGCGGGAATAGGTATGATGCTTAGGCTTCCTTTAAAAAGGCCTCCTATGTATTGCACTTTAGTGGGTTTGCTGCTATCACCACCTTGATAAAGCACCTTTTGAGCCGTGTTGACCGGGTTAGGGCCTAAAGGGTTGGGAAAGGATGAAAACCCCTTTCCATTTGTGACATAAATTTTATTTCCAATGACTTTTACATTGGTTGGGTACCAGCCCGTGGGAATAAAGCCTTTTGAGCTACTGCTACCCGGATGGCTGACATCAAACACCGCCAAACAATTATTATCAGCATTGGCAATGAACAAAGTTTTTTCATCTTCGCTAAGCGCCAAACCGTTGGTGGTACTGCCTTGCGGCGAAGCCGGGTATAAAGCGGCATTAAGCACTTCTACCACCTTTTGCGTTTTTGTGTTGATGATGGAAACGCTGTTGTCATTGGCATTGGCAACGTATAGCCAGCTTCCGTTTTTTGACAAGCAAATTTCATTAGGATTATCGCCAACAGGTATTGATCCCGTAAAGCTGAGTGACTTTGTATCAAAAATTTTTATTTTGTCGCAGCCCCAGCAACTGATGTACAACAGTTTTTTATCCGGCGATAAGGTACAAGCATAACCCTCGCCACCAAGCGGCAAACTTTTTAATATTTTTTTTGAAGCAGTAGAAAATACATACAGGCTGTCGCTTTCCTTTGTAACCGTGTACAGGCGGCCGTTTACGTCATCTACCTCTAATCCGGCAGGCGACAATAACCGCGGTAATTTTGGCCCTAAAACCAAGGAATCAGCCATGCTAAGTTTTCCGTTTTGCACTAAATATTTATAGATACAATTGTTATTGCCGCCAGAAGCGTAGAGGTATTTATCATTAGCTGAAAACTTTAGTCCATACCAGCTTTTTTCTACGGGCATACTGTCAACCACTGCTTCTTTACTTACATCAATCACCTGAATAGATTGATCGCTTTGGCCGTTGTTGGTAACGGCTATAAAACGTTTGGAAGAAGACACGGCCATATTCAATGGAAGGTCGCCAAGAGATATACTTTTTCCGGCAGGGCTTAAGCTCCAGCCATTCGGAAGCAGGATTTTACCAGCCAATTTACCCGGTTGTTGCGCCTGAGAAAAAAGAGTAATGGATATGTAAACAAGGCATTGAAGAATTTTATTCATGGCGAAGAATTTTGACAAGTTATGTAGCCGTCAATAGCTTTGATATTAATTTATTGTTGCCAGCACCATCTGCACCGTTTCGGGTGTTTGTTGCTGCAGTACAATGTTGAAACCGGCCGTAAGGCTGGCTATAATTTCTTTTGTATAATGCCTGATGGTGAGCAGGCGTAAACCTTTGGCAACCGTTACATCAAAAGCCTCGCTGGCCTGCAAGGCAAAAGCTTCTATTTTTCCCGGCTGGTCGTCTGCCACACAGAGCAAACTGATAGCGGCATTTTGCGTAAGGTTGGGTTTTAATTTAACCGTTTCTAAAAGTTGATACACAGTGGCTGAAAGCCCTTCGCTCACGAACGAAAAATCCCTTGAAGCCAGTTGTACCAGCACTTGCGCTTCCTTATATACAATGATGGGAGGCAGAGCGCTGATGCTTTTGTTATGAATGCAAGTGCCCTCTTCATCAGGATGGAGGAAAGATTTTACATACAGTGGGATACCCTTATTTTGTAACGGCTTTATCGTTTTCGGATGAATGACCTGCGCTCCATAGTAAGCCATCTCAATGACCTCTTTATAATTCAATTCCCTAATCCATTGTGCCTCGTTATACAGCTTAGGATCGGCATTCATTACTCCCTGCACATCTTTCCAAATGGTTTGCGATTGAGCGTTTAAAAGGTTGGCAAAAACAGCGGCGGTGTAGTCGCTTCCTTCACGCCCCAAGGTGGTGCTTTCGTTTTCATCCGTGGCGCCAATAAAGCCTTGCGTTAACACGATGTTCGTTTCACTTAAAAGCGGTTCTATCTTTTCTTTCACCCTTGCGGCTGTTGTTGTCCAGTCAATCTTTGCATCGCGGAAAGTATCATCAGTGCGAATGATATCACGAACGTCTATCCAGCTATTTTGTACACCCACTTCGTTTAAATATTCGCTGACGATTGCCGTAGAAAGCAGTTCCCCCACACAAACAATTTGGTCGTAGTAGTAGTCGTATTCCCGTACCGGTTTATCATGAAGCAGCCATTCAATTTCAGTAAAGAAATCGGCTAAGGCTTGGTAAGTTATAAGTGATGTGTTGGTTGTTGCCAGCAGCGAATGTAAAATATCAATATGCTCTTTTTTTATGGATTCGAATAATTGTAATGCTGCTTCTTTTTGGCCACTATAAAAAGCATCAACCACCTTTTCCAATGCGTTGGTTGTCTTACCCATGGCGGATATAACAATCAATAATTTTTCGCCTTCATATCTTTTTATAATAGCGGCCACGTTTTTTATTCGCCTTAAATTGCTCACGGAAGCGCCGCCGAACTTGAAAATTTTCATACGTTGCAAAGATGAAGCAAAGAGTGATAGAAGAGCTATTCAAACTTCGCCGATAAAAGAGGGATAAAGAGAGATCGTGACTATTTACTTTTCCCGGTTTATCCCTTGCTTCCGAATAGCTATTTTGTTGTTCATTCTACGAACCAGTTACAGGGCGTGTGAGACACACGCCCCGGTGCTACCCCACTACGATCCGCCATCAGCCGTGTCTTAGGGCTGGTAAAGGCTTGCCTTCTACTTCTGCATTCGTCTGTTCCTTGTTCCTCTGTTCATCTGTTCGTTTCCCTTACATTTGTTTCACTTTAAAAATTTGAACGGAATGAATGTTGACCGGACCATTCGAACCCTTGACGAGTTCACCATCCAATCGCTGCGGCAAATTCCACAAGCCACCGGCGAATTAAGTACGCTGCTCCGCGATATTGGCCTTGCTGCCAAGCGTATTAATGTAGAAGTAAACAAGGCCGGCCTCGTGGACATTTTAGGTGATCATGGCACCATGAACGTACAGGGCGAAGAAGTAAAAAAGCTCGACATATTTGCCAACAACCAGTTTATGGGCGTACTGCAACGCGGTATAAGCTGCGCTGGTATTGCCTCAGAGGAGTTGGATGATTATGTAGCTTTTGATGATGAAGTGAGTAAGAACTCAAAATATGTTTGCCTTTTTGATCCGCTTGATGGGAGTGGTAACATTGATGTGAACGTTTCCATCGGCACCATCTTTTGTGTCTATCGCCGCATATCAGAAAGAGGCACCATCGCTACCCGTGAAGATTTTTTACAAAAGGGTAGGGCGCAGGTAGCGGCCGGTTATATTATCTACGGTTCCTCTACCATGTTTGTTTATGCTACGAGGCGGGGCGTAAATGGCTTCACGCTTGACCCTTCTATTGGCGAATTTTGCCTCAGCCATCCCAATATAAAATGCCCGGATAGAGGAAAGTTTTATTCGGTCAACCACGGCAACTTTTTTCAGTATGACGATGATGTTAAAAAATACATCAACACCTGCCAGAATAAAACGCGGGAGGATGGCGGCCCTTACACACAGCGTTACATTGGCAGCATGGTGGCCGATGTGCATCGTAATTTAATAAAGGGCGGCATCTTTATGTATCCGGCCACTATTGATAAACCAAAAGGTAAGTTGCGGTTGTTGTATGAAAGCAATCCGTTTGCTTTTATCGTAGAGGTGGCGGGTGGCAAAGCTACTAATGGTAAAGTGCCCATCCTGGATATTGAGCCTACCGGGTTGCATCAACGCACGGCCCTTTTTGTGGGCAGCAAAGGAATGATGGCCGACCTGGAAGCCTGCCTGGATGCGGGTTTGTAGCTAACATTAGCCGTTAATCAATTCTTTATTTAAAACTTTTTCATCTTCATGCTACAGTCAAACATTATCATATCGGTAGAGGATTTAGTAAAAAACTACGGCAGCTTTGAAGCCGTGAAAGGCATCTCTTTTAATGTATATGAAGGAGAGATATTTGGTTTGCTGGGACCCAACGGCGCCGGCAAATCCACTACGTTAGAGATCATCGAAACACTTCGCGAAAAAAGCAGCGGTAAGGTGATGGTGGATGGGCATGATCTTGATAAAGATCCGAACGAAATTAAAAAGATCATTGGGGTGCAACTGCAAACCAGCGGCTTTTATCCGGGGCTGAATCTTATTCAACTGATCAAATTATTTGCAGGCCTGTACAATCGCGAGGTAGATGCGATGCAACTGTTGGATATGGTCAACCTTCGCGACAAAGCCAGGGCTAAAGTGAAAGAATTAAGCGGCGGGCAGAAGCAACGTTTTTCCATCGCCACTACCTTGATCAACGAACCCAAAATTATCTTTTTAGATGAGCCCACGACCGGCCTTGATCCGCAGGCCCGGCGTAATTTATGGGACCTGGTAAAAGACATTAGAGCAAAAGGAACCACCGTTATTATCACTACGCATTACATGGATGAAGCGGAATATTTATGCGATCGTGTAGCCATTGTTGACAGTGGAAAAATTGTTGCGCTTAACTCACCCGATGGCCTGATTGATGAATTGGTTGAAACCGGTTTTGAGCGTCCGAAAGAAGTAAAGCAAGCTAATCTGGAAGACGTGTTTATCACCTTAACCGGAAAAAGCCTGAGAGAGGCGTAAACGTCAATCGTGAGACGTGAAACGTAAACTGGCATTTAACATTTGAACTCTTGAAGTATAAACTCCAAACATTAAACAGTAAACTATATAAACTACTATCATGGCACTATTTGATAAACTACAAAGCAGCAGGGGAGAAAAATTACAAAAAGAAAAAGATGCTGGCCTCGCCTTCATGGCAGACAATAAAACGAAAGAAGGAATTACCGAATTACCAAGTGGTATTCAATATCAGATTATAAAAGAAGCAAACGGCCCAAAGCCAGGCCCCACCAGCAAAGTAACGGCCCACTATCGCGGCGCTTTATTGGATGGAAAAGAATTTGATTCGTCCTTCAAACGCAACCAACCCTTCACGGCCGGCTTAACGCAACTGATAAAAGGCTGGCAGGAAGTATTGCCCATGATGCCGGTTGGCAGTACCTGGCGGTTGTGGATTCCATCCGATTTAGCCTATGGCGATTATGGTACCGGCGGCATTCCGGGTGGCGCTACTTTGGTTTTTGATATAGAGCTTTTAGAAATTGTAAGCTAATGGAAACAACACAAGACCAACGCTATCCCATCGGCGAATATCAACCGCAGCCTTTTTCTGAAACTCTAAAAAGCGATTGGTTGGCCGATATAAAATTTCTGCCGCAAGCCATTGAGCATGCAATCATCAATCTGGATGAAGCCCAATTGCAGACGCCTTATCGCGATGGCGGCTGGACGGTTCATCAGTTGGTGCATCATGTAGCAGACAGCCACATGAATGCCTACATGCGTTTTAAGTTGGGCTACACCGAACACAATCCAACCATTCGTCCTTACGAGGAAAAGGCCTGGGCCACTACTGCCGATGTACAAAATCTACCCATCAATATTTCCATCACGTTACTACACGCCCTTCATCATCGCTGGTACGAATTTTTGAACAGTTTTACCGACGCCGATTTTGAAAAAACCGTTTTTCATCCCGAACATAAAAAGCAATTTACGCTCTGGCATTTGCTGGGGATGTATGCCTGGCATAGCCGCCACCACGTAGCGCATATACGGGCCTTGCGGGAAAGAAAGGGGTGGTAAGGATTTGCGATTTGAGGTTTAAAATTTGAACGATGAAATGGAAAGTATTAGAGTCAACTTACCTGCACAAAGAGCCCTGGTTGACCATTAGAAAAGATAAATGTGAATTGCCCAATGGCAATATTGTTCCGGCGTTTTATGTAAATGAATATCCCGATTGGGTGAATGCTTTCGGGTTAACAAAAGAAGGCAAAGTGGTGATGGTAAAGCAGTACCGGCATGGCATTGAGCAGGTGGAAATTGAATTGCCCGGCGGTGTGATAGAGGCCGGCGAAACCTGGCAGCAGGGGGTAGAGCGGGAGATCATGGAAGAAACAGGCTACCTGTTTGAGAAGCTTGAATACTTAGGGAAGATCAGCGCTAACCCTTCCACCACCAACAATTTTGCGCACATGTTTTTAGCTACCGGCGGCGTAAAAGTTGGTGAGCAGAAATTGGATGAGTCGGAAGATGTAGAGGTGGAACTAATGACCATTGAGGAAGTAAAACAATTAGTGAAAGAAAATAAGATGATGCAAAGCCTGCACGTGAATTGCATCTTTTATGCGCTGGCACGATTGGATGAAATGAAGTATTAAAAAAGCCTCTTTTTATCTACTTCGGCTACCAAAAATATACTGCCGCATACAATAATCAAATCATCGTCGTTTGCTCTTTCTATAGCTGCATCAACCGCTATGTTCACATCATTATAAACGTCTCCCATCAACTGAAAAGAATGTGCTTTTTGCTGCAGAGACACTGCGGTCAAGGCTCTTGGAATATGAGCTTCCGTAAAATAATACGCTGCATTGCCCGGGAGCATCATTAATATGGGCTCAATGTCTTTATCTTTTACTACTCCAATAATTACATGCAGTTGCTGAAATGGGAGCAGGGCTAAGTGTTTCAGCATTTGTTCAATTCCTTCTTTATTATGCGCCACTTCCAAAACCACCGTTGGATTATGGCTGATAACCTCCCATCGTCCGCTTAAACCCGTTAGCCCTTTTACATTTAATAAAGCTGCTGGCAGGGCCTTGTTTAACAACGGATATTGCGGTGCCAAAACAGGCAGGGCAGCAAGAACCGTTCTTACATTTTTTGCCTGGTACACACCGGTTAAATCCGTTGTAATAGAGAAATCCTTTTCTTCTTCATTAGTATAGTGTATCGTCAAATTAGCCGTGGATAGGTTGACATTTTTTATAGCAAACGCCTTATCGGCAAAGTAGATAGGGGCGTTCTTTTCAATAGCTGTACTTTCAAAAACCGGCTTTGTATTTCGCAGGGTTTCGCCAATAACAACAGGCACTTCTTCTTTAATAATGCCCGCCTTTTCAGAAGCAATTTCTTCCAGGCTGTTGCCCAGCATATTCATGTGGTCCCAGCCAATATTGGTGATAATAGAAAGTTCTGGTGTGATGACATTGGTGCTGTCTAAACGGCCGCCCAGCCCCACTTCTATGATGGCTATGTCTACTTGCTGTTTGGCAAAATAGTGAAAGGCCATCGCCACCGTAATCTCAAAAAAAGAAGGTTCAATCTGTTCAGTTAACGGCTTCACTTTTTCTACAAAATCAATGACGAATTCTTCCGGAATCATTTCTCCATTCAGCTTGATGCGTTCTCTGAAATCGTATAAATGCGGTGAGGTATAAAGGCCGGTTTTATAACCCGCGGTTTGAAAGATAGCGGCTAACATGTGACTGACAGAACCCTTGCCATTGGTGCCACCTACATGAATGGATTTGAAACTGTTTTGCGGATTGCCCAGCGCTTCGCAGAGCAGTTTTGTGTTGGTAAGGTCTTTCTTAAAAGCAGCACTGCCTATGCGGCTAAACATAGGCAGTTTGTTGTATAAATAATGGATTGTTTCGGCGTAAGTCATCGTAGCGCAAAAGTATTGCTACAACGACTACCTTACATCGAAAACAAAAGCATATGGTTGTATGAATCCACCAGGCATTTTAGGATATTGCAGTTGTTTTGCTCTTCTTTTTGCAATTTCAATTTGATTTCTATTAGAAATAGATGAACCTTTTGGCTGATAGGTGGCAGAAACCAAATTGGCATTTTCATCTACAGTTAGGTCTAACACAATTTTTCCACTTTCTGTAAAATCGTCCTGAAATTCTCGGCCGGCAATATTGACAATTTTGGTTGTTGAAATGCGACGCGGCGTATAATCTTTTCCATTGGGATTACCGCCAATGCTTCCTTTATCACCGGGGCCGTCTCCAGGTCCTTCACCGGTACCGGGTTTATAGGTTTGAGCGCCATTACCACCATTTCCATTTCCGCCACGAACGGTGCCCATAACGGCTCTTGGGCGAGGAGGTGCCGGCGTTGGAGGGGCTTCAACTGTTTTTGCTTTTTCGGTTTTACTTTCTTCGTTTAGTTTCTTCGCATCAGGTTTTGAAACAGTGGGCTTTAAAACCGGCGCGGCGTCTTTATCGTTATTTTCTTCTACGTCCTTTACGCTTTCTGTGGACGTATGTGTAACGGGCTGTGATGGCGTGTAGGCCGTTTGTTGTTGCGGCGCGGGTTCACCCGGTAGCTGCGGCTGATCTTTTCCCGAACCTTTATCACTGCTACCTAAATTAATCTCTATGGTTTCTTGTACCGGCGGCGTGGGAACGATGGGCTCATAAAATTTTACCAGCAGAACCACTAAAAGAAGTGCACCGGCAATGACAGCTGTGTAGATGGAGGCTTGTATATTTTTCTGCCGCTCAAAACCGGCCGACAAGGCTAAAGCATTGTTCATAAAATAGAAGTTGTGCGTATGATGCTGAAACGATGGAAAAGTTAGGAAAATTACACAGGTCGAAAGATATAGGTGAAATGTTTTAACAATCTTACCCAATTGGATTTATCCCTCGTGTGCTTATTGATCCGTCGTGTTCTTTGTATTACGCAAAATCAGGAACATAAAGAACACGACGAACACAAAGCCGTTAATGCGCAAAGTCCAGTTGATAATCGCCCTTGATGCGTTCTATTGGCGGATTAAAATAACCAAATTTCAACTGCGGAAATTCGTCATTCAATAACTCCATCACTTGCTTTATCCCCAGCATTTCACCGGTTTGGTGAACGCCTACTTTGCCCAGATACCAGTCAGGGTCAATATTAAAATTGCGCCACTGGATCATGTTCAAATCCGTATCAATGATCAGTTTTCGCAGCGCTTCATATTCTTCTTCCGAGTCGGTAAGGCCAGGAAAAACAAAGTAGTTGATGGAGGTCCATCCGCCGTAATCACGAACTACTTTCAAGCTTTCTATGATGTCTTCAAAAACATAATTATTGGGACGATAATAAGGCAGGTATAATTCTTTTCTTGCCGAATTGGTGCTTACCCGTATAGAGTTCAGACCCGCTTCACACAAGGCTTTCACAGCCACCGGGTCGGAGCCGTTGGTGTTGATATTGATGCTTCCTTTTTGGGTATGCTTTCGTATTTCCAGAATACTTTCCCGGATGGTTTTCCACATTAGTAAAGGTTCGCCTTCGCAGCCTTGTCCGAAGCTTACAATAGGATAAGGCGCTGTTTCCAAATGAGGCACGGTGTATTCTACAATCTCTTCTGCCGTAGGCTTAAAGGTTAAGCGGTCTTGCGTAGATACAATGGTTTCGTCTTCGGGCTGAAACGAAATACAACCCACACAATTAGCATTGCAGGCGGGTGAAGAAGGAATGGGACACTCCCAACGGCCGATAAAATAATTACGGGCAGCCGGACAATGATACGTAAGTGCACAATTATTGGCCAGATGTGCGACCAGCCGGTTATGCGGATAAGCCGCCAGCAGATGGGCAACGCCGGTTTCAATTTTGGTTTCGTTAAAGCCGCCACATTCCTGCCGTATGTCGTCCTCGATGCGGGTAGCCGGAACAAAAAACTGATCATTGTGCCAACCAGCAGCGGTATAACAAAAAAGCGGCAGCGTAGGAGCGTCCGGTGCGGTTTCAAAAGCGGCTAAATAAAAGCCCGTATGTGCAGGAGGAATAAAAGCCGCCACGGCCCATCCTTTCTCGCAAAGCCGCATCTCGCCTGAGGCCACGTCAATACCAATTCCTCTGCGGCCGGGTAATTCATATAATTGTCCACCTTGTGGTAGTTCAATCCATTCATCCTCTGGTACAGGCAAAGCATCCCATCCAGAACGGCCTACGGCGTACAAGGTCTGGTCTTCGAAGATGGTCCCTTTGCCATCGGAGTATAATAAGAATGGAGACATAAGTTATGTTTTGAGTAAAGGCCCATCCCGACCTTCCCGGTGGGGAAGGCCACCAGCCGCACAGTAACTGGCTTAAGTACAGAGTCGCTTTTTTGCCTACATCTTATACTTTAGCGAATGTTATATATTATCAGCATGTCACTGAATTAATCCTTCCGTATTTGGCTGTTTGTATTCTCTTCATTATTCGCTATTTCTTGCTCCTCTGTTCCTCTATTCAATTGTTCAATCTTCTCCTTACAAAAGGTATTCATCTTCACCACTTCCAATTCGGAAAGATCCTGCATCACCTGGTATTGTAAATATTTTTTTCCCTGGTGAAGCAGGGTGATAAAATCGTGACGCACTACCACGCTTTCCAGCACGTTCCACCTAACCAAATGCTCTCTATAACTACCCGGAATGCGAATGCCCTCTTCTGTAAAAACAATATTGGTTTCCGCAAAAATTCTTCGTTCGGAAAAGATGAGCATAAACGTTACAAAGGCCCAGACAAACAGGATCACATAATCGAAACTTTTACCTAAACGCATCATCAGAAAGCCAAACGAAAAAAATGTCATGAATTGAAGGAAACGCAGGCCGCTATTGTATTTGGCGGTAACATCGTACCGGCTTCGTAAAAAACCATAGAGCAACGATAAACCGCCAACCAGCAAAAACGGAAGAATCTTCAGCAGGCTTTTCTCAATCAGATTGCTATAAAGATCAGTGGACTTTATCAGCAGAAAAAAGCCTACAACGATGTGCATTAAACCGGTGGTTTTACGCCGCCGGTCCATCCCCTCTATTTTTACAGCTACGATAAACATGTTACGCAGGATTAGAAGCCACCATTAAATTACACAACTTAAATAATACCCTTGCACCGACGTTCGCATCCCAACCATTCTCCGATGTGCTTACTTCCACCAAATCAAAACCAATGAGGCGCTTGCCTGCCTTCACCATCTTATCAAATAAATAAAACACCTGCTCTGTTTCAAATCCGCCCTGCACCGGTGTTCCCGTATTAGGACAAAGTTTGGGATCCAATCCATCAATATCAAACGAGATGTAAACATTAGCCGGTAATTGATCAATTACTTCATCCACCAATTGTTTAAAGGTTTCACCCTCGTACTGCCGCGTTCTTATTTCCTGGTCGAAGTATGTTCTGATCCGCTCTTTGTTTTCCTGTATATATTGATGTTCGCCCAGCGAATAATCCCTGATGCCCAACTGTACCAGCTTTTTCATCTGCGGAATTTCGTTCAGCACATTATACATAATGCTGGCGTGGGAATAGGTAAATCCTTCGTAACCATTTCGCAGGTCGCAATGCGCATCAATCTGCAGAATGCCGAAGTCGCCAAATTTTTCGCCAACGGCTTTCATGTACCCGAGTGGCGTGCTATGGTCGCCACCCAACAGGCACAGGAGCTTTCCGCTATCAAGAATTGCTTTTGATTGCTGATAAACCCAGTTGTTCAAAAAATGGCCGCCTTCATTCACTTCCTTTAAGGTGCGGCACATAAACTGGTTGCTGCTTACCACGTCACCTTTTGAAATATAATCTATATAGAGCTCAGCTTCTTTACGCAGGTAATCACTTTTCAGCAATACCTTTTTATCAGGGCTCATCATATAAAAACCCTCTTTCCAGTTTTCCGGATAAGAGGGATCAAATAAATCTACCTGCAGGGAGGCGTGCATAATTTGTTCGGCCGACCGTGCCGTACCGGAACCGAAGCTCACCGTGACTTCCCACGGAACGGGAAGAATGACAAGGCGGGACTCATCCTCTGTAAAGGGAAGGCCGAAAATGTTATTGTTAGGGTTACCAGCGCCGTTAGGATCGAATGCTGTGAGGTCAACCATGATTATTTTTTTAGAGCGGCCAAAGGTAGCCGTGAAAGGTGAATGGTGAATAGTGAATTTGGCCGCGTGAAGCTTTCAATCGTTAAAATTGGTTCGGGCATGTTTTCAATTCGTTCCAGATCATTCAACATTTATCAGCCTTATGTTTTGTGAAAACTTCAGTTAGTACATAAAATCAAAAGCCAGTCCTCTTAACCGGGATGTATTTGCTCTACCTTTGTACGGCCATCTTTTAAACCGGTTTATGAAAAAAATTCACATCGCTTTATTAATTCTGGTCATTGCCGGCATCGTAGGCATGTCGTTCTTTATTAAAGACCTGAGCACACAGGAAACCTTTGTTACGGCACAACAGAAAAAAGATAAGTATGTAGTTGTGAAAGTGAAGCTGGATAAGGCTTCGCCCATTGAATACGATGCGGTAAAGAACCCCAACCTGACGGTTTTTTATGCGTTGGATGCTACCGGCCAGCGCCAGAAAGTGGTGTATAATAATGCTAAGATAAAGGACATGGAACGCTCCGAAGGCATGGACCTGAACGGCTACATGCGGGCCGGTTATTTTGAATGTAATAAAATTCAAACCAAATGTCCTTCCAAGTATAAAGACGACATGAAGCAGGCTGAGAAAAATCTTCCTACCAGCAGTACCACCACTCAATATTAATTTCGGATGAATTACATAGGCGAGCATTTATTTCCCGGAAAGCTTGGACATTTTTTTATCCTGCTTTCGCTGGTTTCTTCATTGGCCGCATCAGTTACTTATTTTCTTAGCGTTCAAAGTAAATCGTTAGAGCAGCAGGCAAGCTTGAAGAAGTTAGCCCGCATTTTTTTCAGGATGGAAGTGCTTTCCATTTTTTTCATTTTTGCCACTCTTTTCTACATTATCAGCCACCATTATTTCGAATATAAATATGCCTGGCAACACAGCAGCAAATCGCTGGAGCCAAAATATTTACTGAGCTGTTTTTGGGAAGGGCAGGAGGGCAGCTTTTTGCTTTGGAGTGTGTGGCATTGTGTGCTGGGACTGATCTTCATCTGGAAGGAAAAGGAATGGGAAGGGCCGGTAATGACGGTGGTAAGCTTTGCGCAGTTTCTATTGGCCACCATGTTAGCGGGCATTACTTTTTTTGGGTTGAAGATGGGATCGAACCCGTTTGTGCTGCTTCGCAATTCCGGTGTGTTAGATAACGCCCCGGTGTTTCATGATTTAAGTGGCGCCATGCGGCAGGATTATCTTTCCATGATCACCGACGGCAACGGATTGAACCCTTTGTTGCAGAACTATTGGATGGTGATCCACCCACCTGTTTTGTTTATGGGTTTTGCTTCTACCATCATTCCTTTTTCTTTTGCTATTGCCGGCTTATGGACGAAAAAGTTTGGGGCATGGGCCAAAGCCGCGTTGCCCTGGACCTTGTTCTCAGCGGCCATCTTAGGTACAGGCATTATGATGGGTGCGGCATGGGCTTATGAGTCGCTAAACTTTGGCGGCTACTGGGCCTGGGACCCGGTGGAGAACGCCTCGCTGGTACCCTGGTTAATTATGATTGCCGGCTTACATACACTGGTTATTTATCGCCATACCGGTAACGCTTTACGCACCACTAACCTGTTTTTATTGTTGTCGTTTATATTCGTTCTTTACTCCACCTACCTAACCCGTAGCGGCGATTTACAGGATACATCGGTACATGCGTTTACCGGCGAAGGCATTACCAAATGGCATCTCCGCATTTTCTTATTGCTGTTTGCCATTCCCGCACTGGGCTTGTTTTCTACCCGGTATAAATCCATTCCGTTTATTGCAAAAGAAGAAGAAACATCGTCAAGAGAATTCTGGATGTTCATTGGTTCGCTAGTGATTTTTTTAGCAGCGTTGTTGATTATTACGATGACTTCTATCCCCGTGTTTAATATGATCATGGGTTTATTTAATGGAAAAGAAAAAACTTTCACCCCAATAGCGGCTGGCGAAGATGCGGCTTATAATTATAACCAGATACAAATTTTTGTCGCTATCATTTTAGGCTTGCTCACTGGCCTTGGCATGTACCTGAAATACAAAGCCACCGGTGCTTCTTTTCTAAAAAAATTAGGGCCGCCCATTGTTGTTGGTTTGCTTGCCGGTGCGGCCATTGTTTATTTTGGCGAAGTGAATTACCGCGAAAAAACCGCCGGTTATACGATCGCTATTTGGGTGGCTTTGGTGGCCGCAGTTTTTTCTTTAGTAGCTAACGCCGGTTATATAGTTTACGGCTTAAAGGGAAGCTTGAAAAGGGCTGGCGGCGCCATTTCACACGTAGGCTTTGCCATGTTGCTGGCAGGTATTTTAATATCATCTTCCAAGAAAGAAGTGGTATCGCAAAACACCTCCGGCATCTTTATGGACTTTGGCAAAGACAGCAAAGAAAAGTCAGGTGAGAACCTGACGTTGATCAAAAACATAAAGACCGACATGGGGGCCTTTTGGGTAACCTACGAAAGCGATTCGGTGCATCCGCAAAAGCCGCTATGGTTTTATCATTTAAAATTCCAGCGTAAAGATGGGAAGGAAGATTTTGTACTGTCGCCCAACGCTTTTGTCAACTTCAAAAACCAGCAAGGGCTGATGGCTAACCCGGCGTCGAAACATTATTGGAACTATGATATTTTTACCTACATCACCTCGCTGCCTGATCCGGCTAAAAATACCGACACCGCTTCTTTCCGCACGACGAATACAAAAGTGGGTGATACGGTTTTTTATTCAAAAGGCTTTGCCGTAGTGCAAGCAGTAGAGTCGTATAAAAACATTCCGAACGTTTCGCTTGGTGTGAACGACAGCGCTTCTGTGGCCACCTTGAAAATATTTTCCAAGACCGGTTCCATCTACACCGGTAAGCCAATCCTTATAACAAAAGACGGCGCTACCTTCCCCCAAACAGATACCTTAATGGCTGAAAGCTTAGTGCTGCAATTGCAAAAAGTAGATGGGCAAAAACTTCAATTGGGAGTAAAAGAATCAGAGTCGGTGTTGCAGTACGTTACTCTAAAAGCCTATAAATTTCCTTTCATCAACCTGGTTTGGCTGGGCACCATCATTATGGTCTTAGGTATGATCATAAGTTTGTTTTATCGCCATAGCCAGTTAAAGCTCACCGCCCGCAACCTTAAAGTAATCCGCCGGCAGGCAGAACCCGTAGATACTACAGGCTAATTTTAGTGTTTCCTAAACAGCCTCTCAGGTTGATGGAACCTGTTTTTGTAATTATATTACAGCTACATTTTTATGAGGCGTTATCTATTCTTTTTTATTTTTCTAACCTTTTTCCTGTTCGCGGCAAATGCAGGCCAGGCGCAGGATTCAGCTAACTATAGCCATGGCAAATGGGGCCGTAACGACACCATCACTGTACAGGCCATCATCATCAACGGCGAACAGTTTCCGTACAGTGAGTTGCCGATGGTGTATATCACCAAAATGCCTTACGATAAAATGGTGAAACAACTTGAGGCCTACAACCGTTTGCGTAACGCCGTGTATGTTACGTACCCGTATGCGAGGCAGGCCGGCGTGGTGATAAATGATGTAAACGTGCACCTGATAACCGTGCAGGATAAGGGCGATAGAAAGGCCTATATAAAAACGAGAGAGAAGGAATTAAAAAAACAGTTCACCGATCCGTTGTCCAATTTGTCGGTCTATCAAGGCAAGGTTTTAATGAAATTAGTGAACCGTCAAACTGGCAACAACTGCTACGAATTGATAAAGGAATATCGTGGCGGCCTGCAGGCCCGGATGTACCAGACGGTTGCCTTTTTCTTTGGCTCTAACTTAAAGCAGCCTTACGACTGGCAGAACGATGCCAACGACCGGCAGATAGAAAATATTGTGCGGGAGATTGATGGCGTGTGGTATAATAATCCGGCAAGACCGGGGATGCGGCCGGTGAAGAATTAGCGGTTGAATTCGTCTGATTAGAGCCTTATAAAATTTATATAAAAGGTTTTAAAGCTGAAAGGAACTTTGAATTAATATTCATTTTCTTTTTCTAAACCACTCCTATAGTTTGATTACCTATAACCGTAACTACTGTTAATGATGCGGTTCTTAACAATTAAATGTTTGACGTAATAATTTGTTTCAATAGCAAAAATTATCTTTGCAAAAACACCCTTATAATGCGAATTCTTGTAAGCCTTTGTTCACTTTTGTTATTATTCTCGTCTTGTAAAAAAGATACCTCGTATCGAGATGTAAACGTAAAAAATATCGCCGGAATTTATAAAGTTACAATGATGATTTATTCGGTTGGTAATGGCTCTCCCGTAGACGGTATATCTACTGCCAATGCTTGTGAAAGAGATGATTTAATTCAGATGAATGAAAACTTTACATTTAATTATTTAGATGGTGGTACACAATGTAATCCGCCACGAATTGGAATTGGAAGTTGGGGGCTTCCTTCCTCGACAGTAATAACAATTTCACACGAAGATTACGATATAGTGTCATTCGATGGGAAGTCTCTCACTCTAAAGCAAAACACTGTTACAAATAGTGGTGAGTCGTATAAGTTAAACATGATTATGGTAAAGCAGTAGAACAACAGCCTTTATTTAAATCATCCTTTTTATAATTGAGACTACTACAAGCCGGAAATATTCTCAGATTATAGTTTTTAGATTTTTAGTATGATCTATCATTTTGGTTTCGAGATGTCGCATTGGGATCTGGCAAAGAAAGCAGCACGTTACATTCTCAACCCCAATTGCTGCACGCCCAAATGAAACCTCGCCTCATGTTCCAGCAACCATTTCTTTCTCCATAAACCGCCGGCATAACCCGTTAACGATTGATTGGAACCAATAACCCGGTGACAAGGAATAATAATCGCCAGGTTATTCTTACCATTCGCGGAAGCCGCTGCCCGTATAGCTTTCAGGTCGCCGTATTGTTTGGAGAGATCGTTGTAGGAGATGGTTTTACCATACGGAATTAATGATAGCAAGTCCCATATTTTTTGTTGAAAGGTGGTGCCTGATTGTTGTAAAGGGAGTTCAAATTCTTTTCTGCCGCCTGCAAAATATTCATCTAATTGTATAGCGCAGGTTTGTAATAAAGGATGATCAGAAGATTCAGCTACTTCATCGCTTTGTTTTGCGAAAACAACCGCCTGAATATGTTCATCGGAACATTGAAGTTTTAGTTGGCCGAGTGGCGATTCGCAATATGTAGTATAGGTCGTCATCCGATTTTTGCTCCGTTTACAACCGGCTTTTGCGGCTGCAATAAAACTACATCTTTGTTCTCATCATAAATGCCCAGCACCAAACATTCACTTGTAAAGCCGGCAATATTTTTTGGTGGAAAATTGACAACGGCGATGACTTGCTGGTTCAGTAAATTTTCTGTTGTGTAATGAGTAGTGATCTGTGCCGATGATTTTTTGATCCCAATGTCGCTACCGAAGTCAATCGTAAGTTGATAAGCGGGTTTCTTTGCTTTTTTAAATTCAATCGCTTCAGTAATAGTTCCTACGCGAATATCAATCTTCTCAAAATCAGTCCAGTTGATTAGTTCCATATTTAAAGATGAGTGTCAGGCAAGATGAAATTCTTTGTGTCCTTCGTGTTATTCATCGTGTCCGTTGTGTTGCTGAGAAAAGGAACACGAAGGACACAAAGAACTACAACGAATACAATGCAAAATCAGAAAAAATAAGTTGCCGACTGCTACCTTATCAACTAATCAACCAATTCACTAAACCTCAATCCAGCAAATTAGCCAACCGCTGCAACTCTTCTTTCTTATATAATTCCTTTGGGTTATCAAAACATTTAGCGGTTTCTTCCAGCAAATACTGGATCACTTTTTTGTTGGAGAGCGGCCTAAAATAGGCGTGTACCGGCGGTACGGAAATGCGCTTGAAATAACTTTCAATGTCCTTATGCGTAAACACCATTCCACTGGACGGATCAATATAAAATTCAATTTTTGAAATATGGTCTTCAGCGGCTTCGTTGCTGTAACCCGGCTTAAAGTAAGCCAGCACAAACTGTTTGGGAATGCCAATGGCTTTTACCGGAATATCCAGCAGCTCACATAAAATAAGATAGATAATTCCATCCGTAAGTTGGTTTCCTTTCTTGGATTCAATCACCTTATGAATAAAAAAATCGTTGACTTCCCCATAGTTAATCTCTGTTCCTTTTAAGCTGTAGTAGCTGTATAAAATCCCGCTGACAATGCGAATGGTTTCCAAAGGGGTGAGGTAGGCATTAAGTTCGAGCCAGATGTTGCGGCGTATCTTTTCCATCTCCAGTAAAACCGGGCCGGTAGCAAGTTCGGGATATTGAAATTTTGCCGTAAGCAACGAACCTACCAGCATGTCATGACGGCCGGAAAGGGTCCACTGGCGCAGGTCTTCGCTTAAATCGGTATAGTGAAGACGGTGAATAATGTTCTCTATCCGCTCCTGAATTTTTTCATCAGGTGTCGTCTCCCAAAGGTGTTCCAGGTTGGGAATAATCGTCTTACCAAAGTCCAGTATTTTGTTGGACACAGCACCAAACACTTCTTTATCCGGATCGTCAATTAATTTAAAAAGGGCTGTTATTTCCTTATTCTCTTCCATACATCACTAAGCCTTTATACCGCGTGAGATTGTTTTAAATAAATTGTTTCTTTGAAGTATTGCTTCCAATTGTTTTAGCCTCAAATTGTCTATGATTCGCTTTGGAAAAATCAAAGCAGAATTAGATGAAAGGAAAAAATAGAATGCGCTGTCGGTTTCAACATTTCTTGCAAAACCCTCCCACCTGACAAAAGCCTCTTCTCCGCTACTTTTATAAAAAATTCCGACGTCATTGATGTTGTACGTTTTTAAATCTAAAAAATCTTTGTTCAAAGGATCGGCCATAAATTTCTCAATCCTTTTTCCTAAGCCATAGCGTATTGCCCACTTGCCTGTAAGTAAACTAAGAATTATTCCTGCAAGACCCACTATTGCAAATTCTCTAACTGCTTTTAAATTTAATTGACCGTTATTAGCCAACATAATTAAAAAAAACGTTGGAACACTAATCCTCAACCAATACCGTAAATAAAATTTATAATGATCCTTTTTTTTATAAGGATCTGACCAAACAGTGAAATAATTATAATCCCTTAGATCTTCCTTCAATAACGCAAACTCAAATTGCATCACTTATTTTTTGAAATCGATTGTTTGTTACTTGTCTTCTTTGCCACAGCTCTTTTTACACCCGTTTTCTTAGCTGCCGCTTTTTTACTAAATGCTCCGGGTACTTGTTGTTCAATCATTTTTTTTACATCATCCAAAGGCAACAAGGCAACTTCTTCGTTCGTAAGTTTTTCGCCGCTTTCTTTTCGTCCCAGCTTCAGCATCTTTTTTCCAAAACGTACAAACGGCCCCCAGCGGCCATTTTCAATGCTGATTTTTTCAGCCGGCCATTGCTGTATATAACGATTGGATTCTTTATCAAGTTTCTTTTCAATCAGTTCGTTGATATCCTGCTGCGTAAGGTTGTCGAAGTTGTAAGCCCTTGGTACATTAATGTATAAATCGCCATATTTAATAAACGGTCCAAAACGTCCTTTGCCTTTGGTAACCGGTTGGTCCTGGAACGTAGCAATCGGTGCATCCACAATCTGTTTTTCTTTAATTAACGCAATGGCTCTTTCCAAATCTATCTCCAGGGGTTCTTCGCCTTTTGGAATGGAAACAAAGGCTTCACCAAATTTTACATACGGACCAAAGCGGCCATTATTGACCGATACTTCCTGTCCTTCAAATTCGCCCAATGTTTTAGGTAATTGAAAAAGCCCGATAGCTTCATCCAAAGAAATAGTTTCTATGCTTTGCGATGCTTTGAGCTTGGCGTAGCGTGGCTTTTCTTCATCCTCCGAGGTGCCGATCTGCACCATTGGGCCATACTTTCCCATACGGGCAATGATAGGTTTTTTGCTAACCGGGTCGGTACCTATTTCCCGTTCGCCGCTAATGCGTTGCGCGGTTTCTATCGTATTGTCAACGTCCCGTTTAAATGGATTGTAAAAGTCATCAATCATTTTACTCCACTGCATTTTCCCCTGCGCTACTTCGTCAAACTCACCTTCGATGCGGGCTGTGAAGGTGTAGTCCATAATATCATCAAAATGCAGCTTCAAAAAGTCGGTAACCACCAGGCCTAAATCGGTTGGAAACAACTTGGCTTTTTCAGCACCGGTATTTTCCGTTTCTGTCTTTTTAGAGATGGCATCATTGGCCAACGTGAATACATTGTATTTGCGTTGAACACCTTCTTTGTCGCGCCGCTCTACATAGGTTCTTTTTTGTATGGTAGAGATGGTAGGCGCATACGTAGATGGACGGCCGATGCCAAGTTCTTCCAACTTTTTTACCAGCGAGGCTTCGGTATATCTTGGCAAGGGACGGCTGTACCGTTCAATGGCTTTCATTTCTTTAAAGCCAACTTGCTGACCGGGACGTAGTGGCGGAAGTATGGCGTCCTGGTCGCCACCGGCTGCCGCTTCGCCATCACTTTCTTCGTCATCCACATCTTCGCGATAAACTTTCAAAAAGCCGTCAAATTTCAACACTTCGCCTTGTGCTGTCAGCTCTGCGTTGTTTGTAGATATTTCAATTTTAGCGGTTGTTTTTTCTAATTCCGCATCGGCCATTTGTGAGGCCATAGTACGCTTCCAGATCAGCTCATACAATCGCCTTCCGTCGGCATCATCAATGTTGGTGGTAGCCATGTAAGTGGGCCGTATGGCTTCGTGAGCTTCCTGTGCCGAGCTGCTCTTATTCTTAAACTGGCGGGATTTATGGTACTTGTCGCCGTAGGATTTTCTGATAGCGCCTTCAATATCACCTAACGCCGTTTGGCTCAGGTTCACACTATCGGTACGCATGTAGGTGATCTGCCCGCTTTCATAAAGCTTCTGGGCAATCAGCATCGTCCGGCTTACATTATACCCTAACTTTCTACTGGCTTCCTGCTGAAGGGTAGATGTGGTAAAAGGCGCTGCCGGCGTACGTTTAGTGGGCCTTACCTGAACGTCTTTTATTTTGTAGGAGGCGCCGATACAGCTTTGCAAAAACTTTTCTGCTTCATCGCCCTGATTAAATTTAGAACCCTCTGCCTTGAAAGAAATTTGTCGTCCCGACGCATCCGGCGCAGTAAGTGAAGCTTCAATTTTATAGGTGCTTTGCGATGTAAAGGCGTTGATCTCCCTTTCACGTTCAGCAATCAACCGCACCGCTACACTTTGAACCCGGCCGGCGCTAAGATTGTTCTTCATGCTCATCTTACGCCAAAGCACGGGGCTTAATTCAAAGCCCACAATGCGGTCCAATATCCGGCGTGCCTGCTGGGCATTAACCAGATTCATGTTCACTGTTCTTGGATTGGCTACCGCCGATTGAATGGCCGGCCTGGTGATCTCATGGAATACGATACGCTTGGTGGTATAGGGATCGAGCCCCAACACTTCGCACAGGTGCCAACTGATGGCTTCTCCCTCGCGGTCCTCATCCGTTGCCAGCCAAACTTCGCCGCTTCTTTTTGCGATGCTTTTTAATTCGCTCACCACCTTCAGCTTTTCATCGGGCACTTTGTAACGGGGCTTGTAGTTGTTTTTTATATCAATGCCCATGTCGTCCTTCTCCAGATCACGGATGTGCCCGAAGCAGCTTTTTACCTCGAAATCGGGGCCTAATATTTTTTCAATGGTCTTTGCTTTGGCAGGCGACTCAACAATCAACAGGTTCTTCGGCATAGCGGTTTTTAAGTTCGTATTTATTCTTCTCGAACATGCAAGTATAAGGCAAGTAGCTTAATATTTATACAAGAGGAGTTTTATCCTTATGTGGTTGCTTTTGATTTTTTTACACCCTGGCGCATTACTTCTACCAACTTTTTCGCCCACTTGGTGTACTCCTTTGCAGAGGGGTGAAGGCCATCTACCGCTACCAATGATGTGTTGGTTTTAGCTTTGCGGGTTCCTTCAGTAATCTCCACATAATGCACTTTGTACTGAATGGATAAGGCTTTATTTAAAGCATTGTATTCATCAATTTCTTTGGTGATTCTGTCGGCGTGTAAATTTTGCCCGGTGGGAGTGCAGCTATAATCCGGAATGGAAATTACCAGCACATGTTCCGGCTTATCGTTAGCAAAGGCAATGCTTCGTTTGAGCAGGCGTTCAAACTGTTCTTTATATTCTATTATATTTCGTCCCCGGTATTGATTGTTCACACCAATCAGCAAGGAAACAAAATCATATTTCTGCGACAGGTTATGAGAGTTGATGCCGGCATCCAGCTCGTCGGTAGTCCAGCCTGTTTTAGCAATAATTTCCGGGGCCGCAAATTCATAGCCTTCTTTACGCAGCAGCGACACGGTTTGATAAGGATAATTTTGGTGAAGCACTACACTTTCACCAATGGTGTAAGAGTCGCCAAGGGCGAGATAGGTATATGAATGCTTACAATTACAGGTAACAGACATGGCAATAGAATCGGTGCTTTGAGCGTGTGAAAAAACCGGAAGGAAAAGTAAGACTAACCATTTCATAGGAAGCGCATTATTTGTTTAATTGAACCTGCATCATGGTAAATCCGGCTGTGGCCCAAACCTTCCGATATATGAAATTGAAAATTAGGGTAGTGCTTTGCCATGATGGGCTCTACATCGGATAGCGGCGTTAAAATATCATTCTTATCCTGCAAAAACAACACCTGAGCTTTGATGTTTTTTGATGCCCGCGAAACAGAGTACCATGAGGGAGGCTTGTTGTTAGCTTTAGTAATAAATAAATCGAACCTTTTCCTCACCTCTTTATTCAATTGCAACAGGTTAAAAAAATTATCAATAGCCGTGGTAGATTCAGTTGCCGGCGCCATCAATACCAGCTTCCAGCTTTCATCATGTGGCAGCTCTTCCAAAGCAAGGCTGATGGCTAACCCACCGAACGAATGTGTTATAAACGAATTAATAGGGCCATAAGTTTTTATAAGGTGCAGAATAAAATTTTTATAGTCAATAGCGTTAATACGGCGGCCACTGCTTTGGCCATGTGCCGGTGCATCAAAAGCCAATACTTCGTACCCCTTCTCTACAAGGGGCGTCAGGTATTTATCAAAATTGAGAACGCTTGACTCAAAGCCATGCAGGATCAAAACCTTTTTCGGAGAGGGGTTAAGCCGGTAGCCAACGATGGCGTTTCCTTCGAAGGAAAAGGTTAGCCTATCTGCCCCTTCAAACGCTTTAGGCAGGGGTTTAAGCAATCTTGTTTGCGGTGTAACAAAAAGGTCGAATGCTTTTTTTGCCGCCAGGCTTTTTGACAAACGGGCAAGCACCGAAAATTTTTTTCGGATGAATAAAAGCTTAAGTTTTTGAGTGAGTGTCATGAAGGCAATGGGGTTCAAACAAAGTAAATCCTTTCATTTCAACTTTACCAAATGGTGGTAATGTTTTAATGGATATTTGACCTATGAATATTGTTATGATTGGTACCGGAAATACCGCCACAGTGCTGGGCCGCAAGTTGCGCAAAGCCGGCCATCGCATTGTGCAGGTTTATGGCCGCAATAATAAGGAAGCCAGCGCTCTGGCCTATGAGCTTAATACCGAATCAACCAATTACTGGAACGTGGTTAACCGCAATGCCGATCTGTATATTCTGGCTGTATCGGATATAGCAGTCGAAGAGGTTTTTAAAGAGCTTCATCTTACCGATAAAACCATTGTGCATACCGCAGCCTCGGTTTCTAAAAATATTTTAAAAGAAGGCGCGGAACATTACGGCGTTTTCTATCCGCTCCAAAGCTTACTAAAAGAAAGCGGTCACCTTCCGGAGATTCCTATTGTTATAGACGCCAGCGATAACGCAACGCTTGATTTGTTGGATGGTTTGGCGCACTCCATATCTGATCAGGTGGTGTCTGCCGATGATGATACAAGAACCAAGCTGCATCTGGCGGCGGTGATGGTGAATAACTTCACTAATCACCTTTATACACTGATTGAAGATTACTGTAAAAATGAAGGGCTTGACTTTAATTTGCTTTTGCCGTTGATAGACGAAACTGCACTGCGGCTAAAGGAAATTTCGCCTTTGCAGTCGCAAACGGGGCCAGCGGTCAGAAAGGATCATTCTACTATCCAAAAGCATTTGGCCATGCTTCAAGCTTATCCGCAGCTCCAAAAATTTTATGGGCTGTTTACTGACAGCATCAGGCACACCAAATAGACAATAAGCAATTTGCCATTTGCGGTAGCTGCTTTGTTTCTTGTTTTTTGATTATGGCTTATTGCCTTTTTTGCTTATTGCTCATTGCTTGTTGCCAACTACTTTTGCAGCCGAAATACAAATAATGTACACCATCAGAATAAATTTTGAACAAGCCGGATTAACACCCGTTATCTTAAATAATATTGAGCAAGGCCAAAGCATATTAGAGGTTTGTTTAAAAAACGATATTGAACTTCATCATAACTGCGGCGGCGTTTGCGCCTGCAGCACCTGCCATTTGTATGTAAACAAGGGCGAAGATTTTTTAGAAGAACTATCAGATAGAGAAGAAGACTTTATAGACAGGGCTGTAAATCCACGATTGAACTCCCGGCTTGGCTGCCAGTGTTTGTTGGTAGATGATAGCGGCGAGGTAGAAGTAACCTTGCCCGATCAGACGCAGTTTTTAGGAGAGTAAAATCAATTAGCTGATTAGCTGATGTGATGATTAGGTGATGGAATACAAATTCACAATTAGTAGATTAAATAAATATGAACCAGTTTGAACCGCCAATACATTGGAACGATTACGAGGACATCGCCATAAAATTATACGAACGGTTTGGCGATGATTTTAATGAAGGCAAAATTTACCGGATGCGGTTTACCGATTTACTGGAATGGGTGCTGCAAATCCCTGGGTTTGCAGGTACAAAAGAGCAAAGCACCGAAGGCCATTTGGAAATGATCCAAAGTTCGTGGGTATATGAATGGCGGGATAATCAGGTAAAAAGTTGATCAGTTGATCAGTTGATTTGTAGGCATGCGGCTAACTTTAAATTAACTAATGGACTTATCAACCAATCAACTACTACATGAACGTTCTTCAACTTTTTAAAGGCATCACCACTTTTGTTTTTGATGTGGATGGCGTTCTTACCGACGGCACAATTCTCTTATTGGAAAACGGCTTACAGGCAAGGCAAATGAATGTAAAAGATGGTCTCGCCCTGCAAATGGCTATGGCGGCGGGTTACCGGGTAATGATTATATCAGGCGGCACATCGGAGCCGGTGATTAAACGGCTGCAATACTTAGGTATAGAAGAAATTCATTTGGGATTAAAAGACAAGCTGAAATTTTTTGAAGCGATAAGAACCAATTATGGCGTTGCCTGGGAGCAAATCCTTTACATGGGCGATGACCTGCCGGATATAGATGTGTTGAAGAAAGCGGGTCTGGCCACCTGCCCCACCGACGCAGTGGCCGAAGTTAAAGCGGCCGTACACTACGTTTCTTCGTATGCAGGCGGCAAGGGCTGTGTGAGAGACGTAATTGAAAAAGTATTGAAGCTGAATAACCACTGGAACTTTGTTCCGCAGATTACCTCACGATAAAAAAGATCCATGAATTTAGGTAGCGCCTTCCTTCGTCTCGTTCGCTGGCAAAACCTTGTTTTTATTATACTTACCCAGGTTCTTTTTTATTTCTGTATCTAC
The DNA here is from genome assembly GCA_965247165.1 of Flavisolibacter sp. GTDB lineage: Bacteria > Bacteroidota > Bacteroidia > Chitinophagales > Chitinophagaceae > Flavisolibacter. The sequence goes on along the minus strand of OZ252003.1, from coordinate 430,770 downwards.
CTCCAGTTATACCATCAACATCGAACCTCAAAGCTGATTTTATTGATACTGGCCTCTGTTTTTATTGCTGCTGCCGGTTACATCATCAACGATTATTTTGACCTGAATATTGATAAAATAAACAAGCCGGAAAAAAATGTAGTGGACCGCATTATTCATCGCCGGTGGGCTATCATCTGGCATCTGCTGTTAAGCCTTACGGGCCTTGTTCTTACCGCTTTTGCCGTAGGCTTGCATTATTGGTATTTAGTGCTGGCTAATTTTTTATGCGTCATTTTACTTTGGCTTTATTCTACTTCGTTTAAGCGGCAGTTGTTAATTGGAAACATCGTTATATCGCTCCTTACCGCATGGACGATCCTTATTTTATTTTTCGCCCTTTCTAACCCAAGCAATGCCTTTAATACCGCCGATGTTACATCATTGAAATTTTTCCGGTTAGCGTTTTTATACAGTGGGTTTGCTTTCATTATATCGCTTATCCGCGAAGCCATAAAAGATATGGAAGACATGGAAGGCGATGCCCGCTACGGGTGCAGGACGTTACCTATTGTGGCAGGCATAAAAACAACAAAAATCTACGCGGCCATTTGGCTGGTGGTATTAATTGCTACCTTAAGTATTCTGCAAGTGTATGTATTGCAATTTGGTTGGTGGCCGGCCGTTTTGTACAGTACGTTGCTCGTAATTATTCCATTAATGCTTGCGCTGTTGAGGCTTCAAAACGCAGTTACTACAACTGATTTTGCACGGCTAAGCAGCTATACCAAATGGATTATGCTTACGGGCATATTATCCATGATCTTTTTTGTTTTTTATTTTTAAGCTATGGCAAACTATATATTGGCATCGCAATCGCCACGTCGCAAGCAATTGTTAGAATGGGCGGAAATAGATTTTGAAATCATTGTGGTACCAACCGCTGAAACCTTTCCTGGTGGCTTATCTCCGGAAGAAGTGGGGGTGCATATTGCCACACAGAAAGCAGAAGCGGTGAAACGGCAAACCGATAAAACCATCATTGCGGCTGACACCATTGTGGTGATTGATAACGACATCATCGGTAAACCAAAAGACCGCAATGATGCCATCCAGATTTTACAACGATTGAGCGGCAGGCATCACCAGGTGATAACCGGTGTTGTCATTACTAATAAGGATAAACAGATGGCCTTTGCCGATGTAACGGATGTTGAGTTTCACCCGCTAACATTGGATCAAATTATTTTTTATGTTGACAAGTACCAGCCTTATGATAAAGCCGGCGCTTATGCCATCCAGGAGTGGATAGGGGTGGTAGGAATCAAAAAAATAACCGGCGATTTTTATAATGTGATGGGCCTGCCGGTGAGCAGGGTAGTTCAAGCACTGGCTCATTTCTGATTAGACGATTACAGCACTTCAAGGAAAATTTTCAATATGATTTGCTTATAAAATTTCTTAACTTTCATTGGCTAACTGCAAGCAATGAATACTAAATCAAAACAAAGCCTCACAAACGGAATTCTTCCTTTCAGAGAGATTGGCGGCGAAGGTCTTCTTCAATTTATCTGGCAATTTGGTTACTTTAATAAAGCTGAATTAGCTACGACAAATGGCGAACCTCTCTCCATTTTATTTGCCGGTTCTATCAATAAAAATCAAGGCCCTGATTTCACCAACGGGCGAATTAAAATAGGTGATACTACCTTGGCAGGACGTATCGAGCTCCACACCAAAACATCCGAATGGAAGCGTCACAGACATGAGGCCGACCATCAATATAAGAATGTCATCCTTCATGTGGTTTTTCATCACGACGAAAAAGTAAATGATATTCCGGTGCTGGAACTGGAACCAAGAATTTCTACTTTGCTGCTGCAGACTTATGCTGTGTTTATGAACAACACATCTTTTATCGCCTGCGGCGAAGGCATAAAAAAAACTCCTTCGCTCACCTGGGCATCATGGAAAGAGCGGCTGGTAATTGAACGGCTGGCCCGTAAATCGGAACGGGTGCTGCAAACATTTGCAGAGACAAACGGCCACTGGGAGGAAACCTTCTGGCGGTTGCTGGCAAGGGCATTTGGAACCAAGGTTAACGGCGATGCTTTTGAAGAAATGGCCCGATCTATACCGGTTAATATTATTGCCAAACATAAATCGTCTATTCATCAATTAGAGTCGTTGCTGTTTGGACAGGCTGGTTTGTTAAAAACAGATTTTGAAGATGAATATCCGAAACTATTACAACGGGAATACAACTTTTTGAAAGCAAAATATTTCCTTACGCCATCCGCCCAACCAGTTTTGTTCCTTCGGATGCGGCCGGGCAATTTTCCTACGGTCCGGCTGGCCCAGTTGGCCATGCTGCTGCAAAAAGTGTCTCATCTTTTTTCTAAGATCATTGAAGCGGAAAGCGTGGTTTCAATAAAAGATTTATTCTGTGTAACGGCTAACGATTACTGGCACTATCATTATCTTTTGGATCAGCCATCAGCTTATAAAAAGAAGGTGCTGGGTACCGATGCGATAAATAATTTAATCATCAACACGGTTATCCCAATCGTATTTGCGTACGGCCACTATCATAAAGAGGAGAAGTATAAGGACAAAGCTTTACGTTGGCTGGAGGCGGTTCCTGCCGAATCAAATTCCATCATAAACGAGTTTGCTGCCATGGAAATTATCAGCCAATCGGCGTATGATACACAGGCATTGCTGGAATTAAAAAACGAATATTGCAGCCAAAAAAAATGTCTTGATTGTTCGGTAGGAAATTTTTTACTTCGCGAAGCCGCGACTACCTATTCGCTTACTGCTAAATAATAACCTATTTGCTTTGTTTCTCTCTTTCACCGGTACTGAAACGAATGCACCTTCTATATTGGGAAAACGCTAACCCAAAACCCAAAACGGCAAACTCCAAACTAAACATCGTTTCCCTTATTTTTGCGGCTCAATTTTCAGCCTTGGCTACAAAATTTACTAAAGAAACGTATCTGTACTGGTATGAGCTCATGCAGCTTATTCGCCAGTTTGAACTAATGGCCGAAGAGAAGTATAAGATGGAAGGGAAGATCCGCGGCTTTTTTCACGCTTATGTAGGGCAGGAAGCTATAGCGGCCGGCTGCATGACCGCTACCCGCCCCGAGGATTTATTTATCACTGCCTACCGCGATCATGGCCTCGCTATTGCCAAAGGCATTTCTGTTAACTCCTGCATGGCCGAACTGTATGGCAAAGCCACGGGTTGCGCCAAAGGGAAGGGAGGCAGCATGCATTTCTTTGGTAAGAAGGAAAATTTTTATGGCGGCCATGGCATTGTAGGTGCGCAAATTGGTACCGGCGCCGGCCTTGCGTTTGCTGAACAATATCGCGGCACCGACAATGTTTGTCTTACCTATTTTGGCGATGGCGCCGCCCGCCAGGGAATATTGCATGAGACTTTTAATATTGCCATGACGTGGAAGCTGCCCGTAGTATTCATTTGCGAGAATAACAACTACGCAATGGGAACCTCGGTGGAACGAACCTCTAACATCACCGATATCTATAAGTTAGCCGATGCCTACGAAATGCCCGCTGATGTAATTGATGGCATGAGCGCCGAAGCCGTACACGAGGGTGTGTCAAGGGCTGTAAAGAGAGCCAGAGAAGCAGGTGGCCCCACGTTGCTGGAAATTAAAACCTATCGTTATAAAGGGCACTCCATCTCCGATCCGCAGAAGTACCGCACCAAAGAGGAAGTAGAGGAATACAAGCATAAAGATCCTATTACGGCACTTTTAAAAACCGTGTACGACAATAAACTGGCAACCGAAGAGGAAATAAAACAGATTGACGAAAGAGTAGAAGCGGCTGTGGCCGAGAGTGTGAAATTCGCGGAAGAATCGCCGTGGCCCGATGACAGCGAAGTATTAAAAGACGTGTATGTTGACGAGAACTATCCCTTTATTATTGATTAATCATTCCATTAACTAAATACCCATCAATGGCAGAAGTAAAAGGCGCACGACCCAAAACCGAAAGTGAAGCAGTGGTTGAACGTGCAAAGAATTTCTGGGAAAAATTTGGCAGAACACTCACCATCGCTTTAGGCGCCGTGGTTGTGTTAGCCGGCGGTTTCCTCATCTATAAAAAGTTCATCAAAGAGCCCAAAGAGAAAAAAGCATACGATGCTATTTTCAAAGCACAGGAATACTATGCGCAGGATTCATTGGACAAAGCGCTTAATGGCGATGGGCAATACATTGGCTTTGAAAAAGTAATTAGCCAGTATGGTGGCACGGATGCGGGCGAATTAGCCAAGTTTTATGCGGGCAGCATCTATTTAAAGAAAGGCGCTTTTGATAAGGCAGTAAAATACCTGAAAGATTTTAGTACCGACGCTGTTCAAATACAGGCAAGGGATTATAAGTTATTAGGCGATGCATTGGCAGAACAGGGCAAGGGTAAGGATGCCATTGACTATTATAAAAAAGCGGCTCACCAGTTTGAAGAAGATGACGTAGCAGCGTCTGAAGCACTTTTTTTAGCTGCTTATTTAGCGGATAAAGTGTTGAACGATCAGAGCCAGGCGGTTGAGTTATATAAGGAAGTAAAGACGAAATACGGTCAAACACAATGGGGCTTTGAAGCCGACAAATATTTGGCGGCTCATGGTCAGTATAATGTAGATTAAATTAAACACGAATGGCGGATGTTGCTGAAAGCAAACTTCTGAAAAGTATAGATGGCATTGGCCAATTGGCCGATGCCTTTGTTGTTTTGGTGAAAACCGAATGGAACAGCACTATTGTTGATAGCCTGGAAAGTGGCTGCCAGCGGGTGTTTCAGCGGTACGGCATAAAGCATCTTACACTTGTTGTTCCAGGTGCTATAGAAATTCCTTTTGCCATAAATCAATGCTGGAACCATAATAAAACGCCAACGGCCTTCATCGCACTGGGCTGTGTAATACGTGGCGGTACGCCGCATTTTGAATATGTGTGCCAGTCTGTTACGCAAGGCATTACAGCGTTGAATATTTCGCTGCCGGTTCCGGTAATTTTTGGTGTACTTACCGTAGATACAACAGAGCAGGCCAATGAACGTATCGGCGGTGCACATGGACATAAAGGAGAGGAAGCGGCTATAACCGCTTTAAAAATGATGGCACTTGTCCAACAATTAAAACAAGGCGTTCAATAATGGAGGTACAACTTTTTATTCCTTGTTTTGTAGATCAGCTTTATCCGCAGTCGGCTTTTAATATGGTTGCGATTTTGGAAAAGGCAGGTTGCCATGTGGCCTATAATCCTAAGCAAACCTGTTGCGGCCAGCCTGCTTTTAATGCCGGCTTTTGGGATGAGGCACACGACGTATGTAAAAAGTTCATAAAAGACTTTAGCGGGAGTGAAGTGATAGTGGCGCCCAGTGCCAGTTGCGTGGGTTTTGTGCGTAATTATTATACCAAGCTGTTTGAAAATTCCTCTTACTATAACGATGTAAAAGCTCTGTCGGAAAACATTTTTGAATTTTCAGAATTCTTAGTGAATAAGCTGGGCCAGACAAAATTTGGCGCTGAACTAAATGGCAAAGCTACGTATCACGATTCCTGCGCCGGCTTGCGGGAATGTAAAATAAAAACGGAGCCCAGAAAATTGCTGCAACACGTAAAAGGCCTCGAAATAGTGGAGATGCAGGATGTAGAAACCTGCTGTGGATTTGGCGGCACTTTCGCCGTAAAGTTTGAGCCCATTTCCATTGCCATGGGCGAACAAAAAGTAGAACATGCGTTAGCTACCGGCGCTCAATATATCATTTCCACCGACTTGTCATGCCTTATGCATCTGCAGGGTTATATTGACAATAAAGGTTACGCTATCAAAACCATGCATATAGCAGATGTGTTAGTAAGCAAGGAATAATTTTATCGTTTTAGCCTGTTATTTTATTTTCGATAAAATGAATGCCATGGGATGCAAAAAGATTTTTGCTTTGTTCCTTTACCTTTCTTATTTTTTAATCGCACAGGCACAGAAAAATAAGTACGCTTATGGCGCTTATACCTCGCTGTTCAATAGTAATGAAGTCATGTATAAAAGGCTGATAGGCAGTTCCACTCAATTCAAGGAAAACCATCTTTTTTCAGTGGGTGTTGAAAGCACTAAACAACTAACCCAAAAACTGTATATACTTGGTGCTGTAGAATATGCCAATCATCAATATACGGTATCGTTCTCAAATCCAAATCCATTTGCGGTTCCGGTGCCGGATAAACGGGGCGAGATTACCCTACTTACTGTACCTGCTCAACTACGGTTAAACTTTTGGAATTATTTTTTTGTGAGCGGAGGAATGCTTGTGGACTTTAAGTAAAAAAATACGTTGCGGGCAAAATCGGCTAATGAAGAAGATGTTTTAAATAATCAAGCTGGTATTGGTTCGGTATTCGGGATCGGCCTGCATTATGAATTTAAAAACGGCATCAACATTTTTTCGGGACTGCATAACAAAATACACGGGATCATTTTGTTTGATAATATTGGATATAAAAAGCAATTGGTAGATGTGGGTTTACAAACGGGAATCCGTTACCAATTTTAATAGTATCAACTGCTTCAATGTCCCGAATAATAATCATAACCTCTTTCCGCCCAATAGTCCGCCGGACGAGCATCGCTAAATGAAATGGTACCAATTCGCTTTAAATGCTTGATGCCATATTTAACGGGTATAATCAATCGGAGCGGATAACCCTGATTCATAGGTAAAGGCTTTCCGTTCATCTCGTAACATAAAATGGTTTGCGGCTGTATCATGCTGGCCATATCAATACCCACATAATACCCTTTATCCGGCGTTACCAGGGAAGCATAGCTTTTATTGACAACATTTTCGAGGTGATAATGCTTCACAAAATCGGCAAAGGTTACACCGCTCCACCAGGTCCGTTGGCTCCAGCCTTCAATACATTTAAAATCAAAAACCACATCCGTTTTCGGTAGCGCTTTCAAATCGTTCAAGGTTACTAAAAGCGTATCCCCGGCCGCTTTCACCACCCTCATTTTCCATGCCGCCGCATCAAATCCTGCTTCAGCTAAACCATAGCTTCCATTAACCCTTACATTTCTGTCTGCTTCGGAAACAGGGTACGTTTTAACTAACTTCTTTTCGCTGAACAGGCCTCCGAAAACAGATTCATTCACTACAAAACTTTTGCGCAACGTTTTAGCGGTACCGTTATCCTTGTCCTCGTTTCGTAAGCCTTTCCAGATAAACCAGGCGGAGCAAATGCCAATGATAAAGATGGCAAACGAAAGAATATTTCTGTTGCGAATGGTGGATTCTGAAAGTAGTTTTTCTTGCATGTTCAGGAGTTGATGGTTGTTTCAGAAGCGACAGGTGTTTCTGTTGTTGTTTTGGGCATTTTCATCACTTCAAAACCGGTGATCATACTTTGAAAGTTTCGCCAGCCGGCAAAAATTACCTGAATGATATGCACTAAAAAAAACAGCACGTAGCCAATAGTTAAGATAAAATGTTCCGCCCGTGCGGCTTCATAACCACCGCAGATGGTGGTAAAAAATGAAAACGTAACCGGCTTATAAATAGAAAGCCCAGTAATGATAGAACCGATACCCATCACGATAATAGCGCTGTAAGCAATGCGTTGGGCCGCATTGTATTTGGTTTGTGGCGGCTTTGTTTTTCGAATTTTCAGGTCGTGTAACACCACCAGCCAGGCTTCTCTCCAGGAACTTTTTTGTGGTAACAGGTAACGCCATTCACCGGAAAAAAAGGTATATAAAATATAAAGTAAGCCATTGATAAAGAACAGCCACATGAATAAAAAATGATAACCCATTCCCTCTGATAAACGGAACGGAACATTTAGCGCATCATAAAAAGATTGCGGGAAGAATTTGACGACTTCTTTACCGCCCCATTTTATGGCATATACATCGTTAGCCCAGTATATTAAAAGGCCGCTCCATATCATAATAGCCAGCACGGGAAAATTGATCCAATGGAACCACCGGATAGCAAGCGGATGTTTGGTTATAATTTTTTTCATGAAGAAGCGTATTGTGGATACATTAAAACTACATGTTTATATGCAATAAAAAACACAGCCAATCTTAATAAAGACTGGCTGTGAACTTATGATTCTTTTAAACAAAGAGAACGGATCACCACTAAAATTATTTAGGCATCAATACGGTATCAATTACATGAATAACGCCATTGCTTTGGTTTACATCGGCAATAGTAACTTTTGACGTGCCTCCTTTTTCATCCTTCAGAATAAGGCTTTTGCCCTGCATCATAGCATATAATTTTCCACCTTGCACAGTAGTTAATGTAGCAGTGCCGCCACCGGCTTTAATAGCCTTTGCAATATCTTTTGCATTCATTTTTCCGGCAACAACGTGATACGTTAGGATAGAAGTCAACGTGGCTTTGTTTTCTGGTTTTACCAGGTTATCTACCGTACCTGCAGGAAGTTTATTGAAGGCGTCATTGGTTGGAGCGAATACAGTAAAAGGCCCTGTGCTTTCTAATGTTTCTACTAAGCCGGCTGCTTTAACCGCTGCCACTAATGTTGTATGATCTTTTGAGTTCACTGCATTTTCTACAATGTTCTTTGATGGGTACATCGCGGCGCCACCAACCATAACAGTTTTTTGTGCAGACGCTCCAACAGCAAATAAGGTAAAGGCGAGGGCTGAAAATAAAATCTTTTTCATCTTGACAATTTTTGGTTATTTGTTTTATTAATTTGTTTGATGCAATAGTTACGGCAGATGAAATCAATTGGATTTATAAGAACAAACAATTTCTTTTTTAAATGACCAAATTCGATGCTTGTTTAAGCGATGATAATTTATACTAACAAACTTCAAACTCAATCAACATGGCGTATTGGTTAATCAAGTCAGAACCGTTTAAGTATAGCTGGGATCAATTTGTAAAAGATGGACAAACCTTTTGGGATGGCGTTCGTAATTATGCCGCCCGCAATAATTTGAAAGCGATGAAAAAAGGTGATGAAGTATTTTTTTATCATAGTAACGAGGGGCTGGAAATTGTTGGCATTGCCAAAGTATCGAAGGAAGCGTACCAAGACCCAACTACTGATGATGCAGCTTGGGTGGTAGTGGATTTTAAGCCGGTGCGTAAATTAGAAAAACCGGTGGCTTTAAAAGATTTAAAGGCCGATAGCCGGTTAGCTGATATGGACCTGTTACGCCTCGGACGCTTATCGGTACAAACGGTAAAAGAAGAAGAGTGGAAGATTGTAATGGAGATGGCCGGCGAAAAAAAATAATGCTTGTCCGAACGGGTAATATTAAAAAAGGCAGGAACTATTCCTGCCTTTTTTAATATGCGTTGTTATGATATTAAACGGCTGTATTCAACAACCTCGATGATATAGCCGCTTCCAGGTCATCGGGGATAGAGATGGCGTCATCATCAATAGCCGAAAGCCGCCCCAGGTCTGCATCCCAGGTAAAGATGTGCTCATCGCCGCCATTGTATTTTACTTTAAACCTGGTTTCATCATTATACGAAAATGGTTCCGCTTTTATAAAGTAGGGAACGCCACTCAACAGGATTTCAAAATTTTGATTTTGCATACAATTTTGTTTATCTGTACACAACAAAAAAAAGTCCAGATTTAGAAGGCTTATTGTTCTTCGCGATGAACAGCGGCAATGGAAAAGGCCGGTAGGCAAACGCTCCAGTACTCGCACTCTTCATCAAACGGATTGGAGTAGCGCACCCTTGTTCCACCCTTGATTAAAATACTTTGACCCGCCTCTAAAATCACCTGCTTACCCTCTACTTCAAAAAGTTTTTTGCCGCGGCTTACTAAGGTGTATTCGTCAAACTCCGGTGTTTGAAAAGGTTCGCTCCAACCGGGTGGCGCTACCATGTGGGCAATGCTCATCTCGCTATTGCCGGTAGAGGCAAGGCCGGCATGTTCTTCTATTAATTTTCCATCGGTGGCAGGTACGATAAATGGATTGCGCTGTACAAAAAAAGGCATAAGAATAATTTAAAGTTGATAGGCCGAAGTTCGATAGGGAGAAACTATTTTGTTCTTTTTTTTACAGATAACCAAGCCATTATTAATTGATGTAAATATTGAAAAGCATTTGATAAATTAGCTAATGGACAAGAAGAAATTAGTAGTGCTGACCGGTGCCGGCATTAGCGCCGAAAGCGGATTAAAAACGTTCCGTGATAGCGATGGGTTGTGGGAAGGATTTGATATTAATGATGTAGCCACTGCTACCGCCTGGCGAAGGAATCCGGCATTGGTGCAGGAATTTTATAATCAGCGCCGGCAAAATGTGGCAGATGCCCAACCCAATAAAGCCCATTTTATTTTAGCGCAGTTGGAAGATGATTTTGATGTGCACATCATTACGCAAAATATTGATGACTTGCACGAAAGGGCCGGCTCTACCAAGGTGTATCATCTGCATGGCGAAATATTTAAAATGCGTAGCGAGGCCGATGAAAGCCTTATTTATCCAATAACCGGAAACATTGCGATGGGCGATAAGGCCGAAGACGGCGCACAACTTCGGCCGCATATTGTTTGGTTTGAAGAAGCGGTACCCATGATGGAAACCGCAGCCAGACTGGTAGCGGACGCAGACGTTTTTTTAATTGTGGGAACGTCGCTGGTGGTATATCCCGCAGCAAGTTTGGTAAACTATGCACCACCTTTCTTAACCAAATTTATTGTAGATAAAAAGATTCCACCTTTAGCTGGTTTGCGTAATGTAATCACTATCGAAAAACCGGCCACGGAGGGCATGGAAGAAGCAGTGGCTTTACTAATAGGCCTGAAATAAGCCCAAACGAGATTATCAGCGCTTTATTATTTCTTCGCGAAACACGATCCCTTGTTGGGCAAGGCCCGCTAATACCGGCTCATAAATTTCTTTGGTTATTGGGATGCGCAACCCTTTGCAGGCAAGGCTTCCATTCAAAATTAATTGGGCGGCTATTGCTAACGGCAAGCCAACTGTCTTAGCCATCGCCGTATGTTTGGCATTATCGCCATACAGCATAAAACTACTGGTGGCCTTATATTCCTGACCATCCTTTGTATAATTGATTTCATGCAGCATTACCACCATGTCTTTATCGTGTGGTTGTAAGCTCAACTTTTTTTCTAACGCAAACTGCAGTACATCAGCTGCGCTGCACCATCCCTTGTTGATAACGGTTTCTTCATCATTCATGCCGAGATAAAAAAGTTGCTTTAAAATTAAATTAGCGTCGTGCATCTTTTCCGCCAGGGTAGAAGCAGCGCCAATTTTGAGGTAGTCAATGTCTATGTTTTGCAGATCGCCTTTATCATCTACCATCATAAATTCTTCCGGCTTTTCAATGCCTTTTTCTTCTGCTTCCTGCTCTAAATTCAACAACCGCATTAATTCGGTTAACAGGTTTTTTGCCGAGGCAAACTGATCGTGCATTTTTTGTTGCAGCCACTCGCCAAAATCATTACCATCCATGTGCTGCTTAAAAAAATCCATCAATGTTTTGCCATCCGTTTCATATTTTTTTTCTTCATCGGTAAGATTAAGATCAACGATGTTTCGCCAGCCATACATAAAATCGGGATGCCGGAGCGTGGTTCGTATAAAAGTGTTTATATCGGGTAAACCATAAGTAGAGATATAGTTCAATGAATCGCGATTAGGATACCAGCAAAGCGCCTCGCCGCCGGGGATGGAAACAAGCCTTCGTTCAGCAAACAAAGCTTCGTAATCTTCTTCTATCACTTGACCATCCTTTTTATAGATAGCCCCTGATTTGCCCGCCATTACTACGTTTCGCGGGTTCCAGCTAATTTTATAATGCCAGGGATTATCATCGCTTTCCGGCGCCACCAGCCCTCCGCAATGCGAGTACAAAGAAGTGATCTGCCCTCCTTCATTCTGTATTGTGTCAATTAGCTTTTTTGCACTCATGTGATCAATGCCGGGGTCTAAACCCATCTCACATAAAAACAATAAGCCGGCTGCTTCAATCTCACTTTGAAGCGCTTTTATTTGCTCATCAATATAAGAGGCGGTTAAAAGATTTTTTTTTGCGGTGAGGCAATCCTTAGCTACCAAATAATGGAGCGTTGGGGGAAGAAGCGAGATCACAATATCGGCGGATACAATTGTTTCGTATCGCTTTGCATTATCCCTAATATCAAATGTTATAGCCTTCCCGTGAGATGCTTTACCTATTTTGCTTCTTGCCGCTTCCAGCGACGCATCAACTACCGTTACTTGCCATTTATTATCAGCTGCATGCACCAGAAAATAATCAATTAAGGCAGTAGATGATTTGCCGGCGCCGAAAACCAAAATGTGCTTCATATAACAATGATAAAACCAAATTGGCAAACAAGGTGGCAACAAACAGGCAGGTAAATGAAACCAAATAATTATCGAAGTATTTATTCACCTGTGGCTAAAATATGATACCGCACTTTAACTCCGCGGTTGGAAGATGGAACATCAATGGTTTTTGTACCTCCGGGTTGTACTGAATCTACAGTGATGTTTTGCGATTTAACTATGCTGCCATTAGGCTTCAAAAATTCTACCACTATGGTCGCATTGCTAATGACTTCAGAAGAGGGATTGGTAATTAATAATTGCAGATTAGAAATACCGCCAAGAAAGCCGACTTTATAATTGTTGGCAGCAATTTGAAGGGAAGATTTGGTTATCGCCATGGGCTTGACATCCGTTATTTCATCCGTAGTCTTGTTGTCCGTATTATCAGTAAATGGCGCATTGAGTGAATCGTTTTTGGCGGCTAAGCTTTCGTTACTGTCTGGCTTTGCAACCAAACGAGGTTTTGCTTTTTCGTTGGCAGGCGTCGCGGCTACCTTTAGAGCGTTGTTTGTAGTTATAACAGAATCTTTCTTTGCTGCTTCAGCATAACTGCTTACCGAGGCATTCACAGGGATTGATTTTGCCGCATAAGAATTGGTGCTAACCGTTACTACATTATCATCCTTTATTTCTTTTGCAAACGATGGCATGGCCTCATAGCCAAAACTTTTTATAGTAGCCTTAATCATAAACACGCACAGCGCTATTCCAAATAATAAAACAACAAATCCGAATGCACCTGTTCCCAACCCTATCGTCCTTTTATGGTGCCTTTTTCTAATAAAAACAGGTTCTTCTCCGGTCTCATAATTATCCAGCAATGGCTCTTTTCTTTCACTAAAATAGTAGGCGGGTTCGCTGGCGGGGTTAGTAATTTTATTTGCGTGTGAACCAAGAAATGGTTTTAAGTAAGTGGTTGATGAAGTGGAAGTCGTGCCGGTTTTAGCCGCCCCTACTAATTTATCATTTAATGCGGGTATTTCTTCAGGCAGGTGCCACGACCTGCTTTCGCCTTCTATCCACAATAAATCGGTTGCTTGCAGCCCAAGCGCCTTCAATTCCTTTATGGAATAAGGGCCATATTCCTGATTATTTCGGAGTAAAATATACGAGTTCATACATCCCACTTTTTTGATACTCATACATAGCAAGAAAATTTTATGCCTGCTTTAAAAAGCAACTTATCAGGCAAGAAAAAAACCTTAACAGCGTGTTGGTAATTTGAGGGAAATTTCAACAGTTTCAACGCTTTTTTAGTCAGGTTTTACGGCCTAAAAAAAGTAGATTTGCGCACCTTAAATAATACAGGTTACTTACTCAGGATGGAAAATAATTTACCGCCGGAAGAAACAAAAGACTCGAACCGGATTATCCCGATAAACATCGAGGAGCAAATGAAGACAGCCTACATTGACTATTCAATGTCGGTGATTGTGGGCCGCGCCTTGCCCGATGTACGTGACGGCCTGAAACCCGTACACCGCCGCATTCTTTTTGCCATGAACGAGCTGGGCATGGGCTATAGCAAACCTTATAAGAAAAGTGCCCGTATAGTGGGTGAGGTGCTGGGTAAGTATCACCCGCATGGCGATACATCGGTATATGATGCAATGGTGCGTATGGCGCAGGAGTGGAGCATGCGTTACCTGATGATTGACGGTCAGGGAAACTTTGGCAGCCAGGATGGCGATGGCCCCGCGGCTATGCGTTATACTGAAGCCAGGATGCACCGGCTGGCGGAAAATATGCTGATGGATATTGATAAAGAAACCGTGGACTTTCAATTGAATTTTGATGATTCATTGGAAGAGCCTACCGTACTCCCAAGCCGTATTCCCCAACTTTTACTAAATGGTTCAAGCGGTATTGCGGTAGGTATGGCTACCAACATGATGCCGCATAACCTGAGTGAAGTAATTGACGGTTGCGTGGCTTACATTGACAACCGCGACATTACAATTGACGAATTAATGCAGCATGTAAAGGCGCCTGACTTTCCTACCGGTGGAACTATCTACGGAATGGAAGGAATAAAATCCGGCTTTCATTTTGGCCGGGGTAGAGTAGTGCTTCGCGGTAAGGTGCATGTAGATACCAAACCCAGTGGTCGTGAACAGATCATTATCACCGCTGTTCCCTACCAGGTTAACCGCGATGCCTTATGTAACCGCATTGGTGAGTTGGTGAACGAAAAAATTATTGAAGGCATTGCCCATATCAACAACGAATCGAATAATAAAGAAGGTACCCGCCTCGTAGTGGATTTAAAGCGTGATGCGGTGGCAAACGTGGTCATTAATCAGCTATTCAAATTTACGGAGCTGCAAACCAGCTATGGCATTAATAATGTGGCTATCGTTAAAGGCCGCCCCAAGATTCTAAACCTTAAAGACCTTATCAGCGAGTTCATTGAATTCCGCCACGAAGTAGTCTATCGCCGTACACAGTTCGAGCTTCGCGAAGCCCAAAAGCGGGCGCATATTTTACAGGGTTATCTGATTGCACTTGATCATCTGGATGAGGTGATTCGATTGATCCGCGCCTCCTCTACACCCGACATTGCTAAGGAAGCATTAATCAATGCTGGCTGGGGTTTGGATGAAATTCAAGCTAAAGCGATACTGGAATTACGCCTGCAACGCTTAACCGGAATGGAGCGGGATAAGATCAAGATGGAGTATGATGAATTGATGAAACTCATTGCGTACCTGAACGAAATTTTGGCCAATGAAGACATGCGTTATGATATTATTAAGAAGGAATTGGCGGAGGTAAAAGAGAAGTTCGGCGATGCCCGTAAAACCGATATTACCTACCTTGATAATGAAGTAAGCATGAAAGACCTGATCAAGGAAGAAGATGTGGTGATCACCATCTCGCACCTTGGTTATATCAAACGTACAACCGCTTCTGATTATCGTGCCCAACGCCGTGGTGGTCGTGGCGTAATGGGAGGGAAGACCCGCGATGAAGATTATATCGAGCACCTGTTTGTCGCTTCCACGCATCATACTATGTTGTTCTTTACAGAAAAAGGAAGGTGCTACTGGCTCAATGTGTATGAGATTCCGGAAGGGGAGAAGACCAGCAAAGGAAGGGCGATACAAAATCTGTTACAGATTTCGCCCGACGATAAAGTAAGGGCCATCATTGATATTAAAGACTTGCAGGATGTAGAGTTTGTAAGCCAGCATTACATTATTCTTTGTACCAAAAAAGGAACCATAAAAAAGACGTCGCTTGCCGACTTCAGCCGCCCTCGTCAAACCGGTGTAAATGCCATCACTATTGTAGAAGGCGATCAGTTGCTGGAAGCTAAATTAACAGATGGCGCCTGCGAGGTAATGCTGGCCATTAATTCAGGCCGGGCCATTCGTTTTCCTGAATCTAAAGTAAGGTCAACCGGCCGTGGCGCCATTGGTGTAGGCGGTATAGAAGTAGAGCGGGACGACGAGGAAGTGATTGGTATGATTTGTGTTAATCCCGACACACAAAAAGATAAAACCGTATTGGTAGTAAGTGAAAAAGGGTATGGCAAACGTACACCCATGGAAGAATACCGCATTACCAACCGGGGAGGAAAAGGCGTGAAGACGATTAACGTAACCGACAAAACCGGTAAGTTAGTTGGTGTGCTGGATGTAAATGAAAAAGAAGATCTGATGATCACCTGCAAAAGCGGTGTCACCATACGCATGAAGGTGGCCAACATCAGTGAGCAGGGTAGGGCAACGCAGGGAGTGAAGCTGATAAGGATAGATGAAGGCGATGAAATAGCCGCTATTACCAAGCTGGATATAGAAGAAGAAGCGGAGGTGATGGCCGAACTGGAAGGCGAACCAACGTCTGGTGATATTGAACCAAACGATACAACTGATAGCAAGGAAAATACATCTGAAGAGGAGAATAGTGCGCCATTAGCATAACCCATAAAACAAAAAAAAATGATGCGTAAAGTTTTAGTAACGATTGCCTTTGCTGCCTTCGTGGCTACCTCCTTCGGGCAGGATTTAAAGCTGGTACAGGAAAGTATCAGCAAAGGAAAATACACTGATGCAAAAGCACAGTTGGAAAAATTTATGGCAGACCCAAAGAATGCCAACAATGCGAACGCTTATTATTACAAAGGCGTTATTAATAAGTATTTCGCCCAGTCCGATTCTACCGGTTCGCTAACTTATGATGCCGCAAACGATGCCTTTGGTGCATATAAAAAAACGCTGGAACTGGAACCAAAAAACCCTTTGATGACGCTTGATCAGAACATGGGTTTATTTCAGTTGTTCGATATGCAGTACAATCGTGGCGTGAAGGCTTACAATAATAAATCGTATGATGCTGCTTATACCTCTTTCAAAAATGCGATTGCGATGGAAGATTATATCAGGAGTAAAAACTTCTCTCTTCCCAGCTACACGCCGCCGGCCTTGGATACACAGTTGCTGAACCTTACCGCTTCATCTGCCTACCTGGCAAAACAAGAAGATGCTTCTATTCCCTATTTTGCCCGTATTGCCGATGCTAAAGTAAAAGGTAAAGAGTACCGCGATATTTATGCCTTAGTGGTGCAGTACTATATGAAGAAAGGCGATCAGGCCAATGCTGATAAGTATTTAAACATTGGAAAAGAACTGTACCCTGAACCGGACTATTGGCTAAGCCTTGAGTTTGGAAACTCCAGTTCAAAAGAAGAGCAAGCTAAGCTTGACCAGCTTCATACCGATATGAATGCGGCTACCACGCCGGCCGCCAAATCCGCGCTGCAGGCGCAGATCAGGGAAATTGAAGCCAAGCAAACTTCTTACAAAATCAAGCGTTACGAAGAGCTGTTGCAGAAGTATCCTAACAATGCATCACTGTCTATGGACTATGCCATTGAGCTTTTCAACAACACGTATGTATATGATAAAAAACCTGATGATTATACAGCCCGCCAAGCAAAGCTGCAGAGTGCTTTAGAAAAAGCCTTAGCGGCTAACCCTACTAGTGGCATTGGTTATTTTGTTCAATCGCAGCATTTTTATAGCCAGATATTTGACCTTGAAGATGCCCGCAGAGCGGTAGTGGGTAATGCCCCGGCCGCCGTTACTAAGCGTAAAGATTTGAATACGCAGATTGATAAAAAGTATGATGATTTAGCAGCCGCTTCGCAAAAAGCGTTTGATATTTATTCTACGCAAACCGATTTGAAACCGCAGGATAAAGTCAACTATCGTAAAGTAACCGATCAGTTGATTGATTATTATACCCGCAAAAAAATGACGGATAAAGTAACGTTCTATCAAGGTAAAAAAGCAGCCATCAAGTAATAAACCTTTAGAATTAGAAGAAGTAAAAAGCCGGGAGTCGTCCCGGCTTTTTTATACATAACTGTATCAAACATCAAAGAGAGAACAGGCTTATTCATCCTTACCGTTTGGACCGGGATGCCTCCATTTACGGTGCCGGTCATTTCCTTCTAACGAATCAACGAGCCGGTCCAGTGAATCTACTGTGGTACGCAGCGGTTCCATTTGCTTACTTATAGATTCAATGTTAGCCGGTGTTACATTAGTGAAAGATTCAGATAGTTTTTTTAGCTCGGCCTGTTTCGTGTCGCGCAAGGCTTTCGTTTGGCGTAGGCGTTCCGCTGTTGAAATTTTGCAACTAAAAAATAGAAAGATAAGTAGCAGATAGCACAGGATTTTTTTCATGTGGCTTTGTTGAACGTCTAAAGTAATAAGCATCGCATTGAAAACCAATTCCGAAACCGCAATTAAAAACACCCGCTAAATGGTTTTCATCCTGATAAAGATTTTGTTCTACGAAGGCTTTCTTTGTTAGAAACAAAATTGTAGTTTGCATCGTCTTTAAGCTGACTTTTGCCTGCTTAAAACTTTACGAGACCGGCCTCTGTTTTTACAGAGGCTTCTTTATTTTTAAAGGCCGTCTGGAAACATGAGAGATGTGTTCATAGCTAACTTAAATCCCTATAAAAAAACAGCGCTAATTATTTTAGTATTTGTTTAGTTTTGCAAGTAGTAACTTACGTACTTCAAAAAATGTTTATGGCTTATTCCGCTTCCGTTATCGCTTATGCCTTTGTTCAAAAAGGAATAGAGGAAGGAAAATTTGTAACGCAGATGAAGCTGCAAAAGATGGTCTATTTTGCGCATGGCTATCACCTGGCCCGTTACAACGAACCCCTGATCAGGGAAGAGTTTGAGGCCTGGAAGTTTGGCCCCGTGGTGCCCAGCATTTACCAAAGCTATAAACTCTACGGCAGCGATATGATCATTGATACCGGTCTTATTGCCAAACCGGTTAACGAGGGCAACAAACCCGAAGAGTTTCCGCCAAGTGTATTAGAAGCCATAGATTATACCTGGCAGGTCACAAAAAAACTAACGGCCAATAATCTCTCATTGTGGTCGCACCTCGAAGGCTCGCCCTGGGCCCAGGTTTACAATCCTAATTATACCTCACAGGTTATCAGGAACGATTCCATCAAAGAGTATTTTCAAATGCTTCTCGCTCTGCCAACCGCCGCTTAAATGAATGCTACCGACACGCCTTTTCATGTTAAGTCCGTTGACGAATTTGTAGGCGACATCAGCAGAAAGCTGGAGGAATCTTTATCTCGGCAAAAGACCATTAACCTGCAAGGCAGCGACGCTACTGACCGCGAACTGCAAGAGAAAATTTACCTGCAACAAATGCAGCAAATTGAAATGCGGGTAGCCATTGCCAAGGCGGTAAAGCTCGAAGATGATAACGCCAGCAGGAGAGACTTCAGCCGCCAGATTTTTGCGGTAACAGTAGTGTGGATGTTCCTTGTTTTGCTGGTGGTATTTCATGCCGGAAAGGGAAGCCTGCACTTTTCTGATACGGTTTTAATAACGTTGATCACTACGACGACGGCCAATGTTTTCGGCTTTATGTACATCGTGGTGAAGTATCTTTTTAATGAGAAGAATTCAAGTTAGCGGCAGGCGAATACGTTCTCAAACTTTCAATTACTATTAGGACGAATTTCAGTTGCGCAACTGCTGCATAAAAATATTGGCCAGTAAGAATTACATTGCTCCCTAATGGATTTTAAAAAACTATTGAAAGAAAAAAAGCTGGTAGCGTTGGACCGGAAGGCTAATGAAATCACCGCCTGGAAAGATCGATTCTATAAGGCCTACAAGGAAAAAGATTTTGCTTCAGCAGAAAAAATCTATCTCGAAAAATTCAAAGCCTTTACGCCAAAAATTAATGATGTACATGCAGGCTATAAAGAGCAGCGGAGGCAAGAAAATAGGGTTACGGTTTACATTGCGGTCTTTTTTGTTGTGTTTGTTGTAGTGGTTTATTTGATGGCGAAGTAGAAGCTATTATGTTATTTGGGTTAGCCGGTGACAGGGGTGCATTTTGTGAGTTTTTAAAAACAAAACGCACCGTGCGGCGGGAGTAGCGTGGGCGGCTCGCTTATCTCTTTTCTTACTTTGCAGAACATGGGCTTTGCCCGGTAATAAACCGGCTCTGCGGTTTAAGAATTTATTTAAGGTTACTATATTAGCGAATGAATAAAGAGAAAGATTTTATTCCTAATTGGCTAAGAATTATATTAATAATTATTATAATTGTCGGCCTACTTATAAAGCTTTTAGAAATACTTATAAAGCATTTTGGACTTAATATACGCCTCCCTTAATATGATAAGATCATATAAACTGGCACGATAAGCGTATAACGCAGACTGGCAGGCGGAGACTATAAGGGGTATTATGTTATAGTAGGTTAGCCGGTGACAGGGGTGAAAAAAGTAAGTTTTAAAAAAACTTTTTTCACTGTGCGGGGGAGTAGCGTGGCGGCTGTTTGTATTTTTTTACCTCCGCGGAGCATGGGCTCTGCCCAATAATCACCACGCATCGGGGTGAGGAGCGGTTACGATGAACGCATTAAATATTTTTCAATAACTTATTTGTTTCTTTGAATAGAATCTAATAAAATGGTACTTTTATTAGATGAAGTATCTTTTCCAATTTGTTTCTTGGGCGATTGGTACTGCGTTGGGCTGTTTACTTGGCCTTGAGATTTGCAAGATGCTCGGCTTATAACTACTCCGATCAAGCCTGAGCAAAGTGCAGTTATACCAATGCCAATCGGCTTTTTTATTTGCTCCAAAAACCAATCAAACATTTCTTTCCACCATTTTTTCTTATCGGGTGCTTTTGGTTCTGGATTGTGATTTACCTTTTGCTCAAAGTCATTTCCAATACCCGCATTGCTGCCAGCGCCAGATGCAGTAACGTTTTTATTGAAGCTATCTTTAATTAAAACGGAAGGTTTTGGTGTTTTCTTTTCTTCCACAACAAGTCTTGCTTCTTCATAAGTGTTCAATGCTGAATATTCGGCATTAAGATGCGTTCTTGTTACGCCGCCTTCTTTGTCTTTAAAAATAATACGTTGCTCAACCATGCAGGCAAGTGCAACTTGGTAGTTAGGATCAAATTCTCTTGCAATTTCCTTATTCCACCTGATAGGGGTTGGACTGTTCTTATGGCGTAGAAACAAGGCTTTGCAGGTTTGCTGAATTTCGGGAGACATGAATTGATAATTTTTAAAGGTTTGGTATTGTTCATAAAAGATGTGACCACCAAGCGCTTTTGCTTGTTCACCTTTTTTAGTCAAACGAACCTGTAGGTTGAGCGATCCTTGTTCAACGTAACCAAAGTCCCTTAAGTATTTATCTATAGCTGTTGCATCTTTGGCAATTGTTTTCCAAGCCTCATCTTTGAAGTTTTGACCTATAATTGAACTTACTTGAAAACCATTGTTTAGCGGAAGGAAATCGAAAAGTAAGTCCATGTGCTTAATAGCATCTTGCTCTCGTTCTTCATCAGACCGCGGGTCTTGAGGTATTACATTAATAGGCATTGACAGTCAGTTTTGTTTCTCCGAATATAAAGACTTTCACGCCGTGTATCACGTCAGGGAAGCGGGGCTAAAAAAATACAAACAGACACGTGCAGCCTACTTAACATAATATAAATTATCGGCTAAATCTTATTTTCAACTTTAAGGTTGACCAAACCCGTAAAATAAAAAGCCGGCTTATAAAACCGGCTCTATATTTTTCATATGGATATCGCTAATTTTTAAACGGGCCTTTGAATTCTTTACGGAATCGTAAGTAGTCTGGAATATTTACATTTTGTACATAAGAGTTTTCAGGATGTAGCGAAATATATTCCTGATGGTAAGCTTCGCCATTATAAAACTTCGTATAAGGCACTACCTGCGTCGCTACCTTGTTTTTATACTTACCCGAGGCGTTGATCCGGACAATTTCCTTTTCAATAATTTCTTTCTCTTTGGCGTTGCGGTAAAATGCAATGGACCGGTATTGCGTGCCTTCGTCAGGGCCCTGACGATTGACTTGTGTTGGGTCCTGGCTGGCAAAAAATGCGGCCACCAATGTTTCAAATGAAATCTTTGCAGGATCATAATACACCTGAACGCTTTCCGCATGTCCGGTGGTGCCTGTACCTACTTTATCATAATCAGGGTTGGTATCTGTGCCACCCGCATAACCCGATACGGCGTCGCGTACGCCCAGCAAACTTTGAAAAACAATTTCCGTGTGCCAGAAACAACCCTCGGCAAATGTAGCCACCGCCTCACCTTTAGCGGGCGTAGTGCTGGTTGCCGCTGGGGCTTTGAACGTTCCATTCTTTTGAGCGCAGGAACTTAGCGTAATGACTGATGCAAGAATTATTAAAATCTTTTTCATAATTATCCTTATTAATTTTTAGCGGAAGTTGGCGGTTTGCCACCGGCAGGAACGAAAATCAGTGCTGCCGAATTCATGCAATAGCGTTTGCCGGTTGGGTTCGGGCCGTCGTCAAATACATGGCCGAGATGCGATCCTGATTTGCTGTCCACCACAGCAATCCGTTCCATTCCAAAGCTGTTATCTTTAATTAAAACCACCGCATCTTTATTGATGGGCGCATAAAAACTTGGCCATCCGGTACCCGAATTAAACTTGGTTTCGGAACTAAAAACCGGTTGTAAAGAAGCTGCTGAATAGTACGTACCCTTTTCATAAAAATGGTCGTACTTGCCGGTGCCGGCTGCTTCTGTACCTTCTTCCCGAAGAATGTTATACTGCTCTTTGGTTAAGCGTTTGTGCCATTCCTCATTAGAAAGTTGCATGGGATATTTTGTCTCTTTGGAAGCGTACGTAGGATCGGAAGCCGATTTTTTCTTGCCCTGTCCATAGGTGCAGGAACTGCTGATTACGGCAAGGCTGATAAATAAAAAAGAATAGATACGCCGCATAGTTTATTGTTTTATATACAAACGAAAATGGGGTGCTAAAGGTTTTGTCAGGAACTGTTAAAGAACGATTATTAAGTAAGTTACAAATGGATTTAAAATCATCACCTGTTTTAATCGTAAGCTGTATTTTAGGGGCATGAAAAAGCGCAGTAAAACAAAAAAAATCCTGCTTTTACTACTACTTATTTTTCTGGCTATTCAGGTAATACGCCCATCTAAAAATAATGGCAACCCAACCGGCCCAAAAGATATTACTAAAGTGGTTGCAGTTTCAGACAGCGTAATGTTTATGCTTAAAAAGTCTTGCTACGACTGTCATTCAGACTACACGGTATATCCCTGGTACGATCAGATAACCCCGGTAAACTGGTGGGTGAATAATCATGTCAACGAAGGAAAAAGGCACCTGAATTTTACCACCTTTGGCGATTATACTGCAGACAAGATGGATAAAAAATTAGATGGCATAGCCGAAACAATTGATAAAGGCGAGATGCCCATCAACTCCTATTTATGGATGCATGGAGACGCCAAATTAAATGAAGCGCAACGCAAGATGATTGTGGATTGGGTGGCCGTTGCAAGAGCTCGGGTACACAAGTAATTTACTGCATACATTAGCTATATACTTTACTAAATTAATGATAGCTACACCGCTACAGCCGGCGCCGGAGTAATAGCAGTTGCCGCAGAATTGACCACTTGTTGTTTTACCTCTTCGGGCTTTTGCTGGGGCCGGTAAAACTCACGGAATATCAAACGAAGGCTTTGGTCGTAAGTGAAATAGTTATAGATCCAGTTCACAAAAACAATTACCCTGTTTTTTACACCAAGGATTAGAAACAAATGAAGGCCCATCCAGATAAGCCAGGCAGATACACCGCGTAAATGAAGCTTAGGTTTTGGAATATCCACTACCGCTTTGTTGCGCCCCACCGTTGCCATAGAGCCTTTATCGTTGTATTCAAATTCGTAAAATGTAGTTGACTTTCTTTCAAATCTTTTTAAGTTAGTAGCCAGCAAATCCGCCTGCTGTATGGCTACAGAAGCCACCTGTGGATGGCCATTAGGCCACTTCTCCGTTGGCATAGATGCCAGGTCGCCAAGCACATAAATATTCTTGCTGCCCTCCATTAACGAGTGGCGATCTACCTTAATCCTGTTCCCCTTTACCACCAGGGCCTTATCAATTCCTTCCGGTACATTTCCTCTGATACCGGCAGCCCAGATAACGGTGTTGGTCGGTATGGTGCTGCCATCGGCCAGCGTCACCTTATGTCCATCAAAATCTTTTACTACGGTTTTTGTCCTGATGGTGACGCCCATCTTCTCAAGATACTTTCCTGAATCATCAGAGGATTTCTGGCTCATGGCCGCCAGCGTTCTATCGCCGCCCTCGAGCAGGTAAATGTTCATTTTTTTAAAGTCCAGTTCTGGATAATCTTTCGGCAAAACATACTTCTTCATTTCAGCTAATGCGCCTGAAACCTCTACCCCCGTGGCACCGCCGCCTACCACCACGATGTTCATCAGCCGTTGCATATCTTCTTCCGACTTTGCCTGCAAGGCATCTTCAAAATTCTGTATCAGCCGGTGGCGAATTTGTAATGCCTCCACCGTTGACTTCATAGGAAATGTTTGTGTAGCCATGGCCTGATTGCCGAAGAAATTGGTATCGGCGCCCATGGCCAACACCAGAAAATCGTAAGAGAGTTCTTCGGTGTCGGTAATAACTTTATTTTGATCAGCAATCACTTGCTTCACCTCTTCTATCCGTATGCGTACGTTCTTACTTTTTTGAAAAGCACGGCGCAATGGAAAGGAAATATTGGACGCATCCAATGCGGCTGTAGCCACCTGGTAGAATAAAGGTTGAAACTGATGGTAGTTAAATTTGTCAATAAGAAGCACTTCAAAACCGGGCTGGTTATTGAGCTTGCGTGCTAGCTTCAATCCGGCAAATCCTGCGCCTATGATGATTACTTTGTAAGGCATAAAAGGTTGATTAAGCATTCAAAAATTTCAGGATTCAAAGTTAGTTACAGAACTATCTTAAACTCCTGACGTTTTAAATGATTGAACCAGGCTTAGTACAATAATCGCACCTTGATCGTATGTGGAACAGCCTTTAGCAATTGCTCTGCTTTGCGGGATAATTGCTTGTCAACATCTACTACCACATACCCAATGTCCTCATTGGTTTTCAGGTACTGGCCTACGATGTTGATTTTGTTTTTAGAAAGCTCGCTGTTGATGGCTGAAAGCACGCCGGGAACATTATGATGAATATGAAGAATGCGATGAGCGCCGGCATGAGGCGGCAGCGCCAAAGCAGGCACCGTATGCGAACCAAAGGCGATGCCCTTTTCAAGATAATTCAACAGCTTAATGCTCACATCTTCGCCGATGTTTTGCTGGGCTTCTTCGGTAGAGCCACCAATGTGCGGCGTTAGAATAACATTAGGCAATCCTTGCAGGGGTGACTCAAATTTATCGCCGTTCTTCTCCGGTTCTACCGGAAACACATCAATAGCTGCACCGGACACCTGGCCGCTTTCAATAGCTTGCCGCAGGGCTGGAAGATCAATCACTTCTCCCCTTGCATAATTTATTATTATCGAACCCTGTTTACACCATTTTAGATTGGATTTATTTAGCAGGTTTTTGGTTTGCTCTGTTTCCGGCACATGAAGCGTAACGATGTCGGCTTTACCCAGCAAGGCTTTCAGTGTGTGGCTGTCCGAAGCATTGCCGAGTGGAAGCTTGGTTTCCACATCATAAAAAATCACCTTCATCCCTAAGCTTTCGGCCAGCACGCTTACCTGCGAACCAATGTTACCGTAACCGATAATGCCCAACGTTTTTCCGCGCAGCTCATAGCTGCCGCTCGATTCTTTTAACCAAATGCCTTTGTGAGCGGCCGCGTTTTTATCGGGTATGCGGCGGATGAGCATAATGGAAGCGCCTATCACCAGCTCGGCTACCGACCGGGTATTGGAATACGGCGCATTAAAAACAGCCACGCCATTTTCTGTTGCTGCAGCAAGGTCAACCTGATTTACCCCTATGCAAAAGCAGCCAATAGCCTGAAGCTTTTCAGCCGCATCAAGAACCCGTTTGGTGATTTGTGTTTTTGACCGGATGCCTAAAAGATGTGTCTTTTGAATGGCTTGTAACAACTGCTCTTCCGGTAGTGCTTTTGATAATCGCTCTACCTCTGTATAACCATGGCGGGTGAAATTTTTTACGGCTGTTTCGCTGATGTTTTCCAGTAATAAAATCTTGATTTTTTCTTTTGGATAGCTAGTTGGCTCCATACCGCAAATATGCGTAATAACTAACTGAAAAATAATTTTTAGGCACTCACCGATTTTGTAACCAATTAAAAATAATTTTACCCATTTTACATCATCATCCAATTAACGTCTTGTGAAAAACAAATTACTCCCCGCTTTTTTGTTAGCTGCGCTTGTCAGTTGTCACTCCCAAAAAAACGAAACGCCGGTTTTAAAAAGTGATACATCGGCCCTTGCATTTGCACCGCCTACCCTTTCCAAAGAAGAGATTCAAAAGTATCATAACGCTGTAGAGGCGGTGCTGGATAAAAACCTTTTGCATGGCTCTTTTAACGGCGCTATACTGGTAGCGAAAGATGGCGCTATCGTTTACGAAAAATATGTAGGTGTAAAAGATCCGCGACTAAAAAGTAAGGACAGCCTGTCGGCTGAAACCTCGTTCCAGATTGCTTCTACAGGTAAAACAATGACTTCGGCTGCTATATTAAAGCTATGGCAGAATGGTAAGTTGAACATAGACGAAGCAGTAACAAAATACTTCCCCACTTTCCCCTACCCTGGCGTTACTATAAAAACGTTATTGAACCATCGCAGTGGCTTGCCCAACTATTTATACTACATGGAAAAAGGCGATTGGAACCGCAAGCAGCAAGCTACCAATACCGATGTGTTGAACACGCTGATTAACTGGAAACCGGCTAAAGCAGCTAACCCTGATAAGCGTTTTCAATACTGCAACACCAATTATGTTTTGCTTGCGCTGATTGTAGAAAAAGTAAGTGGAATTTCGTATCCCGAATACATGAAGCAAAACATTTTTACACCGCTGGGTATGAACCATACGTATGTGGTGAATACAGGTGAACAGGCGCCACAGATGCAATCATTCCAACCCAATAATACCCTATGGAGTCTTGATTTTTCAGACGGCCCTTACGGTGATAAAAACATCTATTCGACCCCAAGAGATTTGCTTACCTGGGACCGGGCTTTAAGTGAAGGAAAAGTGCTGAATGAAAAAACCTTAACGGCTGCCTACACACCTTACAGCAACGAGAAAGCCGGCATCAAAAACTACGGTTTGGGATGGCGGATGTTGATTTATCCGAGCGGTAAAAAAGTAATTTATCATAATGGCCACTGGCACGGCTTTAATTCTGCCTTTGCCCGCCTGCCCGATGAAAAAGGCACCATCATTATCATCACCAACAAACATAATAACGGTGTTTACAGTACCGCCAAAAAGCTATACGAAGTTTTTGGCCACTATGCCGGTAAAGATGAAGAAGGCGAAGAATAGCAGCATCTTTGCATCGTGAAAATTTTATCCGCACAGCAACTTAGGAAGTGGGATCAATACACCATCCAACACGAACCTGTTTCTTCTATTGATTTAATGGAACGGGCAGCGGCCACTTGCACAAATTGGTTGTTGGCAAAACCCTGGACTGAACGCCCCATTTATATTTTTTGCGGAAAGGGCAATAATGGCGGCGATGGTTTGGCAATAGCCAGAATGCTGGCCGGGTCAGAGTTGCAGCCCAATGTATTTGTTTTAGAAACCGGTAAAAAGGGAAGCGCCGATTTTGAAATCAATCTTCAACGATTGCAAGAAGCCGGAATAAAATTTCAACTACTACAAACAAAAGATGACCTACTCCCTATCGAAAAAAATGCCATAGTTATTGATGCTTTATTTGGGTCCGGGCTAAATAAACCTCTGGAAGGTTTAGCAGTTGATGTGGTCAATCGTATCAATGATGCCAATGTAAAAGTAGTAGCTATAGATTTGCCAAGCGGGTTGTTTGTTGATCAATTCTCAGTTGAACAAGCGGTTATAAAAGCAGCTTATACCTTAACCTTTCAATGCTATAAAATTGGATTACTGCTACCAGAAAATGCACCCTTCTTTGGGGAGGTAATCGTGTTGGATATTGGCCTTCATCCCGGCTATCTATTAACAATGGATTCGACGCCTGAACTGATTGATAAATCCTTCATCAAACAACTCTTTAAGCCACGAAATACTTTTGCTCATAAAGGAAGCTTTGGCCATGCGTTGCTAATTGGCGGCAGCTACGGTAAAATGGGCGCCATGGTATTAGCCACAAAAGCTTGTCTGTATACGGGTTGCGGACTTACTACGGTATTTATTCCTAAATGCGGCTACCAAATTTTACAGGTGACTAACCCCGAGGCTATGGCACTTACCGACGACGATGAACATTATCTTACGGCATTGCCAGACGATGTAGAAAAGTTTAGCGCTATCGGCATTGGCCCCGGAATGGATACGAAAGCAGGCCCGCAAAAAGTTCTTGCTTTTATTATTCGTCGTTATAAAAAACCATTGGTGATTGATGCCGATGGACTGAATTGTTTATCCCTGCAAAAAGAGTTGTTGCTTCAACTTTCGCCCAACACCATCCTTACCCCTCACCCCAAAGAATTTGATCGCCTGTTTGGCGGACAACCAAATGATTTTGCGCGGATGTCAACCGCTAAAAGCAAAGCTATCGAGCTTCAACTTGTTATTGTACTTAAAGGCCATCATACAATGGTTGCTTTGCCGGATGGAAAATGCTATTTTAACTCAACCGGCAATTCGGGTATGGCTAAAGGTGGCAGCGGTGATGCATTAACCGGCATCATTACATCGTTATTGGCGCAAGGTTATGAGCCTCAGAATGCAGCGGTGATTGGCGTTTACCTTCATGGGTGGGCTGGTGATGTAGCAGCAAAAAAGTATTCAAATGAGGCTATGCTTCCTTCTCAATTAATTGAAAATCTTTCGGAGGTTTTTTTACTGTTGGAGTAAGTAATTTCTCTTGCAATCTACTTTTGAAATTACCAGTAAAACAAAGAATACCCATATTTACTTCACAATAACACTTCCGAGTTTGGAGGCAAGTTCCATCTCTAATTGCTTTAAGTGCTGGTGAGTTAAAAAGAGTGTCATCTGCTCTGTAGGCAATGCTTTTTCCATATCAGCGGTATTTTGGGTAATGAGCTTTTTAATTTTTTTAAGCTTTAAGTAAGTGATGGCAGAAATTACTTCTTCGGAAGTCCTGTCTTCTCCAATTTTTAAAAAATGCTCCAGTTCCGTTGGGTTGGCCCTGTCGAGTGTGCGAAGAAAACTTTTATAATCCTGCTTAAAAAGCGATTGCTGATAGCCGGTTGATTGGCTCATATCTTTTTTCCATCTCGGGCTTTGTTCATACTGAAATTGCATTAGTGATACGGCGAATGCGCTAAGCTTATTATCAGAGTGATAAACAAAATACGCTTTGTTAATTGGTTGCTGCTTTTGAAGATGGGTTTTATATTCCGCTAAAATTTGAAGCACGGTTTCGTTTTCGATAAGGTCTTCTTCAGGCAGTTCGGAAAAAATATATTCGGCCGTAAGGTGGCCGTCCAGCCAGGGTTTATCGCCAAATTCCAACAACACCCTTACCACTTCGCGTTCCTGTAATTCATCTTTATAAAGCAGGTTAAAGGTGTTGTCATCATAATCGGTTTGCTCACCTTTTTTTGCATTTTCTTCATGGTATTTTGCTTCATTAAAAGGCAGCTTTTTATCAGATGAAAGGCGGCTGCGTATAAACTTATTCACCAAAGCCGTTAAACCCGATTCGTCAATTTTTAATGTTTGCGCACATTGCCGGATATAATCCTGCTGCTTGGTGAAATCTTCCGTCTTGTCAATTTTCGAAATGGTTTCCGCAACAACATTCACCACCTCAGCTTTCTTGTTTTGATCGGCGCCAACATCTTTCAATAAAACATCCAACTGAAAGAGAATGAAATCTTTTTTGTTGTCGTCAACAAATTTTCTAAAGTTACCAGCGCCAACTTTTCTTACATAACTATCGGGGTCTTCGCCATCCGGAATCAGCACCAGGCTTACATTCAGGCTTTCTTCTAACGCCATATCCAGCCCACGCAAGGCAGCCTTAACTCCGGCCGAATCGCCATCATAAATTATAGTAAGATTGGACGTGTATTTTTTTATCAAACGAAGCTGATCCTGCGTAAGCGACGTGCCACCACTCGCTACTACGTTTTCAATACCCGCCTGATGAAGCGAAAGAACATCGGTGTATCCTTCTACTAAAAAACATTCATTTGCTTTATCTATCGCCTGCCTTGCAAAGTAAGTTCCGTAGAGCAGCTTACTTTTTACATAAAGTTCATTTTCCGGCGTGTTGATATACTTTGGCGCCTTATCATTTGACTTGATTAAACGTGCCCCAAAGCCAATGATTTTGCCGCTGGTATTATGTATTGGAAAAATAATACGGTCGCGATAATTATCCTGCAACTGACCATTGCGTTCCACTACTAAACCTGCCCGTTGTAAAAGGTCTTTATTAAATTGTTTGGCAATGGCTTCCTTAGCAATAGCATCTCTTTTATCAGGCGCATAGCCCAACCCAAATTTGCCAATCGTTTCTTTACTAAAGCCTCGTTCAGCTAAATAACTTAATCCATTCTCAACGCCTTCCGGCGTTTCCAATAACTGTGTGGCGTAAAATTTTTGAGCAAAAGCATTAATGATGTGAAGGCTTTCAGCTGCCTGCTGCGCTATCTTTTGTTCGGGAGATGATTCGGTTTCTTCTATCTCAATGTTATACCGGTTAGCCAGCCAGCGTAAGGCTTCCACATACGAAAACTTTTCATGCTCCATGATGAAGGAAATCGTATTACCACTTTTGCCGCAGCCGAAACATTTATAAATTTCTTTGGCTGGCGACACGGTAAATGACGGCGTTCGTTCGTTATGAAAGGGGCAGTTACCTAAGTAGTTGGCACCGCGTTTTTTTAATTTTACAAAAGAGCCAACGACTTCAATAATATCAAGCCGCGATTGAATTTGTTGTATGGTGTTTGATGTAATCAAGAGGCCAAATATAGTGGTTGGAACAACGATTAATTTACCGATTGCTAACGAGAAAAAAACATTTATTTCTTTAGGAAGAAGGGTAAATTTAAAGTACCATCCACCGCCGGGAAAAGTAACAGACAATTATATCAATCACCTCAAAACCTTCATCCAATGATTCAGACAGACCTCTCGCAGCTTTCGGCCGAATGTGCCGAATGGCGGCAGATACTTCGCAATTACAGAGAAGAGTTTCAGGATTGCGAAAAAGCTTTACTTCACATGGTAAAACGTTCGCTCACCAAAAATCATCTGACGCAGGTCGAGCATTTCCAAAACCAGTTTGACATTCAGCTCAAAAACATTCACGACCTAAAACTGACCATTAAAAACTATGAAAAAAAAGTTCAGGTAGAAACATTAAGTGATGAAACCTATGGGAACCACGAACTGTTATTAACTGAATTTTTAGCCCTGGAAAATACGCTTCAGGAACTGCGGGAAGAGTTCAGGAATTTTGTTAACCTGAGTAGCTGCTAAACCCATTTTCCGCCATAGTTACTATCCATTGCATATGGCAGCACAACTATAAAATCTACTTAACAGGCATTAGCCTAAAAGTAATGAGTAACAAAAAGGTTATGCTTCGGGACCCGTCATAAGCTTAAAGAAATGTTGATTTAATAAATAGAAATCTTCCTTCAAAGTCTTTTCAACTTTCATCAGCCTTTTTTATTCTTTCAACGATTAAAGCTTTGCAAGGCTTTGATGTGCTATGTTTTTAAACATTTTCGTTTTAATTTGTTGCCACAACCGTCACACATTAAAACCATAATCTTCTACCTATGCATGCCTACTTTCGTAATCACCAATTGTACCTCGCAGAGCGGAGCGATTGGTTAGACAGACACGTAAACAAAACCAGCCTCAGGGCATTAATGAAAATTGAAAGTTGGAAACTGATCGCACAGTCGGGTGATGGAGAACAACAATTACGATTGGTGGAAAAGCTTCTGAAAGATTCGCTGCTTACTTCCGTTCCACATCAAACTATTTTACACAAGGAAGGATTTTATCTTTCCAATCTCGACAACTAACAAAACCTCCTTACAATAAAAAAGACCACTTTAGGGTGGTCTTTTTTATTATCGGCAACTTGCAATTAAGCTGCAACAGCCTTTCTTACTTTTTTGGCGGTTTTAATTTCTACCACTTCCTGCTCAACCTCTTCCGACTTTTTAAAATTAAAAGCCTGCCAAACATGATCTAAAGAAACAAGTTCAATCGTTTCATAATTAGTTTCGTGCAACCGGCTCCAACTACTATCCCTGTTCAAATCTGTACTGATCTTGGAAGCTACTTTAGGATGCGCTATCCAAAGTTTAGAATCTGCTTTTAAAGCGGGCAAAATATCGGTGAGAATAGCGTTAAGTTGACTTTCGCTTACAGCAAACACCAAAGCAAAATCAATTTTTCGGGAACGTAACAGCGGGGTAAGATTCTTTGCGAACGAAAGCTTGGCAAATTGCTTTTCTATAGATGAGGGTAAGCCTTGAATTAAAATGTTCTTTTCGTTTTTAAGATTTAGTTTGTCTAAGATTGTTTGGGACATACTATGTATTATTGTTTAAAAATCAAATAGAAGCAGGAGTGTAAAAGAACTAAGCCTTGATAAATGTTTTGCAAATGTACAGCTTTCAGCGTATCGTTCCAAGTAGCAATCAATGAAAAATCCCGCCAGACGTGAGTTTTGGCGGGATTTTTTGTTTTGTACCACATCTATTTACCAACCGGTTTATAAAATTGCAAAGCTTCCGGCATCCACTTTTTTATTTGAGCTATCCGTGTTTCATCGGATGGATGATCACTTAAAATGGCAGGGGGCTTTTGTCCACCTGATTGGGCCATACGTTCCCAAAAAGGAACAGCTTCTTCGGGATTATAACCAGCAAGCGCCGACCAGATTAAGCCGTAATGGTCTGCTTCCGACTCATCAGCCCTTGAAAATTTAAGAACTCCCAATGATGAGCCAACGCCGTAAGCTTGTAAAAAAATATCTTGTGTAGCGGCAGGTTTACTTGACAAGGCAACCGATAAAGCACTGCCCAATCCCTGTGTCAGCATTTGCTGGCTCATTCTTGAGTTACCATGTTGAAAAACAGCATGGGTAATTTCGTGCCCCAACACGATAGCTAACGCAGCTTCGTTTCTGGTATATGGAAGAAGGCCTGTATAAACTACTATCTTCCCACCTGGCATACACCAGGCATTCGCTTCTTTACTATCTACCAGATTGTATTCCCACTGGTAGCCCTCCAATTGGCTTTGAAGTCCTTTTGAAGCAAAGTATTGTTGAACGGCAGTTGCCAATCGTTGCCCTACTCTACGAACCATTTCCGCATCGCGGTCAGCAGAGGCACTAACAACATGATTTTGGGATAAAAATGTCCGGTACTGTTCTGAACCCATGGATTGTAGCTCAGATTCGGGAAGAAGTTTAAGTTGGCTGCGGCCGCTAATCGCATTCCGGGAACAGGCCACGAAACAAGCAGCCATCAGAAAAACCGCGATAGTTCTTTGTATCATCTTTTGAATTTTCGGTACCTATTCAATGATTGTACCAAGGCGATGAAAAAGGTGACGAGTAACAAAAGCAGAAGTAGAAGATTAGTCGGGTTTAACTTTTCTACGGTCGCGGTGCTTTAAGATGGGCATTTTGCTTTCACTTCCTTTTAAAATACGGCCAATATTTTTCTGATGTGTTAGCAACACCAGCATAGCGACGGTAATGGCAAAAATGCGATAGAGTTTTTCAGGTTCATTAAAAATGAAAAGAATAAAAACCGGAAAGGCGATGCTGGCCAATATAGAACTAAGCGAAACCCAACGTGTTAAGTAAAGTACTACAATAAAAATTCCAACACAACACAAGGCAACATTGGGTTGTATGCCAAGCACCATCCCAAATAAAGTGGCTACACCTTTACCACCCCTAAAATCGGCCCAAACCGGAAAAATATGGCCCAGAACGGCGGCAAGACCTAACCCTAACTGAATGTTGGTTAAATAAAAATCGCTGTGAGTATGATAGGGTAAAAAAAAGGCAAGCTTTACAGCGGCAAGGGCTTTCAGCATATCTATGATCATCACAAAAGTGCCCCACTTTGCGCCAAGCACCCGGTAGGTATTAGTGGCTCCTGAGTTACCACTTCCATATTCGCGAATATCAATGTCGAAGAAAAATTTACTGGTCCAAACGGCAGTGGGAATACTTCCAATCAAATAAGCTATAATAATCAGAAAGACTTCATTCATAGTTATGGCGAAAATTGGAGAACGAAGATACTATTTATGAAGAAAGAGTTCATGTTAATTTAACCTTTGCATCATTTTGAATTGGTAAAGAGCAACGAAATCCAGCCGCTTTTTTCCAGGCGCTTTTGCAACGCAAGGCTATAACTGTTGCAAGCATTCGTGATAGCATTTTCATCATCAGCTAACAGTCCGCTTATTAATAGTTGTCCGCCACTGTTCAAGGCAAGGCTCAAATCTTTCATGTAATCAAGAAGCACATTACGATTAATATTAGCGAGAATAATATCAAATGTTGTTAATGGAATAATGGAGGATAACTCAATGACAACTTTGTCTGCCGCGTTTTGTTGCCTGTTTTCGATAGCATTTTCAATGCTCCATTCGTCAATGTCAATAGCTGTAACGCTTGCTGCGCCTAGCTTTTGAGATAAGATGGCCAAAATGCCGGTACCTGTCCCAAAGTCAAATACCTTTTTATTTTCAAAATCAATTTCACGCATTTGTTCAATCATCATAAAAGTGGTAGCATGATGCCCGGTACCAAAGCTCATTTTGGGCGTAATTACAATATCATATTGAGCGGTACTGATGGGTTGATGAAAATGAGCCCTTATGGCGCAAAAATCACTTACTATCACCGGCTGAAAACTTTGCTCCCACGCTGCATTCCAGTTCGTTTCTTCTATTTTTGAAAGTTGGTATTGATAGCCATCAAGAATCGTCAGCACTTCGTCCGTTTTGAAATCATCTTCCCTGAAATAGGCTATCAAACTTTCGTCATTTTGCTCAAACCCTGTAGCATGATACTCATCAAGCAAGGCAATTAATTCTTCCTGTTGATATTCTCCGGCGGCGATGTCAATTTTTATATGCGTCATAATACAAAAATAAAAGGCTGTCATACGACAGCCTTTACTTCATAGTTACTTTGATTACTGGTTTTCCTGAGCGGAATCTTGTTGTGGTTTTTCGCGTTGTTCCGATGCGCTATTACCCTCTACATTGCGTTGCAACTTTGGCCGCTCACCTTGCGGGCGGTCATCGCGACGGTTTTCAAAACGTGGCCTTTCTTCACGGCGGTCACCTCCATCTCCCCTATCATTTCGCTCTGTCATGCCCTCGGGCTTAGGTAATAATATTTTTCTTGATAATTTAAATTTGCCTGTTTTAGGATCGGTGCCCGTAAGCTTTACTTTGACTTTATCGCCTTCATTAAGTATTCCCTCTAAAGTATCCAAGCGTTTCCAGCTTACTTCTGAAATATGTAATAATCCTTGCTTACCGGGTAAAAATTCAACAAAAGCTCCATAAGGCATAATTGATTTTACTACTGCTTCGTACTCATCCCCCTCATTAGGGACAGCTACAATGCCATTTACCCAAGCAACGGCCCTATCAACATTTGCTTTTATCGTTCCAAAAATGCTGACTTCACCCTGGTTGTTTTTTTCTTCCAGATTAATGGTGGTGCCTGTTTCACGCTGAATTTCCTGGATGATCTTTCCGCCTGGCCCGATCACTGCTCCAATAAATTCGCGGTCAATGTAAAGTTTGGCCATACGCGGTGCGTGTTCTTTCACATCGGCACGGGCCACCGGCATACAGTTATACATCGCATCCAAAATATGCATCCGTCCGCGACGGGCTTGCTCTAAAGCATTACGCATAATCTCCATGCTCAAGCCATCTACTTTAATATCCATCTGAATACCACAGATGCCATCTCTTGTGCCGGTAACTTTAAAATCCATATCGCCCAGGTGATCTTCATCACCTAAGATGTCGGTCAGCACTGCATACTTACCTTCTTTGGAAATCAATCCCATGGCCACACCGGAAACATGCTTTGGCAGAGGAACGCCAGCATCCATTAAAGCCAATGAACCGGCGCAAACCGTAGCCATTGAGGATGAACCATTGCTTTCCAGAATATCGCTCACAACCCGGACAGTATAAGCATAATCGCCTGAAGGCATCATTTGCTTTAATGAGCGTTCGGCTAGTTTACCATGACCAATTTCGCGGCGGCTGGAGCCACGTAAAAACTTGGCTTCGCCGGTAGAAAAAGGAGGGAAATTATAATGGAGGTAAAATTTTGAATCAACTGATTTGCCGGCACTTTCTACCAGCAATTCATCAAGCGGTGTACCCAACGTAACGGTGGTAAGCGATTGCGTTTCGCCTCTGGTAAACAGTGCAGCGCCATGCGGCGTAGGCAATACATCTATTTCCATATCTAATGGACGAACATCTTCTAACCCACGCCCATCAAGCCTTACACGATCATTCAGGATCATATCGCGAACTACATCGTACTGCAGATCGCCCAAATATTTCTTTACTAACTTTTTTACATCCGAACCTACTTCCTCGCCTTCCGGTAAGTTTTCTTCTTTACTTAAGGTGATAATTAAATCATCGTAAATGCCTTTATAGGTATCCTTACGTTCCTGCTTTGGCAGGTTGCCTTTTGATAATTGCAACATTCGCTCTGCACCAAATTCATACACTCGTTTTTGAAGGGTTTCATTGGTAGCTGGTTTCGGATAATCGCGTTTGCCGGTTACACCAACCATTTCACGCAATTCCTGCTGTGCTTTTATTTGAACACGAATAGCATCATGACCGATTTCTAATGCCTTAATTAAATCTTCTTCACTACACTCTTTCGCTTCGCCCTCAACCATCATAATATTATCCTGCGTAGCAGCAATAATAAAATCAAGGTCGGAAATCTCCATCTCGCTTCGGGTAGGGTTAATTTTAAACTGACCACCAATGCGGCTGACACGCACTTCAGAAATAACTTCTTTAATAGGAATATCAGAGACAGCCAAGGCAGCCGACGCGGCTAAGCAAGCCATGGCGTCAGGCATCACTTCAGCATCAGATGAAATGAGTGTAATGATGACCTGCACTTCACATAAATAATCTTCCGGGAATAAGGGACGAAGAGCCCTGTCAATCAGCCTCGAGGTTAATACCTCATAATCGTTCAGCCTTCCTTCGCGTTTAAAAAACGAACCGGGAATACGACCGGCCGAAGCAAATTTTTCCATGTAGTCAACACTTAATGGAAAAAAGTCCTGTCCTTCTTTGGGTTCGCGGTTGGCAACTACAGTAGCTAATAAAATAGAGTTACCACTGCGCACCGTTACCGATCCATCGGCCTGCCGGGCAAGGCGGCCTGTTTCGATGATGATTTGGCGGCCATCGCCAAGATCAAAACTTTTGCTTATTTTTTGAGATAACATTTTAAATGTTTGGAGTTTGGGGTTTGAGATTTGGAGTTATTGAAACTTCGAAAGCTCAAACGAAATGTGATTTGGAAAAGGACAAAAGCATACCGCGTAAAGCAAAAAGCCCTTCCGGTGTCGGAAGGGTTTCTGGCAAATGCTATAGTTATTTTCTGATACCTAATTTCTCAATCAGCACACGGTATTCCTGAATGTTATGTTTTTGAAGATAGTTAAGCAACCGGCGGCGTTGACCTACCATTTTCATTAAACCGCGGTGGGTAGAAAAGTCTTTTTTATTTTGTTGCAGATGATTGGAGATGTCCGCAATACGTTCGGTAAGCAAAGCAATCTGCCCTTCAATAGAACCCGTGTTAGTTGCGGCACCACCAAACTGGGTAAAAATGCCGGCTTTTTTTTCTTTAGTTAATGACATCGCTAACGTTTTTTGATTGATACCCGGATTGAGTACCGTTTTAGTTTACTTATTTTGGCGGCGAAGGTAAGGGAAAATGCCTTTTGCGCCAATAAGTAAGAAGGCTTTAAGAAGTAGTTGGGAATTTTATGTAACGAAGCTACGCCTCTATCAAGGATTTATCGCGTAATACTCTTAATCATTCAGTGCTTCTATCGAGCATCTTGCAATACGTAAATAAGAAAGATAACAGAAGTAAGGCCGGATAATAAAACCCTTTCATCAGAATAAATTCTGCCATTAACGCTAAATAGCAGCGCCGTAGCTGATTCTAAAATCCCTCGTCTAATTTTATCCAATGAGTTTTGAAGAAGAAAGAGTTTCACCCGATGCTAAATCCATCCTCGGCCTACACCTACCAACTGATCCCCGTTGGGTGAGCTTAGCCCAATTATCGTTAACCGAAATTTTAACCGACCATGCTTACTGCGAACAAAAAGCTGCTGCTACGTGTATGTCCCTTATTCAACGTTATAATCAAAGAGAAGTTTTGGTAACCGCTCTTGCTCCCATCGTTACAGAAGAATGGGGCCACTTCCGGTTAGTGTTTGCCGAACTTCAAAAGCGGGGACTGAAATTGGGAAATCAGCGCAGGGACGAATATGCCGCGGCCCTCCTACAATTTTGTCAAAAAGGCGGTGCAGAAGAAGGCCGGTTACTTGACCAATTACTGATGATGGCCATGATTGAAGCAAGAAGTTGCGAACGTTTTAAACGATTAAGCGAAGGTTTGGAAGATGCCTACCTGCGCAGGTTTTACCGCCGGTTTATGGAAAGCGAAGCGGGCCATTATACCCTGTTTATTGAGTTGGCAGAAACGTATATTGATAAAGAAGAAATACGTCAGCGCTGGAAAGAATGGTTGGCTTATGAAGCGAAAGTTATTGCAAGTTTAGAAGTGAGGGGCGATAGAATGCACTAAGAAATTTGACGAGGCGAACAACCAATCTTGAACAGGGACAGCATTACATTCTTACAGGTATTGAAAAGAATGGTCGGTGATTACTCCGAACGAAAATAGTGAAGCTCTTTTTCAAAGTCCAGATACGGATGACGGTCCTTTAAAGCTGCTGCTTTTTCGTATGATAATTGTAAGAATTTCTTGTGTGGGCCTGATGAAGAATTAAATGGTTTGTGTTGGTAGGCAAGGTTCAATGAGTGGATTTCTTCTATTAACTCCTTTGTTTTTTCATCCATGCAAACACTTACCAACTTTTCCCAAACATATTGCGTAGCAAAATAATTGGGATGCACTAAGTCCTCTGCATAAAAACGATAGTCGCGCAGGTCATCAATCACTAATTCATAAGCCGGAAAATAATAGGCCTGGTCTAACTTATCTACCAGGTAGTGTACCGCTCCAATCAATGCAGCTTTGCTGCGGTTGTTTTCTACTGCTCCTTCGCGCAGGTGCCTTACCGGACTAATGGTAAAGATGATGTTGATACCAGAATTAAATTCAAATAAACGACTGATCATATCGTTCAATACCCGAGTTATTTCATCATTGTTCATCAGCCGGCGATGGAACCAATCGGCAGGTGCCTTATGGTTATTAGCAGCCACTGTACCCACAATAGCATTGGCCTTATCGGTTAAAGTATAAACCCAAGAGGAACCGAGGGTGATAAAAACATAATCGGCACTCTTAAGGAATTGGTGAGCGGCAGTGACAGAAGCATTTATTTTTTGAACGGTATCGGCAGCGTTAATGCCCGAAAACCGGCTATGGTGTTTCCAGCTATGCCAGCCCTCATTGTAGTAAAACAGATCATCTTCTGAGAATTGTTTGGTTTCAATATAATCTATCAAAGCATTAGCAACGCTTACCGGATTAAATAGAATGCCGTTGGGGTTTTGCAACGTGGTGAATTTGTACCGGTCTAACTTTTCACCGATGTTTTCGGTAAAACAAGAACCTATCAGCAGCAGCCTGTCGTGATGTGTAATAGGAAGAGGCAATTTTTTTATATCAAACTCAAAACGAAACTTCATGTAAACACGAATTAAAAAAACACGAATTGCACAAATTAATAAAGGTCAGGTAAATATTTGCGAAGCCAATCGAAGGCTTTTTTGTAAGGCATCTTTATTTAAATCCTGCACCAGATTCTTTTCTTCAAAATAAGAAACAATCAGTTCGGTATCCATATTGCCTATAAGATCGTCGCCTGCCATCGGGCAACCGCCAATGCCTTTTAAAGCTCCATCAATTCTGGTACAGCCTGCATCCACAGCGGCTTTCAGCTTTACCTTCCAGGTAGCCTGGGTTGAATGTAAATGCACCCCAATTGAAACGTCGGGGTACTTTGGAAGTAACGAATTTAATGCGAAGCCAACTTGTTCCGGCGTAGCCAAACCCACCGTATCTGCTAAAGAAATAATAGTAATACCTCTGCTTATTATTTCATCCGTCCAATGTAAAAGAATAGCATCGTTATACGCATCACCGTACGGATTTCCAAAACCCATACTCAAATAAATCACGAGCTTTTTACTCTTCTGCAAACATAAATTTTGAATAGTCTCTACCCTACCGAGGCTTTCGTTTATAGAACTATTGGTATTGCGTTGCTGAAACGTTTCGGAAATTGAAAAGGGGAATCCGAGATAACTGATTTCATCGAAAGCCGCTGCTTCTACCGCGCCTCTTTCATTACCAATGATAGCTAACAGCTTTGAGGGGGAACCTGTAAGTTGTAAGCCTTTAATGACTTCTTTTGTATCCGCCAACTGCGGAATGGCTTTTGGCGAAACAAAGCTTCCAAAATCAATCGTATCAAAACCAATTTTTAATAAAGAATTGATGTATTCGATCTTGGTTTCTGTTGGTATAAAATGCTCCCATCCCTGCATCGCATCGCGGGGACATTCAACAAGCTGAAAGGTTGACTGATTGATTTTTTGATTAGTGAAAGTCATTTGTACATCATAATATCGCTATCCACCGGCTTGCCGCTGCTTCATGGCTTCATACAAAATGATTCCGGTAGCCACAGAAACATTCAGCGAATCAAATTCGCCGCTCATCGGAATCATAAATTGTTCATCGCTTACTTTTAATAA
Source organism: Flavisolibacter sp. (assembly GCA_965247165.1). Taxonomy (GTDB): domain Bacteria; phylum Bacteroidota; class Bacteroidia; order Chitinophagales; family Chitinophagaceae; genus Flavisolibacter. The sequence goes on along the minus strand of OZ252003.1, from coordinate 389,803 downwards.
GGCAGGATAAATTCCTTTGTCTTCGCTTCCCATAATGATGGCAAGGGGTTCTTTAAAATCCACCTCATATACCTTTTTTCCCGCCCCCATGTCGCTGGCTAACACTTTAATTCCATTGAGGTGCAATTCATCTACCGCTTTCATCAAGCTTCCTACACGGCATACCGGAAGCTTTTCCAATGCTCCCGCCGACGTTAGCATTGCTTCTTCGTTTAACATACCAACGCCTTTATCCGGAATGATGATCGCATTAACGCCGGTACAAAATGCTGTCCGGGCAATGCCGCCAATATTTCTAATATCTGTGATGCCATCTAAAATCACAAAAAGCGGTACATGACCATTATCTACAACGAATGAAATTACCTCTTGAAGATCCTGGTATTGAATAAGTGAAATAAGCGCCACGCATCCTTCATGCGCACCAGCATTCAGGCCGTTTAATTTTTCTACCGGTACTTTATTTAATGGAATATTATGTTGGACAGCCAAGGTGCTGATCTCACCAATTTCTTTGCCGCCAATGGTATTTTGCAAATAAATGCGCTCCAGCGCTTTGCCTGTTGTAAGGGCGTCCAGCACTGCTTTTTTACCAATGATCAGCGATGATTTTTTTGGACGGCTTTGCGGACGAAAATTTTTCAATGCGATTGTTTAATTCGGTGATCTAAAGTCCAGCGCTCTATCGAAATAATTTTTAGCTGGTTGAAGTTAGCAGAAGCAGGGTTTAAAATAAAGTTCCATTCTTCCGGAACTACAACAGATGGAACGGCAAAGCAGGTGCAGGTTTCATCGCCTAACAGCCGGCTGCCAAACTGTTTGGTAGCTCCGGCAGGTGGCACGGCGTCCCATCGTTCCGGCAAATCTTTTATTGGAATTATTCTGTAAGATTTATCTGGCAAATGATACGTGGTAAAACTTAAATCCGGCGGCATATCTTCTAAAGATACATTAGCCAAATATTCCAGAATACACAACGACCTGATGCCGGAAGTATATATGCAGGCGTCGCCTTTTTGATTCCAACGGCCACCAAAAAGCCGGGCGCCTTCTCCATTTAATTGCTGGGCATAGCGGCTGTTGCCTAAGTGGTAAAGCTCCATTAGCTATAAACGCCATAATCAATACGGCCGATTAAATTTTTTACTTCTTCCATGCCGTACAAGGTTTCGCTTAAACTAAGCGGGGTTACATTTCCGATGGCCCTGTTAGGTATTTTCATCCAATGGTTAAACGCATCTTTCTTTTGAAAAACCGTGTATCCGTAAGAATAAATATCGGCTAATAAAAAAATCCGTTCGCTGATGTATTGATCAAATTTGGCCTTGCCCTTTTTGTTATGTAATGTGGCCTTTGCGACATTCAAAACAATAGCCAGCATATCGTAATCCAAACCGGATTGCTCTTTTAAAGCTTCCAATTCTTCCTTTGAGATACCACTTTTAATGGCGTCTATTTTATCGTAGCTGCTCCATTGGTGAACAGGTATTACCCTGGCTTTATTGTGTGGTGTTTCTACCTTTTTTAAAGGATTAGAAATTTTATAGGCTACTGCGGGCTCCTTTATTTTCATACTCCAAATTTATACTAATTTAAGTATGATTTTAAACTTTTTTTATACGAAAAAAGGCTGCCAAATGCAGCCTTTGAATTTATAGGTTGAAATAAATTATTTTATGCCGAATGCTTTCTTCACCTTGGAAACATAATCCAGTTTCTCCCACGTAAACAGCTCTACTTTCTTTTTAATCGTTTTGCCATCAGGCGATGTAAACTCTTTGGTTACAATCTCCGGCTGGCGGCCCATATGGCCGTAAGCGGCTGTTTCACTGTAAATCGGGTTACGTAATTTCAGGCGGGTTTCAATGCCATAAGGCGTCATATCAAACAACCCTTCTACGAGTTTGGCAATCTCACCGTCGGACATTTGTACCTTGCTCGTGCCGTACGTATTTACATAAATACCCATCGGATCTTTTACGCCGATAGCATAGGAAACCTGCACCAGCACTTCGTCACACACACCCGCCGCTACTAAATTTTTGGCGATGTGGCGGGTGGCATAAGCAGCCGAACGGTCAACTTTTGAAGGGTCTTTTCCACTAAAGGCGCCGCCGCCATGAGCTCCTTTACCTCCATAGGTATCCACAATAATTTTACGGCCGGTTAAACCCGTATCGCCATGCGGACCACCAATCACAAACTTTCCCGTTGGGTTAATATGATGCTTGATGTCGCCATCAAAAAGCTTTGCATATTTTTTATACTTCGCCTTTACACGGGGAATCAATATGTTGACAACATCTTTCTTAATACGCTCCAGCATTTTTTCTTCGCTGTCAAAATCATCATGCTGTGTTGAGATGACAACTGCTTCGATACGTATGGGTTGGTTGTTATCATCGTATTCTAATGTCACCTGACTTTTGGCATCGGGGCGTAAATATTTAATTTGCTTATTTTCTCTTCTCAGTGCTGCCAGTTCCTGCAAAAGTTTATGCGCCAAATCCAGGGCAAGGGGCATATAATCTTCGGTCTCGGAAGTGGCATAACCAAACATCATTCCCTGGTCGCCGGCGCCTTGCTCCTCTTTATTTACTTTATCCACTCCCTGATTAATGTCCTGCGACTGCTCGTGAATGGCAGAAAGAATACCACAGGAATTGGCTTCAAACATGTACTCACTTTTGGTATAACCAATCCGGCGAATAACACCCCGGGCAATTTCCTGAACATCCAGATAAGCCTTCGACTTTACTTCGCCAGCTAATACTACCTGCCCGGTAGTTACGAGGGTTTCGCAGGCTACCTTTGAATTAGGGTCAAACGCTAAAAAATGATCAATAAGCGCATCGGAAATTTGGTCAGCTACTTTATCAGGATGGCCTTCCGAAACGCTTTCAGAAGTGAATAAATACGGCATGTAAAAAAATTGAATGAGTAAATAATTCGGTTTATCAGCGTGAAGCGATGGCCACACGTAAATAAAAATCGCGGCAAATATAAGCAGCGCAAATATTAAAGGTTGGAATAAATAATATGCAATCGAAGACGCATAGACGGATCAACATAATTGCCACCCGCCAGCACTGCTCTGCCATTGGCAATAAAGGAAAGATTAGGAACAGAAATATAAGTGGTGGTACCTTTTACATTGAGCTTAGTACGCAGCGGTGCATATAAGCGAAGGCTATCATTAGCTTCTTTACGGGTAACAATGCCTTGCACATAACGGGTAATATTGAAACGATAGGTATTGTCGTTTTTTAGTGTGCCGCCAAAGGCAGCAAAATTGTAGGAAGTACCATCGGATAAAAGCGTTAAATCATTTTGAAAAATATAAGCACTGTCTGACGTGTTATTTTTCCCCTTATGGTCAAGTAATAAACGGGTGGGCGGCGTAAAAAAAGTTTCTGATAGTGAGGGCAGTTTATAAGCAATCAATTCAGCACGATGAATGACTTTATTGGGAAAGGCATCCAACTTTGGAATTTTAATACCAATATAAGAACCAGAGGGAGACGACTGTAAATAAAGACTTTGCGGCGCAGGATTATTCAGGTTGGCTAAGTACGAACCCGATGCGTTACGGATGATCGAATTTGCCTGTGTGTAGGCGCTGTGCACGAAGGAAACCGAGGCTGCACTATCTACTGCTCCTGCTCTTCCAACTTTATAATAAACAATTAATTTGGAATTAGCAGCGTCATATAAATTAAAATAAGCCAAAGTTCCCTGGCCGGTAACGTTTGTTGTTTTCACTGCAAGGCCACGGAACAGCGTTCTAAAAAGGCTATCATTATTATACCCGCCGGTAGATGTGCTGGAAGTAGTATCAAATTGTTTTAATTTATCCGCAATAGAAGTATTTAAGCGAATACGCACAACATTGGCAACCTTAGTAGTCGTATCTCCCACACGCCTTATTTGAACCGAATCTCTTAATGAAATGGTTGAAAAAGTTTTGGTACCTAATATCGGGCCTGTGGTGGGAACAGCAGCTTGGTCAAACCGGTAATCAACCGTGTCATTGAATGCAACTCCTGGATTAATCTCAGAAACCGACACACTGATTTGGCTATTAGTCGTATCGCCATAGGCCGCTATATAACCAAGCGATAAAACAACCGAGTCAATAGTTTTGATGGAATCTTTCAGCAAACCAAAGGGATACGTTTTATATGTTTGGCTGCTTAACGTAAAATACATGTCTGCATTAGTGGAACCAAAAACGGGGTCGTTTAACTTACCCAGCGCCATGTAATCATTAATAAAGCTCTTGGTGGAATCATCAAAGAAATGGTAAGCTGTTGCTGCGTCTAATGTCGTATCAAAAGTGTGAACATTATCAACCGCCGGAAGAAGGTCTCCACCAATGTCTGTGGCTTCATTTACTTTGGTGCAGGAGAAAAATAAACCGATGAGAATGAGTGAAACCAGAGCAGTCAAACCTTTTAAATTCACAGCAAATAATTATGAAATGAGAAATTCTTTTACTTGCTCGCAAGGTCGTTATACAGTTGTAAATAGTCTGTTAAATCAGATTCTGCATTATAAGGTAACGTCTTCTTTCCTTTCACTTTAGAGAACTCTTCCACCAACTTTTTATCCGGCTTTTCCACACCAAAAGTAACGGCATCAGCATAGGTAGCACCGCCTCTCATAAGCGCTATATTATTAGCCTCTTTGTACGGTTCCAGGTCTTTATCTTTTATAGCAGGATTAATCTGCGCCTTCTTCAAAAAATCAGCACCCAGCTTCTCTTTGAAGGTGGTTTGACCAACAGTGTAAACAATCTTGCTGTGAGAAAACACCGGCTCTCTTTTATATACCGTTTTTAAATACAGGGGAATTAATCCTGTCATCCATCCGCTGCAATGAATAATGTCGGGAGGCCATCCAAATTTCTTTACGGTTTCTAAAGCGCCTTTGCAGAAAAATACGGTGCGAAGCCCGTTATCATCATACCATTTTTCGGCTTCGTCGGTAAATACATATTTGCGTTTGAAAAGGTCTTCGTTGTCTAAAAAATAAACCTGCAGACGGGCATTTGGTAATGATGCTACTTTTATCTGTAAAGGAAAATCTTCATTATCAACGGAGACGTTAATACCGGAAAGCCGCACGACTTCGTGCAACCGGTGCCGGCGTTCATTGATAGCACCAAAGCGGGGCATAATGCATCTTACTTCAAAATTGGTATCGTTCGACTTAATAGCCAGCCTATTTACTACTTCCGAAAATTCCGTCAACTCCAGGTAAGGTGACATTTCATTGGCAATAAATAAAATTCTTTTCTTTGCTGACATTGTCTGTGTTTTAGATAAATTGGAAAGTTGGCGAAGGTAAGGATTTTATTATCGAGAATAGCCATGGCGCTGTTTTAAACCATCATCATGATTCTTTTTAAAAGGGCGGAAAAGATCGCAGAATATATTGACCGGCAAAAAAAAGAAGGGCATGCAATAGGGTTTATTCCAACCATGGGCGCCCTTCATTTGGGTCACCTTACGCTATTGACCAACGCTAAAAAGGAGGGCCAACTAACAGTTTGCAGCATCTTTGTAAACCCTACACAATTCAATAACCCGGAAGACTTTAAGCACTACCCGGTAACCATTGAAAAGGATATGGAACAATTAGTCAGCAACGGATGCGACGCATTGTTCCTGCCATCGAAAGAAGAAATTTATCCCGATGGTTATGTGGCAAAGCATTATGAACTGGGACACCTGGAATCAGTTTTGGAAGGGTTTTACCGGCCGGGACATTTTCAAGGTGTTTGCCAGGTGGTTGACAGGCTGTTAGAAATTGTTGGGCCCACCTACCTTTATCTGGGCCAGAAGGATTATCAGCAATGTAAAGTGATTGAACGTTTATTAACCTTGACGGGCAAGCAAGATCAGATTCGCTTGATGATCGCTCCTACTGTACGCGAAGCCGATGGCCTGGCGATGAGCAGTCGTAACTTGCGACTATCAGCGGAACAGCGAAAGATAGCGACAGCTATTTTTCAATCACTTCAACAAGCAAAAAAATCATTCAAAAAGCAATCAATTAAAGAAATCAAAAAACTTGCTACAGCATTCTTGGAAGGAAATGGATTTGCAGTTGACTACTTTGAAATTGCAAACCCGGATACCTTACTTCCTGTTGATACAAACAATGCTCCCGCCATAGCATTGGTAGCCGCTTATTTAAACAACATAAGGCTGATTGATAACCTGCTGTTAGGATAGGGCTTTGATCAAGTCCAGCTTTTAGCTTTGCTTCCATAATCCGTTTTTCTTCATCTGTTCATCATCTCACATGCCATGATATAGAAAACCGCTGTATCAACTTATTGCGATAACTCAACATCTGTTTATAGCTATTGACTGTTTCACATTTACGCATTGCCTTATCTTCACCTTTGCATGAAGAAATCGCTGCTAACGATATTACAATACGGTTTTTTTCTTGGGCTGGGTATTTTATTTGTATGGCTGTCTGTTCGCAAAATCGAGCACCAGCAATGGCTGCAAATAAAAGCGGCATTACAGCGTGCAAGGGCCTGGCTGATTGTCCCTGTAGTTGTAATGCTGATAATGAGCCATTACAGCCGTGCCATCCGCTGGAAAATTTTAATGGAACCCTTGGGTTACAAACCGTCCAACTTTAATACGTTTGCGGCCGTGATGATGGGCTACCTGGTAAATGCCGCCGTGCCCCGCTTAGGCGAAGTAGTAAAGTGCACCTTACTCTCCCGCTACGAAAAAGTAAGAGCCGATAAACTGGTAGGTACCATTGTTATGGAACGGGCGGTGGATGTGGTTTGTCTCATCATTGTTTTTTTAGCGGCGTTGCTTTTTCAAGGCCATGTTATCGGTTCCTATATTGGTTCCTTATTTGAGAATTTCTTTCGCGACCAAACAGGACATACCTCTGTCACTAAGATTATCGCTTCGGTAGGCGGCTTCTTTTTATTTATCCTTCTTGTCTATTTTTTGCTAAAAAAATTTGGACACATTGATGCAGTTGGCAAAATTAAAAACGTGTTGAAAGGAGTTTCGCATGGCTTGCAAAGCATCCGTTTTATCAAGCATAAAGGTTGGTTTGTTTTTCACTCTGTTCTTATCTGGACACTTTATTTGTTAAGCACCACCCTGGGTATTTTTGCCTTGCGGGAGACGGCTCATTTAGGATTTGGCGGCGGGTTAACTACGTTGGCTGTTGGCAGCGTAGGAATGGTGCTTACACCCGGCGGCATTGGCGCTTATCCACTTTTAGTTTCTAAATTAATGGGCTTATACGGGCTGGACGAAGCCACTATCGGTAATACGCTTGGCTGGCTGTTATGGACAGCGCAAACGATGATCATTGTGGTGGGCGGCCTGATCCTTGCCGGACTTTTTTCTTACTATAACAAAAACAAAAAAACCGGTGAAATTACAGCCGAACTCTCAGAGCAAAATATTGGTTCTTTCTAAATTGGAACAACAGGTAGCGGCATGGAAAGAGCAAGAAAAAACCATTGCTTTTACCAACGGCTGTTTTGATATTATACACGCCGGCCATATTGCCTCCCTTACGCAGGCCGCCCAGGAAGGCGATATATTAATTGTAGCCCTGAATGCCGACTCCTCTGTTAAACAATTGAAGGGTGATAATCGTCCTGTAAATGACGAAGCTGCAAGAGCCACTGTGGTTGCGGCTTTGGGAATGGTTGATGCCGTTGCCATTTTTTCGGAGCCTACTCCCCTGCAACTTATCAATGCTATAAAGCCCGATGTATTGGTAAAAGGCGGCGATTATAAAATTGAAAACATCGCCGGCGCCAAAGAAGTTATTGGTTGGGGCGGACGGGTGGTTATCAATCCGATTATTGAAGGATTTTCCACCACCTCTATTATTGAAAAGATGAAGAAAACATAATAAACACGGATAGGTTTCTTAGGTATATTTATTGATGTTATGGATACGAATATGTTGCATTTCAAATCGAAAACCATTCAACGTGATTTAAGCTGGCTGTCGTTTAATGCAAGGGTTTTGCAGGAAGCCGCCGACCCAACTGTTCCGCTTCGCGAACGCATACGCTTCCTTGGTATTTTCTCCAACAACCTTGATGAGTTTTTTCGCGTTCGCGTGGCCACACTCAAGCGCATGATACAGGTAGGCGCCAAAGCAAAAATGCACCTCGAAGCTAACCCTGAACTCATTCTGGAAGAAATTCAAATGACGGTTTTAAATCAACAAAGTGAATTCAACCGCATCTGGGATTTGGTGCTGGATGAAATGAATGAGCAAAAAATTTTTTTAATAACAGAAAAAGAACTGAGTGAAGAACAAAAGCATTTTGTTACTACTTATTATGATGAGGAAGTAAGTTCCAACATCATTCCCTTAATGATTGAAAGCATTCCTGAACTGCCTTACCTGCGCGACCGTTCTTCTTACCTTGGCGTAGTGATGTGGCGGCATGAAAGCGCTCTGAAAAGAATGTTCTCCATTATTGAAGTGCCTTCCCGTGTATTCGGTCGCTTCCTGCTTCTGCCTTCGCCTGCCGGCGAACAACATATAATTTTGCTGGAAGATGTGATACGTTTTAATATACCGGAAATCTTCAATTATTTTGGTTACGACCAATACCACTCCAGCGTTTTTAAAGTAACAAAAGATGCGGAGATAGACATAGACAACGATGTGTCCACTACCTTGATGGAGAAAATTGAAAAGGGTTTGAAAAACCGCCGTAAAGGGAAGCCGGTGCGGTTTGTATATGATAAAGAAATGGACCCGGGCCTGCTGGAATTCTTAATACGCAAGCTAAACCTTACCAAACGCGATAACATTATTCCTGGCGGACGTATTCACAACTTCCGGGAGTTTATGGACTTTCCCCGTCAGGTTTTTAAAACGCAAACAGCCAAACGCAAACCAATAGACCATCCGGCCCTGGCGGAAAAGCGGGTAACCGATTTAATTATGCAGCAAGACCTGATGCTGCATTTTCCCTATCATTCTTTTAACCCCGTAATTGACCTGTTGCGGGAAGCGGCCATTGATCCCGATGTTACTTCGATAAAAATTACCGCGTATCGTCTCGCCAAACAATCAAAGGTTATTAATGCGCTGATTAATGCGGTGCGCAATGGAAAGCAGGTAACGGTGATGCTTGAATTGAAGGCCCGGTTTGATGAAGAGGCTAACCTTGCCTGGAAAGAAAGACTGGAAGAAGATGGCGTGAAAGTATTGATCGGTATGCCCAATATGAAAGTGCATGCAAAAATTTGTGTGATACGAAAACGGGTTGGTGATAACATCGTTCAATACGGTTTTATCAGCACTGGAAATTTAAACGAAGCCACCGCAAAAGTATATGCCGACCATTGCCTGCTAACGTCCAATAAAGCCATTATGACGGATGCCAACCGCATCTTCAGTTACATAGAACATTACAAAACCGGCACCCATTTTTTAAAAGCCTGTACCACGCTTTTACCCTCGCCGTACTTTGCCCGCAAAGAAGTGGTTCGGCTAATACGGGCCGAAGTAAAGAATGCCCAGAAAGGCCTGCCAGCCACTATTTGCGCTAAAATGAACTCTTTGTCCGATGAAGAAATTATAGACGAATTATATACAGCCGCAAAGAGCGGTGTGGAAATCTATCTTATCATTCGCGGTATCTTTTGTTTGCTCACAGAAAATCAAAAGTTTCTTCGCCCGGTAAAAGCGGTGAGCATCGTAGATGAATATTTAGAACATGCCCGCGTATGGATCTTTCACAACAGTGGCAAGGAAAAAATCTATATTTCGTCGGCCGACTGGATGGTGCGTAATTTAGACCACCGGGTAGAGGCCACCTGCCCTATTTTGGACCCGTTGATTCAACAGGAATTAAAAGACATCATCACTATACAATTAAAAGACAACGTAAAAGCGAGAGTGCTGGATAATGCGCAGAACAACGAGTATGTAGTGGGCGCCGAAGGCGAAGAAAAAGTGCGGTCGCAGTACGAAACCTATTTTTATTTACAAAATAAAACGGAACAAACCCTTGAAGTTAGCCGCCATTGATATAGGAAGTAATGCCGCCCGTTTGCTGATAGACGAGGTAACCGCAGGCCCCTTGCAAAAGCCGGAATTTGTAAAGCTGTCATTGGTAAGAGTGCCGCTGCGCTTGGGTTTCGACGTGTTTGAAACCGGAACTATCTCTGATGAAAAGGCGGAGAAATTCATCACAACCATTAAAGCCTATAAAAATCTGATTGATGTTTACGAAGTAAAGCACCTGATTACCGCCGCAACCTCCGCTATGCGTGATGCTTCCAATGCGAAAGAAATTTTAGCCCGTGTAAAAGAAGAAACCGGCATTGATATTAATGTCATTACCGGGGAGGACGAGGCCAAATATATTTATGAAAATCATTTTGCTGATAATCTTAATAATCTTGAGTCCTATTTATACATTGATGTCGGCGGTGGCAGCACCGAACTGACTTTTTTTAGTGATGGAAAATTAGTTACGCAACATTCATTTAACATTGGTACCATACGCCTGCTGAAGAACCAGGTTACGCAGGAGCATTGGGCCCAAATGCGAAGCTTCATTCGCGAAAAGTTGCGGGGCCATCACCACATTACGGCAATTGGTTCCGGGGGCAACATCAATAAAATATTTTCACTTTCAAAGCGTAAGGAGGGCAAGCCTATTAACCTTGAATTGTTACGCAACTATTATAAGGAATTTAGCTCTGTTACGTTGGAGCAACGCATACGCCTTTACAAGCTTCGCGAAGACCGGGCCGACGTGATAGTACCGGCTTTGCTCATTTACATCAACGTAATGAACTGGGCAGATGCAGATGAAATCTTTGTACCAAAAATCGGTCTGGCCGATGGCTTAATCAATTTATTATACGAAAGAGTAAAAGGCGCTATCGCTGTCAGCTGACATAAAATTATTTCACAATCACTTCATCTATAAACAGGTGACTTCCTTGTCCGGCGCTTTCGTGCCAGGCCGGAAGCTTGCCGCCGTTGATAGCTTTTACTTTTATATAACGTGCTGTTACTCCCACCGTCACTCCCATTTCTTTTGTGTGTGGCCCATCCATTTTTTGTTCGTCTTTATTTTGTATGTGGTTCAGCTCTGTATATGTTTTACCATCATGGCTGGTATAAAAAATTACTTCTTTTGGATAAAGAATCCAGGGGCTAACATCCTGCAATACGTGCAAACCCACATAGCTTACCGCTCTACTTGTTTGCAGGTCAATAATGGCTTCAAAGTCCTTGTCGTAATAGCTTTGCCAGTCGCCAGATTGCCAGTTGGTGCCGCCAGTTATCCCATCAATCAGGGCATCATTTCCGCCACCGGTGTACATGGTATTAACCCCGGAAAGAACAGTTATAGCTTTATCGGATGGTAGCTTGTAAAACGTTTGGTAAATCATTTTACTTTGACGAGAACCCTTTACTGCAAAGGCTTGCAGCGTTTTTGTCTCATACACTTTTATTGAATCGGTTGGCATCACAGTCTTTACAACACTGTCCGTTTCTTCAACAATAACGGTTGCCTTTATATCACTGCTTTTTACTTTCACCGTTATTGAATCTTTGAATTTATTACTTCTTACATCAAAATATGGAGCCGGAACGATGGCGGCATCACTGATCTGCGAATGCGGTATATCGCTTTCTTTTGTTCCCCAGCTTTTAGAAGGCGAATGACTTAATGTGAAATCTAATTCGCCTCCTTTCATAACATCGCTATGCAGTAAAAAAGCGTTTGTTGACGGCTTTCCATTCATTGTTGTTGATGCTACATAATAAGCATCTGCATTCAGTCTCTTTGATTTTATGACAAACATTTTTCCATTTTCTAAATTCATTTTTACTTCATCAAACAAAGGGGTTCCTAACGCATACAGGCCGCTGCCCGGCGTTACTGGGTAAAATCCCATGGCGCTTAAAATATACCAGGCGCTCATTTGGCCGCAATCTTCGTTACCGATCAATCCATCCGGCGCATTGGTGTAAAACGCAGTGCAGATGCGGTGTACGAGCTCCTGCATTCGCCCGGGGTGGCCAACATAATTGAACAAATAAGCAATGTGATGGCTTGGTTCATTGCCTTGGGCATACTGGCCAATGAGCCCTGTAACATCGGCTTGTTCGCGACCGGTAGTTTGTGACGAAGTTTGAAACAAACCGTTCAGCGCTTCCGTAAATTCTTCTTTACCGCCATATAAATTTATAAGGCCGGTGATGTCTTGCGGCGCCGAAAAACTGTACTGCCATGAGTTGCCTTCAGTATAAAAATTATTGATCTCTTTTGGGTCGAATGGCGAGTGCCACATAGCCCCAACTTTGCCGCGCATTTTTTTGGTTGAGGGATCGAAAACGTTTTTATAATACTGTGCCCGTTCAATATATTTTTTATAAATAGAATCGTTACCAATGGCTTTTGCCATTTGTGCAATGCACCAATCGTCATAAGCATAATCCAATGTTTTTGAAACCGATTCATGTTCTTCGTTGTTTGGAATGTAGCCATACTTTCTATAGGCATCAAGTCCAAACCTATTGCTTTCAGCGTACGATGTCATAGCTATAAGTAGATCGTGAGCGGCGCCTGTAATCAAGCCCTTTTGACCAGCATCCCAAATCACCGGTACGGAATGATAGCCTACCATGCAAAAGGTTTCGTTGGCACTAAGTTCCCAAACCGGCAACATACCTCCGTATTGATATTGTTTTAAAAAAGTAGCTATCCAATCCTTTGTTCGCTTTTGATTGATGATCGTCATCAGCGGATGATAAGCCCTGTGCGTATCCCACAAAGAGAACATGGTATAGTTATCAAAGCCTTCCGCCTGATGTACCATTTTATCCGTACCCCGGTAATAGCTGTCAACATCTTTGTAAATGTTTGGCACTAAAAACGTATGATATAAAGCGGTATAAAAAACAGTTTGCTGATCGTGTGTTCCACCTTTAATGTCAATCTTGCCAAGCTCTGTATTCCAGGCCTGTCGTGCATTTGCTTTCACCTTTTCAAAATCCCAATCCTTAACTTCTGTATTCAAATTAAGCGCAGCGCCATCCATACTTACACCCGAAATACTCACTTTGCACTTTACGATTTTGCCCGCCGACAAATTGAATCTTACAAAGGCTTTTATGTTTTTACCGGTATCGCCCTTAGCCCAAAAAGTTTCCTTGCCGTTATTATTAATGGTGAACTCCCGGATAGATTTTTCAAACTGAATATCGAAATAAACAACCTGGTTTTGCGCCCACGATTTGCTGCGCCGGTAGCCGCGTATTTCATGATCGCTTACTTTTTCTATAAAGGCATCCAGCACTTCATCGCGGTGTTGCAGGTCAATAAGAATTGATCCATCTTTTGCATCTGGTGGAAATGTATATTGATGCATGCCGCTTCTAACCGATGTAGTTAGTTGTACATTAATGCCGCCTTTATCAAGCATCACTTCATAATAACCAGGCGATGCTTTTTCATGTTGGTGGGAGAAGGGTGAATGATAGTCTTTGTTATTCCATTTTACTTCGCCCACAAAAGGCATCAACAACAGATCGCAATAATCCGGTATGCCGGTGCCACTTAAATGCGTATGCGAAAATCCGTAGATCACACTGTCGCTGTAATGATATCCGCTGCTGCCATCCCAGTCGGCCATGCGTGTATCGGGACTTAACTGCATCATTCCAAATGGCATAGACGCACCCGGATACGTATGCCCATGGCCGCCTGTACCAATAAAGGGGTTCACGAGTTTTGTATAATCCGTTTGAGCAAATATGGCAAGAGGTAGTAAGCAACTGGCAATAAAGAGATGTTTAATTGCGTACATAATTAATTTTGATTGAAATGAAATTGTCGATGAAAACTTGGTGTTCTTTGTGCCTCCGTTGTGTTCTTTGTGTTCGGTATTTTGGAGCACGAAGAACACAAAGAAAACACGAAGCACACGACAAAAGACAAGCCGCTATTTTGCAAAAAATTATCTCATTAATGCGTTTCGCAGGGCCTTTACTTCTTCTGTATCAATGTAAGGATTGTTATAGCTTTCTTCGCTGCCGGCAAACGCCGGATGGATAAATTCCATCTTACTTTTTTGTTTCTTGCGAAGCGATGAATGAAATTCCACTGCTCCTGTTTGCTCCGCCAAGGCTTTAATATTTTCCTTTCTAACGCCGCTACCCGGCATAATGATAATGCGTTCACAGGAGGCTTTTATTAATTGGGCAATTAGCTCCGCTCCTTCCAGTGCAGTGGCTTTTTGTCCCGAAGTAAGAATTCGTGTGCAACCGATTTCTATCAATTGTTCTATTGCGGTAAAAGGATCAAGGCATCTGTCGAAAGCCCGGTGGAACGTAACTTCCAGCGGATAGGCAGCGGCTACAAGTTTGGCGATTTTATCTACCGGCAGCGTTCCATCCTTGTTCAACATACCAATCACCACGCCATCGCAGCATAAACTTTTGCAGAGTAGAACATCAGCCAACATGATCTCAAATTCTTCTTCCGTCAAAAGAAAATCACCGCCTCGTGGACGAATGATGGGAAACAGTTGCACATCAAATTCGGCTCTGCATTTTTTGATAGTGCCATACGATTGTGTTAGTCCGCCTTCAGCTAAAGCGGCGCATAATTCAATCCTATCGGCACCACCATGTACCGCTGATTGCGTAGTGGTAAAGTCGGTTGTTGCTATTTCGATGACGTAGTTATAATGCAAATTTGATGGCAAGCTTATAAAGTTGATAAGTTAATAGGTGAATCGCTACTCATTACTAATCACTAATTACTAATTAGAAAATGCTCTTTGCATCATACACTTTGCTACCTGCTTTTGTTTGCACAGCATACGTAAATCCTTTCTGCAAAGCATACCCACCGAAGTTGCCCGCTTTGTTTACAGCAATGAAACCAACCTGTAAATCCTTTGCTCTTTCGCCCTGCTTTTTCACTATTCGTTCCACTGTTTTTTTGCAAGCCATCTCCGGCGAAAGGCCTTGCCGCATTAGTTCAATCACCGTATGCGAACCGCAGATTTTCACTACCTCTTCACCTACGCCGGTGGAGGTGGCCGCCCCCACTTCATTATCAACAAAAAGGCCGGCGCCAATAATTGGCGAATCGCCTACACGGCCGTGCATTTTAAAGGCCATGCCGCTTGTAGTGCAGGCCCCGCTTAGGTTTCCGGCTGCGTCTAAAGCAATCATGCCAATTGTATCATGATTATTTAGTTGGCCGGGCAGGTTCTTCTTTGCTTGCTGGTCTAATATGTCTATTGATTGTTTCGGATCGTACTTTGCTTCTTTCAACCAGCCTTTCCAGGCTTTTTCACTCTCGGGTGTAAGTAAATTTTCTACACGAAAACCATTAGCTAAGGCAAACTGCAAAGCGCCTTCGCCGGCTAATTGCACATGCGGTGTTTTCTCCATCACCAGCCGGGCCAGTTTTATTGGGTGCATAATGCCTTCTACAAACATCACGGCGCCGCAGTTGCCGGCTTCGTCCATAATGCAGGCATCGAGTGTTACCTTACCATTACGGTCGGGTAAGCCGCCATAGCCCACACTTTGGTCCGCCGGATCGGCCTCAGGCACTTGTACGCCCCGCTCCACCGCATCTAAAGCACGGCCACCTTTGCCTAAAACTTCCCAGGCTGAGGCGTTGGCTTTTACATTGGGCGCCCAGGTGCTAATGACAACCGGACCATTTTTAAAAATAATAGTACCGGCAGATGCCTCTTTAACTAACAATGCCAGGCCACTTAAGCCGGACAGGTGCAAGAAACGCCTTCGATTGAACATAATTCCTTGTATGATGTTTGATTGGTTAATAAAGCCCGGTTAAATATAAATGAAAACAAGGGGCCGAACACAAATACAACAGGCTGGCAATTTGGCCAGGAAAGAGTCCGGCCCTATATTTGATGTTTAAACATTGATTTTGCAATTTTAGAATTACGATATATGAGAATAGAAATTATTTCAGGCAGTCCAAGGCAGGTTAGCGCATCGCACCGCGTTGCCTTGCACCTGCATCAACGGTTAGGAGAAAAGAGCGAACATGAAGTGGGCATTATTGATGTACGGGATTACCCATTGCCCCTTTTACAGAAAGTGTTTACTACAGTCAGCGATGCGCCGGAGGAGTTTAAAACCCTTGCCCAGCGCATGTTTGCGGCGGATGGGTTTATTATTGTAACGCCGGAGTACAATGGTAGCTACTCGCCTGCCATGCAAAATGTATTTGACCATTTTCCCAAACAACATCACAAACCTTTTGGTTTGGTAACGGCTTCGCCCGGAGCTTTAGGTGGCATAAGGGCAGCCATGCAATTGCAGCAATTTGTAATGGCGCTGTTTGGTATTGCTTCGCCCTATATGCTGGTAACACCCATGTTGGAGAAAAAATTTACTGCCGATGGGACGCTAATTGACGACAGCTTCGGTAAAAGTGTTGACACCTTTATTAATGAATACTTGTGGCTGGCAGAAAAGGTAGTAGAGGAAAAGGTGGACCTCGCCCCTTCTCTCTCCAACAAGTTGTAGACGGAGTGCTTTCACATAGACAAAAGACTTACTCATCAACACGTTTTTAAAAAATTATCATGAAGACAATGATATATAAAGCCGCAAGTCGCGGCCATGCCAGTCATGGCTGGCTCGATAGCTGGCATACTTTCAGTTTTGCTAATTACTACGAACCTTCAAGAACGCATTTTGGTATGCTAAGGGTTTTAAATGATGACAGCGTAGCGCCGGGAATGGGTTTTGGTAAACACCCGCACAACAATATGGAAATTATCTCCATTCCCCTCCAAGGCGATTTAGAGCATCAGGACAATACCGGTACCAAGGCTATTATTAAAAAGGGTGATGTTCAAATTATGAGTGCAGGCACCGGCATCGCTCACTCAGAAAAGAACGTCAGTCATAAAGAGCCCGTGAAGTTTTTGCAGATCTGGGTGATTCCCAACAAACAAAATGCAGCACCGCGTTACGACCAAAAAACATTTAGCCAAGAAGAGAAGGAAAACAAGTTGGCTACCGTTGTCTCTCCTGTTGGCACCTCCGATGGCGGCGTACAAATTCATCAGGATGCGTGGTTTAGTTTAGGCAAACTGGATAAAGGAACATCGCTTAATTATGAAATAAAAAAAGCGGGCAACGGCGTATTTGCATTTGTGTTGGAAGGTGATGTCAGCATCAATGAAATAGAGTTGAATAAAAGAGACGGCTTAGGCATCAGCGAAGAAACCTCCTTGTCCATCAAAGCGATATCTGATTCAGAGTTGCTGCTAATGGAAATACCAATGAATTAATAATTTATCGTTTACGGTTCATGTTTGGCTGGCGCAAGCAAAACAGTAAAAGGTAAACGGCAAACAGTAAACTGGAACTTATGCAACACCACCTATTTCCTGCTTCCGAACGTGGCCTTAAAGACATTGGCTGGCTGCAAAGCAATTTTACTTTTTCGTTCAGCGATTATTTTCAGCCCGACAAGTCAGCGTTCGGTACCCTGTATGTTTTCAATGACGATTTTGTGCAGGCCGGTAAAGGCTTTGGCATTCATCCACACATGAATATGGAAATTGTTTCGGTGATGCTCAAAGGCAGCATGAACCATAAGGACAGTATGGGTTATAGCAACGTGGTGCACGAAGACTGGGTCCAAATTATGAGCGCCGGCAGCGGTTTGTATCACGAGGAATATAATGTTGGTGACACCGATGTCAATTTTTTACAGATTTGGATTTTACCCAAGCAACAAAACATTCGGCCGCGCTACCAGTTTCGTCATTTGCCAAAAGATCAACGGCGCAATAAATTACAAACTATCGTATCATCGGAAGAAGGCATAGACCATTGCTGGATCAATCAAAATACGAAGATGAGCCTTGGCTTATATGATGAACCGCAAAGCCTTTCGTATAGCTTAGATCCAACCAACAAATGCCTTTTTCTTTTTGTAATAGAGGGTGGTATTTCCATTAACGGACAACCATTGTCAAAGCGGGATGCCACCGGTATTTGGGACACATCTTCCATTGAAATAAAAACAGAAGCGGCAACGGAATTTATTATTATTGAAACGCCGGTCAATCAGAAATAAAGCGCTATTTATTTATTGAAATTTATACAACGAACTCCGGTTCGTTTTTTTATGCGCTGAAGTTTAATCAATACCTTAGAAGCTGTTTATGACTTCGTGCCGGCTACTGTAAAATCTTTTGAAACTAAGCCGGCATACACCTTTTGAAATAGACCACATGAAAAAAATACTCCTGTTTTTATTGCTTGCTGCACAAATTGTTTTCGCACAAAAGCCCACTGCTAAACTGTCTATTATTCCGCAGCCGGTTTCAGTTCAAATAGGTACCGGACAATTCCACCTCACAAACAAAACAGTCATCCTTGCGACAGATGCGGAGGATAAGGCCACAGCTCAATATTTCAATGAATACCTCAAGCAAGTATATGGTTTTACGCTGCCGGTAAGCAGCAACCAAAAGACAAACATCATCCGGCTAAGCACAAAAAAATTTATTAAAGCACCAGACAAGGATGCATACAGTTTAACCGTTTCAAAAGATGAAATTTTAATTGATGGCGATACGTATAACGGAACCTTTTATGGCATTCAAACCCTGATCCAATTATTTCCCACTACAAATTATAAACTACCAACTACAAACTTCGCCATCCCGTTTGTTACCATCACCGACTATCCCCGCTTTGCCTACCGCGGCATGCACCTTGATGTTTGCCGCCATTTCTTCCCGGCATCATTTGTAAAAAAGTATATTGATTATCTCGCCCTGCACAAGATGAATTACTTCCACTGGCACTTAACCGAGGACCAGGGATGGCGCATTGAAATAAAAAAATATCCTGAGCTAACAACGAAAGCAGGATATAGAAACGGAACAATCATAGGACGCTATCCCGGAACCGGAAACGATAACATCCGCTATGGTGGCTATTATACACAGAATGAAGTAAAGGAGATTGTCAGCTATGCTGCAAGCCGTCACATTACGGTGATCCCTGAAATAGAAATGCCGGGCCATTCATCGGCGGCCATTGCGGCCTATCCGTGGCTGAGTTGTTTCCCTCATAAAGAGACGGTCATTCCTTCGCATCCTTCACCAACAAGTACACTGTTGCAAGCAAGGGGTGAAAAGAAACTAGTGCAGGAAACCTGGGGTGTTTTTGATGATGTGTACTGCGCCGGTAACGATTCTACCTTTGCCTTTTTGCAAGATGTGCTGGACGAAGTGATGCCGCTTTTTCCATCATCTTATGTTCATGTGGGCGGCGATGAATGTCCGAAAACGAACTGGAAAAAATGCCCGAAATGCCAGCGAAGAATTGCCTCATTAGGGTTGAAAGATGAACATGGCTTGCAAAGTTATTTTATTCAGCGCATCGAAAAATATGTAAACGGCAAAGGCAAAACCATCATTGGGTGGGATGAAATTTTAGAAGGTGGTTTAGCGCCTAATGCTACCGTTATGAGTTGGCAGGGCGAGAAGGGTGGCATTGAAGCGGCGAAGCAAAAGCATACGGTGATCATGACGCCGCAAAAGCCTTTGTATTTCGATCATTCGCAGACAAAGAACGAAGACTCGCTGGTGATCGGCGGTTATAATCCAATTGAACAAGTATATGCTTACGAACCAGTACCGAAGGAACTAACTGCCGATGATGCGAAGTATATTTTGGGTGCCCAAGCCAATTTGTGGACAGAGTACATTACTAATCCTGCCAAGGTGGAGTACATGGTTTTCCCGCGTATGAGTGCTTTAAGCGAAGTGCTGTGGAGCCCGAAGGAGGCGCGGGATTGGAAAGATTTTGAACGAAGATTGCCGGTGCAGTTTCAACGATATGAAATGTGGAAAGCGAATTACAGTCAGGCGTATTATGATATTACCGCGACAATACTTAAATCAGATAAAGACGGAACGGTTAAAGTAGAATTGGGATCGAACTCCAAACAACGACTTGTCTTTCTGCAAAAAAAATCTTCCCTTGTGGCGACGCCGTACAGAGTACCCATATATGTCTCGAAAGAAAATCCTGAGCTCCTTGTAGTGTTATATGACACTTTGAAAAAAAATGATAAAGAGTTTACAATATTGAAAGAGTATCGGCAGAAATTTTCCTTCAACAAAGCCACCGGCAAAAAAATTTCTATCACCACGTCACCCACTGATAAATACCCCGGACAAGGCGGTGCTTTTGGGTTGGTCAATGGTATCTATTCCGGCAAAGGATTAAGCTATCCTGATTGGCTTGGCTGGATTGGCGATGACCTGGAAGCCTCGATAGACCTGGGTTCCAGCCAAGCCATTGATTCCGTTCGCATGCACACCATTAACCAAAACGGAAGCTGGATCTATCTTCCGCAATACATAGAAATCTTTGGTTCGGCTGATGGAAAAACATTTTCTTCCATTGGCAAATCATCTTCGTTTATAACTGATACTTTGACAATGGGATGGATGACTGTGCCCGTAAAAAACACATCTACACGCTATATAAAATTGGTAGCTAAAAACTTTGGGCTCATACCTGATAACCTTCTCGGAGCAGGCAACAAAGCCTGGTTGTTTGCTGATGAAATTCAAGTGTATTAGTGAGATGCCAATGAGCAATGGGCACTACAAGTGGTCTCATAAATTGAATGCTGTGCGTTGTCACCCTGAGCTTGTCGAAGAGTTAGTGTGTAGCCGCTGGAGCCAACCGGCTTCGACAAGCTCAGCCCGACAAACTCTTCATTTATGAGACCAACTATGGTCAATAGCTTATATAACCCGAAACAATGAATCGTAATTTGAATTACCCAACATTTGGACTGTTGAACATTTGAACTCTTAAGCTGCAAACCGTAAACCGCAAACAGTCAACGGTAAACAATGTTAATAAAATTGCCCTCACTTCTCAGCGAGGGCATTTTCATTAGCAAGCAATCGCAAGACTATTGTGGCCGGAGCGCCTGGTCTATAACATGCAACACACCGTTGATATAATGCTGGTCGCTTGTGCCGCCCGGTGCTGGTGTTGGATTAATGGCAAGGTTAGATGGTGTAGGATTTACAAAGCCTTGAACAGTGGCCGCCGTAACACCAGTGGGTCCAAAAGTGGCTTGTAAGGAAACACCGGGATGTGTTGGTATGGCTGAATTCAACAAGGTTTTTGTGAGCGTTGCCGTGGTTGGAAAATTCACGGTAAAAGCTCTTACACCGAGGATGTGATATACCAGCAATCCTTGTACAGTTTGCGCTGACAGCGAACCATAAAGCGCCGGGTTTGAAAAAACGGTGGGGCTAGCTGCTAAAGCTGTAGCGTTGGCCTGAGCAATAGCCGGTGCTTGTGCCGCCGCTTGTGCAGGGGTAGCGCCGCCTGCTATTAATTGAGCCGTTACTACAGGAATTAAGGCTAACGTAATTTGACCAGTTAATGCTGCTTTAAAAGCCGCATCGCTGGGTGCAAATACGGTTAGATTAGCAGCTGGGTTCTGCAACGCCGCCATCAAACTTGTCGCCGCCGTAGAACCGCTGTCAGCACGTAATACAGCGGCTTTCAAATAAGTAAGGTTGGCATCGGTATTAATGCGGTCCCACAAGTATTGCGATGGTGGCCCTACAATCGTCGCTGTCTTATGAATTACGCCATTGGCGGCATCAATATCGGTTGCTGTCAGTGGCACATTGTTTACCCAGAAAGCCGTTCCTCTTTTTGATGGAAACAGCGACATACGCAGGCCCGGAGGCAACGATGCTGATGGTGCCGCTAAAGCAAATAAACTAGGCAATTGCAGGTTGGGAAATGTAGAGGGAATAGCAGCGCCTGATAGTTTTTGTCCACCAACAATATGGTAACGTATCAACGTATCTAATTGGCCCGGCCGAAGCGTATTAATAGCCGCTACTACCGGGAAGCCCGATAATTGAAAGGCCGCATCTGTTGGTGCAAACACCGTATAAACAGCGGTACGATCGGATAGTAAAACCGTTAGGCTTGGACTGGCCGTACCGGTGGTGGCACGAGCGATAGCCGCTTTTAAAAAGGTAAATGTTGGATCAGAATTAATAATGTCCATTACACTGGAGGCAGATGATGCCGCAGTAGTTGCCGGCTCGGCGGCCGGTACATCTTTATTACAAGAAGCCAGCAAGATAATGGCTCCTGCAGCAAAGGCCAGTGGCTTTAGTAGTTTATTTAAATTCAGTTTCATGATTTGTTGTTTAGGTCAATAACAAAATTGATTAAAGCACATTGTAGGCAAAGCTTACATAATACATACCACCGATGCTGGGGTTGCCTACAGCGGTGCGGTAATATTGATTCAGCAAATTGGTAGCACCCAACTTAAATAACGATTTGATTTTTCGTGCCTTTACACTAATGGCGGCATCAACGGTATTAAAGCCCGGCAGGTTATCCTGTGTAAAATCATTTTCGTAAAAGAAGCCTTTCTGCCAGCGCCAGCTTAGGTTAGCGCCTAATACCTGGTTAGGGCCAAAGCCGGTGTTGGCAATGGCTAACACAGAACGCAACTCCGGCGTGCTAAAGAAAGCTCTGAAACCGGTAGGCACATCGGTAATTTTATCAGATGATAAATTACCCGATGCAACAAAGTTGTTCGGCAAATAATAGTCAACGCCGGCACCCCATCCATACGTATGTACCTGCGCCGGTGAATTAGCTACAAGCGAAAATCCCTGGAAGGTGGCGGACGGTGTTCCGTTTGGATATTGAATCACATCTCGACGGGTAATGAAGTTTTCATATGTGCCATAATAACCATACACATCTACCAAAAATTTCTTGGCAAACAGCGCTTTATAACCCACTTCATAAGAAGTTACCGACTCTGGTTTTACTTCTGTGTAAGGCACTCGTTCAGACTGATTAGTTGCACTAAATCCGGGGTTATTAATCAGGTTGTATTTCTGGTATAAAGAAATGTTAGCGCCCAGCAAACGGCCGGTACCTACGTTCAGGTCAATCCATTGTTGCTGCGTGCTTGGAAAGCGATAAGCCGATTGAAACGATAAACGGATGTTCTGGTCCTTTGCCGCTTTGATAACCGCTGTAACCCTTGGTGTGAAACGGCCCTGGAAGTTTTCGTTTTTATCGTAACGTCCCGAAGCGGTTAGTTTCAGCCGGTCTTTTATGATGTCGCGGCCTACCTGAATGTAAGCACCGTACTCATTAATCTTAATCGGTGTTCCTTTTACATCGGCAAACAATGTGCCTTCGCTGTTTAATACATATTGCTTAAAGTTGCCGCCAATTAAAATGTCAGCAAAGTGAATTTGGTTACTGAAATTATACTGGCCTTCGGTCATGTATAAATTACTCTTATCAAGAAACAATCCGCCGGAAGGTATAGGCAGTTTACGTACCGAATCAAAGATGCGCTTGAACTGATCGGAGCCAACCGCGGGGCGGCCAATGTCAGCCGTGGCACGGGCAGTATTCTGTGCCTCTAAATCAGGCCGGCCGGCTTGCTTGGCATTAATGTAAGCAAAAGCATACTGCTGGTACCATACGGAACTTGGCTTCCAACCCTCATTAAACAATTGTGTAGTAATGGTAAGGTTATGCGATTCACCTGCATCTTCCTGCGTAGTGTAGCCACGTACAAACCAGTTTTTTCCAGCCACTTCCAATTTGTATTGGCCCACTTTTAAATTCTTTAAGGCATAACGTTGGCTACCGGTATAAACGGTGTTGCCCGTACCCCAATAACCTTCAGCAATGGCTTCTATATTCTTACCAATTTTATAATGAAGTGCACCGGTTAATTTAAAATTGAAAGTGTTCGGATCACTCACTTCGTTCTCAGTATAACCCGTTCTTGATACCGGAATATTAGCCGGCAAGGTGCTGATGTAACCCGCTAAGAAAGGGACCGCGGTGGCGATGTTATTCAAAACCTGGGTGCGAAGGTCCACACTGGTTTCATCGCCATATACGTTCACGCCATCGTAGTTAGGATCGGTATCTCTGGTACCCGGAACGATAGAACCCGTTGTACCAAAACGTTTATAATCGCGATAGTCGCGGGCCAGCCAATCTTTTGCTTTTACTAATTCGCCTCCTATTTTAAAAGCAAAACGGTCGGAAATTTTTTGCGCCCAACGGAGCGACCAGTTATAATAAGGCGATACATCACGTCCCTTGTCACCGATGTGCATGATACCGGTTTTTACTTGGTAAGAAAGCCCCTGATAACGAAACGGATTTTTGCTGTTGATCAACAATGTTCCATTGATGCCGCCAGGGCCGTATAAGGCAGAAGACGCACCAGGCAAAAGTTCCAGGCTTTCCACATCCAGTTCGGTTAAGCCGATAACACTGCCTACAGAGAAGTTAAGACCCGGGGCCTGGTTATCCATCCCATCAACAATTTGTGTAAACCGAAGGTTACCGCTACCGGAAAAACCCCGGGTGGTAGGCGTACGAAAGGTGAGCGATGAAACAACGGCATCAACACCTTTTAAGTTGGTAACAATATCGTAGTAGTTAGCGGAAGGTGCATTGCGAATGGTAGCGGCGCTTACCCGTTCGATGGTAACCGGTGCTTCCAATATACGTTCGGGTGTACGGGTAGCAGAAACAACAATCTCCTGACCAATAACACTGGCCGGAACAAAATTGATAACAACCGGAGCAGTGGAGTTTACCGTCAGCTCCTGCGTTTCAAAACCAACAGAACTTATTACTAATGTAACCGGTAAAGATGGAACGCTTAATTTAAAATAGCCGGTGGCATCGGTAGTTGTACCTACCGTTCCGTCTTTTACTTTCACGGAAACCGAGCCTACGTTTTCTCCACTTCCGGTAGATGTAATGCGGCCGGAGACGGTTACGTTTTGCGCCCATGATGTAACGTGCAAAAGAATGGCTGCTATAAACACAGCACACAAGCGAATGCTTTTTCTCATATAAAATGGAGTTTTGTTTTGGAAAGGCCTTCAGTGCTAATCGTCAGATGAGGTAATAGGAAGGCTCCTTTCGGCCGGAAAAATACACATTACATTTTTATCGGCGGAAAATTAATTTGCCCCTATTTGCACCGGAAGTTGAATTTTTACAGGGATCAATTAAAGGCCTTCATCATTCCGATAATCCTTGTTGTACTTCCTGTTTCTTTGTGTAGTTCGTATCTTGTTTCCAAACTTTATTGGTAAGAACCGACAAGTAAGAAATGATGTATCCGATCAAAATAAACCGCAGTCAGCATTCTATTTCAACTAAACTTTTTTAGCACATGGCGCAACTTCAGTTTCCTAACCAGACAGGATTTTACCAAGGTAAAGTAAGAGATGTATTTACTATTGATAATACCCGGTTGGTAATGATCGCATCAGACCGCATATCGGCCTTTGATGTGATATTGCCGCGTACCATTCCTTACAAAGGGCAGGTGCTGAACAGCATCGCCGGTTATATGTTGAATGTGACGAAGGAGATTTGTCCCAACTGGCTGCTCTTCTCTCCCACGCCCAATTCCTCTATCGGTTATAAATGCGAACCCTTTAAAATAGAAGTGGTGGTGCGTGGTTATTTGTGCGGCCATGCCTGGCGAACGTACGAAAGTGGTAGCCGAACTTTATGCGGCGCCACCATGGCCGAGGGTTTAAAAGAGTCGGACCCCTTTCCCGAACCGATTATTACTCCCTCCACCAAAGCCGATGAAGGCCATGATGAGGATATTAGCGAAGATGATTTATTACGGCAAGGCTTAGCTACTATACAAGAATGGGAAGCGATGAAAAGCTATGCGCTACAGTTGTTTGCAAAAGGACAGGAATTAGCCATGCAACAAGGGTTGATATTGGCTGATACCAAGTATGAATTTGGTAAACGCAACGGTGCCATTGTATTGATGGATGAAATACATACGCCGGACTCGTCACGCTATTTTTATGCCGATGGTTTTAGCGAACGGCAGGCAAGGGGTGAAAAACAAAAGCAGCTAAGCAAAGAGTTTGTCCGTGAGTGGCTGATAGAAAATAATTTCATGGGTAAGCAGGGACAATCGGTACCGGAGATGAGTAATGAATGGGTGGAAACCATCTCCAAAAAATATATTGAGCTCTATGAAAAGCTGACGGGGCAAGCGTTTCAGCCGATGGTGATGAGCGAAGAGGAAGTTTATGGGAGGATTGTGGAAGCGTTGGGAGAAGTGAGCCATAATTTCTAAATGTTAGGGACAACTTTATCTTTCATTAGTGATGGTACAGTTATAAATGCCCCTACCTCTTATCAACAACACAAAAATAGTCAAGTAAATTGTTTGAAAACAAAGATGTTTTTTTTTTAAAGTAAGTAAAGTTTCACCTTATATTGTGTTGGTTACAACCAAAAATTACAATATAAAAAGCTTAACAAAAAATCAATCTGTATGACAGTAAAACTTGAACTTAAGTTATCGGTGTTTTTCGCGGTATTACTTTTCTCTTTAATAATTCAAAAGACCGATGCCCAAGGCGGAATTAATGGTTGGATAAAAAAGCAGGGCGATAACGTAAATAAGAAAGTTGATCAGGTGTTTAACGGAAAAAACAACAGCTCAACACTACAACAAGATAACTCGAAAAGCCAAAATAACGAACAGACAACTGGACGACCCGTCCTTTCAGAATTAAAAGATGAAGATTTTATACAGAACAAGCAAAATCCATCAAAAGATAATGCTGATACGAGATATATGATTGCTAGAAATTTTTTCATCGACATCGCCGGAAAATATCCAAACGGCTACATGCCCAAATGGCGATTTATAAATTATGCTTCTCCATTAAGTTTTAGTAGGGAAAATTGGATTTTTCCTAATGCTAACTTGGGCCAGGAAGCGAGACAAGTTTCTTTGGTAGAATACGGTGGATTATTAACATTGAGATTAGATGCGGGCTGTCAGTGCTTTGCCGACATTGTTGTAAAAGATAGCTTTACAGTGTTAACGCAAAATCCTCAAGTTTTTGAAATACGAAATTTCAGAAAAATTTTGAATGAGAGGTCAACAGGAGAACCTTGTGTAGGTATTGCAAACTGGACAACAAATGGAGGCTGGGCAGGTAAAATTTCTCTCTCTGCCAATCGAAATGGTGATATTGGTATGGATTTAATGCTTGAAAATTACTCACTGGAAGGAAATCATGGAGGTAAGTTCAAACCATCTCAGGTTTCCTACCGATATACTGCAAAAAATATTACTGTAGAAAATGAAATGAGCGCACAGAAAGCTGCCGCTATAGTTGTTGCAGAGCAAGAAGCCAAGCAACGTCAAAAAGATTACATAACCAAAACAACAAAACAAGCAGACTCATTGCAAAAAACGATAGCTAAAAAATATCCTCAATCGGATTGCCGGGATTGTTTTGCAAGAAATAGTAATTCAAATTTAAAAATCACTCCAACAAAAACTGCATATACTAATGGATATGGTGATGTTTATGTAGAATCGGGCACAGATTGGGATATAAACACGAAAACTGAAATTCAAAATAAATGCAATTACGATTTGATTTTTGTTGGAATTCAACAACTATATGATGAAGTAAAAGGTTACTATCTAGTTGAAGTTACCAAAACGATGGAAAAAGGATATAAATTTAGTTCAGATCAAGGTGCTATGGCAAGTATTTTTTCATCTTTAGTTGGAGGAGGTTCAGAGTTTAATATTAAAGTTCAAGATAAATATTATCCCGGTTATGCCACTGTAGGTGCTGTACAATGGCTAAAAGTTATAAAGAGTAAATAGTAGGTAGTACTCGCTCTTGTTGGCGTCCGCGCCAACGAGCCAGGTTTACGTCTAACATCTGCATAGTGGTGCCTGACTTTAACTATCATGTTGAATTTCTTACAGATACAGCGCTGTAATGGCAACACCTTTTAATAGATGATCACTACAAACAAATTATTGTGGATTCGCTTGCGTGGTTACATCAGCAGGGCGGCTGCCATATCTACGGGTTTGTAATTATGCCTAATCCTATTCATTTGCTTTGGTGTATAAGCAATTTATGCGGACGGCCCAAAGTACAAGGCGCCTTATTAGTTACACAGCGCACCGGTTTAAGGAGGCAGTGAAAGCAGACAGCGAACTACAGCTAAAGGATTTTTTTGTTGGTGATGCTGACAGGCAATTCCGGTTTTGGGAACGCGACTCTTTGGTGAAGGAATGTTAGTCGGAGTCATTCCTGTTGCAAAAGCTGGCTTATATTCATAACAATCCTATTCAACCACATTGGTGCCTTGCTACGTTATCCGAAGTGTATAAATGGTCATCGGCAATGTTTTATTTAAAAGGTGAAACTGAATTTAATTGGTTGCGGCATTATGGGTCGCAGGCTCGTTGGCCGGGACGCCAACAGGAGCAGTGGGACGTAATCGAAAACTTGAACTTTACAATGATTGAATAGGGCAATAAATAGCGAAAGGTTTTGTTAGTTCATGTATAAATATCGCACTCTTTTAAAGGTTGCTGAATCGCTGAATGTTGTTATTGTACTATCCGTTTGAACTTGCCCTTTCACTTTAATTTGCAACCGTTTGGATGGCGTTCCTTCGCTGTCGAACACATAGGTATAAACCAACGCTTTAGTATTATCAGTAACTGTAAAAGTCAGTAAGGGTGATATGAAATTTTCCTCCTTGTAATCCGTGTCGTCGTGAGAATGTTTAAAAAGACTAACCTTCTCTACCCAAAATTTTCCTTTGTTCTTTTTAAGTTCGTTGAGAGATACCTGCAAGTCAGAAAGCTTTATTTGGCATGTGCCGGTATTAAATGAAAGACGAACTGTATAAGTCTTCTGAATCATACTACCATCTTCAACTATGGAAAGCGATACCTTACAACTGCCGATGGGAACAGTAGTACTCATATTGCTATGAGTTTTGTCGTCATACCGGGCGCCGTTGCTGTAGTACACTCCGCATGAAGTAGTCATAAAACATGCGATACTTGCTATTAAGCAGTTCATTAAGGTTCGGCTTATGGCAATCTGACCGGTTAGAAGCATTGGCATTTATTTGTTTTGCTAAGGTAGGAAGCAGGTAGTTGCTCCTTGTTCAAAACACCACCACCGTCTTTCCTCCATCCACTTTCACAATTGAACTTTTTACATCAAAAACATCTTCTATCATATCAGTTGTAACCAGGTGCGGTTCTTCTAAACGATAGGTAACGTAGCCCTCCTTCATAAAATAAATAGCATCAGCAAAGTGGAGGGCCAGGTTAACATCGTGCAACACGGCAATCACCGTGGTGCCGCTTGCACAAAGGGTTTTAGCAATGCGCAATAATTGGTATTGATACTTTACATCAAGGTGCGAAACCGGTTCATCTAAAAATAAAATTTTACCCTCCCCTCCTTCCCGGTTCCATATCTGTGCCAGCACACGGCTCATTTGTACCTTCTGTGCTTCGCCGCCCGAAAGGGTTGTATAGTCTCTTTCGCTTAAATGCGCTATGTCCATTAACGCCAGGGCCTCTTTACAAATCGCTATATCGCTTGCCGAAGGTTGTGTGGCGAAATAAGGATAGCGGCCCATCAGCACCATCTCTTCTACCAGTATCGGGAAGGCCAAATGATAATGCTGCGAAAGAACCGCACGCCTTGTAGCCAAATTATTTTTACTGTATTTGCCTAACTCCTTGTCATCTAATAAAACCGCACCCGATGAGGGTTTCAGGTCACCGGCCAATAGTTTGAGCAGCGTTGATTTACCGGCGCCGTTCGCACCCATGATAACATGAAAACGACCCGGTTTGAACTCAATGGAAGTTTCTTTGAGTAAGAATTTATTCCCTATTTTATACGATATACGATCTGCCTTAAGCACCATAACCTCCTTTGGGTTGCACCAGGTTAAAGCGCTTTAATAAAAGAATAAAAATGGGCGCACCCACTAACGAAGTGATGATGCCGATTGGCATCTCGGCTGGTGCTAATAAAAGCCTTGCCGCTAAATCGGCAAGCGTAAGTATGGTTGCGCCAAGAATCATAGAGGCCGGTAGCAAACGCCGGTTATCGCTGCCGATCAGCAGCCGAACCACATGCGGTACTATCAAACCAACAAAACTTATTACGCCAACAAACGATGTTGCCACCGCTACCATTGCCGTGTTCATGATCATGATGCGGCGCTTCATTCGCTCTACATCTACACCCAGGTACGCGGCTTCTTCTTCGCCCAACAATAAAGCGTTTAATCCTTTGGCATAGCGAAGTGTAGCTAAGAAAATAGCCAGTGCCACACCACCCACTAAAGCTACCTGCAGCCACGAAGCACCGGAGAACGTGCCGAGGTTCCAAAAGGTAATGCTGCGTGCCTGCGGGTCGCGGGCAATGTAACTCATAAAGCCGGTGCCACTTAAGCAAACGGCATTCACCGCAATGCCTATTAGTAAAAGAGATAAGATAGAAACACGGCCAGCACTTTTTGCTAAGGAATAGACAACATACGTAGCCGCGAGTGCTCCGCAGAAGGCAACAACGGGAACTAATAAAGGGCCGGCATAACTCTTTACTTCGGGACTCATTTTAGCCGCCAGCACAAATACGATGGAGGCGCCGAAAGCCGCGCCGGACGAGGTGCCAACTAATCCTGGTTCTACAATCGGGTTGCGAAACAAGCCTTGCATGAGCACTCCGCTTACCGATAAAATAGCACCGGTGATAGCACACAATAAAACCCGCGGCAAGCGAAGCTGGATGAACACCGCTTCGTAAATGTTTGCGGGTTGTTTACCAGTAAAAAAATGTTGCAGCGATGATACCATCTCAGATGGCAATATAGATACCGCACCGAAGGCAATACCGCAGATCATGGTAATCACCATCAATCCCAATAGCAACGGAAAGAAAAGCTTACTTCGTTTGAACACCGGCCGGATGTAAGTCGTGAATCAATTGAATGACATTGTCGCCGCTGCGTGGGCCAAAGTAAATAATGTCGTGTTCTTCAAAACGAACGACCCGTTTGTTTTTACCGGCATTCGTCAATGCCACACCGGGAACATTGGAAATAAATTTATCCATGCTGCCCATTTTATCATAACCATAATCGGTAGCAATAATGATATCGGGATTGGCAAGCGCCACGGCTTCAGGGCTCATTTCCCTCGCCCCTTTTCCATCGTAAGTAGCGGGTGTGCAACCAGCCAAACGAATCATCTTATCCCCCACGCCGCCGCGGCCGCTCATCACAAAATAATTATTGTTGCGCAACCCAAAGTGAATGATCATCACTTTCAGCGAATCCTTTATGGATAAGGCTTTCAGTGAATCGGCCGCACGGGCTAATCCTTCATTCATTTTGTTGATAATTGAATCGGCCTTCTTTTCTACACCGAAAAATTTACCTAACTCTTTTAATAAAAGACGAGCACTGTCAATGGTATTCGCGCCGCCAAAGGCATGTATATTCAGGCCGGCTTTGGTGATTTGCGGTAGTACATTTTCCGGCCCGATGTCGTTGCTATGAATTACTAAGTCGGGGTTCATTGCAATGATGCTTTCGGGACTTAAAGCCCGGTGATAACCCACCGTTTTCAAAAGCTTGGCACTATCGGGATAGGTGCTGCTCAGGTCCACGGCTACAATATCGTGGCCCTTACCCAAAGCAAAAACCATCTCTGTTAATTGCTTTGATAGACAAACTATGCGCATGTCTTTAGTGCCATCAATCCCTTTATTGTGAAAGCGGTCGCAGCTAAAAAGAAAGAGCGAGGCGGTTAAGATGATCAATAATTTTTTCATTACAAGTTATTTTATGAACGAGAGGACCTCACCCCCGGCCCTCTCCAAATTAGACTTATTTCCATTTCCCTTCTCCCTTGGGAGAAGGTGGCAAAGCCGGATGAGGCCTGGAGAGGGAGTGCTTTCGCCTGCGGTTTGAGTTCAATCGTTACTACTGAATACAATCCTATAAAAAGGCGATTTACTACTTGCAGAAGTGGTCAGGTTATAAACCACGGTTCCCCTCTCCATCTCCGATGGAGAGGGGTTAGGGGTGAGGTTCTTAAAAATTATACTTCACATTCACTCCACCAAAATACACGGCCTTTGCCGGTCCGGCTATGTATGAATCCGGGAACTGATTTACAAACACCATGATGGGATATTTAGTACCGGCAAGGTTATTACCGGCCGCATAAATATCCAGATCAAAATGCGGCGACAACGACCGGCGAAATCCCAGCTTCGCATTTAGCAAACTCCAACTGGTAACGTGGTATGGCGCTGTGTTAGAGGTACCATCAGCGGTGCCTAATGATGTAATAGGAAAGCCATCACGATATGTATAAACAACGTTGCCGTAGATACCCGGTTTGGTAGCAAAATCGGTTCCTGCACTGGCTACCCATTTGGAAACACCAGCCACCTGCTTGCCGCTGTAATCATCTGTTACTACATTAGTTCCTACAGTCCGTTGAAATTGAAAATTCCTGTATTTGAAATCAGAATAAGTAGCATTTGCAAAGGGGGCAACGGAGCTTAAAAACCCTGTGGCCGATTGATACAGGGCCGTCTTTACCAGGGCTTCAACACCGCGGTTATCCTGCGAGCCGCCATTGGTGACATAGCTATACAGCGTTGCCGTATTCTGTGGATTGGGTACCGCTACGGTTGTGAATTTATTCTTGAACGTAGCATCAAAAACGGCTACCTGATACATCAGTTTTCCACCAAGTAAAGAACCTTTAGTGCCGACTTCAAACTGGTCGCCTACTTCCGGCGAAAGATGGCGGTTTACTACACCGGTTTCAAAATTATTCAGCGCATACGGTATGTAGAAGTAAGAACTTACCGGCGCTTTATAGGCACGGTTATACGACGCATATACCGAGAACTGTTGGCTGAAAACCTTGTTGATAGCCACATGCGGGGATAAGCCTGGTTGGTAAGTAGTATCAAAATGTGTAGGCTTGTTTGGCGTTGACGTATAATTAAAAAAACGGTCGTCAAGTTTCAATACCTGGTTGCTTAAGCCAATACCTGCGGTGATGGAAAAGTCTTCGGGTAGCGATAGCGTCCACTCTGTAAACAGCGACGTGGTGGCCGATACGCTATATACATTTGACGTAAGTCCGTTGGTGCCGGCAAGTGTATCACCAACTACATAGTACCGGTCGCCATACGTCCATACCCGCCGGGGATTCACCGGGTCTATCATCTTGTAGCCTAAAGTTTGCGCATTTTGGCGTTGTGTTTCCACGCCAGTGATACCGCTTAAAGTAATACCACTGCTTAAGTTAAACTTTGTGTCAAACGTTGAACGCAACCCAATATTTAAAGCCAACTTATCGGTCCATCCCCCGGCGGACGAAACATTGCTGGTAAAGCCGGTGCCAAAAATTGTTGTGGTATTAGCAATGGTTTTATTAAACTGGTAGGTATGTCCGATGCCGGCGCGAAAGCTATATACATTGCTATGTCCATTGCGTTTGATGTACTCAATGTTTCCTGAATAATCATTGGCATCCCACTGGGCAATGCTTAGCTCACCGCTGCGTTGGTCGTAGCTGTTGCTGTAACCAAAATAGGCCGTAATGGTTTGCTTGTCGCCGGGTGTAAATTCAGCGATGGCGTTTACAAAATTCTTTTTAGAATCGTTGTGAATGGTATAGCCCTGCGTAAACTGATGACCATAATTTAATAACAACGATGACCGTTCGCCGGCAGTTGCAAAGCTGGTAGTGTAGCGTTGCAGGTCGTAATTACCCACCAATACATCCTGGGCTATCGAGGTTTTTCCTTTCTCCGGTTTCACTGTTTTTAAATTTACCACACCGGCAATTGCCAGCCCGTAAAGCGTACCTGATGGGCCTTTCACCACTTCTACATTACCAACGGAGCCATAATCAATATCATCCAACGTAGTGATGCCTTCAGCATCTGTAATGGGTATGCCGTTGAGGTAAACTTTGTAACCCTGCCCATCAAAGTTGGACGAAACACCTCGTGTTCCTCTTGAACCATTGCCGTAACCGCGGATATTAAATTGCTGGCCGCCCGCAACCGTTCTCCGGTTCATGGTAACGCCAGGCACATTTTGAATAATAGCATCATCTAAGAATAAACCGGTACCGCGTTTCAATTCACGGGTGCCGATTTTAGTGATGGAATTGGGTTGATAAAGCAATGATTTGTTTTGATTGGAGGTGGCGGTAATGTCCACCTTCTCAAGGTTGCTAACAGTAGGCACCAAGGCTACCGATACTTTATCCTCACAATTTTTAATTGATAACTGGCGGGTTTCATATCCTACCACCGTGATCGTAATTTTTTTGGTAACGCCGCAAGGAATATAAAATTCTCCTTTTTCGTTGGTTACAGTGCCTCCGTTTAAAAAAGTAATACTTGCGTTAGCGATGGCTGCGCCGGTACTTGCATCGGTTATTTTTCCAGAGCTGAATTTTTGTGCCTGCACAGAAAACCACGCTGCGATAAAAGCAGCCATAAATAGAATTTGCCTCATTAGAATAAGTTTGTTGAAAAAAATAATTGACGGAATATTGATCAACAAACTTTAGGCGGAGGCGTGAATATGAGAAGATGCGAAAGCGGAATAGAAAGAAGATAGTGATCGGAATGATTGTGTTGCGCCGGTAAAGAGAACATTGAAAGACTTATTCCAACCGGGATAAACTGTACGGACAGCAACTTTAATAAACTATCGGAATGGTTTTTTTCGGAAGATTTTTTTTGTGCTTTAAAATAGTGATCAACCAAAGCCGATTCCTTTGTATCGGAAATGCAGGAAATAATTATTTTGTCTCCCCTGCTTTCCATCTTCAACACATCGTACATCTGTTCTTTAAACCGGAACTCATTGCTATTCTCCCAATCCATTGACTTCAATTCATCGGTTGATAAACTGAAGGTTGTAACCTCTGTTCTATCAGCAGCCACCATCTCTGCCTTCATTGCTTCTTTTGCTTCCCGTATGCGAAGCTGAAACAACAGGTGGTAGCCGCCGGTAATAAACAACAGGCAGGCAAGGGATAGTATCGCAAATACTTTTCTCACAATCAGGCACTAAGATAAGGCGATGCCGTATCTGTGATTTAATCTTGTTTATTGATGGCGGTAATCAGAGGGCGCAATCGCTCTCTTGATTTATTAAATATATTCCGGCCTTTGTCCACGCCCTTGCGTAATTCTTTTTGCTCCTCTGTTGGCAGTTGTATAAAATCGTAACAAACGGGGCTGCAACAACCTTCCCATTTTTTTTGGCAGGCATCGCATTGAATAAAGAGTAAGTGACAGCCTTCGTTGGCGCAGTTCACATGCGTATCGGCGGCCCCGCCGCACTGGTGGCATTTCGCAATTACTTCCTCCGTTACCCGTTCGCCAAGGCGGTTATCAAACACAAAGTTTTTTCCATGAAACTTTAAGGGCAGGTGTTTATCTTTTGCCTGCGCCACATAATTTATGATGCCGCCTTCCAAATGATAAACATTTTTAAACCCCTGATGGAGCATGTAGGCACTTGCTTTTTCGCAACGGATGCCGCCGGTGCAATACATGATGATAGCCTTATCTTTTGCATCGCTTAGCATAGAAGCCGCCATGGGCAACTGTTCGCGAAAGGTATCGGAAGGAATTTCAATAGCGTTTTCAAAATGGCCCACTTCATATTCGTAGTGGTTGCGCATATCCACAACAATAGTACTTGGGTCGGCGGTCAGTTTATTAAAGCCTTCAGCATTAATGTACTGCCCACGGTTCTGCATGTCGAAGGAGGGATCACTAATACCATCGGCTACTATCTTATCCCGCACTTTTATCTTTAATACCCAAAACGATTTGCCGTCGTCATCTACCGCAACATTTAATCGTACTTCATTCAAGGCATCAATAGAATAGAGATAATTTTTGAAAGCTTCTAATTGGCCAGCAGGCACGCTGACCTGGGCATTTATCCCTTCCTCAGCTACATAAATACGTCCGAAAACATTCAGTGCCTCTAAGTTTTGATATAGTGTGTCGCGGAAGGCGGCCGGGTCGTCAATTTTAAAGTAATGATAGAAGGAAAGGGTAATACGCCGTTCCGTTTCGGCCATCAATTTTTCCTTGAGCTCTTTTTGAGAAACCCTGTTATAAAGTAAAGCCATAAAATATCTTTAGCTCATCCTGTTGAAGCAGGACGTTCTCGCAAAGCCCGTTCCCTTGCAGGGTGAACAAAGCTTACAGGCGCAAAGATATTTATTGCGACAAAAAAAACTGTAAAAGACAGTTGCGAAGAAATGTTTAGATGACTCCCGCCAATAATAAGATTAGAAAAACAAGCGCCAGCACCAGGGCTGATATTGGAGCCAAAATAAGAAGCAGTATGAACGCCACACCGGCAATAATATAAATCAGTTGCCGGTCGGATATATCCCTTTTGGAATGAAAAAGCGACGAGGCTTTTAATTTTAAAGAGGTCCAAAAAAATTTGCGTCTCAGCTTGCGAACCATTTTTTTACTGGCCTGTGCCCCATACATGGATAGTATGATCATGCTAAGTAAAGCATCGGGTAAATCGGAGGATGGGGTTGTAGTTACTGGTTTTTCTACCTGCTGTATAACGGTGCTGAATGCCATAAAATTTTTCTTTAGGTTGGTTAAAAAAGGTCGGGCAAAAGTAAGGATTTAAGCTATTGCCGCACCTTATCTTCTTTTGGTAGAAATAGCCCCGCCCAGTATGCCGCCCAACCCCCATCGCACCCCAAACCTGTTACCCGGCGCGGCCTGCGCAGCCGTGATAAAATCAATACGGAACAGTTTGAAAATATTTTCAAGCCCGGCAAAAGCTTCTATGTAATAGTTGTTGCCATTTACGTAAAACATGTTAGTGCCGGCTACGAGGTTCCATTTTAAACTGTTCAGCACCGGAATTTTATTAGTAAGTAATCCATTGAAATGATGTTCAGCATGTAGCAGGCCGTATAATTTTTCCGTGTTGCTATAACGGTAGTAAGGAGCTAATTGAAAGCTGTTGACATACTCCTGGTTTGTTGAAGTTTGATTGCCATTGAAATGCGTAAAGTCGGGAATATCTACATGGCGGTTATTAAAAAATCCGCCAACGCTGATCTTGTATTTGAAGGTTCCCAACAACTTTAGATTCATATTGTCATACACCGAAAATTTCCATTTATCAAAATCAGCGGTGCTGTTAAAAATAGTGGGAAGGCCTTTGCTGTATTGTAATTCCAACGTTGGATACTTAGAACCAATCGGGATTTTGGACTTCGGAAATTCGATATATTGCTGGCCCGGCTGGTACGATAACGTAAAGGAATTTACAAAAGCTGCATGGCGATTGAACGGGATATTTGCTAACTCATAAGGATGGTTGGGAAGCAGCACACGTTCCTTTTTGAAAAAACTAAAATCAGTGGTATTCTCCAATGGCAAACGGTCTTCGTAATTAGCCACCACATTCAATTGCAGGCCGCTTTCAAAACGGTTGTTATATTCAATCCTGCCCGTCCAGGCCTCATATAATTTGATGTAATTTTTTTTATACAACAACGTAGAAAAGGTATTGGTGATTTCGCTGATAGGGTTATCGCGGTTAAACTGCAGCAAGCGTTTGCCACCGCCAAATTGCAGGTACCGGTTGCGGTATTCTTCCCTGCGATTTTTGATAGTATAAGTAAGAAAAGAATTCAGGTGCGAATTGCTGAATCCGTAACGGGTATCCCAGCCAATGATAGAATAATGAGCGCCGGTTTTAGGATTGACAGTTAACCATTGGTTAGCCGAAAGCGACAAACCTTCTACCGTATTGTATTCGATGCCACGGATAAATGGATCATAATGGTAAACCGTATGCGAATGAGCTGAGTAATAATTTCGGTTGATGCCATTCAACACAAAGTCCTGGAGCTTGATTGGCTTCTGCGCCTTTCGTAACGAATCGGTGTAGCGTCTGGAAAACATTGAATCCCTGTCAGCCTTGTTTACACTGTCTTTAAAAACAAAGTCGCGTTTCTCATCGGGCTCTAACGGCACAGGCCTAAGGTTGCTCCAATAGCTGCTATCTTTTTTATTAAAGGCCGTATCAAACCTGGCTATAACGCGATTGAAGAATCCTTTTTTGAAACCCGGGTTAATATCGTAGTTGGTATATACATTCAAAAAATCACCAGTAACATTAAAGCCAAAAAAATTAGCGGCAAAGGACACGACCTGGTTGGCAGTTTTATATACATCAGGCGCCACTTCCGAATGAATTTGTGTAACGCCAATTGTATCTAATAAATCAAGGCCCTGGCTTTTTGTAACCCGTAAATCTAAACTGTGGAGGCGCCACTCTTCATCTACAATCTGCACATAGCCGCTAAACAGCGGTTCGTTTTTACGGCGCGGCGTTACCCGTATCCGGTCTATCAGTTTTCCGTTTTCCATAAACGACCCTTCAAACTTGAATTGGTAGTAATGAAAGGCGCCATCAGCAAAGGGTGAGATAAACCCGCGTGGGTTAATGTTGCCACTAAAGAGCGCTACATTGTTGGTATAAAAGTTAACGAAGAAAGGAAAGCTCAGCCCAAAGCCGCCACCACTGGCACGGGAAGAAACCACTTCAAACTTTATCTTATCAGGACGTTTATAAGCCACTTTAGTCAGCGACTCGGAAAGAAATAAAATGCCTTTTCCTGCTGAATCAATGCCTTGCTTTTTCATTTCGGACTTATCTACTTTCTGGCCCAGCATTCTATCCGGAATAGCTCTTAAACGGATCAGCCCTTTGATATAAACATCTACGGTAAACGAATCAATTTGCTTGTTATAAAACTCCCGTTTTTTTATAGTTTGCCGCATAATCTCCAGCGCCGGGTCTTCGCCCCTTTTGATGATGACCTCCTGCATTTTAAGGTCCTGTGGCGATAACGTAAAGTCCACCGTCACTGCTTCATTTTTCAAGATGGTTTTTCTTTCCTGCGTTTGATAGCCCACATGCTGACAAACTAATGTGTAATTACCCTCCTCTAAATTGATGGAATATTTTCCCTGGCTGTTGGCAATGGCGCCCTTTGTAGTGCCTTTGATACTAATGGACGCAAACGAAAGCGGGTGGCCGTTTTCATCGGTAATAGTGCCGTTGATGTTGGTAGCCGAAGCGGCAAAAAAGCTAAAGGAAATTATGGAGAGGAGTAAAATTTGTTTCATACGCAGGGGTGTAAAACGAATGTACTGCGGAATGTAAGGAGAAGATAAAGCAGCGATAGAATTGAAAGTTATTTAACAGAGTACTATTGGTTCCAATTTTCAAGTTGTAAATCATCAATTTGATTGAAACGTTCAGTATTATTTATTACCGGTTGAAGACTGGTGCAAGAGTTATTTCAATGTGAATCCAAAGTTGTATTTAAACCTTAGTAGAAAACCAACTCGCAAGGCGGCATACCTTATTACCTTATTTCAAACGCATCTTCTCAAAAGGCTGTAATGTTTTTTGATAAAACGTAATAAACTCGTCGTACTCTTCGGCAAATTTTACTTTTCCATGGTGCGCTGGTTGATTCAATATGTATTTGCAAACGCGGTCAACATCAGATTTTGAAACCGAAAAGGCAGCAGCGGAATTCTGCCATTCGAATTTGGAATTGCATAATTTTTGTTGGTTAATAAATTTCCCGGAACTATCGGCTATAACCTTGGCAAGTGCTTCTTCTGAAATTTTTGGCGAACGGGAAACAAGAAAATGAATATGTTCCGGGTTAGCATAGATTGAATATAAATGACACTCGTAATTATTTACGACGCAGGTAATATACTTCTCAATCCGCTCCCTGCTTATTTCGGGGATTATGGGCTAACGATGCAAGGTTGAAAAGATGAAGTGAGTGTATAAATTGTTGTACGATATTTTCGTGAACAAATAAAGTAATAAGGTTAGTTGGCTTACGAATCAATTTTCTACTAAGGTTTATCTTATTGCAATGAAAACCAATTTCTTTGAATTGTTCTGTTAATGACTAACATTGACTAACACGAAAAAGTATCCTCAGCTTTTTATTGTAAGGATTGTAAATATTTTTTTACGGTTCACTTATCCGCAATGTACTCCCGCTCATAGCCGCAAAGCCTCCCACCAAGCCACCAACCAACGCCGTAACAAGTATCAGTAAAACAGAGGAACCTCCTAATGGAAACAACTGCGCCATCTTATGCGACAGCACCCCATTGTTTTTTGTATCAATCCAAAAGGAAAGGCCGCCCCAAAGTAAAAAGATGCCAAGAAAACCTGACAGAAAAGCCACGCCATAACGTTGCTTCACCAGCAAGGCAACCAAAAAAGAAACTACAGCAATGCTCCACCAGGGTGTGTATAAACCAGCAATAAAACTTAAGGTGGCAGTCAGTAAAACAGCAAGTATAAATCGCATGTAAAAAAGTTAGGCTTTAGTAAAAATCAGGGTGCCAATAATACGCTTATCGGCCTTCTCCCCTTCCTTCATCATCCACAACCGGTAATACTTTCCAGCTACCCAATCATCTATAAAGTTGTCGTAAAACTTACTACCGGGGTTACCGCTTTGCCCGGCCGGATAAATGCCCCAGGCCTCGGTTTCGGCCGATAGCTGCACAATCATCCGCCAGCTTGGACCGTGTGTTTTTGTATGCGCCATTATCACATTGCCCCAGCCACCAGTTTGCAAGTCTTTCCGGGCAAATGGCATTAGCGATTCCCGCAGGGTATGCAGTATCACACTGCCTTTATGCTTCCACCAAACGAGGCCATTTAGCTTCTCTTCTTTCGCCAAGCCGGAGGCAGCTAATTTGAATGCGGTTGTCACCTGTTGGTTCAATGTTTCTACCTGCGGCGTGTTGATGTTGTCAATAAAACGGAACGCCGAATCACGTTTTAAGTTTTCGAACAAGGTCTGTTCATCGGGCCACGCTACGGTTTTAGTAATGCGGGTGAATTCATCGTTCCAAACCTGTTTTTCCAGGCTATCAAACCAGGCCTGGTAGATAGTTGGCGCAGTAGCATTGGCGCTAACGTTATAGTCCCAGTTCTTTAATTGATTGAAGTATTTTAACTCGGCATCGTTCAAATAATTTTGATCGGTATGTTGTAAAAAGAAGGGCACTGCATCGGCGGCCAAAGTACTATAGACATCGTTCTGCAATCGCTTCATATCATCCACCGTAATGTTTTGCATGTTGCTCAAATGATCGTGTAACGAGATGCCGCGTGGCGCTATATAATCGCCGGGAATAAAGTACGGATACGTAGAATCAACCGCCCGCTGATTAGCACTTTCAACAAAGCCCTGAGCCGGGTTTAAGGTGTGCGGATTTTCTGTTTGCGGAATCCATCCTTGCCAGGCATAAGCGCTATCCTCGCCCGGCATAACGTATAACCCTTGCCCCGGCCAGCGTAAGGGAAACTTGCCTTGTTGCCGAATAGCGATGTCGCCGTTTTTGGCAGCAAAAACAAAGTTTTGTCCGGGTGTGGCCATGTTGGAAATAGCATCTTCATAATCCACATAATTTTTTGCACGGTCCAGTTTTATCCAAACCAATAACTCATTCGATGGGTCGTGCGCCGTCCATCGCATAGCCAGTGGCGTAGTGATAGAAGCGTCGCCATTGGTGAATGTTTTGTCATAAAGCACTGGCCCAAATGCCGTGTAGGCAACGGTATCAGCGTACACACCGCCGTCCGCTTTTTTAATTACTTCGGGGCGCATCCTACAACTTTGCCAGGCGCCGTTATACCAATACTGGCGGCGGGTATCATCCTTAAATTTTATTTTATAATAATCAATAACATCCCTGCCGGCATTGGTAACGCCAAAGGCCACGCTATCATTAAAGCCAATTACAACGCCGGGAATACAGGGAAACGTAGCGCCGTAAACATTCATCGTTGGCGTATGCAACTGCATCTCAAACCAAATGGAAGGCAGCGTTAAACCCAGGTGCGGATCGTTGCAAAGTATAGGGGCGCCGCTGGCGGTTTTGCTGCCACTGACGGCCCAGTTATTACTGCCTTTTATATCGGTTACTTTGGGTACCGACATAGGGTTAACCGCTGTATCGTTGTTGTAATAAAGCGAGTCAACCGTAGTTGGTGTCACGGCTTTTACCGTTGGTGCATCAAACGGCGTTCCTTTCGGAATGATTGGTTGCGATGAATCGGAAACCTGTGGATAAAGCAGGTTCATTTCCTGTTGCGAGAAGATTGATTTTTCGTTAGTGAACGGCAGGTCTCTTGCTAAACCCAGTCCGGCTAAATCGGCCGACATGAGTTTTACAAACAAGGCCGATTTAAGATTCGTCCAGGGTTCTGGCTGATAGCCCAGCAACTTAAATTCCAATGGCAAGCTGCTTTGCGTAACCGTAGTAATGTAAGCATTTACTCCTGTGGTATAAGCATCTAAAACTTTTTGGCTGAAGGCATCTTTAGCAATGGCCGTCAGCATGTTCTCGGCCGCAAACACCATCCCGGTGCGGCGTTGCAGCCGGTCGTAGTTCAGCAGGCGTTTGTCATTCAGCACTTCGCTTAACCGGCCGGCGGCAGCACGGGCCTGAAAATCCATTTGCCATAACCGGTATTTAGCATGAATGAAACCTTGTACGAAATACGCATCTTCCTCCTGCTCCGCAAACACATGCGGCACTAAACGTTCATCTAAATACACCGTTACCTTTCCTTTCAGATTTTTAAATGAAAGCGCCTCATTCATATCCTCGCCATCGGCATCGGCATTTTGCCAGAAGCCTGATTGCGGACTTAAAAAATTGCCTAAATCGGGTGTGGCGCCCCAGCGTTTATTGAGCGCAAATACAAGTGATACGGTGATGGTGGTGCTGATTATAAAAGGAACGACACGCATAAGCAGACAATAGAAATGAAAGATAAGCAGTTGTTGGAAATGTGGGAAAAAGAAGTGTGCTATAGCAATGCAAACAGAATAAAACTGAAGTTTTCAGTTGGCTGATATGG
This sequence comes from Flavisolibacter sp., assembly GCA_965247165.1. Lineage (GTDB taxonomy): Bacteria > Bacteroidota > Bacteroidia > Chitinophagales > Chitinophagaceae > Flavisolibacter. The sequence goes on along the minus strand of OZ252003.1, from coordinate 346,792 downwards.
TACGTATCTTTTTTTTTGATTTTAACCAAAATCAATTGTTATGAAGGGAGCATTAATAGCTTTACTTATCGGACTTACTTTACTTGTGGCCGTATATTTTAAATTAAGGATTTATAAGAGTAACGCTTCTTTCGATATTCATTTGCATGATACCTATTTCGTTTTGAGTTATGCTATGGCTGCTGTTTTTACACTTCTTATATTAGGCACTTTCTTTTCAATAGGGGGAGTTATCGGCACTCACTTTAAGAGTAAACTATTTTGGACTTTGACAGTGATTTTCTTGTCGGTAGACACTTACTACACGGCAATGTTCTATAAAGCATTTAACCATACTGAGATCACTTCATTTCCGAAGATGAATTGAATTAGCTAACGCGGCTACTACAGGCTTTCATTGATACATTTGAAAGAATGGCTAACCTGCAGTTGCTCATTAATCAACATTTGAATATCTTCAGGTGAAAACGCTAAAGCTATTACATCTCCTAAACTTTAATCGTGTCGTATCAAATGAACTATCATGAAACCACTTCTTCTATTTTGCTTTGTATTATTCACAGTTTATGCTTCTGCGCAGCTATCTTTTCCAAAAGGATTTCACCGCGTAGATGGAGGCAATGCACAGGCGAATTAGATGTTTACACGAATGGAACATACACTTTTGAAACGCATAAATTATTCAGAGACTATAATTATAAAAGGAATGACGAAGGTGTAAAAAAGGTTGCCGGTGAATTTTTCGGGTTTGCTTTTTATATAACCAGGGATGGTCTTTGTTGGGGAACCGGCAGGTATCGAAACGGTTACTCGTATGTTATAGTAACATGGGATGGGGAAGTGATTGAACTATCCGCCAAAAATAATGAAAGCGGCTTCTCCCGTTACTCAAAATGGCTGCTATTTACTATTCGCCGATATCATAAACAAGGTAAGCTGATCATGTTTCCCTGAAAAAATATTGATGCACAACGCAAGGGATTCATTTCGTAATCAATCATTCTTGCCCTGAAGCATCGGTACAAAACTAAAGTTATCAAACACTTCTTCTTTTACTGAACCATCACTTTGTTTTATCAATCGCTTCATTACCTGCACATCGCCGCTGCCAAAAGGTATCACCATCATGCCGCCGGTTTTTAATTGAGCAATCAGTTTTTCGGGAACAAAAGGCGCCGCTGCGGTGATAATAACTTTGTCAAATGGCGCATACGTTGGCAGGCCTTCAAAGCCATCGCCGTAAAAGAATTTTATGGTAGGATATTTTTTTATCCACGTGAATGCTTTATTGCCATCGAACAATTTTTTTTGTCGCTCAATGGTAAAAACCTTGGCACCAAGTTCGGCTAAAACCGAAGCCTGGTAAGCGCTTCCGGTTCCTATCTCCAATACTTTTTCATGCGGCTTTACTTCCAGCAACTGGCTTTGATAAGCCACGGTATAAGGTTGCGAGATGGTTTGCATTTCCGCAATCGGAAAAGCTTTGTCTTCGTACGCCACTTCATCAAAAGCAGAGTCTAAAAAAAAATGGCGGGGAATACTTTCAATAGCAGCTAAAACTTTTTCATCGGTGATGCCTTTTCCTCTAACCGTATCCACCAGTTTCCGGCGCAGTCCTTTATGGCGGTACGTATCCTCGGTTGCTCTCATGCGGCAAATATAATTTACCTGAACAATCCTCTCCATCGTATTTTTAAGCATGCTTCTTAATCATATTATCATCGCTCTACTGTGGATGGAGTATGGCCTGCTTCACAGTGTGCTGGCGGGTTTGCGGGTAAAGGCTTTTTTTAAAAAGAGGTTGGGCAAGGGTTTTAAACACTACCGGTTAGGCTATACTTTATTTGCCTTTGCGGGCTTGGCGGCTATCGTTTTATTTCAATTTACTGTTCATTCAAAAGATGTTTTTTCACCAACGCTTTTTTCAAAAATTGTTGGCGCCGTCATCACCGTTTCGGGCTTTACGCTGATGCTTATTTGCATCAAGAAATACTTTATGAGCTTAAGTGGTTTGCGCAGCTTGTTGCAGGAGGAAGTCTATACGGAACTGATTATTTCCGGCGTTCACCGCTATGTGCGGCATCCTTTATACTCCGGTACTTTTTTGGCCATCTGGGGACTGTTCGTTGTTTTTCCTACCTGGAGCTTGCTCATATCAAACGCGGTCATCACCATTTATACATTGATCGGCATCGGGTTGGAAGAAAAAAAACTGGTGATGGATTTTGGCGACCAATACAAACGGTACCAGCAGCAGGTTCCAAAGCTCATCCCTTATTTAGATGGACGGAAAAAAGTGGTGTAACCATCGCCAGAAAAAATGTATTGAACGATATGAATATCCATTTTGAAGCCTGTTCCTTTTCTTTGTGCTATCAAACAAACGATCAAAATTTCTCAACATAATTAAGTCCATCCGCCAAAGAGAAAGTGCTCCAAAAGAGCACTTTTTTAATTTCTGCTATCATTAATTTTTTGATAAAAAATTACACTTGTATAAAAAGTTTCTGCGGATGTTGGTAAGTGTTCCAAAAAGTGACTAAATCAATTCTGTCTTTCGTTGGTTTAACGTGATAGATAAGGAGAAGCCGCTTATGTATTACCAGCTGTCGGATATTTTTTTGTTTTGCGTTACGTGCAACTCCAATGTAAGGATGCTCGGACAGAACTGCCAAACGCTTTTGAACTTCGTTCTTAAATTTCTGAACTACCGCATCTGACCAACCCGTTTTTAAATATTCTATATTCTTTCCGTATGTTATAATGCTTCTCTCCGTCCATTTTATTTGGAAAACCATTGGGGATATTTTTTCATTACTTCTTCGTGAGAAAATACCTCGTCTCTTTCTGACTGACGCAATCCTTCTTCTACATCTTCTTTTACGCTATCCGGCATGTTCGTCCACCAGTCAGCATCCTGAGCCTCTACAGCATCTACTTCCAACATGGCATATACCATCTTTACTACTTTTTCATCCGCAGTTTCAATATAGTTTTTTACTTCCTCACGCATTTTTTTCAAAGCATCCATAATTAAACGGTTTACTCAAATTTACTTATTCTTTTCTCTACCCCAGCTTCATCTCCCCAATAATCTGTTTGATTTTATCCTTTGCTTTTTGCTGCACTTCATCAAACTGCTCCACTGAAGGCAGTTCTGTTTTTACACTAAAATAAAATTTGATCTTAGGCTCTGTACCCGATGGCCGGGCACTGATCTTACTGCCATCTTCAGTAATAAATTGCAACACATTCGACTTGGGAAGTGTGATGGGTTGCGTATTGCTTGTAGCCAGGTCCGTGCTTATTTGTTTATCGTAATCCATTAATTGAATCACTTTGCTACCGGCCAGTTCTCTTGGCGGATTAGCCCGGAAGCCTTCCATCATATCGGCAATTTCCTGCTGGCCGTTGCGGCCTTTTTTGGTAATGGAAATCAGGTCTTCCTGGTAGTAACCGAATTGCACATAGAGGTCCAGCATCTTTTGATAAAGGCTTCGGCCTTTGCTTTTTTCATATGCCGCCATCTCACATAAAATGGCTACCGCCGATACGGCATCTTTATCGCGTATCTCCGAACCAATCATCAAACCGTAGCTTTCTTCGCCGCCAACTACATAATGTTCAGTTGCTTCTTTTTCTTTAATCAGCTCTGCAATCCACTTAAAACCGGTAAGCACATTATAACAATTGATGCCGCTTTTTTTGGCGATCACATCAATCATATTAGTAGTAACAATTGTTTTTACTACCATATCGTTCGGCTGCTGTAACCCTTTCTCCTTGCGGCTTTCAATCATATAGTTGAAAGCCAGCACCGCGGTTTGGTTGCCGTTCATCAGCACCCATTCGCCCTTTGTATTTTTTACACCAATGCCTACGCGGTCGGCATCCGGATCGGTAGCGCATAAAATATCAGCGTCTATCTCCGCTGCCTTTTTCAGTCCTAACGACATGGCTTCTTTCTCCTCCGGGTTGGGATAAACCACCGTTGGAAAATTACCATCCGGCGTAGCCTGTTCTTCTACAATATTTACGTTTTCGAAACCGTATTCTTTTAAAACCTGTGGCACCAGTTTAATTCCCGTTCCATGTATTGGCGTATAAACAATCTTTAAATCTTTTTGCTGCTGAATCACTTCGGGATACACGCTTAAGCTCTTGACCATCTTGATAAAAGCTTCATCCATTTCTTTACCAATGATCGTAATGTTGGCTTCGCCGCCGGTCCATTTTACATCATTCACACCTGCTATTTTTTCCACTTCATCAATCACGGCTTTATCATGCGGCGGCACTAATTGCCCGCCATCATCCCAATAGGCTTTATAACCATTATACTCTTTTGGATTATGCGATGCTGTACAAACCACGCCGCCTTTGCAGCCCAACTGACGTATAGTGAAAGATAGTTCTGGCGTGGGTCTTAGGTCATCAAACAAAAAAACGTTGATGCCGTTGGCGCCAAAAACATTGGCTACCGTTTCGGCAAAAAAGCGGCTGTTATTACGACTGTCATGCGCAATGGCGACTTTAATATCTTCAGATGGAAAACTTTTTTTTAGGTAGTTGGCGTAGCCCTGCGTAGCCATGCCCACGGTATATTTATTCATGCGGTTGGTACCGATGCCCATGATGCCGCGCAGGCCACCGGTACCAAATTCAAGGTTGCGGTAAAAGGCATCAGCCAGTTCATCGGGGTTAGAAGCCTGTAACGATTTTATCACAGTTTTTGTTTCTTCATCATACGCACCATTCAGCCAGCCGCTTACTTTTTCTTCAATGATCGGGTCCATAATTAAGGTTTATAAGTTGATGTTTAGTATCGTGTTGGTTGCTTGCAGGCAATCCATACGAAGGTAAGTGTCCGTACATTTGAACGGTGAAGAAATGGCTGCTCTATACTTTACTTTTTTTATCTGTTACCGGCTGGTCGCAGGATACCGTTTCCGCATCTCACCAGTTACCCGACACCACTATTAATTACAAAGGCCGGCAACGGCTCGTCGGCGCTCTAACTACTGCTGGTTACGGCGGTTCGTTTATCGTTCTAAGCCAGGCCTGGTATAATGGTTATCCCCGGTCACCTTTTCATGTATTTAATGATGATGGCGAGTGGTTGCAAATGGATAAGGTCGGCCATGCGTGGACGGCCTACCATACCAGCCGCTTAACAACCAATATGTGGCGATGGGCGGGGGTTGGTGAGAAGAAAGCCATTGCCCTGGGATCGGGCAGCAGCCTGCTTTACATGCTTTCCATCGAATACCTTGATGGCCTTTCGGCCGAATGGGGCTGGAGTTGGGGCGATGCCGGCGCTGATGTTTTTGGGGCTTCGTTATATGCGGTTCAACAATTGGGATGGAAGGAGCAAAAGATCAGTTTGAAGTTTTCTTCTTCGCCAAAAAATTACAACGAACCGGATTTAAAAAAGCGGGCAGATGATTTATTCGGCGCTTCTTTTCAAAGCCGGTTGTTGAAAGATTACAATGCACAAACGTATTGGCTGAGTGCAAATATCAAATCGTTTTTTCCGCAAACAACATTGCCCGGCTGGCTCAATATTTCTTTTGGTTATGGAGCAGAAGGCATGTTTGGCGGTTATGAAAATGTAGCGAAGAATAAAACCGATGGCGCTGTAACCTTTGACCGGCGAGACATTCAGCGCTACCGCCAGTTTTTTTTAGCACCTGATGTTGACCTTACAAAAATTAAAGTGAAGAGTAAATTTTTACAGTCGGTTTTCTCTGCCGTTAATGTGTTGAAGTTTCCGGCACCGGCGATTGAGTTGTCGAATGGGAAACTTAAGTTGAAGGCATTGGCCTATTAGCGGCTTTCATTCTGTCTCCTGTCTCCTCTAGTACAGCCACGCTCCTGCTATCTCCTCTCCTTCTGCAATCACTTCAATATGTTCCAGCAAAGTGGTGGCAATGGAAAGCCCGGTATAATCGGTTTGAATGGGAAATTGTTTATGACTGCGCTCTACCAGCACGGCCGTTTGCAGCCTTTTTGGGTGAGAAGAAAAAAAGGGCTGTAAGGCATAAAACATTGTCCGGCCGGTGTTGGCTACATCGTCGGCAATGATGATAACCTTGTTTTGTAAATCAGGTACCGGTTCAATGAAAACGGCTGCCGGTGCGGTTTTATCGAGGTGGATGGTAGCGATTTCTACCTGTTGAAGTCCGGCATTTTTCAACTCTTTCGCCAACTGTTTTGCCACCACTACGCCGTTACCTACAATACCGGCAATCAGTAAATAGCTTTCAGCCGTATTTTGCTCCGCTATCTCTAAAGCCATGCGTTTTATCTTTCGCTGCACTGCGTCCGCATTCAATATTTGTGTCTTTGTTTGAAGTTGGTTCATCCCCTATTTTTACAAGGCTTAAAGTAACATCATGCACCTGGTACAGCAAATTTTATTTATCATTTTAGCGGCGGTTGCTATTTACATTTTTGTAAAGAAAGCAAGCTTTATTAAAAAGAATATCAACCTCGGAAGAGATGAAGCTTTTGAGCCCCACCCCGACCGCTGGCGTAATGTTTTGCTGATTGCCTTTGGCCAGAAACGCATGTTTGACAAGCCTTTGGTGGCTTTGCTGCATCTTGCCGTATATGCCGGTTTTGTAATCATCAATATAGAAATCCTTGAAATTTTTTTGGATGGCATCTTTGGCACACACCGTTTGTTTGCCCCAACCTTAGGCGCTCTTTATAGCTTTCTTATTAATTTTTTTGAAGTGCTTGCCTTTTTGGTGTTGGCTGCCTGCATCATTTTTTTAATCAGAAGAAACAGTATAAAAGTGCCACGCCTGAACATGAAGGAACTTGACGGCTGGCCACGTAGCGATGCCAATATTATCCTCGCCTTTGAGATCGTTTTAATGTCGTTGTTCCTTATTATGAATGCTTCCGATAAAGCCTTGCAGTTAAAGCAATACAGTCATTATGCCGATGTAAAAACAGATTTTTTTGTATCGGGTTTTATCACGCCGCTCTTTCAAAATTTAAGTACAGCCACCCTGGTGGGAATTGAACGCGGCGCCTGGTGGCTGCATATTGCGGGCATTTTTCTTTTCCTGAATTACCTGCCTTATTCCAAACACCTGCACATTATACTGGCCTTTCCGAATACGTATTATGCACGATTAAAGCCGCAGGCTAAGATGGTGAACATGCCCGAAATTCAGAAAGAAGTTTTGTATGCCATGCAACCGGAAACGGCGCCTGCCGATGCTGCAACCGAAGAGCATAAACGCTTTGGTGCAAAAGATGTAACGGACCTAAGCTGGAAGAATTTATTAGACGCTTATACCTGCACCGAGTGCGGACGATGCACGCAACAATGTCCGGCCAGTCAAACCGGCAAACTGCTTTCACCACGCAAAATAATGATGGACACAAGGGACAGGATGGAAGCCATTGGCGTTAACCGTGATGCTAACGGAACCTTTAAAGAAGATGGCAAATCGTTGCTGCACGATTATATAACCACCGAGGAACTCTTCGCCTGTACCTCTTGCCAGGCCTGCGTTCAGGCTTGCCCGGTGTTGATTGATCCATTAAATATCATCAACCAGTTGAAGCGTTATTTAGCCCTTGAAGAAAGCAACCAACCCGGTGAATGGAACGGTATGTACAGCAACGTGGAGAATAATTTTGCGCCCTGGAAATTTAGTCCCGATGATAGGGATAAATGGGCGGCGGAGATGGAGGGGTAATGAACTCGATGTTGGTTGAGCGTGTGCCGGGGCGGCACCGGGCTATTCGCTCTTATCTTTTTATTGGGGTGTCAGTAGTGCAAGCAGTGTTTACAATAACAATCAGTCAATACGATCACCCAATAAAAAGGATATTCGCTTCTATCCCTCACGCAAGGCCCCATCCCTCAGCGCTTCGCTCGTAACCCTTCTGGCTACCCCCGATGGGAGGCCACCGGCGCAGGAACAGCCGGCCCCCATCCCGACCTTCCCCCGTTAGGGGAAGGCCACCATCGGCACAGCAAAGGCTTACCTAATCATTCATTCCCTTTCTCAGTCACTCTTTAATGCTGTGCTGTTTTCATCAATGGCTACTCATCCGTTCATACCGCAGGTAAAGCATATAACAATCCATAAGGTTCCCCACCATCCAGCGCCTTATTGCGTGGCAACTTAATGAATGACTGTGCTGTAAAGAAAGCCACACGCAATACAGCGCCTTTAGTATTTTGCCACGCAAGCAGCTAAAAAAGCATACGATTTAAACTATGTGTGGTGAGGTAACAAGTCATGTACGAAGGATAAAAGACGCAGTGAAAGACTGAAACATGTAATGAAAGACCGTTGTGCGCCGGCCTTGGGCAAAAACAGCGGAGCATTTGTTTTTAGCCTTGATCTTTTGCTCCACTTTTGCATCAAGGCAAAAGTGGAAAACAACCTATAAGGAAGACACAACATGATAACATGATACCCATCAGCATCAGGCGTTCCGAAGAAACGCGACAACATACATACAATGTGATCTTCCACCCATGAACCGTTCCTACGAAACGAAACGCCACAGAGATTTCAAAGCGATGGCAGAACGGCTTTACATAATAAAAAGAGAAAGATCGAATAGGGCGCAGCAGTATTTTCAAACCTGTAAGCGAACCTTTCGATTGTGCTCACGATAAACCGACGAAAGACAACCATAGCATCACTTCAGAAGTACAAAAAATCGCAAAATCAGTGACCCGTTCATCTTTAACCGTATATCTTATCTTTATTCAAAACCAAAACCATGGCTGCTTCCATTGCTCAAAAACTAAAAATAAAGGAAGGCTTTAGTTTACTTACTATAAATGCTCCGGCAAATTTAGCCAAGGACTTAGCGCCTTTACCAGCAGATACGAAGCTATCTTCTACAGCAACAACCTATCAGCAAATTCATTGGTTTGTAAAAGATAAAACCGAGATGCATGCCGAAGTAGAAAAGGTGATAGGCCTGTTGAAAGCCGACGTTATTTGCTGGATTTACTATCCAAAGGGTACATCAAAAATTCAAACGGATCTAACAAGGGATAAAGGTTGGGAAAGCCTTCTAAAGCGTGACGAACTGCATTGGATCAGTCTTATTTCTTTTAATGAAACCTGGAGTGCATTTGGCATGCGCTTAAAAACAGCAGCCGATAAAAAGAAAGAGGCCAAACCCAAGACCAGACCGATTTTTGATTACATAGACGCGACGAAAAAGTTAGTGTATCCCCCCGATGATTTTGCGGCTGCATTGGTAAAAAATAACACGGAAGCGGATTTCTTTGACAGCCTATCTTTTAGCAATAAAAAAGAATATCTGGAATGGATTGTTACCGCCAGGCGGCCAGAGACCAGAGCTACCAGAATAAACGAGTCTATTGAACGCTTATCCAAAGGCTGGAGAAACCCCGCCAAACGGTAAAGAAATTTGCAGCCAATATTTTTGCAGGCGAAGCGTTTACAGATCATAAAATTTTACCCGTGCGGCAACAGCTAACTTCTTTACTTTTTCTTTTTACAATTACTGCTTCGGCACAAAAAACATTGCTGGACTCCTTACCCGAATCGCAAATTGATATTCCTATTCAAATAAATTTAAGGCCCGTATTTGCGTTGGCCGAACGCAATGTAGATACGGTGTTTGTTTCTACTGGCTACCCCGATGGCTGGGTGCAGGCCGATTGCGCCACGAGGTACAAATATCATTTTCGCCGTTCGCCGCTCAGGATGAACATGCAAGGGCCTGTTCTCGACCTGTCGTTTACCGGCTATTATCAAATCGTTGGCTCTACGCGGTTATGCACCGGCAATACCGTATTATCGCCTTGGTCGCCAGGTTGCCGCTGCGGGTTTAGCGAGCCGGAACGCCGCGTGGACATAGGTTTCAGGGCCAGGTTTGGGTTATTGCCTAACTATTTTTTACAAACGCTGATTACCCGTACCGAGCCTGTGGCTAAAGACAAATGTGAAGTTTGTTTTTGGGGGCAGGACGTTACGAAGGACGTGATTGATGGCCTGAAAAGCGCCTTGGATACGTCGCAAAAAGCCATGCAGGATTCTTTCGGCTTTTTTAATTTAAGGCCGTATATGCAACAGGCATGGAACCTGCTGAATGAAACCTATGCTATACCCGGCATCGGCTTTTTCTCGCTTCATCCTAAATCGTTACGCATGCAAAATATTACCACCAAGAACGACCTTTTGAATATCAACATTGGCATCAGCGCTACACCGGCAGTAACGTTTCAAAAGGGAGCGGTGCGAACCACTTCTTTACCCAATCTTTCGCCTTCGGCAAACGCCGGTGGCTTCTCTGTTTTTTTAGAAGCGGCCCTCCAATACGATTCGTTAAGCCGTGTGGTAAATGGCTATATGGCAGGCAAACGATTTGATTTATCGGAAGGGTTATTTGCAAAGCATATTGTAGTGAAAGAAGTAACACTTGCCAGCAATAACGAAGGCCGTATGTTAATCAAAGTTGACTTTACCGGATCTTTTAACGGCACCGCTTTTTTCACGGGCAACCCTGTCTATAATCCAGCTACTAAAACTATTGAAGTACAGGACCTCGACTATGATCTTCAAACAAAAAACCTGTTACTTAAAACAGCCAAATGGCTTTTCTCTGGTAAGATAGAATCGGAGTTGAAAAAGAACACCGCCATCAACCTTACTTCTTATTTTGATACGGCGCAAAAATCTTTGAATACCTATCTTAATAAAGAATGGACGAAAGGCATTAAAGGCGTGGGAAATGTAAAAGAATTAAAGGTGATCAGCGTACAACCTTTACCGCAGCACATACTGATAAAAACTGCTTGCAACGGGGCTTTGAGTGTTCAGGTAACCGATATAGATTTAGGCCTCAAGCGCTGAGGACTTGCGCTTTTTTATCAACGGCGCCTTCTCCGACTTGAACGAAAAAAAACGCTGCGAGATATAACTAAAGGTGACAACAATCACTGCCGTCGCCATCAGAGAAAGCGTCGGGTGTGCCGACCAGCCAAGGGTTTCAATAAAAAATTTCAGCAGTACATAATTTAAAACCACACAGACAATGGCTACCATAAAGTAACGGGCGAATTGAATGCGCCTGCGCAGGTAAGAACCCTGGAACACCACAAACATACTCAGGTAAAAGCCAATTGGGAATGTGATGAAGAAAGCCATGATAAAGGCCGCCACATGGGGTTTGAAGGCGAGCGAACCAACATATAAAACCTGCTTGTGCAGAACAAAATTGTAGAACAGGTGGTAGAGAAAAATATTGAACAACGTGTTACCGCCACCGCAAGCCGCATAGTGATAGGTTTGTATGGGCATGAAGCGTTTGAACAGCGGATAAAAAATATCCAGCACCGAAAAAATGGCTTTTCTAACGCTATTGTGTGCCCTACGCATAGAGCAACGAAAGTAAGACGAAGGCTTTTTCAGCCTGTGTAGATTTCGTTAATCATGGTTAAAACAGTGTCAATTCTTCGGCAGGTTCGGCCATGCAGACAGACATCACACTATACATTTTAAAACGCACAGGATGGTTTGATTAAATTGCGGCCCAAAATAGCGTAACATGAGTTTGGCCATTATTATAAAGGAAGCCGCGGCAAAAGCCATCAACCATTTGTATCAAACCGTGTTGGGGGCAGATGACATTACGCTAAACCAAACCAAGTCCGAGTTTGAAGGCGACTATACTATTGTTTTGTTTACGTTGATAAAGCAGCTACGCAAATCGCCGGAGGTATCAGGCAAAGAAATTGGCGAACTGCTAATCGCATCAGAACCTTCGCTTTTCACGGCTTATAACGTGATCAAAGGATTTCTGAACATTACCGTGGCTGACAATTTTTTTACCAATTACCTACAGGAAAATTTCACAAAAGGCATCGGTGCTAACTTCCCTTCCACCGGTAAAAAAGTAATGGTGGAATATTCGTCGCCCAATACTAATAAGCCGCTGCACTTAGGTCACCTGCGCAATAATTTTTTAGGCTGGAGCGTAGCCCAAATTTTAAAAGCTGCTGGTCATGAAGTAATGAAAACCTGCATTGTAAACGATCGGGGCATTCACATTTGTAAAAGCATGATTGCCTGGGAAACCTTTGCCCATGGCGCCACGCCGCAAAGTACGGGAATAAAAGGCGACCATTTTGTAGGCGATTATTACGTAAAATGCGAGAACCAGATCAAGCTTGAAGCAATTGAATTGGCGGCTAAAGTTGCCAACGACGATTACACCGCATTTTCACCGGAAGCCAAACAAAAACTATTGGAGTTGACTGAAATGTCGAATGCCATTATTAGTGACACGGAAAAGGATAAAGAGCGGTTGAAGAAGATTGGGGATGATCGAAAAGAGATCATTCGTGCCCACACGCCGATCATGAAAAAGGCGCAGCAAATGCTGTTGGATTGGGAAGCCGGAAAGCCCGGGGTGATTGACTTGTGGAAGAAAATGAATGGCTGGGTGTACCAGGGATTTGATGTAACCTATAAACGTATCGGAAGCGATTTTGATAAGGTGTATTATGAAAGTGAAACCTACTTATTGGGCAAGAAAACGGTAGAAGATGGTTTAGCAAAAGGCGTTCTGTTTCGTAAAGAAGATGGTTCGGTATGGATTGACTTAACGGAGGAAGGTTTGGATGAAAAGTTAGTGCTTCGCCGCGATGGTACATCGGTGTACATCACCCAGGATATTGGCCTTGCCGAAGAAAAGCATGAAGCCTTTCCCTACAACAAAAGTTTGTACGTGATAGCCGATGAACAGAACTACCACATGAAGGTGTTACAGGCTATTTTGAAAAGGTTGGGCAGGCCGTATGCGGAAGGCATTTATCACGTAAGCTATGGAATGGTAGAGCTACCTGGCGGACGGATGAAAAGCCGCGAGGGCACTGTGGTTGACGCCGATGACCTGGTAGATGAAATGGTAAAGGAAGCCGCCGCGAAAACCTCGGAAAAAAGTAAAGTGGATGAATTTACCGAAACCGAGTTGAAGGAGCTTTATGAAACAATTGCTTTAGGAGCGTTAAAGTTTTTTCTGTTGAAAGTGGACCCTAAAAAGCGGATGGTTTTTAATCCGGAAGAGAGCATAGATTTTCATGGTTTCACGGGGCCGTTTATTCAATATACCCATGCAAGGTTAAAGTCTATTTTGCGAAAGCAAGAAGCAAGTTTACAGTTTACAGTTTGCCGTTTACCGTTATCACCGCTAGAGAAAGAATTATTGTTATTAGTAGAGCAATATGACGATGTGTTAGTTAGTGCTGCTGCGGATTACAACCCTGCCGCTATTGCCAATTATATTTACAGTGTGGCCAAAACCTGCAACTCTTTTTATACGGAACATAAAGTTTTAAAAGCTGAGAATGAAGAGAAGAAGCAGCTACGGTTAGCGCTTTGCAGCCTTACGGCAGATGTGATAAAAAAAGGAATGAGTTTGCTGGGGATAAGAGTGCCGGAGCGGATGTAGTTAAAGCTATATGTTACTATTGTGCAAATGAAGAGAAGCTTGTTTTACAATCGTTAACTCGGAACTCCCTTATTGCAAATGCTCCAGACTTTTTCTGTCAATCGTAACAAAACATATTTTTGAATGACTTTAGGTAAATCTTACAAAAAGGCAACTTTATATCCATCGCTGATAATCATATTTGCAACAGTCATATTCTCAATAGCTGATAATTACAACTACAAAAGTGAATGGATGACCGCAAGCTCTGTTATTTTTCTATCTATAATCGTTGCTTTCATTAACTGCTTAGTAATTAGTTTACTATCGACGACAATTTTTTTAAATAAAATTCCCGAAATAAAAAACAACCGGTTCTTAAATTTTTTAAGCTGGTTTTTACTCCCGTTGGGATTTATTACCGTATTGCTTGTTCACGAAATCAAGTTTAATATTAAGTACCATGAAAAATTTGGAAGTGGCTTCATGTACATGATAATTTTAATTCTACCCTTTGTTATAGGACTTATTTCGAGCTATTATAAATACAGGAAAGCACAATACATTCAACCGGAACCTACGATTTCGCAATATCAGAAGTGAGCTAAGCGATTATCATTTATTATTAACCCTCACTTAACTGGAATTATATCGCAGCCAAAAAAATTGAAGCAGTTTCCCGCACTTAACCGAGCTTTAAAAACCAAATTCCGTTAAAAAAGTGAATGCATTTTTTTTTATAAATAGGATAGCACAAACATGTATTTGCACTAAATCGTATCCATTCCAACCTTTCATCTGATAACTCCTTAGAAGTTTTACTCGCTTTTTTATAGAAAAACACCTATCGCAAAAAACTTTTTCAGTAAAAATAACAACCCCTTTTTTGGTGAGTTATCCCCACCTCCAATCCTTAGTTACATACCGGAAAATCAGCGGGTTAAAGGGTAAAATTCAAGCCTGACGGGCTTGTTGTTGGACAGCTTATTATTAAAATTTTAAGAGTAAAGCCTTACCATCTATTAGTAAAATTAAAAAGCGGACACTACTTTGGCGCTTTAATCTAAACCCAAACCCAATGAAAACGATCTCTCACTACAGACGTACATATACGCCTACATCGTTTTTTTCCTCTTTTATTTTGATAGCGGTTTTTACTGTAGCTATTCCTTATTTAGCTATAGCGCAATGCGCCTCCTGCACCGGCGGTACCCGAACCTTTGCCTGGTTTAATGGAACCACCGGGGCTAAATGGGACATTGCTTCACCTGCTGCCAATGGCACCGCTTCTACCACTTATACTTTTTCGGGACCATCTGGTAATACAACCGTTACGGTGCGAATGGCTGACCTGCCAGCAGGTAATGGCAGCATGATTGTTAATGCGGATGAATGCCCTGCCTTAAGCTCCGTAGGCGGGTCGTATAACCAATACTTTACGGGCACCAGCGGACAAACCAGCCCAGGCGCCTGCACACCCAATACCATTACCGGTTTCGGATACTTTCAGTTAACTAAAAGCACGGCTATTAATCCTTCAGTACCGGCTAATTCGGTACTTACCGTTACGTTCAAATTCAGTACACCGGCTTATCTCAATAATTTTAAAATTGTGGATATAGATTACTACGGCGCGGGACTTACCGCCGGTACAGCCAATCAAAACTACCAGGACAGGGTACGCATTAAAGCATTGAGCAATGGAACGGCTGTAAATCTCTCAGCCTCCAATAGTACAGTGGGCGGGCCAAGCAATGTTACTGTTTTAGGTAGCGGCACAACCCAGGTTACCGGGGTATCAGGCTTTATGTTTGGCGTAGATGGTAACGATACCGACCCATCAAATGCTGCCGACCAGCACACCTGGATGTTTGTTAATTCCGGCTGTGCCTTGGTTGATTCGGTTGTTTTAGATTATGATAATGCACTTGGCTTTAGTAACCTGCTTCAAACTATAGGCCTGGGCGGTTTTGATTTTTGTTATAAAACCGTCAGCATTGCCGGCAGTGTGTATAATGATGCGGATGGAATTGCCAATGGCTTTAGCGGAGCGAGTAAAATTTATAACCCATCTGGTACGCCTCTTTATGCTTACTTGTTAGATCAAACAGGGATGGTAGCTACTTCGCCTGTTGCGGTGGCAACTGATGGCAGTTATATTTTTCCGAATGTGACGTCTGCAAAATATAGTGTTTCACTTTCTACTACCAATACCGGAGCTGCGGGTATTGGTGTAGCCCCGCCTGCCGCCAACCTGCCTGCGGGTTGGACCGCCACCGGAGAAATTATAGGAACAGGAACCATCAATGATGGTTCCGCCGACAGCAAAAGTGCCGCCTTTACGGTAGATGCCACGGCCGCCAATGTAGTGAACATCAATTTTGGCATTGAGAAAGTTCCGGTTTCTCCCGATCAATATTACACACTTGCACAGCCTTTACCGCTTACCTTCCTTACATTGAACGGAACCGGGGCGCCAAACAATCCGGGCCCATTAAAGGGCACCGACCTTGAAGATGGTAGCCTGGGCTCCGGCAATACTTTTTCTATTGTAAGCATTGCTGGTATGAACGGGAATAAACTTATTTATAATGGGGTCCAAATTACCGGTGCTGCTACTATCACCAACTATAATCCGGCACTACTAAAAATTCAATACACGGCCATAGGTACGCAAGGCGCCGGCTTTACCTACGCCAGTCAGGACGCAGCTGCAAAAACAAGCATTACAGCTATATACTCTCTTACATGGAGCAACCCGCTGGCAGCGCAAACCGTGCAGGCAACTGTAACAACTATAAGCACAACCGCCCAATTAAAATGGAGTGCCGGAGATGAAACAAACATCATAAAATTTTATGCGGAACGCAGCTACGATGGACAAAAATTTACTACTGTCGCTACCGTCACGCCTAAAGGCATAACCAGCAACAGCACGGGTTACAGCATTCAAGATGACCTTAGCACTGCAGCCGGCGCTGTAGTATATTATCGTATTAAATATGAAGAAACAGACGGCAAAATCAGTTATTCAAACATGGTGGTATTACGTGTACAACAGGTAGATAAAATAACCTGCTGGCCCAACCCGTTTTCCACTAAAATTTCAATAGCGTTTAATGCCAACGCCAGCATTCCGGTGACATTGCTGGTAACAGATTTTACGGGACGCACTTTAGAAACCGTAGAACAATTGGTAGCAGCGGGTGCAAACCAATTAACCATTAGCAATCTGAATTTGCTACCACGCGGCATCTATTTATTAAAGGTGCAAAGCAAGAGTGATGGAAAAGTTTTATTCAGTCAAAAGCTAATAAAGGAGTAAGGCTTGTCTGTTTATTTAATAAGAGAAATGGATACTACTTTATCGTTTAGGTAAGAAAGCAACTTTGACTTACAAGCAGGAATATTTACTGCGTTTAGAGATGCAAACCATGAATCAGCTTCTAACAAATACTCGAAGGTCGGAAATTGGATTGCCTTTTTTAGGTTAGCGGATGCGGTTGAAAACAATAGGTGGATATTTATCGGAAGGCAAAAAAAACCGCTCCCACCAAAAACAAAGCGGCTATTCCATGATTATACGTAATGGACTCGCCGCTAAAAAAAATGCGGGCAAAAATCACAAACACCGTCAGTGTAATTACTTCCTGTATCACTTTTAATTGAAAGAGGGTGAAGGGCCCGCCATTATCCTTAAAGCCCGTTTTATTGGCCGGCACCTGAAAGCAATACTCAAAAAAAGCCAGCCCCCAGCTTATCAGAATAATAGTAAACAATCCGGCTTTTTTCAACCACCCCCACTGTTCAAATTTTAAGTGGCCGTATCAGGCAAGGGTCATAAAAACATTGGAAACAATCAATAGCCCTATGGTGAGTAATCCTTTCATGGGACAAAAATAGCACCTCACCCCTAACCCCTCTCCATCAAAGATGGAGAGGGGAACCATGGTTTATCATTTCATTATTTCTGTTAATAGTAAGGGTCTTTGTTAAAGGAGTCTATTAAGTAGGGACGACTGCTATAAAACCGCTTGCTAAAGCACTCCCTCTCCAAGCCTCATCCGGCTTCGCCACCTTCTCCACTGGGAGAAGGGAAATGGAAATAAGTCTAATTTGGAAAGGCGGGGTGAGGTTAAAACCCCGTACCCGGCATTTTCTTTTCGGTTTTTAAACTGTTAAGGCTGGGGTCCATTGCGATGGCTTTGTCACACAAGGCACGACCGTTATCGGTTTGTCCTTTCTTTTGATACGCCATGCCCATCATATAAAGCGCTTCTGCTTTTTTATTATCAATGGTTAGTATTTTATTATAGTAGTTGATGGCTTCATCATATTTGCCGGCATCGTAGCAGGCTTCGGCAATGGCATCAATCAGTCCTATATCGGTCGGTCTTTTTTCCAATGCCACCTTCATCAACTCCAACCCTTCCGAAAATTTACCCGCATTCATATAAGCGGTAGCCAAATTTTGTATGTACTCATTATCTTTTCTATATCCTTTTTCACCGGCCGCCAGCATGTATTTCAGCGCATCGGCATTATTGTTCATGCCGTAATAAACAAGGGCCAGCTCATATAATAAACGGGCATTGGAAGTATCTAAAGCGATGGCTTTTTGAAAGTAGGGAATACCCTGCTTAAAGTTTTGCATATTAGTATAAGCAGTGGCTAATGTATGCGGAATGTCAACGTTCTTGGGATCATCCTTTGCAGCAGCTTCTAAATATTGAATGCCTTTACCTAAGTCATCCTGTTCGTAGTAAGCACGGCCAATAAAATAATCTACTTTCTCTGATTGATCCGTTTTCTTAAGTAATTGCGCATACGTAATGGCATCATTCCACTGACGCATGTTGAAGTTGAGCGTCATTAGATTTTTATAAAGCGAGGCCGAATGATCGCCTAAACTTTCGGCCTGTACAAACTTGTCTCTTGCCTTGCCATAAAACTTTACTTCGGCATAAGCGGCGGCCAGTTCCGTTACAACCTGCAGATTAGATTTATTAAAACTATAGGCTTTTTCCAATTGCTTCACCACTTCCATACGGCGGCCTTTGGCTTTTTCGTCATGGCCTTTTTGAAGATAAAATGCGGAACTATCAGTTTGCGAAAACGCGGTAGTAAAGAAGGAAACGGCTACCGCCATTAGGGTGATTTTGTGCATAGGATAAATAGGTTTTTCAGCCATCAAAATAAGGTGAAAGATTGAAAAACATAGCATCTTACCGATAAAAAATTCAAAACATTTTGTAAACCGGGACTCTGTTTAAGGGTATAAAATAATTTGCAGAACTAAGGCCTATGTTGTTGTTATCTATGGTAACCTGAAGGTCAGAGCGACCTACTTATATTTGCCTTATGAACCTTGAATACAAACACTTATTGCCTGATACTTTTGCTGCTGGCAGCCGTGTATGGATCTATCAAAGCAGCCGCCTGTTTTTACTATCGGAGGCGCTGGCAATAGAAGAATTACTCCATCAATTCGCTGCGTCCTGGCTATCGCATGGAGCCCAGGTACAAGCTTATGGCAATCTTTTTTTTGGTCAGTTTATTGTGTTGATGGCTGATGAACAACAGGCTGGAGTTAGCGGCTGTAGTACAGATTCGTCGGTACGATTTATAAAGCAAATAGGGGAGCAATTCGGCATTGATTTTTTCAATCGTACTAACCTTGCCTTTTTTGTAAAAGATAAAATTCAAATGCTGCCGGTTAACCAACTAACCTATGCTGTTGAAAATGGTTTTATAAATGCTGATACGCTGTACTTCAACAATGTAGTTCAAACAAAAAAAGAGTTGGAAGAGAATTGGATTATTCCCATCAAGGCGTCCTGGTTAGCATCAAAATTGGGAGTACAAAAAATTAGTTCTTAACCTTCCAATTATTTTAGTTGCGGCTTCATTTTAAAGAAAATTTGCTGGCTGATTTAGTAAAGCTAACCGTTCCAATATCGTTAGCATGATTGGGTGATAGCGGCTGCGCAACTTCAGTTTCTTCGGTAACAAAGGTCTCCGAAGCCTTCATCTTTCGCACACGCCGCCTCCGTTGATCTTTAGTAGCTATCAATAATAAAGAAGCGATAGCCACAATGTAAAACCCAGCCTGCATCCGGATAAGAACAGAAGGGAAGGAAACGTCGTGACCGCTGATGGTGCCGCTTAGAGATAAAATGCCGACGGAAAAAAAAAGCATCAGGGCAGGAAGGCTGGTGATGGTAGTGCGAATACGAAGCTTTAATACGGCTCTTATAAAAATACCTATTGCAGTAACCGGCACAAGGCCTAACGGAACAACGATCATTAAGGCATCGCTGATAGTAATGTCGCTATGAAGTTTAGCTTCCTGCAACGCCAACAAAATAAATTGAAAAGCGCTGACGCTTTTGTAGGCCGGAATAAAAAAACCAGCGACAATTAGTAAGGGTAATAAGCGCCTGCTTTTGGTAGGAAGAAATTTCATGAGCCGGGAATTTTGCGAAAAATAGTTTCAAAAATGTACAACTGCAAAGGCTTTGATAAAAGTTTTCGCTACCCGCTGCCATCCTGTCGCCAAAGTGCTTATTGTATATCTTTGACACCCTTACATAATTATGGAAGCATTACTCCTTCAAAAAAAACATGATGAGGCCCGGCAGGGCGAAGCGTATTTACCCATTGTTGATGCTACGCCGGAATACTCACGCTATTTTTATATAGAAAGCTATGGCTGCGCCATGAACTTTGCCGATAGCGAAGTGGTGGCTTCTATTCTTCAGCAAGAAGGGTTTGGGCCCACGCGTAACACAGAGGAAGCCGACCTGATTCTTTTAAATACCTGCTCCATTCGTGAGAAAGCAGAGCAAACCGTTCGCAAACGCCTTACCGAGTTCCGCAAATTAAAACGTTCAAATCCGGCGCTGCTTGTTGGTGTATTGGGCTGTATGGCCGAACGCCTGAAATCGAAATTTTTGGAAGAAGAAAAACTGGTGGATTTAGTAGTGGGTCCTGATGCGTATCGCACCTTACCTCATTTAATTACCGAAGCAGATAGCGGACAGAAGGGAGTGAATGTATTACTCAGCCGGGACGAAACCTATGCCGACATTGCGCCGGTACGTTTGAACAGCAATGGTATCACGGCATTTGTAAGTATCATGCGCGGCTGCAACAATATGTGCTCTTTTTGCGTGGTGCCTTTTACCCGTGGTCGCGAACGAAGCCGGCCTCTCGAAAGCATCATCAATGAATGTAAAGACCTTTATGAAAAAGGATATAAAGAAGTAACGTTATTAGGACAAAACGTAGATAGCTATCAGTACGTGGCCGGTAACACAAACGTAGTTATCAATTTTGCCAAATTATTAGAACAGGTGGCGCTTATTGGTACCCATTTGCGGGTACGCTTTTCTACTTCTCATCCAAAAGATATTACGGACGATGTGTTATACACGATGGCCAGGTATGACAACATCTGCAATTACATTCATCTTCCTTTACAAAGCGGCAACAGCCGGGTACTGCAAATGATGAATCGTAATTACAGCCGGGAGTGGTACATGGCTAAGGTGGCAAGGATCAGAGAGATTATGCCCGATTGTGGTATTTCCTCTGATATTATTACCGGCTTTTGCACTGAAACGGAAGAGGAACATCAGGATACCATAAGCCTGATGGAGTTTGCACGGTACGATATGAGCTATATGTTTTTTTACAGCGAACGGCCAGGCACATTAGCGCAGCGCCGGTACAAAGATGATATTCCCGAAGCAATAAAAAAGCGTCGGTTAACCGAAGTAGTTGAAACACAAAACCGTTTGTCGCACGAAAGCAGTAAACGGGATGTAGGTAAGATTTTTAATGTATTAATTGAAGGAAATTCAAGAAAGAGTGATGACGCCTGGGCAGGCAGAAGCTCTCAAAATAAAGTGATTGTTTTTCCAAAAGGGGCTGCAAAAGTAAAGCCCGGTAATTATGTAAAGGTCAAGGTCAATGATTGTACCCAAACGACCCTGATTGGTGAAATGATTTAAGCTAAAAAGAATGGAATTACAAAGTATAAAAAACAGGTTTGGTATCATCGGCAATTCGCAAACGCTTAACTATGCCTTGCAAGTAGCAGTACAGGTTTCCAACACCGATTTAACCGTATTAATTGTTGGAGAAAGCGGCGTGGGTAAGGAAGCCTTCTCGCACATTATTCATTCCCTTTCGGCACGAAAGCACAACCCGTTTATTGCCATCAACTGCGGAGCCATCCCCGAAGGCACAATTGACTCCGAACTCTTTGGCCACGAGAAGGGCTCTTTTACCAGCGCTGCTGAAAGCCGCAAAGGCTATTTTGAAACAGTAAACAGCGGTACCATTTTCCTTGACGAAATTGGCGAGATGCCGCTTGGTACGCAGGCAAGGCTGCTTCGTGTGCTGGAAAGCGGCGAATTTATCCGCGTGGGTTCCTCCAAAGTTCAAAAGACCGATGTACGGGTGATAGCCGCCACCAATAAGGATTTGCTGGGATTGGTACAACAGGGCCGGTTTCGGGAAGATCTATATTATCGCTTAAATACTGTTCCCATCCGGGTACCGTCTTTAAAAGAACGGAAAGAAGACATTGTTGTTCTCTTTAGAAAATTTGCGGTTGATTTTGCGGAGCGGTATAAAACTGCACCGGTGCAGTTAGACGAAGAAGCCCGTCAGCGATTGACCAATCATCCCTGGCCCGGAAACATAAGAGAGTTAAAAAATATGGCCGAACAAATTTCTGTATTGGCTACCGATAAATCCGTGAGCTCAAAAGAGCTGGCTAAGTTTTTACCGGATGCTGCATCGGCTAACCGGCTACCTGTTTTAGCGCATGGTCCCGGTAGCGACTCACATGAATTCAACAATGAGCGGGAGATTTTATACAAGCTTTTCTTTGATATGAAACGCGACGTGACTGAATTAAAGCGCTTGTTTTTTGAGATGCTGAAGAACCCGTCATCAGCACAGCAAAACAGCTCCCTTTTTGGTGAGCTTGGCGATGTACATCCCGTGGAGGGCAATGCGCCTGTTTTAATGAGCAATAACAATCCATCGGCACAACCTATGCTCATGCACAAGGACATTCATGAGCATGTGGAAGTGGAGGAAAGCCTGAACATTATGGATAAAGAAAAAGAATTGATTATAAAAGCGCTAAAGAAGCATCGCAATAAACGAAAAGACGCCGCGATGGACCTCGGCATCAGTGAGCGTACCTTGTACCGTAAGTTAAAAGAATACGATATAGATCAGTAATACAAAACTACTTTCAATGGCAGGGATCAACAGCATTCGGACTCCGGTTTTATTTCTCTTAAGTCTTACAGTTACGGCTATATTTTTTAGTGCAACGATGACCTCCTGCGGCGTTTATAGCTTTTCCGAAAAAGGCAGCGTACCGGATTCCATTAAAACAGTTAAGGTAAACTTCATCGAAAACAGGGCACCTTATGTAAACCCGCAGCTGAGCCCTAACCTAACGGATAAGCTTCGGCAAAAAATAGTCAATCAAACAAAGCTTTCAAGCACCAACAATGATAATGCCGACTGGGAAATCTCCGGTACGGTGGCTGATTATTCAGTAACTACTACCGGCGTTACCTCCACTAACGGACAGTCACAGTCATCTATCAACCGGCTTACCGTTCGTGTTCATATAACCATCAACAAACGAAAGGAAGGCAAGCAGGAAGAAGTGGATGTCAGCCGCAGCTTTGACTTCAGCGCCCAGCAATCTTTACAAACGGCGGAGTCGGCGCTGCTGGACGAAATGGTGAAGAACCTGAGCGACGAAATTTTCAATCATCTATTCTCTAACTGGTAGTGTAAATCGGCTATATGGGAAACAGTATGCAGGTGTTGGCGCAACAATTTTTTGACAAGGCTTCTATTGAAGATTGCAGCTTGGAGGAGCTGCGGCATGTGGCCAAACGCCATCCTTATTTTGCGCCGGTGCAATTTCTTTTAGTGCATAAACTGCAGGAGACTACCGAAGGACAGCAAAAGCAAAAAGCGAGAGCGGTTCTTTTTTACCCCGATCCCCTGGCATTTGAAGCCTTCATTTCAACAGATGGTTTTGTTGGCGATCAGCAGCAAAGCATAGATATTCCTGAAGAAACCATTTCAACCGATATAACTCCTGCAGGTGCACAGCATGATCATAATGATGAAGTGGAACTTTCCAAAACCGATAGCTATGAGGCATCGGACGTAGCTTCAATAAATAATGAAGCGGCAAGCAGTATAGAACATCCTATCGAAGAAGTAAAGCCGGTGGAACTAATTTCCGAAACCACGACATTAGGTGAAACGAAGGAGCTGGATAGTGCAGTTACCAATACTGAAGTTTCTAGAGCTTATGCGGAGTTGAAACAAATGCCTTTGGATAAGAAGGAAGGGACTGTCAACACAATATTAAACGAGGTTAAACCTTTACCCGAACTAACCTTTGAACCTTTTCATACGGTGGATTATTTTGCGTCGCAGGGCATTAAAATGTCGCTTGAGGATGGCCCGAAAGATAAACTGGGCAAGGGTTTAAAAAGTTTTACGGAATGGTTGCGCACCATGAAGCGATTGCCGGGTAACCAACTGCCCCTTGAAAATGTGGCGGAAAGAAGAGTGGAGAACATGGCCAGCCACTCGGTGGCAGATAGTAACATTGTTACTGAGGCTATGGCGGACGTGTGGGCCAAGCAGGGCAACCACGAAAAGGCGTTAGCGATTTACCACAAATTAAGTTTGCTCTATCCTTCGAAAAAGGTTTATTTTGCCGCCAAAATTGATCAATTAAAGACCTCGTGATATGACTATCTTATTTATTATTCTGATCCTTCTTGCTTGCGTGGTATTAAGTTTAATTATTCTGGTGCAGAACCCCAAAGGCGGCGGCCTGGCTGGAAATATAGCTGGCTTTAGCAACCAGTTTATGGGCGTAAAACAAACGACCGATGTATTGGAAAAAGGTACCTGGGTTTTTGCCGGCGTGATAGCCGTATTGTGTATCGCTTCTACCATGTTTATAGCCGGTGCTAAAGGCATTGACCGCACACAGAACTTAGGTAATGGTGGCAACGTTCCTGCCCAGCAGCAGACTGCCCCTCAAAATGGCGGGCAACAATTACCTTCTGCGCCAACGCCACAACAACCTCATTAAGCGTTTCGCTATTATATTGATAACCCTGTCGGTCATGACAGGGTTTTTTATTTACTTTGGCCTGCTATGAGAAAAGCCCTTACGATTGGTTTACTTTTTCTGGTAGTGCTAATGGTTTCAGCAGCCTGGATTTTCTTATCAGGAGGAACAGGGTTTCACAGCAGTAAAGCATACCTGTATATCCGCAGCGATGGCGCTACAAAAGAAGCCGTGCTTGATTCTATCGAGAAGAATAAAATTGTTACCAACGTAACTGCTTTTAAACTTTTAGCCGACCGGTTTGATTACTGGAAAAATATCAAGCCCGGTAAGTATGAAATTATCAAGGGCAGTAGCCTGTTAACTATCATTCGTACGTTGAAGAACGGCCGACAAACCCCTGTAAATCTCATTATTACGAAGCTTCGCACCAAAGAAGATTTTGCCCGCTTTACCGGTGCCCGGTTTGAGTTTGACTCAGCGCAGATGATTGCTTTCCTAAACAATAAAGATTCATTACAGCGATACGGCGCCGATACGGCTACGGCGTTGTGGCCTGTGATCCCTGACACTTACCGCTTTACCTGGAACACAACGCCATCAGCCGTTTACCAACGTTTAGCAGCCCAATCGAAGAGGTTTTGGAATGAGGAACGGACAGCCAGCGCTGCATCATTAGGCTTATCCCCCCTGCAGGTTTATACCCTGGCCTCTATCATTGAAGAAGAGACAACCAACAACAGGGAAAAGGATACCATTGCCAGTGTTTATTTAAACCGGTTGAAAAAAGGTATGCCGCTGCAAGCTGACCCTACCTTAAAGTTTGCCGTTCGCAACTTTGCCCTGAAGCGAATTGCCGGACCGATGATGCACTTTAATTCGCCTTACAATACGTACGATAATAAGGGCCTGCCTCCCGGCCCTATCTGTACGCCATCCAAGGTTACTATCGAGGCGGTACTGAACCCGGCTAAAACGGGCTATTATTACTTTGTAGCCAACGCTCATCTCAATGGGCATCTTTTCAGTACTACTTTTGAAGAGCATGTACAAAAAGCCATTGCCTACCGCGAAGAAGATAAGCAGCGACGCCAACGAGATTCTGTGCAAAAAGGATTGAAGTAAGAACGGTATTGATCTGAAACACAACTGGCATGAAGACAAACAATTAATTTGCAATAAGCAAAGGGCAACAGGCAAGCTGAAGCAATTTCGGATGTGTTGTAGGGTTAGCGATTGGTCTGATTAGAACTAGCACCTGGGAATGATGTTAATAAAACAACTCTTCATAATAGCGGACGAAAGAGGTGCCCCATTTAATCTTAGTTGTATCTACCGCTATTGGCGTAAATTCCTGTTGTACTACCAGTGCCGGTAGATTGATGCCCAAGCCCTGTGCAGCCGTGCTGGTGCCTTGTATTCGGGGGTTGATTTCCAATAACTTAAACGTACCGTCCGCTGCCTCTTTTACCTGTAACCCAATAGGGCCGTGGAGATACAACGATTGCAGTATCTGAAGGCAGTACGCCATGATTTCTTTATGTTGTATAAAGGTGCCGCGAACGCTGATGCCATTATTCATCTTCTCACGGCTTCGGGGCAGCAACAATTTTACTTCGCCGTTAGATACGATGGCATCAATGGTAAACTCCGGTCCGGGCAGGTACTCTGCTACTAAAAGTTGGGGAAAGGGCTTGCCGTTTATGACTTGGCAAAAACCATCCAACGAGGTGAAGAGATGGTTGGGTTTGTGGTGAAACAATAGGTCGTAAGCATCAATGCTTTCCTGAAGCACCCGTACACCGCGGCTGCCGTTAGCTACCGTAGGCTTTACGCAAACCGGCCGCGCCGGATAACCCAGGTTCTTCGCTGCTGTTATAAGATCGTCAACCCCGTTGACTATTTGATATTGTGGCACCACAATGTTATAAGTGTACAGATGATCATATAACCTCCCTTTATCAATGGCTATCCCTAATTGCTCCCCTTCGGAAACAATTACCCTGATGCCCTGATCCCTAAATGCTGATTTAGCAGCAGCAAACCGCGATAGTTCCTTAGTAACTAAAGGGAAGATAATTTCAATGCCATGGGCGAGGCAATACTCCAATACAAAAGGAATGAAGCCTTCATCGGAAGCAGGTGGCAATCGTACAAAGCTGTCGGCGAGAAAGCGGCCACTGGCTTGATTATCCGCATCGCCGCCCCACACTTTATGCCCGGCCGCCTGCACGCCCTTTATAATACCCGGACCGCCCGGCGCCCCCGCCCCTGTTATTAAAACATTTACTTTTTTCAATGGCTAAATTTAAAGGATCCAGCGGACCACTTCGAAGGCTTCGGCATATTGATGACCTGACTGCACGCCCCTGACCCGGGCCAGCGATTTTATAAATTCATCGTTGGCATAAGGCCGGTGCGCCTGCGATTTATATTCGTGCAAGGCCCGGCATTTTGCCGCTACATGCGCCTCCTCCAAGGGAATGAAACAGGAGGTGTTAAACGAGAAATTATTCCAGGGCAATTCATAACAAAGAACAGTAGAGAACTTAAAAGCCCGGATGCCTTCGTTGGTGATGGTGAAATGGTCCTGGTGAATATCGTGTCGGGCCGGCATAAACACCACATCCGGCGACAACTCTTTTTTGATGCGCAGGATATCATCAAGTATTTCCTGCCTAAGGTAGTTGAAGGTGCGTACGTCGTAATCGAGCAAAATAAGCGACTCTTTTTTTAGTCCCAGCACGGCGGTGGCGGCCTTTACTTCCGTAAGCAAAACATCAGCATCAAAGGGTGGCGGCACGGACTTCTGGCAGGCCGAGAAGGCCGCATAATAAACCTCGTTTTGCTCCCGCAACTTTGCTATGCTGCCGCCACAGCCTAATTCGCCATCATCGGTATGAGGGGCGAGGACGAGTATTCGTTTGTTTTTTATCATGGGATGCAGCGAAGTTAATTTGATGCGGTTGCATTATCAGCTATTGAACTAACCGCCGCGTTGAAGCCCTACTAACCCACCCCTTTCAACAGTTCTTTATAGTCACCTTCCGCTTCCCCTCCAAGGAGGGGATGACCAGTCCTCAGAGTGCATGTGTTGAATACCTGATTTTATCAATCGTTGTATAAACCCCACTGCTTGCGTAAGGTAGCGTTTTCTTCTGCTGTAAGTTTTGGTGCGTTGTAGTGACCAGCGGCTGACTTTTGGCGGTAAGCCTCGTATAGAGAGACCGCGCAGGCTACGCTGATATTGAGAGAACGGATCATGCCTTGCTGGGGGATGATGAAGTTACCATCCGCCAAGGTTCTTATTTCGTCGCTGACACCAGCGTGTTCGTTACCAAAGACCAGGGCTATGCTGCGGGTAAGATCAAGCTCGTAGAGGTCAATCGCGTCAGAGGCGAGGTGGGTGGTGAGAACCGTACTATACTTTTTTCTTATGGCGGCAAAACAGGATGTAAGGTCTTCAAACTGGTGAACCGTGAGCCATTTGTCGGCGCTGGTGGTGGTACGCCGGTCCCATTTTTCGTGCCGCGCCATTTTGGTGTTGAGCACATAAATTTCGTCTATGCCCACGGCATCGCAGCTTCGCATCACGGCGGAAATATTGTGGGGATCGAATACATTTTCGAGTACGATGGTAAGATCGTTCTGCCGGTGTGCCATCACCCATTCGATGCGCTCCCTTCGTTGTGGCGTCATGGGGGCAAATTACTGCAAAAGAGAGAAGACGAGCCAATCACCCGGCCGAATCTTCAGTGAGCCGTTCTTTTCTCCCTACTTTGACAACTGCCACTGCCTACCGGAACCAAAAAAGTTTGAGAGGTGCTTTCGGTTGCACTATCCATGCCTTTACCATGCTTTATCCCTGCCTTATCCATGGCGATTGAATTCCTTGCTTTTGCAGCCTTTTGTGCCACTCCTCACCTTGTTTGGCCAAGTGTCGGCCTTTTTACTAACCGGTTGCCAAATGATGTCGAGATTGCCGCTTTTATATCAACGCTTTTGACTTTGCGTTTTTTAGTTGACAGGCCGCGGATACACGGTTATCAACGGCTACCCAATTTCAATTTTAAAACAAATTT
Source organism: Flavisolibacter sp. (assembly GCA_965247165.1). Classification (GTDB taxonomy): domain Bacteria; phylum Bacteroidota; class Bacteroidia; order Chitinophagales; family Chitinophagaceae; genus Flavisolibacter. Next base: position 318,121 of record OZ252003.1, on the reverse strand, counting down.
TATGGCAAAGCAAAAAGGCATCTTTAAGATCGAAGGAACCCTTGGTGGTGTTACGTTTTTTAAAACAGCAGACGGCCACCTCGTTAGAGAAAAAGGCGGTATTGAGGCCAACCGAATCAAGAACGATCCGGCTTTTCAGCGGACCAGGGAAAACGGCGACGAGTTTGGCCGGGCCGGGAAAGCCGGCGCCTTACTTCGCCAAGCCGTGAGGCCGCTGCTGCAATTGAGCAATAACCGGTTGGTGACCAGCCGGTTATTGGGTGAGATGATCAAAGTGATACGGGCAGACAGCAACTCTGTGAGAGGATTGCGTAACGTACTGGACGGTGAAACGGAGCTGCTGGAAGGTTTTGATTTTAATATTAATGCCAAATTCAGCAGTTCATTTTTTGGAAAGTATGAAACCGTCATCAGCCGGCCTACCGGAGAACTCATGATCGTACTTAGCCAGTTTTCACCGGCCCAGGCAGTGGCTGCTCCTACCGGCACCAGTCATTTCAAAGTGGTATCGGCCGGTACCGCTGTTGATTTTACCAATGGACAATTTGTAACGGCTACCAACGAAACGGAGTACCTGCCCTGGAACAACGTGAATCGCGAGCCGGTAAAACTGGCTCACCAGGTGGGCCCGGATAACAAGAACCCGTTGTTTTTGCTGATGGGCCTCCAGTTTTACCAAGAGGTAAACACGGAGATGTACCCTCTCAAAAGCGGGAGTTATAATTCGCTGGCCATTGTGAAGGTGCAGGGCGTGTAAGGTTGCAGGCGGACCCTATTCAAACTCCTTCGCCAGAGGGGTTTGAACGAGCACAAACCCTTACTTGCCTCGTTTCAGTATTACCAGCCACGTCTTGTAACTGTGTATTCGCGAACTGAATTATTGGGAGGGTTGTGTTTGAACGCTTACACTTAGTCTCCTTGCGGTTTCCGTAGCGGGTTGTTGCCGGCACTTTACAGGTTACAATTCTTTTACCATAGCCGGGCAGCAACCTGCTTTTTTCGATGGCCTGAGCATAACACTGCCGCCTGAAATATTATTAGCCAACAACGATTCATCATTTTAAAAAATCTATTATGTCAGACAACAGCTATACAGCCGGCAGCACCCGGGCCGGAACAATTGGCGGCACCCTACTGGTTTTGCTGCTTCGGGTTGAAAGCGCAGAACTGTTGGAGACGGCGGTATTAGCGGCCACCGGCGCTGCGGTAAGCTTTGCCGTTTCTAAAGGACTTCAATGGCTGATCCGGGAAATTAAAAGAAAGCCTATAAAAAAGGATGACGAGGTTTTGGAAGAAAAACTATAAGTGTTGCAATGACGACAGGCGATGATCGCCTGACCATCTATTCAGTGATAAGCGCTTAGCCTTAAGGAGGTTGGCGCTTATTGCCTTGGCGTATGCACCTGGCTACTATCTTGAGTAGCGGCTGTTGGTAAGTTCGCCACATTAAATCTTGCAAAGTTGTCAGCTCTGATTTCGGGTATCATGGAACAAAAGCCGCGATGACCCTTTCCTCTTTGATACCAGTGAAACGGCAGAAGATATCTATGGTGATGAAACTATCGTTATCAAGATTATACTTCCGCCGAATTTTTTTGAGGAGGCGGTAAGCCGCCCGCTTTTTTTTGCCGGTGATATTTTCAACGTCTTTGGCGTAAACAACGGCTCTTTTATGTATTTCCATGTGCAGGATTTTAAGCAATGTCAGAGCAGTGGGCATGGTTACAATTATAAAACGGATGAGGCCGGGTTCTGTTTTACCGACTTAGAATTTTAACGATTGCCTTACAAGACTATAGAACAATACAATAATATGAGGCCCTGCTTTTAAATTACGCTATGACAGCAAGGTTGGAGATTGAAGCGTTAGGTATGATAAGTGAGGGAAGGGGTATTATAAGTGGCCGTATTGCTAAAGTGAAAGTTTGTTTAAACCGTTTACTACATGTGGCATACATAGCTGTATTGGTGGATTAGCCAGCCTTTGTAAGTTGCTTTATTTCATTGGCCTTTGAGCATGTATAAAAGAATGGGGAATACGCTGTTTGCTATTGGGCAACTTTTTTATTTGCCCCCGTAGGATTACTAGGGGCCGATGAAAAGTTTTTCGGATCATAACAAAAAAGTAGCCAGCGGGCTACTTTTTTTGTCGGGACGACAAGATTCGAACTTGCGACCACCAGACCCCCAGCCTGGTACGCTACCGGACTGCGCTACGTCCCGAACGGATGCAAATGTACGGGTTGTGGTCTTTTATAAAAGTTGACACCCCGAATTTCTATTGAAGTTTTTGTAGCGGTCAGGACTTTTAATCCATCCATGAATTTAAACCCATGGTCAGGCTTATACTTATAGCAAGTTGTAGAGCTAAGATTTGTAACAGACTAACCATTATACCTGATAGAAAGTCACTGTAAAAGATTACTATCCGATTTCGTAAATACCCGTAATTTTTTTGTGGTTTGTTCCCTATTCTTCGAATTTTCAGTCTATTACCCGTAAAAAAGGCGGAAATCGCAGCCTGCCCACTTTGAAAACCAAATCGTACCGACTACTTTTCACCCATCCAATACAACGTCCTTTCAGGGTAATGATTTTGGCGGCCTTTCCTTACTTCTGAACGGGCCTCACTTAAAAACCGAATATGAAAAACCTTTTGCTAGCAATCTTTTGCACTTTTCCCTGTGCGTTTGCCTATGCTCAATGCGGTTCTCCAAGCTACCTGGATCCCCAGTTTACCATCTCTGTTCAAAACCCAGCGTGTCCCTTAGTTGGTGAAATCAGAGTTGTTGGTGCTTCTGACGGGATCGCTCCCTACACCTTTACGTTAATGCCTAATAATATTTCCAATAGCAGCGGTGTATTTACCAATCTACCAGCAGGTAGTTATATTATTCAGATGCGGGATGCGTGCGGAACTGTACGTAGCCGCCAAGGTACAATTGTACCCTATAATTTTAGTACCGCTTCCACTATGACTCCATTGGGGTGCCGTAATTTTCAATTCAATATCAGTTGCTCAACAACCGGCCCGGCATTAGAGTATGGTTATTCTTACAGAGGGAGCCCGACTATTATCTGGGGGGACAGTTCTACTATTGAATTAACGTTGGATGCCCCAAATCTGGTAAGTCTTTATGTCAGAGACAGTTGCGGTAACGTAGCCTCGAGTGACCAACCCATCTATAAAGAGATGAATGGCTACATCAAGGAGTTACAAGAGCGGCTAAAATGCAACGGCCTTGATATCTATCCCGTTTACTATGGCTTTGAGGCACCGACAGTTTGCCTATACACTTACCCGCAACGTACATTAGTAAGTTGCAGCCAAGCTCCCGCGGGAGGTTATAACGGAGGAGCAGCCACCAATTTTTTGGATTTACCCTACGGGCAAGAGTGGTATGTGATTGTACAAGATGCATGTTATCGGGACTCAATGTGGTTTCCTGATAAACGGTCCAAAGGCGGTTCAGAATTGAACCCATTTAACTGGAAGTGCAGTACTTTCGATTTGCATAGCGATGGGAATAACAGCGACAGCATCTGTTTATATAATGCTGCGACGAACCAACTGGTCAGTTGTAAGGTTAACGATACAACTTCGATAAATCCTCATACAGGCTTGCCTTGGCCCTATGGGGGTGCAGAATGGTATGATCTACCTTATGGGGAGTATTATTCCTATATCTATGACCCGTGCTCCGCTGCTTTAATTAAAATAGATACGACAGTCCGGTACCCAAGAAGCCCCAATGCACAAATGTATTATCATTGTTCTGTTAGTCAGTCGGCTGTAGGGGTGGGTTTTAGTCCTGAGAGCCCTGCGCCTTATTCTGTTACAATTTTGTACCCTGATGGAAGTGTTGCCGCCAATTATTCAAGCGGGGGGTATTTGTTGTACCCCACATGGCCACTGCCGGGAACCATCACCGTGATACAAGAAGATGGTTGTGGTCATAAAGACACTTCACAGGTTTTCCAACCTTCTATTTTACCCACCCGTAGTGTTAGTTTTAAAGGAGGTTGTCCGGGAATAAATGGCAATTCCGGAGGCGGCGATGTTTTGTTATCAGGAAACTCTTACGCTTACGGTGGCCGTGGACCCGGCGGCGCGACCCCTGCCCCTATTGCCACTGTGACGATTATTAAAAAAGACAGCACCGTTGTTAACATTCCCCAGAGCTATACACAATGGAATAATTTAACCTTTGAACAGGAATTTTATTTTACCAATCTTTCCACAGGTGTCTATGTGATTGAGTCCAGTATCGGTTGTTACGGCTTCAAAGTCTATGACACAGTAGAGGTTAAGCCTTATGTGTACCCCATGCAAAATCAAACTAACATCACACAGTGCGGACTTAACCCTTTTGTATTTAAAGACACTATCACTGGGGGGGTGGGACCATTTAGTTACGAGATTGTTTCTACCACGGCCAACATGCCTGCCTTGTTGAGTGGCCCACAAACCAGCAATGTATTTGCCATACCTCCCGGTACCAATCTAAGCACTATCACGCTTCAAGTTGTTGATGCTTGTGGGAATTCGGATATGAAAGTTTATCCGGTAAACCATGCCCCGGATTGTACAACCCTTCGGATTGATAGTGCCTATTCCCGTGTAAGCGTTCAAAGTGAAGGTATCGCCGTGTATCCTAATCCATCTCAAAAACAATTTACGATTTCATTTTTCCGAAAGAAAAAAACCGATTACCAACTTTGCATTTATAATGTAGCGGGGATAAAGGTGTACAGTCGTATGTTAAAGGATATTGATACCCGGGAGGTGTTGGTGAATGAAAATTTCCGACCGGGCACTTACGTGATACAAGTAATAGATGTAAGGAGCAGCCGACAATTTTACCAGAAGCATGTTATTTTATAGGCATCGAAAATTTGGTTAAATGCTGAATCAAAAGGTCAATATACGATTCAGGTTAAGGGTGACATTCCTACGTGATGTGAGTGAGAAGGCTTGCTGAGCAGTCCCATTTTGCCGGCGCTGAACTATCCAGCGACTAATTTTATAGCGATCTTGAACTACAAAGCACCCTATAATCAGGGTGCTTTGTAGTAGGTCAGTTGCCAAAGTCAAGCCGTTGCCGGTGATAGCGGTGTTCTGACCTCCCGCTCTTTATCAGTATGGAGGAAGTTCATGTATTGCGGCAGTTTACGAAGCGGTTTGATAAGCGAAACGATGAATGGAAAAGGAACTTCGTTGTGCTTTAGCGCCAGATAGTCGCGACGATTGGCCCATACCCTTTTCTTGAGACTGCCATTGCTCATGCCGCCTTTGCGCATTTTTACAATCAATTCCGGTAAATAAAATGAGCTGACTCGGTGTTTATAAAGATAACGAGTCATCAGCTCAAAATCGGAAGCGGAGAAATAGTGTGTCTGATAGCCCCCCAGCTGTTCCACAATTTCTTTGCGCACGTAAAACGTAGGATGAGCAGGCATCCAGCCAAAATTAAAAAAGGAACGGTTATAGTTCATGCCTTTCCAAAAGCGATAGATCTTGCTGGTTTTTTCGGCATCTACATATTGTAAGTCACCAAAGATTGAGTCCACCGCTTGCTCTTTAAAGCAGGCGGCAATTTTAGAAATTACTGATTTGGAGGCCAGCATATCATCGCTGTTCAGAATGCCGATCACATCGCCGGTGGCCAAGGCCATTCCTTTATTAATGGCATCGTACATACCGTTGTCTTTTTCGGACACCCATTTTGAAATACAGGCGGCATTTTGTTCAATAATGGCGAGTGTGCCATCGGTAGATCCACCGTCTACTATGATGTACTCAATATCATTATAATCTTGGGTGCATACCGAGTGGATGGCATTTTGTAAATATTTTGCCGAATTGTAGGTAACCGTAATAAGGGAGATTTTCATGTTTTGCAATTAGCTTAATGACAAAATTGATTTCTTAACAAGGTTCAAAGGACATTGAGCACCACTATCAAACTGGGATAGTGCTATTCATATAGCTGTTAAGATTTTCCATTTTGTGATCCCGGATTTTGGAGTTTGGTGTTTCGGGAAAAATTGCTAATGCCGGTACGGCTTTTTTGCAAAAAAACCTATGGATAGGATGGACGTGTGGCGAACAAGGGATATTGATTTCTAAACGTATCTATAGTGTAAATATATACCTAAGTTTTTTATTTTTATACAGATTTATAAAGTTTTTTGAAAAAGATTTGCGGTAAAAGCTGTTGGTCATGGAGGCCGGGAGGCCTTTGATTTACTGCTTTGTTTATTGCACTTTGCCATGATGCAGAACCTGAGGTGATCGGTTTTTAGCGTTATGGCGATTAAAGATTCCAGCCGTCGTCGCCAGTACTTTTAGTCAGGTTGCCTTACTATATTTTTCATTCATTGGCTCTTTAGGGTTAAAACCTACTTAAACCTGGTGGAGGTATTTGGCGATCCAACATGGGAACCCTGGAGGGGTTAAAAGTTTTACCGTAGGCCCGGGTGCAACTTCAAAGAAATAACGTGGTTTTACCCCTATACTTAAAGGATTGAATGATACAGCGGCTTTAGCGACAGTTCAACCTTCCAACGTTGTCTTCAACCACTAGTTTTCACCACGGGTTGCACCTACGGCTATTGAAAGTTGAAGCCTTTCCAGGCCTATCCAATACAAGGAGGAATCAAAGAGGAAAAGGCACAAAAACCTGCAACCACTTTGGAGAGTATTGACGTTCAGTTGTGAAAATGGAGTTTGACAGACCAAATGGCAGTGGACGTTGGTTCCTCTAATTTCTCTTCATTGCCTGCTTTACCGTGCTTTTGATTTAATTCGGGTATTAATAAACTTGAAAGCAGAACCAGTCCAACTTTCCTGATCTTTTCATTTGGCTGAACAGGTTGCGGGTACCGCCTGCTTGCTATGAACAGTTATTCGAATTTAATACCCGAAGAAATTACGCGGTTTTTTATTTTCACTGCCGGATTGCCCTGATAAATACCATACGGCTCAAGGGGCTTTGTTGCTATGGAGGCAACAGCAAGAATTGAATGGGAACCGCAGACAACACCCGGGCAGACCGTGGCCCGGGCCCCGATCCAAACCCCGTCTTCCAGCACGATTGGGGCTATTGTCAGATCGAAAGCCGGAAGGGTAAAGTTGTGGTTGCCGGTTAAAAGGTAGGCCCCCTGCGAAAGGCAGGAATGGCTTCCAATGGTAAGCGGAGCAAGGTTATCTATCCATACTCCTTCCCCTATCCAGATGTGGTCGCCCGCTGAAAGGAGCCAAGGGTATTTTATGAGTACAGACGGTTTGATAATCATACCCTTACCGATTTTAGCCCCAAAAAGCCTGAGAAGATGGATTTTAAGTTTTGAAAAAGGAAACCAATGGTTTTGAAAAAACAAGAGGCTGGTGAAGTACCAAAGTGTTCTTCTAAAGGCGCCACCCGGGCGGTACCAACTGTTGTTATAGGAAGACAGATCAGTTTTCATTGGCCAATTTTTTGTCCGCACCAACACTACTCCGGTGGTACAACCCGATCATTAAAAAGATCAGCAGGTATGCGGCGATGTTAAACCAGGTGTGATGATCGAGGCCTAAGGGAGGTTTTTGTCCCTTATTGATCGCGATTACCATCAGGTACACCCGGAGTATATTTATCCCGCACAGGGCCAGTGTGCCGCCCATGATCCAAGCTGCCTTTTTTCCGCCGCTTCCTGTATTGGCGAGCACAAAAGCCGCCCAGAAACTAAGCACTCCGTATCCAACACAGGAGTACACCATGCGAATGCTTTCGCCACCGGGAAAACCAATAGTGCGGTCGTCTATCCAAGCGATTTGATGGCCGGACCACTGCAACAGCCGACCGGCGCCGTGGAGGATTACCGAACGGAGGGGGGTGACATAGTCGAGATAGTTTGCCACAAAAGGGCTGTAACTGTTTTCTTTGGTAGATAAACCAATGATTGCCAATGTACCGAAATAGAAAAGAGAGAATAATCCACTGAATTTCAGAAGGTAAATTGCGTATCCATTGGACAGGTATTTTTTCATGGTTTGGTGGAAGGAATTACATGACTCTTAGCGGTAATGCCGAAAGATAATAAGGAAAAGGGGTTAGACAAAGCTTTCAGGTACCGCTTTACCTCACATCAACCAGATTCAGCTGGAAAGTAAGATGTTATGGGTTAATCAGCGATTAGGCGTAATCATTTATAGAAGCGGATTTACACTTACCTTTTTTTACAATTTTTATGGGCCCGTCCCTATTTCAGACCCATTTCTCCCTATCTTATCAGCCATCTTTACCACAACTATTTTACCAATCAACTTTAGACAACTTGCCCTTTAAGCCTTATAGCAATTGAAGATTTTTGCGATCTATGGTGGCACTCAATTTAAGACCCATGCTTTCGATCAATACTTTAGCGCGACTACCCAGCAACTCGATGACAATTCCCTGATAATTGACCAGCAAACCATTTTTTACCGCGACAGGGCTGTTCAATTCCAAGACCACGGGCTCTACTTCGATTTCAGAAAATTCGTTGAGAAAACGTTTGATCGTTTCAATTTCGTGACGGCGCACCACTGCCGGCTTACCATTCCAATAAACGAAGTTAACAACTCCGTCAACGGCCCGAACCACTTTTTTTTCTGCCTCTATTATCTCTACAAATACATAACTTTTAAAGAGCGGTTCCCAAACTGCTTTTTTTCTATCGCTCCATTGACGTGTCACTTTATTAAGTGGGCAATATACCGTTATGTTTCTTTCCGTTAAGGCTTGCGCCACTTTTTTTTCCCATCGAGGTTTCGTGTAAACTGCCAGCCAATGAGATACCTCTTCTTCCATACCGTCTTTTACCTTTATTAGTCAAAAGTAAATCGTATTTTTTAAAACTGATTGTTAGCCCAATGTTAGTTATTTCGTTAAGCGACCTTAGCGAGCATCCTGATTTACCATTTATCACCATTGCACCTGTGTAGTATATCGCCTTCTACTTTTCCCGAATCAGGTAAAGCCGTAAAAAAGGTTTAAAGAGCCTTACCTACAAGAAAGATTTTATTGCTATGATGGACTTACTTTTGTTTTAAGGTAAATGAGCGAAATCGCATACTCAATATATGTTCCATATGAAAATTTTAGGAAATGCTACACAGTTTTAGAAATTCCCGATATTTTATCGTCTATCATAAAGTAGGGCTTTGCGCAACTCAACATTCTCAGCCCAAAAATCGTCAAGTTTGACTTTTGCGACTTATGCCAACGAAGGCATCTGTTTATAAATGATTTTCGCTTTCGCATAGAACGATACTACCAGAACCAAAAGCGCTGCATAGCATAAGTAATTGAACAGGTCGTGATTGTTAGTGCCCATGTAGTCAGCTATTTTCCAATTGTCCACTTTAGCGATCATTAACACAGTGACACGAATACAGTTAAGTAAAAATATTGTTATTACTCCAACCAGCGACCACGCTATTTTACCCGAAAGCCGCATATGGTGTGCACAGACAAAAGCCACCCAAAAACTCTTTAACCCAAGGCCATAACAGGCCCAAGCCATCTGCAACACGTTGTACCCGTCGGCAGCAATAATGCGGTCATCAACCACCTGATTGGGGTAACCCAGCCACTCCAGTAGCCAATGCCCGATATTCAGGACACCAATTCTAATCAAAACAGGAAAGTTCAAATATTTTTCAACAAAAGGAAAATATACGCCTGATGGTGCCGCAGCAGCTACAACAAATGTATAAGTAAGATAGAAAAAAAGGAATAGTCCGGCAAAGCGGAGGTAAAAACCAATATCAAAGTAGCGGGAAATATGTTTAAACATGGTAACGGGTTATATAAAAAAGCCGGTTGCAAAAAACGCAACCGGCTAAGCTAAAGAAATGATCGAACAAATTATTTAAGCCATAAGCATTCCCTGACGACGGCGACGAGCTGCGTAAACCGCACCCATAGCACCAATACCTAAGATCATCATTAAATTAAGATCAAAAGGAACAGGCGTTACCCCTAAGGTGCCAATCGCGTTAGCCAACTGAGCGTACTGAACACCTGAGATGGTGATAAAAAACGCTGGGTTTAACTGGGCCAAAGCTGAGCCAGGAATAGAGCTTGTAGGAACTAAAAAATACTGATTCAAAAAACCAGTTAATGAATTTCCCAAGCCGCTAATAACCGGATTGATGTTTGGCACCGGAACAGGGGTAATACCCCATTGGATACCGTTGAAAGTAAAAATAGTGGTGTAGCTTAACGGTGTAGATGCCGTAATGGTAGTTCCATTATTGGTACTTGGCGGAGGGGGAACAATAGCAACCCCGTTAAACAGTACCTGACCTGGACCCGGACCAAATTGCTGAGCGTTCACGATTGATGCAAGTGTTAGCGCCCCAATCATGAGAGACAAAAACTTTTTTTTCATTTTCTAATTTTTTTTGTTTAAAAATAGTTTTGGTTCCACAGAATTGGAGGTCGCAGCAAGGTGCGGATGGCTTACAAGTAGTATTAGATTAAAGCGGTGGATGCAAAGGATAACTGGATGCAGTACAAACATAAACCTTTTCTGTTAAATCCCAACAGAAATGATAAAATAATTTTGGATAAAAAGATTACCGCTTCCCAAACTCATAATTTTGTTTAAAGAGACTTGAATATTCTTTCCTCAGCTCGGAAGCCCCGATCATTGTAAGTAACAACCTGCCGCCATTTGTCGGGGTGTTTTTTGTAAATGGTCAGTTGCTCCAATATAAATCCCAACTTTGAATTTTGCAGCAAGGTGAAGCTATCATTTTCGGTCGTAATTATTAACGAGTTGGCATCTACAGGCTTGTACGTAGTTCTGACGATCGTATCTCCTTTTGGCCCAAAACCATACGAAGCTAATGGCGTACCCGCAGAGTAAAGGTTTACGTCCGTTCGTGATACCACTCCTCTACCATCGGTAAATTTGATCCCCACGATCCGTTTCTTGTCGTCGTAATTGTAGGTGCTCCGGACCGTGTCGTAGCCCATAGAAGCGGCAGTTGGAACTGCCTTAAAATACAGGAGATCCGCAAGGTTAAAAGAGGGCATTGCCCGAAGTTGAATATTTGTCTGGGCTTTCGCCTGCGCTGAATCGGCAAATTCAGTTTTCTCCTCACGCAACAGCATTCCTTTTTTAAAATAGCTTACCGTACGTACACGATTAGCGGTATTATAATTAAAGCTTGCGCTATAGATGACGGAATCTTTATTATTTGAAAGCCGTTGGTAATGTATCTCCTCAGCAGGCTGATCGCCCTGAAGGCGTGTTACCGAATACAGCACCCCACTATCGAAAACAATGCCGTTCTTATAGTTATAAATAGTTGTAAAAACCGTGTCGACCCGGCCAGCCTTATTTAACTTATAATCATAAACGAGATGCTGGGACAGTATCCAACTGTCGGTTTTTGGAGGGGGCTGTTTAGACTTGCAGGATAATAAAAGAAGTACGAATCCTAAAATGGTAAGTTTGTTCATGCGATCATTTTTGTTGGTTCAATAAAATATAGCTAGCGAATCTTTTTGTTGTATGCGTAACAAGATTTCCGGCGAAAGATAAATTGTTTTATTACAAAGTCAAATCCGACAGTGAAGATAAAAACCATAAAAAATAATCCGGTCCAAAACGAACGATTATTGACATGACTTCCGTTTTTGCGCCTGTGTATCACAAAAGTTGCTTTCGGGTATTTTAGCAGTGACCTGTTATTTAAATCGTATCGAGGTAAATTTTTGATTTATCCATTTATGCAGCCAAACTATAAATTATTGCGTCGGAAACCGCGAAACTGAGGACTACATGTTTAGCTATCCGAAATGTACGACTGCTGACGAATTATTATTATTGGTTTTTTTATCAACGCCTGGAAAAAGTTATTGAAAACCCCAAGGACGTCACCGAAGGCTTACATTTTACTTACCGTTTAGTTGGGGTTGATGCTTGAAAAAGTTTTGCATTGTGTAAACTTGCATATGAAGAAAAAAGTTGCCTATTTTCTCTATTTTATTTTTTTCCTGCTTGCCTCAGAAATTTTCCTACGCCTTTATTATGGCTTTTGCGATACCGTGTTAATGCAGAATGACCCGAACTATGAATATATTGCGCAGCCCAACCAGGACCGGTTCCGGTTCCGGCATCATATTCATTATAATTCCGTATCCATGCGAAGCGAGGAGCCTGATACCACCGCAACGGTAATTTTAGGCTTTGGTGATTCGGTTATTAACGGCGGGGTACAAACCGATCAGGATTCTTTAGCCACCACCCTTTTATCCGACAGCTTAACCAAGCGACAGGGCCACAAGGTTCAATTTCTGAATATTTCGGCAGGTAGCTGGGGACCCGATAATTGTTTCGCTTACTTAAAACAGCATGGCCGGTTTGGGTCGAGACGATTTTTCCTTTTTGTCAGTTCTCACGATGCCTTTGATGATATGACCTTTGATAAGATCGTGGACGTGAACGTGAGCTTCCCAAGCCACCAGGCTTTTTCTGCCATTTATGAGTTGATGGACCGATATGTGTTGCCCCGGTTAGCCGAAAAATTTGCGAGCGCACCGAAGCGGGATGAAAACCTTGTGATCAATAAGAAAACTGACAGCACCCCTTTTAACACGGGATTTGCCGCCTTTGCCGCTTATACCAAGGCTAACGGGATCCCGTTGACGATGTACCTGCACGCCGAGCAAAGTGAACTAAAGGCCGGACGTTATAATGACCAGGGGCAGAAAATTATCCAGTTTGCTGCGGCCAATCAAATTCCGCTGATTGAAGACCTCCAGAACCGGTTATCCGCAGACGATTTCAGGGATGATATCCATATCAATGCGAGGGGACAGCGTGAGATGGCTAAGACGGTGTTGAGGTATATGGAGAAGGCGGATAGCATACGGGGAAGGTAGAGAGGAGGATTATACCGGATGTAGGCGAAATGTGTGTTGTGGGTTATGGTATTGACAAAGGCGAGATGGTTGACGGGTATTTACTCCTCCAGTGTCTTATAATTTGTATCTGTCGTAGTTCGACCCCTCGAAGATGGGGAGATTTAAGATAAGGTGAAAAGGGTTTAGTATTATTTATTAAACCTTTGCCGTTTTGTTTTTGAGGGTTTGTATTGAGATCAAAAGTTTATTTCAGGTGTAAGCGGATGATGATAATTGGATTTTAGGATGGGGACGCTTGTAGCCCATCTTTCTCAAGAAACCATCATTTTATTACTCCGGGAGGGCAACTTCAAAACGCTCTACATTAGTGGCCATGCTGTTCAGAACTTTAAGTATGAGCCCTTCCTGAGCTGTCTTTTACTCTGCTTTTTTGTGCGGCTTCGTAAATTTTGGCATCCACCAGAAAGCGGAACCAGAAGCCCTGAAGGAAGTGAAAAATGAGGCCGGGTTTGCCATCGAGGAACCCTCTTTTTAGAATATAACGGTAAAAAGAATAGAGGAATACCCGCCAGAAGATGGGGTAACGATAGTACTTCATTCGCTGGTAGCGACGCTGTTCCATGAGATTACCCTTTTTATCGGGTCTGATCTTGCCGGCCAACTCGCCACTTTTCATTATGTCGTTGGCCTCGAGGGTAGCCCATTTGTTGTGGCGGGTGACAAAGGTTGTCAGCGAGTCGGTTATAATATCTATTATATCGCCCCGGAGGGTTTTACTGGGGCCTTCAATGATAAAATGCTGGTCGTACTCCTTATGTTCGCAGTAGCCGTACCCTTTCCGAAATATAATGCCGTGGTAAACGGGGTAATGACCTCCGTGCTTTATCCAGCGGCCCATAAACATGGTGCGACGTGAGGCCATGAACCCATTAATTCCGTTCAACTGCCCTTCCTTAAAATGCTGACCCAACTCCAGTACCAACTCCGGTGTTAGCCGGTGATCCGCGTCCATATTCAGTATCCAATCGTAGCGTGCTGTTACATTTTCAAAGGCCCAGTTGCGCTGGGCAGAATAATTTTCAAAGGCGTGATTATAGACGGAAGGCTTATATGGCGCCGCTTTTATAAGGGTATCGTCTGTGGAGCCTGAATCTACAATAATGATATCATCGGTGAAATCGCGTACACTTTCCAGACAGTCGGTAATGTTCCGGCTTTCATTAAACGTAAGTATAATAACCGATATAGGTAGTAGAGCCATTTTAGTTTGCTGTTGTTGGTAATGGCGGTCGTATAAATTGTTTGTATGCGTTTGCATAGTGACCGGCCAAGGTCATTTTGTTGAAATCAGCCCGAATTTTTTCCGGGGCCATTTTGCCTATCGGTACCATCTTTTCCCTGTCTGCTGCCATCTCGGCGAATTTGTTGGCAATTGCCGTTACCGAGGTATCGCAAACCCAGCCAAGTGATTCGCTTTCCACATAACCAGCCAGTCCGACCCCCCTGGATATAAAAACGGGTGTGCCTACGGACAACGACTCAATTACCGTGTTCGCAAAGTTTTCGTTGTATGAGGTAAGGATAAATACATCCAACGAAGCCAAGAAGTCAAATTTGTTGTCACCGGATATCCAACCGCACCATTGAATTCGGTGGTCTATTTTTAGGGACGCCGCCAAAGTTTTGAGTGATTGAAGGTAGCCTTCCTCTCCCCCGCCCCCAATTTTAAGCCGGTACTTAAAGGTTTGTAACGCCAGGGCCTGCATCGTTAGTTCAAGACCTTTTTTTTGGTCGATACGGGAAAGAAAACCCAAGGTTAATGTATCCCCTGTCGGGTATTGCCGAGCTGGTAAAGTTGCCGGGAAGCGAACCAAATTCGGCAGCACGAAGCCTTTCCATCCCGGAATTATCTTTTGACAATCGGACCATTCCAGATCGGTGGTCGCATGTAGTATCCCGGTTTTTAATAATTTTTTGCCAACCGCCTTATGAATCCATTTTTTTGGCCGACCGTGCAGGTTTTGAAAAGTGTATGCGCTTAACATTCCACGGGGGGAGATGATGTAGATACATCGCTTTGCCCGGCAGATGACTGCTGCGCCGATTATCAGCAAGCTCCACCAGGATTGCAGGTTGATGGTATCAAAAGTGGTGGCGTTTTTCCAGAGCTGTTGCCAGAGTCCGAAGGAAATGTGGGTGTGATCGCCTGTTTGCCGACTGAAGTAGTAAACCGTTACGCCGTTTACGTTAACCGGCGTAGCTACCGGAACCTTTAGTTCTTCCCTGCCGTTGGCTGTAGTTGTGTACACTGTCACCTCATGGCCCGCTATTACTAACGCTTCAGCCAATTCGGTAACCGAGACGGCCGGTCCACCGTAAATGTAGGCAGGCTTATAGGAAGGCGAGACGAACAGAATTTTCATTGGCAGGACGATATTCAACTGTCAACTGTTTTACCCTTCCGCGTCGAAGTCCGCTTTTTTCTTTTCTACGAGGACATTCAGTTTTTTGCAAATCAGGTGTAAAAACAACAGTGCAAGATAGCCGTAAAGTAGCTGATTAAAAATAAACTCGAAGCAGTTACCACGCCATAAAAAGCCCATCAGACCCGTGAAAACGAAAGCAACACCAAAAAAATAACCTCCAAACAGCGTTTCCGCTTTATTAGCGATGAGTTGGGCCAAGGCGCCGTATAAAAATAAAAAAAACCAGATGCCAACAACACCAAAAGATAAATAGCCATCTACAATATATTGTGGTTTTGCCGAAACATTCATTCCCTCTACGACTATCCCGTTTTCGATCACCCGCACACTAGCTACATTTTCCGTCAGTGGTTTATCTTTCCATAACACTCTTGGAATTAGCGCCATCAACGTTTGACCCAAAATTTGAAATCCATAATATGACCTGCCGTTATCTATGTTGTCTTTATATTTTATAAAGATTCCAATTTCCGAAATACGACCTGTAAGAAATTCCCAGTTCGTTTCCGCCAGGCCATCACCATTGAGTTGTTCACGAACTTTTTGAACCGCTTCTGCTTTGGCGGCATCGGCATTTTGCCCTTCATTAGCTGTTTGCGCACGAAAGGTGTTAACGTATGTTGGTAAAATTGCAAACAAGATTATCATTAAAGGAATGAAAATGGTCAGAATTATTTTTTTATAGAAAGGATAGAGAAAAAGTCCCAGCATTAAAAAACTAACGATAACCGGTTCTTTAAAGCCGGAGGTTAACGCCCTAAGCATATTTGAACCAAATATGAGGCCTGCTAAGATTACAAGCCCACCCTTTTTCATCGGAATGGATAAGGCAAGACCGATTGTGGATGCAACAAAAGCCACACCCTCCACAGACCCTGCTACCACCGCTAAGGCTCCTACTTTAGAAAACGCAAAGCCAATTACACCCGCAATTACTCCAAATTTAATAAAGAACGCCGGCCAATTTGAAATTGTTACTTTGTACTTTGAGCTTATGTTAGACCCGTAACATACCAGGATACCATGTACCAGGGCGGCATGCCCCAGCGAATAAAAGCGCTGGCAAGCTGCGGTTAAATTTATGTCGTAGGGATCAACAATTTTGTAAGAGACCTTCGTAAAGTATTCATACCCCAAGAGGTCCATAAAATTAAAAATGGAAGAGCAGCTCATGTAGCCGGCAAAAATTATTTGCATTAAAAACAGTGGCCTCAGGATTTTTTCGGCCATAGGCGTACCCCGGTGGGTGTCTTTAATTTTATTAGTAAAGGACAGGTAAAAAATAAAAAACGATCCGCTCCAGGCAACGAAATATGATAGTACCGGATTGGCAGAAAATACCAATGAAACCAGGAACGGCAGATACAGCAGGAAATATTTTGCGTTGAATCCCGCGGTTTTTTGGGTTGTTAGTTCAGTCATGGAGATTGTTCAGCGTTTCCAGCATGTTGGTCACCTGTGTTTGGAAGGACCAGTCAAAGATAATTTTTTGGGAGGCTTTTCCAAACTCTGAAAGCCGGGCAGGACTTTCAATCAGGGCTTTTATTTTTTCGCTCAGGTCTTCCGCGTCTCCTGTTTTGAAACGGTAACCGTTACTACCTTCTTCTACGAGGTCGGCCCCGCAACCTACTTTATCGGAAACGATTACGGGCAAACCGGCCGCCATAGCTTCGTTGACCGCCAACCCCCAAGTTTCGCCCGGACCTGCAGAAGGAAGGCAAAAAATTTGGGAGGCCTGGTAGAGTACCGGCATAGCCCCCTGGTTTTGAAAGCTGATAAACCGCAGAAAGGCCCGTTTTGGTGAGAGGGCTGCCCGGGACTTCAGTTCGGTTTCCAAGACACCATTGCCGGCAAATAACAGAAACAGGTTGCCGGTGTTTATTTTTTCAAACGCCGCCAATAATGTTAAGGGATCCTTTTTGGGCTCTAATTTTCCCGCAAAAAGAATGAGTAGGCCGTTTGGGGGAATGTTGAGATTCTCCCGTAAAGCCGCCGCCTCCCGGACATGGCTGACTGCGAACCGGTGGTTATCTACCGCATGTGGTGCAAATTGGAGCTGGGACTCTTTTAGCCCGACGTGTTTAAAGTAGGATTTGTTCTGGAGGCCCACATAAAAAGCTCCATCCACATGGCTGTACACCCAAGAAAGAAAAAGCCTACGTAACCATTTTTTATATATTGGCGACGGGTCCAGAAGTGTAGAATCGCCGCGGAACCAAATCTTTTTTTTGCCGTGGTAGTGGCGTATAATATTCAGGTGACTATGCCATGACCATCCATACACTAAAATGGTATCGGGATTAAATTTGTTGATACAACTGATGGCCTCCGGATTAATGATACCTCTAAAGGTTTCCGTACCAGGCGATATAGCGGTGTTTTTTAAAAACCGGTATTGATAACCCTGTAGCAGCGGAATATCCCATTCTATCTTTTTTTGAAAACCCGGATCGAATTTATTTACCGCGTCTTCGCCCCAGGTATAAAATACCAAGGTGTCGGGATTTTGGGCAGCCAGCAGTTCAAATACCGGCGCATAATATTGGATGGGATGGGTTGTGATAATGGCTAAGCGGAGCATAAGATCACTTCGTTAAACAGTTCGCATTGCTTTTCCGTCATTGCCCGGGCAGAGTACCGATCCATAACCGATTTTAGCGGTGTTTTTATTTTTATATTACGTGCTGCCACGCCTTGCAGAAAATGCAGGATACCTTTTTGCACCTCCTCAGCCGGTTGATCGAAGGTAAAAACTTCGCCAATTCGACAGTCTTTTAAAAATGACACTACACTGCTATCCGGGTGAAAGCAAGCGAGCAGGGGCTTACCCGCCAGCACGTAGGGATAAATTTTAGACGCCGTGTATTGTGGGTCGGTAGAGCCCGGAATAAACAGCGCCGCAGCGTCGGACAGGGTATTTAAGGTTTGATAAAAGGGAATACGGTCGGTGATTTCTGTAACATAGGACGCTATCCCCAGTTCTTCGGCGATTGGCACCACGGTGGGCAGGCCGCGACCGGCAGCGGCATAACTGGTGCCGATAAAATAAAAATGAAAATTTGGGAACAGCGGCGACCCGGCTGATAGGCCGTGCTTAAAAGCCTCAAACAGTAAGGTCAGGGCCAGCCGCATGTCGGTACCTCCACGGCCAATATATACAATATTGATCGTGCCCTCCGCTTTAGGAAGCACTGAGGGCTGCAAAAAGATATTTTCTTTGGCAATGTCAAAGTCGGGCCCGAAGGCGCCAAACGTAATGGTTTTTTTGGGAACAGACGCGCAGTGGGGATAGCGTTCGGCCAAGGTTTGGAGATAGCCTTCTGAGACGGCGATCAGCCCTCCTACTCCGGCCATGGCTACGGGTTCGGCACGACTATTTAACTGGTAAGCCATCCAATATTTTGGGGGCCGCGGCTCTGACGGATTGTTTTTGTAAAAATCGGAGTGCCAGGGATCCTGCATGTCTATCACGTAGGGAACGCCGAAGCGTTTTTTCCAATATGGCCCCAAGATGCAAACCTGAAATTGCGTGGTAGAAAAGTACACCAGGTTAAAGCCCCCTGTTTTTAAAAGGGCCGACACCTTTCGTTTGTAAAATAGTAACGAGCGAAGGGCGATGCTCCCGAGCCCAAATTTAGCGGTGACCCGTTTTGGTAAGGCCTTTACGTAATGAATTTTAATACCGGGAGGAAGGCTCTGCGCCAACAGGCCGTCCTGAACCATGTCCGTATATTTCAGCGCTACTGTTACGACTTCCGGTTCCCAACCAAATTCTTTGAAATACGGCAGTGACATCCTTATACGCTGCATATCGGCGGCATTGGTTGGAGGGAAGTAGGGGGAAACGATCAAAACTTTCTTCACATCAATAGCTTTTAACCGTTGCGGGTTTCCCCGTCATTAGGTCCTTATTATCCATGGTTGCTTTTACTGCACTGATAAATTTATCCTGCTCCCTTTCCCAGTTTAATTCGTTCTTTACCAGCGCCAAGTTATATGCTCTGGCAGCCTGCAGTTGACCTGGATGATCCACGTAGAAGCTTAAGGCCTCTGCCAATGAACGGCTGGAATTTTTTTCGTAGAGCCGACCAACGCCAGGATATTCCTTAAAAAATAATTGTTGCGCTTTTGTAGCGCTGGCTGATACCGCCAGCCCGGACTGAATGTAGGTGAATAACTTATTGGTAAGGCAAATATCCCTGTTGTAAGGCTCGCCCGTTTCGCAAGCCAACCCAATATGGCAAGTAGCCGCTATCCGGAATATGTCTTTTTCCGGAACGGGTCCGTGAAAAACCAACCCGTTTTTTATTCCAAGGCTTTCGGCCCGTGCGGTTAGTGTGGCCGTAAAAGCCGGAATAGGATTTCCCAGTAAGTGTAGTTCAAACGGGGTAGCGGGTATCAATGCCATCGCGTCGAGGACTGTTTCCAGCCCACGATAGGGGCCAATTGTTTGTGAGAACCAAAAGAGTTTAAGCCCGCCTGACAAGTCATCGCTACCACTTTCCGGCGGCGACCAAGGAAAGACATTGCGAACGGTACGAGGAGACAGATCCGGAAATAGCCTTTGGTAAGCTTCGCCGATTAAAGGACTTGCCGCGGTGAGGTGGTTGACGCCGGGAAGGCCGGCTTGTTCTACCGCTGCTTTAAGCACAACCGCCCTGTCTAAAGGGTCGTTGGAACTCTCGTACCGGTGAAAATCTTCCGCATCAAAACCATATTTTGCTCCCGTTATTTTTGCAGCCTTTTGAGCCACCGGTAAGGCGCCCAGATTATGAGCGATATAGAGGCCCGCCTTAACCGCGACGGCTGCTTTAAGCTGCCAATAAAAGTTACGATTGATCAAAGAATTTCTTCCCCTTTTCCCCCCTGTGAAGTAAAAAAGCCATCCCGCCAATTTTTGGCAAACCCCAAATGCGAAACGCATTGCCGATGAGTTAGGCCCGCGGCCACTCCAATCGAGCCGTGTGAAACTCCAAGAGGGGTGTTGGTGCAGGATTTCATTGTCTAAATCTGTTTCGAAAGTAATGCTTTGGGTAAAAACAATGTGAACGTTAAACCCATTTTTTTCCAGGGCGATGGCCTCTTTTACCAAGCGGGGATTGGTGGACAGGTGGTTTGGGGTGATGAGACAAACTATAGTTCCAGCCTCAGGCACAGGCACCATTTTGTGGTTTGACGGCGCCGATAAATGCAGCCAGGTTATCGCCATAATTATCCCAACTGAAGGCCGTAGCCTTTGCACGGGCCCTGGCCGACATTTCTGCTACTAAGGCGGGACTGTTCAGCATCAGGAGAAGTTTTTCGGCAATGCTGTGGCTATCCCGCACAGGAACAATAAAGCCCTCCTCCCCATTATCAATTACCGAATCGCCACCCGAATTAGGTGTGCAGATGACTGGCAACCCACAAGCCAGGGCCTCCAACTGAACCAGGGCCATTCCTTCATCAAGACTTGGAAAAACAAAGACCGAAGCCTGATTGTAATAGCTTACCAGTTCTTTGTGCGGGACGTGTGACAGATGCGTAATCAGGTGGGCATATTTATCAAAAACCGGACGAAACTGTTCTTCCAACCTACCGATGACCACACATTCAATCGTATTCTTTTTTTTGAGTTCTTCTACTGCCTGAAAAAGATAGATCAACCCCTTTCTTACCCCAACCGTACCGACAAATAAGATTTTAAAGCCCGTTTTTTGGCCGCCAACCGGTTTAAACATTTCAATATTTGCCCCATAGGGAATAATGCGGCATTTTTCTTTTGGAATGCCGAATTTATGAAAGGAGGCCGCTACATGAGCTGAAGGACAGAGCAGGTAGTCGGCCAACGCCGCTTCCTGCAACTGCCGGGTAACTATAAACTGCGGCGTCAAATTTGTAAATTTTAATCCCAGGCTTTTATATTCTTCCGACAAAATCTCATTTTGGAAGGCGCTGCAGGAACCACATTCTTCCACTATGGTGAGGCCACCGGCAGCTTTTACTTTTTTGATGGTAGCCAGTCCCGACCAAGCCCAGGTAAGCAGAATGCCTGTGCCCTTAACCGACCGGGCCGCTAATTTATCGTAAACGAGCGGCATCCGGTAGTTGAGCCAGGAGGTTAGGCCCCAAGCGGCGCCTGCTAACCTCTGCAAGCCATAAACAAGTAAGAAAACCGGTAGTAAAAATTTTACTTTTCCTTTTTCCAAGGGTACCCGGTTTAAATAATATTTAGCCGGATGGGAGGTAAGCACTTTATCCAGCAGGTTATGCCTGCTTAATTGATATGCTGTCTGGTCGGAGTGGAATTTGGTACCACAACTAACGGTAACTTTTAAAGAATCTTCCATACAATTTATCAGGTTCTCAAAAGCTTTTGTTTGCCGCTGTTGTTTCGGGCTTTACCAAGTCATTTAGTTGATTTGGCATGTCAACAACAGCCGGACGCTTTTGGTATAGAATACGTTTTGAAAAATTGAAAGCTGGTAATTCTACCCATTTATAAAACAGGTAGGCAAAGCCGACTGACACCGAGAGTGCTATCAGTACCAGCGCATAGCGTGTATATCCTGAACCTGTATATCTCATTCCCAGATTAATGACCTTTCCCCCCACCGGAACATGAATGAGGTATAAGCTATAGGAAATCATAGAAAAGAATTTTATCACCGCGTTCGTTTTTTTCCAGAAAAGCAGCAGGCCAACGGTTAGTGCTGCTGCCAAGCATCCTTCCCTTCCCTGGAATATTGCAATCTGAATCAGGCATAGTGCAGAAAGTATCATAAAAACGGATAAGCTTAGTTGCTTTTTTAACTTATAAAAGAACAACACTATGCCTAATGTAAAATACGATAAAAAAGGGATTATCAGCGCGGCCGAACCAACCAAAGGCAGGCAGGCCAAGGCGATAAACAATACTGCCAAGCCTATAACCAATACGTTACTGTTTTTTAGTAAAGGAAACATAAGGCTAATAATTATGTAAAACTGGAATTCGATACCGAGCGTCCAATACACAACGTTCAGGTAGGAGGATGGGTTAAAGTTATTAAGGTAAGCAAGGTGTCCTACTACCGTCAAAAAATCAAAATGATTTTCAGTACCCGTAATTTTATGTGATATAAGGTTTAGCCCCACAACGAGTAAAATAGAAACAACGTAAGGTGGTTCTATCCTACTGATTCGTTTTACAAAAAACGTTTTGACATCCCGATAGCTGAAGTCCTGCGGCAGGGAAAAGCAAATCACATAGCCTGACAGAATAAAAAACGTTTCTACTCCAAGATAACCAAAGGAAAAGATCTTTTTCAACCCGTTAGAGGAGGAAAACAGATCCGTATTACCAACAACGAGGTGATATAAACACACCATCAGCGAAGCCAGGCCGCGCAGCAGATAGACCTCGTTTAATTGTTTTTTTGGCATTTCTTATTTCCTATAATACCTTTTACCCTCCAGCGCAATAAAAGTATTGACGAAGGATGTACCTGTGTCTTTCCCGTGCCGGCGGTTTTTGCTGTGACGGCATTTTTATAAAATTGCCTTAAGTAGTTGTATGCGTTTCAACAGTTTCCAACTTACGCGGTTGCCAATAAAATTTGCTACTACGCCACCATAAACTTCATCTCCCCTTGAATGATGCCTTACTAAGGAATTCGAAAACGCCTTTATTTCCTCATACAATTTTTTATGGCCGGGATACAATTGGTGCTTCAATAATTGTAACCCTTTGTAGGTAGCCGTATGTATGTACGGTATCAATTCGTTTTGTGAATTATTGGCCAGCAGATGGTTATGTTTTAGAAGGATACTTTTCCATTGGCTTGTGTAAGCAGCCGTTGATTTTGTTCCGGATAACGAGACGCTTTCTTCAGATTTGCGATAGAAATTCATTGGCTCGTTTACGTATATCAATCGTTCGGCTTGCAGCACCACCCTGCAAAAGAACTCTCCATCATCATCGAGTGATAGTTGCTCGTTCCAACCCCCTGCCCTTTCGATTAGTTTACGATTTACCAGGAAGGCATTGGGTTGTATCATGCGCAACTTATAATCAAACCCACCATACAGGTAAATTAAAAAGCGAAGGGGGTCGTTCAGGTATTGGTCAGGAAAAACATCGGGGCCTGACAGATCATTTTTATCATTATCCACGAAATGCACTGTTTTGCAAATGGCGAGTTGGTTTGGACTTTTTAGGCTATTTAGCTGGCTCACTAATTTATCTTTTCTCAGGTAATCGTCGGCGTCTAAAAATTGAATCCATTCGCCCCTGGCTACTGATAAACCTGTATTACGGGCGGCACTGGCCCCAGCATTTTTTTTATCAATAACAAGGCAGGTATTGTCAAACTGCCGTGCTATGCTCCCGGATTGATCCGTAGAGCCATCGTTGACAATGATTATTTCCGTTTCCAGCCAGGTTTGTTCCAGTGCAGAATTTATCGCCTGGGCCAAGTAGCGCTCAGCGTTATAAACCGGAATTATAATAGAAACCAGGGACATCTGTAAAAATTGAGAACTGACTTATATCCTTTTTAAGCTGTGGCATCTGCTATTGCCGAACGAAAGCCCATTTATGTTGTTCATATAGAGCCAAGTATTCCGAAACAATCGTTTTATCGCTAAACCTGCGTTCTGCCGTCTCACGAACCTTTTTACGGTCGAGGCCTTGTACCAGTTTGATCCCAGCACTCATTTCCTCCACGTTATTGAATGTAAACCCGGTTACCCCGTGCTCCACCACTTCGGGTACCGAGCCATAAGGAAAGCCGAGTACCGGCGTCCCGCAGGCCATGGCCTCGGCCATTACAATACCAAAGGGTTCGTTCCATTGAACCGGCATTAAAAAAGCTAATGATTTGCCTAACCAGAAGGCCTTTTGTGTGTCGTTGACCGGCCCTATGTACTGTATCCGCTCATTCAGAAACGGCTTAATCTTTTGCTCGAAATAAACTTCTCCTTCAGCGGGGATGTTTCCCGCAATAATCAGTTGCTTACCCGATTGGCGGGCCACTTCTACTGCCAGGTGGGTACCTTTTACCGGTTCGATACGGCCTAAGAACATGAGGGGTGCATCGGTGGCCACGGTTTCGGTAAAGCTGTATTTTTCTATGGGAACGCAGTTATAAACCGTTACCGCTTTAGCGAAAGGCGTTATGCGATCCCTAATGTAATTGCTGCAACCGGTAAAAAGCAAGGAACCTTTTTTCGACAGCCGGGCCGCCCGTTTTATTTGCGACACGGTAGGTTCCCGCTGGTAGCTCATGATTTTAGGGATGGATAACGGGAGGAGCGGCGCCAGGTAGCCCAGACGGCTGAAGCTATGGAGTACGTCGTAATTTTCTTTAATTATTTCAGACACCAACTGTCCTGAATTTATAACAGTATTCCCGAATCCACCGCTTTTACCCCGCTTCCAGCTAATTAATTTACAGGGAACGACCGACTCCGGGTGTGCGATCAAGGTGACATCGTGACCAAGCCCGACATAGCCCTTAACCAGAACATCAAGAATGCGTTCGATGCCGCCATAATGCTTTGGCGGAACGGGTATTTCGGGATCGGCGGTCAGTAAAATTTTCATAAAGGTATTTGGCCGGTGAGTTACTTCTTTTGGGATTAATTTCCTTTGAACAAAACGATGATGACTTTTTATTTAGAAGAGAGCTATAAAAAATAGATGTTGACTGCAACAAACTTCAGACGACTTACCCAGCCCTCCTCAAGTGGGAAATTGTGCTTCAATACTACGATGTATGGTACAGGTGGCACTAACCTTTTACTAACATGTTCGGAATATAAACCGACAAATTTCTTGTATTGGCCGTCGTATATAAAGGCGAGGGGGATTAATTTTTATTTTCGTAAAACCGTTGCCTTACCTTTTTTGCTATCCTTAGTAGAATATTGAAGCCATTACCCAAAAGCTTTCTATAAAGTCTGATCAACGGGAGAAATTTAACCTGACTATTTCTATAAAATCCTGAGTCAGTTATAATAAAAGTGTCCGGGAGTTTTTTCCATGTGGGCCATACGAAGCCAGGTTTGTTTTTATTAGTTACATAGTGAAAGTATCCAAGGCTTTCGTTATTAAAAAAAAGCCCTGCCTGACTATATCTGATCTGCTCATTGCCCTGGAGATGTTCTTTACAAATGGTTTCAAAAGAAACCTTCCACTTTTTTTCCTGCGCCGCCTGCGCAATGATTTTTGTAAAGGAATGGTTTGGAAGCTCCAACTTAGAACCTCCCTGCCATACGATGTTTGAATGGGCGGTCTCATCCAAACATTCGTAATTTTTACTTTGTAAAAACTGCCGGTAGTCTGGAATCGTTTTACCCAAATTATTAATATCCGGTGTGTTTCTAAGCAGCGCAAAAGACCCTGTAAAAAGCTCTCTTCTACTTGAGATTAAATGAGCTCCGCCTTTTATACGGGGTATTATGAACTGCGCCAGATTACCATAGATCAGATCAATGTCCCCATAGCCCCAGAAATCGTAAGCAGCTAAATAGTCTTCGAAAACGATTCCGTAGAAAGGCCTTAAATCGCAGAGTTTATATCCGAATTGAAAATCCAAAGCTGCGCCTAACTTGAGCGTCGCGAGTTCTGAAGTTTTCTTAAGCGACGACGGAATAAAGCGAACGTTATCCGGGTGCTTTTCGGGAACAGGGCAATCGGTGAAAATTATTACGTCCAGCCACCCGTTCGCCGCACAGCCTTTTAAATAGAGGTCAAAATACACTGGCCACTTTCCCATGTAGGGAATTACGATAGCGATTTTATACGACCGGGCCATTTTTGTCAACTTAAATCAGCCTCGCTTAAAAATTCTGTTATGACCCACATTTAAAATGTTTTGAAAACCCATCTCCGCCAACGATTCGCAAGCCTCAGACACTGCCTGATGGCCCTTCCAAAACTTAGTGCCCGGTATCAAACAGGAGGCATCGTCCATTATCAAAAATCCTTCGCTTGCCAAAAGTGGTGTATAATGCCTGATATCATGCATCGCTCCATTATAAGAATGATCGCCATCTATATATATCAGCGTATATTTTTTTTCGCCTGCTTTTTCTATAATGGCTGGGTCGGTGGAATAGCCTTTGATCAATGTGGTTTTTGAGAAATCTAAAGAAAACCTATTATACAAGGCTTTAATAATAGACAAATAATCTACCGCATCATAAAAATTTCCATTACTCACATCTTCTCTGTATTTGCTTGAAACCAGGTTATATAGTTTTTTTACTAACGTAAACTTTGGCCTTGTTTTTCCTTCCAGCGGCGTAATACCAGTGATGTTGTAATTAACTATATTAAGCTCTGATGCAATCAGCGCCCATAGCGAAACAATCTGGCCTTTAAATACGCCAATTTCAAGAAAGGATAAATCCGCCTTTTTTTCCATCAGGTGTTTAATCAACAGGTACCACATATAGTGAAAGGCCCTGTCGCCAAAGCCTAAGTTATCCGCTTCAATATAATCCCGATGGGTTTTTAAAAATTCCGTCTCATTTGTCCGGGTTGTGAACTGTTCAAAAATATTGTCGTTATACGCTTCGCTGTTATCAAACTTTTCGAGGAAGTAGGTTAATTCGTTATGCATAAATTCAAAATTCAATTGAAAAACGTTGTCATACTATACCGGTATTTTACCCGGGATAAAATGTGTCCACCCCTTTACAAAATAGTCATACTTGGAGTCTGCGACGTAATGGTGTAATTTTTCGGAAATGACCTCCCCTTTAATTTTTGGTAAAACTTTATACTCCTGCCCGGGTAAGAACCTGTAGTCCCAATTAGCAGCAATCATCGCTGTTAATGCCTGCTCCTGCAGATAAGAGCTCCCTTCTTTTGCCAACATTTGTGCTGTCCACCACTCAACCTTTGGCCAATTGATTAAAGCCGATGGAATGCCGGCCACGCCAACATTTACCCGTTCAGGAATTGTTGTGGCACCTGACAATTCTTTCATTAGTGGAGTTGAATAGCCATAGGATTCTGACACGTCACGCATAAATAACATACCCTTCGGGTTAGCCAGCCATTGCAATAGTTCAACCGGTTGATGAAAGAACAACATATCGGAATCCAATACCAGCTTTGGTCCCCCACCAGGCAGTATGTGTACATCGGTGAGTTTACGTAAATGTGGATAGGTGATACGGCGTTGCCGGAGCACCGGGAATTTTTTTTCCGGTAGTTGTTGCTCTAACAATCTATCAATTTCGGCTGTTAAAACAATTGTGGTGGTGGTTGGGAAGGTAGTTTTTACCAAAGCAATCAACTCCTCATCGAAAGTGCCGTCATCTATAATGGTTGCATGGATGTTGACCCCAGCAAAGCGCTGAAAAGAGTGTAAGCAAAAAGCTGTTTGGAACCAATATTTTTTCCCGGTTAGAAAGTAAACATTATAAACCGGTGCATTAGCGTAAACCACTTCTTTTAATTTGGCCGCTGCCGCCGTCATTTGCCTCTTGCCCCGTTTTATTTGCGCCGTCTGGCGAATGCCGGTTTTGAGTATTTTACGAACCTGCCCAAAAGGTTTATAATACAATTGATAAATTAGTTTTCCAAGACTCATCTTTTTTGTAAAAGCTTGATTGAATTTGCCTGATCTGCTTTTTTAATTTGGGTACCTGCCAGTGGTTCACCGCTGGCTTTGTTTCCTTAGATATTCTGAATTACAGTTCGGATAGTCCTTTAAAAGTTCCATAAGATGACATAAACCGAATGCCAGCAAGGCTTGAACTCCAGGCCCGGTTTGCAAAGTAACTTTTGACAGTGCGTGGGAGTAAGGTCCAATTTTTTATTTTTTTATGGGGATTGATGCCGTGTATTTCCAGCACTTTAACCCACGTTCTGTTGCTTTCAAATGCCATTCGCTTCAGGTAATCTTTTGTGTATCGGGCCTCAGGAATCAAATGATGTACAACCAGTTCGGGAACATAGGCAATTTCAAAACCCTTTTTTACAATGGTCAGGATGATGTCATTGTCCTCTCCAGAACTAAGAGAAGCCCCTCTGCGGCCCAACTTCATCCGCTCCGGATTGGTTGCGGCTTCTTCCAGATAAAGGAGGAAGGCTTTTTTCAAGATCACCATGCCGGTACCGATAGGGGCCTTTTCAGGATAAGCAGTTACTTGAAACTTTTGTTGTTTATAATTTGAAATGTGATTGTAAGAACCATAATCCTGGCAGCCCAGATTTATACCGGTAGCCTGAAACCATTCGGGTGGCTCCGTACTAAAAACCGGCAGGGACCTTCCGCCAAAACATCCTACCTCCGGATGTATAGCCGAGAAATTAAGGGCCGCCTTTAAATAGTCTTTATCCAGTACATTATCATCATCTACAAACACAATTAACGGTGACCCACTTGCTTTTACACCCGCTATGCGGGCATGTGAAAGGCCTGGTATTTTTTCTATAATAATCTTTGCTTTTGAATGCCAGGACAGGTTCACCCAATCCCCTATCGGCCTTGCACTACAATTATCCACTAAAAGTAGTTCCCAAGCCTGCTGTGGCAGCGTTTGCTCCTTCAATGCTTGAATTACTTTTTTAAGCGTTTCCCGCTTTGGGTTATATGTGCAAATAACAACACTAAGCTTTATCACAGAACTAGTTTAGGGTATTAGCTTAAATAAAGTTTAAAAGTCCGAGCCTTCTTGGAAGCTTAAATTCCACAGCCAAAATGAATTTACGGTACAAGGCCCAGGCTCTGAATTTTGCGCCTCCGAACCAACCGCTCTTTTGCAAGTAATAAAAATACCGGTTACGATAATATTGGTCGAAGTAATACACCGTTAAGGCTTCGCGGTTTTTATGGCCTGTATGCCAAGGTTTATGGCGGCTGGTGTAATGAATTATGTAAGGATTTTTAAAAAATTTCTCCCGATACCATTCGAGTTTTTCCTGGGTTAGGTTAAGCTCCTTTCCGAAAACGGCAACTGAAGATAAACTTACATTCCATCTTGGGTTAAGTAGTTTCCATTTTCCCGCAATGACCGCATTAATTCCATCCTGATCAAAATGTTTCAACGTTGTAACGTTTAATGCGAGGTAGTTGAAAATTTTTGAACTTACTTTATTGGCACGCCAGTATGATAAATTTAATACCATCAAACCGGAATTACAGTAAGTAGCATCCGCCCGAATTGAATAGGCTTTATAATTTATTATGGCATCATCAGTAGACACAAAGGGATAAAAGAAATCCTGAACAGCCATTGCCGGTTCACCGGAAAATTGTATTTCCCACAAAGCAGCTAAATCGGCTTCAACTATCATGTCGCAATCGAGATAAATGGCTTTGTCATGAACGGATGGAAGCAGATCAGCGATTAATATTCTCAGGTAGGCCGCTTTGCTTATTATGGCAGTCACCTGTACCGTTTTTATGATACTGAGATCATACGGAATCCATGCTAACTTAAAACCTTTTCCTGCATTTTTCAATACGTTATTTACACGTGCCTTATTAGGTGTTGAGATACCGCCATCGATAACATATATCAACTGCACTGCGCCTTCCCGCAAATTTACAAAGGCTGAAAATAGCGTTATGGCCAACGGCATTGCAAAGTTGTTATCTGCACCGCACACAATCACTGGCTGTTGATCAACCTCATTGTGCAACGGGCCTTTTTTGATTTTGGGTGCCATAGAGTTACCGCTATTCATTGGTCATTTTTACTTCCTGCATTAGCCTTTTACTGTACTCCATCAACCTTCAGCGTTTCCTATTTTTACTGTTGCTATCATTCTAACGCCATCAAAGCCCACCGCAGGTTTTGCAACAAAGATTTCCTTTTGCTTTTTTAAGAAAGTTCGTCCTACTTTTTGAAATGGTAATTCAACTATATGGTACAAGGTGAACGCCAACAGTGCTGTTACACTAAGAAGCAAACAACCGTTTATTGCTAAATTTCCTATGGCACTGATGCGGCCGGCTTCATGTAAAGGGCTGAATACTTTGCATTTTTGAAGCAGGTTAATGGCAACATATTGGCCCAGGTACAAACTATAGCTAATCTTTCCCAGGAACAATGTAACCTTATTTACCAGGCGCGGAAGCGGTTTGAATTTTAAAAGGAAGATGACTAAGGCAGCGGACATTCCAAAAACCAAGTGCTCACCAAAGATTGAAAACTTTGTCATCAAACAAAAAATGATCAAAAAGGAAAAGAGCAGCAGCGGATAAAAAGGGCCGCTGATTTTATCTTCCGAGTTACGAAAACTGGCAAAGTAAACCATAAAGCCGAGGGCAAAAACCGGGAGTTGGTTTGGTAGCCAGAAATAAACAAAACTTTCTAATTCCGGTGTTGATGATATCCCTTTTCTATACAAATACATACAGGCAAACGAAAACAGCAGTGTCAGTAGAAAGAAATAGAGTGCCGCTTTGAGGTTCCTGATTTTTTTAAAAAGAAAAGGAATCATGCAATAGAAAGCCATTTCCACTCCTATTGACCAGCCGCCGGGCACCACACTATTGATATATTGAGGTGCAAAGCCGTGAAGAAAGGTAAGGTTGAGCCCTATGCCAACCGCACCAGAGCCGTATATCCATGCATAAGTAACTACGGCAATTAGATACAGCGGTGCAATACGGAAGAACCTACGGATAAAAAAATTATAGGTGCTGCTGTCGCTTGTATACAAGGAGTAGAAAATTGTGAAAGCGCTGATCACAAAAAACAGCTGCACACCATATTTACATGTTTCAAAAACACCTGCCATCTGGTGCGGAAGGTGCAAGGAGGGATCGACTTGCGGGCTATGACATACCAGCACCATTAAGGCTGCAAGGCCTCTCAATGCGTCGATGTAATCAAGCCGGGGCTTTCCATTTGTTTGTTTTTGATGTAGAATATTCATGGGGGTACGGGGTTGCGTCTGTTGCCTGGATAAAGTAGGAGGCTACTGCTTCCGGGGACATGTGTTTATCATACACGCCCTGGTTATGCAGCTTCCACGCCTTCCATTGTGTGTCGTCAATGGCTGTTAGGGTTGGCTCCACTGAAGCCCACAAATGATCTTCCTGTTCAAAGATTTTAAACTCTTTTATATCAAAATAAGCCTCTGTCAGCAAGCGGTCGGTAAGCACCGGAATACCTACCTGCAAGGCCAACATCATTATGTTACGCCAGCCCCAATGAAAGCCACAGGCGTAAACGGCCAACCTGCTTTTGGCTACCATTGTTTCGTACGGGGCATGTATAGGAGCGGTCGACATTGGGAAGCCGGAAGCGTCTATATTTTTATAGCTTTCCTCTGCACCTGCAACCGGTGGTATATAATTCAATACCGAATGGATACGGTAATTTTTTTTATATAATTCTCCCAAGTGGTTATGCAGGTTGATACGGTGCTGCGGCCAACCCCATAAGGAATCGTTCAATACTATATCATACTCTATATCATTATTGCGAAGAGCGTTTAATTGCTTTTCCCGTATTTGGAAACCTTTGTACACGGAAGAAAAGTCCGTTCCCCTTCCCATAGCCCGATTTAATTTATGCTCCAGGTTTTTGTATTTCTGTTTCCATGCCGTGAGGGGCACCGGGTGGCCCTGATTGGGTGCAATTGGTACGAATTTGCGCACTTTGCCAAAGTGATTGCCAAGGATTTTTATTTTATTTTCCAACAGCGTTACGTAACCATCAATGTCAGTTTCTGTTTGCCAAGAGTAGGCTTTAACAAATTTCTGTTTCTCAAAAAAATCAGTATTGTAGCCACAGCAGAAACAAACATCTACTTCAGCTATTAGCGGTGTAATCAAGGCAAACGAATCTTCAGCATCTACCAATACCCGGATTTTGTTTTTGCCATTCTCTACCAGCAAAAAAGAAATGTGTCTTGGGTCTTTTAAATCTTCAATGGTTTTGGTGAACCCATGCCTTCCAATAGATTCAAATGGCTGTTCTATGTATTGAATTTGACCACGATAATGAAGCCGCATCAAACCGAAGCGAAGCAGATCATTTCTATTTTCGTGGCTGTGGCGAAACCAGGTTACTTTCATAGGGATAACGGCTTCATCGGATTTATATAATGCCTCCTTTTGCTTCCAACTGAGGTGTTACATTTTTATTATCCATTATTGTTGCTTCATAACAAGCGGTTACCAATGCACCAATTTTTTCTTCATTATAACTATCCAGCACCCGTTCTCTTGCCGCCTTAGCCAGTGCGTTAATTTTTATAGGATCTGCTGCCAAATCAATAATAGCACTGGCTATATCCTTTGGGCTTTTTGGGTTCACCAGCCAGCCATTAACGCCATGGGTTATCATCTCCGCCATTCCTCCCCTTTCCGATGCAATTACAGCACGGCCCGCCGCCATGGCTTCCAGGCAAACGTTTGGGAAGTTTTCCCATAAACTTGGAAAAATGCAAACTTGTGTTCCGGCCAACAGGGCTGGCACCGCATCGTAAGGTTGATAACCTTTAAACTCCAAGTTATTAACCCATTTTTTCAATGCCTGTTTGATGTACTCTTCCATATCGATACCAGCTATTGGAGATGGATGTGCTTTGCCTACAAAACGAAAAATGACGCTTTTATTTTTCTCCAAAACAAGTGGGATGGCTTTTGCGAGTTCCAGTATTCCTTTGCGCTTTTCGAGGCGCCCAAAAAAGCTAACTACTATCCCACCCTCTTTATGTTCAGCCACCGGAAGGTTTAAGAATGATTGATCCGGCACAAAGGGGTTTGGAATGACCGCAATATTTTTTTGCGTGGGCCACTCCTGCTGCACCAGTTCTATTAAACTTGCAGACGGGCTACAGAGTGAACCGGCCAGACAGTATTGACTATATTCGGGATTAGTGGTTTTATCGTACGCTGTATCCAGTTTCACCAGTTTGCCGCGAATAATTCCGCCCATTATAAACCGCAGCCTGGCTGTTAGGGATAACTTGTTAGAGTTAAGCCGCCGGGTTAAGAAAGATGGTGTATGCAGCTTTACCACAAGTGGCAGGCCAGGATATTTTTCTTTTATTAAAAGCGCATCGGCTCCATATTCTGCGGCTTCTATAATATCGAAAGCTTCGTTCTCGTGTTGTTTCGAAAACACGGCTACATTACTTGTGCGAAATTGTTGCTGATCAGCGGCCTGCACTCTATGAACCATATAACCATCATGGCTTAGGCTATCCGACATTTTTGTGTGGCAAGTAAAAACTTCTACGCTATGGCCGCGGTTAGTCATCAGGCGGGCTACCTGCCCCACGTAGGTGCCAATGCCGCCGCCGGAAATGCCAATTGGATGCTCATACGATATATAGGCGATATGAAGTTTATTCTGCAACTGCCGATTGTTTCAAATAGGATAACAATTCTTCTTTTTGTGAATTGTCGAAAATAATATGTTGCAGACCACATACTGCCGATAGCCTTCTGTAAAGCACTTCATCCAGGCCAAATGCGATCTCTATTACCTGCGTGCCTGGCTTACAGAAAACAATATTTGAAAATGCCGCACCATGAGCGCCGATGAAAAGCTCACAATTAGTACAAAGTTGAATTACTTCTTCAGGCGAGAAATTTTCGAAATCAATGACGGTTGCGTTTGCCGCCGATGCCAATTCGTCCTCCCAATCTATGTTTCTAACTTTGGCGTTTTTGCGACTTGCTATGATTCTTGTAGGGAAGGGTTTATTTAATGGCAACACATTGGCTTTATCCTCTAAAGTTTTCAGTAAACTTATTGTTAGATTATTAGGTGAATACTGATGGCAAAGGTCGGAGAGAAATAATAGCTGCTCACAAAAATGGTTGGAGGTGTAATTTGAGTAAATGATCACACAATCGTTACCTATAAAAAAATTTAGCCATTCTGCCTTAAACTTTGTTTTTTCGCCACTTACAATTACGTTGTCAATTTTTATTTCGGGATAAGTTTTTTTTATCAGTAGATAAGCCGGTATTGCCTCGTGTAAAAAATGATAATAACTGTCGGCGCCTGGCTTTGCAATGCTCAATGAAACTCCTTGATGGAAAGTCGGCTGCGTTTTGCTTAGGCTGGATAAATAAGAATTGACAAAGGCGTCGTCCCAGGCAAACCATTGCCGTAAGGATTCTGAAATAAAACGATGTTCAGATGCCAGGTAAATGAATCCTTCCGCTCCCGCCACAACGGCGTTTCCTAATGAATAACAGGTAACTTTTGGCGTTACTGCGATATGTTTTTTATTCAATCGGTACGGCCTTCCAACTTCACCTTCCAGCAATAAGTTTTTGTTGCAATAAACCGTTGACTGAGGATAGGCAATCAAGGATT
Organism: Flavisolibacter sp.; assembly: GCA_965247165.1. GTDB lineage: Bacteria > Bacteroidota > Bacteroidia > Chitinophagales > Chitinophagaceae > Flavisolibacter. The sequence continues at coordinate 283,458 of OZ252003.1, read as the reverse complement.
CGGGTGTGATATCTACTTTAAAATTATTATTCTCTATGCGGTTATAAAATAATCGCCGGGATTTTTTTGGGTTAATCAAAACATCGCTAAATGACATTACACGGTGTGGATACCAACGTTTCGTTTTAATAAATGATTTGGCAATAATCTTTGTTTTTACTTTTAATCTCTCCAGCCATTTAGAGACGTAAAACGGCGGTCTCCTTTCTTTAACTTCCGTCATTGGGCACTACTTACCTAAAAATTTTGACTTAGCATTCGTATAGTTATATATGGCATGGATAGCCTGCCTGTTGAATAAAAGTGTATGAAAATATCCTTTGTAAAAGTGCAACCTCATTTTTATTGGAAACGACCGTAACACATTCAAGTGTCTAACCAAGGCATATCTGTTAAGTTCATAAAAACGAACCAGCAAGTCAGAAAAATAATAACGGGCAAACCCCATTTTCAAATTTCTGTTTTTCAAGCAGTCAACATAAGGTTTTACGTAGGCTGTTGTCTGGCCGTACGCATAATTTAATTTTAGCAGGTATTGTTCAGTGCTTCGGGATGCCGGTATAAAATGATAAAACTGTAAGTCGGTGCTAAACCAAATTTTAAAGCCGGAGAAAATCATATTGTAACAAATTTCATTATCTCCTCCGGAGGATAATGATTTTCCTGCCCTGTCCAATGTAAAAAACTTAAATCCATCGTCATGTATTTTTCGCCAGGCTGTTTTTGACATTATCATTCCAGCACCGTATACAAAGCTGGTTTTGTATGTAACATCGCCGCTTTGCTCCTGCAATGCACCAGTGGCAAAATAGCCTGCGTAATCTTTAAAAGTATTCATTTCGTTTTCCCAAGCGGGAATGCCTACTCCACCCGCTACACCTATTTCAGCGTTGCCCGTCATGAGTTCATAGGCTTTACTTACATAGTCAGGAAATAACCAATTATCATCGTCGCAAAATATAACATACTCATATGCCGCTTCCTCGATTCCTTTAGCCCTTGCATAGTTTAGCCCGGCATTAGCTTCTTTTACTACCTTATAATGCGCAGGTGTATTTAACCGGTTTAACTCCCTGAGCGCAATCTGTTCGGTATCGTCATTGGAATTATTGTCAACAATAATTACTTCCCAAAACAGGTCTGCATTACAAACCTGTCGGGCCAGGTAATAGAGTGTTTCAGGCAATCGTTCGGCGCTGTTATAACAACAAATAATTATCGAAATGCCCTTCATGATGTTTTTACTATTTTTTGCAGACTATAGAAGATATACAAGGGTAAAACGAAAGGAAGCTTGCAAATAACTTTACGTAAGGTGTTTCTTTTAGCTACTCCCGGTATGGAAGAAACCACCAGTTTTTTTGCCCAAATTTTGTCAGCAGAAGTAATTCCTTTAAAGTGGCTTGGCAGCTTATTTCTCAATTCGCTATAGGTTTCTATTCCTTCCAAAAAAAATAAACCTTCTTTTTCCGCACCAGTTGAAACTACCTTATCATGCCTTCTGAAAAAGTTTAATTTATCTCCCACTAAAAAAATGGAGGTTTGTAAAATTATGCGGTTCCAAAAGAGCCAGTCGCCACAATAGCGCATGTCTGTCAGACTCTCAGTCATAATGCCTTTTGCCAAATTTTTTTTAAACACCACGGCGCTGGCATTGTATATAGCGTTTCGAAACGTCATGTGTGCAGCAACAAAATCCACCCCTCGCATCGGCGCCTGGAAACCAGTGTTACCATCATTTTCCAGGGTAACATTATTATTTTCATCGACCCATTTTGAGGAAACGTTTACTATGCCTACGTGTGGAAAGTTCTGGAAGACGGCAGTCACTTTTTCGAGAAAAAAAGGTTCGGCATAATCATCGCTTTCTGCAATCCAGATCAGCTCTCCTTTGGCCAGGTCAAGGCCTTTTTGCCATTGCCGAAAGGTAGAACCACTGTTGGTTGTATTGCAAACTATGTGAGAAATTTTTGGATGATGTCTAAATGAATTGATTATTGCTGCGCTGTTGTCTGTGGAGCAATCATCCAAAATAATCACCTCGAAAGAACCGTACGTTTGCGAGAGCACGGAGTCTATCCTTTGAGCCAAAAAATTTGAATGATTGTAATTAGGGATGATTACTGAAACATAACACATTTGTAAACTATATGGTAATAAGAACTAAAATGGCACTTTGAACTGATGGCAAAAAGATTAAATTAAGCAAGGGGATACCATTCTGTTTCAGATTATCGTTTGATTTAATTGCGTACATCTGTTATCAAAGATTCATACAACTCCATCCTTCGTGACACAATATTTTCTTGTCGGTATTTTTCGTCAACAAAATGAAACGCATTTTCAGCAAGAGTTTCACCTAAGCCTTTGTCCATCATAAGTGCTGCTATTTTTTGAAAAAAATCTTCTGCATTGTCGGCGATAGAAATATGTTTTCCATCCTGTACCTGTATACCCTCACAGCCCAGCGTAGTAGTTATAATTGGGACTTTTTTTGCCATACCGTATAAAATTTTGGTCCTTATTCCATTTCCGATACGGATAGGAACTATCATGATACTGTCACTCATTTCTGCATCCAAATCCTCGACAAAACCTAACATTTTAACGCCTGGTATATCCTGAAAGGCCGCCGGGTTCCACCGGCCAACCACGTGCAAGGGCAACTGAAAACGGGCAAATATTGTTGGGTAACACTCCTTTATAAACCACATTAAACCGTCATGGTTCGGTGCATGGCCTTCTCCGCCCACAAAAATTAATTTTTGAATTTGTTTTACCTTATTGCCCGCTTTAAATTCTTCGTCAGGAACTGGATAAGGAATGGTATAAACCCGGGAGATGCTTTGCTCCAGCAATCTCTTTTTGTCATCATCACTAAATACAATTATCGCATCAAACAACTTTAGCATCGCCGACTCCACAAAGCGGTTGATTGCAATAATGTAGTTTTTGTATTCAGCCGCTGATGCGCTGTCTTTGTAAGCACTAATAAGGCGGAGGAATTTAGATTCCACCGTTACAAATACTTTTTTGCAGTGCTCCGGGATAAGGTGTACCAACTCCAACACTTCATGATATTCCAATTGCACAATATCGTATCTGTTGGTAGTTAAGATTTTTGCCAAGCCCTGGATAACTTTTTCATTTTTAAGATGAATGGGACTAATCTGGTACTCCCGTTGAAACTCGTCATAATCAATAGGTGCCAGGGCCGGTATTACATCGCTAAAAAAATTGCTTATTCGGTTTTTAATTTTTTTCTTCAGCGACGGAGCTTTAAAAGGAACTGAAGGAAACCGCACATCAATTTTTTTAACTAAAACCAAGGGCAGTTTTTCCTGTAACAAATCGGCATTTCTGTTTTGGTCGTCACTATAAACAAACAGACACAGCGTAACCGTGGCACGGTGTTGCATTTTTTCGAGTACCGCGTATTGTGCCACATTTCCACCAGCATCTAAGGGGTAAGGTATATAGGCTGAAATAATAAGTATCGTCATTAACTATGTCCTTAAGGAGGCAGGCAATCTATAAAAACAAGATTCAATCCATCCTCCTGTCCATTGCTAAACAAAGCCTCTTGAACTTGATGGTTTTACCACTCAATGGCAATACGGGCGGCACAATTATGAAATAAAGATAACGGGCTTATTCACTAACGTTGTAACAGTATTCTTCTACTGATTCCCGCTATTTATGGCGCCTTTGATTTAATTCATTGCCAAAGGCCGTCAATCGTAAAATTTTGGGTGGGCTGGAGCTAAATAGTAGTGCCGAGTGTACCAACTTTTACGAGTTAACACAATTCAACTTTGCAATGATTTTCTGTAAACTTCCACAGTTAAATCTGCGCATCCCTTCCAACTGAATTTATCAGCTTGAATAGTGGATTTTGCAGACATATCATCTCGGAGTTTTGGGTTTTTATATAAAGAAAGCATTGCATTGCTCAAAGCATCCAAATCATGCGGGTTTATCATGATCGCCGCATCTCCTACTACTTCGGGTAAAGAGGATGTATTTGACGTAATTACCGGAGTACCACACTGCATAGATTCAAGGGGAGGCAAACCAAATCCTTCGTAAAAAGAAGGGTAAATAAACGCAAGGGCATCGCTGTAAATTGCCGCCAGGTCCTCATCTGCTACAAACCCGGTGATTATCACTTTATTTTTAATTTCTGCGTTATCGATCTCTTCAAAAATTTTATCGAATAGCCACCCTTTATTCCCAACTAAAACTAAGTTCACATCCGGTAAAGATTCTTGCAAAAGTAAGTTAGCAAAAGCTCGAACGACGCTATCAATATTTTTTCTAGGCTCCAGGGTACAAACGGATAAGAAATAAGGACTTTCTCCGATTTTATATTTCTCACGGACTTTGCAATTATAGTCTTTGTCCTTGCTTTGATAGAAACTTTCAGAAGCAGCAAGAGGCGTTACAAAAACTTTATTTGGGTCAATTTTTTTACCTAAATAATTAAGCAAATCTGTACGTGTGGCATGTGAAATACAGAGTATCCATGTATCTGGAGTCAGCGAGTTTAATATCTCTTGAAACCAGCCTTGAACTCCGTCAGGAAAATATTGCGGATATAAAATAGGTAAGATGTCGTATGAAGTAAAAAATATGCTTTTTATTTTTGATTTCTTTATTTGCTGAGGAATTCCAAAAAATGGTGAATGATAGATATCTGCTGTGTTTACATCTGAGGCCTTAATCAGGTTCTCCAAACCAATTTGGGTGTAAACCTTCTTCTTTGCAGAAAGGTATTTTAGAATTGCTTTTGATGACAGGGTATGTAATTTATTACTGTGCTCATTCAATTCAAAACGTCTGTAGATTTTTTTTTGCAGATATATGTCTCTGAGCCTTGATTGTAAAAAGTGTGGTTTTGAAAACTTTAGGTTTTTGTAGGTCTCGCTTTTAGCAACATATTCCAAACTACCCTTTACATTTTCAACACTTTTTCCACTACATAATTTTACATCAATTGCTTGCTCGGTTAAAAGTTGCCGCGCCACATTTTCAACTACCCGTGAGATGCCTGTAGGTTTGAAATTACTTTCATATTCCAGCCCAAGCATCGAGATGTCATACAAAATTTTCATCATTTATGTTTCCAATATTCTAAAATGTCAGTCAAACTATTCTTTAACATATACGATAACTCCCAATCCGTTTCGGCTACTATTTTGTTGTTGCTTCCAATTATTTTTTTATTATCATTCGGGCGTATTAACGAAGGATTTATTTCTTTATAAAGAGTAATCGATAACTCTTTGGCCATTGTATCAATTATTTCATTCAGGCTGGTACCATTACCACTGCAAACGTTATATATTTCTCCTTTCCTACCCTTTTTAAAAAGCAGGTAGTATGCTTTTACCACGTCTCTGACATCTACGAAATCACGAATGATTGATGTATCTCCAGTAACCAACTTACCCTCATTGCCTGCCCGCTTAATTTCCACTAATTGCTTGGCAAAAGAAGAGATAACAAATAAATCCCGCTGACCCGGACCGATATGATTGAATGAACGTGTCATTATTATGTCCATTCCGTAGCCATCCACATAAATACGAGATAACATTTCCTGTGAAACTCTGGCCACTGCATACGGACTTATAGGGTTTAAATCATGTTTTTCTGTCAGGGGCAACTTATCACTTTCCACATTTCCATACTCTTCCGACGATCCAATAGATAGTATTCGGCAATTTAAATTCATGTTACGCACCTTCTCCAGCAGATTGAGGAAGATATTTGTGTTATTGGCAAAGCTTGCCACCGGATTTTTCCAGCTAAAAGCTACACTACTAAACGAAGCCAAGTGCAAGATATAAGTCGGCTGAAACTGGTAAATGATATTATCCACCTCATCCTTGTTAAGCAAATCTGTTTTTTCAAAACTGCACCTTACATGTTGGAAACCATAAATATTAAATTCAGGTTTATGAATATCCACGCCTAACACGTATGCAGGAATTTGTTGCTGGTCCAAAAAGTCTAAAAAATGTTTGGCAACAAAACCTGAAAAACCAGTAATTAAATATTTATCCATTTATCGATTTTACACGTATAAAACTTTTATTAAATCTCGATTTTGCTAATCCAGTACTTTATGCAATTTGCGAACGAAAAATCGTTTTAGTGATCGTATAGATATTCTGTTATTAAACTTGTCCCTTAACGTCGGGGGATCAACCTTTTGACGGACATAAGAACATGCAATTTTTGATAACTTTTCAAAATTGTTATCCATAACTAACTGATAATAATTTTCAAAAAGTGGAATAACGTCTCTACGATCGTTAAAAACATATCTGTTTTGATATTTTGAAATATTTTCCGGAGCATTAAAATTGAACCCACTAAAATGGTAGAATATTAGGGGAAATTCATTGTTTATTGTATTCTTTCCTTCATGATCTACGATCTTCCTTTCATGTAAATTCCAATAGGCGACATTATGCCCGAGATGTTTAAGAATCAGTACTTTCTCAAAGTAGAGTGGTGCAAAATTCATCCACAATTGGTCTACAAATAATCCTTTGGAAAAATCAATCAAACATTGATCTTTCAACTTTATCATCCACCAATCTAACAGTTCATTACTTGCTTTACTCTTTTTTAACCCTAAAAAACCTAAATTATATAAGCCAGCATTTAAAATATCAGATTCTTTTAAAAAAAAATCATCATATATCGGTTTAAAGAAATGTGGGGTCAGGATAATATCATAATTAACAAAATCTGATTCTAACACGTCAAATTTTTCGTAAACTAAAATATCAGGATCTAAATAAATTATCGTATTAATTGAACCGTCTGTTTCAAATAAATAGTTAAAGAGATATGGTTTAACTGCGGTATTTAGCTCAGTGATATCATACCTCTGACACATTTCATCTAAACAATCAATCTTGGCCTCGGAGATCGGAAGAATCAAATAAGGCTCAAAGTAACTATAATCTATTTCTGTCGATTTCTCGTCTACTAAGGCAATAATGAAAATATAATCTGGGTTATATTTGGTTACTGAATCACCAAGCGATTTGGCTTGAGCCAAATAATTGTTTGAACATATCGTAAATACAACTTTCATTTTCTATATCGATTGATAAAAGTAGGAACCCCTAAAATTTATTAAAGTGAGAAATTGACTAATTTTTTTAGTGAATCGTACTTCTTAAGTTGTTTTTTCAAAATTTTAAAATTAGTACTAATTGAATTTTGTCTTAAATACGCATAACAATATTGTAGATAAATCTTGCGACTGAAGTTGAAATATTTTAATTTAAAAAGAAATGAAGCAGCACGATCATTTTCTATTTCTCGCTGCTTTGCTTTTTTTATATCACCTATATAATATGGCAAAATCGATTTCCATTTTTTATGGAAAATCATTGCATTAAAAACCCAAGATTTGTCGATATGTCCTTCTGATTTATGCTCAATCAAAATATCATAAACCACACAAACGCGGTAAGACTGTGCAATTTTTAGGGAGAAGTCTATATCATAAAAATGAAAACCTTTAAACAAATCTTCATCGAATTTATTAGCTTCCCAAACATCTCTTCTAGTCGAAAGCCATAATCCATCCAGCGTAACTACATCAGCTTTTTTTTCTAAGTGAGGATTTGAAAAGATATGTTGAGTTGGTTGGCCCGACTTATACCCTTGTAAAACATTCATTCTTGCGAATTCAATTGGCGCTATTCCCCAAGCTTCAACGCTTTTAGATTTATAAAGGCCCCCTGCTACCCCTACTAAACCAATAGATTTATCGTTCAGATGGCTAATCAATTTTTTGCCCCAATCTTTTGTATGAAAAATTAAGTCCTCGTGCATGAAACACAGATAGTGATACTTAGCTAATACCGCTCCCTTGTTGTACGCCTCACAAATACCCATCAAACCAGGATTGTCAACTTTTATTATTTCATATTCTACTCCAATTGTCACATCAACATTTTCTAGTAAGCAATTAAAATCACTTGGCTTGTAAGAGGATATAATTATCGATAACATTTAAATCAGCTTTACCTTTTTATCGTGTCAACTTTTTAAAAACCCTTGCAACAGGATTTCGAAACTTAGTTTTTGATTCGACAGAATTTTCGTGTTTGATTTGGTTTTCTGGAAATTCGTCGATGTTAATTAGAATGTTGCCAACTAATTTTGAAGATGGCTGATGAATTACCTTTTTTTCGATTACAAGTACACTGTCATAGTAATGCATTGAATACGCCGATCTAGTGAACTGATTGATTTTGAAATGATCCTCCTTTGAATGCCATGCATTTAATTGATCAATTAAATTTTTTGAGTATTCGATAAAAGAGTTTTTATTTTGAAAACCGCCGCCATAACTTTTCCAGTAAGACGTATGTAAGTCTTCACATACATAGATTCCATCTTCGTTTATTTTGGAATACAATTCTTCAAAAGAAATGATCTGTTGATCCATGAAGTGTCCACCGTCATCGATAAGAATATCTATATTGGGGATTTGAGACTTTACTTCTTTCAAAAAATCCCGATCACTTTGTGATCCTATAAAGACTTTTACATCTTCATCTTCAAACTGCTTGCATTTATCGAATATGTCGATCGCATATATTTTTACTTTCTCTCCGAAATATTCCTTCCACATTTTAAGAGAGCCTCCTTGAAACACGCCAATTTCTAGGATGACGACTTCCTTGCCTACATACTTGCTTAGATGTCGCTCATAAATATCAAAGTAATGCATCCATTTATTCATTGCATTGGCCGTGTTATTTTCAAAGTACTCTTGAAGTTTGCTCATACTAAAGTTTTTGAATTGAATTGAAAAGATTAGGTCTTACGATAGAATTAAAAAAAGGCTGATTTTCCAGATAATATTTATTGCCTATGCTGTCAGCTGAATGAAGTTCAAACTCAAGATCAATAGCTTCAGAATTAATTTTTTTTATAAATGGCTCAGCAATATCAAAATTTAACTTGTAAACTCCATTTGCTAAAAAGTAAGGCGGTATCCTGAAAGTAATCAAATGTCTCCCTTTTGATAGTCCCATGTGCTCATTAAAATCATTATAAAATGTCCTAACCAAAGGACTCGAGTCATTTGAAAGTAGATTAAATCCTATCACCACATCTTTTTGTTCTTTGTATACTTCCAATATTAAACCTACTTCAAACTCATCTTTAGTATACATTTTCATCTCATCTATTTTTTGATGAAATGGTTTTATAAATGATTCAACGATTTTAATATTTTCGTCGCCATCTACACCTGACCAACTATGCTTTTTATGGATAGATGATACATATGTATTTATAACATTGCTAATTCCCGAGGAGATTAGCAAGTTGCCGTTTTGAAGTAGAAGCCCCTTAGAGCACAAGTTTTTTATGGCATTTATGTTATGACTCACAAATAATATAGTTCTACCTTCTCCTTTACTTACTTCTCCCATTTTCCCTAGGCACTTCTTCTGAAATTCCGCATCACCCACAGCCAGCACTTCATCTACTATCAATATTTCCGATTCAAGGTAAGCAGCCACAGCAAAGGCAAGGCGCACATACATTCCCGAAGAGTAGCGTTTCACTGGCGTATCAATATATCTTTCTACACCCGCAAAGTCTACCATCTCATCAAATTTTCTCGCAATTTCCGCTTTACGCATTCCAAGTATAGCGCCATTTAAAAAAATGTTGTCTCTACCGCTTAAGTCCGGGTGAAAACCTGTGCCTACTTCCAGCAGCGAAGCTATACGGCCTTTTACTTTAACCGACCCCGTAGTGGGTGCCGTTACCCGGCTGAGAATTTTCAAAAGTGTGCTTTTACCTGCACCGTTCCTGCCGATGATACCAACAGAGTCACCTTGCTCAATTTCGAAATTGATATCTCTAAGCGACCAAACATATTCACTATTGCTTTTCGTGGTGCGGTCGTTGGTCTCCCCAATTTTTAGGTATGGATCTTCCTTACCACGAACCGAATGCCACCAGCGGTTTACATCGTGTGTAAGCGAACCCGTACCAATTTGCCCCAATCGGTATTGCTTAGACAGGGCCTGAACCTCAATGGCTTTAGCCATAGTTATTGTAAATTTTAAAGAATGAGTAATTGGGATAGCCGGATACTAAACGGTATCCATAAAGGTTTTTTCTACCCGGTTAAACATCACCACACCACCTAAAAGGGCAATAATGGTAAAGCCAATGCTGTACAGCATAGAGATTGTGGTTACTGTCCCCACACCAAAAAGCGCAAGGCGGAAGGTTTCCATTACCGGTGTAAGTGGGTTGGCGAGAATAAGCCATTTGTAACTTTTCCCCGCCAGAAACGACAGGGGATAAACCACTGGAGTGATGTACATAAAAAGCTGCATGGCAAAACCAAGCAGCACGGCAAAGTCGCGGTATTTAGTGGTTACAGAAGAAATAATGATGCCCAGGCCCAGGCCCAATGCCGCCAGTTGCACAACCATCAGCGGCAGCATGAGCAACTGCCAGTGGAAATGAAAAGGATAGCCACGGAAGTTATAATACACGATAACTACCGTGAGAAGAAGTAGCTGGATGCCCAGTTTTACAATGTTTGAAATGACCACCGAAATAGGAAGTACCAGACGGGGAAAATACACCTTGCCAAAGATGGAAGCGTTGCCTACGAAAGTGCTGGAGGTACCACCAAGGGCAGTTGAAAAGTAGCCCCAAAAAGTAATGCCGGCCATATAAAATGCGGCGGGGGCAATACCATCGGTTGGGATTTTGGCAATTTTGCCAAACACCAAAAGAAACATGGCCGTAGTGAGTATAGGCTGTATAAAATGCCACACCGGCCCGAGAATGGTTTGCTTGTACTGGGATACAAAATCGCGACGCACAAAAAGCCACATCAAGTCGCGATAAGCCCACACCTCTTTCAGGTGCAGGTTAAATAATTTGTCGTGCGGTTTTATTTCAAGGTCCCAATCCTGGGGTTCCTCTTCTGCCTTCTTTTCTGCCGCTCGTTCGGGTAAAGGGATGGTGGTGGTGTTCATGGGTTGTTATGTATCTAAGCAGTGGTGTTTTTTTTCTTTTTCATTATTCCATTGAGGAACTTGTTTTTTCCTTCCCGGTCGAAGTACGAATTTTTCTCGGTGTAGCCGTAGCCGTAGTAACCGTACTTCATACCCGTTTTTACGCCGTTATAAATGATAGTGGTGTTGGAAAATTTCCCGGTTTCTATCATAGAGTTAAGGAAGGCCAGTTGTTTCTTTTTAGTATAACCTTCGCGGATCACGTACCCGATGATGGTACTGTATTTCTGCAACACCAGGGCATCGGCCACCAACCCTACCGGAGGCGTGTTTATGACGATGGCATCGTAGCGGTCTTTCAGGTCTGCAAACAGTTTCTCCACCCTGTCACCAACAATCAGGTCACCCGCTTCGGATATAATAGTACCTGTTGGGAATATATGAAGGGTAGGCAATTCATCGGCGGGATTGGTAATGTCGTCAATTGTTGCCTCGCCAAGCAAGTAGTCTTTGAGGCCCCGGCCATGAAACGAGGCGAGGGGGCTTTCGGCCGGCTTGCGAAGATCGAATTCCAGCAGTGCGACTTTTTTACCTGTTTTTGCCAGCATGGCGGCGAGGTTAAAGCTGATAAAAGATTTACCTTCGCCACTTGCTGATGAAGTTACCAAAATCACGGGTGTCTTTTCCGCCTTCTGCAGAAAGTTAAAGTTGGCCCGCATGATCCGGAATTGCTCTCCAATAATGCCGCCGCTAAGGCTGGGTAAAATTTTGTCTTCTGTTTTTTTAATATTATTTACTTCGCCTACTAATTGGACTGGCACAGCATTCTCCAATTCCTCACGGCTGGATACTTTATCGTTCAACATACCTTTCAGAAAAATAAGTCCTACCGGTAGTATAAGGCCGATGATGGCAGCATATACATAAGCTCCTTTTCTGTCAGGTGACACCGGGCCGTAAGACGTGGCTAAGTCAATTTGCTCGTAGGGGGTGGTGGTAGTTTTAGATAAAGCAGTTTCCTCCCGTTTTTGTAAGAGGTACATGTATAGGGTTTCCTTGATACTTTTTTCCCGGGAAATTTCGCCCATTACCCGTTGTTTTTCAGGCACTGCGGAAAGGCTGGAACGAAAAACGCTTCCCTGGCGGGCATGGGAGGAAGACTGAATATCGTATGCTTTGAGGTTACTATTCAGGTTTTCCAAAATGTTTCCACGCAGGCTCACCACCTGGTCGTTCATATCTTTCAGTGCCAAGCTACCCGGCGCCAACATGGAGGCTTCCCGTTCCCGCTTTTGTACTAAAGTATTATATGCGCTGATCAACCCACCCAGGCCCGCATCTGTAACACCGCCAGCCGGCAGCGTTTTGTTAGTATCTCCATTTCCTGCCAAAGTGCTTTTAATAATACTTAGAATACTTTTTTGGGTGCTTATCTGAGCAATGGCGTTATCGGACTGGCTTACTGTTTCGCCTTTCACGCTGGCATTGTCCCCACCTACCAAAAGTTGACTTCCCTGATAGCTGGCCAGGTTTTTTTCCACTCCCCTTAATTCATCGGAAATTTTACCGAGGCGGTCTTCAATAAAAAATATTTTATCCTGGGCGGCTTTGTTTTGGTCATCGAGGTTCATCTGAATGAAAGCCGCTACCATTTTATTCAGCACATCTTCTCCGCGTTGGGGATTTTCGATGGTGATGCCTACCGCAATGTTGGACGTTTTACCAATGATGTTTACTGAAACCTTGGGAATGAGCTCGTACACGGTGGCGATCATAGGATTCCATTCTACCACATATTTATCGCTTGGGTTCCATGCCCCTACCTGAGGAGTCAGCAGGTAGGTGTTTCCATTAATTATAAAGGGCTGATTCCAGGCAACGGTTTTTGACGTAGGCGATTGCTCATTGCCGTACGTCAGTGTAAACTGATTACCGGAGGGCTTGGTTATAGCCATCCTTATCTGGGCAGAACTGTCCTGAATCTCTTTCTGAATCAAGCGAAAAGGAGCAGCATGATAAATATCCAGTTTTGTAAAAGTGCCTTCCCGATAATAAGAGATATTGAGATCGGAGTTACGGACTACTTCGGCCATCAGCCTGGCTGATCTGAGCCGGCCCAGTTCATTATCGAGGTTAATAGTCGCCTTACCGCCGTTCATGGCGTTGTTGATCAAGTCGCCCTGATTGGAGCCTCCCTTGCCGGTCCCTACATCACCTTTGACATTTATGATGGTATTAGCCACGTATAGTGGTATGGAATAGCGGATATAAGCAAAGCCAGCGGCTAAGAACAGCAGCAATGAAATTAAAAAGAGCGGCCAATAATAGAGATAGGTCAGAAGCGTATCCTTAAAGGATTTAGCGCTTGCGACTTTATTGGTTTGAATCAGGCTTTTAAAACCACTGGTCATAATCTTTGATTATTTACGGGTAAATAACAGGTAAAGGGTGCTAAATACAGAAATGAAACTTAATCCTGTTTGAAGCGTTCGGACAGGGTCGGTTCCTTTTTCCTTCAACGCTTTCAATTTTGCTTTATTCGCATTGACGTAAATGATGTCGTTCTGCTGAAGCTGGTACACCGGAGAAGAAAACATGGCAGCGGAACGAAGGTCTATTTCGTAAAACTTTTTCACCCCGTCCATTTCCTCGCGAATAATGGTGACATTTTCCCTAACCCCGGAAGACGTCAGGTCGCCGGAAGCTGTAAGGGCATCAATAATGGTGACCTTGTCGGTTGTAAATACTTTTTTCCCGGGGCCGTTGACTTCTCCTAAAACATTTATTGAGAACTCTTTGAAGCGTACCAAGACCGCCGGTGATTTTACCTGGTCGGCTAATTTTTCTGCTATCAGGTCCTGCAACTGGCGACAGGTCAGTCCCTTTACCAATACCGGTCCGATAACCGGAATTTCAATCTTGCCATCAAGACCTACGGGGTACCCCTGGGCGGCCGTAATATTGAAGAGTGCGGTCTGATCCTGCAATAAGGTTTTGGTATATATCTGTATAGTCAGGACGTCGTTTAGCCGAATGATTGGTTCCCGCATGACGACTTTGACCACGGCCTCGCGGTCGTGCTGAAAATACAGGTAGTCTTTATTGAGTTTTTTAGATGGATCGCAGGAGGCGAGCATAACGACCGTTAGCAGCCCTATGGCGAAACGGAGGTGAGAAAGTGCGAGCATGTTCGTTTTGTTTTGAAGCGGTGGAAGGTCTGTTTTCATGCCGGAAGGGTTGGGATTATCTTTAGTCATGTGGAGAGATTCTCCTGCCTGAATGGCTTCGCCACCCTGAGTCACAGCAACTACTCGGGGTGCGACCGTTTTTTATTTTACGGTGGTGCAATTATAGAACATATTCTACTACAAAGCAATAGCTTAGTAAGCGAAACCGCCGCTCGTTTTCTACAGCCTGGTTCGATCATTGGGCTTGTACCTTGTTGACTATCATTGGCTTTATTGAAATATACCGGTTAGATGCGAGCATGGGCAAAGGTGACGGGGCTTTGAGCAGTTACAAGCCAAATAATAAAACACAGATGTAAAATTTAATAGCGATGGTATCCAGTACGTTTTACAATTTTTATGATAAGTGCTCTGCTAAATAAAAAAATGATGTGCGTTTCAGGTTGCTGAAACCAGCTTTTGAAAAGAATTGCCGTATAAGCATTCGTCCAGCTTAGGGCGAGATACCACTGCGAGCCATTTGTGCGACCTGATCTAATAAAGTTCCTGGCTTTGTTTATGATTTTACCGCTTCCGTGAGTTTACGGGCAATAGCCATGTTTCAGTATTGTTATTAATAATGAGGCACAAGAAACGTATCTGGAACCAGGTCCCAGCGACAGGATAATGACGATAACCATGGGGTAGATCATGGGTGGCGAATCAAGAAGGGTAGGTTTAGGATAATTCGTTATACACAAGGTATTGTATTAACACTCTTTCGCTTTAGCGAACCTGGCTTTACGCCAATAAAAATTCAACCGTAGTTTATTCGTATTACTTTCCGGCATAACAACCCAACTAAGTGATACACTCGCATTTAATCCCCCGCAAGTTGAAAATTAAGCGATATTTATTACTTTAAAGCTGTATCCTTACAGCAATTGTGCCTGGTATTTGCCTGTTGGCTAATCTGAGACGAGGGGCTACTATGCTTCTGACAATACCATTTTGATTTTAGAAAACAATTCTTATTTTCCGGCCTATATGATGAGGGCGATATTCCGTATAAAAGTGTCACTAATCCGCTTTATTGAGTATGTTATCAGAGAAAAAAGGCTTCCCACACAGCTGACGGAAAATCGGGTATTCCGATTTCCTGAGTTTTTACTTTACCGGTGGAAAAATTATCGCAAACAATCCAATAGCGCTGCGGTTGCCGTTTATCTGCCTCACTTACAACCGCGCTATATATACCAGGTTCTCCATCTGTCGGGACTGACCTATACCGACGTCATCTTTTATTGGGAATTTAGTTTAAAAAATTATATCAGACTGGGGAACGAAGGAAGACGCTTGTTTGCAATAAAAAATTTAAAAATTAAGAAGCCGCCGGTTGCTTCATTTCAAGCACCCGTTGTAATAGCGCCTGGCCGGGACTACGTTACGATGGCAGAAAAAAACATTCAGGCAACTACTATTATCGGCGTACAAGGGAATGTGTCAGAGGAAGCAAAAGAAAATTCATTTCTATTGCCTTACTGTATTCACCCTTTTTTTTTGGAAAATTTTGACTATTTCAATACCCATCTAAACAGACTGCGTACCAATCAACGAAGCGTTAGTATTTTTTTTTCCGGCGCTGTGGGCGTGGTTCAAGATAAAGACCTGGTGGAGCGACTTTATGATGTTCCTTCCAGAGATAAGTGCGTTCAATTTTTATCCAGCCACGCAGAAAATTTAAATATATATGTGATTGATAATTTTACGGAACGTAAAATCTTTAATTCAAAACCGGATAGCTATTCCGGTTACTCTGTACTATTATGCAATTGTAAGGGAACGCCGGAAAAATGGTTAGAGGAGTTGTCGTCAGCTAATTTCTTTCTTGCCCTTCCCGGTAGCCACATGCTTATGTGCCACAACGCTATAGAGTGTATGGCTGTAGGTACCATCCCGATCATCAGCTATGAAAACTGGTTTTTTCCTAACCTAATTAATGGTAAAAACTGTTTAACGTACCGTACGTTGGATGATCTTAAATCAGTTATTAAGTATGCCAATAGTTTAGACGCCGTCACCCTCAAAAATATGCGCCAGGCAGTAAGCGATTATTATGACCAATACCTAAATATTCTTAAGGTTAGCCATTTTTTAAAAAATTTCCGAGGAATGCAATTGCAGCTCTATATTAATCATGAAGATGCGGACACTTTAAAAAATGCTACTCCCAATTCTGTACTTAGTACCGGTGGAAAGCTTCAAAAGGACTACGTATGAAATTTTCCTAAATGCACCCGAGACTAATAAGTGCGTAAGCATATAAAAAATTTTAGTCAGGGTTCGCATTGTACCAAGCAGGAAAGTGGCATTGTCCATCGCCATAAGGCATCCGCCGAGATAACAGGCTACCAATAGTTTGGCTTGGTTGTAGTTGTTCAGTACACAATACTAAAAAGAGTTCTCATTTTAGTATTGTACGCAGTAGGAAAGACAGGTTTTTCTTATAAGTTTCAAAGCCAAAGCTTTTGACTACCGCCGTGTGATCTGGAACATAAGCTTTGCGATTTCCGGTGATCTCTATTACGGCGTTTCCTATCTCGCTGATATTGTTAGGGTCTATCAACAGCCCGAATTTTCCGCCACCGAGGGCATCCACCGAACCATCCCTGTTACCTGCAATAACGGGAAGGCCATGAAACAGCGCTTCAATAAACACAATTCCAAAGCCTTCACCTGTGCTGGGCATAATATACAGTGCTGCCGCGGCAAAGCAATCGGCCGCCTCTTCATCGGTAATAAAGCCCGTCATCACTACTTTATTTTGCAAGCCCAGGCTTTCGATTAAGGCATTAAGACGCTTCCTTTCCCCTTCGTCGTATTTACCAGCGAGCAGGTATTTTGCGTTTGGACGCTGCCGAAGCATAGCCGGCAGGGCTTCTATCACGCGGTCGTACCCCTTGTATTGTTCGGAAGATTTCAGCCTGGTGAGGGTAAAGAGGACTTCATCGTCATTGGTAAAGCCATACTTTGTTTTTGTGCGGGACAATTGCTCAGCCGAATTGTTTGATCGTGCCAAAAACGGATCTATGCAATTATTCAGGACCCGCATTTTCCCGGCCGGCAAACCATACAACTCGTGCATTTTCTGCATTGTGAAATGGCTAACCGGTAAATAGCCCCCAAGCCCCCGGAGCATGGCTTTTTTCCAAAAGGGCAGGGGTTTCCAGACCTCTATGCCATGGCAAATGAGCAGTACTTTTGTTTTTGGCGATAGCCGCCTGATAGCCCAGCCGATAGCGAGCAGGTTAATGTGGCTTAGCAGCACCAATTCGGCCTTGCGGCCTTCTATAATTGCCGCTGCGGTCATTTTTATCTTATTGCCCGAGAAGGCTCTGAAAACAGACGGTGGTATATAGGTTTCCATTACCTCATGAGGGTGATCATACATAGAATATAAGCTAAAGCTATAGTCTTGTTCCGCACTGATCTCCGCTAAGGCTTTCCCTGCGAGACGGTTCACTTTTTCGATACCGCCCGTAGAGGAAAATGTGTTAAGCGTAAGAAAGAGAAGACGTTTTTGCAATGCCGTGGTTTTGGATTAGAAGAAGGGATAAAACCTGCGACCAATGGCGGCTGCCTTTTGTGAACCCCGACCAAATTTTTTCCGTGGAAGCCGTGCCGCCGGTCATTTGCTCCTTTACCCAGGCGTTGTCCTGGAGCCATTCTTTAAAAGGAAAGGAAAAGCCCATTTTTTGACGGTTATAAATTTCGGGTGGCAGAAGATCGCCGAAGGCAGCCACTAAGGTTTTTTTACCGCCACCTTCGTATTTTATTGCTGACTGAAGCCGCATTACCAGTTTTATAAAGTCAAGGTCGAGAAATGGTACGCGTATTTCAATGCCGTGGGCCATGCTCATTACGTCGGAGTCGCGCAGCAACTGGTTTTGCATATAGAGATTCATCTCCATCCAACTGGCCGCGTTTTTGGGCGTGAGGTGATGAATATCGGGCATTACCGGGGCTTCTTCCAAGAGTGTCCAAACCTGTTCCTCGGCAATGCCCAGGTGTTCTGCAATTTCGATGGGTGTGAACTGACCCCTTAAAAAAAGATATTTTCCTTTGATACCGGGAAGGGTGAGGTAGGCAAGGCGCTTTAGTCCTTTGGAACGTCCGTAGCGGCCTGCTTTGAGTGCATAGGCCGGCAGCTTTTGCAGAGAAGTTGCTTTAGCCATCCGGTCGAAGGAGGGGTAGCCACCAAAAAGTTCATCACCTCCCAAGCCGGACAGTACTGCTTTAAGGCCTGCCTCTTTGGCGTATTTGGAAATAAACCAGGTATTGATGCCATCGTTGGTTGGCAGGTCCATGGCCGCTATAATGCCAGGCAGGCTACGGTTAAATTCCTCCCCTGTTAAGCAAAAAGCCTGGTGGTTGCCCCCCAGCTTTTTAGCGATCAGATTCTGGTATTTTTTTTCGGAGTATTCCTCTTCGCCAAAGTAGATAGAAAGTGTAGTAAGTTTTTCGCCTACTTTTTCTCCGGCTAACAGCGCTAATAAGGAAGAATCAATGCCGCCGCTCAGGAAGGCACCAATTGGTGCATCGGACAGTAGATGACGTTCCACCGCCTGAGAAAGGCAAGCCCTGATACCTTCCAAGGCGTCCGCTTTATTATCTATACTTTCGATATAAGTTAGATGTGCATAAGAATGAAATTCAGATGTTTGCGACTTAATGTTGTACTGGAGGTAACAACCTTTTGTAAGCGGTTTAAGTCCTTGTATCGTGGTAACCGGCTCGGGCAGATGACCATAGGCCATAAAATACACCGGCCAAAACTCCGCTTCCTGATACGGCATTCCGGTACTCAAAAAGGCCCGGACCTCTGAGCCGAAAGCGAGTTCACCATCAGCCAGCGTGTAGTACAAGGGCTTTATTCCTGTTTGATCGCGAACCAAAAAAAGATTGCCGGCAGAGCGGTCTAACAGCGCAAAGGCAAACATGCCGGCAAAGCGTTTAAAGGCTGCCGTACCCCAGGCTGCATAGGCCGCTAATATTACTTCTGTGTCGGAGGTACTCACGAAGTAAAAGCCTAAGCTTACCAAGTCGGCTTTTAGGGAGAGGTAGTTATAGAGTTCGCCGTTGTAGGTGATGACGAGGTTGTCGTTGCTGTACTTCATCGGCTGGTGCCCACCCGGGGAAAGGTCTATCAGGGAGAGCCGCCGGTGGCCCAAAGCCACATTTAAATCTTCATCTATATAAATACCCTCATCATCGGGTCCGCCGTGTTTTTGAGCATTGCACATTTGCCTGACCTGGTATTGCAGGGTTTGAAGTGGTTGGCGGGTACTGACAATTCCTGCTATTCGGCACATGGTAGATGGTGTTAGGTTCTTTGGTTGTCCATTTTCGCAGCGGTCAAAAGTATATTTTAAAATTTGATTTTGCTATTGGAAGCCAAATTATTGTAAGAAGTTTGCCCGGTTTTTACTCCATAAGCGTTTTATGTACTGACTGACACTATAAAATGTTTTACGTTTGGGCTAAAGTGGTTAAAAGTAAATGCTTCTTTGCAGCAGAGCATATTGGTACTATTACAGCCAATCAAAACACGATAATCTGACAAAGATTATGGCACCGGAAAAATTTACTCACCCATTTTCGTCTATTGAAGGCAGCGATGTTATTTTACTGTTCGTTGTTAGGAAAACATTTTCATTTTTTTCAAGACGCTAAATATTTTTGATTTATCAAATAAAGCCAGTATGTTTGTCACTGTAAGGAAATTCCCTTGTACAAAATGCTGCAAATCCAACCCTTTAAGTAAGCCATCTTATAATCTTTTTCTTGAGAAGCTCCCCGTCTAATGACTTTGCTAACTGACTATTGTAAGTAATAGTATTATTGAATTTTCGGACCTAAACTCAAAATCACTTAAGATGAAAAAGCTTACCTTCTTCCTGTTTTTTATTGCCCTTTTTTCTTTTACCTCATTTGCCCAAACCGACAATGACGAGCAAACTGACGAGGTGACAACTACCCAGTCTGTGTTTACTCCCATGAACACCAACACGGCTGTGACCCGTTGTCCACATTGCTATAAGTATCATTCACCCCACTGCGTTTACTGCAATGTTTGTCGCTGCTACCACTATCCGGTTTGCCCAACGCCAACACCAACTCCACATCCCTTGCCGTTTGATGGTGGATTGAGTGTTTTATTAGTGGCAGGAGCTGCTTATGGCGCTAAGAAGCGTTTGGCGAAAAAGGAACCTGGAGCGACGACGGTTTAAGCATTACATATTATATAGTGAAGCGTAGCAGCTATTTTAAGGTAGGTGTTGCGCTTTTTTTGTATGGATGCCTTTGGGCTGTACCCGGCACTTCGGGCCCCAAGGTGGTGAACAGTTTAAAGGGCTTTTGGGAGTTGGTGAGCTGAAATTGAATCCGCCTGGGATTCACGCAACGGCGCAAAGATGCAACGACGCAGCGGAGTTCATTTAAGCCTTGCGGAATTATAGTTATGCCAGCAATAATTCTACTGAAGAATATTCATCATTACAAATTGTTCATAGTTCGTTGGCTAAAACGCCTCATCCCGGCCCTTCTCCTCGCGGAGAAGGGGGATTATTAGTGGACAATTATAAAGTGAGTTTGGGGGCGAGTATAAGTTGGTATAGGAAGAGAAGAGGGCCATTTGCAGATAAGGTCATTAAAAAAGCGAAACCAGTTAAGGTTTCGCTATGCTTTTAAAACAATTATAGGTTTATCGTTCTTCGAAGCGGTTTATATAAGAATGAATCTGTTCGACACTGATTTGCGAGAAGGTATTGACTTTAGCCAAATCCCTTTCCACCATTTCCTGCACTAATCCTTTCAGATCATACTTTGGTTCCCAACCCAGTTTTGTACGGGCTTTGGTAGAATCGCCAATCAACAGTTCCACTTCTGTTGGACGGAAATAGGCAGGGTCAATGGACACGACTTTTTTGCCAATCTCCAACTGGTAATCAGGATGGCTGCAAGATTTGACAAATCCATTTTCATCAATGCCCCCGCCTTCGAATTGTATTTCAATTCCCGTTTCAGCGAATGCCATTTTTATGAAGTCACGAACTGAAGTAGTCACTCCGGTAGAAAGTACAAAGTCTTCGGGTTCATCCTGTTGTAAAATCCGCCACATGCCTTCTACATAATCTTTTGCATGGCCCCAGTCGCGGAGGGAATCTATATTTCCCATGAACAGGCATTGCTGGTGACCTGTAGCGATGGCCGCTACCGCCCGTGTGATTTTACGTGTTACAAAGGTTTCACCCCGTAGCGGGCTTTCGTGGTTGAAGAGAATGCCATTACAGGCATACATGCCATAGGCTTCGCGATAATTTACCGTAATCCAATAACCGTATAATTTAGCTACCCCATAAGGGCTGCGGGGATAGAAGGGTGTTTTTTCACTCTGCGGCACTTCCTGCACCAAACCATATAATTCAGAAGTAGAAGCCTGATAAATACGTGTTTTTCGCTCCATGCCCAAAATACGAATGGCTTCGAGAATACGTAGGGTGCCTATACCATCGGCATTGGCGGTGTATTCCGGCGTATCAAAACTGACCTTAACATGACTCATAGCCGCGAGGTTATAAATCTCGTCGGGCTGTGTTTCCTGTATAATGCGAATGAGGTTAGTGCTGTCAGTTAAATCACCATAATGCAGTTTCAGGCGCACGTTTTTTTCGTGAGGGTCCTGGTAGAGATGGTCTATCCGATCCGTATTTATCAGGGAGGAGCGGCGCTTAATGCCATGCACCATGTAACCTTTTGATAAAAGAAGCTCGGCTAAGTAGGCACCGTCTTGTCCGGTGACACCAGTGATAAGGGCAGTTTTCATTTGCTGTTAACTTTTAGTTTGAATGATCGTGCGAAAGCGCTAAAATATATCTTATTCTTTACAGCTGGAAATGAGCGGACAAATTAGTTATGTGTTTATTCGCTAATTGGATTTGTTGTGCTCTGAGGTTTGCTGCCGTTTCTGCGCTTATGATCCTATGCGAAGGTTCAGTGGGTCGTTACTACTCTCAAGACCGCGATAGAGAATATTGATTAGTAAGGCGTTCCGTTTATTTTTAAGCGCCGTTAATTAGCAGCCCAATTTTAGTGAGACCTTTTGTGAGGATATGCAATCTAAACCCCGGGTGTCGCCACAAGGGCCATGCACCAGACCCTCTGCGAAGACTCCGGCGGACGTTTGATATGGCGTTTAAAACACTGGACATAAATTATTAGGCCTTTACTTTCGGGAATGGCTTAGTGCATGGTGAGCTATTACCAGCCTTTAAAATTGGATGGTGGCGTGTTGCGAACCTATTCCCCTACGCCTTACCTTCGGCCCTTAATGGATATTCTTTTAAAAGGTGTAACTATTATAGACCCCTCCTCGCCTTTTCATCGCCAGGCTACTGATGTCTTTATTCAACAGGGTTATATCGCCGGCATAGGCATAATAGAACGAGATGCCGATAAGATAGTGTCGTTCGCCGGCCTGCATATTTCTCCTGGCTTTACTGATGTGTTCTCTCATTTTTGTGATCCTGGCTTTGAGGCCGATGAAACGCTGGAAAGCGGAGCAGTAGCGGCATCCAGCGGTGGTTATACCGACGTTTTGGTGATACCAAATACTGATCCTGTACTTCATCATAAGTCAGGTATAGATTATATTCTGCAACGGAGCATCGGTTTGCCGGTTAGGCTACATCCTATCGGCGCCCTCACTAAAAATGCAGAAGGTAAAGAGCTGGCGGAGATGTATGACATGTGCCTTAGCGGCGCTGTAGCTTTTAGCGATGGCACCCGATCCCTGCAGTCTTCGGGTGTAATGGTAAAGGCATTACAGTACCTGAAAGCCATTGGCAAGCCCATTATACAGGTACCGAACGACACCTCTTTTGCCGCACATGGTTTAATGAACGAAGGAATTGTTTCTACCCGTATGGGGCTTGCCGGACTACCCGCTGTTGCCGAAGAATTAATGATTGCCCGCGATATTGAACTGGTGAACTATTCCGGATCGAAGTTGCATATTACCGGTGTATCCACTGCGAAGGGTATTGACCTGATCAGGCAGGCAAAGGCTGTTGGAGCCGCTGTCAGTTGTTCGGTAACGCCTTACCATCTTTACTTTACCGATGAAGATCTGGCCGGCTATGATACCAACTTAAAATTATTGCCGCCGCTACGAACGGCACAAGACCGCGACAGCCTAAGGGCCGCTGTGTTGGATGGAACCGTTGATTGTATTGCCTCGCATCATTTGCCTCAACACAGCGACCAAAAAATGGTGGAATTTGAATATGCTAAAAATGGTATGACGGCCCTGGAAACCTGCTTTGCCGCTGTACGAACGAGCCTTCCACACTTACCGCTTGAGCAACTACTTTCCTTATTTTCAACCAATCCAAGAAAGCTATTTGACCTTTCGCCGGTTAGCCTCCAGGTTGGCCAACGTGCTGCCTTAAGTTTATTTTTGCCTGATGAGAGGTGGACGCCGACAAGCTTTGCTTCGAGGTCGAAGAATTCCGCTTTTATTGGAAAAGAGCTGACCGGAAAACCGGTAGGCATAATTAATAAAGACCAACTAATTTTGACCGCTTAAAAACAATTATGCAGAAAGTAGATGCTGGCCGTTTTGGTATCAGATGGGGGTTGCTTATCGGCGGGGTGTATCTTGTCTTCCTTTTCATTCGTTATTACTTCGGTGCTACCAACACTATTCTCTTTGGCTTAATGACCCTTGTAAGCTACGCCGTGGTATTGGTACTACTTTTTTTTTGCGGCCGCAATTACCGTAAAGAAAACGGTGGCTATGCGGAGATGAAAGAACTATTCAAGGTGTTGTTTATTGCTGTGCTGATTTTTGAATTTGTATTCGCCAGCTTTACGTTTGTTTATTTGAAATTTATTGATCCGCAGTTTTTTGACAAGCTCCGGGCCAGTACGGAGGCTTTGCTTGTTCAGGCCCGGCAACCACAAAGCCAGATAGACAAAACGCTGAAGGATATGGATATGTTAGCCCAACGATCCAGAACCTTCACCATCTTCGATTTTCTTAAATCTTATCTGTATTATGTTGGCATCACCGGCCTGTTTGCCCTCTTCTATGCCTTTCTTTTAAAAAAGAAACCTATCGGGATACAACCCGGTCATTTTCAAGACCTATAACAGTTATGATGGACCTGTCTATTGTTGTTCCCCTGCTAAATGAAGAAGAATCGTTACCTGAACTATGCGAATGGATCAAGCGTGTTTGCCAGGAGCAGCAATATTCTTACGAAGTTATTTTGATAGACGATGGCAGCACTGATAACTCGTGGCAGGTGATTGAAAATTTAAGCCGCAGCGATGATGCCGTGAAAGGCATCCGGTTTCAACGCAATTATGGAAAATCAGCCGCTTTAAATGAAGGCTTCCGCGCTGCCCAAGGCGACGTGGTCATCACCATGGATGCGGATTTGCAGGACAGTCCGGATGAAATTCCAGGCCTGCGCAAGATGATTGTTGAAGAGGGTTATGACCTGATCAGCGGCTGGAAAAAAGTACGGTACGACAACACCTTAACGAAAAATATTCCCTCTAAGTTTTTTAATTCGGTAACCAGCCGGGTATCAAAAATTAAGCTGCACGATTTTAATTGCGGCTTAAAAGCTTACCGGAAAAAAGTGGTGAAAAGCATTGAGGTGTATGGCGAGATGCATCGTTACATTCCGGTATTGGCCAAGTGGGCCGGCTTTAAAAAAATAGGCGAAAAAGTAGTAGAGCACCGCCGACGGAAATACGGTGTTACCAAGTTTGGCTGGGAGCGTTTTGTAAACGGTTTTTTAGACCTGCTATCCATCACGTTTGTAGGTAAGTTTTCCAAAAGGCCAATGCATTTTTTTGGGTTGTGGGGTACGCTTTTTTTCCTGATCGGGTTGGGGTTTACTGTTTATTTATTGATAGCCAAGCTACTTGATCCGGCCAACTTTGCCCTTACCAATAAGCCTGTTTTTTACTTAGCGCTGATTGCCGTGGTAATTGGGATGCAGTTGTTCCTGGCCGGTTTTATTTCTGAACTGATTGCCCGTAATGCGCCGGGCCGCAATGCCTATCTCATTGAAGATAAAATTCGCTTATAATGCAGACGGTGATGATCATAGGCCCGGCCCATCCGCTGCGCGGCGGCGGCATCACTACCTTCAATCACCGGCTGGCAAAAGAATTCAGCAGTGGGGGTTACCCTTGCTCCATCGTTTCTTTCTCACTTCAATACCCCGGTTTTCTTTTTCCCGGTAAGTCGCAATACTCCGATGAACCTGCACCGGAAGGCATCACCATTCGTACCTTAATCAACTCCGTTAACCCGCTAAATTGGTTGCTCGTTGGAAATAAAATAGCAAAAGAAAAACCGGATTTGGTGGTGGTGCGTTTTTGGTTACCGCTTATGGGACCAGCAATGGGTACCATTTTGCGAAGAATAAAAAAGAACGGGCATACAAAAGTCATCTGCCTTGCCGATAATATTATTCCGCATGAGAGACGCCCTGGGGATGCCCCTTTCACCCGCTATTTTTTAGGCCCCTGCGATGCC
This sequence comes from Flavisolibacter sp., assembly GCA_965247165.1. Lineage (GTDB taxonomy): Bacteria > Bacteroidota > Bacteroidia > Chitinophagales > Chitinophagaceae > Flavisolibacter. The sequence goes on along the minus strand of OZ252003.1, from coordinate 257,644 downwards.
TTTGTTACGATGAGCGAAAAGGTGATGAGCGATTTAAAAACGTTTGAGGCAAACAAGCCTGCCTTATTAGTACCACATCCGTTGTACGATAATTTTGGAGCCGCTATTTCAAAGGCCGAAGCAAGACAAAATTCAGGACTTAAGCCAAACGATAAAATAGTTGTTTTTTTTGGTTTTATCCGTCATTACAAAGGATTGGATTTATTGTTAGAGGCGATGGCTGATCATCGGATCAAAGCACAAAACATCAAGCTGTTGATAGCGGGCGAATTTTACGAGGACGAACAAATTTATCGAGCCCTGATTGACAAATATGATTTAAAAGACCGGATCATTCTTCGCAATCACTTCATTGCTGATGCAGAAGTTAAGAATTTTATTTGCGCGGGTGATTGCCTGATACAACCGTACCGGAACGCCACCCAAAGCGGCGTTACACCGCTGGCTTATCATTTTGAAAAGCCGATGATTGTGACGAATGTTGGCGGCCTGCCGGCCCTTGTACCGCATCTGAAATCGGGGCTGGTGGCTGAACCTAATCCGTCATCTATAGCAAATGCCATCATTACATTTTATGAATTGGGCGAAGCCTTTTTTCTGCCCCATTTATTGGAAGAAAAGAAAAAGTATTCGTGGCAAAAACTTACCGGCGCCATTTTACAACTTGCCCATGAAGTGACCCACTAATGCTATTAGTTTTGCAACTTCATTATGGAAAAAATAAAACAGTGTATTGAAGCGTCTATCGCCGTGAAGCAGCAGCTTTTAGAAGATGAAGGCCTGCTTCAAACGATACAGGACGTAACGCTTACAATTGTGCGTTGTTTGGAGCGCGGCGGCCGGCTTTATTTCTGTGGCAACGGAGGCAGCGCTGCCGATGCTCAACACCTGGCAGCGGAGTTTACCGGCCGTTTTTATAAAGACCGGAAAGCCTTACCAGCAGAGGCTTTACACACTAACACGTCGTATCTTACATCGGTTGGCAATGACTATGGTTTTGATGCCATTTATGCCCGGCTGGTAGAAGGCATTATGAACAAAGGCGATGTATTGGTGGGCTTATCTACCTCCGGTAATTCGGCTAATATTGTAAAGGCGTTTGAAGCAGCTAAAACCAACGGAATTATTACCGTAGGTTTTACCGGGTTGACCGGCGGCCTTTTAAAAAGCCTGAGCGATTTTTTGATCAACGTGCCTTCCGCCGATACGCCGCGCATACAGGAAAGCCATATATTGATTGGCCATATAATTTGCCAGGGTGCAGAAGAAGAAATTTTTACTACCTCCCATTAAGCCATGCTGGAACTGCAAAACGTTGGCAAAGACTGGACGCTTTTTTTAGACCGCGATGGCGTGATCAATAATGAGACGCTGGGCGAATATATTTTGCACTGGGACCATTTTATTTTCAGCACCGGGGTTTTGGATGTTTTTAAAACACTAAGTCGTTTATTCGGACGCATTATTATCGTCACCAATCAAAAGGGCGTAGGCAAGGGCCTGATGACACAGGAGGCCTTAGACACCATTCATTATGAAATGCAACGGGAAGTGGAGATTGTAGGCGGCCGGATAGATAAAATATATTTTGCCACCGACACCGATAATAACAGCCAATGGCGCAAACCTAACCCCGGTATGGCTTTGCAGGCAAAGCGTGATTTTCCGGTTATTGAATTTTCTAAAAGTATTATGGTGGGCAATAAGCCCAGTGATATGCAATTTGGACGCAATGCCGGTATGTACACCGTGTTTGTGGCTACCACTAATCCGGAAGAACCTTTTCCGCAGCCACATATTGACCTGCGGTTTGATACACTGGCCAATTTTGCGGAGGCCTTGGTGGGTGCTGGGAGATAATAATGGCTTAGCTTTAGCCTCACCCCGACCCTCTCCGCCCGGAGAGAGCCATCCCGACACAGACCCTTGCTTTTGTATGGTGCTTTATGATTTGGGTGCTGGTACCCATAGGTAGTGATACAAACTTATACAGGGTCGAAAGCAGTACCCCAATTGCATCTCCGCGTTATGACGATTGTACCTGAACTTTTTTAATTACCGTTTTTTAAACAAGCCCTTAGCATAATTTTTCAATTTATTGGACGTTCTTAGCAAGGAACAAACGCGGCTCATTGTGAAAAACCTTTATCTTTTTTTACTTCTCTCCTTCTGCACCGCAGCTTCTTTTGCGCAGCCAACTATCAGCGCTGCCGACTTAAAAATTTTGTACAAAAAAGAAGACTCATTAAAAGTATTAGCCAAAAGTTTTTTGACGGATGAAGCCACGGAAGACCGTATGCGTAAGGACAGTGTTTTTATTAAAACGCTGATCAGGGGACTACAGGTGAAAAACTCTTTTTACTTTCCATTCGATTCGGTGCAAGGGGTTTCGCATCTTTATGCACCCGACAGTACATTCCGCCTATTTACCTGGCAACTGAATTATCAAAACGATTATGCTTTTAGCCGCCAGCGTGGGGCTATCCAGTTTCGTACGGCCGATGGATCGCTTCGCCTGATTGCTTTAAAAGATTATTCGGAATTTGCCGATAACCCGGTTGATTCGGCCCGCACTAAAAACACCTGGATCGGCGCTGTTTATTATAACATCATCGAGACCTCTTACAATAACAAAAATTACTATACGCTTTTTGGTATTGATGCCAACAGCTACCGAACCAATAAAAAATGGATAGATGTGCTAACGTTTGACACACAAGGCCAACCCATTTTTGGCGCCCAGCCGTTTTTTGTTTTTGAAAAAGATGAGGCTAAACGAAAGCCGCAACGCCGCTTTTCGATAGAATACAAAAAGGATGCTTCTACCACCATGAATTTTGATGAAGATTTAAAAAGCATTTTAGTGGACCATCTTATATCTGAAAGCAACGAGCCGGAGTACCCCTGGACTTTTGTACCCGATGGCGATTATGAAGGTTTTACCTGGACAGATGGAAGGTGGAAATACGTACCAAAAATTTTTACCGAAAAAATAGATATGAAGGGGGTTGACCCACTGTTAGGAAACCCACCGGTAGAAGACCCGATATTAGATAAAGACGGCAACCACAACACACAAAAGCTGGAGGAGCGCAATAAGAAAAACACTGGTAAGAAAGATGAAAAACCTGCACCGGTAAAGCCGGTTAAGAAAGGCTAAGCTTTTCAATTATATTCGTGCCGCTCAACCCCGCGTATGTCCGATATCAGGAAAAAATTTTTCTTTCAACTGCTTTATGCCTTTTCACAGGCTGCTTTTCCACTTATCACTTATCCTTACATTACCCGAACCATAGGCGCAGCGGGCCTTGGGGCCATCGGCTATATAGAATATGTGTCGGGATTTATTATCACTATCGCCTCATTTGGTATTCCGTTTTATGGCGTCAGGGAAGTAGCCCGCTGGCAAAACCAACCCGAAAAAAAAGCAGCGGTATTGCGGCAATTATTCTCGTTCCATTTTCTTGTTTCTATTATCGGCTGTGGTGTATTCATCGGGCTGATAAAGGCCAATCATCACCAACCTATCCCAACCCCTTTAATAGGCCTTGGTTGCTTAAATATTTTACTTCCGCCTTTTATTGCTGAATGGTTTATGCAAGGGAACGAAGCCTTTGTTTTTACGACCGTCCGGGGTATTTTATTGCGACTGGCCGGGCTGGTAGCTATGTTTGTTTTTGTAGCCAGCCAGAAAGATTATATCATTTATTATCTAATCATCGTGACGGTGCAATTGGCGGTTGCCCTAACAAACATGTACAAAAGTGGTGGCCGAAATTTTATTCCCCGTGCTGGTATTTCTAAGCTGCCGCTAAAGACCTTATGGCATTTTTTTTTAACCACTTCTGTTATTAGTGTTTACGTTTTTTTTGATGTATTAATATTAGGGTGGGTAGCCAACGACGTGCATGTGGGGTATTACACGATAGCGATAAAAATTGTAAAGCTGTCATTAGCCTTTGTGCTCTCTTTGAATGTTATTCTATTTCCAAGACTGTCCTATTTACATGCCAACAACCACACAGAACTTGTATTAGCTTTTATAAAAAAATCAATGCAGTTTGTTCTATTGCTTACTGTACCGCTACTGGTTTTATTTTATCTGCTTGCGCCCCATCTTGTTGTATTATTGGCCGGGCCAGCTTTTGCTCCGTCTGTTTTACTGGTGCAGATTTTAAGCGGATTGCCGCTGGTTATTGGTTTTAGCAACCTGCTTGTTTTTCAGGTATTGCTTCCATTTGGTAAGGAAAAAAGCCTTCTCTATTGCGTGGTTGGTACCTGCACCGGCAGCCTTATTTTTCATGGTGTATTAGCTGGTTTTTTTTTAGAAAGGGGCACCGCGTGGGCTACTCTGCTTACCGAAACTTTAATGACGTCGCTAACCGCTTTTGTGGCTTATAAAACTATAGCTATAAAATTTCCGTTCAGGACCTTGGCGCAAAGCGCCGCCGCCTGCCTTCCTTTTATCGGCCTTTTTTTTTTATTTGAGCGGCTGAATATTTCTGACTTAACCCTCATTGTTTTGTGTGTTTTACCGGGGATGCTTTTTTATGGCATTCTTCAGTTGGCCCTTTTTAAAAACCCTTTGCTTTTTCAGCTTTGGACTAGTTTGAAAATTTCGTCCTGGAGGGCTGCCAATGGATAAGCAGGTATTGATGTTTTTTCCGCACCGCTTAAAGCAACGGCATGGAGGACCTTATTCGATGCTGTACCATTTACAACAAGGTTTACAAAGCTATGATCATCCGGTAGCGTTTTTGAGTGATAGGGCAACTTTTGACGAGCAACCAGCCAGCACCGCAACCAACGCCTTTGCCACGTTAAAAAAAATAGTTACCCGAATGCTTCCAAAAAAAGTAGTGGCTAACTATCGCATCAATCAATGGATCAAAGCCGTTTCTGTGCCTCCGCCAATTCCTTTAAATAGAAGTTCCGTTCATTCCTATAAAATCCTTCATTTTCATGAAACCATTGACCTGTGGCGTTACCGCGAATTATTAAGCGATTACAAAGGAAAAATCGTTTTAACCTCTCATACGCCGAAGCCCTATCATTTGGAGTTGCTGGAAGATGTGATGAACCTCACTAAATATGAAATATCGCTATACAACTATAAAAGATTAGAGGCGATTGACCTTTATGCCTATCAGAAGGCCGATGAATTAATTTTTCCCTGCCGGGAGGCCACTGAGCCGTACTTATATTGCTGGCCGCTTTTTGCCGCCATCCTACGTGCTAAACCTGTTTCATTCATAGCTACCGGCGTGGTAGCCTCCGTCATTAGTAAGAATGAAATCCTTACCCGGCAAGAGTTACAGCTCTCAGCTGATGCCTTTGTAGTTACCTACGTGGGACGCAAAACAGCCGTAAAAGGATATGACCTTTTAGTAAGGGCAGCCGAGCAGTTAATGGCTTTGCATGATGATTTATATTTTATCATTGTAGGAAAAAAAGATGACACAGTATCACGTCATCCAAGATGGATAGAAACCGGTTGGACCGATGACCCTTTTTCTTATGTAGGCGCCGGTAATTTACACGTAGTCCCTAATCGCTGTACCAATTTTGATTTAAATGTATTAGAAGTATTGAGTCTTGGAAGGCCGCTGCTGCTAAGTGATACCGGCGGGAATAAAATTTTTAAGCAGTTTGGTTCCGATGCGGTTTTTTATCATGAGCCGTCTGTTGATAGCCTGATGTTGTGCTTAGAACAAGCTTATCAAATGCGAGACGTACTTAAAAACAGCGGGGAAGACAATAAGAAAATTTATCAAAATTATTTTACGGCTGAACGGTTTGCTAAAGCCCAGTTGGACTTCTATAACTCTATCTTATGATAGCTCACCAAAGCCACCATATTGTTATTCTTTGTTCGCGGCTGGATTTACCGGGTGGTATAGAAAGAGCGGTGGTAAATACCGCCAATCTTTTTGACAAAAACGGTTACCGGGTCACCTTGTTGATTTTAGATAGCAGCGTTAGCTCTTTCTACCCGGTAGCGAAAACTATTGCCTTGATTCAACTACCCTTGCATTTTGGTATTACCACAGAGGGAACTATATTAAGCCGTAAACTAACCTTTCTTCTGCACATTAGGCGGTTAAAAAAAACACTGCTTCAACTAAAGCCGGATGTTATCATCGGAACGGAATATCAATTTTCCGCAGCCGCTTTTCTAGCAGCAAAAAATTTGTCTGCGAAAGTTTTTGCCTGGGAACATCATCATTTTCACTGGCTGAAAAAAAGCCGCTTTTGGCGGGTGCTTTTACGGATTGTATATCCAAAACTGAATGCTGTTATATGCTTAAACCCGGAAGAGGCAGGACTTTACCAAACCATAAAATGTCGCGTTGCGGTTGTGCCGAACTTTGTCGAAATACCGGTCAGGCCTGCATCACCAACGCAGACGATCCTTTCTGTTGGTTGGTTAATTAAACGAAAGGGCGTTGACCTTATTCCATCCATTGGAGAAGCAATTTTTGAAAAATATCCGGAATGGCGATGGAAAATTATCGGTACCGGTGAGGAAGAAAATTGGCTGCGCGAAGAAATAAAAAGGCTTCAACTACAAGATAATATAGCTATCGCTTCGCCTCAATCTGCAGACTTGTCCACTGCCTACTCCGAAGCGGCTTTGTGTGTGATGCCATCGAGGTTTGAGTGCTTTCCTATGGTGTTATTAGAAGCCATGTCATACGGTGTTCCCTGCCTTTCGTTCGACTGCCCAACCGGGCCGGCCTTTATTATAACGAACGAAGAAGATGGTGTATTAGTAAATCCAAAGAATGCTTTAGCTATGGCCAATACGATAATAAATTTGATAGAAGACGAAGCAAAAAGAGCCGCTTATGGAATAGCAGCCTACAAAAATGTTCAACGTTTTTCGCCAGATAAAATCATCTTTTTATGGAAGCAGGTTTTTGCCGGATACTGACTGCCATCTGGTGACACGTCATCTTACTGCATTGTTTCTTTACCGCTTAAGACGTTTCATGCAAACCGTATAGGTAACCAGGCGTGTATCAGCAAAAGCGATAAAGGTTAGCTATAAATTCTAATCCAGCTTCAATACCGCCAAAAACGCCTCCTGCGGCACTTCTACGTTACCGATCTGGCGCATGCGCTTTTTACCTTCCTTTTGTTTTTCCAGCAGCTTGCGTTTGCGACTGATATCACCACCATAACATTTTGCCGTTACGTCTTTTCGCATGGCTGATATATTTTCCCGCGAGATAACCTTGGCGCCAATGGCTGCTTGTATAGCAATCTGAAACTGCTGACGGGGTAGTAATTCTTTTAATTTTTCGCAAAGCTTGCGGCCAAAATCCTGTGCACGTCCGCGATGAATTAATGCGCTTAAAGCATCCACCTTTTCATTATTAAGCAGGATGTCCATCTTTACAATATCGGCATCGCGGTAACCAACCGGATGATAGTCAAACGATGCGTAGCCGCGGGTTTGCGACTTCAGCTTGTCGTAAAAATCAAATACGATTTCTGTCAATGGCATTTCAAAAATCAATTCCACACGGCTTTGCGTGAGATAGCTTTGATTTACGAGGATGCCGCGTTTACCCAAACACAGGGTCATGATATTACCTATATAATCGGGTTTGGTAATGATCTGCGCTTTAATAAAAGGCTCTTCTATCCTATCGGTTTTTACCGGATCAGGCATCTCCGTTGGATTGTTGACAATGATCTTTTCGCCCTTAGTGGTATAAGCGATAAAGCTAACGTTGGGAACTGTAGTAATAACTGTTTGATTGAACTCCCGCTCCAACCGCTCCTGAATAATTTCCATGTGGAGGAGGCCCAGAAATCCGCAACGAAAACCAAAGCCTAACGCTTGCGATGTTTCCAACTCAAAGGTCAGCGAAGCATCATTTAATTGCAGCTTATCCATACAGTCGCGCAACTCTTCAAATTCGTCGGTGTTTACCGGAAAGATACCAGCAAATACCATCGGCTTTACTTCCTGAAAGCCCTGTATGATTTCTTTTGTTGGATTTAAAGCATCGGTGATGGTGTCGCCTACTTTTACTTCTTTGGCGTTTTTTATTCCCGTGATGATATAGCCTACATCGCCGGTGAAAACTTCTTTCTTCGCTTCCAGCCCTAATTTTAAAATGCCTACTTCATCGGCCTCATATTCCTGACCGGTAGAAACAAATTTTACTTTTTGGCCTTTTTTAATAGAACCGTTTCTAACCCGGTAATACACAATGATGCCGCGAAAGGGATTATATACCGAATCGAAAATGAGGGCTTGCAGAGGAGCATCAGGCGTGCCGGTCGGTGCCGGAATACGTTCGACAATAGCCTCTAAAATTGCGTCAACGCCAATACCCGTGCGGCCGCTGGCCATTAAAATTTCTTCGGGTTTGCAACCAATTAATTCAATGATCTGGTCTTTTACTTCTTCAATCATGGCGCCGTCCATGTCTATCTTATTTATGACCGGAATAATTTCCAAATCATTTTCGATAGCGAGGTATAAATTGGAAATGGTTTGCGCCTGTATGCCCTGTGTAGCATCTACCAACAGCAATACGCCTTCGCAGGCGGCAAGGGCCCGGCTTACTTCGTAACTAAAGTCAACGTGGCCGGGAGTATCTATCAGGTTGAGTGTATAGGATTGATCTTTGTAGTTATAATTGATTTGTATGGCGTGGCTTTTTATGGTAATGCCTTTCTCTCTTTCCAGGTCCATATCATCTAAAACCTGGTCCATCATTTCGCGTTCGGAGATGGTGTTGGTAACTTGAAGAAGTCGGTCGGCAAGGGTACTTTTACCGTGATCAATATGGGCGATGATACAAAAATTACGGATGTTCTTCATGTGCGTCGTGCTGCTTTTTTGAAAGGGCCAAAGGTAGGCGAAACGGCCTGTATTTTAGAACCACAGCGGGTTGTTTAACAGTACCGCCAAATAAAAAAGGCAGCGGGTGCTGCCTTTTAAAATAGCGTTCATCAATCTATTCTGTGCCCCTGTTTTTTGCATCCTGCTTAACGCCAATGTTCATCAGAGCGGCCACAACATCGCAGTTTTCTTTATCCTGTAACACACGTATAATTTGCTTCTGGGCCTTTATGTCTTTATCATCTACGTTATATTTTTTTTCAACTTTTCTTACACAGTCCATCATGTCGGGGTCCTGTGCCAGCTTACCAAATTTTTGAAACTCCATTCCAATTTTTTGTTTTTCATCGGCATCGTCAATCTTCTCTAATTCGGCCTTCATGGTTTGCGTGGGATCGCTGCTGGCGCCTGCTTTAATGATGATGGCTTTTGACTTACTGCTTAACCCATCCATGGCATCGCTCATGCAATTGCATACGCCGCCGGCGGCTTTGGTCATGTCGTTTGATGTATCGTCTTTAGTTGTTTCATCATCCGTTGCATCGTCGCTTTTCGGATGCTTTTTTTCCGTGTTGTCTTTTGTTGTCTTATCATCTTTAGGGCTGCAACTAAACACGATCAGGCAGCTTGCGGTAAACAGTACTAAAAAAAAATGTTTCATAATTGTTTTTTGGGTTATTGTTCTTTTATAATTACTCGTCGGATGTTTTCTTTTTTTTCGGTTGATCGGTCTCGTCGTCTGTAGTGGTGTCATCGTCTGTATGCTTTTTGTTCTTTTGCTTTAAGCCCACTTTTACAAAAGCGGCATACACCTCACAATCATCAATATTACCCATTTCATCCACCATCTTTTTTTGAATTGCGACTGAGTCCGACTTCATTACCCGGTACTTTTTATCCACAGCCGTTGCGCAGTCCTGCGTTTTTTCATCACTAAACGTTTCAGAGATAGCCGTGATTTCATCCGTTACTTTTTGTTTCTCGTCCGCATCTTCTATATTTTGAAGTTGGGTTTGTAATTCCGTCCTGAAATCGTCCGATTTTGACGCCTTTAAAATGATCTTTTTTGTTTTGGAGCTGATCTTTTTTTTGCTTTGAAAACAGTCGCAAACAGCGGAAGCCATTTTCTTTGGATCTGCGTTAGTGCACGAAGCAATGAGTAAGGCGATAAGTGCAAGAGGCCAACATATCTTTTTCATAAACAGGTTAATTATCTGCGAAAGATAAGGCCATTTTTTTGGTTTAAACCAGCGGAAGTAGTACTAAATCTGTAGTAGGCTCATTGTTTTTTTGCCTCCGTATTATGTTTTCATTGATGTCTGATGCCATACTATTTTCGTTGCAATACCAGCAGGCATCTGAATAAACCATTGCTTTATTTACACTAAAAAAATCCCCCGCGCCAGGCGGAGGATTACTCAATTTATCATCAGCTTATGCCTGCGGTTTTGGTTCGCCCTTCGGCTTCTTACTTGTCTTTGGCGTAAAGATGGCCAACATACGTTTGCCTTCTAACTTAGGCATGCTTTCCAACTGACCCACATCTTTTAAACGGTCGGCAAATTTTAGAAGCAGTAATTCGCCCCGGTCTTTAAATTGAATAGCACGCCCTTTAAACTGAACGTAGGCTTTCACTTTATTACCTTCTTTTAAAAAGCTTTCCGCATGTTTTGATTTGAAATCAAAATCGTGATCGTCGGTATTAGGCGTGAAGCGGATTTCTTTCATTTCCGTTGTCTTCGCCTTGGCCTTCATTTCCTTTTCTTTCTTCTTCTTATCGTAAAGGAATTTATTATAATCTATAATGCGACAAACCGGGGGATCGGCCTGCGGCGAAATTTCTACCAGGTCCAGTTCCAGGTCCTGCGCCATCTTCTGCGCTTCCTGTGTAGGATACACACCTATTGTTACGTTTTCACCAACCAACCGCACCTGCGGTACGCGTATGTGATGATTGATTCTGTGTTCTGCTTCTTTGCGGGGAGCGAAGCGTCCCCTGTTAAATCCACCAGGCTTAAATCCGCCTCTGTTTGGTAATGCCATTTACGTTTTTTAAAATTAATAACCCTGTTCCGGCTAAGGACCAGCGTTGATATTACATTTTTTGTTTTAAAAAGTTTTGAATTCGATCTTTTTTTAAGCCAGCATACATGGCTATTATTTAGCTTGCGTTCCGCCTTAGGCGGACTCTTGTACGTTCTGTTCGCTATTCGGCTTTACTTGATAACAAACAATTTAAGAACAGTGAGAATAAGTCCGACCGTTACCAGTGCTGTCCCAACAAGCCACATAATCAGATTATTAAAAAGCCGCTCAAACAAACCTTCAATCCGGGCTACATCCTCCTTTGTTGCTAAAATACCTTTCCTTTCAGTAATCTTATTTTCAATGACCTGTTCTATTTCTGCAACAAGCGCTTTTGCATCGTTGTCATCTTTAAAATGGCGCTGCAAAATCTCATAAATCCTAAACGATTGTGTTGCGTTCATGTTTGTTGCTGCATTATAATTCATCTAACACTTCATTCAAAACAGCTTTACGATTCTGATTGCCGCTCCTTAATTTCAAGGACCACCTCCTGCAAAAATTCTTCCACAAACTTAGCGCCTGCATCGCCTTTACCTTGCCGGCGAACCGATACTTTCTTTTCCGCTTCTTCCTTCTCGCCTACCACCAGCATGTAGGGCACCCGCATCAGTTCTGTGTCACGTATCTTTCTTCCTATCTTTTCCTGCCGTTCATCTATCTCTGCACGAATATCAGCTTTTTTTAATTTTTGAAGAACATCTTTTGCATAATCTAAAAACTTATCGCTGATGGGTAAAATCTTCACCTGCAAAGGCGCTAACCACACCGGTAGTTTACCGGCATAATGTTCTAACAAGAAGCCGATAAAACGTTCGTGCGTACCCAGCGGCGCCCGGTGAATAATCAACGGCGTATCGGTGCCATTATCCTGTGTCGTGTATTGCAAACCAAAACTTCTTCCCTGCGAAAAGTCAACCTGGTTAGTGGCTAACGTAAACTCCCGACCAATAACACTGTAGATCTGTACATCAATCTTGGGACCGTAGAAAGCCGCTTCATCCTGCACTTCTACAAAGGGTATATTGGCTTCGGTCATTACCTGCCTTACCATCGCTTCGGTTTCTAACCACAGCTCCGGTTCGTTCACATATTTAACGCCCAATTTTTCGGGGGAATGAAGTGATAAGCGCATCACATATTTATCAATGCCGAAAATCTTAAAGTATTTCAGGTACATGTCGTTTACGGCCCTGAACTCCTGGTTGAACTGTTCCTTGGTACAATAGATATGCGCATCGTTCATGTGCAGACACCGTACCCGCATCAGGCCAAATAATTCTCCGCTTTGTTCGTAGCGATACACCGTTCCATATTCCGCAATACGATATGGCAAGTCGCGATAACTTTTAGGCTCGGCCGCATAAATTTTGTGATGGTGCGGACAGTTCATGGATTTGAGATAGTACTTCTCTCCTTCCAGTTCCATGGGCGGATACATACTATCGGCATAGTACGGTAAATGCCCACTGGTGAGGTACATGCTTTCTTTAGCAATATGCGGCGTTACCACCCTTTTATAGCCTCCATCGTTTTCTGTTTCTTTAGCCAGCTTTTCCAATTCCTCAATGATGACGGTGCCGTTGGGCATCCACATGATAAGCCCCTGGCCCACATCATCGTCCATGGTATAAATGCCAAGCTCTTTGCCCAGTTTGCGGTGGTCGCGTTTCTTTGCTTCTTCTAACAATAGTAGATAATCGGATAACTCCTTTGCTGCCGGGAATGCGATACCATAAATGCGGGTTAGCTGTTTATTTTTCTCATCTCCTTTCCAGTATGCCCCGGCAATGTTGGTAAGCTTAATAGCTTTTATAAAACCTGTGGCCGGAATATGCGGCCCGCGACACAAATCAGTAAAAGCTCCCTGTGTGTACAGGGTGATATTGCCGTCCTCTAAGTTTTGCAAAAGATCAAGTTTATATTCATCTCCTTTATCACTGAAGTAAGCCACCGCATCGGCTTTTGAAATCGGCTGACGAACGTAGCTGTTGTTTTGCTTGGCCAGTTCCGCCATTTTAAATTCCAGCTTGCGAAGGTCTTCTTCGTTAATGGTTCGTCCACCCATGTCCACATCATAATAAAATCCTTTTGGATTTTCTGTGGCTGGTCCAACCCAAAACTTCACTCCGGGAAACAGGCTTTCAATAGCTTCCGCCATCAAGTGGGCCGACGAATGCCAGAAGGTGGATTTACCCCCTACATCATCCCAGGTTAATAGTTTTAGAGAAGCGTCTACTTCGATGGGCCGTGTGGCATCCCATACTTGTCCATTAACTTCCGCGGCTAACACCTTACGAGCCAGCCCTTCCGATATAGACTTTGCTATATCCAATGCGGTACTGCCTTTTGCTGCATGACGCACTGCGCCGTCGGGTAAGGTTATAGTAATTTGATTATTCATAAAGAGCCGCAAAATTAACAATTTCAAACAGTAAGCAATGCGTTTTGAAAAAGCCTTCGTAAGTATTTTCACATTGGTATGAACAAATCAGTCTGCGCTGTTTTCATCGGCTTTTTTTTACTGCTATCTTCTATTTCTTTTAGCCAGGATATATCCGGCATCTGGCGTGGCTATTTTATAACGACCGGTGGCGACCAGTATAAGTATGAAGTACAGTTGAACCATAACAAAAAGAATAGCCTGGCGGGTGTTACCTACTCCTATTTAGACACCCGCTTTTATGGCAAAGCGACCTTCACGGGTAATTATTCAAAAGCCTCCAATGCCGCGCTGGTGCAGGAAATAAAAACAGTGGAATTAAAAATGCAGGGCAGCTCGGTGGCGTGTATTATGAAGTGCCGGCTGGTATATAGCCGGTCCGGTAAAGAAGAATTTTTAGAAGGGATTTATACCAGCAGCTATGAGAAAGCCGACCTTTATTTTGGCATCAGGCGAGGCGGCGATTGCGGTGGCGGCCACGTATTTCTTAGAAAAGTAGCTACCTCTGATTTTTATGTAGAGCCGTTTTTGCGCAATAAAAAACTAACACCCAATCTTACAATAAAAGAACCCGTTATTACTAAACATACCCCGGTTACAACGCCAACAAAAAGGCCTGTATCAAAACCGGTGGTAAAGACCGGCCCTCCAAAAAAAGATGTCGTAATAAAGAAACCGTTGACGAACAAACCTATCCAAATTGAAACGGAAAAAAAGAAGCCGGCCGATGTAGTAGTTATACAAAAACCTGTTGAGCATAAAAATTTTACCCCGCCGGCCATTATCCGGGAACGAAAGAATGAGCTGACAAAAACGATTGATGTCGCTAACGGAAAGATTGACATCAGCCTTTATGATAATGGCGAAATTGATGATGATACGATCAGCGTTTATCTTGATGGCAATATGGTATTAGCCAACCAACGCCTCTCCCATAAGCCCATAAATTATACGCTGCAACTCACTCAATTGGGAGAAGAACATACGCTAACGATGGTAGCTGAAAACATGGGCCGCATTCCGCCCAACACCTCGCTGATGATCATTCAGGATGGCGATAAACGCTATCAGGTAAGCATTACCTCTACCGAACAAAAGAATGCAATGGTACGTTTCCGTTATCAACCAAAAGAATAGCGCGGCACATACTCATATAAGCTACCACCAAACTATTGCCGGGCCGGCTCCAAAATCTGTTTTTGCACGAATAGAAAGAATTGGTAATTTGACGCTGCTAATTATCGCTATCAAAATCGTTCTGTTATGAGACATCCATCTCCTTTTCTACTGCTTTTTGCATTTATTTGTTCTTCTGCCAGCGCACAATTTATTTCCGCCTCCAACAAAAGCCACACTATTAGCCGTAAGGAATTTTTTAGTAACGAGCAGCCGCTTGAAATGACCTTGGTAAGCGACTTTAAAAAATTAAAATCAGATAGAAAAGCAGGTGCGTTGCAAAAGGCCATGGCCACGCTAACCTTATCGGGAACGGACAGCGTTACAGACGAAATCCAGATCAATGCACGTGGTCAATATCGCCGCCAGATTTGCCAGATGCCCTCGCTGATGGTGAACTTTAAAAACACGGCCTCTATTTTAAGTAAGCTGAAAAAGATGAAGCTTGTTTGCGGATGCGCTTCCACCGCTAATGATGAAGAACTTTTGCTGAAAGAATACCTGGCGTATAAAATTTATAATCTGGTGGCCGATATGAGCTTTAAAGTGCGACTGGTAAAAGTAAATTATAAAGATGTGGCCAATAAAATGAAAGCGTATTCGCAATATGGGTTTTTTATAGAAGACGTGGATGATATGGCCAAACGCAACGCCTGTGCGGAATATCAAAATAAGGCCACCTCCCAAACTATCAACCGTTCTCAAATGACAACAGTGGCCTTGTTTGAATACATGATCGGCAACACCGATTGGTCGGTATCAAATTTTCACAACATAAAATTAATGCGGCCGGTTGCCGACTCTCTTATAAGCCCTTATGCCGTGCCTTACGATTTTGATTTTGCCGGTATTGTAAATGCGCCGTATGCTTTTCCAAACGACGCCTTCCCCATTGAAAAAGTTACCGACCGCCTGTACCGTGGCTACCCACGTACGTTAGATGAAATACAAAAAGCGCTACAACCATTTCTTCAAAAGAAAGTTGCTATTTATTCCCTTGTGCTCAACTTCGATCTTCTTCATAAAAGGGAACGGGAAACGATGATCAATTATCTTGATGATTTCTACGCTATTATTGAAAAGGAAAAGAAAGTGAAAGAAACTTTCATTGATGGCGCGTGGAAAGACTAAAAAAAATAGTTTTCCGTTTACGGTTTACCGTTTCGCCGCCATTTAAAATCTAAAATTCCATGTTACCGAAGGCAATACCGGAAAAAGTGATACCTGTTTTGCCTGCACTTGCAGCGTTCCGTTGTAAGGGCTTCCGGTTTGATTAAAATAAATAAAATAAGGATTAGCGCGGCTATAAGCGTTGTAAATGCTGAATACCCAGTAGTGCTGTAAACGCTTGCCGGGCTTAGGTTCCGGCGTATAAGTTGCCGATAGGTCTAAGCGATGATAGGCATGTAAGCGATATGCATTGATCTTACTGTACTCTTGCGTGAGCACTCCATTAATGATATAAAATTGTTGCGGTAACGAAGTAGCATTACCGGTAGCATACACAAACACGGCCCCGAATTTCCAGTGCTTGTTTTTTTCGTATGAACCGACTACAGACAAGTCGTGACGCCTGTCGTACTTAGCCGGAAATTTTTCACCGCTGTTCAATTGCGGAAACTGCCGCCACGTCCATGACAAGGTATAACCAATCCAGCCGGTGAAACGTCCTCTTACCTTATTAATAAATAATTCGGTGCCATAACTCCAGCCTTTTCCAAATACAAATTCCTGCTCCGGATCGTTTAGCGATGGCGTGTAACCTTCACGGTATTCTATCTGGTGTTGCATCGTTTTGTAATACGCCTCAATGGAAGTTTCGTACTCGTTGTTCTTAAAATTTTTAAATAGTCCGCCAGCATATTGCCAGCTTTTTTGAGGCTGTACATTCAGTGTGCTGGGCACCCATAAATCGGTAGGTAAGGTAGTGCCGGCATTACTCACCAGATGAATGTATTGCAGGTTGCGGGTTATGGATGCTTTAATGGAGGTGCTGCTATTAACGGCATAACGGGCAGTAAGCCGCGGCTCAAAGCCACCATACATTTTTACTTTTTGCAGGCTGCCGTATGTGGTGCTATCTACTTTGTTTTGATTTACATCGCGGCGGTAATCGGTATAAGGTCCTACTTGTGTAAAGCCGCTCCAGCGAAGGCCGTAATTCAACTTTATTTTATCAGACAGATCCCAATCGTCCTGAACATACAAAGCCGTTTCTGTAGCCCGCTTTTCATCGCTGTTACTAGGTTTGAAGATGACACTATCCTGCCGGCCCGACGTAACATTGGGAATAAAGGTGTGATAGGTTATCAGCCCGCCATATTTTATTTTATGAGCGCCGGTTGGGTAGTAATCAAAGTCAATTTTGGCCGTACCGTCTTTTATACCTGAAGCCAGCTTTATTTGAAAATTATTCTGCGCTGCGGCAAACGTAAAATGATAATCGTTGTAAACGATGGTTGTATTAGCGAATAACTTCCGGTTAAACACATGGTTCCATCGCAGGGTGCCTGTAGAATTTCCCCATGGAATATCTGCATTAAACGAAAGCTTGGCATTGCGAAAGGCAAATACATCACGTCCAAAATAGCCGCTCAGGTAAAGGCGATTCTTATCGGAAAAACGATAATTCAATTTAGCATTGAGGTCGTAGAAATAATAGCCCGATCCATAAAAATTACTTTCCTTTTTAATGAATGGTTTTACCAGGGCATCTATGTAGGTTCTTCGTGCCGAAACCATAAAGGAAGCCTTATCTTTTTTTATCGGCCCTTGTACAGAGAAGCGGGAAGCAATAAGGCCAATGCCTCCTTCGGCCACGAATTTGTTGCTGTTGCCATCTTTCATTTGCACGTCAAGCACCGAGGAAAGCCGTCCGCCATATTGTGCCGGCATACCGCCTTTTATCAAGGAGGTATTTTTTATCGCATCGGAATTAAAAATGGAAAAGAAACCGAACAGGTGGCCGGTGTTGTAAACCACTGCATCATCCAGCATAATCAGGTTTTGATCCGGGCCTCCTCCCCTTACATAAAAACCTGAATTGCCTTCGCCCGCATTTTGCACGCCGGGCAATAGTTGGATAGCTTTTAGAATATCCACCTCGCCTAAAAAAGCCGGGATGTTTCGGATTTGGTTGATGGATAAATCTACCTGTCCCATCTGCGCATTGCGCACATTCATATCACGCCGGCGGCTGTAAATGATCACTTCATTAAGTGATGCCGATTTGGGAAGCAGGTAAATGTTTTGTTGCAGGTTTTGGTTAAGATGTAGCTGTATCAATTGCGACAGATAGGCTACATGTGAGATGGTGATATCGTAGTCGGCCGAGTCCAGCGTGATAGAGTAAAAGCCATACTGGTTGCTGCTTACAGTCCGTCCATGCGTGGAGATAGTGGCGCCGATTATTGATTCGCCGCTGGCGCTGTCCTTCACAAAACCATTCAGGGTAAACTCCTTTTGCGCCGATGCGAAGAATGAAAGAAACAAAAAAACAAAGCTTGTTACAATCCGCATAAAATGAAGTTCTGTAGTGGTTTTTCAGTTGGCTACGACCGGCTTATTTTGCGGCGGGAAGATCAGCGTTCAACACCTTTTTTGTTTCGCCGCAACTCAACATGGACTTACCATATCCCGGATGATGAAGGCCCAGATAGGGGTTGCGGATTTCTTCCCCTTCGCTTAGCCATTGTCCCGGCTTGCTGTCATCAAATGCCATGGGACATTCCTGCAAATAAAGTTTTTGCCGGTCGTACTTCACCGTATTTAAAAACTGGTACACGTTATCGGTAAGCGAATTAAAGGCCTCCCGTTGCTGGCGTATGCCTTTTTCTGTGTTGATGGTTTGTGCATCGGCCTTTGCATTATCTATAAACGTTTGCGCTGTTAAGTAGATCGAAGAATCGCGTTTCAATTCATCCAGTTTGATAGCGTCAAGATTGGAGAGAAAGACAGCCGTGTTGCCACTGGCCCCTGCCGAATCCCAGGCTACAAAGCCTTCTCTTATTTTATCGTAGCCGGCCAGGGCGGCCGCCACTTGGGTGTTGAATGAATCGCTATGCTTACTGATAGTGATGGCTTGCAGTTTTGTGTCGGGTTGCTTAGCGGTGGGCCGGGCTATGACTAACCAGGCAATAATTGCAACACCCGCCACTGCAAGAAAAATAACGATCGGTCGCATGGAAAAATTTTTGGCAAAGCTAACCGGAGATGGCCCCATTTTTAGAAGCCTTCAGCAGATTTAAAATGCTTTTGGCAATGTTTCAGAAATTCTTCGGCAAATTTGCGGCGCGGAAAAGGACGGTTGACGGTTGACGGTTGACGGTTGACGGTTGACAGTTGACAGTTGACTGTGTACTTTGATTCATTTATATAAAATTTAAAATCTAATCAATTATATGCTCGCTGGTTTACAAAACGTGACGTTCGAATTTGGCGCAAGGGTGATTGTAGAAGATGCCACCTGGCATATTCATCCTAATGAGCGCATCGGCTTAATCGGTTATAATGGCACCGGAAAATCTACCCTGCTTAAAGTGCTGGTGGGCGAATACCTTCCTTCCAAAGGCACGGTGGAACGCAGCCGCAGCACCACCATCGGCTATTTGCATCAAGACTTATTAAGCTTTGATACCTCTGAATCTATTTTACAAGTAGCGCTTCATGCATTCGACAGAGCAAGAAAAGTGCAGTTGGAATTAGATGACATCACAAAGAAATTAGAGACGGATTCTTCCGAAGAATTATTGTTTGAATACAGCCATAAACTTCACGAATTTGAAGAGGCCGGCGGTTATGAGATAGAACACAAAACCGAAGAAGTACTCCAGGGACTTGGCTTTGCCAACGCTGATCTGGGCCGCCCCTACCGCGAGTTTAGCGGAGGCTGGCGTATGCGTGTATTGTTGGCCAAGATGATTTTGCAGGCGCCGGATTTATTGCTGTTAGATGAACCAACGAATCACCTTGACTTACCTTCTATTGAATGGCTGGAAAAATATTTATTGCATTACAAAGGCGCGGTGGTGATCGTCAGCCATGATAAATATTTCCTGAATAGAATGGTCACTAAGATTGTTGAAGTCTATCAACAGGAGTTGCATATCTACAACGGTAATTACGATTTTTACCAGGAAGAAAAAGCCATTCGTATTGACCTTCAACAAAAGGCTTATGAAAACCAGCAGGACTATATCCGGCAGAATGAACGCCTGGTTGAACGCTTCCGTGCCAAGGCCAGCAAGGCTGCTATGGCGCAAAGCATCATGAAAAAGTTAGACAAGCTGGAGCGCATTGAAGATTCGGAACTGGAACGTCCCAACATTCGCATCAACTTCCGGTTAGATAAGGTTCCGGGACGTGTGCTGGTGGAACTGAAAGACGTAAAAAAATCCTTTGGCGATCATACAATAGTTGAACATGCCTCGGCTGAAATTGACCGGGGCGATAAGATAGCTCTGATTGGTGCCAATGGTAAGGGAAAGTCAACCCTGCTGCGGATTATAGCCGGTGTAGAACCTTTTGAAGGCGAACGCAAATGGGGCCATAATGTAGAAGAAAGTTTTTATGCGCAGCACCAGTTGGAGGCACTCAATATTAATCATACCATCTTAGATGAAATGAAAGAATGTGGCAGCCAGATGAACGAGCTGGAACTACGTGGTTTGCTGGGGTGTTTTTTGTTTAGTGGCGATGATGCGGACAAGAAAATTAAGATACTTAGCGGAGGTGAAAAGGCAAGGGTGGCGTTGGCTAAAACAATTGTGAGCAAAGCCAATTTTTTAATGCTGGATGAGCCGACGAACCACCTTGACATGCACAGTTGTGACCTGTTAATAGATGCTTTAAACAAGTATGCCGGCAGTATCATTTTAGTGAGTCACGACCGTTATTTTATTTCAAAAACAGCTAATAAAATCTGGGAGATTGTTGACCACGAGATAAAAGAATTTAAAGGTGGCTATCAGGAATGGATTGATTGGAAGGAGCGCATGGCGGAGAAAGAAGCACAAGCGTTGAAAGAAAAAACACAAACGACAAAAATTAAAAATCAAAACCCTGAACCCAAACGAAAGGACGAAGCCACGTCGAAAAATAATCCTGCAAAATCCAGTTCTGAATCTGATAAATCCGCGGTTAAAAAAGAATTGCAACGGCAGCAGAAAATCTTTCAAAAATTAGAGCAGGATGTAGCGGAACTCAACACGCAAAAAGAAGCGTTGGAGGTGAAGCTTACCCGTCCGAATGCGTATGCCAGCGGCGACGATTTTAAAAAAACGGAAGGAGCTTATAAACAACTTATGACAAAGCTTACTGCCGCTAATAAAGAATACGAGATTGTATTTGAAAAGATCATCTCCCTGGACGAAGAATCGCTAAGCTGATGCACTTTATGGCTGCCCTGCTTTTTTATCCTTCGATGGTATAAGAGTTGTATATATTGCGTCTGTAATTTATTTTTTATCACAAAAGCAGACAAATGAAAAAGTATTTTCTTCAACTAAGCCTGATCACGGTTTTGGTGGTTGGTTTTTCCTGTAAGAGTAAAAAGCAAGAAGCCCCCGCTACTCCAACCACAATTGACACTATCGCTAAAACGCCAACGGCTCCCGTAACCATCAACCCCGATGATGCCCTTACAAGCGGTGTTAAAGACGCTACCAAAGATTTTCCTGATGTAAATGCAACCGTGAGCGGCGGTGTTATTACATTAACGGGAACCATTGAGAAAAGCCGTTACATCACACTAAAGCAATCGCTTGATGCTTTACATCCGAAACAAGTAGTTAATAATTTAAAGTATAAATAATTTACCATGGCACTTCAAGATAAATATGCCGAATTAATTACTGCCGCTAAAAGCGGTAACGTAGGCAATCTGCAGGTTCGCGAACAAGACAATATTTTATATGTAGATGGCGATGCCCCAAGCGGCACCGTAAAAAATGAACTTTGGGCTATTTACGAAAAGCTTGACCCTGATTTTCGCGCCAGCGACCTGGTGATGAATATTACTGTGGCCAACATGCAACCCGGTACCGAAGCCAAAGTAACCACCGCCAGTACCAACTTAAACATTCGCAAAAGCCCAGGCACCGACAGCCCTGTTGTTGGTAAAGCGGCTCACGATGAAATAGTGACGTTGGTAGCCAAAGCCAATGAACAATGGTGGCAGATTAAAACAAAAGATGGCGAAGAAGGGTATGCGTATGCGCAGTACCTATCGCCGTTAAGCTAATTTTATTATTTGCCGGTAAGGCGTAGAGACGGGGAGTAAACAATGGTTACGCTATTGTTGCTTCCCGTTCTTTTTTTACAGTGAAAATTATTTCATTGACCCTGTCCGCCTCGATCATTCTGTCTCGCCCCGGCCGTGCATTTTAATAAAATCATTTACCAGGTAGCTGATAAATTTTCCTGTTAGGCTATTAGTAGTTCCGTCGGCCAAACGTGTAGCGCCTTCGCATATATGCAGGTAAGCAGCCTTTGTATGGGCAGCGCATAAGTTTACATATTGCCTTGCATGAAGGGGCTGCACACCACTGGGCGTACTGGCACTGCTTAGCATATTTTGTACGCAATCGAGATCGAGTTCGATGCCGCAAAAATTATCTCCGGTAAATTCTATTGCATGTGAAACGGCCTGCCGGAAGCTCCGCTTTTCGTGAACAAAAATATCTTCGTACGTAATAATGTCAATGAACGGATTATTGACAATATCTATCCAAACGTTTTGCGGCAGATATGATTCATGAATGCCTACAGCACAGTACTTCTGCAAAAAACCATCTTCTTCTGCATAGCGAAAACCATTGCCGCTATGCCGGCCCTCCGATGGGCGATAGTCGGTATGCGCATCTAAGTTTATGCAATTAATTTGCGACAAACCAATCCTGTCAGACGCAAGTAATCCTTTAGCGGCGCCTTTCAAAACAGGGTACGCGTTGTTATGTCCGCCACCAATTATAATGGGTGTTTTTTCTTCAGCTACAATCAGCTTGATCAATCCCTCCACCTCTTCATCAATGGCCGTTACCGCATGGCGATAAGCAGCTACTTTTTCTTCGGGGCCGTACGCATTTTTATCAATTAAAAATTGCAGGTCGCCAAAGTCGAAATGACCAATCACCGCTACATCTTCACCGGTCAAAAAATCATTGCTCTGGTTATTTAAAAATGATTGTAAAAAAGAAATCCAAACCGTGCCGGTACCACCAACGCCGTAGTTGGCCTGCACGCCTATATCTTCCGGAATGCCGATCAACACGTACTGGGCAGCTAACCCTTTCACCGACCGAACAACATCCGAATCATGCAACACCGCTACCCGTTCGCCCATCTTGGTTTCAAAGCGGCGTATATGTGTCAGGGAAAGAAGATCGCTTTTTGTATAGCGCTTGAAGTGTGTAAGGTTCATATAAACACTAATTAGTACACGAATTACACGAATTTTTGCGTAATGGCTCCGGATAATCTTTGCTTGAATGAAACAGGTTGGTATCAGGCAATACGTTGAATTGATATAAAGCTGTTTTTATAGTCCATTGCTTTAAACCCATTCTCCGCCAAGCATTACCCTTTCAATCAGATTGGAGCCGAATGAATAAGGCAAATACGTAAGCGAAGGAACTTTTTTCGTAATAATCAAATTCGCTTTTTTACCGGCGGAAATGCTGCCAACATCATGGTTCAACCCCATGGCAAAAGCGCCGTTTATTGTGGCGGCATTAATGGCTTCTTCGGGCATCATGCGAAGTTGAGTACAGCTTAAAGACACGACAAAATTCATGTTACCGGAAGGTGATGAGCCAGGGTTATAATCAGAAGCCAGGGCAATAGCGCAGCCGGCATCAATCAGTTGCCGGGCAGGCTGGTAGGGCATTCTAAGAAAGAAGGCCGCTGTTGGCAGTAAGGTTCCGATGGTAGCCGGCGCTGTAGAAAGCAACGTTATATCTTCACCTGTCATCACTTCCAGATGGTCTAACGATAAGGCGCCAAGTCCGATCCCTTTTTGTACGCCACCGATGCTGTTCAATTGATTGATGTGAAGCTTTGGTGCCAGGCCAAAGCTTTTTGCTGCTATACAAATACGTTCCATTTGTTCGGGTGAAAAGAAGCCCTTTTCACAAAAAACATCTATATAATCGGCTAAACCTTCACCGGTAATCCGCGGCAGCATTTCGTTAATGATAAGATCAATATATCCTTGTTCGTCTTCTTTATACATCGCAGGAAAAGCATGAGCGCCAAGGAAGGTGGCTTTAATTGAAATCTTAGATGCCGCTTTCAACCGTTTGATGACACGGAGCATTTTTAGTTCGCCTTCCACTGTCAGCCCGTAGCCGCTTTTAATTTCAATAGCGCCGGTGCCCAACCCAATCAGTTCGTTTAAGCGGGTGTACGACTGAATAAATAAATCGTCTTCGGATGTTTCATTTACTCGTTGTGCTGATGATAGGATGCCGCCGCCTTTGGCTGCGATCTCCGCATAAGTTAATCCTCTGATTTTATCACGAAATTCCCCTTCACGGCTGCCCGCAAACACAAGGTGAGTGTGGCTATCGCACCAGGAAGGCAATACTATCCGGCCCTCTGCATTGAATGTTTCAGGAAAATTTTTTATTTCGTAATCGAAGTGTTTCATGCTGCCGTATTCAGCAATTTGCCTGTCTTCAATAATCACAAACGCTTCATCAATAGTTGGCAAAATACAAAGCTCAGTACCACGAAGAATATGCAGATCTTCCCGCACATTCACAAGGCTTTTTATGTTATGAATCAATATTGCCATTGGTTGGCTAATCTAATCAAGATTTAAAGAATGAAAAAACCGCAAGTGAAGGCTTGCGGTTCTATTTGATCAGTGATATAAAAATTAGTACGGTAAAATCACCGTGTGCGAACCACCCAAAGGTCCTGTCCAGGTAAGGTTATAATAATAATGACCGGTACCTGGGCAAGCAGCAGGCGCACCGCTTGCATCTAATCCAAACGTAATGCTGGCGGAAGCAAAACCCTGATGTTCTATCTTACCCGATGTTAAACGGAAATCACAACTTTGACGAAACACTAATGGTTCGCGGATAGCCGTGGTGAACGCATGGCCGTAACGATTGGAACCCCACTCGGCCAGATTAGAAGCTGTACCGGATACACCAATTCCGCTGATAGATAGCACTACGCCATTGTTATACGTGAAGGTTCTTTTACGGCCGACGCTCCAGGTACGTTGCGAGTTGTCATCGAAGGTGATAGACATGTTGCTGCTGGCGATGGTATGTATGATGTTTTGCAACGTTGGCAATTGTGCTAACAAGCCACCGGTAACATTCGTTAATGTGTGGGAACCATTGATGGTAATGCTTTTGGCATCGCTCAGGCGTTTGATCTTTAAGTTTTGATAGGTAACCGTAATGGCTGCTCCGGCGTTCTTCCATTTGGTACCGGCAGGCATAGAAAGTGTAACAACGCCGGTACGCAACTCCGTATTGGCGCAGTTGTTACCATTGTACGTGATGGTGATGGTACGCGGATTAGCGGCTGTGTCAGTAACAGAAGTAGCGCCACAGATAATGCCGTTGGTGTTTTGTGCATCCATGAACCGGCCGGTGAAGCTGGTGTTGGTTTCCAAGGCAACGTTGGCATCGTCGGCCACATCGTCCATGTCGGTAGAAACGCGGCTCTGATCATCGGTGTGGGTTTGCACTTCCACCATGTTGTCTGAGTCGGTTTGTGTAGTTGCTTCTTTTTTACAGGAGGTGAAGGTGGCGAACAGGGCCAGCGTTAGCACCGGCAGGAGGCGGGGGGTTAGTTGCATAAGGTTTTGTTTTTTGTTGATGAGCCCATAGACAGGAACGCATCGAACAGGTTTAACGGATCAGATTTTTATTTGTTGGGAGCAATGTTACAATCAAAACAGTTTAAATGCAAGCATCATATAATACTACACTATATCATTTGTTGAAATGACTTTCGAGGGTTAAACCATTTTTTGCCGCCGTCTCTTTCGCTAATTCATATCCTGCATCTGCATGACGAATAACACCAATACCCGGATCGTTTCTCAGCACCCGTTTCAGTCGCTCTTCCGCATCATCGGTGCCGTCGGCAACTATCACCATGCCCGCATGAATGCTATAACCCATGCCTACGCCACCGCCATGGTGAAGGCTTACCCAACTGGCGCCACCGGCTGTATTTACCAAAGCATTTAAGATGGGCCAGTCGGCAATGGCATCGCTGCCATCCAACATGTTTTCTGTTTCGAGATTTGGCGAAGCCACAGAGCCGGTATCCAAATGATCACGTCCGATAACAATAGGCGCTTTTACTTTTCCGGTTCTTACCAGTTCATTAAAGGCCAACCCGGCCTGCGCTCTTTCGCCTTGACCGAGCCAGCAAATGCGGGCCGGCAAACCTTGAAAAGAAATTTTTTCTCTGGCTAATTTCAACCATCGTTGCAGCGATGTATTATCAGGAAACATTTTCGAAATGACTTCATCGGTTACTGCAATGTCAGCCGCATCGCCACTCAATGCAGCCCAGCGGAAGGGGCCTTTGCCTTCGCAAAAAAGCGGACGGATGTAAGCCGGAACAAACCCCGGAAACATGCCCTCCCCGCTCTCTAAAGGGAGCGCATTAAGCGTTGAGCTATTTGCTGATTCATACTCCAGCGCACGGGCCCTTATATTGTTTCCGTAATCAAAAGTTATAGCGCCCCTGTCTCTTAATTGCAGCATCAATTGAACATGGCGGTACATAGATGCATAAGCATAACTGATGTATTGTTCCCCATTTTCTTCCCGTAAGATTTTTGCCTGCTGGTAAGAAAGCTGGTGCGGCCAGTAACCAATCAAGGGATCGTGTGCCGAAGTTTGATCCGTTACGGTATCGGGGATGATGCCTCGCTCCAGCAGCCGCTCCAATAAATTAACAGCATTACCTAACACACCAATTGATACAATCTCTCCGGCCTGCTTTGCCGCTACCGCTCTGTCAATGGCATCATCTATATTCAATGCTTTCTCATCCAGATACCTTGTTTGAAGCCGCTTATCTATTCGCCATTCTTGCACTTCGGCAATCAGGGCTACGCCTTCATTCATTGTGATGGCCAGGGGTTGTGCACCGCCCATACCACCAAGGCCGGCGGTAACATGTAAAGTTCCTCTTAACGTACCGCCAAAATGTTTGTTAGCAATGGCCGAATAGGTCTCATACGTGCCTTGTACAATACCCTGCGAGCCAATGTAGATCCAGCTTCCGGCCGTCATTTGCCCGTACATCATCAAGCCTTTCTTTTCCAGTTCATCAAAGTGTTTCCAGTTGGCCCAGGCAGGTACTAATTGCGAGTTGGCGATCAACACCCGTGGGGCATCCTTGCCCGTTTTTAAAATGCCAACCGGCTTACCGCTTTGTATCAGCAGCGACTCATCGTTTTCTAAAACTTTTAGTGCTGCAATGATGTTATCAAGTGCTTCAAAATTGCGGGCTGCCTTGCCTCTGCCCCCATAAACAATCAGGTCATCGGGACGTTCAGCCACTTCCGGATCAAGGTTGTTGAGCAACATGCGAAGCGCTGCCTCTTGTACCCATCCTTTGCAGGTTAGTGAAGTGCCGCTGGGTGTTTTATATTTTACGGGATCGTATATTTTTGGCGTGATTGGCATAGATTAATGAAGTAATTGCTTAAACTCTTTTGTAGTAGCGATGGTGACTTTGGGGAATGACAGATGGGTAAGAAAATTGAAGTGCTTGTCATTGGTTATAAGATAGGCGGCATTGCTACACAGATAGCAATCAATAAACTTGTTGTCATCAGCATTTGCATATACTAAGTGCCATTGGATATAGGGAGAAAAGAAATAAATATGTGGATGAACTACTAAGAAGTTGATAACATTTGCTGCTATTTCGGGAGTGGTTTTGTTCTCTAATACTTCCCAATATTCCATCAAAATTTCATTGGAAATGCAGAGGACAAAATCACCGGCTATTATGCCATCCATCAGCCAGCGATGCTCACCGTTTTTAGCCAGAATGGTAATGAAGACATTTGTATCAATAATTATTCGCAGCCCGGTTGTGTTCATTCGCCCAATCGTTATAATTGTCAATCGTTATCTTCTTTTCGTCTAAAAAAAGGTCAATAGAATTTGTGGCCTTTTCAGCAAAGTAGTTTCCTATCATCAACTTTATCTGGTAAAGGTCTTCGTCGGAAACCTTAGCTGCATATAGTTTAAGTAACTCCTTTTGTAATTCGGTTAAGTTGGACGGTACCTCCAGCGTTTTCATAACATCTATTTTTTCAAATTTACTTTATTAACAGAAGACTTTATATTTTGTGTTATCTGCAGATTTATAGCATAGACCTTACTCCGACCAAGAACAAGTTTCGCCCTTAAAACTTCTACTTGCCTTTATTTAAAATGGGTAGTTAAACAGGTTGGCTTTCAGTTCCCCAATCGAAACCTTTGCTACATTTGCCGCCACTTAAGCGATTGTAATGAATGTAAAAAACAACATACTAGAAACCATTGGAAATACTCCCTTGGTCCGGCTCAATAAAATAGTGAAAGACCTGCCTTGCCAGGTATATGCCAAGGTCGAATACTTTAACCCGGGTAACTCTACTAAAGACCGCATGGCCATTAAAATGGTAGAGGTAGCAGAGCGGGAAGGAAAGATAAAACCGGGTGGTACATTCATTGAAGGAACATCGGGAAATACGGGTATGGGCCTGGCTTTGGCGGCTGTAGTAAAAGGGTATAAATGCATTTTCGCCACTACCGATAAACAGTCGCAATCAAAGGTGGATATTCTTCGTGCCCTGGGTGCCGAGGTGGTGGTTTGTCCAACCAATGTAGAGCCCGAAGACCCACGCAGCTATTATTCTGTAGCCGCCCGGTTAAAAAAAGAAATACCCAACTCCTATCATTTTAATCAGTACGATAACCTGGCGAACCGCTTAGCCCATTATGAAACCACGGGCCCTGAGTTGTGGGATCAAACCGGTGGCCGCATTACACATTTTATTACTACGGCAGGTACCGGCGGCACCATCACTGGTACGGCCCAATACCTGAAAGAAAAAAATCCGGCGATACAAGTATGGGCTATTGATGTTTATGGTTCCTTGCTCACGAAATATTACCGCACCGGCGAGATTGATATGAACGAAGTGCATCCTTATATTTCTGAAGGCTTTGGTGAAGACTTTGTTCCGAAGAACTATGACATGAGTGTGATTGATTATTTTGAGCAGGTGACGGATAAAGACGGCGCAGTGATGACACGTCGCCTGGCAAAAGAGGAAGGTTTGTTTTGCGGATATAGTTCGGGAAGTGTGTTGCAAGGCTTGTTTCAATTAAAAGAAAAGCTAAAGAAAGATGATGTAGTGGTAGTGTTGTTATGCGATCATGGAAGCCGTTATGTAGCTAAAATTTATAACGATCAATGGATGGCAGAGCGTGGCTTTTTTGATGTGAAGTCGTTTAAAGATGTGGTGAATGCAAGAGTTAAACAACCGCTGGTTACGATAGAAGCTTCGCAGTCTGTTTCGGAAGCGGTTGAGCTGATGCGCAAATTTGATATCGAACATATACCGGTAGTTACCGCCGCCGGGGAAGTCATTGGCTCCATCAGCGAGAGCGGTCTTTTTCAAAAAGTATTCAGTAACCCCGAGATAAAAATGGAAAAGATTGAGCAGGTAATGGAGAAAATGTTTCCCCTGGTGGACCTGGATACTCCGGTAGAAAAGTTAGGAACACTTATTAATAAAGAAAATGGCGCTGTGCTGGCTAAAGATGAAAGCGGCCATTATCATATTGTTACCAAATACGACGTGATACAAGCCTTGGCATAATCAAAAGAAACAGCTTTCTGCATTTAATTTTACGGAACAGCCCTCAGCTATAATTAAAATTCATCGAATTAAGAAAAGCTAAAAGCTTCAAAACCCTTGCCCAATAAGCGTTTTATGGCCTTACAGTTTTTAGTTTGACGGCAATCAACGTACATCTACCAGTATGCCATTCGCAATTTCACCACAGCTAATTACGATGATGTTCGATGTACACAGTAATTACCATAATAATAAATAAGGGCAAAAATGCCATTGACCAGTATGCTGTACCCAACTACTTTTGTGTCAGAAGTTGATTGATATAAGCAATCCAGTATCATTGAAAATCCAGACCAATCCAGTATCCAAAACCGTCCAGTACATTTTTATCCATATCCTTTAGAAAAGCAAGGTTAAATCCAGTATCAATCAACTTCGCCTCTTAAGGCTTCACCCGAAAAACCATCTACCTTCCGATTTAGTCTAAACAACTACTCAGGCAACCTCTTTATTTTAGTTGCCATTGGTTCCTTTTCTTCCCGTCCAAACATAGCCGGAGTAAGTTGAGTATAAATTGTTCTGCCAATAAAAGCGATAAAAATCTTACCGCTTATTAAATACTTCCATCATCATACCCACCTGTTTTATGCTAATACTTTTTCTCCTTTATCCAATATTCTTTATCCCACTGTTCCATATTCCCGTCATGTACTTTCTACACTAAAATGCAAAGCCTTATTTTTGAACCTTTGTAAGAAGTTAATCTCTCAAAAGCAATGGACAATAAAATAAGCAGGATTGCTGTATTGACCTCTGGTGGCGATGCACCGGGAATGAATGCTGCCATCCGTGCTGTGGTACGAACCGGCAATTATTACGGGCTGGAAGTTTATGGCATTATGCGCGGCTATCAGGGATTACTGGAAGATGATATCATCCGGATGGATAACCGGTCGGTAGCCAATATCATTCAACGCGGCGGCACTATTTTAAAAACTGCCCGTTGCAAAGAATTTCTTACGAAAGAAGGCCGCAAAAAAGCGTTCGGCCACCTGAAAGCCCGTGGCATTAATGGCCTTGTTATTATTGGCGGTGATGGATCGTTCCGCGGCGCCGTGGAGTTCAGCCGTGAGTATGATATTGCCTGCATCGGCCTGGCCGGCACCATTGATAAAGACATTCAGGGCACCGATTTCACCATCGGCTTTGATACAGCGGTTAACACCGCGGTCGAGGCCATTGACAAGATCAGGGATACGGCCGACGCCCATGACCGACTTTTTATAATTGAAGTGATGGGGCGTGATGCCGGCTATATTGCTTTGCACAGCGGCATCGCCACTGGTGCCGAAAATATTTTGATTCCCGAACAAAAGACCGATATCGAAGCCATCATAAGTTCGCTGCAGGAAAAAGAACGCCGAAAAAAATTAGTGAACCTGATTATTGTGGCGGAAGGCGAACAGTCGGGCGGGGCCAATGAAATTGCAGCCCTTATCGCGCAAAAGGTTCCGGCGATGGAAACCCGTGTCGCCATTTTAGGGCACATACAACGTGGCGGCGCCCCTACCTGCCTCGACCGCTTAATAGCCAGCCGTATGGGTTATCATGCGGTGGAGTCGCTGATGCAGGGACGTTACAACGTGTTCGTTGGTATTATGAATAACAAAATGAACTATGTACCATTGGAGAAAGTAGGAAAAAGGAAAGGTACCATCAACGAAGAATGGATGAAGATCGTAAAGATTTTAGCTTCGTAACTCTGAGCAACGTTTGCATTACGTACGAGAACAGTTCTTTCTATAATCATAAACCATCCCACAAGGTGCGTTGCCACTAAGGCAATTGTACCTATAACCTTAAACGCTGAATTTTTATTATGAGCAAAAATGTAGATAAGTATTTTCATCGCCAGATGGATAAAAGTGCCGGCATTGAGCACACGCATCACCGCACTAAAATCGTAGCCACAGTGGGCCCTGCCTGCGATACCTATGATAAATTATTAGAGTTAGTCAAATGCGGCGTTAACGTATTTCGGCTAAATTTTTCGCACGGCTCTCACGAGGATAAATTAAAGATCATTGAGCACATTCGCCAGATCAATAAAACAGAACCCTACAACATTGCTATGCTCGGCGACCTGCAAGGTCCAAAGCTTCGGGTTGGAGAAATTGCCGCCGGCGGTATTGATGTGGAAAAAGATGACATACTCACTTTCACCAATGAAAAATTGGTAGGTACCAAAGAGCGGATTTATGTCTCCTATCCCGACCTGCACAAAGACGTTCGTGTTGGTAACAAAATCATGATTGATGATGGAAAGATTGAAGTACTGGTAAAGCAGATCCTCAAGAATAACGATGTGCAGGTGCAGGTTTTATTGGGTGGAAAAATCACGTCTAAAAAAGGCATCAATCTTCCTGATACAAAAATATCATTGCCTGCTATTACGGATAAAGACCTTGTTGACCTTGAGTTTATTATTGACCAGGAGTTAGACTGGGTGGCGCTTTCGTTCGTTCGCCATGTAAAAGATATTATTATCCTGCGCAACAAACTACAGGAACGAAAAAGCAAAACAAAGATCATTGCCAAAATAGAAAAGCCGGAAGCGCTGACCAATATTCGCGACATCATTGTGGAAAGCGATGCTATTATGATTGCCCGCGGCGACCTGGGTGTTGAACTGCCGGTAGAACAAATTCCACTGATACAACGGAACATCATAAAAAAATGTTTGCATCGCGCCAAGCCCGTGATTGTAGCGACGCAAATGATGGAAAGCATGATTGACCGCAACAAGCCCAATCGCAGTGAGATTACCGACGTAGCCAACGCCGTGCTGGAAGGAACCGACGCGGTGATGCTAAGTGCCGAAACCGCCACCGGGCAAAACCCGCGATTGGTGGTGGAAACCATGCGTAAGATTATCATGGAGGTAGAGCGTACGGAATACAACTATTACCTCGAAGACGTGTTAACGCCGCAGCCGCACTCGCCTTCCCTTATCAGCGATGCTACTTGTATCAATGCCTGCAAGATGGCAAATGATGTGCAGGCCGATGCATTAGTAGGTATGACCCAAAGCGGTTATACAGGTTTTATGTTGAGCAGCTATCGTCCAAAAGCACCGCTGTTTATTTTTACCAAGGAACGTACGGTTGTTAATCAGCTTAGCTTAAGCTGGGGCGTAAGGGCTTTTTATTATGATGAGGAGCACAGTCTTGACGAAATTATTTTTGACCAGATCAATATTTTAAAAGAGCGTGGGTTTTTAAAGCCGGGGCACTTAGTGGTAAATACCGGCAGTACGCCGATTCACTTGCACTTACCTACTAATACAGTGAAAATTACAAAAGTTGAATAAGGTCTGATAAATGTTTTATGTATTGAAAATGCCGGCTTTCTTGCCGGCATTTTCAATTGGTTAAATTTATTTTAAGGTATTTGGTGTTGATGACTCGTCTGTTTTTTAGCAGGTTGTAAAAGAGAAGGCATCTTCACCTTCAATAATTTTGCTTGACATTATGAGATTTTATTTCTTCGTTACGTGGGAACGGTTCGTGGGTAGAAACAATTCTTGTTTGGATGACTTTGCGTTCCTTCGGAACGCATTATGCTGGTGGGTATTATCAACCGTGATGATCGTTTATTTTGGTTTGTTTTCCACTTTTGCCTTGATGCAAAAGGGGAGCAAAAGATCAAGGCTAAAAACAAATGCTCCGCTGTTTTTGCCCAAGGCCGGCGCACAACGGTCTTTCATTACATGTTTCAGTCTTTCACTGCGTCTTTTATCCTTTGTACATGACTTGTTACCTCACCACACATAGTTTAAATCGTATGCTTTTTTAGCTGCTTGCGTGGCAAATACTAAAGGCGCTGTATTGCGTGTGGCTTTCGTTACAGCACAGTCATTCATTAAGTTGCCACGCAATAAGGCGCTGGACGGTGGGGAGTCTTATGGATTGTTATATGCTTTACCTGCGGTATGAACGGATGAGTAGCCATTGATGAAAACAGCACAGCATTAAAGAGTGACTGAGAAAGGGAATGAATGATTAGGTAAGCCTTTGCTGTGCCGATGGTGGCCTTCCCCTAACGGGGGAAGGTCGGGATGGGGGCCGGCTGTTCCTGCGCCGGTGGCCTCCTATCGGGGGTAGCCAGAAGGGTTACGAGCGAAGCTCTGAGGGATGGGGGCCTTGCGTGAGGGATAGAAGCGGTTATCCTTTTTATTGGGTAATGACAACGACTGCTATTCAACAAAAAGAAAAGTAATTGTTTAAGCCACCACCCAATAAAAAGATAAGAGCGAATAGCCCGGCCCGAGGCCGCCGAGGGACACGCCCAACTGATATTCTCCCGTACTTTTGCCGCACAAATTTATTGCCCTTTATGAACTTTCAATTAAGCGAAGAACACCTGATGATACAACAGGCGGCCCGCAATTTTGTGCAAACCGAATGCCTGCCGGGTGTAATTGAACGCGACGATAAAATGCAGTTCCCGCGGGAACAATTAGAGAAGTTAGCCGACCTTGGTTTTATGGGCATGATGGTGAATCCGGACTATGGCGGTGCTGGATTAGATACCGTGAGTTATGTACTGGCGATGGAAGAAATCAGTAAAGTAGATGCCAGCGTCAGCGTTTGCATGAGCGTAAACAACAGCCTTGTTTGTTATGGGATTGAAGCGTATGGCAATGAAGCGCAAAAGCAGAAATACTTAACGCCGTTGGCCCAGGGCAAAAAGGATGGCGCTTTATACACCGGCGCTTTTTTATTGAGTGAGCCGGAAGCTGGCAGCGACGCTACCTCGCAACGAACAACGGCTGAAGATAAAGGCGACCACTATATTTTGAACGGCACCAAAAACTGGATTACGAACGGGGGAACGGCTTCGGTTTATTTGGTGATAGCACAAACTGATCCTTCAAAAGGGCACAAGGGCATTTCAGTTTTTATTGTTGAAAAATCATGGCCCGGCGTGGTGGTGAGCGGCAAAGAAAACAAGTTAGGCATCAGAGCCAGCGATACGCATACGATTCTTTTTAACGATGTAAAGGTGCCTAAAGAAAACAGAATAGGCGATGATGGTTTTGGGTTTACGTTCGCGATGAAAACCTTGGCTGGTGGCCGCATCGGCATTGCATCGCAGGCACTCGGTATCGCCAGTGGCGCTTACGAATTATCGTTAGCTTATTCCAAACAACGTAAAGCTTTTGGAACAGAAATTTCCAATCACCAGGCTATTGCCTTTAAGTTGGCCGATATGGCTACCCGCATCGAAGCCTCGCGGTTGCTTTGCCTGAAAGCCGCGCTGGACAAGGATGCGAAGAGAGACTATACGTTGAGTTCGTCTATGGCCAAAGTGTTCTCGTCCGAAACGGCCATGTGGACTACGGTAGAAGCGGTACAAATTCATGGCGGTTATGGCTATGTAAAAGAATATCATGTGGAGCGGCTGATGCGAGATGCCAAGATCACCCAGATTTATGAAGGCACCAGCGAAGTGCAACGAATTGTTATCAGCCGGGCCATTTTAAAATAGCCTCAATCTCCTTCTTTTATTCAGTTGCTCTTTCATTCAACTATGTACATCAACGAAGCCACCTATTATTCCATTAGTAAAGAAGCGGCTGCGCATAACGCCATGCTGGTAGCAGTTAGTAAAACAAAACCGGTAGCGGCGATACAG
Organism: Flavisolibacter sp.; assembly: GCA_965247165.1. Classification (GTDB taxonomy): domain Bacteria; phylum Bacteroidota; class Bacteroidia; order Chitinophagales; family Chitinophagaceae; genus Flavisolibacter. Next base: position 222,535 of record OZ252003.1, on the reverse strand, counting down.
GAATTATACAACCTTGGCCATCGCGATTTTGGTGAAAATTATGTGCAGGAATTAGTGGATAAATATGAGGTGCTGCCAAAAGATATTCGCTGGCATTTTATAGGCCACCTGCAATCCAACAAAGCAAAATATATCGCTCCGTTTGTTCATCTGGTTCATGGGGTTGACAGCGCCAAATTACTGGCAGAAGTAAATAAACAGGCGTTTAAAAATAGTCGTAGGATTAATGTATTACTACAGGTACATATAGCACAGGAAGAAACAAAGTTTGGGTTTGATGAAGCGGAGTTAGAGAAACTTTTCAATCCAAATTCTGGTCACGAGTTTCCCGGCCTGGAACATATAAAAATAGTTGGGTTGATGGGTATGGCATCGTTCAGTGACGATGTAGCCTTGGTGAGAAGCGAATTAAAAAACCTCAAAAGGATCTTCGACCATCACGCTCAATTGCAAACCGCCAACTGCCAACTGCAAACTCTTTCCATGGGAATGAGCAGCGACTATAAAATCGCTTTAGAAGAAGGCAGCAACATGGTACGCATTGGCAGCTTGTTATTTGGCAGCCGCTAAAAGCCTTGCTGGCACAGGTTTTTTGATCAACATAAAAAGCGTTTTATGAAAAGGCTTACTTGTTTGTTCTTCAATTTTGCTGGTATCGCCATTGCTGCTGCGCAGGATGACACAAAAAACAGCACCACTAATTTAAGTCCCAAAGGCGATAGCAACTGGTATGCTTCTCCCTGGCTTTGGGTGATTGCTGCCGCAGTATTTATTTTATTGCTGGTGGCGCTGACCCGTGGTGGAAAGAGTAAAGATTAAAGTCTAAATCTCATTTCGGTTTTACTAATTGCTTTCAATTGAAAATCTATGATTATAGATGACTACTCATTCCATGACTCAGAAATCTTTCAAGTCGCAGAATCATCAGATCAAACAATCGACTTCTTTATAAACTTCGCTACAGACTGGCAGAATAATTTGTTTGAAAAAAGAATTCTAAGATTTAAAGACGTTATTAATTACCATGTTGACGAAATGCCTTTTACAGGTCAGATCACAATCCTGAAGATTGTAAACCTTGGAAACGTCATGAAAATATTTGGTGTTGACAGGAACCCAATTCAGGTTTTAAAGAATAAAATTGATATGCAAACTAATGCGGGTAGAAGAATAACTGAATATTCTGCCTGCGAACTTTTAAAACCGTGCTAGAATGGATGGTCAATTGGCCAATCACCACCTATGAAAGTATTTAAGCTGAAATCAAAACGATTTACCGGCTACCCCCAAAGGTACTTTTCATCACTTTCACCACTCCCTCTGCCGACCATTCCGGCGAAACAATCATACGGCGTACCGTATATAAAGGTTCAGTGGAATCGCGTTTGGTAGAAAGCTGAAAGGCTAATTTAAAACCGCGGCTTTTTAGTTCGGGAATGCCTGCTTTACTCCACAAGCCAAACGGATAAGCAAAGTAGTGGATCTCCTTGCCGGTAATGGCTTCCAGCTCCTTACGCTTATCCACCAATTGCAGGTCCCAATCGTTTTGAACAATCTTTTTTGTATCACGATCAATGTGCGGTGTAGTTAAATATTTATCCACTCTATCATGGCGCCAGGTATGCGCTTCTACCGCATGGCCTTCATCCGCTAATTGTTTTAGTTGTTGTTTGTTGATATAGTGCGGACGGCCGATAGAAATGGTCATAATAAAATACACGCCTTTAAAACCATACTTGTCCATCTCGGGTTTGGCCACTGTAAATTGTTCTTCATCTGTATCATCATATGAAAGCATTACAGGCTTTGCTGGCAACGGATCGCCGAAGGCTAAGTAATTGTAAAGTTGCTCGGGTAAGACCGTGTGATAGCCACTATCAGCCAATATTTTCATCTGCGCTTTAAACTCGGGAATCGTTACTTCGTAACCCATGCTGGAGCGGCTGGGCATTTTTATGTCACGAATATGATGGTAGCAAAGAATAGGCACCTGCGGCCTTGCCATGATGGTGGCGGCATCGGCAATAGGTTTGTTGGAATGGTTGATTGGAGCGGTTGCTGTGTTGTTTTTCGAAGAATCGGTTTTTGCCCCTTTTACCTCGGGATTAGTGTTATTAGTACAACTTACAAAAATGAGGGCGGCGGATAAGAGGAGATTGAATTTCATAGATGAGTTATTTGCCCCGCAAAATTGTAGGCTTCGCATCTATAAGAAAAATAAATTTCGATGAGTAATCAATATTAGCGGTGTTTGGTAACACCCACCTGCCGGCAATATTCCAACACCGGGCAGGTAGAACACTGCGGTAAGTGAAGCGTACAAATATGTTTGCCAAAAGGCATCAGCAGGCGGTTTACATCTATCCACTTTTGCTTCGGCACAAAGTCTTCCAAAGCCGTCATGGTTTTCTCCGGTGTTTTGGTTGCTATCAATCCACAGCGGTTTACCACGCGGTGCACATGCACATCTACACTAATGCCTGCATAGTTAGAAGCCACACCCAGCGCCAGTTTAGCGCATTTAGGTCCAACGCCTTTCAATGCTATTAACTTATCATAACCGGCGGGAAGCTGGCCGCCGTATTCTTTCACCGCAACATCCGCGATGCCTAACATAGTGTAGGCTTTTTGGCCCGGGTACTGCGACCCATGCAACAGCTTTTCTAATTGTTGTGGCGCTAGTTTAAGCAGTTGTTGCGGTGTACGGGCTTCGGCAAAAAGGCGTTCCGAAATGGGGATAGTCGTTTCGTCTAACGTGCGGATGGAAATAAGGCAGGAAACGAGTTGCTCAAAAAGTGAGGTGTAGCCTCTCTCGTGTAATTCAAACATGGCCGCTTTTGGAAAGGGCTTTACGGCTTTTTCAATCCGGTGCAACATCTCTCCTATGTCAAATGGTTTCTTCATCGGTTAACTGCTTCATTAAATCATCTATCAGTGCCGCTTGTGCTATGTTCATCATTTGCTTTGCTTCTTTTATGCTAAACCAGGAAGCCTTGTCCACTTCCGGCACGGTTATCCATTTGCCCGACTTGTAAGGCCACTCCTGTTTGAACGTATTAGAGACAATAGCGTCAGCATCTACATCTCCTTCCACCGCCCAGGCATAAATTAATTTGCCAGCTTTTTGTTTTACGGGGTTCAGCGCTATAAACTTTCCATCAACCGTTTGACCGGTCTCCTCTTCAAACTCACGCCGGGCGGCTGTTAGCGGCTCTTCTTCGTCGGTAAACTCTCCTTTTGGAATGCTCCAGGCCCCTATGTCCTTGTTCTTCCAAAATGGCCCGCCGGGATGAACCAAAAAAAACTCAATACCCGAATCCCTCCTTCGGAAAACTAATAATCCGGCACTTTTTCTCATGGCCTTATTCGTTGGGTATAGGTTGGTCGCTTCCCTGCGATGGATCACCATCTACTTTGCCTTTTCCTTTTTGTGTATCGGCTACTACGTTCTCTGTATCACCCGCTTCTTCTTCGCCCGGTGCTTTATCAACCCCTTGCTGGCCGCGCCCTGGATTAGCCATATTGTTATAGCCGTTATTACTCATTCGGTTACTGTCTGGTTTGTTGCTCATGATGTTGTTTTAAATATCATCTACAATTTTATGCCACCAAGCCGCCCTATTGGCATCTTTTTTTAATTCCGTTTTTAAAACTAATCAGCTATGGATATAACAGAAATCTGGGGTGTTAACGAAAAGATAGGCCCCGCCGAAATTGCAGCCCGTTCGGTAGTAATGTTTGTCTGTTTGCTTATTGTACTACGTATGGGCGGTATGCGATCGTTTGGAAAGGGCGATGCCTTTGACAACGTAGTCACCATTTTATTAGGGGCGGTAGTAGCCAGAGGCATTGCCGGAGCTACGCCATTTATTTCAGCGTTGGTGTCGGGAATCATGATCGTTCTGGTTCATAACATTTTGTGCAAGCTTAGTTTTTATAGTCATTGGTTTGGCCGGAAAGCAAAAGGAAGAAACTACCTCCTTTACCAGAATAATGTTTTTGTTGAAGAGAATCTGAAGCAGGCAAACATTACCCAAAAGGACATCGCCGAAGAGCTGCGTCTCACCTGCCAATCGGACTCTTTGCAGAAGATCAAGGAGGTTTATCTGGAACGGAATGGCGAAATCAGTTTCGTGAAAAATGAGTAATCGCTTTTGGCTTACTTGCTATCTCAATCTTGCAGGTGGATAATAGATAGCCTGCGGCCTGCGCCTTCTCTATCTTTGGTAAAATTCAACACATGAGCGCCTTCGCACCGGAAGTTAAACGCATCACCACCAACACCATTTTAAAAATGAAAACGGCCGGGACGAAGATCTCGATGATAACGGCCTACGATTTTTCCTTTGCTTCTATTTTTGATGCGGCAGGTATTGAGGTAATACTGGTTGGTGACTCAGCGTCCAATGTGATGGCCGGCCATCAGACTACGTTGCCTATTACATTAGACCAGATGATCTATCATGCGGCATCGGTGATTCGTGGTGCAAAACGGGCCCTGGTAGTAGTTGACATGCCGTTTGGCTCTTATCAATCCAACTCTGATATTGCCCTTGCCTCAGCTATCCGCATTATGAAGGAAACCGGCGCCCACGCTATTAAATTAGAGGGTGGCGAAGAAGTGGTGGAATCGGTGAAACGCATTATCAGCGCCGGTATCCCGGTGATGGCGCACCTTGGATTAACACCGCAGTCCATTTATAAATTTGGAACCTATAACGTCCGGGCCAAGGAAGCGGCCGAAGCCGATAAACTCCGAAGCGATGCCAGGTTGTTGGAAGACGTTGGCTGCTTTGGTGTAGTGCTGGAAAAAATTCCGGCCAGTTTAGCAAGAGAAGTTTCTGCCTCTTTACAAATCCCTACTATCGGCATTGGGGCTGGTCCGCATTGCGATGGCCAAGTGTTGGTCATGCACGATATGTTAGGCATCAACACAGAGTTCAAACCGCGTTTTCTCCGGCAGTATTTGAATTTAAATGAACAGATAACATTTGCGGTACAACACTATATTGCCGATGTGCGAAGCAATGATTTCCCGAATGCTTCGGAATCGTATTGATGGATAGCCGGAAAGACATTAAAGCGGTAAAAAGAATTTATTTATTGGTGCGTTCTACAGGCAAGGTGCAAGTGTGGGTTAGGAAGTTGCTCATAAAAGTTCCCAAAATACCTTTCCATTTCCGGCTACGCCTATCCCCTATTTTTGCGGCCAATTTTAAAGGCTATGAGAAAAATTTGCTCCGGATTTATTATGCTGTCATTATTATTCAGCATTACCATAAAAGCCCAGGTAAAAGATCTTGACCCGGTAACCATTACCGCTTCTATGCATCCCACTACGTCTTCGGAAACGGGTAGAAATATTCTGGTCATTAAAGGAGATGCGTTTGCCAATTTGCCGGTTCATTCTTTAGATGAGTTATTGCGTTATGTGCCCGGCATGGAAGTGCAGGTACGTGGGCCGTTCGGATCGCAAAGCGATATAAGCCTGCGTGGCGGCACCTTTCAGCAAACACTGGTGATCATTGATGGGGTGCGGGTGAACGACCCCAACACCGGACACTTTGCTGCTTACATTCCAATTGCTCCCTCAGAGATTGAACGTATCGAAGTTTTGAAAGGCGCATCATCCGCTCTGTATGGATCAGAAGCCGTAGGCGGTGTCATCAACATTATCACAAAGACATTTGCCACGCAACGAGCTATCAAAAAACTAAATGGTGTAGGTCAATTATCTGTTGGCGAGTTCGGCTTGTATGCGGTAAATGCCGGTGTGTATGCTGCCAATGAAAAGGGTTCTCTAAGTGCTGGTGTGCTATCAAATAACACCACCGGTCAGGCGCAACGTGGCATCCGCGGTTTTGTAAATGCAACAACGGTGTCGGTATCTGCGGCACACTATTTTGCCAACCAATGGAAGTTATCACTTCGCTCTGCTTATGACACCCGGAAATTTGCCGCCCAAAATTTTTATACGGCTTCCGCAGCGGATACCGCCCAGGAAACGGTCAATACCTTTTGGAACCAGGCACAGTTAGTTCACGAAGGGCGCAACAATACATTTCGTTTTCAAGCTGGCTATAAAGGTTTGAAGGACAGTTTTTCATTTAATTCAAAAACACCCAGCAATCAAAATAAAACGGAACTATGGCAAGCGGTAGTGACAAATGAAATCAGGCTCTCACCAAAAACATCCATTACTCCGGGTCTGCAATTCATTAATAAAGGGATTATTTCCAATGATAGAGGCAATCATTCCAACAACTTAGCCGCTGCATTTTTAATATTAAATCAGCAGGTAGGTACGCATTTCTTTGCAGCGCCATCGGCACGAATAGAGTGGAACGAGGCCGCCGGCTGGGAGCTGGTACCGCAAATCAATCTCACCTATAAAATTCATCAGTTGACCTTAAGGGGCAGTGCCGGCAAAACCGTAAGGGATGCGGACTTCACAGAACGATACAACAATTATAATAAAACGATTGTAAGCAGTGGCCAGCGATTAGGCAACCCGGATTTGGTGGCTGAGCACTCGTTTAGCTATGAAGGCGGCGCTGATTACCTACCCGTTAACAACCTGAAAATCTCGGCTACTTTCTTTCAGCGCTTTCACAAAAAATTGATTGATTATATACCTACACCTTACTCGCTTATCCCAAGAAAAATAAATTTGTTGCCCACCGGCAGTTATGCATTTGCACAAAATATAGCTTCGGTCACCACCACTGGTTTTGAAACCGACGTTCAATTTTCAAAGCCCCTATCAACCAATAATAATCTGCAGGCTTCCGCCGGTTTTGTTTGGTTGGATAGTAAAAGCAGCGATACCGTTCCTTCGCTCTATATCTCATCTCACGCAAAGTTTCAAACCAATTTTATGGTGCAGTATACGCATCGCCAGTTGCAGTTTAGCTTAACCGGCTTGTATAAAAAACGTTCGCCACAAAAAGCCGCATCGCCTCTGCTGACGCCAGTTTCGGCCGATTACTTTTTATTAAATGCGAAAGGTGAAGTAGCCATCATCAAACAACATCTTACCGCTTTTGCAGAAGTGGATAATATTTTCAACCGGCATTATACCGACTTATTGGGCGCCTTGTTACCGGGAAGATGGTTCAGCGCCGGAATCAAAATATCTTTAGGAAGTAACGAGTGATGAATAATGAGTGACGAGTAAGTAGTTAAGAGTTATGAATCATTCTTATTTGGAACAACGGAAAGATTTCTTATTTAAAAATTAAAAAAGAACCAATTATGCAGGACATCATAAAACAATTGGGCATTGATGCAATAAACGATGGCACTTCTACCGGTAGCCAATGGATAAAAAGCAGCGGTAAAGTCATCGCTTCCTTTTCGCCGGTAGATGGTAAAAAACTGGCCGATGTAATAACCGTTGATGATGCTGCTGCTTACGAACAAATTATCCAAACAGCTTCCGCCGCCTTTTTAGAATGGCGGCAATGGCCTTCGCCCAAACGCGGTGAAGTGGTGAGGCAATTCGGAGAAGCGCTTCGGCTTAATAAAGAATCGTTAGGCAAATTAGTTTCTTACGAAATGGGCAAGAGCCTTCAGGAGGGCTATGGCGAAGTGCAGGAGATGATTGACATCTGCGATTTTGCGGTGGGTTTATCAAGGCAATTGCACGGACTTACCATGCACAGCGAACGGCCGGGTCACCGCATGTATGAGCAATGGCATCCGTTGGGTATCGTTGGCATTATATCCGCCTTTAACTTCCCGGTGGCGGTGTGGAGCTGGAACACAGCCCTGGCTTTAGTTTGCGGCGATGTATGTGTATGGAAGCCTTCTGAAAAAACGCCGCTGTGTGCTATTGCCTGCCAAAAAATTATCGGGGATGTTTTTAAAAAGGCTGGTGTGCCTGAAGGCGTTTGCAGTTTAGTAATTGGTGAACGGGAAACCGGTGAAAGATTAGCCAACGATACCCGTCTGCCACTCATCTCCGCTACCGGCTCAACACGTATGGGCAGGGCCGTAGGAGCCGCTGTGGGTGCCCGTTTAGGCCGTTCGTTGCTGGAGCTTGGCGGCAACAATGCCATCATCATTTCTAAAAATGCCGATCTCGAAACTTCACTTATTGGATGTGTGTTTGGAGCTGTTGGTACCGCCGGCCAGCGATGTACCACTACCCGCCGGTTAATTATCCATGAAGAGGTGTACGAATCGTTTAAAAACAAAATGGTAAAGGCTTATAAGCAATTGCGTATTGGCGATCCGTTGGATGAAAGCGTTCATGTGGGGCCACTGATTGATACAGGCGCAGTGGATGCTTATTTGTCGGCTATTGAAAGATGTAAAAGTGAAGGTGGAAAATTTGTGGTGGAAGGTGGTTTGGTGGAAGGCAAAGGATATGAAAGCGGCTGCTATGTTTATCCGGCCATGGCCGAAGTGGAGCCGCATTTTGATGTAGTGCAACACGAAACTTTCGCCCCCATCCTATACCTGATGAAGTACAAAACACTGGAGGAAGCCATCGCTATTCAGAACGGGGTACCCCAGGGTTTATCTTCTTCCATAATGACATTAAACCTTCGCGAAGCAGAAACATTTTTATCTGTAGCCGGCAGCGACTGCGGCATTGCCAATGTAAACATCGGAACGTCCGGAGCGGAGATTGGCGGCGCTTTCGGCGGCGAAAAAGAAACCGGTGGCGGCCGTGAGAGCGGCTCTGATGCCTGGCGTATTTATATGCGCCGTCAAACCAACACCATCAACTATAGCACAAAGCTACCGTTGGCGCAAGGCATCGAATTTAATCTGGACTAAAGTAAAAATTTGCGGTAACGGGGAACGGACTTTATTATCTCTTCTACAACATTCTACTGCGTCCTGCCGGGTTGGAAAGGCGCAGCATTTTTCAATGATAAATACTATTGTAGCGGCATTTTAAAAAACCTGATACGGTCTTGTTAACTTCTGTTACACCGTTCTTTTTCACAACTCGCTATAAACTGTTTCGTTTATTTTTACCGCTATTAATAAATCATACAAATGAATAGGAACGTCAAACAGGGCTTGTTTTCCTTATTGATAGCAGGCCTCACGCTTAGCTCCTCTGCGCAAACAACAGCACCTAACGGCTGGCATCTTACCGACCCGAAAACCACAGGCTATTATGGCATCAGCTTAGATAAAGCCTACCAGTTTTTAAAAGGTAAAAAAAGCACGCCGGTTATTGTAGCCGTCATTGATTCAGGTATTGATACGCTTCACGAAGACCTACGTGCCGTGCTGTGGAATAATCCTAAAGAAATTCCGGGCAATGGTAAAGATGATGATGGCAATGGTTATGTGGATGATGTGCATGGATGGAATTTTTTAGGCGGTAGAGATGGCCGCAATGTAGGTAAGGACAACCTGGAGGCCGCCCGTGTGTATCATCGTTATAAAGCAAAGTTCGATGGCGTAAAAGATCCGTCCACGCTGGGCAAAGACGATCAGGATTTATACACTATGTGGGTACATGCACAGGAAGATGTGATGCATGATGTGAATCCTACGGAACTTCTTTTTATGAAAAAACTTTATCCCAGCATTCAAAGCGGCGACTCGGCCATAGCACATGATTTAGGAAAAAAAGTATATACCATTAAAGAAGTACAGGGCTATACACCAACCACCACAGATGCGAAGGCCTTGAAGGGAATTTTACTAAACATCGCTGCCGGTAATAACAACAACTTCGATATTACCAACAAGCAGGTGCTGGACGATTTTGATGCGCAAATTTCAAAAGGCGATGCGCTGGATACGCCGCCCACCAACTATCGTGGCGATATTACAAAAGATAACGAAGAGGATCTTAATGATCATAATTATGGCAATAATGATGTAATGGCTATTGGTGCCGATCATGGTACGCATGTATCCGGAATTATAGCTGCGGATCGTACTAATAAAAAAGGCATAAATGGCATTGCTGATAATGTTCGCATTATGATGGTAAGGGCCGTGCCCGATGGCGATGAGCATGATAAAGACATTGCACTGGCCATCAGATACGCCGCTGATAATGGCGCCAAGGTGGTGAATATGAGCTTTGGTAAAGGTGTTTCTCCGTACAAGCCATGGGTGGATGATGCGGTAAAATACGCTTCCAGCAAAGGTGTGTTGTTAGTACATGCGGCCGGTAATGATGCGGCTGATGTAGATACCGCCTGGAATTTTCCTACGCCTGGTTTTAAAGGTTCCGGCCGGGCTACCAATTGGATAACCGTTGGGGCCAGTGGTGCTGAAAAAAATAAACTGGTTGCTAATTTCTCTAACTATGGTAAAGAAGAAGTGGATGTATTTGCACCCGGTGTGAATATTTATTCCTCTATCCCCGGTGGAAATACGTACGCTAATTTTTCGGGTACGTCCATGGCATCGCCGGTAGTAGCGGGTGTAGCCGCCTTGATACTCGAATACTATCCCAAACTGACGCCGCAGCAGGTTAAAATGATCCTTGAGAAAAGTGCTGTGCCATTTACCGATGACGTGGTTAACCCGGCTACAAAAGAAAAGGTAAAGCTCTCTGAACTTAGCCGTACAGGCGGTGTGGTAAATGCTTATGAAGCCGTACGCATGGCCGATATGGTTGCCAATGGCGGCACTATAAAGTCGGAAGGGCAAAAGATAAAATCTGATGGTAATAACCTAAAGATTAAATCTAAAACGCCGGTTGCTAAAAAGAAAGTTGTAGCGGCTTAATAAAAACAGTAAGTGATAAAAGTAAAACCCTTGCATTGCAAGGGTTTTACTTTTACATGGGTCGTTGAGGTAACGAATCAGACCGAGGAGCGGAAGCATTTCAAATGGTTATCCTAATTCTGGGTCGTATAAAAATGGCTCACCAATCTTGTTTTGTTTTGAGTCTCCAAAAACCAAAACAACTTAAAATGCACCAAAAGAAATCATTTAAGACTATCATTGAATTGGAAATTTGGAATAGCTCAAACCCTTTCCGGATAGGGGTTTCAGCTCTTGCGTGTGGCTTGTAACCCATTACTGCTTGGATCAATGCCGTCCATAAACCATCACCGTGGCCCGGCCTTTCAATATGCTTCCGATAGTGCGGTATTTGAATTCAATTTTTGTAATAGCCTTTCCATCACCCGGTAATTCAATCACCTTGCTTTCTTCGCCCTGCTTAACAATAGCATCTACCGTAGGCTCCAGTTTATCGCCGTTGGCAAAATAAACTTTTACTTCACTAATGCCTACGGATTTATCCTGTGCGGAAAATTTGATGGCTGTATAAGTGGTGTTAGAGCCGATCTGTATCACATCTTTATCCCGTACGAAATCAACCTTTCGGGTAGCTAATAGATCCCAGCTCTCGGTTGGCTTTTTAGTATCTGCTTTAAACGATGAGAAAATAACGCCGAACAGTAATGTAATCAGCGTAAGGGCCAGGAGGTTGTTGTTTTCAAAATATCTTTTCATAATCACTTCTTTGGTAGAGCTGATTCAAAAATGAGGCCGCCGCAATTTGTGGATTTTAGCCGTCCTTATTCAGTAGCCTGCTGAACTTTATCTTTGGGCCCTTGTTAATCACAAAAATCTTTTCATGAAACCCATTCTCTTACTATTATTCATTTCAGCTAATGTCTTGTCCTCTTGCGGTAACACTACCACGTCCGGCAAAACAAATAGCCCTGATAGCACAGTAAACACCAAACTCACTGACAGCACAACAAAAACTATGAGTACCCATAATATTAAAGAAGAAGCCGTTACCTATACAATCGGCGGCACTACATTCAAAAGCTTTGTTACTTACGATGAGGCCAGCAGTAAGCAACTCCCAATTGTTTTAGTGGTTCCGGAATGGTGGGGCCTGACGGAATACCCTCGTATGCGGGCCAAACTCCTGGCATCAATGGGCTATCTCGCTGTTGCGGTGGATATGTACGGCGATGGAATGATTGCCGCTAACCCCGGTGATGCACAAAAAGCCGCTACGCCATTCTATACCAATCCCCAGTTAGGTAAAGAACGATTGGATGCAGCGCTTGCCAAGGCCAAAACATTTGGCTGGGCAGATACATCGCAGGTGATTGCTATCGGCTATTGCTTTGGTGGTTCGATGGTGCTTAATTATGCCAAGCTTGGCGCACCTGTGGCAGGTGTGGTTAGCTTTCATGGCGGGCTGGAAGGCGTACCACCGCAAAAAGGATTGAAGACAAAGTTTTTAGTATGCCACGGTGGTGCGGATAGTTTTGTTCCGCCTGCACAAGTGGCCGCATTTAAAAAAAGTATGGACTCTTCAGGAGTTGATTATAAGTTCAAGGTTTATGAAGGGGCCACACATGCTTTTACCAATCCAAAAGCTACTGAAACGGGCGAAAAATTTAAGATGCCGATCCAATATAACGGCGCTGCTGATACCGCTTCCTGGAATGATATGAAGGCATTTTTTGAAACTGTTCTTCATTAATTAAATTGTTTTCTGATGCCAAAACCAGACTTAACTGCTGTTCCGGAATGGTACCACCGGTATATAGAGAGGGCAGGCAGCGATGATTTGCTAACCGCGATAAAAGACAGTACAGAGGCGGCTTTAGGGCTTTTCCATACTATTGATAAAAGTAAATGGATCTATCGTTATGCAGCGGACAAGTGGAGCATTAAAGAAATGGTGCAGCACCTTATTGACGCAGATCGCATCTTCGCTTACCGGGCACTTTGTTTTGCCCGTCAGGAAAGCATTTCACTTCCCGGCTTTGATGAGAATAGTTATGCAGCTGTCTCAAATGCTGATGTCAGAACAAAGGCATCATTGGTGGAAGAATTTGAAACGGTTCGAAAAAGCCTTGAGCAATTATTTGGCTCCTTTGGTCAGGAACAATTAGCGGCAACCGGCATCTCTAATAACAACCCGATCTCCGTGAATGCTATCGGGTATATTACTGCGGGGCACCTACAGCATCACTTGGATATTTTAAAAGAAAGATACCTTTAGCTAAAAACCCCGAACAGTTGTTCGGGGTTTTTAATTTATACATTATTTACTGTTAATTGAAATTTACAGCCGGGTCTTTCTTTCCTGTTTTAGCCAGGTTTTGTTGCGCAACCATGTCGTTAATAACTTTCACGGCCTGATCTACATAAATGTCTTTGCTGATAGCAGTAAGCCACTGTTTGTAGCGTTCCGATTTGTCTTTATCTATTGAAACATATTTGCTCTCGTCCTGTTTCATAAACTCGGCCGGTAGCGGCTTTTGAAGCTTGGTAAGGTTATCAATTTTTTTGATTGCATTCCGTACTTCCAATTGGTCCTGACGGTACTTATCAAATTTCAACGAGTATTCTTTATCGTTTTGTTTACCCACAAACACGCTGGCTTCCTGAATTTTTCTGAAAGCCGTGTCGGTGGCTATACGGTTAGCGGCAATCTTTTTTATGGCTTCCCGGTCGTACCCCGACTTCCACATGGAGTAATTGGCTTTACTGATCTCGTCATACTTTAAAGAATAAGGATTATCCTTTTCGCGGATTTTCAGGTACTCCAAATAGTCAGGAACTACCACATCGGGCACCACGCCTTTTTGTTGTGTTGCGCCGCCATTAACGCGATAGAATTTTTGTAAGGTTACTTTGATTGAACCCAGATCTGAATTGGTGTTGCTAAAGTTGGATTCGGGATCTAAACCAATCGTCCGCTGAACCGTTCCTTTTCCATACGTGCTGGAGCTGCCCATGATAATGCCACGGCCATAATCCTGCATGGCGGCCGCCAATATTTCTGAAGCGGATGCGCTCATCTCATTCACCATTACTACCAACGGACCATCGTAGGCTACGCCATCATCTTTATCACGCATTACCTGAGGCTTGCCCTGGCGATCACGTACCTGCACCACAGGCCCTTCACCAATAAATAATCCGGCAATTTGTATTACATCATACAAGGCGCCACCACCATTGTTTCTAAGGTCTATTACAATGCCATCAACACCTTCGGTTTTTAATTTTTTTACTTCTTTAGCTACGTCCATACCGCTTCGTACTCCATCCATTTGATTGAAGTCGGCGTAAAATTCGGGCAGATAGATATAACCTACTTTTTGCGCACCTTCGTTAATGACAGCGCTTCTTACATACGCCTCGTCCTGAACAATTTTATCACGAACCAGCGTCACCACTTTTAATGTTCCATCCTTTTTGCGCAGCGTTAATTTTACTTCGCTGCCCATTTTGCCACGAATCACTTTTACCGCATCTTGTGTGGTAAAGCCGGATAATTCAACCGGCGCTCCTTCTTTGCCTTCGCCCACTTTCACGATGATATCGCCACCTTCTACTTCGCCACTTTTTTGAGCAGGCCCGCCTGGTAATACCGAAGCGATTTTAATATTGCCATCGTCGTATGTAAGCTGAGCGCCAATTCCATAGAACGTACCACTCATGCTTTCATCGAAATAACGTTTGTCTAATGGCGGCATAAACTCGGTATGCGGATCCATGATGGCAGTGATCGTATTTACAAAAGCATCAAACTTATCTTCCTCCGTAAATTTATTGCGATAGCGGTCAAAGGTGCGGTTCATAGCCAGCAACACTTTATCCCTTGCTTCTTTTTCAAGGTCCGCGTTCGATTTATTGGTAGCGCCTTCTTTGCCCTTATTACTTTCACGGCTATCCACCAGGTCGGAATAACGTTGAAGGGTGAGGTATTTTAGATACTTACGCCATTCATCTTTGCGGGCGGCATCAGTAGCCGGGAAGGTTTTTTTATCAGCATCGCCTATGTACATTTCATCTTTGGTAAAATCAAATGGTTTGGACAAGATCTCTTTATAAAAAACTTCTGCTTCCTTAACACGGACGTCGAAAAGTTTACCGGCTTCCTGAAAAAACTGCACCGGCGCTCCCTTTATCTCATCATCAATTTTTGTGGAGAACCTGTCGAGTGATTTCAGATCACTTTGAAGGAAAATGTTTTTTTCGGGATCCAACTCTTCAAAGTATTTATTAAAGATTTGCTTTGAAAATTCATCGTTGATATCTCTTGGTTGATAATGGCCCTGGGTTAGGATGGCACCAACGATCTGTAAAATTTTTTCGTACTTGGTAGGCGGGTTAGCGGATGATTTTCCTAAGGAACGGGTAGTAAAGAAAACCCCTGCCAGCACCAGCGCCAGGATAATGGGAAGTCGCTTCATGTTAAATATGTATTTTACTGCTTTGTGCATACGTATCAAATTTAAGACAAAAAGGAGGCCTGTTTTTTTATCCCCGGTTTTTAACAAACGTTTTTTGATGGATGGACTTAATGGCTTTGCGACGGTGATGATATAAAAAATTTTATGAAAAGTGAAGCCTTCTATTTACAAACCACGGCTCATGGCATCGGTTGACCATCAACAAACCATAGTCAACAAAATTTTATAGCCGCAGTTTTTATATACTTCAAATCTTTATTTTTGCAGTCCTCACATGGTAGCCGTAGCTCAGTTGGTTAGAGCATCAGATTGTGGTTCTGAGGGTCGCGGGTTCGAGCCCCGTTGGTTACCCCTGGCCGCCGAAGCAGTAGCGTCGGCGGTCTTTTTTTTTGCATAAAACTTCTGCTTCTTTAGACGTTAAATATGGTTAACAGAAACGACCGCAACTTTTAGCGCCGTTACCTTTGCCCCACTTTAACTGATAGTACATGAAGAAGATTTACGTTTTGATAATGAGTTGTTTGGTGGCCTCTTTTGTTTTTGCCCAAAACCCCATGTTCAACCGGGGCGGACAAGGCGGGCAAATACCTACCGGCCGTTTATACGGCAAAGTCCTTGACCCGTCCAACCGTGGCGTGGAAGCCGCTTCTGTAACGCTTGTTACCAAGAAGATGGATACCGTTACCAAGCAAATGAAAGACGTGATTGCCGGCGGTATGCTAACCTCTAAAACCGGCGACTTTAGTATAGAAAACGTATCGCTTTTTGGGCGTTACACCCTTCGTATTACCGGTATTGGTTTTAAGCCAATAGAAAAAGCGGTAGGCTTTGATATGCCCAACCGCGATGCGATGAGCAATGGTGATATGTCGGCTATGTTGGGTGCTTTAGATAAAGATCTGGGTAATATAAAAGTAAGTCTCGACGACCAGGTGCTGAACAACGTTACCATCACTTCTACCAAGCCGGCAATGACGTTGGGCATAGATCGCAAGATTTTCAATGTAGCCGGTAACATTACTTCTGTAGGCGGTACCGCTGTTGATATTATGAAAAATGTGCCTTCAGTAAATGTGGATATAGACGGCAACGTAACCCTTCGAAACACAGCTCCCACACTATTTGTAGATGGGCGCCCTACAACCTTGACCCTTGATCAGATTCCGGCTGATGCCATTGAAAGCGTAGAGGTTATTACTAACCCATCGGCTAAGTTTGATGCATCGGGTGGTACGGCCGGCATTTTAAACGTGGTGATGAAAAAGAACCGTCGCGTAGGTTACAGCGGAAACATAAGAGCCAACATTGATTCAAGAGCCAAAATAGGTTTGGGTGGCGATTTAAATGTTCGTCAAAACAAGATTAATGTGTTTGCCAGTGGGCAGTACATGCAACGTAAATCTATCAGTACAGGCACTACCAGCCGCACGGCGCTCAGTGGTAAGGATTCTTCCGTTTACTCTTTTCAACGCGACCGATCGGTAAGTAACGGCGGATTTGGATTTGGCCGTTTTGGGTTTGACTATTTTATGGACATACGGAACACCATCACTGTTACCGGAAATTTTGCACGGGGCAGCTTTACACCAGTTACTACCAGCAATGTTGACAATGATTCGTCTGTACACAACATTTTGATAAGGCAGTCCAACCAGCTCAGAACAACTAATGGCGACAATATTTTTCGCAATAAAGGTGCACAAGTAAGCTTCAAACATAATTTCCCTAAGTCGGGACATGAGCTTACTGCCGATGTTACCTACAACAGCGGGCGCAATCAAAATAACAGCACTATTGTTAGCGATTCGTTCGCCATGCCTGGTCATGTTTTTTATAATAATGCTACCCAAATTCAAATTGGAAACGGTACCAATGAAAACGTAACCATTCAAGGCGATTACTCTAACCCAATAACAGCTAACTCAAAAATTGAAGCCGGCGTTCGGTCGCAAATGCGGAAAATAAACAGTGATAACACCATCACACTGTTTAACAAGCTAAACAGCACGGTTTACAACAGCACTGACAATGTGTATGCGGCTTATGCTACTTTTTCCAATAAAATAAAAGACTTCGGGTACCAGTTGGGACTTCGGTTAGAAAGCTCTAATTACGACGGTGTTTTAGTTAGCAAGGACCAACCTTTCAAAATTAATTTTCCACTCTCTCTTTTCCCCAGTGTGTTTTTAAGCCAGAAATTAAATGAAGGTGATGACCTGCAATTCAACTACAGCCGTCGTATCAACCGGCCAAACTTTTTTCAACTCTTTCCGTTTACGGACTACTCCGACATTTTAAATATCAGCCGCGGTAATCCGAAGCTACAGCCCGAGTTTACCAACTCGCTTGAAATGTCTTATTCCAAAACATTTAAAAACCGCGATAATTTTTTAGCCTCTGTTTATTTTAAAAATACCAACAACCTCATTACCCGTATTCAGGCGCAGGAATTTGATACCGTTTTAAAAAGAAAAGCGTACATCAACACCTATCAAAACGCCAACAATAGTTATGTTACCGGGTTAGAATTAACAAGCCGTAACAAGGTCACTAAATTTTGGGATGTGATTGCCAATGCAAATTTTTTCACCTCAAAAATTGACTTAGCTACCGGCCCTGATCCCGACCAGTTTGTGAGCTATTTCTTTAAATTGAACAACACCTTTAAATTGCCAAAAAACTTCTCCATACAGTTATCGGGCGACTATCAATCAAAAGTTATTTCTTCCCCAGGCGGCCGTGGAACCGGCGGTGGTGGCATGTTTGGTGGTGGCGGTGGCTTCTTTGGCGGTTCCAATTCAGCGGCGCAAGGCTTTATACGCCCCAACTATGGTGTAGATGCTGCTGTGCGTTTTGAATTTATGAAAAATAAAGTGGCTTCGCTTTCTCTCAATGTCAATGACATTTTCAGAACAAAACTTTTTGATCAATATACCGAACTGGTGGACCCGACCACAGGAATAACAGCCTTTCAGCAAAATGTTCAACGCCGCAGAGACCCACAGGTTGTTCGGTTGAATTTCAACTATCGTTTTGGCAAGTTTGATGTGTCTCTATTCAAGCGCAAAAACACCAAGGCTGATAGTAATGTGGATGTGAACGGCGGCGGTAATTTTTAATTTGTCTCTCACATATAGCAGCAACGCCCGGGCTCTTTTACTATAGAGTCGGGGCCTTTGTTTTTTAGCCGTTATTTTTGAGCTTATGAAACAATTTGCCATCATAGGGTGCGGACGTATTGCCAGGCGACATGCGGCTAATATTACACGTATAGGAAAGCTGGTGGCGGTGTGTGATACAGACCAGGAGAAAGCGGCTGCATTTGCTGCTGACTATAACGCAATCGTTTATTATTCAGTTGACGATCTGTTAAAAGCCGAAGATGGAATAGATATAGTCGCCATTTGCACACCCAACGGTTACCATGCGGAGCATATTATCAAATCGTTGCAAGCCCGTAAGCATGTGCTTTGCGAAAAGCCTCTTTGTTTAACCAAAGCCGCAGCCTGGCAGATTATTGAAACAGAAAAATTTTGTAGAAGAAAGCTATACGTCGTAAAATCGGTGCGCTACAACTCACTGATGCAGCAATTGAAGGCATTAATAGATGAAGGTGCATTAGGAAAAATTTATAGCTTCCATTTAAGCTGCATCTGGAACCGAAGCAACGATTATTATAAAGGGTGGCGAGGAAAGCTTTTTCCCGATGGCGGCACCCTGTACAATCAATTCAGTCATTATATAGATGGCTTGCTATGGCTGTTTGGGAGCATTGCCGAAGTAAAAGGGTTTTCGGCTAACATGGCACATCCAACTTCTATGGAATTTGAAGACAGCGGCACTGTTTCCCTGCTAATGGAAACGGGTAGCCTCGGGTCCCTTAATTGGTCGGTGAACGCCTTGAATAAGAACTATGAGATTGCGTTAACGATTGTTGCTGAACAAGCAACTATCCGCATTGGCGGCGAATACTTAGATGAAATTCAATACCAGCAAACAGCTGGTTTTGTATTGGAAGTTGAATCCGAAAAAGCAGCCGTAAATTCAACTTCGGTCTCTAACCACGATAAAATGTACCAACACCTGAACCGCATTTTAGATGGTGCAAACGAAAACTTTCCCGGAGCGATGGAGGGCCTGAAAACCGTTGAAGCGATTGAAAAAATCTATAAAGCCATTTCGTCGTCGTGAAGTATATTTTCTTTACTGTGACCAATGATCTTTCGTACGACCAACGGATGCAACGTATTTGCGGAACGCTTGCGCAAAATGGTTTTGCCGTGACGTTGGTAGGAAGACAATTAAAAGCGTCTATCTCATTGCAGCCAATGCCGTTTCAGCAAAAGCGGCTACGATGTTTTTTTAATACCGGCTTCTTATTTTATGTGGAGTATAATCTTCGTCTCTTTTTTTATTTACTCCCAAAAAAAATGGATGGGATTTGCGCCATTGATTTAGATACGATACTCCCCTGCTTAGCTATCTCCAAACTAAAAAAGGTACTGCGTATTTATGATGCGCATGAATATTTTACCGAGCTAAAAGAAGTCCGTACAAGGCCGGTGGTTAAAAGGTTCTGGACGTTGGTAGAACGTTTTGCCGTGCCAAAATTTAAGTGGGGATATACGGTGAGTGCAGGCTTGTCCGAAGCCTTTGCTATTGCTTATAAAAGAGATTATAAGGTGATACGAAATCTTCCGGTGCTACGCCCATGGCCCGTTTCGGGCAAAAGAGAAAAGTTTATCCTTTACCAGGGAGCGGTTAACGAAGGAAGAGGATTTGAGATTTTGATACCGGCTATGAAGCAGATTAATTACCGATTGATTGTTTGCGGTGATGGAAATTTCATGGGCCAATTAAAAGGCCTTATCAGGACCAATAATGTAGAAGAGAAGGTTGAATTGAAAGGCATGTTGTTGCCCGATGAATTACGGGTCATCGCTCAGAAAGCCTCACTTGGAATCGGTCTGGCGGAACGCGAAGGAATTAACCAATTTCATGCCCTGCCAAATAAATTTTTAGATTATATGCACGCCGGTTTACCACAAGTGGCGATGAAGTTTCCTGAGTACGAACGCATCAACCAGCAATTCAAAATAGCCGTATTGTTAGATGATCTTACGATTGATAAGGTAGCCCAAACCATTAATGCCACTATGGAAAATGAAGGACAATTAAAAGCCATGGAGCAGGCTGCAATAGCCGCCAGAAATGTTTACAATTGGCAGGCAGAGGAAAGCATTTTACGTCAATTTTATAAACAGCTTTTTAGTGAATAGTGATAGCGTTCATATCGTTTGTCTTGATGCGCCTTCCCCACCCGACTATGGCGGCGCTATTGACATGCACTTTAAAATAAAAGCGCTGGCAAGCAGTGGTAAAAAGGTTATTCTGCACTATTTTAATTATCATCACCATAGAAATGCAACCGGCCTGGAAAGCTTATGCACGGCGGTTTTCAGCTATCCGCGTAAACCGTTTTGGCGTTCGTTTTCTGCATTCACGCCCTACATTATCAGCTCTCGTATCAATAAAGAATTAATCAGGCGATTGAATGCAGACAGTCATCCTATTTTATTGGAAGGGCTGCATTGCGCCGGTATCATAAAGCACATAAAACATCCTGAAAGAATTGTACTTCGAATGCACAACGAAGAAGCTGCTTACTATCATCATTTATCTAAAACAACCGCTTCGATAAAAAAGCGATTGTATTACGGTGTTGAAGCCCGGTTGCTACGTCGCTATCAGCAGCGTATGAAAAAAGTGATTATGCTGGCTTGCCTGTCCGAGAACGATGCTGCTGTATTCAGCCGGCAGTTCGGCTTTCAGTCGGTAAGTTTTATTCCTTGCTTTATTCCGTGGCAACATATTACATCAAACGAAGGGTATGGCAGTTATTGTTTGTATCACGGCAATATGCAGGTTTCCGAAAACGAAGAGGCAGCTATGTGGCTTATTACGCAGGTGTTCAGCCGATTAAAAACGCCATTGATTATTGCCGGCAAAGGCATCTCAAAAAGATTGATGCATGAAGCCGCTAAATATCCACATCTGTCTTTCATCAATAACCCTTCAATGAAGCAGGTTGATGAATTGGTGAGGGAAGCGCAGATCAACGTTTTGCTCTCGCTAAATAATACGGGTGTAAAATTAAAGCTGCTGAACGCTTTGTTTAATGGAAGGCATTGCATCACTAATTTAAATGGAGTGAATGGAAGCCAGCTAACTGAAGACGTCCATGTTCGTGAAGGGTCGGAGAATTGGAAACGGGCCGTTGAAACGCTGATGCAGCAAGCTTTTACAAAAGATGACATCCAAAAACGGCAAACCATTCTTTCGTTGTATAACAATAAAACAAACGCTGAAAAACTTAATGCACTATGGTAGCATTGTCCAATACGCGGCCGCCTTCGGTACGTACCATGCGGGCCGGAAATTTTTGAATCACAATGTAATCATGCGTGGCCATCACCACCGATGTTCCATAATCTTTTGCAATGGTGATCAGGAGATTCATGATCTCGTCAGAAGTTTCGGGATCGAGGTTGCCGGTCGGTTCATCGGCTAATATTAGTTTTGGAGAATTCAATAAGGCACGGGCAATGTCCACCCGTTGTTGTTCGCCACCGCTCATCTCAAAAGTCATTTTAAAACCCTTCGATTTTAATCCTACTTTATCCAGTACGTCGGCAATTTTTTCATTCATCAGTTTTTCATCTTTCCAACCGATGGCTTTTAAAACAAACTTGAGGTTATCGTTTACATTTCTGTCTGTGAGTAATTGAAAATCCTGGAACACCACGCCCATATTCCGGCGGAGGTAAGGAACGGTTTTCCAGGTAAGCTCTCTTAGGTTGTAACCCACCACAGAGGCCTGGCCTTCGCGAAGGGGCAGCTCGCCATATAAGGTTTTCAGCAGACTGGATTTACCGGCTCCGGTCTTACCCACGAGGTAAACAAATTCGCCCTTATCCACCGTAAGATTGACATCCTGTAAAATCAAATTATCGCCCTGGTAAATATTCGCGTTCCTGATGCTGACTATTGTTTCTGCCATCCCCTGTTATTTGCTGCAAAATAAAACAAGAAAAGGGATGCCGGGATGATTTTATTTCAATAACTAAAAAATTAGTTGTTCAACTAAATAATTAGTTATAGCTTTATTTTTTGAAAATAAAAATATGAAGACATTGACCAGGGCCGAAGAGCAGGTGATGCAGGCATTATGGAAAATAAAGGAAGGATTCATCCGCGATATTTTAGATGCACTGCCCTTACCAAAGCCACACCAGAACACGGTTTCAACGATCTTAAAAATTTTGGCAGATAAGGAGTTTGTAGGCGTAAACGTCTATGGCCGGCAGCATCAGTACTATCCGTTGGTGGCAAAAGACGCCTATTCAAAATCCAGTATGAAGAGCTTAGTGAAAGGTTATTTTGGCGGTTCGTTTAATGAGGCCCTTTCGTTTATGGTAAAGGAAAACAATATAACCGTGGAAGATTTAGAAACCTTAGTCCAACAATTAAAAAAAGGTAAAAAATGACGTCTTTGTTTTATTATTTATTGAAGGTGACGTTATGCTCCGGCCTGCTTTTCGGCTACTATCATTTTGCTTTAAAGAATAAAGCTTTTCACCAATGGAACCGCTTTTATTTATTGTCGGCTGTAGGGCTGTCATTGCTATTGCCGGTGCTGCAATTTCATCTTTTCCCTAATGGAGAAAAAGACAGCAAAGCCATTCAATTAATACGTGTAGTGCAATCGGCCGATAACTACTTAGAAGAATTCACCATCAGCACTCATCAAACTATTTCGCCCGAAATCTGGATCGCTATCGGGTATGCAGGCGTTACTACTGTTTTACTTTCCCTGTTGATTTTTTCGTTACTAAAAATACTTTCGCTAACCCATAAATACCCGTCGCAGTGGTTGGCGAACATCCGCTTTATTAATACAACGGAACCAGGTACACCCTTTTCATTTTTCCGTACTATTTTTTGGAATGAAGCTATCCCGCTGCAATCAGAAACCGGTAAGCAAATTTTTCAGCACGAACTGGTGCATGTAAAGGAAGGACATACCATAGACAAGCTTTTCATGCAAGCTGTACTGATATTGTTTTGGTACAACCCTTTCTTTTGGCTGGTGCGCCGCGAACTGAAATTTATACACGAATTTATTGCGGATAAAAAATCAGTTGGCCATCAGGGTATGGGTGATTTTGCGGCTATGATTTTACAGACTGTTTATCCGAAACAATATTATTCCATCATCAATCCTTTTTTTCAAACCTCTATTAAAAGAAGAATTTTTATGTTAACGAAAATTCAGCATCCCCGCAAGGCTTATATCAGCCGCATTGTTGTGCTACCAGTTATTGCAATCACTATATTTCTGTTTTCATTCAGAACAAAGCAGCGGCCAGAAGCCGGTCATCAGGCAAAAGTGTACGGGACTGAAATAACCGCCACGCAACCGTTTCAGCAATTGATAGATTCTCCGCCGCAAAAAGGCCAGTACCGCATTGATAGTTGTGTTTACGATAATGGCGATAAAAAGCCGCTCGATATATTAAAAGCTTTGGTGATAGTAAATGGAAAAGAATATAGTAGTGGCATAAATTCAATTGACTTCAATTCGATTAGTTCAATGAATGTGTTGAAAGGGCCCGCTGCCATAGCAAAATATGGCGCCAAAGGATCAAATGGTGTAATAGAAATCACTATAAAAACAGGAGTTGATCCTTCAATAACTTCTATATCAAAGCAAAAAACGTTATTCGGTGAAAAAGAGATTGCGAGTGTGGATGTGAACACCGGCAAAAAAGAGCTGACTATTTCTTATAAGGACGGAACGTCTGAAATATTGACGGAGGCGGAAGCCCAACGAAGAGGCTTACTTAACAATGATTATACAAATAGGAAATCTGCCAAAGCCAACATGGTTCCTAACCAGGGAATGATCATTACCAGGGAGTCATCATCAAAAAGAATGCTTGCTGATACAACGCCCACACCACTTTATATTATTGATGGCAAGGAAGCCGGCACCGATGCGATTTCAAAAATAAACCCTTCAAACATAGCCTCTATCAATGTTTTGAAGGATAACATGGCAATTATAAAGTATGGGAATAAAGGCAGGAATGGTGTGGTGGAAATTTTTATGAAACAGAGCAAGACCAGCGACTCAATAACTATTAAACAAAATGACAAGATTACCGGGAAAGCAGTTATCACTAATTATGAAAAGAAAGGTAATAATGTTACTGCATCACTCACACTGGCGGACGCTGATGTAATTGCAAATACAATTCAAAAACCTACGGACCCCATTTTTACAGAAACCGAAGCAGAAGCATCTATTGATCCACAAGAATGGCGGGCTTTTCTACTGAAATACACCCAGCCTATTCTGGAAGATGTAAGAAAGAAAGCTCCTGCCGGTACATACACCGCTTATGTACGTTTTTTAGTAAATAAAGACGGTAAAACATCGGACTACCAAATTGTAAAAGACCCCGGTTATGGCATTGGCGATAAGCTTTTAGCCATCATGCCAAATGCACCAAAATGGAAGCCGGCGATGCAAAACGGTAAGCCGGTAAGAATATATCAAACACAACCTATCACGTTCAATGTAGGTCAATAGCGCTTAATTCAAACGGGTTGTGAGACACAACCAGGAGCTGGCAACTGCTTGACTTATGTCTGCTGCAATAAGAGTAGCTTTTTGAATTTACACTGCTCCTGTTGTTATGTCTGCAGGAGTTTGTGTTTCACAAACTCCCATCACCGGGCAATAGGTATGCTATTAAAAAGCAAATTCAATTTCACCTGCAGTTGTTTGTATCGTTAACGAATTCGAAGCTGCCTCTTCTACCCTTCCAATCACCTGCGCTTCGATTCCAAATTGTGTTGACGTGCTGATAATTTCGTCAGCACTTTTTTCGTCCGTGTAGATTTCCATACGGCAGCCCATATTAAATACCTGGTACATTTCTTTATCATCGGCGCCGCTGCTTTGTTGTATTAAATTGAATATGGGCGGGGCTTTGAACAGATGATCTTTTATCACCTTTACGCCTTCCGGCATGTACTTCATGCACTTGGTTTGGCCGCCGCCGCTGCAATGAATCAGGCCATAAATGTTTTCAAAATGGTTTTCCAAAAGCCGTTTTATTAGCGGTGCATAGGTCCGTGTTGGTGATAAAATAAGCTTACCAATTGACGTACGGATCACTTCATCCCGATAAGTGATTTCAATTGTATCCGTTAGCCGGTGATTGCCAATATATACTACATCGCCATCCAGTGTTTCATCAAACGATTCAGGATATTTTTCCGCATACCATTTGCCCAATACATCGTGCCGTGCCGATGTTAAGCCATTGCTTCCGATGCCGCTATTATAAGCCGTCTCGTAGGTACTTTGTCCATAACTGGTAAGACCGACAATAACATTACCCGGCTTTATTTTTTCATTGGTCACCAATTTGTTTTTAGGCCATCGGGCAGCCATCGTTCCGTTCACCGCCACGGTTTTTACTACATCGCCTACATCGGCGGTTTCACCACCCAAAAAAGCTGTATCAATTCCATGCCCTGCCATTGTATCAAAAAATTCCTGGGTGCCTTCAATCAACGCCTGTAGCACTTCTCCGGGAATGCGGGTCTTGTTACGGTCAATGGAAGAAGAGTATAAAAAGTTGGTACAAATGCCGGCACAAAGCAGGTCGTCTGTGTTCATTATAACAGCATCCTGCGCAATGCCTTTCCAGACCGAGAGGTCACCTGTTTCTTTCCAGTATAGATAAGCTAAAATGGTTTTAGTGCCGGCGCCATCGGCATGCATCACATTCACCCAATCCTTATCACCACCCAACACATCGTTATAAATTTTACAAAAGGCTCTTGGATAAAGGCCTTTATCAATGTTGGCGGTGGCGGCGTGCACTTCTTCTTTTTGGGCAGATACACCGCGTTTGGAGTATAAGGACATGTGGCAAAAATAGTGAGTTGTGAATAGTCAATAGTGAGTAGTAAATAAGGAATTGTAAGTGAGATGGCGCTCTGAAGCGGAACGCAATTGCATAGTAGTCATAGCCAGCTTTAAACTTTGAACCTCAAACCTCAAACTTTAAACAGTTCTTATCTTCGCCGCCCAGTATGCAGGTCCATTACAGTATTGAAAGCTTACCCGTTTTTGCCAACGCCGTTATTACCATCGGCACCTTTGATGGCGTACACCTTGGCCATCAAAAAATAATTGACGCTTTAAAAAAAGAAGCGGCCAACGTTGATGGTGAAACGGTTATTATCACCTTTCATCCCCATCCACGAAAAGTAGTAAGACCGAACGAACCCTTGCAATTGATTAATACCCTTGCGGAAAAAATAGGTTTGTTAGCTGAGGCAGGGGTTGATCATTTGGTGGTAGTGCCATTCACACAGGTTTTCTCCGAGTTGTCCGCCGAGGAATACATACAACGTTTTTTAGTAAAGCATTTTCAGCCGGCCGCTATCATCATTGGTTACGACCATCAATTTGGGAAAGGCAGACGCGGAAATTATAAATTATTAGAGCACAAAGCTTCGATCTATAACTATCATCTGGTAGAGATACCAAAGCACCTGTTAGATGAAATTGCCATTAGTTCTACTAAAATTCGCAATGCTATTTTAAGCAGTAATGTGGCCACCGCGAACAAGCTTCTTGGCTATCCATTTTTCTTTGAAGGCGTGGTGGTTCATGGCGATGAGCTGGGCAGAACACTGGGCTACCCGACCGCCAACCTGCAAATTGCTGATGCCGATAAAATTTGCCTGGGACATGGAGTTTACGCTGTATATGCCACCATAAATGGCCAACGGTTTAAAGGCATGTTGAGCATTGGTACAAGGCCAACGTTAACTGCATCAGAAGAAAAGGTTGAAGTGAACTTATTCGACTTTAGCGATAGTATTTATGGAGAGACGTTACAGGTTTCGGTAGAAAAATTTCTCCGGCCACAAGAAAAATATGCTTCGCTTAACGACCTGATTCAGCAACTGCATCAAGACAAAGAAGACAGCCTGAAAGTATTATAAAGGTGCTATCATCTTTACCACCATCTCCTTCATTAACTCTGCATCTTCGGTAGCGACATCATTTA
This sequence comes from Flavisolibacter sp., assembly GCA_965247165.1. Lineage (GTDB taxonomy): Bacteria > Bacteroidota > Bacteroidia > Chitinophagales > Chitinophagaceae > Flavisolibacter. The sequence goes on along the minus strand of OZ252003.1, from coordinate 195,207 downwards.
CACCAAGGCTGCGTAGGTTATATTCAAACAACAGGAGCAATAGCTTTTCAATTTCCTCATACTGGTATTTTGTTGCGGTGGCGATGTAATCTTTCACAAACCAGGCGTTTACACCAATAGCAGCTGCTACGGCTTTTTCATCTTTCGATGGTACCGCATATACCATTAGAACCTTACTAAAAAAATTATATACCGATGGAAAAATTATTTGCAGCGGGCCGGCTTTCGGGTTAGCGCCAAAGTAGGTAACAATCCGGATGGCCTTGTACAAGTCACGCCGGGCAAGGGCTTGCTGCAATTCAAATACATTAAATTCCTTGCTGATGCCAACAAACTGTTCTATGTCATCGTCATTAATGGCCGTTCGTCCCTTGAGGTTCAGCGCCAGTTTATCCACTTCATTATTTAGGCGATTAAGGTCGTTTCCAATATGATCAATTAATAACAATAACGCTTTTTTCGTGATGGTAAAACCTTTGCTAACAATCAACTCGCTTGTCCACTCCGGCAAGGCAGTATCGTACATTTTTTTGGTGGACATCAGCACGGCCCGCTCTTTCAGCAACTTCGACATTTTGCTGCGGCCGTCTATTTTCTTTCCTTTATAGCCAACAAATAGAAGGGTGGATAACAATGGACTTTCTACATAGCCTTCGAGTTTCTCAATGCCTTTCAGGTCCTGCGCTTCCTTAATAATAACGACTTGTTTTTCAGCAAACATAGGATAGCGGCGGCAGGCATTTAGTACATCTGCCCAGGCCGTATCGCGGCCATAAAAAACGGTAAGGTTAAACGATGCTTCGCTAGCCGGAAGTATCTTTTCCTCAGCATAATCAATCACCTGGTCAATAAAAAATGTCTCCTCGCCCTCCAACCAATAAACCGGTTTGAAAGCTCCCTTTTTTATATCGCTGATGATCTTTTCCGGTGTCATTATTGGCTGAAGTTTACTGCAAGCTTGTTATTTTTCTGGCACGGTTTTCGGAACAGTGCGGAAAATTCAAAAATACGTTTTCAGCGATAACGGTTTTGAAAATTCATTCACTAAAATCCTAAACAATGGCAAACACAAATTATCCTTCTGCCGACACTCCAAGAGTTGAGAACCGCTTTTCCGGCAATGGTACCCGCAATGTATTAATCGGCTTATTGGCCGTTGGCCTGTTAGGCACCTGGGGTTATGTATTGTATGATAAAAATAAAACCACGGAACAAATTCACCTGGTAAGTACTGAGAAATCTACAGCCACTACAGCAAGAGATTCTGTTCAAACAATTTATAACGAAGCTTTGTCCCGCCTTGATTCGTTGGTAGGATCGAACAATAACCTGAGCGGTCAACTTAACGACAGGCAAACAGAAATAACAAAACTGAAGAATCAAATTAACGGCATCATTAAAAATAAAAATGCTTCTGCTGCCGATTTGAGCCATGCAAGAAATTTGATAGCCACGTTAAACGGAAAGATTAATAACCTGGAAGCAGAAGTGGCCAGGCTGATGGGCGAAAACCAACAGTTAGCCAGCAACAATACCGTATTGACACAAGAGAAACAAACACTTCAAACCGACCTTCAGACCACCACTACGCAGAAAGAAGAATTAGCGCAGAAGGTTGATGTGGGTTCTACATTCTCGGCTTCTAATATTACGATAAAAGGCATTGACGAAAAAGGAAACGGTAAGGAAAAGGAAACCGACAAGGCTAAGAAAGTGAACAAACTGGTCGTATCATTTGATGTAGAAAATCGTATTGCGCAATCAGGTCCCGCCGATTTATATGTGATTGTAAGTGCGCCTGATGGCCAGGTTATTTCTAATGCTTCAATGGGTTCCGGCACGTTAACTACCCGTAGCGAAGGCGATCGTCCTTACACCTACAAAACATCTATCGAGTATGAGCAAGGCACCCGTAAAAATGTGCAGGTTCCATTGCACCAGGATAAGTTTCAAACCGGCGATTACAAAGTAGAAGTATATCAGAACGGTTTTAAAATTGCCGAAGGCACACGTAGCTTACGTAAAGGCGGTTTATTCGGTTAGTCTCATTTCTAAAATCCAATATACTGGCTTCGGCCACCATGCCCCTCCTAACCGAGGGGTTTGGCTTTTCATACGCTTACGATTTAGCAGCGAAGTATTGAAATGAGGAAACTTTAAACTCAAAATCTCAAACTTTAAACCTCTTTATATTTGCGGCTATACAAACTTAATTGATGGCAAATCCATTTGAAGATTTTGATGCAAATCTGGCGGGTGAAGAAGGCAAAACAACGGAAACAAAAACCAAGTGGTTTAAGCGGTTGAAGAAGGGTATTACCACACCTTCTTCGGAAAAGAAAGAAACGCCGGAAGGTTTATGGAGCAAGTGCCCGGAGTGCAACTACATCTGCACCATCAATGACCTTCGCGAAGCTCTTTTTGTTTGTCCAAAGTGCAGCTATCATCATCGCATTGGCAGCGATGAGTACTACGAAATTTTATTCGACAACAAGGAATACACGGAGTTGTTTGATAACATTTATTCTAAAGATTTTTTGGGCTTTACCGACCTAAAGCCTTATCAAAAGCGCCTCGAAGAATCGTGGGAAAAAAGCGACCTGAAAGACAGTATGCGGGTGGCAGTAGGGAAAGTAGCCGGACATGAATTGGTCATTGCCGCAATGGATTTTGAATTTATCGGCGGCTCATTAGGCAGTGTAATGGGCGAGAAATTCAGCCGGGCGGTTGACTATTGTATTCAGCACCAACTGCCCTATCTGATCATTTGCAAAAGCGGTGGCGCCCGTATGATGGAAAGCGCTTTTTCGCTAATGCAGTTGGCAAAAACCAGCGGAAAACTTTCGCAGTTGTCCGATGCAAAGCTTCCTTATATTTCGTTATTAACCGATCCTACGTTTGGCGGCATCTCCGCTTCGTTTGGTATGTTGGGCGATTTAAATATCGCTGAACCCGGCGCCCTGATTGGCTTTGCAGGCCCGAGGGTAATTAAGGAAACGATAAAAAAAGATCTGCCTCCGGGCTTTCAGCGAAGCGAGTTTATATTGGAACATGGGTTTCTGGACTTTATAGTGCCGAGACCCGAGCTAAAGAACAAGATAGCTACTGTGATTACTCTTTTTAAGAATTAAGATGGAGATAAAAAACCGCCAGGCCTATTACGAATATTTTATTGATGATAAGTTGCTGGCTGGTGTCGCTCTATTAGGCACCGAAGTGAAATCGTTGCGGGCAGGCAAGGCCAGCTTTGCCGATGCTTACTGCGTATTTCAGGATGGGGAGCTTTGGTTGAAGGCGATGAATATTGCCGAATATTCTCATGGTACGGTAAACAACCACAATGCCGTACGCGACCGCAAGCTATTACTGACCAAGCGGGAATTAAAAAAATGGGAGGGCAAGATTAAAGAGAAGGGGTACACGATTATTCCATTGAAGCTGTTTTTTAATGAGAAGAATTTTGTGAAGGTGGAAGTAGGATTGGCGAAGGGAAAGAAGCTGCATGATAAACGCGAAAGCATCAAGCAAAAGGATAACGACCGCGAGATGAAACGGTACCTCAAATAGTCCCTGCTTTTTAGTCTGCCTTTCGGTACGTATTTTTGGAAATACAACCGTATGGCAACATTAGAACGATATAGCAGTTTTGAAGAGATGGAAGAAGCTCAGGCAAAGTATCAGGCTATGGGCAAATCAAAGCCAGCTAAAGCCAAACGACAAAACACGATTAAAGCCTTTGCCGCTTTACTGAGAAAGAACACTGTTGATCCTAACCGCCACCAGCATACCCGAAAGAAATAAACGTGGCCACATCCGAATTCACTGTAAAATTATCAGCTCTCGTAAAATTCTTCATAGCAGGAACGTGCAATACCTGGTTGTAGGTGGTACTGCCATCGCCTTTTATGGTTTTGTATGGCCGACCACTACACGCGACGGTACCGTATTGAACGAGGACGATTTTGACTTTTGGTTTAACCCCACGTATCCAAACTATCCCCGCCTACTTGATGCATTTGATGATATGCAATTAGATATAAGCCGTTTTCGGGAAGAAGAACATCCCAATGTAAAGCGTTCTTTTTTTCAACTCAAACCAGAAGGGCTTTCAATATATTTTTTACCCAGCGTGGGCGGCAACCTGACCTTCCGGGATTGCCATTCAAAGCGCTTCCTGGCTGCAATTGGTGAAATAGAAATTTCTATCATCAGCCTTGACGTTTTACTCATTTGCAAAAAATCTACCGGCCGAAAAAAAGATTTAGCGGACATCACTTTTTTAGAAGGCAAGCAACAAAAGTAGATCTGCTCATTATCAGTGTACGTTGGCAACGTCTTTCATTACATTCTATCATTACGCTAATTCATACCAGTTCAGCTATTCGTTGGTTTTATTGTGCAGCATCTTCGCTGCACAATAAAACCAATAACATCATGAAACGAATGACGCCTTTAAGAACAACAATCACCCTAACCCTTTTAACGCTTGTACTAACAAGCGCCGGCTGTAAAAAAAGCGTTGAAGCCTCAACGCCGATAGATGATACGACGCCATGCGTTCCCAATCCTCACCTAATGAAAGACCCGCGGATTGTGGGCGAGTGGAAAAACGTTAGCGTTTCCGACATCAACTGGCAAACGGTTTATGGCGTCAATGCTGGTCCGCAAAATGGTTCGTACACCGATTATGAAATTAATGCTGATGGTTCCGGCACTTGTGTGAAGTATGTCACTACAACGGAGGGAACAACCACCTACTCCATCTTCCATCGTTCATCGGGTTTTTTAAAGCTGATAAAAATGGCGGCACGGAAGGCTATTATCAGTTAACTTATTGCCCTACCAGTGGCATTGTTGAATTAACTAAAAACGGCGCCACCACTAAAACTAAATTAAGCGGTAATCAACTCTATCAGGAGAATGATCCACGCAGTGCCAGGGATTTTTTTCCGGCTTATACCATCAAAACTTTCTCGTCGGGCAACTACACCGATCCGCACCATTACATCTATTGCACTTATACCGATAAAGACGGCAACCTGATTACTACTTCTAACGGCGAAGCCAAAGTGACCAGCTTTGTAGATGTGTTGTAGCTAAAAAAAATAAACAATTACTGATAAAAGCCGGAGTGTGTTATAGCCGCTCAGGCTTTTTATTGGAGGAAATAGCCAGACATAACGGCTATGGTGCAACTACCAACAGGTTATATTTGTGTCTTATGTTTGATTAGTTTAAGGGAGATGTAAGAAGATATGTGGCGCCCACAAGGCTTGAGCGTAAATCCAAAAACGTATTTTCTTACGTCGCTGCGACTTGTATTATCATGATTATCTAAATCCACGATGGACCTGCTCAGCATCATCACCTTGCTTATTGTGTTGTCCGCTTTTTTCGGCTACATCAATATGCGTTTTATAAAGCTGCCGCAGGTGATTGGGCTGATGCTGATGTCGCTTTTTTTCTCACTGGCTATGTTGACGCTAAACTATTTCAGCCATGCTGTTTTTCAAATGGCGGAAAAGATAGTCAACCAGATTGACTTTAGCGAAGTGCTGCTCAACGTGATGCTTTCCTTCCTGTTGTTTGCCGGGGCCTTACATACGGACACAAGGCTATTAAGAAAGAACTGGCGTAGTATCGTCATCTTTTCTTTAGTAGGCGTAGTGCTCTCCACCTTCGCGGTAAGCGCATTGCTTTTCTATGGATTACAGCTAATCGGCCAGCCAATTAATTATATCTATTGCCTGTTATTTGGCGCCCTCATCTCCCCTACCGACCCTATTGCCGTATTAGGCATCTTAACTAAAAGCGGCGTACCTAAGCGGCTCGAAATTAATATCGTGGGTGAGTCCCTTTTTAATGATGGCGTTGGTGTAGTAGTGTTCTTAGTAATACTTCAAATAATAAGAGGCGCACCGGGGCAGTTACATGCCTTTGACATTGCCTTATTATTCTCGCAGGAAGCCGGTGGCGGATTGTTGCTGGGCTTTGTTATCGGTTATACCATGTTCCTGCTTATAAGGTCTATAAACGATTATCAGACAGAAGTGATTATTACTATTGCCGGTGTGATGGGTGGAAATTTATTGGCCAATTACCTGCATGTGTCCGCGCCATTAGCAATGGTAGTGGCCGGTCTTTATACCGGCAGCCGTGCCAAGGACCAGGCCATGAGCCATAATGCCAAACAATACATCGGTAAGTTTTGGGAATTGATAGATGTGCTGATGAATGCTATTCTTTTTGTGCTGATTGGACTGCGGCTGATGGTGCTGGATTTTAGCGGCAACTACCTTGTTATTGGTTTGATGGCCATCCCTATTATCCTGTTTTCCCGTTACCTGTCGTTGCGGGTGCCGCTGCTGGTTTTTAGAAAAAGCCGTGAGTTTGATACCCGTTCTATTTTGCTGATGACCTGGGGAGGCTTACGGGGTGGGCTTTCCATAGCCATGGCGCTATCGCTTACCCGTACCGAACCGAAAGAATTGATTGTTTGCGTTACTTATATCGTGGTGCTATTTTCCATTATTGTGCAAGGACTTACTATTGGGAAGCTGGCGAAAAAGCTGTATCAGCCGACAGGTGCGACATTGTCTGTTGAGGGTGTTTTGCAGAATGGATGATGGTTGGCTTACTTAACAATACTACAAACCCATGATTAAAAAATTCATTTTTATTACCTCAGGCAGTAGTTAAATTCTGTGGCTGTGTCAACCTAACTATTTATCCGTTAGGCCCTAAAAACTGTATTTTGTATTTGGTTTTTATCACAGATTATGTTGTAGGCTGGCGTTCTCCGCTGCAATCTGATTTTAAGTTGAATTTATTTATAATTTGCCACTGTCCTCCGTCAATCTGTTCAATCAGTGAAACTGTGTCAAACCTTAAGCTTGTTGGTAGGTTAACTGATTTTATTTCTTCAAAAGTTTGATCATTACAATTTGAATTTCTTGGGTGCATTAATGTGATGTGCGGTTCATGACGGCGTACCGGCATATTTAGGGCTGCCAAGATTTTTTTACGTAGCTGTTGAAATTGTTCATTGTCACCAGATGCAGGTAATAAAACACCTTTATTATTGTCAAACCTGGTTGCTTGTCCAAACTGAATTGTTATTGTCGATGTGTCGAGGTTTTGTAAGTTATCCAGTACTTTGTCAATATTTGCAATTTCATCTTCCCGGCAAAGTGTAACGTGACCGGCGATTAACAGCTGTTGTTTTGGGTTGAATTTTTTACGAATGCTTTCAATCTCAATTGCATCTTTTTTGTCGACAAAAAGAGTAAGTTGTTGCCTGATATTTTTTTCCATTTGATAAAGTAAAATTTGTCTGCTGTTAAATAAACGGAAGACACAATACACTTGCCTGCAACGTTTTACGGATTGCTGCTGTACCGGAATTTTATATTCGTTAGCCCGGAACAAAAGCTGATTGAAAAACCAAAGTACAAATTTGATACTTCTGTTTATCTGCGCTCGGTCAGTCTGATATGTAGATGATAAGCGAACAAAAAGTTGATGATGCGTTTCGTCTACCGGCATAGCAGCAAACTGATGTTGCCTATAGTTTTATTTTGTGTCACGAACTTCAACCAAATCAAATGAGTAGTGTTCGTCCTTAAAATTTGTTGAGTATTTGAGAAGCCCGATATACTTACCGTAATAAAGGTTATGATAAGAAGTCAACTCTTGTCTTGCAGAGTTGTCGGTGCTATTAATTAACTGGGTTGTTGATGTTGCGGTCATAACAATACAGTCAATTTTTCTTTTTTGCCAAACAATTGCTGTATCCTTCAAATATTCAAGTCGAGAAAGGTTGTCGCTGGTATAATCTTTTACTTTGAAGATGGTTCTTTTAATTCTAAGCCCAAGTTTAGTTCCATTTTTTATAATCGTGTCTTGAATGATTTCACCCTTCAAAGGTCTTCCGTCGTCAAAGGAAAATGAGTAGATATCCTTTGTTTTGTCTTCTACGGTTATTACAGAGTCAAACAGCTTGTCAGACGAATACTGCCGGGAAACAAGATATTTTTTGTCGCCAATAACATTCAATCTTAAGTCAGTAAAATTTTTTTCGTTTGATTCTGTTTTATTATAACTGAACGTCTTACCCATCAAGAGGCTATCGTCGGGAAATTGATATTCTTTAGGAATAAAAGTTTCCCCATTTTTGCTCGACAAGCAAGAGGCAAACAAAAAGGAAATAATTAGAGAAAATAAGGTTCGCATGGTGTGTCAAAAAATTACAGGCAACACATAAGTTGTAATCGCCACTACTTGATCTGACAGTTGAAGGATTTTGTTTATAGTAATTCTAGGGAAACGGATTAAATAGCGTTTTCTAAAGGTACGCGATCCAGCATTTTTTCTTCAGCTAATGAACGGCTGTCGGCAAAAGTTTGCATGGGTGTTTTGCCATAGCAGTACCTGCCGGAGTGTGGCCGCTCATTGTTGTAATACTGCATCCACTCATCAAGATCATGTTGTAACTGCTCCAGGGATTCATACAACTTCTTTCTAAAAGCAACCGCGTAAAACTCTTCCTGGATGGTTCGGTGAAGCCGCTCACAGATGCCATTACTTTGAGGTGAACGCACCTGGATTTTAGAGTGTTCAATGCCTTCAATATCCAAATAAAGTTCATACTCATGGTGCTCCCGCTTGCCTTTATACTCAGTTCCTCTGTCGGTTAAAATCCGAAGCAAGGCAATCTCTTGCTCTTCAAAGAAAGGCAGTACCCGGTCATTGAGAAGGTCCGCTGCAACCAGGGCTGTCTTGCGGTCATAGACCTTTGCAAAGGCAACCCTTGTGTAGGTATCAATGAAGGTTTGCTGATAGATGCGTCCAACGCCCTTGATGTTGCCTACGTAATAGGTGTCCTGTGCGCCCAGATAACCCGGATGCTCGGTTTCGATTTCGCCAAACGCTTCCCGCTTTTCTTTCTTGCGTTCAAGGGCCATCATCTGCGCTTCTGTAAGAATGATACCGTCTTGAGCGACCCTTGCTTCCAGAGCTTTTAATCGCTTGTCAAACACTTCCAGGTCATGGCGTAGCCATACACTTCTTACACCGCCAGCCGAGATAAACAGGCCTTTCTTTCTAAGCTCATTACAAACCCGGGCTTGCCCAAAAGCAGGATACTCAAATGCAATCTTTACAACTGCTTCTTCCACTTCAGGGTCAACGCGGTTCTTTAGAATGGGCTTGCTTCTGGAGATTTCATGAAGAGCCGTTTCACCCCCTGTATCGTACAACTCTTTGATGCGGTAAAAACTGTCACGGGAGTAGCCCATGACTTTGCAGGCTTGTGATACATTACCTAACTTCTCTGCAAGGTTGAGAAGTCCCAACCGGGTTTTGATTAATTTAGTCTCGACTTTCATAATCTGACTTTTTGGGGTTAATGAATAAGTGTCGTTACTTAAAATTAATCCCAACTGTCAGATTAAATATTGACTAGTACAAATAAATATATGACACCTTTCCCTCCCTCACAAAATCGACCTATTGATTTATAACCAATCAGCATTCGCTATATTCAATTGTCATTGGGAAAATTCAACACTGTTCGCTATTTCTATTGTCGCAATTACTTTACCAAATAAATTATTTTGCACATCGATCACATAGATAAACAATTCCATCAAAACAATTCCGCCTGCCCCTTCCCACTCTCCTTCGCCTCCCACTCCATCATGATGTTCTTGTTATAGTCCACAAGCTTGGCCCCTGCTGCTTTCCAGCCCATTACTTCCACCATCTTCGCCACTTTAAATTTGGCCTTGCGCACTTGTGAGCCTTTGCCCGAGTGAACAATTAACAAAGGTTCGGCTTCAGTAGAAACAGCTTCCAACTGGTTGCCTTTGCCTTCTTTTATAAATAAAAATTTGGATTTCAGCGTGGTGGTTTCAATACGAAAACGCTTTACATTATACTGCGCTTTATCATTATCTAAATACACAGCCGTGATGATTTGCTCCGGATTAAATTTCTCCACCAGCATCACTTCTTCAGGGTTGAAACGCTGCGTTAGTTCCTGGTCGGTGATCTCGTAAGTGCCATCATTATTTATTACCAGCACCCGGTCTTCCGCGTCAAAATCGCCCAGCTCTATTCCTTTGCCATCGTGATTTAATCGCCCAAACTTATCATCAAACCAAAGCTTAATACTGCCCAGCGTAGCCACGCCGGCTTCTTTAAACTTAACCGCTCTCACCGGGTATTTGGTAACCTGGTTGCCAATGCTGCTTCGGCTTTTTATCTCTTGCTCCTCAAACAAAAAGTCGAACTCTTTAATGCGGGCTGTGGAAGCCGGGCTTAAAATAATACGCACCACTTCGGCTTCACCATTAGGATTAACGGTTAGATAATGCACCTTGCTTTTATCGTGCCCTTTGGTTAGATCGTAGTCTTTATCGCGGGTAACGCCGGTTACATTAAAGCGTTTGGCGAAGGTGATGCCCGAACTGCCATCCGTATAAATCATGTTATACGTAGTGCGTTCATCGCCTTTTCTAAAAACGGCTGCGTACAAAATATCCTTTCCAATAAATACTTTATCCTGCACTTTCACCACCTTCATGGTGCCTCGTTTGGTGAAGGCAATAATGTCATCAAGGTCGGAGCATTCCACTAAAAAATCATCTTTCTTGAGCGATGTTCCAATAAAGCCTTCTGCATAATTTATATAGATGCGGGTGTTGGCAATGGCAACGTGTTTGGCTTCTATAATTTCAAAGACTTTTATCTCCGATTTGCGTTCGCGGCCTTTGCCGTATTTCTTCAAAAGGTTTTCAAACCAGGCAACGGCGAACTCGGTTAAATGTTCCAGGTCGTACTGCACTTTGCGGATCTGGTCTTCCAAATCTTTGATCTGCGCATTCAGTTCATCAATATCCAAACGATAAATGCGGCGCACCGGTTTTTCGGTCAGCTTTAAAATATCTTCACGGGTTATTTCGCGGCGAAGCTTGCTCTTAAATGGCCCGAAAGCCTTGTCTATGGCGGCTATCACCTTGTCCCAGGTTTCGTGTTTTTTCTCTAATTCTTTATAGATTTTTTCTTCAAAGAAGATCTTTTCCAGCGAGGTGTAGTGCCACTTCTCCCCTAACTCGGCCAACTTAATTTCAAGCTCTCTTTGCAGTAGATGCTTCGTATTATCGGCGGAGATGCGCAGCAGTTCATTGACATTAACGAAGTGCGGCTTCTGATCAATAATGACGCAAGTGTTTGGCGCCACCGATATTTCGCAATCGGTGAATTTGTATAAAGCATCAATAGTAATATCGGGCGAAATTCCGGGGGCCAGATCTACTTGTATCTCTACTTCGGCAGCGGTATTATCCACCACTTTTTTAATCTTAATCTTACCAGCTTCGTTGGCTTTTACAATGCTTTCCATCAGGCCAGTGGTAGTAATGCCATACGGAACGCTTTTTACCAACAAGGTCTTTTTATCCAGTTCCTCTATATGTGCCCGAACCTTTATGCGACCGCCACGCTGGCCTCCGTTATAATCAGTAACGTCAATCATAGCGCCAGTTTGAAAGTCGGGATACAGCTCAAACTTGCGGCCTTTTAAATGCTTGATAGCGGCCTCGCAAAGCTCAATAAAATTGTGCGGTAAAATTTTAGTAGCAAGACCAACAGCGATGCCTTCTGCACCTTGCGCCAACAGCAACGGAAACTTTACCGGCAAGGTTACCGGCTCGTTTTTGCGGCCGTCGTAACTGGCTTGCCAAACGGTGGTTTTTGGGTTGAAAACAACCTCTAAGGCAAACTTGCTCAGGCGGCCTTCAATGTATCGTGGCGCGGCTGCATCGTCGCCGGTGCGTATGTCGCCCCAATTGCCCTGCGTATCAATCAGCAAATCTTTTTGACCGATGTTTACCAACGCATCACCAATGGATGCATCGCCGTGCGGATGGTACTGCATCGTTTGTCCAATAACGTTGGCTACCTTATTATAGCGGCCATCGTCCATTTCCTTCATTGCATGAAGAATGCGGCGCTGCACGGGTTTCAGGCCATCTTCCACAGCGGGAACAGCCCTTTCCAATATTACGTAAGAGGCATAATCGAGGAACCAGGTTTTGTACTGTCCGTTGATGCCATGATCGGTTTGAACGTGTTCGAAGTTTTTGTTTTTCATGCCCCATCCCCTAAAGGGGAGTTATTAAGTTTATAGTAATTAGATAGTGTTCCCGGTTGCAATTATTTCAACGGCTTTCAGTTTTACCTCAAATTCTTTCCAGCCTTTTGAAGGGTCGCCGGTAAGGTCAATTTTGCCTTCTTCCGCTAATGCTTTCATTCGCCAAAGAAGGAAGACATCGCCGGTTTTAGTTTTCATCTTCGCCAAAATATTTTGCATGGCCTTCGATCCTTTTTGAGGTTCATTAGTAAGGTTGGCAAGAATGTCTTTGTCATAAAAATCTTCGCTCCTCGTAGCTATTTTTTTGCCGCCTTCCAGCAATCTTATCATGCCATTTTCTTCGGTTAGTTTCTTCCATTCATCGGGGTCCACTTCGGCTTCGCTGGGTGTAATTTTCCGGCAAAGTTTTTTTGCTTTTAAAAACTCTTTGGGTTGAATCTGATGCAACGTGGTGGGATAAAAAATAGAACCCTTTTCGTTAATGAAGGGAAGGTTATTAAGATACAAAACAAACAAGCGGCCAATGAAATCTTTCAGTTGCGAAAAGAGCCAATAGTAGCCGCAAACGTCATGCTGATTCTGTCCCATCCAAATCCAAACGGTAGCTGTTTCATCCTGCTCCAATTTGTTTATCAGTTGATGTACGGTCAGCCGGTCATCCACCATCTCCATTAATTGGTCGGTGCCGTACGGCGAATAATCGAGCAGGTTTCGCCACCACTCCCGGCGTTGCTGGTAACCGGCGGTTTCATATATAGCTTGAATAGGGCCAACGGCATAATCGTCTTTTATTTCAACAATTTCTCCAGCCATCGTATCATCCATTTCAAAGGCCTGTTGTAATACGGCGACATCGGCCGCCTGAAATACAATGTGGATAATGGGTTCATCGTGTTGCGAGAAAATAGCTTTAGTGCGGGTGCTCATGGTAGAATTGAGTATGAAAGAATGCGATAAAAGTCTTATGCAGATTGGCTATCAGGCGACTATTGTTTCGTCCACTGTCTCCAACTCCACCTTCAAGTTGTTAATGATAAACTCCTGCCGCTCCTGGCTGTTTTTGCCCATGTAATACTCCAATAGATTTTGGATATTATCAGCATGATCAATGATCACCGGTTGCAACCGAATGTCTTCGCCAATAAATTGTCCAAACTCGTCCGGTGAAATTTCTCCCAATCCCTTGAAGCGGGTGATCTCAGGTTTATTCCCTAATTTTTTTATTGCTGCCAAACGCTCTGCTTCCGAATAACTATAAATGGTTTCTTGTTTATTGCGAATGCGGAACAGCGGTGTTTCTAAAATATAAACGTGATTGTTTTTTACCAGGTCGGGAAAGAATTGGAGAAAGAACGTCATGATCAGCAAGCGAATGTGCATGCCATCCACATCGGCATCGGTGGCAATCACAATACGATTGAAACGCAGACCTTCCATGCCTTCTTCAATGTTGAGCGCATGTTGTAAAAGATTAAGTTCTTCGTTTTCATAAACGATCTTTTTACTCATGCCGAAACAATTCAGCGGTTTGCCCCGTAAGCTAAACACCGCCTGGGTTTCCACCTGCCGGGCTTTGGTGATAGAGCCGCTGGCAGAGTCGCCCTCTGTTATAAAAATGGTGGTGTTTTTTTGCGTGGTAAAAAATTCCTGCTTGCCTTTTACCGGCGGTTCATCGTTATAATGCACGCGGCAATCACGTAGTTTTTTATTATGAAGATTCGCCTTCTTCGCCCGTTCATTGGCCAGCTTTTTTATGCCGGCCATGTCTTTTCTTTCGCGTTCGCTTTGCTCAATGCGCTTTTTCATCGCATCGGCAACAGAAGGATTTTTATGCAGGTAATTATCCAACTGCTTCGATAAAAAATCATAGATAAACTGGCGCATGCTGGGGCCGCCTTCTTCTACCGTCAGCGAACCCAGTTTTGTTTTGGTTTGCGATTCAAATACCGGTTCTACCACCCTCACCGATACCGCTGCCACAATACTTTGCCTAATATCGGAGGCATCATAATCTTTCTTATAAAAATCACGGATCACTTTTATATACGCTTCGCGAAAGGCCGCCTGGTGCGTGCCACCCTGCGTGGTATGCTGGCCGTTTACAAACGAATGATAGTCCTCGCCATAGTCGTTGTTGTGCGTAATGGCAACTTCAATATCCTCGCCTTTTAAATGAATGATGGGATAGCGAATGCCGTCAGGATTGTTGTCTGCATTGGTTTCCCGCGTGAGCAGGTCAAGCAAACCGTTTTTACTGACATAGGATTTGCCATTAAATACTAATCGCAGCCCGGCATTTAAAAAGCAGTAATTCCAAATTTGTTTTTCTAAATATTCGGAAAGAAAATGGAAATGCTTAAAAATACTTTCATCGGGAATAAAGTTTACCAGCGTTCCATTTTCCTGATCCGTTTTTGCTTCTTTTGAATCTTTGATCAATATGCCTTTGGAGAATTCTGCTTCTTTTACTTTTCCATCGCGGAACGAAGCTACTTTAAAGTACTGGCTCAACGCGTTTACGGCCTTTGTACCCACCCCATTCAGCCCTACACTTTTTTGAAAGACTTTACTGTCGTACTTGGCACCGGTGTTAATCTTACTCACTACATCCACCACTTTTCCTAAGGGTATGCCGCGTCCATAATCGCGGATGGTAACCGTTTTATCCTTAATGGCGATCTCAACCGTTTTGCCATGGCCCATCGTGTATTCATCAATACAATTATCAATGACTTCCTTTACCAAAACGTAGATGCCATCATCGGGACTGGAGCCATCGCCGAGCTTGCCAATGTACATGCCCGGCCGGAGACGAATGTGTTCCTTCCAGTCGAGGCTTTTAATACTTTCTTCGGTATAATCAAACATAGCTTTTTTAATGTCCGGCATAGGATTGTGTCTATCGGGTTGCGAAAATAAGTTTTCTCCCACCAATTGGTTCAGCTTGATCAGCAACTGATTTTGTTATGTTGGCAAGAAGAAAAACTATTTCTTTTAAAGATGAAACCGCTCTGCAATTGAGCAAACAAATATAATCGGAACAAAGGAATAAAATACTAAAATAATTAGTTTTCAGAAAGATTTATTTTTTTGCTTCAAACTCTTTTCTGTATTGACTTTCAGCGTTTTAAAACGGTAACATTTTTTTTGATGCAGAGAAAAGATTTACTGATTCAAAACGCCTACTTTTGACTTGTGAAGCAGTAAGATTTTGAGGACGTTTGTTCTTCTCTACTAACCCCAGTACTACCCATTAGATTGTTTGTTTAATTAGTTACTAACCACCTAAAACGGAGGATGATTATGTATTCGTATGGATTGTTGGAACCCGGATGTTATTACCTGGTGCAAGAAGGACAAGATTCAAACATTGAATTGATTAAGGTGACGATGGAAACTGATCACTGCATGTATATTTTTAAATATGGCGACGAACTGGTAACCGAGTGGCGCAAGAAAGGCGATGCTGTTTTTGACATTATTGAATGCCTGAGCGATGAGAAAGTAGAAGCCTGGCAGAAGCAATATAATAATAATGAAGAGAGCTATTATGAAGAGGATGAGGAGTAGAATAGTTGATAAGTTGAAAGGTTGATTGGTAGTAAATGACTTAGTAACCTATTAACTTATTTACCTATTAACCTTTACTCTTCTTAATTCCAAAAGATTCAGGGCATTTGGATAAAAGCCGGTGATGTTGGGTTGAACAAGATGCACTGCTACGTCGTACCAAAGCGGTACCACCGGCGCATCTTTTATCATCAACTGGTCGGCTTGCTGGTACAGCTTATAACGCAACGAATCGTTTGTTTCCGCAATGGCTTTTTCAAACAAGGCATCAAAGGCCGGGTTACTATAGCGGGTATAATTTGGCGGCGCTGGGTTTTTTGAATAGAACACGGAAAGATAATTTTCAGCATCGGGATAATCCGCTATCCAGCTGCCACGAAAAAACAAGGCCCTTGAACTCGAGGTCATATCGAGCAGCAACGATTTTTGCACGACATCTACCTGCACGTTTAAGCCAATTTCCTCTAACTGTCTTGCTATGTAAGAAGCAATGTCGGAATAAATGTTGATGGTTAAAAGCTTGATGAGTGGCGCATTTGCGGCCGTGATGCCTGCTTCTTTTATCAACTTTTTAGCCAACGCAGGATTGTATTGATAGCCTTTTACGGCAACAGAATCGAACGATGGCAAGCCCGCCGGAACAAAGCCGGCTTCGGCCGGGATGCCCAACGAGTTACGCAGGTACAAAACCATCTTGCGTCTGTCAAAACCATAGTTAATAGCTTGCCTTACTTTTTGCAAACGAAGTGGCGAAGCTTTTAAAACCGCTGCCGTTGTATCTACCAAAATGCCAAAGTATTCGATGTTGAGGTAAGGCGTTGTTTGAAGGATAATTTTCGATTGCCAATCGCTGCGAAGCGTTCCTTTTTTCGTGAGCACTTCATCTTTAAAAGAAGCATCAATGTCGTTGATAAAATCAAGTTTGTGTTGACGAAGCAACAAAAACTCCGTGGCCTTGCTATCGTAAAAACTAATCTTGATCCCATTGAGATACGGCAGCTTATTTCCCGCTTCATCCTTTTCAAAATAAGAAGGGTTTTTTTTCATTACCAATGCCTGTCCTTCTTCCCAGGCTACAAATTGAAACGGCCCTGAACCTACCGCGTGGCGACGAAAATCAGTACCATATTTCTCCACGGCTTCTTGTGGAACAACAGAGCAATACTGCATTGATAAAATGCCTAATATCGGTTGATAAGGCCTCGCCAGTTTTAATTGAAACGTAGTGTCATCAATTGCTTTAAAGCCTTTGCTGCTATCGGTTTTTTTATTGAATATCCACGAACCCGGACTGGCCGTTGTTTTATCAACAAGGCGTTGAAAGCTATACACCACATCACCCGCCACCAGCCGTCTTCCCTTTGCATTTGTAAAGCAGGCATCATCATGAAAAAACACATCGCTACGTAAATAAAAGGTGTAGGTTTTTTTGTCTTGGGAGATCGTCCATCGTTTTGCGAGCGAAGGAACTATATGCAGGCTGCTATCCACCTCTACCAACGTATTATAAAGCTGATGCACCGCCCACATGATGGACTGGTTTTTTGCAAAGGCGGGATCAATTGAAGCGATGCCGGTTGATTCGTTATAATGAAAGATGCGCTTCGTTTCTTTCTCACCCTGGTAGCACGATGATAATAAGAGGAGTATGAAACCGGTAATGGTTAAATGTTTTAAGGGGAACATCATATATTGCGGCTAACCGTCTAAATTAGCGAAGTATTGCTTTTGTCAAACGCGAAAACATAATTATGAAGCCGATCCTTTTTTTTATCGCTGCATTTTCTTTTACATCTACCATTATTCATGCGCAGCCAGGCAAAGAAAAGTTTACGCACCAGGATAGTTTGCGCGGGACCATCGGACCGGAACGGGCCTGGTGGGATGTGCTTCATTACGATGTGAATGTGACACCCGATTATGCACTAAAAACAATCAGGGGACAAACGGAAATACAATATAAAGTTCTGTCGGGACAACGCACTGATTATATGCAGATTGATCTGCAGCAGCCGCTTACCATAGATACCCTTTTTTACGATCACAAACTCTACATAAACTATCCCGCAAAGCCGTACTACCGCGAGGGCAATGTGTGGCATGTTCCTTTGCCTAAAACCGCAGCCGGAACCGTTCATACCATTGGCATTGTTTATCATGGCAAGCCGCGTGAGGCTGTTACGCCGCCGTGGGATGGTGGCTGGATCTTTACCAAAGATGAACAAGGCCGCCCCTGGATGACGGTGGCCTGTCAGGGCTTGGGCGCCAGCGTTTGGTATCCCTGTAAAGATCATCAGAGCGATGAGCCGGATAACGGCGCTACTTTAACGATAAATGTTTCGCCCGACCTTGTTGCGGTTGGTAACGGACGCCAGATTCAATCCGTAAAACTTGAACGGCCTTCTGTTACCGATGCTGTTAAAGATGCTTCAGCTCTTGAAACGTACAGGTGGGAAGTGAAGGCGCCTATCAACAATTATACAATCATCCCTTACATTGGCCATTACGTAAACTTCACGGATACATTGCAAGGCGAAAAAGGCAAATTGGATTTAAGCTATTGGGTACTGGATTATGATTTGCCAAAAGCTAAAAAACAATTTGAACAAGTGAAGCCCATGATCCGTGCATTTGAGTATTGGTTTGGTCCCTACCCTTTTTATGAGGACGGCTACAAGTTAGTAGAGTCATCGCATCTCGGTATGGAGCATCAAAGCGCTGTGGCGTACGGCAATCATTTCTTGAACGGGTATCTCGGCCGGCCTTTTCCTTCCAACACTCCATGGGGCATGAAGTTCGACTACATTATTGTTCACGAAAGCGGCCACGAATGGTTCGCTAATAACATCACCACAAAAGATATTGCCGATATGTGGGTGCATGAGGGTTTCACTACTTATTCAGAAGTTTTGTATGTAGAATATCATTACGGCAAGCAGGCGGCTGATGAATACCTTGTTGGGCTGAGAGGTGATATTGAAAACAGGAAGCCGATCATTGGTGTATATGGAGTAAATAATGAAGGCAGCGGCGATATGTATATGAAAGGCGCCAACATGTTGCATACCATTCGCCAGGTGATAAATGATGATGAAAAATTCAGAACCATTCTGTGGGGATTGAACAAAGATTTTTATCACCAGGTGGTTACCTCAAAACAAGTAGAAGAGTACATCAGTGCAAAGAGCGGTAAAGACTTCAGCAAAGTGTTCGACCAGTATTTACGCACCACCAATGTACCAACACTCGAAGTAAAAAAAGGCAGTAGCGGTTACCAGTACCGGTGGAAGAACGTGGTACGCGGTTTTGCTATGCCGGTAAAACTGATCGGCGGCGAATGGTTGACGCCAACCATCCAATGGCAAAACGCTAAAACCCTTGGTGGGGCTGCATTTGAAGCAGATAAAAACTTTTATGTTCTCGTTAAAATGATGTGATGAATTTCTAATGCCCGTACAAATTTTTTCATTGCCGTATCAACCCCTTTACCCCTCAGCACTTTAAATTCATGAGCAATATTCGCCGGCAAAGCATCATTTCATCTCTCGTTGTTTACATTGGATTTGCCCTTGGTTTTTTGAACACCGTCCTCATGACAAAGCAAGGCGGCTTTACTAACGAGCAGTATGGCTTGATTGGAATTTTTATTGCCGTAGCACAGCTTATGTTTTCTATTGCCAATGTGGGCATGCCGGCCTTTCTCACCAAGTTTTTTCCTTACTATAAAGCCCACCTGCCCGAGAAAAAAAACGACCAGTTGACAATTGCGTTGGTGCTATCGCTGATCGGCTTTTTTTTCGTCACTGTTTTAGGATTGGTTTTTAAAGATGTAGTTGCTAATAAAATGTATAGCAATGCGCCGGAGTTGCTGCATTATTATTATTGGCTTTTTCCTTTTGGCCTGGGCTTTACTGTTTTTTTAATAATGGAAGCGTATGCTTGGCAACGGGGCCGGGCCGTGGTTAGCAATTTTTTGAAAGAAGTTTCCTTTCGGGCTTTTGTTACAGTGCTCATCTTGCTTACTTCGCTGGGGCTGATAAAAAATTTCAACACCTTCATCGGACTTTACTCGTTTGTCTATCTGGTTTTAGCGGCTTACTTAATGTTTTATTTTAAGAAGCGGCAACAACTTTTTTTAGTTCTATCTCTAAGCCGCATTACCACCAGATTCAGGCGAAAGATTATTGCGCTGGTTGGGTTTGTCTGGGGCGGTGGCATGGTGTTTAACCTGGCTTCGGTTGCCGATACATTGATCATTGCCGCGGTGTTGCCTGATGGCGTGGGAGCCGCCGGGGTATTCACTTTCGGGCAGTTTGTGGCCAGTCTAATACAAGCGCCGCAGCGGGCGGTTGTATCTGCTTCTGTAGGGCCACTTTCACAGGCGTGGAAGGATAAAGATTTTCATAAGCTCAATAAAATTTATCACCGGTCATCTATCAATCAACTGCTTTTTTCCTGCGCTATCTTTTCGCTTATCTGGATTAATTTCGACGATGGCATCATCACCTTTCATCTCCAAACCACTTACCTCGCCTCCAAATGGATTTTCTTTTACGTGGGCCTTACCCGCATTATTGATATGGGCACCGGTGTAAATGCCCAAATCATCAGCACGTCAACCTACTGGAAATATGAATTTAAAACCGGGCTTATTTTGCTGGCCATCACGCTGCCGCTTAATTATTTTCTGACGATAAAATACGGCATCACCGGTCCGGCCATTGCCAACCTTATTTCGTTTACGGTGTACAATGCTATCCGCTATTCTTTTTTACTGAGGAAATTTAACATGCAGCCGTTTGATGCTAAAACGGCGCTGGCGGTTGTGGTAAGCGGCGCCTGTTTTTTAGCGGCTTATCTCCCCTTGAAAGATAATACAGGACTGCATTGGATGGTTATCAGAAGCCTGATCTTTTGTGTGCCTTTTGCAGTGGCGATGATCTATTTTAAATTATCGCCGGATGCCATTCCGGTTTGGATGACCCTTCGAAAAAAATTAGGGCTTAAGTGAAGCCGAAGCCGTTGCGGGTTGAAGATCTTCCACTACCCTTCCGGCACCTATTAACCGGGCCGCATAATACGGATCAAACATATCGGAGATGGCCACGCCTCTGGCCGATGCATGAACAAATTTATTATTGGTAAGGTACATGCCTACATGGGAAACGCCGCCTCGCGTATTAAAGAAAAGCAGGTCGCCTTCTTTAAGCTCCGTGCGTGAAATACGGCGACTAAAATCGTACTGCATCTTAGCGGTACGCGGCAACGAAATTCCATAAAGGGCTGTAAAGAAAACCTGCATCAGTGCCGAGCAATCAATACCGCTTTTTGTAGACCCGCCAAACAAATACCTGACGCCGTACCATTCGTCTATTATTTTAAAAAGGCCGATGTTTTTTACCAACTCTACTTCTACATTTAATAAAAGGGAATATTTAAACTGTAGCGATCCGGCCGATTCCACAGTGCCGTCGCCGGTCTTTGCGGCAAGCAATAAATCTTTTTTTACCGCTGGTACTGCGGCGGGTTTGCTAACAATTTGCTGAGGGGAAACCTCGACTGAAATATTGTCGAGAAACTTGTAATCGGTTTTTGCGGGTTCGGTTACGGCCGGCTTTGTTGTTTGTGCGAATAAGCTAAAGCCGGCGGCCAGGAACAAGATGGTGAATAGCGAAATGTTTTTTACCATGGGCTTGTTTTAATGTTCGGGTGGAGGACGAAAGTAAGGTCTAATCTTAAAAATTACTAACAACCTGTGGATTAATTTCGACCGGAGTTAACAACTCTTAATGCGTCCTTAGGGTGTAAATTGCGCTCTGAGCCCAGTTCTACTCGCATTTTTTCGTTAAAGACAGAGAGGAGACCGATGAAATTTTCACACTTACACGTTCACACGCAATATTCTTTATTAGACGGCGCCGCTTCCATTAGCTCACTTTATAAAAAGGCCGCTGAGGATGGCATGCCGGCCCTTGCCATTTCCGACCATGGCAATATGTTCGGCGTTTTTGATTTTGTATCGCAGGCTTATAAAAATGTAGATGCAGCCGGTAAACCGAAGGTGAAACCCATTGTTGGCTGCGAGTTTTATGTGGCGAAAGACCGCACCCGAAAATCGTTTACCAAAGAAGAGAAAGATCAGCGCTTTCACCAGATTCTTTTAGCCAAAAACGAAACCGGCTATAAGAATTTGATGAAGCTAACTTCCATCGGATATACAGAAGGTTTGTATGGTAAATATCCACGTATTGATAAAGACCTTATTACCCTTCACCACGAAGGATTAATAGCAACTACTTGCTGCCTTGGTGCAATGGTGCCGCAAGCCATTTTAAAAGGAAAAGAAGACGAAGCAGAGAAAGAATTTAAGTGGTGGCTTGATTTATTCGGCGATGATTTTTACGTGGAGTTTCAACGTCACGGCATGGCCGAACAAAACCGCGTAAATGACGTGCTGATCAAATTTGCCCGCAAGCATAATGTAAAAATTATCGCGTCCAACGATTCGCATTATGTAGATGTAGAAGATTTTAATGCGCATGATATTTTGCTCTGCATCAATACCGGCGAAAAGGTGGCTACAACCGCGTTGCGTGAGTTTGCTGATGACGACATCAGCATGAAAGACAAACGTTTTGCTTTTCCTAACGATCAGTTTTATTTTAAAAAGACGCATGAAATGGCGAAGACCTTTCATGACCTTCCCGAAGCCCTTGATAACACCAATGAAATTGTTGACAAGGTAGAACTGCTGAATCTTAAACGTGATATTTTACTGCCAGCTTTTCCCATTCCAAAAGAATTTCAAATTCACAGCGATGCCAATCTTAATCAATGGGAATACCTGAAGCACATCACCTACGAAGGCGCTAAAGGCCGCTATTCGGAAATCCGCGAAGAGGTTCGCGAACGCATAGACTTTGAGTTGTTCACGATAAAAACAATGGGCTTTGCCGGGTACTTTTTAATTGTGTCCGACTTTATAAAAGCGGGCCGTCAGTTAGGCGTATATGTAGGCCCGGGGCGGGGTTCAGCCGCAGGAAGCGTAGTGGCCTATTGCATCGGTATCACTAATATTGATCCGATAAAATACAATTTATTGTTTGAACGGTTCCTTAATCCCGACCGTAAATCAATGCCTGATATTGATACGGATTTTGATGATGAAGGCCGCCAGAAAGTGATTGACTATGTGGTGCAGAAATACGGCAAGAACCAGGTAGCGCAGATTGTTACTTACGGTACGATGGCCGCAAAAATGAGTATTAAAGATGTGGCCCGTGTAATGGACTTGCCGCTTTCTGAAAGTAATATTCTGGCCAAATTTGTTCCCGATAAACCGGGCACTAAACTCTATCGTTGTTTGCATGCGCCGCTTACCGCAAAAGAAGGCGAAAAGTCCCTGGAAGAAGTGGAAAGCTACGGCAGCGATGATATTGAAAACATCAAGCAGTTGCGTGCCGTTTATAATGGCAAAGGCCTGCAGGCCGATGTGCTGCATATTGCGGAGAGATTAGAAGGCTCTGTTCGTAACACAGGTATTCATGCGGCGGGTATCATCATTGCCCCAAAAGATTTGACAGAATTAATTCCGGTGTTCGCTTCCAAAGAAACCGACTTATGTATCACACAAATTGAAGGCAGCATTATTGAAGACAGCGGCGTTATCAAGATGGATTTTCTGGGTTTAAAAACCTTGTCCATTTTAAAAGATGCGCTTCTCAATATCAAAGAAAAATATGGCGTAGAGATAGACATTGACAATATCGCATTGGATGATGCAAAGACGTACGAGTTGTACCAAAAAGCGGAAACCATTGCTACGTTTCAGTTTGAAAGCCCGGGCATGCAGAAGTATTTGAAAGAACTTAAGCCCGATCAGTTTGCCGATTTGATTGCCATGAATGCCTTGTACCGTCCCGGCCCAATGGCTTACATTCCACAGTATGTAGATCGTAAGCACGGCCGCGAGATTGTTGAATACGATCTTCCTGAAATGGAAGAATACCTGCAGGAAACGTATGGCATTACAGTGTATCAGGAGCAGGTAATGTTGCTGGCGCAGAAGCTGGCCGGTTTTAGCAAAGGTGATGCGGATGTGCTGCGCAAAGCAATGGGTAAAAAAGACCGGAAGACCCTGGATAAAATGAAAAGCAAGTTTGTGGACGGTGCTAAAGCCAAGGGCCATCCTAAAGACAAGCTTGAAAAAATTTGGACCGATTGGGAAGCCTTTGCACAATACGCTTTCAATAAAAGCCACTCTACTTGTTATGCTTTAGTAGCGTATCAAACAGCATATTTAAAAGCCCACTACCCTGCCGAATATATGGCTGCTGTCCTTAACCATGCAAATGCCATTGAAAAGCTTACTTTTTTTATGGAAGAATGTAAGCGCATGGGACTAACGGTGCTGGGCCCTGATATAAACGAGTCCCAGAAAGGCTTTGCGGTGAATGATAAAGGCGAGATACGATTTGGTTTAGGCGGATTGAAAGGCGTTGGCGAAGCGGCTGTTGAAAGCTTAATTGAAGAGCGAAAGACCGGCGGCCGCTTTGATGATCCTTTCCATTTTATGCGGCGCATTAACCAACGTACCGTTAATAAAAAAACGCTGGAAAGTTTAGTATATGCCGGAGGCTTCGATGCCTTTCCGCAACTTCACCGGGCTCAGTTTTTTTGTGTGCCTGACGGCGAATCGCAAACGGGTTTGGAGAAGATGATCCGCTACGGTAATGTGGTGCAAGCCGAATCAATGAACACCAGCAATACGTTGTTTGGCGACTTGCCTGCTGTGTTGGATATAAAGCCGCCGCAAATACAAGCCTGTCCGCCGTTTTCGTTAACGGAGCAATTAGAAAAAGAAAAAGAAGTCACCGGTATTTATCTAAGCGGCCACCCGCTTGATCATTATCGTTTCGAAATAAAACATTACGGCATCACGTCCATTGTGGACTTTAATGATATAAAAGATTCGCCGCAACTGGCTGGCTCCGGTAAAACCATCAAGCTGCTTTGTTTGGTGTCTGTTGCCAATCATCGGCTATCGCGACAAGGCAATAAGTTTGGGGCCTTCACTGTTGAGGATTTTTCGGGAAAAACAGAGTTGGTTTTATTTGGCGATGACTACGTACGGTTCCAGTATTTTTTAATGCAGGGGCAGGCGGTGTATGTTACCGGCGCCTTTAAACAACGATGGAACAAAGCCGAATGGGAGTTTAAAATAACCGGCATCACGATGGCCGAGAATGTAAAACGGACCCTAACCAAACAATTGTGTGTTGAAATGGATGTACGGAATTTAGAACCTGGCATCATTCAATTTTTTGAAACAAACATGAAGGCCAATCCCGGGAATGCTACTATCAAGTTTCAGGTTACCGAGCCAAAAACGTCCTTGAAAGCTTCGCTACTTTCCAACGGGCATGGCTTTGAAGTGAATAATGAGATGATCCATTTTTTACAAACCCGGCCGGAGATTGATGTGCAGGTGGCGACTGTTTAGTTTGGGGTTAGGAGTTAGGTGTTTGGAGTTTTTAGTTACAATTCTAATTATTGGTTATTGCTTTGTTCCTATTTGAAAAGTAGCGTAAAGAAGGAATTTTACCTTCATCACGATAACTCCAAACCCCAAACCGCCAACTGTCTTTCAGTCATTAAAAAGGATTGGGCTTAAATTTGTATTTCTAAATAATCGTTTGACAATTTTAAAAATAAGTATTATGGCAAAAGCATTCACAGATTCAAATTTTGAAACCGAAGTAATCAGTGCAGATAAATTAACCATTGTTGATTTTTGGGCGGAGTGGTGTGGCCCTTGTCGCGCCATTGGTCCGGTCATTGACGAGCTTTCCAAAGAGTATGATGGCAAAGTAAATATTGGAAAGGTGAACGTAGATGAGAACCCGCAAATAAGCATGAACTACGGCATTACCTCCATCCCTGCTATCCTGTTTATAAAGAACGGCCAGGTGGTAGATAAGCTGGTAGGCGCCCAACCCAAAGGCAACTTTGTAAAAAAGATTGAAGCCCACATGAATTAATTCAGTCTTGCTACAAACAGAAAACCCGAAGAAATTTTCTTCGGGTTTTCTGTTTCAATGAGGCGTTAACTCAAAGACTTCGTTCTTTTTGCCGTCGGGTAAAGAGGTATGATTATACTTAAAAATGAATGGAAATATAATTCCCAATACTAAAGCATAACCTGCGAAGGTGAACCAGATGCTCTGCCAATCCTTTATCCCATTTTTTGTAAAATGATCAACTACCCATCCGCTGAAAAATCCTCCCAGATAAGCGCCTATGCCGTTTGTCATCACCATAAACAGCCCCTGCGCACTTGCCCTGATTTTAATGTCAGCTTCCTTTTCAACAAACAGCGATCCTGATATATTAAAAAAATCGAAAGCCATTCCATAAATAATCATTGATAGTACTAATAACCAAACTCCATCGCCGGGATTTCCTAATCCAAATAAGCCAAACCGGAATACCCATGCGAAAATGCTAATCAGCATGACTATTTTAATACCAAACCGGCGAAGAAAAAATGGTATGGCAAGTATGAAAAGCGTCTCGGATATCTGGGAGATAGAGATGAGAATGTTTGAATGTTTTACGCCAAATGTTTCTTTATAAGCGGGGATGGCGCCGAAGTCATCTAAAAAAGGTTTGCCAAATGCGTTGGTAATTTGCAGGGCAGCTCCTAAAAGGATGGCGAATAAAAAAAAGATAGCCATCTTTCGCTGCTTAAGTAATACAAAAGCGTCTAAACCAA
The DNA here is from genome assembly GCA_965247165.1 of Flavisolibacter sp. Classification (GTDB taxonomy): domain Bacteria; phylum Bacteroidota; class Bacteroidia; order Chitinophagales; family Chitinophagaceae; genus Flavisolibacter. Next base: position 168,709 of record OZ252003.1, on the reverse strand, counting down.
ACGAAGAAACCCAGGAGGAGCTTTTAGCGGTTTTCGCTGGTGGGCACGCGGGCATTGAAAAGCAATAAACACCCATCGCTGCTGAAGCAAAGGCGCTCAGAATAAATTGGTTCGGGCTCAGCGTCCAACCACACAAATCCACTACCCACACCGCCACAATAAAACCAATTGTTCCCCATACCCTGATTGGCGGAAAATCCTTTACAATGTCGAATCCTTTTTTTTCCAAAACGATATAAGAAACAGTATTGTTTAAAGCAATGGTAGGCATAAAAAAAAGTGAATTGAAAAGCATGACCCAGTACATCATTGAAGGGTCTTTTACCTTAGAAGCCCAGAACAATAATGCAGCGCCAATAATATGGCAAATGCCCAAAACCCGCTCGGCGTTAAGCCATCGGTCTGCCACAATTCCAAGCAGGGCAGGCATAAATAATGATGCAATACCCATAGTTCCATAGGTAGCGCCAATCTGAACCCCATTTGCATGTAATACAGTAAACATGTATCCACCCAATGATATTAGCCACGAACCCCAAATAAAGAACTCTAAAAAATTCATAACTGTGAGGCGAAGCTTAATACTCATTTTAAGCGGGTTTGTTTCAGCTTGAAAGATAGCAGATTTACGTTTACAAGAGTTGGTTATGCAGTAGTTAAATGAATAGCCGCTGAAGTATTACTGAAACAAAACTTTTAGCAGGCGCAACTCTTTTCTGTAGTATTATTTTTTCAGAAATGTCAAGCTACTGGCTTATTACAACGAATTATTTTTTTCCTGTAAAAAGGAATGAAGTATCATTGTATCTTCTATTTAACTGGACTGGAATCCCTATTTATCAACACAAAATTTAACTGCTTTGAAAAAATCTACTTTTCTGGCATCTTTTGTTTTTCTATCCTTCTTCGGACTAAATAACGTCAACGCTCAAAAGCCGGCTCCTTTAAGTGAGGCATCCAAAAGATGCGCAACTATGGAAAGGTTGGAATTGAATTACGGTTTCGATCCTGCCCTACGGCAAGCTAGTGAACAGATGTCAAAGGTGGTACCGTCCGGCCGTGTACAGGATAATTACAGAACTCAGGCGATCGTGTATATTCCTGTAGTTGTGCATATTGTTCTGGCTAATCCTTTTGTAGTTACTGATGCCGACGTGTTGAGCCAAATAGCTCGCTTAAATATTGACTTTGCCGGTCTCAATCCGGATAGCACCAATGTGCCCGCAGCTTTTGCGGCAATACGAGGTCATAGCCAAATTCAATTTTGTCTTGCCCGCCGCACCCCGGGTGGCCTTCTTACTAATGGTGTAGAAAGAAGAGCAAGCAGTGCCGGCTCTAATATAACAGTAGCTACGGATCCTATTAAAAGAACATCACTTGGTGGGTTAGATGTTTGGAATCCCACTCAATACTTAAACTTGTGGATTGGCACTGACGTCAGCGGTCAAGGCATATTAGGCTATGCACAGTTTCCAGGTTCTGGTGCTGCCGCTGACGATGGCGTTTTTCTAAATTATCAAAGTTTTGGCGAGGCTACGTGTAATAATATTGGTATTTATAACAGAGGCCGTACAGGTTCGCATGAGGTGGGCCACTATTTTGGTTTATATCACATTTGGGGCGATGATGCAGGTTGTGTACAATCAGATTTTCGAACACTTCCCGGAGCGAATTGCGTTACTAATCCGGCTAATATTCCTGCCAATCTTTTTGGTTCTGCTACCGATCAAACTGTTGGTGACACACCTAATCAGGGTGATGCTACTACTAATTGCCCTACCGGTACAGCAACGGATGCCTGTGCAACTGCCGCGCCTGGCAAAATGTATCAGAACTTTATGGACTACACAGCTGATAACTGTTATAGTATGTTCACGACAAAACAAGTGCAGCGGATGGAGTGGGTACTGGATAGTTGCAGGGCAAGTTTAAAAACTTCACCTGGGTGCCAGCCTCCCACTGGCGCAACATTACTTGATGCAGCTCCCTTAGCTTCGGTAAACCCAGGTGGGTTTGAGCAGATAGGTTGTGCTTTCACTAACTATCCCTCCACACTATCCTGCGCCGGAGCTTTTGCACCTAAATTCCGCGTCGTAAATAATGGCTTAAATACTATCACATCTCTTACCGTAGGCTATCGTTACGATAATGGCACGGCTATTACTCAAACAGTAGCTGTCAACATTCCTTCGGGCGGAACTTACGTACACACATTTACCACGCCGGTTGCCGTGGCTATCGGAAGTCATACCTTCAAGTTTTTTACCGCTAACCCAAATGCGAGTGCCGACCAGGTACCCGCCAACGATACATTAAGCCAAATATTCACTGTAGCCGCACCCATTACTGCTCCGGTAACAGAAGGTTTTGAAAGTACGGCGTTCCCTCCAGCCAATTGGTCGGTGAACAATCCTAACGGAGACCTGACCTGGACCCGAACAACCCCTGGACGTGGTGGCAGCCTTGGCAAAATGTCCATCAATAACTACGATGATGTTACCAAAGGAAACATTGATGATTTTAAAAGCCCGACCATCAGCGTTGACCCTACAAAAACGTATGCTATCACGTATGATATTGCCCACAAATATTATCCCTTAGCTACTAATTACGATGCGCTTACCATATTAGTGTCAGGTGACTGCGGACAAACATTTACGCAAATTTACACTGCAGCCGGACCTGCACTTGCTACCGCCGGGTCTGCAACCGGCGCCTATTTAACTCCTGCTGCCACCGATTGGGTTACAAGAACAATAACGATACCTGCCTCAGCGCTTGCCTCCGGACAAATACAGGTGGTGTTTAGAAACACAAATCAGTTTGGTAACTGGATTCACATAGATAACATCAATATCGCCCAATTAGCAAGCAGAGATTTAAAACTGGTCAGTATTGACAACCCCGGAACAAATGCCTGCTCATCTGTAATCAAGCCGAGTATAACCGTGTTAAACGCAGGTATAGAAGCGCTAACCTCATTCACCATCGGTTACAGAATTGGAAATGGTACACCGGTAACACAAACTATCACCCAAAATCTGGCGCCGGGTGCAACTGCCTCGTTTACTTTTGCTACCAGCACAACCGCCGCTGTGGGTGTTAATACAATTACAGCATTTACCGCTTCGCCGGTATCGGCATCGGGTACTGGTGACAGCCAGACAAGTAATGATACCTTGAGTAAATCATTTACGGTGATCAACCTGGTGCAATTACCGGTTGTTGAGGGTTTTGAAACAGCCTTCCCGCCGGCCGGCTGGGCCATCATTAATCCTAATACGGATGTAACCTGGCTTCGCAAAACACCGGGACGGAACAGCACCTACTCGGCTTTTATTGATAATTTTACTGCTAATGTAGCTGGCCGGGTAGATGACATCCGTGTTCCGCTAATGAATACGGCCGGCGCAGATTCGGTCATTATTTCATTCGACCTGGCTCATAAGAATTATCCGAATCCCGGTTTCTACGATTTGTTACAGGTGGGAGCTACAATAGATTGTGGCACCACTTACACTGCCATCTATAGCAAGACGGGACCGACGCTGGCAACAGCGGGTTCTTTAGCAACCGATTATCAGAATCCTATCGCGTCGGACTGGAGAACAGAACGTATAGCATTGGGCGGCGCTACATTGGCACCGGGCAGTTTAGGGTTACTTATTAGAAACACCAGCGGTTTTGGTAATAACATTTTCATTGATAACATCAACATTTCCGGCTTGTTTAAACGCGATTTAGAGCTGGTTTCCATCAATGGCGTTAACAACCTGGTTTGCGCCACTACGGTAACCCCTTCGATTACTGTGCGAAATGCAGGTTCTGAAACTGTAACATCTTTTAAAGTTTCATATAGTATCAATGGCGGCGCAGCGGTTACTCAAACCGTGACAAATGTTTCAATTGTCCGTAATGCGCAAATCAATGTGACATTGGCACCGATAACGGTAGCGGGTTCCGGCGGCTATACTTTAAAAGTGTACTCATTGGAGCCGGTAACTGTAAGCGGAACCGGAGATTTGAACACCAGAAACGACACCTTAACAAAAGCATTCTCGGTACCCGGATCAGTTAATGCACCTCTTTCTGAGTCATTTGTATCCAACAGTTTTCCTCCGGCTAACTGGAGTATCATAAATCCAGACGGTGGCACCACATGGAGCCGGTATGCAACGGGCAACGGCAACCCTGGTTCCGCTTATGTTAACTCATTCAATTACCAGCGCACGGGCCAGTTTGATGATCTTGCATCGCCGGTTATCAGCTTCGGTTCGCCTGACTCTGTTCGGTTAACCTTTGACGTAGCGGCTTCTACCAAAGCTTATGCGGGCACTACTCAAACGCCAATTGATACGCTGGAAGTTTTAGTGACAAAAGATTGCGGTAATACGTTTACATCCATTTACAAAAAGTGGGGTAACGAATTGCAGACTTTAAATAATCCAAATGACCCGCAGCCCAGTGAGTTTTTACCCAGCAGTACAAACCAATGGAGAACAGAAATGGTTGATATGACCGCGTTTGTATCGCAAAGCCCTTTATTGGTAGTATTTCGTGTGACCAACAATTATGAGAATAACATCTTTATTGACAATGTCAATTTCACTACTCAAACTTTGCCTGCTCAATTAAAACAGCAGGGCTATCTCGTACTGCCAACTGCGTTCCATAACACGTTTACAATATGGCATTATCAAACACCGACAACGGTTAAGTATATCAATATTGTGAATTCGGCCGGACAATTGGTTTGGACTAAACAATTCAATGGCAATGCGGACAGGCAGATAGCGATAGATTTAACTGGAAAAGCGGCCGGAGTATATGTGGTGGAAGTAGGCTATAGCGATAAGAACAAAAACGAAGTACAGCGGATTGTAAAATATTAAAAGAGGTGTAAATACTACTGCTTAAGTCCCGCCACAGTGCGGGACTTTTTTTGTCTGCACCTACCTTTGCTTTATGATAGCAACGGTAGAAAATATTTTATATAAAGAGCAGTCGGTAGAGCTCCAAATAATTGGGGATAAACTGCAGTCAGGAGAACGACTTACAGAGGAAGACGGGCTACAATTATTTGAACAGGGAAGCCTTGGTTTCTTAGGAATGTTAGCGAACGCTGTGCGTGAAAAGCTACATGGACAGGCTGTATATTTCAACCGGAATTTTCATATAGAGCCTACTAATGTTTGTGTATTCTCCTGTAATTTTTGTGCCTACTCAAAGTTGTATGCCCACCGCGAGGAAGGTTGGGAACTGTCAATGGAAGACATGCTGAACATTGTAAAAAAATATGATGGCCAGGCAGTGACTGAGGTGCATATTGTTGGTGGGGTGCATCCAAAAATGAACCTGTATTTTTTTGCCGATTTGCTTCGGGCTATAAAAGCGCATCGTCCCGGCCTGCATATAAAAGCCTTTACGGCTGTTGAATTAGATTATATGTTCCGCAAGGCAAAGGTGAGCATAGAAGAAGGCATTCGGATTTTAAAGGAAGCAGGGCTCAATTCAATTCCCGGTGGTGGCGCCGAAATTTTTGATGAAGAAATTCGAAATAAGATCAGTGCTGATAAGGTAGATGCAGAAGGTTGGCTGTCCATCCACGAGGCGATTCACCACGCTGGGCTGTATAGCAATGCTACGATGCTTTACGGACATATAGAAACGTATCAGCATCGCATCAACCACATGAGCCGCCTGCGCCGTTTGCAGGATAAAACCGGTGGCTTCAATACATTCATTCCGCTCAAGTTTCGTAATGGTGATAATGATATGAGCTACGTTCCCGAAGTAAGCCTGATTGAAGATTTAAAGATGTATGCCGTGGCCCGCATCTTTATGGATAATTTTCCGCACCTGAAAGCCTATTGGCCGATGCTGGGAAGAAAGAATGCGCAAGTGGCGCTGTCGTTTGGGGTAGATGATATTGATGGTACGATTGATGATACAACAAAAATTTATTCGATGGCTGGCGCCGAGGAGCAGAAGCCGGCCATGAGTACCGATGATATTGTGGCTTTGATCAAGCAAGTAAACCGGCAGCCCGTGGAAAGGGATACGCTTTATAATGTAGTTAAGGCCTACTAACCCAAAATGATATTATAACTGAACCTGTTTTCCGGCTAATAATAGTTTTAACGTAGCCATAAATTGATTGGGCTTACGTGAACCGGGCTTACGCTTATGATTAGTAGCAAAACTTGATGCCTCACTTTTAAGTAACGTATGTAAGGCCTGCTCAAATTGGTGTAGTGCGATGCCGATGTCAGGGTCTGTTTGAATGCGTTTTCCATTTGTATAGGAACCATGAAGACTAAAATGAACATACTGGTCGTTTAGCGGTAGCACCGAAACATCTATATAGTTCTGCACCGGTTTTTCCTGATGTTCGTACAAAAAACGCATAGAATGAAGCAGCGAGTTTTCTTTTAGCAAGTGAATGTTGGAATGATGCCGGGGCAAAGATAAAAGGGCATTGGTGGCGTCACTTTCCGAAGCAACAATAAAGAAGTCGGTTGTTAAAAAACTTTGCTTGGGCATGCTTTCAGTTTAGAGGGTTAGATCTTGCCCACTAAATTAAACCGGCGCCAAATGACAATGAACTGGTAAACACTTTTTGTTTTAAGTAATAGCCCTATGGCAAGTTGCGTATATACCGTAAAAGCAAAGCGTTGGAATCTAATAATCTATAACGCTGTTGCTACGCAACTAAATCTTTTATGTCCCCAATAGATTGCTTTATTAGAACCACCTGCTAACATTCACTTAAGCCCAAAGGAATATTCACAGCCAGGCCTCCTTCGGCTGTTTCTTTATATTTTGAATTCATATCAAGCGCTGTTTCCCACATGGTTTCTACTACCACATCCAATGAAACTTTTGCATAATCAGGAGAACTTTGTAAAGCAAGCTGGGAGGCCGTTATAGCCTTAATAGCTCCCATAGTATTTCGTTCGATGCAAGGAACCTGCACTAGTCCGGCTATCGGGTCGCAGGTCATTCCTAAGTGATGTTCCATCGCAATTTCTGCTGCCATTAAGGCTTGCCGTTGTGTACCGCCCATGGCTTCCGTTAAGGCAGCAGCGGCCATAGAAGAGGATACGCCTATCTCAGCCTGACAGCCGCCCATAGCTGCAGAAATGGTAGCGCCTTTTTTAAAGATGCTTCCTACCTCCGATGCTGTCAGTAAAAACTGGATGACCTTATCGTTGGTTACACCTTCGCCAAAGACTAAATAGTAATGTAAAACAGCTGGTATTACACCCGCAGCACCGTTAGTTGGGGCTGTAACCACTCTTCCAAAAGCAGCATTTTCTTCATTTACCGCCAGGGCAAAACAACTTACCCAGTCTAAAATATATTGAAAAGAATTGCCACCACTTTTTATAGCGGCTATCCATTCTTCATGCGATTGATAGTGCCTGCCTTTTAGTAAGCGCTTCGCCAGATCGGCTGCACGCCTTTTAACGAAAAGCCCGCCAGGCAAGGTTCCTGTGGTATGGCAACCGCGAAAGGTACACTCCTTCATCACCTGCCATATCTTTAAAATACCTTCTTTGGTTTCGCGTTCGGGTCGCCATGCCGACTCATTTTCAAGCACTACTTCATGAATAGCCAGGCCGGTTTTGCGGCACCAGTGTAAAAGATTTGCGGAAGAGTTGACAGGGAAAGGAAGCGTCATGCTCATAGATGTCTGCACCTCTCCTTCTTTAACCACAAAGCCTCCGCCAATGGAGTAATACGTTTCAGAAACCGCTTCCCCATTTTGCAAAGCGGCCAGAAAGCTAACCGCATTCGGATGATAGGGAAGTGATTCCGAAATAAGAAAATCAATATCCTCCATCGGATCGAAGGGAATCTCATGAAGGCCGCCAAGCACCAGCCTTTTCATAACGGCTATATCATTCATTTTAGGCGTGATGCGGTCCACTTCAAAGGTTACCGGGTCTTCTCCACACAACCCTAACTGAATGGCTACATCGGTGCCGTGGCCACGGCCTGTTTTAGCCAGCGAACCGTAAAGCAGTACTTCCAATGCCGTAACGGATTGAAGCAGGCCTTTATCTTTTAACGATTGTATAAAACGCTGAGCGGCACGCCAGGGTCCAAGTGTGTGAGAACTGGAAGGGCCGACGCCAATTTTAAAAATATCAAAAACAGAAATTGCTTCGTGTGCCAAAAGAAAAGATTTGTACAAAGGTATCGGCTGCAATCCATCGAAGGGATTTGCTGTTATTGTACACCGAGCAAATCAATTTTAAATATCAAAATAGAATTAGCCGGTATGCCCGGCCGGCCGCCGCCTGCAGCAATGGCTGTACTTCCATAACCAAGCGAAGGCGGTACATACAGAATAATGCTTCCGCCGGTTTTAATTAGGGGCAACCCATTTTGCCATCCCTTTATCAGGTTGGAAAGAGGAAAGTTGGTTGGACTGGTAGATTGATCGAACACGGTTCCATTGGTTAAACGTCCTTCGTAGTTAATCACTACATTGTTGCATACGGTTGGCGTGGTTCCGGTGCCGGGTTGCGTAATAGAATAAAATAAACCACTGCAATGTTGCGTGGCAGTTAAACTATTGGCCGATAAATAACTTTGCACGGCATTGATCTCGGCGGTGGGCGCCACCGTAGCACAGGCATCATACGAGCAACTTGAGCTGGTACCGCTTTTATTACAACGGCTAAATGACAGGATAATAATGACAGCGAAGAATAACTTTTTCATGATTGGTGTTTTAACTGACAAGTCATTTTACAGCGTTGATGATGCATTGCTTTTTTTTGCCAAAAGGCTTTGATAGTCCGATTCGTTTTGGTCCCATTTATGCCGGGCCGAAAACACCATCATAAACACAACGATCCCCACCACCGCTATCAGGATAACGAAAATGATTGATGAATGTTTTCTAAGTTCATTATCGGCTTTGCCATACCAGCCCGAAAGAAAGTTGATAAAAAAAGCCACACATAAAATGGAAATGAGCGGCAACCCGATAGAAAATTTTTTCAGAAATTCTTTCTTTCGCTGGCGCTGATCGCCCCAGTAAGCCACAAACTTTTCTTCTTCGTTCGTTAACATAAAAAAAATCCCGCCTCATCAAATGAAAACGGGAACGAGGTACCGAGCAGATTCGAACTGCTGTAGCAGCTTTTGCAGAGCTGAGCCTAGCCACTCGGCCACGGTACCTTAAAATTTGTTATTTGATGCTTGCCATTTGCGGTAATAAAAAGTAAATAACAAACCACAACTATCAAATCGCAACAAAAAGAGCGGCTGCGAAAATAGGTATTTTTATCAAACGGAAAGAAGCGATATTTGACCTCTAACCAAATTTTTGCATGCAACCAATTGCAGAATCGGAACTAATCATCAACGGCCGCGGCGCTATCTATCACCTTGATGTCAGGCCCGAAGAATTAGCCCAAAACATTATCACCGTTGGCGACCCTGACCGGGTAGCTGAAGTCTCAAAATATTTTGATTCAATACAGGTAAAGCGCCACCACCGCGAGTTTGTGACGCATACCGGCTACATCGGCAACAAAAGAATCAGCGTGGTTTCTACCGGCATTGGTACTGATAATATTGACATTGTTTTAAACGAACTCGATGCCCTGGTGAACATTGATTTTGAAAGCCGGACCATTAAGCCCAACCTAACTTCTTTAAACATCATCCGCATTGGCACATCAGGTTCATTACAGGCCGATATTCCGGTGGATAGTTATGTAGCTTCTACTCACGGCCTTGGCTTAGACAATCTATTAAATTATTACCGCCTCGATCATAATGAGCAGGAGAATCAATTACTTCATTCGTTTATCACGCATACGCAGCTCAATGCACAAATCACCAATCCTTATATCTGCGGGTCAAGCGGTAACCTGATTAAGAATTTTGTGGATGGTTTTCATCAAGGTATAACGGTTACCTGCCCTGGATTTTATGGACCGCAAGGTAGGGTGGTGCGACTTGGTATAAAAAATCCTGATCTTATTGACCGGCTTACACAGTTTAGCTTTGGGCAGCATCGTATCACTAATTTTGAAATGGAAACATCGGCTATTTACGGGTTGGGCAAATTGCTCGGCCATCATTGCTTATCGCTTAGCGCTATCGTGGCCAATCGCATCAGCAAGCAGTTCTCCAGCGATTCTGCCACGGCCGTTGACCGGCTCATTAAAAAAAGCCTCGACATTATTTCTTCTATATAATCATGCAGCTACATTTTTATAAGTACCAGGGAACAGGCAACGATTTTGTAATTCTTGATAATCGTTCAGGCATTCACGCCTTTACCAGAAAGCAAATTGATGCGTTGTGCGACCGTCGCTTTGGCGTAGGCGCCGATGGTTTGATGCTGCTGAATACGCACCCCGGTTATGATTTTGAAATGAAGTATTATAACGCCGATGGCCGTGAAAGCAGCATGTGCGGCAACGGTGGACGCTGCCTTGTACAATTTGCGAACGACATTGGCATGAGTAAATCGGAGTACTATTTTTTAGCGGTAGATGGGCCACACCAGGCACGCATTGAAGCCAACGGAAATGTAGCCTTGAAGATGAAGGATGTGGACACGATCCGGTCGGAATATAATCACCATGTATTGGATACGGGTTCGCCGCATTACGTGCTGATTACCGAAAATGTGATGGGGCTTGATGTATGTAAGAAAGGCATGGCTATCCGCTACAGCGAGGAGTACCGGGCAGAAGGCATCAACGTAAATTTTGTAGAGCAGACAGACGACCGCGACCGCATTATTGTTCGCACTTACGAACGTGGCGTGGAAGACGAAACATTTTCCTGCGGCACCGGTGTTACGGCCGCTGCCTTGGTTTGTTATCATAATGAAAACGGCTATAATTATGTGGACGTGCAAACAAAAGGTGGTATGCTGGCCGTGGAATTTGATAAGATGGGTGATTGTTTTAATAACATCTGGCTGATTGGCCCGGCATTGAAAGTGTTTGAAGGAGATGTTACCGTCCCTGCTACCGACCAATAGGTATTTAAACCCTTCTGTTTTTATTTTCACTTTCGTTCTTCAATAACCCCCCTCCTATGCCACAGTTCAACCTTCGTGTTTATGGTATATTGATTAACGACCAAAAGGAATTGCTGGTAAGCGATGAATACATTCGCGGCAGTTACTTCACTAAATTTCCAGGCGGCGGATTAGAGTTTGGTGAGGGAACAAGAGATTGTTTGCGCCGCGAGTTTATGGAAGAAATGAATCTTGAAGTGGAAGTTGGTGATCATATTTATACGACTGATTTTTTTATTCTTTCTGCGTTTCGTCCCGAAGATCAAATTATTTCCATTTATTATTTTGTAAAACCATTAGGCCCGATCGCGGTGCCGTTGCGCACAAAGCCATTTGATTTTGATGAAGACCAATTAAAAATTTATGCAGAACGAAATGAAATTGAAACCTTCCGCTTTATAAGCTGGGAGCAGGTTTCCGAAGACCCTGTTACGTTGCCTATTGACAAGATCGTAGTACGCATGTTGAAGAAAATGCTCTAACCAGCGGCCGGTACTACGGTTGGTTCGCTCTTCTCTCCCATGGCAGCCCGTTTCATTTGATGCGCTACATCGCGGCCCACATATTTTTCTATACGCTTTTCTACCAACACAATTACCGGTGTAAGCACCAGCGCCATAAAAGCTTTGTATAGGTAATTCATCACGCCAAAAGCCAGTATCTGTTGCCAGGTAAAAACATTGCTGAATGCTATGAACAGAACAATGTAACTATCTACTAATTGCGATACTAAAGTGGAACCGGTAGCCCTTAACCAAATGCGGCCATCACCGGTACGTTTTTTTATTTTATGAAACACCCATACATCCACCATCTGGCTTACAAAAAAAGCCACCAGGCTGCCAATGATGATGCGCATACCTTGCCCAAAAATGCCGCCAAAAGCAACCTGCATATTTTCTATACCATTTAATTTCCCGCTGCCTAACCAAAAATCGGCCGGTGGAATACCGATGGCTAAAAAGTACATCAGGAAGGCATAAGAGATAAGGGCAATAGCCGTGAAAGATATACGCCGCACGGCTTTGGGGCCATAGTACTCATTCACCACATCGGTAATAACAAACTCTAATGGCCATAGTAATACACCGCAGGTTAAATTAAATCCGAGGCCATGCTGACCAAACAACGTAAAGTTGGCCGGGGGCAGACCGAATATTTTTTCTAATGAAAATATTTTGGTACCGATAGATTCTGCGATTAACGCATTGGCTACAAAAAAAGCAGTGATAGACAGGAATAGTTTGGTGGGCCTGTCTTTAAGAATATTATTAACCATTGAGATGAAGGATGTAAAAGGTTTCGAGTAATAAAAAAATAAAGTTCGATAGGCGTAACCATAATGGAACGGCCTGCAGGCCTTTTCTATTTAATACTAACAACGCCAGGTAACAAAAGTTGGCCGCGGGGTTTACCAATGCCGCCATAAAATAACCAATGATGATCACTGTTGACTCGGCGTCCTGGTTATGAAACCAGCGGACCAATTGTAAAGAAACCGCTAAAAGAAAAAAGCAATTGCAGATGAAGGCCAGTCGTGATAAAAATAAAAGCCAACGCATAAACAATAGTACGCTAAAAAGGATTTATTTTGTCGCCTTCGCTTAAGTTCATTCATTGTGTTCCTGCTGCCTTATTTGTGTTCTTCATATTCCGGCTTTTTTGGCGCTTGAAGAATACAAATAAGTATCAATGCCACAATGAGATCGAAGTTTTAAAAACCATCAATATGAAGAAAGGCCTCTTTGCCAAACTGCTTCCTCACCTTATAGCCTTTGTTGTTTTTTTGGGCGTGGCCGCCATTTACTGCCAGCCCTCGCTGGAAGGCAAGGTAGTGAACCAAAGCGATGTGACACATTGGAAGGGCGCCATCCATAATTCGCAGGTGTATAAAGAAACCCATGGCGAATATCCTTTATGGACAAACGGTTTATTCAGCGGTATGCCGGCCTTTCAAATTGGTGCGCCGGGCAACAACCTGTTGCCCTGGTATATACATGCGGTGCTTACCCTAAACCTGCCGCACCCGATGCAGTTTTTCTTTTTAGCCTGTATCTGTTTCTACTTTCTGTGCTGTGTGTTACGCGTTAATCCATACATCGGAATGTTTGGTGCGTTGGCTTATGGCTATGCTACATATAATGCGGTTATTTTATCAGTAGGCCACGAAACCAAGATGTGGTCTATTGCCTACATGGCCGCTTTGCTGGGTGCTATCCTGCTGCTGTACGAACGTCGCAAATACTGGCTGGGAGCGGCTCTTACGGGTTTGATCACCTCGGTGCTGATTGCCATGAACCATCCGCAAATTGATTATTACTTTTTTCTGATAGTGGCGGTGATGACCATTTTTTATATAGGACGATGGATAAAGGCAAAAGACTTTTCGCACTTAAGCAAGGCGCTTGGCTTTACCATTGTTGCCGGTGTGATTGGTTTATTGGTTAACTCCGTTAATCTGTTTTCTACTATTGAATATCAAAAGGCAACTATACGCGGTGGCGGCGGTGAACTGAGCGAAACAAAAGCCGGTGACTCAAAGAACGGATTGACGTTGGACTATGCGTTTGATTATAGCTTGTACCCTGTAGAACCTATCGTAATGATGATAGCCAATGCATTCGGAGGAAGCAGTGATGCGATTGAACAAAAGAAAGAAGATTCAAAAACTATTGAAGCTTTGCAAGCAATGCCCAAACAGTTGGCTGATCAATTGTCTGCTTCCAGAAAAGCATATTGGGGAGGGCTTGTAAGCCCATCTTCTGTAGGGACTTCAGGCCCACCATACGTTGGTGCAATCATTTGCTTTTTAGCAATCATTGGTTTTTTTGTTTTAGATGGCCGATTTAAGTGGTGGATTCTTGCAACTATTGCTTTAGCAATCTTAATGAGTTGGGGGAAATATTTTATTGGTTTCAACACGTTACTCTATCATTACTTACCACTCTATAGCAAATTCAGAGCCCCCTCAATGATACTAGTAATACCTCAACTTCTATTGCCTTTAATGGCTGTGCTAACCGTTCAACATGTAGCTGCTGAAAAAGACAAACAACCTTTCATTGCCTATTTCAAAAAAGGGTTGATTGCAGCAGGTGTTTTGGTAGCGGTCGGAATAATTTGCTACTTAGCCTTTGACTACAAAAGTTCGTCCGATAAAGAGTTGCTAAAAAACGTAATGTCCTCTAACCAGCCACAGGCTATTGAAGGCGTTCGTTCTTTTGTCAATGGACTTGTTGAAGATCGCAAGTCTCTTATGTTTTCGGATCTTTTACGTACAATAGGTTTCTTTATTTTAGGCGCCGGAATTTTGTATTTAGCTATACGTAAAATGATTAAGCCTTTAGTGCTGGGCTTAGTTCTTTCTGTAATAGTTTTAATTGATTTAATCCCGGTAGATAGTAAATACTTGGGACATGAAAATTATCAGGAACCTTCTGACAACGAGTCTGGTTTTGTTCCTAACCAAATGGACAAAGAAATTCTTACCGACAAAACACATTTTCGGGTTTTTAATTTATTGGGCACTTTCCAGGAGAATTTTACATCTTATTATTTCAATTCTATTGGAGGCTACCATCCCGCCAAGCTTCGCATTTATCAAGAACTAATTGAACATGAACTTGACCAAGAACAGCAACTAGCCGGATCAACACTTCAAACAAATCCAGCAGGTTTAGATTCAATACATATTCCAGCATTAAATATGCTAAATGCCAAATACATTATTGCTCTTGACCCCAACACCGGTCAGACCCAGTTCAAGCAAATTAATAAGGGAGCCTTAGGCAATGTATGGTTGGTGAAGTCATTAAAAGTCGTGAAAGATGCTAAAGAAGAAATGGCGGCTTTTGCCACGCTGAATCCAAAAGATACGGCGGTGATGCAGCAGGCGTTTCGAAGTAAAGTGACCGGTTCAGCAAATTGGTCGCAACAGGGAACGGTAAAGCTGGATAAGAATGACAACGATATTATAGACTATTCTTTTAACAGTGGTGAGGAACAATTTGCGGTATTCAGCGAAGTATATTATGATGCCGGCTGGAAGGCTTTTATAGATGGGAAAGAAGTACCGATTTTACGGGTCAATTATGTGCTGCGTGGGTTACAGGTACCTGCGGGAACGCATAAGATCCAGTTTCGTTTTGAGCCACACGATTATTTCTTAGGACGAAAGCTGACCACCATTTTTTCCATCGCACTGCTGCTGCTGATAGCCGCAGCCATATTTTTTGAATGGCGCAACCACAAAGCGATCATCCCGCAAAAATCTTAAGCATAGTTTGGTATAAGGTGTTACCGGCAAGGTTTGGCGGGCAAAAAGCAGTTGCGCTATTTAATGAATATCTCGGACGCCAGGCACCAGTAGTATGCCTCTGTTCAAAGGACAACAAAGTCATTGATGCCTCATATATTATCAAACCCGAACTACCTCTTGGCAAAAGCCAGTTTCTGAATCCATTCGCTTGGGCAACTATTTATCGTTGCGCCAGACTGGAAGCGGCAACACACCTTATTCTCGAATTTCCTTACCATGTTCTGGCTGGTTTTATCTGTAAAAAAATGTTGTGTGTAAAGGTGATAGTGAACGCTCATAATATAGAGTTTTTGCGATTTAAAGAACAGCGAAAATGGTGGTGGCGCCTGCTTTATTACTATGAAAAATCGGGAATGAAAAAAGCGGACCTTATTTTTTTTAAAACGGTTGAAGACCAGCAAGCAGCAATAAGGCGTTTCGGTTTGGAAGCAAGCAAAGTAGCAATCATTCCATACGGAGCAGAACAAAAAGATATGTCGGATGCCGCCATTTGCCAGGCAACTATCCGTGAGAAACACCGCATCGGACCCGATGAAAAAATTTTATTGTTTGCTGGTACCTTAGATTATGCACCCAATGCCGAAGCCATTATATTGATCAATGAGAAGCTTGTTCCCCTCTTAGATCAGGGCTATTTTTCTTACCGCATAATTGTCTGCGGACGAAATAAATTAAAAGCTTACCATTACCTGCATCAAATAAAAAACAGCCACATTATTTTTACCGGTGAAGTAGAAAATATGGATACCTATTTTAAAGCAACCGATGTTTTCATTAACCCGGTTATTGGTGGCGGTGGAGTACAAACAAAATTAATGGATGCTCTTTCCTATCATCTTAACGTAGTTTGCTTTCATCATAAAGCAGGAATAAGTAACGCCGGCAATAAACTATTTTCTGTTGAAACCGGCGACTGGTCTGGCTTTGCTGCCGCGGTGGTTGCCGCATCGGTTTTAAAAGCACCTACACCGCAATCCTTCTTTGATCATTATAATTGGAGTGATATTACATCATCCGCTTTTCAAAAAATAGTTGCTTGTTAATGCCAAAGATCAGCGTCATATTACCGGTTTATAATGCGGAGAAATATTTACGTGAAGCGATTGACAGCATTCTTACACAAACTTTTACAGACTTTGAATTGTTGTTGATCAACGATGGTTCTACCGATGGTTCGGAAGCGATTATTTTATTTTATACCGACAGCAGAGTTGTTTATGTAAAAAATGACGTTAACCGGGGGCTCATCTTTTCGCTGAACAAGGGAATAGATATAGCCAAAGGTGAGTATATAGCTCGTATGGATGCTGATGATATTTCTATGCCAATGCGGTTGGAAAAGCAGTTGTCATATTTAGAGAATAATGCGGTTGATATGTTGGCAACTACGATTAAAGTGATAGACAAAGATGGAGCCCCACTCCCATACTGGAAACAAGATGTTGAAAACATTACTACATCGCAAATCCGAAGCTTTTTACCTAAAAATAATTGCATAGCGCATCCTACTGTGATGGGCAAAGCTTCTTTATTTAAAAAATACCGGTATCAACCCGATGTTACCGGAGAATATAAATATGTACATAATCAAAAATATTCGGAGGATTATGATCTTTGGTTAAGGCTGTTGGCAAACGGACTATTGATTGATAAACTTCCGGAGCCACTACTTTTTTACCGTGAGCTATCCACCTCGGTAACACGGTATCGAAAGGTGAATATATTTTTTAGACTGGCCGCGGTAAAATTTCGCTTTGTAAGGGAACAAATGAAAGCAAGACGGTCTTCATTATTCGTTTTATCGGTTTTTTTGTATGCTTGTATTGATTTGATAAAAGGCGCTGGAAAAGAACTCAAAGCCAGCTTAAAAGCTGAAAAGTCGAATCAATAGTTATTTTTTATTCTATCTAATGTATAAGTTTCTTATCATCAAGCGCCGGGTCGAATCATTTATCATGTATCCGTTTATTTTGATCGGGCAATTAATTGGGCGTTTTGGAAAACCATCAACATTCGATATTTACTTTTTCTTTCCTTTCTATCATATAGGTGGCGCCGAAAAAATTCATTACCAGATAGCGCAGGCTTTTATGGGCAGAAATTGCGTGGTTTATTTCACCCGGAAATCCAAAGGCCGCCTATATGCCGAAGAGTTTAAAAAAACAGGATTTGTTATCAGGGATATATCAAGATTTACCGATAATAAATGGATATACCCGATGAGCTTTATATTCCGCGGAATAATCAGTTATAAGATTAACCGGCAAAAGAAAAAGCCAATTGTTTTTAATGGTCAAAGCAATTTTGGATATAAGGTTTCACCATGGATTTCCACTGCAGTACCGCAGATAGATTTGATCCATGCTTTGTGTTCGTTTTCTTTGATAAGAATTCCATTTCTTTCGTTTTATCGCCGCTCGGTTACTGTCAGTAAAGAAATAATCAAAAAGCACGAAGAGCTATATAGCCGTTACCATGTCCCTCCAAAAACTATACATAACATAGAAGCCATAAATTATGGAATTGAATTGCCTCTTCGTGCTGCCAAAAAATTTGATGGTAAGCAACTGAATATTTTATACGTTGGCAGGGGATCAAAGGAAAAAAGAATTCACTTGGTTGCACAAATTGCCAGGGACTTTTCATTGGTTGACAGTTCAACCAATTTTAACTTTTTGGGGGATGTGGACAGTTTTATTCCGGAAAACCTAAAGCGTTACTGCCACCTTTTTGGAAGTAAGACCGACCCCGAAGAAGTAGATGAAGTTTACCGGCAGAATGATATTCTTTTAGTTACGTCTGCTACGGAAAGCGGGCCGTTGGTTGCACTGGAAGGCATGCTTAGAGGGCTTGCCATTATTGGTACCCCCGTTGGCATTATCAATGAATATATTTTACCTGAAAAGAATGGTTTTGTTTTCTCCTCGGTAGATGATGAAAGATTGATTATTACAGAAGCCATAGAATACATTCAACAATTAAAAAATGATCTTTCATTACGGGAACAAATAGCGAAAACAAATATAGATTTTGCTTTTGCCAATTTTGGGATCGAACTATTTCAGGACAACTATAGGAGGCTGTTTGTTTCGGTTGAAACTTATCATTGAAAAAAATTTTAATCATAACATATTATTGGCCGCCCAGTGGCGGCGCCGCGGTGCAGCGTTGGCTTTCGTTTGCCAATAACCTGGCAGATAAAAATATAGAAGTTCATCTGTTGACCGTATCGCCGGAGTACGCTACTTACCAATTGCACGATGAAAGTTTACGAGAGCAAGTACATCCGTCTATCAAGGTCTATACTACAAAAACAAGGGAACCTTTTAAACTATTTACCTTACTCTTTGGCAAAAAAAGCATTCCAAAACCAGCTTTCGCCAATGAAGACGATTCGTCTTTTTTAAAAAAAGTCAGCCGCTTTATTCGCGGGAATTTTTTTATTCCTGATCCAAGAAAAGGCTGGCGGCCATATGCAGTCAAGGAGGCTATAAAAATTATTAGTACTGAGAAAATCTCTTGTGTTATCACCGCAGGCCCGCCTCATTCTACTCATTTCATTGGTAAAGATTTAAGAGAGAAATTAAACATATACTGGATAGCTGATTTTCATGACCTATGGACAGATATAATTTATTACGACATGCTGTATCACTTGCCGTTTGTAAAAAAAATAGACCAGGAGTTGGAAAAAACTATTTTAGAAAGCTGCGACGAGATAGTTACAGTAGGCGACAAATACAAAGAAAAATTATTATCGAAAACCAGTAAAATTTCGGCTGACAAAATTAAAATTCTGCGGATAGGTTATGACGAAAAACTGTTTAAAGAAGATAGGTTGTCCTCACTCCAAAATCAATTTGTCATTACCTACACCGGCACCATAGCTGATTTTTATGACCCCCAGGTTTTTATTGATGCCTTAGCGAAAGTTATCCAGCAATTTCCGAAAGTGGCTTTTCGGTTAAGGTTTGCCGGTGTGCTATCAAGCGGAATAAGGGCCAAAGTTATCGAAGCAGGGCTTGCGACAATATTTGAAGACATGGGTTACGTAAGTCATAAAGAGGTGATACAACTGCTACAAACATCAACCATTGTTTTGTTGGTAAATCCGGTAACTAAAGATGAGGCTATGGTAATTCCTGGAAAAATATATGAGTACCTCGCATCAGGTAAGCCCATTATTAATATCACAACATCCGATGCAGAAACGGCCGGTATTATTGCCGGATGCGCTGGCGGAAAAACCTTCAATCGAGGCGAAACAATTAAGCTGGAAAATTATCTTGCTGAATTGGTACAGAAATGGTCACTTACAAGTAACCTCGACAACCGGACTAACCTTGCTGCTGTCAGCCAGTTCTCTCGCCAGGCGATCACTGAAAAGTTTATCAAGATGGTTGACGACCATCTATAATTATCTGATAAGCGCAAAACTGCCTTTTCTAAAAATATCTCCACAAAGCGTTTTGGCTTTTATCCAATACACATACACATCGGTGGGTTGTAAAACTGCCTTATAAAAGCCATTCCAACATTGAGATGGTTCATCTCCATGAAAAACCAATTCACCCCAGCGGTTATAAATATTTAAAGAAAAATCTGTTACGGTACCCCAGTGCTGAACACTAAAGCAGTCGTTTTTACCATCTCCATTGGGCGTAAAAGCAGTTGGCACCGGAAAGCCGCTTCCATCATCCCCTTTCACTACATTAACGGTAATACTATCCTCTATCATACATCCATCATTGGTAGTAGCCATTACATGAAACAAAGTTGTCTTAGTAATGGAAGTCAGTGGGTGGCTACTGGTGGAATCTGATAACACGGAAGCCGGTTGCCACAAGTAAGTATTTGCACCAGAAGCGGTAAGCGTAGCCTGTCCCTGAAAACAATTAATGTCGTTAGATTTAGCAAGCAGCATATGTGGCTTATCAGCGACCGGCAAGTTTATGTATAATGTATCAGTGACACGGCAAGCATCATTAACAATAATGACACTATATAGAGTAGTACTACCCGGGAAGGCTTGTGTGATGTTACTATCGGGTGCTGCTAAATTGCTTAATGGCGACCATAAATAATGATCACCACCTGATGCTATCAATAAAACGGTGTCTCCAACGCAAGCAACAGGCCTGGAAGAGTTAACTGTGAACTGTGGTTTGGGTGCTACTGTTACCTGGATAGAGTCTTTGACCATACAGTTATTTGTTCCGGCAACTGTAACATAATAGTTAGTAGTGATGGCTGGGTTAACAGCTACCGTTGAATCATTTATAGTTGACAGTCCGTTTACAGGGAACCAGGTATATAAATTACCACCGCTTGCAGAGAGTACCGCTGTAGCCGTTTTACAGATTGTGGTGTCCGGTGAAACAGTTACAATGGGAGATGGCAGGTCAGTAATAGTTATTGAGTCTTTAGCAAAACAACCACTCCGGTTTACGGTTACATAGTACAAACCTCCCTGCGAGACTGTTATCATTTGCGTAGCAGCGCCGTTTTGCCAATTGTAGGTAGCTCCTATATTACCTGCATCAAGGACTAACGTATCAATGGAACAAAGGGTCTTGTCCGGTCCTAAACTGACTACAGGTTTCGGCATCACGGTAACGGTAACTGAGTCTCTGGCTTTACAATTAGCACTGTTAGTAACGGTAAGATAATATTTTGTGGTAGTAACCGGGCTGGCCATTGTTACGGCAGTTTGAGAATTGGCAAGCCCAGTACCAGGCATCCATACATAGTTAGTTCCACCACTACCTTTCAATTGAATAGAGTCAAGCTTACAAATTGTCGTATCCTTGCTAAGCACAACGGTTGGCGCGGGTAGGTTAGTAATAAGCATCGTATCCCTCACGGTGCATCCGTTTAAATTTACCGCCACATAATAAAGGCCGCCCTGTTGTGCAACAATCGTCTGCGTAGTTTGATTATTTTGCCAAATATACGCGGCACCTGTGTTTCCAGCATTTAATACCAGTGAATCTAACGTACACAACGAAGTATCAGCGCCAATATTTACAATTGGTTTTGGAATAACTATTACTGTTACTGAATCTTTAGCCACGCAGCTCATGGAGTTTGTTGCGGTAACATAATAGGTTGTTGTCGTCAACGGATTTGCCGTAACTGTGCCTCCTGTACTACCCGACAAGCTATTAGCGGGGGACCAGCTATAAACAGCTCCACCGGTTGCCGTTAATAGTGTCTGGTCTGCTCGGCATATAGTCGTGTCATTAGACAGACTAATTACCGGTGAGGCAAGTAGTGATACGGTTATTGAATCTCTGGCAGTGCATCCGTTATTTGTAACGGCGACATAGTATAAACCTGCTTGCTTTACAATAATAGTTTGAGTGGTTTGTCCACCCTGCCACAGATAAGTTGCTCCTGTGTTTCCTGCATTTAACACAAGAGAGTCTGTAGTGCATATAGCCGTATCGGCACCGATATTTATGAAAGGAGACGGTTTTAAACTAATAACAAACGAATCAATGTTTGTGCAGCTACCGACAGCAGATTGAACCCAATAGATGCCCGGGGTTTTGACATAGATAGAATTGGTAGCGTTCCCCGTATTCCATACATTACCTGATGGTCTTGTGGAGGTAAGTAATAGGCTATCACCGTTACAAATTGATTTATTCTGAACCGGGCTTTGTGTGTTATTTAATACAACGACCTGTTTGCACAAAGATGATTGCGTTGGTAAGCCATCGTCAATGGTAAGGTTAATGTTGTAAGTGCCTGGTGCATTATAGCTAATGGGCGCTGGGTTGGGCGAAGTTGAACTGGCAAGGCTGGCCGTGCTGCAACCCGTAAATTTTAATCTGGATAAAGTATTTGCATTTACACTTGGAATAAAACTATATAAATCGTTTCCTTCCCTGAAAAGTTTTGAAACAGAGTGTGGGAAATCCAGCGTTCCTAAATTTCCTAAGGATATAGCAGTGGGTATTGCCGTCAAATTATTATTAAAATTCAGCTTTACAACATCGTTGTTAGTAGAATAATTTACTGCTAACCCGAATATTTCGTTACATGATTTATAGACCGTGACATCACGGGCACTTTTTAAAACACCTCCGGGGTTTCCTAAATTACTACCGGATGGCGTATTCAAAAGTGAGGTTCCAAAATCAAGTCGTGACAGCGAAGAAGTAGGTGAGTTAAAACCGCTTGCCACACCGGCATTTGTGATAAATGCATACCACAGACCATTGTTACTTACCGCACATATTCCTGTTGGGTAGTCAAGGCTGCCTATGTTACCAAGATTAACGCCACTAGGTGTGTTAGAAAAACTATTAGTGAAATTAAAACGGGTAATGGTATTGGTTTGTGCGTTAATAGTAAGGCCATACCAGTTACCGGCATCCTGAAAAACGTGTAGATCGGTAGGATAAGCTAAGTTTCCAACGTTACCCCAGTTGGTGGCAACAGGAGAATTATTGGATAGGGACGGGCCAAAATCAACCTTCACGATTCTACCGATAGGTTGGCCGCCAACAACAATCGCATACCATTTGCCTCCATCCTTCACAATCTGTATTCCTTCGCACTGGCTGGGTATGGCTCCTCCTAAGTTTCCTAAATCAAAAACGGTAGGCGTATTTAGCAAGCTATTGCCAAAGTCGAGGCGAATCAGTTTTCCAGGAACATTATTCGTTACAAACCCATAATAGTTAACGCCATCTTTAGCATAGTCCATAAATACGGGAAGAGTGAGGCCGAACCCCCCAAGGTTGGCGCCTGTTGGATTGGTTATAGATCCCGCCACACAAAAATTCCAATAGTAATTACTGGCACCTACTGAAGTATTGGCAATGGTTACAGGAGTATTTACGCAAACCGTATCGGGCGATAAGAAGCCGATTCCGGCATTAGGACTGCATGGTCCGGACAGGGTGGGAAAGTTGTCGTATAAAGCGGTTACTTCAGCTTGGGAAATGGCCCGGTTATACCATCGTATATCATCCATCTTACCATTGTAAGGAAGCAGATCACCTTGCCACCAATTACCCAAACGTATATCGCTTGAGCAATTTAAAAATCCATTAAACGAGGTAGGTACATTTTTTTTCAAAACCCCATCTATGTAGATTTTGTGACTAACGCCATCAAAAGTAATTACGGCACAATACCATTTATTACGGCAGATCCAATCAGTTGTATTGATATAACTTGAGGTGGAAACATCCGTACAGGTTTGATTATTTCCCACCAGGTTAGAACCTATGCCGGGGAAAGGTGGGTAGTTAATGAAAAATTGATATTGAGCTCCCCCTGATCCTGCGGTGGTTGTAAAATTTCTTTTGCCAACCAGGTTTTGAAGGTTGTCAGAATTGGATTGGAACCAAAGCACCAAACTAAAGTTGGTTGTTGAGAAAGCGCCATTGTCAACAATCCTGATGTAGTCGTCAAAGCCATCAAACAAACAGGCACTGTTGGCATTGCCAAATCTGTCCGTGGTGAATTGAATACCATTTAGTAATTGGCCGGCGTGCCCGTTACCGGTTACATCTGCAGCGTTTCCGTTGAACGGATAATAGGCCACCAAACCACTTGTCAAATTTACCTGTGCCTGCAGACAATTTACAAAACAAAGGCTTAGAAGAAACGGGAAGAGGAGGCTCTTCATAAGGTTGCGTGGTTTTGGTGTAAGGTAAATTTTAATCTTATGAGACAGCCGTATGCATTTCCTTTTTGTAGTACCCGTATGCTTTTGATAAACCTTCTTTCAATGAAATTTTATGCCGCCAGCCTGCCGCGTGTATGCGGGAGCTATCCATTAATTTTCTTGGTGTGCCATCGGGCTTTTCAGGATCAAAAACAATCCTTCCGGAAAAACCGGTGACGTCGGCTACCGTTTCGGCAAGTTGCTTAATAGTTATTTCTTCACCAGTGCCCACGTTTACAAAACCCTTCTCATCATAAGTTTCCATTAAGAACAAACTGGCATCTGCCAAATCATCCACATACATAAATTCTCTTAATGGTGTTCCGGTACCCCAAATTTCTACTTCAGGCAAACCTTCTCTAACCGCTGTATCAAACTTCCGTATAAGCGCAGGTAATACATGTGAGTTTTGCAAATGATAATTGTCGCCCTGACCGTATAAGTTTGTTGGCATTGCGGAAATAAAATTACATCCATACTGATCATGATATGCTTCGCAAAGCTTAATGCCGGCGATTTTTGCAATGGCATAGGGCTCGTTGGTTTGCTCCAAAATACCCGTCAGTAATGCATCTTCATTCATGGGTTGCGGCGCCATTTTAGGATAGATACAAGAGCTGCCGAGAAATAACAGCTTTTTTACTTTTGCGAGATAAGCGGCCTGAATGATGTTTGTCTCAATCATCAGGTTATCGTAAAGAAATTCGGCCCGGTAAATATTGTTAGCCAAAATGCCACCGACTTTAGCGGCTGCTAAGAAAACATACGCTGGTTGTTCGTGGTCAAAAAAGTCAAATACCGCCTGTTGATTGCGTAGATCCAGTTCGGAAGACGACCGGGTTATAATATTGTCAAAACCTTCGTTTTTTAACTTTCTAACTATTGCAGAGCCTACCATTCCCCGATGGCCTGCCACATATATTTTACTAAGCTTTTCCATATAGTACTTTTAAAACATCCAATTGAAAGGTTACTGCTGTATTGTAGTTTGAAGGCATTGGATATTTTGATCAAATAAGCAGCACAAATATAGGCGGTATGCACATTGTTTCAAATGACATTAGCCACTACATTTGCGCCAATGTATCTCCAGCATTTTGTTACACAAACAGGGAAAGATATTTTAATTCGTTTTCCAAAAAAACTAGTTGGTTCATTAAAATATATTTTGGAGTTCCGGCGCTTCAAAGCGATGTCGGATGGACGCTTTTCTATCAATGCTAAAGATGCTTATCCATGCCTTACGGATAGAATAAAAACAACTCCGTTTGATCAGCATTACACGTATCATCCCGCCTGGGCGGCCCGAAAGCTGCAGCAAATCATGCCTAAGGAACATGTAGACATTTCGTCTATACTAAGCTTCAGCACCATCGCATCGGCATTTATACCCATGCGTTTTTACGACTACCGCCCAGCGGATGTAGCACTATCTAACTTTCATTCCGGCGCACAAGACTTGAAAAAGTTGTCCTTTGAAGATGGCTCTATTGAAAGCTTATCCTGTATGCATACTATTGAGCACGTCGGTTTGGGACGTTATGGTGATGACCTGGATCCGAATGGTGATTTAAAATCTATCAATGAATTGAAAAGGGTTTTAAAGCCCGATGGCAACCTGCTATTCGTAACGCCGGTCGGCAGGCCCCGGATTGAATTTAATGCGCATCGTGTTTATAGTTATGAGCAGATTATAAATGCTTTTTCGCCGCTTCGTTTATTAGAGTTTTCTCTAATTCCTGATGCAGGTGGTTTCATTGAAAATGCCTCTCCTTCCATTGTACAACAACAACAATATGGCTGCGGCTGTTTCTGGTTTAAAAAATAAGATTTATGAAAGCACATTGGCGTAAAGTCATTGCCCTGCTTCCGCTTGGGCTGGAGCAAAAAATATATACCTCTCATTTTAAATTACTACATAGTACATGGGTGAAGAATGGAACTTCCTTTCCGCCATCACATTGGGCAAAACAGCAATTGGTAAAGCGTTACGCAACAGACCATCAACTGTCTGTGTTTGTGGAAACAGGCACCTATCTTGGTGATATGGTATTTGCTATGCAGAACCAGTTTAGGCAGCTTTATTCTATTGAGCTTTCACCTCTTTTTTATGAGGCGGCAACAACCCGATTTAAAGGCTTCGAACACATAAAAATTTTGCAAGGTGATAGTGGAGAAGTACTAAAGGACTTGGTACCAACCTTAGAGTCCCGAGCATTGTTTTGGCTTGATGGTCATTACTCTGGTGGACAGACAGCCAAAGGTGCTAAGGACTGCCCGATTTATGAAGAACTAAAAAGTATCCTATCCTCTCCGCTTAATCACGTTATTTTGATTGACGATGCCAGGTTATTTATTGGGGCCAATGATTATCCAACGGTACACGATCTAAAAAACTTCATTTTGTCGTTTAAAGTAAATAGCCAATTTGCTTTTGAGAATGACGCTATCATTATAACTTTCAACTAATTCAATGTTTACGGTCGGCACTACAAACGAGGCAGCAAGAATCCAATGGATTGAACATACGCTACAAAAAATTCCACCCGGCCTAACGATACTTGATGCTGGTGCAGGCGAAAGTCAGTTCAAAAAATTTTGCTCTCATTTGAATTATATAGCACAGGATTTTGGTCAATACGATGGTACAGGCAATGAAGGACTACAAACAGGAACCTGGGATAATTCGGGACTTGATATTGTTTCGGATATTATCAATATTCCGCTTTCCAATAACGCTGTGGACGCCATTATGTGTACTGAAGTGTTAGAGCATATACCTAACCCCGTGGCTGCCTTAAACGAATTCGGCCGGTTACTTAAGCCTGGCGGTTATCTGTTAATTACAGCGCCTTTTGCCAGCTTAACACATTTTGCTCCTTTTCATTTTGCATCAGGCTTAAGTCGTTATTTTTATCAACACCATTTAAAAGAACTTGGGCTTACCATCATTGATTTAGAACTAAACGGAAACTATTTTGAATACATAGCCCAGGAGAACCGACGAATAAAAAGCATGGCACTAAAATATGCCGACACAAAACTTTCACTATTTAGCAGACTAATCATTCAATTAAATCTTCGCTTACTTCAGCGCCTTACAAAACGAGATAAAGGTTCCTCGGAACTATTATGTTATGGTGTTCATGTGTTTGCACAAAAAAAGTGATCAAAACAAGATGGCTTCTTTCATATTTTGTTTTTACTTTCCTTTACGCTTTCGAAATCTAATAAAGCATTTTATAAATGGCGGTTGCAATAATTACAGGTTCTGCAGGATTAATTGGCAGCGAATCAGCTAATTTTTTTTTAAGCCAGGGATTTAATGTTGTCGGTATTGACAATGACATGCGTTCGTATTTTTTTGGGCCAGGGGCCTCTACTCTAAAAAATGTAAAAAAGTTACAAGCGTACAAAAACTATACGCATCATTCTGTTGACATCCGTGATGAACAAGGCATTGATAAAATTTTCTCCCATTACAAAAGTGACATTGCCGTTGTAATACATACAGCCGCGCAGCCGTCGCACGACTGGGCGGCAAGAGAACCTTTTACTGATTTTTCCGTGAATGCGACCGGTACGCTTAATTTGTTGGAGGCATGTCGCAAACACACATCCGCTGTTTTTATTTTTACCAGCACTAATAAGGTATATGGCGATACCCCAAATTATTTACCCCTTGTTGAAACGGCTAAGCGGTGGGAGATGGCAACGGATAATCAATTTGCCAATTTCGGTATTGATGAAACTATGAGCATTGACCAATCGAAGCATAGTATATTCGGCGCAAGTAAAGTAGCAGCCGATATTCTGGTGCAGGAGTATGGCCGCTATTTTGGTATGCCGACCGCTATTTTCAGAGGTGGTTGCCTTACCGGCCCGGCCCATTCTGGCGCCGAGTTACACGGTTTCCTTTCCTACTTGGTTTTATGCGCAGCACAGCAAAAGCCGTACACCATTTTCGGCTATAAGGGAAAGCAGGTGCGTGATAATATTCATAGCAAAGATTTAGTTAGTGCGTTCTGGCATTTCTTTCAAAACCCGAGAACGGCAGAGGTTTACAACATGGGAGGAAGCCGGCACAGTAATATTTCAATTCTGGAAGCGATTGAAAAAATTGAACAATTGGATGGCGGAAAATTGAATTATACAATTAGTGACGAAGCCCGTTCAGGCGATCACATTTGGTATGTAAGTGATGTTCGTAAGTTTCGGAACCATTACCCACAATGGAAGTATGAGTACAACATTGATATGATTTTAAAAGAGATGATTGACGTAGCGAAAATGTAAGGACATGATCATAGTTAACTTAAAGGGCGGTTTGGGTAATCAGATGTTTGAGTATGCGGCGGGAAAATGTCTTGCCACTAAACATAATACCGAATTGAAGTTCGACGCCTCGTTTCTGCTTGATAGAAACCCTGCTTTAAACATTGTTTTTCGGGATTATGATTTGGATATTTTTCCGGCTATAGCCGTACCATTCGCTGCCACAAAAGAAGTAATACAAAGGAAATCTTACATTGACTACACGTTTAAATTTCGCATTCTAAATCAAATCAATTCAAGACCGGGTTGCTTTCGCGAAAGCACGTTTTCTTACAATAAAAAATTTGAAACCCTTGGCAGCGAAGGCTATCTCGACGGCTACTGGCAATCCGAAAAATATTTTAAACCAATTGAAAACATCATCAGAAAAGACTTTGCCTTCAGCCCGCTACAACTCCAAAAAAACTATAAGCTGTTACAAGAAATTCTGAGTAGTAAGGCTGTTTGTATTAATATCCGGCGGGGCGATTTCGTAAATGATAAAAACTCAAGCAACCGGCATGGCTTTGTGGGATTAGCTTACATTTTAAATGCAGTGAAGCAGATTCAAAAGACGGTTGAGAACCCGATGTTTTATATTTTTTCAGACGATATAGATTGGTGCAAAGAAAATGTTCAACTGAATTTACCAACTTTCTTTATAGATCATTCACATGCTGGTAAAAAGTTTGCGGACTATTTGCAACTAATGACTGCTTGCAAACATTTTATAATTCCTAACAGTTCGTTTGCCTGGTGGGCCGCCTGGCTCAATCAAAACCCTGATAAAATAGTGATAGCCCCAAAACAATGGTTCAATAATGGCCCTAAAGACACGCAGGACTTATTGCCGGATAGTTGGATAAAATTATAAAGGTGCTGCCTTCAGCTTTTGCAAGAATAACTTCAACCCCATTCGTTTATCATCTGTTAGTTGGTAGCTGATCTTATGGGTAAAATAATCAGTGAGTGGATAGGTATCGTAATGATTTTCTTTTACTACCGCATCAATATTTTCAATCCCCAACTTATTAGCCTCATTAAAGCGTTCTATAAAATCACCAGGCAATTTTTTATTGCTAATCCACGCCGCAAATACAAAAGCCAGACCCGTGTGGGCTTTCCACGCTTCACCTAAATCATAAATGTACCTGGAATAAAGCCTTTGTTCTAAGGCCCTATCTCCTATCACCACGCCGGCCGTAGTGCCCTTAATGTAGTGGCGATAATCCTCGCCGGTAGCATCAACAAATGTTACTGGCTGCTTCCAGTAATCTTGCAGCAAGATGCGGGCAAGGTTAACAGAGGTCCGGGATTGATAATCTAATATAACGGTGGTTATTTCTTTCATCGGCACCTCACTAAAAATACACACAGAAGCTACGGGCCCATCGCTGCCGATACAATAGTCAGTGATAATATGCCAGGCAGGAAGTTTTGTGGTGGCCGCTACCGGTATCAATCCTGCATCTACTTCATCATCAATCAACAGTTGTGCAATTTTAGCCGGATAATCTTCTATTAAATCAATCTCATTTATTATTGGATGATGCTTAATCCCATACAACAAAGGCTTGGTATTTAAATAGCTTACCGCCGCCACTCTTATCTTACTCAAATGAATTATTTTTGAAGCGAAGGTAACCGCCGATTTCACCCAACCTTTATAGTTTGCAGGGATTCAACAGATGCAGTTATCAGTTTGTGATTACTTTACTTTTCTGTTGAACATTGTTACATAATTATCAGAGGGTTTGAACTGGAAAGCTGCTCATTATTGATCACTCATTATTCATTATGATGGAACTTAATACACTAACTGCCCTCACGCCAATTGACGGTCGCTACAGAAAAAGCGTTGATCATCTTGATGAGTATTTTTCAGAATATGCTTTGATAAAATACCGGGTGTTGGTAGAAATTGAATACCTCCTCTTCTTAGCTCAAAAAAATTTTTTTGTTGTAGAAGATAAAACGAGACGAGAACTTCATCGGATAAAAGAAGCGTTTAGTTTAGAAGATGCGGTGGTTATAAAAGACATTGAACGCACAACGGCTCACGATGTAAAAGCGGTGGAGTATTTTATAAAAGACAAATTAAAAAAAAGTGGCGAAGAGAAAATTTTAGAATGGGTGCATTTTGGATTAACGTCGCAGGACATTAATAACACGGCTATACCCTTAACGTGGAAGCATGCTTTGGAAGTTGAGTATTTCCCTTCTTTATTGAATCTGAATCAGGAGCTGAGGTTGTTGGCGCAGGAATGGAAAGACGTTTCCTTGCTGGCCCACACCCACGGCCAGCCGGCCAGCCCCACCAACCTGGGAAAAGAAATTATGGTGTTTGTAGAGCGGATCGAAAATGCCATAGAGCAAGCGATCTATATTCCCGTTACAGCAAAATTTGGCGGCGCTACCGGCAACTTTAACGCACACTATGTCGCCTTTCCAAAAACGGACTGGATAGCCTTTGCCAATGAATTTGTAGAGAATGTTTTGGGTATGCAACGCCTGCAATTCACCACACAAATCGAACATTACGATAATCTGGCGGCCAGCTTCGATAGCCTGAAGCGCATCAACACTATATTAATAGATTTTTGCCGCGATGTATGGACCTACATTTCCATTGACTACTTCAAACAAAAAACAAAAGAAGGCGAAGTAGGTTCATCGGCTATGCCGCACAAAGTCAATCCGATTGATTTTGAAAATGCGGAAGGTAACCTGGGGCTGGCAAATGCTTTACTGGAGCACCTTTCAGCCAAGCTGCCCATTTCGAGATTACAAAGAGACCTGACAGATTCAACAGTTCTTCGCAATGTTGGCGTTCCGTTTGCCCATACCATTATTGCTTTCAAATCCATTGAAAAAGGTTTGAGTAAATTAGTATTAAACAACGAAAAAATAGAACAGGATTTAGAAGACAATTGGGCGGTGGTAGCGGAAGCTATTCAAACTATTTTACGAAGAGAAGCTTATCCCAATCCGTATGAAGCTCTAAAAAATTTGACCAGAGGAAAGTCAAAAATTGACAAGAAGGCAATACATGAATTTATAGAGTCGTTAGACGTGTCGCAAAAAATAAAAAAGGAATTGAAGGCTATTACGCCGCATAACTACACGGGTGTTTATCCGGAGTTTTAAGAACCTCACCCCTAACCCCTCTCCAACAAAGTTGGCGAGGGGAACCGTGGTTTATAATTTGATCAGTTCTTCAAGTAGTCTGTTGCTCTTCTCACAAATGATTGTATTTAGGAGAAATTGAATTAAAACCGCAGGCGAAAGCACTCCCCTCTACATCTTTGTTGGAGAGGGGCCGGGGGTAAGGTTGCACCCGGTTATTCTTCTCGTATCAATCAGGTACTGAATTTTCCAAACGCCATTGATGCGAACCAATTGAAACGAATCAACGCCGCAATGGCTAAACTTTCCCGCATAATAAAACTGGTAGGGCGCCCATACGATGGCCAATGAATTATCTACCCGAACCACATCGAAACTAATTCGTTCATCGGCCGAATCTTTTGGTAAAGAGCCAATCTGCTTAAGAAATTCTTTTAGATTTTCATCCGTCACCTTGCCATCACGGCCGATAGTTTGCAAGATGGCGCTTTCGGCAAAACATGCTTCCAATGAGGCTGCATTCCTCCCTTTCATGGCGGCGAACATTTTATTGATAACCGCTTTTACCGAATCTTCTGCAGACTGAGAATAAGCAGTGTTAATTGCCATGCTCAGTATAAACAGTAAGAATAATTTTTTCATGTATAGAAGTTATAGAGGTAGCGCAGCTAATTTAAGAGAAGGTTATGCGCCATCAGAGTTAAAGGTTTTCAAACAAATTGCCCGCTGATAACGGGCAACTAACTTAAAGGATGTAAAGCGCAAACCCACTATCGCAATTCTTCGCTGGTAAAAGCCAAAGGCAACAAACGGCTGGCGCTATCTATCACATATACCGGGCCTGTCATACCGCCTAAAATTAATTGTACGGGATGCTTTACGCGGCTTTCAAACTCCTGCAACGATTGGCGACAAATGCCGCATGGCGAGATAGGATGATCGCTTTTTTGCAGCTCGCTTTTATAACTTACCGCAATGGTTTCAATCGGAATTTTTGGAAACAGCGATGATATGGAAGCCAGCAAAACCCGCTCTGCACAAAGGCCTACGGGGAAGGAGGCGTTCTCCTGATTGCTGCCAGCTACAATTTCACCGTTAGCCATTTTAGCCACCGCGCCTACCTGAAATTTTGAATAAGGCGCATAAGCATTGGATGTTACTTCTCTTGCTTCATTTAACAGCCATTGGTCTTCTTCGGGTAATTCGGATATGCTGTCGTACACCTTGTAATTAAACTCGTACTTGTTTTCTTTCATGATTAAATATTAGAGACAAAAATGCCCCGTGTTACCGGGGCAGTTAAAGATAGCTACTTTACTATATTGAACAATCGCTTCCATCTGGGGCCGCCTTCGTAGCTAAACCAAATCAGCCAGGCCTTACCTACTACCCTATCTTCCGGCACAAAGCCCCAGTAGCGTGAGTCCTGTGATCCCTGCCGGTTATCGCCCATCATCCAGTAATAATTCATCTTGAACTGATACGACGTTGTTTCTTTTCCATTAAGAAAGAACTTGCCGTCTTTCATATAAAATTCGTTGTGTTCATACACGCGGATGGCCCTTTCATAAACGGTGTAATTGTCTGCTGTTAGTTGAAGCGTAGCTCCCTGTTTGGGTATCCATATCGGTCCGTAGTTATCCCTGGTCCATTTATGTATGCTATCGTATGGGAAAACCGGAAAACCGCCAGGAACATTCATGTAAGGCGTTATTTTATATCCTTTCTTTTCCATATCGGCTTTAGCCGTTGCCGATAAAACCAGGTTATACACAAAAGGTTTAGCCGTCTGTTCAAATTCCCCTTTCTCTGCATCAACATCATATTGTTCCTTCATGCTTTCAGCGTCAAGTGTTTGATTGTTAGTGACAACCTGATACTTAATTAAAGCATTAAGCGGAACCGGCTGCAATTGTCCATTGATAGATACCTGGTTATTGATTACCTGCAGGCTATCGCCTGAAACCCCCGTGCAGCGCTTAATATAATTATCGGACTTATCGGGAGGATGTACAGCTATAGGATATTGATCGGGATGCGAGAGAACAAACTCACGGCCCAACTGCGAGTTGCCGTTAAAATTGTTGCGAATGAAATCGTAGTAAGGATTTTGCGATTGAAAGTCGGGCAGATTAATTACCGTGTCTCCGGCTGGAAAATTAAATACTACCACATCGCCCCGTTTAACCGGCGATGCAAACCAACGGATATAAGGCAGCTCTATTAATGTGCTATACGATTTTTTATCGGTGCCGGGAATATAATTATGTACAAAAGGAATAGACAATGGCGTATTAGGAATGCGCGGACCGTAACTGAATTTGCTGACAAATAAAAAGTCGTTTACCAGCAATGTTTTTTCCATGGAGCCGGAAGGAATGGTGTAGGCTTCAAATATGAACGTTCTGATGAGCGTTGCAGCAACTATAGCAAAGATGGCCGCATCGGCCCACTCACGCCAGCCCGGTTTCATGTAACGTTTTGCACCTTCTGGTCCTATGTATCTAACTTTATCATCGTAGCCTAAATACGGAAAATAGAAAGGCGCAAAAAGCGCCGCTAATGCATGTTGTCCAAATGTAAACCGGCCGAACAACTTCACCCATTCGATAAAAATACCGGGAGTAATAAACCAACCTACTACCGGTATCAACTGCCAAAATACCCAGTGCCTGGGCCTTTTGGCCAGGTCCTGCATTACCCAGGTATTATAAAAAGGTATGTAAGCTTTCCACTGCGCCACACCCGCTTTTTGAAACATTTTAGCTAAACCGAAGGAGGGAAGAAAAACAAGCAGTAGTGAAATCAGATAGACAGTGAAGACTTGTGAAAGGGGCATCAGGCTAAATTTAAAACGGGCAAATTTATTATTTTAAAGCTGTTGAAGGTAGGAATGTAAGCAAAGTTTTTTTGTTAAAGTCCAACACCGATAATTTCGTAAAACGTTATGCAACGATTCACTATCAGGAACATAGAAATCTTAACCGGCATAAAGTCGCATACACTCCGGGTATGGGAAGCCCGCTATTCTTTTTTTGCTGCTCAGCGAAAAGAAAGCAACCAGCGGTTTTATGATAATGAAGATTTGAAAAAACTTTTGTGCTTGTCCTTTTTATATCATAATAGCTGGAAAATTTCAAAAATTGCTTCTCTATCTGATCAGGAATTAATTGACGAAGTAGGAAAGATTGAGCTTAGTGACTCCAACTATAAATCGTATGTACAACAGCTATTGCAGGCTGCCATTGATTTTAACGAAGCTGCGTTTACAGAAGTAGTAAATGCCCTCACGCAAAAAATTGGTTTTGAAAAAGTAGTGATAGAGGTATGCTATCCTTTTTTACAACGTGTGGGCTTGTTATGGGACACTAATAAGGTTATCCCGGCGCAGGAACATTTTTCCAGCTATCTGATTCAGTCGCGTGTTATCAGTGAAACGGAAAAATATTCGGCTTCTCAATATAAGCCACCGGAAGTGGTTTTATTTTGTCCTGAAAATGAATATCACGAGCTTCCGCTTTTGTACCTTAATTACCTGCTTCGCAAATATGGCTGGCCGGTTTTGTATTTGGGAACCAATATAAAAATAGCTGACCTTAAAGAAGCGGTTGTGGCTTCCGGTGTAAAGTTTATCTACCTGCATAGTATCACCAACTTTACCGGTTATGCCATAGATGATTATTTGGAATTATTGCGCAAAGCCTTTCCAGATAAGGTTATTATTGCTTCAGGCAGAGGCGTTCAAGACCATCAACGAAGTTTTGTAAACATGCATTTGCTGAAAAGAGATGAGGATATTTACCGGTTTATAAAAGAACGAAAACATCAGGCTTTAGGAAGTACATAAGCCTTCACATCTTCCGCCGTAATAGTTTTTCCTGAGAGGATAACTAAACGCTCAACCACATTACGCAATTCCCTGATGTTGCCCGTCCAGTTATATTCTTTCAGGGCTTGCAAAGCATCTTCGGAGAGTTGCTTTTTCGCTACACCATAGTCGTTGCATATTTCAGATAGAAAGCTGGCGATCAAAAGGGGGATGTCTTCACGCCTTTCATTTAAAGATGGCACATGAATCAGGATGACGCTCAAACGATGATACAAATCCAGCCGAAAGGTCTTTTCTTCTACCTCTTTCATCAAATCTTTATTAGTAGCGGCCACTACCCGAACGTCAACACTGATGTCCTTATCGGCGCCTACACGGGTGATTTTTCCTTCCTGTAAAGCACGGAGTACTTTGGCCTGCGCCGGCAAGCTCATATCGCCTATTTCATCTAAGAACAAGGTACCACCATTTGCCTGCTCAAACTTTCCTATGCGTTGTTTAATGGCCGACGTAAAGGAACCTTTCTCATGTCCGAACAATTCGCTTTCAATCAGCTCACTTGGGATAGCGGCACAATTCACTTCTACCAGCGGTTGGTCGGCACGGCTGCTTTTTTCATGAAGCCACCTTGCTACTAATTCTTTACCCACGCCATTGTCACCCGTAATTAAAACACGGGCTTCGGTAGGAGCCACTTTTTCTATTGTCTCTTTTATTTGATTAATTGGCGCCGAAGCCCCGATCATAGGCTGCACTTTAGAAACCCGTTTCTTTAAACTTTTGGTTTCGCTGACCAAAGAGTACCGGTCCAGCGCATTGCGAATGGTAATGAGCAAACGATTCAAATCGGGAGGTTTTTGAATGAAATCATAAGCACCTTTCTTCACTGCCTCCACGGCTGTTTCAATGTTGCCATGACCGGAGATAATAATGATAGGTACATCTGGATTGGCTTCGGTAGCTTTTTGTAAAAACTCAAGCCCATCAATCTTTGGCATTTTAATATCGCACAAAACAGCGTCAAACGTTTTCTCTTTGAACCTGGCAAGCCCCTCTTCACCGTCAGCCGCTTCATCAACCTTATAGCCTTCAAATGTTAGTATTTCGGAAAGGGTTTTCCTGATCGCTTTTTCATCATCTATAATCAACAAAGTAGCCATGCAAAAAAATTAAAGTGGCAAAGTAAGGGAATAATGAGTGATGAGTAATTAGTAGTGGCTTGTAAAACAGATGTAGCCGTAGCTGCATTCAATGATGCGTATAAACAGTCATTCAAATTTGAGAGGCGTCATCTGCCAATGCGGTTTTAAGTCTTATTCTTCAGTGATAAAAAACAAAAAGGCCGGATAGAAATCCAGCCTCGTGTAAAATCCAATATCCTATGAAAAACCGAGACAAAGATGCGGTTCTAATTTTAGAAATCAAAACTTTTCAGAAGCTATTTTTTCTTGCTTAGCATTGAAAATGAAAAAGTTGTGTATTTCATACACAACTTTTTCTGAATGTACCCCGTTCGGGGTACAAGCTTTATAACTTGATCGAGGTTATTTTTTTATGTACATCACTTCCTTCACTAACCGCACTGTTCTTGCCACATCAGGCAATGCGGCAGCCACTAAATTAGGTGCGTAATGTAATGGCGCATCAGCCGCTGTTATACGCCTTATCGGTGCATCCAAATAATCAAAACCTTCTTTTTGTATGCGGTAAGAAATTTCGGAAGAGATGGAAGCAAACGGCCATTGTTCTTCTACAATTACAAGGCGAGACGTTTTCTTCACGCTTTCTAAAATGGTCATCCAGTCCAAAGGACGGATGGTACGCAGATCAATAACTTCAGCAGAGATACCCTCTTTCTCCAATTCAGCCGCGGCGCCCAGCGCTACTTTCATCATTTTATTAAAAGATACAATAGTAACGTCTTTGCCCTCTCTTTTTACATCAGCTTTTCCTAACGGTATATAATACTCTTCTTCAGGTACGTCGCTTTTTTCACCATACATTACTTCTGCTTCCATAAAAACAACCGGGTCTTCTTCATAGCGGATAGCTTGTTTTAATAAACCTTTTCCATCATAGCCATTACTTACTGATACCACTTTTATACCCGGAATATTGGCATATAAAGATTCAAAGGCGGTTGAATGCTGTGCGCCCAATTGTCCCGCAGAACCATTAGGCCCGCGAAACACAATCGGACAACGGACCTGGCCGCCACTCATAGCCAACATTTTGGAAGCCGTGTTCAGAATTTGATCAAGCGGCAACACGGCAAAATTCCAGGTCATAAATTCCACTATCGGACGAAGGCCGTTTTGTGCAGCGCCTACCGCTACTGCCGTAAAACCTAATTCAGCTATGGGTGTATCAATAACTCTTTTAGGGCCAAACTCCGCCAGCATACCCTGGCTAACTTTATAAGCGCCATTGTATTCAGCTACTTCTTCACCCATTAAAAAAACGCGGTCATCCCGGCGCATTTCTTCATTCATGGCTTCACGTAAGGCCTCACGAAAAGGAATTTGTCTCATGTAAATTTTTTATTGAAAGGTGGGCAAATTTAACAGACGAAAGCCAATTTACCTAAAAGGAAAGTCCTGCTTTTAAGCAGGACTTTTAAGGAGTAATATTAATGATAACCCTACTGCTGGTTACAGTCAGCGGCCATACTTTTCATTTCAGTCTGGGACATTTTATTGGCATCTTTAGAATCGGGGTAAGCCGCCTCTATCTTTTCAAGCATACACGAGCAATAGTTTTTAGCCAATTTTTCACTTCCCAAATTTACCGTGGCCTTTTCGGTACAGGTTCTCATAAACTCAGTTTTATCTGCATCTCCCCAGCCGGTGTTGTAATCCGTAGTTGTCTTTTTCTTAGTATAATCTTCATCTGTGTTTTCTTCCGTCTTTTTCTTTACCGGTATATCTTCATCATCAGTCGTTTTTTTCTTTTTAGTCGTCTGATCGTCAGTAGTCTCCTCATCATCTAACGCCTTCTTTTTTTTCTTTGTAGTCGTTTCCTCATCATCGTCTGTTTTAGCGTCTTTCTTTTTCAGATTGTCGCAAGAGGTTAACATAGAGGCAGCAAGCATGAACAAAAATATTTTTCTCATTGTTGTGGTTTTAATAGGACTAAAATAAGTAATTAAATTTTTGCTATGCTAAAATTTTACGTGGCCGGTGCTTTGCAATCTATACCCTATGAATTGGATACAAGCGTTGGGATTATTCTCAGGCGTCTGCACCGCATCGTCTATGCTGCCGCAATTAATTAAGACGATTAAAGAAAAAAAAGCAGAAGATATTTCGAAGCTGATGTTGTTTGTTTTACTGATTGGTGTGGCAGGCTGGATCATTTACGGCATTTATAGAAAAGATCTTCCCATCATCACTACCAATGCTTTTTCACTGCTTTTAAACATTATTATGATCGTACTTCGATTTAAGTATAGCCGAAACAAATAAAGGCAATTGACAACAAAGGAAAGCCAGAGGTAAAAATGCTGCTACACAAGTTCAACGACCATAGCACTGGCCCCGCCTCCACCGTTGCAAATGCCCGCTGCGCCTATCTTTCCGCCCTTCTGCCTAAGTACGTTTAAAAGCGTAACAATAATTCTTGCGCCGCTGCAACCAAGCGGATGCCCCAAAGACACAGCCCCGCCGTTTACATTTACTTTAGCCGGATCAAGGTTCATCTTTTTAGTATTTACGATGCCAACTACGCTAAAAGCTTCATTTAATTCTATATAGTCAATGTCTTTCATTTCCAGTCCTGCTTTTTTTACCGCCATAGGTAAAGCAATGCTTGGCGTGGTAGTAAACCAGGTAGGTTCCTGTTCCGCATCCGCATAACTTTTAATAAGTGCGATTGGCTTGATTCCCAATTCCTCTGCTTTTTCTTTGCTCATTAATACTACCGCCGCTGCGCCATCATTCATGGTGCTGGCATTGGCCGCTGTCACCGTACCATCTTTACCAAACGCCCCTTTTAATGAAGAAATTTTATCAAACTTTACATTCCAGGGTTCTTCATCTTTATTTATAGTAATGTCGCCTTTTTTTGATGGAATAATCACCGGCACTACTTCATCTGCAAACCTTCCTTCATTCCAGGCGGCCTGGCTGCGTTGATAACTTTCAATGGCAAAAGCATCTTGGTCCTCGCGGCTGATTTTATTTTCGGCGGCAGTTATGTCCGCTGCGCATCCCATGGCAACATTGCTGTAGCAATCTGTCAAGCCATCTTTTTGTAACCCATCTATCATGGCAGCTTCGCCATATTTATGGCCCCAGCGCATGTTGGGGATATAAAATGGAACGGCGCTCATGTTTTCCATGCCGCCGGCTACCACTAGGTCAGCATCGCCAAGTAAAATGCTTTGTGCTCCCTGAGTGATGGCCTTCATCCCGCTGGCGCAAACTTTATTCACCGTAGTACAAACAACTTTATCCGGAAGGCCGGCCGCCTTTGCCGCCTGGCGTGCCGGTGCCTGGCCAACATTGGCTTGCAGCACGCAGCCCATCAGCAATTCATCAACAACATCAGGTGGCAAACCTATTTTATCCAAAGCGCCTTTAATAGCAATAGCACCTAATTGAGTAGCAGGGATATCTTTTAATGCACCACCAAAAGAACCGATAGGTGTGCGAACGGCAGAGACGATATAAACGGTCTTAGTCATATAGCTTTTTTTAGCGGCGCTAAGATAGAACAGTTTAACGTTTGAGGTTAGGCGTTCAGGGGTTATTAAGTTAGCCTATCGCTAATGTTTGTATTAATCTCAACGTTCTGACTATACGTTCATTACTTCTTGTTCCTCTGTTTTATATTCTTTTATTTCCAAGCCTACCTTCGCTTTTATGTCGAAGCCGTTTCTTACCGCCGAATGGAAAAATCTTTTGATAGCAAATTACCAAATTGATCCGGCGGTACTTACTCCTTATCTTCCAAAACATACTGAGCTTGATACATTTAACGGGACTCATTATGTAAGCCTCGTTGGATTTTTATTCGCCAATACTAAAGTGGCGGGAATATCCTTTCCGTTCCATCGCAATTTTGAAGAAGTGAACCTGCGTTTTTACGTTCGCTATAAAGATACAGGCGGCTGGAAACGTGGTGTAGTTTTTATAAAAGAGATTGTACCAAAGCGAATGATTTCTATTATTGCCAACACGCTTTACGGCGAAGCCTATCGTACCCATCAGATGCGTCATTTTTTTAGCGAAATGAACGATGAAATAAATGTTTCATACGAATGGAAGGTGGGCAAAGAATGGAACTATGTAAAAGTGGTGGCGAATAAAATTCCGGAACCGTTGGCCGCAGGTTCAGAAGAGGAGTTCATTACGGAACATTATTGGGGCTACACTTTTATTTCAGATAGGTGCAGCGGAACTTATGAGGTAGCGCATCCCAGTTGGAACATTCATGAGGTGAAAGAGTATAGCATTAATTGCAATGCTGAAACCCTTTATGGAAGCGCTTTTGCAGAGAGCCTGAACCAAAAACCCAAGTCCGTTTTTCTTGCTGCCGGTTCTTCTGTTAGCGTTATGAAAGGAGCGAAAATTTTTACATCGGCCGCCTCTACACAAAAACTAAAATTGCAGTGAAGCATTTTGATGTAATCATTACCGGCGGTGGCCCTATTGGTTTGGCTTGCGCGATTGAAGCGGGAAAAAAAGGCCTTTCATACCTGGTTTTAGAAAAGGGAGCCCTGGTAAATTCTATCTATAATTACCCGGTTAATATGACGTTCTTTTCTACATCGGAACGACTGGAAATTGGTGATGTTCCTTTTGTGACAAACAGCCCGAAACCAAAAAGAGCAGAAGCGTTGGAATACTACCGCCGGGTGGCGCAGGATTATCAAATCAACCTTCATTTATTCGAAAAAGTTATTGGCGTTACCAAGCAGGAAAACTTTACAGTAGCAACAACAAAAACTTCTTACACTACCGATAATATTATTATTGCAACGGGCTTTTACGACACCCCCTATTTATTACATGTGCCCGGTGAAGAGCTAAAAAAAGTGAAGCATTATTACGACGATCCGCATTACTATGCGTTCCAGAAAGTGGCGGTAGTGGGAGCACAAAATTCCGCGGTGGATGCGGCTCTTGAAACATGGCGTAAAGGGGCCGAAGTAACAATGATTATACGTGGCCCTTCCATCGGTCATCGGGTGAAGTATTGGGTGAAGCCGGACATTGAAAACCGCATAGAGGAGGGTTCTATTAAAGCCTATTATAATTCCGTTGTAAAAGAAATAACTCCGGAAGCAGTTGTAGTTGAAACACCAGATGGCGTTGTCACTATCGCCAATAACTGGGTACTTTCTTTAACTGGTTATCAACCCAACTTGTCTTTTTTATCCGGAATGGGAATAGAACTGGATGCAGATGAAATACGAAAACCGGCTTACGACGAAGACACTCACGAAACAAATGTAGAAGGTATTTACTTAGCCGGCGTTATTTGCGGCGGAATGAATACGCACCGCTTGTTTATAGAAAATTCAAGAGAGCATGCGCAGAAGATTATGAAGCGTATAAAAGAAAAATTCAGGTAACGACCGCGGGGTTGATAACGCGAATAATTTTCCATTTATTAAGCAGGTAGATAACCGGGTAAACAGGATCGAACTCGCCACGCTTGACTGCAAAATTGGTGCGGCTGGGGTATTTATGATGGTTGTTATGATACCCCTCGCCAAGCATGAGCAGGTCAACCTTAAAAAGATTCTTTGAGGTATTGCCGGTCTCAAAATTCACTCCGCCATATTTATGCGCAAACCAGTTAATGACCATGCCATGAATAGGCCCCATGGCAATGTGAACCGGTATTAAAAGATACCACCAGGCGGATGGGGCAAACGTAATATAAAACCAGGTGTAAACACCCGACCATAAAATACGGGAGTACCAGGTATTACCCCAGCGGTCGAGCCAGTTGTATGAAGGGATATTTTTTAAGAACCGCTCTTCAACCGCCATCTTATTTTTTTTAATCATCACATACGTGTACGATGTGCGCCACATCATTTTGAACAGGTTAGTATCATATGAGGGGGAATGAGGATCTAATTCCGTATCGGTGTAGGCATGGTGCATGCGATGAAGAATGCCGTAAATTCTGGGACTCATGTACGAAGAGCCTTGCATGAAATAAGAATAAACGAAAAAGAATTTTTCCCACCCTTTGCTCATGGTAAAAGCCCGGTGCGCTGCGTAGCGATGGTGAAAAAAAGTCTGGGCAAAAAGGGAAAGGTACCAGTGCAGGAAAAAAAAAATAAGGATCGCTATCATAACTGAGATTTACGTATGAAGGGAATTGAAGAGTGGAGAAGCACTCTCCCATCACAGCAATACAAGTTTTGAATAGACGCAAAAATAGGCTGAAAACAGACAGTCCTAAACGGACACAATTCTATTACCAAAAAATTATTCTTCAGCCTTATTACTAACGAGGGAAAGCTTTGCAAACTCGCTGCCACTGAAAATCTTAGCCAGACTTATATTTTGCGATTTACTGTACTCGGCCAGGTTGGTTTGCGTAACGATGCGCCAAAAGTTCTTTCCTTTCAGTTCGGAGTAATCGCGACCCTGAACAATAATGCCTCTTACAGGATTTCTTTTCTTCATTTCAAAGCGAATGATCTTGCCTTGCGGGACCGTTTCTTTGGCAAGAAAGGTTTCAATTTGTTCTACTGTCATAGCGGGCTAAGGTAATTGTTTACATTATTCGGCAATACATTCAAACGTTAAATATTTTAAGCAGCAAAATTTCGATTACTATTTCCATTATTA
This sequence comes from Flavisolibacter sp., assembly GCA_965247165.1. GTDB lineage: Bacteria > Bacteroidota > Bacteroidia > Chitinophagales > Chitinophagaceae > Flavisolibacter. The sequence continues at coordinate 125,563 of OZ252003.1, read as the reverse complement.
GTTGAAAAATGCGGCTCACTATATTAATACAGCCACCTCATCTACCTACACCCGTTATCGTGTTTTTATCATGCTTGCTTGATCAATTGTATTTCGCTCTGAAGTTTTATTTCATCGCTTACTACTACCTGGCCAGCTTCGGTAACAGCGCTCCATACTAATCCAAATTCCTTGCGGCTTATTTTTCCGGTAACCGTAAATCCTGCTTTTGTTTGACCATAAGGGTCAACAACGATGCCACCAAACTCCACCGTTACGACTATGGGTTTTGTAATGCCACGTACGGTGAGGTCACCATGAAGCTTTGCATCATCGCCATCGGCTTCGTATTTATTGCCGGTGAATTTTAGTTGGCCATAAGTAGCAGCATCAAAAAATTCAGGGGATTTTAAATGGGTATCACGTTGCTGGTTATTAGTATCAATGGAATTGATCTCAGCTGTGAATTCAATTTTAGAGGCCGTTGTAAAATCATCTGATTCAGTTACTACTTCCAAATCAAATGTTTTAAAATAGCCGGTCACCGTTGTGATCATCAGGTGCTTTACTTTAAACTGCACTTCGGAATGTGCGGTATCAATCTTCCAGGTTGTTGCCATATTGTTGGTTTTAGGAAACAAACTTAATCAATGGTTAAACATTAATGCAAAATAATTTATTTACCCGTTAATTCAAAAGTGATGGGCTTGTTCACTAATTCATTGGAGTCATTTAACACACAGGCATTAATAAACCTGATGCCTTGCTTTTTTTGTTGGCCGTACGACTCATGAATGTGCCCATAGACATGAACCTTAGGAGTGGCGTCGAGCACCGCTTTCAACAGATCTTTATCGCCAATATGCTGATCGTTATACAGCACATCTAATATGCCATAAGGCGGTCCGTGCGTCAGTAAAATATCGGTATGCGATGGGATTTTTTTCCAGTGAGCAGCCAACGCCGTCCCTCTCCGTTTGCTAAACGCCCATTGATGAAACCAGGGCGTGTATGGCGATCCCCAGATGGTTATGCCTTCTACTTCAATATCTTCATCTTTCAGATAATGTACCGTTTTTGGCAGGAGCTTTTTTATCGCCGCAGGCTTTTCTTTTTCTAAAAAGAAATCATTGTTGCCGGCGATAAAAATTTTATAAGGATGTTTTAAGCCGCCGAACCAGTCCAAAAAATCTTTTAGTTCTCTTATATCGCTTCTATAGCCAATGTCGCCGGCATGAAGCAACACATCACCATCCGGAAGTTTGAGACTTCGATGGCGGCAATGGGTATCTGATATTGCGACGAACTTCAAGTAAAAAATTATAATTAATGAAAGCCGTTAAAGAAAAACATCCTTTTATAAAACTTAATCGGATTTTATAAAGGAAAATCTTTCTATCAGCCACGTGGCAAATGTAACGGCAAGGGTTAAGAAATTTTGAAGGCATTGGATGGGCGCCTTAAAGTGGCGAAAAGCAAATCCCCTATTTTTGCGGCCAAATTTTTACTATGACCAACAGAACATTCACCATGATAAAACCGGATGCCATGCGCAATGGTCATGCGGGAGCTATTTTAGATAAGATCATAAAAGCCGGTTATAAAATTATTGCCTTAAAACAAACAAAGCTGACACTTGAAAAAGCCGGTGAGTTTTATGAAGTGCATAAAGAGCGGCCGTTTTATGGCGAGCTGACACAGTTTATGAGCAGTGGCGTGATTATAGCCGCCATACTGGAGAAAGAGGCTGCTGTAGCGGATTTCCGTACATTGATTGGCGCTACTGATCCATCAAAAGCAGAGGAAGGAACAATACGGAAATTGTTTGCTACATCATTGGGAGAAAATGCTGTTCATGGTAGCGACAGCGATGAAAATGCGGAGATCGAAAGTGACTTTTTCTTCAGTGGATTAGAACGTTTCTAAGTTTTCGGTTTACCGTTTACAGTTATTGCAGTAACTGTAAACGGTAAACATTTAACGGTAAACTTTTTAAATTTCCTTACTCTTCTTTTTTATCATATCATTTTTCACGGGTTCTACTTTATAGCCAGCTTGCCGTAAAAGATTAAGAACACCTTTGGGCCCTGGTAGATGTCCTGCGCCAACCGCCACTACCAGGGCTTTATCTTTCATCAGTTCCTGCAGCTTTTTTGCCCAGGCCGCGTTGCGATCGTACAGTAGAATATTGGTAAAGTTCTTTATACCCATGTCTTCTTTCTTCGTCATCTCTTCCAGCTTTTCTAATTGCTGATTACGATAAGCATTGGTAAGCGCAGCCAGCTCGTTGGCATCCGATGTATCTTTTGAATTGGTTACCATTTGGTACAATTGCTTTGCCTGAAACTTGTACGGTATCTTATCAAAAAGACTAAGCTGAAAATCCATCGTCTCCAAGCCTTTTATCTTTTTATCGTCCTTTTTTGTTTCTTCCATAATCAGGCTTTCCATAGCAATCATATTATCGCAACTGGTTTTTGATTGCTGTTCCGCAATCATGGAGGCAGCAAGTAAAGGTTTAAAAGATTCGAGCATGGAAAAGGGAATCATACTGCTGTTCTCGCTGAAGTAATTTTTTACCTTTTGATATTCTTGTTTGGTTAACAAGTCAGCCAGTGTTGTATCGCCTTTCATATTCATGTGCTGCATGGCGCCCATCATTTCAAACATGTTGTCCATATCTAATTCCAGGTACACGTTATCCGATCCTTGGATTGCTGACTTTAAACTATCACTCAACGCAATGTCATCCGCACAAAGCATGTGCATAGTACCAAAAACGTAAGATGGTTTAGCAAGGCCTTTGCCTGAAATCCGCCACAGCAAAGTGTTTACAGGAGAGGTAACAGGCGGCTTAACTGATTTTTGGCTATAGGCTACAAATCCTACGCAGGCAGACAAAACACTCAACCACAACGATTTTTTCATAGAGGCAATTTACAATTGAAATGAAATAAAGCAGCGCAAAGTTTGGAAGCAAGAACACCCTGTCTAATTCGCTACAGCCTCTTCGCCATACATCTGCCCCTTAAATTTTAACGACGGCGACGTGAGGAAATCGCCAAGGCCAAGGCGCTCCCATTTTTTATTTATCGCCTCAATGGTTTCATCATTCATTACAATGATATTGGGCCAGTCGCGGTGAAAATTATCCAGCTCTTTAGTTTTTATGGTGCCGTCTAAACCCATGCAGGAAGAGCAGTTGGCAGTTGGTAGTTGGCAGTTGGCAGTAGAACCCTGGTACAAATAACTATCTCTTTTTGGGTCGAGGTTATTACAAAAACGCCATAAGGCTACTGTCAGATCATTGGCGTCCACGGTATGCTCTACGTATAAAATCATCTTCACGCCTTCCACCTCTTTCAAAGCGCTAATCTGCTGATGCAGCTCTCTTATATGTCCGCTCCGGTTCTTTTCCACAGAAAGAATTAAAACCGGAATATCTCTATCAAGTAATGAGGCATTCACAACATGGACCTCCGAAAATTTAGTGGTGATGAAAGCATTGTCAACCCCCAAACCCTTAGCCCCAAACTCCAAACCTTCCCCTTTCTCTTCCTCAAACTTTGCGGTGCCATCAATGCACATCTTACCACCAAAACCCAGCTTGCTGCAACTATGGTCCAGTACATCCATCGGCCCTTGCGAAAAATAAATATCACTGGCCGGATCAAGGTTTTTAAAAGCGTATTGGGCTAATGCTTTATAGTCCTGGATCTTTACCCCTTCATCAGCTATCACCAAAATTTTATTAAACATCATCTGCCCGGCGCCCCACATGGCATTCATTACTTTTTGGCCTTGGCCGGCAAAATCTTTTTTAATCTGTGCAATTACCAGGTTATGAAACACGCCTTCTACCGGCATATCCATATCAGTGATTTCGGGTATCATGGTCATCTTCATCGGCGCTAAAAAAATACGTTCCGTCGCCTTGCCCAACCAGGCATCTTCCTGCGGCGGAATGCCAACTATCGTGGCGGGATAAACAGGCGCCTTTTTATGTGTGATGCAAGTGATATGAAAACGCGGATACCAATCGGGTAAAGAATAATATCCGGTATGATCGCCAAACGGTCCCTCCCAAATCAAATCATCTAGTGGATCAACATAACCTTCAATAACAAAGTCAGCATCGGCCGGAACTTCTATATCAGGTTGTGTAATACATTTTACCAGCTCCACTTTTTTCTTTCGTAAAAAACCGGCTAACATGTACTCGTCCACATTCTCCGGAAGCGGCGCTGTGGCTGAATATGCATATACCGGATCGCCTCCAAGCGCAACAGCCACGGGCATCTTCTTGCCTGACTTTTTATACTCGTTGAAATGCTTGGCCGATACCTTATGCTTGTGCCAGTGCATGCCGGTTAGTTGCGGACCGAACACCTGCATACGATACATACCTACATTGCGTGAATGGTTGTTCGGGTCTTTTGTGTGAATGACCGGCAGCGTAACAAATGGGCCGCCATCTTTAGGCCAGCAAGTGATCACTGGAAGCTTGCTTATATCAGCATCCGCGCCTTGAAGAATTACTTCCTGGCACTCGCCCCTACCGCTTTTTACTTTGGGCATCCACGAGGCAAACTGTCCAAGTTTGGGAAGCAGTTTTAGTTTGTCAAGAATATTTTCCTTTGGCGAAGCCAACATTTTAAACAGGCCTTCAATGTCTTTGGCAACATCATCAAGGTGCGATACGCCTAATGCCATGCACATGCGCCGCTCACTGCCATAAGCGTTCATTAACACTGGAAAACTGTAGCCTGTATTTTCAAACAGCAAGGCCTTGCCACCGCCGGGTGATTTGCTGATGCGGTCTGTAATCTCCGTAATTTCTAAATGGGGATTGACGTATTCTTTAATGCGAATCAGTTCGCCTTCACGTTCCAAAAGGTCAATAAACTGCTGCTGATTTTTATATGCCATGTGTAGTTACAAAACTACTAACAGGTAAGGTGCAAAAATGTTTACAAGGGGTTAGCCGGACAGCCATAACCTTTTTTAATTCCATAACTTTTATTGATGCGAAAGAACAAGTGAAAGCCAATGAGATAATACCAATCGGTATATTTTGGATTACCGCGAACCGCGTCTTTTGCAGGATACGTATTGCCGCCCACTACTTCATTTCCGCGAAAGGCCAGCTTTACTGCAAGCGGCCCTCTTTCACTAAACAGTGTTGCAGAATCAATATAGGTATTACTTACATCGTCCAGATAATCGGTGGAAGTAATACGCAGGCCAAATTCAGCCGCCACGGTAACATTATCGCTAATCAAGTACTTAATACCGCCACCAAAAGGAACCGCTAATTGCGTTAACGAATATGGCTTCTTGCCTGGGTATTCGGAGAGGCCCTCGCCTTCGGTACTCAAAGGTTTCAGGTAAACTTTATTGCCGGCGTATATAGTGTAAGGGTTAAAATGAAAAGCAGCAACACCCGCAAAAAGGTAGGGCGACCAATTGATTTTATCGAGGTTGAATAAGGTAAACTCGCCGCCCAGATTGACTTCTGTAATGGCAGATGCAAAACTTAAGTTCCGTATTTGGCGCATATAAGCAGTGCCGCTCCATTCATCGCCACCTTCCACGTTCGCAATGCTAACACTGGCCCTTAGGTTAATGCGGTTGGTGATTTGATATAAACCAGAAATACCGATAGCGGGCTTTAATCGTTTCAATGGCTTATAACTAAGGTCGCCAAGGTAACCGCTGGCGCCAACGAAAGGGCCAATCTGAACCTGGGAATAAGCAGCAGTAGAAAGGGTAAACAGCAGCGGAAAGATGAATTTTCGCATGTTAGTTTCTTTGCACCAATAGCCGCAATTTTCAGACCAGTACTAACGCCATCTGCTTTTATTTTCCATTGCCTTATTATGATAAGAGGTTGTGTACCCCAATTAATTTGTCTTTATTTTTAAAGCTTAAACAAGCCATTCATGCGAAAAGTTTTTTTTGGAATTTTTTTAATAGCTATCGCCACCAGTTGCAACAACACCGTTAAGAGTTCTTCTGATAACAGCGACTCTGCTTCTCACAAAGGCGATGCCCTGCTTGCCAACATTGATACCACCGTACGGCCCGACCAGGATTTTTTTCAATATGCCAACGGCGCCTGGATCAAAGCCAATCCCATTCCGGCCGACCAAAGCAGTTGGGGTATTGGCAATTTAGTGTTGGAAGAAAATCGTAAACGCTTTCGGGAGATCAATGAAAAAGCGGCTACTGCCAATGCCGCTAAAGGCACGCCGGACCAGAAGCTTGGTGACTTTTGGAAAACCGCAATGGACAGCGCCAAAGTAGAACAAGAAGGCTTGCAACCGTTACAGCCTTACTTTGCTACCATCAATTCTATCACCGATGTAAAGTCTTTATTGCAAACCGTAGCGCAATTAAAGAAGATCGGTTCCTCTACTTTGTTTGCTGACTTTGTAACGCAGGACAGTAAGAAAAGCGATGAAATGGTTTACGAATTATACCAGGGCGGCATTGGTTTGCCGGAACGTGAATACTATTTTAAAACCGATTCGGCCACCCTCAATATTCGCAAAGCGTATGTAGATCATATCGCCAAAGTGCTCACCATGTCGGGACAAAACGATATGTCCGCAAAAGCGGATGCTAAAAATATTCTCGTTATGGAAACCAAGCTGGCAGCGGCTTCGCGTAAGTTAGAAGCGCTTCGCGATGATTATAAGAACTATAATAAAATGCCGGTTTCTGAATTAGGAAAGCTGGCTTCTACTGTTGATTGGACATCGTATATGACGACAGCCGGCATCAAACCGGTTGATTCGGTAGTGGTAGGACAACCGGAATTTTTTAGCGCACTGAATGGCATCTTAACGGCAACACCAATCTCTTTATGGAAGTCGTACCTGAAGTATAACCTGATTGCCGATTTTAGTAACGAACTACCAAATGCGTATGGGCAGGAAGCTTTCAACTTCCAACGCTTATTTACCGGCGCCAAACAAAGGCGGCCAAGGTGGAAGCAAGTGATAGATCAGGAAAATGGTTTGATGGGCGAAATTCTTGGGCAGCTTTATGTGAAAGCTTACATCACCGCAAAGGATAAAGAACGTTACGAAACAATGACGGAGAATATTCGCGAAGCCTTGAAAGACCATATCAGCAAGCTTCCTTGGATGACGGACAGCACCAAGCAAAAAGCCTATGCAAAGCTGGCTGCCATGAAAAAGAAAGTTTATTATCCGGACAAATGGAAAGATTATTCGGCCATGGAAATAGGCGCAGAGAGCTACGTAAAAAATGTAATCAACGCCAACCTGTGGAACTACAACTTCAACGTAAATAAATTAGGCAAGCCGGTTGACAGAGACGAATGGGGCATGACGCCACAGACCTATAACGCAGAATACAATCCATCCAATAACGACATCACCTTGCCGGCTGCTCAATTTATTGTTCCCGGTTTTAAAGATGAAGACTTAGATGATGCGGTGGTTTATGGTTATGGCGCGGCATCTACCATCGGCCACGAAATTACTCATGGCTTTGACGATCAGGGACGTAAGTATGATGATAAGGGCAATCTCTCCAAATGGTGGACAGACAAGGATTCCGTGGAGTTTACCAAGAGAGCACAACTGATCATCAAACAGTTTAATGAGTTTGAACCGGTACCCGGCTATCATATTAACGGTGAAGCCACGCAAGGAGAAAACATCGCCGACTTAGGCGGTATTGTATTAGGCTTAGATGCGTTCAAGAAAACCGATCAATACAAAAAATGGGATAAGATCAATGGCCTCACGCCGGTGCAACGTTACTTTTTGGGTTATGCCCTTGGTTGGTTAAGCCAGACCCGTGTAGAGCAATTGCGCAACCGGTTATTAACGGATGTTCATGCGCCGGCCAAGTACAGAGTGAACGGGCCATTCGCCGATGTGGATGAATTTTATAATGCCTTTAATGTTAAGCCCGGAAGCCCGATGTATAGAGCCGATAGTTTACGGGTGAGAATCTGGTAACCACCTCACCCCGGCCCTCTCCAACAAGTTGAAGAGAGAACTCCTGAGCACAGCAAAGGCTTTGCAACAAGGCTTTACTAACTCAATCAGCGTTTGTTGATTGAGTTTTTATTTTAGGCTATGCTTAAACCCTGCTATCAAGGTTTTTGTATAATACTCTTGTGCCTTATTATAGTTATGCAAAAAATAATGATTACAAGCTATTTTAATACAGTTGTCGTGAGAAATTATCCCAGTATAAGGCCTACGCTTTCTCTTCTCCCTTGTGGCAAAAAATTATGGTTTTTGAAAGAGGTTTGTGAATTGAATTCCCAGGCCCGGATATTCAGAAGTGATAATTTGGCCATCGTCTTTGTAGGTTAAATCGGTTGCAACATCTTCGCGTAACAGCAATGGCCCATCGGCATCTATATAATCGGCAAGGCTTTGCAAATGCGCTATGGCAGCCGATCCTACGGTTGATTCATTCATACTGCCTATCATTACTCCCATGCTTAGTTCCCTCGCTTTTGTAATCATTCGCAAGGCGGGTGTAATACCGCTGCACTTGGTTAGTTTTATATTGATACCATGAAAATGCTGGTGGCATTTCTCCACATCGCTTTCGGCTACGCAACTTTCATCGGCATAAAGTGGAAGCGGCGATTTATCATAAAGAAACTTCATTCCGTCCCAATCATCTTTTGCTAAAGGTTGCTCAATAAACTCCACGCCCAAATCTTTAAACGCGTTTATCTTTTGCAACGCTTCATCTGCCTTCCAGGCGGCATTGGCATCTATGCGAAACGTTGCCTCCGTATGCTTTCGCAGGGCTTCTATAATCTTAACATCATGGTCGGTACCTAATTTTATTTTATAGATGGGCCACGGCTTTTCCTGCATCTTAGCTACCATCTTTTCAATGCTATCAATGCCGATAGTATAATCTGTGATGGTCGTTTTATCGCTAGCGCCGGGGAATAATTGATTGAGTGGTTTGCGTTTCATTTGGCCCCACAAATCCCAACCAGCAATGTCCAATGCACAAACTAAGAATGGGTTCACCGGGAACATGTGATGGAGGTAATGCCACCAGCGTTCGGGATCGGTAAAGGCAAAGCCTTCAACAAATCTTTTTTTGCGTTCGAGGTCTTCCACCATTTTTTCTACCGGAATATTATAGTAGGTAATGGCCGGTGCTTCGCCAAAACCGGTGCGGCCTAAGTGTTCCAGTTGAACGATCAATGTAGGCTGATGCGTTTTGGTTCCCTTTGAAATGGTGAAGGGATAACGAAAGGCGAGGTTGAAGGCTTTGTAGGTAAGTTTCATTTTTTTAGGGTAGTCCCCCTGTCCCCCTAAAGGGGAGACTTAGGTGTATAAGACTTTTCAATTTTAGACGTTGTTGTCAATATATAGCTTTCTATTTGTTCTTTTACTAAATCGAGGTTGCGCTCTACCTGATTGTTTGTAAAGCGTAAGAATTTTAAGCCACAAGCCTCTATTTCTTTTTGTCTGTTTTTGTCTGCTTCTTTAACTTCCTGCACATCATGAATCGAACCATCAACTTCAATAGCAAGTTGCAAAGCATGACAATAAAAATCCAGAACCCAAACTGCGTAAACATGCTGCCTTCTGAACTTGATACCAAGAGGCCTCTTGCTCAAATAGCCCCATAAAATTTGTTCGGCTTGAGTTTGATGCTTGCGCAAAGAAGCGGCTGCAATAAATGTTGGTTTACGACCTCCGGCAAACATGCCTTTTGTATTCATGATAAATTGATTGTGTGTTGCTAAATAGATTACCGAACGATAAGAGTGCAATGCACCAGTAGCTAAGTAGTAGTAATAACTTCCGGTTCATAAAAATGAAAATATTGAACCACAGATTGCTATGATAAGAACTTTCCGGCCTGAGTCTCCCCTTTAGGGGGACAGGGGACGCCTTTCATTTAAACGCATTCAGCCCTGTTACATCCATGCCTGTTATCAACAGGTGCACATCATGCGTGCCTTCGTACGTGATTACACTTTCCAGGTTCATTATGTGGCGCATAATGCTGTATTCGCCTGTAATGCCCATCCCGCCCAACATCTGGCGGGCATCACGGGCAATATTGGTGGCTATTTCACAACTGTTCCGCTTCGCCATAGATACTTGTTGTGGATTGGCTTTTCCTTCGTTCATTAAGGTGCCTAAACGCCACACCATTAGTTGCGCTTTGGTAATTTCTGTAATCATCTCCGCCAGCTTTTTTTGCTGCAATTGAAAGCCACCAATCGGACGATCAAACTGCACCCTTTCTTTGCTGTAACGTAAGGCTGTATCATAACAGTCCATCGCTGCACCTAAGGCGCCCCAGGCAATGCCGTAACGGGCTTTGGTTAAGCAACCCAGCGGACCTTTCAGGCCCTTTGCATTGGGCAAAATATTTTCCTTTGGCACCCGCACATTATCAAAAACCAACTCGCCGGTGGCTGATGCACGAAGGCTCCATTTGCCATGTGTGGTGGGTGTAGTGAAGCCTTCCATACCGCGTTCAACAATCAATCCTTTAATATCGCCGGCTTCGTCCTTAGCCCATACCACTGCTATTTGTGCGTATGGCGCATTGGAGATCCACATCTTGCTTCCGTTAAGTACCACATAGTCACCGGCATCTTTATAAACCGTAAGCATACCGGCAGGATCGCTCCCATGATTGGGTTCTGTTAACCCAAAGCAACCCAGCCACTCACCACTTGCCAGCTTAGGCAAATATTTTTGCCGTTGTTCTTCGCTGCCGTATTGGTAAATAGGAAACATCACCAGCGACCCTTGCACCGATGCGGTGGAACGAACGCCGCTATCACCTCTTTCTAATTCCTGCATCATTAAACCATACGAGATATAATCTAACCCTCCACCACCATACTGGTGCGGAATGGTTGGGCCAAAGCAACCGAGATCGCCTAACTGTTTCACGATTTGTTGGGGGAACTCGGCCCGCTGTGCATAGTCTTCAATGATTGGCGAGATTTCTTTTTTTACATAGCCACGCACCGCATCGCGAATGAGTTTGTGTTCATCGGTAAGCAGGCTATCTACTTCATAATAATCGGGAGATTGAAATTGGTCCGTTGCCATAGAGCGCAAAGATAAAAGAAGAGTTAGGAGGTAGAAAGGTTCGTGCGACGCGGTGGGTTGTTATAACTGTGAATTTTTGGGCAAGCCGGCATTGGCTAAACACAAGGCCCGGAATGCCTTTGGTCCGCCTTAGGCGTATGCTACTCCGCCGCAAAGCTAAGCTGCGAGGGCCTCAGCGGGATATTGGCTGCTATCCCTCTTGCGAAAGACCAGCCTGTATAAAAACAGTTTGAAATCAGAATACATTTGTACGACCAATTGTGAAAACAAATCTGGGCGACAACTAATTTTATACAATACAATCTAAAAAAGTGGAAAAAGCCGTCAGACCAATTTACTATTTGTTTTACTTGGTCGTGGCACCATTGAGTTTGTTCTGCTTAATAAACTGGGGCTGGAGTTTCTATTCAACGGTTACAGACAGACAAGGACTTTGGGGAGATATGTATATGTATTTCCGTTTGAACAAGAAAGTTTATAGCCTTTATTGCTTTTTAATTGCCACCACTGGATTAATTTTTCTTGTTGCGCCAATAGCATTAATGGCAATGCGGAGTGAAAAGCAACTTAACCAATTTTACATCTACTTTTTGTGGTTTGCCTTATTTGTCATTGCATCACAAATTGGGCTTTCTTTTCTAAATGAAGGAAAAGGTTAGGGGCACCAGCGGCGTATAAAGCGGGTTCCTAATAATATCGGGACTTTAATATGTTTAAACGGCGAATACTTTTTACTATTGAATGAGGATTGGAGTGAAACACCTATTCTTCATTCCTCCGAAAACGTACCGCAATCAATTTCAATTCTCCCTCACTCAATAAAGATGTTTGCTTTAAAATTTGTATAAACGCTCTCACCTCCGCTTCACTCGCTGGGCATCCAATATTCCCACCAAGCTTGTCTTCCGACTTAGCCAGCACGTTCCTATTCTTATCCAGTACGGTCCAAAAAGGCAGGCCGGAATCTTTGCCGTCGTAGTGAGTTAAACTATCCACTGCACCGGCATTTTCAAGGCTTTTATCTTTTATATTTTCCAGCACATCAAGATAAGCGGTTACATAATTTTTATCTATCAAAGGCTTTACCGTCGCATCGTTCAGCGAGGCTTCCATCTTGCGGCACCAGCCGCACCAGGAAGCATGAAAAATAAGGAGCACTTTTTTATGTTCCTTCGCCGCCTTGCTATAGGCTCCGGATAATACAACGTTGGCTGGTAGGGGCTTTGCTTTCGTTTGTGTAAAAGCGTCGCTACCAATAAAGAAAGTGAACAGAATAAAAATGAGGGATGGCTTCATGTTGTTATTTGCGCCAAGGTATTTATTTACTTCCAAAATCCTGTGTCCAGTAAGCGCCTTGCCGTGCTACGCCCATTTCTCTAAAATCTTTATTCATAATGTTCTTGCAATGGCCGGGGCTTTTTAGCCAGCCCTCCACCACTTCGGCTTCGTTTGCATAACCCATGGCTATGTTTTCGCCGTAAGCTTTCCAGGTGTAACCGACATCGCTAATGCGTTCGCCGGCGCCGCGGCCATCCTGTGCCGTGTGGCTAAAATAGGTATGAGCAAACATATCGTTACTATGATTGATGGCGGCCTTTTCCAACTGATCGTTCCATACCACAGCCGGCGCCGGGTAATAATAGTTGCCGCCGCAATCGCAACCCTTTTTACGGGCCGCATTCACTAATTGAAGCAGCACTACTTTGTTAACCGGTGTAGTTACTGCCGGCGGCGTCGTGTCTGTTTTTGGCGCAGCAAGGAGCAAGGAAAATAAAAGGGAGATGGAGATCATAACGGTGCTTTTATTTATAGAAGAAAGAACTGCTAACAGCTGTAAATATTGCTTATGATGGCGTTAAAAACTTGTTGAAATAACACGTTGAAAATAATAGACGAATTGCTGACTTGCTTTACTGTTTACGATCTAAATATTCTTTCATTTCAGTTGCATAAGCTTTAGCAACACCAGCGGCGGCCTCCGCAAAATCTTCTCCCCCTGATGCATAAATAATGGCCCGGCTGGCCGCAACCAACAAGCCACAATCTGCCGTCATGGCGTTTTCCGAGATGTCCTTTAAACTTCCTCCCTGTGCTCCTACGCCGGGCACCAGATAAAAATGGTTAGGCGTAATAGCCCTGATGTTGACAAACGCTTCTGGCTTGGTAGCACCCACAACAAACATGGTGTTTTCGGTAGTACCCCACAAAGCAGTCTTTTTTAAAACCGTCTCATACAGGCGTTCGGTTTGGTGATGAATGACATGGCCTTCCTCTGTAAACTCTTCGCGGTGCGACACCATTTCCCCCAACTCAAAATCTTTAGCGCCGTTATTAGACGTAAGCCCTAATACGATTGTCCATTTGTGCTGATATTCCAGAAAAGGTTTGATGCTGTCTTCGCCCATGTAAGGCGCCACCGTAATGGCATCAAAATTCAGGGTTTCAAAAAAAGCTTTGGCATATTGCGATGAGGTGTTGCCGATATCGCCACGCTTGGCATCGGCAATTTTAAAATGCGTAGCCGGAATATAATTAACGGTTTGTTCCATGGCCTCCCAACCCTTTACACCTAGGGCTTCGTAAAAAGCAGTATTGATTTTATAGCCAACGCAATATTTTTTGGTAGCATCAATGATCGCCCTGTTGAATTCGAAAATGGCATTTGGCAATGACCGCAGGTGCTTTGGTATTTTTGTTGTATCTGTATCCAATCCTACCAGAAGATAAGTTTGCTTAGAGAAGATTTCGTTCACTAATTGTTGACGGGTCATTAAAGTTGTAGTTTTATTAAAAGCGTTAGATATGCCAAATGTAAATAAAGAGGAGTTGTTGAAACATGTCACTGTTGATCCAAAAGTGATGGTTGGTAAGCCAGTGATACGGGGGATGCGAATAACGGTGGAACAAATTATTGAAGCCCTGGCTGGGGGTGTCTCCGAAACCGACTTACTAGATGACTACCCGGTGTTGGAAAACGATGATATTAAAGCTGCACTCTTGTTCGCCAATGAATTTGTAAAAGAAGCAAGAGCATACTCAATAGAACCAATCAAAGAATGAAATTTTTAGTTGATGCCGGGGTTGAAAAAAGTAGAGGATTTGCTACGAATCAGAGGACATGAAGTATTGTCGGTAATGGAGGAAAACCCGCTGGCAAACGATTCCTCTATCTTAAATAAAGCTGCTATTACTAAACGCGTCGTTGTTATTATAAATAAAGATTTTGGCGACCTTGTTTTCAACGCCGGCTACGATCATGATGGTGTTCTATTACTTCGGCTTGGAGCAATGAACGGATACGAAAAAGTAAATGTGATGAATGAGATTTTAGAAAGCTACAGCACTCAAATACATAGTAAACTTTCTGTCTGCAAAAGCGGCAAATTAAGGGTCAAAAACAAATAGCTATATATTTTTGTTGAGGGCAAAACATAGATTTACTTATATCATTAACTGAAGTCGCAGCACCTGCCCAAACTGCCACACTTCTTCAAACGTATTATATAAACCTACCGGTGCAATACGAATCACATCCGGCTCCCGCCAATCAGCAAAAATACCTTCGGACGAAAGGGCATCAAAAACAGCCTTGCCCCGTTTTACCATTATGGAAACCTGGCAACCTCTTTCCTCTTCATTACGTGGCGTTATGATTTTTACAGTTGATGGTGGCAGGTCTTTTACCACACTATCTAACACCGCCCACAGCCAATTATTCAACTGCTTGTTTTTTTCGAAAACAGCTTCTATCCCCGCCTCGCTGAAAATTTCCAGTGAAGCTTTACACATGGCGTAGTGCAATGGCGATGGCGTACTTAATTGCCATCCTTCGGCTGTCGCTTCGGGCTCAAAGTGGTGCTGCATCAGGAATTGCGTTTGCTTTTTATTACCCCACCAGCCAGCAAAACGTTGCAATGATTTTTGGTTGTGATAACGCTGATGAATGTACACACCACCAACAGCACCGGGCCCACTATTCAAATATTTATAGCTGCACCAGCAGGCAAAATCAACATTCCAATCGTGTAGATGCAAGGGTACATTCCCGGCGGCATGGGCCAAGTCAAAACCACATTTAGCACCCGCTTCCTGCGCCGCTGTTACAATGGCCTGCATGTTGAACAACTGGCCGGTGTAGTAATTAACGCCGCCAAAAAATACCAGCGCCACTTCATCACGGTGTTGATGAATAGCTGAGAGAATATCCTCTTCCCGCACCAGCTCTTCTCCATCTCTTGGAGCTACTTCAACAATCACTTCATCGGGATTAAAACCCCGCTGCGCTACATGCGTGTGCAGCATATATTGATCGCTGGGAAAGGCTTTGGCTTCGCAGATAATTTTGATGCGGCTGCCTTGTGGTTGGTAAAAGCTAACCAACATTAAGTGAAGGTTTACCGTTAGCTGGTTCATTACCACTACTTCGTGTGGCAAAGCGCCAACAACCTTTGATAAAGTGGAGGTTAATTGCTGATGATACTGAAGCCAGGGTTGATCGCCTTTAAAAAAACCTTCCACGCCATAGTCCGCCCATTGTTGCAATATTTGTTGAATATAGCCGCCCGTTCTTTTGGGTTGAAGACCTAATGAGTTACCTAAAAAATAGATAGCTTCTTTGCCGTCATGCGTTGGAATAATAAATTGTTCTCTGAAATTTTTTAAAGGATCGTTTTCGTCTAAACCCTTTGCAAACGCTAACGTATTTTCAAATTGCATGTTGGTAAATTATATAGAACCGGTTCGTCCGCCATCAACCCGTATGCTGGTTCCGTTTACGTAAGCGGCGGCAGGCGAAGCAAGGAAAGCTGCTACGGCCGCTATTTCCAGCGGATCACCAAAACGGCCGGCCGGAATTTCTTCGATCATTTTTTTCCCTACGTCGCTTACAGAACTTCCCGACTTGTCGGCGGAATTTTTTATGATCTCATCCAGTCTTCCGGTCTTTGTCATGCCGGGTAAAATGTTATTGACGGTGATACCAAATGGCGCCACTTCGTTTGACAGGGTTTTAGCCCATGATGCCACAGCGCCTCTGATGGTGTTGGATACGCCAAGGTTTTTCAACGGGATTTTTACAGAGGTTGAAATGATATTGATGATGCGTCCATAAGCTGCTTCCTTCATGCCGGGCAAAACCGCTGTAGCTAAATTATGATTGGTGATAAGATGCTGCTGAAAGGCAGCAGTAAATTGGTCTGGCTGCGCTTCAACGATTGGTCCTGAAGAAGGGCCACCGGAGTTATTAATCAAAATATGAATTGTTTGTTTGGATGCGATGTCATTGATAAGAAACTTTGTTGCTTCGCTGTTGGTAAAGTCAACAGCGAAATAACTATGTTGTTGGCCATCGGACTTCTGTAACGTAGTAATGGCTTGCGTTAGCGATTGTTCACTCCTGGCAAGCAGAATACAATTGGCGCCCAACAACGCTAACTCCTTTGCTATGGCGAGTCCTATGCCTTTGCTGCCACCGCAGATGACAGCGTTTTTATTTATGAGAGATAGATTCATAAGATGAAGGGTAATAAAATTAGTTGATTAGATTAGTTGCCGCTTCGCCACTTTGGGATCAACCTCCACTATATCATCTTCAAAGTTTAGTTTGATGCGCCATTTTTGCAACGTGGCCGCGCCGATGATGGCTTCCTCGATAAAGTTAGGCACCACTAAAAACTCGTCACTTAAAAGAACATCATTGATGTAGAAGTCGAGAGTTACCCGATCTTTGATTTCAATACAATGGCCTTCACTGGCAGTGGCAAGTCTTCTTATTCATGACACGGGAACTTTTTCTTCCAAATTCTTTACAAAATCAGGATGTATGCACGAAAGATTCGCTCCACTATCGAATAAAGTATAAATATGTTTCTCACCCTTCGAACCGGCAAATAACAAAGGCAACTTTAAGACAGACATAAATTTCTATTTCATTTAAAGGTATTATTTATAAACCCGAAAAGGGGCTATGCTTGTACTTTATCAGAGAATAGTTAGCCTTCCCGCTTTCTCATTTCTTCCGCAACCGCCCTCCCGTCTGCATCCTGGCTTTCTAACTTTTCAATGATAGATTGATAACTCTCTTTATCGCGGTTCTGGCTAAGCTTAAATACGTTCTCTATTGATGCTACTTCTACTTCAAAAGCCACAATGGCTTTCATCAGTTTAGTGGTGTACTCATGGCTTAAATTAGCAAAGATTGTTGGCGATGTTGTATCGTTATTTTCAAAGTGCAGCGATGTTTTTTTCAGCACTTCCATCAATCCTTGCTCATCCAAATATTGCAGCCTGCCTTTTACATGTACCGATATATAATTCCAGGTGGACGCCTGGTGCGGATCGGCATACCAGGTAGCACTTACATAGGTATGGGCGCCGGTAAAAACCGCTAAAACTTGTTGATTTTTTTCAAAGGCTTTATGATGATCGGTGTTGCGCATTATGTGCCCCGACAAATACAACTTGCCCGACTTTTCTTCAATGAACACAGGGATTTGTGTAGCTACCGGCTTCATGGTTTCATCGCAGCCGCATAAGAAAGCAAAGGGATTTTTATGGATAAAGTCCAATACGACCTGCTCGTCTTTTTCTTTGAAGTAAGGAAGGTTATACATGAGAAATTCAATTATTTTAGTTCTTTATGGCTAAACGAACGAGAGCTAAATACGGTTTACTTTTTGTCTTGCTCATTACTTGTTTATCAACGGCAGCCCAAGCCAATCAGGCTCCGCCGCCAGATGATGAATTCAATGTTTTTCTTCTATCATTCGCTGCACTTTTTATGTGTACGATGATTGGTGCTGCTATCGTTGGTGCCTTTTGCGCTGCTTTTTTTTCCTTTTCCTGTTCGCATTAATCAGCGCTGGCATTCTATCAGCTTCCGTTGCTGTTGGCTTGTACAAGCGTTCTATAGCTGCCGGATTTAAAGCATTATTAATGATTGTGTTTGCCATCAGTTGTGCTGTAGGCGGTGTTGGTTTAGCAGCAGTCATTCACACTTTTTACCCGGCGCATTTGTCGCTTCCGTTCACCTTGATAGTCGGTTTTTTAGCCGGGGCTTTTGGCGGGGTGTTAATCGGAATTGCTCTTGTGGCTGTCATAAAAACTATGTTGCGCAATGTTTATAACAAAATGATCCGCACCTCCTGATTATCGCTCTTCTACCACTTCCATCACTTCTTCTTTCTTCATGTGAGCATTGCGCATCGAAACACTTCTGGCTACAATTCCGGCAAAATCATAAAAGGCTTTTTTAGAAACTTCATCATCGCTCATCATGATCGGTACACCTATATCACCACCTTCGCGGATGCTTTGCACCAACGGAATTTGTCCCAGAAACGGAAGCTCATATTCGTCTGCAAGCCGCTTCCCGCCTTCTTTTCCAAAGATGTAATATTTATGATCGGGTAGTTCGGCCGGCGTGAAATAACTCATGTTTTCCACCAACCCAATGATGGGCACATTCATCTGCGCCTGGCTAAACATGGCAATCCCTTTTTTGGCATCGGCCAGCGCTACATCCTGTGGCGTTGTTACCACTACTACGCCGGTAACCGGGGCCGTTTGCATCATCGTCAAGTGTATATCACCAGTACCCGGCGGCATATCAATAATCAGGTAATCCAGTTCGCCCCAGCTAACATCTGTTATAAACTGGCGTATGGCACTGCTGGCCATCGGTCCGCGCCATACCACCGCGTTCTTTTCATCTACCAATAAACCGATGCTCAGTAATTTAATTCCGTATCGCTCCAATGGAATAATCATCGCCTTGCCATTCACATCGGTCATCATCGGCCTTTCGCCACGCACACCAAACATAATAGGTACACTTGGGCCGTAAATGTCGGCATCCATCAACCCTACTACAGCGCCGCCCTGCGATAAGGCCAGTGCCAGGTTTGACGCCACCGTACTTTTGCCTACGCCGCCTTTGCCGCTTACGACCGCGATAATATTTTTTACGCCGGGTAGTATGGTATTTTTATCGGCCCTGATGGTAGTAGTGCTTGAGGTAAATTTCACTGTTACTTTGGCTTCTTTATTTACCAATAATTTCACTGCATTAATGCAGGCGTTTTGAATGTGTTCTTTCATGGGACAGGCAGGTGTAGTAAGCACCACCGTGAAGGAAACATTTAAGCCGTCGAGCTGAATATCCCGCACCATATTCAAGGTCACAAGGTCTTTGCCCAAATCCGGTTCCTGCACATTACTCAAGGCTTTCAGTATGTCGTCTTGCGTCATAATTTGTTTTGTTAATGAAAGCGCAAAGTTAACCCAAAGTGGTTTTGCCAATTGACGTTATAAGACCACAGGATTTATTTTTGGTAAGATGAAAAAAGCTTTACCCCTGCTACTCTTTTTTTCTTTCGCTTTGGCCAAACAATCCAGCGCTCAATTTGAAACGGTTAAAGATTCAGTTGTTCAATTATATGGTATTGTTATGACGGCTGACAGTTTAGTAGGTGTACCTGCGGTGAGTGTGTCTATTAAAGGAACCAACAGAGGAACCATCACCAACAATCAAGGCGTGTTCTCCATTGTCGCCTTAAAAGGTGACGTGATTGATTTTACCCACGTAAGCTTTAAGCCAAAGACTATCACTATTCCCAGAAATATAGAAGGCAACCAATACAACATTGTACAGTTAATGGTAGAAGATACCTTCTACTTACCGGCTACCATCATTAAGCCAAGGCCTTCGCCGGAGCAGTTTGCAAGGGATTTTGTAAACGCGAAAGTACCGGACGATGATATAGAAGTGGCCCGCCAAAATAATGATGCGGCCAAACGCCGGGTGCTGATGCAAAATACGCCGTCTGATGGTGGCGGCGCAGTAGCGATGCAGTTCCGCAACATAGCCAATAAAGCAACTTACCAGGGACAATTACCGCCCATGAATATTTTTAATCCGGCTGCGTGGGCTGAATTTATTAAAGCCTGGAAGCGGGGCGATTTTAAAAATAAGTAGCCCTTACCCCAAAACTCTCCTGCAAAGCCGGAGGGGTAGCGCAGAATGTAGCCCACGCCTGGTGAAGTGCTTTTTTATCAGTAACCTGTCTTTAAAAGATCGAATTTTTATCACTTCCTTTTCTTTCCTTAAAAGAACTTTGAACAAATAACGATCATGAAGAAAGGAATTCTACTTCTTTTAATTCTTACCGCAACAACCGTTTCATTTTCGCAGAAAGTTGATTCAATCTATTTTCATTTATACACCGACAGTTTAAAAAAGGGCTTCTATAACTATATCAATGTAGATGGCAAAACCAGCGATGGGCGGTGGTTGCCGCTTTCTGCCAATAATATTGTTCTGGTGGTAAATGATACGCTTCTACGGTTTCAGAACAATGATTTGTTTATAGACAGCGCTTATAAAAAAGAAACGGTTAAGGTGAAGGCGTTTCTAAAAAGCAATCCTGCTGTGTGGAAAGAGACGACGATCTACATACGAAAAAGAGGCTTCAATGAGCCTCTTCCTACTACTGAACAAGTTATTGATCAAAAGCATAACCGGCGCAATAATTTCCGGTATTCACTTTTGAATTAATTTTCCAACTCTAAAGAATTACATCTTCTTTGCATCTTCTAAAAACTTAGCCAGACCGCTATCGGTCAATGGATGTTTTAATAATCCAAGTATAGATTCCAGCGGGCAGGTACACACATCAGCGCCTAATTCTGCAGCACGAACGATATGATTGGAGGTCCGAATGGAGGCCGCTAAAATTTCAGTTTTAAACCCTTGTATCGAAAAGATGTTGGCGATCTGTCCGATGAGTTCCATGCCATCCCAGCCGGTATCATCAATACGGCCAATGAACGGCGAAACATAGGCGGCGCCTGCCTTTGCAGCGAGTATTGCCTGCCCGGCCGAAAAAATCAACGTACAATTTGTACGAATGCCATGGTCGGTAAACCAGCGAATGGCTTTCACACCGTCTTTCACCATCGGAACCTTCACAACAATGTTTGGATGAATAGCGGCCAGCTTTTTTCCTTCTTCAATAATTTCATCTTTGTTGATGGAAAGAACTTCGGCACTAATATCACCATTCACAATTTCGCAGATGGTTTTGTAATGCTGATCAATAGCTTCACGGCCTTTAATGCCTTCTTTCGCCATCAGGGATGGGTTAGTAGTAACGCCATCTAAAACGCCTAATTCCGCAGCTTCTCTAATTTGAGCCAGGTTGGCTGTATCAATAAAAAATTTCATAGTTGAACCCCCCATTCCGCATACCGCGGAAAGTTTAACAGCACTCTGCTTTTGAATGAGTGCCTGTGTTATTAAAGTTGTTGAATACTATTATGAACGTACAAGAGTGCGACGCAACAGACGATTCTATGAAATACAATTGCTGGTCACCCAAAAGAAATTCAAAATTTTACAGCTGCAAGTTAAAGAAGTAAATGTTACAGGTTGCTGTTGGGATAGTAAAACAAAAATCCACCCAAGGGTGGAAGAGAATCAGTGAAAATATTTTTAAAATCTGCGCAATCTGTGTTTAAAAAAATGGCAGGCTACTTACATCGCACCGCTACAACCGCCTACCCTTGCTACCTTCCGGTCCTGGGGGAGTTCAGCAGGAGCTGGTCGTGCAAGACCTGCCGGTGCAAATATAGAAGTTTACCGTTTACAGTTAGCCGTTCACAAGTTGTTTTTAAAGAAGTTTTCCACGTTACTGTTGCATTGGTTGTTCACCGGTTCAATACCGAATTCAAGGTGGTGTAGCCAATCAACTCATCGGCTCTTGAGCCAAACGAACGATAATAAACAAGAATGGTATAATTGTTTTCCGTGCCCCAATAATTTCCTTCGGTATTGCTAAAGTCAAGCGGGCCGCCATTTACAGGCTTTGCCGCATATAGATAATTATAATAGCCCTGCTTTAAAAAAATCGTTTTCTCGTACGCACCGCTTTCAGGATTAAAGTGCATGAGGCCTGTGGTATCGGTTGCATAGTTCGTCATCTCGCCAAATAAATAAATGTCATTTCCTTCAATGGGCCGGTTGTTGGGTGGGAAGTATTTGAAATGCGTAAACGCATAGTCGCCCTGCCAGAACGGGTTAATGCTTTCGTAGCTTTCGATGGTGTAAGCGCCGTTCAAATCACGGTAATAAATATAGGCCTGACCGTTGCGGGATGCTTCAGGTTTTACATAAACCTGAACAGAATCGGTTTTATTATCCAAGCGCAACATGCGGTCGCTCATAAGGCGCAGGCTGCGCATATCTAACCACCGGAATTCTTTTGCGCCGGCAATACCCGTAAAGTTTTCATCGCTGTATTCAAAATAAGAACCACGATAGATGGTAGGCTGGGTAAGGTTTAGCGCTGTTTGCCAGGATTGGTTTTGCAGCACGACTACGTTTATATCGGATGGACCGAGGAGGTTGATCTTTGAATCTACCTGAATGCCTACCTGCAATTTTTGCCCGGTACGGAATAGTGATGAATTAGAGGGTTGCTGAATCTGCACCGCTATCTGTGCCCTGCTATCCACCACTACAAAGCGTTTTGTAAAGGCCAGCTTGGTGGTGTCGTTATCAAGAAACACCCGCAGCAAATAATTGCCGGAACGCGACGGAGCACTGGACCTGTCTGGCAAAGTGGCCTGATAGTGGACATAGTTAGTGGTGGCGATGGAGGAGTTACGGTACGTAGTGATACGAGTGTATTGAAAGCCCTTAGTATAGTCGAAGCTGGTTAAAATAGTGGGACTCCAATCGGCATTGCGCAGTTGAAAATCGTAGTAAAAATTGTGAACGCTTTTGCCTAACTCATCAAAGTCCAACTGTAGTTGATCGCCGCTGTTTAAGACGAGCTCCGGAAAGGAACTTTGGTCGCCAAACTTATACAGCTTGATAGATTTTACCGCCGGATTAAAGACCTGCGTTTGCCCATTTACAAAGGTGGAAAGGAGCAGCAAGGCTATCGTTGCATACGTGAGGGTTTGTGTTTTCATCGTGGTTAAAAATAAAGTATTTAGCCTCTCAGGCCTATTTTTACACTATCAGGACGAGCAAAAAACCGGATTGGTTTATTCGTTTTGAAGCTTGCCCATCGTTATGCTGAATATCTCTTCATTTATTGCCCGGCGAATTGCTTTTAATCAGCAGAAATCGTTTTCACGTTTCATTATTCGTCTTTCCATTTTGGCTACCGTTATCAGCGTGGCGGTGATGATCATCACTCTTTCGTTTGTCAATGGCTTTCAAAAAACGGTGAGCGAAAAAGTGTTTTCTTTTTGGGGCCATATAAGGGTAAGCTACCTGCAGCCGGGCAAAGCTTCTATAGCTGAGGAAACGCCTATTGAGAAAAAAGATTCGCTTGTACAAGTGGTGAAAGCCAATCCGGCCGTGAGTTCTATCCATCCCTTTGCTACTAAATATGCCATCCTAAAAACGGCAGAAGAAATGGAAGGCGTGTTGATAAAAGGCCTTGACAGTACATACGATGTCAACCACTTCAAGCCCTTTATAAAACAGGGCAGATGGATCAATTACAAGGATAGCTCTTATGCCCGGGAGATCATTGTCTCTACTTACACAGCGGGCCAATTGAATTTAAAGCTGGGTGATAAAGTGTTGATCTATTTTGTAAAGCCTGACGGAACCTTGCGGCCTGATAAGCTCACCATCGTTGGTATGTACAAGACCAGTATTGAAGAATATGACAAGACCTTTGCCATTGGTGATATAAAATTGATACGAAGGTTAAACGGTTGGGCCGGGAATGAAATAGGCGGCTACGAAATTTTTTTAAAAGATTATAAAAAGATGGACACGGTAAGCGAGGCGCTCTACCGCTACGACGCCTTTCCCGCAAGCTGGCAAACAAAAACGGCAAAAGAACTTTACCCTAATATTTTTGATTGGCTAAATGTGCAGGATACCAATCAAATCATCCTGATCATCATTATGGTGGTGGTGGCGGCTATTAACCTCATTACCTGTTTATTGATTTTAGTACTGGAACGCTTACGTATGATCGGTATTTTAAAAGCGCTTGGCGCCACGGATTGGACAATTCAAAAGATCTTTTTATACCAGTCGGCCATTATCACTTTCGGCGGCGTTGTTGGGGGAACCTTATTTGCTTTGGCGATCTTATTCCTGCAAATAAAAACCGGCTTTATCCGGTTAAAAGAAGAAGCCTATTTTATGGATACCGCCATCGTACAAATTGTTTGGTGGCAGGTTGGGCTGGTGATTGCAGGAACGTTGCTGCTATCTGTTTTAATTCTGCTTGTGCCGTCTTTATTAGTACGAAAAATTCAGCCGATAAAAGCCATTCGCTTTCGTTAAGTTAGTAAATGTGATAGGATGATACCCGTTGCCACGGCGGCATTCAGCGATTCGGCCCCTCCCCTTTTTGGTATCGTTATCGGCGTTGTTGCCATGGCTGAAAATTGCTGACGAATACCTTTCGATTCATTGCCGATAATTAAAATACAGCCGTTTGTTTGCTCTACTTCATACAACGATTTGCCTTGCAATGAGGCGGCGTAGATGGTGGTTGATTGCTCCTGCAACCAGGTTTCTTCGTCATCGTAATAAACACTTACACGGGCAATGCTGGCCATGGTGGCTTGCACTACTTTGGCGTTATACATATCGGCACAACCCATGCTGCAAACAAGACTTTTAACCCCAAACCAATCCGCAATGCGAATGATGGTACCAAAATTTCCAGGGTCTTGTACCGTGTCTAAGTAAAGGGTGAATGAAGAAGCATCAGGCTTTGCCACCGGGAACTGTTTTATTACTGCCACAACTTCATTTGGTGTTTTTAAAGAAGATATTTTTCCCAATTCGATGGAAGATACAATCGAAAGATTACGATGCGTCTTGCCCTTACTCCAGGCTTCTGTTGCGTAAATCGCCTCAATGCAATTCGGTATCACCCGCAGCAGTTCATCTACTATTTTCGGGCCTTCCGCTACAAACAAACCGGCCGCATCCCTATGCTTTTTGAGGGCTAAACTTTGAATATCTTTGACCACATTTTTACTTAGCATACACGAGATATACGATATGTTGGATTACCAAAGAAAAACGTTTCTTCGCTTTTTGCCCTTTCTAATTTCACTGGCTTTTTTTGGTACCGGCTGTATTACTGTAAAAAACTATCCCACCGCAAAACCCTTTATTTTTCAAACCACCGTTCACGTAGAAGGGCCTTTTTCTTCAGATGAAAAAAAAGACTTAGCCGCACAGTTGGAACAGCAGTTGGATGATAGTGTAAGGGTACGAAGCGTTAGCAAGGCCGCCGGTTGGGATAATGGTCCGAAGCTGTTTTACGAAGTACTCAATAATCCTACGGTGTATGATAGCCTTCATGCCGCGCAGTCCATTTTATTTATGCGCAGCTTGTTAAACTCCTTAGGCTATTACCGCGATTCATCTTACTTTAAAACAAAGATCAGCGCTAAAACCGGTGGCCGCCAGTTGCGCACCCAGCTTGACTTTTACGTGAGGCCCGGCATTCTTACCACCGTTGATTCCATTACTTATTTATTGAACGGCGATACCGCTTTTACTTCTGTAAGGCAGAAACAGAACCTTGATACCATTCAGCAAGTCACCATCAATTCATTGCCGCAAGCGGTAATAAAAAAGGGCGATGCTTTTTCTACGTATAAGTTGTCGGCTGAACGTGACAGGCTGGCCAGTGTTTATCGCAACAACGGTTACTTGAAATTTTCGGAAGAAGAACTTTTAGTGTTGTGGGATACGGTTGGTATAGAACTGCTTCGGCCCACTTTAGACCCGATAGAACAGATAACCTTGTTGCAGGAAAGAGCCAAGCGCCGCCAGCATCCGGTATCGTCTGTGCAATTTCAATTACGCGAAAATCCAGACTCTACACGAAGCATTCGTTACTACATCGGCAGGGTTAACATCTACCCCGATTTTACAGTTGATACTACGTCTTCTTCGCTTCATGCCGACAGCATTGGTAAATACGGTTTGTACTATAATCAATCTCTCTTCAAACCAAAAATATTTCCTGATTACGTATTCTTAAATCCCGGCGATTTATACCGCCAATCGGAAGTAGAAAAAACACGGATCAAGTTCAATTCGCTGGGCGCATGGCGGTTGGTCACTATACAGGAAAAGCCGCGTCCGGGGCAGGATACAGCCGATTTTGACATACGCCTCACGCCGGCCCGCAAGTACAGCTTCAACACCCATTTTGAAGTAACCTTAAACCAGGGAAACCTGGCCTTAGCGCTTGGAAATTTATTGGGCCTGGGCTTCACAGCCGGTATTCAAAACCACAATTTTGCCCGAGGCGCCAATCAAAGTTCTACTAATATCCGCTTTGGTACCGAGCTAAACGCCAACTTTAAAAACCTGATTGAAACAAGACAAATTACATTAGGCCATGTGATACAAATTCCAAGGTTAGTACCCAAATTTATGAGGTACTTCAGCCGGGCAAAAGAAAACACCAACGCTACTATTTTTTCGCTGAATGGTGGCATCACTGATCGCAAAGATTATTATAGTTTAACTACGTTGAACACATCATGGGGCTATCAGTTTGGCTGGAAGAATAAGCTTGTCACCATTCGCTTTCCCAACATCGAATACAATTATTTAGTAAAGAAAGATTCGCTGGACGCATTGATCAGAAAGAACGCTTCTTACAAATACATTTTTAATACCGGTTTGATTGTATCAGGTTCGGCCAACTATAGTATTGCCGGCGGCAGCACCAAAAGATCTAGCCTTGCCAGCTTTAGCGCTGAACTGGCCGGCTTTCCCGGCTTTTTTAAAAATGCTTTTGCTACTAATTTTTACCGGTTTATTAAAGTAGATGCGGAGTACCGCGAAACAAAAAAGTTGTACCGGAATGCTTTTGCCTGGCGGGTTTTCGGCGGTCTTGGTTTTGGCTTTCCTGCTAATTCTATGGATAGTACCAATCGTTACCTACCCTTCTTTCGCGAGTATTTTGCAGGTGGGCCAAATAGTATGCGGGCCTGGAGTGTGCGCAAATTGGGACCCGGTTCGTCTATCCGTTCGTTTGGTGTAACAGATGCACCTGACCGTTTTGGTGATATACGGTTGGAAGGCAATGCGGAATACCGTTTTTACCTGACTAATTATAAGGGCATCACCATCAACAGCGCTTTATATACCGATGTAGGAAACGTTTGGTTTCTACGGTACAATCCTGACTTTCCGGATGGTGAATTTCCCAACACGTTTAAAAAGCTTTGGAAAGATGTTGGTATTGGTATGGGCACCGGCTTGCGGGTGGACTTTGGTTTTTTAAAAGTGCGGATAGATTATGCGTATAAAGTAAAAAATCCTAACCCCGAAACACCGGACGCAGCCAATCGCTGGTTTTATGGATGGAGCATCTTTAGCGGGCAGGTACAGTTGGGGATAGACTATCCCTTTTGATCACCGATTACGCAGATTGCAAAAGGATTTCACGGATTCTCTGCTTAATATAAACATCTTTTTTTACTGCTCATTGCTCATTGCCTTTCAGTTCTTTTTCAAATACTTCCATCGTCAATGCATCTTCTAATTTATAGGCACCAATGCGGGTACGGCATAAGCGACTAAGATAACCACCGCAACCCAATTGCTTGCCGTAATCATTGGCAAGGCTACGTATATAAGTGCCGGTGCTGCATACTACTTTAAAATGAACAAGGGGCATCTCTATTCCGGTAATAGAAAACTCAGAAATGCTTACAGGCCTGGGTTCCAGCTTAACGTCCTCGCCCCTTCGGGCTAATTCATATACCCGTTTGCCGTCTTTTTTTATAGCCGAATGGATCGGCGGTGTTTGTAAAATTGCTCCGGTAAATGGTTGGGTTGCGGCCAGCAAATCTTCATTGGAGATAGCCTCGAATGGCTTAAAATTTTGCGGCTCGCTTTCCAGATCGTAAGTAGGTGTAATGGCGCCAAGGGTGATAGAACCGGTGTACTCTTTTTCCTGCGACATATAGTCGTTGATTTTTTTAGTGAACTTGCCGGTGCACACAATCAGCAAGCCCGTAGCTAAAGGATCAAGGGTACCGGCATGACCAACTTTTTTTGTTTTAGTAAGGTCACGAATGCGTCGCACCACATCGAAGGAAGTCCATCGAAATGGCTTATTAATCAGCAACACCTGGCCTTCTTCAAATGAGTTATTTTTTTGCATGGCTGGCAAAGATAATAGCCTGGTATTTTTCAAACAGCTTTGAGATGGTATTACTGCCTGCGGTTGATCAATTCGTTTATTAGTAACTTTTCTCTCTTTAAAAGGCTTATTTCATGAGACATTTTCTGACGATACTGCTTACTATTTGCCTTTGTTCGCTACACGCTTCTTCGCAACAAACTTTACAGGTCAAATCACCAGACGGACAGTTAGTTTTTAGTGTTAAACAGGTAAAGGGAACAGCTACCTACAGCGTGAGGTATCATCAAATGGAACTGATAAAACCATCAACGCTGAGCCTACAATTTGACAACGGTTTGTTTAGAGATCACTTGTCTTTTTCAACGTCAAAGTATCTCGACACAACAGAGCGTTACGAATTAGTGATAGGCAAAACGAGCAGCGTGGTGGCGCATTACAGGAGTTTAGTCATCTCCATAAAAGAAACAACAGCGCCTTACCGGGTAATTAATTTGCAGGTGAAAATTTTTGATGATGGCCTTGCCTTTCGTTATGAGATTCCGGAACAAAAAGAGTGGAAAAATTTTAGTTTGCTGGAAGAAAATACGGCCTTCTACATCGCCGGTAATCCGGTAGTGCGTGCCCTGCTTTTACCCAATTATACGTCGTCGCACGAAGGGCTTTATACCACTATTCCTTTTCAACTTTTGAAAGAAGATACATTAATGGATATGCCTGCGTTGCTGGAATATCCTCAGCATATTTATCTCGCCATTACCGAAGCCGCCTTGCTTGATTATGCCGGCATGTACCTAATGAAGAAGGATGGAATATTGATCAGCAAACTATCACCATTACCCGGCCAAACTGCTGTAAAAGTCAATGCTGCCCTGCCGCACCGTTCACCGTGGCGGGTGATGATGATCAGTGATCGTATAGGCGCACTGATAGAAAGTAACATACTGACCACCCTGAACGAGCCGTCGAAAATCGGTGATGTCAGTTGGCTGAAGCCCGGTAAAACAACCTTTCCCTGGTGGAATGGAAATGTAGTGCCCGACACATTAAACGCACCCGGAAATAATTTTGTAACGGCGCAATACTATATTGATTTCTGTGCCCGTAATGGTATTCCATATCATTCCGTAGTGGAGTATGGCTTGCATCAATGGTATGTGGATGATGGCGCCGGGTTTCAACCCGGCCCACATAATGATGTTACCAAAGCCGTTCCGGGGCTGGATATGAAAGAAGTGTGCGACTATGCGGCAACCAAAGGCGTTGGCATACGGGTATGGGTGCATTGGGCGGCCCTGTATCCCAGGCTGGATAAGGCTTTCGCACAATTTGAGAAATGGGGTCTAAAAGGAATGATGGTAGATTTTATGGACCGCGACGATCAGGAAATGGTGAACATACAGACCGAAATTTTACAAAAAGCGGCGCAGCATCATTTGCATATTCAGTTTCATGGCGCTTACAAACCAACCGGTTTAAGCAGAACCTACCCGAATGAATTTACCCGTGAAGGCACCCTGAATTATGAAACAAACAAATGGAATAACAGCGGCCTTTCACCGGATCATGATATCAACATTCCTTTTACCCGTATGCTGGCTGGTTCTACCGATTATCATCTGGGCGGCTTTAGGGCAGTACCCCAGGCTGGCTTCCAAGCACAGTACACAAAGCCGTTGATGTTGGGCACCCGTTGCCATCAGTTAGCTATGTATGTGGTATTGGAAAATTATCTTGGAATGGTTTGCGATTATCCGGCAGCTTACGAGGGGCAAGATGGTTTTGAATTCATCAAAGAAGTACCTACCACCTGGGACGAAACGAAAGTGTTAGATGCAAAACCCGGCGCTTACATTATTATCGCAAGAAGAAAAGCGGGTGATTGGTATATTGGCGCCATTACTAATAGCGACAAAAGACAAGTTACCTTTTCACTTTCATTTTTAGATAAAGGCAGGTACAACGTTATCCTGTTTGCTGATGCAAAAGATGATGATACGAACCCTAATCACCTGATGAAGCAAAGCCAAACAGTTACTAACAACGACAGCATGATGCTTGATCTTTTTTCCGGTGGCGGAGCGGCTTTGCATCTGGTAAAGATGAATTAATATTTACATCTACTTTTGATTTATGCGGCTAAAAATTGGACTTACCGGTGGAATTGGTTCTGGAAAAACAACGGTCGCTAAAATCTTTGAAACCCTTGCTGTGCCTGTATATTATGCCGACGATGCATCTAAACGTTTATATAAAACCGACAAAAGCCTGCAGCAGAAATTGAAGGCCCACTTTGGCGATGATATTTATGAAGGCGATGAATTAGACCGGACCAAAATGGCGGCCCTTGTATTTAATAATCCGCAACAATTAGCCGTTTTAAATAGCCTTGTCCATCCGCCAACTATAAAAGATGCCAAAGAATGGATGGAGCGACAAACAACCTCTTATGTAATTAAAGAAGCGGCTGTGCTTTTTGAAAGCGGCTCTAATGAAGGTTTGGATTATGTGATAGGTGTATATGCTCCGAGGGCATTACGGCTGCAACGTGTAATAGAAAGGGATTATCTTAACCCGCAGGAAATTGAAGCCAGAATGGCCCGGCAAATGGATGAAGAAGAAAAGATGAAGCGTTGCGATTTTATAATTACCAATGACGAGCAACAATTGGTTATTCCACAAGTAATTTTTTTACATCAAAAGTTTATTACATTGTCTAACCGGTAAATGAGGCGCACTTATTTCAATTTACCCAACGCAGACTTGATCCGTTCAAAACCCTTTTCAATATTTTCCATGCTGTTGGCAAAGGATAAACGAATGCAATCATCATCGCCAAAAGCGGCACCGGTAACGGTGGACACATGGCCTTTATTCAACAGGTACATACATAGATCGTCGGCGTTGCCAATTACTTCTTCCCCATCCCATTTGCCGAAGTAATATTCTATACATGGAAATGCATAAAAGGCGCCATCGGGTTCTGTAAACCGAAAGCCTTCTACTTCTTTCATCAACTCTAAAATTTTTTTCCGACGCCGTGCAAATTCTTTTACCATAGCATGCGTCGCATCCAATGGTGCTGTTAGCGCTGTAATAGCCGCCCGTTGGGTGACCGCATTAGTGCCGGAGGTAAATTGTCCCTGTAATTTATCACATGCTTTTGCAATAGTCAAAGGGGCTGCAATATAACCGAGCCGCCAGCCGGTCATAGCAAAGCCTTTGCTTAAGCCGTTAACGATAACGACCTGCTCTTTCAGGCCTTCATCTTCGGCTATGCTGTAATGGTTGCCGGAGTAATTGATATACTCATAAATCTCATCGGAAATGATAATGATTTGCGGATGCTTTTTAAATACTTCCGCCAATGACTGCAGTTCTTCCTTTGTATAAACTGCGCCGCTTGGGTTACAGGGCGATGAAAAAAGAAACAGTTTTGTTTTTGGCGTAATGGCCGCTTCTAATTCCTGTGCCGATATTTTATAGCCATTTTGCAGGCTTGTTTTCATGAGCTTTACGGTAGCGCCGGCCATGTGTACAAGGGCTGCATACGTAACCCAAAAAGGTGTAGGAATAATGGCTTCATCACCGGCATCTACCACGCTTAAAATTACATTGGCTAAACTTTGTTTGGCGCCGGTAGATACCACAATGTTCTCTGCTTTATAATGTAAGCGGTTATCGCGAAGAAGCTTGTGGCACACGGCTTCCCGAAGATCGAGATAGCCTGATACGGGTGTGTAGTGGCTCCAGTTTTCATCAATGGCTTTTTTCGCTGCTTCCTTAATATGATCCGGTGTATCAAAGTCGGGTTCGCCCAAACTCAGGTCAACAATATCCAATCCTTTGGCTCTTAATTCGCGGCCCAGTTTGGCCATACGTAAGGTTTCCGGTTCGCTAAAACGGGTTAACAGAGAAGATAATTCCATGCAGTTGATTTTTTGACGGGGCAAATGTAGGTAAACACGAATTGAACACAGGGATTACACGAATTTTTGCGTCACAAAAGTTAGAACCTTGTTTTATATATTGTACACTAAATGAAGTCTTGAGCATTTAAAAGAGACGAAGCAATATTTCTAAGTTGATACGCATCGTGAATTTATAAAGTGAAATCGCCTTCAACCGCTGGTCTTTAATTCGTGTTTACTAATTGCTGTAGTTGACTTTAAACTTCGACAGATCAGGTTTCATTTTTTTTGTCCGTTGCCGTTCGTAATTATAAATGGCTTCTCCCAAGTGTTTCATAAAGGGGTAACCAACCGAACCATAATCATATTTATCATCATTAAAAATGCCGTCGCTGTTGCAATAAATGGTAGCGCTTAGCAGAAACTCTACACCTTTATCAAAGTCCGCTATGTAGGCGGCATCCGTCAAGAAACCATAGGCGTCGCCTACTTTGTTAAAGATGCGTAACGCCGGATTGGCCATGGGTCCGCTCCCACCAAACAATAAAAATTTTCCGTACGCATCGGTATATGATGTGTCGTACCTGGGCCAAAGGGATTCCGATGGTTTCATAGACATGTACTTGTATAAAAACTGGTAATCGTCGGCCGATAAATTAAACCGTTTTTTCGCCGGAACGCTTTCGGGGAAAATAACGCTTTGCAAAATAGAATGAAGATCAGCCAGCGTCATACGGTTCTTTTTTGAAAAGTCAAATGGCTGATTAACCAGTCGGCCATTCTCCATATAACCCTTGCCCATTAACGTTTTCCGGGGCTGATAAACCAAATTGCTTTTAACCATGGACTGTTTATACAACAGCTTTGACGCTGCATCGTAAAAGCTTACCAGGTTGGTTGTCCTGTTTTGCTCTTCAGCTAAACTCATTTGCAGGCGATGAAGCAATTGAATGCTATCATACCCTAATTTATGCAAGCTGTTGTTCAAATATTCCTGTCCCAAAAATTCATACAAGCGATTGAACGCATCGTTATCGCTTACTAAAAAAATCTTTTTAATATAGTTAGCAATCGTTGGCCGCCCATCAGAAGTGGTGGGGTCGTTGTACACAGCGGTTTGTCCCGGCGAGGCGTCAGTGATCATCGTGCTGTTTTTATCAAGCCCCCTGATCTTTACTTCATTCAATCTTTGCAGCGCTAAAATCGCAGCGGGCATTTTTACCGTAGAGGCCGGGTAAAAATAATTTTTGGCGTTCAGGTTAAAGTAGTGATGCGTAAGTTTCGGAAGGTTGTTGACGCCCCGGTCTATTTGCGTATAAATGATCTGAATGTGCCACTGACGGTTATTTTTTAAGAGCGAATCGAAGTATTGCGGATAGCTGTGTAAAATGGTTTCGATCAGTTCATCGCGGTGCGGTGCGGTTGTTTTTTGTTGTTTCATTTCAGAAGAGGATGATGTAGTATTTAGCGTAGCACAAGAAACAACAGCGCTGCAAAACAGCAGTAAAATAAGCCGGAAGAAAATTGATCGCATAAAGCTAAAGTATAGCTAAAAGCCTTTGAACAGGCCATTATAGCGGTTAGAAAGGGATATAAATAGGGGTTGAAATTAATGCTAAAAATATATCTTTGCCCACTCTTAAAAAACCGTGTATGCAATTGAAGGGCCTCATTCGTTTTTTCACCATCCTGCTTATTATCTACTCTATCTATGAATTATCGTTTACTTGGGTAGTGCGTAGCCACGAAAACAAAATGGCCGCCAAAGCCAAACAATTTGTTAGCCTCAATTATATGACTGCCGATAGCAGCACCCAGGCCCAGGCTTATAAAGACCGCCTTCGCCGTTTGTTAGATAGCACAAAAGATGAGAACATTCACTTTGGCATCACGGGTCCTATCTCTTACCAAAAAGCAAAAGAAGAAGAATTAAATCTTGGTCTTGACCTGCAAGGTGGTATTAATGTAACCCTTGAAGTGGAACTGGCCGGCCTGCTTCGTGCAATGGCTAACAATAGCAAAGACCCCAATTTTATAAAAGCATTGGAAAGCGCCGAAAGCCGCAAAGCCAATAGCAGCGCCGACTACATTTCGCTGTTTGTTGAAGAATATAAAAAGGCTTCTAACAATGCACCGCTGGCGCCACTGTTTTCAGCAGCCAGTGTAGGAAAGATTACACCAAAGGATGCGGACGATAAAGTAATTGGTATCATCAGGGAAGAAGCTAACGCCGCCTTCGATCGTACGTTCCGCGTACTGCAAACCCGTATTGACCAATTTGGTGTGGCTCAGCCTAACATTAATCCAAATAAAGATCGTGGTATTATCACGGTAGAACTTCCGGGTTTACAAGATCAGGAAAGGGTTCGCAACTATCTCCAATCATCGGCTAATCTGCAATTTTGGTTGACCTATAAAGCACAGGAATACTTTCCCGCTTTAAGCAATGCTGATAAAGCTTTAGGCGCTTTGGAACAAACGGCAAAGACGAAAACCATTGAGCCAAAACCCGTTGTGGATACTACAAAAAAAGCAACTGCCGATACGGGTAAGAATAAAATTGACACCGGTAAAAATGGTGTTCAAAATTTATCGCAACAAAAAGACACGGGTAAAAAAGCCACAGATACAGCGGCCGTTGTTGGAAGCAATCCATTGCTGAAATTGTTTCAACAAGCAGGGGAAGGTTTAGTAGTGGCTACAAAAGATACCGCCTACCTGCGTACGTATTTAAACAACCCTGTTCTTCGCCGTGCCTTTACAGAAGCGGGTTTGAGCGATGCCCGTTTTGCATTCGGTATTCCCGGCCGCGATGATAACGGTAAGCAATTGAACGTAGTTCCCTTATATGTTTTCAAAACCGGCAATAAAGAAAAAGCCGATATGGAAGGCGACGTGATTACCACGGCTTCGCAAGGGTTTGACCAAATGAGCGGCAAGCCTAATGTAAATATGGAGACGAACCCGGCTGGTAATAATAAATGGGAACGCCTTACTGAAACATCATTTAAGGAAACACGGCCTATCGCTATTGTGCTTGATGATATTGTTTATTCCGCACCTGTTGCCCACAATGGTAAAATCACCGGCGGCCGTACCGAGATCAGCGGCAACTTCACTTTACAGGAAGCTCAAGACTTAGCCAACATTTTAAAAGCCGGTAAGCTTCCTGCTCCCGCTAAGATTGTACAGCAGCAAGTGGTAGGGCCAACCTTGGGAGCCAGCGCTGTTAACGGCGGTATCATGGCCTTCGTGATTTCTTTTATTGTCATCTTCTTATTGATGCTGGTTTATTATAACACGGCCGGCTGGGTAGCTAACATTGCACTTATCTTAAACTTATTATTTACCATTGGCATATTAACCGGACTCGGCGCCACGCTTACCGCTCCGGGTATCGCCGGTTTGGTATTAACGGTGGGTTTAGCAGTAGATACCAACGTAATTATTTATGAACGTATTAAAGAAGAGTTGACGAAAGGCAAGGCTTACATTCCCGCTGTGAATGAAGGTTACCGGCGGTCCTTGCCTCCGGTATTAGACGCTCACGTAACCACCTTGCTAACGGCTGTTATTCTTTTCTCGTTTGGATTAGGACCGGTAAAAGGTTTTGCCACTACGCAGATCATTGGTATTCTTCTTTCCCTGTTTTGCGGAATTTTAGTGAGCCGCTGGGTTACTAATTGGTTTACGAATAAAAAGCGTCACCTGGAATATTTTACACCGGTTTCCAAACGCATTTTAAAACATCCGACTTATAAATTTATTGAGTATAGAAAAGTGGCTTATGGTATATCGGTGCTCGTGTTAATACTTGGTATAGCTGCTATCTTTAATGGCTTTCATCAAGGTGTTGAATTTAAAGGTGGACGCAGCTACATTGTAAAGTTCGATCAGCCAATGTCGGACAAAGTAGAAGCGGTGCGTAAAGATTTAACAACTGCTTTTGGTGACAGTTCCGGGCTTGTGTTGAAAACGATCGGGGCTAACAACCAGCTGGATATTACCACTTCGTATCAAATCACAAATACCAGTGCTGCAGCGGATTCCATCGTGGGTTTAAAGCTGATGACGGGTTTAAAGAACTTTGTTCCTCAAACAGATTATCAACAGTTTCGTTCTAAGTATGTAGTAGGTTCAACCACGGTTTTACCAACCATCTCCGACGATTTAAAGAATGGTGCTAAATGGGCTACGTTTTGGAGTGTGTTGATCATTGCCCTTTATATTTTCATCCGCTTCCGCGACTGGAGATACTCATTAGGAACCATTGTAGCTCTTTTACATGACGTATTATTGACGTTAGCCGTATTCTCTTTCCTGAAGAACATTGTTCCATTCCCATTAGAGTTAGACCAGCATTTTATTGCGGCCATATTAACGGTGATTGGTTTCTCTATGAATGATACGGTGATTGTGTTTGACCGTATTCGGGAATACAGTCGCAAGATGGTGGGCGCCAGTAAGGAAACGGTTATCAACAAAGCCATCAATGAAACCTTAAGCCGCACCATCATGACATCATTAACAGTGTTCCTGACTATTCTGATCCTGTTCCTGGTGGGTGGTGAAGTAACAAAAGGCTTTGCCTTTGCGATGTTGATTGGTGTGATTACTGGTACCTATTCTTCCATCTTTGTAGCGGCTCCTATATTAGTTGACTTAGGTGGCAAAAAGCCATTAGGCAGAAGCGAAGAAGTGGCGGTTGATACCAAAGCCATCCCGAAAGCGAGACCGCAGAAAGTATAAATTAAAAAGAAAATTTTGATAGATAAGTCCTTCCAGCATTGGAGGGACTTTTTTTTGGAACCTCACCCCCTGCCCCCTCTCCATCAAAGATGGAGAGGGGAACCGTGGTTTATCATTTCATCATTTCTCAGAATAGTAAGCTGTGGTTACAAGATTGTATTTTGTAGGAAACATTGCTATAAAACCGCTGGCGAAAGCACTCCCTCTCCATCTTTGATGGAGAGGGCGGGGTGAGGTCCTACACCGCAAAACTCGTCCCGCAGCCGCAGGTAGTAGAAGCATTAGGATTCTTAAACGTAAAGCCACGACTGTTTAATCCACCCTGCCAGTCTATTTGCATACCCGCAAGATATAATTCGTGGGCCTTGTCCATAACAAATGGCAAGCCTTCAAATTCATACTCCATATCATTTTCCGTTTGCTTGTCAAAGCCAAGCATATAAGATAAGCCCGAACAACCACCGCCTTTCACGCCAATACGCAAGGCGTTTGTAGTATCAAAGTCAGATTCATGAAGAAGCCTTTGCAGTTCAGCTACGGCGCCGCTTGTAAATGTTACAGGAGATTGCACGATCGTATTCATAGCGCAAATTTAAGCCGATAGCATCCAACTACAAACAGACCACTTCGCCTGTCAATACAGTTTCACACTATTTTTGCCGCCTAAATAAATTGCATGGAAGAATCAACCCTTGGGATTATCATTTCTATTCTGGCGTTACTGGTAGCGCTTTTCGCCTTATTTGGCGCCAA
This sequence comes from Flavisolibacter sp., assembly GCA_965247165.1. Taxonomy (GTDB): domain Bacteria; phylum Bacteroidota; class Bacteroidia; order Chitinophagales; family Chitinophagaceae; genus Flavisolibacter. Next base: position 87,913 of record OZ252003.1, on the reverse strand, counting down.
AGAAAAAGCATCCGTCACTGCCACCGGTGATGGCAGCAAAACTTTGAAATTGCAGGCCTATGAAAGGCTGGTTATTCTATGCGAACGCATCTCATTGCCTAACATCATCGGTCGTACTAATGCTCCTGGCTTGACAGCTAAGGATATGCAATACACCCTTATTGAAAATATAAAGCAGGAGTTTGAGTACAATGCCTCGCAACAAATTTATGTGAGCCAAACCGCCTGGGAAGCTGTTCGCAACCTGAGAGACCAAAGTCTGTTGATCATTAATACAATTGCTAAAACATTACCTGCCGAAGCCAGGGCAAATGACCTTAACAAGGGATTGCTTGAGGTTATTATAAACCAGGATAACGCTGCCTTGCATACACTTACATTAGCGACGTTGAATGAAGAGGCGAAGAAAATTATGTAAGACGGCCATAGTAACGCAACACCCGGATAAGTATATTTTTAATGTTAGCCCACCAATTATTTTATGAGTAAGCCTTTAGCTACTGACTCCGGTATTGATATAAAAACAGTTTACACAAAGGAGGATCTGGACTCTGATACTACTTCTTCGGAGAAACCCGGTGAGCCGCCATTTACAAGAGGTGTACAACCGGATATGTATCGTGGTAAGCTTTGGACCATGAGGCAGTACGCCGGCTTTTCCACAGCCGAAGAAAGCAACAAGAGGTATCACTATCTTTTATCGCAAGGCGTTAGCGGATTAAGTGTAGCGTTTGATCTGCCCACACAAATCGGTTACGACAGTGACCATCCTTTAGCAGAAGGCGAAGTGGGTAAAGTAGGGGTAGCGATTGATTCGTTGGAAGACATGGAAATGCTTTTTAAAGGCATCCCGCTGGAGAGTGTTTCTACCTCTATGACCATCAATGCTACTGCCTTTATTCTATTAGCTTTCTATGTAGCGTTGGCAAAAAGGCAAGGCGCCGATCTACAGAAAATTACCGGCACGATACAGAATGATATATTAAAAGAATATGCAGCAAGAGGAACCTATATCTATCCGCCCAAACCTTCTATGCGCATCATCACCGACATCTTTGAATGGTGTAGCAACGAAGTACCGAAATGGAATACAATTTCTATCTCCGGCTACCATATTCGCGAAGCGGGAAGTACGGCAGTGCAGGAAGTTGCCTTTACACTAAGCAATGGCAAAGCCTATGTGGAAGCCGCACTGACAAAGGGCTTAAACATTGACGTCTTTGGCAAGCGTCTTTCGTTTTTCTTTAATGCCCACAACAATTTATTTGAAGAAGTTGCCAAGTTTAGAGCGGCCCGCCGTATGTGGTACTCCATTATGAAAGAGTTGGGCGCCACTGATGAAAAGGCGATGATGCTTCGCTTTCATACCCAAACCGGCGGCAGTACATTAGCGGCACAGCAACCTTTGAATAACATTGCACGAGTAACAATACAAAGCTTAGCCGCTGTGCTCGGCGGCACCCAATCTTTACACACCAATGGCTATGATGAAGCACTAAGCTTACCTACCGAAGAAGCCGCAAGAATAGCCCTGCGCACCCAGCAGGTGATTGCTTTTGAAAGTGGCGCACCCGATACAGTTGATCCCCTGGCCGGCTCTTATTATGTAGAAGCACTCACCAGTGAAATAGAAAAAAAAGCAATGGCGCTGATTCAAACTATTGATGCAATGGGGGGCAGCGTAGCGGCCATTGAGCAAGGTTTTATGCAAGATGAAATTGCCCAAAGTGCCTACACCTATCAGCAAAAGATTGAAAGCGGCGATAAGATTATTGTAGGAGTCAACAAGTTTGAAAACAAACAGGAAACGGCTATCCCGGTTTTTAAAGTGGATGATAGCATCGGCGCTGAGCAGGTAAAAAGACTGGCTTCATTAAAAGGCCGAAGAGATAATAGCGCCGTAAAAAAAGCTTTGGAAACAATCAGGCAACATGCCGTAGATGGAACGAACCTTATGCCTTCTGTAATTGATGCCGTAGAATCCTACGCAACATTGGGTGAAATTGCCGATGTACTTCGTAAAGTGTTTGGCGAATACAAATAAAAAAGCACCAACCGGTGTTGATGCTTTCACTAAATTCAAATAGCGCTTTACATCTTCATTTTATGAATAGCTGTAGCCGAATCCAAATGCATTTTTAAAACCGGTAATGTTTTAGTAGCAAAGGCTGAAATATCCGGGTCAGTAGATTTAGTTGCTTTCTCAAAATCGGCAATGTCTTCTTTGTGATCAGATACCATCATTGTCATGTAATGACCATCGAAATCTTTGCCCTTCATCTTAGCCATGCTTTCTGCCATCTTTTTCATAGCCGGAGGAAGATCAGTTGGTACAGTCAACCCTTTGGATGAAGCGATAGATGCAAGTTCCTGATTGGCCTTTGTATGGTCGTTCACCATCATCATTCCAAAGCCTTTTACACGGTCGCTCATGGCATTGGTTTGAGCAAGGTTGCCGCCCTGTACTTCCATCATGCCACCCGCTGCAGCCTTCATTACAAACATAGAATCTACTTTGCTCAATGGCATTTTGCTGGTAGTGGTAGGTGTAGTAGTCGCCGTAGAAGACTTGTTAGCGCTGTCACCGCCACTCATAGTGTTACTGCCGTTGTTCATGGCATTGCTGGTATCACCACTCTTCATTGTAGTGCTGTCAGGGCCAGTTGTTGAGTTTGTTCCTTTGTCGCCATTACAGGCAGTGAATCCTGCTAACAGAATAAAACCGGCAATGGTCAGGTTCCTTTGTTTCATAATTGAAATAGTTTTCCTGATTCACTAAAATTTTATGCCAATTACGATATGGTTTTTATAATTACTAAAGTGCAAACTCATCAAAACCTTCGTTCAGGTTCACGTGCATATCTTTAGAAAACCGCTTCACTGCTTCTACAAACGAAAAATTTTTTATAAGGGTATTAATGCTGTTGATATCATCCGCGAAAACCCGGTCTTCCTCTGCAAAGCTTACGTGTTCCCGCACATATTGATGCGCAAATTCAAGTACAGCACTGCTTTTCAGCGGTCGCCTGAACTCAATAGCCTGGCAGGCCGTAAGTAATTCGATAGATAAAATGAATTCGAGGTTCTCTAAAACAGTGGCAAGTTTTCGGCCGCTGATGCTGCCCATGCTAACATGATCTTCTTGTCCAAGTGAGGTTGGAATACTGTCGGCGCTGCCTGGAAAGCACAAGGTTTTATTTTCGCTTACCAACGCTGCCGTAGTGTATTGTGGAATCATAAACCCACTATTAAGCCCCACATTTTTCATGAGTAAAAGAGGTAACCCCCATTTACCTTCCAGCAATAAATAACTGCGGCGGTCCGATATGTTGCCCAGCTCTGCCGCAGCAAAGCAAGCATAATCCAATGGTAGCGCTAATGGCTGCCCATGAAAATTGCCCCCGCTAATCGTATCATCTTCCCCCAAAATAACCGGGTTATCGGTAACGGAGTTGGCTTCTATTTCGGTCAATGTTTTTAAATGCAGCCACGCATTACGGGAAGCGCCATGTACCTGCGGCATACAGCGCAATGAATACGGATCCTGAACACGGCCGCAATCCAAATGGCTTTGCATAATCTCCGAATCCTGTAGCAAACTGCAAAGCCGCTGTGCCACCAATTGGTTGCCGGCAAAGGGCCGCAGCTCGTGTAACCGCTTATCAAATGGCGCTTTTGTACCGGTTAATGCTTCGAGGCTCATGGCGCCGATAAGGTCGGCCGCCTCTAAACAATAGTGCATACGCTCTGTCGCTTTTATAGCGTATGCCAAAATAAACTGCGTTCCATTGATCAACGCCAGGCCTTCTTTTGGGCCTAATTGTATCGGCGCCTGATCAAGTTCTTTTATAACGTCAGCGGACTTTCTTTTTTCGCCTTTATAAAACACTTCGCCCAAGCCAATCAGGGGAAGAAAGAGATGAGCAAGGGGCGCCAGATCGCCGGAGGCGCCAACGCTACCTTTCTCCGGCACCACCGGAATAATATCCATTTCCAGGTGCCAAAGAATTCGTTCCAGAGTGCTAAGATTTATTCCTGAATAACCATGAGCCAGTGCATGAACCTTGGTAATCATCATTAGCCTCGCAATGTCTTCGGGCACCGGGTTGCCCACGCCTACACTATGGCTTTGCAGAATCTTGTATTGCAGGGTCGCCGTATCTTCTTCACTGATTTTTGTATTGGCCAATATGCCGAAGCCGGTTGTAATTCCATATACCGATTGACCTGTATCCACTAACTGCTTTACGTAGCCATGGCTTTGGCGGATGCGTTCTATAACATCGGGGCTGAGCAGGCCTTTTAATTTCTTTTGAACTAAAAGCATTGCAGTTTGAACGGTTAGTTTATCCTTCCCATAGAAAAATTCGTTGCTCATAATTGATGGACAAAAATATTTTTTATTTTACAGGAACAAGCCATTCATTACAAACACTATGGAAAACCTTTTTTTCTTTTTGGCCACCAGCCTTGTCCTCCGCATTGCTTCTCCAAAATTCAAACGTTATCTCATTGGCCAAACACGATGCTCTTCGCTGCTGCTAACCGGCAACAAGCAATTGTTTATTACCTACACTAAGGACGGTGATAAAATTTATTTTAACGACCAGGAAGAAAATGGCGTTAGTTATGGATTGATTTGCGTGCAGATGAAACAGGTTTATACGCTTAACGAATCGGAAAAAATATTACACTACTATATTAACCGGGCCCGTAAGCCGCTGGGTATTGCCCACAGTGTTTCGATGGAAACAGCGTATGCTGCTGATCAGATTATTATTACTGATTACTGGCAGGATGAAAGCGGTGTGGACTGGAAAATAAAAGGCTATACGAATGGCCATGTAGTAACGGTGCTTTATGTAAAAAACATTGCCGGGGCAAGAGTGAAGGAGCATGATGCTTTTCTGAATGGCTTTCGCTTCTCCGCCTGATGCAACCATTTGAATAAGGGATTCTCTTATCTTTACCGCCGTTCTTTTTTGGACCGGTAGCTCAGCTGGATAGAGCAGCTGCCTTCTAAGCAGCAGGTCATTGGTTCGAATCCAATCCGGTTCACAAAAAGGCTCTCTTCACAGGGAGCCTTTTTTATTGTATAAACTTTTTCGCGTAATTAGAATTACTTTACCATTCAATTAAAAAATTGTTTTTGAAAGTTTCTCTTATCATGAAATCAACATTCATTCTATTGCTAACGTTAACGGCTTGTTCTAAAAAAGATTCGGGCAGCAATGGCAATGTGAAAGATACTTCCGCGCCGGTTATTACCATTATTACGCCTGCAAGTAACCAGCAATTCAGCGCCGGACAAACCATTCAGGTTAGCGCTACCGCCACGGATAATGTAAAACTTACCGAGCTGCATATTCATGTTATTGATAAAGCCTCGGGCTCTTTACTCAGAGACATTCATTCATATCCCAATGCTTTATCAGGTACAGTGGCAGACGGTTTCACGGCGCAGGCAGGTATTGGCTACACGATAAAGATCATCGCAATTGATCCATCGCAAAACCTTTCTACATCTCAGGTGGATGTGTCGGTGAATTAGTTATCGCTTCTTACCAACATTTAAAAAGTTTCTTTCCAGCGAAATCATCCAACTGTTTCTTGTCATGCGGTCCATGGTGCTGCTTAATTGAAAGCGATGGCTGACATTTAGTTTTGTAGTGCTAAAGAATACCGCCTGAACGGCCGGGGCAAGGTCAATAAAATATTTATGCTCCTGCACCGTTTGCTGCGCCAGGGCTTCTACGTACACATTTAAATTAACCTGCTTGTAATTGGTATAGGTTTTCGGTAAGAGCAAATAGCCGGTGGAGAGGGAATAATTCATCAGGCCATAAAAACGTTCTGGTATATAAACCACTTTACTAAACCTTGATGCATCTAACAGTTGCAAATGAGCGATGGTACCCGACAGGGCAAAGCGATTCCATAACTGCGTTGTAATTAGCCCTACCTCCGCTCCTGTTTTATCGCCCATTAAACCGGCTTCATCATAATGAAAAGGAGCAGCCGTTTTAGAACCGGTAATAAATGCTGCCATACGAAAATGCTGATGAACCTCGTCCTTTGACAGGAAGCGATACTTCGCATAAACATTGAAAGACTCATATTGAAAATGGCTGGTGTGCATATTGGAGAAGGTTATGCCACCTTCCACCATCAGGTTTTTATTTACCCCATATAACAGCTCCTGCTTATAGCGTTGGGCTGGGCGGTCGTACACACGATCAACGGCAACATACTGACCTGAAAGCCTTGCGCTGAGTGACTTTGCAGGGATATTGGAAGCCGGCTCTGTACTCACAAAAAGCTCCTGCCCTCTTGCGTTCACCGCAACGATGAGCATCAATATAATCAACAACCGTGGCATAAAAATTTTACTAAAAAGATTTGTTATTGAAAGGTACCGTTAAATACTTTTGCCACTGATGTTTCGCTACATAACCGCTATACTCCTCACCATTTCATTTGCTGCACAAACGTTTCAGCAGGCGGTTATAGTAGTTGGCTACTATACAAACACGGCTTCGTATGCCAAGGCCTGCGAGAATAAAGCAAAGCCGATGATGCATTGCAACGGCAAGTGCCAGATGATGAAAAAATTGCAGGAAGAAGAACGCCGTGATCAACAAAGCCCCGAGCGAAAACTGGAAAATAAAGTGGAAGTGGTGTCTTCCAAATCGTTCTTTGCCGGCGACCTTTCTCATTGCCTTTCTATTCCGGGAATAGTAGTAAACTTCTTTCAATGCGCGGCTCTTCAACATAGGTCTATCTCCGTTTTTCATCCACCTTCCTTCGCCTGATTTCTCACCCGTTTTGTACACTCATTCCTGTGCTTATCATAAAGCATTAGCGATATGATGTTACCCACTTACTCCATTTTCTACAAATAAAATACGATGTCAAATTTATACAAGCTATGTGTATTGGCTATGTTGTTAATGGCCGTACAAGCACTTCATGCGCAAACAATTTTTAAAGGAAAGATCATAGACGCCACCACTAAGGAAGCCGTTCAGGGAGCTACTATTCACTGTACCGATGAAGGTTGCCAGTGCGGCTGTACAACCGGCGCCAGTGGCGAGTTTCAGATGAAATGCACGAGCTGTAAATCGGCTGTCGTAAGTTATATTGGCTATGCGCCGCAAACAATTTCGTTGCAACAAAATGCCGTCATTGTTTCGTTATCACCTTCATCATCGCCGCTGCAGGAAGTGGTGCTTTCCGCCAATCGCGGCGAGGCGGTTAAACGATCGGAAGCCCCGGTGGCCATTGCCGTAATCAGCAATAAAATGATACAAGATGCAAAGCCCACCACTGTTGACCAGTTGCTGAACAAAGTAAGTGGTGTAAACATGGTCAACCTGGGCAATGAACAACATGAGATGAGCATTCGCCAACCAATGACTACGCGAAGCTTGTTCCTTTACCTCGAAGACGGCATTCCTATTCGCACCACCGGGCTATATAACCACAATGCTTTATTGGAGATGAACCTGGCCGCTACCAAATCAATCGAGGTGATTAAAGGCCCTTCCTCATCGCTATACGGCAGTGAGGCTATCGGCGGCGTAGTCAACTTTATCACCTTCGCCCCTACTGCTATCCCGGTTTTAAAAGTTTCGGCACAAGGCAATAATATCGGCTACCGCAGAGGCGATCTTATGAGCAGCGTTTCATCGGGAAAATGGGGCTTTGCGCTGAGCGGTTATTATGCCGATAAAAGCAACAGCTTTTTAGAATACAGCGACTATCACAAAGGCACTTTTACCGGTAGAATTGATTATCATTTTTCCGATAAAACAACCTTAATCAATAGCGTTACCTGGTTAAATTATTATAGCGATATGGCAGGCGGAATTGATAGCACCATGTTTGCCAACCGAAGCTTTAAAAACCCGCAAACCTTTACCTACCGCAAGGTTGACGGCTTGCGCTATCACTCAACGCTTACCCAGCAATGGAACGCCAACAGTAAAACAACCGTGTCGGTTTTGTACCGCAACAATACCATCGGACAAAACCCGGCGTACCGGATTAAAGATGATTACCGCCGGCAGGGATCAACCTTCGCAGGCAAAAAAAATGTGGCGCATGGCGAGATCAATGAAAGCAGTTTTACTAGTTATTCGCTGATAGCGCAACACAAGCAAAACCTTGGCTGGAAAGATGCGGTATTCATCGGCGGCGTGAATGTGGATATCAGTCCGTCCACTTACAATGCAAAGTACATCCGCATCAATAAGGATACATTGCTGAACAAATACGTGAGCTATCAAAATACAGACAGCGTGCTAACCAATTATGCTACCGGCTTAAATAATTATGCGGCCTTTGCCAACTTCGAATTCAACCCGGTAAAAAAGTTACGTGTCGTGGCTTCGTTGCGGTACGATCTGTTTCATTACAACTTCGATAATCATCTCACGCCATCTGCGTTTAGCGGTTCGCCGGATACGGTCAGCACCTTCCATCGCTTAAGTCCGAAGGTGGGCTTTACGTATAACTTTTCCAGCCGTTCGGGCATCTATGCCAACTACAGCGAAGGCTTTGTGCCGCCGCAGGTTTCGGAGCTATACACGGGTGTGAAAGTGCCCAATATCAATCCCTCTATCTTTTATAATTATGAAGCTGGTGGCTGGTTTGAGCTGATACAAAATAAGTTGAGCACCGATGTAAGTATTTATAAATTGAATGGCACCAACGAGATTATTTCTGTAAAGCTTGACGATGGTTCTTTCATTAATCAGAACGCGGGAAAGACGTCGCATAAAGGCATTGAACTGGGCTTGAATGCAACGCCGGTAAGCGATATTTCATTTCGCTTCAGCGGCGCTTACAGTGAGCATACGTTTATAGATTATGTAGAGAAAGGCATTAAGTACAATGGAAATTACATGAATAATGCACCTGCCTGGATCTACAATACCGAGGTTTGGTACAAGCCATCGTATGTAAAAGGCTTGCGTGTGGGCGCCGAAGTGCAGCATATAGGACCCTACTTTGTGGACCCGCAAAACACGGCAAAATATAAGGGCTATAATGTGCTGAACCTTCGCGCCGGCTATCGCCTTAAAGGCATTGAGCTTTGGCTGAATGTGCTGAACGCCACCGATAATTATTACTCCTACATTACCACTAAAAGTGCATCGGGTTATAGCTATCAATTAGCAGAGCCACGCAACTTCAACATTGGCCTTTCGTACGATTTTGCAAACCTTTTTAAATCCACCAAACCATGAAACGCATCTTACCTGCCCTCTCTTTTTTACTAATAATAACAGCTTGCAGCAATCATAAAAAAGGGGCTAGCCAAACCGCTGAAACGCTGGCGGATAGCCAGCCTGGCCAATGTCCCTACCTTACAAAAGATGTGCAGGGTAATACTGTAATGAGTTGGGTGCGCATGACAAACGACTCCGGTGTTTTTTGTTTCGCTTCTTCTCATGATGGTAAAACGTTCAGCAAGCCTATTGTTATTACGGCCAGCCATAACATTCAGCCGCACGGCGAAAATTTGCCGAAGATCATTTACAAACCATCGGGCGAAATCATTGCACTTTGGGGCGAAGCCAGCACCAATAAAAAAAACAAATACGCCGGTATGGTGTTCTATGTACAGTCGTTCGACAAGGGCCAAACCTGGTCGGCGCCAAAGCCACTAACGCCGGATACAGCGAGCTACGATCAACGCTATTACGATGTAGCCTTATTGCTTAACGGCGAGGCAGCCATCATTTGGTTAGACAATAGAAAGAGCGGCAAAAAGGAAGGCTCCGGATTATACTTTGCCACAACAAAAGGCCGGGATGGTTTTGTTGATGAGCACCGCATTGCCGAAGGTTGTTGCCAATGTTGCCGCACCGATCTTTTCATTGACAGCAAGGGCGGCATTCATACTTTATACCGTGGCATTTTACAGGATAGCATCCGCGATATGGTGCATGCGGTTTCAACCGACGGCGGCAAAAATTTTTCTGTACCCAGGCGGATCAGCGATGATAACTGGGTGATAAAAGGCTGCCCGCATACCGGGCCTGCTATGACGGAAACCCTCGATGGGCTTCAGTTTGCCTGGTTTACCGGTGGCAGGAACAAGGGTTGTTTTTATGCTTCTTCAAAAGATAACGGCACAAGCTTTTCGCCACGCAGGGCGGTTAGCGAAGCCGGCTCGCACCCGCAAATTTTAGCTGGTGATAAAAGTGTTTTGATTGCCTGGGATGAGACCGTGCAAGCCGGCAACAAGGTGTATAAACGGATTGGTGTGGAAAGAAGAATGGTTGATGGAAGCGGGGCATCGAAAACGTTTTTAACGGCAGATACTTCGATGGCCAGCTTCCCGGTTTTGGCAGCTATCAGCCGCCAGACATCATTGGTTGCGTACACGATAAAAAAGGGCAATAAGGAATATATATGTTGTCAGTCGGTGCCATGGAATTAGTGAGGCGATAAATAATAATTAAAAATAAAAACTTCATACATGAAAGCTTTAGTATCCTTTATTCTTTGCCTTACAATTACAGCAAAAACTTTTTCTCAAAAAACGGAGTGGAAAGAAATGGTTTCCTTTCACGAAGTGATGGCCAAAACTTTTCACCCGGCAGAAGACGGCAACCTGCAACCTACCAAGGACAACATTGATGTACTGATTACAAGAGCCAGGGCCTGGCAAGCATCAACCGCTCCTGCGGGCTACAAAGCAAAATCGGTAAAGCCACTACTTGATACGTTGGTTAAGCAATGTGTTGCCATTAAAGATGCCATTACACAAAAGAAAAGCGATGATACGCTACAAAAAATGATTTCATCAGCGCATGATACGTATCATGAAATCCTGAAAAAAACAAAATAATAAAATCATTCCTTACACTAAAACAATGAAACATCTTATACTTTTCCTGTTACTATCTACCAGCGTTAGTGTGCAGGCACAATCCATAACAGGCCATACGAAAGCAGCGGTCGGAGGAGCCATTTCCGGAGCCACCATACGCCTCCTCAATACGGAAAAAGTGGCGCTATCCGATAACACCGGCAGTTTTCACTTTGCAAATCTTTCAGCCGGCACTTATCAGTTGGAAATATCATCCATTGGTTTTGCCAATCAGATCAAACAGATTCACGTAGAATTCAATAAAACAACAGACATAAATATTATACTTGAAGAACAATCAAAACAGTTGGAAGATGTGGTTGTATCATCTGAAAAAAGGGAAGAAAAATTACAAAAAACACCTATTGCCATATCGGTACTAACGGCACAGCAATTGAAAAATTACCGCATTTGGGATGTGAGAGATTTAACGGGTGTTGTTCCCAACTTGTTTGTAATTGAGCACGCCGGAAGCACGGGTGCTAATTTTGTGAACGTGCGGGGTATTATGGGTTTTACGCCTGAACAATCGGTAGCCACTTATGTAGATGGGGTTTACCAGTATGATTATTTTTCCGCTCCCAGCCAGTATCTAAGTGTCGAACGAATTGAAGTGTTGCGGGGACCACAAGGCACATTGTACGGACGAAATTCGTTAGCCGGTGTGGTAAATATCATTACGAAAAAACCAACCAATACAACCAACGGACAGGTAGAGTTAAATGTTGGCAACTATGGACAGCAACGGTACAGCGTTGTTGTTAATACACCATTCCTTAAAGACAAGCTTTTTGCAACGGCAGCTTTTATGTATTCGCAACGAGGTGCAATTTTTAAAAACCAAGGCAAGGATTACGATAAACAGTATGGACAGGCATTTAATGCAGGGTTGAAATATGTAGCCAGTAGTAAATTATCGTTTGACTTAAACATAAAAGGCAATTTTGCAAAAGACTACGGCGCTTATCCCTGGCAAACGGTTACCAATATAGATAGCTTACTCAAAAGTCCTGGCGCTTATCAAGTGGCTTTTTCAACTCCTAATATTGAACAGCGCACTAATATCAACACATCCTTAACCACCAGATATTCCAGTAACAAAATCAATCTCATTTCTATTTCTGCCTACAACCGGTATAACATTAATTATCCCGGAAATTATGATGCTGATTTTGGTGCGGCTGATATTTTTTCAGGCAATAACACATTTTTACATGGTCAGAATAATTTTTCCGAAGAAATACGAATCTCTTCAAAAGATCATAGCAACAAACTAAACTGGCTTGGCGGCGTTTATGCGTTTTCTCAAACATATGATGGCGCAAGCACTTTTCGGTACGGCGTTGATGCCACGTTTGACCCAAATGCGCCTTTTAGCTTTATTACAAACAGCGCTGCGAATAACAGGGGCATCTCCTTTTTTGGGCAGCTTGGTTATACTGTTTCTTCTAAATGGAATATTACACTTGGTGGCAGAATTGATAATGAAAAAAGAATACTTAGCCAGTACAAGGATTCTGTAAAAAATGGCAAGGTAACCCGTATCACGTCTACCGCTAATTATAATAATTCCTATTCAAAGTTTACTCCAAAAATCAGTCTTAGCTACCAGATAGCAGAAACACAATTGTTGTATGCCTTGTATGCAAAAGGTTACCGGGTGGGAGGGTTTAATGCCGGGCAGCCGGCGGATAAAACTGTGTATCATCCTGAGAACTCGGATAATTTGGAAGTTGGATATAAAAGCACTTTGTTGAATAATAAAGTACGGTTTAATGTCGCCTTATTTTATCTGTATTTAAAAGGTCATCAGGTATCAACAACCTATGATGGCATTAATTATTATTATTTGAATTTAGGAAACTATAAAAGCAAAGGCATCGAAACCGAGCTTACCACTATATTGGCAAAAGGCCTGCAGGCTCAATGGAATTTCAGTTACACCGACGGAAAGTTTACAAGGCTGCAATTATTTGATGATGCAACAGCGACAACAAAAGATTATAGCGGCAACAAAATAATTTTTGCACCTCCTGTTACTTCGATGTTTGCATTACAATACAATTATGAATTGCAGAAAAACAAAGCCGGCCTTTCTCTTTTTGCGAGAGGAGAATGGCGCTATGTAGGTGATTATTATTTTGATTATTACAATGTAACCAGGCAAAGTGCTTACGGCTTGTTGAACGCAAGAGCAGGCATTCAGGCTAATAAATTTGACGTAGCCTTTTGGGTAAGAAATGTAACTGATAAAAGATATGTAACGTATGGCTCCCAATCTCCTTCTTTTCCTTTGTATATGGTTAGTAACCCAAGAATGTGGGGCATTACTTTAACCGGCAAATTTTAACTGAACCAACAGGGCTGCGGTTAGCCAGTCCTTAAACTTTTTTATATGAGTAAGAATGAATTGATGGCTGTACTTGCCATTACTTTTTTTGCTTCGTGCAAAAACAACAGCAGCGACAAACAAATAGCAATAAAAGATACAAAGCCCACAACCACGTTGGCTCAAACTTTTCCCGAACCTAAAGTCAAAATTAAAACCGTTGGTATTTTGTTGTACGACGGTTATTCTACATTGGATGCCATGGGACCGTATCAGGTCTTAAGCGGAATGCGGGGCGCTAAAACATTTTTTGTCGGACGACATAGAGGGGCTATTGAAAACGATAATGGAATGAAAGTAGTAGCTGACACTTCTATTGATGAAATAAAACAACTAGACATTCTGATAATTCCCGGTGGATTCAGGGAAACTTACGCAGCCACCAAAGACACGGCATTATTAAGCTGGATAAAGATGATTGATGCTAATTCAAAGTACACATGCAGCGTATGTACAGGTGCGTGGATATTGGGCGCAACAGGGCTGCTGAAAGACAGACAGGCTACTACACATTGGTATGGAAAGAAAATACTCGCTGATGATTTTGGTGCCAAGGTTGAAGATAAAAGGTATGTACATGACGGAAAATACTGGACAAGCGCAGGTATTACCGCAGGTATGGATATGAGCCTTGCTTTGCTAAATGAAATAGCAGGAGAACAATATACGAAAGCTACGATGCTGAATTTAGAGTACGATCCGCAACCCCCTTTCAAAGGCGGCAGCGAGCAGAATACAGATAAAGACTTGGTAGAATTGATGCGTAAAAGTTATGACGGCGGAATGGATATAGCCTTGCATCCCGAGAAAGCTTTCAAGAACATAAAGTTTGATAATACCAAAGACTTTTATTGTGGAATGCCATTAACAGCCGGCGTTGGCGACACAGCGCATTACAATGGCAAAGTTTATGGCTTTTGTTCTGCAGGTTGTAAAGATGAATTTAAAAAACATCCGGCCTCCTATGTAGCCACAAATTAGCCTGCCGTATTCTTAAGCTCCTTAGCAGATACCCGGCTGCGTTACTTAACTTCACGACATCACACATCGGATGAACGGAAGAACCAATTATTTTAAGAATACACGCTGTAAATAAGTGGTGATAACCAGTTAATAATCGGTTGTCACCTTGCCGGCCCCGGTATGACGCAAACAAGCTCAGGGCTTCAGTTTGCGTGGTTTACCGGCGGTAAAAACCGCGTCTGTTTTTATGCTTCATCCACCGACAATGGCGATCATTTTTCTCCGCGTAATGCGGTGAGCGAAAGTGGCTCTCATCCGCAAATTTTAGCGATGGGAAAAGAGGTGTTGCTTACCTGGGACGAAACGGTATAAGCCGGTAGTAAGGTGTATAAAAAAATAGGTATAGAAAGAAGGACCGCCGATGGTAAAAGTGCTGACAAAAATTTTATTACTTCTGATACTTCCATGGCCCGCTTTCCGGTGTTGGCGAGATTGAATACGAATACTTCGCTGATTGCTTACTCAAAGAAAGTTGGTAGTAAAGATTATGTTGCGTATCAAATAGTAGGTAAGCAGTAGTAATTTAGTTTACTAACAGCCAGCGCAGATTTGTATTGCTGTAACGACAATTGGAAATGTATATTATTAGTTGTTTGATTTTCAACAGGTAACTTTTATAACCTGCTGTGTATAATACATAAGTTAGCGTGTTGGGCGCCATTTGATAGAACCGTCATTGCAAAAATATATTGACATGCGTGTCCCCATTCCTAATTTTCAATCGTCATGTAGGCATAATCAATATTTGTAACAAGAAAATTAGTTTAACATGAAAGAATTCGTATTTATTTTCAGAAACAGCACTACGCCAACTGATGCACCGTCACCAGAACAAATGCAGCAAGTGATGACTGATTGGATGAACTGGTTTGGTAGCATTGCCGCTCAAAACAAACTGGCAAATAATGGCAACAGGCTTTCAGCATCAAATGCCAAAACCGTTAAGCCTGACAATACTGTGTCTGATGGACCGTACACAGAAATCAAAGAGTTCATCCAGGGCTACATCGTCGTTAAGACAGCCGACATAAATGATGCTGTTGAATTAGCCAAAGATTGTCCCATATTAAAAGAGGGCGGCAATGTTGAAGTAAGAGCCGTGGTTACCATGGATGATAACAGTTGATCTTATTGGTACAACTGTCAGAAAGGTTATTTGACTACGCTTAAAAATTATAACAACAACAATTGCAATGATTGTTACGATATCAAAAAGTAAATAGATTTTAAAATAATTAAAATAGAAAATGATTAAAGAAGCCTTACTCGGTGAATTTCAACACGAAGCCGAAAACACAAGAAAACTTTTATCTATTATTCCAGACAGTGCTTTGGAATATCGTCCACAACCCCATCTTTGGTCTATTGGACAATTAGCATCGCATATTGCAGAAGTGTACAATTGGTACGACCAAACTTTTACTATCGACAATTTTAATATGGACAACTACAAGTACGACAAAGGCGACATTAGCAAGACTTCAAATATTCTTGAAAAATTTGAAGCCAATGTTAATGCAGCTCAAAAAGCAATTGAAAAATCTGATGAAACTCAATATATGAACCCTTGGACTATGGGTGCAGGTGGACAAACATTTTTGGGACCAATGCCTAAAATTCAAGTTATTAGAGGTTTTTTATACAATCATTTGTATCATCATCGTGGAGAACTTATTTCACATTTGAGAGCTTCAGGAAATAAAGTGCCGTCTTTGTATGGTCCTAATTACGAGCAATCACAACAAGTTTGATAACAATGGCAGCAGGCTTTCGCTGTCAAGTGCGAAAACTGTTAAGTCTGACAACACTGTATCTGATGGACCTACACAGAAATCAAAGAGTTTATCCAAGGCTACATCATCGTTAAGACAGCCAACATTGGTCAGGCAAATAACTACAATCCAAAAAGAATAAGCACATCGAATAGGACACCGTCAGACATTGTAAACAAGACAACTATTTAAAAGCGTATCAATAAATCTATATAACAAGTGAAAGAAAATGTGAGCCACCACCTTTTGCCACATTTGTTTAGATTGGAATATACCAAACTGACGGCTGTTATCTGCCGTCAGTTTGGTTTAAAGCATATTGAAATTGCAGAAGACATTGCGAGTGAGACGTTTTTAAAAGCAACCGAAGTATGGAGCTTACACGGACTGCCCGAGAACCCGACGGCATGGTTGTATGCGGTGGCAAAAAACAAAACAAAAGACTACCTGAAACGGGCTGCAATTTTCGAAAGTAAAGTCGTGAAAACAATCATGGAGAAAAGCGATGACCATTGTTTCATGGACATTGATTTTACAGAACAGGCCTTCAGGGACAGTCAGCTGGCAATGATGTTTGCCGTTTGCAATCCTGCCAATGCCCAGGAGGCGCAAGTGTGTTTGGCATTGCAAATTCTCTGTGGCTTTAGTGTTGAAGAAATAGCCAATGCTTTTTTAAGCAATAAAGAAACAATCAAAAAAAGATTAACCAGGGCACGGGAAAATTTACGCATTCAGAATTTTAAGATTGAGGAGTTGCGGGCAGAAGATATCGTATCACGGCTTGACACCGTTCTTACCACACTTTATCTTTTATTCAACGAAGGCTATTTTTCTAAATCAAACGACAACTTAGTTCGAAAAGATTTATGCGCCGAAGCAATGCGCCTGACACTAACATTGACGGAGAATACCCATACCAACAATTCCAAAGTGAATGCCCTCCTTGCTTTGCAATGTTTTCAAAGTTCAAGACTCGAAGCGAGAATAGCCGCTGAGGGGACTGTGCTTTTTGAAGAGCAGGACACGGCACTTTGGGACAAGGATCTTACTAACAAAGGGGCTTATTATTTAATGAACGCCTATGCTACCAATGAACTTTCAAAATATCACTTTGAAGCAAGCATCGCTTATTGGCATACAACCAATGCCAGCGACAAGTGGCAGCAAATTTTACGTTTGTATAATGAGCTTCTTTTACGGGAGTATTCGTCTGTTGTTGCATTGAACAGAACATTTGCCTTTGCAAAAGTTTACGGAAATGAAAAAGCTATACATGAAGCGGCGAAATTAGGTTTGCCGGCAAATAGTTATTACCATTCATTACTTGGCTATTTATATTCTGCTATTGATGCGGACAAAGCCATAGAACATTTTAACCAATCTATCAGATTGACAAATTCACCGCTGGAGAGAAAGCAACTTGGTAAAACAATAGCAACTATTGCCGAAAAGAAAAACAGCAGCTAACAAATGCATTGGCAAATATGGCGGGCGACGAACAAGCAATCAGCTATGTGCAAGCATCAACAACTATTTTAGCGTGACGAACAACATTTGACTGGAGTGCTTATCATCAATATTGTCAACTTTATTCAGCAGCGGTCTGGGGCTTGGAAGTTCAATGAATGGCGCCACATCGCCAATACTTCAACATCGTCAGCAACCGTTCCATCTCATACATCAATTGTTTTTCAAACTACATAAAGTAGTACGCCACTTTCTGTTCTTCTTTCAGCTTTAATCATTAACCTATCTCAAAACTATACGACGTCCAAAAGCTCTCCCAATCACTATCATTTTTATCGGGTGATACCATCATGTGCGTAGCATGAATAAACCACTCTCCCCTCCGGTTGATGGTAAAAGAGCAAATGCCATTGATGTTTGTTTTAGAGGTAAGAAACGTGGACGCATCGCTGCCGCTTCTGGCCCTTGCTGTAATGGTTTTATTTATCAGTGGCTTTCCTAAAAACAAAATCTTTACATAGAGCACATTGCCAGGTTTTAAGGTATAGGGGTTTTGTAGTAAGAGGATCTCAAAGGCTTGCCCGGTCTGCGTTTTATAGACGGTATCACTGTAGTTGTCACCACTTTGCACCAGGCATTTAATGTAACGGGTATAGCGTTCCTTTTGTTCTTTCTTACTCCGGTCAACCAGTGACGCGATGCCGTCAAGATGATCTTCTTTTAGATAGTCAAAGAACTTAGCCGTGGGCAAACTGATTCTTGCATAATCCCTTTCAAGGTGTATAAGGCCACCGCCATCAAAATCCACCTTACGATGAACGATGGGCAAAGCACCGTTTTCCGTTGTTACTAAATCCGTGATTGCACTTTTTGTAATTAATTCAAATGATTTAGTAATTGCTTTTTGAAATGGCCGTTCCAATTGAATATTAAAACCGTCGGCAACAAAAAGATGTAACTCCAAACTGTCGCTCCTTTGCAGCCGGTATTTATAAGCGAGCAAAATATATTCGTGTGCAAAGCAAGCTCCTATCAGTAGCAATAAACCAAAAATGAAAAACAGCTTTCTCATGCGGTGAAGATAAATAGCCAGTCGCCATATTTATTTCTATAAGCCTAATAACAGGCAATCAAAACAGGTTTATTAAAACTAAAATTGATAAGGTATTCAGGCGCTGTATTTCACTCGTTCAACTCAATCCATACCGGCGCATGGTCGCTGGTTTTTTCCCACCCACGAACATCCTTGTCAACCCCGCCCGCCTTCAACCGCCCTGCCAGCTTGGGGCTTAGCAAAAAATGGTCAATGCGCAAACCGGCATTGCGGCCATACGCATTACGGAAGTAATCCCAAAACGTATAAATGGTTTCGTCGGGATAAAGCTTACGTATCGCATCCGTCCAGCCCTGGGCTACCAGTTTCTTAAAGGCTTCTCTAACTTCCGGCCTAAACAGCGCATCTTCTACCCAACGCTCTGGTTTATACACGTCTTTTTCTGTTGGCATTACGTTGAAATCCCCGGTTAAAAGCACAGGCTTATCTAACTTTAAAAGTCCCTTTGCATGTTTGCTTAAACGATCGAACCAGGCCATTTTATAATCCAGCTTCTGGCCCGGTGCAGGGTTGCCATTAGGCAGGTACAGGCAACAAACCTGTACCTCTTTCACCATTGCCTCTATGTAACGGCTTTGCTCATCTTCTTCATCGCCGGGCAGGCCGCGGCTGATCTCTTGCGGTTGCGTATTGCGGGCCAGGATGGCTACACCATTCCAGCTTTTTTGGCCATGCCAGATGGCGCCGTAGCCGGCCTCCTTAATGGCAGCTTCGGGAAACTTTTCCTGTGGCGCCTTTAGTTCCTGCAGGCAAACAACATCCGGCGATGTTTCTTTTAACCAGCGAAGCAAAACCGGTAAACGGCCATTGACGCCATTCACATTATACGTTGCAATCTTCATGATAATTTTTGTTTGCTTAAAGGTATAAACCGGAACTGATTTCACTGACGATCACCAGACCTCTCTTTTGATTTTACACCCTTGCTCAAACCGTCATCAGTACCTTTTTATTCATTCAATTATTGCTGATTACGGTAGCTGCTTTTTTAAATCACGATGCGAAATGGCTGTTGCTTTTATATCCGGCGGGTATAGGCCTATATCTGGTAGCGCCGGGTAATCAGGAGTGTTCTACTTTTGATCTGTCAAACAAAACAAACAGGACTCATTGAAAAAAGGTATAAGTGCTCCTTAGTGTGCACAAATTTCCCTTTTTTCTAAAGCCCTGCCTTTCTTTCCTGCCCATGTTGAATTTGTATCTATTTCTGAGTCGTTAGCTCTCTACTGTAACAAAGAGGCCGCCGGCGACATGTACCAAACCTTTAATGATACTACGTTGCGGGATGTTGTAACCACATCCGGGTGGCTAATCTATACCCTTTGCTGACATTAAATTTTTAATCCTTTTATACACTTTCATTTTTACTCCTCAAATCTAATTTATGCGTGCAGTATTTTCTTATGGTAAGCTTCAGGTTAGTCACTATCGCCAACTTACACGTAGCGTGTTTGTAATGGTTTGCGCTATCGCTTTTATTATCTATTGCCTGCTTCGCTTGTGTTTATATGGAGATGCACTTTCGTTTGTAAACGAGAGCCAGGTGTTATTAAAAATGACAGGCGTTTCTGCGGCCATTACAGTAAGCCTGGTGGTATTTATATGGCTGATAGAAACAGCAGGAAGCTTACTGCTTCGAAACAAACAACGTGGCGGATAAAGACGTCAGGAGGCTTTTTTAGTTTTTAGGCTGGCTTTTAATTGTTCCATCAAATCGGCGGTTTTATTATGTACCACTTTCATAGATTTGAAAGAAGCCGGTTTACCTTTTGACTTCGCCTCAATTACTTTTAATAGCTTCTCGGTGTATTCGTCTTTATACAAATCGGGGGAGAACGGTTTGGTGAGTTGGTTAATTAACGTGGACGCCATCCTTAACTCGGCTGCATTTGATTTTACTTGCGGAAGGTTCAGGTCTTCTTCGGTTCTTATCTCTTCTGAAAAACGAAGACGGTGCATAAGCAGGGCATTATTAAACGGCTTAATCAAACATACCCATTCACTATCGTGATAGACAAACGTACCCAGTGCCGCCTTTCCTTCTTTCTTCAACGCGTCACGCAACAGTGCATAGGCGCGGCTTCCGCTTTTATCAGGCTCTAAATAGTAAGGCTGTTCGTAGTATAAAGCACTGATTTCTTTATCGTAAATAAAGTGCTCAATTTCAATATGATCTTTTTGCCCGGGTACGGCTTTTTCAAAATCTTCTTTATCCATTACAACAAAATTATTTCCCATCTTATACCCTTTTACAATATCGTCTGCCGCTACTTCTTTACCGGTTCGTTCATTAATTTTTTTATAGCGGATGCGTGCCTGGTCTTTTTTATCCATGGTAAAAAAAGAGAGTTTGCTTTCTTCCACGGCGCTGTAAAGATGCACGGGAATATTAACCAGGCCGAAGCCGATAGAGCCTTTCCAAAGTGGACGCATAAGTGGTGAGTTTGTTACTACAATGGAAAATGATGTACCATAAACAGGCAACCTTTACTTCGGATTAAGTATTACGCTTTGCGCAGGATTGCATGTTTATAAGTTGCAATTTGTTCACGCCTTATTCACAGAAAACCGGCAGCTTATCCACAACGCTTAGTTTATAATGGCGGCCCGAAATTCCACACAATGCGCATTTGAATCAATTGGCGTTTTACCGGAATAAGCAAAGAGGATGCGCTTCACATTGTTCGCATAGAGCCATATATTGATAACTATTTCTGTAGTAATGGAAGTGATGTTTTTGCAAACTATGTTCGCGGCACATTACCGTTTTTAACGTAGATCAAGGTTATGAAAATGGAAACCTTTATTTTCATACGGCGAATTTATTTCGTCAATAAACCATCCACCGTAATAGCCGCATAGTACAAAGCACCAATAGTAGGCCCGCCGGCGTATTGTATGTGGCGATGATTGAGCAAATCAGCGCCGCCAATTTTTAATGATGACTTCAGCTTTGGAAACTTAAAGCTTACCTGCGCATCTACCGTGCTATATGCATCCACACCACCCGTTACCAATGGGCTTTCCCACAGAAAAGCATCCTGCCAGCGCCACACAATGTTGAAGCCGATGTTCTTTACAATTTCGCGGTTGCCGAAAGAAAGGTTGCTGGTCCAAGCCGGTGTATTAAAGCCGGTAACAAAAATATCGTTGGCAACACCAGAGGCAATTTTATTGAAGTTAAGATTGCCACCAACCGTATATTTTTTATAGAAGTTATAGGTAAGACCCAACGCCGAACCATAATTATGATACTTGTTTTTAGCGTTGGTATAAACGCGGTAACGGTCCTGTCCTTTGCTGGCTGCGTTGCCGCCCGATGCGGTTGTGGCATCACGGTTTCTATCCAGCATAGCTATCACCGAAGCATCGGTGCCTACGGTTTCTCCCTTTGGAACAAACACCTGCACCTGTCCTAAAAAGCCATCATAAATGTTGCTGTACGCATCTATATCTACCACCAGTTTATTATCAAACAAAACGGCTTTGTAACCGGCTTCTATGGAGTTGATTCGTTCCGGCCTTGCTTTAGGTAAATTGGCTATCTGCAACAAAGCCCGGTTAGCCAAAGCGGCTGCGTCGGTATTACCTTGTGCACTAACAGCGGCATTAAAATTCACCACCGAAGCTTGTGTATAACTGTTCTCCAAATAACCTAAACCTTCATTGATATAAGAGAGGCTTCCTACCCTTTTAACCCGGCCGTTATTTACATACGATAAGGCCTCAAACAGCGCAGGGAAGCGGTATCCAAGCTGGTACGTCACCCGGAAATTATGTTTTTGCTTGAAGGTATAAACCGCTGCTACACGAGGTGTAAACTTAGGATCGAATTCAGGGTTATAATCCCATCTTATTGAGCCAAATACTTTGAGCTTATCATCGAAAAATGTTTTAGTAACCTGGGTGAAGGCGCCGTACTTTTTATAATAAACATCGTTGCCAAATGTGCCGTCTTTTAGCGGTTGATTGCGCTCTGCAATTGGCCGGGTGAAATCAACGAAGTTGTTGCCATCAGGAATGATTTGGTAGATGCGAACATCGCCGCCAAGGAGCAGATCAAACACTTTCACCTGCTTCGATAAATCCCACTGCGCTTCGGTATGATATAACCGGCTGTTTTGAATTAGCGCAGCGCCACCGGTTACCGGCGCATCGGGAATAGAGGTTGATTTTATATCCCAATTGTTGATTTTAATAATCGTGTTCTTCAATGCTTCAAACTCCGGTGTGCCGGGCTTTACACGGCTGGCATCGGCCTGCTCACGGGCATACTGCGTGGCGGCTGCCAGGTTGGAAGAGTTTAGTCCGCCTGTGCCTGCAAAAGCCAGCAACGCATTTTTATACTTCGTTCCCCAGCTCGTTGGCGTTTTTGTATCGGTAGCGCCGCCGCTGTACAAATCAAGGTTATCTGCCAATGGTTTTACATTGTAAGAGTCGCCGGTATTTTCTAAAGAGACATAACTTCTGATAACATAATTGTTACCTTTTAATTCCAGCTTGTGGTTTTGTACAATCACGTTATCCAACTGAATTTTATTACCCCGTTGAAACACGCCATCCAACTTTCCGATGCGATACGAATAGGATAATTCCGCTTTCTCTGAAACCCTGTAATGCAGGCCTACATCAGCTTTCAGGTTATCTACCTTAGGGCTTACCAAATCGGTTTCCCAATAACCGGTACGGGCTACACGCAAGGTTTGGGCTGCTTGTCCGTTAATGGTTAACCCACCAATCGGAACCACATTGCTGCCCGCCAGCGCATCATCGCCGTATTTATTCCAGCCATCAAAGGCAACATTGTTTGCACCATTTAACTCAGGAAATTTTGGGTTCGCACTATTTAGGTTATTGGTGTTTTGATCGAGCCTTGTATTGCTTCGCCAATCAATGCCCTGCATGTAACTGAAGTTGACTTTAAACGCAAAGCGGTTGTGAAATGCCTTTGCATACCGAAAGGCCGTCTCCGATAAAAAAGCCGGATCGTGGTCAATACCATCAACATGATTGATGCCGCCTTTTTGATACACACTTAAGCCCTGGTAGGTGAATGGACTTTTTGTAATGAGATTAGCCATGCCGTTGATTGCATTCATGCCATACAGCGCAGAAGCCGCACCTGGCGTGATTTCCACGCTTTGTATATCAAGTTCTGTCGGACCGATAGCGTTGCCTAAGGGAACGCCTAAAGTGGCCGCTTGCATGTCCACCCCATCTACCAATTGCATAAAGCGAAAATTGTTCGGAATATTAAAGCCTCTTGTATTAGGCACTTTGAACGTAAGGCTTGAGGTAGTCATCTGCACACCTTTTACATTTTCCAACGCATCATAAAAACTAGGCGCCGGTGTTTCGCGGATGGCACGGATGTCTAATTTTTCAATGGCAACTGGAGATTTTAAAATGCTTTCAGAAACCCTCGATGCGGTAATTACTACTTCGCTGCCTAACACAGTTTGCGTGGATAGTGCTACCCGTACACCGGAACCAATTGATGTTACCTGCACTTCCTGCGGAGCAAAACCCACTGAAGTAAATACTAGGGTGAACGGAAGTTTTTGTTTTGTGCGAAGTTTAAAAGAACCATCGTTAGCAGTGACAGTGCCGGTTACAGAACCTTTGATATTAACGGTGACGCCACTCAAACTTTCTTTAGTTTCCTGGCCGGTAACAAGGCCTGAAATTTCAATAGCATCCTGCGCAAAAGAATGTAAAACAGTAAAGAGACTTAGAAGAGAAAGTGTAAAATATCTCATGATAGATTGTTTATAAAGAACATAAAAAGGCAGGGCAATAAGGGGTTGATTGATGAATTTTAGATTCACCATTGATTAAAATTTATTGATTATTTGTAGGGATTAGATTACAAACAACATCGGTAATGACCGGTGAGGCTGTTCCAAAAAAGATGTATGATATTGGTCATGGTTTGGGTTTACTGTTTGTTAATGGTGAACGGCATTAATAGCGTTCCAAAGGGTGATGGCACTGGTAATAATAATGATGGAACCTACAGCGATGAACATTGTTTTCATAGGCAACTTACCGACAAGCCTTGCAGCAATCGGCGCGGCTATAACACCGCCGATAATCAGCCCGGCTACATCAAATAACGGAATGCTTTTTAGCAGGATAAAAAACGTAATGGAGGAGGTAAACACCACAAAGAATTCAGCCAGGCAAACAGAGCCAATCACATACCGCGGACTTCGCCGTTTTGACATCAAAGTACTTGTTACCAGGGTACCCCAACCGCCACCGGCAAAGGCATCCATAAACCCACCGGCCGATGCCAGCCAGCCGGCTTTTTTTACCTTCTCGCTATAATTGTTTTTCTTAAACGCTTTGCGTAAAATACAATAACCAAGGTAGATGGTGTAAACTGAAAGCGGCAGTCGCACCCACGATGCGTAAGCCTGCGCAAAGAACGAAAGCGCGGCACCAATAACGGCACCAATGATACCCGGAATAACCAGCGCTTTGAATAATTTTTTATTGATGTTACCAAAGCGGTGATGGCTGTAACCGGAGATGCCGCTGGAGAAAACCCGGGCACTGTGAACGCGGCTGCTGACGATGGCCGGATTGACGCCATTCGCCAATAAAAAAGTGGTGGAGATAGTGCCGTAACCCAGGCCCATAGAGCCATCCACCATCTGCGCCATAAAACCGGTGAGCAGCATTAGTAAAAATGATTTTGTGGTGATGTGTTCAGGAATAGTTGCGATAACACCCAAAATTTTTGCAAAAGGAACATAGGATAAGATGGCGTGGCCAACGATCATAAAGAAGAAAGCAAACAAGCAAAACTTTACAATCTGGCTCCATCGTTTTTGCTCCGGTTCTTTGGCTTCATCAAGCGTTAATTGCTTCGACACGAGGGTAGCCGTTAGTGCATTTAACTGCGCCACTTTTTCATCGAAGCTTCCCGACATGCCTTCGCGAATGACACTGATGTTTTGCAGCAGGCCATCAATTTCATCGGGTATCATTTCACCAATTACTTCTTTGACCCGCTTAGCTACAGTAGGCGATTTTCCATTAGTGGAAATGCCAATCTTCAAGGCTCCTTTTTGTACAATAGAACCGAGGTAAAAATCACAGAGGTCGGGTGTATCGGCTACGTTTACGAGGAGCTTTTTTTCGGCGGCAATTTCTCTGATGGCCCGACTGATTTCTTTATCATTCACCGCCACAAAAACAATGTCTTTTTCATCAAGGTCGCCTTCTTCAAATGGCTTTTGCTGCAATATAATTTTTGGGTGAAGGGCCGCGACTTCCTGTATGCCCTCGCTTATTTCTTTAGCAACAATGGTGACAGAAGTTTGCGGCGCATTGGCGATGAGAGCCGAAAGTTTTTCGAGGCCAACATAACCCCCGCCTACCAGCAAAACACGAAGGTTCTCCAGCTTTAAAAAAACAGGGAACAGGGAGTTGCCGCCCGTTGCCGGTTCTTTCACTACATCCTTATTTGCTTCAATAACTTTCATCATTATTTTTTACGCCAATACCAAACCTTCCCGCACTACCCAATCGCCAAATGTTTCTGTTGCTAATCTCTTTTTACTGTAGTTTTCAAACAAGTGGCCCAGTTCTTCAAGTATGCCTTCTTCACCAACACTGTCTTTGTATTTGGTGTTCAATCGCTCGCCTAAGCGGTCGCCACCGAGGTGCAGATTATACAACCCATAGCCGGTACCAATAAAGCCAATCTCCGCCAACGGCGAACGTCCGCAACCGTTGGGGCAACCCGTCATACGAACAGAAATTTCTTCATTTTGTAAATGGTATTTTATTAGCAACGGCTCTATTTTCGATAGGAGTGTCGGCAGGTAACGTTGCGCTTCTGCCAATGCTAACGGGCACGTATTAAAGGCCACACAAGCGATAGCATTCTTGCGCAAAGGGCTTGCTGTTTCGGTGTGACGAAGCAGTCCAAAACTTGCCAGCACTTCTTCAATCTCCTCTTTATCGCTTTCATTTATATCCGACAAAATCACATTCTGGTTGGCTGTAAAACGAAAGGCTGCTTTGCCGGTTTCGGCCACTTTCAACAAGCCTGATTTCATTGCCACTTCTTCGCTATCCACTACGCGGCCGCTTTCTACAAACAAGGTATAATGCCACTTGTTATCACTGCTCCTTTCCCATCCAAAATGGTCGGTGCGTTCGGTAAACTTATACGCTCTTGCGGGCTCTAAGGCAAAGCCACAGCGGGTTTCTAGCTCTTTCTTAAATTCATTAACCCCCAGTTTATCAACCGTGTATTTGAGTCGTGCCAGCTTACGATCACTGCGATTACCAAAGTCTCGCTGCACCGTCAGCACTTCATAAACGGCTTTCATTACCTTCTCTTCCGTATCTACAAAACCAATCACCGTTGCCAGTCGCGGATAGGTAGCGGTGTTACCATGTGTAGCACTCAGGCCACCACCAATAGCCAGGTTAAAACCCAATAGCTTTCCTTCTTCAATAATGGCAATCAGTCCAAGGTCGTTAGCAAAAACATCCACATCGTTATTGGGCGGAATGGCAATAGCAATTTTAAATTTTCGTGGCAGGTACCGGTCCTGGTACAAGGGATCTTCTTCGTCTTTTTTATTGATGATCTCTTCTTCATCCAGCCATACTTCGTAGTAGGCTCTTGTCTTCGGTAGCAGCGCTTCACTGATCCTTGTCGCAAAGTCGTGCACCTGCTTATGAATAGGTGAAATAGATGGATGACTGCTGGCTATCACATTCCGGTTTACATCACCGCAGGCAGCAATAGAATCTAATTTGACCGCATCAAAATCTTTCAGCGTTGGCTTTATGTTGCGTTTTAAAATTCCATGCAGTTGAATGGTTTGTCGCGTTGTAATTTTTATTACACCGGTTGAATACGCACCGGCAATATGATGCGCCGCTATCCATTGTTCGGGAGTAATTAAGCCACCCGGGATGCGAAGGCGGATCATGAAAGAATAGAGCTTATCTAATTTTTTGGTAGCTCTTTCCTCACGCAAATCGCGGTCGTCCTGCTCGTACATGCCATGAAATTTTATCAGGGCATGATCGGATTCACGTACCGCACCGGTGATCTCATCGAGCAAACTATCACGCAGCGTTCCGCGTAAAGCATCGCTGGATGTTTTTATTTTTTCAATTGGTGAGAGATTCTTTTCAGCCATGTCAGCGTATCGTTTGCCCCCATCCCCTAAAGGGGTGTAAGGGAAGTGAATTATTGTTTTGTCTTTTACTATTTGTCATTACTGCTTTTGTTGGCATTTTCACCAACAAAGCTTTTTTCTTTTTTGAACCAGAGGCTAGTGCTACTATGAAGCGTCTGTTGCGTCGCACTCTTGTACTGTAACAATTCTATTCAACACTTCGTCGCGGCAACGGCCCTCATCCCGACCTTCCCCCGCAAGGGGAAGGCCATCCACCACACAGCCCACGCTTGTCGACGAGTCTTTACTATTTCAATCATCACTAAAGCAGTAGGACATCGCACCGCTTTTGTTATGCTTGCACCCTTCCACCGGGGAGGGCAACGCACGACCTGACAATAAAAAAACTGGTTGTAAAGAGTGGGGCCGTTAGTAAACATCTTTAAGGTAACGGCCGCTTTCTTTCAACCCTTCCAAATAACTCACCGCCTCTTCTTCGCTACCACCCTTTTGCTCTTTTATAATCTGCAACAACGTATTCTCTACATCTACACTCATCGGCGATTTAGCACCACATACATAGAGGTAAGCACCGCCTTCTATCCACTCAAAAAGTTCGGTGGCATACTTCAACAGCTTATGTTGCACATATACTTTTTCATCGCTATCACGACTAAAAGCCACATTCATTTTTGTTAAAGCCCCGGTGCTTAACTTATCCTGCCATTCCGTTTGATACAGGAAGTCAGTAGTGAAATGCTGATCGCCGAAGAACAGCCAGGAGCGGCCGTCTGCGCCCTGCGCATCCCGTTCGGCCACGAAGGAGCGGAAGGGCGCAATACCGGTACCGGGGCCGATCATAATAATGTCTTTATCAGCTGCAGGCAGTTTAAACAAATGGTTTTTATGAATGTAAAAGTTCAAGGTATCGCCTTCCGTTAATCCGGCCAGGTATTCCGAACAAAGCCCTGACTTTGATAAACCAGCGGCATTAAATGCATGTCTGCCCACTGTAAGATGCACTTCGCCTTCATGTGCCGATGGCGACGAAGCGATGGAATACAACCGCGGGGTGATGGGATCGAGAATATGAACAATAGCGACAAACTGCTCCACATTAGCCGCGGGATAAATGCGCAACAGGTCCAGCAAATCCATGCGGGTAGAAGGAATGTCCTGTCCCACTATTTCACTACAAGCCTTCACTACTCTTTCTGATAAATGCGTAATGGAAAGCTTGTTTTGAAGAAGCGAAACAATACTGTGTTCTTCGTTCTTATAATGCGTAATTGCATCTACATCCAAGCCACTAACGGCTATGATTTTTGCTATCAGCCCACTATTGTTTTGGGGTACTACGCCAAGGGCATCGCCGGGTTCATAGGTCACATCATCAGCAGCGATTTCGAGGTGATAGGTTTCTTTGGCAGAGCCTGTAGCGTTCAAGTTGATATTGTTGATAACAGTTCCTGAATAGTGTTGCTTGCCGCTTTTCTTTATTGGTGTTGTTGTTGTAACAACGGGTGTTTTGTCCGTTGATGTTAACGATCGCAGCAAATCAGCAAACCAATCCTCCGCTTCGGTTTCGTAATCCGTATCCAGCTTTTGCAAAGGGACAATGCGTGTAGCGCCAAGCTTTTGAAACTGGGCATCTACATCTTCGCCGGCTTTACAAAATAGTGGATAAGAGGTATCGCCAAGGGCCAGCACACCGTACTTTAAATTGCTAAGGGAAAGGTCAGCTTCGTGCAAGTGATCATAGAATTTTTTCGCGGTTGCAGGTGGTTCGCCTTCGCCTTGCGTACTGATGATGGTGAACAGCCATTCTTCTTTGGGAAGATCATTCAGCCGGTATTGGTCAAGTCCTACCAGCTTTGAACCGATGCCTTTTTTCTTTGCTTTAGCAGCAAGTGTAGCAGCCAGTTTTTTGGCGTTGCCGCTTTCAGTTCCATAAGCGATGGTGATTTTGTTAACGGCAGCAGGAGGCAAAGTATTTATAGCAATGGGTTCTGTTTCTAATCCTGCAAGCGCCGCCATGTATCCACTTAACCAAATAGTTTCCTCTTTGGTAAGCCCTGTCACCAGATCACGCAATAAGCCTATTTTTTCATTCGATAGCATCATTAAATTATTTTATGCCGTCAAGGCTAACTCTTCTAAATGGACTCGTTTTTCAACAGGAACTTTAAAACATTCTTTGCTTTGCACGTCGGTTTCAAACCACTTGAACTGTTGATGTAAGGCCACCACTTTTCCAATGATGACAAGCGTAGGCGATAGAAAATTTTTATCCTTCAACGTTTCGTTATACTCGTATAAAGAACTGGTGTGTATTTGCTGGTAAGGCGTTGTTGCCTGCTCAATAACAGCGAGTAATTTATCGGCATTAATGTGATGACCCACTAACTTATGGACCACATTGCCCAATGTTTCCGACGACATATAAAACACCAGGGTATCATCCGTCTGCGCCAGTTCTTTCCAATAGCTTTCACTCACTACATCCGATTTATAGGCCGTGATGAAACGTACGGCTGTCGCATGATCGCGGGATGTAAGTGGAATGCCTGCATACGCCGCTGCACCCAACGCTGCTGTTACACCCGGCACAATCTGGTAGGGAATATTATTGGCGACCAGCGTTTCCAGTTCATCCAAAATATTAGAGAAGATGGATACATCACCGCCTTTTAATCGCACCACTTTCTTTCCTTCATTTGCGTAGATCACCATGAGTTCATTGATGGTTGCCTGCGGGGTGGAATGGCCGCGGCGGCATTGCTTTCCTACATACACAATTTCAGCCGTTGATGAAGTGTACGTCTTGATAATATCAGGGCTCACCAACCGGTCGGTTAACACTACATCGGCTGCTTGTAAAAGTCTCGCTGCTTTCACCGTTAGTAGTTCTGGATCGCCGGGACCGGCTCCTACAATAGCTACTTTTCCTTTTATAAATAGTTGACTCATTGCCTTATTGAAATAATCCTTCAATTGATAAATAACGTTCGCCGGTATCGTAGTTGTAAGTAAGAATTTTAGAGCCCTTTGGCAATTCGGGTAACTTCTTGGCAACCGCTGCCAGCGCGGCTCCTGTTGAAATGCCGGCTAATATTCCTTCTTCTTTTGCTAAGCGCTGCGTATAGTTAAAAGCCTCTTCTTTACTAACAGTTATTACACCGTCCAATGCTTCGCGGTTTAAAATTGAAGGAACAAATCCAGCACCTAAACCTTGCAAGGGATGCGGTGATGGCGCACCGCCACTTAACACCGGCGAAAGCTCCGGCTCCACAGCAAATACTTTTAAATTCGGTATTGCTTTTTTTACTACTTCGGCAATGGCGGTGATATGTCCACCTGTTCCAACTCCGGTAATTACATAATCCAGTCCATCACTAAAATCGGCAATGATTTCCTGTGCTGTTGTAGTGCGGTGTATCTCCGTGTTAGCGGGATTATCAAACTGCTGCGGTATCCAGCTGTTAGGTGTTTCGGCTGCAATTTCCCGGGCTTTTTCTATAGCGCCTTTCATGCCTTTTTCGCGGGGCGTTAAAACAAACTCTGCTCCGTACAGGGACATCAATCTTCTGCGTTCAATGCTCATGCTTTCGGGCATCACTAAAATTAATTTGTACCCCTTAACAGCGGCCACCAGAGCCAATCCTATACCAGTGTTGCCGGACGTGGGTTCAATAATTACACTGTCTTTATTCAGTAGTCCTTTCGCTTCAGCGTCTTCAATCATGGATAGTGCAATGCGGTCTTTAATACTACCGCCAGGGTTGGCTTTTTCCAGCTTAATCCATACTTCATAATCGGGTGAAAACAATTTGTTGATCCTGACGTGTGGTGTATTTCCTATCGTTTGTAAAATGCTGTCTGCTTTCATATCTGCAAGTTTTAAATAACAAAATTGATGGGTTCAGGAAATGGGTTTCTGTCTTTGATTTTTATTTCACTGGTATGATACACGACAGAGTTGGAGGGAACACTATATGTAAGCCATACATTACCTCCAATGATACTGCCACGGCCGATGACCGTATCGCCACCGAGTATGGTAGCACCGGAATAGATCACGACTTCATCTTCAATGGTCGGGTGCCGTTTGGTACTGGCTAACGACTTGGCCACATTCAAAGCACCAAGCGTTACGCCTTGATAAAGTTTTACACCATTGCCGATAACGGCTGTTTCTCCCACCACAATGCCGGTGCCATGGTCTATGGCGAACGAGGTTCCTATTTGCGCCGCCGGATGAATATCAATACCGGTTTTGCTATGCGCATACTCGCTAAACAAGCGAGGTAACAAGCGAACGCCTTGCTGCCATAATTGATGCGATAAACGATAAACCACGGTGGCATAAAAGCCGGGATAAGCCACCACCACTTCGGTTAAGTTTAGTGCGGCCGGGTCAAAGCTTAATATGGCATCTGCATCATCCAGTAAGGTTTTATAGATGGCTGGAAGATGATAAAAAAACTCGGCTGCCTGTGTTTTAGCTTTCGCATTATCAAGTACGGTTTCAGTGATAAGTAAAGCCAATGCTTTTTTTAAAGCGGTATATTTTTCCTGAGCAGCGGTGCGAAGTGCCTCCCCTTCATTACTGATAAAAAGAAACTGAAACACGTCTTCAATAAAAGCCTGCGCGGCTGCCTTGTCCGGAAACCGGCGCTGGGCGGACGTTTTAGCCTGAATCAAATCATCTATAAAGGTTGTTTCACTCATTTTTTTATTGTAGTAACAAAGCACCAACAGTCATGTTGCTGGTTGGGTCAATTAAAATAGCGGTGCCGGTTGCCTGTAACGTTTTATAAGAATCAAAGGCAAGCGGTTCCGCCGTTTTGATGGTGGCTCTTACCACATCATTCAACCGCACTTCGGATGGGGAAGGTTGATGAACTAACGTGTTGACGTCTAATTTGTACGCTACCTCTTTTACAATCGCCTTTACTCTTCTACTGCCATGCTGAATAATATAACGGCCACCGTTTATTAACGATTGGTTATCCATCCAACACAGTAATACATCAAATTCATTTTGTAGTTGCGGGGCTTCTTCCACTTTTACAATAGCATCACCACGACTGACATCAATATTATCTGATACATGCAGCACCACACTCTGGCCGGCAAATGCTTCATCAGTTTCTTTAGTATTAATTTCAATTTTACTAAGTGTCGTTGTTACTCCTGATGGAAGAATTTTTACCGCATCACCTTTGCGGTAAATACCGCTTGTTATCTTACCGGCATAGCCCCGGTAATCGTGCAAGTCATCCCTTTGCGGACGAATAACATATTGCACCGAAAATCGCGAAGGCCCATCCACTCTATTCTGTCGTATAGTGATATTTTCCAAATGAGGGAGCAGCGGCTCACCACCAAACCACGAAAAATTTTGCGACCGCTCTATAATATTATCACCCTTCAAGGCGCTTATGGGCAAATAGTAAACATCGGCCAAATCCAGTTCAGCAGCCACTTTCGTATAGTCGGCTACTATTTCTTCGTAGCGTTGCTGGCTATACTCCACCATGTCCATTTTATTAATAGCAACAACCACATGTGGAGTGCGCAACAGGGAAGCAATGATAGAATGCCGGCGGGTTTGTTCGATGACACCATGGCGGGCATCAATTAAAATTATAATGCAGTCTGAGTTAGATGCTCCCGTAATCATGTTGCGGGTATATTGAATATGCCCCGGCGCATCGGCAATAATGAACTTCCGTTTGGGTGTTGAGAAATATTTATAGGCCACATCAATGGTGATACCCTGCTCCCGTTCGGCACGAAGGCCATCGGTTAGGAGTGCCAGGTCGATATCAGCATACTGCACATTGCGGCTTTGCTTTTTCAGTGTCTCCATCTGGTCCACTAAAATGTTTTTGCTGTCATATAACAAGCGGCCAATGAGGGTGCTTTTTCCATCATCTACGGAGCCTGCGGTTATGAATCGTAGTAAGTCCATTTATAAAATTTGTCGTCTACAATTTCGTTTTTTATATACTTAACTGAAGTGCGGCCCCCATCCCGACCTTCCCCCGATGGGAGGAAGGCCATCCCTTCACAGCCCACGCCTGTCAACTATATTTTCATCTGTCAATCATCACTAAAGCTGTAGGTTGCCTAACCGCTTTCATTATGCTCACACCCTTCCCACCGG
Organism: Flavisolibacter sp.; assembly: GCA_965247165.1. GTDB lineage: Bacteria > Bacteroidota > Bacteroidia > Chitinophagales > Chitinophagaceae > Flavisolibacter. The sequence continues at coordinate 53,942 of OZ252003.1, read as the reverse complement.
GGAGGGCAACGCACGGCCTAACCATAAAGAACTGACCGTAAAGGGTGGGGCCGCTTCTCTAGAAATATCCATTCACCTTTCTATCTTCCATTGCTGCTTCGCTCATCTTATCATCAATTCTTGTTTCCCCTCTTTCACTAATTCGTGTTGCAGTTATTTCTCTGATAATATCATCCAATGTGCTTGCCGTGCTTTCAACAGCAGCCGTACAAGTCATGTCGCCAACAGTACGATAACGAACTTTTTTCTTTGTAATTACATCGCCTTCATCTACCCGTATAAATTCCGAAGCGGCAATTAATTGCCCTTCGTACTCCAGAATGTTTCTTTCATGCGAGAAGTAAATGTTGGGTAAGGCAATGCCTTCTCTTCGTATGTAATTCCATACATCTAATTCTGTCCAGTTAGAGATTGGAAACACCCGAACGTTCTCTCCTTTATTAATTTTTCCATTGTAGATATTCCATAATTCAGGACGCTGCTTCTTTGGTTCCCAGCCGCCAAATTCATCACGAACCGAAAACACTCTTTCCTTCGCTCTTGCTTTTTCTTCATCGCGGCGGGCACCGCCAATGCAGGCATCAAAGCCGAATTCTTCTATCGTATCTAACAGTGTAAATGTTTGCAAAGCGTTGCGGGAAGCGAGTTTGCCGGTTGTTTCTTTTAATCCTTTCTTCTTAATGGTGTCGGCTACGTTCCGCACAATCAACTGCTCTCCTACTTCTGCAACTAAGCTGTCGCGAAAGTCTAAGGCTTCCGGGAAATTATGGCCGGTATCTATATGCACTAAAGGAAACGGAAACTTACCCGGATGAAAAGCCTTCAGGGCCAAATGCACCAACGTAATAGAATCTTTGCCACCGGAGAACAGCAAGGCAGGACGCTCAAACTGTCCGGCCACTTCACGTAAAATATAAATGGCTTCCGATTCTAACTGATCTAAATAATCTAATTGATAACTCATGCAAATTTGTTATTTCAGTTTGATGCTGTTGCTGGTTGATGAACATGAAGGCCGCATTCTTTTTTACTTGCATCCTCCCACCACCAACGCCCTGCTCTGAAATCTTCACCGGGTTTAATAGCTCTTGTACACGGCGCACAACCAATGCTTACAAAGCCCTTATCGTGTAACGAATTATACGGCACGTTATGCTCATTGATATATTCTTTCACTTCGTCGGTGGTCCAATGAAGCAATGGATTGTATTTAATAAGCTGATTACCCTCGTCCCATTCCAATAGTTGCAGGTCGCTTCTATTAGTTGAGTGTTGTGCCCGCAAACCCGTTACCCACACAGCTTTCCCCTGAAGTGCTTTTTTTAGCGGAACTACTTTTCGTATGTGGCAACATTGCTGGCGAAGGGCTACCGACTCATAAAAAGAATTAGGTCCGTTGGACGTTACAAAAGTTTGTATCGCTTCTTTATCGGGATAAAAAGCATTGATAGCGATGCCATATTTTTCAAGTGTCCGGCTCCATACGGAATACGTTTCAGGAAACAGGCGGCCGGTGTCTAATGTGAAAATGGATACCGGAACGGACCTGCTGATATAGTCCGTGAGCACCTGGTCTTCATAACTGAAGCTGGTAGAAAAAGTGAGCTGGCCGGGAAAAGCTTCCGCTAACTTTTGTAAAGCTTCGGGTATAGAAAGCCCTGCGATATATTGTTGTAAAGACAGTAAATTATTTATTGGTAAAGCTGACATACCATTAGGTTTAATTCTTAAATTCAGCAGGAAGCAATCGCGATGAAAGACAGTACCAGCAAGGATTTTATTACATCGAACAACAACAATTTTTCAGTTGTCTTACTGCTTTGTTTGATGTTCTGTTTATAAAAACCGTCTCTTTTTTCATAGTATCAGATGTTAGCTACTGTTCTGTGTTCTACTTATCAAAAACAAGATCAACTCTTTGGTTATCCTAAAATAAAAAGCACTCCCGATAGTCAGAAGTGCTTTATTTATGTAACGTATGTTATACAAGTGTTGCCTCTGACTTATCTGTCACTTCGCTGCAAACGAAATGATTGGAAGTAGCACCTTTGCTCCTGACAAATTCAGTTGAAATACTGAACTTGCCGAAGCAGGTTGCTAAGGCATCTTCGGGCCAGGTCCCTACGCCTTTCTTGATAAGCAAATAAAAGAACTGGTGCAAATGTATACGCATTTGTAATTCCCTACCAAGTTTATGGGAATTTATTTTTACAACCTTGCTTCAATTTTAAGAAACTGTTGATTTTATTAGCTGAAGACAGTTAGATAAAAATTTCACGGTGATTAGAAACCTCTGATCGGTTCTACAAAAAAAGAAAAGCTCCAATACTTGTTGGAGCTTTTCTTACTATGCGGTTCAGGCTTACAATTTCCTGATCTTAATATTCCGGTACCAGACTTCGTCACCATGATCCTGCAAAGCAATCCTTCCTTTTTTATACTGGCCAAAGCCGGACATGCCTTTAAATTTGCTAACAGCAATCATGGCATTCCAGTTAGCATCCCACATAGTGGTTGATAACGTATGTTGCCCATTCAGGTAAAAATCAAGCTTGCCGTTTTTAGAAATCACTTCAGCGGCATTCCATTCGCCGGTTGGCTTAGCTGCTTCCTTAGCGGCTAACAGATCGTACAAATCGCCGGCACGATGGGTATATAATTTACCATCGGGATGACCTAACATGGTTGGCGAGCCATTGTCCAGCACCTGCATCTCCGGCCCGGTTTCGTAGGTATTTTTATACTTTGCATCTTCATTCACAAACAGAATGATACCACTGTTTCCTTTGGGCGAAACTTTCCATTCCAGTTTTAAATCAAAGTTGTCGTATTCATTATCGGTTACTAAGTCGGCTGCATCGCCGGGGCTTTGTTTTTGCGCGGCTTCGTCTAAGTGAATAGCGGCCCCTTCCGCCTTCCATATTTTAACAGGGCCGGGTTTATTGTATTGGTGCCAACCGGCCAGGGTTTTACCATCAAACAAAGTAACCCAGCCATCTTCATTTGAATGAGGCGTTGTAGTTGACGGCATTGTTGATTGATTGATGGACGGAAAAGAAAAGAGAACAGAAGCTGCATACAGCAAAGGTTTAAGCATCGTTATTGATTTAAGGTTAATACATATTTAGCCATGGCTTTGGCATCTTCTTCCGATATCTGCGGATGGGGAGCCATTGGTACTTCGCCCCAGTGGCCTGCGCCGCCTTTGATAATTTTCTGCGCCAACGTATCCTCTATTCCCGGTTTACCTGCGTAACGTTTTGCCACATCGGTATAGGCAGGGCCGGTAGAAGCTTCAGCTACTTTATGGCAACCTAAGCAATCGCTTTTGCCCACTAAGGCCAGACCTTTTTGATAATCAGGATTGCTGCTAAGATCAACTGTCTTCGTATCTGTAGATGGCGTTGAAGTTGTCGTGTTTTTTGTATCGTTATTGCCGCAGCTGATAATGACCGCCGTAATGCCCAGGAGTAAAATTGCTTTTTTCATTGTCTGAAATTGTTTTTGTTTTTATGATATCCCTAATATTTTTTTGTTGCTTTCTTCATCTGCCGCTGCGCCGGCAAAATCATCAAAGGCTTTGTCGGTAACACGAATAATATGCGATTGAATAAACGGCGCTCCTTCCCTGGCGCCATCTTCGGGATGCTTGATGCAGCACTCCCACTCCATCACCGCCCAGCCATCGTAACCATACTGCGTTAACTTACTGAAGATAGATTTAAAATCAACCTGCCCATCTCCCGGCGAACGGTAACGGCCGGCCCGGTTAAGCCAGCTTTGATATCCGCCAAACGTGCCCTGGCGGCCGGTTTTATTATACTCAGCATCCTTTACATGAAACGCTTTTATGCGGTCATGAAAAATGTCTATGTAGGCTAAATAATCTAATTGCTGCAATACAAAATGCGATGGATCGTACAATAAACAGGCACGCGGATGTTGGGCTACATTATCCAAAAACATCTCGTATGTAACACCATCAAACAGGTCTTCGCCCGGATGAATTTCATAAGCGATATCAACACCGCATTCATCAAAATAATTTAGTAGCGGCGTCCATCGTTTGCCTAATTCTTTAAAGCCTTCTTCTACCAAACCGGCCGGCCGCTGCGGCCAGGGATGAAACGTATGCCACAACAAGGCGCCGCTAAAAGAAGGACATACGGCAAGTCCCAAATTCTGCGAAGCTTTAGCGCCGTACTGCATTTGTTGAATCGCCCATTCAGTACGGGCTTTTGAATTGCCATGAACGGCAGCCGGTGCAAAGGCATCAAACAACGTATCATACGCCGGATGAACGGCCACTAATTGTCCTAATAAATGCGTTGATAATTCCGTAACCTGCAAACCAATTTTATTGATGGCGCCCTTCCATTCATCAGCGTATGTTTTACTTTCTGCCGCTTGTTTGAGGTTGATGCAGCGGCCATCCCAGGCCGGCACCTGAACGCCGGTATAGCCTAAATCTTTCGCCCATTGGCAAATGGTTTTTATATCATTGAAAGGTGCTTCGTCGCCTAAGAACTGCGCTAAAAATAGTCCCGGACCTTTAATTGTTTTCATCATTAAATTTCTTTTTGCACTTAGCTGAAGTACTGCTATCATCGTCTGTTGCCACGCTCGCTTGTACGCTTTGTAATTCTATTCAGCACATCGTCGCGGCAGCAAATACATTACACTTTATAGTCCGTCCACTTTTTATCCGATGCATTAGAGGCCACTACATTATCAATAAAAGCCATGCCTCTTATGCCATCTTCCACGCCCGGAAAATCCAGCGCTTCTTCTGATGGTTGTGTGCCTTCTATTTTTGCCAGCAACGTTTGTGCAAAGTTTTTATAAATGTTACCGAAGGCTTCAAGGTAACCTTCCGGATGGCCGCCCGGTGTGCGACAATTTTTTGCAGCAAAAGATGATAGTTGATTATAGTTGCTTCCTGCCCTGAAGATCTGTGCCGGCTGATCGAGCCACTTTACCAACAAAGTATTTGGTTCTTGTTGCGCCCATTCAATTCCACCCTTCTCACCATACAATTTTATCTTCAACGCATTCTCTTCTCCAGCCGCTATCTGAGAGGCAATCAACACACCCGATGCACCGTTATCAAACTTCAATAAAACAGCTCCGTCATCATCCAGGGCACGCCCTTCTACCATCACATTCAGGTCGGCGCAAAGCTTTGTAATTTTTTGTCCGGAAATGTATTCGGCCAGGTGCGCCGCATGTGTTCCTATATCGCCCATGCACCCGCTTTTACCCGACTTGGTTGGATCGGTTCGCCACGCCGCCTGCGCATTTCCTTCCCTTTCGGATAAACGGCTTAACCAACCTTGCGGATACTCCACTATTATTTTTCTGACCTTTCCAAAGGCGCCGCTTTGTACCATAAAGCGGGCTTGTTTTACCATTGGGTAGCCGGAGTAGGTATGTGTAAGGCAAAGCAACAAACCCGTTTCTTCCACCTTTTGTTTTAAGCGCTTTGCTTCGTCGAGTGTAAAGGTCATCGGCTTTTCTATAACCACGTTGAAACCCGCGTCCAGCGAAGCTATCGCCGGAGCGAAGTGCGCAAAATTGGGCGTAACAATGGTCACAAAATCTATTCGTTCACCGGCTGGTAACGCTGACTCTTTTTCGATCAATTCCTGATAGGTGAGATAGGTTCTGCTTTCCGGCAGAAACAATAGCTTGCCGGACTCTTTGGCTATTTCCGGGTTAATGCTCAAGGCGCCGCACGATAATTTTATCAGGCCATCCATGTTGGCGGCTATGCGATGGATGGCGCCAATGAAGGCATCCTTCCCACCACCGATCATTCCCATTCTTAATTTTCTCATTTGATGACACTAATTTTTAAATACGAATTTCAGAACACGAATTAATTCTTCTGTTACGAGTAGTACTTCCTTGCTTATTCATCGTATCTGCTGCCGATTAATCCTTCACTGATAAACTAAAAATAAGAAGGTATTCTATTCCATCTTTTAAAATCTTGCAAAGCAAATTTCGGCCATGTGTATTTTTTGTGTGTAATCCATCGGATGCCGGTTGTTAAAAGCCGTACTTTTAAAATCGCTTTATCATCACAAAAGCGGATGGTTTTTTCAATCAGCAAGTCATATGTCAGACAAGGTTAACATACGGGAAACGAAAATTCTTTCCGACAACTGGTACACGCTTAAAAAGGTTACCTACGATTATTTAAAACCCGATGGCACCTGGATCACACAAAGCCGTGAAGCCTATGACCGTGGCAACGGCGCGGCTATCTTACTTTACAACAAAGAACAAAAAACAGTTATACTCACCCGGCAGTTTCGTTTGCCCACTTACATTAACGGTAACGAATCAGGGATGATGATTGAAGCCTGCGCCGGCATATTGGATGAAGACAATCCGGAAGAATGCATTCGCCGCGAAACGGCCGAAGAAACCGGTTATAAAATTGAACAGGTTGACAAAGTCTTTGAAGCTTATATGTCGCCGGGATCCGTAACCGAAATCTTATACTTCTTTATTGCTGAATATTTACCAACGATGAAAGTAACGGAAGGCGGCGGTGTAGCCCATGAAGAAGAGAATATTGAAGTGCTGGAACTGCCCTTCGATAAAGCAATGGATATGATGTCAAACGGCGAGATTAGAGATGCTAAAACTATTATGTTGTTGCAATACCTCAGTCTTCATAAAATTTTAGAATGACGGAACGAAAATCTTTACTGATTTTGATTGCCGGCCCTTACCGCTCCGGCACGGCTGATGATCCGGTCCTGATTGCCGCCAACGTGAAAGCTATGACAGACGCCGCTTTAGAGGTATATCGCATGGGTCACCTGCCGGTGCTGGGCGAATGGTTTGCTCTGCCCCTGTTAGAAACAGCAGGCTCTAAAAAAATTGGTGATGACATCTTTAACGAACTGTTTCACCCAATAGCTATTCAACTAATTGATCATTGTGATGCCGTATTCAGAATCGGCGGCCCTTCATCCGGTGCTGACGAAATGGTTATCACCGGAAGGACAAAGGGCAAACAAATTTTTCTTGGAAAATCTGAAATTCCTATTGTAAAATGATGGCTGAGTTTTGTAAATGCTTAACTTACCCGCCGTATTGCTACTACCAGTTTTTTATTCACGGGCTCATCAAGTCACAGTAACACTAACGATTCAATTATGAACAGTTCTTCGCAAGTATTCCTGTTATTATTTATGCCTCTTACTACTAAAATTTAATTGATTGCTTTTTATAAAAACAAATAATATATCTATTTATGGCAGATAACACCTATGACGCGATTGTAGTAGGGTCGGGTATCAGCGGCGGATGGGCCGCGAAAGAATTGACCGAAAAAGGGTTGAAAGTTTTGTTGTTGGAAAGAGGCCGCAATATTGAGCATATAAAAGATTATGTAAACACCAATAAAGACCCCTGGGAATTTCCACATCGCGGTGGCCGTACGCAGCAAATGATTGCCGATTACCCGGTACTCAAACGCGATTATCCGCTGAATGAAATGAACCTTGATTTTTGGGTAAAGGATAAAGAATGTCCTTACACGGAAACTAAACGTTTCGATTGGTTTCGTGGCTATCATGTAGGTGGCCGCTCCCTTATGTGGGGCCGCCAAAGCTACCGGTGGAGCGACTTTGACTTTGAAGCCAATGCTAAAGACGGCATCGCTGTTGACTGGCCAATACGTTATAAAGACATTGCACCCTGGTACACCTACGCCGAAACGTTTGCCGGCATCAGTGGTTCCAAAGATGGCTTACCACAATTACCCGATGGGGCTTTTATGCCGGCCATGGAAATGAATGCAGTGGAGAAAGATGTAGCCGCCCGTATCAAACAAAAAATGGGACGTTCTATCATCATCGGACGAACGGCTAACATTACGATGCCGCACAACAACAGAACTAACTGTCAATACAGAAATAAGTGCTGGCTGGGATGCCCGTTCGGCGCTTACTTTAGCACGCAATCGGCTACATTGCCTGCGGCTTTAAAGACCGGTAATCTAACCCTTCGTCCTTTCTCAATTGCTAAAGAAATCATCTACGATAAGGATACAAAAAAAGCAAAAGGTGTTCGCATTTTAGATGCGGAAAATAACCAGACCTACGACTACTTTGCCAAGATTGTGTTTGTCAATGCTTCTACCTTAAACTCGGCGTGGCTGCTTATGAACTCCGCCACAGACCTGTATCCTGACGGATTGGGAAGCACCAGCGGCGAATTAGGTCACAACTTAATGGACCATCATTTCCGCTGCGGCGCATCAGGCAAAATGGATGGCTACGAAGACAAATATTATTATGGCCGCCGGCCTAACGGTATCTATGTTGTACGTTATAGAAACCTGAATGGCGAGAAGCGGAATTACCTGCGTGGCTTTGGTTACCAGGGAAGCGCCAGCCGCGAAAACTGGGCCCGCGAAATAGCTGAACTAAATATTGGCGGTGAGTATAAAGATGCGTTAGCAGAACCCGGCGGATGGACGATGGGCATCACGGCCTTTGGTGAAATGTTGCCCTACCATGAGAATAAAATTTCATTAGACAAGACGAAGAAAGACAAATGGGGCTTACCAGTATTGGCTATTGATTGTGAGATAAAAGACAATGAAAAGAAGATGCGGATAGACATGATGAATGATGGCAAGGAAATGCTGGAAGCCGCGGGTTTACACGATGTAAAAACATACGACAATATCTACTACCCCGGCCAGGGCATTCATGAAATGGGAACGGCACGGATGGGTCGTGATCCAAAAACTTCGGTGTTGAACAGTAACAATCAAATGTGGGATGCGAAAAATGTTTTCATCACCGATGGTTCTTGCATGACTTCTGCCTCTTGTGTAAACCCATCGCTTACTTATATGGCGCTAACAGCCCGGGCAGCGGATTTTGCGGTAAGCGAATTAAAAAAACAAAACTTGTAACATGGCCGAAGAAAAAACAATTGATGCTTCGTCTCCATCACGCCGGCGCTTTCTTCGTAATACGGGTCTGGCGGCCGCAGGCTTTTTTATTGTACCGCGTCATGTGTTGGGTCGTGGCTTTCTGGCCCCCAGCGACCGGTTAACTATTGCCAGCATTGGCGTTGGTGGTAAGGGCGAAAGCGACATCGCCAATTTCTTTAAAAGCGGCAAAGCTGATATCGCTTATTTATGCGATGTAGATGACCGTCGCGCCGCTAAAACGGTAACCAATTTTCCAAAGGCGAAGTATTATAAAGACTGGCGCGAAATGCTGGATAAGGCAAGTAAAAATTTTGATGCGGTTTCTGTTTCCACACCCGATCATAATCATGCAGTGGCTGCATTAGCGGCTATGCAATCAGGCAAGCATGTGTATGTTCAAAAGCCGCTCACACATGATGTATATGAAGCCCGTGTGCTTACCGATGCCGCCAAACGTTATAAGGTAGTTACGCAAATGGGCAACCAGGGCGCCTCCGGCGATGGTGTTCGCCAACTGATGGAATGGTACGATGCAGGAGTGATTGGTGATGTGCATACGGTGTACTCCTGGACCGACAGGCCTGTGTGGCCGCAAGGCATTCAGTGGCCTGCTGCAAAAGCTGATGTGCCGCAAGGATTGAATTGGAACCTGTGGTTAGGCACAGCTCCTTATAAAGAGTATATAGAAAAGTTAGTGCCTTTTAATTGGCGCGGCTGGTGGGATTATGGTACCGGCGCTTTAGGCGATATGGGTTGCCATTTAATTGAACCCGCGTTTCGTGTGTTGAATCTTCAATATGTAGCTGATGTACAGGCGAGCATTGGAACCGTGTATGTAGATGAATTCAAACGGGGCTCGTTCCCTGAAAGTGTTCCTCCTTCCAGCCACGTTACCATGCACTTTCCAAAGACAAATAAAACAAAAGGGGCTGTTACGCTGCACTGGATGGATGGGGGTATTCAACCCGAACGTCCGGATGAATTAGGCCCCAATGAATTGTTTGGCGATGGTGGCAATGGTACCTTGTTCATTGGTACAAAAGGTAAGATGATGTGCAGCACTTATGGCGCAAATCCAAGACTTCTCCCCATCTCTAAAACTGCTGAAACAAACACACCACAAAAGCTGGCCCGTGTGCCGGGTGGTGCCGAAGGCCATTACGCCCAATGGGTGGAAGGCTGTATCGCCGGCTACGGAAAAAAAGAACTCAGTTCGCCATTTGAGATTGCCGGCCCATTAACAGAAGCCTTGCTGATGGCCAATCTCGCGATAAGGGCGCATGACATAAAAACACCGAAGGCCGATGGTAAGGGATTTAATTATCCGGGCCGTGGCGTAGAATTGCTATGGGATAAAAATGCAATGAGGGTGACAAACCTTGATGAGGTGAACCAGTTTGTAAAACGAGAATATCGCCAGGGCTATAGCCTGAAGGTGTAATGTAAATGCTGGCACCGCATCAATGATATAAAGGTCAAACAGTAAACTGCCTTTCAACATTTGAACTCTTGAACATTTAAACATTGAACTGAAATTGGCAAACTTCAAATACTAAACATTAAACTCTATACTATGGATCGCAGGGACGCAGTACGATATATATCCGTTTTACTAGGAACCGCTGTTGTTGGTGGCGACGCGTTTTTGATGGGCTGCAAATCCAATACCGGTAAAACGGATTGGCTTTCCGCTGAAAGCATTGCCTATTTAGATGAAATAGCAGAAACCATTTTGCCCCGCACCAAAACCCCCGGCGCTAAAGATGCGCAGGTTGGTAAGTTTATGACGGTGATGGTAAATGATTGCTACGAAGAAGGCGATCAAAAAGCCTTTAAGGAAGGCATGGATAAATTGAACGACGCTTCTAAGCAGAAGTATGAGAAAGTGTTTATGGAAATAACGCCGGAGCAGCGCAAAGAGTTATTGACAACAACCGATAAAGAAGCCAAAGAATATCAAAAAAAGGTGAGCGATTATAACAGCAAAGAAGATGCAAAGCAGGTGGCCGACAGTAAATACACCAAACAAAAAATGTCGCCACATTATTTCACCATGATGAAGCAGATAACACTGCTTGGTTTCTTCACCTCTAAACCGGGAGCTACTGAAGCCTTGCGTTATAAAGCGGTTCCTGGCAAATTTGATGGTAATTATCCTTATAAAAAAGGCGACCGCGCCTGGGCGTAAAAACTATGATTATGCAACACAATAGAAGAAATTTTTTAAAGACAACAGCAATGGCTGCAACCGGTATTGCTTTAAGCCCTTACTTACCCGGTTGCAAAACGGCAAACGCCGCCAAAATAATTAATGATGGCTACGGCCTGCAACTTTACACCTTGCGTGATGTGTTGGCAGCCGATCCAAAAGGCATTTTGACACAGGTTGCTTCGTTTGGTTACAAACAAATTGAAGGGTATGAAGGGCCAAAAGGCATCTATTGGGGGATGACCAATACAGAATTTAAAAAGTTGATGGATGATTTAGGGATGTCATTCGTTTCTACCCACTGCGATATTAATAAAGATTTTGAACGCAAGGCTGCCGAAGCTTCGGCCATTGGTATGAAGTATCTGATTTGTCCCTACTTGGGCCCGCAGAAAAGTATTGACGATTTTAAGCGCTTTGCTGACACCTTCAACCAACGCGGCGAAGTGTGTAAGAAGAATGGGATTCGGTTTGCCTACCACAACCACGACTATGGCTTTATACCCGTTGATGGGCAGATGCCGCAAGATGTGCTGATGCAGAATACAGATAAAGACCTGGTAGATTTTGAAATGGATATTTATTGGGTAGTTACTGCCGGGCAAGACCCACAGGCGTGGTTCAAAAAATATTCAAACCGCTTTAAGCTATGCCATATAAAAGACCGCAGGAAAGGTGCGCCGGCTACCGATAAAAATGCTTCAGTGGTAGCAGGCACCGGATCAATAGATTTTCCTGCGATTTTAAAAACGGCCGGACAAAATGGTGTGCGCTATTATATAATAGAACAGGAAGCTTACGCGGGAACTACGCCAATGGCAGCTGCTAAGGACAATGCAACTTATTTGAAAGGAATAAAACTACCAGCTTAATGATGGCTTGTATCAGTTTTTTTTGTGGTGTCGCCCGATTGGCTGTTATCTAATTTTATGCCGTTAGCCGTATCGGGTTGATTGCCGTTTACGTTTTGTACATTGGTCAGGTTTGGTGCAGAACCCGTGTCGGTATTGGTTTTTGATGTTCCGTTATTGTTGCAGGCGGCCAACATAGCAGCGGTTGAGAAGCAAAAGAAGAGCTTTTTCATTTATATAGGTTTTTATTATTGGTTAATAAACGGCAATTATCTTACCAAGGCAAACATTTATAACGCTTACCTATTCCAACTTTTTTTCAAACAGGTCATACATGAAATCCTCAACGAGAATACAATTGTCGGTAATGATGTTCTTAAACTTTTTTGTTTGGGGAGGATGGTTTGTTACGTTGGGAACCTATTTGGGGAAAGGCTTGCAAGCGAGTGGAAAAGAGATCGGACTGGCTTATTTAACGCAATCCATCGGGGCCATTGTTGCGCCATTTATTATAGGGTTTATTGCCGACCGTTTTTTTTCAGCGCAAAAGATTTTAGGTTTCTTACATATCGCCGGCGCCATTGTTTTATGGAACGCGGCAGGGGCAAAAGATTTCGCATCATTTTATCCCAACATCCTGATCTACATGATTCTTTATATGCCTACCCTTGCGTTGGTAAATTCTATTTCATTCCGGCAGATAACCAATCCTAGTAAGGACTTTCCACTGATTAGGGTTCTGGGCACGATTGGTTGGATCGTCGCTGGCTTTACCATCAGTTTTTTTAGCTGGGACCAACAAGGCAAAGAAGGCTTGTTGGTAAACACGTTTAAGATGGTGGCAATTGCGTCTTTGGTTTTAGGTTTATTCAGCTTCACATTACCGAAAACCCCTCCCGCCAAAAAAGGCCAAAGAACATCTGTATCCGATATGTTGGGCTTAGATGCACTGCGGCTGCTGAAGAACCGCTCTTACTTACTTTTCTTTTTAGCCTCTGTTGCTATTTGTATTCCACTATCTTTTTATTACAATTTCACCAATCTTTTTTTGAATGAAAAAGGCTTGCAAAAAACAGCCAGCGTACAATCGTTGGGACAGGTTTCTGAGATCATGTTTATGGTTTTAATGCCGCTGTTGTTTGTACGATTAGGTATAAAAAAAATGTTGGCCATTGGAATGCTGGCTTGGGCCGTACGTTATTTATTCTTTGCTCACGGTGATAACGACGCCGCTTACTGGATGCTGATTTCCGGGATTGTTTTACACGGTGTTTGTTACGATTTCTTTTTTGTAACAGGGCAAATCTATACAGATAATTTAGCCGGCGAACGCTTTAAGAGTGCCGCCCAGGGCCTGATTACACTGGCAACTTACGGCGTAGGTATGCTCATTGGTTCGCTGGTATCGGGCCCAATTGTAGATGCGTATAAAAACGGCGATAACCACGATTGGAAGATCATTTGGCTTATCCCGGCCGGCATTGCATTAGTTGTGGCCTTTTTGTTTATGCTCTTTTTTAGAAATCCTAAAAATTCGAGCATCACCGAAGAAAATGCGGAGATGGGTCTAGCGGGATCGCCACTTACATAAAGTCTTCTTTGTAATGAATAATGAAGTGATGATAGACGAATAACGGTTTAATTAAGAAGACGATAATATGTTGCGGCCTTTTATTTTATCATAGCGTTCAAACCTTGTCCGACCATTTAATTATTACTACATGAAATCAATTAATCGTGATCAGCTTTTCGTTGCCGCGTGTATGTCCTTACTGGTTACCTCATTATCGTTTGGTATCCGGGCTGGTATTTTAGGAACTTTGGGAACGCAGTTCGGTCTTACTGCAGGCGAGCTCGCCAGCATTGCCGGTACCGCTTTCTGGGGCTTTCCTTTGGCTGTTATCATCGGTGGTTTTCTTGTTGATGTTATTGGTATGAAACGCTTATTGGTATTAGCTTTTCTATTACACCTTTTAGGAATTGTGTTAACGATTTTTGCTCATGGCTACTCTGGTTTGTTCATCTCCACCTTATGTATTGGCCTTGCTAACGGAACCGTAGAAGCAGCCTGCAATCCTTTGGTGACGTCACTTTACACCGAAAATAAAACCACTAAGCTGAACCATTTTCATCTGTGGTTTCCGGGCGGCATTGTTATTGGCAGCCTGATTGTTTACTTCTCCAGTAAAGCATTTGGTGCCTCCATTGGTGGCATTAATTTATGGCAATTGCAAGTGGGTGTAATGCTCGTACCAACGCTTATATATGGTTACCTGTTTTCCAAATTAAGTTTTCCTGTTACTGAACGTGTAGCTGCCGGTGTATCTACCGGAGAGATGTATCGCTCCTTACTAAATCCGCTGTTCTTTTTCATGATCATATTAATGTTCGGAACTGCTATCACGGAATTGTTTACCGGCCAATGGATAGATGTACTATTAAAAAACGTTAATGATAACGCTTTGCTTCTCCTTACTATCGAAACGGGTATTATGGTGTTAGGACGAGGCTTTGCAAAACCAGTGGTGAAGCGGTTTTCACCACAAGGGGTGTTATTAATGTCGGCTATCTTTTCTGCTATTGGCTTATATATTCTTGGCCATACAACTGGCAATGCCCTTTTCGCAGGAGCGATTGTTTTTGGAATTGGCGTCTGTTATTTTTGGCCCACCATGCTGGGTTTCGTTGCAGAAAATTTGCCTAAGACGGGTGCAGTTGGATTGAACTTAATGGGCGGCGCTGGTATGTTCGCAGTTTCAATTTATGGAATGTTTATGGGTAATTACTATGAAAAATTAGTTACAAATAAGTTACCTGTAGGTGCTCAAATAAAAACTTATGAAAGTGCAGCGGCCGGGACTGAGATGGCTAATAGATATAACGACGCAAAAAAAATTGCGGGGCCGGAAGTAATTAATGTCACGATGATCATTCCACTCATTCTAATCGTGGCCTTTATTGCCCTGAACATTTATATGCGTGGCCGGAGTAAAGCACAATCTTTACCAACCGATTTTTTGCAAACAGCCTAAACTCATTACATGCCCATCAACAGAAGAGATGCTTTAAAAAACCTGGCGCTAAGCAGCTTGGCTATGACGCAGGTCAGTGGCTTCGCTAAGAACAGTTCATCATCAACATTAAAAAAATTGAAAGGAAATATTCATCATTCGGTTTGCCGGTGGACGTATAACTTTTTACCTCTTGAAGAATTGTGCGAAGCCGTAAAGTCCATCGGCTTCGCTGCTATTGATTTAGCCGGGCCTAAGGATTGGGAAGTGCTAAAAAAATACGGCATCTTCTCTTCTATGTGCAACGGCGCTGAGATCAGCTTAACGGAAGGATGGAACGACAAACAATATCATCCTGCACTCATAAAAAACTATACAGAGCATATTAACCTGGTGGCGGATGCCGGCTATAAAAACCTGATTTGTTTTAGCGGCAGCCGTCGTGGTATGGATGATGAAACAGGCCTGAAAAACTGTGCGGAAGGATTAAAAAAAATTTTGGCGCATGCAGAAAAAAGAGGCGTGATCATTCAAATGGAACTGCTCAACAGCAAAGTGAATCATAAAGATTATATGTGCGATAGAAGCGCCTGGGGTATAGAGTTATGCAAACGTACCGGTTCGGAAAACTTTAAATTGCTCTACGATATTTATCACATGCAGATAGATGAAGGGGATGTGATACGGACCATTCAGGACGGCCATCAATATTTTGGACATTACCATACCGGCGGCGTGCCCGGCCGGCACGAAATAAACGATACCCAGGAACTCTACTACCCTGCTATCATGAAAGCGATACTGGCAACGGGTTTTCAGGATTATGTAGCACAGGAATTTATCCCCACCGGTAAGGACAATAAAGCCAAACTTGCATCACTAAAAGAGGCGGTGCATATCTGCGATGTATAGATAATTTTAGCGGCTTGTACTCTTCACCAATCTATTGATAGTAGCATCTCCTCCCTTAGAATTTGCCCACCACTGAAACAATACAATTCCCAAAATAGCACAAAGGATTCCCGCCATCACATCTAAAATATAATGGTGGCTGGAGTACACGGCGGCAAACCAGATCCCCAACATAATAACCGCAAACAAAATATTCCAGGCTTTCATCTTCCCCTTAATGCCGTAGAACAAAACAATCATCAGGTACGAGGCATGTAAAGAGGGCATGGCGGCAAACACATTGGAGCTTTTTGCATAAATGCTTTTGAAGACAGGTACGTTGAAAAATTCATCAAACCGCCCCAGGCCGGCTGTATTGCCCGGTGTAGCCGGTAGAAATTGAAAACCGTTTTTTGCTACATACCAGGGCGGTGCAGCAGGATATAAATAATAACCAATAAAGCCAATCATGTTAACCAAAAAAAAGGTCAGCGAAAACTGAAAAAAAAGCTTTCTGTTTTTAAAAAACAAGATGCTTGCGAACGCTAACGGAACCGGTATCCAACATAAATAAAAAATGCCGCAGAGAACATCCAAAAACGTGTGTGCATGTCGCGCAAAATATTCGTTTGGTGTAAGCTGGCTTTCGTTCCAGTTGATGCCAAACCAATCCTTTTCCCATTGATACAACGATTGAATGTGAACGCCGTTGTATTTATAGTTGGGAAAGGCTTTCATATAATCAAATACAATCCAATAAACAATAAAAATAGAAAAGCCTAAAATGAAGCGACGTGTAGTATGGCTGGTAAAATAAAGTACATTGAAGATGCCGGCTAAAATGATCTGGTCCGTTTTAACCCCAATAAGTACATAGGAAAGAGCAAAATAAAAAGCAGTGACCAATATTGCAAAACGAATATTTCGTTGGCCAAAAAGCAATTTTGTTTTAGGAGGATGAAGTAAAGGTGAAACAGCGATGGGCTTCTCTCTTTCCAGATGGGTATTCATTAAATGCAGGCTGGTTTAAGCCGCCAAAACTAAGCCGAATGAGGTAAAGTATCACCCCCTCATTTTGTCCTTGGCGTCCAGTGCCCTCTTGGCATCTATCAAGCGGTTGTAAGCAGTAACATTAGTAAGGATAGCTAACACCGTTAACGGAATAGTAAACACCGACATGGTTTCAAACAAGTGAAACGGAATGCCTTTTACAAACCATTTAAAATTTCCGCCAATGTAGTTAGATAAAATGCCGCAGGCCAACGCCGAAGCTCCTACCAGCACTACCCTTTCGGGCCGCTGCATCAGGCCTCCTTTACATTCAATGCCCAAGCCTTCGGCCCTGGCCCTGGTATAGCTGACCATCATAGAACCAATCAGGCCAATGAAAGCAAATAAAGAGGAAACAAAATAATGATGCGCCACGAGGTAATAACAAATGCCGAGGAACATAAACAGTTCGCTGTAACGGTCCAGCACGGAATCAAGCAAAGCGCCAAAAGAGGAACTCATCTTGCCCAGCCTTGCCACCTGTCCATCCAACATATCAAACAGGCCGGCAAATAATACTAAAGCTCCCGCCCAGCCTACATAAGATAGATCGCCGCGGTTATGATCTTCTCCCCCTTTTACAAAAATTACTGCCACACCAATATTCAACAAAAAGCCAATAACGGTAACCGTATTGGGCGTGAAGCCAATCTTGAGCAACAACTTTACAAAAGGATCAATGACTCTGTATATCCCGAACTGAAGCTTAACTCTTAATGGTTTGGTTTCCATACGCAATCGTGACTGTTCAACAGCCGTGCTATTTTCAATCAAATTAAAGCCTTTACCTGAAAACAAATCTTTTTTGTAAAGGATAGTTATACCCAAAGGCCAGCAACAAGCTAACTACTGTTTTAGAAATAAGATAGTTGATGCTGGTATAGTGCGTAAGAACAAAAACGCCGGCCATAGTAAGTAACAGGTAACCACCCCAAACCAAGGCATACCGGATGAACTGAATATGCCTAGCCTTTACGCCTTTTTTAAATACCCACCGACGGCTGATAGAGAAATTGATTATCCCGCCAACAACCGTACCGGTACAACTTCCGGCCAGGTACCAAAAGCCAACCACTTCTACCAAAAAAATAGTTACTATATAATCCGCTACCGAAGCTATGAACGAGGCGGCTTGTGCTTTTGCAAAGGTGATCATAGTGGTTTAAAAAAGTGGAAAGAGACAATTACCTGCATGATGATGTTGGTGTAAATACCCGCCAGCAAATCATCTGCCATCACACCCCACCCTGATGGCAGATCCTCCATCTTTCTTATATAAAGCGGTTTTACAATGTCAAAAAAACGGAAAAGAATAAAAGCAATAACCAACGTTTTCCAACCAACCGGAAGCATTATCAATCCTACTCCCATACCCAGCACTTCATCAATAACAATCCGGTTACTATCATGCCCCCACTTCTTTTCCAGTATTGTTGATGCCGATACACCTGTCAAAAAAACGAAGGTTAAAATCAGTAATTGAAAAAGCACCGGTGCGGAATGAACCCTGGCAACGTACCATATTAAACAACAAAAAAGTGCAGCAATGGTTCCTGCACCTTTTTGTATATAGCCAATGCCAAAGCAAGTGGCCAGCCATTTTGAAGCCGTTATCATAACGCTTCCACCAGGTCCTGGTAATAGTCAAGCCCCAGATGCGTAATCAGGTCTTCGCCCATCATGTGACGCAAAATGTTTTGTAACTTGATCAATTGTTTAAAGATGTCGTGCTCCGGACGCAGGCCGGGTGCGGTTTGCGGCGATTTAAAATAAAACGACAACCATTCCTGTATGCCACTCATTCCGTTACGTTTCGCTAAGTCCATAAACAGTGCAAGGTCTAAAACAATCGGCGCTGCTAAAATAGAATCGCGGCATAAGAAGTTGATCTTGATCTGCATCGAATAACCTAACCAGCCGAAGATGTCAATATTGTCCCAGCTTTCTTTGTTATCGCCATGCGGCGGGTAATAGTTAATGCGCACTTTATGATACAGCTCCCCATATAACTCCTGGTTATGTTCGGGTTGAAGAATATCCTCCAACACACTAAGTTTGGAAACTTCCTTGGTTTTAAAATTATCCGGATGGTCCAGCACATAGCCATCTCGGTTGCCTAAAATATTGGTAGAGAACCAGCCCCTCACTCCTAAAGCCCGGGCTGCCAAACCCGGCGCCAGTATAGTTTTCATTAGCGTTTGGCCGGTTTTGAAATCCTTACCGCCAATTGGCGTTCCGGTTTGTTTAGCAAGGTCAATCAGCGCCGGAATATCGCAGGTAAGATTAGGAGCGCCGTTGGCAAACGGTACGCCCAATTTCAGCGCCGCATACGCATACACCATCGAAGGGGCAATAGCCGGATCATTGTTACGTAACCCTTCTTCAAAGCTTTCGATAGTTTGATGAACATCGGATACTTCGATATATTTTTCAGTGGAACCACACCACACAATCACTACTCTATCACAATCATTGGCGTCGCGAAAATTTTCAATATCGTCCATTACCATCTTTGCCAGTGCGGCTTTATTTGGACCTGTTTTCACATGCTCACCATCGAGGTTAGAGATATAACCTTTATCAAAAACGGCCTTCATGGGTTTAATGCTTTCCAGTTCGGCTTTTACCGCATGAAGCAACACCGGTTCTAAAACTTTGGCTTTGGTTGCAGCTTCAAACACATTATCACTATACACGTCCCAGCCACCAAAAACAATATTTTCCAAATCCACCAGCGGAACAAATTCTTTGATCTTTGGATAGCGGTTTTCCGTACGCTTGCCCAGGCGAATGTTTCCCATTTGTGTAAGTGAACCCACCGGCTGAGCGATGCCTTTTTTCACCGCTTCTACACCGGCTATTAATGTAGTGGCTACCGCACCCAGCCCGGGAATCAGTACCCCTAACTTTCCATCTTTTCTTTCAATGGTCGTATGCATTATTATTAGTTTAGTAATTAAATCAAAAATAACGGAGGATGAAGCGATACGCCTCACTCCACCTATTGCTGTGCAATAGGCAAAGAAACAGAAAAACGATTTACCGCTTGTAGTTTTTGAGTCATAAGATAGCTGAATGACGGAGTTGCAAATAGCGGCTGGTGGGTATTTGACGACGATTGAATTACCAGTACTTTTATAAAAATCGCACAACATGCTTACCCGACTTTTTTCATTTAGTGGCCGTCAAACCTTAAAGCAAACGATTGCTCTGTTACTTGCCTTGCTGTTTTTTCAATTAGGTGATAAGGCATCAGCACAGGGTATCTACGAAATCAAATACAAGTTTTTTGAAAAGGGCGCCGATGGCCGGCAGGTGCTAAGCAGCCAGGAATATACCAGCCTGGTTTTCTTTTTTGATGCCGCCTCGCCCAACAATGTTATGCGCACCCGGTATTATGATGCCAAGGACGGCTGGACGGTGGTGGAGCAAAAAATTAAAATAAATACCCGGTTGACCGGAGGTAAAAATGAATATGTATTGGACGGCGTTACCCCGAAGTTTGTATCTAAAGTAACTGAGGGAGTGAAGTATAATCCCGACCATATTGTTTTATCCAAAGGGTATGGTGATAAGGAATACAAGCCGGAATATGTTTACGACGATGGCAACAATAAGGGCCGCATTACCTCCTTTGTAGTGTTGGACAAAGCTACCGTGAACAATGGTTTTCTTTCGCCCTACAAATGGTCATGGAAGGGCGAAACGAATAACACTACCAATCAAAATTTAAGCGGCACTACCATGTATGTGGTGCTGGTAACCAACTCCAGCGATGGCACGCTTGGCGATGGCTTTAATGTAAACCATCAGAACATGGCCCGGCTGTTTAAAGATGCGGCCAAGGCCAGCGGCATGAGACTTAATATGGTAGAAATTAAGGGCAGTGATTTTAATAAGCAAAACATATCCAATGCGCTGGCCAATGTAACGCCATCATCAAACGATGTAGTGGTGTTTTATTACTCCGGCCATGGTTTCCGGTTTTCATCGCAAACGGTTCAATGGCCGCAATTGGACTTGCGCCCTACGGGTGTAGAAGATATTAAGACCAATACCATGAATTTGAATACTGATATCTATCGTTCGCTGGCCGCTAAAAACCCACGGCTGTTAATGGTGATTGGCGAATGTTGCAACGTGGACTTAGGCGTGGGCACCCCGTCAGTACCATCGCCGCTGACCATGCCTTTAGGCGCACCCATCATGAACGAAAGCGCTGTAAAAAATTTATTTTCTACCAAAGGAAAAATATTAATCGCTACCAGCAAACCTTACGAGTCAAGCTGGTACTACCACGATACCGGCGGCTTTTTTGGAACCAATTTTATGAGCACTTTTTTATCATCGGTAGGGTTTACCAGCCGCAGCACCAATTTGAGTTGGCCTACTATTTTTAAAACCGCAATGAATTATACCGTAGCACAAACCGAGGGCGGCGAAGGGGGCACCAAGCCACAGCATCCTATTTATCTGTTTGAATGATCAGACGACGAGTAATGAGTGGTCAGTAGTTAGTCAGGATTCTGTTGTGGTTCACTGATTAATCATCACCCAATTAATTATTCCAATATTACATTTGTTTATATCCAAAAAAGGTAGCAATGAATGTAAAAATCGAAGCTTCGTGGAAAGACGTGCTGGAAGATGAATTTAAAAAACCTTACTTCAAACAGATTACCGAACATTTAAAAACAGAGAAGGAACAAGGCAAGACCATTTACCCGCCAGGCTCACTTATTTTTAATGCTTTCGAGCAAACGCCATTTGACAACGTGAAGGTGGTGATACTTGGGCAAGACCCTTACCACGGGCCGCGACAAGCCATGGGCCTTAGTTTCAGCGTACCCGATGGTGTATCGCCACCGCCATCATTGGTAAATATTTTTAAAGAAATACATGATGATACCGGCGCTCCTATTCCAAGATCGGGTAACCTGACCAAATGGGCGAAGCAAGGCGTTTTATTGTTAAACGCCTCTCTTACGGTAAGGGCTGGCGAACCTATGAGCCAAGCTAAAATTGGCTGGCATCATTTCACCGATGCAGTGATAAAAAAAATATCCGACGCAAAAGAGAATGTCGTGTTTTTGTTATGGGGCAAATTTGCGCAAGAAAAAATGGCTTTGATTGACACAAAAAAACAGCACGTTTTAAAGGCAGCACATCCATCGCCACTGGCTGCACATACCGGCTTCTTCGGTTGTAAGCATTTTTCAAAAACCAATACATTTTTAATGGAGAAGGGCATTGATCCCATTGACTGGACAGTATAGGAGAAGGACGCAGAATGCAGAATACAGGAGCCAGGAGTTGGGGGGCTGGTTGTTTCCGGCAATTGATCTGGAATAGGCGCACAGAAGTTTACTTACTTCTATACTTGGCGCTTCAGGCAGTGTTTCTTTTTGGCAGCCTAAGTCTTTCGTTTCCGTCCTGCTAATCTATCCATTCAATATAGAAGTTGTTAGCTCCCGTTTCCTGCGTCCTGTATCCTGCCTCTTATATTCTATTTTCTGTTTCCGCATCTTTGCAACAATGAACCTTTTTAAAAATATTGCCGGACGCATAATGGCATTATGGGCCCTGATCATGTTTACCATTACCCTGTTTTTGTTTGTGATTCCAATTAGTTTAGCAGGATTATGGCCGGAGCCAAAACGTTCGCATATTTTTTATTCAATCAACTGCGTTTGGATGCGGCTTTTTTTTACTTTAATCGGCGTACGGCGATTATTTAAAGGAAGGGCAAATTTTAAAAAGGGGCAGAACTATGTGGTCATCTGTAATCATCGCTCATTGATGGACCCTCCGGTCTCTTCTCCGGGTATTCCTTCAGCAAACAAAACCATTGCGAAAAAAGAAATGGCCGGGATTCCCTTGTTTGGTATTCCCTATAAAAGGGGCAGCGTGTTGGTAGATCGCAAGAGTGAAGAAAGCCGCCGGAGTTCTTACTCAAAAATGAAGGAAGTATTAGCGCAAGGTTTACACATGTGCATTTACCCCGAAGGCACAAGGAATAAAACTAACGAACCGCTGCAACGTTTTCACGACGGGGCTTTCCGGTTGGCTATTGATGCCGGCAAACCAATTATACCGGCACTTATTTTTAATACCGCCACCGTGTTACCACGCAAAACTTTTTTCTTTTGGCCAGCGAAGGTGGAGATGCACTTTTTGCCGCCGATAGCGGTGGAAGGAAGGTCTTTACAGGTGGTAAAAGAAGAAGCGTTCGAGACAATGCGGGCTTATTACGTAGCTAACAAAAAATAATTCTTTTGATGTGTGGCGTTGCTTTTATTATTGACTTCGTCACAAGTAACCGATATGTTTTGATTGCAAAAATATATCTATCCGTGTCTTTTGTTGAAGGTGATGGCGAAGGTGCATTTCAGCAAATTGCAACCATTCCCTGGCAGTAAAATAACCAAGGCCGGGATGTGCGGATTTACCCATACTGGCTGAAGTAATTGCCGGTTGAAGCGACATCATCTCTTCTCTAATTTTCAATAAGGCGTCTGCCAATTGTTCCTTGTTTTTGGGTTGCGGAATTTGCGCATGGGATAGTGCACCGGCTATAGCCTCATGGGGAAAAGTATTCGCTAAGAGGATAGCTTTGGCAAAAGAGCTTGCTTCTCCGTTCACGTAAACATTCGCCGACAGGCAAATTTTTATCTGTTGAATATAAAAATTAGTATCATCTATGAGATGCTTGTACAACTGGCCCACAGACCAACCGGCAGGAGACGGCTTA
This sequence comes from Flavisolibacter sp., assembly GCA_965247165.1. Lineage (GTDB taxonomy): Bacteria > Bacteroidota > Bacteroidia > Chitinophagales > Chitinophagaceae > Flavisolibacter. The sequence continues at coordinate 30,214 of OZ252003.1, read as the reverse complement.
GCATATAGTTGCGCGATGGAATATTGATCCAATGCCTGCATCCATAAATCAAGCGTATTCGTAAAATCGTCATGCAATATGGTCACAATGGTTTGAACGCTGAAGATTGTTTCATGAGAAACGCGTAAGCTGATTATACTTCAATTTTCTTTCAACTTGCAAACAGGAAAATGATGAACCGGAAAGTTCAATGAATTAGCAATGAAACATAATTCATTTGCCTTTTTATGAAGACGGTTTGCTTGTTCCATCATGTTAGCACCGGCAACGATAACGACCGGTTGGAGTGTTATTTCTGTGAACCGTCCCACGCCATTGGTCGTTTCTGTCATGGTGCCTGTAGCCACATCGGTGTAACCAGTAACAACTATGCCAGCCACCGCGCAAAGATGCAGGTACCATAACATGTGGCAGGATGAAACTGAAGCCAGTAGCAGTTCTTCGGGATTATGCTTTGTTTGGTCGCCGCGAAAAGCCGGGTCGGAGGAAGCGAATAATTCAGCTTTACCATCAATCAGTATGGAATGACTGCGGTCATATTCTTTGTAACCAGAAGTGCCCGGGCCCGTGTTGCCGGTCCAGGTGATAGTGAGTTGGTAATGGTGTTCTGTGTCCATAGTAACTTATTGTAAACTAGCCTCGTCTTCGGTTACGTTACACCTATAATTCAAGAAAAAATCACTTAGTTATTTGGTCTTAAAAGGTCGTACCATCGTTTGGGAGAGTTGTGCCAACCTATTAGCCATGCTGTTACTTCGTCAATGTCTAATTCTTCCATGTCAAATGAACTCCGCAGCATGATTGAGTTAGGGAACTGTGCCTTAGCCCTATTTGCATTTTCCTGTGATTGCTGAAATGTTTTATACAAATCCCAAGCCCATAAAGGTGAAGAATTTCGTGGGCAATAGATGATGGAGTAAGGCCATAACCGTTCCAATATTTTTCGTACAAAATGGCACCTTCTACAAAGTAGAGGTCCTTGTCCATACTACTACCAAACTGCATTGCATATCCGTTACCTTTTCCCTTGGCAAAAAAAATTACCTGAACATTTTTACACCTGCTGCTTTTAGTTGCAGTATGATAAAATTCCGCTGGGGTTTTGTAGCCTGTTTTAGCTAAAATGGTGGAAACTAAATCCACCCGTTCATTGCCGGACGCTGTGCCTCTTTCTATTTCCGGTAGCTTTATGTCATTCATCAAACCACAATTACCATTTTTAAATTCTATAGCAATATTATAGTTGGCGGCTTGACGGCTTATCCAGTTTGTGCTGCTGTCAAGCTTTCGAAGAACGTTCAGTTTTTCCTCATAAGTCCAATCGCCAGCAGTATCGGAAATAAAACAACTTAGTGTGTAAACACTGTTTTCTAATTTGTAAGCACTTCCTGCACGCCATATTCCTACGTCTTGTCCAAAAAAAAATTCAGGGAAAACAAGTGTTGTAAGTAGGAGAAAGAATAAAATTTCATTTACAATAAATAGAAAACAAATATAGCTACCAACAGCATACATTAAAAGAAACGAAAGTCGCTGTAAGCATAGCCTAAGTTAGAACCAACAGTATCATTTCTGCGATGAGTTTTCTCTTCTGTTGAATTTATAAGCTACAAAAATTAGTTACTTAATTATTCTAAAAATTTCATATCCTCTTCGCTCAAACTAATGCCCGCCGCTTTTAAATTTTCTTCAAAATGTTTAAGTGATGATGTACCGGGAATAGGTAGTATCCATGGTGAACGATGAAGCAACCAGGCTAAATTTATTTGTGCTTCGGTACAACCGTATTTCTTTACGATGGTGGAAATTCTGTTGTCCTTCTTAGGCATTGACTGCACAAGAGAGAAGTAAGGGATTAGTGGTATTTCATTTTCTTCGCAAAGGTCCAGCACTTCTTCGCCGCCTCTGTTGTCGCCACCATGCACCATATTTAACGATGTTCGTTGGCCGTGCCCATACATGTTTTCGACGGTTGCAATATCACCCATTGACATTGCGGTTTTTAATTCTTCCGGCGTTACATTGCTTACGCCAAGGTGCAACAGCTTACCCTCTTTTTGCAACTCCAACATAGCGCCTACCGACTCCTTGAAAGGCACGCCGCTGCCCGCTATCACTCTAAAATGAACTAAGGAAAGCTGTTCCATTTTCAAGGTGCGAAGGTTGTTATCAATACTGCTGCGCAAGTCCTGTGGACGGTTGAATGCTATCCAGCTTTTATCGGGCTTTCTGGCGCCGCCTACCTTGGTGCAAATAACTAAACCGGCCGGGTAAGGGTGTAGTGCTTCCACTATTAATCGGTTGGTTACGTCATCGCCATAGTAGTCGGCCGTGTCTATGAAATTGATCCCGTTTTTTATGCACTGCTTTACTATTTCAAGGGCTTCAGGGCGGTTGGCTGGTTCGCCCCAAATGCCTTCGCCAGTGAGGCGCATCGTGCCATAACCAAAACGTTTAACATTTAACGGATGCGTACTCTTTGCTGCAATAATGATTTTGTTGTTCGTCATGTCGAATTTGTTTTCTGGTGAAAGAGGTTTATGCAAACACACTTATGAAAATATACAAGAAGATAAAATGAAATCCGAAGTTCATGCACTAATACTGTCGCTTTCGCAATCTTGGATTTTTGCAAAACATTTTGGTGTCTGTTATTCGTCAACTGAAGTATTTCACACCGCGAAATTTTATGGTATGAAATGATAGGAGACGTCAAACTGACCTGTCATTTGCAGGCTTTGTGATGTGTTTACCGATCCATTAGTAAAACGCGGATTCAGTAACACCGAAAAGGTTCCTTTCAATCTGTTTTGGTTAGCATCATCAACATTATAGTTGGAGACGCCGCTACCTCCCAACGCATAGCTGCCTGCGTTTGTACTGCCGTTTATAACCACGATAGTTTGATTAAACTGTTTGTAAAGAGACGGTATAGGAAAGGGTAATTGACTACTGTAGAAATAGCTGCCTGTAATATCATTAGTTTCATACGCGAACCCGCCAATGACAACTGTATTATTGGCTTTTGTGTCCTTCGCCCCGATGGTAATAAAAATATAGTTGTTACTTCTGGAACTTGTGTCAACATAAGCGAACAAGCTATCAAAAGCGTAAGCTGTACCGCCAATGTTAGCACTGAAATACGGAGCCACAGCGGCCTTGCGGCAAGAGAGAAACAAGGTAAGTATGCCCGCAATGAAAATAAATCTGTTTATTGTTAATGGCTTCATGGTGTTGAATAGTTTGCCCTTTAATTAAATATACAAAACAGTTCGTTTAAACTAACGACTTACCGCTATCAGGCCCTCTTCATTTTATCGGCTTAAAGCATACTTGCGGCGTTCTTTCTAACCATATAAGAGCAAGTGCGAATTATGGAACATAAAATATTAGTATTAGGTTTAAAGCGTTTTAGCAACCGCTATTACATAACGGGGTAGCCGAAAACCGCAAAGAGTAGGCATCAATTAAAACTTGTACACATGAAAAAACAAATTTTTACCGCCATGTTTTTATTGGCAATAATAAGTGTAACCAGCCGGGTTGCCGCGCAGCCAGATGCCGTTGCCGAAAAGAAGAAAGGAAACTGGGATGTAAAAACAAATAATACCGCTAAAGTAACCACCACGCCTACCGGCTGCACCATAACGTTTAGCAGCGAAATTAAATCGCCCCGTGACCTCGCCTCGGGCCAGGCTACCGGCAAGCGAATGCACAAACCGTATTGCTTTGCTGTAAACTCGGCAGACAACTCTGTCACTGAAATTTCATCACCAAAAGATGGGTCAACCGGCCAGCCAGGCGGTAAGGTTTCGGTAAGTGATTTAAGTGTAATGATTTCCCTTGAAAAAGCTTCAGTGGGAAGAGCACAGCCAAAAAAATTGCCGGTTGACGACGGTCAGTTTAGCTTGCCGGAAGACTTTCAAAATGGCGATTGCGATGTAACGCTTTCGTGGTCGTGGGGCGCTAGCAACCGTTGTACTAAAACGTTTACTGTAACCATGCAGGAGGGGCAACTGATGGCTATTAATACCAAAGGCACGGGTGCACAAAACCACTAATTATGTAAGCGGGAAGCCGCTCTTGCTTCCCGCTTTTTTTTATCCGGTATCTTTTTCAGCGCCACTACCTATGATTACGACTACCTTGTTTTACACCCGGCTAATTTGGCTATATAGCACCAATAGACAACACCTGGTAAAGCTATATATGCTGATGGTTTTTATTTTATTCTCTATCTGCTTATGTGCGCAACGGGATTTAATAATAAAAAAAGACAGCACACAGATTCGATGCAAAATATTGAAAGAAAGCCCTTCTGCATATAATTATGCTTTTATAAACTCCTCTTCCAAGGTGGTAAAAAAAAGTGTTCCGAAATCTGCTATAGATACAGTGATCTATAATGCCTTCGACTCCAATTTAATTACGCACAAACTATTTACTACCGGCAGTCCGGTTACACAGGATGCGGAAAATTTGCCCGCAAATCCTTACCAGGTTACAGTGGGCATCGGTCTTACTATCGGCAATGTGTTAGAGTTTAATTCATCGTCGGGACCGGATAAAAAAAGCCTCTCATTCACCACCGCTTTAGACCTCGGCCTTAACTATTTTAAAGAAAGCAAGCCTTTTACTATGACCAATGAACTGCATTGGACATTAGCGGTTCAGCTATCCGCCCTTACCGGCGCTACACATCTCCAACGCTCAACCGATGATCTTACCACACTTCACGATTTTTCATTGGCGATGAGCAAAAGCCACAAGTGGAATTTTAATCTGATCATAAAAACCAACACATCTATTTTTACGATCTACGACGGCGATTTCTTTAAAGATTATAATAGCATGGGTAAAGTGCAGGCCTTCCTAAACCCTTACCAGGTAAGCATTTCGCCGGGTATAAAATTTCAGCCAGATGATTACTTGCGGTTATCCCTGTCGCCCTATTCGGTTAGTTTGTACGGGCTTACCAACCAGCAAATTGCCAACACCGGTTATTATACTCAAACGGTTGACGGCAATAATAATTACGACCGCTTTGCCTTTAAACAATTAGGGGCGGCCCTGAATATTTGGTATGATAGAAAACTTCGCAATTGGCTAACCATGCAATACCGGCTGGGCGTTTCATCGGATTACTTTTCTACCATTGCCAGCAATGGATTAATAGATGGATTATTCATCACTAAAATTAAATTGATAAAAAATGTTTCACTGGCACACCGGGCTATTTTAAAAGGCGAGGTTGGAAACGGTCCTTTTAAACCATACTATAACCAAACTATTTTGCTTAGTTATTCAAAGAGTTTTTGAAAGATTTAGCCGGGAAGTAAGTAAGAGAAACTCTAAAAAAAGAGTATGTCGAATTATTGCCTTTTTGCCCGGAATAAGGTAAAAAATTCGTTTATTAAAAGTGCGGACAGCCCGCCTATAACAAAGATGGATAAAAACTGGAGCGTCCGTATATTCTCGTTGCCGGTAAGCCGCGTGTAATTAATAATTGCAGTCAGTAGTATAATGGCAAGTATAATTTTTCTTTTATTTTCCATTAGTCAAGGTAGATGCTTTAATTGATGTTAGGTCTATTACTTTTATTGATTCACTTTAATTATACAGGTGTAACTATAAAAGCGATGTAGCACTTCGCCATCCAAACCAGGTTATCGCTTTCCCATGTCGTCATTCTGCATTTTTTCTTTGAAGCAATGCGGGAAGGCTGTTTCTATCGTTGCGGGGCGGCAAATAGATAAATACCTTTTCCTCCAATTGTCTCTACATTATCTCACCAAAATTTCTGACCATCAAAAACGCCTGTTTATTTAAGTTGGCTGCATCCTTCACTGTAATAATTCCGTTGTTTCGCAAGCGGCCGGCGGTACTGATGGATAAGCCAAAAGACGATAACGGAAGTTGATAAAATTCATCACCTACATCGTTACTATTTGCTTTTTGTCTCACCTCTGTTTGTTGGTTTAGCCGCATCTGTAGCAGGTGTATAAAGTACCGGCAATCAGCTGCACTCATAGCGGGAACACTTTGTGAAAATTGCTTATGCAGAATCTGGACATTACTCTGTTTTGCTTTTTTCATGACTAAGTTTAACGGGTAAACGATTAATATCTGCTGTTAATATGCAGGAGGCAAAAACACCGAAAAATCTAACGAAATTCCCAATTATGAAAAAAGTTTATTGTCTAAACTCCTCGCCTGCCGACAATAAAAAATACGCAACGCCTAAGTAAAGGCATGTACCGCAGAAGTTCAACGTATTTATCAATATAGTTAATGAGGCCCGTGCTATATTCAATGCGCCAACAAAGTTTAAAATTTCACAGTCCGGTTTTAACGCATATGAATAGATTACAAGCTGAAATGGTTTTGCTGAACGCTTTAATTGATACCTTAACTGATTTATTTGACAGTTCGGTGTTGATGGAAGCGTCCATAAAGGATCTTGACGCTATTTATAATAAAAAGAACGAATTAAAGCTGGCAAGAAAAGCACTTCGGAAAAAAATAACGGCTACGCAAAATGGCTTTTATGTGCTTAAACACTTAGTGGGCCTGGCGCTGGCAACACCCATGAATTGAAGAGAAAGTGTAAGGCTCCCATCATTAACGTGTATCTGCTCGTAAATTATGTCGGAGAGGTCATCTTATAAAGCTATTGTCCAATTATCTATTTCCGGGTGATTATAATCTGCCATTTACCCCTATCCACTTCCCTATTTAAAAAGTTGCTCTTATAAAAATTCATCTTTTCCTGAACTAAAATATCGTACACTATTGGCTGAATATAAAGGTGAAATGAATTCGCTGTTGCCCCTTCTGCTTGCAGTTGTTGGCTACATCAAGACTTGTATAAAAGTCTGTTGAAAATAAGACCGGGCACGAAGCGGTATATTTTTATTATAATAAACTGCTTCTTTACACTTCGACAATCTCCAGTGCCCTTTTACTAAACTTTAAATAAGTAACCATAACTTTTGTCCCTACCTGATGATTGTTGTAGGCTGACGGGGTAACTGTAATTCTTATTCTATTGTTATTATCTGGTCCCGCAAAAGTCAGGTACGTTCCGTACTCGGTTTTATCGCGGCCAATAACTATGCTTGTTAGTATGCTTTTGCCTTGCTTTATGTCTCTTTCCAGATTGGCATTGTCGTACTTGCGCAGAAGCCAGAAAACGAGATAGCAAAAACCGTAGAGGGCCATGCCGGCAAGGGCAAACAAAATAAAATCGGAATAACTTAATCGGCTAAAGCTATCCATTATGCAGTAGGCCATAAAGGTCATTACAGCCAGTGTACAAATTCCTAAAATTAATGGTACCGCTTTGGCGGCCTGCGTTTGTTGTGCTTTTAAATAAGCCACCTCCTTATCAGTAAAGGCTATGCCTTCTTGTAGTAAGGCTTCAACATTTTCGATCATATACCACAACATAAAACGTTTTAGTCTATCCCTGCTAAAACATAAAGCTTTAATGTTTTTATCGCAGTCAATATAGAAAAGTTATGGCCACCAATAGCTGGCCTGATAAGTTTATTGTGGTGAAGATGTGCACGATAACTAGTTGTAACGGTTGCTTTCTTTATTATCTGTCGTGTGTAATATGGGTTGGGCGTTTCACTTCTTCTCAAACAAGTCAGATTCGGCTACAACAAAGCCTGATTTGCCTACATTGCCCCATAAGTTCCGGCGCATCTTTGCCAAAACAAAATAATCATGATTTTAATAACAGGGGCCACGGGGCAATTAGGAACAAAAGTGATTGACACCCTATTGAAGAAGGTACCGGCTAACCAACTCGCCGGCCTGGTACGTAATGAAAGTAAAGCAGCCAGCCTAAAAGAAAAAGGCATAAACCTACGCCTGGGCGACTATGATGATAAGCAGGCCCTTGACAACGCCATGTTGGGTATAGAAAAAGTACTGCTCATTTCGGGCGGCGGCGCTAAAAACGGATTGGAACAGCACCAGAATGTGGTGGATGCAGCAAAAAAAGCAGGAGTCAAATGTGTTGCCTATACAAGCCGGTGTTTGAAGGATAGAACCACCCTGGAAAACCGGTTAATGGACCGGCATTTTGAAACGGAAGATTATATTATCAGCAGTGGATTGAACTATATACTGTTCCGGAACATTTTGTATATGGATTCGATGGCCGTGTTTTTAGGCCAGCAGGTAGTGAACACAGGTATTATGCTGCCGGCAGGCCATGGGCAGGCCTCTTATGCCCTTAGAAGCGATATGGGTGAAGCCATAGGCAACGTGTTAGCCGGTACCGATTGTACTGATAGAATCTATGATTTTACGGCAACGGAGACCTACAGTTTTTATGATGTGGCGGCGGCATTAACGGATCTTTCTGGAAAAGAAGTGGCTTACACACCGGTTGATATACAGACCTATCGGCAGGAAGCCGAACGAACCGGCAAGCCGGAATTTTTAACCCAAATGGTGATAAACTTTATGACGGATATAAAGAACGGGCAGGAAGAAAAAGTAAGCGGCGACATGGAAAAGGCCCTCGGACGAAAGCCATTGTCGTTAAAAGAAGGATTAAAAATTTTGTACAATTTATAAGCTTGAAAATATGAAAGCTGAAAAAAGAAGAATCAGGCCTCAATCAATAAAAACATACTAAATGAAAACCGCATTAATAACAGGAGCTAACAGAAGCATTGGTTTGGAAACGGCAAAACAACTTTCAAAAAAAGGACTAACGGTTTACATCGGAACCCGCGACCTGGAAAAAGGTAAGGCCGTAATTAAGGAGTTAACGGAAGGCGGGTGGGAAAACATGCGGCCCGTTCAAATTGATGTCACCAAACCTGATACCATTTTAGCAGCCAGGAATGTAATTGAAACCGAACAAGGTAAACTGGACATTCTCATCAATAATGCAGGAATAAGTAAAGGGTTCCCGGAAAGCGTGTTAACTACTTCTATCAACGATATTCAGGAAGTGTTTGATACCAATTTTTTTGGCGCTATCAGCGTCACGCAACTATTTTTGGACTTACTTAAAAAGTCCGATAGCCCACGCATCAGCAACATTACCTCTGGCCTTGGGTCGCTAACCCTGCATAGCAATCCTAATTGGCAATATTACCCTGTTAAGCTGGCCAGCTACATGCCCTCAAAAGCCGCTTTAAATGCCTTTACTATTTTACTGGCTTACGAATTAAGAGACCTGCCTTTTAAAGTAAATGCTATTGACCCCGGTTATACCGCCACCGATTTTAATCACCACAGCGGTCCCGGAACAGTAGAAGATGCAGCGGCCTTCATCATTAAGCATACCTTAACCGACGAGAACGCACCTACAGGAAAATTTTTTAGCAACAATATTAAAAACGCATCGGAAATAAGTCCGTGGTAGAAATGCTTCAAGCATAAAAGCAAGAAATGCTAACGTACTGCTGCCGGCCTTTGCAAAGGACTATTGTTTAAAAAATATTTTGCCATGAAATCATCAGCACCCCATCACCTAAAAACAATCGCCGAATTTCACTGGTTCATGGAGTTGCCAAAGCCTTTGCACCCATTGATAAGCGTAATTAATTTTGAAGATATAAAACCGGTAAGCGCAAACAAGCCAAAAAATATTATCCATTATTTCTACTCCGTTGCCTTGAAAAGAAACTTCAAAGCCAAAATGAAGTACGGCCAGGAAACGTTTGATTTTGATGAATGGGTAATGCACTTTATGGCGCCCAGGCAATTGCTGTCGTTTGAATCGTCAACCGACGAAGAGCTCCAACATTCAGGGTGGCTTTTATTAATTCACCCGGATTTTCTCTGGAATACGCCGTTGGCTAAAAAGATAAAGGGCTACGAATATTTTAATTATCACCTGACAGAAGCGCTTCATCTTTCCGACAAAGAAGAAGCCATGGTAACCGGTATTATCCAAAACATTGCGCAGGAATATCATTCAAGCATAGACGCATTAAGTCAGGATGTTATTGTTGCCCAACTGGAGTTGTTGCTTACCTATTCGCAACGCTTTTATCAACGGCAATTCATCACCCGCAAAATAAGCAACCATAAAATTTTAAGTAGTCTTGAAACGCTGCTTTCCGGTTATTTCGGCAGCGATAATTTGGCGACGAAAGGCATACCAACCATTGAATACATCGCATCGTCATTGGCCGTATCGCCCAATTACCTAAGCCGGTTGCTGCAACTGTTAACCGGGCAAAGCACCCGGCAATTTGTTCATGATAAATTGATTGAGCTGGCAAAAGAGAAGTTATCAACCACTGATTTGTCGGTAAATGAAATTGCCTATGCCTTAGGTTTCGGACATGCGCAATCGTTTAGTAAATTATTTAAAACCAAAACAGCTCTTTCCCCGCTGGCGTTCCGACAGTCGTTTAATTAATGTCCCTGTAAAAGAACCCGTAGCTACTTGCTGTGCGATAAGTTGATAGTCTATTATCGCTAATTAGCAGTTCCTAACAATCTTCTCACCTTATATGATAACTTTATCGTAGCTACGCCGATTACGTTTTTAGAAAGTTGTTTTTCTTCGTTTTAGTATCGTATAGTTCACTGTCAAGCTTTGCAATGCCCATAAAAAAATGCAGTATGAAAGCAATTGTTTTTTTGATCGTTTGTATCCTTTCATTACATACTGCGGCCCAGGAGGCGAAGCCAAAATTTGATGGTAAAAAATGGGTAGCGCCATATATGCTTGATACGCCAGAAGGTTGGGACATTGAACGCTTTTTGATTCCTATACAGTTTGCCCCTTCTATTCCGTATAAAGGTGTGGAAGATATCAGGTTTACACCCAGATGGAGCAAAAAGGAATCTCCTGAATACTGGTCGTATGATTTTTTGTGGTACCTGAATGGTGAGCCAACCTTCAATACTAAGACTATTGAAAAAAACCTGACGGCTTATTATACCGGCCTTGCCAGCGTCAACATTGACACCACAAAGGTTGATGCCAATAAGTTAGTGACCGTAAAAGCAATACTAAAAGATAAAAAGCTGAAGAGCCCCGGCCAGCAAGCTTTTGAAGGCACTGTCACTATCCTTGACTTTATGACATTGAAGCCGCTCACCTTAAACATCCGCATCTATATCAGTCGTTGTAAAGAACAGTTTAAAACGGTTGTGTTTCATGAGGTATCACCGATGCCTTATAAAGATGTTGTTTGGAAAAGCCTGGACGGGCTGCGGACAAATTTTCAATGTATAACCCGGTAAACTGTAAGCCAATATGCTACTTCCCTTTTCTATAGAAACCAGCCGTCTTTTGATCACGCCTCTTACCATAACAGACAGCGTCTTTATTCTTGAGTTAGTGAACACAGCAGGCTGGCTAACCTTTATTGGAGATAGGAATGTTCATACCACAACAGAAGCTGCGGCCTACATTCAAAAGATACTTGACAATAAAAACATTGTTTACTGGGTGGTAAAGCAAAAAGATGTTGGTGAAAAAATGGGGGTGATCAGCTATATTAAACGCGATTACTTAGCCCATCCTGATATTGGTTTTGCATTTTTACCCCGCTTCGGTAAAAAAGGATTTGCCTTTGAGGCTGCAAATGCGGTGCTTCAGCAGTTGATGGTTGCTGCCGGACTAAAGCACATTCTCGCCACTACAATACCGGAGAATAAAAGCTCCATCAGCTTATTAAAGAAGCTTGGATTATGCTTTGAAAAAGAACTGGAAATAGATAAACAATTGCTCCATATTTACGGCGCCGACATGGAAGCTTTGTCCTATTATTTAGAGAGGACAACCTGAATGACTAACGATATTAGTAAAGAAATGGTTTGTCCCCAATCTGCAAAAAAGAACTAAGTAAGAATTCTTATCAAAAAAAGTATTACCACTTATGGCAATATAAAAGCGGGCTAAGTGATTGCTATGCGGCCGTAGATGTATTCTATTTAACTACAGAAACATCCAACTCCTAATCCTGTGCGTCATGAACAAAGCCCTTTCAAAAAGAATCAGCATCTTTTTAACGGTTGATCGTAACACCATTGACAATTACTTCAACCCCCACGACCCCGCTCCCATCTACAAACGCCAGCTTCGTTTCGATTTTGTACAATACCTCAACGAGTCGGTTGCCACTTATAAAAAATACTCCACTATTCGCTATAAAGTCATTTATAAATTAGAAGACTACAATCTGCCGGAACCCTTTATCCATGCGGTTCGCCGGCATTTCTATGTAAAAGAGCAGTTGAAGAAAATGGAGTTTCAAAAGTTTAAAAAAAAGAGCTACAAGCTTTTGTTTTTAAGCCTTGCCGTAGTCATGTTTTGCCAGGGCGCCCTTCCGCTGCTGATTTCCCAGGAGCATCGTATTCACTCCGCTATAAGCAATAGCCTTGACGTATTCAGTTGGGTGGTTTTATGGCAGCCGATAGATAAGCTTATCTTTCATTGGAACCCTTACTTAAAAGAAATTTCGTTATTGCATAAGCTGGCCAATGCCGAGGTGATAGAAATAGAAGCGGAAGAAAAAGACATAAGAATGCAGAAGCGGCGGGTTAGAGTGAGTGAGAGTATGTAATATTTGGGGGTTGGAGTTTGCAGTGATATCTCCTGGGGATATTGCACTCATCGCTACATTGAAAGAATGATTGCCTAATAACTTAAACACCTCATTCTTAAGCCCAACCCCAAACTTCAAACTCCCAACCGGATTAATAGTTATAAAAGTATCTTGTCCTGTTCACCTTTAAATCGCGAAGCACTGATGACTTGGGACTGATGGTAATATTGAAGTATTGATAGTTACCAATGGGCGTAACATTGATAGCCATTTGCCAGCAGTGCATTTCACGGGCAATGCTCATAGTGAACGATGTAATTTGCCGGGTGCTGAAGTCGTAATAACCATTGGTGCTAAAGTTCCACTTGGGTGTAAGGTTGAAGCTGTTATTGAAAGAAGTGCTTGAGGTGATATTGGTTTTATACCCGCTGTAATCGGGCTTTAAAATTTTAGTAAGCGCTAATGAAAAAGAAAGGTTCACCGACCAGGGAATATTAAAGTCAACAAACTCCGCCGGGTTACGTCGCATATAATCCTGCAGGCGTTGCTGATCGCCAAGCAGTGTAGGATCGGTAATGGTGTTAGTATTTCGCGGAGTTACCACGCCGCCTTTTTCGCCATCCTTTCCCTTGCTTTGAAAAGAGGTGGAAGCCGATACGCTACCGCCGGTAAACCGCCCAAGGCTGAAACCATTTTGCTCCCATACAAAGCGGTTGATACGTAGTCCCGTTGTTCCCGTTTGATAAGGATCTAACTGGCCGTTAGCAGATATACTCAGCTTGCCAAATAAGGTTGTTCTAAAGTTGATGTTGATAGGTTGTAGTTTAAAAGCCGTATCTAAAAAGTTATAGCCGCTGGTAAAGCTAAGTCCATCAATCAGCGTTACTTTTTTAATAGCTGCTTCGCCTGTGTCTTTTTTACTTCGCACCTTCATCTCCAGGTTATTATCCACGCCAAAGGTGATGCCGCCAAACCTACCATAACTATAAGGGGCAAAAAGGTTTCCTTCAAATTGCGGTAGCGCCAGGCGGTTGCCGAGCGAATCAACCTGTATGTAATCAAAGTTGCGTTTAGATATATTAGGCTTGTAGTTGAAGCTGATATTCGGCCGTATCACATGCCGTATAGATTGTATCCACGAGTTTTTACCAAAGTTGAAACGGCCGTAAATACTCGTGTTCAAACTAACCCCGAAGCTTAACTGCTGGTCCCTGAAAAAGCCTTTATTTACCGTAACCGTATCTACCTTCTTACCGTTGTTATCCCATTTGCGACTATAGCGCCGGGTGTACCAGGTTTCTTCATAATTAAAAAACGGGCTCAATAAAAGATTACCCAATGGCGGCAGTTGCAAGCTGATGGGAAAGCGGTGCTGGGCGCCCCATTGCATGGTATCAAGAATCTTATGCAGATCAATATGGCCGGTATCATAAAAGGAAAGTTGGTTGCGGGCTATACCTGAGTAGCCAACGCCGATCTTCTCGTACCAACGCGGCGTACCAACGCTTTCTTTTTTTTGTAAGGGATAAATAGTGCTCACTGTAAAACCCGCATCTGGCAATACCACATTAATCAATCTTGTTTGGCTGTTTTGGTTGTGATTGGCGCTTAGCTGTAAAGAATAAGGTTTGCCCTGCCAGGTTTTGGAGTAAGCAATAGATGAATACAACTGGTTCTGAAAATTTTTGTACGGGTTATTAGGCACAAATTGGTTAAAGCTGGTAGAGCCTGCATTTACAGATGCCGAAAAAGACGTTCCGGGCCGGGCTCGTGAATCCACGCTATGGTTCCATGATACCTGAAACGTTTTCACCAGACTGTAATCCGGGTCGCCTTTAAAATTAAATTTGGTATGGTTGATAGCGATATTAAAAGAGCCGTTGTAGCGATACAGTTTGCGGTATTCCGGAATAATATTAAGATTCCATCCGCCGTAAGAATATAAGTTGGTACGAACGGTTACATCAACATACTCATTCAACACATGATAATACCCAAGGCCTTCCAACCCTAAACCAAACTGGCGGTTAGAGGTGAACTGCGGCGCCAGCAAACCGGAGTGGCGACCTTGCGATAAAGGGAAAATACCAAAGGGCAAATAGATAGGAATCGGCACGCCTTCCACTTCCAGATGCGTAGGCCCGGAGATAGCAAGATTATTGCTGATAACCTTCATCTTGTTGGTCTTAAAAGCAAAATGCGGATCGTCAAGATCGCAGGTGGTAAAATAGCCTTCCTTTATAAAAACCGTATTAGGATCTGTCTTTTTTGAAGTCTTGGCGATAATAAAAAAATCGCCTTCCTTAGTATAGGTGTTTGTAGTAATTCCCTTTTGTGTTTTAAAATTAAACTGGAAGGATTCGCTTTCGAAATTTTGTCCTTTCTGTTGAAACGTAGCACGGGTAACCATACGGCCAAGGCTATCTTTTTCACCAATAGCGGTTAAAATATTTGTTTGTTGGTCCAGCTCCGTCCGCGGCGCATTAATCACCACATCTTTATACTTGGTTTGCGTTTTACCATATAAAATAAATTTCTGCTCCTTCACCAATAGAACGGCGCTGTCTTCTGCCTCATAATCTACCTGCGCATCCATCGTATCTTTCGAAAACTTTAAGTTGAAGGTATCGGTGGTTTGTTTTAAACCGGTTGTATCATTAATGTGCGGCGGCGGCGAATCTATAGCTAACGGTACTGTGCCGGCTACAGATGATTGCTGCTTACCCCTGCGAAGCGAATCCGCTTTTAAGGGGCTTGTATTTTGACCGCGGTTTGTTGTATTTTGTAATTTCCGTTGAGCAACAACGGTATCTTTTGATTGTGTGGCAAGCACCGGCGATTGTTGCTGAAACGGGCTTGCAGAAAGGCTTTCAGGCGACAGCACAAAACAAAAAAGGAGCACCAGTAAAATAGGGCCGACGTATTTTAATTTAAAATTATGCAGTCCGCACATAAGAAGTAAACAAATGTAATCGTTCCAACCTTAAAGGATTTGTGAAGATTGTAAACCGTCAAATTAATACCCGCATGTTAAAAAAACCATTCATTCTTATTCCAATTTTATTGCTAACCATTTGTTTGTTTTCTTTTACGATTGACCATAAAAAGCCGGTAAAAATTATTATTATAGATCCGGGGCATGGCGGGCTTGACCAGGGAGCGGATGGATTAGTATCAACCGAAGCGCAGCTAACATTAGCCATGAGCTTACAACTGGGCGACCTGATAACCAAAGAACTTCCCGGCGTAAAAGTTTTATTTACCCGCACTACCGATGTTCTTCCAGGTAATTGCCGAAATAAAAGCGAAGCGCTTCGCTACCGCGCCAATTTTGCCAACAGTTCCAAAGCCGATCTTTTCATCAGTATTCATTGCAACTCCGCCGGACGTTCGCCCGGTGGCTGGAACGAAAGACGCATTGTTAGTTACAATGAAAAAGTGAGCTATGTGGGTAAGAAGAAACGCAGGAAAGTAACAAGGGTGCCGGTCTATGAATCGTTTTATGTTGCCAACGAATCAAAAGGAACAGAAACCTTTATATGGACGGCAGCGGAGAATTCGCACAAAGGACAATTTGTTGGAGAGAACGGCGAGTTCTCGGGCAATGCCGAAGACAGTGCGGTGGTAATGCAGGACAATGATCCTGTGATGAATGCGTTAAAGCTGGTTTATACTAAGAAATATTTTTTAAACAGCTTGCGTTTAGCCGATATGGTACAACAGGAATTTGTAAAAGCCGGCCGCGTGGACAGAGGTGTAAAGCAACGGAACGACGTTGGCATTTGGGTATTGCATGCTACGGGTATGCCAAGCATTTTGGTGGAAACGGGATTCATCTCCAATAAAATAGAAGAACAGTATATGAACAGCGAAGCCGGCCAGCAGGAGATTGTAAAAAACATTACAGCCGCTATCGAAAAATACATGATAACAATAGATAACCCAAAAAAGGGCAGCGAAAATGAAAAGGCGGCAACACCCAATAACGTAGCCATCCTGAGCGATGAAAAAACACACAACTTCTTTACACCGCGCCGGTGTAATTTTATCTCCGCTTGAAAACAAAATCTGGTATGTTGAAAAAATTTAGTTTAGTCATCCTCTTACTTTCATCAACGGCTTTTCTTTCATCTTACACACCGGTTAAGCATCCGGAGCAGCAAGTTTTGCGAACAATAATTATTGATGCAGGCCACGGCATTATGCCCAACGGCGGGCATAATGGCGCTAAAGGAACCTACTCGTATGAAGATGATATTTGCCTGGCTGTGGCGAAAAAATTAGTGGCCAACATCCGGCAGCAATACCCAGACATTAAAGTAATAGAAACCCGGCCAACGGAAAATATCGTGGCCTTAAAAGAAAGGGCCAATATTGCCAACCGTAATCATGGCGACCTTTTCATCTCCATTCATGTAAACGCCATGCCTCCTATTCCAAAGCGTGACCTGGTGGGATACAGAACAGAAGTGTATTACACCGGCAAGGGCAAGAAGAAAAAAAAGCATACGCAAAAGGTGGCGCAATACCACTACTACGAAGTGGCTAACACCCATGCCAAAGGAACGCAAACCTATATCTGGGGAGCGCATAAAGCAGAAGACAAAGAAGTAGCGGTACGCGAAAACGCACCTATGTTTGCCGAAGATGATTATAAAGAAAAGTATGGCGACATAGATCCGAACTCGCCGGAATTTGTTGCTTTATCATTGGTAAAAACAAAGCAGTTTGGCCAACGTAGCGCCATGCTTTCGCACATGGTAGAGGAGCAATTTACCAAAGTGGGCCGCATAAGTGGTGGCTCCATGCAACGCCAGGTGGGCATTTGGGTACTACAGGCTACCGCCATGCCAAGCATTTTAGTGGAAACCGGATTTATTACTAACCCCGATGAAGAACGGTACCTTAATAGCGATGATGGCCAGAACGAGTTGGTGGCCAGCATTACCAGCGCAATAGGTAACTATATGACCTGGCTGCAAAAAAAGCAAACCCCTGCTAATTCATCTGTATCGCTCCCATCAAGTGGCAAAGTGCCAAAAGTAGAAACCGCCTTTTTAGAATCCTTCGATTTAAGCGGAAGAGGAAAGATGTCAAGATAAATCAGGCATGTATTTGTAGTGGTATGGTTTTTTAACCTGCCTTGTTGTATTGTAGAAAGCCAAAAACAGGGTAAGCAATTAATTGTTTATTTTGAGCCGCGTTAGGCACTATAACACAGACGAAAACAAATCATTCATGAAGATCTCGAACGAAATAAAAGTAGGGTTGCTGGCTATAGCCGCAATTGTTGTTTTAATCATTGGCTTTAATTTTTTAAAAGGCGCCAATGTCTTCTCCAAGCCTTTCACCCTTTATGCCCGCTTTCCGAACATTGGATCGTTGGAAAAATCAAATCAGATTAAAATTCACGGCTTGTCGGTTGGTACCGTATATAGCTTTACACCTGCCGATAAAGAAGTGAATACCATCATAGTAGAACTTCATTTAAATAAGGATATTGATGTTCCGAAAAATTCTATCGCTTTTATTGATGGCTCTGTATTGGGGTCCGCTTTCATTAATGTAGAGAAAGGCCCTTCAAACCAATATTTAAAAACAGGCGACACTATTAGCACCCGTATAGATATGAGTTTGCTTAGCAACCTGCAGGCACAGGTAGCTCCTACTATCTCCCGGCTTAACGATACATTCGATTCATTAAAACTCACCATCAGCGCCTTAAACAGTGTACTCGATCCCAATACAAAAAACAATCTGAGAACATTGATTACAAACCTCACCATGTCTTCTTCCGAATTATCGAAGTTGTTAAGTGCACAAGGTGGCGTGTTAGGACAAACGATGCAAAACCTGAATTCCGTTACCAGTAATCTGGCCCGTAATAATGATGCTATTACTTCTTCGGTTCGTAATGTAGAAGTAACCACATCTAAATTAGCCAACACTAATATAGAAGGAACGGTAGCTGCCTTACAATCCACTATCAATGAATTAAAAAATTCTATTTCCAATTTCAACAGCAATAAAGGCACGTTGGGTTTATTGATGAATGATCGCAAATTATATGATCAATTGAATGGTATCACCAGCCGTATGCAACAGACTACGTTAAGCGCTGAAATATTGTTTGACGACATTCGTTTACACCCAAAACGCTACGTTAATATTTCTGTGTTCGGTGGTAAGAAGGGAGGCGAACCGATAACTTCGCCTTCACTGAAGGACTCTACCCCGGTGAAGCACTAATGAACTGCAAACGTTTTCTTCTTCTTTTCTTAGTCCCCTTTTTTTGTGCTATAACACATGCGCAAAATGTAGTAGCCGATACGGTTCAGGAAGTTGAAATTTTACCTCCCACTAACAAGCTGGAGGTAAAGAAACTGCCTGATGGAACTCAGGTGCAAATCCTTTCCGGTGGCGTGACGCTTCGGCAAGGCACTACTATATTTACCTGCGACAGTTGTGTTTTAAACAATGCAGCAAAAACCTTTTTAGGATTTGGCCATGTTCATATAAACGATGGCGATACCTCGCAGGTTTGGTCCAATACCTTGCGTTATTTGTACGATAAAAAATACGCCTACCTCGATGGTAACGTGAGGCTAACCGATGGACAGGGAAATCTTACTACCAACAATCTTGAATATGATGTAGCCCGTAAGATAGGGTCGTACAAAAATGGTGGTAAAGTAATTAATAAGCAGACGACGGTTACCAGCCGCGAAGCCATTTACTACACCGACATTAAAGATATTTACTTTAAAAAAAATGTGGTGCTGGTCAGTCCAACCAATACGGTGAAAACGGATTCCATTCTGTACAACACCGAAATGCAAATGGCCCGTTTCATTTCAAAAACAACGATAAAGGATACCAGCGGCCGGGTGATTATGACTAAGGAAGGCAACTACTATGTTCCTACCGGCAAAGCGGAGTTTACCCAGCGCACCACCATCATTGATAAAGCCCTAACTGTAACGGGCGATGAAATAAGATCCGATGATTCAACCGGTATTATACAAATAAAGGGACGAGGCGTACTGATAGATACTGCTAAAGGCATCAGCATATTGGCAAACAGCATTTTTGCCAATAAAAAAACAGAAGCCTTTCTTGCCACGCAAAAACCATTAATGATAGTGAGGCAGGGCAACGATTCCATCTACATTGCAGCCGATACGCTTTTCTCGGCAAGGCTATCCGACCTTTTTACAGACACGTCTAAAGGTGCAAAAAAGATAAGCCCTAACGATAGCACCAATCGTTATTTTGAAGCCTATCGCAACGTAAGGGTGTTTTCCGATTCAATGCAATCCATTAGTGACAGCTTGTTCTATTCGTTTAAGGATTCGGTGTTTCAACTGTTTCAGGACCCGGTGGCCTGGAGCCGCAAAACACAGATAACCGGCGATACCATCTTTCTGCATACGAAAAATAAGCAGCCGACATTTATAAAAGTAATTGAGAACAGTTTTATGATTACCGAGCTGCAACCGGCGGTATACAATCAGATAAAAAGTACCGATATGAATGGTTTTTTTAAGGAAGGTTTGCTGGATTCAGTACGGGCAAAAGGCGCCGCCGAATCGGTTTATTTTATACAGGAAAAAGACAGTTCTTTTTCCAGCGTTAACCAAACTAAAAGCGATGCGATAGATATTTACTTTACCCAGGGCGATTTATATAAAGTTGTATTGCGACGTTCGGTACAGGGAACGCTTTATCCCATCCGGCAAAAAACACCTTCCGAAATGTTGCTGTCAAAATTTAAATGGCGCGAAGACCAACGGCCTAAAACCAAGTTTGAATTATTTGAATAATATTCTTTCGTAACGACTACGATAACTTTCACTTTCATGTTGCAATAACCAGTGAGCCATTTCGTTTTATGTCCTCAAATTATTTGATATGAAGAAGGGAATTAGTTATGCAACAATAGCCTTGGTGTTTTTTATTTCCACACTTGCATCCGCACAAGAAACGTCAACTACGGTCGAACGCAGGCAAGCCCTTGGAATCCGCATCAGCAGTCAGGCTGCGGCTGTTAGCAGTTCCGTTTCGTATAAATACTTTTTTCATTCAGGCTTAGCGGCCGAAGGTTTGCTTTCCTTTAGCGACCCGGTAGCCATTGGTGTGTTGCTGGAAAAATTTAAGCCTTTTGGACCAACCGGTTTGTCATGGTTTTCGGGTGGCGGGGCTTACGTAGGTTTTAGCGGCGGGCGGAAATTTGGCTTACAGGGCGTCATTGGTTTAGACTTTTTATCTTCCTCTTTACCAATCAATCTTTCCATTGACTGGAAGCCCGAATTAAACATTACCAAACAGTTTTCCTTTGAGCCGGCCGCTGTTGGCTTTAGTGCCCGGTTTGCATTCTGATCGCATTTGCTTTTGAATACTCCCTCTCCTTTTCTGCATTAAATATTTGTTATTGTATGCAGCATTTTCCTTTATTTTGATGCCATTAACGTATGACTGCTTGCTGTAATGCTATAACAATAAACGATTGCTTGCTAAGATTTTACTGATACATTTTTTGATAAGACGGTACACCAACAATATTTTGGTGTACCTCTTTATTTACAATTGACCTGCCAACGAAAATCTTGCTGATAATCTTTTATTTCCATCCGATTGAAAACACATATAACGGACTATGGAGTTTGTAGAACTCTTTTAATAGTTGGTAAAAATTTTTTGTAAAAACTAAAGCTTAAAATGAAGATCATGAGAAAACTGCTCTACGCATTGTTTTTAAACGTAGGCCTGCTTCTATTGGGAGCAACGGCCTTTGCACAAGACAGAACGATAACGGGTAAGGTATCCGATGAGGATAATAAGCCGTTAGCGGGAGTTACTATCACCTTAAAAGGTTCATCGCGTAAAGCGCAAACCGATGCCAATGGTAATTTTAAAATCGTTGCCAAGACTGGCGATGTATTGCAGTTGACCTATGTCGGTCGAAACACCAGCACTATCACCATTGGTGCCGGTAATAATGTGAACGCTCAACTTGCATCTAACAATTCTGCCATGAATGAAGTGGTTGTTACAGCCATGGACCAGCGGCGTAATCCAAGAGAATTAGGTTATTCTGTTCAAACCGTTAAAGGAAGCGAAGTAGCACAAACCCAACGGGAAAATTTCATCAACGGTTTGCAAGGGCGTGTTGCAGGCTTAACCATTACACCAAGTACCGGACTGGCAGGTGCATCTTCTCAAATCGTTTTGCGTGGTTTCAATTCACTTTCTGGAAATAATCAGCCACTGTTTATAGTAGATGGGATAATACTTGATAATTCCACCTTAAATGAAACGTCAAACGGCGGCTCCGGGCTTGGTTTAGCGTCGGACCGGCCTAACCGAAACAATGATTATACGAACCGTATTTCCGACTTAAATCCTAACGACATAGAATCCATCACCATATTAAAAGGGCCCGAGGCAACGGCTTTGTATGGTAGCCAGGCAAGTGCAGGCGCCATAGTCATTACCACAAAAAAAGCAGTACCGGGTAAAACAGCAGTATCATACGATAATAGTTTTAGGGTAACAAAAATTGCCCGTACGGCTAACCTTAATAATGATTTTAGTCCGGGCACAAATGGCAATCCCGCTCTGCCAGGAAATTCGTTTACTTATTTCGGGCCTGCCTATCCTGCCGACACAAAAAAGTATAATAACATTTCTAACTTTTTTCAAACCGGCTTTTCTCAAGCCCATAACCTGTCAGCGGATTTTGGTATTAAAACAACCGGCATCCGATTGTCCTCCTCTTATTTTAATTCCTCCTCTGTAGTTCCGGATAACCGCTACACCAAATACAATGTTCGGCTGACCAGCACTACCAAAATCAAGAATATTCTTACTATAACACCTTCCATCCAATACATCAACACAAAAAATGATAAGCCCATCCGCGGTGCAGGAAGTTACTTGCTTAGTTTGTATACCTACCCTACCGATCTTGATGTAAGGGACTATTTAGATGCAAATGGGAACAAGAAGAATTTATATGCTTCTGATTATAATGCCGAAACCGATAACCCTCTTTTCAATGCCAAGTTCGACCACAGCCAGGACATGACCAACCGATACGTAGCTAACCTGGGCATTGATTTCACGCCCTATAGCTGGCTGACAGTTGCGGGCCGTTTTGGATACGACCATTATAAAAGTAAAGGGTACACGATCTATCATCCGCAATCAAGCCAATACAGCAAAACAACTTATGGTTACTTAGACGACTATTGGAGAAAATACGATGGCTATAACCATACAATAACCGCAACTGCACATAAAACGTATGGAAAATTTTCGGCCCGGCTGATGGTTGGTACAATGTGGCAGGATTACAAAACCCAGATGTGGGCCGTTTCAGGAAGCGGTATTATTGATTCTATTAATCGCTTCACTGGAATGATGATGAAAAATGGTGTAGTGGTAAATAGCTCCAATTACAATCAGGTGATAAACCCGTATGATTCTTCCTTAACAAAAGCCAATACCCGCACCCGGCTTTTGCGAAACTACAGTAATGCCTGGAACCTAAGCGAACTAAGACAGATTGCCTACTTTGGTGAAGCCAGCATTAGTTATAATAACCTTTTGTTTTTAAGTTATACGCACCGCTTTGAAGCAGCTTCTGTTTTTACCGCGGCCAACCGTAATTACAATTATCCAGGCGTTAGTTTTAGTGCTATTCTATCGGATATAATTCCAGGGATTAAAAATAAAATTTTAGATTTTTGGAAGCTACGTGCATCTCTGGCCAGCACGGCGCGGCTATTCGATCCTTACTTAAATCAAGCCGTGTTCGGAAACAATTATGCCAGTTCAAACGTAGGCCTGGCCTACTCCTACGGATTTTATAATAACAATCCTAATTTGGTGCCCGAAAAGCAAAAGACTTACGAAATCGGGACTGAATTCAGGTTACTAAATGACCGCCTGGGACTTGACATTGCTTATTATAATACACTCTGCACCAATCAGATTCTACAGGGTTTCAGGGCCAGTTATGCAACCGGCTATGTATTAAATACACAAAATGCGGGATCGCTTCGAAATCAGGGTATTGAATTTACCCTCGATGCCACTCCTGTTAGATCGCAAAACTTTAGCTGGAATGTTAGGTTCAACTTCAATCATATATGGAGTAAAGTGCTAACGCTGCCCGAGTCTATCCAAACAGAATTATATTTTTCAGATACCTGGCTTTACGGAAATGCTCGCGGTGGTATTTATAGAAATAATCCGGCAACAACTATTACCGGCTATCATTATTTACGAAACACCCGGGGCGATGTTTTAATTAATCCTGCTACCGGCATACCGCAAACGGAGGCAACGTTTACTATCATAGGAGATAGAAATCCAGACTTCACCTTGGGAACACTAAACAGCTTACGCTACAAAAATTGGAGCCTGAACTTTTTGTGGGATTTAAAAGTAGGGGGAGACATTTTTGACGCCACCGAAATGTACCTGACGTTGAATGGTAAGGGCCAAAAATCGGCCGATAGACGAACGTCCCGTATTGTGAAAGGCGTGTTGAATGATGGCCTCCAAAACACCGATAACCCTACCCCAAACAACATTGTTATTACGCCGTATTACACGACGTCTTATTATACTTCCATGCCGGAAGAGGAGTTTGTGCAACACCGGGTCAATTGGTTTCGTCTGAGAGATCTGACGTTGTCCTATAATCTTCCACAACGACTAATAAAGGGGCTACGAGGTTTTAAATCACTTTCGCTTTTTGCTACCGGAAACGACTTGGTTCTCTTTACCAACTACGCCGGCGCCGACCCAGCAACCAATGGCAACACCGCAGCCAGTGGCGGAGTAGGTGGTGTTGGTTTTGACTATGGAAATTTACCAACACCCAGAGCATTCAATTTTGGACTACGTGCCGGATTTTAATACAACAAACTTTTTATATGAAACATAAGTTCAAACACTTTTTATACATCGGAATAGCAAGCTTATTGCTTTTTACATCATGCAATAAGCAGTTAGATGAAGCTTACGCAAATCCCAACGCTACTACAAGAGTACCAGTGGAAACTATTTTGCCAAGTCTGATTGGTAGTATGCTTGGCAGTTCGGCAGCCGCCGGAAGTGCGTATGGCATTGCCGGAGATGGGTTACTCATCGGCCGCTACATACAATACTGGGGCACCTATTCAAACACCGTAGCCCCTATTTCTTATACGGCTTCTAATGCATCTAACTATGATGTCATGGGTGGTACGGTCGGTAGCAGCGATAACCTCGGATCAGTATGGGCGGCGCATTTTTTCGGTATAGGTGCTAATCTAAATCGCATGGTGGAGTGGGCATCCGAAGAACAAAAATGGGATTTTGTTGGAGCCGGATGGGCCCTGCGTGCCTGGAGCTTGTTAGAGGCAACAAATGAATATGGAGAAATGCCGTTAAGGGAGGCATTTAATGCCAGCCAGCAAGTATTTAATTACAACGACCAGCCTGAAATTTATGATTCGGTGCGGGCTATTTGTTTACGTTCTTTAAGTTACTTCAACAGAACCGATGGAAGCCTGGGGCAGAAGTTTTCCGACGCGGATGCTTACTTCAACGGTGGCGATGTTAACCGCTGGAAAAAATTTGTTTATGGCATTCTTGCCCGCTCATATGCTTATATCAGCAACAAAACAACCTACAATGCAGACTCGGTTATTAAGTATGCTGATCTTGCAGCAACCTCAAACGCCGATAACGCCACTCTAAAATTCGCCGCTACGGGTATTAGCGGAACGTCAAACTATTTCGGTCCTTTTCGCGGTAATGTAGGTAGCATCCGGCAATCGGCTTTTATAGCCGATCTTGAAAGTGGCAATAATCCGCTTGCTTTTAGTGGCGCTGCTGATCCACGTGCTGCTTATATTATCAGAGAGAATCCAAATGAAACTTTCAAAGGCATTGTTCCCTGGAAAGGAAGTTCAGGGTTAACGACCAATGACCTCCCCGCAAATTTCTGGGGTAATCCTTATGCATCTACGACGTCACCCACTACTGATCAGGGCCGCTATGTATTTAGAGACAATGCGGAATTTCCAGTTATGACAGCATCTGAAATGCAATTTTTAAAGGCTGAAGCAGCTTATCGTAAAGGAAATAAAGCGTTGGCACTAACGGCTTACACCAACGGAATCAGCCTGAACTTTGATATGCTCTCTACAAAGTATGCAACTAACATTCCGGCTGCCCGGCTTATTACGGCAACTAATAAAGCGACCTATCTTTCAAACCCGGTGGTTGTTCCCGCTTCAACTAATAACATCACGTTGAGTATGATTATGCTGCAAAAATATATTGCACTTTATGCATGGGGAATGCAAGAGACTTGGGCCGATATGAGAAGGTTTAACTATGTAGATATAGATCCCGCCACGGGCCAGCAAGTATATGCAGGATTTATGCCTCCCACTACCGACTTATTTTTAAATAACAATGGTAAGTTGGTTTACCGTGCCCGGCCTAGATATAACTCGGAGTATTTGTATAACATTCCGGAACTAACGCGGCTTGGTGCCTTAGCACTTGATTACAACACAAAAAAACCGTGGTTTGTACTACCATAATTACTAAAACGATTTTACATGAAATATTATCTAATTATTTTTCTTATAGGCAGTGTATTATTAGTAGCCTGTAAAAGAGATTATAATGGCATTGCCACCTATCAGCCCGCTGATTCTTCACTTGCTTATTTGAAGTTTGTGCATGCCTCACCAAATTTTCGTCAAATTTTTGGTACCAGAGATTCCTTTAATATATATATAGGCTCCCAAAAGCTTAACGGCACGCTGCTTAGCTATAATGCCGTATATCCATTCTCAGTAAACTCCTCTACAACCACCATTTCCGCAACCTATTCTGCAGTGCCTGCCGGAGCGCAAACGATAAAATTTTCTATTCCCGGAGTAAATGGCCTTGACTCGTCTACAGTTTTTTCCGTCAATAAAAGTTTACAAGCAGGCCGCTACTACACTTTTCTGCTAACAGATTCCATTAAGTCCAGCTATGACTCATCGCAGATTTTTATGCAGGATTATATCGCCCCGCTACTCACAGGTTTTATCAATCTTCGCTTTGTGAATGCGGTATTAAATGATACTACCGGCAAAACCGTGGATATTTTTTCTTACGCCAGGAACGCTGTTATTTTCGGGAATTTTAAGCCGGGAGGTATTTCCGGGTTTGGGTCTTATAATTACAATCCTTCTGTGGTTGATACATTGTATGTAACCCGCCCTGTTGCATCTTCGACTATACCGCTTTCACAGCGAATTATTCTGGCGAAACTTCCGTTGAATGCGACGGCCGTTAGCGGAGGCACACAAGATAAACGAAGCTATACACTCTATTACAAAGGTGATGGCAATCTGACGGGCGGTACTAAGGCCAGATCACTCGGTGTTTACATCAATCGGTAGAAGCTACTATCTAAAAAAGCCACTCAAATTTGAGTGGCTTTTTCCTTTGATGGGAAGAATTACTTCCCAAAAAACAAATAGCAAAGTAAAATAGCCGTCACAATTCCCACTAAATCCGCCACCAGCATGGCACCTATGGCATACTTGGTATTTTTTATATTTACTGCGCCAAAGTAAACGGCTATTACATAAAACGTAGTATCGGATGAACCTTGCAGAATGGATGCCAGCCGGCCGGCAAACGAATCGGGCCCAAATGTTTTCATAGTGTCTATCATCATGCCACGGGCGGCGCTGCCACTTAAAGGCCGGATGAGCGCCGTTGGCAAACCATCTATAAAACGGGTATCAGCCCCCAACGAAAGAAACAGGTACTTGATGCCATTAATAACCACATCAAAGGTGCCGCTGGTGCGTAACATGCTAATAGCTACCAGCATCCCAACGAGGTATGGAATAATGCGTACAGCGGTGTCAAAACCACCTTTGGCACCCTCAATAAAAGCATCAAACACATTGATCTTTTTATACACACCACCAATAACAATCAGTAGTAGGATCAACAACAGAATACCATTGCCCAACACGCCTGATACTACTTGTACTCTATCGGAATTTAAAGAAGTCAGCCAAAGAACAAGAGCTGTAATAACCGCCGACAATCCGCCCACCCAGGCCAGTATTACCGGTTGAAATACATTGATCTTTTGTTTAAATGAAACCACAAACATAGCCGCTATGGTAGCAACAAACGTGGCTATCATACAAGGCACAAAAACATCGGTGGCATTGCCGGCCCGCATAGCTGCTCTTACCGCAATGATGCTTACCGGTATTAGCGTCAACCCAGATGCATGAAGGCATAAAAACATGATTTGCGCATTGCTCGCCGTTTCTTTGTCTGGGTTAAGTTCCTGCAGGCTTTCCATTGCTTTTAAACCGAAGGGTGTAGCCGCATTATCAAGACCTAATAAATTGGCCGAAAAGTTCATCATCATGTGCCCGTTGGCCGGATGATCTTTGGGTACACCGGGGAAAAGCCTTCCGAAAAAAGGCCCGATGATACGCGATAAAAGCCTTATCCCGCCTGCCTTCTCCGCTATGGACATAAAACCCATAAACAAGGCCATGATGCCAATAAGCCCAAGGCAAATATTCACCGATGACTTGCAGGTTTCAATCACACCATCAACCGGCTTTGCGCCAATAGTAAGTACGTAGTCGTAGGTATAAACGGCCGCATCGGGCACTAATTTTTTTAATGCCTTTACAGTATCAGATGCGCTGTTGTCGGTAATGATATATTTGAAATCCTTCGCTGAATCTTTTTTTACAAAACCATAAGGTCTGATCGAGTTCACAAAAGCGGTACGTGCCGATGTTGTCGTGTCGCGGTCGTTGCCGGTGAGCACATAAGCATAGCTATCATCTGCTTTACCTATCACCATGCGATTAAAGATCACCTCATTGCCCTTTACCAACCATTGGAAGGCCGCCACCGTAACAGCGATAATAACAAAGGCCGACCAGATTCTGCTTAATGCCATGAGCTGATTTCCGATTTAAGATTTTTGATTTCAGATTGCAGCGCCAAGGTAAACGTTTCCTTTAAACACACACAGTACTGATCCTTATCTTTGCCGCCCAAAAATATAAGTTCGCAACAGGCTATTAGCAGTTGGCAACAAAACGCCACTGCAATTTGCAAACTGCGAACTGCAAACTTTTTAAACATGGCTTTACAAGCAGGTATCGTAGGACTTCCAAACGTTGGTAAATCAACACTGTTTAACGCAGTTAGCAATAGTGCCAAAGCGCAGGCAAGCAACTATCGTTTTTGTACTATTGACCCCAATGTGGGCTTGGTAGATGTGCCGGATGCGCGGTTAAACAAATTAGCAGAATTAGTAATGCCTAACCGCATTGTTCCTACGCAGATAGAGATCGTTGATATTGCCGGCCTTGTTCGCGGAGCCAGCAAGGGCGAGGGTTTGGGCAATAAATTCTTAGGAAACATTCGTGAAGTGGATGCCATCATTCATGTGATTCGCTGCTTTGAAGACGAGAATATTTTGCGTGATGAAGGCGCCATTAATCCAATCAGTGATAAAGAAATTATTGATACCGAGTTACAGTTGAAGGACCTGGATAGCGTAGAAAAAAAGGCAAGCCGTGCCGAGAAGTTAGCCAAGCTTGATCCCAAAGCAAAGGCGGAGTTGGAAGTGCTGAATCGCTGTAAGGCGCATTTGGAGCAAGGCAAAAGTATTCGTGAGCTTGACTTGAGCAAAGAAGAAGCCGCTGCCATCGCCGACTTGTTTCTATTAACAGCCAAACCGGTTTTATATGTAGCTAATGTAGATGAAGCCAGCATGCATACCGGCAATAAATATTCCGAACAATTAAAGGAAGCGGTAAAAGGTGAAAACGCTCAGGTGATTATAATGAACAATAACATTGAAGCGCAGATTTCCGAATTAGAAGCAGCCGAAGACAAGCAATTATTCATGGAAGAATATGGCATGAAGGAACCGGCTTTAGATCGCCTGATTCATTCGGCGTATAAACTATTAAACCTTCAAACCTACTTTACAGCAGGGGTAACCGAAGTGCGTGCCTGGACGATTCACGAAGGATGGAAAGCGCCGCAAGCTGCTTCCGTAATTCATACCGATTTTGAAAAAGGATTTATTAAAGCAGAAGTAATTTCTTACGATGATTTTGTAAAGTATGGCTCCGAAGCCGCCGCCCGTGAGGTAGGCCGCTTACGTATAGAAGGAAAGGAATACGTAGTAAAGGACGGCGACGTCATGCACTTTCGTTTTAATGTATAGTTGTGTTTTTGATTGCGTCGCTTTATACTAAATGGTAAAATATTTTTATAAGTCATCAACTGTTTCTAACTTGATGAGGTCTTACCACGCTTCCAGTTGAGATACACCTTTCTTTTTTTAACTCCAAAAAAAAATTATGAGAAAGAACTTACCGCTTATCGCTTCAGCGCTTATTTTCATTTTTGCTTCGTGCAATATGAATAAATCTTCAACATCGGACGACACCGGTGTTAGCACTAAAGCAAAAAAAAATCTAACAACAGATGCGGCCATAACAAAAGTTTTTGAAAGCGGTGATGTGAATGGTCTCGACAGCTTGGTGGCTAAAGACCTTATTGATCATACGGATAAAGGAGACGTTATTGGTTTAGATAGCATGAAGGCA